>NZ_CANLOZ010000040.1 GCF_947492965.1 uncultured Aquimarina sp. | reverse complement strand
GCTACTGGACAAACGGGTGCTACTGGTCAGACAGGAGCAACGGGACAAACTGGAGCTACTGGTCAGACAGGTGCTACGGGACAAACTGGAGCTACTGGTCAGACAGGAGCTACTGGTCAGACAGGAGCTACTGGTCAGACAGGAGCTACAGGACAAACGGGTGCTACGGGACAAACTGGAGCTACAGGACAAACAGGTGC
>NZ_CANLOZ010000039.1 GCF_947492965.1 uncultured Aquimarina sp. | reverse complement strand
AATGGATCACTAATCGTAATACCCGTTAAATCAACATTACCATTGTTGGTTACTGTAAAACTATATAAAATCTGATCCCCTACATTTACAATACCATCATTATTAGCATCATCATAAACTCCTGCTTTTAATAATTCTATGTTTGGATCCTGTACTAAGTCGGTCTCAGTATTATCCTCTACATCTCCATCACTATCACTATC
>NZ_CANLOZ010000038.1 GCF_947492965.1 uncultured Aquimarina sp. | reverse complement strand
CCAGTAGCTCCTGTTTGACCAGTAGCACCTGTTTGTCCTGTAGCTCCCGTTTGTCCTGTGGCTCCTGTTTGACCAGTGGCACCCGTTTGTCCTGTAGCACCTGTTTGACCAGTAGCTCCAGTTTGTCCTGTAGCTCCTGTCTGACCAGTAGCACCTGTTTGTCCAGTAGCACCTGTTTGTCCTGTAGCTCCCGTTTGTCCTGTGGCTCCTGTTTGACCAGTAGCTCCAGTTTGTCCCGTTGCTCCTGTCTGACCAGTAGCACCCGTTTGTCCAGTAGCTCCCGTTTGACC
>NZ_CANLOZ010000037.1 GCF_947492965.1 uncultured Aquimarina sp. | reverse complement strand
GGAGCCACAGGACAAACGGGAGCTACAGGACAAACAGGTGCTACTGGTCAAACAGGAGCTACTGGTCAGACAGGAGCTACAGGACAAACAGGTGCTACGGGTCAAACTGGAGCTACGGGACAAACAGGAGCTACTGGACAAACAGGAGCTACGGGACAAACAGGAGCTACTGGACAAACGGGAGCCACAGGACAAACAGGTGCAACGGGTCAAACTGGAGCTACGGGACAAACAGGAGCTACTGGACAAACAGGAGCCACAGGACAAACGGGTGCTACTGGACAAACGGGAGCCACAGGACAAACAGGTGCCACAGGACAAACAGGAGCTACTGGACAAACAGGAGCCACAGGACAAACTGGAGCCACAGGACAAACTGGAGCCACAGGACAAACTGGAGCCACTGGACAAACAGGTGCCACAGGACAAACTGGAGCTACTGGTCAAACAGGTGCCAC
>NZ_CANLOZ010000036.1 GCF_947492965.1 uncultured Aquimarina sp. | reverse complement strand
TTTTTGATTTGTAACTTTAATGTTTAGAGTGTTTTACAAAAAGGTTAAAAAATAGTTGTATTTTTTTGTTGTGGAAATGAAAAAGGGTTGTATGTTTGCACCCGCAAAACGGAATAAGTTTTGAGAGTTCATTGAGAGAGTTTGGTTTTTTGAGGATGTTTTGGGAGAGTTTTTAGTTGATAAAAATTTTTTTAAAAAAAGTTCAAAAAAGTTTTGTGGGGAATAAAAAAGCGTTTTATATTTGCACCCGCTTTGAGAAACAAGCTAAGTTCATAAGCATAGAAATTATACTGGAGTAGGGCAAAAGAGATTTTGTTTTTAAGGTTCGATTCCTTGATGATTAACGGATACAGCCAGCGATGAAGATTGTGTTGGGTTGTTGAAAAAGTTCATTGATATATTGATTGACAGCGCGTATTAATATTGGTTTATACTGATATTATTACAATAAGAATTAAG
>NZ_CANLOZ010000035.1 GCF_947492965.1 uncultured Aquimarina sp. | reverse complement strand
CGTTATCCGTGCATTTTAGGAATCTGAAAAGCAAAACGAAAGCAACGAACGGTTAACCACCCAATGGTCTAGTATATTTGTGATGGTTAAGGGGTAATCACAGAAAAAGCGATAAGAAAAACCAAAATTGAGGAGGATTACGGAGTAGTAACGTGCTAAAAAATCGCTTTTTTGGCTGATCAGCTACTGACGAAAAAAAGTTCAGGTTCATTTGGTAAGGTCTGTCTCCTACTCTATGATTGCAAGGTGATCGCGAGAAGAAAAAAATAAATTTGACGGAGTAATTGCGTAAGTAATATCACCTTGCTTGGCTTGTCTAGTAAGGTTAGTGATTGAAAAAAATAACGCACGATAACAATATATATGTGCCATAGCAGCTAAGTGATTAATCAAATGGTTCTTGTATATTTATGAAGGCGCATTGCTTGCAGAAAGTAAAAGTTAGCAACCAATGCGCAGAAAAATCAAAAAGCAGGGTAACATTTTGCCCTGCTACGACACATATATTAAACGTTG
>NZ_CANLOZ010000034.1 GCF_947492965.1 uncultured Aquimarina sp. | reverse complement strand
TGACCAGTAGCTCCAGTTTGTCCCGTTGCTCCTGTCTGACCAGTAGCACCCGTTTGTCCAGTAGCTCCCGTTTGACCGGTAGCTCCTGTTTGTCCTGTTGCACCTGTTTGTCCCGTGGCACCTGTTTGACCAGTAGCTCCAGTTTGTCCTGTGGCACCTGTTTGTCCAGTGGCTCCTGTTTGTCCTGTAGCACCCGTTTGTCCTGTAGCTCCTGTTTGTCCCGTAGCACCCGTTTGACCCGTTGCACCTGTTTGACCAGTGGCTCCTGTTTGTCCTGTAGCTCCTGTTTGTCCCGTAGCTCCCGTTTGACCCGTTGCACCTGTTTGACCAGTGGCTCCTGTTTGTCCAGTAGCACCCGTTTGTCCAGTAGCACCTGTCTGACCTGTAGCACCTGTTTGTCCTGTGGCTCCCGTTTGACCCGTTGCACCTGTCTGACCAGTAGCTCCAGTTTGTCCTGTAGCACCTGTTTGACCTGTTGCTCCAGTTTGTCCTGTGGCTCCCGTTTGTCCCGTGGCTCCTGTCTGACCAGTAGCTCCTGTTTGACCAGTAGCACCTGTTTGTCCTGTAGCTCCAGTTTGTCCCGTAGCACCCGTTTGTCCTGTAGCTCCTGTCTGACCAGTAGCTCC
>NZ_CANLOZ010000033.1 GCF_947492965.1 uncultured Aquimarina sp. | reverse complement strand
GCACCTGTTTGTCCTGTAGCTCCAGTTTGTCCCGTAGCACCCGTTTGTCCTGTAGCTCCTGTCTGACCAGTAGCTCCCGTTTGTCCTGTTGCACCTGTTTGACCAGTAGCTCCTGTCTGACCAGTAGCTCCCGTCTGACCAGTGGCACCTGTTTGTCCTGTAGCACCCGTTTGTCCTGTAGCACCTGTTTGTCCTGTAGCTCCAGTTTGACCCGTTGCACCTGTTTGTCCTGTGGCACCTGTCTGACCAGTAGCTCCAGTTTGTCCTGTAGCTCCTGTTTGTCCTGTGGCACCTGTCTGACCAGTAGCTCCAGTTTGTCCTGTAGCACCTGTTTGTCCTGTAGCACCCGTCTGACCAGTGGCACCTGTTTGTCCTGTAGCACCCGTTTGTCCTGTAGCACCTGTTTGTCCTGTGGCTCCTGTCTGACCAGTAGCTCCTGTTTGACCAGTAGCACCTGTTTGTCCTGTAGCTCCCGTTTGTCCTGTGGCTCCTGTTTGACCAGTAGCTCCTGTCTGACCAGTAGCTCCCGTTTGTCCCGTTGCTCCTGTCTGACCAGTAGCACCTGTTTGTCCTGTAGCTCCCGTTTGACCAGTGGCACCTGTCTGACCAGTAGCTCCTGTTTGTCCCGTGGCACCTGTTTGACCAGTAGCTCCAGTTTGTCCCGTGGCACCTGTTTGACCAGTAGCTCCAGTTTGTCCTGTGGCACCTGTTTGTCCAGTGGCTCCAGTTTG
>NZ_CANLOZ010000032.1 GCF_947492965.1 uncultured Aquimarina sp. | reverse complement strand
AAACGTTGTACACAATTCTATGAAAAAAAATACTAGAATATTATTATCTGGAATTTTACTGATTTTAACTTCTTGTAAATCAGAAATAAGTACGCCTGAATTAAAAATACACTTCACTGAAGATCAAATTTCGGATTTTAACAAAATAACCGAATTCTTTATTGAACAGATATGTGAAAACAATAAAGCATCTGATTTCGAAGATTGTTTTAAAAAAATCCTTCCGGAACTAGTTAATAATGGATGGAGTCCTATTCTTGAAAAAGTAGATTTTGAAAAACAAAACGAAATGTATAATTCGCTTTCAAATGAAACTTTTAAAGAAATATGGAGTTTCCAAAAAAGCCAACAACACTCGGAAGAAACTAAATATAAATCTGGAGGTATAAATACTTCTGGAAAATATTTGGAATTTCTCAACGTAATAGGAAATAGAAACAATTATGTTTCCAACTATGTTAAAGAAATTTATGCATCTGGCGATGTTCCAAGCAATGCTTCATTACAAAATCATATATACACGAATCCAAACGATTTAAATTTAAATGATTACAACATACAAGTTTTAATTGCAATAAATTATTTGACCCAAAACAATGGGCAAAAACGTGCTGAAAAGTAGTGTAAAATAAAAACTGTGTACAACACGATATATGATGTCATAGCAGCAAAGTGATCAATCGAAAGGTTGTTGTATTTTTGGTAAGGCGCAATGCTTGCAGAAAGTAAAAGTTAGCAACCAATGCGCAGAAAAATCAAAAAGCAAGGTAACATTTTGCTTTGCTACAACACATATATAAAACGTTG
>NZ_CANLOZ010000031.1 GCF_947492965.1 uncultured Aquimarina sp. | reverse complement strand
GGTCAAACAGGTGCCACAGGACAAACGGGAGCTACGGGACAAACAGGAGCTACAGGACAAACAGGTGCCACTGGTCAGACAGGTGCAACAGGACAAACTGGAGCCACTGGACAAACGGGAGCCACTGGACAAACAGGTGCAACGGGTCAAACTGGAGCTACGGGACAAACAGGAGCTACTGGTCAAACGGGAGCCACGGGACAAACTGGAGCCACAGGACAAACGGGAGCCACAGGACAAACAGGTGCTACTGGACAAACTGGAGCCACAGGACAAACAGGTGCCACAGGACAAACTGGAGCTACTGGTCAAACAGGTGCCACTGGTCAGACAGGAGCCACAGGACAAACGGGAGCTACTGGACAAACAGGTGCCACAGGACAAACGGGAGCTACTGGTCAGACAGGAGCTACGGGTCAAACAGGTGCCACAGGACAAACAGGAGCTACTGGTCAGACAGGAGCCACAGGACAAACTGGAGCCACTGGTCAAACAGGTGCAACGGGTCAAACTGGAGCTACAGGACAAACAGGAGCCACAGGACAAACAGGAGCTACTGGTCAGACAGGAGCTACTGGACAAACTGGAGCTACTGGTCAAACGGGAGCCACTGGTCAAACAGGTGCAACGGGTCAAACTGGAGCTACAGGACAAACTGGAGCCACTGGACAAACTGGAGCCACTGGACAAACAGGTGCAACGGGTCAAACTGGAGCTACTGGTCAAACTGGAGCTACGGGACAAACAGGAGCTACTGGTCAAACGGGAGCCACGGGACAAACAGGTGCTACTGGTCAGACAGGAGCTACAGGACAAACAGGAGCCACTGGACAAACGGGAGCCACAGGACAAACAGGAGC
>NZ_CANLOZ010000030.1 GCF_947492965.1 uncultured Aquimarina sp. | reverse complement strand
CCAGGAGCTACCAATAAAGATTTAGTAATAGCTAATGCTACCGCGGTAGATGCAGGCGTATATCATTTTACAGCAACCAATAACATCGTAACTGGTCTTACCTTAGAAAGAAACCCAATTAATTTAACCGTAGAGGGTGATACTTGTGGGGTTTCTGATGCGCAAAAACAGGCATTAATCGATTTATATAACAGTACAGATGGAGCTAATTGGACGGATAATACCAATTGGTTAACAGATGCTCCTGTATGTGATTGGTATGGTGTGGCGGTAGTTAATGGAAAGGTTGTTAGTATCTCTCTTAGTCTTAATAATCTTAAAGGAACTTTACCTACTAGTTTGAATAGCTTAACAAGTCTTTCATCATTGTATTTGCAGAATAACCTTTTAGAAGGTAATATACCTCAAGAGATAGGAGAATTAAGTAGTTTACGTTTTCTTATTTTGCATTCAAATAATTTTTCTGGCAGTATCCCGCCGCAATTGGGAAATCTTACAAGTTTATTGGATCTAATTCTCTATTCGAATAATCTTACGGGTCCAATCCCTTCTGAATTAGGACAACTTTCTAGCCTTAGAGATCTAAATTTATTTAGAAATAATTTATCTGGTACTATCCCAAGTGAATTAGGGAACTTATCAGGCACATTATTTAGGATCAATGTATCTCAGAACCAATATTTAAGTGGTAAAATACCATCATCTTTATTAAATCTTTCAGGATTACAGATTTTAAGATATAATAATAATAGTTTTGTTTTTTCAGACATCGAAGACGATTTTGATAGCTTTAGTAGCAAGTTACAAACGTATGCTTATGCTCCTCAAGCCAAAGTAGACGAAACCGAAACAGTATCTGTAACAGAGAATGGTTCTATAACCTTAAGCAGTACTGCGCTAACGAGTGCTAATAATA
>NZ_CANLOZ010000029.1 GCF_947492965.1 uncultured Aquimarina sp. | reverse complement strand
AACAAGCTAATTGTTTAGCATTTTGATAGCGCGTAAACATGTTTGTAAAAATGGCTAAATATAATGCTGTAATTTTTCCAATTCCAGTAACAGATGTAACCAAATCAATAGTTGTTCTAAGTTTTTCGTCAGAAATTATTAAGGATTGGATTTCTTGTTCAATCCTTTTAATTTCATCGGTAAATACTTTTACTGATTTTTTAATGTTTTTGTTAGCTACTTTACTCAGTTCAGGAGCAAAATGTTTGAGTTCATTAGGATATTTTGTTAAGTCTGTTTTACTTTTTACTAAACGTTCTCTGATAGTTATTAATGTTTTTATTTTGTCCAGAACCTCTGGTATAGGTTTGTATAACTCAAGTTCTAAGTAGTTTTTAGCTGTGTATTTAGCAATTCTTAATGCATCTATTTTATCATTCTTACCACGTTGTAAACCTGAACTTCTCATTATTTTCAAGGACATTTCTACACAGATATTAGCTTGTTTTTCTACTAACTTTGTTATGATTAGTTTACCATAAATTCCTGTATGTTCCATACAAATAAGCGTTTCAGATAAATGTATTTTTTCGTTTTTTAATAACCTTAGAAATGCCTTAATCCCTTTAACTGTGTTTTCAAATAGATATGAGCTATTTTTGTTTTCAGAAGTAATAATTGCTACATCAAAAGTAGATTTAGAGATATCAATACCAATAAATTGAGAAAAATTTTGTTTATTCATAATGAAATATTTTTAGCGATAACCAACCCACAATTCTGAATATAATCGAAACCCTAATATTAGGTCTGAGAACCTGAATTTCCATTTGATACTAGTTCAGAAATAACCGATAAAGGATTTAATCGGGGGATAAGTCTAAAAACTTTGCGGCGCCCATAATTCACCTTTATCGGTTGGGCTGTTATCCACAATTATTGAGTTATCAACAAAGAAAAGAAAAAGAAGCAAAAAGAAAAGAAAATCAATCACTTACAGCATTATTAACTTCGTTAAGATAACTCTATGTGAATAACAATGCTAAACTAAGGGCTAGCGC
>NZ_CANLOZ010000028.1 GCF_947492965.1 uncultured Aquimarina sp. | reverse complement strand
ACTTCGACAAGCTCCTTTAGATTTGTTTTTTAGATATTTATGAAAGAGAAAGGAAACAAAAGTAACCTATGACAAGGCTCTAAGTTTTAAGACTTATAAGCTGATTTAGACTTTTGTTTCCCTTTTCATCAAAAGGCTCATATAGAAATTTAGGTAATACCTATTATCAAGGAGTTAAGCAATTGATGAATTTTCTCTATTCATTTTCACTTAAAAACAAAGTTATGAAAAAGACAGTTATTGGTATTGATGTAAGTAGTAGAACATTAGACTTGAGTGTTATTGAGCATAAACAAGTTCATTATGCTACAATTGAAAACAAGGTTAAAAGTATTGTGAAATTTTTAAAAGCGTATGATGATACAAAAACCATTATAGCTATGGAAAATACAGGAAGATATAACTGGTATATCTATGAAGCCTTAGAACAGTTTTCATTTGAAGTATATGTAATATCACCTTTACATTTAAGCAAAAGCTTAGGATTAGTTAGAGGTAAAAACGATAAAATAGATGCTCTTAGAATTTGTCAATTTGTTCAGAAAAACAAAGCAGAACTTACAGCTTGGCAACCTACTGCTAGGAACATTCAATGTCTTAAGGTTTTATTATCAGAGCGTAATTCTAGAATCAAAACCAAAAGACAGCTTTTGGCTAGACAGAATGATTATAAACTAATGAAAACCTTAGGATTGGATAAAGAATTGTTAGCCTTAAATAAACAACAAGTCAAAGCCTTAGAAAAACAAATTAAAAAGATAGAACACAAAATAAACGATATTATTGAATCAGATCAGAAACTTAAAAATCAACAACAATTAATTAAAACCATTCCTGGAGTTGGTAATGTATTGTCTTGGACTATAATTGGGAAAACAGAAGGTTTTTCAAAATTTACAAACCCAAGAAAATTTGCTTGTTTTGCTGGAGTAGTACCTTTTGAATATCAATCAGGATCCTCTATATATCGAAAACCCAAATTATCGATGTTTGCGGATAAAGAACTCAAAAGTATTCTACACTTGGCTGCAATGAGCGCTATAAGACTAGACAACGATCTAAGAAAATATTATGTGAAAAAAGTAAAAGAAGGTAAAAATAAAATGAGTGTACTTAACGCAGTGAGAAATAAAATTATTCATAGAATCTTTGCTATAATAAAAAACCAAACTGCTTATAAAAACAATTTGGTTTTGTCATAGAAATCAG
>NZ_CANLOZ010000027.1 GCF_947492965.1 uncultured Aquimarina sp. | reverse complement strand
TGAGTCGTCCTAAAATAGGTTGACAATTTTACAAGATTTTATTTAATCCCTTGAAGCTAGCTTCAAGGGGTTTTTTGTTATGTATAAAGTTAGGTGTTTTTAAGTTAAGACTCCAGTGTGGTCTTTTGTTATTATAAGTTTCTATAGATTGTTCAATTAATTTTGTTAGTTCTTTTCCATTATTGCAAATGTTAATCAAAAACTCACCTTTCAATATGCCATTGATTCGTTCAGCAATTGCATTTTGATAACAATCATATCCATCAGTCATTGATGGGATTATCTGGTGTTTTTTTAGTTCTGATTGATATATAGATGAACAGTACTGTAATCCCCTATCAGAATGATGTATCAAATTTTTAGTAGTCTTCCTGTTATGAGTTGCCATTTTGATAGCCTTTACTACATTTTCTGCACTCATATCATCACTAAGGTGATACCCCATTATTTTCCTGCTATAAGCATCAGTAACCAATGATAAATAGTGAGTTCTTTCTCTACTTTTTATATAGGTGATATCACTAACAAAAAACTCTTCTGGTCTTGAAGGATTAGTATCTTTCATTAAATTAGGATGTTTTCTAAGCCAATGTTTAGAATTTGTGGTCTTTGTATAGTTTTTCTTTGGTTTTATCAACAGGGATTCACTACGCAGGTAATCAAATAGTGCATCTCTTCCTATTTTGATTCCTTGACCATCAAACTCTTCTTTGAGTAAAAAATATAGTTTCCTGGTGCCTAACCTAGGCATATCCTTGCGTACTTGTTGTACCAGATATTTTACCTGACTAAGTTGCTTACTACGAGCTAATGATCGTTTTTGTGATTGATAGATCGCCTGTCTACTAATCCCAAACAATCCACAACAACGTGATAAACTCACTTTTTGTTGTTGTCTGATGCGCTGAATTGTTGAGATAAAAACTTTTTTCTAATCGAGGTACCATATTGACTATCTGAGATGTCAATCATGGTATTGAGAATATCATTCTTAAGCTTTTCATCTGAGAGCTCTCGCTCTAAACGCTTGATCTTTTGTGCTGGTGTTTCTTTGGACTGAGGCATTTGATGTTTAACAGGTTTACTCCAGTCTAAGGTACCATGTTTTCTCAACCAAACCAAAACAGTACTTCTTCCCTGTATACCATAAGCTTTTTGTGCTTGTTTATAGGTCATTTCGCCTTTTTCTACTTGAGCAACTACTGATAATTTAAAGCCTAAATTATAATCTCGTTGTGTACGCTTCTTCCTTGGTTCTTCTGAAT
>NZ_CANLOZ010000026.1 GCF_947492965.1 uncultured Aquimarina sp. | reverse complement strand
GATGTAGTAGAGAGTGGCGGAAATGCTCCAAATGGCGATGAGGATGGAGATGGTGTTCCTAACTGGCAGGACGATAGTGATGATGGTACAGGAGATGGTAGTACCACGGACTATACCGACAGTAATGGTGATGGAGTCCCTGATGTATATGACAATGATGGAGATGGTATTCCGAACCACTTAGATTTAGACAGTGATAATGATGGGTTGTACGATGTAGTAGAGACAGGCAATGGTGCATTGGATACAGACAATGATGGTCAGATCAATGGTAGTGTTGGTACGAATGGTATTCCAGATGGCGCAGAAGATGGCGGTGTTGATGGGGCAGGGGTTAGTGGTACCCCAACGGATACGGATATGAATCCAAACGATGGTCCTGATTATTTAGATATCGATTCGGATGATGATGGTATAGTTGATAATATCGAGGGTCAGACAACAGGTGGTTATATTGCTCCTATTGTAGATGATCCGTTAACCCCATTAGTTGATGAATCCGATACAGATGGTAATGGAGTGAATGATGCTTATGACACCAATGGTACAGCTATTGACCCTACCAATACAGACGGCGCAGCTGATGGCGCAGACTATATAGATACAGATTCCGATAATGATGGAGAAAGTGATACGATAGAAGGATATGATACCGATGATGATGGTATTGCAGATACTCTCCCAAGTGGTAATGACAGTGATGGAGATGGCTTAGATGATAATTTTGATACAGATGATGCAGATCCTGACCCTACTAATGGGGGACAGACAGCTACTAATCCATTCCCTAATACGGATAACCCTACTACTCCAGAACCAGATTGGAGAGATACGGATGATCTTGTTGATCTATTTATAATAAAAACTGTGGATGATGGTACACCAGATGAAGGAGGAACCATAAATTATACGATCACCGTTACTAATAATGGGGCCCCAGCAGCAACTAACGTTGTCTTAACAGATGTATTACCAGCAGGTGTTACCTATGTAAGTAATACTCCAAGTCAAGGAATTTATGATGATAGCACCGGACTATGGACAATTGGTACAATTAGTAATGGATCCTCGGTAAATATAATAATCGAAGCTACAGTCGATGCAGGTACCAGTGGAGATACGATCACCAATACAGTTACTTCAGTTACCTTAGATCAAACAGATAATGATATAACTGCAGATGACCTTAGCGAAGACATTATAGTAAATAATGAGGTTGATTTAGTAATTGCTAAGACCGTTGATGATAGTACTCCTGATGAGGGAGACACTATAAATTATACCATCACAGTTACTAATAATGGTCCAGCTAGTGCTACTGATGTATCTTTAACGGATGTATTACCAGCAGGTGTTACTTTTGTGAGTTCAACACCAGCAGCAGATTATAATGCAGCTGTAGGAGTTTGGACTATTGGAGACTTGTTAGATGGTGATATTGCAACCTTAACTCTTACTGCAACGGTTGATTCAGGTACCAGTGGAGATACGATTACCAATACAGTTACTTCAGTTACCTTAGATCAAGTAGATAATGATACCACAGCTGATGATCC
>NZ_CANLOZ010000025.1 GCF_947492965.1 uncultured Aquimarina sp. | reverse complement strand
AATTATTCATAGAATCTTTGCTATAATAAAAAACCAAACTGCTTATAAAAACAATTTGGTTTTGTCATAGAAATCAGTGTGACAAAGAACACAAACCCTCTTAACTTTATAAAAGCTCTTCGAGGTATTAAAAAACAACCTCTTACTAATTAATTACTCCCTACTACCCCTTACCAAAGTACTTCGAAGTCTTACTGAACTATTTCGAAGGATCAAATTAATCCATAAAAGGAGTATTCTTTGGCCTAGCAACCCATTTGGGATGGGGTAAAAGGCTTTCTGTATGGCAAAAAAGGGTTGAATCATGGCCTGGAAGCACTTTTGTAACGGCTCACAACCCTAAAATCGCCAGCTCTAAGTATTAATTTGATTCTTACAATGAGTTTGCTAAGGGGTTAAGGGTATGCTCGTATGGGGTATTAATAAAATCAATATTGTATAAGTGGGGAATTTTTAGTTATATTAGAATGTTTAATAAACGTACGTGTATTACTTGGTATGTGTTTACAAAATATAACTGATGCAGCTGCAATAGCAAATAGATACCAGCGTTGTAACCAATTTGAAAAAATGAGAGAAGCTTTAACAGATTTAAAAGAAATTGTTCAATCTTACTTGAGCGGTTTAAGGTTTTCTCAAAATAAAACAAAATCTAAATCTGAAAGAGACTCAAGAAAAGCAGATGTCATTTCTTTCACTTATGGACTTGAAAATAAAAAATATTCTAGAGAAGAAATTGCCTTACTTTCTGATGTTACCTATGAAAGAGTAAGACAAATCAATAAGGATGCATTAAAAGATTTGAAAAAACAAATCTTCGAACCCGAAAAAAGTAGTTTGTTTGGCGAAAGTTATGAATCACTAATTAAACTCAAAGAAGAGTTGATTGAAAGAAAAGTTATTTCATACTACTCGTTACTATCTGATGTTAATGAAAAAATTAAAGAAGAAACCATAAAAAATGAAAGTTTATTAAACTTATTACTAGATGTTTTTGACTTTGATTATATCAACATCAAATTACATTTATTAAAGGATAATGATCTAATTATCACTTCAACTGAAATTGATAAAAAGAAAATATTACAACTATGTTATGCTACATACATTGTAGTTGAACAAAACACAATACCTGTAGAATTAAATGATCTAATTATTGGTGTAAAAGGCAAATTAAAAGGATTCACTTTTTCAAAAAGAGATATTGAAATGGCCTGTGAAGCCATAGATGCTATATCAATTCAATCTGATGGAAAGTACTCGATCTCTTTTGACAAACTATCTTCATCTAGTGACATGGCTTATAGAATATTATTTGAAGAAAATAAAAAACTAAAATTAGCTGAAATTCTTAAGATCATAAATCATAGACTTCTAAGAACAGATAGAAAAAGAATAATAAAAGGTAGTCTTAATTCTCAAATGAATATGGATAAAAGGCTAATGCCGTTAGGTAAATCAGGTTATTGGACACTAAGAGAATGGCAAGAGGAAAATAAAACTATGTATGACTTAATAACAGAAACCTTGACTTTATTTGACAAGCCTCTAAAGAAAGAAACTATTTTCACCCAGATACACAAAACTCGTCCAAACATACCAATACGTTCACTTGATACAGTAATCTACAATAAAAGATATTGTAAAATAAAGGGGAATAAATATATTTTAAGTGAATGGAGAGACTTGTATAAAGATGAAATTATAATAACAAAACCTAAAAATATAATTGTTAAGGAAAACCCAGTAACGGAGCAGATTAAAAGACAAGTAATTAACTTATTTAAAGAGAATAACTCAACGTCTATTTTATTATCTACAATAGTAAAAACATTAAACAAGAATTTCAATTTTCCAAAAGGTTCCATTTATAATGTAATTAGTGAAAATCCTGAATTTGAAACAAAGTTTGTTAGCAAAGTAAAAAAAATGGTTATGTATAAATCTCAAAATGATAATTCCGAATCTTCAACCAAATCTACATCTGTCTTTGTCTCATATAGTTGGGATGGGAAAGATCATAAAGAAAAAGTAATATCATTTGTCGAATTCTTGCGTACTAAAGGGTTTGAAGCAGATATGGACATTAAATTAATGCAGGATGAAACAGCAGTTGACTTCAATAGATTAATGCATAAGGGTATTTTAAAATATGACAAGGTACTTGTAATTCTTTCGCCAAATTATAAAACTAAAGCAGAGGCTTTCGAAGGAGGAGTTGGAAAGGAATACAGGTTTATTTGTAGTAATATCGATAAAAATCCTAAAAAGTACGTTTTTACGTCTTTTGAGCCAATTACAAATGATACTATTAATGAAATAGTTCCTATTGAATTCAAGGGTAGGGAAATTGTAGATTTAGTTAAAGATGAAACAAATAAATTTGAAGCCCTATTTTCAAAATTAACAGATACAAAAGTTTACAAATTTAGCGATGTGGCCAAAAATACACCATTAGTGGAATCAAAACGAATAATGCCTTTTACATTAAAAAAATAGAATAACAAGCGAAAACGACATGGAACAAAGTGTAAAATGTTCATGCTGCAGCATCGGCAGCACGCCATTTAAACCCCACTAGCGCACGAATCCTTTTGGGTGCCGCATAAGAGTAAGAAAAGTATACCCAAATAGGTTTAAAAAATTATGTATGCGTATTTTAACTACTTTTAGACATTATGAGTAGGAAGTACAAATTTCATAATGCTTCAGGATTATATTTTGTAAGCTTTGCTTACGTTGTCTAAAGTCTATATAGAGTACTGTGCCCCAGATTTCCATGATAAAATCAAGGGTTAAAAGTTAAAATATTAGGCAGCAGCTTTTTGATAAGGTTGTTGCCTT
>NZ_CANLOZ010000024.1 GCF_947492965.1 uncultured Aquimarina sp. | reverse complement strand
AGTTAGCAACCAATGCGCAGAAAAATCAAAAAGCAAGGTAACATTTTGCTTTGCTACAACACATATATAAAACGTTGTATGCCATTGCGGAAAAGCCAACTTTATTAGATTTTCGGTTTTGGGTTTCTTCTTGTTGGATACATCACCTGTTGTTTTTTGAATTGACCGATTTCCTCCCTCAACGTTTGATTGATATTGTAGATCAAATCATTTTGGTATTTCATAATTCCTAATAAATCGTGCATAGCGTTTAAATTTTCTAATTGCTTGTAAACAATCTCTTCTAAATCGGCTTTGGTATATCTTTTGCTCATAATCTATAAGTATTGAAAAGTATTCTTTAGAATTTCTAAACAAATCTATATAAACTCTATCTAAATTCAAAACAAAACTTTAGAAATTCTATATTTTTCTTTTCAATAACTAAATTTATATCAACAAATTCGAAAGATTTATGACTTCTTTAGGGCTATACTTAACAAAAAAATCAGTTAATAGAGCAATGGTTTCAAGAAGAACGGGAATAAGTCAAGCAAGATTATCCCAATTAACTTCAAATGAATCAACTAAGCTAAGAGCAGATGAATTGTATTTAATTGCTCTTGCGATTGATATTGACCCTGGAGAAATGTTTAAAGAAATTTTTGAGGGTATGAAATTGGAACAATAAAATCTATGGAAAACACTAAGGGCAAAATAAAAAGAATAAAAGTTGATTCTCTTTACGGTAAGAAAAAACATTTTAATGCCGCTGACCGAAAAGAAAAACAACATTATTGGATTGGTATTCCTTTAATATTCATTAATGTTTTGACTGGTTCTGTTTTGTTTTATGTGTTAACAGATGGTGTCACAAACTGGGTAAAATTTGTACCATTAGTTTTAGCTCTTATAGCTGCCCTTTTGAGTGGGTTTCAAACATTTTTAAATCTTCAAAAAAAGGTTGAGGGTCATAGAAGAGTTGGAAATAAATATTTGGCTATTATGAAAAGATGCGATAGACTTCAAGCATATATTGAAGATGACGCTATTAAGGACAAACATTTAATTGAAAGTCTTGAAGAAATTGCTAACGAAATAGAAGACATAAATAAAGAATCTGAATCGTTTCCTACAAGTAAATCAGATTATGAACTTGCCAAAAAAGGAATTGAATCCGGTGAAGAATCATATACTGCAAGCGAATTAGAATTATAATATGGCAAGTTCAATAGATACTTATTTAAGAAATTTATCCTACTCTTTTTACTTAAAAAAGGATTCGGCTGAAATTTCAAGAATTAATACTTCAAAAGACAATCTTTTGGCAAACCTTGACAAAGAATTAGGTCTTTTAATAAAAAGAAGGTTTGTTTTTGGGTCGTATGACAGAGACACTATTCTTCCTCGTTCAGTTGATAGTAAATCTGACATAGACATTATGGTTGTATTCAACCATACCGAATATGAAAGAACACCTGAAACGTATCGTGCTTGGTTAAAAAATTTCGGTAATAAATACTACAAAGACAGATATGGTTCAGAAGTAGTAAGGTCATTTCCTACCGTAACTATTAGACTTGGAAATATTCATTATGACCTTGTCCCTGCAAAAGAAGAAAGTACTTATTGGTCTTCAACATTGTATATTCCTGGTGATTATGGTTGGCAAACAACTGACCCAAATGATGTTAAGTCAAAACTTACTGAAGTAAACACAAAATATAATTCAATCGTTCGCCCAATCATTCGTCTAATGAAAGCGTGGAATTGCACGAATGGATTTCCTTATGATTCGTATAAATTAGAGCTTTTTATTACAGGTCTGAATTTTTATGGAGATAATGTAGAAAAAGGTTTTTTCTATGCTGTTGGACAGTTATCAACTGAATGGAACGACTCTCAAACAAAAAAAGATAAAGTGACAAGTTTAAAATACAATATTGGAAAGGTAAAAGAATGTTTAGAAAATTATGATGTAGATGGTGCGAAGAGATGGTTACATAGAATTTTACCTTATGGATAATAAAAAACGGCATACAACAAAATGTATAGTGCATAGCTACCCTGCGGGATAGCAACGCACCATACATGAGACGTTATCCGTGCATTTTAGGAATCTGAAAATTAGAACGAAAGCAACGAACGGTTAACCACCCAATGACCTGAGTATTTTTGTGATGGTTAAGACCTAATCGAGGAAAAAGCGATAGAAAAAACCAAAATTGAGGAGGAATACGGAGTAGTAACGTGCTAAAAAATCGCTTTTTTGGCTGATCAGCTTCTGACGAAAAAAAGTTCAGGTTCATTTGATAAGGTCTGTCTCCTGCTCTATGATTGCAAGGTGATCGCAAGAAAAGAAAAAATAAAATTGACGGAGTAATAACGCAAGTAATATCACCTTGCTTGGCTAGTCTAGTAAGGTTAGTGACTGAAAAAAGAACGCACGATAACAAGATATATGTGCCATAGCAGCAAAGTGATCAATCGATTGGTTGTTGTATATTTATAAAGGCGCAATGCTTGCAGAGAGTAAAAGTTAGCAATCAATGCGCTTTTTTTGTCTAAAACAGGGTAACATTTTGCTCTGCTACGACACATATATTAAACGTTGTGTACAATATGATGAAGAATCTATTTTTAATATTAATGTTTTTACCACTGACCGTAATTGGACAACATCTCAAATGTTGTGAATCTGAAAAAGAAGTTGAGTCTTATCTGAGCGGAATATGGAAAATTAAAGACTCTGAATCTAAAACCTGTTACAAATATTGGTTTGAAAAAGGACAAGGTAATCTTACAGAAATTGAACTAACTGAAAATAAAGGTGAGTATCTAATAATTGACAATCACCCTTTTGTGGATATTATAAAATATGATATGGGGTTCAAGTTAAGATTTACAAATCTTGCTGGGAATTGGACTTCTGAATTAAAATACCTGAATTCAAAAAGAATGATTCTTGTGACGAATAAAAAAGAAGTGGAATATATTAAAATACCTGAATAAAAACTGTACACAACACGATATATGTGATCATAGCAACTAAGTCATAAATCCCATGGTTGTTGCATTTTTGCTAAGGCGCAATACTTGCAGAAGGTAAAAGTTAGCAACCAATGCGCAGAAAAATCAAAAAGCAGGGTAACATTTTGCTCTGCTACGACACATATATTAAACGTTATAGGTAATTACAAATATGAACTTAAAGGAGTTTAAAAAAATATTAAAAAATGGAACTGACGAAGCTAAGCACAAGGCAATGTCTAATGCGGACTTATCTTTACTGAATATTGAAATCTTTGATATTTTATTTGAACTTTTAAAAGATAGTAATCCTAACAATCGATTTTTTGCGATTTTTCATCTAATTGACAAGTTCCCTAAGTCTCTATCCAAAATTAAAGATGATTATATTACTGAGATTTACAATACTTTATTTGACGAATATACTCCTGTTGCAGATAGAGCAACATGGGCTCTTAGTATTGCAGGAGAAAAAGCTTTAGAAAAACTGGTGAAAGAATATCATTCTGGATCTATTGACACTAAGATTAAAATCGTATACGCTATTGGACGTGGTAAATTTAGTGAACACTCTAAAAAAAGAATTCAAATCTTGTTAGATGGAATTAAATCTGATAATGATAATTTAAAGTTTCAAGCAATGAGTGCAATTATGTCGAACACAAATTTAGAATCTAAAAATATTTGGAATTCAGTCGATAACCCTTCGATAGACCTAAAAAAAATTCATAAGATGATTTTACCAATTGCTAAAGAATTCAACAAATCAAGTAATAAACATTTTAAAGATTCTTCTGTTATATATATAAACTGGATAGAAAAAACCTATAACAAAGTATAAAAACCATTAAAACGGTTTTTATACAAACCGTTATCCGTGCATTTTAGGAATCTGAAAAGCAAAACGAAAGCAACGAACGGTTAACCACCCAATGGTCTAGTATAT
>NZ_CANLOZ010000023.1 GCF_947492965.1 uncultured Aquimarina sp. | reverse complement strand
AGTTAGCAACCAATGCGCAGAAAAATCAAAAAGCAGGGTAACATTTTGCCCTGCTACGACACATATATTAAACGTTGGCTACAAATCAAATGAAAAATTTTATATTCATATTAATTGGATTTCTTTGTTTAAATACAAATGCCCAATTAATCAACGATGAATCTTATTTAGATTTAGAATTTTTAAAATTTAAAACAGATCTATTACACTGTGTAATCCAAAAGGATAAAGAAAAATTAAAAAACTTTCTGGCAGATCGTGTATTTGAAAGTAAAGATACGTGTGGATATCCTGGTTGTACGAAGGATGAATTTATCAAATATTATTTTGATGAAAGTTCAGAAGAATCTTGGAAAGATATGTTAACTGTTTTAAGATTTGGATTTAGTAGAATTGAAGATGAAAACCCCAACAATATTATCCCGCACGACAAAATAATATTTCAAGGACCTTCGTATTTAAAAAAAATAGATACGGATAACGAAATAATAGTACTTGGAGAGAATGTAAATATTAGAGAAAAACCAAGCTTGAAAGGAACAATTATAAGACAATCATCTTTCGAAAAGTTTAGCTGCGACTGCAATATTATTACAATGAAGAAAAGCACATATCAAACGATTGACGGAATAAATTGGCTGGAAATAAAACTTAAATCCGGACAAATTGGATACATTTCTGCAGATTTAACTTCATATTCGGTAATAAAAGAAATGACTATTGCAAAAATAAATGGAAAGTGGAAAATAATATCTTTTTTCAACCCTCCAGGTTGTTAAAAAACTGTAGCCAACACCATATATG
Organism: uncultured Aquimarina sp.; assembly: GCF_947492965.1. Taxonomy (GTDB): domain Bacteria; phylum Bacteroidota; class Bacteroidia; order Flavobacteriales; family Flavobacteriaceae; genus Aquimarina. The sequence goes on along the minus strand of NZ_CANLOZ010000023.1, from coordinate 3,218 downwards.
TGATCATAGCAGCAAAGTGATCAATCGAAAGGTCATCGTATATTTATGAAGGCGCAATGATAGCAGAAAGTAAAAGTTAGCAACCAATGCGCAGAAAAACCGAAAAGCAGGGTAACATTTTACTCTGCTACGACACATATATTAAACGTTATCCGTGCATTTTAGAAATCTGAAAAGCAAAACGAAAGCAACGAACGGTTAACCACCCAATAACCTGAGTATTTTTGTGATGGTTAAGGTCTAATCGAAGAAAAAGCGATAAGAAAAACCAAAATTGAGGAGGTTTACGCAAGTAAAACGTGCTAAAAAATCGCTTTTTTGGCTGATCAGCTTCTGACGAAAAAAAGTTCAGGTTCATTTGGTAAGATCTGTCACTAATCCAATGATTGCAAGGTGATCGCGAGAAGAAAAAATAAAATTGACGGAGCAGTAACGCAAGTAGTATCACCTTGCTTGGCTAGTCTAGTAAGGTTAGTGACTGAAAAAAGAACGCACGATAACAAGATATATGTGCCATAGCAGCAAAGTGATCAATCGATTGGTTGTTGTATATTTATGAAGGCTCAATGCTTGCAAAATGGAAAAGTTAGCAACCAATGAGCAGAAAAATCATAAAACAGGGTAACATTTTGCTCTGCTACGACACATATATTAAACGTTAGCTACAATTATCTGATAATGAAAAAAGAACATCGGAAAATAATTGAACATATTTCTACTTATCTGAATGAAAATCCTGAACAAAGGTTTGGTCAGGCCATTTTCAACCTTAAAATCAATGAATTCATTGATGAGAAAGATTTAATGAATCCTAAATATCAACTTAGAGATATTCACAATGACTCTGATGAAAAAATACTCGAAAGAATTGAATCTCAACTAAAGTGGTTTAACAAACAAAAAGAAGATTTATAGTTTGATGAGATTGTCTTGTAAAAAATGTTTAATGAGGGAATTTGAAGTTCCAAATTTCACATCAGAAGAGAAAAAAATCCTTTCTGAATTAAAAGCGAATAATAAACTCGGAGAGTTAATACAAAAAATAGAATCACTCTATGACATAGAAAGTATTGACGCTAAATTCTCATTTATGCACATTAATAAAGAGTACGGAAAGTGCAACCGTTGTAATATAGATTCTCTTGAAGGAGAATATGTTGAATGTCCTAAATGTACAGCTTTAAATTTCAACTGGAAAATAGAAAAATAAAAAGTAGCTAACACGATATATGTGATCATAGCATCTAGGTGATGAATCGAAAGGTTATTGTATTTTTGGTAAGGCGCAATGCTCGCAGAAAGTAAAAGTTAGCAATCAATGCGCAGAAAAATCGAAAAGCAAAGTAACATTTTGTCCTGCTACGACACATATATTAAACGTTGTGTGCAATACAAAAAAAATGTACTCGAAAAAAGACAGAATTGAAGTTCAAGAAGCTATAATCAATTTCGCTAAATCGGATTCAAAAATCATCGATTGTGCAATAGTTGGTTCAGAATCTGTAGGAAATGATGATAAATGGTCTGATATTGATTTGACGTTTGGATACGAAAACGAAGCAGATGCAAACCAAGTATTGAGAGAGTGGAGCAAAATGATGTCGGAAAGTTTCGATGCAAATAGGCTATTTGACATTTCTTATAAAGAGTCACTTTATCGGGTATTTCTTTTGCCGAATGGTTTGCAGGTTGATTTATCCTTCACGCCAAGCAAATATTTTGGAGCGATAACAGATAAATTTAAACTGATATTCGGCCAAGAAAAAGAAAGAGAGTTTAAATCACTTCCAGAAATTAATTTAATTGCAGGATATTCAATTTTATTCGCTTTGAAAACAAGAACTTCCATCGAAAGAGAAAATTATTGGCAAGCAGAATACTATTTATCCAAGTGTAGAGAAAATGTAATGGTACTGAAATGCTTAAAAGAAAGTAAAAACCCTTTTGATGGTAGGAGTTTTGATAATTTACCGAATGATTTTTTAAGACAGATGCAAAATTGTCTTCTGATTGAGCTAAGTAGAGTAAACTTGCGGACCAGTCTAAAAAATTTGATTCAAATTCTAATAAAAGAATTGTCTTCAATAAACAGCCTAAAACATAAATTTATTAACGAATTGAAAATAATCGGGGCTTAAGTACTGCACACAACACGGGCTATACGCAATTGCTCGTTTCTTGCTCACCCGAAAATTTCTGCGAAATTTTCTATGGTTTGGGTATCTTTGGGAAGACAAGGCTAAGGCACGCAACTGCGCATAGCCTAAACCGTTGTAAGCAATCTAAACTCACTAAAAATGTTTTTTCCTTCAGATACAAAATACAAACAAACAAAACTTATTAAACAAGGAAAAAGTAGAATTGAAGAAAAATTTAAGCTTCTTTCAAAATGGATTTCTGAAAATTATAATGTAAGAGTACTTAATATTCAAGAGAATCTTGATGAAGATAACGATAGATTAACGATTGATGTGCATGTAGAAACTATTGAAGAGGAACTTAAACTTACAATGAGTGAAGAGTATTACTTCAATGATATTACTATTAACAAACAGAAAGAGATTACAGAGAAATATATTCAAATCATAAATCCCTCAAATAACCCAAGTATATCTCCAAAAATAAAGGATATATCTATTTATTGTTTCGCTTTTGAACGAATTGCCAAAGAGGAAGTTAACTTATTAATCCCTGAAAAAAGAATTAAGGAAATTTACAAAGAATTAGAACTTCCCGAAATTTGGACAATTTCTAGGTTTTTTGAATATGCTACCTTATTTGTTTATAAGGATGGACAAAAAGATAACATTAAAAATTCAACTAAATTCAAGCTGATAGAAGACAAATATTTTGACCTATTAAATGAATACGATGAGTTCAATTATTGGGAAAGGGAAAGCTTTAAAATGAGATTAGACTCAAAACAAAATTTTGACGATAATTATGAAAGTAATTGGATTAATTATTATAATTAAAAACTGCTTACAACAACATATATGTGCCATAGCAGCAAAGTGATCAATAGATTGGTTGTTGTATATTTATGAAGGCGCAATGCTTGCAAAAGGTAAAAATTAGCAATCAATGCGCAGAAAAACCGAAAAACAGGGTAACAATTTGCTCTGCTACGACACATATATAAAACGTTGTACACAATTCTATGAAAAAAAATACTAGAATATTATTATCTGGAATTTTACTGATTTTAACTTCTTGTA
>NZ_CANLOZ010000022.1 GCF_947492965.1 uncultured Aquimarina sp. | reverse complement strand
TCATTGTCATAATGAAGGGTTTTCAAGGAAGGCGGCGACCTACTCTCCCACGATTGTAGTACCATTGGCGCTAACGGGCTTAACTTCTCTGTTCGGAATGGTAAGAGGTGAGCCCCGATGCTATAACCACCTTAAGCCGTTTGTTAATAGTAGTTAGTTATTGGTTAATAGTATTTAAACTATCAACATCTAACCATAAACTATTAACCAATATTGTTGACATATTGATTTAAATATATAAAATACGATGAGCTTTTCACTAAAATACACGTGTTAAGCAAATCTCCACCTTGGCACTGATACTTCAATACCAAGGTGTGCGCATAAGCCTATGGGTTATTAGTACTACTCGGCTATGACATTACTGCCTTTACACCTATAGCCTATCAACGTGGTAGTCTCCCACGACCCTTTAAAGAAATCTCATCTTGTGGTGGGTTTCGCGCTTATATGCTTTCAGCGCTTATCCCTTCCGAACGTAGCTACTCTGCAATGCTCCTGGCGGAACAACAGATACACCAGAGGTTCGTCCAACTCGGTCCTCTCGTACTAAAGTCAGATCCACTCAAATTTCTAACGCCCACTGTAGATAGAGACCGAACTGTCTCACGACGTTCTGAACCCAGCTCGCGTGCCACTTTAATGGGCGAACAGCCCAACCCTTGGGACCTTCTCCAGCCCCAGGATGTGACGAGCCGACATCGAGGTGCCAAACCCCCCCGTCGATGTGAGCTCTTGGGGGAGATCAGCCTGTTATCCCCGGAGTACCTTTTATCCTTTGAGCGATGGCCCTTCCATGCGGAACCACCGGATCACTATGCTCTACTTTCGTACCTGATCGAGCTGTATCTCTCTCAGTCAAGCCTGCTTATGCCATTGCACTCTACGCACGATTACCAACCGTACTGAGCAGACCTTTAGAAGCCTCCGTTACTCTTTTGGAGGCGACCACCCCAGTCAAACTACCCACCAAGCACTGTCCATCTCGCGATGTTAGGCTTCGAATAAGCAAAGGGTGGTATTTCAACAATGACTCCACAACGCCTGGCGACGCCACTTCAAAGTCTCCCACCTATCCTACACATTACTTATCCAAAGTCAATACTAAGCTATAGTAAAGGTTCACAGGGTCTTTTCGTCCCACAGCGGGTAACCGGCATCTTCACCGATACTACAATTTCACCGAGCTCATGGCTGAGACAGTGTCCAGATCGTTGCACCATTCGTGCAGGTCGGAACTTACCCGACAAGGAATTTCGCTACCTTAGGACCGTTATAGTTACGGCCGCCGTTTACCGGGGCTTCAATTCAGATCTTCGCCGAAGCTAAACCCTCCTCTTAACCTTCCGGCACCGGGCAGGTGTCAGGCCATATACATCATATTTCTATTTAGCATAGCCCTGTGTTTTTGATAAACAGTCGCCTGGACCTCTTCACTGCGGCCACACCGAAGTGTGGCGACCCTTCTCCCGAAGTTACGGGTCGATTTTGCCTAGTTCCTTAGCCATGAATCTCTCGAGCACCTTAGAATTCTCATCCCAACTACCTGTGTCGGTTTACGGTACGGGCTGCTTCACTCGGTTTTCTTGGAAGTCGCGCCTCTGGATTATCACATCAGCCGAAGCCTCTGTGTACTATCGCGGTATTACTACTCGCTTCAACGAACTATTCCGTCAGTTCGCACCAAATAAACGCCTCCGTCACTTTTAGCGTGAGCAGGTACAGGAATATTAACCTGTTGTCCATCCACTACCCCTTTCGGGTTCGCGTTAGGTCCCGACTAACCCTCAGCTGATTAGCATAGCTGAGGAAACCTTAGTCTTTCGGTGTGCGGGTTTCTCGCCCGCATTATCGTTACTTATGCCTACATTTTCTTTTGTAGCTACTCCAGCAAGAATCGCCTCTCACCTTCAACGTCACTACAATGCTCCCCTACCACTCCTTACGAAGTCCATAGCTTCGGTAATATGCTTATGCCCGATTATTATCCATGCCGAACCGCTCGACTAGTGAGCTGTTACGCACTCTTTAAATGAATGGCTGCTTCCAAGCCAACATCCTAGCTGTCTAAGCAGTTCAACCGCGTTTATTCAACTTAGCATATATTTAGGGACCTTAGCTGATGGTCTGGGTTCTTTCCCTCTCGGACATGGACCTTAGCACCCATGCCCTCACTGCTGATCATCATTTTATAGCATTCGGAGTTTGTCAGGAATTGGTAGGCGGTGAAGCCCCCGCATCCAATCAGTAGCTCTACCTCTATAAAACTATATATCAACGCTGCACCTAAATGCATTTCGGGGAGTACGAGCTATTTCCGAGTTTGATTGGCCTTTCACCCCTACCCTCAGGTCATCCCAAGACTTTTCAACGTCAACGGGTTCGGTCCTCCACTTTGGGTTAACAAAGCTTCAACCTGCCCAAGGGTAGATCACACGGTTTCGCGTCTACTACTACTAACTTAATCGCCCTATTCAGACTCGCTTTCGCTTCGGCTGCGATTCTTAAAATCTTAACCTTGCTAGTAAAAGTAACTCGTAGGCTCATTATGCAAAAGGCACGCCGTCACTTATCGCTCCGACCGCTTGTAAGCGTATGGTTTCAGGATCTATTTCACTCCCTTATTCAGGGTTCTTTTCACCTTTCCCTCACGGTACTGGTTCACTATCGGTCTCTCAGGAGTATTTAGCCTTATGGGATGGTCCCCACAGATTCATACAGGGTTACACGTGCCCCGCACTACTCAGGATACCACTAAATCAATATATCTTACCTATACGGGACTATCACCCTCTATGGCTTGTCTTTCCAAACAATTCTAATTCAATATACATCTTATAGCGTGGTCCTACAACCCCGATATTGCCGTAACAACATCGGTTTGGGCTAATCCGCGTTCGCTCGCCACTACTAACGGAATCACTATTGTTTTCTTCTCCTCCGGGTACTTAGATGTTTCAGTTCTCCGGGTTCGCCTCCTTACGGATACTATATCTTCAATATAGTGGGTTGCCCCATTCGGATATCTGCGGATCATAGTGTATGTGCCACTCCCCACAGCTTTTCGCAGCTTATCACGTCCTTCATCGCCTCTGAGAGCCTAGGCATTCCCCATACGCCCTTAATTAGCTTATGCGTCTTGCTTTAACTTGCTCTTTTAGTTTTTTCAATAATAAAATATAATTCTATTATCGCTCTTTTGTCGTTAAATGTCTCCTGTGAAAACATCTAACGCTCGTATTCTTTAAATCAATATGTCAATGAACGTTGTGGTGAGTAACCACTGACATTAATTATCAGTAACTACTCCCATGCAATACTCTTGAAACTTACATCCCAAGGCATCACCTTGTGGAGAATACCGGAGTCGAACCGGTGACCTCCTGCGTGCAAGGCAGGCGCTCTAGCCAGCTGAGCTAATTCCCCTATCATGAATTCAGAATGTAGAATTCAGAATTACGAATTTAGAATTCTCAAACTTCTAGAATTTCCTTTTCAATATATAATCAATGAACTTTACTAAAACTAAGCTTATAAAAAAACTAAACCCATCTTAGATAGTAGTCTCAGGCAGACTCGAACTGCCGACCTCTACATTATCAGTGTAGCGCTCTAACCAGCTGAGCTATGAGACTTTTTTCATAGTTGATGGTTGATGGTTTAGAGTTGATAGTTACCTGTCTTATAAAATAAAACCCTAACAACTAACAACCAAAAACTAACAACTAATTCAATTAATTAACAGCTAAGACTAAAAATAATCCCTAACAAACAATTCCTGTGTGTCATAACTTCTCTAGAAAGGAGGTGTTCCAGCCGCACCTTCCGGTACGGCTACCTTGTTACGACTTAGCCCCAGTTACCAGTTTTACCCTAGGCCGCTCCTTGCGGTGACGGACTTCAGGTACCCCCAGCTTCCATGGCTTGACGGGCGGTGTGTACAAGGCCCGGGAACGTATTCACCGGATCATGGCTGATATCCGATTACTAGCGATTCCAGCTTCACGGAGTCGAGTTGCAGACTCCGATCCGAACTGTGATAGGTTTTATAGATTCGCTCCTTGTCACCAAGTGGCTGCTCTCTGTACCTACCATTGTAGCACGTGTGTGGCCCAGGACGTAAGGGCCGTGATGATTTGACGTCATCCCCACCTTCCTCGCGGTTTGCACCGGCAGTCTTGCTAGAGTTCCCGACATTACTCGCTGGCAACTAACAACAGGGGTTGCGCTCGTTATAGGACTTAACCTGACACCTCACGGCACGAGCTGACGACAACCATGCAGCACCTTGTAATCTGTCCGAAGAAAACTCTATCTCTAAAGCTGTCAGACTACATTTAAGCCCTGGTAAGGTTCCTCGCGTATCATCGAATTAAACCACATGCTCCACCGCTTGTGCGGGCCCCCGTCAATTCCTTTGAGTTTCATTCTTGCGAACGTACTCCCCAGGTGGGTTACTTATCACTTTCGCTTAGCCACTCAGTCCGAAAACCGAACAGCTAGTAACCATCGTTTACGGCGTGGACTACCAGGGTATCTAATCCTGTTCGCTACCCACGCTTTCGTCCCTTAGCGTCAATACATTATTAGTGATCTGCCTTCGCAATCGGTATTCTAAGTAATATCTATGCATTTCACCGCTACACTACTTATTCTAACCACTTCATAATGATTCAAGACTTGCAGTATCAATGGCAATTTTCCGGTTGAGCCGAAAACTTTCACCACTGACTTACAAACCCGCCTACGGACCCTTTAAACCCAATGATTCCGGATAACGCTTGGATCCTCCGTATTACCGCGGCTGCTGGCACGGAGTTAGCCGATCCTTATTCGTAGAGTACCGTCAGAGCTCTACACGTAGAGCGGTTTCTTCCTCTATAAAAGTAGTTTACAACCCATAGGGCAGTCTTCCTACACGCGGCATGGCTGGATCAGAGTTGCCTCCATTGTCCAATATTCCTCACTGCTGCCTCCCGTAGGAGTCTGGTCCGTGTCTCAGTACCAGTGTGGGGGATCTCCCTCTCAGGACCCCTATCTATCGTCGCCTTGGTATGCCGTTACCATACCAACTAGCTAATAGAACGCATAGCCATCTTATAGCGATAAATCTTTAATCATTAACCAATGCTGATTTATGATACTATAAGGTATTAATCCAAATTTCTCTGGGCTATCCCTTACTATAAGGTAGGTTCTATACGCGTTACGCACCCGTGCGCCGGTCGTCATCTAAAGTGCAAGCACCCTAATGTTACCCCTCGACTTGCATGTGTTAAGCCTGCCGCTAGCGTTCATCCTGAGCCAGGATCAAACTCTTCATCGTGAATTCTTAAATATTTTAATCATAACACAACCAGGAATTATAAATCGTTTCTCAAAATTATTTCTAGTCTTAATTCTTATTGTAATAATATCAGTATAAACCAATATTAATACGCGCTGTCAATCAATATATCAATGAACTTTTT
>NZ_CANLOZ010000021.1 GCF_947492965.1 uncultured Aquimarina sp. | reverse complement strand
GGCCCGTTCGTCTATCGGCTAGGACGCCAGGTTTTCATCCTGGTAAGAGGGGTTCGATTCCCCTACGGGCTACGAATTTTTAGAAGAAAGAATTTTAATAGAGAAAAGATGGCAAATCATAAGTCAGCATTAAAAAGAATTAGAAATAGTGAGACTAAGCGTCTTAGAAATAAGTATCAGCATAAAACTACACGTAATGCTATAAAGAAATTACGTGAAGCTGATAAGAAAGAAGCTGAAGCGTTATTTCCTTCTGTAGTTTCTATGATTGATAGATTAGCTAAGCGTAATATCATTCATGATAATAAAGCTGCTAATTTAAAATCAAAGTTAGCGAAGCACGTAGCAGCTCTTTAATATAAAGAGAATTCTTAAAAAGAAATTGTAGCCTCTTCATTTTTGAAGAGGTTTTTTCGTTTTATATAATCAAAAAACGTAACCAGATTTTAAGAACTATCGTCTTAACTAGAAAAGATAAGAAATGAATTCTAAGTTTTTATATTTTCTGGAGTTAGCTTCTCGGTGGTATGTTTTTGTATTGCTTACTGTATATGGATTAGGGAAGTTATTAGGTGGGCAATTTTACAGAAAAGGTAATTTGCCAGATGAGATAGCTAATGTTCCGTTATCAGAAGTTGGTGGTTTTGATTTAGCATGGTCTTTTATGGGATATTCATATGCTTATATCTTATTTATAGGTGTTTCTCAGCTGATCGGAGCGAGTTTATTGTTGTTTGAAAGAACTAAACTGTTTGGTGTTTTTGTTTTGATTCCTGTTTTGTTAAATATTATAGTATTCGATGCGATCTTTTTTGATACCTATGGCGCAATGGCAAGCGCAATACTGTACTTTCTTTTACTTGTTTTGGTGTTGGTGTTGAATAAGGAGAGATTGATTAAAATTATTCGTTTAATTGGTTTGCGTCAATCTTTTGGGGCAAAACAAAATTGGTTGCATACAGTTGGTTTTGTTTTTCTGTTACTGCTATTGTTTTTTGGTATTGATCAATTTTTTGTAAACGTCTTAGGGCATTAGTTGTTCTTGTTTTTCTCTTCAATCCATCTCGACATGAATTCGGTACTTCGTATTGTGTGATATTGTAACATCGATCCAATAAAATTTGAAGCACGGTGATTTTCTAGGTTTTTTTGAATGCTTTTAATACTTTTTATGAAAGGTGTACCTAGTTTTTCCTTGTGAAATCGTGTATTTATAATTTCAATTCCATTTTGTTGTGCTTGATGCCAAATGTTTTTATTGTTGTATAGTGTTACAGCTGCTTTGGCAAACTCCTCAGGATTGTCTTTAATAAAACCATTCCAGTCTGTATCGTCGTTAAGCATTCCTTCGGATCCTATTTGTGTGGTAATACTTGGTGTGCCACAAAGCATAGCTTCTGCAAGTTTGCCTTTGATTCCTGCTCCAAAACGTAATGGTGCTAGGCATACTTTCGCGTCTTTCATAACTTCTTTAGAGTCTTTTGCCCATCCTTTTATAAGGAAGCCTTGTTTTTCGTTATGCAGTTGTGTTGCTTTTGGAGGCGGATAGGCGCCGTAGATGTGTAATTCGGCAGTTGGTAATTCCTTTTTTATAAGGGGCCAAATGGTTTCTTTTAGATATAAAACACTGTTCCAGTTAGGTTCGTGACGAAAATTCCCAATGGTTATAAAATGATTTCTGTCTTCATAAGAAGGCCAGTTTTTTTTAGATTCAATATTTATTGGATCCAATAAAAAGGGTAAATAGTATAAAATATTTTGTGGAATGTCAAATTCTGTTTTTAAGATGTGTATTTCTGTATCTGAAATAATGAGAGATTGGTCACATCTGTATATACTAGCAATCTCTCTTTTCGTAATGTCGTTTTTCTTTACGTCTAAAAAATTAAAAGCTTTCTTATTTTTAAATAGCTCTTGTCTGGATTTTCTTAGGCTATGTAAATCTTCTGTATTTAATATTTTAAGTGCTTCTGGAAGTTGTTTGGATACTCTCCATCCAAATTGTTCTTCGGTCATAAACCTATCGAATAAAACAATATTTGGTTGCAAGGAGAGTAAGAAATCATCAAAGCTCTTATCGTTGATGAGAATAGTAGCTTTTTTTACCCCAAGACTTTCTATGTCATGCATATGCTCACTTTCTGAGGTTGCGCTAGCAAATGTGATGTTCCATTTATGAGATAAGAATAGTTGTATTAGTTGGAGCATTCTTATGCCAGCTGCTGATGAATTAGGCTCAGGCCATACACTTCCAATAATTAGTATCTTATTCATTGTCTTATTGTAATCGTAGAGTTTGCGTTTTGATTAAAAAAAGAAAAGCCTCAGGAATTCTGAGGCTTTTAGTATTTGTTGAAAAATGGATTAAGATAATTTAGAAAATAAAGCTTCCATTTTTTCTTTTTCTTCTTGTGCTAATGCTTGGTCTACCAGTATACGTCCACTGTGCTCATCCGTAATAATCTTCTTACGAGAAGCAATCTCCATTTGTACTTGTGGAGGAATAGTGAAAAATGAACCTCCCGATGCTCCACGCTCGATAGGTACGACTGCTAGTCCGTTTTTTACATTTTTTCTAATTCTTTTGTAAGCAGAAACAAGTCTTTCTTCTATGTTGTTCTGAAAATCTTCTGATTTGGCTATTAATGCTTGCTCTTCTTTTTCAGTTTCAGCTAAGATTGCATCAAGTTCACCTTTTTTGTGTGCAAGATGTTTATTTCTTTCAGTAAGGCGCTCCTTTGTCTGATCAATGATTTCGTTTTTCTGAACGATCTGAGCTTTAAATTCCTTGATGTGCTTTTCAGATAATTGAATTTCTAATTCTTGAAATTCAATTTCTTTGCTTAGAGAATTATATTCACGGTTGTTACGAACATTCTTTTGTTGTTCGCCGTACTTTTTGATTAAGGATTTTGCTTCTTCGATTAGATTTTTCTTCGACTTAATACCATCATCTATGTTTTCAAGATCTGTATTTAGTTTTTCTAATCTCTTATTTAATCCGGCTACTTCATCTTCAAGATCTTCTACCTCTAATGGAAGTTCTCCACGTACATTTCTGATCTCATCAACTCTAGAGTCAATTAATTGCAAATCATATAGTGCTCTTAATTTTTGCTCAACAGTAACTTCTTTCTTTGCCATATTTTATATGTATTGAATTGGATTGGTGTTTTTATCCGATAAAATGATTGCAAAATTACTGATTTTTTTTCTAAGATAGCTAACAATTAAGTTTTTTGTGTACTGTTCGCTTTCATAATGACCAATATCTGCAAGAATCAATTTATTTTCGGCTTCATAAAATTGATGATATTTGAGATCGGCGGTGATAAAGATATCCGCTCCTGCGGATTGTGCGTTTCTTATTGCAAAACTACCGCTTCCTCCTAATACGGCAACTTTTTTTATTGGTTTTCCTAATAGTGCAGAGTGTCTTACACATCCTGTTTTGAAAGTAGTTTTTACGTGTTTTAAAAAAGCTGTTTCTTCCATCTCTTCTTTCAATTCTCCGATCATACCCATTCCGATATGTTGGTTTGTATTCTCTAATGTGGTTACTTCATAAGCAACTTCTTCATAAGAATGATTTTCAAAAAGAGTTTTTAGAATTTTACCTTCACAATGTTTTGGAAATGTTATTTGGATTTGGGTTTCTTTTTCTTGGTGTGTTTCTCCTAATTCACCTACGGATGGATTAGCATTCTCCAAGGCTCTAAAAGTTCCTATTCCTTCAGAAGAAAAACTGCAATTATCATAGTTTCCAATTGTTCCTGCTCCTGCTTCAAATAATTTAGATTTTAATGTGTCTGCTTCTTTTATTGGTGCGAAAGTGGTTAGTTTTTTGATCGTACCTTTTTGCGGAATAAGAATTTTCCTGTTGATCAGTTGTAATTGTTCGCAAATCATATCATTAACACCTTGTAATGCATTGTCAAGGGCTGTGTGAATTGCAAAAATTGCAATATCATGTTTGATCGCTTTCATTACTACTCGCTCTACATAATTATTTCCATTAAATTTTTTGATTCCTTTAAAAACGATCGGATGAAAACTAACAATCAGATTGCAATTTTTTTCAATGGCTTCGTCAATAATTATTTCTAAGGTATCAAGCGTAACTAAGACACCAGTTACTTCTGTGTTTTTGTTTCCTACTAATAATCCTACATTGTCGAAATCTTCGGCATAGCTAGTAGGAGCCATGTTTTCAAGGTGTTGTATTACCTCTTTTATTTGCATCAAAATATGTTTTTAAATATCTATTATGGAATGTAAAAAAACTTTTAAGAATAATCAAAGTTTCAATGGTGTTTTAATTTTATGCACTAAGAAATGTTTTTCATTTATAGGAACTTACCAAAAGTTTTGTAACGCCTAATTTCGTTTTATACATTTGCCAATATTGCTTTATTAATAGAATCGTTACATTTTTCCTTTTGAACTTTTTAAGAAAAATACTTTTACCTATTGTTCCGATATACTTTGTTGTTACCTGGTTGAGGAATAAGTTGTATGATTATGGGATTAAAAAATCTACGAGTTATGATTTTCCTGTCATAGCTGTCGGAAATTTAAGTGTTGGAGGAACTGGTAAGTCGCCAATGGTAGAATATCTTATCAGGTTGTTACAAGATAAGGTGGTGCTTGCCACTTTAAGTAGAGGTTATAAACGGGAAACAAAAGGTTTTCAGTTAGTAAAAACTTCGGCTACTGCTAAAGAAGTTGGAGATGAACCATTGCAGTTTAAAAAGAAATTTTCTGAGGTGTTAGTTGCTGTTGATGTAGATCGACGTAATGGAATTGCTAACATAAAAAAACAAGTACCCAATCCAGAAGTTATTTTGTTAGATGATGCTTATCAGCATCGTAAGGTAAAAGCGGGTATGTATATTTTGCTGAGCTCCTATTACGATTTGTATTGTGATGATATTGTGTTGCCAACTGGTAACTTAAGAGAACCTCGGAGTGGGGCGGATAGGGCAGATGTAATAGTGGTTACAAAATGTCCTAATCATCTTAATGAAGAAGAACAAAAAGCAATTAAAGATAAACTAAAGGTTAAACCTTCGCAACTGGTTCTATTTGCAACTATAAATTATGGAGATTTTATTATGAATACTTCGGATACGAAGTCTATTCAAAATATGAAAAACACTCCTTTTACACTTGTAACAGGAATAGCTAATCCTAAACCGCTGATAACATATTATTCCGAATTGGGATTAGAATTTACTCATATTAATTATCCAGATCATCATAATTTTTCAGAACAAGATATTGATAGTTTAAAAGCACATCCTTTTATCGTAACTACAGAAAAGGATTATGTAAGGTTGGTACCTCACCTTTCTTCAGAATCTCTTTGGTATCAACCTATAGAGATGCAGTTTATTAATGGTCAGGAGAAGTTTGATGATTATATCATTTCCTTCATAAAAAAATGAGACCTTCTATAAGATCTCATTTTATATATTTTGGCTAACTCAACAACAAAGAAAAAGGTTTCTATGTTATGTTAGTAATATCAATAGATGTGCCAAACTTTAAGTTGCAGTTTGTTTTTCGGATAATGCTTTGTGTAATTTTGTAAAGAACTCTTCTGTTTTATAAGGTTTAGGGATAATATCATTAAAACCATTATTGTAAAACTCATCTAAATTATCGTCTAATGTTACTGCTGTAAGGGCTACTATAGGAATCTTAGTATTAAATTCTCTAATTTGTTTTGTAGCTTCGATTCCACTTATGCCTGGCATGTGTATGTCCATTAGGATTAAATCAAAATCGTTATCTTTTGTTTTATTAATGGCAATATTTCCATTGTCTGCTACATCACAAATCATCTTATTTTTTTCTAAGATTTTTCTAGTAATAAGTTGATTTATCTTATTGTCTTCTACAACTAGAACCCTTTTGTTAACCATGATATTATAGTCAATCTTTTTGGCCTCTTCCTGATAGTTAGAAACAACGTCTTCAAATACTTCGAATTTCAAGTCAAAATGAAATCTTGATCCTTGTCCTAATTCGCTTTCTAACTTAATTTCACTGTCCATTAGCGAAAGTAAATTTTTAACGATGGAGAGTCCTAAACCAGTACCTCCAAATTTTCTATTAATTTGAACAGATCCTTGTGTAAAATTTTCAAAAATACTCTGTTGTTTTTTATCAGAGATACCAACACCATTATCCTTAATTTCAAAATTTAGGAACACTTTATTTTCAATACGATTGATCATTTTTACAGTAATCCAAATATCTCCATTCTGAGTGAACTTAATGGAATTACCTATCAGATTGATTAGGATCTGAGAAATTTTTAATGGATCACCTTTCAGCTTGGCTGGGATTGATTTGTCAAATTCGTAGTGTAGTTTATTATTTCTGTCTTTGGCAGATTTGCCAAGAGCTATCAATACGTCGTTAATTCTCTTTTGTAGATTAAATGAAGTGTTCTCAATCTCTACTTTGTTGGCTTCTAGTTTGTTGAGATCTAGTATGTTGTTTATTAAAGATAGTAGGTATTCTCCAGAGAACTTTAAGGAGTTTAAATGCTCTTTTTGATTAGGAGTAGGGCTTTCTTCTAATAATAAATGTGTTAAGCCTGTAACTGCATATAGCGGAGTTCTGAGCTCATGTGTAATAGTTGATAAGAACTGAACTTTAGCTTCGCTAGCTCTTTCCGCATTTTCTTTTGCTAAGATTAATTCGGTGTTTTTATTTTGCAAAAGCTCGTTTGCTCTCGCTCTTAAATTATTGTTTTTATATAAGGAAAGAGTAAGTAGAGATAGAATAGTAATTAAAGCGATACTTAAAATAGTAGTTAGTCTTCCTAGTTTTAAAGATTTTTGCTGTTGTTTGTTCTCTTCTTTAAGCTCTTCTATTTCAAATTTTTCATCTTCAATATTAAATTTGGCTCTTGCGTCTTGTGCAATGATTTCCTTATTGACGTTAAAAAGAGAATCTTTAAATCTCTCATGAGATCTTAGATTAATTAATGATGTTTCAAATTCTCCTTTTTCCTGAAAAATTCTGCTATTTAGTTCTAAGCTTTCGGATTGTATTTCTAAGAAGCCCATTTTTGCTCCTATGTTCATCGCGAGCTCATTTGTGCTCACAGCATCATCTAATAATCCGAGCATCATTTGAGCTTTAGCTTTTCCAATATAAAGTTTGGCTTTATGGTAGGATTGCTGTAAGGATTCTATCTTTGGCAAACCATTATTGAAATAACTTATAGCTGATTCTGGTTCATTCATCTCCAGTGACAATAGTCCGAAATTTATTTGTATTGGACCTTCTAACTCTTTTAGATTGTTTTTTTCTGTCAAAGAAGCTGATAAATCAAGATGTTTTTTGGCATTTTCGAATTCTTTCAATTTGGTAAGAATAGATCCGCATACATTATAAGAATTCGCTAGTGCAATTTCATTTTCGAGTTTAGTTTGTATTTCTATTGCTTTTTTTATCTGTTCTTTGGCGCTGTTTAAATCACCTAATTCTAAATATAATTCAGCAAGTACTCGATTAGTTTGGGCTATATATTGAATGTCCTGACTTTCTATGGCAAGTTCTTTAGCTTTACTTATATTATGCAAAGCGTTTGCTAATTTATCAGTGTTTATCGCTTCAGAAGCATTGATGAGATAATTTTCAATAGAATCTTTTATTGCAATATTTTTCTCTGTTTCTTCGGATTGCGAATACGCATAGAAACAACAATTGAATAAAAATATAAGTATAAAATGTTTGATTTGGTAAGGCATTTTCCTTGTTATAACTCAACTAATATAGTTATTTCTTAGAAATGTTAATAATTAAATCAATTATTCTATTGCTATATCCTATTTCGTTATCATACCAGCCAATAATTTTCACCATTTTTCCAATAACAGATGTCATTAGCGAGTCAAATACACAAGAATGTGAGTTGCCAAGAATATCTACTGATACGATAGGGTCTTCTGTATAAGCTAATATTCCTTTAAGATCAGATTGAGCCGCTTTTTTAAAAGCGGTATTAATTTCTTCTATCGAGGTTTCTTTTTTTACATTAAAGGTGATATCCGTCAGAGATCCATCTGGAACAGGTACTCTTATTCCGCATCCACCAATTACATCACTCAGATCAGGAAAAACCTTGGTAAGAGCTTTAGCAGCTCCAGTTGTTGTAGGAACTATAGATTGACTGGCGGCTCGGGCGCGTCTAAGATCTCTATGCGGTTGATCATGTAGGCTTTGATCGGTGGTGTAACTGTGAATTGTGGTAATATATGCTTGTTCAATTCCGCAAAGCTCATTTATTACCTTAATCATCGGCGCAGCGTTATTTGTAGTGCAAGATGCATTGGAAATAATCGTTTCTGTACCATCTATTAAATCATCATTTACTCCAAGTACAATCGTTTTTATAGAATCTTCTAAAGGTGGTGCAGATAATATAACTTTTTTGGCACCAGCAGCTACATGTTGCATAGCAAGCTCCCTAGTCTTAAATTTACCAGTGGACTCAATTACTATATCTACGTTGTAATCTTTCCAATTACAATCAGCAGGTTGTTTTGCATTTAATAAAGGAACAGATAATTCTTCTACAATAATATGACCATTATTATGAGAAACGTTTTCTTGTAACACTCCGTGAATACTATCATATTTGAGTAAATGACTAAGAGTTTTGCTGTCTGCAAGGTCATTTATAACTACAACATCAATATTAGGGTTCTTAAGCAATAGTCTAAACAGGTTACGACCAATTCTCCCGAATCCATTAATGGCTATTCTTATAGGTATATTCATTAATTCTTAAGTAAAGAAAAGAAGTTAGGTAAGGTGTTTTTGTGCCTTGTAGGAAGATCGAACTAGTGCTCCGCTTTCTACATGTCTGAATCCCATTTCTAATCCAATCTGTTCATATTTTTTGAATTGATCAGGAGTAATGAACTGTTTTACTGGCAAGTGCTTTTTACTAGGTTGTAAGTATTGTCCAATAGTTACAATATCTAAGTTTACAGCTCTTAAGTCTTTTAGAACTTGGATTACTTCTTCTTCTGTTTCTCCTAGCCCTAACATAATTCCACTTTTAGTACGATTAATACCGTTGTCTTTTAGGTATTTTAAAACTTGTAAACTTTGTTCGTACTTCGCTTGTATACGAACCTCTCTAGTTAACCTTTTTACCGTTTCCATATTATGAGAAACAACTTCTGGCTTAACATTTACAATGCGATCGATATTTTTTGTTTTTCCTTGAAAATCAGGAATTAGAGTTTCTAAAGTTGTATGTGGGTTAAGTCTTCGAATTGCCTGGATAGTCTCAGCCCATATAATAGATCCTCCATCTGCTAAATCGTCTCTATCCACAGATGTAATCACTGCGTGTTTGATATCCATTAGTTTAATAGAGCGGGCAACTTTTTCTGGCTCTTCCCAATCCACAGTCTCTGGTCTTCCAGTTTTTACACCACAAAATCCACAAGAGCGAGTGCAAATATTACCAAGTATCATAAAAGTAGCTGTTCCTTCGCTCCAACATTCTCCCATATTAGGGCAGCTACCAGAAGTACAGATGGTATGTAAATTATATTTGTCTACAAGTCCTCTAAGTTCGGTATACTTTTTTCCAGTAGGCAATTTTACACGTAGCCATTTTGGTTTTCCCTTGGGTGGTGCTACTGCGGTCACTTCATTATTCATACTAAGCAATATTTTAGGCAAAAATACGAAGAAAGCTTCTATAAAAATAGGGTTTTTGATTTTCTTGGGACTTTACTAAGAAAGACTCTAAAAGATAAAGAGATTTAAATGTCGACAGGAAATTTGTAAGAAATCACCGTGTTCTCGAAAAAAAAGCATACAATTATTGAGTATATTTTCTGTTAATAGTATATTAAGGATTAAAATCTTCTCAATTTTTTGCAAAAGGGAATTTTTGGAAAAAAAAGAGAGAATTTTTCAACTAACTAATTGCCGAAAATTATGGTCTTTGAAAATATTGTAAATTTCTGTAAATCAATGTTTTAAATCAATGATATTTTGATTTTGTAGGAATAAAAAGGGATTTATTCATATTAAAATTGCGGTAAAACCGTAATTTTAATGAGGTTTTTATAGCTTTATATAAATTCTTTTCCTATTTTTGATGTACATAATTTTTAGTAGAAATACTTTAGGTCATGGTTAAAATTAGCTTAACCCCATTTTTTAGTCATTAAAAAAAAGTTAAAAAACCAATTAAAAATGTCAAAAGAAGAATTAGAACAACAGAAACAACTGAAAAAAAACAGAAAGCGAGTAGAAAAATGGTTAATTAGTAATCAAAAATTTATTAATATAACCGGAATCGAAAAAGAGATATCAGCTCCTAAAGGACTGGTTCAGAAGTTTATTAAGTATGATAAAAAAATCAATGATAAATGGATAGAGCCTTTACACGGGGTTTTAAAGAAAATTTCCACTTTTAGTTTACGATAAAAAGGGAATTGTTTACTCTCATAATAATGAAAAGAATTAATCACTGATAAAAATGGATTAATTCTTTTTTTTATTCGTGATGATTTCTGCCAAAAGCTTTCTAGCTCTTAATAGTTTTACTTTTACGTTGTTCATAGGCTCATCTAAAACTTCTGAAATTTCTTTATAACTTAATTCTTGGAAGTACCTTAAATTAATAACCTCTTGGTAATGAGGTTTAAGTTGTTTGATAAACCTAAGTAGTTGGGCAAGATTTTGCTCGGTAATCAATTTGTCTTCTGGAGTAGGAGCATCATCGATTATTTTATAAACCGAATCATCAACATCCGTTGTAGTTTTCGATCGTATGGAAGCGTTCTTTTTTCTGAGTAAATCAATATGAATATTTTTAGAAATCTGAATTAACCACGTCTTAAAATTATACTCTTCTTTAAAAGTATCAATTTTATCAAAAGCTTTAGAGAAACTTTGTATGGTTATATCTTCAGACTCATATTCATTATTAGTTCTTTTAAGTTGAAAATTGAATACATCATTCCAATATGTGTCCAACAAATAATTAAAGGATGCTTGCTTTCCTTCTTTAGCTTTTTTAATATGCTCTAGTAATTCTATTGATTCGTTTTTCAATGAAGTGGTTTTGAAAAGAAGTGCTTTGTTATTTATTTAGCATGTTCAGTTTCATTGCAATTAGCATATTGATCTGGTGTTTTACCGCAAAGTGAACAAGACTCACCTTCCTTATTCAGAAAAGGACTTTGACTAGCGCATGTTCCTGCAAATTTTCCATCTTTCTTCGCCCATAATTTAATAGCAATCCCAGCAAAAGCAACTAATAAAAGTGCTACGGTAAGTAATACTAATTTCATAATTAAATATGTTCCTTAATTTGGTACAAAGATACGAAGAAAAACAGCTTAAAATGAGAATTTAAGAAAATTAGAAGTGCTATTTTTATAAGGATTTTGCTATTTAATAATATTTACTTCGGTTTCTAAAGAAATATCAAATTTTTGCCGTACAGTTTCTTTTATTTTTAAGGATAGCTCTAGTATTTCTTTTCCAGTAGCATTATTGTGATTTACTAATACAAGTGCCTGTTTGCTATGAACTCCTGCGTCTCCCCAGCGTTTTCCTTTAAAGCCACTTTGCTCTATCAGCCAACCTGCAGGGACTTTAATATGTTTTTCATCAACTTTATACGAAGGAATAGTAGGGTAGGTGTTTTGTAAAACAGTAAAAGCAGTAGAAGAAATCACTGGATTTTTAAAAAAACTACCACTATTTCCTATTTCGGATGGATCTGGAAGTTTACTTTTTCTAATGCTTATCACTGCTTCAGCGATATCTTTAATTGTAGGTTTGGTACAATTTTTATCCTTTAACGCTGCCTCAATGGCTCCATAACTAGTGTTTAAGAGATGTTGAGCTGTAGTTAACTCAAAAGTTACCTTAGTGATAATATAAGTTCCTTTTAATTCATTTTTAAAAACAGAGTTTCTGTAGCCAAAATTACAATCTTGTTTTGTAAAGATTCTTTTTTCTTTTGTTTGGGTATGAATAGCCTCACAGCTTACGAAGTTATCTTTTAATTCTACTCCATAAGCTCCTATATTCTGAATCGGAGCACTGCCTACATATCCTGGAATTAAAGAGAGGTTTTCAAGTCCTCCGTATCCCTTATCGATACAGAATTGTACAAAATCATGCCAGTTTTCTCCAGCATTTGCAGATACTAAAACTGTATTATCGGTTTTTTCTGTAACGGAAATACCAGATATGGAAATGTGTAGAACAGTTGCGTCAATATCTCGAGTGAGTAACATATTGCTTCCTCCACTAAGAATAAAAATGTCTTCATCTTTACAAAGAGTCAATGCTTCATAAAGTTCCTCTTCGGAGTTTATTGAAATGAACTTTTTTGCTTTTACATCTATTCCGAATGTGTTGTACTTTTTAAGAGATTTCTGATGTTCTATCTTCAAAAAACAAGAATTTTAAAGTTGTATGAATTTTAATGATGTGAAAGATATAACTATTTATAGTTTTATAAACTAACTTTTTCTTCTGTTGGTACAAAAGATTTCTTATCCATATATTTTTCCAATCCCAGTTTTAGAATATTCACAGCTTTTTTTAGATCTCTCCTGTTAAGTACATATGCAATTCTTACCTGATTTAACCCTTGATTTGGGCTAGAATAGAATCCAGAAGCAGGTGCTAGCATTACTGTTTCATTATTCACATGAAATTCATCAAGTAACCATTTAGCAAAATCATCGGCGTCTTTGATGGGTAATTCAACAATACAGTAAAAAGCTCCACGAGGAGTAGCTACCTGTACGCCTGGAATATTCTTCAGACCTTCAACCAAAGTATCTCTACGCTCTTTGTATTTTGCTACCGTTTCTTTATAATATGATTCTGGTGCTTCTAAAGCAGCTTCACTAGCTATTTGTGCCAATGTTGGTGGACTTAATCTAGCTTGTGCGAATTTCATAGCTGTCTGCATCACATCTTTATTTTTACTTACCAAACAACCTATGCGAGCTCCGCACATACTGTATCGTTTAGAAACAGAATCAACTACTATAGCATGATCATTAAGGGATCTTTCTTGAAGAATTGAGTAGTGTTCTGAGTCGTCATAAACGAATTCTCTATATACTTCATCCGAAATTAAAAATAAATCATATTTAATTGCTAAGGCAGCTAGATCTTTTATTTCTTCTTTGCTATATAAATATCCTGTTGGATTACCTGGATTACAGATTAAAATAGCTTTGGTTTTTGGTGTGATTAGTTTTTCAAACTCTTGAATAGGAGGTAATGCAAAACCATTCTCTATTTTAGAGATTACAGGTACAACTGTCACTGTTGATTGTGTAGAAAAACTATAATAATTTGCATAAAAAGGTTCTGGAACAATAATTTCATCTCCCGGATCGGTAATACTACCCATCGTAAAAATTAATGCTTCACTACCACCAGTGGTGATCAGAATATCTTCTGATGATATCGTAATATCATGTTTTGCATAATAACCAGCAAGCTTATTTCGAAAACTTTCAAAACCGGCTGAATGACTGTAAGCAAGAACATCTAATTTGTGTTCTCTGACCGCTTTCATTGCTTCTATAGGTGTTTTTATATCTGGTTGACCTATGTTAAGATGGAAAATATGTTTCCCTTCTTTTACCGCTTTTTCTGCAAAAGGAGCAAGTTTCCGAATCGGTGATTCTGGCATTGCTTTTCCTTTACTTGATATTACAGGCATTCTATTTAAATTTATAAAGTAAAATAGCGGTAAATTTCTTAAATTATTTAGGATTTAAGTTAATTATTATCAGGAATTTTCAAGTATTTTTCTATATTTAGCGGAATGAAGATTTTGTACAGGGATTTTTATCATTTTCTTAAAGAGAAGGCCCTTATTCTACTTTTACTTACTCCTTTTATCCTAAAAGCGCAAGATGGTTTTAAGTTACCTGAAGGAGAGACTGGCGATAAGATTAAATTTGAACTAGCTAACAACCTTATTATTATACCTGTAGAGCTTAATGGTGTGCAGTTGTCTTTTATTTTAGATACTGGTGTTGGCTCAACTATTCTTTTTAGTATCGATAAACGAAAGTCATTAGAGTTAAAGAATGCTTCTAAAATTTATCTCAGAGGCCTGGGAAATGAAGCACCAGCGGAAGCAATTAAATCTACAAACAATATATTAAAGATTGGTAATGCTTATAGTAATGATCATACCGTCTATATGATTTTTGATGAATCCATGAACTTTTCTCCATTGATGGGATTCCCCGTTCATGGGATTATAGGCTATGATTTTTTCAAAAAATTTATTTTAAATATTAATTATTCAAAAGGCATTATAAAAGTATTTGATCCGGTTTCTTATAAATATAAGAAGTGTAAGAAGTGCTATCAAACAGATTTGAATTTAGATAATAATCGTAAGAGACCAATGATCAAAGCAAAATATAAGACAGATAAGGGGCTTGTAGATGTGAATCTTTTATTAGATTCAGGATCAAGTTCTGCTCTGTGGTTATTTGAAAATCCGGAAATTGGTATAACCGTCCCAGAAGAGTCATTTGGTGATTTTCTTGGAAAAGGTTTTAATGGAGATATTTATGGAAAAAAGACTAAGGTGGAAGGATTAAATATAGGAGATTTTGAAATAAAACAAGTAACGGCTTCTTTTCCTGACTCTTTATATATTCAGGGGATTTCTCTTAAGACTAGACAAGGTTCTATTGGAGGTAGTGTTTTGAAAAGGTTTAATATGATCATTGATTATCCTAATAAGAAAATTACTTACAAGAAGAATAGATTTTTTAGCAAGCCTTTTCATTATAATATGAGTGGAATTACTATTCAGCATAATGGAGTTAGAATTGCTAAGAATTATAATATACGTAGAAGTCCATCAAGACCATCCTTGGATTTTGTTACTAAGGAGAATGGTAAAATTTCTGTAAATGTCTTTAAAGCCGATGTGAGTTCATTTGTCTACTCTTTAGAACCCGAATTTAAAATTGCAGAGGTGCGGCCTGGTTCACCAGCTGCTGTAGTAGGTTTAATGAAAGGAGATAGTGTATTAGAAGTTAATGGGAAGAAAGCTAGTTTGTATAAACTGTCGGATCTTAATGATTTGTTCTATTCTGAAGAAGGGAAAAGAATAAGTATTAAGATAGAACGATTGGGTATAGAAATGAAATTTACTTTTAGACTCAAAAAAGTAATATAAAAAAGGCCTTACGTTAGTAAAGCCTTTTTTTATGGTTAATACATATAATTTCTAATTTTTCTTTTCCAATACACTTTTTGTATCATCCAATACTCTTCCTGTTATTCTAATTGCTTTCGTAGATTCTTCAGCATTTGAATATACAGTGATTAATTTACGAATCGGACCTACACGTTTAGTGTCATATTTTACCTTAATAACTCCATTTTCTCCTGGAGCAATTGGATCTTCCGGTTTTTTAGGAATAGTACATCCACAACTTGAATATACTCTAGAAATAATTAGCGGAGCATTTCCTGTGTTTGTAAATTCAAACTGGCGAACACCATCACTACCCTTAGTAATTTCGCCATAATCAATTACTTCTGTTTTAAATTCGATTTTTGCTTTGGCATCCTGAGCGTTTAGGGTAATTCCCAGAAAACCAATAAATAAAATCATGATTACATTTCTCATAACGTAGGTTTTTATAATATGTAAAAGTAGTTACTTTTTATCCAACTTCAAAATTGCAAAAGACTTTCAAGTTGTCGTATATAATAATTACTTTTGCACTCTAAAATCCAAAAATCGGACCAAACTATGGCGTTAGCAGGAAAATATGATGCAAAATCAGTAGAAGAAAAGTGGTATAACTACTGGATGGAGAATAATTATTTCCATTCTGAAGTTGATGAACGAGAAGCATACACGATTGTTATTCCTCCGCCAAACGTCACAGGTGTATTGCATATGGGACATATGCTAAATAATACGATACAGGATGTTTTGATTCGAAGAGCTCGTCTGAAAGGGTATAATGCTTGTTGGGTGCCAGGAACCGATCATGCTTCCATTGCTACTGAAGCTAAAGTTGTGGCTAAACTAAAAGAGCAGGGGATTAATAAAAATGATCTTACCAGAGAAGAGTTCTTAGAACACGCATGGGAATGGACACATAAACATGGCGGAATTATATTAGAGCAGTTAAAAAAGCTTGGAGCCTCTTGTGATTGGGAACGAACTGCTTTTACAATGGATGACAATTTGTCGCAATCCGTAATCAAAGTATTTGTGGATTTATAC
This sequence comes from uncultured Aquimarina sp., assembly GCF_947492965.1. Classification (GTDB taxonomy): domain Bacteria; phylum Bacteroidota; class Bacteroidia; order Flavobacteriales; family Flavobacteriaceae; genus Aquimarina. The sequence continues at coordinate 2,341 of NZ_CANLOZ010000021.1, read as the reverse complement.
AATAAAGGCCTTATTTATCGAGGGTATCGAATGGTCAATTGGGATCCAGAAGCAAAAACAACATTATCTGATGAAGAGGTTATTTATGAAGAAAAACAAGGAAATCTTTATTATTTAAACTATAAAATAGAAGGAAGTAACGATGTGTTAACAATTGCGACTACTCGACCAGAAACTATTATGGGAGATACTGCAATTTGTATCAATCCAAATGATGAAAGATTTACACATCTAAAAGGTAAAAAAGCAATAGTACCTATCGCTAATAGAACAATTCCGATCATAGAAGATGAATATGTAGATATGGAATTTGGTACAGGATGTCTTAAGGTGACACCTGCTCATGATCAGAATGATAAAGTTTTAGGAGATAAACATTCTCTAGAAGTAATTGATATTTTTAATGATGATGCAACTTTAAATTCTTTTGGACTTCATTATGAAGGAAAAGATCGATTCGTTGTTAGAAAGGAGATTGTAAAAGAACTAGAGCAGCTAGGAGTGCTTGAAAAAGTAGAAACACACCTTAATAAAGTAGGAACAAGTGAACGTACCAAAGCTGTTATCGAGCCTAAACTTAGTGATCAGTGGTTTTTAAAAATGGAAGGTTTGGCTAAACCTGCTTTAGATGCTGTTCTAAATAAAGATGTTAATCTGGTTCCAGAAAAGTTTATCAATACCTATCGCCATTGGATGGAGAATGTTAGAGATTGGAATATCTCAAGACAATTATGGTGGGGGCATCAGATTCCAGCATATTTCTATGGAGATGGAAAAGAAGATTTTGTAGTCGCTGAAACCAAACAAGAAGCTCTTGTATTAGCGAAAGAAAAAACAGGAAACACTGGATTAACAGAAGATGACTTACAGCAAGATCCTGATGCATTAGATACCTGGTTCTCTTCTTGGTTATGGCCAATGAGCGTGTTTAACGGGATTTTAGAACCAGAAAATGAAGAAATAAATTATTATTATCCAACAAATGATTTGGTAACTGGTCCTGATATTATTTTCTTTTGGGTGGCCAGAATGATTGTTGCTGGGTATCATTATAGAGAACAAAAACCTTTTTCGAATGTTTATTTTACGGGGATTGTTAGAGATAAACAAAGACGTAAAATGTCCAAGCAATTAGGTAATTCTCCAGATGCCTTAAAGTTAATCGATGAATATGGAGCGGATGGAGTTCGTGTAGGACTATTACTTAGTGCACCAGCAGGAAATGATTTAATGTTTGATGAGGATCTTTGTGATCAGGGAAGAAAATCATTTGTAAATAAGATCTATAGTTCTTTTAATTTAGTTAGCGGATGGGAAGTGGATAGTACTATCGAACAACCAGAAGCTTCTAAAGTGGCTATACAATGGTATAAGTCTAAATTTCAAAAGGCTTTAGTAGAATTAGAGGATGCGTACACCAAGTATCGAATTAGCGATGCATTAATGATTACTTATAAATTGATCAGAGATGATTTTAGTAGTTGGTTATTAGAAATGGTGAAACCAGCGTATCAAAGTCCTATAGATGCTAAAACTTATAAAGAGATTATTGAGATTTTTGAGGATAATCTAAAAATCTCGCATCCTTTTGTACCTTTTATTTCAGAAGAGATTTGGCAACAAATAGCTGATAGAACAAAAGAAGAAGCGTTGATTGTTTCTAGTTGGCCAATCATTACTTCGGTTGATGAAGAGTTGATTGCGGCCTTTGATTTTGCTAGTGATGTGATTTCTGGTATTAGAACGATACGTAAAGAAAAGAATATTTCTTTTAAGGAAACTATAGAATTCTCAGTTTTAAATAGTGAAAATAGTACTAAAACTTTTGATTCTGTAATTTCTAAACTAGGTAACATCGAGGCATTGTCTTATGTAGATGCTAAAGTAGATGGAGCTCTTTCTTTTAGAGTAAAATCAAATGAATATTTTATTCCTATTTCTGGTTCGGTTAACGTAGAGGATGAGATTAAGAAATTAACAGAGGAGTTGTCTTATACTGAAGGGTTTTTGAAATCTGTGCAGAAAAAACTTCAGAATGAGCGTTTTGTAAATAATGCGCCAGAAAAAGTGATTGCTAATGAGCGTAAAAAACAAGCAGATGCAGAAGCTAAAATAGCTACCCTAAAGGCAAGTCTTTCAGGACTGCAATAGTAGGAATAGTTTAGATAATAAAAAAAAGGCTTTGATTTTTACACCAAAGCCTTTTTTTATACATCTGTCTCGTCCTGAAATAAGTTGACGTAATTTAGACTTATTTATGACACATTCAGAAGAACCAAGGAAGAAGCGTACACAACGAGATTATAATTTAGGCTTTAAATTATCAGTAGTTGCTCAAGTA
>NZ_CANLOZ010000020.1 GCF_947492965.1 uncultured Aquimarina sp. | reverse complement strand
AAAAAACCCCTTGAAGCTAGCTTCAAGGGATTAAATAAAATCTTGTAAAATTGTCAACCTATTTTAGGACGACTCAATCTGTAATATGCTTATTTACAAGTTCTATGTATTTAAGTTTTGCTTCTTCTGAAGTAAGGTTTTTTACCTGAAAGAGTGCATTGAGTTTGAAGGCGTTTCTTAATTCGCTATCTCCAGAAGGTGTGTAAAAACCTTCGGTATGGGTTGCGTGCTTATAGTAAGCATAAAAATGAAGCATTACATCAGGAGGTAATTCAATTTTTGTGTTACAGGCTTTTTCAAAAGCCTTTTGGAAAGCAATATTTAATTCCTCGCTGGTCATACTTATACATTGGCGATAATGCTTTCGCCACCTCTTACTTTTTGATTTAAGGAAACGTTTACTTCAGTTCCTACCGGTAAATAAACATCTACTCTGGATCCAAACTTTATAAAACCACTATCGGATCCCTGAACAACTTTTTCGCCTTCCTCCGCATAATTTACAATTCTTTTTGCAAGTGCCCCAGCAATCTGTCTGTAAAGTACTTCTACAAAATTGTTTTTTACCACTACAGTCGTACGTTCATTTTCTTCAGACGCTTTTGGATGCCATGCAACAAGGTATTTTCCTGGATGGTATTTGCTAAAAGCTACTTTTCCATTAATCGGGTGTCTGGTTACATGAACGTTGATAGGAGACATAAATATCGATACCTGTAGTCTATTTTCTTTAAAGTATTCCTTTTCGAATACTTCTTCAATAACAACCACTTTTCCATCTACAGGAGCAACAACTGTATTGTCATTAATATCCGTATGTCTTTTTGGATTTCGAAAAAACTGTAGTATTAATATTAAAAAAACTAATGTTACCGCAAATATGGCAATAATCCATTGGTCTATTTGAATTGCAACATAAGATGCTGCATTAATGCCTAGAAAAAGTACTATGGCTACTGCTATGATTTTATAACCTTCTTTATGAAACATGGTTTAATATTTGTAAAAATGCGTATAAAAATGGACTTGCAAATATAATACTATCTAAACGATCAAAAATACCACCATGACCTGGCATTATAGAACCACTATCTTTTACTCCAGCTTGTCTTTTGAACTTAGATTGTATAAGGTCTCCTAGTGTACCAAAAATACTCATTATTATACTTATAATCAACCAAAGATAGATAGATAAGGTGTTAGAAAATATAGCAATTAAATAACCAGCTATTAGTGTAAAAATGAAACCTCCGATAAAACCTTCAATTGTTTTTTTAGGAGATATCCGTTCTAGTAATTTATGTTTTCCAAAGTTTTTCCCAACCAAATAGGCAAAAGTATCATTAGTCCATATCATTAGTAAAGGTCCGGCAATCATAATTGGGTTGTATATACCATCATAACAGGGTATAAGAGTAAGGAAAACAATGGATGTGATAAGATAAAATATGCTTGTAAAATATTTTCTTTTCTCGAACATAGGAATGATCCTAATGGTAATAAGGTCTCTAACTAAAAATAGTTGAGTGATTATGGTAAGCCCTAAAACAATTAAAGGGACCCATATTGGAATTTTTAAAGCAGGAATATGAAATAATAAAAGAAAACCAATAAACACAAGATATAACCAAGTGTTTTTTAAATGAATTAATTTTTGAAATTCATATAAGCAGATAATCCCAAAGATCACGAACACTCCAATGAAGGTATATTGAGAAACGAAAATAGAAATTAATAATAACGAGATATATAAAAAACCCGATAAAGACCTTGTGAGTATTTCCTTCATATTATAAATCTTCCAACAGCAGCAAATATAGATTTTTTGAGCTACTTCCGTAACTTAAGAAGTCTTTTTCTTTTTGCGGTTCGAAGTTTTTTATGGTAGTGATATTAGAAGGAATAGCGTTTTTATTTTTCTCTTTTATTCCTTTTAAACCTTCGCCAATACTATTAACTAATTGACTTGTTGATGCTAGTATTATAAAATCATCTGGTAATTCTGTTAGTTTCTTTTCTCTAAGCTGATTAGAGGAAACTAGAATTGCGCCACTATCTGCAATCAAATATTCACATGTGGCGAAAAAAAATGAAGCGGGTGATTTCTTGATATAATTGAGGTTAAATCCTGAAAACTTATGTTCTAATCCAATATCAAAACAGCAAACATCTTTTTCATACCAATCATTTTCTAAAAGGATCTTGTCAAAAGAATCAAGAACTTCATCATCACTATCGCAATAAAGGAATTTACCACCATTCCTTTTAAAGTTTATCATAAAGCTTTCATCAACAGGTAGGTTGATTTCAGGCATATATTTACTGCGATCTTCAGCATGTCGCTCCTTACTCTTTTGGTCTGATTTAGATTTCGAGGAAAATAATCTTCTAAATAGACTCATTTTTAGATGTCGTCGGGGATTTACGGGTTAACATTACTTTCAAAGATAAAAAAATCTTAACCTAATACTCTTATTAGATTAAGATTTTTTTAATTTACTTGTAAAAAAACGATCTCTTTCTAAGAAGGTTCAATGATCGTTTCTTCTTTTTTGTCGAAAGGACGTTTACCAAAAATTTTCTCTAGGTTGTCCTTAAAAATAACTTCTTTCTCTAACAATACTTCTGCTAGTTCTGTAAGTTTATCTTTGTTTTTTTCTAACAATTCAATAGCACGTTGATATTGCTCTTCGATGATGTTCGAAATTTCTTTATCAATCAGCTCGCTAGTTTGCTCACTATAAGGTTTTGTGAAACCGTACTCGTTTTGACCTGAAGAGTCATAATAGGTTAGGTTTCCTATTTTATCATTAAGTCCATAGATAGTAACCATGGCTCTAGCTTGTTTTGTAACCTTTTCTAAATCACTTAGCGCACCTGTAGAAATTTCATTGAAGATCACTTTTTCAGCAGCACGACCTCCTAAAGTTGCACACATTTCATCTAGCATTTGGTTTGGTCTTACGATCAACCTTTCCTCAGGTAGATACCATGCAGCTCCTAACGATTGTCCTCTCGGTACAATGGTTACTTTTACTAAAGGTGCGGCATGTTCCAACATCCAACTTACTGTAGCATGTCCAGCTTCATGAAATGCAATTGCCCGTTTTTCCGCTGGAGTAATAATTTTATTTTTCTTTTCTAAACCACCAACAATTCTATCTACTGCATCTAGGAAGTCCTGTTTACCTACAGCTTTATTTCCTTTACGAGCAGCAATAAGGGCAGCTTCGTTACAAACATTCGCAATATCCGCTCCAGAAAATCCTGGAGTTTGTTTAGACAAAAAGTCTGTGTCTAATTCATCCTCTTTTTTAAGAGGTTTAAGATGAACTTCAAATATTTCTTTACGCTCTCGAACATCTGGAAGATCTACATAAATCTGTCTATCGAATCGACCAGCACGCATTAACGCCTTATCTAATACATCTGCACGGTTGGTAGCAGCAATTACAATTACATTAGTATTGGTTCCAAAACCGTCCATTTCGGTAAGAAGTTGATTCAACGTGTTTTCTCTTTCGTCGTTAGATCCTGAGAAATTACTTTTACCTCTAGCTCTACCAATGGCATCTATTTCATCAATAAAAATGATAGCTGGTGATTTTTCTTTCGCTTGTTTAAATAAGTCACGTACTCTCGACGCACCTACACCTACAAACATTTCTACGAAGTCAGAACCTGATAATGAGAAAAACGGTACTTTAGCTTCACCAGCAACTGCTTTAGCTAATAATGTTTTTCCAGTTCCTGGAGGTCCTACCAATAAAGCTCCTTTTGGAATTTTACCTCCGAGAGAGGTGTATTTTTCTGGGTTTTTAAGGAAGTCAACGATTTCCTGTACTTCTTCTTTCGCTCCTTCTAATCCAGCTACATTTTCGAATGAAACTTTAACGTCTGTATTTTGATCAAAAAGTTTAGCTTTCGATTTTCCGATATTGAATATCTGACCACCAGCACCACCACCAGCGCCACCGCTCATTCTTCGCATGATAAATATCCAAACACCAATAATTAAAGCAAACGGAAGTAAAGTGATAAATATATCTCCCCACATATTACTTTCGGTATCATACCCTACTTCAGTAGAAAGATTGTTCTCACTTTTGATTCTAGAAATTTCATTCTCAAAATTTTGAAGATCACCAAACTCAAATTCATAATCAGGATCATTTGGGCTTGCTGGTAAAAATGAATTTCTTTTGTTTTTTGTGTGTTTATCTTGGTTTTTTGCTTCTGGAGTAAGATATACTCTAGCCAGCCTTCGATTTGTAATAATAACTATTTTCTCTACTTCTCCATTACTCAAGAAATTATTAAAATCAGAAGTGGATGTTTCTGGGGCAGATCCCATACTTCCTCCACCTAGAAAATTTAATGCTAAAAATCCAACGATTATTACACCATAAATCCAATATGCGCTAAACTTTGGTTTTTTATTCGAGTCCATTTTTTTATTGTCTTTAGCCATTTACGCCTTTTTTAATAGTTTGTTTCGATAGTTGTTGTTTTCGCATCTCCCCATAAACTTTCTATGTCATAAAATTCTCTGATGTGTTTTTGGAAAACATGGACAACTACATTTACATAATCAATCAATACCCACTCTGCATTTTCTCCACCTTCTACGTGCCAAGGTTTATCTTTTATAGACTTGCTTACCGTTTTTTGGATGGAATTAACAATGGCATTGACCTGAGTATTAGAAGTACCGTTGCAAATAACAAAATAACTACAAACTGTATTTTCAATTTCTCTTAAGTCCAAAATGGTAATATCATTACCCTTTACTTCTTCAATACCTTTGATTATATGAGTTATTAGTTGGTCAGTACCGATTTCTTTTTTAGTCATGCATTTTTTTTAATTTGTGTAAAGTTATTACTTTTTATGTTTATATGTTTGCATTTGCAGACATTTGTAAAAAATTTCACACTGTTAATTATGCATATAATCAAAGTTGATGCCATTGACTCTACAAATATTTTTCTTCGAGATATGAATCGAGAAAAGTCTTTGGATAAACCTGTTTGTGTTGTAGCACATGAGCAGTTGCAGGGCAAAGGTCAGATGGGTACTACTTGGCAAAGTAATCCGGGAGAAAACCTTACCTGCAGTGTGTTTATGCCAATTAATGATCTTGATATTGTTCATCAATTTTATGTATCTATGGTGGTTTCTATCAGTGTATACGAAACTTTAGAATCTTTACTGCTGCCAAAACTGTCTATAAAATGGCCAAACGACATTCTGTCAGATAGGTCTAAGATATGTGGTATTTTAATAGAAAATATGGTTAATAATGGCAGGCTTAAAGGAGTGATTATTGGTATCGGAATTAATGTGAATCAGCAGCATTTTGATAATCTTCCTCTGGCATCTTCCTTAAAACAAATTCTAGGTAAACATTTTGAACTGGATGAAGTATTATCTATTCTTTTAGAAAAGTTACAAAGTAGATTTGGAATACTAGCTCCAGCTAATTTTTCATTTATTAAAAAAACATACGAGTCCTTGTTGTTTAGAAAAAATAAACCCTCAACATTTATGGATGTCAAGGGTAATTCGTTCGTGGGTATTATTAAAGATATAACAACAGCTGGAAAACTTCAAATTCTATTAGAAGATGAAATTATTAGAAGTTTTGATCTTAAAGAAGTAAAGCTTCTTTATTGATCAAGGATGTTAAAACTATAATTTACCTATATTTTCACTTAGCGTATTGATAAAGTTTTGAATAGGATTTTTTATCATCATTCCCATCATAGCGTTAAATTGCCCTTCAAATACTAATTGAGTAGTGCTTTTTCCTTCTCCTGCATCTGCAATATTAGCGGTAAGTGTAAAAGGAAGTTTATCGCTGGCCGCTCCAAGAACAACAGTTGTAGGAGCAGTGTTACTTTTTTGTTCTAATACGATTTCTGGCATTCCTTTTAATTGAAAAAGAAATCTTGAATCGTTTAATTTTTCGAATTTTTGTTTGCTTTCTGGCATAAGTTCTTCAAAATTTTCAACTTTTGTTAAAAATTCAAAAACTTCTTGTTGAGTTTTTTCTACAGTAACTGTAGGGCTTTCTAGATTCATCGAGATTAAAAATTTATTGATTCCACTCTGCTGGATTTACTCTCCAGTTTTGTAGTGTTTCTTGTTGTTCTTCTGTAATGTAGTTTGTGTCCAAAGCTTGTTCCAGAAGATTTTCATAATTACTTAAAGTGTGCAAAGATAATGCCGCATCTTCAAAGTTCTGAGATGCTATATCAAAACCATAGTTGAAAATAGCTACCATTCCTTTAACATTAGCATTTACCTCTTTAAGAGCTTTTACCGCATTTAAACTACTTTTTCCTGTACTGATAAGGTCCTCAACTACTACCACATTTTTGCCAGACGGCACAATTCCTTCAATTTGATTTTTTCTACCATGTTTCTTAGCTTCAGGCCGAACGTAGATAAATGGAAGATTTAAGTAATCAGCTACAAGCATTCCTATTCCGATTGCTCCTGTAGCAACCCCAGCAATAACATCCGGTTTTCCGTATTTTTCTTCAATAAACTTAGCAAGATGTTCTCTCAAGAAGTTACGAATAACGGGATAAGAAAGAGTCACACGATTATCACAATAGATAGGAGATTTCCATCCAGAAGCCCATGTAAAAGGTTCTTGTGGTTGTAATTTAATTGCATTAATTTGCAATAGTAGTTCAGCAGTTTTTTTTGCTGTATTTTTGTCAAAAATCATAGTTGCAAATGTATAAAGTTTTTGTGAATAATACGCCTATTATTCTGTCCACAAAAAAGGGAATTGAGGATTATAAAACAATTCATATTAAAGATGTGGAATTTCCTGAAATTATTAGAGATATTTTGCATAAAGAAGATAAAGGTAAAGAGGTGAAATATCATTTCTATCATAAAAGTGAAGAAAAACTTTTGGAACATTTGTATGCAAAACTACCAGTAGTAGTCGCAGGAGGAGGAAAGGTTTATAATTCTAAAAAAGAGGTTTTATTTATCCATAGAAATGGGAAGTGGGATTTACCGAAAGGTAAAGCCGAGAAGAAGGAAGATATGGAAACTACTGCCATTAGAGAAGTAGAAGAGGAAACCGGAGTTACAGGACTGGAGATTACTAAATTCTTATATAAAACCTATCATATCTTCAAAAGAAACGGAGAATTTAGGCTTAAAGTAACCTATTGGTTTGAGATGAAAACCGAATATGATGGAGTGTTAACACCGCAAAAGAATGAAGGTATTATGAAAGTGAAATGGAAGGATGCTAAAAAAGCGAAAAAGGCTTTAAAAGATTCTTACGCAAATATCAAACAATTGTTTTCTCACGAATATTTATCCTAAAGTAAAAGTCAATATATGAGAGACTGTTTTACACATATATTGTTTTTTTCTATGATACATGTGTTTGCGCAATCTCATAAAGAATATACTCCGATTATAGAAGATTTTAATAAGGATGGTGTTAAAGATACTTTGTATGCGATTTATGACGGTGGAAGTAATTTTGGGGGAACAGATGTAAAACTTATTAATGGTAAAAATGCTGAGACCTATGAGCTTAGTAATTTTGGTTGTTTTTGTGCTATGACGACATTGCATTGGATTCCAGATGCTTTACAAAAACCAGAAAATCAATTGTTCCTGTCAGCTATACAAAAAAGACTGTTTCCAAAAGTACAAGAAGTCGCTGACCCTTCTTTAGAATGGATAATCAAAGGGAAATCTTCCAATCGAAAGTTCTCTAAAAATAAATATTTTGATCTTATTATTTATCCAGATATCTCTTGGGATAGTGTTCCAATAGTTGTTCCTAAAGATAATTATAGCATGATTTTGGGCGAAGATATGATTAAGATGCTTTTTCCTGAAGAAATAAGATTACACGTAAACAATGCTCCAGAAGTAAAAAAAGGTTTTTTGTCGTATTGCGGAAGATGTCATCAAATGAACGAATCTTCTCCAGAATTAGTAGCTAAAAATGATCTGTATGAGGTTTTCAAAACATCGCACGGAGTTTATGTAAGGAAAAAAGATTTGCAAAAATGGATTTTGGTAAATGAGATTAATCTAACCGGAAGTGTAGGTAAATTGAGATGGGATTCTATTAAACAAGTAGTATTGTTAGATACCTATTTGGTAATCCAGTTTTCGGGTGCTCCAGATTATTTTGATACTATATTTGTGAGTAATGTCGAAACTGGAATGGTGGGAAGGTTAAAATACCCGTATAGAGATAATACTTTAGATTATCCTAATGTGTTGGTTAAAGATCAAATGATTCGCTACGTGGATGAAGAGGAAGAAAAATCCTTTTTTCTAAATGCTAACGAGGTTTTTGAAGAGTTGGATTGCGTACATCTGAGATTGAAAGATTGATTTTAAGGTCTTGATAATATTTTTTTGTAACATATATATTACGAAGGTGACATATGTTATAATCTCAGTGGATAAATCAATAGTTTGAAATACTACTATCAATTACAATATAAACGCGTGCATAGTGCCTTTAAAGATTTTGGTACAGAACCTGTTATTGGATATCCTATTATAGTTTTTCTTTTTTGTTGGATGTCTCTGAGTTTTTTTGATCGAGTTTTATATGCTAATTATATCTATATTTTTATAGCAACAATATTTGCATATAGTCTTACGAATGCCAATCATGTAGAATTTCTTAAACAACATTTTTCAGCTGCTGAATACAGGAAAATCATGATTCTTAATAATCTTATAAAGGTTATTCCGTTTGCGCTTTTATTGGTAGTTAAGGGGTTTTTTATTGAAGCGTTTGTATTATGTGTAATAGGTGTTTTAATTTCTTTTCTTAAAAAAGGAAAACGACAAACTATAATAATACCTACTCCTTTTGGAAAAGAGCCTACAGAATTTATCATTGGTTTTCGAAAAACATTTTGGGTTTTTCCGTTGGTTTATGGTTTGACAGGTATAGCAATATATAAGGAGAATTATAACTTAGGAATCTTTGCTTTAATTCTAATTTTATTGGTATGTTCTGGTTATTATACAAAACCTGATCCCGCGTATTATGTTTGGATATATGATAAGAATCCAAAAGAGTTTTTAAAACATAAAGTTATGGTAGCTTTGAAGAATAGTTTGCTACTGGTTCTTCCCATTTTAATTGTATTAGTTGTTTTTTATGCCAAAGAAACTCATTTTACATTGCTGTTTTTATTAATAGGTTGGTTGTATTTGATAATGTATGTTTTTATGAAATATGCGTTTGAATATTATGGATTAGGAATATTTCAAGGAATTGTTGGAGCGTTGTGTTTGTTGTTTCCACCAATAATGATCATCACAATACCATATTTTTATAAAGAAGCTTTACGTAATTTAAATCAATCATTACAATGATATCTATCAAATCTTTATCAAAAAGCTATAATGATAATGAAGTACTAAAGGATATAAATCTGTCTTTTAACCCAGGAGAGATTCATGGAATAGTTGGAGAAAATGGTGCTGGTAAAACTACTTTGTTTAAGACCATTGCTGGTATAGAAAGTTTTAAAGGAGTTATTGAATATTCTGAGGGGACTCTTAAAAACGTGATGGGTTTTTTGCAAACAGATCCCTACTTCCTATCTAAGATTACAGGTAAAGAGTATTTAAGATTACTATGTAAAGCTAGAAGTCAAAAAGAGATTGATATAAATGAAAAAAACATTTTTGATTTACCATTAGATCAATATGCCGAAACCTATTCTACTGGCATGCAAAAGAAATTGGCGTTAACAGGAATTTTAATGCAAAAAAATGATGTTTATATTCTAGATGAACCATTTAATGGGGTTGATATTCATAGCAATGCGATTATCAATCAAATCTTGTTGAAGTTAAAAGAGCTTAATAAGATTATAATTTTGTCATCACATATTTTTTCTACCTTATACGATACCTGCGATTACTTACATTACTTAAAAAACGGAAGTATTCTTAGAAGTGCTGATAAATCAGAATTTCAAGCTATTGAAAAAGAAATGCAAAGCACTGGTATTCATCATAAAATAGATAAGCTTAACTTGCAATAACTACTAGTTTTTTTATGTTGTTATTTGTTAATTCGGTAAATAGGATATCTCAGGTGCGCTTTTTCGTAATTATTGGATTGCTTATGGATCCATTCTAATTGTGCATACCAATTTTTAGCAAATACAGTATCTTTTTTCTTTTCTTCAAACTGCTGCTTTAAAGTACTATCATTCTCCAATAATTCCAATGCTTTATCTTCCCATACATACGGAGAAAATCCTTCTTTCTGTTGTAGAATAGTATCAAAGAAATTCCAATTAAAGAAAGAATCTGGAGCTTCTGGTTCCAAAGTTTCCAAAATATATCTAAATCCTTTCTGATCTGTAAAAACAATATGATCACCTTTTTTGAATAAGATGGTTTCAACACTTTTGCGAACTTTGGTATTATAATGAAGATAATGTCCTTCATATGGAGCTTTTCTACTTTTGAAGTCTTCGATATGATATACTTCAACAGATATTGTGCTGTCTTTTTCTAAGGTTTTATATGAAATATGATTAAGATCTAATTTTTCTATAATTGGCCACCATCCTTTTGGAATTACATAGGCTTTTGGTGTTTTGATTGTCGTAGTAGGACTAAAATAATTTTGGTAACGAACTTCTTTAGTATAGGGTTTGTCATCGTAATATTTTAACCGTTTTGCACCCGTAACTTTACTTTCAATATAAGCACTTTCATATCCCTTGAATTTAAAATAAGTAGCTTTCGTTGTGTCTACTTTCCAGTTTACGATATACGTTTTTTGTTTGGGTAAATTGCTGAATGCCTTGGATCGTAAATCTTTTATTTTTTCACCGTCTTTTTCAGTAATGTCAATCATTGATTTCATAAGTTCATAAGTGCCTTCAACTCTTGGTTTATATGGTTTAAGCATATGAGTTTCTACCATCATTCCTAATGTGTTCCACAATGTGGTGTATCCGGTAGAATATCTTGGAGAATCCATAAACTGGGTCCATCCCTTATCCGGAGTAGTACCCCAAACATTTACATAAGGTGTAATGTCCCATTGTTTTTCTTTTAGAAGTGTTTCTAATTGTGGGTGCATCTCTTTGTTTAGATAAGCTCCTAACTCGCCATTTAATTTGTTGTGTTGGGTGAAAAGATGTGTTAGCGTGTATTGATAATCTGCTCCATTACTAACATGATTATCGATAAAAACATCAGGTTGTACTAGATGGAATATTTTAGCAAAAGTTTGAGCATTTTTAGTGTCACTTTTGATAAAATCTCGATTCAAGTCATAGTTTCTCGAATTTCCTCTGAACCCATATGCTTTTGGGCCGTTTTGATTAGTTCTTGTTCCGGTATTCCGATTCAAAGCGCCACCAATATTATAAATAGGAATAGTAACTAAGACGGTATTTTTAGGAGATTCGATAGTTCCATTTACTATGTCTCTAAAAAGCATCATCGTTGCGTCGATTCCATCACTTTCTCCAGGATGAATACCGTTATTTATTAGTAGAATACGTTTGTCTTGTCTGATTTTTTCAAAATCGAATATCGCTTCTGGGTTTAGAGTAACTATATGCAAAGGATTTCCGCTATCCGTCATTCCGATTTTCTGTATGTTGATCACTGGATAAGCTTTTGCAAGATTTTTATAGTAGGTAATCACTTCCTGATAAGTTGGTGTTTCGGTACCATTACTTTTTTCAAAGTTCGTGGTAAAATCAAAGTCTTTTAAGGAGTTTTCTTTGGAAGAGTTACAAGATATAATAGTTAGAATACTGATAATGAGTGTGATGATTCGCATGTGCAGTGTGAGTTAGGCATAAATATACTAAGTTTTACTTTTTTTTGATCTTCTATAACGTTTTAGTTTATTTCTTTCTTCAGATAGCTCTAGATTTTACTTGTTGGGATGTAAAATAACTGTATTTTTGCACCCTCAAAATAAACGGATTATGACTGAGTTTGTACGAAAAAGAGTAGCGAACGCCAAAAATGATATTCTATCTGGATTAACTGTAGCCTTAGCTTTGGTTCCAGAAGCAGTTGCCTTTGCCTTTGTGGCAGGTGTAGACCCGTTAGTTGGTTTGTATGCAGCATTTATGATTGGGTTGATTACTTCTGTTTTTGGAGGTCGTCCTGGTATGATTTCTGGTGCTACGGGAGCATTAGCCGTAGTAATGGTTAACTTAGTTGCAGAAGGGAATGCTATGGGAGCAGAAGGAGAGCAGTTAGGCTTGTATTATCTTTTTGCAACCGTTATTTTGATGGGAATTATACAAATGTTAGCTGGTGTTTTTAAACTTGGTAAGTTTGTTCGTTTGATACCACATCCTGTAATGATGGGGTTCGTAAATGGTTTGGCAATCGTTATTTTCCTTTCTCAGTTAGGAATGTTTAAAGAGTTTGTTGGAGGAGAAAAGGTTTGGATGCAAGGATCTGAATTATTCTTAATGTTAGGGTTAGTGGGATTAACAATGCTGATCATGTGGGGATTGCCTAAGATTAAAGCAACAGCCAAATTACCAGAAGCATTGATCGGAATTTTAGTAGTGTCGGCTATTGTAATTCTTGGTAAGTTAGATGTGGCAACTGTAGGTAGTTTTATTAGAGATGGAGGAGGAGAAGGTCTTAAAGGAGGATTGCCTCAGTTTCAGTTTGATATTTTTGATAAAGTGCCAATGAATTTAGAGACCTTGAAATTTATTGGCCCTTATGCACTAATCTTAGCAGCTATTGGACTAATAGAATCTCTAATGACTCTGAATCTTATTGACGAATTAACAGAGACTCGTGGAAATTCTAATAGAGAATGTCTTGCTCAAGGAGGAGCGAATATCATCACAGGTCTTTTTGGAGGTATGGGAGGTTGTGCTATGATCGGGCAATCGATTATTAATATCAAAGGAGGAGGACGTACTCGTTTATCTGGGATTGTAGCGGCAGTAACCTTATTAATGTTTATTCTGTTTGCTTCTGGATTGATAGAGCAAGTGCCTATCGCAGCCTTAGTAGGTGTAATGTTTATGGTTGTTATCGGTACTTTTGCATGGTCTAGTTTTAGAATATTGAATAAGATTCCTTTAACTGATGCTATCGTTTTAATTGCAGTATCATCACTTACTGTTTTCTTTGATTTGGCAGTAGCTGTAATAGCTGGTGTGATTATGTCTGCATTGGCATTTGCCTGGGAAAATGCTAAAAAGATTCGAGCTCGTAAACATGTTAAAGAAGATGGTACAAAGGTATATGAAATATGGGGGCCATTATTTTTTGGGAGTATTCAGGCATTTAACTCTAAATTTGATGTAGCCAACGACCCAGAAAATGTGGAAATTGATTTTATAGAATCTAGAGTAAGTGACCACTCTGCTTTGGAAGCAATTTTTAATCTTGTGGGTAAATACGAAGAAGCTGGTAAAAAAGTTAGAATTAAGCATCTTAGTGAGGAATGCCAGGCTTTGATGATTAAAGCGTCTCCAAGATTAGCAAATGTGATAGAGCATGATATTGATGATCCACGGTATCATGTAATGGCCAAGGCAATGAAGTAAACTGGCAATACGCTTTATTTTGAGATGTTTAAATCTCGATTGTAGTCTAAATAAAACGTATATTTCGGTTTTTAATCGAAATTAATATTAGATGGATATTCCTTTTGAGCCTGTAGTTTTTGGTGTTAAACTGAATGTTCATTTGATGTTGGAATATGCTGCTTTTTTTATCGGATTTCGATATTATATTTATTTAAGAAAAGACTCCTTAGACACAATATCTTCTTCAAATAGATTGTCTATTATTATAGGAGCAGTTTTCGGAGCTTTTTTAGGTTCTAGAATCGTTGGCTTTTTGGAAAATCCCCTAGCTATATCTTTTACTCCAGAATATTTAATTCAGATTATAAGTGCTAAAACGATAATGGGAGGTCTTTTTGGTGGTTTATTAGGAGTTGAAATCGCCAAAAAAATAATTAAGGAAAAAAAATCTTCGGGGGATTTATTTACATATCCCATTATTCTTGGTATTATCATTGGAAGGATTGGTTGTTTTTTAGCAGGAATCAATGAATTTACCTATGGGAAAGAAACAACTTCGTTTTTGGGATTAGATTTGGGTGATGGATTATTTAGATATCCTATTGCTCTTTTTGAAGTGGTTTTTTTGATATTATTATGGATCGTTTTAAAACGTTTTCAACAGCGACTAGATTTAGAATCAGGTCTTCTTTTTAAATGTTTTATGATTTTTTATTTTCTCTTTCGTTTTCTTGTCGAGTTTCTAAAACCCAATACTTTTCTCATATTTGGGCTTAGTAGTATTCAGTATTTGTGTATCTTATGCCTACTGTATTATCAAAAAACAATTCGAAAAATCTTATATGCCAACTAGAAATTATACCTATTACGATTTTACGCTAAGTCTTTGTCCTATTTGTTTAAAAAGGATTGATGCTAAAATTGTTTTTGAAGATGATAAAGTTTTCATGTTGAAACATTGTCCAGAACATGGCAGATCCAAAGTTTTGATTGCTGATGATATAGAATATTACAAAAGCATAAGAAATTATAATAAACCTTCTGAGTTTCCGTATAAGTTTAACACAGCTACGGATTATGGTTGTCCTTATGATTGCGGATTGTGTCCAGATCATGAACAACATTCTTGTTTGTCAATAATTGAAGTTACGGATAGATGTAATTTAACTTGTCCGACCTGCTATGCTTCTTCATCTCCACATTATGGAAGACATAGAACATTGGAAGAGATTAAAAAGATGTTAGATACTATTGTAGAAAATGAAAAAGAGCCTGATGTAGTTCAGATTAGTGGTGGAGAACCTACAATACATCCTCAATTTTTTGATATTTTGGACTATGCAAAGCAATTGCCAATTAGACACCTTATGGTGAATACAAATGGTGTCAGGATAGCAAAAGATGTTGGTTTTGTAGAGCGATTAGCAAGTTATATGCCGGATTTTGAAATCTATTTACAATTTGATTCTTTGAACGCAAAAGTTCTGAAAAAGCTTAGAGGAGAAGATTTAACTGCTATTAGAAGGAAAGCTATAGAAAATTTAAATCAATTTAATCTTTCGACTACTATGGTTGTTACCCTAGAAAAAGGATTAAATGATTCTGAAATCGGAGAGATCTTATCTTTTGCTTCTCGCCAAAGATGTGTTAGAGGAGTTACATTGCAACCTACACAAATTGCGGGCCGACTAGAAGATTTTAATGCTCAAACGGATCGAATTACCTTAACCGAAGTTCGTAGAAAAATATTAGAACAATTTCCAATATTTGAGGCGGACGATTTAATTCCGGTTCCTTGTAACCCTGATGCTCTGGTCATGGGATATGCCTTAAAAAACGAAGATGGATTAACTCCGTTAACAAGATATATTAATCCTGCAGATTTATTAGATAATGGTAAAAATACCATTGTTTATGAACAAGATGTAGAGTTGCAGGAAAAAATGCTGGAGTTATTTAGCACTGGAAATTCTGTAGATATTGCTTCCGAAAATCTTAAATCGATCATGTGCTGCTTGCCGGAGATAGATGCTCCGGAATTGGGTTATGATAACTTATTCCGAATAATTATTATGCAGTTTATAGATGCTTATAATTTTGATGTAAGAGCAGTTAAGAAGTCCTGTGTACACATTGTGAATAAGGACTATAAAATTATTCCTTTTGAGACAATGAATCTATTTTACAGAGATGATAAACAAGAGCGTTTAGAACAATTAAGAAAAGAGACTGTATGACTACCAATTTAATTTTATTAGAAGTAGGTAACCTAGGTGGTTTAGTATTTTTGATTTTACTCATATTATTTGGCCCACCTGCATTGCTGGCCATTATAGGTCTTGTTCTTTTTAGGAATAAAAAACGAAAGGCAGGAAAAGTATTCTTTATTCTATCGGGAGTATATCTTGTAATTGGATTAGGAATTTGTGGGATATTACTGAATTAGAGTGAGATTTTGCGTTACATTATAGTATCGAGTATAAGTCTTACCGCTAACTAAGGTTTTCTTATTTAGAAAATAGAAGCTACTACAGCTATATATGATACTGTTAAATTAAACTCTCTCCAAAAGATATAAGTGTTCGTTTAGAATTTCATTTGGATCTTCTAATGGGGTATTTGGAGTGTAGATTTTAGATAATTTACATTCATCAGTATGTTCTACTAACCGATATCCTTCAATTTGAGTGTAGTACGATGTGGGTATTGTTTGATGGGCAAAAGAATCATTAGTGTTATTATGACTATCAAAATAGTGTAATAGTCTTTTGTAAACATCTGTATGTTCAATTTCGGGAATGTAGGATACACTACCTACCACATCACCACTTGACTGTATATTTTTAAAAACTGTAAAAAGTTTATCTGTTACTTTTCGATCTAAAAAAAATAACACTCCTTCTAATACAATGAATATAGGTTGTTGGTTGATGAATTTATTTAATTCTGTAATCATGGTTTCTTCAGAATCATGATTAAAATCAAAACTGATGTAGGTTGTATTACGTTCAGGTAATTTTCCTTCTTCGGTCCAAACTTCTATCTGATTCTTTTTGTATTCGATGATATCTTTCTTGTCTATTTCGATAGTATGCACATCAG
The DNA here is from genome assembly GCF_947492965.1 of uncultured Aquimarina sp. GTDB lineage: Bacteria > Bacteroidota > Bacteroidia > Flavobacteriales > Flavobacteriaceae > Aquimarina. The sequence goes on along the minus strand of NZ_CANLOZ010000020.1, from coordinate 18,300 downwards.
CGCCTAATAAAAATTGATACATACTAAAACCTGCACCAAAATTAATTAGAACTCCTCCTTTGTTTTTAGAGAAAAAAGATTGTAAGCTTTCATGAAAAAATCTATTTCGTAAACTATGAAGGATGGATTCATTTGTAGATACGCTATCTAGAATTTCTGGAATAATAGCCTCTGTTTTCGGGTTATTCCATAGTTTGGCATAAATATCCTTACTTACACTTTCGTGATAAGAACGATACGTAGATACGATAAAAGCTGTTTCATGAATTTGCATTCATAAATGTAAGCTTTTTGAATTTTAATTAAAAAAATAAACACCACTATATCAAGCAAGAAAATAGTGGTGTTTTAATGTGTATATATTCAAAGAAATTATGGCAATAATCCAGTGATTTGTGTAGTATCCACCATTATGGTGTCTTTTCGCTTTTTGTCATTACTATTCGCTAATCTTGTTGTCTTCGTACTATCAGTGATAAAACCATTTTTTATCATTAACGCCTTGTAAAAATCCTTTTTTGTTTCTCTAGTACTTGTTTTTACCTCTTTAACTTTAATGTCAAAATTATTAACAGCAATTAATGTTTGATAAAAATCTACTTTGGTATTCTGTACATTACTTATTTCCTTGTTGATTGTATTTAATGAAGCAATTTCTTGAGCATTCATAGTAGAAAAAGAAAGTAAAACAAATAAGGAAAGAATAATGCTTTTCATAGGATCGGGGCTTAGCGATTGTACTACTTGATTTGTACCAAATTTACAATCAAATAGTTATGAAATAAAATGATTTCACATCTTTTAGATAAAGAGGTCTTTTGTATCGATAAAAAACACAGTTTTTACGGTAAAACCGTAAAAACTGTATTGACTTTTGTTAGAAAAAAGGGTTTTTGATAGTTTTTTTATTGTTAAAACTTCTTGATTTTTATTGTTTTATGAGATTTTGAAAATGTAAAATAGATGGGTAATGTTTTTTAAGATTGAGTTGATTTGTAGCTTATGGCTTACATTTAATTTTGGTTTTTCTAATCTATCTTTAGCAAGATAGTTATACAAAGGATAATTTATTAAAATCGGAGCCTAGAATTATATGATCATTTACTTCGAGCCAGTTATCTAAAATAGATGCATAAATACTTCTAAAATCGACGGTGTATTTGATATCTCCATTATTATCAAGGTCAGATAGATTTGGTAATTCATTATAAATACCAGCTTTTTTAAGAGATCCACTCATTATCATTACATTATTTGCTGCGCCATGATCTGTTCCTCTACTGCCATTTTGTTTTACTCTACGTCCAAATTCTGAAAAGGTAAGTATTAATGTGTCTTTAAATTTATTATTCTTTTTTAAATCCTTTACCAGAGCACTAATAGCATTTGCATATATACCCAGTAATCGATCTTGACTATTTACTTGATTTACATGACTATCAAAACCTCCAAGAGAACTATAGTATACTCTTGTTTTTAATCCGGATATGATAAAATCAGCTATGGTCTTTAAATTTCGCGCGAATGCCGACTGCGGATATGTTACTTTAGATTCGTAAATTTTGGAAGTTTCATAAATATAAGAAGCAGAAGAGTACGTTTCTAACATGGTTTTATAAAGATAACCTTGGTTGTCCTCATGTAACATGTCTTCTTGAGTATTATTAATCAATTGATTAAAGAAAGGCTCCCTGGTAGTACGATGTAACTGTTTAGGATCCGAAACTGCGATACCATTTAATGTGTTACCTTTCATAGCGAGAGACAAAGAATTATCGACTTCTATTGCTTGATACGGATGCTGGCAATTAGCATCGAGATATCTGCCTACCCAACCAGAAGATAAATACTGGTTAGTATCACTAGCCGTTTGCCAGATGTCCGTACTTCTAAAATGAGATCTGTTGGGATTAGGATATCCTACGTTGTTTATGATACAAACATCACCTTGATCATATAAATCTTTTATGGGTTGTAAAGCACTATTGAAAGCTAGATCATCGTTTATTTTTAAAGTCTCACTTTGTTTTTTGCCGATAGTAGGTCTTAACCGATGATAGATATCATTCTGTATTGGAATAATGCTGTTTAATCCGTCATTACCACCTGATAATTGAATAATGATTACATTTTTATATCCAGATAATTGTTCTGGTGTTAAAAACTCCATTCCTTTTAAAAATGATGGAACTAATGTGATTCCAGATGCAAAAACGGATTGTTTTAAAAAATTTCTTCTGTCCATGATTTCAAAGTTTTAACAAAGTTGGTATTCTGGTAAGCTCATTAGCTCAATAATAAAATTCTTGGTGTTTCTTTCGTCAATGGTAGAGATTACTTCTTGGGCACCTTTAGATAAATTAGGTTGAAGTACATAGTCTATCAATTGTTGTCTGGATTTTTGTTCTATAGCATCTAGAAAAGGTTCCCAATGAGGAGTAGCTTTCACTCTTTTCTGCATTTGTGACTTCATTTTGTTATAATACTTCTCTTTCATCATTGTAGTCATCTCACTATCAGCAGTGTCATTTATTTCAATAACACCATTATTGAGTGCAACAGAAGCTAGTTTTAATCTAAGCATGAGTGTAGAGTTATCTATCCAGGATTTTCCGCCTTTCCATCCTGCAACATTGGGTGGGAAAAATAATACTTGATTCAATTTTCGCTGCAGGTATAATAATACCTTTGGATTCTTGTAGTGTATGTTAAAAGGTTTACTAAGTCCAACGATTAATTCTATCGGGGATTTTATTTTGGCTCCTATATTTTCATGATCGTAAAACCAGTCGCTTTCCAAAACACCTCTTAATAAAGCTTCTATGTTATAATTTGTTTCATAGAAAATAGAACTAAGTTTTTCTAGACGAGTTGGGTTTATATGTTCATTTACGAGAAACTTGTATATTTTTTTCGTAATATATTTTGCAGTTTGCTTTTGCTCTAGAAGAATTTTTATAACATCTTCTCCTTTGAAATTCCCTGTTTTTCCTAGAATAGTTTTAGAGCCAAAGTCATGATGTTTTTGTCTAAAAACAAAAGTCCCTTGTTTATTAAAATTCCATCCAGTAAAAGCTCTTGCAGCTTCTTTTATATCTTTTTCGGTATATCCATTATCTCTGCCAAGTGTAAATAACTCCATAACTTCTCGAGCAAAGTTTTCATTTGGATTGTTCTTTCTGTTTTGTCTGTTGTTTAGGAATAGTAACATCGCTGGAGATTTAGAAACCTCCAATAGCATATCCCCAAAACTTTCCAGAGCATTTTTTCTGATTACATTATTTAAGTGTAGCGCTGCTCTTGGAGTTTTTAATCGAACAGCAAAATGATTGTGAAAAAACAAAGTCATTTTCTCTCTCAATACTTGTTTGCTCTCTGCTAATTGCCGTAGCCATAGTAAGTTGAGATCTAGCATTTTTTGATTACGAAGTTTTCGTAATTCCTTGCGTTCCTCGCGTGATAAGTTTTTTGGATCTTTTTGTAGAATTCCAAAGTCAAGAGATAAATCAGTTATCCCACTACTTTCAGAAAACAAGTGATCTACAATTTCTTCTTTAGAAAAAGTTCTTGCACGTTTTAATTCAGAAGGAGAAATTCCAAAACCAGTACGCCAATAAAGATGTTGTATTTGTTTATCTGTTAGAAAAGAACTCATAATCAAAGTGTTTCTACTTTGACTATCAATTTTAGAAAAGGTTTAAAGTACGAACTTTCTATTCTTAATTACAGTTAATTTCGCTTAATTCTGCAGTTTCACTTGTAGCATCACTCAGAGAAACATTTTCTGTAAATAGTACGAATCGATCAAGTGCATGAAAAGAAGATCTTGCAGATACTTCCATCATGTATGTTCCTGGTGTATCAAAAGTTACAAAAATGTCATGTGCGTCATTATCACTTGTAGATGCTTGCCATTTCCATTGATCTGCTGGACCACTCTTGTAGATTTTGAACCACCCATCTTTGCTGGAGCCATTAGGATTTGGTGTTTGACCTGTATCTCCTGGATAGACAATACTTTCATTGCGTTGACCAAAAAATGCAGAGGCATCAGGAAATCGTAACCAAGAATCGTTATGTTCGGATCCAGAAGTTCCATTCGTAATTCTTGATCTCCAGATAAATCTATAGGTTCCTGTGGTAGTAATGTTTATGTTATAAGTTAACAAACCATTTCCAGGAGCATTTAGAAATTGATCTCCTTTCCATACTAAATAACTAGTACCAGAAAAACCAGCTACAGAGTTTTCGTTATTCCAATCATTAATATTGTTGATACTTTCAAATTCTGCAACCACTAAACCATCCTTTTCTTCAAAAATGAAATTATTCGCATTTTCGCAGCTAATAGGTGGTTCTATAGTGTTGTCATTTTCATCATCATCCGTACTACATGCGAAAAACGTTATGGACATTAAAAGTAGAGTGATACTAAGTTTTTTGTAGGTTTTCATAGCTAATTGATTGGGATTTTAGATTTGGGATTATGTTGTTTAACGTGTTATTTTCTTTTGTATACTACTGTTTCAGGAACCAAGCCAGTCACGTCACCTCCGTTTCGGATAACATCTCTTACGATAGAAGAGGAGATATAGCTTTTTCCTGAGGAGGTTAGTAAAAATACAGTTTCAATTTCAGACATTTTTCTATTGGTGTGAGCAATTGCTTTTTCAAATTCGAAATCTGCAGGGTTTCTAAGTCCTCTAAGAATAAAGTTCGCATTTTGTTGTTTGCAGAACTCTACAGTAAGACCTTTATACGTCATTACTTTTATCTTTGGTTCATCTTTAAAAGCATCTTCTATAAAGCTTTTTCTTTCTTCCAAAGAGAACATGTATTTTTTTTCAGCATTTACTCCAATTGCCAATATAACTTCGTCAAAAAGAGTTAATCCTCTTTCTATAATATCATAATGACCTAGCGTTATCGGGTCAAACGATCCTGGAAAAACAGCTCTTCTCATAAGTGACTTGTGATTATTTGGTATAAATATAGGTAAAGTTGAAATTAGTTATGATGCTAAAACAATGTTTCTTCCGTTATTTCTTGTTTATAGCTTCTTCTATCGTATTAGTTAACAGGTCTTGTATACTTATTCCAGCGGCGATTGATTGTTGAGGTAAAATGCTAGCTTCGCTAAAACCAGGATTTGTATTCATTTCTATAAAATGAGGTTCTCCATCATGAAATATATATTCGCTTCTAGAAAAACCACTCATTTTTAGGATTTGATATACTTTTAAGGCTAGATTCTTTACCTTTTCTTCATCTTCTTTGCTTAATCTTGCTGGAGTAATTTCTTGAGATTTGCCTAAATATTTAGCTTCATAATCAAAGAAATCATTTTCTGAAACAATTTCTGTAATTGGCAAGACTACGTCTTTTCCTTGGTAAGTAATTACACCTACCGAAACTTCTGTTCCGCTAAGAAAAGATTCAATAATAATTTCGTCATCTTCTTTATAAGCTACATCAATAGCAGGAAGTAATTCTTCTTCGGTGTTTACTTTAGAAACGCCATAACTACTTCCAGCCTTATTTGCTTTTACAAAACAGGGTAAACCAACGGTATCAATAATTTCACTGGTGCTGATTTTATCTCCTTTATTTAAGAAATAATTTTTGGCGGTAGGGATCCCATAAGGTTGTAAAGTGCTAATACAGTCTCTTTTGTTAAAAGTAAGTGCTGCTTGATAAAAATCACAGGCTGTTTGTGGTATTCCGATTAATTCAAAATATGCTTGTAGTAAACCATCTTCTCCAGGAGTTCCATGTACAATGTTAAAAGCAGCATCAAAAATAATTTTAGTGCCATTCAGATTTAGGGAAAAATCATTTCGATCAATGGTGGTTTTTTGATCATTGTCATCAACGTAGTACCAAGAATCTTTGGTAATATGAATTTTGTACGGTTCATAAAGGTCTCTGTTCAAGTGCTTATAAACTACATTTCCACTTTTGATAGAAATATCAAATTCGCTGGAGTAACCTCCCATAAGGATGGCAATATTTTTCTTCATTGGATATGGTTTGCAAACAAAAATATCATTTATCCAACAACAAAAGCTAAAAAGTTTCCGTTTTTATATCTTTGCCGAAACTATCATCAGATACATGGATTTTTTTAAAGGACTTTTAAGGTTTATTTGGAGTAAAGCATTTCTTATTCAATTAGTGATCGCTGTCGCAATGACTGCTATTTTATGTTTTATAGCATTGAAATGGTTAGATAGTTCTACAAATCACGATCAGAGAATTGTAGTTCCAAGTTTAAGTAAAAAAACACTCGATGAGGTGAAAGAGCTTGTAGAATCCAAAGATTTGAGATTCGAAGTGCAAGATTCTGCTAATTTTAATCCTGATTATCCTCGTTATTCTGTGATTGAGCAGAATCCTCCTGCAGGAAATATGGTAAAAGAAAATAGAAAGATCTATGTAACCCTAAACCCATCGGGATATCGAAAAGTAGAAGTACCTGATGTTATTAGAAAAACCAGAAGGCAGGTAGAACCAAGACTAGTGGCTCTTGGCTTTAAAATAGGATCTATTACTTTTAAACCAGATCCTTCTGATCAGGTACTGGAACTTAGGTACAAAGGCAAAAGGTTGAAGCCAGGAGATAAAATAATGAAGACTTCTACCATTGACCTTGTCGTAGGTGACCAAAGTGGTAATTTGCGACTTAATCCATAAATAAAACTTCTAAAAATAACACCTTTTGGAATCAGATCCAGATATAGACGATTTAGGACCTAATGAAGACGAATTGTATGAACATCATCGTTTTGTGGCAGGAGCAGGTCAAGTACCACTTAGGGTAGATAAATTTTTGATGAATTTTGTTGAGAATGCTACTCGAAATAAGATTCAACAAGCAGCCAAAGCAGGAAGTGTTTTTGTCAATGATATTCCGGTAAAATCAAATCATAAGGTAAAGCCTAATGATGTGGTAAGAGTGTTATTTGCTCATCCACCTTATGAGAATTTGCTAACACCAGAGGATATTCCATTGAATATTGTTTATGAAGATAATGCTCTGTTAGTGGTGAATAAACCTGCAGGAATGGTAGTACATCCTGGTCATGGAAATTACTCTGGAACTTTGATTAATGCCTTGATTTATCATTTTGATAATTTGCCTAATAATAGCAGTGAGCGTCCAGGTTTGGTGCACCGAATTGATAAGGATACCAGTGGTTTATTGGTGATTGCTAAAACTGAAGATGCTATGACGCATTTAGCGAAACAGTTTTTTGATAAAACCTCAGAAAGAGAATATGTGGCAATTGTTTGGGGGAATCTAAAAGAAGATGAAGGAACAATTATAGGTAATATTGGTCGTCATCCTAAAAACAGACTTCAAAATACTGTTTTTGAAGGCGATGAAGCAGAAAAAGGAAAACCTGCAGTTACACATTACAAAGTTATTGAACGTTTAGGATATGTTACAATGGTTTCTTGTAGATTAGAAACTGGAAGAACGCATCAGATACGTGTGCATATGAAACATATTGGTCATACATTATTTAACGATGAACGATATGGTGGTGAAAAGATCTTAAAGGGTACGACTTTTTCCAAGTATAAACAGTTTGTAGAAAATTGTTTCAAAATATTACCAAGACAAGCATTGCACGCAAGAACTTTGGGGTTCGTACATCCCGTTACCGGAGAAAAAATGCACTTCGAAACCTCAGTACCTGATGATATGCAACAATGTGTAGAACGTTGGAGAAATTATGCTAAAAATCAGCTAACTAAAGAATAAATGTGTCTTTATTGAAATAAATTGGGGAATGCTCATTTATTAATAGTATATTGGTGCTTTAATTATTTATAATGAACAAAGGAACAGTAAAATTTTTTAATGACTCCAAAGGATTTGGATTTATTACAGAAGAAGGATCTAATCAAGATCGTTTTGTACACATTTCGGGCTTAATCGATGAAATTCGTGAAGGTGATGAAGTAGAGTACGAACTTAAAGAAGGTAAAAAAGGAATGAACGCGGTAAACGTGAGAGTATTATAATATATACATTTTGACTTTTTTAAAGAACAAGCCCATCTGATACAGACGGGCTTTTATGATTTTTACAATTGCTTTTAATGTGATTTTATGGTTAAGAATAAAATTTATAAACTGCTTTAATAATCTTGTCTGCTCTAACTAAATTGAGTTGCTTTATATATTTGTATGTTCGATCTAAATAGTCTTGGGCTTCTTGATTTCCACTAAAATATTTTCTGGCTGTATATAGATCTAATGCTACTATTAAATCGTCAGTAGTGAAATCAACACCAGTATATTGTTGTAATAGCTGTAAATACATAAAACCAAATTCTTCTGTGGGTTCAATCATGGTGCCTTCTCCAAAATCATTCCAGGTAATAAGTTGAATAAAATCTGCAATTTCATGATGTGTATAATTTAGTGTTTCTGCAAAGGTTTGCCCTTGATTATGGTCGATACTCCATAAATTAATCCCTTCGGACCATCCACCTTCTGCATAAAAGCTATCAAAACCAGGATAAGAAGACCCAACAATGGTAAGATTTTCGGTATCGTAATTATTATAATAATGCTCATGGGCTAGTAGATGATCTTGGTCTACCCATAAAAACTCTCCAGTAGCATTCTGTCCTACTAAATTATTGGCTGCCCACAAGGTTAAAAAGTCGGGACGGTTATCAGTGGGTAGGATATCGAAAATAGTGTCCCATTCTTGTTGGGTGGTGATATGATGTGGTCCAAAAACAAATAGTAGATTTTTATCATTGTGTTTTATGTAATTAGGGCTGGTAAAGTAGGTGTCATTGATATAGGTGAAATCTTCCTGAGCTGCTTCAATAATACTGTTCGATAATCCTAGTTCATATGCTTGCTTAGCAACCCTATCTTCGTACATAATTGAAAAATCAAAATCTAAATCCTCCATAATTTCAATAAAACTTTCCGTAGCACTTTTAATATTTTCGTAATCGTAGAGATCCTTACTTCCATACCAATCAAATATTACACCATCGATTCCGGCTAATTTCATCATTAAAAAATGATATTCATGTAAATCAGGGTCGTTAGAGGAGTATGGACCTATTACGGGATAGAAATAAGAAGCTATTTCTTGTTTGCCGTTACTATCTCTAATATCAGGATTTTTATTAGTCATAGTCCAATGTTGTCCCCAGTATCCATCGTAATCTTTGCTCTGAAACCAGGGCATATAATGCATATAAACTTTTTTAGGGTTATCTTTTGCTACATCCATTCCAGATATATCCGCCACATAACCGCTTTTTTCTAATTTGATGATTTCTGCTTCTTCTTCCAATACTTTTTTTAATTGAGCATCCGTATACGTTGTGTCCTGAATTCTTTGGGGGACGGTTTGTTCTGGTTCGGTACGTGGAAATTCTTCTTTTTCACAGGAATAAATGAAAATCATTAAGGCAACCATTAAAAACGCCTTAATCGTAGGTTGTAGTTTCATTGTCATATAGGTTTATTAATTAATTACACAATACAGATAAGCGTGATGTACTAAAAAAGATGGGAAGTGTGAATTGCTAATTAAAATTAGCGATATATGACTACTGTGTTTCGAAAGTGTTTTTATGTTTAAAACGTTATAAAGGTAAGGTTTTTTTCTGTTAAAAATATTAAAGCCTTTATTTTTATATGTTAATTTATTCCTTAACAGTGTGTTAAACCGTGTAAAGAAGAAGCGTTTATGTATTTTGCAATAAAGTATATCAATGCTTCAATAGGTAAGAATTACTCGAGTTGATTTTATTTATTCCAGTACTATTGTATTTTTGAAAAAACGAAATTCACTTCATGAGGCACGTCAAAGTATAATAAACAATGATGAGTTTTATGTCTAACACTAGCCTTTAGCGGAGTGTAACTTATAAAGTAATATTGTAAACACATGAAAATTGTAGTATCACCAGCAAAGTCTTTAGATTTTGAAACCGCATTACCTACTCAAAAATATACGGAGCCTTCTTTTTTGGTTGAAGCTGAAAAATTAAATACTGTTCTTCAAAAAAAGTCACCAAAAAATTTATCAGATCTAATGAGTATTAGTGATAAGTTGGCGCAATTAAATTGGCAACGAAATCAAGATTGGAGTCTTCCATTTACACAAGAAAATGCGAGACCTGCAGTATATGCTTTTAATGGAGACGTTTATACAGGCTTAGATGGTTATACAATTCCAGAAGATAAATTAGATGTCTTACAGGATAAATTAAGAATCCTTTCTGGTTTATATGGTATACTAAAACCATTAGATCTAATTCAACCGTATCGTTTAGAAATGGGGACAAAACTAAAGGTAGGACGTAGTAATAATCTATATGAGTTTTGGAAGAAGCAGCTTACGGAACAACTAAATAATGAATTGAAAGATGATGAATTATTTGTAAATCTAGCGAGTAATGAATATTTCAGTGCGATTGATAAGAAAGCGCTGAAAGTACCTGTGATCACACCACAGTTTAAAGATTGGAAAGGAGATAAATTAAAAATGATCAGTTTCTTTGCTAAAAAAGCAAGAGGAATGATGGTTCGTTATATCATAGACACTGGAGCTGAAACTATAGAAGACTTAAAAGGTTTTAATTATGATGGTTATGGTTATAGCGAAGAATATACAACAAAACCTAACGAATTGGTTTTTGTCAGGTAATTCAATGCTCTTATTTTGTTTTCATATTTGATATTAGAATAAATTTCTAAATGCTCCTAATTTTAGTATCTTAAGCCTTCAATATTTTAGGCCTTTTTGAATGCAAAAAATCATTAATTCTCTAGATTGGATTGGAGAAAAAACGGGAACTCTTGTCAGTTGGGTTGCGTTTCTATTGGCGGTTTTGGTAGGATTAGATGTCGTTATGCGATATGTTTTTCAGTTCACGTTCATTTGGATGATCGAAACCGAAATTTATCTCTTCGGAATGCTTTTTCTAATAGGTTCCGCGTATACTTTTAAACATGGGAAACATGTTAGAGTAGATGTTTTTTACACTAGATTTTCCGAAAAAGGAAAAGCCTGGATAGACCTTTTAGGAGGGGTGTGTTTATTAATTCCTTGGTGTTATGTAGTGATTGTTTCTTCTTGGTATTATGGATTGTCATCCTTTATGATCGATGAAGGATCTCCCCAACCAGGTGGATTACCAGCTTTGTATGTGCTAAAATTTTGTATCACCTTGGGGTTTGCCTTTTTATTGTTACAAGGAGTTTCTGAAATGCTAAAATCTATTCAGATAATTTTTAAGAGAGATATCTAATGGAGTTTTTAGCGGTTGTTTTATTTGTAATCATATTCATTTTAATTCTTAAAGGATATCCCGTAGCTTTTACTTTAGGTGGGATTTCTGTTGCTTTTGCTTTTGGTGTTTCAATTTTTGCGCCAGAACAGTTTACCATGTCTACATTTTATTTATTGCCTTCTAGAATTATGGGGGTTGTTAATAACTATGTGTTGATGGCAGTTCCTTTATTTATTTTTATGGGAATCATGTTGGAAAAATCTGGGCTCGCTCAAAGTCTTTTGGAAACAATGGCGATGATGTTTGGTCGAGTTAGAGGAGGACTAGCTATATCCGTTGTTATTGTAGGTGCTTTGTTAGCCGCATCAACAGGAATCGTGGGTGCAACAGTGGTAACTATGGGTTTAATTAGTCTCCCAACGATGCTAAAAAGAGGCTATAAGACAGAACTCGCAGTAGGAGTTATTGCTTCTTCGGGTACCTTAGGACAAATAATCCCACCGTCTATAGTATTGGTGCTGTTGGCGGATACGATTAATAGTTCATCAAGAGGAGCAGCGTCTGTAGATGTAGGAACCTTATTTTCTGCGGCCTTATTACCAGGTTTGATATTAGTTGGGCTTTACATTCTATATATTTTGATAAAGTCATTTATTCATAAAAACGACGCACCGAGTATTCCAGCAGAAGAGATTGCAGAGTTTAAAGGGACTCATTTTGGACCCAAAGTTGTTAAGGTGTTATTGTTACCAGTACTGTTAATTGTTATAGTGCTAGGATCTATATTTAGTGGTATCGCATCCCCAACAGAAGCTTCTGCAATTGGGGCTTTGGGAGCAACGATTTTGACTATTATTCAGAAAAAGTTTTCATTTAAAATATTAAAAGAAGTAGCTCAAGAAACGACTCGTCTTACATCGATGGTGTTTTTTATATTACTTGGGGCGACTACATTTACACTAGTTTTTAGAACCTTAGGAGGAGATCGATACTTACAAGAATTGATTATTTCGTCTCAGTTGACACCCTTAATGTTTCTATTATTAGTAATGTTGGTTATTTTTATCGCTGGTTTCTTTATTGATTTTATAGAGATCGTATTTATTATCGTACCAGTGGTAACACCCGTTTTTAATGCTTTGGATATGAATATGCTTTGGGTTGGAATTTTGATGGCATTGAATTTACAAACCTCATTTTTAACTCCTCCATTTGGCTTTGCATTGTTCTATCTAAAGGGAGTCGCGCCAGATACAGTAAAAACAAGCCAAATATATAGAGGGATAGTTCCTTTTATTGTTATACAACTTTTTATAGTAGGCTTAGTATTATTTTTTCCAGAGATTATTTTTAATGGCAATTAATTAGAATAACTAAAATCATGAGTTTATATAAGATACGGAGAGTTAGATTTTTGAAAACATTCATATATGGTATTTTAATGATGTTTTTTTTGTCTTGTCTTGGAGAACCTCCTGCGAGTATGACTAATCCTACTTCCTATGATACTGCTAAGCCTGACAAAATATTCCATTGGAAGATGACTACAACTTGGCCACCTAATTTTCCAGTGGTAGGGGAAGTAGCGGAAAAATATGCAGAATGGGTAGAGGAATTGTCTAATGGTCAAATTAAAATTAAAGTATATGGTGGAGGAGAATTAGTACCACCATTAGAAGCATTTGATGCTGTTTCCCAAGGTACGATAGAAATGGGATGTGGTGCATCGTATTATTGGGCAGGAAAAACTCCAGCAGCACAATTTTTTGCAGCCGTTCCTTTTGGGATGAATAGCCAACAAATTACTTCTTGGTTAGAGGTAGGAGGAGGATATGAACTTTGGAAAAAAACATATGCACAGTTTAATTTGGTTCCTTTTATGGGAGGAAATACTGGAGTGCAAATGGGAGGGTGGTTTAATAGAGAAATTAACTCTGTAGAAGACTTTAAAGGTTTAAAGATGCGTTTACCAGGTATTGGGGGTAAAGTGTTAGAAAAAGCTGGAGGAGCACCAATTTTGGTAGCTGGTAGCGAAATTTATACGAGTTTAGAACGAGGAGTTATTGATGCTACGGAATGGATCGGACCGTATCATGATTATAAAATGGGATTTCATAAAATTTCAAAATATTATTATACCCCAGGTTGGCATGAAACGGGTTCTCAGTTAGAGTTCTTTATTAATAAAAATTTACACGACGCACTGCCACCGCATCTTCAAGCTATCTTACAGGCTGCTGCCAAAAGGGCTCAAGTTTGGGTGTTGTCTGAGTTTGATAAACAAAATGGTATTTATTTAGATAAATTAGTGAATGAAGAAGGTGTAGAGGTAAGAGAATTTTCTAAAGAAACTTTGGACGCATTACGAAGTTATACTGATGAAGCCATTCAGGAAATGATAGGAGACGATCCTTTATCTAAAGAGGTTTATGAAAGCTATTCCAACTTCCAGAATAGGATTGCTAAATGGTCTGAAGTAACCGAAAAAGCATACTATAATAAAATACAGAAATAGGTATTTGTGTTAATTCAACGTATGAATTTGCTGTTAACGTTTAAGGTTTAACAGAAAGAAATAGTTGGTTAATAATAACTACAAAAATTAATTATTTCAGGGATTCTGTTTAAAATGTATTGGAAGTGTTCATTCGAATCGATATCTTCGCAGCGAATGTTCGCTAAATATTATTTAAACACAAAATTTTTATCATGCAAATTAAAAAGGTTTTAGTTGCTAATCGAGGGGAAATTGCCATCAGAATTTTCAGAGCTTGTACAGAGATTGGTCTGCAAACCGTAGGAGTTTATACCTATGAGGATCGATATTCTTTACATAGATATAAGGCTGATGAGGCCTATCAAATCGGTGCGGATAATGAACCTTTAAAACCGTATTTAAATATTGAAGCAATTATACAAGTTGCTAAAAATAATAATGTAGATGCGATACATCCAGGATATGGATTCTTATCAGAAAATGCAGATTTTGCACAACGATGTAAGGAGAATGATATTATTTTTATTGGTCCTAAGGTATCTGTGCTACGATCTTTAGGAGATAAAATTATGGCAAAAGAAGTTGCCATCGCTAATGATATCCCAATTATTCAAAGTAATAAAGAAGATCTTACAGATATTAAGATCGCAGTTAAAGAAGCAAAGAGAATTGGTTTTCCTGTAATGCTTAAAGCTGCTTCTGGTGGAGGAGGTCGTGGTATGCGTGTAATTCGCAGTGTGGAAGAGTTAGAAAAAGCCTACCCGGAATCACAAAGAGAGGCATTAAATGCTTTTGGAGATGATACTGTTTTTTTAGAAAAATTCGTAGAAAACCCTAAACATATAGAGATACAGATTGTAGCGGATCATCATGGAAATATGGTGCATCTTTTTGAACGTGATTGTTCTGTGCAAAGACGTTATCAAAAAGTAATTGAATATGCTCCTTCCTATGGAGTGTCTCAAGATATATTGGATAATCTTTATCAATATGCACTAACGATATGTAAAGCTGTAGATTATAATAATATAGGAACAGTAGAGTTCTTGGTGGATGATGACGGTAGTATTTATTTTATTGAAGTAAATCCAAGAGTACAGGTAGAACATACCGTTACAGAGATTGTGACGGGTGTAGATTTAATTAAAACACAGATTTTTATTGCTGGAGGATATCAACTTTCGGATAAGCAAATTAAGATCGAAAGTCAGGAAAGCCTTAAAGTAAATGGCTATGCTGTACAATGTAGAATTACAACAGAGGATCCAGAAAACGATTTTAAACCTGATTATGGTACCATAACTACCTATAGAAGTGCTTCTGGATTTGGTATTCGTTTAGATGCGGGAAGTGTTTATCAAGGCGTTACGATCTCTCCTTTCTTTGACTCCATGCTAGTAAAGGTTTCGGCAAACAGTAGAACTTTGGATGGAGCTTGTAGAAAAATGCGAAGAGCGCTGTCAGAATTTAGAATAAGAGGGGTGAAAACCAATATGCCTTTCTTAGATAATATTCTTAATCATACTACATTTAGAAAAGGAGCAGTTACTGTTAATTTTATTAGAGATACAAAGGAGCTTTTTAAAATTAAAGAGTCTCGTAACAGAGCGACAAAGCTGGCAAACTTTTTAGGAGATATCATTGTTAATGGAAATCCAGATGTAAAAAAAATAGATCCATCCAAAACCTTCGTTACTCCTCATATTCCTGAATTTGATAAAAAAGCAGCGTATCAAAAAGGTACAAAAGACCTGCTTACAGAATTAGGGCCAGAGAAATTTGCCGAGTGGTTAAAAAGTGAAAAGAAAGTTCATTTTACGGATACCACCATGAGGGATGCCCATCAAAGTTTATTAGCTACTCGAATGCGAACGTATGACATGCTTAAAGTCGCAGAAGGATTTGCAAAGAACCATCCAGAAGTGTTTAGTATGGAAGTTTGGGGAGGTGCTACATTTGATGTATGTCTACGATTTTTAAGAGAAAACCCGTGGGAACGTTTGCGCTCGCTAAGAGCAGCAATGCCAAACCTATTATTGCAAATGCTTATTAGAGGATCTAACGGAGTTGGATATACTGCCTACCCGGATAATCTAATTGGTAAATTTGTAGAGCAATCTTGGGAGAACGGAGTAGACGTTTTTAGAATCTTCGATTCATTAAACTGGATGAAATCTATTGCACCTTGTATAGAACATGTAAGGACACGTACACAAGGACTTGCAGAAGGATCTTTGTGTTATACAGGCGATATTTTAGACCCAAAGCGTACCAAGTATACCTTAGAATATTATGTGCAATTAGCAAAAGATATAGAAAATGCAGGAGCACACATATTAGGAATAAAAGATATGGCAGGTTTATTAAAACCTTATGCTGCCTACGAATTAGTTTCTGCATTAAAATCAGAAATCAATATTCCAATACATTTGCATACGCATGATACTTCTTCGGTACAATCAGCAACATATCTTAAAGCGATTGAGGCTGGAGTAGATGTGGTGGATGTAGCTTTAGGAGGATTATCAGGGTTAACAGCGCAGCCTAATTTTAATGCAGTTATGGAAATGCTGAAGTTCCATGATCGTGAGAATCCGATGAATATGTCTAAATTAAATGAATATTCAAATTATTGGGAAGCGGTTCGAGAATATTATTATGTTTTTGAATCTGGTTTAAAAGCGGGTACTGGTGAAGTATATCAACATGAAATTCCTGGCGGGCAGTATTCTAACCTGAAGCCGCAAGCACAAGGTTTAGGACTGGCAGATCGTTTTCATGAAATTACCAAAATGTATGGAGAGGTAAATGAATTGTTTGGCGATATCGTAAAAGTGACTCCAAGTTCTAAAGTTGTTGGAGATATGGCGCAATATTTAGTAAGTAATAATTTAACCATAGATGATGTAAAAGAAAGAGGAGAAACGATTTCATTTCCTCAATCTGTAGTAAGTTTGTTTAAAGGAGAATTAGGACAACCAGAAGGAGGTTTTCCAAAAGAACTTCAGAAATCAATATTAAAAGATCAAAAACCGTTTACCAATAGACCTAACGCACATCTCGAACCAGTAGATTTCGAAACGGAATTTAAGGATTTTGTAAAGGTCTTTAAAAAAGGAATGGGAAGAGAGTTAGATATTACAGATTTTCTTTCTTATAAGCTATATCCAAAAGTATTTACAGGAGCTTACAATCACCATTTGCAATATGGTAATGTAATGAATATTCCTACTAAGAATTTCTTCTATGGAATGACTCCAGGAGAAGAAATTATTATAGAATTAGATAAGGGTAAAATCCTGTTATTTGAATTAATTTCTATCGGAGAGCCTCAGGACAATGGAATGGTTACCGTCTTTTTTAAAGTAAATGGACAAACCCGAAATGTTGAAATCAAGGATAATTCTATTAAAGTAGATAAAATTGTTCACGTAAAAGCTGATAAAGCGGACGGAAAACAAATCGGAGCTCCATTACAAGGGTCTTTATCTTCAGTATTGGTGAAAACTGGACAAGAAATAAAGAAAAACGATCCATTGTTTATTATCGAAGCTATGAAAATGGAAACGACTATTACTGCAAATGAGGATGCAGTGGTAAAGAAAATAGTGCTTAAATCAGGAACGATGGTTGAAGCCGATGATTTAGTGATTACTTTAAAATAAAGAATGATCCTATTTATTTATATGTATAAAAAAAAGTCTTTCAGAAACCTGAAAGACTTTTTTTTAACTAAAGATAGATGCTAATTTTTTATAATCTGTTTTATTGTATTTCCTTTTTCTCCTTCAATATTCATAAAATATACTCCAGAATTTAATTCAGATATATCAAATGTGGTATTACGAGTTTCGAATACTTTTTTACCTGTGATATCATATATCACCGCTTTTTTTATGGTAATAGAAATATTTAAAAGTCCTGAAGTTGGGATTGGGTATACTTGTAATTTATCAGTAGTTAATTCTTCATCTTCATTGCCAAGACTTGCTATCAAATAACAAGAAGATCTCTGAGTACATCCATCTAATGTAATATCCACTGCATAATTTCCATCTTGTGTTGCTGTAAAAGATTGATTCGTCTCACCTGATAATGGAGTGTTAGTATCACAATCAATCCATTGATAGGTAGCACCAGAGGTAGTCGCAGTTAAAGTTGGACTAAGAGAATCATCTACGGAAGCATCAGGTAATTCTAGCACTTCTACAGTATCAGAAGCAGTATCAGTACATCCATTTGCATTGGTAAAACTATAGGTAATATTTTGATTTCCTGTTCCTGCAGTAATAGGATTAAAGGAATAAGTAGTTCCATTGCCATCATCAGTTACTCCATTTCCAGAATACGTTCCTCCACTCGGAGTACCACCACCTAATCCTGTTTGTATTCCAGCATCTACACATAGATCAGCAGGAGCTGTAAAGGATACTGTTGGCAGATCGAACACTTCTACAGTATCAGAAGCAGTATCAGTACATCCATTTGCATTGGTAAAACTATAGGTAATATTTTGATTTCCTG
>NZ_CANLOZ010000019.1 GCF_947492965.1 uncultured Aquimarina sp. | reverse complement strand
AAAAACCCCTTGAAGCTAGCTTCAAGGGATTAAATAAAATCTTGTAAAATTGTCAACCTATTTTAGGACGACTCAAAATTAATTAAAGTCTTATTTTACAGCAATTACCGAAATTTCAACATTTACAAATTTTGGTAGTGCAGCTACAGCCACTGTTTCTCTAGCCGGAGCAGTATCTTCGTTAAAATAATTTCCGTATACCTCATTTACTTTCGTAAAGTTATTCATATCACTTAAAAAAATTGTTGTCTTAATAACATTTTCAAAAGTCATATCCACCTCATCCAAAATGGCTTTAAGGTTTTGCATTACCTGTTCTGCTTCTTCTTTGATATCATTTGTAACCAATTCTCCAGAAGTAGGATTAATAGCTATCTGACCAGAAGTATATAAAGTATTTCCGTTTAGAATAGCTTGACTGTAAGGTCCAATGGGCGCAGGTGCTTTGGAAGTCGTGATGATTTTTTTCATGATGTGTAAAGTGTTATTGTTTATTTTGATTTTGTAATATTTTCAAATAATTTCCTCAAACCTCAAACCTCAAACCTCAAACCTCAAACCTCAAACCTAAAGCTGCCTGTCTGGTTCTCTACGTTTATCGTATTTGATATCACTTAGAACAGAAGAAGAAATTCCTATGAAAAAGTTCCAGGAAGTCCTTTCGCTAAAAGGAATCCAATTGAAACTAAGATTCCAACTATCCAAATCTCTCTGAAATCTTAAGTTAGTAAAAGTAAAACCAGGATTTTTTAGATCATACCCAGATGAAACTCCAACGGTCCATTTAGGAGCTAACTCTACATCTCCAGAAAACATAATCGAGTGGGAGGATATCTCATTTTGTCGAGCATTATTACTATAATTAACAGTGTAAGATAGTCGTAAAGACCAGGGAATTTTGTAGTTATAATTTTGTACGTCCTTTTTCTCAGTATCCTTACTTTTTTGACGATAACTTTGTTCTTCTCTAAAATCTGTTCCTCCTCCAAACAAATTATCTGGTCGCCCACCATTTTGTAAGGTCTGGTTTGTGAGCGGATCTTCATTCGTTTGGCCTTTTTCAAAATCTTTACTAGAAAAAGAATATCCAAAATTTGCACTAGCTCTGGTTAATCTAAAAAGACTACCTCCATTATCAATATTCCAAACATCAATTTTACGATTATTATTATCTAATGCATATGGATCCAGTTCTGCACTAAAGTTAATGTCTAACTTATTCTGAATTATAGGAATGTTTCCTGTTATTGACAAGGGACTTAATTGTAAAGAGTCACCAGCAATATTATATGCAGTTCTAAAGTTTAAGTTGTTAAGCAAAACTACTTTCTTCGGTTCTAGATCTGTAGTGTCTTTACTCCGCACTTTGGCTTCTAAGTTATTACTTAAAGCAAAACCAATACTACTTGAAAAAGTATTACTAGGTGCACCAAAGAATCCACCTTCGAATCTAGAATATTCAATATCTTCAAAACCTTCTTCTATTTCAGCTGTACTTGGATCGTCTTCTATAGGTCTACTATATGTAGTATAGAACTGATCAAAGGCAGGGTTAATACTATAGCTAATACTAGGCCTCATAGTATGACGAATAGCTTGTATCTTTTTGTCTTTCTTAAAATTGAATGTTCCGTAAATCGTGGTTCCTAAACTCGCAGAGAAATTATAGGTTCTAAAAGCATCAAAACCTGCAATAGTATCATTTACAATTTCTCCAGCACCATCATTCGCATCTGCATCAAAACTACGTTCTATGGTTTCGAACACCCAATTTTCTTGGAAACTTGTACCCATAGTAGCACTTAAATACTTAAAGATTTTAAAGTTGGTACTAATCGGAATAGAATGTTGCATTCCAATTCTAGCATCGTTAAACATATCTCCAGTAAACAAATCATCATCATTGGTAGTAATACGGTTCTCACCTCTAAAATTATACTGGGTGTTGATATTTTGAATAATACCTTTTTTTACACCAACTTTTGGAGCAAAAGGAAATATCCTTGAAACACTTGCATTAACATTAGGTAGCGATAGGTTAACTTCTTGTGTATTTGTATTAGAGTTGTGATTTGCTGCAACATTTAAATTTACCTGGGGATCTCCCTGAAAAGTTTTGGAATAGGAGATGGATGAACTCAACTGGTTATTCAAGAAATTCCCTGTATTTAACTGATTGGTGGACTGTTGGAAGAAGTCACTACTACCAAAATTTACAGATGCCGAAAATCTAGAGTTCGGATTGGATTTGGCATCCTGCGAATGTGTCCATTGGATGTTATAGGTAGTTCTCTGGGCAAAGTCAGGAAAACCTCGTTCGCTAGTTAGGTTATTCTCAAACCGAAATCTCAGATTACCCCTATACTTGTAGCGAACGGCATACGATGTTTCGGCTAATAATGTATAACTTCCATTTGTATAATAATCACCGGTGACCGTAAGATCTGCATAATCACTTATCGCAAAATAATATCCACCATTTTGTAGAAAATATCCTCTGTTATTTTCTTCACCATAACTTGGAATAATAAATCCTGAAGTTCTTTTTTCTTGTAAAGGGAAATAACCAAAAGGTAATCCTAAAGGAGTTGGTACATCTGCGATAAACATATTTACCAATCCTGTTACAATTTTCTTTTTTGGTACAAGTTTGATTCTTCTGGCATAGAAGTAATAATCTGCATTATCTACATCTTCTGCAGTAGTAAATTTTACGTTACTCATGTATATAACAGAATCATTAACTCTTTTAGAAACTTCACCTTTTACGTTCATTTCACCTTGTTTGGTTCTAGAATTGTATATAAGAGCTTTTTCTGTATCAAAATTAAATCGAATAGAATCAGGTTCAACTACATTTTGTGCTTGTTTAAAAACGGGTGTTTGTGTATAATCTCCTACAGAATCTTTAATACCATAGGCATATACCTCGTTTTTGGAATTGTCTACGATGATCAATCCAGCATTTATTTGCATTTCTCCATAGATAATTTCTGCTTCGTTGTAGAGATACATTTTGTTTTCTCTACGACTTAATCTCATATAATCTTTGGACTTGTAGGTAACTTTATCAGTCAATAATTGTGGAGGTTCTACTACGCTATCTTTCTTTACAGTGTCCTGATCTTTTTCATTTTCAAGGAGTTCCGTCTTAGGTTCGATATCCTTTTTAGGTAAGGTAATAGAATCCTTTGGAGATTGAATAGGTTTCTTCGTCGTTTTATCAAACTCTTGTGCAGTTGTATAACAAATACAAAATAGTGAAAAACTTAGTGAATAAAGTATGTTACGTACCGTTGTTTGCAATGGTTTATATCCTATTTTTGTAAAACTATGGCTTAGTTTTTGAAGTGCCAAAATTACATATATTTTTTATGTAGAGATTGTAATTGAGAAAAAAATAAATATTTCTATCAAATACGATACTCTAATGTTATTTTTTAAGAAACTATGTCGATTAAATTCCAAGATCATTAACCTTGTGATTTTAGAATTATTATACTAAATACGGAAACAATTTGGGAATGTTTCAAGCTAAGGGATAATTTTGATAATTATGAAAAAGAAAATTATATATAGCATTGTATCTGTAGCACTAATTATGGTGTCCTCTGGATTTGCTTTCATGTCCAAAATTTCTGACACAAATACAGAAAAGTTTATCGTGGCTTTAGATGCTGGTCATGGAGGTGATGATCCAGGAAATAGAGGGAATGGATATAAGGAAAAAGATATCGCATTAAAAGTGGTCTTAGCTGTAGGAGCTGCATTAGAAAAAGACGATCGTTTTAAAGTAGTATACACAAGAAAGACCGACAAATTTATCGAACTTCATGAAAGAGGAAGGATTGCTAATAAAGCAAAAGCTGATCTTTTTGTTTCTATTCACTGTAATTCTCATAGATCTCAAGCATATGGGACAGAAACTTTTGTTTTAGGATTACATGCCAATGATGAAAATTTTAACGTAGCCAAAAAAGAGAACTCCGTTATTTTGATGGAAGACAATTATGAGGCGAATTACGATGGTTTTGATCCTAATTCTCCTGAATCCATTATAGGGCTTACGCTTATGCAAGAAGAATACCTGGATCAAAGTTTAATTTTGGCGAGTTATATAGAAAAAAGATTTACGAATACTTTAAAAAGAAAGAGTAGAGGGGTAAAACAAGCTGGTTTTGTAGTATTACATCAGACATATATGCCAAGTGTATTAGTGGAGCTAGGTTTTTTAACCAATGATAAAGAAGGCAAATATCTAAATTCTAAAAAAGGACAAGATGATATGGCAAAATCGATCATTAAGTCTATAGTTGATTACAAGGATAGTCTGGATGAAACCTATTATGTTCCAGAACCAAAAACTCCAGAGGTAGTCACCAATGATACCATAGTAAAAGCAGTTGATGAAGAATTATATGATGGAATAACATTTAAAGTGCAAATTGAAGCTGGCTCAAACGATGTAGTTTTAGATCCAAAAAATTTCAATGGACTGGATCAGTTATCAAAAATTCAGTTTGGAGAGGTTTATAAATATTACTTTGGAAATACACCTAATTATAATTTAATCAAGGAGTTAAAAGATGTGGCTGTTGCTAAGGGATATACATCTTGTTTCGTTGTTGCGTTTAAGGATAATGAGATAATTCCGCTAAGTGAAGCCTTGAAAACTAATACTTCATCGAATTAATCTAAATAAATACTGATAAATCGTTCGTTAATAATCTTTGGAAGTATATTTTTTATTCTAAATTTGTGTCCTAAATATATGCTATTTTGAAATTTACTCGAGAAGTTAAAACTGGAATTTTAGCATTATCTGCTATAGCCCTTCTGATTTTTGGATATAGTTTTTTAAAAGGAAAGAACCTTTTAGAATCTGATCGAACATTTTACGCGGTATATGATAATGTGGAGGGACTAATACCTTCCTCTCCAGTAACCATCAATGGATTAGTTGTAGGAAAGGTTGTTTCTATCAATTTCGCAGATACCAAAGGTAATCTTATTGTAGAATTTAATGTAAGTAGCGATTTTTCTTTTTCCAGAAATAGTGAAGCTATGGTGTATGGTGGTGATCTGATTGGAGGCAAGTCTTTAGCTATTAACCCAATTTACGAAGCAGGAAAAGAAGCAAAAGATAAAGACACATTACCTGGTAGGGTAAAAGCTGGGTTGTTGGAATTGGTAAATGAACAACTTACTCCTTTGCAGTTAAAGCTCGAATCTGCAATTAAAGATGCAGATACACTTTTAACTTCGGTAAACGGAATATTATCAGTAGACAATAAAAATAATCTAAACTCTATCTTCAAAGATTTAAGTATTACTGTTCGAAATTTTAAAGGAGCTTCTGGTTCTTTAAATAATATCTTATCTGGTAATGAAGAAAAGTTAAATACTACACTATCTAATTTGGATAGAATGTCCACTAATTTAAATCAATTTTCAGATTCGTTATCTAAGGTTAATATTGGTAAATTGGTGAATGATTTAGATGCGGTATTAGCAAATTTTGATAAAATTTCTAAAGATTTAGAAGTCGGAAAAGGAACAGCAGGGAAGCTACTAAAGGATGATCAGCTTTATAACAATTTGGATAGAGCTAGTAAAGAACTAGAATTACTACTTCAAGATCTTAGATTAAATCCTACTAGATATGTAAATATTTCGGTTTTTGGTAAAAAGAATAAACCTTATGTAAAACCGGCAGATTCAATAAACTAACTATCACTAAACTATGCAATATATTCCAAATATCATTTTTGTAATTATCCTAATCGCTGGAATAGGATATTTTGCAAAAAATGTTCGTAAGCTTATTCGTAATATAAAATTGGGTAAGGATGTAGATCGAACGGATAATAAAAAAGAACGTTTTAATAATATGGCTCGTATCGCTTTGGGACAATCCAAAATGGTAAGGAGACCAATTGCTGGTATTCTACACATCATTGTGTATCTAGGTTTTATCATTATTAATATCGAAGTTCTGGAAATTATTATAGATGGTATTTTTGGAACACACAGAATTTTTGCATTTCTAGGAGGTTTATATGACTTTTTGATTGGTTCATTCGAGGTGTTAGCCCTATTAGTATTGGTAAGTGTATTTATTTTCTGGATTAGAAGAAATGTTATCAATATTCGAAGATTTAAAACGCTAAAAGGATGGCCTAAAAATGATGGTAATATAATTCTGTATTTCGAGGTTGTTCTAATGACCCTGTTTTTAACAATGAATGCTGCAGATTTACAATTGCAAAATTTAGGAGCTGATCATTACGTAAAAGCAGGAGCATATCCAATAAGTCAATTTATATCACCATTATTTGATGGAATATCTGAAGGTTCCTTAATTCTTTTAGAAAGAGGAGCATGGTGGATGCATATTATTGGGATTTTAATTTTCCTTAATTATCTATACTTTTCTAAACATCTACATATTCTTTTAGCATTTCCTAATACTTATTATGGAGATTTAAATCCTAAAGGACAAATGGATAACCTTGAAGCGGTAACGAACGAAGTAATGTTAATGATGGATCCAAATGCAGATCCCTTTGCAGCTCCAGCTGGTGACGAACCAGAAGGGGAGCCTGAAAAATTTGGTGCCTCCGATGTAACAGACTTAAATTGGGTACAATTGTTAAATTCTTACACTTGTACGGAGTGTGGGCGTTGTACCAGTGAATGTCCTGCAAATCAGACTGGCAAGAAGTTATCGCCTAGAAAGATTATGATGGACACCAGAGATCGACTTCAGGAAGTAGGAGATAATATCGATAAGAACGGTAGCTTTGTAGATGATGGTAAGCAATTATTAAATGATTATATCACAACTGAAGAATTATGGGCCTGTACTAGTTGTAATGCTTGTGTAGAAGCTTGTCCAGTAAGTATAAGTCCATTGTCTATTATTTTAGATATGAGAAGATATTTGGTTATGGAGCAAAGTGCTGCGCCTTCAGACCTAAATAATATGATGTCTAATATCGAAAATAACGGAGCACCATGGCCATTCAACCAAATGGACAGGTTAAATTGGAGTCAAGAGTAAAAATTAAATATTATTAACCATAACTATTAACCGAAAACTTTTAAAAATTAAGAGAATCTAGAAATTATGAAGAAGGAAGAAGTAGAGAAATTATTGCATGAAAAGATTGAAGCTGGAGAACATATAAGTCCAGTGTTACCAGAAGGTATTAAAAATTATCTCATCGATATTGATGGGACAATTACGGAAGATGTTCCTAACGAAGAACCAGAGCGTATGGTTACTTGTGAGCCTTTTCCAGATGCTTTAGCAACTTTAAATAAGTGGTATGATGAAGGACATATTATTTGTTTCTTTACTTCTAGAACAGAAGAGCATAGAGAGGTTACCGAAACTTGGTTAAATAAACATGGATTCAAATACCATAGCTTATTAATGGGTAAACCAAGAGGTGGGAACTATCATTGGATAGATAATCATTTAGTAAAAGCTACTCGATATACTGGTAAATTTACAGAACTAGTAGAGAGAGTAGTTACTATCGAGGTTTTTGATGATGGAAAACACGATTAATAAATTTTTGTAAGACATCTTTTCTAACAAAAACGATGTATATAAATAATAAAACATATGAGTGAAGCAGTAAAGGTGCCAACAATGGCAGAGTATATGGCCGAAGGTAAAATGCCTGAGGTTTTATTTTGGGTAGGATGTGCTGGAAGTTTTGATGATAGAGCTAAGAAGATTACAAAAGCTTTTGTAAAATTACTTCACAGTTCCAAAGTAGACTTTGCTGTATTAGGAACTGAAGAAAGCTGTACTGGAGATCCTGCAAAAAGATCTGGTAATGAGTTTTTATTTCAAATGCAGGCAGTTACTAATATAGAAGTAATGAACGCTTATGAAATAAAGAAAGTGGTTACTGCTTGTCCTCATTGTTTTAATACCTTGAAAAATGAATATCCAGCGTTGGGAGGAAATTATGAGGTAATGCATCATACACAATTTCTTAAGTCTCTTTTAGATGAAGGACGATTAACGGTTGAAGGAGGAAAGTTTAAAGGTAAAAGAATAACTTTCCATGATCCATGTTATCTTGGTAGAGCTAATAATGTATACGAAGCTCCAAGAGATTTACTTAAGAAATTAGAAGTAGAACTTACAGAAATGAAACGAAGCAGACGCAATGGTTTGTGTTGTGGAGCTGGTGGAGCACAGATGTTTAAAGAGCCTGAACCGGGTAATAAAGATGTAAATATCGAAAGAACAGAAGATGCTTTAGAAACAAAACCAGATATTATCGCTGCGGGATGTCCTTTTTGTAATACTATGATGACTGATGGGGTTAAGAATAAAGAAAAAGAGGATAGTATAGAAGTGTTGGACGTAGCAGAGTTAATTGCAAATGCTCAAGATTTATAGAAAGAATTTTAAAGATTTCTAAAAATAAGTAAAGAGTTGATATGTTTGTTCATATTAACTCTTTTTTGTTGCAACAATTAGGAATACTTTTTGTTATTTTATAGAATAAAAAGAAAGTAGATGTTAGTAGATTTTAATGAATTGCCAGATACGTCGAGAGTTTGGATATATCAGGCCAATAGATCTTTTACAAAAGAGGAATTAGAAGAAATACAAGAAAAGCTAGAGGTTTTTATAAATCAATGGACTGCCCATGGGGCAGACCTTAAAGCTGGCTTTGATATAAAATATAAGCGTTTTATTACCATTGCCTTAGATCAAGATATAAATCAAGCGACAGGATGTTCTATCGATGCTTCTGTCCACTTTATTCAAAAGTTAGAAAACGATTATAAGGTAGATTTAATGGATAAAATGAATGTTTCTTATAAACAGGGAGAGTTTGTTGCCTATAAGTCTCTTACAGATTTTAGAAAAATGGCAAAAAATCGCTCTGTGTCTCCTAATACAATTGTATTTAACAATCTGGTTACAAACTTAGCAGAATATAAAACAGATTGGGAAGTACCAGCAAAAGATAGTTGGCATAACCGTTTTTTAAATTAGTATTAGTGAGTTGTATTTTTAGAAGATATTTTTCTGTTTTAGTTTTTGTTTTCTCAGTATCCGTTTTTTCACAACAACCTGATACTCTCAATGTGTCGGATCTATTAGATGAGAAGAAAACCGATTCTTTACAAGTAGAAGAGGTTGTTGGAAATACTACGGTTAGTCCATTGGTTGTAAAGGATGAACAGGATCGGCAGCGATTTTGGGTAGATAGTATCTACAATAAAATGACGTTGAAAGAAAAAGTTGGCCAGCTTTTTATGGTGGATGTCTTTTCTTCTAAACCAAAGAAAGAAACTGATAAGATCAAAAGGTTAATCCAAGAATTTCATATTGGTGGAATTATATTTTCTAAAGGCGGTCCAAATCGTCAGGCAAAACTAAATAACGAGTATCAAGAGCTTTCTAAAATACCCTTAATGATTGGAATGGATGCTGAGTGGGGATTAGCAATGCGATTGGATTCTACAAAAGCATTTCCCTGGAATATGACTTTGGGGGCTATTCAGGATAACAACTTAATAGAAGAAACTGGTCAGCAAATTGCCAAGCATTGTAAGCGATTAGGAGTGCACATAAATTTTGCTCCTGTGGTAGATATGAATACCAATCCCAAGAATCCTATTATCGGAAATCGTTCTTTTGGAGAAGAAAAAGATAATGTAACCGAAAAGGCATTAGCTTTTATGAAAGGGATGCAAAAAGAAGGTGTATTAGCAAGTGCAAAGCATTTCCCTGGTCATGGAGATACCGATAGCGATTCTCATAAAACACTCCCGACAATTAATTTTGATGAAAAAAGAATCGATAGTGTAGAACTATATCCTTATCGCAAACTAATAAAAGAAGGATTGTCTAGTGTGATGGTAGCACATTTAAATATTCCAAGTTTAGAACCTAGGTCAGGATACCCATCTTCTATTTCTGAGAATGTGGTAACCAACATATTACAAGATAGTCTTAATTTTGAAGGGTTGATGATAACCGACGCTCTTAATATGAAAGGAGCCTCTGATTTTAAAGCGCCCGGAGATATCGATCTAGCAGCTTTCAAAGCAGGGAATGACATCTTGTTAATATCCGAAGATGTTCCTTTGGCATCACAGAAAATTATTTCAGCGTATTACGCAGGAGAAATTACAGAAAAACGATTATCGCGTTCGGTTAAGAAGATTTTGATGGCTAAGTATAAAGTTGGTTTACATTCTTATAAACCAATCCAATCAGAATATCTTATCGAAGAGTTAAATAGTATTGCTAATGAAGTATTACACCATAAACTGGTTGAGAATTCTTTGACTTTATTAAAAAATGAACGTGCTATTTTACCAGTTAAAAATTTAGACCTGAAAAAAATTGCGTATGTTTCTTTAGGTGATGATTCTGGCGAAGTTTTTTTAGAAGAATTAAATAAGTATACCAAGGTAGATTGGGTAAAGGGAAATCAATTACCGGAGATATTAGAGCAACTTAAAAACTATAATTATGTTATTGTAGGATTGCATAAATCAAATGCTAATCCATGGAAAGATTACAAGTTTAAGGATAAAGAGCTTGTGTGGCTATACGAAATAGCTAGACTTAATAATACTGTGCTTAGTGTTTTTTCCAGACCGTATGCAATGTTAGATCTACAGACGACTACAAATTTCGAAGGTATTTTGATGTCATATCAAAACAGTAAAGTTGCTCAAGAAAAGGCAGCACAACTACTTTTTGGTGCTATCGAAGCAAAAGGAAAACTTCCAGTTAGTTTGGGAATGGATTTTCCTTTGGGAACAGGTTTGGGAACAAGGTCTTTAAAACGACTTGCTTATGGAATTCCTGAAACGGTTGGAATGAATAGCCATAAATTGCAGCGTATCGATTCTGTTGTGAATATAGCGCTTAGAGAAAATATGACTCCAGGAGTGCAATTGATGGTAGCTAGAAAAGGGAAAGTAATCTTTAATAAGAACTATGGTTACCACACCTATGCGAAATCTAGAAAAGTCAAAGGATCTGATATTTATGATCTTGCTTCTTTGACAAAGATTCTTGCTACGCTACCGTTAACAATGGAATTAAAAGATAAAGGGATTTTATCATTGGATAGTAGAGTAGGTGAATTATTACCTTCTTTTCAGGATTCTAATAAGAAAGATATCACAGTGCGATCTATGTTGTCGCATTATGCTCGTTTAAGAGCATGGATTCCATTTTTTCTAAAGACCTTGGATAGCGTTACTACTAAACCTGATAAAAAGTACTATAGAAATAAACGCTCTGACGATTTTAACATTAGAGTTACAGGTAATTTGTATTTAAGAAGTGATATGAAAGATTCTTTGATGTTACGTATCAAAGACAGTGAACTTCGAAAAAGACTGAGTTATAAGTATAGTGATCTTCCTTATTATATGATGAAATCTTTTATCGAGGATCATTATGGGAATAATTTAGATGCATTAACTCAGCAACATTTTTACAGAGGAATAGGTGCGAGTAATATGGGATATCTTCCTATTAATAGATTCAATAAAAAGCGTATTGTTCCTACCGAAAATGATCAGGCGTATCGCAAAGAAATAATTCATGGATATGTGCATGATCAAGGTGCGGCAATGTTTGGAGGAATTGGTGGACATGCAGGTTTATTTGCCAATGCTAATGATGTTACTAAAATAATGCAGATGTATTTAAATGGAGGGTATTATGGAGGAAAACAATACATTTCTCCAGAAACGATTGCAGAGTTTAATACCTGTTCCTACTGTCATAAAAAAGTAAGACGTGGAGTGGGGTTTGATAAACCACAGTTAGGAGATATAGGTCCTACTTGCGGTTGTATATCTATGAATAGTTATGGTCATAGTGGCTTTACCGGAACATTTACCTGGGCGGATCCTGATGAAGAAATAATTTATGTGTTCCTGAGTAATAGAACATTTCCCGATTCTGCCAATCGAAAATTAATCTCTAATGATATTCGATCCGAGATTCAGCGGTTGATTTATGAGGCAATAAATTATTAAAATTAACCACTAACCAAATATTTAAAATTAATAGTATTATGAAAACAAAGGTTTCAGGATATGGACCTGAATTTTCCAGAATAGTTGCGGGATGCATGAATTGGGGAACTTGGGGCGCAAATCTTAGTGCAGAACAATCGTTACAGTTAATAGAAGACTGTATTTCTGTTGGAGTAACTACTTTTGATCATGCAGATATTTATGGCCATTATACTACAGAAGCTTTGTTTGGAGAGTCTTTGGTCAACAATAAATCATTACGAGAAAAAATACAGATTGTTACCAAATGCGGAATTAGGTTGGTAACTCCCAATAGACCAGATAATCTTATTAAGTCTTATAAAACTACAAAAGATTATATTATAAAATCCGTAGAACAGTCGCTAAAAAACTTACAAACGGATTATATAGATATGTTATTGATTCATAGACCTAGTCCTATAATGAATCCAGCAGAAATTGCAGAAGCTTTCGAGCAGCTAAAATCTGAAGGCAAAGTATTGCATTTTGGAGTTTCTAATTTTACAACATCACAGTTTAAAATGTTACATGGTTTTTTTCCTTTGCAAACAAATCAGATAGAAATTTCACCATTACATCTAGCACCTTTTGTTGATGGTTCTTTAGATCAATGTATACAATATGGAATAAAACCTATGGCGTATTCTACATTAGCAGGAGGAAAGTTTTTTGCTAAAAACCCTGAGGATAGTGTTGGAAGAATCAATACTGTTGTTAGTGATTTATCTAATAAATATAACGTTTCAGCAGATCAGATATTAACCGCTTGGTTATTAAAACATCCTTCAGGAATACTTCCTGTAATAGGATCTACTAAAATAAATCGAATCCAATCTGCTGTAGATTCCTTACATGTTCAGATTTCTGATGAAGAATGGTTTCGAATTTGGGAAGCTTCTACCGGACAAGAAGTGGCATAGTAATCTTATTTTATTGTTTTCGAGATAATTTTGTTGCCAATTTTGATGCTCACAAAAATATTTTAAAGAAAAATTAAAAAAAAACGAAAAATCGGGGTAACATATTTGTTTCAAATGACACTTATATATAGCAAACATTGATTTTGATGAATAAAGGTAGGCATTTAATCAAATAAACAATTTTGCTTATAAATCAATGACTACGGTTTCATAGGGGTATGTGTGCCGTAGTCAGATTTTTTGTATTTGATTGATTTTCAAAAAACTATATTTTTTGTTCTTTTTTTGGAATGAAAGTAGTTTATTTGCAAATCCTAAAATCTACCCAAAATGAAATTATTAATTACTCTTTTCTTATTATTTGGATCAATACAATTTGTAGACAATAACGCAAATAGAAAAGTTATATCTGATGATAATTACAATTATACTTTTTACGTCTCAGATAAATCCAAATCTAATTTCGAAAACTATAAAGAATATTATTGGTTTAAGAGTGGGCAAATTCACTCTTCCTTCGGAGGTTCTAGTGGGCAAATATTGCATGGGCTTTATAACAAGACTTTTAGAGGTAATGGAGTAGCTGAACAAGGTGAATTTTATTTTGGTCTCAAAAATAAGGTTTGGAAAAATTGGTATGAAAACGGAAAAATCAAAAATATCTATAACTGGCAAAAAGGCATGCTCTCTGGGAAATATGAAGAATTTACAGAATCAGGATTGTTAGTAGTAAGTGGAAGATATAAGAGTAATAAAAAGCACGGTAGGTGGATTTACTATAAAACTAAGGATACTCTTTATTATCGAAAAGGTGAAAAGGTTACCGACCAGAAGGAAGTTGTAGAAGATAATAATGAAAAAGAGAAAAAAGGTTTTGTAAGTAAAACTTCAAAGTTTTTTAAAGATATATTTAAAAAGAAAAGCCCAGAAGAAAAGGCTAAAGCAAAAAAAGAAAAAGAAATAAGGAGGCAAAAAAGGGAAATTGAAAAGAAACGTAAAGAGTTAGCTAAGAAGAAAAAAACATCTCAAAAAACATCATCAAAGGAATAAGCAAAATGATAAAGGCAGGATCTTTATTATATGCTATTTATGTTTGCTTGATTATAGCTATTCTAAGCGGAGGACTTATCTATATATTTACAATAAATAAAACCTTAGCAACAAGACAGTCTGTAAAGGAACAGCTTATTGATAGATGTGATTCTTGTTTTAACTATTTCCTGATAAACGGTAAATCTTTTGATAAAACGGAGACTCAGAAAATTGATCTTTTCGAAGATGGATTGGTTTGTGAATTTACAAAAGAAAGGTGGGGGATGTATGCTACATTAATGGGGAAAGCTATTTTTAAAAAAGATACAGTTGAAAAAAAATATATAATTGGAGAAGTAACAAATAAGGAAATAAAAGCACTATATCTGTCAGATTTTGGAGAAGAACTAAAAATTTCTGGGACTACTTTGATTAAGGGAAATGTAGTGTTGCCAAAAAAAAGATATAAAGTGGTAAATATTTTAGGGAATCAACAAGCCAATAACCCAAAACTAGAAGGAGTTATAGGAGTTTCATCCAAAAACTTACCAAAAATTATTTCTCCAAAGTTGCAATATCCAAATGATATTGTAGAAATTACTTTATCTAAGTTGAAAGAAAATCAACCAGTTTATAGAGGATTTCAAAAAAGTACAGCGGTAGTATATCTTGATAAAGGAGAATCTTTAGATAGAGTAAATATTAAAGGAAATTTTATATTAAAATCAAGAGACACTATACATATTGATGATACTACAAAAATCGAAGATGTAATTATTCAAGCACCTAAAGTGGTAGTAGAAGAAGGTTTTGAAGGCAGTATACAAATTTATGCAGAAAAAGGAGTAGAAGTTGAATCAAATGTAAAGTTGCTATATCCTTCTTGCATTGTCATTGAATCATCTACCCGAGATTATGAAAAAGAAATTAATATAGGGGAAGATGTGGAGATATATGGAGGGATCGTTATAAATGGTTCTAGTTTTAGAGAAAAGCAAAATAACTTTTTGGTACTGAATGAAAATTCATTAGTAGTAGGTGATGTTTATTGTAATGGAATTATGGAATTAAAAGGAAGTGTATTAGGATCAGTTTATACACACAAGCTACAATTAAAAACAAAAAGTTCTAAATACGCGGATGTGATTTTAAATGGGACAATTGATGCGTTAGGAATACCTAATAATTTTGTGAGATTACCACTGTTTGGAAGTATCGAAGGCAATAGATTTGAAAGAGTTAAAAATATACAATAAGCATTTTTTATCCGCAAGTTCATTGATTGAATCGGTTATAGCAATAACTATTATTGCTACCTGCTTATTAATTGCCATTAGATTGTATGCTGTGGTGTTACATAATAGTTCTTCTTTGGATTCTTATAAAATTAAATTTAAAGTGGCAGAACTATATGATGAGATGAAAACAACTTCTGATTTTAATGATGAAGTTTATGAATTTAATAGGTTTTCTATAAAAAAGAAAGTAGAGGGTTTTGAAGGAAATAAAGAATTAAAAAATATCAAGTTTATTGTACGAACGGAGAAGGATACTACGACTTATAACTATTTGTTAATAGATAAAAGTAAGAATGAGTAAAGTAAAAGCATTTACAATATTAGAAATGTTGGTTAATCTAACTATTATGTCTATCATAATGGGGTTGATCTATTTTGCTTATGCTTCCTTCGTAAAACAAGTTTTAAATTATCAACATTCAATTGATGAGCAAAACGAGTTGACTAGTAGTTACGTGCAATTAAAACTGGATTTCTACAATTCTGATAGAATAATAAAAGGATATCAAAGATTTACAATTCTAAGCTATGACAACAAACAAGTTGTTTATGATATTACGGATAGATATTTGGTAAGGAAACAACTACATATGAGGGATACTTTACCCTTGCAAAGTCTTAAAATTATATCTGATTTCAATGTCTATACAAAAGAAGATTTAGTAACCAAAATAGAAGTTAATACAGATCTGTTCGAAGAACCTGTTAAGTTTGTGGTAACAAAAGATTATGCTCCTAACCTTAAATTGAAGCTGTAATGGGAATAGATGTAAGTAAGCTACATAAAAACTCAGGTCTTAAAAAAGAGAAAAAAACTTCTTCAGTTAGTGATTTTTTTAATCAAGAGTTAAGCTTTTCAAAAAAAATAGGAGCAAAAGAAAAAGAAGCTCTGTATAAAGATTTATCAGTACTTCTCAATGCAGGTGTGGATTTTAAAACTTCACTAGAAATTTTGGCAAACCAACAAAAAAAGAAACACTTAAAAGAGTTGATTTTAGAATTAAAAGCTAAAATAGTAAAAGGTAAAAGTTTTTATGAAGCATTAGAGGATACAGGTTTGTTTTCCTCTTATGAATACTTTAGTATAAAAATAGGTGAAGAAACAAAGAAGCTGGATATCGTTTTATTAGAACTCCACAAATATTTTAAACGACAAATTAAGTTGAGAAAACAAATTGTATCTGTGATTACGTACCCATCATTTGTTTTAATACTCACAGTTGGAGTTTTATATTTTATGTTAACCTACGTGGTACCCATGTTTAAATCAGTATTTAATCAATTTGATGGCGATCTTCCGCCTTTAACCCAAAAAGTAATAGCGCTATCAGAGAGCTTTCCAACGATATTTGTTGGTGTACTAATTGTTGTGATTACTAGTGTGTTTTTAGTTAAGATCTACGGTAAAAATGATTCTTTTAGGAATATTAAATCCAAAGTTATTTTGAAAATACCATTTTTCGGAAGACTTGTGAAAATGGTGTATTTAGCAAGATATTGCCAGTTTCTAGATTTGTTACTTACTTCCAGGACTTCTTTAACAGAATCTCTAGAGATGGTAAAAAAAATGATAGGTTTTTATCCTATTGAATCCTCTATAGACCCCATTAGAAACGATATTATTAAGGGTGTTCCTTTTGCAGCAGCAATGAAAAAGCATAGGATTTATGAGTATAAGCTCATTTCAATGGTTGAAGTTGCTGAAGAAATTAATGAACTAGATACAATGTTCTCACGACTTGCTGATGAGTACGATGAGGAGGTAGAACATAAAACTAAAATGATAGGAGTAGTCCTAGAACCACTAATCATAATTGTTATTGGTTTGATAGTAGGTCTTATTATGGTAGCAATGTATGCTCCGATGTTTGATCTTAGTAAAATTATAAATGGAAATTAAAATTTTTAGATTTTGTTAACACAATTTAATACTTTTGCAGTCCCTAAATCAATCTTAATGAAATCATTAAGATTACATCTTAAGCC
The DNA here is from genome assembly GCF_947492965.1 of uncultured Aquimarina sp. Taxonomy (GTDB): domain Bacteria; phylum Bacteroidota; class Bacteroidia; order Flavobacteriales; family Flavobacteriaceae; genus Aquimarina. Next base: position 18,970 of record NZ_CANLOZ010000019.1, on the reverse strand, counting down.
TATGAAACGCAAAAACAATTGGTATGCTGCGGCGTATTCTATGACTGAAATATTAATAGTGCTTTGTATTATTGGTATTTTATTATTGATGGTACTTCCAAGCCAAACTTCAGTTATTACACAAGCCAAATCTATTGAGGCCCAAAGTATGTTGAATCATTTATATGGTTTAGAGAAAAATTATTTCTTCCGACATTCTAAGTACACTGCGGATTTTGAAGAGTTAGGTTTTGAACCCGCCTTAACTATTGAGCAAGGTGGACAAGCCGTATACAGAATTGAAATTATAGAAGCTTCCACAAATTCTTTTAAAGCGACTGCTACGTCTTTATCTGATTTTGATGATGATGGTAACTATAATACCTGGCAAATCGATCAAAAGAAAACATTAAAAGAAACGGTTAAAGACTAAGGTTGGATACGTTTTTTCAAATAATCATTCTAGTATTATTAGCCTTGGTATTTATTCAGGATCTAAAGCTTAGAGCTATTCATATTTTGTTGCCGATAGCAATCCTAATTTTTGGATTGATTAGCTATTTTGATAGAGGGTATGATATGCTAAATTTATTATACACTTTTTCCTTCTTGGTTATTACTATAGGTGGTTTATATCTATATCTTTCTGCAAAGAATAGAAAGCTAACAAACCCCTTCAAAAAGAATATGGGCATAGGTGACTTATTCTTTTTTATTTCTGTAATTCCATTCTTTGCGTTACATAACTACATTCTGTTTTTCATAACAGGAATGTTTTTTTCTATTGTTGGTTTCTTAATAATCAGGTTAGTTGTAAAAACAGATTTAGTTCCTCTTGCAGGGCTTTTAGCCCTATATCTACTAATACTTATGGTTATTAGCTATGTTACTAAGTATGACCTCTTTTTTACAAAAATATTTTAGCGATTATGAAGGCAGTTAAGGATATCATATTAAGTACAGAAGAACAACAGATTATTAATGCAGATTTAGCTCATAATTATCAGATAGTACCCAAAAAAGATACAGGGAATAATGTGAGTTTCTATATTAATGAAGAGCTTTCAAAAGAAGCTGTAAAAGAAGAATTGGAATTGATTTTGGGAAAAAGAGTAGAATTCCATCCTGTCCCTTTAGAAACTATAAATAAAGCTTTAATTCTTTATTATAGAAAAGGAGATACCGGAAGATCTCAAAACAAAACTAATACCGAAACCTTTCGATCTGGATCAAAGGATTTTTTAGAAGAATTAATTTTTGAAGCAAAAGCGATTGGAAGTAGTGATATTCATTTTGAAGTATTCAAAGATGAAGCAAGAATACGATACCGAATAGATGGGAAACTTACTGAGAAATATAAAATCGAAAAGGAAAACTATTTAGAATTAGTTAATAAAATAAAAATAAAATCTAATCTAGATATAACGGAAAAAAGATTGCCCCAAGATGGACGTATTAATTACGATGATTTTGATATCAGGGTTTCTATTCTGCCAACATTACATGGAGAAAAGATTGTAATGAGAATTTTGGGAAGAGATACGGCTCATCTTAGCATGGATAAACTAGGAATGGAGCCTAAAGAAAAAGAGCAATATCTAGAAGCATTAAAAGCGTCGAAAGGGATTATTCTAATAAGTGGCCCCACAGGTTCAGGTAAGACTACAACCTTATACGCAAGTCTAAAAGAATTAAATAAAATCTCAAGTAACATAGTAACAGTTGAGGATCCAATTGAATATACATTAAAAGGAATTAATCAAGTACAACTTAGAGAAGATATAGGTTTGACATTTACTAGCGCATTAAAAACATTTCTAAGACAGGATCCAGATATTATCATGCTTGGTGAAATTAGGGATGGAGCTACTGCAGAAATGGCAATTAGAGCCAGCCTTACAGGTCATCTAGTGTTGTCTACAATTCATACGAATTCTGCACTAGGAACTATTTCCAGACTTATAGATATGGGTGTTCCGCCATTTCTTATTGCAGAAACTTTGAAAATTTCTGTAGCACAACGATTGGTTAGAAAATTGTGTAATTCTTGTAAAGAATTAGCTGTTTTAGAAACAGGGACATATAAGAATGAAGCTTTTTCAGATATTAAAGAACACTGGGTTTCAAAAGGATGTGAAGATTGTCATTTTACAGGATATAAAGGAAGAACGGCTATCTATGAAATGGTACCTATTGATAATGTTTTAACGCAAGAAATAAAGAAAAACTCTACAAATTTAGAAGAATCTATTACAGATTATTCAGAATCCAGCTTATCGGGAAAAGCGGTTCGATTAGTACAAAAAGGAATAACATCGATTGAAGAGGTTTACTCAATTATTATAGAAAAATAAGGGATGATAAAAAGCATACTATTAATAAGCTGTCTATTAACTATCAATGTATTATGTGCTCAGAGTACATATACAACAGTAGAAGAAAAGCTTGAAGAAATAGCAAAAACCAAAGTAGGATTAGAGGAGATAACACAGTTAGATGTTTCAGGACTAACACTGTTTGAGATTATTACATCGTTAGGAGAGGAGCATCGATTGAATGTTGTAGCAGATCCTGGACTTAACCAAATGGTTACTAGTAACTTTTTTGATGTAAAAGTGAAAGATGTTTTTTTATTCTTAATAAGAACTTATGATTTGGAGGTAGAGTTCATGAACAATATAATTGTTTTTAAGCAAAGAGAAATCGTTAAAGAAACTCCCAAGCCTAAACCTCCAAAAGAGTTAGATATTAGATATAGTAAACAAAACGATTTTCTTTCTGTAAAACTCAAAAATGATTCGCTACCATCTGTGGCTGCAAAAATTACAGAGTTAGCTAATAAGAATATTGTTTTGGCGCCAGATGTGAAGAGTATGAGTGTTTCTGCTTATATTATTAATAGGCCATTTGATCAGGTTATTGAAATGATAGCAAAATCTAATCAATTAATCGCAGAAAAAGATGATAACGGTTTTTATTTCTTATCAAAAGATGTAGAAGTTCAGAATGCTGCAAATAACAACAATAACAGAACTAATAGTAGGCGAAGATCTTCGAGAAATTCTAATAAGAATGTTTCGGGAGATTTGGATATTAAAGTAAAGGCAAATGGTTATTTAACTATTAAAGCTTTTGACGCAAATGCTACGGAAATTATAACAAAAGCAGCAGAATTATTGCAATTAGGATTTGCGATGTATGATAAACCTGATGAAATAGTTACTACCATTTTTTCCGAGGAAATAGATTTTGATAGTTTATTAGAACATATTTTTAGAGGTAAAAAATTTGCTGTAAATAAAACAGATGATTTTTATTTAATAGGGAAGGAAACAACTGCTGGTTTAAGATCTACAGAATTAATTCAGTTAGAAAACAGAACTATAGAATCTGTGTTGGCAACACTTCCTAAATCTTTAACTCAAGAGGTGGAAATCCAGGAGTTTGTAGAACTTAATGGGATGCTTGTTTCGGGCTCTAAACAATTAATTTTGGAACTAGCACAAGTAATAAGGAAATTAGATAAGGTTGTTCCCTTAGTGCAGATTGAGGTATTGGTAGTACAGTATAATAAGTCTTATGATGTACAAACAGGATTACAAGCAATTTTAGGAGATGGTTCTGAAGATATACAAACCCAAGGAAATATTTTTCCAAATACAGATGTAACAATAAATTCAGGTACGATTAATCAGTTAATAGATGCTTTCAATGGATTAGGAATTATAAATATTGGTAAGGTAACTAAAAACTTCTATGCAAATCTTACAGCTTTGGAAAACAATTCGATCGTAAATCTGAAATCAACACCCAAAATTGCTACACTTAGCGGTCATGAAGCGAGTATTTCTATTGGAGAAACAGATTACTATTTTGAGCAAACTAACCGATTGATTAATACAGGAGTTAATGATAATATTTTGCAGTCAGGTCAATGGAAACCAACAGAAGCTAATCTGAGTGTAAATATAAAGCCGTTTGTTTCTTTAGATGAACATGTAACCCTAGAGATCGCCGTAGAAAAGAGTGCATTTATAGGAAGAGCCGGAGAAAGCGCACCACCAAGCAAATCCACTCAGAAATTTGAGTCGCTTATAAGAGTTAGAAATAATGAAATGATATTATTAGGAGGTTTGGACGAATTGGAAAAAGAAAACTCAGGCAGTGGGACACCGGTATTATCGAGAATACCTATAATTAAATGGTTTTTTAGTAGTAAGCGAAAAGCCAAAGATAAATCTAAATTACACGTATTTATTAAGCCTACAGTGATTTACTAATGTCTTTTAAACCGCTAAATATCGCCCTTTTTGGAAATAAAATTCAATCCATCCAGATTCATTTTAGTCTGGAGAAGAAGCAGTACCATTTTATTGAAATAGAAAGAAAGAAAAACGATCTTACTATTATAAATAAATTTACTTCAGAAAGTTTTGAAGATTTGACAGCTAAGTTATCCAAAAACAAACCTATCATTCTTACGCTAACCGGACAAGGAGTGTTATCCAAAAAGGTAAAGAATGATGTTGGATATCAGTCTAAAATATTATTCAATGCAGATTCCGAAGATTTTTACTGGTATGAATATAGGCAAAATGATCAAGTGTATGTTTCAGTAGCTCGAAAAGAAATTATTGATTCAGAAATAAAATTGTTTGATGAAGCTAAGTTTACTATTGTCGATTTTGCAATGGGACCTTTTGGTGCGGCATCAATCTATCCGTTGCTAGAAACAAATATATTACAGACTAATGAAACTACTTTATATTTTGATAATAGCTTATTATCAGAATTTGAAAAACGAAATGAAACCAATGTAATTGAGTATCATCTAGGTACTGAAAAACTCACAGATAATGATATACTTGGTTTTGCTAATTCTTTTAATAACTTATATCCCAATGAGGCGATTGTATCTGAGAAAGCTACAATGTCTTCACGAAAAGAAGAGTTTACTTATAAAAAAGCATTTAATGTACTTGGTATCTTTACACTTTCCTTTTTCTTAATCTCCTTATTGATAAGTTATTTGATGTTAGGGAATTATCAAACAGCACATCATAAAATGCAGGTAGAATTAGGTGAACAAAATGTAGCGTACTCAAAGCTAATTTCTTTAGAGAAGGATAAAGAGAATAAAGAAGCAATATTAAAACAATCTGGGTTAAATGACAGTAATTTTTTAAGCTTTTATATAGCCGAAATAACAGAAGATATTCCTACCGAAATAAACCTAAAAACTCTTAGTATATTTCCAACAACTTCAAAAATTAAATCCGAACAACGAATTGATTTTAATAACAACGTTATTGAAATAGAAGGAACAGCTTTGTCGAACACTGCATTTACTTCTTGGATAAAAGAACTTAAAAAGCATAATTGGGTGGGTAATTTGGAGATTATTGATTTTCAAAGAGAAAATAGAACAAATTCTTTCGTAATTAAACTAATACTAAAATTCGATGTTTGAAAACCTTTCATATAAGAAGAAGTTTTTTGCACTATTAGCATTTATAGTCGTTTTAGGTATTACGGCCTACAAAAGATCTTTTAGTATGACGATAGATGCGGCAAAGCTTTTAGATGAGTCCAGACAGAAATTAGAAAAGGTTAGTAATTCGCAACAGCGTATCACCAATTTAATGGCAGAGGTATCTTATTTAGATAAGTTAATTGGAAAGGAGGTTGCCAATCCGGATATCGTACAACAGGAAATTTTAAATACCCTTACGGAGATCAATTCAGAAGCAGAATTAGTAAAATTAGAGGCTATTCATAAAGCAAGTGATGAATATTTTAATATTTATACTAACAGACTAATACTTACAGGTAGTTACGGAGATCTAATTCATACTACCTATGATTATGAGAAAGTATTTGATTTTTCTAGAGTTGTTAGTCTTAAATTTTATGTGGAAAAAGAACCGAGAACAAGAAGAACAAAATTATTTGAACAAATTATATTTCAGAATTATGAGAAAATACGTTAGTTGTGTAATAGCATTGTCTATAGGGGTTTTGATTAGCTGTGATGATATTATAGAAGATGATATTACAAATGATCTTGTAACAACAGTAGCTCCGCAAGACATGGCTCAAATTGAAGGGAATTCTGTACAATTTAGATGGGACCCAATAGATGGTGCTGATGAATATAGAATACAAATCAATAATCAAGCATCTAATTCCATTATTCTGGATTCTTTAGTGAATACTTCTGTTTTTGATTATACTATGAATCCTGGTTCTTATGAATGGAGAGTAAGGGGAGAAAATTTTGCATATCAAACAGCTTATTCGTTTAGTGCTGCATTTTCGGTAATAGCCTCTGCAGATTTAACGGATCAAACGGTTACGTTAAGTAGTCCAAATAATGGAGTGTTTTTAAATGATACAGGAATTACTTTTTCTTGGGAAGCAATCAGTACCGCAACTTTTTATAAGATTCGTATTTTTAGAATTGATGGAGCGACTGAAACAGAAATTTTTAATAATAATAACGAAAATATAATTGGAACATCAATTACAATCGGCAATTCAGTAATTACTGAAGATGCTTTATACCGATGGGAAATATCTGCTGGTAATGGTTCTAGCGCTACAACATATTTCCCACGAACGTTTTCTGTAGATACACAAGATCCTCCAAAACCGACCTTAACAGAACCAATTTCTGGAGGGACTATATCTACTGGTGAAGAGGTAAGTTTTAAATGGACCTTTACGGATACAGGAACAATTCAGTCTGGAGTAACATATACGTTGCAAATTGCAACAGATCAGGATTTTAATGATGTAATACAATCTGCTTCAGAAGATGTTGAAGAGTACTCATTTACTTTTAATACTGCTGACACCTATTTTTGGAGAGTTAGAGGAGTGGATGATGCAGGGAATGTAGGTGATTATAGTGATAGTAGTCAAATCATTGTGAATTAATGCAGAAAAAGAAATTAAATAAAATTTTAATTGTTGCTGTGGCACTGATTTGGGGAGTGGTTATATACAAGTTTGCGGCTCCATACTTTTTATCAGAGGATGTTGTAATTACAGCAGATGCCTTAGTGGGTAAACCGCAGATATTATTGCGTAAAAAAGACACATTCAAACTTTCTATACCAGACAGAGATCCTTTCCTGGGAAAGTCGTTAAAAGTAAGAAAGAAAACAGTAGCTGTTTCTTCAGTGCCTAAAAAGAAAGTTTCTAGACCTAAAGTGAATATATCTAATAATTGGCCACGTGTGGAGTATTTAGGATATATTAAATCTAAGCAAAGTACATCTAGATTAGGGCTTTTGAGATTAGATGGAGTCTTAAAACGTGTTAGAAGAGGAGCAGAAGTAAAAGGGATTAGAGTCAAAGATATCTCAGAGGATAAAATTTCTTTACAGTTAGGAAAAGATATTCGTGAATTTAATAAACAAAATTAATTTCTCGGAGATTAATTTTCTTAGGATAGTTTATGTTCCTGACGATGTTTATTAGATTAATGAAACACACAGTTTTTGCTTACTTTGTTAGGCTTTTTTTAAGAATTTTTCTTTTGAGTTTTTTAACAATAAAACTTTTTTTGAAAAAAAATGAATTTTCATGGTAACAATTTGTTCGTTTAAGACACTTAATTATAAACCAACGAAGTAATTGGTTGTATTGAGATATTGATAAAATTAAATTTGTAAACATTTAGGGAATATTATAGTTAAAAATGTTAATAATTTTTTTACGGTTTTAACGTATTTTTTTAGTTTTTTTAACATATATTTGCCAAGCCCAAAATAATTGACCATCTTGAAAAAACAACACGTCCCTATATTGATTATTGGCAACATAGTGCTTGTCGGTATCATTTCTTTTTTATTTTCATTCTATTTCGTCGAAAATAACAAGACTTCAATTTTTTATGTTGATAATGTTAAGCTTTTCAATGGATTTAATATGTCCAAAGATTTAGGAAAGGTTAACAATAAAAAAATAGATCAACAAAGAAAAAAAATGGATAGTCTGTATACGGTATATTCTATTTTTTCAGAACAGAAGAATGAAGAGAAGGCTAAGGAAACTGAAATTATCCTAAAGAAAGAGGATCTAGAATTGAGAAGGATGAATGAATATTTTTCTAATGAAGTGAGCCAACAGGTATGGAGTCGATTAAATGCATATATAGAAGAATACGGGAAAACTAATAAATATACTATCATTCTTGGAACACAGGGAAATGGGAATATTATGTTCGCACAAGAAGGGATAGATATTACAAAAAAAGTATTAGAGTACGCTAATAATAAGTACGAGGGAAATTAATAAAGTTTATTGGAATCAACTATGGCGTTCTTACACGCTGAATAAAAGAGAGTTTATGAGAAAACTAACTACTAAATTGTTTATGATATTTGTTTGTTCATCATGTATCATTTTTGCTCAAAACAACACAACGAACGAGGGAACAAATTCAGGAGATCAAGGAAATAATAATAGTTTCTTTGGCGCCAATGCAGGAAGAAATACAACTGCGAATAATAACAGTTTTTTTGGAACAAGTTCTGGACAAAGTAATACCACAGGACAAACAAATGTTTTTGTAGGGCGAAATTCTGGGCGAAATAACATAGAAGGAAATAACAATGTGTTTACCGGTAATTCTACAGGATTAAATAATGCTACCGGAAATTTTAATACGTTTTTAGGAACATTTGCAGGTAGAGAGAATATTGATGGAAGAAGAAATGTATATATCGGAGGTAACGCCGGAAGAAATGCAGTAGGAAGTGGAAATATATTTGTAGGATATAGAGCTGGTTTTAATGAAGCTGGCGATAATAAATTATATATAGAAAACTCGGATGCTGAAACTCCATTGATTTATGGTGATTTTAATTCAGATCAAATCGGTGTTAACACAAATATAGTTCCAGATGGATATAATTTCGCTGTAAACGGAAATACTCAATTAGAAGGAGAATTGGTTACTACTGGTCGGATATCAATAGGTACCAATGAAGATGATCCAGAGTATTTGTTAACAGTTAAAGGAAAAGTGCATGTACAAGAAGTTAAAATCGATTTATTAGGTGCTATCGCACCAGATTACGTTTTTTATGAGGATTATGATTTAAAGACATTACAAGAGGTGGAAGCTTATATCGAAAAAGAAGGACATCTTCCTAATATTCCGGCTGCTTCAGAAATGGAAAAAAAAGGCATCAACCTTAAAGAGATGAATCTAAAGCTACTCGAAAAAATTGAGGAGTTAACCTTATACACTATAGCACAAGAAAAAACAATCAAAGAACAACAGGAGATAAATAAAAAATTGGATAAACGTCTTCAAAAGTTAGAACAATTGTTAGAAAATTAATCTCTAAAATTTCACTTCATTTTTCATAAAACTATGATATTCAAAAGGGTACTTATGGGCTTTTTGGCAGGGACACTGCTGTTTTCATCTTGCCAAAAGGAAAAAAAATCTTCAGTTTCAGAAACGGAATATAAGCTTTTTAACTTGGAACAATCGGGTTGGAAATCTAAATCAATTTCCCATTTATTTTCTGATATAGAATACAAAGCCACATTGGTTCCACTTCAATATTACATTTTAAAAAATGAAGGATCTCATAACTTAGAAAAAGTAGATTCTATTTATGAATCGCTCAAAAACGAACGAGTTATAGAGGTCGAGTTTCAACATGATAGCAAAGATGATTTATTAAAAGGTGAGTATACAGACATGGATTATGAAGCGTCTGTAAAATATATGTCATTTTACATTGAAAAAGATTTTCAAGTGGTTACTCAAAAGGGGGACAGTATTAAATGCTCCGGAGTAACATTCGAAAGAAATTTTAAAGTAGCACCTTTTAAAAGAATATTACTGCATTTTGGAAATATTCCGGAAAATGAGAATGTAAAACTTATTTATCAAGATAATTTATTTGGTAATGGGTTAATGAAGTTCAATTTCAAAGAAACACCTATTAAGTTATAAAAGTATAACACACTGAGTGATATGATCAATACAATACGAAAAAGTAAGGTAACAAAGGTTATAGCAAGTTATTTAGCGATTCAGATGGTAGTGCAAATGGCACAGCCATCACAATTATGGGCTTTAACAAGTGGTCCTTCACAACCGGAATTTAATTCGTTTACGCCAATTGGTACTTCGGATATGGTAGATTTATCATCCGGAGATTTTAATTACAACATTCCAGTGATGGATGTTGGAGGATATCCTTTAAATCTAGCGTACAATGCTGGAGTTAATATGGATCAGGAATCCACTTGGGTTGGATTAGGTTGGAATTTAAACGTAGGACAAATTAACCGACAAGTACGTGGTATACCAGATGATTTTAATGGAGATGAAATTACCTATGAGAATAATCTAAAAGATAACCTTACGATTGGAGCGACCTTAGATGTAAATGCACAGATATTTGGTATCGAGGCACTTAAGGGAGGTGCTGGTTTAACAATACAGCATAACAATTATCAAGGAATCACTTTTAAACCATCATTTGGGTTAAATTTTGCCGTTGCAGACCATGTGAGTGTTGGGATGAATTTAACCTCTTCAGCATCTGATGGTGTTACTGTTACACCAAGTGTAAGCATTAGTACAGCTAAAAATGATAAAGATAAATCCACCAATAATGCAGTAACAGGACGCTTGAATTTTGGAGCACCTTTTAACTCTAGACAGGGATTAACTTCCTTTAATATGAGTGCATCTGTTAAACAAAATTATGGTGGGATGGAATCATCTGGATCTGGAAGTGTTTCTTTTATTAATAGCACTTTTACTCCAACTAAAAGAACAGCTTTTAAAAACTCGGGACTTACGTTTGGAATATCTGTGGGAGGTGACCTTTGGGGAATAGATGGTGAAGTTGGAGTTACTGCGTTTGGTAATCGACAAAGCCTGGCGAGAAAAATGGACGTTGAAAAAGCGTATGGATATGAGTTTACGGAGAATGCCACACGAAATGATATTTTAGATTTTAATAGAGAGAAAGAAGATATCGTAAGTAAGAATACACGGGTACTACCTATGGTAAATTATTCTTATGACCTCTATAATATTAATGGACAAGGAATAGGAGGAATGTTTCGTCCTTTTAGAAGTCAGACGGGCTATATTTTTGATCAGTTTGTAAATGACGAAAGCGATAGTAATTCAGGAGGTGGTGAGATTGAAATTGGATCAGGAATTCATGTAGGATTGGATTATAAAAATTCTCCTTCAGAAAGTCACACTGGAGTATGGGAAACCAATGCCACCCAATATTTAAAGGAAAGAGTGTTAAACCATCCTACTTATGAAAAGGTATATTTTAAATCTATAGGAGAGCTTTCTGTAGATCAGGAAAAGGAATTATTTCAGAGTACTCTAGGTGGGTATAGAGCCATGGCTCTAGCTATAGACCAGCCTGGTGGAAATACTTCTGCTATCGGAAATGGTACGATAAGAAATAATGGCTATGGTAAATATGCTGCTAATAGATATCGAATAAAGAATTACCAAAATAATGGTGTCGATTATAATTATGATGAGGTAATATTTAATGAACCGATTCAGCGAAAGAAGAGGGAAATCAGAAATCAATCCATCCAGCCTGTTACCGCAGGTGATGTTGATCAGTTCCAACTAGGAACTTTCACTACCAATGCTCATGCAAAACCGCATCATAAGGCTGGTATGAAAATACTACAAGGGGATGGATCTACATATACCTACGGAGAAACAGCGTATAACATCCAAAAGGATGAATTATCTTTTGCAGTGCGTTCTAATGGAGATTGTGCTTTAGGAGAAGTAGCTATTGATGGCGATGAAAATACTCGCAATAATACAAGTGGAATAGATCATTATTTTAATAAGATCGCTACACCGCCATTTGCACATACCTATTTGTTGTCTAGTGTGTTATCTTCAGATTATGAGGACAGAAAAGGTGATGGACCAACAGATGATGATTTTGGAGCGTATACTAAATTTAATTATGAAACTACAGAAGATGCATATCAGTGGCGTATCCCTTATGAAAAAGCATCCTTTAATGCAGGATTAAATTCTGATAAAAATGACCAAAAAGGAAGTTACATATATGGAAAAAAAGAGATCAAATACATTAAAAGTATTGAGACTAAAACACATGTAGCAGTTTTCTATTTATCAGACAGAAAAGATGGTCGTGGAGTGAAAAATGAAAATGGAGGAGGAGATGCTACTTCTGCCCATATGCAAAAAATTGATAGTATCTCTTTGTATTCGAGGCCAGAATACATAAAGTATGGAGAAGAAACTTCAGCGATTAAGACTGCACATTTTATCTATGATTATTCACAATGTCAAGAAATTCCTAACAATCTTTTAGAAGAATTAAATGATAGTGAATTAGATGATAATGAATTGGATTATTATAATGCAGAAGGGGTTTTATCCAATAATGGGAAACTAACGTTAAAGAAAGTATATTTTACCTATCGCGATTCTAAAATGGGAAAATATACTCCTTATACTTTTAACTATGGAACGGGATCTTATGATGAAAATGGAAAATGGGTGCAGAGTGATGAATCTAATCCAGCCTATAATTTAAAAGGATATGATATTTGGGGTAATTATAAACCAAACCAAGGAGGTTGTGATGTGAACGATGATATCACTGCTCCAGAATTTCCATATGTAGAACAAGGAAATCAACAGCAACAAGATGTATTTGCACAGGCATGGAGTCTTACCTCTGTAGAATTGCCTTCAGGAGGTAGATTACAAATGACCTACGAATCAGATGATTATCAATATGTTCAGGATCGTAAGGCAATGCAGATGTTCAAAGTTGTTGGAGCAAGTAAATCACTTAATAGCGAGGATACCATTGTTGAAGATGTTTTATATACACCAGGATCCTATAATGGTACATCGGATGCTAAATATTTGATTGTAGAGGTTGACAACAACGTCAATACGGTCAATGATTTCAAGCAAAGATATCTTGGAGAATATATTGATAAACCAGTATTCTTCAAGTTTATGATGAACATGTCTAAATCTGGGGGAGTTACGAATAGCCCTAATTTTTCTAAAAATGAGTTTGACTATGTTACCGGATATTTTAGAATAGACCAAGAAGCTTTAAATAATCCAAATAATCCAATAATATTTGGATCTGATATACCAGGGAAGAAGAACGTAGCAATTCCGATGCAGATGTCAGATCTGGAGGGAGGAATAAACGGAAGTGGTAGAAATGTAAACCCAATTTCTAAAGCAGGATGGTATTTTGGAAGAAAATTCTTGAACAGATTGGTTTACGGTATGAAGTTGACAAATGATCCTCAGAACCCTGCTGATATTGCTCAGGAGTTGGTAAAGAGTTTTGGAGGTATTATTGAAATATTTAAAGGACCAAATGGTAGATTAAGAGATAAAGAATTCTGTGCGAGACGATTTATTCCTGAAAAATCCTGGATTCGATTACAACATCCCGATGGAAAAAAGTTAGGAGGAGGTTGTAGAGTAAAGCAACTTTTACTAGAAGATCAATGGGATAAAATGTTGGAAGTAGATAGGAGTGATTCTAACATCGATAGATATGCGAAAAGATATGGACAGATATACGATTATACCTTAGAGGAAGATGGGACTTCTAGTGGAGTAGCAACTTATGAACCTCTTGGAAGTAAGGAAAATCCATTCGTAGAACCTTTCTACAATCGTGGAGATAAAGTGAGACCAGAAGAAGTGAATTTTGTGGAAAAACCTTTTGGAGAATCATTTTTTCCTAATCCAACGATTACATATAGTAGGGTGACGGTTAAAAATTACACCCCTTCGGACGATATTAAACAGCATGCTACCGGAAAAGTGGTAAATGAATTTTATACATCTAGAAATTTTCCAACCATTGCAGACTATACAGATATTGATAATCCTGCTAACTGGAAATCGAATGATAAAGAGGTAGTAGCAAATGTATTGAAAGGACTTTTTGGATTGAAAGTGTCTGTAAAATCGGAGCTTACTTTATCACAAGGATTCGTAGTGCATACAAACGACATGAACGGTAAAACCAAGTCTCAAAGTGTTTATAACGAATATGATGAGTTTATATCGGGGGTAGATTATAAATATAGTACGAGCGAAGAAGACGAGACTGTATTGGATAACAACCTTGTTACCATTGGAAAAGATGGTGCTATAACAGAAAGAGAAATTGGAGTACAATATGATGTAATTAATGATTTTAGAGAGAATTATTCTAAATCATCAGTATTTGGTATTCAAGGGAATGTAGCGACTTTGATTATTGGTATTTTTCCAATTATTATTCCGACTGCTCCACCCGAAAGATCAGAGATCATATCAACATTACATACCACAACTACCACAAAAGTGATTCATACGACTGGAATTTTAAAGGAGAAAATTGCAAAGGATTTAGGATCACAAGTAAGTACAGTGAATGAAGCTTGGGATGCTAGTACAGGACAGGTCCTTTTAACCAAGACCGTAAATGAGTATGATGATCAGTATTACAATTTTAATTTTCCTGCTTACTGGGGTAAAGATTATAAAAATATGGCGCAAGCCTCTATCAATATTGGAGCAACCGGAGAGTTGGTGAAAAATGGAGATTATTTTAGTTACGGTAGAGATGTAAGAGGATTCTTTAGTACAGGAGATGAACTCTTAATCAGCGCTGATAGAGATGCTACTAGAGCTTGGGTTGTTGGTATTAATAGTGCTAACAACGGAGTTCGTCTTATGGATAGAGATGGTAAATTATTAGATAAAGGTGAGACATTTACTAATAGTATAAATTTCAAGATTATCCGTTCAGGATATCGAAATCAACAGTCGGCGAATATGGCTTCTATTACTATGATGAAGAACCCAATTGAAGGAAAAATAGGAGGAAGTATTTCTACATTAGACTTTACACAGAATAGCACTTCCAGTACTGATAATTTACGTATTGTAAACGCAAGTGCTGTGGAATATAGTGATTTTTGGAATGGACAATGTGAAGGAGATCTTAAAAGTATTCATGAAGATGATTTAAAAAATGTAGAAATTAGTAGTTATGGTTTTAATCCATATTTAGAGAATATAAAGGGAGAATGGAGAGCCAAAAAGTCATACGCGTATTTAGTAGAAAGAGCTAAAATTGCAGAAGGCCAAAGTAATGAGGCATTTAATAGACGAGAAGGTTATTTCAAAAGCTTCCAACCGTTTTATGAGCTAGAAAATGGAGTGTGGAAAATGATCGCTCACGAACAATCAAGAGAATGGACCTTTGCTAGTGAAGTAACACAGTATAGCCCATACGGTGCTGAAATAGAGAATAAAGATGCGTTAGATAGATATTCTTCTGCACAATATGGGTATAACTTTACATTACCTACTGCGGTTACTTCCAATAGTAGATACAGATATATGGGAGCAGATAATTTTGAAGACTCCTATTTTAGAAATGCACTAGGACATCATTTTAATTTCCGCGAAGCGATTGATAGAGATGGAGATGGAGGTATTGTGATTACGGAAGAAGCCTCACATTCAGGTCGATCTAGTTTACTGGTACCTGCAGGAAGTAATGGTAGTGCGGATCAAACTACTAGTTTAATTGGGGAATTAGAGGAAGATCTGGATCCAGATGATGATGGTATTACTAATATAGATGAGGTTATTGATAATGTAGATAACCCAGCGGATAATTGCCCGTATACTTATAATCCAGATCAGGCTGATTACGATGGAGATGGTATAGGTGACGAGTGTGATGATATGTCCGAACCAATAATAAAAGGAGTTTATACTAAAGATAATGTTTGGACAGGACAAGAATGTCATGGCCGAAAAGCTAAATTTACCATTCATGGTACACCAAATGATGATGTATATTTTGCGTTTATAGTGCATGAAAGAGGATTTAGGCAAATGGCAGTAAGGTTTAATAAAATTGTTCAATTTACGCATGAAGGACTTCAGGCTGGTGATATATTAATTTTTAAGGATAGAGAAATAGTGTTAGGTGATACAGGAACAAAGTTTATTGAATATGATTTAGATGTCGCTAAAGGTAGACCTGGTAACTCCAGTGATAAGAATATTTGGAGGTTAGAATTTGTACTATTACACAAATCTACTTTAGAACCAATTCAAGGGACCTCTATAGATCTAAGAGCTGTAGGTTATGATAAATGTCATAATGTAAATCCACCTGTTTGGCTTCCAATTAATTAAGAGTTTCATCAAGAAGAAAAAACATTAAAAAAGATATATGAAAGGTTTAACATATATTCAATACAGAATAAAAAGTGTTTTAATATTAATTGCTGTTATTAATATTGTAACTCATACATTATCTGCTCAGGTTTCACCTCAAGAACGCCAAGCGTTAATTGATTTTTATAATAGCACAGATGGTCCAAACTGGACTAACAACACAAATTGGTTAACAGAGACCCCGGTTAGTAGTTGGTTTGGAGTTACTGTAGTCGATGACAAAGTTGTAGGAGTAAGTTTTTCCAATAATGGATTAGATGGTGTAATTCCAGATTCTTTTGGAGATTTAATTCATCTTAAAAATATTACCATTTTTATAAATAGAATTCGAGGACCTTTACCAGATGTATTTGATACGCTAGTTAATGTAGAGAGTTTTATTTTAGAGCGTAATGCAATATCAGGAAGTATTCCTCCTTCAATTGGAAATATGACCGCTTTAAAGGTGTTAAATTTTGGATCGAATGGCTTTACCGGAAGTATTCCTGCATCCTTAGGTAATTTATCAAACCTAACAAACTTATCCTTATTTGCCAACCAATTATCTGGCTCAATTCCTGCATCTTTAGGTAATTTGAGTAGTCTGGAACGTTTGATTTTATTTAGAAATAATTTAGAGGAAGAGATACCTTCTGAGATTGGAAGTTTATCTAATTTAGAAATAATAGATCTTAATTATAATAGATTATCTGGAGCTATTCCTAGTGAATTAGGTAACTTAACAAATCTTACCAGTATAAATTTGTTTAGAAATGCTATTTCCGGTTCAATACCAGAATCATTTGGAAATTTAATAAACCTTACATTCTTATCAATGGAAAGTAACCAATTGACAGGTAGAATACCTGGTACATTTGGGAACTTAACAAATCTTAAAACATTATATCTATCTAGTAACTTTATTGAAGGACCTCTTCCAGACGTTTTAGGAGGTCTACCAAGTCTTGAAGTTTTTGGAATTCAATCAAATAAAATTACTGGTCAAGTGCCATCTAGTTTTGCTACTTCTGCTTTATCAGGGGTGTTTAAAAATTTCCAATTGTCTAGAAATGAGTTGGTTTTTGTGGATTTTGAATCAGATTTTAATGTTTATAAAAATAATTTAACTACTTTTTCTTATTTAGAGCAATCTAAAGTGGATGAAACGGAAACTGTTTCTGCATCTATTGGAGAGAGTATTACTTTAACGACTTCGGATCTTTCAAGCACAAATAACAGTTATCAGTGGTTTAAAAATAATGTTGCTATACCTGGAGCTAATGCAAGAAGTTATACCATAAATAATATTTCTGATACAGATGAAGGTGTTTATCATTTTACAGCTACCAATAATATAATTACTGATCTCACTTTAACAAGAAATCCAATTACTTTAGAGGTTGGTTGTGGAGTATCAGCTTCCGAAAAACAAGCGTTAATCGATTTGTATAATAATACGGACGGACCAAATTGGCGGAACAGCACAAATTGGTTGACGGACGCTCCAGTATGCGATTGGCATGGAGTAACAGTTACCGATGGAAAAGTAACAAATCTTATTTTGGCATTAAATGGATTGGCGGGTCCATTACCTGATAATTTTAGTGACTTAATACATTTAGAGACTGTAACGTTCGAAAGAAATGCACTAACAGGAACGATTCCAGCTTCCGTTGGAAATATGACAAACCTTACTCTTTTGCATTTTGGATCGAATCAATTTACGGGTGAAATTCCTGCATCACTGGGTAATCTCACTAATTTAGTGACCTTAAGCCTTTATCGTAATGGATTAACAGGTTCAATCCCAAATGAGTTTGGGAATCTTTTGAATCTTGAGGCGTTACATCTACATGAAACTCAAATTTCTGGAACAATTCCAGCCTCTATTGGAAATCTGTCTAAGCTAAAACAACTAAGACTTTATATTAATAATTTAGATGGTCCACTTCCTTCAGAGCTTGGTAACTTATCAAGTCTAGAGGTATTGCATTTAGAGAGAAATAAGATAACAGGAGCAATTCCTGCTTCATTAGGAAATTTATCTTCGTTACAAGAATTGAACTTAGGAAATAACAGGTTAAGTGGTATAATCCCGACTGAGTTAGGAAACTTACCTAATCTTATTAATTTGCGATTATTTTGGAATGGTTTAGAAGGCGAAATCCCTTCAGAACTTGCTAATATTCCCACTTTAGAAGTAATTAGTTTAAATAGAAATCAATTAAGTGGAGAGATTCCTTCATCTTTGGGAAATAGAAGTACATTGAAGTTTTTAGATATAACTACCAATAATATTTCTGGTTCAATTCCTTCTTCTTTTAGCCAATTATCGAATTTAAATCATTTAGGTGTAGCCCAAAACCAGATGTCGGGGAGAGTTCCATCAGAATTTGGAGCATTAGCTAATTCTGATATTCTAAATGTTTTAGGGCTTCAACAAAATAATTTTGTTTTTAGTGATTTTGAAATAGAGTTTGATACCTATCAAGGGAATCTAACTACGTTCAATTATTTATTACAAGCCAAAGTAGACGAAACCGAAACAGTATCCGTAACAGAGAATGGTTCTATAACCTTAAGCAGTACTGCGCTAACGAGTGCTAATAATAATTACCAGTGGTATAAAGATGGAGCTATTATTCCAGGAGCTACCAATAAAGATTTAGTAATAGCTAATGCTACCGCGGTAGATGCAGGCGTATATCATTTTACAGCAAC
>NZ_CANLOZ010000018.1 GCF_947492965.1 uncultured Aquimarina sp. | reverse complement strand
TGTACGCTTCTTCCTTGGTTCTTCTGAATGTGTCATAAATAAGTCTAAATTACGTCAACTTATTTCAGGACGAGACATTATAAATAAAAAAGTCAGACTTTGTAGGTCTGACTTTTTTATTTATAATTTTTAAGAAGCATTAAAAAACTCCTCTAAATATGCCCCAAGTGTATAGGATTCAGGAATATCCATCTTCTTTTTAATTCTACTTCGAGAAGTTTTTACAGTATCTGCAGAAACTCCTAAAATACCAGCAGTTTCTTTAATTGATAAATTAAGTTTTGTAAAAACACAATATCTAATTTCGGTATTGGATAATTGAGGATATGCTTTTTTAAGTTGGGTGATGAGACCAGGATATCTAGATTCTACTCTATCTTGAATTGCAAACAGATCATCACCTGACATCATTAACCCTCTCAATTTGTCCTTAAGGTTTTTTATTTGGGAGGTTGATTTATCGAACTTATCCATTTCAGTTTTTAACTCTTCAAACATTTTTTGGCGATTTGTTATTGCTGCAACAGTCATATTCAATTCGTTTTCTCTTAGTTGGATCTTATCTTCCAATAACTTCTTCTCTGTTTTCTTGAGTTTAGTTATTTCTTTATTTACTCTTATATTTTTTATTAATAGAAAAAAACACAAAACTCCTATTAGGGATAAAAGTGTCACTCCAATGATAATATTGAACTGTCTTTTATTTTTCGTAACCAAAAGCTTATTCTCTATATCCAGCTGTTTATTCAAAAGTTCTTCTTCAATTAGCTTAAAACCTATTTCGTTATTTTTGATTATTTCCTTATTATTTAAAATTGTTAAACTGTCTTTAATCGCATAATACTTATCCTTGCTTTCTTTTGCTTTTTTCCATGAGTTTTGTTTAGCATATACTTCGGAAAGCTTATGAAAACTATCCATATTCTTTCGATCATCTTTTTCTCTCTCTATGGATTTTAAAAAAAGTATCTCGGCATCTTGTAATTTATTCAACCCTAAATAAATCATACCCAAATAAAAATCTTTGTCCCAATTATACTCTTCACTTATCAAATGGTATATTTTTTCCGCTTTTATATTTTCATTTTGGAGCAAATAAACATCACACATACTTTTAAGGATATCATTTTTAATCAATTCATGATTATTGCTCTTAGTTAATTCCAACCCTTTTTCTAACCATATTATTGCATCATCAAATTTTCCTTGCCTTTTGAGATTCAAAGCAATATTCTGATGTAGTTGACTATAATGAATCGTAGCAGAATCAAAATTTGGATCCTGTAAGATTTTTATGTAGTATTGATGAGCCAGCTCATAATCCCCCAACAAACTATAGGTAGATGCTATATTTATTTGTAATGCCCTTAATATAGTTTTATGTTTATTGGAATCCTGTTTTTTATAAAAATCATATGCCTTTAAATTTACTTCTAGGGACTTTTCATAGTTCTTAATTTTCCCATAAATACTTCCTAAAGACAAATAAGAATTATGCAATTCTTTATCCAAATTATTCTCTTTACAAAGTTTTATAGAACGATTCACATGATAAAATGCACTATCAACGATATCATGCTTTCTATAATAAAAGCTTAATATCATATGTGCTTTACTCATTCCAACAAAGTATTCGATATCCGAACTCATATCTAAAACTTCCTTTAGCTTTTTAGGATCATTATAATTTTTGTCTAATGAAGATATTAGGCTATCAATCCTTTTCGCTTTAGAAAGATTATTTTCTTTCTGAGCTAACGTAAAATTGGATATAAAAAATAAAAAGAAAAACACTTTCAATATTCTTTGAAAACTATTCTTCTTCCTATGTACAAATGTTGTTTTAATAATTAACTGATTTAATTTTAAGAACGACTTGAAATAAATTAGATACTTCCCTCCTTTAAATAAAGAAAAATAACTGACTTTATTTTTTAAAAAGTAACACTAACACAAAAAATAAAAAGCAAAACACTGATTTTCAAACATTTAATATCTAAAAAGTTTACAATGTTTACATTTTATCAACCTCAGAATATGAGTTTGATTACATCAAATCAACCTACATAGTATAAAAAACAACAATCACCAGTGCTAAATTTGCAATCTAAAACGACGATCTATAATTAAATCCAGAATTAATTATAAAAGTCTTTTCATCAAATTATATGAACCTTAAACTAATAAATTATTAATTAAATTTTTCTAGCGCAAAATACAATCTTTCCTACCCTAGTATTAATTCGCAAATTACTGCAAGTCCTTTAAAAACAAAAATTCTTTAGTTAAACAACACCTAAAGATGCTCTTTACTAGTTGTAAATACCTAAGAGGTATACATATTAATACTAACGTAAACAAATGCCATGAAAAAAATTAATCTAAAAAGATGTATTCATCTTTTACTGACCCTTATCTGCTTCTCATTTTCTGGAAAAGCTCAAATGTTGGATATGAGTGCAATTATTCCAACCAATACTGCTACTCATAAAGTAATGAATTCTGGATATTGGGACGATCCTAACACTTGGGATTCAGGAACGGTTCCTGGTTTATCCTCTATTGTAATTATACCTCAAGGAAAGTATGTAACCTATAACGTCAATAGTAATGCTCACATATTCGCCATACGAAACGATGGTAAAATGATTTTTAGAGCTCCAGCAGGTGCTAGAAGAAAACTAATAGTAGATACCTTTTTTTGTGGTATGATGTCAGAATTAGATATCAAAGCTGATCAACCAGCAGATGGTACTATTGATATTCATTTTAAGGCATTCGATATTGAAAAAAAGAAAAATGGTCAAATTGGTGGAAGTCGATGGAATGCGCAAGCTAGAAGTCATTATTCTGATGGAAAACGAATGAACGATCATTTTGGAAATCGATTATTTACTGATGGACCTGGAGTTTTAGGTAGATATGAATGGGACCCAACACAAGCTTCATTAGGGTTGATGACTATGGGAATAGTGAATATTTTTGGTAAGGAAAAAACTCCATTTTTACGAACTACCAGACCTACAGCGAGAAGAAGAAATAAAACAACTCTTGAAGACACTCCTATAAATTGGAATATAGGAGACGATGTGGTTTTATCAGGTACTCAAGGTATATTTAGAGTTAGAAATGATGGTATCAGAACACAGGATGAAGAATTCGTAATAGAAGCCATCAATGAAGCGACCAATGAGGTAACTTTTAATGCGCAAACAAGAAACTCGCACCAAGGAATACCAGAGGCAAACCTTTTTTGTCACCTATCAAATTTAACCCGAAACATTACTTTTAAATCCATAGATTTTACCGATAACAATAACAATATAAATGATGACATTACCCGTCGTGGTCATACCATGTTTATGAATACTACCAATGTTAAAATTCATTTTGCAGCATTCAAAGATCTTGGTAGAAGTAATAAACATAATATCCTTGATGATTTTAAATATGACTTAAGAAAAACAGGTGAGTTAGATGAAGATGGAAAGCCATTTGTTAGAATACGAAATTTTGTTGAAGAAAAAGCCCTACCTCAGAATATTGAGAATCAAAGAGGAAGATATGCAATGCATTTTCATAGAATGAAAGATTCTCAAACCAGAATGGCAGAAGCGCATGGATTGGCTGTTTGGGGTTCTCCTGGTTGGGGTATGGTACATCACGATAGTCATGCTTCTTTTGCCAATAATGTCGTTTATTTTATCGATGGATCTGGTATGGTTGCAGAAAGTGGTTCTGAAACTGGAATCTGGGAAAACAACCTAGTTACAACTGCAAGACCAGATGGAAGAAACTACTACTTTGCCGACATGGATCGAGATGCTCCTTCAGCTCTAAACTCTATTGTATCAGATTTATTAGATGATGATTTTAGAATTGGTGAAGCCTATGGATTACAAGGTAGAGCAGTAAGAATGGTAAATAACGTAGCTGCTTCATCAAGAGAAGCTTATGCCTATGATGGTGGAGGAACAGTGCTAAGCATTAGAGATAAAGTAAGAACCAACGTATATCCAGAAAACCTTTTTCCTCTACAAGATTATGTAGATCCAGCAGCTGCACCATTATTAGAATTCAATAACAATGAAGCATATGGATGTAGTAGTGGATTTAGATCCAAAGATAGAGCTGCTCAAGCTTTTCATCACAGATTGTCCATAATAGATAACCACACTACATGGAATACAGGTAGAGCCATGTATATTACCACCAATTTTGGATATATGGTTCGTAACGGAAATTATTATAATGGCGACAGTGCGGGTCTTATAGGTGGTGACTTGGATAATCTATGTTTGGTAAATACAACATTTCATAATTGGAGAGGTGATGGATTTACCGATGGTCGTGGAACCGATTCCAACCCTCAACATAAACTTAATTTTATAAATGTAAAAATCCCCGGATTCGATAGAAATAGAATCTATAGACAACTAGACCGAAGTAACGAAAACGTATACAACGCTTCTGTATTGGATGCAAATGTAGATGTAACTTTTAGTAGAGGTAGTAATATGGATACTAAAATTAATACAAATACAGGTGATTACACTGCTGTGGTTAATGGAATGATCACCGATCGACTAGGAACGTACCCTTTTGGACATGCATATGCTAGGAGATTCCCAACCATTAGAAATAGAACCTATGATTTCAAAAACAAAGAAACTCTTGAAAATTATATAAAAACTTATGGTATAGAAGAAGATGATCTAGGTACTTACACTACTCTCACCGAATTTATAACAGATAGAGGAACGGGTGAGACTTTTGGTATAGATTTTAGAATCAATATTATTGGACTTAATGCTGAAGATTATAGAGATAATAGAGCTCCAGAGCTAACCATGATTAGCCCTAATGAAGATGAACCATACTTTGAAGGTGATAATCTTATTGTACGTGCGGAAGCAAATGACCCAGATGGAGAAATTAGAGAGGTTAGACTATATCTAAATGGAGAATTAATCCGTATTGATACAGAAGCGCCTTACGGATGGGGTGGAAATGAAAAACTTCAAAATCTAACTGCTGGAAACTATCGAGTGCGAGTAGTTGCCATTGATAATGAAGGATTAAAAACTAAAAAAGTTATGATAATCCAAGTATTACCAGAATCATTAAAAGAATCTGGATTTGGTGACGAAAACAATAAAGAAGCTACTTTAATGATATCTCCTAATCCTGCTAAAGGTACTTATGTCAATATATTTCAAAAAGGAAATTGGTATTTAAGATTGTATGATATTACCGGAAAGCAAATCATGAATTTAAACCCAGATAATCAAGCTATTAGCTTAGATGTTTCTAGTTTGCCTAGTGGTATTTATATTTTAAAATCTGATAATACTAGTCAAAAACTTATAATCAATTAAGGTAACTAAAAAAAACGGTTCTATAATAAAGATATAGAACCGTTTTCAATATCAAATGATTCAGTTCTAAGAAAGTTATAAGAATATTGAACACAAATTGATCATAAAAAATTAAAAGTTCAATTCTAGCACCAATGATACAAATCACACTTTAAAACCTATTAACTAAATGAAAACTATAAACTATTATAAAGTACTATCAATTAAACTATTATTGGTATTTACTTCCTTAATACAAGCTCAAGAATCAATACAAATTGATATTGACTATAATAACAGCCAAAAACTTGAAAAAGGAGTGTATGGCTTAAACAATAATACCTCTTCACGTCCATATTACCTTAGTCATAGCGGTTTTATCTCTAAGTATGAAGAATTAGGAAAACCTGTAATGCGATTTCCTGGAGGAACCAATAGCAACTATATTAATTTAAAAACTGGATTTGCCCAATTATGGAATGGAAACGATGACAAAGATAGAGACAGGTTCAATAGTATTAATAAAGGATTCGAAAAAGCCGGAAAAAAACAATCAGGAGAAGATTACAGGCAATATGCTAAATTCTTATCCACAACCAATGGATCGAGCACTTTCGTAGTAAATATAACTACCATGTCTGTAAATGACACCAAAAACGTGCTTAATAATATTAAAAACCTTGGTGGTAATATTGATTTTTTTGAAATAGGAAATGAATTATATTACAATCAATACAAAGCGCCTATTCCTAATATAAATACTTATATACGAAGAGCAAAGAATGTAACTGAGGTCATAAAAGAAATTTTTCCAGAAGCAAAGGTTGGTGTTTTAGTACCAAGTAGTCCATATACCAAAGAATCCTTTTTAGACGGCCCTCCTGATACTGGTAATAGACAAGAATTATGGTATGATGCAATTAAACAAGATAGATTCTATGATGCCATAGTAGTTCACTTATATTCAACAGTAGGAATGAAAGGAATAACATCAACCAATGAATTTATACCTTTTGAAGAAGCATATACGCACTCTATTTCACATGCAGATAAAAAATTTACTGAAGCTATTTCTAAATACAAAACTGATTTTCCGAATGCAAAGATTTGGATAACAGAATATCATGTAGGTGGTTTTTCTGGTATTATTAGGCAGTATAGATTAAGAGAATCTTATTTAGGTGGACTTTTTACCGCAAATTTCATGTTCAAAATGTTCAAAGAAAATCAGATTACCATGAGTAGTTGGCATTCTATGGTGCAAATGTTAACCTATACAGGTAAACGTGGAGAGTTATTACCCGATGACCATAATTTTGGGACTTTAGTTAATTACGACTTTTTTAAATTTTTCAGAGACCCAATAAAAAATGCTAATCGCTTTATTCCTGCAAATTTTGGAAACATTAAAAAATATCAAGGAACTGGAGAATACGAAGGTACATTTGAAGATGTAGAAGGTGGAGTGTTTTATAACAACACTAATAAAAAAGGAACCCTGATGATCTTTAACAAGAAGAATACTAATTATAAAATAAGTAAATCAGCATTAGAAAAAACGTTACAAGGAACAATTACGAATGTTATAGAAATAGCTCCTAAACAAGATCTTCTTTTAGAAGAGGCCCTAAATTCTTCTGAGGAAAAATCTCTTGGCGAAATTACCTCCAATAACGGTAACTATAGTATTCATAAATATGCCATATATAAGATAAATTTTGTAAAAACTGAAGAACAAAATATCGCTCCAGAACTTACGATATTGCAACCAACAGATACGAATACTTATTTTGAGGGAGACAATCTTGTAGTTAGAGCAGATGCTAATGACCAAGATGGAGAAATTAGAGAGGTCAGACTATATCTAAATGGAGAATTAATCCGTATTGATACAGAAGCTCCCTACGGATGGGGAGGAAATGAAAAACTACAAAATCTAGCTACCGGAAACTATCGAGTAAGAGTAGTTGCTATAGATAATGAAGGACTAAGAACTAAAAAAGTTACCATAATCCAAGTATTACCAGAATCATTAAAAGAATCTGGATTTGGTAACGAAAACAATAATAAAGCTACTTTAATAATATCTCCTAATCCTGTTAAAGGTACTTATGTAAACATATTTCAAAAAGGAAATTGGTATTTACGACTATATGATATTACGGGAAAACAAATCATGAATCTAAATCCAGATAATCAAGCTATTAGCTTAGATATTTCTAATTTACCTAGCGGAGTATATATTCTTAAATCCGATAAAACTAGTAGTAGGTTTATTATTCGCTAATTTCAAAAGATTAAAATTTAATATTAAAAAAACCGAATGTAAAAACATTCGGTTTTTTTGTCCCCACTATTATAACTAACTATTAGAATTTCCCCCAAAATTCTAATAAATTGTTTCTTCCTTTTCTAAATACACAGGTTTATCTATGTATAGCATGGCTACAAGCCTTAGGAAGTTCTCTTAAAAATTTTTTTAAAAACTTAAAATTAATACGAAATGGTTTCATAATATCTTGTGTAAAGTTGTTTAATAGAATTTGGATTTTAATACGGTGTAAAACTAACTGCTCTAATGATCTTGCGAAATACGTGAAAACACTTGAATTTCGTCTTTACTTATAATTTGTCTCTTATTATCTATGAATAGCGTGACTACTAGCTTTAGGAAGTTCTTGTAAAAAATCTAAAATAAAACGAAAGTTAATGCCTAATAAGTTCATAATATTATCTGTGTAAATGGTGAATATCTTTTTATTTATATTTCTGGTACAAATATACTTCAGGAAAACACACAGCACAATGGGGGAAAACACCCGAAATTCATAGTGACAATCCCCCTTTTCAAAATAAAATACTGATAATCAATTATTTAAAACTATTTAATAATTTTAAAAAACAAGATTTATTATCTAAACTTTAATACTATCTTTAAAGTAACAATCATATCAACCAAAGTGAACTACTAAAACTAAGATCTAAAAAATGAAGCAGTTATTTCTTCTATTACTTTTAATATTACAATTAATCGGATGTAATCAAAATACATCGGAAGAAGTTAAAACTGATACAGAAAACCCCAACTACATAAGTCATCGTAATTTATTAAACACTGAATTCACGAAACATAATTTCAAAACCGAAAAGCAGTGGGATAGTCTACACAATATCTCAATTAAAAAGAAAAATCATCCAAATAGTACACTGCTTCCAGGTGTACGAACCTTTGGATGGCATATCTATCCAAACGGATCAATGTATAAAAATTATAATTTTTCATTGTTATGGGGTGTTTCCTATTTTTCTTATGAAATACAACCTAAAACAGGAAGTTATAAAAACATTCATCAGTGGAAAACTACTGCTCTTATAGATAGTGCAAAAACAAAAGGATGTAAAGTTTTTTTATCTGTTTCGAACTTTGGAGCTAAAAACAATCGTATTTTCTTAGAAAACAAAAAAGCTCAAAAAGTATTAGGAGATAGTTTAGCTATTCTATTAAATCAGCGATCTGCAAATGGAATAAATATTGATTTTGAAGGTGTTTCTAGAAAAAACAGAAAGCAATTCTCTCAATTTATTATCAATATTTCTAAACATTTGAAAGAAGTAAATCCAAACTACCAGGTTTCTTTATGTCTTTATGCAAAAGATTGGAATGATATTTTTGATATTAATGCTATAGATACATATGTTGATTTTTATACTTTAATGGGATACGATTACTTTGGTAGTTTTAGCAAAATTACCGGTCCTGTTACACCATTTGCAAAAACCAAAAAATTTGGAAAAGGATTACAATCTTCTATTGATTATTATTATAACAAAGGTGTACGTTTTGACAAACTCATTGTAGGATTACCCTATTATGGTGCAGAATGGTATACGAAAAAACCAAAAATAGGAAGCACCGTAAATACATTTAAATCGCATCCGCGCTATCACACTATTAAAAGCACCTATATAGATTCATTAAAGATTCCTGTCCAATTTGATCCCAAAAGCTCTTCTAGTTATATGGTTATGAAAGATTTTAATAACGAGGAATACAGACAGCTTTTTTTTGAAGATGTGAAATCTTTATCTATAAAATATGATTGGGTTAAAGAAAAAAAGATTTCTGGTATTGGTATTTGGGCTTTGGGATATGATGAAGGATACGATGAATTGTGGGATTTGATAGCAGAAAAATTTTCAAAATAACTGAACATCTACAAACGCATACGGCATTTTTTGAAAAATATTTGATAGCTATTTCATTTTGTGAAACAGAAAAGTATCTTCATTTTTGTAGTTAATAAATCTTACCTACCATTAAAACTAAAGTATCTATAAACAAGTTCTCTAAGGCACCTGTACAAACAAAAAAAAGAATCGAAATCTTAGATGTTTACAGAGGTTTTGCAATTCTTGGAATTTTTGTTGTAAACATAGTTATCATGAATTCCACTTTTCTAAATCAAGACGAATTCGCTAAACAATGGACTTCTATTATAGATCAAATTTCCGAAAAAATTTTACAGCTATTCTTTTACACAAAGTTTTTCCCGATTTTCTCTTTATTGTTTGGTCTGGGGATTTCGATGCAGGCCATTAAAATGTTAGACAAAAATATGTTGTCATTTTCTTTTTTTAGAAGAAGAATGCTCTTTTTATTAATTATAGGTGTTTTACATATAATTTTATTATGGTCCGGAGATGTACTCAACCTATATGCTATATTAGGACTATTTATTACATTATTAATAAAAAAATCAAACAAACTAGTCCTCACTCTTTCTACTATCTTTCTATTATTTCCTTTTTATGATCAACTTTTAGTTTTTTTGTTTGATTTTATAAACTTCAGACCTGAGACCTACTTAATGGAATATACTGGGACTACAGTAAATCAAATCATAAAGAATGGTACTTATTTTGAAGGAATGAAATTACGATTGCTGGAATATCTTTACAATATTCCTATGCTTTTTGGTTTTTTAGCACCTGTAGCGATATCAATGTTTCTTCTTGGTTTATACATCGGAAAAAACAAAATCAATGAAAATTTAGATGTTTTTATAATTAAGATTAAAACACCAATGTTATTAATTACCATAATTTCTAACATTTACAGATTAGTTTTTCTTTTTATACTTCCAGAATATGAGGTTTACAATAATGAATATTTCAGACCAATATTCATAAAACTAATGGTACTTTCTGATGTGTGTATGGGCTTATTTTACCTTTGGGGAATTGGATGGCTTTGGTACTATTCTAAATTAAAGAAGATTTTATCTCCTTTAAAATATGCAGGAAGAATGGCATTAACCAACTATGTTACACAAAGTTTAGTAGGTCTTATCTTATTTAGCTCTGTTGGTTTTAAACTTTACGAAACTCTAAGCCCATCTGTTGCATTAGGAACAGCATTTATTGTTTTTATCTTTCAGCTGATACTTAGTAAAGTATGGTTAAGTTATTTTAGTTTTGGTCCTTTAGAATGGATTTGGAGATGTCTTACGTACAAGAAAGTATTTCCAATAAGAAAAGCTTCGTAAATATTAAACCCAGCTACGCATGTAGCCGGGTCAATATTTCGTAAAGATTATTTTTCTTAAAAAATTGATTAACGTTTAAACCATTACGGCACTAGTGGCTGAAACCTTTTCCAGTGCTTGTTCTAGATCCCAAATCAAGTCATCTGCGCTCTCTACACCAATAGATAATCGTACCAACTGATCTGTAATATTCATTTGTTGCCTTTGTTGCTCATCCACTCCTGCATGTGTCATCGTTTTAGGATGCTCTGCCAAACTCTCTGTACTACCTAAACTTACTGCAAGTTTCATTAACTTGAGATTGTTAAGAAACATAAAAGCCTCTTTTTCTCCACCTACGATATCAAAAGATACCATAGCACCAGGAGCAGAACATTGTTTCTTATAAATACCATGTGCCTCGGTTCCTTCTTCTAACAAACCTAAATAATACACTTTCTCAACTTTGGGATGCATGTTTAGGTAATTTGCTACAACTTGTGCATTCTTTGTCTGTTGATCCATTCGTACTTTTAAGGTTTCTAAACTTCGTAACATCAACCAAGCGGTATGAGGACTGACCATATTCCCTAAAAACGTTCTTAATGTTTTTACGCGAACCATTAATTCAGCATTTCCTAACACCGCACCTGCAATTAAATCACTATGTCCTCCAATATATTTAGTTGCTGAATACAATACGAAATCTGCACCACATTGCAAAGGATGCTGCCATAACGGTCCCATATAGGTATTATCTACAGCTACTAATGCTTTTTTATCTTCTGAACTATATTTAGAAGCAATTTGACTAAACTTACTAATATCTACAATATCATTTGTAGGATTGGCAGGTGTTTCTAAATAAATCATCGCCAACCTATCAGCCTTACCAGATGCATCGATCATCTTTTCTACTTCTTCAATACTCTGATTGGGCATAACACCAATCGTATGCACTCCTATTTTATCTAAGAAATGATGTATAAAATGATCTGTTCCTCCATATACTGGATTGCTATATACTAATAGATCACCAGGTTTTAAGAACTCTAACAAAACAGTGCTTATCGCAGACATCCCGCTTTCGAAAACAGCACAGTCGTCTGCTTTATCCCAAAGACATAATCTATTTTCTAATATTTCTAAGTTTGGATTGTTAATTCGACTATAAATTAAACCTAATTCTTCTTTTTCAGATTTTTCTCTTAAACCATAAGCTAATTCGAAAAAAGCTTTTCCCTCTTCTGCTGTTTTAAAAACAAAAGTTGATGTTTGAAAAATTGGACATTTAATTGCTCCTTCAGATAATTCAGGTTTATAACCATATGTCATCATTAAGCTTTCTGGACTAAAATCATGTTCGTTCATCTGTAGATACCTTTTCTATTATTGATACATCTATTAAAAAGAAATATTCCTACTTCTTAGCAGTATAAAACTACCAAACAAAGAAATAAAATCCATAAATAGATTAACATTTAGAATTTAAAATAAAAAACACGATTTTTTAAAGAATAATATTCTATTTTTAACTTAAAAAGTATCTACTATTAGAAAAAAAATATGGATAAAATAGATCGATCAATCCTTAACTTATTGCAGAAAAATGGTAAAATTACCATTAAGGAGATTGCAGAGCGACTAAACCTTACTACTACCCCAATATTCGAACGAGTAAAAAAACTAGAAAAAGAAGGTTATATAAAATCGTATAAAGCGATACTAGATAGAAAAAAGGCAGGATTACAACTTATGGTATTCTGTAATGTTACCTTAAACCTTCATCAAACAGATTATCTTAAAAAGTTTGAGAAGGATATTCAGCAATTTCCAGAAGTTGTAGAGTGTTATCATGTTGCTGGAATGTTTGACTACCTTATTAAAATCTATGCAAAGGATATGGAAAGTTACCAACACTTCCTTTCTAATAAATTAGCATCTTTAGAGAATATTTCTAAGGTACAAAGCTCCTTCGTAATGACAGAGGTAAAAGACTTTTCTTTTCTCCCAATTCCTTAAACTATTATATAAACGTTAAAATACAAACTCAAAAATAGAATGATTTATACCTTTGTTTGATAGACACACCTTTTATTACAATGAATTCAAAAGTTCCTTTTCTTTTACTTTTTACTTTTATTAATATTTTATCTGCTCAAGATGATACAGAACCTCAAAAAAAGACTTTTCATTCCGAAACAAAAGTCGTTATTGACAATGATATCTTTGCAGTTTTCAGAGATTCTGACAGATATTATTCTTATGGAATTGGATTAGAGTACGCTTTCAAAAAGGAAAAATTCTTAGGCTTACAAAAATTATTTAAAACCAAAAAAAACGTTTTCTATTCAATAGGCTTAAAAATAGAAGGTTACACACCTTCTGGAGTTCGCGAATTTGCTTTAACACCTGAAATTGAAGATCGAGATGATTTTGATCGTCCATTTGCAGGATTATTATATGCAACCCTTGGTGCCACTTATACTTTTGAAAGATCTTTCGTGAAATCAGAAATTTTAACAGGTATCATTGGACCTTCATCGCAGGTAGGAGCAATACAGGATTGGTTTCATGAAAATATCACTGGAGATCCTATCTATGATGGTTGGCAATTTCAATTAGAAAATCAATTTATATTAAATTTTAAAAGTTCTTTACTATATGATTTCAATCCTTCTGCCAAATGGTTTCATATTTATGCAGGAGGAACAGCACATCTAGGGAGTTTATACATAAGGGCTGCACCTACCGCAGGTTTTAGAATCGGTAAATACAGAAGTATTACAGAGTCTAGCGGTTTTCATAATTCTATATTACTACCGAAGAAAAATTCCGAACTATTTTTCAAATTTAATGTAGAAACTCGTTTTGTAGCTTATAATGCAACCATACAAGGAAATATATTCGACGACAAAGCATATGGAGTGGATGAGCTTAACAATATTTCATGGCATCTTAGTAGTGGCTTGTTTTATTCTTTGAATAGATTCTCAATCAACTTCATCTACTTATGGTCAACAGGAGTATTAAATGATACTGAAAATCATGGATATGGAACATTTAACGTAGCATACAGATTTTAAGAGCATAGAAGAAACTATCCCATAATTTTTACCAAAAGTTCTTTTAGAATATCTCCGGGAGGAAGACTTGCTGCCCCTACTCCTTTACTCTTTACATCAGCTTCTCTAAGAAGTGCTATAATCTGACTCACTTTTTTCATTGGATAATTTCTACTAGCATCAGAATAGTCACTAACAAAGTAAGGGTTTATTTTTAATGCACTGGCTACACTACGCTGTGATTTATCTGCTAAACCATGATATTGTAGCACCTGAGAGAAAAAACTATACAGTAACGAAATAGTAACTACCAGTGGATTATCCTTTGGATTCTGAGCAAAATAATTGATAATTCTATGTGCTTTAACAATATCTCGGGTTCCTATAGCCTTTCGGAGTTCGAAATTATTGAACTCCTTACTAATCCCAATATTCTCCTCTATTTGATCCGCCGTAATGGGTTGACCTTTAGGTATAATTAATTTTAACTTCTCTAATTCATTATTGATCTTGTTGAGATCAGTCCCTAAAAACTCTACTAACATTTGCGATGCTTTGGGATCTATGGTATATTTAGATCCCGCTAACACTCTTCTAATCCAATCTGCAACCTGATTTTCGTACAATTTCTTGCTTTCGTAAATCACACCATTTTTAGCAACAATTTTATATAACTTCTTTCGCTTATCTATCTTCTTATACTTATAACAAACGACTAAAACCGTTGTCATCTGAGGATTCTCAGCATAGTCTGCTAATTTTTCTATTGTTCTCGATAGATCTTGAGCTTCCTTTACAATAACTACCTGTCGTTCTGCCATCATAGGATATCGTTTTGCATTAGAAACAATATCATCAATGGTAACATCGCGGCCATATAAAACCATTTGATTAAATCCTTTCTCTTCTTCGGCTAAAACATTTTTATCGATATACTCAGAAATCTTATCTATATAATAGGGTTCCTCTCCCATTAGAAAATAGATAGGTTTAATGTTTCCATTTTTTATATCGCTTACGATCTGTTTTACTTCATCCATTCAGAAAAAATCATCAAATTTGTGGTATGCAAAAGCTTAATTTTCCAGCATATCAATTTCGATTCAAAAGTAGCGAAAATAAAATTTCTATTTTCGACAGAATTCGCAAAAAATTCATCATCCTTAATCCAGAAGAATGGGTTCGACAGCATACTATTCAGTATCTAATAGAAAACAAAAAATACCCGGAAAGCTTAATTAATGTGGAGAAACTAATTAAGGTAAATGATTTAAATAAGCGTTATGATATTATCATTTTTAATCCAGATGGTAGTATTTATTTAATCATAGAATGTAAATCCCCTACTGTAAAAATCACACAACAAGTTTTTGATCAAATCGCTCGTTACAACCTGGCGCTTAATGCAGAATATCTTATGATCACTAATGGGATGAATCATTATTATTGTCAGTTGGATTATGCAGAAAAACGGTATAGTTTCTTAAAGGATATTCCTGATTATAAATAGTTATTTAGTATTATTTCTTTTTAATTTGCACCTGTGAAAATAGCTATCGTCATATTAAATTGGAATGGACGCTCCTTATTAGAGCAATTTCTACCTTCGGTTTTAAAATATTCTAAAGAAGCAAAAGTCTACGTTGCTGACAATGCATCTACTGATGATTCAGTAAGCTACTTGCATACTTCTTATCCAGAAGTCACCGTTGTACAAAACGAAGTAAATGGAGGTTATGCTAAAGGTTATAATGACGCGTTAACAAAAATTGATGCAGATATCTACTGTTTATTAAATAGTGATGTAGAAGTTTCTGAAGGTTGGCTTACTCCTGTAATTAATACCTTTAAAGCTTCTGAAAAGGTTGCAGCAGTTCAACCTAAAATTCTTGATTACAAGAAGAAAAATTACTTTGAATATGCTGGGGCCGCTGGTGGATTTATTGATCAATTTGGATATCCATACTGTCGAGGAAGAATTTTTGACACGCTAGAAGAAGATCTAGGACAGTATGACGATGACCGGGAAATATTTTGGGCTAGCGGAGCTTGTCTTTTTATTAGGCGAAATGTTTTCGAAGAAATGGAAGGTTTGGATGAAGATTTTTTTGCACATCAAGAAGAAATAGATCTTTGTTGGCGAATACAAAATAGTGGTTATCAGATCAAATACGCAGGACAGTCTAAAGTATTCCATTTAGGTGGCGCTACACTGGATGTAATGAATCCACGAAAAACATTTCTTAATTTCAGAAATAATTTATTAATGATTCTAAAAAATACTTCTGGAATGTATGGCTGGTTCATTATATTTGCAAGACTTTTGTTAGATGGAATCGCAGCTTTAAAATTTGTATTTGAAGGAAAAACCTCTCATTGCCTAGCAATTCTTAAAGCACATTTCAGCTTTTACAAAAAACTGCCAACTTTTGTTAAAAAACGCAAAAAATCAGGGGCTAAAAGGAAATATTATACTATTTCTTCCGTTGTATGGCAGTATTATATCTTGAATAAAAAACTATTTAACCATTTGTAAGGTTATATTGATTAAATAATTGTTAATACAAGGACATTACGTCACAATTTTAATAATTTTGAGTCTCTATAACCGGAATAAGACTAAAAACACGTTTTCTAATGAAAAAAGCAATGATTATCGGAGCTTCTATGGCTGTTTTATTATCTTCTTGTGTATCACAGAAGAAATATGCGGATTTAGAAGCCAAACAAAAAGAAACACAAGATTTATTAAATACAGCCACAGTAAAATTAAATAGCTGTTTAGAAGAAAAAGCTAGCGAGAGTTCTGAACTTAAGGTTTTAAGAGATCAAGTAAACAATCTTAAAAATCAAAACTCTGCTCTATTAAATAACGTTGGTAATCTTGCAACTTTATCAACAAAAGAAGCAGAAAACTTAGAAAGATCTTTAGAAAGTATTAAAGAAAAAGATCTTCAGATCAAGACTATGAACGACGCTTTAAATAAGAAAGATTCTGTTACACTAGCCTTAGTAACAAGTTTAAAAGGAGCACTTGGAAACTTAGCAGATGAAGATATTGAGGTAAATGTAGAAAAAGGTGTAGTATATGTTTCTATTTCTGATAAACTTTTATTTAAGAGTGGAAGCTATAACGTTTCTACCAGGGCAAAAGAAGTATTAGGAAAAGTAGCTAAAGTAGTTAATGACAAACCAGACATCGAATTTTTAGTAGAAGGACATACTGATAATGTGCCTATTAAAAACAAAGTTTTATTAGATAACTGGGATCTAAGTGTGAAAAGAGCTACATCTGTTGTGAGAGTTTTACAAAACGAATTTGGTGTAGATCCAAAAAGGATGACAGCTGCAGGACGTAGTTATTATATCCCAGTAGCAGATAACTCTTCAGCTGCCAATAGATCTAAAAATAGACGTACTAGAATAGTTGTACTACCTAAGCTTGATCAATTCTATAATATGATAGAAGATGGTATGAAAAAGGCTACTGAAGGTGGTAACTAAAAAATAATAAAGTATTTTTGAAAAAGGGTTAATCGTTACGTTAACCCTTTTTTTAATTTTGTAGAAAACAAATTGGTATAAAAATTGAATCTAAATCAACCGAAAACTTAATTATTTAGAAATCAATTCATATTTATAAAATATAATGAGAAAATTATCTATCCTCGTACTTTTTCTTTCTTTTATAACTGCAAATGCACAAAATAAATCCAATACTTCTATTGGAGAAAATGAAAAATTAGTATATACAGCTTCTTATAATATGTCAGGGCTATTAACCAACTTAGCTCAAGTAACCATGCAAACGACAAGGGTAAATACTGGAAAGAGTAATTACCTGCGCTTGAAATGTAATGCCGCTACGTATTCTAAGTGGGATTCTTTTTTTAAGATCAGAGATGTATATGAAGCTTATGTTAATCCTGGTAACTTGAAACCGTATTTATACAAAAGGGATATCAATGAAGGTGGTTACATCAAAAAAGAAAAATATGTTTATAGTTATAAGAAAGGAACTATAAAAGCTACTATGCAAAAGAAAAAGGAACCTAATACCAAAACGCTGAAAATGGGTTCTAACACTTATGACGTAGTTTCTACATTATACCATATCCGAAACATGGATATTGAAAAGGCTCCTGTTGGTACGAATCAAAAAATAACCATATTGTTTGATAGAAAACCTCAAACTGCATATCTAAAACTACTTGGTAAAGAAACAATCAATACCAAAACAATGGGTAGTAAAGAATGTTACAAAATAGCTGTAAATAATAATCAGCTTAAAGGAACTAATAAAAATATTGTATATCTTACCGCAGATGCGAATAAGGTTCCCGTGCTAATTAAATTTAGTATTCCGGCTGGTACAGGTCAATTAACCTTAACTCAGGCTTCTGGTTTAAAAAATTAATCATGAGAATTGTATTATTATCAGTTGCAGCAATTGCAGCTTTTCTAGGGATTATTATGGCAATACTTCCTTTTGGAACAATTGGAGTTTTACCAGGAGTTGTTGCGCTTATTGCTGGATTTGGAGCTTATTATTTCTCCAAAAAAAATGATAAACCCCAAAAATTATCAATACTCTTTCTAACAATAGGAATATTAGTGGCTATTGCTAGTGGCTCTAAATCTTTTTGGGTAAAAGATGAAGTTGCTGTGGATACTGAGTTTCAACAGAAGGAAGAACAAAGTAAAGAAGAGGCTATCGAGGAACTCAAGGAAATTGAAAGTGAGCTAGAAGAAATTGAAGGAGATCTCGAGGAAATAGAATCTGAATAAACAATTCCTGTTGTAATTAAAGAGGTATCCCAAATAACTACTATGAATTTAGAGTATTTGGGCAATAAAGTTTTTAAATAATAACTACCAACATAGTAGTTGGATATATAAACAAATTCAGTTTTTGACAATCTCGTTTTAAGGTATCAAAAACTGAATTTGTTACTCTAAAGATTCATCTCTATCTCCCTAATACTTCTTTCATAAGATTTACTATTTTATAAGTTCTATAATCAATGCAGAATTTTTGGATATTGCAATGTGATCAAGATTGCTAATCAACTTATTATTTATAATATCCTTTCCACTAGTATATCCATTTAGCGACTTCCCAAAACGTTTTAAATCAAAATCATTATAATTCTTGTTACTATTATTTATGATGATCATGGTGTTTTCGGTTTCTGTATATCTAAAATATACATACACGTTATCCCTAGGTTGATAATGAGTTAATTTCCCATTATGTATAGAAGATGCTGTTTTTCTCCAATTTAGAATTGTCTTGATATAGTTAAATACTGCTTCTTCTTCCGCTGTTCTACCCTCTTTTGTAAAAGCATTTCTTTTATCACTTTTCCAGCCACCAGGAAAATCTTGCCTTACTTTTCCATCGGGACGTCTGTTTTTCATTAAAATCTCATCTCCATAATAAATTTGAGGTATTCCTCGTGTAGTTAATGTAAAAACCATACTAAGTTTTAGCTTGTCTACATTTTCATTCAATAAAGCTAATAAACGATCAACATCATGATTTCCATTGAAAACTTTGTTATTTGCAGCATTTCCATACACAAAATCCTCTGCTAAGGTCTTATACAATTCCGAGATGTCACCATCTTTTCCAAAAGCTCTAATTATAGAGTAATATAAAGCATAATCACTAATGCTACTAACATGAGGAGTATATCCATCTCTATTTGACTTATCATTATTCCAATATGACAGATAAGAAGCTCTTTCAGCCCATGTTTCTGCGACCATATAAAAACCTGGGTATTCTGTAGTTAATGCTTTCATCCAGTTAGACATAGCATGTTTACTTGGATACGGATAGGTATCCAATCGGATTCCATCAATACCAGCATAAGTAACCCACCAAATAGAGTTTTGTATCATATAGGTTTCTAAAAAGGTATTCTCTAGATTCAGGTCTGGTAAGTTCTTATCAAACCAACCTCTAGTTAATAGTTCATAATCATCAGGCGACACATATGGATCAGAAGAAGCGATATTGGTAAAATTACTTCTTGTAAAAGTATCCCACTGATTTAACCAATCTTTAGATGGCAAATCATTCATCCACCAATGTCCAGAACCACAATGATTAAACACCTGATCCATAATTACTTTCATTCCCTTTTTATGAGAAACATCTACGATTTTTTTATAATCTTCATTGCTTCCAAATCGCGTATCTGTTTTATAAAAATCAGAAATTCCATATCCATGATAAGAATATGCAGGTTGATCATTTTCTAAAACTGGATTCAACCATAATGTAGTAGCTCCTAATTCTTCTATGTATGTTAAGTTATCCAAAACACCCTGTAAATCTCCTCCATGTCTTCCATTTTCATTATCTCTATCTACTTTTTCCAAGGTGTCATCCGTAGAGTCATTGGTGATATCTCCATTTGCAAAACGATCTGGAGTAATAAGATATATAACGTCTTCTGATGTAACTGCCTGACCATTATGAACTCTTTGTGGTTTTGGCTTTAGTTCATAAGCATATTCAAAATTTTCTTTCCCATTTTCGAATTTTATAATTACATCTCCTGGTGTGGCTTTCTTTGAAATGGTAAGATTTAAAAATAGATAATTCTTATTAGCCACCTTGTTTACGCTTCTTAACTCAACATTTTTATTAGATATTAAAACATCAAAATCTGCTACATTTTTCCCGTGTATCAACAGTTGTACATCAGGATTTACCATATCTACCCACCAAAAAGGCGGTTCTACATGATCCAGTTGTTTTACCTTTTGAGATAAAACACTTATAGAGACCAATAATAGTGTACTCAACAATAGGAGAGTTTTCTTTGAAAAAGTTTTCATCGTTTGTAAATTGTTTTAGTGTTCAAAAGAAATGGACCAATCCAACTTTAAAACAACAGTTATGAGCATCCATTTAAAATGAAGTTTTTAATTATTTCATCTTCAATAAATGAGCTTTTTAAACTATTATCAATTTTGTTATACGAATGATTTTATGATAGGGACAGAAAACTACGAATACCGTATGCACTATTAACTATATACTATTTTCGTTGAATCTTGAGAAAGAGGTGTTGTTTGTATAAGATTAAAGGTTATCCGTACTGATTTTTATTAAATCTTTGATTTTTTTTAGATTTTAGTTAATTAGTTCAAATGAAATATGAAGCATATGCTGATAAAAAAAATATTTTCTAATAAGATTCTTAGACATATTCTTTATTGGGTTGGTTTAATCATATTTTTTGGTATTACTTGGGGTACTTACGATAATGACTACGCAAGGTCATTTACTATACAAACATTTAGCTTACCTGCAAGAATGTTATTGGTTTATATTTCCATCTATATATTACTCCCAAAGTTTTTTAAAACAAAAAGATTTGGACTATTTATCATGTTCTACGTTATCACATTGTTAGTCGTTAGTATCTGTATTCAAAGACCAATCATCTACTTTTATGTACAACCAAACTACCTTCCTGGATGGCAAAGCGAAGGGTACTTTACTATTACTGAATTGGTAAATACTATTTTAGATGTAAATATTGCTGCATTAGTTCCATTAGGAATTGTTTTTTTTAGGTTTTACTATAATGCACAACAAAAAACACTAGAATTAGAAAAAGAAAAAATCGAAGCTGAACTTATACAACTTCGCAATCAAGTACATCCGCATTTTTTATTCAATACACTAAATAACCTCTATGCCCTTATCCTGAAAAAATCTGATGATGCAGAGACAGCTGTATTAAAATTATCTAAATTGATGAGATATATGTTATATGAGGCTAATACCCAAAAAGTTTCTCTTAGTAAAGAAATAGATTATTTAAAAAATTATGTGGATCTGGAAAAATTAAGGTTTGGTAATTTTGTGGAGATTAGTTTTCATTATGAAATGGATAACGATTATAAAATTGTTCCTTTTTTATTAATTCCATTTGTAGAAAATGCCTTTAAACATGGAACTTCTTCTTCGGAAAAATCATGGATTGTAATTCATCTAAATGCAAAACAAAATAAGTTAATAATGCAGATTGAAAATTCAAAATTCCCTGATCATTTTACCGAAGAAGAATTTATTGGTGGGATTGGCTTCAAAAATGTAAAAAAGAGATTAGATTTACTATATGCCGACAACTATTCTTTGCACATAGAAGATAATAACCAATCCTTTGAAGTGGTCTTAACATTAAATTTTACGTATCAATCTTAGATGAATCCAAAAATTAAATGTCTTATCGTAGATGATGAACCGCTAGCTCGAGAAATCATAGAAAATTATATTGCTAGAATAGATCAACTAGAATTGGTACAATCCTGTGCAAACGCTTTGGAGGCGTTTCATAGTATTACTAATAGCGATATAGATCTGATTTTCTTGGATATTCAAATGCCAAATCTAACTGGGATCGATTTTTTACAA
This sequence comes from uncultured Aquimarina sp., assembly GCF_947492965.1. Lineage (GTDB taxonomy): Bacteria > Bacteroidota > Bacteroidia > Flavobacteriales > Flavobacteriaceae > Aquimarina. Next base: position 15,171 of record NZ_CANLOZ010000018.1, on the reverse strand, counting down.
GACATTCAGCCTATACCAAATGTGATTTTTACAACAGCGTATAGTGATTATGCGGTAGATGCCTTTAATCTTGAAGCAATAGATTATCTAATAAAGCCTATCGAATTTTCCAGATTTTTAAAAGCTATTAACAAAGTACTTAAACTTTCTAAAAACGATACTACTCAAACCAACACCTTAGAGACGAACAACTCGAATATCTTAAGCGATTACAATACTACTTTTATATATCTAAAGGTTGAAAAGCAGATGCAAAAAATCTTTCTAAAAGATATTCTTTATATCGAAAGTCTGAAAAACTATATAAAAGTAAAAACACTAGAAAGAGAAATTATCGCATATAAAAGCATTAGCCATATGGAGGGTATTCTTCCTACTAGCAAATTTCTTAGAGTACATCGTTCTTTTATAATCGCAATAGATCATATAAACTCTTTCTCTACCAGTGAAATAGAACTTAGAAGTCTAAAAATTCCTGTTGGTAGAAACTATAAATCCAAGGTAAAAGAAACTCTTGGATACTTTTAAAATTATTACGCGTTTAAAAATTCGTCAGTATCTAATGAAAAATCTTTAATATCAAAAGAAATCTCTTTTAATCCATCAGAAAAAGAAACTACAAAAATCGCTACTACTACTAGATAAAGTTCTGCTATTTTTTTCATAATTATAATTTTAAAGATTATTATCTAGGTTAAATTTACACTGAATATCAATAGTTTAAAAGCTCTAAATTGACCAATATCTATTCAATATTAACCTATCAAAATCTATGGCATAAAAAAAGCAGCGTGGTTAGCGCTGCCTTTTTATCTAGTGGTTGAGTTAATAAAACAATTAAATACTAACTTTCTTTATAAAGGTTCTGTCTTTTAAAGAGAAGTAGAACTGATACTCTCCTTTTGGCATTTTAGAAAAATCATATGTTCTTTTAAATAATGAATCTTCATTACCAGTTACTTCTTCTAATAATCTGAAATCGCTATCATAAATCGTAAGATTTAATGGTGATTTTTCAGTATTATTAAACATTACCTTAATGATATTGTTATCTGTCTTAACTAACGGTTTGAAAACAGTTACAGCAGATTGGTTTACTAAAGACACTCCTTTTTTGTTCTTTAATAAAGGTGTTACCTTAATTTCATATGGAGTCTCTGTCTCTACAAAATAGATTCCATCAGAAACATTACTAAGGTTAAAATACTTTTGATAGCTTGGAGTAGCATCTAACGTAACATTAAATAATACTTCTCCGTCATAATCTTTTAAAAATAACTTTTCTCCTTTTTCTACTTCAGTCAAGGATACATTAACCATTGACGAATTTGTGATTTCAACTGAAACTCTTCCTGCAGCATTAGCAATATTACTTGTAATGATTACAACTGCAATCAGGCATACATTAATTACTCTTCTCATAACTTTAGGTTTTTGTTGTTGTTAATAATTTACACTGCAAATATAAAACGGTAAACAAGTGTATAAATACATCTATATTTGCATATATATGTTCTATTTTAACCTACACATATACCATGAAATCATCTTAAAGTTAATTTAACATATGATTTATATTATTTTACATTTAATTAACAAAATAGATTTTTTATCTTTACAAAATAATTATAAAGAGAAAATTCCCCATTTATGAAAAAGAATATAAAACCTGCCTTAGAGAAAATAGTTCCAGAATTTGGTAGTTCTTTCTTCTATGAAAACTTCTCTCAGGAAAAAATGAATAAAGAACCAATTTGGCACTATCATCCTGAAATTGAAATCGTTTATGTAAATGGTGGAGCTGGAAAACGCCAAATTGGTAGTCATATGTCTTATTACAGAAATGGTGCATTAATGCTTATAGGATCCAATCTACCTCATTGTGGTTTTACGGATAAATTAACGCTGAATAAAAGTGAAACTATTATTCAAATGCTACCTGATTTTCTTGGAAATTCCTTTTTCGACATTCCAGAAATGAGCGGCATTAACCAATTATTAGAACAAGCAAAAAAAGGAATTGTTTTTCATGGTGATACCAAACGACGAATAGGTGCACGTATAGAGGCTTTAGGATTATTAGATCCTTTTGATAGGTTATTAGGCATACTTCAGGTGTTTAAAGAAATGCAACAGACAAAGGATTATTCCATTTTAAATGCGGAAGGCTTTATAATTGAAACTTCATTACAAGATAATAACCGTATCAATATGATCTTTAACTTCGTGCAAGAAGAATTTACGAGACAAATTCCGTTAGAAGAGATAGCAGATAAAGTAAGTATGAGTGTTCCTGGTTTCTGTAGGTATTTTAAAAAAAATACAGGCAAAACGTTTATTCAGTTTGTGAATGAATATAGACTAGTACACGCTGCTAAGCTACTTCATGAAAAACAAACGAGTATTACGGATATATGTTTCGAAAGTGGTTTTAGTAATTTTTCTCACTTTAATAAACTGTTCAAACAATTTACAGGCAAAACACCAAGTACCTATAGGAACGAATTAAAATACGTGATTTCTTAAATTACTTAGATAATATCTATGGTACCTTTTCCTTCTCTGACTAAAACTGGCTCAAATCCAGTGAGATCAATTATCGTAGAAGCAATATTGCCACCATATCCACCATCGATAACCATATCCACTAAATTATCCCATTTTTCTAATATCAGTTCCGGATCAGTAGTATATTCTATGACCTCATCCTCATCATAAATAGAAGTAGAAACAATAGGATTACCCAACGTTTCTACAATAACTTTACAAATGTTATTATCAGGCACCCTAATTCCCACAGTCTTCTTCTTTTTAAAAACGGTAGGTAAGTTATTACTACCTGGAAGAATAAAAGTATAAGGTCCAGGAAGTGTTCTTTTTAGAAGTTTGAATGTCCTATTGTCTATTTGTTTCACATAATCTGACAAATTGCTAAGATCGCTACAGATAAATGAAAAATTAGCTTTGGCTAGTTTAACACCTTTAATTTTAGCTACTTTTTCTAAAGCTCTGTTATTGGTAATATCACATCCTAACCCATATACCGTATCTGTAGGGTAAATTACCAAACCCCCATCCCTAAGACAATCAACTACTTTTTTAATTTCTCGTGGATTTGGATTTTCGTTATATAGTTTTACTAGCTCTGCCATACCTATTTTCAGTGGGATAAAGATAGTGCTTTATCGTAAACTTTATTAGCTATTACTGCTGTATTTATAATCTTTTTGGGGGTATGCACAAAAAGATTAAAGCTATTAATTTTATTTTTTTTTGAATTTAAAATACTATATTCCTCAAGGAATCATACTTTTTGGAACCAAATAAACTACTTTCGCACAAAAAATGATATAGCAGTGACTTTTAAAGATTTAAACTTAAGTACACAACTCCTCAATGCTCTCGATGATATAGGATTCGAAACCCCCACTCCTATTCAGGAACAAGCATTCTCTGTGGTAATGTCTGGTAAAGATGTTGTGGGTATTGCGCAAACAGGAACTGGTAAAACATACGCTTATATGTTACCAATTCTAAGAATGCTAAAATATTCTGTTCAGCAAAACCCAAGAGTTTTGGTTTTGGTTCCAACTAGAGAATTGGTAGTACAGGTTGTAGACGAAATTGAAAAACTAGCTAAATATATCAATGTACGAATTGCAGGAGTTTACGGTGGAACGAATATAAATGCTCAAAAACAGATCGTATCAGAAGGACTAGATATTATTGTTGCTACACCAGGGCGTCTATATGATCTTGCCGTAAGTAGAGCATTACAACTGAAGTCTATTCAAAAAGTAGTTATTGATGAAGTAGATGTGATGTTAGATTTAGGGTTCAGACATCAATTAATGAATATTTTTGATGTACTCCCGCAACAACGTCAAAATATTATGTTTTCTGCAACCATGACCGAGGATGTGGACAAATTGATTACAGATTTCTTTAGAAAACCTATAAAAGTATCCATTGCTAAAAGCGGTACTCCACTAGAAAATATAAAACAACATGGTTATAAAGTTCCTAATTTTTACACCAAAGTAAACCTCTTGGAACACTTACTATCTGATACAGAAGTTTTTCATAAAACGATCATTTTTGTAGGTTACAAGAAAATAGCCGATCGACTATTTGAAGCATTAGACCAAAAATTCCATGATGAAGTTTGTGTGATTCACTCTAATAAAACACAAAATTATCGATTAAGAAGTATAGAGCAATTTAGAGAAGGTGAAAATAGAATTCTGATTGCTACGGATGTAATGGCCAGAGGATTGGATATCGAAAATGTAAGCCAAGTAATAAATTTTGACACTCCTGAATATCCAGAAAATTATATGCACAGAATTGGAAGAACAGGACGTGCCGAAAAACAAGGAGTTTCTTTTGTGCTTACTACAGAAAAAGAAGAAGAATATCTAGAATCCATTGAAACACTAATGGATATGAAGATTGAACAACTAGATCTTCCTGATAGTATTGAAATTTCGGACCAATTAACTCCAGAAGAACAACCTAAAGTAAAGGAAATATATAATCCTCATAAACGTCCTAATGATGAAGTTGGAGCTGCTTTCCATGAAAAGAAAGACAAAAACAAAAAAGTAAATCTAGGAGGTAAATATAAAAGGGAAATTAAAAAGAAATACAAGAAACCAAAGACCAAAGGAGATAAAACTTTTAACCTGAAACATAAGAAAAAGAAGAAGTAATACTAAAATGGCTTCAGTTTTTGGACATGCACTAACGGCTTATGCACTTGGAACAAGTTTCAGTGAAGAATTAAGAACCAAAAAGCTTTGGATACTAGGGATACTTTGTTCTATACTTCCAGATGCTGATGTTCTAGGTTTTAAATTTGGTATTGCCTACGAAGACTTCTGGGGACATCGAGGATTTACCCATTCATTTATTTTTGCAATCCTGGTCGGTTTTTTAATTACCGTTATCTGCTATGGCAAAAAACTAACTTCTAAAACAGGATTATTTCTTATCATTTATTTTAGCATATGCACCGCTTCTCATGGAATTTTAGATGCCATGACTTCAGGAGGTTTAGGAATTGCTTTCTTCTCTCCTTTTGATAATAATCGTTACTTCTTTCCATGGCGACCTATCCAAGTTTCACCAATAGGTGCTAGTAGGTTTTTTAGTATCTGGGGAATTAAAGTATTGTTAAGCGAACTTCTATGGATCGGTATTCCATCAGGTTGTTATATATTAGCTATGAATATTTTAAAAAGAAAAAAGTCCTCCTAATTCATGACTAAACAGCGACTAAGATTTATCGCACCTATTTTATTCGTTCTTTTTTTATGTTGTAAATCCAAAGAAGAAGGAAAACATATAGAGGTTTCCCAAAACTTAAAACTTTCGAAAATAGATGATAATGGCTATGTTCATATTTCTAAAATTTTCTTGGACAATGGTAAACAATATAATTGTAATGGATTTGTATATGTAAATGACGACGAAGCTTTTATTTTTGATACACCTGCCAACGATATTGCCACCGAACATTTAATCAAATGGCTTCAAAACGACAAGAATATTACTATCAAGGGAGTTGTTTTTAATCATTTTCATAGAGATTGCCATGAGGGAATGGACATCTTTAGAAAATATAATATCCCATCTATTGCTTCTAAACGTACATCTGAATTAATGAATCAAAAGGAATATGAAAGTCCAGATCAAGTATTTGAAGATTCTATTGTATTACATTTAGGTGATAAAAAAATAGTAAATACTTTTTTTGGAGAAGCACATAGTGAAGATAATATTGTCTCTTATTTCCCAGATGATCAAATTCTATTTGGAGGTTGTATGGTTAAGAGCCTTAAAGCTTCTAAGGGAAATCTAGAAGATGCCAATACCGATGCATGGTCTCATACTGTAAAAAGAGTGAAATCGAAGTATCCAGAAGTACAAACGGTGATTCCTGGACATGGAAAAATTGGAGATATTACGCTATTAGACTATACCATTTCCTTATTTCATAAATAATTAACCAATTGAAATAAGCTTTAAAAGCAAACAGATGAAATCCACCACAAGCAAAACATCAAAACGAAAACCAAAAGTAACCATGTTTCAAGCCTTTAAAACCATTATTTGGCCAAGAAGAGGTTTGGTTCTTATTGGATTAATATTAATCTTTCTGAATCGGGTTGCTGGCTTAATCTTACCTTGGAAAAGCAAAACGTTATTAGACGATGTAGTCCCTAGTAAAGATATGTCGCTATTATATGAATTGTTAATTGTTGTTGGAACAGCCATATTAGTACAAGCCACTACCTCTTTTCTTCTAACCAGAGTATTAAGTGTACAAGCTCAATTCCTAATTTCTGAGTTAAGAGCTCAGGTACAGAAAAAAGTTCTTACGCTACCGATAAGTTTCTTTGATAATACAAAATCTGGTGCCTTAGTATCCAGAATTATGAGTGATGTAGAAGGAGTAAGAAACCTTATTGGTACAGGACTGGTACAACTTGTAGGCGGAATATTCACTGCCATAGTATCTGTAGTGTTGTTAATTGATATTAATTTATGGATGACATTGTTTGTTTTGATTCCTATCACATTGTTTGGTATTGTTGCTCTTAAGGCATTTAAATACATACGCCCTATTTTTAGAAAAAGAGGGGAAATCAATGCTGAAGTAAAAGGAAGACTCACAGAAACACTTTCTGGAGTTAGAGTAATTAAGGGGTTTGGTGCGGAAGAACAAGAACATAAAATTTTTGAAAATGGTGTTGATCGCCTATTCCAAAATGTAAAAAAGAGTTTAACCGCTACTGCATTGATGACTAGCTCCTCTACTTTTTTATTAGCGGGTATTGCTTCTACCGGTATTATGGGAATTGGTGGATATTATATGATGGAAGGTAGTATGACAGCAGGACAATTTCTTTCTTTTACTATGTATCTGGCATTTATGATTGCTCCTATTGTTCAGATGAGTAATATTGGTTCTCAATTAACAGAAGCCTTAGCAGGTTTAGATAGAACAGAGGAGCTAATGAATATGGATCCAGAAGAAGATCCGAAAAGACGTGTTATACAATTAGAATCTATAAAGGGTGACATCATTTTTGATAATGTATCCTTTTCTTATGAGAAAGGTAAAGAAGTATTGCACAACATTAGTTTTGAAGCACCTACGGGATCCGTAACAGCATTAGTAGGAAGTTCTGGTTCGGGAAAATCAACCATAGCTGGGTTGTCTGCTACTTTTTTAAATCCAGAATCCGGTTTAATTACTATAGATGGTAATGATATCTCCAAAGTTAATTTGAGTAGTTACAGAAGGAATTTAGGAGTAGTATTACAAGATGAATTTTTATTCGAAGGTACTATTAGAAATAATATTCTTTTCCCAAGACCTAATGCTAGTGAAGAACAATTACAGCAAGCCGTAAAAGCAGCGTATGTAAATGAATTTACCGATCGATTTGATGATGGTTTAGATACCTTAATTGGTGAACGAGGAGTAAAACTATCTGGTGGTCAGCGACAACGGATTGCTATTGCACGAGCTATTCTTGCAGATCCAAAGATCATTATTTTAGATGAAGCTACTTCTAATCTCGATACAGAAAGTGAAGCTTTAATTCAGAAGAGCCTTAATGAATTAATGAAAGGTCGCACTACCTTTGTAATTGCTCACAGATTAAGCACTATTAAAAAAGCAGATCAAATTTTGGTTATAGAGGCTGGTAATATTGCAGAAAGAGGGAATCATGATGAACTTATTGCTGCAGAAGGAAGATATTTTGATCTTTATACCTATCAGGCAAGGATCTAAAACTATTAAAACTTTCCTAAATCTGTTAAAAATCAGGTAATCATTCGACCAACCCAAAAAAAGTTGAATGAAAAATATTCTGATATTATGTATTATACTTTTTAGTATTCTGGAAGTAAATGCGCAGAAAACTGCACAAAAAGAAGGATATGAGTATTTCTTAGATTTTTTTACTTCTTCAGATCTAAATACCCATAATACCGCATACACTTATATCGATTACAACTGGAAAGAAAGTTTTGAAATACTTGCGATAGAGACTCTTTACTTTTTAAAGAACACAAAAACCTCAACCAAAATCCTATCGTTACTAGAGAAAGAGACGAAAAAAAATTATGGTTACGATTTTAATGCATGGTATGAATATATTTGGAACAAAACTGCAGCATATAATTCTAATTATTATAAATTTAAAGCTACATTACATCACTACATCGATTACAAATTTTCAAGATATTTTTTAAACAGAGAACAACAATCAACAATTCGATTAGATGAAGTTCGTTGGGGAGGTGTTGTACAAGACGGTATTCCACCTCTTAGAAATCCTCTAATGATCAACGCAAAACAAGCTACGTATTTAAAAGATGATCATATTGTTTTTGGCATCGCTGTCAATGGTGATGTTAGAGCATATCCTAAACGTATTTTAGCTTGGCATGAAATGTTTACAGATACTGTTGGAGGAATTCCTTTAGCTGGAGTTTATTGTACACTATGTGGAACCGTAATAGTATATAAAACAAATAAATACGGAGTGCAATACGATTTAGGAACTAGTGGATTCTTGTATCGTTCTAACAAACTGATGTACGATAAAGAAACTCAATCGCTTTGGAATACCTTATGGGGAAAACCTGTAATAGGCCCATTGGTAGGAAAAAATATTGAATTAGAATATCTCAGTGTGGTTACTACCACTTGGGGAGAATGGAAAAAGAGACATCCAGAAACATCTGTACTATCCTTACGTACAGGACATCAAAGAGATTATAATGAAGGTGTAGCATACAAAGATTATTTTGCTACGGATAATTTAATGTTTAACATTCATAAAAAAGATAAAAGGCTTAAAAACAAACAACAAATACTCGCCATTAGAATTCCTGATCAAACGGAAGAAAATTTCGCGATTTCCTCCAAGTTTCTTAAGAGAAAAAGAATATTTAAACATACAATTGGCAACAATAACTTCACTGTATTTACTGATAAATCAGGAGCGCATAGAGTATACTTCACAGAAGATGTTGAATTCACAGATTATGATAAAGGTATTGAAGCGACTGATAATAATGGTAATACTTGGCAACTCACAGAAGATGCTTTGATACATACAACTACTAAACAAAAATTAGCACGCTTTCCTGCCTACAATGCCTTTTGGTTTGGATATCAAGCTGCTTTTCCAAATGTTACTCTAATTAAATAGGTTACTTAAGATCTTCACTTAGTAGTATTAGATCCGTATCTACAAACTCCCTAAAATTATCTTCGGAGGGATGACCTACAAAAGGGGCGTGAAAAAAAGAAGGTGAATCATTTCTCCAGATCATAGTATAGGTAATACTGCTACTTCTGATAGCTTTATACAGACTATTCGTCCACCAATCAGTCTCAGTTACATTTTCTATCCCTGTTTCGGTAAGTGCAAATAGCATATTTCTTTCGGTAGCAATGTCTTCAACAATTTGTAAATTTCGTAGAGCACTTTGCAAAAAATTACCATTTTTAAAATCATATACATCTACGCCCAGCATATCTACATATTCATCTCCTGGGTAGTTTCTCATATACTCTTCTGCACTAGAAACCCAATTTGGTGCATAGATATAAATCAAGTTATGTACATCTAGATCTTCAGACAAAATCCTTACTGTATCCTTATATAATTGCTTGTACTCCTCTGTAGTTCTGAAACCTTCTCCCCAATAGAAAAAATTTCCATTCATTTCATGCCAAGGTCTAAATAATACAGGAATTGGATTTCCTTCTGAGTCTTTAATATTTTTGAATACTCTTGCTGCTTTTGCCAGGTTATCTAAAAACTTGTTTCTATACTTTCCTCCTTCTAACATATCAGGTACTACTGTTGTTAAAACACCTGCGGAATTATTTGGGTTTACCATATGCCAACTCATAGTAATGATACTACCATTGTTATGAGCTTCTATAACAGCATTTGTGAATTTCTCAATAAAATCATTTATAATAAATTCATTCTGAAGGCTTATCAGTTCTAGATCAAATCCAACGATAGCTGGATAATCTTGAGCTACTTCTAAAAAATCCTCGTCTAATTTATCTGGCATCGGAAAGTTATTACCAGTACCGAAAGGAGCTTGTTGACCAAAGGCAATTCCTTTTTGTGTTAATTCTATAAGTCTATTGTATAAATCTTTGGCTTCATCGCATAAATCATTATCCGCAAAAGAACCATCGTTAGTGATTAAAGGTGGAATTCTTTCTGCGTTAGGATCGAATAAACTTTCTTCTTCTGTAGAGCAACTTAATAAAAAGAAGAAAATCATTATAAGAAAGAATCTACCCATACTTTTTATAGTCGTATATATTCTAAAACCTTACATCGAGCTATTTTAAAAACATTATTTAGTCATTTTTTGAACCTTAGCAAAATAAATAAAACCTCGACCTATTAGTTAGTGATCAAGGTTTTAAGTTTCCAAATACAATTCTTACTTTCCTGTAAGTGTATGTTTTTGAACTCCTTCTTCAAATATCATTTGATTTTCATATAGAGATTAAAGCTATCCATCTCTTAAGTCTATTTTCTTTTGAAATTCACTTTGTTTCCATTTAACTCCAACACCATTTCATTCTCAGTCGGGTGAAAAAACAAAGCCGCTCCTGCTCTATCAGAAATAAATTTATGATTACTATACCCTTTTAATGGAAATGTAGGACCATCTTTTGCGTCTGCTACGAGCACAGTATTTTCTTTAGTAATGGTTATCTGAAAAGGAAATGATTCGCTTACATAAACACCTAAATATTGGTCTAATTCTTCAGTTGTAAATTTTAATGCTTTCTCGAACTTAGGAAGTTGATAATTATTATTATAATAACTATCCAACACATTAATAATGATACTGTTTGGAGACATTACTACTCCATTTCCTATGTAGGAAACTGCAATTTTTTCTTCTGGCAAATATAATGTAAGCGACTGAAAACCATCAATACCACCGTTATGCCCATAAGCTTGTTTATTAAAGAAAGTTTCTCCACTGATTCCCATCCCCATCCCTTTTGAAATATCTATCATTTTATCTAATGAAATTTTTGTAACCAATCTACCAGAAAAAAGATTCTCATAGAATATATTTAATTCTGTAGGAGTAGAAACAATAGCTCCTGCACCGATAGGAACACTCATGTGTGTTTCATTCTTTACCATATTCCAATTGTCTTCTTTTAGCACATAAGATAGGGCTTCGTTATTTTTAGAGTTAATTTTTTTACCGTAGGCAGTCCTTTTCAGACCTAGCGGTTTGATAACTCTAGCATGTAAAATCTCTGAATATGGTTTCCCTTCAATTTCTTCTGCTATATAGGAAAGTAACAAATAATTAGTGTTGGAATATCTTGTCTTAGCACCTGGTTCGAAATTCACCTTTCTCTTTACTAATCTTTCTAACATTTGTTCTCTAGTATTTGGCAAAATCATCCAAGTTAAAAAGTCTTCATCTTCGGTTAAATTAAATAAACCACTTCTATGTCTTAGTAAATGTTCTATGGTGATCTTACTTGCATTCGGTATTTCCGGAAAATAAGTGCTCAAGTAGGTATCTAAACCTAATTTTTGTTCATCCACCAACTGCATAATTAACGTAGCTGTAAAAGTTTTGGTAATAGAACCTATACGATACTTCGTATTTTTATCAGGCTTTATTTCATTCTCTATATCAGCATATCCTATGGAATTAGCATATACTTCTTTTCCATTTTGAAATATGGAAATACTACCCATTCCTTTATTATTTTGATAGATGATAGTAAACAAACTGTCTAATTTTGTTTTATTGAAATTCTGTGCGGTGATACCTAAACCGATCAAAAGGAAAGGTATAATTATCATTTTTTTAATCATATCATACATATTTTGTTTGGAAATGAAGTAAGCAAGATCCTTCTCAAAAGATTATTTTGATAGTAACTTCATTATTTATTTAAGTGAAATATTATTGTGAAAAGAATCAAACAAATAGATACTTGTTTGATGAATAAAAACGGTTATTCCGATTCTTTAGCGATCCAAGTAAAAATTATAGAGGCCGATCTTGAAACTATAAAGACAAGAAAACCAAAAATTGGAGGTAATGCAGAAACCTTTAGCCCACCTGCGAAAATAGGTGTGGATATATTGCCAATTTCTTCTAATTGATCAAACATTCCTACAATACCAATAAGCTGTCCTAGCATTCCCCACACTAAGGTTAAAAGTCCAATAGAATTTAATAACTGAATATTCTTTTGAAATCCTTTCTGTTCGTTTCTTAAAGAAATAAGGCCTCTAACGATAAGGAATAAGACCAACAAAAGCATTAATAAAATCGGGAACATAAAAAACATTCCTCCTTCTTCCAATCTCCCGAAAAGAACCGAGAAAAAAGATCTGCTTTCCGATTGTAAAAGAAATAGTGATATCATAGTAATTAATTTTGAATTAAACATATTCAAAACTAGTTTCTAAAGTAAGAAGAATATTTTTTTTGCGCTTATCTACCAAATTCGTTTCGTATTTAGCTTGATTCGTATAGTGTTCAGAAAACAACTCTGTAATTTTGTTATAATGCGTACTAATTCGGTTATTCATCCAAAAATACTACTTGAAAGGTAAAAAATACTGATATTGTACTTAAATATGATTTCTAAAGATACCATTCTAAAAAAACTAGCAACCTTATTACTACATTCTATATTTTGGACAGTAGTACTGTTTGGGTATACCTATTTTTTTGGTTACAATACCGAGGATATCAATTATGTATTTTCTTTTTCTTTATTTCTTATGCCTGTTACCATAGGAACTACGTATACAGTAACAGACATATTAATTCCAAAATATTTAATAAAAGAGCGATATGCGTTATTCCTTCTTTATTGTATTTATACGTTAATCGTATCAGCATTTTTTATTGTCATCTCATTCTTTTATGGTCTTATCTTTTTATCATCACTAAAATATGAAGGAATGGCTCCAATGACAAGAAGTCCATTTTTTCTGTTTGTGGCTGTATATTTTGTAGTTTTCATTGCCAGTGCATTAAATCTAGCTCAGCACAATTATAAATCAACCACAGCAAATCAGGCACTAAAAAACAAAATTTTAGAAGCTCAGTTAAAACTGAAAGAACAAGAACTGAACTATCTAAAAATGCAGATTCATCCACACTTTTTATTTAATACCCTAAATACGTTATATGGATTCGCTTTAAAAAAATCTGAGGATACTCCAGAGATGATTCTAAAATTATCAAACCTTTTGGATTATCTTTTATATCAATCAGATAAACCTCTAGTACAATTGCAGGATGAAATAAACCATATAGAAGATTATGTTACATTAGAAAAAATGCGTTTTAGAGATGTATTAGATATTTCTATAGATTTTCAAAATATAGATACCAACATTCAGGTAGCACCTATGCTATTTATTCCTTTTGTAGAAAATAGTTTTAAACATGGACAAATTATCGATCAAAAACTATCCATTCATATGAGTTTAATCTGTAAGGATCATGAGATTTATTTTTCTATAAAAAATTCAACTCTTCCAGGTAATAGTGGTGATCATAAAGGGATAGGATTAAATAATATCAAAAAACGATTAGCATTAGCATATAAAGAGCATCATTCTTTAGAAATAACTGAAAACGAGAATTGGCATACTGTAAAATTATATCTAAATACTAAAAACACTACAGCTTATGAATCCTAAAATATCTTGCATCATTGTCGATGACGAACCTACAGCAAGAGATATTATTGCTAGTCATTTAGAAAAAGTAGATCGCATAGATGTGGTAGCTGTTTGTGCTAGCGCCTTAGAAGCTTTTAATTGTATTAATGCTAATAAGATAGATTTGATTTTTTTAGATATCAATATGCCTGAAATATCTGGGATTTCTTTTGCCAAATCCATCAATAAAGAAATTAAAATCATTTTCACAACCGCATATCGAGAATATGCAATCGACGGTTTTGATCTACATGCTGTAGATTATCTTTTAAAGCCAATTTCTTTTGAAAGGTTACTAAACGCAGTGGATAATTATTTCGAAATACATCACAAAGTTTCCAAAACCACTACTGAAGAAATTCAATCAAATGATTTTATGTTTGTTAGGTCAGATAGAAGGATGAAAAAGATAGATTTTTCGGAAATTATTTATGTAGAAAGTTATAATGATTATCTAAAAATTCATTGTGATAATGCCACTATTGTAACCAGAGAAACTATCAGCAATATTGAAGCAAGGTTGCCTGTACAACAATTCATGAGAACCCATAGATCTTTTATCATTGCAATCAAAAAAATTGATTCTTTTTCTAATGAAGAATTGGTGCTCAAGAATAAATCAATTCCTATTAGTAGAAATTACAAAACTCAAGTTTTAAATAGGTTAGAAAACATTTAATTCTAACCAAAAAAGATTACTCTTTTGAGATTATCTATTCTTTCTTTTGCAACATTTTTTAGGGGAAAATGTCATTTAGAAAACTTTAAAACTTTTAGAAATGAGAAAACTATTATTAATGCTACTAACCGTAATTCCACTATTTACTGCTTGTGATAAAAATGACGATGATGATTCATTCCGCAACAAACAATATACAATTACAGAAGTTGACAATTCTGGTATATCAGGAGTAGTAATGATAAGAGAATACCATGAAGCAACTAGAAGAGGAGCAATAACAATTTCTATTGAAGGCATACAAGATGATTCCTCCTATTTACCAAATTTATACTACAACTCTTTAATAGAAGGAGGTGAGATTGCTATTTCTCTAGAAGAAATATCGAACGATTTTAGTAATATTCATGTTAGTAACACCATTATTTATGGATTGGATCCTAATGAAGAATCTAATCCTACTTTCCCAATTTCATATGATGAATTAATAACATTTGATGGGCACATTCTAATTCGTTTAAACGGAATTGATGGTCCGGTAGTTGCCGCAGCGAATATTGGCAGTAATGCGAACTAAAAGGTAAAACAAAAAAGCGAGCACTGAGCTCGCTTTTTTATCTATATTCTTTGTCTCGTCCTGAAATAAGTTGACGTAATTTAGACTTATTTATGACACATTCAGAAGAACCAAGGAAGAAGCGTACA
>NZ_CANLOZ010000017.1 GCF_947492965.1 uncultured Aquimarina sp. | reverse complement strand
CCTTGTCATAGGTTACTTTTGTTTCCTTTCTCTTTCATAAATATCTAAAAAACAAATCTAAAGGAGCTTGTCGAAGTTTTTAATCAGTTGATTTTCAATTTGTCTTTGACAGGCTCAGACTGACAATACGTGTTTTCAATACTTTTTAGATAGCCTGATATATCTGGTTATTTACAAGAAATCTCTTTTTAAAACTTCTTCTAAACTTTCCGGTTCTTGCCCTGTGAGATCCTTTATAGCTGTTGTTACTTCGCTTACCTTTCCTTGTTTAATCATTCCATAAACAGGAATCATATAATCTGCAATAAAATCTGGAGCACCAGATTCTTTTAATACCTGTTTATAGGTGCTTTCATTTGGATTAGGATAGGTAATTTCTCTTCCTAATATGTTGCTTAGCATAGAGGCAACATCAAAATGAGAGTATGCTTTTGCTCCAGTAAGGACATGAGTTTCTTTCACCCTATTCTGAGCTGTAAGTAATTCGGCAATAGCACTCCCTACATCTTTAGAAGAAACAAAGGATGATTTTCCTTCTCCAGCAGGAGAAAAAATAATATTACGATCCTGTATATTCTCTCGTTCATAGTTGCCGAAATTCTGCATAAAAAATCCAGGGCGAACGATATTCCAATCTAAAGAAGAATTCCTTAACTTTTCTTCCATTTTTTTGTGAAAAGGTAATTCTTCAAGATTTTCCATACCATTTCCCGATAAGTATATGAGTCTTCCTTTATAATTTTCTTGTAAATAATCCACAAAAGGTTCTAGTAATTCATAAAGCCCAGGATTTAATGGAGGACCTAATAAGAAGATTCCATCTGACTGTAAAACTTCTTGATAGGATGTTTTATCTTCGTAATCAAAGTATGCTCCGGTAACCGAATTTTCAAAAACGTCTTGGACTTTTTGGGTATTTCTAGTACCTGCAATTACTTGTTCTTTTTTAGTAAGTAGGTTGTTTACTACTTCTCTTCCTATAGTACCTGTAGCACCGGTAATAAAATAAGTTGACATAATGATGATCTTTTTTGTAACAAGGTAAATACATTAGTATCTTAGCGCAAGTAGGTACATAAAAGTGCAGTAGTTTCTTTTTATATACTAATATTGATTATCAGTATTTTAAAAATAAAAGTTTATGAGTTTTTTAGCAAAAAAAGAATGTGAAGGTCCGATAAAATGCCCAGTGATGACTACACTTAGCGTTATCGGAGGTAAATGGAAGCCTGGTATTTTATGGGAATTGCAAAATAATGAGATACTGCGTTTTGGTCAATTAAAGAAAAGATTGGGAACGATTACTCAGAAAATGTTGACGCAACAATTACGAGAGTTAGAAACGGACGGTATTATTATAAGGAAAATATATCCAGAAGTTCCTCCACGTGTAGAGTATCGTTTATCTGATTATGGTAAAAGTTTGGCACCTGTACTCAATGAAATGGCAAATTGGGGTACAGGACATTTACAAACAATAACGAATGAATAAGCGTTATTTACTTTTTAAAATAAAATAGAAGATAATCTTCACTAACTTTGCAAAAAGTTAGATCACCGCAAATGAGTAAAATTAGAATCACAAAACAATTTTCTTTTGAAACAGGTCATGCACTTTATGGATATGACGGTAAGTGCAAAAACGTTCACGGGCATAGCTATAAGCTCAGTGTAACCGTTATAGGAGAACCTATTACAGATACATCTCATGTGAAATTAGGGATGGTAATAGATTTTGGAGACTTAAAGAAAATTGTAAAAGAAGATATCGAAGATGTGTTTGATCATGCCACAGTTTTTAATAAAAACACTCCTCATGTAGAATTAGCAAAAGAGTTGGAAAAACGAGGGCATAATGTCATTTTGGTAGATTACCAGCCTACCAGTGAGAATATGGTGATTGATTTCGCGAAAAAAATAAGAGCTAAACTTCCTGAAAATATTGAGTTACACTCCTTAAAACTTCAAGAAACTGAAACTTCTTTTGCAGAATGGTTTGCCTCAGATAATGATCAGTAGTGATTGTTTTTTCACTTTATAGTATCCCACAGATCCAATGAAAAACATACATTTAGCGGAAGGTAAGAAAATATATTTTGCATCAGATAACCACTTAGGAGCTCCTACAAAGGAGAAAAGCTTTCCAAGAGAGCAAAATTTTGTACGATGGTTGGATGAGGTAAAGAAAGACGCCGCCGCTATATTTTTATTAGGGGATCTTTTCGATTTTTGGTTCGAATATAAAACAGTAATACCTAAAGGATTTACCAGAACTTTAGGCAAGCTTGCCGAGATTACCGATGCAGGAATTCCGGTGTACTATTTTGTAGGTAATCATGATCTATGGATGAATGGATATTTCGAGGAAGAATTAAATATTCCCGTATATCATCAACCACAAGAATTTAGCTTTAACAACACTACTTTTTTAATCGGGCATGGAGATGGACTTGGTCCTGGCGATAAAGGATACAAGCGAATGAAAAAAGTGTTTACAAATCCTGTCGCCAAATGGTTCTTTAGATGGTTGCATCCTGATTTGGGGGTGCGATTAGCACAATATCTTTCGGTAAAAAATAAATTAATTTCTGGAGATGATGACGTTACTTTTCTAGGAGAGGACAATGAATGGCTGGTACAATATTGTAAGCGAAAGTTGGAAACAAAACATACAGATCATTTTGTTTTTGGTCATAGACATCTTCCTATGGAGATTGATCTTAAAGACAATTCCAGATATACCAATTTAGGGGATTGGATTATACATTATACCTATGCTGTTTTTGATGGTAATGAAATGAAGTTGGAAAAGTATCCCTTACCCGAGTAGTCTGCAAAACTTAGAGGCAATAAAAAAGCGAATAATCATAAAGTGACTATCCGCTTTGTAGGGTAGAAGTTCAAGGAAATACTATTGCCTTGCTATCTTTTTAGTAATTACAGTATTATCTAGTCGTACTTTTAGTATGTACAATCCTGTTGATAATTTGGATGTATTAAGGTCGTTCATCTCTATCGATTTTGTTCCAGAAGCAATACTTCCCAAATTTTTTGAAGCAATGCGATTTCCTTTAAGATCTATTATTTCTGCACTAGCATTACTTACTTTTTTAGATAACGAGATGTTAAGTGTTATATTATCAGATTGTATAGGAAGTGGATAAATGTCTACCGTATAACTAGCTTCACTATTTTTAGTGATTTCTTGTATTCTAGAAGCGCTTACTCCTTCTATAACAAATCGTTCCCAGGGACCTACGGCATTTCTATTGCAGTTCATAGCTTTATTACCATTTTCATGGCTTACATATTTTCCATTATTTCCTTTAATGGCATATACATTTCCTCCTAAAGATTCTAGGGTAAATCGTTCCCAAGATCCTACAGCATTTCTATTACAGTTCATGGGTTTACCACCATTTTCAGAACTAACATATTTTCCATTATTCCCTTTAAAACTTACAGTTCCATTTGCTGCTGGTTCCATAATGAATTGCTCTAAAGTTCCTACAGAGTTTCTATTACAATTCATGGAAGCACTACCATTCTCTGAACTTACATATTTATTAATGGTTTGCCCTAAAATGGAAACAACGTCATCATTAGATCCACCACCATTGTCATCACCAACGGTAAAGGTTAGCGTTTCGGTAGTTTTTGCACCTTTAGCATCTGTTGCCTCTGCTTTTAATGTATACGTTCCTGCCGATAAATTCTTAAGCGCATTATCTTGGTTGTTATTATTCCAAGTATAAGGACTTACGTTTTCTTGTCTTATAAAAGAGTTATTTAAATACAGGCGTACATTACTTACTCCATCGCTATCTGTAGCTACTACAATTACTTGTAAGGTTGCTGGAGCTGTAAAAGAAGCATTGCTTGCGGGAGTATTAAAAGAAACACTTGGACCAGTATTGTCTCCGTCTCCACCACCACCAAATCTAGGTCTGGAACTTAACCATTCCATATCAAATTTTGGGCCTTTACATTGGCAACCTTGACTCCCTTGATCTACACGACCAGGACATACTTTTTCATCTTTAATTCTCTTACCTTGTATAGTAATGGCATCATCATGCCCTGGTTCATTACCACATTGTATGGTATTATATCTAGGATCTCCATTTGCTAGATCTCTATAAAAAGGATGTTTCTTAAGCTCATCGCAGATATCTTTGATATTTCTACCTTGTCCATTAATAGTAATTTTGAAATTACCTACGCCATGATCAAAGGAAGATTTACAGAAGCAAAAGCCATTTGCCTGATAACTATCCTTCCATGAATTTGCATTAGGAACTATTCTTACTCCTTGATCATAGGTGTCCTGACCAGTACAACCGGTATCTGGTACATTTTGCTGAGCATTGGTAATATTAGCAACAAATAGGAATGCTAATATTTTTAAAATTAATAGTTTACGTTTCATAGTTATTGGTTTTAAAAGTATAGGTTGTTATAAGGTAACAATAATTATTCGGAAGAAATATAAATTCGACCAATTCTAAAGATACTGTAACCTTGTGAATCTAAGATGCGAAAAATAGAATCCGTAAAGGATGAATTAGTGGGTGTTGCTTATAGGAGTTTATAGGCTATTTACTTTTGAAGTCTGGCATCCACAATTTCTGCTGAAATTTGTATTCCAATTTGTTTAGAGTTTTCTATAAAGTTAGGATGTTCAATAAAAATGATGCTGTTGTTGAAAACAGCTTCGATTAGATAATGGTTTCCGTTAAAATATGACTTTTTTACTTTTGCTGTTAAAGTAGCGTTATCTACAATCTGTAATTCATGAGGATAGAAAAGTAAGGTACCTGAGTCTTGTTTTTCTGGAAGTACACTTTGGATAGGTAATTCGTTTACCTCGCCAAAAAGTGATGCGATATAGTAGTTTTTAGGATTGTTATAGATATCTAGTGTATTTCCTTTTTCAATGATTTCACCATTATGAATTACGATGGTTTCTTCTGCAAAGGAAAGGATATCGGTTTTGTCATGGGTAGCAGTGATACTAGTAATTTTATTTCTTTTTAGATAGGCAAAAAGATTTCTTCTTAGCGAACTACGTCTAAAATTATCAATATTTCCAAAAGGTTCATCTAGTAATAATACTTCCGGTCTATTGGCAAGCGCCTTAGCTAGTGCGACTCTTTGTTTTTGACCACCACTTAGGTTTTCTACTTTTGTATTAGCAAAAGAAGTCATCTCTACAATTTCTAACAGTTCATTTACTCGTCCTCGTTTTAGTTCAGGTTCGAAATTAGATAAATATTGACCGATATTTTCTTCAACGGTTCTAAAGGCTTGTAATTCGAAACCTTGAGAAAGAAATTTCATATTTTCTTGTCCTGGCACTAAATTATAAGCTGGACCTAAAATTTGCTGATCATCCCAAAAAAGAGTACCCTCATCCACATCCATAAGACCATAGATAATTTTTAATAAAGTACTTTTTCCACAACCACTAGCACCGATAAGAGCAATATGCTGTCCTTTTTGGATAGTAAAACTTATATTTTTTAGCACTGGAATGGTATCGTAAGCAAAGGATAGGTTTTCAACTGTTAGCATATTTCATCTGTTTTATATGTGTTGTTTTTTGGTTGTCAGATGGAATCACCAAAAAATCATTCAAGGTGTGTTTGCCCTAATTTTTACGGCTTATTTCAAATATAAATAACTTCAATAAAAAAATCCGTTTCTTTTTAGAAAACGGATTCTTTATTTTTATAGAGAATAATTAATAGGTTTTATCCTTTTACTTCTTCATTTACTTGTTCTGGTAAAACTTCATATCCCATATTAAAAAGCGTAAAGCTAAAAATATCAGCATATTGTTCTATGGTCTTTTTTACAGGTGTTCCTGCTCCATGACCTGCATTGGTTTCAATTCTGATCAAGGTAGGATTCGAACCCTTTTGTTTAGCCTGTAGTTCTGCAGCAAACTTAAAAGAATGTGCAGGTACTACACGGTCATCATGATCTCCAGTGGTAACCATTGTTGCTGGATAGGATACACCTTCTTTTACATTGTGTACAGGAGAGTATCCTTTTAGGTATTCAAACATTTGTTTGTCGTCTTCTGCGGTTCCATAATCATACGCCCAACCAGCACCAGCAGTAAAGGTATGATAGCGTAACATGTCTAGAACTCCCACAGCAGGTAAAGCTACTTTCATTAAATCTGGGCGTTGTGTCATTGTTGCTCCTACTAATAATCCACCATTAGAACCTCCTCGTATCGCTAGATAATCACTAGAAGTATATTTGTTTTCGATTAAATATTCTGCAGCCGCAATAAAGTCATCAAATACATTTTGTTTCTGCATTTTAGTTCCAGCTACATGCCATTTTTTACCGTATTCACCACCACCTCTTAGATTTGCTACCGCATAGATACCGCCTTGCTCCATCCATACTGCATTAGCGATGCTAAAGGAAGGAGTAAGAGAGATATTAAAACCACCATATCCATATAAAATGGTTGGATTTTTTCCTGTAAGTTCTGTTCCTTTTTTATAGGTAATAATCATAGGAACTTTAGTACCATCTTTAGAATTATAAAATACTTGTTTACTTTCGTAATCGTCTGGATTAAAATCTATTTTAGGTTTACGGTATAACTCAGAAGTACCTTCAGCAATATTATATTTATAGATGCTTCCTGGAGTTTTATAATTCGTAAAAGAATAATATAGTTCTTTTTCTTCTTTTTTAGCTCCGAAACCTCCAACGCTTCCTACACCTGGTAGCTCAACATCGCGAACTAATTTGCCTTCATAATCATATTGTAAAACTTTGGATACTGCATCTACCATATATTCTGCAAAGAAATATCCACCACCTTTACTAGGGCTCAATACATTTTCTGTCTCAGGAATAAAGTCTTTCCAGTTTTCTGGAGTAGGATTAGCAGCGTCAACAGTTACGATTCTTCTATTCGGTGCATTTAAATTGGTTACTAAGAAAAGTTTAGATCCAACATTTTCTATGATATAAGTATCACTTTCTGTATTATCTAAAATAGTAACTAATTTACTATTAGGTTTCGTAAGGTCTTTTATAAAAAGCTTGTTTCCAGAAGTAGATGTACTTGCAGAAATAATCAGGTAACGATTATCTTTAGTAACATTTCCACCGATATAACGATGTTTTTCTTCTGGTGTTCCACCAAATATGAGTTGATCTTCTTTTTGTGGAGTTCCTAGTTTGTGATAGTAAACTTTATGTTGATCTGTTTTAGCGGATAACTCACTTCCCTCAGGCTTATCATAGCTAGAATAATAAAAACCTTCATTTCCTTTCCATGACATTCCGGAGAATTTGACATCTACAAGAGTGTCTTCTACAATTTCTTTGGTTTCTACATCTTTAACAATGACTTTTCTCCAGTCACTACCACCTTCAGAAATAGAATAGGCCAGTAATTTCCCGTTTTCAGAAAAACTAATACCTCCTAAAGAAGTAGTTCCATCTTTGCTAAAAGTATTTGGATCTAAAAAAACTTCAGGTGTATCACCTTCTTCTTTAAATCTATAAATTACATATTGATTTTGTAAACCATCGTTTTTATAAAAATAACTATAATCACCTTCCTTAAATGGAGCTCCTACTTTTTCGTAATTCCACAAACTAGAAAGACGTTTTTTTAGTTGATCTCTGAAAGGAATATTATCTAAATATCCAAAAGTAACCTTGTTTTGTTCGCTAACCCAATCTTCAGTTTCTTTACTTCTATCATCTTCTAACCATCGGTAAGGGTCTTTAACTTCTGTTTCGAAATAGGTGTCTACTGTATCGACTTTTTTAGTTTCTGGATAATTCAATGCAATCGTGGTTTTTGTAGTTTCTTCTTTTGATTCGTTTTTGCATCCAATTAAAGATACAATCGAACAAACTAATAAGAAAGTTTTTTTCATGATGAGCTAATTTATAAATTCATACTATAATAGTACTTAAACAAAAGGGTAGGCAAGTCACAAAACTATTAAAACTTATTCCCGAAAAGTGCTAAATAAAATATAAAAAAACTGCTCTAACGACGATCATATAGTGATTACACATTTAAAGCGTTGCTTTGGGGTTTAGCAACTCGGTTGATCATTGTAGTAGAGCAGTCGGAAAATTCCGTCCTCTAAGAAACGAAAAAAATTACTTTTATACTAGTAAAAAGTTTATAAGTAGTTGATTAGAACATACTTTTGTAAGCATTCCAATTCTTGTATATCAAAAAAGCATTCGCAAGAAAAACAAATGCTCCAGGGCCTATATTTGCTGGATCTAAAGTAGCATGAAATAATATAATATTTACAGAGATTGGCGCCATTAGTACCAAAGCAAATGGTGCTGCTTTTTTGCTTACTAATAAAAGACCAACTAGGATTTCTATGAGTCCAACAGTTTTAAGAATATAACTATTGGCTAATGCTCCAAAAAGAACACCAGCTTCTGGATTGGCAAATTCAAAATCTGGCAAAAAGCCTATAAATTTATTACTTCCAAAAATGATCAATAAGGCTCCTAATAATATTCTTAGGGCTAAAATTATTTTAGTATTCATTGTTGTATTTATTTATGATTAAGTTGAGGTATTAGAAGGAGAAATGTTAAAAACCTTACAAATGTTGTTGAAAACCCGAGCTAAAAAAATATCTTACACTTTCTGAAAAAGAACTAATTAACTTAATTTTTAATACTACTATAATGAAGCTCACACAACTTCTAGTACTCACTTCTTTGATCTATGTTTTAGTGTCATTTCCCACATTTGGGCAAGACTATTTTTTGAAAGATAAAGCGCCTTTTTTATCTGAAATTCCTACACCCGAAGAGTTTTTGGGATACCCAATAGGAGATCAGCACACCAGACATGATCAAATTGTAGCCTATTTCACCAAATTGGCGGAATTATCCGATCGGGCATCTATACAAACCTATGGGAAAACTTATGAGAATAGAAAATTGATCATACTCACTATTTCCAAACCAAAAAACTTAAATAACCTAGAGGATCTTAAAAAAAAGCATTTAGCTTTTACAAAACCTGCAAACAATCCTACTAATTATAATGAGGTGCCAGTTTTTATACAATTAGGATATAATGTTCATGGAAATGAGCCCTCTGGTGGCGAAGCAGCATTACTAACAGCATATACATTAGTGGCATCTAATAGCCCAGAAGTACAAACGTATTTAGAGAATGCAGTTGTATTTATTGATCCGACTATAAATCCGGATGGACGCGATCGACATACGCAATGGGCGAACCAGTTTAAAGGGTCACCGTTGGTAAGTGATCCTTTCGATGCAGAGCATAATGAAACTTGGCCCCGTGGAAGAACTAATCATTATTGGTTTGATCTTAATAGAGATTGGTTATTAGGAATTCATCCAGAAAGTCGTGGAAAATTAACCTGGTATCACGAATGGTATCCTAATGTAGTAACGGATTTCCATGAGATGGGTACAAATAGCACCTATTTTTTCGAACCCATGAAGCCAATTGGTTCTTTGGATCCCATAATGCCTAAAGAAAATTATGAAGATTTAAATAATCTATTTGCACCTTATTTTTCGAGTGCTTTGGATCGAATAGGATCTTTTTATTTTACCAAAGAAGCATTCGACGGAACATATCCTGGTTATGGATCTTCTTATCCGGATTTGCAAGGCGCTTTAGCTTTGCTGTTTGAACAGGCAAGTTCCAGAGGTCATTTGCAAAAAACCCAATATGGCACCATTTCCTTTCCTTTCACGATTCGTAATCAGTACGTTTCTAGCATGGCAACCATAAAAGCTGCAGTAGAGAATAAAGCGACTTTGCGTAAATATCAGCAAGACTTTTTTAAATCTTCGGAAGTTGGGACTTCTAAAAATGGTTTTGCAGGATATGAATTTGGAGACCTTTATGATCAAAATCGGAACAAAGCTTTTATAGATAAATTATTACTTCATAAAATCAAGGTATATAAGAGCGGTGATCGATATGTTGTTCCTGTAAAACAACCTCAAAAGAGAATGGTACAAACTGTTTTTGAAACTTATAATAAATATAGAGATAGCGTTTTTTATGATGCTTCTGCTTGGAGTTTAGCTAATTTTTACAATATGAAATACAAAGGAGTAAAGTCCTTACGTACCGGAGCTGAAGTAACAAGTACCGATGGAATTGTAAAAACTTCGAATTTTTCAAAATCCAACTATGCCTATATTTTAGATTGGGACGATTATAATGCCTCAGCAGCTTTATATTATATGCAATCTAAAGGATTGCTTGTTGCATCAGCTTTTAAACCTTTTACCATCAAAACTTCTGAAGGAAATAGGAGTTTTAATTATGGAAGTATTCTTATTCCAGTAAGCAAACAGAAAAAGAATAATGATGAAGTGTTTCGTATTTTAAAAAATGCTCAGGAAAAATTTAATGTACCAATCTATAGTACGGAAACCGGATTTAGTACTTCAGGAATTGATTTAGGAAGTGGTAATTTTAGAAAATTGGATACACCAAAGGCCTTATTGCTAATAGGAGATGGTGTATACTCTTATGAAGCAGGTGAAGTATGGCATCTATTGGACACAAGAGTTCATATGCCTATTACTAAGCTAAAATTAAATATGTTTAATTCTGTGCCATTAAAGGACTATAATACATTAGTAATGGTCTCTGGAAGATACCATCAATTAGATTCTCTTCAGCAGAAAAGGATAAAAGAGTGGGTTTCTTATGGAAACACCTTGGTTACTATTGGTAATGCTTCTAAATGGGCTATCGATAAGAAAATGGTGAGTGAAGTGCTTACTACGAAAGCAAAAGATAGCACTAAACAAAAAGTCACAAAACGATTGCCATATGTAGACGCAGGTGAAAATATTGGTAGTGAGCGTGTAGGAGGAGCTATTTTCGAAGTTGATTTGGATATAACGCATCCATTAGGTTTTGGTTATAGAAATAAATCAGTTCCTGTTTACAAGAATAATTCGGTTTTTATTACTCCTAGTAAGAATCCTTATGCTACGGTAGCTAAATACACAGAAAATGCACATATCGATGGGTATATCTCTAGCAATAATTATGAGAATTATTTGAAACCTTCTGCCTCTATTGTAGTAAGTAGTATAGGAAGTGGTAGAGTAATTTTATTTGCAGATAATCCTAATTTCAGGGGATCATGGTATGGTACAGATCGTTTATTCCTGAATGCTTTATTTTTTGGGAAACATGTTTATGTTCCGAATGTAAGAGAATAAGAGACTTATATTAGTAGAAAAAGAAAACCCTTGTTATAGAATCATAACAAGGGTTTTTTATAAAAATAGTTGGTTATTTAACCTATTAATTCATTTTCTACCAGGTATTCTCCAATTTGAACAGCATTAGTAGCAGCTCCTTTTCTAAGGTTATCAGCTACAATCCACATGTTTAAAGCATTTTCTCTGGAGTGATCCCTTCTAATTCTTCCAACAAAAACATCATTTTTTCCTTCTGCATAAATCGGCATTGGGTACGTATTCGTATCTGGATTATCTTGTACTGTTACGCCAGAAGTATCACTTAAAATTTTACGAATATCACTTTCTTGAAATTCATTTTCAAACTCAAGGTTTACACTTTCGCTATGTCCTCCAACCACTGGGATACGAATAGCAGTTGCGGTTACAGCAATGGTTCTGTCATCAAGAATTTTTTGAGTCTCATTCACGAGCTTCATCTCTTCTTTAGTATATCCATTTTCCTGGAACACATCACAATGTGGAATTGCGTTTCGATGTATTGGATAAGGATACGCCATTTCTCCTTTTTCGCCAGCATATTCATTTTCTAATTGTTGCACAGCTTTTACTCCAGTACCAGTGATAGACTGATACGTGGATATAATAGCACGCTTGATTCCATATTTTGAGTGTAATGGACCAAGTGCCATTACTAATTGTATGGTAGAACAATTAGGATTAGCAATAATCTTATCGTCTTTAGTTAGATCTTTTGCATTAATTTCTGGTACCACTAATTTTTTAGTAGGATCCATTCTCCAAGCAGAAGAATTATCGATTACAGTAATTCCTGCTTCAGCAAATTTAGGAGCCCATTCTAAAGAAGTACTGCCTCCGGCAGAAAATAAAGCCACATCAGGTTTCATTTCTACAGCAGTGGCAAGACCAACAACCGTATATTCTTGATCTTTATAAGATATTTTTTTTCCTACAGATCTTTCTGAGGCAACAGGAATTAATTCTGATACAGGGAAATTACGTTCTTCTAATACTTTTAACATTACGGTACCTACTAAACCTGTGGCACCTACAACAGCTACTTTCATCAGCTTTATTTATTAATGACTTTTAGAGACACAAAAATCGGTCTTTTTTTAATTCCAGCAAAGGTGTAGATTATTTATAATAGAATTATAGTTTTTATTGAAATAATATTAATTTAAACATTTTGTTATATAAAAAACAAAATGTAAAAAGAACCGCTCCTTTAGAGAGCGGTTTAGTTAGAATATGTAGTATAGCGGTAGCTATAGATAATTCAATTTGGTATAAAGACTTATTTTTTAAGTAAATCTCTAATTTCAGCAAGTAATTCTTCCTGAGTAGGACCCGCTGGTGCTGCAGGAGCTTCTTCTTCTTTTTTCTTGCTTTTTTCATAAGCTTTAAGAACGATAAAGATAAAAAGACCCACTATAATGAAGTTTATAATCGCTTGGATTAAATTCCCATAGGTCATTACAGCTGCTCCAGCTTCTTTAGCTGCTGCTAGATTAGCATACTCTCCGCCATCTAACGCGATGAATTTTTGTGTAAAATCAGTTCCTCCTGTTATAATACCAACAATTGGCATAATGATATCGGCAACGGCAGAACCTACAATTTTATTAAATGCTCCTCCAATTACTACAGCGGTAGCTAATGACACGATATCTCCTTTTAGTAAGAAAGATTTAAAATCCTTAAAAAATCCCATTTTATTTAGTTTAGATAATTAGTATGCTACTAATTTAACAAAAATTAAGAAACAAATTTGGTATTAATTATAGTCTGTAAAGCCTTTTTTTCGACGAAGATCAATTATTGTCGATAATAACCCGTTTTACTCTTTGTGAGATAGCAGTAAGTAATTCATAAGAGATGGTTCCTGCACTTTCGGCAATAGATGCTGCAGTAGAGGTATTATCAAAAATGATCACTTCATCTCCTTCTTTGCAATCTATACCTGTAATGTCTATCATAATCATATCCATACATACATTACCCACAATAAATGCTTTTTGTCCATTTACGGTAACAAAACCATTTTTGTTTCCATAATGTCTGCCAATACCATCTGCATGTCCTAAAGGAATGGTAGCAGTTTTAGTATATCCGTCAGAAGCATAAGCTCTGTTATATCCTAGTGTTTCTCCTGGTTCCAACGTATGAATTTGTGAAATAACAGATTTTAAGGAAGCTACAGGTTTTAGATGGCGATCATAAATATCTTCATTTCCGTAGCCGTATAAACCAATTCCTGTACGAACCATTGTAAAATGAGCTTCGGGATAGTTTAATATTCCCGAAGTATTGCATTGATGTAATATAGGTTCATATCCTAGCCTTTCAATAATTTCCGAAGATGTTTTCTTAAAAGAATTGATTTGATTGATAGTAAATTCCTTTTCATCATGATCTTCGCTTGCTGCAAGATGAGAGAAGAGCGATTTTACTTTAATAGTTTCCGTAGCTTCTAATGTATCCATAATATAGTCTACATCATTTTCCCAAAAACCTAACCTATTTAATCCGGTATTAAATTTTATATGCACCGGATAATCTTTTTGATTTTCTGATTCAGCTACTGTAATAAATTCTTTTAAAATTCGAGCGCTATATATATTTGGTTCAAGATTGTATTTTATTACTGAAGCGAAATTTACGGGTTGAGGATGTAATACCAAAATTGGTGTTTTTATTCCAGCTTCGCGCAAAGCAATACCTTCCGAAACATAGGCAACAGCGAAATAATCAACTCCAATTTTTTCGAGATGTCTCGCTATTATCACAGCATCACTTCCGTAACCAGCAGCTTTTACAACAGCTAATAATTTAACCTCTGGCTGTAGCTTACTTTTTAGATAGTTGTAATTATGAGTAAGATGAACCAGATTAATTTCAAGAACGGTTTCTTTTACCTTACTCATCTGGTTTTTCTGAGTTTTTATTTAATTCTTTCGGGTCTGTTACCTCTATCCCTTTCACTTTTTCTTTTAGAGAAGCTTTATAATATGCTGCACGACTTAAAGGTTCATACTCATCTGTTTCTCCAAGCAATACAAGATCATCCTTTTTGGATTTTCTGTAACTGTACTGTGCTAGATTTCCCGTACGTGTGCAAACGGCATGTACTTTTGTTACATACTCTGCGGTTGCCATAAGAGCAGGCATTGGTCCGAAAGGATTTCCTTTAAAATCCATATCTAATCCAGCTACAATTACTCGAATACCTTTATTAGCAAGATCATTACAAACGCTTACTATTTCATCATCAAAAAATTGAGCTTCGTCTATACCAACCACATCACAGGTGTCTGCTAGAATTCTGATGTTCGCTGCAGCGGGAACAGGAGTAGATCGAATTTCATTAGCATCATGAGATACTACCATTTCGTCATCATAACGCACATCTATTGCAGGTTTAAAAATTTCTACTTTTTGTTTTGCAAATTGTGCGCGTTTTAGTCTACGGATCAATTCTTCGGTCTTACCCGAAAACATCGAACCACAGATCACCTCTATCCAACCAAATTGCTCTTTATGATTTACTGTATTTTCGAGAAACATTTTGTATTTTTCACCATCGTTTAAAAGAAACCCTACTCCTTAACAAAACCTAATTAATTCGGAAATGAATCTAATTTTTATATTCATTTTTGATTTTAATGAAGGTATTGTTCTTAAGATGAGGTAAATTTATTAAAAAACAACTAGTATAGCCCAAACGAATAAGAAAGTTATGAAGAAGAAGTTGGAAGCAGAACTCATAAGTATTGCGCATAGGATATTACAGCTTAAAGATAGATCAACCTTGCCGCAATTGCAGGAAGAGGCTAGACAGTTATATGAAAAACTGAGTATTTTAAATTTTGCAGAATCTCATTTTGCTGGGACGCAACCGACCATAGGTCAGATAACGAGTGCTTTAGAGGAAGAAAAAGTGTTAGAAACTAAAGCAGAAGTTGTAGAAGAAGTTAAACCCAAACCTATTATAAGTTTGGACGAGAATAAGGAAGTGGAAGAACCTTCTGAGACGATGTTTAATCTGGGCAATCAAACATTCGAAACTCCTAAAGAAGAAGTAGAAGAGCAAAAACCGGAGATTATTATCGAGAAGATTAATGAAAAAGTAACTGAAGATCTTTTTGTTCCAGCGCCTAAGTTTACAGAAGAGAATGTTTCTTTGTCAGAACCGGTTTATGAAAAAAATGATAAAGAAGATATAGGATCTGTGCCGCAAAGTATGCCAATTTTGGATAACTTGAATACCAAAGATGACAAACCTAAATCATTAAATGACCAACTTAAAAGAGGAATTCATATCGGATTAAATGATCGCTTGGCTTTTATAAAACATTTGTTTGATGGAAGTTCTACGGATTATAATCGTGTTCTTTCTCAATTAAATACATTAAATAGTAAAAGTGGAGCAACTCAGTTTATAAAGAACATGGTGAAGCCTGATTATAACAATTGGGAAGGAAAAAGCGAATACGAAGAACGATTTATGGAAATTGTTACGAATAAATATGAATTTTAAGTAAGGCATATCGTTTTTTTGTAACTAAGCTTCTTCATCGTTAAAAGAGTTTATATGAAAATCATTTATTGGATAGCTACTGTGGCCATGTGTGGAATTATGTTATTTTCTGCACAGATGTATTTTAGGGAAACAGAGATGGTGAGAGGTTTTTTCGAAAATTTGGATTATCCAACATATTTAGTAATTCCATTAGCAATTGCCAAAATAGGCGGGATTGTCGTTATTCTTACCAATAAAATTAAGTGGTTAAAAGAATGGGCGTATGCTGGATTCTTTTTCGATATGACTTTAGCGTTTACTGCTCATTATATGAAAGATGATGGTCAGGGCCTGTTTGCTACTCTAGGATTAATTTTTCTGGTAATATCATATGCTATCGGTAAAAAAGTAAGACCATAACATTCATATGTCTAAATTATTTATAGTTCCCACACCCATTGGTAATCTCGAGGATATGACTTTTAGAGCTATCAAAGTGCTCAAAGAAGTTGATCTCATTCTTGCCGAAGATACGCGTACCAGTGGTAAACTACTGAAGCATTATGAGATAGTGACACCTATGCAAAGTCACCATATGCATAATGAACATAAAACGGTAGACAGTATCGTTAGAAGATTGCAAAGTGGGGATTCCATAGCTTTAATTAGCGATGCAGGAACACCTGCGATTAGTGACCCTGGATTTTTGCTCACAAGAGCTTGTGTAGAAAATGCAATTCCAGTAGAATGCTTGCCAGGAGCGACAGCATTTGTGCCTGCTTTGGTAAATAGTGGATTACCTAATGATAAGTTTGTGTTCGAAGGATTTCTTCCAGTTAAGAAAGGAAGACAAACTCGATTACAGCTGCTTGCAGAAGAGAGTAGAACTATGATATTTTATGAATCACCGCATAAGCTCATAAAAACTTTAGGAAACTTTGTAACCTATTTTGGCGAGGACCGCATGGTTTCGGTATCCAGAGAACTAAGTAAACTTCATGAAGAAACAGTAAGAGGGACGGCAAAGGAAGTATTGTCGCATTTCGAGATAAAACCACCTAAAGGAGAAATTGTTATTGTAATTGCTGGAAAAAAATAAAATATGACCACTACAGAATTTATAGATAAACTACGTGAAACCCCAGAATCGATTGTATTCGAAGAAACGATGCATGTTATCGATACCAATTATAACTTCACACCTGTTTCATTTACTAATGGTGAAATAGTTAATGAAGCCGGACAAAATTCTGGATCCTGTAAATTGTTTTCATTCGCAAGATTGCAAAAACTTACTCAACAAGAAACTTTGTACTGTTTTGGAGAACATTATAAAGATGTACTACAAAATCCAGATGGTGATAACCATCAAAATATTCGTAATTTTATGAAAACTGGATGGGAGCAACTATCATTTAACGATCAGGCATTAACCGAAAAAATATAGTAGCACACTCTATTTTCCTTTTTTTAAACGCTTCTTGATTTCTTCCACAGTCTTCAGGTCAGCAAAGGAAAATTTTGATTCTGATTTAAAATCTAAAGAAAGATAAGGTTTAAAAATTGGCATTACCTTAGGTGTATCGTCTATCAAAGAATGTTTTATCTGTTCATCCAATGCATAATCAGGATTATGTATAGGCATTTTTGAATATTTGTCAGCTTTTTTAGCTGTGACTTCAGGAAAATTTGGAGTCTCTGTAACTTTTTCTTGTCCATAGATACCAATAGATAGCATGCAAGCTAAGATGAAAATCGAATATTTGTGTAAAGAAGAACTCATAAGTGGTTTTTTAAGAAATATAAAAGTACATATTTTGGTTTGTAATACCAGTTCTTATAAGAAATGGTATAATCTAAAGACTTTAAAATAATTTAAAAATTACAACTATCTCTAAACGTTTTGATTATACTATAATTATTGTTGCCATAGTAGTTATTATACTGTGGAAATTGCCATATTTTGGATGGTTTCAATATCCCTTTATATTATTAGGAACATGGTTTCATGAGATGGGTCATGGTTTAACAGCTGTAATTTTGGGTGGTAGTTTTCAGCATTTGGAAATCTATGAAAACGGAGGAGGTGTTGCTTATTATCATTTGGGAGGAAGTTATTTATCTCCATCTCTAGGAAATGCCTTAGTAGCTGCTGGAGGATTATTAGGTCCGGCAGTAGTAGGAGCACTACTAATTGCCTCTGCAAAATCGCATAAAAGTTCCATGATTGCGTTAAGGATTCTGATAGGATTGATCATACTCTCTTTATTGTTGTGGATCAGATCTGTTTGGGGTATTGCGGTGATGAGCGGATTTGCAGTATTTTTTTTCATTATCACACTATTCAAAAACAGAAAATTAGAAGTAATAACAATATTATTTTTGGGGTTGCAATCTGTATTAGGAACATATTTGCAATTGGATTACCTGTTTACCAAACAGTTTGAGAGAAATGGTGCTATTCAGATATCCGACACTCAAGCCATAGCAGAAAATACAGTTGGTACGTATTGGATATGGGCAATCTTAATTATTGTCATAAGCATATATCTTCTTTGGAAAAGTTTCCAGTATTATTTTAAGAAATAAGCTCAATTCTAGTTTAAGGAACAAATAAAAAAGACCTGTCAGCTTTTTAAAAGCTAACAAGTCTTCATATGTTATAGATTGGATAAAAGCCTATAAGTGCTTTCCTTTTTCCCAACCGTGTTTACCCAAATATTTTTCTCCAGATTCGATTGCTCCTTCTTCTACAGTAGTACCCATAGAGTCATTCCAGCGATTTAGATAACCGAATAGAGAAATAACCCCAAGCATTTCTACAATTTCTCCTTCGTCCCAATATTTGTATAATTCTTCTTTAATACTTTCATCTACATTATTTGGAACCAGTGAAGCAGCTAACGAAAAATCAAGGGCTGCACGCTCAGCATCACTAAAAGCAGGATGAGTTTTATATTCCCAAATATTATCTAGTTGTTCTTGTTCTGCACCATATCGTTCTGCAGCTCTTATAGCATGTGCCTGACAATATCTGCAGCCAGTAGCGTTACTGCTTACCCAAGCGATCATACGTTTTAGAGCTGAAGTTACTCTACCCTCATTTGCCATAACAGCTTTATTAAGGTTTATAAAAGCTTTAGAGATGGCAGGTCTTCTTTGCATAGTTAATACAGAATTAGGACAAAACCCTAAGGTTTCATTGAAGAATTCTGCAAGTTCTTTTGTTTCTAAATCATGATCTGCAGATAGAGGTGTTACTAATGGCATGGGTATATATATTTTTTGAATTAATTGAAATTTAGCAAAGCAAAATACAAAACTCAGGTCAAACAAGAAGGAGTAAAGATGTTTTTTGTACTTTGGATTTTTAAATTATTTAGGAAGGATATTGCCAATGAGATGGACCCTAAGACCAAAATCTTCGAGTACAGTTACTACTAACTTAGCCAAAGCTCTAAATGTTGATGAAATTATTGCTTCTTTATTAGTTCAACGAGGGATTGAAACTTTTGAAGATGCTAAGCGTTTTTTCAGACCTTCTTTAGAGGATTTACATGATCCTTTTTTAATGAAGGATATGGATAAAGCAGTTGCTAGAATTGAAAAAGCAGTTGTGCATCAGGAAAATATTTTGGTGTATGGAGATTATGATGTAGATGGAACCACATCTGTGGCATTAATGTCTTCTTATTTGGAAACGATTACTCCCCAAGTGACAACGTATATCCCTGATCGATATGCCGAAGGTTATGGAGTGTCTTTTCAAGGGATTGACTATGCTTCTGATAATGATATTTCGCTGATTATAGCATTGGACTGTGGTATCAAAGCAATTGAAAAAGTCGTATATGCTAAATCCAAAGGTATTGACTTTATTATATGTGATCATCATAGACCTGGTGTTGCTATTCCTGAAGCTGTAGCGGTTTTAGATCCTAAAAGAGTGGACTGCGCTTATCCTTATAAAGAATTATGTGGTTGCGGTGTAGGATTTAAGTTGATTCAGGCAATCGCTAGTAAGAAGGGGCAAACTGCCTATGATCTAACGTCTTATTTAGATCTTGTAGCAACTGCAATAGGAGCAGATATTGTTCCGATTACTGGAGAAAATAGAGTACTAGCATATTACGGATTAAGAACAATTAATCAAAATCCAAGAGTTGGTTTTAAGGCGATGTTAGCACAAGTAAAAAAGGAAACTTTTACCATAACAGATGTAGTATTTATTCTTGCGCCTAGAATTAATGCTGCCGGCAGAATGAAACACGGATTACATGCTGTAAACTTATTAAAAGAAGATAATATTGAACTCGCTCTGGCATATGCGGCTGAGATAGAAAGTTATAATAGTGAGCGGAAAGATACGGATAAGAGTATTACCAAAGCCGCTTTAGAACAGATTGTTGATAATGATGAAGAACATAGGTTTACTACCGTGGTATATGATGAAAGTTGGCATAAGGGAGTTATCGGAATTGTGGCTTCTAGGTTAACAGAAACCTATTATCGACCGACATTAGTTTTTACCAAAAGCGGTGAAAAGTTAGCAGCATCTGCTAGATCTGTAAAAGGATTCGATGTGTATAATGCATTAGATAATTGTTCGGAACATATAGAACAATTTGGAGGACATAAATATGCAGCAGGCTTAACATTAAAAGAAGAACAATATGAGCTTTTTAAACAAAAATTTGAAGAAGTAGTAGCCAACTCAATTGATAAAAAGCTTTTGACTCCAGAAATTACTATAGATACTGAACTAGAGTTCCATGAAATAACACCAAAGTTCTTTAGAATTCTGAAACAGTTTGCTCCTTTTGGCCCAGGAAATATGACCCCTGTTTTTATGACAGAAGGGGTTAAGGATACTGGATATGCAAGGTGCGTTGGTGCAGATGAGAAGCATTTAAAATGTAAAGTGCAAAAAAAAGGATTGGCTATAGATGCTATAGGTTTTAATTTAGGTCCAAAAAAAGAGTTGATTACAAATAATCATCATGCGAAAATTGCCTATACAGTAGATGAAAATGAATGGAATGGTACTGTGACATTACAATTAAAACTAAAAGATATAATTTAACTTGTTTTTATTTAGATTAATTATAAATAATTAATATTTTTGAATCAAATATGATTCGAAATGAGTGCTATAGATAAAATTTACAGTAATAAAGTTGGTATATCTTTTTTTTGGAAAAAACAACAGCCTAAAGGAGTGCCAAAAATACAATTGGTATTTAGAGATATTGGGTTTTTGCTTACACTCAATGAATTAAAAGATTTTTCAGACGCATGCAGTATTACAGAACAATCACAATGTTGTAGTCAATGTGCGAGTCACCATAATTGTAGATCTCTCCTTCTAAGAACACCTTCTGATAAGATTGATTTGGCAGTTAACAAAGAGGAACTGGAGCAAATTCAGGAATTGATAAATGGAACTATTTTTAGAATAGAATTACAACAATGGGTAACTACTACTGGGCTGAATTAATTATTTAAGAAAATCCAAAATTTTATAGGCTACCTCTTCTGCTTTAGTTTCTTGAATAAAGTGTTTTTCATCAATAAAATGAATGTCTGCTTCATCAACTTTAAGTGCATTAGTTACTTTAGTTTGTTGAGGCGTCCATTGAAGCATTGTATCATGAATTCCCCAAATCACTGCTACAGGAATATCGATACTTTCAAATACCAAGGAGTAATCAGGAAAATAGTTACAGGTTCTAGTAAAGAAATAATACATCCCATTGGTTTTTCCTTCTAGTAGTGGGGTCTTATATCCCTCTACATCGAGTTCATTTAGGTTGTTCTCTTTTAAACCTTCTTTAAAAAGTGATTTAAGTAACGTATTCGTAGTAACACCATTGCGATAAGACCACATTGCTGCTTTGGCAGCTGGACCTGGACTAAATCGTATCGGAGGATAAAAACCTTCTTCATATAGTAGGGTATTGAGAACAATAAGTTCTTCGATTCTATTAGGCGCTTGATTAAATAGTTCCCATGTCCATACACCTCCAACATCATGCATAACATGAGACCAGTATTCGATTCCTAAACCATCCATAAGATCTAACAATCTTTTTGCGTGTTCTTTTTCGCTATAAATTTTATATCCTTCAGGGGAATCACTAGAACCATATCCTAGCATATCTGGAACAATTACTCTATACCCACCAGCTACAAGAGGATCGATCATTTTACGATATAGCCAACCCGAAGTTGGTACTCCATGAAGTAGCACAATTACAGGGCCATTTCCTCTATCAATATACTTTATGATACCATTCTTAGTTGGAAAAGATCGTTGTTCAGCTCTGAACTCCGAATATGTCATTTGACCTTTTCTAATTTTGGTGTTTTGATAAGGTTTACACCCAAAAGCAATGATAACAATAAGAAGTAATAGAGAAAGTTTTTTCATCCAGACTGATAATTTGTGAAGTAGCAATTTACTTAAAATGATTTTTTTAAACCATTACATTTAACAAATTTATTGTAGGTTTTAAGGATTTTATAAGAATCGAGAATTGTTTTAATGGATCGATTAATCGATATGTTCTATCACTACATTTTTTCCATTAAAAAGAAAACGAGCTCCTACTGTTTTTCCTAGCAGCATTTTACCTATTGGTGTATTGATGCCAATGGCAAAATATGCTACTTTATCAATAATAATTTCGCCAACGGAAATACTTAAGAAATAATTTCCAGTACTAGTTGTTACCAGACTTCCCAAATGAGCAACACTAGAGTTGGAGGAGATATCAACTTTGGATAAAATTTCGTTTAATTTTTTGGCTTCAGATAATTGTACTCCGGTTTTTTCTCTTTCTAGCTGAAGCATAGCTCTTCCGGTTTCGTGCTTATCACCAGCAGTACTTTTTGTTTCTGAGGTTAATGATTCCTGAATGCTATTCATTCGATGATGAATACGATTAAGTCGTTCTTCTACAAACTGCTGACAATGATCGTATAATATCTCTTTAATACTTTTCAAAAAAATATAATTTAGGAAATTCAAGATAGAATAACCTTAGGTATTGAACAAATATTATTACTTCATTAAACGAGAAAAAGGGTTTTTTAAATCTTTGGTAAAAAGATATCTACTGTTCCTTCTAAAATTCCTGTTTGGTTATATGAAAAATCTATGATTCTACAATGCTCAGCGATCATGGCCGTTTCATCAATTAAAATTCTAGGATCATCTTTAAAGTAAATTTGAGTTTGTAAGGTGCGATAGCCTTTTGCCGAGATTTTATAATGAAAGTGTCTCGCTCTATAACCATGTACTCCAGGACGAATCGTTTTTACCGAATAGATTCCATTTTTATTAGTTCTTAGAGAACCTGATAATGTTCTTGGAGAAGCGAAATGAAAATTATTTTCATTTTGAAAAGCATTTGTATCAGTACTATGCCAAATTTCAATTTTCGCGTTCGACACTGCTTCTTGGTTTTTAGAATATATTCTTCCTGAAATTACCAAAGGAATTCCAGGAAGACTAGTGGGATTAAGATCGATTACCTTAGAATATTCTGAATAATTTGATAATCGATTTTTATAATTATTATTTAAATAAAAAGGAATGATCAAGTTATTTTTTTCAAATACAGGAGTATGTCTGTGGGTGTTTTCCATAGTACTAGGGCTTTAACGGGTTTTATTTTCTAATATATCTATCCTTACAGGACAAAGTAATCCTATGCTTTTCCACTTGTTCCTGTATTATTTATCTACTAGTAAGTTTTTATTGAGTTCTAACTTTTTCATTCCTTGATCTAACGATGTGATTTAGGTAGTATTCACATAATGTTATAATTACAAGGTTTTGGAAATCTCAAGTTCAAAATCCACATCAACATTTGCAGTCGAAGATTTGCTATCGTCAAAAGAAATCCCTTCTCCTTCTGCAGATGCTGTAATCTCAACACTTCCATTGATAGTTCCTGTGGTTTTTAGAAATAAATTATATCCACTAGTTACATTGAGCGACTTTTCCCAGGTGCCTACAGTTAGGGTTTCAGATTTTAAATCCCCAGAAGCATCTCTATATTGGATTACTGGTGAGTTATTAAGAGCTCCGCTTACAACAGCTTTTAATGTTACGGTAACAGGTATAGCTTCAGGAGTAGCATCGTCATCATTGCTACAAGAAGTCAGTACTGCTAAAGAAATTAAGATTAGTGCAAGTTTTTTCATTTTTTAATTTGTTTTAATTGTTAATTTATGTGGTTTTAAAGTTTTACTACTCTAAAACAGAAGACTTGCGATTTACCCTACCTGATTTGAATTATTTTTTAAAATTTTTTATTCGGAGATCGAAAAGGGACCAAAATTGCGCATCTGTAGAAGAATCCATTTTTTTCTATGTTGGATGTATGACGAAGGAGGATATGCAAGATATTTTCTAGGATTTGGAAGAATTGCTGCAATGGCAGCTGCTTCATCAGTATTTAAATTTTGAGAAGTTTTGTTAAACCAAAATTCGGCTGCAGCTTCAGCTCCATAAATATGGTCACCCATTTCGATACTATTCAAATAGATTTCCAGAATACGTTCTTTGCTCCAAAAGACTTCTATTAAAAATGTGAAATAACTTTCTAATCCTTTACGAATCCAGCTACGTTGTGGCCATAGAAATACATTTTTTGCTGTTTGTTGCGAGATGGTGCTTGCTCCTCTGAGTTTTTTACCGTTTTTATGATCGTCAATTGCTTTTTGTATGGCTTCCGTATCGAATCCACTATGTTCTAAAAAATGTTGATCCTCACTACAGATAACGGCAAGTTGAAGGTTCTTAGAAATCTTGGAAATAGGAACCCATTGATGTCTAGTTGTAACTTCTTCTGTAGATTGTAACTTTCGGATAATCATTAAAGGAGTTGCAGGAACGTTTATCCACTTATACGCAAGTACCCATAATACACTAATAAGCATGAAAGCTAAGATGCTTTTATATATAAAACGAAATACTTTTTTAAACATTATAATATAGGTTCTTATAAAAGATCAGCTAATTCTTTACCAACCAAACTGCCGATAGCTACTCCCATGCCGCCTAATCTTACACCACAAAAGATGTTATTGGATATAGCTTTTACAATAGACTTTTTTTGATTTCCAACTCCCATAATTCCACTCCAACGATGATCGATTTCAAAATTAGTATTGGGTAAAATAGTCTCCTGTAAAATTTGTTCTAATGTTTGTTGTACCAATTCCGTTTGTCCGAATACAACAGTTTCTTCGGTTTTAAAATCTAGATTTCTACCTCCTCCAAACAATATTCTATCATTGATATTTCTAAAATAATAATATCCTTTATCTAGATGAAAGGTTCCTTTGATATGTAAATTTTTGATTGGTTTGGTAATGAGGACTTGTGCACGAGCTGGTTGTACTTCTTTAATTCCTAATTGAGATGCAAAACCATTGGTTGCAATCAATACTTTATTAGTAGTAAACGAAAATTGTTCTGTTTTTATTTCAACACGGGCATTTAGATCTTCTATAGCATTTACGGTGCAATTATTTAATATTAGAATTCCAGATTTTCGGGCTTTATGTAATAATGCTTGCATCATATTTCCTGTATCAATTTGCCCTTCAAATTGATTTACGATGTAAGCAGGCTGTATTTTTTCGAAATCAAAAATGTTTGTTTCGGTTGCGAAAACATTGTCTTTAAAAATGGGTTTCAAGAGATGGTTGATATCGTCAATTTTTGAAAGACAGGTTTCAAATAAGTCGTGATCCTCATTTGTAAAAAGTTCATATCCTCCATTGGGTTGATAATCGATTACAGTATCTCCTAGATTTTCTCGTAATAATTGGAGTCCGTTATATCTTTTTTGAATTAACTGTAAAACTTCTTCTTCAGAATGGGAATGCAAATCGTCAAGAATTTCAGACAGACTTCCAAAACAAGCAAATCCAGCATTTTTAGTACTTGCTCCATTAGGTAACATTCCCTTTTCGAGTATAAGAACTTTAGCTTTCGGGAATTTTTTGTGAAGCTCAATCCCACAATTAAGCCCTACAATTCCACTACCGATAATGGTAAAATCTACATTAGACAACCAAGTCTTATATTCCCAATAGCTAAAGCTCATATTTTTATATAAAAAAAGCCTCATTTCTGAGGCCCTAAGTTAGTTAGTTATCTGTTGGTTCTTTCATTTCAAAATCCTCCATAAACTTGGTAGTATAATTTCCAGCCACATAATCTGGATGATCCATTAACTGTCTATGGAATGGAACGGTAGTTTTTATTCCTTCTACAACAAATTCATCAAGAGCTCTTTTCATTTTATTGATCGCTTCTTCACGAGTTTGAGCGGTGGTAATTAACTTCGCAATCATAGAATCATAATTCGGTGGAATAATATAACCACTATATACATGAGTATCTATTCGTACTCCATGACCACCAGGAAGGTGTAAGTTTGTAATCTTTCCAGGCGATGGGCGGAAGTCTTTATAAGGGTCTTCTGCATTAATTCTACATTCTATAGAGTGTAATTGCGGGTAATAATTCTTACCAGAAATTGGCACTCCTGCAGCTACTAATATTTGTTCTCTAATAAGATCGTAATCTACAACTTGCTCTGTAATAGGATGCTCTACCTGGATACGAGTATTCATTTCCATAAAGTAGAAATTACGATGTTTGTCTACTAAGAACTCAACTGTTCCTGCACCTTCATATTTGATATATTCTGCAGCTTTGATCGCTGCCAGACCCATTTCATCTCTCAATTCATCAGTCATGAATGGAGAAGGTGTTTCTTCGGTTAGTTTTTGGTGTCTTCTTTGTACAGAGCAGTCTCTTTCTGATAAGTGACAAGCTCTACCATTGCTATCACCAACTACCTGAATTTCGATATGTCTCGGCTCTTCAATAAGCTTTTCCATATACATATCATCATTACCAAAGGCAGCTTTACTTTCTTGTCTAGCAGATTCCCAAGCAGGTAATAAATCTTCTTCTTTCCATACAGCACGCATTCCTTTACCACCACCACCAGCACTAGCTTTTAGCATAACTGGGTATCCGGTTTCTTTGGCAACTTTTAGGCAAGTATCAAAATCAGGAATTACACCTTCACTTCCAGGAACACATGGCACACCAGCTTCAATCATTGTTGATTTTGCAGTGGCTTTATCTCCCATTTTCTCAATCATTTCTGCACTAGCTCCGATAAATTTAATATCGTGCTCTTCGCAAATTTTTGAGAATTTAGCATTTTCTGATAAAAATCCATATCCCGGATGTATCGCATCTGCATTTGTTATTTCTGCAGCAGCGATGATATTGGACATTTTAAGATACGATTCTGTACTTGGAGCAGGTCCTATACATACAGCTTCATCGGCAAAGCGAACGTGCAAACTATCTGCATCCGCAGTAGAATAGACCGCTACAGTCTTAATACCCATTTCTTTACAGGTTCTGATTACACGCATTGCAATCTCACCTCTATTGGCAATTAGAATTTTTTTAAACATAACGTTCTAAATTTAAAAACCTCAAATTCCTAATCCCAGTTTCGATAAATGAATCTAGAGATTTGTTTTATTGGAATTTTAAAATTGGGTTATGATGGGTCTACTAAGAATAAAGGCTGATCAAATTCTACAGGAGAATTATCATCCACTAATACTTTTACAACTTTACCAGAAACTTCACTTTCAATCTCATTGAAAAGCTTCATTGCTTCGATAATACAAAGTACATCTCCTTCTTTTACACTGTCACCAACTTCAACAAAGGTAGGTTTGTCTGGTGATGGCTTTCTATAAAAAGTTCCAATGATTGGTGACTTTATTGTAACGTATTTAGAATCGTCATCTTCTTTGCTACTTGCAGCAGGAGTTTCTGTAACTGCTGGAGCAGTAGCTTGTACTTGAGTAACTGGTTGAGCAGCAGGGACTGCACTACCCATTGGTATCTGTTGTACAATTGTTGTTTCTTTACTGTCGTCTGAAGTTGTTCTGATTGTAATCTTCACATCTTCCATTTCTAATTTTACTTCGCTAGCCCCAGATTTGGCCACGAATTTAATTAAATTCTGAATTTCTTTTAAATCCATAATGTTGGGTATTGTGTGTTTTAGTTGTTTAGGAATTATAGGCCCATTTTAAGTAAATAGAACCCCAAGTAAATCCTCCTCCGAAAGAGGCAAATACTATATTATCTCCTTTTTTGAGTTGTTTTTCGTAATCGCTTAATAATAATGGTAAAGTTGCTGAGGTAGTATTACCATATCTATGTATATTCATCAGAACTTTACTCTCATCTAGATTCATTCGATTGGCCGTAGCATCAATAATACGCTTATTGGCTTGGTGTGCAACTAACCAGTCTACGTCATCACCAGTAATGTTGTTACGTTCCATAATCTTGGTACTTGCATCAGCCATATTGGATACTGCATATTTAAATACAGATTTCCCATCTTGTTGAACGAAATGTTGTCTTTTTGCAACTGTTTCTTCTGAAGGAGGTAAAATAGAACCACCTGCTTCAATCTTTAAAAACTGACGTCCCACACCATCGGTTCTTAGGTACTCATCTTGTAAGCCTAAACCTTCGTCATTTGGCTCAAAAAGTGCTGCACCACCACCATCTCCAAAAATGATACAAGTAGTACGATCTGTATAATCAATGATAGAAGACATCTTATCAGCTCCTATTAATAACACTTTTTTATACCTTCCAGATTCTATATAGCTAGCTGCAGTCGACATTCCATATAAAAAACTAGAACATGCAGCTTGTAAGTCATATGAAAAAGCATTGATTGCTCCTATTTCTGTAGCAACATATGCTGCGGTTGCAGCTACGGGAAGATCTGGAGTAGCAGTCGCAAAAATTACCATATCAATCTCTTTGGGATCGAGATTTTTTTTAGCAATTAAATCTTCTGCTGCTTTTATACCTAAGAAAGAACTTCCTTTAC
Organism: uncultured Aquimarina sp.; assembly: GCF_947492965.1. GTDB lineage: Bacteria > Bacteroidota > Bacteroidia > Flavobacteriales > Flavobacteriaceae > Aquimarina. The sequence continues at coordinate 10,916 of NZ_CANLOZ010000017.1, read as the reverse complement.
CTTCTTCCTTTAGTATTCTGCGTTCTTTAATACCAGTACGAGTGGTGATCCATTCATCGTTTGTTTCGACCATGGTTGCTAACATCTCATTAGATAACACATGATCCGGCACATAAGCGCCTACAGCTGTTATAGCGGCTGTGGTTTTACTCATATCTTTATTTTAGTCATCTGCTGTTTTATAATGATAAAACTTCAGATAGAATTTGCTAATCTCCTTTAGGCATGCTTGCTTTAAAAAAATTAGCATCAATAAATTGATTAGATCATTTTCTTACTTCTCACACAACACGTGCAAAAAAGTGGTTGAAAATACTAAATTACTTGCAAATATGGCGCAAAATAACTGGATTTTGACAGATTTTCAACTAAAAACAAAAAAACTCTCACTTTTGTGAGAGTTCTTCTATAATTTTAACAGTATGCTTACGCTACTTCTTCTTCAGTATTGTCAATAATTACCTGACCACGGTAATATAATTTACCTTCGAACCAATGAGCTCTGTGATATAAATGTGCTTCTCCTGTTGTAGGATCTGTAGCTATTTGTGGTACAGTAGCTTTATAATGTGTTCTTCTCTTATCTCTTCTAGTTTTGGAGATTTTTCTCTTAGGATGTGCCATTGCTTAGCTATTATTTATCGTTTAATAAGTTTTTTAATTTATCCCAACGAGGATCAATCTCCTCGTTATCATTCTCTAATGTTTTTTCTTTTGGACTTAATTCTTCCAGTTTATCAAGTATGTCCGATTTTAACGTTCCATCTTCGACACCAGGGTGCACTCTTTTCGAAGGTACCCCAAGTACAATAAGCTCATATATATATTGCTGCACATTGATTTCATATTCTCCATGCGGGATAATAAGAATTTCTTCGTTCTCATTATTATACTCTTCACCAAACTTAACTACCAGAAAAAATTCGTTTTCCATTGGTAGATCAAAAGGTTCATTAGTAACATCACAATTTACATTTACTGTACCCTTAGCAGTAAACCGAAGTTCTAACATTGTTGTTTTCTTATTAAACTCCAGATCTACTTTTATAGCAGATGTATTAAATTCATCATACTCAAAATGTTCGAAGAACGTATCGCCAATCTCATACTCAAAACTATGTAATCCTAGCTTCAATCCAACAAAAGGAATAGTATACTCTTTTAGTGGTTTCATTTCATCATTAGTTTCAAGTCTTTACCAATTTGGTAAAAGGCGGGTGCAAAGATAACAAAAAATCGTTATGATTGCATTTTTGTAAATAAAATTATATCAGAAAGTTAGAATTTGCTTCGTTAGGTTTTAGTATTTGAACAAATAAGTATCGATTTTTTCAATTTAGTTATCTCCAATACTTTACCAAACTATGAATTCTTAATTCCCTTTAAACTGAGGTTTTCTTGGTTGTTTTTTTAATGGGTTTTTAGTCAGTTCTTTATATTCTTCTCTGTGTTTATAAATCTTTAAAGCAGCGAATACTGCTTCTTTAAAGGATCCATTATCTGCCTTGTTTTTTCCTGCTATTTCAAATGCAGTTCCATGATCTGGCGAGGTTCGTACTTTGTTTAATCCAGCGGTATAATTTACACCTTTTCCAAAAGATAACGTCTTAAAAGGAATTAGTCCTTGATCATGATAAGAGGCTACGATGGCATCAAATGATTTATAACTATTAGATCCAAAAAAGCTATCGGCAGCATAAGGTCCATAAACAAGTTTGCCAGATTCGTTGATTTTTTTAATCGTTGGTTTTAGTACTTCGTCATCCTCTTTTCCTATGACACCATTATCTCCGCTATGTGGGTTGATACCTAACACTGCAATTTTAGGTTTACTAATTCCAAAATCTTGTTGCAAAGCGTTATGAATAGTGTCTACTTTTTGTTCAATAAGTTCCGGAGTAATTGTATTAGCAATGTCTTTAACTGCTACATGGTCTGTGAGTAATCCAACTTTTAAAGTATCAGTAATCATGAACATAAGACTATTTCCCTGAAGTTCTTGGTTTAAATAATCGGTATGTCCGGGAAAATTAAAATCTTCGGATTGGATGCTATGTTTGTTAATAGGTGCAGTTACAAGTACATCGATCTCGTCATTTTTTAGAGCTTGCGTTGATGCTTTCAATGATTTTATGGCGTAAGCACCAACCTTTTCGTCTTCTTTACCGAAATTTATATCAACTCCTTCTTTCCATACATTAAGCACATTGATTTTTCCATCTAAAATTTGAGAAGTTTTGTCAATACCATGAAGGTTTGTATTGATTTTATATTGCTTTTTAAGAAAAGAAAGAATTTTAACCGAAGCAAAAATTACTGGAGTGCAAAAGTCTAACATTCGATTATCCTCGAAAGTTTTTAGAATAACCTCGCTTCCAATACCGTTTAAATCGCCAATAGAAATTCCTAATCTTATTTTTTGTTCTTTCTTCATTATATAAACTACTTTATAAGTATTTTTGAAGTGTCAAAAGGACTTCAAATTTTAGGACACAAATTTAATTAAATAATTCGCATTTATGTTTACAGGAATCATCGAAGAATTAGGAACGGTTGCTAATCTTAAAACTGATCAGGAAAATTTAGATATTACTATTCGAGCGAATTTTACATCTGAGTTAAAAATTGACCAAAGTGTTGCTCATAATGGGGTTTGTCTTACAGTTGTGTCTATAGAGAACGATCAGTATACGGTTACAGCGATTAAAGAAACTTTGGATAAAACGAATTTAAATGATCTTAAAGTTGGAAGTATTGTGAACCTAGAAAGAGGTATGAAACTAGGAGCACGGTTGGATGGTCACATTGTTCAAGGACATGTGGATCAGATTGCAACGTGTACACAAATTAAGGAAGCGGACGGGAGTTGGTATTTCACTTTTGAATACGATCCTGCTCTTAGTAATATTACCATAGAAAAAGGTTCTGTTACCGTAAATGGTGTGAGTTTAACGGTTGTAAACTCTCAAAAAAATGCGTTTAGCGTAGCGATTATACCTTTTACATATGAACATACTAATTTCAATACCTTAAAAGTGGGTACTGTCGTAAACTTAGAATTTGATGTTATCGGTAAATATGTTAAAAGAATAACAGAGCTATCATAGATTTCTACAAATCTTCGCTAGCTTGCTAGAATAGTATCAATTTTTTCTACTTCACTAAAACGAAATAAAGAGAAAGAATTTTCATCTATTTTTAAAATTACTCCTCCCAAGTCTTTGGAATTTGCGCAAGATTCGAAATCTAATACTTTTCCAAAATGCTGGCTTTTAGTATCAATTACTTTATACTGCATAATCACAAGTTTTCATTTGTATTCCCTAAATCATTATGATTGTTCTTTCCCCAAAAAACATACCATAACGCAGTGATCTTCGGATGTAAATTTAGAGTAGACATTCGAATTGAAAAAACTATTTTATCAGGTTTTATTAACAATAATCGTTCAATGAGTTGATTTTCAGTATAAATATGCTCAAAATGATGCAACAATAGTTAGGGTTTGGTTAATTTTTTAAATCTAAGCCTTCTTTGTTTTATCTTGGTATTAAAGTTGTGGGATAAAATACGATCTATAAGAATTTGAATATTACTATAGATTGAAAAACGAAAGGCTAACATTGAATCTTCAATGTGATTATACTTAAAAAACTGCTTTATTAATCTTAGAAATATGAATACGCGCAAATTATTTTTTATTGTTTTTGGGTTTCTTCCTATACTGGTATTTTCGCAATATAATATTAGGATAGAGGCTTATGTAATTGATCAGCAAACAAATCAACCAATTCCGTATGTAAATATTGGATTTGTAGATAGTGGAATAGGAACGGTGAGTAGAGAGGATGGTTGGTTTCAGTTATTATATGACGAAGCCAGAATTCCTAAAACAGCAACCATACAGATTTCCAGTATTGGATACAAAACATTGAGTTTCTCGGCAAATAGATTTTATAATTTATTAACTAAAGACAATAAAATTTATTTAAAACCAGATGTACAAGCTCTTGAGGAAGCAGTAGTGGTCGCTGATAAAAGTATCAAAGATTCTTTAGGGTATTACTCATACAATGCCAATTTAATGGCTTACTGGAAGGACAAGCAAGCACTTGGTGGAGAAATAGGTTCGTTTATCAAACTTGGGAAAAAGAGAAGTACAAAAATTCATAAGTTAAAATTCAATATCCTAGAGAATACCGCTGATAGTTTATTGGTGCGGGTAAATGTTTATGATGAAAAAAGAGGGAAACCAAACAACAATTTACTTCGCAATAATATTTATCATACAATTTCTAAGAAAAATGGAGAAGAAATCATCGATTTGTCAGCTTACAACATCAGAGTAGATGATGATTTCGTAATGTCATTAGAGCTTATAAAAGTATATGGTGATGATATTCAATTTGCAATAACAGCCAGTGAATATGGTAAAGCGTATTTACGATATGTAAGTCAAGATGCGTGGAAAAAATTGTATAAGAAAGGAATTGCGTTTAAGGTAGAGACCTCTTATTTAGAATCACAAAAAGAAACAAAAGAAAGACAGAAACCACAGCATATTACGATGTATTGGGATGCTTCGTTATCTATGAGGAATAGAGATTTAGAAGCTGAAAAGAAAATCTTGGAAAAATATTTAGCTAATTTAGAAGAGGTAAGAGTAGACTTAATTCCATTTACAAATCGTCTTCATGATAAACAGACTTTTGATATTAGAAAGGGTAAGAGCAAAGACTTAATTAGGGCTATTGGAAATATCACGTATAATGGGGCTAGTAATTTTTCGGAATTATTTCCTGAAAATTTAGATACAGATCAATATCTGGTTTTTACTGATGGATTGGCAACTTATGGAGAACATCAAACTAAATATGAAGTTCCCATTTTTTATATCAATAGTAAAGATAAAGGGAATCATATAGCACTTCAGGAAGCAAGTCAATATAGTGAAGGTTATTATTTACATCTTCCTAAAATGAGCACGACTCAGGTTCTTACGTACCTATTAAAAGACAGTATTGATGTTTCTGTCTATAACAAACAAAGCACAGAAGATTTTGTTTCTGGAGAGGTGTTTTCTGATCAAAGTCCTGTTCAGGGTTGTACCGTTAGAGTAAAAGGTTCTCTAATAGAAGCTGAAACCGATGCTGATGGAAAGTTTTTAATTGATGCTAAGAGTGGAGATGTTTTGGTTTTTGAACATTTTGGTATGGTTAAAAAAGACATAACACTTTCTGAAGCGAAAGATGTAAAAGTAGATTTAGTCTCTAAATATGATAGATTGGATGAAGTAAACTTACAATCTAAGAAGTCAAGTGGTGGAGAAGAAATTGTAAATAGAGGAGACCAAAAAGTAAATAAAAGGAGATTAGGAAGTGCAAACTATGTTTTAGAACAAGAAGATTTTCCGAAGTCGGCGATTTTTTTATCTGATATTATTAGAGGTAGATTTCCAGGTGTTCAGGTGATTGGAGATGGAGACCGAGTGGTATATCGAATACGTGGTAGAAGATCTATTAATTTAGAAATTCCGCCATTATTTGTGGTAGATGGGGTTCAGTATACAAGACCTCCAGAGTTTTTACAACCTTTTATTATTAAAAGTATCTCTGTGATTAGTGGTATATCCGGTACAGTAAGGTATGGTGCTCTGGGAGCTGGAGGTGTTTTTATAGTAGAAACTAAACTAAATTCTCCCGATTTTGGTCCTGATAATGAAGCAAATTCTTTATTAGTAAAAGGAAATGATTACGATGAATCGGTGCTTTTGTTGGATGAGAATAAGAATAAGCCAGCATATCTTAACGATTTATGGAATAGTGCTACGTACAACGAAGCGCTAGATTCTTATTATGAATTAAGAGATACTTATTTCACGGATATTTCATTTTATCTTCAGGCGGCAGAATATTTCACTATGTGGGATGAAGACTTTTCTAAAGAAGTGTTGTCTAATATAGCTGAGATAGGTGGCCATAATTATAAAGCAATGCGTGCATTAGCGTTTAAGTTAGAAGAAACAAAACAGATAGATAAAGCGCTGTTAGTATATGAAAAATTGCGCGAACTAAAGCCCAATTCTGCGCAATCATATTTAGATCTGGCAAGGATTTATACAGAAAATGCAAAGTATGTAGAGGCTTTTGATCTATATAAAGAGATGTTGGCGAATAAGAATGATAATGTAAAGTTTGATGGTGTTTGGAAGCAATTAACTTCGCAGCTGCAGAGTTTTATGAATAATCATAGAGCTCAAGTATCTTACACCGATATTCCTGAAGCGTATCTGAGAGTTAAAAGTTCTCCAGCTCGAATTGTTTTTGATTGGAATGATCCTAATGCGGCTTTCGAACTTCAGTTTGTAAATCCTGAAAACAAATATTTTAAATGGTCTCATTATTATGAAAACCAACCAGAAGAATTATTAAAGGAACTGGAACAAGGAATTACCTCTAAAGAGTTTGTGCTAGATAAAAAATTTCAAGGAGAGTGGATAGTAAATATTAAATATTTAGGAGAAGTCACGTCATCTTTAAATCCTGTGGTAATGAAGTATACAATATATCATAATTATGGGCTACCAGATGAACGCAAAGAAGTGAAGTTTATCAAATTATATGATCAAAAAGAGAAAGTTAGTTTGGATAGGTTTGAAATGTAATCAATGATATTGCTGAAATTATCAACTAAAATAAGCTCTGGTGTTTACTAGGGCTTTTTTATTTTAAGAAATCATATTTAATATTCTTTTTGTGCCTTCTTAAAAAAGGAACAGCGTAGTATGATTAGATGTAATTAGGAAATAAAATAGGTTTTACTAGCACTTTTTGAGCTATCATAATAGTAGAAATTTCAATGGAATTAGTTAAAGGTTTTTTAATGATTCCTTTGCAGTCTAAAAAAATCAAAATGGAAGATTTTTCTTTCAATTTTGGTATTATAATTGATGCTATTTAATTGTTCATTTATGGACAAATTTGGGGGCGAAACCTATGGGCAAAAATGTATTCCAAGCATGTTAATTTGGAAAAATAGGTTTTGTAGAATCCGTATTAATAATTTCTAAAATGATATTATATGAATTTACACAAATTACTATTTTTTCTCAGTTTAATTTTATTACCAATTGCCCTATCTGCTCAATATAATATACGAGTAGAAGCATATGTAATTGATCAATTTTCGAATAAACCGATTCCTTATACAAATGTAGGGTTCATTGATCAAGGGATTGGAACAGTAACTAAAAAAGATGGATTTTTCAGTCTTTTCTATGATGAGTTAAGTGTAAAAAAGACAGCGATTATTAAGTTTTCTAAGACTGGATATCAAACACTAACATTATCTGCTGGTGAGTTTTATAATTTACTTACAAAAGACAATAAAATTTCCCTTAAACCAATCTCAAAGTTTTTAGAGGAAAAAGAAAACAAAATTTCGGGAAAATATCAAATCAATACCCTAGGATGCAGTACAGACGAATTTAATCATAATTTATCATGGAAAAATAATCAGTCGTTAGGGAGCGAAATAGCTTCTTTGATTAAGTTAGGTCAAAAAAATGTGCAAGTAGATAAAGTAAGGTTTAATATTTTAAAAAATGCATCAGACAGTATTTTAGTAAGAGTTAATGTTTATAATGAAAGATTAGGAAAACCTAAAAAGAATATACTAAGCAAGAATATTTATCACACTATTTCTGCAAAAGAAGGTGAAGAAACAATTGATTTATCACCATACAATATTACGTTGCAAAATGATTTTGCGATCGCATTAGAATTGGTTGAAGTATATGGGGATGTAGTTGATTTTCAAATAGGAAGCAGTGATCAAGGTAAAGTATATTCTAGAGCTATTAACCAAAGTAAATGGAAGCAGGTTTACGAATCGGGAGGAGCTTTTGCAATTGAAACTGCAGATTTAATACCAGATAATATTGGAAAGAGAAGACAGCAACCAGATCATATTACTATATATTGGGATACTTCGCTTTCTATGGAGAATAGAAATTTGGATCGAGAAAAAAGATTGTTGCAGGAATATTTATCATCAGTAGGGGATGTAAAGGTGGATCTTATTCCTTTTTCAAATCATATACGAAAAAAGCAAACGTTTAAGGTAATAGAAGGAAGGAGTGAGAATATTTTATCTGCTATAGAAGGTTTGAAATATAACGGTGCAAGTAATTTTTCAGAACTCTTTTTGAAAGAGAATCCTACTGATATGTATGTTGTTTTCACAGATGGTTTAGCAACCTACGGAGAGCATGAATTTAACTATAACACGCCAATTTTTTTCATAAACAGCAAGCAAGAAGGAGATCATGCCACATTACAGCAAATAAGTAGGTATAGTAATGGTTTTTATATTCATTTATCAAAAAATAGTATCACCGAGGCTCGTAAACATTTGCAGTTTCATACCATTGACACGTATGTTTATGATGAGAAATGGAATACTAGAGAACTTATTTCGAGTACAGTTTTTGAGAACGAAAGCCCAATTCAGGGATGTACAGTTCGTGTAAAAGGAACTTTTGTAGAAACAGAAACCAATGCAAATGGCGAGTTTAGTATTGATGCGGAGTATGATGATGTTTTAGTTTTTGAGCATTTTGCAATGAAAGCAAAAGAGATATCTGTAGAGGATGTGAAGAAGGCTAAAGTACAACTAACAGTCAGATATGATAAACTTGATCAAGTAGATATTTCATCTAAATCCGATAAAAATAAGGTCACGAAGAAAAAGAGGAACTTGATTAATGCTGTGAAGACAATAACTAGTGAGGATTTTCCTCCATCTGCCATTTTTTTATCTGATCTTATTAGGGGTAGGTTACCAGGAGTTCGTGTAAATGGAACAGGAGATTTAGCAAGATATACTGTAAGAGGACCAAATACAAGAGGTTTAAGTCGAAACCCCAGACCCTCTATAGGACCTGGTTCTGAATTTATTCCATCGGTTGATCCCATTTTTATAGTTGATGATATTCCATTTCGCAAGCCTCCTAATTTTTTACATCCATTTCAGATAAAAAGTATATCAGTAATTTCAGGAATACAGGGATCGATTAGATACGGAACTGATGGTGTTGGAGGAGTTATTATTATCGAAACTAAAGTTGGATCGGGAGATTTTTATAAAAAAGAGGTTGATACTTTATTAGTAAAAGGAAACGATTATAATGAGTCAGTACTTTTATTAGATATTAGTAAGAATAGACCGGAATATTTACGTGAATTATGGAATAGTACTTCTTATGACGAAGCATTGGCTTCTTATTATAAGCTAAAAGAAGAATATGCTTTTAAAGTTCCCTTTTATATTTATGCGTCAGAGTATTTTATGAGGTGGGATAAAAAGTTTTCCGAAGAAGTTTTATCCAATCTTGCCGAAGTAGGAACCAATAATTATAAAGCAATACGATCTTTAGCATTTAAATTAGAAGAAATGCAGCAAATAGATAAGGCGTTGTGGTTTTACGAAAAATTAATAAAACTTAAACCTGGATACGCACAATCATATTTGGATCTAGCTAGAGTGTATACGGAGAATAAAAAATATACAAAAGCTCTTGATATGTATGAAGAAATGTTAGCTAATAAGCATCAACAAGCAGAATTTGATGGAGTGTCCAAACAATTAATATCACAATTCCGTAGCTTTTTGAACAATCATAGATCGGAAATTGCATATGAAGACATTCCAAAAGATTATCTGAAGGTGCATAGCGTTCCGGCAAGAATTGTTTTTGATTGGAATGATCCTAATGCGTCTTTCGAGCTTCAGTTTGTAAATCCTGAAAACAAATATTTTAAATGGTCACACAATTATGAAGATCAGCCCAAAGAACTTTTAAAAGAACTAGAACAAGGTATCGTTTCTAAGGAGTTTGTTTTAGATAAAACATTTAAAGGTCAATGGACTGTAAATATTAAATGTCTTAATGAAAACATTTCTGAAATGAATCCAGTTTTTATGAAGTATACCATTTATCATGATTATGGATTACCAGAAGAGCGCAAAGAAGTAAAGTTTATTAAACTATACAATCAGCAAGAAAAAGTAAGTTTGGATAAGTTTGAAATTTAATCAAAGTATACATTAACATCTAGAATAATTTTAAAAAGCCCTGGCATACGTTAGGGCTTTTTTAGTTGGATTTTTATTGTTTAGTAAATACGTTTATTTTTATTACTAAGGACCTGTAAGTATTATTATGATGGTATTTACAAGAAAAGGGTTGTCAAAAAAATGACAACCCCCTAGTTTGTGCTAATTTTTAGAAGGCACGGATTATATTCCCGGGAATATAATATCGACTTGCCATATTGGTTAAATTGTATTTTGTTTAACTAATTAGGTCATTCTCCTGGTAAAACACCTATTAAAGATAAACAAAACTGACTAAAAAAAGCACTTTAAAAATGTTGTTTTAAGAACATTTTAAATTCTACTAATACTTGTTGTCAAGAAAATGATATTTGCAAGGCTAATAATATATCGTAAAACTTACTTTAAGAAGGTAATATTTTCCCTATTTATGATACTTCCCTATACCAATCATTTATTATAAAACGCAAATCGCAAAACCATGCAAAAACTCACTGGGTATTCAGTAATAATAATGTTGGCGTTTATACAAACTATATTTGCCCAACAACAAACCGAAACTTATATCAATGTATCGATAGGATTGGCATTAGGACGGAATAATAATTTTGATGTGGGTTTATCCTATTACTTTTATCCTTTTTTTAGAACAGTTTAATGGTGCTTTTACATTGAGCGTTTCATTTCCGTTAAGTAAATAATTACTCATTACGTAAGTCTAGATATGAGTCGTCCTAAAATAGGTTGACAATTTTACAAGATTTTATTTAATCCCTTGAAGCTAGCTTCAAGGGGTTTTT
>NZ_CANLOZ010000016.1 GCF_947492965.1 uncultured Aquimarina sp. | reverse complement strand
AGGTGGAAACGCTGGTGGAACAGTAACTTTCGATCCACTAACTGGAACAATGGAATATACACCTGCTCCTGGTGAAGGAAACTCAGTAGTTACAATCGTATACCAAGTATGTAACGATGTAAATGGCGATAGTCCAGGAACAATAACTGATGACGTGTGTGAAGAAGCTACAGTAAATATCACGGTTATTGGTGATGATTCAGATGGGGATGGAATTCCTGATTCAGTGGATCTTGATGATGATAATGATGGTATTCCAGATATTATAGAACAAGGTGGTGATCCTACCCTAGATACAGATGGAGATGGAATAATCGACAGCTTAGATTTAGATTCAGATGGTGATGGTGTATTAGATGTAGAAGAGGCAGGTCATGATGGAAATGATATGGACGGTGACGGTATGTTGGATGGACCTTATGGAGATGACGGTATTGCTGATGATATACAAGATGATCCTAACGGAGGAGACACTAATTATGATTTACAAGATACTGATGGTGATGGTATTGATGACTATCAAGATATTGATGATGATGGCGATGGTGTAGATACCATTAATGAAGATATTAATACCGATGGTGATCCAACTGATGACGATACAGATGGCGATGGAATACCTGATTATTTGGATACGGACGATGATGGCGATGGAATACCTACGGGAGATGAAAATCCTGATCCTGATGGAGATGGTGATCCTAATACAGGAGATACACAAGATACAGATGATGATGGTGTTCCAGATTACTTAGATACAGATGATGATGGTGATGGTATCGACACTGTAGAAGAAGATATTGATTCTGATGGTGATCCTACAAACGATGATACAGATGGAGATGGAATTCCTGATTATCAAGATATGGATGATGATGGTGATGGAGTAGATACTATTAATGAAGATATCGATATGGATGGTGACCCATCTAATGATGATACTGATGGAGATGGTGTTCCTGACTATCAAGACACTGATGATGATGGCGATGGAATCCTAACGGAAGATGAAAACCCTGATCCTGATGGAGATGGTGATCCTAGCACTGGTGACACACAAGATACTGATGGAGATGGCATTCCTGATTATGTGGATGTAGATGATGATGGAGACGGTGTTGATACCATCGAAGAAGATACCGACGAAGATGGCGACCCAACTAATGATGATACAGATGGTGATGGAGTTCCTGACTATCAGGATACTGACGATGATGGTGATGGAATCCCAACAGAAGATGAGAATCCTGACCCTGATGGAGATGGTAATCCCGATGATGCCGTAGATTCTGATGGTGATGACATCCCAGACTATTTAGAAGAGAATAATTCTAATCCGGAAGAAGAGGATGATATAGAAATATTTAATGTCGTAACGCCGAATGGAGACGGAGATCATGATGTTCTTATTATAAGGAACATCGAAAAATTCCCTTCAAACGAGTTACAGATATTTAATCGATGGGGTGTTAAAGTTTATCAAGCTCTTGGATATGGACGTAATGGAGAGTTTTTCCGTGGAGAATCTAATGGTCGAGCTACAGTAAGTCAAGATAGGCAGCTACCAGTTGGAACATATTTCTATGTTCTAAAATATAAAACGGCTAGTGGAGAGACGAAGAAACTATCAGATTATTTATACCTAAATCGATAAACCTATAATTGGGGAGTAAAACTCCCCATAAAAACAATATAATCCCATTCGAAATGAAAAATATTTATCTATTATTTATACTTGTTATCGTTATTGCCAATAATGGGTTTGGTCAACAAGATGCACAATATACCCAATACATATACAACACTATAAGCGTTAATCCAGCTTACGCTGGATCAAGAGATGCTATAAGTATAACAGGACTCTACAGAAACCAATGGGTTGGAATTGGTGGAGCACCAGTAACCCAAACACTAAACATACATTCTCCTTTAGGGAAGAATAATAAAGTAGGATTAGGACTTTCAATTGTTAATGATAAAATAGGTCCAACACAAGAGACCTATTTTGATATTGACTTTTCCTACACCTTGAATACTTCAAATAATGGACAATTGGCCTTTGGACTTAAAGCCGGAGGACACTTACTTGATGTAAATTTTGATGAATTAAATCAGTATACCAACACGGACATCTTGCTTGATAATAATATAGATAACAAGTTTTCCCCTAATGTTGGAGTTGGATTGTATTATCATACTGAAAAATTTTATTTAGGCTTATCAGCTCCTAATTTACTTCAGACCAAACATTTTGATGAGTCTTTAAGGGAAGGTGCTGAAGCTTCTTCTTTTCTGGCAGCAGAAAGGATTAACTACTACCTGATTGGTGGATATGTGTTTGATATTAATGAGACAACAAAATTTAAACCAGCAACTTTGCTAAAAGCCGTGGCAGGAGCTCCTTTACAAATAGATGTATCTGTGAACTTCTTATTCTATGATAAATTAACTCTTGGATTAGGATACCGTTGGAGTGCGGCGTTAAGTGCGATTGCAGGATTTCAAGTATCTGATAATTTAATGATGGGGTTTGCCTATGATTGGGAAACTACTGCTCTAGGTAATACAGAATTTAATGCAGGATCTTATGAATTCGTTTTGAGATATGAAATTTTCAAAAGAAAAGAGAAGATCATTTATCCAAGATTCTTTTAACATAAAAAAAACAGATCAATATGAAATTTTCGAAACTAATAATTCTAACGATTTATTTGATGCACACTGTTTTTCTTTGTGCTCAGGAAAGAGAATATAAAAAAGCAAATTTAAGTTATGATAATTATGCTTTCAAAGATGCAATTGAATCTTATAAAAAAATTATAAAAAAAGGTAATGCACCTATAGAAATTTATAAGAAGCTTGGAGATTGTTATTTTTTTAATTCCAACCTAAAAGACGCTGCAAAATGGTATCTTAAAATGATGGAAAAGAAAAAAGAATTAGAAAAAAAAGGACAAGAAGTAACTGGAATAACAGCAGAAGATTATTTTAGAACTTCACAATCCTTGAAATTTTTAAAAGAATACAGAAAAGCAGATAGTATTTTATTAAAGCTAAACGATTTAAGTAACACTGATTCCAGAGCTAAACGTTTAATTAATAATCCGGATTATTTAGAAAAAATTGCTGTACAATCGAATAGATACATAATTGAAAATCTTCCGAGTAATTCTGCATTTGTAGATTTTGCTCCGTCGATTTATAAAGGTCAATTGGTATTTGCTTCCGAAAGAAAACAAGGTAAAAAGAATAGTTGGACAAAACGATCATATCTGAATTTGTTTTCATTCAAAATTGAAAGTAAAAGCGATTCTAATTATCCAAAAGAATTTTCAAAAGAAATTAGTTCAAGATTACATGAATCTACAACATCTTTTAATAAACAAGGAACTACGATATATTTTACAAGGAACAATCTATTAAGATCAAAATTTGGTAAGGATTCTACTGGTGTAAATCGTTTAAAGATATATCGAGCTAGTAAAAACAACAAATCTAAATGGAGTGATATAGAAGACCTTTCTATTAATAACGATCAATACTCAATTGCACATCCAACATTAAGTCCTGACGAAAAGAAACTATATTTTGCTTCGGATATGCCCGGTGGATATGGAATGGCCGATTTATACGTTGTAGACATTAATGAAGACGGAAGTCTTGGAAATCCACAAAACTTAGGCCCCGAAATTAATACAGAGGGACGAGATACCTTCCCGTTTATCAGTTCAAAAGGAATATTATATTTTGCTTCTGATGGACATTTAGGTTTAGGCGGATTAGATATTTTTGCTGTTGATCTAGAAAAAAGTTATAAGGAAATATATAATATCGGAGAACCTATTAATAGTCCTGCCGACGATATCACTTTTTATATAGATGGAGATACTAGAAAAGGGTACTTCGCTTCTAATCGATATGGAGGAAGAGGAAATGATGATATTTATAGTTTTGTAGAGACATCTCCTCTCATCACAAAATGTGAAGGCAGTCTGTTACTTAAGATTATTGATAATAAATCAGCTGATCCTATCTCTAATACTGAAATTGAGATAACGAATAAAAATGGAGAACCTATTTTTTCAGGAAAAACAAACGACAAAGGAGAAGCTTATATTAATTTAGAGTGCGGAGATAAAACATATGATGTAATTACTAAAAAAGAAGATTACGAATCTAAATCTGCAAGCATTATAGTTACAAGAGATAATCCTTTTCCATCTAAAACAATCAAATTAAAAAACAACATACCTGATAAGGGGATTGACCTTGCCAAACTTCTAAATTTGAAACCTATATATTTTGCTTCAAATAAAGCCGTAATTCTAAACAATTCGGCTAAAGAACTAGATAAAATTGTGAACTACATGAAGGAATATCCTTCTATCAAAATTGAAATAGGATCGCATACAGATAGTAAAGGCAGTGACGTTTATAATCTGAAACTATCGAAACGTAGAGCTACTTCTACCGCAAATTACATAATAAGCAAGGGGATTAATTCTTCTAGAGTAAAAAGTAAAGGATATGGAGAAACGGTATTGATTAATAGATGTGGCAATGGTATTAAATGCAGTAAAGATGAACATGCTCAAAATAGAAGAAGTGAGTTTATAGTTGTAGAAAATTAAAAAATAATATACCTAATATTTTTTAATTTTCTGTACAATCTTGATTGCCCTTAATTACTCCTGTTACATCAAAACCCTAATAAATAAGTTATTAGGGTTTTGTATTACATTATCAAAAAAATTATACTTTATTTGGTATTAAAAACTGAATCTATTTGTGATAAGATTAAAAATTCAATAACATCCCACCAAAAGCAAACAAAAGTTCCCACCATTAGTACACCTCCAACTCTCTTACCTCTGTATTTACAAGGGTTTATTACATATTGTATCGGGAAGTAAAATAAGAACCTTTGAAGTTTATTTTTTTAATTTACCTAAGAAGAACAACCAATTCTTAACAAAAAAAGTATTGGTAACCTGATTATCACCAATACTTTTCTCTGATACTTAAAAGGACAAAATTGTAAACTTTATATCTTCTATTTAGTTTTACATTTAGTCCAACAATTCTAAATCAATAATAGTTCTAACCTCATATTCCTGTTCATCACCATCTTCATCTGTTTCTGTTTCCCATTCTATCTTAAAAGTGATGTTAAACTTTTTTCCAATAAATTTCTCATCACTAAGATTGTATTTTTCCAATACTTCAGGTGCTACTTTAGGAAAAAGAACTATATCTTCATCACCATCTTCCGTGATATAATTAAATGTGAAATTTTCACCATCAAAACCATCAAAAACTCCTTCAATGGTTTCCTTTTCCTGATTTGTTTCTTGTGCCTTTACTGTAGTGACACCGAAAAATAATACTATTATAATGAATGTTGTATTTATTAAATTTTTCATCTGTTTTATTTTTTGTCAGAAATGAATCAAATAAAAATTTCCTGCTTAGATAACCGCTACGGCTTTTATATAAAAGTTTACTTACTAATAGACAAGCAAAAAATTAATTCTGTTTATACTTCATTTCATGATATGTAAGATTTAAGTTTTTTTATGATATAAAACCAGATTGTTATCACTTCAAGTCTGGTGCTTTTAGTAAATAATCTCTTAGATACTTACACGTGATGATTTCCTATACTTTTTTAACTACGATATTCTTTAAAGCTATATCGATTATACAATCTTTAGTTTTTTTATGCTAGTTCTAATTTTTCGATTCTAAAGGATACAAAATCCTCATCGTCATCGTCAACATACTCTGAGTATGTGATTTCAAAACTTTTGCCTTTAAAAGAATCTGATTTAAGATCAAATTTTCTAAGTGCAAGATTTGACACTTCTTCAAAAACAATGGTTTCACCATTTTCCATTTCAAATTGAAAGTACCCATCATAGTATTTTTTAAACACTCCGTACTCCACATTTTGATTAATAAAAACACCGTCCATATATTGATTTTAATAATTAATCTTACAAGGTTTAAATAAAGATTTTACCATTTTTCGGTCCGACTTACCAAAATATTTTAATGCATCCTTCCAATATATCCATGTAATTTTTGCAAACTTATCGGGCTCACTAAGTGAAAAAGATTTATCCGCATTTTTACAAACAAAATAATGTTTGGAAAGCTTTTGGTTGTCACCCCAATCCAACGTTAAAGAATCGTAATAGTCCATATCTTGTTCAGAAAGTTGTACACCTGTTTCTTCATACGTTTCTCGGATAAGACCTTTTTCTGGAGTTTCTCCTTTTTTTAAAAACCCGCCTATTAATCCATATTCTAATCTATTACTGATCTTTTGAAATACTAATAGTTCATCTCCTTGATAGACTATTAATCTTGATTTTTGTCTGTGTTTTTTAATTTTCATCGGCAACCAATTGATTAAATTAAGTAATCATAAACTTGATCATTTCTTCTTATACCTTCTGATAATAATTTTTTAATATGGATTCCATTTTCTTTTCTCCTTTTTCTATTTCTAAAACTAAAAGACGTAGATCTTCATTTAATAATTTGAATAAAGGCTGTTTTACCTTCGAAACATAATTAAAGGCTTTTGCTAGTTTATTATCCCATGATTTATGGTATTTTAATAAATCATCAGGATACACAATTTTTCTTCTGGTTCCTTCATCTATTCCTCTAAATGGGATTTCAATGTTTAAATACCCATAATCATCTGTTAACTGCTCACCAGGATGAATATCTCTTATCGCTAATTCAAAATTATAAGCAGTAGTTAAGCAATTAGATTTAAAACTGTGATTTACAAATCTTCCATTATCCCAACACAACACCAGATTCCCTAGGTTGTTTTTGAAGGCATACGTTTCTAATATATCTTTATAAATAGGATCTAATTTATCGATTGTATCAGGCGTAAATTCTTGATCAAATTTATCCAGAACCCATGTAATTGTTCCCATAGGAATGAATTCAGTGGCTACTACACCGTAACCAATCTCTTCGCTTATAAATTCTATTTTAGTGCTAGGGTGTATCATCTCTTAAACTTTAACTTTTTTTCAATTGATTCGATCATAATATTAGCAATATCCAAACCTGTAGCATTCTCAATACCTTCAAGACCTGGAGATGAATTTACTTCTAGTAAAAGTGGTCCTTTATTGGATCGAATAATATCGACTCCTGCTACTGGTAAATTCAATATTTTAGCTGCTTTTATTGCTAGCTTTCGTTCCTCAGAAGTGATTTTAATTTTAGAAGCTGAACCTCCCTGATGGATATTTGCTCTAAACTCTCCTTTAGCTGCTTGTCGTTGCATAGATGCTACCACTTTTCCATTGACCACAAAACAACGAATATCCTGTCCATTTGCTTCTTTGATAAATTCCTGGACCAAAATATTGGTTTGCACACTTTTAAAAGCATTGATCACACTTTCGGCAGCTTTATTAGTTTCTGCAAGCACCACCCCTTTTCCTTGAGTACTCTCTAGAAGCTTTATAATCAAAGGGGCTCCATTAACCATTTTAATTAAATCTTTAGTATCTAAAGGAGACTTTGCAAAACCAGTAATAGGGATATGAATATCATGTTTAGCAAATAATTGAGTAGCAAGTAATTTATCTCTTGATTGCGTAATTGCTTCCGCAGAATTTAAACAATAAGCTCCCATAGAATCAAACTGACGAATTAATGAACAAGCATAAAACGTTACCGAAGGTTTTATCCTTGGAATAATCGCATCAAATTCATCAATAATATTACCTCCACGATAGCGTATTTCAGGTTCGGCAGCATCAAGCTTCATGTAGGCTTGTTCGACATTAAGAAATACCATTTCGTGACCTCTGGCAATTCCTGCTTCTATAATACGCAAATTACTATATAACTGAGGATTACTAGCCAATAATGCGATTTTTAACCCTGATTTTTCTTTAAGAAAAGGTTTATATTTTATTTGGATCTCATCTGGAGTGAAATCTTGCTGTGCAAAACTAATGGAGGGATTAACAATATACCGATCAACTAACGCTTCACGTCCTAATAACATTCTATATTCCATCGCATCACGATTGGCTAATGTAAGTTCTATATTAAAAATAGTTTCACCTAGTTTTACAGGTGTTTTAATTACAAAACGTAGTTCGGCAATACCAGATGAACTTTTTACTATTCTTTTACCATATAATTTAGTTTCACATCGAATTACAATACTTCTATTGTCCTGAATAGGGTTTACTTCAAAACGCACCCATTCCTCACCTCCTTTATGAATGAGTTTGATATTGTTAGCTTGGATAGAAGAAGTTTTTGCTCCAGAATCTACCCTAGCCTTGATAGCTGGGATACCAAATTCGGCAAAGACACACCATTCCTCACTCCCAATTATTTTTAGTTCCTTATTTATTATAGTTTCAATCACTTAATTAGTTTCTTTACTATGTTAATTTTTGTACAAAAAGATCCACCACTTCTACAAGAATTAAAATGATAATAATCCATTCGAGTGTACTACTTTGTCTATGGAACATAATATCTTTAAAGAGTTCCAAGTTTTCTTTAATAATTCCTATTTGATCATGAATACTGCGATAGCGGTCTTTTAGATCAAAAATTCTTTTTAAATCCTGATCTAACTTATTTAAAGTTTCATCTTCCCATGAGACATCATGCGAATCAAAAATGTATAGATTCTCCGAGATCTTATTCTTAATATTCAATACACGTCCTATATACCTTTTCAATTTTTTGCCACTGATATCTAGCTTTCCATTTTCTTCGAGATACGAAGTATGTTCTCTGGTATCTTCTAAAATTTGTTCAGAAATATTAGCATACTTATCCAAGGCAACAGATTGAGAAACATTAAGCATAATTAGTCGTATGGATTCTACATCAAACTGTTGCAGTGACACTTTTCCAAAAGATACTTTGTTCACATTCCCACCAATCATGATCTCCATACTTTCCGAAATCTCTTCTGAAACAGCATTTTTAGCATATTTCAAAATTTCGAAACACTTCTTATTTATATTTTCAATGGTAAGATCATGAAAGGAAATTACTCCATATTTAAAGATATATATGTATTGCCCCGAATGTAATTCATAAAATAACTCATCACTATCGGAGAATAAAAGTTTTTCTTTAAAGCCATTTTTACAATCTCTTATAGAAATTGAATCTGCAACTTGCACTGAATAGGCTACTGTTCTCATGTTCTTAAACAGTGAACACCTCTCCTGTATTCTTAAAACTTTTAAACTCTACCATATATCCATCGGGATCTTTGACAAAAAAAGAAAGATGCTCTCCCACTTTATTTTCAAAAAAGGTTACCTCTGTAGTAACTTCGATATCCTTACTAGATAAATGTGAATACAACTTTTCCCAAGTTTCCATATCTACAATGACTCCGAAATGAAAAGATGGCAAAATTTGGCCTCCTAAACGATAATTCTTAAAATCGAAATTAAAAGTACCTGCTTTAGTAAATGTAATTTGATTCCCATACAAGTTAATATCTATCCAATTGTCTGTATGCCTCCCCAATGTAGCACCCAATATATTGGTATAAAAATCTTTTGTCTTGCCTATATCTTCACAAGGCAATGCTAAATGAAATTCTGCCTTTTTCATATTATGATATTTTATTCTTCTTCAACATTAGAACCATCAGGTAATTCCTGATTTTTTTCACTAGAATCTTCATCAGTGTCATCAAAATCTTCCATAGCGGCCACTAAGCGTTTACTTACTTTAATAAGATAAAGTGTATCTTCTGTTGTTACCTCTACACATTCCACAATTTCGTTTTGCGCATTTCTAAACGTGATAACATCACCATCACCATATCCATCTGGGTACTTATTGACTAATAGATCTAAAATCTGATTATTTAGTTTTTTATAATCTACAATAACTCGTTTTAAATGTGCGTTTCTTTGTCTTTTCATTTTTACATATCTAATAAGTAGCCAAATATTAATGGTGCTACGATGGTTGCATCACTCTCTATTACAAATTTTGGAGTATCAATATCTAGTTTACCCCATGTAATCTTTTCATTAGGTACCGCACCCGAATAAGAGCCATAACTTGTGGTAGAATCACTTATCTGACAGAAATAATTCCAAAATGGAGTATCCGTTCTTTCTAAATCCTGATATAACATTGGTACTACACAAATAGGAAAATCACCTGCAATACCACCTCCTATTTGGAAAAATCCTATACCGTCTTTAGAGTTTTCTGTATACCAATCTGCCAAAAATGTCATATATTCTATTCCAGATTTCATGGTGCTTGCTTTCAGCGCTCCCTTCATTACATAGCTCGCAAAAATATTCCCCATAGTGCTATCTTCCCACCCAGGAACTACCATTGGTAGATTAGCTTTGGCAGCAGCATACATCCAAGAGTCTTTGATGTCAATTTCATAATATTCTTCCAATACTCCAGAGAGTAAAAGCTTATACATAAACTCATGCGGAAAATAACGTTCTCCTGCTTCTTCTGCATCTTTCCAAATTTTAAAAATATGCTCCTGCAGCCTTCTAAAAGCTTCCTCTTCTGGTATGCAAGTATCTGTAACACGATTAAGGCCTTTTTCTAATAACTCCCATTCCTGTTGTGGAGTTAAATCTCTATAATTTGGTACCCGTTCATAATGGCTATGCGCCACTAGATTCATAATATCTTCTTCAAGATTTGCTCCAGTGCAAGAGACAATATGCACTTTCTCTTCTCGAATCATTTCAGCAAATATTTTCCCTAATTCTGCAGTACTCATAGCTCCTGCAAGAGAGACAAGCATCTTACCTCCTTTTTCTAATTGAGATTCATATCCTTTTGCTGCATCTACAACAGTCGCTGCATTAAAATGAAGAAAATATTTTTCTATAAATTTTGAAATTTCACCTTTACCTTTCATCGTATTCTTCGTAACTAGATTTAAATTTTCTTAATGCTTCATTTTCTGTAATATCATCCTCTTCATCGATTGTATCTTCTGTGTCCTCAAACTTATAAGACAACATTTTATAGTATAATTTTGCAGCAGCAAAATCAGATGGTTTACTCGTTTCATTAGGACATAATTCCACGATATCAAATCCTACCACATTCTTTTCTGAAAAGACTTTTCTTAAGAATTCTAGGGTTTCGTACCAGAACAATCCTCCTGGTTCCGGTGTTCCGGTTGCGGGTAATATAGATGGATCAAATGCATCTAGGTCAAACGAAATATATACATTATCCGTCATAAGTTCGATTGCATTATCCATCCAATAATCATCTTTTGCCATTTCATGGGCAAAAAACACCTGATCATCATTCATTACCAAGTTTTCTGAAGCATCCATACTTCGTATCCCTACTTGAATCAAATTGGTTTTCTCATTGGCCTCATACATAGCGCAAGCATGATTATACTTAGAACCATTATATTCTTTTCTCAAATCCGCATGTGCATCAATCTGTAACACCGTAAGGTTATTAAAACACTCATCAAAAGCTCTGATAGCACCAATTGAGATAGAATGTTCTCCTCCAAATAGGGTTACAAACTTATTCCTCTTTATATTATTTTTGGTTGTATTATATACTGCCTCTACCATAGATTCTGGAGTATCATTCTCCGTAATTGGTTCTAATAAACATATCCCTTTTGTATATACTTCGCTGTCCGTTTCTATATCGTACAATTCCATATTTTCAGAAGCTTCTAGAAATGCTTCAGGGCCTTTGTCGGCTCCTTTACCCCAAGTGCTGGTTCCATCATACGGAACGGGTACTAATACTATTTGAGATTTTTCATAGCCCGCAAACTTTTCAGAAATGCCGGCATATGTTTTACTAGTTTTCATTGTATTAAATTATAAATGGTTTTTAAATTATAGTCTTTAAATGATGTTTGATACCTTTAACTGTAAAGGATCTTGTTGATATTCTTTCTGATAGCCAAGAATAGATAATAATTGTTCTGAAGTTTGTTGTTCCGTAAAGACAGAGGTTTCTAAGTTCCCATCTTGGTCTCGATCAATAATAATATGTTTTGGCTGTGGAATCAAACAATGTTGTAATCCTCCGAATCCTCCAATGGTTTCCTGATATGCTCCAGTATTAAAGAAACCTATATATAGTGGTTTTTCTTTTTTATACTTAGGTAAATAAATCGCATTCATGTGCTGCTCAGAGTTGTAATAATCGTCGCTATCACAAGTTAGACCTCCTAATAACACGCGTTCATATTCATCATTCCAACGATTAACAGCAAGCATTACAAAGCGTTTATTGATAGCCCATGTATCAGGTAAAGTAGTAATGAATGAAGAATTAATCATATTCCACTTTTCGCGATCATTTTGCTGTTTTTGATATAATACTTCATAAATAGCTCCTCCACTTTCTCCTACTGTGAAGCTTCCAAACTCTGTAAAAATATTTGGTACATCTACGCGAGCTTCTTCACAAGCGATTTGAATTTGATTTACAATCTCATTCACCATATACTCATAATCGTAATCAAATCCTAAGGAGTTTTTGATCGGGAAACCACCTCCAATATTTAGGCTATCTAAGGATGGACATATTTTTTTGAGGCTTATATATACTTTGAGACATTTTAATAATTCATTCCAGTAATAAGCAGTATCACGAATTCCTGTATTTATAAAGAAATGCAACATCTTTAGTTCTACTTGAGGGTTCGCTTTAATCTGGTTATTGTAAAAAGGAACAATATTACGATAGCCTATTCCTAAACGAGAAGTATAAAACTCAAATTTTGGTTCTTCTTCAGAAGCAATACGAATACCAACTTGAAACTTATCATTAATACTTTCGCTTAGTAAAGATAATTCTTCATAATTATCAATAATAGGAATACAGTTTTGATGACCATTATTTATAAGCCTTGCTATATTTTGGATGTATTGATCTCTTTTAAAACCATTACAAATGACATAAGTATGATCATTAATTTTACCTTGAGCTTTTAGATTTTCAACAATGTCAATATCAAAAGCAGAAGAAGTTTCGATATGAATATCATTTTTTAATGCCTCATTCAACACATGTTGAAAATGAGAGCTTTTGGTACAGTAACAATAGTTATAAGTACCTGCATAATTATTCGCTTTAATCGCGTTATCAAACCATTTTTTGGCTCTGTTAATATTTTCAGATATTTTGGGCAAGTATGTAAATTTTAAAGGTGCTCCGTATTTAGCTATCAATTCCATTAAATCAATTTCATGGAACTGCAGCTGATCATTCTTTAGGTTAAATTCTTGCTGAGGAAAATCAAAAGTTTGATCGATAAGATCAATATATTTAGTCTTCATTTATTCGGTTTTGTTTTGCGTATAAAAGAAATCAATAGATATAAAGATTAACATCGTTAAACTATAGCTAATCGAGATTCTATGATGTCATATTTGAAAAATTACAAATTGTAGATAAAATGATAAAAGCATCTTATCAATCTATACTCATATCCGAATAATTGAAATCGTATGTGGAACGAATTTTATCCGTTCTAAAAACTGAAGTGCAATTGTATATTTTTTAGAAGTCAGCCTGAGAATTCGGTTCCCTATCCTTAAGGCAGCTTTTGGAGTAGACTTCTTTATTCTCCTAAGCCCGAATCTGAAAAAAGATTCCATTTTATTTAGGCAATGCGTCTGATTGTACAGACTCATTTGTTAACAGTTAATCAAACATAGTAAAAAAACAAATATCAAAAACTTTTTTACATATTTTTTTAAAATTTATTTCGCTTTGTAAATTTCAACCAAAAAAAACCCTAACATTATAAATATCAATAGATTAACCAATAAACAACTTCTAGATTTATAATTTAAAACTGCGAATTATTTTCACTCCTCTACGAATTCTACTTTTATAAAGTCGAAAAATCATTTAACTCTCTTCTCCACAGATAATAAACATACTTTAGACAATTATAAAATTGGTTGACCAATTTTATAATAATGATAAACTCCATAAAAAAATTAAAACTACACTATCAATCTAACAACAATGAAAAAAATACTATTACTCTTATTAACCTTTACCACCTGGAATTCCTTTTCTCAAACTACAGTCAATTCTTTACAACAATTATTACCTTATTTAAACGACAATAATGTACAAGTAAAATTAGCTCCTGGCATCTATAATATTTCAGCTACTGATGTTGCCGCAGGAAAATTTAGCAACCCACTTTTTCTTTTCGAAGGGAATAACAGTACTTATGATTTCACAGGTGTTACTATCAATTTTGATACAGATATTTTTACAGCATTTGGAAACATCGGTGTTGAAGAACTCAAAGTAATTGGTAATAACAACATACTTAAAAATTTAAAGATGGTCGATGTAGGTAGTGTATATGATAGACCTACAAGAACAGCACTTGGTATAAGTTTACAAGGTCAAGATAATTTGATCGAAGGTTTCGACATGACCATTGTAGGATCTCAACCATATGGATACGGTGATGCTTTTGGTAAAGGATCTGGATATGTAATCAAGCATTTCAAA
This sequence comes from uncultured Aquimarina sp., assembly GCF_947492965.1. GTDB lineage: Bacteria > Bacteroidota > Bacteroidia > Flavobacteriales > Flavobacteriaceae > Aquimarina. The sequence continues at coordinate 40,336 of NZ_CANLOZ010000016.1, read as the reverse complement.
CATTCAGCAATATTAGTTGGAGGAAATAGAAATCATGTAAAAGACTGTAATATTAAGCATAGAGCCTATGGGCATGGAGTCTTTATGCAAGGAGCAGTTGATGCGTTGATTGAAGGTGTTTATCTAGAAGGAGAAGTGAGATCTACTGATGATATGTTGGCTGGAGCTTATGAAGGAGATGGAGTCACCGGTGAAGATGTGGATTGGATGACTGTTTGGGGGTTTCCGCTTCCCGCTGGTCATACAATGAGTCTACAGGAAGATGGAATTAGAACGTACACCAGAGGGACTACTATAATTAATGGAGAAACAATATCTGATAGAAGAACAACAAATATTACCATTAAAGATTGTATTATAAAAAAGATGCGCTCTGGATGTTCAATAACGTTAACAGCTGGAACAAAATATATTGAAAACACTACTGCTATTAGTTGTGAAACTGGTTTTGGAGCAGGTAATGGTGGTCAAGTAGTGAATTGCTTTGCAGATGCCGCAATAGGACCTGTTTACAGAAACGCTTACAATACTACTAATAATTTTGAAGGTGAGATCACTGTTATTCCACCAGAAAATGGATATTACAATGGAGCTAATTGCTTGGCTTATTTAGGTGGAAATAATCATGAGGTAATTCTTAGAAATGCTGAGCCAAATTTACCCTCTAATCTAGCAATCATGTTTGGGGGAGATTTTTTAGCACATCGTTTTTTAAGTGATGATACTAATGTAGATCACCCATCAAGAGATGTTTCTCTTATTAATTATACAACTGCACCAGTTTTAATATCATCCGAAAGTTCAGGAAATCAAATTGAAACCTGTTCTACCGTGACTAATAATGGTTCTAATAACAGCATCTCACAATTAAATGATTGTGATACTGTTCCACCGCCAAGTTCTAGCTTTACTCCAGATCCTAATAAAACTTATTATATAGACAACCCATATCACAACCTTCGATTAGCTTCTAGCGGATCTAGTGAAGATGCATATACTACATCTACCCAGACTACAGGAGATGATGTAGCCTGGAAATTTGTAGATAAAGGGAATGGATACTGGCATATACAAAGGGCTGCCGGAGGAACTAAACCACGCTTACGTACAGATAATTCAGAACTAGCGGATATGCAAGCAACCACTAATTCAGGTACGTATACTTATTATGATTTTACTCAAGGGGCTGGTGCTAACACACATTTTATAACACTTCCCGATGGTCCTTCAGGGCGTCAACGCTTACAAATCAACAATTCAGGTTTAGTTCGTTTTATGAGTTCTAGTTTAAATGGTACTTGGGAATCATTTACAATTACCGAGATAAACAGCACTAGTATAGTTCATATTACAAAACGTAATGCTCCGAACTTTGCGATTGATGGAATGAATGGTGGTGCTAATGGCCAAAATGTATACTTATGGTCTGCAAATGAAAATAATGATAACCAACAATGGATTGAGATTGATCGTGGTAATGGCTATTATTCTTATCAAAAAGTAGGAACTAATTATTGTATCGATGGTAATAATCAAGGTGCTAATCGACAGAACGTATACCTATGGAGTTGTGGAGAAAACAACCAAAATCAACAATGGCAAAAAGTAGCAATTGGAGGAGGTGCATATAAACTCATTAAGAGAAATGCTCCCGGATATGCTCTTGATGGAGGTTCTAATGGTGCAAATGGTCAAAACATACAACTTTATGATGCATCAAATACCAGTCAAAACTTACAGTGGATTATTACTCCGATTAATGACACGAAATCCCCAGAGGTTACTGATAAAAATACTATAATCTTATATCCAAATCCAGTAGTAAGTACTGTAACTATAATTGGGGCTGATAATTCAATTATCAGAGTGTATGATATGAATGGAAAAGAGGTATGGTCAAAATATGTTTCTAGTAATAACGAAACTATAGATTTAAGTTTTCTTCCTTCTGGCATTTATTATGCTAAGGTAAATGGCTCACAAAGCATTTCTACAATTAAAATAGCAAAGCAATAATCCCATAATTAAGAATATAATTTAATATCAATATAAAATAACAATGAAAAAAATAGTATCAATTTCTTTGCTTTTAGTAGGTCTATTTGCTTCACAACTAAGTTTTGCTCAAAGAACAATTTCTAGTCTTCAAGAATTTATAGAACTTCAAGATGCAAGTAATCAGAATATCAAAATGACACCAGGTACTTATCATATCTCATTGTCAACAAAAACTTTATTTGATGGTGATGATTGGATTGTGCGTACAACAGGTTCGTGGCCTGGGCTTTTTAACTTTACAGGTAGTAATAATATCTTCGATTTAACTGGGGTAACGTTCACTTTTGATTCTACTATAATCAATGACATGCCTAATCTAGCGCATGGAAGCTTGGTAAGATTGGGAGGAACTGGTAATACCTGGATAGGATTTAATTTGCAAGAATTGCCCGGTAGCAATGGAAACTATGGATACTACATTCATGTTTCGGGTGGTGTGGTTGTGGAAATAACTGGAAGTGGGCATCGTTTTGAAGACTTTACCCTAAAAGCACGTTATTCTCATCCATATGGTTTTGGATCGCTCTACGGAAAAACAGGTAGTAGTAGTGGCATGCTACCTGGATCTCGTTTGGGAAAAAAGAGTGGTGTTATCCTTTCAGATTTAACCAATAGTACTTTTACAAATATTTTAGTAGATCATAGTGCTTTTGGCCATACTTTATTTTTTAATGGACCTATTAATAATGTTGTTGTAGAAAATGTAACCATTATAGCTGAGTCCAGATCCACAAATGATCTTCGTCAAAATGGTATAGGCGGTACAGATCGTAATGGAGTACCCTTTGGAGTTAATTATCAAGGAAATGTTTTGTTTGGGGCTTCAGATAATGATACTTTTTTTGATCTTTTTGATACAAATAATTTAGATCAGTGTCAAAATTTAGATGGCGGTTCTCAAAGATCTCCAATCCGTAATAATTATCAATTTAGTTTGGTCGAAGGTGCATTTAGGGGTTATACCCAAGGTGAAATAGAAAACCTTACCATTCGTAATGCTTATGTTGAAGGAGCACGAAGTGGTATCGCAATGGATATTGCCAATCGAGGTTTTGTAGTTGAAGGCATGACCGTAAAAGGAGTTGCTGGTCATGGAGTTCCTGCATGTAACGGTGCCTGGAATAGTGCCAATGGAGGTGAAGGTGATGCTACCGCTTTTGGTGTTCCCTCATATGCGGTTATTAAAAATGCTCAAGCTGATGCTGCATATGCCACAGTTTTAGAACTTGCTGGAGCACGACAAGAAGTTACAGCTGATATTGAAGTATTAGATCCGGATAATGGCTATTTACGCCCGTCTGGATCCACAGCATTAGCACTAATAAGTGGTAGTGATCATAAACTCCGATTATGGAAACGTGATGGACAAGCCCTGGATAAAGACCTAGTCATAAAAGTAGGTAATCAAGCTACCTCAGGTATTTTGCTCTGCAACATGACTAAACAATCTGTAACATTATCCAATAATGTAACTAACTCCACAATTTATTCTATTGGAAACGTAGTAGATTCTAGTAATGGTAGCAATACCATCATAAATGTATCTAGCATAAACCAAGAACCTTGTGAATGTAGCTCTATTGCCAATGATAGTTGTGTGGATAATTCATTCACTCCCGATCCTAATAAAACGTATTATATCGATGCACCGCATCATAATCTTCGGTTAGCAGCAGACGGCAGCAGTGAAGATCCTTATGCTACTGCTATCAATACTACAGGAGCAGATGTAGAATGGAAATTTGTAGACAAAGGAAATGGATACTGGCATATACAAAGAGCAGCTGGAGGGAGTGTTCCGAGACTTAGAACAGATAATAGTTTATATGCAGATATGCAGGCAACTGCTAATTCAGGAACCTATACTTATTATGAATTTACAGAAGGGGCAATAAATAACACCCACTTTATTACACTTCCTGATGGTCCAACTAATTTTAAACGATTACAGATGACTCCTAATGGCGAGGTTCGATTTTTCCCTACTACCTCCAATGGTACTTGGGAATCCTTTAGGTTTACAGAAGTAGTCACTGGTGAACAAATCGTACATATTACCAAAAGAAATGCTCCAGGATTTGCTATTGATGCTCCGGGATCTACTCCGTCCAATGGAGATCAAGTGTATTTATGGTCATCCAATCAAAACAATGCAAACCAACAATGGGTTGAGATCGATCGTGGTAATGGATATTACTCCTATAGAAAAAAAGATACAAATTACTGTATAGATGGTAATAACGGAGGAGCGGATCGACAGAATGTCCATTTATGGACTTGTGATCTAAACAACCAAAACCAACAGTGGCAAAAAGTAGCTGTTGGTGGAGGCGCCTATAAATTGATAAAACGCAATGCTTCAGGATATGCAATAGATGGAGGTTCCAACGGAGCAAATGGACAAAACGTACAGCTTTATAATTCAGCTAACACTAGCCAAAACTTGCAATGGATTATCACACCAATTAATGACATCAAAGCTCCAGAACCTTCCGAAGATAAAACTATCGTCGTATTCCCTAACCCTTTGGTAAATAAGTTTACCGTAGAAGGAGCTGAAAATTCCATAATTCGCATATATGATATAAATGGAAAAAGGGTTTTTACCAAACATATTTCCCAGGATTCAGAAACCATTGATATAAGCTCATTTGCTCAAGGGCTGTACTACCTAAAGGTGAATACATCCAAAAGCATCCGTACAATTAAAATTAGTAAACAATAAAACTCTTTAAACTTAAAACCATGAAAAATGTAACCCCATCTAAAAACAGTATTTTGATAATACTATACTGTTTTTTCGCTCTACTTGTTCAGTTTAGTTATACTCAGGATTTCAATGTATTAGTATTCCATGAAACCAATGGGTTTAGACATACTGGCGCTATTAATGCCAGTATAGCTATGTTAGAAGATTTAGGGGCCAATGCAGATCATGATACGTGGTCTGTTGATGATACCAGAGATGCATCTGTTTTTACGGATCAAAATCTAGCCAATTATGATGTTATTATATTTTCAAATACATCAGGTGGAGATTTATTAGATGATAATCAGAAGAATGCCATGGAAACATTCATACAAAATGGTGGTGGTTTTGTTGGTTTTCATGCAGCTAGTGATACCTACAGAGGTACCAATGCAGGTTCTACATGGCCATGGTATAATGAGCTTGTTGGTGCCATCGTACAAACCAGTCCGAATCATACTTCTAATAATCTACCAGGCGTAATGAATGTGCTGGTAGACCATCCTGTCACTAACCATATAGGAAATGCAGGAGATGTATGGTCTCATGAAGAAGAATGGTATTATTGGGAACTAAACGGCGGACAATTAAGTGATACTAATTTTGATCTTTTAGAAGTACAGACTACAGGAAATCAAAGTTATGATGCCACTCGTCCTATTACCTGGTTAAAAGAATTTGACGGAGGAAGATCATTTTATACAGCTCTAGGTCATAATGCTACTACGTATAATGATAATGAAACTTTTAGAAGAATGATCGAAAAAGCAGTGCTATGGGTAGCAGATCGATTAGATACAAATGAACCTGTTAATGATTGTGGCGCCACTTTAACTAGTGAATGGACAGATCTTCTAGAAAATGATTTAGATTGTTGGGAAATATGGATGGGAGTGCCACATAGCACAACTGGATTACCTGGTGCTAGTGATAATGTTACTAATGGATCTGGAACTCCTTTGGAATTAAACAATGATCCTCGAAATGTGTTTTCTATAATTGAAGAAAATGGTGAAAAACAACTCTATATAACTGGTGAAGTTTACGGAGGATTAACTACTTTAAATGAATTCGAGAATTATCATCTAAGCATGGAATTTAAGTGGGGAGAGCTAAAGTGGGAACCCAGATTAAATCGCCTTAGAGATAGTGGTATTTTATATCATTGTAATGGAGAACACGGAACGTTTTGGGATGTATGGAAGTCTTCATTGGAGTTTCAAGTGCAAGAAGGAGACTTAGGGGATTATATTGGTTTAGCAGGAACGAAAGGTTTGGTTCCGTCAGAAAATAGAAATGGATTAACCTTTACACCTATGGCCCCATTGAATACGGGAACACTAATTAGAGCTGGATCAAACCCAGAATTTCCAAATGGAGAATGGAATTTATTAGAAATTATTGTAATTGGTGATAGAGCAATTCATTATGTAAATGGTGTTATGGTTAATGCATTGCAAGATGCTACCTGGAATGGAAATACAGTAACCAGTGGACAAATACAAATACAATCTGAAGGAGCAGAATTATACTATCGGAATATTAGGATAAAGTCAGAAACTGAATTCCCAGCAGAAGATGTTGCAACACTAGGATGGGGTGATGACACTACTCCTACTCCAACCTGTGATACTGATGCTCCCATAGGACAAATGATTGCGCTTAAAAAATCAGGTGGTGATCAAAAATGGGTTACTATCGATCCTTCTAATTCCAGCCTTATTGCTAATGGTGAAATTGCTGATAGAGCATTATTTTATGTAGAAGAACATCCCAATGGTTGTATTGCTCTTAAATCGGTAGCTACCGATAAATATGTACAAGTAGTTCGCAATTCGAGAACCACACCTATTCGTGCTACAGGTAACGCTCCAGGAACTTGGGAAAATTTTGGTTGGGAACCTAAAGCAAATAATCAAGTTGCATTAAAAAGTTTATTTAATAACGGATGGGTACAAGCTAATTGGAATATCAATAACACATCACTTTTTCCTGCTGGAAATGCGGATGGCATATGGGAAACTTTTGATTTCGAAATCATAGATAATTCTCCGACAACTACCATAGTACATATCACTAAGCGTAATGCTCCAGGTTTCGCTCTAGACGGAGATCATGGTGGTGCTAATGGACAAAATGTGTATTTATGGTCTGAGAATTCTAGCAATGTGAATCAACAATGGATTGAGATTGATCGTGGTAATGGATATTATTCATATCAAAAGATTGGAACAAATTATTGTATCGATGGAGATCATGGTGGTACAAATGGACAAAATGTGTATTTATGGAATTGTGCCGAAAACAATCAAAATCAGCATTGGTTAAAAGTAGACGTAGGAGATGGAGCTTTTCAATTAATTAAACGTAATGCTTCAGGTTTTGCCATCAATGGTGGTAATGCGGGATCCAATGCTCAAAACGTTAACCTATATGATTCTTCTAATACAAGTCAAAATCTACATTGGATTATTACTCCAATTGATGATATCAAAGCGCCAGAAATTTCAGAAAATACCAATATCATCTTATATCCTAATCCAGCTGCCAACTCTATTACTATTGAAGGTGCTCCAAATGCTGTAGTACGCATTTATGATATCAATGGAAAGGTTGTTTTAAACAAAAGTTTAAGTTCCGAAAATGAGATCATAGATATACACACTTTTGCTAAAGGAATGTATTATCTAAAGATTCTCGGTGATATGGAAAATAAGGTAATAAAATTTGTAAAGCTATAAACCCTTTAAAAATGAAGTAAATACTAAATTGAAAGTTCTTGCAAAATAAGCAGACTATTTACTCATCAAAAAACTAGTAGCATGAGTAAAAGTTTTATTAGTGATATCGCTTTTAGTCCAGAAGTTAAAAAACGCCAAGAAGAGATGGGGTCTAGAGAGACCTATCAAAAAATGGCAGAGCGTAGAGATTGGCAAGATACTATAACTGAAGGTTTAGAATCATTTCTTGCGCTAAGAGATTCATTTTATATGGCTTCTGCAAACAACGAAGGCCAACCTTACATTCAGCATAGAGGTGGACCGAAAGGTTTCCTGAAAGTTTTGGATGAAAAGCATTTGGCATTTGCAGATTATTCTGGAAACAGACAATACATTTCTGTGGGTAATTTTGATGTAAATAACAAAGTACATCTCTTTTTAATGGACTATCCAAATAGAATGCGAATAAAAATTTGGGGAGAAATCGTTCCTCAGACTGAAGAAGACGTTACTCTTTTTGAAAAAGTTTCAGATAAAGATTATGCGGCTAAAGTAGAACGAATTATTAAAATTAAAGTCAATGCTTGGGATGTAAACTGCCCACAACATATAGAACAACGATTTACAGTAAAAGAATTTCAACCTAGAATACAGCGATTAGAAGATAAAATAGAAGAATTAGAAAAACAGTTGAAGGAATTTCAAGACAAGAAATCAAACTAAAAAACCAAACTAAACACAGTTCCTTCGTCTTCTTTACTATTTACGAGTATTTTACCTTTATGCAATAACATAATCTGTTTACATAAACTAAGACCAATACCACTACCAGTTGATTTACTCGTAAAAAATGGAATAAAGATACTCTCCATTATATCCTGAGGAATTCCAGAACCATTATCGTATACTTTAATAACAATATTCCTATTTGGTTTTTGCTCTGCAATTACTCTTATTTGTGGTTGCTCTCTATGTCTACAGGCATCTACAGCATTTACAATTAGATTTATTAGCACTTGCTCTATGAGGTAGCTATCAATATTTAATTCTAATTTTGGAGGTGTTACTTTAAAATCTATATGAATATTCTTTACATCCAGTGAGGGTTGCATCAATAGCTTTATGGTGTCGAATAGTTCTACTACCATTTTCTTTTCCAAGCTCAAATGTGTTACTTTACTTAGGCTACGATAGGTTTTAGCAAACTTTAGTAGCCCCTCACTCCTATTCTGAATAGTTTTGATACCTGCATTGATGTCTTGTAATTCTAGCGGATATTCCTCTGGATTATCTAACGTTAGCTGTAAATGTGTTTGTAATGTATCTGCCAATGACGAAATCGGAGCAATAGAATTCATAATTTCATGAGTCATCACACTTAATAACTTTTTCCAAGCTTCTGATTCATTTCTATTTAAAGTATCATCAATATTCTGCAGTACGATTAGTTTAAACGGATCATCCTTTACCTGAAAAACAGTATCAGAAATGAGAACTTTTATCTTTTCATTTTGTACTGCTATAGAAATCGAATTGGGTTCCCTATGATAGGTTTCAAAAATAGCATCATACAATTCTGGTTTTCTACCTTCTACAAAGCGAATATTTTTAAACGATGGAAAATCAAGTGTTTCTCTAAAGGAATCATTGGACCACAAAACATCTCCTGTATCCAGATTATACGCAATAATTCCTATGTCTACCATTTCTAATATTTTTTGGAGATATACATATTGCGCTTCATTCTTAGAATTAATTTCTTTAATGGTACGATTTACTTCATTAAAACCTCTATATAAAAATCGAATATCTTTAGGACCTCTATCTTCTGGAAACCATCGTGAAAAGTCTCTATATTTTACAGCCTCAAAAAAGTCATCCATCACTACAAAACGACGTTTTACGAAAACATAGGTGGTGTAGCCGAAATAAACAATTACAAAACTTACTATAGTTCCAATACTAGTATATCCCTTATCAAAAGCATATACTACACCCAAGATAAGCCCTACCAAAACTAAAATCCTTAAAAAAAGGCGGGTAATATAACCATTATAATTCATATTTGTCTAACCTTCTGTATAACGCTGCTCTTGTGATTCCTAATTCTTTTGCCGATTTAGAAACATTTCCTTTATTCTTCTCCAGAACTGTAAGAATTGCATTTTTCTCTATACTATCTAAATTCATTGTAGTGGTCGATGAAGTCTTGGTTGTTTGGCGTTCGATAGTTGAAAACACCAAATCCTCCGGTTTCAAAACATTCCCATCTGTCATAATTACTGCTCTTTCTAAAACATATTGTAATTCTCTAACGTTTCCTGGGAAATCGTGTTTTTTTAATTTAGATATAAATCCAGAATCCAACGAAAACTGTGCTTTATTATATTTATCCGCATAGATACCGATAAAGTGTTTTGCTAATAACGTAATATCAGTTCCTCTATCTCGTAATGGTGGCATTACGATATCCACCGTATTTATTCTATAAATCAGATCTTTTCTAAACTTTTGCTCATCTGCAAGTACTTTGGGCTCCAGGTTTGTTGCACATATCAACCGGATATCGATCGGTATTTCCTGATTAGAACCTAAAGGAGTTACTAATCTGTTTTGTAATACTGTTAATAATCGTACCTGCTGTCCTAAGGTGATATTTCCTATCTCGTCTAAAAATAAAGTACCGCCGTTGGCAGCTTCAAACCTTCCTGTTCTATCCTCTTTCGCATCTGTAAAAGCACCTTTTTTATATCCAAACAATTCACTTTCGAAAAGAGAAGAAGTAAGTGCACCTACATCTACTTTTACAAATGGCTTATTCCTCCTATTAGAATTATCATGTAAAGCTCTTGCAATTAAATCTTTACCAGTACCATTCTCTCCAAGAATCAAAACATTCGCATCTGTTGGAGCGACTTTTTTAAGTTTTAAGAAAACATCTTTTATCGCGTCGCTTTCTCCAATGATGGTACTCGTAGAAAGTGTTTGAGGATTTTTGTTGGTTGTATTAGATTTTCGGGCTTTTAATAATGAACTAATAGTATTTATTATTTTTTCATTCTTCCATGGTTTTACCAAAAAATCCGAAGCTCCTTCTTTTAGGGCTCTAATCGCCAAATCGATATCAGCATACGCTGTAATTAAGACTACATCGGTATCAGGTCTCGACTTTTTAATTTCATTTAACCAAAATATCCCTTCATTACCAGTATTTACCAAACCATTGAAGTTCATATCCAAGATGATAATATCAAAACTCTTCTTGTCTATCTGAGCACCAATATTACTTGGATTTTTTTCAATAATTACCTCCTTTACCAAAGGCTTTAATAAAAGACGCAATGCAGTTAATACATCTACATCATCATCTATAACTAAAATCGTAGCTTCCTTTAATACCATTGATACAATATTACAATATTATCCTGATGTCGTAAAAATTATAAAAACAAAATATTTTGGGATTGCTAAATGTACTATTTCCGAACAGAAAGTGTATCAAAACCGAACACTTTTATTTTTACAAAAAAACATTAAATACTGATAATCAGACATTTAATTTTTTGGCATCATCTTGACTATCTAAAGATTGTAATTAAAAAATCAATCAATGGACGTTCCAATTCAAAAAAAGAAATTTTCTAAATCACGTATAGCGATGGTAGTAGGTGGTTTATTAGTAGTAGCACTCATCATCTTTGTCTTTTCTCAATCTCTGGGAGGATCTAAATTAAACGTAGAAAAAGAGCGTATTGCTATCAGTACTATTAAAAAAGATGTGTTTCAGGAAAACATTCCTGTAAACGGAATTGTCCTACCCATTACAACAATCTATTTAGATGCATTAGAAGGAGGAAGAGTTGAAGAAAAATATGTTGAAGATGGAGCAATTATGAAAAAAGGAGAACCTATTCTAAGATTATCAAATACAGACTTAGAATTAAGTCTGATCAATCAGGAAACGTCAGTGTATAATCTACTTACTCAGATGCAAATTTCTCAAAATGCGGCAAGACAAAATACGATTAATCGTCGTAATCAATTTACGGATGTAGAAAATAGCCTTATTGAGGCAAAACGCGTGTATGAATTAAATAAAAGACTATATGATAAAGGAGCTGTAGGACGACAAGAGTATGAATCTTCTGAGAACAATTACAAATACCAGCAAGAAAGAATGCAGTTAGCCAAACAAGTATTAAGTCAGGATTCTATCTCTACTAAACTAGAATTAAATCAAGCACAAAGCTCTTATACCAGAACTCAAAATGCTTTAGAATTAATGCGAAAAAAAGTAGGAGATCTTGTCGTTCGAGCACCGGTTGATGGTCAATTGACTTCTTTAGATGCGGAAATCGGACAATCTAAAAACAAAGGAGAGCGATTAGGTCAAATAGATGTACTTAGTGGATATAAAGTAAGAGTTGATATAGACGAGCACTACATCTCCAGAATATACAACGGTCAAAAAGGAACCTTCAGTTTTAATAACAAGATGTACACCCTAGTGATCAAGAAAGTATTCACTCAAGTAAATAATGGTCGTTTCCAAGTAGATATGCAATTCGAAGGTGACGTTCCTGAAGGAATTAGAAGAGGACAAAATCTACAAATACGAGTGGCACTTAGTGCTGAAAAACAAGCCCTGTTAATCCCTAAAGGTGGTTTTTTCCAAAAAACAGGTGGAAACTGGGTTTATAAAATAAGTGAAAACGGAAATTCAGCATATAAAGTGAACATAAGTTTAGGTAGCCAAAACACTGAATACTATGAAATTATTGATGGATTACTTCCTGGAGATAAGGTAGTAACCTCTAGTTATGACAGTTTTGGAGATACCGAAGAATTAATATTAAAGTAAAAGCAATCAATTAAAAAATAGATCGAAATGATACAAATAACTGACTTAGAAAAGTTTTACAGAACTGAAGAAGTACAAACTATCGCATTAAACAAATTATCCTTTGAAGTAAAAGAAGGTGAATTCGTAGCCATCATGGGACCTTCTGGATGTGGTAAATCAACCTTATTAAACATCCTTGGATTGCTCGATGATCCAGATGGTGGAAGTTTCAAATTTAACGGCGAAGAAGTTGCTGGATATAACGAGCGTAAGCGTTCAGATCTTCGTAAGCATAATGTAGGTTTCGTATTTCAGAGCTTTAACCTTATTGATGAGCTTACCGTTTTTGAAAACGTAGAATTACCTCTTATTTATACTGGTGTAAAACCTGCAGAACGTAAACAACGTGTAGAAGAAGTTTTAGAAAAAATGCAAATCATGCACAGGCGTAATCACTTCCCTCAGCAATTATCCGGTGGTCAGCAGCAAAGAGTTGCCGTAGCAAGAGCTGTAGTAAATAATCCAAAATTAATTCTTGCCGATGAACCTACTGGAAACCTAGATAGTACAAATGGTAATGAGGTTATGGATTTATTAATAGAACTTAATGAAGCGGGAACTACAATCATAATGGTAACGCATAGCGAACATGATGCCAAATACAGCCATCGCATTATCCGAATGTTAGACGGTCAGAAGGTAACAGAAAATGTATTAGTGTAGAGGTCATTCATCAAATCATCAAAAAAACGAGCAATCATGATTAAGAATTATTTTAAAATAGCGTGGAGAAATCTTTTAAAGAATAAGGTCTATTCTTTTATCAATATATCCGGTTTAGCTATAGGAATGGCGGCCACGATACTTATAGGTCTCTGGATACACGATGAACTTAATCACAATAAGCATTTTGAAAATCATGATACGATTGCTCAAGTGTTCCAGCATGAATCTTCAAACAACGTCGTAGGAACAGGACCTGCAATTCCAAGACCATTGGAATTTGCTTTGCGAGAAGAACACAATGATAATTTTAAACATATCATTATGTCTTCTTGGGAACAACCAAGGTATATCCGTTATGGAAATACCAATATCAATAGACGTGGTTATGCGATGCAAGAAGGTGCTCCAGAAATGCTAAATCTAGAAATTATTGCAGGAAAAAAAAATGGAATCAAAGAAAAAAACTCCATCATGTTGTCCGAATCTTGTGCTCAAGCATTATTCGGAGATGACATAAGTATAGCTATTGGAAAAATAGTAAAAATTAATAATCGTGATGATCTTGCGATTACAGCTGTTTTTAAAGATAATCCAGAGAATACTTCTTTTAAAGACATGGATTATTTAGTGCCTTGGAAATACTATGTCACTACACAACCATGGTTAGAACGTGCCAAAACTGCTTGGGGTAATAATTCATTTCAGTTATTTGTACAGATCAATGATAACACCACTATGGAAGCAATTACTTCTAAAATCATTGATGTAAAGAAAAATGCTTCTCCAGAAGAAGCAGAATTTAATCCGCAAATATTTCTTTTTCCAATGAAAGATTGGTATTTGAGAAGTGAGTTTGAAAATGGAGTTCAAACAGGAGGACGTATTGAAAATGTGTGGTTATTTGGTATCATTGGAATATTCATTTTATTGCTTGCTTGTATCAATTTCGTAAATCTAAGTACCGCACGTTCCGAAAAAAGAGCTACCGAAGTTGGGATTAGAAAATCTATTGGTTCGCAAAGAGGACAACTTATATTCCAGTTTTTAAGTGAATCATTTTTAATCGTTGTGTTGTCATTCGTTGTAGCAATAACCATTGTACTCATCAGCTTAGGCGGATTTAATAACTTAGCTAGTAAGGAGATTCTTTTTCCTTGGGCTAACCCAATCTTTTGGATCATTTCTGTATTATTTATTTTACTTACGGCATTCCTATCAGGAAGCTATCCTGCACTGTACTTATCATCATTTAATCCAGTATCGGTATTAAAAGGAACTTTTAAAGCTGGTCGTTTTTCTGCACTTCCAAGAAAAATATTAGTGGTCACACAGTTTACGGTTTCCATCGCATTAATTATAGGAACGCTGATTGTCATGAATCAAATTCAACATAGTAAAAACAGACCCACAGGATATGATAAGGAAGGATTGGTGCAAATGCCTGTAATGAGTAGTGAATTTATCGGAAAAGCTGATGTAATGCGAGATCAATTCATAGCCTCTGGAGGCGCTATAGAAATGGCAACTACCAGTAGTCCTACAACAGATGTCTGGTCTAATAGAGGTGGATACACTTGGGAAGGTAAACCAGTAGGGTTTCAGGAAAATCTTGCTTATACAGATGTGTCTTATGAGTTTGTAGAAACATTAGGCGCTGAAATTATTGAAGGAAGAGGTTTCTCCAGAGATTTTCCATCCGATTCATCGGCTGTTATTTTAAACAAAACGGCAGTAGCATATATGGGTATTAAAAATCCTATTGGAAAATTAATCAGACATTCTGATGAAAATGACCCTAACCCACCTCTTAAAATTATTGGTGTAATCGATGATATCATTATGCAGTCGCCTTACAGCCCTGTAAAACAATCTATGTATGCTTTTGATCAACACGGAAATGTTTCTTATTGGAACTTAAGACTAAATCCAGAAAATAGTGTTCGAAAAAACTTAGAAATCATAGAAGGAGTTTTCAAAAAGAACTTCCCTAACGTTCCTTTTGATTATCAATTCATAGATGAAGAATACGCGAAAAAGTTTAGAGCCGAAGAACGAGTTGCAAGCCTTTCTAAAGTATTTACGGTATTAGCCATCTTTATCAGCCTTTTAGGTTTATTTGGACTTGCTTCATTCGTTGCAGAACAACGTACTAAGGAAATAGGAATTCGTAAAATATTAGGAGCTTCGATTACACACTTGTGGATGCAATTATCTAAAGATTTCATCACTTTAGTAATGATTGCACTTATCATGGCTGCTCCATTGGCATATTACTTTATGAGTCAATGGCTTCAAAAATTTCCTTATAGAATCAATATATCCTATACAACTTTTTTAATTGCTGGTTTAGGTGCATTGCTCATCACAATCATTACGGTAAGTATCCAAGCCATACGAACCGCAACTACCAACCCAGCCAATTCTTTAAGAACGGAATAAATCATCAATCAAAAAACGAACAGTAATGTTTAGAAATTATCTAAAAATATCCTTAAGAAACTTACAGAAAAACAAAACGCTTTCTCTGTTAAACCTGATTGGTCTAAGTATAGGAATATCAAGTGTATTAACACTATTGTTTTCTGTATATGCATACTATAACGCTGATAGTCCAATACCCAATAAAGAGCATATATTCTATGCAAAAACGATTTTAACAGATGGTAATCATTATAACGAAGTACCCTACCCATTACTAGATCGTGTGTTGAATAGTTCTCCAGACGTTATTGCAGGAACACATTTACATAGTTGGAATACTATGTGGTTAGCTTCCGACGGAAAAGATTTTCAAAATAACACGAGTTATGCTGATCCTGAGTTTTTTGAAGTATTCGATCTTCCTTTGAAATATGGAAACAAAACAACTGCTTTAAAAGAAAAATATTCTATCGTACTGACGGATAAAGTAAGTAAACAGATTTTCGGAGATATGAATCCTGTTGGTAAAACTATCGTTGGAGCGGATACACTCAACTTAAAAGTTACTGGAGTTTTTGAACCTATTAGTCCATATTCGTCTTTTAGATTTGGAGTTTTACTTCCTAATACAATTCTTGAAACAAATACTTCTTTTATCGCTCAGAATAACTGGGATAATACTTTTTCTCCTACTTATTTTAAAATGAGACCTAATAGTGATCTAACCAAACTTAAAACTAGTATATCAGAATTGATTATCGGAAACCGTACAGAGGGAAGCCCGATTGCCGAAATGAAGATAATACCATTCACAGATTTGCGAACGGATGCTATTCCTGTTGTTGACATTATCATTAACAGTTCCATTGCCGCAGCATTGTTTATTTTACTTATCATATTGGTTAACCTTCTGAATCTAAACACTTCTACTATGCTGAGTCGTACCAAAACAATTGCTGTGAGAAAAGTATTAGGTAGTGATAAGAAAGGGCTCATTTTACAATACTGTATAGAGAATGGTATCCTGGTTTTCGTTTCTATACTTATATCCATGTTGCTGTTCTTTACCGTAAACCTTCCTAGATTCAATGATACATTCGGTCCAGAATTTGGAAGAATTTCCTTTAATCTAATCGACGATTATCCAGTTATTTTAGGAATTATTTTTATTGGAATTGTTGCAACCTTAGTTGTGTCTATATTACCTAGTCTCCGTTTTGTAAAAATCCCTGTAACCTTAGGTATTAAAGGAAAAATCCAGCAAGTAAAAAGTAGCTTTTTGTTACGCAACTCTTTTATAATTCTTCAATTTACTATTGCTATCCTATGCATAAGCGTTGCTATTATACTCAACAAACAGATAGGCTTTATGAAAAATGCAGATTTAGGTTTTGAACGTACTAATGTTTTGGTAGGTAATATAGATCTAGATTATAAAAACTTTGATGTTGCTCAATCAAAATTTAATGCGCTTTTAAATGAATTAGAGTCTAATCCTTATGTAAAGAGTGTTTCTACGAGTCAGGCAGTGCCATCAGAATATTATTTCAACTATACCACGTATTATGATAAAGAAAATAATAGGGACGTAAGAATCCGAAGGTCATACGCAGACGAATCCTATTTTAAAACATTAGGTATCCCAATAACCAAAGGGCGTAATTTTGATAAAAATCTGGATCAGGCTGATGAATATCCAGTCATCATAAATGAAGCAGCGTTAAAAGCTTTTGGATGGAAAACAATCGATGGAAAAACACTTGGGTCTAAAGGAGAAAATACAATAAAACAACCTATAGTAGGTGTCGTAAAAGATTTTCACTATCAAGATTTACAAAATGCTATTGAACCTTTGGTTCACATTTACAGAGATCGAAAAACATTAGACAAGCATAGGTTTTTAACAGTACGTGTACAAGAAGGTCATGAAGCTAGTATTGAGAAAATGATTACTACCGCATTTGAGAATATTCCTTCGAGAAAAACTTATATACAATCGAGATTAACAGATAAAGTTAGTGGTCAATATTTATTAATTGAAGGAATTCTAAAATCTGTAAGTATTACAGCAATACTCGCAATTTTTATTTCATGTTTAGGCCTTTTCGGACTCATTTCTTTTTCTGCGAAAAGAAGAGTAAAGGAAATTGGAGTTCGCAAAGTTTTAGGTGCTGGTGTTACCAAGATAGTACTCTTATTATCTAAAGATTACATCTTCCTGGTAGGAATTGCCGCACTTATTGCATTTCCAATTGCATGGTACGCAATGAACTCTTGGCTAAATGGTTTCGCCTATAGTATCTCAATTAAATGGTGGATGTTTGGATTGGCTGCTGTTATCGCCGTATGCATTACCTCATTTACATTAGGAATAAGAGCTATTAAATCCGCTATGGCAAATCCAATAAATTCATTAAGAACGGAATAAATCATCAATCAACAAACGAACAGTAAACCAACAATCATGATCAGGAATTATTTTAAAATAGCATGGAGAAACCTTTGGAGGAGAAGAGGTTTTACATTTATTAATATCACGGGCTTATCGATAGGAATGACAGCCAGCTTTCTAATGCTTTTATATGTTAGTTTCGAATTAAGTTATGACAACTTTCATAGTAAAACAGATAATATCTACAGGGTTGTTGCTGATATTAAAACTCCTTCTGATAATATAGAAGCGAATATAACTGCTTGGGCTGTTCCTCCTAATTTAGAGAAGGATTTTCCTGAAATTACATCTGCAGTACGGATAAATGATTTAAATATGATCGTTCGCAAAGATGATCTAAAATTTAAAGAAACCAATGCTATTGCAGCAGATTCCAGTTTTTTCTCTGTTTTTGATTTCGAATTGGTACAAGGAAATCCAAAAGAAGTACTCAAAAAGCAATTTAGTATTGTATTATCTGAAACTACAGCAAAAAAATACTTTGGAAACCAAAATCCTGTTGGGAAATCATTAAAAATAACTGAAGAAGGGTTCAACTCTGTAGTAACTGGAGTAATGAAGGATTTTCCCGAAAACTCTCACATCCAAGCGGATATGATACTATCGCTAACCACATTTACACAAAATTTAGACAAAGAATTAGATACCAGATGGGGTAGTTATGATGCGGCAGCCTATGTGTTGGTAAATCCAAATACCAATATAGATCAACTAACTTCTAAATTTCCAGCATTCTTAGAGAAGCATAGCGGAGAATTTATGAAACAAAGTAAAATGTTCGTCACATTACACTTAGAACCTCTTAAAACATTATATCTACAATCTACCAGAGGTGGAACCGGTGGTGGGAGTATGACCAACGTATATATATTTTCTATCATAGCTATTTTTATTCTTCTTATTGCGTCTATCAATTTCATTAACCTTACTACCGCTCGTTCTGTAGAAAGAGCAAAAGAAGTAGGTATCCGAAAAGTAATGGGTGCCGAAAAACAACAGTTATCACTCCAATTTATTGGAGAATCAATTATAACTTGTTTAATAGCTTTTTGCATTACAACGGTCTTAACCATGCTAATCCTACCGTTTTTTAATGATATAGCAGGAAAGGTAATTAGCCAAGGCTTGTTTTCTAATTATTCTAATATTTTTAAACTATTTGGAATTTCACTCGCCATAGGAATTTTTGCAGGAATCTACCCTTCCATAGTATTATCCTCTTTTAAACCTATACAAGTACTTAAAGGTAATTTCTCTACTGGTGGCAAAGGTGTTTTGCTTCGCAAAAGTCTTGTAATTATACAATTTACTATTTCGATTATACTTATTACTGGTACGATTATTATCTATAATCAAATGGAATATATGCGTAATCAGGAATTAGGGTTTAACAAGGATCAATTATTAATTCTTGAAGCAGAATCGTCTACATCTCAATTAGCACTAAAGAATGCTATCAGTAATATTTCTGGAGTAAAATTCACAAGTCTAGGTTCTAGTGTACCTGGAGGAGGAAATTCATCTGCCTATTCTGAAATAGAAAATAAATCAGGGGATTTACAAATAGCAAATTTAGACCTCTACTTTGTTGATCATGATTATATCCCACAATTTGATCTTGAAATTTTAGCTGGAAGAGCATTTTCTAAAGATTTCGCTTCAGATTCTACAAAAGCGATGATCATTAATGAAGAAACTGTAAAATTACTAGGATATAGTGATCCACAGAATGCTATTGGTGCCAAATTTAAACAATGGGGTCGTGAAGGTCAGGTAATTGGCGTTATTAAAAATTTCCACTTCAACTCTCTTCATGATCAGATTGGACCTCTAACCATGAGAATGGAGACGAATAGAAATGATTTGATCACAGTAAAGCTAGCTTCTAATAATATGAAACAAACTATTGGTGAAATAGAGAAACTATGGGAGTCATTTTTACCAGAACAGCCTTTTGATTATTACTTTTTGGATGATGCATTCAACGAACAATATGAAAGTGAAGAGCGATTTGGAAATCTGTTTCTGTACTTCGCTAGTTTAGCAATACTAATATCCTGTCTAGGTTTACTGGGACTTGCTGCTTACAGTACATTACAAAGAAAACGAGAAATTGGTATTAGAAAAGTAATCGGAGCTTCGGTATCTGAAATTGTAAATCTTTTATCCAAAGATTTCCTAAAACTTGTAATGATTGCTTTTGCTATTGCTTCTCCTATTGCTTGGTATGTGATGCATAATTGGTTACAAAACTTCGCATTTAGGATTGATATACAATGGTGGATGTTCCTATTATCTGGTGGCTCAGCGATCCTTATAGCCATATTCACCGTTAGCTTTCATGCGGTAAAAGCTTCTCTGTCAAATCCAGTAAACGCACTTAGAACCGAATAAATCATCAATCAAAAAACGAACAATCATGATCAGGAATTATTTTAAAATAGCATGGAGAAGCCTTCAAAAAAACAAACTACAAACTACAATTAATCTGCTAGGGCTTACAGTAGGTACAGTCTGTTGTTTGAGTATATTATTATATGTATTTGCGCAGTTAGGTTATGATGATCATCATAAGGACGCTGAGGCTTTATATAGAGTACGAACAATTATCGATGATCCCAGTTCTGTTCAATTCAATGCTGCATCAAGCGGACCTCCAATCGGTTTTGCCATGAAAGAAGATTTTCCTGAGGTTATAGAAGCTACTCGATTGGTATATATGGGTGAGGGTACAGAAGAACTTATTAGAGCAAGTGATCAGAATGAAGGTTTTTATGAACCAAGAGGTTACCTTGCCGATGCTACCGTTTTTAATATTTTCACGTTTAAGTTTTTAGAAGGAAATCCCGAGACTGCATTAGTGGAACCTAATACCGTCGTACTATCTGCTTCATTAGCTCAAAAACTATTTGGTAATGTGCCTGCCATTAATAAAACTGTATTATCAGGAAGTGGAGAGCAACAATTATCACTAAAAGTAACCGGTGTTTTTGATGATAGTAATCCAGAAAAGTCTCATATCAATCCTAATTATCTGGTTACGATGAATACTCCAGGTCTTGGAGAATTTGTAAGAACAGTACAAAACTTTGCAACACAAAACTTTATTTATACCTATGTAAAGCTAAACTCGTCAGATAATGAGGCCTTAGTACAAAGTAAACTTCCGGGCTTTTTAAATGCTCGTGGAGCGAAAGATTTTGCTAAATTAAATTTCACAAAACAACTGTTCCTTCAAAAAGTTAGTGATATACACTTACATTCCAAAGGCATATCCAGACAAATCGGACCTATATCAGATATTAGTTATCTATATCTTTTAATCACTCTAGCCTTATTTATTCAATTAGTAGCTTGTGTGAATTTTATCAATCTAAGTACTGCGAGAGCCAACAAAAGAGCTAAAGAAATTGGTGTTCGTAAAACCATTGGAGCTGACAAAAAATCACTTATCGGTCAGTTTTTGGGAGAATCTATATTACTTTCTCTTTTTGCTACCTTAGTAAGTATTCCTCTAACGACAATTCTTCTTCCTGTCATAAATATGCTTACCCAAGGTAATGTAGCTTATCTCGATATATTAGATTGGAGAGTATTAACAACGCTACTGGCAGTTGGCATTCTTACAGGATTTGTTGCCGGAATTTATCCTGCACTTATACTTTCCTCTGTAAAACCAACTCGTGTATTAAAAGGATCGGTATCAACAAACCCTAAAGGCACTTTATTACGCAAAGGATTAGTCGTTTTTCAATTCGTAGTATCGATTGGATTAATCGCTACGGTATACATTATTACGCAGCAAGTTCGATTTGCTCAAAATAGAGATATGGGATATGAAACTGATAATCTAATCGCTGTTCGTTTGGGTACCCAAGAGGCCTTTGCACAATATGAAACGCTTAAAACCAATATGAGTACCGTATCAGGCGTAAAATCTGTCTCTGGATGTAATATTTTCCCTTCTCAATTATTAAGAAGTGACGTTGGTGCCTATTTACCAAGTGGAGATCCTACAAAACCCAAATTGGTAAAAACAAATGGTATCAATGCTGATTATTTACAAACCACTAAGACTAAACTCCTTACTGGTCGTCCCGTAAAAAAACAAGACACCACTCAAGTATTAGTCAATAAAGCCACAATAGATGCCTTTAACATAAGTCTAGAGAATGCAGTCGGACAAAAAATTCTTTTCTCTACTGGTGGTGATGTTACTACTGTAGAAGTAATCGGAGTAACTGAAGACTTTCATTATGCTTCGCTAAAAGAAGAAATCGAACCTTTATTAATGTATGTAGATGATACACCAGAATGGTTATTAGTAAAAACAGAAACATCTAATTTCGAGACCATTCTTAATCAATTAAAAACCGCTTGGAATGAGGTAAATAAAACAACTCCTTTTGTTTACACTTTTGTCGATAAAGAAGCTGAAAAACTAATTGCCGAAGAAAAACGCCTAGCGAATATTTCAGTTGCCTTTACTACACTCGCTATATTGATCAGCTGCCTGGGATTATTTGGATTAATCTCTTTTATGGCAGAACAAAAGAAAAAAGAAATTGGAATACGAAAGGTACTTGGTGCTAGTGTAAGTACGGTAGTAAAAATGTTGACCAAAGACTTTTTCATCTTAATTACGATAGCACTAATCATAGCTACTCCTCTAGCCTACTATCTGATGGAGAACTGGTTGCAAGATTTTACTTATAGAATATCAATAAGTTGGTGGGTGTTCTTATTGGCTGGTATCGTAACTATGGCTATCACCCTTTTAACAGTTAGTATCGAAGCTATGAAAGCAGCTACCGCAAATCCAGTAAATTCATTACGAACAGAATAAATAAACGCATAATTATGATTAAGAATTATATCAAAATAGCCTTTCGTAATTTATGGAAGAATAGAATTTTCACATCCTTTAATATTGTAGGATTGACATTAGCATTTGGGGCAGCTTTGTTATTAACTATCTATGCTGTTTTTGAATTATCATTTGACCATTTTCACGAAAATGGGGATCAAATCTATATGGTATACTCAGAAGACAGCACACCTAATGGCATAGAAGCCAATACTTCCAAATCAGAACCTTTTGCAGAAACTTTACAGAAAGAAATAAGCGGAGTTGAGAAAATAACACGTCGTGCTGGTGGAAATTTATTATTAAGTTATGAGGATAAAGAATTGAGAATGAATGGTGCTTTTGTAGATCCGGACTTTTTCGACATCTTTAGTTTTCCCATCATTAAAGGGGATACACAAAATCCCATAACATCAGAATCTTCTATTGCCATTACAGAATATGCTGCAAATCGAATATTTGGTGATAAAAATCCGATTGGACAAACGGTAACAATTCTTAGGGATGGTAAACAAGTACCTTTTACCATTAGTTCGCTTATCGAAGATTTTCCTGATACTAGTTCTATTGGTTTTGATATCGTATTAAACTTTAAAAGTCAAGGAGAACATGCATATGGCAGAACTGTGGGTCGTTGGGATGTTGAAAACCATGAAGTGTACATGAAATTAGCGCAAGGAATCACACCTGAGCAATTTGAAAACAGCACAAAAGATTTTACAAAACTACATTATAAAGATGCTATAGAAAGTGCAAAAAGAGATGGTATCCAACCGATTGTTAATGGGGAGTACAAACAAATAAAATTACTATCATTTTTAGATAAAAAGTTTGCCAATTTTGATCAAGGTCCTGCCAAAGTAAATCGAAAAATGCCGTATATCGTTTTAGGTATAGCACTACTCATACTGTTTATAGCATGCGTAAACTTTGTGAATATGAGTGTTGCCAAAAGTGATCAAAGACTCCGAGAAATTGGTATGCGAAAAACTCTTGGAGCCAATAAAAAGCAATTATTTTTCCAATTTTGGGGAGAAAGCGTTCTTGTTTTTATAATTTCTGTGATTCTAGGTATTTTAACTACCATTCTTCTACTTCCCCATTTTAAAGTACTTTTTAAAACCAAAGCAACTTTTGGTACCTTATTAGATCCTGTATCTATAGTCTTCTTACTATTAGCAATAGTTGGCATCACACTCATAGCAGGCGGATATCCTGCGATACTAATGAGTCGTTTGAATACCATACA
The DNA here is from genome assembly GCF_947492965.1 of uncultured Aquimarina sp. Classification (GTDB taxonomy): domain Bacteria; phylum Bacteroidota; class Bacteroidia; order Flavobacteriales; family Flavobacteriaceae; genus Aquimarina. Next base: position 16,251 of record NZ_CANLOZ010000016.1, on the reverse strand, counting down.
AAGTTTAAAAGGTAAATTAAATAACAACGGAAAAAACTATTTACGAAACGGTTTAATCGTAGCGCAATTTGGAATTGCTACGATATTGATATGTGGAACTCTTGTGGTTTGGGAACAAGTACAATTCTTACGAACCAAAGATTTAGGATACAATAAAGAACAAGTGATTGCCTTCCCATTAAATGGAAAGCGAAATGATCAACAAGCTTTACAACTTTTGCGAAATGAATTAAAAGATCAGACAAACATTTTAAGCGTATCTGCATCCAACAATATCTTAGGTTTAGGTAAAGATGGATCCCGATCAACAAGTGTTCTTGGGTTTGATCATAAAGGTGTCGGCGTTGAAACTCATATGCTTGTAGTTGATTCAGATTATATCAAAACTTTGGATTTAGAATTGCTAGAAGGTAGAGCCTTCAGGAAAAATCTGGCAAGTGACAGTCTATCAGTCATTATCAATGAGTCTATGGCTAGACAACTAAATGAAGATCAAATACTAAACGCTCAGTTAAACATAGATGATAAATTCTATTCTATAGTTGGAGTTATTAAAGATTTTAATTTTCAGGATTTAGATAGAAATATTGCACCAATGTCTCTTTTTGCACTACCTGATTGGAATCTGAGAAACGTATATGTAAAAGTTGCTCCTCAGAATCTAGAAGCATCTTATGATATTGTAAAAAATGCTTGGGCTACTATAGAACCTAACGCAGAGTTTCAAGCTTCCTTCTTGAACGAAAATGTTGACAGAACTCTGAAAAGAGAACGCGATATGATCTCTATGATTAGTAGTGGTTCTTTATTGGCAATTATTTTAAGCTGTATTGGTCTTTTTGCGATGACCTTGCTTATAGTTGCAAAAAGAAAAAAGGAAATAGGCATTCGAAAAATTGTTGGAGCAAATATTACAGCAATCACTATGCTTCTAACCAAAGACTTTTTAAAGTTAGTTTCTATTGCCTTTTTGATTGCTGCACCTATTGCCTGGTGGATGATGAGCAAGTGGTTACAAAACTATATCTATCGTATCGATTTGAATATAGTATTATTTCTTGGAGCTGGAGGTATTGTTTTATTAATTGCTTTACTTACAATATCCTTCCAAACGGTTAAAACTGCAACTGCAAATCCGGTGAATTCATTACGAACAGAATAATATCAATTTTTCTGCTCCAAAGCAGATCTAAAAGCAGACAATTATGATTAGGAATTATTTCAAAATAGCTTGGAGAAATATACAGAAACGAAAAGTGTTTTCCTTTATAAACATCTTAGGATTAGCGCTTGGGTTTGGATGTTCGATTTTAATATTTCTATTTGTAAACTACCATTTACAATTCGATAATTTTCATAACAATTCTGATAGGATTTATAGAGTTGTCACCGAAGAACATCAAGATGCTATAGAATATGAAGCAAGTGTTCCTCCAGGTTTTGCAAGTGTATTCAAATCTGATTTTAATTATTCTGAAAAAGTAGCGAACATATTTATTAGACAAGAATGGCAAATCGATGGAATGGATTCTAACACCAATCGTTTATTAGAAGATGTAGTTTTTGCGGAGCCCGATTTTTTTGAGATATTCAATTTTCCCCTACAAGAATCTCTAGGTACTCATAATTTTTCAGCACCTAATGTTGCATACATCACCGAGAGTTTTGCTAAGAAAATGTATGGAGATAGTACATCTTCTTTGGGAAAAACATTTACACTTCAGAATACAGGAACTATACAAGTTATAGGAATACTTAATGATATCCCCACTAATTCTTCTGTACAAGGAGATGTATTTATATCCTATGAGAGTCTTAAAAATTATAGTCAATTTGCATATAGCAAGAGTTGGGGAGGTATCACAAACAGTTTACAGTGTTATACCCTTTTAAGACCTAATCAAGACATCTCTCATATAGAAAAAACACTTATTCCTTTGGTTTCTAAATACAGACCAAAAAGTAAAAACGTACACAGATACAAGTTACAACCACTTAGTGATGTTCATTTAGAACAAAAATATGGTGGTATTAATGTGAGTTTACTATGGATATTTTCTTTAATTGGTATATTTCTCATAGCAGTTGGTTGTATTAATTTTATTAATATTTCCACAGCACAAGCATTTTCCAGATCTAAGGAAATTGGAGTTAGAAAAGTACTTGGTGTAAGTAAAACCAAACTATTCTGGCAATTTATATTAGAAACTTTTTTAATAAGTCTCTTCGCATTACTACTAGGAATTGGGATTTCTATTGGAGGATTACCCAAGTTCAATGAATTATTTGAATTGCAGTTAAGTATCCAATCTTTACTTTCCTTTAAGGTAATAAGTTTTCTTATCACACTTTTATTACTAGTATCACTTTTGGCAGGTAGCTATCCTGGGATTTTAATGGCAAGAATTCTACCTACTCTAGCATTAAAAGGGAAACTTACCCAGAATGATACTGGTGGTAAATTGACACGAAAAGTATTAGTAACTACTCAATTTGCAATTTCAATTATGCTTATTGTAGCAACTATCGTAATCGGTAAACAAATCAATTTTGCAATTACTTCCGATCTAGGCTTTGATAAAGAAGCTATCGTAATGTTAGAAATTCCAGAAGAAATTGAACTATTAAAATTACAAGGACTAAAAAACAGATTAAATAATATTTCAGGAGTATCAAATACTACAGCTTGTTTATCAAGTCCTGGAGCAGCAGAAAATGAATGGGGAACTAGTTTCCGATATCATAATAGACCCCAGTATGAAGAGTTCTCCATAGGTGCTAAACTTGCCGACGAGAATTATCTGAATACATTTAATTTAAAACTAATTGCCGGGCGTAATTTTTTCACTTCGGATTCTATAACTGAAGTTGTAGTAAATCAAAGAGTAGCAGATAAACTGGGACTCTCCTCCTATGAAGAACTGATAGGAAAACAAATAGAAGCCAATCGTGGAAGAGTAAAAGCTACCATCGTTGGTGTTATTGCTAATTTCCACGATCAAAACTTCTTAAGTGGCATTGGTCCTGTTTTTATAGCACCAGAAAAAACTGGTTATAGCGAACTCGCTGTTAAAATAGATGGTGCCAATATAAGTACTACATTAAAAACCATCGAAAGTCGCTGGAAGGAAGTGTTTCCAAAATTTGTATATCAATATAAGTTTTTAGACGAGCGCATAGCTCAGCAATATATTGAAGAACAACGTTTCTTATCAATGACCAAAATATTTTCTGGTCTTGCAATTTTTATCAGTTGTTTAGGGCTTTACGGGCTTATTTCTTTCTTTATCGCACTAAAAACAAGAGAAATTGGTATCAGGAAAGTATTAGGTGGAAAAGTTAAGGATATCCTAGCTATTATAATGCAGGATTTCTTCAAATTAATCTTATTAGCAGGTGCTATAGCATCGCCAATAGCCTGGTATTTTATGAATAACTGGTTACAAAATTATACGTATCGAACAGAAATAAACTGGTGGATTTTCGTAGTTGCTGTGGGGTTACTATTAATTATCACTTTACTTACCATTAGTTACAAGGCTATTAAAGCAGCCACTGCCAATCCGATCAAAAGCCTTAAAACAGAATAAATCAATCAATGTGTCCGCCTATCGTGGATCTAATAACACAAATCAAAAACGAACAATTATGATCACTAATTATATAAAAGTTGCTTTCCGAAGTTTATTAAAAAATAAAGGATATAGCTTTTTAAACATTTTTGGATTAGCTATTGGTATTACTTGTGCAAGTCTTATTTTTCTTTGGGTAGAAGATGAAGTAAGTTTCAATAAGGATTTTGCGAGACAAGATCATATCTATTACACACCTACCAATCAGAATTATGAAGAAGAATGGAGAACCTTCTACTCTACGCCAGGTCCTCTTGCTCAGGCAATGAAAGATGAAATTCCTGGTGTTATTAGAGCTACCAGGTCTAGTTCTGAAGAACGACTTTTTACGGTTGGTGATCGTGCTATCAATAGGACTGGAAGATATGCAGATACCGATTTTCTAGATATTTTTAGTTTAGAATTTATTGAAGGATCTATAAAAGGAGCCTTTGAGAATCCAGAAGCCATAGTCGTTACCCAGGAAACAGCTGAATTGCTCTTTGGTAAAAACGAAAAAGTACTCGGAAAAACAATAAAACTTAACAATAAGGATAATTACCTTATCACTGGAGTTGTAGAAAATTTACCAGAAAATGTTTCCTTTCCATTTGATTGGGTAGCTCCATTTGAGCGCTACAGAAATGGTGCTGAATGGATGACAGAATACGGTAGTAATTTCTCTGATACGTTTGTAGAGTTATCGCCAGAAGCTAACGTAGCCGAAGTGAATGAAAAAGTTAAAGCTCTGATCCCTGCAAAAGATCCTGAAAGTGACACTTACGCCTTTTTACATCCTATGAAAGATTGGTATTTGCGTTCCAAGTTTGAAGGAGGTAAAAAAGTTGGTGGAAAAATCACTTATGTACGCCTATTTTCTCTAATAGCACTGATCATATTATTGATTGCTTGTATTAATTTTATGAACTTATCAACCGCTCGCAGCGAAAAGAGAGCAAATGAAGTAGGTGTTCGAAAAGCTATCGGTTCTAGTCGATCTCGTTTGATTATTCAATTTGTATCAGAATCCATGATGATGGCTTGTTTTGCAGCTATCATAAGTGTGATATTATTGGTAGTATTATTACCGCAGTTTAATCTCCTGATTGATAAAAATCTTGTTCTTGGTTTATCCAAACCTTCTCATATTGGTATATTATTAGTTATTACTATAGTCTGCGGATTGTTTGCTGGTTTATATCCTGCTTTTTACCTATCCTCTTTTAGACCAGTAGAAGTTCTAAAAGGCATAAAAGTTAAAAGCGGATCCGCATCTTTTATAAGAAAAGGATTAGTGGTAGGACAATTTACTATTTCCATTGTTTTTATCATCTGTACGATTATCGTATATCAACAAATTCAACATGCTAAAAATAGAGAGCTTGGATATGATAAAGAACGATTGATTTCTATGCGTGTTAATGATGAAATTATTGATAAGTTTTCTGTAATTCAGCAAGATCTAATTAAAAGCGGATATGCTCATAATGCTGCATTGTGTAATTCTCATATCCTATCTGGAGGTAATAATGGTTCTGGATTTACCTGGCAAGGAGGTGTTAATACCCAAGATGTTTTGCTATCCTTTAGAAATATAACAGCTAGTTTTTTTGAAACTACAGGCATGGAAATTGTTGAAGGTCGTGGTTTTGGGACAAATGTAGATGCCGATAGTACCAATGTGATGATTTCTCAATCACTAGCTAAACTAATGAAGACTGATAATCCAGTAGGTAAAAAGATTAATAGAGGTGATGAATCTTACGAAATCATAGGAGTTGTTAAGGATTATCTCTATGATGATATGTTCGATACCAGTGATCCTGTTTTATTTATAAACAACCCAAATTTTGCAAGATATATGTATATCAAAACAAAACAGGGCACGCCAATTGATCAGGCAATATCCGGAATAGGAGAAGTACTGAAAAAGCACAATCCTGCTTTCCCATTCGAATATACTTTTGTGGATGAAGCTTTTGATGCTAAATTTAAAAGTGAGCAACTTATCGGTGAACTATCTAGAATCTTTGCTTTGTTGGCAATTTTTATATCCTGTTTAGGACTTTTTGGATTAGCAGCATATACCGCAGAACAGCGAAGCAAAGAAATCGGAGTACGAAAAGTATTAGGTGCCAGTGTAACCGGTATTGTAAAATTACTATCCAAAGATTTTCTAAAATTAGTCTGCATTGCCATTGTATTAGCAGTACCCTTAGCTTGGTTCTTTATGAACAACTGGTTACAAGACTATGCTTATCGTATAGAAATTAATTGGATAGTGTTTGTCATCGCAGGAATTGTCGCAATTCTCATTGCATTAGCAACTGTAAGTTTTCAGGCTGTTAAAGCGGCAATAGCCAACCCTATTAACAGTCTAAAAACCGAGTAATAAAAACTAACATTATGATCCGGAATTATTTTAAAATAGCATGGAGAAACATCTTAAAAAACAAGGTGTTTTCTTTTATTAATGTTATTGGACTTACTATTGGTCTAAGTGCTTCTTTTGTAATAGGTCTTATGATTTATTATGATTATACTTTTGATGATTTTCATAAGGATGGAGATCGAATTTATCGAGTGGTAACAAATTTTAAAAACCCTGAAGGTGAATTTTATAATTCTGGAGTTACCATAGCTTTAGAAGATGCTATTCGCGAAAATTCAAACTTTGAAATGGTGAATGGTTTTTACAGCGAAAGACCCGCAAAAGTAGAAAACAAAGAAAATGATCTTACGCTGAAGTGGCCCAATTTTGTAATTTTTACAGAGCAAAATTACTTTGATATGTTTCAATATGAATTCTTAGCAGGAAATACAGATGAAATATTATCACAACCTAACCAAGTTATTCTAACAAAGACAAGGGCTTTGGAGTATTTTCCAAAACTAAAACCCACTGAGATTATTGGTAAAACTTTGATTTATAATGACTCAATTCCTATTACTGTTTCTGGAGTAGTTGAAAATTTCACAAGACGCACTGATTTAGTATTTCAGGAATTTATATCACGTCCTACCCTTTTACAAACCCGACTTAGAGAAAACATTTTAGAAAAAAACTGGAATAGTACTAACTCTGCTTCACAGTTATATGTAAAGGTTAATAAGAATGCAAATCTTGATCAGATTCAAAAAGATTTTGATGCATTAGCCGAGGCACATATAGATGAAGAAGTAGCACAATATGGACAAACAAGACAATATGTTTTACAACCACTTAGAGAGATTCACTTTGATGATCGTTATGGTATCTATGATTGGACACGTACTCAGGCAAGTAAATCTTTGCTACGAAACCTCGCGTTAGTAGCCTTGTTTCTTTTACTATTGGGGTGTATTAATTTCATTAATCTTAATACAGCGCAAGCCACACAGCGAGCTAAAGAAATTGGAATACGAAAAACACTGGGTAGTTCTCGCAAACAAATTATTAAACAATTTATGGGAGAAACCTTTATACTAGTGATGTTATCTGCAATTATTTCTATAGCATGTACTAGTTGGTTAATCAAGTTATTCTCAGACTTTGTCCCCGAAGATTTGGAATTCGAGCTTATTGGAACTCCAATAATCATATTTGGTATTGCGATCGTATTGATGGTCGTTACTTTCTTAGCTGGTTTTTATCCTGCCTTGGTACTATCAAAATTCAATACGGTTTCTGTTTTAAAAAATCATCTGGGTATTGGCGAAAAGAAAGTAGGACTCAGAAAGTTTCTAACCGTTTTTCAATTTACCATAGCTCAGGTTTTTATAATTGGAACCTTGCTAGTTAGCAAACAAATTAATTATGTATTAAGCAAAGACATGGGCTTTAAAACCGAGGCCGTAGTCTCCGTTTATAGTCCGCGTAGCGAAAGAGAGCTTTCTAAGAAAGAAATATATGCACAAAAACTAAAGGCAATACCGCAAATAAAAACCATTAGCCTTGGAGGAGTACCTCCAGCATCACGAAATACGAACATTTCTAACACTACAGTGCATAATGGAAAAACTGAAGTAAAATCAGAATTACACTTCATTTTTGGAGATACTGATTATCTAGATCTATTCGAGCTACGGTTATTGGCTGGTCGTGTTTACAAGAATGATACGATACGAGAAATTGTTATCAATGAAACTGCTCGAAAAATATATGGCTTTGAAACTCCGGAAGAGGCACTGGGAGCTATTGTGGATTTTGGAGATGAAAAAATTCCTATCGTAGGAGTGATGGGAGATTTTCATCAACGCTCTTTAAAATCTGACATAAGTCCAATGGGATTGATTGGAGATTGGTATAGACCAAATTTTAGTAGATTTCAGGCAGTACATATTGCTTTTCAAAACAATACCGAAGAAGGGTTAACACCTGTTCTATCTAAAATTGAATCCGCTTATAAATCTGTTTATACAGAGATTGATGATTATCGTATCGAATTTATGGATGAAACCATTGCTAAGTTTTACAATAGAGAAAAGAATATTTCTAAGTTGCTAAATTGGGCCACAGGCTTATCTATTTTAATAAGTTGTTTAGGATTGTTAGGACTCGTTATTTATACCACCAACAGACGTATCAAAGAAATTGGAGTACGTAAAGTCTTAGGAGCATCTCTACTGCAAATTAATACTATCTTATGCAAAGAATTTCTGGTATTGGTAGCTGTTGCTTTTGTTATCGCAGCACCTATAGCATGGTATGGGATACAAAATTGGCTAAATGATTTTGCTTATAGAACTAATATTAGCGTATGGATATTTCTTCTTGGAGGTAGTGCGATGATTCTTTTAGCACTTATGGTGATTAGTGCTAAAACCTTGCAAGCTGCTAATGCAAATCCAATTGATTCTTTACGATCAGAATAACAAGGATTGTAAAGTGTTCGATTTTGAACAAAAAGTGTATCAAAATCGAACACTTTTTATTTTAAAAATAATTTTAAAACACTGATTTTCAGTGTTTTATTTTTTTGGCATCATCTTCACTATATACATACCAAATTCAACAATCAAAATAAAATCAACATCGTGATCAGAAATTATCTTAAAATAGCGTGGAGAAATCTCATTAAGAACAAAGGGATTACTATTATTAATACCGTTGGACTTTCGTTAGGAATATGTTGCTTTATTCTTATTGCATTATTTGTAACGGATGAAATAAGTTATGATCGGTTTCACGAAAAAGCGGATCAAATTTATAGAATCAATTCTGATATCCTCTTTGGAGGTACCGAAATGCATATGGCTGTGAGTTCTGATCCGATGGGAGCTACACTAAAAAAGGATTATCCTGAAGTAGAGGAATATACCCGAATATACGCTTCTGAAGGATCAAAACTAATCCGAAAAGGAACGGAACTTATTGATGAATATGCCATTGCGTATGTGGATTCGACTTTTTTTAATGTATTTACCTTTCCAGCTTTAAAAGGAAACCCGAAAATAGCATTGAAAGCACCTAATACGGTTGTTTTATCTGAAAAAGCAGCAATAAAGTATTTTAATGGTGTAGATACAGCTATTGGAGAAGCATTAGAAGTAAATAATACTTTGTATAAGGTTACTGCTATTATTGAAGACATGCCTAAAAACTCACATTTTCATCTAGATGTTTTACTATCTATGGCTAATGTGGATTATAACTTTGGAGATTACCTAAGCCATAATTTCCACACCTATATTGTGCTAAAAGAAGGTACTGATTATAAAAAGTTTAATAACAATTTTAGAGAAGTAATTGCAAAATATTCCTTACCGCAGATATCTCAGTTTACTAATATTAAAAGTATAGAAGATATAGAAAGTTCTGGTAATAAATTAGAATATTCTTTAATTCCTCTTACTGATATTCACTTGCATTCGACTCAAAATATAGAACTCAGTACTAATGGTTCGATAAAGTATGTATACATTTTTTCTGCAGTAGCGTTGTTTATTCTACTTATTGCGTGTACCAATTTTATGAATCTTACTACAGCTAGATCTTCTGGTAGAGCAAAAGAAGTTGGTATTCGTAAAGTATTAGGTACAGAGAAAAAATCTTTGGTATTACAGTTTTTAAGCGAATCTACACTGATCGTAGTACTAGCGCATAGTATCGCCATTATATTTGTGTTTCTTTCTTTGGAATGGTTTAATAACGTCTCTGGCAAGGAAATTTCAATAAAAGCATTATTACAACCACAATTTTTGATTTTCCTGATTCTATTACCTTTTGTAGTGGGACCTCTAGCAGGTATTTATCCAGCATTTTTCCTTTCTAAATTTCAACCGATAAGTGTATTAAAAGGAACTCTATCTAAAGGAGGCAATAAAAACAGCCTGAGAAATTTCTTAGTTATTTTTCAGTTCACCACCTCTATTATATTGATCATCGGTACCATTGTTGTCTACCAACAATTAAATCATATCCAGACTACAGATGTAGGGTTTAACAAGGATCAAGTACTGATCGTAGATAATTCTGGATTAACGAACGAAACAAGAAAGTCTTTAAAATCAGAAATCGAACAATTTCCAGAAGTAAAATCAGCATCATTTGCAGGATATATTCCAGTATCTCAATCTGCTAGATCGGATACCACCTTTAATACTGGAAGTGTAAACACCGCAGATAATGGTTTTAATATGCAGTATTGGAGAGCAGATTACGAATATATAGAAACGATGGGCATGGAACTTATTGCAGGTAGAAACTTCTCTCGTTCTTTTGGAACAGATTCCACAGCTATTATCATCAATGAAAAAGCGGTTGCTCTAACTGGTTTTGAGGATCCAATCGGCAAGAAGCTTTATAAAACTATTGGTAAAGACGACAAGATTGTATACACGATTATCGGAGTAGTAAAAAACTTTAATTTCGAGTCCTTACGACAAGATGTTGGTCCTTTAAGTCTTAGACTAGGAGATAATAGTTGGAGAACTGCCTATCGATTTAATACAGCAGATGTAGAAGGTTTTATTAGCAAAATTCGTAATAAATATGAAGCTGTTTCTTCCGAACTATCATTTACCTATAGTTTTTTAGATGATTCTTATCTTGATATGTATCAACAGGAAAAAAGAATTGGAACGATTGCTTTAATTTTTACAGTACTTGCTGTGATCATAGCAGCTTTAGGATTGTTTGGATTAGCCACCTATATCGCAGAACAACGTACCAAAGAAATTGGAATTCGTAAGGTTTTAGGAGCTTCTACAGCGATTATCGTAAAGATACTGTCTAAAGATTTTATCAAACTAATTGTATTTGCCTTTTGCATCGCTACACCAATTGCATGGTGGTTCATGAGCAGTTGGTTACGAGATTTTGCTTTCAGAATTCAATTAAATTGGTGGGTTTTTGCCCTTACAGGAATCATCACCCTGCTAGTAGCCATTATTACCCTTAGCTTTCAGACGATCAGAGCAGCCGTCGCAAACCCTATTAAAAGTTTAAAAACAGAATAAAAAATAATATCATCATTTCAATCAAATAAAACGAACATTAAAAACTCATTCATCATGAAACATTTAAAATACTTACTAGCACTTGTAACCTTAACCATCGCACAATTGTTAGCCGGACAAACAAAGAAAAACGTTGCTGATTTTGATAAAGTAATCATTAGCCCACACATTCAGGCAAGATTTGTAGAAAGTAGCGAAACCTCTGTAATTATAGAAGAAAGTACAGAACCAAACGATAAGATTAATATTGAAGTAAACGGAAAAACACTACGTGTATATCTAGATGGTGCCAAAGAAACTACAAAACATAAGGTTGTTGTGAAAAATGGTATCGAGCGAAAAGTACCGATCTATAAAGGAAGAGTATTAACCATTACCGTAAACTATAAAGATCTGGAATCACTTTCTGTTCGTGGTGAACAAGACGCTACTTGCGAAAGTAAATTAGATTCAGAATCTTTTAGACTAAAAGTTTTTGGGGAGTCTAGAATTACCTTAAACGAAGTAGATCTAAAATATTTGGATGCAGATATTTTTGGAGCGAGTACCTTAACGATCAAAAAAGGAAGTATCGAAAATCAAAAAATCACGGCTTTTGGAGAAAGTTTTTCGGATCTTATTGCAGTAGACAACAAGAACACTAAAATCAAAGCTTTTGGAGAAGCAGAATTTAAAATTAATTCTTCTAATCGTATTAAGCTTACTGCTTTTGGAGAAGCAAAACTATATTATAAAGGAGATGCTAGTATCCATAAGGGATTAAATATTGGAGAAGTAGAAATTTCTGAAATTCAATAATATCATGATCGAAAAAATGAATTCAATTTCCGAAAATTATGTCTGTCTGAGACATGAAAATTCTAGGGTTTTTAACACCATTAGGCCCAGACGCATCTCTCAGAAGACTTATAGAAAATTACACTAGTTAATTTTTTTATATCAACGAAACGTACAACATAGATAATCATCATCAAAAAATAATTATGATTTTACGACTTAACAGCGCCTCTAGAGTAATTAGTTCTGGAGGAAAGAAAATAGCATTACTAGACAACATCAACTTAGCAGTAAAAGAAGGAGAGTTTATTTCTCTAATGGGACCATCGGGTTCGGGAAAATCTACTTTACTTAATTGCATTGGGATGTTAGATAGTTTTACTGCTGGGAATTACACCTTTTTAGACGAAGAGGTGCATACGCTAAAAGAAAAGCAACGTTCTAAATTATATAAAGAATATATAGGATTTGTTTTTCAGGCGTATCATCTGATCGATGAGCTTAATGTGTATGAAAATATCGAAACTCCCCTACTCTATAAAAATGTAAAGTCGTCAGAACGTAAAGCTTTAGTAGCTGATATGCTAGACCGATTTAATATCGTAGGTAAAAAAGATCTGTTTCCAGCACAATTAAGTGGTGGTCAGCAGCAGTTGGTAGGTATTGCAAGAGCATTGATTAGCAAACCGAAACTTATTTTGGCAGATGAACCTACTGGAAACCTCAACTCTAAACAAAGTACAGAAATCATGGAATTGTTTTCTGAGTTAAACAAAGATGGTGTAACGATTATACAAGCCACCCACTCTGAGAAAAACTCTTCCTATGGTTCTAGAATTATTAATTTATTAGACGGACGAATCGTCAGCGAATAATCCAACAATCACATGTCACTGAAATCAATTATTTATATCAGTGCTTTTCTTTTATCTTTTACAGGATTTACCCAAAGAAAAGACACAGAGAGGTACTCTCTTGACCAATGTATAACCATGGCTTTAGAAAACAATCTAGATCTAAAGTCTACTACATTGCGCGCCAATACTGCGCTCATTAATCATAGACAAGCAAAAGCAAATATACTTCCAAGCCTAAATGGTAATTATAATATAGGAGTAAATAATGGTAGAAGTATCGACCCTTTTACGAATGATTTTATCAATCAGGAGCTTACGTTTTCTAATGCAAGATTAAACCTGGATGCTACGATTTTTAATGGTTTTCGGATATTGAATACCGTAAAACAACAACGTTATAATCGATTAGCTTCTGAAATGGAAATTGAAGAAGCAAAGCAAACGCTCATTCTCAATGTGACATTGGCATATCTGCAGGTACTCAACCAAACCGATGTATTAACGCTGGCCAAAGACCGATTAGTTGCTACCAATAAACAATTAAAACAACAAGAAGATCTGTATAACGAAGAGTTTGGGAATCCAGCGGATTTCGCAGATATCAAAGGACAAAAAACCATTGATGAAACTAATATTCTGATAGCAGAAAGTAGCTTGAATAATGCAAAACTAAGTCTGGCACAATTACTAAACACAGATGCTGATATTACGGCTGATAAATCATCTATCTTCTTAGATTTTAAAGAGTATACGCTAAGTTCTGATGATGTCTTTAAAGATGCCATGCAAAACCTAGCCACATTTAAAGCACAAGAACTAAGAGTGAAAGCTGCCAAAAAAGGAGTTCAGGTGGCAAGAGCGCTATACATACCAGAGATTTCATTCTTTGGGCAGATAAACACCAATTATTCTAGTGTGGCAGAAACTTTTACCGAAACTGGATCTGAAATTGTAGAAACTGGTGATTTTGTAACCGTTAATAACGAACAGCTTTCTGTATTTACGGATCAAACGCAGTTTAGAGGAGAAAGTATTGACTACTTAGATCAGTTTGATAACAACCTAAATACGGTGGTAGGGATTGCCGTAGATATTCCCCTTTTTAATGGATTTAGAGCAAAAAACAATGTTGCGTTGGAAAAAATAAGAGCCGAAGAATCACTCATCGAATTAGAAAGAACATCACAACAAGTAAAAAATGCAATTGATCAAGTACATTTTGATATGCAAACTGCTTATGATCGCTATCAAAGTTTACAGAACCAGGTAACTGCTTTTGAAGAATCCTATCGTGTAAACGAAATACGATTTAATAATGGTGTATCTAATTTTATTGCTTACATCACTAGTAAAAACAATCTAGACAATGCCAGAACCAACCTTACCAATGCACAATACGAATATTTATTACGGGTAAAAGTATTAGAGTTTTATCGTGGAAATACATTGTAAATAGAATGCTTTTAAAAATTCGATGCCGCTAGTTTGTAACTAGTGGCTTTTCTTTAGTATTTAACAATCCAACTCATCAAAACAATATTCCTCTTTTCTGAGATATATTTTTATGTTATTCTGAAATAAATATTGAAATAGGAAAAGAGTATAGAACATTTACAGGTTCATTGTCTTTTTTTCCTGGTTCTAAAGCGGGTATGGCATACAAAATCCTCGTTATTTCATTAACTATAAATGGATTATCATGTAGTACAAAAACATCAATGATTTTACCTGTTTTCGAAACTTTGAATCTACTCAATATACGATGCAACCCCGGTTTTAGATTTGCATACTCTACAACATTATGATCAAAATTATTATCCACAAAACTTTTAAAATAATTCGAAAAACAGGTTTTTATCTTTTCGTTATCCTTAAAGTCTTGACAACTTTTTGGCCCTGGGTATTGTTGTAATTTCTTGTCTTTTAAAATACCATTACTCTGAAGAGCTCCAATGGATTGATTCATATTATTATAAGTGATATCTGTAATTACAGAATCTAAACGAGCGTTATCCCTTATTTTTCTATTTACAATCGAATGTCCAAGAATCGCATCAAAATGATTATTCTTTTTGATCATTTGTTTATACCAAGCTTTTGCAACACCATACTCCCCATTAAGCTCACAAGCCCAAGCAAGATGATATGTTATTTTATCATCATTCGGATCATCTTCCTGATAGGTATAAAAATCTGCTTTGGCATTTTCAAATTCTCCTCGTGACATATAGATAAGAGCTCGTTGAAAAAGATGTTCTTTCTTATGCTTTCCTTTTCTTATTTTCTTAGATATTGTTTTAAAATATTTTTCGTCAACATTATATCTAACATTGATCAATTTTTTGGCTCTTTGAGCACTTACATACCAATAATAGGGTTGACATTCATTCACAAAATATTCTTGATGTCCAGCAATAAAAGCATTCAGATTTTTAGGGTCAATTTTATAAAGGGAAGCAAAAGTTTCTTCACTTTTTTTAGCAAATTTTTCATTGAGTAGTATTTCCTTAAATTCCGGAGAATAAGAATTTATCTTCTTACCTAGGCATTGTTCTAATACTAAATTCTCTCTGTTAGCTTGTCCACTTTTAAAAAGTTCATCCAAACAGTAGCAAATATCATTTTTTAAAACATCTTGTATATCCTGTGCAGAAAGTATATTGGAAATTAATACCAGTATGCAAACAATGTATTTTCTTATTCTCATGTGATACTATATCGTTTATAGAAAAGATGACTTTTTATCCTTAAGATCCTGATGATAATTTTTTGAGCTTCGCTCGCCAACGTTGTTTTACTTTAGCATAGGAATACTCTTCTAATTCATATAGTTCTTGATCTACTTTTAGTAACCAATCGCTACTAGATTCTGCCAACGTACCATTAAATGTTTCTTGATCATACTTTCTCTGATACGCCTTACATTCTTTCCAATAGGTAGTATATACATTTTGATAAGCATTAAAGTCTTTAATCTTTTTTTCTTTTAGCTCTTCAAAAGCTTTTCTCATTTTTCTGGCAAATAGTTCTCCGATATTAAAATGATTCTGTTCATGAGCCAATAACTGTTTGTCATTTTTTTTGCCAAGCCAAGACTTATTCTTATAAAAATAGGTAGCAAGATTCATTTTTAGAAAATTGGCTATCTGGTTATTTTCGTCTACCAAAACTTCTTTTGGTAAGATCTCTATTTTATAGGTAGTTAATCCATTCCTAGTATCATACGGATCTACTTCTTTTATGATTCTAAAATCTTCTGGCTGTAAAAACACTCCTTTTTCCCATAGAATAATATCATCGCCAACTTTAATATCTTTTTGACCAAGTATTACCATTGGAAATAACAGTAGTATATATTGTATTTTATTCATGTACAGTTCTTTTTATGTAATAAAACCAGTTACATCTTAATACTATAAAATGTAACTGATTTTCTTTCTATTTAACACCTAAGATTACCCTTAAAGCTGTATGGGCACCCGTTACAAACGGGCGCTAGCCCTTAGTTTAGCATTGTTATTCACATAGAGTTATCTTAACGAAGTTAATAATGCTGTAAGTGATTG
>NZ_CANLOZ010000015.1 GCF_947492965.1 uncultured Aquimarina sp. | reverse complement strand
ATATACTAGACCATTGGGTGGTTAACCGTTCGTTGCTTTCGTTTTGCTTTTCAGATTCCTAAAATGCACGGATAACGTTTAATATATGTGTCGTAGCAGAGCAAAATGTTACCTTGTTTTTCGGTTTTTCTGCGCATTGGTTGCTAACTTATCCTTTTGCAAGCATTGCGCCTTACCAAAAATACATGAACAATTTGATTGATCACTTAGCTGCTATGATCACATATATGTTGTTGTAACACGTTTTATTTCTTTTTTAATTCAACTTTCTTTTCATAAAGTTTGATTCGTTTTTCTAACAGCTCAATTTTTCTATTGGCTTCGTTAAGAGTAGAGTTCAATGATTCGATTTCCTTATTTCTTTCCGTAAGATTGCTATTGATCTTTTCCAGTTCAGTAATCTGCTGTTTTTGCCATTCTTTATCTCCGGAATAATCTCGAAAGGCAAAAATTACAGTTATAAACGATAGAATAAAGACTGCAATTGTTAGAATTTTAGAAAAGTTGGAGAATCTATTATTTGACCTTTTCACAAGCTCATTATGTGCAAGCATAGCAATATCCCTGCTACTGTTAGGTGAGATACTATTTTTCTCAAGCCAGTCAAAAAAATCATTACTGTGGGTCGTATAGATTTTTTCAAGTTCTTTATCTGTACTGTTTAAAGAAGGTAATTTTTTAGTCATTTATTTCTGGTTGGTTAATTCCGTAAATATTTTCTTTATTTTCGGGGTATAATTTTCTCATTGTTGAGTAATAATCTGATATAAATCTATTCAAATTGGTTAAACCACTTGGAGAAAATCGAATAGTATCTTTTTTACTTACAATTTTTAAAGTTCCTCGGCTATTGGGATCTGAAGTTCTGTATTTTTTGTTTCTATCGACGAATTTTTCAAACTTCCATAATGTGTCTGTAATAGGTATCTTCTTGTCATAAATAACTTTCCATTCTGGGTCGTCATTAAATGTACTTTCCATAAACTCAGAACGAACGTTGATCCGATTAGACTTTTTAGTAATTTCTAATTTTTCATACGCCTGATAAGTGCAGACGGAGTGATTAAACCATACTTTAATAGTGTCCATTTCCGACATTTTTTGCCTAAACTCTGAAAAATCTTGTTCAAGTTTAAAATTGGTTAAAGGTAATTGAGTTTTATCTTCAGTTTCTTTATTACAAGAGACTAAAGTCAAAAGTATAGCAGATATTTTTATTAAAATCTTCACAATGTGTTACAACGTTCCTTGTATGTTGCGTTTGCCTGCCGAAGGTGGCATATGCAATATACAAACTGTTGTGTATAGTTTTTTTATTCTAATTCCATTTTTTCGTTCACAATTTTAGTTCGAAATGGTTTTCCTTTTTTAGAAGGGATCCATTCTAATTCCAATGCCTGTTTAACCCATTTAGTAATGTCAGAAGGCTTTACTGGATCCACAATTTCCGTTTCAATGTCATTTGGGTGTCTGCGGTCAGTATAAATAAATAAACTCGTTCCAGGGTTTTCTTCTAGCTCTATAGCAACGTGTAATTTTCCAATTCCATAGTCAGATTGAGTATAGGTTGCTTTTTTACGAATTAACCATCTGTAATTTATATCATTAACAGAAATTGATCTTGATCCTTTTTTAGGAATAGCCATTATTTACTATCTCAGTTTTGTGAAACAAAGTTTATTCTTCAGGAACATTTTTCAAGAGCCATTCAATTGCAGATTCTTCTATTACTCTTTTTACTAAAAGTTCATTGTTTTCACCAAGCGAAATTACAGATATATGTGTTTGGTAAGAGTTTTGATCTTCTAGAATAGCTCTGATTCCTTTAATTGGGTTTAACATTACAGATTTAGTATCAAAGTTTGAGATCAAATCTGTGAATTTTTGAGCAAGGTCAGTTGAATTTGGTTCCCAAGTGCCTTCCAAATATGACATGTCAGGTATAATTTTAGTCAACCGTCCGATATGCTCATTTTTCCATAAAATTTTATATCCGTCCATTATTTAATTGTACACAACGTAGTTGTATATGTACTGGTACATATATATGTATTATGTTTTCTACAAATCTAGGGGATTTTTGATCATTCTAAAACTATTCGTAGCTACATGTGTGTAAATCTCTGTTGTTTTGCTAGAACTGTGTCCCAATAAACTTTGAATATACCTTAGATCAGTGCCGTTTTCTAGTAAATGTGTGGCAAAACTATGACGTAGCATATGAGGAGTTACTTTTTTCAGAATACCAGCTTTGCGACTTGCTGTTCTTACCACTTTAGAAACACTCTCTGGAGAATAAGATATACCAGGAGATCCTTCGAATAAAAAGTGCACAGGTTTCCATTCTTTATAATATAATCGTAAATCTTTGAGCAAGGTTTGAGAAAGTAAGGTATACCGATCCTTATTCCCCTTAGCATGCGTAACTAAAATCAACATTCTTTTACTATCTATATCTTGGATTTTTAGGTTTAGTAATTCACTTCTTCGTAATCCTGCAGAATATAATAGACTAATAAGACATCGATGCTTTATATTATTAGTATGATTAATCATAGATAAAATTTCTTCTTTAGCTAATACTTTAGGTAGTTTTTGTTGTTTTCTGGGGCGTTCTATAGCATAAAATCGGTTGGGCATCTCCAATACAATCTCATAATAAAACTTTATACTATTTATAGCAATGTTGATATAAGAATTGGATCTTCCATCTTTAATCAATCGTTCTATATATTGACGAATCTCCTGTTCACCAATATGAATAAGGTCGAGATCATAATGATAGTTCATAAAGGCTTCAAAAGCTGTTATATAGTTTTTTATGGTGTTTTTTGCATATCTTTTTATAACAAGTTTTTGTAAATACATTTCTGGACATTTACGAAGTTTTTTAGATTGAAAATCCTTGAAACCTTCTTCAATTACAGGATTATCTGGATTAATTACCCGGTTTTTATAGAAATAATTACAATTTATCCAAGCTACACCTCTGAATGTACTAAAAATTAAATTTAGATTTTCTTTAGTGTTTTGTATATAAACCATCCCGTATTCCTCACTCCAACTAGGATTGGGGAGTTCTTTCATAAGCGCTTCGATAATTTTGTCTTGATAAAACTGTAGACCAATCATCTTCTGTCGATCTATTAATAAATGTTTTAGTGTAATATGTTTGCCTGAGAATTTCATAGATATTCAAATATGACTAAAGAGTGTAATGTGAGCAAGTCTAAGTATCGAATTAAACGTTTATTAAACGTTTAATTCGATGGATAGGTAACATTTTTAGAATTGAAGACACTATTTTAGAAAGGTGTTTTATGAATCGGAATTGTAGCTATTGTAATGAGAAATTAGAAGGAAGAGTAGGTAAGAAGTTTTGTTCTTCTTACTGCAGATCGGCTTTTTATTATCAACGCACCAAAGAAAAAGAAGATACTTTGTTTAAAAAGATTGATGTACAACTTAAAACGAATAGAAAAATTCTTAAAAATTATAATCGAGCAGGTATGGCAAAAATTAGGAAGGAGAAATTGATCAGAGAAGGTTTTGATCCTAATTACTTTACGCATTACTGGAAAAATAAAAAAGGACAGGTATATCTTTTTTGCTACGAATTTGGTTTTATGGAGTTACAAGAAAAAGATCATAAGAAATATCTTTTAGTCGTTTGGCAAGAGTATATGAATAGCTAAGATTTGCGTTAGGGATAGGAATGACATCCTATTTATAATAGTTTGCTGATGTAAAGAAGCAACTAGTATAAATAGATATAATGGATAGCCCGACCGTTTGCTTCTGCAAAGACGGAAACGCCCTAACTAATATAATTCCAAATGTTTTTGTGTTTGGCCAGCTGTTGATATGTAAATAAGAGCACTTTATTTTTCTCCATAGCTAATGAAGGATCTTCTTTTAGGATTTTCATCGCGTAGTGTCTTGCCGTTTTTAGCACATCATTATCGCGCACAATATCTGCAATTTTAAGTGCCAAAACTCCGCTTTGTTGTGTGCCCATAATATCTCCGGGACCACGTAGTTTTAAATCTACCTCTGCGATATCGAACCCATCATTAGTGCGTACCATCGTTTCTAATCTAATCTTACTATCCGAAGAAAGTTTATGGCTGGTCATTAGAATACAAAAACTTTGTTCGGCGCCTCGACCAACGCGACCTCTTAACTGATGTAGTTGTGATAGCCCGAAGCGTTCTGCACTTTCGATAATCATCACACTGGCATTAGGAACATTAACACCTACTTCTATCACCGTTGTAGCCACCATAATATTGGTTTCTCCTTTTACAAAACGTTCCATTTCGTAATCCTTATCGGCAGGTTTCATTTTACCGTGTACAATCGATATCTGATAATCTGGAGCAGGGAAGGAGCGGGCAATACTTTCATAACCATCCATAAGATCTTTATAATCTAATGCTTCGGATTCCTGAATTAGCGGATATACAACATAGATTTGCCTTCCTTTTTTTATTTCATCAGCTATAAACTTAAATACTTTAAGGCGATTGCTATCATACCGATGCACGGTTTTAATGGATTTTCTACCTGGTGGTAATTCATCAATTACCGAGATATCCAAATCTCCATATAAACTCATAGCCAAGGTTCTAGGAATGGGTGTAGCGGTCATTACCAATATATGTGGCGGATATATATTCTTATGCCATAATTTAGAACGTTGTGCTACTCCAAAACGATGTTGCTCGTCAATAATAGCCAATCCTAAGTTTTTAAACTTTACTTTGTCCTCTAATACAGCGTGTGTTCCTACCAATATATGTAGGGTACCATCTTCTAATTCTTGATGAATCTCTTTACGTTCTTTGGCTTTAGAGCTTCCCATCAATAATTTTATATTAATATCCAGATCTTTCGTAAGTTCTGTAATTCCTTGATAATGCTGATTTGCTAAAATAGCGGTAGGAGCCATCAAACATGCTTGGAATCCATTATCGATTGCCAATAACATCGTCATGAGAGCCACAATAGTTTTTCCAGAACCTACATCTCCTTGTAACAAGCGATTCATTTGTGCACTGCTGCCAATGTCTTTTCGAATTTCTTTAATTACTCGTTTCTGGGCATTTGTAAGTTCGAAAGGAAGATGATTATTATAAAAATTGGTAAAATGATGTCCAACTTCTGGAAAAGGAAATCCTTTTATCTTTTGTTTCCGAATTAGCTTTTTGGTAATTAACTGAAGCTGGATATAAAATAACTCTTCAAATTTAAGTCGATATTGTGCTTTGGCAAGTAACTCCTGATTTTTAGGAAAATGAATATTCAGAATCGCTTCGTTTTTGGGGATCAGTTTTAACTCGGTTCTTATTTCTTCTGAAAGGGTATCATAAAATCGAGCCTTAGTATCCAAAAACAATTGTTGCATCATTTTACTAATAACCCGATTAGTAATTCCTCGATTTGATAATTTTTCGGTAGACGGATATACCGGTTGCATCATAATTTTGAGATTTTTTTGATGCTCCGAAAGGAGTTCCATCTCTGGATGTGGCATACTAAAGCCGTTATAATATTTTGTTTTGCCAAAGATTACATAAGGTGTATTGAGTTTTAAGTTTTCTTTGATCCATTTATGACCTCTAAACCAAACCAATTCCATTTCTCCAGTATCATCCATAAACTTGGCTACTAATCGTTTTCCTCGTTTTTGTTCTACTGTTTTTATATGAATGATCTTACCAACGATTTGTACCTCTGCAGAAGTTCTTTGTAATTCATTGATTTTATAATAGTTGGTTTTGTCTATATATCTATTCGGAAAGAAGTTGACTAAATCCTGATAGGTATGAATCCCTAGTTCCGTACGAAGCAAATCAGCTCTGGAAGGTCCAACACCTTTTAAGTAATCGATAGGAGTTTGTAAGATTGTAGCGCTCAAAGAAAATAAACAGGTTATTTAACACTTTAATGACAGCACAATATAAAAATAAATAATTAGGGATATGAATACTATACGATATTAGAAACTGGCTGTTTTTTGGTTTTGAAATAAAAAAAGCATTAAAATATCAGTTTTTAATTATTGGTTTTTGTTTTAAAATGTTAAAAAATTACGTATTTAGTATTTTTTTATCTTAAAAGTATATTGAATTTTAGGTTTTTGATGAAGGGAATATATTTTGTTAAATTCTTCTAAAGACATTGATTTTGTTAGTACTCATAATTTCTTAAGAGATATTTTACTGACATCACGTTACGTTTTTGCCGTACATAACTTACGTCTCGGTTACTTTTTTTGGTACATTTACGAAAAGGTTGTAGTAACAGCGTAACTATCTAACCCCAAATGATTTATATTATGAATAAAATAGTACTCTACACATTCGTATTAGCTGCTTTTACTGTTTTTATTTCTTGTGATAAAAATGAGGAAGTTTTCAATGAAAACTATAAAGATTTTAGTTCTGTAACAGCCAAAGCTCCATGGACCGATATTCTGGTGGATGAATTTAATTCGGGAAGTAATATCGATGCTAAATGGGAACGTACAGAACGATTAGATTATAATTCTGATTTTTGTATGTACAGACCATGGAATGTTAGTATTCAAACCTTGGATAACAGAAGTTGTTTACGTTTGCGTTCGTATAAAAAACAAAACGGATTATGGGAATCTGGTCATGTAAAGTCATGGACAAGTTTTGAGCCTGGTTATAATGAGCAGGTACATGTACAAGTAAGTGCGAAAGTTATTGCTTGGGAAAATGGAAATGCTAAAGGATTTGCAGAAACTTATGGTGTTTGGCCTGCAGTATGGACTGTACAAGAAACGGCTTGGCCTACACAAGGAGAGATCGATATGATGGAAGCATATTCTTATGGATATTACGGTGGAGAAAAATATGCTAGTAATCTTTTTTATGGATATAACGCAGGACAAAGTTTATTAGATCAAAATGCTGTAAGACATTATGATACTATTGGAGAAGGTTGGCATACTTATGATATGTACTGGACTAATGTAAATGGAAATGTATATGTTGATGTATTGGTAGATGGTGCTGCAGTAGCTAATTATCATAACGGAATCGATTCGGATTTACAATTACAAAACTTTGGGCCACATAATGTAATTCTGAACTTAAATATAGGTTCTAATGACGGTATTTTTAATAATAATGCCATCAATGTATTTTGGAATACGGATATGTATGTTGATTTTGTAAGAGTAAAAAAGACCTCTATATAACATTTTATAATACTAACTTAATGCTATTATCAAAAATCTGAGTCTAAGCTCAGATTTTTGTTTTTAGATATATGTGAAAAAAGTAGCATTCGTTGTTTGGTCAGATATTTCTTCTGTCACAATACGCGAATAAATTCGTTATTTTGGCAGAACATTTGATTATTCATAAAATATGCGATTTTTTCTGTATTTATTTATCGGTTTTATTTCGGTATCGGCCATCGCCTCCCTCGACGAAACAACCTTATCTATACCTTCTAAAAAAGAACAACCTAATGTAGATTTCCTAACTGGAAATGTATCTATTTTTCTAGACGCTAATTTTAAAAAAGTAGAGGGTAAAGTAATATACACCTTTAAAGTGTTACAACCTGTAGATTCTATAAGTATCGATGCCCAGAAGATGCAGATTATGGATGTGTTGCTAGACGGAGAAAAGGCCACGATAAATTACGACTCCCAAAAAATAAAGGTTGGGGGTAATTTTTTAGCAAATTCAGAACATCGGATAGAAATTCAATATATCGCAGTTCCGAAAAAGGCACTTTATTTTTTAAATGATTATCAAGGTAAAGATCAGATCTGGACACAAGGACAAGGAAAATATACCTCTAATTGGTTGCCAAGTTTTGATGATATGAATGAAAAGATAGAGTTCGATCTGGTGATTCACTATGATTCGGACTATGAGGTGATAGCAAATGGAAAATTATTACAAACCCAGGCTGTTAATGATACGATAAAAAGATGGGAGTACGATATGGAACAGCCGATGAGTAGTTATTTACTGGCCTTAGCGATTGGAAAGTATGAAAAGGTCGTTGAAACTTCTGAAAGTGGAATCCCTCTAGAGATGTATTATTATCCGAATGATAAGGATAAATTTGAGTCTACCTACAAACATAGTAAGCAACTATTCGATTTTTTGGAAAAAGAGATCGGATATGCATTTCCATGGCAAAATTATAAACAAATTCCTGTAAAGGACTTTTTGTATGCAGGTATGGAAAATACGGGAACCACTATATTTTCTGATGCTTTTGTAGTGGATGATATAGGTTTTAATGATCGGAATTATATCAATGTAAATGCGCATGAATTAGCGCACCAGTGGTTTGGTGATTTAGTAACCGAAACAGAAGGGAAACATCATTGGTTACAAGAAGGTTTTGCAACTTATTATGCTTTATTGGCAGAAAGAGAGATTTTTGGAGACGATTATTTTCAATACAAATTATATGAAAGCGCAGAACAACTTACTGAGCAATCCAAAGCCGATAATGCTACTCCTTTATTAGACCCTAAAGCCAGTTCTCTTACTTTTTATCAAAGAGGTGCTTGGGCATTACACGCTTTGAAGGATATGATTGGAGCTGATGATTTTAAAACGACAGTAAAGAAATACCTCGAAAAATATCAGTTTGGTAATGTTACCACTTCTGATTTTATTAGAGAGGCAGAACAGGTTAGTGGTCAGGATTTATCGGATTATCAAAAAATATGGTTAGAAGCCATTGTTTTTCCTTCTCAGGAAGCACTTGATGTTTTAACAAAGTCTCCATTTATAAAACGCTATTTAACTTTAGCTGGTGAACGTACACAGCCCATAGCAGGTAAGTGGGGTACACTGGCAACCGCTTTAGACTTTCCTATTAATGAATACCTAGGGCAAGAAGTGATTTATCAATTGGAAGGAGATACTTCTAAAGAGTCATTAGGATTATTTACCAAAGCTTTCGAAACAAACAATATTTTTGTGCGTCAGGCGATTGCTAATACAATGAATACGATCCCAATAGAATTAAAGAAGCAATATGAATCCTTACTAACTGACGAATCCTATGCTACCATAGAACCAGCGTTGTACCATTTATGGGCTAATTTTCCATCTGATAGAACTTCTTATTTAGAACAGACGAAAGGAGTTATAGGGTTTCACGACAAAAACGTGAGAATATTATGGTTAGTACTGGCATTGAGTACACAAGAATATCAACCAGAAAAGCATCAGGAGTTTTATAAAGAACTATCAAGTTATTCGTCTCCTGTTCATCATTTTAGTACTAGAGAAAATGCTTTTACGTATCTAGAAAGTCTTCAGGCTTTTTCGGAACAATCGTTGGTAGATCTTGTAGATGGAGCGGTACATCATAACTGGAGATTTAGAAACTTTTGTAGAAAAGTGTTGGATAACCTTCTGAAGAACCCTGCATATCAAAAGAAATATGTAGATTTAAAGAATAATTTGCCAAAGAGGCAACAAGAATTTTTAGAAAAGAAATTAACCCCATAAATAAACGTATGCGCGCATTGGTCATATCCGGTGGAGGAAGTAAAGGAGCTTTTGCTGGTGGTGTAGCGCAATATCTTATTCAGGACCTAAAGAGAGAGTATGATTTGTATGTAGGAACTTCTACCGGAAGTTTACTGATCTCTCATTTGGCACTATCCAAAATAAAGGAAATAAAAGAGATATATACTTCTGTAAATCAATCTTCGATATTTAGGAATTGTCCTTTTGTAATAAAAAAAAGAAAAGGATACAACCTTATCACAATTAATCACTTTAATGTATTACGAAACTTGATCAAAGGAAATAAGTCCTTTGGAGATAGCAGAAATCTTAGAGATCTTATCAGAAAGTCTGTTACCGAAAGTTATTTTAATACACTTAAAGAATCCCAAAAAGATATCATAATTACAGTTACTAATTTGTCCACGAATGAAGTAGAGTATAAGTCGATTAAAGAGTGTACATATCAGGAGTACTGTGATTGGGTTTGGATTTCGTGTAATTATCCTCCATTTATGAGTCTGGTACAAAAGAACAATTGTGATTATGTAGACGGAGGATTAGGTTCTATGGTTCCGATAGAAGAAGCAATTAGACGAGGAGCTAAGGAAGTAGATGTCATTATATTAGAAACAGAGATCAATTATCTAAATCGTATGCCTACCAAAAATCCATTTACACTAATTACTAGTATGGTGGATTTTATGATGGATACGATAGAGCATCAGAACATTCGAATAGGTAAGTTTATAGCTAAAAGAAAGGATGTAGCTATGGATCTTTATTATACGCCAACGGTATTAACCACAAATTCATTAATTTTTGAAAAGGAGAAAATGAAAAAATGGTGGAAAAAAGGGTACGAGTTTGCCAAAGAAAAGAATAAATCAAATCGATTAGAATAGAATATGCGAGCATTAGTTATATCTGGTGGAGGAAGTAAAGGAGCTTATGCTGGTGGTGTAGCTCAATACTTAATCCAGGAACAAGGCAGGAAGTATGAACTTTTTTTGGGAACTTCTACCGGAAGCCTGTTAATACCACAATTGGCACTCGGAAATATAGATAAGGTGTATGATATGTACACGAATGTTAATCAGAGTACTATTTTTAGTGTTAATCCCTTTAGAACCCGCAAAAAAGGTAATCGTGAGTTTGTTTCTATTAATTTCTTTAATACCGTAGTTCAATTTTTAAAACGTAAACGTACATTCGGAGAGAGTAAAAATTTGCGTAGAAATATTCGTAGAAATTTTTCTGAAATAGAATTCGAATTGGCTAAGAAAAAAGTCAAGGACATTGTGGTTACAGTTTCTAATTTAACCAAAAACACTACGGAATATAAGTCTATTAACGACTTTTCTTATGAAGATTTTTGTGATTGGATTTGGATCTCTTGTAATTATGTTCCATTTATGAGTTTAGTGACTAAAAATGGATGTGAGTATGCCGATGGTGGATTTGGTTGTATGGTTCCTATTAGAGAAGCTATTAAAAGAGGCGCAACAGAAGTAGATGCTGTAATTTTAGAGTCTGAAAATATGGAACATAATAAAGTATTGGGTAAAAATCCATTTTCGCTCATGGTTAATTTATTCAGTTTTATGTTCGATCAAGTAGAAGGTCATGATACGGTAGTTGGGAAATTAGCAGCAAAAAATAAAGATGTTGTACTAAACCTATATTACACACCTTCTAAATTAACGGAAAACTCTTTAGTTTTTAATAAAAAATTAATGCGAAGTTGGTGGCAACAAGGCTTTGATTATGCTGCGGAAAAAGCTAAACAAGCAGATGAAAATAAACTGAAAGAGATTGATATGGCGGGATAGAATATTTTCCTTTGTATCTCTCTTTACATAAAATAGCCAAATCAAATAATCACTTCTCATTTTTGAAAATGATTATTTGATTTGGCTATACTGGTTTTAGAAAGACCTTTTAGGAACTTAGATCATTCTTAACGTGTTATTTTGAGAAATTTATCTACCTGTTTGTTGTTAATCAGCAAGAAATATAATCCTTCAGAAAGTTTTGAGGTGTCTATAGTTTCTGGAACACCTGATTTAAGAATTACTGTTTGTCCTAAAGCGTTTACAACTTTTAAAGAGAATTTATCTTTTAATTCGGATACGCCATCAATATGTAATATTTCGTTCGCAGGATTTGGATATAGTACAATCTGATCTTCTGGTGATTGAAGATCTGGTGTAGATAATGCCTGAATCTCTACAGCTTCAGAAAATGTGCTACATCCACCTTCATTAAACACTTCTAAAGTGTAAGTTCCTGTTTCTTCGGCAATATAGGTAGCAGCATTAGCTCCGGTAATTGGTTGATCATCTAAATACCACTGATATGATTCATAATTTTCGGTTACCGAGAGTTCATTAGTTTGTGCGTTTACATTTATTGTAGGAATCGTAGGAGCATCCGATACATTTACCTGAATAGCAGCTCTATCGGAAGTACTACAACCACCGAGTGTAGAAACTTCCCAATTATATAGATAATAATAAAAACCTTGAGGATTTGTGGTAGCAGAACTTCTTTTAATAGAAACTATATTGTTTACCGTATATGGATAATTTACATTATCATTACTTCTAAAAAGATTCGCTTCTTCTAAAAATCCTATTTCCATATCATTTCCAGCTGGGATGTTCATATTAATATCGATAACATTTTCTCCATCTGGAATATTTATAGTCTTAGTTTCTAAAACAGTTCCACTAGCATCTATCAATTGTAGGGTTCTATTACCAGATCCTTGTGCTATAACGGTTGCTTTTTTTAACATAATAGGTTGATCAGCGTCGAATACCAAATTAAATCCTCCCTGATGTATATTACCAACTATGTTCGCAACGTCTGTAATTCCAGTAACCGCATCTACGATTGGTTCCGTAGTTCCAGCTACATA
Source organism: uncultured Aquimarina sp. (assembly GCF_947492965.1). GTDB lineage: Bacteria > Bacteroidota > Bacteroidia > Flavobacteriales > Flavobacteriaceae > Aquimarina. The sequence continues at coordinate 53,182 of NZ_CANLOZ010000015.1, read as the reverse complement.
AAAAGTTCGGTTTTGTGTAATATTTGATACATCTAAAGTTGGTCCTGTTCCTAAAACCGTATCACCATCTAGAGTATCATACCAGATATACCCATTACTACCAGAAGCTGTGATCGTATCTACATTACCAGAACAAATAGATTGCGTGTCATTATTAGGTAAAGAAGCAATGGTAACGGTAACAAAATTTTCTTGAGTATTGGTATCATCTCCAATGGTATTCGTTGCCGTTAATGATACCGTATAACTTCCATTAGCAGTGTAGGTATGTGTTGGGTTTTGCTCCATAGAAGTGGTTCCATCTCCAAAATCCCACAATACAGAAGTAACTGTATTTATAGAGGTATTTCTAAAACTAACCTGATCACAATCGATCGTAGCTTCAAAATTAGCAATTGGAGGTTGATTGTTATTTCCTGGAGTATAAGATCCAGAAATTTCATAAAAACCAACTGAAGCATAATCAGAATATCCACTGGATAAATTACCTTCTCCCACACCATCAATTTCAATAAAATAGGTACCTCCTGCTAAGGTAGTATTTATACTGGCACTTAGGTTATCTTGTGGACTAGATATGGCCAGTTCTTCTCCTGTACCGCTTATAATTCTAGCTTGTATGTTTAAGTTTGGATAATATGGATCCGGATCAATGGTAAAGTCTACTTCGCCACCAGCAGTAATAAAAGAGAATACATCTTTATCTTCTCTTGTAGAAATGAGTGCCTGATGCAAAGATGGATCTACTGTTCCATTAGAACCTACCTGAATTGGAGTAGCTTCAGAAACTGTATCTGCATGGTCATCTTCTTTATATCCAAAACCATTTCTATTTCCAGAAATAATAGCCATATCATCTTCCTGAGTAATAGCGTTGTCGTATTCACCTTGGCTCCATTGTCCGATAGCTCTGCTGGCACTCCATCCCATAATAGGACTCCATGATCCATGACCTGAGTAATATTGATTTCCAGGCACTCCGTCATGCGATAATCCTAGGGTATGCCCCACTTCATGTGAACCTGTTTCTCCTGCAGATCTGGTTCCATTGTTATAGACCCAACATGGATTGTCGATATTATTGTTAGAAAAAGAATTAAGATAAGCTACACCACCAGATCCTGGTGCAGCATCAGTAGTAGGAGTGAAAATACACATCATTCTACGATTGATAGGAGTGTTTTCGAAAGTAGCTCTATCGGTAGTGATATTAATATCAAAAGGTCTAAAATCCTCTGCCATAATTCTCCAGATCTCAGTGATTTTGGCATCACTATATCCCGTAGGTTGCGCATTAATGGTTCCTCCATTAACCCACCAAGTATCACTTACCACTTCGCCATCAAAATCCAGATAGACAGTAAATGCAGATCCTGGTAGACTTGATAAAGTAGGAACTACCATTTTTGATTGATACGATGTTACTTCTACAGAAGGAAGTTTTTCATAATCGACACAAAGTACTTTCTGAATATCAACTTCTTCTATGAAAACAGCCTTCGCATCATCTGAGGAATACTGATATGCAATTTTATCTTCATATAATACAATTTGACCAGAGATGAGATTGTCTTGTTTCGTAATATGAAATGTAGATGTTTTGGAATCTCCAATACTCCCTATGATGGAATAGGAATTGGCGTTTCCGTTCCTCTTTGTAATAACCCCAGAATATGATATCTCTTTAGAGACTTGAAGAGTAATTTTATTGGTTTTTGCTCCCCAAAATTTATTGGAGAATGTTTTTTCATTTCCCAGGTTAAAGGATTCATTCTTTTGGGAAAAGATATCTGTCTGATAAAAGAATATCACTAAGAGTAATGATAAGGTTTTGACTGATTTGGATTTGATTTTTTTAAAACACTGCTTTTTCGTCGTTTTTAAGAGTGCAATTGTTTTCATTTGATGTGTATTGAGTTTGTAATTACGGTTTGATTCAATGTTCAAATGACTTGCTGGGATATGAAAAAATATTCATATCCTTAAGATATTTTTCTTGTGCTGAAGAAGGGGAGGTGATGAAAGATTGCCTAAAGGGTCTGGTTTCAGACAATAATTTAAGGATGTCTGAAGTCCTTAAAAAAGTATTCATCAAATTACACAAGCGTTGCAATGTTGTTTTACGAAGTAAAACATATTTACTAAACTGAAAAATATTGGTTTTAGTATGTGAAATAGAAACGTTTTATATGCTAAAGCGTTGGTTTTCTACTAAAGATTATAGCGGTCACGATTCTTTTTTAACTTAATGCGTTGTTATATAGTTTTTTACATAGAAATTGAATAGCTTGAGAACTATTTGATTCATGCGGGAATTCTTACATAAAAATTAGATGATTTAGATCAACATATATTTAATAGAGGTTTCTATTAAAATAGAATTCTTGTTACGGTATTTTTAGCTAAGTGTTCTACGTATTATCGTTGGAAGTATTTTGTTTAATGGAAGAAGAAGATAATTTTTTTAATCCTTCTTTAGACAAAAACTTAGTATACATTCCTCCCTTTATGTTATTTACATCAAATTCAATAATAAAAGCGTTTTTATCAATGGTATCTATTAAGTTATATGTTCTTCGGATATCAATTCTATTAATTACACTATGAATAATTTTTTTTTCGGATTGAGGCCCTCTTTTTCCAAAACCTCCAGAGCCGTTATAAATGGTTGTTCCAGTGCCTATAATATCAATTAATTGTTTATTGATTTCATCGATTTGTTCTGATACAATCATTAAACCTACGTAATCTTCGAATCCTTCTATCATAAAGTCTATAACTTTTGCAGTGATAATAAAGGTAAGAATAGAATACATAGCGATTTCTATAGAAAGAAGTAAGGCGGTGACGCTGAATAAAATAATATTGAAAAAAAGGATAATTTTTCCGATACTTATTCCTAATTTCTCATTTATGAAGATCCCCAGAATTTCAGAACCATCTAAGACTGCTCCGTTTTTGATAGTTAATCCAATTCCAGCACCTAAAAATAAACCACCAAAAATGGCTATCAAAAGTTTGTCATCTGTAATAGCTGCAAAGTTTTCAAAATGAATAATAATTGCAAGAGAAATGATTGATAATAAAGATTTAACAAAAATTCTTTTAGTGAGGCTGAACCAAGCTAAAATCAGAAAAGGGATACTGACCAACAATAGAAAAATAGATATATCAATCTCAAAAAGCTCACTAAGCAAAATAGCAATACCAGTGGCTCCTCCATCTAAAAATCCATTTGGTAGTAAAAACATTTTTAATCCTAAACTGGCGAGTAGAATACCTAAAGCAATTTGAAAAATTTCTGACAGTGTTCTTTTCATAGGATTCTATTTTACTATTTTAACTTCAATTCCCTGTATCCAATGTTTTAAGAAGTTTTCATTCGTACTAAGTTCACTTAGATAAAACTTATCGTAAGAGGCAAAGACTATAGAGTTTTCAATTTTTTCAATTTCTACTCCTTTTGAATCGATATAATTGGAATGTATTAGATATAATTGTTCGTTTTCTTTTAATATATAGCCAACATGACTAGAATCAAAACCAATGAAATGAATGCCTTCTTTAAGATTTTTACGAATTTTGGTTATGTTTTCGTTCACAGAATTTTCGGAAATTTCTATAGGATCGGAATCAAGTGCTAAACTTTTTGCTTCCAAGAAAGGGCTTTGTTGTGCTAATTTGTATCTATTTAAGTTTACTCCAATATGTTTAAGTGTTGTAGATACAAAATAACCACAAGCTATTTTACCTTTTTTTGGGATAGATGTATGCCCTTCGAATGACCATTCTGTTCCTTCCCAATGAGGAAGTATTCTGTGTAGCAAAGAACTCTTAAATAAAGTTGATAAAGAATTGGTAGAGGATTTGGTGTAGTTAGCTTTTTGCTGTTTGATATTGTTTTTAATTTCTTGATAGTTTTTAAGGGTGTCACTAGCCAATCTTATTTCTTGAAGTGATTTTATGGTGTTTTTAGTGACAGTATCCTGAACTTTCTCGACAACAGTAATTTTTTCATCAATATTCTTTTCTTGGTGTTGACCTTTACATCCAAACTGTAGTAATATTAATATTCCAAAAATTATTTGATTCATATAATAATTATTCATGGATTATTACTATAGTTTGTTTATAACAGTAATATTGACGCATCAAATACCGTAAGTATCTTTTAGATTTAATAATTAGATACTAAAAAGATCTTCTACTTCAGATTTAATAGCAGATAGTGCTTTATCACTTGGAGCTCCTTTTTCTACTACTTCTGTTAATATAAATTCTCTCATTTTATTGGCGGAATCTACCTCACCATTTAATACGCTTTTTCTAATCAATGCGATAGTACCGTTTTTAGCAGTTTTAATCATATTCCAGCACTCATCCGAAATATAAATTTGTTGGGTTAGATTATGATCAAATTCTTGTTCTATAGTACTTACCAATAAGGATTCATAACTTTTTTTATCATTATCCACAGGAGGAGTTCTTAGTAATAGTTTACCAGGCGAAATTCGCTCCATAAATAAAGCCATACGCTCGTAAGCCTGTAATCTTAATGGTAGCGCCTGCTTTTGATTTTCTCTATGAAGTAAGTATCTTCTTCTTTTTTCTTCATTATCTGTATGCGTTTTGAAATAGAAAAACGCTAAAAGAGTGATAAAAAGTGATGGAATAAGTGAGATTAATAAAGGAATGATTTCTATCTTCATGTAATGTTATTTTGATTTTTTTTCTTTATAATGTCCTCCTAGATATGAGCAATCTTTGAGATCCTGAATACAGGTAAATTCTACAGGTGTCTTGCTATATTTAAAAGAATCTTCTAGGGTTTTTGTGAGCTCTCCATCATCCACATTAACATCGATATCTTTCATTGTAAATTGTGATGGATGTTCATATCCAGCAGCATGCGTTATCTCTATTAGTTCTTTTCTAAAAGATTTAAAATACTGCGCGAGACGATCTGATTTTAGTGGTACATTAATTCCTTTTTGTAGCCATTTACTTTGTGTAGCAACACCAGCTGGACATTTATTAGTATGACATATTTGAGCCTGGATACAACCAATGCTCATCATAGCTTCTCGAGCTACATTAATACAGTCAACCCCCATGGCAAAAGCCATTGCAGCTTTTGCAGGAAAACCTAACTTTCCACTACCAATAAAGACAACTCGTTCTGTAAGATTATGTTTTTGAAATATTTTATAAATCGCGCTAAAACCATAAATCCATGGTAACGAAACGTGATCTGCAAAACTTGGAGGAGCAGCTCCAGTTCCACCTTCACCACCATCTATCGCAATAAAATCAGGTCCGCGATTAGACTTAACCATAAGTTCTGCAAGTAGTTCCCATTGTTCGGTTTTACCAATTGCCGCTTTAATACCTACAGGTAAACCTGTTTCTTCAGCAATATCTTCTATCAGTTGTAATAATTCGGGTACATCTTTAAATGCTTTATGACTAGAAGGAGATAATACATCTTTCCCAACTTCGACACCTCTGATTTTGGCAATTTCAGGAGTGATTTTTGCTCCAGGCAATACGCCACCTTTTCCAGGTTTAGCACCTTGAGAAAGTTTTATTTCTATGGCTTTTATAAATGGATTGTTGCGAACTAATTCCTTCATCTTTTCCATAGAAAAATTTCCGTCTTCAGAACGAACACCAAAATAGCCTGTTCCAAAATGAAATACTACATCACCTCCATTGCTATGATACGGAGATAACCCGCCTTCTCCTGTATTATGATAAGCTCCAGCTTTTAGAACTCCAATATTTAAAGAATCTACAGCGCGAGCAGAAAGAGATCCATAACTCATCGCAGAAATATTAATGATAGAAGCAGGTCTATATGGTTTTTTACGTTGATTGTAAGCGCCCATAACTTTTGCACAAGGCAGAAATGTTTTGTCTACAGTATTAGGATGACCCGCTTCCATTTGAAAAGGAATCATACAATTTTTTATAAAAATATGTTGATGCTGATAAATGTCTCTATCTGTTCCAAAGCCTTCGTAGTTATTTTCGTTTTTAGAAGATGCATATACCCATCCTCTTTCAATTCTATTAAATGGAAGTTCTTCTCTGTTATTGGCAACAAAATATTGCCTCATTTCTGGTCCAATACTTTCTAAAAGGTATCTAAGATGTCCCACAATAGGAAAGTTATGACTGATAGTGTGTTTTTTATTGAAAAACATATCTCGTATGGCTATTAAGCCTAACGCCAGGAGTATCCACATCCACCAGGATATTGAGCCGAGAAAATTTAAGAAAGCTTCCATGTAATAAATATTATTGAGCGTTTAAATAGTCAAGAGTTAATTGAGACATTACTTTTACACCAAGTAATAAACCACTCTCATCAATATAAAAATCTGGTGTATGATGAGAAGGTGCTTTTGCTTCAGTATGAGGTTTTCCCCCTAAAAAGAAATAAAATCCAGGAACTACTTCCTGAAAGTACGAAAAATCTTCTCCTCCGGTAGTAGCTTTAGATAGGATTACATTTTCTTTTCCTGCAATTCCCTCTATTGTGGGTAACATTTGTGTCACCAGAGCAGGGTCATTGTAGGTGATGGAAGTATTATTCTGAAAATCGATTGTTGCTTCTCCTCCATAGGCTTTTGCAATTGCAGGTACCATTTCACTCATTCTACGGATAATCATTTTTCTCATCGTAGGGTCTAATGTTCTTACTGTTCCTATCATTTCAGCACTTTCTGGAATAATATTAAAACGAACACCACTAGTAATTTTACCTACTGTAATTACAGCGGCTTCATCTACCAACGGAGACTCTCTACTAATAATGGTTTGTAGTCCATCAATTATTTTTGCTGAGATTAATATCGGGTCAACACCTGTCCAAGGTGCAGATCCGTGTGTTTGTTTTCCCTTTACGTTAATTACAAAACGTTCTACTGCAGCCATCGTACCACCTGGTTTATAACGGATCATTCCAACGGGAGTTCCAGAATTGATATGAAGCCCAAAAATAGCATCTACATCAGGATTTTTTAAAACTCCTTCTTTGATCATTAATTTAGCACCACCTTCTTCTCCAGGAGGAGGTCCTTCTTCAGCAGGTTGAAAAATAAATTTTACGGTTCCTTGTATTTTATCTTTGTTCTTACTCAACACTTCTGCTACTCCCATAAGAATAGCTGTATGAGTATCATGACCACAAGCATGAGATACTCCAACTTCTTTACCAAGAAATGTTGTTTTTACAGTTGATTTAAAGGGAACATCAGCTCGCTCGGTTACAGGAAGTGCATCAATATCTGCTCTTAATGCAACTACTTTTCCCTTTTGTTTTCCCTTAAGAAGAGCTACAACACCAGTTTTTGCAACATTTTCTGTTACTTCTAACCCTAAACTCTTTAAGTGAGCAGCAATTTTTTTGGCGGTTTCGAATTCTCGATTCGAAAGTTCTGGGTTCTGATGAAAATCTCTTCGCCATTTGATAACCTTACTTTCTACTTTGTCCGACATTGCATCCACATCGGGATCTATTTTCTGTGCGTTTGTTAAGTAACACACTAATACCATAAGGATGAATATGCTGTTCTTCATAGGATACGTTGAGTTAAAAATTAATGAGTTTGTAGTTTTTATTTTGTAGTTGTACCAAAGCGGTCATCGCAGATAAAGCTAGTTGAACTTTAGGATGTATATCTGACTTGGTGATTTTTCTATGTGCTGCTGTTTGTCCACATAATATAATCTGTACACCTTTCTCACTTAATGCAGTGATCAAATCAGTATTTGGGTTCTTAATACTAAATTTAGCTTGATATACTTTATCTTTCAAAATATCATTAGCAGCATTTCCATGAATCACTAATGCTACTTTTAAATTCTTAAACGGTACTCCAGCATTTACGTGCATGTTGAGATATCGAGCAGCTGTATTCATCAGTGGATTTACTTTGGTACTATCACCGAATGAACGACCAACATCAAAAACAACTTTCAGTTCATTTTCTAAGTCTGTTTTAAAATCAGGATTTTCAACCTTATATGTGTTCCCAAACTCTTTAATAACAGCACCTTGTTGAGGTTCTTTTTGACAGAAAAGGATCATTGGAAATATAGCGAGTAGAAAGAAAAATGTGTGTTTCAAGCCGTTTTTTTTGGTTTCTAAAGATATTCAAAAATCTATAAAAGGAAAGTTAAAATATATTTTTGATAATCATGATAGCCAAAAAAGACATCAGAAAAGTTTGTATTCGGAATATGATCTATGATAAAACAAAAGGTGTCGGTAGTAATTAGTTTTAACATAAATAAAAAATAAAGCTCTCAATTAAATATTATTGAGAGCTTTCAAATAAGTAGTTTTACTTTTATTAGGATATCCTAATAATTCGTTCTAACGGGATAATTGTTGATTGTTTTAGAATAACTTCTTTATCTGTGATTCCCCAGATAGTCGTTTCTACTTTTTTAAATCCTTTATTATCCACAAAAACAATTTTTACTTTATGACGTTCTAGATTGCCTAATGATAATGCTCTCTTAAGTTCCAAGACTCTATCAATTTGGTCTTTTCTTTTCTCTAGTACGTCTTTTTTTGGAAAGGTTAGAAATTTAATTTGTTCTTTTTCAATAGGTTGAATGTTCATGTTTGGGGACATAACAAAAATATTAGGTGAATGTTGGGGTTAAGGCGTTATCTAGGTGTTTTAGATAAGCTTTTCCTAAGATACGTATTTTATCCTATAAAACCGTAATTAAACGATGTTTTTTGCATAAAAATTCAGAAATGTCTTGTGAAATATTTCCCCGGATGAAAAAATTTAATCTTTTTATGGTTAATGATTTGTTTATAAATATCAATCATATTAGTTCTTAAAAAAAGATAGTTTACTTAAATTTCGAAGCTTATAAAAAATTGAAAATTTGGAAGAGTATTTAGCTGGATTGAATGACGCTCAGAGAGCTCCTGTATTACAAAAAGATGGTCCTATGATTGTAATTGCGGGTGCTGGTTCTGGAAAAACAAGGGTGCTTACGTTTAGGATAGCATATCTTATGTATCAGGGAATAGATGCATTTAATATTTTGTCTTTGACTTTTACGAATAAGGCAGCACGTGAAATGAAAAAACGTATTGCTGATATTGTTGGAGCTAGTGAAGCTAAGAATTTATGGATGGGAACTTTCCATTCTATTTTTGCCAAAATTTTAAGAATAGAAGCAGATAAACTTGGATACCCTTCTAATTTTACTATTTATGATACACAAGATTCTCAGCGATTAATAGCTTCTGTTATTAAAGAAATGGGATTGGATAAAGATATTTACAAATACAAACAGGTTCAATCTCGAATTTCTTCTTATAAAAACAGTCTGATCACGGTAAAAGCATATTTTCAAAATCCTGAATTGGTAGAAGCAGACGCCATGGCTAAAAGGCCTCGTATGGGAGAGATCTATCAACATTATGTAGATAGATGCTTTAAAGCGGGAGCGATGGATTTTGATGACTTATTGTTGAAAACGAATGAATTATTGAATCGTTTTCCCGATGTTTTAGCGAAGTATCAGAATAGATTTAGATATATATTGGTGGATGAGTACCAAGATACAAATCACTCTCAATACCTTATTGTAAAGGCCTTATCCGATAAATTTCAGAATATATGTGTGGTAGGTGATGATGCCCAAAGTATTTATGCATTTCGTGGGGCAAACATCAATAATATTCTGAATTTCCAAAGGGACTATGATAATGTACAGCAATATCGCTTAGAACAAAATTATAGATCTACCAGAAATATTGTAGAAGCTGCGAATTCTATTATCGATAAAAATAAAACCAAATTAGACAAGGTCGTTTGGACCGCTAATGAACCAGGTCCGAAAATTTTAGTAAATAGATTGCTTACCGATGGGGATGAAGGACGATATGTAGCGAGTTCTATTTTCGAGAATCAAATGCAGCATCAGCTTAATAATGGTCAATTTGCTATTTTGTATAGAACCAATGCACAATCCAGAGCAATGGAGGACGCATTACGAAAACGTGATATCAAGTATAGGATTTATGGAGGTTTATCTTTTTATCAGCGAAAAGAAATCAAGGATGTACTTGCGTATCTTCGATTAATTATTAATCCAAAGGACGAGGAAGCGTTAAAAAGAGTAATTAATTATCCAGCAAGGGGAATCGGTAGTACCACAGTAGATAAATTAGTTGTTGCCGCTAATCATTATGATCGATCTATTTTTGAAGTAATCGAAAATTTAGATCGCATTAACTTAAAAATTAATAGCGGAACCAAAACTCGATTGGAAAACTTTATGAATATGATCAAAAGTTTTCAGGTCACTAACCAAACTTCTGATGCTTTTACTCTGGCAGAAATGGTAGCAAAAAATACTGGACTACTACAAGAACTTAAAAAAGATGGAACTCCAGAAGGTATTGCTCGTATCGAGAATATAGAGGAATTACTCAATGGTATTCGTGATTTTGTAGAAGGACAAAAAGAGCTTGCTGATGAAACGGGATCTCTTGCAGAATTCTTAGAAGATGTAGCACTAGCTACAGATCTTGACCAAGATACAGGGGATGATGATAGAGTCGCTTTAATGACAATCCATTTAGCAAAAGGATTGGAGTTTCCTTATGTATATATAGTTGGTATGGAAGAAGACTTATTCCCATCAGGAATGAGTATGAATACACGATCAGAGTTGGAAGAAGAACGAAGGTTGTTTTATGTAGCTCTTACAAGAGCAGAAAAACAAGCTTATCTAACCTATACACAATCACGATATCGATGGGGGAAACTTGTAGATGCGGAACCCAGTAGGTTTATCGAAGAAATTGATGATAAATATTTAGAATATATAACTCCAATTGATACATATCGATATAAGCCTTTGGTGGATACAGATATTTTTGGAGAAGTTGATAAAAGTAAGTTGAGACTAAAAAAACCAGTATCTGGATCTCCACCAGTATCGCATAGACCTACAGAAGAGCAGTTACGAAAACTGCGTAAGCTGCGGCCGATTACCAACGGTACTCAGAGTGCTTCAAAAACCAATAGTATTGATGGGGATTTAGCGCCTGATACTATTGTAGAGCATATGCGTTTTGGACGAGGAAAAGTTCTTAAATTAGAAGGAGTAGGACAAGATAGAAAGGCTGAAATTAACTTTGAAAATGGAGGAATTAAGAAACTCTTATTACGATTTGCTAAACTGAAAGTCATAGGTTAAAGTAAACATTCTCATTGTATTATCTAGAATATAAAACCACGGTAATTATTGTATCGGTAAAGAAACAATAATTACCGTGGTTTGTTTTTGGGAAACTTTCAAATTTTCGCTTCATTTTTTGCGAGGTTCTGATCTCTTTAGATTTTGCAGATATATCTCTTAATATGTCAAGATATTAAGTGTTTTTTTGATTGGTTATTACTTTTTTAACCTTGTTTAAAAGAAAATATCAACACTCAATCGTTTTCGTGAGAAATCGGTGCACTCATAATTATATTATTCGATTTTTTTTTAGAAATCTTTATTACAACGATTGAGATAATTTCCCCGTATAAATTATCCGGTTGTTCTTTTATTAACACACAAACAAAATCTTAATTATGAAAAAAACACTCTACTTAGGGTTATTAGTGGTTTGCCTATGTTTACCAAAAATAGGAATAGCACAAGCAGAAAGAAATCTTCCATTTTCGTGGGATAATTTAACAGTTTATTTCTTGATAACAGATCGTTTTTACAATGGTGATACTACCAATGATTCTAATTTTGATCGTTTTCAGGATAGTAGAAATAATGAATTAGATTTCCATGGAGGAGATATCGCAGGGGTTACTCAAAAATTAGAAGAAGGTTATTTTGATGAGTTAGGAGTGAGTGCTATTTGGGTTACTCCGGTAGTAGAAAATCGACATGGCTTTAATAACCCTCCTGCAGATGATCCTACTTTTAGGGATTATCCATATCATGGTTACCATACAAATGATTGGACTGCTTTTGATCCTAATTTTACAAGTGCAGAAGACTTCGAAAAATTTATAGATACTGCACATGATCATGGAATTAGAGTGTTACTTGATATTGTGATGAATCATTCAGGTTATCGTACCTATAAGAATGTAAATGGTCAGTTAGAGTTTGTAGACGAAGATTATCCATCGGATTGGGTACGACTACAATGCGGTTCAGAAAATGGAGAACTTCCTTGCGATGATTTAACTACCCCTCTTTTCGGATTACCTGATATTCGTACAGAATCTTTCAATTCAGTAGCATTGCCACAATGGTTAATAGATAAGTGGGATGCTGAAGGAAGAAGACAGCAAGAATTGGATGAGCTTAATGCTTATTTCGCAAGAACAGGAAAACCAAGAGCACCTAGATATTATTTAATAAAGTGGTTAACGGATTGGGTGAGAGAATACGGTATTGATGGATTTAGAGTGGATACAGAAAGACATGTAGGTGTAGATGCATGGGCAGAGTTAAAAGATGAAGCAGTTTCTGCTTTAAGAGAATGGAAACAGAATAATCCAACAAAAAAACTAGATGATCTTGATTTTTACATGACAGGAGAGCATTCTGGTGTAAATATTATTGGTAATGTAGGGGATCCTTTACCAGATGATTTTACAGTAGGAAAGTTTAATAGTATGATTAATTTCCGTTCTCCAAAAGAAGCATATACAGATTTAGGACAGGAAGAAATATTTAGTTCTTTTGCTGCAAAATTAAACAATAACGATAATGGTTTTAATACTCCTGGGGAGTATAATATGATCAGCTACCTAAGATCTCATGATTTTAGCGAGTTCTTTACAGGTAATATGTTTGAAGGAGCAGTAAAATTATTACTATCTCCTGGTGGAGCGCAGATTTATTATGGAGATGAATCTGGGCGACAGTTTTTTAACGCTACTACTTACGTAGATGCTGGGTATCGTTCTGATATGAATTGGGATTCTATAGATGATGCTTTATTATTACATTGGAGAAAGCTTGGGAAATTTAGAAGAGAACACATATCTATTGGAGGAGGATCTCATCAAAAATTAAGCGATTCGCCTTATATTTTTAAACGTGAATATGATCGTAATGGAGTGTCTGATAAAGCTCTTGTTTTCCAAGGACAGGATAATGATTTTGCGGAAGCTTTAAATGTATTTGGCATGTGGCCTGATGGTACATTGTTAAAAGATTATTTCTCTGATACGATGGCAACTGTAACAGGAGGAACAGTTACTTTCGGAACTACTTTTGGAATTGTACTGGTAGGAGAACCTTTTGATCTTTCTGATTCTGTAACCTTATCTATTGATCCAGTTTCTGGATTTTATAATGATGCTATTACAGTAAGTATGACAGCTTCTACTACTGCAGAAGGAGCAAGTACTTCTATCTACTATACAACGGATGGATCTGATCCTTCCGCAGCAAGTATAGTATATACAGCACCTTTTACTATGAATGGCTCTGCTTCAATAAAGGCAATTGCAATTGATTCTGATGGGAATGAATCTGCTATTGTTTCTAGAGATTATATCATTGGTGATGGTGAGCCATTTAAAGTATATTTTAAGAAACCATCAGATTGGTCATCAGCTTATATTTATATATTTAACCAAAATACAGGAGATCCATTACCAGGATTCCCAGCCTGGCCAGGAGAACAAATGGATGGTGTAGCAGGAACTCCTTGGTATTCTTATTTGATAGATCAAGATGTACAAGTAGGTATTGTATTTAATGATAATGGAGGTGCGCAATCTGACGATCTAACCAGAATTGTAGAAGGATGGTATGATGGTCAGTGGTTTAATACTTGCCCAAGTGATTGTCCTACAGGACCACAGCCACCAACATTAACGGTTGCTCCAGATTCTGGAGTATATAATGGAAGTGTTGAGGTATCGATGAGTGCAACAAACGCTGGAATTATATACTATACATTAGACGGATCTATTCCTGATAATACCAGTACTTTATATGAAGGTGAATTTGCTATATCTTCTGTTGGAACTACAGAGTTAAATGCTATCGCTATGAACGACGCTGGAAGTTCTTCGATAGAAAGTCGTATATATACTATTCAGGATGTGGCTGGGTATACTGTTAATTTCAGAAAACCTGATACTTGGGGAACGGCATATATCTATTTATTTGATAAAAACGTGAATGCAGCAATTCCTGGATTCCCTGCATGGCCAGGTATCGAAATGACACAATTGTCAACTTCTCCTTGGTACTCCTATACAATAGATGAAACTGTAGAAGTAGGTATCGTATTTAATGATAATGGAGGATCCCAGTCAGATGATTTGTTTAGAACTACAGATGGATGGTACAATAATGGGTGGACAGATACCTGTCCTGGAGAATGTCCTGGTATTACTCCGGATGATTCATTCGATGTATTCTTTAAAAAACCTTCATCTTGGAATACAGCTTATATTTATATATTCGATAAAAATGCGAACGCTTCAATCCCTGGATTCCCAGCTTGGCCAGGTGTAGCGATGAATGAAGTAGCAGGATCACCTTGGTATTCCTATACCATAGATGAATCTGTAGAAGTTGGTATTGTATTTAATGATAATGGAGGAGCACAAACAGATGATCAATTTAGAACTGTAGAAGGATGGTATGATAACCAATGGTTTGATAATTGCCCGAGTGATTGTCCGTCTTCTGAAGATATCAAAGGATCTTTTGTAGATCAGAAACCAGAAGGAGACGCTTTGCAATTAGTAAAGGCATGGCCAAATCCTTTTAATGATTCATTGACTTTATCTTTTATAGGAAATATGAAAGATAATCGTGTACGAATTGAAATATTTGATCTTGCTGGTAAAAATACAAATACGTCCATAACAAAAGATACCAAAACAAATACTGTAACCATGAATACAGCTAATCTTCCAAAAGGAATCTATCTTCTTAAGATCGTTTCCAACAAAAATGTGAAAGTGCTGAAAATGGTAAAGTAACCAATAAATTTTGCTGATTCAAGACCTGTCTAGAGAATTATTTTTTTGGGCAGGTTTTTTTATTGTTGATTTAAATAAAAAAATGAGTTTTTTAAAAACCTGTATTTCAATTGATTACACTGTGTTTTTTTAGTTGTGTAAAGTTTGGCACGCGTTTTGAATTTTAACAAACAACTGATGAGATGATTATCAGTACGAGTTAAAAAAGTTTATTAATTTAAAATTTAGAAGTTATGACAAATTTTATTTCACTTAAGATTAATTGGAGTATTTTGAGAAAGTTTTTACAGGAATTACCAGCTGCAAGTAGCCATGCAATTCACCGATAGACTTTCATTAATAAATCCCCAGTAAAATGTATACTAATTACTTAATATAACTGGATATAAATATTGTTTTATATCCAGTTTTTCTTTTTTACTCTCCTCTGTATACTTTTCTTCTTTATTGTTTTTTACGGCTAACCCTTATCTTTTTTAACGACTAACCTTTTATAACCACAGTGGTTTTCAGGGGTTTCTTTTCACTGAATGTCTGGTTGATTTACAGATAGTTGTGTTTTACATTTGAAATAACCATCATAGAAATATGTAACTCTTACTTAACCTAATTTCATTTTCACTTATTGGTTGAAGTAAAGATTTCTTGTTTCTGACTTGGATTCACACATTAATCTTAAAACTTAACAATGGCACTTCAATCTAAAATACAGCTATTTATAGGGGGATTTTGTATAAAGGCCTTTAAAAAACTTACACTCCAGCAAGAAATTGATAACCATCATACTCTAGAACTTTTATGTCGTAGAGATGTATTAGAAAATGCATCTAATTTGGACGAAGAGGTAAGCAATGATTTTTTGGGGCAAACGATAACGCTTACGATTTCTTCTTTGGATGCTGTAGATATCTATAAAGAATTAAAATTTAAAGGAATCGTAACCGAGGTGAAGCTTACCAATGGTTTTCATCAATCCACCGGAGATTCTATTCTAATTAAGGCGAAAAGTAATTCTATTATAACAGATGATGGGCCAAATTATACATCATTTAGTGATGAAAATTTGGAATCCATTCTTACTCAGTCCTTTCAGCAATATGATCGCTCTAAACTAAATACTTCTATAAAAACCAGATCCAAAGATACATTACATTACTGTGTTCAGAATGGAGAGAGTAGTTTTGAATTTGCAAGTAGATTATCCAAGCAATATGGAGAATGGTTTTATTATGATGGAGAATACTTAGTTTTCGGAAAACCAATGGATTCAGAACCTGTGGTTTTAACCTATGGTGTGGATTTAATGGAATTTTCCAGAAGCCTAAATCCTAGATCTAATAGCTATTCTTTTTTTACCAATGATTATCTGAATAATGAAAAACATAAGGTAACAACTTCAGAAATTACAAGTTCTATAAATGGATATAACGGTTATGCTTCTAATAAAAGTCAGGAGATGTTTCCACACGACACCAACGTTTTTCTAAATACATATAATGATCCACAAACGAAACAGCGATTAAATCATTTAGTAACAGAACAAAAAAAAGCAGAAGAGATCAAACAAGTTTTGATCACTGGAAAAAGTGATAATCCAGGAGTATGTTTAGGTAAAGTAGTACAAATAAAACAAGAAGGTAAAAGCCAAGGAAGTTATAGGATCATAAAAATAACACATAATGCTGCGGAGAATGGAAAATATATCAATCATTTCGAAGGAATCGCAGTAGATCAAGATGTATATCCATATACAGATATACGTAATAATCCTAAAAGTGATACTCAAGTAGCTACCGTTACTGCTAATAATGATCCAGAAGGTTTAGGAAGGATCAGAGCTCAGTTAGATTGGCAGAAACCTTTAGGAGTATATACCCCTTGGTTACGAGTCATGACACCTCATTCTGGTGGAGATAAAGGATTTCATTTTATTCCAGAAGTAGGAGAAGAGGTTCTTATTGGATTCGAAGGAGGAAATGCAGAGCGACCCTATGTTATGGGCGCCCTTTATAATGGAACAGCAAAACCAGGTAGCTGGAAAACAGATAAAAATAATGTGAAAGCTATCAGAACCAGAAGTGGACATACTATCGAACTTAATGATACCGAAAAATCTGAATTCATTACAATTATAGACAAAAATCAAAATACCATCCATATAGACACCGCCAATAATAATATCACCATTACAGCATTGGAAAAGATGACGTTGAATGCTAAAAATTTTGAAATGAATATTGAGGAAGATGCTACTTTAAATATAGGTAGGGATACAGTAATCTACACGGGTAACAACTTTGATACATCTTCTTTGAATCATACAAATATTGTAGAAAATAAAATGAAAAATACAATAGGAGGTGATCTGATACAGAATAGTGGAAATGCTCAAATTCAAAGTAAAGCAAATATGAAAATTGCTTGCGGAGCAACAGCTTCTTTTCAGGGAGGAGGAAATGTAAAAATAAGCAAAGGATAATAACTCTTTAACGTAAACATAAATCAATCGCAAGTCAATGATTCCAAGTAAATATACATTTAGAACTCAAGAAATTCAATTGCAAATCCCCAAACAAGGCGTACGCAGGTATTTAATAGAAACAGAAAACTATATTAACTATACTGGTGCGATACGTTGCAATCGTAAAAAAGAAATTAGTATTGCTATACATGAGCATGAAGAACAACCTTACATTCGAACAGTGAATATAGCTGTAGAGAAAGATACTTTTAAATTCTCAGACGGTTCTTTTGCTATGCAAGATATAATTCAAAAAACGGCTTCGGTTTATGAAAGTATAAGTTTGCAGTTGTCATATTTAGGCGAAATTGTAGCTATTGATAACATTGACGTAATTAGACAGAAATGGATCGTTATAAAAGAATATCTCGAAAGTAAATATAAAGGAGATCAGGTACAACGTTTTATTCTGAAAACAGATACTATTTTAAACTCAGAAGAGGAGATCATAAAAGATCTTACGCTATATCAGAACTTTGGCGGTTTGTTAAAATCTGTGTATCAGAAATTTAGTTCTGAGTCGTGCAGTGAAACTTCTCAGTGTTTAACTACAAAGTACGGTAAAGTAACCACCAAAGAAGAGTTCTTATTACAGTCTGCAAGCGAAAGTGAAGATATCCAATTACAATTGCAAGCTCATTATCCAGAGAAAGAAGAGTATGTCTCTGTAAATGGAACCTATAATTTTTCGGGATTTAAAGAGTCTTGGTTAACAAGAGCAGTTATTTCTTGTATCGAAAAATACGGGAGACAAGAATACAGAAATACCGTTAATATAATTCAAATATAAAACCATGGCTGGGCAATTTGTAAAAAACGGAGCTACGCTAAAATGTCCTCTTTGTTCTAGCAGTGGTACCTTAGTGGTATCCCACACTCAAGTACAATTACAAGATACGCCTTGTGCTACAAATGGAGATAAAAGTAGTACCAATCTTGTTTTCGGTGGAGTCTGTAAAAAATGGAGAAAAAGTCCTCCGCCATGTGCTAGTGTTATTGCTCCAACACAATGGAAAGGAGTTGCGACAGATATCGAAATTGATGGCGAGTTCATGCTATTAGAAGATTCTACTATCATGTGCAGCACAGGTGGAGTAGATATCGCCATCGAAGATACAGCCCAAATAGATGTGCCAACAGATCTACCAGATACGGAAAATGCATTGTTAAAAAAGTTTTTGGTAAACATAAGGAGACCGGATGATTATATGGGAGAATATGGGTTTGATTGGTTACGTGATGAATATATTTATCCAATAGAAATGGTACAATTCGATTATGACGGAACTCCTATAAATTCTAATGTGCCTATTTGCCGAGATCCACAGAATATTAAGAATGAATATAAATCTAAAGACGTTCTGAATCCAATCACTCCTTACGGAGAAGATTACTATACATCTTGGCTATCTATTTTTCCAGATACTACAACAGAAGAGTTTTCGCATGGATCTAGAATGCATGAGAATGGAATAGACTTGGATATCGAAATAGAAGAATTAGAACCTTTAATTAATGATGATACAGAAATTGTATTCGAAGCTAATAATCAATACATAAAAATAGTACCTGAAAAAATTAGGTTATCAGAGTTATTATCTAATAAGATCACAAAAAACTTAGGTAACAGTACACGAGAATACTATCGAACTTCTAAAATGATTAACGTAAAATGTGAAGGAGGAGCGTTATCAAGTCATGAGGAGATTAAAATATTTGCTCAACTCGAGGGAGAAAAAGAAGAAGTTGGAAAATTAATGATATATAAAAATGATATTATACCTAAAGCAGAAATGGTAGTTGTAAATGTTGTCACGGGAAGCCCAGCAACACTCAGCGGAGATTATCAGTATGCATTTAAATTTCAGTCTTTTAATCAGGCCTTAATACGAGCAGAAGTGAAAGTAGATACTCGTTTCGATATTAATAGTTTACCATCCGGTGATTTTGATGTTATTCAGTTCAAATCAAATTATATCAATGCTGCTGGTAATATTGGAGCAAACGGAGCTGATGGTTTCTTACGAGATTTAAAAACGCTCTATGAACGATATGGAACGCATTCTCCCAGAAATAATGCATTAATTGATTCGAATAATAACGCTAGAACTTATTTATTCTATACTTCGATTATAGCGCAAACAAATTTTCAGAATGGAAGATATCAAAGAACTGATGGTATCGCTACCGCAGATTTAAGTAATTTTTCTAATTGTTCTTGTGTGAAATGGGGAAATGCTTTTACAATGTTTGGTACAGCATTAATTGATAACTATGTAGTTGTACATGAAGCTGGTCATTCTCTTTCTTTGCCGCACGCTTTTGAAGAAGGTTTTCCAAAACCTCATGTTTTCCATAAAGGTTTTACTGATAATGTTATGGACTATATTCAAAAAGTTGACGGAAGTGCAAATCCATTCACAGGAAAAATGGTATCTTTTTACAAATGGCAATGGGATATTATGAGATCCGATAGAAGTTTGATTTTTAATTATTAAAATATGAAGACCATTAATAATATTTCAATCATATGTATTCTTCTACTGTTAAATTCTTGTTTTAGCAAAAAGGATAAAAGATTAAGTGTCATAGAAGAAAACCAAAATGATACCATGGAAATTTTATGTTTTTATAAAACTTTGATGGGAGAAGATCAAGTATTTAAGGTTTCAGGAAGATATCTATATGCTTTTGGAAAAAAAGAAGAAATTACCCTTGCAATCCAAGATAGTTTATATGCTATTCCTAATGTAGTCTTGCAAAATAATAAACGATTAGGCTGCGGAACTTGTATCGATAGTATGGATTATAAATTTATCTTCAAAAAAGGAGAACATACGAGAACCTGGGTGATTCAGAGTGGGTTCAATATTCCAGAACAGTATGAAAATTATTTCAACCTGTTAATTAATATAGCAAAAGAACAAGTGGAGTCACAAAAGAATTCTAGAGAATAGAAATTATTAAATAGATTATATTTTGAAATATGTCAGGAAATATGCAAGAAGTAACTAATGTTGTTAGAGAACTGATAAAAGCACGTTCAAAAAGAATTGAGCGAATTAATAAAAATTGGTCCGAAGATGCTAATCAAACCACTTTTGCTACTAATGAAGCTGAAGAAGGACTATTAGATGCATATTTTGCAGAACAAGTAACTAGACAATTTGGAATACCAGATGGCACTTATACTTATACATTTGGAGGCACTAATGATACTAGTACAGAAACTGGAAAAAGAAGCACAGCAGAGATAATACTTAATAGAATTTCTTCTCAGTTAAACCAAAATGGTCAGCATACCGCTATTGAATTAATAATAGCAGCCTTGGTAAATGATAGTTATAGTGGAGCGAATGGAGATACGGTGACTTTTGAAATTTTTAAAACTGAAGAAAAAATTTCCTATCAAAAAATAAGTTCAGGAACTTTGGGTGGGGAAGCTTATATAGTTGTAAAAGGTTTCGCTTTAAAAGATAAAGAAGCGACCATAGAAATTTTTGAAAAGGAGCCTTTTTTGTTAATGGAAAGCGAAACACCACTGACCGTTATACAATATGATTCTTTGGATGCAGAAGAACCTAACGAAAGTGTTAATAAAACACAATTAAAAGCAACTTTTAATAATGGAGGAGAAGCTATAGTAAAAATTAAATTTAGACCAAAAGTAGAAGATCCTGATGACGTTTTTAATGAATGGAAAGAAAAGTTTAAACCTATTGTAGAAACATCTACAAATGAAACTGGTGCTGTTGAAACAAGTGTAAGACCACAACCAAGACCTGATGATTTGGATACCTCTGTGGCACGAACAGCTCATAAACCTCCTAAAACTACAAATCTTTTATGGCTGAAAGTAAAGGTAAGTGGAGACAAACAAGAATATGAGGAAGAGTTTTTAAATGAGAGTGATAGGGCATACTTTGTTTTGCAAAAACAGACTTCTTGGGCGCATAGTCAATTTGGTAATTTAATAGCTCAATTTGAATCTGGAGATAATTATAATATTTGCAATAGAACGTACCCTCCACCATTAAGAGTTGTAAGAAATGTAAACGTAGTAGGTACTCCAATTAGTGAAATCCAGCGACAACAAAGTAGAGCAGTAAGAACTTTATTTGCCGTAGGCAGATATCAAGTAATACCAATAACGATGAATGCAGCTGTTGCAGCCTTAAATCTAGATGTTAGTAAAAATTTTGATGAGGAAACTCAAGATAGAGTTTTTGATGAATTTTTAATAGATATCAAAAGGCCGCCTATTATTGCTTACCTAGAAGGAAATGGTGATTTAGGAGAGGCTATGTATTCTGCAGCACAGGAATGGGCTAGTATTGGAGTAGAAAGAGGCAGACCTATTAGTAGAGGTAGAATAGCAGAAGGAGGAGAATCGTATTATGCAGGAGATGGTCTAAATCGGGCTCATATTACTCCAGAAGAAATCAGAGAAGCATTAATAAATTCTAAAAATGGACAATAGTCTTTCAATAGTAAAGTTGAAGTTTTTTTCTGTATTAGTTTTTTTTATTCTAAACGGAAACATAAACGATGTTGTGGTTACAGATCCATCTGAAAGTCACAATGTATTGAGGTTAAAACAGAAGGATGCTAATATTCAAAGAACATTTGTACATAGTTGTGGTTCGGGATGCGCAATGAGTTATAAAGAAATTGATCTAAAAATATTAAATAATGCTCATGAAGTTAAATTGAAGGTTACAATGTATGTTAATGAAGAAGTAACTGATGAATTCTTTCTGAAATATATAATTGATTGTAATAGTAATATGGCAAATTCTATGATATCCAAAGAAAATGGAGAGAATGTTTTTACCACTGGAATAAAGGAAATTGAAAATGTTTTTAAAGAATATGCTGATAAAGTATGTTCAAGTACATATTAGTCATAAAAAGATAATATCAATGATTATAGTGGTTTTCAGGGGATAATTTCCACAAAAATCAAGGATGTTTCTATCCTTATAACTTTATATCTTACATAAAAATAAACACACAAAACTCTTAAAACTAAAACCAAATGAGGGACTTATTATTTTGTAGAAACACACTTTTATTAGTGTGTAGTCTAATGGTGTTTTCTTGTTCCAAAGAAATAGACGGATCTGATATAACTTTATTAAATTCTGATAAGGAAATCTTAGAATTTAGTTTTTTAACATCAGAGAATGGCGAATTAGAAACTAACATTACGGCTAATATAGATCAACTTAAAAATACCATCTCTGTAGTATTACCTTTCGGCACACCTATAAGAGCTTTAAAACCTAGTATAGTTGTATCAGACGGAGCAACAGTAGTTCAGAATATTGATACTACTTTTGATTTTTCAGAACCGATTGTTTATAGTGTTCTAGCGGAGGATGGATCTACTAAAGATTATACAATCTTTGTAAGAGTTGTTACCAGCACAGCCAGAGAGATATTGACTTCTTTCTTCAATCAAAACCCAGATAATACTTTGGGATGGAATCTGGAAAATGAAGATGTTTCTACCTGGGAAGGAGTAGTGGTAGTCGATGGTAAAGTAGTTGCACTAGAGTTGAATGAGAAAGGACTTACGGTACTACCACCAGAGATTTGCGATTTGTTTTACCTAAAAACACTTTCCTTAGAAAGTAATAGCATAACTGAAATTCCTAAGGAAATAGAAGACTTGTCTAATAATTTAAGAACACTAAATCTTGGTGCTAACTTAATTGAAGCTATACCAGAAGAGTTTTTTAGTCTGAGAAAGCTTGTGGATTTTAGGATCTATACAAATCAACTTACCGAGATCCCAGCGAGTATAGAAAGTCTTAAAGAACTTAGAGAACTAAGTATATCAAATAACACTTTGGAAGAGGTGCCATCAGAGTTGTTTAATCTTACGGAATTAAATGTCTTATTTATGAATAATATTGGATTAATAGAGATACCAGAGGAAATTACCAAGTTTTCTAAATTAACAGCTCTGGGAGTGTCTAGTAACCCTATTGGAACTATTCCAGAACATATATTAAGCCTACAATCGCTAACTAGGTTAGATATGTATAATACAAACTTGACAAGTATTCCATCTGATATTGTTAAACTTACCAATCTGGTAAGATTGCAATTATCAGGAAATATGTTGGCAAATATCGATACTAGTATTGGAGATATGTTTCATCTAGAATATCTATATCTGCGAACAAATATGATAGAGATGGTTCCGAATCAAATAAGCAATCTCATTAATTTGAAATTATTAGATCTTTCAGAAAATGGAATTGTTTCTATGCCTACAGCAGTATGTGACTTAGTGAATACAGGTACCGAAATTTTATCGGATGATGGAGTAACATGTTCTACGAGGTAGTTTAATAACGAAAGCAATTGACGTATATCTATTAAAGTAAAGAGTAGCTTTATCTTTGGTTTAGCCAGTTTTCTAGAGTTTCCAAAAAACCGGTACATCTTTTAAAAGGTAAATTGTTATCCTGAAATTCGTAGAATCCACCAGTTTTACATTCGCGAATATTATGATCACAATTCGGAAATGATTGTATTTCTAAATCTGTATTTGTTGCTAACGTCTGTTCATATAACAATTTGGTCTTTTTCCAATCAACATTCATATCACTTTCTCCAAATAATGCCAAAACGGGACATTTGATGTTCGATAATATCGTTTTGAAATCCTTAACTACAATGGGCAAGCCAGTTTTTTCGTCAAGTTCTTCTTTCATAAGTTACTTCTGATAATTATAATATTCTTCTTCTGTAATGGTGCTACCATTATTAAATCTTAATATAAAATCGTTTTTCCTTAGATTGGGTGTAGCGTTTTGAGCACTTTCATAACTTCCTCCTGAATGATGAATTTTTAAAGCTGCTTTCCATTCTCCAACAATTAAATTAACCGAATCTTTTGGCAATCCATCAATTCGCAAGTTTTGTTCGAGTAGGTATCCAAAATTTTCTTTGTCATCAACGCCACTTACAGAAACCCAAAATGCTATATCGTTGTATGTGTTTATTACTATGGGATTTACCCAGCCAGCTCTACTAACTCCATATAAACCGATAATATCCGAACCTGGTATTTGCTTTTCTTTTAAAGTATTGATCGCAGTAATTACTTCTTGCGCACTATTTTCAATAGACTGATTATAATTAAACGCACCTTCGCTTTTTCCACAGCCCATTTTATCCCACATATAGATACCATAACCTGCTTTTACAAATGTTTCACTTATATCTATATACCATTCCTGAGCAACAGCATTTGTCTTTCCAGATCCATGCACTAACATTACAATTCCCTTAGGTTTTTGATCTTTCGGAAGGTTTAAAACACCATTCAGTTGTATTCCTTCAAATTCGAAGTTTATGATTTGTCTGCTACTCTGAGCCTTCAAATTCACAAGAATTAGAAAAAGAGCTGAGGTTATGATGATTCTATTCATTCTTAAAATTTATAGTCATTTATTACAAGTGTTCCTTGTAGTAAGGATTAATAAACGTTAAGAATGTTACAGTTTAATCCAAGAATATATTTGGATAAAGGTTATGCTTACGAAGTTATTTTTTTAGTAAAAACTCTAAAGGAATACGTAATCTTTTACTCCAGGCATTTTCGCTATGGTTTTCCCCTGGAAAAAATTGAGTACTCCAATTGTTTTCATTGTAGCCTTTTTTAATCATAACTTGATCAACTTTTTTCTGGATATCTGGATATAATTCATCTAAAGTTTTATCACCACAGTCGAAGTAGATCTTATGATTTTTGGGATTAGGAAGATGATTATCTAAATATTTGATAAACGCCTCTGGCATTGAATTGTTTTTAAGTGTAAAAGAACCTGGCCAATGAGTCGATAGGCAAGCGGCTCCTCCGAATACTTCAGGATATTCACAAATAGCATACATGGATATTAAACCTCCCATACTACTTCCCATAATATAAGTGTTTGCCTGATCTGAAGAAACAGAATAGTTTTTATCGATATAGGGCTTTAGTTCTTCAACAATAAACTTAAGATAGTTATCAGATTGTGGAATAAATGATGTTTTTATCGGTACATGCGAATGTTTAAGTTGTGTATTTAAGGTGTCTTTTTGACTTTGTGATAAATAATGAAATGGTTTTTGGGGGAAGTAATCAGAATGTCTTGTTGCTCCACCATTCCAAATACCAACAACAATAAAGTCTTTTATTTTGTTCGATTCAAGTAATTTAGAAGCTACATTATCTATATTCCAGGCTTGTTTATTCCATGAGCTCTTAGGATCGAATAACATTTGTCCATCATGCATATATAGTACTGCATATTTTTTAGAAGAAGAATAAGCTTCTGGTACCCATATATCAATATTTCTGGGGGTTACATGCTTTGATTCAAAATTCTCTATACGATCCACTTTTCCAGATACGACTTCGGGAAGCGTGTTTTGAGCTTTTGCAGTAAAAATTAGTAATAAGACTATGACGCTATTTATTATTTTTCTCATCTATTAGTTACATTAGATATATCTGCTATTCTGGGCATAATTTATACCAAATAAATCAATCTATCAATCCTATGTTAGATGGGAATATGTTAAAAGATTGAAAGTCATTTTTGAATTAGTTTTTGGAAAGCTCTCTGGCTTTTTGAAAATATTTCTTTACTAATTCATCTTTTTTGAGCAACTACCACATAGGTAGGAAATGCGTAAGATTCTCTTGTAATTATTTCTAGTACCTCAAATCCATTTAAAATTAGAAAAAGCTCAATTTCATCTTTAGTGAACGTTCTTACAGTGGAGTGATCTGTTCCAACTTTTAGCAAATTATTTTTTTCTTTTTTATAAAAGTTAGATTCCCAATCGAAACACCAGTTATTTAGGATATTGGGATTCCATTTACTTTTCCTTAGGTAAGTTATATTCTTATGGTTAACTTCATGGGTAATTTCCTTTTTATTGCTTATTTCTGGTATGAATTCGTTAGCATCTATGAAATCAAAACAAAAGATACTTCCTTTTTTCATATTATTATGAATACTGGCAAAAGTGGATTCTACATCTTTGTTTTTAACTAAATAACTTATTGTTCTCCCAGTCATGATAACGCTTTCTACTGGTTTTTCTAAATTGAAATGTCGCATATCTCCATGAATAAAACTAGCGTTAGGGTTTCTTTCCTTAGCTATTTTTAGCATTTCTTTACTAAAATCAAGTCCGCAATACTCATAGTTGTCGTTAATAAAACGTTGAGATAAATTTCCTGTTCCACAACCTATTTCCAGAATACTGTTTTTGTCATACTTTTTGAGAAAACTTTTATATAGGTCATATTCTAACTGGTAATCAATAAATGTTGCATACATCATTTCGTAAACCTCAGCTAAATCTGTATACAAACTGCTCATTTCATTATTTTTTAACTGTAGTATAAATTAAATAGTTAATCTACCAGTCCCATTTTAATCGCATGTTTTGCTAACCCAACAACGTTTTTTACGTTTAGTTTAGAAATCAAACTGGTGCGATAACCTTCAATGGTATATTTGCTTAAGAATAGTTTATCAGCAATTTCCTGTGTGGTATATTCTTTAGCAATTAGTTGCAAGATTTCTTTCTCACGTTTACTAAGATTGATTTCATTGGATTGTTTTTGTTCAAAAACACTCTTGGTATATGTTTCTTTAATACTGTCTGAAAAGTAATTAGAACCTTTTAGGATGGTTTCTATAGCTTTTAATAATTCTTCTTTTCTAGAGTTCTTAGGAATATAACCATTTACACCATCCTGAGTAAGTTCATAAATTTTATCAGGAGTCGATAACATACTAACGATTAGCGTCTTTATACCAGGATGATTCTTCTTTATATGTTGGTTTAAAGCTATTCCATCCATCTTAGGCATATTAATATCTAAAATTGCCAAATCAATTTGGTCATCGGTATTGATATCTAAATACTTTTTTAGATCACTCCCGTTGCTTGCTGTATAGATAATTTCATAGTCAGATTCATGGGCAATGATACTTATCAAACCGTCCAAAAACATTTTGTGATCATCTGCTACGACTAATTTATATGTATGCTTTTTAGTCATGTATTATTGTGGGTATTTCAATACGAATGGCAGTACCTCTATTCATTGAAGAGTCAATATCCATTTTTGCTTTTAATAACGCTATGCGTTTTTGAATATTTTGTAAACCGATACCATTCGTTACTTTATCTGTGTCAAATCCGATTCCATCATCTTCAAAAATAATTTCTATAGAATCTTGGTATGCATTTAGACAAATCTCAATCACTTTAGCTTTGGCATGTTTTAAAGCATTCGTCATCAATTCCTGAATGATTTTGAAAATCTCAACTTTCTGATTGTCGTTTATGTTGTTTATTTTTTCTACAGGATGAGGTATAAATGTAATTTCAGGATCTGTAACCTTTTCTATCGTATCTATATATTCTCTGATATAATTTGCAAAAGCTGTTTGGTTAATTTTCTTAGGAATCAGATTATGTGATATTTCTCGAACTTGCTGATACGTATCATCTAATTGATCGATTAATGTATCTTTTATTTCAAGGTCTTTTTGGACATTCACAATTTGTAATTTGATCGCAGCTAAATTTCCTCCAATGCTATCGTGCAATTCTCTAGAAATTCTGCTACGTTCTTCATTTTGAGCAATTACATAGGTATTCGCTAGTTTTAGTTCTTGTTCTTTTAGAAAAGAAGCGGTTTTCTGTCTATTAATCTCTTCTTTTTGAGCATTGTATTTTATTTTAACTTGTAGTTTCTGATAGTACACAAACAGGAGTGCCATGATTGGTACTAAAACAATGATAAAACCAATGACGTAAAACCGTTTTAATAAGCGTTGTCTTTTAATTTCACTTTCTTTAAGAAGTTGATCTTCTTTTAAAAGCAAAATCTCTTTCTCTTTGGTAGCGGTTTCATATTTTACTTCGAGTTCGGTGATCTCTTTCTTTTGTTTTCTATTATTCAAAGAATCTCTTAGTCTGTGAAACTGTATTAAGGCTTCATTTGCGGATTTATGATTATTTGCTTTTGTATATACCGTAACTAGATTATCATAACTATTTTTTTGTATTTCTATGTTTGAGATCTCTTTTGCTTGCGCTATGGTTTTATTTAGCATTTGTATCGCTTCCGAATAATTTCCCATCACTCCTATAACTTCAGCTTTATGAGCAGTAGCATTAAGGCTTTTATCTATAAAACCGTATTCATCCGCGATCTTTTTACTTTTATCAAAGTATTCAATCGCTTGCTTATACTTTTTATTTTTATAAAGAACAGAACCTAAGTTTAAGATAAGTGTAGAAGATGCATTAGGAGAGGAGTTTGGTGGGAGTATTTCAAGAGCTTTTTTGAAAAAGTTTTCAGCATTTTCAAAATCGTCTTTTTTAAAATAGGCAGCACCTATATTAATGTAATTAGAACAAATAACTTTTTGATCGTCTGTAACGGCATTACTTTCTTCAAAAAAAAGAATAGCTTTATCGTAATCCCCTTTGTTAGCTGATAAAATCCCTAAATCAGATTTTACCTTAACAATCATATTTAAGTAGTTGATTTCTTCAGAAATCTTTAAGCTTTTGTATAGAATTTCGATAGCATCATCGATTTTTCCGCTTCTTCTATATCCAGATCCTAATAATCGATAAGCTTGAGATAAATATTTTTTATTTCTAAGATGGATTAAGGACGATTTTGTATAATAAACAGAAGAATCTATGACACCAATGGAGTTAAAATAACTTCCTAGGTAAAGCTTTGCTTTTGCTTTTGTAGAATCTTGATTGTTTTTATCCTTTACTATTTCCGATAGTTCTTTATACGAATAGGAAGGGTTTACACCCAAAGAATCCACAGCATTATTGAGTCTTAAAGTAGCTGATTCTTGTCCGTATCCGATAGAAACACTGAGTAGGAGTAGTGCTATGAATATTTTCCTTTTGATATTCATGTAATCTGGGTGAAAAATTATGTAGGTTTTCTAACTAGAGAAAAGGTTTATTAATTAGGTTAGTTTAAATATAGTAGTATTTCATGGATTACAATACCTTATTAGCTATATTAACGTTTGTTGGGAATTTAATTAACTGTCTTTTAGGTAAGTAAAAGAATCAATTTTTTGTTGCTTTTAAATTCGGTTTTTTATGTTTTGGAAATGACTAAAATTATGATCAAAAAGAGCTTCAAAAAACCGAAAAGACTCAGGTTTTTTCTTCTTAAAATGGGCTTTGTGTCGTATCTTTATAGAGTAATTAGAATCACACTCTTTCTCTAAATATTTTCTATGGAAAACCTTGATGCAGCAAGACTCCAAATGGCATTTACGCTTATATTTCATATCGTTTTTGCTTGTATTGGAATGGTCATGCCTTTTTTTATGGTAGTATCACATTATAAGTGGTTAAAAACAAAAGATCAACTATATTTAACATTAACAAAAGCCTGGCAAAAAGGGGTGGCAATTTTTTTCGTCACAGGTGCCGTATCCGGAACTGCTTTGTCTTTTGAGTTGGGGCTGTTATGGCCCGAATTTATGAAACATGCGGGTCCTATTATTGGAATGCCTTTTTCCTTAGAAGGTGCTGCTTTTTTTGTAGAAGCGATAGCACTTGGTTTTTATTTGTACGGATGGAATAAATTACCGGAAAAGTTTCATTGGTTTACTGGGGTCATTATAGGATTGTCTGGAGTAGCCTCAGGAATTCTAGTAGTTGCGGCAAATGGATGGATGAATTCACCGTCAGGATTTGATTATGTAGATGGACAGTTCTTAAACATTGATCCTGTTAAGGCAATGCTTAATCCTGCATGGTTTACCCAAGCCTTGCATATGACTTTAGCCGCTTTTACAGCAACGGGTTTTGCCGTAGCAGGAATTCATGCCTATCAAATATTTAAGGGTAGAAGAGTGGCTTTGCATACCAAGGCATTTAAAATAGCAATCACTTTTGGAGCAATAGCGGCAATTTTGCAACCGATTAGTGGAGATATTTCGGCAAAAGATATTGCAGATAGACAGCCTGTAAAATTAGCAGCGATGGAAGCTCATTATAATACAGAAAAAGGAGCTCCTTTATATATCGGAGGTATTGTAGATGCCGAAACTCAAGAAGTAAAATACAAGCTTGCTATTCCTGGAATGCTATCTTTCTTGGCATTTGGAGATTTTGATGCTGAAGTAAAAGGATTAAATGATTTTCCGGAAGATGAACGCCCTAATGTTCCTATGGTTCATTATGCGTTTCAGGTGATGGTTGGTATTGGTGGTATCCTGATGCTAGCAGGATTATTATATTTTGTTTCTTTAAAAAAGAAAAAATGGCTTACCAATAAAAAATATTGGTTATTGTTTATAGCACTAGCACCACTTGGATTTTTAGCATTAGAAGCTGGTTGGATTGTAACAGAAGTTGGAAGACAACCTTGGATTATTCATAAAATAATGCGAACAAAAGATGCAGTGACACCTATGCCAGGAATTGTGGTAAGTTTCTATACCTATATTGTGGTTTATACTACACTATCGATTGCAGTTACCTGGTTAATGATTCGCCAGATCAAAGTTCTTAATGCTCAAAATAACTAGTCTATGCTATACGTCGTTTTATTCTTCTTAATATTTTCCTTATACTTATACGTTGTTCTAGGTGGTGCGGATTATGGAGCAGGGATTGTAGAGATGTTTTCCTCAGAGGAAAACCAAAAAATCACAAAAAAAACAATTTATAGAGTCATGGGACCCGTATGGGAAGCCAATCATATTTGGATCATTATTCTCATAGTAATATTATGGATTGCATTTCCTGCGTATTATAATATCTTAGTAGTGAATCTACATATTCCATTAACGATAGTTTTATTAGGAGTTACCCTTAGAGGTGTTGCCTTTGTATTTAGACATTATGATGCTGTCATTGATAATTCGCAGAAATTATACGATGCTATGTTTAAAATATCTAGTTTGATTACACCGATATTCTTAGGTATGGTTTTCGGAGGATTGATTAGCGGACAAATTATACTAACAGAAGATGTCGAGAATCTTTCGTTCTATGATGTTTTTATAAAACCTTGGTTTAATGTATTCAGTATTTTAGTTGGGTTGTTTTTTGCAGCTTTATGTGCGTTTTTATCTTCTGTATTGCTTATTGGGGAATCGGTAAGAGGAAAGGAAAATATTTATATCCGAAAGGCAGGAATAGCCACTATTGTAGTTTTTATAACAGGTTTAATAACTTTTATTTACGGATATATCAGCGAATATAGTTTTGTTACCGTATTTGTTACAGATCCTTATGCTATTGTTGCTATGTTTATCTCAGGATTACTTTTAATTCCTCTTTGGATTACTATAAAAAAAGGACGTAGAGTGTTAAGCAGATTTTTTGCAGGTTTACAGGTTTTTTTAATTCTTCTCGCAGCATTTGTAGCCCATTTTCCGAACATAATTATTACCAAAACCAATGAGGTGAGTTTATTAGATAATATAGCTCCTGATAGTGTAATTAATGTACTTGGGATATCACTAATTATCGGTGGCGCAGTTATTCTTCCTGGGTTGTTTCATTTATTAAAATCATTTAAAATGATTAAGATTTTAGAACGCCATAATAATCCTTCGCAATAACGAAAGTATTTTTATATTTGTGTCCCATTTTCGGGTAGTAGCTTAGTCCGGTTAAAGTGCTGGTCTGGGGGACCAGAGATCGGAGGTTCGAATCCTCTCTACCCGACAAAAAAATCCAATAGTCTGATTTAGTAGACTATTGGATTTCTTTTTTCTTTTACAAAAGATCAATATTCATGATCATTTTAGAAAAGCAAAAGAGCAGTTTTATATCAAGTTATTTGATACCAGTACTACTAGTTCCTTAATCGGAATTTATTCACTGCATCTGATATTTCATAACCTAGACGATATCCTTCTACACAGTCCATTCTAATATGAACTCCCAGAGGAATTCTGGAGAATGCGTTTTCTTCTGCCATTTCAGAAAAGGAATCAAATTGTCTTGGATCTCCTAAAAACTCAGTTCTTCCTTCGTGTGTACGATCTGTAAAGTTAATATCGTTTCCAAACTCATCTATAAATATTCCTGCAGCAGCAGACGCAAATGTTGAGTGGCCAGATGGGTAACCAGGAAATGTTGGATTTGGCCAAAAAATAAACTTGAATAAATTTGTCTGATAATCAGGATTAATAAACTCCTGAATATATACACTAGGACGCATAACTAAATATTCATATTTATCTGCCCAAGATGAAACTGCAGCATCATTTAGAGAAAAACCTAATTTGAGTAGCATCGCCAATGATTTGTCATAATCAAGGTTATATTGATTTATTAGTTGATTAGCTATTGCAATTTGACGTCCTGGAGGACTTACCATTAATCCTTCTACATCATCAGACCAAAATTCTGCGATCCATAGATCTTCGTTATTTTCTTCAGCGGCTTTTGTACTTACAGTATAAACTTCATCCATCTCAGCATAATAATCACTTTGTGGATCGGTACTATAAGTAATTGGTGGTGGAATACTGCTTGTTTCTTCAGAAGAAATTATAAAAGTCCTTACTTTTCCCCAATAAGGAAATAAACCACGTTCTTGCTCTGCACTATAACTCCATAAACCTGGACCAATAGGAGGTTCATAATCTAATGGTTGTGGCTCTAGAATTTGTGTTTCAGCTTCAGTGTCTGTTTGGCTATATGCAATAACTTGTTCTGCCACATGAGTTCCCCATTCAATAGAATTTCGGATGTCACGTCTTCTTAAGCGTTTAGAAAGCTCGTCTTCATATTCGGATTGTAATTGACCAATTTTAGCGTCTATTTCAGGATCAATGTTATTCATGAAATGATCAAAGACAAGAGCATAGCACGTGTTTAATGCCAGATCTAAACTGATATTTCTGTCTCTTTCTCGTTGATCTATTTGTAATTCATCAAATCTGTTTTCTACAGATCTATATCCACGCATATCTTGTACAGCAGTTTCATATGCTGCCAAGTGTATATACGCCAAAGCTCTTGCAGTGGCATTTGGTCGCATTCCGAAAGCATGTTGATCTAGTTCTACCCATAAAGAATTCCAATCCATAATTAGATCAGTAGTAGTATCAGAATCATTGGATCCTTTACTAGCATCGTCAATACTTTCGGATCCTAAAGCTTCTTCATCTAATTCTTCATTATCATAAGAACACGATTGTATTAAAATTGCTGTTATCGAGAATATCAGTAGTATTCTGAAATTTGTTAGTTTCATAAATTTGAATAGTTAATTGTTAGACTAAAAATCTTCACCTTTCATGTTAGAAAAAGAAGATTATTTTCCTTTAAAAATTGCTTTGGTACCAAGCAATTTTTAAAAAATGTAAGTGTTGAATTCAAAAAGGAATTTGTTATAGTTTGCTCGAACATTTTTAGAGCGGATATACAAACCTTTTTCGAAGCTTAGCTAAGTGTGTTACAGAAAGAATAACTTAAGATCTTGGATTTATATTGCAAGGGGATATTACCCTTTCAGCAGAATGTTTCCGAGGACTATTGAATGATGTTTTATCTTCAGTGAATCGATGTTTATTTTCAGTAAATGAGCATTTTTCACCTAAAATTATAACAATTGTGGTTTACCATTTTAGGAGTAATGTGAAACCCATAATTATTTTAAAAAAAGAGAAAGGAAAAGAAAAAAATTATGACGAAATAGAAAATACTTTTTGAAGGATGATATGAATTTAACCTATTAAAGTAATTCTATGTTTTTGAAAATTAGAAAAGGTTAAAGAATGTAAATTATTCCTTAAGAACAAAGGATTTTTATTTTATGATGAAATTTATTTGTTAATTTGAATATGAGATTAGATTATGCTAGTATAAAAGATGAGAGCACCTTTATTCTAACCGACTTTAATTGTACTCCTGCTTTAGATTTACTGAAAGATAAAGGACTTTATAAAATTCTATGGAGTCGAGGACAAGCTGTAAGTTTTAGAGTTGATGGTTCACTGATCGAATTAGAGAAAGATCAGATCATTTTTTGTACACCTATTAATGTGTTAGAAATAGATAAGGATACTGAAGGGATTGTTTCTTTAGTTTTTAATAGAGAGTTCTATTGTATTCAGGATCACGATCAGGAAGTTTCTTGTAATGGTTTTTTGTTTTTTGGTTCTTCGGTTCCGCAAATATTAACATTAAAAGGTAAGGATAAAGATAGTTTCTGCTCTATGTTTGACTCTTTTGAGGAAGAATTTAAGAATAAGGATCAAATACAAGGTGAAATGTTGAGAACACTCCTTAAAAGTTTTTTAATTAAATCGCGGAGACTGATTAAACAAGAATTACCAGATCCTGGATTGCCCAATAATCAATTAGATATTATTCGAAGATTTAATGTTCTTGTCGAAAAGCATTTTAGAGAAAAACATCAAGTAGCTGATTATGCGGATTTACTTTTTAAATCTCCTAAGACATTATCCAACTTATTTCATAAGTACAGTGATAAGTCTCCATTAGCTACGATTAATGAACGTATTGTTGTAGAAGCAAAAAGGTTATTATTATACTCTGATAAAACATCAGAAGAAATTGCTTATGAGTTGGGATATAAAGAAGCAGGCCATTTTTCGAAATTTTTCAAAAAACACGCTGGATCGAACCCATCAGAATTTAAGAGTAAAAAATTAGCAAGCTCATAAAAAAAGATATAAAAAAACCATCTACCTCAGGCAGATGGTTTTTCAGTTATAAATAGAATTTTATTTAATTCTTCATATTGTCTTTTACCAAATTGTAAAAGTTATTAAACTTAGGATCTATGATAATCCTAGTAACAGTTTCAATTCCTTCGGTACCATACTCACTCTTTCCTAAAGCTTCCATTCTTTTAGGATCTACTTTATAATCTGTCTGCAGTACTCTAACTACAGAAGCAGCTTGTCTAGAACTTAAATCCCAATTATCGATTAACTTTTTGCCATCTAATTTTAAGGCATTACTATTTCCTTCTACGATAATGTTTAAATCAGGATTCGCATTTAATGTTGCTGCAATTTTTTCTAGTGTAGGTTTCGCCTTGTCATCAACGATATAATTTTTATCATTTTCTCCAAAAAGAGTAGTATTTGGTAAAATAATATGGATAGTACCGTTACTAATTTTTAGATTATCACCACCGATAGCGTTTTTAAATTTGCTAAATACAGCAAGGTTAATAGAGTCATTGGCAGTTATTGCATCGTTAATAACGTTTAATTGTCTATCTTTTTCCTTTATAATCTCTTGAGATGTCTGTAGATTACTAGCTTTTTTGTTTGATAATTCAGTAAAACTATTCATGTTAGCAAGCAGAGTAGCATTGGTCTCTTTAAGATCTGCTACCTGTGCTTCCATAGTTTTTACTTTGGACTGACTTACTCTTTCATTCTTTCTGGCTTCTACCAGCTCTCCATCTTTAGTTCTAAGTTCTTGTCTAAGCTTATCAATTTCAGCTAATAAATCTTTCTTTTTCTGAGCTTGTACCACAGTATTGGTTAAAAAAAGTACAGAGGCTAATAAAATAATTTTTCTCATGGGTTTAAGCGATTTGTTGCAGTGGCAAAAATAAACAATTTTATAAACTATGCTTTTCAAAAGAGGATTACTACTTTTTTAGCAGCTTTTCTGCAGTTGCAATGCTAGAATTGATTTGCTCTTTCAGTTTATTAACTTCTACTTCTTCTTCTTTTAAGATATTCATCTTAGCAGTAAATTTTTCTATATCCTCAGTAGTAACATCTTCTCCATGTGGAAATTTAGAACTAAAATCACTCATCCAATCCATCATAAAATCGTAAGAGTCTTTTAGATCCTTTTGTGCTTTTTCATAATTTTTTCCAGCTGCTGTAGTATCAATTTTAGTACCTAATTCTTTTATTAAAGAACTCATTGTTCCCATTTTGGGCATTACTTCATCATGAACATCGATTACTTTTTGCATAAGTGCATCGAATTCTTGTTCTTCTTTAGATAATTCATTACAAGAAAAATTGAAAATAAGTCCCACGATTAATAATAGGGACCATAACTTATTGGTATTCATTGGTATGTTTTTTTAATATTTCAAATGTATTGTTTTTTTAAATAATCGCCTTACTATCATCATAATGGATTAAGAAATTTTAGAGAATCTGTATTTTCTTAGATATTCTATTGCTAAAATGATTAGAATACTGGCACCAAACAACGGAAAAATAATGGATAATATACCAATTAGTAGTATAACTCCGTACCCAACTTTGAAGGAAGCAGGAACTTTTGGAACTCCCCAGCTTCCCTTTTTTTTTCTCAATATATATGAGGCTAAAGCTGAAACACTCATAATGGATAATAAAATGGCTGTGATTAGAATTAACCACCAATTCCAACCTCCAAATTCTCCTTGATGAAAAGCCATAAACCACATTCGTCCTCTCATTAAAATCCCTACATCTTTCCAGGTGTGCTTGAGTATAGGTTCTCCAGAATATTGATCAAAATGGATACTCTGTTGAGATGTTAAGTCCGAAGGATTGAAGTTTGAAACGCTAAACACTTCTGAAGGTCCTTTTGGAAATCCTAAGCTTACAATTCCCGGCAGCTCTAAAGCTTTTGCAGTAACCACCATTTGATCTAGTGTTAAAGCTTTTCCAGAAACAGTAGACTTTAGTTGATGCCCTTGCCAAGTAGCGGGATAGCCAGTATTTGTTGCTTTTTGGACAGTTTTAAAATTTTCTCCAAAAACATCCGTCCAGGGAAAACCCCCAGCAAGAATCATTAACAATAGGATAGATATCCAAAATCCAGAAACTGCATGTAAATCTCTATAAAATGTTCTTTTGTCTATAGTGCTTCTTGTTATAAAGTACCCTTTTAATTTCCATCCTCTTTTTGGCCACCAAATGTATAATCCTGTTACAATGAGTACAATCATCCAACTTGCAATAAGTTCAATGATTTTAGTACCGAATCCACCCATTAGTAATTCTCCGTGTAATTTTCTTATACTATACATGGTAGTATTTTTTCCGATGATTTCTCCAGAAACTTCACCTGTATAAGGGTTGATAAAAATGCTACTTTTATTACTAAATCTTCCAGAAACAAACTCTGTGGCTTGGTTTGGAGATATTTTTAATACAAGTGAGTTTGGTTTCTTAATAGCGTTTTTATTTGCAATATCCCATTGTTCTTGTAATGATATGGGAGTTCCTGTAACCGTAACTTCTTTAATATGTTTTTGTCTGGGCGTTTCATAATCCGATTTAAACAAATAAATGATTCCGGTTAAAGAAAGCAAAAGAACAAACGGAAGGGATATTAATCCTGCTATAAAGTGCCATTTCCAAAGCCAAGCATTCAATTTTGATTTTTTTTTCATAATGTAATTATTAAAAAGAAAACTTAAAAAGTCTACTGCTACACTTTAATAGATATGCTATATTGGTTAGTGTAGCAGCAGGAATTCGTTTAAATGGTTTATTAAAAATTATATCTCATCCCCAGATGAAATGCTCTAGGATTTCCAATCGTAAAACTATTTTCTCCTCTAAATCTGTTGAAAGAGGCTCTGGCAGCATATAATTCATCAAAGACATTTAGGGCATGCCCCCAAATTTCAATGCCTTTATAATTGAAAGTAGCTCTGAGATTAAATACATTATATCCATCATAGGTCGCTGTCCCAAAAGTTCCATCTTCATTTTCTACTTGATTTTCAAAGCTTGTATTGTATTCTCCAACAAGTTCGTGTTCTGCGGTAATCGTAAAACCAAGTTTTCCAAAGGTATTACGATATGTAATTCCTGAAGTTCCTAATAGATTAGGTGCTGTTTCTCTTTCGGTATCTGAGTAATCAATTCCACTATCAAAAAAGTCTACATAACGATGTTTTGCATAACTACCATTATGAGATATAGATAACTCTTTTAATACGTTCCATGTAACTCCATATTCTATACCATAAGATCTTGTTTTACCCGCATTGGTGTTAAAAAAGTTATCATCATCATCTCTTAAAGTGATTAATGTATTTTTACCCTCTAATAGATATACAGCGGCATCTAGTTTTAGTTTAGAAGGAATCGTAAAATATCCTCCAATTTCATAGTTATTATATCGACTAGGTTTTATTCCCTGCACTTGATTTGTATTTCTATACAATGTAGATACTTGCGGAGGTGTAAAACCCTGAGAGTAATTTGCGTACATTCCAGCTTTGGAAGAGAGATTATAATTAATTCCAAGTTTAGGAGTTAGATTGTTAAAATTATCAACGGTATCTTCTACACCTACAATTCCATCTGCTTTGTTATCGTAATCATATTCGAAACCGTCATATCGTATTGCTGCGGTAATTTTTAGTGGATCGATAGGAGAAATTTCATACTGTAAAAATCCCCCATAATTAAAGATATCTGCTTCGTAGTTTAACAGAAAATCTCCAGAATTAATACTAAAGTCAATATTTCTTCCGGTTTCTGGATCAACAATAATACTGGTAGTTTCGGCAACGTATTTCTGAGGAGAAAAATCTCCAGTCGCGCCAAGAATTAATGATGAATTTGCAAAGTTGAAATCTAGTTTATGCTGAATCAATCCCACAAAACTTTTAAATTGATTAGAGTTTACTTCTCCAGATCCAAAACCTGTTAATTGTCCTTGATCTCTAAACTGACGAACTCTATACGATGGATTTTGATCCATAGTATTATCCCTGAATATAAAATTGAATGATGTCTTATTATTTTCATTCCAGAACTTATCTAAGGTAGTTCTGACTCTTAAAGCCAAAGCTTCTCGCTCTGTAAATGTTTGATCGCTTTCAAAGTTTCCTCCTAAGTAATCTGATTCACTAAGAGAACCGGTCATGTCTGATCTATAGTCCACGATATCTAAAACCGTAGTCCATTTTGTAGAAGGGGAGAAGTCATAGACAGTTTTAAAAGTCACAGCAAGTTTTTCATAATCGCTATGTTCTATTGGCCCATTTTCTCTTTGTACATAATGACCTCCTAAATAAAAACCGAAGTTATCACTTGTTTTATCAGATACTTCTAATTCATAACGAGATAAACCGATATCATTAATTTGGAATCCTAGACTTCCGCTTAGACTTTCTGTTGGATTCTTGGTGATAAAATTAAAGCTACCTCCGATAGATTCACTTCCGTAGATACTTGAAGCAGGACCTTTTAGAACTTCAATTCGCTCATAAGAAACATCGTTCATTTCTAGTAAAGCATTATGGTTGAATACAGAGGTAGGACGAATCTGTAATCCATCTTCTAGATATAGGAACAATGCTTTTGTGGAGATCGGAGATCGAACAGCCATAAAATGTTGTTCGTTACTCGTAGCTCTGGATGTAGACATAAAAATACCTGGTACTTGATTTACTAATTGATCGATACCAAAAGCTTTGGTTTCTTCTATGTTTTTGGTAGATATCGTAGCAATAGATCCAGGTACTTCTGAACGTTTCTGAATTTCTCTACTGGCTGAAGTTACCAATACTTCTTCTAAAGCTACGTTGTCAACAGTTAAGCGAATGATATTTGTTCCGTCTGTGAGTTGTACTGTTTTGGTAATGTATCCTAAAAAACTAACGGTTACTTTAGTTGAGTTTTGAAGGTTAATTTCAAAAGATCCATTTAGATCTGACATTACACCATTAGAAGGTGTACTGGTTTCCGATATGGTTGCTCCTGGTAATGGATTGTTAGAATTATCCACAACTTTTCCTTGAAAAGTTTGTGCATAGCTATATACTCCTACACAAAGAAGTATAGCTAATAGTATGATATTTTTCATTATTAAATTCTGTAAGCAATCAGTTTAGACTGATGTGTGCTTATTTGTTAAGTTGAATGATTAGAGTTAAATTAATACGCTATCACGAATTCATTTTTAGGTATATAAAACCATCAAAAAATTCTTAGCTTTTAGTTACAATAATGCATAGAGTATTGTGCCCACAAATAATTGTTATAAGCGGTTTGTAAAAAAATTACAATCAATTAGTGATTGATAATTATGAAAAATATATCTCTGGCGGATGATCTATAACTTTGGAAACATCTTTTGGATGAAAGTTCATCGGTTTCCAATTTTTTTGAAGTGAGAACTGAAAATTAGGAACACTTGCTATAGATAATGTGTTATCCTCAAAAAATAATGGGAGAAAAGCTTCTAGAATTGGAATCGAAGCTTCTGAATTGTTATTATCAGCCATCGAACTCATTTTCATCTGAGTCATCAAATAACACTTACCGTTACAGTTTAACTTGGGTCTTTCTTTATTAATACAATACTTCTCTATAATATTATCAATATTTAATTGATAATAAAGTATGCTACTAATTTCTATAGTAGGCCGTAGCACAAAGGCAATAAAGATTAATATGGAAAAAAAGACTCTCAAAGAGTGTAGGTTCTAATTTTTTGCAAATATACTACTCTAGACAGAAATTAATAGAAAGCCAAACTATAAAAAATGTGAATGTTTATTAAAGAAGTTTTAATTGCTAGTTTGTTTTGATGAAAAAAAATCCCTCAAATCATTGTCATTTGAGGGATTTAATATTATAAATAATCGATAGTTTTACCTGTGAATTGTTTGTGTTCTATCAGGTCCTACAGAAACAATAGTAATAGGAGTTTCTAATTCTTTTTCTAAAAACTCTATATACTCATTTAATTCCTTAGGAAATTCTGATTTATCACTCATCTTAGTAAGATCTTCCGACCAACCTTTCATTTCTGTGTAGATTGGAGTAACATTCTCTGGTTCGATATTATAAGGAAGGTGATCAATAGTTTCTCCTTTATATTTATAAGCGGTACAAACCTTAAGCGTATTAAAACCACTTAAAACATCACCTTTCATCATCATTAATTGTGTAACTCCATTAACATGAACAGCATATTTTAGGGCTACTAAATCTAACCAACCACATCTACGAGGTCTTCCAGTGGTAGCTCCAAACTCGTTCCCAACACGTCCCATTGTTTCTCCATCTTCATCAAACAATTCAGTTGGAAAAGGACCACTTCCTACACGTGTAGTGTATGCTTTAAAGATTCCAAATACTTCTTTGATTTTATTAGGAGCCACACCTAAACCAGTACAAGCACCAGCAGCAGTGGTATTAGAAGAAGTTACAAACGGATATGTTCCAAAATCAATATCTAATAACGAACCTTGTGCACCTTCAGCTAATATTTTCTTACCTTCTTTTTGAGCTTTATGTAGATATTCTTCACTATCAATAAATGTTAATGATTTTAGAGTTTCTACAGCTTCAAAGAAATCTTGCTCTAGTTCTTGTAAATCGTATTCGATTTTTGCATCATAGAAATCGATCATCGCCTCATGCTTATTCGCAAGATTGCGATAACGTTCTTTCCAGTCGCTTAATTCTAGATCTCCAACACGAATACCATTTCTACCCGTTTTATCCATATATGTAGGACCAATTCCTTTTAGTGTAGAACCTATTTTCGCTTTTCCTTTAGAAGCTTCTGAGGCCGCATCTAGAATTCTATGTGTTGGTAAAATTAAATGTGCTTTTCTGGATATAAGAAGTTTTGATTTGTAATCGATATTAAACTTAGCAAGATTATCAAGTTCTTTCTTAAAGATTACCGGATCGATTACCACACCGTTTCCTACTAAGTTAACAGCTTTATCATGAAAAATTCCACTAGGAATCGTGTGTAAAACATGTTTGATTCCATCAAATTCTAAGGTGTGTCCAGCATTGGGGCCGCCTTGGAATCTCGCTATAATGTCATAATTTTTTGTAAGAACGTCTACAATTTTTCCTTTACCTTCGTCTCCCCACTGAAGACCAAGTAATAAGTTTACCG
Source organism: uncultured Aquimarina sp. (assembly GCF_947492965.1). GTDB lineage: Bacteria > Bacteroidota > Bacteroidia > Flavobacteriales > Flavobacteriaceae > Aquimarina. The sequence continues at coordinate 10,729 of NZ_CANLOZ010000015.1, read as the reverse complement.
CCATTAGTTTTCTTGATTAGTTGGTTTCTTTTTAATTCCGTAGAAATACAATGAATGATTTGTTATTTCTACATCAAAAATTTCTTCGATTGTTTTTTTTATGGATTGTATTCTAGGATCACAAAACTCTAAAACATCACCAGAATCTGTTAAGATAAGATGGTCATGTTGTCTATCGAAATAAGATTTTTCGTATTGAGCCTGACTCTGACCGAATTGATGCTTACGCACTAATTTGCAATCCAAGAGTAATTCTATGGTATTATATAGAGTAGCTCTACTAACACGATAGTTTTTGTTTTTCATTTTGATGTAAAGTGATTCTATATCAAAATGTTCTTCACTTTCATATATTTCTTGAAGTATAGCGTAACGCTCAGGTGTTTTTCTATGACCATTTTCTTCTAGAAAACTAGTAAACACATTTTTAACGATATTTTGATCGTTTTGCGTAGTTGTTTTGGTACTCATAATGATTTAAAAAACAAATTTACATTATTTTTTATTAGTGAGAGACCAATTTATGAATACTTATTAATAAAAAAGTAAGATCAATTATTCTCGAATGACTTTGTCGATTCCATTGATCTTAGAAAGATTTTGAATAACAGTCTTGAGAGTATTTTTGTTTTTCACACCAACGGTTATTTTACCTGTAAAAACACCGTCATTAGTGTCAAAATTCATATTGTAAATAGCTAGGTGCATATTATTAGAAATGATCTGTGTCACCTCATTAACTACACCGATATTATCAATTCCATTTAGTCTAATTACTGCCTTGAACTCTTCTTGACTAGAATCTATCCATTTTGCTTGAATGATTCTGTAAGCATAATTGCTCTGCATTTGTAAGGCATTCGGGCAATCCTTTTTATGAACTTTAATACCTTCATTTACAGTAATAAAACCAAAAACATTGTCTCCGGCAATAGGATTACAACAGTTAGATAATTTGTACTCTAATTTTTCTGAGTCTTTACCGAATACTAATAAATCATATTTAGAAGTAATTTCATCTTTGTTGACATCTTTTGCATTGCCACGACGAATTCTGTTTTTAATAAAATTCATAAAAACATTACTTCGCGCAGTAGCAAACTCCTTGATTTTCTGGTTATCGATCGTACCTATTCCAACTCTATAGAAAAGATCTTGACTAGTTTTTAATTTAAAATATAAAACCAGTTCATTAACCACTTTTTCTCCCATAGTGATTTTTTGAGAGCGTAGTTTTCTTTTAAGGATTACTTTTCCTTCTTCGGCGATCTGTTTTTTCTCATCTCGTAGAGCAGATTTAATTTTAGATCGTGCTCTTGCAGTGGTAGCATAATCTAACCAAGTCGATGTTGGTTTTGATTTTGCAGAGGTTATGATTTCGACCTGATCTCCACTTTTTAGTTCATGACTTAGTGGGACTAATTTATTATTTACTCGTGCGCCTCTGGTTCTAAGTCCAACTTCTGTATGAACACTAAAACCAAAATCTAAAGCGGTAGCTCCTTTTGGTAGTGATTTAAGATCACCTTCTGGAGTAAAAACAAAGATTTCTTTGGAATATAGGTTTAATTTAAACTCTTCTACAAAATCTACCGCATTTGCCTCAGAGTTTTCTAATGCTTCTTGGAGCCTGTTTAACCAACCATCTAATCCTTGATCTTGTTTTTCTTCGGTGTTTTTATATTTATAGTGGGCAGCATAACCTTTTTCCGCAATTTCATGCATACGCTCACTACGAATTTGTACTTCTACCCATCTGCTATCTGGACCAATAACAGTAATGTGTAATGCTTCATAACCAGTAGATTTTGGTTGAGAAATCCAATCTCGAAGCCTTATTGGATTAGGGCGATAATAATCGGTAACAATAGTATAGATTTTCCAAGCAATGAACTTTTCATTTTCAATATCTTCCGCTTTATAGATAATTCGAATTGCGAATTTATCATATACTTCATCGAAGGAAATATTTTGTTTTACAATTTTACGTCTAATAGAAAAGATGGATTTAGGTCTTCCTTTGATTTCGTAATCTAGCCCTTCTTTGTCTAATCCTTCTTTGATCTTATCAGAAAACCTTTTGATATAAGCATCTTGCTCTTCTTTACTTTCTTTTATTTTTTCAAGAATGTCTTTGTATACTTCAGGTTCTGTGTATTTTAATCCTAAGTCTTCTAATTCTGTTTTAATATTATAAAGTCCAATCCTATGAGCTAAAGGAGCATAAATATATAACGTTTCGGAAGCGATTTTGACCTGTTTATCTGGTCGCATCGCATCCATAGTTTGCATATTATGTAGTCGATCGGCAATTTTAATGATAATAACCCTAACATCATCATTAAGGGTAAGTAGCATTTTCCTGAAATTTTCCGCTTGTAGCGAAATATCTTTATCCTTTTTTAGAGAAGATATTTTTGTCAATCCATCTACAATTCGAGCAACTGTTTCTCCAAACATTTGCTCGATATCCACTAAGGTATATTCGGTATCTTCTACAACATCGTGTAACAATGCTGCAGCTATGGAAGTGGCATCTAGCCCAATTTCACTTGCTACAATTTTAGCAACAGCAATAGGGTGGAAGATATAGGCTTCTCCACTTTTTCGACGTTGGTCTTTATGCGCATCTACAGCAACATCGAATGCTTGTCGTATAAGTTTCTTATCATCCTTACTTAGGTCTCTATAACTTATACGAAGCAATTCTTTATATTGCTTTGCAATTTGTTTGTTTTCCTGTTCTATAGCGGCTTCGGTCATACTACAAAGTTTTCTTAGAAAGCCTTTTTCAATATGATTGTGCGAAAAACTCCTGAAATTTTCTTGTCTAGAAAAATACTAGAGTAATAGTTAAAAATACAACTAAGAATTGTAACCACCAAGTCTATTTCACTTGATTTATTTGCGTATGTTTTTAATCCTTTGCAAAAGTGTTGGATGTGAGTAATGTATGAAAACCATTGCTGGATGTGGAGTCAGATTACTTAGGTTGTTTTTAGATAGTTTTTTTAAACTATTGATGAGTGCTTCTCCATCATAAGAGTTTTTTGCATAATCATCCGCTTGGTACTCAAATGCTCTAGAAACAATGTTCATAATTAGACCTGTAATTTCTGATATCGGACTATATAAAATTCCAAAGGCTATTAATCCGATATGAAAAGAAGGAACTTCTACGGATAGAGCTTCAGAAAGAAGAGGGTTTGCGATAAAAAGAGACAAAAACCAAAGTGTTATTCCTGTTAGTAAAATGGATAAAAGGAGATTGATAATTACATGTCTTTTTTTGTAATGTCCCACTTCATGCGCAAGTACAGCTACAATTTCTTCTTTGTTTAAATCTTTAATCAAAGTATCGTATAAGGTAATTCGTTTTTCACTACCTAAACCAGAAAAATAAGCGTTGGCTTTAGTACTTCTTTTGGATCCATCAATAACAAAAATATCCTTTAACTGAAAACCTACGTTCATTGAATATTCTTGTATAGTATCTCTTAATTCTCCAGGCTCCAAAGGTGTTTGCTTATTAAATAAAGGTACTATAAGTTTTGCATAAAACATATTCATGGCAAGTGTAAAAATAGAGATAAGCGCCCAAGCGTATAACCAGAAATATTGACCAGTAATTTCATAAAACCACATAATTAGAGCTAATAGTCCGCCTCCAACAATAATCATCATCACAATACCTTTTATCTTATCTATGAAAAAGGTCTTTATCGTAGTTTTATTAAAACCAAATTGCTCTTCAATAACAAAGATTTTGTAATACGATGCAGGAGTAGATAGTATATCACTACAGATCATAATGATCCCAAAAAAAATAAGCCCAACTACGATTGAGTTGTCAGAAAAACTTCTTGCGATCCCATCCACCCACGCAAAACCATCTAGGAAAAAGAAAAGTAACATGATACATAAGGAAATAGAAGAGGAAACTAACTTGAATTTATAATTAGCTTCTTTATACGCAATCGATTTTTGATACTCATCTTCTGGATATACATCAGAAAGTTCTTCGGGGATGTTATTGTTGTAATGCCTAGCATTCAGTATATCTAATAAAGAATCTATCAGAAAAACTATTATGATAATAGCTATCAATAGATTAAAGAGCATATTTGATGTCATTTGTATAGGTTTGTAGCTTTGGGATTTGTAGGTTAAGTAAGTTAATGATTTTTTAAATATCAGACAACAAAATCACGTTGCCGTTTTGCTTCAAAAATTAAAATTCCTGCAGCTACTGAAACATTCATCGAATCTATAACACCACTCATGGGGATTTTGATATTTTGGGTAGTGTTCTTTAACCACTCATCGGTTAAGCCTTTATCTTCAGTACCAACGACAATTGCTGTTGGTTTAGTATAATTTTGTGTGTAATAATTTTCTGAAGATTGTAATGCAGCTCCATAAATAGCAATGTTTCTATGATTTAGGTAGGCGATTATTTCCGCAGTTGTGCCCATAGCTATGTTATTTGTAAAAACACATCCTACACTAGATCTAATGATATTTGGGTTGTAGAGATCTGTTCGAGGATTAGCAATGAGAACGGCATCCACTTTTGCTGCATCTGCTGTACGTAATAGCGCGCCTATATTCCCTGGTTTTTCTGGGGATTCAGCCACTAAAATCAATGGGTTTTTATTATCTAAATCAAGATTGTCTAATGACGCTTCTTTAGATTTTGCAATGGCTAAAATTCCCTCGGTAGTTGACCTATGAGATAATTTTTGATAAATTTCTGTAGTAATTTCAAAGGTGTCAATGGTACTAGAAGTTCTATCTATTATAGCGGATACATCTTCATTCGGAATAATTGTGGGGCAATAGTAAATTTGTAATAGCTGATATCCACCATGAATAGCTAAAGAGACTTCTCTTTTTCCTTCGATCACAAATTTTTGCTCTTTTTTACGTAACCTAGATTTTTCTTTTAGCTGATGTAAAAACTTGATTTTTGGATTTTGTAAACTGGATATTAAGAGCATGAATCGTATAACTTTTGATCAATCCGTAAAATAAAGGTAATTCTTATTCCTATACAATAATTGTTCTTTTAATTTTATTGAAAACTATTGCAAAAACAATATGCAATTAAAAAACCTCGTCAAAAATGACGAGGTTTTTTTATAAGTGAGATAATATTATTGTTTAAAAAATTACTTTACTTTTTCTACAATCGCTTTAAAAGCTTCTGGGTTGTTCATTGCTAAATCTGCAAGAACCTTACGATTCAATTCGATATTATTAGCTTTCACTTTTCCCATAAATTGAGAATAAGACATACCGTGTAAACGAGCACCTGCATTAATACGAGTGATCCATAAAGCACGGAAAGTTCTTTTTTTGTTTCTGCGGTCTCTATAAGCATATGACATTGCTTTATCGACTGCATTTTTTGCTACTGTCCAAACGTTTTTACGACGTCCGAAGTATCCTTTTGCTTGCTTAAGAACTCTTTTTCTTCTAGCTCTTTTCGCAACAGAATTTACTGATCTTGGCATAATTTTAAATTTTTTAGTAGTAGGCGGTCAATGATTTGACACTTTGTCTTTTTTATAAAAGGCCCAACTCCTGGGTTTATAATAATTTTAACCTGATTAAAAAATAATTACTTTAAACGTAATTGTTCTTTAATACTATTTTCATCGCTTTTATGCACTAACGTAGAGTGCGTTAAAGCTAGCTTACGCTTTTTAGACTTCTTTGTTAAGATGTGACTCTTAAAAGCGTGCTTTCTTTTGATTTTACCAGTTCCTGTAAGCTTAAAACGCTTTTTAGCACTGGATTTTGTTTTCATTTTAGGCATTGATCCTTGTTTTTATAATAATCTCACTTATTATTTTAAACTTCTTTTTACTTATTTAGTCTTTTTAGGTGCAATGAACATAATCATTCTTTTCCCTTCTAGTTTCGGCATTTGCTCTACCTTACCATAATCTTCAAGTTCCTGTGCAAGTCTTAATAATAAAATTTGCCCCTGATCTTTATAAATAATAGAACGTCCCTTGAAGAAAACATAAGCTTTTAATTTAGCTCCTTCACTTAAAAACTTGATTGCGTGTTTTTTCTTAAACTCATAATCATGTTCATCTGTGTTTGGACCAAATCGTATTTCCTTAATGGTTACTTTGGTTGCTTTGGTTTTAAGAGCTTTGTCCCTTTTTTTCTGCTCGTATAAGAACTTTTTATAGTCCATTATTTTACAAACAGGAGGTACCGCTTTTGGAGAAATTTCTACAAGATCCAATTCTTGCTCTTCAGCAAGTGCTAGTGCTTTTTTAGTTGGATAAACACCAACTTCTACATTGTCGCCTACAAGACGCACTTCATCAACTCTAATTTTGTGATTGATTCTGTGAGCATCTTCTTTAATTACTCTTAGTGGTTTCTGAGACCTTCTTCTTCTTATTGCTATGACTTAAAAATTTAAATTAAACTTAAAATTTATTTCGGTTATCCATTAAATGGTAATAACGTCTTATTTATTTCTTCTGTTATTATTTCTGTGAACTTTTCGATACTAATCGCTCCGATATCTTCACCTCCATGTTTTCTAACCGATATCGTGTTGTTTTTCTCTTCTTGTTCCCCTACAATTACAATGTAAGGAATTTTTTTCATTTCTGCCTCTCTTATCTTTTTACCCATGGTTTCATTTCTATGATCGGCAAGGGCGCGAATTTCGTTATTTTCTAACAAATTTAAAACTTTTTCAGCGTATTTTTCATATTTCTCGCTGATTGATAGGACAATAACTTGTTCTGGCATTAACCAAAGTGGAAAGTTTCCAGCGGTGTGTTCTAGTAAGATTGCAATGAATCTTTCCATACTTCCGAAAGGAGCTCTATGGATCATTATAGGTCTGTGCATTTCGTTATCACTACCTTTATATTCTAAATCAAAACGCTCTGGTAAGTTATAATCTACCTGAATAGTTCCTAATTGCCAACTCCTTCCTAAAGCATCTTTGACCATAAAGTCGAGCTTAGGACCATAGAATGCTGCTTCACCACTTTCAACTACATAGTCTAAGCCTTTATCTTTCGCTGCACTTATAATAGCATTTTCGGCCTTTTCCCAATTTACAACATCACCAATATATTTTTCTGGTTTATCGAGATCTCTAACAGATACTTGAGCAGTAAAATTTTGAAACCCAAGAGAGCCAAATACATAAAGTACAAGATCGATTACTTTTTTAAACTCTTCATCGAGTTGATCAGGAGTACAGAAAATATGTGCGTCATCCTGCGTAAATCCTCTTACTCTAGTAAGACCATGTAGTTCTCCACTTTGCTCATAACGATATACAGTACCAAACTCAGCATAACGAATTGGTAAGTCTCTGTATGACCACGGTCCACTTTTGTATATTTCACAATGATGCGGACAGTTCATAGGTTTTAACAAAAACTCTTCACCATCTGCAGGTGTATTAATCGGTTGGAAGCTGTCTTCACCATATTTAGCATAATGGCCAGAGGTTACGTAAAGCTCTTTCTGTCCAATATGAGGAGTCACAACCATTTCGTAACCCGCTTTTTTCTGAGCTTTCTTTAAAAATTGTTCTAAACGTTCGCGAAGAGCGGCACCTTTTGGTAGCCAAAGAGGTAATCCTTGTCCTACTCTTTGGGAAAAAGTAAAAAAACCAAGTTCTTTTCCTAATTTTCTATGATCACGTTTTTTTGCTTCTTCTAAGAGCTCAAGATACTCTTTTAGTTCCTTTTGCTTCGGGAAAGAAGTTCCGTAAACTCTTGTGAGTTGCTTGTTATTTTCATCTCCTCTCCAATACGCACCTGCAACACTCATGATCTTTACAGCCTTTATGATTCCTGTATTTGGAATGTGTCCTCCACGACATAAATCTGTGAATGTGTCATGATCACAAAAAGTGATGGTTCCATCCTCAAGGTTTTCAATAAGCTCTACTTTATATTCGTTGCCTTCCTCTTTATATTTTGCTAAAGCATCGGCTTTAGAAACAGATCTCATTTTAAAATCATGTTTTCCTCTCGCAATCTCCAGCATTTTATCTTCAATTTTCTTGAAGTCTTTTTCAGATATAGTTTGATCTCCAAGGTCTATATCATAGTAAAAACCATTATCAATCGCTGGACCAATAGAGAGTTTAACTCCTGGATACAATTCTTCTAAGGCTTGTGCTAATACGTGAGAAGTAGAATGTCTAAATGCCGCCTTACCTTCATCATCTTTCCAGGTAAATAATACCAAATCACCATCGGTTGTTAATTCTGTAGAGGTTTCTATAGTGGTACCATTGAATTTTGCAGAAATAACATTTCTTGCAAATCCTTCACTTATATCTTTCGCTACATCCATAGCAGTTAAACTGCTATTGTATTCTCTAACTGAACCGTCAGGTAAGGTGATCTTAATCATTATAATTTGTTATTAAGTGCGCAAAGATAATACGATAATGAAAATCTTCACAATAATTACTAATTATTTAAAGTAAATAAAATAAAGAATTCAATTAAAGGGAAAATTGATACCACCCTTTACAGTAGAAAAAGAATACTATACTATCAATAGGTGTCAAATTCTTTTGTCAAATCTTTAAAAAAAACTTCATCAAACAATGAGATATGTATTCTTTTTTGTTCATTTGTGTTAAGAGTAAGCATCTTTGCCCTACAATTTCATGATGAACACGCTTGCAGAAAAACAGAAAATCTTCATTCATAATTACTATTTAAAAACAATATTTCTGATTGGATTGTTTTTAGGTTGTCAAGCCATGTTTTCTCAGGAGTTAGATTACGTCCGTAAGGATTTGGAGAAGAAACTTAAGAATATGAATAATCTAAACCCAGATGAATTCTTTCCTTTAGTAAAACCTTTATTAAATGATAAAAAGGCTCGTATCTGGGGGTTGGATTACTTGGGGAGATACTATATGGAAAAAGAATATGCCGATTCCACCATTTATTACGGAAATAAGATTTATGAACTATCTATAGGAAAAAAAGATTCGTTGTCTTATCAGTGGTTAAGTAAAGCTTACAATATGTTGGCTGTTGGGTATGGTTTTAAGGGATTGGTGACTATAAGAGGTGAATACCACTTAAAAGGGTTGGATTTATATGAGAAAAAAGTAGTGGGTAATCAGATGTCTGTTCATCATATAAGAGGATTAGCGGATTACTATTTGGATCAAAAAGAATATGATAAGGCAATACCATATTATAAGAAAAGTATAGAGGTTGATAAGAATAATAGTACTGTGTATTTTTCGTATAACAATTTGGGGCAGATTTATTCTAGAAAAGGAAAATTTAAAGAAGCTTTGTTTTATTTAAATAAAGCATGTGAGGCACCAGAAGGTTATAAAGCTAGGGGATATTGTTTAGAGAGTATAAGTGCCTGTTATCTTAAAATGGGTGATTTTGATGAGGCTATATATTATGGTGAGCTCGTACAAAATATGTTTGAAGATAAGAATTTGAAATTTGTACTGTTGTCAGGAATAACAATGGCACAGGCTTACCATGAAAAAAATAACTTCAAAAAAGCAATAGAAATCTATTCGGGTTTGTTAGAAAGAGTAAAATCTAAAGGATTTATTGATATTGAAATTCAGATTTTAGAAAACCTCAGTAATACTTTAAAAAAACAAAATAAATATAAGGAAGCAGAAGAATACACTACATTAAGATATCAGCTAAAAGATAGTCTTCGTAAAATACAGAAGGATAAAGAGATTGCAGAGTTATTAGTAAAGTACGATATTCTTGATCGTGAAAAGAAGATAGAGTTATTGCGTAAAAATCAGGAGATAAAAGATAATCTATTAACATCTGAAAGAAGGTATATGCGGTTTCTTGTTTATGGTTTTTTATTAGTAACAATTTCGAGCATTATACTTATCATTATATATAAGCAAAAATTGACTGCGAAAAATAAGCTGAGTAAACAGCAGGAAGAAATTAATGAAGAGCGAATTAAATCGTTGATTAAAGAACAAGAATTAAAGTTGATAAAAACATCTTTAGATGTTCAAAACACTGAAAGAAGACGCATTGCGCAAGATTTGCATGATAGTATCGGTGGTAATCTAGCAGCTATTAATCTAAAATTAGGTTCACATACTCAGCAGAATGAAGATTTAGGCTTAATTAAGAAACAAGTGGATGAAACGTATCAATTGGTAAGAAAGATTTCTCATAATTTAATTCCTGATAACTTTTATGGTAATAGATTCTCGGAGGTTTTAGAGGAGTATCTAAATGAAATGGTTATAAATAGTAATATTAAAATAACATTAAGTGTATTTCCTAAAAAAGAAATAGATCAGCTGAATGAGAAATTGTCACTAGAAGTTTTTAGAGTTGTTCAGGAATTGTTAACGAATACATTGAAACATGCAAAAGCAACAGAGGTTTCATTGCAGTTAGATTTGTTAAATAATAACTTCCATATAATCTATGAAGATAATGGAGTAGGGTTTAAGTCTGCGGTAAAGCAAGAGGGTATAGGCTTGAGGAGTGTAAGAGATAGGCTTAAAAAGTTAAATGGAAGTTTAGTTGTGGATTCTGTTATTGGTAGAGGAACTATATTAGATATAGAAATTACAGGAGTAAAAGTATAATGTTTTGGTTCCTTTTCTAAATATTTTATTTTTTTGATTTGTAACTTTAATGTTTAGAGTGTTTTACAAAAAGGTTAAAAAATAGTTGTATTTTTTTGTTGTGGA
>NZ_CANLOZ010000014.1 GCF_947492965.1 uncultured Aquimarina sp. | reverse complement strand
TGTACGCTTCTTCCTTGGTTCTTCTGAATGTGTCATAAATAAGTCTAAATTACGTCAACTTATTTCAGGACGAGACACTTATAAAACTAAAAAAGTCGACATTCTATTTGTCGACTTTTTTAGTTTCTTACAATCCGTAGATCTTATCTTCGTGAAGCTCTGCAACGATCCAAATCAGTTCTAGCTCTATCTAACTGCTCTCTAGTTTTTTCTAAAGCTTCTTTATATTCTTCAAACTCCTGAAACTCTTTTTTCTGTTTCGCAAGCTCAGCTTTTAACTCTTTAATTTGTCTATAAGAAGTTACTATATTTACATACATTTTATATCTATATGTTGTATCTTTTTGATCTATAGCCTCGTTCAGGTCTCCTATTTCAGATTCTAGATTTCTATTTATATAATATAAATTATCTTCTTTACCTGGACGATCTAACGAATCGATTAATTTCTCTATTTTAAACATTCCTTTAGAAAAATCTTTTTGAAATTTCGCATCTTTTTCAACAATCGCAGTGCGTTCTCTTAGCACTTCGTTTTCTTTAAGAGGTACTCTATCAAAATCAAAGAAGAAGGCAGTAACAATTAAAGCGACCGTAAATAAAAATAATAATGCAAATTTTAAAACGCTGTTTCTTCTTTCTTTACTGTTTTTTGGTTTCATTTTCTTAAAATATTATTTAAATACACATTAATCTAATAAAAAGCTTCTTCTACTTTTTACATCTGGTTTTGCTATTACTTCTTCTTTCACAAATATATTAGAATCCGATTTCTTACCAATATAATCAAGCTCATTTAATTTTTTAAACAGCGAAAGCATCAATTTTGTAAAGCTAGAAACATTATGCAACGCTTTATTAATATCGGTATGCTGATAATCTAAATCCATCATTTCAATCAACACATTTTCGAATGCCCCTTGATTTAGATCACACCAATCAGAAAGATAATTTAAAAGTTCTTCTTTACCTGTTCCCGCATATACATCCATACTATTTTTAATAACTCTTGCTAGAGACATTAATTTAGTAATCATCGTTACTGGTGGTAAATGACGATCATATAAACGGAACTCTGGCAACATTCCTCCCAAATATTGCAATGAGTTTTGAGTTAATGTTAGCACCATCGTAGCCAGTTCATTCGATTGCTTTTTTTGATAGATCTTTTGAATAATATTCATAGAATATTTCTCTATAGCGTTAAAGAAAGTATGTATCTCTGTATAAATATATCTAAGATCCTGGTGGCTCTGAATAGAAACACATGGCGGAATAAAATCTTCTGCTAAGGAGGCTACCCCATCATTAAACTCTATCTTACCTATTGTAATATGATGTTTACCAAACTCTTGTTCATTTGCTTCAGCTAAATTAATAACATGTAAACTATATTCTGGCAAAACATAAGGATGTCGTGGTGGTTCTTCTTCCGGATTAGCATCACCTACAGGCACTCTACCGTAGGGATCAACACTAAGAACAATATAACATTCTTCATCTGTACTATTAATTTTATATTCAGTACTTATAATACTACCTATTTGTTCTAAAGCGGACGATATCTCAGGTGTTATATTAATAATAAAACCACCTTTGGTCACAGCAACACATCTATTAAGTTGCACTTTAATCGTATCCTGACCATCCATTGAAAAAACCATATCAACGGCTTCATCTCCTGCTAAATCTGGTAATAAGCCATAATTAATTGCATTAATATCTTTCGCTCCAATAAGTTGCGAAAAATTAGTAAATGCATTATCTGCTTCAATAAAATGGTTTTTATTAATCTTCATACCGTCAATCCAGTTGACCCTATGATGATTTTTATTTGATAATTCCATCTTTGATATTTCTTAGTTATTAGAAAATACTATTCTTTCTGTAATCGATTACTATATTTTTAATACAGTTATTTTCCTCATGGGTTAACTTCAAATCCTTAATAGTAATACTTTTTCCTTTGATCTTTTCACAAAATTCTATAAACGTAGTTCTCTTTTTACGCACAATTATTGGTAAATCTAAATTACCACATAAATAGTCCTTGAAATCATTAGCCGTTAATTTTTTAGTAGAAACCAGAATCACTTTAGCTTTAAATGATTTTTCATTGATAAAAGGTGCTTTAAATTCATCGACCGGATCATCTGCTATAGGATCCTGTCCTATTGGATCATCAGGGATTGTTGATATATCTCGGACAACAATATCATCATTTCTAACCGTTTCTTTCTTCTTAGGTAATACTTCTATTGTTTTAGTGGTAGCATATTTTAATTCTCCGTTTACAATCAAAGTAATGGTCTTTTTACCAGATGTACTATAGGTATACTCTGGATTTTGCTCTTTAGAAGTTGCTCCCAACGCATCCTCAAAATTCCACTCCCAAGTAGTAGCATTAAGGGTATTATCCTGTACCTTTAATTTCTCTCCAACACGAATTCTAGGAGTAAGAATTTCAAACTTAGCTTTCTTAGATGGATCTAAAATTTCTTTTTTCTCCAATACAGAAATGGTTTTAACTTTAGGGCACTTTCCATTAACAATTAATGAAACCGTATAATCTCCAGGATTTTTATATGTATGATATGGCTTTCTTCTGGTATCTACCGTTGTACTATCCCCAAAATCCCATTTCCATTCTAATGCTCCAATTGTCATGTCCTCAAACTGAATAGGATCCCCTACTCTAACCTCGCCATCCTTAAAAGAAAAATCTATTATTTCACAAGGCGTATAGTTTACATACTTAAAAGCAAAAACAGTAGCTGTAACCAATATTGTTATTACAAAGAACAATATTACGCTTTTATCTAAATGATAATTTTTTGTGTTATTCGATGTCTTCATTAGTATCTATTTTCTTATCTAATTAACTTATTACTGTTATTTTATATGGAAAAACATTCAAAGATTGTTGTTCCAAAATTGACAAAATATTACTTTTTAGAGAATTCCACTCTACATCAGAAGTTATTTCTTCCTTATTTTCTATTAACTGCACCTCTATACAGGGAATAAGACCTTTAGAAACATGAATATCGGTTTTAAAACCCTTACCTACTTTTACTTCCTGAACTTTGGTACTGCATAACTCATAACACAATGCCTTAACATCTTCTCTTGTTACAATTCTATTTCTTGATAACAAAGCTCTTCGGTAAGCATTCAAACGCTCTTCCATTCCTAAGTTGTTTTTCCCTTGGAATGTAGATGTTAAAAACATACTCCCTTTTTGTTTTAGATCACTCCCTTGATAAATACTTAAACTATTACCAGACTTTATCTGGTTAGCATCTTCTCCATTTGTAACCCAGTACTCCACTAACAAAGTATCTTTTTTCTTGTAAGGCTTAACCGAAATATAATTAGTCTCTTCTGAAGACTTTTTCATATCCGATACCTTTTTTTCTAAAAGCGAAATATTCTGATTAAGTTCATTAATATTAGACTGTAAGAAATCATTTCCAAAAAACGAAAATGATGCACTCTCATCTTTCAACAACTCAATCAAATGAATCAAATACTCTCTTGCTTTTCTATAATCTAATTTACTTACATTATCTCTACGAATTACGTATGTTCCTTTATCATCCGCAGCCGAATCATTTTCTCTTAACCTATATTCTTTTCCTGAGGTATTGGAAATACCCTTAATATCTAAAAACAGATCTTGTGTACTAATAGGAACTATGTCTATATAATCTTTCAATTGATAGGAAATACTTTCCCATTTTCGATTCAATGCAGGAAACGCATTGAAAGTACAATATACACTCTCTAAGATAGCATCATTAATAATTCTTGGAAACTCTATTTTTATCCAACTATAATCCACTAAATCTTCATGAGTTTTCTGATCTATAAATTTAGAGAATTCTTCTGGTAAATTCCCCTTCGACCCTATAGAAATATCAGATTTAATGGAAACAAAGTGTTTTTTGTATAATTTACTTATTTTTTCTTCTATATTTCTAGTCTTATTAGGCTTATAATCAAATATTGATTCCAAATTCGTTCTGCGGAAAATATCACTATTAAAATAACCCGGAATAGATGCAAACTCTTTCTCTTCAAAGAAAAACTTCGCATTTTTTAGGTGATGGTAAAACAATTCATTTTCCTGTACATCTAACAATTCAAAATAAAATGACACATCTTTTAATGATATGTTATCCTGATCTGTTTTTATACCTAAAAATAAAGTAGATGGCGACAACCCTTTTGTATCTTTCAAAGACAAGGGACTAGCGGTTTTCCTCTTACCTTCTAATTCAAAGATCTTATCTCCACAAATCATTCGATCAATAGTAGCATCGACCAATTGATTTTTTTGAATTGGTGAAAAATATATGTTTTTTAATTCTGTACTAGCGTTTTTTGTTTTTATTTTCTTTTTAAAGTACAACAGATGTTCTGGTGTAATTGTTGTTCTTTTCTCTATAGGTTCCGCATATACAATTCCATGCGCCGGTCTAGACCCATACAATGTTTCTGGGGTCATTAACTGAATCAAACGCTCTGTGATACGGGTTTGAGAATTATCTATTTCACTAGAAATTTTTTCAATTTCTGAGGCACATGCACCTATCAAAAGAGATACTACAGGATCAAAAGAACTTTCGATTTCGTTCGGAGAAACACCCCAAAGCGAAGCCGCCTTTTTGATCATTCTATTTTTTATCTGAACCTTATTTTCTGTACTCATAAACTCTTTTAAAACGATAATGGAGCTATATAAAATTGTTCCAGACAAGAAAATTCCTCATTAGTCCGGCTAACAACACCATTTACTTTTATATCTACTCTCTTTTTAATTCTGTTTAAACTTCCTCTGTTTTTGAACTCTTCCTGTTGAATCATTACATCAACAGTAACTCTCCTAAGTCTTCGTTCCTGAGAAGCAATACTTTCTACCAACGATTCAGAAATCGTGTTTCTTAATTTATTGGTACTTGTTAGATTGTCAAAATCCACATTCCAGATGGAACACCCAAAGGTTTCATCAAAGGTACACTCACCAAAATACGAAGTTGTGATAAGATGAATAAAACCAACTATAGATTGTTTCAAATCACAACTATCGATATCCTTATTTTTAACAATTCCAAAAGTATCTAAAGGCAGCTTATAATAAGAAGAATTCATGAATAGTAATTTGTGTGTTTAATGTACCCTAAAACCAATTGCAATTTACTAAAGATTTTATTTACTAGGGCTTGTTAATACAATAAACTAAATAAAAATACAAGAATCCCTATTTTTATAATTTTATTTTATTGTTATCCCTGTATATAGGGTAGAAAATAACCATAAGTTTTTTTATATTTGTCTAAATTTTAATTGACGCATGAATACACTTTATAAAACGTTTTTCTTATTTGTAATCATTATTGGGGCAATGAGTTGTGGAGGTTCCAAGAAAGCAGAACAAGAAGCACTTGCGCAAGCCAGAAGAGACTCTATTGCTTTAGCTAAACAAAACGCCATATTACCTATTCAGAAAAAATATGGTGCTATTTTAGGAATTGCGCCTAAAGAAGTTGATAATATCGCTCTATTTGAATTTATAGATGAATGGATGAACACACCTTATCTACTAGGAGGAAATACTAAGAAAGGTATAGATTGTTCTTATTTTACACAGTATATATATCACGATGTTTATGGCAATTTAATTGAACGTACTGCAGATAAACAATTTAAAGCTGATGACACCAATAAGTTTAAAGGACTTCATAACCTAAAGCAGGGAGATTTGATCTTTTTTAATAATAAAGGATCAGAATTTCGAGAAATTACACACGTTGGTTTTTACCTCGGAAATGATAGATTTGTGCATTCTACATCTCGTAGAGGTAACTCAGGAGGAAATGGTGTGCAAATAAGTATTTTATCTGAACAACCTTGGAAAAGAATGTTTGTAGCTGCAGGAAAGAAACCTAAATATACTAATAACAAAACCGCACAAAACAAATAATTCCATTCATTTACACCAACTAAACGAATGAACAACAAAGAGGTACAGGTTGTCTACGAAGAACTGATTTCAACTTATCAAAATCTAAAAGCAGAAATTTTTGTTACTGAAATTTTAGAGAAGTCTAGTTTAGATCTTACGGACATTGATATATTTAACAACAGTACCTTTTCTAGGTCTTACAGACGGGATGTTATTGACATCAAACTAGATACCTATTCACGGGATAAAGATAAATTACAATTGCATTTATCCAGAAATGGTCTGTATGACACACTTCCGGAAGGGTTTTTTCACGAACCAGTAAAAGCAAAAAGTGATATTTCCTTTACGGAGCTGCATCAAAAACAAAAAAAACAAGAAAAAGATGCTCGGTCGTTTTTTTCACCTTTAGAAAATGAGTTTTTTACACAACGCGTAAATATTGAAAAAAATGAACGACAGCTAATAAACGAGTTTACGAATTTAAAAACTGATTTTCTTTTAAAGTTTTGGAATTTGGATCCAGAAATCCCTTCTGATTACAGCATTAAACTATTACAACTTCTTCCTTACGTACACAAAATCTCAGGTGAAATTGAACTAACAGCTTTGAGCCTAGAAAAAATAATCAAAGAAAAAGTAAGTATTACAAGAAAATATCACACATTAGAAGATGCTGAAGACGAACATAATGATAGCAAAAACCAACTAGGCGTAGATTTAGTTTTAGAACTAAATGAAACCGTCATTTCTTATCCTTTTTGGGAAATTAATATAGGTCCAGTGGATCAAAAAAATATCGATAAATATATAATTGGGGGAGCTACTAAGAAATTTATTAGTATCTTTTGTGACTATTTTATCCCTATGGAGATAGACACAACAATTAACGTAACATATTCGAATAAAGAAGAAACATTTGTATTAAATGAGACTAACAGTCCCAGAATGGGTCTAACCACTATGATATGAATTTAACATTACAAGCTGCAGCAGTAAATGCTGATTTTTTTAAGGTAGGAATCTTGTTATTAGCAGTTAGTGCTATATTAATGGGAGTAGTTGCTGGGTTAAAAAAACTTTTTGTTAAAAATAAAAAGAAATTCTTGCTATACATGCTAGTAGTTTTACTTGTATTTGCAGGCACAGCTTTATTAAGCAACGAAAAAGTACTTAATAATATTCCTTTGAATAGCTTTATAGGTTTTCAAATCATTTTCTTATGCCTAGGAACGCTACATGTACTAGCAATGAGGAGATTTTTCCCTAATTTATTAGATGATAATCTCACTAAATTTTGGCCCGAATTTCTGTACACAGTAGTTACAGTTTTTATTGGTTTAATCACTTTCCTATTTGTCGTAGAAATATACAAGCCTGATTACAAATATATATTTGCGGCATCTTCTATTTGCTTTATTATACCTATAATGATAGTAAAGCTATATGAATTTGCAATTTCAATACCAGTGCCGATCTATAAAAAGTGGTTCTACCCTATCGATAAGAAAATGAAGGATCCTAAAGATGATGAATTAATCAACCCATTGGTAATTTCATTTGAATTTAACAAAGGAGAAACTACAGACGAGTTAAGTAATTTTAGACTAAAAGCACCAGAGAAAATGGAATTTGGCAAGCTTTTTTACTTCTTTATTAATGATTATAACGATAGACATCCAGAAGGTGAAATTGAGTTCTTAGACGATAAAAACAATCCTTACGGATGGATTTTTTACACCAAACCGAATTGGATGGGCATGCAATCTCATATTGACTTTACTAGAACTATTGAAGGGAATGGAATTAAAGAAAATGATGTGATTATCTGTAAAAGAGCATAAAAATATCTGTTAAAATTTTGTTAAAAAATGATCTCAATTTCCTCGTTGAGATCTTTTTTTTGATAGATGAATTTCACGACAAAGTGCAAATTCCCCGAAAACAGTGTAGTCCTTTTCCTTCTAAAACAACTATTTTTAAAGCACTTAACAAAAGCATAATATACAGATTACCACATATTTTGCTATCTTTACATCGTACAAGTTACATTTATTATATTCAATTATTATTATTATTTATTAATTAAAATTTATTTATTATGTCTTTTAAAGCAAAATTAAAAGTTGGTGGAAAAGAGTATAACATTTTATCCTGCAACTATGGTTTACACCAAGAAACTGATGCAACTGGTCGTCCTTCATCCATTACTAGAGGAGGAATGATAAAAATGGAAGTAGAATCTACTGCAGATACAGGTTTATCTGATTGGATGTTCAATAATTTTGAAATGAGAAATGGTTCTATTGTATTTCTTAAAAGAGATACCGAAGCTACTCTTAAAGAGCTAACTTTTGAAAATGCTTATGCAGTTAAGTATTTTGAAAATTTTGATGCTACTGGAAAGAATCCTATGACTGAGACTTTGACTATTTCTGCACAAAAAATCGGTATTGGTAATGGTGAACACGAAAACGACTGGGTATAACTTCCCCGTTTGATATAACATTAGGTAAAGGGAGTGTTTTTCACTCCCTTTCTCATCTTACATAATCATTTCTTCTTTTTACAAATGTGTAAACAATATGGAATTGATATGTAGTTATTCATTTTAAAATTATCACTTATGTCATTTTTAGCAAAACTAGATCTTGATGGGGAAGAGATAAATATCTTGGATTGCTCATTCTCCTTTAGACAAGATACCGATTATACAGGAAGACCTTGTGCAAAACCACAAGGCGGACAAGTAAGCTTATTAATAGAATCCACCGCAAGTGCTGATTTTTTAGATTGGACGATCTCTCCTACAATTACTAAAAATTGTAAAATCACTTTTTTTAGAAGAGATAATATGTCTAGTCTTAAAAATGTAGAAGTTAAAGATGCATACTGTATTGAATATACTGAACATTTTAATGCAGAAAGCGCAAAACCTTTACAGATACATTTAGTACTTTCAGCAAAGGAGATCACAATTAAAGGTACTACATTTACCAATAATTGGCCTTCGAAAACTTAAAACTGAATTTTCTGAGTTTCATAATATCAATTATGCATAGTTTCTATATCCATATAGGGACTATCCTAATTGGTAGATGATTTTTGGTCTTTTATTTCTTTTTTTAAGTAGTAAAAGGAGTATAATTCGCGGATAAACTTACCTGATTTAAAAACGAGAGTACTTTAATGATTCTTGATAAGAGTATGTATCAATTATAAATTCGGTAACTTTATTACAATTAAATACTATTAATGATATTGATAGTACCCCTAAAAATATAATACTATGGCGTTACAGTCGAAAACACAAATATTCATTGGAGGAACAGCTATAAGTGCCTACAAAAAGTTAATGTTGCATCAACAAATTGATTCACATCATATCATGGAATTGGTCTGTAGAATGGATGTCTTAGAGAATTTCACAGGAGATATTGCCTCTCAGACTAAAGATTATCTAGGTCAGATTATTACCATTCAAATTTCTTCTTTGGGTACATTCTCTGGATATAAAGAATTTGAATTTAAGGGAGTAGTTACTTCTGTAAATAGCACTATGGGATTCCATCAACAAAATGGAGATCTAGTAACGATTAAGGCTCATAGTTGTAGTATTATTGCTGATGATGGCCCTCATTATAACTCTTTTAATGATATGGATCTTGCTTCTATCTTAAGCAACACCTTTCAGGGATACGATCAATCGAAATTAGAAACTATTTTTAGTCCATCAGATACCGAAAACATTCATTATAGTGTACAGCACCAAGAAAGTGCTTTTCAGTATGCAAGTAGATTGGCTGCTCAATATGGAGAATGGTTTTATTATAATGGTAGTGCATTGGTTTTTGGAAAACCAGAAGATGAAGATGAAGTTGTTCTTACGTACGGTCATGATCTACAAGAGTTTTCATTAGACTTAAAACCCTCATCTAATAGTTACAAATATTTTACTAATGATTATTTAACCGATGGACAGCACGAAAAGGCTACTACAGAGGTAAGTTCTGGTGTAAATGGATACAATGGTTTTACCAGTAACAAATCTGATGAAATCTTTCCGAATGAAACCAATATCTATGTAAATTCTTATAACGATCCTTCTTTAAAACAACGAATCGATGGCTATGTTGAAAAACAGAAAAAAGCCGAAGAAATAAAACAAGTTATCTTAAAAGGATCCAGTGATAATCCAGGAGTAAAACTTGGTCAACTCATAAATATCAAAAGTGACAACGGAGATTACGGAAGTTTTCGGGTTATTAAAATAACGCATACCAATACTGAAAATGGTAGATATCAAAATAATTTCGAAGCAGTTACTTCAGAATTAGATGCATATCCAAATACCAATATGATGGCGTTTCCAAAAAGTGAGACTCAGGTAGCTGTTGTAAAAGAAAATAGCGATCCTGATGGTATCGGTAGAATAAGAGTTCAATTCCCTTGGCAAAAAGAAACTGGTGAGTTAACTCCTTGGTTACGAATTGTAACTCCTCACGCTGGAGGAGAAAAAGGATTTCACTTCATTCCAGAAATTGATGAAGAAGTTTTAATAGGGTTTGAAGGAGGAAATGCAGAAAGACCATATGTATTAGGTACTTTGTATACAGGTGGAGCTAACCCAGCAGGTTGGAATACAGCGAACAATGATGTCAAAGCCTTACGAACAAGAAGTGGACACACTGTTGAACTAAACGACGCTGATGGTTCAGAGTTTATCATGATTACCGATAAAAATAGAAATATCATCCATATAGACACTGCTAATAATGATATTACCATTTCTGCAGGAGAAAACATGACATTGAATGCAAAGAATGTCGAAATTAATGCTTCTGAAGAAGTAAAGATAAATGCAGGTACGAATTTGATTACTAGAGTATCGGAAGACCTATCGATATCTGCAAAGAATGCTACAGAAAGTATTGAAGAAAATAAAACACTCATTGCTAAGGAAATTCTGGATAATGCAGAAAAAGTTAGAATCGAAAGTTCCAAACAAAACATGGAACTTGTAAGTTCTAAACAAGTGGATATTCAGGCAGATGATAAAATAAAATTGTTTTAGTAGTACTAGCGTAGAATGGCTAAACTAGATATTGGCACTGGTATTATAGAAGACAACCAAAAAAAAGTTGGATCTTTTAACTATAATCCTATTGGAGTTGCAAACACGTATGGGGTTATACTTGTTTTTGAAGATGATAAGAAAAAAAAGCTGCAAATACATTATGAGATAGATGTAATTTGTATTTATGAAACAGATGACAATCATTTTGAATTTGAAGTTTATAAACATCAAGTTTTTATTAACGAAAAAGCTCCTGATATTCTGATAGATGAATTATCAGATAGATGTGGAAAAGTATTATACCCATTACGATTAAAAGTAAATAGACAAGGAAAAGCTGTTTCTGTTTTAAATCAGAATGAGATTCTCGAAAGGTGGAAAACCGAAGAACAAAATATCAAACAATCCTATAAAGGAAAGGAAATAGATCTTCTACTAAAAAATATGGATCTTATTATTAATAATGAAAGCCAACTTACAGATCTTATCATTCGCAGAGATTGGTTTATTTCACTATTTTTTTCTTCTGTTTATGGAATTGAAGAGATTAGCAAAAAGCAAAAACAACAATTGTTACCCTTTATTCCTTATGCTCCTAGTGTGCCTTTTCAAATAAAAAATAATATCGGCAATCATAAGCATAAGGAAAATGACGTTGTTATAAAAGTTAAAGGAAAATGTATAGATAATAGAAGTGAAAAAGATATCTTAAGAGGAAATCTTATTTCTATTGATAAAAATAAAAAAGCTGTTAAAGGTTCAATGGATTTAAAATATCAAATCTATAAAAATTCATTAATAGCAGACGCTATAACTGGAGTATGTTTGTTAGAGTTTCCTTCTGGGAAATTAAAAAAAACAACCGTAGAGATGTATAGTTTAAAAAACAAAACACCTTTATCTTCGAGTAAAAGAGCAGCTCTTTTCGAAATAGAAGAAGATAAAGAAGTTCCTAAAAAGAAGAAAAAACGTTTCTTTTTCTTTGGGAAATAAATATAGAGTATCATTAATAGATAATTATATATGAGTACAGGACATGTAGTAGTTGATGGAGCAATGTGCAAATGCAAATTTGGTACAACGCCAGATACTTTAGTTGTATTAACACAACAGAAAGAATATATTAATGATTCTGGTGGGAGTAAAAAACTAATTGCAAATACCATGGATATTGGCATGCCTTTAAAAGCCAAAACTTTTGGGCAATGTAAACTACAGCCAAGTTCTAGCGGATATTTACCTTGTGTTCCTGCAATTACGCAGTGGCAGGATTTTTATGACAAAGTTATATTATCCAATCAAGGGCAAATTCTTACAGAAAAAAGTAAAGCCATGTGTGCCATATCAGGTTCGCCAAGTGTAGAATTTACATGGCATGGCCAAACCGCTGCTGCTGGCAGTAGTAGTGTCGAACAAGCTGATGAAGAAGTACAAAGTCAACTAAACCCATTAGTTAATGTAAAGAAGATGGTAGAATCTTTAGACAATGATCTAGAGGTCGAAGAAGAAAATTGGGTTCGAAACGAAGAAGAAAGAGTAGTTTCAGTAACGACAAACTTGTACATAAACAATACTGAAGATTTAAAAACTCCTTTTTTAGATAGCACAGAAACAATTGATCATGATTCTTCTAAACCTTTTATTTCTGGGTTAAGAGGTATTTTTGGTAAAGGTGTAAAACACACTGCCATTAAAGAATTTAAAGATGACCTTACTAAAGGTGCTGTGCCTCCTCCAGAATGGCAAATAGAAAAATCTTTATCTTCAACCCAAGTCGCCTATTATAAGGACAAAACCATACATCTCAATGAAAAATGGGTGTTAAAAGCAGAAAAAGATACAGCTGCCAATTGGATATTGTTTAGAGCAATGATTGAAGAAACTGGACATTATGTTGAGGATTTGATTAGAAATGAGTATGATTCTCTTGGTGGAGACGCTAAAGGAGATGAAGGAACCCTATTTGCTGCTGATTTTATTCGTTATAATAAATTACTCAATAAAGACTTTGAATACGCCTCTTTTAATATTAAAGGCCCTGATGGCAGTATAAGAGAATTTAAAGCATCTGTAAAAAAAGCTTATCCTAGTAGAGAAGAAAAAGCAAAAGACTTATTGTTTATTGAAGATGATAATGATGATCACGGAACGGTTACCCTAAAATCTGGCGAAAAAATTGTTGTAGAATTCTTTAAAATTAGAGGGCAAGGCGCTGTTCATGAAAATATTACAAAACAAGCAGCAAAAAAAGCTGGATTAAAATACGATTATAGATTAGATGAAGGTTGCGCCTGGCCTGATGTTCCATGTGGAGATGAAAACTCGGTAGAAACTTGTTATTATGCTACATGGAGAGATGAACATAAAGAAGGTACTATGGCGTACAGAAGCCACCATGGAGATCTTCAATTCTGGCATTCAATGGCTCCAGCTGGAGATTTTACTAATCAAGAAGTTGTTGATAAAATAGTGGATCAAGCTATCAAATGGTATAAAAAAGCGATCTCGGTTAAAAAAGCAAATCCTGATGCTAAAGAAAAAAATTATCATGGGTTATTTCATATGGGTAAGATTTTACATATGGTTCAAGATTCTTTTTCTGACGCTCACATCATTAGAGACAATCTTGGTAGAATTAAGAACATTCAATCGTATAATAACCAAGATGCTCACAAACATGGACAATCCGATGCTATAGATCCAAAAGATTGGACTTGGGCTCAGAAATATGGCCCAAAAAAAGATGGAGTATCTATTTACGATGCTAACGATGATCAAGTTGTAAAAATAAAAGGAGCTAAAGATGCTATCAATGCTTCATATAACATCTTAGTCTATTTCAAGAACAATGCAACAGAGCAAACTCTTGAAAATTATTTAAGAATGAATATTTACAAATTTGCTAAGGATGAAAAAGGTAAAAGCTTTGGTACTTACAAGGCCGGTTCAGTAGAAAAACACTATGAATAAAAAAACTAATATATAATGATTCAAAAATATGCACCAATAGTAATAATAATATTACAAGTCATTAGTTGTATATGGTATTTACTACCTACTATAAGTCACACTCACGTGCCAGCTGGTTTTATTAGAATGCTTATTTTTGGAGGAATTGCTATCGTTCTACTGATCTTATCTATCATTTTATATTTTATATACAAGCCAACAGGATTATTAACTAAAATTCCAATAATAATATCTATTGGGATGATTTTATTAGCCTGGTTCTATAGTAAATAAGGCTCCAAAAATAGTTGAAGTATGACAACCAAAGATTATATAAAAGTACACAATCCTGCTACAGAAGTGGCTGTTCACGATTCTGAGAATTTAATTACATTAGATCCGGGAGTAAGTGTTACTTTAGAATTTACTGATACTGAAAAATATTCGGACGAAGAAATAAAAAACATTCAGTGGATTGCCAACATGTTTCATAACAGTCCTAAAAACTCAAGCTTTCATAAAACCCTTAAAGGTCCTAAAGCTAAATTTAGAGTTCCCACTGTATATTCTGGTGGTGGATTAGGATGGGTAGAACCGGTATTACCAGGACACGATCCTCAATTTAAACCTCCTTTTGGATATTTTATCAATTCTATTGGAGAACGTAAAATTGATAAAGTGGAATGGACAGATATACATGGCAAAAAAATAAACGGTTCTAAATTCTTTACCGAGGCTGTGCAATTACACATTTATACCACAGGACTATATGGCCATGAAATAAAAGTATGGTTAAAGGATACTAAATATTTTGATTACAATCTCGATTTGGATGAAGATGTTAACAATCCTAATGATACCTTAGCACAATATTTTAGTAGAGAAGTAAAGGTATTACAAGATACAGGTGATAACACGAGTAAAGTACAAAAGGTGGTTATCGATGTTCGTTTGGAAAAAAGATGGGAATATGCTGGCAATACGCTCAATATTATTCCAATCATAGAGTTTAATGTAGAAGGTAAGAAAAAAACTGCCTTTGAAAACAACGCTATTACTGTGGAAACACCCACAGAAAAAGAAGCAAAACAAGTAAACCCTGCTACTAAATCAGGCAACAAACCTACTATTATTGGAGATATAATTACTGATGTAGCAGAATTTCATCCTTGTAAAATAAAAAAAGTTACAGCTGATTATTTTAAAGGAAGTTCTACACAAAATACAGATGGAGGTCAGGATAATACTACTCTTGAAATTTTTGATGAAGCGACTTCATCAAAAGCGGAAGTAATCGAAATTGATGTCGTAGCAGGACCTAGGGTTGCAAGAAGAGAAATTGTTTTTAAAGTTGAAAAAGAAACAGAAGATTGTGTTTTTTTAGGAAAAGAAAAAGATCATAATAAAACAATCGTATCAGTTAATGCTCCGATTATTATAGATAGCAAAATAGAACCTAAAAAATATAGATGGGATGATAGTTTTGTTACGAACGATTTAGGAAAATGGTTTGGTTTTGGAACTTCTTACAACAAAGGTAAGTTTGAAAAAGAAGATCTCAATCATAAAGATCAAAATGATAATAGAGTGCTAGAAGACAGCCATACAACTAGTACTAGCGGCGCTTTTCAAAGTGTAATTGGTTTTAAACGAGAGCATCAAGAAGCACATGAGGTAACCGTAAAAACATACACAGATGTAATTGACGATGATAGTAATTTTACAATTGAAGTGCCTTATGTATATGGATCAGATGCTACAAATGAAAAATTAGGAGATATTATTAAGTGTTTTTTTCCTCTTAAAGCGCCAAAGCAGGTATACCCGGTTAAGTTTGAATCTTGCCGTGGTGAAAAAACTGTAAACATTAATGTATATCCAGATGTAAAATGGACATTACAGCTTGCTTACAACACTGACCCAGATGAATTTAATAAAGTTAGAGAAAAATACAAAGATTATAAAGTCCGAAAAGAAGGATTAAAAGTTGAAAAAGATAAATTAGATATGGAAGAGGCCGTCTCTGAAGATCTAATTGAAAAGTACGAAAAATTAGCCGATAAAGTAAAGGCTAACAAAGGTACCTCTAAAGAAAAGCAAAAAAAGAAAGCGCAAAAAAAACGATATAAAGAATTAGCCAATGAAAACAGGGAAAAGCTGAAAGAAGTTAAAGAAAAAAAGAAAAAAAGAAAGGCTCAAAAAAGAACTCTAAAAGAGGATCGGAAAAATGGTACAGTAACCAAAAAGAATCCTAAATTTTATAATTTTGATAATGACCCAGATAGTTCTTATTCAGATTTAGTTCTTTCTTTATGGGCCGAATGGGATGAGTATGGCGAGATGTTTGAGGTAACCGGCAGTTACCAAAAGTATGCTAATATGGTGCGCCAGTTTTTAGCAGTAAAAGATTTCGTTGAATCTATATTTGGTGGAAGTGCTAAAAAAAGAGGAAAAGCTAAAAAAAGAGGAGACAAAAGAAAACAACAACATGAGGAAAGTGATACTGCACAAGACATTGCTAGAATAACAAAAGCTCTTGGTGGTAGATCAATTTTCTCTATGAATATTATTCCACCTTCTTTAGCCATAGGTGCAAGCTGGTATGGAGAAATACCTAAAGGTAGTCCGCAAGATGGGTTGGGAATTATGATAGAATCATATGTAACTGCAGATCCAATTTTTGGTGTCGAAATGGTTGCTGATTTTTTAGGATTATTACAGAAGGTTCCCTGGTTTCGTCCCATTATTACAATAATGGATTTAGTTGATAATATTGATGTAACCGCAGAACTATCAGTAACAGGAAAATTACACGCACAAGGAATGCTACAATATAATTCGGCATCTGGTGAGACTAACTTCCACCCAGGTCAATTGGAACCAGATGCAGAAGATGATAGCCCTTTCAAGATTGGAGGTACTGTTGAGCTTGCTTTAGCTTTAGGTATTGTTCTCAAAGCCGAATATGCAATGTATGGAGTTGGAAGTGTAACAGGTGCTTTTGAAGCTTCAGCTGAAATGGCTTCTGGAATTACTATAGAAGGTATTCTTGAAGCAACTAAAGTTGATGGTTTTTATATGATTCCTAAAATGACTTTTCACGGTGTTAAAGTAAAACTATTAGTAAAAGGAGAATTAACCATAGAAGATGATCAAGGCACAGAATTATTTAGTAAACCTAAGAAAATAGTTGATGAAGAACTAGTATTATTAGATGAATATGAGAACGTATGGCAAAATGATAAAGGAGAAGATTTAAAATGGGACCTGTTCTAAATAATTACAAATGAAAACAATAACCAGTTTTTTAATTATTATTATTATTAGCGTAACAAGTTGCGGACAAAACAACATTAAAACAAATATGAAATCCATAGAAGATATCGGTAACATCTATAAAGAAGTAGAGCATTTTCCACTAGAAGCAAATTACGGCATTTACATAAATTCTTCGAATACTAATTTTGAGATAAGGGTTAACGACATCCCAGTTTTTATTGGTTACGAATTCATTACTAATGGTGTTTCGCCGAAGGGAAGTTATCTTCCTATTAACCTTGCTATATCAAAATCAGGCATACAAACTATTGAGATAAAAATGTATCCTTCTTACAATAGAGAAACCCAACAATTAGAACCTAGTTTGAAAAATGCTCAGGTAAAAGTGGATGTAGTAAAAAGGGAATATAACACAATCAAAAAAGAATATAGTGAAGAAGAAGTCATTCTGAATCTCGCTTCGCCTACAGAGAAAAATGAAACAAGTAAAAAAACTAGATTTATTTATCCTGAACGCATAGAATATGTTTTTGATGGAACTTTCGAAGCATCCGTTCCTTATACAATTAAAACATTAGAGAAAGCTCAAAATTTATTGACTACTGATGTTGAGGAAATAAAAGAGCTAACAGAACAATTATTATTGAGCTATAACAAAATGTTCGAGATTTACGATCAAAATAAGATATCTGAATATGTGAATCTGATTTATAATAAAGAAAAACGCACTGCTCAACAATTATTTTTCACAGAAGCAGATAGTAAAAAGAGAGTAGGGAAATTGCTAACATCTGGTAAAATTGTTAAGGAGGGGTATAAAATGATGCCTTTTGAAGATTTTAAACTTAGATTTTACGCTAATGGTAAAATAGTTACTTTGGTATACGATAAATTAGGACAAGTAGGACGTAATAAGTCTGTATTACGCTCCACAGGCGAATCAAGAAAAAGTTACTATTCCCTATTTTACAGACCTGTAGGAAGCGATGAATTCATCTTGTATTAATATTTTAAGTGAAACTTATCTTATTTACTTTTTTGTTTTCTTTTAGCTCTTGGGATATACTATTTTTTCTATTAATAGCAGGCATGCTTTTATATCCTTTGCTTAAAAAGAAAAAGCCAGGTCTAATCGAAACTCTTGAAGTTTCCAAAATCGAAACACTTTCTAGCGGATTAGTTAAAATTAAAGGGAGATTAAAAGCAATAGATCATGTAAAATCTCCTATCACAGAAACCAAATGTATCGGTTATAATTATAGTCAGCTTGCATACAGATCTGCAGGAGTAAGAAGAGCAAAAGGGAGTAAAAAATGGCGGACCTACAGAACCGAATCTAAAAGTACCGATTTCTACATCCAAGATGATACTGGAAAAATAAAAGTAAATGCTAAAGACATTTCGATACAAATAAATGTAAATCGATCAGAGAAAAAGCTGTCAAGAACGTTACTAGATGTAGAAAATTTATTGCTAGAAGATGATACAGAATATATCATTACGGGTACGGTCGTCAATAAAAATAATAGTGTTGAAATTATAAAAGACGAAAAAGATAAAGAGTTACGTGTTATGGATATAGCTTTTTATGAATTCACTTTTGAAGATATCCCTTTTATGAAAAAGAAAGTTGGTTTTTTTATAGTATTTCTAGTCATTGGAATTCTGTGTTTTGTTATTTACAAATCCTTTTCTAACTAACATGGGATTAGATGAAATAGTCAAATGGGTTGATATTAATAATATACACAAAGGATTGCTTGTAGCTTTTTTCATCTTTGGCAATATGGGTTTAGCTATCATTTTAAGCATCATTTGTTATATTCTTAAACCGATTAAGATACTTTATAATACTTTGGGTACTATTTCTGCAGGTGCATTAATGGCTACTTTTGTAAATCTTCTTTTCTTAGGTATACTTCTTTGCATAGATATAACCACGGAAATTATTTTGTATAGTGGTCTTTTTATCTCAGTTGCATGTTATGCTTTCTGTCTGCATTATGCCGACAGATTATGGAAAATCGGAAAAGTTTCAGAAAAAAAATAAAGAAATGGTAAAGATATCTACTTATTTTTATGTATTCTTCTAACTAAATAAACTTAAACAAAGTTTATGGGTAATAACAACAATTTAATTTACGAAGTGGAAAAAAGACAACAAGAATTTCTATAATAAATGAGAAATAATATTACGTAATACACAAGCAAATTCAGGTTTTAAGTAAGAATTGAAAATTACCTAATTTGCTGTTTTTAAAGATTCAAAAATAATGTTTGGCAAAAAAGTTAAACACAACATTAGTGCTAATTCTGGAATTAATTCATCTAAATTTAAATCATTCGATTTAAACTTTATTGAATTAAATCATACTAAAATGATTCTTGACTTTAGTCAAGACATGAAATATAATCCATTAGTTAGCGGAATCATTATCTGTTTTATTGCAATATTTCTTCTATTCTTTTCTTTTCAAGAAAACATTTTATGGACTATATTTTTTTCTTTTGTTGTATGTATAGGTTTACTAGTAATTATACGAAGTTTTAGCGCCTCAGAATATCATATAGAATTGGATAGACAGAATAACACGATATCTTTTCCTTTAACTCTATTAAGAATAAAAAAGAAAGTTTGTTTTAGAAACATTAAAATAAAGAGATTACGATTGATGGATACAGAAGGAAATCCTGGTCCTGATTTCTGTTATCTATCAATAACCAATTATGGTTTCTTTTTCAGAACAAAGATTTATAAAGACCTAGAGTATCCAAGTCAAGAAAATTTACTGTTAAGTATCTGGTCATTCTACGTATGGTATATGGATAAAAATAGGCCATTACCACCTGTTGATGTCTTCGATCAATTCCGACAACAAGATTATGAACGTCGCAAAGCGTCTGGGTTTCCAAAACCTCTATATCCAAGCGATATAAAAACTCCAGAAGCCACTAAAGAACAACAAAAAGAACGAGAAACAATCGGTGGTTGGTGATTTCGATGGTTAATAATTCACAAATAGAAGTAGATGAAAACAACATATATCACACTATTTTTAATCATATTACTTTCTACGGTTTGTATAAGTAATATAAATACAAAACCAACTCATTCTCGAATTAAAGGAGATACCATTTTGTTTCAACAACCTGAAGTTGAATATTTATCTGAAACTTTATATGTAAACAGTAAATATCCGTTAGAAGGAGAAATAGTAGTTCTAAAATCTTTTATTGGAAAACCTAATACTGTGCAAAAGCAAATAGATGATTGTGGAGCTATTCTAGAAGACTCTGATGAAATATGGAAGTACTTACATTGGGAAATTGAAGTCTCAAAAACTGAATATGCATTCAGGAAAATAGATGTAGAGCTTTCCAATTTTACCATTAAACATAAGAAGGTTATTTTTTCAAAAAATTATACACTGTTAAATTTCGAAGAAGATTTCCCAGTGTCTTTTACAAAAAATAGAGATCATGAAAAAGATGGAATCATTACTATTCTTATGAAGACTCATCCCCTATCTGATGATCTCTATATCTTTACCTTTCATAACAAAAAATTAAAAGAACTCTGTTATTTCTTTCCATGTTAATCATTACTTTTTTAACATCAAAAAGATCTTAGATCATCCAAGATGAAAAAACAATACAATGTATTTTAAAAAGTAGTGTACAAAAAGAATATCTTAGTGACATGAATAAGTCTCAAATTTTCAAAACACTTATAACAACCTCAATATCAGTATTAACTATAATTTCTGGATGCAAAAAAGCAACACAACAAAGTAATCCAACAGGTACAGATAAACCAACAGCTCGTTTAGAAATATATGTAGATAGAGGTGCTTTTGAATATGATAGTTTTAGTTTAAGAGATACCGTACTTACTTATCATCCATCCAAAGAAGGTTTTAAAAAAGATAGTACTTACTCCAAAAAAATTGTAAAACATATTTCAAAAAAGCAAAAAGATAGTTTGTTAGCTTATATCATTACACATAACGTATTGAACAGTTCTGATCACTACAGTAGTGAAACAACAGATAATAGTCTTTTGGAAATTACTATTATATATAATCAAAACACCAAAAGAATATCCTGCGACGATTTTCAAAGAGGTTGCCCAGATAAAATTCAATACTTCGAGGAATTATTTATCCAATGGATAGAAGTAGATTTAAAACGAAGATTATTACCTGGATAGAATACAATCTCACCTCTACTCTATCATTATTTATCCCATATATGATACCCAAATACCATTTTCTTCTCAAAAAAGGGTAACAATTTCGCGACCATTTGTATCTAATAACAAAGACGTAATGTAATGGGGAAAAACACCCATTTTTATGTAGGAAAACATAAAAATAACATAGGTAACTACATCACTCTTAAAAAATTAAGTATTTTTATATAGGAATAGTTAGGTACTATTTTTGATAACATAAAGAAGTCTATTATTCGGTTCGATGTATCAATTTCTTCCCCAAATCGATTGAACCGTCTAAAATGTTAACTCAGTATACCAATCGTATACTAATATATAAACACGATAAAGAAAATTTCGTTAGTAGTATTATAGAATACAACCAACATAAATAACTAAATCATGGCGCTGCAATCAAACACTCAAATTTTCATAGGAGGAACTCCTATTAAAGCTTACAAAAGATTAATGCTTCATCAAGAGATTGATGCGCATCACGTTCTGGAACTAATCTGTAGAATGGATGTATTAGAAGGTGTTTCAGGAGAAATTGCTTCGGAGAGCAAAAATTACCTAGGAGAAATCCTAACCATTAAAATAGCCTCTTTAGATACCGCTAATGGATATAAAGAACTAGAGTTTAAAGGTATTGTAACTTCCGTAAGCAATACCAAAGGATTTCATCAACAAAATGGTGATATGGTTTCTATCAAGGCACATTCTTGTAGCATCATTACTGATGATGGACCACATTATGATTCCCATAGCGACGTTGGACTATCTGAAATATTAGATAAAACATTTCAAGGCTATGACAAATCAAAGTTGGAAACTACAATCAGTCCTAACAATTCAGAAAGCCTTCATTATAGTGTGCAGCATAATGAAAGTGCTTTTGAATATGCTAGCCGACTGGCAGCTCAATACAGTGAATGGTTCTTTTATGATGGAAGCAAATTAGTATTCGGACAACCAGAAGATAAAGAAACTGTAGAGTTAAATTATGGCCATGATTTACAGGAGTTTTCTATTAACCTTCGCCCTACTCCTAATAACTTCAAGTATTTTACGAATGATTATCTAACAGACGAGCAGCACGAAATGACTACCGCTCAGGTGAATTCTGGAGTAAATGGTTTTAATGGGTTTACCAGTCAAAAAAGTGAAGCTATTTTTGCCAAAGAAACAAGCATCTATGTAAACTCATATTACGATCCACAATTAAAGAAGAGATTAGACACACACGTAGAACAGCAAAAGAAAGCTGCCGAAATCAGACAAGTTCAGGTACAAGGTGTAAGTGATAACCCTGGTGTTAACATTGGACAAGTCATCAAAATTAAAGGAGAACAAACCGATTATGGTAGTTTTAGAATCATTAGTGTTTCTCATAGTTCTACAGAAAATGGTAAGTACCAAAATAATTTTATTGGAGTTACTGCAGATTTAGATGTCTATCCAAATACCAATATGATGGCTTTTCCAAAAAGTGAATCTCAGGTAGCCACTGTTATGGATAATTCGGATCCTGAAGGAATGAGCAGAATAAAAGTGCAGTTCCCTTGGCAAAAAGCAAGCGGAGAAGAAACGCCATGGTTACGTGTACTAACACCTCATGCTGGCGGTGGTAAAGGTTTTCAGTTTACACCAGAAAAAGGAGAAGAAGTAATCGTTGGATTTGAAGGAGGAAACGCCGAGAGACCATATGTAATGGGAGCTCTGTTTACAGGAGGTAGTAATGCAGGAGATTGGAAGACTGAGAAAAATGATATCAAAGCTATCAAAACTCGAGGAGGTCATACCCTATCCTTTTCTGATGAAGACGGAAAGGAAACCATTACCATAACCGATAAAAATGGCAATTCTATCATTCTGGATACTTCTAAAAAAGAAATAAACATTAGCGCTCCAGAAAAAATTAATTTTTCTTCTAAAGAGATCAATATCAATGCAGAAGAAACGGTAAATATCGATGGTAAAAACAATGTAAACGTTAAGTCTAAAGAAATTCTAAACGACGGTAGCTCTAAAGTTACTATCAATAGTGCTGCAAAAGTAGAAGTGGGTGCACCGAGTACACTAGTAGAAGGAAAAGCAGAACTAAAACTGACGAGTAAAGGGATGACCGATATCGATGGTACTACCATGACCAATGTAAAAGGAGGATTGTTAAATCTTAATTGTGGGTAATTAATCATGAATAATGAACACAATCCCATAGCGCAACTTATCACTACCATTCAACAAAAATGGATAGATGAGGTAACTCCAAATAATCATATACAGTTGGTACGATGGTTAATCAAACCAGATCAAGCTAGACTATATGAAGGGTTTCTGCGTTTAGAATCCACTCCCAATGGTGGTTTGCCAGATGTTCCTATTGTATTATTAACAGCTTTTGAAAATAAAGAAACTCATAGTAGAAATCTGATTAAAGATTGGATCGAAACTTTTAAAAAGGATAAAGAAC
The DNA here is from genome assembly GCF_947492965.1 of uncultured Aquimarina sp. Lineage (GTDB taxonomy): Bacteria > Bacteroidota > Bacteroidia > Flavobacteriales > Flavobacteriaceae > Aquimarina. Next base: position 60,015 of record NZ_CANLOZ010000014.1, on the reverse strand, counting down.
TACAGAAAGAACTTAATGCACGAGATTTAAAATTCGATTGGAATATTTCTGAATATGAGACCAAACTAGAAAATGAAGATACAGATCATAATCTTCTATTGCTGGAAATGTTAAGTACGTTCCAAAAAGCGATGCCAAATCCTCAATTACATCTAGCATTGTCTTTGTATCCATATTCTGTAGAGGAAACCAAAGATTATGAAAAATGGATTGACCATTTGATACAGCTAGGATTACCGGATAAGGTTAGGATTATGTTCTTTGATTATGTAGAAGAACGATATTTTGACAATCTCGTCAAAACACATTCAGATATTGTAAAGTCTTTAGCTGTTCCTATAGATTTACAAGGAGCTATTAATAAAATCGCTGCTGCAGGAGATCCTAATGATCCCGAAGTTCAATTTAGACAATGTATGATCGAAATGTCTAAAAGCGTTACCAAAAAGAATTTACCACGACTTCATACATGGGGAAAGAAAGGACTAATGATCACTCAGAAATCTGGTAGTAAGTCTGCATTTGCAACAGCTCATGTGATTTATGCGGGTATGCTTTTTAATTTTAAAGAATATGAAGCTATTGATGAACTACTGCAAAAAGCAATGGCTATCGCAAAACAAGGACTGTCTGGTGGAGAAGATAATTGCAAACCGATTATCGTGCAAACCTATGGATATCAAGCAAGCTGTAAGCAATTACAAAAACAAAAGGATCTAGCAGCAGATTTGTTTTGTAAACAAGCTGAAACTTCTATAGAATTTGGCTTTGGTCCGCAAGCATTAACCGCTTGGTGGCTAGGATATAATGTGATTAAAAAAAGAGATAAAAAACGCTATGCAACTGTTGTTACTGAAGCGTATCAATATGGAGTTTCTTTAGCTCCAGAATTGATAAAATCAACTTGTATGGCATATATCGCAGCAGACTATTACAATCTATGCGAAAAGAGTAGAGATCTAAACGAATGTGAATCTGTTGATGTTTTTATGAAAGAAATCGAAGGAGAACAATGGAGAACAAATGTAGAAGCACATCGTAAAGAAATGGAAAAAAAGAGTCTTTCAATTTTAAACTGGTTTTAGATATGTTATTAGCTAGTAAACATTTTACTCCTGTCATCGGAATTGATATACATATCACTGTACTTCCGCCAGGAATTCCTACTCCATTACCCTATCCATATGTTGGAATGGTAATAGATCCTATGGATTATGTTCCTATTATTGGGTCTACGGTAAATGTAAATTGTGTACCAAAAGGAAATAGTGGTACAGCTGGTATGATCGGTACTGTGATCCACATACCAATGGGTGGTCCCTTTGCCATGGCTCCTATGATTGGACATGATTCCATGAACTTTTTTGGAAGTACCAAAGTAAGTGTAGAAGATTCTTACTTTACACCAGCAGGATATATGACCATGACCTGTAATGATATTGGGATGCCATTAACTGCTACTCCAGGAAAAAAGATGAAACCTGTTCCTAGTTTATACCTACCATCGTCGATGAGTATTCCTATGCCCATGGGAAAACCTGTAAATGTTGGTGGACCTTACGCTCCGGATTTAATGGGAATGTTAATGGCTCTAGTAATGTCTTATGGCTTTGGCGCGTTGATGAAAGGTGCCGGAAAAGGACTAACAAAATTAAATCATAAAGTATTAAAAAAGTTCCCTGCCACACAAGGTCTTAGTAAAAAAATGTGTAAAATGGGATTCGAACCTGTAGATCTTGTTACAGGTCGGATGGTGTACGAAGGTGAAGATTTTAGTATTGCCGGACCAATTCCTATTCGTTGGGAACGAAATTGGTACTCAGATTCTGCCTATGAAGGCATTATGGGATACGGAATGCATTGCAACTATGACCTTGCCTTGCACGTAGACTATGACGAAGATAGTATTGTAATGCGTTTACCCGATGGGAGAATTACTTCTTTCCCAATGCTACTTGTAGAAAATGAATCGTCTTATAACAGAACTGAAAAACTAACACTCACTTTCATCAATGGTCGTACCTATGAAGTTACCGATCATCAAACACAACAGACCTATACGTTTACAAAATTTACTGACTCTCTATATAAACCTACTAGTTTAAGAAATCCTGAAGGTTTCGAAATTCAATTTGTATATAATGCGGTTTATCAGTTAAAGCAAATCATTGATACTGCAGGTAGAAGGATTAATTTAGAATTAGATGAAGACAATAGAGTTACCGAAATAACAGCAACACACCAAGGAGAAACCAGAACACTCGTTAGATATAACTACAACAAAGAAGGAGATTTAACCGAACTCATTGATGCATTGGATCAAAAAACGGTGATGGAATATGAAAATCATCTAATGGTTAAGAAAACAGACCGTAATGGTCAAGCGTTCTATTGGGAATATGATGGAAAAACCACGGGAGCTAAATGTATCAGAACTTGGGGAGATGGTGGTATTCTATCTGGTAGTATCGAATATCATAAAGGATACAATATTGTTACCAATTCTTTAGAACAAGAAAGTATTTATTATTTCAACAATCTAAATCTTTGTACACAAGTAACCGATCCAATGGGAGATCATATTTTTCATGAATATACTCCATATATGGAACCGTATCGGGATATCGATGAAGAAGGAAACATTACAGGATATAGTTATGACGAACGCGGAAATCTTACTGGATTACATCAGCCAGATGGTTCTGTTATTGGATTTGTATATGACGAAAAAGATAGATTGGTGCTTACCAAAGATCCTGCTGGTGGATCCGTAGTAAAAACTTTTGAAAATGATCGTCTACATGCTGTGATTGGATTGGATGGAGGTGTTACTTCCTTTGAATATAATGAGCAAGGACTGATCGATGAAGTAAGAGACAATGCTGGTAATCGGACTAAACTTGCGTATGACAAAGATCATAACTTACACAAGTTAACATTACCAAATGGAGCAGAATCTCATTGGGAATATGATGCTTGGGGAAGATGTTTACACACTAAAAATTCTGAAGATCACCAGCAGCAATTCTTCTACGATGAATTAGATCGTATTTACCAAATACGACAAGCAGATACCAATCTCGTAAAACTAAAATACAACGCTTATGATGAGGTAATACAAACCATTGATCAAAAGAAACGTGAAGTTAATTTTGACTATACGCCAATGGGAAGCCTTAAAATGCGAGAAGAAAATGGCAGGAAAGTATTTTTTAAGTACGATACCGAAGAACAGTTAAACACTATTACCAACGAGCATAATGAATACTATCGTTTTTCTAGAAATGAAAAGGGAGAAATCATTAGAGAAATTGGTTTTGATGGATTGACCAGAAAATATGATCGTGATCGCGCAGGAAAAGTATTAAGAGTAAATCGACCAGATGATAAATATACAGAGTACGAATATGATTATAACGGGCGAATTACAAGAGCAGAACATAGTGATGGTACTTGGGAAACCTATAGTTATGATCTCAATGGTAATTTAACAGAAGCTATCAACGAACATAGCCATGTACAACTCATCAGAGATTCTGCGGGACGAATCATTGCCGAAAAGCAAGACGGTCATATTGTAGAAAGTGAATACGATGCACTAAGCAATCGTACAAACATTACCAGTAGTCTAGGTGCTAATATTGCCCTAACTAGAAATAAACTTGGCTTGATTGAAGAAATGAATGCTGCTGTTTCTTTTAAAAGCTTCTCTCCTTCCGAAGGAGAGATGTCCACCCAAAGTGGACAGAGAGGTTCTTGGACCGCACAATTTGAGCACAACAGTTTGGGTATGGAAGTAGAACGCATACTTCCTGGTGGTATTACCAATCATATAGAATATGATCATGCGGGTAGACCGATACAACACAAAGTAACGGCTGGTAATCGAGAAATGCGTCATCGTACCTATACTTGGAATGTAAATGATCGATTGACCAAAATGGTCGACGAATTAACTCGTGGAACGGTAGCCTATAGTTATGACGAATTTAATAATCTGGCTAGTGCTCGATATGAAAACAAGCAGTTTGATTACAAATTACCAGATGAGGTGGGTAATTTATACAGAACGGAAGGCAAAGGTGATCGAAAATATGGAACTGGTGGACAACTTTTAGAAGCAGATGGAAATACATTTAGGTATGATGCTGAGGGAAATCTAATCACTAAGATCACCAACAAAGGAAACTGGGACTATGATTGGTACGGAAACGGGATGCTACGATCCGTGACCGACCCTAAAAACAACACTACGCAATTCGAATACGATGCTTTAGGTCGTAGAACTGCAAAAATAAATTTCCAAAAAGGCTTCTCTCCTTCTCAAGGAGAGATGTCTACCACAGGTAGACAGAGAGGTTCCATCACCCGCTTTGTATGGGACGGCAACGTCCCACTACACGAATGGAGTTATGATCTCAATGACAGACCTGAATTGGTGGTAGATGAATTTGGAATGCTGGCAGAAAGTAAACCCGAACCTATAGAAAACCTGATTACCTGGGTTTTTGATGAAGGTACATTTAAGCCTGCTGCTAAAATTACAGCAGAAGACTCCTACTCTATCATTACAGATTATCTGGGAACTCCCGTAGAAATGTACAATAGCAGAGGCGAAAAAACCTGGCAAGTAGAGTATGATATTTATGGAAAAGTACGTAAACTTGTAAAAGGTTCATTGAATGATTGTCCATTTAGATATCAGGGTCAGTATGAAGATATAGAAACTGGTCTATATTATAATCGATTTAGATATTATTCACCAGATGAAGGAGTTTATATATCGCAGGATCCAATAAGGCTAGCTGGTAGTGATAATCTTTACGCTTATGTACACGATTCTAATTTTTGGGTCGATCCTAATGGTCTTATGGCGTTTGGATCAGGAAAAGGAACTCACAATGCGACTGTAAATGTATTTGATAATTCTGGAAACCTTATTCATACCGAAGCATTCCAAAGTGGTAATATGACTGCTGCTGAAAAAGCTTTAGGATTTCCACAAAGTACCTTAGCAACACATACAGAAGCAAGAGCGGTTAAAAAATTACCTTTACAACCTGGACAAAGAATGGAAATCATAGGACAATATCCTCCTTGTAATTCTTGTAAAGGTAAAATGAGAGGTGCAAGTGGTGTTGGTGCAACTGTTGATTACAAATGGACAGATGATACAGGAAAAGCACAACATGTTCAATTCCAAGATGGTAAAAAGACAATCGATTCAACAAGTAAAAACCCTAAATTTCACCCTAAAGGTTGTAATTAAATGTTCGAAATAAACTTTAAAGTTAAAAACATATCTATTACCGATAACAAAGAAGATATGTATTATATGGTCTCATTAGCTGATTCAAAGGACAGTAATCCTTCAAATTATTTGATCTTTCAAAAAACATATGATCCAGATGAACTTGAAGAAGAATCAGAATTAAGCGAACCTTATATAGAATGTAATGGGGAATCCTGTTATAACTGTTGTAATTTACTCACATTTAATAAGGATGAATTGCAATTTGAAGTTAAGGGAACTAAATTTTCATTACTATTTAACGATATGGAATTTAATCGTAAAGAGTTTATTGAAATGATGAAAAATATTTTTGATTCTCGATTAATCGTATCTTGATTTTAATAAAATAGAGTCACTTTCTTTTTTAGGGAGTGACTTTTTATTGATATAGCTTAGTACTTTGATGAAACAGATTTATAGAAATAGCAAACATTATTATCAATGGTATTACTGCGTACTCTATAGAATGCCCTTTCTGTATTAATAAGAAAAAACCAAATGCAGCATAGAGACAACTAACAAATAATTGTAGAGCATTAAGACCAATCCCAATTTTATTGTATAGTGACGCTGCTGCCAAAATTACGGAAGATGACTCCTACTCTATCATTACAGACTATCTGGGAACACCCGTAGAAATGTACAATAGTAACGGCGAAAAAACCTGGCAAGTAGAGTATGATATTTATGAGGGCAGAGCGTAAAGAAAAGGTCTGGTAGACCTTTTTAGCGATCGCGCCAGACTGCCGCGCTGGATTTTTTCGTAAACTTGTAAAAGGTTCTTTGGAAGATTGTCCATTTAGATATCAAGGACAGTATGAGGATATAGAAACTGGATTGTATTATAATCGATTTAGATACTATGCGCCTGACGAAGGAGTGTATATATCACAGGATCCAATTGGGTTAACAGGAGGAGATCGTTTGTATTCTTATACTACAAATAACAACTATTTTGTTGACGTATTTGGATTAGCTGTTACGATTGGGCAAGTTGGTGACTATGGAGACTTGTCTAAACTAGGTGAAGTTGGTGACGATTTAGAATACCATCACATCCCACAAGACAAATTAGGACATCTTCCAAGAAAAGAAGGCGTAGCTGTTGTAATGCCGAAATCTGAACACGCGCAAACACGTACATATAAGTCAAAAGGTAGAGCTACTGCAAAAGTAGATAGGCATAGAGCTTTTAAAGATGTTTTAAAAGATGATCTTGTTGATTTACGAAATATAGGTGGTGCTAAATATGATGATTCTATAGAGCAAATAATCGAAAGTTATGAAAATAAAGGCTTGCTTAAAAAAGGAGAACTATCTCTTAGTGATGTAAAAGCGAGCTGTAAATAAAATCTAATATAACCATGATCAGAGAAGAAGTAATTAAATTAAATAAATTAGGGCGAATGCCAAATGAAGATTTAGACGATGATGATTCAATCGATGATTTAATCGATAAATATGATGATTTATTGGAATCTATAGAAAAACCTGTATCATTTGAAGAAGGAGAAATTCTAATTAAACTATTTCCTGAAAATGCCTTCTATGATTTACATTGGACTCTTCTACAATTGATAGAATCATTGTTTGGTAATATTGATTTAGATAAATATGAAACCCTAATAAAAGATTGTCCTAGTGAGGAATGGAAAGAAACATTATTAGCAAGGTTTGAAAATAGTAAAGCTAAAAATATCTAAACATTATAAAGTATTCTAACTTTAAGTTGAGAGCATACTAAAATAGTAAAGCCAAAGCAGAAATGTTGTGGCTTTTACTTATACGCTTGTTGTGTTTTATAATCTCTAAGGTAGCATCGATTACATTAAAGAAAGAAACCTAATTACTAAGGTTACCAACAAAGGAAACTACGACTAATGGTACGGAAACGGAATGCTACGATCCGTAACCGACCCTAAAAATAACACTACCCAATTCGAATACGACGCACTAGGACGTAGAACGGCAAAAATAAATTTCAAAAAAGGCTTCTCTCCTTCTCAAGGAGAGATGTCTACCACAGGTAGGCTGAGAGGTTCCATCACCCGATGGGTGTGGGACGGCAACGTCCCATTACACGAATGGAGCTATGATCTCAAAGACAGACCTGAATTGGTGGTAGATGAATTTGGAATGCTGACAGAAAGCACACCCGAACCTATTGAAAATCTGATTACTTGGGTATTCGATGAAGGCACATTTAAAACTGCTGCTAAAATTACGGCAGAGGATTCCAACTCTATCATTACAGACTATCTGGGAACTCCCGTAGAAATGTACAATAACAAAGGCGAAAAAACCTGGTAAGTAGAGTATGATATTTATGAGGGTAGAGCGTAAAGAAAAGGTCTGGTAGACCTTTTTAGTGATCGCGCCAGACTGCCGCGCTGGATTTTTTCGTAAACTTGTAAAAGGTTCATTGAATGATTGTCCATTTAGATATCAAGGACAGTATGAAGACTCCGAAACGGAACTTTATTATAATAGATTTAGATATTATTCACCTGATGAAGGAGTGTATATATAATAAAATCACTGTAATTTATGTCTTCAGACTACGATGCATTTGAATTTATAGAATCTCCAAATATAAATGATGCTATATTAGAAGGATATGCGCTAATATTAGAAAATAGTAATAGGGTAAAAGTAACTCTAGATATCGAAAAAGAAACGTCGAATATTAAGGATTTTCGATCTCTTGCTAACGTTTCTTGCGATAGAATATCTCGTTTAAATTTAGAACGTTTAGAAATCCTAAAAAAAGAAATAGCCGATCAGATTACCAAATCTTCATATAGTCAATCCGAATATACTCCAACAGAAAAAGACTCCAACTCATTGCAAAATGAATTAAAAATAGATCAGATTAATTTTTATACAGAAGATTTTGTTTTACTCTTCTCTGCAAATAATAATTTCCCTAATTCGACGATTTATATTCAATTAAACGATGCATTCGAAATAGAAAATATTGAAGTGTTACATCAGTAAATGTCTCAATCTCTTTTTCTCTTTAGAGAGAACCTAATTATCACATCATCACCTTCTTTTTAAAAGATATTTCATTTTCTAATCTTGATTCGATATACTATCTTAGAAGCATTAATACACCAATCATGAAACATCTTAAAATCTACCATTTATTCTTCCTTATACTATTTCTGCCAATTACGCTGATTGCTCAAGAAGCTACCGAACCAGAGTACATAGAAACAGAAGCAATCATTAAAGAAATTAATTTTAAAGTAAGATCGCGAAGATCTTCCGCTACCGCCAAAGTATCATATCAAACCAAAGAAGGTGACAGCCTAACTAGTACCGTAAAACTAATGCATATCCCGTTTATTGGTCCCTTAGATAGTGAAGGGGATCGAATAACTGTACTCTACAATAAGGAAACTCCACTTTTATTAACTACCAAAAGTGGTTCGTTCTGGCAATCATATGGGTTATACATCCTTATAGGTTTTGGGATCATCATACTTGTATATCGTTTCATAAAACGACCTAAATAAGCTTTTTTTATAATATATTTTTATTAAGCACTTAATACAAAAAGCATCTTAACCACTTCTATATAAGAATGTAAAGAAAATTCAAGCTGATACTTTATTAATCAAAAATGGGGAAATATTAGTTTTTATTAAATAAATCCGTGTCATTCTTGCGTTTTATTTATTTTGAAGAAAATTTCTTTATCTCAATCAATTTTGTAACTTTAAAAAAAAGAACTACCATCTACTACTTATGACATTAAACACAAACGAATTTAGTTTTTTCACTGAAAAAACACTTTTGTTTCTTATGATTTTTGATCAAAAAGGAAACGTTTGTGAGGTGAATAAAAGATGTGAAATACTTTTTAAACTTCCTAAGGCTGAAATCAAAGGGCAATCCATCTATAATTTTCTTTTAGATGATGAAGAGTCTGTATTTAGAGATACAATTTCCTTACTCTATCAAAACAAAGAACAAATAAGCAAAACTTTTGGTTTTGCCACATTAGCTTCAGATGCTATTCTATATATTAAGTTCGATTTGATCTATAGTGAAGATAGAATATATGCATTTGGTATTGATGTAACCCAAGAGCATGAAGAACACAGGCTTCTTAAAAGTTTATCCAGTTTAACCAAAACTGGAGCTTGGCATTACGATCCTATAAATGATAATGTATATTTTTCCGATGAATGTTATCACTTACACGACTTGGAAGTTGGTACTTCTCTAAATATGTTAGAAGCACTTCATTACTATCCCGAAGCCTCTAGAGAACGTATAAAAAACTATTGGGATAATCTCATCGATCATGGAATTTCTTATGATTATGTAGATCAGATAATTACTAAGAAAGGAAATAAAAAGTGGATCAGAGTTATAGGTGAAGCCATAAAGCACAAAGATAAAGTCATATTCGTCAATGGGTGCTTCTCGGATATTACCGAACAACAAAATTATATAGAGCAACTCAAATACAACGAGGAAACTAAGAAACTAGCTCTTAAAGGAATACGATCCGGATTATTTGATCATGAAATAAAAACCAACATGGTTTTTTATAGTAAGGATTTCCGCAGAATGCTAGGGTTACCTATAGACACCGATTTTGTTCCAGAAGCAGCCTTTAGAAAAATGATTCATCCTGAAGATGCTAAGGAAGCGATGGAAAGGCATAAAGCTAATCTTCAAAAAACAGGATATCATTATTTTAACCATTATCGTCTGAAACATCTCGATGGTCAGTACAGACATTATGAAGTATATGGTTATCGCAAAAAAAATAACGAGGGAGCGACTATTCGAATGATTGGAAATCTGATTGATGTACACCAGAAAAAAATAAATGAACGCACCATCATCGAAGATAAAAGTAGATTGGCCGCAATGGTAAATAATGGTTTTTCTTATACCATTTTACTTAACACAAGTGGCGAAATTTTAATGGCAGATGAAGACTCTATCAACATTATCAAAAGAGATTTTAATGTCGATCCCACCACTACCACATGCCGCTTTATAGATGTGATGCCTGTAAATTTTAAAAGTACTTTTGCCAATGAGTTTAATGAAGCCTTAAAAGGTAATACTGCTAAAAAGGAGATAGAAAGAACAACTCGCAAAGGAGCCGTACAATGGTTAGAATCGAAATACACTCCAATAAAAGATGAAAACAATAGCATTAACGCTGTTTTAGTTAGTTTTCATGATATCACAGAACAAAAAACTGCAGAACTCGCCATTAAGGAAGCGCATCTAAAAGAACAGGAACTAAGTAATCTAAAATCAAACATTCTTTCGAATTTTAGTCATGAAATTCGCACACCACTAAATGGTATTATGACCATATGTAATATGCTATTACTAGAGGAAGAAAACCCTGGTGATCGCAAAAAACTAAGTGCGTTTTTGGATGAAAGTAAAGAACGTTTGCTTGCTACCATCAATAATCTATCTCATTATAGCGAAATCGAAACCATACAAAAAAATCTGAATTATGTGGAAGTAGATATGAACTATACAGTAGAAACTTCATTTAGAGAATATCGCCATTTTGCGAATTCTAAAAATTTAGACTATATTTTAAAACTCGATGAACGTTGTCCTTCTGCTAATATAGATGAGGATATTTTTAGCACAGCACTAAACAATATCATTCACAATTCTATAAAATATACAGATACGGGTAAAGTGATGGTAAAGGTGAAGGATGAAAAGTCGACAGTAAAAATATCTATTAAAGATTCTGGGATAGGAATAGGGAAAGACAATCTAAAAAAGATATTTGATCCCTTTATACAAGAGAGCATTGGTTTAAGTCGAAAATATGAGGGTACAGGTATAGGTTTAAGTTTATCTAAAAGATATATTGAAATCTTGGGAGGAAAAATTAAAGTAACTAGTAAATTAAATGAAGGAACTAAGTTTGTGATTACAATTCCGAAAAACATATGAATATACTTTACGTAGAGGATAATAAAATTAACGCAATGGTTATGAATAAGATGCTTACCAAAAATGCATCTAATGTGGTTATAGCCGAAAATGGGCCATCTGCCCTAGAAATTGTTAAGAAATCCTCGCTAGATTTAATCCTGGTAGATATAAATTTAGGACTCAATCAAATGGATGGGTGTGAGTTATTAAAACGATTCAAAAAACTAGAGTTACTTAAAAACACACCAATATATGCTGTTACTGCGTATGCTATGCCTGGTGATGCCCAAAAATTCTTAAAGCTTGGATTTGACAAATATTTTTCGAAACCTGTAAACTTCGAAAAGTTATTATCGGCTATTGCCAAAGTACAGTCAAGAATGAATAATAAAAAAAGCGAACATTAATAATAATATTCGCTTTTTAAGAAATATGATTTCGTAGTATTTTCTATTTACTGCTGCTCATAATCAGCATCCCATTCCGTTCCATCATCACCTTTTTGACCATCCATTTTGATCATAAAGTTCTTAGCTGGGAAATAAGGTTTCATATGAATATCCAGATATACTCTATCTTTCTGATTCGGATCTTGTTCGAAACGCTTAATAGAAAAGTCTTCAATTAACTTGTCTGGACCAGTAATACCATCCAAAAACTTTACTATTTGTCCCATAAGTTCTTTACGAGTTCTAGCATTAAAGTTTTCAAAAGCTCTTCTGTTTAAGAAGTCCATTAAAACTTTGGTCACATAATCAAACACCCTAACTACAGAATATGTTTGTAATCCTAGATTATCTCCATTAAATAAAGTTTTAGCAGAAAAAGCCATTACTTTTCCATACTCATTTACCATAGGCACTAATCCAAGCTTTTCTAACTGTGCAATCTCACTCTTCTTAAGGTCAAAACGAACACCATCTACCTCGTTAATTCCACCATGTTTCTTACCAGCAGCCACCTGAGACATTAATGTTCTATATACTTGACCTGCTAATGCACTAGATGGTGGCACAAAAAGATCATCTTCCTCTCCTACCTCATCGTGCTTTCCACGTCCTACTAACCAGTTACAGGTCATCATTACATTAGATCTGTACTTATCTCCACCTGTAAGATTCGCAGCTTCAAACATTTCCATTACATCATCTGGCTCATCAAGATGCTCAAAGTCCGTAATCATCATTACCTTATTCTCATGAGCAATTTTAGCCCATTTCTCTACAACCTTATTAGAGCCTAAATAACCTGGTATCACTAGAATACCATAATTATCTCTAAGATCTAAACGGTCATACCCTTGAACTAGCTCTTCCTGAACTGCATCAATAAATCTAGTATTATCCAGATCTTTCAGCTGCTCAAGCTCAGCATTCATTATATTGATATTTTTTACTTTCTGCGATTCTGTATTCTTAAAGAATAAAGCAACTGATCTGTACGATTGTTCTAAATCTCTTGTCTGCTCTAAAGCAGCTCCTAAATTTCTTTCTAAAGATTTACCAGCAATTTCAGAACGCTTTTCTGATTCTTCTACCATTTCTGATAAATCATCCGAAGAAGAAAGAACATCTCTCCAAATTTCTAAGGTTTTTTCTAATTTGGCTCTTTCTAATTTTTTTGTAGACTCAGTAAGAAAAATCTTTTTACGTGCCTTACGATCTGGGTTCATATTCTGAACGTCATCTATACATGACTCTAAAAGATCAAAACCACCATATCTAGCTAATTTCTCTTCATTTATTTTTAATTCCTTTGCTGGATTTTCTATTTTAACACTCTCTTGAGCTTGTTTTCCTGCTGCCATAAAATGATTTGTTTATCCTTTTTAATCTTGTTGTAACTCTGCTAATAATGATTGTATCGATCTAATTAAAGCTGCTTTTGCATCTGGATCTGCCAATGCTGTTTTTAAGATCTTATTTGATTTTAGTTGTTTTACAACCTTTAGATACTGATCTTTTTCTGTATCTAAGTCATTAAGAAATTTACTTTGATTGGTTATTCCTTTTTTACCGAAATCTCCTAAGTTATTGAATTTCAGCATTTCTTTACTTTCAACACCATCAGCATCTTCAAATTCTACCTCTACCTCGGGCTTATAATTTTCAAATACGTGATCTATAGAAGTTAATCCACTTACTATCTGTGGTTTTATTGGCTGATCCTGAGTTAATTTCTGAACAAGAAGCGTTTTATTCTGTCCAATTTCCAATATCGCTTCACTGGCATCTGTTTTTACCTCTGTTCCTCCTAATCCATATGTGTTATTGCTCATACTTTCTCTGAATAATGATTGTGAATTATAAATATACTAATTTTATCGCAGGATACGATTTTTATTCGTATGTCCACTGCATTTTTTCGTCTTTTATATCTAACTTAACGTTGCTTCCCTTACCTATCTTCCCTGTAATCAACATTTTAGACAAAGGGCCTCTTAAGTCATTTCTAATCACCCCACGCAATGGTCTTGCTCCATACTTGGGGGTAAATCCCTTATATGCTAAAAATTCCTGAGCTGCCTCTGTAAGCTCCAAAGTAACTTCTTGCTTATTCAATGCTTTGTGTAGATCCTTTAATTGAATATTAAAGATCTTCACTACATTCTCCTTAGTAATAGGTGCAAAAGGAACTATTTCGGTTAACCTTCCTAAAAATTCAGGTCTAAAATGTCTCGACATTATTTCTAATAAATCAGAAGACGCAGGAATTTCTCCATCCGTGAAAGATTTAACCACATGTTCACTTCCTATATTAGAAGTAAAAAGGATCACAGCATTAGAAAAATCTCCAGTTTTACCTAGCCTGTCATTTAACTTACCTTCATCCAAAATCTGAAGAAAAATATCAAATACAGAAGGATGTGCTTTTTCTATCTCATCAAACAATACTATCGAATATGGTTTTTGTCTGATCTTATTTACTAATAAACCTCCTTCTTCGTATCCAACATATCCTGGAGGTGCTCCATATAACAGTGCTGCAGAATGTTCTTCTTTAAATTCTGACATATCGAATCTAATAATAGCATCCTCTGTCTGAAATAAGAACTCCGCTAGGGATTTGGCTAATTCCGTCTTACCTGTACCTGTTGGCCCTGTAAAAAAGAAAGAGCCTATAGGAAGTCCTGGTTTGCTTAAACCTGATCTTGACTCCAGTACCGCTTCAGAAATTGTTTTAATAGCATGATCTTGTCCAATCACCCTTTTCTTCAGGTGATCTTCCATATTCAATAAACGTTCCTTTTCATCTGCCTGAAGTTTCCCTACTGGAATACCTGTTTTATTAGCAATAGTAGCAGAAACATCATTCTTATCTATAAAGGTTTTTTCTTCGGAAGCTTTATTAAAAAAGCGATCCAAAATAGAAACTACTTTCGCCTTATAATTCTCAAAAGTTTCTTCGCCTAGTATCATCTCTTCCTCTCCTAATTCGGTAAACAAAAGGTAACTGAACTTACTTTTGAGATTATTATACATCCAACTTATAGAATTTACCTTATCGGATTCTTCTGTCTTGTTCTCTCCTATCTCCTTAACTTCCTTTAATAAAGATTCTACATTATTTGCTGTAGTCTCTATCATATATCTTGAGGCAGACATAGTCCTATCAATAAGATCTATTGCAGCATCAGGTAAACTTCTATCTTTATTAAATCTTTTAGAAAGTCTAATAGCTTCTGCAATAGTCTCGTCAATAATATCTAATCCATGATGCTTTTTATATTTATCAATAGTATTAGAAATCATAGTTAATGCATCTTGCTCTGAAGGTTCATCTAACGCCACAATTTCAAATCTTCTGGCGAGCCCTTCATCCGTTTCTATATGCTTTCTAAAAGCATCATTCGTTGCTGTAGCAATAAAGGTAACTTCTCCTTTAGCCAATTCAGACTTTAAGATATTTACTAAACCTTGATTACCGCTATTTTTATCTGTTAAATTATTGAGTTCATCAATTAACAAAACTGGCTTATCAAACTCCTTCAGTGCTGCTAAAATCTTTTTAAATCGATCTTCTACTTCACTTTTATAACTAGCACCAGAAACTAGATTTATAAAATCCAATTCGTATATCTGAGCCTCTTTTAATCCTTCTGGAACATTACCATTAATAACAGCTTCCGAAAAACCATCTAAAAGAACGGTCTTACCAACTCCTGGTTCCCCCGTAATTAATACATTAGGTTTTGAATGTCTTCCAAGGATTTCAGTAATCATTTTCACTTCTGCATCTCGACCAAACACATCGTCTAATTGTTTATTTTTAGCAGCAAAAGTTTTATCAATACAATATTCATCTAATATTCCAGCGTCAACTTTTTTCCCACCAGAACTTTCTAATCCATTTTTAACAACCTTATTTCCTGAAGTAGATTTACCTTGACTTGCAGCGATCAATACTTCATCTGCTTTCAATGGTAACGTTTTTAATTGCTCATATGAGAACCCTACTCCTGGAGTACATAAAGCGATCAAAACTGCATGTGGAGTTATCTCATCAGTTCCTAACTTAAGCTTTAATGTATCCGCTTCATTAAAAACTGCTTCTATCGATTTATCGCCCTGTATTGTATCGGGCACATTTACTACTCTTGGAAGTGCTTCTATCCTGACCTCTGACCATTCTTCATAATAATAAATATCACCATCGATTTGATTAAAAAAATCTTTTAAACCTACATCTTTATGTAAAAGTGCTTTTAATAAATGAGCAGCATTATATTCATCATTATGATATTCTTTAGCGATCGATTGCGCTATGTGAATTGCGTTATCAACTTTTGATGACAATTTGTAGTCTAATATTTGCATGAAGTTGGTTTTTCGTAAAGTAAATAAATAACCTAATAATTAGCAAAAAATTATCTCATTGCTGGCTCTAAATTACCGTATTTACGTAATACCAGTTAATATTTTGTTCAAAATTAACCGATTATTTACAATACAAGTCAAAAGTAATACATAGAATAAGAAATATTTACCTCGTTTTTGGGTAAGTATTGCCCCCTGTTTTCAGGTATTTTATAAGATAATTTAACGAATTTGAGTAAATCTAATCCCTAGTTTTTTCTCAAGTTCCCTTATAGCTTTGATTTCTTGTTTTACTATTAATGCTAATGATAAGCCAGTTTTACCAGCTCTGGCAGTTCTTCCACTTCGGTGTGTATAATACTCTATTTGATCTGGCAATTGATAATGCACTACAAAAGCTAGATTTGCCACATCAATTCCTCTTGCAGCCACATCAGTAGATACTAATAATTCTATAGTACCTTTTTTAAAAGCTCTCATTACCTTATCTCGCTCTTTTTGTGTCATGTCACCTTCTAACAAACCAACTTCATAGTTCTTTGCGATTAATTGTTTTGATAGCTTACGTGCTGCGGCTTTTGTTTTGGTAAAAATAATACCTCGTTGTTTTTTATGAGACTTCAAAAAATACGTTAAAGTGTCCAGTTTATTTATTTCTTCTCCTACAACAAAGTGATGATCGATACCTTTATTTACTGCATCCTGTTTATCCACCGAAACTCTAATAGCATCTCTGCTTACATACGAATTGATAATTTCGTTAAGTGCGGCGGGCATAGTTGCAGAAAAAAGCCAAACATTTCTTCGTCCTTTGGTTTTACTTAGAATTGTTGTAAGATCTTTTTTAAAGCCCATACTAAGCATTTCGTCTGCCTCGTCTAAAATGACTGTCTTAATTTTAGAAATATCAACCGCTTTACGCTCCATAAGATCTATTAATCTACCAGGAGTAGCTACAATAATATGAGTGGGTCTTTTTAATCTGGATATCTGTATTTCTATACGTTCTCCCCCATACACAGATTCGGTATAGATTTTTTCTGTATACTTAGTGAATTTAAATAACTGCTTAGCTATTTGCTGGCCTAATTCTCTGGTAGGAGCTAGAATAAGAGCTTGAACTTCTTTTTTGTTAGGATTAATTGCTGCCAATAATGGGATACCAAAGGCCGCTGTTTTTCCAGTTCCTGTTTGAGCCTTACCGATAAAATCAACATCTTCGTTAATCAATACAGGTATCGCTTGTTCCTGAATTTTAGTGGGAATAATAATTCCCATCTCTTTTAGACCTTTATTCAAATTTTTAGGAACACCTAACTCGGAAAACTTCATGCTACTTTTTGACTACAAAAATAGATGAATATATTCATTGCCCAATAAAATTGAGAAAATACCTTTTAGTAAGAAAAGTATACTAACAAGAAATACTCATAAAGTAATCGAATAATTGTTTCTTAAGCGTAAGTCCTCTTTTATGGAAATGTGACTCGTCCATACAGAAACCACCAGAACAGTTAAAGTCCGCTCCTTCATCTGAAGAAATAATATCTATTAATGTGAAACTATTTAAATGTAAATCACCTTCATGATGTTCATGGTGTCCATGACTGTGTACTCCACCACACTCTTTGTAGGAAAAAACTTCTTTCTGTGAAAAATTAGTAAATGGCACTAAAACGAATTCATTTAAATCAGTCGAATGAGTTGTAAAAGTACTATTTCTTTCTTTTAAAAGATCTTCTTGAGAAAAGATATGATTAGTTGTAAATACAAAAACAAATAATAAAGTGAAGCGTAATAGTTTAGTCATAGGGGGAGATTTTGGTTCGTTAATACAAGTTCAAATTAAAGCATTACCTTAGTATTTTGTCGGAAAATCTTAACAACAATCCTTAAAAACATCGGCAAAATACACAAAAACAAGATTAAGTGCAAAAATTCTTAAAACTTTAACACTATTTTCTACAACTTTTTATCAACACAAGAAAGTGAAAACCGTAATTTTAATAAGAACTAGAATAAAGTAGCTCCCTCAGAGGAGTGATTCGGCAAGGTCAGTTGGCTTCCCAATTCTTTATTTAAAAGTTCAATAAAGTACTTAGAGAGTAATGGAGATTCTTTTTCCACATTTTGATGCACAAAAAAATGAATATCTTCTATACCTTGTTCCTTCCAGGATTTTAGTCTTTCTACCCAAACATCTAATCTTCCGTAGTCTGTCTCATGATTAGCTCCTACATAGCGAATGAAAGCCTCTTTATTTGTAAGTCTCATATGTAGTAAATCTCTTCTACCTGCAGAATCGGTAATGATGTTTGCTATGTTATTATCTTCTAAAAGTTGATATAATTCATTTACTACCGAATCATCATTAAACCAATCGGTATGCCTAAATTCGATAGCCAAACGTAATTCTTTCGGCCATCGCTCTACAAAACTCACTACTCTATCGAAATATTTAGGTGCAAAATTACTATGCATTTGTAGAAAAATAGTTCCTAACTTTTCTTTTAAATGAATTGCACTCGCCAAATATTGATCTACATAAGGTTGTACATCATCGTTTAGCCTTTTAAGATGAGATATATTTTGAACTAATTTAGGAAAGAATTTAAAATTCTCCGGTGTTTTATCATACCATTTTTTAAACTGATCTTCAGGAAAAATTCTATAGAAAGTAGCATTCAACTCAATGGAATTAAATTGTCTAGAATAATACTGTAATTCATCTTTGGTTCCTCTCGGGTAGAAGCCTTTTAAATCTTGTTTATTCCATTTGGCACATCCCACATAAATAGAAATTTCTTTGGATATTCCTTTTTCCAAAACTGTTTTGGTATCCTTGTGATCTTTGGGTAACATAAAATTGATTTGCTCAGGATGCTCTACTTTACCAAACTTCATAATTATTTTTTTAAAATATCTTGTAAATAAGTGTAACAAAAATAGGTTTCGAATGTCTAACTTTACAGTAACAATAATAAAAATTTAACAATGAATACTTTAAAATCACTAATCGTAGCTTTAATTATTGCAATTATTGCTCCAGCAAATGCGCAAACTGCTGAGGAAATTGTTTCAAATTATCTTGAAAATACGGGTGGAAAAGAAAATTGGGAAAAATTAGAAGGAGTGGAAATGGTTGGCGTTATGAAAATGCAAGGTATGGAAATCCCATTTGAGCAAGTTTCTACAAAAGATGGAAAACAATTGGTAACCATTGAATTACAAGGTAATCGTATGATATGGTCTGCTTTTGACGGAACTACTTCGTGGCAAAGAAATCAAATGACGATGGAAGCTGAAAAAAGTGATAATGAAGCAACGGAGAATATGAAAAAACAAACAAAAGATTTTCCCGATCCATTTGTAAACTATAAAGAAAAAGGATATACCGTTGAATTAGTTGGAAAAGAGACTATTGATGGTACAGAAACTTTTAAAATCAAGATGACTAAAGATCCAATCGTTGTAGATGGACAATCTACTCCAAATATTGTTCACTATTATTTTGATACTGAAAATTTTGTTCCTATTATCATGGAAACACAGGTTAATGCGGGTCCTATGAAAGGTCAAACAGTTAAAACATCTATTAGTGACTACCAGGAAGTAAACGGAATGTACTTTCCGTTCACTGTTGGAAGTGACTTTACTACAATGAGTTTCAAGGAGATCAAGTTAAATCCTGAAATTGATACTGCTAAATTTGCTTTTCCTGAGAAAAAGTAATTCATACAAAAAGAATACAATCCCCATTTGTTTGGGGATTTTTTTCATTTAAACACAAATCAATCAAGAAAATTATGAATAAAAAATTTATAATTACTGGGCTTAGTATTCTATTTTCTTTTGGAATTCAAGCTCAAGATATAGTTCTAAAAGGCAAAGAACTTTTTGGTAAGTTAGAAGCGCGCCATATTGGTCCTGCGCTTATGAGTGGTAGAATCATTGATTTAGAAAACCACCCTACCAATGATAGAATCATCTATGCGGGTACTGCTGGTGGTGGAGTTTGGAAATCATCTAATGGAGGTGCCAGTTTTGCACCTATGTTCGATGATTATGCACAATCTATAGGTGTTGTATCGATAGATCCCAATGATCCTGATAATACCGTTTGGGTAGGAACAGGAGAAATATGGACGAGAAACAGTGTTTCAATTGGAGACGGTATCTACAAAACAACTGATGGAGGTGCCAATTGGAAAAAAATGGGACTTGAAAATTCTGAAAGAATTAGTAGTATTCAAATCAATCCAAAAAACTCTAATGAAATATATGTGGGTGTTATTGGTGCGTTATGGGGAGATAGTGAAGACCGAGGTGTTTATAAAACAACCGATGGAGGAAAAACATGGAATAAAATCCTTTATGTTAATGAAAGAACTGGTGCCAATGAAGTAATTATGGATCCAAAAGATCCAAATACATTATATGCATCTATGTGGGAATTTAGAAGAACTGCCTGGAATTTTAATTCTGGTGGGCCTAATAGTGCTCTTTATAAATCTACTGACGCAGGGAAAACTTGGAATAAAATCCATAATGGTTTCCCTAAAGGAGATTTAGGAAGATTTGCTATTGCAGTAGCTCCGTCTAATCCAAAAATTGTATACGCTGTAGTAGAAAGTAAAGAAGATAAGGGTTTATATCGTTCTGATGATGCTGGAGCTAGTTGGAAGCTGCTTAATGGAGATTTTGGACTAGTAGTAAGACCTTTTTACTTCGCTAGAATTGTGGTTGACCCGAAGAATCCAGATATTGTAGTTAAAGGTGGATTATCAGGTTCTATATCCAGAGATGGAGGAAAAACCTTTAAAAATCTTGGTAATATGCATTCTGATATTCATGATATTACTTTTGATATCAACAATTCAGATCGAATGTATGTAGGAACTGATGGGGGTGTTTATAGAAGTTGGGATGGTGGCGCTACTTTAGATATAGTAGACAACTTACCGCTATCACAATTTTATCAAATCAGTGTTGATAATGAAGAACCCTATAATATTTATGGAGGATTACAAGATAATGGTTCCTGGTATGGGCCTTCATCTTCTCCTGGTGGTATAGAAGCTCGTGATTGGAAACGTGTTGGAGTTGGAGACGGTTTTAGAGTTTTAAGACATCCAACTAAAAAAATCATCTATTCAGAAATGCAAGGCGCTCAGAACGTTTGGAGATATGATATCGATAAAAACAGCACTAAAAATGTAAAACCACTAGAAGTGAAAGGAAAAGCTGACTTGCGATTTAATTGGAATGCTCCTATCGCGATTAGTGATCACCAACCGGATAGATTATACATAGGTAGTCAATTTTTACATATAAGTGAGGATATGGGAGATAATTGGAAAATCATTTCTCCTGATCTTACTACTAACGACCCGACTAAACAAGATAAAGAATCAGGTGGTATTTCTACCGATAAATCTGGTGCAGAAACTCATACGACAATATTTACCATCGCAGAATCTCCGTTGGATGAAAAAATTATCTGGGTAGGAACCGATGATGGTAATGTGCAAGTTACACAAGATGGCGGAAAGACTTGGACCAATACAACTCCTAACCTGCAAGGAGTACCAAAGAATACTTGGGTATACCATATAGAAGCTAGTAGTCATGCTAAAGGAACTGCTTATGCTGTTTTTGATGGTCACGCTCAAAACGATATGAAACCTTATGTTTACAAAACATCAGATTTTGGCAAGACTTGGAAATCATTAGTTACTGATGACATTATAGGCTTTGCAAGAAATATACAAGAAGACTATGAAAATGAAGATCTTCTTTATTTAGGTACCGAATTTGGATTATTTATAACAATAGATGGGGGAAAGAATTGGTCTCGATTTACTAATAATATGCCTGCAACTGCAGTTCATTTTATAGATTTACAGAAAAAAACAAATGATCTAGTATTAGGGACTCATGGAAGAGGTGTTATTATTATTGATGACATCTCACCATTAAGGCAGATTAATCAGGAGGTTCTTAAAAAAGATGTACATTTCTTTACTACAAAACCAGGTATTATAAAAGAAGAAGGTGGTTTTGGTGGTGGAAGTACAGAACTACAATTTGTGGGAAGCAATCCATCTTCAGCTGGACAGATTATATATTATTTAAAGAAAAGACACACGTTTGGAAAAATGACCTTGTCTATCCAGGATAATCAAGGGAATGAAATCGTTTCCCTTGTGCCTGGTAAATCTAAAGGAATTAACATTGTAAATTGGAACTACAGAACTAAAGCTCCGAAGGTAGCAGCGGGTAAATCTTATACTGCTGGGGGATTTACTGCCCCAAGAGCTTCTGCAGGAACTTACAAGATAGTACTTAAAAAAGGTAAAAACTCCTATGAAAGTTCTATAACAGTTAAAAATGATCCAAATTCTGAAGTAAGTGATACCGATCGTGCTGCTCAGGCTAAAACTACAAAGGAACTTTACAATGATATGGAAGAACTTGCATACTTAGTATATCAGATTAATCAGACAATCAACAAAGCTGAAAAGGTTAAAAAAGATGATCCTAAATCAACTAAAGTTTCCGATGCTTTAATCAAAGAGTTAACTACTCTTAAAGAATCTCTGGTAGTAACAACTGGTGATAATTACGTTGCTGAAGCTGAACCTCAATTAAGAGAAAAGCTCGCACTATTATATAGTGAAGTTGCAAATTTGTATGAAAAGCCTTCTTCATCTCAAATTGAGAATAAAGGTGTATTAGAAAAAAAATTAAATGATGCTAAAGCAACCTATCAAAAAATAGAAAGCAAACAATTGGCTAAATTCAATAAGTATTTAGAAAAAAATAGTATTAAGCCAGTTGAAATGAAAACTAAAAAAGAATTCATTAGCAAATAACATCATTTATCTATCGAATTATAAGAGAGCTCCATTATGGAGCTCTTTCTTATTTATAAATGTTCATAAATGGTTTAAAACTCTACATATACTTCTTAATTTTGGATAAAACTATTCAGTATTTTTAGTAAACGCTCTTTATTATGGAAAACAGGGAATCAAATTTACTGGCGATTAGGCCTCAAATTTTAAATGCCAGAGTGACTGAAAATATGTCAGAAGACGAACAATTTCAGAACAAGACTATTCGGCCCATTATTAAATTACAAAATGAATTATTAATTGAAGTGTTTAGAAATTATATCAAAAAAAGAAAAAACACTTTTTATGAATTATCTGTTGAAAAAAGACTGCTTTACATTGAAAATGCAGTTCAAAAAGATATGAAATTCAGAAATAGCCTTAAAGGAATGATCATTGGTCAATTTACTGTCGATGAATATTTGATTTACATTAAAAATTCATCCGCATTGAATAAAAGAATGATGAATATTGTTAGAGAAAGATTGCAAAGTAATCTTCAGTTACTAGAAAAACCTCTAGCGGTACATTAATAAAAAAAAAGAGCGAATCTAATTGATTCGCTCTTTTTTTTATCTATAATAACTAGAAGAATTTAGTTGCCTCCCTCTAAAGCTTTTAACTTATTTTTCATATCCTCTGCCTTAGGATCATCTAATTGGTAGAAGATTTGCATTAGCGTTCTAACCGCTTCTACATTATCAGGCTTAGATTGTAGAGCTCCTTCTAAATAAGGAACAGCTTTTCTATATAAATCTTGTTTTTGTTTCTTAAGAACATCAAATCTTTTATAATCTGCTGCAGAACCACCAAGACTATTCATTTCTTCATTTAATGCAGTTTCTCCACTTAATATAATCGCGGCAATATTAATTTGCGCAGAACTATAATCAGGCTTAATCTCCAATGCCTTTTCGTAGTACTTAATTGCTTGCTCATTATCTCCTAAACGAGAAGCACTAACTCCTAAGTTATATAAAAGGTTTGGATTTTCAGGATCATTAGCAACAATTGCTTGCATTAACTCCTGATACTTTTCTAAATTACCTAACTTATAGAACATGTTCGCTTCTTCTTGCATTAAAGCAGGATCATTAGGATTCTGAGCTTTTGCAGCTTCCATAGCTTTTATTGCTTCCTCATCTTTACCTTGTGTAATGTAGATAAGTGCAATGTTTTTAGTAATCTCTGCTTGTCTCGACTTCGTCTTTGTTACTTCTGGCTTAATATGTGTACCAGCTTTTACAGAAAAATCTCTTAACTCTTTAGATTCAAAAGGATCTACCTCACCAGTTTCTTTATTCACTGCTGTGTATTTGTTCTCAATACCTTTATAACCAACCTCAATCAACTCGTTATAGTATTTTAAAGCATTGTCATAATCCTTTCCATTTACAGCATTAGAAGCCGCAAAGTAAAGATATGCTGTATCTTTTTTCTGAGTCTTATACCCTAAGTATAGCTTTTCTGCAGCGGCTAAATTATCTCCTGCATTCTGGTCTGCTACTGCCTGCTCTACTAGAGATTGGCGTAAGGTTTGCAATGCAGTATTCGCTTGAGCTGAAAATTTCTTTCCTCCTGAAGCTTCTTCAATCTCTACCACTTTAGTATAAGCATTAGCTGCTTCTTCAAATTTAGTTAGAGACTTATCTGGAGAAGCTGCAGTAGCTTGTCCTTTTAATAAATAATATTGCGCTTTAAGCTTATCTTCTGCAGTTTCTATTTGCCCTTCTGCTGCTTTAAGTGCCTCATTGGCAACTTCTAAGTCACCAGACTTTAGTGCCTTCTTTGCAGCATTTAAAGCTTTCTTTTGTGAAAATCCTAGTGCACTAACTGTTAAAAAAAGTGCCAAGATAAATTTAGTTCTCATTACTCGTTTTTTTATGGGATTCTTTGTTATTCTTCTTTTGTTTCATCAATTGCTGTGCCATCATTGGCATCATTTCCATTTTGCAAAGATATATCAATTTCTTCAATATTCTCATCTATATTATCAACATCCTCTTCTTCTTGCATAACTTTTGCTACTGCAGCAATAGAATCTTTCCCCTTCAGATTTATTAATCGAACCCCTTGAGTAGCTCTTCCCATAACTCTCAGATCTTCTACAGAAAGTCTTATAGCAATTCCTGATTTATTGATAATCATGAGGTCGTCAGCGTCTGTTACATTTTTAATAGCAACTAGTTTTCCAGTTTTATCAGTAACGGATATTGTTTTAACCCCTTTTCCTCCTCTATTCGTAATTCTATAATCTTCTAAACTAGAACGCTTTCCGTAACCGTTTTCAGAAACAACAAGAATATTACTTTCCATATCATTTACAGCTACCATACCAATTACTTCGTCATTATCATCCGCCAAGCGAATTCCTCTAACTCCAGAAGCACCTCTACCCATAGGTCTAGTTTTCTCTTCTTCGAAACGTATAGCTTTACCAGATTTTACAGCAAGCATTACCTGGCTTTTACCATTTGTTAATTTCGCTTCAAGTAATTCGTCATCGTCCTTAATCGTAATCGCATTAATACCATTAGTTCTTGGCCTAGAATATTGCTCTAACAAGGTCTTTTTAACTTGACCTTTTTTAGTAGCCATGATGACATAATGGGAATTGATATACTCCTCATCTTTAAGATCCTGAGTACAAATAAAGGCTTTAACCTTATCATCATTTTCAATATTGATAAGATTTTGTATGGCTCTACCTTTAGAAGTTTTACTTCCTTCTGGTATTTCGTAAACACGCATCCAAAAACATTTTCCTTTTTGGGTAAAGAATAACATATATTGGTGATTCGTACCCACAAAAAGATGCTCTAAGAAATCTTCATTACGCGTAGTACTACCTTTTTGACCTACTCCTCCTCTATTTTGTTTCTTATATTCAGTAAGAGACGTTCTTTTTATATATCCTGCATGAGAAATTGTAATTACCACTTTCTCATTAGGAATCATATCTTCAATACTAAGATCTCCTCCAGCGTATTCTATTTGAGAACGACGATCATCACCATACTTTTCTTTCACTTCGAGAAGTTCTTCTTTGATGATATCCATTCGACGTTCTTTCTTATCAAGAATATCTTTAAGATCTTCGATAGTCTTCATTAATTCCTCATACTCCGCGCGCAGCTTGTCTTGCTCTAATCCTGTCAGTTGACGTAAACGCATTTCAACAATCGCTTTCGCCTGAATTTCAGTAAGCTTGAATCGTTTAATCAACTTCTCTCTCGCTTCGTCTGCATTTGAAGATGCCCTAATTAATTTAATTACCTCATCGATATTATCTGAAGCAATTATTAATCCTTCTAGTATATGAGCTCTCTCTTCTGCCTTTCTTAATTCATATTTTGTTCTTCGCACAACCACATCGTGTCTGTGTTCTACGAAATAATGAATCATATCTTTTACATTCAACAACTGAGGTCTTCCCTGAACTAGTGCAATATTATTTACACTAAATGAAGATTGTAAGGCAGTATACTTATATAGAAGATTCAATACAATATTAGGAATCGCATCTCTTTTAAGGATGTATACAATTCGCATCCCTTTTCTATCAGATTCATCTCTAATAGAGGAAATTCCATCAATTTTCTTATCGTTGATAAGGTCTGCTGTTTTCTTAATCATGTCTGCCTTATTTACCTGATAAGGTATTTCAGACACAATAATACATTCTCTTCCATTTACCTCTTCAAAACTTGCTTTGGCTCGCATTACGATTCTACCTCTACCAGTTTTAAAAGCCTCTCTTACTCCATCATAACCATATATAATTCCACCGGTAGGAAAATCTGGTGCTTTTATATGTTGTATGAGTTCATCAATCTCAATATCGTTATTATCGATATAAGCGATTGTTCCGTCTACAACCTCGCTTAGGTTATGAGGAGGCATATTAGTTGCCATACCTACTGCAATACCCGAAGCCCCGTTAATTAATAATCCAGGAACTCTACTTGGTAATACAGTTGGTTCTTGCAAAGTATCATCGAAGTTGAACGTATGATCTACTGTTTCCTTTTCGATATCTGCAAGCATATCTTCAGAAATCTTTCGCATTCTAGCCTCTGTATATCGCATTGCTGCTGGGCTATCTCCATCGACGGATCCAAAGTTACCTTGACCATCTACTAACATGTATCGTAAACTCCATTCCTGAGCCATACGAACCATTGTGTCATATACCGAAGTATCACCATGTGGGTGATATTTACCTAGTACTTCCCCTACTATTCTGGCTGACTTTTTATGAGCACTATTTGCTCTTACACCTAACTCATACATACCGTAGAGAACTCTCCTGTGTACAGGCTTGAGTCCATCTCTAACATCCGGAAGTGCTCGTGATACGATCACAGACATTGAATAATCAATGTAAGCAGACTTCATCTCATCTTCTATGTTGATAGGTATTAGCTTTTCTCCTTCTGCCATAAAAATTATTTTATTCTAAAATTGATTTTATTAAACGCGCTAATTTAAGTAAATTAAGACGGTTTTAACAGCATATAGTCTTTGTAATATACGTAATTTATTAACAACTTAAACGACCCAAATGGTTAATAAGTCAATATATATACATTTTGATTATTAATCCTTTTTTCGTCTATTTACTCGGAAAACAAAAAAGTTTTTTGTCATTTTCTAAAACTTGACATATTTAAATATCTTTTTTTGAAAAAAGTATGACACAAGTTGGATATTATGTCAGCTTATTTGTAAAGTATGGTTAAAAGGAATAGTTTTTGACAAAGTAATTTTAAAAATTACTATATTTAGTAATAAAGAACACAGAGAAAAAGAAAGAAGCTAATTATATGGATGATAATTTTTCACCAAGAGTAAAAGATGTTATCGCTTACAGTAAAGAAGAAGCCTTAAGATTAGGGCATGACTTTATTGGCACGGAACATCTTATGTTAGGACTGTTGCGAGATGGAAGTGGAAAAGCAATTAGTATACTTGATGCGTTAGATATAGATTTAACGAATTTGAGAAGAAAAGTTGAAATTCTAAGCCCCGCAAACCCCAATGTAGCAATTGCTACTAACGAAAAAAAGAACTTACATTTAACAAGACAAGCCGAAAGAGCTTTAAAAACAACTTTTTTGGAAGCAAAGTTATTCCAAAGCTCATCGATTAATACCGCTCACTTGTTATTATGTATATTAAGAAACGAAAACGACCCTACTACTAAGTTACTTAACAAACTTAAAGTAGATTATGATAATGTTAAAGATCAATTTAAATTTATGATTGCTAACGAAGACGAATACACAGAAGGTCCAAAAGCTGAATCATTTTCTGATGATGATGATGATATGGCGGGAGATGCTTCAAAAGAAAATCCTTTTAATTCACCAACTGGTGGTGCTAAAACCAATAAAAAATCTAAGACACCTGTATTAGATAATTTTGGAAGAGACCTTACTGCTATGGCAGAAGAAGGAAAATTAGATCCTGTTGTTGGTAGAACGAAGGAAATTGAAAGAGTTTCTCAAATACTCAGTAGAAGAAAGAAAAACAACCCTCTTCTTATTGGAGAACCTGGTGTTGGAAAATCAGCTATAGCTGAGGGACTGGCGCTACGAATAGTTAAGAGAAAAGTTTCTCGAATCCTTTTCGATAAGCGTGTTGTTACTCTAGATTTAGCCAGTTTAGTTGCTGGCACCAAGTATAGAGGACAGTTTGAAGAACGTATGAAAGCTGTTATGAATGAATTAGAGAAGAATGATGATATTATTCTTTTCATAGATGAAATTCATACGATCGTTGGTGCAGGAGGCGCTACTGGAAGCCTTGACGCGTCCAATATGTTCAAACCTGCTCTAGCAAGAGGAGAAATACAATGTATTGGTGCAACAACCTTAGATGAGTATAGACAATACATCGAAAAAGATGGTGCCTTAGAAAGACGTTTCCAAAAAGTTATAGTTGAACCTACTAACATTGAGGAAACCATAGAAATACTTAATAACATTAAGGAAAAATATGAAGAGCATCATAATGTAAGTTATACGGACAGTGCTATTGAAGCTTGCGTAAAACTTACGAATAGATATATGACTGATCGCTTCCTACCAGACAAAGCAATTGATGCTTTAGATGAGGCTGGTTCTCGAGTTCATATTACTAATATCGATGTTCCTAAAAAGATTTTAGATCTAGAAAAAAAGCTGGAAGAGGTTAGAGAGCTTAAGAATAGCGTTGTCAAAAAACAAAAATATGAAGAAGCTGCTAAGCTAAGGGATGATGAAAAAAATCTCGAAAAAGAATTAGCACAAGCGCAGGAGCAATGGGAAAAAGACTCCAAACTTCATAAAGAAACTGTAGATGAAGAAAATGTAGCAGATGTAGTTTCCATGATGACCGGAATTCCTGTAAATAGAATAGCGCAAACCGAAAGCAACAAACTTGCTGAATTACCAAATCTAATAAAAGGTAAAGTAATTGGTCAAGACGAAGCAGTTTCTAAAGTTGTAAAAGCTATCCAGCGTAATCGTGCTGGCTTAAAAGACCCTAACAAACCAATAGGTTCATTTATTTTCTTAGGTCAAACAGGAGTAGGAAAAACACAATTAGCAAAAGTATTAGCCAAAGAGCTTTTTGATAGTGAAGACACACTAATCAGAATAGACATGAGTGAATACATGGAGAAATTCGCAGTTTCCAGGCTTATTGGTGCTCCTCCAGGATATGTAGGATACGAAGAAGGTGGACAACTTACAGAAAAAGTGAGAAGAAAACCTTATGCAGTTGTATTACTTGATGAAATCGAGAAAGCGCATCCTGATGTTTTCAATATGATGTTGCAAGTTCTTGATGATGGATATTTAACTGATAGTCTTGGACGCAAAATTGATTTTAGAAATGCGATCATTATCATGACCTCAAATATCGGAGCTCGTAAACTTAAAGATTTTGGACAAGGTGTTGGTTTTGGAACTACAGCTAAGAAAACGCAATCTGATAGTTATGCTAAAGGAGTTATTGAAAATGCTTTGAAAAAAGCTTTTGCACCAGAATTCTTAAATAGAGTTGACGATGTAATCGTATTCAATGCTCTTGAAAGAGAAGATATCCATAAAATCATCGATATAGAATTACAGAAACTATATGGAAGAATTAAAGGATTAGGATATGATTTATCTCTAAGCGAAAAAGCTAAGGATTATATCACCGAAAAAGGTTTTGATAAGCAATATGGTGCGAGACCATTAAAAAGAGCTATCCAAAAATACATTGAAGATGCATTGGCTGAAGAAATTATCAATGCACAACTACAGGAAGGAGACAGTATCTTTATGGATTTAGACGATGATTCTAATGAATTAACCATAAGAATCGATAAAACCGAAGAATCTACCGAATCTTAAAACCATTTCTATCTAGAAAAAGGAAAGAACTGAAATATTATAAATTATACTATAAAAAGACCTCTTTTAATCAAGAGGTCTTTTTTCTTGGTTGATCATCGCCAAAACTTACAATTCACTTCAGGCTAGCATTTCTAGCAACCTAAACACTTCTTAAAATTTAGGAACACTTTTCGAATTACGGAAAAAACTTACTTTTTCATACTTTAAAAACATATCTTTACTTGAAACAAACAAAAACTAATGATTACCTTTTATAAAACAGATTTTGGTCTGGCAGAGATATATGATAACTACATGAGAGTAGTCATCAACGAAGGAATCACAGTATCCCCTGAAGACAATAATACACTTTTAGAAATGGTCGAAAATCATTTCCAAAACAAACCTTTTGTATATATTTCTCATAGAATACACTCCTACGCTATCAATCCGACCGTATATTTTGAAACAGCAAAAATCAAAACACTAGTTGGCCTTGCAGTAGTTTCCGATAGCCCGCTTCAAATAAACCAAACACAAATAGAAAAAACATTCTTTAATAAAGAACTTAAACACTTTCATGATATGGAATCTGCATTAATCTGGAAAGAGGAACTTCTTAAAAAACAAGATTAAAGCATTTGAAACTACCGTAAAAGTGACTCATAAACAAAGAATACAAACAAGGGAAAAATCCCAAAATTTTATTTAAAAAACTATAGTTTTTAAATCCTAAACTATATATTTGCTCCACCTAAAATACCCCTAATGATTAACACTTATCAACTAAATTTTGGGCTTATCGAAATTTATGATGATTATATCAAATCTATTATAAATGAAGGAATAACCATAACCCCAAAACACAACAATGTTTTACTAGAAATGGTAGAAAAGCATTTTAAAAACAAACCATTTTTATATATTACTCATCGTATTAATTCTTATGCTGTAGATCCTACCATATATTTAGAAACTACAAAGATCTGCAACTTATTGGGATTTGCTGTGGTATCTAAAGATCCTTTACAAGAAAAACAAATCAAACTTGAGCAAGCTTTTTTTAGTAAAGAATTAAAAAGGTTTGATGATATGGAATCAGCTTTAATATGGAAGGATGAATTACTACAAGATTACTCCAATTCATTAGTTTGAAAATTCCCCAAAATTTCAAAACAAAGAAAATTTCAAATTTTCATAAGTAATAGTTTTGTTGTAAATTATACTAAATTAACCATACTTAAATAATAGTTTTGAAATGAAATATGACAAAATACTATGATTTAGGTTTCGCTAAAGTAGAAATACACCAAGATTATCTTAAAAATACAATTTCAGAAGGCTTTTTGGTCATGCCTGAACACAACAATCTACTATTAGAATTTGTTATAAAATATTTTAACAACAAACCATTTATTTACATTTCCAACAGGATAAACAATTATGCAGTAGACCCTACTGTCTATCATGAAACTACAAAAATTGACACCTTAAAAGGTATTGCAATCGTGTCAAAAAACCATAGGCAAAAAAAACTGACAGAGCTGGAAAGTAAATTTTTTAATAAAGAAATAGCATACTTCAATAACCTAAAAGAAGCTTTAAAATGGAAAAACAAAATATTAAATAGTTTATGAATTAATAAAATAATTCATTTATTTTATACAACATTGAGAAAACTCCCCACATGATTAGATCTTACGAATTAGATTTTTGCGACTTAGAAATACATGATGATTATGTATTAGCCACAATGCACGAAGGGATTGTGGTTTCGGTCGAAAATAACGCTATCCTAATAAGAATAGCTGAGAAGCATTTTAAAAACACCCCTTTTGTCTATATAACAAATAGAATCAATTCGTATTCGGTAGATCCAATTGTATATATCAAAACCGCAAAAATTCCTTCTCTTTTAGGGTTTGCAGTGGTATCAAATGATCCAATTCAAAAAACCCTAACCAAATACGAAAAGAAGTTCTTTAAAAAAGAATTTAAGAGATTTGATGATTTGGAATCAGCTTTAACTTGGAAAGATCAATTGATAAAAAAACATCCTTATAAAACAATAACTCCAAAGGAAAAACAAAAAAAGAGCATCAAATGACGCCCTTTTTATAAAAGTTTTGTGTTTTTTTACTTTGCTATATTTACAGCCCTGGTTTCTCTTATCACTGTAATTTTAACTTGTCCTGGATAGGTCATATCCGTTTGTATTTTCTGAGAAATTTCAAATGACAGACTAGCAGCCCTTTCGTCATTTACTTTTTCGCTTTCAACAATTACACGCAATTCTCGACCAGCTTGTATCGCATAAGCTTTCTTAACTCCACTAAATCCAAATGCGATGTCTTCCAGATCTTTTAATCGTTGGATATAGGAATCTAACACCTGTCTACGTGCACCTGGCCTAGCACCACTAATAGCATCACACACCTGAACAATTGGTGATATCAATGCTGTCATTTCGATTTCATCATGGTGAGCACCTATCGCATTGCATACATCAGGTTTTTCCCCATACTTCTCTGCCCATTGCATTCCTAAGATAGCATGAGGTACTTCTGTTTCTGTATCTGGCACTTTACCTATGTCATGCAACAAACCAGCTCGCTTTGCTAATTTAGGATTAAGCCCTAACTCCGCAGCCATCACACCACAAAGCTTAGCCACTTCTCTAGAGTGTTGCAGTAAATTCTGGCCATACGAGGAGCGGTATTTCATTCTCCCCACAGTTTTTATAAGCTCAGGATGCAATCCATGAATACCAAGATCGATAACGGTTCTCTTACCTACTTCGATAATTTCTTCATCGATCTGCTTTCTTGTCTTTTTTACTATTTCTTCAATTCTAGCAGGATGTATTCTACCATCCGTAACTAATTTATGTAAAGAAAGTCTAGCAACTTCTCTTCGCACAGAATCAAAACATGATAAAATAATCGCTTCCGGTGTATCGTCTACAATAATTTCTACACCCGTAGCTGCCTCAATAGCTCTAATATTTCGACCTTCACGTCCAATAATACGTCCTTTTACATCATCACTTTCAATATTAAATACAGATACACAATTTTCAATAGCTTCTTCTGTACCGATTCTTTGGATCGTATTAATAATAACTTTCTTAGCTTCTTGTTGTGCAGTAAGCTTAGCCTCTTCTATCGTATCTTGAATTAATGCCATAGAATCTGTTTTGGCTTGTTCTTTTAACGATTCTATAAGCTGATCTTTTGCTTCATCAGCAGACAGCCCTGATATTACTTCTAATTGCTGTACCTGACTCTTATGAAGCTTTTTTAATTCTCCTTGCTTCTTCTCAAGATAGTCATTCCTATGATTATAATCTTTAATCTTCTGCTCTAATTCTGCGTTTAACTTCTTGCCTTTTGAAAGTTCATTAGAAACCTGTGATTCTTTATCTCTTGTCCTTTTTTCGGCTTCTGCCATCTTCTTATCTCGAGATAAAATTACTTTTTCATGCTCCGATTTAAGCTCTATAAACTTCTCCTTTGCCTGAAGAATTTTATCTTTCTTAATTGTTTCTCCTTCGCTTTTAGCATCTCTTATAATACTCTGCGAAGTCTTTTTTGCGTTTTTGACAATTTCTGAGGCTTTGTTGCGCTCCAATACTTTAGCGATAATAAAACCTATCACTAAACCTGCAACCGCAGCAATAATCAAAAATATAATGTTATCCATAATTCTAGTTAGTGTTTATATATAAAAAAAGCCTGCACTAGCTTGGGTTTTGTATAAACTCTGTAAAAACAGGTTTAGGGCTAACAAGCTGGTCAAGGATCCGTGAAACTGAAAAAATCAGCACGGCTTGCTTTTACAACTTAAACTCACCCTTTTTAAAATAATTCTTGTTGAGTTTATCAAAAAATAACAACTAGTGCAGGCAGTAACCTTATTTATTTTAATGAACGTTTATGATAGATGATCTTGCAACAAATCATTTAAGGCATTAAGCCTTCCTGTTACATTTATTTCATCACTATCTTTATCTATAACCTTTTGTTCTACTTGTGCAGCAAACTGTAAAGCACACATTGCCAATACATCTTGCTTATCTCTAACAGCATAACTTTGCTCAAATTGCTTAATCATGGCTTCAATCTTCTTAGCAGCCTTACGCAAGCCTTCTTCTTGATCTGGCTTGATCGTTAATGGATATACTCTATCCGCAACTGATAATTTGATTTTTAATTTGTCTGCCATGTTTTTTTTATCACTCCGACAGCTGTGCTATACAGACATCTATCTCTCTTATTAAGGCATTTATTTTGAGCTTGGTTTCCCTTTTATATTCGTCACTGCCGAGCATTGCGTTTGCATTTTTGAGTGCACTGAATTTTTCTTCCCATTGCTTTAATTGATCGTTTTGAATTTCAGAATTAGATTCTAAATTCTTTATTTTTTCCTTAAGATCGGCATTTTGCTGCTTCATCAAATCATATTTATGGAGCAGTTTACTAATCCTATTCTCAAGAGAATCAACAATTTCAATCAAATTACTCATTATAATTTTACGCAATACTTCGTTACACAAAGTTAACATACCAATTGAAAAAACCCAATAGTTTTTAAACTAATTTTAAAGC
This sequence comes from uncultured Aquimarina sp., assembly GCF_947492965.1. Lineage (GTDB taxonomy): Bacteria > Bacteroidota > Bacteroidia > Flavobacteriales > Flavobacteriaceae > Aquimarina. The sequence continues at coordinate 25,095 of NZ_CANLOZ010000014.1, read as the reverse complement.
TAAAAGATCTAACCAATCAAGTAATTAATTTATAGACTTTTAGTTTTTCATCGACCATCACTTTAATTTTAACCTCTAAATATTTACATTTACCTTCTATGCGAGTTTTTACATTATTATTACTCAGTTTTACTATTATTGGGTATGGTCAAAAGAACGTTCCTACTGATTATTTTTCAAATCCTTTGGATATCCCTCTGGCAGTATCTGGAACATACGGAGAATTAAGATCTAATCATTTTCATTCTGGTTTAGATTTAAAAACTAACGGAGAAGAAGGTTTACCTGTATATGCAGCTGCTAGCGGTAATGTAAGCAGAATAAAAATCTCTCATTTTGGATATGGAAAGGCTATCTATATTTCGCATCCGAATGGATACACAACGGTATATGCCCATCTTCAGAAATTCGCACCAGAAATAGAAGCATACATAAAGAAACGACAATACGCAAAAGAATCCTATGAAATTGAGCTTTTTCCTAAAGCTGGCGCCTTGTCGGTAACCAAAGGAAAAATAATTGCGTATAGCGGAAATACGGGAGGAAGTGGCGGTCCGCATCTTCATTTTGAAATAAGGGATGCCAAGGCAAGACCAATGAACCCCCTTACTTTTGGTATCCAAGTAAAGGATACCAAAAAACCTATAATTAACAGCGTATGGCTGTACAGTTTAGAAGAAAAATCACATATTAACGGAAACCAAAATCCTTCGAAACTTAGATTGATTCCATTAGACAACGGAAATTTCAAAGCTGAAGGTGTTACCGCTATCGGGAAAATTGGCATTGGAGTATCTACTATCGACCAACAAAATCTTGCTGCTAATAAAAATGGTGTTTACAAAATCACTACCGAAATCAATGGTCAGGAAAATTTTTCTATGGAGATGAAACGATTTTCATTTTCCGAAACACGTTATATAAATAGATTGATCGATTATGCTCATTACAAGAAAAACCGGAGTAGAATTACCAAGTTGTTTATTGAAAAAAATAATCCTCTCAGCATCTATAAAAATACAGTTGACAAAGGTATTTTCAACATCGAAGATAGCTTATCTTATACTGCAAAAGTTTTTGTAAAAGATTTTAATAATAATACTACAGAAATAAGTATTCCTATTCAAGGAAAAAACATTGAAAAAATCACTAAAAAAGAAATTGTCAAAACACCCTATTTCATACAACCTTCAGAAAACTTTACTTATAATTCAGGAATATTTGATTTATACATACCTAAAGGAAGTCTTTATGAAAATGCTTACCTAGATATTGCTACAAATGGTGATACCATTAAAATTCATGAAGACGAAATTCCGTTGCATAAAAACATGACCGTTGTTTTTGATGTAGCTAATTATAGCGAAACAGATAAGAAAAAATTATACATAGGACGACTTGGTTATAACGATAAACATTATCACGTAAAAACGAATAAGAAAGGGAATCGTTTTTCTACCAGAACAAGAACTTTAGGAAGTTATTCTTTATTCACAGATAACGAAAAACCAACTATCGTACCTATTAACGTTTCTAGTAAGAAATGGATGTCAAAAGCCAATTTCTTAAAAATTAAAATTGACGATACAGATTCTGGAATTAAAAGTTATCGTGCTACGATCAATGGAAAATTCGTATTAATGGAGTATGACTATAAAACTGGAATGCTTGTTTATGATTTTAATGATAAAATAATTTCAGAAACAGAAAATAAATTCAAACTTATCGTGTTAGATAAAGTAGGAAATAGTACTACTTTTGAAACAACATTCTTTAGAAAACCGTAAATACACATACTCTTTGAAAAATCTACCCGTTCTTTTTGTTTTTCTTCTTGTTATTTTAAGTCACTCGATTATTGCTCAAGAAGCAGTTGTAAAAGGTGTGGTTCTAGACGAATCCAACAGGCCTGTTGCTAACGCAAATGTATCTTATGAAACCTCTGGCACTAAAACGGATGAAAATGGTGTTTATGTATTAAGCATCCCTGCCAATAAAGACATTACCATTAAAATTAGCCATGTTGGACTAAAGGACATCACCTTTACAATTAACTTACAAGAAAATCAGGAATACGAATTAAATCCAGTATTAAAGACGGAATTTGAACAGATAAGTGAAGTAATTATTACCGGAAGAGAACGAAAAGCCGTTGAAGGAATCACAACTTTGGATCCCGAAACCATTCGGATTACCCCTTCGGCCAATGCGGGTGTGGAAGGATTACTTAAAACTTTACCCGGAGTAAGCTCCAATAATGAATTAAGTACGCAATATGCCGTACGAGGAGGTAATTTTGACGAAAACCTAGTGTACGTTAATGAAATTGAAGTATATAGACCGTTTCTAATTAGATCTGGACAACAAGAAGGGCTAAGCTTTGTAAATACCGATCTAGTAAGAAATGTAGATTTTTCTGCTGGTGGCTTCCAATCAAAATATGGTGATAAATTATCATCAGTATTAGATATTACTTATAGAAGACCTACACGCTTTGATTTATCTGCTGATTTGAGCCTACTTGGAGGAAGTATATCTGCTGGAGGTATTACAAAAGACAAGAAATTTGCTGGTGTAGTTGGTGTTAGGTATAGAGATAATAGTTTGCTTGTTGATGCTAGGCAAACCGAAACCAATTTCAGACCTAGATTTGCAGATGTACAAACGTATCTTTCTTATAACTTTTCGAAGAAATTTGAACTTGGATTCCTTGGAAACATCGCTATCAATAGATATGACTACGAACCACTTACCAGGAGAACCAACTTTGGGCCTATCACCGATCCAATTGCATTAACTGTTTTTTATGACGGACAAGAAAGAGATCGTTATCAAACATATTTTGGAGCTTTAAAAGGAACCTACCAAGCGAATGAGAATTTGACCCTTAAATTAATAGGATCAGCATACCATACACAAGAACAAGAGTATTTCGACATATTTGCTGCTTATTTTCTTGGCACAGTAAATACTGATATTGGAGGTGAAGATCTGGGAGAAGCCGAATTTAATCAAGGTGTTGGATCACAGCTAACGCATGCTAGAAATGATCTGGATGCGCTTATCTTTAATATAGAACACAAAGGTACTTACATAGCTGATGAGCATCAATTTGATTGGGGTGTAAAATATACCTCTGAAGATATTCGAGATAGAATTCAAGAATTTGAAGTGATAGATTCCGCAGGGTTTTCAATCCGTCCACCAGGAACTTTTGTAAATGATCAACCTTATAATCCAAATGCAAGTCCAATTGTACCTTTTAACAGTGTACGAGCAACTAATATGGTAAACATTGATCGTTTTTCTGGATATGCTCAATATAGTTTACGTACAAATATTAAGGATCACGAAGTTTGGGCAAATGTAGGAGTTAGAGCTCATAATTGGAATGTATCAGGAGAAGGAATAAGTAATTCTTCTCAAACAGTTTTTAGTCCTCGAGCACAAGTTGCTATCAAACCTGATTGGAAATCAGACATGGTATTTCGTCTTTCTGGAGGATGGTATCATCAACCTCCGTTTTATAGAGAATTAAGAGATCTGCAAGGAACTGTACAACCTGATGTAAAGGCTCAGCAATCGATTCATATAGTTGCAGGAAATGATTACAGTTTTAATTTATGGAAACGACCTTTTAAGCTTACAACAGAACTCTACTATAAGAAATTAACCGACGTTAATTCTTATACTATAGAAAACGTTCGTATTAGATATAGAGCAAATAATAATGCTGAAGCTTATGCAGCTGGTTTTGATCTAAGACTAAACGGAGAATTTGTTCCTGGAACAGAAAGTTGGTTTAGCCTAGGTTTATTAAAAACTGAGGAAAACTTAGACAATAGAGGTTATATAGCTAGACCAACAGATCAAAGGATTAAGATTGGAGCATTATTTCAGGATTATGTCCCAACCATTCCAAATCTGAAAATGTATCTTAACCTTGTTTATCAAACTGGAGTGCCAGGTGGTTCTCCCACCAACGCAGATCCTTATGATTTCCAAACACGTTTAAGAGATTATAGAAGAGCGGATTTAGGTATTTCTTATATTGTAGTGGATAATAAAATTAGAAGAAAAGAAGGTAGCTTTTTCAACAACTTTAAAGATTTGAGTATTGGATTCGAAATTTTCAACCTTTTTGACAACCTAAATTCAATAACAAATACATTTGTTAGGGATGCAGCTTCTCAGAGACAATTTTCGATTCCAAACTTTTTAACACAACGAGTTTTTAATGTGCGTTTAGGAATGAGATTTTAGTTTTCTACAAACTCTTTTAAGACCTCAATTACGTAATCGACTTCTTCTTTTGTATTATACTTGGAAAAAGAAAACCTAACAGAAGGCTTTTGCATGTCTTCGTCAGATAAAATCTCTGCCAAAACATGAGATCCTTTACCACTTCCACTTTGACAAGCGCTTCCTTTAGAACAAGCGATTCCTTTAATATCCAACTGAAACAATAAAATTCCAGCTTTTTCCTGTGAAATTGGTAGGCAGACGTTAATCAAGGTATATGTACTATGTTCCAAATCGCAGCAATTCGCATTAAACTTTACACCAGCTATTTGCGTCTTCAATTGATCAACAAAGTATTGTTTTAGATTCGAAACATACAGCTTCTCTTCATCCATATGCTCATAAGCTAACCTTAATGCTTCATCCATTCCAACAATATTGTGAACACCTTCTGTTCCTCCTCTATATCCTCGCTCCTGCTCCCCTCCATAGATCAATGGTTTAAGTCCTGAGTTCTTTTTTATGTATGCAAAACCTACGCCTTTAGGACCGTGAAATTTATGAGCACTTACTGCAGTAAAATCTACTTCTAATTGATTTAGGTTTACATCTAAATGACCAATAGATTGCACCATATCACTATGAAAAAGCGCTTCGTGAGATTTACACAATGCACCTACCCTTTCAATATCCAAAATAGTCCCCACCTCGTTATTTACATGCATTAAACTCACCAAGGTTTTAGCGCTAGAATCTTCCAAAAGTTTCTCTAAATGTTTATAATCAACAACTCCATTTGATTCTATATCTACATAACAAACATCAATATCTGTATGCAATTGAATTTCTTGCACCGTATGCAGGACTGCATGATGTTCTATCTTAGAAGTGATAATCCTTCGAACACCTAAATCTCTAACTGCACTATTTAATGCTAGATTATCAGCTTCTGTACCTCCAGAGGTAAAAATAATTTCAGAAGCTTTTACACCAAGATATTTAGCAATATTTTTTCTAGCTTGCTCAATATGATTCTTTGCAGATCTACCAAATCCATGTGTCGAAGAAGGATTTCCATAATCTTCTCTTAGCACAGTAGTCATTTTCTCAATTACTTCGGGGCGTAATTGTGTCGTAGCAGCACTATCGAAATAAACCTTTTGCATTAAATTCAAAAATTTAGTTAATGACTCTTAGAAAAATATGATAACCACAGAAATAAGAAAAACATATTATCATATTCTTATTTTTAGTAGCGCAAATCTAATTCAAATAAAATTATTTTCCACACTGCACGTTATAATCTTTCAATTCCTTTATTTTTGTTCAGATTTGTAAAAAATTACCAAAATTGTGAACATCTGACTATTTTAATCGTCTTTAAAGCAGGTTCTATAATTACATTTGGTATTAAGGACGTTTTATAGGGTTATTAATCAAAATATTTTAAGTGAAAAAAATTCTGTCCACTTTTATCTTTTTAATCATACTTTCCTGTGATGATGGTGATATCATTGTCACTAGTTTTGAATTTGACGATGTTGATCTACAACTTTGTGAAGGTTCAATAACTGATGAATTCGTTTTTTTTAAAATAAACACTTCTGTTAATGAGGCGATTGCTTACCGGTTTATAAACGATACTTATTCTCAAACATCAGAAACGGAAAACGATATTATCATCGACCTAAACACTGATCCAGATAATAATCTTATTTACAGACAATTTAACTCTGCCATTACTGCAGATTACTATTGTAGCAATATCCCTGATAGTAGTATTGGCGTTACCGATGAACTTATCGGAATCGGTGGACAAGCTGTTATAACTAATGTTATTGTTAGCGAAGATGATAATGATGGAGTAGAATCAACTCTAGAAAGTCCTAATGAAATTGATCCAGAAGCGGATCCTGATGGAGATGGAGTACCAAATTACTTAGATGATGACATGAGCGACCCGGCAATTGGGAATGAAGATGCTACTGCAGATTCATTGGGTATTGAAGCAGGTTATAATTCTGATGAAGATCAAATTCCAGACTTTAGAGATCAAGATGATGACAATGATAATGTACTAACCAGTGTAGAATTTCGTAATACAGACCCTAATAGTACTGAATTATTTGAAGATAGCGATGGAGATGGAGTCCCTAATTTTAAAGATATTGATGATGATGGAGATGGAATTTACACGATAAACGAAGACGTAAATGGAGACGGAGATCCGAGGAACGATGATACGGATGGTGATGGATTACCGAATTACTTGGATGAAGATGATGATGGAGATGGAATAAATACTATTGATGAAAATGCCAATCCTGATAATGATGGCAACCCTGTTAACGCCCAAGATACAGATGGCGATGGTTTTCCTGATTATCTGGATGATAATACTAGTGATCCAGTTATTGGTCAGGTAAACGTAAACGATGAGAATCTACCTGTATTAGACAATACGGTAATCACAGTTTTTAGAACTACTGTTACCATTACCAATTTGATTCTTAATGAGGAAAATGATCAATTTACTGATGATAATTTTTCTTTTGGTTTCAGAGATGAAACAGTATCGATTACTACTCCAAAAAATGACTAGCACCATGATTAAAAAAATTTATATAATTATTTTAGTACTTTTTTTTGCAAGTTGTAGTGAAGGAGACATTCTTGAAATTCCTTTAGACATTTTTAGTGATGACGAGCTCCAAAATTGCTCAAATGAAAATGATAATACATTTGTTTTTTTCGTAATAGATCAGGACACAAACAGATCTCTATCTGTAAATTTCACAGATTCTAGTTTCGAAATCGAACCTGCAACCGTTGCAGATGTTTCTGTAGATGAGCCCGTAGTTATAACTTTAAACACAACTACAAATCAACTATTATATAGAGAGTTCGACACTTCAATTAATGGTGATGATTATTTTTGCAATAGTGTACCAATAAGTAATGTTAATGTTACTCAAGAATTAGTTAGTTCTAATGGGACTGTAGATATTAGCTATGTTCTTCAAAACACAACTGCTACAGAAACCACATACGAAAGAACAGTTACTTTAAACGACGTTACTTTAGAAGGCAATGGCATTGGAATTCGCAGAGAACTTTTAGTATTAGGAACTGACACTGTAACTGTGACCAACTAAACACTATTTTTTAGGATTTTGAACAATATAAACTTCCATCGCACCTAAACCATATTTTTTATAATCTGCGTCGGAAATTCTAAGATTATCATATCGCCCAAACAAATAACGTAGCTCTTCTTTTAATACTCCTTGTCCTACTCCATGAATAAATATTACATTTGGGATACGTTTGCTAATGGCAAAATCCAATTGTCGTTTCGCTGTATCTAATTGCAAGGTAACCATATCATGATTAGACATTCCCTTAGTTGATTTCACCAATTTATGAATATGCAAATCGACTTCCATTGCTGGAACATTTTTTTCTTTAGGTTTTGCCATTGGTCTTTTAGGCTTTTTTCTATAAACTTCTTTATGTTGAAGATTTTTTTGAACCTCCTCATAAGACGGTACTAAAGAATTACCAGATTCCTCCCTTACCAGCTCATTTTTCATAAAATGCATATTAAACCCATCATTAGAAGCTATAGTAATCTCATCTCCATTAATTGAAATAACCTTACCACTAATAGGCTCATCTAAAACTGATACAAAATCACCAACTTTTATCATAGTATTTTATTCTTCTTCCTCCGATACTTTGGATAATGCAGGATCTATTTCTTGAGACTTGCTAGAAACAGAAGTGTTCACAATAAACAAACCAGTCATTAAACATACAATCCCTATAGCTTGCAAATAATAGTTCTTTGCAGGAGAGGCTAATTCTAAAATTAAAAGAATAGCTCCTGCAAGAATCAACACAATACTAAAAATTCTCTTGAGTTTTGTTTTATCCATATCGCAAAAGTATCAAATATTAGATTTTTTATACACATTAATTTATAGAATACTCAAATTGTGTATATTGTAGGTCTGAAATAATTAACACCCCTATATTCTAACGTTTGTCGTTTCAATAAATACTAATTATTAATTAAGTTTATATATATGGAAGCTAATCAACCAAGACCTAACAATCACCTAGCGTTGGCAATCATTTCTACAATTTTATGTTGCATGATCACAGGTATTGTAAGTATTATTTATTCAACTCAAGTAAATACAAAATATGATGCTGGAGACTACGAAGGAGCCGTCACTGCCTCAAAAAATGCAAAACTATGGGGTCTGATAGGTATCGGAGTAAGTCTTATTGGCTGGGTGCTATACTTTATCTTTTTTGGAATAGCAATCTTTTCTGGAATGAGTCAAAGTGCATTTTAAATTACCAAATAAAATTCTAAAATATGGGTACTTGTTAGCACTAGTACCTATATTTTTTTTAGTTCAGTACTACTACTTACATGATCCAGAATCTCAAACTGGTGATGGTTTTTTTCCTAGTTGTATTTTTCACTCTCTTACAGGGTATCATTGTCCTGGCTGTGGAAGTCAACGTGCAGTACACGATTTATTGCATGGTCGCATTTTACAAGCATTACAACACAACCTTCTTTTTGTAATCTTAACAGTTGTATTGGGCATTAAGGGATATAAGTATATTGCTAAAACGTTTTTTAATAAAACGGTCACAGATTGGACTTACAATAAGTATTTTACAATTGCCATATTTTTAATCATTATCTTTTATTGGATCTTAAGAAACATAGCTACTCCTCCGTTTTGTTATTTGGCTCCATAAAAAAGAGCGGAACAATCGCCCCACTCTTTTATAATTTACATTCTAGTAAAAAAGGTATTTCTATTCAAACTCTTTAAGTGTATTTTTAATGATACCTACACACTCCAGCAATTGCTCTTTATTCATTACTAATGGTGGTGCAAAACGAATAATATTACCATGAGTTGGTTTTGCCAATAAACCATTTTCTTTAAGGGCCACACAAATATTCCATGCTGTCTCACTTTCCTCATGATCGTTAATTACGATCGCATTTAACAATCCTTTACCTCTAACTAGGGTAACTATATTTGACGTTTTGATATACTCGTTCATTTCAGCCCTGAATAATTCCCCTAATTCAAACGCATTCTCCGCGAGTTTCTCATCTCTAACCACTTCTAAAGCCGCTATAGCTACTGCTGCAGCCACAGGATTACCACCAAACGTACTACCGTGATTACCTGGTCGTATAACCTCCATAATAGCATCGTTAGCCAGTACACCTGAAACAGGATACGCTCCACCACTAAGAGCTTTCCCTAAAATCAAAATATCTGGTTTTACATTTGGAGTACCTGAACAATTTTTATCACTACAAGAACAATTACCGCACGTTGCCAATAACCTTCCTGTTCTTGCGATACCCGTCTGTACTTCATCTGCTATAAACAAAACATTGTGTTTTTCACATAACGCTTTAGCTTTAGCTAAATAATCTTCTGACGGTACGTAAACTCCTGCTTCTCCTTGTATAGGTTCTACTAAAAAACCAGCTACATTTTTATTAGCCTCCAAAGCTTCTTCTAATTGCTTCAGATTATCATACGCTATCTTTATAAAACCTGATGTATAAGGTCCGAAATTTTTTCTTGCTACCGGATCATTAGAAAATGATATGATGGTAGTAGTTCTACCGTGAAAATTATTCTCACAAACTATTATTTGTGCTTCATTCTCATGAATACCTTTTTTCTCATAAGCCCACTTCCTACATATCTTTAGAGCAGTTTCGACAGCTTCAGCACCTGTATTCATAGGTAACAGCTTGTCAAAACCAAAAAACTCTGATGCAAATTTTTCATATGCACCTAATTTATCATTATAAAATGCTCTTGATGTAAGTGTAAGTGTTTGTGCTTGTTCCATCATTGCACCCACAATTTTTGGGTGACAATGTCCTTGATTTACTGCAGAATACGCACTTAAAAAATCATAATATTTCTTTCCTTCAACATCCCATACATATACCCCTTCACCTTTACTTAATACCACTGGTAAAGGATGGTAATTATGAGCTCCATACTTGTTTTCTAAATCGATTGCTTGTTGAGAAGTTAATTTTTCTAAAACAGCCATTTTTAATAATTTAAATTGATAAAATAACCATTCCTTCTGTACCTTTATCCTTTCGCAAATTCCGATAGTTATCGGAACGAAAATTCAGCGTGGGAGAGAAATCATCCCTAAGAAAAGCGCAAATTACTAAATCTTTATGGATTATTTAATTTTCATGTCTCTACAGCATACAATTTTTAATTATTCAAAATAATAGACGATTTCCATGATTATTCTTTAACATCATCTTTTTCAGAAAGACTATTCATTTCTTACTAGCTAAAGAAGAAATCTGTAGTTCTAATCTTTTAATTTCTCTAATCAAGGCATTCTTGTCTATTTGTAACCAAGAATATATTTTAAGCATTGATGCAACCATAATACTCAACAAACCAGCTACACTCCATTTTATAAGCTCGTTAGTATTTTCTGTTTCTAAAAACTTTACAATACAATAAATAAATAGACCAAATGCAATTAAGTTAACGATATTCATAATGACTATGATCCACCTATTTTTGGTCTTATATAATCCCCCTATCATTTCAAAAATAGTTTGTTCGTCTAAATCATCATAGAATTTAGCTTCTTCTTCAGTTAGTGTTTCTTTTATTAATTTATCAATATCTTCCATATCAGTATTCATTATTTTTGGTTTTTAAAATTGATTTTAATTTTTCTCTTGCAGTGAACAAGCGGGATTTTACAGTTCCTAAAGAGACCCCTACAATCGTACTTATCTCCTTTATACTATACTCTTCTTTGTAAAAAAGATTTAAAATCATCTGTTGCTCGATAGATAATTTTCTAATTGCCTTTTTCAATAATTGCTTCCTATTTTCAGATTCATCAATTATCTCATATTCTAAAATTGGAGGATTTATTTCTTTCAAATAGGAATCTAATACTTCTTTCTCTTTCTTATTTTTACGAAGCCAATCAATAGATTTCCTATTTACTATAGACAATGCCCAGCTACCAAAACTATTGGTATTCTTAAGATCTGATATTTTTAAAAAAATCGTATTCCAACAATCTTGGGTAATGTCTTTAGAAATATGCATATCTTTTACATACCAATTTGCTTGCTTACACAACTTTTTATGCCACCTTTTTACAAGAATTGTAGCCGCCTTCTTATCTCCCGATTGGCATCTCAAAACCAATAAGGAATCAAATATTTTATCAGCATCTTTCATGGTAACCTTTATACTATAGACGTAGAAATAAATTTTAGGTTCATTTTTTTCAATCTTTTTATAAGATATGTTGAATATTTAATAAGTATATGGTTTCTATTCTTATTTTTGCGCTATGGCCAGAAAGAATAGAAAGAAGGTTTTTGAAAACATAGAAGTGATCGATGCTGGTGCTAAAGGAAAAAGCATCGCCAAAGCTCCAGACGGGAAGATTATATTTTTAAACAATGCAGTTCCTGGAGATATAGTCGATATTCAGACTATTAAAAAACGAAAAGCTTATTATGAAGGATCTGCTACAGTTTTTCATAAAAAATCTGAAAAAAGGGTTACTCCTGATTGTAAACATTTTGGAACTTGCGGTGGATGTAAATGGCAATTCATGGCATACGAACATCAATTAGCCTATAAAGAACAGGAAGTGGTTAACAACCTAACAAGATTAGGAAAAATTCAACTACCTGAGGTTACGCCTATTTTAGGGTCTGAAGATCAATTTTTTTATAGAAATAAAATGGAATTCTCCTTTAGTGACAGCAGATGGTTAACACTAGAAGAAATACAAAGTGATACAGAAATTGAAAATAGGAACGCATTAGGGTTTCATATTCCTGGAATGTGGGACAAAATCTTAGACATAGATAAATGTCACCTACAAGAAGACCCTAGTAACGCTATAAGAAATAAGATTAAAGATTTTGCTACGCAAAATGACCTTGCATTTTATAATGCCAGAAATCAGAAAGGTTTTTTGAGAACTTTAATGATGCGTATTGTTTCAACTGGTGAAATAATGGTATTGATTCAATTTTTTTATGAGGATGTTGAAAAGAGAACTTTATTATTAGATTACATTATTTCAGAATTTCCAGAAATCACATCCCTACAATATGTAATCAATTCTAAAGGTAATGATACAATTTATGATCAGGAAGTGATTTGTTATCATGGAAAAGATCATATTGAAGAAGAGATGGAAGGACTTCGTTTTAAAATAAATGCGAAATCATTTTATCAAACGAATTCCAAACAAGCCTATGAACTCTATAAAATCACCCGAGATTTCGCAGGTCTGAGCGGAGAAGAATTAGTTTACGATTTATATACAGGTACAGGAACTATAGCTCAGTTTGTTGCGAAAAAAGCGAAAAAAGTTATTGGTGTAGAAGCGGTGCCTGAAGCAATCGAAGATGCTAAAGCAAATGCAAAACATAATGGAATAGACAATGTAGAGTTTTATGTAGGGGATATGAAAAAGGTATTTACAGCTCAGTTTATTGCAGCACATGGACAACCGGAAGTTGTGATCACTGATCCTCCTAGAGATGGGATGCACAAGGATGTCGTAGGACAATTACTCAATATATCACCAAACAAAATTGTATATGTAAGCTGCAATAGTGCAACACAGGCAAGAGATTTGTCGTTATTAGATAGCATGTATAAGGTCACCAAAGTACAACCTGTAGATATGTTTCCACAAACACATCATGTGGAAAATGTGGTTTTATTAGAAAAAAGATAGAAATGAAATTATATAAAACTCTTACTATAATCACTTGCTGTCTTAGCGCTATGTATCTCTGTTCTAGTTGCGAACGTGATGATATCTGCGCAGAGGACACTCCTACTACTCCATTCTTGATAATCAAGTTTATGGATTTTGATACTCCAACCGATATTAAGCGCCCAGATGAACTTCAGGTAAAAGCAGAGGGTTTTGATAGAACTGAATTCTATGAAACGAATCAAGACTCTATATTGATACCATTACGTACAAGCACTCTTCTAACCAACTTTGAATTTACTATTAATTCTGATACTGAAGATGGTGGAGATGATCCAAATACGGATGTAGTTAGTTTTCAATATACACCAGTTGAAGAGTACGTAAGTAGTGCTTGTGGTTTTAGAGTAGTATATAACGGACTTGGAGAAACCTTAACACAAGAAGGTGATCAGAATTGGATTAAAGATATAATAATAGAAGAACCCGATGTTATCGATGAAACAAATGCGCATATACTTATTTTTCACTAGCATCCTAATTTCAGGTATTATCCACTGTCAAGAAGAGCCTAATCTTACTGCAAGAGATACTTTACCTCCATCAGAAAAATATGGTTTAAGAGTTGGTGTAGATATTGCACGATTTATAAGAACCGCTGTAAACGATGATTATTCAGGATTTGAAATCAATGCCGATTATAGAGTATATAAAAACTATTATATAGCTGCAGAAATAGGTAATGAATCTCTACTGAGAGACGAAACTAATATAAATGTGGAAGGATCCGGAAGCTATGTGAGATTAGGAATTGACTATAATACTTATAAGAATTGGTATGGAATGCAGAATAGTATTTATGCTGGACTTAGATATGGGTTTTCTACATTTGACCAAACTTTAAATGACTATAATATATTTACTGGTACGGATTTTTTTGATACTCCTGATAATCTAGAAAACTTCAGAAATGAAGGAAGAGAATCAACGGGCTTAACAGCAAGCTGGATAGAATTAGTTTTAGGGCTTAAGGTTGAATTATTTAAAAATATCTATTTAGGTGCGAATGTATCTTTAAGAAGAATTGTTAATGAACAAGATCCTACAGGATTTGAAAATTTATTCATCCCTGGATTTGGAAGAACTAATGATTTCAGTGAATTTAATGTTGGATACACCTATACAATTAGTTACTTAATCCCTTTTTATAAAAAGAAAAGATAATCTAGTTTAAATCTATTTTTGGAATTTTGCTTTTTTACTTCCTGAGTACATTTCGTATTTCACCAATCGAGATTCTAGTTTACCATTAAATACCTTTATTTTTCTAGAAGGTCGAAGCCCCACATATTTTAGAGCTTCGAGATTAGAAGTAATAAACCAAGCGTTGGTATTTGGATATTCTTGTTTTAATGTATCTCCTATTTTACCATAAAATTCTTCTTCATTAAGTTCTAAACGCTCGCCATAAGGTGGATTAAACACCATATGTAATTTACCTTCTACTTCTTTAGAACTTTCAAAAAAGTTTTGATGTTCGATAGTAACAAAATCGGAAAGATTAGCATTTTCTACATTTTTTTTCGCTTTTCTTATTGCAGAAGGTGCTTTATCAAAACCAACAATTTTATATTGAAATTCTCTAGTCTTATTCAAGCAAGCAGCTTCTATTTTTTCAAACAAATCCATATCCCAATCCAACCACTTTTCGAAAGCAAACTCTTTACGATTTAGATTAGCAGGAATATTACAGGCTATCATAGCAGCTTCTATAGCGAGTGTCCCACTACCACACATAGGATCTAGAAAATCAGATCTTCCATCCCATCCAGATAGCAATAACAAACCTGCTGCCAAAACCTCATTAATAGGCGCTATATTTGTTGCCGTTCTATATCCTCTATGGTGTAATGACCCTCCAGAACTGTCCAATGACACAGTACATAAATCCTGCTGTATGTGTATATTGATAGTTAAATCTGGATAATCTGTATTTACATTAGGTCGTTTGCCTTTTTCCTTTCTAAATTTATCTACAATTGCATCTTTCGACTTTAGGGAAACAAATTGCGAATGCCGAAAAATCGTTGAATTCACTGTAGTATAAATTGCAAAGCTTTCATTTTCATTCAAATACTCTTCCCAACGAATAGATTGTATAAAATTATACAAATCTCTCTCGTTCCGAATTTTTTTCGTGCCAATTGGTTTTAAAATCTTTAATGCAGTTCTCGTACAAAGGTTAGCCTTATACATAAATCCTTTATCTCCATAAAAACTAACCATCCTATTCCCTACTTGCACTTTTAGGGCACCTAAATCCCTAAGCTCTTGTGCTAATATTTCTTCAAAACCAAAGAAGGTTTTGGCCACCATTTTAAATGAATTGCTCACTATCTTCTAATTCGCTATTATTAAACGGCAAAAATACATTAATTTTGCGCCCTATGCTAAAAGATTCTACAATGTGGTATGCATCTTGGTTTGATACACCATATTATCATATATTATATAAAGATAGAGGTCATGAAGAAGCGCAGCAATTCATGGACAACTTAAGTAATTATTTAAATCTAGAACCTGGAGAAAAATTACTTGATCTTGCTTGTGGAAAAGGAAGACATAGTATCTATCTTAATCAATTGGGTTTTGATGTTACAGGAGTGGATTTATCGAAAAATAGCATAAAATATGCTTCTCAATTTGAAAACGAAACACTGAGATTTAGAGTACATGATATGTCTAAACCTTATCATGAAAAGTTTTCTGGAGTTTTTAATCTATTTACGAGTTTTGGATATTTTGAAAAAGAAGAATGCAACCTAAGCACAATTAAAGCTATAAAATCAAATTTAAACGAAACTGGATTTGGAGTAATTGATTTTATGAATGTAGATTATGTTATTGATCATCTTGTACCAGAAGAAACTAAGGAAGTATCAGGAATTACCTTTCACATAAAAAGATATGTAAAAGAAGGATACATCCATAAAGAAATTAGATTCGAAGACAATAATGAAGACTATTTCTTTACAGAGAAAGTAAAAGCAATAACATTAGAAGATTTTAAAGCATACTTTAACGAAGCTAAAGCAGATTTAATTGACATTTTTGGAAATTACCAACTCCAAAAATTTCACAAAACCAATTCTTCTAGACTCATTCTTATTTTTAAATAGTGTATCACCACATTTTTTCCATATTAGCAGTTTTTGTAGGATCTTTAATTGTATATATATTTAAGCCTAGCAATCAGAAAAACCTAAAATTACTTTTAGCATTTAGTGGTGCTTTTTTATTAGCAATTACTATATTCAATTTATTACCCGAAGTTTTCGAAGATCATCAGCACGCCAAACAAACAGGTGTTTGGATTATGATTGGAATTCTTCTGCAAAAGATATTAGAGTATTTTTCGAAAGGTGCAGAACACGGACATATTCACCTTCAGAAAAAGACAACAAGAATCCCTAAATTGTTATTTATAAGTTTAGGTATTCATGCGCTTTTAGAAGGTTTTCCTATTCATCATACAGAAGGAATACTTGTGGGAATTATAGTTCATAAAATTCCTATTGCTATGATTCTAACAACATTTTTAATTAATACTCAAATAAAAAGAACTACCATACTTGGTTTACTTTTCATTTTTGCTTTAATGACTCCTTTGGGAACATTGATTTCAGAACATTTTGAAGCGGTACAAAAATATTATAAGGAAATCACAGCTCTTGTAATTGGTATTTTTTTGCATGTATCTACAACCATATTATTTGAAAGCAACGAAGGCCATAAATTTAATATTACTAAATTGATGGTTATTCTAGCGGCCACAGCATGTGCTTATATTATATAGTATGTTTAGCAAAGAGGAATCGAAAAAAATAAGACAGGAATTTTGGACCAATTTTGGGATTGAGTATCCAAGAAAATGGTTGTTGTATAACACCAAAATTAAAGATGTAACACTTAAGTTTACATTTACTACCAAAATTGCTCAAGTATCTATTGATATTGAACCACATGATGATCTTATTCGAGCATATTATTATGATAAATTTTTAAGCCTGAAGAATATTCTTAAAGAAGAATATATAAGCAACATTATCTTTGATGAACAATATATTCTAGAAAACGGTAAAGTAATTTCTAAAATATATATCGAGTTACCAGGTGTAAGTATTCATAACAAAAAAACATGGGAAACAACAATGAAGTTTCTAAATACCTACATGAACAAACTTGAAAACTTCTTTTTAGAATACAAGGAAATTATCCAAGATTAACATTATGATATTTTTAAATATTTTTTATAACAATTTTTTAATTTTAGTGCTAAAATTTTAATAAATTCTCATTTTTAGTAGTTTTTCTTATCTTAGGAGTAACTAAAACACAAACTCAATAATTATGAAAAACTATGTTAACTCCATAGCAATTATGCTATGTGCATTTTTATGTCTTCAATGTACTAAAGAAAATAGCTCTCCAGAAGCTCAAGAAATCGGTATAGAAATACAAAATGAAGATATGCTATCTGGTAAATTAGACACTAATAATAGTACTATCGAGTATTCTGTAAAAGCAATATCTGAGCTCGAATTTAAAGTATCAATATCTATTGATAAACGGAACATTGATGCTCTCATTGATTTTAGTAAAGAAAAAATGAGCATTGATGGACATGACAATAATTTTTCTGAACCTCAAAAAGAAGCATTACTTAATACAGGAAAAATCATCTCAGACTACCTACTAGATTCTAAAAAGGGAGAAATCTCAATGGCAGAATATACTTTGCTAACATTAATGGAATATTGGGGTAAATCACCTGTTGGGTACATCTATGCAAAAAGGAGTATTCAATCACCATCAAATTCTATGAATCTAAAAAGTAGAAATGAAGGAATTACATGTATACGAAAAAACACATACGTAACAGCAGAATATGATGATTCTAGCGGTAATCATAGAGATCGTGTAAAAGTTGGAAGTAAACCAAAAAGGAATTATGGTTGTATGGGAAGATGTGGTGCTGATTGCGGAAGATGGTGGATTCCTAGTGCCTGGACAAAAGATTGTATGGATCATGATCAATGTAGTAATGTGAATAATGCAAGTGGCGGAAGCAGTGATCGTAATTGTGGTGATGAGTTTAATGAAGCAGCCGATGATTATGTATTTGGTGTAATACGAGGGTGTAGAGGATAAATCCGATCTCTTTAAATGTAGAATAAAAAAAGGAGTACTCTTTGAAGTACTCCTTTTATATTATACTAATTCAATAGCTAGTTTTTACTAATCTTAAATACTTTCTTTTTTGAAGAAGATTCAATTTGGAAAAAATAAACACCTTTGTCCAGATCATTAATATTGAGTTGTAATTTAGCACTTTGGTTATTTGATTTAATATTTTTTAGTATTCTACCATTAATATCAAAAACTACAACCGATGTAATCAAACTTTTACTTTCGATATGAATATAATCTACCACAGGGTTAGGGTGTATAGTAAAGAATGAAGTCTCTTCTGTAAATTCTTCGATATCTAAAAGCTCAATTACTTCTGTGCTTACAACATTAGTAATAATAGGCACATTAAAATCGAAATAAATATTAGCGTTTCCAGTTATAATATCTCCAACGGCAATACCATCTTTAGGTTTTATTCTAAACGCCACGAAACCATTGCTCCCATTTAAATCATCTTGTTCGGCAGGGAGATTAATATCATCAAAAATAAACTCTACAAAATCGCCATTAGTAATCTGTGTTCTATAATTATGGCTCGCAGATAATGGCTGAATCGTACTCCAATCAAGATTTTCATTTAATCTATCCGTAATTCTAACATTAATTGCACTGGCAGTACCTGTATTTTGAAAACGAATTACATAATCCAAATAATCAGATGCTTGCTCTACAAAAATCTCAGCACCCTGCAATACTAGTTTATCATTAGGATCATAAGAATTAACCACTGTTTGTTCTATGGTATAAAAATTATCGTCTGGTATTTGATCTACCTGATTAGTGGTAATTGAGGAAGTAAAAGTCAAAACATCTCCATCATTAACCGAAGGAGGAGCAAACGTAGACATCTTAATATCAACAGTTCTAATTTCAAATGGTTTTAGATTTGCGTAATCAAAAGTAATAGAATTAGAAAACACATCAGTTTCAGTAGGAATAGAACTTATAAAAGATTGCTTACCAGCGTCAAATTGAAAAGTTATAGTTCCGTCCAAAGTAGTAATTCCTTTATTTTGATACACAACTTGGTATTCAGCATCAAAACCGGGTCTGGCTTCTGCAATTGGAAATACTAGGATCTCCACATCACTGATATTACTAGTGTTAGATACAAGACAAAAGTCTATTACCTCTGTATTTCCAAATCCCGAGAAGATCGTATTCTTGGTTATGGGAGAGGCCTCAACAAAATCTGGGAGCATAGATACTGAAGTATCGTAGGTATTATCACCTAAAAATAATCTATAGAAACCTTTATTATTCGTAAACGTGGAAAACTCATTTGTTCCATCAGAGGTTGTAACCTTAATATTAGGTGTAAAAAGATCAGTAGGATCACACCCATCAAGAAACTCATCGAAAACTATATCACCTTCGATTACATTATAGTTAATACTATTTTGTGAACAGTTATCTACAAAAAAGGTTAATGGTTCCTTATTGGTAAAGTTATTCACTGCATAATCCAAGTCATCTACGCATATAGTCTGTAAGTTGGGAGAATCCAGAGCATAAAAATTTTCAGAAGTAATATTTTGATTATTCCCATTTTTCAGATTTACACTTTGTAAATTGTAATTATTACCTACACTAACTATAGATAAATTAGGATTATTAGATAGATCCAAGTTAATAATTGAGGTTCCGAAAGAATTAAAATTAGACAACAACTGGTTTTGAGAAACATCGATTTCTTGAATAGGATTAGTACCTAATCTTAAAGTTTGTAAATCTAAATTCTGAGTAACATCTAACGATGTTAACTGATTTGTATGACAGACAAAATCATTCAACTTTAGATTTTGAGATACATCTAATAAAGTTAATTGATTGTTACTACAATTTAAAGATTCCAAGTCGGCATTTTGGGTAACATCTAATTCTGATAGTTGCATATTAGCACAATCGAACTCTCTTAGTTTGGTGTTATTGGAAACACTAATATTAGATAAGTCATTGGAACTAATAAATAATCTTTCTAAAAGAATATTATTACTTATATCTATCTCTGTCAAATTATTTTCCCAAATTGATAATTGTTTTAGTTCCAAATTATTTGATAAATCTATATGGTTTAAATCATTCCTCGATATCCAAAGTATTTCTAAAGCTGTATTTTTCGAAATATCGATATCTGATATTTGATTCCTAGAAAGCCAAAGGTGATTTAACTTAGTATTTTGTGTTACATCAATATGAGTTAATTTACTACTAACACATTCTAAAAATAGTAGTTCGGGATTTTGTGTTACATCAATTTGAGCTATATTATCATCGCCAAAACGTAAACTCGTAAGAAGAGTATTCTGAGTAACATCAATATCAAGTAATTGATTGCTTCCTACTTCTAATTCTCTCAACATAAGATTTTGAGAAACATCTATGGTAGTAAGCTGATTTCCTCCACAAAGAAAGTTTTCTAGATTAGAAAACCCAGATACATTAATATTTGTTAGTACATTAGAATAGCAAATCAATGTTCTCAAACTAGAACCATCTAATATCCCCAAATTGCTTATATTATTATTACTTACATCTAAATATTCCAAATTTGTAAAATACTCAATTCCAGTAAGATCACTTATTTTTTCGTTCTCTGGGGCTGAAAATTCACTTGAAACGTCTAAATAAGTAACGAATAAAGCTTCACTTTCTTGAATTTCACCATCATTATTAAGATCCGCATCTATAATCTCATCGATTCCACCAATAAAATGAGAACTATTTGGATCTTGATCAAGTTCTATTATATCTCCATTAATCAAAGCACTTTTTAAATTTGAATCTGGGATATTTATAATATCATTTTCTGTGTTAGAAATCGCAATAATATGAGTAGCAGAATTAGGATTGGATATCACAAAGTAATAAGTTTTGCCAGCAATCAATTCCAACTCTATAGAATTTCCTGCGGCACAATCTAAACCAGTTACCAAAGTTAAATCAGAATCAGAAGTTGCATCCGTGGTATCTGACTCATATGCTAAAACGATGGAGTTTATACCATTATCTGTTATTCCAATCATAATAGATTCATTGGAAGCTGGTAAATATTTATAATACACTCTAGTCAACACATTACTGAAGTCACAATTATTCATTCCACCACCAGAGCTAGTTGTTGCTAAATCTGTACGTACAAATTGGTCCACAAAAGGTAAACCATCTATTATTGTAGCATTTTGAATATCATCATTTGACGGCGTCTGACCAAAAGAAAAGCCTACTGATAAAATTATAAATAAGACTGAGTAATTTAATTTCATATTCTGTTAGTAATTTTAAAAATAAAAACAACGTATATACTAAGTATCATAAAAAGTAAAAATGTTACCTCCATTTATTTATTTTTTTGATGTGATAAAAAATGACATCGATCAAATCTTGTTAAATTCTCCTATTTTAATATTAGTTAGTATAATAAGATCTATAACTATAGCTATCATTAATCTATGATTTTGGTCTGGTTACTTTATTTTCATATGACAAATTTCCAGATAAATATGAAGTGAAAAACACTTCCTGCCAGAACAAAAAAATGCCAAATCACATGATTAAAATTTAGTTTTTTAACCGCATAAAAAATAATCCCAACAGTATAAGCTAAACCTCCATAAATCAAATACATGATTGCATTTTTACCAACTATTTCTGTAAGTTGTGAAAAATCTATCACGATTAACCATCCCATTAATAAATAAAGAAGAACCGAAACAACTTCGTATTTACCAGTGAAAAACAACTTCAAAATAGAACCCAAGAGTGCTAACGACCAAACTAAAATAAAAAGCAACCATCCCTTACTATGTACTAAAGCTATTAGGGTTACAGGAGTATAAGTTCCTGCAATTAATATATATATCCCTACATGATCCATGATTCTTAATTTATTCTTTAAATTAAGATCTCTTATATAATGATATAGTGCAGAAGAAAAATATAAAACAATTAAAGATACTCCATATATGCAAATTGAAAATTTGCTGAAAGGTGTTTTGCCATTATCATAAAATATCAATACAAATAGACCTAATATTGACATGATAAATCCTAAACCATGACTTAACCAATTCCACTTTTCTTCTAAATCAGATTGTTGTTTCATTAAACACAAAAATAAAAAAGTGATTTGTACTTACTCAAATATATTACTTGTAAATATCAATTAACAATGTAAGAATAAACTTATTTTAATTATCATGAAACGTAAAAAATTACACTTTAACCGTATTTAATAAGTATTTAAACCGTTATTTTGTTTTTTTTAACTATATTTGATTGCCCTAAAATCTGTCATAAACAATGAAAAGTACTAAAATAGCCCAGTATTTTATATGTTTCGTATGTATTAATCTATTTCATTCTACCATATACGCAAATCAATATGAAGAAATGTCATTTTCGGAACTTACCTGTACAATTACAGATACCGAAGAACATTTAAACTCCATTGGAAGAGCTAATGGTGTTATGATAATTGAAAGGATTATTGATGTTTCTTCTAAATTCAATAGTCAACAGGAATATTATATTAAGGGGTATGCATACAATTTACTAGGTAATATCTATTATTCAAACAAAGAATACAAAAAAGCCCTAAAAGAATATAAAGTTGCTGAATTATTTATAAAAGAACTAAAGGATAATTCTGAACTTACCATAGATGTAAACAACAATCTTGCATTAGTATATCTAGAAGGCTTTAATAAACCTGGAAGAGCTTTAAAAAGAATTAAAGAAATCTACAAATATTCTGAAGATTTAGACATGCATTCCTTGCATGTAGTGGAACTTAATTTGGCAAACATTTATTTAAAAACAAGAAATTATAGAAAAGCATATTCTTTATTAGAGAAATGTCAAAAATATTTCAGAAACAATTCACAATACCCAGTTAATCTATTAAACACTTATACTAGGTTTGGAGAATACTTTGTGATTCACAAAAACTATAGCAATGCTATTCGGTATTTCGAAATGGCTGCCTCAATTGCAGAAAAAAACAAAATGTTCAGACAAGCTATGACTGTTTACAAAAAGTATGAAGATTTGCTTGTTAAACTAGGAAGGCAAGATAGAGCCTATGCCATTTTAAAAAAATACACAACACATCATGAAACTGCACTAGAAATAGAAAAATTAGAAAATAACGAGTTTAAAGAAAAACTAGTTGTTAGTAATAAGAATAATACTATACAAACAGAAAAAGCAAAACAGTCACAAAAAATTTCAATTTTCACATTATCCTTATTAGTATTATGTTTGATTCTGTTTTGTTTCTTTATTTATAATCATAGAAAAACAAAAATTCTAGGTGAATCTTTAGCCATTAGGAATAAAGAACTTAAAATTTCCAAAGAAAAGTCCGACAGATTAGCTGCTGTTAAAACAAAGTTCATTTCTACTGTAAGTCATGAGCTTAGAACTCCGTTATATGGAGTAGTTGGTTTATCTTCTATCCTTATGGAAAGAATTAAAGATGAAGAAAATCATAAATTTATAAAACTAATGAAATTCTCTGCGGATCATCTACTAAACCTTATTAATGATGTATTACAAGTAACAAAAATGGAATCTTACGAGATTACATTAGATAAAACTAGTTACAATATAAAAGGATTGGCAGATGATATCAAAAACTCATTCGAATATCAAGCAGACAAAAATGGAAATACATTACACTTAAATTTTGATGAAAAAATTCCACATCACTTGATTGGAGACCAAGTAAGATTATCTCAAATTTTTATTAATCTTATTAGTAACGCGAATAAATTTACCAAAAATGGAAACATATGGCTGAATTTTATTAATCCAATTGTAAAAAACAACAAAGTAGAAATCACATTTGAAATAAAAGATGATGGAAGAGGTATTCCATTAGACAAACAAGAAATAATATTTGAAAAATTCTCTCAAGCGGATGCCAAAGATCACACCACAGGAACAGGTTTAGGTTTACATATTGTAAAAAATTTAGTAAATCTTCATGGAGGCGATATAAAAATCAACAGTACCCCAGGTAAAGGAACAACATTCTATTTTACGGTAGATTTTGAGATTGATACAACTAAAGAAAATAGTAGTCCTATTAACAAACAAAAAGAATGTATTCCTCTTTTAAATAAAGAAGACTATAAAATACTTATTGTTGAAGACAATAAAATAAATCAAATTGTAACTAAAAATGTTCTAAAAACCAAAGGTTATCCTTCAGAAATCGCTGATGATGGTCTAATAGCTACGCAAATGGTTAAGGAAAATCATTACGATCTAATTCTTATGGATCTGAATATGCCAAATATGGGAGGTATGGAAGCAACTAAAATAATTAGAACATTTAACCCCACAGTTCCTATCATAGCATTAACAGCATCTGACACACAAGACACTGTACAAGCAATTTTAGACCCGAACTCAGGTTTCAATGATTTCTTAAGAAAACCCTATAAGAACGAAGAATTCTTTAACAAAATTGAAACAAATCTAAATGGAGAAATTTCTAAGGCCTCCTAGATTTATATTACTTACCGCATTAAAGATATTAGCTACTGGTTAATATTCTCTTTTAAAAGTCCAAATTTCATTTTTAATTTGGGCTTTTATTTTTGAGATATAGCAATTTATAACACCTACCTCATACCAATCAACAATCATCGAAAGTATTAATCAATTACACAAAGAAGAGCGATCCTATATAAAAGGTGGTTATCCATCGAGTTGTCCATCCAATGGAAGTGGTGCTACTGGTCATAGTTGTAGTGTTGCTTCTCAATGTAGACCCATTCTTCCTGG
>NZ_CANLOZ010000013.1 GCF_947492965.1 uncultured Aquimarina sp. | reverse complement strand
GCGGGTGCAAACATACAACCCTTTTTCTTTTCCACAACAAAAAAATACAACTATTTTTTAACCTTTTTGTAAAACACCTGATTTTTAAAAAGTTGGAAAGCGAAGATACTAAAATTAATGAAGATAGAAAGTAAAAAGTTTTTAAAAATCCTTTTTTTTAGATGTAATAACTAACAATTCTTTGCATTAAGAACATCCTATCTATACACTAACTTATATTATTTCTAGAAAGACAATTAAAAGAGTATTCACAATTACGATTCATACGACACATATACTCAAAACTAAAAAAAATTACTTTTTTAGGTTAGTAGTCTTAATAGTATCCGTCCATTTATTTCTTAAATCATAAAAACTAAAATCTAAAGCAGTCTTTTGTTCTTCTAAGATATTTGATTGGAAACTTCTTTGCAAAATATCCTCAATCCAATAATCTTCTTCTACATTAATAGGGTCATACTCTTCTTTAAGAGATATATTAAAAAGATTAGCTGTACTATTATACCAAAATGCTTTCCATCCACTTCGATATTCTTTTACTAAGTCAAACATTGTTTTTCCCGTTTGTCTATGTATTAGCTTAACCAATATTTGACCTTCGGTACGTGTCATTTTTTTTAGCTCGGCTGTAAACTCTTCCTCCATATACTTCTGAAGTATTTTTATATACTTTTTCCGAGCTCTTTTGGACTCAATATTTTCTAACCTTTGATTTAAGGCTATTAATCTATCAGAAGCTAGTTTGGCATATGGATAAACTTTTCTTGTTTTACGTCTAAGAATTAGATATTTCCTTCTCGCCAATCTGTCTTTAAACTTTAATTTGCCTAATATGACCACCTCATCAAGATCAATTGCATCATGAGGAATAGTATCTCCTTCTATAATATAATATTGTACATAGCTGGTAGAATCAATTTTTAAAGAATCTATTTCCTTTTGACAAAATATTGTCAACGGAAAAAAAACAACTAATATGTACAGTAAATTTTTCTGCATATGCTTTTTAGGCTTCTAAAATCGTTCCAAAATTAACAATAAACATATAGCAAACTGTAAAATCTTTGTGAATATTATTAACTTCGTACAAAACAAAAATATTTAAATGGCTAAAAAAAGTATACTAAACAAAAAGTCTTTGACCTTTCTTGAAAAGTATTTGAATAATGCAGCACCTACTGGTTATGAATGGGAAGGACAAAAAATTTGGATGGACTATCTAAAACCATATGTTGATGAATTTATTACAGATACTTATGGTACTGCTGTTGGAGTTATAAATCCAAAAGCTAAATATAAAGTGGTAATAGAAGGCCATGCTGATGAAATATCTTGGTATGTAAATTACATAACTGACAATGGTCTTATTTATGTAATCCGCAATGGTGGAAGTGATCATCAAATTGCTACCTCTAAACGTGTAAACATACATACCAAAAAAGGTATTGTTCAAGGTGTGTTTGGTTGGCCTGCAATACATACAAGAAATCGTGCTAAAGAGGAACCTCCAAAACTAAATAACATTTGTATAGATGTAGGATGCAACACCAAAGAAGAAGTTCTAAAACTAGGTGTACATGTAGGTTGTGTCATCACTTATCCTGATGAGTTTTTTATACTAAACAAGGATAAATTTGTATGTCGTGCTTTAGACAACAGAATGGGCGGTTTTATGATTGCAGAAGTTGCTAGATTAATCAAAGAGAATAAAGACAAACTAGACTTTGGTCTTTATATTACTAATTCCGTACAGGAAGAAATTGGTCTTAGAGGAGCAGAAATGATAACCCATACTATTCAACCAGATGTCGCTATTGTTACAGATGTTTGCCATGATACTACTACACCTATGATCGACAAGAAGACTCAAGGTGAAACCAAAATTGGTGGTGGCCCTGTAATTTCTTATGCTCCAGCTGTTCAGAATAGATTAAGAGAACTCTTAATAGATACAGCTGAGAAGAAAAAAATTCCGTTTCAACGAATGGCTTCTAGTAGAATGACAGGAACCGACACTGATGCATTTGCCTATAGTAATGGAGGTGTAGCTTCAGCTTTAATTTCTTTACCACTTCGCTACATGCATACTACAGTAGAAATGGTTCATCGAGATGATGTAGAAAACGTAATCCGATTGATTTACGAAAGTCTTCTAAATATACAAGCTGGTGAAACTTTTAGTTATTTCGCAACACCGACAGTTGCTTCTAAAGCTAAATCAAAATCAAAAAAATAATTCATTTAAAAAAAGAGCCTCTATAATTGAGGCTCTTTTTGTTTTCTCTATTCCTGTTATAAAGCTTTGTCCATAATTTCCTGAACCACTTCTGGATTTAAAAGCGTGCTAGTATCTCCAAGATTTGATGTATCCTTGGATGCTATCTTTCTCAAAATTCTTCGCATAATTTTTCCACTCCTAGTTTTAGGAAGACCTGGTACAAACTGAATTTTATCCAGTTTAGCGATAGGACCAATTCGCTCTGTAATTTGTTGATTCACCTCCTTGCTTAGATTGTTCCGATCTCTATTTTCTCCTGTTTCCTTTAGAATTACATAGCCGTACAATGCATTTCCTTTTATATCATGAGGAAACCCAACAATAGCAGATTCGGCAACAGCAGGATGTTCATTTATCGCATCTTCTATAGGAGCAGTACCCAAATTGTGACCAGAAACAATGATCACATCGTCTACTCTACCTGTTATTCTATAATACCCCACCTCATCTCTTAATGCACCATCTCCCGTAAAATATTTATTCTCAAATGCAGAAAAATAGGTTTCTTTATAACGTTGATGATTGCCCCAAATTGTTCTTGCCATTGACGGCCATGGAAATTTTATACAAAGACGCCCGTCTACCTGATTTCCCTTTATTTCTAAACCATTCTCATCCATTAACGCTGGTTGTATTCCTGGCATTGGTAATGTTGCATAGGTAGGTTTGGTTGGTGTGGAATAAGGAATTGGTGAAATCATAATACCTCCAGTTTCAGTTTGCCACCAAGTATCAACAATTGGAGATTTCTTTTCGCCTACATGATCATTATACCAGTGCCATGCTTCTTCATTAATGGGTTCTCCAACAGTACCTAATACTTTTAAACTAGAAAGATCATGGTTGGTCACATAATCTAGGTTTTCTTTCGCTAAAGCACGAATTGCAGTAGGCGCAGTATAAAATTGAGTAACTTTATGCTTTTGAACAATATCCCAAAATCT
Source organism: uncultured Aquimarina sp. (assembly GCF_947492965.1). Classification (GTDB taxonomy): domain Bacteria; phylum Bacteroidota; class Bacteroidia; order Flavobacteriales; family Flavobacteriaceae; genus Aquimarina. The sequence continues at coordinate 107,214 of NZ_CANLOZ010000013.1, read as the reverse complement.
ACCAAAATCTGGATAAGAAGGCACCCCTTCGAACATTACTGTAGTTGCCCCATTTGCCAAAGGACCATATACAATATAAGAATGACCAGTTATCCAACCTATATCTGCGGTACACCAATAAATATCATTCTCCCTATACTGAAATACATTTTTAAAAGTATAAGCCGTATACACCATATATCCAGCAGTCGTATGCAACATTCCTTTTGGCATTCCTGTAGATCCTGATGTATACAGAATAAACAAAGGATCTTCAGCATCCATAACTTCAGGAACACAATCCTTATTAGCCTTGTCAAGTAACGGTTGTAACCAATGATCCCGATCACTCTTCATTTGTATATCAGAGTTAATTCTTTTAGCTACTAATACTGAACTTACTCCAAGACAACTTTCTAAAGCATCATCCACAATACCTTTAAGATCTATCGTTTTAGATCCTCTATAAGAACCATCAGAGGTAATCACCATTTTTGCTTCGCAATCATTAATCCTCGTGGATAATGCCAAAGCAGAAAAACCAGCAAATACTACCGAATGAATAGCCCCTATACGTGCACAGGCTAATACCGATACTGCAAGCTCAGGAATCATCGGTAGATAAATACAAACACGATCTCCTTTTTGCACTCCTTGCTCTTTCAACACATTAGCAAACTTGCATACTTTTTCGTGTAATTGTTTATATGTAATGTGTTGTGCATCTTCTTCCGGATCGTTAGGCTCAAAGAGGATTGCTGTTTTATGCCCTCTATTCTGAAGGTGTCTATCGATGCAATTTTCGGTAATATTCAACTTTGCCCCTTCAAACCATTTAACCTCAGGTTTGGTAAAATCCCAGCTCAATACATTATCCCATTTCTTTTTCCACATGAAGTGTTCTTCGGCTATTTCTGCCCAAAAAGTTTCTGGATCACGCACAGATTTTCGATAAACTTGATAATATTCTTCAAGATGTTTTATGTGATAATTACTCATTGTTGGTATATTTTATATTCTTTAAATTAATTTTTATTTGTTTGATCATTTGATATAAATAATCCGAACCAATTTGGGTTGTAAAATTTTAATCGTATCAAAACCCATAAAATGACTATAAAACAAAATCCTATGACTATAGAATGCTGCACTTATTTGTGTTTTCATCTCCACTAAAAACCTTTGAAATAAAGAGATTAACACGTAAACACTAATAAATATATCAGATACCAATGGTTTTAAACGTATTTTCATTTTTACTTATCTAAATTAAATCCTCGTTGTTTGCGCACAATATCAAAAGTTAATTCAATAATTCATTTATTTCTGCTACCAATTTTTTTACCGAGAAAGGTTTAGTAAGATACTTGTCAGCTCCCATACTTAAACCCTTTTCTATATCCGTAGCTTTATTTTTTGCCGAAAGAAATACAACTTTGGTATCCTTAAGGTTTTTATTGTTCTTTATCTCTTTTAAAGTTTCATAACCATCAACATTGGGCATCATTATATCTAACAATACTATATCAGGAATCTCTTCTTCAGCTATCTGCAATGCTTCACTTCCATCTCTAGCGATGAACACTTCAAAACTCTTCTTTTTAAAGGTATATTCTAGTGACATTACAATATTAGGTTCATCATCTACAATTAAAATCTTTTTCATATGTTAAGCTATTCACCTAAGGTTTGCTCATTTGGGTATGGTAAATAAAAAACGGGCACCTTCTTTGTACTTTTTATCTACCCAGATTTTTCCATTATGACTTTCAACAATTTTCTTACTGATTGCCAACCCCAACCCGCTGCCTACAGGTTTTTTTATATTTTGATATTTTGATTGGTAAAATTTATCAAAAATATAATTCATTTCCTCTTTTGGAATGCCTTTTCCGTTATCTTCTACTATAATTTCTACGGTTTGTCTTTTTTGACGGACCTGCACCTTTATCTTTCCTGTTTTTTCATCTGAAAACTTGAGCGCATTAGACAACAAATTTGTTAATACCTGAATTATTCTATCTTCGTCATAATTCGCCTGTATTTGATACCCATGATTATGGATTAGCTCCACTCCTTTGTTTTTTGCAATCTGTTCTATCCCATGAATCGCCTTATCTATAGTTTTATGAATCTCTCTAGGCTCCATTTCGAGATGCTCTTGTCCTTTAGATAATTTTTCGAGATCTAAGATATTATGGATTAATCTCGTTAGTCTATCTGAATCTGTAACTATATTTTCTAAAAACTTACTTTTTAAATCCTCTGGCATATCATCATCATCTGTTAAAACCTCTGAAGCCGCCTTGATTGAAGTGACAGGAGTTTTAAGTTCATGAGCAATCGTATCTAAAAATTCATCTTTTATTCTATCTTGTTCTAAAAGTTCTTCGTTAGCTGTTTTTAATTTTTCGGTAAGTCTTGTAAGCTCTTCGGACTTTTCCTGAAGTGCTTTATTTACTGCTATAGTTTCTTTTGATTCTTCTAATATTTTTAGAACCTCGAGTAAACTCACTGGTTCTTCTTTAGCTACGCTACCTATCAATATACGTGCAGAAGCACTACCTATCGTTCCTGTTAAAAGTTTTTCTGAAAACTTAATCAATCGAGCATCGGCCATTTCTTCATCTTTAGAAATTCCATACTTCAAATAAAATAAGTTCAGCGCTTTTTCCGTTCGTTCTTCTCCTAAAAAACGATTTAACATGTTTCTAATATCAGAGATAAAAGCTTCTCCTTTCCATACAAAGGCACCATCTTGTAAATTCGCATAATTACTGCTATTCACAAACATCTCCGCATAATTCCGTTCTCTATAATTCCCTTTAGACAGCAAGGAAATAATTAAAAAACTTAATGTATTAAAGAACATACTCCAAAAAAAGGAATGCGCTTCTGGCCCTAAAAAATCTAAACCAAATAATGCGTATGGCTTTAAAAGTTTTATTCCGAATAATCCATTTTCTACAAATAGGTCATTTCCTGCAAGTACAGTAACAATAAGTGGTAGGATTAACGTATATATCACAATAAAAACACCTACAATCATTCCAATTTTAACTGCTTTTGCAGAACCACGATTCCAGAAAAGCCCCATAAAAAAAGAAGGTGCTAATTGAGCTATCACAGCGAATGAAATTAGACCAATAGAATATAATGACAATTCATATGAAAAGTTGATATAGAAAAAGTATGCTGCAATAATTAAGGTAAATATTGAGATACGTCTAATATTTTTGATATACTTCTCATTTTGTTCAGGATCTCCTTTCAAAAATTTATCCAAAAACCCATAGGGAATAATAAGGTTATTACTTACCATGGTGGATAATGCCAAAGTCGACACAACTACCATTGATATCACTGCAGAGAATCCTCCAAGAAACACCAATAATGCTAAGATAATATTTCCGTTTTGCAATGGCAGTAATAACGTATAGTAATCATGATTTACCTCTCCTGAAATACTAAGATTTCCTGCCCATGCTATGAAAATCACAAATATGTTAAATAATAAAAGGTATAAAGGAAACATCCATATCGCTTTCTTTAAATACCGTTCTCTGTCATTTTCGACCACTGCAACGTGAAATTGTCTAGGAAGCAAGAAAATGGCAAAAAAGGAAAGCATGATAGTAAACATCCAGTTAAAACCAGATTCTAACCCATTAAAAGAGGTGATTTTCTCAAAACTCCCGAGTGCAGAAGCTTGATCATAAATATCTTTTGTACCATCAAACATAAAAAAAGTGATGTAAATCCCAATCACAAGAAAAAAAACTAACTTCATAATAGACTCTACTGCTACTGTAGTCATAATTCCTTTTCTATGTTGAGATGCGTCTGCTGCTTGCGTTCCAAAAAAAGCAACAAAAATTGCCAAAAGCACCGCAATATAAAAAGTAGAATCATCTACAATTAATGTAGAATTGTAACTAGTCTCATCGGTAATAATTTCAAAGGTTTCGGAGATAGCTTTAAGCTGGAGCGAAATATATGGTACTATGGCAAAAACACAAATTATGGTTACTAAGGCACCTAAAAAACGATTATTACCATATCGTAGTGATATAAAATCTGCAATACTAGAGACCTTATGCTGCTTTGAAATTCTGATAACCCTACGCATTACGAGAATCCATAACGGAATAGATATCACAGGACCGAGATAAATGGTAAGAAAACTAATTCCTGATTGGGATGCAATCCCCACACTTCCGTAATATGTCCAAGCAGAACAATATACAGCTAGAGATAATACATAAATGTATGGATTATTAACCCATTTGCTTTTTGAGTTCTTCTCTGCCCAAAAGGCTACTAGAAATAAAAAAGTCAAATAGACAATTATGATAGATATCAAAAGATAATTATTCATAGTGCCTATGTAAGATGATATAAGAAATGATAATTGCCAATATCCATATCAAGAAAATAAAAAAATAGATCATTGGGAAACCGAAGACTTCATCGGAATGGTCAAAAATTAGTACCAACGGAACGTTCCATAATAAAAACAGCACCAATGAAAGGATGATAAGTTTTTGCTGATGTCTTTTCTTCATTTTTGAACTCACTCTATAAAGTTAGGAAAAAACGGTGCCATAACTAAAATTATAGCACCGTATTCTACTAAAATCAAATCTAATGATGCGAAGCTTCTCCAGCTCCACTAGGGATTCTTATATCTTCAACAATTTCTTGTACTACTTTTGGTGGTTCTGGAGTCATTCTAGAAACGATTACAGAAACGACAACATTTACAATCATTGCAATAGTACCAAAACCTTCTGGAGATGTACCAAACCACCATTCTTCTTTTGGTCTAGGTTCCATAACACCGATCAATCCTGTTTTATATACTACCATGTAAATTAACATGAGGGTGATTCCCACAATCATTCCCGCTACCGCGCCCTGTCTGTTCATGCGTTTATCGAAAATACCCAGAATAATTGCTGGAAAGAATGAAGCTGCGGCCAAGCCAAATGCTAATGCCACAACAGCTGCCACAAAACCAGGAGGATATATCCCGAACAAACCTGCAATGATAATAGCAAATAGAATACTAATTCTAGCAGCCAAAAGTTCTCCTTTTTCAGAAATATTTGGCTTGATTTGTTTTTTAATAAGATCATGAGAAATAGAAGTAGAAATTACCAATAACAAACCAGCTGCAGTTGATAATGCGGCAGCTAAGCCACCTGCAGCAACTAGCGCTACTACCCAATTAGGTAAATTTGCAATTTCTGGATTTGCTAAAACCATAATATCTCTATCTACATATAACTCATTTTCAGAGCCACTAGCATTGGAAACCAATCTTTCGCCGTTTACGCCTCTTTCCCCAGTGTACTTTGGTTTACCTTCTGTAGCGCTTCCATTTACATATTGTATTTTCCCGTCGCCATTTTTATCTGACCAAGCAATAAGCCCAGTATTTTCCCAGTTTTTAAACCATTCTGGAACTTCTTTATACGGATTATTACTTACCGTTTCTATTAAATTAGTTCTAGCAAAAACTGCAATAGCCGGAGCCGTGGTATACAGAATAGCAATAAACAGTAAGGCTAACCCTGCTGATTTTCTAGCATCTTTTACTTTAGGAACTGTAAAAAAACGTACTATCACATGAGGCAATCCAGCGGTACCTACCATAAGGGCCAGTGTTATTGCGAACACGTCCCAGGTTGATTTTGAACCATCGGTATACTCATTGAAACCTAGTTGAGTATGCAACGCATCTAACTTCTCAAGTAAATATGTCCCGTCTTCAACTGTACCACCCATTCCTATCTGTGGAATGATATTTCCTGTCATTTGCATAGAGATAAAAAATGCCGGAACCATAAAGGCAAAAATCAATACACAATATTGAGCTACTTGTGTATACGTGATTCCTTTCATTCCTCCCAAAAAGGCAAATACTAAAACCACAGCCATTCCTATGATAACTCCCAAAGTAATATCAACCTGCAAAAATTGAGAAAACACAATACCTACACCTCTCATTTGTCCAGCTACATACGTAAATGAGACAATTAATGCACATATCACTGCCACAGTTCTGGCGGTATTTGAATAATATCTATCCCCTATGAAATCGGGAACTGTAAATTTTCCAAACTTACGGAGATACGGAGCTAACAAAAGTGCTAATAACACATAACCGCCAGTCCATCCCATTAGAAAAACAGAACCATCATATCCCATAAAAGATATCAAGCCTGCCATAGAAATAAACGAAGCTGCACTCATCCAATCGGCTGCAGTTGCCATCCCATTAGCAAGCGGAGAAACACCTCCACCAGCTACATAAAAATCTTTGGTCGAACCTGCTCTGGCCCATATAGCAATCCCGAAATACAGGGCAAACGTAATCCCTACTAAAATCCATGTCCATACTTGAACGCTCATAATAATATATTTTTTTGGTTAGTATTAAGATTACTCATCGTAACCATATTTTTTGTCCAGTTTATTCATCAATCGCACATAAACGAAAATGAGAATCACAAAAGTGTAAATAGAGCCTTGTTGAGCAAACCAGAAACCAAGTTTAAATCCTCCTAATCTTATATTGTTTAATTCGTCTTTAAAGAGTATTCCTGCTCCATAGGAGACCACAAACCAAATAATAAGAAGAACTATCAGGTATTTTAGGTTTTGTTTCCAATAGGCAACAGCTTTTTGTTTATCAGTCATAACTTTATATTTTATAAGTAAATCATCGCTTGCAGGGTAACAAAACTTTGCGCATCATTATCCCCGTATTTTGTATTTAAATACTCAATAGTAATTTTAGAATGATGTCCACTGAAATAAGCATTTGCACCTACTCCAAAAGTTGTGGCATTATCATCAATTGCATCTATCGATCTCCTGTTAAAAGAAGCATAAGGTTGAAACTTGGTTTTTTTATTGTTATTGGGGATAACATAACCAACATGTCCGTAAATCATGGAACCTGTTTCATAGGTTTGTCCTAAGGTAAAGTTTTTTCCGTAATCATTATTTTGATAAGTTGCATAAGCAGTAATTGCTGATCCATTTTCTCCTAAAGGAGCATCATAAAAAGCGTCTACTGCAAAAATAGCTACATCTTCACCTTCTAATTCTCCGGTATCGTTTGCTACTACACTGCCTTCTGGGTGAAAGAAAAAACCAGCTCCTACATTAAAAACCTTTTTACCTCCTAAATAGGTACCTACTTTATATGGAAGGAAATTAGACTCTTGATCAAAAAAGTGATAATCGAAATAACCTGCAAAGTTTTTCCCTGCATCTTTAGAACCTAGTAATCTTCTACCCGCATATACTGCTGGACCATCTGGAGCTGGATCCGTAGCCTCTTGTAAATTATTAGTTCCTGATTCATTAATAGATACTCGATACTGAAGTTTTCCAAAAGCGCCTTTGGCATAAATACCAATATGTCTTGCAAATTGATCCGACAACCCTATCGTTGCCCATGATTGTCGATTATTATCAAGAGTCATAATATTTAGAGTGCTCTGATTATTAAGTCTTGATATTCCGTTCCAATAATGAAGCCCTGCTCCTATAGCATGCTTAGCGTTTAGATTGTATTGCCCCCAAACTCCGTGAAAAAAAAGCTGAGACTCTTCTCCCCGCCCTAAAGGACTTTGGTTATTCGCATTCAAACTATTAAGTCCAAAATGAGTAAGAATCAAAAAACTTTTATTGATCTGAGCATAGGTTAAAATACGAGCTCTTCTAATGCTCATGTTTGTGTTACTTACATCATCGGGAACCTCATCTTGGTATCTTGCCCAAAATTGTGCCCATGATATAATTCTAAAGTATTTGGTACCATCTTCATTCAGTTTTACCTTCAGTCCACCAGTATAATCTGGCGAACCCTGAGAGTACGTATACTGGAGTGTAAGAAATATAGAAACTACCAGTATGATTAGTTGTTTTCTCATAGAGTTTAAAAGATTAGATTAGTAATAATTTGATTTTGTGCGCGATACTAATCTCCTAAAATCTAGTAGTTAAGAAAAAACTAATATATTTATATGTTAATTTATTATAGCTAATCTCTAAAACGTTCCCATTTAATCAACATAAATTTATCTCCTAATTCAGTTACAACAACCCCTGCGCCTGATAAGTTTCGTACATCTTTAAAAAATTCCGATAACTCAAAAGCATTGAGAATTTTATAGGTCGGATGATAGTTCGAATTATAAGGCCGTTTAATATTATATTTTTTAACCCAATTCATGATACTTACATGTGAAATACCGAGAATACGTTCTATTTCACGATACGTCAATCCCTCTAAATACAACTGCAAAGCCTTGTTAACATAATAATCATCTATTTTCTTTCCAATTTTGTTTACCGAAAAGTAATAACCACAAGATTTGCATTTAAATCGCTGCCTATTATTTACAATCCCGCTTTTTATATAATCTTCAGAATTACAGTTTGGACAAGAAGTAATTTTCATATATATTTATTTAGCATAAATATATTAATTTAGCAACAAATTTTAGATATGAATTGTATTTTATTCATTTTGTTTGCCAAAATCCCATGATATTCATTAATAAAAGATAACTTTATTGTATTATCAAAATCATGGACGAATTTATAGACATTCTTAACGAAGAAGGAATTTTCACTGGTGAAGTTCGATTAAAATCAGAGGCACATAAACTAGGGTTATATCATAGTAGTGTTCATGTTTGGTTATACACTTATGAAGGTGAAGTATTGATTCAAAAACGTGCCTTGGATAAAGATACTTATCCAGGTTTATGGGATATATCTGTTGCTGGACATATTGGTACTGGAGAATCTCCAGAAAATGCAGCATTACGAGAAATACAAGAAGAAATAGGTTACACTATTGCAAGTGCTGATTTAGAATTTATTGGTAAATACCTTGCCGAGAAAAAACCAAATCCTGTGATCATTGATAATGAATTTCATTATATTTATTTGACTCGATTAACTAAGTCTATTAAAGATCTTAACATACAAAAAGAGGAAGTTCATAGCATTAAACTAATCCCGATGACTCGGCTAAAAAAAGAGCTAGTACAACCAATAAAGAAAAAAGACTATGTCCCTCATGATGTAGATTATTATGATTTCATTCTTAACGAAATCGAAAATCGATTTAACCAATAGTATAATTACTACTAACTATCACATCATCTATATAACAATTCATTATCATAGTATTTTTGTATCGAAATCAAAAAACCAATAAACAAAAACTATGAAAAATATTAATAAAGAAACCGTAGATTCCTTAAATATCTTATTAGCTGATTATCATTTATATTATCAAAAACTAAGAAACTTCCATTGGAATGTAACCGGACGAAACTTTTTTGAATTACATTTAAAATTTGAAGAGCTTTATGAAGACGCGAAATTAAAAATTGACGAAATTGCAGAACGAATCTTAACGCTAAGAGCTAAACCTGTGAGTAATTACAGTGTTTTCTTAAAGAAATCTTCCATAAAAGAAGCGAGTAGTGATTTATCCGATAAAGAAATGGTAACATCTATTTTGGAAGATCATGATATCATTTTAAAGCAATTGAAGTTAGTTACTAAAGAAGCTGAAAAAGCAGAAGATGATGGAACTTTGGATATCACTGGCACGTATATTGCAGATCTTGAAAAAACAAGTTGGATGTTAGATGCTTGGAATCAAACTTCATAAAATAATTATATGTATAAAAGCAATATTTGTATTTTCTTATTGTGCTGTACCTTATCGGTAAGTTGTCAAAAAAAGAATGACACAGATCTTATAATGATAGATCATTTGTCAAGTACTTTGCACGAAATATCAGGTATTACATATATAAAAGGCGAATCTAATCTATATGCTGTTAATGATTCTGGAAATGAAAATGTTGTATTCTTACTCAATAAAAAAGGCAAAATTCTAGAGGAGATCAAAATACCAAATAGCAAAAATGTAGATTGGGAAGATCTAGCATATGACCATAATAACAATATTTATATTGGAGATTTTGGCAATAACAATAATGATAGAAAAGATCTTACCATATATAAGGTGTCTGGTATTAAGGATAAACAGATAAAAACTACAACAATAGAATTCTTTTTAGAGGATCAAAAGAAATTTCCTCCTTCTAAGAAGAAAAGAAATTTTGATATAGAAGCTTTCTTTTATAATAAAGGAAGCTTCTATTTATTTACAAAAAACCGAGGCAGTAAATTTAATGGAGAAACCAAGCTCTACAAATTACAAGATAAACCAGGCAAGCAAAAAGCTAAATTGATAGATACTTATACAATATGTGATGATGCTAGAGATTGTTTTATCAGTTCTGCGGCAATAAATTATAATGGAGATACAATTGCGCTTCTCACCTATAATAAGATTTTCATATTGTCAGATTTTAAAGGCGATGACTTCTTTCGAGGAAAGATCAAAAAGATTAAGCTCAATCATTTTTCACAAAAAGAAGGAATTTGTTTCTTAACAGATTCTACATTACTTATAGTGGATGAAAAACGAAAAAAAACAAAAGGAGCTTTATATAAATATCGATTAAACTAAAACTAGCGAGTGATCCAATCTTTTTCCAAAATCGCATACTCGTAAGTATCGGACCAACCCGATTTTAACGGTAGTATTTCTCTCTTATGTCCTTCTCTTATCAATCCAGATTTTTCTAAAACTCTCACAGAACCTATATTAGCAATAGCGCAACCAGCTTCCACCCTATGTAATTCCATTTTTTGAAAACTAAATTTTAAAACCTCACCAACTGCTTCCGTTGCATATCCCTTAGACCAAAATTGTGGATCTAACTTATACCAAAGGGACCCTATCTTATATTTGGGGTTTCCAACAATTAATGAGATTAACCCTATAAATGTCTTGGTGGATTTTAGCATAATTGCAAAAACAAATTCCTTTCTATATCTGAAATTATCTATCCATTCATTAAGATAGACCTCTGTTACCTCTGTATTTGTTGGGATACCTAAAGCATTATACTCGTCGACTTCAGGAATTGAAAGCAACCGATGTATATTAGCGAGATCAGACGCCTCAACCGATCTAAGTTCTAATCTATCTGTAAATAAATGTAAATTTTCCATAAAAATATACTTCTAAATAATCAAAAGCATTTAAATATTTTGCTTTTCAATTTTCTTACAAAAGTTATTAACATCTAAACACTTAAACCAAAGCTTTAACCTTTTGTCGACAAAAACAATAAAATTAAGCACTAACAAAAATAAAAAGTAATACAAAACTTACTTTTCAACAAATAAACAACCTAAAATACTGGTTTCAAATATTTTATAAGTTATTCTTATGAGTTTTATTCCTAATTTAGCTAGTGTATGACGCATAGTCATCAATTGAAAAACCCCAAACACTTATTTATATATGAAAGCCGCCCCAGCTTACGTTTTGTTGTTATCTATATTACTTACAGGTACAGCATTTTCTCAACAAAGTATCACTAAGAATTTAAAAGTTCCTCCTGATATTCTTAAAACTACAACCACAGAACAAGTTATTACAAAAGAAACAAAGAAGAACACAAATACCAAGATCGAAATAAAAAAAACACCCAATAATTCAAAAGTAAACATTACTCAAACTAATACTAAAACTTCTAAAAATAAGGTTAATGAGGTGCCAAGAACTACCTTGGACTTTTTTTAATTTATTTTAATATGAAAATTATAAGAGACAATAAAGCTGTCTCTTAACCGAGAAGCTCCTGATATTTCGCATCTTATATCTGGAGCTTCTTACTTCTTACTACATTACACTTTCCTTTAAAGACTTCATAAAGCCAAACATCACAACTAGTTAAGCTAAAAGTTATTAACAATACTCAACTTTTGTTTATAATCTATTTCTTCTGCAAACCCTTATTATTAGTAATTTTCCTACAAAAATAAACCAATAAAACAAAGTTATCAACAGTCATAAATTGGATTAAAAAGTTAAAAACACCGTTAAAGAGTAATTTTTGTTAATTTTTTTATAATTTAGAAGGAAATAACTTACAAATACCCCAAAATATAAATTATGATCAAAAATTACCTACCCCTATTATGCTTTATTTTAATCTTAGTCCCCAATTTTAATTTTAGTCAGGAGAATTTCGAAAAAATCAAAAGTCCAATAATTAGTAGTACTATCCTTATGGCTAACACTACTTATCTTGTTCCTAACGAAATTCTTATTACTAACAGTGCCACCTTAACCATAGAAGAAGGGGTAACTCTAAAGAATCCAGAAAACAATGAAATCATTATTAGTATAGAAAATGGTTCGAGAGTTATCGCATCTGGCTCTTATGACAACCCTATCGTTGCTGCTACCGATTTATCAGCAAAGCCAGTTATCATCATGAAACCCTCTTTACAAAAGACCGATAATGCTGTAGCGGATAACTATTTCTATTACAAGTCAATTGAAAATCCAACAGTTTTAATGAATTCTCAACCTAACTCCTACAATAATATATCAAGTATTCAGGGCGACTTTTAATTAGGAATCAGATAGATAGTAGCCCAAGCCGCTTGTATGAATTTACAAGCGGTTTTTTTAAAAACTTAATCCTAATCCAAAGGTAAAACGTAAACCATCATCACTATTAAATAAATTAAACTGTCCCGCAACGGCGTTTACAGCATTGATCCAAAAACCACCACCTATAGAATCATGCCATACATCTACATCTTCTCCTTCGAACCATACTCTCCCTATATCATAACCTCCATAAATTCCAAACTGTAGTGGTAATAAACCTGTTTTAAACTTATTAAAACTATATCTTAGATCACCACTAAATGCTAAAGCTTTATCACCTGTAAAACGTTCTTCTCTAAATCCTCTTAGACTATTAATCCCTCCTAAGGTGGCCGCTTGATAAAACTCAAAACCATCACCAATCATAAAAGCAGCTTGTACATCTGTTTTTAATACTAATTTTCTATTTTTTGTAATTGCATTATAAAATCCTAATTTAGGTTTTACATATCCAAAAGTTCTATCAGTATCATCCAGATTCATTTTAGAACCGGCATTTAGTGAAAACAACATACCTCTTGTTGGATTAGCAGGGATATCAAAACTTTTATATTCGTAATCTACATCCAATCCTGCAAAGAACTTTCTTTCAAAAAAATCAACATCTTCCGTTACAAAATCAAGTCCAGAAGTTATAAATCTACCTGCAGAGTCTTGTACTTCTACACCTTCGTAGGATGCAGTTATCGTAAGTTTATTTCCATAAAAACCATTTTTCGAAACTCCAAGATTAAGTCCCCAAATCCCTGTTTTTACTCTATTAAAATCCAATCCCAAATCATCATCTAAATTGATCGTATTATTTCCAAAACCAAAAAAGTTCTGTGCAAAATTCTCACTTGTATACTTTCCTCCAACTCTCAAGCTCCAATTACCAATAGCATTAACAAATTCTCCATTATAGGATAGGTCATAACCTTCGGTTGCGAAGTAATATGCAGCTTTTATTGTATGCTTGCTTTGATAAGGATTATTATTAAATCCTCTAACGGTATAAACGTTGGTTACGTTAATATTTATACCATCATCTGGGTTAAAGCCTATCAATGGAGTTAACGTATTGGTCTTATCAATATACTTATTATAGTCATACGTATTATGATTATAATTATTACTAAAAATAAATTTTGCACCTCCTTTTTTCTTTATTGTATTTGGTTTAGATTTATGATCATACACACGTATTTTTCTTCCATTTTCTATCGTATATACATCCTTATTCTGACCACCAACTATTCTGGTGTAAGTTGGGTTTTTCCCTTTTCCAGTAACCTTAAACTGATCATCATCGTCCAATCCATAAATCCATATTTCTTTCGTTTCTTTCGAAAAAATAGTTCTCTCATAAAATGGTTCTTGTGGCACACCATCTTTTATTCTAGAAATTTTTACTAATGTTTGATTATCTCCTCTTACAATCTCAAATAGATCATCTTTATCTGTACCTCTAATAATTACTTGCTTCGATAGATAATCATAATATCTACCCGCAATATCCACTACATCATCTCTTCTCTTTTTAAGATAGCCTTTTATCCTTTCTACTGTAGCATCCTGAAGTTCTACAGGCAAGTTTCTAAATGCTTGATCAATAGCCTCATCAGTAAGATTTTGTTTGATATACTCAGCTTGTTCTAACCATATTTTTTTATCTGATTTTTGCGCAAATGTCCGATCTAAACGAATCCCAGACTCATTAATCCATCTGATATTTTTTAATTCTTCACTATATACTTGGAACTTTCTTGTAAGAGGAGCGATAAACTTGATTACATCTAATAAACCTCCATCGTAATTAGAAAACACCTGATCACGATCCTTTGGTATAGGACGATACATTTTCTTATCTTTTGAATCAAAACGAGACCATCTCCATTGATCTGAATGTCTATCCCAATCTCCTAAGATCATATCAAATAATCGGGTTCTTATGTAATGCGGTTCATCCATCTGATACTCTTCATCTTTTCTCAGATTCTTTAGTAAATCATCTGTTCCTTCAATATCATCTGGTTTTCCGAATGAGGCCAGATCTTTGTGTTCTTTACCAGGTCTTTCTTCCAGAAAATACATTTCATCACCAAAATCCTTGTTATAAGCTCCTAAAGCTGGATGCTTAGGCATATAATATACTTTAGAATTAGCATGATACACTCCTATGGCATCCGCTAATCCGCCTACCACCAGAAACGCATAAGGATAGCTAGAAGTATAAAAATCTGCTAATAGCTCTTCAGTAAACGTATCATCAAAATCATCTTCTAGATAAGTATCATTAAAAACTCCCTTCTGTAAAAATTGGGTAACACTCTTTCTCATAGCACGTAAACTGTATCTCTTTCCTGTGCTATCCACCAATCTCAAGGATCTAGTAACCTGACCTCCTCCTCTTCTATCAATACTAAAACCTCCAAGTAATGTATCTAGTGTAACAATTGGAATCTTAATATCTGTACTATATACTTCCCTGTAATGATCTCCCCATAAGGATTGGAAAAAATTAGATTTTGTAGTTTCATCTTTATTATAAATAGATGCCTCTATTTCGTTCTCAAAAGAATTACCCAAATTCCCAATCTCATATTGTTCGGGTTCTTCATGAACTTTTGTTTGATATACCAATGTTGCTTTGCCTCCTTCATTTCCATAAAAACGAACGTTGGACGATCCATCCTTATATACATCCAATATGGCAAAACCTTGATTTGGATATGAAAATAATCCGTCCTTCCCCAAAGAAGCTGCTGATTTCTTAGAGCCAGATCCAGAAACAATCTGCTTTAATCCTTCGCTATCTATATACTGTAATGAATGTTCATGCCCAGATGCAAAAATAATACGCTCATTATCTTTAGCCATTGTAGACAGACGTCTCATCAGTTTATTATAACTTTCATTATATCTATCTTGTGGAGATACTCCGCCTTGTGATCTTATTTGAGTTACCAAAGATCCCAGTACTGGTAGTGGTATTTTCTTTTTAGATGGAAATATATGACTCTTAAAACTATATTTACCGCCATGTGGCCCATTTGTAAACATTGGATGATGCATGGCTACCAGAACAGTCTTACCATTGTGTTTTTTAAACTCACCCTGAATTTCACTAAAAAACTTATCCCTTGTCTTTATTTCACAATTATCATTTATGGTTGGATTTTTATTCCAATCTGCGAGGTACCATTGAGTATCCAATATAATTAACTGAATTTTATCTCCGATCTCGATACTTTCGATCGGACAACCTTTAGATGGCAAAAAGGCTTTTTTACTATCCAATTTCTTTCTTATATACTTTTCTTGCCTCTGCAAACCTTTTACACCGTTGTTATACCAATCATGATTTCCTGGTATAAAAATCACTTCACCATCAAAAGATTTTACCGCATCTATCTGTGCATCTATTCGATGTTCTGCCAATTTTCTTGACGCATCATCTTTCTCTGGCATGCCTTTTTGATAAATATTATCTCCTAGATAGATCAGATAATCATCTTGGGTATTTTCTTTAGTTAGAATTTGTTGTAGCGCTTCTAAACCTGGAGTACTTTCTCCTAAAGCTGCATTTCCAGCATCCCCAACTAGATAGAAAGTTTTTTCAATTTCATTATCTGGTAATTTTTCAGGAAAATTTTCGTCTAAATATTGAGGAGAATATGTTGCGCAAGAGTTTAATAATAATAAGCCGATAATTAAGAACGTCTGTATATTTTTAGTCATAATGGAGTACATTCATTTTTTTTAATTATTTTGGTTATTGAAAAATTATAATATGGACACATTAGTTGAAAAAACTGATAATTTCGTTTCTGAACTTTTTACTAAAAAGCTTCCTGAAACTTGCATCTATCATAATTACACTCATACCAAAAGAGTATTTAAAAGTACAAAAGAAATTATTGACAGTACTGGTATTTCTGAAGAAGATGCGTTCATATTATTATTAACCGCTTTATTACACGATACAGGATATTCAGAAAGCCTTGATAATCATGAAGAACACAGTGTTAGTATTTCTGAAAATTTCTTAAAAGAACAGAACGCCTCTCAAGAAGTCATCGATAAGGTTTCTAAATTAATAAGGGCCACTAAAATGGATCATGAGCCTACTGATTTGCTTGAGAAAATTATCCGTGATGCAGATGCTTCTCATTTAGCCAAAGGATATTTTGAAGAAACTAGCGATTTCCTTAGACAAGAATTTGAACATCATCATAAAGAAAAATATAGCAGAAAGGATTGGTTAAAAATTAATATCGATTTCCTAAAAAACAAGCACGAATATTATACAGACTATGCTATAAAAAATTGGCAACCCAAAAAAGAAAGACATTTGCTGGAAATATTAAACGAACAAGCTGCTCTGAAGAAAAAAAAGAAAAAAGAAAAGTTAAAAAAACTGGTTAAAGAAGAAAGCCCTGAAAAAGGAATTCAAACACTTTTTAGAGTCACGCTAAGAAATCATTTAAAGTTAAGTGATATTGCAGATACCAAAGCCAATATTTTACTATCTGTAAATGCAATTATCATCTCATTGGCATTGTCTAACTTAATTCCTAAACTAGACAATCCATCCAATCAATATCTAATTTATCCCACACTTATATTTATAGTGTTCAGTATTATTTCCATGTTATTATCAGTACTCGCGACACGACCAAATGTTACAGGAGGTGAGTTTACACGTAAAGAAATTGAGGAAAAAAAAGTAAACCTTTTATTCTTTGGTAATTTTCATAAGATGCCATTAGACGAATACAAATGGGCGATGCATGAGTTAATGGATGATAAGGAATATATCTATGACACTATGATTAAAGATTTATATTTCTTAGGAAAAGTGCTGCACAAAAAATACAAGATACTAAGAATAACGTATACCGTATTTATGATAGGATTCATCACCTCTTCAATCTCTTTTGTAATTGCTTTTAATACGCTACAATAATAAATAAGAAATGAATTAATTATTTGTTGATCTCTTTCATTAGATCATCATAGGTATAGTATTCTTTATCCTCTTTATTTTTATTATAAAGAATATTTACTCGCAGAGCTTTGAGTCCTGTTACTCCTTGTAAATCATCTAGCTCAACAATCTCAACATCATCTTCCAAATAGTTTTTGGATTGAAGGAAACTGATATACTTCAGATACTCTTGCTCATCACTTCTTTGGGAATACACAACCACTAGTTTACCCTTCTCAGTAATACGCTGATTTGTACCTTTGATATACGCCTTATCTACTCGTTTTTTCACTACTTCGTAACGA
The DNA here is from genome assembly GCF_947492965.1 of uncultured Aquimarina sp. Taxonomy (GTDB): domain Bacteria; phylum Bacteroidota; class Bacteroidia; order Flavobacteriales; family Flavobacteriaceae; genus Aquimarina. The sequence goes on along the minus strand of NZ_CANLOZ010000013.1, from coordinate 89,378 downwards.
GCATTATAAGTTCCATCTACATCAAAACGTTTCTCGTCCATTCTAAATCTCACAGATAAAGAAGCATTAAAAACGAGCACCATTGAGGCTACATCCAAAGGAACTGGTAAATCTTGTTTAAGCTGATAATACTCATTTTCCATCTCGCACATTACTTGTAATTGCCATAATCGCAAATTATAGAGATAGATCTTGTTAAAACTATCCTGCTTGGTAATAGATTCTCCAATATACATATTGTGTTCTACTCCATCCGTTTTAAATCTTTCAAAATAATGAGGGTACATTTTCTGAGCTTCCACCTGTTTCTGATCCAGTAATGCTGCCATTTTCTTATTAATCAACATTACAGATTCATCATAAGCTTTTCTATGCTTATAAAGCATCTTAGTGTTCTTATCAAGTGAATTATTATATTGGTTGATCAAACCTTCAAGAGCTACATTTGTTCCTTTCAAATGCTTAAACAAAGGTTTGATTTCATTCTTGATGAAATTAAGTATTTTTTGTTCCGTATCTACCTGCAATTGGTTAGATACAGAATCTATATAGCTATCTATTCTAAACTTAATTTGTTCGTAGATAGGTAGTGGATCTATTTCTACAACCTTATTAATTACTTTGTCAATTGCTTTTAATTGCAATATTAAATCCTTCTGAACAGATCCATTCCTAGCTTCTGAAGATCCTTTGATATCAATCTGGCCAAATAATGGATAGACATTGTCGAAAACAACTTCCTGAAATGAAGTAGGGTTTTCTTCTACTTTAGCTAAAATAAAACGTTTGGCTTCTTGCCTAAACTTCCAATACACACTAGGGTGAATTGCAGTACATTCTTGCTGTATTACCAATTCTAGTTCATCTTCAGCTTTTGCTTTCGAACGTAATACAGAATCTACCAAATATGGCATTATGTCCTGAAGTTTATTGGCATTGATACTATTTAGCTCTCTACTATTAGGAGATACGATCTCTAAGACTCCTAATAATTTACCATTGTCTTCAATGGGTGCTATAATCGCACTCTTTATATTTTGCTTTGCTAAATTAGAGTACATTAATTCATCTGGATATGCCGTATGTGTTTTGGCGACATCCGAAATAGCAAATGCTTCTGACTTTTCAAATAAACTCTGATAGGTCCCCTTACATAATGCAGTTTCACAACAATCAGAAAACTTATCGTAGAGCACATAACTATCGATAGTCTTAAAAGGAACACGTTCTAACACTCGCTCCTCTTCATTATAATTAGAAAAACCTACTTTGATTTCCGGAAGATTAAAAATACCTCGAAATATATTCTGGAAAGTCCCAATAAAATCTCCTTGTGTTTTATCGTATTTTAATAAACTAGTTTTAAATTCGGACAAGGATACATCTGCAGTCGCATCAAATAAGTTTGCAATAACGATCCCTTTAAAAACCCAACTATTAGGAGGAAATTTTTCCTTCCAAATCTCAACATTATCAAAATTGTCTATCAAAATTGCAACATCCTCTTCGGTAATTTCGATAGCCTTGTCTGTTTTTTCGATCTGAATAAAATCACCGTTATACAGAATTCTATAATGACGCATAATTCCCGAAGCATCTGGAATATCGTAAAAAAATGGTCTTCGAAAATCGATCTTATAACCGTAGTATTGCCCAAGGATAATACTACATCCCATAATATAGTAATGATCTTCGCTTAAATTTTTGATTTGAGGTTCGAAATCATATCCTGCGGCATTGACAATATTCTTGTAACGCTCTGTGGATTTCAAAACTGTATTATGAAATGGAATAGTTGCTATTTTAATCTCATTTTTCTGCAATATTTGCGAGAAAGAATCCTCTAGCACTAATTCAATTTGTGGCAGTAATTCCTGTACTCGTTGTTCGGAAGTAATTCCCTCTTCCAATTCTGGGTACTCTTCGGCAATCTTCAAAACACTTTGTGCTCTGTCCCGAAGCAATTTATTTTCACTCTGTAAGAACTCTCTATACTGATCGAAGAACAAAGAGAAACTTATCCTAATATCTAAGGGAAAATCGTGCTCTAGTACGTTCATAACAGTTTATTTACGGTGGTTTAACAAAAATAATACAAAACTAACTCACTTGATGACTGCGTTAACAATAAATTAAATCAATAATAAGCTGTTTCTCTAATTTTGAAGACGAATAACACCTTTTCATTAGGACGTGAAACCCTAAAAGTTTTCTATATAACCAATAATACCCCCAAGTGATGCATTATTATTAGACTTCGAAAGCCTGTTTTTGTTACAGCTTATGCTGTTTATTTATGTTTTTATTGAAATTACGATGAAAAAAATTAACATTTACTGATATTTAAAAGTTAATTTTTGGGGTTTAAAGAGCATATTACATATTTTTACGAATCCAAAAATTATCTAGAATGAAAAAAATAGCATTGCTTGCTCTTTTGGTACTATCTGTTGCCTGCAAACAAGAAGAAAAGGGATATTCAATTACCGCAAATACTGAAGGATTTGATGATGGAGTAACGGTATATGTAAATGCAATTAATCGCTCGAATCGCCCTACAATTATAGATTCCACTACCATACAGAATGGTAAGTTTAAGATGGCACTACCAGTGGTAGAAGATAACGACTTCAACTATTTGACTTTTAAAGGAATACCGAATAATGTATTGTTTTTAGCAGAAAATAATCCTTTAAAAATGACGATTTACAAAGATAGTTTGCGTTCTTCGGTAATAACTGGAGGCCCAGAAAATGAACTATTCTTTAGCTACCTTAAGAAAATGACATCTTTTGGAAAACTAAGGCAAGATCTAAGTAATCAGTACCAAATAGCATCCAAGTTAAAAGAAACTGATAAAGCTATCAAATTATCTAAAGATCTACAGCAGATAAGAGTTGACGAGAATAGTTTTAGAAAAGAAATAGCTGAAAACAACCCTAATTCTTTAGTTGCTGTTATGGCACTTACTGATCTTCTTAATCTAAAGGCGGTTCCTGCTAAAGAAGTAAAACAAATTTATGGTACTATACAAGATACGCTAAAAACATCGCGATTAGGAAAGAACCTAGATCGTCTTATTGCAGCATCTATAGGAAAAATAGATATTGGTAGTGAAGCTGAAGACTTCTCTGCTCCAAACCCCGAAGGTAAAATGGTATCTCTAAAAGAGTCTATGGGTAAAATCACTATCATTGATTTTTGGGCATCTTGGTGTAAGCCTTGTAGAGCTGAAAATCCAAATGTGGTTAGAGTCTACAATAAATATCACGATAAAGGTTTAAATATTATTGGTGTTTCATTAGATAGAAAAAAAGATCATTGGACTACTGCAATTGATCAAGATAACTTAGAGTGGAACCATGTTTCCCATTTAAAATTTTGGCAAGATCCAATAGCAAAAGCATATGGAGTGCGATCAATTCCTGCGACATTTATTATTGATGAAAAAGGAAATGTAATTGCAAAGAACTTGAGAGGTCCAGCACTAGAAACTAAAATTTCAGAACTGCTTGGAGAAAGTTCTTTATAATTTTAGATTTTTACAGATAACAAAAAAGCGACTCTACGGAGTCGCTTTTTTATTTATTATAATTTTCCAAGACGTTTCATAATGAACAATATAATAATAGGAACTGCTAATAATCCGATCATAAGTAGATTTTCTTGAAACAAATAAGGAGCTAATAGCAATGTTACCACATAACCTCCTACAGCTCCTCCAAAATGAGCATCATGCCCAATATTTCCAATTCTACTTTTCATTCCATAAATAGAATACAATAAATATCCTATACCAAAAATATAAGCAGGAATTGGAATAGGTATAAACATAAGGTATAAACTCATTCCCGGTTGAAATAAGATAGCAGAAAATATTATTCCAGAAACTGCACCACTAGCTCCTACTGCGCTGTAATGATATTCATCTTTATGAAAAAGAAGTGAAAAGAGGTTCCCTACGATTAAACTACAAAAATAGATGACCAGAAACTTAATATCACCCAAAGAGTTAATGACTACTGGAGCAAAAAAATATAGCGTAAACATATTGAAGAATAAATGCATAATATCCACATGCAAAAACCCAGAAGTTAACATCCGTATTTGCTCACCTCTTCTCACGCCTCCAATATTAAACTTATAACGTTCTAAGAAGGAAAAATCATTAAGTCCTTTTAAAGAAACGATCACGTTCGCCGCTATTATAACGATTAGGACAATATCAATATTCAACATAACCTATTTTTTGAAGATCAAATATAGCACATATTTACAGCTAAAAAAGCGTAGATAATATTGGAAATAAGATTGCTTTCAAAGTTTCTTAACCTTAAGTTAAAATAGTTTACCTTTAGCCACCAAAAAACCAAATCAATGCAATTAGCAGTTTATTGTCTAGTGTATCCGCTATTATGGATGATCTCTAAATTACCTTGGCGAATTTTTTATTTCTTTTCTACTTGTATTTACATATTAGTTTATTACATCATTGGATACAGACGAAAAACTGTAACCGAAAACTTGCAACTTGCTTTTCCAGAAAAAGACAAGAAAGAGATTAATAGAATTAGAAAAGCCTCCTATAAACATATGTGCGATATGTTTTTGGAAATGATTCGTTCTTTATCGATAAGCGAAAAAGAAATAGTAAAACGTTTCCATATTACCAATCTAAATGCTTTGGTAGCCCTAGAAGATAAAAATAAGAGTATTATTGCCATGATGGGGCATTACAATAGTTATGAATGGACCAATTCCATTGATTTAATAAGTAAATTTAGGTGTGTGGGAATCTACAAACCGATCAAAAATAAATACTTCGATAAATTAGTTCACAGAATTAGAGGAAGATTTAATTCTCGATTAATACCTAGTGCTAAAGTATTTAGAGAAATGACCATGGATCAAAGGCAAGAAAATCCTGAGTTAAGTTTATATGGTTTAATATCTGATCAATCACCAAAACTTAATAATGCTACATTTTGGATTGACTTTATGGGAATAGAAGTACCAGCTTTTGTAGGAGGAGAAGTTCTTTCAAGAAGATTAGATCTTAGTATATTTTATTTACACGTAGAAAAGGTAAAACGTGGTTATTATGAAGCCACTTTGGTTCCAATTTCTGAGGATCCGCAAAATGAAGACGAATATGCGATTACCGAAAAATTCACACGATTATTAGAAGAACAAATAAGACATAAACCTGAAAACTACCTTTGGACGCACAAACGTTGGAAACACCGCGATGCAGCACCTTCAAAAAATCCAATTGCAAGTTAATTTAACATTTGTTTATTTTAAGATTATTCTAAGATTATTGGGGTTTAAATAAGTTTATATTTGTACGCTTAATTAAACACAATGCAGTTAATAGTTTACCTCTTGGTATATCCTTTTTTATGGATTATATCAAAACTCCCCTGGCGTTTGTTTTATGCTTTTTCTACAGCTGTATACATCTTTGTATATAGAATTATTGGATATAGGAAAAAAGCTGTTACCGAAAATCTTACACTGGTTTTCCCTGAGAAATCCAATCAGGAAATTAAGAGAATTAGAAAAGCTTTTTACAAACATATGTGTGATATGTTTTTAGAAATGGTAAAGTCTATTTCTATTAGTGATAAAGATTTATTGGAAAGATTTAAGATTATTGATATAGAAACTCTCAAAAATTTGGAATCTAAGAACAAGAGTATTGTGGTACTCATGGCACACTACGCTAGTTATGAATGGGCAACAGTAACACAACTCTTGATAGATTTCCCTACAGTGGGAGTTTACAAGCAAATCAAGAATAAATATTTTGACGAGTTAGTCCATAGAATACGACAACGTTATGATGCTCGACTTATCCGTAGCTATAATGCCATGAAAGAAATTACGAAAGATAAAGTAAATGGCAAACTTTGTTCCTATGCTTTTCTATCTGACCAATCGCCAAGTCTAGCAAAAGCTACGTACTGGACAGATTTTATGGGCATCAAGGTTCCAACACACGTTGGCGGATCAGTCTTAGCCAAAAGACTAGATATGTCGGTGGCTTATCTTCATGTCGAAAAAGTAAAACGTGGGTATTACGAAGCTAAATTTATTCCTATAACGGAAAATGCTAAGAACTGTGAAGATTTTTACATCGTAAAAACTTATTTACGTATGGTAGAAGAACAAATAAAAAAAGCACCTGAATACTATCTATGGACTCATAAACGATGGAAACATCGTAATGCTGAAATTCCTAAAGATGCAACGGTACATTAATTTGAATTTTGCTTCTGCAATAGTTCATTCCTATTACAGAAGCAAATTTATTTTCTATTAAATTCCAGCTATCTCTTTTAGCGTATTAATCGTTTCATTTGCTAATTGATCCGCTTTTTCCTGACTTAATGCTTCGGTATAGATTCTAATAATAGGTTCTGTGTTACTTTTTCTTAAGTGTACCCAAGATTCACTGAAATCAACCTTTACTCCATCTATAGTACTTACCTCTTCGGCAATGTGTTTATTATGAAAACCTTTTAGAATTTCATCAACATTTAGTTCTGGTGTCAATTGTACTTTATTCTTACTCATAAAATAAGAAGGGTAGCTATTTCGTAATTCACTAACACTACATTTTTTTTCAGCTAAATGCGTTAAGAACAAGGCTACACCAACCAATGAATCTCTTCCATAATGCAATTCTGGATATATAATTCCACCATTACCTTCTCCACCAATAACAGCATTATTTGCTTTCATTTTAGTAACTACATTTACTTCTCCAACTGCACTAGCTTCATAGCTTCCATTATGCTTTTCGGTAACATCTCTTAATGCTCTGCTCGAAGATAAATTAGATACTGTATTGCCAGGAGTTTTACCAAGTACAAAATCTGCACAAGCTACTAATGTATACTCCTCTCCAAACATCTCACCATCTTCGCTCATAAAAGCTAAACGATCTACATCTGGATCTACGGTAAGACCAAAATGTGCTTTTTCTTTTACTACTAACTCAGATAAATCAGTAAGATGTTCTTTTAATGGTTCTGGATTATGAGGAAAATGACCATTAGGTTCGCAATATAATTCTACTACCTCTACTCCCATCTTTTCTAATAATTTAGGAATAGCAATTCCTCCTGTAGAATTTACCGCATCTACGACAACTTTAAACCCAGCTTCTTTTACAATCTCAGAATTTACCAAAGAAAGATTCAACACCTCTTCGATATGTTTATCAATATATGTATCATTGGTTGTAATAGTTCCTAAATCATCAACTTCAGCAAAATGATAATCGTCATTTTCTGCAATATCAAGGATTTTTTTACCATTTTCGGCATTCAGAAACTCTCCTTTATTATCTAATAGTTTTAGTGCGTTCCATTGTTTAGGATTATGACTAGCGGTTAGAATAATACCTCCATCCGCTTTCTCCAAGGGTACTGCTACTTCTACGGTAGGTGTTGTGGACAATCCCAAATCAATTACGTGTATTCCTAATCCAACCAAACTATTCATTACTAGTTGTTGTATCATAGCCCCAGAAATACGAGCATCTCTACCTACAACGACAGTAGGATGTTCTTTCTGTGAAGCATTTTTTAACCAGGTTCCATAGGCTGATGCAAATTTAACAGCATCTACAGGAGTTAAATTCTCTCCAACTTTTCCTCCAATAGTTCCTCGAATACCAGAAATTGATTTGATTAATGTCATAATATTGATCGATTATTTTTTGTTTTTGGCAAATGTAAGAGCTTAAGGTCATTACCACAACTCTAAAATTAAAGTTTACACAAAAACAACAACAACATTCTAAAAAATTGTAAATTCACCTAATGAATTTTTTAGCCCATATTTATCTTTCTGGAGATGATGATGAACTGAAAATAGGAAACTTTATAGCAGATTCCGTGAAAGGAAAGAAGTTTTCTCAGTTTCCAGATCAAGTTCAAAAAGGTATTACACTACATCGCAAAATAGACTCTTATACCGACAGCCATCCTATAGTAAGAAAAAGTGTATTGAGATTATTTCCAAAATATGGACACTACAGTAGTGTAATTGTGGATATCCTATATGATCATTTTTTAGCAGCCTATTGGAATGAATTTTCTAGCACTCCATTAGAAATATATGTAGCTGATTTTTATAAATTACTAGAAACAAATTATGAAATACTTCCTAAACGTGTTCAGGATTTTTTGCCATATATGTTTCGGGATAATTGGTTATTAAGTTATGCTACCGTACCAGGTATTGGAAGAATTTTATATCAAATGAATCATAGAACAAAAAATAGATCTAAGATGAATTTTGCGGTAATCGAACTCGAGAAATATTATAGTGATTTTGAAAAAGAGTTCAGAACATTTTTTGAAGAGCTTGAATTATTTACTAAAAACGAAATGCGAACCCTATGAAAATGATATTCCTATTTTTATTAGTAGTTCTAGTTTCATGTAATAAAACAAGTAACGATCCTATTTCTAAAAACCTATGTAACGATCTAGGTGTTGTAACTTCTAAAAATGGATATACCAAGAATTATTATCCAAATTCAATTAATCTAGAAAGTATTGGACACTATGCAGCAGGAAAGAAAGATGGGTTTTGGAAATTTTTCTATAGAAATGGAAAGGTGAAAGCCGAAGGGCATTTTCAAGATAATAAAAAACAGGGATATTGGAAAGAATATCATAAAAATGGTCTTGTGAAGTCTGAAGGTCATATAGAAAATTGTGAACCTTCTGGTTATTGGAAATTTTATGATCAAAAAAATAACCTTATTAAAGAAATAAATTATTAATTAAACCATTGACCACCATGCGAATTCTTTATGTATTGTTACTTATTATTATTGTTTCATGTAAAAAGAATCAGGAACTACCTGTAGTTAATACAGAAAAAAAACCTGTCATTGGAGTTATAGAAAAAAATGCTATGGTAGTATCTGCACGTGAAGAAGCTTCAAAAATTGGTAGAGATATTCTTAAAAAAGGCGGTAACGCTTTTGATGCAATGGTTGCTACCGAAATGGCTCTTGCAGTAGCTTACCCTTATGCTGGTAATCTTGGTGGTGGTGGATTTATGGTATATAGAAAAGCAGATGGACAAGTAGGTGCTATTGATTATAGAGAAAAGGCACCTCTAGCAGCATTTAAGGATATGTACTTAGATGAAAACGGAGATCCTATTCCAGAAAAAAGTCAATTGGGCGCTATGGCAGTAGGTGTTCCGGGAACAATTGCTGGTATTTTTGAAGTTCATAAAAAATTCGGGACACTATCTATCGAAGAACTACTTACTCCCGTAGTTGCATTAGCAGAAGATGGATATGTTATCACAGAAATGCAAGAAAAAAGATTACATCATTTTAAAGAACTTTTTATTGAAACCAACAAAGACACAATTCTTTATGCAGGAACTATTAAAGCAAAAGACACCTTAAAAAATGTTATGCTTGGCAAAACCCTAAGAAGGATCATAGAAAATGGAAAAGATGAATTTTATAAAGGTGAAACAGGTCAAAAATTGGTAGACTATTTACAGTCCAAAGGTGGAATTATCACCATGGAAGACCTTGGTAAATACGAAGCTAAATGGCGAAATCCTATACAATTTTCGTACAAAGATTTAAATATTATTTCTATGTCTCCTCCTTCTAGCGGTGGAGTTTGCTTGGCGCAAATCATGAAAATGATTGAACCCTATGATCTCAAAAGCTATGGCCATAATACGCTAAAATCTATTCAGGTAATTACCGAAGCAGAAAGAAGAGCCTATGCAGATCGAAGTTTTTACTTAGGAGATCCCGATTTTGTAAAAATTCCAATAGACACTTTAATTAGTGATTCCTACCTAGCAGATAGAATGAATAATTTCGATCCTAACAAAGCTACGCTATCTTCTGACTTGAGTTATGGAACCATACCTGGATATGAAAGTAGTGAAACGACCCATTACTCCATCGTAGATCAATTTGGGAATGCTATTTCTGTTACCACGACACTAAATGGAGCTTACGGTTCTAAATTATACGTTCCGGAGTTGGGATTCTTTTTAAACAATGAAATGGATGATTTTAGTGCTAAACCAGGTACACCAAATATGTTTGGATTATTAGGAGCAGAAGCGAATGCTATCGCTCCAGAAAAAAGAATGCTAAGTTCTATGACTCCTACGCTTGTAGAAAAAGAAGGAAAACTATGGATGTCAGTAGGTACACCTGGTGGATCCACAATTATTACTTCGGTATTACAAACAATATTAAATGTAAAAGAATATGGAATGAGTATGCAGGATGCCGTAAATGCTCCTCGCTTTCATCACCAATGGTTGCCCGATGTCGTTATTTTCGAACCCAATTCTTTTGATAAAAAAGTTATCGATAGTCTACAAGCAAAAGGTTATAAAACCAATGAAGAAGAAACCCGTGTAATTGGTAAAGTTGATGGAATCCTAGTACTACCTAACGGAAATTTAGAAGGTGGTGCGGACAGACGCGGTGACGATACCGCAGTAGGTTTTTAAGTAAATAATGTTACAAAATAATTGGACAAAGAATAGAAAAAGAACAAAATTTCACAGGTAATCCTAATTTATTTTCTTGGATAAGAACACACTCTTAACTTGCTGAATACTTACCATTTAATAACAAATGCTGCATAATTACCATCATTTGCAACATATCTTACAGTAGAGAATTAGCTTGTATGATACCTTAGTATCATTGTAAAACTATTATGTTTTAACAGTTTTATTGCGAATTCAACAAAAACCAATATTAATAATTCAATTATGGTAAAATCTCTACTAACAAAGACAACTTACGAACATTTATATCCGGATTTCAGAAAAAGCCTCTATCAACATATTTTATAATTGAAGGTAAATTCTTTTTTACCAAATTTTGTTATTAGCCTAGCAAGATGATACGTTTTTCTATTCCGAAGAACAAATCGATAAACTTTTTCTCGTTAACTCTTTTTTTTTCAAATAAAAATCTAATTATAATCAAACTTAACATTATGAAAAAATCTCTATTATTTCTATTATGCCTTATTAGTAGTATTAGTTTTCTAAATGCACAGTATTCTATTACGTATGATTCTGCTGATCCTGTTACGGTAGTTGCAGGTCAATCCATTACCTTAAACTACACCTACACAGCATCTATGGCTGTAGGTGCTCAATTTCAAATTTTTGAAACTGATGATCAAGGTATTTTTGGAGGAAGTACAGCTATTGGAACAGCTGTAGCCGAATTTCCAAATCTAGATGCAGGAACTGATGTTTCAGGATCTATCACACTTAATATACCTGCAGATTTACCCGTAAGTTCTTCGCTCTCTGGAACTGAGTATAGAATTTTTGGTAAATTATCTTCTGAAGCAAATTCTGACGCTACGGCTGATGTTACTTGGGATACGGCTGGAGTATATCCTTTGATCACAGTAACTGATCCACCATATGCTATCAGCTATGATTCTTCGAATCCTGTTACAGTGGTGCAAGGTGAATCTATCACCCTTAATTATACCTATACCGCTTCTATGGATGTTGCTACACAATTTCAGATATGGGAAGCTGATACCCCAGGAATTTTTGGAGGTTCTGTAGCTAACAGTTCTGCAGTTATTGTAACACCAACTGTAACCGCTGGAACTAATGTATCTACTACAGTTACCCTAGATATCCCATCTGATTTCCCAACAAGTGCCTCGCTAACTGGAACCAAGTACTACATATTTGGTAAACTATCCTCTGCGGATAATCCTGACGCAACATCGGATGTTACTTGGGACACTGGTGGTGAATACCCTGAAATTGTAATTGATGAATTGTTAAGTGTAGATGACGTAGCCTTTGATAGTAACAAACTATATTTTAATAGCGCTTCAGCTTCTTTAGTAGTAAATAATAGCATTCAAGCTGAATCCCTAAGTATATTTAACACTACAGGAAAAAAAGTATATGAAATAGATAATCTAAAGGACACACCAACTATTAATTTATCCTCCCTACCAAGAGGTCTATATATCGCAAGATCAGATTCAAAATATTTGAAATTTGTGCGATAATATAGGATATTGAATACCTAAATTGGCTATCTAAAAACGCTCAATCTTCTTATCCCTTAGCTATGGTAAGACGCATTTACAACAATGAGCTTTTAGATAGTCAATTTTATTTTAGAATGTATCCTTCTCTAGAATACACTCATGATTAGACTAAATATGATACGTATTAGTTACTTCTTTTCGTTTACCCGAAGATAAAAGTGGGATTTCATCAACATACTGAATATCAATATTTGCATCATCTCCGAAATACCCTTTAAATTCCTGTAATACTGTAGGTTCATTAACTTTTTTATCAGTATTCAATTTGATAGTGTAATCTTTTTTACCGTACTGTATTAACTGAAATTGTTTATAATCTCCATATTTACACAACTTATAAGAAACATGTGATGGGATAATTTCTCCTTTTGTATTATAAATGAGGTCTAGTTTTCTACCTGCTACCGAAGATAAATAAGATGTATTACTTTCATCTACATCCATTGTTCCTATATCACCAGTATCATATCGAATCAAAGGCATAGCATAATTATGTAAATCAGTAACTATAATTCTGCCTTTATTACCAGGTAAAACAGGTATATCTTTATCTAACTCAAAGATTTCAATAAAATAACTAGCAGAATTAATTACGAATTTCGAAGGAGCATTGCGATCTTCCTGAGCTAAAATTCCGTTTTCATTGTTAGAATAGCGAGATATTGGTGCTATACCAAAATATTTTTTCATACTTATTCTAACATAATCGTTCATACTTTCTGACATCGTAATGATCGACTGAACATTGGATTCTATTGGGCTAGCTTTTATTTTATCTAAATATTGACAAATAGTTGTAAAAGCTGATGTATATCCCAGAAAACTCTTTTTAGAAGTATTCCTTCTGAGTTTTTTTATTAAGCTATTAATTTCTTTGTCAGAAAGATCAAAAACACTTTTTGGATAAATATTCTGCCACCAAAATCTAGATAATGGATTATGTTTATAGTTTTCACTCCAAATTTTTATGTAGACAAGTTTTTGCCCAATTTCATACCCAGATTTACTAGAGAAATACAAATTATCTCCTGTATTTCTACATCGCTTGCTTTTATTTTGTAATACTGAAAAAGGTGCTCCGGTAGAACCACTTGTTGATATCTCTACACAATCTTTAGGCTTATATTTTGAAGATCTAAATTCTTCAAAATTATCACGAATTACATTTTTATTAATTACAGGAAAATCAGCAATAGATTCATACCCTGAGTATTTCTGATAAAACCAGGTTGTGCTAACTGCATGTTGCAAGATCTTTTGAAGATATTCTTCTTTTTTATCAATAGAAGACTGTATATGAGGATTTTCTATCAACTCTTTAATATCCTCAAAATGCTTTTTAATATCGTTCCCCTTTAGAATATCAAAAAACCAAAAGATTTTTCTACGAAAAACTTGAGATAAACTCATAAGTATATTCCATTACTTAGACGTAACATTGTCGAATTAGACATTAGCAATCTAAATCAAGAATAATTGTGTGTGAAAAATAAATGTAAAAGTATTATTAAGCCTTGATAAAAGTACATTATTTTTTTGGCTTATTACTGTTATGATAAAAAAAAAGCACAGTTTTCACTGTGCTTTTTCTATCTAGAATAACATTGTTATTTTACTTCTTCGAAATCTACATCTTCTACATCGCTAGCTTCAGAATCTCCTCCACCAGATTGTTGTCCGGCATCAGGTCCTGCTGCTCCACCTTGCTGTGCTTCAGCTTGTGCTTTGTACATTTCTTCACTTGCTACTTTCCAAGCTTCATTTATTTTATCTAGCGCTGGCTGAATAACTGCAAGATCCTTAGTTTCGTAAGCTTTCTTCAATTCTTCAAGAGCTTCTTCGATCGGCTTTTTCTTATCATCTGATAATTTGTCACCAAACTCTTTAAGCTGTTTTTCCGTTTGAAAAATCATTCCATCTGCTTCATTCAACTTATCAGCAGTTTCTTTAGCTGTTTTATCTGCTTCTGCATTTGCTTCTGCTTCTTGCTTCATTCTTTCGATTTCTTCTTCTGTTAATCCAGAAGATGCTTCGATACGAATATCCTGAGATTTGTTAGTAGCTTTATCAGTAGCAGACACTTTTATAATACCATTGGCATCGATATCAAAAGTTACTTCGATTTGTGGTACTCCTCTTTGTGCTGGCGGAATTCCATCTAAGTGGAAACGACCTATAGTCTTATTATCAGCTGCCATTGGACGCTCTCCTTGTAAAACATGGATCTCTACAGATGGTTGATTATCTGCTGCTGTAGAGAATACTTGAGACTTTTTAGTCGGAATCGTCGTATTCGCTTCGATTAACTTTGTCATTACGTTACCCATAGTCTCTATTCCTAAAGAAAGTGGTGTAACATCTAATAACAATACGTCTTTTACATCTCCAGTAAGTACTCCTCCCTGAATTGCAGCTCCAATAGCCACAACCTCATCTGGGTTCACACCTTTACTTGGTGCTTTTCCGAAAAACTTCTCTACTGCTTCCTGAACTGCAGGAATACGAGTAGATCCACCAACTAATATAATTTCATCGATATCACTTGTAGAAAGTCCTGCAGAATTTAATGCAGTACGACAAGGCTCGATTGTACGCTTTACCAAATCATCGATTAATTGATCGAATTTAGCTCTTGTTAATGATCTTACTAAGTGTTTAGGTCCACTAGCTGTAGCAGTAACGTATGGTAAGTTGATTTCTGTTTGAGCAGAAGATGACAATTCTATCTTTGCTTTTTCAGCAGCTTCTTTTAAACGCTGTAAAGCCATCGGATCCTGACGAAGATCCATGCTTTCCTCTGCTTTGAACTCTTCAGCTAACCAATCAATAATTTTTTGATCTACATCATCTCCTCCTAAGTGGGTATCACCATCTGTAGATAATACTTCAAATACTCCATCTCCTAATTCTAAGATAGATACATCATGAGTACCACCTCCAAAATCAAATACTACTATTTTTTGGTCAGTACCCTTTTTATCAAGACCATATGCTAGTGCAGCTGCAGTAGGCTCATTGATAATTCTTTCAACCTTTAATCCAGCGATTTCTCCAGCTTCTTTAGTAGCCTGACGTTGTGCATCATTAAAATAAGCAGGTACTGTAATTACCGCTCTACTAATATCCTGACCTAAGTAATCTTCTGCAGTTTTCTTCATTTTTTGAAGTGTCATCGCAGATAATTCCTGAGGTGTATATAAACGACCATCTATATCAACTCTAGGTGTATCGTTGTCTCCTTTCACTACTTTATAAGCAGCTCTTTCTGCTTCTTTAGATGATTCAGAGAATTTATTCCCCATAAATCTTTTAATAGAAGAGATTGTTTTAGTCGGGTTTGTAACCGCTTGACGTTTTGCAGGATCTCCAACTTTAATTTCTCCTCCTTCTACAAAAGCAATTACAGATGGAGTTGTTCTCTTTCCTTCTGCATTAGGGATAACTACGGGCTCATTACCTTCCATTACAGAAACACAAGAGTTTGTCGTCCCTAAATCTATTCCTATTATCTTACTCATATTACTATATAAATGTTATTAGTGTTTTCTAAATTATTTATTCCTCTTAGGTCAATGATTATGCCACGACTATTTATATGACAGGATGTCATTATCCCATAAAATCCTTTAAACAAGCTCAATAACACCTTAAAGAAAAACAAGCAAAACTTAACTATTCTGTAAAAAAAATAGTTTTTTTTTATCAATACGCTATATTTACCGCCATAATTTCACACACAATTGGCAATTATGGAATGTATCAGTGTTTTTGATATGCTTAAGATTGGTGTTGGCCCTTCTAGTTCTCATACTTTTGGACCATGGAGAGCTGGGAGACGTTGGATCGCAGAACTGAAAGAAAATAAACTTTTTACCTCTGTCATTTCAATAAAAGTTGACTTGTTCGGGTCTTTATCTTTAACCGGAAAAGGACACGCTACTGACATTGCTTCCATTTTGGGGCTTTGTGGATACGATCCGCAAACAATAGACGTTGCCCTGATACCTGAGATTATTGACCAGATAAAGTCAGATAAAACATTACTTTTTAATCAAGAATTGAAAGTTGATTTTGATCCAGAAACCCAAATTATATTCAATAGAGAATTCAAAGAATTTCATCCTAACGCCATCACATTTACTGCAACGTTAGCAGATAATAAAACAATCGACTCTACTTTTTATTCCATTGGTGGAGGTTTTGTGGTACAAGAGGAAAGAAAAAGGGAAAAGAAAAAAATGGAAGCTTTTAGAGAGTTTCCTTTACCCATCCAAAAAGCTTCAGATCTTATCTCTTATTGCCAACAAAAAAATAAAATGATTTCTGAAATTGTTCTAGAGAATGAACAATCTCTTCAGAGTGATGCAGAAATTAATAACAGAATACAGGAAATCTGGAATGTGATGCTTGAATCTATGTATACAGGTTGTCATACCGAAGGTACACTTCCTGGAGGATTAAATGTACGAAGAAGAGCATACGACACACATAAAAAACTTATTGGAGATTCCACTTATAACAATCCGACAGAATGGATTGAGGCCATAAGAAATACAGAGGTAAAATTCAGGCAAATCCTAAAATGGGTATCTTGTTTTGCTCTTGCAGTTAATGAAGTAAATGCCTCATTAGGAAGAGTAGTTACAGCTCCAACGAATGGAAGTGCAGGTGTTATACCAGCTGTCATGATGTACTATATGGTCATAGAAAACCATGATGCAAATTTTGACGATGTAAAACAATTTATGCTGGTAGCCGGAGAAATAGGTAGTTTATTTAAAAAAGGTGCTACTATTTCTGCAGCTATGGGAGGTTGTCAGGCAGAAATTGGTGTTTCTTCCGCTATGGCAGCAGGTGCTTTAACTGAGTTAATGGGAGGTACTCCAGAACAAGTAGTAATGGCCAGTGAAATAGCAATGGAGCATCACCTTGGTTTAACCTGTGACCCTATAGGAGGCTTGGTGCAAATACCTTGTATAGAACGAAACGCTATGGGTGCTATAAAGGCTATTAACGCTTGTGAAATGGCTCTAGATTCTGATGCAGCGAATGCCAAGGTACCTTTAGATAAAGTTATCGAAACTATGTGGGAAACCGCAAAAGATATGAATACAAAATATAAAGAAACCAGCGAAGGAGGATTAGCTATAAAAGTAAGCCTAAGCGATTGTTAATAACACCAATATTTCTATAAACTTGTTACAGA
Organism: uncultured Aquimarina sp.; assembly: GCF_947492965.1. Classification (GTDB taxonomy): domain Bacteria; phylum Bacteroidota; class Bacteroidia; order Flavobacteriales; family Flavobacteriaceae; genus Aquimarina. The sequence continues at coordinate 72,053 of NZ_CANLOZ010000013.1, read as the reverse complement.
AAATCCAACAATTAATCTCATCTTATTTTAGGCTATTTGGATTGTACATTCTCTTCTTTATCTGTGTGCTTGTTCTTCAAAGTATTTTTCCATACTTGGACTTGCAGAAATATTCTCAAGATGCACTGTTAGAAATTATAAAAGAAGATAAACTTAAGGCGTTTTTAGCTATGGTAGTTTTTGCACCATGCATTGAAGAACTCATGTTTAGAACATTGCTAAAACCTTCCTATAAGGACATAGCTTTATTTTTAAGTTCTTGGACATTTTTTATCATAAATATCTTCATTACCTTAGAAATAACATGGTACTATAGCTACCTTGTTTCCATAATCATTATGATTATATTATTCTATACGTATTTAAAAGCTATTCCAAAATCATATTTAGACAAATTGATACATTACCTAGATAGTAATCAATTAATTACTCTACAACTAACTTCTGTGATTTTTGGATTTTTACATATTTTCAATTACGTAGATTCTCTAACAATAAATAGTATTCTATTTCTATTGATTGTTCCGAGAATTATTGCAGGACATATGTTTGGTAAAATAAAGATTATTAACAACCACATGATTTGGCCAATATTATTACATGCTATTAATAACGGAGTAGTCTTTTTGATCATAAGCAATCGTCCCTAAATCACTTGCACCCTTCTCTATTCCGAGTATCTGCAATCGCAATAATTTTCCAATTATCTCCATCATTAAATAACTGGAAAACATTCACTCCACAATGACTGAATTGATCATTCACATAAAATTCATAAGGTGTCCAAACCTGGGCAATCTGATTATCTGCATCAATTTTAAAACTCAATAATTTCTCTAACCACTTTTGCTCTTTCGGTTTATTATGAATTGCTCCCAAAAACTTATTAAAATCAGTTTTTACAGTTTTAACAATTCCTTTTTTATCTTTTGCAATAGTTAACATGCTAAGATTAGGATCGATCGTCTTAGCGATTTTAGCAGTATCACCTTCATGAAACCCATCGAAAAATTCTAAAATCAGTTCTTTCGCTTTTTGTTGATTACTATCCATAGCATCTTGGGAGTATGCCATCTGGCTTAAAATCAATGATACAATTACTAATAAAGTTCTATACATAATAAGAAGATTTGATATTCCTAAAAACAGATTTCTGGTTTTATACAAAATTAAAAATGAAAGGGCTATAATTTAAAATTAAATCAAAAATAATATACTCTTGTTACGATCTTTCTAATTGATTACTTTTACCAACACTAAATTAACATACAAAATGTCAACAGCAAAAAAAGATTACAAGCGCGTTACGGTAAAATCTCTTGTAGAGATGAAAGCTAATAAAGAAAAGATATCTATGCTTACTGCATATGATTATACCATGGCTAAAATTGTAGATGGCGCTGGGGTTGATGTTATTTTGGTCGGAGATTCTGCATCTAATGTGATGGCAGGTCATGAAACCACACTTCCAATTACATTGGACCAAATGATATATCATGCATCTTCTGTTATCCGAGCGATCGAAAGAGCGTTGATCATTGTGGATTTACCTTTCGGTAGTTACCAAAGTGACCCAAAAGAGGCTTTACGTTCAGCTATTAGAATCATGAAAGAATCTGGAGGACATGCAGTAAAACTTGAAGGAGGTAAAGAAGTAAAGGATTCTATAAAAAGAATTTTAAATGCAGGAATACCAGTTATGGGACATTTAGGTCTTACACCGCAATCTATATATAAATTCGGAACTTACACGGTTAGAGCTAAAGAAGAAGAAGAAGCTAGAAAATTAAAAGAAGACGCTTTAATGCTTGAAAAAGCAGGTTGCTTTGCCATAGTTTTAGAAAAAGTTCCTGCCAAATTAGCACAAGAGGTAGCAGAAAGCCTTACGATACCTATCATAGGAATTGGTGCAGGAAATGGTGTAGATGGTCAAGTATTAGTAACACATGATATGCTAGGCATGACACATGAATTTAATCCTCGTTTTCTAAGACGTTATTTAGATCTATATAGTGAAATGACTAATGCTTTTCAACAATATGTTGCCGATGTAAAATCGTTGGATTTTCCGAATGAAAATGAACAATATTAAATTGTACAACTAATTAGATGTCCAAAATTATTTCCAATAAGACCAATCTTCAAGTATTATATGAAGATAACCATATTATTGTCGTAAATAAAAGAGCCGGTGATATTGTTCAAGGAGATAAAACAGGAGACAAACCACTTAGTGAAGTAGTTAAAGAATATATTGCCGTAAAATATAATAAACCTGGAGCAGTATACTTAGGAGTGGTACATCGATTGGATAGGCCTACTAGTGGTATTGTCGTCTTTGCAAGAACCAGTAAAGCACTTCCAAGATTAAATAAACTTTTTGCTAATAAAGAAGCCCAAAAAACCTATTGGGCAGTAGTAAAGAATACTCCTCCGAAAAAAGATGACACTCTAGTGCATTGGCTAAAAAGAAATCCAAAACAGAATAAGTCATATGCTCATAAAAAAGAAGTGCCTGATAGTAAAAAAGCAATTTTAGAGTACAAAATTCTTAAAGAATTAGATCATTATTGCGCTTTGGAGATACTTCTTCATACAGGAAGACATCATCAAATCAGAACGCAATTATCGAGTATTGGATCTGTTATAAAAGGAGACTTAAAATATGGTGCAGACAGAAGTAATAAGGATGGAAGCATTCATCTACATGCTAGAAAACTAACTTTTGTTCATCCTGTAAAAAAGGAACCATTAACCATCATAGCTCCTCCTCCATCTGATGTTATATGGGATACAGTACTACGATAAAACTATTTATAAGATCTCACACTTTCTATAATTACAGAAGTAAGAATTAGCACACCACCAATAATTGTTGTAAATACAGGTATTTCTTTTAGAAAAATAATTCCAATTATAATTCCGTATACTGGTTGAACACTACTAATAATACTTGCTGTTGTTGCTGAAAATCGTTTTAAACTAAATAAAAATAAGGTATGACCAATAGCTGTAGTAAGTATAGCTAGCACTAACGTCCATGGCCATTGCGTTATAATTCCGGAGCTATCAAATACAAAAAGAGTAGGAAATAACATAATACTAATAATTACCAATTGATACCACATGAGCATCGAACCATGATAATTACTTACTTTGGTTTTCATAAGTAAGTTTCTTAATGCATAGCAAAACGCAGAAACAACCCCAATAGCCACTGCTTTTGCATATGAATTTTCTAAACTAAAATTAGGTACTAAAAAGTAAATCCCCAATAAGACCAAAGCACCTAATACTAAATGCATTTTCTGAAATTTTGTTTTTAGGATGATTGGCTCCAAAAATGATGTAATTACTGGATAAGTAAATAAAGACAACATACCGATAGCTACATTGGACATCTTTAAAGAATAGAAATACGTAATCCAATGTAATCCCATAAGAATACCTCCAAAAACAATAGTACTCCTATCTTTTGAGGCTATTCCGAATGATATCTTTTTCCATTTACAAAAAAGGAATAGTACAATTCCGGCTAAAATTGCTCTAAAAGCAATAGTCACAGGCACTGGCATGTCTATATATCTCCCAAGAGCACCAGAAGTACTAATAAAAAGCATTGCCAAATTTAATTCCAGAATATTTCGAAGGTGGTGAGAATTATTCTCCATAAATAAGTTAGTATTAGCGTACTAATTTTTTAGACTTTTCCTTAATTATTTCCGAAACAGGACGATTTTCGATATTACTTTCTAACCAAGATAAGATATCTAAATATAAAAAAGCTCTTTTCTCATACGGATGATCTTCATATTGCTTCAAAGTTTTATGTAGTTTTCTAAACTCATCTTTAATTTGATGAGGGAAGATATCACCAAGATTTCTAAGAAACTTAATCATTTCTTTTTGTACTTCATGCAAATCATCCATTTTTATAAGAAACCTATATGTTTCTTTTAACTGACTTTCCAAATGATAATCCATTCCAGCTTCATAATGTGCTACTAAACTCAATACTCTAGCAAAACACATAAGATCCTCCCTCATTTTCAAGGATTTATTATTTATGATTTTACCTAAATACTCTATACACTTACGATGATTAGCCATCCCAAAATATAAGCATCCGATTTTATAGTAAAGCACCATAATGTGATGATCATCAAGACGATTTTTGTACTTAATAATATTTTCTAAAATTTCATCTACCAAGTACTCCCCTTCATCAAAGGTTCCTTCTAAAAAATGAACATTTAACCGATTGTTATAGATAAATTGAAAAGATAATACTTCTATATTATCATCTGTAGGAAAACTATCAGATTTAATAGTCTCTTCTAATTTACTAAGTGTAAGTTTCAACTTTGTTTTATCCTGAATTAGATATAATGATTCTAACAAATAGTGATTACCTCTTAGAAAAAAAACAGGGTTTAATGCTATCATTTTAGGGTGCTCATAAAATAAATCTACCCATTTCTTAGAATACTTATAACAGGACAAAAAATCCTGCACCATAAAACTGTACCACAAATGAGCTTTATATAACCATAATTTTTCCCTAAACCCTAAAAGACTCCAATCATACTTAGGCAATTTACTTTCAAAATAATGTGTAATTTCTTTATGCTCTCGATCATTTCTTACGTAGCCACTTTTGATCATTAAACCATATAGCTGAAGTGATAAATTAGAGAGTCTACTCGTAAGCACATTTTTCATGCTTAGCATTTTTGCTTCAATCGTTAATTCATCAGCGCGGCTATTAATACTCCTGGTGATATATTGGGTTTCGATTACTTTTTCGAGTTCTACAATTTCATAGGCAATATTATTCTCTTCATTTTCTTTCGCAACTGTTTTCGCCTTGTCTAAAATCTTCAGACTTTGTTTATACAATCCTTTATGATATAAAATCGTCGCAAAATCTAATTGCTCTCTAATTTGTGATCTGATGTTTTGATGTAAAGGACTTAATCGTAGACTAATTAAAATTTGTTTATAAAGATGCGCCTTAAGATTCGAGAGTTGTTGCTTCTTTACAATTCCTTTAGAAACAATTAGCTCTTCATCCAATTTTTCGCTTTTATCTAAGTGATTAAATAATGCCAAAAATTTAGAGTCTGTATTCACTCCTAATCGACCTACGTACACTTTAAATTGTCGTTTTTCGGACTTTGAAAGCGACTTTACCAAAATAAACAAAGGATCTTTTTGATCATTAGTCATTGTAAGAAAATATATTGTAATTAACTGATTAAAAGAAAGTTAATCTATTATCGAAACTTTTCAGCATTGTAAAATACTTTGACGAATCCCTTCCTTTTGAATACCCAAAATATAAATTCGTAAGAGAAAAGTAAAACATCTTAGAAGATATTTTATAAGATATTTTTAAAACTAATAATTCACATAATTCCTATGAGCGATAATAAAGTCCAAATTTTTGACACCACGTTAAGGGACGGAGAGCAAGTCCCAGGTTGTAAATTAAATACTCAACAAAAGTTAGTGATTGCTGAGCGACTAGACCTTTTAGGAGTTGATATCATCGAAGCTGGATTCCCTGTTTCTAGCCCTGGAGATTTTACTTCGGTAAACGAAATTGCTAAGATTGTAAAGAACGCAACTGTTTGTGGATTAACCAGAGCGGTAGAAAACGATATCAAAGTGGCTGCAGAAGCACTGAAATATGCTAAAAAACCAAGAATTCATACAGGAATTGGCACTTCGGATTCACATATCAAATATAAATTCAATTCTACACAAGACAAAGTCATCGAAAGAGGAATTGCCGCGGTAAAATATGCAAAGTCTTTTGTTGAAGATGTAGAGTTTTATGCCGAAGATGCTGGTAGAACTGATAATGAATTCTTAGCTCGAGTCTGCGAAGAAATGATAAAAGCAGGGGCTACCGTACTAAACATTCCTGATACTACAGGGTATTGTTTACCAGAAGAGTACGGAGCGAAAATAAAATACTTAAAGGAAAATGTAAAAGGAATTGATAAGGTTACTATTTCTTGTCATTGTCATAACGATTTAGGATTAGCCACTGCCAATTCTATTGCAGGTGCTATCAATGGTGCTCGACAAATAGAATGTACCATTAACGGAATTGGTGAACGTGCTGGTAATACAGCTTTAGAAGAAGTAGTGATGATCATGAAACAACATCCTTACTTACATCTAAATACAGACATCAATTCTAAATTATTATATGATACGAGTTTAATGGTGTCAGAAAGTATGGGAATGATGGTACAACCTAATAAAGCTATTGTAGGTGCTAATGCCTTTGCACATAGTTCTGGTATCCATCAAGATGGAGTGATTAAGAATCGTGAGACCTACGAAATCATTGATCCTGCCGAAGTTGGTGTTACTGAATCTGCTATCGTGCTAACTGCAAGAAGCGGTAGAGCTGCATTAGCTTATAGAGCAAAAAAGATCGGTTATGAATTAACAAAACTTCAATTAGATGAAGTATATAAAGAATTCTTAAACTACGCTGATAGAAAGAAAGAAGTAGTTAATAATGATATTCATGAAATTATGAAAACTGTTTCTGTAGAAGCGGCAGTTGTATAACAAAAATGAATTATTAGATTCAGAATACGTTAGGTATATCACACATATGAAAAAGACATTATTCGATAAGGTTTGGGACGCGCACGTCGTCAAAGAAGTCGAAAACGGCCCTCAAATACTTTATATTGATCAACATTTAATCCACGAAGTTACAAGTCCACAAGCATTTGGTGAATTGGAACAACGTGGAATTCCTATTTTTAGACCTCATCAGGTAGTAGCTACAGCAGATCATAACACTCCCACTGTAGACCAACATCTTCCTGTAAAAGATCCTCAATCACGTAATCAATTGGCGCAATTAACAGAAAACTGTACTAAAAATAACATTACGCTCTATGGACTAGGTCATAAAAACAATGGTATTGTACATGTAATGGCTCCTGAATTAGGTATCACACAACCAGGAATGACCATGGTTTGTGGAGATAGCCATACCTCTACTCACGGTGCTTTTGGTTCTATTGCTTTTGGAATTGGAACAAGTCAGGTCGCACAAGTTTTTGCGAGTCAGTGTTTGTTATTACAAAAGCCTAAAAGTTTACGTGTTAATGTAAATGGAAAACTACAACCAGGAGTACTTCCTAAAGATGTTATTCTTTATATCATTTCTAAACTAGGTACCAATTCTGGTACTGGATATTTCTGTGAATATGCAGGAAATGTTTTTGAAGAAATGTCTATGGAAGGTAGAATGACCGTTTGTAATATGAGTATCGAAATGGGAGCGCGTGGAGGAATGATTGCTCCAGATGAAACTACTTTTGAATATATTAAAGGAAGAGAATTTGCTCCAAAAGGAGCTGATTTTGATAAGAAAGTAGCGTATTGGAAAACATTACCAACTGATGAAGGTGCTGTTTTTGATAAAGAATATCATTTTGATGCAGCGGATATATCTCCTATGATTACCTATGGAACAAATCCAGGTATGGGAATTAAGATCACTGAAAACATTCCTGTAGATACAAATGCTTCTTTTGAGAAATCATTGGCCTATATGAATTTTGAAAAAGGACAATCTCTGATTGACCAGGAAGTAAATTATGTGTTTATCGGAAGCTGTACAAATAGTAGGATTGAAGACTTTAGAGTTGCCGCAAATTATATAAAAGGAAAGAAAAAAGCAGAAAATGTTACGGCTTGGTTTGTTCCAGGATCTCAGCGAGTAGCTACTCAAATTGTAGATGAAGGTCTAAATGAAATCTTTGAAGAGGCTGGCTTTAAACTAAGACAACCAGGTTGCTCCGCTTGTTTAGCTATGAACGATGATAAAATTCCGGAAGGAGAATACTGTGTATCCACTTCTAATAGAAATTTTGAAGGTCGACAAGGACAAGGTGCCAGAACCATTCTTGCCAGTCCTTTAGTTGCAGCAGCTACGGCAATAGAAGGAAAAATAATAGACATTACTAAACATTTAAACTAATCGCTATGGATAAGTTTATAAAGTTAACATCTACAGCGATACCCTTACCAATCGAAAATGTAGATACAGATCAAATCATTCCTGCACGTTTTCTAAAAGCCACCAGTAGAGAAGGCTTCGGAGAGAACTTATTTAGAGACTGGCGTTATCATAAAGACGGAAGTATGAATGCTGATTTTGCGCTAAATGACACAAAATATAGTGGTAGTATTTTAATAGCCGGCACTAACTTTGGATGTGGCTCTAGTAGAGAACATGCTGCCTGGGCGATACATGATTATGGGATCAAAGTGGTGGTGTCCAGCTTTTTTGCAGATATATTTAAAGGGAATTCATTAAATAATGGATTATTGCCGATACAAGTAACTCCAGAGTATCTACAAGAGTTATTTTCTGCGATTGAAAAAGATCCAAAAACAGAAATAGAAGTAGACTTAGAGGCGCAAACTATTACTATTGTTTCTTCCGAATCTAAAGCTGACTTCGAAATTAATAGTTATAAGAAAATGTGCTTACTCAATGGATATGATGACATTGATTTTTTAATAAGCAACCAATCAGAAATAGAAGCTTTTGAAAAAGCACGTACCTAAAAGATACATACATGAAACTAGAAATTGCTGTATTATCCGGAGACGGAATCGGACCAGAAGTAACTGCACAAGCAGTAAAAGCTTTAGAAGCTATTGCACATAGTTTTGATCATACATTTACTTTTAAGGATGCTTTGGTAGGTGCTATTGCGATTGATAAGACCGGAAATCCATTACCAGAAGAAACACTGCAACTCTGCGCTGATACAGACGCAGTACTGTTTGGAGCCATTGGTGACCCTAAATATGATAATGATCCCAGTGCTCCTGTTCGTCCAGAGCAAGGATTATTGCGCTTGCGAAAAGAACTCGGTTTATATGCCAATATCCGCCCAGTAAAAGCTTATGATACCTTACTAGAGAAATCACCCTTAAAGAGAAATATAATAGAGGGAACAGATATCTCTATTTATCGAGAACTTACTGGTGGAATTTATTTTGGTAAAAAACAACTTAATGAAGCAGGAACTGTGGCTTCAGATTTATGTGAATATTCTAAAGAAGAGATAGAACGCATCGCGAGATTAGCTTTTAAAGCAGCTCAGAAAAGACGCAAAAAACTTACATTAGTTGATAAAGCAAATGTTTTAGAATCTTCTAGACTATGGAGAAAGGTAGTTACTGAAATCGCAAAAGAATATACAGATGTAGCTTTAGATTTTCTCTTTGTAGACAATGCAGCGATGCAAATGATCCTTAATCCAAGTCAGTTTGATGTAATCTTAACCGAAAATATGTTTGGAGACATTATCTCCGATGAAGCCAGTGTAATTGGAGGTTCTATAGGACTATTAGCTTCTGCTTCTGTCGGAGATACTTGTTGTATGTTCGAACCGATACACGGATCCTATCCACAAGCAACAGGAAAAGGAATTGCCAATCCAATAGCTGCTATTTTATCAGCAGCGATGTTACTAGAGCATTTTGATCTTTTAGAGGAATCACAAGCTATTAAAAATGCTGTGGAGAAAGCGTTAGAGTTAAATCTTACCACTCCAGATCTAAATAGTATCAATCCTTTAACAACAGAAAAAGTAGGAGACTTTATTTATGATTATATTTTAAATCCTGAAGACTCTAACATTAATTTTGAAAATATACACGTAGGCCAATCTACGATTATCTAATATTAGTTATATATTTATTGTTATAAGAAGGCAATCAGAAAGATTTTTCTGGTTGCTTTTTTGTTTTTAGATAACACTCAAAACACGATCTATTTACTCATTTTTTAGTATGATCTAGCGTTCACAATTTATAAAACCTACCAAAGACTCTAATAATAATTCCTGACCATTAACAGCAAACTTCAGAAACCTGAAACCTATTACCAGTTACCTAATTTATAAACCCCGATATCAAACTCCATAAACCTAACTCTCGATATCCTATTCAATTTTTTTTTAAAAAAATTAAGTTTTTGAGGTAACACATCCTTTGATTTCGACACTTACCAATATAAGACTCTACTTAAAAAGGGAAAACGAATAGATAAAACGAAAAAAGTATTCATAAAAAAGCTACCGAATTTTGTTGATAACAATCTGATTTCTTGCAGATCAGATTTACAGGTAACGAGTACTTTTGCACGTTTCTATGAAACCCCAAAATAGAAGAGTTATACGATAACATAATCATACTATCAATTTTAAATTATGAAAAAATCATTGTTCTTTTTGTTTGTATTTTTTTCTTTAATTAGAATAAATGCTCAAACCATAGTTGCGAATCCACAAAACTCTGGTGTAGAAGGTGGAGAAATTCAGTTATTACAAAGTAACGCTACTTACAACAAAATCCATCTAGATAATTATGCTGGTAATTTCAGAATTTTTCATTCTGGTGTGGTAAGGTTTAATGTAGCTCCTGACGGCAATATTGGAATTGGAACCACTACTCCGCAAGCAAAACTCCATATAACGGTAAACAAAGATGAAATTTCATGGCCAGTTATTGCAAATAACTCCAGAAATAACGGAACAGTATCTAATTATGGTGTTGGAGTAAAATTAAAACATTCAAATGATAATGAACACTGGAAATGGGGTGGTATTGCTTCGATTCAGGAGACTAGTTGGGCTAATGCATCTGGATTAGCATTGTACGCAAATGAAACTGAATATTTACGTATACGAGCTAATGGTGATGTTGGTATTGGAACTACTACTCCAGATGCTAAGCTTGCAGTAAACGGTAATATTCATACTAAAGAAATAAAAGTAGACCTTACAAACTGGCCAGACTATGTATTTGAAGATACATATACACTACCAACTTTACAAGAAGTAGCTGATCACATAGCTACAAAAGGGCATCTCATCAACATTCCATCCGCTGCTGAAGTTGAAGAAAATGGTATACAATTAGGCGAAATGAATGCTAAACTCCTGGAAAAGATCGAAGAATTGACTTTGTATACGATTGCACAAGAAAAAGAGATTAAAGAATTACAAAAAGTAAAAGCTAAAAATAGTGAGCTCGAAGCAAGACTTGCTAAGATTGAAGCATTATTGTTAGAAAGAAAATAAATCCTAATGACATAAAAAGCAATTCATGAAAAAAGTAATTAGAATAACACTGGCAGCATTGCTATTATATACAGCTTCGTTTTATGGACAGGAATATCCAGGTGCTCCAGTTCCGGATTTTTATCCTACTTCTCCAGAGGCAGCAAGTTTGGGAGCCTATGGTAATATCGATAGAGCATTACAAAGTGGAAATATGAGTTTTGCGGTACCAGTATACACCTTTCAAATGGGATCATACTCGTGGCCCATTGCCCTAAACTATAGTTATGGAGGGTTATTATTAGAAGGCAAACCTTCTATTACTGGATTAGGTTGGAATCTTGCAGGTATGGGTGCAGTAAGACGCGAAGTAAGAGGGTTACCAGATGAACATCCAGAAGGATACTACGGACCACGTGATCGAGGTGCGCGTATCAAAGAGTATATGAATGGCACAGATTTCTCTTTATCAGAACTAAGAAAATATCTTAACGGAGAATGGGATAAAGAAGTAGATATTTATCATGTACAAGCAGGTCCTGTATCATTTTCCTATAAAAAGGATGAATATGGAAATCCTGTATACCTATCACAACACAATCATAAGGTTAGCTACAGTGATCAAGAAATTACGGTAACCGATGATAATGGTATCATCTATACCTTTGCTGACACTGAAAATAATGAACCATCTGATGCAACACCAAGCACTGCTTTTGAGTATACGATTACTTGGAATCTTTCAGAAATTAAATATCCAAATGGTCGTACACTAACTTTTAATTATATCGATGATCAATATCTAAGCTATGATTTTTATGCCAGCGGATCGGTACGTTATTTTCCTAATGGATTACAAGATGGAACTGGAGGGACAGGTCCTACTTATGGCACAGGAACCTATCAGGATGGCGTAAACCAATCTGTTATCAAAAGAAAGATCTTAAAATCCATAACCTCTTCTGATGCCACCTTACTTACTTTTTCGATTACCACAATTGCTGGTAGAAAACTATATAATGGCATCTCAGTATCTAAACAAAGTAATATAGATGCTTATACATTTTCTTATGATGGTGCCAGAGATATGTTAACTCAGGTAACCAAAGACGGACAACTCCTATTTGGTTTCGAATATTATGACCAAAACGATATGCCAGGCTTTATAGACAATATCAATGATCGTGCTCGTGCGCAGGACGATTGGCGATTTTATAATGCTGCGGCTAATGCTGCGGCTCTAAACGTACCTTCATCATCCTATCAGGCTGATAAAGCTCCTAATTTTGTTGCTACTCGAAAAGGTGCCATGAAAAAAATCATATATCCTACTGGTGGATATTCTATGATCGATTATGAACAAAATCAAATTAATGAAGTCTATAATCAGCCTTCATCTAATAATACAAATCCATATGCCAATGTATCTTTTAACAGACAGATTTTATTAAAGTTACAATCTGATAATAGTGCTTCTGCTCCCGAGGTTAAAACTGTGGTATTCTCTAAAACATTTGATCAACCAACTGTTGCAAGTATATCTCATAAAATTGCAGGTAATATAGGAAGTAGTAATTTGTCTGTGAATATTACTGGTCCAAGTAATTGTCCTCCATCAATAGATCAGCCAACTATAGATCCTGTAAGTGATGAATATTATTTAAATGCTGAATATTTTAGGAGTAGATTAAATGAAATCCCTCAAATGTGTCCGACATTGGGTGAGCAATTTGGACCAGACAACGGAGATCAACTGGGTTATCAAAGTATTTCTCGCAGTTCTGGTGGTAGAATTATTATCAAACCAGGAACCTATACTTTTAGAATTACTAATGAATACAACCGTGGTTCTGATGCAACTAGTGAAATTAAAGTACTCTTTTATGAGCCACCAGCTAGTGGAACTATCGTAGGAAGTGAAATCAATGTGGATGTTGGTGGTATAAGAGTAGAGAAAATACAACACTACACCGATAACAATAGCATTTCAAAAACCCAATATTTTGATTATGCCACAGAAATTGGTGGATCTTCTGGATTACTTCTTAACAAGTTCGAAGAGGTACCTTTTAATGTAGTTACATATACCCCATCTCCTTTTGTTGATTCTAATCAACCTATAAGAACTGAGTATACCGATATTGCTTATCGCTTAAACCGATTTAACTCTTTAACGGTAAATCAAAGTAGTCCTGTGTATTACACGCATATCAAAGAATATGATAGTTTTATTTTAGAAGAAGTAACAGATTCTGATAATGATTCTGACTTACCGCCTATATTTGATCCTTTAACAAATGAAGATGGAACACTTGTATATTCCGAAATTGGAAATACCAGCAGCTCTACTAATTATATTCGCAAGTATCCTAATGGATATAAGCTTACCGTGTTTGAAGCACCCGCACAAAACTACGATTTCGAACATCCTAATTATCCACAAAATCAAGATCTGGATAAAGGAAGAGTAAAACTATCTGTTGTCTACAAAGGAGGAGACGAAACTAGCAAAGTACAACAGAGCGAAACCCAATACAAACAATTCAGAGGTTTGGTGGACCAAGATTATCAGGATTACAATAACGATCATCCTTGGAGTTTAAAAATTGTACAAAAATTAAATATTGTAGCCGATTGTACAATTCCTGGAGCTTGTGACCTTAATCCTATTCCTTCACAAGAACACTATCAAATCGATCGATATATCATTAAACCTTATCGAGAGGTACTTACGCGCTATAAACCACTTACTTCGGTAAGCACTAGTTATTTTAATAAAGATGGTGTACAGCAAATCGTAACCAATAGGAGTACAAACCTATATAATAGTAATTATGCCATTGCAGAAACTACTGTAACAGATTCTCATGGAGATCAGATCAGAACAGTACTTAAATATCCCTACAACAGTCTTACTGATTTTACGAATTTAAGTACCGAAGCATCGAATACTATTACTGCATTAAAATCTGCAAATCGTATCAGTACTCCAATCCAAACAGAAGCTTACAAAAAGGAAGGCAATACGGAAACCTTACTCTATACCCAAAGAACCGATTACAAATCATGGGGAGATAACATTTCTGGTGATGTGTTATATGCTCCAGAAACCACTTGGATCGCTAAAAGAAATGATGATTTAGAAAAACGCCTTTCCTATTTTGGGTATGACGCTTATGGAAATCCAATTTCCGTCGCACAAGAAGATGGTACTCATATTTATTATATCTGGGGATATCAAGGGCAACAACCTATTGCAAAGATTACAAATTTTACCATGGCACAAGCAGCCAATATACAATCTTTAATCGATGATGCTATAGCTGCGGCGGATGCAGATTTTAACCGACCTACAGGAACGTCTGGCACCGAAGCAGCATTGCGCGAAGCTCTTGAAGATATCCGTACAGACCCTCAATTAGAGAATGCACAAATGAGCTACTACACCTACGATCCAATGATTGGAGTAACCAGTATGACTGATCTACGAGGATATACCATGTATTATGAATACGATGCTTTAAACAGACTTATCGCTGTTAAAGATGCAGACGGAAATCTGGTGTCAGAAAACAAGTATAACTACAAAAACTAAGAAACAGATGAAAAAATTATTTCCATACATAACTGTTGCCTTACTTTTTGTAGGGATCTCAGTACATAGTCAGGTAGCAGATACGGTAACCATACAGGATGAAACCATTACTTCATCCAGTGATCCTGCTTTACTAAATGTAAAGGCTGGACAAAGTATTATTATCAAACCGACCACTTGGATACAACCGGGAACGGTATTTTCTGCAGTAATCACAGAAGATCCATACCTATTACCCGCGTTAGATACCAATGAAAATTATGTGTTTACACGAGTATATCAGAGTGAAAAGACAAATTTTGATCAGGTAAAGAATAATAGCGATGTTATCGAAAGCATTACCTATTTTGATGGACTCGGAAGAGCTAAGCAGCAGATTGGTATCAAAGCTTCAAATGACAAAAAAGATATTGTAACACATATTGTATACGATGCATACGGAAGGCAAGACAAACAATATTTACCTTTTGAAAAATCCAGCACCACCGTTGGTGCGTATAACCCAGTGAATGTCATTACCAATATCAATACGTATTACAAAAGCAAATACGGTAGCGATTTTGAAGGAATTGATAACGATGATACAGACAATTTCAATGCCTATTCTGAAAGCATCTTCGAACCTTCTCCACTAAATCGTGTATTAGAACAAGGCTCTCCTGGAAAAGATTGGAAAGCAGATCCCGAAGCAGATACAGATCATACCATTAAGTTTGATTGGCATGCCAATGAAACAGAGGAAGTAGCGTATTTTACTGTAGACTTTGCTAATAACAATACGGAATCTCCTACGCTGGTACAAAATGATTTTTATGATCCTAATGAACTTTTGGTAACTACTACCAAAGATGAAAACTGGCAACCGGAGCAGACACATCCTAATGATCATACGACCAGAGAGTATAAAGACAAACTTGGCAGAGTGATCCTAAAACGTACTTTTAACGAAGGTGTCGAACATGATACTTATTATGTATATGATGATTTTGGAAATCTTACCTATGTCATCCCTCCAAAAGTAGATATTACAGATAATGTATCGGCTATAGAACTTTCAGAACTATGCTATCAATATAAATACGATGGTAGAAACCGACTGATCGAAAAGAAAATACCGGGTAAAGGATTAGAATCTATAGTATACAATAAATTGGATCAACCTGTGATGACCCAAGATGCCAATCAAAAGGCAAAAAATGAATGGTTATTTACTAAATATGATGCGTTTGGAAGAGTAACATATACCGGAATAATATCCAATGTAGGAAACCGAGAGTATACGGAACAAATATTGGAAAATAGTGATCAGCAATACGAAACAAAACTTGAGAATGGTGTAACTTTAGCGGGAACAACCATATATTACAGTAATGTTGCAAAACCGATTGGAGTTATTAAAACCTATACAATCAACTACTATGACAACTATACCTTTGATCACTCTGTTACGAATCCGAGTACCGTATTAGACCAAACAGTAACTTCTGAAGTTAAAGGATTGCCTACAGGAACCAAAGTGCGTGTATTGGGCACAGATGATTGGATTACCACAGTAACCTATTACGATGCAAAAGGAAGACCGATTTATGTGCATAGTACCAATGAGCATCTAAATACGGTAGATATTATAGAATCTCGATTGGATTTTGCGGGGAAGGTATTAGAAACCAAAACTACCCACACCAAAGGAAGCAACGCTCCTATTGTTACGGTAGATACGTTTACCTATGATCATATAGGAAGATTGTTAGATCAAAAACAAACGATTAATAATCAAGCTCAAGAACGTATTGTAACCAATACCTATGATGAAATTGGACAATTGGAATCCAAAGAAGTTGGCGGAGGATTGCAAAAAGTAGATTACACCTATAATGTACGTGGATGGTTAAAAACTATTAATGAAGGAACCACCAATAATGGAGATCTGTTTGGATTTGCAATTAACTATAATACGGTAGGAGGACGTTATGATATTCCTAAACTTTATAACGGAAACATTGCCCAAACCATTTGGAAAACTGCCAACGATAATATTAAAAGATCTTATGGGTATGAATATGATCCACTAAACAGGATAAAAGAAAGTTATTTTAGATATAACGAAAATCTTACAGATGCTTCTCTTAGATCATATGATGTAAGAAATATTGACTATGACAAAAATGGAAATATAAGTTCTCTTATCAGATACAATGAGATGGGAACTAATGATATTATGGATAACCTATCTTATGAATACGACTCTGGAAACAAACTATCCAAAGTTACCGATAGTGGTAATAGTACTATTGGTTTTATCGATGGCACCAACACCAACGATGATTATGTTTATGATCTAAACGGAAACATGACCATCGATCGTAATAAAGGAATTACTGGGATTAGCTATAATCACTTAAACCTACCAACTGCTGTAGCAATAAATGATCAGGCAAGATCTCACGTGGGAAATATTAGCTATATTTACGATGCCACTGGAATGAAATTAAAAAAGATCGTTTCTGGTGGAAGTTCTTTAACAACAGAGTATGCAGGCAACTATATCTATGAAAATGGACAGTTACAGTTTTTTGCTCAACCAGAAGGTTACGTAGAACCTAACGGTAATGGAAGTTATGACTATATCTATCAATATAAAGACCATTTAGGAAATATCAGACTATCATACAGTGACCGCGATAATGATGGGAAAATCGATGTTTTAAGAAATGATGTAGATGTTGATGGTGATAATGACAATAGTCACGAAATCTTAGAAGAGAATAATTACTATCCTTTTGGTTTAAAACATCAGGGATATAATAGTCTTATCACTAGTACTAATAAAGCACAAGATTTTAAATATAATGGTATTGAACTAGAGGAAAGTTTAGGATTAAATCTTTATGAAATGCCATTACGTCAATATGACCCAACTATCGCCAGATGGACGGGTATTGATCCTATTACACATCACTCGATGTCTACCTATACAGCTTTTGATAACAACCCTGTATTCTGGGCAGATCCAAGTGGTGCAGATGCCATTGAAGTAAACAATAATGGTTTAACAATCAATTGGAATGAAATAGATGATAATGGGGCTGCATCTTGGACTTCTAACAGTGATAGCGAGTCATGTGATGATTGTAATACAGATCCAAAAAAGAAAAAGAAGAAAAGTCAAAAGAAGGATGTAAAGGACATGAATGCTGGGGAGTTTTATGCAATGGCATATAATGGTGATTCACTTACAGCATTTTTAAATGGAAATGACCCATATAATCCTACAGAGGCTGATATTGCTCAAAACGAAAGAGAAAAAGCTGATGCTGCGGGAGAACTAATTTTATTTGTAGTAGGAGAATGGGCGGCAGTCAAAGTATTACAGGGAGGCGCTTGGGTCATTAGATTTGTCAGAGCAAAAAATATAGCTCAAGGAGTAAATGTAGCTCGGGGAGCAGTAAGATTTAGTGAAAAAGCAAAGAGAGCTATTTATGAATTAGGTTCATTTCATTTTGATACTTATATCAAAAATGGAGTTGGTAGAGTTGATATTAGCTTTACAAAATCAATTCCAGATGGTGCTTTAGAGCTTGTAGAAAACACCTTTAGAGCTAATGGTGCTGAATCAATAAAAGTAATTACAAATACGGTAACACCTAGATTTAGAAAAATTTTTAATTATTTATCAAAAAGAGGTGGTAAATTTAACGGATACACTATAAGAAAAAGATTGAATCCTCTTCATCCATATGAATTAACTAAAACTCTAAAATGAAAACAAACATTTTAAAAGCAAGAATTAAACGCAATAATTTAGAAAAGCATGCTGGAAGTAATTTCGTGGATGAATCTTCAAAAATTATAGACAATTTGAGAAATGAAGGAAAAAAGGTGTTATTAGGAATTCAAAAAAATGATAATTTATATACTATTTTGGGAGAAGAACATGTCTTTTATTCTTCATTAAAGGGGAATAAAGGGAAAATTTCACTGAGTGAGTTTTCAGAAATTTTGCATAATAATGCTATGAGGAAAGAAAAGGTTTTTGCTAGTTATAAATACATTACTATTGATAATGATAGAATATGGCTAAAAAATAAATCAACAATGAAATCTCTTTGGAATACTATCTTATGGTTAGAAAAGCCCAGTAATCGAGATTATATATATAAATGATAAGTCCCCCGCTACCGCTAGTCTGTGACTAGTGGCGTCAAAGATTGGCAATAACAAACAAGCAATCTAAAAGCTATACTATATCGGTATAGCTTTTGTTTAATTTGGTAATATGAGTAGAAAGTATAAGTTTCATAATTCATTTGGTGTATACCTTGTGAGCTTTGTTATTGGCTGCTAGATTTATTAGGATAATACAATAGGAAAACCACTAGTTACAAACTAGCGGCAGTGATTGAGAACTTAAAAAAAATTACCTGATAGCGCGGATTTGTAATCCGTGTAGATGAACAACACATTAACAAAACAAAAGCTGTGATATTATAACCATAGCTTTTTTGTTTTTCGTAACTTACCCATATGAAAAATGTCTTATCGTTCTTATTGCTTTTACCACTAATCACCTATGCTCAAGATTTAACTGAACACAGATGGCAAGATCGTTTGATCATCATTTCTGCAGATTCGTATCAACATCCAAAATTATTAGAGCAGGTAAAAGAATTACAAAATAGAACAGAAGAATTAGCGGATAGAAAACTGATCATATACCAAATAACACCTACATCCTATATAAAAGGAATTGAGAACAACCAACCAACAAAAGACAATACACTTTATAAAAAATATAATACTACTAATAAAACCCTTAAAGTCATCCTAATAGGATTGGATGGCGGTCGTAAACTACAATCCAGCAAAGTAGTCTCTGCCGCTCAAATCTTTGATCAAATCGATCAAATGCCGATGCGACAACAAGAATTAAAGTTGAAAAATTAATCGCTAGTATACAATACCTGTATCTTGTGGATTCCAGAACAAGTCTGGAATGACATAATTGATATTCTGAGACCAACTTAAGAGTTATCATTCCGACCGAGGTTCTCGATATAATTTTTCTACATTCTATTTCGAAAAACCAACCGAACTGACCATTTAATGAGTTATACAGTCTTCAGAGAACTAATTTTAAAGGATCATCAACGTCTCATCGAGTGTTTTTACATAGCCGTAGCGGAGTAAAAATGTATCGAGATGTAATAAACCTAACATTCTAAAAAAGGATCTCTATACAATTTCTCTACATTCCATTTCAAAAAACCACTCGAACTAACAGTTCTTTAAAAATGGTTATCCCTTCAAATACTCTAATACATTCGCTTCTATCCTACTCTGGATATTGGAAACATCTGCTTTCTCAAAGGTAGTACCAGTAATATTTTCAAAGAGTTCTATATAGCGATCAGATACAGAATTGATGTATTCTTCTGACATTTCAGGAATCTGTTGTCCCTCTTTCCCTTGGAAACCATTACTAATGAGCCACTGTCTAACAAACTCTTTAGACAATTGCTTTTGTGGTTCTTCATTCGCTTGTCGTTCTTCATAGCCTTCGACATAAAAATAACGCGAAGAATCTGGTGTATGGATCTCATCAATTAAGACAATTTTTCCATCTTTCGTTTTTCCAAACTCATACTTCGTATCTACCAAGATCAATCCACGCTCTGCAGCAATTTCAGTTCCTCTTTGGAATAACTTTCGAGTGTAATCTTCTAATACCAGATAATCTTCTTCAGAGACAATGCCTTTAGCCAAAATTTCTTCTCTAGAGATATCCTCATCATGCTCTCCATTATCCGCTTTGGTAGATGGTGTGATAATCGGTTCTGGGAACTTATCATTTTCTTTCATCCCTTCTGGCATAGGAACACCACACAACATTCTTTTTCCAGCTTTATATTCTCTGGCAGCATGACCAGATTGATATCCTCTGATCACCATTTCTACCTTAAAAGGTTCGCATAAATGCCCAACCGCTACATTAGGATCGGGTGTAGCAATCAACCAATTAGGCACTAAATCTTCGGTAGCTTTCATCATTTGCGTAGCAATCTGATTTAGAATCTGCCCTTTAAAAGGTATTCCTTTTGGCATGACTACATCAAAAGCAGATAACCGATCCGTAGCAATCATGACTAGCAATTCATCATTGATATTATAAACTTCTCTTACTTTTCCTTTATACACGGATTGCTGACCAGGAAAATTATAATTGGTATTTGTGATGGTATTCACTGTAGTATATTAGTTTTTGAGTGGTGAGTAATTATGAAAACTATTGTTTATTTTCTATTATCTTTTTAGATTTTGATTTTAAATGTTTTTTGAATGACGTTATCATTTTCGACAATTCAGTTATATCGGCCCTATTTCTCTCATCTTCATCTTCGGTTATAAAACCACGTAATTTTGCTTTCGTACTACAAACTATGCATTCATGTGCACTATCCCATGCAATTTGAAGATATCGGTTAAACTGGGCATCAGAACTTGCAGAACCTTCTGCAATATTTAATGCAATTGAATCTGCTGCTCTAATAAATTGTGAAGTTAATCTATACATTTCTTCTTTTGGAAATGAAGCAACTTGACTATTTACTGATTCTCCAAATTCAATAGCTTTATTGTAAATAATTAAATCTTCAAACTTAAAATGAAATTTACTTTTCAATATCTTTTTTTTAACTTAAACAAAACAACAGTCTTAACCAATCCGTCTGTATACTTTGTAAAAAGAATTACATACTCAAATACTAAAATACTTAAGTACTCATTTCTCTAAATCTACCCATTTCGGTTTTCGATCTCTTTGTAGGCTGCAATTACCTTTTTCACCAATTTATGTCGGATTACATCTTTATCATCCAAATGGATGATTCCGATTCCAGAGATGCCTTTTAATACCAACAAAGCTTCTTTTAATCCAGAAGTTACTCTACGTGGTAAATCTATTTGTCCTGGATCTCCCGTAATCATAAACTTAGCATTCTTACCCATTCGTGTTAAGAACATCTTCATTTGCGCATGGGTAGTATTTTGTGCTTCATCCAAGATCACAAATGCATTATCCAAGGTACGACCACGCATAAACGCCATGGGAGCTATCTGGATAACTCCTTTCTCTATAAAACTCTCTAGCTTTTCTGCAGGAATCATATCCCGTAACGCATCATACAGTGGTTGCATATAGGGATCTAATTTTTCTTTTAGATCTCCTGGTAAAAAACCAAGATTTTCACCAGCTTCAACCGCTGGTCTGGTTAGTATAATTCTTCGTACTTGTTTTTCCTTCAATGCTTTTACCGCTAGCGCAACACCGGTATAGGTTTTACCAGTTCCTGCAGGACCAATCGCAAAAACCATATCATTCTTATTGGTCAATTCTACCAATTTGCGCTGATTAGCTGTTTGTGCTTTGATTAGTCTACCGCCTACTCCATGTACCAAGGTTTCTCCACTACCAGCAGACGTTTCGTAATCCGCTTTACTATCGCTGGTTAATACACGCTCAATAACATTTTCATCGAGTTTATTGTATTTTCCAAAATGCTCTAAAAGCATATTTAGGCGCATATCAAACTCTTCGAGCATATCCTCATCTCCGTATACCTTTAGTTTACTTCCTCGAGCAACAATTTTCAGTTTAGGAAAATATTTCTTTAATAATTGAATATTACTGTTTTGGAGTCCGAAAAACTCTCTTGGATTAATTTCTGTTAGTTCAATAATAAGTTCGTTCAAAAGCTATAGTAATTTTAGTATGATTTGTTTTTTGGATTGACTAAGTTTGTGCTCCCAATGGCTATCGGGATTATTTGAAGTTTTTGTCGGGGAATCAAAAATGAAAATGATAGTACAAGTTGAATTTTAGTAATAATCATATAATGCGTATAGTAGTCTAATATGATAAACTCGTAGGTTTTTATTAATAGATTTCTCGATTCAAAAAAACTTTGAATAACTTCTTAGCAAATTTACATATTTTTAAGCGCTTATAATCAAAAGATATTAACAATTCTTATCGATGCCAATAATAACTTTAACTACAGATTTCGGAATCAAAGATCACTTTGTGTCTGCGGTTAAAGGTGCTATCTATACCGAATTACCAGAAGCTACAATTGTTGATATTTCGCACGAGATTTCTCCTTTTCATATTACAGAAGCAGCATATATCATTCAAAATGCCTACAAAAGCTTCCCAAAAGGCAGTATTCATATCGTAGGAATCGACAGTGAACTCAATCCAGAAAATAAACATATCGCTGTTTTATTAGACGATCACTACTTTATCTGTGCCAATAATGGATTGATTTCTTTAATTGCTTCAGAATTTAGACCCGAAAAAATTGTAGAAATCAATATTCATGATGCTATAGGAACCAACTTTCCGGTACTTGATGTTTTTGTGGCAGTGGCTTGTCATATTGCACGAGGAGGTACTCTTGAGGTAATCGGTAAACCTACTGCTGAAATAAAACTTATTAAAGGAATAACTCCTATCGTAAATCTTGGAGACAAGCAGATTGTAGGAAGTATTATATACATCGATAATTATGGTAACCTTATCACCAATATCACTCGTAAACTTTTTGAGGATATTGGCAAAGGAAGAAGCTTTAAGATTACTGCCAGAAGCGCAGTATTTAGCAAAATCTATGAGCGTTATAGCGATGCCATCAATTTTGATGTAGAGAAAAGTAAACGTGAAGAGGACGGTAAGAAATTGGCGGTTTTTAATTCTTCTGGATATCTCGAATTGGCGATCTATAAGAGTAATCCCAGAACCGTTGGTGGTGCTTCTAGCCTATTTGGATTATATTTTAGGGACACGGTTAGCATTACTTTTGAATGATCACATTATAACAATGGCGTTCGAGCGGGCTATCCGTTATATCTTTTTTCTTTACCCTTTTACCTGAAGATTCAACTCTATTGAGAAAAAAGGATGCCACTGCTATCCCTAACGCAAAACTTTGTAGCTTTGCTCATCCAGTTATATAAAAATGATCATACGCATTGTAAAATTAGGTTTCGTACCAGAACAGATAGACGCATTTTTAGAAAACTTTGAAAAAAACAAAGATAAAATCCGAAATTTTGAAGGTTGTAAACATCTGAAACTGATTAGAGATATACACCAAACGAATCAATTTTTCACCTATAGCCATTGGGAATCTGAAGAACATCTCAATAACTATCGTAACTCTGCGTTATTTAAAGATATTTGGGCAAACACCAAAACTAAGTTCAATCAAAAACCAGAAGCTTGGAGTGTGGAAAAAATTGAAGAATTGTAACACCAAGATGTAGGATCAGTAAAAACAAAATCCTTATTTTCACCTTCTAGTAACTTACATCAAAAGAGAGTACCGGCATATGCTAGCAATCATAAGAAAAGAGATTAATACATTTTTTGCGTCCGCTGTAGGATATTTAGTGATTAGTATATTTTTAATTCTTAATGGTCTATTTCTGTGGGTTTTTAAAGGTCAGTTCAATATCCTAGATAGTGGTTTTGCTAGTCTAACACCTTTCTTTTTAGTGGCGCCTTGGATTTTATTGTTTTTAATTCCGGCAGTAACCATGCGTAGTATTGCCGAAGAGAGAAAACAAGGCACCTTAGAATTACTGCTTACCAAACCTATTAAAAATTGGCAACTAGCTCTAGGAAAATATTTAGGAAGTTTAGCATTAATCTGCATCGCATTGCTGCCTAGTTTGTTGTATGTTATTACAGTTTACCAATTGGGTAATCCCGTTGGAAATTTAGATAGTGGTAGTACCATTGGTTCGTATATTGCACTCTTATTATTGGGAGCCACCTACACCTCGATAGGAACCTTTGCTTCATCATTAACCAATAATCAGATTGTCTCCTTTTTGATAGGACTTTTTCTGTGCTTTCTATTTTACTTTGGATTTAGTGGATTAGCCAATTACCAACTATTAGGTGCTGGTGATTATACCGTAGAACAAATCGGAATTCAATTACATTACGAGCGTATTAGTCAAGGAATTTTAGATACCAGAGATATTATCTATTTTTTGAGTATCATTTCGATTTTTATATTTCTTACATCGATTATTCTAAGTAAAAATACTAAGAAAACCATTAGTAAGCTTGCTTCTTTTGCCACCATTACAGTGGTAATTATCAATCTTCTAGGATCGTCATTTTATAATCGTTTTGACCTTACAGCAGATAAGCGATTTACACTATCGGAAGCGACGAAAAACCTATTAAAAGAAGCCGAAGTACCCATTGCGATTGATATACTTTTGGATGGTGACTTTCCATCAGAGTTCAGAAGATTACAAAATGAAACCAAACAAATAGTAGAGGAATTTAACTCGATTAATCCAAAGATTCAGTACGTATTTACAAATCCTTTAGAAGAGGAAGAATTTAGAAAAGAAACACTCGAAGAATTACAACGCCTGGGACTTACGCCAATGGAAGTAAGTGTGCAGGAAAGTGGTAAGACAGAAATCGAAACTGTAGTGCCATGGGCAATCATGAATTACCAAAAGCGAAGTGTAAAAGTCGCTTTGGTAAAAAACACCATTGGAGCTACAACCGAAGAACGTGTAAATAATTCTATACAGCAGTTAGAATATGTTTATGCCGATGCGCTTAAAAAACTAATCCATCCAAAGAAACACAAAATCGCAGTACTTAAAGGAAACGGGCAACTACCAGATGCAAAGATTGCTGATTTTATTAAAACATTACAAGAGTATTATTTTGTTGGCGCTTTTACTTTAGATTCCGTAGCATCGAATCCTAAGAAAACCTTAGAAGATCTAAAAAAATTTGATTTACTAATCAATGCAAAACCGACGGAAGCTTTTTCTGAAAATGAAAAATATGTAATGGACCAGTTTATCATGGATGGTGGTAAATCATTATGGATGGTAGAATCTGTAGCAATGGAGATTGATAGCTTGTTCAAACCTCAGTCCAAAGGATCTGCAATTGCCTTTATGCAAGATCTACGATTAGGAGATGCTTTATTTTCGTACGGAGTACGTATTAATCCAGTATTGGTAAATGACTTATACTCTGCCCCGCTCATGCTTGCCTCTGGAGAAGGAAATAATACACAGTTTACACCTCATCCTTGGTATTATGCATCACTAACTAAAAGTAACAGCAATCATCCAATTGTAAAAAATATTGAATCTGTAAAGTTCGAGTTCTCGAACCAGATCGACACGCTTAAAAATGATGTAAAAAAGACCGTATTATTAACGAGCTCCGAACGTTCTAAATTGGAAGGAATTCCTGCAGAAATCAAACTAGACAACATCATAGGACAGAAACCAGATATGGAAAGTTATACAGAAGGAACACATAATTTGGCGGTGCTCCTAGAAGGTAACTTTAAATCAGCATATAAAGACAGAGTAAAACCTTTTTCATTAAGCGATAATAAAGACCAAAGTGAAGACACAAAAATGGTAATTATCGCTGATGGTGATGTAATCAAAAATGGAATCAGAAAAGGAAGACCGATTACTCTAGGATATGACCCGTATCTTAATCTACAATACGGTAATAAAGAGTTTCTTTTAAACACTGTAAATTATTTGCTGGACGATTCTGGTTTAACCGAAGTAAGAGGAAAAGAGATTAATATTGCTTTTCTAAATATAGAAAAAGTGGTAGAAACTCGAACCTTATGGCAAGTTATCAATATCATAGTTCCACTAATACTTCTTGGACTTTTTAGTCTACTCTTCTCTTGGTTGAGAAAAAGAAAATATACCAGACCATAATATCTTATTTATTTACAAAACTGATAAGAAAACTCTCATAAAGAGTTTCCTTATCAATTTAGAAGTAGCTTTTAGATACAACATTCATCATATCTAATAGTTCCATAACAAATTTCTCCACTAGGACTAAATATAGCACACATCGTACCATCAATATCAGAAAGGTACAATGGAAAGCATTTACTAAAGCAATCAGACGAACCTGGCATACCTCCAAAGATTTGTTTTTGTGAAGATTTAGACAAAGTTTTTACTCCAGAAATTGCATAAATTCTTTTTTTCATGATGTGTAAGTTTAAAGAGTTAATTGTAAAATAATATTTTTAAAAAGTGAAATTTCCCCAATAAAACTACAATCAATTGCACCTCAATAATGTTATGAAAATGTTATTTAACTATTTTAGAAAGCACTCCGTTAGCAAAATGCTTATCTTCTTAATATGAATGAATTATCATATTTAGAAGGAATCAAAAAACAATTTTCGTACTACAAATCCTTAGGAGAGCGAACAATAGACCAATTAGATGAAGACATGTTATTTTGGCAATATAATGAGGAAAGTAATAGTATAGCCATTATTGTAAAACACCTTTGGGGTAATATGAAATCCAGATGGACTGATTTTTTAACTACGGATGGTGAAAAGAAATGGAGAGCTCGTGATCAAGAGTTTGAAAACGATATACAATCTAAAGTAGAATTATTAGAGAAATGGAATGAAGGCTGGCAATGTTTATTTGATGCCCTAGATAGTGTAAATGACGTAAATTTTGATCAACCGATCTATATCCGAAATATCGAACATTCGATTACTGAGGCTATTAATAGACAATTAGCTCATTATTCTTATCATATAGGACAAATTGTATTTCTTGGAAAAATGATTTGTGATCAAGATTGGAAATCTCTATCCATTGCCAAAGGAACATCCAACTCCTATAACGAAAAACGATTTGCACAACCAAAGCACAAGGCTCATTATACTGATAAATTAATGGATGACGAATAATATTATCAAAACCTTAGATTCCATCCATTTCTTTTGTTTTTTTATCCCAGGCTTTTACAAAATCTGTAGTAAATAATACTTCACTAGAACTCTTAATCTTTTGGAGCCATTTCTTTTGTTTAGGGCTTAAAAACTGTTGTGTAGGACGACCATCTCCAAGAGCACTATTTATTTTTGTTTTCTGAAGTTCTGTAAGTGGTAGATATACAAATTTAGTTTGTTGTAAGTAGTAATGAATATCCTTTGCCGATGATCGGTAAGACTTATTACGATCCATCAAACTCATTCCATTAGATTTCGCATAATTATCTAGCTCTTTTTTAGTTATTTCCTTAGAATTATAAATCACTTCTACTACTTCACTATGATCCATGAATCCTGATTCTGTACTAAGTACTTCGGGCAGTCTTCCTAATTCTTTTTCACCACTCCAAAAACAAGACATTCTGTAATAAGCCTTTTGGGTATTTGTGGCTAATAGTTCTTTTTCTAATAAGTTGATGTATTCTGGCACTACTTTTCCTCTTTTCTGCAAAGCTTCTATTATACGTTGTACTAAGGTAATCGCTTCATAATCATTTCCTATTCTTCCCACAACATTATTTCCATTATAATCTACAATACGAACTACAGGATTATTCCAACTGGGTTCTTTATATTTTTTCAATATTTCTGCATCCTTCCCTTTTTTATTATTAAAAATAGCTAAGGGAATAAAAGAGTTTTCAATTGCTTCTACCATCAATGGATGACTAAGTACATTATGTCCATAATTACGACAGGTACTACAACCTGGCACTTCCTGAAATAAGATCAACACATCCTTGTTCTCCATTTTAGAAAGTTTTAAGGCTGTGTCATAATCCCGTAACCAGGTTACCTTTCCTAATTCTTCACTTTGGTTATTAGGATTTGTCTTTTGCTGTGCAAAAAGTAACTGCCCAAGAAATAATAGTAATAGGGAATACTGAAATTTAGATGCCATTATTATCTGAATAAGAATTTTACCGATCAGTCGAATCCTAAGAAGAAAACTAACAAAAATACATTTCACTAACATCTTAATACATTTCCACTATATAAAGTAGTTCTAAACTTGGTAGTAAACCTATTTTTAAGCATTCAAAATCATAACCAGCTCATAGATAATAACAATCACATTCGATAGTGTATCATTTGATATCAAAGAATTTTTAAGTTATCTAAACAACCAATCGAGGATAGTCGATAACTCCTACCCGTTTGTTAATAACTAACGTTTTTAGAATGCCAACAAGCTTGGAGATTACAATTATATTTGCGTTAGCCATTTTTATAATGACCACTGCAAAACAGTATTAATCTAAAAAATTAAACGGGTGAAATTCATAGTTTCCAGTTCGTATTTATTAAAACAACTTCAAGTATTAGGTGGAGTAATTAATAACAGCAATACTTTACCAATTCTAGATAATTTTTTATTTGAATTAGATAACAACTCCTTAACCGTTTCGGCTTCAGACCTAGAAACTACTATGTCAGCTAGGTTAGAAGTAGAATCTGGAGACGAAGGAATTATTGCTGTTCCTGCAAAGTTACTATTAGAAACATTAAAGACATTCCCAGAGCAACCACTTACATTTGTTGCAGGGGATAATAATACTATAGAGATTAGTTCTAACCACGGTAAATATGCACTTGCTTATGCCGATGGTGAAGAATTTCCAAAGGCAGTAGAATTAGAAGATCCTAGTGCTACGAATGTGATGGGTGATATTCTTGCTACTGCTATTAGTAAAACTATATTTGCTACAGGTAATGATGACCTTAGACCGGTAATGAGTGGAGTGTTCTTTCAGTTTTCTACAGAGAGTTTAACCTTTGTAGCTACTGATGCTCATAAACTGGTAAAATATTCTAGAGAGGATGTAAAAGCTTCTCAGTCCGCAGAATTTATTATGCCGAAGAAACCACTAAACCTTCTAAAAGGTATATTGGCAGGAAGTGATACTGATGTTCTTATTGAATATAACGAGTCTAATGCGAAATTTACTTTTGATGAAACACAATTGATTTGTAGACTTATCGATGGTAAATATCCAAATTATGAAGCAGTAATCCCCAAAGAAAACCCTAACAAACTTAGTATTGCGCGCACACAATTCTTAAATTCTGTACGTAGAGTTTCTATATTCTCGAATAAAACGACGCACCAGATCAGATTAAAAATTGCTGGGGCAGAATTAAATATCTCTGCAGAAGATATCGATTATTCTAATAAAGCTGAAGAGCGTCTAACTTGTGATTACCAAGGAGATGATATGCAGATAGGTTTTAATTCTCGTTTCTTAAGCGAAATGCTAAATAACCTAAATGCTGATGATGTACAGTTAGAAATGTCATTACCAAACAGAGCTGGAATCTTAACTCCGACAGATGGATTAGATGAAGGAGAAAGTGTTACGATGCTTGTAATGCCTGTAATGCTAAATAATTAAAAAAATACATCTTTATTATATCAAACAGAGTCCGATTATGAATTGTAATCGGACTCTTATTTTATACTTTTGTACGTACTCTAAGACTTTAACCATACATGGATATTGCCAACATCTTCAAAGGTTATCATATAGGTAAAGAACATCAACGAATGATTGATGAAAAACTTACTAAGATTACTATTTCCAAAGGAGAAAACTTATTATTTCCTGGTGATACAACCTGGTATCAATACTATGTAGTTCATGGATGTTTGCGATCGTATTTTACCGATATATCTGCTAAAGAACATACTATTCAGTTTGCCATTACTGATTGGTGGATAAGCGATTACACTTCTTTTTTTAAAAAAGAAATAGCTATACTCCAGATAGAATGTCTACAGGATGCTGTTTTATTAAAGCTCTCCAGAGATGATATGAATGAAATCTGTGCCACGATCCCAGGAATAGAAGAATATTTTAGATTTAAAACAGAATCTTACATCGGATCCTTCCAAAGGAGAATCATAGGAGATTTATCCAAAACAGCAAAAGAAAGATATCTGGATTTTGTAAATACCTATCCAAATATAGAACAGCTAGTCAAAAATTATCATATCGCTTCTTATCTTGGTATCACTTCAGAAAGCCTTAGCCGAATACGAAAAGAAATAGCACGAAATTAAATTCATTTCTTATCATACATCAATTTTTTGGTTATCACGTTATAGTAATTTTGAAAAGATATATGTAATAACAACTATTCAAAAGAAACTAGCAATGAGAAAATTTACCTATTTGATTATTGCTTCACTACTATTGATTTCTTGTGGAAATCACAATAATGATAAAAGCATAACTAAAAAAACAAATAACATGAAAAATGTATTATTCGTATTAACAAGTCATGATGAATTAGGAGATACGGGAGAAAAAACTGGATTTTGGGTAGAAGAATTTGCAGCTCCTTACTATTTTCTAAAAGATAAAGGGGTAGCTATTACTATTGCTTCTCCAAAAGGAGGGCAACCTCCAATTGATCCTAAGAGTGAATTACCAGATTTTCAAACTGATGCTACTAAAAGGTTTGATCAAGATCCAGAAACACAGGATAAACTAAAAAATTCAATCGCACTTTCAGAAATCAAAGCTGAAGATTATGACGCTATTTTTTATCCTGGTGGTCACGGACCATTATGGGATTTAGCTAATGATAAAAAATCAATCTCACTGATTGAAGCTTTTTACAATCAGAACAAACCTGTAGCTGCAGTATGTCATGCACCTGCAATTTTTAAAAACACACAAACCGCTGATGGAGTTTCTCTGGTAAAAGATAAAAAAGTAACTGGATTTTCTAACTCTGAAGAAGCTGCTGTACAACTAACAGACATAGTTCCTTTTTTAGTGGAAGACATGCTTATAAACAATGGAGCAGAATACTCTAAAGGAGATGATTGGGCTCCTTATGCCCTTGAAGATGGATTAATAATTACAGGTCAAAATCCAGCATCATCTGAACTGGTTGCAGAAAAATTACTTCATCAACTTCAATAAAGTAAGTACAAGCTCAACTTTTATATACTTTATATTATAAATTATACTTACTAAAAATAACCTCTACTTCATCATAAAGTAGAGGTTATGTATATAACACTTAAAAAGAGATGATTATTCTTTTGTAAACTTTTTGACTAACTTTTCTTCACCATTCGTCAATTTAATAAAGTAGATACCTGAGGATATCCCTTCAAGTCTAATAGGATCTTTTGTAATTGATCCAGTTTTTAATATTTGCCCTGTATAATTTATGATTTCATATTTTCCAGAAATACTATACTCGGACTGTATCGTTAATGTTTCTTTCACTGGATTTGGGTAAAAACTAAAATCAAAAACATTAGAAACTTCCTTAAAATTAGATTCAGGTACTGAACTTCTTACAGAATTTCCTACACAAAAATTATTACTTTCTTGTGATCCAAATGAACCTCCTGAAACCAGTGTAGTACCTGTAGCATCCGTTAATGCATAAGAACCGTTACCATAACTACAACAAATACCGTCGCCATAGGTGTCGTAGATAATAAATGTATAACAACCATTATCTAACGTTCTGGATAAATTGATTGTAGAACCATCTGCTTGTGATCCATAAGTACCTCCAGAAAAAACAACTTGATTACTATCATTTCGTATTTCCCAGCTTGTTTCTTCAGGATAATTATCAAAGGTAATTCTTACATTCACATCACTAGTAGTAGATCCACCTCCTGTATTTCCAGAAGTAGACAGTTCTATAGCATCTACAGCCATATCCCCTTGCCAAGTAGTGCCTGTAACTCCATTAAAACGCAATTGTACTCTTTGGCCTACATAATTTTCTAAACTAACATTAGCTGTTTTCCAGGAATTCCCTTGATTTCCAGAAAGACTCCAAATTGTTGTCCAGCTTGTTCCATTAAGACTAGCCTCGAGAGAAAGACTTCCCATATTAGAAGCTCCGTACATATGATATTTAAAGGAAAAAGTTGCTTCACTTTCGTTAGTAATATCAAAACAAGGAGAATATAAAATAGCTCTTTTATTTGAGTAGTTTGGAGTAGATGACTCCATATACAAATAATAAGATCCTTCGCTTGCACTACTTGGTCCTGTTCCTGATGAGGGGGTACTACCCGAACGTGTTGCCCAATTAAAATCATCTCCAGAACCAGCTTGCCTCCATTGACCAATAGTATTTTCAAAACCTTGACTATAAGGAAACGTTGTTATATCTGAACTACATAATGTATTTCCACCACCCGAAGTATTTTCGGTAGTGACATTAATAGAAGTACTTAATCCAGAAACATTACCTGCAGCATCTTTGGCTCT
Organism: uncultured Aquimarina sp.; assembly: GCF_947492965.1. Taxonomy (GTDB): domain Bacteria; phylum Bacteroidota; class Bacteroidia; order Flavobacteriales; family Flavobacteriaceae; genus Aquimarina. The sequence goes on along the minus strand of NZ_CANLOZ010000013.1, from coordinate 39,202 downwards.
TACCGCAAAGGTATACGTTGTAGCAGGAGATAAAGCTGTTACAGTATAACTTGTATTTGAAGTTGAACTTAACAAAGATCCATTACGATATACATCATACCCTGTAACTCCGACATTATCAGAAGAAGCATTCCAGGATAACTGAGCTGAAGTGGTCGTAATATTAGATGCAGTTAAAGCAGCAGGTATACTTGGAGATTCTGTATCTCCACCAGTATTCCCAAAACGATCTTCGGCCTGTGGTCCACCCCAAATCTGAGTTGCGAACGCAGGATTATCAATAAAAGGATTTCTATTTCCTTGTAAATTTTCTATGATCGGATTCCTTTGTAATTCTAACTGAGTCACAGGATCTTCTGCATTCCACTCTAAGAATAACTGAATCATATCCGTGTCGTTAGCAACTGCAGTTCCTACTCCTACGTTAGAAGGTAAACATCGATTACCATAACGGATATACATAAACATCATCATTCTAGCGACATCTCCTTTAAACTCATCTCCAGGATACCAATATCCCTGTGCCGTTACTCCAGAATTACCAGAACCATCTGCAAATTTTCTATTTCCTCTACTAGAATTTCTTTGCACATCAGAAGGCCTTAAATGATGTGCATCGGAACCAGGACCTGTACTTCCTAGATTCGGATTTCCTAGTGATCTTGGATACACATGCTCTCTATTCCAATCCGTAGAGCCTCCTCCATTATTATCTACTCCTCTTGTTCTATCAGTGGTAGAATTGCCATCGGTATCACTGAAGCCATAGATCAATATCACTCTAGAAGAATTAGAAGGGTCTAAATCTGTTTGTTTTAAAGCATCCCATACACCAGGCGTATATGATAATATTGTTGTTTGCGTATTTGTTACTTTGGAAGCTAGTTCATTTTTTAAAGCTTGTCCTGATAAAGAAAGATTCACATCATTATAATACGATGGAATTTGACCAAAACTAGTAACGGTATAAACCATTACTAACATCAGTAGTATTTTTTTCATTTCGTGTGTTGTGAGTTAGGTTAGTGTATTTTAACGTTCCGAAGCTATGACTATTTTGTTACATTTACCATAGGCAAATGTTATCAAATCATTACGCAATATGTTGACAATCTTCAATTTAGCCTTTACGAAACATATAACCAGCTAAAAAACAAGCAATTAGCGCTTTACAACCATTGTTAATAAGTTGTTTCCTACACCGAAGTATAAGAATAGTATTGCATTCACGTTTGTCTTATTTCCAATTATCATTTAAAAAACTCTAAAACCACAAGAAGTAAAAGTTTTTCACGTATTTGATTTAGGGAAAATTCAACTAATTTTAAGTGATTAACTTTAAAACATCTTACACAATGAAAAAAATCTTAGAATTAGACGGAATTCAAGAATTAAGTAAAGCGCAACAACGATCAATTAAAGGAGCTATGACTAGCATTACTTGTTGTAATCCAAACCCAAGAGGAGGAGGAAATAAATGTCGCATTAGCTATCCAGGTGGGAGTTTTTGTGAACCAGGAAGATGTACAAATTGGGGTGGTTGTATCCTATACTAAAAAATCAAATCCATATAAAAAGAGATCTTTAAGTAAGGTCTCTTTTTTAATCATCAATTCCTTCTATCACACTTAAACAATTGATTTAAAATATTTTTACTACTAAAATAACGCAGATAGTGTTCTTTAAATTTATAAATCTCAAGCATCAAGTTTTGTTTTTACTCTCTAACCTTAAGTATCTTGGTAAGAACAAATAACTTTAAATACTTACACGATGAAAAAAATTTTAGAATTAAATGGTGTTCAAACACTGAGTAAAGGACAACAAAGATCTATCAAAGGTGCTGGAACTATTATTAGTTGTTGTTCCTCTAACCCTTTTGGTACAGGGAATAGATGTCGTATCAGTTATGGTAACTTTAGCTTTTGCGAACCTGGACGATGCACTGGCAACGGAGGTTGCATTCTTTATTAAATCAACTTAAATAATTTACACAATGAAAAAAATCTTAGAACTAAAAGGAATTAAAGCATTAACAAAAAAAGATCAAAAACAGATAACAGGAGCTGCAAATCGTCGCTTTGTATACTGTGGACCACCACGAAAGTGTTGTCAAATGTTTAATGGATTTGAATTTTGTGATTTTGGGTACTGTCAACCAAATGGCACATGTATTTGGGCATAAATAAGCATCAAATTTAGTAAGGAAGTTAAGAGATTACCAATTGTAGAGTTTTGGTAATCTCTTTTATTATGAAACCAATTGAAATGATTGCTTGGCTATTTCCAATTCTTCATTCGTGGGTATGACTACTATTTTAACTTTAGAAGTATCATCACTAATATCTCTTATTTCTTTAGAGCGGATTTTATTTTGTTCCTCATCTAATACTATACCCATAAATCCTAATTCTTCACAAACTAATTTTCTCATTAGATCAGAATTCTCTCCAATACCAGCGGTGAAAACAATACCATCTAAACCATTCATGATCGCAGCATAGGCACCAATAAACTTTTTGATTCGATATGCGTTCATTGCTAATGCTTCCTTACAAGCGATATTACCCTTTTCTGCTTCAGATTCAATATCTCGTAAATCACTATAACCCGTTAATCCCAACATACCACTTTCCTTTTGCAATAGCGAATTAACTTCATCTAAGGAATATCCGAGTGAGTTTACCATGTAGAAAATTACTGCAGGATCAATGTCACCAGATCTTGTTCCCATGATCAATCCATTCATCGGTGCAAAGCCTAAGGTATGATCAATACTTTTTCCATCTTTAACAGCCGTCATACTACATCCATTTCCTAAATGAATAGTAATAACCTTTGCGTTTTGTTTATCTAAAAACTCTATCGCTTTTTCAGATACATATTTATGGCTTGTTCCATGAAAACCATACACTCTTATGTCGTTTTCTTCTATAAAAGCATTAGGAATTGCATACTTATATGCTTCTACAGGCATTGTTTGATGAAATGCTGTATCAAAAACTGCCACTTGCTTAGCATCCGTAAATATTTCTTCAGAGACTAAAATACCTTGTAAATTTGCTGGGTTATGAAGTGGCGCCAAAGTGGAAAGTCTTTCTATCTCTTCTTTCACTTCTGAAGTTATTGCAGTCGTTTTTGCAAAAGTACTACCTCCATGAACTACTCTATGCCCAACAATATCAATCTCAGATGATTCTGAAACAACTCCTTTTTCGGGATGTAATAAATAAGATGCAACTAACTGCAATCCTATTTTATGATTAGGAATATCTTCGATATCTTCTATGCTAAGACTGGCTGTTTTAAAACTTATTTTAGCATTTTCCAATCCAATACGCTCTACCAATCCAGAACATATAACTTCTTCAGAAGGCATTTGAAACAATTGAAACTTTATCGACGAACTCCCAGAGTTTAGTACTAATATTTTCATATACTATTCTAATTTTACAATCCTTGCGCCTGAATTGCCGTTATAATTACGGTATTATATACATCATCCACAGTACACCCTCTACTCAGATCATTTACTGGTTTATTCAATCCTTGTAACATAGGGCCAATGGCTAATGCTCCTGTCTCTCGCTGCACCGCTTTATAAGTATTATTACCAGTATTAAGATCAGGAAATATTAAAACACTAGCTTGTCCGGCTACTTCAGAATCTGGAAGTTTACTCTGCCCCACTCGCATATCTACAGCAGCATCGTATTGTATAGGACCTTCAATCTTTAATTCTGGATGTTTTTCTTTTACAATTTTAGTAGCCTCTCGTACCGTTTCTACATCTTCTCCCTTTCCAGAAGTACCGGAAGAATAAGACAACATGGCAACTTTTGGTTCTATACCAAACGCCGCTGCAGATCGAGCAGAAGAAATAGCAATTTCTGCCAATTGTTCTGCATTTGGATTTGGATTAATTGCGCAGTCCCCAAAAACAGAAACTCTATCATCTAAACACATAAAAAATACAGATGAAACTACTTTTACACCTGGTTTGGTTTTAATAAACTGTAAAGCTGGTCTTATTGTATGTTGTGTCGTATGAACCGCGCCTGATACCATTCCATCTGCATGTCCTTTATAGATCATCATAGTACCAAAATAAGAAACATCCGCCATCATATCTCTAGCCATATCGAGATTTACATTTTTATGTTTCCTCAATTCATAAAACGTTTGCACATAATCTTCAAAATGTGGTGATTTCGTAGGTGAGATAATTTTAACTTTATCAAAATCTATAGGAATATCAAGTTTTGTAGCTTTCGTTTTTATTTTTTTCTCATCTCCAATGAGCGTTACATCTACAACATTAGAAGCTTGCAACCTGTATGTAGCCCTTAAAATTCGTTCATCAGAACCTTCAGGCAAGACAATATGTTTTTTATTCTTTAGTGCTCGTTTCAGAAGGTTATACTGAAACATACTTGGTGTTAAACTATCTGATTCAAATGTTATCAACGGATCTACCAAACGATCCTCATCCACATACTTTTCAAACGTACTAATGGATGTATTGATCTTTAGAAGATTATCTGCATAAATTTTTGATCGTATAGCACCAATTCTATTCGTTATGGAAAAGGTTCCTTGAGCTACCGAAATAATAGGTACAGAGAGTGAAACTCCTTCAATTAATTTTAAAATTGGTTCTTCAGGAATTATTCCTCCAGTAAGAATAATCGCAGAAATTTTAGGATAATTATCAGATATATTCGCTTGTAATACTCCTAAAATTATATCCGCTCGATCTCCAGGAGTAATAACTAAACTGTTGTCTTTGAGATGTGTAAGGTAATTTCGCAACTGCATTGCTCCAACACCAAAACTCCCCGCTTGATTATTTAAAAATTCTTTCCCAAAAAGAACTTTTCCTTCTAATTCTTTAACTATTTCTTTGATAGTAGGATTGATTAAAGTTCCAATTTTAGGGATTACAATTTTCTCTATATCATTATCAAAATCCTTTTCTAACTTTGCTTTCAGCTCTCTCTCACATCCATCGACCACTTTATTAGCCACTATTGCTAACACTTCTGCATCTTTGCTTGTAAAGGTGTCATATGCTAATTTTAAATTTCCAGAAATCTCATCGTTCGTCTTGTCAACACCACTAGCAACAATAATAGAAGGGATTCCTAAATTTTTGGCAATTATTACATTGATATCAAATTCTATAATACTTCCTTCATCAGAAAAATCAGTTCCCTCTACAAGAATAAAATCAAACTTCTCCTCTAAATTTTTATACTTCTCAATAATACCATCAATAATCGCTCCTGATCTACCTTGGTTATATTTTTGTAAAACCTCGCTTCGTGTAAAAGCGTAGGTGTTTTTAAAATTGATATCTAATTCGAAATGTGAAATTACCGTATTGATATGATTATCGATTTCTCCTTCTTTAGGATCATCTATAATAGGTCTAAAATAACCCACTTTGGCTACTTTTCCCAGTAGCATTCTCATCAATCCTAGTACGACAATTGATTTACCACTATTAGGTTCTATAGTAGCAATATAAACAGCTTTACTCATGTATATAAATTTGGTGGTGCAAAGATATGGTAATACTGTCAAAGTTTTACACCTTTTCTAGAAGCCAGAACTTGCTATTTCATAGTACTTAAATCCTTAACTATTAAATTTTGAAATACATAAAAAAGGGATCAGAAATTTTCTGACCCCTTGATAGACTTGGTATATTTTTAATGATTTAATTTATATCTTCTCCTTTTTTAAGCTTTTCTAATTCTCCAGACAATCTATTTTTAAATCTTTCTGGTGCTTTACCCATCGCAGTATTCATAGATTTTATGGCATTTTTATAATCACCAGTTGCTGCATATGCTCTCGCTAACCCATAATTAGAAGGCCAAGCACCATTACTATTTTTTACATTATTCTTTAAAACCTCTAAAGCTTTATCTTTTTGACCTTGCCCAATAAGCCCATTTCCTAACTGAAACACCTGACTAGCGTTTCCTTTGGCTACTGCTTTATCAACTACTTCCATTGCCTCTTGAGTTTTCCCTTGTTTGGATAAAATTCTTGACTTTAATGATAGGTTACCAAATGTTTCTTTACTAAAAAAGTTACCGCTTATTGAAGCATTTACCCACTCTAAAGCCTGATCTAAATCTCCTGCATTAAATGCAAAGTTAGCAGCATTATCCCAATTAGATTGGGTGAATCCCTTATTACTTCTAAGATCTTCTTTTAATCCTTGCATCACTATAGCATTTACATCTACTTCAATTTTGAATGGTATTTCTTTCTTTTCCCAACGTAGAGCTGCAATTGTACTATTAGCATCAAATGAAGGAAATAAAAATAGTAAGGTCTCTGTATGAGGAACATCATTGGTTTTAACATCGACTCTTAAAGTATCTTCTTTTTCATCATAAAAATAACTTCCCCATGAAGAGGAATTCTTAGAAAATATAACCGTTGCACCTCCATCTTCTTTTAGAGCAATATGCAAACCATAAAGCCCTGCTTTGATATCTTTTCCTTCTACCTTTACATCATGAGAAAATTCTATCGTAGAATTCTGATTGGCTCCTGCTCTCCATGGAGCTGCTTTAGACGTACCAAATCCTAGATTATTAAAACCGTAAGGAACCAATTTACCCCAAACTTCACGACCTTTAACACTTGGTCTCCCATAATCTATCGTAATGTCTGTAATCCCTACTCGCTGAGAAACCTTGGCTCTTTGGCTCGCCTCAGGTGTATTTAATTGTGCCTTAGAATCAATTGAAAACAACATTGTTGATACCACCAACAATGTCATGATAAGTTTAGATTGTTTCATCTGTTTTACTTTAGATTTTTACAGATCAGTTATAATTTACCACACAATCAATCGAAAAAGCGCCCTTAGACTGCTATAGTAAATTTTGAATACTGTAGTTATAAATGATTTACTTTCAGCTCGTATGACAGAAAAATCATACGAATTAAGCAATAATAAGACGATATTTTTAATCCTGATGTTACGGGATTGTTAAAGAAAAAGAACAAGTACTAATTAGTGTTAAATCATTTATTCATTTAACAGCTGATTAACAAAACTTTCAAATTCTTGCTTGAAATCTAGGTACTTCTGACCAGTAGCAGGACCATTAAAACCTGTATGGATTTTTCTCACCGATCCCTTTTTATCAATAAATACGGTAGTTGGATATGATAACACATGGTTTAGCATAGGTAGTTTCTCCTGGGCTTTTTCTTTATTGGATGTTCCATATTGCGCTAAAAGAATAGGATATTCTACCTTAAGTTTTGTTCTCATTCTTTCGATAGATTTAAAAGCTTTCTCAGAAGTCTTCGCATATTCGAATGCTAATGCAACGAACTCAATATCCTTATTTTTATTTTTGTTATAATAATCCACATAAAACTTAGTTTCATCCATACAATTAGGACACCAAGTCCCCATGATTTGCACCAAAGTTACTTTCCCTTTAAAACGTTCATCTTCGAGAGAAACCTGATTTCCCTTTGCATCTGGAAAACTAAAAGCAAACTTATCATATCCTTCTTTTAAAAAGGTTAGAGAATCTTCTGAAGGCAGCTCATATGATTCATTTCGTTTTGCCACAAATGGTTCCTTCCAATGATTGCCCGAATAAAAATACCCGTTCATAGTACTATCAGTAACCTCTGCCTTAAAAAAGAATGCGTGTGCTCCATCAAAAGTCGACAACTCTAGCTTATTGTTATTTATTACTCCTTCTAAATAGCGATAATCTCCAGTAGTAGTTCTAAAAGTTCCTGTGACTACATTTCCATTTTGTTTAAAAATACCTTTTGCAATATATTTATCTTCCGGAGTATCCGGACTGAATACTGATTCCCAATTTCCCTGAATATCTACCGTTGGTTTAGCTACTATTTCGAATCTATCTTTAACACCAAATTCTCCTTTAAAAGGGACAATTCTATTTAAGCTTTCTTTAATAAAACTACCTGTAATTGTAGTAGAATCATCAAATTTTGCAGCAATATATCCTTCAAAAACAGGGAATTTGATATAAAGAGAATCTCCTTTTACAATCACCTCATCAACATCTATAGTCTCTTCTGCATTAAAAATTCGTAATGTTTGATCTTCAAATACTTCGAAAAGGAATGGTAATTCTTCATTGTCCTGAACGGTCATTGAAGCCTTCCACAAACCACTTTTTAATGTTAAAGGTTCATTGGATGATTTTTTACTGGAAACGTCTTTTTTGCATGAATAAAGTGCTATTACCGAAAATGAGAGTAAAATAAATTTCTTCATAGGAATTGTGTGATATGTGCGAATATAAAAAATGTCTGGAAAGATATCTTAATCTAAACAGACAGTTTTATATAATTTATCAGTTTTTATGATATTACATCATTGCTTATTCCTCTTAGAAGGTGTCTTCTTTTTTCTTTTATTCTCTTCCTTAATAGCCCTCACTCTTTCCTCTCTTCTCTTTCTAGCTTGTTCTTTGGTAAGTTTTGCTTTTCCACTCTTTTTTGATTTTTGAGCGGTTAAAGCCCTAGCATTTTTTTCTTTATCAGAAAAAATCGCATCTCTTTCTAAACCATTTGCGCGATTAGTTTTGCTCATCTTTTGCTTACTAAATCCAGGACTGCTTTTGGTTCTACTTACTACTTCTTTAGGGATATATTCCTCTGCGTTCTTAGCATTCTTATTTTGTGAATAACCTATATGGTTTCCAAGAACAATAGAAAAGACGAATACAATTATTAATTTGAAGGATTTCATTGGGGGCTTGTTTAATAACATTATAACACTTACAAAGGTAAAAAATATTTTTTTACATTGAAAACCATCAATTTGTGTATGATTTTAATGAAATAAATTTATACTTCTCACTATTTCTTTACTTTGTTTTTTCTTCTAATTACAGAAAAGTTTCTGAAATATTTTTCATAAACCTATAAAATTGAATTGAAGTAATTTTCTATGATATAAGAAGGAAATCTTGTTTGTCAACTTTCCCCAAAGTAGTATCTTTACGGCCTAATTTCAGAATCATCATTAATGAAAATTTCATATAACTGGCTCAAGCAATTTATTAAGCTTGATTGGGATGCAGTAAAAACTGGAGAACTACTTACGGATTTAGGGCTTGAAATAGAAGGAATAGAGACTTACCAAAGTATTAAAGGAGGTTTAGAAGGTGTTGTAGTAGGACAAGTAATCAGCTGCGCGCAACACACGAATGCAGACAAGCTAAAAGTGACTAAAGTAGATCTAGGAACTGGTGAACCTGTACAGATCGTATGTGGAGCCCCGAATGTCGCAGAAGGCCAAAAAGTGCCTGTTGCTACCATCGGAACCAAGCTTTATGATAGTGAAGGAACAGAATGGACTATCAAAAAAGGTAAAATCCGTGGAGAAGAAAGTCATGGGATGATTTGCGCAGAAGATGAATTAGGGTTGGGTAAAAGTCATGATGGAATTATGGTGCTGGATAAGGATATTCCTGTTGGAACTCCGGCAGCAGATGTTTTTGATATCGAAAATGATCAGGTTTTTGAAATTGGGTTAACGCCTAATCGTGCAGACGCTATGAGTCATTGGGGTACTGCAAGAGATCTTAAAGCTGGATTACAACAAAAAGATCTTAATCTAGAATTGATTACTCCTTCAGTAAGCAATTTCAAAATTGATAATAGACTTCACAAATTTGATGTAGAAGTAAAAAATAATGAGTTAGCTCCTAGATATTGTGGAGTTTCTATATCTGGTTTAAAAGTAGCAGAATCACCAAACTGGCTACAACATCGTCTTAAAGCAATTGGTCTTACGCCAAAAAACAATGTGGTAGATGTAACAAATTATGTTTTACATGAACTTGGGCAACCTTTACATGCTTTTGATGCTAATCATATCGAAGGAAATAAAATCGAAGTAAAAACCTGTAAAGCTGGTACAAAATTTACAACTCTTGATGAAGTAGAAAGAGAATTGCACGAAGAAGATCTTATGATCTGTGATGCAAAAAAACCTCTTTGTATCGCAGGAGTTTTTGGTGGTGTCAATTCTGGTGTTACAGAAACTACAACGTCCATTTTCTTGGAAAGTGCTTATTTTAATCCGGTAAGTGTTAGAAAAACAGCAAAACGTCATGGACTTAACACCGATGCTTCTTTTAGATTCGAAAGAGGTATTGATCCAACAATAACAGAATATGCTCTAAAAAGAGCTGCATTACTTATTCAGGAATTGGCAGGTGGAGATATTACAAGTGATATTACCGATTTGTATCCAAAGAAAATAGAGGATTTTCAGGTATTCTTATCATTTGAAAATACTACCAAATTAATTGGAGAAGAGCTACCTCAGGAAACGATCAAGGATATTTTGAGCTCTTTAGAAATTAAAGTAAACAGTGTTACTGAAGGAGGATTAGGTCTTACCATTCCGTCCTATAGAAATGATGTGCAAAGAGAAGCTGATGTTATCGAAGAAATCCTACGTGTATATGGATATAACAATATTAATTTTAGTCAAAAACTAAATGCTTCGGTATCTAATATAGATAAGTTTTCTGATCATACGATACAGAATACAATTTCTAATCAATTAGTTGGGCAAGGATTTCATGAAATGCTGGCGAACTCTCTTACTTCTCCAGAGTACATCTCGTTATCAGAGCAATTAAATGCTGATCATAATGTAGAAATGCTAAACCCGTTAAGTAATGATTTGGCTGTATTACGCCAATCTCTATTATTCTCTGGTTTAGAAGCAGTTTCTTATAATATTAACAGAAAGCGTTCCGACCTTAAACTCTTTGAATTTGGAAAAACGTATCACAATTATGAAAGTGGTAGGATTGAGAATAAACACCTAAGTCTTGTGATCTCTGGAAATAAAACCAGTGAAAGTTGGAAAGTAACCCAAGAGAAAAGTGATTTCTTTTATCTGAAAGGAATCATAGAAGCTATACTAGATCGGTTAGGAATAAAAAGGTCCAAGACTTCGCCGATTAAAAACGACATCTTTTCGGAAGGAGTTTCTTATCATTTGGGAAAATCTAAACTTGTAGAATTTGGAATCGTAAAAAAAACTGTCTTAAAGCACTTTTCTATTTCTCAAGAGGTCTTGTTTGCTGATTTTGAATGGGATACTATTTTAGAATTTGCTAGAAGAAGTAAGATTAAATTTACCGAAATACCAAAATTCCCTGAAGTACGAAGAGATTTTGCTTTATTGTTGGACAATACTGTTTCTTTTGAGGAAATCCATACCATTGCAAATCAAACTGAAAAGAAACTTCTAAAAAACATTAATTTATTTGATGTATACGAAGGTAAAAACCTTCCAAAGGGTAAGAAATCTTATGCAGTGAGTTTTACACTACAAGATGAACACAAAACCCTTACGGATAAGCAGATTGATAAAATAATGAATAAACTTCAGCATAATTTCGAAAATAAATTAGGAGCTGAATTACGATAAATGAGAAGCTAATACTTAGTTTTTATAAAAGCCTTTGATATACTCAAAGGCTTTTTCGTTTTATTATAATAAACAACGCTAACTTAGGATATTTATGAGCCTTTAGGATCCGTACAAACAGCACCCCCCCCTGCAATCATGTTTCTAAACACCTTAAATCTAAGGCTTAAACAACTCTTAAAGTTCTAATTTGTCTTGTTGTGCATGCATAATAATTGCATTTTTGTTAAAAATTTTGAACTGAAAATTAAGAATATGAAAAAAAATTATGCGCTAATTGTATTTCTGGTTACTAGCTTTTGCTTTTTAAATGCACAAGAAACTTTATGGCAAGTGGATTTAAAAGAATCCTTATACGAAGTTGGATGGATTAAACAGTCTAATGATGGAACTGTCATTGCCTCTGGAGCCAAAGGACTTGTTGGTTTAGATCATAAAACAGGTGAAACCAAATGGCACAATAAAGAGCTTAAAGCTATCGACAAGAACACTTTCTTTACCATCGATGGATTACCTCTTTTTTATGTAGAATATATGCCATTAGCCGGAAAAACTAGAGGATTAATTATCAATTCTAGTAACGGCGAAGTTGTTTTTGATACGAAAGATGACAACTATAGAATACGAAATTTTATTCCAATTCCTGAGAAAGGTATTATTCTATTTGAGCTTATCAAGGAAAAAGAACGTAATCTTATGTCTTTTAGTTTGAAAACTTGGGAGAAAAATTGGGTTACTCCTTTAGGAGAATCCAAAGGACTTCTTCAGAGATTGAGTGGAGCTTCTTTTGTAAATCAAGGACCTTTCTTTAACAAAGAGAACAATATTATACTAGGTATAAAAAATGAAATCTTCACTTTAGATTTCAATACTGGAGAAGTTTTATGGAATCATACGGCTAAGAAAAAGATAAAAGCACTAGTCTATTCCGAAATTAATAACAGCCTTTACCTTGGAATTCGTAAATCTAAAGTGTTAACCGTACTTAATCCTTCCACGGGAGAAGATATTACACCTGGGAAACTTAAATTACGTGGAACTCTTATCGATGTAAGACCTGATAATGATAACAACCTTATACTTGTAGAAACTGAAGGTTTTAATATCATCACACCAGAAACCAATGAATTCAAATGGAAAAAAAGTTTTAAAATTGAGTTCTTAGACGAAGTTATTCCGCATGAGAAAGGTTTTATCGCAGTAGGAAAAAGTGAAAAAGACGGTAAGATTGCCCTTGTAGATCCTGAAGGAGAAAAAATATGGGATAGTAAAGTAAAGGGATATTCTTACTACGTAACTACTACAAATAAAGGGGTACTGTATGTCTCCAGTGAAAGATCCAACATTCTAGATTTTGAAAAAGGAAAAGATGTCTGGGACAAAGATGTAAAGTTTAAATCTATTCCTGCGGTTACCTATGACGAGAAAGAACAGAAAGTTGTTTTATTTGAAAATGAAAAAGGATACAAGTTTGACCTGAACACTGGCGATATTGAACTTTTTGCAGAAGATGTTGAATTAGAAGAAGTAAATAAGAAGACTCCCCTAGTTGCAGAATATGTAGACGGTTCTGGTTATTTACTACATGCGGATCAGCATATATCTCTTCTTTCACCAGAAGGAGAACTGAAATACACTCAATATTATCGTCCAGCTGCCTCAGTTGATGGATTTTTAAATATGGCTCAAACTGGTTTAAATATCGTAGGTGTTGATTTAGATATTCAGGGTTCTTTAGATAATATTAATACATTAACAGCATTATCTAATGGTGTATATCTTAGATCCGAAGATCAAACAGATGGAACTAGCACATCTACAGTAGTTGCGGGTATGTATACTGGTGCAAATAGCGATCAAATGGCAACAGTATTTGAAGTGACATTAACCAGGTTCTCCAATTCCAAAGCAATTAAAACTCATAAGTTTGTTGTTACAAAAGTAAAAGGAGATACAACAAAGCACTTCATATATATGATTAATAAGAAAACAGGAGCTAAGGATGCTCAGATCGAATTATTAGATAAAACACCTAACTATTTGATTGATGAGATTGACAATGTAGTTTTTGTGAATGAAAAGAATCATTTGATTACTTCTCATAAATTCTAAATACCATAATTTTATAAATAGACTGTCTGGAAAGCATAGAGTTTCTTGTACCTTAAACACTTGACTTAAAATAACTTTTCAGACAGTTTTTTTGTTTTTACAACTAATACCAAGCATCTTTTTTGATGATTTTGGAGTATTATATTCAACAGTTGTTAAAAACCCTAAAATCTTGGAATCCAGATTCTAAATATTTAATTTAGTAGAGCTAAAGAGAAAGAAAATGATATTCCCTAAAACTAATATTGAACAAAAGCTGGCAAAAGTTCGTGCTAAACAGCAAAACGAAACAAATTGGAGATCTCAAGTTGAAGCTATCTTTAGTAGAGAAGATCAAAAAGATAGCCGAATCCTAGATACATTAGAAAACGGAACGCCGATAGAAAAAAATGATTTTATATTCGATCATTTAGATAGTAATAACATCTATCATATCGACCAAATCAAAAAAATATGTATTGATTACAGACTTCGTTTTTTAGCTTCTAAATATTTTAAAGGTAAACTTCCACAAGAAGCATTATCCAAAATAAAAGACCTGGAAAAAATTCACGATCTAGAATTAAAAGGCTTCAAGATAATAGCTCCTTCAAAACTGTTTAAGTTAGAAAATGCAGATGATCCCTTATTATTTGCTCCAATGGGTAATGATTACTATTATCTCATACACAAATGGGGAGAAGACCTTCATCCATTTCGAAAATTGATGATGTGGTTTTTTAAAAGTTTTGAAAATCTAATTGTACTTACATTTCTGGTAAGCGTATTATTAACTTTTATGATACCTCAAGGATTATTTAGTAAAGAAAACACCTCTTCAGAATATGTTATGATATTTTTCTTTATGTTTAAATCCGTTGCCGCTGTAGTCTTATTTTATGGATTTGCTTTAGGAAAAAACTTCAATACTGCTATATGGGACAGTAAATATTTTAACGCATAAAGTAAAACCTATGTTTTTTGATAGCGAATATGAAAGAGTCTATACAGGAAGTTTTATTAACGTACAATTCTTGCAAAATATACTCCAAGAAGGAGGTATAAATTCTATTACACGAGATGATATGAAATCAGGTATGGCAGCTGGCTTTGGTGGTGGAATTCCAGATCACATTCAGCTTTTTGTAAAGAAATCGGATGTAGAAGAAGCAGTTCCTATCATAGAAAAAAGTTTATCTTAGCTTCCATGGAAGAAAGTAATAACGGAACAACCAAAAACAAATATGATTTAATCATAGGTATTTTTGGAACCTTATTCGGGACATTTAGATTATATCAACACTTACAAGCAGCACCTGTGGAATGGAACTATAGAATTTTACTTTCTATTTCATTTATAGGATATGGTATTTTCCTGTTGTATCGTTACTTTCAAAATAATAAGCAATAGCTTACACATCTGATTTATTCGGTATTTTACTCATTGCCCGCTCTGCTATAGCAGTAATCGATAATGATGGATTTACTCCTGGATTTGCTGAAATCATTGACCCATCACAGATATACATGTTTTTATAACCAAAAACCTGATTATTCTTATCGATCACACCCTTTTTTGGATTATCAGACATTACCGCTCCACCTAATATATGTGCTGTAGAAGGAATACCTGCCAAAGGCTCTAATCCAAAAACAGTCTCTTTTCCTTTGGTAATTTTGGCATATCGTTTTGCTAATCCCAGAGATTCAGAAATAAATGCGCTTGGTTTATCTCCATCATTTACAGAAGTATTCATCTTCCCAAAAGCATTTAGTCTAAATTTCAGGGTACTATCTAAAGTTTGCATAAACAATAAAATTGCTGTGCTCTTGCTCCAATCTTTTACCGTATAAAGTTTTATATATGATAATGGGTTTTTAATAAAACTTGTAACGATTTTTATCACTCTTACGATGGTATTCTTACCATGAGTTAAGGGCAAATGTGACAATCGCCAGAAACCTGAACCTTTTGCATACCTTACAATTTCCAAATGACTATTCTCATCTGTATGAAGTATAGAACCTATTGCCACACCTTTAGACATATCTTTAGTGCCGTTAAGGTTGGTAACACTTATCAAACTTTCATTATTTGTTCTTATATCCTCTCCCAAGTAATCTGATAATCTTGGTAAAGATTGTTTTTTCAATTTTAGCAGAAGTTTTACAGTACCTAATACTCCTCCAGAAAAAATAACTCCTTTAGCACGCACACGTTTTTTTCTAGGAAAATATCTTGTAGAAGATTTAAAAGTAATGGTATATTCGTCATGGTTAGGAACTACATCTATCACTTCATTTTCTGCAAGAATCTGAGCTCCTTGCTGCTGTGCCAAATACAAATAATTTTTATCCAGAGTGTTTTTAGCACCAATTCTACAACCAGTCATACAACCTCCACAAAAATTACATCCTGTTCTTTCTGGGCCTTTTCCATCGAAGTATGGATCTGCTACCTTTTTATTCGGCGTGCCAAAAAATACAGCTACATCGGTTGCAGAAAAATCATTTTTTATATCCAAACTTGTTGCTAATTCTTGAAGAGCGTTGTCACCGTCGAACAAATGGGGATTTTTTTGTGCTCCCAGCATTTTTAGTGCTATATTATAAAATGGAGCAAGTTCGGATTGCCAATCTGCCAGATTTTTCCAACTTCCGGAAATAAAAAAATCCTTTTTGGGAACCGGTAATGTATTTGCATAAACCAGAGAACCTCCTCCTACTCCAGTTCCTGAAATTACTACTACATGTTTAAAAAAAGACATTTTCATGATTCCGAACCATTTTAAAAAAGGCACCCATAACCATTTTTTAAGATTCCAGTTTGTTTTTGGAAAATCTTCAGGACGATACCATTTGCCCTTTTCTATTACTAAAACTTTATACCCTTTTTCGGTTAGTCTTAACGCACTTACAGACCCACCAAAACCGCTTCCTATAATTATATAATCGTATTCCTGTTCGATATTCATAATTTTAATTTTAGATCGGTTTCTGGTGTACACATACAGGTAAGAATATATCCTTGATCTATTTCATTGTCTAGTAATACCATATCCTGATACGGTTTCCACTGCACTTGGCCTTTTAATAATTGTACTTTGCAGGTTCCACAGTCTCCTTTTTTACAGGCATAAGGAAGCTGTTGCTCATTTCGTAATGCGGATTCTAAAATACTTTCGGATTGATCTCCTTCGTATATAAAACTTTGATCTCTTCCTTCTACTGAGATGCTTTGAGTCTTTCCAGATAGTTTCTCAATATTTTGAGAAAATTCTTCGTAATGAATCAACTTTTTGTTCAGCCCTAATGCTGTTAATACTTGTTTTGATGCATCCATCATAGGTGCTGGACCACAAACATAACAATAAGTATCCGTTGATGTTTCTAGCAAGTAACCTTGTTGTGTTTCTTTATCTAAAAGCTGTAAACTTTTTATATAGTTAAATCGATTAGGATATAAAGACGATAGCTCTTGTAATTCATTAGCGAAAATAATATCTTCATTACTTTTGTTACCATACAATAGTTTCACTTCGTTTTTAGATGTTCTTAGTACATATTTTATCATTGATATGATTGGAGTAATTCCACTTCCTCCAGCGATAAAGAGAAATGACCTGTCCAATACTTCTGGTAATAAAAATCTACCGAAAGGACCAGAAACTCTCAACTTTTTACGACTCTTCGTATGGTTTACTAAATGATTAGATAGCTTCCCCTTAGGAACTTTTTTAACGACCACACTTAGTTTTCCAGTAATCGGATCTTCGCATATGGAATAACATCTACTTACTAATTGATCACTCACATAATCCGATATTACAACATATTGTCCTGGCAAAAAAGAAAAAGGTATTTGGTCTAGATTCTTGAAAACTATTTTAACTGCATCTTTGGTTTCATGAAACACATTTTCAACTTCAAGCACGTAATTCCAGACACTTCCGGATATGATATCTTCATACGTATTTTTCTTATCTAACAGAGCTAAATCCTTATTTCTAAAACCTTCTACAATTGATTTTTTTTCAAAAAGTTGTAACTCCACATCTTTAAAACAACTTTTATATTTATAGAAGGGAACTCTAGGATATAAATGATGAATCAAATGATAACTCTGATATAATGACACCAATTCTAATCCTGGAATCGTTACAATTCGGGTATTGTGATACTTACCAAGATTATTATGAGGATAATGTGGCAGCCAATCAAAAGAAAATGCCAATATTGGAGCTGCAATCAGTGCAGATAAAATGAAAACAAAAAACAACGCACTTCCATATCCCATCGCAATTAGTGTACTAATAAGACTTACTATAAAAATCAAAAACACTAAAGACTGATTTTTGATATTTCGCATGGCGGTATTCTTTATACTATTTTTCCCGAAGGTTAAACCAAAATAATGACCAATTAATGTAAGGCATCTAAAAAATATAGAAAATGGATTACTGCCATTTACATAATGATCAGGATCATGTTCTGGATCATTGGTATGAGCATGATGTCTCAAATGAATTACTACGAATGCAGAAAATGGAAATAATAAGAAAAAACTAGAGACCCATCCGAGTATCTGTTCTATTTTTTCAAAAGAGGAAACACCACCTGCTATATTACCATGACTCGCTTCATGCGCTATAGTAAACATTCCGTAAGCTATTACAGCACCAATAGTAGAAGTCCAAATTGGTGAAAACCCATTACTATAAAGTTTCCAAAGCAACATATACGCTAAACACAGAAAGACGAATAAGATTATCGTAGGCCAGGCAACCTTTCCAGAATATTTTTGCCAAACTGCTTGATTTTTCACGTGTCAAATGGTTATGTTTGAAAAAAGATATGTATTTTTTCGAACTATTTAACCAAATATAGTTCGATTTTTACAAATTACCAAGCATGGGAAGAAAATCAATTCATCGAGAAAGAAAAGATAAGAGCAAAAAAGTAGAACAATGGACACAAGCTTTATTGCCTAAACTTAGGAATACCGAGCTTGGAGAGCTTACCATGGATGATCTAGCAAAATTGATGAATAAAAGTAAGTCGACTATTTATCAATACTTTGTTACCAAAGAAGAAATTTTTGAATATGTTACCCAAGTGCGTGTAGATCAACTTAAGGCGTACAAAAATGAAATTTCTATTGAAATTATGGGTTTAGGTTATCAGTATGAAGCTTTAGCTAAAATATTGGCAGAAGGTGTAAAAGATATTTCTCCTTTTTATCTAAAACAATTACAGATACACTATCCAAGCGCTTGGGATATCGTAGAACATTTTTTACAAGGCTTACTAAAAGACTTAAAAGAATTTTACATATTCGGTATTGAAAATAAGATCTTTAAAACAGTATCTCCAGAACTATTGATCAAACTAGATGAGTACTTTATCATGCAACTGATTACAGATCATACCTTTTTTAACGATAACCAAAAAACACTCGAATCTGCCATTAAGGAATATATGTTTGTAAAGTTTGAAGGTTTAGTCCAATAACAAAAAAACACCTACTTCTTGTAGATGTTTTTCTGGAATATTTTTTTAAAAAGCTGTTTATTAAACATTCACGGCATACATTTTTTCTCGTAATTCCTTGATCTTTTTATCGCTCATATACTCATCAAAAGTAGTATAACGATCTATCACTCCGTTAGGTGTTAATTCTATCACTCGATTAGCAACTGTTTGTGCAAACTCATGGTCATGGGTTGTGAACAATATAGTTCCTTTGAAGTTCTTTAGTGAATTGTTAAAAGCAGTAATAGATTCCAGATCTAAGTGGTTTGTAGGTTCATCTAACATTAAAACATTTGCTCTTGTCATCATCATTTTAGATAACATACATCTTACCTTTTCTCCTCCAGACAATACGTTTGATTTTTTTAGAGCCTCTTCTCCACTAAAAATCATTTTTCCTAGAAATCCTCTAATGTAAACTTCTTCACGTTCTTCTTCGGTAGTAGCCCACTGACGTAACCAATCTACTAAATTCAGGTCATTTTGAAAATACTCGCTATTATCAGCTGGCAAGTACGATTGTGAAGTGGTAACACCCCATGAGAATATACCATCGTCGGCCTTTTGTTTGTCATTTAAAATCTGATAAAAAGCAGTGGTTGCTCGAGAATCTTTTGAAAAAACTACAACTTTATCTCCTTTTGCTAGATTGATATCTACTCCTTTGAACAATATTTCTCCTTCTATACTAGCTGCTAGTCCTTCTACATTTAGAATTTGGTCTCCTGCTTCTCTATCTCTTTCAAAAATAATTGCTGGATAACGACGGCTCGAAGGTTTAATGTCTTCAATATTTAATTTCTCGATCATTTTCTTACGAGAAGTTGCTTGTTTTGATTTTGCAACATTGGCACTAAAACGAGCAATAAATTCCTGAAGTTCTTTCTTTTTCTCTTCCGCCTTTTTATTCTGCTGCGCTCTTTGTCTTGCTGCTAATTGCGAAGATTCATACCAGAAAGTATAGTTACCACTATAATTATTAATTTTTCCGAAATCAATATCCGAAATATGAGTACACACAGAATCTAAGAAGTGACGGTCGTGAGAAACTACAATCACCGTATTATCATAATTAGCTAAAAAGTTTTCTAACCACGAAATTGTTTCATAATCAAGATCATTCGTAGGCTCATCCATTATCAGAACATCTGGATTACCAAACAAACACTGTGCAAGAAGCACTCGTACTCTTTGTTTTGTATCAAGATCCGCCATGCTTGTATAATGCAGATCTTCTTTAATACCTAAATTAGAAAGCATGGTTGCAGCATCACTATCCGCGTTCCATCCATTCATTTCTTCAAACTGCACTTGAAGCTCTCCAATTTTTTCAGCATTTTCATCGGTATAATCAGCGTATAATGCATCAATTTCCGTCTTGATTTTATACAATTCTTTATTTCCCATAATGACAGTTTCCAATACTGTATGCTCATCATAAGCATAGTGATTCTGTTCTAAAACCGACATTCGTTTACCTGGCTCTAAATGTACATGCCCAGAAGTAGGTTCAATTACCCCTGAAAGAATTTTTAGAAATGTAGACTTTCCTGCTCCATTAGCCCCGATAATACCATAACAGTTACCCTGGGAAAAGGTAGTATTTACTTCATCAAATAAAACCCGCTTACCGAATTGTACTGAAAGATTAGAAACTGATAACATAGTAATAAATTGTATTTTCGGCAAAAGTAGAAAAATGGATTCAAACCCTAAAAGAATACTTAGGTATTTTAAATAGTATTTTACAATAAAAAATCAATAGAAAATGAACACAAACTGTCTTTCTATTCCGATCCAATATTAATTACAAAATAGATCTAATAACCATTGTGATTAAAATTTAAAACGACAGAGCAAATAGATCTAGTCCATAATTTACTTTTTTGAGGGTTTATTAGAATCATCCATACCCATCTTCATTTAGGATCAACTTAGTAATTAAAGCTTATTCCATAAAAAAAGCAGTCAAACTTTAGTTTTGACTGCTTTTTATTTATTTCTCTGAAATTTGTTCTTGTATACAGAAAATAAATCAGGGATTTTTTACCCGTTAGTTGTAGGCGAGCAAACTCCTCCCGAACAGAAACCTGTAGGACAATGCGGGAAACCAGTTAAGCAAGCTAAACCATCCGACGTTGGACCACAAGACGACACGTATTCTGTAATAAAACCGCCTAAAACAAACTTCTGAGCGTTTTTATTTAATTGTTTAATTCCCTCGATTTTCAAAATTTTTCTCATGATGATAATATGTTTTAAAAGATTATATTGATTTGGTTTAATCAACCTTTTAAATATACGATCTTAGAACAATGATGTGTCAAAAATCGACACAATATTTTATTTTTTAACTTTTCATTTAGTTTCACTCATAATAATCTTAGAAGAGCCAAAAAAAATCCCGTCATACCCTAATATTAACACAATTAACGTATTCTTAACAAGTCAGAAAAGTCTTTCCATTTATTTTTGAATGTTTGTCAGTATAATAATAGCGCCCAAAATGTTTTTCTTCAGACTAAAGTATTTTTGTTTTATCTGCTTATCTAGTTGTTGTTTATTAAGTTGCGACTCTACCGAAGAGGTTACAAGCAATCACGTATACTTAGGCGGAGAGATTGTAAATCCTAATACAGATTATGTCGTTCTTTTTAAAGGCGATGATTATCAGGACACAATTTATTTAGACAAAAACAACAGATTTCTTCACAAGATTGAAAATATTAAGGATGGGCTTTACTCCTTTAGACATAATCCAGAATATCAATTAATTCTGTTAGAAAAAGGTGACAGCATTTTAATGCGTTTGAATACTCTAGAATTTGATGAATCTCTTGTTTTTACTGGAAAAGGCTCTCGAAAAAATAATTTTTTAATTGATATGTTTCTACAAAACGAAGATGAAAGAAATCAATTATCGAATAGAAGATATACCAAAACACCAAAAGCATTTAAGAAAGAGCAAGATTCGTTATTAGATTTGAGACTTCAAAGATTCACCAATCTGACAGATAAGTATCCGCTTAGTGACCTTGCCACGAAAATATGTAAATCTAGTTTTGAATATGACTTCTTTTCTAGGTATGAAATGTACTTATATAAGTATCAGTATTCTAGACTAAAGAGCAGAAATATTGCTAATGACATTCCGAAAGACTTCTTTGAATATAGAGATTTAGTAAATTATAACGAAGATGATTTGATGAGGTTATACTCCTATAATAGATTCTTAAATCATTATTTCACTAATTCTTCATATACCAAGTATATGAATCAAAAATCTTTTTCTAAAAATAAGGTAGAATATACTATGTATAAACTTGACCTTGTGGACAGTGTTATACAACAATCTTATATTAAGAATAACTTACTACGTGGTATTACTACCAATTTTATACTGGACAACAAAAATGATTATACATCTCAGAAAGTACTAGATCATTATTTATCGATTAGTAGTAATAAAAAATTTCAGAAGGAACTTAAAAAATTAGCAAAAGCAACAGCAAGGCTAAAACCCAACAATATTATTCCAGATCAAGATCTTATATCTTCTAATGGTGAAATGACCAAGTTATCTGAGCTTTTCGAAAAACCGGTTACCGCACTTTATTTTTGGTCTATCGAAAGAAAAGATCATTATGTAAAAGCTCATAAAAAAACCACTCACTTAAGTAAAGTATATCCTGATATCGATTTTATAGCTATTAATACAGACGACGAACAAACGGACAACTGGTTAAAAACTATTAAACGACATAACTACAATCTGGAAAATGAATATGAATTTAAGTTTCCAAAATGTTCTTCAGATGAATTAGTAATTCATTATACTAATAAGGTAATTCTGGTAAATCAAGAAGGAAAAATAATTAATCCTAATGCTGATCTATTTTCTTCCTTTTTTGAAAAACAATTAATGAGTTATAGCAGAATGGCAAGTATTGATAAACAAAAAACTGTTCTCGATTAAAAGAACAGTTTTTATAAAGTATCGATTTATAGTATACTAGAAATCTAGTTTCCTTTTTTATAGTCTGCTAAGAATTTAGCTAAACCAATATCAGTTAAAGGATGTTTTAATAAACCTTCGATAGATGAAAGAGGTCCGGTCATTACATCTGCTCCAATTTTTGCACAATCAATTACGTGCATTGTATGTCTAACAGAAGCTGCTAATATTTGCGTATCGAAGTTATAGTTATCATACACCATTCTTATTTCTGCGATTAGGTTAAGACCATCTGTAGAAATATCATCTAATCTTCCTATAAATGGAGAAACATATGTTGCTCCCGCTTTTGCTGCTAACAAAGCTTGTCCTACAGAAAATACTAGTGTACAATTAGTTTTAATACCCTTATCACTGAAATATTTTATTGCTTTTACTCCTTCTTTGATCATAGGTACTTTCACAATAATCTGGTCATGAAGTTTTGCTAACTCCTCTCCTTCTTTTACAATACCTTCAAAATCTGTAGAGATTACCTCGGCACTTACGTCTCCAGTTACTATATCACATATTTTTTTGTAATGTTCTATAATATTATCCTTTCCTGTGATACCTTCTTTCGCCATTAATGATGGGTTCGTAGTTACTCCATCCAGTACTCCAAGATCTTGTGCTTCTTTAATCTGATCAAGGTTAGCAGTATCAATAAAAAACTTCATATTGTTGTGTTTAGATTTATGATTATTTGTTGAAATTCTAGTTCTATATGATTCTTTTTTAGAATCGGGCAAAATTACAATTTATAATGATTCATAAGTAATTTCTCATATACTTTATCGGGCAAAACTCTTTTTAAAACGATAGAAAACTTTTGCATAAACGCTCCTACTTTATAATGCACTTTAGGTTTTGCGGTATTAATTACACTATATACTGCTTTAGCCATTTCATTCGGATCCATTCCTTCATCTACGTGTTCATTCATTAATTTTAGAGAATCTCCGTACGTTTTTTCGTATGGAGAACCATCAACTACAGGTGCGTGATATCTTCCTGCAGCAATATTTGTAGCAAAATCACCAGGAGCTATATTGGTCATTTCGATATTAAAGGTTTTTAGCTCCATTCGCCACGCCTCTGTAGTCACCTCGAGAGCAGCTTTAGAAGCACTATACACACCTCTAAACGGCAATCCCATATATCCAGCGATAGATGTAATATTGATAATTAAACCACTATTTTGTTTTCGCATTATAGGTAATACCGATTTGGCTACATTTATAGGCCCAAAATAATTGGTAGTAAAATTATTAATGATCTCTTCTTCTGGAATTTCTTCCATAGGTCCTGTAATCCCTGCACCTGCATTATTGATCAAAACATCTAATCGTCCTTGCTCATTTTGGATGGTATTTACTGCAGTAGCAATACTATTCTTATCAGCAACATCTAATTGTAATAAGCGAAAATCATTGAAATCTTTGTAACGAGAAGGATTTCTACTGGTTCCATAAACAACATATCCTTTAGTCGAAAGAAATTGCCCTATGGATTTTCCAATTCCTGATGAGCCACCTGTTATTAAAACAACTTTAGCGTTTTGATTTGTATTCATATCGGCAAATATACATCTGGATTTACGATTTATGAATTTAGAAGAACGAAATAAACGAAAACATTTAGAAAAGGTAACTTTTGCGCACAAAAAAAGGCAAGCTACCTACATCACACCGCTACGACCGTATACCTTTGCTGCGTTCCCGCCCTGGAGGATTCAACAGGAGCTGGTTGTGTAGGACTTGCCGCTGCAAAGATACAATCTTTACTATATAAAACAATGATTTTTTAAACCCAATTAAAATAAATATCTTGCTCTAAATATTTCCAATATCATGAACAACCGTAACCTATTCGTCATCATAGTATTATGTTTTTTAACCTTTGCGTGTGGAAGTAATGCTGATGCGAAAAAAAAACAATTTTCGATAAAAATTGATGGTGATACATCTAAATTTAAGCTTGGAGAAACCATAAAAGCCAGTATTCTTAATCCTAAAAAGTTAGAAATTGACTCCGTTACTTACTTTTTTGAAGACACTAAACTAACTACTACTGATAAAACATTATTAGTAGAAAAAATTGATGATGAAAGACTAGGAAAACATCTTTTAAAAGCAATTGTATATTTTGAAGGTAAAGAAGAAGATATTTATAAAAAATTAACCTTTTACAACAATAAACCTCCTAAGCTATACAAATATAAGATCATTGCAGAATACCCTCATGATCAAACAGCATTTACGCAAGGATTAGAATTTGTAGGAGATACCCTTTATGAAAGTACTGGCAAAAATGGCTTTTCTTCATTGAGAAAAGTAAACTATAATACTGGAGAAGTACTGATAAAGAAAGATATTGACAAAAAATATTTTGCAGAAGGTATCACTATTATTAAGGACAACATCTATCAATTAACATGGCAGTCCAAAGAAGGTTTTATATACAATCTTAATACTTTAGATAAAACGGGAGGGTTTACCTATAATAAAAGTAAAGAAGGATGGGGACTGTGTAATGATGGAACTCATATATACAAAAGCGATGGTACCGAAAAAATCTGGGTATTAGATCCGAAAGACTTATCTGAAAAATCATATATCGAAGTTACTACCCATAATAAGGTTAAATCTAAGTTTAACGAATTGGAATGGATTGACGGAAAAATTTATGCGAATACCTGGCAAAAAGATGGTATTGCTATTATTAATCCTAAAAACGGAGCGTTAGAAGCCGTTATTAATTTATCTGGATTAAGGGAAAAAGTGAGTCAGCATGAAAATTTAGATGTATTAAATGGTATTGCCTACAAAAAAGATACAAAGCAATTATTTGTTACAGGAAAAAACTGGGACAAACTTTTTGAAATAGAGATCATTAAATAAAAAAATGATTTCCTGCTTGGTGATCAAAAACATTATTTTTGTCACATCAGAATAAGTACTCCGTTATTATTATAGACAGATAATAAACCGTACCTTTGCGGCTTATTTTAGATATATGAATAAATTTGAAGCATTAGGCCTCGGAGAAGCTATAATAAAAGCAGTGAATGAAATGGGGTTTGAGACCCCTAGTGAAGTACAGGAGAAGGCTATCCCTATTTTGCTTAGTGAAGATACTGATATTGTCGCATTAGCGCAAACAGGAACAGGAAAAACTGCAGCATTTGGTTTTCCTTTAATTGAAAAAATCGATGTAAACAGTAGAATTACACAAGGACTTATCCTATCTCCCACTCGGGAACTTTGTTTACAAATTACAAACGAGTTAAAAAACTACGCTAAATTTTGCGACGGACTACGAACCGTTGCCATTTATGGTGGTGCCAGCATTCAGGAACAAGCTAAAGAGATCAAACGTGGTGCTCAAATAATTGTTGCTACACCTGGAAGAATGCAAGATATGATTAACCGTAAAATGGTTAATATCTCTAATATTGGATATTGCGTATTAGATGAGGCAGATGAAATGCTAAACATGGGATTTTATGAAGATATCAATTCCATTCTTGCGCATACACCAGAAGACAAAAATACTTGGTTATTTTCTGCTACCATGCCTAAAGAGGTAGCTACTATAGCCAAACGTTTTATGAATGACCCAAAAGAAATAACGGTTGGACATAAAAACACAGGATCTAAAAACGTATCTCATGAGTATTACGTTGTAAATTCCAGAGATCGTTATGCTGCTTTAAAAAGATTAGCAGATGCAAATCCTGATATTTTTTCAGTGATCTTTTGTAGAACCAAAAGAGACACTCAAAAAGTTGCAGAAAATCTTATTACAGATGGATACAATGCTGCTGCATTACATGGTGATTTAAGTCAGAATCAGCGAGATTTGGTAATGAAAAGTTTTCGTAACCGTCAGATTCAAATGTTAGTTGCAACGGATGTTGCTGCTCGTGGAATTGATGTTGATGATGTTACCCATGTAATTAATTATCAATTACCAGATGAAATAGAAACCTACACTCATAGAAGCGGAAGAACAGGTCGTGCTGGAAAAAGTGGTGTTTCTATGGTAATCGTTTCGAAAAGTGAACTTAGGAAAATTAAGTCTGTAGAACGCATCATCAAAAAGAAGTTTGAGGAAAAAGAAATACCTAGTGGAGAAGAAATTTGCCAAGTACAGTTATTTCATCTTGCCAACGATATTGCGAAATCAGAAATAAATCACGAAATTGATAGCTACTTACCATCTATAAATGAAGTACTAGAAGATTTTTCGAAAGAAGAATTGGTAAAAAAATTCTTCTCGGTAGAATTCTCTCGCTTCCATAATTATTACAAGAAGGCAAAGGATCTGAATGTATCCAGAGATAGTGGAGACAGTTCTAGAGGCAGAGATGGTAGTACGCGTTACTTTATTAATGTAGGAGAAAAGGATGGTTTCGATTGGATGACTTTAAAAGATTTTCTAAAAGAAACTTTAGGATTAGGGAGAGATGGCGTAAGTCGTGTTGATGTAAAAGAAAGTTTTTCATTCTTCAATACTGATTCTGAGCATCAAGATATGATTCTTGCTGTTTTTGAAGATTTTAGAATGGAAGGCAGAAAAGTGAACGTAGAGATCTCTAAAGACTCTGGTAGAAATAGAGGAAAACGAAGAAGAGATAACAATGGAGGTGGTTTTAAAGGAAAAAGAAGAAGCGAAGGTTTTAAACCTAAAGGAAGAAATCGACGTGACCAAAAAAACAGTGATAAAGGAAATAATAACGGAAGAAGAGATCGAAGAAAACGTAGTGATCGAAGGTAATTTTTTTATGAATTAACTAAACTATATGATTTTTGGTCCGATTTTTATGTTATGTTCGTATAGAACAGCCGTCATATTAGATAGAGTTGATCATTAATTATTAAAAAAAGGGAGCTTTTGAAAAAAATTTTATTCTACATAACACTTGTTTTAAGTATTGGAATATATGCTCAGGAAACTGATCCTGAAACTGTATCCGGACAAGTTCTTAATGCCTCTACAGATAGTAAATTACAGAATGTTCACGTAGTAAATTTAAGTCAGGTAATAGGTACTATCTCTGACAAAGAAGGAAATTTTGAGATTAAAGCAAAAGTTAATGACACCTTATATTTTACCTACATAGGATACAAAGCGCTTAGAGTTAGAGTAACGAATGACTGGAAAAAGTTTGGGGATGTTAAAATTAAAATGACAGAACTTGGAATAGCTCTAGAAGAAGTTGTAGTGGCGGATGTTCAGTTAACTGGTTATTTAGAGATTGATGCTAAAAAAATCCCGGTTTACAACAATTATAGATATAGTATTTCGGGATTAAATTCTGGTTATGAAGGAGGAAGCAAACAACCAGGAGCCGTAAATAAGGTTCTGGGAGCTATTTTTAATCCTGCAGATTTTCTTTATAATATTTTTAGTAAACGATCAAATGAACTTCGGAAACTTAGAAAGATGAAGAAAGATGATGAGATCCGAAATCTCTTAGAGTCTAAATTTGATCGTGCTACTCTTATGGCGTTATTGCAAGTAGAACGTTTGGACATTGATGAAATTTTACGCAACTGTAATTACTCAGTAGATTTTATAAAATTTGCTAACGATCTTCAAATCCTTGATGCTATCAGCGATTGCTATGAGGAATATAAAGTTCTGGACAGGAAATAATAATCCTTATTAGTATTACTTCTGAGAATGTAGCGCAATACGATTCCCTTCAGAATCTATAAATTGGGCAAAAAATCCGTTTTCTTTTGATATTAATTTTTTATCTATAAGTACTTTTCCTCCCGAGACATTAACTCTAGCAATCTCGTTAGCTACATCTTCTGAAGAAAAATATACTACTACTCCATCAGCAGAAGGCTTATAATCCTCTTCTAAAAGAATCAACGTTCCTGTAGCGGTACCTACCTGATTTTTGTTAGGAAACCACCCCATTTTAACACCATCCATTTCAACAAGATGAATTTCTATATCGAAAACTTTTTCATAAAAAGCTTTTGCTCGATTCATATCTGTAACCGGAATTTCAAACCAAGTAACCATAATTTGTGTTTTTATTTAGGATAAAAGTTAGTTATTCTAAATAAAAAAAACAATCTGAATGAGCAGCAAAACAAATCCATTACATTTCTGATTATAAAACAATTGCACTTATGATCCTTTTACAAAACACGATTATAGGTTTCAAATTATAATTTGGTACTATTAATTTTTATCGGAGCATTATTTTAGTGAATCTATAAATATTGGATTAGTAGAGGTCTTCACATTTCTTGTTTATCTAAATAACTAAAGAGTTCTTCCATCCAACAGAGAATAGAGATACACTCAAAAATATAAACATGATTATACTTAATGTAAAAACTACTTACGTACCAATTCATAAGGGTATTACCAAAGATATAATTTGCCCAATTTGTAACACTAAGGATAGTATAGAAATTACAATTTATCAAAAACATATTGATACAGGTCTTGTCTATAATACTACCAATAAACTAAGTGGCATTGCGTACTGTACAAATTGTAAGACTGAAATTCCTAATGTGCAATGGACCCCAGAAATAGAAACTGTTTTTGAAAAATTAAAGGACGAAAGTCAAATCGAAACACCAGGAAAAAAGTATAGCATTATTTTTAAGGTATTACTTGCATTTTTAGCATTAGTAGCTTTTGGTATAGGATACGCACTTTTTAGTGCCAAAGCTACTGCAGATGATAAAAGAGCGATTTTAGAAAATCCAACTATAAATAATAAATTACTCATACAACATCAAGTAAGAGAGAGCTTATCACAATTTAATGATTTGGGCAATAGTTGGGCTATTATCAGAAATGTAACTGGTGACACCATCATTATTCAAATGCACACCGAAAAAGTACCCTTAGATCAAATAAATGGGGCTAAGCCACCTACTTCTGGATATAAAGGTAAAATATACAAAATAAAGAAAGATGAATTTCGAACCAAAGAACGTGTTTCTGAACATCATAAAGAAAAAGGTATGGGACTTAATTATGCTTACATCTGGTCATTTCAAAAAGAGTAAATCATGTTTAAAAGAAAAAATGATCATAGCTTTATACAACACCATATGTATGAAGGTAAGCACTCCAAAAGTATTTATAAAGGCTTTAAAACAAGTATGTTTATACTGATATCTTTATTGATCATAGGTGGATTTACATATCGAGAATTATTGCAATACGAAGCTGGATTTATCTCTAACAACTTTCTATTTTGGCTATATGAACATATTGGTTTTATGGGCATTAAAATTATGTATGGATTCATATGCCTGTTAGTTGTGTGCATTGGAATTTGGGATGTAAGACGATTGAAAAAAATTAAAAACAATGAACAGTAATTTTAATAAGTAATAAATATTTGTCTTCACATTTCTTAAATTTATAACATCACCCTTAAAGAACTACTCTTCTTTACATTTTATACCTATCCATATGAATGACTACATTATTTTAGATATTTTTTGGGATCATCAGATAGTTCGAGAGCAATCAGGTAAAGAGTTTAAAATTTTTCGCGGTATTGATTACCAAACCGATTGGAAAAAGCTAGGATATGGGTATTCAAAAGACAAAAAACAGATTTATTATTACAATACGGAATATTTTAAAAAATACTATAAAGAAATAGACTTTGAGACCTTTCATATTGTAGAAAGACATGCAGAAAAAAGTCCTTATAGTGCAGATGGAGAATACAAAGAAACCATATATTTCGCTGATAAAAACAACGTGTATGTAAACAGTTATCTGTGTCCTTTTTCTATTATCGAAGGCATTTCTCCAAAAAATCTTAAAATAATTGATATCTCCAAAGGATATGCTACTGATGGAGCCAAGGATTATGTATTTGATCAAAAATTACCCTATAAGATAAAAAATACAAACCCCATTAATACTGTATATTTAATGGCGAATGATATTATATATTTTGGGAATACAAGTCCTTTAGAATGTGATGCAAAAAGTTTTGAATTGGTACATGAGGCTGTTTTAAATATTGCAAAAGATAAGAATCATGTTTTCTACAAAGATCAAATTATTGAAGGCGCAGATCCGAAAACTTTTCAATTTTTAGATGCTTGCATTCTTCCCAATAAGGAATATTATCAGGAATGCGATATAGACTTTTATGCAAAAGATAGTAAGCAAGCCTATTTTATAAGCACTCCATTTATGGCTAAGATAATTAAGACAAAAAGTCTTCACAATTTTAGATTTGAAGTCATTGATGGCCGTGGATACGCTTTTGATGACATCTATCGATACGATCGGGGAAAAAGAAAAAAATATAGTAACTCATCTACACATGTTAACCTTTAGACATATTGAACACTAAGTATCGTAATTCAAATAAATACTAAAGGCATGAAACTCTTAAAATTACTAAGCTTATTTTTAATCATCTTTTCTTTTTCTAACTGTTCTAAAGAAGATGATGAAATCTTTATAAACGAAACAGAAGTATTAGAAAAAAACAATCTCTATTCCAATATCAAATGGACTGGAACCTGGAATTCTACCTATGGAGAATTAAGACTAGTGGAAAAAGGACAGCTTATCTATGGAGATTACAGTGATATTGGTGTCATCTATGGATATAGACATTATATCAATGGGAAAGAATATTTTGAAGGCACCTTTGAGAACTATCGAATGAACAAAAATGGTATTATCCGTTTTGAAATGAATAACCCTAATTTTAATAACTCCTTTTCTGGTGAATGGGTATGGAATAATTCTTCTTATTGGTATTCCTGGAATGGCACAAAAACCTCTAAAAAGGAACCAGTGTTACAAAGTTTTTATAATGTAAAAGGGCAGATTATGGATAAAACAACTTTACAGAAAATCACTACTCCGATTACTATTGAAGTATTCAAAAATGGTATCAGACGATTTACTGAAGTGTCCGAGAATGGATTATATGCGGTTCAATTACCAAAAGGAAACTGGGAGATAAGAGTAAATGATTATAGATATCAATTATATTCCAGAAATATCCTGGTAAAAGAAAATTACGATTTCAATAATTATTTTACAGAAAACATCTTCTTAGTCAAAAAATAATTTTTGACTAATCTTAATGTTATTCCAGGTATTTCAAAATCGTTACATTAAAAAAATACCTGGAAAATGGATTAGTTAGTTACGAAGTAGTTGTTCCTTTATGAAAAATATCGTGAACAACTTCAGATGTATAATTGATGGTTGTTTTATTAGATTTAAAACCTGTTTTCACTTGTTTTATAAGTGCTTTCATTTTGCTGGTAGGAGACTTTTTTTTGCTCATGACAAAGATGTTTTATGGGTACTTAACAGTATTAAGTTACTCAAATATAGGGAATTAAATTTTAAATCGTTTGATTTAAGCACATTAACCTTTTACGTGTAAACCTTTTTTTACCCATAAACTACGACATAAAAAAACAGCAAAATTATAGAATTTGAATACTATTTTTAATTATTCGTAATCAATCAATTAGTATTTGTTATTTATGCTCTTCTTTGTATCTAGCAATAATTTTTCCGTGACTTTTTATCACTTTTTTGGCCCAATCCATTCTTTTTTCCATCTTTTCTGTTTCTGATAATTGCCAAGGAATATCTGAATTTCTTAATAATGAAGTTACATGCTGTAAAATTATCGCCGCAGAAACTGAAATGTTAAGACTTTCGGTAAAACCTACCATAGGAATATGTAATTTAACATCCGATTCATCTAATACTAAATCACTAAGACCTTCTTGTTCTTGACCAAAGAAAAATACTGATGGCTTGCTAATATCAAAGTCTTTTAACTCAACAGAGCTATCATGAGGAGTTGTTGCCACAATCTGATATCCTTTACTCTTCAAGGTATTTATACATTCTCGGGTGGTAGTATACCTATTGATATCTACCCATTTTTGCGCACCCATTGCAATTTCTCTATCAATACGTTTAGCATTTATCTCTTCGATTACATGAACATTCTGAATTCCAAAAACATCGCAGCTTCTTATTACAGCACTTGTATTATGTAACTGATATACATCTTCTACAGCTACAGAAAAATAGTTTGTTCTTTGTGCAATTATATTTTTGTTAAGATTCTGACGTCGTGGAGTAAGAAAAGATTCTAAGTACTCTAATAGTTGAATATCTACCATAAGAGTGCTAAAATATAAAACATTGATAATTTATAAATGAAAATGGTCTTAAAGATCATCAAACTATTTTCTTCATAAGGAAGACCTCTCTTACGTTACCCATTCGCATAGAGAGGTCTATACTAATATAAGATCACAAAAGTCTTGTACGAAAATTTTGCTTAACGTTTTTATTCCCATCGTCATATAAAAATAAAAAAACAATCCTTTTTAGAAATTACATCAGCTCCTATTAACAAATCACTTTGCTTTCTAATTGTTCATTATTTCGTTAGAAAATACTTTTTATTATTTGTTATTCTAATAAAATAAACTCGCTTCTTCTATTCTCTTGGTGTTCTTTTTCACTACAATCTACATTATTAGCACATTTATTAACTAGTGATGATTCTCCATATCCTCGTCCAGTGAGTCTGGATTTATCGATCCCTCCTTTTTCTACAATATATTTTATAGTACTTTTTGCCCTTCGTTCACTTAGGAACATATTATAATTATCTGATGCTCTACTATCTGTATGGGATCGAACATCTATTTTCATTTGTGGGTATTCTTTGAGAACAGCAATAATTTTTTGTAATTCTATTTCTGCATCTGGTCTAATGAATGATTTATCAAGATCAAAATAGATAATTTGTAGTCTTAAAACTTTAGCTAAATCATCTCCTGGTTTTACTTCTTGTCCTTGTAATCCTCCTTTTCCTAATTGTAATGGAAGTTGATGTGTATACTCTAGAGCAGTATTGGTTTCTAATGGAGCTTCTGTAGGACTATAATCGATTTTTGATCCTCTTATAATATAGGTTGTTTCGCATGAAACATTAAACTTATAATTCCCTTGCGCATCGGTAATTGTTTTATCTAGTTGCTTATTATTCTCATCTAGCAGAAAGACTTCTGTATCTGGAAGAATCTGTCCAGTGTATGCATCGGTAACCTTACCCTCCACATATTGAGCACAGGTAGTTATTAAATCATCTATTTGCTTAAAACTATAAATATCATCATTTCCTTTTCCTCCTTGTCGATTACTTGCAAAAAAGCCAATCTTTGTCTCTTCATTAAGCACAAATGTAAAATCATCTTCAGAACTATTTACTGGACGTCCAACATTATATGGTTGAGAAAATTCTGTAATAGCATCTGGCACCGCCACAAAGATATCTAATCCACCTAATCCTACATGACCATCACTAGCAAAATACAGCCTTCCTGAATTGCTTACATACGGGAAAGTTTCTCGACCTTCGGTATTAATTTTATCACCAAGATTTTTCGGGGTTCCAAAAGTTCCGTCTTCATTAACATCCACCACATATAGATCAGACAAGCCTTTACTTCCTGGCATATCACTAGCAAAATATAATTTTTTCCCATCCGCACTTAACGCTGGATGCGCTACAGAATATTCTTCGCTATTAAAAGGCAACTCTTCGACATTCTTCCATTTTTCTCCTTCTAAGGTTGCTCTATATAATTTTAATAGAATTGTTCCACTAGTATTTGATCCTAATCGTTTTTTTGTAAAGTTATTTCTGGTAAAATAGACGGTTTGTCCATCTTGACTAAATGAAGATGATGATTCATGAAATCTTGTATTAATATCTCCTTTCATTTTTTTGGGACTGGACAATGCGTTTCTATCCCCTGTAATATCCGAAGAATAAAGATCTAGAAATGGCATTTCGTTCCACTCATGAAGTGTCTTAATTACAGAATTTCCTCCATTTCTAGAAGATGCGAAAACCATCTGTCCTTGATTATTAAAACTAGGAGCATAATCGGAAAATTTAGAATTAATATTTATTTTTTTTAAAGTAAACTTCCCTGATTGCATTTCTATAAATCTCAGATAATCTCTAGTACTTACAAAATATTCTGCCCTTTGATCGGTCCCAGAAGCTTCATAAAACTTTTGCATAATCTTATCTGCTTCATCATAGCGTTCAACCCCTTTCAGACTTTGAGAATATCTAAAGAGATATTCTGGATCAACTTCATCTACATATCCGTTGATCAACTCTTCATACCATTTTACAGAGCCTTCTAATTCTCCGTTGAAATAATAGGAATCTCCAAGTTTTTTGAACAAATCTGAAGACGAATATCCACTTTTTGCAACATCTAGATATATTTTTCTAGCATCTACAAACGCATATTGTTCAAAATTTTCGTCTGCTTTTTCCAGACGTTTTTCCTGAGCATTCATAACACCACACAGTATTATCCAAATAATTATATTTATCACATATCTTAATAAGTTCATATTCATATTTTTTATTCTAGAAGAACCTAGGTGTTAACATTCTATTGTATTTCCTAAAGAGTTCGAATCTCAATAACACTTCATAACTACCATCATTGAATTGAGTACGACCTAACTCAGTTGATTCTTTATCATACGCAAACCCTATCATTAGAGAATCAGAAATTTGAAAACCTGCCATAGCACTAAAAGCAGCACTCCATCTGTAGCCTACCCCTAATGTTAGTTTATCATACATTAAAAAATTAGCAGATAAATCTACTTGTAATGGTGCTCCA
Organism: uncultured Aquimarina sp.; assembly: GCF_947492965.1. Taxonomy (GTDB): domain Bacteria; phylum Bacteroidota; class Bacteroidia; order Flavobacteriales; family Flavobacteriaceae; genus Aquimarina. The sequence goes on along the minus strand of NZ_CANLOZ010000013.1, from coordinate 3,381 downwards.
AAAACCAATTTACCAAGAACTGCTGGTTTGAACTTTAAATTATCATTTAGCTCAAAAACGTATCCAGATATCAAATAATAATTGATTCGTTCTTCCGCAATGAATGTAGATGAATCATTACTATTTACTGTTGCTTCTTCATCAAAATGATCAGTTTCTAAGAGGTTTGGCGCGCTTAATCCAAAATAAAACTTATTGGTATGATAGTACACCCCTACTCCTACATTTGGGCTGAATTTATTATCAATGTTATTTTCAAAATTTGGATCATTTATATCAAACTGTGATAATCTTTGAAAATCCACATTTAATAAATGACCTCCTGCTTTTAATCCTAAACTTAGCTTTCCACTATCTGAAGTAGGTATTGTATATGAAAAATCAATATCGAAATAGGTTTCATTAGTTGGTCCAATTTCATCATTAACGATGGACAGTCCCAATCCAACACGATTATTCTCTCCTAAGGGAGTATTTAATGATAACGTTTGTGTTCTTGGTGCTCCATCTAATCCTACCCATTGACTTCTGTGTAAACCTGCAATACTCATAACTCCTCTACTACCAGCATATGCTGGATTTACGCTAATCGTATTATACATGTACTGTGTATATTGAGCATCTTGTTGCGCGAGTCCATTTTCCTGGAAAGCGAAACTTAAAAGCACTGTAGTTATTAGTATGTATACTTTTTTCATCAGCTTTAGTTTAATATTTTTATTTATACCCGTGAGGGTTATCTCACGGGTATTTCTCATAGTTTGATAAGTTATTTATTGATATATAAGTATCCTGCTCTTTGTTTACGCTCTCCTGTTTCGAGAACATATTCTAAAACATAGTAGTACGTTCCTACTGGTAGTTCATCACTTGCTTCTACAGTTGCTCTACCATTAGATATACCTCTAAAGAAGTTATCATTTCTACCATAATTATCTGTACTGAACACTTTTACACCCCAACGGTTATAAATCTCTACTGTGTTTTCGAAATTTTCTATTCCTCGAATTACGAATACATCATTAATACCGTCTCCATTTGTAGAAATTCCTGTAAATATTTCAACTCCATCTTCTGCATCGGGGTCTATTGGACCATTTGGATCTAAATAATCTGGAATATCGTCTCCATTAGTATCTATGGCATCTTCAGGATCACCATCACCATTAGGATCAGGAGATTCATCCTCTGTTTCAATACCGTCACCGTCATCATCGGTATCCAGATAATCTGGGATACCATCTTCATCTGTATCTGTATCCCCAGGATCATCATCACCATCATAATTTTCTTCAGCCGTATCAATACCATCACCATCATCGTCAATATCACGATAGTCTGGTTCGGCATCACCATCAGTATTATTAAGTTCGGTATCAGGATCTGTATCTACAATGTCACCATTTGGATCTCCATATCCCGTTGTATCTCCGTCATAAGCATCATCAATTCCATCATTATCAATATCTTCTCCGCTTGGTAAAGTGTCTGCTACTCCATCATTGTCATAATCAAATGCTTCGATTAAGTCTGGAATTCCGTCATTATCACTATCGTCATCGATATAATCAGGAGTACCGTCTCCATCAGTATCTTCAGGGCTTACTCCTTCATCACCGGTTCCTTCGTAAGCATCATCCAATCCATCTCCATCACTATCATTACCAGTAGGAGGCACATATCCATCTGTTGTCTGTCCTTCTACATTGTCAGGAATTCCATCATTGTCACTATCCTGATCAAGAGAATCTGGTATACCATCTCCATCCATATCTATATCTCCTTCTACAATGTCCAGAATTCCATCATTATCATCATCTATATCAACACTATCAGATATTCCATCATTATCATTATCACCATCCACTACTATAGTCTCTTCTAAATCATCTTCAACGATATCAAGATCAACCTGATCAAGAGTAACATCGGTTATAATATTAGTGATAGTTGCATTAGAAGAACCAGGATCTATTGAGAAAGTTATCATTAACATCCTCAGTTCATCAGGTGGTATAGTTCCTAAAGTCCATACTCCAGTCACGTTATCATAAGATCCTTGATCTGGTGTATCAGCAATATAAGTGATCCCTGCTGGTAATTGATCAGTAATAGATACATTGGTGGCTTGAGCAGGGCCAGAATTTGCCACGGTAATAACGTATGTATAAACACCTCCTAATACATATGGACCTGTTTCTACTATTGACTTAGAAACTACTAAATCTATATCACTAACAACATTAATTTCTTCTTCCAAATCGTTATTGGTAAGATCAGGATCGGTTTGATCCATTGTAAAAGTTATTATATTATTAATTGTCGTTCCACTTGTACCAGTATCAACAGTTACTGTTATTGTTAATATCGCTGTTGCTCCTGCATCCAATGTTCCAATGGACCAATCTCCAGTCACATTGTTATAAGTTCCTATACTAGCTGTATCTGACACATATGTGATTCCTGATGGTAATAAGTCATTTATAATTAACTGAGTTGCTTGTTCAGTACCATCATTTCGCACTACGATTGTATAATTGATTGTATCTCCTTCATTTGGATTACTATCATCAACAGTTTTGCTAATCACTAAATCTGCTATATTGGTAACTGTAATAGATTCTTCCAAATCATTATTTGAAATATCTGGATCATTTTGATCAGATACTACAGTTATAAAATTAGTGATTGTGTCTCCACTTGTACCACTATCAACTTCTACTTGAATATCCAAAGTAGCCGTATCTCCACTATTCAGAACACCGACGGTCCAATCTCCTGATCCTGGTGCGTAACTTCCTTGTGATGATATGTCATTTACATACGTAACTCCTGCTGGAAGTTGGTCATTAACTATTAAACCTGTTGATTGCGCAACACCATTATTAGTTACAGTTATAGTATAGGTTATAATCTCTTGTTCACTTGGTGTTGGATTACTTACAGTTTTACTTATCACTAGATCTGCATCATTATTAACTACAACGTCTTCGCTTGGATCATCAGCTGTGGTATCATTATCTACTTGATCTAAAGTAACTGAAGTAACTATATTGGTGATCGTATCTCCACTGGTACCTGCATCAACACTCGCTACAATATCAATAGTAGCATTCGCTCCACTGTTGATCGTACCAATTGTCCATAGTCCTGTACCACTTACATAAGCTCCCGCTCCTGTATCACTTACATAGGTAACACCTGCTGGTAATACATCTGTTAACACTACATTGGTCGCTTGTGCTGGACCATTGTTGGTTACAGTAATTGTATAGGTAACATTAGAACCTTCATCTGGTGTAGGATTGTCTACAATCTTAGCAACTACTAAGTCTACTTCGTTATTCACCACAATGTCTTCGCTTGGATCATCAGCTGTGG
>NZ_CANLOZ010000012.1 GCF_947492965.1 uncultured Aquimarina sp. | reverse complement strand
AATCAATCACTTACAGCATTATTAACTTCGTTAAGATAACTCTATGTGAATAACAATGCTAAACTAAGGGCTAGCGCTCGAATCCTTTCGAGTGCCGTCATCGCTTGTTAAGAAATAGTAAATAACCAGATATGGCTCGAATATGATAGCGTAGATTTGCAATCTGTGCGGTTAAAATAGATAAAGGCTAGTTACACATACTTGTAACTAGTCTTTTATTATATAGCTTTTAGACTTTATGTTCTTGTTCTCTCAAACTAAAAATAATAATACATAATCTTTCGAACTTACCTTTCAAAAAACAAGTATCCAGTTATTCTAAAGAAAACTGTTTTGCCATTTGTAAAGCATTATATGCGTTTACTATTTTTCCAGATTTAGAAAGCTCTGAAAAAGGTATCATTTTTTTGGTTTTATCGCTTTGTTCCACTTCTACCTCTATGTCATAAGAGGTTCCAGATTTCATAAGAATTTCTTTTACCTGACCAGCGGATAATCCCGGATAATAAGATCGTATCAAAGCCGCTACTCCCGAAACTATCGCACAGGATATTGATGTACCACCTTCTCTTTCGTATCCATCATAAGGCACAAGTGTTAACGTTTTCTCACTAGGAGCGAATAGATCTACTTGAGTTTTCCCATAGTTACTAACAGAATTTAAAATGCCTTTATTTAAATGATAAGAAGAAGCTCCTACTTTAATAAAATTAGAAACAATCTCGTTATTACCATTATCGGAATCCTCTGGATAATTGAACAATGAAGGATCTTCCAAATCATAACCATTATTACCTGCAGAAGTTACAATTAAAACATCCTTTTTTTCAGCATATTTTATAGCATCTAAAACCCATTTACGATACAATGAAAATTCTTTACTAGAACTTATATTAATCACTTTTGCTCCATTATCTACAGCATAACGTATAGCAAGTGCCATATCTTTATCATGCTCGTTCCCAAATGGAGAAATTAATAATGGAATAATTTCAACATTATTAAGAATACCATCAATACCCTTTCCATTATCTCTAGTCGCAGCAATAACCCCTGCCATTTTAGTACCATGCATTGATAACTTGAGATTATTATCAACTTGATTATTCCCGTATCCAATATTAGTAATATCCTGTGGATTGTCTCCAATAACCGTCAAACGCTCATCGTAATCTAAATTTAAAAGCTTGCCTAATCGTTCATAAGCTTTTTGCTTATAATCTTGTATCCACTTTGGCGTCAACTTATATTGCACATACACCAACATATAATCTAAATGTACATTTAAAAACTTATCATCTTTATAACGATTTTTCAGACTATCTAACTTCTTCTTAGTGTACTTTTTCTTGGGAAAATAATTTTTCAATGCTTTGGAGGCAGCTATATACCCTGTGTCATAGTAATCGATATAAGCTTTATCATTTTTAGCATATGTTAATCGCTCTTCATACTTCTTTTTAGCTCTACGATATTGTAAAAAATCATCCTTCACATCGTTGGAAATATCATTAATTCCTTTATCCTTAAAAACACTATCGTATTTTCTAATGATTCGGGTATACTCATAATTAGCAAAAAGTACGTTCTCACCTTTTGCATTTCCTAAGAAATTCCAGCCATGGATATCATCTATATATCCATTTTTATCATCATCTATATTGTTATCAGGTATTTCATCTATGTTAGTCCATATCTGATCTTTTAAATCTTCATGATTTATATCAGTAGACATATCTATCACCGCTACAACAATGCTTTCTTTTATTTCTTCTTTAAGAATTTCGTCATAAGCTTTTATTAAACTAATTCCTGGGATAGAATCATTTATCAAATCTAACTGAAACCAATTAGCGTCAATTTCTTGATCATATTTACTTTGACCAAACATCTGAAATATACAAGCATAGCAAATAATAAATAAACTAAGCTTCTGCAACTTACAATACAACATATTGAATTACTAAAAGAACAACCTTATAGTTTTATCACTATAAGGCTGTTTAATGAATATCTTATCCTAATTGATCCACTGGAAACAAGGATGTTAACGTACATGGTGGCGGTGGTGGTGGTGGTGTTGGTTGTGCAGATCCTTGACCATCCGACCCATCATCATCTAAAAAAACTTGTGCATTTAGAGATCCTCCTTGAACTAAATCTGGTCTACTTAATTGTGCAATTTTTAATTTATTCAGATTTAATTTTTTTTCGATTTTTTTCTTTTTCATCTTAGAGTAAAAGTTTTTGTGAGTATTTATTTGTCTGGGTCAAAACTAATCAAATCTGCTTGTAATTATACCAATTATTCTACGGTAGATCTCTGTATTCAGGAATTCCGACCTTTAAATCACTGAAAACAAGTTTTTTATGTTTTTACCTAAACTTTCTTCTTTTCTAGCTGTTTTATAAAGTAAGACGGATAAATTCCTGTTTTTTTAAGGAAAGATTTCGAAAAAGCTTCGGTTGTATTGAAACCGATCTCTCGTGCAATTGCCTTAATCGTATAATTTCTTAATTTCTGATCGGTCTGTAATTTTTCTACTACATAGTCTACTCTTAAGTCATTGATATAGGTAATAAAACTTTTTTGCTTATAAAAATTAATCACTTTAGAAAGATACTTTGCATTGGTATCAAATTGTTTTGCTAATCCAGCTGTGGTAATATTTGGAGTCAAATATTCTTTTTTGCCCTCAAAATCATCTAAAGAAGCCAAAATATGTTGTACAATGGTTTCTGAAATCCCAATATCCTCAGCCTCTTTTTTCTTAGACTCTTTTACCATAGATGTTTCTTTTGGAACTTCTTTTTTAGTAAGAAGACTTTCAAATCTTTTTTGATATTTCTTCTTTTTAGTATAATTAAGAAATAAAAACACCCCTGTTATGATACTAATAATGGTTAGCCCTATGATTCCAAACCGAGACATTACTTGTTCGTTTTCCAAAGAACCAATGATTTTATCTTTTTCCTGAATTAATAATGGAGTATCATAGTTTTGAGTGATCTTCTTCTGTAAATACCTATAATTACTATTCAATACACTATCGACCTTTATTAGTTTTTCTATATAAACTAATTGCTGTTTTGGGTTATCATTACTTTTGTAGTGATCAATTAACACTTCATAACCATCTCGAGTTTCGGGTAAAATATCCTTTTGTTGTTGAAAAATGGTATCTAATTTTTTAAAATAAAGAACTCCTTTTTCCTTATTTTCTGCCTTATAATTAATCTTTCCTAGATAGTAATAGCCAACGGCTAGATTAGGCTTATTATTGGTCTTTTCAAAATAAGCAACTGATTTTGCAATATTTTCGATTGCTTCCTCATTATTATCTTTAAAATAATTTATAATTCCTTTATTAATCAAAAAATAATTATGTAGCTCTTCATTTTTAGATATTAATGCCTCATTAATACCTATATTATTATAATAAGTAGCCGAATCCAATTCCCGTAATCGATAAAAAGAAGTAGTTATAGAAAATAGATTATTTAAATATTCCCTATTTCTAGTTTCTTTGCCATTATTATTCTTTAAATAATCGTAATTCTCTTTATGTAATTTTAATGCCTCTTCATATTCTCCTATGCGATCTTTTAATAACCCAATGTCATGATTGATTTTAAAAATCAAATCCGGGTTGTAATTTTTACGAGCATATTCATTTGCAAGAATATAATTATCTAAGGCTTTCTTAAAAGCTCTTTTTTTGTAGAAAAAAGAACCTTTACTAAAATAAGCAGAACTGGGGAATGTTTTACCATCTCTGTCCTTCGTGATTGAAATAATACTATCCATATAGTTGTTTGCAAGACTACTTCTAAGTAAATAAGCTAAATTATAATACCCGTAGGCTAGATTAATACTATCCTTGTTACTCTTAGCTTTTTTAATATAAGTATTAGCATATAATGCCGCGATTTCCTTTTTTTTAGCAAAGGACCTATAATAAAGTCCATATAAATCACGAAATGAATAGTTTTTTTTACTAATAGAATCTGGTACAGGAAGTTGTATCAACTGTTGCTCATAACTCTTTACATCTAAAGAGTCTGCAACTTGATTTTGCTGTGCAGAAAGTTGGTGGAGTAAAAAGAAAATAATGCAAACTGCAATGTAATTGGTGTAACGTTTTATCATTTCATACATGGTATGTACCTACCTAATATTAAATTTTTAATACATAGCCATTCACAATAAGTATGCCTTATCTATATAAACCATACTACAAAATAATCATTGTAATAGTGGTGGAATTTCGGTGTCTTTGGGGCTATAGTCTACCTAAATAATAGGGTGCAAATATACCACTTTCATTTTTTAAAAAAATGATATCCTTATTTTTTTAAGTCGCAATCTACCAGCTTTTTATCGCCAAAAAACAATGTCTGAATTCCGCGAATACAGAGTCTGATTTCCCAGAATCCCGATGTAGTCTCCTTGTAATAAGGTCATTACCCAAACTATATTTGAACCATCAATAATTTACACCAGATGGTTACTGTACTCATAAAAATTATCACTCATCTAGCAGACGTCATGATATCGATATATCATTTCATTTTTTAACTCACAAAAAACGGATCTTATGAAACAATTATTTCCAAAAGAGATTATCGAAAATACTGTAGAGGTACATCAGTTTAAACATCGCAATAGCAGTAAAGTGATTTACGGTATCATTCTAATTGCTATTTGTATTGCGTTTATCCTTTTACCTTTTATAAAAGTAGACATTTATACCACGGCTCGTGGTATGCTAAAACCCAGTAAAGAAAGAATTACCATTACTCCTTTGCAATCAGGAAAGGTAGTTTTTGCAGATTTACTAGACAATCAGCAAGTTCGAAAAGGAGATACACTTCTCATGACCAATAAAGAAATTCTCGATGAAAAAATAGAACTTTCTTCCTCCAAAATCTCAGAAACGCAACAATTCATTACAGATTGCAAATATCTAATCAATGCTACGCATCCACGTTTTGAGAAACTGGTATCAGCTCGTTATCAAAAAGAATTTTTATACTACACACAAAAAATTGGAGAGCTACAAACCCGATTCGACAAAACACTGATAGATTTCGAAAGAGATCAAAAACTGTACGGAAAAGGAGTGATTGCCAAAATAGAATTCGAAAACAGCGAATTCGAGCATCAATTATCTATAAACACATTACATCAATTCAGAAAACAGCAAAAAAACACTTGGCAAACCCAGCTAACTGATTACTCTGTAGCATTACGAGAGCTGCAAAGCAATGTATCCCAGATACAGCAAAATCAAAAAGATTACATTATTACTGCTCCGATAGATGGGATTCTAAAAAGTGTAAAAGGAATAGAACCAGGAAGCATGATCATTAGCGGATCTCCAATAGCCGAAATATCACCAGATACTGGACTCATTGTAGAATGCTATTTATCTCCTTCTGATATAGGATTGGTAAGCAAAGAGAAAAAAGTAAGCTTTCAGGTCGATGCCTTTAACTATAACCAATGGGGATTAGCGACAGGAAAAATCCTAGATATTAGTAAAGATGTAGACGTCGTAAATAACGAACCTGTTTTTAAAGTTCGTTGTGCTATTGATCAAACACATCTGGAGTTAAAAAACGGCTTTAAAGGAAATTTTAATAAAGGGATGACACTTAGTGCTCGATTTCAGTTAACAGAACGCACCCTTTTTGATCTATTGTATGACAAAGTAGATGACTGGTTAAATCCATCAACTCCAACTATTGCTCAAGTTCAACCATAAAAAACGTATCATGGCTAAAATAAAAATAAAACAACATGACATTACAGACTGTGGTGCTGCCTGCTTGGCATCTATTTCTGCGCATTATAAATTAAAACTACCTATTGCTAGGATACGTCAATATGCCAGCACCGATAAAAAAGGCACCAATATCTTAGGATTGATGGAAGCTGCACAAAAAATTGGTTTTACAGCTAAAGGTGTTCGTGGAGATTTTGATAGCTTATCCAAAATTCCAAAACCATCAATTGCCCATGTGATCGTGAGAGGGAAACTACAACATTTTGTAGTCATCTATGAGGTGACCAAAAATCACATTACAATTATGGATCCTGGCGATGGTAAAATGCATAAAAAATCATACGAAGAGTTTAAGAAAGAATGGACTGGAGTATTGGTATTACTAGCGCCAAATGAAAGTTTCGAACAAGGAAATGAAAAAATCTCTTCCTATAAACGCTTTTGGTTCCTATTAAAACCACATCGTTTGGTTGTATTACAAGCACTAGTTGGAGCCATTGTATATACCTTACTAGGATTTTCTACTTCTATTTTTATTCAGAAAATCACGGATTATGTATTGGTCGGTGGAAATACGAAACTACTGAACTTACTTGGAGTGATTATGATTGGATTATTAGCTCTAAAGTTTGTGATTGGGGTTTATAAAGATGTGTTTTTGATCAAAACGGGTCAGCAAATCGATACCCGATTAATATTAGGATATTACAAACACTTATTAAAACTACCTCAACAGTTTTTTGACACCATGAGAGTAGGTGAAATTACATCCAGAATTGGAGATGCTGTAAAAATCAGAAGCTTTATCAATGGCGTAGCATTATCACTTACTGTAAATGTAATGATCTTATTCTTCTCTTTTGGGTTGATGTTCTTCTATTACTGGAAACTTGCATTAATTATGCTTTGCGTGATTCCTTTGTATGCAGGTATCTATTTCATCATGAACAAGCTAAATAAAAAAGCAGAACGTAAAGTGATGGAAAAAGGTGCTGACCTACAAAGTCAGTTAGTAGAATCCTTAAACTCTGTAGGCACCATCAAACGATTTGGATTAGAAGACTTTGCCAATATCAAAACAGAAACTCGATTTGTGAGCTTGTTACAAAGTGGATATAAATCTGCTCTTAACTCTGTATTCTCAGGAACTTCTACTGGTATTGTAGCACAATTATTCGTCATTATCCTATTATGGTCTGGTTCTTTCTTTGTTATCGATAGGGAGATTACAGCTGGAGAATTAATGTCTTTTTACGCAATTGTTGGATATTTTACAGGACCTGTTGCTAGCTTGGTAGGCGCAAATAAACAGATACAGAATGCATTGATTGCTGCCGATCGTCTTTTTGAAATCATGGATCTAGAGCGTGAAGAATCTGAAAATAAAATGGCACTTCGTAAAGAATCGGTGGGTGATATTTCTTTTACCGATGTTGCCTTTAGATATGGAAGTAGAAAAGAAGTTTTCAAAAAGTTTAATCTTACTATTCGTCAAGGAGAATTGACCGCAATTGTGGGTGAGAGTGGATCTGGAAAATCTACATTAATGTCATTATTACAAAACATCTATCCGATTCGCAATGGTATTATTAGTATTGGAGATAAAGATCTAAGATATATTACTAACGATAGTCTTAGAAACATTGTTAGTGTAGTACCACAAAAAATAGATCTATTTGCTGGTAATGTTATCGAAAATATTGCTATAGGAGAATACAATCCTAATATGGATGAGATCATTACTATCTGCAAAGATATAGGGATTCTGGAGTTTATCGAAGCACTACCCAATGGATTTAATACTTATTTAGGCGAAAATGGTGCGTCATTATCTGGTGGACAAAAACAACGTATTGCTATTGCCAGAGCCTTATACAAAAAACCTGAAATACTGGTATTGGACGAAGCTACTTCTTCTCTGGATAGCGCCTCAGAAAATTACATCCAAAAAACTATACAAAACTTACGTGCAGAAAACAAAACAATTATTGTGATTGCGCATCGACTGAGTACAGTTATTGATGCTGATAAAATTGTGGTTTTAGAAAAAGGTGAAGTATTAGAAGAAGGAAATCATCAGGAACTTTATGGCCGTAAAGAAAAATATTATCAACTATGGCAACAGCAGATGCCAGCACTAGATTATATCAATAAAATTGAAGCTGTTGCCTAGCAACTGTTAGTATACATAAAATTTTAATCAAAAAACACTCGAATCATGACAAAAATTGAAAGACAAATAGAATTAATAGAACGATTAGATCGCCTTATCCGAATGCAAGCTACCGGTAACCCACAACAACTGGCCAGAAGATTAGACATTTCTAAGGCTTCATTATTTAGAATATTTGAAGTAATGAAACGATTGAATGCTCCTATCATATTTGATATTGGTTTACAAAGTTATGTGTATGAAGAACAAGTAAGCTTTAGATTCGGATTCTATACAAGAGATCTACAAGGAGAAGAAGTATTAGAAATTAGTGGAGGTAGCTTTCAGAGAGTTTTGGTAGAACCTGCTTTTAACTATCCATATTTACAAATTGTATAACCTAATCTTATTACTAATGAAAAAGTACACAAAAGAAAATAGCACTAAAAAGAAGTATAGGTTTGAAAATATAAATGATCCAGAATTGCAATCCATCATTTCAGATGTAATGGTATACTCAGAGGATTATCACATACCTATAGAAGAAGATATACCAGACTGGTTTTAAAAATTGTTGAGTTTGATTCGTAAAAGGGGAGTTTGTATGTATACAGCTCCTTTTTTTATTGCTAGCAATATGAAAATTACAAAGTACATATAAGCAAGTGTTTAATAATATACCATCTTCCATATTTTTAGTCACAAAACAAATCCCATAGTAAGAATATGTATCTACCGTTTTAGTTCTTCAGCTTATTAGTGAAAACAGTTATAGATCTTTACTCTGTGGTTAACCATAGTAATTAGAGTATCCTATTAAAATACCCAAAATAAAAAATAGAACCCAAGCCGGAATAAAAAAAAGCTTGATATAGATTTCTAACCTATAAAGAATAAAACACCACAGAGAAGATATATAATAAAAGATAGGAGTCTCATATTCTTTAGGAAGATCGAAAAAAAGCAAAATAAAGCTAGGGAATGTACTGAATAATAAAATAAAAATTGTTCCAATTATAGGGAAATCACCAATTTCTTGTAAGGCATTGTATTTTTTCGATTTTATATCTGCAAATACCAACATCAATGTGGTTTAATTATAAAGTTAAATAATTTTTTAAAATCAATAAAAATGATCCAAAAGAAATAATATAAAACAAAGAGGAAATGTTCGTAAAAGATAGAGTTCAGACTCAGCAAAACAGTGGCGCTTGGAATTCATTTTATTTTCTAGACAAAAAGTTTCTTTAATTGATTCACTTTATTGAAGAAGAAAATAGCTTCAGATTTTCACACAAAAGAATCAAATTAACAAATTTTAACATTTTTAAAAAGACACTCTCAATTAATGAGACTCCCTAAACCTACTTTTACATTGTCAAAGCGAAACAGGTGCACCAAACGAGTTTGACACAACATACAAATATTAATTATAAAAATAAATAAAATGACAAATTTAGAAACTTACGGAGTTCAGGAATTAAGCGTATTAGAAACTACTCAGATCGACGGAGGTGATGGTATCGTTGCAGATATCTGGAATGTTCTTAAAGAAATCGACGCAGGATGGGATAGATTTAAAGAAAGACTTGCTGATGGATGGGATTCTTACGGAGAGTGTTCTTGTGGAGGAGAATAAAAAAATCATAACTATTAATAACAAAAAAATAAATATATAAAACATGGAAAATTTAAATTCATTCAAAGGTTTAAGCGAAAAAGAATTAATCGAAATTAACGGTGGAGGTCTTGTAGAAGATATAGGATATGTTGCTCATGCAGTTGTAGATGGTGTTTGTGCCGTAGGAAATGCAATAGTTGATGCAGCAGAGTGGGTAGGCGAGCAAGCTTCTGCTGCTTGGGACTGGATCACTGGTTAATCCGATCATAACCACAGGTTATAAACCTTCCCTATTGTAGGGAAGGTTTATAAATTATAACATTAATAACACTAATTATTATGCAAGAACTAAAACTTGAAGAAATATACGTAATCATTGGAGGTAGTATATTTGATGATCTTATAGGAGATATGGATCCACTTGGAATTGCAGATGCTTTTGATGATTTTGTAGACCGATTGGTAGATGGATGGAATTCTTACGGCGAATGCAGTTGTGAAGGATAGTTTTATATATACAATAGAGAAATAGATATGGGATGGTTATCACTTACACATAAAAAAGAAACTTTTGACTTTGTGTACTTATTTATTATCGTAATGGGTTTTAATGTAGCATTTTTATTAGTAAAATACTATATTTTTGATAAACCCATTTTTGATGAAAGTGAACTTTCCTATTTTAATATAGGTACCTTTATCAGTTTTGTCTTTGTGATTCCAATCCTTGAAGAATTCTGTTTTAGAGGTATATTTATGTTACCGAAATCAAATTTTTATATCTACCCAACACTTATCAGTATTATCCTGTTTATCTGTATATTCATGAAATTTGACACAAAAAGCTATGTACTTATATGCAGTATGATAACATTTGGAGCTATCTACTTAATTAGTACAACTGCAAGACACAAAATACATTTTATAATAGAGAATCATACGGTATTACTAATTGTGCTATCGGCTATCATATTTGCTATTATTCACATCACTAATTACGATACTCGAGATCTAGAGACCTATCTAAAACTGATCCCTAGACTTACGGGAGGACTGTATCTAGGATATATAGCATATAAATATGGAATCGGTAAATCCTATATGATGCATACTATTAATAATTTTATTCCTTTTATATACTTAGGCGTTATGCGCTGGGTGCTTCATTAATATCTCCCTGATTATCAAATCAAAAAGAGAATACCTCTAAACACAGGGATATTATCTATATCAATCATCTAATAGTAAAATATACACTTTTATGAAGAGAAGGTATACTTACATACATACGCCACCATACAAACAAACAATTTTAAAAATAAAGAAATCAATGAAAAATTTAGAAAACAGTAACATGGAAGAATTAACCCGAACAGAAATCATTACAATCCAAGGAGGCAACTGGTTTACAGACGCTTTAGATGCCCTTGAAGATTTGGTAGTAGATAAGATCCAAGAAGTTATCGATGAAGTAATAGATGATATTACTCGTTATAGAGAAGGATAAAAATCTTTTTATCAGCCTCGAAAATTGAGACTCGTTAACAATACTTTTACCTTATAATTAAAATAATAGCAATGAAAAATTTAGAAAACTTAAGGATAGTAGAACTGAATAACATAGAAATAGAAACAATAGATGGTGGAAATAACGGTTACTTATGGGCAATTAATAGTGAATCATCTGGTGGATCTTCCATAGGTTTCGCAGAATCAGTACAAATGAATATAGAAATTACTGTAGAATTATTTACGGAAGCTACCGAAGTTATTAAAGATACTTGGAATTCTATCTTCGGATAGTAGAGACAAACCTATCTTTTTAGAAAAATAGAGCTGAAATATCTTGTTGAGTATTTTGTCGAAACTGGCAAGTCCGTAAGGATGCAATATCAATCATCAAAAGAGCTCAAATAATAAGGCTCGCAAACAATACTTTTACCTTATAATTAAAATAATAACAATGAAAAATTTAAAAAATTTAGGCGTAGTAGAATTGAATTATAAAGAAGTAACTACAACAGATGGCGGAAACCACGGTTATTTATGGGGAAGTGGCGGATCAAGTGGATCATCTGTAGATTTCGGAGAAGTAGTAGAAATAGCTGTTGATGCATTAACCGATGCCGCTGAAACTATTATAGATGGATTAGAAAGCGCGTGGGATTCTATCTTCGGATAGTAGAGACAAACCTATCTTTTTAGAAAATATAGCCAGGCATATTTGTTGAGTATTTTGTCGAACCTGGCAAGTCCGTATGGGCGCAACATCAATAAACAAAAGGTGAACTTAGTGAGTAAAGTTCACCTTTTGTATTTATCATATTTTTTTAAATACCTAAGAAGAAATTCTTTAAAAAAACAAACAAAAAATCAAGGGTCTCAAATAATGAGACTACAAGCTGGTATTATTGTACTGTAAAAGCAATTGCACAGTATCATTTATTAAAATAAATTAAAACAGCACATCATGGAAAATTTAAACATTACTTTATTAAGTACACAAGAATTAGAAAATTACAACGGAGGAGCTATTTCACTACAAACCGGATCTAATGCTACAGTAGCAGAAATAGAAATTGTACCTTTTGGAGATCCAATAAATCGTTTTGACGATTTAATTACAGAAAATACTACTTCTGATTTCGAAACAGCAAATACTACAGGATTTAACTTTTAATCCATTAATAATTACATACTAAAATACATATCCGATGAAAAATTTAAAAAATCAAAAAATGGTAACATTAACAGCTTTAGAAATTAATACGATCAATGGTGGAACTCATAATCCAGGAGTAATGGATGATGGTAATGGAGGAGGATGTACTCAGATTCCTGGTTTTCCTGATCCAATTATCGTTATCGGACCATCTACAGGACCAACATTCCCTGATCCAGATACTATCTTCGGATAGTAGATAGCAGCTGACATTCTGCTTTAACTAAAATTCCTTCTATCACATGATAGAAGGAATTGTTATTCCCTGTTTATTTAAATTCTAACTGCCTATACTCTATGGAAAATAAACACCAAAAAATGCTATATGACATACTTAAAAATTTTGAAGGAATGTCTAAAATAGATAGTTTCAGTCTTATTCATAAAATCGAAGTTTTACTCTATTATACAAATGGTCCATTGAATCTCACTGAGGTAAAAAAAATTATCACTTCGGAAGTACAAAGTGAAGAAATTGATCCTTTTTATTTTAGTATTTTGCCTAATGGAAAATTTTGTGAATTTATTGGAAGTAATGGAATCATCCATATTTATAAGGAGATAAATAGATTTTTACCTGACTGGCATATCTTTAACACGTATTACTTCAAAGCAAAACACTTGCCATTAGACCTTCAAAAGTTAAGTAGAAGAAATTTATTACAAAGTTTTGAAGGGAAACCCTATCAGAAGAAAATCAAAACCTTTTTACTAAAACACAAAGCGTCTAAAAAAGATCTGGTTACAAATAAAATGTTATTACTTAATATATAATTCTTGATTATGTATTTTTACGGCGATGTATCAAAAAACACCTGAATCTATAACCGTTACTGAAGCCATCAAAAAGATGGAACACTATTGCGCTTATCAAGATCGTTGCCATAAAGATATTTCGGAGAAATTATCAACCATGAAATTAATTCCCGAAGCAAAAGAAAAAATTATCCTTCATCTTATAGAACACAATTTTCTAAATGAAGAGCGATTTGCAAAGAGTTTTGCCAGAGGAAAATTTAGAATCAAAAAATGGGGGAAACAGCGTATTACTAGAGAATTAAAGTTCAGGCAAATCTCTGAATACTGCATCAAAAAAGCACTACAAGAAATTCCAGAAAATGAATACCTGGAAACATTTCATAAAATTGCAGAAAAAAAATTCGAATCCATCACCGTAACAGATAGCTACAAAAAAAGAAAAAAACTAATTGATTATCTTCTCTATCGCGGTTGGGAAAATCAACTAGTTTTTGATAAGGTAACGGAATTATTGAATCAATAACCATAGGTATTATAAATGACTTAATCTTTACATTTTCGTTGTAGCATGTAATGTCATTTCCTTAATTTTCTTCTTTTCTACTACGGCAAAATCATTACGAGTCACTTTTTTTCCAATTGATAACTTTTGAAATTTTACAGGAGCGCTACCAATTTCTATATTTTCGGTAGTAAATGATTTGTATGGTGTATGCAACTCTAATATTAAACCTGGTAAACCTTGATATATGTAAGGACCATCCGAGATGGGAATTTCTACTGTATACCAAGCCTCTATAGATCTTCCATGAAACTGACCTAAAGCTTTTTTACAATTATATCCACCCACTTTTTTACGATCGTTTGTCAATTCCCATTGAATTTCAGGAAGTACATCTGATATTAAATATTCATCTTCCAAAATACTTGTTTCTTCTAAATACGTATTACTCTTTAAATTCTTGAATACCTTACTTTTCTTTGATCGTATGGAAATAACTTTGATATTATTCTGAACCTCAGCAGTAGCCATTTGTTCAGTAGCTTCATAAAGGGACTGCTTATTATATGCAGTCAATACAAATTTTCCAGAAGCTTTCAGTTGAGATTTAATTTTAGCTTTTAATAATGGGTCTTTAATTTTTTTAAGCTTGCTTTCAATATTCTTACTTTCTATATAGGTCACCTCGTATGTCTGACTTGTTATAGTAGAAGTTATGAAAAATATAAAAATGAAACTTAAATTATGTATGATTTTCATTTGTATAATTTTTTTATAATTATCAAACCTATCTGCTAAGTGGTTAGAAGGTTTGTGGAATTTATATAAAGCTATAAGACTACTTACAATACCTATAAGTAGTCTTAAAACATGTCAAAAGAATTTAAACTAGCATTCAAAAACTGCTATCAGAACCTCGGTATCAGTTTCTATAATTAAGATACAGATATCTTCTTCCTCAACTGTTTGTTCTACACAAGTTTCATTTTCAATGGCATTAAGCTCAGTAGCAGCAGTTGTCATAAAAAAGGTAGAAAACAAAAATGCAAATGCGAAAAATAAGTTTTTCATGATTTTAAAAGTTTTAAAAGTTAATATTATCTGAAAAAAATCAGAGTTAAGATGATTTGCACAAATCTTAGACTAAGCTACAATAGAGGATATTTAATTTGCATACATTTTCCTTTACAAAAAGTAAGGTTCTGCGATAAAAAAAGGAAGGTTAGCAACTCCTATATGATTCCTAAATCTGAGGCTTTTTCAATTAATAGTTTTTGATTTTTCGCTTCCACCTTAAGTAAATCTCTTAATCTTCTCTTTCGTTTTTCGATTCCAGCCAGAGATAATGGAACTATCTTTACCAGATCTTTTGTTTTAACACCTTTGGATAGGTTATGAAGAATACTACGGTCTATATCGTCTATATCAAGGTGTAACTGTAACTGAAGTTGTAAAATTTGTATGATAGAAGAACTATAGTATTTATTACCATTTATGATATTATGTATTGCTTGAAAAAGAATATCTGGATCTACTTCTGATTTTAATAAAAAACCTTCGGGATTTATCTTCTTAATATAATTGTAGATTTTATATCGGTCGGTAGTTTTAGTTACAATTAAAACCTTAGTTCGATGCGAGATTTTTTTAATTTTAAGGAGAAAATTTTCGATCAAACTATTGGCTATCGTAATTTTGCTAGTAAGATTAAATTCTATCAAAACAACATCCCAACGATTCATATTTGAAGCTTTTTTAAACCAGCTATCATTTATTTCTTCAATAACCTGAATGGAGAAAGAATAAGACGATTTAGAGGAATTAGCTAGAATACTTTTATATCCCTCAACTAATATTTGATTACTATCAATAATCAACACTTCCAAAATTTGTTTACCCATAATATAACCTATCTTAAATTTTAAAGTTTTGGCAGAACAGGTCAATCAAGGAAATAAAAGAGGTATTTTCCCTCTTAAAACTATTAAAAAAAAGGTCGGAAAAAAATATTTTAACGTAGTGTTATGAGCTGATAATCAGATATTACGGAAATACCTTATTTAAAAAAAGGAAAGTATGTAAAAGAGTTTATTTCAACAACGAATTTGTTCTACTGATTGCTTTACTATTTTTATAATCCATCCATTTTTGACCTTTTCTGCTTCGCATAAAATTATCAAAATGGCGCATAAAAAACACATTATAAGTAGCTTGCATAAAATTACTTAGCTTTTTAGGCACAGAGCGAATACTCATAGAAAAACCAGGAGTCAGATATGTCATATGATGCCAATAACCTTCTGGCATGTATAGTGTTTCTCCATGACTTAAGTATGTAATATATCCTTTCGCCTTCTTAAGAGCAGGCCATTTTTCAAAATCTGGATTCGAAAAATCAATTTCTTGATGAGATATCAATGCATGTGGTACCTTATACATATATTTCGTTTCGGAAGGAGGAAACAAAATACATTGTTTTTCTCCATGAAAATGAAAGTGGAATATATTGGCAAGGTCGATATCATAATGCATAAACACTTTAGAGCCTCCTCCTCCAAAAAATAAGAAAGGCATCTTTTTCAGGAATTTTAATCCAATCTTTGGATATTTAAAATCCTTCTGAAGCGCAGGTACTTCTTTTAATAAATTGTACAGGAAAATTCTATAGTTGGTAGGCTTTTTCTTTAATAAATCTACATAAGCACTCATTTTCATGCTAGCATGAGGTTCATTAAATTTAAACTCAGAATTGATAGGTCTATCATCAAAAAGTGGCACCTCTTTATCTCCAGCAACTTCATTTATATAATCTAAATTCCATTTCTGAAAAGCAGGCCAGTCTTCGATTAAACGTTCAATTACCACAGGTTTCTGAGGTATAAAATAATCTCTCAAAAACTCTTCTTTCGTAATCGTTTTTACCCTTGATATTTCCTCTAAATTTAACCCCATTAACTAAGAAATAATTCTAATTTCTTGATTTTCAAAGTTAATCAACTTTACAAATTATTTATTGAGTAGCGCTTCTTTTCCTTTTTGCTTCGCTAGTTCATTTTTTTCTATAACATGATCAGGTCTAGACCATTTAGGTTTTTCACCTTTAGCTTCAAATTTAGAATCTTCGGCTTCTACAGTTTCTGGTTGTGCCTTTTTTACAAAAGGTTTTTGTGGGTTTAAACCTAATTTCTTAAACATCTCCATATCTTCATTAACATCGGGATTTGGAGTCGTAAGCAACTTATCGCCTGCAAATATCGAGTTTGCTCCTGCAAAAAAGCACATAGCCTGTCCTTCTCTACTCATTTCAGTTCTTCCTGCAGAAAGTCTTACTTGTGTTTGTGGCATTACAATTCTGGTAGTAGCTACCATTCGGATCATATCCCAAATCTCTACTGGTTTTTGATCTTCCATAGGAGTTCCATCAACGGCTACCAATGCATTAATCGGCACAGACTCTGGTTGTGGATTTAACTTTGCCAAAGCTACCAGCATTCCAGCACGATCTTCAGTCTTTTCTCCCATTCCTATAATTCCTCCACTACAAACCGTAACGTTAGTTTTACGAACATTATCAATAGTTTGCAAACGGTCCTCATAACCTCTGGTAGAAATTACTTCCTTATAATACTCTTCAGAAGTATCTAAGTTATGGTTATAAGCATATAAACCAGCTTCTGCTAATCGTTGTGCCTGATTTTCTGTAATCATACCAAGCGTACAACAAACTTCCATCTCCAGTTTATTAATAGTTCTAACCATTTCGAGAACATTATCAAATTCTGGACCATCTTTCACATTTCTCCAAGCCGCGCCCATACAAACTCTGGAACTTCCTGAAGCTTTAGCACGCAATGCTTGTGCTTTTACTTGTTGCACACTCATTAAATCATTCCCCTCAATATCGGTATGGTATCTAGCAGCCTGTGGACAGTACCCGCAATCCTCTGGACATCCACCAGTTTTAATAGATAACAAGGTAGAAACCTGAACCGTATTAGGATCATGATATTCTCTATGTACAGAAGCTGCCTCATAAAGCAGTTCCATTAGTGGCTTATTATATATTTCTAGAATTTCTTCTGATGTCCAATCGTGTCTAATAACGCTCATAAATCAATGGTATGTGAATTTTCAAAAGTAATTGTTTAAAATCAAAAAACACAAATTAGCTTTATCAAATTCGAGAGTTTTAATAACAATCTATTGTTGATTATTGTTCTTTTATGATGGAAGTTCTACTAAAATACTTACTGCATTTCCTCCAAATCCTACAGCATTGACAATAATCTTATTCAATTTTTGAGGAATTCCTATATTCTTTACAAAAGGGACTGGAATAAATTCCTGATGTTTCATCATCAGCATAGCCAATTCCAAACTTAGAATCCCACTAGCTCCAAAAGTGTGACCTATTTTCCATTTGTTTGTGGTCATTGCTGGAATATGTTTACCAAATACTTGCTTAATCGCATTGAATTCTGCTTGATCTCCTTTTATAGTTCCAGGAGCATGCAATACAATAGCATCTACTTCTTTTACATCGGTATTTCCTAATGCCATTTTCATAGATTTTTGAAAACAATCTGCATCTGTAGATATAGATATGTTATGAGTTAAGGTCTCGGTAGCATACCCAATTCCAGTAATTAACGCTTGTGCATTTTTAGTACGTCCTTTTTCTAAACAAGCAATACCAGCTCCTTCTCCTAAAAACATTGAATTTCTGGATTTATCCCAATTCATTGCCTGACAAGGATACGCTACTGTATCCGCAGCCGCATAAATCTTCAGTGCTTTCATCTGAGCAATGGTAAATGGTGTTAACGGCGCTTCACTTCCTCCTACCAAAAACTTATCACTCAGCCCAGATTGCAACCATGCGATTCCATTTAATATAGAATGTAAGGCGGTAGAACAGGTTATCGAATGACTGATATCTGGACCTGTAGCACCTAAATCCTGTACAATCCAGGAAGATATATTGCCTAAAGTAGTAGTTGGAGAACTCAGCGTAGAAGACTGATTACTTCTTAAAAATTCTTCATGATATTTTTCAAAAAGACCCGTTGCTCCTCTAGAGGAACCTACATTTACTCCAAAATTAGCATCATCTTTCCAGCCAGCCTCTTTTATAGCGTTTCTGGAAGCAAACAATGCAAATAATACAGAATCATCCAACGATGCATAGCTAGAATTTTCCTTCCTAAGTGTTTCTATCGCTGCTCTGGATGCTACATCTAATCTGGCAATTGGTGCCAGATTTCCCGCCATATCTTCAAAAGTAATACAATGAGAAGATTCCTTATATAACTTCCATATTTCTTTCGAGGAAATACCTAAAGGAGAAATAGATGAAATTCCGGTTATGGATACTGGATTTTGCAATACGTAATTTTTGGGCAAATGTAGGGGTTTGTTCTGGTATGTTCAATAGTAAAATTATAATTGATAGTTATCAGATATCATACTATTTCTTTATTTTTAGATAAGAATACACCTTTTCCTTATAGCTAACCCCAATTGGAATTTCGATCACGCCTAAATCTATATCATTTTGGGTATAGGCGGTAATTTTGTTTGTATTAATTATAAAGGATCTATGAACTCTCAAGAACGGGGTGTTTTGTAATTTTTCTTCAAAATCACTGATTTTACATTTTGTTTGTATTTCTTTTTCACCAATATGAATTTTAACATAATCTCTCAAACTCTCGATATACGTAATTTCATCTAATTTAATTCTATGATACTTACTCCCTGATTTAATTACTAAAGGTTCTTCTGAGGTTATAGTTTTATCTCTCAATGACAAAGGCTCTTTGTGCTCGCTTCTAAAATAACGTTCTACCGCTCTAAAAAATCTCTGAAAGGTAATGGGTTTGAGCAAATAGTCCAGAATATCGAGATCATATCCCTCTAGCGCATATTCTCTATAAGCCGTAGTTATTATAGTTTTAGGTGGCGTTTTTAGCGTTTTTAAAAATTCTAAACCTGTGATATTTGGCATCTTTATATCTAAAAACAACAAATCGATTTGCTGTTGTTTTACTATTTCCATTGCCTTTATTGCATTATTACATGTAGCAACAACTTCCAAAGACTCTATTTTAGCAATATGATTCTCGAGTAAACGTATTGCTAAAGGTTCATCATCCACGAGTAAACACCTAATCTTCATCATATTTTTATTTTTAGCGCTACCGAAAATAAACCATCCTTATTATTTATTATGTTCAGATCATATTGATCCGTATACAATAAATCCAGTTGTTTTGTAATATTTGCTAATCCTATTTTGGCTTGTCGATCTTTTGTTGGAATCGTTCCTACGGTATTAGAAATATTAAATATAAATATTCTCTTTTCATATGCCACAAATATTTCAATTCGTGGAGAACCACTATCCTCTCCAGCTCCATGTTTAAAAGCATTTTCCACAAGCGAAAGCAGAATAAGTGGTGCTATTTTAATATCTTCTTCAATATGTTTATCAAATGTAACTTCTAATCGATCATCATATCTCAGCTTTTCTAATGCAATATAATTCTCTAACATCGTAACCTCTGATACCAACGAAGTGTATCTTTCTGTGCATCGATACAAAATATAATCCAAAATCTCTGACAGTTTTTCTATCGAATACGCAGTTTTATCAGACTTTTCCAATGCCAGAACATAAATATTATTCAAAGTGTTGAATAAAAAGTGAGGGTTTAATTGTGCCTTTAGCAGCTTTAATTCGGTTGCTACCTTTTCTTTATCCGCTTTTAATGCTATTTGCTTGGTGTTCGTGTAATGCAGGAAAAACTTCAAAAAAAGGAAACCAAAAACAACACTATAAATATGAGGAACATACTTTAAAACGAGATGCTTCCATTGTGTCATAATCTGCCATATGGATTCTTGCGGAAAAGGCGGCGTTCTTGTTAAACCTTCTGACAGGTATACGATAAGAATTCTTCCCAAAACACTAGTAAAATATACACTAACAACAAATAATAAGATGTAAACAAACTTTCTGTTGGAAAGAGCATATTTTGGGATCAAATAATATCCTAAAAAGTAAGAAGCAATCATTTGTGGGATCAAATAACATAATTGTCTAACAAAAGAAGTATATAAAGAATAGAGATCCAATACCCTATCTCTGGTCGTAAATGCAAAAACGATAACACTCCAAAAAATCAAATGCTTAACCCATTTCTTTTTTTGTACTTGAAATACAATTTCTTCGATCCAAATCTTATCTATCAACATATCCTCTAAAATAACTAATGTAAGGATATCTACGATTCATAGTCGACAAACTATAGTTAAAAACAGATGAATTTTCAGATTTAAATGACAAATGTTTTTTATCCATTAAAAAAGCATAAACACATGCTTTACAAATGTATCTATCGACATGCTAAATTAAGAACCTCTTTATTTTCAATTTTTGACAAAACAAAAATTTATATCAAAATGAAACAAGTCACATACATACTGGTTTTAATGGTTTTATTCCTATTTACTATCCAAGCTTACAATCAAGAAAGCAACATTATTATCAATGAAGGTTCTGGAGCATTTACATTGCATGGAGGCAAAGGAAATGAGCATAAAAAAATTACTATTCATTATTATAAACCTAAAGGATTTAATGGTTCTTCTGAAGTCTTGCTCGTTATTCCAGGATCGGGAAGAAATGGAGATAGCTACAGAGATAGTTGGATAGAAGAATCCGAAAAATATAATATTCTTATCCTCTCACCAAGTTATCCAGAAACAGCATATCCTTATGAAGATTATCATTTGGGTGGAGTAGTAGCAGATGTCAATACTCGAGAGAGTATCACATTTATAAAAAATACTAACCAAGTTTTTCTAGACGAAGAAAAGACTTCAATACAACTAAATTTAGACAACGCTAGCTGGATATATGAAGATTTTGACAGAATATTTGAGTCTGCTATAAAAGCATTAAATGGATCACAAAGAGGTTATGATATATTTGGTCATTCTGCTGGTGGACAAATTTTACACCGATTTGCAATTCTTCATACCAATTCTAAAGCAAAAAGAATCATTGCTGCCAATGCTGGAAGCTACACCTTACCCGATTTTGAAACAAAATTTCCCTTCGGTATTGAAGACCTTAACCTATCTATTGAAAATCTCAAAAAATCCTTTGCACAACAACTAACGATTTTTGTGGGTGAGCTAGATAATGAAAATGAAAAAGGAGGAATTCTTTTACGTTCTAAAACAGTAGACAAGCAAGGGTTACATAGACTTGCCAGAGCGCGTTATTTTTACAAAACTGCTAAAACCCAAGCTACCAAAATGAATTGCAAATTTAACTGGACTCTAAAAGTGATTCCAAATGTTGGCCACCATATGAGAAAAATGGGAAATGCAGCAGGAATTTATTTATACGAGTAAATTTCTTGTAACAAAACCTTTGGAATTGATACTTATATAGTGATCTTAAAATACACTATATAATGGAAATTCAGACAGCAAAAAAAAGTTGGTTTAGTAGAAATTGGCCATGGGTTGTTCCCGTAGGAGGATGCCTAACGATCATCGTCATATTTTTTGTCTTTTTAGGCTCTGTAATTTTCGGTGTTTCTCAAGCATTTACAAATTCTGGTCCCTACAAGGATGCACTTGCCAAAGCTCAAGAAGACGATTATATTGTCGAAATGCTTGGAGAACCTATAGAAACTAATGGTATTATGAACGGAAGCTTAAAGTTTGAAAACGATGAGGGTTCGGTCGATATTTCTATACCTATAAAAGGTCCAGATGGAGAAGCAAGAGTGTATATCGTAGGAACCAAAAAAGATGATACTTGGACATATTCCGCATTATATGTCATCCTAGATGAAACCAATGAGCAAGTTGACTTGCTATGGGGAAAAGAGAATAATGAAAATTAACTAAAAACGTATCATTATGACTGGCAATCTTAGTTTAAAAGAAACCTTACTAGTATTTGGACTACCCTTATGTATATTAGTTTCTTTAGCATTATTTGCCAGTTCAGATATAGCATTATCTAATTCTCTTATTTCTAAGAGTATTACATTAGACTTGATAATTACTATTCCCTTTATTCATTGGGTCTTAATTCGGAAAAAAGATATTTCTAAGTTTTCGGTGCTTTCTTTTTTCGTAATAGGTATCCTTATTGCTTCTTTTGTTATTCCAGAAGAAAATCAATCCTATATCTCCTTTATCAAGAATTGGATATTACCTTTTATCGAGTTGGGAATCGTTACTGCTATTCTCTTCAAAATTCGAAAAACCATTCAGGTGTATAGGCTCACTAAAAATAGTTCACCAGATTTTTTTACAATCCTTAAAAAGACTTGTTCAGATGTTTTTCCTAAAAAAATATCAGAGGTATTAGCAATGGAAATTGCTGTGTTTTATTACGGATTCATTTCCTGGAAAAAGAAAACTCCAAGAGAAAATGAATACACTTATCATAAAGATGGTAACTCTATTAGTATTTTCATAGGTATTCTTATGATCGTCATTATAGAGACTTTTGTTTTACATAAAATGATATTAAAATCGAATCCTTCTATTGCATGGATAGTAGGAATAATGAGTGTTTATTCTTTTGTTCAGATATTTGGTTTTGTTAAATCAATAACCAAAAGACCTATAACTATAGATGGAGAAATACTACATATCCGATATGGAATAATGAGTGAAGTAATTATTCCCATATCTGATATTGACACCATTGAATTTTCTTCTTCTTCAACTGTTTTTGATAAAGAAACCAGAAGATTATCTCCTTTGGGAGAACTAGATCCTCATAATATGCTTATTAGATTAAAAAAGCAATCAGCAGGAACTAAAATAGGACTCTATGGAATAAAACGTAACTTTAAAGCTATAGCATTCCATGTTGATCAAAAGAACCAATTTAAAGATGATCTAGAACAATTGATGCTGTCTAAATAGTCTCCAATAGTTCGGTAATCGTTTTATAAATTTTGCCTAACTGTTGCTCCGAAATCACGTAAGGTGGTAAGATATAAATCGTTTTTCCTAACGGTCGTAAGCACACTCCGTTTTGCATAAAATGATCAAAGATTTCATATCTCTTTTTACCATATCGATCCATTTCAATGTTTAAATCCAAAGCATAAATAACTCCTTTTTGTCTTGTGCTTTTTATTTTTGGATGATTTTTTATAAGATCATTAAATTCTTGATGGGACTTAATGATTCTAGCAATATTTTCCTGAATATCTTTTGTACTTAGCAGATCAATTCCAGCAATTGCAACGGAGCATGCAATTGGGTTTGCAGAATACGTATGCGCATGAAAAAATGCTTTGCCAATAGAATCATCCAGAAATGCATTGTATATCTCTTGGGTACAACTTGTTACCGCCATAGGCACAAAACCAGCTGTTAACGCTTTGGACATAGAAATGATATCTGGTTTTGTCTCCATATATTCTGATGCAAAGTTTTTTCCTGTTTTCCCAAAACCAGTCATTACTTCGTCTGCAATAGTAATAATCTTGTTTTCCTTACAAATTTTAAGAATCGGATCTAAGTATTTTTCTTCGAACATATGCATTGCATTTGCCCCTTGAACCAATGGCTCATAAATAAAAGCAGCAACTGCATTATCATCAACAATTTGGTGTAGTGTTTTTATGACTATATCAAAATTATCTTTAGTAGGAGTAGGGATTCTTCGAACATCAATAAAGAAATCTTCAAAAGGACCATTATATACGGATAATCCAGAAGCCGACATTGCTCCGAAAGTATCTCCATGAAATCCGTCTTCGAAAGCAATGATTGTATTTCTTTTTTCTCCTTTATTAAAATGGTATTGCAATGCCATCTTAATTCCCACTTCGTTAGCAGTAGATCCGTTATCAGAGAAAAATATTTTTTCTTGATTATCAGGTAGTATTTCAATTAACTTTTCGGACAGTTCGATTGCTGGTTCGTGCGTAAAACCTGCAAAAACAATCTGATCCAAGGTTTGCATCTGTTTACTTACTCTTTCTAGAATAAATGGATTACAATGTCCATACATTGCTGTATACCAAGAAGCAATTCCATCGATATATTCCTTTCCTTGATCATCATAAAGCAAAGCTCCTTCTGCCTTTACAATAGGTAAGGCATCTGGATGGATTTTATGCTGTGTAAGTGGATGCCAAAGATGTTGTTTATCTCTCTGTTGTAAACTCATAACGTTTCTAATTCATCCTTAAACAATGAGGCATATTCTTTAACTACCATTTCATCAAAATAAGGTTCGTTATCCACTCTACCGATAACTTTTACCTTCGTCATTTTTTTGATAATACTTTCGGTAGTTATATGTTCATCTCCGCTAAAAATAATCACTGGATCAAATCCTTTCTCTTGTAATAATTTTACAGTCAACAATGTATGATTTATACTCCCTAAGTAATGTCTGGATACTACAATAACTTTACAATCGGCATCAATAATATCTAAAATTGTAGCTTCATCATTTAACGGAACTAGCAAACCTCCAGCACCTTCGATCACTATAGTATTTGAAGTTGATGGAATCTGGATATTGTTAATGTCGATAGTAATGCCATCAATTTCTGCCGCAGCATGAGGACTCATTGGTGTATGCAAAGCATAACTATTTTTATGAAAGGTAGATTCAGAATTAGAAACCAACTCTTTTACTTTATCGGTATCGGAATAGGATAAATCTCCCGCTTGAACAGGTTTAAAATAATCTGCTTGCAGTGCCTCAACTACGATGGCAGATACTACAGTTTTACCAACATCTGTACCTATTCCTGTTATAAATATCTTTTTTTGTTCTTTTTTAGCCATAATAGACGTGATAATTTGTCTTCTTTACTCGATAATCAAAACTTGAATATCTCAACGCTTTCTACGAGCTAATTTATTTTTTGACAAAGGTAGCTAACAAGGTCAAAACTTCTACTATTTCTTCTTTGGTATTATAGCTATGCAAACAAAATCGTAATCGTTCTTTTCCTTCAGGAACTGTTGGTGATAAAATTGGTTTTACATCAAAACCTTGATCATGTATTTTTGAAGCTATTGTCTTTACTTTTTCATTTCCTGAAATGATACAACAATGTATAGCAGAGTCACTTTTAATGAATAACTTTTCTAATTGCATGGACTCCTTTTGCTCATTAAAAAACTGAATAACCTTCCGCAGTTTATCGATCTCTGTTGTTATTTTAAGTTGCTGATATGAAGATTGAATTGTAGCAATTGCATGTGGTGACAAACCGGTAGTATAGATAAAACTCCTTGCAAAATTTACCAGATATTGCTTCAATTGTGAAGATCCTAAAATAACCGCTCCATGACAACCTATTGCTTTACCAAAGGTATGAATACGTGCAAAGACTTTTTCTTCGAGTTTTAACTCCTGAATTAAACCTGCACCATTATTTCCAAACACACCTGTTGCATGAGCTTCATCTACAACAAAATAACAATCATTGGTTTCACATAATTGAGAAAAAGCTTCTAAATCTGGAACATCTCCATCCATAGAAAAAACCGACTCTGTTACTACATATATTTCCTGACTTTCATTAGATGAAGATCTTATTGATGTGATCCTTTTTTCTAGATCAATGTAATCATTATGCTTAAATTTATACGATTTCGCATTACTCATTATAATTCCGTCTCGGATAGAAGCATGAATGAGCTCATCATATAAAATTATATCACCTCGTTGTGGAATCGAAGAGAAAAAACCAATATTTGCATCGTATCCTGAATTAAAAATCAAAGCAGACGGTGCATTATGAAAATTAGCTAGTATTTCTTCAGTTTCGTTATATAAAGTATGATTTCCCGAAAGCAAACGTGAACCTGTTGCTCCATTCTCATGTATATCACGCTCAACTAATAACTGATGAGCATGATCAAAAATAACCTTGGAAGAAGAAAAACCTATATAATCATTAGATGAAAAATCAACTAAATTATTCTTAAAACCTAATACACGTAAAGCATCTTTCTCTTCTCTTTCCTGAAGCTTTTTATGAAGTTTTTTTGGTATTCCTTGCATACCGCTAAAATACAACAAAATAGAACTTACAACAGCAGTCAAAAGTTATAATCATGATTTCAAAAACAACAATTAAATATTCTTTTTTGATAAAAAATTATTGAAAAACAATAATTTTTGTATATTTGTTATCGTTAAACAATAATTTTACAATAATGAAACCGATATATATTTTAAAAAAGCTAATTAACTTTTATTATTACTTTGTAGGATTTGGCTTAGGAATTAGTTTTATTTCTTTAGTATACCGATTCTTTGTTCCCAAAATGATCAATCCACATTTCTTAGAAAGTGATACGTTATATAGTTCTAATTCTATAAAAGTTGTAATTATTCAACTATTATATCTAGGTATGCTTTTTATTTTTTTTAAGTCTATTGAACTTTTAACAAAAAGTCTTTCTGACTTGTCAGAAGGAAATCACTTTTCGCCCGCTGTGATTAAAAACTTTAAGAACTCAGGAAAGCTATTTATTATGATTAGTATCATAGAAATATCAGCAAAAATATTTACAAACTTATTTTTAGAAAACAAACTTATATTCGAAATAGATACTTCTATTATTTTATTTCCAATTATAGGTTTATTCTTTTTATATCTCCACGAGGTATTTTCCAAGGCAAGAACACTTCAAAACGAAAACGATTTAACTATTTAATTATGCCTATAATTGTTAATCTTGATATTATGCTTGCCAAACGAAAAATGAAGAGTAAAGAATTGGCTGAAAAAATAGGTATCACTACTGCCAATCTTTCGATTCTTAAATCTGGAAAAGCAAAAGCGATCAGGTTCTCTACACTTGAAGCAATTTGCAAAGAACTAGATTGTCAGCCCTCTGATATTTTAGAATACCGACCTTAAAATTTTTGATAAATTGATATACTTATTAGAAATCTAAAATATTATTTTTATCAAAACAGTTCTCCATGATCACATACACCATAGCCTCAAAAGATGAAGAATTACATCAAATACTAGCATTACAGCAAAACAATTTATCTGAATCCATCTCTTCCAACGAGAAACAAAAAGAAGGTTTTGTTACTGTAAAACATAATTTTGATATTCTTAAAAAAATGAACACCCAGCAACAACATATCATTGCCAAACATGATGATAAGGTTGTTGGATACGCATTATGTATGACCAAGGATTTTGGAAATGATATTGAAGTTCTCAAACCGATGTTTGTGAAAATTGACTCTTTGATTGAGCCAAAAACCAACTACATTGTCATGGGACAAGTATGTGTTGACAAAGCATATAGAAGACAAGGAATATTCCGAGGTCTTTATCAAAAAATGAAATCCTCCTTACAAGAAAAATATTCCTTGCTAATAACTGAAGTTGCTTCGAACAATCACAGATCATTAGAAGCACATCGTGCAATTGGTTTTAAAGATTTAATCGTTTATCAGGCTGATGCTATACAGTGGCATATCATTAGTTGGGACTGGGAGTAGCTTTTTGCATACTCAGTGGTGTCTCCTCTAAATCATACCCAAAGTCTTTTCCTTTATCCACTCTAGAAACACCTTTAGTCATCCATATAGGAGCTGGTTTTCCTTGCAAGTAATGATCAAAAAATTGCATCATCCGTATTGATAAGTCTTGTCTATTTTTTTCTTTTCTAAGATTATGAGCCTCATCGTTATATACCAAAAGCCAAGCGGGTTTACCTAATCTACGCATTCCCATAAACATTTCTATACCCTGATAATAAGGTACTGCTCCATCTTTATCGTTATGCATCATCAACAAAGGAGTTTCTATTTTCGGAATTCCGAATAAAGGAGAATTTTCTATATACAGATCAAATCCATCCCATAGGTTTTTACCAATACGACTTTGCGTTCGTTCATACTGAAAAGCTCTACTCAATCCAGATTGCCAGCGAATTCCTCCGTATGCTGATGTCATATTACTTACTGGAGCTCCAGCCATTGCAGCTTTAAATTTATTGGTAACCGTAACTAAATAGGCTACCTGATATCCTCCCCAACTTTGTCCTTGGATAGCCATATTTTCGCTATCTATATACCCCTTCTGTTCTAATGCTTCCACACCAGATACAATACAATTATAAGCACTAGCACCAGGTTTTCCATCTTGATAAACAATATCTGGTACAAACATTATGTAACCATTACTAACCAGATAAGAAGGGTTTACAATGGAAGCACTAGGTCTTGGTGTATAATAGTTTCGATAGCTGTCGGATCTTTTCTCATAAAAATACGTGATCAAAGGGTACTTTTTTGAGGGATCAAAATTTTCAGGTTTATATACGATACCTTCTAGCTTTTTGCCATCATAACTTTTCCAAGTAAACAACTCTGCAGTTCCCCATTTAAAATTTTCTTTCTGAGGATTCACATTTGTTATTTGTTCAGTCTTATCAAAATCATCATTAGTATAATGCAAATCCTGGAACGTATCGAAGTTTTGCTTAGTAAACGTAATTAGTTCTCCTTTCTTAGCTTTACTATAGTCATTGATAAAAAATTCTGTTGGTTTTATTTTCTCCTTCAATTTATTATTCACTAATGTATACAACCCAGAGGCCTTCGTAGTTTTATCAAAACTAGTGATCAACAATTTGTCATTACTATAAGAAGCCTGATTTCTATTTTTATCATCTAATTGCAAGGTTCTATATTCGATATTACGTTTTCTACCATTGGTAGTTACATTTACAGGTTTTGTCTCACCTGATAAAGTAACTTTCCAGATATCATACTTGTCATAAATTAGTGCATTACCATTTTTATCGAATCCTCCAAATCCATGAGGAAAAGGTTGCATTGGGTGGTCATCATCCTCATCATAAAAAGCCACATTGACTTCTTTTGTAAGATTGGTCTTTTTTAAACTTGCTAACTCTAAAGAAAACCAGTTTTTCTGTTCTATATCATAATACAACGCATACTTTCCATCTAACGACAATATTGGTTGTAAGGCTGCTTTTGCAAGCGCTAAACGTTTTTGTCCAGAATTAGTATCGATAACGTAAAAATCTCTAAACCAAGGAAAATACCATGACCTTTGAACATCATATGGAGATCCAGCTGCTCCAAGTATAAATTTCTGCTCATTATCTTTATCTAAAATAAGATTGTCTATAAAATCATCTTGTAATTTTACAACCGATTGATTTTTGATATCATAATAAGAGAGAAAAGCTTCATTTTTTAATTCCTCTAACCTAGCATTTTGTTCGGGTTGTACCATTTTATCCTTCCAATTCCAAACATCTACCTGAGGGATTTCATCTTCTAAAAGTGTAGTATCATTATGAAATATTATTTTAGGTTTTGAATAAAAGTAAAGTCGTTTGCTGTGCTCTGAAAAGAAAGAAGTCTTTGCATTACTAAGCTCCCAATTATTTCTAAGGTTCTTACCTAAACTATCTACAATACTGATTAGTTTTTTATCCCTATAATAGAATAACTCATATTTCAGGGAATCTACATGAGTGGAATCTTTAACCGCAATAAAAGAGAAATGATTACCAGTTTTGTCTACGGATAATTTATCATATAAATACCTTGTCGTATCGATTACATTTTTGGTTTTTGTAATCGCATTATATGCAAAAACCCCCAAATCTCTTTTTCTATTTTCTTTATCTTTCTTTCCTTTTTTACTATGCTCGGTTTGGGTGTAATAAAACTGATCTCCTTCTTTAGATAGTATAAAATCTTTAATCTGAAAAATCGTATCTTTTTTCTTGGCCTTTAGATCATATACCAATGCATAATCTTGTGTAAACGCTTTTCCTAATTTTACTTTTACAGTATCTTTTTCCTGTTTTTCTTCTTTATCATTTTTCTTATCGGGTTTTGTATCCTTAATTTTTTTAATAACTAACCAGCCATTAGATTTCTCTGAAATTTTATAGGAACTTATCCTTCCTATAGAGTCATACAACTTATTATTAATTACATCGTAGATAAATAAATCGTCCTTAGCTTTTTGATCTTTCTTAAATTTCTTCTTCTTTTCTTTTCTAGTGGTTTGATAGGATGGTTTTCGCTTAAAAATTACAAAACTTTCATCTTCAGTAATTGACGTATCATACCCATTAAAAAAGGTAAAATCATTTTTAGTCTCGGTATTATAAATCTTTAGGTAGCCATCACCTCTTTTAGTAGTGGTTTCAATTACTGAAACAATCAATTTCCCGGTATTCGATATTTTAGTATCTGAAATACGTTTCCAAAGGTCATAATCATCATGAGTTAGTTGTTTTTTCTGAGCAAAAGCCACAAGAGTAAAACTCAAAAAAATAAAAGTGAATATGTTTTTAATCATGCTATTGTGTTGTATACGAAGCTGAAAAGTATAAAACGTTTTACCTACAAATGATGGTTTAACATAATTTTAAACAAAATCTAAGGAATTATTTAAATTTGACTTATTTACCATATAAAAAAGGAGTTAAACACATGGTATAACTCCTCTTTTTATAGGTCTTTTAAGAAAATTATTCTATCCCAAGATACGGATTGTAAATATAAGTTTTACTAAAGTTTCCTAACCCATTAAAATACTCATCGACCAAATGAGCGGGGTAATATGCAATACCTCCTGCTAATAGTCCCTGATTACCTCCATCATCTTTATCATCCCAGTTCCAGGGTGCATTGGCAGATCCACTACCGTATGATTTTTGAAATGATTTGGCATTACTAAAAAGGTTTGTATTAAAACGTTGATCCCACATCCCACCGTTTTCAAATATATTCACCAATTTATATTTTACATTTCTATCATAAATATCAGATGGATGTTCGCTAGTGGTTTTACTAGGAAAATATACTACATAATCACTCCCTCCAGGTTGTTGTTTAGCATGTGCTTTGATACCATGTCCTTTTGCCTCTGCAGAAGTTTTAAATCTATTAATTCCATTATGATTTTGAGTAGTTAAAGTACCATCTATATCTTCACTCCCATTAGTTAATCCGGAGTTTGAAGCTTTGTAAGAATAAAAATCAGAATGAAATATGGTTACAGCCCCAATTGCTGTACCGTAGGTAGAGTTGTCTTTTTTTACAACTGTAAGTACACCTTCAAGATCATTTTCATGCTCATCAAAATGATATAAAAACCAAATATCTGTCCAGTCTCTTGGATGAAAAAATGCATAGGTAATAAAATAGTGCGTACTTGTTTCTACAACGGAATAATAACCAACTGCATTTCCTTTTCTGGAGGAATTGGCAATGTTGTCCCAATTATTTTTTGCATTTAGATCACCATCAAAATCATAAGCAGTAATGTAATCCGCTTTTCCGCTTAAACCATGAGAACCCGTTCTATCTACATCTTGATAGTGTACAGGTGCATGTTGATAAGCTAAATCTAAATAGAAACTAGAATTTTTATTCTCAGACACATCCTCCTCAAAAACATAAATATCCTCATTTGATTCGCATGCACATAATATAAGCACTATAATAAAAAGTGTAATAATTTTTTTCATTTTAAATGATTTATAAGTTAGTTAAGCATCTAAAATTATAGTTTTCCTCAACGCTTTTTATTACCTGTAGATTAATTAATTTTTAACTAAACTGTTCTTCCCTACAAAAACACTTATTGGTTGATTTTAAAATTTTAAAACTCTAATAATCAATTTTTTAAATCAAATTTTGTTATTAAAAAGTTATCATAAAAAATAAATTTCAAGGCAATTGTTTATGAATCATTATTAAATTATTAGGGTTGTCTTTATTCCTGTTTTTAGGTCTTTTGATTCTTTAACTTCGTAAATGAAATTTAAAAAACACAGTAATGAAAACAACCAAAAAGTTTATTTTTTCTTTGTTATCTATTGCTATTGTATTTACCACTCTGTATGTTTATCATGTACACTTTAATTATAGGTTTACAGAGGTAACATCTGGAAAGGTATATAGATCTGCGGCGATTCCTGCTGATAAAATTGAGAGTTATCTAAACAAATATGGTATAAAAACTGTTATTGACTTAAGAATTGGAGCTGTTATAGACCCTCTAAATCCAAGTCTCACCAATGATATTACTAGAGAGCATGACATTATAGAAACCATAGATAATGTAACACATATTAATATTCCATCTCACCAAATACCTAGTAAGGAAAATTTAGAACAGTTTTTTGATGTTTTAGATAAGGACATATCTTATCCAATATTGATTCATTGTCATCATGGAACTGGTAGAGCGGTTTTATACACAGCTTTGTACCGTATTGAATATGAAGGCTTTTCTAATGAAGAAGCTAGAAAAAAAACTGTCTTCCCAGTACTTCTAAGTTCCTTTGATAATGGGACACCTAAAGGAGAGTGGTTAAAAGCCTATGAAGTAAGAAGAACGAATGAATATGCATCATCAGAAGTTGTATCGGAAAACAATTCATCTCAATAATTGATTCTTAACTAACCTAATCTATAATCAAATGAAAATTTTAGTAACAGGAGCAGCTGGATTTATTGGTTTTCATGTAACCCGTAGACTTTTGACCATGGGACACGAAGTCATTGGTTTTGACAATATAAATTCATATTATGATCCTCAGCTAAAATATGACAGGCTTAAAAAGGTGGGTATACCTAAGAACTTGATTGTTGAAAAAAAATATGTTCAATCAAGTATCCATTCTCAGTATCGATTTATTAAAATGGAATTGACTCAGAAAGCCGCATTAATGGATTTATTTCGATATGAACGTTTTGACGCTATTATACATCTGGCTGCTCAAGCGGGTGTACGTTATAGCTTAGAAAATCCAGACGTATATATTAAAAGTAATGTAGAAGGTTTTTTGAATATTTTAGAAGCGTGTAGACACTATCCTGTTAAACATCTTGCATATGCATCCAGTTCTTCAGTATATGGTAACACCAAAAAAACACCATTTTCTATAGATGATTGTGTAGATCATCCTATTAGTTTATACGCAGCTACAAAAAAAAGCAATGAACTTATGGCTTATACTTATAGCCATTTATTCAAAATTCCAACAACTGGCTTGCGTTTTTTTACAGTTTATGGTCCTTGGGGACGACCAGATATGGCACCATCGCTATTTGCCGAAGCTATTATAAATAATAGACCAATACAAGTCTTTAATAACGGTAATATGGAACGAGATTTTACTTACATAGATGATATCGTAGAAGGAATTGTAAAAGTAATATTTGATATTCCAGATGCCGAAAAAGGACACATTCCATATGTGCTTCATAATATCGGAAATAGCAATCCAATTAAGCTTATGGACTTTATTGATTCAATCGAGAAAAATTTGAATACTAAGGCAAAGAAGAACTTTATGCCAATGCAACCAGGTGATGTTCAAAAAACATATGCGGATATATCTAGTCTAACAGAAGCTGTTGGATACACTCCACAAACCAATTTACAAGAAGGAGTGAAGCGTTTTACAGAATGGTATATTTCTTATTTCATTCGAAAACAAAGAATCAATAAATCAAAAACCTTAGCATAACCAGGTTGCATTACACAAATAATTATTCAACTTGGATTAGATATGCTTTTTCTAAGATAGCATCTCTTGTATTAGGATTCAAAAACTCTAAAGATAACCTGGTAATCCTATGGTGATATATCTCATATTCTCTTGACCAGCTTATATTCATAGCTTTCAACGACTCCAACTTATTGCCATATAGAAATAACCATTGACCACTTTTCACTGTACTTGATACTTCTGAAATATGAACTGTAGGGGTAATTCTTTTGGTGTAAAAGTCGAGTGACCAGCTAGGTCTTCCATTTAACATCAGGACATCAGTTTTATTAATATCCTCCGAATTAATTACTCTTGCAGCATTGTTACCTGCCTGATATAATAATAGTTTTGGGTAAAATTGAGTATTTAAACAAAAATTGATCAAAATCATATACGATACCGATAGAATGATCAATTTTCTTATCGTTTTCATTTTTGTAGTTATTACATAACTTAATCCTACTAACAACAGTAAATAACACAAAATAATACCAACGTGTGGCATCGGAAAAGCCCAAAATATAAGAAACAATACTAAAATACTACCAGTGGTTAGTATAACATACTGTAGCACTAAAAATACCTGAGAAGTACGTTTTTTATTCTTGTTGTACAATTCTGTTAAATAACCTGCTACTAAAACAGATAATATTGGTAATATGTTGTTTAAATAATGCGGCAATTTAAACTTTGAAAAACTAATAACTATCAGAACTACGAAAACACCTAAGGAGGTTAATGTTTCTAGTTTAGGTTTAAAAATAAATTTGTTTATCCATAGTTCTTTACATCTATTAAATAAAGCTAAGTATGCTATGATTGACCATGGTAAAAACGCCCATAAAAGGGTATGAAAAAAGAAAAAATAATCAGGGCTAGTTTCTTTAAAACCAGAGGCCGTTAATCTATTAAAACTTTGATCCCAAAGAATAAACCTAATTCCAGAAACATTCGACTGGCCATGTATAATTTTTTCGGGATGTAAATCGAATTGAACATAATACGCATACAAAACTGGTAATATTGAGATAATGAATGATAAAATACCGATTAAAGTTTTCCAAGACCAAATCACGTACCATCTTCGGTTATATGACACATATGTTAGTATGCAGATTCCTGCAACAAAGACTCCTAATTGACCTTTCGTAGAAAAAGCTATGGCTACTCCAACCGCTCCTAAAATAGCATGAACAACTTTTTCATGATTTATATATAATACTAGTTGCCATATTCCAAAAATAGTAGCGCCTGTAAGAACAGCATCTGTTCTTACATCATGATTAGAAAGAACAATTGCTTGAGCAGATAAAAAAACTAATGAAGCAATATGTCTTGCTTGTTTTCCATAAAACTCTTTAGCCAATCCATAACAAGAGATTGCTCCTATTCCTGTAAATAACAAAGCAGGAATTCTATACGCCCAATCTGATATTCCAAATATTTTAAATGATAAAGCTGCAAGCCAAAAATGCATATGTGGCTTATCTAGATAATCTCTTCCTGCTTTATAAATATTAAGGAAGTCATTTTCCAGATACATCCGCATTGCCATTGTTGCATGTTGTGCGGAATCATTCTCCATTAAGGGAATCCATAATCCAGATATATATACTATAAGCAATAATATGTATAGTATTATATAATCTTTTTTGAAAAGAAAATCTGTCATCTAAAAAGCAATAAGATCTTAATTAATAGCATCTAATTCGACCAAAAGTAGTGTAAGTGCGTTTCTAAAAACAACCTCTAGCGAACTACTTAACAATTATATAACTCGACCGGAATTCCTTATTAATTTATTATCAATTACCCAATATTAAATTGATGTTCCGACTATAACTTTGATGATTTAAGAAGATTCCATATGCAGAGTATAAGATTATTATCAGTGGTAATTCCTGTATACAATGAAGAAGGAAATACGAGCTTACTAACAGAAGCCATAGAAAATGGATTAAAAGGATATCGATATGAGATTATTTATGTAGATGATTTCTCTTCTGATAATACCAGAGAAGAAATAAAATCACTAAATAATCCTAACGTTGTTCTTGTAGAATTAAAAAGAAATTATGGGCAAAGCTCTGCTTTAGCAGCTGGTATTGACTATGCAAGAGGTGAATATATTATTACAATGGATGGTGATATGCAAAATGATCCTGCAGATATTCCTAGAATGTTAGAATTAGCTATCAATGAGGATTGGGATCTTGTTACCGGCATACGACAAAAGAGAAAGGATAATTTTATTAGAACCTTGCCTTCTAAAATAGCAAATTACATTATTCGTAAAGCTACAAATCTTCATATCACGGATGCTGGATGTGCCCTTAAAGTAATGACTTCAGAAACAGCTAAAGCGATTCCTTTATATGGAGAACTACACAGATTCATTGCATTAAACGCTCATATAGACGGTGCACGTATCACAGAAATTCCTGTAAAACATCACGCAAGAAAATTTGGTGTTTCAAAATATGGATTAGGAAGAACATTTAAAGTGATGAATGACCTTTTATTGATCATTTTTCAGCGTAAATACCTGCAAAAGCCTCTTTATTTATTTGGAAATATGGGAATGTTATTTTTTGGAGTTGGCTTGTTGATTAATGTATACCTAATCATTTTGAAATTGATGGGGAATGATATCGGAACACGGCCATTACTATTATTAGGTGTGTTATTAATACTAGTAGGAATTCAATTTTTTACAATAGGGATTGTCACCGATTTATTAATGAGAACTTACTACGAATCTCAAAATAAAACTCCTTATAACATTAGAAAAATTACAACTTTTGAAACAAGAGAGAAAGAACCTGTTTTACACGTTTCTTAAAATTGGAATAACCGTATTATTACTATACCTAGTTTTTACAAAAATTCCGTTTACAGAAATTTGGGAAACATTAAAACGTGTAAATACTTTTTATCTTTTAATTGGGATAGTCTGTTTTATTTTATCCCAATGGATTTCTGCTGATCGACTTCTAGTATTGTTTACATCTTCAAGTTTTTATATAAGTCCAAAAAGCAACTATAAACTGTATCTAATAGGAATGTTTTATAATTTTTTTATTCCTGGAGGAATTGGTGGAGATGCTTATAAAGTATTTTTACTTCACAAGACTTTTAAATGGTCTACCAAAAAACTTACAGCATCTTTATTTGTAGATAGATTTATGGGATTGACGGCTATTGGAATTTTAATACTTATTTATGCTCTTATAATACCCATATTTGAAGAGACAAATATAATTGCAGGAATCATTCTATTATTAGTCTTAGGTATAACAGCTTCCTATATATTTATACAAAGGTTATTTCCAGCTTTTTTGTCTGACTATGTAAAAACCTTAGTACAATCTATTGCTATTCAGTTGTTACAATGCATTTGTATTCTATCGTTGCTAGCATCTATAACAAAAGTTGAATCCTATTCATTATATATTTTTGTGTTTTTAATTTCTTCGGTTTTATCCATTTTTTCATTTTCAGGAATAGGTGTTAGAGAAATGATTTTTTACCAAGCTTCTTCAATGTTGCAATTCGATACCGTAACTGCTGTATCAATTGGGGTTTTATTTTCTGCTATAACTGCTCTTGTATCTTTATTTGGAATTATATTCCATTTCAAAAAAGCAAATTCATATTTAAAACTTAGAGATCCGTTACATTAACGAATAGAGCATGAGCCGTCAGTTACATTTCCTAAAACAAATAGGCTCCTTGAAGAACCACAGATCTTTTTTTCTTTTAATCATTACTTATTTTCTGACACATCTTTTTTTTAGACTATTACTTACAAATTCGTTAGAAGTAGATGAAGCTGAGCAAGTGTTTTTAAGTCAAAAGCTTTTACTTGGTTATAATCAACAACCACCTTTATATACTTGGATAATTATTTTTATTACAAAACTATTTGGATATAGTTTACTGAGCATCATTATATTTAGAACGGTATTGTTGATTGGTATTTTTACACTTGTTTTTACAATATCAAAACAGTATCAAGACTCCTTTTTAGATGCAAATATTTCAACTTTAAGCTTATTCTTATTTCTTCAGTTATCGGTTGAAAGTTTTAGACAAACCCATACAGTACTTATTACCTTTTCTGTTGTCTTCATGATCTGGTCTTTTATAAGACTTATTCGTAATCCATCGAATCTTAATTATATCATATTGGGTATTACTATTACATTAGGAATCCTATCAAAATACAATTTTGTAATCTCCTTATTAGCATTTTTATTAGCTATTATATCAGATATAGAATACAGAAAAATAATCCTGAATAAAAAGATTAGTCTATCGATACTTGTTTTTTTAGTACTGATTACACCTCATTTTATTTGGCTGTATAAAAACATGACAACTACCAGTGAAGAAACCATCAATGATCTGGCAACACAAAACCTTTCATATATATCAACTATAACTCCAAGTATCTGGGCTATTAGTAAAGGGGTTTTATCATTTGCAGGTTTGTTTTTTGTCTCTATGTTATTACTCTTTAAAGGGAAAATCAAGTCTGTTTTCGAAACACAAAAAAATAGGTTTGTTAATTTTTTAGGTAGGTTTTTGACTCTTTCAGTACTGATCTTCGCTATCATTTTAGTATTTACCAAAGCAACGAATGCGCATGAGAGATGGATTCAACCATTGCTTATTATTACCCCGATTTACGTGTTTTGTTGTATTGATGAGCATGAAAAATCAATAAAAAGATATAAGGTTTTTAAAAATATTTTAATAATTATAGCAGCTCTAACACTCGTATACAAGCCACTGAGTATTGGTTTAGGACCATCCTTAGGTTTTACAGAGCGAATCAATCGGCCTTACTTCAAATTTGCAAAATTCCTATTACAAAATCACTCATCACAACTAGAGAAATCAAATCTCATTATCTGTGATGCAATTGATTTTACAGGCACTATGAAAGTGCTCATGCCTAATCATTTTTATGATGCATTTACGGCTAAAAATGATCTTTTTTACACTGCTATTGATCAGTATAACAACAAGACAATTCTCTTACTTGGAACATCAGAAAACAATCAAAAATTAGTTGACAGCATTAAGTCAAAAGTTAGTAATCTATCTATAATAGAATCCTCAAGCAAAACCTTTTTTTATAACTATAGCAATAAAAATACCTACACCTTTTATTACACCTTTATTACTATATGTAACTAATATTTAGTTATCATTTCTTTTTATAAATTCGGGTAGTATGTGATTCAAATAGCGCTTTTACTTCCATGATCTTGACGATATCCATTCTGTTTTCTAAAACATCTACCTCACGTGTATTTGTCATTAAAAAGCCTTGTGGGTGTTTTTCAAAATACTCCTCTATCTCAGCTTCCTTATGAATAATCGTGAAGGTCCTTTGAAAATTAATTGGGAAAGCCGCATCAAAACTTTTATATACTTTAACTGTATCATTTTGTTTTAATATTGACTTTGCTTGTTCTACAGGGTTTCGCGAAGTTAATCTAGGATAAATTCCAAGAAATAAAATTGGTGTAATGATAACCCAACCCAAAGCAATGGTGATAAAAGCCTTTTGTAAATATCCTTTGAAATAAAAAACCAAGCCAACTAAAGTAGCTGTTGACGTTGGTATTAGCCAATAGGCTATATCACTTACATCACTTAATTCCTTTTCTTGTAATAATACTAACTTTCCTGCTATTGGCAAGCCTATAGCCAGTAGTCCAATTAATCCTACAGCAATAGTATTGTGGATACCTTTATCCTTTCCTCTGTAAAACTCCCAAAAAGCCACTGCTAGTACCAATGCCAAAAAAGGATAACACGGCATCGTATAGTTAGGCAATTTAGTTCCTGAAATACTGAAAAACACAATAAATACAACCGATACAATAGTAGAAAATAAAAGTAATGAGTCTTTAGATTTGTTTATATATGAGTTTTTAAATGCTTTTAAAAGAAAAAAAGAAAATGGCATTAAACCCAATAAAACAAAAGCCCATGTAATTAGAAATATACCTCCATGGCCTTCCATTTTACTTCCAAATCTATTTACATTATGATCCAGAAAAAAGCCTTTTGTCCAATCTCCATCGGTTTCGAAATGCACTAAAATATACCACGGTGTTGTTACTAATAAAAAAACAATTAACCCTAAAAGAGGTCTAAATTTAAGAATCGCTTGGATACTGAAATTTTTAGTACTAACTAAAAATATGATGCAAATCAAACCTGGTAAAGCAATTGCTACAGGACCTTTGGTAAGTGTTCCCAAACCAAAAAGCACATACATTATCCATAATGAAAACTTAGAACTGGTCGCATAAAAGTCATAAAACATCCAAAGCCCAATACTTATAAAAAAAATTAAATAAGGATCTGGAACAGCCAAATGAAATTCCTGAATAAAGAAGATAGATGACCAGCATACCAAGACAAAAATCCAAGCAATATTTCTCTGAGAAAATTTATTTATATAGTAATACGATATACTAATTGCTAATGCTCCGAATATTCCAGAAAAAAAACGAGCACCGAATGCATTCACTCCAAAAAGCTTATATCCCAAAATCATAAAATAATAATGTAGAGGAGGCTTATCTGCTCTTAGTAACCGATTAAATTTTGGAACAATAAACTCAGAATGAACTAACATCTCTCTTGCAGCTTCTGCATTTTTCGCTTCATCTAGAATATAAATTGGATATGCCCATGATCCTATCAAACAAAGAAAAAGACTAATAGAAAAAACAATTAGAAAGTTTTGATGATTATATAACTTGGTAATCAAAATGAGTAGTAAAAAATTAATACTTTGGATATGATCTTATTCTTCTAATAAATAACTGCCTTAAAAACACAAGTCTTACTTTTAGTTTTCGAGACGTAACAGGTATCAGATATTTATCCATCCAA
Organism: uncultured Aquimarina sp.; assembly: GCF_947492965.1. Classification (GTDB taxonomy): domain Bacteria; phylum Bacteroidota; class Bacteroidia; order Flavobacteriales; family Flavobacteriaceae; genus Aquimarina. Next base: position 78,156 of record NZ_CANLOZ010000012.1, on the reverse strand, counting down.
AAATATTTGGACGCAATTTTTTCAATCAAAGTAAATGCTATTATCGAAGATAAGGTTCCAAACAGAAATCCAAAATATACATCGATTAGAAAATGCTGAGCTAAATACACTCGAGAAAACCCAACACTTATTGCTAATAGAGCAAGTGTAATCGAAGAGCGATTAGAATTAAAAATTAACGCAATAAACGATGCGGCAAAAGCTGCCCCCGTTGTATGACCAGAAGGGAAGCTTACCTCTCGTCTTATTCTTATTCCTTCGGCAAAATGAAGTAAATGATCTTGACAAATCCAACTCATATAAACAGACGGTCTATAAATGTCATTGAAAAGAATTTGCTTATTAAACTGAATGAAGAAAACATGCAAAAAAAGCCCTGTTACAAAAACAAAAAACCAACGTACTCTAAGAAACAAAAGGGTTAAAGCTGCACAGACAACCATAAAACCTTCCCCAAACCAAGTAAGGTTCTTAAAAAATCCGTCTCTAAGAGGAGAATTAAATCTATTTATAAAAAGTAAACTTTGTTCTTTAGGAACACATAAAAAAGGGCTAAGTATTACCAATATAACTATAAAAGGAATAATAGATTGATATCGTTTAGCTTTCATAGATACGAAAATATCACATAGTTAAAATCACCCCTTTATCCATATGTTATCGTTCGCAATCTAAGACGTTAAAAAACAACCCATTTCTTAACTAATTGTTACTTATAAATCACTTTACTAGATCCCTAAATTTCTATATATAATCTTCCTCCATAATCAAACAGTATAGCGATATGTTTTCCTTGAATTTACCAAAACCCTTAATAACAGTGAAGTTATATTTTATACATAAAAGTCCCCATTGAAATTAGTTTTTTTAGGTTATGATTTAAAATAAAAATCATCGTTGCGATAACTCTTATATTTCTTTTTTTACATCTTCACTGGTATTAAATAGTATACTAGTAAACTTTATAAAAAATAAAAAATCCCTATTACATATAATAATAGGGATTTAATATAATGATCTAGATTGTAAATACTACTTAATCTGCAAGTACAATCACTTTATTATCTTTCATTTCAATTGTACCTGAATTTATCGCTAGAAGTGTAACACCATTTTCTTTCGTAAATTTTTCTACTACTTCTTCTTCCAAATTCATATCACCGTACACTTTCACATTTCCTTTTCCTAATAAAGAAACGATTGGCGCGTGATTATCCAACATCTGAAACTCTCCATTCACACCTGGAACAGCAACCGAAGTTACTTCGCCGCTAAACAATACTGCTTCTGGAGTTACTATTTCTAAATACATATTTATAGTTGTTTATTGTTAGTTGTCGGTTGATTGTGTACTTAATTCAATAAGATACTATCAACTACCAACAATTAACTAGATTATGCTTCAGCTAACATTTTCTCACCAGCCTCAACAGCTTCTTCGATAGTTCCTTTAAGGTTAAATGCTGCTTCTGGCAAGTGATCTAACTCACCATCCATAATCATATTAAATCCTTTGATTGTATCCTTAATATCTACAAGAACACCAGGTATACCAGTAAACTGCTCTGCTACGTGGAATGGCTGAGATAAGAAACGCTGAACACGACGAGCACGTCCTACTGCTAACTTATCATCTTCAGATAATTCTTCCATACCAAGAATTGCAATAATATCTTGTAATTCTTTATATCTCTGTAACAACTCTTTTACTCTTTGTGCACAGTTATAGTGATCATCTCCTAAGATATCGGCAGTAAGAATTCTAGATGTAGAATCTAATGGATCCACTGCTGGATAAATACCAAGCTCTGCAATTTTACGAGATAATACTGTTGTTGCATCTAAGTGAGCAAACGTTGTTGCTGGTGCTGGATCTGTTAAATCATCTGCAGGTACATAAACTGCCTGTACAGAAGTAATAGATCCTTTCTTAGTAGAAGTAATACGTTCCTGCATCACACCCATTTCGGTTGCTAATGTAGGCTGATATCCTACCGCAGATGGCATACGACCTAGAAGTGCAGACACCTCAGAACCTGCTTGGGTAAAACGGAAAATGTTATCTACGAAGAAAAGTACATCCTTTCCTTGCCCATCTCCGGCTCCATCACGGAAATATTCTGCAATCGTAAGTCCAGAAAGTGCAACACGAGCACGTGCTCCTGGTGGCTCATTCATCTGACCAAATACGAAAGTTGCTTTAGAATCTTTCATAGCTTCCTTATCTACTTTAGAAAGATCCCATCCACCTTCTTCCATAGAATGCATAAAATCATCACCATACTTGATAATTCCAGACTCTAACATCTCACGAAGAAGATCATTTCCTTCACGTGTTCTTTCTCCTACTCCTGCGAATACAGAAAGTCCACCGTGACCTTTCGCGATATTATTAATTAATTCCTGAATCAATACCGTTTTACCAACTCCTGCACCACCAAATAATCCAATTTTACCTCCTTTTGCATAAGGCTCGATAAGATCGATTACTTTGATTCCTGTGAATAAAACTTCTGTAGAAGTTGATAAATCCTCAAACTTAGGTGCTTGACGGTGAATTGGAAGACCGTTTTCTCCAGCTTTAGGAAGATCTCCTAATCCATCAATAGCATCTCCAATCACATTAAATAGACGTCCATATACATCTCCACCAATCGGCATTTGAATAGGAGCTCCTGTTCCAACAGCTTCCATTCCTCTACTTAATCCATCACTGGAATCCATCGCAATTGTACGTACCGTATCTTCACCAATGTGAGACTGAATCTCTAACACTATTTTGGTACCGTCTGCTTTATTAATTTCTAACGAATCGTAAATTTTTGGTAATTCAGTACCGGCAGCGAATGCTACGTCTATAACCGGACCTACAATTTGTGATACTTTACCCGTAACTTGAGACATTATATAACTATTTAATGTTTAGTATTTAATATTTAAAAAAGACCCATTTTTCTTACATGTAGAATACGACCTTTTTTCAGGCTGCAAATATAGGCTTTTAAAATGAATAACATAGCCTGTTTCATTTTGTTTTTTTCTTGTGCAAATTTAAAGGCGTCAAACCCATTAAAAAGTATAGATTATTCGATTATATTATTTCGTTTAAACTTATTACATTTTAATTTTTCATAGACAAAAATTTACTATTCCAATTCATTTTTTTACTTAAATGTAATTCGCATTTTCTTAAATATCACAACAAAAAAAGCCAGTACTACCTAAGAAGTACTGGCTATTATAATTTAATAATATACTTACTATTGTAAAGTTGGCGAATAAAATGTTGGATAATCCGCAGCCTTTACCATTGGTAAGTTTGATTCGTAAGTCATATTAATTGCTTTAAGCGCTTCATTTGCTAATAAAGCATATCCTCTGGCAGTTGGATGCACTCCATCTAATGAGAAAGCTCCACCAAAAACTAAATCTTCCTGAAGAAGAAATTCATCAAATGTTACTCCATTAGAAGCTACTTGCTCTAATAAAGCATTTGCATCTACAAAAGCCAGACCAGCTTGATCTCTAGCCTCTGCAATAGTAGCATTAAAAGCGGTTGTTGCTGTTGCTATTTCAGCCTGCTCTTCTGGAGTTAACACCCATTTATCAGCTAATGGAATTGCCACTCCATTTACTGTTTGTGGATTTCCAGGTACCGCTTCCGTACCGATAAATGATGCAGCGGTTAACACCAATAAATCTTCTGAAGTAGCCTGTCTTATATTAATCAGTGCCGGATTAAGACCTGTTAAATCTGTTAAATCTTCGTCTAAAATAACCACAGCATTTCCTTCTCCTTCCGAAAAAGTTATTGTCCTTCTAGCTAATTCTGCATCCGCGTCTTCTTGTGAAATCGCTCCCGCCATTACAAGACCAGCAAAAGCTTGTGCAATTCCAGCATTGTATGCTCCATAAGCACTAGCACTATTTAAAAAGGCCGCTGTAGCTGCATCTAAAGGAACAGGGTTATGAGGCACTGTTGTAAAATGCGGAATTGATGTAACATCTGGAATATTAGCAATTACACCCTTTGCTCCTCCAGAAGTCAATGTAGCGATTAACGCATTGTAAGCTTGACTAAATGTAGCAGTATCTGTAATTGGATCTGTACCGTCACCACCAGATAATGCATATCCTAACACATCGTTATTACCAATCCATAGTGAGAAAAATGTAGGACTCTGTGCCATAGCATCTTCTATTACCGATGCATTTGGACTTGAAGCTATTCTAACATAATAAGGGTTTGCAAGGCTAGGTAATCCTGCTATATTTCCATATCCATTGGCTAAAAGATGAAAACTTTTAGCTCCTGGTATTCCCATATTATTAAATGAACCTGATAATATAGATGATATTTCAGTTGTTGGTGTTCCTGGCAATACTGCAGGACCAGCTCCATTAAAAAAGAATCTTGGAGCTAATATCTGATTCCCTCCAAGTAATGCTCCTCCAACATTATCACTCATCAACGGTTGTGAAAATGTACCTCCTCCAACTAATCCGAATTGTTGAGACAAGATGTTTGGCATAGAATTTTCTTGTCCAGCTATAAATAAAGCTCCATCGGTAAAACCAGCCGTTAAAGAATTTCCTAAAGCTACATAATTAGAAAAATCTGCTGTTCCAGCTGTAAGAACAACTTCCTCAGTTGTTGTTGAATCATCATCAGATTCACAAGCTATAAATCCAAAAACTAACAGAATCAATAGCCATTTATATTGAATATTCATATTTAAAATATTTTTAGATTAATTATAAGTTGTTTATAGATATACCGATATAATATTGCGATCCTATAAACCCTGTACCAAAGGCAGTAAAATATTCTTCGCCTAGAATATTTGTTGCTCCTGCTTTAAGTGTTGCTTTTAATTTAGGAATGGTATAGTTAATTTGTCCATTAAGAACATTAAAAGAAGGAACATCTCCATCTCCGAATGCTGCTTCCCAAAAATATGCATCACTCCAAGTCCAACTCGTATTAAACCCAAAGTTCTTAAACAAACTTGTATGACCAAAAGAAGCTTTTACTTTATGCTCTGGAGTATTAAAATTTGTTCTAAAATCCGGATCTTCATTTTCATCAAAATCTTGTTTTGTAAATGTGTAATTAACTCCAAAATCAAAATTTCCTAGGATCTTAGTATCTACACCAATAGTACCACCAAATGATTTAATATCTACATCAGAATTGGTATATGCTTGGTACACTTCTGTATCTCCATTTTGCAAAGCTGCTAGTGATAAGGTACCATCTCCAACCTGTCCATAAAGAGGCACTAAAACATTTTCTGTAGATATGAAATCCGTATATATATTATAATATCCACTTAGATCAATTACAAACTTCTTGATTTTAGCACGATAACCAAGTTCTACTGCAACAACTTTTTCAGGTTCAACCAGATCAACATTTGAAACCGTAGGAGTACCATTCAATACAGAATTTAACGAAAAAGAGTTTTCATATGCTTGTCTACCTACTACATCTACAGAACTATTTCCTGTTAACAACTGACCATCTCCACTTAGATCAAAGTTTCTAACATCTCGATCTAAATTCTCTGAAGCCGATCCTACAAGTATTGCCCTCCCCACATCTAAACCAATAAACAAATCTTGTGTTGTTGGATTTCTAAAACCAGTTTGAGCCGATAAACGAATATTATGATTTCTATCTGCTCCCGCTGTATAACCAAGGGATAATCTAGGAGATATATTTCCATCAAATAACTCCGATTTATCATATCTAATAGAACCTGTAATTTTTAATCGATCATCAATTAATTTCTTTTGTACTTGAGTATACACCCCAAACTCCGAATAACGAATTGGTCCGTCAAAATCTGTAAATATAGTTCCCGATGAATTTAATTTGTATTCTCTAAAAGACCCTCCCACTTGGATATCTGCAAAATCACTAGTAATATGACTAAAGTTATAATTAACATCTACGTGCCTTAATTGACTAGCATCTTGAAATTTAGATCCGGTTGTAAGATCTGGATCTGTAGTAACCGTATTAAATGCATTCTCGAATTCCGGTGTTCCTGGTAAAAATCTGCCTGTATCTGCGGTTTGTCTGGCTATTAAATGAGCTTGTTCCGGTAATTGACCTGCTAAACTTGCCTGTACAAAGGCTCCTGCGTACTCTCCAAACCAAGTTTGGTCATCTTTCCATAACCTATTAATATTAATTCCTGTAAATCTAGAATCGTATGAGTCTCCTGCATCTTCATCTGTAATATATCCTCTTACAAAAAAGTTATCATTTTTAATTTCTAATTTATGCTGCTGTAAAAAGAAATTTCGAATTGAATATCTGTTTGCTCCTTGATAAATAGTTGTTCCTCTTCCGACTTTACCTAAATAAATAATTTCGAAATCGTTTGCAAAAGGACGATAATGAAGTGCTGCATCAAACTTTATACTTTCTGCATTATAATTGTTTAAATCACTTTCTAAGTAACCTGTTCTACTAACTTCTTGATTGGGTAATATATTTTCTGCTCCAGCTGGCAACAACCCAGCATTCACCAATGCAACTCCAACTCCTCTAATATTAGTACTTACTTCATCTCCATATACATTCAGTCCATCATAGTTTGGGTCTAATCTAGTACCAGTAATAATATCATTAGAAACACTGACTTCATTTGTAGCAAACCAATCTGTACCTCTGAGATAAGAAAAATTAACTTTAGCAGCAAATTTATCAGAGAATGCATGAGCAATCCTAATTCCATAATCATAATATTCATTGTCACCTCCGACTTCTTGAGAGGTAATACCACCTTTAAAATACGCACTTATCCCTTGATGATCAAAAGGATTCTTGCTAGTCATAAATAAAATTCCGTTAAAAGCATTTGCTCCATAAAGTGCAGAAGAAGCTCCTGGCAGTAACTCTATACTATTTACATCTAATTCTGTCATTCCTAACAGATTTCCTAAAACAAAATTTAGAGCAGGTGCTGCATTGTCCATGCCGTCAACCAACTGTACAAATCTGGTATTAGCAAAATCCGCAAATCCTCTGGTATTTACTGATTTAAAGGTTAAACTATTGGTATTGATATCAACTCCTTTTAAATTCTCTAAACCATCATAAAAATCTGCTGCAGGAGTAGTTTTTATTTTCTTGATTCCAAAACGTTCTACACTTACAGGAGATTCAAACACCCGTTCTGGTGTTCTAGAAGCTGAAATAACTACTTCATCTAATTCTGTTCCTTCCTTTAATGTGATCGTAATGTCAGAGGTGCTCGATGTAATATCTACGGTAGCAGATTCAAAACCTATACTACTTACGATAATCGTAAATGGTGGCGTTTCCTCTAAAGTAAGTGTGAATAGACCATCAAAATCCGTAACAGTCCCGACAGAAGCCCCCTGCAAAGCTATATTTGCTCCAGGAATGGGTTGATTGTTATTATCAACAACTTTCCCACTAATTGTTGTTTGTGCAGTAGAAATAATACTTATTAAAAGCACTATTACTAACGTAATTGTCCTCATATCCTAAATTAGTTTTTATGTTATGACAACAATATACGTTTTTTTATCAATTCTTTAAAAAAAAGTTAAAATCATGTGTTTTTCCTAATCTTAAGCCTTCTATTATGACAATTATTCTTTTTATTAAAGCTATACTTACTTTTTATATAATTACAACCTTAATGACTCAGTGAAATTAATCAGGGAAAATTCATCTTTTTTCATAAAAAAAGCCCGTCCAATAAATTTGGACGGGCTTTCTATATTTGTTTTGATTTTTACAACCTGAAGATTGTAATATAATAATATTTCAAATTAAAAATTATTAATCGTAAGACCTAGGTAATACTGTGAACCAATAGGAGCAGTTCCTACAGCAGTAAAGTACTCACCTCCTCCAATATTTGTTCCACCTAATTTAAGCGTAGTTTTAAGAGAAGGAATCCTATAATTAAGCTGCGCATCAAAAACAGTAAATGATGGCACTTCTCCCACAGCAAAAGCAGATTCCCAAACATAATCTCCACTCCATTTAACTACGGTATTAAATCCGAAATTTGTAAATAAGTTATCATGTCCAAAGTTTGCTTTTACCTTATGCTCTGGTGTATTAAAGTTAGTTCTAAAACCTGGATCTTCTTCTTGATCAAAATCTTGCTTCGCATACGTATAACTAGCTCCTAAATCAAAATCTCCAAATACTTTAGCACTAATTCCAAGAACAGCACCGTATGAATTGATATCTACATCAGAGTTAGTGATCGCCTGAAAACCAGCAAAATTACCAGTTGCAATTGCAGCTTGAGCCTCTGCGCTACCCACAGAACCATCAAGAGGACTTACTACATCAACAGTAGAGATAAAATCTTGATACATATTATAATATCCACTAAGATCTAATAATAATTTACCGAAGTCAGCTCGATATCCAATTTCGATTGCTGTAACCTTTTCAGGTTGTACAATATCAGGATTTGCAATTTCTAATGGAGCTGTTCCACCAGATCTGATAAAAGCTTCTACAGACTCTGCAGTATACGAATTTTCGTAAGCAGCACGCCCAGTTACAGTCGTTCCATTAATATCTCTAGAATATCTATCTAAGTTATCTGGAGCAGAACCAACAATTGCTCCTTCACCGATATCAAGACCTAAGTATAAATCCTGTGTAGTAGGATTTCGAAATCCAGTTTGTATTGAGGCACGTAGATTTCTATTTCTATTTTTACCTAAAGTATATCCAATAGAAAATCTAGGTGAAAAATTACCATCAAAAAGCTGAGACTTATCATAACGAACAGATCCCGTAAGCTTTAATCGATCATCTAATAACTTCTTTTGAATTTGAGAATAAACTCCTAATTCAGAATAATTAATTGCTCCATCAAAATCAGTGTAAAAAGTCCCTGCAGAATTTAAAGAGTATTCTCTAAACGATCCTCCAACCTGAATATCTGCAAAGTTATTCGTGATATGACCAAGATTATAATTTGCATCTACGTGTCTTAACTCAGTTTTGGATTTAAATCTAGATCCCGTCTGGAAATCAGGAGTGTTAGTAACTTCGTTAAATGCATTTCGGAAATCAGTAGATCCAGGCACAAAACGTCCTGTATCAGCAGCTATTCTTGCTGCCTCATGTCTTTGTTGATCCGTTCCAGCTGCTGTAGCAAAAGCTGTAGCATAATCACTGAACCAGTCTTCATCACTTTTCCATCTTCTGTTAATATTGATTCCAGTAAAACGTAAGTCATAAGTATCTCCAGCATCTTCTGCTGAGATATAACCTCTTACAAAGAAGTTATCATTTTTTACCTCTAATTTATGTTGTTGAAAAAAGAAATCATTTAGAGAGAATCTATTAGAATCCTGAAATATTGTTTGTCCTTTTCCTAATTTACCGGCATATATAATTTCAAAGTCATTATGGAAAGGCTTATAGTGCACAGCTCCATCAAACTTAATACTTTCTGCATTATAGTCTGTTAAATCTGATTCATTATAACCTGTTCTGGTAACAACTCCTGCACCAGGAAGAATAGCTCTTACTTCATCTCCATACACATTTAATCCATTATAGGCAGGATCTGTTAATCTGCTTTCTCCAGGGTTTTCTATATTTTCTTCACTTACAGCAAACCAATCAGTTGCTGTTAAATATGAGAAGTTCACTTTTGCTGCTATATTATCTGTAAAAGCATGAGCCACTCTAACACCAACATCATAGAAATCATTAGTCCCCGCTGCATCCTGAGAGGTAAATCCTCCTTTAGCATAAGCACTAATTCCTTGCTTATCAAAAGGACTTTTACTCGTCATAAATAATATACCGTTAAATGCATTTGCTCCATATAACGCAGAAGAAGCTCCTGGAAGAAGCTCGACATTCTCTACATCCAATTCATTCATACCAATAAGGTTACCCAAGGCAAAATTTAGGGATGGAGACGTATTATCCATTCCGTCAATCAATTGCACGAAACGAGTATTGGTAAATGAAGCAAAACCTCTTGTGTTAATTGATTTAAAAGTTAAACTATTAGTATTTACATCAACTCCTTTAAGGTTTTCTAAACCATCATAAAAATCAACTGATGGTGTATTTTTAATTTCTTTCACACCAAATCGTTCAATACTTACCGGTGATTCGAATAATCTTTCTGGAGCTCTCGAAGCAGAGATTACAATCAAGTCTAATACATTTCCTTCTGTCAACACAATTACCACTTCTTCTGCCGCAGAAGTCACTTCTATAGAACTTTCTTCATATCCAATACTACTTGCTGTAATTGTAAATGGTGGTTTTTTGGTAACTGTCAGTGTAAACACTCCATCAAAATTGGTAACCGTCCCAATAGACTCTCCTTTTAAGGAGATATTGGCTCCTGGTATTGGCTGATTAAAATCATCAACTACCTTACCATTAATTGTAGTTTGAGCATTACTAATGAAGCACATCAATAAAGCTACAATGAATGTAATTTTTTTCATAAAATAGGTTATTTTAATTTTAAGTTTATTTGGGGAACTTAAATTATTGAAAATGAATCTGTTCAGATTCGGTCGCGAAACTAACAAAAAAATATTATTCACGCATAATGTTTTTTCATTTTTTTATCGATAAAATGCAAAAAAGTACGATATATCGTACTTTTTTGTATAAAAATGATGTATTTTATCGATTGTAAATCTTATTCTACTGTAACTGATTTAGCTAAATTCCTTGGTTGATCTACATTTTTACCAAGCATTACCGCAATATGATATGACAATAACTGCAATGGTATAGTAGTTAAAAGCGGCGTTAAGAATTCTATAGTTTCAGGTATTTCAATAACATGATCTGCTAAAGCTTTTACTGTTTCATCTCCTTCGGTAACAATTCCGATAATCTTTCCTTTTCTGGATTTAATTTCCTGAATATTACTTACTACCTTTTCATAATGACCTTTTTTCGTAGCTATGACAACTACAGGCATATGCTCATCAATTAAAGCAATCGGTCCATGTTTCATTTCTGCAGCAGGATATCCTTCTGCATGTATATAAGAAATCTCCTTTAATTTTAACGCTCCTTCTAGGGCTACCGGAAAATTATACCCTCGTCCCAAGTATAGAAAGTTTCTCGCGCTCTTATAAGTATCAGCAATCAATTTAATATGATCATTAGATTCTAATGCATCTTTTACCTTTTCTGGAATACGTTCTAATTCTTGAAGGTAGTAATGGAAATCACTATTAGAAATTGTTCCCTTTCTTTCCGCTAGCTTCAATGCAATCAGTGAGAGTACTGTTATCTGAGTAGTAAAGGCTTTGGTAGAAGCTACTCCAATTTCTGGACCAGCGTGTGTGTATGCACCAGCGTGTGTTTCTCGTGAAATCGAAGAACCAACAACATTACATACTCCAAATACAAATGCTCCTCTCTCCTTAGCTAATTTAATAGCCGCCATAGTATCTGCTGTTTCACCACTTTGTGAGATCGCAATTACAACGTCATCTTGATGAATTACAGGATTTCGATATCTAAATTCAGAAGCATATTCTACTTCTACGGGAATTCTAACAAGTTCCTCAAAAATATATTCTGCTACCAAACCAGCATGCCAAGAAGTACCACAAGCAATCACGATAATACGTTTTGCATTAAGAAGTTTCGCCAGATTATCATCGATTCCTGCCATCTTTATGATTCCCTCCGCTACTCTTATTCTTCCTCTATAGGTATCACTAATAGCATTTGGTTGTTCATAAATTTCTTTCAACATAAAGTGATCATAACCACCTTTTTCAATCTGTTCCAGATTTATTTGCAACTCCTGAAGATAAGGGTCTACTAAGCTATCATCCTTTATTTTACGAACCTTTATACCTTTCTTTCTACGAACGATTGCCATTTCACCATCTTCAAGATATATAGCGTTATTCGTATACTCGATAAAAGGAGATGCATCAGAAGCTATAAAAAATTCGTCCTCACCAACACCTATTGCCAAAGGACTTCCTAATCTAGCCACTACAATTTCATCAGGTTTGCGCCTATCAAAAACGGCGATAGCATATGCTCCAATTGTTTGATTCAATGCTATCTGAACAGCCTTACCTAACTTGACATTTTCTTTGGTTTTTACATCTTCTATTAGATTCACAAGAACCTCTGTATCAGTTTCTGAAGTAAAAGTATAACCTCTATTGATAAGCTCTTTTCTTAGAGATTCATAATTTTCAATAATTCCATTATGAATAATAACTAAGTCCCCTGAATTTGAATAATGAGGATGAGAATTGACATCATTAGGCACACCATGCGTTGCCCATCTGGTATGACCAATTCCTACACTTCCATTTGTAGAAATTTCTTTAACTAACCTATCTTCCAGATCAGCCACTTTACCTTTGGTTTTAGATAATTTTATCTCATTTCCATCATATAGAGCAATCCCTGCAGAGTCGTAACCCCTATACTCTAACCTCTTAAGCCCTTTTAATACAATTGGATAGGCCTCCCTATGACCTATATACCCTACTATTCCACACATAATTTAATTTTTTGTTGATTAATTGGTTGTTGATTCTGTATAAAAAATATCAAGCTTTAATCGCTTTTCTTCCGGAACATTTGCTCCGTTCCCATAAAGAATTGTTCCTTCATGAGAAATTACTGACGAAAAGGGGATAATTTCGTCTTCTGTATTCGTGGGGGTAAATCCTTCAGCAGTATTTATAACGTTAACATTCTGAGAAACAGACACTCCTAGTCTTAAGTTATCTTCATCCTCATTTAACAAGTTAATGATATGCCTTGTTAACTTAATTTTATAGAACTCTCCATTATCATCACTATCTCTAGCAATAGGCTCTAAATGTTCGATAATAGAAACGATAGGATTAGCTGCATTTGATGTCGGATCAGCCTGATAATCTACCAGTACTTCTCCTGTATCAACATTAAAAATATAAATTCTTTCTGGTTCTGCATCTCCAGAAATAACAGCATCCTGATTTATATAAAATTTCATACTGGCTTCATTAATAAGCCAATTTTGTCTTCTTAAAAAGTCTAATTCATTTTCCAATTCTCCATCTTCATTTAAGATATCACCATTAAACAAATCCACAACAATATATGAACCTTCTCCTCCTTTTAAGTATAAATTCTCTTCTCCATTAATCTCATCCTGACTTGCTAACTCATCTTCGATGGTTGTATTAAAATTAGTCTCAATACTATTAACAACGTTATTGGAAAAATTTAATACCAACTCTCCGGTATCCCTCAATAACTCTGTTACATCTCCATCTCCATCTTCATCTTCAGTATCTGCATTATCTGTTTCGAATGAATAGTGTAATGTTATATTTGTTTGGGCAATATCGAAAAAAACAAGAGTTCCTTCGGTTGTAATTGCTTCTGCTTTAAAATAGATCCCTCTAAAAAAGTTATGAAAATTATTAGCATTACTCAACTCCAAACTACCTTCTTTATCTAAAAACAAAGTAGTGAAATAGTTAATAAGCTCCTGATTTCCTTCCCTGATATCTTCCATAGTATTACCATCATTATCTGGATCAGGATTCAATGCGGTAGCAGCCGCAGCTGCATCCGTAGAGAGAAGTGCTAACCTTAATCCAGGAGTAATTGTTGAGACTTGAGGATCATCATCTTCATCAATATCCGTATCTTCCGATAACAAACGGATTTCATTGGAACTCACACGAAAATTATCTTCGGAAAATAATAATCTCTCTTCTACAGTAGGCCCAAAGTTTTCGATTATATCATTAGAAAAATATACTTGTCTAACTTCTGAACCTTGATCTACATCAAAATCTCTAAGAAAATAATCTGATTTATAAACGGAAAGATTTATAGCAGAAGAACCATACACTGAATCTATTTCAAAAGTGTTTACCACATCTCCATCATCGTTTGTCTCCGTTTCAGTAAGATCACTAAAATAGGGTAATCTTAAAACCACACTATCCAAGATAGCATCCCTGCCAAAAGTAGGACTAAATCTATCAGGCAACACTTGAGATAAAACATTATACGTAGATTGACCATAAACAGGGTCGTTATAAACACCTATTAAATAATTAGGCAACGCACTTGTTTGTACTCTCTCGAACCTTTTACTGTAAGCTATCGGAGTGGCATTGTATTCGTTATCTTGGAAATTAACACCTCCAATTACTTCACTTCCCACAGAATTAAAATCATCATCGCACGACACCACGGAAAAGACAACAGCTACCATAGCTGTTACTTTGATCAAAACTTTCTTCAAATTCATAATAGTTTTTTTGCTACACCAGCACCTCTGTTTGATAGAAGGCTTCATAGGCATCTGCAAATTCATCTGGTTTTTTATATTCTAATACAGGTTGATCTATTGTTTTTAAATGTTTAGAAAGTTCCTCAGGTATTTCCTCTGAACCAACTATAATGGCATCAGAGTTATCAATTGCAACCTTCATTACATTATCGTAAGTAGGCTTAGCTAAATCAGCGATTTTTTCTTCATCGATACCATCGAACTTTACTTTTTCCAACATATTACTATCCAAAGTACCTTTAAAACCATGATCATATACTGAAGTCACAATCTTACTATCATTAAACAATGGCTCATTTGCATAATAATTTCTTAGATACAATGGTAACATAGATGCTAACCAACCATGAACATGAATCACATCTGGCGACCAATTCAATTTCTTAACGGTCTCAATTACTCCTTTTGCAAAGAATATTGCTCTCTCATCATTATCTGGGAACAAGTTTCCTTCTTCATCCGTTAAAGTTGCCTTTCTTTTAAAATAGTCTTCATTATCAATAAAATAAACTTGCATCCTTTCTTTAGGAATCGACGCTACCTTAATAATTAGCGGCATATCTAAATCATTAATAACCAGATTCATTCCAGAAAGACGAATTACTTCGTGTAATTGATGTCTTCGCTCATTAATGTTTCCATATCTTGGCATAAAAATTCTAATTTGCCCGCCTTTGCTATTTACCATTCTTGGCGCTTCAAAAGACATGGATGAAATCTCAGTCTCTGGTAGGTAAGGTATTACTTCTGATGATACGTACAATATCCTCTTATCTTTCATATGATCTACTTTTCTCGTCTCCTTCGGAATAAATTTTTGCAAAATTACGAAAATTTATGTAGTCTGCCAGTAATATCTTATTTTTGCACGCCTTTAACTTTTAGATAGATGCGGGTACACGAGAAAAGACTGGACATTGAAAAGGATGTTGCAGACTTACAAAAACAAAATAAAACAATAGGTTTTGTCCCTACAATGGGAGCTTTACACGATGGCCATCTTGCTTTGGTACAACGAGCAATTAATCAAAATCAGATTGTTGTTGTAAGTATATTTGTAAACCCCAATCAGTTCAATAATTCTGCGGATCTTGTTAATTATCCTAGAACACTGGATGCAGATATCAAATTACTTTCCAAATTATCTAAAGATATTATTGTTTTTGCGCCAAGTGACCCAATCGAAGTTTATGGAAATAATTTGGACTCCATTTCATACGACTTTGAAGGATTGGAAAATGAAATGGAAGGGAAATTTAGGCCAGGACATTTTGATGGTGTAGGAACGGTTTTGAAACATTTCTTTACAATTGTATCTCCTACTAGGGCATATTTTGGAGAAAAAGATTTTCAGCAGTTACAAATTGTCAAAAAATTGGTAGAGATTGAAAAAATGTCAGTAGAAATAGTAGGATGCCCTATTTATCGAGAAGAAAGCGGATTAGCTCTAAGCTCAAGAAATAAAAGACTTAATAAAACACAACTTCAAGAAGCTCCTTTAATCTATAAAACATTACAACAAGTTAAAAATGACTTTGGCACAAAAAGTGTACTATCATTAACAGCATGGATATCAAAACAATTCGAAGCCAACGAAACACTCGAATTAGAATATTTCCAAATTGCTAAAGTATCTGATTTGAAATCGATTCAAAGAAAACAAAAGAACACTAAATATCGAGCTTTTATTGCGGTGTTTGCAGGAGAAGTAAGACTTATTGATAACATTGCCCTAAATTAAAAATAACTAAATTTGTAACATGTTTGTACACGTTGTAAAATCAAAAATTCATCGCGTTAAAGTAACTGGCGCAGACCTTAACTACATAGGTAGTATTACGATTGATCAAGATCTTATGGACGCTGCTAATATTATAGAAGGAGAAAAAGTTCAGATCGTAAACAATAATAACGGGGAAAGATTGGAAACTTATGCCATTCCAGGACCAAGAAATAGTGGTGAAATAACATTAAATGGAGCCGCAGCACGTAAAGTAGCTAAAGGTGATGTTTTAATACTTATTACCTATGCGATGATGGATATAGAAGATGCTAAAAAATTTAAGCCAGCACTTTTATTTCCTAATGAAGAAAATAATTTACTAAAATAATAGAGTGAATCCTAAACTCATTAAAATTTTAAAAATTGTACTCCCACTATTGTTGGGAGTTTTTTTAATTTGGTATTTTCTTAGTTCGGCAACCCCAGAATACAGAACACAATTATTACAAAATATAAAAAATGCAGATCCTATTTGGATAACTGCTTCTCTTATCTTAGGAATTATTTCTCATCTTTCTAGAGCCTATCGATGGAAATTTTTACTAAATCCTCTTGGACACTCTATTAAGTTTCACAATAGTTTTATGGCTATTATGATTGGATACCTTGCTAATCTTGGCGTTCCAAGATCAGGTGAGGTTCTCAGAGGAATAACTACATCTACCTATGAGAAAATTCCCTTTGAAAAGGCATTTGGAACTATTGTTTCTGAGAGAATTACAGATCTCATCATGCTTATCATCATTACCTCTACAGCAGGTATCTTGCAAACAGAGTATTTATTAAACTTTCTAGAAGAAAAAAACATAAACCCTCTTTTTACGTTAGGAGCAATTTTAGGGTTAATTTTTATTGGCCTTTTAGGATTAAAACTTCTGCAAAAGTCATCCAATAAATGGATTGTAAAAATCAAAGATTTTGGAATGGGGCTTTTAGATGGGATGAAAAGCATATTTAGCATGAAACAAAAATGGGCTTTTCTATTTCACACCATACTCATTTGGTTTTTATATGTTTTAATGTTTTATGTAATAAAATTTGCAGTTCCTAATTTACACAATGCATCTATTGGAATTATACTCGTAGCTTTTGTAGTAGGATCCTTTTCTATGTCAACCACCAATGGAGGAATTGGTATCTTACCGTTTCCGATTGTAGTTGGCGCAGTTTTTGTTTTCTTTGGTTATGCAAAGAGTGATGGAGAAGCTTTTGGTTGGATTCTTTGGGGCTCTCAAACCGCAATAAATATTGTAGTTGGAGCGTTATCATTTTTATTCCTTCCAATTTTAAATAGAAGCAAAACAAAATAACAGAATTATAAACCCCTTACAAACAATACATTGATTATTTTGAAGACTAATTTTAAAGGTCTAAAATAATTTATATCTTGCCCTCGCTTAACCTTAATCTTACTACTTATGAAGAAAAGTATATTTTTAATTCTCGTCACCTTCTTTACGTTTATCTCAAACGGTCAGGTAAAATATGAAACATTTAGATCACTAAAATTAGATCAGAATAGAGATTTAAAAATTCAATTACCTCGTAATTATGAAAAAAATGAAGATAAGATCTACCCAGTTATTATTGTCCTAGATGGTGATCATCTGTTCGAACCAGTAGCTGGTAATGTAGATTATTTTTCTTATTGGGAAGATATGCCAGAATCTATTGTGGTAGGTGTGTTACAAAGAAAAACAAGAGAAGATGATTGTAGGTATGATCTAGCAAGTTATTTGCCTGAAGGAAAAGGTGCTGCATTTTTTGAGTTTATAGGCCAGGAACTTTTGCCATACATCGACGAAAATTATAGAACTGCTCAGTTAAAAATGATCGTTGGACATGATTATACAGCTAATTTTATAAATTATTTTCTTTTTAAAGACAATCCTATTTTTCAAGCATATATTAATCTTAGTCCTGAGTTAGCACCACCAATGGAAGAACGTATCTTTAATGTATTAAGCAGTGCAAAATCGGATATGTGGTACTATTTAGCTACAGCAACCAATGATGCAGAGGTTATAAAAAAGAATCTAGTAAAAGTTGATGAAAAGCTATCCACTATAGAGAATCCAGAGGTTAATTATTTCTTCGACAATTTCGACGAATCTTCTCATTACACTTTGGTAGGTAGAGCGATTCCAAAAGCTTTAGAAACCATTTTTGAGATGTATCGCCCAATTAGTAAGAAAACATACAAAGAAGACATTCTTACTTTAGAGACTTCCTTATATGATCATCTTGTGGATATATATGATACTACCGAAAAATTATATGGATTCAAACGACAAATTAGAATTAATGATTTCATTGCAATTTCTACGGCAATAGAGAAAAAAGAATTGTGGGAAGAACTAGAGCCTTTAGGTAAATTAGCCATCAAAGAACATCCTGAGACTATGTTAGGATACTATTATCTTGGTTTAGGTTACGAACAACTTGGAGAACCTAAAAAAGCAATGCGAGCTTATGAAAATGGATTCTTGTTAAACGAAATCGCATTTCTTACCAAGGATTATATGTTAGAAAAAGTAAATAAAATCAAAGAAGATTTTGGTTATTAGTAGAAATCTCTACTTTTAAAACTAAAGAATAAAAAGATCCCTATTTTGGGGTCTTTTCTTTTTTATACTTTTTGAAAAGACAATATAAATAATAGTATTTTTACCTTCAATTAATAAGATATGGCCAAAACAAAAACTATTTTTTTCTGTCAGAATTGTGGTGCACAATATGCCAAATGGCAAGGACAATGTACTTCTTGCAAGGAATGGAATACCATTGCGGAAGAAGTAGTTCAAAAGGCTTCAAAAAATGATTGGAAAGACCCTAATACTTCAACTAAAGAACGTAGAGTTTCGAAACCACTCAAAATTTCAGAAATTGATACGAGTCACGAAGCAAGATACAATACCGATGATTCAGAATTAAACCGAGTTCTTGGTGGTGGATTAGTACCAGGGTCTCTTACGTTATTAGGTGGCGAACCTGGTATTGGAAAAAGTACATTACTATTACAAATTAGTCTAAAATTACCCTATAAAACTTTATATGTATCTGGAGAGGAAAGCCAGAAACAAATAAAAATGCGAGCGGAACGTATTCAGTCTAAAACAGATAATTGTTTAATCCTTACAGAAACGAAAACTCAGAATATCTTTAGACAAATCGAAGCTACAGAACCTGATATTGTAATTATTGATTCTATTCAAACCCTTCATAGTGATTATATAGAAAGTAGTGCTGGAAGTATTTCTCAGATCAGAGAATGCACTACGGAGTTAATAAAGTTTGCAAAAGAAACCGCTACTCCTGTAATTCTTATTGGTCATATCACCAAAGATGGAAATATAGCAGGACCTAAGATATTAGAACATATGGTAGATACTGTCCTTCAGTTTGAAGGAGATCGTAATCATGTCTATCGAATACTTAGAGCATTAAAAAATCGTTTTGGATCAACTTCAGAACTGGGAATATATGAGATGCTAGGAAGTGGCCTTAGAGAAGTTACTAATCCGAGTGAAATTCTGATCTCCAAGAAAGAAGAAGAACTAAGCGGAACTGCCATCGCCGCTACGGTTGAAGGTATGCGTCCTTTAATGATAGAAATTCAGGCATTAGTGAGTACCGCAGTGTACGGAACTCCACAACGCAGTGCTACTGGATATAACTTAAAACGATTAAACATGCTCTTGGCAGTATTAGAAAAACGTGCCGGATTTAGATTAGGAGCTAAAGATGTATTTCTTAATATTACTGGTGGTATTTCTGTGGATGATCCAGCGATTGATCTAGCGGTGGTTACGGCAATACTCTCATCCAATGAAGACATCCCTATTGCCAAGGATTTTTGTTTTGCTGCAGAAGTTGGACTTGCCGGAGAAATTAGACCAATTACAAAAGTAGAACAACGAATTCAGGAGGCCGAAAAACTAGGTTTCTCTACCATTTTTGTGTCTAAATACAATAAAATTTCGAATCCTGATAGCAGTATAAATATTCAACTTGTTGGTAAAATTGAAGATGTTGTTGAGTATTTATTTGGGTGATTCTTAAGGAGCTGGATTCGGAATTTGCGCATGAACTCCATTAATTTCATTGAGTATTTCATCAGACAATACCAAATCAATACTCCCTATATTTTCTTCTAATTGCTGTATCGAAGTCGCTCCAATGATATTACTAGTAACAAATGGTTGTTGATTCACAAAAGCCAATGACATCTGGGTTAAACTCATATCATACTTCTTTGCAATTTCATTGTACAATCGAGTAGCTCTATAACTATTTTCATTCATATATCGATTGTAATTCGGAAAAAGATCAACTCTAGAGTTCTTAGGGATTTCATCTAGGTACTTTCCTGTTAGCATACCAAAACCTAATGGTGAATATGGTAAGTGCCCCATATCTTCTCTGTGTAGAATCTCAGCAAGCCCAATTTCATCCTTACGGTTCAAAAGGTTATAAGGATTTTGTACCGTAATCATTTTAGGAGCTCCTTTTCTTGCTTCTTCTACATAACGCATTAAACCATAAGCAGATTCGTTAGAGACACCGATCTGTCTAATTTTACCTTGTTTTACAAAATCATTTAGATACCCTAAAACCTCAGCAAAATTATCTTTCCAAGGATCATTTTCATCATGAGTATATCCTAGTTTCCCAAAATAATTAGTCTGTCTTTCTGGCCAATGTAATTGATATAAATCGATATAATCCGTTTGTAACCTTTCCAAACTCTTATGAATCGCATCTTCTAACTCTGATTTACTAAATCCACCTGTTCTTATATGCTTGGAGAATTCTGCAGGTCCTACAATTTTAGAAGCGATTACTACATCATCTCTTTTACCAGATTTCTTTAACCAACTACCAATGATTCGCTCTGTACTTCCTTGAGTTTCTTTTTTAGCAGGAACGGAATACAATTCGGCAGTATCAATAAAATTTACACCTTTATCAATAGCATAATCAATTTGCTCATGACCTTCTGCTTCAGAATTCTGTTCTCCCCAAGTCATAGATCCCAAACATATTTTACTAATTTTTATATCCGTATTCGGTAACGTAGTATACTTCATATAATCGACTTAATTTTTTGGAAATATAAAGACTCAAAATTAAAAAGTCTCTTATTAGATATTCTAAAAATTATCATAATTAAACTCTGAACTGAGGATCTTCTCTACAATATTGACCAAATAATCTACAATTTCATCTGGTGAAACAAAATCCAAACAAAAACAAAACACTGAATAACAGTTACTTATGAAATTTTTATTATTTTGGTATTATTGTTTCTATACATATTTCGAACATTAGCAATGATGAACAAAAAGCACTAATAATAATACCAACCAAAAAAACAGAGTTGTTTCTTTTTTCAACTCACTACTCTTATAACCTGATAAAGAGCTTCTATTTTAAGAAGCTCTTTTTTTGTGTCTAAAAATCGTTTATACAAAAAACATATATAATAATATATAATAATATATAATAATAACGTTTTTTATATATATTTTTATATCTTTAAAGAAGATTTCACTCACTTTTTTATATAAAAATACAATATGCTTAATACGTATTACAAAAATCTAACTAAAGAAAATAAACAACTAGCCATACAACGGATTGCATTCAAAACCGCTTTTACGGAAAAAATTGTGGAAAGAGTTTTACATCGTTATAATCCTCTTATTGAAATTCAGAAGAATAGAGTGGTGATTCATAAAAACTCATATCATAGACTTGTACGAGAAATTTATAAAGAATATTTGGTGACCACCTAAAAAAAACGGATGCAGTTTTACCCCATAACTACATCCGTTTCACAACTAACCAACCTAAAAAATTAATTCCTCACCCATCCAACCATATTATCTTTTTAGATTGATATAAAAGTATGATCTAAATGGTTGTTATGAAACCGATAATGAGGGAAACCGCATTCTGAGTGAGGGAAATAATATATTTTCTTATGGAGCTATTACCAATGTCTTCTTAATGACTTGTATTTAAAAAATAGAAGATAAAATCTAAATATGTAGGTCTAGAGAAATTGTATAAAACAAAAAAAGCGCTTATTGCGCTACATAAATTTACGACATCGGTAATATTTCTATCACTTTGCCGTATACGTTTTTGGTCCATCCGTTGATGCGACCTCGGTTATTACCGATCAGTAATCCTCGTTTTACATTTTTTCCTTTAACTAAATGTGTAAAACAGTTTCCTCTTACTTTACAAAAAACAATATCTCCTGCTTCGCAGTCTTCCCAATTAACAGGTTCCAGAATAACAGGTTGTTTAGATTGTAAAATAGGTAACATAGAATTACCTGGTTCTTTGGAGACAATCGTCTCTCCATTCAATAGTTTTTGAATTTTCCAATTCATAATCATAGTTTTAAAAATTAATACATAATTCAAAAACTATGGAGTATGGATATTACAAAGAACTCGTACTAATGTACATTGCAAATATAACTATTTTTTTAAAGCTCTCTTATTATATAGATTAGACAAGAATACTACTGGTCATCTTCATCATAGTCATTTTCTTCATCATAGTCATCTTCATCATCATAATCCTCTTGATAATCATCCTGTTTATCTTGTTGTTCATCTCTTCGTTTATTCGCTTTTTTGGTAACCCCACATTTTCTGCGAACAATTCTTTCTGAAAGTGTTGCGGCGTTTCTTGCATGACTTTCAGAAGTACGACCATCTTTCATGATGGCATCGTACACCGATTTATTTTCTATAAGTCCTCTTAAAATACAAGGGAAACCAGGACTATCCTTTCCTTTATAACGGCTTTTTTTCTTTGGCTTGGTAACCAACTCATTAAATAAACGCCCTTTGAGCACTCTATCTTGCTGCACCTCCACGATAAACTTGTACAATAAGTTTTCGTCTTCGGATTCCATATCATTTACTTTATCCAATACGTTAGAGTACTCATCATTAGTAAAATCGAAATATTGATAAAAATCGAAGTAACTCCCTTGATCTTCTTTCTGCTCTTCTCCATCTTCCGAGTACTCATCACTTTCTGTTCCTTCTTCCTCATAGTACTCCTCTTCACTTTCCTGACTTACTCCTTTACACACAAAAAATAGTAGTAGTATAAAAATAGGTAACTGCTTCATTTTATTCATAGTTTTTATTTGATTTGGGTATTATAAACGTCTGATACTGCTGTTTTGTTATCTGTTTTACTGGATTTTACGCTTTTATAACAGGAAGCAATGTAAACTTTTTCAATTTGTTATGAAAATTTACAGCACTTCTATGCATATTTAAGAATTTTATTTTTTGTTTGCTAAATTCGTGGCACACTTTTTGGAAACTTCAAATTAAATTGGTTATTTTAAACCAAGTTTTTAAGATAACTTTAATAATAAAATTATAATTATTCCGTTAGGAATACGTGAAATCAAATACGTAGTTTTGATACTAAATTTATAACACCCAAATATTATGAAAAAACTAATGCTACTTTTATTCTTAGTAGGTGCAGGAGTAACTGCAAACGCTCAAAGATATACAGATGCTGAGATTAATGAAAAATTTGTTAAAGAATTGTATCAACTTGCAACAGAAGTTGGTGAGATGACAGATCAAGTTACTGCTGAAGGAGGTGTCATTTCAATTCACAAAAGTAAAGGAACTGTATCGTTAGCAAGAGAAAGAGATAAAAGTTTACCTGTTGATATAGAGCACTATAAATTTAAGCTACTTACTTCTAATGGAAAATCTATAGCACTAGAAGATGATTTAATGCTAAATAAGGTAGTAGATAAGTTTTTTAATGTACTTACAAAAGTAAAAGAAGGTGCTAAACAAAATAGTAATGCAGAAATTAGAGCAATTCTAGATGGTCTGTAAAATTTAAAATAATATAAAGTACATAAAAAAGCGCTCCATTCGAGCGCTTTTTTTTTGCGGTTACACTAACCTTATATATCATTTAATAACTTAGAAATTTCATCTAACTTAGGTGTTAGAATCACTTCTATTCTTCTGTTTTTAGCTTTACCAGCAGATGTTTCGTTAGATGCTACTGGTGAGTATTCTCCTCTTCCGGCAGCGGTAAGGTTTTGCGCATCTATTCGTGGATTTTTTAGTAATAAATCTACAATAGCTGTCGCTCTTTTGGTAGAAAGATCCCAATTTCCTTTTAACTGTCCATTACCAGTATAAGGCACATTATCAGTATGTCCTTCTATCAATACAGCAATATCTGGGTTTTCTCCAAGAACAGATCCCAACTGTTTTACGGCTTGTCTTCCTTGGGTACCTACTGCCCAACTACCAGAATCAAACAACAATTTATTCTCCATAGAGATATACACCTTTCCATTTCTTTCTTCTACGGTTAGTCCTTTTCCTTCAAAATTTCTTAGTGCTTTAGAAATAGCAGATTTTAACGCTTGCATCTTAGCATCTTTAGCAGCAATTAGCCCTTCTAACTCATCTACACGTTTAGAACGGCTATCCAAATCTCTCTGTAGTTTTTCTAATCGATTACGCTCAGCTGCTAAGGTTCTTTCCTTTTCTTCTAATTGAGATAACAATTCTCGATTTCTCTTGTTATTTGCATTCAAAGCCTCTGCACTATTTTTTCCTAAGGCGTCATAGGAATTCTTTAGGTTTTCATAGTTTGAAGAAAGCGCATCGTATTTAGTTCGTAACTCGTCTCTCTCTGTCTTTGTTTTGTCATATGCTTCATTTAACTTATCCAGAGCTAACTTATCAGCATCGCTTTCCTTTTGTAATGCCTTATATTTATCTTGCAGAGAACGATTTTCTCTTTTTAATCGTGCATATTTTCCTTCTAGTTCTTTATGTACTTTAGAAGAAACACAAGAAGTGGCAAAAGCTCCAATAAAAATGATTATTAAAATTCTTTGTATCATATTTTTGTTTTTTCTGTTAGTCTAAGCAAGTCGAAGACTGATAAGATCTCATTATACTAATATAACACTTCGACAAGGTCAGTGTGACAATTTGGTATGTCAATTCTAAGTTTTTTATACGTCTAACTCTACCATGATTGGGCAATGATCACTATGTTTTGCTTCGGATAAAATGATAGCTCGTTCTAGTTTATCTCTTAAAGGTTCTGCTACCATTCCATAATCTAATCGCCAACCTTTATTATTCGCTCTGGCGTTAGCTCTATAGCTCCACCAAGAGTAATTATGAGGTTCTGAATTAAAATGCCTAAAGGAATCAATAAATCCACTCTCTATAAAATTACCGATCCATTCTCTTTCTACTGGTAAAAATCCTGATACATTTTTATTACGAACAGGATCATGAATATCAATTGCCTGATGACAGATATTGTAATCTCCTAGAATAACCAAATTAGGATACGTTTTTTTAAGTTCATCAACATATTCTTGTAGATCTGCCATATATTTTAACTTATGCTCTAATCGATCTAAATTAGTTCCACTTGGCAGGTACATACTCATGATAGATACTCCATCAAAATCAGCTCGCAGGTTACGCCCTTCATGATCCATATAGTCGATTCCAGTACCATATTCTATGTGGTTTGGTTCTGTTTTGGATAAGATAGCAACACCACTATATCCTTTTTTCTGTGCACTAAACCAATAATTATAGGAATATCCTGCTTCGGCAAAAACATCGAGTTCTAGCTGTTCCTTATTGGCTTTGATTTCCTGTAAGCAAATCACATCAGGATCTGCTTGTTGTAACCATTCTATAAAACCTTTTTTTAAGGCTGCACGAATTCCGTTTACATTATATGATATTATTTTCACGTATCTCTATTTTAATTCATGATTATGCCTGACCACTGATCAAAGCATTCTTTTTTTCTGTACCAAAACAAACTTACTAAGATCAGTGCTAAAACACCAAACCCAATCCACCAATATTTTGAACTGTCATTTTTCAACTCTATAACAGCTGTATCTCCTAATAGGTAAAATCCACCCCAATAATAGGGATGATTCGTTTCTTCATTGGTAGTGTTAAGAAATTGCAATTTTGCTTGCTGTAGTGCCTCTGCTTTGTTTTTACCGTCTTTTAAGTTTCGATAAAAATACTCCATAATTTTAGGGGTGGTTTCATCAGAAACTTCCCAGTTGGTTAATAGTAAACTTTTGGTTCCAGCATACTGAAAAGCATTTCCTAAGCTCATAATGCCTTCGCCTTTGGCAATTTTACCAGTTCCTGTATTACATGCACTCAAAACAGTAAGTTCTGCTGGAATATCTAACGCAAACAGTTCATGACTATACAGATAATTATCTTCTAGGGTATCCTTACTTTTGGTGAAATATAATTTTGAATTTTCTGGTCGTTCATTATCAACATCTCCGTGCAGAGCAAGGTGTAAAATATTATAAGCTCCTGCGTGTTGTTTAAAATTTTGTTCTGTTGCTTCTGAACCATAGAAATATTGACCATCTACAATATTTGCTATCGCACCGATTTCTTCTCGCGTTCCTGGTAAATCTACACCTACACTTCGTAAACTTCTTAAACGTACTTTGGTAGAGGCTATCTCTGTATTTTCTTCTCCTGAAAAAGAAAATGCCAAGCATTCTTGCAAAGGATTAGTCTCAGATTCTTGCTCTAAACTATCTCTAAATAATAAGGTAGCAGAATTGGCATAGGATATAGCATAATCCTTAAGCAAATATGGCCAATTCTTAGGATTGTTAGAAGGATCTTCTTGAGTTAGTAGTAAATCAAAATTAAGATGCCAAAGTGGACCATCTGGTACAATAATTAACTGATTACCTACTAATTCTTTGTTAATCGGTTCTACTAGGGTTTGATATAGATTATATGAAATACCCTTATACGCTTCATAATCTTTGGTAATAGCTCCTTGAAATTCTTTAACCTGCTCTTCTAATTTTGGAGTTGATAGTTCTTTTATAGCAATCTTGTTTTTTGAAATAGTAAAGGCATAGGTAGTACTATCTGCAGTAAAAAACTCTAATAAAGTCGTTTTGTCATCCAGTTTTTGTTGTACTTCTGCTACAGAAATTACGTTATTATCATATTTAAGCTGATGGTATTTAGGATAGTTATTTTCTAAAACCTCTACTAAAGAATCTTGCCGACGAGAAATATCGAAGAGTTTATTTTCATACCTTGAAAGTCTGGAAGAATCTACTTCTTTACTAGATAACTGTTCATTTACTTTGGATTGATAATAGGCTTTATCAATTCTTAGATCTCTTTCTAATATTATAAGATCAGATGATAATTCGGAAAAGCTTTTGGCATTGGTATTATTTAACAAATCTTTCAGAATATTGGATTTGCTTTTTTCCGAATAGTAGAAGGCTTGATATAAATCTTTATTTTTTTTTCTTTTTTCGTTTAATAAAATGTGACATTCGATTGCTCCTTTATAAGTTTCTTTGATTCTGTTTCCAAAATCTACCCTATCTTCGTACTGAACGTTTATCTTTTTTATTAAATTAAGTAAGGTATCAGCTTTTTTGAAAACCGTTATGCTTTTTTCAAGATTATTAATATTGTTGTTCTGAATATAAAGAGCTTTTAAAGCCTTAGCTTTTCTGTTAATTGTTATTAATGCCATCTCTAAATCTAAAAACTGATTAGAAATTGATTTACTTTTAAAATTTAACTTTAAGTTGGAAGTCAAAGCTTTGTTATAATAATTGATAGCTTTTTTGTAATTCCCTTCTCTCATAAATATTTTTGATATATTACTATAGGATCTTGAAAGTTCCGGATGATTTTTTTTAGAATAGACGCTAAAAACATCCAAAGCTTTTTTATAATTCTCCAGAGCGATTTTATCCAAACCTAACTCAAAATAACAATCTCCAAGGCTATTATAAGAGCTCGCAACCTCAGGATGATTTTCTCCTTGAGTACGAATTCTTATCTCCAAAGCTTTTTCGTAGTAATTTATTGCTTCATCATGTTTTTTTTTGATTTCCAGAATATTACCAATGTTATGATATTGCGTTGCTATAGAAGGATGGTTTTTTCCAAATACTTTTATTTTATTATTACGACTTTTCTCATAGTATTCTGTTGCTTTCTCATATAATTCTTTTTTTTGATAACAAGATCCTAAATTATTATATAAGACAGATATTAAATAATAGTTTTCAGCCTTTGTTCCCGCCTGTAATGTAAGCGCTTTTTTATAAAAACTCAATGCTTGATTAATCCTATTTTGATAATAAAATATATTTCCAAGACTATTATAACAGTATGGAATATATACCTTACCTCTGCCTTGTATATTTGAAAATAATTTTATAGATTTTTCAATATTATATGCTGCTTTTTCATACTGCCTCTTATCCTCATAAATTGTTCCTATGTTAAAGAAAAGAGCAGCAACATTAAAATCATTTTCTTTCCCCAAATCCATTCGAATTGTAAGTGCTTGAATATAGCTTTTTAAAGCCGTATTATATTCTCCTCTATCTTGAAGGACCTGGGCTATATTCTGATGAACAGCTGCTACTTTAGAATTAATATTACCTAAATTTTCAGTGTAAATTTTTAAAGCCATTCTTTGATAACTTAATGCTTTAGTAAAATTTGCCATTTTTCTGTTAACAAACCCTAAATTTTCATAGGATTTTGCTATTTCAAGATGATTTTCAGGGACTAATTTATGTCTGATTGATAGTGCTTTTTGATAATATTCTATAGTAGCTTTATAATCAAAAGTTTCAAATTCATAGTATAATCCAATATAATCAAGGGCTTTTGCTTTTTGAAGGCTATATGCATCTAAATAAGTATTGCAAATATTTAATGCTACCTTAGCAGATTTCAATGACTCTTCATATTTTGAATATTCAAAATAACTTTCGGAAATCCCATTATAACAACCTGCAACTCGCTCCCAAACTTTTGTTTTTTTGTATAGCGGCAATGCCTTTTCAAAATACACGATAGCACTATCTAACTTTCTATCTTCTAATAATGCATCCGCTTTTTTAAAATATTTAGCAGCTTGCAATGTATCTTGTCTAGTTGTATTTTGAGAAAAAATAACGTGTGTGGAAAACACAAAAATGACGATGGTTTTTAATAGTTTCATGGGGTTTGGTTTATAAGGGTATTACTAAAATATTTTAAAATTCTTTCTTATGATAATTATATCCAAACAAAATAGATAACACTATTCATTCCCCAAGACTTCAATTATTTTTTTGGGTTTTTTAGTTCGTACTCGTACTAATTCATAATGCCAAGTATTATTCCATTTATTGGCGATAATATCTAATTTCCCTTTTTGCTTAGAACCTTTGATTCCGACAGTCATAACAGCCTTATTCTTTTCCTCATACCGAACTTCACCTTCCAGCAATTCAAAAACACTAATAGGCTTTACTTCGCCTAAGAGTGCTATCACACGCTGATCATCTTCCACCATTTCGAAAGCAGTCGTATATACCGTCGGATCTACCATTGCTTTTGTAAAATCGCCTATTGGCTTACCAAGCAGTACCAACATTGTAAGTACAAATCCACTTATCAATGCGAAAAAACCTAGAATCCAACTTCTACTTTTGCGCCACCAACTTTTATTGTCTAAATAATCCGTCATAAATTTTTGCTTAAATAAATGCGAAATCACAAAACATACCACTATATTTATCGTTATCGCTATTATAAAAACCTATCCAATCAATAATTGTTGCACAAATCATAGTAATTTAAGGGCTTGGAGTGCCTCTGTTTCTGAAAAACTTTAGTTTTGTATCGATGCGTATTTTTACGGTTTTAGGTTTTTTATTACTTCTTAGTACCTATACTATATACGGGCAGGATATTTCTGGAAATTTCAGAAGTAAAAAAGTACCCGTTACCGATACCATACGCATTGATTCTGTGAGCATCAATCCTTTTAAATTTAAATTGCTTTCAAAACAAGGGAATGCTATAGACAGTACTTTTTACAAGGTGAATTTTGAAAATGCGTCTGTAATTTTATCTCCAGAGATTCAAGCACAAAATGATTCGATTACATTACAATATTATCGTTATCCCGATTTTCTAACCAAAAAGTATTTTGAGTTTGATCCATCTCTAATTGTAAAGGAAAATGGGAATCTACAAAAGCTATACAGCTTATCCGAAGCTAATAACAAAAAAGAATTCACTCCTTTTGATGGGCTTACCACTAATGGTAGTATCTCTAGAGGTGTTACCGTAGGCAGCAACCAAAATACGGTATTAAACTCTGAACTAGATTTACAAATCTCAGGCAAGATTAGTGATAACATTTCGCTTAGAGCTTCTATTCAGGATGCCAATGTGCCAGTACAACAAAGTGGATATTCGCAAAATCTAGATGAATTTGATCAAGTATTTATTGAACTCTACAGTAAAAACTGGAATGTAAGAGCAGGCGATGTACAACTACAAAACAATACTAGTTATTTTAACAGATTTACCAAAAATGTGCAAGGTATATCCATTAACGGAACTTTGAACCATCTAGAATCAAACACGAATTTATTCGCATCTGGAGCATTGGTCAGAGGTGTTTTTACCCGTAGTCAATTTACTGGACAAGAAGGTAATCAAGGTCCATATAAATTAACAGGTCCTAACGGTGAACTATTTATTCTTATTGTATCTGGTAGCGAGCGCGTATATGTAAATGGTTTATTACTAGAACGGGGAGAGAACAAAGACTATATTATCGATTATAATGCAGGAGAAGTACGTTTTAATCCAACTTATCCCATTACTTCGGATATGCGGATATCTATAGAATACCAAACTACAGAACGAAATTATTCTAGAATAATAGTCTATGGTGGCGGAGAACACACAAGTGACAAACTAAAAATTGGTGCTTTTGTATATTCTGAAAATGATGCAAAAAATCAACCTTTACAACAAAACTTAAGTGATCCTCAAAAAGAAATTCTATCCAACGCTGGTGATGATCCTACTCAAATGATATCTCCATCAGCTGTACCTGATATTTTTAGTGAAAACAAAATCCTTTATAGAAGAGAAACAATCAATGGACAAGAAGTATTTATATTTTCAAATAATCCAGAAGATGAATTATTTAATGTACGTTTTTCGTTGGTAGGTGACAATCAAGGAGACTATATCGTTGGTGATGTAAATACAATAAGTCGAATTTTTGAATATGCACCACCTGTTAATGGTATTCCGCAAGGTAATTATGCACCTGTTGTACAACTTGTAGCGCCTACCAAACTACAAACTGCTGTGGTACAAGGTTCTTATGTACCAACAAAAAAAACAGCAGTATCATTTGAAATTTCTGGTAGTAAAAATGACCTCAACTTATTTTCGGATATTGATGATGATAATAATGATGGCGTAGCTGGAAGACTGCAGATACAACAAAATATTTTCTCCAGAGATAGTAGCTGGACCATGAATGCTTTTGCTAATGGTGATTACATCCAGAAAGAATTTAAAAGCATTGAAAGAATCTATAATGTAGAGTTTAATAGAGATTGGAACTTGAACAATCCTCTTGGGGATCAACAATTTTTTACCGCTGGTTTAGAACTACTACATCCCCAAAAAGGATACACAAGATACTCTTTTCAACACCTAAATTTTTCCGAAAATTATAACGGAAACAGGCATCTTTTGAATTCTGAACTACGAATTAACAAATTAGGTATTGGAGTGTTTTCAAGTTTGTTAAATAGTAAAAATGAGACTTTAGACTCACGCTTCTTTAGAATGTACAGCAACATTACCTATAGCTTTCCCAAAAACTGGATAGGTGCTAAAATGGCTACTGAAGAGAACAAAGAAATTAATGTCGGAGATCAGACATTTACCCTAAATACCCAACGATTTAAATCCTACGAAATATATAGTGGAGTAGGTGATAGCACCAAAATTTATGCAGAAATAGGATATCGACATCGTATAAATGACAGTGTAAGAAACAATAGACTGGACAAAGTGAGCACCTCTAACACCTACTTTTTAAAGTCCAACTTATTGAACACAAAAAACACGCAACTTTCGTTATTTGTTAATTACAGAACCTTAGATAATGAAGATCAAAATCGACAAGATGAGCAGTCGCTAAACTCTCGATTGCTGTATAATCAGCGATTTTTTGGAAGTAAAATCAATTGGAACACTGTTTTAGAAACCAATAGCGGAACATTACCACAGCAGGAATTTACTTATATCCAAGTAGATCCTGGACAAGGAACTCATACCTGGAATGATTATAATAGTAACGGTGTGCAAGAACTAGAAGAATTCGAAATTGCTCAGTTTACAGATGAAGCTATCTACCTTAGGGTTTTACTACCTAATCAGGTTTTTGTAAAAACGCATCAAAATCGACTTAGTCAGATTATTACTCTAAACCCTCTTTCCTGGTCAGGATCTGAAAATAAAACTAAAAAACTATTATCTCATTTCTACAATCAAACTTCTTATATCGTAGATCGTAAAAATTTGAGAGATAATAATTCCTTTGACATCAATCCATTCCGTAAGGATGAGAATGAGCTGGCACTAAATTTAAGTTTTAGAAATACATTATTTTTTAATCGTGGAAAACAACGCTATACCACATCGTACACATTTCTGTCCTCCACAAACACAAACTTACAGGTAACTGGACTTCAGGAAAATAGTATCGATAGCCATCAACTAACATTTGCTCATAAAATGGCCAAAACATGGCTTTTTGACCTAAAAAATGAACTGATCACAACAGAAAGTATTTCAGAAAACTTTACCAATAGAAACTATGTCTTAGAAGGTTATAAGATTGAACCTAAACTTTCTTATTTGCTATCACCGCAAACACAGTTAAGTATATTTTATTTGTTAAATGATCAGGAAAACATATCTGGAGAAGAAATACTGACTCAACAAAAACTAGGAGTTTCTTTTATGTATGCCAATAAACAACAGATATCGATAAGTGGAGAATTTAACTATTTCAAAAATGATTTTACTGGAAATGCATTTTCTCCAGTAGGTTATCAATTGCTAAGTGGTTTACAGCCTGGAGATAATTACACCTGGTCTCTTTTAGCCCAAAAAAAACTAACCAAATATTTAGATCTAAACGTCTCTTATTTAGGAAGAAATAGTGAAAATAATGATACCATTCATACAGGAAGTATTCAACTAAGAGCCTATTTCTAATATTTTTCTCATCTTTACAAATACAAATCTCTTAATTCTTTAATTACCATGAAAAATGCCTTAAAAATTTGCCTGTTTATTCTTCTCATTTCTTTTTATAGCTGCATTACTACTAAAGCTGCAGACGGAAAAGATGGCCAGAATGGAAAAGAAAGTACTCAAAACATCAGTGCAACAGATATGCTAGAAAAAGGACTTAAAAAAGCAACCTTAAAGACTTCTAAATCGAAAGATTGTCCATATATACTTACGGTAGATGATGCTAAAGATCAATTAGATCCTATAAATCTTTTAGACTTTTTTGAAAACGAGGTTCCAGAAAAAGTATGGGTAAAGTATGGTAATTTAAGAATGCGAAACAGATGTATAGAAGCTAGACCTGTAACCATCATAGAAATTAGTAAGCGTACAGATTAGTTTACTGAGAATTTTGCAGACTTTCCAGTTTTACCACTTCCTAATCTAACAAAATAAATACCTGTGCTGGCAAAAGACATATCTAACAAATAGGTAAATCTGCTATTAGCATCTTTATCTACAAAATTAGAAACAATTGTTTTACCTGTAATACTGTAAATACTCAACCTAAGTCTATCATCTGCATTACTATCGCTCATAGTAATCAAAAACTGGTTATTCGGTTGGCTCAAAACTGTAAGGTCTGAATTTGGATTGGTATTTTCTCCAATTTCTACAGTATAATCATGCGTAGTTCCAAATTGCATTGATCCACAAGGCTCGTTAAGCCTTGCTCCATTGTTTGTATTAGTATCACCAGCTCTTACTCTTAAAATATGTGTGCCCAACGGAGCATCACTTGGCAAGGAGAAAAGAAATGTTTGATCCACATTCTCTTGAGATATTACTTCATTACTTATGATTAACTCTTCATCTTCAAAAACTGCATCATCATCCAGATCTATCCACAAAGAAAGCTGTTCTGCATCACCTTCAGCAAAACCAGCCTGAACTGTAAGCGAATAAACACCTAAAGATCTATCTAGATTAATTACCAGATCTGTAAAATCTTCATAACCGTTACCACATTGAATGTCTCTATTTGAAATATTAGAAAGTACAAAGGAAGATAATCCATCTCCAAATCTCAAACAATCGGATGTTGGCGCACAAAGTTGATGTACAACCACTCTGGAAATAACATCATTAGCTGTATCTTGGTCAGAAGTTAACGAAGTACCTATCTGAAAGTTATAACTGTCAAAAGCTGATAAATCGGCTGTAGCAGTAAAAGTATATTCTGCAGACTCTCCAACAGGTATAGATCCAGTAAAAGTTTCGCTAATCACATCTCCTCCGTCTATAGCATAAAATACTGGAATATTAGATTGAACAGAACCTCCATAATTTCTAATGAGTATGGTAATTGTTTCAGCCGAAGAAATTCCACCTCCAGAAACAGGTGATACTAAACTAATCACTCCAACATCATTAAGAAATAAATTATTAGCTTCTCTATTTGCACAATTATTTTCTGGAGTTATATCCCCAACTAAATTAGTCTCCGCTTCAATAGTAGAAACTGTTCCGCTAGTTAGATCTGCGGTAGTATTAAATGTAAACGATGCGGTTTGTCCTGGAGAGATAGTTCCTGTAAAAATTTCATTTACTGAAGCTCCTCCGTTTATAGAATAGCTAACAGGAATATTACTTTGGGTAGTAGTCCCGAAATTCTTAAGGGTTACTGTAATTGTCTCAGAAGTGGTAAACGTTGCATCTTCTGGAGCGTCAATGCGAATAACTCCTACATCATTACTAACATTTTCAGCAATTTTAAATACCCCTACAATATTTCTCGCATTATTACCAGAATTCTCAAAATATTCAGCAATATGCCAAAAAGTTTGATCATCTCTTGGGTCTACTGTTATCTGAGCATAATCCCCGTAACGATTTCGAGTCGTTTGATCTACATCTGTACCAACAGCGATAGTTTCTTCTACAAACGTCATGGTTCCTAAAGGATCATCTGCTAATCGTCCAGTATACCTTATTGAAGCAAAACTATCCTGATTTGCCCCATCTGCAACTGTACCCATAGTAGTATATCCCATTCCTATATTACCAAAGACATCCATTGCCATACTACCACACCATGCGCTTTTACCATCTGGTGAAGTATATGTTCCTTCCTGATAAACAGACCATGATTGACCATCTCCATTTTGTCGAAGTTCATACCATCTTATAGCGGAAATATTATCAGAATTTTGCCGGGTATCTATGTCTACAGGAAAATTAAGTACCACCGAATTATAATCACAAAATCTTCTATAATTGGTGGCATACATTACTGTTCCTTGTAAAACATCTATGTCTTGACCACCAGTTCCAGGTTGAGGTAAATTCGCAAAAGAACCTCCATCAAAAGTAGAATCAAAAGGGGTAATATTTCCATTACTAACTGTTAATTCTTCTGCCTCTGTAATTGTTGACAGGTCAGGATTCACCCAATCCACATTGATGGTCCACAATTTTAAGGCATCTTCACTCACTCCCTCCCAATCATCATCCTGAAAATAAATTATTTTAGCATCCCCTTCTGGCGGTAAAGTATTTCCTATCGCATTAAAAGACGCTGGACTATAAAAACCACCTATTCTTGCTCCTGGTAATGGAAAACCAATCATTTGTGCAGTATTAGCTCCAGCAAGCATTTGCTCTCTATCAATAACAAAAACAACTTCACTTGTCATTTGTTGTCCTTGATCTTTATTGGCTGTTACATAATAACCGTCTGACCAAATAGAGAATTTTGTATAATCTGGAAAACTACCTGTATTAAATCTATATGTAAACCATCCATCATTCACTGGATCAGAACCTCTACAGACAGCCACTAAAAACCCGTTCGGAGTATCGCTAAATTGCGTAATCACAAATCTATCTGCAAAACTATCATAAAAAACGATGGGATCTCCTAAGGTTTCACCTGGAAAAATATTAGCCAATGAAGTTGATGGCACGAGCACATTCCCATTTCTATCATGAATAGCAAATGCCGAGTTCTTGGCGCTTACGAAGTGATTAGGTCCTATCGCACCCGATGGGTCCGAGGGTGAAACTGTACTAGAATTAGTCTCAAATACTAAAGAAGGTGTTTTACTATTTCTAAAAGCTCCTGCTCTCTTTTGTTGAGCAATTAACGCATCCTGTTGTCTTGGTAAACCTTTGCCAGGCACTATTTTATTAGCATCTGTTCTTTTTGGATTTACTTCACCCTCTCTAGGCTCTTCAGGTATTAATTTTTTACCTATTAAAGGACCCACCTCTTTCATATAGCTGGAAGAAGTAACCAAGGTCGCATTACTGGTTTTTTTATTTTGAGTAAAACCAGCTATACAATACAACATAAAAGAAAAGAAAAGAATCCTTTTCATAGCTTAATCAGAGAGTTTTAAGATGAGTTTGTTTTCGATTTCTGGTCTAAAATACAATTAAACTTCAAAAAATGGTAAAAACTAAGCACTTAATCTATCATTTCTACAGAAAACAAAGGAGATTTCTTACAAATGAAATCTCCTTATACTATAGTGTAACGTTAAATTGATAAAATTATTTAAATAATCCTATCAAGTTAGTTCTAAATAATAAACAAGCTTGTTTAATAAAACCCTACTAAGAAACTACTACATTTTGATACGCATAAAAAAACCACCGTTTCTAGGTGGTTTTATATATTTACAATTCAGTTTTATTTCAACCAATTTTCTGCATCTACTTTTTCTGAAATAATAGACTTTAATTCAGAGATAGTAACTCGTTTTTGTTCCATGGTATCTCTATCTCTTATGGTAACCGTTTGATCAGTTAGCGTATCGTGATCTACCGTAATACAGATTGGAGTTCCTGCAGCATCTTGTCTTCTATAACGTCTTCCAATTGCATCTTTCTCATCGTAAGCTACATTGAATTTCCATTTTAGATCTTCTACAATCTTTTCGGCTACTTCCGGCAAACCATCCTTTTTCACTAATGGTAATATCGCTGCTTTTACAGGTGCTACAACCGCAGGAAGTTTTAATACTACTCTACTAGAACCATCTTCTAATACCTCATCCTGTAAAGCCGTAGAAAATACCGCTAAGAACATTCGATCCAATCCTACTGATGTTTCTACTACATAAGGAACATAGCTTTCTTTTAATTCTGGATCAAAGAATTGAAGTTTCTTACCAGAATATTCTTCATGCGCTTTAAGATCAAAATCTGTTCTAGAATGAATCCCTTCTAATTCTTTAAATCCGAAAGGAAAATTAAATTCTATATCCGCAGCAGCATTCGCATAATGTGCTAATTTATCGTGATCATGAAAACGATAGTTTTCTTTCCCTAATCCTAATGATAAATGCCAGTTCAAACGGGTTTCTTTCCAGTATTCATACCACTTCATTTCTTCTCCTGGTCTTACAAAAAATTGCATCTCCATTTGTTCAAACTCACGCATCCTGAAAATAAACTGTCTCGCTACGATTTCGTTTCTAAATGCTTTACCCGTTTGTGCAATACCAAAAGGTATTTTCATTCTACCTGTTTTCTGAACATTAAGAAAGTTCACAAAGATTCCCTGAGCCGTCTCTGGTCTCAAATACAAATCAGTAGCTGATTCTGCTGAAGCACCCAGTTTTGTGCCAAACATCAAATTAAACTGTCTAACGTCTGTCCAATTTTTAGAGCCTGTTTCTGGATCAGCGATACCCAGTTCTTCAATTAATGCTTTTACATCAGCTAAATCTTCATTCTCCAAAGATTTCGCCATTCGTTGAAGTACTCTTTTTTGTTCTGAAAGATATTTTACAACTCTTGGATTTGTAGTAACAAATTGCTCTTCATCAAAATCATCTCCAAAACGCTTTTTCGCTTTTGCGATTTCTTTTTGAGCTTTCTGATATTGTTTTTCAGCATAGTCTTCCAACAATACATCTGCTCTATATCTTTTTTTAGAGTCTTTGTTATCAATTAATGGATCATTAAACGCATCTACATGGCCTGATGCTTTCCAAGTAGTAGGGTGCATAAATATTGCTGCATCTAAACCGACAATATTTTGATGCATATAAACCATACTTTTCCACCAATATTCTCTAATATTTTTCTTCAGTTCAGCCCCATTTTGTCCGTAATCATATACAGCACTCAATCCATCATAGATTTCACTAGAACCAAAAATATACCCATACTCCTTGGCATGGGCTATTACCTTCTTAAATTTATCTTCTTGATTTGCCATGGCGCAAAAATAATTGAATTTACCACAATTGAAAACGAAATTATTCAATTAATGTGCTTACAAAGTAATTTCTCACAAAAACATAAAAAAAC
Organism: uncultured Aquimarina sp.; assembly: GCF_947492965.1. Taxonomy (GTDB): domain Bacteria; phylum Bacteroidota; class Bacteroidia; order Flavobacteriales; family Flavobacteriaceae; genus Aquimarina. Next base: position 39,511 of record NZ_CANLOZ010000012.1, on the reverse strand, counting down.
CACCATATTACTCAAAATATGGTGGTTATATATGCAATAAGAACTATTTACTTTAATTCAAATTGAGTGTTAGAAATCATTCTTGGTCCAGAGAATAAATTCACTACATAATTTCCTTTCATCAACTCTCCTTCTTCAGCATCCACTAATACACAAACGTCTAGCGCATCATTCTCATAGAACACTTTATTACGACCACTATAGGTTAATACAGCATCATCAAAGTTTACTGAAATTTTATCTCCAATAAGATTGTTTTCAGGATTAATTACCTGAACGAATAATTCTTTATCACCTTTTTCTGTTAACTTGTTAGGTGATAATGTAAAACATACTCTCACTTTTTCTGCTCTACTAGATCTAGAAGTTGTAACTATTTTACCGCTATTACGAACTCTTACTCCTTCTGCTTTAATACCAGAAGCTTGTAATGCAGAACCTCTTTCTACGATTTCAGCAAGTTTACTATTCTGATTTGCAAGAGAATCTGAGAATACGATTCTTTCAGAAAGTGCTGTAGAAGTACTATCAAGATCTGTTGCTAGCTGAGCATTTGCAGTCGTTAAACTATCCGCTAATTTGAATAATCTTTCACGCTCTTTCTTCAACTTACTAACTTCTCTTCTGTAACGTGCGATTAATGCAACATTAGCTTCATAATCTTTTAAGCTATCTAATAAAACAACAACACGTTGTTTTTCTTTTAATAAATGATCGTCCATCACTTCATTAAGAGCAATAGCATTATCATACTTTGTTATTAATTCTCCTAATTCGCTTTCAATTAAATCTTTTTCTTGTTGCAAAATTGCTTTTTCTCTCTTTTCTTCGTTGTAAAACTTATACGTGAAGATCCCCAGAATTAATAAAAGAGCTCCCAGAACACCGATTAGTATCTTAAGGGTCAAGTTATTGTTTTGAGTTGTCATAATAAATTTCTAATTTTTGATGGTTACGTTATATAGTAAATTTAGTTAAATATAATAATTAATGTTAATTCACCTAATATGTTAAGCGACTTAGCTTATTTATTTTTCCCTATATATTGTGCTGCTTGCGACAGTCCATTATATAAAAACGAAAAGGTCTTATGTTCCTCTTGCAGACACAAGCTTCCGTTGGGTAATTTCCATAAGGTTAACGCTAAAAAGATCGAAAAAGTATTTTATGGGCGTGCTAAAATAGAAAATGCGACCTCTTTGTTCGTGTTTGAAAAAGATAGTTTGGTGCAAAATCTTATGCATAATTTAAAGTATCGAGGACAACAAGAAATTGGAAAAGAGCTAGGGATATGGCTAGGCCAAGAACTACTGCAATCAGATGCATATCAGAATATTAACGCAATCATACCAGTGCCTTTACATCCTAAAAGATTACGAGAGCGAGGTTATAATCAGGTGGAGAAATTTGGAAGAGAAATTGCCACCCAATTACAGGCGGATTATATCGATTTTGTTTTGAAAAAAAATTCTTACAACGAGAAACAATCAAAGAAAAATCGTTTTTCTCGTTGGTCAAATACTTCTGAAACATTCGCAATCGAAAATGAGTCTCTATTAATAGATAAACATATATTAATTGTAGACGATATTGTAACTACAGGAGCAACACTAGAAGCATGTATTCAAGTTTTGAAATCCATACCAGGTATTAAAATAAGTATTGCCACTATGGCGATCACCGTATAGATTTTTTGTTTGTTATAAATAGTCGTTTCTTTGTGTCTTTAAAAATCGTAACGGAGCTATGTATAAAAGATCCTATACAGTACTATTTACTATTTTCTCTTTATTATTAATTATCAGTTGTGCAAAAAAAGGTACAATAACTGGTGGTGAAAAAGATGAAATTCCTCCAAAATTTGTGAAAGCTACTCCTCCTAATTATTCTACAAATTTTAATAGAAAAGAAATTCGAATTTATTTTGATGAATATGTGAAGCTAGAAGACGCTCAAAAACAGATTATTATATCTCCACCGATGGATCCTAAACCCGAAATTACTCCATTAGGTGCTGCCAATAAATACATCAAGATTAAATTTTTAGACACTTTATTAGAAAATACAACATACAGTATAAATTTTGGACAAAGTATTGTAGACAATAATGAAGGAAATCCTAATCCTTTTTTTAGATACGTTTTTTCTACGGGAGATTCATTAGATTCACTAAGAATACAAGGTGTAGTGGCAGACGCTCTTGAAAAAAAGCCAGATCCGTTTATAAGCGTTGCCTTATATGAAATCAATGAAAATTATTCTGACTCTCTTGTTTTTAATGAAGTACCAAGATATGTTACCAGCACTTTAGACAGTATAAATTTTGACCTAGACAATTTAAAAGAAGGGAAATATAAACTTATTGCTCTAAAAGACGCTTCTTCTAATTATACCTATCAACCAAAGCAAGATAAAATTGGTTTTTACGAAGAAATAGTAACACTACCAGAAGACACCGCAAAGGTATTTACCATCAATTTATTTAAAGAAGTCTTGGATTTTAAAGCACTTAAACCAAAACAGCTTTCTAAAAACTCTTTCGTTTTTGGATATGAAGGGGAATTAGATTCAATGAAAATAAAGTTACTTAGTAATACTCCAGAAAACTTTGAAACTCGCATCTTTCCGGATAGAGAAAAAGACACCTTACATTATTGGTTTAGACCTTTCTTTGAAGCAGATTCTTTAATTTTTGAAGTTGCTAACAGTAAAAATTTTAGAGATACGTTAGTTGCCAGGTTCAAAGACCAGTATAAAGATTCTATCAAATTAAGTAGTAATGCTAAAGGAAGTTTGGCATTTGATGAAGATTTTACACTTTATTCTAATACACCACTGGAGAAAATTGATGACAAGCTTATTAAGTTAGTAGATAAAGACACACTAGAAGTTCCATTTTCTGTTGCGTTAAATACAACTAAGAATGAAGCTAAATTTACTTTTGAAAGAACTGAAAGTAATGCATACAAACTAGAGTTGTTACCAGAAGCAGTGACCGATTTTATTGGAAATGTGAATGATAGTATTAGTATTAATTTTAGAACCAAAAAATTAGCAGACTACGGCACCATCTTTTTTACTTTAGAGAATGTAAAACAATATCCTGTTATCATCCAAGCTACTGACGAAAAAGGAAAGTTTATTGATGAAAAAATTGTCACAAAACAAGAAACTGCTGTTTTTGATAATCTCGATCCAGGAAAATACAATTTACGTGTAATCCTTGATAATAATAAAAACGGGAAATGGGATACTGGTAATTTCCTAAAAGGCCTACAAGCAGAAAAAGTAATCTACTTCCCAGAAGTCCTAGAAGTTCGGGCTAACTGGGAACTCAAACAAACTTTTGTTTTGGAATAATTCTAAAAGGATCTGCATCCTGCAAGAAAGGTAGTTTTTTACGAGTTTTTTCGATATGCTCTTTATCTAAGGTTGCATATAAAACAACTTCTTTTTCTACAGGATTTTCTTCTAAAACAGAATTACCGAGCACGTCATATACCGCAGAATGGCCATTGTACTCATAGCCTTTTCCATCTAGACCGACACGATTTACACCCACACAATAGGACATATTTTCAATAGCTCTGGCTTGCAAAAGGACATCCCACGCATTTATACGAGGTTTGGGCCAACTAGCTACATACAAAAGTAAATCATATTCAACCGTGTTTCTTGCCCATACAGGAAATCGAAGATCATAGCAAATCTGAGGTTTAATTTTCCAATTTTTATATACAACTATAACCTCTTCATTACCAGCCGTAAACACTTCGTCTTCTTTGGCCAAAGTGAATAATTGATGTTTATCATACTTCTGAATAGTTCCATTGGATTCCACAAACAAAAAACGATTGTAATAAGCACTATTATCTTTTATAATGATACTACCCGCTATTGCACAGTCTTTTTCTTTAGCTAGTTCCTGAAGCCACTTTATCGTTTCTCCATGCATAGTTTCTGCAACTTCAGCAGCATTCATTGTAAAACCTGTGGTAAACATCTCCGGAAGGATAATTAGATCTGTTTTGGGTTTCACGGCTTTGATTTTTTGTTCAAATACCGCTCTATTTTGGATTGGATTTTCCCATGCTAAATGAGATTGAATTAACGCAATTTGTAAAGTAGCACTCATAGCCTAAAGACAATTAAACTTAAAAAATATACAACATCAACTTCCTTACTCTTCTTCTTCATGTACCATTATCTCAAAATGGGCAGTCTTCTTTTTTGAAGAAACTGTAATCTTTTCGATTACCGATCTATCAATTTTGTGGATGTCTTGTTCTTCTATAATAAAATCTACTTGAGTAATACTCTTGTTAGAAACGTTAGAAAAATCAGATTCTATTTCCTGCATATCAGAAGCTAAATTTAATTCAAAATCCTTTCCTAAAATTAACAGTTCAGCTCCTTTCCAGGTTTTTATATGAAAACTTCCTATAATAATCGTTTTCACATAATAATACCCCGCCAATTCCACGATATCCATATAAATCTCATTCGATGAAGATTGTGCAAACTTGGTTCCGTTTACCTGTATAATTATATTTTCTGTATGGGTATCCACATGCAATTTCTCCATCGCTCTAATATTACCTAGAGCTGCCTGCACTTTCAGAATCGAACGTTTTAAACTCATAGTTGTGATTTATACTTCAAAAATAACTTTTCATATGAGAATAGATCATCTATCACAATTACTTTTTGCTTTCATGATCAAAAAAGTGCAAAACAAAAGCTATTGTAGTTTTGATATCCGAAATTTCACCTAATAATAATACACAATATTTGAACGATTTACACTCGTCATTTTTCGAGAAAATCGTTATTTTCGCAGACTTAATAGAAAGAACGATCAAATGAGCACGAAGTTTCCTGAATATAAAGGACTTGACTTGCCAAAAGTGGCAGACGATATACTAGAATTCTGGCAGCAGAATAATATTTTTGAAAAGAGTATTTCCGAGCGTGAAGATGCGACTCCTTTTGTATTTTTTGAAGGACCTCCATCTGCAAATGGATTACCGGGAATTCATCACGTAATGGCACGTGCTATTAAGGATATTTTTTGTCGTTATAAAACACAAAAAGGTTTTCAGGTACAACGAAAAGCTGGATGGGATACGCATGGACTTCCTGTAGAATTGGGTGTAGAAAAAGAACTTGGAATTACTAAAGAAGATATTGGTAAAAAGATCACCGTAGAAGAATATAACGAAGCTTGTAAAAAAGCTGTAATGCGTTATACTGATATTTGGAATGATCTTACAGAGAAAATAGGGTATTGGGTAGACATGGAAGATCCTTATATCACTTACAAATCCAAATATATGGAAACGGTATGGTGGTTACTTTCTGAAATCTATAAGAAAGGATTACTTTATAAGGGATATACCATACAACCTTATTCCCCAAAAGCAGGAACAGGTTTAAGTTCTCACGAATTAAATCAACCTGGAACCTACCAGGATGTAACGGATACTACTGTAGTAGCTCAGTTTAAAGCTAAAAAAGAAACACTACCTTCATTTTTAACAGATATTGAAGAGGATATTTATTTCTTAGCCTGGACGACCACACCTTGGACATTACCGTCTAATACTGCATTAACAGTAGGGCCAAAAATTGACTATGTTTTAGTAAAAACATTCAATCAATATACATTTGAGCCAAGCCATGTGATCCTTGCCAAAAATCTGGTAGGAAAGCAGTTTAGTGGAAAGTTTGTTCTAGCAGAAAACCAAGAAGAAGTAAACAACTTTAAACAAGGAGATAAAAAAATCCCTTATTACATATTAAAGGAATTCAAAGGAACAGACCTTGTGGAAATCCGATATGAACAATTGTTGAATTACGCTCTTCCGTATAACAATCCTGAAAATGCTTTTAGAGTAATATCAGGTGATTTCGTAACTACCGAAGATGGTACGGGTATTGTACATACTGCACCAACATTTGGAGCAGATGATGCCTTAGTATCTAAACAAGCAACTCCAGAAATTCCACCTTTATTGGTAAAGGATGACAACGATAATTTAGTTCCTTTAGTTAATTTACAAGGTAAGTTTACCAAACATGTGGGTGAACTAGGTGGGAAATATGTAAAGAACGAATATTATAATGATGGAGAAGCTCCTGAAAAATCAGTAGATGTTGAAATTGCGATCAAATTAAAAACAGAAAATAAAGCATTTAAAGTAGAGAAGTATGTACATAGTTATCCAAACTGCTGGCGTACAGACAAACCTATTTTATATTATCCTTTAGATTCTTGGTTCATCAAAGTAACAGATTTTAAAGATCGCATGCATGAACTAAATCTGGGAATTAACTGGAAACCAAAAGCTACCGGAGAAGGACGTTTCGGAAACTGGTTAGCAAATGCAAACGATTGGAACTTATCCAGATCACGTTTTTGGGGTATTCCATTACCAATATGGAGAACAGAAGATCGCAAAGAAGAAATGGTGATAGGATCTGTTGAGGAATTAAAATCTGAGATGCAGAAAGCAGTAAATGCTGGTTTCATGACAGCAGATATCTTCGAAGATTTTGTTGTGGGTGATATGAGTGAAGAAAACTATGATAAAATAGATCTTCATAAAAATGTTGTAGACAAGATTGTTTTAGTTTCTCCTTCCGGAAAACCAATGAAACGCGAAAGCGATCTTATCGATGTGTGGTTTGATTCCGGTTCTATGCCCTATGCACAATGGCACTATCCTTTTGAGAATAAGGAAAAGGTAGAAGCTGGAGAGCGAAAAGCTGATTTCATTGCAGAAGGTGTGGATCAAACTCGTGGATGGTTCTATACACTACATGCAATAGGAACAATGATTTTTGATGATATCGCATACAAAAATGTTGTTTCTAATGGTTTAGTATTAGATAAAAATGGACAAAAAATGTCCAAAAGACTTGGTAATGCTGTTGATCCTTTCGAAACATTGAAAACCTATGGTCCAGATGCTACCAGATGGTATATGATTAGCAATGCAAATCCTTGGGATAATCTTAAATTTGATTCTGAAGGAATTGGTGAAGTGCGCAGAAAATTCTTCGGAACCCTATATAATACCTATTCGTTCTTTACACTGTACGCGAATATTGATAATTTCAATTATTCCGAACCAGAAATACCATTAGCAGATCGTCCGGAAATAGATCGCTGGATTTTAAGCGAATTGCATACACTAATCCAAAGTGTCGATGAATACTATAATGATTACGAACCTACAAAAGCAACAAGAGCTATTTCTGATTTTGTTCAGGAAAATTTAAGTAACTGGTTTGTACGTTTAAGTAGAAGGAGATATTGGAAAGGTGATTACGAACAAGATAAAATCTCAGCATATCAAACATTATACACTTGTATGCTAACAGTTGCAAAACTGGGAGCGCCAGTAGCACCATTTTTTATGGATCGTTTATATAAAGACCTTGTTGCTAATTGCGCACGAGAATCTTTTGAGAGTGTACATTTATCAAATTTCCCAACATTTGATGCTAGCTACGTAGACAAAGCTTTAGAACATAAAATGCAAAAGGCACAGTCTATCTGCTCTTTGGTTCTTTCGTTACGTCAGAAAGAAAAAATAAAAGTGCGTCAACCATTACAGCGAATTATGATTCCTGTTCTTAATGATGCAGATAAAGCCGAGATCAACGACATTGCAGGTTTGATTAAAAGTGAGGTAAATGTAAAGGAGATAGAGTTATTAGACGATGCTTCAGGGATATTAGTAAAACAAATTAAGCCAAATTTTAAAAATTTAGGCCCTCGTTTCGGCAAAGATATGAAGTTGATAGCCAGTAAGATACAGTCTTTTGATCAGGAAGCCATTAAAATTCTTGAACAAACTGGTAGTTTTGACTTAGAAATTAATGATAAAATTATTACTTTAGGTACCGATGATGTAGAAATCAGTTCCCAGGATATTGAGGGTTGGTTGGTTGCAAATTCTGGATCCCTTACCGTTGCTTTGGATATTACCATTACTCCAGAACTTAAAAAAGAAGGAATCGCAAGAGAGCTTGTAAACAGAATTCAAAATATCCGTAAGGATAGCGGATTAGAGGTGACTGATCGTATAGAAATTGTAATTAAGGAAAATAAATCTATACAAGAAGCCGTAGCGACCAATGAGACCTACATCAAGAATGAAACCTTAACCGATACAATTGAGTTTGCAACAGATGTAATAAATGGTACAGAAATTGCGTTTGACGACATTGCAACCCAATTGGTAATAAAAAAACAGTAATTGTATGGCAGAAGATGTAAAAGTAAGGTACAGTGACTCCGATCTAGCAATGTTTAAAGAAATCATTGTGGAAAAGATGGAGAAAGCTAAGAAAGATTTGGAATTACTTCGAAGCGCTTACAAGAATGATGGTAACAACGGTACAGATGATACCTCCCCAACATTCAAGGCTTTTGAAGAAGGAAGCGAGACTATGTCTAAAGAAGCAAATACGCAGTTGGCTATTAGACAAGAGAAATTTGTGCGTGATTTAAAAAACGCATTACTACGTATTGAAAACAAAACATATGGTATTTGTAGAGTAACAGGAAAGTTAATCAACCCAGAAAGATTAAAGCTTGTTCCGCATGCTACACTTAGTATCGAAGCTAAGAATATGCAGAAATAAATATCAAAATATTGTACATTTAAAATGCTTTCCAAATTGGAAAGCATTTTTTTTATGTCCTAATGTAACCTTTTTAAAAAAGACAGGTATTAATAATAGAAGCTAACCAAAAAGAGTAACATCTTGAAAAATTTAACTGATGAAGAATTAATGATTCTGGTATCTGAAGACAATTTAGATATGATGCGTATCCTGTTCGAACGATACCATATTAGAATCTTTAATTTTTTACTAAAAATGACGAACGATAGAGATGCCAGTCAGGATATTGCTCAAGAGGTTTTCTATAAAGCAATCAAATATAGAAAATCTTATAAGAAAGGAAAGTTTTCATCTTGGATTTACACGATCGCTAGAAATATTTTTTCTGATCATTATCAAAGTAAAAAGAATAAGGATCAACGATTGGATGAAATTGAATATAAAACAGAACAAGAAGGATCTAACGGAATCGAAAAAGACGAAATTAAAGAACAACTAAACCAGGCTTTAAAAAAATTAAATAAGAGTGATAGAGAATTAGTGATCATGAGTCGTTATCAAGGAATCAAATATCAGGAGATTGCAGAAATAACAGGTTCTACAACTGGAGCAGTAAAAACCAAAGTACATCGTGCGATTCATAAACTAAAAGATCATTACCTACAAAATATATAACACCATGGATATGGACTGTAAACAAATAGAAGAAAAGTTGATCGATTATATCGATAAGAATCTCGATCCAAAAGAGTATGATGCCATTACAGCACATCTTTCTTCTTGCCCTGACTGCCAAGAATCCCTAAATGAATTAGAACAAATTTTTAAGGGAATTGAAAATGAAAAAGAAGAAATACCTGATCAAAGCCTTAAAACTAGTTTTGAAGAAATGCTACTTACCGAAAAAGCTTTACTACAAGAGCCAAAAGTAGTTTCATTACATCAACCTTCTAAATCGAATTGGAAAGCAGTTATTCAGATTGCAGCTACAATTGCATTAATAGTTTCTGCATACTTCTTCGGAAAGCAGCAAAATCAGGAATCATTTTATGAGGAAATGGCAGTGTTGCAAAAAGAAAAAAAACAACTAAAACAAGAAGTTACTATATCACTGATCGAAAACGAATCTGCCAGTAAGCGTTTACAAGCTGTTAACTATGCTGAAGAATTCGAAAAACCTAGTAATGATATACTAAAAGCTTTAATAAATAAAATGTTTTATGACGATCATATCAATGTGCGACTGGCTGCAGCAGAAGCACTGGCTAAGTTCTCAGACTCAGAAATGGTTCGTAAATCATTTATAGACGCTTTGGATATTGAAAAAGATCCAGGCATGCAAATTGAATTAATTCAAATATTAGTTTCCATTCAGGAAAAACGCGCAGTTCCTTCTATGGAAAAGTTACTTCAAAATGAAGAAACACCCAGTTATGTAAAAGATCAAGTAACCATTGGTCTTCCTAATTTAATTTAAAATTTCAATCAAAAGACATTAAAAAAGAACAGATGAAACATATAGCAATCGCAATAGTACTTTTTATTACTATTGGACAATTAAAAGCACAAGAAAACTATACTCAATCTTTACAAGGAGTAAAAACAGCTGTTATTGGTTCGGCATCAGGTGTGATCATCAAATCACACGACAAAAACGAACTTATTATCGTTGGAGAGGGAAGAAAGATGCCAGAAAAAGCTAGAGGCTTAAAAGCTGTTTATGCAGGTGGAAGCGATAATACTGGATATGGAGTATATGTCCAAAAAGAAGGAGGTACCTTAGTGATCAGAAATCTTAAAAGTGCTTATACTGGTATTTTAGAAATCTTTCTTCCAAAAAGTATCAATATTAAAATAGAAAAAAGCAATCTTGGACGGATTGTAGCAGAAGGATTTTCTTCGGAAATAGAAGCTTTAACAAATGTAGGTAACATTACATTCAAAAATGTAACGGGTCCTATCGTAGCCAAAACGGCCACTGGAGAAATTAATATTGTATTTGACAAAGTGAGCCAAAGTTCTCCTATTTCATTAGTTTCTGCTACGGGTGCCATTGATGTTAGCCTTCCATCCAATACAGCAGCAAATTTGGAACTCAAAACAACTATGGGAGAAATTTTTACAGATTTCGATATAAAATTTCCAGTTCCAGAAAGCGATATGAAACTAGTTAGCGGTAAAAGAACAATAAAAACTGAACTTAACAATGGTGGTGTAGAAATTAGCCTTAGATCTTCCACCGGAAATATTTACCTAAGAAAACAATAAAGAGGTCAAACATCAATCAAAAAATCAATAATCATGAAAAATTTAGTAATCCTTATCGCATTTTGTTTCATAGCTATTCAAACAAATGCACAAAAAGTAATTGAAAAAGAAATAACAACGTCTTCTGATCAAATTCGTATAGAATTCAAGTTCGCTGATGATATCGTCATTAAAACTTGGGATAAAAGCAACGTATATGTAAAAGCAGAAGTAGACATTAACGATGGAGAGTTTAATGATTATTTCGAACTTACTATAGACAACTCCTCTTCTGTTTTAAATATCGAATCTAGTTATGGTGATTTATTCAAAAAATGGAATAAAAATAAAAAAGGTAATTGGGGACCTTGCAATAACTTAGAGATGGATGCCAACTATACTCTGTATATCCCAGAGAATATGAGTTTACGTGTTAAAAGCATCTCAGGAAGTGTAGCTTCTGAAAACTATAGAGGTGAGCTTGAAATAGATATCATTAGCGGAAATATAGATATCAAAAAGTATCAAGGAGATTTAACTCTTAAAACAATCAGTGGTACTATCGATGTGCACATTGCCAAGTCGAGACTTAGAGCAGAAACTGTTACAGGAATGATCTATTCAGATAAAGATTTAGAGTTTGATCAAGGAAAAAATCGAGTTGTAGGTAGTAAAGTAACCGGAACTTTTGGAGATATTAAAAGTGAATTGGAACTCAAAACTGTAAGTGGTGATATTTTTATACGAAAACAATAGTCGACCTTCTTTACAAAAACACTGATTGTAAGATACTTACAAAACAACACAGTAAAACATCAAAAATTAAAGTTTAGCAATACTGATTGCATCAAGAAAAAAGCTACCTTGGAAATGTATGAGGCGGCTTTTTTCTTTTTTTGTACTACAATTATTTTGGATAACAGGATTATCCCAATCCACCTTTGATAAAACAATTGATGTAACAGATATATCTGAAATCTTTATTGTCTTGGACAATACTTTTCAGATAGAAGTTATTAATACCTCCGAAAATAAAGTTATCGTTAGTGCCATTTCAGAAGGTGAATATCAAAACAATGTACTAATCAACGTAAAACGCACTCAGAACACCTTGTTTATAGAGGATGATATCCAACCATTTTCCGAAAAACATAATGATAAATTAAGCGCACATAAGGTGATAGCCCTAAAAGTTAAGATACAGTTGCCGAGTTATTTAGATACTACTATTACCTCAAAACTGGCGTCTTTAGACTTAAATGGTTCATTAAAATCATTATTTGTAGAACTAAGTTCTGGAGATTGTTTAATACAAAATTTTACAGGAAATGCTGTAATCAACACCTTGGCAGGAAATATCGAACTCCACACAAAAAATGCAAAGGTCAAAGCGGTAACAAAATCCGGTGTGATTTCCTCGGATAAAATTTCTGGAAAGCATCAAATTGAGCTAAAATCCATAACAGGAAATATAAGTGTCTACAAAACAAAATAAAACACTATTTTTGTCCGTCACTATTCCGAAATCAAAGAAATTTATGTCTTTAAAGAAATCTATTTTAGTCATTATCGTGGTTCTGCTAATTGATCAGATTTCCAAAATATATATCAAAACTAACTTTTCATTACATGAAGAAGTCCCTGTTTTTAGTTGGTTTCGAATTGTATTTGTAGAAAACAAGGGTATGGCTTGGGGGTTTGAACTTCCAGGTAATTATGGTAAGCTCGTACTTACTTTATTTAGATTAGTGGCAATTACTGGTATTGGATATTGGCTTTATGATTCCGTTCGTAAAAACAGTCCTAAAATTTTAACCTTTTGCATTGCCTTAATATTTGCCGGAGCATTTGGTAATATTATTGATTCTATATTTTACGGTATTATTTTTAACGAAAGTACTACCACACAAATAGCACAATTCATGCCCGAAGGTGGTGGTTATGAAAGTGTTTTTTATGGTAAAGTCGTAGATATGATACAATTTACGTTTTATGACGACATCCTACCTGAATGGATTCCTTTTTGGGGAGGAAAGCATTTTTCATTTTTCGATCCTGTTTTTAACATAGCAGATTCAGCAATTAGTATCGGTGTTTTCTTATTACTAGTCTTTAACAAGAAAGCTTTTCCTAAGAAAGAAGAAGCTTAAAATTCATTTTAGCTTCATTCCATCAATTAGGTATTAGCCTTCTCATTTTTTATTGAAGTCATAAATTTTTTGTGGTGTAACGCAAAAATCTAATGCTATGTCAGTTGGCAATACGTTTTCTATTAGTTCTTCAGCAGAAAAAAAAGAAAGCCCTATTTTGATAGTTTCAGGACTACATTTAGATAAAAACTTATCATAAAACCCTTTACCATAACCAACTCTATTTCCTAGCTGATCAAAAGCCAAAAGAGGTACAAAAACTACATCAATCTTAGATTCTGGAATAGGAATGCCATCTACCGGTTCTGGAATCCCCCAATCATTTACTTTTAGAACAGTATTATCCGTGAGCAACATATGCTCCAAACTATTATCCTTAAAACTACTTTTAGAAACCACAATATTCTTATCCTTTCCCTGAAGAATATGTAATATAAATTCTGTGTTAATTTCCTTCTGTTTTTGAATGGAAAGAAAAATATGGTAAAATGATTTTTCCCATATATCTAACTGTAGTAAATGATTCGAAATATCTAAACTAAGGTCATCTATCTGATCATTTTCTAACTTAGACCTCAGCGCTTTGTATTTTGCTCTCAATTCATTTTTACTCATCCTTTCTAAGAAGCTAATTGTGTCGTAATTCTAAAAATAGCATCTCCTTTATATACAATAGGAGCTTCATTCACATTAATAATATAACCCTGATTTGGAGCCTTTACCACATGTCTCATTTTACCATAAGGATCTGTGATTGTAGCAAGATGCTCTCCTTTTTCGACTAATTTCCCATAAGGTATTTTAATATGTAGTAATCCGCTATATTTTGCTCGCATCCAAGAACTTTTTTCTACAATAATTGTATCCTTTTTATCAGGGTCTGGCAGTTCTACAGAAGGTTTCAACATTTCTAAATGATTAAGTATTCTAATCACTCCTAAAACCCCTTCTTTGGCAATATCCCTATTACTATTTTGGGATTTCCCTCCTTCGAATAATAAAATATCAACTCCTTTTTTTGCACAAGTACCACGATACGATCCCTCCAAATTTTTGGATAATAGAGTAAAAGGAGCATTAAAGACTTTTGCTATGTCCATTAATCTTTTATTTTTTCCATCTACTCTTATATGGGGAGCGTTAAACCTACTGCCTCCACCAGTATGAAAATCCAAACAAAAATCTGCTACTGGTAAAATCTCGTTGACAAACTGATATGCAAAACGACTTGCCAAAGAACCATTCTTAGTACCAGGAAATACTCGATTAAGATCCCTTCCATCTGGAAAAAAACGATTCATACTTAAAAAACCAAAAACATTAAGCAGAGGAATACAAATAATAGTTCCTTTAACTGGTTTGTTGATTTTTTTAGAAATAATTTGTCTTACGATCTCTACACCATTAATTTCATCTCCGTGAATTCCTGCTGTAATCAAAACGGTAGGACCTGAATATTTGGAACGCTCTATTATTATCGGTATTTCTACTTTAGTAGATGTATAAAGTTTAGCTATATTAAAGTTAATTGTCTTACTAGTGCCTAGTGGAATATTTTCACCTAAGATGTTTAGCACATCTTTTTCTTTAATCTTTTTCATGTAATTCTAAACACTTCGTTCTATAAATCGAATAATTGATTTTGCGATATCTTTACCAGTAGCTGTTTGGATTCCTTCTAATCCTGGAGAGGAATTCACTTCTAAAATTAAAGGGCCTCTTTCGCTCTGAAGCATATCTACTCCTGCTACACCAAGTTTTAAAGCTTTCGCTGCTTTTATAGCTGCGTTCTCTTCCTCATCGGATAACTGAATAATCTTCGCACTTCCTCCTCTATGAAGATTGGATCGGAACTCACCTTCTTTACCTTGTCTTTTCATCGCGCCTACTACCTGACCATCTACTACCAATACCCGAATATCTGCTCCCTTAGCTTCCTTGATATATTCCTGAACAATTACTCTTGCTTGCAAACCATTAAAAGCTTCCAACACCGATTCTGCTGCCGTTTTAGTTTCTGCCAAAACAACCCCTAGACCTTGTGTACCCTCAAGTAATTTTATAATTAACGGTGCTCCTCCTACATGGGAAATCACTTCCGAAACATCTTTGGAGTAATTTGTAAATACGGTTTTTGGTAATCCCAAACCAGCTTTAGATAGAATCTGAAGACTTCGTAATTTATCTCTGGAATTTACCAGAGCTTGTGATTGTACGGTAGTAAAAACATTCATCATTTCGAATTGCCTCACTACTGCTGTACCGTAAAAAGTAATGGAAGATCCTATTCGTGGAATTACTGCATCTACATGATCCAGTTTCTTACCACGATAATAAATCTCAGGCTTTTTCTTCTCAATAATAATATCACAATTTAAAGGATCAATGACTTGTACATTATGCTTTCGCTTAATCGCCGCCTGAACTAATGCATCAGTAGAATACAAACTAGCACTGCGGGATAAAATTTTTATATTCATTTGGATTTTAGATTATAAGACTGATCTTCTAATTGCGGATCTACCAAAAATTTTCCACTAAGAAATTTACGTCCAATTAAAACTGGAAAACGCATATCGTCTCGAGAAGATAATGTTAGTGTTATAGGGTTTGTATTATTAAATAATGTGATTTTAGTTCTAATAGCATACCTCACTTCTACTTTTCCATTGCTACTTTTTACAGCAGTAATATCATAATTCTTAAAAGTGAATTTTTTACCATTATACTCTGGATGAGTAGGATCCAAAAAGCGACATTCTAAAATTTGACCGACTTCTTTAATCTCTTTACAATGAATGGATGAAGTGTACGCACCAGTATCGACTTTTACATCGATGTCGCACAAATCTAAAAGCGGAAAATCCACCTTATCTGTTCTTCCAATTATTTTTTTCTGATCTTTCAAAAAAGTACCTTTAAAACAATATAAATACTAAAGTAATAAAAAACCAGATTCATTTTATAGGATAACACTTTTAATACTTAAATTCATTTCTCGTTTTTAACATAATAATATTATGAACCGTATTTATTAATGCTAACAAAGCATTAAATTTACATTTAGAATATGCAACAACCCTCACTAGAAATACAACTTAAAACTTTACCAACAGGGCCAGGAGTTTATCAATATTACGATAAAGATGACACCTTATTATATGTTGGAAAAGCAAAAAACCTCAAAAAAAGAGTTACTTCATACTTTACCAAAAATCACGATAATTATAAGACAAAGGTATTGGTTAAAAAGATCTGTACTATACGTCATATTGTTGTAGAAACGGAGACCGATGCATTACTATTAGAAAACAACCTCATTAAAAAACATCAACCTCGTTTTAATGTAATGCTCAAGGATGACAAAACGTATCCTTGGATTTGCATTAAAAAAGAACGTTTTCCAAGAGTATTTCCTACTCGAACCCTTATAAAAGATGGTTCTGAGTATTTTGGACCTTATACAAATTTTAAAACAGTAAATACCTTATTAGATCTTATTAAAGGGCTCTATCAACTAAGAACCTGTAATTATGATCTATCCCAGCAAAAAATTGAAAGTGGTAAATATAAAGTATGTCTCGAATATCATTTAGGAAATTGTAAAGGACCTTGTGAAGGATTACAAGATGAAAAAGAGTATCATGAAAATATTGAGGCCATCAGACAAATTGTAAAAGGTAATTTTAAAGATTCTCTGAATAGGTTTCGTAAACAAATGGTGATGCATGCCGAAAAAATGGAATTTGAAGATGCACAACGGATAAAAGAAAAAATTGAAGTTTTAGAAAAATACCAAGCGAAATCTACTGTGGTGAATCCAAAAATTAGCAATGTAGACGTGTTTTCTATTATTTCTGATGAATCCTATGGCTATGTCAATTTTCTTCAATTATCCTATGGATCTATCATAAGATCTCATACTACCGAAATTAAAAAGAAGTTAGAAGAAACTGATAAAGAACTACTAGAACTTGCTATCATCGAATTAAGACAACGATTTAATTCGAGATCTAAAGAAATATTTGTACCCATTGATGTGGATTTGGGCGAAGATCTAAAAATTACAATTCCTCAGCTTGGTGATAAAAAGAAAATTGTAGACTTATCATTACGTAATGCCAAATATTATAGACAAGAGCGATTTAAACAAATTAAAATCATAGATCCAGATCGACATGTAAAACGATTAATGGCTCAAATGAAAAAAGATCTTCGACTACCTGAAGAACCAAGACATATCGAATGTTTTGATAATTCTAACATCCAAGGAACCAATCCAGTCGCAGCTTGTGTAGTCTTTAAAAATGGGAAGCCTAGCAAAAAAGAATATCGAAAATTTAATATCAAAACAGTAGAAGGACCTAATGATTTTGCTTCTATGGAAGAAGTAGTTTACCGAAGATATAAAAGACTGCTAGATGAAGAGCAACCATTACCACAACTTGTGATTGTAGATGGTGGAAAAGGGCAATTGTCTTCTGGATTAAAAGCTTTGGAAAGTTTAGATCTAAGAGGAAAAATAACCATTATTGGAATTGCTAAAAGATTAGAAGAGATCTATTATCCTGGTGATTCGATACCATTATATCTAGATAAGAAATCAGAATCTTTAAAAATTATTCAGCATCTCAGAAATGAGGCGCACCGTTTTGGAATTACTTTTCACAGACAAAAAAGAAGTAAAGCTGCTTTAGACACAGAACTTGATACCATCCCAGGAATTGGAGAAAAAACTGTTGTAGAATTACTGAAACATTTTAGATCAGTAAAACGAATACGCGAAGCCACAAAAAAAGAACTTGTAGAAGTAGTTGGTAATTCTCGCGCAACCAAAGTGTATAATTACTATCTTTCTAAAAAAGAATAAACCTTTGATCTGGAGTACCTCAAATAAGATCCTAAACATATCATTGCTGATTACTCTACTTTTTGCTTCCAAAAATATATCCTCGCAAGAAGTAAATGATTCTATTGTTTCTAATATTAAGGAAGATCAAGATGTTAAAGTTGGATTAGTACTAAGTGGAGGTGGTGCCAAAGGACTTGCTCATATCGGAGCTTTAAAAGTAATCGAAGAAGCCGGAATAAGAATAGATTATATCGGAGGAACAAGCATGGGTGCCATTATAGGGTCTTTATACGCCTCTGGATATAATGCCAAAGAATTAGACTCTATTTTTAAAACAGTTGATTTTAATGTATTAATTCAGGATGATTTACCAAGAAAAGCAAAAACCTTCTATGAACGCGAAGATTCTGAAAAATATGCATTAACATTACCATTTGATGATTTTAAAATTGGATTGCCGCAAGGGTTATCCAAAGGACAGAATTTTTTTAATGAATTTGCTCGATTAACATCTCATGTCCATGAAATAGATGACTTTAGCAAACTTCCTATTCCTTTTTTCTGTATGTCTACAAATATTGCTACTGGAGAGCAAATTTTATTAGACAAAGGTTATCTACCCGAAGCAGTTTCAGCAAGTGGCGCATTACCTTCTATTTTTAGTCCCATAGAATTAGATGGAGTTTTAATGACCGATGGTGGAGTTTCTAATAACTATCCTATTAAAGAAATCCGCGCAAAAGGAGCTGATATTGTAATTGGTATAGATGTACAGGATAGTCTTATCCCACGTAATCAACTTACCTCGGTTACGAACATCATGTTACAAATCAGTAATTTCAGGACGATCAATGCCATGAAAACTAAAAAACCCGAAACGGATGTGTATGTAAAACCTTCTATTACGGATTTTAACTTAATATCATTTGACCAAGCTGATAAAATTATTGCCAATGGAGAAAAAGCGGCATTTGAGAATTACGAAAAATTAAGAGCTATAAAAAGACTGCAGAAATCATCAAAACCTAGAACTGTAATTCCTAAAAACTCAGACACACTTCTTATAAATAGCTTGGTAATTTATGGAAACGAACGCTATACCAGATCCTATATAAAAGGGAAGCTTAAACTAAAACTAAAAAACCCCAAACTTACCACTTATCAAAAGTTGTATGAAGGCATCAATAACCTATCTGCTACAGGAAATTTTGATAGAGTCAGTCATCGTTTAATAGACAAAGAAGACGGTAAAGAACTAGTTCTTAACGTGAAAGAATCAGATAACACTATGCTATTGAGGTTCGCGCTACATTATGATGATTTATATCAAACCGCAGCCTTGGTAAACTTTACTAAAAAAAGTCTACTATTTAACAATGATGTTCTTTCATTAGATGTTGCATTAGGAGACAATATAAGATACAACCTAGATTATTATATAGACAAAGGTTTTTATTGGAGTATTGGTGTCAAAAACAGTCTCAATAGGTTTAATAGAAACGTAGCATACGAATTGGTAAGAGAAGATTTTAATTTGCCAGATATCGAAGTAAATAAAATCAACTTAGATTATTTAGATTTCAAAACACAAGTTTATGCTGAAACACTTCTAAACCAGACCTTTTCTTTAGGTCTTGGTGCAGAATATAGAAGATTTAGACTTATTTCAGAAACTATTGGAGAGGATGAAGATCAATTACCACGAGTGGTTTTTGACAATAGTAATTATTGGAGTGTTTTGTCCTATTTAAAATTTGACAGTTACGACAACAAGTATTTTCCTTCTTCGGGTTTTTTCTTTGATGGAAATATTAATTATTATTTGATTGATGATAACCCAAATAGTCAGGATAGTAATTTTGTAATTGCCAAAGCTGATTTTGGTTATGCCTTTAAACTTCTTAATAAAACTTCGGTTAACCTTGGATTAAGTGCTGGTAATCGATGGGAGGAACAAAACATCAGAAGTCTTAACTTTTTTGTTGGAGGTTTTGGTGCAAGAATGATTAACAATAATATCCCATTTTATGGTTATGATTTCTTAAGTATTGTTGGCGACAGCTTTATTAAAGCAAATATGTCCCTGGATTATGAAATATTTCCAAAAAATCATCTCAATATAGCAGCAAATTATGCCAATGTGGGGACAAGGTTATTTGATAATGGAGGTTGGTTTGAATCTCCAGAATATTCTGGATATGCCTTAGGTTATGGCTTAGAAACTTTTGCAGGTCCTATCCAAGTTAAATATTCATATTCTCCAGAACAAAAAGAAGGAGAATGGTATTTTAGTATTGGTTTCTGGTTTTAGTAAGAATTACCATAAAAGAAAATAAATATTTACGATATTTGTAATACTATGACTTTGTATTGGCAGGATTTATTATTGCTTTTACACTACCTTATTAAACGTAATCCGGAATAAGGTATCAGATTACTATTGCATTACTTTTTCAAACTTATTAGTTAACAATATAATCTTAAAAATCATGCCTTTTTATCACTCTTTGGGTACTATACCACCTAAAAGACATACCATCTTTAGAAAACCAGATGGAAATCTTTATTACGAACAATTATTCGGAACAATTGGATTCGATGGAATGTCTACCAATCTATATCATCATCATCGACCTACTCAAGTAAAAGAAATTAAAGGAAGCTATAGTGTAGCTCCCGAAATTGCCATTCATAATAACATCAAATCATATCGATTACACGGGTTTAAAGTACATCCAGAAAAAGATTATTTAGAAAGTAGAAAAAATGTACTTACTAATAGCGATGTAAGTATTATTCTGTCTTCTCCACAAGAATCTACCTCTGAGTACTTTTATAAAAACACGGATGCAGATGAATTAATTTTTGTTCATAGAGGAACCGGTAAATTTAGAAGTCATCTTGGAAATATTGATTTTAAGTATGGAGATTATATCCTAATACCCAGAGGAACGATTTACAAATTAGATTTTGACACCTCGGACAATCGTTTATTTATTGTTGAATCCAGAAGACCTATTTACACTCCAAAGAGATATAGAAATTGGTTTGGGCAATTATTAGAACATTCTCCTTTTTGCGAGCGTGATCTTCGTGCTCCTTATGAACTAGAAAGTAATGATGAAAAAGGTGATTTTCTGATCAAAGTAAAAAAGCAAGACGAAATTTTTGATATGATTTATGCTACACATCCTTTTGATGTCGTAGGATATGACGGATTTAATTTCCCGTATGCATTTTCTATTCATGATTTCGAACCAATTACCGGAAGAATTCATCAACCACCACCAGTACACCAAACGTTCGAAACAGATGCCTTTGTAGTGTGTTCGTTTGTTCCAAGATTGTACGATTACCATCCAGAAAGTATTCCTGCTCCCTACAACCATAGTAACATAGATAGTGATGAAGTTTTATACTATGTAGATGGTGATTTTATGAGTAGAAACGATATTGCAGCAGGACATATTTCTTTACATCCCGCAGGAATTCCGCACGGACCACATCCTGGAGCGGTAGAAAGAAGTATTGGAAAAACCAAAACAGATGAACTAGCTGTTATGGTAGATACTTTTAAACCTCTTATGGTTACTAAAGAAGCAATGAAAATAGCCGACGAAGATTATCATAAATCTTGGTTAGAATAATTTATGTTTAGGTCTTTATGTTGAATTATAGAATAGATATTTCTGCCCATCTAAGGGCAATGTGGTAGTGTAAAAAGTATTTGGAAATCAAAAAATCTGAATCAAAGAAGGTACACCCAAAAATTTCTAATTAAAATTTAAAACAATATTATGTCAACAAATATAACCTCACAAAATTTAGAAAAAATAATCCCAGACGCAGAAGACTTCTTACCACTTTTAGGTACTGATTATGTAGAGCTTTATGTAGGTAATGCCAAGCAAGCTGCTTATTACTATCAAACTGCTTGGGGTTTTCAACCTATTGCATATGCAGGATTGGAAACAGGTTTAAAGGATCGCGTTTCATATGTTCTAAGACAAGATAAAATCACCCTTGTTCTCACTTCACCATTACAACCAGATGGAGAAATCAACAAACATATCAATGCTCATGGAGATGGTGTAAAAGTAGTTGCACTTTGGGTTGATGATGCTACAAAAAGCTACGAAGAAACCACCAAAAGAGGAGCAGAATCTTACATGAAACCTACTACTAAAGAAGATAAAGATGGTACTGTTGTCTTTTCTGGTATACACACTTATGGAGAAACTGTTCACATATTTGTGGAACGCAAAAATTACAACGGAGCTTTTCTTCCAGGATATAAAGCTTGGGACAAACCTTACACTACCAAAGATACTGGTCTGAAATATATTGACCATATGGTTGGAAATGTAGGATGGAACGAAATGAATAAGTGGTGCGAGTTTTATGCAAAAGTTATGGGGTTTGCACAATTAGTATCTTTTGATGATAAAGATATTTCTACAGAATACACAGCTTTGATGAGTAAGGTAATGAGTAATGGAAATGGAAGAATTAAATTTCCGATTAACGAACCCGCTGAAGGAAGAAAAAAATCTCAGATAGAAGAATATATCGATTTCTATAACGGTGCAGGTGTACAACATATGGCTTTGGCCACTGATAACATCATTGAAACAGTATCTTCTCTTCGGGATAGAGGTGTAGAGTTTTTAACAGTACCTGCTACCTATTATGAGACCGTTTTGGATAGAGTTGGCGAAATTGATGAAGATCTAGAACCTTTAAAGGAACTAGGTATTTTAATAGACCGTGATGATGAAGGGTATTTATTACAGATTTTTACCAAACCTGTTCTTGATCGTCCAACAATGTTTTTCGAAATTATTCAACGAAAAGGAGCTCAATCTTTTGGAAAAGGAAACTTTAAAGCATTGTTCGAGGCTATCGAAAGAGAGCAAGAACAAAGAGGTACTTTATAAATTCAGATTTTTCGTCAATTTCCTTTGAACATTTTAGTTAAGCTATGTTAATAAATTGAGATTATTGAAAAATAATGGATTTCTGCCTAAATTTTTGTTAAATATCATAATAAAAAAACGTTTTCGTTTGATAATTATGCAAAAAAAGCGGATGTTTGTATTATAAGCGGAGTGGTTACCGCTTATACCAAAAACAATAATTATTCTCATAATTTAAGTTTTTAGTTGGTTAATAAAAGTAAAAGAGAGCTGTGGTGGCTCTCTTTTTTATTACTTTTTTTTCAATATTTAGTAATACTCCTTGCTTTTATCTGTTTATATTATGTAGTACTTTTGGAACGGATATTGTAAAAGTCTCATTAGTAGTGCCTATATGCAATTAAACAACACCCAAAAATTAGTTATGAAAAGATATATTCTTTTATTGGTTGTCTTATCGACATGTATCTTAAACGCTCAGGATAGTCATAAGTCTTTTGATGATGGAGAATGGTTTAAATTTAAAATCAGATATGGAGTCTTTACAGCCAGCTATGCAACCTTAGAAGTAAAGAATGAAATGTTTAAAGGAAAGCCAGTACATCATATTGTTGGTACCGGAAAATCATCTGGACTTTTAAGTGTGTTTTTTAAAGTAGAAGATTACTATGAAACTTATATAGACAGAAATGAAGTAAAACCTTATCGTTTTATTCGTAAAATAAATGAGGGAGGACATATCAAAGACATAGAAATTGACTTTGATCACGAAAGCAAAAAGGCTCTAGTTTTTAACAAAAAGTATAATACCAAAAATACGTTTACCATTAAAGACAACATACAGGATATGATGTCTTCCTTTTATTATTTAAGAAATAATATTGACGTATCTTCGCTTAAAGTTGGCGATGAACAATTTGTAAATATGTTTTTCGATAATGAAAACTACTTGTTCAAGCTACGCTTTTTAGGAAGAGAAACAGTAAAAATGAATGGTAACAAAATACGCTGTTTAAAATTTCGTCCAATAGTTCAGGCAGAACGAGTTTTTAAAGAAGAAGAAAGTCTAACGGTATGGGTAAGTGATGACGATAATCGTATGCCAATTCGAATAAAAGCAGACATTCTGGTAGGATCTATTAATGCAGATTTGATAGCGTATAAAGGATTGAAACATCCTCTTAAAATTGTTATAGATTAATGGACGAATCCATACAACCAGAAATTGCTGAAAAAATAAAGCAACTCGAAAAGAAATTTAAAAACTCTGGTCAAGATTTAGGATCTTATCTAGATGGTCTTTTGCATGATCGATACCTCACGTATTGGGATTATATCCATTTAGATACCTTACTAAGTTTACAAATACCTCGAACTCACTTTCCTGATGAAGAAATCTTCATCATGTATCATCAGATCACTGAATTGTATTTTAAGTTGATTATACACGAACTAAAACAGATCATTGATGACAAATTACAAACAGCTGAGTTTTTTACCAAAAAATTAGATCGAATCAACAGGTATTTTAGAGTATTGATCGACTCTTTTGATGTGATGATTAAAGGAATGGATAAGGATCAATTCCTAAAGTACCGAATGTCTTTATTACCAGCTAGTGGATTTCAGTCGGTTCAATTTAGAATGATTGAAATATACGCAACTCCTTTGGTAAATCTTGTAAATGCCAAAGAAAGAGCACAATTTTCTGAAGACGATCCCTTAGAAGATGTTTACGAACATTTATATTGGAAATCCGGAGCAACAGACATAAAAACAGGCGAAAAGACCTTAACGCTCAAACAATTTGAATATCGTTATACTCCAAGAATGATGCGAATTGCGCATCAAGTAAAACAGAGTACCATTTACCATAGATATCTGGAACTTCCAGAAAAAGAGCAAAATAATGTGCACCTTATTAATGCATTGCGTACTTTTGACATCAATGTAAATATTAATTGGTTATTGATGCATATGGGAGCCGCCTACAGGTATCTTAACAGAGATAAAGGTGAGGTATTGGCTACAGGAGGAACTAACTGGAAAAAGTTTCTACCCCCAAGTTTTCAAAGAATTATGTTTTTTCCTAATCTATGGAGTACAGAGGAAAAAGAAAATTGGGGTCAGCAATGGGTTACCCATCAATTTAATACCACAAAATAAAGTCAGAGTTGAAGAATTTAGGTTGTATACTACTTATTTTGGTAGTATTTATTTCATGCCAAAAAGAAAAGAAAGAACCCGTAGTTGTTGTTCCAGAAACAAGTAAAGAAATAGTAGAACCTCCTATCATCAAAGAATTTGGATATAATCTAAACGACTTTACCGTTGTTAGAGATACCGTTCGCCCAGGAGATAGTTTTGGAGCTATTTTAGATAGTCATGGAATTTCTAGAGCTAAGGTTTTTGAAATTTCAAATAAAATAAAAGATACTTTTAACGTTGCAAGAATTACCGCAGGTAAAGCCTATACCGTTCTAAAATCAAAAGATACCGCAGAACAAGCACAAGTATTTGTGTATCAAAATGGGTTAATAGATTATACGGTTGTAGATTTTAGAGATAGTATTATTGCTAGAAAAAGTGCCAAACCTGTTAAAATCGTTGAAAGAATAGCCTCTGGGACTATTGAGAGCAACCTCTCTCAAACTTTTGATGATATGGATTTAAGCTTTCTCGTTGCATATAAAATGGCTGACATTTATGCCTGGACCATAGATTTTACCAGATTACAAGCAGGAGATCGATTTAAAGTTATCTATACAGAAAAGTATATCAATGACACCATCCCTGCAGGAATTGGAGAGATCAAAGCTTCTTACTTTGAGCATCGAAGCAAACCCCTTTATGCATTTCGATTTAAAGATGACACTATTAATAACTCGTCAGATTATTTTGATCAGGAAGCTAATAACTTAAGAAGAGCTTTTTTAAGAGCACCTGTTCAATTTAGTAGAATCTCTTCTAGATACAACCTTAAGCGTAGAATAAAATATTACGGAAATAAGATTAGACCACATAGAGGAACCGACTTTGCCGCGCCTATAGGAACACCGATTTTGGCCACTGCTGATGGGACTGTTACTAAATCTGAACGTAGAGGAGGAAATGGTAAATATGTAAAAATTAGACATAACGCTACTTATGAAACACAATATCTTCATATGAGCAAAAGAGCTGTAAAAGTAGGTGAATTTGTCCGACAAGGAGAAGTGATTGGGTTTATAGGTATGACAGGTAATACCAGTGGTCCTCACGTATGTTATCGTTTCTGGAAAAATGGTAGAGAAGTAGATCCGTTTAGAGAGGATCTACCAGCTTCTAAACCCCTACAAGACAGTCTAAAACCTGCTTTTTTCAAGCATATAGAACCGATGAAAACAAAATTAGATAGTATCATTTTTAAACCAAAACAAGAAATATTGTAACCACATGGCATTACCAACTATTAATCCCACCACCACAAAAGCCTGGGAAGCACTTAAAAACCATTATGAGACAATTAAAGACACTCATCTAAAAGATCTTTTTGAAAAAGCTCCTAATAGAGCTGATGTGCTTTCGATAGAATGGAATGATTTTTATATAGATTATTCTAAAAATCGAATCGATGAAACAACTAAAAAATTATTAATAGATCTTGCAAAAGAAGTACAGCTTGACAAAGCTATACAAAGTTATTTTGGAGGTGAAATTATTAACGAAACCGAAGAAAGAGCAGTTCTACATACTGCACTTCGCGTTCCTTCTGATCAAGCTGTTGAAGTCGCAGGCAAAAACGTTGTAAACGAAGTATCAGAAGTAAAGAACAAAATCAAAGAATTTTGTGATCAAGTTATAAACGGAGATCTAAAAGGATATACCGATAAACCTTTTACAGATATTGTTAATATAGGTATTGGAGGATCCGATCTTGGCCCTGCTATGATTACTGAGTCTTTAGAATACTATAAAAACCATTTAAACCTTCATTTTATATCTAATGTAGATGGTGATCATGTACATCAGAGACTAAAGGGATTAGATCCAGAAACTACTTTGTTTGTTGTAGTATCTAAAAGTTTTGGAACGCAGGAAACATTATCGAATGCAATTACAGCAAGAAACTGGTTTATAAACCAGGCTTCTTCATCTGCGGTTGGCAAGCACTTTGTTGCTGTTTCTAGTAATGTGCAAAAAGTCGTAGATTTTGGAATAGAAGAAACTAACATTTTTCCTCTTTGGGATTGGGTAGGTGGTCGTTTCTCTTTATGGAGTGCCGTTGGACTATCTATAAGTTTATCCATAGGATATGAAAATTTCGATTCCTTACTAGAGGGTGCTCACCAAATGGACGAACACTTCAGAACAACAAATTTCGAAGACAACATTCCTGTAATTCTAGGACTATTAAGTATATGGTACAACAATTTCTTTGAAGCAGAAAGCGAAGCAATAATCCCTTATTCTCAATATCTTCATAGATTACCAGCGTATCTGCAACAAGGAATCATGGAAAGTAATGGTAAAAGTGTGGATCGTGCAGGAAACCCTATCAATTACCAAACAGGAACTATTATTTGGGGAGAACCAGGGACCAATGCCCAACACGCATTTTTCCAACTTATTCATCAAGGTACTAAATTGATTCCTGCTGAGTTTATCGGGTTTAAAAACCCTCTGTTTGGTGACAAAAGTCATCAGGATAAATTAATGGCCAATTTCTTTGCTCAAACAGAAGCTCTTATGAACGGAAAAAGTAAAGAAGAAGTCTTAGAAGAGCTACAATCTAAAAATCTTTCTGAAGAAAAATTAAGACAACTTGTTCCATTCAAAGTTTTCTCTGGGAACAAACCTACAACTACAGTTCTAATTGACAAACTTACTCCAAAAAGTTTGGGAGCTCTTATTTCTATGTATGAACAGCGAATTTTTGTTCAGGGAGTTGTTTGGAATATTTTTAGTTATGATCAATGGGGTGTAGAATTAGGTAAGCAATTAGCTACAAAAATTTTAGATGAAATCGATAATTCGCAGATTTCTGACCATGATTCGTCTACGAAAATGTTAATTAAAAAGTACCTAAGCTAGATATTTTCCGGTTAACAACTTTTTAATATTTTCAATCACTTGAAAACCAATGATATAAAAATTTGAGTTACCTTAAAACCGTTAAAACTTTATGTAAAAATTTTAACGTTTAGATAAACTTAGATTGCACAAAGATTCGTTCTTTTGCGCCAACAATTAACTTAATTCATTATAATGAAAAAGATTACATTTTTATTTGTTGTAATTCTTTTGGCAACAGTTGCAGAAACTTTTGCACAAGGGGTTACAAAATCTTCCATGAATGGAAAAGTGACAGATAATACTGGGGCACCACTGCCGGGTGCCAATGTAGTTGCAATTCATACACCATCGGGGACAAAGTATGGAGCAATTACTGATTTCGACGGTTATTACAGGATTGCTAACATGAGAACCGGAGGTCCTTATAGAGTAACAATCTCTTATGTAGGATTTCTAGGTTTCGTTAAAGACGATGTATACCTTCAGTTAGGAGATTCAAAAAGCATTAACACTCAAATGAAAGAAGAAGCTAATGCTCTTGAAGAAGTTGTAATTACCGCTACCAATAACGGTGTATTTGATTCTGGAAAAACGGGAACCGAAACTACAGTAACAGAAAGACAGATTAACTCTTTACCATCGGTTTCAAGATCCGTTGCAGATTTCGTAAGAATTACACCACAGGCACAGATTTCTGAAGGAGATGACGGATTCTCAGTTTCTTTAGCTGGACAAAACAACAGATATAATGCATTATACATCGATGGTGGTGTAAGTAATGATGTATTTGGTTTAGCAGGTTCTGGTACAGATGGTGGACAAACAGGAGTAAATCCTTTCTCTATCGATGCTATCGAAACGTTCCAGATTAACATTGCTCCTTTTGATGTAAGACAATCTGGTTTTGCGGGAGGTGCAATTAACGCTATTACCAGATCAGGGACAAACAAGATTGAAGGATCGGCTTACACATATTTCCGAAATCAAGATCTAGCTGGAAAAACTCCTCCTAGTCTTGTAGGTGATGGAGAGTCTAGAGAAAAACTAGCAGATTTTTCATCTAATATCTATGGGGTTAGAGTTGGTGGTCCAATTGTAAAAGACAAATTATTTTACTTTGTAAATTACGAAAGAGAAGAAACTGAAACTCCTCAACCATTTAATTTTAGTAATTACCAAGGAGATTCTAATTTAACTGAAATTCAAGATCTTTCGAACTTCTTACAAACTACTTACGGATTTAATCCAGGTGGCTTTGACAACAATACAAGAACATTAGAAAGTAACAAATTTACTGTAAGATTAGATTGGAATATTAATGAAAATAACCAATTAAGTGTAAAACATAATTATGTTAGCGCGGATAATCTAGAAGCAAGAAATAGTAGCAATACTAGAATTGGTTTTATCAATGGTTCAGAGCTGTTTGAAAGTGTAAAGAACGAAACGACTTTAGAGCTTAACTCTTCTTTTGGTAGCTGGGCATCAAATAGCCTTTTAGTAGGTTATAAAACAGTAAGAGATGATAGAGATCCATCTGGTGATCCATTTCCTTCTGTAGATATTAGAGATGGTAACGGTACAATTACTTTTGGTGCAGAACCTTTTTCTACTGCAAACTTATTAGATCAAGATATTTTAAATATTGCAGACAATTTTGAAATCTATAGTGGTAAACACACTATAACGATTGGTACGCAACATGAATTTTCTAAAATCAAGAACCTATTTTTTGCATTTAACTATGGAGATTACACTTTCAATAGTGTTAATGATTTCTATGCTGGAATTATTGATGAATACCAAAGAGGTTACTCTCTAGTAGGTGGTACTGCTGTAGGTGATGAATCTGATGGAGCTTCAGAATTTAAATTATACCAACCAAGTGTATATATACAAGATGAAGTGAGTATTGCTGAAAACTTTAAATTCACAGCTGGTTTAAGAGTAGATGTTCCTATTTTCGAAGATGGACCTGTTAATGATGACTTTAATAATAGAACAATTCCAATCTTAGAAGCTGCAGGAAAAGATCTTCAAGGTGCTAGAGTTGGTAAAGCGATTAATCCTAAAGCACATCTATCTCCAAGAATTGGTTTTAACTGGGATGTTAAAAACAATAGGTCTACTCAAGTACGTGGTGGTTTAGGAATGTTTACCTCAAGAATTCCATTAGTATGGCCTGGAGGATCTTATAACAATAATGGTATTACTGGTGGTTTTACAGCTGGATTTAATTTAGATCCCTCTACAATTACTTTTAATCCTGATATTAATCAACAACCAGTAGCTGTTGAGCCTGGAACTGGTGGTTTAGCTGGTAATATTGATATCTTTACACCAGATCTTCGATTACCTCAGTTCATGAAGTACAACATTGCAATTGACCAAAAACTTCCTTTCTGGGGATTAATTGCAAGTGCAGATTTCTTATATACTGATGTAATTACTAATATCTATTA
Source organism: uncultured Aquimarina sp. (assembly GCF_947492965.1). Lineage (GTDB taxonomy): Bacteria > Bacteroidota > Bacteroidia > Flavobacteriales > Flavobacteriaceae > Aquimarina. The sequence goes on along the minus strand of NZ_CANLOZ010000012.1, from coordinate 9,192 downwards.
TGAAAACTTAAACATTGCAGAAGCAGAAGGTTTCTTAAACGGTGCTGACAACAGACCTTTCTATAGTGATAGCTTTGGTGATCTTATTGACAACACTTACGGAAGAATTACATTAGGAACTAATACAGGTGAAGGTTTTTCATATAACGCTTCTGTTACCTTAAGAAAGCCATTTTCTAACGGTTTCCAAGGAAGTGTTTCTTATTCTTATGGAGAAGCTGAATCAATTTTTGACGGAACCTCTTCTCAGAATAGTTCTCAATGGAGAAATATACAAACAGTAAACGGTAAAAATTCAGATATACCTTTAGGAAGATCTGATTTCTCTCAGGGATCTCGTTTTACTGCTAATGTAAGCTATGAAAAAGAGTATTTAGGATTTATGAAATCTACTATTGCTCTTTTCTACGAAGGTAATCAAGGAGCTCCTCACTCTTTCGTATATAGAGAGGGAGCGGATCTTCTTAATGATGATTCTAGAGACAACGCATTAATTTATATTCCTGCAAACCAAAGCGAAATTGTATTAGTTGATGGAGAAAACGGACTTAGCTCTCAGCAACAGTGGGATGCTTTAGATGCTTTTATCGAAGGAAATGACTACTTAAGAAGCAGAAGAGGACAGTATGCAGAAAGAAATGGAGATAGAGGTCCTTGGAGTCACACTGTGGATTTAAAATTCTTACAGGATTTTTACATCAATACTGGAGATCATAAGAACACGCTTCAGCTTTCTCTTGATATTTTCAATTTTACAAATCTTCTTAACAAAGATTGGGGTCAAAGAAAATTCATTCCAAGTAATATTGGATTGATCGAAACTGAGCAAGCAGGACCAAATCCTGAGTTTAGTTTCAACCCTGCTTCTTTCGAAGATGGAATTGAACAATTAGATGATAGCGGATTACAATCATCAAGATGGCAAATGCAAGTTGGTTTAAGATATATCTTTAACTAATTTTTAAATACCATAATAAAAACCTCGCTCTAATTGAGCGAGGTTTTTTTATACATAATGTTTACCTTTGGATAAACTAAACATATCATTATGTACGAAGCAATACAAATCGTTCACTCCTATTGGGCTTACTTAGTCGTTCTTGTTGTAACTTTAGCAACTTTTAATGCCTTAATTGGTTTTTTTACCAAAAGAGAGTATGCACCAAAAGACTTTAGAATATCTCTTTTTGCTTTAATCGTTACACACATACAATTATTAATAGGAATTGTTATATTTTTTGTTTCTCCTACTATTATGTGGTTTAAAGATGTTCCTGTAAAAGATATTATGGGAGACCCTTTGGTTCGTTTGTATAATGTAGAACATCCGTTTACCATGATACTGGTTGTTACGTTAATTACAATTGGATATTCTAAACATAAAAAGAAACTAACCTCTACGCCGAAGTTTAAAATGCTAGCCATTTTCTACACGATAGCGTTTGCAGCAATGTTATATATGATTCCTTGGGCAAATTGGTTCTAAGAACCAAAAGCGGTAAGCACTAATTTTCTGGAGCCACCATAATCTCTGTGTTCGCAAAGGTAGATTCCTTGCCATATTCCTAGATTTGGTTTGCCTGCCGTTATTGGTAACTGTACAGAAGTTCCCATTAACGAGGCTTTAATATGTGCAGGCATATCATCTGCTCCCTCATAGGTGTGTAGATAGTAGGGTGCATTTTCTGGAACCATTTTATTCATATGACTTTCAAAATCCTGTCGAACTGTTGGGTCTGCATTTTCATTAATGGTAAGACTAGCAGAAGTATGTTTAATAAAAACCTGTAATTGTCCAATAGCTATTTTACGAATCTCAGGAATTTCCAAAAGCACTTCTTCTGTAATTAAATGAAAACCTCTTGGATAAGGCTTCAGACTAATTTCTTTTTGAAAGAATTTCATAGGTTAATGATTAAAAAAGCAATTTAATATAAATTTTACAGTAATAATCGAACGCCTTATTGCAAACTCTAATACCTTTACGTAGTTTAAAAATCTTGTATGGACTTATCTAAAATAAAATTAGTAGCTACAGATATGGATGGTACGCTTCTTAACTCAAGAGGAGAAGTAAGCCAATCTTTCTTTTATCTATTTGATGAATTAAAAGAACTAGGTGTTACCTTCGTTGCTGCCAGCGGGAGACAATATTATAGTATTCTGCATAAATTAAACGCCATCAAAGATGACATGATTGTTATTGCAGAAAATGGTGCTTTGACAATGCATAGAGATCAGGAATTACAAACAACCGAAATTGATAGAGACACCTATTTAGAACTATTAGAAATCACCCAAAAACTAGAAGGATCACAGGTAATATTATGTGGTCGTAAAAAAGCTTATATCGAAGATTATGGAAAACCTTTTGAAAATATGCTCAATGAATTTTACGGTAAATATGAGATTGTAAAAGATCTGTCTGAAGTTATTGATGATCAATACTTAAAAATTGCCATTTGTAATGAAAAAGGTTCCGAACAATATTTATATCCTGCTTTAAAACATCTAGAAAACAGATTAAAAGTAAAAGTATCCGGTAAAGTATGGCTGGACTTATCCCATAACGACGCGAATAAGGGACACGCATTAAAGAATGTTCAAAAAAGCTTAGACATCTCTACAGATGAAACTATGGTTTTTGGAGATTACAATAACGACTTAGAAATGATGTCTAGAGCCAAATATAGTTTCGCTATGCAAAATGCTCATCCAAATGTAAAGGAAGTGGCGAATTACATGACTAAAAGTAACGATGAGAACGGCGTAGAATATATGCTCTCTAAAATGATAGAAGCTAAAAAATAAACTACACTACAAAATAGATTTTGATAAGATTATCTGGTATAATCGATCTTAGGATATGCAAGCTAATACAATAGATATAATAAAGAAGTAGACGTATATCGGTTGTTTTGCTAAAAACTTCTGCATAATAATAGGGGTTATATTAATTAAGTTTTAATGAATATAGAAACATATTAGTAATCCATATTCGTCGACAAAGATATAAAAAGAAAACAAAAAAACGCATTTTGGCTTAAAAAAATGCGTTTTGTCGATATTTTTTATTATTAAAAAGAAGTCTTTTTCTTACTTTTCCTGATTTAATCGTTCAGTTTTAAAACTGCCATGAACGCTTCTTGCGGTATTTCCACGTTACCTACAGCTCTCATACGCTTCTTACCCTTTTTCTGCTTTTCTAATAACTTACGCTTACGAGAAATATCACCTCCATAACATTTTGCTGTTACATCTTTACGAAGGGCTTTTACCGTTTCTCTAGCAATAATTTTAGCACCTATAGCAGCCTGAATTGGTATATCAAATTGCTGTCTCGGTATTAATTCTTTTAATTTCTCGCACATCTTTTTACCAATATCATATGCATTATCCTGATGTAATAAAGCAGATAAAGCATCAACCGTATTCGCATTTAATAATACATCTACTTTTACTAGTTTAGAAGCTCGCATTCCAATAGGTGCATAATCAAAAGAAGCATATCCTTTAGACACTGTTTTTAATCGATCATAAAAATCAAATACAATCTCGGCAAGTGGCATGTCAAAAGTAAGCTCTACTCTCTCTGTGGTTAAATAGGTTTGATTCGTGATTTCACCTCGTTTTTCTATACATAAAGACATCACAGGCCCTACAAAATCAGCTTTGGTGATAATCGATGCTTTGATATAAGGTTCTTCCACCCTATTCATTTTTGAAGGATCAGGAAGATCCGAAGGATTATTTACGATAATAACCTCATCAGGTTCTTTATTGGTAAACGCGTGGTAAGATACGTTAGGTACTGTAGTAATTACAGTCATATTAAACTCTCTCTCCAAACGTTCCTGAATAATCTCCATATGTAACATTCCCAAGAATCCACATCTAAATCCAAAACCTAATGCAGCAGAACTTTCTGGTGTAAACACCAAAGAAGCATCGTTTAACTGTAATTTTTCCATAGAAGCACGAAGTTCTTCATAGTCCTCTGTGTCTACTGGATAAATACCCGCAAATACCATTGGTTTTACATCCTCAAAACCTTCAATCGCATTCTGAGTAGGAGTTTTAGCATCCGTAACCGTATCTCCTACCTTCACTTCACGCGCATCTTTAATACCCGTAATCAGATATCCAACATCTCCTGTTTTAATAATTTGTTTTGGAACTTGATTTAATTTCAAAGTTCCTATTTCGTCCGCAAAATAGTTTTTATTAGTAGCTACAAACTTAATCTGTTGCCCTTTCTTAATTTCACCATTAACTACTCTAAAGTATGTTTCTACTCCTCTAAAAGGATTATATACAGAATCGAAAATCAATGCTTGTAAAGGTTCATTTGGATTTCCTTCTGGTGCTGGAACACGCTCGATGATGGCTTCTAGAATTTCTTCGATTCCAATTCCTGTTTTAGCACTGGCAGGTATCACCTCCTCAGGATCACAACCCAATAGATCTACAATATCATCAGTAACTTCTTCTGGATTTGCACTTGGTAAATCAATTTTATTTAAAACAGGAATAATTTCTAAATCATTATCCAGTGCAAGGTATAAATTGGATATCGTTTGTGCTTGTATACTTTGCGCAGCATCTACAATAAGCAAAGCACCTTCGCAGGCCGCGATAGACCTAGAAACTTCATAAGAAAAATCTACGTGTCCAGGAGTATCAATGAGGTTTAGAATATACTGTTCACCTTTGTACGTATACTCCATCTGAATTGCATGACTCTTAATCGTAATTCCACGCTCACGTTCCAAATCCATATTGTCCAACAACTGATTCTGAGCTTCTCTAGCGGTAACAGAACCTGTATAATCCAACAATCGATCAGCAAGCGTACTCTTACCATGATCAATATGCGCAATAATGCAAAAATTTCTTATGTTCTTCATCATTCTTTTTTTTGGCGGGCTAAAACGGGCTATCCGTTATATCTTTTTTGTTTCCCATCACTTATTTCTCTTCAAAACAAAAAAGGATGTCACTTCTATCCCTGCCCGAATACATTCAATGCTTTATAAGTACAATATCCGTTCAATTTACAGAGAATTAAACTCCATAATGTGAATAAATCATTGAGTTTGCAAATATAATCGATTTTAGAAGGTTTATGTCATCAATACTTGATTTTTAAATGATTCTAACCTCAGATTCAATCTTACAATGAAGATTCGTTAGAATTCGTACTTTTGCAAAGAATTACGTTTAATATTTATCAAACAAAGGTTTTGGCAAAGATAGGAGACATTGATGTAGGAGAATTTCCTTTACTATTAGCACCGATGGAGGACGTGAGTGATCCACCATTTAGAGCATTATGTAAAGAACAAGGAGCAGATGTTGTATATACCGAATTTATATCTAGTGAAGGATTAATTCGAGATGCAGCAAAGAGTGTAATGAAGTTGGATATATATGAAAAAGAACGTCCGGTTGGTATTCAAATTTTTGGAGCCAACTTAGATTCTATGCTTAAATCCGTTGAAATTGTAGAAGCATCAGGACCAGATATCATAGATATTAACTTTGGATGTCCTGTAAAAAAAGTGGTAAGCAAAGGAGCTGGCGCTGGTATCTTAAAAGATATCGATCTAATGGTTTCTCTAACCAAGGCTATGGTTGAGCATACCAAACTACCCGTAACAGTAAAAACGAGATTAGGTTGGGATCATAATTCTATAAAAATTGTCGAAGTAGCCGAACGCTTGCAAGACGTAGGCTGTAAGGCCATTTCCATTCACGGACGTACAAGAGCGCAGATGTATAAAGGAAATGCAGATTGGAAACCTATCGCCGAAGTAAAGAACAATCCTAGAATGCATATTCCTGTTTTCGGAAATGGAGATGTAGATAGCCCTGAAAGAGCAGTAGAAATGCGTGATCAATATGGACTGGATGGCGCAATGATTGGTCGTGCCAGTATCGGATATCCATGGTTCTTCAAAGAAGTAAAACATTACTTCAAAACAGGAGAACATCTACCACCTCCGACTATAGAAGAACGCGTAATTGCAGCACGTAGACACTTGCAAATGTCGATCGATTGGAAAGGTGAAAAACTTGGAGTTTTTGAAACAAGAAGACATTACACCAATTACTTTAAAGGCATTCCACATTTCAAAGAATATCGCACTAAAATGGTAACCAGCGATGATTCCAAAGATGTATTTGCTGCTTTTGATGAAGTACAGGAAAAATTTGCAGGATTCCAGTTTGCGTAAATGCAATTCTTATTAGAAACTCACTAAACGTTGGTTGATTCTACTAGAAGCTAATAACGATGCTATGATACCTATTACAGTAATGGTAAGAAAGACTATGATAAAGCTCATAACTGTAATTTTAGTAGGATACGGAAGAGAAGGAGTAATCATCAATAACCCAAACTGCTGTTGACAAATAATAATGATAAAGCCTAAAAGCAGACCCAATAATGCTCCTAAAATTGTCATTAAAGAACCTTGAAACAGAAATACTTGTCGGATTTTAGGTAAAGTTGCTCCTAAATTATATAAGGTTTGTATATTCATCTTCTTATCGATGATCATCATAATAATCGCTCCTGCTACATTAAATAAAGCTATGATTGCTATTAAAGTGATTACTAAATAAGATGCTAAATTCTCCGTATTTAGCATTCTGTATAAGGTATCGTTTAATTGAATCCGGTTTTTTACGACAACCTTATCTTCAAAAAGTGCAATCATTTGTTCCCGAACGGTATCTTCATCAGCTTCCGGAGATAGTTTCAATTCTATATTAGTCACTCTATCTTTTGGTAAGTTTAGCAACTCTCTTGTTAGACCAATAGTAGCAAAAACATACTTCTTATCGAGGTCTTCATTTACCGTATAAATTCCAGTATTTACTACAGCTTTTTTTCTAAACGCTTTAGAAGGATCTTTCGGAATACCTTTTCCCGGTTTAGGAACATATATGTTTAGAAAGTTTGTATAAATCTGCTCCACTCCCATTCCTAGCTCTTTTCCTATTCCGTAGCCTGAAACTACTTGAGCATCATTTCCGCTTAACCATTCGCCATATGCCATAATACTATCTGTAGCAATGACTTCTTTATAATTAGTATCTACACCTTTTATAAAACCTGTTTTTTGTTTGTCTTTAAATTCTAAGAGAACACGCTCTTCTATAACTTCCGAAAAACTTAGAACACCTTCCAGATCAGATAATTTCTTTTTGTGATCTTCTGTAAATGTAAATGTCTTTCCATTAGAAGGAAACAACTTCAAATCTGGATCAAAATAAGAAGAAAATTGCAAGCTAAAATCCTTAAGCCCAGCAAAGCCGCACAATACCAGAAACAACGACATAGCTCCTATAACCACACCCGCTGCTGCAATCCCAGTAATAATATTAATTGCATTACTACTACCAGGAGAAAACAAATAACGTTTTGCTATGTAAAAAGGAAACTTCAAATTTTTAGTACAAAATCTTAATCAAATATTTTTTTAATAAAGATAATAGAATATGTTGTTATGACCGATTTTATTTAAATTAACTTAAATAATTACTTTTTCTTGCGTTTTGGCAATAAATCAGGATTCTCTAAAGGATTGTCTTCTCCCTTAATTGCTTTCTCGATATTGTCTATGTATTCTAATGAATCATCAATAAAATAGGATAACTCGGGCATACGACGTAATTGATTTTTTGTACGCTGCGCCACCTGATGTTTAATTTGAGATTTTACCGCATTTACTTCTTGTAATACTTTTTCTCCTTCATTATGAGGGAATACACTCATATATACTTTAGCAATGGATAGATCTGTAGTAACACTTACCTTAGTAACAGAAACCAAAATCCCTTGTACTCCAGCTTCACGCAAAGCAAGCTGTATTACATCTGCCACATCACGTTGCAATACGCCTCCTATTTTTTTCTGTCTGTTTGTTTCCATGGTGCAAAAATAGCTATTTATGTGATGTGTTGATTTTCTTTTAATAGAAAATCCTTTTCGCATAGCTATTTTGTACTTTTATCCTCATTATCTAATAATTAATAAAATTTACACTTGTGAATCATATCAACAAAATTGAACATATCGGTATTGCTGTAAAAGATATTGATAAAGCCAATACACTTTACGAACAATTACTAGGAGTTGCTCCATATAAAGAAGAAACAGTAGAAAGTGAAGCGGTGATTACTTCTTTCTTTAAAGTTGGCGAAAACAAGATCGAGCTTTTGGCAAGCACCAGCGAAGATGGCCCTATTGGAAAATTTATTACCAAAAAAGGCGAAGGCATTCATCATATTGCTTTTGATGTAGATGATATTGAAAAAGAATTAGAAAGACTCGAAAAAGAAGGATTTCAATTGATCAACAAAACCCCTAAAAAAGGTGCTGACAACAAGCTAGTTGCCTTTATACATCCTAAAACAACAAATGGTGTTTTGGTAGAGCTTTGTCAAGAGATTAATTAAATTACAAAAAATGTTTGGCGTGTTTATATCAATTACTTAAATTTGCCCTCCGTTTTAGGTCCCATAGCTCAGCTGGTTAGAGCACCTGACTCATAATCAGGGGGTCCTTGGTTCGAGCCCAAGTGGGACCACCCAAAAGCCTTAGTGAAAACTAGGGCTTTTTTTATACTTCTATTTTAATTAACCAAATTATGTCACAACAGAAAGAAATAGGTTGCTACATTCTTTATAGTAAAAAAGTAAATAAATACTATATCGGAGTAACGCAAGAAAACTTATCTGAAAGAATAGACAAACACAACAACGGCTTTTATGGTAAAAAGAGTTATACGATTATTGATAATAATTGGACTTTATATCTATTTATTCCTGCAGCCAATCATCAGCAAGCACTAGCAATAGAACGCAAAATAAAATCTATGAAAAGCAGGAAGTACATTGAAAACCTTAAGAAGTATCCTGAAATGATTGAAAAAATCATGAAATCTAAATAGAACACCTGACTCTCCCGATAGCTATCGGGACAGGGGTCCTTGGTTCGAGCCCAAGTGGGACCACCCAAAAGCCTTAGTGAAAACTAGGGCTTTTTTAGTTTTTATATTGTCTCGTCCTGAAATAAGTTGACGTAATTTAGACTTATTTATGACATATTCAGAAGAACCAAGGAAGAAGCGTACACAACGAGATTATAATTTAGGCTTTAAATTATCAGTAGTTGCTCAAGTA
>NZ_CANLOZ010000011.1 GCF_947492965.1 uncultured Aquimarina sp. | reverse complement strand
CCGTTAGCGCCAATGGTACTACAATCGTGGGAGAGTAGGTCGCCGCCTTCCTTGAAAACCCTTCATTATGACAATGAAGGGTTTTTTTATGCAGTAAACTGAAGCTGTATAGAATACATACCACTTACTGCTAATAGCAGCAAAGAACTAAAATGCACTCAGACAACAACCACGAATACGCGCTACTGGAAAACCAGGAAGGATGAGTCTACATTGAGATGCACCACTGCCATTGGATGGACAACTCGATGGATAACCACCATGTATACTGGATCGCTCTTCTTTGTGTAATTAATTAATTAATACCTTGGATTGATAACATCTTTTTGTACATAATATTTAATTTATAGATTAAAAATTCCACTAATTTGATATTTTAGTGATTATACGTATCGTAACAAACTGATAAATAAATATTAAGATTTAATAGATACTTTTGATTTTGTCATGCTTCGTACTATTTTTAGATTACTATTGAATTAGAGTTTATAGAATAACAATATTATTTTAAATGTCCTTAGGTTTGAACAAGTGGTTAGCAAAAGAAGGTGTCGTTACCCCAATCACATTAGGAGTTTCTGTTTTTTTTCTGTTATTATTATTTCAACCGTTTGGTTATAATGATTACGAATATGGTAAGTTGTTGAGTGATTCATTTCTATCTTCGATAATTGTATTATTAATAACTTTTACTTCTAGAAAAGTTACTTATAGCATTTTTAGAAAAAGGTCTGTAAATGAATATCTATGTATCCAAGTTTTATTGGATATAACTTTGTTTTTAGGAGTCACTTTTTTAATTAATCTAATTTCAGGTGGTTTTAGAAATATACGTTTTGTAGATTGGTTGGGTTTATCTCTCCAATACGTCTTGATTTTTGAATTGTTTTTTATACCACTTTCGTTATTCATTAAAGATTATTTTAAGTTAGTTACTGGCGATGCAAATTCAAACTTGGATAGAAGTGAAGATTTTAACTTATCACTGCATAAAGTATGTTTATTATCAGATACTGGAAATGATATATTAGAAGTATTTCCTCAAGAAATATTGCTGATAAAAAGCAGTGGTAATTATATGGAAGTCTTTTATCTCAAAGAAGGAAAAGTTTCTCGTTATATACTTAGGAGTACTTTGGAAAAAGTTACTAAACAACTTGATCTATATCCTTTTTTATTTAAATGTCATCGTTCTTATTTGATAAATACAGATAGAATTGAAAAAGTAAGAGGAAATAAAAGAGGATACACAATAACAGTAAGTGGATTACAAGAAGCAATACCCGTTTCAAGATCTAAAATAGATCTGTTTCATAGCGTTTATTCCGATGAAGATTAACTTGCCCTCTGAGTTTTATTACTAATAATTTTATAACCTTCCTATTCATCCCTAATATATCCTATCGATCACATAATTTATTTTCTTACTCCTTAATGCTATTGATTTGTACGCTGTAAAACAAAGTTTATCAAATGAGAGTATTACAAAATATTATAATTTTAGTGATTATAATTATGATTAATGGGTGTAAATCGACTAAGATTGAAAATTTGTTAGATGCACCTCATACTTGGCGAAAAGAAGTATTAGAATTTCCATTAATTTTTGCAAGATCACTTCCTTACAAAGGAGAAGAGCATATTCGTTTTGCCGAAGGTTGGGGAGATGTAAATGATGAAGATTATTTTAGTTATGTTTTTATATGGATTTTAGAAGATGATCCAGATTTGACAGTCTTAAGAGTGACCTCTGATATGGACACATATTTTACTGGCTTAATGAAAACGGGATTACTTACAAAGCTTAAGTTTTTTAAAAAACTGCCAAAAACAAAAGTTAGTTTTTATAGATCTCAAGGACTAAATTCAATGTTTGAAGGGAAAATTGAAGTATACGATGCCTTTTTTAAACGTGAAAAAATAGTACTCAATGCAAAGATAAATTCTTCATATTGCAGTGTTTTAAAGAGGTATATTATTTATTTTAGATTATCACCAAAAGAGTTTCATGAACCTATATGGGAGGATTTGCAAGCAGTAAAAATAAAGTATGACTGTGGTGGAACATAAGTTAAACTAATTTGTTAAGCATATCGTGGATCTTGAATATAGTCTTGTTTTACAATTTTGATAATTTCGATACTTAAAAACCCAAATTCTTCAACTACTTTGCCATACATGCGATAAATACCTTTGTGTCTTAATTTATATTTTTCTTGTACAGGTGGAAATAGTACAGTGTCAAATACATCACCAAATTGATCTAAAAAAGTACCAAAAGCCATTCTTTTACCATTGGAAGTACTTGTATTTTTCATGGCAATGAGATAGCCATAAATATCAATTTTTTTATTTAGATATGCTTTTAAGTCATTTGCTCTATTTTGATTAACAGGTTTCGTGGTTAATATCTCATAATACCCGCAAATTGGAAATCCAAAAGACTCAATTTGTTCAAAAGCATCTTCTAATTTAGAAGTTGAGAACTCAGGTAATCTATATTCTGTACGCTTTTCTTTAAATAAAAGAGGTTGGTCATAGCTTGAAGAATTATTATGTAACTTAAAATGAGCTTCCCATAATAATTCATGTTTGTTCTTTTTGGTAAAAGCAAAAGCATCTATTTTAATCAGAATACTTATCTGTTCTATACTTATAGGAACACGATCAATAAAGTCATTAAGAGAAATATAGGCTCCATGTATTTGACGTTCTAATAGTATGAGTTCAGATGTTTTGTGATCTAAGTTTCGTAAAATGTTTAGCCCGAGATAAATATGATTTTTTTTAAGAATATGTTCATAATGACTAACATTAATACAAGGTGTATGAATTATGGCTCCTAGTAATTTAGCTTCATGTAAATATACTTCTGGTCGATAGAATCCTCCGCCATTATTTAAAGTAGCTACTAAATATTCTAGAGGGAAATAAGCTTTTAAAAATAAGCTTTGGTAACTTTCTACAGCATAAGAGGCCGAATGTCCTTTTGGGAATGCATAACCAGCAAAACTCGCTACCTGATCCCATATTTCGAATATAAGCTGTTCTTCATACCCTTCATTCCTACAGTTCTGAATGAATTTTTGTTGTACTTCTTTAAATTCTTTACGAGATCTAAACTTACCACTCATTCCTCTTCGTAATACATCTGCTTCATCTAAGGTAAGTTTAGCAAAAAGATGAGCTACTTTAATTACGTCTTCTTGATATACCATAATGCCATAAGTATCTTTCATAAGATCTAGCATAATAGGGTGGGAGTTGTTACGCCTATTTTTATCGTGCTCTCTTAAAATATATTCTCGCATCATTCCACTTTTAGCTACTCCAGGTCGTATGATAGAGCTTGCCGCTACCAATCCCAAATAATTATCTGTTTTTAGTTTACTTAGTAGCATACGCATAGCGGGAGATTCTACATAAAAACAAGCCAAACATTTAGCATCTCTAATCAGAGCATTTATGTTAGGGTCTTTCTTGAATTTTTCAATATCATGTATGTCGAAATTAGCTTTCTCAGGTTGATTATATTGAATTATGTTTATAGCTTCTTTGATTTTTGCTAAACCGCGCTGACCTAGGATATCAAACTTATAAAGTCCTAAATCTTCTGCAATGATCATATCAAATTGTACTGTCGGAAAACCTTTTGGAGGCAAATCTGTGGCTGCATAATTGTGGAGTGGTTGTTCGCTGATTAAGATACCACTGGCATGGATACTAATGTAGTTAGGAATTCCTTGTAATAGCTGGCTATAAGTAATCACTAATTTGTGGATATGATCCAAAGAGTTATAATCATAATCGCCTCCACTAAGTTTGTCGATTTCAAATTTAGGTAATCCAAATACTTTTCCTAATTCTCTTACTGCTCCTTTATAATGAAATGTAACATACGCTCCTAATAATGCTACATTATTGAATTCTGAAAAGATAAAACGTGTGATATCCTGTCGATCTCTCCAAGAGAAGTCAATATCAAAATCAGGTGGACTGGTACGATGTGAGTTGATAAAACGTTCGAAATATAAATCTAACTCTATAGGATCCACATCCGTAATCTTAAGTAAATATGCAACAATACTATTAGCTCCACTACCGCGACCAACATAGTAATAGCCTTGTTCTTGGGCATATGAAATGATTCTCCAATTGAGAAGAAAATAAGATACAAAATTCATTTTTGTAATGAGATCTAGTTCTTTTTTTAATCGATCTTTTACTTTTTTATTTGGATTTGAATATCTATAAGGCAATCCTTCTATACATAATTTTTTTAATAATTCGTTGTCTTTTTGAATATCTCCTGTATATGTTTTTTGATTTAAAGAGGGTTTGTTTTTAGAAAAATTAAAATCGATAGTACATTGATTGCTTATGTTTTTGGTATTTCTAATGATGAAGTCAAATTCCTGAAACTCTTTTGTAATTTGATCATTATGAGTCATTTGTTCAGAAAAACAAGCTTGCTGATCTTCGGGTAATCGACTTAATAAAATATTATTATCAATAGCTCTTAGTAAACGATGTGTATTAAAATCTTTTTTAGACCTAAAAGTTACAGGCTGAAGAATAACAAGCTTATTTTCTAATAGTAAGATTTTTGAAAGTCTAAGTTTTGGAATATCTTTTATGGTAACACCAATAAATTCATTTGTATTTAATGTTTTTTTTAGGGTTCCTATAATTTGTTTAAATGGATATATGACAAAAGCATTTTGGAATAGGGGAGCGGTTTCTGGAAATGCTATCTTATTGTGTAAATGATACGATAGAAAGTCATTCAACTCCTTATATCCTTTATTATTTTTGGCAAGCCCTACATATAATTGCTGATGATTATTTCTAAAATCAATACCTACAATTGGTTTAATATTGTATTCTTTGGCTTTTCTAATAAAATTAAGGCATGCTGATGTGTTATTGATATCCGTCAAAGCCAGAGAATCAACACAATTTTCTTTAGCTAATTCTAGTAGTTCAATTTCAGAAAAAGTTCCAAATCTTAGACTATAATATGAATGACAATTTAGATACACAAAATATAAAATCTATTTTTATTGTTTTCTATGTGCCAATACGACTGGCGGTTGACCGTTAAAAGGGTTTTGCATTCTGCCAATAGTTTTAGATCCCATAGCAACAGCTCTAATAACACTTCGATCTCCATATTGATTTCTTATATGATCTAAAGCTTTATAAAGATTTAGCTGTTTTTCATTGTCTTCGAAAAGGTTAATCTGATAGTTTCCTGTTACTAAATGACTAAATCGAATTCCTATGAGACGTACTAACAGTCTTTTTTGATATAGTTTTTCGAATAGTCCAAGTATTTTTGGGATTAATACATGATCAGCACTAGTGTAAGGTATTTTAAGTTGTTTAGAGTAGGTGTTGAAATCGGAGTATCTAATTTTTACAGCAACACACGCACACAATTTATTTCCTCTACGTAGCTGATAAGATAAGTTCTCTGTCATTGCAACTAGAATATTTCGCAGTTTATGCACATCTATAGTATCGCTATCAAATGTTCTCTCTGTAGAAATAGATTTTCGTTCAGAGAAACCAATCACAGGAGTATCATCAATTCCGTTTGCTCTTTTCCAAATCGTTAGTCCATTGGCACCTAATACTCTTTGCATGACATCTACAGGCATGTCCTGTATTGTTTTTACCTGTCTAACTCCTAGATTGCGAAGTGTCTGAAATGTTTTATCACCTACCATCGGAATTTTTTTAATAGATAGTGGAGCGAGAAAAGGTTTTTCTTTACCAAAATCAATTTTTAATTGGTTATTGGGTTTCGCTTCATTAGTAGCTACTTTAGAAACTACTTTGTTTTGAGCAAAACCTAAAGAGATCGGTAATCCAGTTTCGGATATAATTTTTTGCCTTAATTCTGATGCATATTTATAGGCACCAAAGAATTTATCCATTCCAGAAAGATCTGCATAAAACTCATCGATACTGGATTTTTCTAATACAGGAACTTTTTCTTTGATGATTTCTGTAACGATATCAGAATATTTACTGTAGGTACCTGCATTACCTTTTATAACAGTAGCTTCAGGACATAATTCTTTAGCTATTTTCATAGACATTCCTGAATGCACACCAAATGTTCTAGTCTCATAACTACAAGCCGCTACAACACCTCGATCGCTAATTCCCCCTACTAGCAAAGGTTTTTGTTGCAAAGAACTGTCTATGAGTCGCTCTACAGATACATAAAATGTATCCAAGTCTAAATGTAATATAGTTCTCAATTTTACTTTTTTTGGAATAATTCCAAATTTATGGAATTATTCCAAATTATTCAAAATTGATACTTTGTTTTGTTCTGATTACAGCAAAAAAAACGACACTTAGTTAAAAGTGCCGTCCCTGAAAAATTTTATTTTGGGGCTACAAAATAAAATTCAATCGTATTAATTTTCTGTGTAACCAGCGAATTGTTGCATAGCACTCTTGGTTAGTTCTTTTGCTCTATTTACGTAGAAACTTTTTGTATCGTCAAGAGTTTCGTTCATTAAATCGTTTTCACTTCTTACATAATCTTTCTGAGTTTCAAATGTAGAGTTGTCATCAAAAGCAATACTTAATTCTTGCAAAGCACTTTCTAATTTTTGTAATGCCTGCTCAGCTTTCGCTTTTACTGCAGTTTGTTGCTTTAATTCTGCTGCACGTTGTGCTTCAAATTCTGCTTGTGCTTTTTGCTGTGCTGCAATTTGCTCTTGTAATTTTTGTTGTTCGATTTCTAACTGACGTCTTTGCGCTTCTAATTCTTTTTGCTTTTGAGCCACTTCTTCAGAAGCAGCAGCAATAGCTTCTTCTTCCTCACTTACATCAGCAATATCTTCAGAATAAGAATCACTACCTTTATTTGCTTGACAATTTGTTAATTGCTCTAATAATTTAGGACCAAGCTCCTTCGCTTGTTTAGCATAGTATCTACTACGCTCATAAGTGTCCTGATCCATAGAGCTTACCATTTTGGTTTTAGCTTGATAAGCTGTTTCATTAGCATCATCACATCCACATTTGTCAGCAAGAGCTTCTACTTTTTCGAAAGCTTCTATAGCTTTATCAGCATATTCTTGAGTGTGGAATACATTGTTGGCACCATGAGCTTTCTTAGAGTGAGAGTATGCATAGCTAGCGGCTGTTAAGGCATCTTCATAAAGATCTTGGGCATTAATTTGGTTAACAAAACAAAGTAAAAATAAAATTGATGCTATCCTTTTCATTTGTATGGGGCTTTTTAATGAACAGTACAAGTATACAATATTTTCCAAGTAACATCCAAAAATAAACGTCATTAATCGATGAAATGCGCACTTTGTCTTAATTTTTATGGAAAACCCATAAGTAAAGTGATAGATATCCTACTGTTTACCAACGGCGGTTATCATTTGATTTATCAATAACGATATTGGATATTGAGTAGTATATACTTCTCTGCGTTATTTATAATTTTAACGTTTTTCAAAAGTTATTATGTAAGTTTATTGTGTATCTTACGTCAATATTCCCTATGAAAGAACTTATAATATCCTCAATAAACCACAATCTCAATAATGCAATTGCATTATTAGACGCAATAGATTTAAAAACTTACTGTAATGCTTCTGTAGGACCTTATTACTCAAGTATTGGTTCGCATATAAGACATACTCTTGATTTTTTTGATTGTATTATAGACGGATTAGATACAAATGATATTGATCTTACTGCACGTAAAAGAGATGAAATTTTATCTACCAATATTGATGCAGCAAAGGACCATATATATATGTTGCAGAAAACATTACTCTCTTATATAGATGCTAACACAGACTATTTGATTCATGTTACTGATAATATGGGGCAAGGTAAAGTAACTGTTAATTATACATTAGAAAGTATCTTGGCACATGCTAATAGCCATGCGATTCATCATTATGCTACTATAGGATATATTCTAAACCAATTGAATGTAGAATTAGAAATTTCTGGGTTTGGTTATAATCCTACTACTCCAATAAATAAAAGAGAAGGAATTTAGTAAATGACAAACTTATTCGATAATCTCTTTTATTATTATTTAATTTCCGCGGTTCGCTAATGTTTTAGTTATAATCAATCTAAAATAAGTTTTAAGCGTTTATCTTTGATATACTATTATCTAAGTATGTATTGATTCATACTTTAATCATCACCAACTATGATCAAAGTAAAAGATATATTTATATTCATTTTTTGCCTTACCAATATCAATATATATACTCAGAGCTTAGAAGATCATTGTGATTTATGGAGAAAACAAAAGGATACGATTACAAGTTCGGAGTCTTTATCAAAACTAAATAGCTATATAATTAATAAAGTTGATGATGCGTGTAAATTTGAAATTTACATAGCATCAGGATCATTATATACTATTTTAGGTAAAAGTAATTTTTCTCTAGAGTATTTTAATAAGGCAGAAAAAATTGCAGAAAAACTCAATGATAGTCTAATCTTACTAAAAGCTTATTCAGAAAAGGCGTATGCCTTGGCAGTTAGTAATGCTAATGATAAAGAAGTATTAAAATACTTAAATAAGATAAGATTAGTTTTAGAAAATAACCCTGAAAATGAAAATTGGCTTCCTTACTATGATTCGTTAGCTCAAATTGCAAGAGGTAATGAAGATTATTTTCGAGCTATAAAATACACGGATACTTTAATAACATTCCTGAAAAAATTTGGGTATACCGCGGGACTTCCTAATAGATATCAAAATAGAGGTTTATATTATTTTAATATGTCAAATTATGAAGCTGCAGCAAAGGATTTACTGCACTCTATAGAATTGAATGAAAAATTAGGTAGTCCAATATTAATAGAAGATACATATTACTTTCTAGGGCTTAGTTATCTAAAATGGAAACAATATGATGTAGCTATTAAGTATTTAGAAAAAAGTATCTCTATAGCAAAAGTTAAAGAAAATTATAAAACATTAATTTTTGGATTTTCTGATTTGTCAAAATGCTTTTTGGAGTCCAATCATATAGACAAATCCATTACTTATGTAGATTCGGCCTTATATTACAATAAGCTATTAAAAAATGATCTTGTTCAAGCAGAGGTTTTAAATCAAAAAGGAAATATATTTTTTAAAGGTTATAAAGAATTAGATGATGCAGAGAACCTTTTTACTGAATCTTTTGAATTAGCAAATGTCTCTAAAGATCGTAAAGTATTATATATTTCTACGTTGAGTTTGATAGAACTTTATAACGATAAAAAAGAGTATAATAAATCAAGCAAATATATTTCCATACTTCGAAAAATATCCAAACAAAGAGACATTTTATTATGGAAACAAAGATCGTATAAAATCTATAGTGAATATTTTGAAGGAATACGTCAATTTGATTCAGCTATGAGATATTTGAAAAAGTATTATAAGATTAAAGACTCTGTGTCTAATCAACAAGTTCAAACTAAAGTTGCAGATCTAGAAAAGAAGTATGATACCAAAAAGAAAGAACTTAAAATAGTTACTCTCAATAAACAAAAAGAAGAGCAAGAACGGATTGCTCAACAAGCAAAAAATCAACAATACTTATACCTGATCATTACTGCTTTTTTATTACTATTCTTAGGAATTGGAACCTGGACATATAGAAAACTTAGAAAACAGCAAAAGAAGTTGGTCTCAACGAATCAAATTAAAAATCGTCTTTTTTCTATTATCGCTCATGATTTAAGAGGTATGATTATTCCGTTTCAGAGATCAGGAAAAATATTAAAATATCACATTCAAAAGGAAAATTATGATAAAACAATAGAACTCTCTCAGGCTTTAGAACAAAACTCTGAGCGTTTGTCTAATATGCTAGATAATTTATTAAACTGGTCATTAGAACAAATGAATGGATATAAAATCAATCCTGAGAAAATCATAGTTGGAAAAGAACTAAAAGATATTATTTCTGGATATAAACAACAAGCCTCTTATAAAAACACGAAACTAGAATTAAAATATAAAAATGAATTATCAATTGATTTTGATAAAGGTGCTTTCCATGTTATTTTCAGAAATCTAATTAATAACGCATTGAAGTATACAGAAAATGGTAGTATAAGAATAGAGTTTACAACCAAGGGTAATGTGTTTGTATGCTCAGTTGTTGATACTGGAATAGGAATGTCTTCTGATCAATTAACACATCTTTTTGCTTTAGAAGAAAGAAAATCTACTATAGGTACGCAAGGTGAAAAAGGAACAGGATTAGGTCTTAACCTTGTATATGGTTTTATAAAAATGCACAAAGGAACGATAACTGTTTCATCAGAAAAGAGAATTGGCACGCGATTTGACTTAAGTGTTCCTACAACATTAACTTTGATAGAGAAAGATAGTGCTACTACCGAACCTTTATCTGCCTAATTAAAAGCATAAGTCATGGATATTTATATAGTGGAAGATAATATATTTCATTTAGAAGATATTAAAATCACTTTAGAAGAATTAGAATATAATTGTGTAGGTACTTCAGATGATCCTTTTGAGGCTTTGGAACAGATTGGAGACTTAATGCCGGATGCAGTTATTTTAGATATTCATCTTCATGAGAAAGATTCAGGAATAGCACTGGGACATCAAATAAAGTCTTTATATCATATTCCTGTATTTTTTACCACCTCTGATACAGATAAAAATGTAATGAATAAAGCAGCCGAAATCCATCCCGTTGCTTATTTAACAAAACCCATCGATAAAGATGATCTACAGGCAGCTTTAATTTTGGCCCAGAAGCAGGAGGTAATCTTAAGGAACAATGGTGGTGCCGGAAAAGAATATATCTTTATTAAAAGTGGTAATAAATTGGTGAAAGTACATTTAGATTCCATATTATTTGCGCATACAGATTCAAAAAACTATTGTACCATTGTCACTACAGATCATAAAAAGCTATCAGTGCGTTATTCTATTTTAAAACTTAGTAAAAAGTTAAAAGGGTTAGAGTTTGTACAAACTCATCGATCTTATATTATTAATTGGAATAAGATTGATTCGCTACATGAATATGATCAAACAATAGAAATACAAGGACATCATATCCCTATAGGCAGAACGTTTAAAGAAGATATCTATAAACGCTTGAAAGTGATATGAAAAAGTCAAATAGACTATAACTTATTAATGCTATATCCTTGTGTAGCTATTATATACAAACACAAGTTCGACCACTGATAGGGACTGTTTTTGTAGAAATACCACAATCCCAAACGGTTTTAGCGCAGATGGTGGGTTTCGTAAAACAAACTTCTGGATCAAAAGTTTCTGTATCCGTATCTTCTTGTTGCCCTCCTTTAAATGAATCAAGATGATCAAGTTTGGCAATCTTTATTTTATCTAGAGTTAGCTTTTTTTTGTTGTTTTTCATCATAATTTGGTTATGATTATTTAAATGCAAACACAAGTTTGACCACTAACGGGAACTGTTTTTGTGGATATACTTTCCCAACAAAAGAAGGGATGGGTTTCACAGTGTTCTGATTTAGAATCTGTAGGAAACTCATCGTTACCAATACCACCAGAAATTAGCTCAAGATTATGTAATCTTGCAATTTTGATCTTATCTAAACTTAACTTTTTGTTCCCTTTGTGTTTCATTTTTTTATGTTTTATTAATCGTTAGATATCATTTGGATCTATACTACCAGTACCGATAGGAACAGTTTTAGTAGAAGTCATACATTGATCATTAATACTCGCTAAATTATGGTCAGAAAGAGGCTCGGAATCCTCTTCTATGATGATGATAGATCCGCCTTTTATAGCATTTAGATTCGTTAATCGTGCAATTTTGATTTTATCGAGATTTAATTTTTTATATTTTTTCATATCAATATTTCTTAAAGATGAAGACTTCAGCGCCTAAATACAATTTCTAGTATTACTTACTGGAAAGGTTTTAGTAGAAGTATGTGTAAGCATACAATCTTTTTTAGAAGCTGTTTCCGTACAATTATCGATTAAGGTTGATTGGTTGGTTGCTGTATTTGGGTTAAATCCACCTCTTACTTTATATAGAGGATTTAATTGAGCAATCTTAATACGATCTAGGCTTAGTCGCTTTAATTTTTCCTTTTTCATTTAGATTTTTTGTGTTTCACACAATCTACGATTTTAAGAAGAAAAATACAGGTTATCATACTTGAAATTTATAAATTTCAAGAGATATAAGTGTTTTTATTTGTTTGAAAATTAATCTTTTAGATGTTTTATAAAGTATGAAGGGTAGATACCTGTTTTTTTATGAAAGGCCGAAGAAAATGATTGCGCATTTTTAAAACCAACTTCCTCCGCAATCGCTTGGATGGTATAAGATCGCAGAGCTTTGTTTGTGCTTAGTTGATCTACAGCAAAGTCAATTCTTAAATTATTTAGATAATTTGAAAAATTTACGCTCTTATAGACATTGATGATCTTAGAAAGATACGCACTGTTTGTATTAAGTTCTTTAGCTAGCGAATTAAGGGTGTAATGTTTTTTTGCGAATTGGTTTTTAGCTTCAAAATCTTGCAATTTCTTTAAAATAGTTTCAATTACATCTTCCGGAATATCTAAATCCTCTTTTTTGGTTAGATTAGATGTTATCTCTTTTTCAAGAGCGGCAGATTGATTTATTTTAGACTTTTCTTGTTGTTCTAATAATAATTTTTGGAATCTACTTTTGTTTAGGTAACTTCTTCTAAATCCATAAATAGCTAGTAGTACTAAAATTAATGAAAGTACTATCAAGAAAGTAATAGTGTTATTTTTTAAAAAAGTATCTTTCTCATATTTGGCTATTAATTTCTCTTTTTCTGAAATTAATTCTGCAGCATCATATTTTCTAGTAATATTTCTTGTTAAATAAACCTGATTAGCATGCCTAATACTATCCAATTCTAAGTGCGTATTAAGATAGTCTAATTGAAGTTTATAATCGCCTTTAGATTCAGCATCTTCTTTTAGATATTCATAAACTTTAATAGTTTCAGGAATTACATCTTTAGTCTTTCTTAGCGTGGTGTCTACTTTTTTAAAATATGATAAGCCTGTTTCTTTATTTCCAAGGTCTTTATAGCTTCGACCAATGTAATAATCACAAGTAGCAATTCTAGTTTCTACAGGATCAAATTTGCGTATTAATTCTTTTCCTTTTTGTAAACTATCTATAGCGTTTTGATAATTTTTTAGAAGATATTGATGAATTCCAGAAGTAACAATGATATAGGAATAGGTAGCAGAATCATTGGTTTTAAGGGTTTGCTCAATCCCTTTATCAATAATCTTTTCAACCAGATCTAAATCTTTAGTGTGGATGTAAGAATCTGCTAATGCAAATAATGCAGGATTATAATTAAATGTAGTTCGGTAATTGGCATTTTGTTCTAAAAATGTAATGTATTCTGCAAATATAGTTTTAGATTCTTCATAGTCACCAGCTTGATTTTTTAATAAACCAATGTTAAATTTAGCATCGGCATGCAATTTATCATTTCCATTTGTTTTAGCTTTCTCAGATGCTTGTACATAAGATTCTAAAGCTCCAATATAATCCCCTAATTCATATTTTATATTACCTTTTTCTAAATATGCTCCAGCAGGATATCTAGAATACCTTTTGTTTTTTGTAATAAGAATAATACTGTCTATAAAAGCGGATTTATCATTTGGTTTCAGAAAAGATAAAAAATGGTAGGCATTTGCCATTTTTAAAGTGTCAGAAGAACCCTTGTATTGATCAAGTAAATCCTCTGTGATCTTTATCCTTTTAGAAGTTTCAGTTTCTTTTCTTAAAAGTTCACGTAATTCCTCAAAATGATCTTGCGCTTTAGCCGTATAATTACATAGCAAGAAGAAAATAGTAGAAAAGAAGAATAAATATTTCATGTTATTAAAAGAAAACATTGTTATTGCTAAACCAGACAGCTTAAAACTGTTACGAATGTAAAGATTAAATATGTATCTAATGGAATTATGAAAAGAATTTATCAGTAGTTGAAATTTATAAATTTCAACTACTGATTTATAAATGCCAATAATAAGTCTTTGTAAAATAGCCTTTCAACTTACTAGATTTGAAATAGCGAACATCAAAAATCCCAATGTATGAAGACGTATCAAGTAGAAGCAAATGATTCTTATTTAAAAGAGATGAATATTGATATCGATGATCTTAAAAACACATCGTTAAGTAATTTGGATACTTCATTAATTATCCAAAAACAAGTAATTAAACACACTGTTGAAGGTATCATTATTGGATTTTATATTAAATCAAAGCATGCGGGTTTAGGCTTATCAAAAAAGGTAAATTCATTATATCAGAATTCGAAATCATTTCAGGAGTTTTCAGATGTGAAAAAAGTCCAAATTGAAGAACGCAAAAAGTCACATATCTTTGTTAAGTGTGGTAATAAGTTGGTGAAATTAGCGATATCCTCTATTATTTTTGCTCATACAGATTCTAAAAATTATTGTTCTATCGTAACTTGTGATGGCAGAAAATTATCAGTAAGACATTCTATAAGTAGTTTGCTCAAGGCTTTGAATAGAGATTTTTTTATTCAGACACATCGATCGTATATCGTAAACTGGCATAAAATAGAGTCTTTTTACGAATTAGATCAGACAATAAAAATTCAAGAACATCATATTCCCATCGGAAGAACTTTTAAAGAAAGGTTATACAATAAAATGAACATTATTTAGTCTGGTAAAGTGGATTGATTAAAATGCTGATATCAATCAGATCAATCCACATTTTTGCTAATTTCGAACAAATAAATAGTTTCTCTTTTTAATTCTTTTTTCCGTCAAATGAAACACGAAGAATTTTTCCATCGATTTCTAAATCATCAAATGACATATCAATTTCTATAGCAGAAGAATATACGCCCTCAATAATTACAGAAGTATACTCATCAAAATCATTTTTTCTTCCGAATTGAATATTATGAATAGAAGGGATACCATTGCTGAAATCTAATCGATATGTTTTACATCCAGTTTTTACAATAGTACAGATTCCTTTCTTTGTTTCGATTTCATAGGTTTTTAGTTTTCCTCGATAAATTCCAACAACTTTTGATGGAAGCGTACTGATTTCTGTAGAATTACAATGTATTAAACCTTCGTATACGTAGTCGTTATGCAAGAAACAACTTGCGATATGATTATTAGAAGCTGATGATGTAGAAATACTGATATTTCCAGTATCTATAGATGTACTTTCATGGTCTATATGAATCTCTGAATTTCCTGAATGCAAATTCGTTTCTCCGTTTTCAATAAGAATGTTAGTATTGCCTGTGCCAAGGCTTATAGTACTTCCATTATTAGTTACATTTATATTTTCAGTATCTGCATCCGCTTCATATTCATCGCTAATGCTACCAGAGAATGAGAATACTCCTTTTGCCGTTGATCCAATGAAAAGATCTCCATCTTCATCGAGTGTAATCGACAATGTTTTTCCTTGATGGATAATTGTTGATGTATAAGTATCATCATTTTTTATAAACTTTATATTTGATAATGAAGAAACTCCATTACCAAAGTTTAGATGGTACGTTCGAAATCCGCGCTTTTTAATAATACATTTTGCATCTGTATCAACACGAGTGCTAGAACCCGCTTCTGCAAGCACTCCCGTATATTCTGTAACTAAATATTTAGGCAGTTGTATACTGGTCTGTGCATTTAGAGTTATTGTTAGAGCAGTTAATAAAAAGAATATGACGATCAGAATTGTTCTTTTTAGTAGTTTGATTCGATGTAAAATTTCCATTGTTTGATTTGTTTAAAGCATTAATTAATAATATGAATAGATGAGATGATTGGTGTAGAATGTGTTTTATTTTAGAATTAGTTTGACTCCCAAGCCCGCATAAGGTGTAAACTCTCCGATTTCACTATTTACATGATACAGTTCATTTAATTTGAGATAAATTGTAATTACTGGAGAGATAAAGAAGTCTACATCTAACCCTGCATAAGCTCCATATATCACTTTATTTGTTTCTATAGCAAGCAATTGATTGTTTGGTAAATTGGTATCGTTATCATTAATAATTTCGTACCCAATTAATCCTCCGGCACCAAGAGAGAGCGAAAAGGTCCGCGAGTTGTTTCTAAGAATATCAAAAAAGAAACCAGTAGTAAAGGAATAAGTATCTACAGGAATATCTGCATTATTCTGCTCAAAAGAAGCGAAGCTTCCCTGTAGATTAAATTGTAGGTAATCAAACTCATTTACTTTATAATCTGCTGCTATTGTTGCGCCAAAACCATCTTGTACGATACCACCTGTAACAGTAACAGCTAACTTGTGACTTTGTGCTGTTATTTCATAAGTATAAGAAAGCGGTATTAGTAATAAAAGAATGAACCGTAATGGATTTTTGATTTGTTTCATTAGATGTGTTTTACCTTAATTAAGAAATTCAAAAAGTGAAATAAGCTTTTTAAATAATACCGAATATCATTTCGTGGATGTTTGTAAACATTTTATGGATTCGCGTTGGAGATTTTGGGTTTTTGGTTCAAATACCTAATAAAAGGGAATATAGTAGCGATAATTAGATATTAACATTATCAGCATACATTCATCCACAAAATGCTGCTATTAAACCACTCGGTTAACTAAAGCATCAACTTTTAAGACATATTTGTAATATCCAATTTAAATATTACTAAATGCTTGGTGCTATGAAGAATTTATATGTAAGAATACTTATTTTATGCTCATTTGTGGTCGTTTCTTGTACCAAAGAAATAGATGAAGATCTGGTAATGACAATTGTTCCAGATAGTTCTGATGAAGTATTTGACGTTCTATTAAAAATCATAGAAGATAACCCTAATAATTTGCTTAATTGGGATGGAAATGTCGACAATATAAATGCTTGGGAAGGGGTCGTGTTTGAAAATGAGAAACTCACAGGGTTAGATATTGAAAATAAAAACATTACAGTACTAACACCAACGATAAGTTTATTGGAGGATCTAAAGGAATTAAGGCTAAAGGGAAATAATTTAGACCGTATTCCAGATGAATTATTTGAATTAAAAATGTTAGAAAAGTTATCTATATCTGGTAACGATGCTACAATAACATTAGATAAGTTTTTAGCAGGGTTATTTTCTTTATCTTCCTTAACAGAATTGTCATTAGATCATTTTACAATAAATACTATTGAAGGAATCGGAGCACTGAGTAATTTAGAGATATTATTAATTGAAGACACATCGATTTCGGCTATTCCTTCAGATATAGGAAGACTTTCTCAATTAAGAGAAATCACATTGACTAATTGTGAGTTTTTTGAAATACCAGAAGATTTTTTCAGACTTAGTAATCTTGAAACTATTACATTTCGAAACAATGCAAATCTCACTACTTTACCAGAAGCTTTTGATACATTCGAAAAGTTAACCTCACTTACAATTACTGGAAGCCAAGGTATTCAAACGTTCAATAAAAGTGTTTTTGGGGCTGTCTCTTTGAGAAAATTAGATATGTCTCAAAATAATATAGGTTTTTTAACGATCGAAGATGGTATTCTTCCCGAAGATATAGGGATGTTAACACAACTCACTGAGCTAAATCTAGAAAAGAATACAATTAATACGATTAGTACAAGATTAGGAGAACTTATAAACCTGAAGACAATCAATTTTCGAGATAATACTATTAAGGATATTCCGAAGGAATTAGGTGCTTTAACAATTTTGGACGTTTTGGATATTTCTGGAAATTTACAGCTTAATGAAATCCCTGAAGAAGTATGTAAGTTAGAAGATTTAGGTACCATGATAATAACCGATGGAAGTTGTGGAGATCTAAGAGTAAGTTCTGAATATAGTTTTACCACTACAGAGGTTTTGACAAGCTCTCTGTTATTTGTTGATATCGTAGTTGATGCTGTAATTGATCCTGTTTTTGTTGATGGCGATGGACCTTTTGATTTAGATTTTGGAGAAATAGGCTTTGAGATTCATGAAGTGAATAAAGAAGATGTATTAATTCGAGATGATGTTTCTGATCAAGTCCTTATTACTCAGAGTACGACACAACAATTTGTGAATGTTGATGGCGCACTAAATCTGTCTTTTGAATTGGTTTCTCCATCCGTACCTAATGCTAACCTAGAAGAAGGGAGAACTTATAGAGTTAGATTATTTAATACAGAGGTTGGAACTGTAAAAACGTATTTACCAGCTTATGAACTTACTGTCTTAGAATAGTCTAGTATTTTTTGATATCATCGATCAATCATAAAAAACCCTCATCAATTTTTACTTTGATGAGGGTTTTACATTTCTAATTAAGAAAAAATGTCTTTAGTCACAATTTCTATGCGGACAAAAGAATGGCATATTCGTGTGTACTCCACAATCACATCCATCATATCCTCCGTTGACTAATTTCTGTACTTGTTTTTCTAGCACTTTTACTCCTTCTATTTTTAAAAAGTCTTTTTTCATTTTATATATTTTTTAATGACATTACATTTTACGACTATCGTAATATGCATAATTTACCGAATGGTGAACTTGGAACAGAAACACATTGATAATTATAGCTTGCCGTAAGGTCAACACAATCGCGATTATTGTGGCATGGCAATAATCCTCCGTTAATTGTTTTCTGCTGTTCTTTAGTTAATGAAGTTCCTAAATTTGATATGTTATGTATCATGATGTAAAAAAATAAGTTAGTTTATTACACGATGTAATAAGAGTACTTAAGATATTGTTTAGAAAGTAAATATTATGGGTGCTAGGGAATTTTGACCTTTATTTGTGGACAAACAACCTAATGTTGTGGAGGTATGAAATGAGTAAGTGTAGATGAGGTTTTTTCAACTATGTTAGTTTTTTTAAATACTAAAAAAACCAGTATCATCGGATAGTTTTTCTTGTTTGGGTAAGGGTTTGGTATCTTTGGTTTTTGACGGAGTAGAAGGAGTTGTTTTTTTAACACTTTTCCCAATTTTTTCACCTATTTCTAAGGTAGACTCCGATTTTTTATTTGTTTTTAGGGTAGTGCTGGTGGTTTTTTTCTGATTCTCTCCGATTTGTGCTTCCATTTGTAATGTAGGTGCTGTTTTTTTCTTAGTTTTTGAAGTTTTTTCTAAGCTTAGAAGACTAGCGCTCTCGGTTTTTTTCTCGGACTTTTTTGGTTTTGAAACATTTGTCTGGGCTGGTTTTGCAAGAGTCTTATTAAAATTAGATTGTATAGTTTCGTTTTTTAGTTCTTTTTCAGATTCTTTAAATTGTTGAAGAGGCGATGCTTTTTTCTTCTTTTTAGTTGTAAAGCGTTCTATAGATTTAGTTTTCCGTTCTTGTTTAGGAATTTCTATATCGCCAAGAATGATAGAAGGTTTGGAATTTTTTTTAGTCTTGCTGATTTTGACTTTATCTGTAGTAGAAGTAATCATTTTTTTAGTCGGAAACTCTTCTTCTTTTAATAAAGCTTCATCTTCTGCTTTGAACTCTAACATTTCATCTAATGAAAATTCTTCTACAGGGACTTGAATAAAACCTTCAAAATTATCAAAATTTTCATTTGCATCAACCTGACGTATCAATTCCTGACATTGAGTTTCATTTGCATATCGCTGTTGATGAATTTGATTTGTAACAATAGGAAATTCTACTAACCATTTTTGCTCAGCTACCCAAGAGAATCGTAATACATAATTATTATCGTTGATAATACTAATAAATGAGTTTACATCAGGTGATAAATCGTTGAAATATCCAATTACTTCACCTTTATTAGCAGAGATGCCATTAAGGTGCTGTTTTTTTACGATATCTTTTAGATAGGTTATCATTTGTTTGAAAAGTTTGGTGTTTTCAAGGTAAGCTATGAATTTTAGTAGATAATTTTAATTTTTCATCCAAGGTGCAATTTTCTCCTTTAAAAAATAGTTTTCATTTTCTTTCATAATACAGAAACCCATAGTTTTAAGACTTTTCATATAGTCAGGTCTTTCGTAAAACTCATTTAAATGTGTAATAGTTCTTTTAGAAGAAATTTGTTTTACCAAATTGATTTCTTCTTTAAAATTTAATTTTAACTTTTTACAAACTTCCCAAATAAGTGAAAGTCTCAAAATATTTTCTCTGGGGTCTAACTGAAAGTTTTCCAAAGCTTGGAGGATTAAGGCAGCCCTAATAAAATTTTGATTTTTATTTTTTATTGCAACTAATGCAAGTTTACCTGATGTTAAAATTATCTTTTTTTGTGTTTTATCAGATATTTCCCTGCTTAGCTTTTTAAACTCTGTTGGATTGATATCTTCAATGGGTAAAACTAAGTTAATCAGTTCTTTATATAAAAGATCGTTTTGTTCTTCAGACTGTTCTATTTTGGTTAAGATTTTACTTAATAAATTATTCATTTTAAGAAGGTTTTAATTCATCTCCTCTTATCTTATATCCTTGAGATTCTGCTTGTTTTATTTCCCTATCAAATATTGTATTTTCATAATCAGATCCTGGAGGATTAATTCTATTAGCGTCAGTTGGGTTAGAAGCTAAATAAAAAGTTTTATTTGCATCGATACCTCCTTGCATCCAAGAATCATTTACAGCAGGAGTCCATCCTTTAGGAACATGTAATCTTTGCATACCTAACTGACTAGCAGCTTCGGTATCATATAATCTACCTATTGCTAATTGTCTAAAAGCTTGGCTACTTTCTTTATATACTTGCCATCCAACAGCTGCTTCGGATCTACTCCCGAACCATCCTTTTGTATTCGATTGAAAAGTATTCCAGTCCGTAATTGGTTCTAAACCGAATATATCCACCCAACTATTGCTGTCATGAGTATATGCATACATCGTTGGATTATTTCCTGACAATCTGATAGGATCTTGGGAAATATAAACGCCTTCTTCGGGATTGTAATAACGAAATCTGTTATAAAACAAATCTATTTCCAGATCTTCATACTGACCTTGAAAACGAAACGGACAATCCTGCAATGAACCTGTTACAAGGTTACGAATTTTTCCATAGATGTCATATTCTGCATGCCAGGTTTTTTCTCCATTGCTGTTGTACATTTCCATTGGAGTTCCAAGATGATCTGTAATAATAGAATAAGTGTCATTTTCCGTTATTTTCGCGGCAGGTTTAAAACTACCTTGATCAAAAACCCAAGTAATAAGATTTTCTATAGGTTCTTTTTGATCTTTTGATAATGAACCAGATGCATCAACAATTGATTTAAGTTGATTCTTAAGATTATATTGCCATTCATGTAAGGGGACATTTCCATTCCATACAAAACGAGTAATTAAATCAGGAGTGTTCTCTGTTTTCTTTGATGGATGCTGTTTACTAATTTTTGTGGTTCTTCTTCCCAGTGCATCATATTCCATTTCAATGATACTTCGGTCTGGACGATAAATACTTTTAAGCATTCCGTTGGCGTACCAATCATATTTCCAAATTCCTTTGGGAGAGGATTTCTTAATTAGGTTTCCTTCATCGTCAAATTCATAGATGGTCTTTCCAGAAGTTAACAGTTGACCATTGGCACCATATGTTCGATCCTTTTGAGTTTTTGTTCTGTATAGATTACCAACTTCATCTGGTAATTTGTAATCATAGGATTGATCTTCATATTTGGCCCAAGCCAAATTATTGAAATCATCATAAGCAAAATTGACAATTCCTTGGGTTAGGTTATCTACAATTTTCTTTAGTTTATGATTGACATCCCAGGTGTAAGTTTTTCGTCTAGTTTCAACTTCTCTTTTTTGTACAAATTGTTGTCTGTGTCGTCCTGCTTGATCATAACTCCAATTAGTTTTTATTCCGCCTGGTAAAGAACGTTCAGTTTCCATACCTAGACTATTGTATTTAAAATTAGCTTTCCATATGTTATCATCCTGATTTTTAGCTTTTACGGAAGAAACTTCTCCCAGTTCTGTATATTTTAGACGTATGGAAGCACCTAAACTACTTTGTATTTTTGATTGCTGTCCTTTGTCATTATAGCTAAAGGATATCGTATGTCCATCCTGTTCTTCAGAAACAACTCTTCCAGCTTCGTCTCTATTGATTTTTGTTATTGAGTTTGGATTAACCGCTTGTGTTAATAATCCGTTTTTATTATAATCAAATGTGACCCAGGAATCATCATGATATTCTATCCTTGATACACGCCCACCTTTATCATATTCATAGGTGCTATACTTATTATTGGATTTTTCTTCTTTGACAATTTTTCCGGCTTTATCTCTTATGAAATTTCTGGTAATTTGATCAAAACCTTCTTCTCTAATAATATTCCCTAATGCATCTCTGGTAAAATGATAGGACTCTTTATGTTCATTGATAACACCAATAAGTTTTTCTTCTTTATCATATCTAAACAAAACTTTTCGACCATCTTGTTCTCTTGATTTTAGATTTCCTAATATGGTGTATTCGTAATTTAGTATACGATTGTTATCTATGGCTTGTAAAATTCTACCATAGCTATCATAAGTAAGTTGAATATTTCCTTTGTCCGGAAGTCTTATTTTAGAAATGTTGCCTAGGTTATCATATGAAAATTGCTGTTGATGTTTTGCTGGGTTAACCGTTTTAATGCATTGCCCCCATGCATCGTATTCCCAGAAAGATTCTTCTCCTTTTGGAGAAATCATATGATTTAGGTTATAGTCATCATCATAAAATAGTTGTATTATATTTTCATTTGCATCTGCAATTTTGGAAATTAAACCATGCTCATTATATTCAAAAGTTTGCATAGTTTGATCTGGATACATAATAGTATTCAGCTTATTGTTTTTGAAGAATCGCGAAAAGACACCTCCTTCTGGAGATGTTTGTAAGAGTAAATTTCCTTGATCATCATAAGAAGATTCTATCCCAGCCCCATCTGGATAACGGACTGATGTTTGATTGCCACGAGTATCATATGAATATTTCGTTTGTAATCCTTCCTGGTCTGTTATTCTTATTAGTTCATCAAATTGATTATACTGATTGATAGTAATACCACCTAACGGGTCAATAATCTTTACAGGGTTATTGTTTTCATGGTGATAAGTGGTTTTATTTCCATAAGAATCCCATACCTCGTTGTATTTTTCATGATACTGGAATTTGTAGTCTAAAGTGCCTCCTTCTAACCAAGTACGAGTACACCTAGCACCAGTTTGATATGATTCATATTCCCAATAACAAGTAGCACCTTCGCGATGCGTTTTAGAAACCATTAAATGATTCTTGTAAACTGCGATTACCGATTTACTGGAAGCATCTGTAATTTTAGCTAAATCTCCAGCTTCATTATATCCATAGGACACCAGAGTTCGTTTTTCAGATCGATGATGTTGTGTGATTTTTTCTATTCTTTG
Organism: uncultured Aquimarina sp.; assembly: GCF_947492965.1. Classification (GTDB taxonomy): domain Bacteria; phylum Bacteroidota; class Bacteroidia; order Flavobacteriales; family Flavobacteriaceae; genus Aquimarina. The sequence goes on along the minus strand of NZ_CANLOZ010000011.1, from coordinate 97,520 downwards.
TGCTGTATCATAATGAATCTTGATTCGCCTGTTAGCAGTGTCTATAATTTCATCGAGGTAGTTATCTTGATAATTAAATTGTATGAAGACTTGCTCATCCTTTATGATTTTGGAAATCTTATAAGTTCTCGAATGAGCGGTTAATACATAAGTAAGCTGTGTTTTATAGTCATAAAGATGATACGTAGATGAATTGATATAGGTTAGTTGAAGTTTTTCAGATCTGTTATATTCAGATTTATTCTGTTTATTTAATAATGAGAAAAATGCTAATCTACCATCAGCAAGAGTAAGCAATGAATCTTCTGATCTATGCGTAAGATGTATATCATAATTATGATGTACTCCATGTCCTAAAGGGCCTATATATGCAGAGTCAGAATACCAGACTCTTTTCCAGAAAATTGGAATAATTCCGGGGATTTCAAAATCAACAAAATCATAAATATTTACTCCGGTAATTACATCTACAGGATCACCTTTACGCGTACTGTTTTTATTGGTGTTTTGTGATCCATTTTGAGAGTTTTGGGGATTGGTATTTTGATTTTTATTGGTTTCTTGAGGTTTTTTAGGATTTTCTTTTGGAGGTTCTTCATGAAATAATTTCGGACCCTTTCCTTCGTTGATAGCTTTTGCCAAAGCTTTCATTTCCTGAGCAGCTTTTTTATAATCACCTGTTGTTTTGGCTTTATCTAGAATTTTCAATGCATCTCGTACCGCAGGGAATTTACTTGCTAATCCGGCAGTCAAAATGTTAGCAGCATAATCTTTAGCAGTGGTTTTGAGATTAAGACCAGTCCAAAAATCTTTTGTAAATACTTTTCTTCCTGCTTTTACTGCTTTACCAAATCCAATAAGTTCTACTACAGATCGACCTACTTCTTTCATAGCTTGATCGGTAGGTGTGTTAAGAATTTTATCTTCTTTTTTATCCATCCATTTTCCGACGCCATCAGGAATATTTTTAAATTTTTCAGGAAACTCTTCCACTTGTTTGTTCATCCATTCTTTTAGTTGAGCATCGGTAGCAATGTTTTTAGCTAATTGTTCTGCATAGAGTTTGTCGTCTGTTAATTCTAGACCTTTTAAATATACTGGGTGTCTTTCCGCTACATAAATAGCAAGATCACCAGAAGTGGCTCCAATGTTTACAAGTAGATCTACACTTTTCTTGAAATCATCCCATAATTGAGAGGCGATACCAGTACCATAATGCCATAGATTAGGGATGAGTTCCATAGGATTCGCATGCCTTCCCATGTCTTTTACAAAATCCCATATTTTCTGGCCAGTGGAATCTTCGAAATTATTTTTTCTTTCTTCCTCACGCTTTAATGCTAGTTTTCTTAATTCTGCAGCGCGTCTTTGTCTAGGATTGGCATATTTTTTTTCTTCATTTTCCGATGGAGTTTTGTTGGAACTATCTTGATCAGCACCATCATCAGAATTTTTACTAGCAAAATCTTCATGTTGTTCTGCCGGTGATATTTCTTCCAGATCAATTTCAATAAGTCCACTATAAGAAGTACACATTGTTTTACTGGAGCTTAATAAAAATTTATTTCCACCGTTATTTACTGATTGAGCAACAGTGTTTGGCAACCATTTTTGCAATTTTGGAGTGCACGTTTTGCTTACATTGGCAGGACAAGTACAACTTTTAAATGGAGTGATTTTGCAATCCGCTTCAGTAGCCCATTTCTTTTTAAACATAATAGTTGTACTAGGTCTATCTACAATAAGATTTGAAGAGCCTTTTCCAAACGAACATTTTATTGTTTCTCCATCTGGTACAAATTGTCTAGCCATTTTGCATGTTTTAGTTTACAGAAACTTCTCCTCCCTTAACAGAGCACTTTGATTTACCTACAATTTTTGTTTTCCCCCCAATGACTCCAATTCCTAATGCTGTTAATGTAAGCCCTATAGAAGCTTGTATGTTCGCTAAAACAGAGGCAGTTATCGAGACATGCTTTCCGCTAATTCTAGTAGATTTACCACTTAACGAGGCAGTAGATTTCGCTTTTGCTCTTAAGCTACTTCCTGCATTTAGAGAAATACTAGATGATGCTTTCGCACTAAAACTATTAGATGCACTTGTGTTAATATTATTTCCAGCATTTACAGTAACATCGTTACTAGCTTCTATGGCAATATCGGTAGAGGAGAAGGTAATTTTGTTAGGTGCGCTAATAGTTATTTCACCATTACCAGCCATCACAATAGTATTACCACTTGGATCTGCAATAGTAACACTACCATCATTATCATTTAACGTTACCTGATTACCACTTCTTGTTTTAATGGCTTTTAAGTGATTATTACCACTTTTAAAACTTTCTGGAACAGATGATGAATTAGTAACACTTCCTTTTACTATAGGTAATTCAGCATTGTCACCTTCGTGGTCAACAATAACTTCATCACCCTTTTCTGGTACAAAATACATTCCTTGTCCTGGTCCTCCTGCTAGACTAGCTTGACGAATCCATGGCGAAGTTTCTCCAGTCTCTTTTTGCCAAGCATATTGTATCTTCACTCTACCCATCCCTTCAGGATCTACATTATCTACAACTACAGCAGTCTGTGACTTGCTTTTGGGGAATGCTTTTATAGAGGTTTTAGGATATACATCAGACTCTGCCGTAATAGCCTCAAATGTATTTTCGTACCTACCATTTTCGCTACAATTATGAATTACCTTTGTAATTCTGTATCCGCCATAAGAAGTACTTTCTCCATCTATAAGTATTTTACTTCCAATCGTAATACTTGGATTGCTGCTTTTTCCGGTTACTTTTATTTGATTTATCTCATTGGCTCTTTTTTGATGAAGTATCTGATCGTCTATTCTGGACTTCATTCTGGGATCATCATGTGAGCTTACTAAAATCTGAGTTTCCTTTTGAAATAACTTGTCGCTTTTTTGATTGATTGTAGAAATAAAACCTTTAGAATGAGAGTGTAATTCTTTAGTTTTTACCTCATGGAAAGCATCGGTTAGATAGTCGTTAGTGAAATATTTAAAATTATTTGGGATAGCTTCTAATTTCATGGATAATTCTAATAAATCATATCCATATCTCAGCGTAACAGCATCTTTACTTTCTGGTTTTCCAAATATCAATTGGGTACCATCATAATAAAACCATTCTCCATACTGTGCGGCAAGTCTGCTGGCGTATTGGAATGCACTTTCTTCCTGTTGTACACTATAATGAATGGGAGTGACCATATTTGGTGAAATGGAACATTGTAGAATACCTTTGTCATATCCCGTAAACGTCTTTTCAAGAATTTCGGAGATCGCGATATCTTGATGAGAAGAGTAATGAGGTCCATCATCTGCGATGATACTACAACTTTTTCCTGAAATATGAATGAGGTCACCTGTTTTATGATAGTAGCCTTTCACGGTTTTTACAGAAGTGACAATTCCTTTGAACTCTAAAATTTCATTTTCTGAAAAACCATTTACTGATTGGATTCTAATTAGAAAAACACCACCTAAAAATTGAACGCTTTCTCCAGAAATATGATCATTGTTTTCCTCTAGTACATCTTTTCTGCAAATGAGTTCAAAATGATGATGGGCATCTATTTCCTGATGTAGTGATAAGTTTTTAAAGGCTGGGATGGGATTACCATCTATAAATAATTGTATGTGTGTATCTGCTGCCATGGTTTATCTAATTGATAAATGAGTTGGTGTTGATACACTTAAATTAGTGTATTAAATTATCTCAAATAACGAAATAGTGACGAATAGTAACTATTGTAGGAAGTTTGTATTGAATTTTGTGGTTCTATAGAATTGCCTATAGTGTCAACTACTATGATATTTATTCTTTTAGAAGATCTAAAGCGTATTATCTCAAAAAAGGAGATAGAATCAAATTTCCTTTCATTCCTGCTAAACAGCACCACAATCTTACCGAACCTCCACATTAATGCACTCTTAGTATAGAAGTACATTAAGTTTACCAAAGAATTTAAACTCATTTAAAATTTTTAAAGCAATGAAATTACAAAACAAATTATTTGGGAAATTAACTAAAGTTATGCTTGTTTTATCTGTAATGTTTATCTCATCTTGTGGGAGTGATGATGATGGAACAGTACCTGCAGAACCATTTGTAGCACTTCCTTCTGAAGTTCTAACTACTTTTAGCGGAGAGTTGACTTACACTCCTGCGAGCGGTATGGGTATAGTAGCCGGAGTACAAGGTACCGCTACTATTTCTGTTTCAGGAACCAATCATACAATTAGTTTTAGTGACGGAGTTCCATCCATTACTGGAATACGATTCTTAGGAAGTTCTAATGGGAATTATGCGTCTGTAGGTACCAGTGGTTCAGTAGCAGGTATTGTTATAGAAGGTAACGAGTTAACTATTGGAGCAACAATGGATAGTAATGTTTGGGCTTTTGTACCAAACTAATACGTTAAGTAAATTTATAAAGTTAAGAGTGATTTTTTTCTAAAGTCACTCTTTTTTGTTTTTGGGAAAAGATGTTTGTATTGAGTTTTGTGTTTTTAAAGAATTACTTGAGGGTTTTATCACATATGATATTTATTTTTTTAGAAAATCTAAAGCTTACTATTTAAAAAGGAGATAAGAACGAAAATCATTTTATTTTGGCTAAACAGCATCACAATTCTGACAAAGATCCACATGATCATATTTTGGAATAAGAAGAGAACTAAGTTTACAGTGGAATTAAAATCATTTTAAAATTTAAAAGCAATGAAGTTTAAAAACAAATTTTTAGGGAAATTTTGTAAAGTTATTTTGGTATTGTCAATAGTGTTTATATCGTCTTGTGGGAGTGATGATGCAAAAGATTTAATTAATGATGTAGCTTGCGAAAATCAAACATTAGCATCACGACTTAATGTAGAAACTGCCATTGATACATATAATACTACACCAAATTCAACTACATGCACCATGTTAAGAGAGTTGATAGAGGTTTATAGAGATTTTGAGTGTATCCCTGATAATGCATTTGCAGCTGAGTATGATGCTTTACCAGACGATTGCAATGATGCAGGGAATTAATAATGTTTTGTTTGTCTAAAAAAAGAGTGATTTTTTTCTAAAGTCACTCTTTTTTGTATTGTAATATTATAGGGGGAAGTTTATAAACCATCTTACTTTTTCCCAAAGATGGCATCCATAATAGTTTTTAATCCTCTAAACGCCATAAATATAGCAAAAGACGCTCCTAATAATCCTAAAACTAAAACCAGGTAATAATAAGGATGATCCTGATTTTTAAAGGCTGAATGGATAATCACTGGACTAATAAACATAAAAATCAAAGAAATAGCCATACGTTGTATTCCTTTTCCTAATAACTCTTTATCTGTTCTTTTAGGCTCCATAATTATCAATTGCATTTCGTACACTACCATGTTTCTCTAATAAATCTGCTGCAAGAGTTCGTTCGATACCTAATTCTTCCATAATCATTCGTGTACCTCTATCAACTAGTTTGTTATTACTAAGTTGCATGTCTACCATTTTATTTCCTTTTACTTTGCCTAACTGAATCATAACTGAAGTTGATATCATGTTAAGCACTAGTTTTTGGGCAGTACCTGCTTTCATTCTAGAACTTCCGGTAACAAATTCGGGTCCTACAGTTACCACAATAGGATATTGTGCAGTAATAGCTAACGGACTACCTTCATTACAGGTTATACACCCTGTAATGATATTGGATTGATTGCATTTTTCTAATGCCGAAATTACATAAGGAGTAGTACCAGAAGCTGCTATACCAATTACCACATCTTTGTCAGAAATTTGATAAGATTGTAGATCTTTCCATCCTTGTTCGGTACTATCTTCTGCAAATTCCACAGCCTTGCGTATAGCAGTATCACCACCAGCAATTAATCCTATAACAAGATCATGAGATACTCCAAAAGTGGGAGGACATTCGCTGGCATCTACAATACCTAATCTACCACTAGTACCTGCACCTATATAAAACAGCCTTCCACCAACTTTTAGCTTTTCAACAATTTTAGTGACTAAAACTTCAATCTGTGGAATTGATTTTTCTACCGCTTCGGGTACGGTTTTGTCTTCTTTATTGATATTACTAAGCAAATCAGAAATACTCATCTTTTCCAGATGATTATACTTAGAAGCCTGTTCTGTTGTTTTGGTAAAACTCATGCTTCAAAAATACAGCTTTTTCGGATCACTCTTCAATAGTAAATTGAAAACGATTTGCTTCAGAAAGGTTAAAATATCCTAAAGCATAATTATCGGGATTAGTTGTATTTATAATATTACCTCTTATTTGAGCAGGTGGTGTTTGAAAAGGGTTTCCACCTTCTTGTTCGCTTTGTTCAATTAAAATATTAGAGTAATTAAAATACCTTTCATCTATACCTAGTATTTTTATAGTAACTTCTTCACCACCGACCATATCTTCGTAGAAGTAAGAGAAATTAAATGATTCTCCTTGATAAAATCTGTCTTCGCTTGGAAGGTATAAGTTAAAGTCAAAATCGAATAAGTAAAAATCTTCTCGGTTGCCATCATCTGTAAAGAAAACGATTATTTCAGTTTCATCACCTTCAAACAAAGTTCCATCTCCTTGTTCTATATTGTCAATAGCTACTGTAGGGATTAATTGAGTGGTAGCTTTATAAGTTTCTTCATTATAGATTACAGTAAGTTCATAATCAATATCAAATTCTGGAATTACATTTGGATCTTCTGGAATGAAAAAGCCTGGTTCACCTAAAGATTCTACAAAATTAATGATAGAATTGTCCGAAAGATTAGTGATAAAAACAGTGGCATCACTAACGGTAGGAACGCTATCATCAAAGAAAGGTGCAGAAAGTGAAAGTCTTACGCCACCTAAAGCATCAATAGGTGTTTCATCTAAGTAAATTTCAAAAGAAGCGTCAATAACCAGTCTAGGTTCTCCATTAGGTACATCAACATCAATAACATCCTCACAACTAGTGATGATTAAAAGTCCTATGATATAAAAGCATAATTTTTTCATAATGCTAAAATTTAAAATTATAAGTTACAGCTGGCACGATTCCGAATATAGAAGTACGTACCGCTTCATTTACGCGGGTTTCTGTGTTTTGGCTAAAATTTATAGACGCAGCATTTCTACGATTATATAGATTATACACACTAAAAACCCATTCGCCTTGCCATTTTCTATTTTTATTTTTTCCAGGTGTAAGTGTAGCCGAAATATCCAAACGATGATATGATGGTAATCGTTGATCGTTACGCAAACCATCAAATACCGGAACTACTAAACCTTGAAATTCAAATTGTCCTGTTGGATAATTGGTAGGTTGTCCTGTTTGGAATAAAAAATTGGCATTGAATTTCCATTTTTCATTTAGCTCATAACTTCCATTAAAGGATATATCATGAGTTTTGTCGTATGGAGTATTATACCATTCGCCATTATTGATTCCTGTTTCTGTTGGTGTTCTTCCTGGTGTACGTTGTTCAGATTTAGAAAGGGTATATGCAAGCCAACCTTTGAATTTTCCTTCGTTTTTACGAATTAATAATTCTAATCCATAAGCTCTGGCTTCTCCATTTAGAATTTCGCGTTCTATAGCATCATTAGCAATAAGTTCGGCACCATCTATATAATCAATTCTGTTTTCTATATCCTTATAAAATATTTCTGTTTCAATAGAATAAGCATCATCCTTAATACTTTTAAAATATCCAATGGCATATTGATTAAGCATTTGGGGTTTTACAAATCTTCCACTAGGTGTCCAAACATCCAGTGGAGTAGGAGAGCTGGTATTGGATAGAAGGTGTAGATATTGTGCCATTCTATTATAACTCGCTTTTATTGAAGTATTATCATTAAAAGCATATGCTAAGGCAACTCTAGGTTCTAGATTTGTAAAGTTGGCTAATTGAGCACTTCTACTTACGCTTTCAGTTCCAATAGGATCTGCAGACTCGTAAATTTGTAACTCTTCATTAAATAGAAGTGGATTGTCATTTTCGTAGATGTTTATTTCATCCTGACCCAATCGTATGAAGTTACTTAACCGAATTCCATATTGCAATGATAAGTTGTTAGATATTTTGTGTTCTGCATCTACATATACTCCAAATTCATTCGCGTATTTGTCAATTAATTTATCTCTAATGATACCAGAATCATCACTATTTGGTTTAATCTCCCCAGGATTGAATCGATAATAAATATTGTTAATTCCATAGTTCAACTGAAAATTATCACTTAGATAGTGTTTCAGATCGTATTTTAAATTAAAATTTCGGATACCAGAATCCCATTCAAATCCTACAAAGTCGAGTTCTAATCCGTAGAAGTAATCTGAATAGATGAGCGATAAGTTAGAAAATAATTTGTCAGAGAATAGGTGATTCCATCGTAGATTTAAAACCGTATTACCATATGTGTTTCTAAAGCTTTCACTAATCGCGAAAACGTCTCTACCAAAATATCCTGATAAGAAGATATTGTTGTTTTCGTTGATTTTGTAATTAAGTTTTGTGTTCAGGTCGTAGAAATAAGCAACATTATCATTTCCATCATCTACAAGAGGCAGAAATAGGTGTGCGTAGGATGCTCGACCACCTACCAGGAAAGCTCCTTTGTTTTTTACGATGGGGCCTTCGGCTAATAGTCTACTGGCTACTAACCCTAATCCTCCATTGATATGATATTCTTTACTGTTTCCTTCTTTTTGATAAATATCCAAAACCGATGATACACGGCCACCGTAGCGAGCTGGAATTCCACCTTTATAAAGTTTTATATCCTTAATAGCATCTGGATTAAAAACGGAAAAGAATCCAAAAAGGTGAGACGAGTTAAAAATAGTAGCTTCGTCTAATAAGATCAGATTCTGATCTGCTGCACCACCTCTTACATTAAACCCAGAAGCTCCTTCACCACCACTGGTTACTCCTGGTAGCAATACGATGGATTTAATCACATCTGCCTCACCAAGTACTACAGGAATTTGTTTTATAGTTCCTGCTGTAAGTTTGTTAAGACTCATTTGTGGTGTTTTGATGTTTACTTTTTCTACATTTTCGGTGATAACTACCTCGTCTAACATCTCCGAAGCTTCTACTAATTGAAAATTGAGTTTCTTATCTTCATTTAGATTAATTTCCTGAATAATATCTTTGAATCCCAAATAACTAACTTGTAGTTTGTAAGTACCTTCGGGTAAGGTGATAGAATAAAACCCATATTCATTAGTAACTACACCTTTTCCAATTTCTGGGAAAAGTACATTAACACCAATTAAGGTTTCGTTACTGGATTTTTCTGAAATTGTTCCGTTAATTGTGAATTTTTCTTGGCCGTATATGGCAAACTGCAGAGTACAAATAGCCAAAAGGCTACATAAAATGTTCTTTTTCAAAAGCTGTATTTTTAATATTTGTACGGTTTTAAAAGTATTTGCAATACGTACGATTATTTCAAAAGTACTAAATAATAGAGCTTTAAAACCGTATACATTTCCTAAATATATGTTATTTATTGATAGCCTTACATACTCAATTCTTTATAGAATTAAGGACTTGTTTTATGAAATATACCAATAAGAAGATCGTATTGATAATTTGTTACATTATCGAATTGTAAATAAAAACTGCATGGTATTACATAACCAGACAGACCTATTATTGGTAACAAAAAATTAACTGGATTTTAGTTCAGGTTTCCAGCAAAAAGCAATGGGCAACCATTCTTCGGAGCATACAGAATTACTATTTGTGGAATTAGTATTTGATTTGCGTTTAAGATATACCTGGTTGTTTTCTGAAAATACATAGTTAGTCTCTATTTTTTTGGTTTCAACAATAACTTTAGTTTTCATTTGGGGCTTTTGTAACATTTTATAAATAATTAATATCAACATCTGTGCCTAAATTTAATTTGTTATTAAAATCTGTATCCAATTCCTATTTTAAGTAACTGTATTTGTGTGTTAAATGAAGTATCTGGAATATCATTTGGCGCACTGATACTACTAAAATCATATTGTACCTGAGCAAAGATTTTTTTGGTGATATCATATGCAATTCCAAGATTAAGATTTAAACCACCTTCGGTTGATGGGGTTTCTAAATTGGAATCTCCAGATACATTAAAACCGATTATAGTATATCCAATTCCTAAAGAAGGGTGAATTTTATCAAGAACGATTAATTCTCCAAATAATCTTGGTTGTACTATATATGCAGTAGTGGTTACATTTTGAAATGAATCATTTACGAATACGCCTCCGTTTAAAGAAGCTCCAACACTGAAAGCTGATTTAGTAAAAAACTTATAATCAATTCCGATATCAGCTATTCCATCATAAAATTTTCCAATAAAATTATCACCCAATGGTATAGGGTAATTCACTTCTAAATTTATTTTAGAATCCTGTGAAAATGACTTTAAACTGAAAATTAATACGGTAATAAGAAACAATAGTTTTTTCATGATATCATATTTTAAGTTTTGTATATAAGGTTTCGTTTCAACTCGTAAATAGTCGAATGAATTAAATTGGATGAATAGATTTTATTTATTAATCTTTTGGTGGATTTTTCTTGTACCTGTTTTTGCCAAGATTAAATACTCCGATTTTTGTACCAATATTTAAAGAAACTCCATTGATATTATCCAAGGTATTTGGTATTGGATCTATTGGTGTGGAGAATCTATATTTTATAGCAGCTTCAAATTGTATGTACTTAGATAAATTATACAAGACACCAAATCCAGGTTCTACTACTAATGTAATATCCTCACTAGTTGATATTGGACCCGAAATTTGAGTATATCCTAAACCTATTAAAAAAGGAAACGAAAAATTAAAATTAGAGGAACGGATTAAAATATTTTCCGAATGAAGACCACCGTAAATAACCAATAAGTCATAATCGGCTCCAAACGAACGATCAACAGATCTTAAATCTGAGGCCAATGCTTTAACCGCTATTCCAAGCTCCATTTTTTTATTGTAGACATATGCTAGTTTCATTCCGCTAGATATTGTTGCGTTTTTCTTAATGAAACCAGCAGCCATTTCTCCTCCTAGATAAACACCATGTAGGATATTATTTCTATCATTAAATTCTATATAATCTTTATCCTGTGCTTTTGTGTAAAAACAGTTAATGAAGATAAATATGAATAATACTATTTTCCTTTTTTTCATAATGTTTAGTGCTATTAATGTCAATCAACTTTATGGTTGAGAATTTTGTTTGATCATTTTTATTCTTTAGAGTATCTCTCTTAGTTTTTAGGTGCTTTTTTCTTATATCTATTTTTTCCAAGATTAAAAACACCAATCTTTATCCCCAATCCAGCAGAAAACCCATTAATTCTATCAATTCCACTAGGATGAATATTAAACTTACTAGAGAATCTGTATTTTACTCCTGCTTCAAGCTGTATGAATCGTGAAATATTAAATAATACATTTACTCCAGGTTCTGCTACAAATATGGCATCCCATTCATAATCATCTTCATTGAACTCACCATCATTTAATTGTCCATCGATATAACCAACTCCTCCAAAACCAACAAGTAACGGAAATGATAGGTTTACTCTGGATTTACTGAATAATATAGGTTCGAAATGCATTCCGGCATATCCTCCGATCAAGTCTTCATCATTAGAAGCAGATATTCCTGGTAAGTTTTGTTGCGAATAGAAACCTTTCATTCCGAAACCAACTTCAAACTGTCGATTAGCAACATATGCTAATTTAAGTCCGATTAATCCGGTCTCTTCTCCGTCAATCTCACCATAACTGGTGCTAAAACCAAGATATACTCCGTGAACGATATTTTTACGGTCATTAAATTCTATATAATCACTGTCATTTTTATCTTGAGAATATATTTGGCTAGAGCTAACGATTAGCAGTGTGATTAGTAGTTGGATTGTTTTTTTCATTGATATTGATTTGTTTTGTTGAATTGATAAATGGTTGTAATTGTAATGTTGTTATTCCTTTAGTATGATTACCCCTTTTCTTCCTGTAATCTTGAATACTCCTTTCTCTAGATTTGAACCGTAGGTACCCTGAATCTCGCGTAGTCTTTTTTTGTCATCAATCATTTTATTTTTAATGTTTTTGAAGGTTTTAGGAATTCTTAATAAACCTTGCTCTAACGATGCTTCGAAATCAAAGTTGAGATTAGAAATATCAATATTGATTTCTGAAGATTTTTGATTGATATCCACATTTGCAGTAGGATTTGTAATCCTATCCACTTTAAAATCTGCGACATCCATAATGAGGTCAATTTCATGAATAAGATTGTCTAGCCAAACTGTAGAAAATTTTAGTTCTCCTTTTATTTTTTCTATACTTCCTAAAAAGATTTTGTCTTTACTGGAATATAGTTGAAGCTGATTCACTTTTTCAATATTGATCGTTGATCCATTACTGAGTATTCTCAGGTTTTTAGAGGTTTGAAGGTCAAATTCACTGTTTTTTAATTCGACCTTTCCATAGGATATTGATTTGGTCTGTAGCTTACCAAATGTCATGTTTATATTGGCATTGATAATATCATTATTGATCCACATATCGCCATGTTGTGAATCTGATGTCAGTTTACCATCCCATTCACTAATTATGATATCTCCAAACTTGTTTGTAAGTTGAATTTCGGCATTTATGGGTAAGCTGATTTTGTAGTCTATTTGTACATTTCCTTTGTCGAAATCAAATGGGTTTACACTATTAAAAATTTTTGTAAAGAAGTTGTCATTTTTTTCTTCTATATCCGAAACAATCTTTATAAAGCCATTAGCCTGATGAATAGATGGGCGAATTCTATCTAGTAATTCCTGAGCATCGTCTTTTTCCTTTTTTGAGACAGAGACATTTATTGTAATTGCTATTTTATTTTGATCCCATCCATCAATAATAATGTTACCATATTTGTTTTCTAATTGCAGGGTTCCTGAATTTGTGAAATCATATGTTTTTTCAATCGATTTTGATAGTTTTTCCTGAGCTTGCAGATGATAACACTGGAGAATTATCAATAAGATGAGAGTTGTTCTTTTATAATATATATCCTTCATTATCATCAGATTTTTTGGAATCTTTAATTTGTTCTAAAAGATTTTCTATTAGTTCAATTCTTTTTTTATAGTTCTGTACAATGGCTTCTAAAATGTATTCGTTATTTAGATTAGCGTTCATTTCTTCCTTCAATACCATATATTCTTTATCCAGGTCATCCATAAAAGAGAGGAATTCTTCTTTATCACTCGCCGATAATTTTGAATGTTCTTTTACCAGCGCAACTTGAAAGGATACTAACCCTTTATAGTAATTATCAATATCATTTAGTTCTTGATGAATCGCAGCATTTTTGTGAGTAGTATTGGTGTTAATTTTTGTAACAAGTTTTAGCATTGTAAAACTTCCTAAAAGGACACATATAACGGCTGCAATTTTTATAAATGGAGATTTCCAAATAACAAATCTTACCGACTCTTTTTTGTTTTCGATATCAAGTTTTGATTCGATGTCTGCCCAGATTTTATCTTCATCAGCTTTATGTTCATCAAATAGTAATTTATTTTCTCTTATATATTTTTCAAAATCATCCATAATATTATAATGTGTTTATGATTTGAATTAGTTTTTTCTTAGCTCTGTGGTATTGCGATTTAGATGTGGAATGAGTAATTCCTAATATTTCCGAAATTTCCTTATGATCGTATCCTTCGATAAGATAGAGGGCAATAATCTGTTTATATCCATCTGGTAATGCTGCAATTCCTTGTTTAATTTTTTTTATATCTGGTGTTATATTTGATTTGTTAATCTCTTCACTGATATGATATTCATGATGATCTAATGGTATTACAGGTATTTTTTTTGCTTTTAGATGATTAATACTTTTATTAACAACTATTCTCTTTAACCAAGAACCAAAAGTGCTTTCATATCGAAATGAGTTTAGGTTTTTAAAAGCATCTACGAAACTATCCTGAATAATATCTTCAGCATCTTCCTTAATATTCAATATTCGCATACTCACGTTGTACATAGCATCTACGTATAACTTATATAGCTGATATTGCGAAACCCGATCGCCAGATTTGCTTTTTTCTATAAGATCTTTATGCGTATAAAGAATATTTGTTTTCAATTATTTATGATTAGTTATCAGTCTTTCTAGAGTAACTTTTTATTTCTAACTATTATTATTGACAAACTAAAAAACAAAGGGTTGCATCTACTTATAAATTTTCGTAGATATTTATAAAAAAAAGCCTGAAAACGCAATGCTTTCAGGCTTTTATATAAGTTGTTTTTTGTTTAAAAACTTATGAAATGATTTTATTTAATGTTTCACTTGGTCTCATTGCGTTTTCTACTTTGACTACATCAGGCCAGTAATAACCTCCCATATCCACAGCATTTCCTTGAGCGCCATTCAGCTCTTCGATAATTTTAGCTTCATTATCACCTAAATCCTTAGCAATTGAAGAAAACTGTTGTTGCAATTCAGTATCTTTTGTTTGTTCCGACAATGCCTGAGCCCAATATAAAGCAAGATAGTAGTGACTTCCTCTATTATCAAGTTCATTCACTTTTCTAGATGGAGATTTTTTATTTTCTAAAAACTCCTCTGTTGCTTTATCTAATGCTTCTGCTATTACAAGTGCTTTTTGGTTATCATTAACTTCTCCTAAATGTTCTAAGGAAACGGCTAGTGCTAAAAACTCTCCCAAAGAATCCCAACGTAAATGACCTTCTTGATTAAACTGTTGTACATGCTTTGGTGCTGATCCTCCAGCTCCTGTTTCAAACAATCCTCCACCATTCATTAATGGCACAATAGAAAGCATTTTTGCACTTGTTCCTAATTCTAAAATAGGGAAGAGGTCTGTATTATAATCACGTAGTACATTTCCTGTAACGGATATGGTATCTTTACCTTCTTTAATTCTTTCTAATGAGAATCGAGTAGCTTCTACCGGAGACATGATTCTAATATCTAAACCATCAGTATTGTGCTCAGGAAGATATTTTTCAACTTTCGTTATTAAGCTTGCATCATGAGCTCTTTCTTTATTTAACCAAAATATAGCAGGAGTATCTGTTGCTCTAGCTCTACTAACAGCTAATTTTACCCAATCTTTTACAGGAGCGTCTTTTGTTTGACACATTCTCCAAATATCTCCTTGCTCTACTTCATGCTCGATTAACACAGTGCCAGTCGCATCTACAACACGAACAGTTCCGTTTTCTTTAATTTCAAAAGTTTTGTCATGAGATCCATATTCTTCTGCTTTTTTAGCCATTAGTCCTACATTAGGCACAGTTCCCATCGTAGTTGGATCAAAAGCACCATGTTTTTTACAAAAATCAATTGTTTCTTGATAAATACCTGCATAACTACTATCTGGAATTACAGCTTTAGTATCTTGAGTATTTCCATCAGCATCCCACATCTGACCAGAATTTCTAATCATAGCAGGCATTGAAGCATCAATAATTACATCACTAGGTACATGAAGATTGGTAATTCCTTGATCAGAATTTACCATGGCTAGTTTAGGACCATTTTCATAACATGCTTTGATATCTGCTTCTATCTCAGCTCTTTTAGCAGTGTCAGTAACTCTTTTTAGTTTGTTTACAAGATCACCGAATCCATTATTCACTTCTACACCGATTTCTTCTAAGGTTTCACCATGTTTTTCAAAAACATCTTTGAAAAATACTTCTACGGCGTGACCAAAAATAATCGGATCGGATACTTTCATCATGGTTGCCTTCATGTGCAAAGAGAATAAAACGTTTTTCTCTTTGGCATCTGCAACTTGCTCTTCTAAGAAAGCTATTAATGCTTTTTTGCTCATTACCGTAGCATCGATAATTTCACCTTCTAGTAAAGCGGTTTTTTCCTTTAATATAGTAGTGTTTCCATCTGTACCAACCAACTCAATTTTTACATCTCCAGCATTAGCCATCGTTACAGACTTTTCATTAGATCTGAAATCTCCACTAGACATTGTGGCAACGTGTGTCTTAGAATCACTACTCCAAGCACCCATAGAGTGTGGATTCTTTCGAGCGTATTGCTTTACAGGCTTTGGCGCTCTTCTGTCGGAGTTTCCTTCTCGTAATACAGGATTCACGGCACTACCTTTTATTTTATCATATCTTCCTTTAATCTCTTTTTCGGAATCATTTTCTGGCTCTTCTGGATAATTAGGAATATTAAAACCTTGTAACTGTAATTCTGCAATTGCAGCTTTTAACTGTGGAACAGAAGCACTAATATTAGGAAGCTTAATAATGTTAGCTTCTGGTTTTAATGCTAATTCACCAAGTTCTGCTAAAGCATTTGCTTGTTTTTGTTTATCAGAAAGGTTTTCTGGGAATACAGCTAAAATTCTTGCTGCTAGTGAAATATCTTTTGTTTCAACCTCTATATTGGCTGCTTTAGTGAATTTTTTTACTATCGGTAAAAAAGAGTATGTAGCTAATGCAGGTGCTTCATCAGTTTTAGTGTACACAATTTTGGAGGATTCAATTCCCATATTTTTTAATTTTTAGTAAGATATCCGGTTGCCTTTCGGTGTAATATCTTGTGTGTATTATACGATCTGTTTAGAAAACGATAGGTTGTTTAACCTTTCATACTTTATATTACAAGATTACCAGTGTAAGGCTATGGTAATTCCCAGTAATATTTTCCGAGCGCGAAGATACAAATATAGGCAGGTAAATGCAACCTGTTTACTGTTAGTTTTGCGTTAAAGAGCTTGAATTAAATATCTTTAAAAAAGATTAAGGTCAAAAAATGGGACTCGCAAAAAAAGAAGAGAATTTTAAGAATCGTTTTAAAAATTAAAAAGCCATATCATAATACGAATACCTTGATATGGCTTTTGTACAGAAATAAAGTTTTGTTAGCTGTTTTACCCGCTATGAAATAATAACTTTCGTTTGTTATACCAAAAAGATAGTTTCTGTAAGATAGGCAGTTTTAAACTGATAACAGTATATGAGATTTAAATACTACCTTTAGACTATTGCGAACGCTTTTGTGTATAAATTACTTATGTAATTTTGCGTTTTTTCATCCGAATAGTCTATTTCCACTTAAAATTAAAAAGGTGTCAAAACTTAATTTTTTCCTTTGGATTTCATGCTGAAAATGATTTTAAAGTAGATCTTTAAATTAATTTCAATGATGTATTCAAAAAAATAACTTTCATTTTATATTTATCCTAATCTTAAGATGGTTTATGTAAAATGTTCAAAGAACGAGTTTAGAAAAATTATAAAATAGGAATCCTTGTGTCATCACTATCAGCTATTATAAAATTTCTTATTTAAAATTACTTAAAATTAATTTGCAATACAATTTTTTGTATAAGTTTAGTTATCAACTGGTTATGAACTTAAGATGTTAACTTTTGTTCATAAAAAAAAGTTGCCTAATGACAACCTTTTTGTATTGTGAAATAAAGAATAATTTAGTTTCTTTTTTCTTTGATTCGAGCTTTCTTACCCGTAAGTTCTCTAAAGTAAAAGATACGTGCTCTACGTACTTTTCCTCTCTTATTCACTTCGATTTTCTGAAGTGCAGGTAAATTAACTGGGAAAATACGCTCAACACCTACAGTACCAGACATTTTTCTAATTGTAAATGTTTCACTAGCACCAGAACCTCTTCTTTGGATTACAACACCTCTAAAAAACTGAGTACGTGTTTTGTTTCCTTCTTTAATTTCGTAATATACTGTGATTGTATCACCTGCAGAAAACTCAGGTAATTCTTTTTTTGTAACAAATTCGTTCTGTACGAATTTTACTAAATCTTCCATTTTTGAAGTAGTTTACTTATGTTTTATCAAAACAACATTCACGATTTTCGCCAGAGGTTATTTTAATCAGGGTGCAAAAATAAGTATTATTTAATGATTTGCAAGTATTTTTTAGTAAATGTTACTTGCTGTTTTTGAGCGGTCTATCTTTAATTTCTAATCTGTGATTTAATGATTTGGACTTTTTTATAAAATAAAATATGTCCGTTTATTCTTCTAATAAATCAGGTCTTCTTTCTTTGGTTCTTTGATAGGCTTGTTCTTCTCTCCAAGCTTCTATTTTAGGGAAATTACCTGACGTTAGAACTTCAGGTACTTTCCATCCTTTATAATCCGCTGGCCTTGTATAAATTGGTGGAGCCAATAAGTCGTCTTGAAAAGAGTCTGTCAATGCAGAGGTTTCATTACCTAGAACTCCAGGAATTAATCTAATAACGGCATCACAAAGAATTAGTGCTCCTAATTCTCCCCCCGATAAGACATAATCTCCTACAGAGATTTCTTTGGTGATAAAATGATCTCTTACTCTTTGATCAACACCTTTATAATGTCCACAAAGGATGATAAGATTGCCTTTTAGAGATAATTGATTTGCAATTCCTTGATTTAGAGTTTCTCCATCAGGAGTCATATAAATGACTTCATCATAAGTGCGCTCAGATTTCAGTTTAGAGATACATTTATCTATAGGTTCTACCATCATAACCATACCTGCACCGCCACCAAATTGGTAATCATCTACTTGTTTGTAGTTATTAGAAGTATAGTCTCTAAGATTGTGTAAGTGCACTTCTACCAGTCCTTTTTCTATCGAACGCTTCATAATTGAAGCTTCAAAAGGACTTTTTAAGATATCAGGAACTACGGTAATTATATCTATTCGCATTTCTTATTGTTAGAATATGCAAAGATGCAAAACTATATGATAAAATCCAGAAAAATGATCTACTTAGCGCCAGCTTTGCGTTGCTTGTTGATCTCGTCCTGGAGTTTACGCATTACTTTTTGTTCTCTTTCTAATGCTCTACGTCTATGATCTTCAAATTCTGCTTCTGTCTCGGCTAAAGCCTTTTTAGCCTGAATTGTTACAGAATTACTATTCTTAAACTTGAACACAAAAAATGCTAACAAAGCGAGCAGGGCACCAACAATAGTCCACATCATCGTTTTATAACTTCCTTTGGTAAATGACATTCCTAAAAATGTCATGTTATCTTTTTCTTCGGTAACTGCGGATAAATCTTCGTTAGTTTTTGCTAAAGAGGCTTCTAGGTTTGTAATAGAAGTTTGCTGTGCTATAATTTTTTGATTAGAACTATTTAATTTCGATTCTAATGTTTTAAGTGAATCGATAGTATTTCCTTTAAGTTTATCTAACCATACTCGTTTTACTACCTTGTATTCTTGATATCTTCCAGATTTTTTAATTACGACATCAAATTGAGTTTTGATATTCTCTTTCTTAAGTGCTTGTTCTGCAGTTAGTTCTTCTTCTTGTGCCTGAATGGTTTCAAAGATGGGGAGAAAAGCTATGAAAACTAATAGGTACTTTGATAATTTCATGTGTGAGTTTTTGTAATTTTAATGGTCGATTGAAGCCTGAATTGTTTTGGATCTATTTATGTTACTTGCAAAATTCTATGATCCTTTGGGTAAACAGATTTCATTCTTTTACGTTAGTCTTTAATTTATTCTAACGATAATAAATATACGATATTGTAAGCGATTTAAAAGATTTAAATGCATGATATTTATTTATCAGTCTCTAAATTGAGGATTTGAAAAAGCAATAACGAGGCTATTATAAATAGTACGATTGTCTATTATATGCTGACATAAAGAGTTTTACGGCAGTCATGATAATAACTAACAAAAAAAGTCGCTACACGATGATAACGACTTTTTGATATTATTTCTAACGGAATTAATTATTAGTAATATGTAAACCTTCTCACTTTAGCAATGTATTTAGAAAGTCTAATGACTTGATGACTATATCCATATTCATTGTCATACCAAACATATAAAACTGCATTTTTTCCTTTGGTATCAACTATGGTAGCATTACTATCATAAATTGAAGGAGCAGAAGAACCAACGATATCACTTGATACTAATTCATTATCAAGAGAGTATTTGATCTGCTCTACTAAATTTCCTTCTAGCGCATATTTTTTAATAATAGCATTCATGCTTTCTTTGGTAGTGTTTTTCTCTAAGTTTAGATTAAGTATAGCCAAAGAACCATTAGGAACAGGAACTCTAATTGCATTAGAAGTTAGTTTTCCTTCAAAACTAGGTAATGCTTTCGAAACAGCCTTTCCTGCACCAGTTTCAGTGATAACCATATTTAAAGCTGCTGCGCGACCTCTTCGGTATTTTTTATGCATATTATCTACTAAGTTCTGATCGTTAGTATATGCATGGATGGTTTCTAAATGGCCATTGATAACTCCGAAGCTTTCATCTACTGCCTGTAGTATTGGAGTGATAGCATTCGTGGTACAAGATGCCGCTGAAAAGATGTTTACTTTATCAGGGTTGTGTTCTTGATGATTTACACCATGTACGATATTAGGGATTCCTTTTCCTGGTGCTGTTAATAATACTTTGTCTATACCTTTGGCGATAAGATGTCTACTTAAAGCCTCTTTATCTCTAAAAGCACCTGTATTATCTATTAATAAAGCATTTTCAATGCCAAAAGAAGTATAATCTACGTCTTCTGGGTTATTAGTGCTAATAATTTTTACAGTAGTACCATTAATAATTAAAGAGCTATTGGCAATATCAGTTTCCACTAAACCAGCAAACTCACCATGTACAGAATCGTTTCTTAAAAGAGAGGCTCTTTTTTCCAAGATTTCTTCCGTAATAGCACCTCTAGTTACAATTGCTCTTAAACGCAGCTGACTCCCTTTGCCAGTAATGGTCATAAGTTCTCTTGCAACTAATCGCCCTATTCTTCCGAAACCGTAAAGAACTACATCTTTTGGAGAAATATTTTTGAATTTTTTAGCATCCTTAAGCTTGTTCATAACGAAGCTCGTTGCAGAGTCATATTCATTTCCTGCAAGGTGATATTCATATGTTAATTTACCGATATCTAATTTTGCTGGAGGTAAATCCATCAATTTTATCGCTTGAGCAATTTCAACCGAATCAAATATTGATATAGGCTTTTGAACAAATTCTCCTGCATACTCATGTAAATTAAGAATTTCACTTACATTTTTGTCGATTAGTTGATTACGGAATAAAACTAATTCAATAGAATTATCGTACCATAAATCACTTACAGTTTTAATAAATGCTACCGTAGCACGGCGTCTATCTGCCTGAAAGGCAAGTTCTTTCTCATAAACTTCGTTAGAACTCATAGTTGTTGTGTTTTACTATCTTGAAATTTCGCGCAAAAGTATGAATTTCAAACGTTTTCGTAAAGCTTTTTTTAAATAAAAATCCCATTGCTTTTTGTAAACAATGGGATTCTATATATAATGCTCAATAATTCTTAATTCTGAAAAACAAATTCTCTCTTTTCTCCATTACGATCTATCAAACTGATCGTGATATCGTCCTCAGGATATTTGCTTTCTATGATCTGTTTTACTTGTAAAACGTTTTTAACTTTTTTGTTATCAATCTCACTAATAATTAAGCCTTCTAAATTGTATCGCTGCATTCTTGGGCTTAGTGCTTTGCTAATGATAACTCCATGGTCTAAATTAAATTTCTTTAAATAATCTGGATTAGGATTAGCTACCTCTACACCTACATCTTCAATGTTATATCTTTGTATTACGTATTTGGTTAAGGTAACAGGTACACTTAATTCTCTGTTTTCTCGTAATATTTTTACAGTAATAACATCATTCGGACTTTTACTGTTAACATATCCAGTTAGATCTGAGAATTTCTTGATTTTTAAGCCATCAATTTCTTTAATTACGTCTCCTTCTTTAAGCCCTGCTTTTTTAGCACCACTATCTTCTCCTACATTTGTTATAACAACTCCCTGTGTTTCATTAAGGTCGTATTTTTCCATTACTTGCTTCGTAAGATTATCTCCATTGATACCTAAAATACCTCTTTGTACATCTCCAAATTCTAAAATGTCTTCCACGATTTTTCTGGCATTATTGGAGGGAACGGCAAAAGCATATCCTACATAACTTCCTGTTTGTGAGGTGATAGCAGTGTTTATTCCGATTAATTCTCCTCTCGTATTTACCAAAGCACCACCGCTGTTTCCTGGATTTATGGCTGCGTCTGTTTGGATGAAGGATTGAAAATTACCATCATATTCATTTAAATCTCTTGATTTTGCACTAATAATACCTGCAGTCACGGTAGAGGTTAGGTTAAAAGGGTTTCCAACCGCAAGTACCCATTCTCCAATTTTGGCAGTATTAGAATTTCCAAATGGGATATACGATAATTTTTCATCGGTATTAATTTTAATCAACGCAATATCCGATTGTGGAGCAGTACCAATGATTTCTGCTTTATATGATTTATTATTATTTAAAGTAACTTCTAAATCTGTAGCTCCATCAATTACATGATTATTAGTAACAATATAACCGTCTTCTGTTATAATAACTCCAGAACCTGCTCCTTGAATTCTTCTTTCTGTAGAACCACCGTTTCTGAAATATTCCATCAGATTTCTAGGAGTTTTCGTAATTCCGTATTGTTTTACGTGCACAACTGCATTTACTGTTTTTTCTGCTGCAACGGTAAAATCAATATTTGTTGGAGCGGTACCTAAATTTGTAGCATTATATGCTGTGGGTATTACATTTGTTTTTGGAGTAGTTTCGTTTTTGGTAATTACGATAGGTTCTGTTTCCAGAAATATTTTATACGCTCCTAACGTCATTACACCTGCTAAAATAGCGACAACCAATAAGCTCAAAAATCTTTTCATCTTCTTTTCTTTTTTCGTTTAATTTGACTAGTACTATATTATAGACTGTTGATAACAATTAAAATTACAATTATAGTATATTTTTTTTCGATATTTAACGCTCTATTAACAACGATTATATGGATACTTTCTTTGTACCTTTGTTGTTTACATTTGAATTAAAATAATGAACTTAACTTTTTATAAATACCAAGGTACAGGTAATGATTTTGTAATCATCGATAACAGAGATTCGATATTGTCCAAAAATGATACCAAATTATTCGCAAGACTTTGTGACAGAAAATTTGGTATTGGTGCAGATGGTCTAATGTTATTAGAGCTTCCAGGAAATGAAGAGGATGATTTTACCATGGTTTATTTTAATGCCGATGGAAACGAAAGTACTATGTGTGGTAATGGCGGACGATGCCTAGTTGCTTTTGCGGCGTACTTAGGAGTTATTAAAGATAAAGCTGTTTTTACAGCAATAGACGGTAAGCATATAGCTGAAATTAAAGATGGTTTGGTGTATTTGCAAATGCAAAATGTTTCTGAGATAGAAAAGCATGATTCCCATCTGTTTTTGGATACTGGTTCTCCGCATCATGTTACTATGGTTGATGATATAGTAAATTATGATGTTACTAATGTTGGACGTAAAATTAGAAATGGAGCACCTTATTTTGAAGCTGGAAGTAATGTGAATTTTGTTCAAAAACAAAATGATGATATGTTTGCAGTAAGAACTTATGAGCGAGGAGTAGAAGACGAAACATTATCTTGTGGAACAGGAGTTACTGCGGTAGCACTATCTATGCACGCTACCAAAAATACAAACAAAGAAGAGGTTAAGGTCAAAACTCCAGGAGGAGAATTGAAAGTTACCTTCCGTGAAACTGATAATGGTTATGAAGATGTATTTCTTATTGGACCGGCAGAACAAGTTTTTAAAGGTGAAATTACATGTTAACATTAAAAGGTGAGCATATATATCTACGAGCACTAGAGCCCGAAGATTTAGATTTTATATATATTATTGAGAATGATGAGCGGATTTGGGAAATGAGTACAACACAGACCCCTTATTCACGCTTTTTGATCAAGCAATATCTAGAAAATGCACATCAAGATATATATGATGCTAAACAATTAAGACTTTTAATAAGTACTAATGACGGAGCTTCTATTGGATTAATTGACTTGTTTGATTTTAATCCAACACATAATAGAGCAGGAGTAGGGATTCTCATTGCTGAGCCAGAGCAACGAGGAAAAGGTTATGGTAAAGAAGCCTTACGGCTAATTAAAAAATATGGCGATACTCATCTACGATTACACCAACTATATGCGAATATTGCAGATGATAATTTAGCAAGCATAGGACTTTTTGAAGGAGAAGGATTTCAGAAAATAGGAATAAAAAAAGAATGGAATCTTGTAAATGGTATTTACAAGAATGAATTATTATATCAATATATATATGTACATTAAAAGAATATTATTATTAATAGCACTTATAGGTTTATTAGCAGGAGGATGGTTTGCGTATTATGTATATAACGCTGTATTTTCTCCTAATACAAATTTTGAAGTAGAGACTAAGACCGTATTTATTCCTTCAGGAACTACTTTTCAGGAATTGAAAAAAGAAATACACCCTTTATTAAAGGATCCTTATAGTTTTGATAAAATTGCTGCAAAAAAAGGGTATGCTAATAAAGTGAAAGCAGGAAGATATATTATTAAAAAAGGGCTTAATAATAATGAACTTGTGGATCTGTTAAGAAGTAAAAATACTCCTATTCAATTGACATTTAATAATCAAGAGCGTTTAGAGAATTTAGCAGGTAGAGTAGCACAACAGATAGAGGCGGATAGTATTTCTCTTGTAAAAGCTTTTAAGGATGAAAGTTTTATTAACGAAAATGGATTTACTATCGATAATGCGTTATCCATGTATATACCTAACAAGTATGAATTTTTTTGGAATACATCAGCAGAGCAGTTTAGAAGCCGTATGCTGAAGGAGTATAATCGTTTTTGGAATGATGAAAGAAAAGCGAAAGCTAAAAAAATAGGTTTAACTGCTACTGAAGTTATTACTGTAGCCTCTATTGTTCAAAAAGAAACTGCTAAAGTGGATGAACGACCTCGAGTAGCTGGAGTTTATATGAATCGGTATAATAATGGATGGAAACTCGATGCAGATCCTACCGTAATATATGCACTTAAGAAGCATAGGAATGACTGGGATATAGTAATCAAAAGAGTTTTGTTTAAAGATTTAGAGTTAGATAGTCCTTATAATACTTATAAATACAATACATTACCACCAGGTCCAATTACGATGCCTGATATCTCTTCAATTGACGCTGTTCTTAATTATGAAAAGCATGAGTACTATTTTTTCGTAGCGAATGTGGAAAACTTCGGTTATCACAAATTCGCTAAGAGTATTGAACAACATAATCGTAATAAAAAGCAATATATAAATTGGATTAATAAGCAAGGCGTAAGGCGATAAATCACTTAGCTTTTTTGTAGGAAAAAATAAAGATTTTACGGAAGACTTATTGTTTTTCGACTTTATTTATTAACAAAATCGTTTGAGTTGTTGTGGATTTCTTCACGGTACTTTGATTTAATTTTTATCGACAAAAGTTACTTGTTAGACGTTTAAGTGTAAGAATTAAGATTTTTTTTGACTTTTTCAGTGCTTTTTTAACTCTTTTTTTAGTGTAAAATACTGTTTTTCAGCATTATAATAAATTTAACATAAGCATCTATTTTGTTTAAAAAAAAGCCGTATATTTGCACCGCAAAAATTTAAGTAGAGGGGAACGCTTTTTTAGTGTCTACTTAGAAATTTTTTATATGATAAAAAGGATAATTGGACTTTTTGTAATTCTTACAATTGGGGGAGTTGTTTTAGTAAGTTTTACACCAAAAAAAAGAGTAGATCTAAGTTCTTATAGCACTGAGGGCTTGGATCTCTACTACATCGCACCTAATTTCAATGAGATTGAAGATGATCTTAACGATATTATAATTTATCCAGAATTAGGTAATTCATATGTAGGTTTTAAAGAAGCTTTAGCTTTTAAGGAATCTAGAGGAGATTATGGGGTAGTGAATCAATTTGGCTACATGGGTAAATATCAATTTGGTATGGGAACACTAGCCTTAATTGGTATTAAGAATAAAAACGATTTTCTTAATAACCCAGAATTACAGGAAAAAGCATTTTACGCAAATCTTTCTAGAAATAAATGGATTTTACGTAGAGATCTTAAATGGTTTACTGGTAAGAGGATGAATGGGGTAGTTGTTACCGAGTCTGGAGTATTAGCTGCGGCACATCTTGCTGGTCCAGGAGCTGTTAAGAAATACCTTCGTAGTGGAGGGGTTGATGGTTTTTCGGATGCTTTTGGTACTACAATTCGTTATTACATGAAACGTTTTTCAGGATTTGATACTTCTTTTGTGGTTCCTAATCGAAAAGCTAAAGTTCAGTTTTAGTTTAATTTTTGTATTTTCTAAAAATCTCTTTGGATAATAAAAATTGTAGGTTTCTTATGAAGCTCAATTTGTTCTTTTCTCCATTCTTCTACGGTTTTGGTGCGTATGTATTCTGTAGTAAGTGTAATATCACTTGCAATACATAATCTAGTGTTTGGATTTAGAATAGCGGTAAGATCAGCTAGCATTTTATCATTTCTATACGGAGTCTCTATAAAGATTTGAGCTTGATTCTTTTCTAAAGAATTTTTTTCAAGGGATTTGATAGTGGACTTTCTGTCAGCTTTATCTATTGGTAAATATCCATTAAAACAAAAGTTCTGGCCATTCATTCCGCTACTCATCATTGCTAAAAATATGGAAGATGGTCCTACCAACGGTGTTACTTGGATTCCTTTTTCATGTGCTAATCTCACAACTTCTGCTCCTGGATCTGCAATACCAGGGCATCCTGCGTCTGATAATAATCCAATAGATTCTCCATTTAAACAGGGAGCTAAATAATTTGGTATTTCCGTAGCATCTGTGTATTTATTCACTGAGTGAATGATTAGCGATCTCTGAGATTTACTTGGACTTACCTTTTTAATAAACCTTCTTGCAGGCTTTTCGTTTTCGACAATATAGTGGTTTACTTGTTCTAAAACTTTTTTTATTGATATCGGTAATACTTCTAAAGGAACATCATCACCTAATCGAGTTGGTATTAGATATAGTTTTCCTTTGGGATCTAGGGGTTTTGATTCCATAATTATAAAATAATAGTTTTTTGATTAAATGAACTAATGTGGTTGTTGTTAATATGATTAGATGTATGATGAATACATATTAAATTATCATAAAACGCTGTAATGTTTTTCAAAGAATGTAATATTTTAAGTAGTTAATGCTTACTAAATATACAAAAACTTTGTTTTGTAAGATCTTTATTTGTTATAACTCTTGGATTAGTTGGTCACAAGCTTTATCTAACATTTCAAATACATTTTCAAATCCTTGATCTCCTCCGTAGTATGGATCTGGCACATCTAGATTTTCGTTAGGATGCAATTCGTTTAAAATCAGTTTTACTTTTTTTCTATCGCTAGAATTGCGAGACAATTTTATGATGTTTTGATAGTTTGAGTTGTCCATGGCATAGATGATGTCGTATAAATCAAAGTCACTAACAGTGAATTGTGCAGCTCTTTGATTACTAATGTCTATACCATGATTTCTAGCTGTTTGTATAGATCTCATATCTGGTTTTTCTCCGATATGATAATTACTTGTTCCAGCAGAACTGATTTGATAGAGATCAGGATCAAGTTTAGAAGCTAAAATACCTTCTGCCAATGGAGACCTGCAAATGTTTCCAAGGCAAACCATTAGAATTTTAGTCTTCATTAATTAAATGTTTTGTTTATAATGTAAGTTTTTTACCTAAGTCTTCTACGTATTTTCTAAACTGTTTGTCTGTAGAAGAAAGATTGTCCACAGTTTTGCAAGCGTGCAGTACTGTCGCGTGATCTCTTTTTCCAATTTGAGTACCGATACTAGCCAATGAAGCTTTTGTTAGCTTTTTTGCAAAAAACATAGCTAATTGTCTTGCTTGTACGATATGGCGTTTACGAGTTTTGGACTGCAGAGTTTCTACATCCATTTGGAAATAGTCACTTACTACTTTTTGAATATAATCAATTGAAACTTCTCGTTTAGTGTTTTTAACGTAGTTGTCTACAATTGCTTTCGCTAAGTCGATTGTAATATCCTTTTTGTTAAAAGAAGAATGAGCTATTAAAGAGATAATGGCGCCTTCTAGTTCTCGGATATTTGTTTTTATATTATTAGCTAAAAACTCAACTATATCTTCTGGCATTTCTACACCGTCTCTATAAAGTTTGTTTTTAATTATAGATATACGGGTTTCAAAGTCTGGTTGATGTAATTCTGCTGATAATCCCCACTTAAAACGTGATAGTAATCGCTGCTCGATATCTTGCATATCTACAGGAGCCTTATCACTGGTAAGAATTACCTGTTTTCCATTTTGATGTAAATGATTAAAGATATGGAAGAAAACATCTTGAGTTCCAGCTTTTCCAGATAATAACTGTATATCGTCAACAATAAGAACGTCTATAATTTGGTAGAAATGTATAAAATCATTTCTATTGTTCTTTTTAACAGACTCTATATATTGCTGTGTGAATTTTTCTGCAGAAATATATAAAACTGTTTTTTCTGGATAATTATCTTTTATGTTTACACCTATTGCATGTGCCAAATGTGTCTTACCTAATCCAACTCCTCCAAAAATCAACAAAGGATTAAAAGAAG
This sequence comes from uncultured Aquimarina sp., assembly GCF_947492965.1. GTDB lineage: Bacteria > Bacteroidota > Bacteroidia > Flavobacteriales > Flavobacteriaceae > Aquimarina. The sequence continues at coordinate 68,875 of NZ_CANLOZ010000011.1, read as the reverse complement.
TTCCTCCTGGTTTGTTAGCTACTGCCATACCTGCAGATCTTGCTAAACGGTTAGAGTCTCCTTCTAGGAAATTATCAAAATTATAGCTTGGATTTAGTTGAGATTCAATTTTTACATTTCGAATACCAGGAATTACAAAAGGATTCTTAAGTTCTGGATTTTTACTCTTAATAGGTACGTCTACTTCTTGAGAAGTTACAGGTGTTCTGTTAGAGCTAGGAATCTTTTCTGTAAATGGTTTTTTATTACCGTAAGTGTTTTCCATTTTTATAATGTAAACCAGCTTTGCCGTTTCTCCTAATTCTCGAGTAAGAGAAACCTTCAAAAGGTTTACATAATGTTCTTCGAGCCACTCGTAAAAAAACTTGCTAGGTACCTGGATGCTCAAAGCACTATCAGTAAGCTTTACAGCTTTAATAGGTTCAAACCAGGTTTTAAAAGCTTGTGGGGTAATGTTATCTTCTATAAACGACAGACAATTATCCCAAACTGATTGCGCAGTTAAATTCATTAGAGTGGTTAGATTACTTTAATATCGTTATTAACGGAAAATTGTTGAAAAAGTTCCTTCTTTTTTTGCTTGACAAATATGTGAACAAAAAATGTAAAAAAAAAACGAATTTGGGGTTGAATTTTAAATAATTTTTTCGCATACTTTAATGATTCTAATGCCAAATGGCTCATTTTTTTTATAATTAAATATATGTCAATCACTTCCGAAACTTCACTAAAAGTTAGATATTCTGAAACAGACCAAATGGGTGTTGTACACCACGGTAATTACGCACAATACCTAGAGTTAGCCCGTATTGATTGGTTGTCTCGTTTAGGTATTTCATATAAGAATATGGAGGAGAACGGTGTGATGCTTCCTGTTTTTACCTTAGACTTTAAATTTAAGAAATCTGCCTTCTTTGACGATGAATTAACTGTTAAAACTTTCCTTAAGAAAATTCCTACGGCTCGTATTGTTTTTGACTACGAAATATACAATCAGAATCAAGATTTATTAACAATTGCCTCTTCCACTTTGGTGTTTGTCGATACGAAAACACGAAAGCCGATTTTATGTCCTCCCTACTTATTAGAAATTATAGAAAATACCTTAACTAGCTAATCTTTCAATTTCTACTTCATACAACGTAGAGAAAAGATCATTTATTTCACTGGAGACTGTTTTTCTTACAGAAATAAATATTTTACAGTTTAATTCTAGTTTTTGATCTAATATCTTGATCTTTTTTTCTTTGATAATTCGCATTACTTTATTCATGTTTTTGTATTCAAAAGTGATGCAAAACTTAATATCAATTGTTTTTTCTATAACATTTGAAGCTTCGAGTGATAATTTAGCAGACGTTTTATAGGCGTTAATTAATCCGCCAACACCAAGCTTAACACCACCAAAATATCGTACAACTACCACAAGGATATTAGTAACATCAAAAGATTGTATTTGACCATAAATTGGTTGTCCGGCAGAATTGGAAGGTTCTCCATCATCATTGCTTCTATATTGGATAGTTTCTACACCTAATTGCCAGGCATAGCACCAATGCCTAGCGGCATGATGTTGTTTTTTTAAAGATTCAATTATTGGTTTAACATCTTCCTCCCTAGAAATAGGAAATGAATATCCAAAGAATTTACTGTTTTTATCTTTAAATAAGACTTCTTCTCCTGGAGAGTCTATGGTTTTATATAAATCGCTATTGTTCAATATTATTAAATAGAGTAAGTAACTAACAGAATGCTAATTATTGCTAATATAATACCTAACCAGTTTTTTTGTATTAATTTTTCTTTGAAAAATAGCACTCCTACAATGGTAGATAATAATAATATAGCAACGTTGTTAATGATAAAAACCGTTGAGCTATCTAAAGTATCGTTTCTTAGTGCTTGAATCAAAAAATAAATTGAAAAATAATTCGGAATACCTAAGCAGATTCCTGCAATGATGTTTTTTCGAGCTATTTTTAAAGTTTTTTTAAATAATTTATAAGATAAGGTACAAATTCCTATAACAGCGGCGGAACCAAATATACAAGCCGAAAACAAAGCGGTTTCTTCTTCAGTTACATGATTTTTTTCCATAAACTTTAAACTTGTGTCGATAATTCCTCCACCAAGAAAAACTAATAATGGAAATATTAAGTTTTGTGTCTTTATAGAGATTCCACTGGTGTTTTTTACCGATGTTAGATAAACAGCAATCAGTGCAATTAAAATACCTGAGATTTTTAAAAATCCTGTACTTTCTTTATAAACTAGAATGCCGAATATTACAGGGATTGCTACACTCATTTTACTTGCAACTGCAGCTACAGAAAGCCCGTTTTTTTGTGTGGTTATAGCCATGAGATTAAAAACCAATATAAAAACTAAACCTAAAATAATGGTGGTGTAAAACCAACTGAATTCAGCAATTTTACTAACCTCTATAGTTTTTTGGTATGCGATAAAACCAGAAATAGAAGCAACAATGTAATTAACAACGATTGCTTGTAACGTATCTACTTTGTATTTGCTAAATAATTTAAAAGTAATTAATATCCAGCTCGAAGAAAGTATGCTTAATAAAAGGTATATCAAAATAAATCAGATTTTATAGAAAATAATTCTGTGACATCCTCGGTTACTGGATTATTGTTCCATGTTTTTATCCCTAATCGTTGAGCAGCTATCGTATTTTCTTCAGTGTCATCGATAAATAGAGTGTTTTCGGGAGTTAACTTGTGTTCTTCTAAAACGTATTGAAAAATATCAGAATCAGGTTTTCTTAAGTTAATCTCATGAGATAGATAAAAGGAATCAAAGCAAGACTTGAAATCATGATAAAAAGAAATGTTTTCTTGTATCCAATTAATATGCAATTCATTGGTATTGCTTAATAATAATAATTTATATTTCTTTTCAATTGAAAGTTTTTTGATAAAGTCTAATCGCTTATCTGGAAATTCTTTCAAAATAGCATTCCATGCATAAACAATCTGTTCTTTTGTAGTGTTTGGGATGATTTTTTGATAATGATCAATAAAATCGGATGTAGTTATCTTACCAATTTCATATAACTTATTAAAATCTGATAGTTCTTTATTAATAGATGGCAAGCCTAATTTCTTAAGTTCTTTTTCGGTGGCTGGTTTATCCAGATTGATAAACACATCGCCAAAATCAAAAATGATTGTTGTGATCATTGATGTATATGCTTAGAGTGTCATTTAAAATTTTTTCAGAGGATGTTAGTTTTCCATGAATCTTAGGAGCTATTGTGCCTTTTGAGAAATTAGTGGTTCCTTTAAATATTCTTGCTTCGTCCCAAAGATTTTCATCAATAAAAGATTGTATGGTAAAACTACCACCTTCTATTATTACAGATTGTATTTCATGTTTGTGGAGAATTCTACAAATATCTGTTGTAACTTGTTTGCCCGGCTCAATAGTTTCATAAATCAGATTGGAGCTATTTTTATTGATATTATTCTTAGAGGTAATCACAATTGTTTTTACTGTTTTATCTAAAATTGAAGAATCTATTGGAGTTTTATTATACAAATCAATAAGAACCCTTACCGGATGATGTCCAGACCAATCTCTAGTAGTAAGTTTTGGGTTATCTTCAATAACAGTTTTGTTACCAACTAAAATAGCTTGCTCTTCTGCGCGCCATTTATGTACCAACTGTCTAGAATTTGAATTTGTGATCCAAACTGGAGCACGTTCAGAACTTTTTTCGGGAGCAATAAATCCATCTTGTGTTTGAGCCCATTTTAAAATAATGTAAGGCCGTTTCTTGTTGTGATAAGTGAAAAAACGTTTGTGATGTTTCCTGCACTCATCTTCTAATACGCCAACCGTTACATCACAACCAGCTTTCTTGAGTTTTTCGATGCCTCTGCCTGCTACTTTACTATGTGTGTCTATAGTACCGATAAATACTTTAGGGATTTGATTTCGAATAATCATGTCGCTACAGGGAGGAGTCTTTCCGAAATGGGAACAAGGTTCCAATGTTACATAAAGACTTGCTTCTTTTAATAAGGATTTATCTTTTACGGAATTCACTGCATTAACTTCTGCATGATTTCCTCCATAGGCACTAGTGAAGCCTTCTCCTATAATGTGTTCATCATGTACTATTACGCATCCAACCATTGGATTAGGTCTAGCGGATCCCAAGGCATTCTTTCCAATCTGAATGCATCGTTGCATATGTTTTTTGTGTATATCCAAAGTTTTATTTTAAACTAACTTTTTGTTCTTTGTTAATTTTATAGGGGTAAGAAAAACTTCCAAAATGATATTTTATATTCCCTTTGTATTGAATATGAATAGAATCAGTTTGAACGATTTTAAGCACGCTATTTAAGAGATTACTCTTGTTGTCTTCATATATTTTTGAAAGTGAAAATGTTCCTTCTAAAGGAATTTTAAATTCATTTTTCGATGGAACATCAAATTCTTTGGAGGATATCACACCAACATCAATGTTATCAACAAAAACGTGCATATCTTCGATAGAAAGTGTTCCATCTGCATTATTTGGATTGTTAAAAACAGCATCTGCGTGGATTGTTATATTACGCATACTTACGTTTTTAACATCTATTTTAGAGATACGCTCGAACTCAGGTTTCTTAGATAAAGAACAGCTTGGTAGTATAAGAAATATTGTTGATAAGAATAGAAACTTCTTCATTGATTACTGAGCAGATTTAATGTATATTTCAATTCGTTTATGAAACAAAATAAATTCACTTTTTGTAATCACAAAAGTAACATTTAATATTAGAATGGGTACTATAAAAATACGACCAGTTGCTCTAGAAGATAATAAAGCTTTAGCAGCTGTAATAAGAGAGGTTTTGATAGAAATGGGAGTTCCTAAGGTAGGTACTGCTTATGAGGATAAAGAGCTGGATATAATGTTTGAAACCTATGAAGGTGCAAGGAAAGAATATTTTGTGGTAGAAGAGGATGAGAAAATTATTGGAGGTGCAGGAATTGCTCAATTAGAAAAAGGAAGTGATGAGATTTGTGAACTTCAAAAAATGTATTTTTTACCAGAGGCTAGAGGAAAAGGATTAGGGCATCAAATGATGAATACCTGTCTTGATTTTGCCAGAGCACAAGGATTTACAAAATGTTATTTGGAGACAATGCCTTATATGAAAGACGCAAGGAAATTGTATGCTAAAGTTGGCTTTACTTATTTAGATGCCCCAATGGGAGATACAGGGCACTACAGTTGTCAGGCTTGGATGATTAAAGATTTATAGATTTGAAAATTAAAGATCTTAGAAAAGATTTTGTTGATGCACTATCGGAATTGTATGGTTTAGAAGAAGCTAGATCGTTCTTTTATTTACTTTCGGAGTATAAATTTGGTCTACAACGTGTGGATATAGCTTTAGAGTTGGATAGAATCATAAATAAAGAGGATGTCTTATATTTTCAAGAAGCGAAAAGAAGATTGTTAAATGAAGAGCCTATACAGTACATTATCGGGGATACCGAATTTTATGGACTTTTATTAAAGGTGAATCAGCACGTATTAATTCCCAGACCAGAAACTGAAGAATTGGTAGATTGGATTGTGAAAGATTGGCAGTCTATCAACGATACTCGTAAACTTGCTATTTTAGATATAGGAACGGGTAGTGGTTGTATAGCTATTTCATTAGCTAAAGCGCTTCCTAATGCTGATGTTTATGCTATAGATATTTCTGAAAAAGCTTTGGAAGTAGCTAAATTTAACGCCAAGCATCATGAAGTGGATATTCGGTTTATGCAATCGGATATTTTAGAAATGAATTCTTTACCTCAAAAGTTTGATATTATTGTTTCAAACCCTCCATATGTAAGAGAATTAGAAAAAGAAGAAATTCAGGCTAATGTATTAGAAAATGAACCAAGTACCGCACTGTTCGTTTCTGATGAAAATCCTTTAGTTTTTTATAAAAAAATTACTGCTCTTGCTAAAGAATGTTTGACAGAAACCGGTGCTTTATATTTTGAAATTAATCAATACCTTGGTCTCGAAACAAAAAATATGATTCAGGAATACGAATATGAATTTATTGATCTTCGTAAAGATATAAATGGTAACGATCGAATGATCCGTGCTTGTAATACTAAAAAATATAATTAATGAATAATCTAACTTCTATTTGCGTTTTTTGTGGAAGTAGCGAAGGCAATGATACTAAAACGGTAAGTGATGCTCTATTACTCGGAGAAAAATTAGCTAATTTGGGAATTACCTTGGTGTATGGAGCAGCTAAGATTGGTGTCATGGGAAAAGTAGCAGAAGGCGCTCTTAGTCAACAAGGAAAGGTAATAGGAGTTATTCCTGATTTCCTAAAATTAAAAGAAGTTGTTCATCTTGGGTTAACCGAACTGATAACAACTAAAAATATGCACGAACGTAAAATGAAAATGCATAATCTTAGTGATGGGTTTATTACTTTACCTGGTGGTTTCGGAACACTAGAAGAATTATTTGAAATCATTACTTGGTCTCAGTTAGGGTTGCATCAAAAACCTATTGGCTTATTGAATGTCAATGGATTTTATGATCATTTATTACTTTTACTGGAGAATATGGTGAAAAGTGGATTTCTAAAACAAGAAAACTATGATCTTCTAATTGTGGATGATCAAATCGATTCGTTATTAGAAAAAATGAAGTCATTTGAACCTGCACAAGTTCCAAAGTGGTTGCAACCGGATAGGACGTAAATTACAAATAACAATACAACATATACTGGTATCATAACAATGAATATAGAACAACAAATCAATCAATTAAGAGAAGAATTAAGACAACATAATTATAATTATTATGTCTTAGATGCAGCTACTATAAGTGATTATGAGTTCGATATGAAGCTTAAAGAACTTCAAGCTTTAGAAGAAAAACATCCTGAGTTTTATGATCCTAATTCTCCGACGTTGAGAGTTGGGGGGCAGGTTACTAAAAATTTTAATACAGTTGTTCATGAGCAGCGAATGTACTCTTTGGATAACTCTTACTCTAAAGAAGATTTGTTGGATTGGGAGACTAGAATTAAAAAATTGGTTGATGGCGATGTAAGTTATACTTGCGAGCTTAAATATGATGGTGCTTCCATTAGTCTTACATATGAAAATGGAGAATTATTACGTGCAGTAACCAGAGGTGATGGAATCCAAGGAGATGATGTTACGACCAATGTAAAAACAATTAAGTCGGTCCCTTTAAAATTAAAAGGAGATTATCCTGCAAAGTTTGATATTCGAGGAGAGATTGTGTTACCTTATGAAGGCTTTGCTAAAATGAATCAAGAGCGAATAGCTGCTGGAGAAGAGCCTTATGCAAATCCAAGAAATACTGCTTCAGGAAGTTTGAAGCTTCAGGATAGTAGTGAAACTGCAAAAAGACCATTAGATTGTTTGTTGTATAATTTGGCTGGAGATCGATTAGGTATTTTTTCACAATATGAAAGTTTAGAAAAAGCTAGAGATTGGGGGTTTAAAGTTCCAGAAGAATCACGTTTAGTTCATTCTATAGATGAAGTGTTGGAGTTTGTGAATATTTGGGATGTAAAAAGAAGAGATTTACCTTATGAAACAGATGGTGTAGTTATAAAAGTAAATGATTTACAGCAACAAGAAGAGCTTGGTTTTACTTCAAAAGCTCCAAGATGGGCAATGGCTTATAAGTTTAAGGCAGAACAAGCTGTTACCAAGCTAAATAAAATCACATATCAGGTGGGGCGTACAGGAGCTATTACACCAGTTGCTAATTTAGAGCCTGTTCAGCTCGCTGGTACTACAGTGAAAAGAGCTTCATTGCATAACGCAGATCAAATTGAAAAGCTTGATATCCGAGAGGGTGATACGGTGTTTGTAGAAAAAGGAGGGGAGATCATTCCAAAAATTGTAAGTGTGGATTTTACAAAAAGAGATCAAGATTCTAAATCTACTGTATACATATCTTCTTGTCCAGAATGTGGTACGGAATTAATAAGAAAAGAAGGAGAAGCACAACATTACTGCCCGAATATAGATGGATGCCCGCCGCAGATTGTTGGTAGAATCCAGCATTATATATCTCGTAAAGCACTGGATATAGAAGGTCTTGGAGGAGAAACCGTAGCATTATTGGTAAAAGAAGGCTTAATTAGAGATTATGCAGATTTGTATACACTTAAAAAAGAACAAATTATTCCACTGGAACGTATGGCCGAAAAAAGTGCGGATAATCTCATCGAGGGAATTGCTAAATCTAAAGAGATTCCTTTCGAAAGAGTTTTGTTTGGCTTAGGAATTCGGTATGTAGGAGAAACTGTAGCTAAAAAATTAGCAAAACATTACAAGACAATCGAAGCGATTATGCAAGCTTCAGAAGAAGATTTGGTAAGTGTTGACGAAATTGGAATCAAAATAGCGCAGAGTGTTAAGGAGTTTTTCAATACAGAATCTAGTAAAACTCTGATTACAAGACTTATAGATTATGGGGTGCAATTGCAAATCTCGGCAGAGAAATTAGCAAATCAAAAAGATACATTAAACGGGCAAACATTTGTTGTTTCGGGAGTTTTTGAGAAGGTTTCTCGTAATGAGTTAAAGAAGCTTATTGAAGATAATGGAGGAAAAGTTTCCAGTTCCATTTCTTCTAAAACATCTTATGTAGTGGCTGGAGCTAATATGGGACCGAGTAAGTTGGAAAAAGCAAATAAGCTAGGAATAGCTATTATTACCGAAGATGATTTCTTAAATTTATTGGAGTAAAGAGATAATTGTAATTGAATTTTGAATCATATGAACATAACGGATTTCGTATGAATTCTGATATATTAATTATAACTACGTGAAAATAAGAACACTTATCAAAATATTGTTGTTGCTAACGGGAAGTTTATGTGTTCTTAGTACAATCTTGCAGAATTCTGCTTTGGAGTTGTATGTAAAACCAATGACTGTTCCCCTGTTTTTTATGTTATATTGGTTTAATGTAAAAAAGGTTGATTCATTATTTGCAGTTGTTTTACTCCTCTGTTTTTTAGGTGATATTTTTTTACTTACGGGAATAGAAAATGGGTTTAGATATGTTTTGTTAAGCTATACCTTATGTTACTTTATCTTATTCTATTTTCTATATCGGAATCATAAAAAAATAGATTACAATAATATAGATATTGTATATCTGACAGCTTTTTTAGTTTTGTGGACGCTTATTGTCTATGAGATATATGCTGTTACGAATCAGAATATGGGCGCTATAAGATCATTTGGTATTATCTATATAATCATTCTTTATCTGCTTTTAATAGGTGCTGTCTTTCAGTACGTAAACATTAGGTCTCCTAGATCTCTTTGGTTTGTAATTGCGATACTTAATTTTGTAATTAGTGATGCTTGTTTTGCGTTAGATCGATTTTATGTTCCTTCATTAGAATTAAAAATTATTAACTCCATCTACCAATTGTTAGCAGTATACTTTCTAGTGAAATTTAAAATTTCAAGTCCTGATTCTCTTAAAATAAAAAATTAATTGAAGTTTAATTCCTGTTTTAGGTATTTATTTGAAATTTAGTATCTTAACCAAAGGAAAAATTGTTAAACGGAGTAAGGAGTGAGGGATATTTGCACTTTTTTACATTAAATTATAATGGATGGAGGAAAACTACTAAGATTTTTAATTTCTTTTTTGATTGTTTTACAGGTAATAGGTTTTGTGTTTCAGTTTCCGCTGTTATACACTTATAGCAAACCTTTCCTGTTTATGATTATTTTGATATTTTATTTTTGGAGTAGTAAAAAAAGTAAACTACTTCATTTTATTGTTCTTTCCATATTTTTTTTCGCAGAATTAATAGGAATATTAGGTCATCAAATAACAATTGGAGATATTATGTTTATCAGAATTATTGGATATCTGATATTGTTTTATTTTCTGTATTACAATCATAAATCTTTTAAATACAATCAAAGAGATGTTTTTACTTTGGTATTAGGTAGCTCTTTATACACGGCTATATTTTTTATGACTTATTTTGTGCTTAGAGGACCTATGGGGAGTCTAAGTTTAATAGGTTTTCTTCATCTGTTGTTGCTGTATGTTCTGCTGATTGTAGCTGCAATGCACTACATTAATATTAGATCAGAAAAGTCATTATGGTTTTTTTTAGCCATGTTGAATTTTTCCTTTAGTGATTTTATTTTACTTATTGATCATTTTTATCTGGAATCCAATGAGTTAAAAGTGATTCGTTTAATCTGTGAACCATTGGCTTTAGTGTTTTTGGTTAACTACATGATTACAAAATATAAGTATCTTAAATCAGAAGAGTTCGAAGGATTTTAGAATGTAAATTAAAGTAATTTTGGATAGAACTAAACTTTCTTATCGGCTATTGTATATCTCTGGGGTTTTACTTCTAATAACAGCAATTTTTAATGAAAATTGGTTAGTTTATACTAAAACTTTAGTGGTTTCTTCTGTGTTTTTGATCTATGTGTCTAAGGTAGAAAGGATACAATATTTAGTTATTTTGGGATTGTTGTTCGTATTGATTTCTGAAATCTTAGCGGTCATTGATTTTAAAAAATATTTCAGGATAATTAATGTATTGATGTCTTTGTACTACTGTTTTAATATTCTGCTACTACGCAAGAGTTTAAAAAGAATTAAAATACAATTTAAAAAGATCTTTACGATACAGTTGTTAATTACCATGGGATTGATATCTTATGTGATTTATTCTGTTGCAGACATGATTTCGGGTAGTATATCGGAGGATCAATTGTATCTCAATGTTTTTATTGTTTTATTTATTTTGTTCATAGGGCTTTGTTATTATATTTATTTAAACAGTAGAACAGTAATCAGTTATTCGCTTATGGTAGCTGCCTCGAGCTTTCTGATTGTGAATATTATTACGGTATTGAATAAGTTGTATATTCATTTAGACGTATTTGTTATTCTGAGCAATGTTCTGCAAGTTTTTGGTCACTACTTTTTAATTAAATTTTTTATTGAACAAAATGACCTGAAACCTAATACTGTTGAGTTTTTTTGATACCATATTTGAAATGATTATTTTGAAAGCGGAATTAAAGTTACCAAGACTGAGTTAGGTGGAGAAGAATAGTAGATTAGCATATTTATTTTTTGGTTTTTCCTTTATTGTGGTTGTGTTTACTGCAGTGCTTTGTGAAAATATACATTTGGTATATGTTAAACCATTAATTCCTTTAGCGCTTATTTTTATATGCATCTCAGATAAAAAATCTATTTGGTTTTGTTATTCGTTTAGTATGGTAATACTGATGGCTAGCGATACTCTGATTTATTTGGATTTTTATAAATATTTTAATCATGTAGCGCTTACAATAATTTTATTCTATCTGGTGAATATTTTTTTATTAAGGAAATATATAACTCTAAAGGATATCAAAATTACCAGGTTCACATCATTACCTATAATAATAAGTTTTTTCCTGGTGGCATATTTGGTTTTTTCTGTTTCTCAAATGGTATTACCAACGCTTATGGATGTTGTTTTTTCATTCTTTGCAATAATGTTTACACTCTTTGTATTTGTAGGGGCGTGTTTTGTGATTTATCTCGCAGATAAATATGAGGGTAATTTTAAGCTATTTATCTCTGCTAGTTGTTGTCTTTTTGTAAATGCCTTGGTTTTAATCAATCATTTTTATTACTACAGTAAGGTTTTTACGGTACTTGCGAATGTTACGGAGATTATTGGCTTATATTGTTTCTTGAAGTTTCTTATGGAGGTAAAGTTGAAAGATAATAACGAAGTAGGCCATAGATATCTTTAATCTGATAGATATAATCTACATCAAACAGATTAAATTTATTTGTTATATATATAACTTTTTGTGTTAAATATTGTTTAGTTTTTAATTTATATTAGGCTTTGTAGTGTTATTTAAAATTGAAAATACCTACATTTGCCATTTAATCTTTAATTGTAAATGATTTTAAAAGGTCTAAAGCGAAATGCTTTAAAAAAGAGTGTTGAATCTCATATTAAATCAAGAAAATCCAGAGCTAAGGAGGTTTCTAATATTAGAAATTTAGCAGTTTTGATTGATGCTTCGCAATCCGTTAACATTTTGTCGGTGGTTAAGTTGGCAAATGAACTTGGTGTGAAGTCCGATAACTTGAAAGTAATGGGGTATAAGGAAGACCAGAAAGAAATTTCAGATGATAAAGATGCCGATTATTACAACGATAAAAGTTTTGGTGTTGGAGGTTCTGTAAAGAGTAATTCTTTGAATGATTTTATAAAAAAGGATTATGACATTTTAATCAATTTTTACTCCGAAAGTAAATTGGAGTTAGATTATGTTGCTGCCGCTTCCAAAGCAAAGTTTAAAGTTGGTTTTGCTGAGATTGATAATAGAATTAATGATCTCGTAATAGGTTCTGCCGATCAAGACACTAACCTTTTTATTTCCGAATTAAAAAAATATTTAAAAATTTTACAGATAATATAATATGAGTGCTTTTCTGAAAGGAACTGGTGTTGCATTAGCAACGCCTTTTAATAGTAATGGTTCAATTGATTACAAAGGAGTAGAATCGTTAGTAGAATATTGTATAAATGGCGGTGTAGAATACTTAGTTGTACTAGGAACTACGGCAGAGTCAGTTACACTTTCAAAAGAAGAAAAAAAGGAGTTAGTACAGCATATTGTAAAAATAAATAACAAAAGATTACCTTTAGTTATAGGTATTGGCGGTAATAATACCGCAGCGATTCTACAAGAAATGAAAGATACGGATACTTCAGATTTTGATGCTATCTTATCTGTTGTGCCAATGTATAACAAACCAAGTCAAGAAGGAATTTATCAACATTATAAAATGATAAATGATCAGTCTCCGTTACCTGTGTTGTTATATAATGTCCCTTCACGTACTGGAACAAATATGAGTGCAGAAACAACATTAAGATTATCCAAATTAGATAAAATTGTTGGAATTAAAGAAGCGACAGGTGATTTTACACAAGTACTTAGAATTTTAAAAGATAAGCCTAAAGATTTCTTGGTGATTTCTGGAGATGATGCGCTAGCACTTCCTTTGGTAGCAGCTGGAGGTGATGGAGTAATTAGTGTAATTGGTCAAGGGTTTCCAGAAGAATTTTCCAACATGATTAGGTTAGGACTTTCTGGTGATACTAAAGAAGGATTTGAAATTTTATATAAATTGTTACCTGTTTTGGATTATGCTTTTGAGGAAGGTAATCCAGCGGGTATAAAAAATATTTTAAAGAAAAAAGGTGTTTGTGATGATTATGTACGATTACCTTTAGTTCCTGTTTCTAAAGATTTAGCTGATAAAATAGAAGAGTTCGTAAAAAGTAATTAACAAGCTTTTATGGCAAAAAAAATAAAAGATCCTGGGATTGGTTTATCATCAGATAAGTTAGCGAAACGATTTATCAGTTCTGATGGTTCTTTTAATATAAAACATATCAATAGGCGTACTTCGATTTCAAGGAGTTACGATTATTTGATTAGTATCAGCTGGTTGAAGTTTTTTTGCTGGGTATTTCTTGGGTATGTTTTTGTAAATTCAGTTTTTGCTATAATTTATGTGTCTATAGGTATTTCTGCCATTACAGTTCCGACAGGTAGTTTATTTGGTGATTTTCTAAAAGCATTCTTTTTTTCTGCCCAAACAGTAACTACGGTAGGGTATGGAGCAATGGCTCCTAAGGGAGTGGTTTTTGGGGTAATTTCTTCTATAGAAGCGTTAGTAGGACTTTTAAGTTTTTCTTTTATTACAGGATTGTTGTATGGAAGATTTTCTAAACCAAAATCGAGTATAAGATTTAGTAAAAGAATGGTGCTCAGAGAACATAATGGAAATGATTGTATTATGTTCCGGTTAATGAGCCGAAGTACTAATGTAATGATACGTCCAAAAGCTGAAGTTACCTTAGCGCTATCTCAACAAACAGAAGGTGCTAAATATGTAAATAATTTTTACAATCTTAAATTAGAGAGAAGTCAAATTACTTATTTGCCTACTACTTGGACCATAGTGCATCCCATTACAGAAACTAGTCCATTAGCGGAGTTTAAACGCGAAGACTTATCTAAATTACACGGAGAAGTACTGATCTTGATAAGTTATTATGATGAGTCTTTTACTCAAGAAGTTCATCAGGTGCACTCTTATGTTCTTAATGATATAAAAATTGATGAAGCTTTCGTTCCTGCATTTCATTATGATGATGAAGGGTTTACAGTATTGGATCATGATAAAATAAGTGAAACCAAGGTGTATAATTCAGAGAAATAGAGCAGCTGTTTTTTTATGTTACAATTTTGCAACAATGACCTCTTCTTTTAGTTATTTAATAGAATCAATTAAAGTTTTTGTAATACGGTAGAAATATCTATTTTTGCCAGATGTTTTTTAAGATATGAAGAAATTATTGTTTTTGTTAACATTAGTATTGGTATTAGGTTCTTGTAGTGAGTATCAAAAAGTACTTAAAGAAGAAGAAGTTGGGCCTAAATATAAGTTAGCAGAAGAATTGTATAAAGAGGGTAAGTATAAAAAAGCTTTACGTCTCTTTGAGCAAATCGTGCCGCAGTTTCGTGGAAAGCCTCAGGCAGAAAGGGTGATGTATTATTACTCTGATACGTATTATAATTTAGAGGATTATTACCTTGCTGGATATCAGTTTGAAAGATTTGCTAAATCATATCCGAATAGTGATAAAAGGGAAGAAGCTGCCTATAAAGGAGCTAAGAGTTACTATCAATTATCTCCTAGATATAGTTTAGATCAGCAAGAAACAGATGAAGCAATTCAGAAGTTACAAGCTTATATTAATGCATATCCAGATAGTGAAAACCTTGAAGAAGCCAATAAATTGGTTGCAGAATTAAGAAACAAAAAAGAAAAAAAGGCTTTTGAAATAGCAAAACAATATCATCATAGAGAGAATTATAAAGTGGCTATAAAAGCTTTTGATAATTATCTAATAGATTATCCAGGTTCTGTTTTTAGAGAAAAAGCATTATATTACAAGCTAGAATCACAATATTTATTAGCTATTGGTAGCTATGAAGTTTTTGTAAAAGAACGATTAGAAACTGCCGAAAGTTTCTATAATAATTACAAAAAGTATTACAAAGAAGGTGAGTTTACTGCCGATGCTGAAGAAATTTCAGAAGATATTAAGACACGTTTAGAAAAATATAAATAGAAAATTAGGAGAAGATGGATTTGAAAAAAAGTAATGCGCCTGTAAATACTACTACTATTGATAAAAACTTAGTAGACCAACCAACAGGTAATATATACGAAGCAATCTCTGTAATATCTAAAAGAGCAAACCAGATTAATACGGATATTAAAAAGGAGCTTTTGGAAAAACTTGATGAGTTTGCTACTTATAATGATAGTTTAGAAGAAATTTTTGAGAATAAAGAACAAATAGAAGTTTCTAAATTCTACGAAAGATTACCAAAACCTCATTCACTAGCTGCGCAAGAGTGGTTAGAAGGTAAAATTTACTTCAGAAATACAAAAACAGATTCTGAATCTTTATAAATAATTTATGGCATCAATATTAGGCGGTAAAAAAATTCTTTTAGGTGTTACCGCTGGTATCGCTGCGTATAAAACAGCTTCCTTAGTGCGCTTGTTTGTTAAATCAGGCGCACAGGTTAAGGTAGTTATGACTCCTGCAGCAAAGGATTTTGTAACTCCACTTACACTTTCTACATTATCGAAAAATCCGGTGAATTCTTCTTTTTATGATGAAGAAGATGAAAATGCCGAATGGAATAATCACGTAGAGCTGGGATTATGGGCGGATCTTATGATCATAGCACCTGCCACAGCAAATACCTTGTCTAAAATGTCTACAGGTAATAGTGATAATCTTCTGTTAGCTACATATTTGTCTGCAAAATGTCCTGTATATTTTGCTCCAGCTATGGATTTGGATATGTATAATCACCCTTCTACTCACGAAACTTTCAAAAAACTGCAAGAGTTTGGTAATGTTATGATTCCTGCCGAATCTGGAGAGCTAGCAAGCGGCCTTGTAGGACAAGGAAGGATGGCAGAACCAGAAAATATTGTCAGTTTTATTGAAGCTAATATCTTAGAAAAATTACCGCTTAAAGGACAAAAAGTATTAATTACTGCTGGTCCGACATATGAAGCAATAGATCCAGTACGTTTTATAGGGAATCATTCTACAGGAAGAATGGGGATCGAACTGGCTTCTCAGGCGGCATCGCTTGGTGCGGAAGTAACCTTGGTTTTGGGTCCTTCTTCTTTAACAGTAGATCATGGATTAATTAATGTAGTTCCTGTAGTAAATGCTGAATCGATGTATGAAGCGGTTGAAAAGGAATTTGAGAGTTGTGATATAGCTATAGCTTCTGCTGCTGTAGCTGATTATAGACCTAAAAATGTTTCCGATCAAAAAATTAAAAAATCCGACAGTAGCTTTGCAATCGAATTAGAACGTACTACGGATATCCTTAAATGGATGGGATCGGTAAAGAAAGAACAGTTTTTAGTTGGTTTTGCTTTAGAAACACAAAATGAGGAGGAGAATGCCAAAGCAAAATTGAAAAAGAAGAATTTGGACTTAATAGTTTTAAATTCTTTAAATGATAAAGGAGCTGGCTTTAAGGGAAAGACTAATAAAGTGACGCTTATTAATCATAAAATGGAAATTAAAGCGTTTGATTTAAAGACCAAAGCTGAAGTTGCACAGGATATTTTTAACGAAATCAATACACAACGTAATGCGTAATTTTTTTCTTCTTACACTACTTTTATCATGCATTTTTGCAAATGCTCAAGAGTTTAATGCTACCGTTGTAGTAAATGCAGAACAGACTGGAAATCCAAACTTGCAAGTTTTTAAAACCTTGGAGAGGTCTGTGGCAGAATTTATAAATAATACAAAGTGGACTGAAACAGATTATAGAAATGAAGAAAGAATTGATTGTAGTTTTTTTATAACCATTACGGGGAACGATAATGATAGTTTCAATGCTACCTTGCAGGTTCAAGCCTCAAGACCCGTATATGGATCTAATTATAAAACTACCATTCTTAATATAAATGACAAACAGTTTAATTTTAGGTATTTAGAGTTTCAGCCATTAAATTACAATCCTAATAATTTCGAATCTAATCTAATATCAGTAGTTGCTTTTTATCTATATACGATTTTAGGTGTTGATGCAGATTCTTTTGAATTAAATTCAGGTACAAATTATTTTCAGGAGGCAAAAAATATTGTGGGTAATGCACAAGGTAGTAATACTTTAGGATGGAATGGACAAGACGGACCACAAACCAGATTTAGATTAAATGATGATTTATTGTCTGGTACCTTTGATGGATACCGAACTGCATTGTATACTTATCATAGAGAAGGTCTGGATATTATGAATAATGACCTTAAAAAAGGAAAGGAATCTATTTTAGAGTCTATGAAAACTTTAGAAGGTTTGCATAGAACCCGACCAAACTCATATATCATGAGAGTTTTCTTTGATGCAAAAGCAGATGAAGTAGCTAAAATTCTTTCAGGTGGACCAGCGCTAAACGTTGCAGAAACTATTTCTATTTTAGGAAGAATAGCCCCAACATACGCTACCAATTGGGCTGAGATAAAGTTATAAGTTTTTCTCTTTTGTCATTGAAATCTTTTTAAAACTATAGTATCTTTACTTTCTTTAATAAATCACAAAATAGTATTATCCTTTGCTTAGAAGTCTTTCAATAAAAAACTTCGCTTTAATAGAACAGTTACAAGTCTCGTTTGATACTGGTTTAACAACTATAACCGGAGAAACTGGTGCTGGTAAATCTTTGTTATTAGGAGCTTTAGGTCTCTTGCTTGGTAAACGTGCAGATCTGTCTAGTATAAAAGATAGCGCTAATAAATGTACTATAGAAGGTGTTTTTGATATAGAAAAGTATGATTTAGCTTCTCTTTTCGAAGAAGAAGATTTGGATTATGAAACCGAAACAATAATCAGAAGAGAAATATTACCATCAGGTAAATCCAGAGCTTTTATTAATGATACTCCAGTAACGTTAAGTTCGTTAAACAAGTTAGGACTTCGGTTGATTGATATTCATAGTCAACATCAGACATTAGAAGTAACGACAAATGACTTTCAATTTGAAGTACTCGATGCATTGTCAGATGCAGGAAGAGAAATAGAATCTTATAAAAGAGGATTGTCTCTCCTAAAAATAAAAGAAAAAGAGCAAAGAACATTGCTGGAAAGTCAGCATGAATTAACAAGGGAACATGATTATAATTCCTTTTTGTTAAACGAATTGGTTGAGGCGAAGTTGCAATCTGGAGAATTAGCACAATTAGAAGAACGTCATGAAACGTTGATTAATATTGAAGAAATACAAGAACGATTATCTAACGCTGTGTCTTTGGTTTCTTCTGAGGAAATCGGAATTTCGGATCTTTTGAACACCGTAAAAAATAATCTCTCCAAAATCGCATCGTATTCTAGTAGTCTAAAAGAATTATCCGATAGAGTTGAAAGTGTATATATAGAGCTAGAGGATGTAAATGATTCATTGCAAAATGAATTAGAAAAACTGGATGCCGATCCAGAACAATTAGAAGAAGTTAGTAATCGATTACAGATTATACATAATCTTCAGACAAAGCATACAGTTTCTTCGATAGAAGAGTTACTAACAATCCAAGAAGAATTACAAGAAAAAGTTTCTAAAACCGAATCACTTTCTGATGATATAGAAGGTATCCAAAAAGAAATAGAGACTATTAAAAAGCAGTTGGATGAGGTTGCAGAAAGAATACATTCAAAAAGAAAGAAAGCACTACCAAAATTAGTGACAGAGCTGGAAGGTATTTTAAAAGGTTTAGGAATGCCTAACGCAACTTTCAAAACGTCTTTGTTGCTACAAGAGAAATATCTTTCTAATGGAAAAGAAGAATTGGAGTTTTTGTTTTCTGCTAATAAAGGAGGTACTTATGGAGAGCTGAAGAAAGTAGCATCAGGAGGAGAATTATCCAGAATTATGTTAGGTATTAAAGTTATTCTTTCTAGATATACTCAATTGCCTACAATAATTTTTGATGAAATTGATACGGGTGTTTCTGGAGAAATAGCTCATAAAATGGCTGATTTGATGATGACGATGAGTAAGAATCTTCAGGTTTTTAGTATCACGCATTTACCACAAATAGCCGCTAATGGTAATAAACAGTATAAAGTTTTTAAAGAAGACGTAAATAATGTTACGGTAACAAGATTGAAATTGTTAAACGAAGAAGATAGAATACGAGAAATTGCTGAAATGATTGGAGGTAAGCAAGTTTCTGATTCTGCTTTAACACACGCAAAATCATTATTGCATAATTAATACGAAAATAGGTAGAGTGTCATTTTGATTACAGTCGTTTTGTTATCTTTACCACTCATAAATCATTTTATAATTTAGGATTAAATGTCATACAATTTATTAAAAGGCAAAAAAGGAATTATATTCGGTGCGTTGGATGAGAATTCAATCGCTTGGAAGACAGCAGAACGTGTTTATGAAGAAGGAGGGAGTTTTGTGCTTACTAATGCTCCAGTTGCTATGAGAATGGGTGCAATTAAGCAATTAGCAGAAAAAACAAATTCTGAGATTATACCTGCAGACGCTACTTCCATAGAAGATTTAGAAAATTTAGTGGAGAAATCAATGGAGATTTTAGGCGGGAAACTAGATTTTGTATTACACTCAATAGGAATGTCCGTAAATGTTAGAAAGGGACGTCATTATACAGATTTAAATTATGATTGGAGTGGAAAAGGATGGGATGTATCTGCCTTATCTTTTCATAAAACTATGCAGACGCTTTACAAAAAAGAAGCAATGAATGAATGGGGAAGTATTGTGGCATTAACCTATATGGCGGCACAACGTGTTTTTCCTGATTATAATGATATGGCTGATAATAAAGCGTATCTAGAATCGATTGCAAGAAGTTTTGGATATTTCTTCGGAAGAGATAAAAAAGTAAGAGTAAATACCATTTCTCAATCTCCAACTCCTACAACAGCAGGTAAAGGAGTAAAAGGGTTTGATGGATTTATCGAATATGCTGATAAAATGTCACCATTAGGGAATGCATCTGCTGATGACTGTGCAGATTATACCATTACCTTATTTTCTGATCTTACTAAAAAAGTAACACTACAAAATCTATATCACGATGGAGGTTTCTCTAATATGGGAGTGAGCCAAATGGTGATGGAGAAATTTGTAGATGAAGAATAAAACTATCATCTAATCCATCATGGATTATGAAAGCTTAATTCGACGAGAATTAAGCTTTTTTAGTTTTGAACCACAACCTAAACGTATCAAACAAACCTATTTATTTACCTTTGTCTAATGAGTGTTTCTTTTTCTTTCATCATACCTGTATTTAATAGGCCCAATGAAATAGATGAATTATTGGATAGCATGACAATGTTAGATTATTCGAAATCTTATGAAATTGTTATTGTAGAGGATGGCTCATCAGAAACTTCGGAAAATGTTATAGCATCATACACGGATAAATTACAGATAAGTTATTATCAAAAACCAAATACAGGACCTGGTGATTCTAGAAATTTTGGGATGCAAAAGGCAAAGGGAAACTATTTCCTGATATTGGATAGCGATGTTATTTTGCCTGTTGACTATCTAAAAAAGGTAGATGAATTTCTTTCTCATAAATTTGTCCATTGTTTTGGAGGACCTGATGATGCTCATAGAGATTTCTCAGATCTTCAGAAGGCTATCAGTTTTAGTATGACTTCATACCTTACTACTGGTGGAATACGAGGAAGAAAGAAAAATGTGGGTAAGTTTCAGCCTAGGAGCTTTAATATGGGAATCTCCAAAGAGGCATTTGAGTCTTCAAAAGGTTTTGGGAATATTCATCCAGGAGAAGATCCTGATCTTACCATTAGATTGTGGAAGTTGGGATATGAAACCGCTTTGATTCCAGAGGCAAAAGTATTTCATAAAAGAAGAATTTCTTGGAATAAATTTTATATTCAAGTTAATAAATTTGGGAAAGTTCGTCCTATTCTTAATTTATGGCATCCCGAAACAGCTAAAATTACCTATTGGTTTCCGACCTTATTTTTGGGCTACACGATATTCTCTTTGTTGTCTTTATTACTAGGATATTGGTATTTTATAGCTTTATTGGGAGTGTATTTTGGGATCATTTTGATCAATGCGACCCTAAGTTATAGAAGCTTTTCTATTGGAACACAAGCAGTAATAGCAGTATTTGTTCAGTTTTATGGGTATGGAAAAGGATTCCTAAAATCTTATTATTATATTCATCTATTGAAAAAGAGTCCAGAGCAAAAGTTTAAAAAGCTGTTTTTTTCAAAGTAACAAAATATGTCCAAAAATAAATTAAGTCGATTTTCTTTAAAAAGAAATAATGTAAAAACATTTCTTTTCTTTTTGGTTTTTACTTCTATTCTTTGGTTGTTTATACAGTTTTCTAAAAATTATACTGAAGAAGTAGAAGTTGATATTCAATATACCAATCTTCCTAAAGACAGAATTTTACATGAAGGAAGTGATCAGACATTAAAATTAACACTTAATGGGAATGGATTTAGACTGATCAATCATACTTGGAGCAAGCCTAAACTACAACTTGATATTTCAAAAGCGATTGAAACCGCGGAAAATGAATATTACTTTTATGTAAACAAAGCCAATCAATCATTAAAAGAAAAATTAAATTTTAAAGGAAGGATTCTTTCTTCAGAAAAGGATACATTGCGAATTAAGCTAGATGTAAATTTAGAAAAAATGATTCCAGTAAAGGTATCTAAAGAATTACAGTATGCAGCAGGTTACGGAAGTGATAAAGGAGTGGTTCTTATGCCAGATTCGGTAAAAATAAATGGCCCCAAAAATACTATTGATACCATAAGTTATGTTACTACAGAAGACCTAAAGTTAGAAGGTTTAAATACAGATTATAAAACCACTTTGGCAATAAAAACAGACAGTCTGCCATCGAGAGTAGTAGTTGCTCCAAATGAAGTAGAGGCAAGTATTGCTGTAAGTAAGTTTACCGAAGGGAGTCAGGAAATCCCGATTACTCTGATGAATGTACCTGAAGGAAAAGAAATTAAAATTTTTCCAAAAGAAGTTAAAGTTGTGTATAGAGTAGGACTCGATAAGTATAATGAAATCAGTTTAAGAGATTTTAAAGTTCTTGCAGATTATAATAAGGTGTCTGCTGATAGTCCTTATTTGATTTTGGAATTAGTAGATATGCCAGAATCCATACATGACGTAAGATTACAAGATAAACAAGTGCAATTTGTAATTCTTAATTAGTATATAGCACATTTGTATTTTCTGAATATACATTGATGAAACATAAAAAAGTGAAGGTAGTCGGATTAACAGGTGGTATTGGTAGTGGAAAATCCACAGTTGCAAAAATGTTTGCGAAACTTGAAGTTCCAATCTATATAGCAGATGATGAAGCGAAAAAATTGATGCATGAGGATGAAGAAGTGAAAAATCAGATTGTGGCGCTATTAGGGGAAGATTCATATGTAGATAATCAATTGAATAGGAATTATATAGCAGATCTTGTTTTTAATGATAAAAAATTATTAGAAAAACTGAATGCCATTGTACATCCTGCAGTCGCAAATCACTTTTTATCTTGGAAGAATAAGCAAGAATCAAACTATGTAATTAAAGAAGCAGCTATTCTATTTGAAAATGGTGGTTATAAGAAATGTGATTATACAATTCTGGTTACAGCTCCTGAAGAAATAAGAATAAATCGAGTAATAAAACGAGATCACACGACGAAATCGAAGGTTCTAGAGAGACTAAAAAATCAATGGACAGATGTTCAGAAGATTCCGTTAGCAGATTTTGTAATAAAAAATACAGATTTAGAGAAAACTTGGCTTCAAGTTAATAAAATCCATAATAAACTCATTCTTTGATTGGGTAATTTTCACAATCTTTCATTTTGTTAACATTTGGTTAAACCCTAAAGTAGCTAAATGTTAAAGTCTTACTTTTGACCTATGAATAAAAGGTTATTCGCATTGCTGATCCTCTTAATGAGTTTATCATTAATCGGGATTATTTTTGTTCAGGGATATTGGATTCAGAATACGGTAGAGAACAATAGAGAACAGTTCTCTTTCAATGCAAAGCAAATTTTAATATCTGTTTCCAATAAAATTGAATATAGGGAATTCGAAGAAATGTACTATCCGTTACAAGAGATTCTGGATAGTATAAAACAACCTGATAGCAAAACAATACAGCAGCTCTTAGACATAGGCTTTGATAAAGGGTCATTTGCTTTTGGCGATGGTGTTCTGGAAGAAGATTCTAAGTTATTTTCTTCTTTTATAGATTTTAATATTGATACCGTAAGGTTGAAGGATATTTTAAATCGAAATGCAGAAATCATCGATGATAAGAAAAAAGCTTATCAAACAAAGCAAAGATCAAAATCAAAACTGGATAGACTAAGTACGCTTACTGATTTGCAAAGAAGAGATTATGAAATTGTAATAGATCAGCTGGCTAATTTTATTCCTATTCATAGGAGAGTAAAGAAAGAAGAGGTAGAAAGATTGCTGAAAAAAGAGTTAGCTGAGAGAGATATGAAAGTTGATTTTGAGTATGCTATATACAGTAATGCATTGGCTACTCGAGTACGTTCTGAAGATTTTAGTGCCACAGAAAGTGATGGAAATACGTTTGCCGTGCCTCTTTTTGTTAATAATGAAGATGGTTCTAGCTTGTATCAATTATATGTAAACTTTACAGGTAAGAATAGGTATATTTTATCGACAATAAAAGGAATGGCAATTTTGTCAATTATTTTTACGTTGGTTATTGTAGTAGCTTATTCGAGTGCATTATCACAGCTGTTACAGCAACGTCAGATATCGCAAATAAAAACGGATTTTATCAATAATATGACTCATGAGCTTAAAACACCAATTGCTACAATAAATTTAGCACTTGATGCTATTAAGAATCCAAAAATTTCGGATGATCCGGAAAAGCGAAAGCGTTATATGAGCATGATTAGAGAGGAAAACAAAAGGATGCTTACGCAAGTAGAGAATGTTTTAAGAATCTCTCAATTAGAGAAGAATGAGTTAAATATTAAGAAAGAAAGGCTAGAGCTACATGATATTATAGAAGATGCTATAACTCATGTTTCTTTAATAGTCGAAAATAGAGAAGGGTATATAAAAACGCATTTAGGAGCGTTAAAATCTTCTATTTTGGCTAATGATAGTCATATGACGAATGTGGTGGTTAACATGTTAGATAATGCAATCAAGTACTCCGAAGGAGCACCAAAGATTGATATCTACACAGAAAATATAAAAAATAGTATTGTCCTTAAAATACGTGATCAGGGAGTAGGAATGAGTAAAGTGGCGCAGAAGAAAATCTTCGAAAAGTTCTTTAGAGAGCATACAGGAGATTTACACAACGTGAAAGGACATGGACTTGGATTAACTTACGTAAAACGAATAATAGATGACCATCATGGTCAAATTTGGGTGGAGAGCGAAAGGGGAAAAGGCTCCACATTTATAACTAAATTACCGTTAATATCTTAAATTATGGAAACAGAAAACAAAAAGATTTTGCTTGTAGAAGATGATCCGAACTTTGGTACCGTACTAAAGGATTATCTTGTTATGAACGATTATGATGTTGTACATGCTAAAAATGGTATGGAAGGCTTCGAAAAATTTAAAAAGGATGACTATGATATGTGTATCCTTGATGTAATGATGCCTTATAAGGATGGATTTACTTTGGCAAAAGAGATAAGAGATAAGAATGAAGAAGTTCCTATCATTTTCTTAACAGCGAAAGCAATGAAAGAGGATGTTCTAAAGGGATACAAGGTAGGAGCAGATGATTATCTTAATAAGCCTTTTGATAGTGAAGTGCTTTTAATGAAAATACAAGCTATAATGCAGCGTAAAACAACTGAGTCTGTTGCAGATAGTAAGCAATTTGAATTTAAAATCGGTGGTTTCCACTTAAATTCAAAATTAAGATTTTTAACTTTTAGAGAAGAAGATCCGATAAAGTTATCCCCTAAAGAAAATGAATTATTACGATTGTTAGCGTTACATCTAAATGACTTAATGCCTAGAGAATTGGCATTAACTAAAATATGGAGAGATGATAATTACTTTACTTCTCGAAGTATGGATGTATATATTGCTAAACTTAGAAAATACCTAAAGAAAGACGAAAACGTGGAAATTTTAAATATTCACGGAGAAGGATTTAGGTTAGTAGTTCGTAGTGACGAATCATAAAAACCGATCTTAATAACGGTAATAAAATTATTATCTATATACTAAAACCGCTTTAGAACAAGAACTAAAGCGGTTTTTATATATCTATACATGAATAAGTATCTAATAGTTTTGTTTCAATAAAAACAATAGGTTCAATATTTTTCTTTAGTTTCAGTTGTTTTTATTTTGACTAAAATTTTGAATTGTTTCTATAATATGTTCTCTGGGTGCTACATAATCAAACCAATGTATTTCTTCATCTTTTCTAAACCAGGTGAGTTGTCTTTTGGCAAAACGTCTTGTGTTTTTTTTGATTTCAGAAATAGCAAAGTCTAAATCCCAAATACCGTCCATGTAATTAAAAATCTCCTTGTAGCCTACAGTATTAAGCGCATTGAGTTCTTTAAAAGGATATAAGCTCTTTACCTCAGTTAGCAATCCTTCTTCTACCATAATATCAACTCTTTGATTAATTCTATCATATATAGTTGGTCGTTCTGCAGTGATTCCGATTTTAATAATTTTAAAAGGCCGTTTCTTTTTTGGCTGAGTAATAAAAGAGGAATATGGTTTATTAGTACTAATGCATATTTCTAGAGCTCTCATTACTCTATGTGTATTATGAATGTCAACTTTTTCGTAATAAACAGGATCTAGTTTTTTCAACTGATTTTGTAAATAGACAATTCCTTCTTCTTTGTAGGCTCTTTGTAGTTGCTCTCTAACATCAGTTGGAACTTCAGGAAAGTTGTCTAATCCTTTGGTAACTGCATCTACATACAATCCCGATCCTCCTACTAAAATAGCATGATTGTTAGTGGCAAATAGAGATTCTAACTTGTTAATTGCGTCTTTTTCAAAATCTCCAACCGAGTAATTTTCATGAATGCTTTTGTGTTGTATAAAATGATGTTTGGCTTGTAGCAATTCTTCAGCACTGGGTACAGCGGTACCAATACGCATTTCTTTATAAAATTGTCTGCTATCTGCAGATGCAATTTCACAATTAAAATGTTTGGCTAGTTCGATACTTAAACTAGTTTTTCCAATGGCGGTAGGACCAACTACTACGATAAGAGTATTATTAATCATTGAATAAGGTGTGTCCACATTTATGACAGAATTTTGCATTGTCTAAATGATTGCTCTCTAGACAATTTGAGCAATGCTGGGTGTTTAGATTGATTGGATTCTTTTTTATTTGTTGCGTATATTCTGCACTAACAATACCCGTAGGTACTGCTATAATACCATAACCTAGAACCATAACAATAGATGCGATGAATTGACCTAATGGTGTTTCTGGTGAAATATCTCCATATCCTACTGTAGTAAGTGTTACGATACACCAATAAACACTTCTTGGTATGCTGTTAAAGCCATGCTCTGGACCTTCTACCAAATACATAACAGTTCCTAAAATTATGGCAACAATTAATACCGCAAATAAGAAAACCGATATTTTAGCTCTGCTAGCTTTTAATGCTTTTACAAGATTATTAGATTCTCCTATAAAACGAGCTAATTTCAAAATCCTAAAAACTCTTAGTAAGCGAAGCGCTCTTAGCGCTACCAACGCATGAGTACCGACAAATAGAATGGAAAGATATTTTGGAATTGTAGATAGTAAATCAATGACCCCATAAAAGCTAAAAATGTATTTTCTAGGCTTATTTATTGTAATAATTCTTAAAAAATATTCGATGGTAAATACAATTGTAATAATCCATTCTAAGATATTGAATAATGAAGCATATTTATCATTTATATACGATACACTTTCTAACATGACCAGTACAATACTGGCAAGGATGATAATAAGAATGATCAGATCAAAAGTTTTACCGGCTCTTGTGTCTGCTTCATAAATTACCTCATGTAATTGATGTTTCCAGTTTTTATTTTTGGAAGTATCCTTCAAAATTGAATGTTTTAGCGAAAATACTAAAAAATTAACTTGTTTTTTTGATGGCTATTAAGGTGTTGGTTTCCATATCTACAATTAGATTGAAGAATTCTTTTAATGCGCTATAATAATCCACTGGATAATATGATGATAATAGGATAACAGTATGACTGATGATCAATGTGTTATCTTGTAATTTGAAATCTAACCCAAGTTTTCCAGATTTTCCTGGCAACGCATAGTTCTTACTTTTAGGAATATCTACAAATTGATAATTATCAGGAACTTCTATATAGGTGATATAAGTAAGAGTATCTTTATAACCGAAGTCTACAGGATAGGTTCTCTCGTTTAATTTAAATGGATTTTCCTGAAAAAATATTCTAGTAAATGGTTTTATATAAATGATGTCATCTATCTTTTCAGGTATTTTGGTAAATTCTACTTCTTCTATAAAAGGTTTATCTAACTCATTAGCATTTTGGAGTTCTGCATTTACGATAGATAAATTTTCATCGATATCCATCATTTTTTGAACGTATTTTTCTTCGCCAACTCGATCTAAAAATTTTCTATTATTATATGCGTGATAGCCTATATAGGTATATTTTCCATTTCCCTGGATACTCAAATCTTCCGTTAATATGAGTTTTTCTCTATAATAATAGGAAGAACGTTTTTTAGGTTTAATATCTATCCAAGAACTTCCATTTTTAAAATCTAAGAGTCTACCATATTGGTTTAAACATCTAAATGGAATTTCGCCAAAGGGTAAGGTTTTTTCAGTAGCATCTAGTAAATATTTCTTTTGATCAATTTCTAATTGTACAATCAGATAGTTGAAATCAGAAAGAATAGGATGGATTTTAGTAGCATAACCATTTTCTCTCGTAGATAATAATACGGGTAACACAGTAAACCCTTGTTGTTTATAGACATTATGTAGTAAAGTATTTACTTCAGTAACATTGCCAGTTTTGGATTTAAGAATTTGTTTAATGTCTACGTCATTAAAAATTTTGTACTCCTCGTTCCAGCTATAATTATTCGTAATATATCTAAAAATGGCTTTTGCTTTTTCTAAATTTAGAGGCATATTAGCAAGTGAAACAGGAAGAACATTTTTGGTAGCTTTAATCTTTTTTAGTTGTTGTCCAATCGTTTTTTCGGTTCTTAATTCTTTGTCGACATTTTCCCAAGTTTCTGTGTATTTTTTATTGATACCATCAAAACCCTTAAATTCCTTTAATTCGTACTCTATTCTGGAAAAGTAATTTTTTTTGGCAGTCATAAATTTTTCCTTTTTGAAAGCCGGAATATTTTTCATCACATATCTACTATGCGCACAATCAGCAACTCTTCCATATCCAATATCAAAACAGCCCTTTTTTATTGAGTTATCCTCTGTATCTAATGGTTGTGTACCCACTAATCTTATATTATATACATAGTTGCCCGGCAAGTCTGCTACGTATTCGCTATGCAACTTGGGAATATCGTCCTGAAAATCCCATCCATTAAAATTAAAAGTGAATGGCGATTCTGTTTGATATGAATAGGTGAGAACAGAGCCTGGTTTTATATTTGGGAAGGTGAATTTTACAAGCGTATAGTGTTCATTGTATTTTTCTGTATATATTTTGTCTTCTTCTAGTTTCGTTTTTACTATTTTATCATCTTCTAAATTATAAGTGTATGCTACAAGATCTCTAAAGACTTCTTTTTTACTTTTATTATTATACAGTAATATTTCGAAAATACTACTATCAAACCCTTCTTGATTTAAAATCTTTATTTTTCCACTATAATCGGTTAATAAGCCATAGTTTCCGCTATTTTCGATTCTACTATATCCTTTTTCATATATATAGAATGCATTAGCCGTTGTGTCTTTTTTATATATAGTTCCTTTAAGATCAGCTTTACTAACAATTAAATTTTTCGAGTTGTAATTTTCTTGAGAGGTACAGAAAAATGAAGATAATAGAATAGTAGTAATCAAAAATGATCGAAACATAATGGTACTTTTATATATAGTAGCTTGTTTTAAAGAAATGTTACCCTTAGGAGTTACTTTTATTTTTATCCAAAGGGACAACTTTCAGTCTTTTATGTTGTCTTGTGTAACTCTGGATAATATGCTGAGCATCTCTATCATGCTCCATGGGAGTGATTATAGATTTTAGAATATTGATATTATTAATTTGATGATTAAGATTAAAATAACCAATACCCATAAATTTACCTTTTTCAATCAAAATAACACTCTGTTCATCAATATCACGACCTCTATCAATAATTATCATGTTTTTATTTCTAAAAGTATGTTTGAATATTAGTTCTCTCACTCTGTCGTTGTAGGTGTCTATTGATTCTTCTTGGATGCAAGCTCCATTACATTTTTGCGTTGTATTTTTAAAACACTTTTCATTATTATTGTCAAGATCCAGGTACCGTAAGCATAAATTATATTCTTCTGCCCAGCGATACATAAATGATTTTGCCTGCTGTCTATTGGTAAAAGTGGTAATACTCTTTTTACGACGATCTACCTTTTTTACCTGAAGATTTAAATACCCATTTTCGTCCGTAAATTCATAAAGCGCCTGATTGAATTTAGTTCGTTTAAACGTTCTATTGTATTTGGGTTTGTTACGTTTTATTTCCTCATTTTCTTTTAATAGGGCAACCAATTCACTACCTGTAATTTCATAAGTTACATTGATAACTTCTTCCTGAATCTTTCTTGATTTTCTGTTTTCATTGGTAAAATGTTGTGTAACACGCTTTTTTATATTCTTACTTTTACCGATGTATATGATTCCTCCATCTTTGCGATGTATATAATATACACCAGTTGCAGAAGGTAAGTTTTCTATAAGTCGAAGTAATTTATCATTTACCTTTTTCTTAGTATCTAGTTTTACCGTTTCTTTTAGTATTGTTTTTTCAACATCTTTAGAAAGTAATAATTTAAAGAGTTTTACGGTTGCTTGTGCATCTCCTGTGGCTCTGTGTCGGTCAGAAATAGCTATGCCCAAACTTCTAACTAATTTACCCAAACTATATGATTTTTGATCGGGAATAAGTTTTTGAGAAAGCTCTACAGTACATAAAGATTGACGTTCGTATTCATAACCAAGTCTATCAAATTCAGTTCTTAATACTCTGTAATCAAAAGAGGCATTATGTGCTACGATAATACAATCAGTTGTAATCTCTACGATTCTTTTGGCAACTTCATAAAACTTTGGTGCATTACGTAGCATTTTATTGTTAATACCAGTAAGATTTACAACAAATGGTTGAATAGGTTTTTCTGGATTAATAAGGCTTATAAACTGATCTACAACTTTATGCCCGTCGAATTTATAAATCGCAATTTCTGTAATTCCTTCTTCATTATATTTTCCTCCTGTAGTTTCTATATCTAAAATCGCGTACATCATACGTTACTGGGTGGGGTAGTATAAGTTTATCTAATAATGACCTAAAATAGTGTTTTTAAATTGAATAGTTTCTTGCTCCAAAAATAGAGCTTCCAATCCTTACCATAGTGCTGCCGCAATCCATGGCAATTTTATAATCACCACTCATACCAATTGATAAAGTATCAAATTCTGTAAATGTAGTTTTTAGTTGTTTAAAAAGTACCTGAATTTTATCGAACTCGTTTTTAATTTGATTAGAATCATCAGTAAAAGTTGCCATTCCCATAAGACCTTTAATTTTTACGTTTCTTAGTTTTTGTACTTCTTCAGATTTTAAGAGGTCTATCGCATCGTTTTCACTTAATCCAAATTTACTCTCTTCTTCAGCGATTTTAATTTGTAGTAAGCAATTGATTTTTCGATTATGTTTAAGTGCTTGTTTATTGATTTCTTTTAAAAGTTTTAAGCTATCTACTGCATGGATAGTATCCACATAAGGAGCCATATATTTCACCTTATTCGTCTGAACATGACCAATCATATGCCACAAAATATCTTTTGGCATTTCTTCCCATTTTTGGGTCATTTCCTGAATTTTGTTTTCTCCAAAAATACGTTGCCCAGCATTATAGGCCTCCATAAGATTAGGAATAGGTTTTGTCTTAGATATTGCCACAAGAGTTACTCCACTAGGAAGTGTATTTTCAATGTGCTTTAAGTTTTGCGCAATAGAATTCATAAGCCGTAAATATACCTAAATTTAGAGAAATGAGAGGTTGTATTTAGTTTTAGTAAATAGTAAATAATAATTACAAATTAGAATTCATAAATAGTAATTCCACTTCGTAATTTGGGCTCAATGTAAGTGCTTTTTGGAGGCATCTTTAAACCTTGATCCGCAATTTTTTTCATTTGATCTACGGTGGCAGGAAATAAACCAAAACCAACTTCAAACTCTCCTTGATCTACTTTACTTTTTACGTATACAATATCGTTTTTACCATGAGAATATTCTATTCGGGTATCGGTTCTAAGATCTTTAATACCTAATACTGGTTCTAGTACAGTCTTAAATAATACTTGTGCATCCAATTCTGCCAGAGCATCTGTAAATTCGTAAATGGTTTTTCTAAGATATAAAGAATAGAACTCGCCATCTAGGTACATACTAAAGTGATGAGGTTTAGAAGGTTTGTATACTTCTATTCCTCTGTTTTCTATTCTAAACCATTCATCTAACCGTATCAAAAACTCTTCTTTAGACAGTCCGTTTAGATCTTTGACTAATCTATTAAACTCATAAATTTTTAAGTCAGATTCCGGAATTAAGTAACTCATGAAAAAGTTATAGGGTTCTATACCTTTATGTTCTTGGTTTTCTTTGGAAAGATCTTTTGCCAGTAGGTAAGATGAGGCCGATCTATGATGTCCGTCTGCGATATAGATGGTTTTCATACCCTCGAATGCAGATTTTAGTTGCTCGATGTTGGTTGGATCAGCTACTTTCCATAGATAATGAGTATCTCTGTATGTAGTAGTAAATTCATATTCAGCTCTTTCCTGAATCACTTTTTCAATGATACTTGTGATATCATCATTATCTGGATATGTTAGTAATACAGGTTCTGCATTAAACCCTACTGTTTTTAGGTACTGTTTAAAAGTACTTTCTCTATCGGCTAAGGTATCTTCATGCTTCTTAATGATATCATTTTCATAGTCTGTAGCACTGGCAGCTGCAATAATTCCTGAAAAAGACTCTTGTTCTCGATTTACAATCTTATATACATAATAACATGGCGTATTATCTTGTATAAAAATCTCATCTTCCTTGAATTCTAAATACCGATTACGTACTAATTTATAACGTTCTTCTCCAGAAATCTCTTTATGATATTTGTAACCTGGATTCACAATATGAAGAAAAGAGTAGGGGTTGTAGTCCATTCTCGAATCTCTTTCTTCTGGAGTATAACTTTGATAGGAGCGAGAGGCAATCAGACTTACCTTATCTCTAGTCGGTCTTACGGCTCTGAAAGGATGAATTTTTGCCATTTATAGATGTGTTATGATAGATTTTAGTTTATTCAGTGAATAACTCTTTTAATTTGTTTTCTAGGGCATTTCCTCTTAATGTTTTTGCGACGATTATTCCTTGTTCGTCAATAAGGAAGTTATCAGGTATTCCATTGATTCCATATGTTAAAGCAATATCACTTTTGAAGCCTTTTAGGTCAACTCCTTGTTTCCAAGGAAGAGAATCTTTTTTAATTGCATCAATCCAATTTTTCTTATCGTTATCGATGGATACTCCAATGATTTCGAAACCTTTGTCTTTATAAGTACTATATGTTTTTATAAGATTAGGGTTTTCTTTTCTACATGGATAGCACCATGAAGCCCAGAATTCTATCAAAGCATATTTTGATTTTCCATCTGAAATTTTTATCGATTTTCCATTTATATCTACTAACTCAAAGTCAATAAATTTTTCTCCAATTTTTGGTACTTCAGGAAGTGAAATAAAATGTTTTATAGATTTTCCATAATGGGATGCCTTTAATTCTTCTGATAGAGGCTCAAACAACGTTTTGGTAGTTGCTTTTCCCCAGTTAGAAGCATAGCCATCTAGTCTTGATATGCTTACATATGAATTTGGATGATCCTTTATAAATTTAATATTGATATTTTTTATTTCTTCGAATAAAGTGTTTTGTCTTTTAACTAGAGAATCACGCTCATATTTGGTTAGGTTCTGGTTTTCGAATAATTTATGTACCTGAGTAATCTCATCAAAAATACTATCAATCGGCTTTTTTAACAACAAGCTTTCTTCCTGAATTTTTCCTCCTCTTATTATGGTGTTCGAAAAATCATTTTTATTAGATTTAATCTCAATTGTCTTATTCTCTATCCAAAATGAAATAGATTTTCCATTTTTTAATCTTATGTTTCTTTTAGAAGGTTCATCTACGGATCCAGTAAACTCGAATTTTTCTGATATCACTAATGCGGAATCTTTTACTGTATTATGTTCATGAAGATAAACCCACGTACTATCAGGTATGTTTTTCAGGTTTCCGATAATTTGATAACCATTAGTTTCGGTATTAGTATGGATATCATCCGTTTGTTCGTTTTGTTGCTTTTGTTTACAAGAAAAAAAAGTAAATGTAACAGCAGAAAGTCCAATAAAAAAGTACTTTTTAAAATTCATTTTTTAAAATTTAAATTATTGAAACAACTCTTTTAATTTGTTTTCTAGGGCATTTCCTCTTAATGTTTTTGCGACGATTATTCCTTGTTCGTCCATAAGGAAGTTATCAGGTATTCCATTAACACCATAAATTTGAGCTACTTCAGTTTTACTTCCTTTCATATCTCCAACATTCATCCATGGTAAATTGCCTTTTTCAATGGCTTTAAGCCAATGTTTTTTGTTAGTATCTAGTGAGACTCCAATGATTTCAAACCCTTTTTCTTTATAGGTGTTATATGTTTTTACTAGTTTCGGATTATCTTCGATACAAGGCCCACACCAAGAAGCCCAAAACTCTACAAGGACATATTTTCCTTTTATATCTGATAATTTTACGAGCTCTCCAGAAGTATTAGGTAGTTCAAAATCAATGTATTTTTCTCCTGTTTTTGGTGTTTCGGGAAGTGATAAAAATTTATTAATGGTTAGACCATTTTTTGATTTTTTCATCCTGTCAGATAAGTTGTTATATAATTCAGAAACTACTTGTTTGTCCCAAGTGGTGTTATAAATATATAATGAATGCACACTAACATAAGAGTCTGGAAATTCTCTAATAAAATCTTTACTAATCTGTTCCGATTTTGCTAAAAGTTTACTTTGAGCCTTTGCTATCGAATCATGGGTTTCATTAGATATATTTTTTGCATAGCGATACTTTTTTTCTATCCAATCTAACCCCTTACTTACACTATCCATTCTTTGGTTAAAGATATCACTATCTTTTTGAGCTTTTCCACCAACAATTGCTGAGTTTTTAAGATCTCCTTTTTTACCTGTGACCGTTATGTTTACATTTTCGGCCCACATGTAAAAATATTCTCGATTCGTTTTACCAACCATCATGAAAAACGAGGAAGGTTCATCTACAAATCCCGTAAATTCGAATTTTTCTCCTATAATCTGCGTGGAATCTACGATTTTATTGTCTTTATTA
The DNA here is from genome assembly GCF_947492965.1 of uncultured Aquimarina sp. Classification (GTDB taxonomy): domain Bacteria; phylum Bacteroidota; class Bacteroidia; order Flavobacteriales; family Flavobacteriaceae; genus Aquimarina. Next base: position 33,935 of record NZ_CANLOZ010000011.1, on the reverse strand, counting down.
ATATAAATCCAAGTGCTATCAGGTATGTTTTTCAGGTTTCCAACAATTTGATAACCTTCAGTTTCAGTATTGAAGTCATCTGTTTGTTCGTTTTGTTGCTTTTGTTTACAAGAAAAAACAATAAATACTAATGCAGACATTACAAGAAAATAAGATCTTTTCATGGGTGGTTGTTTTAATGTTCGTTAATAAATTTGGTAGGATCTAAATATCCCTCTGTATTGTCAGAATATCCTGGACCGATGTCCATAAAGATATCATCTCTAATCTCTAAGTGCAAATGTGCTAAATAAGTTCCATCTGCATTACCAATGGTTCCAATTAGTTTCCCCTTTTTTACAAAATCTCCTTTACTAATTTTTATAGACTCGCAATGCGCATATACGGATTCGTAGTATGTACCTTTATATTTATGGATAACGCGAATTACATTTCCCCATCCGCCACCAATATTTGCCGCAAATGATACATATCCATTACCAATCGAATATATGGGATCCCCAAGATCCGAATTACCACCACCAACACCATTCCAGTCATCACCTAAATGATAATTTACTTGAAATCCTTGTGCATTATAATATCCTTTAGCACTAGGCTTCCCAACAGGGAAATCAAAGCTTTTGGCAATGAATTCTGGATGCTTTGCGAAAATAGAATCATATTTATGGAATTTGTTTTGCGATCCTTTGGTAGTATTTCTACCATCCGAAAATTCTCTTGTATGGGGAATATCTTTAAACAAAAAAATACTTGCCAAAATGAAAGTTGTGTATAAAATAGTTTTCATTGACAAGTATTTTTATATGAATTGATACTATATCTTATACGAATTGTTTAGCTACTTTTTCAGCTTTTCGGCTTTCTGAGTAATCATAAAAACCTTCTCCACTTTTTACTCCTAATTTACCAGCCATTACCATATTAACTAATAATGGGCAAGGTGCATATTTAGGATTTTTAAATCCATCATACATTACATTTAGAATGGATAGACATACATCCAATCCGATAAAATCTGCTAATTGTAACGGACCCATCGGGTGTGCCATACCTAATTTCATTACGGTATCAATTTCTGATACTCCAGCAACACCATTGTATAATGTCTCTATAGACTCATTGATCATTGGCATTAGAATTCTGTTAGCTACAAATCCTGGATAATCATTTACTTCTACAGGTACTTTACCTAAAGTTTTTGACATTTCCATAATAGTATTGGTCACTTCATCAGAAGTATTGTAACCTCTAATGATTTCTACTAATTTCATTATCGGAACAGGATTCATAAAATGCATTCCGATTACCATGTCGGGTCTTTTAGTAACCGCAGCAATCTGAGTAATAGAAATTGAAGATGTATTGGTCGCTAATATTGTATCTTCTGGGCAAGCTTCACTTAATTCTCTGAAGATATTTAGTTTTAACTCTACATTTTCGGTAGCAGCTTCTACTACAAGTCCAGCATATTCTACTCCTTCTCTTATATTAGTGTAAGTAGAAATGTTTCCAAGAGTAGCTTCTTTATCCGCTTCAGAAATTTTTTCTTTAGCGATCATTCTATCTAGATTCTTTGTGATTGTTGCCAATCCTTTATCCAATGACTGTTGAGAGATGTCTATTAATTGAACTTTAAAACCTTTTTGTGCAAAAGTATGGGCAATTCCATTTCCCATTGTTCCCGCACCGATTACTGCTACGTTTTTCATGTATTATAGTTATAATTATTCACTAATAACTAGTGAATGAGATGTTTGTTTATGCTTTTTCTTATGAATTGATGTTTAGTGCTTGAAACACTCAATTATTTTTAATGCTACTTCTAATGCTTTTTTACCTTGAGTAAGGGAAACAATAGGTGTTGTGTCATTTTGTATAGCTTCGGCAAATGTGTCTAATTCGTCTAATATGGCGTTATTAGAAGGAATTTCAGGGTTATCAAAGTAAATTTGCTTTTTAACACCTTCTGCATTTTGCAAAATCATATCAAAATCTCCAGGATTCTCTGGAGCATCTTTCATTTTTACTACTTCACATTTCTTTTCAAAGAAGTCCACGGAGATATAAGCATCTTTCTGAAAGAATCTTGCTTTTCTCATATTCTTAAGAGAAATACGACTAGCCGTGAGGTTGGCTACACAACCGTTTTCAAATTCTATTCTAGCATTGGCAATATCAGGTGTTTCACTAATTACAGATACACCGCTTGCGCTAATATGTTTTACTTCAGAATGAACGACACTTAGAATTGCGTCAATATCATGAATCATAAGATCTAAAACCACAGGTACATCTGTTCCTCTAGGATTAAACTCTGCAAGTCTATGCGCTTCGATAAACATAGGATTAACTATTTTATCAGCAACAGCGGTATAGGCAGGATTAAAACGTTCTACATGTCCAACTTGTCCTTTGACATTATGAGCTTTTGCTAATGCAATAAGCTTCTCAGCTTCTTCTACGGTATTAGTTATTGGTTTTTCTATAAAAACATGTTTTCCTGCTTCTATAGCTTTTTTGGCAACATCGAAATGAGCAAAAGTAGGTGTTACGATATCTACTACATCTACAGCCTCTATTAATTCTTCGACAGAGTTAAAAAGTGTATAACCAAATTCCTCGGAAATTGATTTTGCTTGTTTTTCACTGGAATCGTAGAAACCAGCGAGTTCGTAATTTTCGGATTGTTTTAGGAGACGTAAATGGATTTTACCTAAGTGTCCTGCGCCAAGTACTCCGGCTTTGAGCATAATTAAAGATTTTACACAAAAATAGTATTATTTATAAATTCTAAATCTTAATTCTATCTAAAATAAAAAATATTCATTTTAATGATAAGTTTCTTCTTTATTCTTTAAAATCTTTATGTAATTTTAGCCTGTTAATCTACCCTAATGAAATCTAAAGATACGTTAAAACACGCTGGAAAGAGAAAGCAACTAGTTGATATATTAGTTGGTAAAGGCATTAAAGATACATCCGTTTTGGAAGCAATTAATACTATTCCTAGACATTTGTTTATGGATTCTAGTTTTGATGATCATGCTTATCAGGATAAAGCTTTTCCTATTGGAGCAGATCAAACGATATCACAACCTTATACGGTTGCATTTCAATCGGAACTATTACAGGTAGAACGAGGAGATAAAGTACTGGAGATAGGAACCGGATCGGGCTATCAGACAGCTGTATTATGTGAGCTAGGATGTAAAGTATATAGTATAGAAAGACAGCAAGAATTGTTTAAAAAGACGAAGCTGTTTTTACCTAAATTGGGATATAGACCGAAACATTTGTCTTTTGGGGATGGTTATAAAGGATTAGAAGAATTTGCGCCTTACAAAGGGATTATAGTTACTGCTGGTGCTCCTTATGTTCCAAAACCATTATTAGCTCAATTAGAAATAGGAGGTAGGTTAGTTATTCCTGTAGGTAATGATCCGCAAATAATGACTTTGTTTATCCGAAAAAGTGATACCAAATTTGAGAAACATGAGTTTGGAGAATTCCGCTTTGTACCTTTATTAGAAAATAAAAATTAATAATTTGTATAAAGTTTCTGTGGTAGAAGGCTACTTGTAATTCTTTTTTATTCGATCCAGCGCGCGTTTATTGTCTCTATCTTTAATTGTTTCTCTCTTATCGTATAGTTTTTTACCTCTGGCGAGTACAATATCAAGTTTAGCTAGTCCTCTATCATTAATGAACAGTCGCGTGGGGATAATGGTGAGTCCTGAATTTTTAACTTCTTTTTCGAGCTTTTTTAATTCTTGTTTATTTAATAATAATTTGCGTTCACTTTTTGGATTATGATTAAAATAAGTAGCATGAGAATACTCTTCTATATGCATGTTGATTACAAAAAGTTCTCCTCCGTTATGAAACTCACAGAAACTTTCAGCAATACCAGCTTTACCTTCTCTAATTGCTTTTATTTCTGTTCCTGCTAATTTGATTCCAGCAGTATATTTATCCAAAAATTCATATTCGAATTTGGCCTTTCTGTTTAGTATATTGATTTTATTTTTGTTCATATGGTAATGCAGAATGTTTGCAAAGAGTACAAAAATACAAAAGCTTTCTATATAGAAAGCTTTGTAAATTATAATATATGATTAGAATCTTTTTTAAGGTTCTTGAAATTGTATCGTTGCTATTTTTCCGTCAGGATTTAATTTTAACTCCATAACCAAACTAATATTATCAAAAGCAGCTGTGTAACTATTAATACCTTCTGCAGATTCTATAAAAGTTACTGTATTTAAATTTCCAAATTGCGAATGACATCCTTTAATAAAACGAGTAACTCCTTCTTTGGTCATTTCCTCTTGCATTTCGGTAGCGTACAAATCAAAAACAGCATCTATATTTTGGGCATTGAAATTTTCCTGAAAAGCCTTTGTAGCTTTTTCATAAACAGCGGAATCTTGCGCTAGTATTGGCTGGATAGCAAATCCAACCAAAAAAAGTAATAAATATTTCATAATGTTCATAGATTTTAGGCACTGCAAATTAATTATCTTTTTGAAGATTTAAAAAAAAATAAACTTAAAATTAGGTATTGTTATGAAAGTTTTACTTTCAAGAATAGACTTAGGAGATATTAGTTTTGCAACTTTCTAATCATATATTAGTTTAACAAAACTCTTACAAATTTGAAATTGGTAAAAAGTATTTTAGCACAATAATAAATCAAGATTTTATGAAGAAGTTCATGCTATTTACAATGGTATTGTTTTTAATGTCTTTTGATATTCTAGTAGATCAATATTCTGCGCAAGAGATTATTGATAAAACAATAAGTGCAGCTGGAGGAGCTAAATTTGATGCCGTTAAAATACGTTTCAATTTTAGAGATAAAGAATATATAAGTACAAGAGATCATGGGAATTATCTTCTGGAACGAAAGATCTTTGGTAAAGAAGGAATAGTTCATGATATTGTTGCGAACGATGGTTTGACCAGATCTGTAGAAAACTGTGTTGTTAACGTTGCAGATTCATTAATCACCAAAATTAGCGATGGGGTAAATTCGGTTCATTATTTTGCTAATTTACCCTATGGATTAAATGCTCCAGCTGTGAATAAGGAGTTAGTGGGTGAATCAAAAATTAATAATCTTCCCTATCATAAAATTAAAGTAACTTTTGATCAAGAAGGAGGAGGAACAGATTTTGAAGATGAGTTTTTATATTGGATTCATAAAGAAAAGTTCACTGTAGACTATCTCGCTTATAAATATGCCGTTGATGGAGGTGGAATACGTTTCAGACAGGCATATAACGATAGATTTATTAAAAATATTCGTTTTGTGGATTACAACAATTACAAAACAGATGATATGTCAACTCCCTTATCGGATTTAGATGTACTTTTTGAAAAGGGAGCGTTAAAACTATTGTCCAAAATAGAACTCAAAGACATTTATGTATATGATGAAAATAATTTATTCTAATCGAAATTAAGCATCATATCTGTTATCACATCTTTTTGTAAAGAAATGATAAATAGTTTGTTGTAATCTTTTTCATCTATACTGCTATATTTTTTCTGTCCAATGATTTTATTAACAAATGTTGGAGTTGAATTGCTATGTCCTACAATTACTGTTGTTTTTCCTCGCGTTTTTTGCTTAAAAGTTTCGTCATACGATTTCTTCGGATTGTATAATGCAATTTCTATATTTCTGTCCTTCGCTATTGGAGCAGCTGTCTGTAGTGTTCTTTTGTAATCTGTACTATAGACCATATCGATATGGATATCTTTTAAAATTTTTACCAATCTATTAGCTCTTGAAATACCTTCTTCGGTTAAATCAGGGTTTTTGTTCTCTGGATTACTTAGATCTTTTTCTGCATGCCTTACCAAGATATAGGTAGTCGTTGATGCTTCTTTATCGGTTTCTTGACTGTATCCGTGCAGAGAAAATAAACAAAAGATAAAGATTGTTATATTGAGTTTCATAAGTTAGAATATTATGGTTTAACAAGTTCCAGTAAGATTAATTGATTTATTTGTTTTGAAACGGGACTAAAATTATTATCCGCCACTAAAATTAATGATTGATTTCCGTTTTCTAAAATGGGTCCGAGTGTTATACCTTCGATATTATCCAAAATATTATTGGTTAATTGTGATCTAACGGTTTCAAAATCAAAAAGTAGTTCTTTTTTCGCTACCTTATATTCTTTATTTTGTAGCGTATCGAAAGGTAAAGTATTCGTGGTGTGTTCAATATTTGCAAGATATATTTTCACCGTATTTCCTTGTGTTCCATATCCTTCAGAATATGCTCGTTCTATTACAATAAATTCATTTTGGGATAATTGTAGGAGACAAGTAATTCCATTTACCCCAAAATTGCCTTTAGGATCTTTTGTTAATTTATCCAAAGGATACGTAAACTGAAAATCTGCTTGATTTGTCTTCGTACTAAAATGAGTAATTCTAACAGGAGCTCCGGAATGATTAAAAGTAGGTTCTTTACCATCCAATTCTAAAGGAAGTTCCATTGCTGCCCAATATCCATCATTTGTAATATCTGCAGCTAGTCCCTCAAAAACACCATTATGTCTAGGTTTATTTCTAGAATTTGTGTCCGTTAAAAAGTATGTAGGTAATGAAAAGCTTTCTGAGTAATTCCCATATGGGTCTGTAATAAAAATAGAAGGATTATAGTCGTTCTTAATAGAACCTTCACTAGCGAATATTAGCTTGTTTTTCCCAAAAGTTCGGATAGCTTCTAAATCGATTATGTTATTATTTAAAAATTGACGTATTGTGTCTTTTAGTTCTACAACTTCATTTATTTCCACCGAATTAAATTGATTGTTATCTAATAGAATAGAAGCCTTGTAATATCTAGGTTTTTTTGCATCATCACATACGAGGTAATAAAATTTATCATCTTTGCTATAATCGATACCCGATAATCCCCCTATTTTGGATTCGTTAAAAATGGTATCGTTATAAATTACATATTCGTCTAAGTAATTAATTAAGATTTTATTTTTATTAGAGTTCTTATTCGTGTTTTTGCAAGAAACTAGAAAAAAAAATATAGAAATAAATATGCTGAGTAATTTTAGTTTGGAGTGCATAATAGTAATGATATCAAGGGTATCCAAAAATACTATTTATATGTTTAGTTGTGATAGCATTTTTGATGAAATTGAATAGAGTTAAGAAAAATTGTTTTAGAGATACTTACTAGTAGTACGAAACAAGATATTTGTATCATAACTTTAAAAAAACAATGATGAAAAAAACAATCTTTACCTTATTATTAGTTGGATCTTTTTGTATTTCTTGTGATGGAGATGATGTCGAAGACGCAGCTTGTGATGTAGCAGAAGACGCTTTACAACTATCTGTAGAAGCTGCTATAGAAGCATATGAAGCAGATCAGAATGAAACAACTTGTCAAGCTATAAAGGATACAGTAGAGGAGTATAGAGATTTAGAATGTACTAGTGAACTGGCATATGCAGATGAATTGGCACTTTTGCCTTTGGATTGTGCTAATGCTGGAAATTAGAGATTTTTTTTAGTGTGATAAATTAAAAGACCTTTCAATTATAAAACTGAAAGGTCTTTTTTTGCGTTATGGTACTCTTTAAATCTTTATAAATTTTGTAGTGGCACTGCTATTATTGCCATTCACTTGTAAAATATATTTACCAGTTGTTAAAGTGGTAATATCTATTTGTGGATTATCTTGATTAACATCTCTCGAGAGTACAGACCTTCCATTCATATCAAAAACTGTAATGTCATCGATGATAGTAGAAGAGTTAATAGATAGGATGTTTTTTACAGGATTTTGTTGCAATGATAGTTTCTCTGATCCAATTACGAAATCATCTGTACTTAGTGTTTGTGCTCTAGAAAGAATGTGATTTCTTATAAACGTTCCAGATGTAGTTAAGTTACCATTAAGAAGTCCTTGTAATCCTTGATTTGGGCTTACTACACACGAATCTTCATTTTTATGTGATACCGTCCAGTTTACGTAACTAATGTTATTTTGAATCATAAAGTCGATCCATATTTGAGATTCTTGAGGATTATAACCACCATCTCCACTAGCATCCGTAGTTCCCCATTCGGTTACAAATAAAGCAATACCATCATTCATAGCTGCTAAGGCACGATCTCGTAAAAATTGTTTATGTGTATTAGCGTAGAAGTGCAGTGTATAGGCTAAATTAGGATCTCCCGTTATTGGATTCGCGGCAGCTTGATCTACATCCTGAGACCAAGTTGGACTACCAACAATAATAAGGTTATCAGGATCTTTGGATCTAATACCAGCGATCACTTCTTGCGCATAACTTTTTACATCATTCCAAGATTGACCAATAGGTTCATTATAAATTTCATAAATCACATGATCATTAGATCCATATAATTCTGCCATTTCAGTAAAAAAAGCAACTGCTTCATCTGTATATACTTCTGCTGCATGTGTATGCCAATCGATAATTACATACACTCCTTTGGCGATAGCAGCATCGATCACTGTTCTTATTTTGGCTTTTTGAGCAGCGGTATTGTCAATATATCCGGTACCTCCATCCCAGGTTTCTTTTACTCCAAGTGCAGCCCTTATAATTGGACTTTGCCAGTCATCTGCAAGATGATTAACCGTTTGACTATTATAAAAATCTCCTCCATCTCCGGCATTACTCCAAAAAAGACTCATACCAGCTAGACTTATTTTATCACCGTTTTCTGCAGTAACATGACTTCCATTGACTTGTAGTCTTCCATATCTTTCTACGGGAGTTTGAGCAATAGTGTAATTAAAAAAGGAAAATAAAAATAAAGTGCAGGTAATTAGAAAAAATGATTTTTTTGATGTTTTTAAGTGTGTAAAGTTTAGTTTCATGATGTGTGTTTGAGACGTTATTAAAACTGGTTAACAATATCTCCACATAACGAACTTAATCTTCATTTAGTATAGAATATCTGTGATTTAGTAAAAAGGAATATGTTTTATAGATATAAAACTAAATACATCAATTAAAATTGAAATCGGCCTGATTTAATTTCTTAAATAACAATAAGCACTAAAAGTCGTATTTCTGGAGTATCTAGAAATACGACTTTGATTTATATTGATATTTTCAAATTACTTTGAAAATATTATCCAAACACTCCTAATTTCCAAGCTACTACGGCCATGGATAAAATTGCAATTATAAAAAATGCAATAAAAAAATAAGAACTTCTCTTCTTGTGAGAGGAGCCAAGATTGTCAGAAGTTTTCATAAATGGTTAGATTTTGTTGATTGATGTATATTATAAGACTGCTCTCCAGAAGATATGTTACACTTTTTGTGGTTTTAATTGAGAAATTCTTTCATTAAATGAAAGTGATTTAATTGGATTTACAATGGATGTAAATAATTCCATCAATTCATTCGTGTGGTTCCATCGTTTTTGTTTTAGTAAATTAAAGTGAACAAAAGAACTCCACATCACAGCTTTTAATTCGGTTTTATCGTGATTCCACATGCGTATCTCTACATGTAGTTCATTTTCGGTAAAGGAAAAAAGCTGAGAGTCGATAATAATATCTTCCATAAGAAATGCAGGACGTAAATAAGCAATTTGATTTGTACCAACTACCCAACTTATTCCTTGAGTTCGGGCCATTTTAAAAAGATCTAAATTGTAATTACTTATGATTTGATCCTCTCTGGCATTAATCATATAGTTTATATATTCAGCATTATTGAGGTGGTTGAAGGGGTCGCAGTGCTGAAATCTGATTTTTGCTTTACTTTCTAAGGTTTTTGGTAATGTTGTCATAACTTTTAAGTTTTATACCGATTGGTATATTAATGTTTAAAAAAATATTTAGAGATTCAATTCGGATTGAATCATTGTATCTATTTGATCCATAGTTTGTAATAAGTAACTATTATCTTCCATAGTATGTGTCATAAATATGGCTCCAATAATCATAGTGTATAATCGTTTGGCATATAATTGTGAGTCTATATTAGGTTTTATTTCCTGTAATTCTTTTCCTTGATCAATTAGTAATGCAAGATTATTTTGAATTTTGTTTATGGTGTATTGAACATAATTAAAAAGCCCTGAATTTTGGTGTTTAGCATCTACGCCCATATTTAATACCGGACATCCTCCTAATTCCTGACTGAAATTATAATAGTTTCTATAAAAATTGGAGATTAAAAAGAGTTTTTGGATTGGCGAGTTACTTAAAGATTGATGCTCCTTAATTCGTCTGAGCATACTTTTTACCGTCATGGTAAAAGCAGCGACGGCTAGTTCTTCTTTATTTTTGAAATTACCATAAATAGCTCCTTTGGTTAAACCTGTTGCTTTTGTAATATCACTAAGGCTTGTGGCTGCATATCCATTTTTATTAAAAATAGGCGCAACGGTCTCTATAATAAATTCAGTAGTTTTTTCAGCTTTAGTGTACATCAATATTTAATTACAGAATCAAATATAATGAATAATATACCAATTGGTATATTGTGTTTTTAATTTAACATATTATGCTTTTTTAGAACTCGAATTCTTTTCTAATTTTTTAATAATAAGATAACCTAATAAACTACTTATTATACGTATCTTGTTCTGCTATTATTTTATGAATATAATATATGATAAGCTGCTGTAATATAGTAACTTATCATTAAAAAATTAAGTTTGTGAAACATCTTTATGTTACAATTTTTGCCTGTTTACTAATGGAATTGTCGTTTGGGCAATTAGTAATTAACGAATTAGATTCGGATACTCCTAGCACGGATACACAAGAATTTATCGAACTAAAATCGGATAATCCAAATTTCTCTCTAGACGGCTTCGTTTTAGTTCTTTTTAATGGTTCAACGAGCGGAGGAGATTCTAGTTATTTTAGTTTAGATTTGGATGGTTTTACTACAGATGCAAATGGTGTTTTTTTAGTAGGTGGACCAGAAGTTTCACCAGTTCCTGATTTGATGTTATCTGAGAATACTATCCAAAACGGAGCGGATGCTGTGGCTATTTATATAGGAAATGGTACTGATTTTCCAGAAGGTACGTTGGCAACTACCAATAATTTAATTGATGCCTTAATTCATGATACGGACGATGCTGATGATATGGGATTAATGACCTTATTAGGACTTACCGAACAAATTAATGAAGACGAAAATAACAATAAAACTACGGAGTCGATTCAACGTAATGCAGATGGTACTTATACAGTAACTACCCCTACACCAGGAGCTCTTAATGATGGGAGTGGTATTCAGTTTAATAGAATATCCATCTCAACAAATGCGGAGAGTTATGATGAAGGAGACGTTATTGATATGGTTTTTACTACAGAAACAAATGTTACTAGCGATCTTACCTTTGAGGTTTCAATTACCAATGGAAATTTTACAACTGATGATTATTCTGGGAGTACCTCGGTAACGATTCTTAACGGAACAAATACAACAACCAACTCTATACAATTGATAGATGATGTGAATGATGAAGGAGATGAGGTAATGAAAATTACATTTGGAACTATTCCAGATGATTTTAAACTTACTAATGACAATAAAGAACTCAGGATAGTTGATAATGATTTTGCTATTGCTTCCTGGGGAACTCCTTTGAATCCTACATATGGTAATGTTACTACTACAGCGCCAGAAGATTATTATAATGCTATAGAAGGATTATCAGATGGAGTTTTGGTTCAGGGAATCCAGGATATCATAGCAGATCCTTCAGTCGTGAGAGCTCAAACGTACACGGACATTATCGATATTTTAAAAGAAGCTGATCAGAGTCCGTTAAATAGTAATCAAGTTTGGTTGTTGTATACAGAACAACAACGCCCTAAATTAGATTTTCAGTCTAGTGGAGGGAGTAATGTAGGAAAATGGAATCGAGAACATACATATCCAAGATCTAGAGGTGGTTTTAATAGCATAGAAGAAGATGATATAGCAGATGGTATAGATGTCTTTACGGTAACCAGACCAGATTCATTAAGACATGCTAATTCAGATGCACATGGATTGAGAGCTACAGATGGTCCAGAAAATAGTTCTAGAGGAAATCAGGATTATGGAGAATATAGTGGTCCATCTGGAAATCAAGGAAGTTGGCAAGGAGATGTAGCACGTAGTATCTTTTTTCTTACCGTACGTTATAATGGATTAGATGTAGTGAGTGGTAATCCAGATAATTCTACTGTTGGTCAATTAGGTGATTTAACAACCTTATTGGATTGGCATCGCAATGATCCACCGGACGATTTTGAGATGAATAGAAATAATGTTATTTATACCTGGCAATTTAATCGCAATCCGTTCATAGATCAACCAGATCTGGTAGAGTATATTTGGGGTAATAATGTAGGGCAACCGTGGTCGAATACGTTATCAGTTTCAGAAAATATACAATCACAGTTTCTAATATATCCTAACCCAGCAAGAGATTATATAACATTCCAAACAAATGGAAGAGAAGGAAGGTTAGAGATTTTTGATACGCTTGGAAATATATTAATAGAGCAACCTCTTAGAGAGAATACAAGAATAGAGATTAACCTTTCTACAGGTGTTTATTTTGCTAAAATGTATTATGATCAACAATCAGAAACTAAAAGAATTATAATTCATTAAAATTAGTTTCTACCAAGACTTCCATAAATAACATCATCTGATATTATTTTTGCAATACTTCTTGGTAGAGCACAAGTATCAACCATTTCTGTATTTTGAAAATCTAATAGGATGTTATATTTTTCAAGAATTCTGCCAGCTTCTTCACAATTAGTACTTTTGTTTCTTACATAATTGGTCTTAGGATTTTTACTTCTATTACTCCTAGTTTCAAAATCTTTGAATTGACATTTAATAGGTAGTAAATTGTAAAAGTAGAATCGTTCTTCTAAGTTGAGAACAACATCTATTTTTTTAACTTTTTTCTTTTTTGAGTGCTTATAGTCTTTATATCGTACCTTGTGTTTAGAGAATTCGAAAAATAATTCATTATCCCAAACATAGTATTCATCTTCATAAGAAACTCTCCCTTGGGTATACCGATGTACAATAAGTTTTAATTCCCTGCTATTATAATAGAATGTAATGGAGCCTTTTTCCAGAGATTCTTCACAGGTATAATCGGTATAAAATTGTCTAAGTGTATTATTATCTACTAATTCTCTAATTAATGAATACTTGTTCTTAATATCAGCAAAAATTTCTTTCTTACTTTGAGCAAAAGTTAAAGTGCATGCGCAGAGGTAGATATATACAATTAAAGCTGGTTTCATCGATGGCAAGTTACTTAAAAGTTCATCTCACGTAAGAAAATTTTATCAACTATGTAAGAATGTATTTGTTAACAACTACGGTAAAACCGTAATATCAAGTGTTTTCATATAGATAGAGATGATCAAAAGTTTTTTAATAAAACGAGAAAAGGGCAAATTTTACTAAAATTTGCCCTTCATAAAGGTATATATTTAAAACAATTACAGTTTATTACATCACAAGATCTGTTTGATTTCGAAATACCAAATTGTTATCAAATTCATCCAATAATATAATACTATCGGTAGATACTTTTCCCGCAAGGATCTCTTTGGAAAGCGCATTCAACACTTCTTTTTGTATCGTTCTTTTTACAGGTCTTGCACCAAATTCTGGTTGGAACCCTTTTTTAGATAAAAAGTTAATCGCTTCTTCAGTAGCATCTAAGGTAATATTTTGTTGGGCTAACATTACTGAAACATTTTTTAGTTGCAATCTCACGATTTCTTGGATGTTTGCTTTAGTTAATGGAGTAAACATAATGATATCGTCAATTCTGTTAAGAAATTCTGGACGTACAGCTTGTTTCAGTAGGCCTAATACCTCGATTTTAGCACTTTCCATTGCAGTGTCTATATCTTTGACAGCTTCAAACTTTTCCTGAATAATATGGCTTCCCATATTGCTGGTCATAATAATAATTGTATTTCTAAAATCAGCAGTTCTTCCCTTATTATCTGTTAAACGACCTTCATCTAGTACTTGTAATAAGATATTAAAGGTATCTGGATGTGCTTTTTCAATTTCGTCTAACAGTACAACAGAATATGGTTTTCTTCTTACTGCTTCTGTAAGTTGTCCTCCTTCATCATATCCTACATATCCAGGAGGTGCACCAACTAATCTGCTCACTGAATGTCGCTCCTGATATTCGCTCATATCAATTCGAGTCATGGCACTTTCATCATTAAATAAGTATTCTGCCAATGCCTTAGCAAGTTCGGTTTTACCAACTCCTGTGGTTCCTAAGAATAAGAAAGAACCAATTGGCTTTTTCTGATCTTGTAATCCTGCACGGCTTCGTCTAACAGCATCACTTACTGCCTGAATTGCTTCAGATTGCCCAACGACCCGCTTTTGTAATTCTTTTTCCAAAACTAAAAGTTTTTCACGATCACTTTGTAACATTTTAGTTACAGGAATTCCGGTCCATTTGGCAACAACCTCTGCAATATCATCATTAGTAACTTCTTCTTTAATCAAAGAAGATTTATGTTGTTGTTGACTCAATTGTTCTTGTAATACTTCTAAATTTTCCTGAGCATCTTTAATTTTTCCATAGCGTAATTCTGCTACTTTTCCATAATCACCGTTACGTTCTGCTCGTTCTGCTTCAAGTTTATATTCTTCAATGGCAGTTTTAGTATTCTGAATAGCATCTACAACTTCTTTTTCACTTTGCCATTTGGAGAAAATCTCATTGCGTTCTTCTTTAAAGTTTGCTAAATCTGCATTTAAAGATTTTAGTTTTGAAGCATCATTTTCACGTTTAATCGCTTCAATTTCAATTTCTAATTGCATAATCTTTCGATCTAATACGTCTAGCTCTTCAGGTTTAGAATTGATTTCCATTCTAAGTTTAGAAGCAGCTTCATCCATCAGATCAATAGCTTTGTCTGGTAAAAAACGATTTGTTATATATCGTTGAGAAAGTTCTACCGCGGCAATAATTGCTTCATCTTTAATTCTTACTTTATGATGTGTTTCGTATTTTTCTTTGATTCCTCTAAGAATAGAGATAGCACTTTCTGTGTCGGGTTCATCAACTACAACCTTTTGGAAACGTCGTTCTAATGCTTTGTCTTTTTCAAAGTATTTTTGATACTCATCTAATGTAGTTGCTCCAATAGCTCTTAGTTCTCCTCTCGCTAATGCAGGTTTTAGAATATTTGCCGCGTCCATAGCACCTTGACCTCCGCCAGCACCTACTAATGTGTGTATTTCATCAATAAATAATACGATATTACCATCGCTAGCAGTAACTTCTTTAACAACTGCCTTTAATCGCTCTTCAAACTCTCCTTTGAACTTTGCACCAGCAATTAGTGCTCCCATATCTAAAGAATAAATTTGTTTATCCTTTAAGTTTTCTGGAATGTCTCCTGCTATAATCCTATGCGCTAATCCTTCTGCAATGGCCGTTTTTCCTGTTCCAGGTTCTCCTACCAGCATAGGGTTATTTTTTGTTCTTCTGGATAAGATTTGTAGAATTCTACGAATCTCTTCATCTCTTCCAATAACAGGATCTAGTTTACCATTTTCAGCTAATTCATTTAAGTTTTTAGCATATTTACTCAAGGATTGATATGTTTCTTCGGCACTTTGTGAAGTAACTCTTTCTCCTTTTCTAATTTCATTAATCGCTTCTTTTAGATGCTTTTCAGTAACTCCTTGATCTTTTAAGATTTGACCAATCTTACTTTTAGATTTAAAAATTGCAATGATCAGATGTTCAATAGAAACGAATTCATCTTGCATTGATTTTGCAATAATACTAGCTTCATTAAGAGATTTTCCCGCTTCTCGAGATAATTGCATATCCCCACCATTTACCTTTGGAAAACTTTCTAAAGTACTATCTAATACCTGTTGTAAAATAGTAATATTTACATTTAGTTTTTTTAACAAGAAAGGAAGCACATTTTCATCTACATTAAATATAGCTTTAAAGATGTGTTCGTTTTCTATTTGTTGATGACCATAACTCTGAGCAAGCTGTTGGGCTTGCTGTATAGCCTCTTGTGATTTTATAGTGAAATTATTGAAATTCATAGTGTATCTTTTTGTTTTGAACTAGCTAAAATCAAATAGCATTCCTTTGCTATATAAATGCCAAAATGTCGTGAAACCTCTTGTTTTTTGTGACGTTTTGTCTTTTTTGTGTTGTTGATTTGATTTGTTACTAGCAACCTTAAGATAATTAATTTATACAAATGCTATCGTAGTATCTAAGTATTTTATTTGTCATAGATAGATGATACTTTTTTTAAATATTATAGATAAGTTGACATATTCTCAATTATTCCAAACGAATTCTAGTTTTACATAGTAACCCTTATGATAAGTGATATATTTTCAACCAAAATTGGAAAAAAAGAGGTCATTAGCCTCTAAAAAAACAACTAATCACATGGACGCTTTTAAACAAACACTCATAGTATGTATTGCTATGTTATTTTTATCTAATAGTACTGCGTATTCAAGAGATATTTATGTAGCTATGGATGGGGATGATGCTAATAATGGATCTATAGACAATCCTTACAAGACAATAACTAAAGCAGCATCTGTAGCTGTTGCTGGAGATATCGTATATATTAGAGAAGGTACTTATGAAGAGATACTCAAACCTTCGAATTCAGGTACTGCTGGAAATCCAATTGTATTTACATCATATCCTGGTGAAAAAGTGATTATTTCTGCAATGCAATCACTTAGCGGATGGTCCAATGATTCTGGAACTATTTATAAAACAACGATAAATTTTGATTCGTTGGGACAAGAAAATTTTGTGATGAATGGAAGCACAGCATTAGATCTTGCAAGATGGCCAAATAATACAGACGGAGAACCTTTTACACTCAATTCTTTGCGTAATGATGGTGGAAGTGGGCCAGATGTGGTAAATAATGCTTTTTTAACTTCATCACAAATCCCAAATATCGATTGGACTGGAGGTTCTGTATTTTTTTATGGTGATAAACCAGGATCCGGTTGGATTGCCTGGAAATCTTTTATTACATCAAGTTCAGCAGGAAGAGTAAATTTTAATCTAGACAAAAATCCAACATGGATTAGAACTTTTCATGCTCCTGGTGATTTTGGTGACTTTTATTTAGAAGGTGTAAAGGCAGCTCTTGATTATCAAAATGAATGGTGGTTTAACGAAAACACCAAGGAACTTTTTGTACAATTACCGAATGGGAATGCTCCACAAGACGGTATGGTGCGAATGAGAAAACGAAGATTAACTATAGATCTTAATGGTAGAAACTATATAGAAGTTAGAAATTTGGCTGTTTTTGGCGGAGCCATAGAGTTAAAGAACAATTCGAATAATAATGTGTTATTTGGAGTTTCTTCATTTTATGGTAATCATACACAAGGAATTTTCAGAGGATTTAATGCAGGAAAACCTAGCGTAGAGGTAAATGGTTCAAGAAATGTGATAGAAAAATGCGAGATAGCATTTAGCGCAGCTACTGGATTACGTTTGGGAGGACAGTTTAACGAAGTCCGTAACTCTTATATTCATGATTTTAATTATTTAGGATCTTATGATGCCCCTTTAGTTGCAAGAGGAGGAACTGATAATAAAATTTTGAACAATACTATTTTTAATGGAGGGCGTGATGGTATCAATTTTAATGGAAACCGATGCGAGATTGCTTATAATGATGTATATCGAAGTAATTTAATAGCAGATGATTGTGCCACTTTTTATACCGTTGGTGGACCACAAAACACAGAAATACACCATAATTGGTTTCATGATACTGCTTCTCGCGGATCTAAAAATAAAGCAGCAGGGATTTATTTAGATAATGATGCAGAAGCTTTTTCTGTACATCATAATGTGGTTTGGAATACAGAATGGACAGGTGTTCAAATCAATTGGGACGGAAAAGATATAGATGTTTTTAATAATACCTTTTATAACAACTCTGATGAGATGGGAGCTTGGCATAAAGAAGGAACATCGTTTACCAATGTGAAGGTATGGAATAATTTGGGCTTTAAAGGAGAATGGGAACCACAGTCAGATAAACAAAATAATATAGTCGTCAATTCGGATTCTTATGTAAGTATTGCCAATGGAAATTTCAACTTAAGTCAGGGATCTGCTGCCATAGATGCAGGAAGAGTAATCAATGGTATTACCGATGGATTTAATGGAGCTAATCCAGATGCTGGAGCATATGAGTTTAATGGTGATAATTGGGTTGCAGGAATTGATTGGGATATTACTTTAGGTCCAAATGGATTAGGATGTTATGGTTTACCAGGAGAAAATGAAAACTGTGTTCAAAATTGTACTAATCCCACTAATTGGTATGCGGATACAGATAATGATGGTTTAGGAGATAATACTGATGTTGTTTCTGCATGTACACAACCAACAGGATATGTATCTAATGCTGATGATGATTGTCCTGTAGATGAACTTAATACATGTACAATTTTACATACTATTCCTGGAATCATTGAAGCTGAAGAATATACGACAGCTCAAGGTATACAGAGGGAAACTACAAGTGATACTGGTGGAGGCATGAATATTGGCTATATAGAAAATGGTGATTATACCACATATCAATCTTCTATTGAAACTGATGGAACTTACGAAGTGTCTTTTAGAATAGCATCCAATTCTCAAGGAGGAACTATTAATATTTTGAATGATCAAACAGTAATAGGTTCCGTAGATGTTTCGAATACTGGAGGATGGCAAAGCTGGAATACAATTAGTACTTCTGTTAATCTTATCTCGGGTAATCAAAATATTCGATTTTCTTATAGTGGAGGGAACGGATTATTATTTAACATCAATAGTATTGAGTTTTCTACTTCTGCTTTATCTGTAGGTGATTTTGATTTACAAGATGTGGTTATATTCCCTAACCCTGCAAAAACTTCAATATCGTTAATAGGTTTAAGAAAAGAACACGAGTTTAAAATTACAGACCTAACCGGAAGGGTAGTGAAGAAAGTAAAACTTTCTAATAAGATTACACAGGTTGATGTTTCCGAGCTTAGCAATGGCTTATATATACTTACAGAAAATAAGACCAAAGCAGTTTTAAAATTTATAAAATCATAGAATCCTTGATTGTATATTTGTTTTATTGGTATAGCGAGTTCTTAGGAACTCGCTATTTTTTTGGAATAGAAATCTAGCCGTAATTTTTAGTATTTTTGCACGACTTAATAAATAAAAATTGCATGGGATTATTCGGAAAAATATTTGGGTCAGAAGACAAAGAACCTAAAGAAGAAAAACAAGCCTTACCTTGGCAAGAATTGAAATCTTTGGCGCAATTAGATACAATTGCAGAAGCTTCAAAGGGTAAAACGCAAGCTATTTTTAAACATTCTACCCGTTGTGGAATTAGTAGAATGGTGATTAAAAATTTTGAAAGTAGTTTCGATGTTTCTGAAAATCAGGTAGACTTATATTATTTAGATTTATTAAATCACAGAGATATTTCATCCGAAATTGCGGCTAAATTTCAGGTGTATCATGAGTCTCCACAGTTTATCGTAATTAGAAATGGAGAAACAGTGTATCATGCTTCGCATAGCGCTATAGATGCTCAGGTATTGCATCAATTTATATAGTATATTAATTGAAAGTTAGGACTATTATTAAATGAAAATGGAAGTTGATCATATATTTATATTTTCTGATAATAATGGAAAAGAAGCAGACGATTTACTCAGTTTTGGTTTCATAGAAGGTAGTAGTCGAGTTCATCCAGGGCAGGGCACTACAAATCGTAAGTTTTATTTCGAAAATTTCTTTCTTGAGGTTTTATGGGTTATCAATGAAAAAGAAATTCAAAATGATATTTCTTCGCCAACGAAACTTTGGGAGCGTTCTCAATTTACTAAAAATGGTTACTCACGATATGGATTATGCTTGGTAAATTCGGAAGCTACAGATCAACTTTTTGAAAACAGCGAGGTGTATCAACCAGATTATTTCCCGAAAGGGATGTCGATAGACATCATCACTAACAATGAAAATCCAGTGTTACCGTGGACTTTTAGGCTTCCTTACAGAAATGAAAAGAAGGCTAATAATGAACCTAAAATTCATTTAAACAGAATCAAATCATTAACCAAAGTTGAGTTCGAAGTTAATACTACAGATAAAGAAAAAGAGTTCACTAATTATTTTAGTGAACTCTCAAATATATTGTTCATAAAGAGTAATCGATCTCATCTAACTCTTGAATTTGATAATCAAAAACAGGGAAATAACAAAGTTTTTTCTGAGTTAGGACTTACGATAAAGTATTAATTAAATCGATACCTAGTTATAATACTTTTTAGTTTATTCTTTAAGTCTTGACCAGAATCGTATACCATCTGTTCGTTAGTTGGAAATTGTACAGCTTGTAAGCCTAAATATCTGATCAAGTCATCATCTAAAGCACGTTTATCGCCATTATAATTAGCATAAATATGTTCAAAAACATAGGTGCTAGATAAAGGAAAAGCATCTAGTAGTTGTTTGGTGTTAAGATTACGATATTGAACATTTCCGACAACTTGAGCCTCTTTAAACTGCATAAATTCATAATATTCGCATCTTACAGTAACCATTTTGTCAACCTTAATTTTCTTTCCATCTTCATCCAAAACGAAATCATCATTTTCATCTAATAGATATTCCCAACCATCTTTTATTAATTTTTCTCGTTCTAGTTGTCTTTCTCTAATCTGTTCTGGAGAGATATTTATTTCCCTAAAGGACACTTCCATTAAATAATCATAAGTTATAGAACGTTGTGGTTCATTGTGGTATACAGTCCATAAATCGTTTAATCCATATGTACTGAAATTTAATAAGTCATTTTCTAAACGCCTTGGGATGATTACATTGGTGTTATTTTTTAAACTTACTTTTACAAAATCAGTTCCTTTAAAATGAGCTTCTTCAATTAAATCATTGGTGTTTTTATAGTTTGGATTAATTTTATTTAGATACACCAAATCATCATATACTTTGCGATAATCGCTTTTTCTTCTTGCTTTGGATAATAAGGATTTTGCACTATCATACAGATAGGTTGATAATTGTTCTTTTGTATTCAGAATTTCATCATCGTAATTATCAAAAGTAAAATTAGCATTACGCCCTTGTTCTACGTGGAATAGAGGTAATAACGGTCTAATTCTTTCTTGTCTGGTTTTAAGGGTGTTATAAGAGTTGTAAATACGTTCTAGATTAGCAGGATTTCCTTCTTTTTCCATAAAAGCGATCGCATTCATATCTCTATCTACAGCTTTGGCAAAAGCTTCTTCTAGGATAAGAATATAATCTTGCTTCCCTTTTTTGTGTTTATTAGTTCTTAATTTACTTACTGAAGTATTAATGGCTTGATCGTAGTTACCAGTATTTAATGCAGTAACCGTCTTTTTTTTACCACCACAGGAATATAAAGCAATAGTGATTAAAAATACAAGTAGTTTTCTTTTCATAATATCATGCGTTTGGGGGACACTTATTCAATTTTGATGCCAAAAGGTAACAAAAAAACCTCAAAGTCACTCTTTGAGGTTTTTATTTAAGAATTGTTGATCTTTATTTTTTAAATATTGGGAGCAGTTTGGTAGACACTTCTCCAAATCCTATTCGTACGCCATCTTTTTCACAATGACCTCTCATAATAACGGTATCGTTATCTTCAATAAATTTACGGCTTCCTCCTTCATCTAGTTGAACTGGTTTTTCTCCACGCCAACTAAGTTCTAACATAGATCCAAAAGAATCTGGAGTAGGACCGGAGATCGTTCCACTACCCATCATATCTCCAGAATTTACAGGACATCCATTAATTGTATGATGTGCTAGCTGTTGAGACATGTTCCAATACATATGTTTGAAATTACTTCTACAAACAACAGTTTCTTTTGCTTTTTCTGGTTGTATGGCTACCTCTAGATGAATATCAAAACTTTTATCGCCTTCATATTGTAAATAAGGAAGCTGCTCTTTGATAGGCTTTGGCCCTGCAACACGATAAGGTTCTAGTGCATCTAGTGTTACAATCCATGGAGAAATAGAGGAAGCAAAGTTTTTTGCTAAAAATGGTCCTAACGGAACATATTCCCATTTCTGAATATCTCTGGCACTCCAATCATTAAATAAAACTAAACCAAAAATATAATCTTCAGCTTCTTCAATAGGTATAGGTTCTCCTAATAAATTGGCATCTGTAGTAATAAACGCCATCTCTAATTCAAAATCTACCAATCTAGATGGTCCAAAAATAGGTTTTTCGGTTCCATTAATTAGTTTTTGTCCTTGTGGTCTATGCACAGGAATTCCTGACGGAATAATAGAACTACTACGACCATGATATCCTACTGGGATATGTAGCCAATTAGGCAATAACGCATTATCTGGATCCCTAAACATGGTTCCTACGTTAGTAGCATGTTCGATACTACTATAAAAATCTGTGTAATCACCAACGGTAACTGGCAATTGCATTTCAATTTCATCAAGTGTAAAGAGCACAATTTTGCAATGTTCTTTATTCTTTTTTAGTGCATTATTTTTTGCATCAAAAATTTCAGCAATTCGATTGCGTACTAGTCTCCAGGTTTTTTTACCATCGGATATAAAATCATTCAAAGAATCTTGTAAAAAAATATCGTCGGTTAGAGGAATTCCTTCAAAATAACCTAGTTGATGCAAAGCACCAAGATCTATAGCAGTATCTCCAATTCTGGTTCCTATAGTAATGACGTCATCTCTGGTAAGGAATACGCCAAAAGGAATGTTTTGAATCGGAAAATCGGTATTTGTAGGAGTATCGATCCAGGTTTTTCTATTTGGGTTATTTGCTGTTATGGGCATTATTTTTCTTTTAATAAGTGTTGGTACTTCTTATGATCAAATATATAATAATAGAACGTTTTATATATTTTATTTCTGTGAAAGTTAACTAAAAAATGTGATATTTTTAATTGTGAAGAAAATGTTGAAATTTATTGTTATTCCATAGATTTATTTTATGGAATGTTCCTATTTTTGAAGATCTATTTTATAAACAATACAACATGCAACGCGACGAGCAGATTTTTGATTTAATTCAAGACGAAAAAGAGCGCCAGATCAACGGATTGGAATTGATCGCTTCAGAAAATTTTGTAAGTGAACAGGTTATGGAAGCAGCCGGTTCAGTTTTAACTAATAAATATGCAGAAGGATATCCTGGTAAGAGATATTACGGAGGATGTTCTGTGGTAGATGTGGTGGAGCAAATCGCTATCGATCGTGCTAAAGAATTGTTCGGAGCAGAATATGCTAACGTACAACCACATTCAGGATCACAAGCAAATACCGCAGTATACCATGCTTGTCTTAAACCAGGAGATAAAATTTTAGGATTTGACCTTTCTCATGGAGGACATTTAACACATGGATCTCCGGTAAACTTTTCTGGTAAACTATACAATCCAGTTTTTTATGGTGTAGAGAAGGAGACAGGTAGATTGAATTATGATAAAATTCAGGAAATTGCTACAGCAGAAAAGCCTCAATTAATTATTGCAGGAGCATCTGCGTATTCTAGAGAGATCGATTACAAAAGATTTAGAGAAATTGCTGATAGTGTAGGAGCAATTTTGTTAGCAGATATAGCGCATCCTGCTGGTTTAATAGCCAAAGGGGTTATCGCAGATCCTGTACCTCATTGTCACGTTGTAACAACAACAACTCATAAAACATTAAGAGGACCAAGAGGAGGACTGATCATAATGGGTAAAGATTTTGAAAATCCATTCGGAATTACCCTTAAAAGTGGTAAAAAGCGAATGATGTCTTCTTTATTAGATAGTGCTGTTTTTCCTGGAAACCAAGGAGGACCGTTAGAGCATATTATTGCTGCAAAGGCAATCGCTTTTGGAGAAGCATTAACAGATGAGTTTTTACATTACATTATTCAGGTAAAGAAAAATGCAGCTACCATGGCAGATGCATTTGTAAAGAAAGGATACGAAGTAATTTCTGAAGGAACTGATAACCATATGATGTTAATCGACCTTAGAAATAAAGGGGTTACTGGTAAAGAGGCAGAAGAAGCTTTAGGAGTAGCAGAAATTACGGTAAATAAAAACATGGTACCGTTTGATGATAAATCTCCTTTTGTAACCTCTGGTATTCGTATTGGAGTTGCTGCAGTAACAACACGTGGATTAAAAGAAGATGATATGTTGGCAATTGTAGAGCTAATAGATCGTGTCATTAACAACGTAGAAAACGAAGAAGAGCTGCATAATATTGCAAATGATGTAAATGCAATGATGGCAGACAAACCTTTGTTTGTAGTATAATCATTGACATAAAATAACTGTATTCGAAAAGCGTAACCCAAGGTTACGCTTTTTTTGTTTTATCAACTTAAACCTAAAAAGTAAAATTGTTAGGTAACATTTAATCATTATTAGATACTAACTAAAGATGTTAAGATTAATAACAACATGTTTGAAATAATAGAATAGCACAATAAATGAGCATGAAAATACTTAAATACATACTTTTAGTTTTATTTGGATTATCTCTTTTTGGTTTAGTTTCTAGATTTTTATTTCCTTTTCCACAAACTAATGCACTTTTAATAATAGGAGTTTTGATTATTCTGTTATGTATACCAATTTATACCATACTATCATTAGTAAAGAAAAAACATCGAATCGAAGCATTTATGATGCTGGTCTCTATTCCATTGATTATGGGAGTATTGTTTTGGCTAATGAGTTGGCCTTTTGGAAATGAAATGATCATTATTGGAAGCCAAATTGTATGTTTAAGCTCGATTATATTTTTTATCTATAGTAGTATTAAAAAACATAAAATAGGAGTGTCGATTTTATTTTTAGCTGTAGGGTTTTGTAGTTTGGCCTTTTGTTTTAAAGTATTGTTTTGGCCAGGATCAACTGCACTTAAGTTCGCAGCCTTTTTGACCATTTTTGTTGCTTTGGTAGTTTTGTTTGTAATGAAGGACAAGGTTACTTCGGGGCAATTAGTACTTGGAGTATTTTTGATAATCTCAGTGTACTTTCTAGTTGAAAGAGAAAGTAGATTATATGGAATTTTACATATGGATTTGGCAAATCAAGAATTAAATCATCCAGAAGACTATTATTATTACGCTTGGAAATTATATAATGAAGGGCAAATAGAAACGGCTAAAACTAATTTAAGTTTGGCAATAGAGGAGCTTAATAATCCCAACAATATATATCAGGATAGGATACCGCTAGAAAATAAAAAGGCTTACATAAAAGTTTATGAACATGCTAAAGAAAGCTTAGCGAATAACAATTGGATTATCTTAGAATCTCCTTACGCACTAGTACCCGCAACTCCTTAGAATTGGAATTTATTTTTACTAATTTTATTATATAAATGTTTGATAAGTTTTTAGTTGACATTTAGTTAGACTTATCGAAATTAAGACCAATCATTAATGAAAATACACGTAGAAACTGACAGATTCTTCTTAAGAGAACTTGAGACATATGATGATAAAGGAATGTTTGAACTAGATTCTGATCCTGATGTTCATGAGTTTTTGGGTAAACGACCTATAAAAACCATAGAAGAGGCACAAAAAGTTATTGATATGATAAGAGCTCAGTATATCGACAATGGAATAGGCAGATGGGCAGTGATAGATAAGAAAACGAATGATTTTATAGGCTGGTCTGGTCTAAAATATGAGAAAGAATTACGAAAGGAATTTAATTATTACGATATAGGGTATCGACTTATAAAAAAATATTGGGGAAACGGAATCGCCACAGAAACGGCGATAGCTTCATTAAAGTATGGATTCGAAAAATTAAATCTTGAAGAAATTAGTGCAGCAGCAGAAATCCAACATATCGCGTCTAATACAGTCCTAAAAAAAGTGGGATTACAGTTTGTGGAGACTTTTGAATATGATAATGAAATACTCAACTTCTATACGCTAAAAAAATCT
Source organism: uncultured Aquimarina sp. (assembly GCF_947492965.1). Classification (GTDB taxonomy): domain Bacteria; phylum Bacteroidota; class Bacteroidia; order Flavobacteriales; family Flavobacteriaceae; genus Aquimarina. The sequence continues at coordinate 7,864 of NZ_CANLOZ010000011.1, read as the reverse complement.
GACTGGTTGAAATCGCAATGACATTACTTGTTAATAATTGATTAAATCTATAAACAAAAAAAGGTGAATATTGTAATTTTAGGATACAACTAAAACCTTTTTTATAATGAGATTAAATGCGGGTATTTTAACAACTAAATTAAAAGAGACCAAGGAGTTTTACATTAAAGCATTGGGGTTTGCTGTAAAATTTGAAAATGATTTTTATCTTCTTCTCAAAACACCTAATGCTAAGGATACTTTAAGTTTTCTTTTACCCAATCATCCGACACAGCAGCCATTTTTTCATAAACCTTTTATGGGACAAGGTATGTATCTAACAATCGAAGTGGATGATGTAGATCAGTTATATGAAGAGATGAAAACAAAAGATATAGCTATTAAAGTTGGATTAAGAGATGAACCTTGGGGAGAAAGACACTTTGCTATCGAAGATCCAAATGGAATAGGAATCGATATTGTAAAATATAGGGAACCTCTTGAGAACTGATATTTATCCACAATCAGCCTAGTTGATGTTTTTTTAAGAGTGTCCCCAGTTATCTGGATCGTTAGAATCATTTGGAGATAATCCTATGATATCTCCATCAGTATTTACTCCAAGTCCGACAACTGTACGATTTACATAATTAAAATAACTTACCACTTGATTGATTTCTAAAATCTCTCCATCCGTTAAATTATGATCTCTCAACGAATCAATATCCATTTTTGTAATAGTATGATGGGATAAGGTCAATTTTTTAGCATACTGCATTCCTTCAAGGTATTTTGTATCAAAATAAGAAGCTGCGTCATCTTTCTGAATACAATTGGTGATTTGTTTAAATTTTAAATCATCAGCAAGTAAACGCTTTAATCCCGCGCTATGATGTGCGACACAATAATCACATTGATTTAAAAAACTTACATAGACACCTAGCGTTTCTAAATACCATTTTGGTAATGTATTATTAGAATTATGCAATACATTTTTATATAATCCCATATGACCCACTAAAGTATGAGGTCTTAGGCTATGAATGGATAAGACATTATCGACATTATTATTTGGTCCTTTAACTCGTTCATAAAGTCGTTTTAGCTGTCCTTTCGCATTTTCGAAAGTGATTTCCTGTATCCAAGCCATATTAATTCGTAGTTTCTCTAAAGAAAGTATCTTTCTTGGTAATCAAAGCAGTGATTAAAATAATGAAGGAACCCAACATAATAGAAACATCAGCCATATTAAAAATCTCAGTTTTTATAATTCCTATATCCATGATCATAAAATCAGTAACCGAACCATGAACAATGCGATCATAAAGATTTCCAATTCCGCCTCCAATAATAAAAGTAAAACCTACTATAGTTTCTTTAGAGTAATTAGTTTTTATAATAAGAAGTCTAAGTAAAAATAGTAGCACTAGAATTGGTAATATTTGCAATAAAATAATTTTAAGAACCGGAGCAAGATCTGATCCTAAACTATAAGCAGCACCAGTGTTTTCTACTTTGGTTAAAACAAAGTTGTCATCAAAAACAGATATTATTTCATTCTTTTCAATAGTTTGTCGTACAACTGTTTTCGAAATCTGATCACAACTAACGTTGAGCAAAACCAGCGAAAAAATTACAAAAATTCGGATTTTATTGGTTATGTTTTTCATATGAATAAATAACGATATAAAGTCCTAAATGTAGCAAAGAAATATGGGATATATTAGTTTCTAATGTTTTTATGGTAGAGAGCACATGTTTTTAACCTTACATCATCTAATAATTTGGGGTGATCAAAAACTTTTAGGTATTTCATTCCGATCTTTTCCATTACAGCTATAGAATTTTCATTTATCTCAGGTGCTACAGAATAAATATCTTCTAATTTTAAATGTTCATAGGCATATGCTAAACACGCTTTTGCACCTTCTGTAGCTAATCCTTTTCTCCAACTTGATTTTTTTAATCGCCATCCAATATCTACAAACGTTCCTAACTCTTCAAGATAGGATTGCTCGCTAAATCCAATAAAACCAATTAACTCATCGCTTTCTAATAAGTCTACTGCAAAATAGCAAAAACCAGTACGCTCATAATGTTGTTGCATGCGAAGAATAAAATCTTTGGTTTGATCCAATGTAGGTTTATATGGGAAAAACTCCATCACATCGTCGTCATTATTAACCTCTGTATGCAAGATGTCTAAGTCTTCTATGGACCAATTACGAAAGCCAAGTCGTTCTGATGTAAATAAATAAGATTTCAAAAGTTTGAATTTTGATGATTTTTACTTTTTGTTAAGCAGATATGATAAAGAAGGGAAAGTTACATATATTTAAAAAACCTTAAAATAATTTTGACACCATTTCTAGAAAATCGTAAAACTATTATTTATGAGAATTTGAAGTTCAATAAATAAGAGACAGTTCTTTTTTAAAAGCACAAATAAAACGGAATAATAATTGATAAAAAATTAGAAACTTACATCCATGATAAAATTAGAAAAAAGTGTTTGGATATACCTTATCCTCTTATTGTTAGCCACATATTTAGTACAAATGTTTATTATTCTTAATGGAGGGCAAGAGTATGAGTTTTTTCAACCTTTTATGATGGTAACTATGTTTATTCCATGTATTGGGACCATTATTTATCTAGTGAAAAATAAGATTGGTTTAAAATATATTGATTGGAAACTTCGTACATTTTGGTATCTTCTATTAAGTTTATTTGTTCCTATCATTATTACCGTACTAGGTAGATTATTATTTGAAAAGATTGGTTGGGGAATTAATCATGAATACCTCATTACGGATAATAAGGTTATTAATATAGACTTGTCCTTACTTTTAGGCAATGAAGATCAAAGCATTCCTTTTTTCTGGGCGAACTTTTTCATTACAATGCTTGTTGTTAATTTAGTTAACAGTTTACTAGCATTTGGAGAAGAAGTTGGTTGGAGAGGTTTTTTACAAAAGAAATTATTAGAGCAAAACAGTTTGCTAAAATCAATTATCTTTTTAGGATTGGTTTGGGGTTTTTGGCACTTACCAATCGTTTTAGATGGATTTAATTATCCAGAATATCCAATTTTGGGGGCTTTTATTTTTCTTCCTATAAATACAGTGTTTGTATCAAGTTTTTTAGCGCTATTGACAATTAAATCTAAAAGTGTTTGGCCAGCGGTTTTTGCTCATGGAGGTGTTAATGGTGTTTTAACATTGTTATTCGAAATGGATTTTGGAGAATATAAACTACAAGCCAATTTTGGTATATTATGTATTTGGATGGTCGTTGGAGTTATATCTTATATGATTCTTCGTAAAGGATATACTAAGGAAAAGGTATAGTTTATGTTTGTTAAGGATAACGCAATGAGAGCAATACTATTTCTTATTTGTTTGATATGCATACAATTCTTTATGAGTGCACAAATCACTGAAAAATTGACCTTAAAGGATGCGGTACAAGGAAATGAAAAGCTAACTAGTGTATCTCTAGATTGTGAAGAGTTAGATCTGTTTTCAGAATCAATAGATGGGTTAATGACACTAGAATCATTATATCTTAAGGATTGTAATTTAGAAAAGATTCCTAATGAGGTACTAAGGTTGTCAAAATTGAAACTTCTTAATGTAGAAGACAATAAGGTAACTTCTTTACCACCAGAGTTTGATAAAATGAACCAATTAACAGTATTAAATGTGAGAGGTAATGATTTTAATGAAATACCTACTGTTTTGAGCGAATTGCCGAATCTAAGAGAGATTGATTTAGCTAAAAATCCAAATTTAGATATTTTACAAGCCAGCAAAGTATTAACCCAAATAGAAAAGTTAGACTTTTTGTATTTGAGTGAAAACAATCTTAAGGAATTACCAGAAGAATTCTCTAAGTGTAATGTGTTACAAGAGCTACATCTTAATAATAATCCAGAGCTTGATTTGGATCAAGTATTTTCTATAGTTGAACAAATAAAATCATTAAAGATTTTGGTTTTATCTAATAATGAAATTGCTGAAATCCCCAGAAACATTAGTAAACTAAACTATATAGAAGGGCTGGTTCTGGATGCTAATCCAAAACTTCAGCTTTCCAATCTTATAGCTGCAGTAGATTCTTTACAAAGTTTAAAAGTACTTCTATTACGAAATAACAACTTTCAATTTATGCCTCAAAATTTAAAAGGTCTTACTGGGTTAAAAGTTTTAGAACTTAGTAAAAACAACTTTTCTGAAAATGAAAAAGAAAGAATAAAAGAACAGTTACCGAATACAAAAGTAATTTTTTAATTTCCTTTTTTATGTAAGTATCCCACTAAGCAAGATGCTTACTGTAGCTGTTATTCCGATGATAGAGCCACCAAATATACTTAGCACTATTTTTTTGGTTGATTTACTATTTTTAAGAAATACCTTGTAAATAAATAACTGACCTAAGAAAATCGGAATGGCATAGATTCCAAATATCACCAAAACGAAAGGTTCCTCTATCCAATTAAAATTGTAATTACCTTCATCTATAAAAAATAGGAAAAGTGTTATTAAGAGAGCACTATTTCCTAAGATAAAAAGTTCATTATTTTTGGATATCGTCATAGTAAAAAAGAAGTATGTTTATTTAATTTTCTTCCATTTCGAAAATAATACTTTCATAAGCGCCAATATCTGGAGCGGTCATATCTCTAGGTGTACCTAAAATATCAGTACCCATAGTTGGAGTAGAGGCCTGTCCGTTTGCAGCGGAATCATCACCAATATTCAACTCATTCTCAAAAGGAGCTTTAAAACTAGGATCTTCATTCAAAATAACGTTATTAAACAAACTATTATCAGTGAAATCGTATAAGGCATTGTCAGAAAACTGACCATTGAAATCATTAAAACGTATAAGAGAATTTCCAAAATTATAATTAAAGGTTGTCCCTTCAGCTCTGGTGATTCCAAGTTCTAGGTTTTCATTTCCATATACGATACAGTTAGTAAAATTAGCTTCAACAAGATTTTCTGCTAAAATTTCTGTAATATTTCCATCTTCATCTCTCACTACGAATATGTTGTCGATAGCCAATGCAGGTGTATCTCTAAAGCTTACATTCCAATAGTTCGCAAATGTACAATGGTTAAAATTATAAGTACCTCCGAATGAAGCATACATAGCATGTATCCCTGCGTTATTGATGACCAAATTTTCACCTCTGATATTGGCTGTTCTTCCTAAAATTCCAAAAGCAGAGTGGTTATAAATTTGAGAATTGGTAATAGTTAATGTAGGATCGGGACCTCCGTCGTTAGAATCCATAATAATTCCGGCGGCTCCGTTTTTTATCGTAGCATGATTGATGACATGTCCTGTACTACCAGCAGTAAGCCATATAAAAGCCCATTGACCAGGAATCTCACTAAATCCAGGTTCTAATCGATCACTTTCAAAGATCACTTCATTTTCTAATAACTCTGGATCCGAACTTACTTCGCCATTAACTATAAGTGTAGAGTTGTTTGCAGCAATAATCCCTGATTGATCATGAAAATGAATTCTTGCTCCAGCATCTATAGTTAACGTTCTATCAGGTGGAATGGCCGCAAAACCATAGATTACATAAGGTTTCTCGTTGGTAAAATTGAGCTCATCATCTTCCAAGAAGAACCCTTCAATACTATCACCTTCATTGCCAATAGGAAGCTGTTCTACCATTCCATCATCATCTCTAGAGGGGAATAGAAATACAGCATCTTTTACTAGTGTTACTAAATCTACATCTTGCTGACTACCTGTAGGATCAAATAAAATTCGATCTGTATATAAAAATTCTAAATCACCTGTTTGTTGTGTAATATCAGTCGTAGTCTCTACAAATACGAAAATACTATCTTTAGCCAATACTTGAATATCTTGAAAAGATTTTCCTGGTATTCCATCTACGTTTAATCGATAATTAGAACTTTCTCCTCTCTCTAATGCTATACTTGGAATTGTAAAATCATCATTAGTTCTATTGTATACCTTAAAACTATAGGTACTCGAACCAATATTGGTAAAAACGGTATCTAAAAATAAGGTGTCTGTTGAAAACTGCAGATTACCAGTACTCGGACCAGACTCAAAATCTTTACGACAAGAACTCCATAAAACTATAAGAACAAGGAGGAGAAGAGAAGATAAATATCGCATTATTAACTAGCTATTTTGTTTAAATATATCCAAAAAGCTTTTAAAAAATAGTATGATTTTTAGAAAAGCTAATCGACGTGTTAAATGTATAACTTTTTAACCACTACTAATATTGCTTTCATAATAAAAATTTGATAAGATCTTCACTTCTGTAAGAAGCAAAACATTTGTACATTTGTTATTCTAAAAATTTTATAAGACAATATAAAAATCTCTTTATGAGTACATATGATGTAGCCGTGATCGGCTCCGGACCTGGTGGATATGTAGCAGCAATACGTTGTGCACAACTGGGTATGAAAACTGCAATAATCGAAAAATATTCGACACTTGGTGGAACTTGTCTTAATGTAGGATGTATTCCTAGTAAAGCATTACTAGATTCGTCGCATCATTATGAGCATGCAATAAAGCATTTTGCAGATCATGGGATTGAAATTCCGGGAGATGTAAAGATTAACTTAGAAAAAATGATTGCCCGCAAGCAAGCTGTAGTTGATCAGACAACAGGAGGAGTTGATTTTTTAATGAAGAAAAATAAAATTGATGTTTATGAGGGGATTGGTTCTTTTAAAGACGCTACTCATATAAACGTTACAAAAAATGATGACTCTGTAGAAACTATAGAAGCAAAACAGACGATCATTGCTACAGGATCAAAACCTTCTACCTTACCTTTTATTACTATCGATAAAAAGCGGGTAATTACTTCTACAGAAGCATTAAAACTTAAAGAAGTTCCTAAACACCTTGTAATTATTGGTGGAGGTGTTATTGGTTTAGAGCTAGGGCAGGTGTACCGTCGCTTAGGAGCTGAGGTTTCTGTAGTAGAATATATGGATAGAATTATTCCAGGAATGGATAAGGCTTTATCTAGAGAGTTACAGAAAGTTCTTAAGAAACAAGGGGTTAAATTTTATACTTCGCATAAGGTAACAGGAGTAAAGGCAACGGCGAAACAGGTGACTATTACTGCGGATGACAAAAAAGGAAATCCAGTAGAGTTTAAAGGAGATTATTGTTTAGTTTCTGTAGGGAGACGTCCATATACAGATGGATTAAACGCTGAAGCAGCAGGAGTTAAACTAAATGATAGAGGACAAGTAGAAGTAAATGATCATTTACAAACATCAGCTAGCAATATTTATGCAATTGGTGATGTAATAAAAGGAGCGATGTTAGCACATAAAGCCGAAGAAGAAGGTGTCTTTGTTGCAGAAACACTAGCAGGTCAGAAACCGCATATTGATTATAATCTTATCCCTGGTGTAGTTTATACTTGGCCTGAAGTTGCTGCTGTAGGTAAAACAGAAGAAGAATTAAAAGAAGCTGGGATTGCTTATAAATCTGGTCAGTTTCCATTTAGAGCGCTAGGAAGAGCTCGTGCTAGTGCGGATCTTGATGGGTTTGTGAAGATTTTGGCAGATGAGAAAACAGATGAGGTACTAGGTGTTCATATGGTAGGAGCACGTTGTGCAGATCTTATTGCAGAAGCTGTAACTGCTATGGAATTTAGGGCATCTGCAGAAGATATTTCTAGAATGTCTCATGCACATCCAACATTTACCGAAGCTATCAAAGAGGCTGCATTAGCTGCTACAGATAATAGAGCTTTACACGTGTAAAAGTTTAAGTGAGTCGTCCTAAAATAGGTTGACAATTTTACAAGATTTTATTTAATCCCTTGAAGCTAGCTTCAAGGGGTTTTTTG
>NZ_CANLOZ010000010.1 GCF_947492965.1 uncultured Aquimarina sp. | reverse complement strand
AGTTAGCAACCAATGCGCAGAAAAATCAAAAAGCAAGGTAACATTTTGCTTTGCTACAACACATATATAAAACGTTGGCGGTAATTTGAGCAAATGAAAAAAGAACAATGTCCAATATGCTATTCAAATCTTGAGGTAAAGGAATTTGCTCCTTGTGATGATTGTGGAGTATTAGAAGAGGAAATTAATCACTTCAAAGACGGAATACATAAATATACTGTTTATGAAATTTATGATGGACTCGAATTGCAATTATGCAATTTTTGTGATGTTGATTTCGGTTCATATAAATCCGAATATTTAGGTTTATTAGGCAATAGAAGAATCGGATATGAAAATTTTAAACTTATATCATCTGTACAGAATCCATCTATTCAAAAAACAAAATACTGCCCTGAGTGTAATAAAGGTATAAAGTTTCTAACTTTTTTAAGAGACTTGCGAGCTAAAGAAAAAAAAGGTTGAGAAAAAGCGACAAATCCAAACATAATATTTCAATTGCTTCTATTAAACGAAGTACTATAAAACCATACGATGATTTTAAATGGACAAAATTCTATGAATCGAATTCTGACTTTCCATATTCTGGACTAAATCTTAACTTAACAGAAAATGAAATGATTATTTGTTCAACTGTTATTGATTCCGAAAACTATAGCATTTTGACTTCTCAAAAATTGATAACGAACGAGAATGGAATTGAGAGTAGTGGAAATTTGGTTAATGCGAAAGACAAAGGTTATGGAGATTTTAAAGGATATAAGGATGATTCTTTTACACTTGGGCTTTTGGAACTTGAAAACGGAACTGAATTAAAATATTTCATCGAAACTGGAAAAGCATCAATGATTATGATAAACGGAGTGCGGACGCTAATCAGAATGGAGAAATAAGAATAAAAAACTACCGCCAACACGATATATGTGACCATAGCAGCAAAGTGATCAATCGATTGGTTATTGTATATTTATGAAGGCGCAATGCTTGCAAAAAGTAAAAGCTAGCAATCAATGCGCAGTTTTTGTCAAAATCAGGGTAACATTTTGCTCTGCTACGACACATATATTAAACGTTGTAGGTAATTGACAAAATGGAATTTCACGAATGTAATTTAAATATCAGATATGATTTGCCTAAGGAGATTTGGGACAAAGTACCATTGATTTATGAAAAAATGAATGGTTGGATAGGATTCGGAAAAGATGGAAATGGGGAAAACGGAATTCCTTATTGGTTTAGCTATAATGAAAATGAAAAATCAATCTTGGCATCAGTCGAGCCTAGTGGACTTCAATTTTCGGCAAATATGGAATTGGATGAATGGACGGAATGGAAAACTGAATTCAAAAAAATTGCAACGGAAATTCTTGGATTTAAAGTTGGTGAATTAGAAGAAGGTGAAGTTGGAGATGAAATTGAAATGACCAAAATTGAATCAAGATATAAAATAGCAAAATATAAAAATGGACTTCCTCATTATGGTGAAGTAGTATTAAATCTTGAGTTGACTAAGACCAACAAACTTGAATTAATTGAAAATTACCAAGGAAGCGGATGGATTCGTCAAGGATATGAAGAAATTACTCATAATGAAGGTTACGATAAATGGAAAAAGGGAATTCATAATGGAATTAGTTACGCCTATAATAAATTAAAAAACAGTAATGGACTGAAAGTGACAGTTATTCAAGCAAGTGGACTAGTTACGGACACTAATCCGACAATATTAGCTTTTGCCTCATCGAGAGCTATTTTGGACAAACTTGAAAATACAGAAAGTAAAGACGAGTCAAGAGAGTTAGAAGAGTTAATGTTTAATAGTTGGAATTATGATTTTGACTCTATTCCTAACTTTGAAGAAAAATTAATAATTGGGAAAAAACTACCTACAACAAGGTATAAAAATAATGGCGGAAATTCTGCCAAAATAAAAGATAGTAACAATAATAGACTTTGGTCTAAACTGAAAAAAATGTGGTTTTAAAACCGCCACTATTCTTATACTAACCGTTGTAGTGCATTTAGAAATGAGCAAACTAACCAAAATAGAAGCAATAGAAAAAGTAAAGGACGAGCTTTCTAAAATTGACGGAAAAGGAAAGAAAACTCGAACTGGAAGATTTGTTGTTTCTGCTCTAAGTAGTATTCCTTGGGTTGGAGGAGTCATAGCCGCAAGTTCTGCTCTACACGCAGAAAAAGAACAAGGAAAAATTAATGACTTACAAAGAATCTGGTTGGAGGAACATCAAAGAAAAATTGAGGAACTCTACTACACAATTTACCAAATTCACGAAGCATTGGAAAACTCTGAACCTGAAGTCCAGGAAAGAATGGAAAGTGAAGAGTATTTGTCTTTGGTTAAAAAAGGATTTAAACAATGGGACAATGCCGAAACTTTTGAAAAAAAGGAATATTTGAGAAAGTTACTGACTAACGCCTGTGCAATAAGCCTCACGACTGATGATTTAATTCAACTTTTCATAGAATGGATTTCTACGTATCACGAAACACATTTTATGGTCATTCGAGAAATCTATAAGAATCGTGGAATTACAAGAGGTCAAATTTGGGATAAACTTAACGGAACACGTCCAGCAGAAAACTCTTTAGAAGCGGATTTGTTTAAACGACTGATTAGGGATTTAAGTATGGGAGGAATTATTCGCCAACATAGAGAAACTGATTATGCTGGAAATTTCATCAAAAAAACAAATAGACGGTCTAAATCTTCCACATTAAAATCAGCTTTTGACAACTTTGAGCCTTATGAATTGACTGAATTAGGACAAAGTTTTGTGCATTACACAATGGAAGAAGTAGTAACCAAAATCGGAGAATAATGGAACTTAAATATTGTTGGAGATGTAAAATGGAAGTTCCTATGCTTAATAAAGAAGAATTTGCCGTTGCCTACGAGCTTTATGGTAAAGGATTTAAAAACTTGAAAAAAGATAGGCAAGAACGATTCAAAGAATTGTTAGATTACTATAATGACTTGACTGGATTTGGAGAAACTGAACCGAATGCAATAATGCATCATTCGCTTGAACAAATTGGACCTGATTGTGAAAAATGTGGAAAGCCATACAGAACTCCCAAAGCTAAATTATGTGCTGCTTGCGGAAATAAAAGAATACTAACTGAATAAAAACGCACTACAACACGGTGTATAAAACATAGCTAATAAGTGCTAAACCAAGTGATATTTGTATATTTATGAAGTCCGCCAAATTTTTAATTTGCTTTTAAAAAAGGGAAAAATTAAAAACAAAATATAAAAATTCGGCTCTGTGTTTATCCGAAAAGTTAGTGTCTTTTTGCACGCTACGTTTCATACACAAGTCCGTTGTAAAACATTTTGAAGAAAAATCTGAACATATCAAAAATATTACTCAAACTGATTATAATATTAGTTTGCGGAATTTCATACTCACAAGTTGAAATTAATGGATATGTAAAGTCCGTGATTACTGATTTGCGACCTATTTCAGATATTTATATTGAACAGTTGAAAAGCGCAAAGCCTGTTTTAGAAAGAATGACAATGGCAGATAGCACGGGATTCTTCCGAATTGAAAATCTTGAGCCGAATAAACTTTACGAAATCAAACTTTCAGCTTTCGGATATAATGACCAAGTTTTTGAAATAAAAACCAACGACGGAATTACAAAAACTACGCTGACTTTAGAAGCTGGTTGTGAATATAGCAAAGAACAAGCGGACAAAGATTGGGAAAATGGAAAAGCCAAATTGCTATTAATCGGTTCGATTGCACCAATAGCAAACTCATCAACTGACTTTAAATTTGAGAAAAAGTACGGAATTGAATATTTTGATTTTGGATGTACACCGCCAATTGAAGAATGTGTGAAAATTTATAACGAACGGGTTTTTGAGCTAATGGACGAAAAATACGGAATGAAATGGCGGAAAAAAGCACGCTCTGATGTTGAATATCTTAAGTAAAAACGTTTTACAACATTATATATGAAATCAGAGCAAAGTTTAGTGCAAATCGAAAGGTCATTTCCTTTTTGCAGTGGCGCTAAATTTTTATAAATTAAATAAGAAATAAAAATGCGCAAATAAATCAATTGGTTCAGGCTTTCTAGTCTTGCTCCGATTCATATATTTAGCGTTGTAGATAATTCCAAAGCGATATTTTGAATAAATTATTAAACAATAAATTGATTCTTTTCCCAATACTAATGATTATGGGAATCATTTTCTTTTATAAGTTTATGACCTATGACAGAAATTACACTTTATCAAAAGAATATTACTTTGAAATACAAAACATCAATGGAGGTTTAAACTTTGAGATTCAAGAACCAGTAAAAATTGATCCAAAAAAAATTAAACTTTCAAAAGAAAAATCAATTAAACTCAAAATTCAAAAATTGCTGAGTAAAGTTGGTTTAATGAATTATGGAAGCGAATATGGAGAAAAAATTATTCTGAATTCAACTGACCGTAACCGAAAAATAATCTTTAAAAGTTGGTGCTTAAGTGATCACTTAATCGGAATTGAAATTGAACATAATAATTTGGATCCATCTTCATTAGAAAAAGTGAAGAACCTGTTTGAGGTGCAATTCTCAAATTATGAGATCATATGGAATAAAATATAAAAACTATCTACAACACTATATATGTGATCATAGCAATTAATTGGTGGATCGAATGGTTGTTGTATTTTTGGTAAGGCGCAATGCTTACAAAAAGTAAAAGTTAGCAACCAATGCGCAGTTTTTGTCGAAAATAGGGTAACATTTTGCCCTGCTACGACACATATATTAAACGTTGCCAGTAATTTGAATGAAACAAACACTATTTCTCATATCAATCTTTTTGAACCTGAATTTATTCGGACAAGAACTAAACGAAAAAGTAGGCGAAATAGAAGTGAAAGTAATTGGACATCGTTTTAAACAAAATTCAGACGGAGAGCTCACAAAAAGGAAAACCAACAAAAAAAATCGACCTCAATTAAAAATGTATTTCGATTCCACAGGAGTCTTATTAAAATCTATCAGTTTTGGAAAACACCACAACATGGATTTAAGGCTGACTGACAAAATCAAGTTATTCGAATATAATAATGGTAAACTTTCAAAGTCAGTTGAGTATGAATCAGACTATGAAAAAAATGTATATCCTTATTGGGAATCGGAATATTTGTACAATAAAAAAGAGGAACTAATTGACGAATCAACCTACTATTATAAAACTGATTCTTTGTTTTTCAAAACGACTTACGAATACGATTTGAATTCAAATAAAATAAAATCAATTTTTAATCCAACATATTATTATAAACGAAAGTTTGATTCAATAAACAGAATAACAGCATTGATGCAGATTTATGATAGTAAATTAAGGTGGGACTGGAAATATAAATATATTGACAACAAAAGAATTGGAATTTTCCAAACCTACTACAAAGATGGAGAAGATTATTCCAAAAAAGAGATTCAAACATTTGATAAGAAAGGATTATTAATCGAAATTGAGGAAATTCACATCTCAAAAAGTGGACTTGACGAGAAGACTAAAATTTACTATCACGAAAATGGAATAATCCAAAGAGTAGAATATTATCAATCATATAGTACACAATATAGATATGAAATGGTATCATTTTCTGAGGTAAAGATTAAAAGTAAAATCAAAATTGATTCTCAAATTGCGGAAAGAATCAATGAACAAATAAATATTGAATAAAAAACTACTGGCAACACGGTGTATAAAACATAGCTAATAAGTGCTTAACCGAAAGGTTTGTATATTTTTATAAAGTCCTCCAAATTTTTAATTTGGCTTTTAAAAAAGAAAAATTAAACACAAAATATAAAAATTCGGCTCTGTGTTAATCCGAAAAGTTAGTGTCTTTTTACACGCTACGTTTTATACACAAGTCCGTTAGCACCAATTTGAAGAATAAAATGCATAAAAAAACAAGTTTATTTCTATTTATTATTACAATATTTTATTCCTGTAAAAATTCGGAAAAAAAAATATTTGAAAATCAATTTCAGACAAAAATTGAGAAAAGACTATTTGAGAATACTGAAAATCTAATAACGAAATATAGAGAAGATTCTCAAAAGTATTGGGATAAAAATGATAGTGAAAATGCTCTAAAATATGAAGATTCAAGCAAAGCTGTTATTTTGAATAGTTATATTAAAGATTATGAATTTAAATCTGTTGATAACACAATTTACAATACAGCCGATAGAAAAAAACCTCTTTTCTTACAAGTAACTGCATCTTGGTGTGCACCATGTAGATTTGAAATTACAGCATTAAATAAAATAGTGAAAAAATATAGTGACAAAGTTGATTTTGTACTATTATTTTGGGATACCCTATCAGATTTAGAAAAACTTGCGCCTGATTATAATAAAGATATCTATCTAATTCCTTCTCAAGAAAAACAATCTGAACCAACTACAATTGATATTTCTGGATTTAGGCATATAATGGGATTCCCGTCAAATTATTTAATTACAACAGATAATGAAATAATTAATTTTTCTCAAGGTGCAATAATTCCAAATACTTATGCCGACCAAAACGGAAAAGAAATTACAATTACGAAAGAAGATGCCGACAAAAGAAATTACGAAAGACTTGAAAATGAAATTAAGGAACTAATAGAAAAAACTAGTGCTAACAAAGTGTAAAAATGCATTAAAACGCATTTTACACGAGACGTTACCAGCAATTTGAAACAAATGAAACTAAACCACTTAATAATTCTTATTTTTTCAACTTCCTTTTGTTTCGGACAAACCAAAAATTATTGTGAATGGACCGGATGTAATTTATCAGCAGATAATTCTGCACATTTTGACCCTTATTATAACGGACATCTTTGCGAGAACTTTGATCCAAAACAATCTGATTTTAGCCAAGAGTATTTAGAGCTTCAAACAAAAAGAATATCGGAAGTTGCTACTGAAGTAACAGAAGAAATATCTGACTATAATTTTGTTTTAGATTCTTTATTTAATACCTACAACAAACAGCAGAATGGAATTATTGGATTAGATAATAGAAGAATAAGAATTCATATATCAAAAACAGAAGTTGATAAAAAAAATAAATTAACATTCCTGATCTATGGAAAATCAAATGTAAAAGGAAACATTTGTGATTTTAAAGGTAAGTTGAAAATACTCAAGGTTTTTGAAGTAAAAGAGGGTTATGATTTCAATGGTCAAGGAGAACTTTTTGCTAAGTATGAGTTTTTTGAGGACAAAAATCAAAACCACGTAGGCTCTTTTAAAGGCACTTTTGATTGTGCAATTAAAATAAATCATACTACTAAAAGTATTAAGTTAGATGAGAGTTTTGCTATTGCCGATGGCTATTACAACCGAACCTATGTGGGAACTTGGAAGAGCTATAAAAGTGGTAAAGTAAAAAAGTGTATTTGGGGTGATTATCGACTTCCGTTCACATTTGATCTTGATTGTGGAGATGGTGAAATGCATATATGTGAAAAGTATGAAAAAAATGGATGGACAAGCTTCAATGATGGAACTGAATTCAGAACTCTAATTAGATGGTGGAATAAAAAATAAAAACAGCTGGTAACAAGGTGTATAAAATCATAGTGGCTAAAAGCCACAGCGATTCATACACACAACGTTATCTGTGCATTTTAGGAATCCGAAAAGTAGAACGAAAGCAACAAACGGTTAACCACACCATGACTTGAGTATTTTTGTGATAGTTAGTGTCTAATCGAGGAAAAAGCGATAAGAAAAACCAAAATTGAGGAGGATTACGGAGCAGTAACGTGCTAAAAAATCGCTTTTTTGGCTGATCAGCTTCTGACGAAAAAAAGTTCAGGTTCATTTGGTAAGGTCTGTCTCCTACTCTATGATTGCAAGGTGATCGCAAGAAAAGAAAAAATAAAATTGACGGAGCAGTAACGTAAGTAGTATCACCTTGCTTGGCTTGGCTAGTAAGGTTAGTAATTGAAAAAAATAAACGCACGATAACAAGATATATGTGCCATAGCAGCAAAGTGATCAATCGATTGGTTTGTGTATATTTATGAAGGCGCAATGCTTGCAGAATGGAAAAGTTAGCAACTAATGCGCAGAAAAACCTAAAAACAGGGTAACATTTTGCCCTGCTTCGACACATATATTAAACGTTGTGCGTCATTTAAGGAGCACGTTAACTAAAGGAAAAGAAGTAGTCACTCAATGGAGTTTTTATGAAACTCGGAATTGGAATATTTTTGAGAATAAAACAAATAAGATGAGAATATTTCTACTTCTATTGACCCTGACTTTGATTTTCGGTTGTGCAACTCGAAATATAAAATACGACCGAAATAAAATCCTAAAAAAATATTCGTCGGAATATAAAATGTTTGTGGATAATCAAAAAATGGATTTAGAAACTGTATTTCTCAACAAAGACAATATTGAAAATATCCGAATTGACAAACGAGCGAAAGAACTTAATATTACTCAACTCAAACCAGCCGAATTCTATGAAATGAGGAAACTGAAATTAGACAGCGTGATTTCGGAAAATAAAAACTGGAAAGAACAAAGTATTGAAATGGTAATTATTGACGGTATTCCAATCGTTGATACACTTTTGCAAAAAACAAAGATTGACCCAAACGCCATCCGAACATTTACTATCTTAACCCAAGATAAAATGAACGAAATCGGATTTTGTAGAGGATATAGTGGAAAAGTAATTTTAATAACGACTGAATAAAAAAACGAACGCACAACAACATATATGTGATCATAGCAGCAAAGTGATCAATCGAATGGTAGTTGCATTTTTGGTTAGGCGCAATGCTTGCAGAATGAAAAAATTAGCAACCAATGCGCAGAAAAATCATTAAACAGGGTAACATTTTGCCCTGCTACAACACATATATAAAACGTTGTGTTTCATACAGAAAAACCACCACAAGCTCAAGCACATTTCATTTTGCTCGTTCCTCTCAAAATAAAAAGAGCTTTCACTTCCCCTCGACCGCCTAAAAAATAATTGACAACTTGATAGTAAAATCGCATAACATTTTTATATTTGTTATAATTCTATCAAACACTAATTAGTAATGACAAGTTTTGGTGATTTCATTAAAAAAGAAAGAGAACTGCGTGAATGGACACAAACGGACTTCGGCGCAAAAGTAGGAGTTAATTCGAGTGCAGTAAGTCGGATTGAAAACGGAACACAGACTTTTAGCAAAAATAAACTAGAATTGTTAGCAAAACTCTTCCAGATGGAAAAGCAGAAAATTATCGATTTATTTTTTGCTGACAAATTTGCTCGGGAAGCAAGCCGTTATAAATGTTCTGAATCAATTTTCACTGTTGCAGAAGAAACATCAAATTATTTAAAAATAAAAAAAGCAAAACAAGGTGAATTTAAATTTTAATATGGAAGTAAAAGAACCGCAATTGCGAATTTATTCGCCAAATAAAAACGAATCTCAAATCCTAGAAAGCAAAGAAAAAATTGATGTGATTTCTCTTTTTTCCGGCTGTGGGGGAATGGATTTAGGTTTTCATCAATCTGGGTTTAACATAAAATGGGCAAATGACATTGAACAAAAAGCTTGCGAAACTTATGCTAAAAATATTGGGAACCATATTCTATGTGGTGATATTACCCAACTAGATTATTCACAAATACCTGATGCTGATTTGATTCTTGGCGGATTTCCTTGTCAAGATTTTTCAATGATTTGGAAAAGAGGTGGAATAACCACAGACAGAGGTAATCTTTATCAAAATTTCGTTGAAATTGTTTCTCAAAAGCAGCCATTAATGTTCGTTGCTGAAAATGTGAAAGGAATCCTAACTGCCAATAAGAAAAAGGCAATAAAGCAAATCATAAAAGATTTTTCAGAAACTGGTGATTATGGTTACAATACAACTGCTCATTTAATCAATTTTGCAGAATATGGAGTTGCTCAACTTCGAGAGAGAGTTTTAATAATAGGAGTTAGAAAAGATTTGGATACATTCTTTGATATTCCTTCACCAACAAGAGATACAAACAATTATTTGTCATCAAAAGAAGCTTTAAAGGGTGTTGAAAAGGTTAAATACAATAATGAGCATCAAAATACACAACCAAAAACAATAGAAAAATTAAAGCTTATTCCACCTGGCGGTAATTTTACAGATATACCAAAAGATTCACCTCATTATGTAAAAGGTATGATTTCACACGTTTATCGTAGACTTCATCCTGATAAACCATCGACAACAATAATTGCTGCTGGTGGTGGTGGTACTTGGGGATATCATTATGAAGAACCTAGGCCTTTGACAAACCGAGAACGTGCAAGACTATTTGGTTATCCAGATGATTTTGTATTTGAGGGAACAATTACAGAAGTAAGAAAACAAATAGGCAACTCTGTTCCTCCATCAGGAATTTTGCCTTTCGCGCAACAGATTAAAGTATTTTTAGAAAGCATCAAGGCTAATGTACACTAATATTCAAAAATATGGCGGTGATTTTCGAAATGTACTAGACCAAGAATTTACTAGTTCAAAAAATGTAACAATTGCGTCAGGCTACGCTTCATTGGATGTAATAAATGCTTTCGAAAAACCATTTATTGAAATTGCAAAAAAAGGAGGAACTTCTCGATTGCTATTAGGAATGGCCTTTTATGAGGGGTTGAGTCAAAAAAAGCTTGATGCTGTCACCAAACTACATAATACATTACAACCGTTTGGAAATAACTCTGGTGTTTTTGTAACAAATGGCAGAAGATATCACGGAAAAGTTTACCAATTTGATAAAGATAATATTTCAAACATTTATGTAGGTTCTTCAAATTTTTCTGCAAGTGGTACGAAGGGAAATATTGAATGTACAGTACCTATTTTAAATGAAAATCAAAAAGTAGATTTAGTTGCTTTTCTCAATGACCTTTATTCACCTTCGTATTCAATTTCTATAGATAAAGCGGAAATTACTGTACCTGGGAAAAAGAAAATTGTCTTAAATAAAGTTGAAAGAATCTGGACTAATCTAAAAACTTATGATACAAAAAAAACAACTGTTGATGGACTTCCGAAATTTGTGTTTCCATTAGATAGAGTTGCTGAAAAAGAAAAGTCAAACCTGAATGTATATTTTGGTAAAGGTAGATGGAGTCGTTCGACAGGTAAAACAAAACCTAGGCCTTGGTATGAAATAGAATTAATTGCAAGTAATGACCTTAATTCTCAACAATTTTATCCAAAGGGAGATTTTTTGGCTTACACAGATGACGGGCTTATAATTCCAATGAGAACACAAGGGGACTATTATAAAAATATTCGATCAAAGGAGAGTTTACAAATTTTTGGAATTTGGCTAAAAGGAAAACTAGAAAAAAGCGGTGTATTGAAAAAATACGAGCCTGTAACAATGGAAACCCTTGAAGAATATGGAAATGACAAATTAACTTTCTACAAATTTGAAGAAGGAAAATACTATATGAGTTTTTAATGGAAAAAGAATTTTTAAATCAAATTTCACATTTTAAAATAATTAAAGTTCCTAAATATACTTCCTTGGAAATTCAAAGATGTGCACTTCATCATCTTAATTTAAAAGATATGGGACAACTTCGAGATAGAATGGAAGGTCAAATGTATTATGATAAATTAAGAAATGACATTTTAACAGAATTCGCATTTGAAAATTTATTATTGAAAAGCACTTACGATTGGAGTAAGAGAATGAACAAAAATTATAAACGAAAAATATATCCCATTGATGGGTTTAATATTAGGTTAATCACATTTAGTGATAAAGTTTATCCTAAAATAAGTCTTGAACATACAAATCTGTGTGTATTTGGAAGAGCAACAAATGACTCAAAGGTATATTTAAGTGGTTTAGCAACTAAAGAATTAATTAAATCAAATAGTATTAATATTAGAAGTAATATTTTCGAATTGAAGTCTTTTGAGAGCCTTCTTAAATTTTCGACAAGAGAGGAATTGATTAATCAACTAGAAAGTAATAACATACCGAAGGTTAAATAAATCCAAACGCTAGGTTAAAGCACATTTAAAGTTTGTTCGTACCTCACAAATTTAAAAGAGCTTTCACGCCAACGCTACAAATGGAATGTAAATAAAAGTACGAAAACACAACAATGGGTATATTGCATAGCTTCCTAACGTCAGCAACGACAACATACCCGAAACGTTACCTGCAATTAAAACCAACGAACAGCGAAAGAATTAATTTGAAAATTCTACCTTTGTGGTCTGTTATACTAATTCAACATATTATCTGAGTCTTTCTATAAAAGACAAACTCAACAAAACGAGTAATTAACGCATAAAAATCATCCGATTTTTTAAATGCGCAGATAATCATATCTAGTTATTTCATCAAATTTTAAACAATAGCAATTGATAGTATATCGATTGTTCTATCACGATAGTGCTCTGCATTTTAAATCGTGATGATAATCCAATGATTCATAATGAATAGTAAACAGCTAATAAGCAGAAATATAGAAATATTTTACACTAATGCTTCCGAAGAAACCAGACTAGATAAAGGAATGGGAGTTTTTGAATTTGAAAGAATTAAATCACTAATAGAAAAATATATTCCAACCGCATCTTCAAGAATAGTTGATGTTGGTGGCGGAACAGGGAAATATTCAGAATGGCTTTCAAAAAAAGGGCATCAAGTACATTTGGTCGAACCAGTTTCTAAACACATTCAAATTGCTCAAAACAGGAGTAAAAAATTGAAGAATAAGTTTTCGGTTCAATTGGGCGAAGCTCGAAAACTGGAATTTCCAAATAATTATGCGGACCTAATAATATTACACGGTCCTCTTTACCATCTTCAAAAAAAGGAAGACCGAGAATTAGCCATTTGTGAAGCTAAACGAGTGCTTAAAAATGATGGAATAATATTGGGGTTCGCGATAAATTATACAGCTTCAACCTTGGTCGGGCTTTTAAATGGTATGATTCATAAAAACTCGTTTTTTGAAATGTGCAAAGAAGAATTAACAACAGGAATACACAATCCACCAGATGATTTTCCGTGGCTTTTAGCCGAGGCATATTATCATAAACCTGAACAACTGATAGACGAATTTATAAACCAAGATTTAACTCATCTCAATACGTATGCTGTTGAAGGGATGGCTTGGTTGGACAAAGATTACTTTGCCAATATGGTGAACGACAAAAAGCAAAAAACACTACTGGAACTTATAAAAGTCACAGAAAACGATAATTACCTTTTGCCTTTCAGCCCACATATGATGATAGCAGTAAAAAAACAAACTACTTATGGAAAATAAAGACAGATATTTTAAAGCTTTTGTTGAAAATAGCGGACAGTTGAATGAAATTGACCTCGGAGAAAACATTGGACTAGATGAAGAAGAAACAAGAGAAATAATTGCACAACTTTTATCGGAATATAAAATTGAATATGTTGTAAATGGGGCTTGTAACTACAGACTTAACAAAACCACGAAAAGAAAAAATAAAAGCAGGTAACAATGTATAAAAGCAATAGCGGTTTGGGTGCAAACTCGAACCGCTATTGTATTTAATTAAGTATCTTGCTATCTGAAAGGTAGGAGCAATAAAATCCGCTACTGCTCTTATACTAACCGTTGGCATTCATTAAAAAACACTGTAATATTAAAATGAAATACTATAAATATAAATGGAATGAATCGCTTGGCGGTGAACTTGATAATTGGGGATTTTCATTATGGTATATAGAAATTGGAGAAGACGAATATTACAATAGACAAATTACAATATTTGATAATGGAAAAATATTAAAATACTCTGAAAGTAAATTGGAGGACGAATTTGGAGCATTGTGCGACCAAAAGTTTGACATATCAGAATTTGACGGAATAGAATGCTCTAAAAAAGAATTTGAAGAGAATTGGAATCAATAAATTATATAAAAGGAGATGCAACAAATCCAATTGGAAATGGCAAAAAGTTGATTGTTCATATCTGTAATGACATTGGTGGTTGGGGAAAAGGATTTGTCTTAGCAATATCTAAAAAATGGAAAAAACCAGAACAGGAATATCGTGAATGGTATAAGTCACGGGATAAATTTGAATTAGGAGAAGTTCAATTTGTAGAAATAGATTCAGAGTTATCAATTGCTAATATGATTGGACAGCACAAAATAAAAAGATTGAAAGGACAAGTCCCTATCAGATACGAAGCCGTTGAAAAGTGTCTATCGAAAGTTGCTGACTATTCTAAAGAAAATAATTTCTCAATTCATATGCCGAGGATTGGTTGTGGACTTGCTGGAGGAGATTGGAATACAATAGAAAAAATTATACAGAAAAAGTTAATAGACCGAAATATAAAAGTTACTGTTTATGACTTTGACTAAAAATAACGAAATGCCAACAAGGTGTATAAAACATAGCTAATAAATGTATAACCGAAAGCTTTGTGCATATTTATGAAGTCCGCCAAATTTTTAATTTGGCTTTTAAAAAGAGAAAAATTAAAAACAAAATATAAAAATTCGGCTCTGTGTTAATCCGAAAAGTTAGTGTCTTTTTACACGCTACGTTTCATACACAAACCGTTTGTACAGCATTATGAATATTCAGAAACTAGTTATCATAATTGGAGCTTTAATAACTATAGCTTCTTGCTTTAGAAAACCTAATATGGAAAATATTATTCTCTATGCGAATAGGGAAGCTCCTCTCGGACATGTGCATCTGACAGTATTCAAAGACAGTACTTTTGAATTTGAATTAAGTGGAATCACAACAAGCAAAATATGGAAAGGAAAGGCTGTTATTAAAAAAGATTCTATTAATTTCAATTATTACGACTCAATTCCTGTGGTCGGTAAAAGAGCTTACTATAACAATAAATATGTTGAGTATTTAAAAGAGTACGAAAGAGTAGAAATTAAGTTCAATAAATTAAAATCTGAGTAAAAAAAGCTGTAGAGCATTAAAAAATAATACAAGATGGGATTAGATTCTGTAGAATTGGTAATGTCTATCGAAGACAAATTTGGAGTAACTATTCCAGATGCCGAATATGTAAACATTGGTACTATTCAACAAATGGCTGATGCAATCTTTCAAAGATTAAAGCTGGAACCGAATAAGAAATGCTTATCACAAATAATTTTCTATAGAGTAAGACGTGCTTTTGAGGAGTTTGGTAACGAGAAGCAAAGTATTTCACCAAATACTAAAATGATCGATTTACTCAACAAAACTGATCTAAAATCTGATTGGATTAAATTAGAGAATCGAATTGGACTAAAAGTCCCAGATTTAGTTGATCTAGATTTTAACAGTACTTTGAACAAAGAAGTTCGCTTTTTAGGTTTCAAAATATTTGATCGAACGGAACCTGTAGCAGAAAATACTTTGCGAAAACTTACTGATTGGATTATTTCAATGAATTTCGATGAATTGATTCCCATCGAACGTATTTCGAGTAAATACGAAATAGAAAGAATTATTTGTGGAATAACGGAGGATAAAACCGGAGTTCCGATAAGTGAAATTGAATTGCATCATTCCTTTACAAATGATCTGGGAATAGACTAAATAAAAACGCTGTACAACAACATATATGTGATCATAGCAGCTAAGTGATCAATCCAATGGTTATTGTATTTTTTTGATAAGGCGCAATGTTTGCAAAAAGTTAAAGTTAGCAACCAATGCGCAGAAAAACCGAAAAGCAAGGTAACATTTTGCCCTGCTACGACACATATATTAAACGTTATGCAACATCAGAAAATTATATAAATGAAAATAAAATTACTAATTGGGTTTGTACTTCTTCCTATTTTGACATTTGCCCAAGAGAAATGGACATATCAAAGTGATAGTCTATATAAGATCAATAAAGTTAAATCTAGAAAGTGGTATAATGGAAAAAAACTGAAAGCCACAACATTTTATAATAGAGATGGAAAAATGGTCAAGTTTCAACACGAGCCGTTTGTTGGTGGAGAACAAAGAACAATTTATTTTGAATATGATAAAAATAAAAGGTTAGTCAAACAAGTGGATACTACAAGAAATGGTAAACCTGACGAAAAGGCTTTGAAAAAATTTAAAAGCTTAGGACTCGACCTTTCGTCCAAAGCTAAATCAGCCAAACCCGAACTAGAAATTTCTGAGTTTAAAATAGAATACAAAGATGGAGAATTAAAAAAACTGACCAAATACTATCCTGATGGAAGCCTAAATCTAGTTGACCATTTCGAAAATAACGGCAAAATACAAACACGAGAATGGTATCGAGATGGGAAAAAGTATCGTGAAACTACAACAGAATATATTAATGATTTCTATAAAGAAAAATACTATGGCTGGGAAATACGTTCTAATTCTAAAAGAAGGGAATGGAATTACACTTACGAGTATACTTATAAAGATAACGGGCAAGTAAACCAATTCATTCGTTTTGACAATAACGTTCAAAAAGAAACAACGGAATTTACATATGATGAAAATGGATTACTTACCCAAGTGAAATATTATACCACAGAAAATTTTGAATATGAATACTATAAATAACATTGCATAACACTATATAACAAAACATAGCTGCCCTTTTGGTCAGCAACGTTTGTTATATTTACCGTTGTAGTTAATTACAAATAAATCTGAAAAAAGTAAAGGCTAAATGAGTTATCGGATTTTAATTTTGATTATGCTTATATGGAGTTGCAAAAGTAATAAAGGAGCTCCTCCAAAATTAGAATATAATGATCCTCTACTTATTCGATGCGACTCAATAAAAAAAGTTGCAAAACTTGATTTCAAAAATGGAGTTAAAGAATATGATATACTTGGAACGGTTGAAATGTCTGAATTTGAGAAGTTTTATTGGAATTTCATGTTGACGAAATATCAAATTACAATTAAAGCTAATGATCAACCTTCTTTACTAGAAGAATGTTATGCTGAATCAATGAATTTTGAAATTGAAAAAAAATATGGAGATGATTTTATTGAAAGGACTATGAAAGAAGCGCGAGCTGAATTTAAAAAATAAAAACTACCTACAACAATATATATGTGATCATAGCAGCTAAATGATCAGTCCAATGGTTGTTGTATTTTTGGTAAGGCGCAATGCTTGCAGAATGGAAAAGTTAGCAACCAATGCGCAGAAAAATCGAAAATCAAGGTAACAATTTACTCTGCTACGACACATATATTAAACGTTACCATACATTTTGAACAAACTATGAATTTAAATTTTAAAACTATTACTTTAATTTTATTAAACTTAATCATATTATTAAGTTGTAATGAAAGTGACGATCCAGAAACTGAATTACTGACATTTTTATGTTGTAAAGAAAATCCATTCTTATCTCAAAATATTGATAATCTAGATCAAAGTAATGGAGAAATAAATGTTTCCCCAGTGTTCACACCTAATGGTGATGGTTTCTATGATAGATTCGGAATTGAAAACATAGATCTTTACTCACCCAATTCTGTAACATTATTCAATTTGAATGACGAAATTGTATACTCAACACAAGACTATAGTAATTTTAATAACTTCCTGGGAGGAAATGATACCAATTTAGAAAGTGGAACTTATAAATATAAAGTTGTTGTTGAAAATGAACAAACCTTTTTAAAATTTGGATATGTCTGTATTGTTAAGACTCCTGAGGATGGGGATGGATTTAGCTTTAGTTCGGAGTGTTCTTTAATTGATTTTTTTGATCCTATTTTAAGATAAAAACATATGGTAACAACATATATGTGCCATAGCAAATTCGAGTTGAATCGATAGTTCAATGTATATTTGGTAAGGCGCAATGCTTGCAGAAAGTAAAAATTAGCAACCAATGCGCAGAAAAATCAAAAAGCAAGGTAACATTTTGCTCTGCTACGACACATATATTAAACGTTATCCGTGCATTTTAGGAATCTGAAAAGTAGAACGAAAGCAACGAACGGTTAACCACCCAATGACCAGAGTATTTTTGTGATAGTTAAGGACTAATCGAAGAAAAAGCGATTGAAAAACCAAAATTGAGGAGGATTACGGAGTAGCAACGTGCTAAAAAATCACTTTTTTGGCTGACCAACTACTGACGAAAAAAAGTTCAGGTTCATTCGGTAAGGTCTGTCTCCTACTCTAAGATTGCAAGGTGATCGCGAGAAAGAAAAATAAAATTGACGGAGTAATTACGCAAGTAATATCACCTTGCTTGGCTAGTCTAGTAAGGTTAGTGACGGAAAAAAGAACGCACGATAACACGATATATGTGCCATAGCAGCAAAGTAATCAATCGATTGGTTATTGTATATTTATGAAGACGCAATGCTTGCAAAAGGTAAAAGTTAGCAACCAATGCGCAGAAAAATCATAAAATAGGGTAACATTTTACTCTGCTACAACACATATATTAAACGTTGTGTGTCATTTGAGAAAATCGTAAATGAAAAACATTATAGAAATAAAAGGAGCCTCTCTAAATGACGTGAAACAGGCTTTGGAGAATTGGATAAATTTATATTCTGATAATTTTCATTCAAAATTAAACTTTAAGGTTTTCGAAAAAGGGATTGACATACAAATAATAATAGCTGACAATCTTCTTGAAAATGAACATTTTTTCTATTTGGTAAATTATCTCGAATATCCAGAGGGAATTGAATACGATGTGGAAATTAAAGGTTTAACTAAAGGTAAAAATATAGACAAAAGGTTAAATGATAAGGAACTTATGGTTTACATATCAAAAAATGATAAGGAATTTGACAACGTTTATGTAGTAACTACCGATAACAAACATTATAAAATTGATTTTGGAGGTAAAATTACCCAACAAACCGACAACAAATTTTATTCAACAGTTGATATAAGTAATTTAAAAAATCCTTTGACTCTTTCAATAAAAGCAAATAACAAAAAGCTTAAAGAGGATAAATCAGAATTAAAGATTAGTAAACGATTTAAAATTGTTTATTACATTTCAACAATAGCGATCTTGATTCATTTTTTTGTTCCCTATTTGACAGATAGTGTTGAAATAATTGAAAAATGGACTTTATTTACTGGAATGGGAATCGGACTTTGGTTTTTTATGGACTATGAAATGTTGAGAATAAATGACTTTTATATTAAAAGCCTTTTGGTTGCAGTTGGCTTCTTTTGTTATGGTTATTTATTCAGGTATTATTATCAGGAAAACATATCTGATTTAAATAGTGTAAGTTTCATTTATCCTTTATCGCTACTAATAGTTCAATATCCTATCAGGCAACTATATAAAGTGATTTTTAATAGAGAACCTGAAGTAGATAAACACGGAAAATTTACTGATTTGATTTATACAATGATTTTGTTTTTCGCATTTGCATTGCTTCCATTCATCATATTCGATTATTTAAATAAATAAAAAACGCCACACAACAATGGCTATAATTAATACGGGTTTGGTGTTTAATCCAAAGTTTAGTGTATTTTTATGAAGTCCGCCAAATCTTTTTGATTTGGCTTTAAAATGAAAAAATTAAAACAAAATAAAAAGTTTTGGCTAAGTTCTTAATCGGAAAGTAATCGCTTATTAAATCCCGTACTAATCATAGCCGAAGCCGTTGTGTATAATGTTGAGAAACATCGAGAATTAAACAAAATTACCGATTGAATTAAACGTTTATGAAGTAAATAAGTCTTAAAAGAAATTAGAATAAATCATAAAATGAAAAACACTTTATTTATACTATTAACTTTGACATTCTTGGTGGCTTGCGAATCAAATCAAGAAAAAAAAGGTCAGCAAGAACCAAATGGACAAAGACCTTCTTCTGAACAAATAATTTCGGAGATGGACAGTAATGAAGATGGAAAATTATCGAGAGATGAAGTCAAGGGTCCAATAGCAAACGATTTTAATAATATTGACAATAACGATGACGGTTTTTTAACTTTAGAAGAACTTAACAAAGCAGAAAAAAGTCAAGGAAATAGACCACCAAGACAAACAAATACAAATACGGATTTATCAAATGAAATTGATATAACTGTTAAAGTCAACCCTGTAAATACAGATTACTTCATAACAGAAAACATAATTGGTGGAATTCAAGAACAAATTGTGGAATTAAACGGTATTGAAACATTATGTTATGTAATCAAAACAAATTCTCAAGCAACCGAACATCAAATGGGACCTTGGTGTCCAAGACATATAGAAGACGGAATGGAAAAAGCTGGAATTTGGTTTAAAGATGATAAAGTCTATGATGTTTCAGGTCATTTTATTGCCAACCTTGACCAGTTCTATAGCGATGATAAATGGAAATTATACAGAGAAGATGGAACAATTAAAGTTACCAACACAGAAGAAGGTTGTTTAGCCGCTGCAAAACCAGAAGTAGAGGAAGAATATCATAACTATTGTGTGGAATGTTTACCAGAATATTTCAAAGAACAAATAACAACTTTTGTAATTCCTGCAACCCCCAAATATCTAAAAACTACTCAAAGCTTTGGAAGAGGTGGAATAGGACTTGCTTTTAATGGTGTTAATTATGACCCACCTGCACCAACACACGCAATATTAGCAGCTCATACAATTGCACCTTTAGATGACCACGGAGGACACGTAAATCCTCACGGAGGTTATCATTACCACGCAGTTACTGGCTCAACGAAAGAAATTGCTCAAGCCGATTCTCACCCGCCAATGATTGGTTATGCAATTGACGGATTTGGAATTTATGGATTGACAGACAAAAACGGAAATAAAGCGACAGATTTAGATGAGTGTGGTGGACATTTCGATGATGTAAGAGGATATCATTATCACGCTGGAGAACCTGGAGGAAACCAAATAATAAAATGTTTACACGGGTTACCAGGATACACAGAAGTAAAAGAGTAAAAACACTATACACAACAATGGCTATAAGTAATTGCTTGTTCTCGCCTACATCTGAAAATCCTCGCGGATTTTCAGTTTGGTGTGTACTTGCAAAGTTAAGTGTTAAACCACGCAACTACTCATAGCCGAGACCGTTACCTGCAAGCCCAAAAATTATGTTTCAAAATCATATAACAGTTAAAAATCGACATAAGAAGTTCATAAAAACGGTATGCATAACGGAAATAGTTTATGAATTGAAAAATAAAAAAGGATTTGCAACTTCAAGTTCTGTCCATTACGATGACGAAAATAGAAAACCTATAAGAGTTATTTGTTTTTGGGCAGAAAAAGCGAGAGCAAAGTCTTGTATAAAAGACGGATGGAAAAAATATGAACCGATTGAAATTCCATTATCTGAATTTATGGAAAACTGGTGTGTAGGAATGGAAAATGACGGACTTTTAATCGGAACACAATTTGAACAAAATATGTTCGGATTTGAAGCAGAACCTTTGGAATTAATAATAGACTTATCAACTGAATTAAAATCAATCGGAAAAGATTTGAAATTTCGAAAATTTAACGGTATAACTGACTTAGAAAAACAAGTAAAAGAACTAATAGAATAAAAATATATATGAAATTATACAGACCTCTTTTTTCTGTAATTATAATTCTCATTCAACTAAGCCTATCTGTATTGGCTCATTTTGATCATATTAGGTCTATGAAAAATTGAAAACTGAAAATCCAGAACTATGGGAATTAATTAGCTATAAAACTACCTATGACAGTTTATTTTTATTTGTTTTGATTATTGGAATTTATGAAATGACAACGAAACCTAGTTTATTTAAAACTTTTGTGCGAGTATTCCTTGTTTGCATAATTCTTGGAACGCAATTTTCTGGAATAATACCAATAAAAGACTTTTACTTTGGTGTATACAATACAGCTTGGTTCTCTGCGGTATTAGCCTTTATTTTAATTTTAACCAGAACCGGAATAAATATTATATCTCGGAATAAAATAAAAAAGCCAGCAGGTAACAATGTATAAGAAAACATAGGGCTTTTAGGCTAATCTAATGGTCTGTGTTTTTTAGTAAAGTCGCCAAATATAAAATTTGGCATTTTCAACAAAAAAGATAATAGCAAAATATTTATATTTGGCTTAGTACCAATCCGAAATGTATCGCTTATCACCTGCCCTACGTTTCTTATACTGAACGTTATCCGTGCATTTTAGGAATTTGAAAAGTAGAACGAAAGCAACGAACGGTTAACCACCCAATGACCTTAGTATTTTTGTGATGGTTATTATTAAATCGAGGAAAAGGCGATAAGAAAAACCAAAATTGAGGAGTATTACGGAGTAGTAACGTGCTAAAAAATCGCTTTTTTGGCTGATCAACTTCTGACGAAAAAAAGTTCAGGTTTATTTGGTAAAGTCTGTCCCCTACTCGATGATTGCAAGGTGATCGCAAGAATAAAAAATAAATTTGACGGAGTAATTACGTAAGTAATATCACCTTGCTTGGCATCTTTGCTAAGATTAGTGACTGAAAAAAGAACGCACGATAACACGATATATGTGACCATAGCAGTTAAGTGATCAGTCGAATGATTGTTTTTTTTGGTAAGGCGTAATGCTTGCAGATGATAAAAGTTAGCAATCACTGCGCATAAAAACTCAACACAGAGGTAACATTTTGCTCTGCTACGACACATATATTAAACGTTAGACACAATAAAAGCATTAATTGAAAAACGTAATCAAAATATTTTATTTTGGACTATCTATAACCTGTTTCAATTGTGGACTAGGTGAATGGGATGTTACTCTATACGAACAAAAGATAGAAGGAACTTCTAAAGTGATTTATGAATACGACGCTTGGGGAGGAAGAGACTCACATAGCTCAGGTATCGTAATAATAGACTCGACAAAAAAATTTCAAGTTAACTCATCGAAAAAAATACCAATATCATATTTTACCGAGATTACTAATAAAACTCGTATTAAAGCTGTAAAACTAAAAAAAGCGATTAATAATGATAGCATTTCCCTAAATCCTTTGAAAAAAGAAAATATTGAGATAAAGGATATTAGTTTGGAGATAGAACATTATGAGCAATATAATGGTTATTCAGATTTAGGTTGTATTTTAAATACATATAGTTTTCAAACATTCAAAGAAACAAAGGACAGTCTATTTCTCTATGGTTTGAAAAAAGAATTTGGTAATAATTTAGCAGGAAAAACAAGTATTGGCTTCAAAAAAGGAAATATTAAATTGATT
The DNA here is from genome assembly GCF_947492965.1 of uncultured Aquimarina sp. GTDB lineage: Bacteria > Bacteroidota > Bacteroidia > Flavobacteriales > Flavobacteriaceae > Aquimarina. The sequence goes on along the minus strand of NZ_CANLOZ010000010.1, from coordinate 105,188 downwards.
ACCGACTCAATAGGAAAATTGAATAGGTTAGAAATTAAAGAATTAATAATAAAAAGAGGGAACAAACGTAAATACAAAAAAGGAACTGCTGAAATAACAGAACGAATTAAAAATAGTCCCGTTGTTTGTTTGAGAAGATATCATTTTAAACCTCTAATAGAGATTAACAGGGATGACTTTACGGACTATGGAATATTTAAAAGAAAATAAACTACTGTCCCTAACAACATATATGTGTTCATAGCAGCAAAGTAATCAATCGAATGGTTCTTGCATTTTTGGTAAGGCGCAATGCTTGCAAGATGTAAAAGTTAGCAACCAATGCGCAGAAAAATCAAAAAACAGGGTAACAATTTGCTCTGCTACGACACATATATTAAACGTTATCAGCAATATGAAATCTCGTTAAATACCATAAATAATGAATAATTATATAAAAATTTTAATTCTGATTATTTTACCTTTTACTGTTAGTTCAGCTTATTCTCAATTGAATAAATATAATTTTGAAGAGTATAAATTTGATTCTCAAGAATCTTTGGAAGGGGCTAAAGAGGATGTTTTATCCGTTGCAAACTTACTCCTAAAACAACCTATAACTGAAAAAGAAGAATTAAGGTATGAAGCTGGATTTTTCCTTAATGACTGGATGAAAAATATTGATAACTATAGTTTCGGAACTGGAAATTTAAAAAATCTTTTTGACGAAAAAATTGAGCTAATGATAATCTCAATGGCCTCTCAAATAAAATATTGTCTGGAGAATAAGAAAAATAATAGTTATGAGATTGAATCAAGGCTAGGGATTTGGAAAATAATAACTGAATACATAGAAAACCCAAAAAACAAAGTTAAACTGACAAAAAAACTTAAACGCCTTATAAAAGCAAAAAACGAGAATAAATTAGCAGAGTTTTTGGATGCTAATGAATAAAAAAGTTGGTAACATTATATATGAAATCAGAGCAATTTATCGCTAAATCGAATGGTCATTTTTTTTTGCAAAGGCGCTAAATTTTTATAAGTTAAACAAGAAATAAAAACGCGCAGATGAATCTATTGGTTTAAGATTGCTTGCCTTGCTCTGATTCATATATTTAGCGTTAGCACACATCAATAAATTGGAATGAAAAGAAAATTAATATTTTTCAGCCTTATTTTAATTATAACCTCTTTTAAAGTGGTTAAAAAAGACATATGGATCTGGTTTCCAAAAGAGATCGGAATTGTTGAGAACTGTATTGGACGAGAGGTAGAAACAACAATTGAAATAAAAACTGATTCAAGAAGAAAAGTTGAAATCCATTCTTTCAAATTAAGTGGACAAAATTTCCATATGACTTCAGAAAATCAGATAATTGAACCATCAGACACAATAATATTAACGAGAAAAAAACCGTTATTCTTAAAATTGCGCTATAATATTGAATCCAAATTGGATTATAGTTTGTTCAAATTCAAGACAAATAACGAAAAGTACAATAACAACACTGTTAAAATCAGTTATGGTGTTTTACAAATAAAGTCGGACCAAATAAAAGATAGAAAAGAACATATAATTGACATTTCTAACAATTGTAAAGACAATATTAAACTGGCTTTTCCATATGGTGGAACGGTATCAAGTGTAGCTATTTATAGAGATTCAACAATAATTAAGAAGCCCATAAAAACAACATCTTATATGATGATGGACGATAATAATTATGTTGATTTTTCAAAATCAGAAATTGGAAGATACTATGTTGAATTTGGAGCTTGTCATTGGAGAAGTGATTTTTGGATAACAATAAAATAAACGAGTGCTAACAATTTGTATAGTGCATATGCTCCCTGCGGGATGCTACGATACTATACACGGAACGATACAAGCAAGGATAATTGATGAGGATACTCAAAATCATATTTTTGGCAATACTTTTATTCTATGTTTCATGTAAATCAAGCAAAGAACTTGTTGAAGATATCAAAGAAATATCCTACTATATTGGAAATATAAGAATTGATCAAAATCTATCAAATTCCATAATCGAAGGAACCTTAAATTATGGAGATGATTTAAAGAAAACCGGAGGCTTTGAATATTACCAGCATTTTTGCCCTGATGATAAAAGTTTGGTTTGGTTACAATATTCACAATCTACTAATACTAATCTAAAGGAAAATTTCTTTTACAAAAAAAATGAATTGGTTTATGCAGAAAGCTATAATCCTGAATATGAGAATGACAAAAAAACAATATTCCTGAAAAATGGAAAACTCATTTATGAGAATAAATCTGACTTTACAAATTCTGAAAAACTAATAAGAAAAGGAAAACAATTTTTGACCGAATATAAAAAAAACTTATAACACGATATATGTGGTCATAGCAGCAAAGTAATCAATCGATCGGTTTGTTTATATTTATGATGGCGCAATGCTTGCAGAATGGAAAAGTTAGCAACCAATGCGCAGAAAAACCGAAAAATAGGGTAACATTTTGCCCCGCTACGACACATATTAAACGTTAGCATTAATACATAAAAAATTGATTAAAAAACTCATTTACATACTGATTCTTTTACCCATAACTTCTTGTTTAAATGATAAACAAATAAAGTCTGGATGGTGGAAATATGGTAATGGATATCATATTGGTGATGTTATAAGTTTTGAAAGATATGATTTACGAAATGACACGTTATTTTTGGAAAACACTCCGAAAGCAATATTATCAAAACGAGAAGGAAGTTATTTCGGTTTTACGGATAGAAAAATAACCATCAAAGATTTAAAATCTAATAAAACGGGAATATACTATCAAAAAGGAAAATCAGAATAATAAATTTGAACAATGTGTAGATAGGCAATGACAACATATAAATCTCATTATGAATGTTTTAATTACAGAAAAACATTTAAACGAAGTCTACTGAGTGATATTAACGGAGGACAAAGTAAGGATGAAAATCAAAATGCAACTTATCTCTATAGTATCCCTAAAGAAATGAAAACGGGTTCAAAAAAGAAACCTAAATATGATGCTCGGAATGCCCAAATATATTGGAATGAAAGAGTTATCCAAATCGATGAGAAAATTGAAAAAGTAAAAATGCTAACACTGTATAACAAATTATAGTCTCCTTCGGCAGACCACGATTGTTATACTTACCGTTACCATACATTAAAAAAATTAAATGACAAACCAAACAAATACCAAAACGGAGTCTAATATTGGAAGTAGGATTTTAGCTGGATTTATTGACTATTTGATTATTTACATATTTTTCTTTGCTTATGTTTATACTTACGGGGAACCAGATCCAGATGGTGGTTATTCTGTGAATGGATTACCAGCGTTGATACCTATATTGTTTTGGGGATTGATGACAATCGGACTTGAGCAATTGTTTGGAGCTACTATTGGGAATTCAATAGTAGGATTAAAACCGATTTCAATATATGGAATTTCCAAAAATTTGTCATTTGGACAATCCGCGCTAAGACATTTGTTTGATCCGATCGATATGTTCTTTTTTGGACTAGTTGGAATTCTAACCATACAGAACTCTGAAAAAAATCAGAGAGTTGGTGATATCGTTGCAAAAACAATAGTTGTAAAGATTAAAAAAGAAAAATAAAAACGTATGATAACAAGGTGTATAGCTAATTGCGGCTGAATTCCTTAAACGGAATTCATTGCAGATTTGCTACTTTAGTGATTCATCGGAATGTTTCCTTCGGAAAATTCCACAACAAGCCATACACAGAACGTTAGTAAACATATGATTAAACGGAAAGAAATAATATATTCGGATTATTCTGGAGATTATATAAAAAGGCTAATCGAAAGAGAATTATCAACTGAACCTAAATTAGAGATCAATCTAATTAAATGGTTTAAAAAATTCGAAAAACATATAGAAGATGGAAAAAAGTTTAGTGGATCTATCCAAGGTAATAAGATAAAACTTCATTCAAAAACAGTTTTGTATTGGCCAAAAACAATTATTGAAATAGAAGAAGGAACAAAAACAAAATTGACTTTAAACTATAGACTCTATTGGTTATATGTATCAGTATTTATTTTCCTTGTTATTATGTCTATTTTAATGATTTTTGAATCTGGAACGATCCAAGTTAATGACATAATTATACCCTTAATTATCTTTGGTGTAATTGCTATGTTCGGAAGACGGCTTCAAAAGAATACGAAAAAAATTTTAACGGAATAAAAACACATTTGCTAACACGATATATGTGATCATAACAGCTAGGCGATGAATCGAAAGGTTATTGTATTTTTGATAAGGTTAAATGCTTGCAAAGAGTAAAGTTAGCAAGCAATGCGCAGTTTTAGTTGAAAATAAGGTATCTTTTTGCCCTGCCAAGACACATATATAAAACGTTATGCTTAATTAAAAATGACAGGAAAAGATTTACTTTATAAATACCTTGATTATAAATATTTGTGGTCAAACTCGGACAGATTAAATGAAAAGCCCAGTATTATTAGACGACAGCAACTAAACTCATTGTTAGATGCTTTTGGTCTTTCTAAAAAACATGTGAATCCTTTGGTGCAGATGAAATACTTCCTATCAGGAAGAAAAGAAGAATTAAATCGTTCACAGCATTTAAACAAATTATCTGATATACAATATTTTGAGCAAGGAGAATTTCTAAATGATCGAGAATATGATGTAAATAAAGAATTAATTATACGTGCTTTAGACAAAATAAAAGAGTTATATAAAAATCCACCCGAAAATAGAATGAATAGACCAATTCATATTGGATGGATGTTTAATGACCTAATGAACTTTAGACAAGAAATATTTAAAGTTGCTTATCCATGGGGAGGAATGGACGAAGGTTTTGCTGTAGGATTGATATATAGTAAGTATCTTCAAAGCGAATTAAAGAAAACTATAAACGAAAATCTTAATAAAATTGACGAAACTTTATGGTTAATAATAGATCCTCAAAAAAGAGAAATTGACTTGGAAACTATAAAATCCGAATTTCAATACCCTGATGTGGATTTAGAAGAAATTGACCTAAATTGGAAAATTGAAAATTATTAAAAAAAGCATAACATTTTATATAATGCATATCCCACCTTCAGCTGACATACGTAATACAGAAGGAACGTTAGCTTCCATTAAAAGAAAAAGGGACTTTCTGATTCAAAGAGACTTTATACAATGGTAATCTTTATAAATTTATCAATTAGAAAGATAGAGCCATGTTTCAAGCAGAAGTAAAAAGTAAAATAGGAGAAGATATCTCAATATTATTGCGATTGGATAATCATCCATGGAATTATTTATGTGAGTGTGGAGATGCGAGCAATTTGACCGTAAAAGAATTACAAAATTGTAAAGCTATATTTATAAGTCATACGCATATAGATCATTTTGTGAATTTTGATTCAGTTTTAAGGCATCAAATAGGAATTCAAAGAAGAATTATCATATGTGGTCCAAAGGGAATAGCGAATCAAGTTCAATCAAGAATAAAAAGTTATACCTGGAATCTTATTGAGAAAGGTGCAATAACCTATGAGATAAGAGAATATGTTTTAGAAGGAAGGATAATAATCTATGAAATAGAACCTCCAATATGGGATTTGGTGAAAATTAAAGAGACCGAAGGAATGGTAATATATGAAGATAAATCGTTTAAAGTAAGCTCTATATTATTAGATCATAAAATACCTACATTAGCCTATAAATTTCAAGGGGAAGATGCTATAAAAATAGATATTGAATCTAGTGGATTTAGAGGAGGTAAATGGGTGAGAGAATTGAAAGAGGCTTTTGAAAAAGATGAAAGGGATTTGATTATTTCGATAGGAGATAAAGACTATAAATCCGAAGATTTATTTCATTTACTACATGTTCAACAAGGAGATTCGCTAGGAATAATTATGGATCATGCAGCAAATGAAGAAAACCATAAAAAGATAAAACATCATTTTTATAGGTGTAGACAAGTGTTTATAGAAAGCTTTTATAAAGCAGAAGATAAAGAACAAGCGAGATTAAACTATCATAGCTATTCGACCATGTCTGGCAGAATCATGAAAGAGAGTGAGATTAAAGATCCCATTCCTGTTCATTTTTCGAGGAAGTATGATGAAGATGAAATAAAGGAACTGATTAGCGAATTTGAATTAGAATTACAAAACAAAACGGAAGCCGACAAAAGCTAAAGCGTCAATTGCCCCTATGCGTTGTAACTGCGTTTAGTAATGCCGTTAGCAGATATTAGAAATGAAAGACTACTCCATTCAAATTGAACGTATAAAATCTAAGCTGTTAGAAGCGGCAAAGGTGGACAAAGGCCTTAAAGCTTTTGGCGCAAGTAGCCATAAATACAATATACATAAACCCGTTAGTATTGAGGAAGTAAATACTTTTGAAAGAAAGTATTCGATTAACCTTCCTGATTGCTATAAATCATTTGTATTGCAAATCGGAAACGGAGGAAAATCATATGCTAATTCAGGAGCTGGACCGTTTTATGGAATATATCCATTGGGAGATGGTGTCGATGAACTTGTTTATAAAAATACAGAAAAGTATATTAAAAATGAGTCAATACTTCACCCTAAAATGACAAATGATTATTGGTCGAAAGTAATTGAAAAAATAGAGATTGATAATATTTCAGATAGTGAATATGAAAAAGAACTAGGTAAAATATTCGGTGGTATTTTACCAATTGGTTCCCAAGGATGTTCGTATTTGCATGGTATCATTCTTAATGGTACACACAAAGGAAAAGTAGTAAATATAGATCAAGATCTTCAAAAACCACATTTTACTTTTGAGGACAATTTTCTTGATTGGTATGAAAGATGGTTAGACGAAGTTATTTCTAAGGATTTGTTGATTGAATCTCCTTCATGGTTTGGGTATACAATGGGAGGATCCGAAGAAAAACTACTAGAAGCATATAAAAATGGATCTAGTGATATTGCCAAGGAAGATGCGCTCAACGGTCTGCTAAAAAAGAGAACATTAAATTCTTTTACTCTTGACTCAATTGATAAACTTTATCTCAATACTTCTAAAGAAAACTCTAAGCTATTACTTCAAATATTAGTAAAACACAAACATAAAACTTGGAAAGAATATTTAACTAAACAAGGTAAAGATGATCTCTTAACAGTATTCCAATACATTTTTTGGTACGATAAAGCAAATAGTGCGAATTGGAAAGAATATATTACCAGCCACATTAACCAAATTACTAATCCTGAAACGTTTCGATTTTGTACATATTTACTTCAAGAATGTAATTTTGATTATGGTTATCTTATCAAAGGGTTTATTAAAAATACTGATAAAGATATTAGATCAACAGTAGTATATTCTCTCGGTCAGTTGAGTAACAAAAAAGATTATCTGGAGACTTTCATTATTGGACTAAATGATGATTCTAATAAGGTTATTCATTCATCATTACAAGCTCTTTCAGGAATAAAAAATGAGAAATTACTTATTCATTATAAAAAAATTGCAGATCGTTTTCCTGTTGAAAAAGATTATATATTATCAAATTTGAAACAAAGGCTTGCAGAGTTTAAAATTGATTTAAATTGGATTAGAAAAAATGATCTAAATAAAATTCCATTAAAAAGTGATAAAAAGTGGTATCAAATATGGAAATAAAATCGCTAACACTATGTAAAGATGCATTAAAAACGCGTTTTATATTAAACATTGCACAAGTGCATATAAAATTATAAATGGAAAACTTTCAACTAATTTTTGGAATAATAATACTGACTCTTGTTGGTTTTGTTATTTATAAAAATGCTTTTAACTTTTACAGGATTTCAAATTTACCGAAAGACAAAGTTAAATTTGATATCATAAAACCCTTATTTAAAAAAATAGCTAAAGGAGAAATCCCTGAACCGAAATTATTAACGAAATATGCATTTGATATTAAGACTAGAGAAATAACGTATCAACTTCTTAAGGAATATAATAGAATTGATTTGTTTCCAAAAGAGTTTAACACCATAGAAAAGGGTGCTGAAACTAATTTAGTTAATTGGTTAGATTTTCCAGGAGATTTGGAAAAAGTTCCTGACGAAATAGAATATATTGAAAAGGTTAATATTGACGATAATGGAACCCAACTTTATTATCACACATATAAGTTTAAAGTTTATGAACCTTCTTATGCAGCCAAATGTGGGTGGATGATCGGAACGGTAGGCCCCTACTCTGATGTTAGCGTTCCCTACGAAAAACCAAAAGTGATTTCAAGTAGATTTGTTAAAAGTAAATATGGTGAAGTTACCCCTAAAGAAGAAGTACTTTGGACGCATAATAATATTTACCTAAGAGCGCCAGTACACAACAAGATATATGAGTCATAGCAGCAAAGTAATCAATCGATTGGTTTGTGTATATTTCTGAATGTATAATGCTTGCAAAATAGAAAAGTTAATAACCAATGCGCAGTTTTTGTTGAAAACAGGGTAACATTTTGCACTGCTACGACATTTATTAACCATTAGCAGAAGTTAAAAACAAAAGTTATGAGTGATTTCTCGGGTTATGAGAAGATGCCAAATAGTTTAAAAAAACTTGGATTAAATGAAAGCGATTTTTCTAAATTAGAGAAATTGAGTTGGGTTGTTACTGAAAAAGTGCATGGAGCAAATTTCAGTTTCATCTATGATCAAAGCACTTTGAAATATGCAAAAAGAAAGGATTACCTCTCTTGGAATGATGACTTTTTTGGTTTTCAGCTTATTGTTAATAAATTAGAAGATAATCTTCTGCAATTATTTGAAGATTTAAGTACTCTAATAAAAGGTAGTAAGTACATTATTTATGGAGAATTATTTGGTGGTAAATACCCTCATCCCGATATTGAGCCTGACTCAAACGTTCAAGCTATCCAAACAGGAGTTTATTATTCACCAACCATAAACTTCTGTGCATTTGATATTGCAATTGAAGTTAATAGTTTAAATTCTAAATATTATCTTGATTATGAATCATCAGTTTCATTCTTTGAAAAGTATGAGATATTTTACGCAAAACCTTTATTGGTTGGAAAATTTGGAGAAGCATTAAATTTTGATACCAGAATTAATTCTGCAATTCCAAAGCAATTGAATCTTCCAGAATTAAAAGAAAATCTAATTGAAGGTGTTGTAATAAAACCTTTTAATCAAATAGATAATAAGAGTATACCATTTAGACCAATAATCAAACTAAAGAATAAGGAATTTGATGAAGAAAAAAAATTTCATCAAGCAGAAAAATGGACATACATTCCAAATATATCATCTAAAACTGAAGACTTATCATTCATATTAAATGAACTAAGAAACTACATAACTGTAAATAGGTTAGAGAGTGCTATTTCTAAAATAGGTGCTTTGGATTTCACTAATGAACAACGAATTATTGATATCAAAAATGAATTCTTTCTTGATACATTAGTTGACTTTAATGAAAACAATAAAAATCTATTGGAAGAATTATCTGATGACGAAAAAAAATGGATTAATAAAAGAGTGAAATCTGAAATAAATAAGAAAATAACTGCCAATAAAACTATGTAAAAATGTAGTGAAACGTATTTTACGTTTAACGTTTTGTGTCATTTAAAAAAAACTAAAATTAATATGAAAGCAGTAGTTTATGAAAAATATGGTCCACCAGAGGTTCTCAAACTAACAGACATCGATAAACCTAAACCTAAGGATAATGAGATTCTAGTAAAAATACATTCAGCTACTGTTACTTCGGGAGATGTTAGGCTTCGAAGTTCTGATTTTCCACCTTTGTTTTGGCTGCCTGCTAGATTAATTTTTGGACTGTTCAAACCAAAGAAAAGAATTTTAGGCCATGAATTGGCTGGAATCGTTGAAGAAATTGGGAAAAACGTAACTGAATTTAATGTTGGTGACAGTGTATTTGGAACTACAACAATGCTAAATTCAGGTTCATATGCAGAATATATATGCTTGCCTCAAAAATGGAAAAATGGTGTGATTGGTTTAAAACCAGAAAATTTGAGTTACCATGAAGCTGCAGCGTTACCAATTGGAGCAATGACTGCAATTTACCTTTTAGAGAAAGCTAGTTTGAAAAACGGACAAAACGTTTTAATTTATGGAGCTTCTGGAAGTGTTGGAAGCTATGCCGTACAAATTGCAAATCAAAAAGGTTCTTATGTAATAGGTGTATGTAGTGCTTCGAATTTCGAAATGGTAAAATCTTTAGGTGCCTCAAGTCTAATAGATTATAAAAAAGAGGATTATTCCCAGAGAAATGAGAGGTTCGATATTATTTTTGATGCTGTTGGAAAAACGACAAAATCAAAGGCAAAAAAGGTGCTTAAAACTGGAGGTGTTTTCGTTTCAGTTAAAATGCTAACAAAAGAAAAAAATGAACATCTTAGATTAATAAAAGATATGGCTGAAAAAGGAAAACTAAAACCATTTATAGACAAATCCTTTACTCTTGATGAAATAGTAAAGGCTCACGAATATGTTGATAATGGGCGAAAAAGAGGAAATGTGATAATTGATATATTAAAATAAACGAATACATAACTACGGCTAAAAGTAATTGTATGTGCTCTCCTACTTTCTAAAATCCTTGCAGTTTTTCAGTTGGTAGGTGCTTGCCAAGTTAAGTGCTAATCCCTGCAACTACTGATAGTAGAGACTGTAGCAATAATTAAGAAGTTTCAATTTTGATATCATTAATAAATATGAAAAACATTCAATTCCTTTCATTTACAATTTTCTTTCAAAATATTTCTTTTGACCGATTTCATGGAGTTGAGAATAATTTATTAAACGCAACTATAAAGAATATTATAAATATTGCTAACTAAAATATATGAAATTCAGAAATATTTATATCAGTAATTATAAATTATTAACCTCACTACTAATTGGATTCACTAGTCTTAGTTCAGCAAGCTTTTTCCTATATTCAAAAGTTATAAACTTCATAAAAAAAGGAGACATATCTGATACTGACAATATATATCAAGTTATGGAACTTAATTTATATCTTAAACTTGTAGAACCTATAGTTTTTCTGTTGGTTATTTATTTGGTATTAAAATTTATAAATAACAATAACCTCTATTTTTTATCTTTATTAATAACAATACTTTCAACAGGAATATTTATAGGTATTCAATATCTAACTTTTAAGGAGCTTTATATATTGGAAATTACAAAAACAACGACATCCTTTTTTGTATTAATATTTACCTGGATTGTTCTTATTCAAACTCAAAAAGATAAAATCAAAGCCCTTAGTACCGGTTTTTTATCATTCCTAATTACTAAAGATTTTTTTAATTTCATACAAGTTTATATAAATGAAAACACATTTGAATTACTGAGTTTTATTTTGTCTATCTGTTTTGCTGGTTTTATTTCAATATTATTCAGCTACATCCTTAAGATTAGTTTTATGCTACTCAGAATAAAAAACAATTAAAAAACTATTTATGCGATCATTTCTGATAAGTGTTCAATCGATTAGTTATTGTATTTTGATAAGCGCAATGCTCGTAAAATGTAAAAGTTAGCAACCAATAAGCAGTTTTTGTTAAAAGTAGGGTAACATTTTGTCCTGCTAATACACATAAATTAAACGTTAACATTAATAAACTGAATGGAGAACGAATTTAAAGAAGTTATGTCCCAACGGACTAACGAAGAGTTAATAAAAATACTGACGGTTGAAATAGGTAAATATCAGCCTCTCGCAGTCGAAGCAGCCGAATTGGAAGTAAAAAAGCGGAATATTGACACCTCAGATTTTGAACAAATCAGAGAAAAAGCTTTTGCTGAAAAGGAACAAAAAGAAAAAGTTAATTCAAATGTTGTTGGTTCGGGGATTCGATTTGTGAACTTTTTAATTGACTTTATCGTATGGTTAGTTTTAGCATTTATGATAAGTTCCGTGATAGGATTTTTTATTCAACCAACTAACCAAGGAATAATTTCATTAATTGGATACATTTTGATTTTTGGAACATTTATCGCTTACTATGCTATAATGGAAATCAAATTCCAAAAAACAATTGGAAAATTCGTCACAAAAACAAAAGTTGTGAAAATTAACGGAGAAAAACCAACCGATAGCGATATCATTGCTCGGACTTTTTGCCGATTCATACCATTCGATAGGATTTCGTTTCTATTTGTAAAAAATGGAATTCACGATTATTTATCAAAAACGACGGTTGTAAAGGATAAAACTGAATAAAAACAAAACTACAAGATTTATATAATCATAGTAATTAAGATCCAAAACTACTCATAGTCGAGGCATTTGTGTATAATTTTTTAAAATAAAAAGGAATATGAAAGAAATAAAATACCCAAAATCATTTTCACATATTGGAATTACAGTCCCTGATATTCATAAAGCCGTAAACTTTTATGAAGAAATTATGGGATGGTACTTAATTATGAAACCATCCGTAGTAAAAAAAGAACGAGATACAGCAATTGGACAAATGTGTATAGATGTTTTTGGAGAAAATTGGGAAGAATTCGAAATAGCACATATGTCAACTTCAGATGGAATTGGAATTGAACTTTTTTGTTTTCCTAACGGAGTTAAAGAAGCACCTGAGTTTAATCCGTTCAACACAGGATTATTCCATTTTTGTGTCCAAGACCCAGATATCGAAAATCTGACTAGAAAAATCGTCGATGCTGGTGGAAAGCAAAGAATGCCAATAAGATCATATTATCCAAATGAAAAACCGTATAAAATGGTTTATGTAGAAGACCCATTTGGAATTGTATTTGAAATCTATACTCACAGCTATGAATTAACTTATTCATCAGGAGCTTATCAAGAATAAAACTATATACAATCATTTGTAGAATTCGTTGTTAGTTAAAGCCTACATAAGAAAGTACTTGTGAATCTTCTATCTATGATTTATTTGCTAAATTTAGTAATTAAACCCATAACGAAATCACACACTAAAACAGTTTATCATTTCTAAAAAGCTAAACTAAATAAGATGTTTAAAGAATACAACTATATAGATTTTCGTGAGTTTTTGATTTTTCCTTACTACTTAAAAATCGGACAAAAAAAAAGTTCCGAAAGGTGGCTGAGAGATGAGTTGGCATTGATTGATTATCACTCAGAGTTTATTACACAATATCACTATGTTAAATGTGAGCATCTAGAGTTCTTTTATTTTTGTTTTAAGTCGGTAAGTGCTATAGATGAGAAACTCTTTGAGGATTTCATCAAGTTTGGATGGAGAGGTGTTGTATGGGCAGCTTGGATCAGTTGTATTACACCATATCCTGAGGAATATATGACTAAGCAATTACAAAATATAGATTTTAATTCACCTTATAATGATTGGCTTGTAAATGTGGCTTTAAATATTCTAACTGGAAATAACAAAAACGAAGGAATATATCAATGCATGAATAAATTTCGAAATTATATGGGTATGATTCCTCGAATAGAAGTTCCTTTGAGACCATGGTATAACAAAGAATATTTCAAACGAGCAGCGGAGTTTCAACGCAATCTGAAGAATATATATATAAGTGAAGGAACTGATGCTGCAATTGATTTCTTCCATCAAAACATGTGCTTAACTTATAATGTTGACTATAAAACATGGGTGCAAAATTTATCCAAAAAACAATAACACGCAACAATTTACATATCACATATGCTCCCTTCAGGAAGCAAACATACTACACAAAAAACGTTAAGTATCTTAATTCAAAATCATTATGAAAAAGAAAATCATCCTACTATTCATATTCTTAATAAGTTCTTTGAGCATATCTGCACAAAAAGATTATTCTGAAAAAAAACAAATTGAAAAAATTAATAATATTTTGTCCTCCAGTATTGGAAAAACGAAATACACTTTTTCCATATCCGGAAATGATTTAGTTGTATCTGGCACAGGTAAACAAACCTTCCCAATCAATAAAATCTCAACAAAAAAACTTAAATTTAAGAAAAAAGGTGAAGTTAGTTTTAGTGGAAGAAAAGGTAATTCTTATCATGTTTATATGAATCCGAACGAAAAAGGGCTTTATGTTTATAATTCTATATTTAAAAAAAAGAAAAAACAGCTAATTTTCTTTTTTAGTCACGAAAAAAAAGAAACTATTGAAGAATTAAAAACATTAATTATTGATTTAGTTAAAAAACACTCAAACTAACATTTTATCACACAAAAATAGATGGTATTAAAACATCTTTAATTTGAGCTATCATATGAAGTAAAAAAGTAAATACTTTAAAAAAAGAATCGGTTCAAATCTGGATCTTGACGAAATACAAAATACTCTACAAGTAAAAGAACTATATACAAAAAAGTATTATACCGATTAAGCCCAAATCTAACCGATTTCCGAATATAGAATGATATAATTATAACTCACATTCTATATCATTGGAAATAGGCTACATAATAAAACATTTCACAACAAATATTAATAAAAATGAGAAAGACTATCTACATTCTTTTACTATTTACAAGTTTAAACAGTTTAGCCCAAGAATTATTTGAATATGATTTTGATGAAAATTTAACCCTAAACGTTATTGACAATTCAGAAGAAGGAGAAATTGCTAACGGTAAATTCGTAAAAGGAACATTTGAAAATGAAACTATTGTTTATTTAAAGTCTAAAAAGAAAGGGTTAAAAAACGTTAGCGGGAAGAAACTAGAAAAACTTTTTGAAGGAATTAAGGATGGCGCTTTAAAAGCTAGTAAAGGAAAATTAATTAGTGAAGGAATAATAAAAATTAATGAACTTGATGTTTTAAATTATAAATATTTTATAAAACAGAGCGAAGAAAAAAAGATAATAGAAAACTATGTCTTTGTATATAAAGAGAATATCTACACAATTCAATTTATGAATAATAAAGACGAGTTTAACAAAAACACTGAATTTAGGAAGCGAATAATCGAGTCAATAAAATTAAAGTAAAAATTGTTTTTAAAACTATAAATATGCGTTCGTAACAACAACACGATCAATCAAAAGGTGCAATATTCCTGACCAAATGGAATAATTTTATTTCGAAAAATTAGAAAAAAGAAGTTTTTTTGTTGAAAACAGGGTAACATTTTATCCTGTTACGGAATGTATCTAAAACGTTAGTTATTATCTAAACTAAAATTAAAATGAGAAATTTATTTTTATTATTTTCTTTAACTCTTCTCGTTTCTTGTAAATCTGACAACTCGAACAATTTTCTTGAAAATCATGATCATTCAAAACACATAAATCACAAGATTAGAAATAAAAAAGCGATTGAATTCTACAACAAAGGGGTTAAATTACTTAAGCAACAAGATTTAGATTCCGCCAAAGTTTATTTTTATAAATCATTAAAACAAGAAAAAAATTCAATTGTATTAAATGAACTTGGAACGATGGCTTTGTCTAAAAACAATTATCAAGAAGCTCTAAATTATTTTAATGATGGCATAAAACAAGAATTTGAATATTGGCCAAGCCATATAAATAAATCACGAACTTTTATTTTATCATCTCATTTTGAAAGTGCTGAACAAACTCTAAAAAGTATGTTGCTAAAATGTGAATCTGATTATTGGAAAGCTTACGCAAATCTTCATTTGACCTATATTTATACAAATGGTATATTAAATTGTAAAAAAGCAAAAGAATCTGCGAATAAGGCTGTGTTTCTAAAAAATGATATTGAACTAAAAAATCAATATGAGAGCATAATTAAAGAGAAAGTTAAATACTGTGACTAAAGTATAATAGTATCATTACTCCAAAAAGCAACAATGTATGCTATATCAGTTAATAAATAATAATTAAAGAAACAAATGCATAAAAAAACAATCATATTATTATCATTCATATTTATAACTATTAATTTATGTGCTCAAAAATCTAACTTAATTGTTGGTAATTGGGTTTTTACAAAACCATTAAACAAAGGGATAGATGAAGCTGGATTAGTATTCTTAGAAGCTGAAGTTATAGGAAAGTGGAAAATTAATTTTAAACCTGATGGAAAATTTGACACTACTATGATGGGAGAACAAACAGATGGAACTTGGAATTTTGATTCAAACTCTAATTCTATAACCATATCTGGTAAGGAAGGCGAACCACAGAAATTCAAAATTTTAAAATCAACTAAAAGTGAACTAATTTTAAAACTTGGATTAGGAGAATTCTTACTAACTAAAATTGAATAACAAAACTAAGCTCAATATTGTACACCTACTAAAGCTGCAAAGTGATCAATCTAATAGTTTGTATTTATTATTGAAAATTACTTGCAGAATGAAAAGGTTAGCAATCAATGCCTAGAAAGATTGAAAAGTAAGGTAACATTTTACGCCCTACCGCGATACCATATATACAATAAATATTAAGATTGATAAAAAACAAAATCAGATAAGTGAGGCTGACTAAAACAATATTCATAAACATCGCTCTTGTAATTGGATTAAATTGTAATTCGCAAACAATTATAGGTCTTTTAGATAAAAACACACTTGATTTCGATTCCGAAAGACCAATCAAAGAAGTTTACGAAACTTTTTCTGGCAAAAAACAAACAATTTTTACCTATGATAGAAATGGTAAACTAATATCAAAAGTACCTCGTTTAAAATCAATTCCTAATTTTTCGATATTCTGGGAATACACAGACTCATTACAAAAATTCCGTACTGATATAAAAGAAACAAATTTTGGAAAAATGATTAACTATTTTTCATACCATTATGATAACAGTGGTTATTTAACATCAATAAAATACCTCAATCCAGAAAAAAATTGATCAATGATATTATAATAAAAAATGACTCTTTAGGAAATCCTATCAGATTAGAAACTTTCGACAATAAAAGAAGACAAATGGGATATGAAGTCGCTAAATATTTTTATAACTTAAATTTGGTCGAGATCATGGTTTACAATACAAAGGATCAGATTGCTGGAATAATTTTAAATCCAATTGACAAGAAAAAACCAATGATCTCATTAAAAGATTATTTATCTAAAAACTCATACAATCATCTAAAACAAAAAGCAAAAGATTGGGCTAATTTAAGAGTTACCTACAATAAATTTAAGTATAAGTTTAACAAAAATGGATTTTGGAAAAAAGAGACTCATGACTTAATTGGATATTTTCCAGCTACAAAAAGAATAGAAAATTATTCCAACGGATATATCACAAGAAATATTAAAAAATATTACAATAAAAATTAACTAGCTCCAACAATGAATAGAATACATTATTATCTCTTGGTGCAAAAGTAAAATAGAAACAAAAATCACTCCATCCTAATTAGCAAACAGAATTCCTTACGGATTTATTACCTTAGTAGCTCTTAAAAATTCACTTCTAATAATATCCACAGCATGGAAGAAATAAAAAAATTCATTGATCATATTTATCCAATGAATCATGCTGATTGGGACTTTTTTTCTTCAAAACTGCAAAAAAAAACAGTAAAGAAAAAATCAGATCTCATAAAGGTGGGTATGATTGAAAACTATTTATCTTTTATTTCCGAAGGAATAGTGAGGTTTTATATCCCTCTAGAAGAAACCGATTTAACATTTGGTTTTCTATTTGAAAACGAATTCGTGACAGCATACGATTCTTTCATTACGCAAACTCCTTCACTCTATCAAATAGAAACACTAACAAAAACGACTTTATGGAGAATATCTTATAAAGATCTTCAAGAAGTTTATAAGAAAACTGAAAGTGGAAATTTTATCGGACGAAGAATGGCCGAAAATATGTTTTTAATAAAGTCGAAAAGAGAAGTTTCCCTGTTAAGTAAAACAGCTGAAGAACGTTATTTGGACTTATTCTCGGAACGTCCTGAATTATTAAAACAGATTCCACTAAAATACATCGCTTCTTATATTGGTGTTACACCCCAAGCCTTAAGCCGAATACGTAAACGAATTACTTAACTTAGGTTCATTGTCTATTTTAAATTCATTCACAAACTTTGTAAATGAATTAAAATCAAGACGATATGAAACCCTTAATAGTACTTTTATCCACTTTTATCATTGCTGTTTTCACTGTTAAAATCGCTACCACGACATATGACCTTACATTATCGGCAAGGATAGCAATGTCAATAATGTTGTGTTTTACCGCAATTGGACATTTCGTTTTCACCAAGGGAATGGCTATGATGATTCCACAATTTATTCCTTTCAAAACAAATCTTGTTTATATGACAGGATTTCTTGAAATTCTTTTAGCAATTGGATTACTTGTCCCCTATTCTAAAACAATTAGTGGATGGACTCTGATTCTTTTTCTATTAGTAATGCTACCCATGAATATTTATGCAGCGGTTCATCAAATAGATTATCAAAAGGGAACATTTGGTGGAAATGGCCTTTCTTATCTATGGTTTAGAGTTCCGTTACAATTTCTTTTTATTGCTTGGACTTATTTTAGCTCTATCCGAATACTTTAAAAAAAACTACTCCGTAACTAAATTTATAAAGATTTCTTTGAATTTTAAGGTAACAATTTCTTTGACTGAGATACATATATTAAATGTTAGACAATAGTAAATCGGAATGAAGAATATTGATAAACTAAAAAATGTACTGGATTTAATAAAAAACGAAATTTATGTATTAGATTATCCAGAGAATGATATAAGAATAGCGTACTTCGAAAATCTTTATTCTATCATTAATGAGTTTTATTTAGGGAAAGTATTTTTTGAAATTAGTACCGAAATAAAAAATGGCCATATCAAATTTGATGCTGAAATCATGGACTTAAAGCCCCATATTTTAAAAGTCTATGAAGTCGCTGACATCCCATTATTGTCAAATGGATTTCATAATGACCTTAATCGTAAACTATTTGTTGATTCCTTTACCAATTTTGAAGTAACTATAGATTTATGTTTTGAGAATTTAAAAACCGATGAAATTACAAAAGCAATAGTAACCGATTTAAATACTAGACTTATTAAACTTATAGAAGAGTCCCATAAAAAAGAAGAGATCATTAATCAACTAGTTAAAAGTTCTTTTATTCCTTTATTAAGAAAATTTAAGTTTCTTTCTAACAGAAGAGATCACTGTTATGGAGAGAACTATTCAGAAGATCTGAAATTCATTGGCTTTTGTGGAAAACTAAGAAACTGTGTACTCCATTCTGCTGGATATTATAAAGGTAAAAATTCTGAATATGAATTTGAAGATGTAAAATTTATATTTAAAAATGACGAATTTCTTGAGATGGTTGGTGAAAATGATTATATATTTCTTAAAATAAATGAGCGATTGACCAATATAGCAAGTCAATTATTTAATTGTTTAAATGATATCGAATTTTTGAAATATCCTGATGATGGGTTTTAAAAGCATGATTTGATAATATCACAAATAAAATGGATAAGGAAATACTAGATATAATAGATAAAGACTTTGCAGTAGATTTCAGAGAATTTGTAATAAAAGAACTTTCATCTATTGAATTAAAACATGTTATGGCCGAATCGGAATACAACTTAAAAAATACAAAAATAGCTATTCTATATTTGGCACAAGGTAATATAGATGAAGTCATAGAACTTACCAAACAAGCTAAAATTGATTTTCGCGACGTCATCATGTGGGCAACTCAAGAAAAGAAATCAAAGGATAAATAAAATTAAAACTTAAAATCAATACATGAGAAAATGGCTACTTAAACAGATGGATAAATTGGGGTTAGACAATACCAGTTTAAAAACAAAAGCATCATCAAATGACATTAGTTTAAAGCCAGGCGAATCTGTAAAAATTAAGTTTCCTGTAGAATTAGCTAAAGATCAACAAGAATGGATCTTAAAAAAAATGAACTTTACAACAGGTGAAATCGTGAAACCAGGAGATATTATTGGAATCATCGAAAGTAAAAAGCTAACATTTGAATTCGAAAGTTACTTACATGGAAAATTAGAATATACCTTTCCTATTGGACAAAAGATTACGGCTGATACAATTTTAGTAGAAGTAAAAGGTGTAGAATAAAACTAGAAAACGGGGTAACATTAATTCTAATAGAATTCGTATTTAAGATTCTTAAGCCTATTTATACCTTCAGAAAATAATACTTTATATATTAGAAATAATAAATTAGATTTGATCAAACCATATGCGGAATATTACTAAACTCATACTGATACTTGGAATTTTAACCTTGAATTCTTGCTATTTGTTCGACAGTGATTCAGATAAGATTATCGGAAAATATGAAGTGCAATGGGTTGACATTCCAAATAAACGTGCTATTTGTGAACGATATAGTACTACTGTAAGTTCTGTTTTAATTCCAGAATATGTCTTTGCTGTAGGACATAATTCAGAATTTATCATTGCCAAACAACACCCAACTAACGGATTTGAAAAAGGATATCAAATCGATACATCAAAGACCAATTATTATATTATAGACATAAGAGAAAAAAGCGATGTTCTAGGACCGCTAAACCTCTTAGATTTTAATAAAAAAATATCCGAACTAAATATTACCAAAATTGATTTTGATCAGGTGTATCCAGATGATATATAATAATACCTAAGCTATGGTCTCAACCTCATTTATAAGTTAAATCATATCGAATATCCATTCTGTCTTTGTTGTATCTTTACATAGGTTATATTTTCTCATTACATTAATAATTTCTGTAAAATCTAAAAAACATCAACTATGACCAGAGTTATTCCACTTATACTACTACTGCTAATAACATACAGCTGTAAAGAGGTAAAAAAAGAAGATGAAAAAAATGCAGAGTTGGTTCATTTAAAAAGCAAACTTGACAGTTTAAGAAATATATTCCATAAAAAGCAAGATCTTGAAAATGATCAAATTGCAACATTTCTAACCTTTCAAGATGCAAATGCAGAACAGGCGATGAACTTTTATGTAGCACTGTTTGACAATTCTAAAATTATAAGTACCAAGCGCTGGGGAAAAGAAGGACCAGGAAAAGAAGGAACAATAATGCATGCCAAATTTAATCTAAATGGCGCTTTGTTTATGTGCAGTGATAGTCCAGCCATACATGAATGGGGCTTTACACCAGCAGTATCTAACTATATAGAATGCAAAAACGAAGAAGAACTTCAGCGTTTATTTGCAAAACTATCTGAAAATGGAAAAGTTATGATGCCTTTAAATAATTACGGTTTTAGTCAAAAATTTGGATTTGTCGAAGACCAATTTGGAGTTTCATGGCAATTGAATTTACAATAACATAAACCAGAGCAAATGAAAATACCAAAAATAAAAGGAATAATCGACAGACGAATTCTAATTAATTATCAGGTAGACAAAGAGGTTTTGGAAGACTATTTACCAAAGCCTTTTAAACCAAAATTAGTAAATGGAAAAGGTATTGCCGGAATTTGCTTAATTCGATTAAAAGAAATTAGACCAAAGGGATTACCAAAACAAATCGGAATCTCCTCTGAAAATGGTGCGCACAGGATTGCTGTAGAATGGCATGAAAATGGAAAACTGTGCGAAGGAGTTTATATTCCCAGAAGAGATACTTCTTCTAAGCTAAACTCACTAGCAGGAGGAACTATTTTTCCAGGAGTACACCATCTTGCTGAATTTAAAGTTCGTGAAACCGATGGGAATTACAATGTTTCTTTTATTAGTGATGATGACACTACGTTATCCATTGAAGCTTGCGAGACTCAAAAATGGAATGAAGAAAGTATATTTGATGATTTAAATTGTGTCTCAGATTTTTTCGAGAATGGTGCCGTTGGTTATTCCCCAGACAAGGATGATTTTGACGGATTAGAATTAAAAGCATACAACTGGAAAGTTTCTCTTTTAGAAGTTAAAAAAGTTCAATCTAGTTTTTTCGAAGATGAAAATATCTTCCCAAAGGGCTCTGTGAAATTGGACAATGCACTTTTAATGAAGAATATTGAACACGAATGGATCGGATTAGAGAAAATAAAGTATAATGAAAATCTGTATATATGATTTTCGCTTCATAATATTCATTTAGAATGTTCATATATTTTATCTAGTATAGTAGCAATATTAAGATAGATTCAATTTATAAATAAAAATAGTTAGAAAAGTTATAGTAACATATTCTTGTTAAATGACACTTATTGATATAATTAATAATCTAATCGCAAAATATGAACATAAGAATACTTATAATAAGTCTATTTATTTTTAATCTAGCTTTATCGCAAAACTTCTCTAAATTTACTATAGATAATACTTTTGGTTCTACCCGAGGTATTGAAATAGCAGACCTAAATAATGATAATCATATTGATTTAGTTGCATTAACAATTGATGAAACTCCAGAAGTAGCATGTTGGTTTAACGATGGTAATGGAACTTTCAGCTCAAAAGTAAGCATAGATAGTAACCTTGATGATACCGGAACATCGGGTGATGACATTACCGTACTTGATATTAACAATGATGGCTTTCTAGATGTCATAGCCGTAGTTGCAAAATCATTTCAGAATAAACTTATTTGGTATCAAAATAATCAAAATAGCACATTTGGAGAAGCTAATATTATTGATTCTGTAGGGTTTGGATCGGATGAAATCTTAACTTTTGATGCTGATAATAATGGCTTTGATGATATTATTATTAGCGATAGCGGAAGTACTTACTATTATCCAAACCTTGGTAATGCAACTTTTGGATCTAAAGTTTTGATTATTGATAATACCTCCAGAGGCATGACCGCAAACTTTTTTAATGATGATATCTATAAAGACTTAGTCAATACTAGGGGAAATTCATTTTTAGCAAACAATGGAGATGGTACTTTTGCTTCTCCAATAAGTATTGAAATGTCAATTGCTTCAAACTTTGTTGATTCAGGTAAAATTGATAATGATGACTTTTTTGATATTGTAGTTTCTGATATTCAAGGAGTTTTAACATGGCATTCTGGAAATAATGATGGAACTTTTGAACCATTTCAAGTTATTTCAGAAACAGAATATTCACAAATCGCTCATATGGACATTGGAGATATCGATAATGATGGTGATAACGATATTGTTGCTACAACGGCATTTGCGTCTAGTGATCTTATCTGGTGGGAAAACATGGGTAATGGAACCTTTGGTCCAACTCAAATAGTTAATTCAGAAACTACTGGTAATTACGATGTTAAAATTGTTGATGTTGATGAAGATGGAAGAAAAGACATTATAATCTCAAATCCAGTCGGTGTCTTTTGGTTCAAAAATGATCTTACCTTGTCTAATACTAATTTTGACTTAAAATCTGTTCTATCAGTTTACCCTAATCCTACTACTAACCGAAAAGTTAACATCTCATCACAAGTAATTGTAAATAAAGTAATGGTGTATGACAATACTGGGAAATTAATTTCTGATTTGACAATTAATAATTTAACAGCTAATATTAACATTGAATCTTCAGGTTTCTATTTTATTAAAATAATTACTGAAATTGGAACAGAAATCCAGAAAATTATAGTAAAATAAAATACGATAACTGTAAATATCTGATTATAGAAACAAAAGGTTTTAATAAACTACCCTGCATTTCTAGTGTAGGGTTTTACACCAATTTTGTGATCAATAAAATGATTTTTTATTCTAATTTAAAAGGAAAAAATTAAAATAACGTAACATTTTTTCCTTTCAGTATACCTATAGTAAATGTCAAAGTCTCTAAAAATGAACAAACTAATAACGTCATTTTTATTATTTATAACAGTATGCGTATCCTGTAAAACTTCTGGAAACGAAAAGAATAAAACGTTTACTAAGCTCGAAATTGCCTCACAATATTATAAAGCATTAGATCAATCTGATAGTACTAAGATGATTTCGCTAGTCGGAGATAGTATTGTGATTAGAGAAAATAAAGATAACTATGAAGAACGTTTTTCTCGCCAAGGATATAAAACTTGGTTAGCATGGGAATCTGTTTTTGATCCAACCTACAATATCCTTCAAATTAGAGAAGAAAAAGATATCGTTATCGCAAAAGTTTCCAAAACCGATAAAAGAATCTTTTTTCTTACCCAAGAACCTGTAGTTTGGGTAGAAACTTTACAGTTTGATCAAAACAGAATAGTAAAAGTGAATCGAATGGAATATGAAGTCTTTAATATAGATAAGTTTGTAAAAAACAGAGATTCGCTGGTACAATGGATTGATAAACATCATAAAGAGCTAAGTGGCTTTCTGTATCCGCAAACAAAATCCACAGGAATAAAATACCTAAAAGCGATTGAGCTATATAACAAAGAGAAGTAATCTTCATAACAATAAAAATCTCCAAAATAGTGTAACATTCCTTTATATTAAGAAACCTATATTAAAAAGGTGTTATAAATTATGAGAAAGCTTCTTAATGCAAAAAAAACGAACTATACGATTATTATTATTAAAGGGTTGATCATATTTCTTTTTGCTTTTGCCACTATCAGGGATTATCAAGAAATCATATTTGAATTAAATATTAACTACGAGGATGACTATACTATATCCGATTTTTTTATATTGATAACAAATAGAGGTTACTTTAGAGCCTCTTATATTTTACTTATTCCTCTTATTGGATGTTTTATCAATAAAAAAATTGGTTGGATTTTTATGACATCTTATTTTTATTTCCTAGTCACAAATTTGACATATTCAACCATAGGAAAAGGGATATATAACACTAAAGAAATATTGCTGTTTTCAACCATTTCCATTTTAATATCACTATTTATTTTAATTATGAATGGAAAAAATATGGTAAGAAAATCTTATGATATTCAAAAAGGTGAAATTCTAATCAGTAATATAAAGGCTTCTTATATTGGAATTTTCATAACTCTATTTACTACATGGTTTGCACATAGTTTAGTAAATCCCTGGCTGGTTTTATAATCAGGAGTAAACATTAACATTATACAATCGCTTCCAAAACTAGAGTAATAAATTAATAATATATTTTAGCAAATAGAAAAACAAATACTTTAGATGGTTACCTCTAACCCTATTTTATTTACTATTATCTGCGTATTGGCGCTACAGGCAATGATACTAAGTGGATTGATTGCTTTTAAAAAACCAAAACGGTTAGCAAACATTTTCTTATCTCTATTAGTATTCTTTTATGCGCTAATGGTTATTAATATTGTAGTAGTGAATGTATTAAAAGACTATGAATTGCTATACGTATTTCGATATATTCAAATGGAAATGCTCTATGGTATTGGTCCCTCTCTTTATTTTTATACATTATGTATCAGTGATCCCAAATTTCAATTTAAAAAAATACACTACCTACATTTTCTTCCTTTGCTATTAGAGTTCATTTTCTATAGAACCTCAATCTACAGGATTGGATCCAATGGACTTTACTTAGAAGAACTTCCCTCCTATTCGTATGTTTATCTAACACAACAATGGTTGGGAGTGATTTCGATCTTGTTATATAGTTTTATATCATTAGGAATATTGATCAAATACCAAAAACGTCTCAAAGATTACTATTCTAAAATTGAACATCTATCCCTAAAATGGTTACAAGCACCTATTATCATTTATGCCAGTTACCATATCCTGTATAGAATAATTACAGAAGTCGATCGGTTTGCTTTTGATAAAAGTCTACGAGAATATTACTTCCTACCTAATTTTGCCGTATTAGCAGCGATAACTTGTTGGATAGGGTTTAAAGGATATGTTCAAAAAGAGCGCAATATTATTCGGGTACAACCAATTGATAAGAAACCTCCAAAAACACCTTTAGAAAAAGATGAAGTTTTTCTCTCAAAACTTAATCATTTGATGCAACATGAAAAACCTTATCTTAATCCAGATCTTAATCTTAATTCTTTAGCCGATTTGCTAGCTATAAAACCTAAACAGTTATCTGCAAAAATTAATCAAAATTGCAATCACAATTTTTACGATTTGATCAATTTATATCGTGTAAAAGAATTCAAAAATCGTCTACAGTCACCAGGGCAAAATAAATTATCATTACTGGGACATGCATTTGAATGTGGATTTAATTCGAAGTCAACTTTTAACCATGTTTTTAAAAAATTCACACAAATGACACCAAGTCAGTATCTTAAAAACACGAAAAACAAGTCCTAATAGAAGCATTAGGACGATTGAAGTTGTTTATTTCTATAATATTGCTCCCTCAAATTATTTATATCCATGAAATTTATAACTACTCTTGTCTTTATCATCCTAAACACTTGTTTGACTTTTGGGCAAGCTAAATTTTCAAAAAAACAAGTCCTAAACGATCTTGATTATCTTAAGAATTCACTAATTACAACTCAGTACAATTGTTATCATACGATTACTGAAGAAGCTTTTGAAAAAGCGTATCATAAAATTAAAAGTAAGATTACGAGGGATTCTTTAAGCCTATTAGAAGCTACTCGTTTATTACAACAACTACCAGCATTATTAAACAATGGACACACTAGAATTTCTTTTCCTGTTCAGTCATACATCAATTATGCTCAAACAGGAGGTACCATATTTCCATTAGAAGTAGCCATTGAAAAAGGTAAAGTCTTGGTAAGAAAAAACTGGTCAAAAAAATCAGACATAAAGATTGGAGATCAACTTATAAGCATTAATAATCAGCCGATTCAGAAAATTTTGGAAACAATATATCCACATATCGCTGCAGAAAGGATATACTTTAAAAATGCTCAATTAGAATTTCTAACGCTTCCAAGATTCTATTGGTTAGCTTTTGGAGAACAAAAAGTGTTTGAAGTTGAAATATCAAGAAACGATAGAGTTTCTACTTATAAGTTAGCTTCTATAAAAGCCATGGAAGATTATGAGACAAAACGTGATGATATCATAAAACGCGATAGAAATATTAAATTTTTATCTAGGTCCACAGCTTATCTTAGACCTGGTGAATTTGGAGGAGATGAGGATCAATATCGTAAGTTTGTTGATAGTGCTTTTACCGAAATAAAATCCAAAAAAAATAAAAACCTCATCATTGATTTGAGAAATAATCCTGGCGGTGATGATTCTTTTAGTGACTACTTGGTATCATATATTGCTAACAAACCTTTTAAATGGTGTTCTAAATTTCAGCTTAAGACCAGTGCTTTATTAAAAGAACATGTGAGAAAAACCAAGGATACTACCACATCCTATTGGAAATCTACCTTACTACATGAAGATGGTAAAATTTATGAATATGACTTTGGGTTTTATCAACCACAACCCAAGAGTAAACGTTTCCATGGCAATGTTTACGTATTGGTAAATCGCCAATCCTATTCGCAATCTACAGTAACGGCAGCCCAGATACAAGATTATGATTTTGGGAAAATTGTAGGGGAAGAAACTGCAGAGTATCCGAATCTTTATGCTTCCATTTTTAACTACCAATTACCGGAAACAGGAATCAGTGTGGACATCGCTAAAGGGAAAATACAACGTGTCAGTGGTCTCGATAATAATACAGGGGTTATTCCAGATATTTATGTAAAGGATTATTTATTAGATGAAAAAGATGAAATACTCGAACAACTTTTAAAACAAATAGATTAGAAAAAAATAAGTTTTATCTCGCAAAAAAAGTAAAAAAGAAAATGCCATTTTCTTTCTCTTCCTAGTATATTGCGGCTCCTAATTACATCGTTAATCTTTCAAAAACTTCTCAGATGAAAAAGACCTTATATGATTTAACCAAAGATGAATGGAACACTCTTTTTCCTATTGAACTAGTGGATCATAATCCCAATTGGAAATCTCTGTATCAAGATGAAAAAGAAAGGATTCTAAATACTGTTGGAAGTGAAAAGATTTTACGCATAGAACATTTCGGAAGTTCATCGATACCCAGCATAAAATCTAAACCTTATATCGATTTGATGATAGAAATCCCTAAAGAATTACTATTTAATGAAGACCTTATCAACCAATTTACGCAACTAGGTTATTCACATTTTGTAGTTCCTGCTAGAGAGAATATCGAAGCGTATTCATCCTTTGGAAAAGGTTATAATTTAGAGGGAGCAAATGAGCAAATTTTTCATATTCATATGTGTCCGAAGGATAACATCATGTGGCAACAAATCGACTTTAGAGATTATCTAAATACAAATCCTGATAGAGCAAAAGCCTATGAAAACTTAAAAATCGAACTGGCTGCCAAATATAAAAATGATAGAGGTTCATATGTACTTGGAAAAACAGATTTTGTAAACGAAACTTTAGAGATTATTAAACAACATAATCTATCCTAAAACAATTAATTCTATGTTTTAAGAAAAACATGGATAAATAGGGTAACATTTTATAAGGTTTTGATACCTATAGAAATAGTGCATATTAACAAGTTAAGCGATGAAAATTAAGTCATTCATACTTCTACTACTGATTACAACTCTTATAAGCTGTAACACCAAAGTATCTAGTCAAGATTTTCCTATTATACTTCAGGAAACACCCAAACAATGTGGACCGGTTTGTTTAAAAATGGTTAGTCAATATTTTGGAAAAGATATCGATTTAAAGGAATTAGAAAAACTGTCAGGTATGCAAAATAATGGGACAACATTGCTTGGATTAAGCGAAGCAGCTCAAAGTATTGGTTTAAAAAATTTAGCTGTAAAAATTTCATTTGATCAATTAGCAAACGAAGTTCCTTTACCTGCAATTATTCATTGGAACAATAATCACTTTATTGTTGTTTATAAAGTAAATAAAGACGCTATTTGGGTTTCAGATCCTGCTCGGGGAAAAATAAAGTACACTGAAAAGGAGTTTTGTAAAGGATGGTTATTTGGAAAAGCCTCTTCTTCGAATGAAGGTGTAGCTCTACTTCTTGAAAAAACAGGAGACTTTTAGACACAAAATATCGAGTGAATTATACAAATTACATTTTCCTCAGTCGACAAAAAAACATGGAAATACTGATTACAAAGGGTAAGAATAGAAATACCCTTACGTGCAAAAGAAATGATGGAACCTGGACAAGTATAAATTTGGGACCTGATATTCCCAACCATGATCTTGCGCATTATGTTGTAGAAAAGGAATTTGATCTACAACATGGATTTTATGGGAAAATAAAATCCGGAATGACAATAGAACAGCTTTCTGATAAAGAAATCATTAAAACCTTAGAAGCAGAAACTTGGTTGTCTGAAATCATGGCAAGAAATCTACAAGCTATTGGTTCTGGAGCTTCTAATACTGATCAATTTATCCAATTAACAGAATGGGAAGCTCGAAATATGGATGGAATTAGTATTCCTCATATGAAGTTATCTCAAATTGAAAAAATGAAAATAGACTTTGATCAGCTTTGTAAGCAATGGGATGAAATACCTCAGCAAGGAACGTTACAATTATTCTTTTAATAGACCTGAGTTCTTAAACTTTTAAATGCTTTAGTAATCATCATCGTCTGACTTATATAATGTTTAGTACACTCATCAGGATAACTTGACTTAAAATCGAATCATAAAAAAATCATACTTTTTTCTAGCTATGCTTATGAATTACACAAACACCATATACAGTATAATTGGAGATAGTTTTATCGTACTTTGTTTGTGCTACTTATGGAATTTATTATTATGTCTCAAAAAAATAAAAATGGATACATAATAAGGATTGATCAAGAGAATATTGCGTTTACAAAAGAATAATTAACCAGACTACTCATGAACTATGGCAAAATTAACAGCATAGTAATCGATGGCTGGGGCTCTGGTTGGGGAAAAAGTCTGAACTTTGAAGAATTTACTTATCATATTTTAGCAAATCACATCCATTCTATACAACCTGAATGTTTGGTAATTAATCATAGTTGTCGACCATCTTTTAGCGTTTGTTTTCGTAAACTAATATTCATAATATGTTTTTTTGTGCTTTTTTATAATTAAGTATCGATTATAAGACCGTAATAATCAAAAAAGCACAAAAAAATAATAATTCAGTATGAAAAAATTAAAAATCAAAAACCCGTTGACACCTATAAATACAGATATATTTTGATGTTTATGGTTCTGATTTAATATTTTAACTTTTTGTAAAAGAATGTAAGATTTTTTATTTTGGTGAAGAATACAAAATAAACCTAGAGCATCTATAGTTTATTTTTATTCAGAAAACAAAGGTGGAAAAGAAACATTGCAGTAGTATCATTAGCATCCGAAAGTTTGATTAAAAGAAAAGGAAATTGAACGTACTACAACTATTTTTAGTTATGTAAAAATTTAATAAATACGATTTTAATTTTCTGTTAATCATACCATTATCAGATTGAGTTTGTGGAAATGAATCTTGAAAATGAGATGTTTGAAAACTTCGTTAGACTCAATTTTGCACCAGAGTAATAGCAAATAAAAACTTTCGAATGCTAGTATATTAGTAGCTCCAAAAGGTATGCTTTCTAAAAATATGTAAAATATTGACTATGAGATTATTTTTATTGTTTATTTTATTAGTGTTATTTGCTAATTGCACAAACAAATACGACAAATACAAAAAAGTGCCACAATACATTACAGAAGCATCTGCTTTAGATGCAACTTACTATGAAGCTTATGACAAAACATTACAATTATGGGATGTACCTTATGAAGAGTTATACATCACTACCACTTATGGCATTGCTCATATCATCGTAAGTGGCCCTAAAAATGCAGAAGCTGTAGTATTACTTCATGGAATGAATGCCAGCTCAACAATGTGGTATCCCAACATAGAGTCACTTAGTAAGAATCATCAGGTATTCGCAATAGATTTTATTTTAGAACCTGGAAAATCGTATCTATATAATGAAATTGAAGATGTCGAAAAAGTAACTGATTGGTATGAGGAAGTATTATTTGTTTTAGAATTAGATAGCTATCATTTAATAGGTGC
Source organism: uncultured Aquimarina sp. (assembly GCF_947492965.1). Classification (GTDB taxonomy): domain Bacteria; phylum Bacteroidota; class Bacteroidia; order Flavobacteriales; family Flavobacteriaceae; genus Aquimarina. The sequence continues at coordinate 74,251 of NZ_CANLOZ010000010.1, read as the reverse complement.
TTCCAGAGGCGGCTGGTTTGCTGTTACCATGGCATTAAAAAACCAAAATAAAATAAAAAGTTTACTATTGTTAAGTCCCGCTCAGACTTTTACATGGATTAAACCGAGCGCAGAATTGCTTAAAAACGTCGTTGCTTTATTTTCTTCAAAAGAAAAACAAGTTGAACAAACTTTAGAAAGTATGTCTAACGATGTTGGTAATATTAGCGAAGCTTATATACGACAATATAAAATAGGTTTGGAAAAAGAATCTAACAACAAGTTTTTATTGAGTATGACGCCTTTTTCTAATGATGAATTAAAATCCTTACAAATGCCTGTTTTAGTATTAATTGGCGATAATGATGTAATTAATAAAGAAAGAACAGTTGAAATTGCTAATTTACTCCCCAAAGGAAAAGGTGAAGTGATCCAAAACGCTGGACACTTTTTATCTGTTGATCAAGCAAAAATTGTGAATGAAAAAATGGTAGCATTTCTAAAAAAATGAATAGCCTTTCATCCATAATGCGATGCAAGATTAAAGATAATTCAACCAACATTATTAAAAAAAGAGTAAATGCCAGAGAACAAACTTCCAACCATCCTAACAGATAGACTTCTGCTACGCAAAATAATTGATTCTGATCTGGAAAACATTTACAATGGCCTTTCTAATCCAAAAATCACTCAATATTATGGAGTTAGCTATAACAGTTTAGAAGCCACAAAAGAGCAAATGACTTGGTTTGCGGATAAAAAACAGCTATGGTGGGCAATTTGTGATGTTAATACCAAAATATTTTATGGAGCAGGTGGATTAAACGATATAGATGATAAAACCAACACAGCAGAAATTGGACTTTGGTTACTTCCTGATTTTTGGGGTAATGGTATTATGAAAGAAGTTCTGCCATTGATTTGTAATTATGGATTTAAGCACTTACTCCTAAAACGAATAGAAGGATTTGTAGAATCTAATAATAAAAAATGCAAAAGAGCAATGGCTAAGCTTGACTTTAAACTTGAGAAAACCGTTCCTGATTTTGAAATCAAAAATGGTAAACCGATTAGTGTTGATATCTATGCTAAAACCAATCAGTAGGAACAAGATTAAATACCGTTCGGAATACCTAGCTGTATTATTCTGATTAATGTATATTGCTACTAGTAATTCATTTTCATTAGTTCTGTATAAAACACAAAAAACTGAATAATCAATTCTCATTTGCACATTACATGAAATACAAAAACACTTCCTTAAGCTTCCACAAGTTTTATAGCTATATAGCTTTTATTTTTTTCTTCAATCTAGCTTTTAGTCAATCCTCTAACGCGCAGCAAATGGAGTTATTAGACTTTATGATTGGAGAATGGATAGGCACCAGTACCATTTATGAAAATGGAAAAGTTACCAAACAAGGATCAGCTTATCAACATATTTCCTATGATCTTGAAAAAAGCATTTTGGTAATCAAATTAAATAGTGAGTTTCTACAATTACATACTATAATTTATTATGATGAAAAGGATAACACATATTATTATTATCCTTTTTCGAAGCGAGGCGTAAGAAAATATCCCGCAATATATAAAGACAGAAAGTTGATCGTAAATAGCAGCGAAACTAATAGATTTATTTTCGGTAGAACCGAAGAAGGTGGTTTTCGCGAATACGGAGAAAAACTGGTCGACGGTAAATGGGTTAAATATTTTGAAGATAATTTTAAAAACACACAATAATAACAACATGCCATCTTGAAAGCAAAACAGACGTACCTTAATGGAAAATCAGTCTTTACAGTTTCTCTAATTGTAATCGTAATTACAATCCTAACAGTTTACTTTACTGGAATAAACTATAATAGAAGTTTAACCTCAAATTTTTATATTTCCTTATCCATCATTGCAACTGCGCTATTCATTTTTATGTCTTATGGACTTTATAAAGGGGTGATTTTAAAAGATGATTTTCCTAAATTCAAAAGTTTTAAAACTGGAGATATTATACCTGATTCTGGGACAATACCCGATTTACCGAGTATTGATTTAGATCTAGATGATGAACTTGGTGCAGGAATTCTTCTATCGATCGTATTATGGATCGTCATGACGATCCTTTTCCTTATTCTTCTGGTTTTATTAGAAGCAGTTTTTTGGGTATCCATTTTTATTATATTGGCCATGCTCTATTGGATTTTCTTTAGGGCACTTAAATTGGTATTCGCCAAGTCAAAAGATACTATTGAAGATTTGGGAAATTCGATGTTATATGCTATAGGCTATACTGCTTTGTATACAGGATGGATTTTTGGAATTGTTTATATCTCTCAAATTCTTAAATAAAGTATTCTCCAATCTTATATAAATTAGACATAAGTAATTATTGAAAACACAAAGTACATGAAGAAAATTTTATTCTTTTTATTTATTCTCATTACCACAGTAACTTACTCGCAAACCGATAAAAAAGCATTTGTTTATGGTGGTCAAATAACGAAAGAATTTATAAAATATACTGCTAATCTAACAAATAAGGAAAAGCCTAAAATATGCTTTTTACCTACAGCTACCGCAGATAATCAACGATATATAAATTATTGGTATGAACTGTGTTCTGATTTAGATATTGAACCCAAAGTAATGACTGTATGGATCAATTCTTCTACCCAAAAACAAACTTTTCAGGAGATACTACTAGAAATGGATGCAATTATTGTAGGTGGAGGAAACACACTAAATATGCTTGCTATCTGGAAAGCCCAAAAAATCGATAAAGCTTTACAAAAAGCATATGAAAAAGGAATTGTAATGGCTGGAGGTAGTGCAGGTTCATTATGCTGGTTTAAAGCAGGGACCACCGATTCCAGACCAAAAGAACTTACTATTGTAAAAGGACTAGGCTTTCTAAATTATAGTCACTGCCCTCATTATCATTCCGAAAAATCAAGAAAACCGCTTTATCATAAAAATATACTAGACAAAAAACTAACCAATGGATATGCCTGTGATGATAGATCTGGAATTCTGTTCATCAATGGAAAAATAAAGAATAGTGTTTCTCTGGACTCTAAATCCTTTTCTTATTACGTTTATGAAGAAAACGGTAAGATTATAGAAGAAAAACTACCTACAGAAATCATACGATAAGTAATTTTATATAACTTTTTGTATATTTTACCAGAACTTTGTATCAATTTAAAAGGAAAAATATCCAAGGATACTTAAAGAGATAACATTATGGCAACAACACCAGAACACGATGCTCGAGTTGCAAAAATAGTATTTGCTTCTATATATCCTCATTATCTGAATAAAGTAGAAAAAAAAGGAAGAACAAAAGAAGAACTACATCAAGTGATAGAATGGTTAACGGGTTTTGATGAAAAAAAGCTAAAAGAATTAATCGATGAAAAGGCTACTATTGAAACATTTTTTGCGAAAGCAACCTTACATCCAAACGCTCATCTAATCAAAGGAGTCATCTGTGGCTATAGAATAGAAGAAATCGACACTCCTTTAACTAAACAAGCTAGGTACATGGATAAACTTATAGAAGAGTTAGCCAGAGGGAAAAAAATGGAAAAAATCCTTAGAACAGCGTAATCTTATTCTTTAGTAATGTAATTAATAGGATCATAAACGTCTAAGTATTTATTAGTAAAAAGATAATACCTACTCTAAAAATACTTCTATCTTAAGAAGATACTACTCCTCCACTCTTATGCACAAAGTCGAAAAATTCTCACCAGAAATTAACAAGGTATACTTTATAGAACGGCATACGTTATTCCATATTTTATCAGGTAATGGTAGTATTCAAGTTGATTTTAAGAATTACTTTGACTGGCAAGAAAAAGCAATCTTTTTAGAGAAAGGACAATACATCAAATTCTTATCAGATACATTTGAAGTTCGAAAAATCGAATTTTCTAATGATCAAAAATTTTATAATAATGATGTCAGGGTATTATTTAAACATCTTATATCCCTAGGGTATATAGATTTGATAGAATGTGATGAATGCAATAGTTTTTTATCCGAATCTGCTTTAGCGGATAACTCTTCAAACATTATTGATATATCCTCTAAACAATGGTATTGGCAGAATCCTTTTAAAGCTAATAAAGAAGAATATCAAATTATTTTTGATATAAAAGATGTAATAGACCTGGAATACGCAAATAATCTTACTGGAAAAGATTTAGTAGGTCTTATCAATGAGAATGGTTATAATGCGCAAGCTTTGGTAAAAAATAAAGTAGGATTATCTATTAAGAACTTAATAAGTTCTAAACGATTGCAAGAAAGCCAGAAACAAATCGCTTTTACGGATAAAAATATTCAGGAGATTTCTTATGATCTGGGTTTTAAAGATGATGCCTATTTCAACAGAGTATTTAAAAAATCTACCGGACAAACTCCAAAGCAATTTCGAGAAAATTTCGATTTTGAAAGACGGGATGTATTTACTCAGGATATTTTAGAACTTCTTCAAAAATATCATACTACCGAAAGATCATTAGAATTTTATGCCGATAAAATGAACCTTTCTATTAAGGCGCTTTCAAACAAAGTAAAATCCAAAATGAATATCACTATAGGTCAATTAATTCGATTAGAGCTTGTGAATACTGCTAAGTTTATGTTGCTCGAAGACGAATCTATTACCGCTGTTTCTCACACTTTAGGTTTTGAAGAACCTAACCACTTCACTCGATTCTTTAAACACTACTCAGGAATTACTCCTTCAGACTTTAAATCTAAAAAGTACAATTCGTAGTCCTTTTTTGGTAACATTTTTACTTGAAATCTGCTTCATCTTTGCAGTGTATTAATCATTTAAATAAACAAAAAGATGAATATTAAAGAACAAGTACAAAAAATGGATGCAATTGTATTAAAAGGTGCAATCGTAGAAGCAGTAAAAGAATTTTTCGCACCTGATGCTATCACTTCTGATTATGGCAATGGAGGAACAACAGGCAAACCAGCAATGATCGAAAAAATGGAAGGCTTTGCGGGATCAATTGCCAATGTTAACGGAATAGAACATCATTATACGATCGTGGATGGTAATGTATCTGCGTCTGAATTTACTTTTGATTTTGACATGAAAGATGGTAGTAAAATCTACTGGCATGAAATCATTCGAAGAGTTTGGAACAACGACGGAAAAGTAATTAGAGAAGAATACTTTAACGCAGCATAAGTAAAAACACAAAACATTAATATTTAAACAAAAAAATTATGAAACTTATCAAATTATCAATCGTTTTAATCGCTTTTTTAGCAACTTCTATAGTAACTGCTCAAGATAAAAAGGCTAATAATATAGACAATAGTAATATCGCTTTACAAGGATACAGTCCAGTTTCCTATTTGGACTTAGGATTAGCACAGCGAGGGAATAAACAATTCAAATCTGAACATCAAAAGGTAATATATTATTTCACATCTGCAGATCAGAAAAAGCAATTCGATAAAAATCCTTCTAAATATTTACCAGCATATGGAGGTTTCTGCGCCTTTGGAACCTATGCAGGTGCTAAATTTAGAGTAGACCCTACAAAGTTTATTGTAAAAGATGGTAAGTACTTCTTGTTTCTCAACAATGTAGAGTTAGATGCTAAACAGCTTTGGTTGGCAGAAAACAATCATAATAAATTGAAAAGTACGGCAGATAAAAATTGGGCCAAATTAAGTAAAACATATAATTAAGGATTGGTTCCTTTTCATGAGAATAACGGTTTAAGTAGTTACTTAAACCGTTATTTGTTTTTGAGAATTAACTAAAAAGTAAAAACTATATTTATATGTTTACAATAGAAAATTAAAAAACATAATATAAAACTTTATAAAATGGAAAATCTTCTGGTTATAGCTATCTTCTTTATCGTAGGAGGTGTTTTCATTTATATCGGATATTATTTCCGAAATAAAAATATTAGAATTGAAAGTAATGGGGTTAAAACAAAAGCAACAATCATTGATTTTGTAGAAAAAAGAAGTAAAGATTCTGATGGATACACCAGTACAATGTACTATCCGATTGTGAAATTTTATGACACCAATGGAATAGAAAAAATCCAAGAACTTGATTATGGTACCAGTTTTAAAAGTTCTAAAAAAAATATGGATATTATCTATTTAAAAAAGAATGACACCTATGAAATAATCATTAATAATAAATTTTGGAAAACCTATTTCCCTATGATCTTTATTGGAATGGGCTATTTCTTTTGTATAATAACGTTGATTTTTTATTTATATCTTATACAGTAGTAATCTCTATTATATTCTAAAAGTTTTGATTACGGAAATAAAACATATACAGTTGATATAATAATTAAACAGCATCCGAAATACTTTGGTTTAAGTATAAGTAAAATACAGCTATGCATCTTGATACATCTAAAATATCATCATTTTTTGAAACGGAATATCCATTAAACAAACATGGATTAAGGGAACTGTTGGATTTATTTAGTATCAAAAAAATAAAAAAGAACACACAAATTCTCACCGAACATAAAGAAGAAAGACAACTTCGTTTTTTGAATAATGGTGTGATAAGAGAATACTATTCATCTAGTAACCGGGAAACGAACATTAATTTTTATACCAAACCACAATTTATTACCGATTTATCGTCTTTTATTCATGATACTAAAACCAAAAAAAATCAGGAGACGTTGACTGATATTGAGTTATTGGTAATTGATAAAATTCCATTTAGACAACTGCTGCAAAAATACGAATGTGGAAAATCATTTATTGATCTGTCTTTTCAAAAAATACTAAAACAAAAAGAACTTTTTGAATATAATAGAATAACCAAATCATCGGAAGAATTGTATAATGAATTACTAATTTACAAACCAAATTGGTTACAAACCATTCCTCAATACCACATTGCTTCTTACTTAAACATTACTCCTGAAACATTAAGTAGAATCCGAAAACGAATTTCTTGATTCAAATCAATGAAATCAAATAATTAGCACTTTAATTTTATCTTTTTAAAATATGAAGTCATGAAAATACATCATCTCAGGAATGCTACAATGGTAATTGAGACTAAGGATAAAGTTATTTTAATAGACCCAATGTTGGGTAAAAAAGGAACCGCAGGACCGTCTTTTACGTTCTTTAGATATAAACCCAAACGAAATCCTATTCTAGATCTACCCGAGAACGCAATGGAAATAGCACATAAAACAACACATTGTTTGCTAACACATTTACATCCTGATCACTTGGATAAAGCGGCAGAACAATTTCTAAAATCGAAAAACATCCCGATAATCTGCAGTGTTAAAGATGAAAAAATACTACTTAAACGTGGACTAAACGTCTCACAAGTTGTTAACTATTGGAAATCTTCAGACTTTTTAGGAGGAACTATAGAAGGAATTCCAGCCAGACATGGGTATGGATTCGTAGCAAAACCTATGGGAAATGTTATGGGTTATTACATACAACTTCCGAATGAAAAAACAATCTATTTAAGTTCAGATACTATTTATACCCAAGCTGTTGATAAAGTACTTAAACAATACAAACCAGATATTAGTGTAGTAGCAAGTGGTAGAGCGCAATTGGATCTCTTTCGACCTTTATTAATGACTATGGAAGATATTGTCAAATTTGTAAAAAATGCTCCAGATAAAGTAATTGCTAACCATTTAGAAGCCGTTAACCATTGTCCAATTACTAGAGAAGAACTAACTTCTGAATTATCCAAAAAAGGACTAATAGACAAGACATATATCCCGCAGGATGGAGAACTCATGGAGTTTTAGTAAACTTTGGTTATAAACAAAGTATCCATATTAAAAACACACTTTTCATCCTATCAATTTTATTGAAAAAAAATAAGCGCTGTATCCAATACAGCGCTTATTACTGATGTATAAAGCTACTACTTAGGCATTACAACATCACCAATCACATGAATCACTCCATTGGAAGCCATCACATCAGTTTTTACAATTGGACTATAATTCCCGTTTTGATCTTTTAACCAAATCTTTCCGTCCTTTTTGATAACTTTTAAGGTAGCACCACTAAGTGTCTTTAACTCAGCTTTACCTCCACCTCCTTTAAGTGCTTTTACCACAGCAGCAGCATCAATTTTTCCAGATACTACATGGTAAGTAAGAATAGAAGTTAATTTTCCCTTATTCTCAGGTTTTAATAAAGAATTAAGTGTTTTTGAATCAATTTTAGCAAATGCATCATTTGTTGGTGCAAATACTGTAAATGGTCCATCTCCTTTTAACGCTCCGACCAAATCTGCAGCTTTTACAGCAGTTACTAATGTCGAAAAGTCTTTGACTGATGCTGCAACATCCACAATATCTTTTTTTGATTGTGCAAATACAGATTGAGATACTACGAATAAGAACAATGTTGATGCAATAAAAATTAGTTTTTTCATGATTTTATTTTTTAATAATTAAACATTTTTAAACGCGTTTTTCATTATCATATACACAAGATTATTTCGTTTGGATGAGTTTGGATGAGATTTTTTTTAAATTTGAAGAAGCCAATAATAAATGAAAGACGATTTAGAACTCATAAAAAAGTTACAGAATCAGGATACCCAGGCTTTGTCTAGGGTCTATGATCTCTATTCTGGAGCGATTTATGGTGTCATTTTACGAATGTGCAAAGACGAGGGTTTAGCACAGGATCTATTACAAGAAACTTTTATGAAAATTTGGCAAAAATCTAACACTTATGACCCTGAGAAAGGGAAGTTTTTTACCTGGTCCTATAGAATAGCAAGGAACATAACGTTAAATTCTTTAAGAAAAAAAGATGCTCTCCTCATCCAAACGGAAGATTTAAGTGTATATAAAGAAAGAAGTACTTCTGAAGCAGGAAAAGATATCACACAACTAGAAGGCTCCTTAAAGAGATTGGAACCTCATCATCAAAAAGCTTTAGAACTTGTATACTTTAATGGGCTTACACATAGAGAAGCGCATGAAGAGATGGACGTGCCTTTGGGAACATTTAAATCGTATATCAAACAGGCATTGAAAAAACTAAGAGAATCTTATAAAGAGGAACTTGGAATCGTATGGATTATTATTGAAATGATGAGATGATGGATAGGAATACAATAAAAGATACAGGAGTACTAGAACAATATTTACTAGGAGAACTTTCTGAAAAAGACTCCAGAGAAGTAGCTCAAATACTGAAAGAAGATTCGGAATTACAAGCGTACTTCCGTAAAATGGAAGATGACATGGAACAAATGGCTTTTGAAAATGCCATCTCACCTCCTACTCATATCAAATCTAATCTTCTAAATTCTATAAAAAATAGTGATACAGTTTCTGAAGAAGGTGTGATTCCTATTCAACAAAAGAAAAAAATCTCTTACCGCTTTGCTATTGCTGCAAGCCTTGCAGCACTATTTCTATGTACTTCAGGGTGGTTATATAATCAGTGGAAAAATACGGAAGCTACTATTGTGACTTTGCAAAAAGAAACTACTAATCTACAAGACAGACTGGTAACCGTAGAAGATAATCTAAAGGAAACCGATAAATGGTATCGAGCAATTAACAATCCAAAAGTGGTCCAATTGGTACTTAAAGGAAATGAAAAATCTCCTACTTCTTCTGCCGTAGCATATGTAAATCATCAGAATAAAGAAGTAATTCTTAATCCACAAGGACTTTCTAAATTAGATAATAGCAAAACATATCAGATGTGGGCAGATGTGGATGGAGAAATGATTGATATGGGCGTAATCGCCCAAGATCAGGAAATGATCACCATGAAATATATTGAAAATGCAGCATCCTTAAATATTACTATCGAGCCTGCTGGCGGAAATGACCATCCAACGGTGGAACAGCTAATTTCTAATGTGTACTTATAATTTAAATTTCTCTTTTTTAAATACATACCAACCATGAATCAAGCATTACAAACTATGATTAATAATATGCCTGAAAAAACAGGCAAATCATTGGAAGAATGGAAGTCTATTCTAAAAGACAAATCATTTGCTAAACATGGAGAAGCAGTGAAGTTTTTAAAACAAGAACATGGAGTAACTCATGGTTTTGCTAATACCATCGTAACTTTATCAAAGGAAGGAAATGAAACTACTGAAGATTTAGTAGCGAACCAATATAAAGGAAAGGAACAGTTAATTCCAATCTATGAGAAACTAGTTTCTGTAGTAGATTCCTTTGGTACAGATGTTACCAAAACTCCTAAAAAAACTAGCGTTAGCATTATCAGAAAAAGACAGTTTCTACTAATTAAACCAGCTACTAAAACAAGAATTGATTTAGGTTTCAAACTTAAAGAGAAATCAACTACAGATAGATTACTGGATTCTGGACCATTCGGAACTATGTGCACGCATCGAGTACAATTACAATCCGTAGAGCAAATAGACCAAGAGTTAATCAGTTGGATGCAAGAAGCTTATGAAGACTCTATTTAAAAATCCAAATCTTCTTTTATTTTTCTGAATCATTTCATTTTTCATATCTTAGAAAAGATAAAATGGCAGAATGAAACGTATTAATTGGAAATATGCTATCGGAGAAATCATCATTGTGATTATTGGAATCACTATTGCCTTTTCTTTAAACAATATAAAAGAAAACCGATCCAATACAGATCTTAAAAAGCAATATTTAGATAATCTTGCAATTGATATTGAACGTGAAATAGCACTATTGGAAGAGAATGAAACAAAGTTCAATTCTAAAATTAAGACTACTTTACAGATACAAGCTTTTTTTAGAAATCCTGAGATAACGAAAAGAGATTCTATAAGCAGAAAGGTTTTTGTATTAGCAAGACTAATTAATTTCACTCCTCAAAATACTACTTACCGAACATTGGTCAATTCTGGTGATATGAAGTTGATTGATAATTTTGATTTGCGTAAAAGTATAGAAGAGCATTATTCATCACATAAAAATATCTTACAAGATTATCAAAGAATAGAAAAGATTAACGAAAAGTATTTAGCAGATTTTTTCATTCATAAGATGGATTATACCAAAATAAGAAGTGGGAATCTTGACTTTTTAGAAGATCCTTTGTTAAAAAATATTGTATCCAGTATGAATGGTGCCTACTACATTGTTTTAGAGAGTGGAAAAAAATGCTTAGAAAGTAACAAACGCCTTTTAGAAGAGATCAAAAAAGAGAGTACGTAGATGTAACATACCATATTATTAAGTCTTTATTTTCATGGTTTCTAACTAGCCATCATACATATAGATTGGTAAATTAGTATCTTCGTCCAAGGCTAATCTTACTATAATTATGAATGCACAAAGTCTTAGCGATACGGCAGCTAAAATCTCTTCTTATATCCATAGAACTCCAATATTAACTTCTAGGCTTATAAATAATATTGCTGGAGCTGAAATTTATTTTAAGTGCGAAAATTTTCAGCGAATGGGAGCCTTTAAAATGCGAGGTGCTACACATGCTATTCTGCAACTCTCAGACGAACAAAAAGCAAAGGGTGTTGTTACGCATTCTTCTGGAAATTATGCGCAAGCTTTATCTCTTGCTGCCCAAAGCTTAGGTATTACCGCATATATTGTAATGCCCTCTAATGCTCCACAAGTTAAAAAGGATGCTGTTATAGATTATGGAGGTCATATTATAGAATGTCCTCCTACGCATAAAGATAGAGAAGAAACTGCTAAAAGGATACAACTCGAAAAAGGAGCTACATTTTTACACCCTTATAATGATCACAATGTAATATTAGGACAGGGAACTGCTGCGTTGGAGTTATTAGAAGACCATCCGGATCTCACTCACATCTTCGCGCCTGTTGGCGGTGGTGGACTCATTGCTGGGACTTCTTTAGCTGCTCATTACTTTGGTACTAATTGCACCGTAATTGGTGGAGAACCCTTTGAAGTAGACGATGCGTATCGTGCATTACAAAGTGGAACTTTAGAAATTAATGAAACCACTGATACCGCTGCAGATGGACTTAAAATGCCATTAGGAGACCTTACCTTCCCTATCATTCAGCAATATGTTTCTGAAATTATTCGTGTGGATGAAGAGGAAATTGTTAGTGCCATGCGTTTGATATGGGAACGAATGAAAATCATTATAGAACCTTCTTGTGCGGTTCCACTTGCCGCTTTATTAAGAGAAAAAGAACGCTTTCAAGATCAAAAAATAGGAATGATCTTATCTGGTGGTAACGTAGATTTAAGCAATCTCCCTTTCTAAAAAACACTTTTACTTTTTTTTAACATCATTTCAAAACACTAGTAATAAAAGGGCTTTAGCTTCATAACTCCTAATAAGTTAGTTTTACTCCTAATAAATTAGTTGCTTAACTAATTTATTAGGAGTATGTTTGTATTATCAAATTAAGAAATCATGCAAAAGTTAGCCAAAAGAGAAGAACAGATCATGCAGAGTTTGTGGAAACTGGAAAAAGCTTTTATCAAAGAAATTATAGAAGAATTACCAGATCCTAAGCCCCATTATAATACTACTGCTACAATTGTAAAGATTCTGGAAGAAAAGGGTTTTATTAGCCATAAAGCTTTTGGCAATAGTTTTCAATACTATCCATTGATCTCTAAAAATGATTACCAAAAAGATGTTTTAGGTGAGGTTGTAAATAATTACTTTGATAATTCACCTCTAGCCTTAGTTAAATTCTTTGCCAAAGAAGAAAAGATCAATACCGAAGAATTAGAAGAAATCATCAAACTCATCAAAAACAACAAGTAATGGCTTATATTATCTATAGTGCTGCTCTTATAGGTTTATCCTATATCATATATCAGTTATTTCTTTCTAAAGAAACTTTTTATCATCTAAATAGATGGGTTTTGGTTAGTTTAGTTCTTGTTTCTTTTTGTTTACCATTTATTTCTGTACCAGAAAACATTTCATTTAAGACTACAATTTTTCAGCCTTCGGTTAATTCCGAAATCCAACAAACAGCAATCTCAGAGAATAATAGTACTCCGATTGAAAATACAATACCATTCTCTGATTCGGCTCCTGTAACTTCAACTTCAGAAAGTATTACAGAAACTATTTCGCCATCCATCATTGCTCTAGATTGGAAATCAATTTTACTTTATATCTATGTATTAGGTGTCATGGCATTTGGCATAAATTTCTTAATACAACTTGCAGTACTCATCTTTAGAATGATAAAATATCCAAGTATCGAAGTGGATGCCTACAAAATTGTAGAAACAGATACTAATCATGCTCCTTACTCTTTTTGGAACAGAATATTTATAAATCCCAATCAATACGATCCAGATACCTATTTACAAATATTAAAACATGAGCAAATGCATATAGCTGGTGCTCATAGTTTGGATATGTTATTAGTAGAATTATTAGTTACCATACAATGGTTTAATCCATTCGCATGGTTATACCGCAAGGCTATTGATAACAACCTGGAATATCTTACCGATGATGGTATGCTAAAAAAAGGTGAAGATAAAGAGGTATATCAAATGAATTTACTAAAAGTTTCAACCCCAGATATGCCAACAGGTTTGGCAACAAGTTACAATCAATCATTTCTCAAAAAACGAATAATTATGATGAATTCTAAAAAATCGACAGCAAAATCAGGATGGAAATACCTAATCATTATTCCATTACTGGCACTAACCGTATTATCTTTTAATCCGGTTCACATGAATCCAACAACAGCAGAAAACGATGCTTTCTATTCTGATGAATTAGAAACTCCATCTGAAGAACATTTTGAAGAATCAAAATTTAAGAACGATTACACCAGAGGCTCTTGGGATGCTGAGCTTGGAGGAGGAAAATTATGTATTATGTATCGAAATGCAGAACCATTAAAAAGAAGTTACTGGTCAATTACTAGATGTTATGACCCTTCATTCTTTGCAGGTTTTCCAGCTGGAAACAAACAAAATTTTGAAATTACCAGAGATGCAGGAACTATGTTATTTACAGGAGAATTTGAAAATGGGCTTGGAGATGGAAGATATACCTTCACTCCGAATACCAATTTCAGTAAAGCATTAAGAGATTATGGATTTTCGGCTGATAATGAAGAACTTGTTCATTGTTTCCTTACTGATTTTGATGAAACTTATTTAGCATATTTAAAACAAGAAAATCTTTCTTTAGATCAGGATGATTTTGAAGACATTATTCATAAAGGGCTTTCTCTTGATAAATTAAAGATGTACCGCAAAGGATTAGCCAACCTTGGCTACAATGACTATACAATGAATGAAGTGAGTAAGTTGAACCTTTTTGATGTTGATCTCGCGTATATAAAATTCATAAACAAAGTAAACGGTCAACAGACATCATTAAAGAAAATTACTAAGGCTAAAATCCATAACCTATCACCAGAGTTTATCAAGTCTTACTCAGATAATGGATATAAAAAGATGTCTTTAGAAGATTATATGAAATTAAAGATTCATAATGTATCTCCAGATTTTATTGCTGACTTCAAAAAAGAAGGTTATACTGATATTTCTGCAAAACAAGCACAAAACCTTAAGATCCATAACGTAACTCCAGAATATGTTCAGGCATATAAAAATGCTGGTTTCAAAAGCATTACATTAAAAGAAGCTCAGAACCTTAAAATACATAATGTTACTCCTGCTTTTATACAAAGTTTCCAAAAAATGGGATATCCAAATATTACTTTAAAAGAAGCAAAGAATTTAAAGATTCATAATGTAACTCCAAGTTTGGTTGAATCTTATAAAAAAGCTGGACAAAAGAATATTTCTTTGAAAGAAGCAGTGAAGTTGAAAATTCATAATGTGACGCCACAATTAACAAACGCTGCACAACAATATAGCCAATCGAGTTCAACAAATAGCTCTGGTAAAGGATATCAAAAGAGTCAGCAGACGACTCCAAATGATTTTATCAAACAGTTCAAAGCACTTGGTTATGATGATGTATCTGTAGATGATATCATCTCTTTAAAAATTCATAATGTGACTCCAGATTTTATTAAAAGATATAATGATGCAGGATATAAAAATATTCCTTTAGATGAAGTAGTTGGATTAAAGATTCATAATGTAACTCCAGAGTTTATTAACACCTTTAAAAAAGCTGGTTACAAGAATATATCTTTGGATGATGCCAAATCTCTTAAGATTCATAATGTATCTTCAGATTATGCATCGGAATATGCAAAAATGGGATATAATAATCTTTCTATAGATGATCTTATGTCTCTTAAAATACATAACGTATCACCACAATTTATCAAAGACTTTAAAAAGACAAGATTCGGTAATCTTCCTTTAGACGATATTATATCTTTTAAAATTCATAATGTTACTCCTGAGTTTGTAAAGCCGTTTGAAGACCTTGGATATAGCAATATTTCTGCTGATCAAGCGAGAAGTCTAAAAATTCATGGTGTGACTCCGGAGTTTGTAAAATCTTTAAAAGATCAGGATAATGATATTTCATTAGAGCAAGCAATCCGTATTAAGATTTATTTTTAAGTAATCAATATTTCAAACTAGCCAATCACATATACATTCATCAATCATTGAAAATGCTGTTAATTATTTCAATTAACAGCATTTTTCGTTTTTATCATCTCTTTGTAAATAATGAAATAGTCCTTTATTTATGAATATGTAAGCCTATTTGCCTATGTATCCTAAGAGAATGATCCTTTTCTCTACGCCAGTAAGAAATCCCTGTTCCGGTACTATTTCCAGAATACCCTGGAACAGACCAATCCACATAAAATCCACCATATTTAATATAACCATCCTCTACGATATCATAAGCATAGGTCATTACTTCTAGCGAATCTATGGTTGCAGGATGCTTGTAATATCCCTTATAATGTTCAATCAAAACAGACTTTCCGGATTTTATGGTATCCGCAAATGGTAAATAGATAGCATCATCTGTATAAGAATCTGCAGTTCTTTCCGGAATTCGAGCTCTCACATTACTTTTCCCCAAAGCACTATAAGCAGCCAATTCTCTTGGCTCTTTAATTGGATCAAGGGATGTAGTACTAGCTTCAGGAACCAAGAATTTGGTAGGATCTTCTATACCTTTCAAATATCCAAAAGCCTCTGCTCTTAATTTTAATTTTCCTTCGCCATCATACTTCCACACATTCAAATACTTACCTTCTACTTTTTCAGCATCTTCAAATACTTTAGTAAACAATCCTATCTCGATAATTCTTTTAGGAAACTCTAAAATATCTAACGTCTTTCGATTGTATTCCTTTATACTTCTTCTATTAAATATAGTATCGTAATAAATTTTGATGTTTGTATCGCTTACAATCAAAGGGTTATAATCTGTCATCAGTAAAGACTCAGAATCATATAGTTCTTGTATGATCTCAAAAGAATTTGTTTTTCCAGCTTTTATAATCATCTGATTATATTTGGCTAACATATTTTCTACAGTTACTGGTTTTTCTATTACTACCGTCCTTTTATTTTCCTTGTTTTCACAGGCAATTAGTGTTGTTATACTAAATATGAGTACAATATATCTTTTCATTACTACTTATTTTTATGAGTATTCTTATGGATATTTTACATATAACCATACTTCCCTTTTAATTTTGTCTACAAAGTCATATTGAATATCACTTTCCAAATTTTTAACGAATTATCTTTCATTCTTCTAAAAACAAACATATTCTTAGTACTAAAAGCATTAGGTTTTCCTTTGTTTGCAGGGTAAAAAGTTCCGGTTACTCTTCCATGCATCACTACCACCTCAGTATACGAATGCATCTCTGTTATTTCATGTTTCATATCTGCAAAACCATACTCCCTTTCTTTTTCTATATGAGTCACAAGTGTAGGTTTATCAGAAATCAATGGATGATTTGGAGCCATGTGAATCAAATCATCAACCCATACCATCATTTTATCTTCTGTGGAAATACTATGATCATCCAAAATTTTTAAAATTTCCTGTACTGATTTTTGATCTTCTTCTAGAGAAAACTCAGGAGTTTTATCCAAACATGTACACTGTAAAAAAGTTATTGGAATAACCAACCATATAAGAATCCGTCTTATCATCATGCTTTGTTAGATTTAATATTAAAACGATAAATATTTATTTAAAAAAGGTAAAACTCTAGTCGCTATGCGGCCGTCATCGCCCCAATATTTATTCCATGGATCGCCTACAAACTCCACACCTTCGTGATCCACATTAAGATCCATCAATTTTTTACTAAATCTTCGATTAGAAATCACATGATCCTGCGTCTGATCAAATCTTGCCCAATCAAAAGCAATTGCTTTAAGACTTCGAAGATTTTCTGCATAATCATCTAATCGTTCATCTAAATGAAACTCTTTTTGTTCTTTTCTTACATTATTTGGATGCAGTTTTAGTTGTCCATTCTCATCTTTTTCGAACAAAAAATTACAATACAAAGGAGCACGATTGATGTTTGGAAGAAACGCCTGACATACACTAGTGAAAATTTTGGTTCTTATATCTTCTCCCACTTCTTCAAATGATTTAGCCTGATGTATTTTTTCCCAATCTACACCCAAAGAAACCCTAGGAAGGTATCCAGAACCAGTAGCCACAGGATGTAATGCATATACAACACTAAACATTTCGGGATATTCCATAGCAACTTTAAGCGCTCCTCTACCACCCATAAAATGTCCAATCACAGCTCTACTATTTTTATCAGAAATAGTTCTATATTTTTGATCTATGAAAGGAACTAGTTCTTTGCTAATGAAGTCTAACCACAAACCACTAGTTTCCGAGTTCTCATAGAGGCTTCCTACCGTTGGAGAACTAAAGTCCGCTACTACGAAAATAAACTCCTTTGATGCGTTAGACATGATACTTTTATCGATAATTTCTGGAGTTTTTTGATCAGAAACTACACGATCTATATTTTCAAAAAGGCTATGTAAATAATAAACTACTGGATATGTTTTTTTTGATGATGAATAACCCGGCGGAAGGTAAGTTTTGATTTTTCTTGTAACGTTTAATCCAATTTTATTCTTTTTTAAAACCTTTGATGGTATAACGTCTTCTACTATGTTTCCCTTGATCTTGTATTGTGCAGAAGAATCATTCATCACAAAAATCATCAGAAAAGGAAGTAAAGCTATTTTGAAATATTGCATAAGAGAATGATTTTCAAATTAATAGTTGTAATCGTAAGTAGATATCTGCCTTACTATTTTTAGTGTTCCATTTGGTGCTCTTCTCCAAATTTTTATTCCTTTGCCTGTACTAATTCCAGAATATTCGTTGTTCCTCCAATTTGCAATATGACTTGCATAGTTCACCACATATTCTCCAAGATCATTGATATAATTATTCCTTATATCTAGTTTTTCGAAAATTGGAAGCTCCGCTACATGATCTTTTATAAATTGATCTAAGGTGTTTTTATCTTTAAAAACTGGTTTATAACTAAACAATGCGATTGCATCTTTTGCATATAATTGTTTCCATAAGGTATGATCCCGATGCGCTATAAACTCTTCTGTAAAATGGTTAATAGAAGCTATTTCAAATCGGATGTTATCATTAATAGGCAAGTGTCCTTGATAAGCAAGTACTGTTCCCGGAACATCGTTAAACTTTAGCTGTTCGGTAAGATCTGTATGATGATTATAATTCCATATTTCAGAAATCAAAGTAATATCTGTTTGCCCTTTTTTCCATATATCCATATACTTTCCATTTAACTCCACTACTTGAGTTTCATTTTTTAATCGAACCTTCATCTTAAATACGCCCAGCACACAGAGTTGCGATCCTAAATCCAAGGTTTCGAAATTTTCTCTTTCATATGCCAGAATATCAAATCGATCGAAGAAAGCTTTGTGATATAAAAATGCATTGTCTTTTCCGAGTAGTGTTTTCTGAAATGCAGGCATTAAATACATTTCTTTATCATAATGTTTCACGATGATTTCTGCATCAGATGATTGCATTCCCTGATTGTAATCTCTAATAAACTCACTAAGCTGTTTTTCTATACTTACTTCATCTATCAGAGTAGTATTAGCCCGTATTTCTTGAGAACAAATAGTAGTAAAAAACAAGAAACTTAAGAATGTTTGGACAAGTCTCATAATGGTTTTGTTTTGTGATTTATGCTAAAATACCCTGAATACTAACTTGTTAACACACTAAATTGATCAAACGAACTGAAGTATTGATGTTCGACGAATTTTAGGAGTCTGTAAAAAAGGAGATTAAAAAAGATGAGTTTTTTTGCGTTCGTCAATAATTTAGAGCTGTTGATCAATAAATCAATTAAGAGCAGTAGGGTTAGCAACTATTTTCTTATTTTAATGAGTTGTAAGTAATACATGTATGTCTGTTATATCTTTGGATACCTTTAAGAACTCTAAAATTCTGAACGTTTTATATCGTTATAAAGCGTACCATCTTTTATTTTGGTTTGCATATCATTATATGTGGTGGGCTATTGGAATAGGAAGTGCAAAAGAAGCTGCGTATAATATTTTCTTTCCACCATATAATGTAAAATTTCTGTTCTATTTTGTTTTTCAGGCAGCAGCAGTATACTTCAATTTATATTACCTCATTCCTAAATTCCTAGAGAAAAGAAAATACCTTACCTATCTTCTTTTTTTCGGTGCAACGATATTGGTTACTGTATTTATTCTTACTTCTGGTTATTATGTAACAGCATACGTGGCAAATTCAACTGTTGCGGAGCTATTTGACAATCAAAGTTTTTCAAAACTTCTAAGGTCTGGACCTATATCCTCTACACTGGCTAGTATGACCTTAGCAATGAGCATAAAACTCACAAAAAACTGGATAAAGTCGCAACAGCGACAACAATTATTGGAAAAGGAAAAAATTGAAACTGAACTTAAATTTCTAAAATCTCAATTTAATCCTCACTTCTTATTTAATACTATCAACTCCATCTTTGTTTTGATCCATAAAAACCCTGACATGGCTTCTGAATCCTTAGCCAATTTTTCTGATCTCATGAGATATCAACTCTATGAGTGCAATGAATCTAAGATCCCATTAGAAAAGGAAATTAATTACTTAAAAAATTTTATTAACCTTGGAAAGTTAAGACTAGACAATACTGTTAAAGTTACCACTACTATTAAAGATCAAGCATATGGTAATATCTCAATTGCTCCCTTTATTCTAATGCCTTTTGTAGAAAATGCTTTTAAACATGTTTCTCTTGGAGAAGATCAAAAAAACTGGATTGAAATTGAGCTTCATTGTTACGAGGAGAAAATACTCTTTAGAATAAAAAATAGCATTAATAATTATGATAATTATAATGCTGAGGATCTTATGAAAAATAGCGGAATTGGTTTGAAAAATGTTAGAAGACGATTGGATTTAGTATACAAAAACCAATATCATCTTGATATTCAAAAAACCAATAATATATTTACGATAGAGCTTCAATTATTGTTACAATCGCTCTCTATTTCTTCGGAACCGATAATCAATCCAATTACCTCATTACAATCTTAAAAAATAAAGTATGGTTTTAAAATGTATTGTAATTGATGACGAACCTTTAGCAAGAGAGTGTATTTCTAATTATATAGCAGAAGTAGATTTTTTAGTATTACATGGTAGCTGTTCGAATCCATTAGAAATGACTAAAATTAAGAATGCTCACGAAGCAGATCTTTTATTTCTAGATATCCAAATGCCTAGAATGAATGGAATCGAATTTCTGAAATCCATGAAATCAAAACCGATGGTCATCATTACGACCGCATTTCCTAATTATGCTTTAGAAGGCTTTGATTTAGACGTAATGGATTACCTATTAAAACCAATTACTTTTACTCGTTTTTTTAAAGCGGTTTGTAAGGTAAAGGAGCAATATCTCTTGCTCAATAACAATAACACTGAAACTATATCTACCAGCGATACTACTACATCAGATTATGTTTTTATAAAATGTGACAACAGTTATAAAAAGTTATATTTTGATGATATTCTCTTTATAAAATCCATGCAAAATTACGTAGCATTTCATACGGCTGATGGAAAAAAATATCTCTCTCTAATTCCTTTAAAGGAAGTTGCTAAACAATTAGATTCTGATATTTTTCTGCAGGTTCATAAATCTTATATCGTTTGTATCCATAAAATTGATTCTATAGAAGCGGAGGGGATTACTATTGCATCTAATCATATTCCATTAGGCAGAAATTATAGATCTAAAATAATGCAGAAGATCGTACACAATAAAATTCTCAAAAAATAACATACAAAAAAAGGCTGCTAGCACATACGCTCACTAGCAGCCTTTAATTAACACTAATATTGAATATTAGATTCTAAAAAACTAAATTCTTGGTAAGTCTCCTTCTCCTTTTAGTGGTAGATTAGAGCTTCCCATTAAATATGTATCTACATGATATGCTGCTTGTCTTCCTTCGGCAATAGCCCATACAATTAGAGACTGACCTCTTCTTGTATCTCCGGCTGCAAAAACTCCTTTTACATTGGTAGCATAATTATCTTCTGAAGCCTGGATATTTGTTCGAGCATCCATATCAATACCTAACTGCTCTGCGATAGTTGGTTCTGAACCTGTAAATCCAAGCGCTAGTAATGCTAGCTCACACTTCCATTCTTTTTCGGTATTTGGAATTTCTTTTAGTGTAAAACGTCCATTTTCTTTGATCCATTCTACCTGCGATGTTATTAATCCTTTCAAATTTCCATTTTCATCTCCTAAAAATTCTTTTGTAGAAATGCTCCAGTTACGTTCTACTCCTTCTTCGTGAGAAGAACTTGTACGCAATCTCATTGGCCAAAACGGCCAAGGCTGATTAGCAGGTCTGGCTGTAGTACCTTTACCCATGATTTCAAAATTAGTAACAGAAGTAGCTCCATGACGTACAGAAGTTCCTATACAATCAGATCCTGTATCTCCACCACCGATAACGATAACATCTTTTCCTGTCGCTAAAATTTCTTCTCCCAAATCCTTAATACCATCGACTCTTCGATTGTTTTGTGGTAAAAAGTCCATTGCTTGCACAACACCTTTTAGATCAGAACCTTTTACCGGTAAATTTCTTCGAACCGTTGCTCCTGTACATAATACAACTGCATCAAAATCTTCTTTTAATGCATCCGCCTTTACATCTTTTCCGATAAAGGTATTTGTTTTAAAAATAATTCCTTCTTCTTCTAACACTTCAATTCGACGATCGATTACATTTTTTTCCATCTTAAAATCCGGAATTCCATATCGAAGTAACCCTCCTACCTTCTCGTCTCTCTCAAAAACAGTCACCAAATGACCCGCACGGTTTAATTGCTGTGCTGTTGCTAATCCAGCAGGACCTGATCCAATAACCGCTACTGTTTTACCTGTTCTTTCTTTGGGAGGATTAGCTTTAATCCATCCATTTTTAAAAGCTTCCTCAACAATATTTTTTTCAATATTTTCTATGGTTACGGGATCTTCGTTAATCCCTAAAACACAAGCTTCTTCGCAAGGTGCCGGACATAATCTCCCTGTAAACTCGGGAAAATTATTTGTGGAGTGTAAAATGCGTGTTGCTTTCTCCCATTTCCCACGATACACCGCATCATTAAAATCAGGTATTAGATTTCCTAACGGGCATCCGCTATGGCAAAATGGAATTCCGCAATCCATACATCTTGCTCCTTGGTCTTTAAGTTTACTTTCCGTCATAGGAACGGTAAACTCTTTATATCCTTTTATACGATCTTTAACAGGTTCATACTGTTCCGTCTCTCTTTCAAATTCTAAAAATCCAGTTGTCTTTCCCATCTTTATTATCGTTTATGCTTGTGCTAATTTTTCTTCTTCTAATCGTTTTAATGCTTGCTTATATTCTTCTGGGAATATTTTGATGAACTTTGGTAATTCACTTTCCCAGTTTTCAAGAATTCTCTGAGCTAATGGACTTAACGTGGCATTATAATGTGACTCTATTAAATCTTTTAACTCTTTAACATCCTCAGGAATCACTACAGGATCTAGGTTTAAAGCTTCTTTATTGCAATGTGCTTCAAATGTTTTCTTGTCATCATAGATATATGCTATTCCACCAGACATTCCAGCTCCGAAGTTTCTACCAACCTCTCCAAGAATTACGGCAACACCACCAGTCATATATTCACATCCATGATCTCCAATACCTTCCACTACTGCTTTGGCACCAGAATTACGAACACAGAATCGCTCACCTGCTTTACCATTGATATACACTTCTCCATCTGTAGCTCCATATAAAGTTACATTACCCGTAATCACATTATTTTCAGGAATTAATGTCGCTTCGTCTGGTACTTTAATAATTAATTTAGCTCCAGATAATCCTTTACCTAAATAATCATTAGTATTACCATTAACCACCATGGTAAGACCTTTGGTAGCAAATGCTCCGAAGCTTTGTCCTGCTGCTCCAGTAAAGTTTAATTTCAATGTGCTATCTGGAAGACCTTGCGCTCCATATATCTTAGAAATCTCATTACTTAGAATCGCTCCTACTGCTCTATCTGTATTAGTAATATCAAAATCCAAGGTGGTTTTTTCTTTTCTAAATAGTGCCTGGTGAGCCTGCTCGATAATTTCGAAATCAATAGATCTTCCTAAACCATGATCTTGCATTTCAGAATTGTAAATACCAACACCTTCTGGCGCTTCTACCTGATGTAATATCGGAGAAAGATCTACTCCTGCAGTCTTGTAATGCTCAATTGCTTTTTTACGATCTAATTTATGTACTTGTCCTACCATTTCATCGATAGTTCTAAAACCAAGCTTTGCCATGATTTCTCTTAGCTCTTGAGCTACGAAGTACATATAATTTACCACATGCTCAGGTTTTCCTTTGAATTTCTTACGCAATTCAGGATTCTGAGTAGCAATTCCAACTGGACAGGTATTCAAGTGACAAACTCTCATCATTATACAACCAGAAGCTACTAACGGTGCTGTTGCAAATCCAAATTCTTCCGCTCCTAATAAACAAGCAACCGCTACATCTCTTCCTGTTTTTAACTGACCATCACATTCTAATACAATACGACTTCTTAGGTTATTTCCTACCAAAGTCTGCTGCGCTTCTGCGATTCCCAGCTCCCAAGGCAAACCAGCGTGTTTTAGAGAAGTTAATGGTGATGCTCCTGTTCCTCCATCGAATCCAGATATAAGAATTACGTCCGCTTTTGCTTTAGCTACACCTGCGGCAACAGTACCAACTCCTACTTCTGATACTAATTTCACATTAATTCGTGCATCTCTATTCGCAGATTTTAGGTCATAGATTAACTGTGATAAATCTTCTATAGAATAGATATCGTGATGTGGTGGTGGCGAAATCAATCCTACGTACGGTGTAGAATTACGTGTTTTTGCAATCTCAGGATTTACTTTAGGTCCTGGTAATTGTCCTCCTTCTCCTGGTTTTGCTCCCTGAGCCATTTTTATTTGAATCTCAGCAGCATTGGTAAGATAGTTAGACGAAACTCCAAATCTACCCGAAGCAACTTGCTTAATAGCACTATTCTTCCAATCACCATTTACATCTTTATAAAAACGCAATGGATTTTCTCCTCCTTCTCCCGAATTACTTTTTCCTCCAATACGATTCATTGCTACCGCCAGGTTCTCATGAGCTTCTTTACTAATCGATCCGTACGACATCGCTCCAGTTTTGAAACGTTTTACGATTTCTGTCCACGGTTCTACCTCATCCAAAGGAATAGGATCATAATTAGAGAATTCCAATAATCCTCTAATAGTCATAAGATCTTTGGATTGCTCGTTGATTAATTCAGCATATTCTTTATAGGTCTTAGGATCATTATCTCTTACCGATTTTTGCAGTTTAGCAACAGACAATGGATTAAACTGATGTTTCTCTCCATTACGCCTCCATCTATACTGCCCTCCTATTTCAAGATCTAAAGAAGCATCTACTTCTCTTTCTATATATGCTCTTTTATGACGTTTCGCTATTTCTTTTTCTATTTCGTATAATCCAATTCCTTGTATACGGGTAGCAGTATTTGGGAAATACTTATCTACCACTTGGGTATTGATTCCAATACATTCAAATAACTGAGAACTACGGTAAGAATTCAATGTAGAAATACCTATTTTGTTCATTACCTTTAATACTCCTTTCCCAACAGCTTTATTGTAATTATTTATAGCTGCTTCTGCTTCTAAAGCGGTAATATTATTATCTTCTATTTGTTCTTTGATAATCTCATTTACCATATAAGGATTAATAGCACTTGCGCCATATCCAAATAGTAAAGCAAAATGATGTACTTCTCTTGGTTCTGCAGATTCTATAATGATACTAACCTGAGAACGTTTTCCTAGTTTTTGTAATCCGCTATTCACAAAAGAACAAGCTAACAATGCCGGTATTGGCGCTCTATGTTTACTGATATTTCTATCAGAAAGAATGATTATATTACTTCCGTCGTCAATTGCTTCAGAAACTTTATCTAACATGGTATCTAAAGCATCTTCTAACCCATTAAGTCCACGATTAATGTTGTATAACATGGATACAGAAGTAGCTTTAAAACCTTTATCTGTATACGTCTTAATTTTATCAAGATCCTCTTTAGATATAACCGGATTCTGAATTTTTAATTTGTTACAGTGCTTTTCATTAATATCAAAAATATTATGATCTGCCCCTAAGGTAAGACTGATATCAGTGATTAATTCTTCACGAATTCCATCTAACGGCGGATTCGTTACCTGCGCAAACAATTGCTTGAAATAATTGTAAATCAGTTGCGACCTTTGTGAAAGCACCGCGATTGGGGTATCTGATCCCATAGAACCTATAGGTTCCTTTGCTAACTGACTCATAGGTACGATAATCGTATCGATATCCTCTTGAGTATATCCAAATACTTCTTTTCGTTTAGCAATTGTTTCTTCTCCTAAGAATAAAGGACAATCATTATAAGGTATATCTTTTAAATGCACTAAACTGCTATCTATCCACTTTCTATACGGATGTTTGGCTGCTATTTCTTCCTTAATTTCCTCGTCATTTACAATTCTTCCTTCGTCCATATTTACCAAGAACATTTTCCCAGGTTCTAGGCGACCATGAAATTCTATATTTTCTGGTGCAATATCAACAACTCCCGTCTCGGAAGACATGATTACATATCCATTCTTGGTTACGGTATATCTAGAGGGTCTTAATCCATTTCTATCCAGTACAGCTCCAATATAATTTCCATCTGTAAAAGGTATAGAAGCTGGACCATCCCAAGGTTCCATCGCACAAGAATTGTATTCATAAAACGCCTTCTTCGCTTCTGACATTTCTGGATTCTTTTCCCAAGCTTCAGGTACCATCATCATCATTACCTCTGGTAAAGATCTACCTGTCATTAATAATAACTCTACAACCATGTCCATAGATGCAGAATCGGATTTACCTTTTAATACTACCGGTAAAATCTTTTTTATATCATCTCCAAACCAATCACTAGCTAATAATTCTTCTCTAGATCGCATTCTTGTTACATTACCTCTAAGTGTATTAATTTCGCCATTATGACACATATAGCGGAAAGGTTGTGCCAAATCCCAAGTAGGAAATGTATTGGTAGAAAAACGTTGATGCACCAAAGCAAGCCTTGTTACTACCTTTGGATCCATCAAATCTGTATAATACAATTTGATATCCTCTGGCATTAAAAGACCTTTAAAAATTAAAGTCTTTGTAGACAAACTTGGTAAGTAAAAGAATTTATTCTCAGATAACTTAGAACTGTAAATTTCGTGTTCTGTTATTTTTCTAGCCGTGAATAATTTAAGGTTAAAATCGAAATAACTTTGATCCTTAGAATTCTTACCAATAAATATTTGTTTGATAAAAGGCTCTGTAGTAGCAGCTATTTCTCCTAAATGTACCGTGTCCACAGGAACATCTCTCCATCCTAATAATACCAACCCTTGATTTTCGATATTTCTTTCGAAAGTATCTATACAATATTGTCTCTGGTTTTCTTTTTTAGGTAAGAACACATTACTTACAGCATATTCTCCTGCTTCGGGTAAATCAAACTCACAATTTTCTAAAAAGAAATCATGTGGTATATCTATTAGTATTCCTGCTCCATCTCCTGTTTTTCCATCTGAGCTTACCGCTCCACGATGTTCTAATTTTTCCAGAATCTCTAGTGCTTTATGTATAATGTCATTAGACTTTTTACCTTCTAAGCTACAGATAAATCCAGCACCACACGCGTCGTGTTCGAATTCTGGCAGATACATTCCTTGTTTCTTCATGTTATTTCCGATCTAAATAGTGTTTCAAGTTGTTGAAATTAACAAAACCTTAAGGAAGGGAAAAGAAAAACCGCGTATGGAACATCGTTTTTTTGAGCTCGATAAAAAAAGGACTATTTAACTAATATAATCCTAAAATAAAGACTTGAAATTACGAATTTAATAACGAGATTTTCTTCAAAAAACCTTTATTAATCGTAGGTATTACAGCATTTTAGGCTAAAAAAAATAAATGAAAACGTTTTCGTAAAAAAACATCAATCTTTCACTGCGAAATCCTCAGTTATTTCTTGAAAAAATACATACCCCTAATTTTTTAGGGGGTAAATATTTTAAAATGATAAAAATAACATGAATACCCTTATAAATTTTGAGGCTAAAAAGTAATTCACATATTTTTGACAGAGATTTAACATTAATTTTAACTTTTTAGTCTTTATGAAGAAAATAGAAGCAATCATCAGAAGATCAAAATATCGTGTGGTTAAAGAAGCACTTCACGAAAAAGGCATTACGTTCTTTTCTTATTGGGATGTAACGGGTGTAGGTAATGAGAAAAAAGGGAGTGTATACCGTGGTATCTCTTACAGTACTACTGATATCCAAAGACGTTATTTATCGATCGTTGTAAACGATGACTTCGAAGAAGTAGCTATTGCTGCTATTTTAGAAGCTGCTAAAACAGGTGAAGTTGGTGATGGAAAAATATTTGTTTCAGATATAAAAGAAGCCTATAGAATTCGTACATCAGAAAAAGGGGGGATTACCTTATCATAATCTTAATACAACAAAGATCAACTAAAACTAAATTTTATGAGTTATATACAACAACCAGACGTACAAGAAGCAGTAAAAGCGGCCGTGGAAGGAATCAACGGGGACATGGGTGCTTTATGGATCACGCTTTCTGCGATCCTAGTTTTCTTTATGCAGGCAGGATTTACCTTGGTAGAAGTAGGTTTTACCAGAAGTAAAAATGCTGTAAATATCGTTATGAAAAATATTATGGACCTTTCTATCGGTTCTATAATGTTCTGGGCAATCGGTTATGCAATTATGTATGGAGACAAAGTAATTGCTGGTGGTTTTTTCAGATGGAGTTCTGCAGATCAAGGATATGCATTTTTTCATGCTGACGATTGGTATAATCTATTTTTCCAAACGGTATTCTGCGCAACTGCTGCAACTATTGTTTCGGGAGCAATCGCTGGACGTACTAAATTTTCAACGTATTTAATATTTTCTTTTGTGCTTACAGCAATCATTTATCCAATTTCGGGTAGCTGGTATTGGCCTTTTGACGACAGTGCTTGGTTAAACACATTAGAGAAAAGTATGGGACTTCCAAACTTTGTTGACTTTGCAGGATCTTCTGTAGTGCATGCTGTTGGTGGTGGTGCTGCATTAGTAGCTGCAAAATTGGTTGGACCACGTATTGGTAAATATGAAAATGGAAAAGTAAACGTGATTCCTGGACACAATATGTTATTTGGTGCTCTTGGGGTTCTTATCCTTTGGTTAGGATGGTTCGGATTTAACGGTGGATCACAATTAGCATGGGGTGGTGATGATACTATTGCTGCTGGTAGTGTTCTTATTAATACAAATATAGCCGCTGCCGTTGGTGCTGTTGCTGCTTTGTTCCTTACTTGGATCAAATATGGAAAACCAGATGTTTCAATGACATTAAATGGAGCATTAGCAGGATTAGTTGGTATTACAGCAGGATGTGGTGCAGTAAGTCAATTCGGTGCACTGTGGATCGGTTTAATATGTGGTATCGCTGTTGTGTTCTCTATCGAATTACTTGATAAAGTACTTAAGATAGATGATCCAGTGGGAGCAATTTCAGTTCATGGAACTTGTGGTTTCTTAGGAACTGTATTGATCGGTTTATTTGCAAAAGAAGGTGGTTTATTCTACGGTGGTGGAGCTGGACTTTTAGCAAGTCAAACTATCGGTACATTAGCATACATAGGATGGGCTGTAGTAACAAGTTTTATCGTATTAATTATATTGAAGAAAACGATTGGACTTCGTGTTTCTGAAAAAGAAGAAATTGATGGATTAGATGTTCACGAACACGGTGTAAGTGTTTACGGAAGTGATAGCTAAATAGTTAGCAAAACATTAAAAGTAATAAAAGGAGTGTTGTATTTACAGCACTCCTTTTTGTTTAGTTTATTTTATAATCTCCATCGATAATGGATATGAAGGTTCTTCTCCATTGCTTGCTTTTATAGCATTGATAATTGGAAATACGACACATAGAATTCCTATTAATATCAAACCAAGTATTCCTAGTCCAAATAGTAATATTAATGGAATACACACAATCGCATAGATAAACATACTTATTTGAAAATTCATAATGGATTTTCCATGATTATCCATTGCCAATACCTGCTCTCTTTGGGTTAACCAAAGTATTAAAGGAACTATAAACCCTCCAAATCCAGTTACTAAGTCTAATAACTGTGATAAATGGGTAATTACTAATAATGATTTGTCTTGTCTCATGATTATTTATGTTTTTCGGTTGATGATAGTTTTGATTGCTAATAAAATTAGCACTCTTTACTTATATGACGCAAAAACTTTAAAAATGTTACATATTTGTGATCACAAAAAAAGCATCCCTAATTGGGATGCTTCCTTTATATATAACTAAATTTAATTCTATATCTTTTTATTGATTGATGATTAGTTTTTGTGTGGTTGATTCTCCGTCACTTTCTATTCTTATCAAATAAATACCTTGCGACATTGAGAAGTTTTTGGCAGAAATGTTATTAACTCCTGATTTTAATTCGATAACTGCTTGTCTACGACCCAAAATAGAGAATATAGTCGCTTTTGCATCTTTAACATAAGAATCTAGATGTATAGAGAAGTTATTCGTTGCAGGGTTTGGTGAAATGCGAACATCTGCAAAAATTCCTTCTGGTTCATCACCTAAGATTGCCTCTGTAGATGCTAATTCTGCAACTAAACTTTCTGCACTAGCCGATTGACCACAAGATCCTTCGTAAATCTTAACGTTAGAAAATACTGATGTGTTACCACTACCAGCATCATTATCGTTAATAAATACTAATCTATCCATTGTACCTGTATAGAAGTTTCCTACAGGTATCGTATATGTAGTTGTTCCTCCAGAATAATTATCAAAGTTAGTCACTCCATAATTCTGGGTTCCATGAACTTTAAAATATCGACTAGATGTTAATGCATTATCATCCTCGAATCCTATTCCATGAATTTCTCCCTGACTTGAACTGCTAAAATCAAATTCAATAACGGTGTTAGCAGTTACGGTATAATTCAATGCAATATATTTCCAAGTATTATTTTGCATAGATATTGATGCTCCTCCATTGGTAATTGAGTAATTTCCAGCTGCATCTTGATTTGAGAAACCTGTGATTGTAAAATCATTAAAGTCGATTGCATCACATGTTGGAGGCGGTGGAGTTGAACCATTTGTGATACTTAAATCATCAATAGTAATATCTCCTTGCCAGCTAGTTCCTGTAACTACATTTAATCGTAACTGTACACTAGAATTTCCTGCATAAGCAGAAAGATCAATACTAGCTTCATTCCAGTTAGATCCTTGTGAACCAGATCTACTGAATACACTAGTCCAGTTACCTGAATTATTTGTTCTTGCTTCTAAATTTAATGATCCTACAGCATTACCAACCATATGATACTGAAAGCTTAGTGTTGGAGAAGAAACTCCATTAAAATCTAAACAAGGAGAATTAAGAATTGCTTGTTTAGATGGATATCCTGTTCCATTTCCTGAAGCTTCTACATATATATATGAAGAACCGTCAACTGCTCCACTCGGTCCAGTTCCGTTAGAAGGTGTTCCTCCAGAGTTTACTGTCCAGTTAATATCATCACTTGAAGATTGTGACCACGCTCCTATCGATCCTTCAAAACTTTCTGAATATGGGAATGAAGAAATATCTCCTGTACAATCTTCATTTGGTGGTGGCGGAGGTGTTCCTAGTCCCATAGCATCCCAAAAAGCAGGAATGGTTGCTCTTTCTCCAGAGTTAGAACCTCCAGAGCTTGTACAACCTCCATAGGCATGAACTCCAACTGCATTACCAGTGGCTTCATCTATGATTGGACTCCCAGAGTTACCTCCAGTAGTATCTGCTCTATAACGTACGAATGTATTAGTTACACTAGCTAATGGTCCTGAATGTGTTTGCTGTGTTTGGTTATCGATTCCTGTATCGGTACCAAATCCAGTAATTCTAATTGTGTTTCCAGGAGCATCCTGTACTACATTGAACGATTTTCCTTGTGCTTGTAAAGGTGTTAAACCAGTCTGAGAATTGGCACTTGCTTCAAAAACACCCCAGTCATTAGCTTGACTAGGACTATTAATATATGGAGAAACAAAATTACCTATTGGATATTGATCCTCAGGTCCAGGATGTACTATCGTTCTATCAGGATTAGATTTAGGTACATTAAATTCGATAATTTCAGATCTACTGGTTAAACAATGCCCAGCAGTTACAAATTTCCCATTGGTGATGATCCATCCAGTACAACCGATAGGTACAATTCTTCCAATCGCATCATCAGTAGAGTCGATACGATCATCTGCGGATCCACATTGAGATTTAACAGTCGGATCCAATTCCCCAACACTTAACTCATAAATGTTGATATTAGCTGTAGCATCATTAGGTGCAATTGTTAAAGTTACCGTTACTTCGTCACCATTAAAATATGCACTTGAATTTTTCCAATCCTTAATTGTTTGTGAGTTTAACACTTGGGTAGCGCCGTCTAATTTTGAGGTGATAGTTATGGTACTATTCTTACCAAGATTTACATCCTTAAAGAATAAACGAAGCCAAGTTGCTCCCTTTTCCGAAACATTTTCTGTTATTGTATTAGATCCACTTTTACCTGAGATGTCGTCTGATTTTAGAGTCAGATTATATGGTGTTTCATGTCTAGCTAAATTCTGCGTTTGTGCAAAATTGACAAAAGGAATTAGCATAATTACTGCGCATATGACAGTAGATAATTTGTGTTTGATTAGCAGCTTGCTTCTGCTAATTGAGTTTGTGCTGTGAAAATTCATAAAAATAAAAGTTTAGTATATAGAAATTAAATTTAGTTACTAAATCTCTCGCTTTCGGTTAGTTAGACCTTAAGCTGCATTCCATATTATTTCCTTTTATTTTTTACTGAAATTATAAAAATTTCAACCCCTAAGCCTTAAATGTAAGGAACTAAATCCTCTCTGCAAAAAAGTTTCAACTTAAAAATAGAATGCTACCGTGATAATATGTCTATTTTTGTATTTTGATTTTGAAATGTATGATTACACAAGATACTATTGTGGCATTAGCTACACCATCGGGAGCAGGTGCCATCTCTGTAATTAGAATCTCGGGAAAAGACGCCATAAAAATCTGTAACCCTTTATTTAAATCTATTAAAGGAAAAGATTTGGCTGCTCAAAAAACCCATACGATTCATTTAGGTCATATCGTAGACAATGGTCGTGTTTTGGATGAAGTATTAGTATCACTATTTAAAGACACTAATTCATACACTGGAGAACCTACGGTAGAAATTTCATGTCATGGATCTACTTACATCCAACAAGAAATCATTCAATTATTATTACGTAGTGGATGTAGAATGGCTGATGCTGGTGAGTTTACTTTACGTTCTTTTTTAAATGGAAAATTAGATCTTTCGCAAGCAGAAGCCGTGGCGGATCTTATCGCTTCTGATTCAGAAGCTTCGCACCAAATTGCCATGCAACAAATGCGAGGTGGATTTTCTAATGAAATCAAAAAACTTCGTGAAGAATTGATGAATTTTGCCTCTCTTATAGAGCTTGAATTAGATTTTTCGGAAGAAGATGTAGAGTTCGCTGATCGTAGTCAGTTTAAGGATTTGATATCTAGAATTACCAATGTCCTAAAACGACTGATAGATTCATTTGCTGTCGGAAATGTGATCAAAAATGGAATCCCAACAGCAATCGTTGGAGAACCTAATGTAGGTAAGTCTACCTTATTGAACGCATTGCTAAATGAAGAAAGAGCTATTGTATCTGATATTGCAGGTACTACAAGAGATACTATCGAAGATGAAATTAACATCGGAGGAGTTAGCTTTCGTTTTATCGATACAGCAGGAATTAGAGAAACAGAAGATGTTGTAGAAAGTATTGGTATCCAAAAAACCTTTGAAAAAATAGAACAAGCACAGGTAGTGATCTATTTACTAGAAGCGGATAAATTTCTGGTTTCGGGTAAAACTTTTATTGTTGAAATTGAAAAAATTAAGAATAAATACCCTCAAAAACCACTAATTATAGTTGCGAATAAAATTGATAAAGTTGATACCAAATCTCTTGAAGTATTAACCAATGAACTATCACAAGTAGAAGGTGTTACTTTACAATTATTATCTGCAAAATCTGGGACAGGAGTTGAAGAATTACAAAACCAATTATTAGATTTTGTAAATACAGGAGCTCTACGCAATAATGAAACAATAGTCACGAATACCCGACATTATGATGCTTTATTAAAAGCATTAGAGGAAATACAAAAAGTACAATATGGATTGGATACTGGACTTTCTGGAGATCTAATGGCTATCGACATTCGCCAGGCTTTATATCATTTTGGAGAAATTACTGGAGAAATCACCTCTGATGATTTGCTAGGAAACATTTTTGCTAATTTCTGTATCGGGAAGTAACTTACTTTCTTTTATTTGTTAATCCCTTGTTATTGTTGATTTTATAGTGTTTTATCTTCTTTTATTTGTTGCTTATTTACTCTTTTTTGATTAAATTTGTTGTATATCTGTTGCCTTAAATATGGATTTGTTGCCCAAATCTGTTGGCAAAATAAAGGCGAAATGATGCACCATAACGCACCACGTTGCACCATTACGCTACATAAAGCACCATTTATGAGCAGTAATTTATTCATTCCTAAAACTTGTAAGCATTGCGGTAATGCCTTCACAGCACGTACAACAGTTACTAAATACTGTGGCGATACTTGTGCAAAAAGAGCCTATAAGGCACGCAAACGTCAAGAAAAAATCCAAGCTACTCTTACTAAAGATATGCAACAGCAAAAACAAGTTGTTGAAGTTCACAATCCTAATGCTGTAAATAACAAAGATTTTTTAAGCGTAACAGAAGCCTCACAACTTATTGGCGTGAGTAGATGGACCATTCAAAGAATGATTCAACAAGGACGTTTAAAAGTAGTTCCTTTTGGTAGAAAGCGTATTGTGGCAAGATGGCAAATAGAAAACCTCTTTAATTAATTCCATTATGAAAGTAACATTAAGACAACGCAAGAAGAACTACAAAATAAGTCTGTATTTAGATTACTATCATAAAGGCAAACGTAAAACAGAATACTTACGCTTATACCTTACACCTAATCCTAAAACCAAAACTGAAAGAGAAGTTAATAAGAAAACCAAACAATTGGCTGAAACTATATGTGCACAGCGACAAATAGAAATTCAAAATGGTATTTATGGTTTTCAAGATATTGAAAAGCTAAAAGGCAGTTTTATTACTTACATCACAGCTTTAGCAGAAAAGAAAAATACAAGCTCTGGCAATTATGGTAATTGGAATAGTATGCTAAAACATTTAAAAAAGTTTTGTCCAACTGATGTTAGTTTTCAAGATATAGACAAATCATTTGTTGAGCGTTTCAAAGAGTATTTAGATAAAGATGCAATAGGTAGAGCAGGTAAGCAATTGTCTCAAAATTCAAAATATTCATATTTCGGGAAATTTTCAGCAGCATTAAAACAGGCTGTAAAGGATGGTATATTAAAAGTAAATCCTGCAAATGGTGTTGAATACTTTAAACAAGGCGAACCTCAACGAGAATTTTTAACGCTTGATGAATTACAAAAGGCAGTTAATACAGAATGTGAACTACCTATTTTAAAAAATGCTTTTATTTTTTCAGCTTTAACCGGATTACGTTGGTCAGATATTGAAAAACTAATATGGTCAGAAATCCAGCACTCTAAAGAAATGGGATATTATATCCGATTTAGACAAAAGAAAACTAAAGGTGTAGAAACCTTACCAATATCAGACCAAGCAAGAAATCTATTAGGAGAAAAAGGTAATCCAGATGATAAAGTGTTTGATGGCTTACATTATAGTGCCTGGTCTAACTTAAAGCTACAACAATGGATGATGAAAGCAGGTATTACTAAAAATATAACCTTCCATTGCGCGCGCCATACCTACGCTACCTTACAATTAACATTGGGTACAGACATATATACAGTATCAAAATTATTAGGTCATAAAGAGTTACGCACTACACAGATATATGCTAAAGTAATTGACGATAAAAAGAAAGAAGCTGCTAACCGTATTCAACTGGATTTATAATGAAAGGAAGTGTATTTTCAAGTTTGGTTTCTATAACCAATGGCTTACATAGAGATAATAGACAAAAAAAGGATTTTAAATACCTACTGTCTGATTTTAAATTGAATCCAAAAGCCAATAATGCAGTTTTTAAAGTAAACTTTAAAAAGCCTTTAAATGCGAAAAAAGAATACTACCAAAAGCTAATCTTTATTGAAACAGAAAATACAGTAGCATCATTTTCAAAAGAATTTCCCGTAAATGCAACTACACCGGAAAATAAATATAGCTATACTATTCTACTTAATAAATTTGATAAGTACTTAAATGACATTGCAACTTATATCAATAAGAGAGGAATAACAGCAGATTTAAATAATGATGATAATTATATCATAAACTACTTAAAAGTGTCTGCTATAAGATTGTATGCTGAACTACAAGAGCAATACGGTCAGTTTTCAGAAAACACAACATTTTCTATTTCAGAAATTGCAGAAAAATACTTTAATGATGAAACTTTTGATGTTAATGTGATAGAAAAGAGCACCACTAAAAAAGTTGCTACCAAAAAAACATCAAAAACGAAAGCAAAACCAAAGACTTCTTTCGGATATAAAAGTAATGACACTTCAACTTTGCTAACTGTGCTCAAACTGGTAAATCTAAAAATAGATTTGTTAGATAACCGTACAACTGTAGAACAGTTGCACGAACTCTTATTAGCAAAAGATTTCACAAATACAGAATCGCAAATTTATCTTCAATGCGAGACGACACAGTTTAGTTACCTTGTAACAAAACTTAAACCATTTTTTATTTATTTCAATCCTACGGCAATAGAACGTTCTGGAAAATTTGTTACCAAAACAGGTACGCTATTAAAGGCTAATAATCTTCACAAAAACAAAGTTCATAACCCAAAAGAAAAGGAAGAAATAGATAAAATTATCCAACAACTGCAATAAAAAACAGTAAGAATAGTAAGAAACCTTACTGTTGTCTTACCCTTGTTTTACACTCTTACTAAAATCGAGAAGCCAATTTTGAACCTTTGTCCTGTTCTTGAAAACCAAGAATGACATTTGGCCAGATGTCCATTTACTATAAACTAAAATTTTATTAGTTATGGACGAAATATTAGAACGTCTCAAAATTATTGAACAGCACGTTTTAGACAGAAACATTATTGTAAAAAACGTATTGAGCTTCAACGAAGCGTGTAAGTTTTTGGAATTATCACAATCCCATTTATACAAACTTACAAGTACAGGAACCATTCCACATTATAAACCGAATGGAAAGAAAATTTATTTTAACAGAGTCGAATTAGAAGAATGGTTATTAAGTAACCGTGTTGATTCACAAGATGAAATCGAACAGCAAGCTGCCGATTACCTAATTAAGAAAGGAGCGGTGAAGTTATGACTGAAATAATCGATTTAATCTTGGCACTCTCGCAAGATATCAAGGACTTAAAAGCACGTATCGAATTGTTGCGACAATCGAGAGCAGAAGTATTAAAGGATACGTGGATAGACAATCAAGATGTATTGCAGACTTTACATATTAGTAAGCGTACGTTGCAAACTTTAAGAACCAATGGCACTTTGCCTTACAGCAAAGTAAAAGGTAAATTTTACTATAGAGTTGCTGACATAGAGCAATTGCTTCAAGATAACTACTACAACCATAATTTCAAGCAAGATGGAAATAAGTAGAGAAGCAATTTTAGACAAAACACATTATGGCTTAAAGATTTATGCCTATGTGTTAAGACAGTATTATCCTGATACAACAGTCCTTTCCGTAAAAGGAAGGGACTGCGGGATAACTCGTAACCCATTTAATGGTGGAAAAGAAACTTTACGGATTCATATTGATGGAGTGATTGCAACCCATAGAGATACCGAACTAAAAACCTTTAACGGTGATGTATTTGAATTTGCCAAATATCATTTTAAAACTATTGATGAAGCTGATTTATTGCAGAAAATAAATGAAGCAGTACATCTGAATTTAGAAATCAAAGAAAATGACGAGTTAGAATGGTTAAACGAACCAGACGATACCTGGTATGCTTACTGTAGCTTTTTCAAAGCACCTGTTCGTAATGTATTTCCTGCGGAAACATTGCGACTGCATCAAATATTTGCATTAATCACAAGTGATAAATACAAAAGGATTACTGAAGAATTAAGAGCAATTACCAATGTAAAAGAAGCACGTAAATTCAAAGCAAATCGCTTTGATTACGTAACACTTTCAGGAACATTTGAAAAACGAAGTGATAACAATTTGCTAAAGCATTCTAATCTATTAACGATTGATTTTGACCATTTAGAGAATTTACAAGAGTTAAGAACACAACTCTTAAATGATGAATATTTTGAAACCGAAATGCTATTCATATCACCATCTGGTGATGGTTTAAAATGGATTATTAGAATAGATGTTTCAGAAGTATCACATTCAGAATATTTCACAGCAGTAGCAAATTACATTAAACACAATTATAACATTGAGGTTGACCAGTCAGGTAAAGACGTTTCCAGAGCGTGTTTTTTACCATATGACCCAACAGCCTTTCTACATAAAAGACATCAAGCATTATGACAAAAATATTTAACCCAAAAGATTGGTTAGAAGTTCCTAAAGAGCAACCTCAACCAA
Source organism: uncultured Aquimarina sp. (assembly GCF_947492965.1). Lineage (GTDB taxonomy): Bacteria > Bacteroidota > Bacteroidia > Flavobacteriales > Flavobacteriaceae > Aquimarina. The sequence continues at coordinate 35,825 of NZ_CANLOZ010000010.1, read as the reverse complement.
AAAGCAACACGGCAACAACTAATGTTGTTGCTGTTGCTGATAACGACATTGAATCCTACATTTCAGCAATCGAGCAATCAGGTTTGGACATAACAGGAAACTATGCAACTTGGAGAGATTTAGGTTTTGCTTTAGCTGAAGAATATGGAGAAACAGGAAGAGATTATTTCCACCGAATAAGCAAAAACTATGCGGGCTATGATTCAAAAGAATGTGATGAACAATTCAACAAATGCTTAAATGCAAAAGGACACGGAATTACTATTGCTACCTTTTACCATAACGCACATCAATCAGGTATCAAACCGACCAAACAACAGTACAACAACGAAGTTGCAACAAACGTTGCAACTATTGTTGATACACCCAACCAAGCAATGCCAACAATACCGGATGAGGTATTTAATACCTTACCGCAGTTTTTACAACAAGTTGTAAATCCAGCGAGCAGTCAAGAGGAAAAGGACATTTTGTTGTTAGGAGCTTTAACGGCTTTTAGTGCCTGCTTTCCTAAACTCTTTGGTATCTACGACCAACGTAAGGTGTTTGCTAATTTATATCTTTTTGTAACTGCACCTGCATCTGCAGGTAAAGGCAGGCTTAATCAAATTAAAAATTTGGTAGAACCTGTTCACAAGTTAAAACGTGAGCAAGCCAAAGTTCTAAAGCAACAATTTAATACAGAAATGGCAACTTATAATATGAACAAGGGTAAAGATGAAAACTTGGAAAAACCAAGTAAACCACCAGAAAGAATGCTGTTTATTCCTGCCAACAATAGTGTAACAGGCGTATATCAATTAATTTCTGATAATAAAGGCAGAGGGTTAATTTTTGAAACCGAAGGCGATACGTTAGCACAAGCCTTTAAAAGCGATTATGGTAATTATTCCGATGGTTTTCGTAAAGCCTTTCATCACGAAACTATAAGCTATTATCGCAGAACAGATAGAGAATATGTAGATATTGAGAAACCGTGTTTGTCAACAGTATTATCAGGCACACCTAAACAAGTGGCAACCTTAATACCCAACGCAGAAAATGGTTTGTTTAGTCGTTTTATGTTTTACTATATGAATATAAAACCAACTTGGAAAAACGTGTTTCAAAATAGCAATAAAGTAGGTTTAGATGATTACTATAACCAATTAGGTAGTGAGTTTTTAGAATTGTACAAAACGCTAAAAAACAATCCAGAGATTGAAATACGATTAACCACAACTCAACAACAGCAATTCAATACCTTTTTTGAATCCTTACAGACCAAATACATCAACCTACAACCTGAAGAGTACATCGCAACAATAAGGCGATTAGGCTTAATTGCGTTTAGGATAATGATGCTATTCACAGCATTCCGAATTATGGAAGATGGTGATGTAAATGCAACTAAAGAATGTGAGGATGTAGATTTTGAAAACGCATTAACCATAATTTCAATTTTAGTAAAACACAGTAGTAAAGTATTTAACGGCTTACCAATAGAGAAAAAAGTAACAAAACGTTTAAATAGAAAAGAACGCTTTTTAGAAAGTTTACCAAAGCAATTTATCAGGCAAGATTATTTAGATTTAGCCGCAAAACAGAGCATCCCACATAAAACCGCAGAAGGCTATATTACCAAATTTGTAGAAGCAGGTTTAATACATAGAGAAGCGCACAACAACTATTCAAATCCTGCAAAGACATAGTTAAGGATTTTGAGGATTTAAGGATAAAATTGATAGGGCTTCCTTAAATCCTTAACTTCCTCATTACCTTGTTGATAACTGTTAATATCTTTTTCTTACTTCTTTCTTTCCTTTTCTTAAATTAGACAAAATTTGACAAGTCTAAATAATTCTATTATGGAGTTTGGAGAGTATATACGCTCATTGCGTGAAAAACGCAATTTGCTATTAAGAGAAATGGCTGCAAACCTAAATATGGACGTTGCTTATTTAAGTAAAATAGAACGAGGAAATCGTATGGCAAGACGCGAACAAGTAGTCGCATTTGCCAAAACATTAAAAGAAGACGAGAACGAATTAATTAAGCTATGGATGTCGGAACAAATTGTACTAATGCTAAAAAATGAAAAAGAGCGTACGGAAATCCTCAAAATAGCTGAAGAAAAAATTAGTAAGATTGATGAATTAAGTTTACTGAACATAGATGTAACATTTTGAAAAAAACTAAAAAACAAATAAAGGCTTGGGATGACTATCGACTATCATTACTGTTAGAGAAGAGTAAAAGTGATGACCATTTCGAGAAATACATTACAATAATTGCGTCTGGCGCTTTAGGTCTTACTATTACATTTATAGACAAAATAAGTCCTTTAGAAAACGCTATTTGTATTTGGATTATTTCTATTGGTTGGTTTCTGTTAACTACAACATTATTTATCAATTTATTATCGCACTATATAGCAAGTAAAAATAATACTAAAGCAGTTCAAGATATTGATGATGAAAAAGAATATGATGAGATAGTTAGTGGCATAAATTCGAGAAATAAAAAAATGAACAGATTAAATTTAGCTTCAATTTACACTTTGGCTATAGGTCTATTCTGCATATTAATATATACATCAATAAACGCATACAATGGCAAAAAAAATCACATCACAACAGAAACCCAAGACGAATACAAAACAAAATCCTGCACAAAATCGGCAGAATCAAAAAGGCAGAACGACACCATTACCAACATCTCAATTAAGCAATAAGCCTAAAAAGAAATAATTATGAAAGACAAGGACAAAAATTTACCAAAATCAAACCCTAATACAATATGGGATAATGTAGGAGCTGGTAGAACAACTACAAAGCCACCTACTTTTTTAAAACCAAAAGACTCAAAACCTAAAAAATAGACGCTATGGCAAAACAGAAAAATTCAAGTAAATCGAAAAATGTCAAAATTGATTTAGGAAGAACTACCACTAAACCATCTAATTCGCTTAAACCAAAAGATAGCAAACCTAAAAAGTAGTTATTATGGAATCGCTATCTCGCTATAAAAAAATAATCAAATGGGTGTTTTGGTTAACGTTAGCATTAATTGTATTTCTTACTTTTCAAGCTATATATGAAACAGATAATTGGAAACTCTTTGATGTAGATTTCAATACAAGAGACCATATAATATCTGCCTATGGCTCATTAATTGGTGGAATATTAGCTTTCCTGTCAATTCTTTTTGTGCTTTATCAAGTTTATGAACAGAGAGAGCAAATAATTATAGAAAGGCAAGATGCTGCTAACGATAAACAGCAAGATTTAAAAGACCGCTTGTTATTATTAACTAATTATCTGAAAACTTTAGAAAAGGACATTGTTAAGCACGGTGAAAGAATGGCGGTTTTTTATAAGTCAGAAAAAGATAAACCTTCAGCAATGAATACGATGTATTTCAATACTAATAAGAATTTTGAAAGAGTTATCGAAATGGATATTTTATCTAATTTCAAGGTTTTTCAAGCATTTTTTAGTGAAGATGCAGAAGATTGGCAAAAGCAATTCGTTAACCTTTATGAAATATCAGATTTTTACAATGAAGCGTTTAAAGATTTAAAGAAAAAATATACGTTTCATATTGAAGATAAGGTGTCAAAACAAAAACAAATTGCTGCTGATATGATGGAACTACTAAACGCTAACGCAAGATTGGTAGATGATTATAGAATAAAATTTGGTCCACAAGATTATTTATCACATCCTTGGTCAAGTCTAATTAACGAGTATAATCCGGCACATTATGGTTATTTACAGGAAATCCAAGATGCTGGTGAAGTCCCAGATTTTAGACATATTTCAGATAATCTTTTATTACCATTTATTAAAAATGCAATGGATATTAGAAGAGATGTAGGTTATGATGATTTAGGAAGTCGCGATATAATAGAATTAGCTTCTACAATAAGAAAGAAAATTTGGGATGTTGAGGTTTATAGTTTACAATACGCAGGTGATATTGAAAAACAATTTAATAATTATTTCAGTCCTGATAATGATAGTATAAATGAGCTTAAAGAAATAAAAGCAAAAATTGACGCTAAACTTTAATATATAAGAACATTTTATGTAGAAAATTATAATACCAATGCAAGAACACCTCAAAACGAACATACTTAACTTTAAATGGCCTAATAGTGCGCCTACCATTTATTTAACTTTAGAAGATATTGAAGGTAGTCATCCTATACATAAATCTAAATTTTCAAGGCAGATTAAAGAGGTGTTTCCAGATGCAGACTTATCTAACACAGACCAAATATTTACAACATTTACAACAGAAGTACCAGATGCATCAAGTATTAAACTCAATTTAGTAGATGGTAGAGAATTAAGAATATATAAGCAATACCTTAAACACCAATTAAGAAACTATTTTAAAGCAAAAGACTATGTAGTTGTAAAAAACTTTGTTGGTGATGTGCAAGTGTGGATGCCTTCTCTTAAAGGGAATACAGAACATTATAATTTATATTACAAGTTTTCATTTAAAATACAATTTGCAAAATTAACCGACTTACCAGAACTTATTGTATCGTATGATGGCACATCAAAAGTCCTTACAACGTCGGTTAAGGATATAGAGGATTCAGAGTTAATAAGGCGTTGTGTATATGGTCAAAAAACGTTCAATTACCAAATGGACCTCGACACAGAGGAAAAACAAGAATTTTACAATGCTATTCAGTTTGACCAAGCATTCCCAATTTTTAGTTTACCATTAGCACGAGCATTAGATATACCTATTGAAGAACCAGTAAGACCAGCCAACAAATACCAAAAGTATATAGCACTTATTTCCAAATTTGCAGAAAAATATTTGTTTACAGAAGAATTTAAAGCCTTATTTCCTTTTAAGGAAGATGCTTTTATAGATGTTCCTGGTAACCGAATAAACCATATAAATCCTAACTTGGGTTTATTAGAGTTTGGTAAAGACCAATATGGTAATAAGAAAACCCATCTTGTGCCTAAAAAGGCAATGAATATCCTAAATCCTTACAGACGGCCAAACAATCAAAATATCAAGATTTTTTTCATTTGCCATACCTCACATAAAGATTCTGTGTTGTCTTTCTATCAAAATCTAAAAGAAGGTGTAAATACCGCAAAAAACTATTATAAAGGATTGGAAGCCTATGTAAATATCAAGGCTACAGCTTCAAAAGAACACTTTATTGAATTCACAAATGAAAACGACCCAATTCCAGAAATCGTTCAAAAACTCGAAAGTTTAACGTTTGACCACGACAATATAAAGTATGCAGCATTTTACATCAGTCCTTTCGATAAATTTACACCACATCCAGACGATAGGGAAATTTACATCCACATTAAAGAATTGTTTTTAAATGAAGGCATTGTAACCCAAGTAGTGGATTACGAAAAAATGATTGTAAACATCCAAGACCAATACAATTTTCAGTTTTCATTACAAAATATGGCATTAGCTATTCACGCCAAATTAGGCGGAGCACCTTGGAAGCTGGCAGTAACCGATAAGAAAGAATTGGTTATAGGTGTAGGAGCATTTACCAATCAAGGCGAAAACAGAAGGTATATAGCAAGTGCTTTTAGTTTTCAAAATAATGGATTATTCAGAAATTTTGAATACTTCAACCAAAACGAAACAGAACTATTAGCAGGCAGCATATTAAAGGCAATTAGAGATTTTACGTCCGTAAGTCAAGCAGATAAAGTAGTCATTCATTTTTATAAAGAAATGAGCTATGAAGAACTAAAACCAATTATTGATGGGATGAACAAACTAAAATTAGGAGTGCCTTTATATATTTTGAATATCAATAAAACCGAAGCAGAAGACATGATTGCTTACGATGTAAATTGGGGAGATAAATTAATGCCCGTAAGTGGTACATACATTCGTATAGGTTTAAATAAATTTTTACTTTTCAATAATGCACGCTATCCAAACGACCGTTTTTATTCTGATACAGACGGTTATCCATTTCCAATAAAGATAAAAATAAGCAGTCCAGATGAAGATGCTTTTGAAGATGCAGACGTGGTTTTAGAGTTATTAACACAGGTATATCAATTTAGCAGATTGTATTGGAAATCACTTCGACAACAAAATGTACCTATTACCATAAAATACCCAGAAATGGTAGCACAAATAGCACCACGATTTAATAATGGTGTTCCAGACGATGCTAAAGATGCTCTATGGTTTTTGTAATTTACCAATCAATTTATTTGCAACACCATTGCATTCAATAATTTGTATATTTGTATAAATTATATGAAAATATTTGTTTCCATATCAATGTCTATTTTATTCTTTTTTCAAGGGATAAGCATAGATATGGACTTTTGTGGTCCAATTAAAGAAATTTCAAATGTAATTACCCATTATCAAGACCATAAAATTTATGGAGACTCTTTCCTTGATTATGTAGTTGAAGACTACATTGACGGCGATTCTAAAAATGGAGAGCATCATCATAACCCAGATAAGGAGAATACACCAGTCCATTCCCATAATCAATGTTGTCACCCTTTAGTGTTAATTATAGCTAACAATAATTTGGCTTTAACCAATCGACTAAAGTTTGAAAAGAAAAAACAATATAATTTACATAAAGTAAACTTCACTTCCAGATATTTGGAATCACTTTTCCAGCCACCTAAAGTATAATTCAGTTTTTTAAAGGATAGCTATATCCTTACGCAATGCTTTTTAACAAAAGCATTGCTTCGCTTTTATTTTGCGCGAAGCGCAAAATGATATGTTTAACTGAATTAAAATTTTACTATGATTAATAAAATCATTGATTTTTCAATCAATAACAAATTCATTATTGTTTTGCTTACGCTTACCATAATTGGAGCAGGTATTTGGAGTATGACCAAAGTGCCAATCGATGCTGTTCCAGACATTACCAATAACCAAGTACAGGTTATTACACAAGCACCTAATTTAGGTACAGAAGATATTGAACAATTTGTAACCTACCCTGTGGAAGTTGCAATGAGCAACCTGCCTGATGTAAAGGAAATTAGGTCAATCTCTCGTTTTGGCTTATCGGTTGTTACCATCGTATTCGACGATGATATGGGAACCTATCTACCTCGTCAATTAGTAGCCGAAAAACTAAACGAAGTCAAAGAACAAATTCCAGCTGGTTTTGGAGAACCTACTATGGGACCTATTTCCACAGGATTAGGGGAAATTTATCAATACACCTTAAAAGTAGCACCAGAGTATAAAGACAAATACGACATTGCAGATTTACGCTCAATGCAGGATTGGATTGTACAACGTCAAATGGCAATGGTAGAAGGTGTGGTTGAGGTTAACGCCATAGGCGGTAAAATTAAACAATACGAAGTCGCGGTTGACCCAAACGATTTAAACGCAATTGGATTGACCATTACAGATGTCTTTAATGCACTTGAAGCCAATAATCAAAATACAGGTGGTGCATATATTGAAAAGAACCATCAGGCTAATTTTATTCGTGGAGAAGGCTTGGTACGGAGTTTAGAAGACATTAAAAAAATTACGGTAAAAACCGTTAATAATATTCCTGTAACTATTAATGATATTGCAACTGTGCAATTCGGTTCTGCCATACGTTACGGTGCATTAACCCAAGATGGTGAAGGTGAAGTTGTAGGTGGATTGGTGATGATGCTAAAAGGTGCAAATTCCAATGATGTTATTGCCAATGTAAAAGAGCGAATGACTCAAATTGAAAAGTCATTACCTGAAGGTGTAATTATTGAACCCTTATTAGACCGAAGTAAATTAATTGGAGAAACAACTTCTACTGTAACCACAAATCTTATTGAAGGTGCATTGATAGTTATTTTTGTGCTTATCTTCTTATTGGGTAATTGGCGAGGTGGTTTAATCGTTGCTTCAACAATACCATTATCCTTATTATTCGCTTTTATTTTAATGAACGTGTTCGATGTTTGGGTAAACTTAATGAGTTTGGGAGCAATAGATTTCGGTATTATAGTTGATGGCGCTGTAATTATTGTAGAAAGTACAGTATTTCTCATTGCATCACAAGTACTAAAAAAGAAACAGCTTACATCCAAAGAGCGAGATAAAGTGGCGTCTAATGCTTCAAAAAAGATGATGAACGCTGCGTTTTTCGGTCAGTTGATTATCCTTATCGTTTTTCTACCCATTTTAGCCTTACAAGGTATTGAAGGAAAGATGTTTAAACCAATGGCATTGACCTTTATTTTTGCTATGATTGGTGCAATGGTACTGTGTTTAACCTATGTGCCAATGATGTCTGCTTTAGTGTTAAGAGCACCAAAAAATGATAAAAAATCTTATGGAGATAGATTTGTACATTGGGTTGAAGACAAATATCAACCTATATTGGTTAGAGCCTTGCGAATAGGTAAATGGGTAATTGGTATTGCAGTTGTGTTGTTTGGGATAACCGTTTTTATGTTTTCAAGAATGGGTGGTGAATTTATCCCGCAACTCGATGAAGGTGATATTGCATTTCACGCTATTTTAAAACCAGGTAGTTCCCTTACTGAAACCATTGAAACTACCACTAAAATAGAGCAAATAGTAAAAGCAAAATTTCCAGAAGTAGAAAAAATTGTTAGTCGTATTGGTGTTGCCGAAGTGCCTACAGACCCAATGCCGATGGATTTTGCGGATATTTTTGTAATCCTAAAACCTAAAAGCGAATGGACAACAGTGTCTTCAAAAGATGAACTCATTGAAGAAATAAAAGAGGCAGTCGAAATTATTCCTGGCGTTAATTATGAGTTTACCCAACCTATTGAAATGCGTTTTAACGAGTTGCTTGAAGGTATTAGAGAAGATATTGCTGTTAAACTTTATGGCGAAGATATAAACATCCTCGCTCAAAAAGCAGAGGAAATATCAAAAATTATTGCAGGTACTGAAGGTATAGGTGATATGCGAGCAGAAGCTACGAAAGGATTGCCACAAATGACCATTACTTACAATAGAAATAAATTGGCACAATACGGACTTCAAATAAACACGTTAAATCAAATTGTGCAATCAGCTTTTGCAGGAGGAGTAGCAGGTACTATATTTGAAGGAGAAAAGCGATTTGATTTGGTGGTTAGGTTAAGTTCTCATAATCGTAAAGACATAACAGATGTGCAAAATTTGTTTATCAACTTACCTTCTGGTGCACAGATTCCACTTCGCGAAGTAGCTGATGTAAGTTACAAAGCAGGACCAATGCAAATAAGTAGAGACAATACCAACAGAAGAACCTATGTAGGTATCAATGTCAGAGGTCGAGATGTAAAATCGTTGGTAACTGAAATAAAATCAAAATTAGATGCACAATTGGAACTACCATCGGGTTATTTTATTCGCTATGGTGGTGCATTTGAAAATCTGGAACGTGCCAGCAACCGATTACAAACCGTTGTTCCTATCGCCTTATTACTCATATTTATACTAATATACTTTGCATTAAAATCACTACCTCAAACCTTAATGATTTATATAGCCATCCCAATGGCAACTATTGGTGGTGTAGTAGCCTTATGGTTGCGTGATATGCCATTTAGTATTTCGGCAGGTGTTGGTTTTATTGTGTTGTTTGGTGTTGCGGTATTAAATGGATTGGTAATGATAAGCGGACTCAACGAATTAAAAGAAGAAGGTGTAACCAATTTAGAGGATAGAATAGTTGAAGGTACTAAACGAAGAATCAGACCTATTATGCTAACTGCTTTTACAGATGTATTAGGCTTTCTACCAATGGCTATTTCATCATCAGCTGGTGCAGAAGTACAGCGTCCTTTGGCAACTGTAGTTATTGGTGGATTATTAACTTCAACTTTGCTTACCTTATTTGTTTTACCAATTTTATATCATTGGGTAGAAAACAAATCTTTTACGTTTAAGCCAAATAAAAAGTTAGTAACAGCAACAGCAGTTGTATTATTACTATTTGGCTTTTCACCACAAAGTAATGCACAAGAGTTGAATGATACAATTCCCGAAATTTCATTACAGGAAGCTGTTAAACTCGCAAAAAGTAATTATCCATTATTGAAGCAAAAGCAGTTGGAAATTACAAAACAAGAACAATTAAAAGCGACTGCCTATGATTTCGGAACGACTCAAATTTTTACAGGTGGAGAAGAAGTTAATAGTGGCAATGGTATTTATACAACCATAGGTATTGGTCAATCTAATATTGATGTGTTTGGTATTGGTTCAAAAAGGAAGTTACAAGAACAACGCATTCAGTTAGCACAAAAAGCCTTTCAACTTTCCGAATTGGAACTGGAATTGGAAGTAAAAAAAGCGTGGTCTAAATGCTATCAAATGAAACGGAACTATAACTTGTATAAAGAACTGGATTCCATTTATTCCAAATTTGAACAAGCAGTAGCTTTAAATTATGAAGTCGAAGCCATTTCTAAATTAGAATATTCAGCAGCAAAAAATCAAGCGTTTCAAATTCAGAATAAAAAAGCGCAAGCCTATAGTAATTATCTTATTGCCTTACAACAATTCAATTTGTGGTTGGTATCAGAAGAAGTTTTTACAGTTTCAGATGAGTTTGACGTAGTGATGGAGAATGATATGGAAACGTTCAGTATTGAAAATCATCCATTGTACAGTATGTCGCAGAACATTGTAGATGAAGCAGAAGCCAAATATAAAGCTGCAAAGGCAGATAATTTACCGAAGTTCAATCTTCAAGGTGGCTTACAGCGTGTCAATGGCAATTCAGGATTTTACACCTATCAAGCAGGAATTTCAATTCCGTTTTTATCAGGTTCTAACAAAGCACAAGTTAGAAGTGCCAGAATTGATAAAGAAATAGCAGAAACCAACGTAGCGTTCAAAAAACAGGAAGTACAATCAAGGTTTGTTCAGGCTAAAGAAAATTATTTCAAATGGAAAACGTCTTGGGAGTTTTACAAAGACCAAGTTTTACCATTAACAAAAGAGCAAAAAACAGGTGCATTACTGGCATATAGAGAAGGCGAAATTGATTATACTGCATTTACGCAGTTGATAAAAGAAGCAATTCAATCGGAACTTGAAGCACAGACTGCATTAGTAAACTATTTAGAAAGCACATTTCAATTACAATATTTTAATCAATAAGACAATGAAAAATAAAATATATAAAATTCTTACCGTAATGGTGTTAACCATTTTTGTTTCAGCTTGCGGAAATAAAGAAAATCATAACGAGAATGATGGCCATTCCCACGATGAGGAAGAAAAAACAGAAGTTAATGAAGAACATAATGAAAGCGAAGAAGTAATGCTATCACAACAGCAATTCGATGCTTTAAAAATGAAAATAGATACGTTGGCATTACGTAATATGAGCGGCTATGTAGAAGCAAACGGAACGTTAGAAGTACCACCACAAAACGAAGCAGCTATTACTACTGTTGTTGGTGCAAATGTCGTTTCAATTGAAGTGATTGAAGGTGATAAGGTTAATAAAGGTCAAGTAGTGGCTTATCTATCGCACCCAAATATTATAAAATTACAAACGGATTATTTAAACGCTTATAGCAATAGTAATTTTCTAAAAAAGAATTATGAACGTCAACAAAAGCTGTATGAAGCAGGCGTTGGCTCTGGTGCTAATTTTCAAAAGGCAGAAGCAGAATATGATGCTTCAAAAGCAATAGTAAATGGTCTGCAAGCACAATTAAGAATATTGAACGTCAATACAACTTCTGTTCGTAATGGCACAATTTCACAGCGCATAGCATTGCGAAGTCCAATAGAGGGTTTCGTACAAAAAGTTGAAGTAAAAACAGGACAATATGTAGAGCCACAAACAGAGTTGTTTGAGGTAGTAAATACGCATCACGCTCACGCAGATTTTATGGTCTTTGAAAAAGATGTCCATAAAGTACAGAAGGGTCAAAGAGTAAACTTTACGGTACAATCTATACCAGATACAGAACTTACCGCAGAAATCTATTCCGTGAGTAAAACGTTTGAAGACAGCCCGAAAGCAGTTCACGTTCACGCAGAAATAGAAAACAAAAAAGGTAATTTAATTCCTGGGATGTATATTCAAGGTAAAATTCAAGTAAATAATACCCAAACTAAAGCATTACCGGAAAGTGCCATTTTTAAAGAAGGAGATAAACATTATATATTTTCAGGAGAAAAAGAAAATGATGATTGGAGCTTTAAACCTGTTGAAGTGATTGTTGGAGAAAAAGATGGCAAATGGGTAGCAATTAAATTTACTGAAGAAATAGATGAAAACACAAAATTCGCTTATAACAATGCTTATTATCTTATGGCAGAAATGAAAAAAGGAGAAGCGGAAGACCACGATTAATTATGGAAACAATAGAACAAGTATTAGAGTCAAAAAATATTCGTGTTACAGCAATGCGTATGTTAATTTATAAGTTTCTTGCAGAAAAAGAGATAGCGGTAACATTAAGTGATATTGAAAATGCTTTTGAAAAAGCAGATAGAACTACCTTGTACAGAACTATTAAAACCTTTGAAGAAAAGGATATTGTGCATCAAATTGACGATGGTACAGGGATTACAAAATATGCTTTATGCGAAAAGGGATGTAATTGTGATATAAAAACCGATTTGCACTTACATTTCCATTGTAATAATTGTAATGAAACCATTTGCTTAACAGAACATAAAATTCCACAAATTAAAGTGCCTGATGGATTTGTTTCAGAAAATGTAAACTTGGTTGTAAAAGGTATATGTGATAAGTGTAGTGGATAATAAATGCACTTCCATTGCACGCTTTTTAATTGCATTTTTGTAATCAAAGAATTAAGTAATTATGAAAAGTAAATTAGCGATAACAAGTTTGCTTACAGCAATTACAGCTTCATTATGTTGTATAACACCTGTTTTGGCTTTAATAGCAGGAACAAGCGGTGTAGCTTCAACTTTTTCTTGGATAGAACCATTTAGACCTTACTTAATTGGGCTAACAATAGTAGTTCTTCTCTTTGCTTGGTATCAAAAATTCAAGCCAGAAAAAGAAATAGACTGCGGCGAATGTGAAACGGATGAAAAACCAAAATTTATGCATTCAAAAACCTTTTTAGGAGTGGTAACAGCATTTGCAATTGTGATGTTGGCTTTCCCATACTACTCAAGTATGTTATATCCAAAAACCGAAAAACAAATCATAATAGTTAATAACTCAAATATCAAAACAACAGAGTATAAAATAAGTGGTATGACCTGTGCCAGTTGTGAAGCTCACGTAAACCACGAAGTAAATAAACTTAACGGAATTGTAAACTCAAAAACATCATACGAAAATGGTAACTCAATCATTGAGTTTGACGAAACTAAAACCAATGAATTGGAGATTGAGAAAGCAATTAATGCTACAGGTTATAAAGTAACTGATAAAAAAGAAAATTGATGCAAACCATATTAAAATCGGAAATCACTTGCCCTAACTGCGGTCATAAAAAAGTGGAAGATATGCCAACTAACGCTTGTCAATTCTTTTACGAGTGTGAGCATTGTAAAACGGTTCTAAAACCAAACGAGGGTGATTGTTGTGTGTATTGTTCTTATGGTACAGTTCCTTGTCCACCAATTCAACAAAACAAAAGTTGTTGCTAAAACAAAACTAAATGAAAAAAAAGAAAGTCAATTTAAGAGATTTAAAACCAAATTCAGAAGAACAACATTCTCACGATGATGGTCATAATCACGGTAATGGTAGTGCATTCAAAACCTATGTACCTGCAATCATAAGTTTTACAATGCTTATCATTGGTATAGGTTTAGATTATTTTGATGTTTCCTTCTTTAAGGATTGGATTCGTATTGCTTGGTATGGTATTGCATATTTACCTGTAGGCCTTCCTGTTGTGAAAGAGGGTTGGAATAGTATTAAAAAAGGTGATGTTTTTACAGAGTTCTTTTTAATGTCTATAGCAACCATTGGTGCATTTGTTATTGGTGAATATCCCGAAGGTGTTGCAGTAATGCTATTTTATGCAGTAGGCGAATTATTTCAAAGTGCTGCTGTAAATCGTGCAAAAGGAAATATAAAAGCATTATTAGATGTTAGACCTAAAGAAGCCAATGTATTTCGTGAGGGAGATTATAAAAGTGTGTCGCCAAAAGATGTAAACATTGGAGAAAAAATTCAAATTCGAGTAGGTGAAAAAATTCCATTGGATGGTGTTTTATTATCCGAAAAAGCATCTCTAAACACCGCAGCATTAACAGGCGAAAGCAAACCAGATTCCATTCAGAAAGAAGCAAAGGTTTACGCAGGTAGTATCAATTTAGAAAGTGTTATTGAAGTTGAGGTAACCAACAAGTTTGAAGATAGTTCTATTGCGAGAATATTAGACTTGGTTCAAAATGCTACAGCTCGTAAGTCTAAAACAGAATTATTCATTAGACAGTTTGCTCGTATCTACACACCAATTGTAGTGTTCTTGGCTATTGGTGTTACTTTTATACCTTACTTTTTTGTAGATGATTATATATTTAGAGATTGGTTATACAGAGCATTAATATTCTTGGTAATATCTTGTCCTTGTGCGTTAGTGATTTCAATTCCATTAGGATATTTCGGTGGATTGGGAGCAGCTTCAAAAAATGGAATATTATTTAAAGGTGCTTCATTTTTAGATGCAATGACCAAGATAAATACTTTGGTAATGGACAAAACAGGAACCGTAACTAAAGGTGTTTTTAAAATCAAAGAAGTAAAAGCAATTGATTGGAAAGAAACCGAATTTATGCAATATTTAATGGCGATGGAAGAACAATCCACGCATCCAATTGCTAAAGCAATTTTAGAGTATAAATCAGAAGGAGAAGATTTTGAAGCTCAAGACGTTTCTGAAATTGCAGGTAAAGGATTAAAAGGAATTGTAAATAGTAAAACAGTTTTAGTAGGTAATAAAGCATTAATGATTGCTAATAATATAGAAGTCCCAGCGGAAACGGAAAATATTGTAGAATCTATTGTATTAGTTGCAATAGATAACAAGTTTGCTGGTTATGTGGTAATAGCAGACGAATTAAAAGAAGATGCCAAAGAAACAATTGTCAAATTACAAAAAGTTGGTATCAAAAATATTATGATGCTTTCCGGTGACAAAGATTCCATTACTCAACAAGTCGCTAAAGAGTTGAACATCGAAAATGCAAAAGGTGATTTACTTCCAGAAGATAAGTTAAACGAAGTTGAAATATTAAAAAAGAATCCTGAAAATAAAGTAGCATTTATAGGGGATGGTATAAACGATGCGCCTGTTTTAGCAGCAAGTAACGTTGGAATTGCAATGGGTGGTTTGGGTAGTGATGTAGCTATTGAAACAGCAGATGTCATTATTCAAACAGACCAACCATCAAAAGTAGTGAGAGCCATTAAAATTAGTCGTTCTACACGCAAAGTAGTTTGGCAGAATATCATTTTAGCGTTTGGAGTTAAAGTTATTGTCTTGATATTAGGAGCAGGTGGTTTAGCCACAATGTGGGAAGCTGTTTTTGCAGATGTAGGAGTAGCATTATTAGCAATTTTAAATGCAGTTCGATTGCAGAAAATGAAATGGGATTAAGCAGATTAATCAATTAAACTTCTGTTAAACAAAATCAATAGTTGTTAAAATTTCGTAACTTCGCAATCAATATGAAGCAGATTTTCCATAAAATAATGTCTTTAGCAATGACTTTTGTAGTGTTATTCTCTACAATGTCATTTACTGTGAATATGCATTATTGTGGAGATACTTTAGTAGAATCTGCTATCTTTCAAAAAGCCAAAGGTTGCGGAATGGAAATGGAAAAGCCTTCAACCGAAGAATGTTCTATTACCAAGAAAAATTGTTGTGATGATAAACAATTAGCAATTGAAGGTCAAGACGAATTACAATTGCAAGTTGACAAAATCACGTTTGAGCAACAAGTATTCATCGCTTCATTTGTTTATACTTACATTAACCTTTTTGAAGGTTTAGACAGTAATGTATCTACCTACGAAGAATACAAACCACCACTCGTCATAAGGCAACTCTACAAGATTGACGAGACATACTTAATTTGATTTTTAAACAATAGACTCTTTTATCCTATGACTGCAATGTCGTAAGGATAATTTACTGTATTCGGTGTTTTTACAACACTATTGTCTAATTGTTTAAAATCAATCATATGCTAAATAAAAGCATCAAATTTTTAATAGAAAACAAACTCGTTGCAGTTTTACTACTTGTCCTTTTTATTGGATGGGGAACTGTTAATGCACCTTTTAATTGGGATACAGGATTTTTGCCAAGTAACCCTGTAGCAGTAGATGCTATTCCCGATATAGGTGAAAATCAACAAATCGTATTTACCAAGTGGGATGGTCGTTCCCCACAAGATATAGAAGACCAAATAACCTATCCATTAACCACATCATTATTGGGTATTCCTGGAGTGAAAACCATTCGTAGTTCCTCTATGTTTGGGTTTTCAAGCATCTATATCATTTTTGAAGAGGATATAGAATTTTACTGGAGCAGAAGTCGTATTCTCGAAAAACTTAATTCCTTACCAAGTGGTTTATTACCCGAAGGTGTTAATCCAGCGTTAGGTCCAGATGCCACAGGATTAGGACAAATATTTTGGTACACACTTGAAGGTCGTGATGAGAACGGTAATGTAACAGGTGGTTGGGATTTACACGAATTACGTAGTATTCAAGATTACTATGTTAAATATGCCTTGTCCTCTGCAAGCGGTGTTTCTGAAGTTGCATCAATTGGTGGTTATGTTCAAGAGTACCAAGTGGATGTAAACCCAGAACTAATGCGTCAATATAACATTGGGTTACATCATATTGTTAAAGCTGTAAAAGAAAGTAATAAGGATATTGGCGCACAAACCTTGGAAATTAACCAAGCTGAATATTTAGTTCGTGGTTTGGGGTATGTAAAATCCATTGCAGATATTGAAAATGCTGTAGTTGATTCTGAAAATTTCACTTCAATAAAAATTAAAGACATTGGAAAAGTTTCATTAGGTCCAGCAACAAGACGAGGTTTATTGGATAAAGAAGGTGCTGAAGTTGTTGGTGCTGTTGTGGTGGCTCGTTATGGAGCAAACCCAATGGAAGTCATTAATAACGTAAAGGAAAAAATTAATGAATTAAGTGCAGGATTACCTTCAAAAGTTTTGGCAGATGGAAGAACATCACAAGTTACCATAGTGCCTTTTTATGACAGAACAGAATTGATACAAGAAACTTTAGGTACACTCAATGAAGCCTTAACTCTTGAAATATTGATTACCATTTTGGTTATAATCATTATGGTGTTTAATCTTCGAGCTTCTGTCTTGATTTCAGGATTATTACCAGTTGCAGTCTTAATGGTATTTATTGCGATGAAACTCTTTGGCGTCGATGCTAATATTGTCGCATTATCTGGTATTGCAATTGCTATCGGAACAATGGTCGATGTTGGTGTTATACTATCAGAAAATATCATTCGGCATTTAGATGAAGATGATGGAACACAATCCATTAATACAGTAGTTTACAACGCAACAGCCGAAGTTTCTGGTGCAATCGTAACCGCAGTAATGACTACAATTATAAGTTTCATTCCTGTATTTACAATGATTGGCGCTGAAGGTAAATTGTTCAGACCATTAGCATTCACAAAAACCTTTGCATTAACAGCTTCAATAATTGTAGCATTGTTTTTAATTCCACCTTTTGCAGCGTTTTTATTCAGAAAGAAAAGCATAAAAACGCATTTTAAATATGCTTTAAATGGCGTTTTAATAGTATTAGGGATAATAGCAATAATCTATGGTTATTGGTTAGGATTAATATTGATAGCTTTTGGTATCACAGCATTGTTAAGTACTCAAAATAAAATAACAGAAAAACAATCCAACTTAATTAATATCATAATATGTACAACTGCAATAGTATTTCTGTTAGCGGAATATTGGAGACCTTTAGGAGTTGATAAAAGTATCTTCTGGAACCTCATCTTTGTTGGTGTCATTTGCTTTGGCTTATTGGGTGTTTTCTCATTGTTTATCAGGTATTATACTCGAATTTTAAGATGGTGTTTAGATAATAAATTACTATTTCTTTCAATTCCAACTGCAATTGTCATTGCTGGTTTTTTCATTATGAAAAACACAGGCAAAGAATTTATGCCATCGTTAAATGAAGGTTCTTTTTTATTGATGCCTACTTCTATGCCACATTCTGGTGTAGAAGAAAATAAGCGTGTTTTACAGCAGTTAGATATGGCAGTTGCCAGTATTCCTGAAATCGAAACTGTAGTTGGAAAAGCAGGTCGTACAGAATCTGCATTAGACCCAGCACCACTATCAATGTATGAAAATGTTATTCAGTATAAGTCAGAATATATGCTGAATGAAAACCGAGAACGTCAACGCTACAAAGTGAATAATGATGGCTTGTTTGAATTAAAAGATGGTCGATTTATCGCAAATCCAAATAATACAGAAAATGTCACCTTGAGCACAGTCGAAAGGTCTCAACTCATTCCAGACAATAATGGCGAGTTCTATCGAAATTGGAGACCTGAAATACAATCACCAGATGATATTTGGAACGAAATTGTAAAAGTGACCAAATTACCAGGCGTAACGTCTGCACCAAAGCTACAACCTATTGAAACCCGATTGGTAATGTTGCAAACAGGAATGCGAGCACCAATGGGTATTAAAATAAAAGGGCAAGATTTAAAGCAGATTGAAGCGTTTGGAATGCGATTAGAAGATATTTTAAAACAAGCTGAAGGTGTAAAAGATGAAGCTGTTTTTGCAGACCGTATTGTAGGTAAACCCTATTTGTTAATTGATATTGATAGAGAGAAAATTGCTCGTTATGGCGTAACCATTGAGGAAGTTCAAAATGTTTTGAAAGTGGCTGTTGGTGGTATGGTATTAACACAGACAGTAGAAGGTCGTGAGCGTTATGGTGTTAGAGTTCGTTACCCAAGAGAATTAAGAGCAAATCCAACCGATTTAAAACAAATCTATGTGCCTGTTGAAAAAGGAAGCCCTATTCCTTTAAGTGAATTAGCGACTATAAAATATGAACAAGGTCCACAAGTAATTAAAAGTGAAGACACTTTTTTAGTTGGCTATGTGTTATTTGATAAAATGGATGGTTTTGCAGAAGTCAATGTGGTAGAAAATGCACAAACCTTAATTCAAGAAAAGATAGATAGTGGCGAATTGGTAGTCCCAAAAGGTATCAACTACCAATTTACGGGAACGTATGAAAACCAATTAAGAGCAGAAAAAACCTTGTCGGTTGTTGTGCCTTTAGCGTTGGCAATCATTTTCTTAATTCTGTATTTCCAATTTCGTTCAGTAGGGACATCACTAATGGTATTCACAGGTATTGCAGTTGCTTTTGCTGGTGGTTTTGTAATGATATGGCTCTATGGTCAAGATTGGTTCTTAAACTTCAATGTCTTTGGTGAAAATCTGCGCGATTTATTTCAAATGCACCCCATTAATTTAAGTGTAGCGGTTTGGGTTGGGTTTATTGCACTATTTGGTATCGCAACCGATGATGGAGTTGTAATGGCAACTTATTTAACACAAACATTTGATAGAAATACACCAGAAAATAAAAAAGAAATCAGAGCATCAGTAGTAGAAGCAGGAGAAAAACGTATTAGACCTTGTTTAATGACAACTGCTACTACCATATTGGCATTATTACCAGTATTAACATCTACAGGAAGAGGTAGTGATATTATGATACCTATGGCAATACCAAGTTTTGGTGGAATGCTTATAGCCTTAATCACTTTGTTTGTTGTACCAGTATTGTATAGCTGGAAAGCAGAAGTTCAACTTAAAAGAACATCAAAATGAAATATAAATCAATACAAATAAAAATCGTCTTGGCTCTTGGCTCTTGTTTCTTGAGTCTTTTTGCGAACGCTCAACAATTAGAAATACTTATCGATGAAGCCTTAACAAACAATCCAGAAATTCAAAAGTTTGAGTTACAATACAAAAGAGCTTCCGAAAAGGTAAACGAGGTCAACACCATTCCTAATACCGAATTTGGAGTTGGTTATTTTGTAAGTGAACCAGAAACTCGAACAGGTGCTCAACGCTTTAAGGTGTCTGCAAAACAAATGTTACCGTGGTTTGGTAATATTTCGGCAAGAGAAAATTACGTTAGTTCGTTAGCAGATGTTAAGTATGAAGATATTGTAATTGCGAAGCGAAAATTAATGTCTTCAGTTTCACAATCTTATTATAGACTATATGCTAATAAAGCAAAACAAAAGGTATTAACAGAGAATATCAATCTGTTAGAAACATATGAAACAATGGCTTTGACTTCTGTTGAGGTTGGTAAAGCATCAGCGGTTGATGTATTGCGTTTACAAATGCGTCAAAACGAAATGCAACAACTCAAAGATGTGTTGCAACAACAATTTTTAGCAGAACAAACTAATTTTAATAACCTTTTGAATAGGAAAAATGATGTTGTAGTTACTGTGGTAGATAGCTTAACAATTCCGATTGAAGATTTTGAAATCAATACTGAAAATCTATCGGTACATCCTGAATTACTAAAATATGATAAACTCTATCAATCCATAGAGCAATCAGAATTATTGAATCAAAAAGAAAGTAGTCCAATGATTGGTTTCGGATTAGATTACATCAATGTTGCTGAAAGACCAAATATGGATTTCAGCGATAACGGAAAGGATATTGTAATGCCAATGGTTTCGGTATCTATCCCAATTTTCAATAAGAAATATAAATCCCAAACCAAACAAAATGATTTGCAACAGCAGGAAATTACTGCTCAAAAACAGGAACGTTTAAATGCATTGGAAACGCTTTTAGACAAAGCAAATAACGAACGCATTTCTGCAAGAATAAGTTATGCTACTCAAACAAAAAACTTAAAGCAAGCTAAAGATGCAGAAGATATTTTAATCAAAAGCTACGAAACAGGAACGATAGATTTTAATGATGTTTTAGATATTCAAGAGTTGCAGCTAAAGTTTCAAATGAACCAAATAGAATCTGTGAAGACCTACTATGTGCAAAGTACAATCATTAATTATTTAATTCAGTAAACAATGAAAACATTTAACACAATATTTCTCTTGTTTCTAACTTCAATGGCATTTGCCCAAGTTGGTACAAATGGTGAAGATAGAAAAGAAGAAGGCCGAAACATACAAGAGTATAACCTTACTATAGAAGAAAATGAAATAACTCTTTCAGGTGTAACCGCCAAAGGAATGACAATTAATGGTGGAATTCCAGGTCCTACATTAGAATTTAATGAAGGTGACCTCGCTATTATTAACGTAACTAATAAAATGGATGAAGAAACCTCTGTACATTGGCACGGTTTAATACTTCCTAATTTTTATGATGGTGTACCTTATTTAACTACGCCACCTATAAAACCAAACACTACATTTCAATATAGAATACCTATAAACCAATCTGGCACATATTGGTATCATTCCCACACGATGTTGCAAGAGCAAAAAGGAGTTTATGGCTCAATAGTCATTCATCCTAAAGAAAAGACCTTGGACTATGATAAGGATTTAGTCGTAGTCCTTTCCGATTGGACAAATGAAAAACCAATAAATGTACTGCGAAACCTTAAACGAGGAAATGAGTGGTATCAGGTTAAAAAAGGAACAGCGGTACCATTAAGCAGAGTTATAAAAGAAGATGCATTAGGCGCACAATTCAAATTTTGGCGCGATAGAATGGAAGGTGCAGATATTGCAGATATCTACTATCCTGCGTTTTTAGCCAATGGTAAAAAAGTTGCAGAATATCCAGAGTTTAAAACAGGTGAAAAAGTACGACTACGTTTTATTAATGCATCTGCTTCATCTTATTATTGGATGGATTTTGGTGGTGGTAACCCGATGATTGTAGCGAGTGATGGTGTGGATGTAACACCAAAATATAAAAACCGATTTCTTTTTGTAATTGCCGAAACCTATGATGTGATTGTAACCATTCCAGAAGGCACATTGGAAATTACCGCAACAGCACAAGATGGTTCTGGTAATATGTCCATTCGTTTAGGTAGCGGAAAACTGTATCCAGCAACAGTTATAGACAGACCAGATAAAGTAGCTATGATGAAGCAAATGGCAAAAATGGATATGAAGATGGGTGCACCTGCAATGGTGGGCAATCACAAGAAAAAAACACCAGAGTTTTTGATGCAGACATATGGAATGAAGATGAAGATGGATATGAAAGACGGACAGATGAAGATGGATAATGATATGAATATGGAAATGAAAAAGGATGCGACGCCAATGAATCATATGATGTCTACAATGCAAAAGGACACCACTTCATTTAATTATGACACACGTAAAACCTATTTCAATTATGATTTTTTAAAGGCAAAAGAAAACACGACTTATAAGGCAGACATACCTGTAACCGACCTTTTACTTAATCTAACAGGTAATATGCAACGTTATGTTTGGAGTTTGAATGGCATACCACTTTCGGAAACAGACAAAATTAAAATTAAAGGTGGAGAGGTTACTAGAATTACTTTGAATAACCTAACAATGATGCATCATCCAATGCACTTACACGGACATTACTTTAGGGTCATCAATGAAAATGGCGAACGTTCCCCATTAAAACATACCGTCAATGTACCACCTATGCAAAAAGTGGTCATCGAATTTTATAACGAAGAATATGGTGATTGGTTCTTTCATTGTCACGTGTTATATCATATGATGGGTGGTATGGCAAGAGTATTTAGCTATGATACACCACGAGATGAAAGGATGAAACCTTATCCAGTACAAAACCTAATTGACGAGACAGACCATTACTATTCGTGGGGAATGCTTCGTGGAGGTTCAAACTTTAATGAACTTTTATTGATGTCAAGCAGCATCCGTAACGAATTTGCACTACGTGCCGAGTTTGATTATAACCAAAATGCCGAGATAGAAGTAAATTATAACAGATATCTCAATGATTGGGTACGCGTATATGCAGGCGTAAATACTGAAACTTCAACACCAGATTCTTATGATACATTCAATACTGTGGGATTGGTTGGAGTTAAATATTTCACGCCTTACAGATTTAATGTCGATGTGAGTATGGACCATCAACTGCGCCCAAGAATACGTTTAGACAGAGAACTATTGATTTTTCCTAGAATTTTTCTCGAAGGAGAATACGAATACAGAGCAGATTTTGGATGGGTTAATGAGTTAGAAAACAACAAATCTTATGAAGGTGAAACGCAATGGTTAATTGGAGCATCATACATCTTATCTCGAAATTTTTCAATTCAAGGGAATTATAATAACCGATATGGTTGGGGTGGCGGACTATTAGTTCGATTTTAATAATAAATAACAATTTTATATAAACAAATATTAATCTTAAAAGTAAGTCAAAATGAAAAAAGTAAAATTAGTAACAACAATTATGGTAATGGCTTTTATAAGCCTAACAACAATGTCTTGTAAAGACGCAAAAAAAGAACATAACAACGATGAAGGTCATAATACAGAAATGAATCACGACAATAGCGATGGTCATCACGATGGTAAGAAAAAGAAAATGGCAATGAATGGAGATACAAATTCTCAAACAATATTAAATGACTATTTCAATTTAAAGGATGCCTTAGTGGTAGATGATAATGCCAAAGCTAAAGAATTGGGTGCAACCCTCGCAACGTCATTAAGAAAGCTTGACATTTCAAAATTTACAGATGCCCAGCAATCAGAATTAAAGGACATTATCGAAGATGCTACGGAACACGCAGAACATATTTCAGAAAGTCCAATAGCACATCAACGTGAGCACTTTAAAGTTTTAAGTAAGGATATTACTGATATGGTAGCTATTACAGGAACACAAGTAAAACTATATGAGCAATTTTGTCCAATGTACGATGGTGGTTCAGCTTGGTTAAGTATGAGCAAGGATATTAAGAATCCCTATTATGGAAGCAAGATGTTGAACTGTGGAAAAGTCCAAAAGGAAATTAACTAAATGAAGATTTTAAAAATCATAGCAATAGTGTTGTTGGTGGCGTTTGTGGGGATTCAATTTATCCCCACAACGCGCAACCAAAGTGAAGTTGTTCCAAAAACCGACTTTATGTTGGTAAATGATGTCCCAAATGATATCAAGAACAAATTACAAGTCTCTTGCTATGATTGCCACAGTAACAATACAATATATCCTTGGTACAATAAGGTGCAACCGGTAGCCTGGTTTCTTGAAGACCATATCAAAGAAGGCAAGGCAGAATTAAATTTTAATGAATGGGATGATTATTCAAATAGAAGAAAAAACAGTAAACTAAAATCCATCATCAATCAAATTGAAAATGGCGAAATGCCCCTTTGGTCTTATACGCTAATTCACAAAAATGCCCTTTTATCGACAGGTGAAAAAGAACTTATAATTGGTTATATGAAACAAATTAAAGATAGTTTAAATTAAAATTCTGATATAAGTAGAATGGATTAGTTCATTTTTCTTTAAAGAAAAGAAAAAATAAATTCAATGAAACACACATATCACATACACGGAATGACCTGCAACGGTTGTCGCAGTCACGTTGAGGAAACACTTTCTAAAGTAGAAGGCGTTTCAAAAGCAACAGTCGATTTAGAAAAGGCAGAAGCTACCATAGAAATGGAATCACACATACCTATAGAAACATTTCAAGAAGCCTTAAAAAAAGATAGTGATAGATACACTATCCATAATCAAGGTGAACATCATCATCATCATACCAAAGGTAAAAAGGAAAAGCAACAAAAAGGGAAAGGCACAGGCACATTTTATTGTCCTATGCATTGCGAAGGCGATAAAACTTATGATAAACCAGGCGATTGTCCTGTTTGCGGAATGGATTTGGTGGAAGAACAAAATCTATCAGCAACTTCAAAGGAACAATGGACGTGTCCGATGCATCCAGAAATTGTAAAAGAAGAAGCAGGTTCGTGTCCTATTTGTGGGATGGATTTAGTCCCAATGGAAGCAGATAGTTCAGCAGAAGAAAAAACGTATAAAAAGCTATTAAAGAAATTTTGGATTGCCACAGCATTTACCTTGCCCATTTTCTTAATGGCTATGAGCGAAATGCTCAATAACAATCCGTTGTACGATATAATGGAACAGAAATATTGGAACTGGATTCAGTTTGTTTTATCCATTCCAGTTGTCTTTTACGCTACGTGGATGTTCTTTGAGCGTGCTTATAGAAGCATAAAAACGTGGAATCTCAATATGTTTACACTTATTGGGATTGGTGCAGGTGTGGCTTGGTTATTTAGTGTATTTGGGATGTT
This sequence comes from uncultured Aquimarina sp., assembly GCF_947492965.1. GTDB lineage: Bacteria > Bacteroidota > Bacteroidia > Flavobacteriales > Flavobacteriaceae > Aquimarina. The sequence continues at coordinate 10,476 of NZ_CANLOZ010000010.1, read as the reverse complement.
GTTTCCAGATGTATTTCCTGAACAATTTAAAACTGAATCAGGCGCAGTTCACGTCTATTTTGAAGCAGCAACTGTGATTTTAACGTTAGTGCTTTTAGGTCAGTTGTTAGAAGCTCGTGCCCATAGTAAAACCAATTCGGCAGTAAAAGAACTGTTGAAATTAGCACCTAATAAGGCCATAAAAATAGTAGATGGTGAAGAAGTTGAAGTCAGTATTGACGAGATAGAACTTAATGATATTCTAAAAGTAAAACCAGGAGATAAAATTCCTGTAGATGGTATGATAACCGAAGGTGAAACAACCATTGACGAATCTATGATTACAGGTGAACCCATTCCTGTAAACAAATCTCAAGAAGATAAAGTAAGTAGCGGAACCATTAATGGGAATCAATCCTTTTTAATGAAAGCAGAAAAGGTAGGAAGTGACACTTTATTATCACAAATCATTCATATGGTTAATGATGCCAGTAGAAGTCGTGCACCTATTCAAAATTTAGCAGATAAAGTTTCAGGCTATTTTGTGCCAGTTGTAGTTCTTATTTCTATTATCACATTTATTGTATGGTCTATTTGGGGACCAGAACCAGTTTATGTGTATGCGTTTGTCAATGCAATTGCAGTACTAATCATTGCTTGTCCTTGTGCTTTAGGTTTAGCAACACCAATGTCTGTAATGGTTGGTGTGGGTAAAGGTGCTCAAAATGGTGTATTGATTAAAAATGCTGAAGCTCTTGAAAAAATGGATAAGGTAAATACGCTTATCGTTGACAAGACAGGAACAATTACCGAAGGAAAACCAACAGTTGAAACCGTTGGAGCTTTTAATGCTGCTTTAAGCGAAAAAGAAGTGTTACAATACATCGTTTCATTAAATACCAATAGCGAACATCCTTTGGCAGAAGCGACAGTTAAATATGGCAAAGAACACAACACAGAAATTTTAAAGTCCGAAGATTTTAGTGCAGTCACAGGAAAAGGTGTTGAAGCGACAATAAAAGATAAAAAAGTAACATTAGGTAATCCTAAAATGATGGAATATGCTAAAGCAGATGTTACATCGACAATGAAAGACGAAGCTAAATCTTACCAAAAACAGGGTAAAACAGTTTCTTATTTGTCAATAGATGAAACCGTCGTTGGATATGTAGTTATAGGCGATAAGATAAAAGAAACAAGTGCTAAAGCCATTAAAGCACTTCAAGATAAAGGGATTGATGTTATAATGCTTACAGGTGATAATCACGATACAGCACAAGCAGTAGCATCAGAACTAAATCTTGCAGATTTTAAAGCCAGTATGTTACCAGAGGACAAACTCAAAGAAGTAGAAAAATTACAAGAAAACGGAAAAGTAGTTGCTATGGCAGGTGATGGTATTAACGATGCACCAGCATTGGCTAAAAGTGATGTCGGTATTGCTATGGGAACTGGAACAGACGTAGCGATAGAAAGTGCTATGATAACACTCGTAAAAGGCGATTTACACGGTATTGTAAAAGCAAAAAATTTAAGTAATGCTGTAATGAAGAACATTAAGCAAAACCTATTTTTTGCACTTATCTACAACACTTTAGGTGTGCCTATTGCAGCAGGTGTGTTGTTTCCATTCTTCGGAATACTACTCTCGCCAATGATAGCAGCTTTAGCAATGAGTTTTAGTTCGGTTTCGGTAATAGGTAACGCATTACGATTAAGAACAAAAAACATTTAATTATATGCAGAAAACAGTTTTCAAAATATCAAAAATGGATTGTCCTTCTGAAGAAAATCTAATTAAGATGAAGCTATCTGATATAGATGGTATCAAACAACTTGATTTTAATTTAGAAGAAAGAATCTTAACACTATATCATAATTCAAATGTAAATGAAATTGGTAATGCCTTAAATGAATTAAAATTAAATGAAAGTTTAATCAGTTCAGAAGATACAGACACAATTATTACTGAATCTACAAGGAGTCAATCCAAACTGTTGTGGACAGTTCTAATCATCAATTTTGCATTTTTTATTATCGAAATGAGTACAGGACTTATTTCAAAATCAATGGGATTAGTTGCTGATAGTTTAGATATGTTGGCAGATTCATTTGTTTACGGATTGAGTTTAATAGCGGTTGGTGGTACAGTTTTAAAAAAGAAACGGATTGCAAAATATGCAGGCTATTTTCAGATAACACTTGCAATTATCGGAATCGTTGAGGTAATACGTAGATTTTTAGGCTATGAAGCTTTACCTGTATTTTCAACAATGATTATAGTTTCAGTATTTGCTTTGATTGCAAATGGCATTTGCTTGTACCTCTTACAAAAATCTAAAAGTCAAGAAGCACATATGCGTGCCAGTATGATTTTTACCTCTAACGATATTATAATAAATCTTGGCGTAATTACAGCAGGCGTTTTAGTCAATTGGCTGCATTCTGGTATTCCAGATTTAATTATAGGAATCATTGTATTTGGATTGGTGATACAAGGTGCATTCAGGATATTAAAATTAAGTAAGTAAAAAGTTTAACTATAAAATAAAAAAATATGGAAAATTCAAAAGAACACTCAAACAAAGGAAATTACAAAACCTTCTTTATAATGTTGGCTTGCTCATTTGTAGCAATGTACATCACAATGTATTTAAACACCTATTCCATAGACCACGTATGGTTTAGTCTAACACGATTCTATATGACGTGTTTAGGGATTTCAACAATGGCAGTAATAATGTGGTTTTTTATGCGAAAAATGTATAATGATAGAAAGAAAAACATAGCAATTCTTGCAGGTAGTTTTATTCTGTTTATAGGGGCTTTGGGGTTAGTAAGAGCACAATCACCAATAATTGGTGATGTCCTTTGGATGAAAGCAATGATACCGCATCATTCTATCGCTATTTTAACAAGTGAAAGAGCAGATATAAAAGACCCAGAAGTAAAAAAACTGGCAGAAGATATTATTGAAGCACAACGCAAGGAAATAGAAGAAATGAAAGCAATGATAAAACGATTAGAAAATGAAAACAAATAAAATATTAATCTATTTAGGATTATTAGCAGTTGGTCTATTATTGGGTTGGTTGCTTTTCGGTGGTTCATCAAAAGAAGAAGCAGACCATAATCACAATGAAGTTGAACAAACCAATCAAATGTGGACTTGCTCTATGCATCCACAAATTATGCAGCCTGAACCAGGCGATTGTCCTATTTGTGGGATGGACTTAATTCCTGCCGAAAGTGGAGCAGATGGTTTAACAGCAGATCAGTTTAAATTAACCACTAATGCTATGGCTTTAGCAAACATTCAAACCACGGTGGTTGGTAATGGTTTAGTAGAAAATGGAATCATAAAACTTTCAGGAAAAATTGCCGAAAACGAAGAAGCCAATGCAGTACAGGTAAGTTATTTCGCTGGAAGAATTGAACGTTTGAATGTGAGTTTTACAGGCGAAGAAGTTCGTAAAGGTCAATTATTGGCAACCATTTATTCGCCAGAACTCTATGCAGCACAACAAGAATTAATCACAGCAGCTTCTTTAAAAGAATCTCAACCTGCTTTATACAAAGCAGTCCGTAATAAATTGAAATTATGGAAACTCTCTGAAAATCAAATCAACCAGATTGAAGAAACAGGAAAAGTAAAAGAAAACTTTCCTGTTTATGCAACCGTTTCGGGTACTGTTACAGAAAAATTGGTAGAGCAAGGCGATTACATCAAACAAGGACAACCCTTATTAAAAATTGCCAATCTCAACACAGTTTGGGGAAACTTTGATGTGTATGAAAATCAGATTGACCGCTTTAAAAAAGGACAGGAAGTGATGATAACAACCAATGCTTATCCTAATAAAGAGTTTAAAGGTAAAGTTGATTTCATTGACCCAGTTTTAAACACGAAAACAAGAACTGTAACCTTACGTGTTGTTTTAAGCAATAAGGACGATGTATTTAAACCAGGAATGTTTGTAACCGCAAATATTGAAGGCAGTACAGCTAAAAATGATGAAGTAATATCAATTCCTGCATCTTCTGTATTATGGACAGGTGAACGTTCTGTGGTGTACCTTAAAACAAATCCAGACCAACCTATTTTTGAAATGCGTGAAATTAAATTAGGCAATCAAATTGGTAATGAATATGAAGTTGTAGAAGGTTTATTTGTTGGAAATGAAATAGTGACTAACGGAACATTTACGGTTGATGCAGCAGCACAATTACAAGGCAAAAAGTCTATGATGAATAAAGATGGTGGTAAAGTAATGACTGGACACGAAGGTCATTTAGGTATGGATAACAATGCATCTAACAAAGAAAGTGACCACACTAATATGAATGAGCGTTTGGAAGTATCAGAGAAATTTCAACAACAGTTAAATAGTGTTTACAATGCGTATATCAATTTAAAAGATGCTTTAGTAAAAGAAGATTCAATAAGTACTTCAGCAAACGCAACAACTTTATTAAATAAATTGAACAAAGTAGATATGAAATTGTTGTCAGATAATAAGGCGCATAACCATTGGATGTCATTAGAAGGCGAAATAAAATCTTCTGCAACTTCAATTTCTGAAACGTCCGATATAAAATCACAAAGAGACCATTTTAAACATTTATCATCACATCTAATCAATGCTGTACAACTATTTGGTATCAATGAAAAGGTCTATGTAGAATTTTGTCCAATGGCAGATAACAATAATGGTGCTTATTGGTTAAGCAAAGAAGAAAAAGTAATCAATCCATACTTTGGCGAAGCAATGCTAACCTGTGGTGAAGTAAAACAAGTAATAGAATAATAAATCAAGTAATAACAATTAAATTTTAAACAATGAATTTTTCAAAGAAAAATCACGAACACAAAAACAAAAATGTAATCGACGTGAGTAAAAAAGTAATTTTAAGTGTAGCTGTAATAGCAGCATTAGGTTTAACAAGTTGTAAAAACGAAACCAAAAAAGAAACAGAAACCACAACTACTGAAATGTCAAAAGATATGGCAATGACAGACCTGTCTTTTGGTGTAAGAGGAAATTGCGGAATGTGTAAAAACACTATCGAAAAAGCAGCTAACGGTGTTGAAGGTGTTACAAGTGCTAATTGGGATGTCGATAAAAAGAAGATTGATGTGTCTTTTGATGATACAAAAACCGATGCAATGGCAATCCATAAAGCAATCGCAGCTTCAGGATATGATACCGAAAAAGTAGCAGGTGATGAAGAAGCATATGATGGTTTACCAGGTTGTTGTAAATACGACCACGAAATGATGATGAATCAATCTGGTGAAGAAGAAAGTGATGACCATTCAAATCACGACCATTAAGCAATAATGAAAGAGTCTTTTTCGGAAGGCTCTTTTTTATTCCCCACAACCCAAAACCCAGTTTTTTCGTACCTCAAAATCCTCTGTCTTTTGTGTTGTTCCGCTCACCTAACAAGTTTAGCGTTTTTTTGTCTTTAAGGTAATAGCATATTACAGCTTTGGTTTTCATAAAATCAAACCAAACTGCAATAAGCTATTCTGTTATTATTATATCATAAAACCCTAAACTCACCCAAGCTATGTTACATAATACAAGTTATAGTAGCAAAAATCCTTTCAAGGGTTTGCTATCGCAGCATTCTTATATTTTCGTAGCTATAACTGGTATTATGTAAAATATCCGCAATTCCAACGCGCAATTCCGAACATTTAACCACATTTTGAACTAACATTAAACATTTAAACATTTTAAGGTTTCTGTTAATTGATAATAATATTCGTTATCTCATTCAAGCTGCACAAAACCATCGTTAAGTCCAAGTATTCCTTACCTCAAGTCTTTGTTTGTTTCATTTCGTTAACAAATATTAAAGTCCACTTTTCCCCACAACCCAAGTCAGCGGTTATAAAAAAATAGGTTTATAAAGTGTAGTGCTACGCCATAGCATATTGCTTTTTCTCGTGCCTCAAAAAAACAAAAAGCTATTGTCTAAAAGTCCTGTATAAGTAGCTTGTTTAAATGCTGTTTTATCAAACAACTATTTAAAATGCTACCCATACAAACGCTTCACCCAACGCTCAGTACGGTACTAAAACCTATTTTTTTAAGTGTTAATTCCCCAGAAAAGTTAAAGGCATTTTCAATCAAGTTTAACTAATTTGAAAATTTAAAATAAAAAAGATGGCAAATATATGTGGCTACCTCTGCCAACCGCACAAGGCTATAAAGGTCAAGCCCTACGGGTTTTGAATAAAACTTTTTTCAAAACCCTTTTTCTTTTGATTTAGTCATTCAATAAAAAAACTTTTATCCAAAAACCTTGACAGCCTAACCCACGCCACAACAACTATGGCTATCTTTTTTCTTTTCAAAAAAAAAATGGCGCGAAGCGTAGCGAAGCAATTTTAAATTGGATAGCTATGTCAACTTTTGAACTAAAAACACACCAAGTCGGAAAAGCTTACTCAAACCCTCATTTTTTTATACTAAACAAAGGGCTAAACAGCGGAAAAACACTCTTAAAATCCTGTGCTAACTGTTTCGTTGTCACTACTACAACAGAAGAGGTAAAACACACACTTTTTCACTTATCTATGATGTTACAAATAGGCGGTTTTTACGCTTACCATTTAAAAGGAAGTGTAATTCCGTTTATTTCAATAGATGATTGCAGAAATACTCTAAAAAATAGTTTTATATCATTAATAAATAATGAATTTCAATTGCAAAAGCATATTAATATAGTGTCAGCGATTAGTAAAAAAGAAGCCGAACTTCAAAAAGTCATTTCAAAAATGGCAGATTTGAAAGTATCATACATTCAAAGTTTATTTTCTAAAATGCAAAAAGAAGCAATCTAAAGCAACAAAATCCATATCTAACGAATAGCATAAAACTTGCCATATATTCAGTCGGAAGGTACAACTTCGTGTTAAGTCCGTATCAAGTCCGAAGAAAAATAAGTTTCATTTAAATTATTTATGTTATGGGTAAAATTTCCCAAGGTATTTTAGGAGGGCTTTCAGGTAAGGTTGGAAACGTTATCGGTGGAAGCTGGAAAGGAATTGATTACATTAGAATTAAACCCTCAAGTGTAGCCAATCCAAGAACTGTTGGTCAAGTAAACCAAAGAACAAAGTTTACTGCCACTTTAGAATTTTTACAGGCTGTAAAGCCTTTTATTAAGTTAGGGTATAAAGGATTAGCAGTTAAGAAAACAGAATTTAATGCTGCAATGTCGTATGTGTTGAATAATGCGATTACAGGTACAGAACCTAACTTTGTTGTTGACTATCCAAACGCTTTAGTAAGTCGCGGGGGTTTATCTGGTGCGTTAAACCCGACGACTGATTTAGCAACTGCTGGAGAAGTAACTTTTGGGTGGGATGATAACTCTGCCGAAGGTAACGCAAATGCAACTGATAAAGCGATGTTGTTGGTTTACAATCCCTCAAAAAAGGAATCTATTTCTTTACTTGATGGAGCAGACAGAACAGTAGGTTCTCAAATTGTTTCAATCCCAACAACTTATGCAGGAGATACGGTAGAGCTATTTATGGCGTTTATTACTGCTGATGGTAGTCAAGTATCAAACAGTATTTATTTAGGCTCTGGTACAGCTAATTAATGCTTGGTGTTTTTATTTGGAAACCGCTCTAATCGAGCGGTTTTTTTTGTGCTATATTAGTAGCTCAATTTATTGATGTTTACTCTTTATTTATTCTTTTTATGTATTTTTTGTACCCTATTTGTTGCCCAAATGCCTTAACGTCAATAGACATAAGGATAGTTAAATATTGTATTGGGAAATAGTTTCCTTTTATATAATCTTATTTTCCTTTATTTGACTTTTTTAGATAAAACTAGATTCTAAACTTTTTATCCTAATTTATAATGATGTAAACACGTCATTTATTGTAAGAAACGAGCATCACTAGCTAATAACTTTTGTACATTTATATGTATACCTTTTTTAATTATTAAAAAATGTCAAAACAGTCTTTTTTTTACGTTTTAACAGTAATTAACGTGTTTTATCGAAGATAATTGCTTTTTATCGATATTCTTTTTTATATTCACATTTCTAAATTCTTAAAAATTTATAAAAAATTTAGATTCGTTAATTATAGAGTTGAATAGATTACACTATAAAACTATTAAAATGTAAAATATGGAAAAAAACTACTCCTTCCCCCAAAAAAACATTTGCTTATCTATTTTTAAACTTATTTTGGTTCTACTCCTGTTTTCCATCAAAGGATGGTCTCAAAACTTTAGTGGAGTTTCTGTAACAGGTATTTCTAGTGGTGCAGGAACAGATGTAGTCCTTTTTTCTGCTAATTCTACTGATAATCCAGCTATCGCTTTTGTTAGAACAACCCGTGTTAGTGGTGCTGCTGGAAGCTGGTCATTTTTGGCTCCAGATAATATAAGATGGTCCAATAATACCACTGGTAGTGCTGTCACAACATTTGAATTTTTAGATAGTTCTTTAAATACAGTGCAAGACGATTATAGGTTAACCTTTAATGATCTGGATGGGCCTAATAATGAAGCTGTAGAATATACTTGTGATTCAAATTTTAGGTTTGTAACAGGAGACCCTGATGTTAATATTACTCCAACACCATCAGGCATATTAGCATCTGGTACAATAAATGGATCTGCTGGATCAGTGATGTTTGAAATTAAGGATACTGGAATATTTAATCTTCTATTAACAGGAAATAGTGGTTTTGTTAAAAATATTGATTTTAATTTTTCTGAATTCACTCTATCTCCTCCTTTTATATATGATATTTGCCCTGCGGACACAGACGGTGATTCCTTTGATGATTCTCTGGATGATGATGATGATAACGATGGTATCTTAGATGTAGACGAAGCTAACGGAAATAGTCCAGATGGAGATGCAGATGGAGATGGGTTACCAAATTTTCAAGATGTTGAAGATAATGCGGGACAACCTGGCATTCCAGCAGGAGATGGATCAACAACAAATTATACAGATGTCAATAGTGATGGAATTCCAGATGTATATGATACTGATGGCGATAGTATTCCGAACCATTTAGATTTAGATAGTGATAATGATGGTATTCCCGATAATGTAGAAGCCCAATCTACTACTGGATATATTGCACCAAGTAACACAGTAGATGGAAATGGTGTACCGGATAACTATGGAGGCGGTTTTACAACTCTTGAAAATAGTGATAGTACATTAGCATTATCCGATACCGTGCCAGATTATTTAGATAATGATAGTGATAACGATGGTTTCAGTGATACTTTTGAAGCTGGGATAACACTAACAGGAATTGACACAGATAGAGACGGATTAGATAACGTCATTGATACTTCAGGAGATTATTCTGATGCGAATGGTACAATAAATACACCTTCTTCTTTACCAGATGCGGATGGTAATGTATTTTCAGGAGGAGATGTTGATTTTAGAGACACACTAGATTCAGATGGGGATGGTACTTTAGATATTGATGATGATGATGATGATAATGATGGTATTTTGGATACCGTTGAGCATCTAGGTAATGACCCTTTCGGTGATGAAGATGGTGATGGTGTTATTAATTTTGCAGATACCATTGACAATGGAAATGGAGGTGACGGTTCAACCACAAATTATACCGATGCCAATAATAATGGAATACCTGATATTTATGATATTGATGGAGACGGTATTGCTAATCATTTAGATATTGATGCGGATGGAGATAATTGTAATGATGTAATAGAGGCTGGTTTTACTCCAAGTGGTACTAGACCAGGAGAATTAGAAGGTACAGGATTTAGTTCTACAGGTTTAGTAACTGGAGGAGCAGATGGATATACAACCCCAGATACTGATTATGTAAATAATGGACCTGATAATGATTCTGATAATATAGCCGATGCTTGTGATACGGATGATGATAATGACGGAAATCCAGATACTACAGACCCGAATCCATTAGGCGCTAATACAGAAAATGATAATCTAACCGTGGTAGAAGGAACTACAGGAACGGTAAACATTCTAAACAATGATGACTTCCTGCCTGGTGCCAATACACTGATTACTCAAACAGGTGGAAACGCTGGTGGAACAGTAACTTTCGATCCACTAACTGGAACAATGGAATATACACCTGCTCCTGGTGAAGAAGGAACTACAGTAACTGTCGTATATACAGTATGTAATGATGTAAACGGTGATAGCCCAACGACAACTTCTGATGATGTGTGTGAACAGGCTACAGTGAATATAACTGTACAAACTGATACAGATGATGATGGAACACCAGATGTAACAGATACCGACGATGATAATGATGGAAACCCTGATACTACTGATCCGAATCCACTTGTACCAACTACCATGGATGATAATCTAACCGTGGTAGAAGGAACTACAGGAACGGTAAACATTCTAAACAATGATGACTTCCTGCCTGGTGCCAATACACTGATTACTCAAACAGGTGGAAACGCTGGTGGA
>NZ_CANLOZ010000009.1 GCF_947492965.1 uncultured Aquimarina sp. | reverse complement strand
CAAAAAACCCCTTGAAGCTAGCTTCAAGGGATTAAATAAAATCTTGTAAAATTGTCAACCTATTTTAGGACGACTCAAAGTTAAAAGAAAATTATTTTGCTTTCAACCAGTTTTCTCGTTTTAATAAGGCTTTTTTACTTGGTTTCGAAAATTGAGTGATCACCACCTCAGGATCAACACCAAATCTTATCAAAGCTTTTTTCTCTTCTCCAAGTCTTCTGTATATAAATGTTGCCTTTTTTCCTGGTTTGTATTTACTAATGACATCGTTAAAAGTACCAAGGTCAGAGAATGATTTGTTGTCTATAGCAACGATCACATCTCCTTTAGCGATACCTGCAGTATATGCTGGTGTTCCTTTTTTTACATATTTAGAAACTACGGCGTTATCATTGTCATCAAAAGTAACATCTACCCCTAAATAGGCTTTCTTAGCATTAGTTTTAGGATATATCGCTACAGAACCTAATAGTTTTTTAAAATCCGGAATCTGACTGTCGAAAATATACTTTTCAAAGAAATCATCAGCAAAAGATTCTCCTGCATATTCTCTTAAGGTAAAGAATAGATTTTCTATAGTATACGGAATTTCTGTTTTTCCATATTTTGTCCAGACAAGTTTTAGGTAGTCATCCAAGTTAAGATCGTCTTTATCTCTAAGAGAAAGATCTAAAGCTAATCCAAGCATACTTCCATAAGAATAATAGGATACAAATGTGTTTTCTCTATTGGTTGGGTCCATAGAAGTTGCAGCATCTACAAAAGGAGCCTGATAACTCATTTCTATTGGATTGAAATATTGAAGTGCAGGAGAGTTCCATACATAATTATAGGTCTTACTTAAGCTATCAATATACTGGTCCGGAGTGATAATACCTGCTCTACATAAAATTAAATTGGTATAATAACTTGTAAATCCTTCTGCAAACCAAAGTTCACCAGACATGTTTACATTTTCAAAATCAAAAGGTTCTAAGGAAATTGGACGAATTCGCTCCACATTCCAAGCATGAAAAAACTCATGAGCTACTGTACCTATGTTTTTTTCCATACCTCCATCTGCTAGGCTTCTAGTGCTAGTTAAGATTGTAGAGTTACGATGTTCCATTCCGTCACCCGAAACAGTAGGCATGTAGCTGGCAATAAAAGTGTATTCTCCATAATCAAAATTCGGATAATCTCCATAGATAGCTTTTGTTTGTTCTACGATTTTTTTTATTTGTTCAAAGTATTGATCAGCTTCCTCTTCTGTGCCCGGATGTAGGAGTGCTAATTTTATAGTGTATTCAGTCCCGGCAGCTGGTACTTTAAATTCTTTGACTGTATGATTGCTAATTCCAGCAGGGCTATCCATAAAATATTGTAGGTTAGGTGCTAGGAATTTGTTTCCTCCTAATGGGATTAGTTGGGTAGCAACTTTCCAGTTTAGATCCTCTCTTACCAAATAAGTTACTTCTATTGGCCTATCTTTTAATGTAGGGATATACATAAAGGTAGCGGGCATATTAAGATGCGCATGTGTCTCGTTTATCTGTGAGTATGTGCCATCAGCACGATCGGCAAATAAGGTGTATGACAGGTTTATGGTGCCATCATGTCCAGAAACATCCCATTGGTAAGGATTAGGTCTAGTTACGGTGACATCTTTACCTTTACTGTCGGTTATTTTGACATTATAAACATTTTTAGCAAATTCATGAAGCGCGTATCTTCCCGGCGATGTTCTACTCATTCTTAACGAAATAGTGCCACTTTCTAAATTAGTAAATTTAGCGCTGATCTCAGCTTCATGATGTACAGCATTATCAAAAGAAATTTGGTATTCATTTCTTACTTGAGAATAGCCGAAAGAAATACAGAATAGAAATAAAAGTAAAAAGAAAAATCTAAAAGACTTCATTAAAAGAGTTTTTGGTTAAAAGATACATGCGTTTAAATGCGGCAAAAATAATACAAATTATTGCCAATGTTAGGTGGGAAGTTTTAAATATATCTGGGGCTCTGAAAATAAATAAATCATGATAATTTATTCAAAAACAGATGTCAAAAATACAACAAACTCTTAACTGCACAAATTAAAGGCACGAAAATTGAATAGGATAAGATAAAACGAATCACAAGATTTTCTTAATTTTTGAAGGTTATAAAAATATATGTTAATTATTGTTTAATAAATAGCTGTAAAAGTTAAACAGTTTTGTAAATTTGAATGAAAAATAAATTTTAATTTGAAAATGGATGAGTATATATGCTTTTATATTTTCAACAAACACTATAAAATTTAAATGAAAATAGGAGTAGAAACATTGATAGAGACAAATGGACATGGTCTAAATGGGTTTTCCATTGATGAAATTGGAGATGATCATATCAGTACAGGTATGGAAACTCCAATGAAAGAAGATGCTTTTGATATTACAGATGAAGAGAAGAAAGAAAAGATCTCTTATTTGTTTCGGGAGATAATGGAGGTAATGGGATTAGATCTTACTGATGACTCGTTGCGAGGTACTCCTGATCGTGTTGCTAAAATGTATATAGAAGAAATTTTCTCAGGTTTAGATCCTAAAAACAAACCAAAAGTAGCGCTGTTTGATAATAAATATAAATATGAGCAAATGCTCGTAGAAAAGAATATTACTTTTTATTCTAATTGTGAACATCATTTTGTTCCTATTATAGGAACGGCTCATGTTGCATATATTTCTTCAGGAAAAGTTATTGGTTTATCAAAATTAAATAGAATTGTTCAGTATTATGCAAAAAGACCGCAAGTACAGGAACGTCTTACAAATCAAATAGCTATGGAGCTAAGAGAAGTTTTACAAACTGAAGACGTCGCTGTAATTATTGATGCAAAACACCTTTGTGTTTCTTCTAGAGGGGTAAAAGATGATACCTCTGCAACAGTAACAACGTATTATGGAGGTGCATTTAATAGTCCAGAGAAAATAGCAGAGCTTCAGAATTATTTAAATAACTAATCAGGTTTAAAATTCGGTTTTATAACTATCCATATGCATTATACAAAGGAACAAATTAAGAAAATGGAGCGCGTAAAGCGTTTAAAAATAATTAATGCTGTATCCGGAATCAAACCTGCAAATCTAATTGGTACTATAAATAATGATGGCGTAAGTAATGTGGCTATTTTTAGTTCAGTAGTGCATTTAGGGAGTGATCCTGCGTTAATGGGTTTTATTATGAGGCCCGTTGGTGATGTTCCCAGACACACCTATGATAATATTCTGCAGAATAACTGTTATACGATTAACCATGTGCATAAGTCTTTTGTAAAAAAAGCACATTATACTTCGGCAAAATTGGATAGTAAAGAATCAGAATTTGACAGATGTGGTTTAACAGAAGAATTTATTAATGATTTTGAGGCTCCTTTCGTAAAGGAAAGTAATCTAAAAATTGGTTTGCGGTTTGTGGAATCTATTGATATAGCTATTAATGGGACTATTTTAATGATAGGAGAAATAGATCATCTAATACTACCAGAGGAGATATTTCAACATAACGATGACCTTGATTTAAGTAGTATGGATACTGTTGGTATTTCTGGGTTGAATTCCTATTACAGCCTAAATAAAATAGAAGAGTTTCCTTATGTAAGAGTATCCGAAATGCCAGATTTTAATTAAATGAATCTTCTCGAAATTCAGTTGTTGTTAGATTTTGGGTTAGTAATTCTTATATGGATTGTACAGTTAATAGTTTATCCTAGTTTTAAATACTACAATATTAATAATCTTGTTAATTGGCATAGGATTTACGCCTTCAGAATTGGTATGATCGTTATGCCTCTAATGTTGGGGCAAATTGTGACCAGCTTTATCAGGTTGCTAGGACCTTATTCTTTGCTAAATATTTTCCATATACTGTTAGTGGCATTAGTGTGGTTTTCTACTTTTTTTCAATTTGTGCCAATGCACAATCAAATTGCTGATAATACAGGCAATGATGAGGTAATAGTTAAGTTGATTAGAAACAACTGGCTCAGAACAGTTGTGTGGACATGCATATTCATTTGTACGCTCTTTCAATCTCTGAAATAAGGTTAATCGGTTTTTTCAAACATTTCCTTATATCCTGTTAAAGTTGTATTCTGATTATTTTTTTGTTTAAGTATTTTGTAATTTTATTAAACAAAATATTTATATGAAAAAATCTCATCTCCCAACAAAAAATTGTAAGGTCTGTGAAAGGCCATTTACATGGAGAAAGAAATGGGAAAAAGTATGGGAAGAGGTGCAATATTGTAGTGTGCGTTGTAGAAATAATAGAAATAAAGTAAAAGGTTAAAAAACAAAAGGAATACATGAAACGAACAGGTTTGGTTTGGTTTAGAAATGATTTAAGAGTTTTTGATAACACCTCCTTGTATAAAGCTACTAATGAAAATGATCGTGTAATCGGCATCTTTTGTTTTGATCCACGATTATTCGAGGTGGGTCAATTCGGATTCAAGAAATCTGGAAAGTATCGCGCGAAGTTTCTTATTGAGTCGGTGAATGATTTACGAGAAAATCTACTCAAAAAAAATATTTCCCTTTTAGTTTATACGAAGAAACCTGAGGATGTAATTCCTAATTTAATTGAAGATTATGAGGTAAATACAATCTATAGCCAAGAAGAGTGGACAACAGAAGAAACAGATACATACAAAACGGTAAGGAATGCAACGAAAAGTCAAGATATAGATTGGGTAACTTCTTACGATCAGTTTTTATTTGATCCACAGGATATCCCTTTTGATATTCAGGCAGTCCCCAAAGTGTTTACTGTCTTTAGAAAAAAATGTGAAAAATATGTACAGGTTGCAAGTGAAGTTGATATTTCAGGATTAGAACCAGATAATTTAATAGAAAATGAAACCAAGATACCCGTTTTGGAGGATCTAGGATTCAAAACTTTTGAGGTTGACTCAAGAACGGCATTTCCTTTCCTTGGAGGAGAAAGCGCAGTATTAAAAAGGATACAATCCTATTTTTGGAAAACCCATAAGCTTTCATATTACAAGAAAACTAGAAACGGTTTATTGGGAACTGATTATAGTTCTAAACTTTCCGCATGGTTAGCTAATGGTTCTATTTCCGCGCGTACTATTTATCATCGGGTGCGTGATTATGAGAAAGAGATCGAAAAGAATCAAAGTACGTATTGGCTGATTTTTGAATTGATTTGGAGAGATTTTTTCAAGTATGTGTCCCTAAAACATGGTAATGATTTGTTTAAGAGAAACGGCATACTCCATAAAGAATATTCTTGGTCTCAAAATCAAGAGAAGATTGAGCAATGGATTCAGGGTGAAACTAAAGAGCCTTTTGTAAATGCAAATATGATCGAACTTTTACATACGGGATGGATGAGCAATCGAGGGAGGCAAAACGTAGCTTCTTATTTTGCAAAAGAATTACAATTAGATTGGAGAATAGGAGCTTCTTATTTTGAATCTTCCTTAATAGATTATGATGTGCATAGTAACTACGGAAACTGGCAATATGTGGCAGGAGTAGGTAATGACCCCAGAGATCGAAAATTTAATATCCAACTCCAATCCGAACGTTACGATCCACAACAAAAATTTCAAAATCTTTGGCTTCAACCTACATTATTCTAACCTATGATATTACGATTACTACTTGGCGACCAGTTAAATTACGAGCATTCTTGGTACAAAGAAGCTGTGCAAGATGATGTTTGCTACTTTATGGCAGAAATGAGACAAGAAACCGATTACACCAAACATCATATTCAAAAAGTTGTTGGTTTTTTTAGTAGTATGCGAAACTTTTCTTCTTGGCTAGAAGAACAAGGGAAACAGGTGGTTTATTACCAGCTAGATCATGAAAAAAATAAACAAGACTTAGTTGGTAACTTAGAGCAGATAATGAAGGATAATGGGATCACTAAATTCGAATATCAACTCCCTGACGAGTATCGACTGGATATGCAGTTAAAAGAGTTTTGTGAAACTCTATCCATAGAGTTTGAGGTATTTGATACGGAACACTTTTTGACTTCCAGAACTGATTTTGCTAACTTTTTTGAAGGTAAAAAGCAGTATATCATGGAATATTTTTATCGTGATATGCGCAAGAAATATGATATCATGATGCTTACCAAAAAAGACCCAGAAGGCGGTAAATGGAACTTTGATCATAGTAATAGAAAAAAATGGAATGGAAAACCGGAAATACCTAGTCAGAAAGATTTCAAAAAAGATGTAAGTAAGATTGTCGAACTAATTCATGATTGTGAAGTTAGTACTATTGGAAATATTGACCCGAAACAGTTTAATTGGCCAACTTCCAGGAAAGAATGTCTTTCGTTACTTACCTATTTCTGCGAAAACTTATTAGTGTATTTCGGAGACTATCAGGATGCAATGCATGTAGAAGAAAAATACTTATTTCATAGTAGGTTATCTTTTGCAATGAATAGCAAAATGTTACATCCAATGGAAGTAATTACTAAAGTCATTGAATATTGGAGAGATAGACAAGATGAAATTGATATATCGCAAGTCGAAGGGTTTGTAAGGCAGATTTTAGGTTGGCGAGAATATATGAGAGGAATGTATTGGAGTCAAATGCCAGCCTACAAAAACCTAAACGAACTTCAGAATGCAAATAAGCTCCCTGATTTTTATTGGACAGCGAATACCAAAATGAATTGTTTACGTTCTGCCATTCAGCAAAGTTTAGATGACTCGTATGCACATCATATTCAGCGATTAATGATTACGGGAAACTATGCCTTATTAACCATGATCGATCCAGATGAAGTGGATCAATGGTATCTAGGAATTTATATAGATGCTATCGAGTGGGTAGAGATTACGAATACTCGGGGAATGAGTCAATTCGCAGATGGAGGTTTGGTCGCAACCAAACCTTATGTATCCAGTGGTAGTTATATCAATAAAATGAGTAACTATTGTAAATCGTGCGAGTATAAAGTATCTAAGAAACATGAAGATGATGCGTGTCCTTTTAACGCTTTATACTGGAATTTTTTAGATGAGAAGCAAGGATATTTCAAAAATAACCAGCGAATGTCCATGATGTTGAATCTCTTGCATAAAATGGATAAAGAAAAGCTACACAAATTAAAAGCCAGGGCTAATCATATAATAGCAAATCCTGATGAGTACTAATAAAGAACATGTAAATATAGTTTGGTTTAAACGAGATCTTAGATTACAAGATAACGAGGCAGTTTATAACGCAATTGCGACGGATTCGCCAACGTTGTTGTTGTATGTTTTTGAGAATTCTTTAAAAGAAGATAAACACTATAGTCAACGTCATTGGAACTTTATTAAACAGTCTATAGTTGATCTGAATACACAGTTAAAAGTATATGATACAAAAGTCCTATGTGTTTCTTCTGAAGTTATTCATACAATCGGAACACTACAACAATTTTGGAAAATAGATCAGGTGTTTTCTCATAAAGAAACTGGAATAAGAAAGACGTATGAAAGAGATAAAGCATTTTCGAGATTTTGTAAAAACAATTTGATTCAATGGGTGGAAAATAACAATAATGGTATTCATAGAGGTCTTAAAAACAGAGAGAGTTGGAGAGACGATTGTGAGCATTACATGAATCAATCTCAATTTGAATTTAATCCGAAACCTGATAGTTTTATTTCATTAGAAAAAATAGGTGAATTAGAGAAAGTTTTTCATATCGAGAACCTAGATACGGTACCAGATACTAATTTTCAACAAGGAGGTACCAATAAAGCATATCAATACTTAGTTTCTTTTTTTAAAGGAAGGTATAAGAATTATAGCTTTCATATTTCGAAACCAGAATTAGCTCGTAAAGGTTGTAGTAGGTTATCCCCATATTTGGCTTGGGGGAACTTATCTATTCGACAGGTATGGCAATATGCTATTCAACAACGAGCCACATCTGATAGTAAAAAACAAATAGATGCCTTTACTTCCAGATTACAATGGCAAGTTCATTTTGTACAAAAATTTGAGATGGAAGATATCATGGAGTTCGAAAGTATTAATAAAGGATATCGGAAATTAAAAAAACAAATATCAGAAGAATACAAAGCTGCCTGGAAGGAGGGAAGGACAGGTTATCCTCTTGTAGATGCTTGTATGAGATGTTTAAAGGAAACTGGGTATATAAATTTTAGAATGCGTGCGTTGGTAGTGTCTTTTTTTACGCATAATCTTTGGCAACCATGGCAAGAGGCGAGTGCTCACTTATCCAGTATGTTTTTAGATTTTGAACCAGGTATTCATTTTCCTCAGCTTCAGATGCAGGCTGGAGAAACGGGAATTAATACGCTTAGGATTTACAATCCCATAAAAAATAGTATTGACCATGATCCAGAAGGTGTTTTTATAAAAAAATGGGTTCCAGAGTTGAGCAATTTGCCAATTGCTTATATACATGAACCTTATAAAATGCCACCACTAGAACAGCAATTTCATGATTTCGAATTAGGAAAAGATTACCCATATCCTATTGTCGAAATGAATAGTACTAGGAAAAGAGCGAGCGATACACTCTGGAAAATGCGAGATGATGCATTGGTGAAAAGAGAAGGATATCGAATCCTAAAAAAACATACATTACCGAACAGAAAAATTTAACAGTAGATGCAAAAAGAATTATCCATACGTGATATTGACAGAATCATAGAAATGGCTTGGGAAGATAGGACACCATTTGATGCAATCCTTATGCAATTTGGATTAAAAGAGCAAGAAGTAATTAATCTAATGCGAAGAGAAATGAAACCTTCGAGCTTTAGAATGTGGAGAAAAAGGGTACAAGGAAGAAAAACAAAGCATTCAAAAAAACGTACTTTTGAAGAAGGTAGATTTAAATGTTCTCGCCAGAAACAAATTACACATAACAAAATTTCAAAAAGGAACTAATGAGCAATAAGAAACCAGACCAAGTAGTATATAATGAAGATGAAGAAAGGTATGATGCTGCCTTAAAACCTTATGCTACGGATGTAGGAGCACCGTCAATTACCATTCCAGATACGGTTGCTTGGAAAAATACAAACGTACACAAGGTAAATAAGCAGGTAAAGGCAAAATACGATGAGCTAAAAGCACAGTATGATGTATTGATGGAGCAATTTGAGTATAACAATTTAGTGTATAACGCTAAGTTTACTTTTGAACCTATCGTGGGAGAAACGTATCATCTATATCGTAATTCTAATGAAGAACCCTTTTTGTCTATTATTGCTCCAACGGAGTGTAGCTTTGATCATCTAGGCACTTTTAGATTAAATGCCGATAAAATGTGGGAGCGGTTGTAATCAATTGCATGAATTACTGTATTCTCTTTTTCTTTTGGAAAAAAAAACCATTAAATGAATATTAAGCATATTATCTTCTCTTGGGTAGTCGCTAGCTTTTAATCCACTTTTGTTGTTGATGTTTTCGCGTGTATTAGATTTACTTATTTTTCGGTATTATGTTGTTTTCCTTTTTTTTGACACCCTTCTTTTTACGTACGACTATAAGTTTCAAATGAATACCTGTTTTTATGCAATGGTTGGCTAATTTATTAAAACTTAAATCCTAGCCCTTTCATAAAGTTAAATGCTTCGCTATATTTCTTTTAGAATTATAATTGATATTAATCGGGAGAATTAAAATATTTTAAAAACAAAAAACGCTTCAACCATAAGTTAAAGCGTTTTGCTTGCGGAGAAAGAGGGATTCGAACCCCCGGAGGTGTGACCCTCAACAGTTTTCAAGACTGCCGCATTCGACCACTCTGCCATTTCTCCAGTGTTTAGTCTCATCAGGTATTCCCTGAATGCGGGTGCAAATATAATAACCTTTTTTAAATCTATAAAAGTTTTTTTAAATAAATTTTGAAGGTTTTTTTATGAAAATATTGATAAAATCATCTGCTGCTAAATCTGTATATTGCATAGTGTTATAAAAAGAAATAAATGAGAAGTATTTTAATCGTTATTTTAGGCTTAGTATTTTTATATTCCTGTGGAAGCTCACAAAAGTCATCTAACAAGTCTGGTAATAACAAAAAAGCAGATATCATATCGTATGCAGAGACAATAACTTCAGAGGAACTTCAGAAGTATTTATACAAATTTGCAGGGGATGAATTTGAAGGTAGAGATACAGGAGAACCTGGGCAAAAGAAGGCAGCTGAGTATTTAAAAGAGCAGTATATGAGAATGGGAATTCTTTCTCCACTTGGAGGAGAAGATTATTTCCAGGAAATAGATGAAAGTTATTTTAGAGGAAGAATTAAATCATCTGAAAATGTTTTAGCGTATATAAAAGGAACTGAAAAGCCTGATGAAATAGTAGTAATTTCTGCACATTATGATCATGTAGGAGTCGATTCTAATGGAAATATATATAATGGAGCTGATGACGATGGATCAGGTACTGTAAGTATTTTGGAAATAGCTCAGGCTTTTGCGAAAGCAGCAAAAGATGGTTATGGTCCCAAAAGAACTATATTATTCTTGCACGTAACAGGAGAGGAAAAAGGATTGTACGGATCTAGTTATTATACCGAGAATCCAGTTTTTCCACTAGAAAAGACTGTTGCTAATCTTAATATCGATATGATTGGTCGAATTGATGAAAATCATAAGAGTCCAGAAAAGAATAATTATATCTATTTAATAGGAAGTGATAGGTTGAGTACAGAGTTGCATAATTTAAGTGAAGAAATAAATAAGGAGTTTACTCAATTAGACCTAGACTATACCTACAACGCTAAGGATGATCCGAATAGATTTTATTACCGAAGTGATCATTATAATTTTGCAAAGAATAATATTCCTATCATCTTTTATTTTAACGGTGTTCATGAGGATTATCATGAGCCAACGGATACGGCAGACAAAATAGAATACGATCTGATGACAAAACGGGCTAAACTAATTTTTTATACAGCCTGGGAGATTGCTAATAAAGAAGAAAGATTAATTGTTGATGGTATTGGCAAAGAATAGAATCAGAAAAACTAAGTCTTACGATATGTAATATAAAATGAAAAAGACTCCGTAGTTACGGAGTCTTTCTTTTTAAAAGGGTGGAAGATCGGTCTCGAACCGACGACCTCCTGAACCACAATCAGGCGCTCTAACCAACTGAGCTACAACCACCATTTAATTTCGGCTGCAAAAATAAGGTATTTCTTTGTTTCTGCAAAGAAAAAAATGAAATTATATAAGGTCAAATATGGAATCTACTGCGGCATAGCGTTCTACAGTATAACCTTCTGCATGATCTACTCCGATGATTCTACCTAAATCAGCGGCTCTATAGCGAATACTTTCCATAAAATTCCTGCTAGAAATTGGAGTAGAAGGCGCTTTGCTATCTGCATCATAAAACTGAGTTTTATAGGCCATTACACTTTCCATTTTTTTATCTAAATATCCAGTGATATCTACTACAAAATCTGGTTCCAATATTTTCCATTGGATATAGTGATATACTTTTTTAGGTCTCCAAGCATCTTGCTTCGTTTCTTCTAAAGATGTTTCTATTTTGCGTAATCCTGATAAAAAGCACGAATCACTAACTAATTTGCTTCCTTTACCATGATCTATATGACGATCATCAATAGCATTACAAAGCACTATTTCTGGTTGGTATTTACGTATGATTTGGATAATAGCAAGTTGATGTGCTTCATCATTTTTAAAAAAACCATCTCTAAACCCTAGATTTTCTCGAACAGTTACTCCTAGAATTTCTGCAGCATCCTTTGCTTCTTGATTTCTAGTTTCTGGAGTTCCTCGAGTTCCGAGTTCTCCACGTGTAAGATCTAGAATACCTACTTTTTTACCATGATCAATTTCTTTGGCAAGGGTTCCTGAGCAACTTAGTTCTACATCATCAGGATGCGCTCCAATAGCTAGTATGTCTAGTTTCATATTAATGTTCTAATTCTAAGACTTTAATTTTTTGAAGTGCTTGTTCAATATCCATCATCAAATCTTCTTTTTCTTCAATACCAACACTAAACCTTAGCAACCCATCATTTATTCCTTGGTGCTTTCTTTCTTCTGCAGTTAATAAAGCATGAGAAGTTAGTGTAGGGGAGAGTATGGTACTTTCTACTCCAGCAAGACTCATGGAACTTTTTATAAGCTTTAGTTCTTTCTGAAATTTACTAGCATCTAATCCTTCTTTTAATTCAAATGATAGCATTCCACCAAATCCTTTCATCTGTCTTTTTGCTATTTCATAGTCGGGATGTGATTTTAAACCAGGATAATATACCGCTTGGATATCATCATGTTTTTCTAACCATTTCGCTAGTTTTTTTGCATTTTTATTTTGTTGTCTTACCCGAAGTCCTAAAGTCTTTATGCTTCTTTCTAACATCCATACCGTAAAATCACTTAAACTTCCGCCAAGATTCTTAGCTAACTGAAAAATTTGTTCGATATTTTTTTCGGAAGAAACTACAGCTCCAGCAAGAATATCGCTATGTCCTCCTAGATATTTTGTAGCAGAATGAATTACAATGTCGATACCTAATTCTATAGGATTTTGATTAACAGGAGAAGCAAAGGTATTGTCTATCATCGTAATAATACCCTTTTCCTTTGCTAGTGCTGCTATTGCTTTTATGTCTGTTATTGTTAATAATGGGTTAGAAGGAGTTTCTATATAAATTACTTTAGTGTTGTCTTGGATTTTTTCTTCGAACCCTGTCACGTCCTGACTATCTACAAAGGAGTATTCAATACCATATTTGCTAAATTCTTCATTAACCAAATTAGCAGTACCTCCATAAAGTGTTCTTTGTAATACGATATGATCATCTTTGCTTAAAAAAGCAAGTAAAGCAGTACTAATAGCTGCCATTCCGCTTCCGAAAATAAGTGATGATTCACCTTTTTCAAGTTTTGCAATTTTTTTACAAAGCGCTTCTTGATTTGGAGTATTAAAATAACGTGGATATCTTTTAATATCTACATCTTCAAAAGCATAAGATGTAGAGAGGTAAATAGGAGAAATTGCTCCTTTGAATTGTTTATCTTCTATTTCTCCCACATGGGTGCAAATAGTATTAAAACCAGTGTCTTTTGAGTTCATGTTAGTGTTCTAAGCTTAAATTGAGCTCTAAAAATACTATATAAAAGATTAAAGAGAATAAGCTTTAACAGAATAAGTTAATAAATAAGAAAAGAACTAGAATTAATTGATGTATTTTACTTTGGAAATATTCTTCATGATTGTTTGGAAGAATTGCTGAGTATCGTATGGTTTAATGATCACATCATTCATTCCTACTGATAAAGCTTGATCTCTAATCTCACCTTCTTCAACTGCTGTAAGTGCTATGATTGGGATATGAGTATTAAAGGTTCTTATAACAGTGGTAGCATCTAAACCATTCATTTCGGGCATGTTTATGTCCATAAGAACTAAGTCAAATGCATTTGTTTTCACCATCTCAATAGCTTTCATACCATTGCTAGCCAGATCACAAGTATACCCCTTTTTCTTAAGAATATTTTGAGTAACTATTTGATTGATTTTGTTATCATCAACGATAAGAATATTAAAATTGGTAGTTCCAATACTGATACTTTCTCCCGTTTGAGAAGAGATATCTTTTTCTTTTACCGCTTTTTCATACACTAAATCAAACGTAAATTCAGAGCCAACACCTTCTTCACTATCAATAAAAATTTCACTCTTATGAAGGTGAATTAGTTTTTTTACGATCGCTAGTCCTAGACCAGTACCTTCGTATTCTTGATTCTCATTTTTTACCTGAGCAAAGTTTTCAAAAATAGTAGCTTGCTTGCTTTTTGGTATCCCAATACCGTCATCTTTAATGATAAAACGTAAATTGTAATTATCTCCTTCAGATGCTTGGCTTTTTACTTTGATCCAAATATTCCCATTATTAGTAAACTTTAAAGCATTACCAATCAGATTTATCAATATCTGAGATAGTCTTACAGAATCACCAAGTAATGTAGTTTTAATGTTTCTATCAATATCAATATGAACAGTATTGTTATTGTTTTTTTGTTTTGAATGGAGGGAGTTTACAATCCCCTCTATTAAAGACCTAAGATCAAAGGAAACTTTTTCTAGTTTTACTTCATTAGTTTCTATCTTACTTAATTGAAGCACATCATTAATCAGCGCAAGCAAATAATCCCCAGAAAATTTCAAAGATTCTAAATATTCATTTTTCTTCTTTTCTTCTGGGTTTTCCATAAGTAATGAAGTAAGACCTATAACCCCATAAAGAGGTGTTCTTAGTTCATGACTTACAGTAGAGATAAACTGAGATTTAAGTGTGGAAACTTGTTCTGCAGTTTCTTTTGCGTTCACCAACTCCTTATTCTTCTCTATAAGATCATAATTAAGCTTCTTCTTTTGTAAATTGTTTTTGTAAGAACTGATTAAGAAAGCTAGAGAAATTAATATTAGTACTACTCCAAGTATGGTAATGATTTGCCATTTGATTTCTTTAGAATAGTTTTTTGCATCCTTTTCATCAGCTTTTTTTACCTTATCCTTCATTCGATTTACATCGAACTCAATCTCCGCTTTTATCAGTTCTATTTTTCTGGTAATTGCTTCGGATTTTTTTTGGTTTTCGTAATGTTTTTCTAGATACGGAATGGCTTTTTCAAATTCCTTTTTAGCCCTGTAAACTCTATGTTTTGTGTAATATGCAGTGGCAAGTTCTTGATAAGAGTTAGAAATTACTAGTTCGTTATTTTCAATATTATTTATTTCACTACTGGCGTAGGATACAGCATTATCAATGTGTTCGTCCGCTCTTTCATATCTGCGTACCCTTAGGAAATATTTTCCTAACAAATTACTTAATTTGATTTTTTGACTTGGAGCTAAATCAAAATTGGACCCTATTAATGCTCTTACTTTTGTTAGGTATTTATCACTCGTTTGGTAATCTCTATTATCAATATAGTGTTCTGCAAGTGTTAACCAAGGTTTAATAATTTTTGTAGTATCATTAATCTCTTTGGCTATTTTAGAACTTTCTGTAAGATGATTGATACCATTTTGTACTTTGTTATCATTCTTCAGATATAATTTTCCTAGATTATACGTTATTTTTGCCTGTACTTCTTTGCTTTTTGAAGTAGAAGCATAGGTTATAGCAGTTATATAATTGGTAATCGCTTCGCTATCCTGGCTATTTAGCTCATGTATCTTTCCGATTAGAAAGCGTATTTTTGCTCTACTTCTATCATCGTTATTGTAGGTAGCGCTTTTTAAAGCAACTTGTACTTTTTCTAAAGCTTGTTGATACTTAAATTCTTCCAAGAACAATTCTGCTTGTTCTATATGGATTTGAATACTATCTCTATCTAGAGATGATTGTGCTACTGTACCAATGTAAATACAAGTAAAAAATAAATAGATTATATGTTTTGTAAAGTTCTTCAACTTTTTGGTTTAGAGGCTAATTATATGCAGCGAAAATACAAAAATAGATCTAACAATGTGCAAATCATCGTGTAAAAAGAACAATTTATCCGTAATTTATGTAAGGTATTTTATTTTTTTGTAAGAATTTTTGAAGTATTGTTAGAAAGATACTTGTGTATTAGAAAAAACTATATGAATATAAAAAAATCTAATTATCGTATCCTTTATATATGTATAGGCAGCGTATATTTGCCACTTCAAAAATTAATTAATTACTTTTTAAATTAACAAAAAAATGGCATTTGTAGGTAAAAAATTCCCAGATCTTAACGTTGACGCAATGAATGAAATGGGAGATACTTTCAAACTAAACGTATTGGAAGAGGCAAAAAATAACAACAAAAAGGTACTTTTATTCTGGTACCCTAAAGATTTTACTTTTGTTTGTCCAACGGAATTACACGCATTTCAGGAGGCTTTAGTAGAATTTGAAAAAAGAAACACAATTGTAATTGGTGCTTCTTGTGATACTCCTGAAGTTCATTTTGCATGGTTAAACACTTCTAAAGACAACGGAGGTATAGAAGGTGTAACATATCCTATTTTAGCAGATTCTAATCGTAATCTAGCGAGCACATTAGGAATTTTAGATATCACTAATGAAACGTACAATGAAGAAACAGGTGTTGTAACTGTAGAAGGAGATAACGTTACCTACAGAGCTACATATTTAATTGATGAAGAAGGAACTGTTTTTCATGAAGGGATCAACCATATGCCAGTAGGAAGAAATGTAGCAGAGTTTTTAAGATTGATCGATGCTTATGCTCATGTACAGAAAAACGGAGAAGTATGTCCTGCGAATTGGGAAGAAGGTAAAGAAGCAATGTCTGCAAATAGAGATGGAGTAGCTTCTTATTTAGCTTCTCACTAAGAACTTAGATCAAAATAGTTTTAGAAGAAACTTCTCTAAATACTAAAAGTAGTAAAGAGAAGTTTCTGTTTTACACGAAAAAAATAGATTATGATTCAAGAATTAACAGCGGATAATCTTTCTGAATTAGTACAAGCTAATGATAAAGTTATCGTTCAGTATTCTGCTACATGGTGCGGTAATTGTAGAATTATGAAGCCAAAATTTAAAAAATTAGCTTCTGAAAATGAAGATGCTACTTTTGTAATTGTTGATGCAGAAAAAAATCCAGAATCCAGAAAAATGGCCACGGTAGATAACCTGCCAACGTTTGCTACTTTTAAAAATGGAGATTTTGTGAATCAGGTACAGACAAATAAGTTTGAAGTTTTAAAAGATTTAGTAAATGAAGTTACCAATAATTAAACATTTAACGTCTTTTATAGAGGAGAATGATGAGGATTTTGTTGTGGAAGCAATAGAAACTTTGGAAGCACTTACAGAAGTTCCTTCCTTAAAGGATGAGGAGCTAGATGTAATAGGAGAGCTTATTTCTAATATGTATGGTGCCATTGAAGTCAATAAAATGGTTAAAGAAGGTACTCCAAAAAAGGAAGCCCTAAATGGTTTTATGCAACGAGTTATGGGATCTATCGACACTTAAAATATTCCTAATCATATGTGCTCAAGCGATTATATTTTATAAAAAAGCCGAAACAATATTGTTTCGGCTTTTTTATAAAATACTTTTTTACAGATTTTAATTTGATATTACTTATACCTAATTCTTAATGGATTTTAAGTTTCCTTTTTTAATTTTTGAAAGATTTAAAATACATTTTGTTTAGAAATTTGAACATCTGAGAAATAAGTAACCAATAATAATGTGAAGGTTAACATAATATTTTTCTCATGAAGATTAAGGTTTGTTTATTTTAAAAACATTTATCCTCTTTAAAACCCTAAAAATTTTTTTATTTCTTGGTTAATGTGTAAACTTGAAGTAGAAATAAATAGGCTTAAATCTAAAGTTAAAAACACATAAAAAATGGCTACAATCACATTAGGAGGAAACGAGATACACACCAGTGGTGAACTTCCAAAAGTAGGAGAAAAAGCTCCAGATTTCGCATTGGTAAATACTGATTTATCAGTAGCAAAATTATCAGATTATGAAGGATCTAGGGTAGTACTTAATGTTTTTCCTTCGATAGACACAGATGTATGTGCTACATCGGTAAGACAATTTAATCAACAAGCTAGTCAATTAGAGAATACTAAAGTACTGTGTATTTCTAAAGATTTACCTTTTGCACAAAAAAGATTTTGTGGAGCAGAAGGGTTGGAAGGAGTCATCAATCAATCTGATTTTAGAGAAGGTAAATTTGGTAAAGATTATGGTTTAGAAATCGTTGATGGACCTTTACAAGGATTGCACTCTAGAGCGGTTATAGTACTTGATGAAAAAGGTACTGTGGTGTATACAGAACAAGTTCCGGAGATTGCTCAAGAGCCTAATTACGAAAATGCTCTAAAAACATTGGCATAATCATTATATGAGTAATTTCTCAAAGTTTATACTTGGCAGAATACGAGGATGTGGATATGCATTAAAAGGTGCATTGATTTTGATTAAAACAGAACCAAGTATTCAGGTACAGGCTGTCATAGCAATTATTATGACAGCCTTAGGTTTTTATATGAATATCACCGCGACCGAATGGATATTACAAACTTTTGCGATTGGATTGGTTATGAGTATTGAAGGATTAAATACCACAGTAGAAGCAATCGCAGATTTTATTCATCCAGATTTTCATAATAAAATAGGTTTTATTAAAGATATCGCGGCTGGAGCTGTTTTTATAGCCGCGATTACAGCAGTAATTATAGGAGGTGTCATCTATATACCTTACTTGTTATAGAAAATTTTTTTTCCATTTTTACGTTCCAATATAGATATTCGTATTTTTGCGATAACATATCCAAAAAATGGCAAAAAAAAAGGCAACAACAAAAAGAAAAACCACTAAAAAAACTAAAACTCCTCTAAAAGAAAGACTTACTTTGTCTAGGCAACAAAAGGTTATTTTGGGAAGTTTTTTGTTCTTTTTAGGTATTGCATTATTCTTTTCTTTTATTTCGTTTTTCTTCAATTGGAAAATAGACCAGAGTGAAATTTCTCAATTTCCTGACAGAACGGCATCAGCAAAAAATTGGCTTAGTATTTCTGGAGCAAAGGTTAGTGACTTTTTTATTTTTAGAGGTTTTGGAATATCAGCCTTAATATTACCTGTTTTAATTTCCCTAACAGGAGTTTACTTATTTTTTGATTTAAACAGAAAAAAATTAGCAGGGTTCTGGTTTTGGGGAACTTTAGTAATGCTTTGGATATCTGTAGTTTTTGGCTTTGTACAAAAAGAAAGTGGTCTATTTGCTGGAGTTATAGGTTATGAAGTAAATGATTTTATGCAGGATTATATTGGCTTTATTGGAACTGTATTGGTACTAGCATTTTTTGCTATAGTATACATTGTAGTTCGTTTACGATACACGCCAGAAAAGATATCAGCTTCTTTAAAGAAAACTCAAAGTGAAATCACAAAAGATTATCAGGCAGCTAAAAAATTGAATGGAGCAAAAAAAGTAAAGACAGCAGAAAAACCAGTAGATGAAGAAAAAGAGGAATTATCAATTGGCGAGACGCAAGATTTATCGATAGAGAAACCTTTAGCGAATGCAAATACAACTCAATCAACTCATATCTTAGATAAAACGAATACATCTAGTAGAACAACGGTAAATGAATTTTACGGAAATCCTGAAAATCAGTCAGATGAAATTCCAGAGAAATTGATCATAAAATCTGAAGATAATCCAGAAGATATTGCCATGGAAGTAGAGGCTGTGGTAGAAGAGGAAGAGGTAGAAAATCTTAGTGCTAAGCTGGTTAAAGACTTTGGAGAGTTTGATCCAAAGTTAGAGCTAGGAAATTTTAAATTCCCAACTATAGAATTACTAAAAGATTATTCTGTGCAGAATGGAGGTATTACTATAGACCAGGGAGAATTAGAAGAAAATAAGAACCGAATTGTAGAGACCCTTAAGAACTACAAAATAGAAATAGCTCAGATCAAGGCGACTGTAGGACCTACGGTAACATTATATGAAATTGTACCAGAAGCCGGTATTCGTATTTCTAAAATCAAAAATTTGGAGGACGATATAGCACTTTCTTTAGCAGCTTTAGGAATTCGAATTATTGCACCAATACCTGGAAAAGGAACGATTGGTATCGAAGTACCTAATAAAAAATCTACCATTGTCTCTATGAGGTCGGCTATAGGTTCTTCTAAGTTTCAAGGAGCAGAAATGGAATTACCATTATCGTTGGGGAAAACAATTTCGAATGAGACTTTTGTTGTTGATTTGGCAAAAATGCCCCACTTATTAATGGCAGGAGCTACAGGACAAGGAAAATCCGTTGGACTAAATGCTATTTTAACTTCCTTACTTTATAAAAAACATCCTGCAGAAGTAAAGTTTGTTTTGGTGGATCCTAAAAAAGTAGAACTTACTTTATTCAATAAAATAGAAAGACACTATTTAGCTAAACTGCCAGATGCGGAAGAAGCTATCATAACCGATAATAATAAAGTAATTAATACACTTAATTCTTTGTGTATTGAAATGGATGCTCGATATGACTTGCTAAAAAATGCAATGGTTCGTAATATTAAGGAGTATAATGCAAAATTTAAAGCAAGAAAACTAAATCCAGAAAATGGACATAAGTTTCTGCCATACATTGTTTTGGTTGTGGATGAGTTCGCAGATCTTATCATGACTGCGGGGAAAGAAGTAGAGACACCAATTGCTAGATTAGCACAATTAGCCAGAGCAATTGGAATACATTTGATCATCGCTACACAACGACCATCGGTAAATGTGATTACTGGTATGATTAAAGCTAATTTCCCAGCTCGAATTGCATTTAGAGTTACCTCAAAAATTGATTCTAGAACAATTTTAGATACAGGAGGAGCAGATCAATTAATTGGTAGAGGAGATATGTTATATACGCAAGGTAATGATTTGGTTAGGATACAGTGTGCCTTTGTAGATACACCAGAAGTGGAACGCATTACCGAGTATATTGGTAGTCAAAAAGCATATCCTGAAGCACATATATTGCCAGAGTATTCTGGGGAAGAAAGTGGCACAAGTCTTGATATAGATGTAAAAGATCGCGATAAGCTTTTTAATGAAGCTGCAGAAGTTATTGTCACAGCACAACAAGGTTCGGCGTCTTTATTACAAAGAAAATTAAAATTAGGATATAATAGAGCAGGAAGATTGATTGATCAATTAGAAGCTGCTGGCATTGTTGGACCATTCGAAGGAAGTAAAGCGAGACAAGTTTTAGTTACGGATTTGGTCGCTCTAAAACAATTATTAGACGCTGAGTAGAACTCAGTAATGATTTAAATTTAAACTACACAAAGATTACAGAATGATACGAAGAATATTTTTTTTAGCAATAGCAACACTTTTTATAACCACTGCACACGCTCAAGATGCTAAAAAGCTTTTGGATGAAGTGTCGGCAAAAGTAAAAAGCTATGATAATATTGTGATTGGATTTAAGTATGCCTTAAATAATCCTGCAGAAAATGTATCTCAAGAAACTAGAGGAGATGTTACTTTATTAGGAGAGAAGTATTTATTGAATCTTATGGGTACAGAGCAAATGTATGATGGAAATAAATTGCACATCATTATTCCTGAAGATGAAGAAATTAATATTTCTTCACAAAGTCCAGAAGATGAAGCTAGTGTTACACCTTCTAAAATGCTAACGTTTTATGAAGATGGATATACTTCAAAAATGGATATCGTACAAAATGTACAAGGAAGGAAAATTCAGTTTGTGAAATTAAATCCAATAGATACTAATAGTGATCTTAAAGAGATATTATTAGGAATAGATAAACAAACAAAGCATATCTATAAATTGATTTTAATGCAAAATAATGGTACTAATATTACAATCACAGTAAATAGTTTTAAGACAAATCAACCGTTGTCGAGTACGTTATTTGTATTTGATGAATCAAAGTATGCTAATTATTACATCAATCGTTTAGATTAATTATATATTTAGGCATTATTAGTAAATCATAAACATCCCGAAGTTATTCGGGATTATATTTTATATATACGAATAGGTGAAAATATTAGACAGATATATTCTTACAACTTTTTTAAAGACTTTTTTTCCGCTCTTTATCATTATTATGTTCATTCTTTTGTTGCAAACGATCTGGTTATTTATATCAGAATTAGCAGGGAAAGATTTAGATTTTTCGGTAATTATTAAGTTTTTAACCTACGCAACGCCTAGGTTAATTCCTATGGTTTTGCCACTTACCATTTTGCTTACTTCTATTATGATCTTTGGTAATTTTGCAGAGAACTACGAGTTTGCAGCAATGAAATCATCGGGGATATCTTTGCAAAGAGCCATGAGAACATTATCTGTATTTATATTTTTTGTTGGTATTGGAGCGTTTTTGTTTTCAAATACAGTGATTCCTAGTTCAGAGAGAAAATTTGTAAATCTTCGGAAGAATATAGTAAAGGTCAAACCCGCTATGGTAATTACTCCTAATCAATTTAATGATTTGGGAGATATTAATATTCGAGTCTCAGAAAAATATGGAGACAATGATCAGTTTTTAAAAGATGTGATTATCCATAAAAAAGCTGCTAGAGTTGGAAACTTTACCGTGATTAAAGCTACTGATGGTGAATTAAAAGGTAGTATAGATTCGGATTTAATTACGTTGGTTCTTAATGATGGTAATTACTATGATGAGATTGAACAAAAATCTCCAAAGCAAAGAAAGAAATTACCTTTTGCAAAAACACATTTTGAGCAATATGTTCTAAATATAGATTTATCATCTTTGGATAATGTTGATATGGATGCCCAACAATATAGCAAGGGGTATAATATGCTTAACGTAAACGGTCTTAGAAACGAAATCGACACATTATCAATACAGGTTAATACCGAGTATACATCTGCTGATGATGATGTGAATAGAAGAAATGGGTTTAAAGATTTGAATCGAAACTTAAAAATAGATACCTTAAAAAAAGCTACAAAAGATACACTAGATTTAATTGAAGAACGATTTAGTATAAAACAAAGATCACAAATATATAATCTTGCTTTTTCTAATGTAGATGGAGCAATTAGAAGAATCCAAACAGCTAAGAGAGCTGTAGAAGTAAAGAAAAGAGCTCTTAATAAGTATGAGATGTCATTACACGACAAATATGCATTAGGAATTTCTTGTGTACTATTGTTTTTTGTAGGTGCTCCGCTTGGAGCGATTATTAGAAAAGGAGGTTTAGGACTTCCTATTGTTATTGGAGTAGTATTATTTCTTTCATATCATTTTATCGGGATATTTGCAAAGAACGGAGCAGAAGAAGGAGGAATTCCACCATTTGTGGGTTCTTGGTTGTCTACCTTCATAATTTTTCCTTTGAGTATCTTCCTTACCTATAGAGCTACAAGAGATAGAGGATTTGTAAGTTTTGATATTGTGATGCAGCCTATTCGTGATTTCTTTGCTAGAATTAGTAGTAAGTCAGAAAAAGTGAAGAGCGTTAATGATGTATCCGATAAACAGTTGGATGTTATTATCGATGACAATACAATGATTGCTGTAGAAAAATCTCGAAAAGATTTTAAAGAAAACTCTTCCATAGCATTGACAATGTTTATCTTCCTGGTACTTATTAATATCATTATTACTTTAATTTCAAAAGGAGCTGGGGATAGTAAATTGATGTTATTAGCTTTTAATATACTAGGAGCCATCACCTACATTGTATTTCATATAAAAGCGTACATAAACCTTAAAAGTTTTTATTCTGGATTAAAAGGTTTCCTAAAGCAACCATCTTTAATACTCTTTCTAGTAGTTGGAATAGTTTTATTTCCACTAGCATATTTTGTATATCTAAAAAGATCGAATCGAGACCTCGATAGCGTCAGATAATTCATTGATACTTTCCATTTAAGAATTATATAAAGTACCTTTGCTTTTTAATAAAGAATCGGATTCATATGTCACAAATTACGGACACAAAAAATAAGGTTAAGCTAAATACCATCCAAGAAGCTATTGATGATATTCGCCAAGGAAAGGTGATTATTGTAGTAGATGATGAGGACAGAGAAAATGAAGGAGATTTTCTAGCTGCAGCTGAAAAAGTTACGCCCGAAATGATCAATTTTATGGCTACACATGGTAGAGGATTAATTTGTGCTCCAATAACAGAACAACGTTGTAAGGATTTGAAGCTGAATATGATGGTGGATAATAATACCGATCCTATGGAAACAGCTTTCACAATTTCTGTGGATCTTAAAGGGAATGGTGTTACTACAGGTATTTCCGCGAGCGATCGTGCTAAGACCATTCAGTCGTTAATTGATCCAAATACTAAGTCCCACGAATTAGCCCGTCCTGGACATATTTTTCCTTTGAAAGCAAAAGAAGGAGGAGTGCTCAGAAGAACAGGTCATACAGAAGCAGCGATTGATTTTGCAAGACTAGCAGGTTTAAAACCAGCAGGAGTAATTGTAGAAATCATGAATGAAGATGGTAGTATGGCACGTCTTCCTCAATTGGTGGAAGTAGCAAAAAAATATGACCTTAAACTAGTTTCAATAGAGGATTTAGTAGCATATCGCATGCAACACGATTCTCTTATCGAAAAGAAAGAAGATTTTGATATTGTAACACGTTTTGGAAAATATAGATTAAGAGCTTATAAGCAAACTACCAACAGTCAAATTCATATTGCATTAACAAAAGGTAGTTGGGCTGATAGCGAACCTGTATTAACAAGAATAAATTCCACTTTATTTAATAACGATATTCTCGGAACTTTAACAAACAATGCGGATGAGCGTTTAGATGCGATGTTTACCACTATTAATAAAGAAGGAAAAGGAGCTATTGTCTTTATTAATCAAGAAAGTCAATCTTTTAACCTGTTAAATAGGTTAAAGGCGTTAAACGAAGCTCAAAATGGTGATGAGGTGGTAAAAGCACCAAAAATGGCTATGGATTCCAAAGATTTTGGAATTGGGGCACAAATCTTACATGATTTAAATATTCATAAACTACGATTGATATCTAATAGCATTCAACAAAAACGAGTAGGTATGATAGGATACGGGTTAGAGATCTTAGAATACGTAAATTACTAAAAATACAACTATAAAATACTTTTTAGAGCTTCAATCATTTTTGAAGCTCTTTCTTTTACTTCTTGTTCTGTCCAACCTACTTTAATTAGACAAGAGATTGTTCTACCCATCCAAGCATCACTAGCATCAAAAGATTTATTATTTTTTTGTAAACCTGCTAACTGTTCTTCAGAAAGCTTGTTTAATGAAGTAGGTTCTAGAAGATGTTCCCATTTTCTATAGTAATGCCAATTGTTATCATACCAATAAAAACAAACATCTACTCCATGTTCTCCAAATGCAGTATGCGCCTTTTTAGCCAGTTTTTCAGTAGGTAAAAAGATATTTAGAAAAGCATAACTTTCTACTCCTGTTTCAGGAACTCTTCTAAAGGTAACTTCTGGAATATCCGATAAAGCATTCCGAAGTATAGTATAGTTTTTCTCTTGCAGTGCTAATGTACTATCCAGTTTTCTTAATTGAGCAATACCTACTGCAGCATTCAGCTCTGAAAGTCTGTAATTATATCCAAGAAAAGGGTGTGTTTCTGCTCCACGATTGTTTCCTATATGATCGTGTCCATGATCTTGATATTTATGAGCATGATCTGCATATTGTTTGTGGTTTGTGATCAAACCACCGCCTTCGCCACAGGTTACCGTCTTTACATAATCAAAGGAAAAACATCCTAAATCTCCATAACTTCCCAGTGGTTTATTATCATATGTTCCACCGATAGCTTGACATGCGTCTTCTAATAGAATCAAATTGTGCTCATCACAAATGGTTTTTAATTTTTTCAAGTCAGCCATGGAACCACACATATGTACAGGCATAACTACCTTAGTTTTGTCTGTGATTGCAGCTTTTACGGCTTCTGGATCTAAAGTTAAAGTATCATCTATATCACATAGGATAGGAGTAGCGCCAACGGATAATATGGCTTCGAAACTTGCTACAAATGTAAAAGTAGGCATGATTACTTCATCACCAGAACCAACACCTGCAGAAGCTAAAGCTACTGTTAATGCAGCTGTTCCGCTAGATACTACTTGAGCATATTTTGATTGCATTCTTTTGGCAAGATCTTTTTCTAGTTCTAGCGCTTTATAGTGTCCATTTCTATTTCCATCAAAACCATATCGCATTAAAACTCCATTGTCTAATACATCTTGCACTTCCTTTTGTTCTTCAGTTCCAAATAGCTCAAATCCTGGCATAGGTATAGTCTTAAAATTAAAAACTCTTTTCGGCAAAAATACCGAAAAGAGTTTTGAAAATATAAAGGATATCTTATCTTTTTGACTAGTAATTATCGATAATCTTAGAAACAAAAGCAAAGTATCTACTAGGATCTCTAAGCGAAGCACTGTAAGAACCCTCTGTGTCAATTACTTTACCTTTATGATTCATCGCAATAATATTAGGAAAACCACCTTCCTTATTATAGAGTTTTACTAATTTTTTATTTGCTTTTAGTTGGTTTTCCGTTAGAATATCCATTCTTCTGGGAATATCTACTTTAAGTAAAACCACGGATTGTGATTGTCTATTAAACTTTTCGGTAGAAAAGAAGTCTTGCTCTAACATAATGCAAGGAGCACACCAATCACTACCAGTAAAATACATTAATATAGGTTTCTTGGATTCTTTTGATACTTCCTTTGCGGTTTCGAAATCGGTTAACCAGTTTAATTTTGATTCCTGACTATATGATGATATCACAAAAATGAATATTAAAAACGATATGATCTTTTTCATTTTTATAAAGTTTTAGATACAACAAAATTATAATAATTTTCATATACCAAATATCCTGCCAAGGATATGGTTATAAAACAATTACTGTTTCGTCTATCGTACGTCTTACTTTTTTTAAGGTAGCAAACATATCATCTTCAGCACGATATCCGACTGGTAAGACCAATACAGAAGTAAGTCCTCGTTTTGATAATTCTAGAATTTCATCATACTTTTCTGGAAGAAAACCTTCCATAGGGCAGGCATCAATTTTTTCAGTTGCGCAAACTGTTAATAGATTCCCCATAGCTAAATAGGCTTGCTTAGCTGCCCAATTAGCAATTTCATCTGCCTCCTTGGTTTTAAACGAGTCTATAAGTTGTTCTCT
Source organism: uncultured Aquimarina sp. (assembly GCF_947492965.1). GTDB lineage: Bacteria > Bacteroidota > Bacteroidia > Flavobacteriales > Flavobacteriaceae > Aquimarina. Next base: position 125,111 of record NZ_CANLOZ010000009.1, on the reverse strand, counting down.
AAAAGGTTTTAATATTTCTTCAGGAGTATTTCTTATAGCTTTTACGTGATCAAAGTATTTGGTGATATACGTTTCCCCAACTGTTTTTTCAATACAGATAATAAATACATGTGATGCATCTGCAACTTGTTGTTGATTCCACGAGTGTGCGGTAAGTTCTTTCTGTAATTCTTTATTTTTTAATACGACCAGTTTTAGAGGTTGTAATCCATAAGAGGTAGCAGTAAGATTAAATGCTTTGATAAGTATATTGACTTTTTCCTCTGGTAGTATTCTAGTATTATCAAATTTTTTTGTCGCATAGCGCCATTGTAAGCTTTCTATAATTTCCATTCTAGAATTTTAAAAATATGCTGCAAAGATACAGCTATAAGAGGTATCTTTATGGATTAAACTAATAAGAAAAAACTATATCACTATTATATGAATACTATTGAAGAATTGATTCAAAAATCTGAAACAAGAATTTTTAAAGCTGTTTTTCCAAATACAACAAATCATTATGAAACATTATTCGGAGGAACTGCGCTGCAGCTTATGGATGAGGTTTCATTTATTTGTGCTACTCGTTTTAGTAGAAAAAAAGTGGTTACCATTTCTACCGGTAAGATAGATTTTGAAAAACCAATTCCAGAAGGTACCATTATCGAATTGGTTGCTAAAGTTCAGGAGGTAGGAAGAACGAGTTGTATGGTAAAAGTCGATATATATAAAGAAGAAATGTATAGTTATGACCGAGAGATAGCAGTTTCGGGATTATTTAAGTTTGTAGCCATCGATAATGATAAAAAACCAACACCAATAGTATAGTAGGAATCAACTACCCTCGTGATTATTATACAAAAGGGTAGTTGATATTATAATGTTTATAAACCTAATCCACCAAATAGATCAAAATATTTGTATGCTTCTAAGGTGTTTACTTTTCCATATCCAAAGATTGGATTGGTTCTAAATGGGTAGTCTGATTTTTGTTTTAATGCAAGAACCAAATCAGCTCTAGGAAGTGTGGTATTTTTACCCCATACTAAAGCAGCAATTCCAGCCATTGTTGCTGTAGCTACAGAAGATCCTCCAATAGTAGTTGTGTATAATCCACCTTTTCCAGTGGCAAGCGCTTGTGTACCATTTAATTGTTCCATTACTACTGCAAAATCAACATTTTTACCTTTTACACATTTGGTACAAGCTGTATAGTTAGTTCTTATTCCTGTTACTCCATACACTACATCTCCGTTATATTCGGTCATATTTGCTGGAAATACAATATTAGCAAGATTAGGATATTGACCAGAAACAAAGCTTCCTAGTTCTATGGTTCCTGCGGCAGAGAATATTAATTTTCCTTTTCTATACGCATATACTATTGCATCTGCAATTCTGCTTGATCTGCTTACAGAACCCATACTCATACTAATAATTCGTACATTACTAGTATTTGCTGCAGAAATAAAAGAGTTAGCTACTGCAGTAATATCTCTGGTTCCGTTTATAAATACATCACTATTAGCTCTATAGTTGTACAAGTTACATCCGTAAGCCACTCCATGAATACCATATTTCGCTCTTGGCGATGCTATTACTCCAGATAAAGCGGTTCCGTGACCACAATCATCAATTCGGTAAGAACCATTAGAACCATATTGGTCGGAAAATCTAATGATTCGATTAGAAACCAATCCTTCATTAAACATGTATTGATTCCCTTGAGAAAAACCATCAATTAGTTGTTCTTGTCTATGGCTTAGTCCAGTATCCAGAATTGCAACTCCTATTCCTTTTCCGGTTCCTTTGGTGGTAATTCCACCCCAATCCCAAGTTTCCTTAATTTTGTGGTACTTAAAATTCCAACCCATTTTTCCTCCTGGATGTAAGTTGATGTAATCATAATTTACTCTTAAATCATATCTTGGATTATCTTCTCCGCATCCCAAGTCTCCACTGTCTTTAGCATTATAATCTTCTGTATGACTATTATAATAAATGTCATACATAGGTTCTAGATATCTTAAATTAGGAGAGGAAAGTAATGTTTTTAGAGTTTTAAGATCTGAAATTTTAGCAGTTATACTTAATAAATTGTCTGCTTCTTCTATAATTGCTTCTTCTTTTAGTGTTTTCGTTGAAGTTTGGTTAGACTCCAATATATTAGCAATCATATTGTCTTTTATATCTACGATATCTTTATCAAGACTTTTCTTGTAATTAAACATATAGTCTCTGGTTTCATCATCATTCCATCCATCTTTTTTGTAACCAATCATAACCTCGTAATTAGAATGCACTATAGCACTCCAAAGCACTTCTTCAGTAGCCATATTCCAATCAAAAGACTTTTGTTGTTGGTCTGTAGTTTCTAAAATAAAATGATTGATTTTTTCTTTACTAAGCACTTTGTTAGAAGGCTGTTCTGTTAAAAAATCATCCTGAAGGTTTTCGTTTTCACAGGAGGCAAGAATACTTGATAAAAGTATTGAGCCAATAATGCATTTAGCAATCTTTTTTTGTTGTTTTAAAAAAATCATTTTAAAGTTTTTGAGTTAATTTTTCGGGCAAAAATAGACTCAACAACCTTATGTTTTTTGGGTACATGTACTCAAAAAAAACACGATTTTACTAGTATAAAACTAACTGTTTAATTGCTTTATCTTTATTCTAAAAGCAGCAAAGAGTAATGTGGTAAAAGGACTTAGCCAATTAAATATGGCATAAAAGAAGTAATCAACAACAGGTACCCCTAAAACACCACTTTGATATGCTCCACAAGTATTCCAAGGAACGAGTACAGAAGTTACAGTTCCTGAATCCTCTAAAGTTCGACTTAAATTTTCTGGAGCAAGTCCTTTATCTTTAAATGCCTGTGCATACATTCTACCAGGAACCACAATCGCTAAATATTGATCAGAGGCGGTTAGGTTTAAAGCTAAACAACTAGCTACAGTACTGGCAAAAAGACCAAATACAGAATCGAATAAACTTAATAGTGCTTTGCTAATTCTTGCTAATGCTCCGATCGCATCCATAACACCTCCAAATACCATAGCACAAACAATTAACCAAATGGTACCGAGCATACCCGACATACCTCCTGCAGTAAATAAATCGTTTAACTCTTTACTAGTAGTTTCTACAGCGGTATCTACGGTCATCGCTTTCATAACACCAATATAAGCCGAATTAAAAGTTAATGTATCACTACCAGCGATATTCATAACGATTTCTGGCTGTGCGATGATAGCAGCTATTCCACCTAACAATGTTCCTGCTAATAAGGCAATAAGAGGTGGCGTTTTTTTGATAATTAAACCTATTACGATTATAGGAACAATAAATAACCATGGCGAAATGGTAAAAGCACTGTCAATCGCTTGTAACTGTTGATCAATCTCTGGAGTTCCCGAAGTGTTTAGAGTAAAACCAATAATAATAAATACGATAAGTGTTACAATAACCGTTGGAACCGTAGTATAGGTCATATATTTTATGTGAGAAAATAATTCTCCGCCTGCCATGGCTGGTGCTAAATTAGTAGTGTCCGATAAAGGAGACATTTTATCACCAAAATACGCTCCCGAGATTACAGCTCCAGCCGTCATACCTAAAGAGATTCCTAAGGTATCTCCAATTCCAATTAAAGCGATTCCTACAGTTGCTGAAGTAGTCCAAGAACTTCCCGTAGCGATCGATATAATTGCACAAATAACTACACAAGCAGCCAAAAATATACTAGGACTTAGAATTTGTAGACCATAATATATCATTGTTGGTATAATACCACTAATAAGCCATGTACCAGCCAGAGATCCTACCATTAACAAAATAAGCAATGCACCTGTAGTAGATTTTACATTTCTAGCTACTTCTTCCATCATCAGTTTGTAGGATACTTTATTGAAGAAACCAACAATAGCTGCAACAGCAGCTCCTAAAAGTAAAATAAATTGATTACTACCACTTAATGCATCATCGCCGAAAGCGTAGTAAACATTGTAGAATAACATTCCTACTAAAGCAATAATTGGAATTAAAGCTTCCCAAATATTCAATTCTTTATTTTCAATAATTTCTTCGTTTTGGGGATTGGTAGGATTGATTTGCTGACTGTCCATAAATTGTATTCAAAATTTAAGAATGTAATGTTACGATATTAATATACTTTATGCAACGTAATCTTTTTGTTTCAGGATAAAAATTACTTTTCTATTCATTATCGAAATAAATTATGTTTTTTGTCGATTATATTTGTTTTTTGCCGATATTTTGTTTTATATTTGAATCATCATTTCGGTGATATATGAGTATTTAAAATACCTTTGAAATATCAGATAAGAGAATTGATTTATTAAAATATACCGAAAGAGAAAAATTGGAATTGATTGTTACGTTTTTTTGTCCCCAACAAATTTAATCCCCCCTAAAGTTAAATTTGAAAATTATAAGCCTCAGAAATGAGGCTTTTTTTTGCACATATTTCAAAGTTAAATGAGCGTAAGTCTTTTTTAAGTTTTATAGGAATAAATTGATTCTTTGACACTAAAAATCACTTTCATCGATAAAAATGGTTTTTTATCGATGTTTTAGTAAATATTGATATGTAATAATCGGTTAAATATTGATGTATCACGTAAATTTGAAGTGTGAAATAATTAAAGTTTTTATTGAATTAGTTTTAATGTTACCCCATTATAAAAAGGTTCTTCAGAACCTATCGAACTACCTTTTTTAGCCCCAAATTTATTTCGCCCCAATAGCCAATAAGCCTCGTACCCCATGAGGCTTTTTTTTATGCATAAACTCTTTTCATGTTTTTCTAAAGATTGGGAAACAAACTAAATGTATAGCGAATTTACTGGAAAACCGCACTTAATCGATATAAAAAAGCACTTAATCGACATTTTTAGTGTTTTTTATCGTTTATTTTCAGGTTTATATGTACTTATCCTGTATATTTGAAGTGTTGTTTAAGATTGATATAAATTAAATTTAGTTGTTAAAGTATTGTTGAATACTAATTTTAATTACCCTCAGTAATTAAATATTTTCCCAAAATTTGATTTGTTTCAAAAAAGCCTCTTGCCCGGAGGCTTTTTTATTTGTTAAAAAATAAGTTGTTTCGAATTTTATGCTGAAATTAGTACAAAATTGAAATAATGTCATCTACTTTAGCCAGAGGTTTAGAGCTACTTTTTTTATTTGTTTTGCTACCAATTAGTTTTCTATTTGATTATCATATTTTGATAAAAGTTGGAATCACGCTTGTCGGTTTCATCTATATACTTTTGCATCTTCGGAGATCAGGCCTTTTAAAGCTTAAGAAACCGAATAAACTTACTTGGAAGCCATTTTGGAAAGAAACAATCATAAAGTTAGCCATTATAATAATTGTTACAAGCCTCTATGTATTTTGGATAGCACCGGATAAACTATTTTCGGTTTTACTAAAGAAACCGGGATTATGGTTAATGATTCTATTTATTTATACGTTTTTGTCCGTATGGCCACAAGAAATTATCTATAGAACCTTTTTTTACGATAGGTACGAAGCGTTATTAAAGAACAAATGGTTATTCATATTTATTAACGCCATATTATTTTCACTAGCGCATATTTTTCTAAGAAGTTTTCTAGTACAATTACTTACGTTTGTTGGTGGTTTATTATTTGCATTTACGTATCAAAGAACAAAATCCACAACACTAGTATCCATAGAACATGCTATCTATGGGAATTGGCTTTTTACTGTTGGCATGGGGGATATGCTTGCGTTTCCCGGAGCAGATTAATTAGTTAAAAATTCTACTAGTTGTTTGATCGCTTTTCCTCTGTGACTAATTAAATTCTTTTCGCTTAAGGTTAGCTCAGCAAAAGTTTGGTCGTAACCTTTTGGTTGAAAAATTGGGTCATACCCAAAACCATGAACTCCTTTTTTTTCAGAAATAATACTTCCTCTACAAATACCAGTAAATGTATCCATATTTTCACCAATGACTAATGAAATTACCGTTTTAAATTGTGCTTCACGATTATCTTTATCTTTTAGATTTTCTAGCACTTTCTTCATATTGGCTTCAGCATCTTTAGATGCTCCCGCATATCTCGCAGAGTAAACACCAGGATCACCATTTAGTGCCTTTATTTCTAAACCAGTATCATCGGCAAAACAATCATATCCGTAGTTCTTTTTTACATATGTAGCCTTTTGGATGGCATTACCTTCTATAGTATCAGAGGTTTCTGGAATTTCTTCGGTACATCCAATTTCTGGAAGTCCTATTAACGTAATATGATTTGGTAATAGTTTTTGTACCTCTTTTAATTTATTGAGATTGTTAGTAGCGAATACTAATTTCACAGCTTTAAATTTTTAAATTATCGATGGTTCAATGGTTCAGAAAAGAACTCATCATGCTATTGGTTAATTTAAAATCATAGATAGTCTTGCCTTATTGAGCAGTTCTAAATATTATTAATTTCAATTCTATTGGCTAAGCTTTTGCATTGTAATTTTGGATCCATTTCCCTTGAACTTTCAGGACTTGTTCGATAACATCTCGAACGCATCCTTTTCCTCCTTTTTTAAAAGAAACGTATTTCGAAATTTCTTTAACTTCGGCTACAGCGTCCTGAGGACATGTGGGTAGTCCTACCATTTCCATAACAGGTAGGTCTGGAATATCATCACCCATATATAATACATTTTCTAACTTGATGTTTTTTCTGTTCATATATTCTTTTAGCTGCTCTATTTTATGGTGAGCACCTAAATAAATATCTGTGATTTCTAATCCTTCCAGTCTTTTTCTAACCCCTTCATTTTTTCCTCCAGAAATTATACATAAATTAAAACCTTGACGTACAGCAGCTTTTAATGCATAACCATCTTTGACGTTCATTGTTCTTAATAATTCCCCTTCTGTATTGATGATAACATTTCCATCGGTGAGAACACCATCTACATCGAAAATAAATGTAGTAATATGCTGTAAATATTCTTTATAACTTTTTTCCATATTTAATTTGTATTGCTTCTGTAAGCGCGGTATATAATTGTTTTTGAGAGTCGTTGTTTAAGAGCTTTAAATGCCTGTTAATGGTCTGTATATCATTACGTATCGCAGGTCCTGTTTGAGCATTATCCGGATTCATTTCCGTTATTTTATTCGCAGTCTCTTGAATTAGTGGATGTAATATTTCAAACGGAACATCATTTTCTTTGCATATATCATTTCCCAAAGAAAATAGATAATTGGTGAAATTATTTACAAAAACTGCAGCAACATGTAATGTGTTTCGCTGATCAGAACTTATTTCATAAACTTTTTTTGATAGTTGAGAAGCTACATTTTTTAATAGCATAAGCTCATTTTCTTCTTCAGATTCGATACAAAATGGAATACTGGTGAAATCTACCTCTTTTGTGGCACTAAATGTTTGTAAAGGATAGAAAACACCTCTTATATTCTTGTCATTCATAAATTTCATGGGAACACTGCCAGAAGTATGTACAACTAACCGATTTTGAAATGGAAGTTGATCAGAAACTTCTACAATCGCGTCATCACTAATGGCTAATATATATAAATCCGCTTTTTTTAAATTCTGCAGATTATCCGTTACGAAAACTTCTTCTTGGTTTTCGTGAATAGGTATTCCTTTTCGGTTATAACATTGTATGACTTTCACTAAATTTAGCGGCAAAAAGGCTTCATAAAGATGTTTAGCCACGTTTCCGGCACCAAGAAGGACTATTGTAATCATTTGGCTAAAATAAGGAAGATCCTTCAAAAATTAGACAAGTTTTATAGTTCTGTTAAAAGGATCAAAATAGGAATGTGATCGTATACAATTATCCTTTCAAAAACATTAAATTTGCCGAGCTAAAAAAGTTACAATGCAAAAGAGATTAGCAAGTATTTTATTTTCTACGAGATTAATGGCAATTCTGTTTATAATTTTCGCTGTTGCTATGGCAGTGGGTACATTTTTAGAGGATGGCTATGGAACAACAGCAGCAAGGATTTGGATATATAATACTTGGTGGTTTGAAGCAATTATGGCCTTTTTTATGATTAATTTTTGCGGGAATATTGTTCGTTATCAATTATATAAGAAAGAGAAGTGGGCAACATTGCTTTTACATCTTTCTTTTATTTTAATTCTCTTAGGAGCTTTTATCACAAGATATATTAGTTATGAAGGTGTGATGCCTATAAGAGAGGGAGAAACTACTTCAGAATTTCTTTCAGAAAGAACTTACCTAACTATTTTTTTGGACGGTGAAATAAATGGAGAGCCAAGAAGAAGACCTCTTTCTGAGCAATTAGAACTTACAGAAGCAACAAACAACCATTTTGTTATAAATACCGATTATAACAAGCAGCCTGTTACGATAACCTATAAAGATTATATCACTGGCGCAGAAATGGGCTTAGTAGAAACAGAAGAAGGTGATAATTATCTAAAGATCGTGGAAGCAGGTGATGGAAGCAGACATGAGCATTACTTAAAAGAAGGGGAGGTTTCTAACATACACAATATTTTAGTAGCTTTTAATGTACCTACAAAAGGAGCTATTAACATTACTTATAAGGACGATGAGTATTATATAGAATCTCCTTTTGATGGTTCATTTTTGAGAATGGCTGATCAAAAACAAGGTTTGGTAGTTAAAGATAGTCTACAGCCCTTAATGTTAAGGTCATTGTATCAAACAGCAGGAATGCAGTTTGTAATTCCTGATCCGGTAATTACTGGGATATACGATGTAGTTCCTATCGAAGTAAAAGACAAAGGACAACAAGATGCGTTAATTTTGGATGTTACTACTAAGGGAGAAACAAAAGAGGTGAAATTGCTAGGAGGAAAAGGATATGCTAATGATATGCAAAAAGTTTCTCTTGGTGGTTTGGATATGTATTTTAGCTATGGATCGAAGCGATTGGAGCTACCTTTTGCTTTAAAACTTAATGATTTCATTGCTGAGAAACAGCCAGGAACTCAAAAGGTGTATAAGTCATTTATGAGCAAGGTTGATATTGTAGAAGAAAATAAAACTCCAGAGCCTTATGATATCTATATGAATCATGTATTGGATCATAAAGGATATCGTTTTTTTCAGGCATCTTTTGAACCAGATGAGAAAACTACGATATTGTCTGTAAGTCATGATTATTGGGGTACTATGATAACCTATGCTGGATATTTGCTATTATATCTTGGGCTCATGTTAATTTTATTTACAAGAGGATCTAGATTTAAAGATCTTGAGAAGATGTTGAATAAGGTAAAGTCGAAAAAGAAAAATTTAGCTATCCTACTAGCATTGGTGACCAGTAGTTTTTCTTTTGCTCAAGAACAAATAGACCATGTAAATCATTTGCAAACGCTACCGAGTAAAGCGAAACTTGATTCTATTATTAAGGCAAATGCTGTAAGCAAGGAACATGCTGCAAAATTTGGAAGTATTGTTATTCAGGATGAGCGTGGTAGAATGAAACCTGTAAATACGTTTTCTTCCGAGTTACTTCGAAAGCTTAGCAAAAAGGATACTTATGAAGGGTTAACAGCGGATCAAGTATTTGTTTCCATGTTAGAGAATCCATTTATATGGTATAGCATTCCGATTATTGAGATTCAACGAGAAAATGATAGTTTGCGTAAGATTTTAGGAGTTTCTAAATCAGAAAGAAGAGTGTCTCTAATTGACTTGGTAGAGCAAGATGGATCGTATAAATTAGATCCTTACTTAGAAAAAGCAAGTAGTACAAGTACACCGAGTAGTTTTGAAAAAGACTTTTTGAAAACCCATGATAAGTTTTATTTATTAAATCAAGCGTTAGGTGGCGGTATTCTTAGAATATTTCCTGTACCTAATGACGAAGGTAATAAATGGGTTTCTGTACCTCAATTAAATGAGTATAAGTTTACGGGGATGGATTCTGTATACACTAAACAGATCATTCCAATCTACATACAGTCATTACAGGAAGCAAGAAAAACTGGAGATTATAGCAAACCAGAACAGTATATAGAAAGTATTAAATCATTCCAGAATAAGTTTGGAAGTGAAGTAATGCCAAAAGACGAAAAGATACAAGCGGAAATAGCTCTTAATAAATACGATATTTTTAGAACTTTATATCGCTATTATGGATTAACAAGTGTCTTATTCATTTTAATCATCATTTTTGGAATATTTTTCCACAAGAATAAGTTCGTAAAGTTCTTAATACAGGTTTTTACAGGAATTACCGTACTTATTTTTATGATTCACACTTCTGGTTTAATTATTAGATGGTATGTTTCAGGTCATGCTCCTTGGAGTGATGCTTACGAATCCATGATATATGTCGCTTGGGCTACTATGGCTTTAGGATTGGCATTTGGTAAGAAAAGTAGTCTTACTGTAGCTGCAACCGCTTTTGTAGCTGCAATTATACTATTTTTTGCACACGAGAACTGGACAGATCCTGCGATCGCTAACCTACAACCGGTATTAGATTCGTATTGGGTACTAATTCATGTATCTATTATAGTTGCTAGTTATGGACCATTCTTTGTTGGAGCAATTCTAGGAATACTCTCGCTTTTATTGATGGTATTAACCACAAAGTCAAACAAAAAGAGAATGGACCTAACAATCAAAGAGATTACTATTATTAATGAAATGGCTTTAACCATAGGGTTAGTGATGTTAACCATCGGTAATTTCTTAGGAGGAATGTGGGCAAATGAAAGTTGGGGGCGTTACTGGGGATGGGATCCTAAAGAAACTTGGGCATTAGTGAGTATTATGGTATATGCTTTTGTAATACACATGAGATTAGTTCCTGGTTTAAGAGGTAGATGGTTTTTTAACTTAATGTCAGTTTTGGCCGTAGGATCGATTTTGATGACTTATTTTGGAGTGAATTTCTATCTAAAAGGGTTGCATTCCTATGCAAGTGGAGATCAAGTTGTAACTCCGAGTGCAGTGTATTATAGTTTCATAGCATGGGCAGTTTTAGGAGCTTTTTCTTATTGGAGATATACAATACACTACAAGAAAGTATAATTTATAACAATTTGTATTTCATTGGGTTATTCGCAAAAAGACCTATACAAAAACTATACATTCGTATTTTTTTAATATAATCTTTAATACTATTAAATGATAACTGATATTTTTATGGTGTTAACAAATCATTAAAATTATAAAATGGGTATCATTTCTTTTGTAGGTTTCACACTTTTAGTTGCGGTTATTTCTTATTTAGCTACAAGAAAAACAGACGAAACTTCTTCAGACGGTTATTTTTTAGGTGGACGTAGTTTAACAGCTGTTGTCATTGCGGGATCTTTATTATTAACCAATCTGTCTACAGAACAGATAGTAGGTTTAAATGGATCTTCTTATTCAGAAGGGATTTTGGTAATGGCATGGGAGACTTTAGCTGCTATTGCTATGGTGATCACTGCTATTTTTTTATTACCAAGATATCTTAAAGGTGGAATCACTACAGTACCCCAGTTTCTAGAAAGACGTTATGATACAACTACAAAAGCAATTACTTCCGGACTATTTTTAACTGGTTATGTTGTAGTTTTCTTGCCTATTGTATTGTATTCTGGTTCTTTAGCGATAAGTACAATGTTCGATATTCCAGAGCTATTAGGAGTTTCGAAAAATGCTTCCATTTGGATATGTGTAATTGGAATAGGAGTTATTGGTTCTATTTATGCAATTTTTGGAGGACTAAAAGCAGTGGCAGTTTCAGATACGATTAACGCGGTAGGATTATTAATAGGAGGTATTATGATTCCTGTTTTTGGATTATTAGAAATAGGTGATGGTAGTATCGGAGATGGTATCAGTACCTTAATGAACTCTAATCCAGAAAAATTTAAGGTTATAGGAGATAGCGATTCTTCTATACCGTTTGCAACTATATTTACGGGAATGATGTTGGTTCAGTTATTTTATTGGGGAACAAATCAGGCTATTATACAAAGAGCTTTAGGAGCTAAAAATCTAAAAGAAGGGCAAAAAGGATTATTGCTAGGTTCGTTCTTAAAAATATTAGGGCCAATTATTGTGGTATTACCAGGAATAATCGCTTTTCATCTTTTTAATGGAGAATTAGAAGTAGCGGATGAAGCATATCCTACATTAGTAAGTAAAGTGTTGCCGGTATCATTGGTAGGCTTTTTTGCTGCAGTATTATTTGGAGCTATTTTGAGTTCTTTTAATAGTGCTTTGAATAGTTCGGTAACTCTATTTGGTTTAGATATTTACAAAGAATACATTAATAAGGATGCTAGTGAAAGGCAAGTGGTAAAAGCAGGAAAAAGTTTCGGTATTTTGTTAGCAGTGTTAGCGATGGCAGTAGCACCATTTATTGCAAATGCAGGAAGTCTTTTTGATTATTTACAAGAAGTAAATGGTATTTACAGTATACCTATTTTAACTATTATCGTTGTGGGATATCTTACTAAGAAGGTTCCTGCTATAGCAGGTAAGATTGGTATAATATCTGGATCAGTATTATATATTATTAGTCAGTTTATAATCAAACCGGCACTTCAAAGTAATGCGGTGGAAGCTGCGAAAGCGAATGGTGTTACAGACGTTGTAGCATTAGGAAAAATAGAATCCGCTGCATATCCTCATTTTTTACATGTGATGGCGATTCTTTTTGTGGTTAATATAATTATCATGTTAATTATTGGTAAATTGTATCCTAGAGAAGAGGCATATGAACAGCAGTATACAAAAGAAGTGGATATTACTCCTTGGAAATATACCAAAGTGGTAGGAGCTGTTATATGTTTAATAGTGATATCTACTTACATCTATTTTAATTAATTGAGTATTAGAAAAAGCATATTTTTAATTCTATTTTATGTACTTCCGACTTTTATAGTTGGTCAGGAGTTACCTCCAATAGAGGTGTATTTGCCCGAAGTTTATGGTGCAGAAACTCAAAATTGGTCAATTTCCCAGGCTGCTAACAAGTATGTTTATATAGCCAATAATAAAGGACTGTTAGAATACAATGGAGCCAATTGGGAATTGTATCCTACACCAAATGAAACCGTAATGCGATCTGTAAAAGTAATAGGCGATCGTATTTATACGGGCTTCTATATGGATTTTGGATACTGGAAAAAGAATAACTTTGGCAAACTAGAATATTCCTCTTTAACAAAAAAACTTCAAGACAAACTTATAGAGGATGAACAGTTTTGGCATATCATTAATCAGGATGAATGGATTTTATTTCAGTCATTAAACAGAATTTATTTTTATAATACCAATACAGAGGAAATTTCATTTATAGATGCTAATCTTACTATTACCAATATATTTAATGTTAATGGAAGTATTTATTATCAGGATGTATCACACGGAATCTATAAGATAGTTAAAGGGAAACCAATACTAGTTATAGATAATCCCGAAATTATAAATGATAAAATAGTTAGTATTTCAAAATATCAGAATGAAATCATTTTACTTACTGCAACTAAAGGATTTTTTACTCTTTCCGGTGATAATATAAATAAATGGGAAATACCGTCGGATAATCTATTAGAGAATACCACAGTTTATAGTTGTACGATACTTAAAGATGGAGGTTTTGTATTGGGAACAATTTCTAAAGGAGTGATGTATTTTGATCCGAAAGGAGAGATTGTTTTTCAAATTAATCAAGCCAAAGGTTTAAGTAATAATACAGTTTTATCATCTTTTGAGGATGTAGAAGGAAACATTTGGTTAGGTTTAGATAAAGGGATTAATTGTTTAAATATAAAATCAGCGGTACAAAGTTTTTATGACGATAAAGGAGTAATAGGAACTGTTTATACAACGATCATTTTTGACGGCCATTTATACTTAGGAACAAATCAAGGCTTGTTTTATAAAAAACTTGATGAAACCGAAGAGTTTAAATTTGTAGAAGGAACCAATGGGCAAGTCTGGAATCTTTTTACGTATGATAACACATTATTTTGCGGACACGACGCTGGTACTTTTCTTATAAATAAAGGTAGTTCTAAATTGATTAGTGAAGTAGGAGGGACATGGATATTTAGAACCTTGCCAAATCATCCAAATTGGTTGTTACAGGGGCATTATACGGGGCTTAGTATTTTAGAAAAAAAGAATGACAGCTGGGGACTTAAACATAAAATAGAAGGCTTTGATTATTCTGCTAGATTTTTAGAATTTTATGATGATAAGTTTTGGATTAATCATGAATATAAGGGACTTTTCCAATTAACACTTGATACTAACTTTACTAGAATACAAACAGTATCTAAAGATACGCTAACACCAAAAGGAAAGAACTCCAGAATAATAACCTACAAAGATGATTTTTTCTATGTTCATGACAAAGGTGTCTTTCACTACAATAAGAAGGAACAAAAATTTAATAAAACCAACATAATTAATGAAGCTTTTGGTGTTCAAAAAGATAATGTAGGGAGATTGGTAAAAGATAATAAAGGAGGGCTTTGGAGTTTTGCAGAAAATGAATTGAATTACATTTTTCAAAGTCAATTTTCAGAAAATTTAGATGCTAAAAAAATACCAATACCGTATACTTTGCGAAAGGAAATGATAGGTTATGAGAATATGTTGCATCTAAAGGATGATACTTACTTATTAGGTACTACAGATGGGTATATCGTGCTAGATATTTCTAAAGTTCACTCAGAAAATCATACTATTATTCTGGAGAACGTAGAAGTAAAACAAAAAGATACCGAATTTGAAAAAGTAAATATTTCTCAAGAAGATCCAGTTTTTAGATCAAACCTTAATACAATTTCTTTTTCATATACCATCCCAGAATATGATAAATATCTCATCTCGAAGTTTCAATATAAACTAGAAGGGTTTTATGAGGATTGGAGTGCATGGACAACAGAGACTAGTAAGGTTTTTGAGAATTTGCCTTTTGGAGAATACAAATTTGTTGTAAGAGCTAAAATTGGTAACGATGTAACTACTGAAGAAATGATTTATGAGTTTACTATCGATAGACCATGGTATTTTTCGGTATTTGCCATTATATTATATTCAATCCTGTTTTTGGCTGCTTTGTTTGCTATTAATAAAGCTTATAATCGATATTATACTAAGCAGAAAGAGAAACTGGTAGAGGAAAATAAAAAACAGTTAGAGCTTAGACAGTTAGAGAATGAGAGAGAGATAATGAAATTGAATAATGAAAAGTTAACTCAGGATATTGAAAGTAAAAATAGAGAGTTGGCGTCTTCGACAATGAGTATTATTAAAAAGAATGAAATCTTAAATACGATTAAAAAAGAACTTCAAAAATCGCATCAAGAGACTAATGGTTTAAAGAATGTAGAGCGTATTATTGACAGAAATTTAAACAATAAAGACGATTGGAGACATTTTGAAGAGGCCTTTAATAATGTGGATAAAGATTTTCTAAAAAAACTAAAAGCCAAACATTCCAATTTAACGCCTCATGATTTAAGATTCTGCACCTATTTAAGGCTCAATTTATCATCTAAAGAAATTGCACCATTATTAAATATTTCTGTGAGAAGTGTCGAAATTAAACGATATCGTTTAAGAAAAAAGTTGGAGTTAGAGCATTCAGATAGTTTGGTAAACTACATCTTGGAAATTTAAGACTACAACATTATTAATAATCACCTCAACATTACCTATACTCTAACGTTGTAGTAGGTATACAAACTAGATTTTGTTTCGTTTTTTTCAAAAGTCTTCAAATCCTTAATAGCTATTGATTTTACTGCATTTTATAATAAATTCATAAGATATTATTAAAAAAAACTTCATTACTGTATGTTTTTTGTTGTGGCCTCTTATTAATGATTTCTTAACATTCGTGGCTAAATTTGAGTAATTCAAAGAAAAAAGCTTATGAAAATTGCATATTTCTTAATTGTTGTTTTTTTGACAACAGTTATAAGTGCTCAAGAAATTAATGTTAATGGGAAGGTAAAAGATGCAACTGGTTTAGAATTGCCAGGTGTGAACGTAATTGTGAAAAACACATCTAATGGAGCAGTTACCGATTTTAATGGAAACTATACACTAAATAATGTTTCCATCGGAAGCACATTAGTTTTTTCGTATATCGGTTTTACAACTCAAGAAATAAAGGTTGGACAGAATTCTGAGATTAATGTAACCATGCAAGAAGATAGTCAATCCCTAGAACAAGTAATTGTTATAGGATATGGCTCTCAAACTAAAAAAGAAATTACAGGAGCAGTTTCTGTACTAGGTTCTGAAACGATTGAAGAATTAAACCCTGTTAGGGTAGAGCAAGCGTTGCAAGGACAAGTAGCAGGTGTAAATATTACCACACAATCAAGTTCTCCAGGAAGTGGTTCTACCATTTCTATACGTGGAATTTCTACGAACGGTGATAGTAGACCTTTGATTTTGGTAGATGGTAATGTGATAGAGGATCTAAGTGTTTTAAACCCAAATGATATAGAGAGTATTAATGTACTTAAAGATGCTACAGCAGGTATTTATGGAGTAAGAGCCGCAAATGGTGTTATTCTGATAACAACAAAGTCAGGATATAAAAATACAGATCTAAAATTTGAATTGGATTCTTATGCGGGTTTTCAAGAAACGACTAGAAGATTACCTGTATTAAATGCCACAGAATATGGGGTTATTATCAACGAAGCATTTGCAGCTGGAGGAAGTACACCACCTTTTCCAAACTTTACAACATTGGGAGAAGGTACTGATTGGCAAGATGAAATTTTTAGAACCGCTGCGATTTCCAATATTAATTTTAACCTATCTGGTGGAGGAGAAAAATCTACATATGCGGGAGGAGTTTCTTATTTATCACAAGATGGGATTGTAGGTGGTTCTGATGCTAATTTTGATCGTTTTACAGGACGATTAAATTATAGTTTAGATTTTGCCAAAAACTTTAAGTTCACAACTTCTGGGATTTTTACACAAACAAATAGAAAAACTTTATTAGAAAACACATTAGGTTCAGTATTGTTCAATGCTTTAAATATGGCGCCAACATTATCAGTTAGAGACGAGAATGGAGATTTTACATTAGCGGAAGGTTTAGGAAATGAAGTTATTAACCCTGTAGCTCAGATAGAAAACACGTTCAATAAGACGCAAGTAAATAGAATAGGAGCTACGTTTGGTCTTCGTTATGATTTTCTAAATAATTTCACAGCAGAATCTAAGTTTCAGTTTAATTATTCCGAGGTAGACGGAAAAGTATTTTCTCCAGAAGTATTTTATGGATCAGGAAAGGTATTTAATGTAGATAGAAGTAACGTTACGGAATTCAAAAATTTCTTTAGAGATTTTACTTGGGATAACTTTTTAAAGTACGAAAAGATATTTGCAGATGATCATGATGTAAAGGTATTATTAGGAATGTCAGTTTTTAAAACAACGGGAACTTTTACAAGTTTCACAGGTTTTGATATTATAGACAATTCTTATTCAAATGCTAATATTTCTCAGGCCTCTGATGTGGTAAATAATTTTCAGAATGGAGGAAATGAATTTGATAGTAGACTCTTATCATATTTTACCAGATTACAATACGGATATAAAGGAAAGTATTTATTCTCTGCCGTTTTGCGTAGGGATGGTTCTACAAAATTTGGTCCCAAAAATAAGTTCGGATATTTTCCTTCTGCTTCAGTAGGATGGGTGGTATCTGATGAATCCTTTCTGAATGATAGTAGTTGGTTAAACTTTCTAAAAATTAGAGGAAGTTATGGAGTTATAGGAAATGATAGAATCGGAGATTTTGGATTTGTTTCTTTATTAAATGGAGAAGGAGCTTACGTAATTAACGATGAGTTATTATTTGGTACTGCAATAGGACAACTTTCTAACCCAGAAATTAAGTGGGAACAACAAAAAACATTAGATATTGGTTTTGATACCAGATTTTGGGATAATAAAATCGATATCACCTTTGATTATTTCAAAAAGCGTACAGAAGATTTGTTGGTAGTTGCACCCGTTTCAGGAATTTTAGGAGTAGCTGCTCCTGGATCAGCTCCTCCTATCATTAATGCAGGTATTGTGGAAAATAAAGGATATGAATTCCTGATTAGTTATAATGATCGTTTTTCTGAAAACTTCAAATTAAATGCAAGTTTCAATTTAACGACAATTGATAATGAAGTAATAGCCGTAAATAGTGATAATAGTTTTATCGCAGGAGGTTCATTTGGAGTAGGACAGGATCCTCCATCAAGAATGGAAGCTGGTAAACCTATAGGATATTTCTTCGGATTACAAACCGATGGTGTTTTTCAGAATCAAGCAGAAGTAGATGCTCATGCGACTCAGGCAAATGCAGCACCAGGAGATCTTAGATATGTAGATGTAAATGGTGATGGAGAAATTAATTCAGATGATAGAACAGATATTGGAAATCCTATCCCAGATGTAACAATGGGATTAAATATTGGTTTCGAATATAAGAATATTGACTTTACAGCATATGCATTCGCATCATTAGGTAATGATATTATCAGAAATTATGAACGTAATCAGCCCTTAGTGAACAGAAGAACAGGGTTCTTAGATCGTTGGACTGGAGAAGGATCTACTAATGAGTTTCCTAGAGTAACAACAGGTGCCAATTCTAATAATTTATTCTCAAGTTTTTACGTAGAAGATGGATCTTATCTAAGAATTCAAAATATACAATTAGGATATACTTTTTCTGATCAATATATGCAACCTATAGGTATCGATAAGTTTAGAGTATATGCTTCTATAAATAACCTATACACATTTACAGAATATCAAGGGTATGATCCGGCAGCATCTTCCGGTGCGCCTATCGGTGGAGGAATAGACCAAGGTTTTTATCCAGTACCAAGAACATATTTATTAGGTGTTAATCTTAAATTTTAGTCAAACATGAAAAAGATAAAGTATCACAAACAATTAATCATGTCCCTAGTATTAATAGGATCTGTTCTTATGGGATGTAGTGATGATTTTGTGGATGTAGCTTCAGAAGATGAGAATTCAGAAGACTTTTTTAACAGCGAAGAGGACTATCAGAGTGCTTTAATTGGAGCATATGATCTATTACAGTCTACTTACATAAATGTCATGTTAGGTGAGATAGCATCCGATAATACATTGGCAGGAGGAGAAAGTGCTACAGATGTACCAGGAATACAGGAGATAGATGATATGATACATACTCCTGTAAATGCACAATTAAGAGATATTTGGAATTGGATGTATGCTGGAGTAAATAGAGCCAATTATATCATGGAGTTTCAGGATAAAACAGATTTTCCGGGAAAAGAAGAGGTGATTGCACAAACCCGTTTTCTAAGAGCTTATTATTATTTCGAATTGGTTAAATGGTTTGGAGATGTACCTCTTGCGATAGATAAAAGAATTCTATTTGGAGAAGAAACTGAAATAGATCGCTCTCCAAAAGAAGATGTATACGTACTTATAGAAGAAGATTTGTTGTTCGCTTCAGAAAATCTACCGGCAGTTCAATCAGAAATCGGTAGAGTAACACAAGGTGCTGCAAGAGCATTACTGGGTAAAGTCTATTTGTTTCAGGATAAGTTTAGTGAAGCGGCAGATGTTTTAGACTTAGTAATCGCTGGGCCATATGATTTAGTGGATGATTACGATACTATTTTTGAACAAGAAGGTGAAAATAATATAGAATCCGTTTTTGAAGTTCAGTATACAGATGTCGAAGGAGCAGGTTTTGGTTGTTTGCAGTGTAGCGAAGGGAATGTAGCAGTTGGTTTCAATGGAATTAGAAATTATTCAGGACCACTATTTGATTCTGGTTTTAGTTTTAATATACCTACTCAAGAAGTTGTAGATGCTTTCGAAGCTGGCGATATAAGGTTAGATGTTGCTATCCTGGATATTGATGCTTGGGCAGCAGCACAAGGGGCTACTTTTTCTACAGGTTTTGAGCATACAGGATATTACAATAGAAAATACATTGCACGTCAAGGAGATTTGAATACAGGAGATGCTAATCTTACCAATCCTAATAACTATAGAGCTATTCGTTTCGCAGATGTTCTATTAATGGCAGCAGAAGCACATAACAGAAAATCTCCAAGTAACGATGGTATTGCACAAACCTATTTGAATAGAGTAAGGACAAGAGCACAACTAGCGGATGTAACTGCTACAGGAACTTCGTTAACAGATGCGATCTATCAAGAAAGAAGAGTAGAGTTAGTGGGAGAAGGGCATCACTTTTTTGATTTGGTAAGAACAGGACGCGCAGCTACAGAAATAGATGGTTTCGTTACCGGAAAACATGAGGTTTTTCCAATACCATTGATAGAAATACAATTAGCAGGAAATAGATGGGAACAAAATCCAGGATACTAAAAAAATAAAATGATAAGAAAATGAGATTATTAAAATTTATACCAATACTAACGATACTTGCATCTATTTTTGTTGGATGTAATGATGATGATATTTCTTACGCATTTGAAGGAATATCAGCACCTACAAATGTAAATGCAGTTTTTGATATTACACAAGACGATACTGGATTGGTTTCGATTACACCAAGTGCTACAAGTGCTTCTACTTTCGAAATATATTTTGGTGATACGGATAATGAAGAAGCTACTGTAATATCACCAGGAAGCACTGCTGAGCATATTTATCAAGAAGGAACATATACTGCTAGAGTAGTAGCTGTTGGAGCAACTGGACTTACTAGTGAGTTTTCGCAAGTAGTAGTAGTATCTTTCAGAGCACCAGAAAATTTGGTAGTAACCTTAGATCAGGATACTGTTAATCCTGCAATAGTAAGAGTGAGTGCTAGCGCAGATTTTGCTACTTTGTTTGATGTGTATTTTGGTGATGTTGAAAATGAGGAACCAACAGTAATAATGCCAGGTGAAACGGTTGAACACACCTATGAAAACCCTGGTGATTATACCGTAAGAGTAGTTGCCAGAGGTGCAGGAGCAGCTACAACAGAAACTACACAACTAGTAACCATAACAGCAGCTACAGATCCGGTAACATTGCCAATAGATTTTGAATCATTTACTATTAATTACGGATTTACAAGTTTTGGAAATGCAACTGCACAGGTTATAGATAATCCTAATCAATTGGATATTAATACTAGTGCCAGAGTTGGACAATTAACGAAACCAACAGGAGCTGAAGTATGGGCAGGAACATTTTTGCAATTAGAAAACCCAATAGATTTTTCTACTAATAAATTATTTAGAGTAAAAGTATTTGCTCCTAAAAGTGGAATTACAGTAAAACTTAAAGTTGAAAATGCAACAGATGCTAGTATTGGTTATGAAGTTGATGTTATAAATACCGTAGCTAATGAGTGGGAAGAATTAGAGTTTGATTTTAGTGCAATTGACACCAATAATGAATATCAAAAGGTGGTGATTTTCTTCGATTTTGGAGTAGCAGGTGATGATTCTGTATACTTATTTGATGATGTTACCTTAACAACAAATATGACAGCAAGTATAGAGGGAGTATGGAAACTAGCACCAGAAGCTGGGGCTTTAGGTGTTGGACCTGCTCCAGGAGATACAAGTTGGTTTGCTTGTGATGATGCATGCGTTGCTGAAAGAGCTTGTTATTATGATGACTTATATGTGTTTGACACGGATGGGACATTTAGTAATGTACTTGGTGATCAAACTTGGATAGAGGGATGGCAAGGTGGAAGTGATGCGTGTGGAACACCTGTGGCTCCTTATGATGGAAATAATGCGGCAACCTATACGTACGATCAGGCAGCAGGAACATTAACAGTAAATGGAACTGGCGCTTATATCGGTTTACCAAAGGCTAATAATCAAGGAGAACTTCCTAATGTAGCAGTGCCTTCTTCAATTACCTATAATATTTCTTTTATAGATAATAATACAATCAGTGTCATTGTAGAATCTGGAGCAGGTGTGTTTTGGCAATATAGATTAATTAGAGAAACGTATACCACGCCAATAGAAGGAGTATGGAAACTAGCACCAGAAGCAGGAGCTTTAGGGGTTGGACCAGCTCCAGGAGATACCAGTTGGTTCGCTTGTGATGATGCCTGTGTTGCAGAAAGAGCTTGTTATTATAATGATTTATATGTTTTTAGTGAAGATGGTACGTTTAGTAATGTATTAAATGGTGAATCATGGATTGAAGGATGGCAAGGCGGAGGTGACGCTTGCGGTACTCCTGTCGCACCTCATGATGGATCAAATCCAGCTACATATGCATATGATCAAAGTGCGGGCACAGTAACGATTACCGGAACAGGAGCTTATATAGGTTTAGCCAAGGCAAATAATCAAGGAGAGCTTCCTAACGTAGCAGTTCCTGGAGCTATTACCTATGATGTTACATTCCCAGATACCAATACAATGTCTGTAATTGTTGAAGCAGGTTCTGGGGTATTTTGGCAATACAGACTAATACGCCTTTGATCTCTTATATCAAAAAAATAAATATCAGTTGTTTTTAGAGTTGATATAGAGGATTAGAAAGAAAAAATAAAAAGATAATAAAAGGTAATCTAATGATACAGATTTATAGAAAAATAGTAATAATAATTGTATTAGTGATTTGTGTAGGTTGTCAAGATGATGATTCGGAACTCAGTGCAATTATTCCACCTTCTAATCTTCAGATTGATGCAATCATCGAAGACGGACAGACAGGAAACGTAACTATTACACCGCAGGCTGATAATGCGTTGAATTTTCATATTTTCTTTACGCAAAACGGGGAACCCACAGTAGTATTGCCAGGAGAATCACAAACCTTTAGATATACACAATCTGGTCAATATTCGGTGTTAATTACCGTGGTAGCTTTTGGAACGGGAGGGACTTCTTCTTCCCAAACGATAGAATTGGATTTGGACGTAAGATTATTTATTGATCAAGCAACATTACAAATGATTGGTGGAGACGGAAGTAAAAGATGGGTTTGGGACCGCGGTGTAGGAGGACATTTTGGAGTAGGACCGATTACAAATGATTTTCCAGAATTCTTTTCTGCTTCGCCTAACCAATTAAATTCATGTCTCTATGATGATGTTTTGGTATTTAGTTATGACGCTAATGATAATTATACTTTCGAATTAATTACGGGCGATGCGAACCAAACTTTCATTAACTGGGCAGAGATTCCGAGGTTTTTTCCAAATGATACTCCAACTCAGTTTGTAGATGAATGTAGAGATATTACAGATCAGATAGCAACGAATAGTAGTTTCGTTATTTTCGAAAATGAAGAAGGGAAAAGAGTTATTAGTGTAGAAAATAGCACCATGTCTTACTGGTCTGGAGCTGTAGAATATGAAGTAATAGAATTAACTGCAGACAAACTAAGTATTCGAGGAATTCAGGATGTCTCTAGCGATTTTGGAGGAGGACAATTAGCATGGTATCATATTTTTGTTCCAGAAGATTCTGGATCTGGAAATGTAGGAGAACCACCATTTGATACTTTAGTATGGTCAGATGAGTTTGATGCTAATGGAGCTCCGAATCCAGCAAATTGGACATATGATTTAGGAACCGGAGATAATGGGTGGGGAAATGGAGAGTCGCAATCTTATACCGATGATCCTTCTAATGTTTTAGTCGAAGATGGAGTACTAAAAATTACAGCGAGAGCAGAAAATGGAGGATATACATCGTCTAGAATAAGAACACAAGATTTGTTTGAGTTTACCTATGGTAGAGTAGATGTTAGAGCAAAATTACCAACAGGTGGAGGAACGTGGCCTGCCATATGGATGTTAGGTGCAAATATTAACGAAGTGGGATGGCCAAATTGTGGTGAGATTGATATTATGGAACACGTAGGGAATAATCAGGATGTTGTTTCTAGTGCACTTCACTTTCCTGGAAATAGTGCGGGAAATGCAATTTTTGAAGAAACTACTGTTTCAGGTGCATCAAATGACTTTCATGTGTATAGCGTAGAATGGTCCTCAACGGAAATAGTCTTTTCTATAGACGGTACCGTATATCATACGTTTCCATATGCTAATAATTTACCTTTTTATAATAACGATTTCTTTTTGATACTAAATGTAGCAATGGGAGGAACTTTTGGAGGAACTATTGACCCTGCTTTTGTAGAATCCACAATGGAAATTGATTATGTAAGGGTTTATCAGTAAAACTAAAGTTAAAGTTAGTTTTTAAATTGTTTTTTGTGGGGAAGGCTATTTACCACACATAGCCTTCCTATAAACAAAGATTATGAAAAAAAGGCTTAGATCTTTTATAACGAAACAAGTCTGAATTAAATTTGACATACAAACAAATGATTGTTGTTGAGTTCTACATGACCTCTAGGACAATAATATAAGAGCATGAAAAAGAGAAGTAGCATATTTATAGGGATTCTATCTAGTTTATTAATAATGAGCTGTACATCTTCATCAGAAAAAACAATGAATTTAAATACAGAAGCTAGTCCAAATACTTCTTTAGGATTAGATCAAGCTATTGAATCAAAATTAGATTCTTTGCTTGGTATTATGACTTTGGAAGAGAAAATAGGACAAATGAATCAATATAATGGATTCTGGGATCTAACAGGTCCTCAACCTAAAGAAGGTGCTGCTGCTAAGAAGTATGAACATTTACGCAAAGGCTGGGTAGGATCTATGTTAAATGTACGAGGAGTAAAAGATGTTAGAGCTGTACAAAAAATTGCTGTTGAAGAATCTAGATTAGGAATTCCTTTAATTATAGGTTTTGATGTCATACACGGATATAAAACAATGAGTCCTATTCCTTTGGCAGAGTCTGCAAGTTGGGATATGGAAGCAATTAAAAAGTCTGCTGAGGTAGCTGCCTTAGAAGCATCCGCAGCAGGAATTAATTGGACATTTGCACCAATGATTGATATCTCTAGAGATGCCCGATGGGGAAGAGTTATGGAAGGTGGTGGCGAAGATCCGTTTTTAGGTGCTAAAATAGGTGTAGCCAGAGTGCAAGGTTTTCAGGGAGAAGATCTATCTGCTAACTATACGATAGCTGCTTGTGCAAAACATTTTGCAGGATATGGTTTTTCAGAATCTGGTAGAGATTACAATACCGTAGACATTGGTACTTCTACCTTAAATAATATTGTTTTTCCTTCATTTAGAGCTGCTAATGATGCAGGAGTAAAGACTTTTATGAATTCGTTTAATGAACTTAATGGAATTCCTGCTACGGGTAATAAGATGCTGCAAAGAGATGTTTTAAAAGGAGATTGGAATTTTACAGGTTTTATAGTTTCCGATTGGGGTTCTATTACCGAAATGATAGCACATGGATATGCAAAGGATGGCAAAAAAGCAGCTGAATTAGCTGCGAATGCTGGGTCTGATATGGATATGGAATCTTATTTATATGTGGAACATCTTGCAGATTTAGTAAAAGAAGGGAAAGTAGAAGAAAAACTGATTAACGATGCTGCCCGAAGAATTCTTAGAGTCAAGTACGAACTAGGATTATTTGAAGATCCTTATAAATATTGTGATGAAAAAAGAGAAAAAGAAGTATTAGGTAGTTCAGAAAATAATGATGCTGTTCTAGATATAGCCAAAAAATCCATAGTATTACTTAAAAATGAAAATCAATTACTTCCTCTTAAGAAAGAAGGACAAAAAATAGCTTTAATAGGTGCATTAGCAAGTGATAAAAATAGTCCGTTAGGAAGTTGGCGAATAGCGGCAGATGATAATACAGCTATATCCGTTTTAGAAGGAATGCAGCAGTATAAAGGAAACTCTTTGAAGTATGCAAAAGGTGCTGATGTTTCTATCGGGAATACTGCTTTTGTTACCGAAACTAAAATTAATACCACTGATAAGGGTGAGTTTAATGAAGCCATAAAAGCTGCTAAAGATGCAGATGTGGTGGTTATGGTGTTAGGTGAAATTGGTTTTCAAAGTGGAGAAGGTAGAAGTAGAACAGAACTAGATTTACCAGGAGTTCAACAAGAATTACTAGAAGCAATATATAAAGTGAATACGAATATTGTTTTAGTGCTAAATAACGGAAGACCTTTGGCCATTCCTTGGGCAGATGAACATATACCAGCTATTGTAGAAGCTTGGCATTTAGGAACCCAAAGTGGAAACGCTATTGCTCAAGTTTTATATGGGGATTATAATCCAAGCGGTAAATTGCCAATGTCATTTCCTAGAAATGTTGGGCAAGTACCTATTTACTATAATTATAAAAATACAGGTCGGCCAACGGAACCAGCACCAGATATTGTTTTCTGGTCACATTATTCAGATCAAAAGAATTCTCCACTCTATGCTTTTGGTCATGGATTAAGTTATACAACTTTTGAGTATTCGAATTTAAAAGTTACTACAGAAAATCAGTCATATAATGATCCAAAAGTATTAGTGTCTATTGAGCTTGCTAATACTGGAGATTATGAAGGAAAAGAAGTGGTACAATTGTATATAAGAGACCTTTTTGCAAGTATTACGAGACCTGTAAAAGAACTGAAAGGATTCGAGATAATCTCATTAAAACCAGGAGAAACGAAAACAGTAAATTTTGAATTAGAAAAGGAAACGCTTGGTTTCTACGATAATAAAAATACTTGGATTATCGAACCTGGAGAATTTGAAGTTTTCGTGGGTGGTAGTTCTGACAAAACAATGAAATCAACTTTTGAGCTTAAATAAATTGAAAAATCTCTTAACCTATATTATTATTTCTCTTTTCCTGGTGTCTTGCCAAGACTCTAAATCTATTATTTGGGAAGAAAATTTTGATGGAACGGAATTAAATGAATCTTATTGGAACTATCAACAAGGGGACGGTTGTCCCGATTTATGCGGTTGGGGTAATAATGAAAGGCAAATCTATACTAGAGAAAATGCCAAACTACAAAATGGAAATTTAATTATTACAGCGACTAAAAAAGGAGATGTATATAAATCTACGAGAATAACTACTAAGGATAAAATAGAGTTTCAGTATGGTACTATAGAAGTAAAAGCAAAATTACCTACCGGTCAAGGTCTATGGCCTGCAGTATGGATGTTAGGATCAGATATTGATGAAATTGGATGGCCAGACTGCGGAGAAATAGATATTTTAGAATATGTTGGTAAGGAACCTCATACGATTTATACTTCTTTACATACTAGAGATAGTCATGGAAATACAATCAACTCTAAGAAAACTGTTAATTATAGTATTGAAGAAGGTTTTCATATATATAAGTGCATTTGGACAGCCGAAAAGATAGAATTTTATTTAGATGACCAACTGGTTTATACATTTTCCCCAGAAATAAAAAATGATCAAACATGGCCTTTTAATAAACCATTTTATATAATTATTAATCTTGCAATTGGTGGTAATTTTGGGGGACCAGAAGTTGACGATTCGATTTTTCCGAAAGAATTTGAAATCGATTATATCAAAATCTGGCAATAAAACTGATTTATAGATTAATATATATTATTCTACCCTTAGTTTCAGTTATGTATAAATTCACTATACAGCTAAAACTAGATTTAAGACCACGATATTTTAATATCACTTGGAAATAGATCATGGAAACCGATTAAATGTTTCTATGTATCACGGACTACTTGGGAAAAACATAATTAGCGTATCCATTATTTATTGATAATAATGCGAATACGCAGAGAAGAAAAGCTATATGAAGAAATTCATATAGCATAGAATTATTATGTAAAAATTTTACAACTAACTTATTTACACAAAACATTTTAATGATGAAAACAAATGAATTTCTTAAAACCATTTTACTATGCAGTTTTCTTATATGCTGCTTAAATACTAGTTATTCCCAATGTTCTGAATTAATATTTAACGATGAATTCGATGGTACTTCTGTAGATCTTTTCAAATGGAGTTTTGATAATGGAGATGGATGCCCTACACTCTGTGGTTGGGGTAATGCAGAAGAGCAGTGGTACAGACCAGAAAACACAACAGTACAAAATGGAAATTTAATAATTACAACTAAAAATGAATCCTTTGGAGGAAAACAATATACTTCTTCTAAGTTGATAACTTCTGGTAAATTTAATGCACGATACGGAAGATATGAAGCGAGTATAAAATTACCGTCGGCAGGTGGCATATGGCCAGCATTCTGGATGCTTTCAGAAAATGGAAGTTGGCCTTTTACTGGAGAAATTGACATCATGGAATCCCAACATAAAAATCCTGAATCAATTGGTGGTACCGTACATTATAATAATGGAGGTCATCAATTTAATGGTAGAGAATATGATGCAGGTTTGGATCTTTCTGAAGGGTTTCATGAATATGCAGTAGAATGGGAACCAACAGAAATAAGATGGTATGTAGATGATCAATTATATCATGCTGTTACACCTGCTAATACTGTGGATCCGTGGCCATTTAATCAAGGAGACTGGTATATTATTCTTAATGTAGCCGTTGGAGGTCCAGGAACTCCATATACTGGATTTATAGCACCTACACCTGCAGATTATCCAACACAAATGGAGGTAGATTATGTAAGAGTCTATAGCGGAACTTTTAACACACAACTCACTGGAGATAATACAGTTTATCAAGGTGATACGAATAAAGTATACACCATATCACCAACTGAAGGTGCTTCTTACAATTGGTCAGTACCATCAGATGCCACGATTGTATCTGGTCAAGGTACAAATTCGATCACCGTAAATTGGGGGAATACTGGTGGCGATGTCTCAGTTTCAGTTAATACCCCCAATTGTGGGAGTAATGAGTATAGCATAAGTGTAACTGTAGAACCACCAAGAACTTTAGACTTTGTTTTTGAAGATTTTGAATCAAATAGAAACCTAATCTATGGTAGTACTACTTCAGGAGTATTAATAGAAAGTATTACTAATCCCGAGACAGATAACACTAACAATTCATCATTAGTAGGTAGCTATCAACGAGACGGAGGATCACAGTATGATGTGTTGTTTATGGAATCTTCGGATATAGGAAATGCTCTAGATTTTATATCTGGAAAGAAATCTATTTGGATAGATGTATATACAGAGGCACCGGTTGGAACGGAATTTATTTTACAATTAGAAAATGGAAATTTATCGTCTGGAGATTGGCCAATCGGAAGACATAGTCGATATGCCGCCAGATCCACTACCCAAAATCAGTGGGAAACCTTAGAATTTGAATTGTTAGATAGACCCGATGTAACTGTTGGAGCTCTAGAAGTAAATCAATTTGCTTTATTAATAGATTCTAATAGTAATACAAATCATATTGTTTATTTAGATAATATGAGAAGTATGATCGCTGGAGAAGTACCAGTAATAGATGAGGTTATTATTGCTAATTATGATGGAGTAAATGAGTTAAATCCTATTTTTCAGAATGGTGTATATACAGCGGGTGTTTCTAACCCTTCTGTAAATAATATAAATAATAGCGCTAACGTAGCTAGCTATGTTAGAGATGCTTCGTCACAATATGATGTAGTAAGCTTTTCTACCTCAATCATTACGGATAGTAATCCTTTTAAAGAAGGAGATCAACTTTTCTTTATGGATATTTACACAGAAGCAGAAGTTGGAACAGAAATTACTATTAGTTTAGAAAATCAAGTAACATCGGAAAACGATTTTCCATTAGGAAGAAACAGTCAGTATATCGGAATAGTTTCAGAACAAAATGCTTGGCGTACCATAGCATTTACACATGCTGCATCACCAGATGGAGGAACTTCTAATTTATCCGTCGATGAAATTTCGATACTTTTTGATCCAAACTCCAATACTTCTGATACCTACTATTTTGATAATTTTAGATATGGGATTACTTCTCTACCTGCATCATATATTTTTTCGGAAATGATTCAGGATTATGATGGTAACGATCATTTGACTTTTGATTCCAGATCAACAGGAGTGTATCAAGCTCCTTCGGTTAATCCAGAAGAAAATGAAATTAATTCATCAGCACAAGTGGGAAGATATGTTAGAAATGGTGTTGAACTATATGATGTTTTGTTTTTTGAAACAAATTTTATCAATGATGCTAGTTCATATGTTTCTGAAGAAAAAAGATTTGCAATGGATATTTACACTGATGCTCCGATTGGAACGGTAATTAGTTGGCAATTAGAATCAAGTACAATGGCAACTCCAGCTAACTATCCAACAGGACGACATAGTGTTTACCAAGCTGTAGTGAAAGAACAAAACAATTGGCATACATTAGAATTTGTATTAACCGCAACACCCGATTTAGTGGTGAATGATGCACAAATAGATAATGTAGTATTACTTTTTGACCCTAATAACGAAAGTGATTACATATTTTATTTTGATAATTTGAGATCGTTACAAAAAGAAGATGTTGTGCCAACTCCAGTATTGTCTTCTATTGTTGTTTCTTCTGATACTACAGAAATATATCAGGGAGAAACCTTACAATTTCAAGCACAAGGATTTGATCAAAATGGAGAACCGTTTGTTACTAATGTTGATTGGACAACTACTGGCGGTTTAATAAATTCGGATGGTTTATATACTGGTTCGGATATTGGTACGCATACCATTTCAGCATCTAGTGGATCCGTATCTGGATCTGCTACAATTACTGTTTTAGAAAATAATACATCATTATATACGCTTCCTGGAATAATTGAGGCAGAGGATTATAAAGAAGGAGGAGAAGGAATCGGGTATCATGATCTTACATCAGGGAATACTGGTGGAGCCTATCGACAGGATGATGTAGATATAGAAAACACAGGAGACGTTGTAGGAGGATCATATAACGTGGGTTGGATACGAGCAAGCGAGTGGTTGGCTTACGATATTTCTGCTACAGCTTCTTCATCCAATTATGATATAGAGTTTCGTGTAGCTTCACCTAATGGGAATGGTCAGTTTCATTTAGAGCTTGATGGTGTTGCGATTACAGATGTTATATCAGTTCCTAATACAGGAAGTTGGCAACAGTATGAGACAGTTTCTGTAAATGATATTACTATTGCAGAAGGGAATCATGAGTTAAGGTTAGTCTTTGATGCAAATGGTTTAAATGTGAATTATCTAGAATTTAAAGAATCAGAGGTAATTACTATTGATAATTGTACTGGATTAGCTGCTAACAACCAATATAGTTATGAAATTTCATCGGATACATCTAATCCTACGATTACCTTTATACCAGAGATTAATGGCGTAGGTGATGGAATTTGTATTTTGTATTATAGTACAAATACTTCAGGCCCATATCCAGGATATTTGGTAACACCTAATGTACCTTTTCAGATCAATGCCAATAGTGGAGAGCAGATTTATTTCTACTATACTTATAGTCTTCCAACGGGAGGAGAAAATAACACAGCAGCTACTAAACATGATTTCATAGTAGGAGCATGTGATCAAAACCGAACATCAGAGGTTCCTGATGTAGAAACTGACATTGTGATGTATCCAAATCCTGCTAGTGATGTTTTAGAAATATCCAACATTAGTGGAATATCTCAAATTCACTTGTACAGTATTAAAGGTGTACCAGTACTCAAAAAACAACTTGATAAAACCACAACGGCACTGAATTTAGATATTAGCTCATTAGCTAAAGGGGTATATATCATAAAAGCTTATGGTCAAAATACAGAACCTTTTATCTCTAAAATAGTTAAAAACTAATCTAGCAAAAGGAGCGACTTTATTAAAAGTTGCTCCTAATATTTTCTTACTATCAAAAATCGAATTCTTGGAGTATTCATCTTTGTTTCATCAAAAAATACTTTTTTAAGAAGTTGTTGATGAGATTAGACTCTATATGCAATATTTATGAATACCAACATAAAAACTCAAGATATCATACTCATTTAGAATTCACACAAATACCATACTCATGAATAAAACCACAATATGCACCAAAATAGTATTGGGATTACTGTATCTAGTATTTCCATATACAGAGCTTTATACCCAAAATGTAATTCCCGTGGGAGCAGGATCCTATGCAGAATATCCTCCTTCTCATGAATATATAGGAAACGATCCCGAAAATGGAACATTTCAGAGTATAGCACTAAATCCTACACTAGATCTAAGTCCTGAAATGATAGGCAAGCCAATACCTACAAATGATTGGTGGACGAGTGTTTTGTATAACGAAAATGCTGATGGATCCCGAAATGGAGGAAATCTTTGGACATACCCACTATTATCAAGAGCAAATGATAAGGGATATCAAATTGGTCACAGAACGGCAAAAGACTGGGGAGGTAATGAAAGTGTTGGTGTTAGTGTTGATTACTTGGTAACTTTAACTGGAAATGATTTTATAGCTAACAAAACATCAGCGATAAATTGGTCTGATTGGCATGTAGATTTAGAAGTTCAAAGTACAACCAGTAATCAGACCATTGATGTTACTTTAGCACAAGGAATGCCATTTGTCTGGACAAAACCAAATGGGTTTGATGCTGTTATTCAATCTATTCATACTGGTGTTAGAAATTATTATGATGCTAATGGAAATCCACTCGTTTTTCCTGCAACCTTAGATCGATTTATTATCGAATATGACGGAAATTTGTACGGTGTTCATCTTACCGAAAGTACGAGCATCATTCCAAGAAATGGGATAGAAGGAGATCTAGAACTAGTAAATAGTAATGGTAAGTACATCGTCTTTTCGGCGTTAACAGAAATATCAGATCTAAATTTTTTACATGACTATGCTTTTTCGAAACCTGTGGATACAAAAGCGATATATGATTATCAACCAGAGAATGGTCTGGTAAATGTCACCTACAATGTTGAAAAAATAAATATAATCGGTAATCAACCTAATGTTTTACAAGGTTTTATCCCACATCATTATAGAGGAAACGCAAACAATTTTTCGTTTCTTAATAATAGGGAATATAGCGCTACACCCAGAGGAACATTAAAATTAGCTGAAGGAACTAGTTTTTCTTTTAATTATGAGTTTAATGCTAATCTTTTACCACATTTTAATGAACCTATAACAGATAATAATGATATAACTCCTTATGAGCGTGCTAAATTGATCGAAATGATCGATAATTATAATGCTCGCCTAGATAGAGATAATTTTGCTGATGGTACGTATTGGGGAGGAAAATATTTGGTCCAACTAATTAAATATGTTCTTATCGCCAAAGAAATCAATCATCCAGACTATCAAGATTTATTGAATTTTGCAAAAGAGAGAACATATGATTGGCTTACTTATACACCAGGGGAGACATCTTTTTACTATGCATACTATCCAGCGTGGAAAGCATTAGTAGGGTTTAATGAGGAATTTTTCTCTGGACTTTTTACCGATCATCATTTTCACTATGGATATTTAGCACATGCTGGAGCATTATTAGAAATGGCAGAACCAGGATCAATGGATGCATATTGGCCTATGCTTACAAAAGTTATAAAAACGTATGCTAATTGGGATAGAAATGATACAGATTTTCCTTATTTGAGAACTTTTAGTCCTTGGATGGGGCATTCTTTTGCTAATGGTTTAGGAAACGCTATTGGAAACAATCAAGAATCTACTTCAGAAGCAATGCAGTCTTGGGCCGGAATGTTTATGACAGGAGAAATAACTGAAAATGTTGAGATGAGAGATGCTGCAGCCTATGGATATGTAATGGAGGGAAGGGCCATAGCGGATTATTGGTATAATGAAAGTGGTGTATTTGAAGAAATCGGATATGAGCAACCAATAGTTGGTATTTTAGAAATGAATAGATACGTTTATGGAACTTTTTTTGGTGCGCAAGACACTTATATTCATGGTATACAATGGTTGCCGATTACACCAGCATATAGCTTTTGGAATGACTTCTTAACGACAAACGAAGTAAATGCTTTGGTAAATCCGATTATCAGTAATATGGAGAATGATTTAGGGAATTTAAGTGGAGACTGGATGAATGTTTGTTGGGGTTTTAAACTATTTTTTGATCCAGAGGGCGTTACCAGTAAGTTTGATGAGTTTTGGGATAGTGCGATAGGATCTCAAGAATATGGTGTCGCTCATAATTCTAATGAAAGTGCCTTAACATATTACTATGCTCATAATTCTCAAAACCTTGGATTAAGACAATCAAATTATCGACTAAGTTTACCATTAAGTAGTACTTTTCAGAAAGATGGAAAGATAACCTATGTGGTGTATAATCCTAAGAATATAGATCAGACATGTATTGTATTTAAGGATAATATAGAGATAGATTCATTTGTTGTTCCGGCAAATACATTACTAACAACAGATGGTGATGAAATTATTGTACCTCCAAATAATGATCAAATTATCCCAGGAATAATTGAAGCAGAGGATTATAAAGAAGGAGGAGAAGGAATCGGATATCATGATTTAACATCAGGTAATACCGGAGGAGCTTATCGACAGGATGATGTAGATATAGAAAACACAGGAGACGTTTTAGGAGGATCGTATAACGTGGGTTGGATACGAGCAAGCGAGTGGTTGGCTTACGATATTTCTGCTACAGCTTCTTCATCTAATTACGATATAGAGTTTCGTGTAGCTTCACCTAATGGAAATGGTCAGTTCCATTTAGAGCTTGATGGTGTTGCGATTACAGATGTTATATCAGTGCCTAATACAGGAAGTTGGCAACAGTATGAGACAGTTTCTGTAAATGATATTACTATTGCGGAAGGGAATCATGAGTTAAGATTAGTTTTCGATTCAAATGGTTTAAATGTGAATTATCTAGAATTTAAAGAATCAGAAGTAATTACAAGTGATAACTGTACTGGATTAGCTGCTAACAACCAATATAGCTATGAAATTTCATCGGATACATCTAATCCTACGATTACCTTTATACCAGAGATTAATGGCGTAGGTGATGGAGTTTGTATTTTGTATTATAGTACAAATATTTCAGGTCCATATCCAGGATATTTGGTAACACCTAATGTACCTTTTCAGATCAATGCCAATAGTGGAGAGCAGATTTATTTCTACTATACTTATAGTCTTCCAACGGGAGGAGAAAATAACACAGCAGCTACTAAACATGATTTCATAGTAGGAGCATGCGATCAAAACCGAACATCAGAGGTTCCTGATGTAGAAACTGACATTGTGATGTACCCAAATCCTTTTTTGGAAAAAGCATATATGACACTACCAAAGGAACATGATTATTTTAGATACCGGATCATGGATGTTTCTGGCAAAGTGGTTTTGGATAAAATGATAGTTTCAAAACAACAAGAACTCGAATTTAATATGCGTAAAAACCCAACTGGGATATATTTTTTGAGATTATATAATGGAAGCGAAATACGAAGTTTCAAATTGGTAAAAATATAATACAGGTTTCTCATTTGAGATAAAAAAGTGATTTGAATAGCTCAAATCACTTTTTTCTTTTTTGTAGTTATTTGAGTCTGTTTTGATGGTTTTTTTTCGAATAGACTGTCCAATAATAACCTTTGAGTTAGATGTTTGAGTGATATTTTTCGATGAAATGTAATCTTTTTAAGAAAAGTAAGTTTTATACTACAATTTAACACTTATTAAGAGATTTTAACATTTTATAGGAGGAATCTGTTATTCAACGTTTTTCGTTTTTTTTTCTTCTCAGACATATCATAATTTATAATATTTGCGCTGGGGATAGGGGTTAAACTTCGTAATGTTATTGCTTTAGCATAACATTAAAAACTAGTGCTTAGTTTTTAGATTTTCACTGTATTTCCAATTTTCATTATTACATTTTTTTACTCTTCATTTTTTACATGTAGAGTATAATTTATGTAAAGACAAACTAACTTAAAATCATTAACAAAAACCAACCTTATGATGAAAATTACTTTAGAAAAGTACAAATCAAAAAGGCGTAATATGACTAGTGTATTACTAGCCTTGTTATGTTTTGTGTCTTTAACCACACAAGCCAAAAATGAAGAGAAGGCTTTTGAAGCTTTTGAAACGTATACGGATGTTCCTATTGGAGCAACAATCGTATTAATTGCCAATAATGGTAAATATGTTTCTTCAGAGAACGGAAAGAAACCTATTAATGCTAATAGAACTAGAATTGGTTCTTGGGAAAAATTTGTAGTAGTAGATGCTGGAAATGGTAAAATTGCTTTAAAAGGAAACAATGGGAAATACCTTTCTTCAGAAAATGGAGAAAAAAGAATGTATTGCAACGTAAATAACGTTTGGGCTTGGCAAAAGTTTAAAGTTGTTAAGTTAGGAAATGGTAGAATTGCCTTAAAAGGAAGTAATGGTAAATATGTTTCTTCTGAAGATGGTAAGAAACCGATGATCTGTAACAGATCAAGAATAGGTTCTTGGGAGAAATTTAAAGTGAAAGTTCTTCATTATAATAACTGTGAATTGAATGCTGGTAAGATCGAAAAAACACAGTGGAACTGTGGTGGTTTTACGCCACAAGAGTTTATCGGTACTGCAGTAAGTAGTGGAGATCACAGAAATGTGAAATACCAATGGCAAATAAAAGAGAATATCGGAGGACAATGGCAAAATATCCAAGGAGCTAATGCTAAAAATTACCAACCACCATTTAGAGATTCTGGTTCGGTTTGGTACAGAAGAGCTGTAAAAATAGAAGGATGTAATACTTACAAATATTCTAATGTAGTTGATATTCATGTAAAAGAAGTGCCAAATGTAGATGTTAGCGTAAAAAATGCTAATTGTGAAAAGAATGACGGTAGCATTACTTTTACTTTTGGTGATACTAACGGAAGAACTCATATCGAATTTTCTAAAGATGGAGGTACAACTTATAAGACAGTACCAGATGATTCTGCAATCTTTTCCTTTACTGGATTGGGAGCAGGAAGTTATGATCTTTGGGTACGTTGGGGGAATAATCAATGTCCTGTAGATCTAGGAGTGGTAACTATCGAAGATCAAACGATTACTGTAGATGCTGGAGAAGATGTAGAAATTTGTAAAGGCGAGGAAGTTACCTTAACAGCAACTGTAGAAGGGAATCAAAATTGTAGCGATTGTGTTGGATACACTATTTTAGATACCGATCACTGTAATAGAAATGAAAATTATGTGATGTGGTTAACAGATGGAACGAATCCAAGATGGTTTTCTAATGTAGACCTTCAGTGGGAAGAGTTTGCCGATGGTACGGCTAAACTTTCTGGAACAGTATATGATCACACTTTAGAACAAAAAACATACGAAGTAGATGCCTTATTTACAGGAAAAGTAGTAAATACACCTGCTGATAGTCCAAAAGATCATATCTGTAATGATGAGGATAGTTCTGATTGGATATACTACACAGGATTAGTAGGTACAGTAAAAAGTACAGATGGTTCTTGGTCTGTTAATTTGTCCAGAAGAGGACCAGCATTCCAAATGGGTAATGGAGCAAATCAAACAGAAGCTGAAAAAGGTAAATTTGGTGCTTGTGGATGGTTTGATACTACTGACCAAACATACGATAGAGGTGATTTCAACATTAATTTTGGTGATTGTATCGCTACAGATGAAAATGATCTAACATATTTATGGTCAACAGGTGAAAATACATCAAGTATTACTGTGACTGAAGCTGGGGAATATTCAGTTACGGTTAAAAATTGTAACGATTGTGAAGCAACAGATGTTGTTACAGTAACCTATAAGAACAAGCTTGAAGATGGAGGAGAAATAGAAGAAACGCAAATCAACTGCCAAGCTTTTGATCCAGAAGAGTTGATAGGAACCGACCTTGCAGAAGAAACTGGATTAACAGTGGTATATCAGTGGCAGGTAAAAAGAGAACAAGGACAAGCTTGGGAAGATATTGATGGGGCAAACGGAATAAACTATTTACCACCAAGAATTGAGTCAGGTTCTTTATGGTATAGAAGAGCGGCAAAAAGCGAAGAGTGTGGAGAATATGTATATTCTAACAGTATAGATTTACATGTAAGACAAGCGCCTGTTGCCGAAGTAATTCTTACCAATGCAGACTGTACTAATCCAACAGGAGATATACAACTTGTTTTTGAGGATACTGATGATCGTACACATATTCAATTTTCCATTGATGGAGGTCTTACATATACTGAAGTACCAGATGATTCAGGTTCTTATAGTTTTAATGATTTAGAAGTTGGAGATTATAACTTATGGGTACGTTGGGGTAATGAAGACTGCCCAGTTGATCTTGGGACATTTACAATTGAAGAAGTTGAAGTATTGATTGTAGATGCAGGTACGGATGAATTTATGTGTAAAGGAGACGAAATTACATTAACGGCTGAAGTTACAGGAGAAGGTGAGTGTGAAGAATGTGTTGGATATAGTATCAAAGACACGGATTATTGTAGGGGAAGACATCATCAGTTTGTAGTATTTATAAATGATCAAGGAAAGAGATTATGGTTTAGAAACGTCGATTTAGTTTGGAGTGAGAATGTAGATGGAACTGCAACCTTAAAAGGAGAAGTTTTTGAATATAATTCTACCAATACTTCTTTTATGGTGGATGCTACTTTTACAGGTTTTACGACAGTACCACCAGTGGGAAGTCCAAAAGCTAGTTCTTGTCAAACAGAAGATCCAACAGGTTGGGTATATTATACAGAGTTAAGTGGTACGGTAACTCAAATTAATGGGTCTTTAAGTTATGATATCTCTAGAAGAGGAGAAGCATTTCAGCTAGGAAATGGAGCAAATACTTTCGAATATACTCCAGCAGTTTATGGAGGTTCTGGATGGTTTAATATTGAAGGAGATCCTACTTCTTTCGGAGATTTTAATATAAATATTGGAGAATGTATTGATGTACAAACCAATGGTGTAGAATATCTATGGTCTACTGGAGAAACAACTTCTAGTATTACAGTATCGCCAACAGAAGATACTACCTATACAGTTACTGTTTCGAATTGTGCAGACTGTGTGAATACAGATGAGGTAACAGTATTTGTTAATGAAGCAAACGTAGATTTAGGAGCTGATCAGTATATCTGTGCAGAAGAAACAGTTCAGTTAGATGCGGGAATTGCAGATGCATATCTATGGTCTACCGGAGAAACTACAAGATATATTACTGTTGCTCCTTTAGTGGATACTATATATTCAGTAACAGTTACTCAAAATGGTTGTGAAGCTTCTGATGAGGTAGCAGTTATTGTAACGGAGATCTCAGTGAATGCTGGAGATGACATTACAATAGAATTTGGAACCATTCAAGTTCCGCTAACCGCAACAGTATCAGGTGATGTAGACTCATATCTTTGGTCTACAGGTGAGACTACAAATACGATCAATGTTTCGCCTTCGAAAACAACTACTTATAGTGTTACTGTAACCAAAAACGGTTGTACAGTGGAAGATTCGGTAACTGTATCGGTAACATCAGATCCTTGTTTAAGTAGTGCTTTTGAGGCTACTGCATTCCCAGTACCGGTTAGCAGAACCGGACAAATGAATGTTGATATTAAAGTAGATAGGGCACAAACCGTGACATGCGAAATTTATACGATGGAAGGTAATGCAGTAGGACCATTAATGACCGATAGTCTAGATCCTGGTTGTAATACACTTACTATAGATATGGCTTCACAAGCAAACATTCAACCAATGATGAACTATATTTTAGTACTGAAAGGTGATACTTCTGAAAATACAGAAACAATCCAATTTTCTACAATCAATTAAGTAGTGAATTGTGATTATCTAATAAGAAAACCTGTAGCATGTGCTACAGGTTTTTTTATTGATTGTTTTCTAAATAAAGATATCTTGTATCCAACTTTATTAAATTTTTTTAGAATTTTTAGATGTATTCAGAATTATATAATTGAGATTGCTATTAAAATAACAGAAGTGATAACTCAAATGTTTTAAGCCATATTTTTTTCTATGTCTGATCACAATCGATAATCGTAATGATATTAATAATTGTAATTGAATGTATTATTTGTTCTTTTACTTTTATCTTTTGATATCCATTAAAAACTGTAATAAAAAAAGCTGTAGTAACCTCTTACTACAGCTTTTCCTTTATGTCGAATAAATGTTTATTTCGCCTTTTTCTTGATATATTTTGCAAGTTCTTTTGCAAGTTTAGCATATCCTTCAGAAATTCTATAACCAGAGTTATAGTCATTTCCAAAAGCACCTCCACCAGGAACTTTTATATAATTAGTAGAGAATAAGATTTTATCAGGATTTGCAGTTTCATAAACAATAATAGTAGCATTTAATTTTGCCGGCTGTCTAGAAACACCAACATTGTAACCTGGATATATCCAAGTTGTCTTTACCTTCATAGTATGCGTAGCACTAGAAAGGTCTTTTCCAACTTTTACTTCACCATCTTCAAAACGTTTGTTGAAAGATTCAATAAATTTTGGCTCGTATCTTTCTTCTCTATCACCAAACCATGATTTTTTGAATTTTTCACCTCTTCCTTCTCCTGGATGTTTCTTTTCTCTTTTTTCCATTTTATCTTTTAGAAACTCCTCTTCAGTATCAAACTTATGAACCTTAAGATTGTCATAGTTAAATACAAGTGTGTATTCAGAAATTCCTTTTAGATTTTTGATGCTTCCTTCTTGATCTTTTCTCTTTTGGGCAAAAGCAACAGTCGCGGCCATAAGAACAGCTACTAGTAATAGTTTTTTCATAATTAGGTTTTTTAACTGGGTTAAAGATATTTATTTTTTTAAAATAAGAACTCTAATGTTATAATTTTATAACACCACTCTATGATACCAATTTGTATGCCAAGAATGATTTATGTGTTTTGGGAGAATTATTCTCTTATTTATTGTTATAAGATTTGGCTTGTTCTTTTCTAAAGAAAGGTTTTTTAAAATAGGCATTTTTGGAAGATTAATATATTCTTGTTTATCTTCATTGCGGCACAAAATATATTCTTAGTTGCAAAAGAAAGGAAAATGGTAAATAGCAATTCTAATGTTTAAATTATTTCGAACTCCCTTTCCAAGACCAAAAAAGACTACCAGAAATATTATTTGGGTATTTTTAATAGGATTTTTGGCCAGTGTATTCGTTATTCTCTTTAAACCATTTAATATAATTAATCAAAATGGTATTTGGTACTATAACCTTATTGCTATCAGCATGGGAGTTGTTTTTTCCTCTGCTATTTTTTTTATAGAGTTTTTGATTCCTCGGATTTTTAATAACTTTTTCAAAAAATGGAATATTGCCAAAGCACTGTTGTGGTATTCCTTGGTAATACTTTTTGTCGGAGGAGTAATGTTCTTATACAAGAGTTTTTTGGGTGGTTTTAGAGATTTTACTTTTACCGAGTATTTCCTCGTGATAGGAAGACTTTTAGGAATAGGTATTATTGTGTCTTTTTTTGTTGTTGGGATTTTTAGTTATTTTAATCGCCAGAGTATAGCCTCTATATCTTCAAAAGAAACGTATCGCATAACTTCTTCCAATGGAAAACAGTTAGATCTAAGTCTTAATGAGATTTTATACATAAGAAGTGATGATAATTATGTAGATATTCATAAAATAGAAGATGGACTTCGCAAAAAAGTTGTTTTCAGGTCTAGTCTAAAGAATATAGAAGATCAAATAGTAAATCCAATATCACCAGTTTATCGTTGTCACCGAAGATATTTAGTGAACATAAATTGCTTTAGTATTAAAAATGATAAGCGAAGAAATACTATTATAAAGCTTCTGGATTACGAAGATGAAATTCCAGTTTCTGAAAAGTATTATGAAGACATCTTAAATCTATTGCGAATTAACCCCTAAAACTTGTAGTTTCCCCACAAACCCCTATAAATACTGATTTTTGCAGTTGTTTTTGTATTCATTTGCCTTGTGTAATTTTAAAATCATTAATCAAATGAAAACATTAAAAACTTATTTATTTACCGTACTATCTTTGATAGGTGTTCAAAATTTACTAGCTACCGAGAATTCAATTTCTAATGGAGGACTCGTGCACTCTTGCAATATTACAGATAATGATGCTGAATTAATTTTGAGGTCTTTTGTAGATGATTATACAAAAGATCGATATGCGTCAGAACGCAGAGTTATTGGAATTGAAGTTTCCGATTACGGCTCTTGGACCGTAGAGATTACAGGTCAGAAAATCAAAGAGAAATGGGGAGTGATTCTGGAAAAAGGTTTGCCTAAAAAACCAACATATGTATACACCATAGAATTTGAAACTTTAAAAGCAATTCATAATGGTACGATCAATGCATTAACAGCACAAGGAAAAGCATTTGCAGGAGATTATACACCAATGAGTGTACGAGAAATGGATGGATTTACTCCATCAGAAATTGATGATAGTAATCTTAATGCCTTTTCTTTTCATTTTTGGACAAAAGGGTTTCCTGAAATCATTCCCTTTAAAGAGAATACCACTAGAAAGGCACATGGTTCTAATTTTACAATTTTTTATTATGAAAAAGGCTTAAGAACAGCTTGGTACAGAATTTTACCAGGCGAACGAGTACGAGATGATGCTAGAGAACAAGCAGCTCCGTTTCCCATGTTAGGAGTTACCATTAAAGGTACTATTGAAGGAGAAGTCGATGGAGAAAGAATAACGGTATCTGAAGGGAATACAGTATTTATTCCTGCCAATGTGAATCATAAATGGTGGAACGAAAGGGATGAGGCA
Source organism: uncultured Aquimarina sp. (assembly GCF_947492965.1). GTDB lineage: Bacteria > Bacteroidota > Bacteroidia > Flavobacteriales > Flavobacteriaceae > Aquimarina. The sequence continues at coordinate 82,423 of NZ_CANLOZ010000009.1, read as the reverse complement.
GTAGAAGTAATATTAATCATGTTTGGAAAAGGAGCATAAAAAATAGACATGATACATCAATTTGGATTCGATTTTCTAATAAAGAAAGGTTCTTTTTAATAGAGAGAATCTTTCTGTTTTATTATGAGTATATAGGTCATTATCTTAACTGTTAATGTTAAAAATGAGCGCTTTTATTTCTAAGTTTTAGCCAATAAAACCAGTACCTTTAGATGCTAAAATATATCTTTATGAAAAGAGCATTTTCCATAAGTTTACTTGTAATACTACATATCCATGGGTTAGCACAAAGTCCTTTTTCTTTTCAAAATAAATCAATTGCTCCTGGAACCAAAAGTCATATTAAAGTTCCCGTAAGATCTGATAAGGATAGTACATTTGTGCCTGTTACCATATTTCATGGCGTAAAATCTGGACCTGTATTAGGAATAACGGCAGGAGTACATGGATATGAATATCCTCCGATATTAGCAGCTCAAGAATTAAATAGGAAAATAGACCCTCAAAAATTGTCTGGGACAGTCATTTTAGTACAGTTAGCTAATGTGCCAGCTTTTTTAGGAAGAAGCCCCTATGTAAATCCTATGGATGGAAAAAATTTAAACCGTTCTTTCCCAGGAGATCCTAATGGAACAATTACTCAACGTATTGCGCATATGATCACGTCTGATATAATAACTAAATCTGACTTTTTTGTGGATATGCATGCTGGAGATGCTCCGGAAGATTTACGCGCTTATAATGCTTGGTATCAGAGCGAAGCATTACCAGAAGTTTCCAAAAAAGGTAAAGAAATGGCGTTAGCTATGGGATTTGATTATTCTATAATTTTTAATATCAAACAAGAGAGACTGAAAACTCCAAGTATATATTGTTCTCAAGAAGCTTTTCATCGTAAGATCCCATCAGTAGATATTGAGTGTGGTCGACTTGGTATTCCTGATAAAGTAGAAACAAAAAGAATTGTAGATGGTATGATTTCTTTATTAAAGCATTTGCAAATGTTTGATAGTATATCATCGGAATCCAAAATAAAACCAACAATTATTACAAAAAGAGTAACTCTAAAAAGTAAATCAACCGGCCTCTTTTACACAGAAAAAAAAGCCGGTGATCTTATTAAAAAAGGAGAACTTATAGGCTATACAACTGATTTTTTTGGTAATACCTTAGAAAAAATAATAGCTTCAGAAAGTGGAGTAATCCTCTATATGATTGGTACTCCACCAATTAATAAAGGTGAAACACTTATGAGTGTAGGCGTGTTACCTGAATGATCTTAGTTACAATTTTTTTGTCATGGGTATCGAAATTAATATCATCAATATCGATGCAATAAGTAAAGGAGCAATACCTTTTATAGGGCTCAATGACGTTTTTGTGGTATAATATTCAGGAACAATTTGCTTCCAATCTATAGTCTCTGCATATTTGCCTTCAAATATTTTCGGATAGAAAAATAAACGTAATTTTTCATGAAATTCATCAGTAGCATCTAAGTATCCCATTTGTTGGTTCATACTGGTTCCTGCTAGTTGGTTAAAAGCAAGTTGCAAATGCATATTTGGAATTATAGATGCAATTTGGTCACTGGTTTGTTCGCGCAATTTAATTTTTTCATTAAAAGCATCTCTTTGTTTTTTAGAATCATCATCTCCCATTTGTTGCATAGCATAGTACCATAACCAATTAAAACCATCTGTTGGATACCCATAGTTTTTAAATTGAGGATAATGCTTGTAAAATTTCTCTATAGTTTCCTTTTTATCAGTATCCCATTTTACATGATAACCATCTCTTTGTGCTATAGCAGTACTTAACGCTTCTGGCAAAGGGTATTTAGAAGAAACATAGGCATTAATTCCTGCTGGTACAAGGATGATTAATACCAACCAAACTGATAAAAGTAATAGGGCGTTAAATCCAGAAGATTTCTTAAAACTTATAATAAAAAAACTTACCGTAAACCAAAAAACAACATAAAGCAAGGATAAACTAAACATCCAAAAAAATTGTAGATTCAATGGTAGGTCGAGAGTTAATTTGGCAATAGTAAAAAGAACGACTAACACTACTGATAATAAGATGAACCTAATCAGAAGCTTGGAAATAATAAAACCAAGTTTTGATCTAGATTGAATGGCAACAAGTCTCCAGGTTCCTGTTTCTGTTTCTTCAGAAAGAACATTAAAACTAAGAACAATTACGAGTAGCGGGAAAAGATAAATAATCACAAAAGAAAGATCTAGATTCCCAGATTGTAGGTTCATGGGATTTATGAGATCAGTATCATATTTTTGTGCTTCAAAGGTTTTAATTGTAATTCGTTTTACGGTTGGATTAACATCTGATTGTCCAATGGATAATCCGGCCAACGGATCTAGTGAGTTGATATAAGCAAACTTGGCATAATATAATAAGAGACCTAAATCATCATTGTGCAACGATACCTGTCGATCAAAGTGTTGTTCTTGGTATTCTTTTACTTCGATAATCGCATCTTGCTGTCTCTTAAGGTGTTTATCTCCAATAATAATTCCTACAACACCTAATAAAATTAGTAGTACAAGGCTTATCCAAACTTCTTTGGATCGAATACATTGTTGAAATAATAATTTATATAACGTCATATCGCTCTTGCTCTTTTAGAAGTGAATACCAATAACCCGATTGCAGCTATTGTCCAAAAAATAATGGATAGTAAGGCAGGAAGCGCTTCTTTCATAGATTTAGAAAAAGTTATAGGCTCGTGTTTAAAATCTTCAAACTCTTCCCAATGCTCGTGATCTACTACATGTGTTTTTCCTTCAGAACCACTTTCTTTTTTTGGACTGATATATTCCATCTGTAATTCATTCATGGTTTGTGCTAAAGTATATCGATAGTTATCAGCTTTATCCTGAAAATCTACATACGACGAAAAATCCGTACTAGACATGGTCATGGATACTAATTTGATTGCTGTAAACGGATTGATAAAGGATGAAAATCTCGTTACATCATTTTGACTTTTATAAATATCAACCAATCTTGCTTGATGTTTTTTGTAAAGAGCCGAAGTGATTTTCTCACCTTCTCGCATTACAAAACCCGAATAGTTAAAAGGAAGATCGGTAACTTTACTAACATTATGAACGGTTAATATAGAATCCCTTAAACCATTGTAATGAGGGTCATTTGGATTATGACTATCTCCTTTTTGAATAACTTCTTTTTCAATAGCGGATTGAAAAGCTAATTTACTTGGTGTAGGAAACCAATAGTTTCCCATAGCTTGCGCAGATTTTGGTAATAAAATAACCAAGAGTAACCAAATACCTAATAAACGTAATAAAGCATTTTTAGGAGAATTACTAGAAGTCGATATTGTGATGGTGATAGCAGATAAGATAAATAGGAAAGCCAAATAATTTAGCCCAATGATTCCGAGACGTAACCATCTATAATCTTGTGATATCGGACTTTCTAAAAAGAACAGAGCAATAATTACTAATAATAAGATAGGTGTAAAAAACAATAAAGAAATTATAAAAAGACCGATAGATTTCCCGAATAAGATCTCTTTCCAGTGAGCTCCTTGGGATAATAGTATTTTCAAAGTTCCGTTCTGTTTATCTCTTGCAACTCCAGAAAAACCAATAAAAAATAAAATAATAGGTAATACCAATTGTAATAATAGAGCAAGACTTAACTCGCCGAATCGTAACATTCCTGTAGAAAATGTAGCTTCGGAAAAATTGACACTATTCTGTCGATGCGCTTCTAAAAAAACTGTATTCCCAGTAAAACTTTCTAATCCATAATCAAATATTCCTAATGTGGAAGGGATTCGAAATGCAAAAGTTCCAAAATGTGCCATTCTATGCGGATGCTTATCTGGATTAGCTTCCCAACTTTGTCTCGCTTTTTCCTGATGTTCTTGTCGAATCTCATTTTGCGTGATATAGTTGTTTATACCACTAACAGCGGAATACGCTGTTAGTAGTATAAAAATTGAATACAATACATAAAAAGTCTTGGGAGTAGTCGCATTACGCCAAAAGTGGATTGCGAATAATCGAATATTAGCCCATTGCATCTTTTTAGAATTTATAGGTTGCGGTTAACAAAAAGTTTCTGGGAGCACCAGGTCCTAATCTATTTGGACTAAGACCACCTAACCAATAGGTGTCATTAAAGATGTTATTAACTTTTAAAGTTAACTGCATATTTATGATGTTTGGCTTGTAATAAATCGCTCCATCAAATACAGTATATTCTGGCAATAATACTCTACTAGTATTATAAGTAGGATTATACCAAGTAAATCTTTCATCTACATATTGAGCACCAAAACCAATTCCAATTCCCTTTAATATTGGAGTAGTGGTAAAATCATATCTACCCCAAAAATTAGCATTATGCTTTGGAGCTCCTCCGATTCGTTGTCCTACAAATTCTGCAATTGCATCTTCTTCGATTGTAGCATCAGTATAACCATAAGAAGCTGTTAATTGGAAATTTGGTAATACATAACCCGAAATATCCGCTTCAAAACCTCTACTTCTTTGTTCTCCTCTAGTGGTTAAATTACCTAAATCAAAAGTATCTCCAAGTAAGATATTCTTTTGAGTGATATTAAAGATTGCTAAGTTGGCAAATATTTTTCCATTCAAAAATTCTCCTTTGGCACCTAGTTCTATTAAGCTACTTTCTAGTGGATCAAATCTACCTGGCGAAGCAGCCCAAAAGAATCCTTCTGCAGAAGGAGATAACGATACTGTATTGGTATGAGGTTGAAATCCTTCTAAATAGGTAGTATATACGCTAATATCATCTGTAACTTCGTAAGTTACACCTAATCTCGGTACAAAAGCGTTAGTGGTAAATTCCTCTTCATCTCCTTCATAATCGAAGATATCTTTAAACCACTCATATCTCAAGTTTACTAAAGCTGAAAATCTTCCAATCTTAAATTGATTCTGAATATAAACACCATTAGAAGTTGTTAAGTTTGCTGGAATTTCAAATTGCGAAAGTACATAGTTATTCGTATTTCTTATTCCGTTAAAAGGATTTGTTAAGTCTAAATGTGGTACTGCAGGAACTAATAAACCATCCGCAGTTTGCTGAAAATCATTAGGGTCACTTGTTCCAGGTCTAAATCTAGCCGTAGATCCATCATTTAATAAATAATCTCTAGAACTATTAGCTCCACCGGTTCTTCTTTCCCATCTGGAAGCATCATATCCTACTAAAATTTTATTAGTGATATTTCCTTTTTCGATATCGTAATTAAAAAATCCACTGAAATTATCAGTATTCCAATTTTGTTGCCTTTCAGCGTATCTCATTGCTACAAGATTAGGAACTAAATCTCCATTAATATTATACGCCTGACGGAATGCATCCGCTCTGTGTTCTTGTAAATCCTCATCCCAAGTTTGCTTCATATACTGAGCATTGAAACCAAAGTTTTTCGTAAATTTTTTACTAAAACTTGTCATGAATATGAATTCTTTGGTTTTGTAGAAGTCGTTAATTGCGCCAGGATTTAAAGTAGTTGGTGTACTATTTGGGTCATAGTTATCATCTACAGCATCAAAAATTGGTTGTCCTCGATCCAAATTACCTTCAGCATTATTATAAATCATTTCTACATTAAGCGATGTACTTTCGTTAGGGATATAACTTAAAGATGGAGAAATTAAAATAGCATTGTTATTTACAATATCTCTAAAAGAATCAGCTTCCTGAATTGCTGCATTAAAGCGATATAATAACGTTTTAGAATCGTTTAAAGGACCTGTGAAATCTGCAGTGGCTCTTAATGTTCCAAAACTACCTGCAGATACAGATACTTCATTACGATTTTCAGTTAATGGTTTTTTAGTTACCATATTTACAGTTCCTCCAGGATCAGCACTAGAAAATGTTACAGATGAAGGTCCTTTGATAACTTCAACACGTTCTAGGTGAGAGGTAATTGGTTGTAAAAAATAGTACTGACGTGTACGCATACCATTAAGCACTTGTCCATCATCTGCTTGTGTAATACCTCTAATATTATAGTGGTTGTATAAACCAGTAATAGCAACATTACTCACTGTTTTTACAGCGTCTGGTAACTGAAAAGCTTGTCGATCTGCAATAAGCTCCTTGGTTACAGCAGCTACTACCTGTGGTAGTTCTTTATTTTTGATCGCTATTTTGGTAGCCGAAAAAGAATAATCACTGTTGTAATCTTTTCTAACCCGACCAACAACTTCGACAGTTTGTAGTTGTTCTGTACCTTCTTCTAATTGAATAGTACCTACATCGTACGAAGAAGTGTTACCAGTTTCTATGGTATTCTTATATGCTTGAAAACCTAAATAGCGTACTTCAATTTTATAATTTCCGGAAGGAGCATCTATTTCAAATTTTCCAGAATCGTCTGTTAATTTTCCAAAAGTATTTGCGTTACTTTCTAAAGAAATAGTAGCTCCTACGATGGGCGTATTTTGAGAATCGACGATGGTTCCTGTTACTTGCACCTGTGCTAAGGCTGCACAACCACAAATCAGAAATAATAGTTTGGGTAATAATTTAAAAAGTTTCATTGTGTGAATTGATTTGTTTTACGTTTAGATAGTTTTTAGGTATAAGTCTTGTAATTCTTCTGCTGTGATAGCATCAGTGTCGGAGGTATGTACCAGTTTCCCCTCTTTCATAATACCAATTTTAGTACCTACATTAACAGCGTTAAAGATGTCATGGGTGGCCATAAAAATTGCTTTACCTTCATTACTTAGTTCTTTACATATTTTAGTGAATTCTAAAGTGGCTTTAGGGTCTAAACCAGAAATAGGCTCATCCATAAATATGTAATCTGCATTTTTGGAAAGTGCAATGGCGATACCAACTTTTTGGCGCATACCTTTTGAGTATGAAGCAAGTTTGTTTTGATGAGCACTTTCCTGAAGACCAGCTTTTACTAAAAAATTAGATAGTTCTGAATTGGAGTATTTAAAACCAGCTAGTCTACTGAAAAAATTAAGATTTTCTAGACCAGATAAGTTTCCATAGAGTTGAACTACCTCAGGAATATAGGCAATCATCTGTGTTGTTTTATTGCTATTTGGAGTCACTGTTACTCCATTTATTTGCGCTGTACCACTGGTAGCCTCAATAAGACCTAGAAATAGATTAATTGTTGTTGTTTTACCTGCACCATTTTGACCAAGTAGACAAAAAATTTCTCCTTTATCAACGGATAAATTTAAATTGCTAAGAGCCTGGTGCTTACCATATGTTTTGGTGAGATTTATCGCTGTAAGCATAGTATAGAGTAGTATAGAGTTAATGAGTTGTGTATGATTTCGTTTTTTAAGAATTAACTGATAATTCTGTAGAAAATATAGTTTAGTTACATTGGAGGAGGTTTATATAGTAAACCATAAAATTCACAAGAAAACGAGGTGTTGCTTTCTTGCGAATTTTGCAACTTATAGAAATTAGTAGCTAATAGATATATGGTAATAATTTTATTTATTAAAATTCTATATATCTTTAGTATTTGTTTCATTATGAATTAATTATCACTTTTTGCTATAATTCCTAAAAATTCATTTCGGTACGTGGGATCGGTAAACATGCCACCAAATTCTATAGTGGTTGTAAAGCTATTTTTGTCTTTAATTCCTCTAGAAGAAACACATAGATGTTTCGCATTTACGACAACAATTACATCATCGGTACCTAAAGTTTTTTGTAGATCCTTTAATATCTGCAGGCATAATCTTTCCTGTACTTGTGGTCTATGTGAATAATAATCAACCAAACGATTAATTTTAGATAACCCTATTACCTTATCTTTCGGGATATATCCCACATGCGCATTCCCAACTATTGGAAGAAAATGATGCTCACAAGAAGAATCGATATTAATATTTTGCTCTACGAGCATTTTCTGATACCCGTATTTATTTTCAAAAGTGGAAGTTCTCGGTCGATTAGCTGGATTAAGCCCATAAAAAAGTTCCTTTACGTACATTTTTGCAAAGCGATAAGGTGTTCCTGAAAGGCTGTCATCAGTTAAGTCAAGCCCTAATTCTTTCATGATTTCTGCAAAATGATGTTGTATGTTCTTTATTTTTTCATCGTCACTTTTGTCAAAAGCATCCGGTCGTAACGGAGTTTCTGTGGAGCTAGAAGCATGTGCATCACCTATAGATTCTATTTCTTCTTTGTTCATTGTACTCATAGTGCTTTTTCATTAATTTTTACAACATTTTTTATCGTTGCATTGGCAATATTTCTGATTGTAAAAATGCAAAGCAACTAAAGAAAGCGTTACCACATATATTATACTTTCTCCTAAGTGAATGAGTTCGAGTTTTTCATTAAGTATACTAGCAAATAAGATAGACCATAACCCCCAAAAAAGATATTTCATGATGGGTTTGCTTGTGGTCTGAGTAGATCGGTATACGGCAATAAACGATAATGCTAGAAAAATAAAGTCCATACTTTTCCACCATAAAGGTTTAGAACCATGATGATCTGATATGTGTGAGGCTGTATGTGCTAGAAATAAAAAAGGAGTAGCGATACAATGTAGTAGGCAGAGGCTACTAGCCAACATACCTAGTTTGTCTGAGTTATTTTGTATGTCTAATAATTTCAACTGAGGTGCACATTTAAATCCCGGCAAATATACTACTATTTTTACAATTGCAACGTTGTTGCGTTAATATAATTTCTCTACTTTTGACAAAATGTTTTTATGATACGAACAGCGTCTCTTCGATATGCGTATAAGCATTCTGAAGATCAAAATCTAGTTTTCCCAGACATTCACCTTTCTTCCAAAGAGAGCTTATTGATTTTAGGTGCATCTGGCGTAGGAAAGACTACTTTGTTGCATTTATTGGCTGGACTTTTACCGATAGATACGGGAGATGTTTATATTGGGAATACTCATATTAACAGATTAACTAGAGGAGAGTTAAATCATTTTAGAGGACAAAACATTGGTCTTATTTTTCAGAAATCCTATTTTATAAAATCTTTATCTGTGCTGGAAAACTTGTTGATTCGAGAAAAATTTTCGAAAAGTAAAAGTGATCGATATCGGAGAGAAGAATTATTAATGCATTTAGGATTATGTGATCAAATGCATAAAAAGGTATATCAACTTAGCGAAGGACAACAACAACGATTATCGATAGCTCTAGGAGTAATTCATAAACCTAAAATCATATTAGCAGATGAACCGACATCCAATTTGGATGATATCAATTGCGAAATAGTAGTTTCTCTTCTAAAAAAAGAAGCTAAGATCTGTAATAGCAATTTAGTAATTATAACGCATGATCAGCGAGTAAAGCCGCATTTTAATAATCATATAATCTTATAAAATTGTTATACTTAGCGTACAAAAATCTTATTTCTAAACCTCTAAATACGGTATTAAGTGTTTTACTCTTGATACTTAGTATTTCACTTGCTACGTTTATTTTGCAAGTAAAAAAACAACTTAACGAACATCTAGAGGGAAATACGAAGCATTTTGATATGGTTATTGGGGCCAAGGGAAGTCCTTTGCAATTGGTATTATCATCTCTATTACATATAGATAATCCGACCGGAAACATAGATCTAGAAGAAGCTATGAAAATAGCTAAAAAACCAATGGTCAAATATAAGGTTCCTGTTTCATACGGAGATAATTACAAAGGATATAGGATTTTAGGAACAACACATAAATACCTAGAGGTTTATAAAGCACAATTACAAAGAGGAAGATTATATGAAAAATCGTTCGAAGCTGTCGTCGGAAGTCAAGTTGCAGAGCAAATAAATCTTAAGGTTGGTAAAACTTTTGCAAGTAGTCATGGTTTGGCTGAGAGCGGTTTAGAAACTCATAAAGAAAAGCCATTTGTGATTACAGGTATTTTAAAACCGACAGGAACTATCATTGATAATCTGATTATTACAAATCTCGAAAGTATTTGGGAAGTTCATGAACACTCGTATGATGAAGGTCATGAAAATCAAGAAGTTCATCAAAAGCATCAAGACCCCGTTAAGAAAGAGAATTTTAATCTTATCACAGAAACACAATCTCATGAAGATGATGGGCATGCTCATGAAAATAAAGAGTATCACCTTGTCGAAGAACATAATCATTCGCAAGACGATCCTAAGCATAAAGAGGAACATGATCACTCCAAAGAACACGATCACTCAGAAAGAGATGATGAAGAGAAAAAAGAAATCACTTCATTACTAGTTAAATTTAGAAATCCAATAGGAGTGTTGCAGACATCCAGGTTTGTAAACGAAAAATCTACAATGCAAGCAGCAATTCCAAAATTTGAAATTGATCGATTAACGACGTTTTTAGGGGTAGGGTTTCAGGCAATTAATGGGATTTCTTTAGTGATACTTTTTATTGCTTCACTTAGTATTTTTATTAATGTTGTAAGATCAGTAAGAGAAAGAAAACAGGAGTTGGCTTTATTGAGAACCTATGGAATAAGTACGTTTCAGTTGATAAAACTTGTTTTTTTGGAAGCGCTAATGCTAACTTTAATCAGTGCTATTTTTGGTTGGTTGTTTGGTAGGTTAGGCGTCTGGTTGTTTTCAGTTTTCTCCGATGCTTATGGGTATGATTTTCAGTTCGGTATGCCTAATAGAGAAGAGGTTTATATGTTGTTACTAGTTATGGTTACTACTTTGCCAGCAGCAATTATAGCCTCTTTGTCTTTATTAAAATTAAATGTTTCTAAAATATTAGCTGATGCGTAAGTTTTGTTTGTTTATCATAGTATTATTTAGTGTTACTTCGACCTTGTTTTCTCAAAAAAAAGTATCCTGGAATGACTTGGCGCAAGTAACGTTTCGTAATGTTTATAATGTAAACTATGATGATTATTTTTTGAAACCAACATTTGATACATCTGTAGAAGCTCTTGAGGGTACCAAAATAAAGCTTACAGGATATTTTCTAGACTTTTCATCAGAAGATGATCAGTTTCTTTTGCTTTCTCGAAACCCGATGTCCTCCTGTTTTTTCTGCGGAGGATCTGGACCTGAATCTGTTGTAGAAGTGATATTTAAAAACAATACAAAATATAAAACTGATCAAATCGTGGAGATAATAGGTGTACTCGAACTCAATGACGATGATGTTGATCATTGTAATTATATTCTTCGGGATGCTATCGGTAGATTAATAGAATAAATTAATCATATTTGCACACTAGTTTTTAGATCGAATTACTTAAGTTTGATTTCAAATTAATAAAGAAAATATACGATTCATTATCCGATGAAACAGATACTTTTAAAAAGCTATTTTATAATAGTTTTCCTGATAATTTTTTCTTCATGTAAGAAGAATAATTACCTCACCAGCATAGAAGGTAAAAGAATTGAAATTAACGACACTATTGTTAGCAACCCTGAAGTTGAAGCTTTTGTTAAGCCCTATAGAACTCATGTGAATAAAATGTTAGATAGTGCTTTGGCTTACGCTCCACAAACATATTCCAAAGGTGAAGGAGATTTGAATACTGCCATTGGTAATTTAATGGCAGATATAGTACTAGAACAAGCAAATCCAGTTTTCACCTCAAGAACAGGAAATAAAATCGACATGGTACTATTAAATTATGGAGGAATACGAGCTCCTATTTCCAAAGGGAATATAAGTGCAAGGACAGCATATCAGGTGATGCCTTTTGAGAATAGCATAATCGTAGCCGAAATGAAAGGAGCTTTAATTAAAAAGTTGATTGCGTATTTACAGGAGTCTAAAAGAGCACATCCAATTTCTGGATTAAAACTTACTTTGGATCATAATTTTGAAGTTGTAAATGCATTAATTAATGATAAAGAGATTGATGACGAGACTTCGTATTTCGTGGCGACAAATGATTATCTATATAACGGAGGTAGTAATATGTCTTTTTTTAAGGAATCAACTAATTCACACATACTGAATTATAAAATTCGAAATGCGATGATTGACTATTTTAAAAAAGTAGACACAATTAATCCGGTAAGGGATGATAGGTTCATACAAATTAACAAATAAGGAACAGGAATGAAGCGTAGAGAATTTGTAAAACAAACAGCGGTAACAGCAGGAGCAGTAGTATTAGGAGGTTCAGGTTTATCATCTTTTACAGGGAATTACACTAAAAAGATTACCATCTTGCATACTAATGATGTGCACAGTCATATAGATCCATTTGGTCCAGAAGATGGGCGAAATGCAAATAAAGGAGGTGTTGCAAGGAGAGCTACAATTATAGAAAATGTTCGAAAAGAAAATCCAAATACCTTATTGTTGGATGCAGGTGACATATTTCAAGGAACACCCTATTTTAATTTTTATGGAGGAGAATTAGAGTTTAAGCTAATGAGTATGCTTAAATATGATGTTGCTACTATTGGGAATCATGATTTTGATAATGGTATCGAAGGTTTGCATGCACAATTGCCTTATGCGGGATTCAAATTCGTTTCTGCGAACTATGATTTTTCCAATACGGTAATGGATACTTTTGTAAAGCCTTATGAAATTATCATAAAGGATGGAATTAAGATCGGAATATTTGGACTTGGTATTGCTTTAGAAGGATTGGTGATGAAAGATTTATATAAGGAGACGAAATATTTGGATCCGATTGAGATTGCTCAGGATATGACCTCAAAACTAAAGAATGAAGAAAAATGTGATTTGGTAATATGTTTGTCTCATTTGGGATATGATTATAAGAAAGAACCGAATAAAGTAGGGGATATAAGTCTAGCCAAAGCGACAGAAGATATAGATCTTATTATCGGAGGACATACACATACTTTTCTTAAAGAACCAACGATAGTACAAAACCGAAAAGATAAAGAGGTGATGGTAAATCAGGTAGGTTGCTTTGGATTATATTTAGGTAGAATTGATTTTTATTTTGATCACCAAAAAAGTAAAGTTTCTAAAGCAAGTACGATTTCTGTATAGAAGGTAATTAATGTAAAATATAATTTAAAATAAAAGTCCAGTACAAATTTGTACTGGACTTTTATTTTAAAACCTTTTGGGATTAGTTTTATTCTTTAAGCGTAACTGTACGTTTTACGTTATTAAATGGTCCTGGAATTAAATTTCCTTCTGCATCTATAAGTTCTAGTTGTATAGTTACTTCACCTTTAGGTAATCCTTTCATTACATAAGGAGTCCATTCTGTAAGCATGTATACTTTATCGTTGATGGTTGCACGTACCTTATTCCCCTCTGGAGATAATTCAGTATTCAGAACAAAAAAGTCTAATAAAACCTGTTCAGTTCCTTTTCCAGAATATTCACCTTTGGGTCTGCTATAAATAAGTGTTGGAGCTTTCATATCAAGACCTATAGTATCTTTTGGATTCTCTCCAACTACTACTTTGCGAACTACTACAGAGTTTTCATTCTTTACAGACTCATGAAATGAACGACTTAAAAAAGCAACTAAATGATGAACGCCATCAGGAATTTCTTTTTTAAAAGTAGGTTCGTAATGAGCAGAATACGGTTGGTTATTTAGGATAAAATGAATGTGCTGTCCTTTTCCTGAGTTTGCTAATTTTTCTGGATTTGGACCTGTAGTTTGTGCTCCTAATTCATAGTTTTCTACTTTAAACGAAAAGTCCATCTCGCCAGATGCTTTAGCAACTATTTCTTCTGGCGTATCCAATATAAGTGTTGCATCAGCATATGCAGGAGAACCTTCTAGTTTGTCTAATATGATTTCTGGTTTTGCTACTTCTTCTTTAACCTCAGTTTCTACTTGGTCCGTCGTTGTTTCTGTTTCTGATGCTTTTTTCTCCTGTTTACAGGCTGTAAAAGTAACTGCTATTAGAAGCATTTTAGCTAATAAGTGTTTTGTGTGAAATTTCATTTGTTTGGTTTTCAAGGGTTATAAATTTGTAATTAATGAAAGTACCAACTATAATTGGGTTAGTTAATTCTTGACTTAAAATTATTGAATTTTTTCTTTTTTAATTTTAGCTCAAAAAATACAAATTATCCTAGTATTTCCATTGTATATCTTGATGTTTTATTAGATTTTATTTATGACTTAAAAACAGATAAAAAAATATAAGGTAAACTAAGCTCCATTAATAGCATTTAGGAAAATAGTAGTTGCTATTCCAAAACCTGCTCCTGATACAAATAGATTCCATTTAAGATGTTCTCCTTTGATGAATTTCGTATATATCCACAAAGCAATCGTAAATAAAAGTACAATGAATAGTTGTCCAACCTCTATTCCAATATTAAAAGCAAATAAAGGCATAACAATACTATCCGTAAATAACATGAATTTAAAATTACTAGCAAAAGCTAATCCGTGGATTAAACCGAAAACCAACGCAATGGTGTATTTTATTTTGGTATCCGAAAATTTACCTTCTTTGCCATAGTTTACAATATTAGCGATGGCAGTAATCATAATGGTAAAAGGAATTAAAGTATCTATGAGTTTGGAATTAGCTGGTATCACATCCAAAGCACTGAGAATAAGAGTCCCACTATGTCCAATAGTAAAGGCTGTTATGATTACTAATATTTGTTTCCATTGTTCTAGTTTGAAAGCAGCACACAATGTCATTACAAACAACAAATGGTCATAGGCATTAATATCTACAATATGCTCCCATCCATTAATAAAAAAAGAACCGAAATTATCCATTTAAAATTTACGTATTAAAAGTTTAGTTTATGTTTTGTATGGTTATAGGTTTAGAGTTATTGGTTTGTCTAATGTGGTAACCTCAAAATAATCTTCGGATATAAAAGGAGGAATTCTCACAGTCATCCTATTGGACTGTAAAAAGTCAAAATCTTCAAAAAATAGAGTGTTTTCTATACAGATTTGATCTCCTTCTGTAATTGTAGGAATTTTTTTAGCAAACTTTATAGAGAGTACGTTGTGCTTTTCGAAGACTTCGGAAGAAGTATAGATCAGCGGGTAGACTTCATTATTAATAATAATCCTATAATAGCGCTGAAAGTATTTTTCAATAGCCTTTATATCGTCTTTAGATAAATTGCTAGCGTTGAAGTTCTTTGTAAAAGTATCATTCATGCTAAAAGTAAAGTCATCAATAAAGACTCTGCATTCTACTCGCAATAGGTTATCTTTTGGAAAGCTTTGAATTAACGAAGAGGTCAATTTTATGGGATGCGTGCTATTAAATGACGTTGATATAAGGAGTAAAACTCCAAGAAATATGATTTTAAAAAATTTCATGTTTACAATAATTTAATTATTTACAAGGGATTTGTGTAGCAAGTCTTTCTATAGTTGTTTCTAAAATTCGTGGTGAAGTTTTTTCTGGCGTATAAACCACAGAAAGATTTTTTGAATGTAGGTTTAAAATGGATTGTTGAACTCCAGATTCTTTAAAAATTCCTTCTTCTAATATTTTTTGGCACTTTTTACATGCAGCCTTGGGAATATTTACAACTAAAGTACTATCTCCTTCTTTTATTTGTAAAACTCTTTTTTCTTCTTCGATGGAGCTACAAGATGTAAATAGTACAACAAATAGTATAAAAAACAGGTTTTTCATAGCTAATGTTAAAATAAGTTTGAAAAGTAATATGAGAAATTTTCAATGATAGAGTCTAGAGCCTATTTAGTAGGAAAAATAGGACTTAGACTATATCAATTGTTTCTTTAGGCGAAGCTTTTAATGACTAGATGTATGCAAACACAACGGTTTATCATATAAATAAACTACTTGCGATCTTTCTGAAAACATCTTATATGTGCAGAAAGATTACAAAAAATAACATGAAAAAATAAAAACTTCGTATAAACTTAACAACTAGGAGGAGGTTTGTTGTATACCGTTTTAGGTAGCGTAATACAATTGTTAAGTGTAGTATAGTTAAAGTTAGTGGTTTCTTTATAAGAGATAATAAAAGGTTTGTACTCATAATTTTCTACATCATGATTAGAAAAAGGAGTAAACTGATGATGAGTAATGATTATTTCACATAATTCACATTCTACTCCAATATCATCGGAGAAATGAGAAAACGCATGCAAGTCAGCCACTCTTATTAAGAGAAAACTGAAAAGAAAAAATAGAGAAATAATATTTTTTAAAGAAAGACTTCTCATCAGGTAAATATAAGAATTCTAGAGAATCTTAAAATGTATCGAGTAAATTTAACGCTCTGATTTTGTCTGGAAAGAGAATTTTAGATCATTTTGTTTGATCTATTTTCTTGTAGATTAAACATTTAATGAGGAGATATGATGTTAAAAAGATTTTTTTATAGTTAAATTAAGTTAAATAAAAGTTAAATGTTTTTATTGGTTTATTTTCATTTAAACTAAAATTTGGAATATTTTGTTATACATAAAAATCTTCTCAATGGCTAAAAACACTAATGCAATGATGTTGCGTTAGTGTTTTTTATTTGGTTGTTTTTACCCTAAAAATGGATTTGTTAATACGTTGGCCTGCGGTTTTACCACAGTGATTTTTTCATTTGAATTTTTAATTTTGGGCACTAACACAAATTTAACTCATATGAAAACTTTTAGTAAACTAGCTGCGGGCGCTATGCTCTCAGCATTGATGATCACCTCTTGTCAAAACGAAAATTTTTCGGACGGAACGGTGGAAACTATTGTACAACCAACGAGTACAGAAGGTAAAATTATTCCAGGACAATTTATTATTACGTTCAAGGATTCTAAGGTAGAACCAGCATCTAAGGTTTTAGAAAAAAGATCTTTTACGAGTAGAGAGGACAAGGCAAGTGCCGTTCGCGATATCTCGGAGGTTTCTATTAAAAAAATGAACACCATTTTATCTGAATACAATGTGGATCAGTCCAAAGTATTAAGCTATTACACTACAAAAATTTCTGGAGTAGCAATTAATCTTGATGATAGCGAATTCGAAAAAATAGCAAAAGATGACAATATTGCTTCTATAGAATATGATAGAGTAGTGGAGTTGCCAAAATTCGAAATAGAAGAAGTAATCTCTGGAGAGCAGTCTCAAAGAATGGCACAGCAGACACCTTGTGGAATTACACGTGCAGGTGGAGCTGGAAATGGCGCTAATAGAGACGAATGGATTTGGGTAATCGATACAGGTATTGATTTAGATCACCCAGATCTTAATGTAGTAACCAATACTACCTACGCAAGATCTTTTGTGGGAGGTTCTGCAAACGATTGTAACGGTCACGGAACGCATGTTGCGGGAACTGCTGGAGCGATCAATAATGGAATTGGTGTTGTAGGAGTTTCTGCAGGAGCACCAGTAGTACCAGTGAGAGTTTTTGGATGTAGTGGAGGAACTAGTACATCTACAATCTTATCAGGAATCAACCATGTTGGTCAGTACGATTTACCAGGTGATGTAGCTAATTTAAGTCTAGGAGGTTTCTTCGGATCAGGATGTGCTAATAACTCTTCTTATAGAAGTGCTTTAACGGCATTAGCTAACGGAGGAACAAGAATAGCAATCGCTGCAGGAAACAGTAGTGCGAACTCTGCAAATTATCAGCCTGCTTGTGTAAATGGAAATAATATTTTCACAGTTGCGTCTATGACTTGTAATAGAGGTTTCTCATCTTTTTCTAATTATAATATGAATCCAGTAGATGTAATTGCTACAGGAAGTAGTGTAAGAAGTACATATCTAAATGGAGGATATGCAACTTTAAGCGGTACGTCAATGGCATCGCCTCATGTAGCTGGAATCATGCACGCTAGAAATAACGGACCTAGAACATCCGGCACAGTTAGTAGCCGAGGAGAAAACTATCCTATCGCTGTAAGATAAAAAGAATATCATTTTATTTTATCGTTGGGATGTGTAGTTACGAAACCATTAGCTGGAGAGCTGATGGTTTCATTTTTTACATTTATTACAAATACCAATCACTAAAAACTGTGTTTCCTGTATTGTAAACCCTTCTAAATTAGGAATATGAAGCGTGTTTGGTTGGCAGGTAACTTCATTGCATATTTGACATTCGAAATGAATATGGTTATGGATTTTGTGCGAAGTTCCACAACTGTTACCACATAAAGCGTAATACGCTTTTCCGTTTTTACCCGTCACGAAATGAACTTCTCCTTTTTCTGCAAAACGGTCCAAAATCCTATATATCGTAGTTTTATTGACTTTTATAGGCATGGCGAGCATGATGTCATCGGCAGACAATGTGTGCTCCGATTTGGATAAAATTTCTTTAACCAGGTTTTGTTTTTCTGTATTCCTAGTTTTTTTTATTTCCATAATATTATGTTCAAATTCCCGTTGATACGGTTAAAATAATAATTTTTAATAAGAGAACAATCATTTTAAGAAGTATACATAAAGAACTTTTATCAATATTTAAAAAATCTATCCTGTATAAAGAGGGAGTTTTTTTATTTAACTTCGCAAAACTTAACTACATATTATGAGAACACTTAGTAAATTAACAGTATTAGTAGCGGCAATTTTGTTTGTTTCTTGCAAGCAAAACCCAGCAGAATCTCCAGAGCACAAAGCGATGGTAGAGAAACACAAAACCATGGAAACTTCTCATGAGACAATGGCTCAAGAGCATAGTGCTATGAAGGATGATCATCAACAAATGGTGAATGCGCATAAAACATTAGAGAACGATTCGATCCATGTGATTACCGAAAAAAAACACACTGATGTTTTAGCAAAACATGGTGAGTTAATCGCTGCACACAAAGCATTAATAGAAAAACATGCAGAGCTTGAAGCTAAACATGTTTCTGGTGAAATTACGTTAGAGCAGATGACCAAGGAACATGAGTCTATGAGTGCAGAACATGAGACTATGGAAAAAGAACACCAAAAACTAGCTGCTGAGCATAAGCAAATTAAGGAAGAAGATGAGAAAATGATCAAAGAAGATCAGGAAAAAGCAAAAGAAGGTGAAGTTGATAAAGAATAATAATTTATTGATATAAATTATTAAATATGAATCGAGTTGAAAGTAATTTTAGCTCGATTTTTTTATGTTAATACCAATTGCAATTGGTGTCAGGTTAATTCAATTATAGTAAATGGTTTATATTTTGAATGCTGTTTTCAATTGCTTCAGTTAAAGTAGAAGGATTACTTCCTGGACCAATGGTAAGAAGTTTAGCACCTGTTATAGGTATTCCATTAAAAGGTCGTATATAAACGTCTCCATCAGGTTTTCTTTCGAAGTAGGTGTAGTTTTTATCATTCTTTATTTTAGTACATCCTTTTATTCGCAGAATACTTTTAGGTATTGCCTCACAAATCTTGTAAATACAATCAATTTCAGGAAGATTGGGCAAATCCACAGAACTAGAAGCCCAATGAGCTTTTTGATGATTAAATTGCTGTGCTCTATTGTTGGTAGGGACTAATTCGGGAAGTGATAAAACATTTAAATTCTCCATCGTTGTGATTTTCGCAAAAGGATTTAATATTTTTAATTCTTCAACTACAGTAGTTTTTCTATCTGAAGAAATAGTATGTATATGCGTTAGTACAATTAAAGAAGAAACCTGTATTTGATTTGTTTCTAATTCATTGTGTTCACCTCTATGTTGCCAGTTTTTAGCATCCACTACAGATATTTGGATCGGTGGTAAAAACCGTTCATTCAGTCCAACACCGAGAAACTCCATCAATGTACACGCATCTGATGTTCCATTAGCTTCAATTAAAGTGATTCCGTTTTTTCGGGCTGGAATTCTATTAATTACATTTCTTAGTTCCACAATACCGCTACAGCAAATGCAACTGCCACTTAATGGTTTAATACTATTTAATTCAATTTGTTCAGAAAATTGTTGAGCATCTAAATAGGCATTTTCATAGTCATTGAGAATGACAAATGGATCCCAATTTCTACTGATAAAACTAGTCAATAAGTGTTTGAGTAATGTAGTTTTTCCAGCTCCTAAAAAACCTACAACCGTTATGATGGCTTCTTTATTGTTAACCACTAGGATATTAATTTAAAAGGTATTGTTTTTAAGTAATAGTTTAAGATACTATCTTTTTATAGTATTAGACGAATACTTCTCCTTATAATTTCTATTGAGATTAGCTTTTGAAGGAATTTCGGAGATTAGTTTAGACAATGTTTGTCTACACAAACTAAATCAGAATAAATGTTTTTAAAAATAGCTTCCTTTTTAATATAAATCTTACCGGTTATTTTTATAGGAATCTTATATATAGTGTTCAGTGCAAGTTGTAACTCATTAATTTTTTTATTCAAATGGTATGAGAAAACTGAAAAATAAGGATGATCTGTTTGCCAAAGTATATCTGAATGTTGTTTCTGCTTATGAATTTGCTCATAAAAATCATTTAAACCTTTGATATCTATAAAATGACGGTTTTTTATAGCGTCTTTAACAATACGATTGTTGTCGGATAATGCAAAGGTGATTTCTCCAATATCATTCTTTTGTATCAACCTATTTATTTGTCCTATCATTTCTGAATCAAATGTTATAGAGTTTCCTAAAGAGTTATAATAATAGTTCTCTTCATGAAAAGTAGCATTGATAATTGACTCTAAATAGTCGGTAGGACAAAGAAAATATAGGTGTTTTTTCACTATAGTGTAAATAGTTTTATTAATTAAAAACTTGTGTCTAAGAAAAAATATTATAAACTTTTAAGGTCTATTATTTCAAAGTTTTTAGCATCAAAATAATCATCTAAGCCATAATCCGTATTAATGATGATTCCTCCTAAAAGAGCAACTTTATCCACAGGAAATTCGTCCTTACATGTTTTTACATACTCATGAATTTTTTTATGAATAATTTCATAGGTTGCTTCCGTTATAGCTTTCTGTGGATTATTGCTATTAATAATGTCTTTTCTGTAAGGTAATAAGCTCTCTTCCAGCTTCATTTGCTGGTAATCATTTTCATTCAATACGGGTTGATAGTTCGAATCTTGAAGTCGACTAAGTGCTAACATCAGGGCTCCACAAGAATTTCCTGTTTCTTCTTGTCTAGGACGGTACATTTTTCCTAAATCACCATCTAAGGTTACTCCGATATGTGGTCCGTAAAATATAAAGGCACTTCCTTCATCAGGAATATGGTGAGCAAAAGCGGTCATACCTGTCTGACCTACAAATGGGATTCCTCCAAGTCCTCCCATGATAAAGGGACCAAACAAAACATTAAAAAATGTTGTAGAAGGAATATTGATATCGTCTGAGCAAACGGATGTAGCCATTAAGACTTTTGAAATATCAAGTTTATGTTCATTTTGCATTTTTCCTAAATAATGTATAGAAGTGTCTTTTGCATCCTTAGCATTAGGATAATGCTGCTTTACAACTTGGTCAAATTTTCTTTGTAACATAATGATGATTTTATGATGATAATATCTAAGAGTGATAATGTTTTAATTACTCGTAAATATAAAAGATAATTTGTTAATGCAATATAATTGCATTAACAAATTATATAAAGAAATCATAAAATATTAGCGTTGTATTTTAAAGGTGTCAAGACTTTTAATAATGTCTATTGCCATTTAGGATTTTATAGTGTTGGTTCTTGGTAGGTAGGGATTGGCCAATTGTCTTTTGCTAAAAACTGATTGTTTTTCCATTCGATAATTTCTTCTTCCGTAAGCAAACAAGAATCTAATAGTTCGGTTGTACCTGTAACATCTAGGTTTTGACCAATAAAAACAAGTTCGGTTTTGCGATCCCCAAAAACTGTATCCCATTCAGATTCAATCATTTCTTGGTTATTTACAAAAGCTGCGTAACCAATGCGATCAGTAAATGGCATAGAAGCCCACCAAACTCCTGCAGGATCTGTTTTTAAGGATCCTCCGGCCGAACCCCAAATAAGTGCTTGATTAGGTCTAGAAGCGAGCCAGAACAATCCTTTACTACGAATTATATTAGAAGGGAAGTGTTCTGTCGCAAAATCTAAAAATCGCTCTGGATGAAAAGGTTTACGACTTCGGTATACAAAAGAACCTATTCCATATTCTTCTGTTTCAGGAATATGTTCGTTTTCTAGTTCTTGTATCCATCCTGCAGATGCTTCTGCTTCATCGAAATCAAACAAACCAGTACCAATTACTTCGGATAAGGATATTTCTGAATTTTGAGTTGGAATAATTCGAGCCTTAGGGTTTAATTTATGAATGATGTCATATAAATTTCTTAATTCGGATTCGGTAACCAAGTCAACCTTGTTTAATAAAATTACATTTGCAAATTCTACTTGATCCGTAAGAAGATTCACAATAGTTCTATCATCTCCGTCTATATTAGTAAGGTCTCTATCTGTTAAGTACTGAGGGCTAGAAAAGTCTTTTAGAAAATTAAAAGCATCTACCACTGTAACCATAGTATCAACATAACTAAATCGGCTTAAATCCAATTGTCCGTCCTCACTAGCAAAACTAAAAGTTTGTGCCACTGGTATCGGTTCAGAAATTCCTGTACTCTCGATAATTAAGTAGTCAAACCTATCCTCTTTAGCCAGTTTTTCAACCTCAATCATCAAATCTTCTCTTAATGTACAACAGATACAACCGTTGGACATTTCTACAAGTTTTTCTTCAGTTCTGGATAGTGTGTTTTCATTTTCTACAAGCTGTGCATCAATATTCACTTCGCTCATATCATTTACGATAACCGCAACTTTAAGACCTTCTTTGTTGTGTAAAATATGGTTTAATAAAGCGGTTTTTCCAGCTCCTAGAAACCCACTTAATACTGTAACAGGTAATTTCTTTGAAATATTCATCACTATAAAGACTAAAATTAAATATACTTGTGAGATCAAAGTTAGTAATAAAAACACAAATGCAACTATGTTGCTTTTAGTGTTTTCTCTCCCTATTATTGCATCAAATTGAATAAATAGGTTAGAACGTATTGAGAAAACATTGCAAAAATCAAAATTATTTACATGAGTAAAATAAAAATTGGAATCCTTACCATATCAGATAGAGCTAGTCAGGGAGTTTATGAAGATATTTCTGGTAAAGAAATTATAAAGGTAATGAGTGAATATATTTCATCGGATTGGACTCCGTTGTATCAAGTAATTCCTGATGAACAACACCTTATCGAAGAAAAGCTAATTGCTTTCAGTGATGAGGAAGAGTGTTGTCTAATATTTACCACAGGAGGCACTGGACCAGCGCCAAGAGATGTTACACCAGAGGCCACAGAAAATGTATGTAAAAAGATGATGCCAGGTTTTGGAGAGCTGATGCGACAAGAAAGTTTGCAATATGTTCCCACGGCAATTTTATCCAGACAAACAGCTGGAATTAGAAATAAAACATTAATTGTAAATCTTCCTGGCAAGCCTAAATCTATTAGAGAATGTGTACAAGCAGTGTTTCCTGCAATTCCTTATTGTTTAGAGTTGATAGGGCATCCTTTTTTGGATACAAATGACGATCATATAAAAGTATTTAGGCCTAAAAAGTAATAACGGTTAAGATTTATGACTCTTTAATTCACATGAATATTTTCTTTTTTAATTAGGGGAAAATTCAACTTTTATATTAAATTTATTTTAGAGCTTAAACATGATCCAAATCAATAATGCTAAAATCGTACTTATTGAATAGTGAATTAAAGACAATCAGGATTATTGTCTTTAAATGTTCAGAAATTAATTACTCTTAAAATAAATTTATTATGTTAAAATCACTTTTAGAATTAAAGAATGTCAGTAATCTAAGTAAGCTTGAGCAAAGATCAATAAATGGAGGTACTCCTTTGATACCTTTTCATTGTTGTGGTTTGCCTCATTATGAATGTGATCGTAATATAGGGTGTCAATGGGAAGGGTCTCATTGTGGATTTAATGTTTCTCATGCCGTAGGATTGACTGGTTGTAGCGAAGAAGGTCAATAAAATAAAAAATGAGGCTATCAATTTTAAAGATAGTCTCATTTTTATAGTAATATGATACTTGATTACGTATTAATTATAAGCTAAACCTCTATGCTAACTAGAGTTCCGATACAAGAGATGACATTATTGTTATTCCCCATAAATATAAATTTATGTGTTTACAAATTTAATGTATCTATGGAAGTTGTAAGGCATTAGTGTTTTTAAACTTTTGTTTTATAGGATTATTTTTCTGGATTCCTAGACACTCCAGCGCTGTCTGATTCCATGTGTTTTAGATAATCCGTTGGATTTTTTAAAAGATAAAACCCTTCTTTTTTAATTAAAATGGAAGGTTGTATTAGCTGAGGATTTTCTTCTAGTATTTTTAACCAATCATGAGTTTCAAGGCTAATATCTTCGCTATATAGGTTTTTAAAGTTAGGATGTTTTTTATCCACTAAATCTTGAATTTCGACATCTAATTTTTCTGCAATTTCTGTCCATTGTGTTCCTGTTATTTTTGTTTTCGATGTATCAATACTTCTTATCTCTTTTTTGGAGTTGATAGTATAAGCATACGTTTGTTTTCCAATAGATGTTTCCGAATTGTAAATTAAAGTGATTTGTTTTTTGTCAGTTGCAAATAATCCCATGATGATTTTGGTTTTTTCCAAAAGTAAGATGCATTTAATTGGCTTCTGAATCCTATTCCAATAAATATTAATTCATTTGATATATTGTAAGGAATATTTTTTACTAATCATGGACCATCTACGAATTACACTTTTTTTCTGGAATATTGATCATTAGAACTACTAAAAAGAATATAAACGAAATACATAAATAAGTAATATAAACAAAAAAGCCTTACTAAAAAAGTAAGGCTTCTTGTGATCGCGACAGGATTCGAACCTGTTATCGTCCCGATTAGAAATCGGGATGCTCTATCGAGCTGATTTTATTAATTGTTCGATATATTTTCTGGATTTTTGTTTTTTAATTTTCACTTCCCTTTGGTATGCTTCTGATTTAGATTGATAATTTTCTGTATATGCAACTTTCCAAGGAATACCAGTTTTTGTTGACTTACTTCTCCCTTGATTGTGTCTTTTTACTCTATCCGTAAGATTGGATGTATGACCAACATAATATTTATCATTAGAACTACTAAAAAGAATATAAACGGTATACATAAATAAGTAATATAAACAAAAAAGCCTTACTAAAAAAGTAAGGCTTCTTGTGATCGCGACAGGATTCGAACCTGTTATCGTCCCGATTAGAAATCGGGATGCTCTATCGAGCTGATTTTATTAACTGTTCTATATATTTTCTGGATTTTTGTTTTTTAATTTTCACTTCCCTTTGGTATGCTTCTGATTTAGATTGATAATTTTCTGTATATACAACTTTCCAAGGAATACCAGTTTTTGTTGACTTACTTCTCCCTTGATTGTGTCTTTTTACTCGATCCTCAAGATTGGATGTATGACCAACATAATATTTATCATTAGAACTACTAAAAAGAATATAAACGGTATACATAAATAAGTAATCTAAACAAAAAAGCCTTACTAAAAAGTAAGGCTTCCTGTGATCGCGACAGGATTCGAACCTGTGACCGTCTGCTTAGAAGGCAGATGCTCTATCCAGCTGAGCTACGCGACCAGTAAATTATGTTTTTCAAATTGTCGGGGTGGCAGGATTCGAACCTGCGACCTCCGCGTCCCAAACGCGGCGCGATAACCGGGCTACGCTACACCCCGAATTTTGAAAACAATACTCAAAATTAAAGCGGAGAGACTGGGATTCGAACCCAGGCAACACTTACGCGTTGACAGATTAGCAATCTGCTCCATTACCACTCTGGCACCTCTCCTAAATCAAATTTTGATTATGAACTCCACATTAATATTTCAAATGCGGATGCAAATGTAGCTTTTATGAATCTACAATGCAACATTTTTTTGTCATTATTTTCGTTTTATTTTCTGGATAATTTTAAAAAGTTGAAAATCAGTTTTTTTGTTTGGAATAATTTTTGAAAAATTAAGATGTTTATGATATCAAAGGATATAAATAGTGATTTCAATCTATAATCATATATTTGTGAAACACGACCCAAATACAATAACCTATGCGTTTTGATAAAAGAAAATTTACAATGAAAATAAAAGCCTTTCTAATTTTTGTTCTACTAATTTCTGGATTTAGCTACGGTCAAAAACCTGTGCTTTCTGAAGATTTTAATTTTAAAATAGGAGAGAAGTATAAAAGGATTAAAAGTTTAAGTTCTTATTATGTAGCTTCTGGAGAGCATATGGTGGCTATAAAAAAAGGAAGAAAGGATATGACCATTCAAAGATTTTCCTTGAAAGATCTCAAGGAAGATGTCAAAAAAAGACAGATAATTGAGGATAAAGGAGATTTTCAAACAGTCATGAATTTAAATGGTAAAGCCGTTGCCTTTTATACTGTTAAGGATAAAGCATTTGCACAGCGAATATCACTAACAGGGATTATTGCAGAAAAACCAGTTTTAGTAGGTAGTGATAAAGATAATATTACCAATGATGTAGGGTTTAAAAGTACATATGGCTTCGATGCAGGAGGAAGAATTAACAAATTCGTTTTTAAAAAGTCTTTCGATGGAACTAAATTATTAGTGCTATTTAGAGTAAAAACAGCAAATGATAAAGCGGATAAAATAGGAATTAGCGTTTATGACTCGAATTTAAAGTTGCTTTGGAGTAGAAAAGTTCGATTACCGTATGTTAGTAAACGTATGGAAAATGAAGATTTTGCGATAGATAATGAAGGGAGTTTTTATATGACTGCTTCTATTTTTAATTCTGGTGCAGAAGAAAAGGATAAATTAGAAAACACCTATAGAACAGAGGTTTTTAAGATAAAGGAAAACCCCAAAGATATTATTAAAAGCAAGATAGAACTACCAGGTAAATCGATAATGGATGCTGTACTTGGTCTAGATAAGCAAGGTAAGGTCAGAGTTTCGGGTTTTTATGTAAATAATGATAATAAAATAGAAGCCTCAGGTTTATTTTCTGCAAGCTTAAATAATGAAGGAATTGTTTCTTCAATTACCAAAAGTGATATTCCAGCTGGTACTTTAGAGCAGTATGCATTAAAAAGGGAAGAGCGTATTAATGAAGGAACACAAGATGAAAAAGATAAAAAGGATTTTGAAAACTTAAAAGTGAATGATGTTGTTTATAATGAAGATGGAAGCGCAGTAATACTAGGTGAACAGCGGTATGTTGAGTCCTTTACGACGTCTAGTTCTTCAGGATCCAGAACTACGTATAAATATTATTACAGAGATGTGATAGCTTCGAAAATTACTTCTGATGGTACTGTAGTCTGGTTCCATAGATTACCAAAATATCAAATCGGTGCTCGTGGAAAGAGAAGTATGTCATACCTTAATTTTAAAGATTCAGGTAAACATTATTTGTTCCATATCGATGATTTTACCAATCTTAAAAGATCTTTTGATGAGTATCCCACGAGATATTTTGATGGTAAAAAAGAATTCTTGTATCTAACATCGTATACTATAGATGATGCTACTGGAGAAGTTATTAAAGAACCTATCTTGACAGGAAGTGATATTAGAAATTCTAGATTGGATAATCTAGAGGTTTATAAAGCAGCTGTTTTACCAAATCAAGATATGATTTTTGAAGCGTTTGATGGTAAAAAGAATAATTTATTGCTAAAAGTTTCGCTTGATAAATAGATTTTCGAAAAACAATTTATCGAATATTACAGGAGGGAGGAATAGATTTATTTCTCTCTTTTTTTGTAAAATAACTTCAAAATAAAATCAATTGAAATAGGTGTTTTGCATGAATTTTTCAATAGCATAGTAACATTTGCTTTTGTTTTGATACTTACCATTAGAAATTTTAATAAAAACACAAAACTTCTAAAAAGTCAAGAATACGTTTCTGTAGTTTATAACGATATGCTTTCTTCTTGATTTAAAACAAATTGACAAAAGTTAGTATGAAAAAAATCAACATTTTTTTATTAGTACTTATGATAAGTACATTTAATTTAATTGCACAAGATCCTAAACTATCCGAAAATTTTACCGTAGAAGTAGGTGAGGAATATGGAGAAACCGATGGTGGGATGAGAAACTTT
This sequence comes from uncultured Aquimarina sp., assembly GCF_947492965.1. GTDB lineage: Bacteria > Bacteroidota > Bacteroidia > Flavobacteriales > Flavobacteriaceae > Aquimarina. The sequence continues at coordinate 54,357 of NZ_CANLOZ010000009.1, read as the reverse complement.
TATAAGTATGACGGATATGTTGTAGGTATAAATAGACATAAGGATCACCTAATTATTCAGAAGTTTGATCCCAATACCTTAAAGGAGGTTGAACGAAAAGAGCATAAGAAATTCTTTAAAGAAAAGCGAAGAGAAGATTTTGAGAAAATTCTAAGACTAGGAGATAACGTACTATTTTTCTACGCGCAATGGGATAGAAAAGCAAAAGTGGAGTCATTGGAGTATGAGGCTATATCTTTAAAGACCTTAGGAATAAGTGAATTCAAGGAGATTATTAGACAAGAAGGTAAAGTGGCTGGGGATTTTGCTTTTGTTCGTTCAGGTTTTTTTACGACTAAGGCTAAAACTTTAAATAAATATGAATATCGTACTTCTTTTGATGAAGATCAATTATTACTAGAGTATCGTTTAAAACCAAAATTTAGAAATGACTCTAAAAGCTATGATAGAATTTCTATCAATGTTTTTGATAAAGATCTTAATGTGATCTGGAATAACGTTGTAGAAATGCCTTACACCGAGAAAAAGATGGATAATGAAGATTTTGCGATTGATAAAGAAGGTAATTTTTTCATGTTAGCAAAAGTATATGAAGATGATACTACCAACGAAACTAAAAAGAAAAAACGGGGTAAAAAGGGAAAGAAAGATGCTAATTATCATTTAGAGATATTCAAAGTAAAAAAGGGAACAAATACTATTGTGAATAGTAAAATAGAAATTGGAGACAAATTGGTGGATGAGATTTTGTTATATGAAAATGCGTTAGGTGATATCGTTTTGTCGGGAACTTCTAAAAACCCCGATTCTGGAAAGGGGTTGCTTTTTGGAAAAAGAAGAGGGCAGGCAACAGGAATATTTACTGCTAAATTAGATAATGAAGGAGCTATTAGTGATTTTAATAGCTATGAGTTTCCTATCGAGATGTTAACCAAGTACGCTACTAAAAAGGAAAAAAAGAAGAATAAGAAAAAAGAAAATGATGAGGCTGAATCTCCAGCTTTTAATGGGCTTAAAATAAATACTATTGCAGCTAATGATGATGGTAGCTTCGTGATTTTGGGAGAACAGCGTTATATCGTAGCGAATACAAGAACTACGAGTACAGGTAGAACCAGTACTAGTTATGTGCATTATTACAGAGATATTTTAGCTGCTAAAATTAATGTAGACGGTACTTTGGCTTGGATGCATAAATTACCAAAATTACAAGTAGGTAGAAGAGGAAAAAGAACTATGTCATATACACATATGTTTGCAGGAGAGAATCATTATTTATTGTATTTAGATAATGTTAAAAACTTGAATTTACCTGAGGATAAAGTGCCTTATAAACATACAGACGGAAAAGGAGGGTATTTTACAGCGTATATTATTAATGATCAAACTGGAGAAGTGAAAAAAGAAGCAATTTTTAATACGAGGGATTTCAACGGGACAGAGTTAGAGCATTTCGAAACAGATAAAATATTTCCATTGTCTGATTCTGAAATTTTAATAGAAGGTTTTGAAGGAAGAAGTAAGGATTTTCTGGTTAAGGTGAAGGCTAAGTAGCATAACCTTATTTTATTTAAAAAATTAAAAAAGGAGGCACATTAGCCACCTTTTTTATATATCTTAAAAAGCAGAATTGTTATTCTGCAACTTTTTCTTCCATTTCTATTAGTTTGGCAACATTTCTAACAATATGGTTGTGTTTTTTTACAAAAGGATTAGTTTGGTCCCAAACATATCCTGCTAATACCGCACATATTTGTTCTTTGAAATCTTCTCTTGGCTTATCATGGAAAATAATTTTCTGAAGATTTCCTGTGTACCATTCTTTTACGTAAGTAGAGAATACATCAACTCCACGTTTCATATGATCAACAAAATTTTCTTGCCAATCAACTTCTTCTCCGTTTAATTGTTTAATAGCTAGTTTAGCAGCTAACAAACCTGTTTCTGTAGCAAACGAAACCCCTGAAGAAAAAACAGGGTCTAAAAACTCTGCACTGTTACCAGTTAGTACAAAACCATCACCAAAAAGCTTGGTAACATTTTTAGAAATGTTCTCTACTTTATAAGGTTCAAAAAGATAGGGAACATCTTTAAACTGATCGTAATAGTATGGCGAAGTTTTCATCATTTCTTGTAAAACTTCGGTCGTGTTGCCTTCAAACTTATTGATCCATTCCATTGGACCTACAAAACCAATACTGGTATTACCGTTAGAAAAAGGAATGTACCAGAACCATACTTCGGTTTCTATAATTTCAAATGTAATTGTAGTTCCTTCAACTCCTTCAGGTCTATTTACATCTTTTACTTGTGTAAAAATAGATCCGTGTTCGGCAATTTTTGGTGGTGCTTCTAATCCTAGTTGTCTGGCAATAACTCTACCAAAACCACTAGAGTCGATTATAAATTTGGCTTCAATTTCACTTTCTGAACCGTCTTTATGCTTTACAGTGGTTAAAGAATTTGTTCCGTCAAATTGGACATCAGTTACTTCGGTCTCGAAATCCACACTAACACCTTGTGAAATAGCTTCGTCTATAAGTGTTTTGTCGAAATGATCTCTAGGCACTTGCCATGTCCAATCCCATCCTTCACCATGTTTTTTGCTAAAATCAAAAGAGCCTTTTACACCATCTTTTATAAAACGAGCACCATATTTCTTTTCGTACCCTTGTTTCATCAAACAATCGAGAAGTCCAGCTTCTTCAAAATTGTCCATACATCTGGGGATGAGACTTTCTCCCACCTGAAAACGTGGAAATTTTGTTTTTTCGACTACCTTAACGTTAATTCCATGTTTGTTAAGATATGCAGCACTTACACTGCCTGAAGGACCAGCGCCAATAACTAGTACATCTACATTTTCTTTTTTCATAATTTTCAAAGGTACATTAAATACATTACATTTGCCCTCGTAAAAATAAAGAGTAAACTTGAATTTTTTTACAAATATTGGAAAAAACTTACTAATTCGCGAATGCTAATATCAAAAGAAAGGTTAGAAATTAAAGATTTCCTTAGTGTAATTTTTAATGAAGAAAAGGTTACGATAGATGAATCCATTGTGAAAAGAGTGGAGGATAGCTATAAATTTTTAGAGAAATTTTCTGAAAATAAAGTTATTTACGGTGTTAATACTGGATTTGGTCCTATGGCTCAATATAAAATTGATGATAAGGATAGGATAGAATTACAATTTAATCTGATCAGAAGTCACTCATCAGGAACCGGAAAACCTATGGAGCCTGCCTACGTTAAGGCTTTGATGTTAGCCAGACTAAACACGTTATCCTTAGGAAAATCTGGTGTAAATACTACCGTGATTAGCGGGTTGAAAGATTTGATCAATCATGATGTAACGCCTTTAATTTTTGATCATGGAGGAGTTGGAGCAAGTGGAGATTTGGTGCAGTTAGCGCATTTAGCACTTGTACTGATTGGAGAAGGAGAGGTATTTTACAAAGGAGAAAGAAGAAATACAGAAGATGTGTTTAAAGAACTTGGACTGAAACCTATTGAAGTCAAGATTAGAGAGGGATTAGCACTGATGAATGGTACTTCGGCGATGACAGGTATAGGTATCGTTAATGTAATCAATGCTCAAAAATTATTGGATTGGTCTATAGTGTGTTCTTCAGCAATCAATGAAATAGTTCAAGCATACGATGATCATTTGTCAGAAGAGCTTAATCATAGTAAATTACATTTGGGACAACAGGATGTTGCTCGTATGATGAGAGAACATCTTTCGGATAGTAAACTTACAAGAGATCGTACGGAGCATTTATACTCTGGTCAGAATGGAGATACGTATTTCAAAGAGAAAGTACAAGAGTATTACTCGCTTAGATGTGTTCCGCAAATCTTAGGACCAGTTTGTGATACTATAAAACATGTTGGGAGAATTTTAATCGAAGAATTAAATTCTGCCAATGATAACCCAATTATTGATGTAGAGACAGAGCATGTGTATCATGGAGGTAATTTCCATGGAGACTATGTGTCTTTAGAGATGGATAAATTAAAACTGGTAGTAACAAAACTTTCTATGTTAGCGGAACGCCAATTAAATTATTTATTAAACTCTAAACTAAATGATATCTTACCACCTTTTGCGAATTTAGGAAAGTTAGGGTTTAATTTTGGAATGCAGGGAATTCAGTTTACGGCTGTTTCTACCACAGCAGAAAATCAAACGCTTTCTAATTCTATGTATGTGCATAGTATTCCTAACAATAATGACAATCAAGATATTGTGAGTATGGGTACAAATGCTGCTAATATGACTAAAACGGTTATAGAAAACACTTTTGAAGTACTTGCGATAGAATTGATGACTATTGTACAAGCTTTAGAATATCTGGATTTTGGTGATAAACTCTCAAGTAGAACACAAAAATTAGTGAAAGATATCAAAGCTATCGTTCCTCCGTTTGATAAAGACTATATTACATATCCTTTTGTACAGCAAGTTAAGGACTATCTAAAAGATAATAATGCGTACTAATTTATTTCATTAATATTTAATATATTTTGCCATAAAGAAAAAAGCATGTTAACCTATGCTTTTTTATTTGTACTAAAAAATAAACCTTAAATATAAAATAATGAAAAAAGCATTTTTAATTACAGTAGCATTAGTATTTGGTTTACAGACAATATTCTCTCAGGAACTGGCAAAAGTTCGAGAAAATGGAAAATTCGGGTACATTAATAAAAAAGCTGAGTTCGTAATAACACCACAATTTAAAAAAGCGAATAGTTTTGCAGATGGTGTAGCTTTAGTTTTAGACGGAAAAAAATGGGGGTATATACTTCCTGATGGTAAATGGTTGTTAGAACCTCAGTTTAGTAAAGCGAAAGACTTTAATAGTGGAGTAGCTATGGTTCTTAAAGGTAAGAAGTGGGTTTATATAGATAAAGAAGGTAAGGAATTAGCTCTTTCAGATGCTGAAAAAATATATCCTTTTAAAGAAGGAGTGGCTTTTATTAAACAAGACAAGAAAGTAGGTTTAATGAACGCTAAAGGAGAAGTAATTGTAAAGCCAGAATATAAAACTATTAAAGGATTTCAGAATGGTTATGCTCGCTTTGCTAATCAGTCAGGTAAGTGGGGTATTATAGATAACAAAGGTAAAATAGTTATTAAAGCAGAGTATACTTCAATAGGAAACTACAGAAATGGTGTTGCAAGAGCCGAGAAAGGTGAAAAGAATTTTGGAATAGCATCCTCATCATCATTTAGTGCTGTTGAAGGAGCTGCTAAAATATGGGATTTTAGAGAGGGCGGAAAGTATACTATTGCCATGAAGGATGAAAAATATGGTTTCATAGATACATCAGGAAAATGGGTGATAGAACCTCAGTTTGTAAAAGCAAAAGCTTTTCAAAATGGCTATGCGGGAATTTTTGATGGTAACAAATGGGGCTTTATTGATACTAATGGTAAAGTAGTTGTGGAAAACAAATATGATGATGTTGATTATTTCGATAAAAACGGGATGGCTCCTGTGAAAATCGAAGAATGGGGATTTATAAATACAAAAGGTGATTTAGTGATAGAAACAAAGTACGGTATTACGGCTGGAAGTTTTGGTTTTTTATCAGGTAGAGTCCCTCAAAAAGGTTTTGTTGAAGGTTTAGCTCGAGTTAAACATGAGAAAAAATGGGGTTTTTTAACGCCAGATGGGAAGCTGTTAGGAGGTAAATGGTTTGAAAATGCAGAGCCTTTTGTAAATGTTAAGTAAAATTTCTAGTTTCCCAGCAACCTTAGACGATTGTTAAAGTTGTTGGGATTTTTTTAATATTGTTAATTATATCTTAATTTGGAATAATTGTTGTTTTTTAAGAATTTCAATAATTATTTGATCTTAAAACCAAATATGTAAATGAAATACGCCCTCGTTACTGGTGGATCCAGAGGAATTGGAAGAGCAATAGCAGTAAAACTAGCAAAAGAATTGGAGTATCCAGTTTTGATCAATTATCAGTCAAATGATGACGCTGCTAATGAAACTAAAAAGTTAATTGAAGATGAAGGAGGAAAGTGTACATTATTAAAGTTTAATGTAGCAGATAGAGAAGATACTCACAAGGTTTTAGACGCTTGGATTGCTGAAAATCCAGATGCAACAATAGAAATTATAGTAAATAATGCTGGTATAACCAGAGATGGTTTGTTTATGTGGATGAAACCAGAAGATTGGCACGATGTTTTGAACATTAGTTTAAACGGTTTCTATAACGTGACAAATCATTTGATACAAAAAATGCTGACAAACAGATATGGTCGTATTGTTAACGTGGTTTCTGTATCAGGAGTAAAAGGAACAGCTGGTCAGGCTAATTATTCGGCTGCTAAGGGAGCTTTAGTTGCAGCTACAAAAGCATTAGCGCAAGAAGTAGCCAAACGTAAAATTACTGTGAATGCTGTTGCTCCAGGTTTTATAAAAACGGATATGACAGCAGAGATGGATGAAAAAGAGTTAAAACGAATGATTCCAGTAAATCGCTTTGGTGAAGCGGAGGAAGTTGCAGATCTCGTGACTTTTTTGGCATCTAAAAAAGCGGCATATATTACAGGAGAAGTAGTAAATATTAACGGAGGAATATATTCATAGAGGATGAGTACGCGAAGAGTAGTTATTACTGGAATGGGGATTTATTCTTGTATTGGTACAAATGTTGATGAGGTAAAAGAGTCTTTGTATCAAGGAAGATCAGGTATTGTTTATGAGCCATCGCGCAAAGAATTTGGATACCGATCTGCATTAACAGGAACTGTACCAAAACCTAACCTGAAAAAAGAATTAAGTAGAAGGCAAAGAGTAAGTTTTGGTTCTGAATCGGAATATGCTTACATAGCTACAAAGCAAGCGTTTGATCAAGCAGGAGTAGATCAGGAGTTTCTAGATAAGGAAGAAATTGGAGTGCTTTTTGGTAATGATAGTACTGCCGAGTCTGTAATGGAAGCGATCGATAAGATTAGAATTAAGAAAGATACGACTTTAGTAGGTTCTGGAGGAGTTTTTAAGTCTATGAACTCAACAGTGACTATGAATCTTTCGACAGTTTTTAAACTAAAGGGGGTTAATTTTACCATTAGTGCGGCATGCGCTAGTGGATCACATTCTGTTGGAATGGGATATTTGTTGATTAAACAAGGGCTTCAGGACTACGTACTTTGTGGCGGAGCTCAAGAAATAAATGATTATGCTTTTGGAAGTTTTGATGGGTTAGGAGTTTTTTCTGTAAACGAACAAAACCCTACAAAAGCTTCGAGACCCTTCGATAGTAGTAGAGACGGTTTGGTGCCAAGTGGAGGAGGAGCAGCTCTTTTTATGGAGACATATGAAAGTGCAATGAAAAGAGGTGCTACTATTTTAGGAGAAGTAGTTGGATATGGTTTTTCTTCCAATGGAGATCATATTTCTACTCCTAATCAAGAAGGTCCTGCAAGAGCAATGAAAAGAGCAGTTGATCAGGCAAATATAAAGCCAGAAAATATAGATTATGTAAATGCACATGCAACATCAACTCCAATTGGTGATGCTAACGAAGCAAAGGCTATTAATGAGGTTTTTGGGGAGTCTAAACCTTATGTAAGTTCAACGAAATCCATGACTGGACACGAATGTTGGATGGCTGGAGCTAGTGAGATTATATACTCTTTAATTATGTTGAATAATTCGTTTATAGCACCGAATATTAATTTAGAAGAACCGGATGAGGACTCTACAAAGTTAAATTTGGTAAAAGAAACGATAGATAAAAAAATTGATGTATTTTTGTCGAATTCATTCGGATTTGGGGGCACAAATTCTGCGATCGTAATTAAAAAGATTTAGGATAGAAAAAAATTACTAGAAAGATGATGGAAACAAGTGTAATTGTCGAAAAAGTTGATGACTTTTTGATTGAAGAATTCGAGGTTGAAGCAGATGAGATAGCTCCTGAAGCAAACCTTAAAGAAACCTTAGATTTAGATAGTTTAGATTATGTTGATCTTGTTGTGGCTATAGAAGCTACTTTCGGAGTAAAGTTAGTAGGAGATGACTTTGTAGGTGTCGAGAGCTTCCAAGATTTTTATGATTTAATAGAACGTAAAGTCAATATTTAAAAGACTGCAATGGCCCAATGGGAAGGTAAGGCTAAAGGTACACCTTTAGGTTATAGAATTTTTATATTTTTTATCAAGTATCTTGGGCTTAATGCTGCATATACCATTTTGGTATTTGTAGCAGCTTACTATTTGGTCTTCTCTTTTTCTTCTACGAAATCAAGTTTTTATTTTTTTAATAAAAGACTTGGCCAATCTACTATAAAATCTATAATAAGTGTTTACAAAAACTATTTTGTTTTTGGGCAAACCCTTATCGATAGGACTGCTATTTCCTATGGACTTAAAGATAAGTTTAGTTTTACATATGATGGTAGAGAAAAAATTCAGAGATTATTAGAGCGGAAAGAAGGCGGAGTTGTTTTTAGTGGTCACGTTGGAAGTTTTAATATTGCTCGTTATTTTTTTGATGAGTTTGACATGACGGATACTGGTGTGAATTTGATTGTTACGGATCAGGAAAATGAACAAATCAAACAATTCGTTGGAGCAGTTTCCACAGATACCACCATGAAGTTTATTGTGATTAAAGAAGATATGTCTCATATTTTCGAAATGAATGAGGTATTGTCCAACGGAGAAGTTATTGTTTTCGCTGCAGATAGATATGTAGAAGGTATTCAGTTTATAGAACAAGAATTTCTTGGTAAACCAGTCAAGTTTCCTTCTGGACCTTATAAGTTAGCTGCTCGTAAAAAGAAGCCTATCCTTTATATGTATATAATGAAAGGAAAAGGTAAAGAATATAACTTATATGCCAGAGAGCCAGAATTTACTGAAGCTTCAGTAAAACCTAGTCATGTGTTAAAAGAATATATAAGATACACAGAAATCATGCTTAAGAAATACCCATTGCAGTGGTTTAATTATTACGACTATTGGGAAGATATTAATACCTAACATATGAAAAATATATTGGTATTATATTACAGTCAAAGCGGGCAACTTGGAGATATTTTATCTAATTTGATAAAACCCTTAGAAAGGGAAAATAACTGTACCGTTACTACGCATCAAATTTGTCCAGAAGATCCTTATCAATTTCCATGGAATAAGAAAGATTTTCTTCAAGTATTTCCGGAATCATATTTGCAAATACCAAAGCCAAATATTCCTATTCCTGATGAAATTAAGAAGAAAAAATATGACCTAATCATTCTAGGGTATACTGTCTGGTATCTTTCGCCTTCTATCCCTATAAATTCATTTTTGAAGGGAGATGATGCGAAGATTTTGTTGAAAGATACACCTGTAATTACCGTGAATGCATCTAGAAACATGTGGATTTTAACTCAGGAAAAGGTAAAAAGATTATTGGTAGATTGTAAGGCTAAATTAGTAGGTAATATTGCTTTTGTAGATCGGCATTGGAACCATATCAGTGTAATCACTATTGTTCATTGGATGATGAGTGGTAAAAAAACAAAGTACCTGGGTATTTTTCCAAAACCTGGTGTTTCTGATAAAGATATTAATGAGGCGGATAAATTTGGAATTATCATAAAAAGACATCTTTTTAAAGAAAATTATGAACAACTGCAAAAGGACTTGGTAAATGATGGTGCAGTAACAATAAAACCTTTTTTAATAAGATCAGATAAATCTGGAAATCATATATTTAGTAAGTGGTCAGCTCATATATATAAGGTGGGGTTGAAATCTCCTAAAAGGAGACAAAAATGGTTAAACTTTTTCCAGTATTATCTACAATTTGCTATTTGGGTTTTTGTACCTATAGTTTTTATTATATTTTTGTTGACTTATGTACCTTTTTATGCACGCATAAAAAAGGATATTAAATATTATCAATCAGTAAGATTAAGGTAGGTAACCACTTTTATGAAGAACGTTTACATAACAAAAACAGGGCATTTCTTGCCAAATGAGCCAGTCTCGAATGATGAAATGGAAAAGAGACTAGGTATGATTGATGATCAACCTTCCAGAGCAAGGCGAATAGTACTAAGAAATAATGGTATTAAACAAAGATATTATGCTGTAGATAAAGAAGGTAATGTAACTCATAATAATGCAGAACTTACTAAAGAAGCAATTAAAAGTTTGTGTAAAGACGGTTTTACCGAAAAACAAATAGAGTTGCTTTCTTGTGGAACTACTGGTCCCGATAATTTATTGCCTTCGCACGCTTCTATGGTGCATGGATTATTAGATACCGAAAGTATCGAGCTTAATTCTGCTTCTGGAGTTTGTTGTTCAGGAATGAGTGCATTAAAATATGGTTTTCTTTCTGTAAAATCTGGGAACACGAATAACGCAATATGTACGGGATCCGAACGATCGTCCAGTTGGATGCAATCGCAAAAATATAATGAGGAGATAGAAAATCTTAAGAGTTTGGAAGAAACTCCAGTTATAGGTTTTAAAAAAGATTTTCTACGATGGATGTTATCTGATGGTGCGGGTGCATTTTTGTTAGAATCAGAACCAGGTGATGATCTTTCTTTAAGAATTGATTGGATGCAAGCATATTCATATGCATATGAATTAGAGGCATGTATGTATGCTGGTGGAGAAAAACAAGAAGATGGTTCTCTAAAACCATGGACGGATTATACTCCTAAAGATTGGCTTAATGATTCTATCTTTTCTTTGAAACAAGATGTGAAAGTTCTAGATGAGCATGTTGTTAAAAAAGCTATTCTTAGCCTTAAAGATGCGATAACGAAAAATGATTTGGATATAAACGATGTAAATTATTTTTTACCGCATATGTCATCATTTTATTTTGAAGGTAAGTTAGATGATGAAATGAAGGAGCAAGGTATTGGGATTTCCAAAGAAAAATGGTTCACAAACTTAAAGGACGTTGGTAATGTAGGTTCGGCATCTATTTATTTAATGGTAGATGAATTGAAAAATTCAGGGAAGTTAAAAAAAGGTGAAAAAATATTATTACTCGTCCCAGAAAGTGGTCGTTTTTCGTATTTTCATATTCTACTAACAGTTTGCTAATGAATAATCAATTACAAGAGGAAATCACAGATATTGATTTAATCAAAAAATTAATTCCGCAAAAGGATCCTTTTGTAATGATAGACAAGTTGCTCTATTTTGATCCTGATAAAGTAGTTTCTGGTTATAAAATTTCTGAAACCAACATTCTTACCAATAACGGATATTTTACAGAAGGCGGTTTAATTGAAAACATGGCGCAGAGCATAGCGCTGCATAGAGGTTATAGAGGTTATATAAAAAGAGGAAAAGATGATAAACCTAAAACAGGTTTTATTGGGTCTATAAAACACGCTACAATCCATGAACTGCCTAAAGTTGGCACAGAATTAGTTACTACAGTAGAAATTATAGCTGAAATTATGTTAGTGTCTTTGGTGAAAATCGAAGTAAAAGATACAGAAGGTAATTTGCTAGCATCTTCTGAGATGAAGACCATTATTGTGGATTCACAATGATCTTACATTTTTAGAAACTTTTAAATCTAAATTAGGATGAAAAAAGAAGAAGTACCTCAGGATGAAAGTTGTTTCTCTCATACAAATATGAAAGAAGTTGTATATGCTGTAGATAAGGATGGTAAATACGGTAAGGCACTTAGTTCGGGTTGGGAAGCAAAGACCATTGCTTTAAATGAATCTTTAGATTTAATCGAGGAACAGCTACAAGAAACAATCCAAAAAATAAAAGAAGGAGAGCTCAGTCCAATAGCTTACTATATGGAATCCCAGCGTATGGATGTAGTAGTGTTATCTGGTTATGTTGGTATCTGGCAGTGGAAGGTGAAAAGACATTTGAAAGCAAAAACTTTTAAAAAATTAAGTGATAAAACACTTAAAAAATACGCTGAAGCTTTCGAAATTTCTTTAGAAGAACTTAAAAATCCAAAGATTTGAAAATAAACTTTGAACACAATCAATCCGCTCATTGTGAAAATGGGGTGGTTTCGAATTTATTAAATTATAATGGACTTAAGGTGAGTGAACCAATGGTGTTTGGGATAGCTTCTGGAGTCTTTTTTATATATATACCATTTATTAAGGTGAATTTTGCACCAATGTTCAGTTTTAGACCTGTTCCTGGATTTATCTTTTCTAGAGTAAGTAAAAGGCTAGGCTTCAAAATTAAGCGACATAAATTTAATTCTAAAGAGAAGGCACAGCAAACATTAGATGCAGAATTATCAAAAAATAACCCAGTAGGATTACAGGTTGGAGTGTATAATCTTACTTACTTTCCTGATGAGTACCGTTTTCATTTTAATGCACATAATTTGGTCGTGTATGGAAAAGATGGAGGAGATTACTTAATAAGCGATCCAGTAATGCCTCAGGTAACGACGCTGTCTGCAAAAGAATTAGAAAAAGTGCGTTTTGCAAAAGGGCCATTTGCTCCAAAAGGGCATATCTACTATCCCACAGAATTACCAAATGATGTAGATCTTAAAAAAGCGATAACAAAGGGAATTAAACAGGCGTATAGGCATATGTTAGCTCCGGTACCGCTTGTTGGATTTCGAGGAATAAGATATGTTGCGAAGCGTATTCGTAAATGGCCTGATAAAATAGGGGTAAAGAAAACCAATCATTATCTTGGTCAGTTGGTACGTATGCAAGAAGAAATAGGAACTGGTGGAGGAGGTTTTAGATTTATTTTTGCCGCTTTTTTACAAGAGGCTTCTGTAATTATGGAGAATCCAAGATTGGCTGAGTTGTCTGTAGAAATGACTGCTATAGGAGATCAATGGAGAGATTTTGCAATTGATGCTTCCAGATTATATAAAAACAGAAGTAGAGAAACTGATGCATATAATAAAATTGCGGATAAACTAGATGCAATTGGATTGGCAGAGAGAGCTTTCTTTTTAGATCTGAAGAGAGCAATTAAATAGTTGTGAGATGGATCAAAATCCTCTTATTCAAATAAAAAATATATCCAAACAGTATAAAGGAGCTACTTTTCTTTCTTTAGATGATGTGAATCTTGAAATCGAAAGCGGAGAGGTCTATGGCTTGCTTGGACCCAATGGTGCTGGTAAAACTACATTAATATCTATTTTGTGCGGTCTTATAAAACCATCATCTGGAGACGTTTCGATTTTTGGTAAAGATTTAAAACAGGAAACCAAAGAAATTCAGAAACAAATAGGTGTTGTTCCACAAGAATATGCTTTATATTCTAAATTAACAGCTAGAGAGAATTTATTCTATTTTGGAAGTATGTTCGGAATGACGAAAGCTCAACTAAAACCAATTATTTCTTCTCATCTAGAAGCATTAGGACTGCTGCCATTTGCAGATAAAAAAATTAAAACATTTTCTGGTGGGATGAAAAGAAGGGTAAATCTAATAGCAGGGATACTTCATGATCCTAAACTCTTGTTTTTAGACGAACCTACTGTTGGTGTAGATGTACAGTCAAAGCAGGCAATTACAGCCAAATTAAAAGAACTTAATGCTACAGGAACTACGATTATTTATACTTCACATCATTTAAGAGAAGCTCAGGATTTATGTTCACTGGTAGGTATCATCGATTCTGGAAAAATCATTGCAGAGAATACCCCTGCTAAGCTTATTTCAGATACAAAAGATGCACGAAATCTAGAAGATGTTTTTATTGAATTAACAGGAAGAGAACTTAGGGATTATGCATAGGTTTTTAGCATCCATAAAAAAAGAATTTTTACTACTGCTTCGAGATCCTGGAGGGTTAGTTATCCTTTTTATTATGCCAATTATATTGGTGATCACTATAACACTAATTCAAGATGCTACATTTAAATCCGTTTCTAGTAATTCAATAGATATATTATTGGTAGACAAGGATCAAGGAAAGTTGTCTAAAGAGATTCAAAAGAGTTTTTCGGATATAGAGTTTTTAGAGCCGATTTCGGCCATTGGAGAAACTCCTTTATCTGAGGAAACTGCAAAACAACTTGTAGCTGCAGGTGAGTATCAACTGGCAGTAGTAATACCTGAAGGTTTAAGTAGTGAATTACAAAAACAAATAGATAAGAATATCACCAAAATACTTGAAGAGTTCGAAGGAACGGAGGATTCTTTAAAAGTTTCTCAGGCAGATGAAAAGCTACCTTCTAATAAGGTTGTTAAACTATATTTTGATCCGATTACTCAGGAAACTTTTAGAAGCTCAGTTATATTCGCTGTGGATAAGCTGGTAGCAAGTATAGAAACTAGGTCGATTTATGAAGCTTTTGAAAAAGAATTGGGAGAATCTGAAAGCCTAAAGTCTTTTAATAGAGATAACTTTGTAAAATATGATCAAATAAATCCATCGTTATCGGGAGAAGATATTCTTCCTAACTCGGTACAGCACAATATACCCGCTTGGACATTATTTGCGATTTTTTTTATGATTTTACCTTTATCACTTAATCTTGTGCACGAAAAAGGGCAAGGTACATTTGTTAGGTTGCAGACAACTCCTGCAAAATACGGTACCATTATTGCGGGTAAAGCATTTTTGTTCCTATTGGTTAGCTTATTGCAATTTACCTTGATTTTGTTGCTAGGGATTTTTGTTTTTCCAAAATTAGGATTACCCGTTTTGGATTTAGGAGACCATTTAGGATTGTTGTATTTGGTGGCATTAAGTTCGGGTTTAGCAGCAATTGGTCTCGGAATTTTATTAGGAACAGTCTTTAATTCACATGAACAAGCGGCACCGTTTGGAGCTGTTTTAGTAGTGTTGTTGGCAGCAATAGGAGGTGTTTGGGTACCTGTTTTTGCTATGCCTGATACGATGCAAATGATCGCTAAAGTATCTCCAATGAACTGGGGATTAGAGGCTTTTTATGATTGTTTCTTAAGAAAAGGAAGTCTGGGAGATATTCTTCCGGAGATTGGTTTGCTTATTGTATTTTTTATTAGTACTATCGTAATAGCTATATTATACTATGAAAAGAAAAAAACGGTCTAAAGAGGTTGTTACAGATATAAAATACGTTCATGAGGTAAGAGTTAGATTTAATGACTGTGATCCTTTAAGTATTGTGTGGCATGGTATTTATATAACATATTTTGAAGAAGGAAGAGAAGCTTTCGGAAGGAATCATGGGATTTCTTATTTACATGTTAAAGACAATAATTACGTAACTCCAATTGTAAATTCTAATTGCGATCATAAATTACCACTCAAATATGGTGATGTGGCTACGGTAGAAACTATATATGTAGATAGTCCCGCAGCGAAAATGATTTTTAGATATAATGTCTATAACCAAAGAAAAGAGCTTGTATGCGTAGGTGAAACTACACAAGTGTTTTTGGACATGGATGGGAATATGTCTCTGAGTATTCCTGAATTTTTCCTTGATTGGAAACGAAAAGTTGGTTTGCTATGAGAAAAGTGTATCTAATCGACGATAGTATTATTTCTCCTCTTGGTTTTTCAACGCAAGAAAATTTCCAGAATCTTCAGGAAAATAATATTGGAATAAAAGAAGTTGACAATAATGATATCTGGTCTGCACCCTTTTACGGTTCGGTAGTAGATAATACTAAACTGAACGAAGCATGGAACTCGATTTCGAATGATAAGAATGGAGATTATTCGAAGTTAGAAAAAATGATGATTTTGTCTGTTTCTAAACTTTTATCCAATAATCCTTCGCTAGATATTTCTAGATGCGGGATTGTGATTTCAACAACTAAAGGAAATATAGGTGAAATTAGAAAAGAGCAAAATGATAAAGCTTATCTAGGGAGTATTGCCAAAACAATTCAAGGTTATTTTGATTTAGAACAAACACCAAAAGTGTTATCTAATGCTTGTATTTCAGGTGGTTTGGCATTAGCAATAGGAAAAAGAATGATTCAGGCGCAACTATTTGATGATGTTATTGTTATTGGAGGAGATTTGTTGTCTGAATTTACACTTTCAGGATTCTTTTCTTTTCAAGCAGTTAGTGCAGCTCCTTGTAAACCTTTTTGTAAAAACAGAACAGGTATAAGTCTTGGAGAAGCAGCAGCTTCTGCTTGGTTAAGTGCAGATAAAAATAAAATAAACGGTGAAGTAATTAGTATATCAGGTGATGCCTCTGCTAATGATGCGAATCATATTTCTGGTCCTTCAAGAACAGGTGAAGGTTTGTATATAAGCATTACCAAAGCATTAAAAGAAGCTAATTTACGTAGTGAGCAGATTGATTACATAACCGCTCACGGAACCGCAACACCTTTCAATGATGAAATGGAGGCTATTGCATTTAATCGAGCCGGCTTGCAAGAAGTTCCGCTTAATAGCCTGAAAGGATATTACGGTCATACATTGGGAGCATCTGCGCTAATAGAGAGTATCATAGCAAGACATTGTTTACTTAATAATGAATTGATAGCATCCGTTGGTTTTGAAGAGTTGGGAGTTTCACAACCTGTAAATGTGATTACAAAAAATGAATCTAAAAAGTTGACAAGGGTTTTAAAAACAGCTTCTGGTTTTGGGGGTTGTAATGTCGCTTTGATTATAGAAAAACTAGCGTAGTGGATATGGAGAAGTTTTACATATCAGATTTTTGTTCTCTACGAAATAATAGAGTTTTTAAAAATGGTGAGAAAATTTATTACGATGTAACATCCGAGAGTATTAAAGATTTTGCAAAAGGTCTTTACAAGTCCTTAGATTTGAAATATCCTAAGTTTCATAAAATGGATGAATTGTGCAAACTAGGTTTTTTAGCTACAGAAGTACTCATAAGTCATATGGAAGATGTTGATCAGGATACCGCTTTGGTGTTGTCAAATAGGGCTTCTAGTTTGGATACTGATAGAAAACATCAAGTAAGCATCGATGATAGAGCGAATTTTTATCCTTCTCCGGCTGTTTTTGTTTACACACTGCCCAATATCATTATGGGTGAGATAAGTATAAAAAATAAACTAAAAAGTGAAAATGCGTTTTTCATTTCGGAGCACTTTGATCCAGAATTTATAGCTAATTATTCTCAGGTTTTACTTCAAACAGGAAAAGCAAGCAATGTTATTTGTGGTTGGGTTGATTTGGATAATGATAAATATGACGTATTTTTGGCTTTTCTTTCAAAAAAAGGTAAAAAAGAGCTAACAAAAAAAGAATTAAATAATTTATACAATCAATAATTATGGCTGAATTACAAGAAGAGCTAAAAGAAAAGATAATAGAGCAATTAAGTCTTGAGGATGTGGAAGTAAGTGAAATTGGAGATGACGATCCTCTTTTTGGTGATGGCCTTGGTTTAGACTCGATCGATGCATTAGAATTAATTGTTTTATTAGAAAAAGATTACGGGATTAAATTAAAAGATCCTAAAGAAGGAAAAGCTATTTTCGAGTCGATTAATGTAATGGCTGATTATATTTCAAAACATCGTACAAAGTAATATGAATAAAGGCGTTGCCATAACTGGTATGGGAATTATTTCTTCTATTGGGAATAACGTAGAAGAAAATTTAAATGCTTTAAAATCTGTTTCTCACGGAATTTCTAGAATAGATCTAATCGAAACACGTCATAAAGACGATATAATGGTTGGTGAAATTAAAAAGACCAATGAAGATCTTATAAAAGAACTTGGATTAGATCCTTTAAATAGTTTTTCCAGAACAGCAATGCTTGGCGCAATTGCAGCAAAAGAAGCTTTGGTAGATGCCCAAATTTCTGATATTAACGAATACAGAACAGGTTTTATCTCTGGAACAAGTGTTGGAGGAATGGATACGACCGAAAAGTTCTATCTTCAATATCCAGAATCAGAAGAAAACAGAAGATTTATAAAAGCGCAGCATGCTGGGTATACTACACAATCCGTTTCTAATTATTTAGGGATAAATGGTTATGTGTCTACTATTAGTACAGCATGTTCATCTGCAGCGAATGCAATCATGTTGGGAGCGCGTATGATCAAAGCTGGTAAGATCGATAGAATGATTGTAGGAGGAACAGATGCTTTATCAAAGTTTACCATCAATGGTTTTGGAACGTTAATGATTTTATCAGATGAAGAGTGTACTCCATTTGATGACAATAGAAAAGGTCTTAATTTAGGAGAAGCTGCAGCATTTTTAGTGCTAGAGAGTGAAGAAATCGTGGAAAAAGAAAATAAAAAAATTCTTGGTAGAGTAGCTGGATGGGCAAATGCAAATGACGCATATCATCAAACTGCTTCCTCTTCGAATGGAGAAGGTGCTTATTTAGCCATGAAAAAAGCATTAAAGATCGCTGGTTTAGAACCGCAAGAGATAGATTATGTAAATGCGCATGGAACGGCTACACCTAATAATGATCTATCCGAAGGTGTTGCCATGACTAGAATTTTTGGAGAAGATAAGACACCTGTTTTTAGTTCTACTAAAGCATTTACAGGGCATACACTTGCAGCCGCAGGTTCTGTAGAAGCTGTATATTCGCTATTGTCTCTTCGTGAGAATTTAATTTTTCCGAATTTGAATTTCAAAACTAAAATGCAAGAGTTTGCTTTGGTTCCACAAACTGAATTGCTTTCAAAGGAATTAAACACCATTCTATCTAATTCATTTGGTTTTGGAGGAAATTGTTCTACTTTAATTTTTACTAAATAATGGGAGAATGCTATATAAACGGTATCGCTAATATTTCGGCGCAACCTACCACAGATGCGGATAGATTTTTGGAAGAAATAATTTCTCATAAAACATCGATATTTAAAGCTCACGATCCGAATTATAAGGAGTTTATAAAGCCGGCAGCAATGAGGCGTATGTCCAAGTCTGTAAAAATGGGTGTTACTGCTGCTTCTATAGCTTTAAATAATTCTGGCGTAGAAATGCCAGATGCTATTATTACAGGGACTGGAATGGGTTGTAAACAAGATTCTGAAAAGTTTCTTGAAAAAATTCTATATGATGATGAACAGTTTCTAACTCCAACATTGTTTATTCAGTCTACTCACAATACCGTTGGAGGACAGGTAGCGCTTGGTTTAGGATGTAAAGCATATAATCTAACTTACGTTCAGGGAGCTGCTTCGTTTGAGTCTTCTCTCATAGATGCGCAGCTTATGTTATTGGAAGAGCCTGAAAAGAATATATTAGTTGGAGGTATTGATGAAGTAGCAAAGAATTCTACTTTATTGCATAAATTAGATGGGCAGATTAAAGAAGATGATATCGATGTAATTAATCTTCTGAATTCTAAAACTGGAGGTACGGTTCATAGCGAAGGAGCTACTTTTATGATGCTGGGTAGTAAGAAAACTGATACTAGTCATGCTAAAATTGTTGATATTGAAACGATTAGTAAGGCAAGTAGTGAAGAAGCTGAGAAGCATATTGAGGCTTTCTTAGATCGTAAAGGTATTTCTATAAAGGATGTTGATGCTGTAATTCTTGGAAATAATGGAGATATCGATTATGATCATTATTATCGAAATCTTCAGGACTCTCTTTTTTCGGAAACTGAACAATTGTGTTATAAGCATTTAATAGGAGATTATCCTGTAGCTTCTAGTTTCGGTTTTTGGCTTGGATGTAAGATTTTTGAGAAGAATACTGTACCTGATATTTTAAAGGTTAATTCAACTACTGCTAAGAAGTATGATACAGTACTTCTATACAATCAATATCTTGGAAAAAACCATAGTATTGCTTTATTGCAAAGATGCTAATTAGAAATATAGTTAATATTATAAGTGTTATAGCTGGCTCGTTGATGCTAGCAGCAATAATATTTGATAAACTCCCTTGGTGGAGTTTATTTGTTTTAATACTTATTTGGTTATTAATTACAGGGTATGGTGTTGCGAATATTAGATCTGGCTATTTCTTAAAAAGTCTTAGTAATAATTCAAAAATTAATCAAAGAAAGATAGCGATTACTTTTGATGATGGTCCTGATCCCAATACATTAGAAGTTCTAAAAATATTAGATAAGTATGGTGTAAGATGTACTTTCTTTTGCATAGGTAAGCAAGTAGAGAAATATCCTGAAATCGTAAGAGAAATTACTAAAAAGAATCATGTGATTGGTAATCATACCTTTAGTCATGATAAGTTGATTGATATGTATGGTACCGAACGATTTACGAATGAGATAAAGGACGCAGATCGTATTATAGAAAAATATACGACAAGAAGACCTTTGCTATTTAGACCACCATATGGAATTACGAATCCAAATATTGCCAAAGCTGTAAAAGCTACGGGTCATACTGTAATTGGATGGAATAAAAGGTCTTTTGATACCACCATTCCTTCCGAAAAAGTGATTCTTAGAAGAATTACTAAAAACCTTAAAAATGGAGATGTAATCTTACTACATGATACAAAAACTATTACTTTGTCAGTATTGGAACAATTGTTGCTATTTTTGCAAATGAATAACTTTACAACCGTAACTATAGATGAACTATTTTCAATACAGGCATATGCTTAGATTTTTTATATGTACTATTTTTTTTATGAGTACTTCATGGGTAATGGCTCAAGAAGTGGAATTAAGTAAGCCTGAAGCTACTTCTTTTGTAAATGCAGTAAGTGCTAGTGCAAAGAAATCTAAAACTATTGTAAATACTTTTACGCAATTAAAGCATATTGATTTTCTTTCTAATGATATAGAAAGTAATGGAGATTTATATTTCAAATCGCCTAATATCATTAAATGGTCTTATTTAAAACCTTATGAGTATAGCGTAATTTTTAAGGATAAGAAGTTATATATTAATGATGCAGGTAAGAAAAGCGACATTAATTTGGCTTCGAATAAAGTTTTCAAAAAATTAAATGATCTTATTGCAAAAAGTGTTAGCGGTGATATGCTCGATGAATCACAGTTTGCAATGCGTTTTTATAAAAACAAAGGGATATATATAGCTAAATTATCTCCTAAAGACCAAACATTAAAAAATATGTTTAAAGAGATTGTATTAGGTTTTCAGTCAAAGAGCTATTTGGTCTCTAGTGTAAAACTTATAGAGCCTTCAGGTGATTATACACTTATCAAATTTAAAAACACATCTGTTAACAAACCAATTCCAGATGCGGTATTTGTACATTAGCATACTTCTTCTTAGTTTTTATAGTTGTAAAGTAACCACAGTAAAAGATTATATCGAGTCTGATGTAAAAGAATCTGATACATTTGAAAATTTATATTTTGCAAGCTCCAGTATTGATTATGTTTATAAAGCAGATATAAAGGTATATGGTAATGAATTTAGTGGTATTCTAATAATAAAAAAGATATCAGAAGATAAACATCGTATTGTGTTTACTTCTCAGTTTGGATCTACTTTTTTTGACATAGAATTAGAAAATGATTCTTTTAAGATTAATAGTGTTGTAGAACAGTTGAATAGAAAAATAATCTTAAACACTTTAATTAGAGATTTTTCATTAGTAGTAGATGAAAATGGACCTGTTATTGGAAAATATTATAATGATTCTTACAATGTTCTAAAAAATAGAAACGGAAAAAGAAGTAATTACTATTTTTACAGGATTTCTGATAAGAGATTAGATAAGATTGTACAGGCTACGAAAATGAAAGAAAAAGTAATAGTGTCTTTCAATAAAGTATCAAATGATCAAGTAGCAAAAAATATAAAGATTGACCATAAAAATATCAAATTAAATATTCAATTAAACTTTCTGAAATAATATGCTAATAGCTGATTTATATAAAATTAATGAAGATTCTGTAAGGGATGGTGTGCAAATTACGACTATCACTTTAAATCCAGATAATGATATTTTTAAAGGTCATTTTCCTGGTAATCCTGTAACACCAGGAGTGTGTACGTTACAGATTATAAAGGAACTAACAGAAAAGAGAACAGGTTGCTCTTTGTTTATGAAAAAATCGTCTAATGTAAAGTTTATGGCGGTTATTAATCCGGAAAAGAATCCAGATTTAGAGATTACCAATGATTTTAAGGATGATGAAGAAGAGATTAAAGTGAAAAGTACTGTGAAATATGATGATACAGTTGCCTTAAAAGTTGTAATTACTTTTGTGAAATTATAAATCTATTATTATGAAGTTTTTAGCATTATTTATTGGAGTATTCTTTTTTAGTAGCGGTATAAACACTGATATAACCGAGGTACGCAACCTATATAGATATGCTAAAGACACTAAAGAAAACACTGAGAAATTCTATAAAGTTACCCAAAATACCAATTACCAAAAGGATCCTGTGTTGTCGGCTTATTATGGTTGTGCATTAACTTTGAAAGCTTCTTATGCAGATAGTAGAGGAGACAAAATATCTTTTTTTAGAAAAGGAAAAAAAATGATAGAAGAAGCTATCGAGTCAGATCCTACTAATATAGAATTACGTATGATTAGGCTAAGTGTACAAAGCAGTGCGCCTAGAATTACCAGGTATTATAAAAATAAGGAGGAAGACAAGAGTTTTCTTATTGATAATGTAGAAAAAGTATCTTCTTCTAAGTTAAAAGAATTTATTAAAGGTTTTATGTCTACCTCCGAAGCTTTTAAATAATATCTTTCCTTACTTCTATAAAAGTTAATTCCTTTACCATTAAAATTATTATTATGCTATTTTTGCATAGGAAAAAATAGCGCTGTGGCAGAAAACACTTTATTTGACTCACGTTTTGAAACACTAAATTGTTGTGTTTTTATTCCTACGTATAACAATCATAAAACTTTGGATAGAGTAATTCGAGGCGTTATGAAATATACGGATCGGATCATTATTATTAATGATGGATCTACCGATAGTACATCAAATATCTTAGAGCAATATCAAAATTCTCTTAACGTCATAACATTTCCTGAAAATAAAGGAAAAGGAATGGCATTGCGTGAAGGCTTTAAAGTAGCATCAGAATTAGGGTATGATTATATGATCACCATCGATAGTGATGGTCAGCATTTTCCTAGCGATTTACCTGTTTTTTTAAATGAGCTTGAAAAGCAAGATCCAGCGACTTCTCTATTGCTTATAGGATCACGTAATATGGATGATCCTACAGTACCAGGAAAAAGTAGTTTTGGGAATAAGTTTTCTAATTTTTGGTATTATGTAGAAACAGGAATAAAACTAAAAGATACTCAATCAGGATACCGATTATATCCAATCAAAGAGATTAGTAAACTAAAACTGTTTACTACAAAATTTGAGTTAGAAATAGAAGTTATTGTAAAACTTGCCTGGAGAAATGTCGAAGTTCGAAATATACCTGTACAGGTGCTATACGATGAAACCGAAAGAGTTTCTCACTTCAGACCTTTTAAAGATTTTACCAGAATCAGCATTTTAAATACTTGGTTAGTTACCCTAACATTGTTTTTTTATCTGCCTAAACGATTAATTGGGAAAGTAAAAAAAAAAGGCTTTAAAAAATACTGGAGAGAAAATGTATTAAGAAGTAATGATTCCCCTATACAAAAGGCCAGTGCTATAGCTTTGGGGCTTTTTATAGGAATTGCTCCTTTATGGGGTTTCCAAACAATTTTGGTGATATCTCTTGCTGTTTTATTAAAACTCAATAGAACTATTGCCTTTTTATTTTCCAATATTAGTATTCCACCATTCATCCCATTTATAATATATGGTAGCTATCAAATAGGAGCTATTGCTATGGGCAAAGAAATGGATGCTACACTAAACATAGAAGATATTAAATCAGGAACGGATGTTTTTAAAGGTTTAGGACAATATGTTTTGGGTAGTATAATTTTAGCAACACTAGTGTCATCAATTTCAGGAGTCATTGCGTATTTGTATTTTAGCTTTCGCAAATCTAAAAAAGAGGTCGTGGATGCATAATTTTTTTCTTTCCTTATATCAATATATCAGGCGAAACAAATTAATTGCCTGGCCAATAATTATTGGGGGTGTTGCAATTTTTGCATTTCTTGCTAGTCGAATAGGATTTGAAGAGGATATAACCAGATTAATACCTAATAATGATAAATCCGAGGTTACCCAAAAAGTACTCAAGACTGTTTCTTTTTCCGATAAGATAGTTGTAAATATTTCTAATAAAAGTGAGGATCCTGATAACCTCACTACCTATGCATCTTCTTACATTGATTCTATCAATAAACATTTGCCAAAATATGTTCAAAAAATACAAGGAAAAGTGGCGGATGATAATGTTATGGAATTATACGATTTTGTCTATCAACATCTTCCTTTCTTTCTAACTGAAGAGGATTATAAAACTATCGATAGACAAATCAATCCAGATTCTATTACAAAGGTGATAGAAAATAATTATAAGTCTTTAATCTCTCCTGCAGGTTTAGTAACACAGAAATATATTGTAAAAGACCCACTCACTTTAACGCCAAAAGGGCTTCAAAAATTAGCACAGCTTCAATTAGGAGATAATTATGATTTGTATAATGGTTTCTTAGTTACTAAAGACAAAAAGAATCTTTTGTTATTTCTAACACCTGCATTGGCAACGAACGAAACAGGTGAGAATACTCTCTTTGTAGAAGAATTAAAACGGATTACGGAAGATTTAAATAGTACTTATAAGGAAACTGCAAGTGCCACTTTGTTTGGATCTACCTTATACGCTGTAGCAAACGCAAAACAAATAAAGAGTGATATTCAACTTACCGTAAGTATCGCAATGACAATCTTATTGCTAATACTTATTTTCTTTTATAGAAAACTAGCGGTACCTCTTATTATTTTTACACCAACTGTATTTGGAGCTATTGTAGCTATTGCGATTCTCTATTTGATCAAAGGTAAGATATCAGCTATTTCACTTGGAATTGGTTCAGTGTTATTAGGAATCACATTGGATTATTCCTTACATATTCTTACGCATTTTAGAAATAATAATGATGTAAAAGAATTATATAAAGATGTTTCTATGCCAGTTCTTATGAGTAGTTTAACAACGGCGGTAGCATTTTTATGTTTGGTTTTTGTAAAGTCGGAAGCATTAAATGATCTGGGTATTTTTGCAGCAATTAGTGTAGTAGGAGCCTCTGTATTTGCTTTATTATTTATTCCGCAAGTATATCGCTTTTCTAAAACTGTAAAAAGTGAGCGAAAAACATTTATTGATAGAGTTTCGCAAATCAAGTTTCATAAGAACAAAGTATTAATCGGGCTGATTAGCTTGATATTTATTATTGGCTTGTTTTTATTCCATAAAGTCGGTTTTAATACAGATTTAAATACGATGAACTACCAACCAGAAGAGTTGTTGGCGGCAGAAGAAGATTTAGATCGTATTAATAATAATAAAGCCAAATCAATCTACTTGGTTTCGTACGGTTCTTCTCTAAATGAAGCATTAAATGCCAATAATAAGCTGTTTAAAACCTTAGAAAAAAAGAAAATTAATGAAGAGATCATTAATTTTAGTTCTGTAGGAGGTGTGGTTTTATCCAAAGAAGCCCAGCAGGAAAAAATTAAACTCTGGAATGAATTTTGGACGCAAAAGCGTAGAGATTCTCTCACTAATTTATTGATAGAAAAAGGAAATGTTCTTGGTTTTAAACCGCAGACCTTTCATCAGTTTTATGCAATGCTTACCAATAAAATTAATCCTATTGGTTTCGAGGAGTATCAAAATATCAAAGAATTGTACTTAGAAGAGTTTGTGACTACCGAACCTAACTTCGCAACGGTAGTTTCTGCAATTAAAGTAAATCATGAAAATACGGATCAACTAAATGCATCACTAAGCAAGATTTCTAACACAGTAGTAATTGATCGGAAGCAGCTAAATGAAACGCTATTAGGGAATCTTAAAAACGATTTCAATTCGTTAATTGGATATTCTTTAATAGCGGTAGTAGCATTGCTGCTCTTGTTTTACAGGGATCCTATGCTTACTCTTATCACAGCATTACCGATTGCAATAACCTGGGTGATAACCTTAGGAGTCATGAAAATCTTGGGAATAGATTTTAATATTTTTAATGTAATTATTTCCACATTTATTTTTGGTCTGGGCGTAGATTATAGCATCTTTATTACCAATGGTTTAATAAAAGAATTTACCTATGGTGTAAAAGAACTTCATACTTACAAAACGTCCATTCTTTTATCGGTTATTACTACAATTTTAGGAGTTGGAGTTTTAATTTTTGCAAAACATCCCGCATTAAGATCAATATCTACAGTATCCTTAATAGGGATTTTTTCAGCTGTTTTGGTGGCTTTTACCATTCAGCCAATGTTATTCAGAACTTTTATAACAAATAGAGTAAAGAAAGGGCTAGCACCTTTAAGACTTAGACAAACACTATGGTCAATATTTAGTTTTGGGTATTTTATTATTGGAGGATTTATCGTATCACTACTAAGCAGTCTGATCATTCCTTGGTTTCCTGCAAAGATGAAAAAGAAAATGAGTGTTTTTCATAGGGTAGTTTCTAAATTGATGCGATCCGTATTATATTCTAATCCTTTTGTAAAAAAGAGAGTGTATAATCCAGAAAATGAAGATTTCAGTAAGCAATGCATTATCATAGCAAATCACTCTTCATTTTTGGATATTATTTCTATAGGAATGTTGTATCCAAAACTTATCTTTTTAGTAAAAGATTGGGTATATGATAATCCGGTTTTTGGTCGTGCTGCAAAATTGGCAGGTTTTTATCCGGTTTCTTCAGGTATAGAAGGCGGCGTGGAACATCTTAGAGAAAAAGTAAAGCAAGGATATTCGTTAATTGCATTCCCTGAAGGTAGTAGAACAAATACGGCAAAAATGAGTAGATTCCACAAAGGGTCTTTTTATTTAGCGCAAGAATTAGATTTGGACATCTTACCTGTTGTTATTCATGGAAATGCACAGGTATCTCCAAAAGGAGATTTTATTATCCACGATGGTGCTATTCAATTAAAGATATTACCTAGAATCACTAATGATAATGTTGATTTTGGCGAAGGTTATACCGAAAGAACAAAAAAGATAAGCGCATATTTCAAAGATCAATATACAGAGTTACAGAGTGACTTAGAAGGCGTAGATTACTATAAAAAAGCATTACTGAATAATTATAGGTATAAAAGTTGTTACAGAAAAGTGGCATTAGATTATTCAGAAAACAAAGAAAGATTTTATAAAGCTACTAGTTATATTGATCATAAGGATCGAGTTTTGGTATATGATGATCAGTATGGACAGTTATTGTTATATATTTCCTTTAAAAGACCGTATGCTAAACTCAAAGGAATAGTAGCGGATAGTGAAAAATTAAGTGTTGTAAAAAATTGCTATACTACAATTAGAAACAAAATAGAATTTGTGGATAGTGAAGATTTGACATCGTCGAAATTTGATGTACTTTTGTTACATACAGCTATACCAGTACAACCACAACATTTAGAAAAAATAGTATCAGAGGATATAAAACGTATCGTTTTGTTCTCTGAAGAAAATTATCTTTCCGAGTTGTTGAAAGAAACTTTTAAAGTGTCTTCTCAAGAATTTGGATTAACAGTTTTGAATAGAATATAATACATGCAAGATAAATTTGATGTTGTTATTATCGGTAGTGGACTAGGAGGATTGGTTTCTGCGAACATTCTTGCCAAAGAGGGTAAAAAAGTATGTGTACTCGAAAAAAACAATCAGTTTGGAGGTAATCTACAAACCTTCGTAAGAGATAAAAGCATATTCGATACCGGAATTCATTATATAGGAGGCTTAGATAAAGGACAAAATTTATATCAATACTTTTCGTACCTGGATATCATGGATGATCTTAAGATCAAAAGGATGAATTTAGATGCCTATGATGTTATAACTTTCGATGGTGATGAAAAGGAATATCCGCATGCTCAAGGATATGATAATTTTGTAAAGCAATTGGTTAAGTTCTTTCCTGAAGAAGAGGAAGGGATAAAGACATATGTGCAGAAAGTAAAAGATACCTGTTATAAATTTCCGCTGTATAATTTAGAAGAAGGTGATCGCTATTATGGAGAAGATCTTTTGACACTAAAGGCAAAAGATTACATCGATAGCGTAGTAAAAGATCCAAAATTAAGAGCGGTACTAGCTGGATCAAATTTGTTATATGCAGGTGATCCAGATAAAACACCTTTCTACGTACACGCATTGTCGATCAACTCGTATATGGAAAGTGCCTGGAGATGTATACAAGGAGGAAGTCAGATAGCAAAACTCTTGGTAAAGAGATTTAGAGCTTTAGGAGGAACGATTTATAAGTATCAGGAGGTTAATAGTTTTAATTTTGAAGAAAAAGAAATAGTATCTGTTTCTACAACCAAAGGAGATACCTTCTATGGTGATAACTTTATCTCCAATGTAGATCCTAAACTCACCTTGCAGATTATTGGCAAAGAACGCTTCAGGAATTTGTATTACAAGAGAATACAAAATACAGAAAGCATCATTTCTTCCTTCAGTATTTATATCGTTTTTGAAAAAGGAACCTTCCCTTACTTGAATAAAAACTATTATCACACGAATACAGCGGAAAAAGTATGGACTACGCAGGAGTATGAGGAAGAGAACTGGCCAGAAGCGTATTTGATATCCATGAATGAGGATCTTAAAAATCCTGGCTATGCTGAAAATTTAACATCGATAGCGTACATGCGTTTTGAAGAAACTGCTCCTTGGGCGGATACATTTAATACGGTTGCGAAAAAGAATGAAAGGGGTGAAGATTATGAAGAATTTAAGCAAAGAAAAATAGAAGCTTACCTCAAAGAAATTGAAAAGAAGTTTCCAAATATTCGATCATGCATAAAGTCTGTGCATACCTCTACACCGTTATCATATAGAGATTATATTGGCTGTTATGAAGGATCTATGTACGGATTTGCAAAAGATGCTGATAATCCGATGAAATCATTTCTATCTCCAAGAACTAAGATTCCTAATTTATTATTTACGGGGCAAGGATTAAATATGCATGGAGTATTAGGTGTTACCATTAGTGCTGTAGTTACTTGCGGAGAACTGGTGGGAAAAGAAAAGTTATTGAAGGACATCAAAAGTGCTTTAGCCGAAAAAGAGTTGTTAGATTCCTAATGAAGAGTTGTTTACATCATATATTTTTGGTAGTTCTATTGTTACTCGTATCTTCTTGTGGCGTTAAAAAATCACTAGAAGCACGACCTGATATTTCGGGAATAGAAACAGTAGATACCACAAGAATAAAACATAGTGATACATTCTTTACGCTTAATAATAATCTATTGCGAAAAAATAAGCAAGGTTTATGGGAGCTGTATATAGAAGGAAAACCACTAGAAAGAGGTATTGCTGCCGGAAGTCTGAGTAGAGAGTTGATAAAGATTCAGGAAGATGCTTTTATTGGAAAAGTAACAGAATTAGTTCCTTCAGAAAGTTATTTAAGATTCTTAAGTAAAGTGGTAGCTTGGTATAATAGAAAGCTACATCTTAATGTTCCTGAAGAGTTTAAAACAGAGATTTACGGAGTTTCACGTTATGCTTCCAATGATTATAACGATTTTGCCGAGCCTTATGTACGTATGCTCTATGCACATGGAGCTCATGACATCGGTCATGCATTGCAAGATCTAATGTTGGTAGGATGTACTTCCTTTGCCGCTTGGGGAGATAAAACTGATGATGGAAAACTGTTAATAGGTCGTAATTTTGATTTCTATGCAGGTGACGATTTTTCCAAAGAGAAACTGGTTACCTTCATGAATCCTTCTGACGGTTATAAATTTATGACATATGGCTGGGCCGGAATGATGGGAGCATTATCTGGTATGAATGAAACGGGATTAACCGTTACCATAAATGCGGGAAAATCAAAAATTCCTTTGATTGCCAAAACTCCTATTTCCATCCTTACCAGAGAAATTTTACAATATGCCTCGACCATAGAAGAAGCAGTAGCAATTGCAAGGAAAAGAGAAGTATTCGTTTCAGAATCTATTATGATCGGTAGTGCCAAAGATAAAAGAGCAGCCTTGATAGAAGTTTCTCCAGATAATTTTGGAGTGTACAACGTTCCTAATTCGAATCAATTGATTTGTTCTAATCACTTTCAGAGTGATTCTTATAAAGAAGATAAACGAAACCAAAAAGCGATAGAAGAGAGTCATTCTTTTTATAGATATCAGCGAATGACAGAACTCTTATCAGAAAATGATAAACTAAACCCAGAAAAGGCAGTCGCCATTTTAAGAAATAGAGAAGGACTAAAAGATAAACTGATCGGTTATGGTAATGAAAAAGCACTAAATCAGATGTTAGCACATCATGGTATTGTTTTTCAACCAGAAGAAAAAAGAGTATGGGTGTCTACCAATCCTTATCAAATGGGAGAGTTTGTAGCATATGATTTGGATGAGGTTTTTGATAGCATCGCTGTACAAAAAGAAGAAGTAGTGATTGCTTCAGAAGAAATGAATGTTCCAGAAGATCCTTTTATCCATACCAAAACATATGAGAACTATGAAGCGTTCAGAATTTTAAGTAGAAAGATAGAAAGCGCTACCGAAAATGAAATAGCTATTTCTGATGATGAGCTTACTACATTTCAGAATTTAAATACTAATTACTGGGCTACTTATTATGTATTGGGCGAATATTACTATACTCATAAAAAGTATAAAAAAGCATTAATAGCTTTTAAGCAAGCATTAAAAAGAGAAGTAACTACAGTTCCGGATGTAAAAAATATACAGAAGTATATTAGAAAATGTGAACGAAAAATTTAAGCTGATGACTCAGGATATTGAACGATCTACACAAGAGGAGATAACAAAGATGCAAAACGAAAAGCTCACAGCCTTAATTTCTTTTGTACTAAAAAACTCTCCTTACTATAAACGATTGTTTGACAAACTAGGTCTTTCAGCATCTGATATTCATACTGTAGAAGATCTTAAAAAGTTACCGATTACAACTAAGGATGATTTACAAGCGTATAATGATGATTTTTTATGTGTTCCAAAATCAGAGATTGTAGATTATGTAACTACTTCGGGTACCTTGGGAAAGCCAGTTACCTTTGCTCTTACAGAAAAGGATTTACAGCGATTGGCTTATAACGAGGCTACTTCTTTTGCCACGGCAGGAGTTACTAAAAATGATGTAGTACAGCTCACAACAACCTTGGATCGTAGATTTATGGCAGGATTAGCGTATTTTCTAGGCACCAGAAAACTAGGCGCAGCTATGGTTAGAGTAGGATCTGGAATTCCAGAATTACAATGGGATTCTATACATCGTTTTCAATCTACCTATTTAGTGGTGGTTCCTTCCTTTTTATTAAAACTGATTTCCTATGCAGAAGCTAACGGAATAGACTATAATAATTCTTCTGTAAAAGCTGCCATTTGTATTGGAGAACCACTAAGAGATCAGGATTTTAAGTTGAATACCCTTGGAAGTAAAATTAAAGAAAAGTGGGATATAGAATTGTATTCTACCTATGCTTCTACCGAGATGAGTACTGCGTTTACAGAATGTTCCGCCCATCAGGGAGGACACCATCGTCCAGAATTGATCATCACCGAAATTTTAGATGATAAAGGTATTCCTGTAATAGAAGGAGAAGTGGGAGAGTTAGCAATTACTACGTTGGGAATTGAAGCAATGCCACTAATTCGCTACACCACTGGTGATATGGTACAAGCGCATACAGAACCTTGTACTTGTGGTAGAACAACGATGCGATTAAGCCCGGTTTTGGGTAGAAAGAAACATATGATCAAATACAAAGGAACTACTTTGTATCCACAAAGCGTTATCGAGGTGTTAACTAGTTTCGAAGGATTGGGAATGTATGTTATTGAGGTGATTACAGGAGATTTGGGTACTGATAAACTATTAATTCATATATCCGATACTCTATCTGCATTGCGACAAAAAGAACTAAAGGAACATCTTAGAGCCAATCTTAGAGTAGTACCAGATTTGGTATTAAATTCTAAAGAGGCATTAAAAGCTAAAAAATTCCCAGAGATGAGCAGAAAACCTATTTCGTTTATAGACTCCAGAGGATTAGTATCTACAGATAAGAGTTAAAATAAACGCCTCCTTAATAAATATCCTTGCTAAAGAGACTTCTTAACTCCCTTCCTTTGAAGGAAGGGTTGGGGATGGATGTTCTTATTTATGTCTTTGATTTTCAATCACAAGAAGGATGTTTGCTTAAATTGACAGAAAATTTTCTATAAAACTTTACGATTTAAGTAGGAATTATTCTAATTTTAGAAAAATCTTTATGAGCTATAATAATTTCATTATTACTACTTGTAAAGTTGATATACCCTTACTCCATATTTTGTACGTTTAATCTAATTACTAATTTAAATCTAAAAACACAATGAATCCAAACAACGAAAACACAATTTCTTTAGAAACAGCTCAGGATTGGACACAAAGATGGAGAACGCAATATCCCGAAAATAGTAGAGCTTATTTGATACCTGCTGTTGATCTTATCGAAGTATTAAATGAAATGGGTATTTTAGCTGATGATGTTGCTGAACAAGCGCAACAATACGCTACTGATAATGCTTTAGATGTACGTTCTTATATGGCTATAGAAATGTTAGATTCTGGTGCGAACTTAGAAAAAGTAATTCTGGTAGGAACACAAAAAGGAGATGATGGAGTCTATAGAGATATCATTAATGGTCAAGTCCAGGTAGATGCCAAATCTGCCACTAAAGTATTAGATAATTCTAGTAGTGGACTTTTTGATGTAACCTCTCCTTGCCCTCCATTTTGTGATCCAAATAGTCCATTAAATTAATGCCTTTATTTTACCACATAATTTTTTTAATAGGTATTTTTTTTCTAATACTTAATACTGTTATTTATTCAAGAGCTTTATATAGGAATAAGGCTCTTGTTTTTTTTACTGTTTTCTTAATATGTAGCCTGATAATACAGCTTACTATGAGATATATTGGGGCTGTATTGCATGAGAGTAATTTATATATGAACAATGTATTTTTAATAATACAATTTATTTTGTTATCAATGTTTTACTACCATTTATTGAACAAAAAAATGGTACTTGGACTAATGTTAATAGTTTTGGTTTTTTTGTGTTATCAATATCTGTCAGACCTGGGTTTGATTATGGTCTATAATCCAATTGGTATTACACTGACCCAATCTATTTTAATTGTATATACTATGTTTTACTTCTATAAATCCTTAAATACAGAAAGGCCTAAATTTCTATTAATCAATATAGGTGTGTTTTTATATTTAATTTGTAGTACATTAATCTTTGCTTCAGGGAATTTGATCTTTAACGTAAATATTCCGCAAGAAACTTATCTATTATTAATGAAACTAAATGCTATATTTTATATTATCTTCCAAATCTTAATCTTTATTGAATGGAGAAAGAATTATTACAAGAAGATTCACAGATCATAGTGATTATTTTAATTGCTATTATGGTGTTGCTATTAATGGCAGTATCGTTGGTACTTTTCTTTTTCTTTTCTCGTAAAAAAATAATTGCTGCAGAACTAGAAAAGGCAAATCTGGAGATCTCTTACCAAAAAGATTTACTGCATAGCACCATCGAAGTACAAGAAGAAGAGCGCAAAAGAATCGCTCAGGACTTACACGATGCTATTAGCTCTAAACTAAATGTGGTGAGTTTAAGTACCAATTTTCTAATCGATGGGAATCTACAGGATGACGAAAAAGATCGAACGTTACAACATATACTTGCTGTTACTACCAAAACGTTAGAAAGCTCTAGAAGATTAGCACATAATTTATTACCTCCGATTCTTGAAAATTTTGGATTGCAGGCGGCAATAGAAGAACTTTGCGATGAGTTTATTTGTAGCCAAAAATTACAGATTGATCACAATATTGTTTATACCAATTTATTGTCTAAGAGCAATGAATTGCATATCTTCAGGATTATTCAGGAATTACTTAATAATTCCGTGAGACATGGTAACGCTACTAAGGTCACTTTACAAATGAATGAAGAAAATGAACAAGTATTCATTAAATATTCAGACAACGGAACAGGCTTCGATGTGAAATCTGTAAATAAGAACAAAGGGATTGGTCTTAAAAATATCGAAAGTAGAGTAGACATACTCGATGGGGAACTTTCATACGATAGTAAGATCGGTAAGGGAGCAACTTTTAACATCAGCACTAATACACCTAAACAATGAAGAAAGACATTATTAAATTAGCGATAGCCGATGACGAAACATTATTTCGACAAGGAATTACATTTATCCTAAATAAAGAGCAAAATATTGATATCAACATTCAGGCAGAAAATGGTAATGATTTAATTAAGCAATTAGATAATACCAGAGACTTACCAGAGATTATTCTAATGGATTTAAAAATGCCAGATCTCAATGGTGTGGAGACCACTAAGATCGTAAAGAAGAAATTTCCAGATATCAAGATTATAGCATTAACCAGTTATTATAGTAAACCATTTATTACCAATATGATTCAGCAAGGAGCGGTAGCATATTTGGCAAAAAATGCAACACCTACCGAAGTGGTGAATACTATTAATCACGTAGCAATAAAAGGATTTTATTATGATGAGAATGTAATGACCATGCTAGAAGAAGCTTCGCTAAAGTCTGGCAAACAGTCTAAAGATGAAGAGTATTTAACGAAACGAGAACGTGAAGTCTTAAAACTAATCTGCGAACAGAAAACAACTTCTGAAATAGCCGAGCAATTATTTATCAGCCCTAGAACAGTAGAAGGACATAGAAATAATTTATTGGTAAAAACAGGTTCTAAAAATATTGCAGGTTTGGTGATTCATGCGATCGAAAACCAGATATTTGTTAGAAACGCAGAGTTATAGAGAGCTTTATTATGATTTATGGATCTTAGTGAAGGTTAAAACTATGTATCTTACTGTATTTCATTTTTAGTTTTTGAGAACTTTTTACAAAAGCATTTTGCCATTAGCCTTTTTAATTTTTTAGCTAAAAGGAAAAAATCATAGTTTAATAGTAACAACTTTCAGTCGTAGCAGAAACTATAGCAATTTCAATAACTTTTTATTGTCATTCCAGCGTAGGCTGGAATCCATTTTAATTAGGGTGTAAAATTTAATTTCCAGTTGATGAAGAATATGATTGATTATTGCCAAACTTTTTACAAACTAGTACAATCTTTTCATTATCACTATTAGTAGTAAAAAATAAATAGGTATCACCACCATCTTTTATTTTAAATTTTTTCCGAATACCTAATACGGTTTCAGGAAAGTTGCGTGTGGTAATATTCGCTTTAGTGATGTTGGCTTTTTTAATACTTTTTTTCTGATATGGAATGATTTGAAGGATCTCAAAACTTCTTCCAGGAAATTCGATCCATGTGTCAGAAGTATATAAATGTGAGTGGGCGTGGAGTTTATCAATTTTAAAACTCTTCGATACACTTAGAAAACCTCCTGATTTCATGATCGCAGCATTCGGTTCGTACAAATACTTCTTTGGCCCAGATATCGTAGAGATACTAGTTTTTTCTTCTTCATACAAAAATGAAAATTCCTGTCGACCATCTTTGATAAGATTGATGGTTTTTATGGCAATATCATCGGTATGATCTTTTTCAATGACCCAAAGCAATTCTTTAACCTCATTTTGCACGGCAACAACATGGATTTCTTTTACAAATCGTAATGAATTGATACCAGCATTAATGTCGAGTAGAGGAGATGTTTTGATTAAAATGTGATCGCTTTTGGATAGTAAAAAATCTAAATGCGAGGGAACATCAGGCAAACAGTCTTCCAGAAAAAATACTTTCCCTTTGCTATCATGTCTACGTGAAGGGTCGATATAAATCCAGTCAACTTTGGTAAAGTTTTCTAGAATCACTAAACCATCACCCATTTCAGTTTGAATATTAGTAGCTTCTAATACCTGGAAGTTATGATTTGCTATCTCGCTAAGTTCAGCGTTTAGTTCGCAATGGATAACTCTAGAAACTTTTTTAGAAAAATAATAATCATCAATTCCTAATCCTCCAGTAAGATCGATTAAGAAATCACCAGAGACTAATTCACTTTTATATTTAGCAGTAACCTCAGATGAGGTTTGTTCTAGATTAATGGTTGGCGGATAATAAATGTCTCTCGTTTGATACCAAAGAGGAAGTTTGGTTTTTGCTTTGTTCCTTCCACTAATTTGCTGTGCGAGTTCTTTGCTGTTTACACCATCAAAAGGACTACCTGATAATATTAATTTTGTAATATCAACCGCACCTTCGGATGTTTCGAAAACGTAGTCTTGAACTTCGCTATGTAAAATAAGAGCATTCAAGTATTATAACTCTTTAGTCAATTGTTTTACAATCTTATATTCTGATAAAAACTCTTTGGCAATTACTTTTATCGCTGTATAGAATGGTACGGCTACAATCAATCCTCCAATGCCAAATAATGCTCCAAAAATAAGTATGGCTAGGAAAATTTCTAAAGGATGCGATTTTACACTATTACCAAAAATTAAGGGTTGATTAAGGAAATTATCTATCAATTGAATGATGATATAACCTATCAATATATAGCATAATTTTGGCAGTATCACGGATTGGAAATCTGCTCCCAAATTACTAGTAGTCGCAAGGATTAATACCAAAGCCCCTCCAAAAAGAGGGCCAACATAAGGGATTAAATTAAAAATAGCCGCAATAAGCGCAAGTGCAACAGCATTATGAACTCCAAAAACTAAAAGTAGAATGGTATACAAAACAAATAAAATCAATACCTGAAGTAACAGACCTACAAAATAACGAGACAATAAATCTTTGATCTTAGTAAAGGCAGTCATAAACCTAGTTTCATCTTCTTTTTTTGCAAAAACGAGTAAACTTGTTTCTAGAAGTTTGCTATCCTTCAAAAGAAAAAAGGAAATAAAGAGTACGGAGAATAGTCCAATGAGTACAGCACCGAAACCACTTAAAAAATTATTAATAGTATCAGGAATAGCTTTTAAATCAAAGAATTCCATCAAGTCTGTTTGCTTGATCAGTTCTACGAAGTTTAGTTTTTCTATGTTAAAATAGTCACTTATTTCTTGATTCAATTGATCGAGGTCATCTCCAACTTCATTAATATTAATTTCACCAATTAATTGACCTTGCTCCGCAATAATAGGAACAAATAGTAAAAAAAGACTCATAAAAAGACCTATAGAAATAAATAGCGTAAACACGACC
The DNA here is from genome assembly GCF_947492965.1 of uncultured Aquimarina sp. Lineage (GTDB taxonomy): Bacteria > Bacteroidota > Bacteroidia > Flavobacteriales > Flavobacteriaceae > Aquimarina. Next base: position 17,130 of record NZ_CANLOZ010000009.1, on the reverse strand, counting down.
GCTAGGGTATTGTTAAACTTTAATCTTCGTTTTAGAAATAATACCAATGGTCTACCCATTAAAGAAAATACTGCGGCAAAAGCAATGTAGATGAGAATAGATTGTATTTTATATAAAAACCAAAGTAAAATAAGTATTCCAACAATTACTCCAAGAGCTCTTAGAATACCATATGCTATTGTTTTTGAATTCATATGAATTATTTTTCTGGAGTTCCAAAGTTAGTATAAACAGCCTAACATGGGTACTTTTAGGTTATTTTTTGTAATTACTTTCGATCAATCAGTAATCATCATTTGCTTCGTGATTTCGAATAACGCAATACCAGTAGCGGTTGCTACATTCATACTGCTATTATTTCCATACATATTGATATGCACACTATTTGTAAGTTTTGTGAGGATATGTTCAGAAATTCCTAAATTTTCTTCTCCTATTACCAATGCTATTTTATCGTTTGCAGAAAAGGTATAGTTTGCAATTTCAATGCTATCTTCTGTAATTTCTAAACCTACTATTTTGTATCCTTTATCTTGTAAGGTGTCCAATACAGTTACAATATCTTCCTGTTCTTCATAACTCACAAAGTTATGAGTAGATCTAGCAGTACGCTGCATTCGCTTACTAATAATGGTAAGATCTTCTCCACAGAAATAAATATGTTCTACACCAAAGCTATCTGCAATCCTAAAAATACTTCCAATATTAGCGGGAGCATTTACTCGATCACAAACAAGAGTAATAGGAAATTGTTTTTTGATAAAAGTAGTATTGTCGTGATGAAGCTGTGAAGACATGAATTTAGTTTTCAAAAGCGTATTTGATAATATTAGCACCCATTTTTAGTGCTTTTTGTCTTACTTCTTCAGGATCGTTATGAACTTCTGGGTTTTCCCATCCATCACCTAAATCACTTTCAAAAGTAAAAAGCAACACCAGTCGGCCTTCATGTGTAATCCCTAAAGCTTGTGGTCTTTCTCCATCATGTTCATGTATTTTTGGTAAGCCATCAGGAAACTTAAATTTCGCAGAGAAGATAGGATGAGACGCAGGTAACTCCTCCAATTCTATGTCTGGGAAAACTTTAACTAATTCTTTTCGAATATAAGGTTCCATCCCATAATTATCATCAATATGTAAAAACCCTCCACTTAATAAATAGTTACGTAGATTTTCGGCGTCTTGTTCTGTAAAAAACACATTTCCATGTCCAGTCATATGAATATAAGGATACTGAAAGATATCTACACTTTGCGGTTTTACGGTTTTAGGTTTAGCGCTCATGGCTGTATTGATATTCTGATTACAAAAACTAATAAGGTTAGGTAATGCCGTTGGATTACTGTACCAATCACCACCACCATTATAATGTAAAATAGCAATATCCTGAGCGTTTAGCATCGCACTAAAGAATAATACTCCGATAAAACTTGTAAGTTTTGTTACCATCATCGTCTAAATAAGAGATTCTAAAAGTACTAAAATAAAAAAGATGATAAGAAACCTTTTGATACTATTAACGATCACAATTTCTTCATGGGCCACTGCACAACAAGCAGATAAGTCTATTGTAGTTATGGAATTATTTACTTCACAAGGATGTAGTAGTTGTCCTCCAGCAGATGAATTGCTGGATGCAATAAAAGAAAAGTATAAAAATGATAACGTTTTTGTATTGTCTTATCACGTTGATTACTGGAATCGATTAGGTTGGAAAGATCCTTTTAGTACCGAAGAATTTACGGATTACCAGAGGGATTATGCACAACAATTTAATAGCAGATCTATCTATACTCCTCAATTGGTAGTTAACGGGAGTGAACATTTTACAGGTTCTAATAGTAGTAAAGCAGTTTCTGCTATTCGTAATTATTCAAAACAAACAACGAATAATATAATCCAATTAAAGGATGTCAAACGAAAAGATGAAATTATTGCTATTAATTATGAAGTAGATGGAGAAGGTTTTGAGCAAATCACATTAGCATTGGTAGTATCCGAACGAATTACAAAAATTAAAAGAGGAGAAAATCGAAATAGAACGCTTAAAAATTCCAATATAGTAGCTAATAGGGTTACAAGTACTAAAGATATAGATTCTATTGAGATTACAATTCCTGATTGGGTAGAAGATAAGGATGAATTGACAATTATAGCCTATACTCAAAACAATAAATTAATCACTACAGGTGCTGCAAAAGTATCTATCTGATTAATTACTTTTTTGCATACGTTAAAGTCATAACTAGTGATACAGTTATGACTTTTTTTATATTTCAATATTAATTTTTGAAATCAAAATTTCATTACAGCTACAGTGTAACAAATTAATCATAAAAACGTCTCGTAAAAAAGGTATATTAGTATTGTTTAAAATTGATTTTTAAATATTACAATGCCTGAAAATCAATCAAAAACCACATAAATCATTTATCATGAAAAAAAAACGTACCTGGAAGTTTTGGACTTCACGAACCTTGCTAGTCATTTTTGCCTTAGTTGCATTTTGGGTTGGAAATCTTATTTGGTTTCGTCCTTTTAATATCACTCATTTTTATGATAGGATATTTGCAGAGTTGGCTTTGGATAGTCCAGAATTAACTACTGCAATGGGAATTCCAGTAATATATAACTGGTCTAAAGATGAGTTAGACGATATCTCGGACAAAAAGCAATGGGAAACTTTTAATAAAATAAAAGAAGATTACGAAACCTTAAAAAGTTATGATTTCGAAAGTCAATCAGAAGCCAATAAGTTAAATACAAGAATTTTAGGGTATTATTTAAAAGGAGAATTAGAAGGAGAGCGATTTTTTTATCATGATTATCCCGTAAATCAAATGGGTGGTGTACAAAGTTCTTTACCCAGTCTTATGGAAGATTCGCACAAGCTTAGGGATAAGAGTGATGCTGAAGCGTATATTACTCGTTTATCCAAATTTGAAACAAAATTTAATCAGCTTATAGAAAATCTAAAAATTAGAGAAGAAAAGGGGATTATACCTCCAAAGTTTGTAATGGATAGAGTACTCGATGAGATGAAAGGTTTTATCGGAAAAAAAGAAAACGAGATCAAGGAAACGGATGATGCAGTAACATCGAATATTTTATACAGCAATTTTGATACGAAAATTGATAAAATAGAAGACTTATCTCAGAAAGAAAAAAATGAGCTTAAAGAACAAGTGAAGAATGAAATTGCGACTACAGTATTCGGCTCATATCAGAAGCTTATTAGTTATTTTGAGCAATTACAACCAAAAGCAACGACAGATGCAGGCGTTTGGAAACTACCAGAAGGAGATGCATATTACAGATATCAGCTAAAACAACGAACCACTACTGATCTAGATCCAGAAGAAGTGCATACTATTGGTTTATCAGAAGTAGCTAGAATTAAAGGCGAAATGGAGGCTATTCTTTCTTCTCAGGGATATGCTGATTCTACAAAAACTGTTGGAGCTATTATTCAGGAATTAAATAAAGAAGACCGTTTTCTTTTCCCTAATAATGATGAAGGGAGACAAATGGTGATTGATGAATATAACCGAATTCTTTCCGAGATTAGTAATGGTCTGGATGATGCCTTTGATATAAGGCCCAAAGCAGCACTAGAAGTAAAAAGAGTTCCAGAATTTAAGGAAGAAGGATCGGCAGGAGCCTATTATAATAGACCAGCAATGGACGGGTCTAGAGGAGGAGTGTTTTATGCGAATCTAAGAAATGTACATGAATCTGTTAAATTCGGAATGAAGACTTTGGCCTATCATGAAGGTATACCAGGACATCATTTTCAAATTGCAATTCAGTCCGAACTAGAAGGAGTTCCTATTTTTAGAACGATTGGGCTTTTTACTTCTTACATCGAAGGATGGGCTTTATACTCCGAACAATTAGCTTGGGAACTTGGTTTTTATGAAAACGATCCTTTTGGAAATTTAGGAAGATTACAAGCAGAAATGTTTAGAGCTGTACGGTTGGTAGTGGATACTGGGATTCATCATAAAAAATGGACACGAGAGCAAGCGATCGATTATATGGTACAAAATACAGGCATGACCACCACAGAAGTAACTACGGAAATAGAAAGATATATTGTATGGCCAGGACAAGCATGTGCCTATAAAATTGGGATGTTGAAAATTTTAGAACTTAGAGAAAAGGCAAAAAAAGAATTGGGAGATCGTTTTGATCTGAGAGAATTTCATAATGCAGTTCTAAAAGATGGAGCCGTTCCCTTAGATATTTTAGAAGAAATTATTGATGCTTATATAGAGAGAACCAAAGCAAAAAGTGCTAGTTAGAACATTGGTTTTAGGACTATTTTTCTTAGGATGTCTATTTTTAATTTCAATTAGTTGATTTTGGGGCATAATTTTGAGAAAATAGTAGTAGTTTTAAATTACTTAAAAACAGAATATGGATTTACAACAAAATAAAGATAATGCTGTAGCTTTCTACAAAATGGCTTATGAAGGTAATCCCAGAGCAGCAGTGGAGAAATATGTTGGAGACCAATATATCCAGCATAATCCAGATGTAGCAGATGGTACTGAAGGATTTATCTCATATTTTGAAAGAATGCAAGAAGAATATGCAGATAAATCTATAGAATTTGTAAGGTGTATTGCAGAAGGAGATTTAGTGGCATTACATACGCATCAAACTTGGCCTGGAAATGATGAATATATCACCATGGATTTTTTTCGTTTTGATGACAATGGAAAAATTTGTGAGCATTGGGATTCGATTCAGCAAATTCCAAAAGAGTCTGCGAACCCTAATACAATGTATTAAGAAGTAAACTATTTAAGCATACTGGAAATCAAATAACAGTTATGAATACAAAAAAGAGTGTCTTATAAGACACTCTTTTTTGTATGTTTATATCAATACTTTATTCAATTACCAATTTTTTAGTAACTGCTGTATTGTTTTGTTCTATTCTTATGATATAAATGCCAGAATTTAAACCTGAAACATTAAGTTGGCTATCATTTAAAGTTTCAGATATCACCTGCTTCCCTAAAACATCGAATACTACCGCTGATATATCAGTATTAGAAGATGACGTAATATTTATAAATCCAGTATTTGTAGGATTAGGAAAAACAGCAAAGTCATCGGAAACTCTATCAAATGAGTCTACCGATAAAACAAAATCATTAAGATCTCTTAGATAAATTTGTGCTGTGCCATTAAACTCACCAGCTACACCAACCACACTGCTTAATTCGGAAGTTGGAATTAGTTCTCCGATATAATCTGCGGAGAAAAAATCTGTTCTTTTTATTACAGTATTAGAACCATCAGTTAAATCATAATTTTGAGCTGTGGCAAATGTTGCTATACCATCTCCATCAACAAAGGTTACATTTTCTATTTCAATTAATTCAGATTCATAATCATCAGGGGCAGCATTAAATGCAGTTATAGTTACGATTTGTGGTGTTACTGTATTTCCAGATGATGAAATTACACCAGAATCTTCTGTAGGAATAAATCTTAAAATTCCATTGCTCTGTTCAGTAGTACCTTTTAAACCAGTTACTAAATCACCAACTGCATATGGGGTTGTAATAACATCAGTTTCATCATAAATTAGAATTCCTGAAATGTCAGTGTCTTGTATCCATCTTCTATTATTAAAACCATCCGTATGCGTAACAAGAGAACCTCCAGTAATTTCATAGAATCTTCCAAGGCCATTTGCATTTACATCAGCTATTAAAGCAGTAATATTGGCAACAGTGTTTAGTGATCCTACACTAAAATTAGTCATATCTGTATCTACGGCACTCATTCCGGAATTTAGTGTCACTGTGATGTCGTATGTCTCTCCATCCGTTGTTGAAACTGCAAAAGGACTTGTAACATCAGTAGTAGTTGATCCATTAACAGAAATATCTACAGTTTCACCACCTGATAAATTAGCTGTATTCCATTCAACATTTACACTACTCGTTCCAGGAGCGAAAACTGTAGATGCAGTAGGAGCGGTTAGCGAAATTGTAGGTGTAGCAACAAAACCTTCTATGATTCTTATATTATCAATTGCAATATCTTCGTCACCAGCATCTAAATTATTAAAGGTGATTCTTAGATCCGCCGAACTTCCAGTTCCAGAAATGGCAGCAGTAAATTCTTGGAAAGTATCTGTTAATAAAGGTGTGTCTGCGGTTCCATCAAAGTTCGTATCCAATCCTGGTTCTGTATTAGTAGCACCACCACCAGAAAATTGTAAAAGATTAGTATAACCTCCACCATCAATATTAATTTCAACCACTACATTGGTATCAGCATCCCAATCTTCATTACCATCACTGGAATCATCCTCAGCAACTAAAATAGCTAAAGTCATATTAGTATTTCCAGTGATATCAATACCTGTAAAGGTTAAGGTCTCTACATCTAAAGTACAAGGTGCTCCATCGGTGTCTTGAGCAGCAAAGAAAAAAGAACCATCAACACCATTAACAGTGTAAGAATTTACATCAGAACCATCAGTTCTTGTAAAAAAGTCAGTTCCATCATTACAGGTTTCTGAAGGAGTTCCAGAGTTTCCTGTCTCAAAAGATTCTGAAAAGACAGTAGTTTGCCCAAAAGAAGCAAAAGATAAAGAAAGAGTTAAAAATAAAAAATAAAGTTTTTTCATAATATAAATAATTGAGTGAAAAATAGTTCAGCAATATACAAAGAAATTACTGTGGTAAATCCATAGATCTTAGAAACTCTTTATTCTTAATTATAACTTAACACTAAGAAAAAGAATTTAATAGAGGAGTACAATTTATTAAAAACTATATCCTACTGATTCAGAAAAGCAACACTATGTGTAGCAACGATTGCGGCAGTTTCTGTTCGTAATCGCGTATTTCCCAAGGTTACTGGTGTGTAGCCAGTAGTTATGGCAGTTGCTATTTCCTTGCTAGAAAAATCACCTTCTGGTCCGATTAAAATAGTAGTACTGCCTTTTGTTTTTAGAGTTTCTTGCAAGGATTTTTTATCAGTTTCTTCACAATGCGCTATCAATAGCTGATCGTTGTTTTCTTGTTTTATGAATTCTGTAAATGAAATAGCAGGGTTTAATACGGGTAAATAATATTGCAGGGATTGTTTCATAGCACTTTGTAGAATACGCTCAAAACGTTCTTGTTTTATTACTTTTCGCTCACTATGATCACATATAACGGGAGTAATCTCGTCAACACCTATTTCTGTTGCCTTTTCTAAAAACCATTCGTACCGATCATTCATTTTGGTAGGAGCTACGGCTAGATGTAGTCTATAGTCTTTTCGATCATGATGATTTTTATCTTGTAGTTGTATAATACACTTGTTAGGACTGGAAAATGTGATGAGACCTTTACATAATAAACCAATTCCATTTGTAATCTGAAGAATATCACCTTCTTTTTTACGAAGTACCTTGGTTATATGTTTACTTTCTTCTCTGGAGAATTCGAATTCTTCAGTAGCGCCTGTGATATCTTTACTATAAAAAAGCTGCATAGTAATTAAAACTTAATTCTAGCTTTGGCTACAATACTCATATCTGTAAAATCTTGTTGCAAATATTTTAAGTAACCAACAATACCGATCATCGCTGCATTATCAGTTGTATATTCAAACTTTGGAACGAAAGTCTTCCATCCATATTTGAATTCGCCTTCTTTTAATGCTTTTCTAATTCCTGAATTGGCAGAAACGCCACCGCCGATAGCTATGGATTTAATTCCAGTTTCTTTAGAAGCCTTTTTTAATTTATCGATCAAGATATTGATTATCGTATGTTGAATAGATGCACATACATCATGAAGATTTTCTTCTATGAAGTTAGGATTTTCTTTTAGTTGTTTTTGAACAAAATATAAAATTCCTGTTTTGAGACCGCTAAAACTAAAATTCAAACCATCTACTCGAGGTTTGGTAAAAGGAAACGCTTTTGGATTCCCTAATTGAGCATATTTATCTACAAGAGGTCCTCCTGGATACGGTAAGCCTAATATTTTAGCACTTTTGTCAAAAGCCTCTCCAACTGCATCATCAATTGTTTCTCCAATAATTTCCATTTCGAAATGATCAGTCACCTTTACTACTTGCGTATGACCACCACTGATCGTTAGAGCTAAAAAAGGAAATTCAGGTTTATCAAATCCTTCTTCATCAATAAAATGCGCCAAAATATGTGCTTGCATATGATTTACATCAATCAAAGGGATATCTAACGCTAATGCTAGTGATTTTGCAAAAGATGTTCCGACTAATAAAGATCCCATCAAACCAGGACCTCTTGTAAAGGCTATTGCGGTAAGATCATCTTTGGTAATTCCAGCCTGTTTAATAGCCTGATCAATTACAGGAACAATGTTCTGCTGATGTGCTCTAGAAGCTAATTCTGGAACCACACCACCGTATTGTTCATGAATTTTTTGCGAAGCAACAACATTTGATAATACACAATCGTTGCATAATATAGCGGCAGAAGTATCATCGCAAGATGATTCAATACCTAAGATGTATACATTTTGTGAGCTCATTATGAGGAAAAAGGCATAGAAATTGTTAATATTGTCAGCAAAGTTAAAACAATAAAACATATCAAAAAATTTGGGAAAATATTGAAAAGGATATTACTTATCCTTATATCGCTATTTGTGCTATTAGTGATCTTATTTTCAATTCCCGCAATTCAAACTTTTTTTGGACGAAAAATAACCAATTATATCAATAAAGAATATAATGTAGATATTAACATTGGTAAAGTCGGTTTAACATATTCTGGAAAAGTAAATTTAAAAGAAGTCTTTGTAAAAGACCATCATCAGGATACCTTATTATTTGCTAGAAGTATCGCAACTTCCATTTTAAATCTTAGAGAGATTTCTAAAGGACAGCCAGAGTTAGGAGCAGTTTCGATAGATGATCTAACATTTAGAATGAAAATGTACAAAGGTGAGAGTAGTGATAACCTTATGACTTTCATAAGAAAATTTAATACTGGTAAAAAATCCTCGTCTACAACTAAATTTTTACTTACTACAGGTAATGTTACCATGGAGAATGGTAAGTTTAGTTATATCGATGAAAATCTTAATTATTCTGATATTGTCATTCTACGAGATATTATGTTGGATGCGGAGAGTCTTAAGGTGGATGGAGAAGATTTCTATATAACTACAGACCTTTTAGCATTCAAGGATCATAGAGGTTTAAATGTCTCGAATTTGAAAACTGGATTTTCTATTACCCCAACGGAAATGCGTTTTAGAGATTTACTCTTAGAAACCCAAGATTCTAAGGTAGATGGTCAAATTGTATTCGAGTATGAAAGAGGTGGTCTTATAGATTTTGAGAATAGTGTGAATATTACAGCCGATTTTATAAAAGCTGTAATTTCTACGAATGATTTGATTCCATTTTATAATGAATTTGGCAGAGATGAAGATCTTACGTTAAAAAACACTACGTTAAAAGGGACTTTAAATGATTTTGAAGTATTAGATTCTGATATTTCTGGATTGGACAGATCGGTAATTCAAGGAAATATACGAATTAGAAATGCAGTGACAGATGTCTCCAAATTCAGATTAGATGGGGACTTAACCAACTTGACAACCAATTATTATGATCTAGTGAATCTGCTTCCTAATATTTTAGGACAGTCACTACCGAAACAACTATATCAGCTAGGAAGTGTAAAAGGAGTTGGTAAGACGATAGTAACCATTAAGGATGTGGATATTGATATGGATTTCTTTTCTCAGTTAGGGAAAATCAATGCTTTTGTCTTACTGGGAGATTTAGATGATGTTAAAAGTGCAACATATAATGGTAGTGTAATATCAAACAATTTTAATGTAGGTCAATTATTGGGCAAACCACGATTAGGAAATGCTGCATTTGATATTAATGTAGATGGAAGCGGTTTTACCTTGGACAATCTAGATACCAAGCTAGAAGGAGATATAAAAAAATTAGAGTTTAATGGATATACTTATACGAATCTAAATGTATTTGGAAATTTAAAAGATCCGGTTTTTGATGGAAAGTTAGTGGCAGATGATCCAAACATGAAATTTAGCTTTAATGGTGTAGCGGATATTTCCGAAGCAATTAATAATTATGATTTTGTTGCCAATGTAGATCATATAGATCTTCATAAACTAAATATTTTTACTAGAGATAGCATTTCTATTTTTAATGGAGATGTGAAGATGAAGATGAAAGGAACAGGTATTAATGACGCTTTTGGTACCATTTCTTTTGAAAAAACATTATACAAAAATCAAAATGCCAGTTATTATTTTGATGATTTTGACATCACATCTAGTTTTGATGACCAAAATATCAGAACGATTACTATGAATAGTCCTGATATTATCGAAGGTAATGTAAAAGGAGTTTTTAGGTTCGAAAACGTGTATGATTTATTTAGAAATTCTATCGGTAGTTTATATACTAATTTTGAGCCGACTGAGATTACAGATAATGAATTCATGGAATTTAATTTCAGAATTTATAATAAGATTGTAGATGTCTTTTTCCCCGAAATTCAGTTCGCTCCCAATACGTTTATTAAAGGAAAAGTAGAAAGCAATGATTCTGAATTTAAGTTAACTTTTAAATCACCTTCGATTAAGGCGTTTGATAATCTTATGAAAAAGGTAGATATTCAAGTTGATAATAAGAACCCTTTATTTAATACCTACGTCGCTATTGATAGCATTAATACTAAGTATTATGATGTCTCTAAGTTTAGCTTGATTAATGTAACTCTTAATGATACATTATTCATGCGTTCTGAATTTAAAGGAGGTAAGAATAATGTGGATAATTACAATTTAGAATTTTATCATACAATCAACGAAGACAATAACTCGGTATTAGGATTTAAAAAATCCGATTTTACTTTTAAAGGATACACATGGTATGCAAATCCATATAAAAGTAAGAGTAATAATAAGATCATTTTTGATAACGACTTTAAAAATATAGCTATACAATCTATTAAGCTTATCCATGAAGACGAAGAGATCAGCGTTTCTGGGGTTATGGAAGGCAAAGATCATAAAGATATTAAGGCTACTTTTAAAGATGTAGATTTAAATAAAATTACGCCTTATATAGAGGATCTAAAGTTATCAGGTGTAGTCGATGGAGATCTTAATATATTTCAGGAAAAAGGAGTTTATTTCCCAAGTTCTACAGTAATTATTAATGATTTAGGTGTAAACGATATCAATATGGGTGAGCTACGAGTCAATGCATCAGGAAATGAATCATTAACTCAGTATTCAATCAATACAAGACTAGTAAACAACGAAGATATAAAGACATTATCCGCGGTGGGTTCTATTAATGTTTCTAACAATAATCCAGATATGAATATCGATGTAAACTTAGATCAATTAGATATATCAGGATTTAGCAATTTAGGAGGAATCGTAATTTCTGATCTTCGTGGATTAGTTTCTGGAAAAGCCAAAATAAGCGGGAATTATGTTAATCCTTCGATTGATGGAGTCTTAACATTAGATAAAGCAGGTTTAAAAGTACCTTACTTAAACGTGGATCTCGATTTTGATAATAATTCTCGTGTTGTTTTAGAGGAGCAGCGTTTTAATTTTGATAATATCGATATCACAGATACAAAATATAAAACAAAAGGAATATTAGGAGGATATATAGGTCATCAACGGTTCTCGAAATGGGATTTAGGTCTTACCTTAAAAGCAAAAGAAAGATTGTTAGTTCTCGATACGGAAGAAGATGAAGAATCTTTATATTACGGAACAGGTTTTATCAGTGGAGATGCTACCATAGCAGGACCGACCGATGGTTTAGTAATTGATGTTAATGCTACTACAGAAAAAGGAACAGTTTTCAAAATTCCTCTGAATGAGTCTGAATCTATAGGAGATAACTCTTATATACATTTCTTAAGTCCAGAAGAGAAACAGGCGCGATTAGATGGTAAGGAGATTATCTTAGAAGAAATTAAGGGGTTAGAGTTAAATTTTGATTTGTATGTAAATAACAATGCGTTAGTAGAAGTTGTAGTTGATAAAAAAACTGGTAGTTCTCTAAAAGGTAGAGGTGCAGGAACACTATTAATAGAGATAAATACCAATGGTAAATTTAATATGTGGGGAGATTTTGTAGCATACGAAGGAAGCTATAATTTTAGATATGGAGCGCTAGTAGGTAAAGATTTTACAGTAAGATCAGGAGGAAGTATTAACTGGGATGGTAGTCCGACTAGGGCAAAACTTAATTTAAGTGCAGTATACAAAACAGAAGCAAATCCAGCTGTATTATTAGAAAATGCTACGATTAACCGAAAAATACCAGTAGAAGTAGTGGTTGATCTTAATGGAGAATTAATACAACCAGATCTTAATTTTAATATAGAATTGCCTAATTTGAGTTCAGTAGCCAAAAGTGAGTTGGAGTATCAATTAGAAGATCAAGCAACAAAGGAACTACAAGCGTTGTCTTTAGTAACACAAGGTCAATTTTATAGTGGGAATTTAGATCCTACCTTTATTACAGGGAATTTGGTAGAAAGAGCTGCAGGATTGGTAAATGGAATATTTTCTGGAGATGATGATAAGTTTAAAGTAGGAGTAAACTATGTTCAAGGTAATCGAAATATCGATCAAGAAGCTGCAGATCAATTTGGAGTTACAGTATCTACACAAATAAATAATAGAATTTTGATAAACGGTAGAGTAGGAGTTCCTATAGGAGGTGTTAGTGAATCTGTTGTAACAGGAGATGTAGAAGTAGAATATTTATTTAATGAAGAAGGAACACTAAAAGGAAAGATTTTTAATCGTCAGAACGAAATTCAATATATCGGAGAAACTCAAGGATATAAACAAGGATTAGGACTTTCCTATTCCGTAGATTTCAATAATTTCGGAGAGCTGATTGATAAAGTATTTAAATCAAAAAAAGTAAAAGATTCGGTAGCCCAAAAAAAGAAGGATACTACCAAAATAGAAACACCAGATTTTATTAATTTTACCGATAAGAATAATTAAATTCTGACAATATAACCTACGATAGATGGCTAAAGAAATTCGGACAATAGGCGTAATGACTTCAGGAGGTGATTCTCCAGGAATGAATGCAGCAATTAGAGCGGTGGCGAGAGCTTGCTCTTATTATAATGTAAAATGTATTGGCTTTTACAGAGGCTATCAGGGCATGATCGAAAATGATTTTTGTGAGATGAATGCCAGAAGTGTTCGCAATATTATAAGTACAGGAGGAACGATTCTGAAATCTGCAAGGTCTTCGGAGTTTAGAACACCAGAAGGGAGAAAAAAAGCTGCAGAAAACTTAAAAAAAGCAGGTGTAGATGCAATGGTACTGATAGGAGGTGATGGAACTTTTAAAGGAGGACAAGTTTTTAGTGAAGAATATGATATTCCGGTGATTGGAGTTCCAGGAACCATTGATAATGATATTGCAGGAACTAATTTTACCATTGGATATGATACGGCTTTAAATACTGTAGTAGAAGCTATTGATAAAATTAGAGATACGGCAAGTTCTCATGATAGACTGTTTTTTATCGAGGTAATGGGACGTGATGCTGGTTTTATAGCATTAAATAGTGGTGTAGGAGCTGGAGCAGAAGAAATCCTTATCCCAGAAGAGGATCTTGGGCTAGATAGGATGCTAGAGTCATTAAAAAGAAGTAAAAGATCTGGAAAATCTTCCAGTATTGTGGTGGTAAGTGAAGGAGATAAAATAGGAAAGAATGTATATGAACTAGCAGACTATGTTACCGAAAACATGCCTGATTATGATGTAAGAGTAACCGTTTTAGGTCATATGCAGCGTGGAGGATCTCCAACTTGTTTTGATAGAACTTTAGCCAGTAGGCTTTGTGTTAAGGCAGTTGAATTATTACTTGATGGAGAAAAGAACGTAATGGTAGGATTGATTAATAACGAGATTGTAGCCACTAATTTTGATGATGGTCTGAAAGAAGATCACAGCATTAACAAGGAATTATTACGAATTTCGGATATACTTTCTGTATAAATTTATGATGACAATAGCTATAATCGCTCACGATGGTAAGAAAGCCGATATGGTACAGTTTCTTAACGAACATCGAGAAATATTAGATTCTAAAAAAATTAAACTTGTTTCTACTGGAACAACAGGAGAAAAAGCAAAAAAAGCTGGTTTTAATGTAGAAGCATTACTTTCTGGTCCTCTTGGTGGAGATGCGCAGATTGCAGCAGGTGTTGCCGAGAAGAATATACATATGGTCATTTTTTTTAGGGATCCTTTAGCTAAACACCCTCACGAACCAGATATTTTTATGTTAATGAGACTTTGTGATGTATATGATGTTCCGTTGGCTACGAACCCATCTACTGCAGAATTATTGCTGAAAGGATTATAGTATTTATAAGGATAAGTGATAGATGCATTGTTCTTATAATTTTCATATCTCATAGAAAGAAAAGTAGATTCTTTTCAAATATTAGTTAGTTTTAATAGGATTAATAAAAGCTCTACCGGATTTTTTCTTTTTTCTTTAAAAGTATTATAGAAATACAAATTTTAAATTTTATTGAATAGAGGTGTTTTATTGATTATTATAAAATAGTATTTTGTTTAAAGAACGATTTAAAATCATAGTTAATTTATAAGCGTTAAATTAAAATATTCATTATCCACTTTAAGGTTTGATTAAAAAAAAATCACATTGATTTTTTGTTTGCTCATTCGCATATTTTCGCGAAAAACTAACAACTAAATATAGCTTTACATGAAATCAAATCTTAAAAACCTAATCTTTTTATTTTTATGTACACATTGCTTTTACGCTCAACAAATAAATACGGTTCTTACTAAAATAGAGCGAACTGTAAATGTAGGCGATGTGTCTGATTATTTTAATCCTTCGTTAGCACCATTTTATCACGGTGTTGCATCGGGTGACCCTTTAGAAAATTCTGTTATTATATGGACTAGAGTTACAACTAATGAGAATAATGTACAAGTAAATTGGAAAATAGCCAAAGATCCTCAGATGAATCAAATTGTACAACAAGGTTCTACAAATACCAGTCAATCAAAAGATTATACGGTAAAAGTTGATGCGATCGGTTTGGAGCCATATATGACGTATTATTATCAGTTCGAATCTTTAGGTGCAAAATCGATTATAGGAAAAACCAGAACTGCTCCCTCACAAGAGGATTTAGTTGATAACTTAAGATTTGCTGTAGTATCGTGTTCAAATTATCAAAATGGATATTTTAATGCGTACAATCAAATCGCAAGTCGAACGGATTTAGATGCTGTAATACATCTAGGAGACTATATTTATGAATATGAATCAGGAGGATATGGTTATAGTAATGAAATTAATCGAGGTCATGTACCAGAAAATGAAATTATTACTTTAGATGATTATAGAGTACGTCATTCTTATTACAAGTTAGATCCAATGTTACGTAATGTGCACCAGCAACATGCCTTTATAAATATATGGGATGATCATGAGTTTGCAAATGATGCAAATAAATTTGGAGCGGAAAATCATACCTCATCCTCAGAAGGTGATTGGGAAGCAAGAAAAAATAATGCATTCAAAGCATATTTTGAATGGATGCCAGTAAGAGCTAATTCCATTGAAGAATACCGACTGTACAGAAAGATATCTTATGGTAAGTTAATGGATTTAATTATGTTAGACACTAGAATAGAAGGAAGAGATACACAAGTAAATTCTTCTAAAAACCTTATTAGTGCTGCCGCTTCTAACGATGCATTTAAAACCTTTGCACAAAATGTAATTGCTAAAAAGGATCTTACCAAAGAAGAGGAATTAAAAGAGGTATTAAAAGAAGTGTTACCGATGATCTTGAATGTTTCTTTAGATAGCGGTGAGAAATCTAAAAATGAAAAAGCTCTAAATGCCGAGGAGTTTGAGCAGGTAATTGATGGTTTCGTGAATCAAGTTTTGCAAAAAGGAAGTTTAGATAAGAAATCAACCTTTGCTTTAGAGCAATTACTACAGAAAGGAACAAAATATAGAGAAAATGAACTATCAAAGTCTAATAAAGAGTCTTATAAATCCATATTAGGATCAGAACAATTTCTGTGGTTAAAAAATGAATTACAAAGCTCTTCTGCAAAATGGAGAATTATTGGTAATCAGGTAGTGGTGATGCCTTGGAATGGTGTTCCTTCTAACGATGCTTGGGATGGATATCAGGAGGAGAGAGAACAACTTTTAGAATTTATTAATACTAACAACATTAACAATGTAATTGTACTAACAGGAGATATACATAGTACTTTTGTTGGTGAAGTACGTTATAAGGGCAATTGCGAAATGTGCGAGTTTGTAGTTCCTAGTGTTACTTCTACTAATTTGGATTTTATTGGTGGAGTTGCTTCGGGATTATCAGAATTTTATGTACGGTTGTTAAACAGACATATAAAAGATGTTGATTTAGATAATCATGGATATTATGTGCTTGATGTAAGAGAAAATAGAGTACAGGCTGATTGGTTTGATACGAATGATGTTTCAAGACCAATAGCACAAGAAAATAGATCTCGTAGCTGGTATGTAAATTCTAATGATTGTAAAGTAAGAAGAACTTCTCAGGCTGCGATAGCACTAAATACCAGAGAAACGCAAAAGGAAACTACTACAAAGCATGAATTGCCTTCAGGAAGTATTAATGAAAAATTCGTTGTCATGGGAGTATACCCAAACCCCATTTTTGATAGAGGGAATGTTCATTATATTATGAATTCCGAGGGTAAGGTGATTATTAATTTGTTTGATATTCAAGGGAGATTGGTTCAAAAGTTACAGGAACAGGAACTTCAAAAAGGGATTTATAATCTATCATTTGATGTTGACGGATTGAAAACCGGTAACTATATACTTTCTATAGAAAGTGATAATACAAAAGTTACTCGAAATGTTATAATAAAATAAACCACGTATCTCCGATAAATTAAAAGCCTAAGTTGATTCAACTTAGGCTTTTTTTAAACAAATGTCTCGTCCTGAAATAAGTTGACGTAATTTAGACTTATTTATGACACATTCAGAAGAACCAAGGAAGAAGCGTA
>NZ_CANLOZ010000008.1 GCF_947492965.1 uncultured Aquimarina sp. | reverse complement strand
CCCGTGGCACCTGTTTGACCAGTAGCTCCAGTTTGTCCTGTGGCACCTGTTTGTCCAGTGGCTCCAGTTTGTCCTGTAGCACCAGTTTGTCCTGTGGCTCCTGTTTGTCCAGTAGCTCCTGTTTGTCCAGTAGCTCCAGTTTGTCCTGTAGCTCCTGTTTGTCCTGTGGCACCTGTTTGTCCTGTGGCTCCCGTTTGTCCAGTGGCTCCAGTTTGTCCTGTAGCACCCGTTTGTCCTGTAGCACCTGTTTGTCCCGTAGCACCTGTTTGTCCTGTGGCTCCTGTCTGACCAGTAGCTCCTGTCTGACCAGTAGCACCTGTTTGTCCTGTAGCTCCAGTTTGTCCCGTAGCACCTGTTTGACCAGTGGCTCCTGTAGGTCCTGTAGGTCCTGGTAATCCAATAGAACCTATTATAGTAACAGTACCATCCTCTGCGGTATACGTAAAAGTTCCATCACCATTATCTTCTAATGTAGAAATAGTTTCTGTTACACTACCTCCACCATTAGATAATGTTATTGTGTTACCAGTTTGACTTAAAATTTGAATTTCATTAGTAGGATCTGGATCTGGATCATTTATAAGGGAAGTTAAGTCTACAGATCCCCCATCTTCTAAAGTTAGAATATTAGTCACTGGGTCAAAACTTAAAACTTGATTGTCATTACCGCTACATAAGCTTGTCCAGCTATTATTATTGTATTGAAAGATACAATTGTCGTCTGTATTGTAAATCAATGCTCCATTTAACGGAGTCATTGCATTCATTTGGGTAGTATTAATTCTTGTTAAGACAAAAGCTTTGTCTACGCTTTCTAACTCCAATATAGATGAAGCATCTATTTGATTGGGGTTATCTCCAACTTTTACCTGAGAATAAACTTGGGCTAATGATGAAAATATACATATAAAAATAAGTAATTTTATCTTCATAGGCTGTAGGAAGTTTCTTTTTTAAAAGAGGTTTTACCTTCTTTTTGTTGGGGTTATGACGTAATTTAACTTTTTTATAATCAAGTGCTTATCTTTGCTAAAATAGATAAGTTGCTAATATATTAATATTTTCTTAACTACAAAAATACACTTTTTATTCGATTAAACGCATTTTTTTTCGATTAAATGCTGTTTTTTTTAAAAAATTTGTTTTTTACAAGTAATTGTTAATCAATGCTAATCGTGTGGTTTTTTTAAATTCATAAAGGGGAGTTATTATAAATGTTAAAAATAATTATTTTTTAGTTTTTATTTTTCAAGAAAACTAATACATTTGCCCAACGAAAGCGGGAGTAGCTCAGTTGGTAGAGCGTCAGCCTTCCAAGCTGAATGTCGCCGGTTCGAACCCGGTCTCCCGCTCGAAACCTATCTTTATGATAGGTTTTTTGTTTTATATTAGTTATCTTTTTACTTGAATTCATATATTTCGCTATATAAGTATTGTTTTATTAGTTAGTAAAGGCTTTTTAAATTAGTCTAATGCTTACAAAAGCTAAGAAAAGATGTTCTCGTAGTATTTTATTTTTGTTTAGTTTAGAAAAACTGTTAATGTTTCTAACACCATTTTGATGAAAAAAAATAGCATTAATATTAGTTTTTGGTTGAAGTTTCTAGGATTCTTTTTATTAGTTTTTTTAATTTATAGAGTTGGTTGGGAAGAGACTTTATTGTCAATTAAAAAAGTTTCAATTATTCATATCATACTTGCATTAGTAATTCTATGGCTTGCTTTTTTTATAAAAAGTATTAGATGGAGAATTATTTCTAATTCTTACGGAATAAAATTCGGAACTTGTAAAGCCGCTAAAGTATTTTTTATAGGGCTTTTTTTAGGGAATATTACACCAGGAAAACTTGGTGACTTTGGAAGGTTGTTATACATTAAGGATGATCTGCCTAATCAAAAGATAGGGTGGTCGAGCCTAATAATGGATAGGTTATTTGACTTGTTATGTTTATCCTTTTTTAGTTTTTTAGCTTTTATTTATTATCAGTTTGTTTTTCAGATTTTGAAATTACCGAAGGAATATGGATTGGTTGTTTTTTGGTTGGTATTAGGAGTTATATTTTTCTTTATAATTTTGAAATATAGAAGGAAATTAAAGAGCAAAATAAAACCTTGGTGGGATGCGTTCAATTCACATGATCTAGGGTTTATAAAGAGCTTTTTAAGTTTTGCTCTTACTGTATTTAGCATGATTTTGATCTATGGGGTCTTTAATTTTATAGCTTGGGCTATGGAAATTGATATAGATCATGTTGGCTTGTTTTTAGGCACTTTTATATTAGGTATTTTAAGTTTACTTCCAATCACTGTCTTAGGTATAGGAGTTCGTGAGACTTCTCTTGTTCTTATTTTTCAATTATATCAACTTCCAGCAGAAGATGCTATAGCTTTATCGCTTATAATTTTTTTACTTCAACTTTTGTCATTCATACCAGGAGCAATATGGTTCTATTTATCTCCGATTGAATTGAAAGAACTAAAATTTTCGAAAGACAGTTAGATTACTTAGAAAGTCTTTCATTATCCTGAATGTCCATCCACATGGCAAACAGAAAAGACTGTACTCCTGATATTGTTAGGAAAATAAATATGATTAAATAATCGGTTGGAGTTTTAGAATCTGGAATAAAAAAGTTCATTAATAAATGATAAAGAAAATACATGTTGATTCCAAGTATTATGAATGAAGCCCAATACAATAAAAATAAAGGATGAAAACTACGGTATAGATACTTAATTTTAAGTCTTTTGAAGAAACATCTAATTAAGAGAAATAGGATAGGGAATGTAACTTTGATAACACTTAGTTTTGATTGTTCCCCAACACCATAGACTGGTTTTATTTTAACTTCTCTGATCGTACAGAACGCTATATTCAGTTTTACCAAAACATCATTTGGCATTCCGTATCTTTTATAAATATCGTATAATGGTATAGAATTGAGTGCATTATTTGACATTGCTGTATATCCACTCTGAGTGTCAGAAATTCCCCAATATCCTGAAACGATTTTAGTTAAAATACTTAGAATTGAATTTCCGAAAAATCTAATTCTTGGAATAATTACCCATGCACTTTTATGAATTAATCTATTTCCTTTTACATAATCAATATTTTCATTAATTACGGGGCTGCATATAGATTCAAGCTCATTAGGGTCCATCTGTCCATCTCCATTCATAACAACAGAGCAATCAATATCGTGATCCTTACACCATTTATATCCAGTAGCAACAGCAGCTCCAACACCTCCATTTTTTTTATGCTTTATGAGAATTATTTTTTCTTCATCAGGATTATGATTTAGAATTTCAATAGGAGTAAACTTTTTTACTTCTTCTTGGTTTTTTTGATGCACCTCTATATCAGCTTGATTATAGATCGTAGGAGGGATGGTTTTTTTTAGGTTTGATGTGAGTTTGAGGGGAGAAGTATTATCCTTTTTTATATATTCCAAAACAACATCAACAGTATTGTCTTTAGATACATCATCAATAACGATGATACGATCAACAAAATCAGGCATACTGTCAATAACCATAGATATTTGAGTTCCTTCGTTGTAACAAGGAATAACTACACCAATTGTTTTGTTATTAAGCATATTTCATTAATTTTTAATATTATTAGTAGCCCATTTAAGGTTATTTCTAGCTATTTTAAAATCAGGATTTATTTTTAATGCTGCTTCGCATGCTGCCGCACCTAATTCCCATTTTTGCATTTGGTTATATGCAGAGCATATGTTGTTATAGGCTATAGCATTATTTGGATCTATTTTTAAAAGATTTTTACAAACTGAGATTACGGATTGGTAATCTCCTTTTTTATAAAACTTTAAGCTTAATTCTATATATAAATCTGGATTTGGTTGTTTTTTTATTTTTTCTTGTAATGTTTTAATTTCTTCTTCTGATTCTTTTGTCTTGTTGGAAATAGAATTTAATAATTGTTTTGATTGAAAGTGGTTGGGGCTTTTTAACAAAGCCTTTTTTAAGAGACTTTCTGCTTTATCATATTCATTTTGATTTACGAGATATCTCGCATAGAAATATTCTGGATCCGGAGAGCTTATATTAAATTGTAAAGCAGAATTGAAATATTTTTCTGCTTTAGAGTAATTTTTTTTTCCGCTATAAGCAATTCCTAAATTAATATGGATCAGACAATAATTAGGCTCTATTTTATAGGCGCGATTAAAATATTCTATGGCAGCATCGTAGTTTCCTTTCTCCATATGGTTTAATCCATAATTCATTAAACCTCTTGCGTTGTTTGGGCTTTTTTGTACAACATCCAGCCATAATGATTCTTTTGAATCCCATACCTTATTTCTTTGAATTGTTCCATATGCGTGAGCAGTTAATAACAATATCGCAAATGTTAGTATGTAAGTAGAGATGTAGTTTTTCTTTTCTACAGATGATATGTACTTGTGAATTAAAAGAGCTACAGTCCAAGGAATGCCTATGAAAAGACCAATAAAAGGAAAGAACATCCTATGATCATTAGCTATCTGAAATAAAGGGTTTATTGAAGTTGGTAATAAAGCAATAAAAAACCAAGCTATACCAAATGATATAGGTCTTAATTTTTGTTTTAGAGCAGCTTTTATCATTAAAAACACCATTCCAGAGATCACTAAAACTCCTAATAGAATCCTTGTATCATACCAAGGTTTAATAATAGCAATGTCGGGATCTGCACTTAGTTTTAAGGGAAGAATGAAGTTTCCTAAATAATGAATGATTACATAACATTGTGTGCTAATGTATTCAAATTTTGTAACAAAGTTATTTGTAGAAACTGTCGATTCCGGTGTTAGATAGAATTGATTAAAAAGGAAAAGTGAGGAGCCTATAATAGCTGTGGGAGCAATCTTTTTTACAATTCTTAAAATTTTTTCTTTTGTATTAATTTTGAAATGATCGATTATCGAGTACTCTTCAAATAAAATGATATAAATTAAAAGTATAGGAAAGAATATAACTCCTGTTTGTTTAGTCCATATGCCTATAATCATAGTAACCAGATAGAGATGCCATTTTTTTCCTATGGGATGTGTATAGAGTAAAAGAGATGTGACTACGCATAAGGTTGAAAAGGAATCAGAACGGGCGCATATATAGTTTATAGTTTCTGCATTTGCTGTATGGAGAGCAAACCAGGAAGTGGCAAAAATAGCAACCACTTTAATTCCGAGAATTTTAGTTCCTGATTTCTTATACAAATGTTTTATTAAAACATACACTAATACAATCAAGACTAAATACCAAAAGAAAATATGATAGTGAAAAACATTTGATTTTAAACCTCCGGCTGCATTATAATCAATGGCATTCATTAATGTAATCATAGGTCGGTATGATCTATTTGCAGGGAGAGAACTGAACGTATCTGCATTGGTAAAAAAATCAGTCCAATTATCTAAACTTCGAATAGATTCATTCGTAGAAATAGTATGTGTGTCATCAAAAAAAAATGGATTATCGAAATGATTAGCATATATTAATGAAGTGATAATAAGTATCGTGAATAATGCAATTATTTCTTGTTTTCTTGAAGTAAACATTTTAAACATATATTTCTAATTAATTTAGATAGAAGAGCAATTATTGTAATGAATTTAACAAAAGAAAGTTAATTTTTTAAACATAATGTGTTAGAATCTATATGGTAATAAAAGTATAATAATTAAGTTTTAAAATAAAATCATCATTTTTATTTTTGGCTTTATTATTAAGGGATGTTTCAAGTTACTTAAAAGTAATTATAAATTCTTTTTTTCTGAAATAATATATGTAGGTCTTTTTTTTACTCTATCAAATGTTTTTCCGATATAGGCTCCAATTATTCCAAGAATAAAAATAATCAATCCGGATAAAAACCATATAGAAATTATGATACTTGCAAAACCTAAAACCTTAATTTCTCCTATTAGATATCGGTATAAGTAGAATATGCCTGAGAGAAAAGAAATAGAGGCAATACTCAATCCCAATCGAATAGTCAACCTTAAAGGTTTGTCAGAAAAGGATATAATATTATCAATTGCTAATCGTATTAATTTACCCCAAGAATATGAAGATTCTCCTTCTTCTCTTAAACCGTGTTTGACATAAATTTTGGTGCTTTTAAAGCCTACCCATTGCACCATGGTAGGGAAAAATCTTACGTGGTCTTTCATAGAGAGCACAGATTTGATTACTTTATTGCTGTAAATCCCAAAGTTAGCGATGGATGCGTCTTGTTTACTATTAGTTAAATATCCAAATGTTTTATAAAAGATTTTTGAGGATAGTTTTTTGAAAATATTATCTTGCCTTTCTCGTCTTTGAGCATACACTATATCATATCCTTCTGTTGCCTTATTAAATAATTGAAGAATTTCTTCAGGTTTATCCTGTAGGTCGCAATCCATAACTACGATCCATTCTCCATTTGCGTGAGATAATCCAGCAGTTATCGCATAATGTTGTCCAAAATTTCTACTAAGTTTTATGCCTTTAACGTTTTTATCGGTTTTACAAATTTTATCTATTTGCTCCCAGGATTTATCTGGACTTCCATCTTCAACAAGTATTATTTCGTAATGGTCGCCAAATGATGACAAACTTTTATGCAGCCTTTCTACTAATGTGTTTACAAGGTTTTCAGCTAAATATACTGGGCTTACAATCGAGATCTTTATATGTTTCATCTATCTAAAGTGTATTCTGTAAAATTTTAAATAATATATGACGACAAACAATTTAGTTGTAATCTACAACTAAATTATTTCTTTTTATCAGTAAACTTTATTCTAAATTTTTTAAATGGTAAGATATTTTGTTTAGTTTCATCATCAATTACGTTGATAAGTTTTATTAATCCTGTTTTACACACAATTACAGGATGATTATTTTTTATAAAAATTATTTTTCCAACATCTCTATTTTCTATAACGACATCCTTTTCTAATTCTGCTTCTAAAATTCGAATTTTTTGTGATCCGTTTATATATGTAGATGCTCCAAGATATGGCGACGATACAGCATTTATGAAATTTAAAATTGAAACAGCACTTTGTTCCCAATTAATTGAATAATCATCTTCATCTCTCCATAGACTATAGCTAGCAAGTTCTTCATTTTGTTTATTTGCGATAATGGTATCTTTTTGTTTAATTTTTTCCATAATTTCCGTTACTACTTCTATGTAATTGATAGTGATCAAATCGATTGCTTTGGAAATTTTTATGGGATATTCAATTTTCGTGGAGGATTGTGTGATAAGGTCTCCTTTGTCGTACTCTTCTGAAGCAAAAATGGCACTAACTCCGATCTCTTTCTCCTGGTTTATGAGCATATTTACTAATGGGGCAAAGCCTCTATATTTTGGAAGAAGAGAATCATGAAGGATGATTAATTTAGATGAATTGCTTTTTATGAGCCATCTCCATGAAATTGCAATTGAAAAATCCGATGTTATAGAATAAGTGTCATTTCTTTCAAAATATATTAAGGCATGAGTTTTGCAAAGTGAAATTATATTTTCAGAGTAATCATTAAGAACACTTTTGTCCCTACCTATAATGACTTCAGTAATGTGTTTTTTAAAGTTATTAGTAACTAAAGAATGAAGTACTTCATACCCTTTTTTAGACATCAAATATAATGTTACGCTCATAATTAAATTTTGTGCATTTTTATTGAATTAAAAATAAGATAAATTCTAAAGAAAAATATGAATCAATATATTGTGAGTAATTACCTTGTTTTTATGCTACATAACTCTCTGATTCCTAATTAAAATTTCTATTGTTTATTCTTTTTGAGGAGAAAGGGAAATGAAATTTATATTTTTAATTTGTAAATCAAAAGATAACCAACGGAATACTTTGCCGTTTTTCTTAGTGATATGCTTTAAAATTTTTTAATATTGGTAAAAACCTTAAAAGCCATAAAATACTTTCTATATTAGAAGTTAATAATAACTAAATTGGATTTTAAATATGATTATTCCATTTAATAAGCCATATATGACTGGTGATGAGTTGTATTATATAAAAGATGCCGTTAATAGAGGGAAAATTTCAGGAAATGGATATTATACAGAAAAATGCCATAATTTTTTTCGAGAAATGATAGGATTTAGGAATTGTTTGCTTACCTCTTCTTGTACTGATGCTCTGGAAATGGCGGCAATTTTAATAGATATTAAACCAGGTGATGAAGTTATTATGCCCTCTTATACTTTTGTATCTACGGCAAATGCTTTTGTACTAAGAGGAGCAAAAATTGTATTTGCAGACTCTTATAAAGAAAACCCAAATATTGATGCGGATTCTTTAGAAAATTTAATTTCTGATAAAACTAGGGCTATAGTTGTTGTTCATTATGCTGGTGTGGCTTGTGATATGAATACTATAATGGCACTTTCAAAAAAACATAATTTATTTGTGATAGAAGATGCAGCACAAGCTATAGACTCCTATTATGAAGAAAAACCTTTGGGAAGTATAGGACATTTGGCAGCCTTCTCGTTTCACGAGACTAAAAACATAATATCAGGAGAAGGAGGTATGTTAGTGATAAATGATAAACAATTTGATAAGAGAGCTGAGATTATATGGGAAAAAGGAACTAATAGATCTGCTTTTTTTAGAGGAGAGGTAGATAAATATTCTTGGGTAGATGTAGGTTCCTCCTTCTTACCTTCAGATGTTACGGCTGCTTTTTTGTTTGCACAACTGGAAAACTTACAAAAAATCCAGTCCAGGCGAATTACTTTATGGAATAATTATTTTGAAAGCTTAAAAGAGCTTGAAGAAGAAGGACTGTTAAAGCTACCATTAATTCCGGATTATGCTTCTGTAAACGGACATTTGTTTTATTTAGTTTGCAACAGTATCGAAGAAAGAAGTGCTCTTATTTCATTTTTAAAAAAATACGGTATTCTCAGTGTGTTTCATTATTTATCATTGCATAAGAGCCCTTATTATTGTAAAGAAAATGCTGTAGAGCTTAAGAATTGCGATAATTTCGCTGATCGATTAGTAAGGTTACCACTGTATTATGAACTGGACATAGAAGATCAAAACAAGATAATTGAGTTGATAATAAGTTTTTTTAGAAAAAGATGATGTTATGGAGTTAAATTTAATTTCAAAAACAACCTATCGTAATGTGTTTATTGTTAGTGCAGTTCTGTTGGGTTTTATAATGTCTTTTTTGAGTTTTGATTATGGCCCTTTAGAGGATAATAAAATTCATCAAGATCACGGTGTTCGAATTCTTAATTACTTTAAGGGGATAGATACATTAGCAACATTGAGCCCTGTTGATGATCAGGGAAATTATTATGATGTAAATAAAGATAAGGATAGTGAATACCGCGGAATGAATGGGTTTGGTGGTTTTTTTGACTTACTAACCAATTTTTTACATCAGTTTTTTGATTCGGTAGGAGTGTATGAATTTAAAAACCTTATAAACTCATTATTTGGTTTTTTGCTCTTTTTATTTTGTGGTTTGCTAGGCAAAGAACTGGGAGGTTGGAAAGTTGGCTTGGTAAGTTTATTGTTTGTAGCATTACATCCTGTTTTTTTTGGGTATTCTATGAATAATCCTAAAGATATTCCAACTGCTGCTTTTTATGTCTTCTCATTGTATCACATTATTAAGTTATTAAAAGAACTGCCTGAAATTACGCTGAAACGTTCATTTTTTTTAATACTTAATATTTCTCTGTTGATTAATATTAGACCGTTGGGACTTATGGTAATAGGTTATCTGTTTCTAGCAGTTTTTGTATGGTGGTTGTTGGAAAACTCCAAGACAAAATTTTATCATTGGAAATCTAAAAACACGCTATTGCTAGTTAGCAAAACAATTGGTTTGGGAGTATTAGCATATTTGTCAGCTAGCATTTTTTGGCCATATGCTCATACGAATCCTTTTACAGTTCCTGTGGAGGTTTTATTTGAAATGGCAGAATTGAGAGCATTTCAAAATTTACAATTATTTGAAGGAAATTGGCAAAGCAGCTTTGATGCGCCCTGGTATTTTGCGATTAAAAACCTGTTTATCATCATGATGCCACTACATGCATTTATTGGTTTCTTTTTAATCCCCTTGTTGTATTATAAAAATAATAAACGCACCATATTGGAGGTTTCTCTAGTTCTTTTTTTCTCAATCTTTCCTATGTTAATGGTTATTATTGGTGAACCTAATAGTCACGATGGTTCGAGACAATTTATGTTTTCTGTACTTCCTATGGTTGTGTTAAGTGCATTTTCCTGGTGTAGGTTGTTTGAGTTGATTCCTCAAAAAAATATTGTAAGAGTTGCGTATATTTTTCTTGCATTGTTAATGATACAACCACTAAAATTTATGATACAATATCATCCTATGCAGGCTTTATATTTTAGTCCTATCATAGATGGTACCGCAGGAGCATACGGTAATTATGAAATAGATTATTATGGAGTTGCTGTTAGGCCCGCATTGGAATGGTTAGAAAAGAATGTTGGAGATAAAGACGACCCGCCTGGGGTACGATTGTATTATGGAAGTCAAACTAAAATTACCTCGTTTTTAGATAAAAGTTCAAAGTTAAAATACGCTCTATCGAGAAGAGAATCTCCAAAATGGGATTATTCTATTGTTATGTTAGCCGAAGGAAAGTATTATAAGGATATTCATAAAGCTAATTGGTCACCAGAGAATACAGTGCATGAAATAAAAATAGACGGAGTTCCGGTATGTTTTATTATCAAAAATAATTACCAAGCTGATAACCATATTAAAACTCTTGAAAATGAGTTGAAAACAAAACCTTCGGTTAGTGGTTATATGCAATTAAGTTTATTATATTTTGATAAAAAAGACTATTACAATAGTATTATTGCTTCTAAAAAAGTTATAGAATTGGATGTTAATAACAGTATTGCCTATAATAATATGTGTTCGGCTTATAATAGATTGAAAATGTATGATAAAGCAAAAGAAGCTTGCGAAAAATCGTTAAAAATTAATAATGATTCTCAATTAACGAAAAATAACCTTAAAGTTTCTCTTAAAGGGATTAACAGGTTAGAAAAACAGGAGCTAACAGCAAGAGAGTATCTAAGGTTAAGCTTTAATTATTATAAGTTTGGATATTTTGATAAATGTATAAATACCAGTTTAGAATTGCTTAGGTTAGAACCAGATAGTAAATATGCGTATAATAATATATGCTCATCCTATAATGCTCTGAAAAAATATGAGGAAGCTATGAAGGCTTGTAAAAAGGCTCTAGAGATAGATCCGGATTATCAATTAGCAAAGAATAATCTGAAATGGATTGAGAAGGAGTTAAAGAAATAACCATGATGAATTAGTTTTACAAATGGATTATTTCTCAGATATAAACTTCGAAAAATATAAAAGATATATTGATACTGGATTAGGTGTCATTATTTTATATGGAGTTTTGTTTAATTATGTTCATTTAATCACTGCTGTAACTAATACCTATTTACCAGTTTGGAGTGACGAATTTTTTTATTTTGTGAATACAATTTCATTCTTTGAGAATAACGTATTAGATGCTGCACTAACATATAATGGAGAAGGGAGTCATTTGCTAGGTGTAGATGCTCATGGACCTGGTTATCCATTATTGCATGGCAGTATCGCAGAAGTTTTCGGTTGGAGTAATCTGAATTTTATCTACTTTAATTTTATCAGTTTGTTTTTAGCCCTGGTAGTCATATGGTTTATGAAATCAATTACGATTGCTCAAAAAATTTGGATTGCTAACATCGCTCTGATGTTTCCTTTTTTTATGCTTTATGGGTTTACTTTTATGCAAGAATCCGTACACGTGTTTACTGGTTTGATAATTAGTGTTTTAGTTTATTGTATTTATAAAAAGGATGCTAAGAGAATTTATATATCACTTTTTTTGATTACTGTTTTTATTGCAGGGATTTTCCGTGCGTTGTGGTTTTTTTGGTTGATAGGTTTAATACCATTGGCAATAACAAATAAACAACTTATACAATACGTATGCTTATTTTTATTAGGTATTGTGGTGTCTTTTATTACCGTGAAATTTTTTACAGAACCAGTGCCTAATTACTTTTCTTCAGTAATTACACTTTTCAAGAATGATAGGTTAGGAGAAGGAGTAAGTTCTTTATTCAATCATTTCTACGAGAATCTATATAGCTATTTTATTGGAGAAAAAAATAACCTGCTCTATAGATCCATCAAGTACCTAAATTTTAGCTTCGTAGCTTACTTCTTATATCGGGCTATAAGGTATAAATCAAGAATGATTATTGCTATAGCTCTTATTGGGTTGTGTAATTTTTTCTTGCTTTTTATTCTTTATGATGCATTTGATTGGAGGGAAATACGAACCATGTCTCCTCTATTTTATTTTTACATTATTTTTATAGTAACACATAAAAGAAAAGAGCTTTCGTATGTATTAGTTATTGTATTGTGTTTACTGTTTTTTCCAACAATAAAAATGTCGAATCAATGGATATCTGAAAGAAACGGTGTTCAAGTTGAAAAGAGTAAAAAAGAGGCATATAAAGAAATTGAGAAAAAAATAGGCAAAGATAAAATGGTTTTATTGGATTATATACCAAGGGACTATTCTACAGATTTGCTAGATCTTCCTTTACGGAATGTTTCGGGTTTTCCTATACGTTATATCATTCAATATTACAAAGTAGAAAAAAAGCATTACGATTATACCATATTAAGGCCAGATACATTTACACAAAACTCTAAAATAATAGATAATGAATATTATACGCTTATAAGCAATAGACCTAAAGAAAGTTCAGTTAAGAACTTATCAGCTGATGAATATATTAAATTAAGTTTATTACATTATCGAAAGAGAGAGTATATAAAAAGTATCGAAGCTTCAAGAAAGGTAATTTTATTAGATTCAAACAATAGTATTGCTTATAACAATATGTGTGCTTCTTATAATAGACTTAGGATGTACGACGAAGCTAAAATCGCATGTGAAAAATCTTTAAAAATTGAACGGGAAGTCGCACTAACAAAGAATAATTATAAAGAATCTCTTCAGGGTATAGCGAAAGACAAAAAAGGAAAGTTTACCCCAAAACATTATCTGAGCCTTAGTTCTAATTATTATAAATTAGGACATTTTAATAAATGTATAAATGCTAGTTTAGAATTACTGCGATTAGAACCAGATAGTAAATATGCATATAATAATATATGTTCGTCCTATAATGCTCTGAAAAAATATGAGGATGCGATGAAGGCTTGTAAAAAGGCTCTGGAGATAGATCCGGATTATCAATTGGCAAAGAATAATCTGAAATGGTCAAAAAACAATTTGAACTATTGATTTTAAGATTAAATAAAAATGTAATGAACGAGATTAAAAAAATCGTGGAGTCTAAAAATTTTGATGCTATTTTAATTTTTGTATTACTAATGGCAATTTTTGTACCTATTGCCAATTATCTCAGTACGGATATTCCAGATCATATTCAATGGATAATTAGAGTTAATGAGGGTAATGCTAGTTATTCACCTCATTTTTTGTTTTTTTTTCTCGTTAATTTATTTTCCTTTTTTTCAAGCAATGTTTCTTTGATGCTTTTTGTAGCTTCGGTCTTGCTATCGCTGGCTACCGTTGGTAAATATTTGATTTCTAAAGAGGTGGTTTCTAGTTCGGTTTTAGATATAGCGCATCCCTATAAAAAGAATATTATAAAGACACTGTCTTTTATGCTTTTGTTTTGTTTCGCAATTCCAGATTTCTACAATTTCTTTTTCTTAAAAAAAATGTATTTAGGAAGAACGCCATCAGTCGTTTGGCATAATTCAACGATTATTGCTGTATTTCCGTTCGCACTATTGCTTTTTTGGAGACAACTTAAGCTATTTGATAGGGAGTATTCATCTATCTTCCATAAAGATCTTTTGATCGTTACCGTATTAATTGTTTTGAATGTTTTAATAAAACCTTCTTTTATTTTTGTTTTTATTCCGGTTAGTGTAGTGTTAATTCTTAAAGATTTTAGCATACAAGATTATAAAAAATATGTAATCAAGTTGTTTCCAATATTCATAGGAGCTATTTTTATTTTGATACAATATATAAGTATTTATAATTACCAGATAGGATCGTTTCAAGCTAAGGAAAGTTCTCTGGCAATTGCTGCTCCTTTTGACTTTTTAAGACATTTTGCGCCTGGCTGGTATGTTCCGATAGCCTTTTTCTTTTCTTTTACGTTTCCAATAGCTACTGTCTTCTACTATAGAGATATACTAAAATTTAAGCCATTTAAGTATGCTTTTTATTTAACATTTGTTGGGATAGTAATAAGTGCTTTTATCGTAGAAACGGGACCTAGAAGATTTCATGGAAATCTCGTTTGGCAAAATATAATTTGTGCCTATTTGTTAATGTTGACCACTGTTACTTACTTAATACCTACATTATGGAGTAAAGATAGATTTTCGAAAAAGAATATTATTTTATGGAGTCTATTTACATTACATTTTTTGTCTGGAATTTTGTATTTGATTAAAATCTATTTTACCAAGTCTTATCATTAGATAAAGTTCATTTTAAAATATAGAAAACCCAGTAAGTGTCGTTAATCTTTCCAGTGCAAACATACCTAATTCGGAGTTTCCTTTAGGGTTTAATCGGGGACTCCAGGTAGTTACCGCATATTGACTGGGATGAATAGCAGCAATTCCTCCACCAACACCGCTTTTCCCTGGTAGACCTACTCTAAAGCTAAATTCCCCTGCTTCATCGTAAAACCCGCAAGTCTGCATGATTGCATTAATTCTTTTTACCTTTCGTTCGGAAATTATTTGTGTGTTATCGAATAAAGTTTTTCCTGAATTAGCATAGATCATAAAGGCAGTTGCTAATTCTTTGCAAGACATCTCGATAGCACACTGAAAAATATAGAGATCCAATACTTTTTCAATATCGTTTTTAATATTGCCAAAGGATTTCATAAGGTTTAATAAAGCAGCATTTCTATGGCTATATTCCTTTTCGGATTGAAATACCTTAGGATTTACATTAATTTCATGATTATTTGAAATAGTACGGATGAGGTTTAAAAACTCTTCCTCTGGATTGTCCAAAGTAGAAATTAATATATCAGCAATAACCAGAGCGCCAGCGTTTATCAATGGGTTTCTTGGAATTCCATTTTCATATTCCAACTGTACTAAAGAATTAAAAGGATCTCCCGAAGGTTCTACATCTACTCTTTTGAATAATTCATCATCATCCAATAAAGACATCGCCAGAGTTAATGAAAATACTTTAGAAATACTCTGAATAGAAAATCGTTCCTCTTGATTTCCAAAACCATAATGTCCAGAATTGATGCAATATAGATGCATACCAAATTTATTGGGATCGATTTTAGCTAACTCAGGGATGTAAGAAGCAACATTTCCGCTAGATTCCCTAAGAGAAGCTTCTTTTTCTATAGTGTTTAGAATGTTCTGGTATTCCATAAAATATTAATTTAAGTCGGATAAAGAACTGCCGAAATCTATCTCATAGGGAGTTTTGTTTTTTTCAAAAATTCTGGCTGATAATTTACCTTCAAGAGTGATTTGATCTCCGTTTATTTTTAGCCAACTTCCTTCTCTTAAACCTACTACTGGTTGGGGATTCAAATAATGAAATTCTTTGATTCTGGTTTCTCTGGTTTCTCCTTTGTGCGTTGAGGTCGGATCAGGATCCAAATAATGAGCGTTGATGTTAAAAGGAAGTATTCCTAATGTCTTATAACTTTCTGGATGAACAATAGGCATATCATTTGTGGTTTGCATAGTAAGTCCGCAAATATTGCTTCCTGCACTTGTTCCCAAATATGGAACCCCATTGTCAATAGCAGTTTTTAGAGGAGACAATACATTATTTCTGTATAATTGATCAACAAGTAGAAAAGTATTTCCTCCTCCAGTATAAATACCTTGGGTATTTTCAAAAGCTTCATTTACCGATGAAAACATATGAATCCCGAGTACCCTTTTATTGATTTTTTTAAAAATATTATTTATTCCAATGGTGTATTCATCATGAGAGATGCCTCCAGGACGTGCATATGGGATGAATAATATTTGATCAGTGTTTTTATAAAGTTCAACTAATGTGTCGAATAGATATTCTAAAGGACCGCTACCATGAATGGTAGATGTACTAGCTATAATACAGTTTCTCATGAAATAATTTTTAGTAAAAGTAGTTTAACGTTTTCTTATAAAGAAATCTTCTTAGGATATTGAAAAAATATAGTATCTTGATTACTTACAAATTTAATTGCGCCAACTATGAAAAAGAAATTATCCCTACTTTTTATATTCCTAATAATCAATAGTTCTATAGCACAAATTACTTCAAGAGTCATGATCGATGGACGCATAAGCGCCCCAATTGGAGATGATGTAGAAGGTGTTGTGGTCTATAATCTAACATCCAAAAAAGGAACTATTACGGACAAAGACGGTAATTTCAAAATAAGTGCAGGAATAAATGATAAGTTAGAGGTTATAGCCATGCAGTATCAGAAATTTGTAGTTTGGATAAACAAGGGAGTATTGGATAATAGGCGTTTAAATATTTTTTTAAATGAGTCGGTTAATTTATTAGAAGAAGTGATTGTGAAGCCTTATGATTTGTTAGGTAATGTTTCTCTGGATCTTAAAAAGATTGATGTAACCGAAAGTGGAGTAGATGAAGTGGCAAAACTAACTTCTTCAAGAATTAATGATACTGATTTTGATTGGACACCCGATGAATTATCTGAACTTGATAATAAGGTTTTCTTAGAGGATCGAATGATTTATGGATTAAATTTTGTAAACCTTTTTAAAGAAGTCTTTCAAAATAAGGATAAAAAAGAGAATAAAGTCCCTGATGATATCGATGTGCAAGTGAGAAAAATGTATAATAACGAATTTTTTAAAACCAATTTAGCTCTAGAAATGGATCAAATCAACGATTTTATTTTCTTTGCAGAGGAAAATGGGTTGAATACGAATTACCTTGAAGAAGGAAACGAACTTAATCTGATTGAGTTTTTGGTTTCTCAAAGTAAAATGTATAAAAGTAGAAATTGATATTACCACTTATTCGCAACATTTTTTGGGCACTCCAGTCTTTGGATTAGTTGACTAAATTTTGAAAATTATATTCTCGTAAGAGTTTGGGTTTGGTCATAAACTAATTCACTATATGATCAAAACATTACGAGTATTTTTACTTTTCTTATTCATAAACAATTTTTCTTTTGCCCAAAATACAAGGTTAAAAGGTACAATTGTTGCGGATTCGTTACAAGGATTTGCTATCAATATTGTTAACTATACCAAAAAAATTGGAACTACTAATGATCAAAATGGATTTTTTGAAATACCAGCATCCGCTCAAGATTCTATCATTTTTTCTTCCGTTCAATACAAAGTAATTTCTGTAGTCGTTTCTGATAACGATTTAAATAATGATGCTTTTAAGGTTACATTGTATCCCGTAGTACAAAAGTTGGATCAGGTGAATGTTAGTAATGTAAAACTTTCAGGAAATATAGATAAAGATACTAAGGATATTGAAATTAAACCTTTTGTAAATAATAGAGCCTTGGGGCTTCCGTTTAGAGATATCCAACAGCCTACACGTGCAGAAAGAAGATTATACACGGCAAAGGCTTCTAACGGCATTATATCTGTAGATCGAATTATTAATACACTTTCCGGAAAGCTTAAAAAATTAAAAAACAACAAAGCCATAGAAGATTTAAAAACACTTATTCAAAAAGGGGGGCAATCATTTGACACTGCGTTTTTTACCGAAGATTTAGGATTGCCAGAGAATCTTATTTCAGATTTCGTATACTACTGTTCTGAAGATGCATACTTCGAAGATTTATTAGAAAATACCAAAAGGTTATCATTACTAGAATTTTTTCAAGAGAAAGCTAGGTCATACAAAGAATTTAAAGAGATTGACTAATATTTTCGTATTAAATAATTTTTGGCATAATATTTTATACCAAAATGTTACATTTACGACCATTAAATAAGGAAACTTTGAAGAAGCAGCTATTTATACTCACTATATTTTTGGTAACACTAAGTTCTTTTGGTGTATTACATAAGTTTTATGTAAGCGTAACACAGATTGAATATAAAGCGGAACAACAATCACTTCAGATAATCTCTAGGATTTTTATTGACGATATAGAAGAAGCGTTAAGGAAACGTTATGATGAAAACATAACATTACTTTCTAAAGAGCAAGAAACAAAGGTTGATCAATACCTCAGTACCTATCTAAAGCAGAAACTAAGAATTACTGTTAATGGTAAAGAAGTTTACTATACTTTTTTGGGGAAGGAGTATGATAATGATTTGGTATTGTGTTATCTGGAGGCGGAGAATGTTTCATCTTTAGAAACTATAGAAGTGTCCAATCTCACGTTAATGGATTTCTTCGAAGAACAACAAAATCTTATCCATGTTAAAAAAGGGAAAAAACGAAAAAGTTTGATCTTAGAAAAAGAAAGAGATAATGGCATGTTAAAGTTTAGTGAATAAATCATTAAACTTTTAAAAAACAATTATTTTGCAGTTTATTACTTAACACAATAACATCTAATGAAAAAATTACTTTTTGTCCTCTCGGCTACGTTTTTTGTATCTGGAATTGGATTGTACGCACAGAATCAGGGCAGCGCTGAAGAAACGCGTGAACTTGGGCATACAAATGAAAATAAGTTTAAGCAAATGTACGATGAGTTTGCAACACCAAACATGTACAGAACTGCTTCTGGAGCACCAGGATCTGCTTATTACCAACAACAAGCAGACTACAAAATGGATATCGAGCTTGATGACAAGAATAAAAAGCTTACTGGTAAAGAAACTATTACGTATACCAATAATTCACCTGATAATTTAGAGTTTTTATGGGTACAATTGGATCAAAACATGAGATCCAGAAAATCTAAAACTCCATTAATCCAACCAACAGGTGTAGATGCAGCGGATCCACCACAAAGATTTGTTGGAAAATATCTTGGAGAACCTTTTGATGGAGGGTTTAATATTACTGCTGTTAAAGATGCATCAGGGAAACCCCTTGAGCATACGATAAACGGTACGATGATGAGAGTAGAAATGCCTAAAGATTTGGCGCCTGGAGGAAAGTTTGTGTTTTCTATTGACTGGTGGTACAATATTAATGACCACGTAAATGGAAGAGGTAGATCGGGATATGAAGAATTTGAGGATGGTAATAGAGCGTATGTAATTGCACAGTTTTATCCAAGAATGGCAGTGTATAACGATGTAGAAGGTTGGCAAAATCACCAGTTCTGGGGTAGAGGAGAATTTGCACTTCCTTTCGGAGATTTTGATGTAAACATTACAGTACCTGCGGACCACATTTTAGATGGTACAGGAGTTTTAGTAAATAGAAAAGAAGTATTTACTAAGGAAATGATGAATCGTTATAATCAAGCAAAGAAATCATATGATAAACCAGTTCTTATAGTAACACAAAAAGAAGCTGAAGCAAAAGAAAAGTCCTTCTCTACTAGCAAAAAAACATGGAAGCTTAGTGCAAAGAATGTAAGAGATTTCGGGTTTGCTACATCCAGAAGGTTTATATGGGATATGATGGCAGTTAAGATTGGTGGTAAAGATGTGATGGCCGTTTCTATGTATCCAAAAGAAGGAAATCCACTATGGGAAGATTGGTCTACTAAAGTAGTAGCGAGTACGCTAAAATCTTATAGTAGAATGACTTTTGATTATCCATATCATAAAGCAATTTCGGTTCATGCTAAAAATCAGGGAATGGAATATCCTATGATTTGCTGGAATTATGGACGACCAGATACAAAAGGAAAATTTAGTGATCGTACTAAGTACGGAATGATGAGTGTAATCATACACGAGGTAGGACATAACTTTTTCCCAATGATCGTAAATAGTGATGAGCGTCAATGGACTTGGATGGATGAAGGTTTAAATACATTCGTACAATACGTAGCAGAACAAGATTTTGGAGAGTGGTATCCTGATGCAATTGCGCCTTTAAAAAGTTATCCTTCTAGAAGAGGTCCTGCAGCTAAGATTGTACCTTACATGAGTGGAGATCAAAGTTTTATTTCGCCAATTATGTCACAGTCTAATAATATTTATCAGTTTGGTGCTAATGCATATGCGAAACCTGCTACAGGTTTAAATATTCTTAGAGAAACAGTTATGGGTAGAGATCTTTTTGATTACTCGTTCAGAACATACTCTCAAAGATGGATGTTTAAACACCCAACACCAGAAGATTTCTTTAGAACAATGGAAGATGCTTCTGCAGTAGATTTAGATTGGTTTTGGAGAGGTTGGTTCTATACAACGGATTATACCGATATTGGTGTTAAGGATGTGAAAAAGTATGTGGTTTCTAAAGAACCAAACAAAAGAGCTAAAGATTTTGCCGCTGCAAGAGGTGCTAAAATAGAAGATTTTGGACCATTAGTTTTTATGGTTGAAGAAGGAAGTGAAGAATACGAAGCTATTAAGAAGAATGGAAATATAATCGATGATGCAAAAACATTGAAAGAGTATTTAATCGATAATTTCTCAGTAGAGGAAAGAGAAGTTCTAAAAGAACCAAAATATTTCTATGAAATTACTTTCGAAAAACCAGGAGGTTTAGTAATGCCGTTAATAGTTGAATATACATATGAAGATGGAAGTTCGGAAACTATTACTTACCCTGCTGAGATATGGAGAAAAAATGATGACTCGGTTAGAAGAGCTATCGCTTCGGAAAAGGCAATATCTAAAATTGTCGTAGATCCGAATCAGGAAACCGCAGATATTGATACCTCCAATAATAGCTGGCCTAAAAATAAAAAACTAGGTAAGTTTGATAAATTTAAAAACAAAGTTAAGGGTCAATAAGTTAAAAAACCTATAAATCGTTTTAGTAAAGCCGTTCGAATGTACGAACGGCTTTTTTGTATTCATTATTGTAGCTATATTTGCAGAGATATGATAGCATTACCTTTATTTATAAGTGGGACAGAAATAGCCTTTATAGTGTTTATTCTGGTTATGGTTTTTGGAGCAGATAAGATACCAGAAATAGCTCGTGGTTTAGGCAAAGGAATGCGCATTGTTAAAGATGCCACTAATGATATCAAATCCGAAATAACCAAGAGTGCTGAAAAGCACGGAATAGATACAGAACTTCCTAATTCCATTACATCAGATATTAAAAATGAGATTACTCAAGCAAAGAAAGATATCGAAGATGTAACTGGTTCTATAAAGCGCAAACTTTAGTCTTTTAAGCTAGTATTTTATCATTATACTAAAATTGAACATTCGTTTTTTTGAATTGATCAAAAAAACACCACTTTTTTTATACTTTTCTTACACTGTAGTATTTTTCTGTAAAACCCTTGTAAACATTGGTGGTTGACGATGAATTGTAGTCCTATGCAAGCATAGGATCGGTATTTTTTTTAAGATTCTTTCAAAAAAATATATTAATATTTAAACTTTATTTAATAAATTAGTCATGAAATTAACTAAATGATAATTATTTGATATTTTTAAGGATAACTGATCTTAAATTTCAAATTCGCACAAACTCATTAATCTTATACTAAAATGAAAAAAATTATTCCTCTGTTTTTAGGGCTTTTTCTTGTCGTATCTTGTTCTAAAAATGATCCCTCAGAAGTAATTGAAGAAAACCAGACGTCACAAAAGATTTTATCGATAGATGAAATCAATTCTTTTATCGAATCTCAGCTAAAACAAAAAGGAGATTTAGATTGGTCAAAAGATGCTTCGGCACATATGTTATATAGTGCAGTAATGCATGGAGGAGAAGTATTGACCATTGGTTATGGTCAGAAAGGAGAAAGTTTTATTGAAGGTACGCAAAGATCTTCAAGACTAAATGATATTATAGAAGATATTTACAATACAGTACAGAGTAATGAAGGAGTGACACGTTCTAATTTTCAAGTGTTTGAAGATGATAAGCTAAATGTGTTAGACGTTCATGTTACTAAATTAGAAACTATTGAGGAGCTTTTAGCAATGGATAATATCCGTTATTTAGAACCTAATGGATATGGTTTTTACTTACAAGAAGATGTACAGCAAAAATCCGCTGGATGTTCACAAAGCGGTCAATCTATTAATAGTGCTGATTACAGTGTAATAGCACCTAATGCTAGAGTGCCTTGGAACTACAACATTCATAATATACCACAAGCTTGGAATTATAGTACTGGTGCAGGAATAACAGTGGGATTAATCGATAGTGG
This sequence comes from uncultured Aquimarina sp., assembly GCF_947492965.1. Classification (GTDB taxonomy): domain Bacteria; phylum Bacteroidota; class Bacteroidia; order Flavobacteriales; family Flavobacteriaceae; genus Aquimarina. The sequence continues at coordinate 157,225 of NZ_CANLOZ010000008.1, read as the reverse complement.
TGTGTCTGCTAATCAAAACCTACTTGGAAATGGATTTAATGATGGAGCTTCCAATGGAAGAAGTATCCAAAAGATTGGAACATACATAGATTCTATTTGGTGGTGGTCTAATAATGTAGATGGACCAAATGATAAATGTGGGCATGGTACTCAAATGGCTTCAATAATTGCTTCTCCACGAAACAATGATTTTATGCCTATGGGAGTTGCTTATAATTGTAATTTAATTTCATATAGAGGAACATCTGATGTTGTTCTTGAAGATTATCATGAGCGTAAAGGAGTAAGTAATGCATTAAAGCAATTAGGTAATAATGGTAACGTAAAAATTATATCCATGTCTATAGGATACCCTTGGTCTATTGGAAATGTAAAAGATGCTGTTAAGTACGCTTACGGAAAAGGTAAAATGATTATTGCGGCAGGAGGTACCTCTACTACATTTACTAACTGGTATGGGGTTATTTTTCCAGCAAGTATGAATGAAACTGTAGCTGTAACAGGTTTAAAGGACAATGGATATAACAGATGTAATATCTGTCATGATGGAAGTAAGATTGACTTTACCATTGTGATGCAAAGAGCAAGCAATTCTAATAGAAATGTGCCGGTTTTAGGATTTAATAACGGAGATCAATCATATGTTGGTGGTTCATCCGCAGCTACTGCGGCTACAGCTGGAATCGCAGCATTGGTATGGGCGCGTAATCCAAATATGACCAGAGCACAAGTATTGGATAAGTTAAAACGAGCAGGAGAGTTCTATCCGAATAGAAATAGCAAATTTGGATATGGTAATATAGATGCTCTAAAAGCTGTACAATAAATGAATTAGCAATTGTAGTTACTAATACATGTAAAAAGTGGAATCCGTAAAACAGATTCCACTTTTTTTATAATACTCTACTGATAGTTAATCCATCTCTGATAGGTAACAGAACAGTTTCTATTCTTTTATCTTCTACTAGTAATTTATTATATGTTAATAGTGCGTTCGTAGAAAGATCGTCTTTTGCAACTTCTTCAACAACTTTTCCACTCCAGAGAACATTATCAGAAAGGATAATGCCACCAGGATTCATTTTATCAATAATTAGCTCGAAGTACTTTGGATAATTAGGTTTATCTGCATCAATAAAAACTAAGTCGAATTTAATATTCAAGGACGGAATAATTTCGGTAGCATTTCCAATATGCTGATATATTTGATGACCATAAGGAGAAAGATCAAAGTATTTTCGTTGAAAATCTTCTAATTCTTCATTAATATCTATCGTATGTAAGACACCCTCTTTTTTCATGCCTTCCGCAAGGCATAATGCAGAATATCCGGTATATGTTCCGATTTCCAAAATATGTTTTGGACTGATTAATTTAGAAAGCATGCTTAGCACTCTACCTTGATATGGACCACTAAGCATTCGAGGTTGTAGTATTTTTTGATACGTCTCACGAGTTAATCTTTCTAGTAACTCTGGTTCCTTTTCAGTATGATTTACTACGTATGTATCCAGTGCTTCTGGTATAAAGTGCATAGCTTCCTGTTTTTTTTGCAAAGCTAAGTGTTTTATTATTGATAGATCTAAAAATAAGTTTTCTAATAAATAGAAACGGTACAAAAAAATTGCAGTAGAATAATGAATCTACTGCAATTATTGATTTTTTACATTTTGTATGATGAATGTATAGTAACTATACTAGCATGGAACACAAAAGTAATCAGGTCCTGGAAAGATAATCTGACCACACATTCCAGCAGGGCAACCTGCAGGACCACCATCTGAAGGACATCCTCCAACTACTAGTTTTTGAGCTTTTTTACCCATGGTTTTAACACCTTCTAATTTTTTTAATTCTTTCATAAGAGTATTAAATTTAAAAATGAATATGTGCCTGTTTATTTAAAGACATTCAGGTTATATGTCTCTAACTTAAGTAACATGGTAAAAAGAAATATAGAAAAATCTTTTTACCATATTTTTTCATTCTTAGATGTCAAAATCATTTCTCAGTTTTAGACTAGATATTAGAAGTGATGCTAGATCTAGATCAAAACATAGACTGTGAGACCAAGAAATAAAAGAAAAGAAATAATTCTTTATGTAATTAAAGGCAGCATTGCCCGTTAATATGTGTTCCAAAGCAAGTTGCACCCGATGGACTTGGAACTGCGCATAGATCGCCACCACCAGATGGACAAAAGAATAAAGAAAAACATCCAGATGGACAATCAGATAAAGAAATCAAACCGCCAGAGATAGCACTTTGGGACTCTTTAGATAATTCATTAGCCCCGCTTACTTCTAAAATTTTTTTTAACATGTTTAATAAGTTTAAAAAAATGATTATGTGCCCGAACATTTAAAGACACTCAGGTTATATGTCTACAATTAGGGTATATTAAGGTAGGCAGTTTTAAATGTGTGTTTAATATAATAATAAGTGATAATTTCCCCGCTAATTTTAACAAGGTTTTAAAAGATTATTTAATCTCAGTTCTTATATGTATTTTTGAAATAAAACTCAAGAATGCAATTCGAAAATAGCAGAGAATTTGCTAAGAAATTGGATCAGCAGGATCCTTTAAAATCATATAGAGATCGTTTTCTTTTCCCAAAAGTTAATAATAAGCAAGTCATTTATTTTACAGGAAATTCTTTAGGGCTTCAACCTAGAAATACAAAGAAGTATGTGGATGAGGTAATGAAGGATTGGGCAGAGCTTGCCGTAGAAGGTCATTTTTATGCAGATAAACCTTGGTGGGATTATCATGAAAGAATGGCAAAACCATTGAGTAAGATAGTAGGTGCTAAACCTTCGGAGATTACTGTAATGAACACCTTAACGGTGAACTTGCATTTACTCATGATTTCCTTTTATCGTCCTCAAGGAAAACGATATAAAATCATATGCGAAGAAAAAGCTTTTCCGAGTGATCAATATATGCTTCAAAGTCAAGTCCGATTTCATGGATATGATCCAAATGATGCCATTGTGGAAATAAAAAAGCGTCCAGGAGAACATAATTTTAGGACTGAAGATATTCTTAGCACTATCGAATCTGTAGGAGAGGAGTGTGCTCTAATTCTTATGGGTGGTGTTAATTATTATACAGGACAAGTTTTTGATATGAAAACCATTACAAAAGCAGGACATGATATTGGAGCTTTTGTAGGTTGGGATCTAGCACACGGTGCTGGAAATATTGAGTTGCAACTTCATGATTGGGATGTTGATTTTGCCTCTTGGTGCAGTTATAAATATATGAATAGTGGTCCTGGAAATGCTTCAGGATGTTTTGTACATGAAAGATTTCATGATCAAAAAGATATTCCTCGTTTTGAAGGTTGGTGGGGAACAAAAAAAGAGTCTAGGTTTTTAATGAAACCTGAGTTCGAACCAATGCCTAATGCGGATGCTTGGCAATTGAGTAATGCTCCGATCTTGTCATTGGCACCATATCTTGCTTCTTTAGAACTATTTGATGAAGTAGGTATGGAAGCTTTGCTAGAAAAGAGAAACCTAATTGTAGCATATTTAGAATTTGTATTGAATTCTATCGATGCAGAAGTAGAAAGTACTTTTGAAGTTATAACCCCATCAAAGCAGGACGAAAGAGGGACACAACTTTCCGTTTTTCTTCATGGAGAAGGGCGAAAATTATTCGACTTTTTAATGAAAAATGGTGTAATCGTAGATTGGAGAGAGCCTAATGTGATAAGATTAGCACCTGCGCCATTTTATTGTTCTTATGAGGATATGTACGAATTTGGGCAGATTCTTAAACAGGGAATTTTAAATAAAGATTCAAACTAGTTATTATCTAAATGATTTATATAATCTGAAGGAGAAGTATCGGTGTATTTTTTGAATTGTTTACAAAAATATGATGGGTCGTTAAAACCACATTGATATGCTACCTCAGAAATTGACATAGTTTCGTTTTCAAAGTATTCCTGAGCCTTTTTGATTCTAAACTCGTTTAAAAAGCTAATAAAACTTTTATTCGTGGCTGCTTTAAACATTCGACAAAACGAATTGGTGGTTAATCCTAATTCTTTGGCAATTGCTTTTGATTGTATTTTTTGAGAATAGTTCTTATTTATATATTCAAAGACTCTTGAAATTCTTGGTAATGCGGTTTTATCAATTTCCAAAAGTTGGGCAGATTTGATGACCGGAGTATTATCTTTTGAAACAGAAAGCTGATATAAGATATTCATAAAATTGAGTAGTTTCTCGGTGTCATTTTGAGATGCCAATTGTAGAAATGAATTAGATAGTTTATCCTTGGTCTCTTTAGAAAAAATACATCCTTTCAATGTTTTTTGAATAAACTTTTGTATACTCGAAAATTCTGGAAATACTTTTAACTTCTCTTGAATGAAATTTTGATTAAATTGAATTACAACTTCTACATTATCCTCTAGATCTTTATTTCCAAAAGGCATATGAGGAATATTTGGACCAAGAAAAATTAAGAGTCCATCTTTATAACTTTTGATATTAGATCCTACTTGGATAATGCCATTTCCGTTTTTAATAAAAACTATTTCATACTCAGGATGTAAATGCCAGTTTATTTCATTACAAAGAGCATCTTTGGTATAGCTTTCTATTTTTAACGATTTAGATTGTTTAACATAAATTTGCTCGTACGATAATTTCATAAAACAAAATTATCATAATAGGCTATATATAAAGCTATAAAAGAATAAATTGTTTTAATGTTTGAATATTTTGTGTTATTTATACTTAATATTTTGTTAGTAATTTTGAGAAATACTTAAAAGTTTAAATAGCAGATTTTGAATTCTTTATATCTTATTCTTACAAAACTACGTTACTTTGGTCCAGCTTGGGTTTTCGCATCTCTTAATATCATGACAGGTACTTGGGTGTTGTATATACCAAAGGTAAGAGCAAAATTGGCCATTGATGACGCACAGTTAGGAATTGCCTTATTTTGTTTTGCATTAGGAACTCTTACCATGATTCCAATATCTTCATTGATTATAAAACGAATTGGAGTAGGAAAGACAACGATGATAGGAATCATTATTTTTTCTTTACTTTTTTTAATCCCCTTACTAGCTCCTACATATTTGTTATTATGTGCTGTCTTATATCTGGTGGGATTATTCGCTTGCTTAACAGATATCGCTATGAATGCTCTGGTGTCTGAAATAGAACAGACAGATGCAGTTCATATCATGTCCGCTTCGCATGGTTTTTTTAGTTTAGGAGGTGTTATCGGGGCAGGTATCGGAGGCTTTTTAATAACCAAGATAGAAGTCCCTATTATTCATATGTTATTGGCGACTACTTTCGTTATCATAACAAATCTTTTGGTTTGTAGCGCTTATGTTATGATTAAAGGAAAAAAAGAAGAAAGTACTAAGAAGTCTTTCGATTTTAAAATTGTAAAACCTTTATTAGGATTAACCGTGATTGCTTTTTTGATAATGGGTAGCGAAGGTGCGATAGAGCATTGGAGTAAACTCTATATGCAGGATATTGTAAAAATTGCTTCTGAGAAAATCTCTGGTTTTGGATTTGTGGCTTTTTCTCTTATGATGACGATAGGTCGATTTTTTGGAGATGCAGTGAGTAAAAGTTTTGGATCCTTAACAATTATCATAGGAGGAGCTTCCATTAGTGCTTTAGGGTTTATCTCTGTGCTGAGCAGTACTTTAATACTTAGTATACTTGGTTTTGGACTGATAGGTTTGGGATTCTCCGTGATTATTCCAGAATTATTTAGATTGGCAGGAAAAACAAAAGGAGTCTCACCTGCAGAAGGAATATCATTCGTTGCTGGATTTGGATATCTTGGCTTTTTGGTGAGTCCGCCATTCCTTGGTTTATTATCCAAAATTGAAAGTCTGAAACTCAGTTTTACTGCATTACTAGTAGCTACACTAATTGCTTTAATGGTAACTCTATTTATTTCTAAAAGAAGATCTAATTAGCTTACGTAGCTAATAATAGTTATTTGTCTGTAATCACTTCAATATTTGTGAAGTAAAGTTTCCAGTTACCTTCGTTTTTCTGATGGGTTTTCGCAATTTGTATCCCGTTGAAGCTTTCATAATCTTCCCACGAAGTTATCAATGATGGTTCTGGTTTGTTTTTTTCTCTAAATACCCATTCTTTTATTTTAAAATCTCCTTCGAAATAGAAATCATAAGCATCTCCAGGTGTATATCCACCTTCATTTTTATAAACGATAGTGAGTTTCTGCATTTCTTTATTGCTAATAGGAGCAATTGCTTTTACTTCATGTGAGGATGTAAAGCTGTTTTGATCCCAAACCAAATTAAAAGGTGCTAATAACCAATACTTATCATTAATAAAACCTTGGTCGGCTCTGATAGCAACACTGTCGATATTTGAGCGGTTATATGCAATTGTGTCCTTGGCAGTGGTTAGGATGATTTCATTTTTTTTCGGTTTCCAGTTCCAGGAACGTTCGTAATGACTACTGTCGCGATCTATGTTAAAAGTAAATTTAATTTCTTGCACTTTTTCCCATTGATCAAAACCATTTGCTAAGGCTATTGCTTCTGTAGTGCTAAGAATTTTAGTAATTGTTTTCTCTTCCTTTATTTCGTCATTGTTATCATATGTGTATTGTTTTTTAGCATCTTTTTTACACGAAAAAACAATAAAAGAACATAAAAGTAGTCCAACTAGATATCTCATTATAATGGAAATTTTAGGCTAAAATATATAAAGCAATGCCTGGATCAATTTTATTAACAAGGTTTTAGGTTTTTATCTAAGTTTAGTGGATATTATTTAAAACAAAAAACTCCCTTAAAAAAAGGGAGTTTTAAAGTTTAATATTTCAAAATAATTACTCTACAATAAGTTTATATTGTGGAGTTTTATTTAATGGACAAAAATAAGTGTATTCTCCTTTTTGTAACGTTACTGTTTTTGAACTCTCAGTTTTTCCTTCTGCTACAACTTTAGTTACATAAGCTTCCTGAATATGATTTTTAGGATTAGAAGCGTCTTTTCCAGCTGGTACTAGAACAAACCCAACATCAGTACCTGAGTTGTTATTTGAGATATTGAAAACATAACTTCCTTCTGATAAAGTAACTTGTTTTTGAGTAAACTCTCCTTTAGTCTGCTCTAAAGAAACAGTTTTAACATCTTGAGCATTTGCACTTAAAGTAATTGCGAAAATGAATGTGAATAATGTGATTAATTTTTTCATGATTTTAGTATTTAAATAATTAAGGTTGAAAATGATTTTTTTGATTTTCTGAGAAGAAAGAGTTTCTTTCTGAATTCTTTCTTCTCAGAATTGTCTAATTGTTAGTATTTATTGGTGGTTGATATTTTATTATGCTGTAGTAGTTTCTAATGGTTGTGCTACAGGGAAATCAACAGGAACTTGAGTAGTACTATGAATGTAGTTTGAGATAGTTTTATCACCTACCAATACAATCGTGTCAATTAAGTTTCCTTTATCATATCCAGCCGCAAAGAAATTGTCTACTACTTCTTGATCCGCACGACCTCTATTTTCTGTAATGTTCTTAGCTAATTTAGCCAGCGCATCTAATTTAGAGTCAAAAGAAGCTTGCCCAGCTCTCAATTCTAATATTTGTTCATCTGTAAAACCGTTCATCTTTCCAATTGCAGTATGTGCAGATAAACAATAAATACAATTGTTAACTTCGCTTACCGCTAAGTTTACTACTTCTTTTTCTTTAGCTTTTAATGATGTTTTAGCGTTAGAGAAGTTTAAATAATTTTCTAATGCTGTTTCACTATGTGCGTATGTCGCATAAAGATTAGGAACAAATCCTAACGCTTTTGTAAGATTGTCAAAGATACCTTGGTTGGTACTGTTTACTTCTTCTCTTGTTGGTACATTAATTGTTGCCATGATTGTGATTTTTTAGTATTCTGAGCCAGCGCTTCAGAATGGATTTATATTTAAGTTTTAATTGTTATTTAATTTAACAAGGCAAAGATCCGATCGAAATATGTGTATTAGAATGTTCGTTTTTCCCGATGACTTGTCAATTTTTCCTTCCTCTATTTTTTTGAAGCTATAAAAGGTCTTTCTACATCACAATAAAAATCATGATGACTTCTTTGCTCACAATGAGCTTTTGTATTAAACGTGTTTACAATTGTTCTTTTTCCTTGACGAAAAATTTCTATTAAATTGAATATGGATTTATTATCTACTGTCATTTTTGTATTGTTTTAAATTAACATTACAAAGATGAAGTAATAATAAGGGCTACAGAATGTCATTTTTTCCTAACCGCTTGTAGATTTTTCCCTAAATAAAAAAAACCTCCAAAAATTGGAGGTTTTTTACAGTAAGTATATAAGTTTTAGAAGAATTTAATTTCTCTTCTTTTTATCCAAAGAATAATACCACTTAGAATAAATGTTAATAATGCGGTAATAAAAAGAACACCTCCATCATTGTTGATTTCAACTCCTAATTTAGTTAAGTGCATAAAAATAGCTCCTCCAATAACACCAAGTGTTATCGTAGCACCTATCCATACTGTTTTAGGAATTAATAATAAGATTCCGGCAATTAATTCTACAATTCCGGTGGCTATTCTTCCGTAAGGTTCTAAGCCCACTTTTGAAAAAATATAAACACTGTCGGGGTGCGCAGTAAACTTAAATCTAAGGGTTTGTATAAGAATAATAGCTACAATTATTCTTAGTACCAGGGGTATGGCCTTTTTCATTGTTAAATATTTTCAGAGTTTGTGTTAGTTACTATAGAACGCTGGGTAACGCGTCTATTTTACCATTAAATGTATTCTTTCTAGATATAAAATACAATTGTTCCAGATTGTTATCTTGTGACAATTGATTAGAGAGTTGTGGTAAATTGTTTCGTAAAAAAGTTTCAAAGGAATCTTTGTTTTTACTTCTATTAGCAGCTTTTCGTATGATTTTCAGATAAGAAGCTTTTTCTAACACTATTTTTTCTTTATTTGAATCAAAAAATAAAAGACTACTTTTTCCCTTTAAATTTTTTATTTCTTTTTTGAACTTAATTTCATTTAAAGCGATTAAGTCGTTATTATATTGACTAAAAGTATTCTTATAGATAGTTTCTTTGGTGTTTTGTAAGTATACTGTCTCTAGTTGAGATTTATACATATCTTCTTGCGAATAAGAAAAGGATAAACTTATCAATGAGAAAATTGCTGTGAAAAATGAATTGTAAAAAGTTTTCATACTGGTACGTTTTAAGTAAATCATTAAATTATACTACAATACCGGGGCAAAAAATATGTAGATTAAAAAATCTGAATAATTATGTATGACGTATAAGTCGCAATTGCATTTAAAAAATTACATGTTCCTTTTACCACTTCATAAAATGATCAAATAACTTTCAATGTTAAGTTGATACAAAATTAATTATTTAACTTGATAAAATATGTTAGGGAAAGTCTAATAAATCTTATTTAATGAAAGCGGTTAAAGTACTTTATATGTAGTTTTGTAAAAAAAAGAGGTGATATAATGAGTAAAGATTTTCAAGAATATTTTTCGACCAATAAATCGACTTGGGATACAAAGGTTTCGATACATGCAGCTAGTGAGTTTTATGATGTAAAATCTTTTAAAGATGGGAGAAGCTCTCTTGCAAAATTTGAATTAGAGGCATTGGGAGATGTTTCGGGAAAATCATTATTGCACTTGCAATGTCATTTTGGACAGGATACTCTAAGCTGGAGTAGGATGGGAGCTGAATGTACGGGAATTGATATTTCTGATAAAGGAATAAACCTAGCAAAAGAACTAGCAAAGGAATTAAAGTTAGAAGCTAATTTCTATTGTTGTAATGTGTTGGATACTTCTTATCATGTAAAGGAAAAATTCGATATTGTTTTTACGAGTTATGGCGTAATAGGTTGGTTACCCGATTTGAAACCTTGGGGGCAAGTGATTGCAGAAAGATTAAAACCGGGAGGAATCTTTTATATAGTAGAGTTTCATCCTATAGTTTGGATGTTTGATTACCTAGAAGAAACCCCTAAAATGAAATATGGATATCATCAAAAAGAAGCTATCTATGAAGAATATCAGGGTACTTATGCTGATATGAACTCTAGCATGATTAGTAAAGAATATGGGTGGAACCATGGATTGGGAGAGGTAGTGTCTGCTCTATCTGAAGCTGGATTAACTATAGAATACTTAAAAGAATATGATCAATCTCCGTACAACGTGTTTCCTAATATGACAAGGAATAATGACGGAATGTTCGAAACTAAGGATAAATTATACCCAATACTATTTGCTATTAAAGCATTTAAGTAACAATTCATTGATAATTTTTTTACATTTGCTGAAGGTTTTGGTGTCAACAAAAGCTCTGAAGTATATAGAGCTAGTTTGCCAAGAACATTAAAACTCGGATCGTATAATGTTCCTTTTTCATATTTTGGCAAACTGGAATCACTTTTACATATGCAACCAAAAAATATAGCTATCGTGGGAAGTGGCCTAGCGGGTTCACTATTAGCAATTTATCTAAGAAAGCGTAACCATAAAGTAACTGTTTTTGATAGAAGACCCGATATTAGACAGGTAAAATTTAGTGGTAGGTCAATCAATCTAGCAATGTCAGTTAGAGGTTGGAAAGCTTTGGATACTGTTGGAATTGGTGAAGAAATTAGAAAACTAGCTATTCCAATGGATAAAAGAACGATGCATGTAAATGGACAGCCTATATACCATCAATATTATGGAAAAGAAGGCGAAGCGATATATTCAATTTCCAGAGGGGTATTAAATCGAAAAATGATTAGTTTGGCAGAAGAGTCTGGAGCCGTTTTTAGATTTAATGAAAAAGTGTGGGATGTAAATTTACCAGAAGCTAAAATTTATACAGGAGAGACAGAAAAAGGGGAGTGGAAGGAGTATCAATATGATTTAATTTTTGGATGTGATGGTGCCTTTTCTAGAGTACGACATAAAATGCAGCGAAGAAGTAGATTTGATTATTCACAAGATTTTTTAGATGCAGGATATAAAGAATTAGGTATCCCCGCTAATGAAGATGGAACACATAAATTAGATAAAAATTCACTTCATATTTGGCCTAGAGGAAAGTTTATGTTGATTGCCTTGCCAAATTTAGATGGAAGTTTTACTTGCACTTTATTTATGCCGCATGAAGGAGAGAATTCTTTTGAGAGTTTAAAGACGGATGAAGAGGTAAAAGAATTTTGGCAAAAGTACTTTCCGGATACTATAGATCTTATGCCAACACTTTTAAATGATTTTAATAATAATCCTACGAGTGCATTAGTTACGATGAAATGCTATCCTTGGAGCTATTGGGATAAAGTTGTTTTGGTAGGAGATTCAGCACACGCTATTGTCCCATTTTATGGACAAGGAATTAATGCAGGTTTTGAGGATATTTCTGTACTTGATCAGATTATAGAAGACCATAATGGAGAAAATTGGCAAGAGATTTTTGAGGAATATCAAGAAGCTAGAAAACCAAGCACAGATGCTATTGCAGAACTTTCTTATCGTAATTTTATGGAAATGAGCAGTAAAACTGCGGATTCCAATTTTTTACTTCGAAAGAAAATAGAAAAGCGTTTTTCTGAAAACCATCCTGATAAATGGGTTCCTTTATATTCTAGGGTTACTTTTACGAATCGACCTTATGCTGAGGCTCTTGCGATTGGAGATCAACAAGCAGCTATTATGGATGAAGTAATGAATATTGATAATATCGAAGAAAAATGGGATAGTGATGAGGTAGAACAGAAAATCATTGCATCTTTAAATATGAGGAATTCTCTACAATTTTAGCCAGCGTTTTATCAAGAATCAAAGGAGATAGTTAATTACTAGTGCCCTTATAGAAAATGTTAAGGACACTAGTAAGTCTAAATTTTAAAAAATCCCATCACCAAGTCCGTTAGTACAATCTGGATCGCCTGGTAAAGACAATGGTTCTTGCCCTCTTCCAAAAGAATATCCAGCCGCTTTTCCTTTTAAAAATTCTGTTGAAAGATCATCGAATAAATCATTATAATACCCTTGGTTATTGTTTTGGGTAATCTGAATAATGTTACTAGAAGCATTTGTTTTTCCAGCAGCAATTCCTACTGTGCCATTCGGAGTAACTATTCTTATCTCTTCACAAGGGTCATAATTATAATTACGAACCGTAGTATTGTAGTGATAAACCCAATCACTATAACCTCTTTGGAAACCGCAATCATATTCTTGATTAGGGAAAAGACCAAATCCACAAGAACTCTTTTGGTTTATTTCAGGATTTAAATTTTGTTGGTTAAGAGAATCATTAGCATCTTCTGTGGAACAGGAATAAATAGTTACGAGTACTAGTGTCAAAATTAGTTTTCCAATTTTTTTCATGTTTAGAAAGTTTTAAAAGTGAATAAAATGATTATGCTATTTTCAATGTTATTATCTAATAGCAATTAGTAGTGTTCTAAACATCTTATTTGTTACTATAGCAAAATAAGGTTTCTTTTGCTTTTAACTTTGATTTAACAGCTACGCTAATTTAGTAGGATTTATTTTGAATTTTTTAAGATGTGATATTGACATCAATATCAGGCAATCTTTGTAAGCGCGAGGATCATCCAACCAACCTTTTTAGCCATTTTAGTTTGGTGCTGGTATAAGGAGAATATTTGAGGTTTAGCTCTATTAAAAAGGATTTTTCCAAAATGCTTTTGTAATGTGAAAAGGTTTCAAAACCAGCTTTGCCATGATAGCTCCCAATACCACTATCACCTACACCTCCAAAGGGTAAATTTTGTTCCATGAAATGCATTACAGCATCATTTACAGCTCCTCCGCCAAATGAGATTTCTTGTAGTATTTTATTCTTTATTGTTTTACTTTTTGTAAATACATAACAAGATAAAGGCTTGGATAATTTTTTGATATCGGTAATAGCCTGATCTAAATGATCAAAAGAAATTACTGGTAAAATAGGACCGAAAATCTCTTCTTGCATTACTTTATCAGAAAAAGAAACTCTAGTCATTACGGTTGGCGATATAGTGCGATTTTCAGCATCGCAATTTCCTCCAAAATAAACCTTTTCAGGTTCAATCATATTTTGTAATCGTTCGAAGTTTTTTTGATTTACAATTTGCGTATAATTTTGATTCTCTACTTTATAATCTGCACTCTCGATATGACGTTGTATTGCAACCAATAAATCATCATGTACAGCCTTATCAACCATTACATAATCTGGAGCAATACAAGTCTGACCAGTATTCAAAAATTTAGCCCAAACCAAACGTTTGGCAGTCATGTCGATGTTGACATCTTTGGTAATAATTGCTGGACTTTTTCCTCCAAGTTCTAAAGTTACTGGGGTGAGGTGTTTTGCAGCTGCCTGATATATGATCTTTCCAACTGGAATACTTCCAGTAAAAAATATTTTATCAAATTTTACTTTTAATAATTCTGTAGTTTCTGGTACTCCTCCTTCAATCACTTTAAAGAATTCAGGACTAAAATTTTCATTAATTATTTTAGCCATAACGGAAGAAGAATTAGCTGGTATTTCGCTTGGTTTCATAATAACCGTACAACCAGCGGTAATGGCAGCAATTGCAGGTACGATTGATAATTGATATGGATAATTCCAAGCACCCATTACCAAAACAGTTCCGAAAGGTTCAGGTATGATATAGGTTTTTCCAGGAAGATTAGCAAGTCCTGTAGAAACGCTCTTTTTTTTTGACCATTTTTTGATTTTTACCAGAGCTAGATCAATCTCATGGTACATGATCGCAAGCTCAGTCGTGTAAGTTTCGTATTTGGACTTTTTAAAATCTGAGTAGATAGCATTGTATAATAACTCTTCATTTTGTTGTAAAACACTTTTAAGGTGTTTTAATTGTTGTATTCTAAATGAGATATTTTTAGTAGCATTGGTTTCAAAAAAAGCCCTTTGCTTGTCTATGACATCTTGATAATTCATAGCTAAAAGTATAAAAATATATCTAGAAAAGCATTATGATTATGCTTGCATTTGCTTCTTAAGCTCTAGCTCTTTTTGCATTTGCTTTACCGTGAGAGTACTACCGTCATGACTCCATCCTGGAGGTCCGAAAATGTACATAAACTTGTGATACCAATTTTTGGATTTTTTGGTGTCGTTCCAAATGTCCTTGTATTCATGGGTAAGTATTACCCAAGGATTATAGGAATTAGGAGCATGAGTAACTCCATATTGTACTTTTATATTTTCATCAAGTTCTTTCCAAGAACCAAAAATTTTATCAAAGATGTTAAGAATCCCGCCATGATTTTTATCCATATACTCTATGTTTTTAGAGTGATGCACTTGATGCATGGTATGGGTATTGAGAATTTTTTCAACAAAGCCCATTTTAGGAATAAATACACAGTGTAGTTGGAATTGCCATAAGGCTTCAATTCCTAAACAAACAATAACCATTTCTACAGGAAAACCAATAATCGGTAACCAAACATAGAATAAAGGTTTGTATAGTAAAGTAAACCATCCGTTCCGTACAGCAGTACCCAAGTTAAAATTATCTGAGGAATGATGAACTATATGTGCAGCCCAAAAAAACCGTACCATGTGATTTTGTCGATGGAACCAATAATAAGAAAAATCATCTCCCAACATACATAATAGCCATATGGGCCAACTATATCCAAAAGATTCCCATCCCATAATATTAGTTCTTACGCCATCGACCTCGGGATTAAAGAGATCATAAGCATAGTTAAAAAATAGGATGATCGTTATTGTTTTAATTAATGGTCCTAAAATAGCCGAGCCTACGCCCATAAAAACACTCGCGGCTAAATCTTTCCATTCATAAAGTTCTTTGTGTTTACTTGTCTTACTATATGTAAGTTCTACTAAGATTAATCCTAAGAAGCAAGGTACTCCATAGACTAATGGGTTGGTAAAATCCATTCTTTTTCAATTCTTTTCTTTACGGGGCAGAATATAGTAAGAATTTGTAGTAAAACTTTAACATTCGTACCTTTTAAATTAAAAAAGATTGGTTTTTAACGATTGTTTACTAGAAAAGAGTGAATTTTACGAATATGAAAGAGTTTATTTCATGAAAATTTGAGATGGATCTTTAAAAGATTTAAACTCTAAGGCATTTCCGCAAGGGTCATAAAAAAACATTGTAGCCTGCTCTCCAACTTCTCCTTGAAATCTAATATAAGGTTCAATAACAAACTGTATTTTTTTTTCGGATAGCATATTAGCAAATTCTTGCCAAGTATCCCATTCTAGAATAATTCCGAAATGAGGAACGGGAACTTCTTTACCATCGACACTATTATGATGTGCTTTTTCTTGTTCTGATTTTGGTTTGTAATGAATGACTAACTGATGTCCAAAAAAATCAAAGTCTACCCAATGATCACTACTACGTCCTTCGCTAAGATTAAGGATGTTATTGTAAAAATCTCTTGCTATTGCTAAATTGTCTACAGGAATAGCTAAATGGAAAGGAGATAAGGTGCTCATAATTGAATTAATTAATGTAGTTCTATGTGTTTTTTATACTCTCGTTTTATGAACTAAAGTTTGACGTAATTTACCTAGTTCAAAAGGAAAGTTATAGCCTATTAGGATATAATTAACACGCTTCATTTAGCGTCTTCTATCGCTTCTCTTTCTTTTTTTTGAGTGTGAAGAATTTCTTGTGTTATTGTTTTTAGAATTAAAACGTTTAGAAGAATGAGGTGCTTTATCTTCCGATTTTTCTTTTACAAAGGAAGCTTCTTCTGTTTTGCTCGAATCTCCAACATCTTTATTAATAATGTTTAACTCTTTTTCTGTAAGATATCTCCATTTTCCAACAGGGGTATCCAGATTAATATTCATTATCCGAATTCGTTTTAATCGAGTTACTTCATACCCTAAGTATTCGCACATTCTGCGGATTTGTCGGTTTAAGCCTTGAGTGAGTACAATTCTGAAATCGTATTTGCTAATTTGCTCAACTTCACATTTACGTGTAACGGTATCTAAAATAGGAATCCCATTACCCATTCGTTTAATAAATTGAGGACTAATTAATTTGTTTACAGTAACAATGTACTCCTTTTCGTGATTATTCCTAGCTCTTAAAATTTTATTTACAATATCTCCATCACTAGTTAATAGTATTAGCCCTTCGCTAGGTTTGTCCAATCTTCCAATAGGAAAAATTCGTTTAGGATAATTTATATAGTCAATGATATTATCTTTTTCATTTTGTGCAGTTGTACAGACAATTCCTATAGGTTTATGAAAAGCAAGATATACATGTTTTTCTTTAGGTTTAGTTATTAATTCTCCATCCACTCTTACTACATCCTCTGGAGCAACTTTAGTGCCCATTTCTGGTACTTTGTTGTTTATCGTAACACGACCTTGATCAATCAATTTATCTGCTTCTCTTCTCGAGCAGTATCCTACTTCGCTTAAGTATTTGTTGAGTCTGGTAAGGTTCGTATTTGACATATTTTAAATAAAATGCAAATATAGTATTTATAGCTACGATATCTAGGGATCTGAAAATGGCTTTCATGGATAAGTAGTTACAACTAAATCTATTTTAGTAAAAAAAATAAGAGTTTTACGAAGTACTTATTTTTTTAAAAAGTCAATGATCATATCATCTACTTCGTCAAAAAAGAGAGAATGTCCAAAATCTTCGGTAGTGATGAATTCTGAGTTATTCCAATTTTTATGAATCTTTTCGGATCCAGAATAAGGCGCAATATCATCTAATCGATCATGAATAAGCAAGCCAGGATGTGTTAAGCTTTTAGCAAACTCAGCAACTGAAAACTCATCGAAATAATAACCGAACTTTTCCTTAAAATAATGACTTAAAGCTGTCATAAATTTATCAGACAGCTTTAATGTTTTTTGATAACCTTCCATAATTACTGCTAATTCTGTAGGAGGTGCTAAGACGATTAGTTTTTGTATCTCCGGATTGGGATACTTGAATTGATGAAAAATTGAAGTCATTCCGCCTATAGAATGGCCAATCACATAATTTGGTCGATACAATTCGATAATTTTCTGAAGACATTCTGCGTATAAAGGCACATTTAGTGTTTTTCCTGAGGAGTTTCCGTGCGCCGGAGCGTCAAACGCTATGATGTTATAATTTTTCTGGTGAAGTTTTTCTATGAGTGTTTTCCATCGATGGGTGTTACTATCCCATCCGTGAACCATTAATACAGTTTCTCCCATATTTGGCCATCGGTAAGTTTGTAAATAATGCCCATTTAAAGAAACGACTTCATCTTCTGCTTCTTCTAAGAAATATTCTTGATCCGGTAATATTTTTCCTTTCAGTGGTGTGCTAAAAAGAATGTATGCACTGTGTAATGCCTTTTTTTTGTTAAAAAAGAAAAGTAATAAAAGTCGTTTTCCTATTAATATAGGAAGATACTTTTTAAGTTTTTTCTTCATAATTCCTCTCTATGAACGGATTCTATTGAAAAGGCAGGAAGACAAATCGCGATATATTCACATGGCTCATCAAAAGGATTTGCATATTGTATTCTGGTATTTTTTTCAATTTTGATAGACTGACCTGATTCTAAAACGACCTTTTCTCCTTCGATAATAAATTGTTTTTTTCCTTTGATAATATAGGTATATTCATCAAATTCTGGTGTTTGAAAAGGTTCGCTCCATCCTGGAGGTGCTACCATGTGAGCAATACTGACTTGAGTATTTCCATCTGTTGCTCTTCCGAAATGTTCTTCGATTAATTTACCATCTGTAGTAGGGACGACAAATGGTGATTTTTGAATCTGATATTTTTTACCCATAAAGTTATCTTTCGGCATTTATTTTTCTTCCCAGTTAATAATAAAATATTTGATCGCAGCAGTATCTGGTATTTGTGATGCTTCGATTTTGGCAGCAGTATTCGCTTTAAGGCTACTAGGCAAATCTTTTTTGTCTATGGAAATAGAAGCCTGTATACTGTCTATAAAAATAACCGCAGAACTTAGGGTATTATTAATTTTGCTTATCGTATAGTTATCTTTGATGTCCTTAAAAACACTTTTGGTAGATAAACCTGAAGTAGTTTTAAATTTGGAGTCTATAATTTGAACACTTTCTATAGAAGATTCTGGGTTATTTTCTTCTCTGGGTTCTAAAGATAAAAGCTTGGAGCCTCCTTTTTCATAAATCTCTATGGTTTTAGCAACATTTACAAAACTACCACCTTGCGATGCTTTAACGATTGAATCATTGGCATAGATAGAGTCTAATTGACTAACTTTTGTAGTGTTGGTTAATTTTCCAATTCGATTAAAAGATATTTCAAAAGGATCTTGCTTTTTATCTTTCTGACAACTTAATAAACTTAAACTGATTAGTAAAATACAATGAATTTTTTTAAACATAATGTATTAGTTATTCCCAAAGTTAAACTATGATTTGTGCGTTGTTTAGCGTAATAATTTATTAAGAACTCCAAGTGCTCCTCGTATAAAAGTTGCACTTGTTAATACTTTGATAACTGCTTTTTCAGTGGTGCTAGCTCTTCTGCTTTTTGATCTCGAACTAGAGGAAGTTCTTTTTAACTTCTCTCGCTCTTTTTTTGCAGCAGCTTTAGCTTCTTCTGCTTCTGCTTTTTCTATTTTTTCGTTAAGTATTTCATAGGCACTTTCTCTATCAATATCTTCATTGTACTTTTTAGAAAGTTTAGATGCATTAAGCAATTCTTTTAATTCACTTTCTGAAAGTATATCCATTCTACTCATTGGTGCTCTAAGCATAGTCGCAGCGAGTGGAGTAGGTCTCCCTTTTTCATCCAGTGCAGACACTAAAGCTTCTCCGATTCCTAACGAGGTAAGTACCTCTTTAGTATCATAATATTCAGATATTGGATAATTTTCGGCAGTAAGTTTTATGGCTTTGCGATCTTTGGCGGTAAAAGCTCTTAGCGCATGTTGTACTTTTAAACCTAACTGTCCTAATACTCCATCTGGAACATCAGTAGGATTTTGCGTAACAAAATAAAGGCCAACTCCTTTTGATCGTATTAATTTAACAATACTTTCTATCTGATCCATTAAGGCATTAGAGGCTTGCTTAAAGATAAGATGAGCTTCGTCTAGAAAAATAATTAATTCTGGTCTTCCGCTATCACCTTGTTCTGGAAAGGTGCTATATACCTCTGCCAAAAGACTTAACATAAACGTAGAAAATAGTTTTGGTCTGTCTTGTATATCAGTTAATCTAAGGATGTTTATAAATCCTCTTCCGTCGTCATCTACTCTGCATAAATCTTGAACCTCAAAAGATCTTTCACCAAAAAAGATATCTGCTCCTTGTTGTTCTAATGCAACAATTTTACGAAGAATAGAACCTGTAGAAGCGGTAGAAATTCTTCCGTAGTCTTTTTCTAATTCCTTTTTTCCTTCTCCAGTAGCATATTGTAATACTTTTTTTAAATCTTTCAGATCTAACAGTGGTAATTTATTATCATCACAATATTTAAATATTATCGAGATAATACCTGCTTGGGTTTCTGTTACATCAAGAATTCTAGAAAATAAAACCGGACCAAATTCACTAACCGTTGCACGTAGTCTAACTCCATCTTGTTCTGATAAACTAAGAATCTCCACAGGAAAATTCTTAGCTTCAAATGGGATTCCTATTTTTTCATGGCGTTCATCAATTTTAGGATGTCCAGGACTAGCAGCAGCCAAACCACTTAGGTCTCCTTTTATATCCATTAGAAGAACTGGAATACCTTGTTCACTAAGGTTTTCTGCTAATACCTGAAGCGTTTTTGTTTTACCAGTACCTGTTGCACCTGCAATTAATCCATGACGGTTTAGCGTCTTAAGAGGAATTTTAACATGTGCATTCGTTACTGTTTCTCCATTATGCATAGCCGCTCCTAAGGCGATAAAATCTCCTTTGGTAGTATACCCCTTAGTTATATGATCAAGGAATTCTTGATTAGTACTCATAGTTGATGTAAATTTTGATAAAAATAGGAATCTTACTTCTTCTATCGAAATGAATGTAGTTTTGTTTAGGTAAATTTATAATTTTTAAATTAATAAGAAGAAGTGAAGAAAATTATAGTTTTCTTTATCTAGAAAATTTCAAATGTTTAAAACAATGAAAAGGATATATTTTTTTGTGATGCTTATTTCGATGATGTTTAGTTGTGGTAAAAACCAAAGTTCTAATACATCTGTTATTTTCCATAAAACTCATGAGCCAAAGAAGTCAAATGCGCCATTTTCTGATGCGGTACAAGTTGGTAATTTATTTTTTCTTTCTGGTCAAGTTGGAATGGATCATACTACTCGAAAATTAGCAAGTGGTGGAATTAAGGCAGAAACAAAACAAACTTTAGAGAATATTAAAGCAGTACTGGCGCATCATGATATGGAGATGAATGATGTGGTAAAATGTACAGTGATCCTTTCTGATATCGCTGATTTTAGTGCTTTTAATGAAGTGTATAAGACATATTTTCCGCAAAAGCCAGCAAGAACTACATTTGCTGCAAAGGGATTGGCTGTAGGTGCTAAAATTGAAATTGAATGTATTGCTACAAAATCTGAATAAATACTTACATCATTTCATATGAGAAATAGTATTAATTAAGATTCCATAATTAAAGAACAGGTTTTATGAAGAAAAACACACTAAATTCGAATGTTGGATAGGGTGTGTCATTCATAATTTATTAGCTACCTTTGCAGCCTTATGCAAAAAAGTGTGGAAAAATTGGTGAATGAGGGTAAAATGCTTCCATTAATGGAAGAGTTTTATACTATACAAGGAGAAGGGTATCATAAAGGTACTGCAGCTTATTTTGTACGAATAGGTGGTTGTGACGTAGGATGTCATTGGTGTGATGTGAAAGAAAGCTGGAATGCAGAGTTACATCCTCCTACAGAAACAGACGTAATTGTAGAGAACGCAGTTAAATATAGCGATGTTGTAGTGGTTACTGGTGGAGAACCACTTACTTGGGATATGACTTTACTTACAAAAGGTTTAAAAGATAAAGGAGCGAAAACACATATAGAAACTTCTGGTGCTTATCCACTTACTGGCGATTGGGACTGGATATGTCTTTCTCCAAAAAAGGTAAAACTTCCAACACAAGATATTTATCCAAAAGCAGACGAATTAAAATGCATCGTTTACAATAAAAGTGATTTTGCCTTTGCAGAAGAACAAGCCAAGCAGGTATCATCAGAATGTGTGTTGTACTTGCAACCAGAATGGAGTGTGCGTGACAAAGTAATTCCAATGATAGTCGATTATGTGATGGAGAATCCTAAATGGAAGGTTTCGCTACAAACTCATAAATACCTAAATATTCCTTAATTGACTTATTACTTTTACGGTTTTTGACGTTTTTATCGGGTTGAAACTTCTTGATTTTTAAGTAAGTAAGGTTTTTCCGTAAAAATGTGAGAATTTACCCATTAAAAAAAGTAAGAAAAAGTAAGAAAAAACTTTCTTTTGTTTTTTTGTTGTCCTTTTGGTAACAGTTTTTTAACCTATATACATATTATTTTAACTAAAAGTTTAGCGATACCATATTTATTTTTTGATTTTCCTGAAAGTAGTTCTTAATTTTATATAAGTATTTTAAAAACAATATTTTATGAAAAACTTATACTCTATTTTTGGGCTCGATTTTAAAATTGTAATAGATTTTATGAGAGATTTACCTAGTGCTTCTCGATATGCAATGAGAAGATAATAACAAGTTATACTTCGTTTTTAACCATAAGTAAAAGATTACATTATTTTGTAATCTTTTTTTTATGTCTACAAGATGCAAAATTAAGCTTTTGTGAATATCGTATTTGTTTTGCACCAAGAATAATTCGCTTTTTAGTGATTAAATATTTACTTTTCAGTAGGTTAGCATTAATTAGGGTGTGATTTTTAGGGGGATAACCCCCTGAAGACTGTTTATTTTTTGTAAGTAAAAACGTCAAGTACATTTAGAGTTTTTGTACTTTTTGTTCTTTTGGCGATGATAATTATGTTTATAGCTAAAACTTAGATTTTGATATGTTAAAATTTTCATACCAGGGAGTTTTGCAAGCTATCTTTGTACAAGAAATTAAAAATCAGATTATTATGACAAAATTTTACAATATATTTTCAATAGATTTTAGTGCAATAAGAACATTTTTAAAAGAATTGCCAGCAGCAAGCAGCAATGCAATACACAGGTAGAGGTATTCTAGGTGTAATTTCTAATTAATTGATTTGAGTAAAAAGAAATTATTCTTTAATTGATTCGTAAGTGTATGGGAAGAGGCTTTGTTAAAAAGTAAGATAAATGCCTTTAGAACTTCAAATTAAGTAGGAAAGAAAATACTTGTATAATTGGAAAAATGCGTTGTTAATCGGTAATTTTTTACCAAATATCTAAAAGTACTTACATTTTTTGTTAAAATTGTTGATTTAGAACCTTTTAGATAGTATCTTGTAACGTAATAAATTGGAAATTTTATGGGGCTATTTTACACTAAATTCAGATTAACATTTAGGGTTGTCATGGACTTCCTTAAAGAATTACCAGGAGCGTCTAGCCACGCTATACATCGGTAAAAGATTTTTAAACTTATAATCCTTATTATGGTATATATTCATTGAAGATAAGAGATTATTAGGGAAAGATAAAAACGAGATTAATTGTTATAATTAATCTCGTTTTTGTTTTATTTCCAATCCGAGGAATTAATTATAAAAAGGAACTTCTACTCTTGTAGTTTCCCATCCTAATACCATATGATATCCTTTATCTACTTTTTTAAACGCTATTGAAAAAGCTTCTAGTTCATCTCCTGTTCCTGCTGGAACTTTAATTCTAGCTACATCTTTGCCTTCATCATAAGAATAAGCTCCCCATACATCCAAGTCAGAGTTTAATATAATAGTCCACTCTTTTTCACCTGGGATAGTGAATAAAGAATAGGTTCCTGCTTTTACAGTTTTTTCTCCTAGTTTCATGTCCTTGAAAAGTTTGATTTCGGTAGCTTCATCAGCTCCTGTTCTCCACACTTTTCCATATGCAACTTTTTCTCCAAGCATCGTTCTTCCTTTCTTCTGAGGTCTACTGTAGATTACTTTAACGTCGGGTTTAGCATTTCTATCCGTTTTAGCATAAGAAATATCGGTTGGACTTTTTTGTAACCCAGCAAATTTCTGAGCATTCATGCTAGTAACAGTTCCTATGAAAAGTAGGATAGCAAATAAGAGTGATTTTTTCATAATTTGTGATTTTATTTTTATAATCGTCGTAAAGATAGAAGCGAACATACATATGAAATGTTAATCACCTCATTAAAGTTCTGTTAAAAGAGAAAATAACAACTTGATACTTTTATTAGCTTTTAATAGAAAAAATATTTCATTTTGATAAATAAAAATGCTTTTATGTTTTTATTTGAAACTAAAATAATCTTTTCTGTTTAAATATTGTAACTATTACTTCATCTTTGACTTCTCAATTAATAGAAAAAGAAAGATATGTGTGGAATAGTTTGCGCTTTTGAATTAAAAGAAAAGGCTGAGGTTTTAAGACCACAGCTATTAGAGATGTCTAAAAAAATACGTCATAGAGGACCGGATTGGAGTGGTATCTACTCTGATCAAAAGGCAATTTTGGCTCATGAAAGATTAGCTATAGTGGATCCAGTTTCTGGAAAGCAACCTCTTTTTAGTGAAGATAAAAAATTGGTTCTTGCAGCAAATGGAGAAATTTATAATCACCGGGAAATTCGTAAACAGTTTGATGGTTCATATAATTTCCAAACAGAATCCGATTGCGAGGTAATATTAGCTTTATACAAAGAAAAGGGTGTTGAGTTCTTAGATGATTTAAATGGAATCTTTGCTTTTGCGTTATATGATGCGGAAAAAGATTCGTATTTAATTGCGCGAGATCATATGGGTATTATTCCTTTATATATGGGATGGGATCAAAATGGGACTTTTTATGTAGCTTCTGAACTAAAAGCCTTAGAAGGTGTTTGTACCAAAATCGAGTTGTTTCCACCTGGTCATTACTTAGATGGTACGACGGGAGAATTAACAAAATGGTACGTTCGTGATTGGTCAGAATATGATGCAGTAAAGGATAATCAAACTAGTATTGATGAGGTGAGAGATGCTTTAGAAGCAGCTGTGCACAGACAATTAATGTCTGACGTTCCGTATGGAGTATTGTTGTCAGGAGGGTTAGATTCTTCAGTTACTTCGGCGATAGCCAAAAAATATTCAGAAAAGAGGGTTGAATCCGGTGATACCAAAGAAGCTTGGTGGCCACAATTGCATTCTTTTTCGGTTGGTTTAGAAGGTTCTCCAGATCTTGCAGCAGCACAAAAGGTAGCCGATCATATTGGTACTATACATCACGAGATCAAGTTTACTATTCAGGAAGGTTTAGATGCAATCAAAGATGTGATCTATAATCTAGAGACCTATGATATTACTACTGTTAGAGCATCTACACCAATGTATTTAATGGCAAGAGTTATTAAGTCGATGGGAGTGAAGATGGTACTTTCTGGTGAAGGTGCAGATGAGATTTTTGGGGGATATTTATATTTCCACAAAGCTCCTAATGCTCAGGAATTTCATGAAGAGACTGTACGGAAATTAAGTAAACTGCATATGTATGATTGTCTAAGAGCTAACAAATCGCTTGCAGCTTGGGGTATCGAAGGAAGGGTGCCTTTCTTAGATAAAGAGTTCATGGATGTAGCGATGAGAATCAATCCACAAGATAAGATGATTAATGGAGAGCGAATGGAAAAGTGGGTAATTCGTAAGGCTTTCGAATCTTACTTGCCAGAAAGTGTAGCTTGGAGACAGAAAGAACAATTTTCCGATGGAGTAGGATATAGTTGGATAGATACACTAAAAGAAGTGGTAGATAGAGAAGTGACTGATGAACAAATGGCAAATGCTCATTTTAGATTTCCAATTCAAACACCACAAAATAAAGAGGAGTTTTATTACAGATCTATTTTTGAAGGACATTTTCCAAGTGATGCAGCCGCACTAAGTGTACCACAGGAGCCTTCTGTGGCATGTAGCACAAAAATCGCTTTGGAGTGGGATGAAGCTTTCAAGAATATGAACGACCCAAGTGGAAGAGCTGTAGCAAATGTACATGACGATGCTTACCTAGTGGATGAGGTCGTTCAATAAATAATAATCAAGAAATTTAAGAATTTCAGCTTGAGTCGCTGAAAGTTGAGTTAATTGAGATGTAAAACCCCAAGAATATTGCATTCTTGGGGTTTTTGTTATGTATAGTGCGTGGTTTTAATTAATTACCACATCTTCCTTGGTTAGACCATCTCCTATTATCTTGTAAAAGATATAAGTAACCGTTATACGTAACTTGATCACCAGGGGAATAGCTTCTATTACTGCTATAAGGGTCCACACCTTCACAAATATCTGCAGGTTGAGAAGTTCCACATTCTCCTAATCGATTCCATGAGTAAAAATCTCTTTCATATAAGAAACCTTGATAAGTAACTTTATCTCCAACGTTATATCTAATATTTGGAGACCATTCGTCTATACCATCGCAGATGTCATTTT
The DNA here is from genome assembly GCF_947492965.1 of uncultured Aquimarina sp. Taxonomy (GTDB): domain Bacteria; phylum Bacteroidota; class Bacteroidia; order Flavobacteriales; family Flavobacteriaceae; genus Aquimarina. The sequence goes on along the minus strand of NZ_CANLOZ010000008.1, from coordinate 131,565 downwards.
CGTTTCCGTCGCCATCTCCATCGCCGCCGTCACCGCCATCTCCGTCACCAGAAGGGTATGCTTCATTTGTTCCTGAAATATCTCCAGCGGATAATTCTGCTCGTCTTCTTGCGTGTGTAGTGCCATCTAATTGTACTATGGTTGGCTGACCATTTTTACTAAAAGTGTAAGCTCCATACATCATAGTAGATTTGATGTCGAACTCTCCAAGGTTCAAGGAGTTTTCGTTCTTTCTAAATTGGCTTTCAGCTCCATCTTGTATGTTTTCAAACAATATTCTTACATAATTGTCTCTGTCTGATCTGGTTTGTTCATGAATGTACCCCAGAGTATGACCGATTTCATGGATCATTACAACTTCGCTAGTTCCAGTACCAATATTTATTCTTCCTCTATTTCCGTTTACTCCTAAATTAGCGCTTCCGCAGTTACAAGACTGTCCATTATTTATGATAGTAACGTAATAGCTTTCGTTAGTACGTTCTTTAAACCGGATATTGGTTTTTGTAGACCATTCTCTCATCGAGTTTAGAGTTACTTGTATCTGATTGTTGGTAAGGCTATTGTCTAAAACGTAAATAATGGTGTTGTTTGGCCATTTTTGTACACCTCGGTAAAAGCCTAACTTTTCATCTAAATCTTCATTGGGTTCTGGATTAGAGTTGTAGCCGACTTTTTGATCAGTTAATTGTCTCGATTCATAAATGATATCTCCGCTTAAAAAAGTACCATTTTTTAGATCTTCTACGATAACAACATCATCATTAAAGAATTTTTTTACGACTTCAGTTTCTTGACTACTCGTGATTTCGTCAAAACTTTCGTTTGTACAAGAACTTGCTAAGATTCCAAGACCTATGAAAGCAGCTCTTCCTAAATTGATTAATTGTTTTGTTTTCATTTTAATAAAAGTTGAGTGTGTAGTTATTTTAAAATTATTTGTAGCATTTTGCTATAGCATTTAACGTTGCAGAGAGTTTATATTGTAGTAAACAAGGTCGATTTGAAGTGTGTTTTAGTATTCGTAGGTAGTGAATGAGAAATCGTGTAAGTTTGCTGAATCTTCTCTTTGTTTTTTTATAAAATCAGCAATTTAGGATTTAATTTTTCTAAGTTTGGAGATGTTGTTTTTTTACAATAAAAAGGAATTAAAATGTTTATTTACAGAGTTTTGTGTTGAATGGTGTGTTAATTGATCAATTATTAATTTAATCTTAAATCCATTTTAAGGCTATTTTTAACGCTTTTAAGAGGTTTTTTGTTTTTTCTGGTCTTGTTCTTAACTAATTGTTGATAACTCTTTAAATCATACTTTCTAAAACGCTTTGAACATTTGACTGTTTTTTTATCTTTGTTTGTTGACCAAAAAATTGTAATTAATATAGCTGATTTATGAGCGAAGAAGCAAAGAAAAATAATTATTCAGCCGATAGTATTCAGGCATTAGAAGGAATGGAGCACGTGAGGATGCGTCCATCGATGTATATCGGTGATGTTGGCGTAAGAGGTTTGCACCATTTGGTATATGAAGTAGTAGATAATTCCATCGATGAAGCACTAGCAGGTCATTGTGATGCTATCGATGTTACTATAAACGAAGATAATTCTATAACGACCAAAGATAATGGTCGTGGTATTCCAGTCGGAATTCATAAAAAAGAAGGAGTTTCTGCATTAGAAGTGGTAATGACCAAAATTGGTGCAGGAGGTAAATTTGATAAAGACTCCTATAAAGTATCAGGAGGTTTGCATGGAGTAGGGGTTTCCTGTGTGAATGCACTTTCTGATCATTTACATGCGATTGTACATAAGGATGGTAAAATATGGGAACAAGAATATGAGAGAGGAAAGCCATTATATCCCGTAAAGTCTACAGGTGATACTGATTTTAACGGTACTATAGTAACCTTTAAGCCGGATGCTACTATTTTTCAGCAGACCTTAGAATACAATTATGATACTTTAGCGAGTCGTATGCGAGAATTGGCATACCTTAATAAAGGAATTACGATCAATCTTACAGATAAACGCCATACAGATGATGATGGTAATTTTGTGTCTGAAATTTTTCATTCAGAAGAGGGATTAAAAGAATTTGTAAAATTCTTAGACGGAAGTCGTAATGCTATTATTGGTGACGTAATTTCTATGGAAGGCGAAAAGAATAATATCCCTGTAGAAGTTGCCATGATTTATAATGACTCCTATGCTGAAAACCTTCACTCTTATGTAAATAATATCAATACGCATGAAGGAGGTACACATCTTTCTGGATTTAGAAGAGGATTAACTTCTACATTAAAGAAATATGCTGATGCTTCTGGAATGCTGGATAAGCTAAAGTTTGAGGTAGCTGGTGACGATTTTAGGGAAGGTTTAACTGCAATTGTTTCTGTAAAAGTAGCAGAGCCTCAATTTGAAGGACAAACAAAAACGAAACTTGGAAACAGAGAGGTTACTTCGGCCGTTTCTCAGGCGGTATCTGAAATGTTAGAAAATTATTTGGAAGAACATCCAAATGATGCTAAGACGATCGTTCAGAAAGTAATTTTAGCTGCTCAAGCAAGACACGCTGCTAAAAAGGCGCGTGAAATGGTGCAGCGTAAAACCGTAATGAGTATCGGAGGGCTTCCTGGTAAGCTTTCTGATTGTTCGGAGCAAGATCCTGCGTTATGTGAAGTGTTCCTTGTGGAGGGTGATTCTGCAGGTGGAACTGCTAAACAAGGTCGTGATAGAATGTTTCAGGCGATATTACCTTTAAGAGGTAAAATCCTGAATGTAGAAAAGGCAATGCATCACAAAGTATTCGAAAATGAAGAGATTAAGAATATTTTTACAGCATTAGGTGTTACTATCGGAACAGAAGAGGACAGTAAAGCACTTAACCTGTCGAAGCTTCGTTATCACAAAATTGTAATTATGTGTGATGCGGATGTCGATGGTAGTCACATTTCTACACTGATTCTAACATTCTTTTTCCGCTACATGAAAGAATTGATAGAAGCAGGACATATTTATATAGCAGCACCACCTCTATATTTGGTGAAGAAAGGTGCTAAAAAGCAATATGCTTGGAATGATGATCAACGTGATCGAATTGTTAAAGAGTTTGGTGATAATACTAAGATTCAGCGATATAAGGGTCTTGGAGAGATGAATGCAGAACAGCTTTGGGATACTACTATGAATCCTGAGTATAGAACAATGCGTCAAGTAACTATAGATAATTTAACAGAGGCAGATAGAATATTTTCTATGCTAATGGGGGATGAAGTTCCTCCAAGAAGAGAATTTATTGAGAAAAATGCAGTGTATGCAAATATTGATGCTTAATGTAAATACTGCTAAATAATTTAGAACGAAATCCGTTATACCATGTATAGCGGATTTTTTTATATATTGTTGCGCCTATTAAAACCCAAATCTAAGGAAATGAACGTGCCAGACTTCCATATTTTTTAAATGTTTGGTTCTGTTAATTTTATCGGATTATTGAAAACCATAGATACAAACAGATGAAAAAAACTTTACTCTTTTGTTTAATGCTTGTGCTCAAAGTATCTTATGCACAAACTAATGTCGATCAATTACTAGAACTTGGTATACAAAATGCACAGCGCTTTAGTACCGACTATTTTGCTCCAGGAGGAGAGGTATTAGTTAATAGTATGTCTAATGGTTGGTATAAGAGCGCACATGTTAAAAAACTATGGCGTTTCGAAGTAGGTTTTGTGGGTAATTTGTCTTTTGTGAGAGAAGAAAAACAATCGTTTATCCTAAATACGGCAGAATATGATGGAGTAGCATTTCGAGAAGGGCCGGCGAGTCAGGAGGTAGCTAATGCTTTTGGAGGGAATCGTGGAGATTTTGTTGTGGTATTAAATCAAGGACAATTAGCGCAAGTAGAAGTAACGCTTCCAGACGGAATTGGGGGGCAAGAAGTAAATATTGCGCCTACAGGTTTTTTGCAAGGTTCTATTGGAGTTTCTAGAAGTACAGAAGTAAAAGCAAGATTCTTACCAAAAATAGCTGTTAGAGAAAATACAGAAGTATTTCTATATGGATTAGCGGTACAACATGAATTTACAGATTGGATTTTTTCTTGGAAAAGGCTTCCTTTTAGATTCTCTGGACTCGTAGGGTATACCAATGTCAGAGGGTTTTATGATTTTGCTGCAGATAGTGAAACAGAAGGTAATGATCAAGAAATTAGATTAAAATCAAATTCGTGGTTGGTTAGTGGAATTATTTCGACCAAATTTTCCAAAGTTAATCTCTATGGAGGTTTTGGTTTTTATACAGGTAATAGTACTGCCGATGTCTTAGGGTCTTATGAGGTGCAAAGTGGTCCATTAGCATCACAAACTGTTGTTGATCCGATTTCTGTAGACAATAAAACTTCAGGACTAAAAGCAACGCTAGGAGTAAATGTGAAATTAGGTTTCTTTAGAGCTAATTTGGATTACACATTACAGAACTATCAAAACCTTTCTATAGGTATGAATTTTGGTTGGTAATTTAACTAAGAATTCACAAACAAAATCGTTAAAGAATTCGTATTTTCGCGCTGATATTGAAGAAATTCAATATACTAGGATAATATTAATCAAAATTATATTAAAATAATGAAAGTTACAGTAGTAGGAGCTGGTGCAGTAGGTGCAAGTTGTGCAGAGTATATTGCCATAAAGAATTTTGCTTCAGAAGTAGTGTTGTTAGATATCAAAGAAGGATATGCAGAAGGTAAAGCAATGGATTTGATGCAAACCGCTTCTTTAAATGGGTTTGATACTAAAATAACAGGAACTACAAATGATTATTCTAAAACTGCAGGAAGTGATATTGCTGTAATAACTTCTGGAATTCCTCGTAAACCAGGAATGACTAGAGAAGAGTTAATAGGTATTAATGCAGGAATTGTAAAATCAGTTTCTTCTAGTTTAATCGAGCATTCTCCAAATGCTATTATCATTGTAGTAAGTAATCCTATGGATACGATGACGTATCTTGTACATAAAACTACTGATCTTCCTAAAAACAAAATTATCGGTATGGGTGGTGCTTTAGATAGCGCACGTTTTAAGTATCGATTAGCAGAAGCTTTAGAAGCACCTATTTCTGATGTAGACGGAATGGTAATCGGAGGTCATAGTGATAAAGGAATGGTTCCTCTTACAAGACTAGCTACAAGAAATAGTGTGCCTGTTTCAGAATTTATTTCTGAAGAACGTTTAGAAAAAGTAGCAGCAGATACTAAGGTTGGTGGAGCTACGCTTACCGGATTGTTAGGAACTTCTGCTTGGTATGCTCCAGGAGCTGCGGTATCTGGTTTGGTACAGGCAATTGCTTGTGATCAGAAAAAGATTTTCCCTTGTTCAGCACTGTTAGAAGGAGAATATGGATTAAATGATCTTTGTATCGGTGCACCTGTAGTATTGGGTAGAAATGGAATCGAAAAAATCGTAGAGATCGAGCTTAATGATGCTGAAAAAGCAAAACTTGCAGAAAGTGCAGAAGGAGTTAAAAAGACAAATGGATTGTTAGAGTTATAATCTGTTTTAATCGAATATATTAGGAAAGAGCTACTGTCTTAAATAGTAGCTCTTTCTTTTTTTATAAATGTTTATCTAAAAGTTTTTCCAAATTTCCTGATGAAGGTAAAGGACAATTATCAGATAATAATTCTCCATTTTTATCAACGAGGAAGAATTTAGGGATTGACCAAGTAGTGGTAGTTTTATCTCCAGAAGTTTTGGTTTCACCTATAAATTCTACAAGAGGACTGTTTGGAGGAACCCAGAAATGTTTCTTTTTTGATTGTTTTTTTGATATGAATTGGTGCCATCTTTCTTTTTTGAAATCTAATGAAATATAGATGACATCTATATTAGAACCATATTTCTTTTTAATCTCCTCCAAAAAAGGAGTCTCAGCGATACAAGGTTTGCACCAAGTGGCCCATAAATCTATGATAGTAAGCTTATTTAATTGACTATTTAGAGAAGATGTTTTCTTGTCTGTATCAGAAACTTCAAAATCAGGAAATTGTTTTTGAGAATAAGAGCCTAAAAAAGAAAGAAAGAGTATGAATGTTAAGAAGTTTTTCATAACGATTAGATAAGTATGATTATATCCAAATATATAAAATTGCAATAATTAGTTACGAGAACGAATGGTTTAATTAAGACGTTGATAAAGATGCTTCCTATTTATTAAAAATACACTAGACACAAAGTTTTAATTTTTCTATATTTGCGACCATGAAGAAAGAATGGTACTTCGGAATGTTAATTTCAGCTTTTGCGTTACTAGTAGTAATGCAAGGGCAAACTGTCGTGCCTAACCAAGAGATTGTTCTTGACTTTAGAAATGTTACTGTATCGTCACAAGAAGCTGAAAATGCAGTAAAAACTGTAAAAAAACAGTTAGCATCTATTGGTGTAAAAAACATCCGAATATCCAATGAACTTCATAACGGTAAGCTAAGAATTTCTTATTACAGCGATGCCGATGTAGAAAGTATACAGCAAATACTTGCAGAGAATCATATTTCTTGGAATCATATTCTTTTTGATAAAAACGGTTCTAATAATTCTAAAATTCCTTTTGATAAAGAATCTTCAGACTATCATGTAGCTGTTTATAAAATTCAGAAAAGTACCGATAATGATTCAGGTTTTAGTGGGATTCACGTTTTAGAATTAGAACAAAAACAGGATAGGGCTTCTGGTGTTTCTTATAGTTTTGTGAATGAAGACGCTAATGAAGCGATCAACCGATTTATACAATTAGCACAGAAGGTGCATAGTGCGATTGCTATCGCAATAGATAATACTTCGTATAAAATTCCAGAGGTAAGAGCAGGACCTATTTCTTAGTTTAGAAATACACTGTTTACCAAATTTCTAAAAAAAAATAAATAAGCTATTCCGTAGATTTTTATACTGCGGTATTAGCTAAAACCTAATAACTAAGTCATATTCAGACCTAGTTGAATTACATTTTTAATATACTAACAATTGTCAATCACAGAAGAATGTTCGAAACATTTGGTGGGTTGACTAAAATAAACCACAATGCAAAATAAAGGACTTGTTAGAGTGTTTGCGATTATATTTGGATTGGTATGTCTTTACCAGTTATCGTTTACATATTTAACATACACAAAAGAAAAAGAAGCTGAAGTTTTTGCGATAAATAAGTATCCAGAAACAGTAGAGAATTACTCTAAACTTAGAGAAACAGCTCAAAAAGAGTATTTAGATTCTATCGGAAAGGATCCGATTTTTGCGAATTTTAGTTATAACGAAGCAAAAGCAAAGGAACTAAATAAAGGTCTTGACCTTAAAGGAGGAATCAATGTAATTCTTCAAATATCAGTAAGAGATATTTTAGAAGGATTAGCAAATAAATCTAAAAACCCAGCATTCATTCAGGCATTAGATGCTACTGATGAAACTCAGAAAGATAGTCAGAATACCTATGTAGATGACTTTTTTACAGAGTTTGAAAATATTCCTGATGCTCAGTTAGCATCTCCAGATATTTTTGCGAATAAAAACTTAAGTGATGATATCACTTTTGATATGTCTAATGATCTAGTAAAGCCTATATTAAGAACAAAAATCGACGAATCGGTAACATCAGCATTCGAAGTATTACGTAAGCGTATTGATAAGTTTGGGGTTACACAACCAAATATTCAACGTTTAGGAGAGTCTGGTCGTATTTTGGTAGAACTTCCAGGAGCTAAAGATGTTGATCGTGTAAAGAAACTTTTACAGAGTACAGCTCAATTAGAATTCTGGGATGTTGAAAACTCTCAAGAATTAGGAATCTTCTTAGGAAGAATGAATGATAAGCTTAAGAAAGAATTAGAAGCAAAAGAAAATAAAACTACTGAGAAAGAAGAAGTAGTATCTGAAAAAGTTGTAGATACAGTAAAAACTGATAGTACCGAAGTAAATACTGCTCAGGCAGATAGCACTCAGACAGATGCAGATGCAGAAATCGAAAAATTATTAGCGGATTCTGAAGATTCTACGGATGTTGAAGCGCAGGTAAATCCTATTAATGATTTAATCGGTCCTCCTTCTGTTCCTGGAGCTTTAGTTTCTGTAGCGGTAAATGATGTGGAGCAGTTTAACTCGTATCTAGATAGAAAAGATATTAGAGCACTATTACCTCAATCATTAAGATTTGTGAAGTTTGCTTGGAGTAAACAAGCAAAAGAGGAAGATAGGGTAGATTTATATGCTCTTAAAGGAAATCGTGATAATACTCCAGAATTAAGTGGAGGTGTTATTACCGACGCTGCACAGACCTATGACCAACTTAATAATGTAGTTGTGACGATGCAGATGGATGGTAAAGGAGCTAAGAAATGGGCAGAAATGACCGGAAGAGCTTCTCAAACAAGAGGTCAGATTGCAATTGTATTAGATGATATTGTATACTCTGCGCCTGGTGTTTCTAAAGGAGCTATTACAGGAGGAAGAAGTGAGATCTCTGGAGATTTTACGGTAGAAGAAGGACAAGATTTGGCAAATGTATTAAGAGCAGGTAAATTACCGGCATCAGCAGATATTATTCAGAGTGAAGTTATAGGGCCGTCATTAGGGCAAGAAGCAATCGATAGTGGTATCATGTCTTTCGGAATTGCATTGGTGTTGATTTTAATCTGGATGATTTTTTATTATGGAAAAGCAGGTGCTTTTGCCGATGTTGCTTTGGTAGTAAATATCTTATTTATATTTGGAGTATTAGCTGGATTAAAAGCAGTATTAACATTACCAGGTATTGCAGGTATCGTATTAACGATTGGTATGTCGGTAGATGCGAACGTACTTATTTTCGAAAGAATTAAAGAAGAATTGGCCAAAGGTAAATCACAAGTTGATGCGATTAAAGATGGTTTTAGCAACGCATTGTCTTCGATTTTAGATGCAAATATTACAACAGGTTTAACTGGTTTAATTCTTTTATTCTTCGGTACAGGACCGATTAAAGGATTTGCAACTACTTTATTAATCGGTATTCTTACATCTTTATTCACTGCGATTTTCATCACTAGGTTGTTTATTGATGGATATGGTAGAAATGGTAAAGAATTGGCATTCTCTACAGCAGCTACTAAGAATTTATTTAAAAATGTAAATATTGATTTCTTAAAGAAGAGAAAAATAGCTTATGCTATATCAGCTGTTATTGTATTAGCTGGTTTAGGATCATTATTTACTCAAGGTCTAGATAAAGGTGTTGATTTTGTAGGAGGTAGAACATATACTGTTCGTTTTGCTAAGGATGTAGTCCCTACAGATGTAGAAAAGGATTTAGTAGCTGTATTTGGAAGTGCACAAGCAAAAACACTTGGTGCAAAAAATCAGTTAAAAATTACTACAAAATATAAGATTAATGAATCAGGAGAAGCTGTAGATTCTGAGATTTCTGATTTGTTATTTAAGTCTTTAAAATCTCACCTGCCTGATAATATGAGCTATGAAGAGTTTTCTAATGGTGATGAAGATAAGCAAGTAGGTATTATGCGTTCTATGAAGGTTGGACCTACGATTGCAGATGATATTCAACAAGCAGCCTTTGTTTCTGTTATAGGATCTTTAATTGTAGTTTTCTTATATATCTTATTTAGATTTAGAAGATGGCAGTTTAGTTTAGGTGCGGTAGCGGCAGTTTTCCACGATGTATTGGTAGTGTTAGGTGTATTCTCACTTACTTGGAAGTTTATGCCATTTAATATGGAAATCGACCAAGCGTTTATTGCAGCTATTCTAACTGTAATTGGATACTCGCTGAATGATACCGTGGTAGTATTTGATAGAATTCGTGAATATTTCGCGGAGCACACTACATGGCCGTTAAATAAGAATATTAATGGAGCGTTAAATAGTACGTTAAGTCGTACATTAAATACTTCGTTAACAACCTTATTAGTATTAATAGCGATCTTTATTTTTGCAGAGCCTTTACGAGGATTTATGTTCTCATTAATCATAGGTGTACTAGTAGGAACCTACTCTTCTTTGTTCATTGCTACTCCAGTAATGTTCGATACTGTAAGCAAAGTAGGTTTAAAAGAAAAGAAAAAGACTGAAGAAGAATCATAGAAAAGTCTATTTCTAGAATATCAAAAAAGCTGCATTTAAAAAATGCAGCTTTTTTTATGGGTTTAAGTTAATCACATTGATAAAAATTTAGGGGATTTTTTAGTTTTTTATTAACACTATATCGTTTGAGTAAATTCTGATTAGGGAGTTTACTTTTTTTATTACCTACTTTTGAAAATATCATCAAATAATTATTAAAAAACTGAGTATTTAACAGTCTTGTTGAGAAGTGTTGTCGCTGTTATAGACATGGATCAAATGGGACTGTTTGTTTACTACAATTTTCGTTTGATGGGATCATAATAAATATCCTTTTTATGAATGTTTATTATGGGTATAGAATCTTGGGGAACTATTGTTTGGGAAGATAGTTTTTGGAATATATGCAAGCTGTTTTTACAGCATTTTTTAATTGTATAACACACACACAAGATTCATGAAAAACACTAATCTATTTTTGTTGTTATTGTTCTTTTATTCTGGAATGATAGCACAGCAAGTCCACACTTCTTATTTATGGCACATGCAACAACCCATTTATTGGGCAGAGAAAAGTAAAGAAAACCCTAATCGGTATCAAACAGTTTTAGAATCACATAATTTAAAAGTATCAGGTGATTCCTGGAATGTATATGCTGATGGGATTAGTCATCCACTAAACGATTTAGAAGAAATTTTTGGGAAGTATGATCGAGTAAAAGCCTACCAATACGGTCCTAAGAACTCGGTTCAGACTCTTTTAGGATTGCCAAACGGAGGTGCACAGGTAAATTATTCTGGTTGTTTAATTGAAAATGTAAACAGTCTAGCAAATGCTGGAGTTTGGGGATATAATCAAGGTTGGCAAAATGACTTTATCGAAGCAAAAAGCTGGAGAACTTCTGGTGGTCAACCCAGAATGGATCTAACTGGTTTTACATTTCATCACGCTTTGGCTCCTTTAATTAGTGAGAGAGCCCTAAGAATGGAATTGAAAACACATCGATATATCACTGATCAAACTTTTGGAGGTGAATATTCTAAAGGATTTTGGCCTGCGGAATGTTCTTTTTCTGAAAGAATAATCAAAGTATTGGTAGAAGAAGGTTTCCAATGGTCGGTTATCGCAAATAGTCATCTCTCAAGAACGCTAAATGATTATCCATTAGATTATGGTACTTCTGGAGTTAATATTGATCCACCAAATGCTGCGGATAAGGTAGCTACCAATGGTAATAACTGGTGGAAAGGACAAATCGACGGCAGAGGTGGTACCTTTGCTGCTCCATATTGTTACCAGGCACATAAAGCGCAATACATAGATCCAGAAACAGGACAAACTTATAAGATGGACGTAGTTCCTATGGCTGATTTACTTAGTTATCAGAATGGATTTAGTTCTATGGGTACAGGAGAAATTGATGCTAATATTGCACCATTTAGTAATGCAAGTCAACCATCTATTGTTTTGTTAGCACATGATGGTGATAATGCTTGGGGAGGTGGTGATAGTTATTATCAGGAATCTGTTCCAGGTTTCGCTAATGAAGCTGCCTCTAAAGGATATGACCCAACTACTATTCAGCAGTTTTTAAATTTCTACCCAGTTCCTGAAAATGATATTGTAAAAGTGGAAGATGGTTCTTGGGTAAATGCAGCCAACGATTGGGGACATCCACAATTTATTAACTGGCTATGGCCGTTATATGATACTACTGATTATAGATTTAATCCTGATGGATGGACAGAAGATGCTAGAAACTGGGCAGTGATTACTGCTGCAGAAAATTATGTGTTAATGGCAGAAGATAATAGCAATGGAGTTGATATAGCTAAGATAATAGATCCATCATTTGGAGCTTCTAGTGCAGAAAAAGCGTGGCATTTCTTTTTACCATCGCTAACCAGTGGTTATATGTACTATGGTAAAGCGATCGATATGGAAGTAAAGCAAACCTTAGCTGGGAACATAGCAATAGAACATGCTTTAGATGCACTTGGAGGATCTATAAATCAGGATAATACACCACCTTCTGTTTTTATTCCTCAAAGATTTCCTTACAATCCTGGTGGTAAAGGTTTTGGCCCAATATATGCGTATCAGGAAGTTCAAAATTCTTCTGATTTTCATATATGGACATTTGCTCATGATGTAAGTGGATTGGCTTCAGTAGTTTTAAAATATAGAACCGATGATGACGGTATAAATCCTATTGCGGATAATGTAAACGACACCTATGCTGGAGGAGAAGAAGTAAGTTCCTGGAATACAATTTCCATGACACAAAAAGAATTTCCAAAAGATAATGTCACTCAGGATCCAGAAATAGATCTTTTTATAGAGCCTACGGCAATAGCAGATCTATGCTATGCAGAAATTCGTGGTTTGTCTAATGTATTAGTAGATTACTATGTTGAAGCTACAGACACTCAAGGGAATGTATTTAAGACTCCAATTCAACATGTGTATGTTGGTGATTTTAACAGTAGTGATGAGGTCACACTTACTGTGGAACCTAATTCTGGAAATTATGATGATACTATTGAAGTAGTTTTAGAAGCATCAACAACTTCTGATAATGATGATGTGACAATTTATTATACGATAGATGGATCAGAGCCTACAACAAATAGTCTGGTTTACTCTAATCCATTTGATTTAGGAAATGAGGATAGTGATCCAATCCAGCTAAAAGTTGTGGCGTATGACGGAGATGGAAATCTTTCTGACGTAATAACACATTATTATACATTCGGAGACATCCCTTCTTATAAAGTGTACTTTAAGAATACTTCCAATTGGAATGATGTGTATGTGTACGCATTTGACAAGAACAACAATACACCATTACCTGGATGGAATTGGCCAGGAAGATTGATGGCTCCAACACCAAATTCTCCTTGGTTTAGCTATGAAGTTGCTGAATCAGTTGAAGTAGGATTGGTATTTACGAATGGAAGCGGACAACAATCAGATGATCAGTTTAGAAATGTAGAAGGATGGTACGTATTATCAGAAAATGTTTGGTACGATCAATGTCCTTCTGATTGCCCTGGAGAATTAGAGTTGCCAGTATTATCAGTAACTCCTCAAGGAGGAATTTATGAGGGTAGCGCAACAGTTAATTTAACTGCTACGAATCAAGGTGTCATTTATTATACATTAGACGGGACCGCACCATCAGATTCAAGTTCTTTGTATTCGAACTCACTTGTATTAACAGAAACCACTACACTATCTGCGATTGCCTATAATGATACAGGTGCTTCTAGTGTGCTATCCGAGGAGTATACTATTAATCAACCTCAGTCCTATACAGTTCATTATAGGAATACACAGAATTGGTCCGATGTTTATGTGTATTTGTTTAATCAAGATACTAACCAGCCATTACCAGGATGGAGCTGGCCAGGACAGCCTATGTCTAGAATGGATAGTTCTCAGTGGTATTCCTTTGCGATTCAGGAATCAGGAAATATAGGTATGGTTTTTAATAACAACAATAACGGAAGTCAATCTGATGATCTCAATAGAACTATAGATGGTTGGTATGATCCATCGACAAATCTTTGGTATCCAGATTGCCCAGTGGCATGTCCAGGTGATGTCACAGATGATAGTTTAACAATCTATTACAACAATAACAATACAAATTGGAATACCGTTAGTTTGTATTATTGGGAGACGTCTCCGGCTGCTTTGAGTACTTCATGGCCAGGAGTTCAAATGACAGATGATGATAATGACGGCTGGTATGAATATACATTAACAGGAGTTACTTGTGCCAAAGTAATTTTTAGTACTAACGGAAGTCAGCAAACAGAGGACTTAGAAATTTGTGGAGATGGTTGGTATGATAATGGTTGGGTAAGTGCACCATTAAATAAAGGTCCAGAAAAAGATGAAATCAATGTTTCTGCACCATATCCAAATCCATTTGAAGATACCATTAATTTTAATGTATCTGGAGAAACAGAAGCAGTAAATGTTACTGTTAGAGATGTTAAAGGTGCTCTGTATTATTCGGATAGAGTGACGAGTAAAAACGGAACGATATCAATTCCACTGAATGTTTCAAAAGGAATATACTTTATAAAGTTCAGTAATAAAAACATCAATAAGGTTGTAAAAATAATTAAGTAGCGGCTATCCTTTTTTTGTACTACCTAGATAAGGCCTCTTGGAATATTTGTTTTTCAAGAGGTCTTTCTTTTTTGGGCAATCTAACTTTTCTTAAAACTAATAGAATCACCTTCTTTTAGATTCCATTGATCCGATAATCCAGCATTAATTTCTAAAACATATCTAGCAGGTTTTCCAGAGGGTAACGAGGTTGGATCCAATGGTTTTGCATTTTTCTGGAAACTCACGATTTTAAATTGCTCATCGATATAAATAATATCCAAAGAGATCTCTGTATTTTTCATGTAAAAACTCTGTGGCCTTAAGGTTTCCATAATAAATAGCATTCCTCGTTTTTCTTCCATGGTTTTGCGATACATTAAACCTGTTTCGCGTTCATAATCGTTATCCGCAATTTCGATATCTAAGTTTACTATAGATTTTGGAATAGAATCTTGTATGTTATAGATGAAGAGTTCTCCTTCTTTTTTAAATGTTATCTCTTCAGTAATGATCTTTTTATCATTCTCTTTTTTACAAGAAAAAATGGTTACAGCACTTAGGGCTATGCAGAGTATTAAAATATTCTTTCGCATCAGTCTAACTTTATGAGATAAAAGTAGACAAAAAAGTCGCACTTCAAAAATTCGAAGCACGACTTTTATTTGGAAATCAAGATTTAAATCCTCTGAAAGTAGTTTACTATTAATTAGTGCATATAAGTATGAGACTTACGATGTTTTCGATACCAAATGAACATTCCTAATAGTATAAGTAAGATAAGAAGATGAGGTTCGCTCATTCTAGCAGTATCATCTCCAATATCTAGATTTTTATTACCTGATAGTACTTGTTCTTGTTTCTTTTTAAGAATGGCTTTTTGAGCTTCATTTTCTACGACAATATAGGAGGTAACAGGAGTCATTATTTTAGACATAAAACTGTTTCGTACCAATTGCAACCAATCTTTTTTTCCTTGTGCAGGAAATAATGTTTGGGATAACCACATGCCTTGCATAGCTAACCCGTCAAACCATTTTTTTTCAGAAATTGAATTTTCATTAAGATTGTAAGGGCCATTTTTAAGAATAATACTTGGTGTTTCATCCCTAGACAGATAAGTGGTAGAAAGATCTTTATGTTTGTAGATAAGAACATTTTGATCAAATGTTATAGGAACAGAATCAACTATTTTTTTCTTTGGATTTTCTAAAAGAGAATGTGGTTCGAGAATCCCATTGTTAGAAAGATTATAGAATCTGTTATGGTCTGGAAATGCAATTTTAAAATCTGAAAAATCTTTGTTTAGCACTGCTTTCTCGATTGAATCCGTAACTGCCACAAAAACAGGATAAGAATCTGATGGATTTTGATACGAATCAAACAATGTTTTTTTGATAGCTCTATCTAAATAGAACCCGCCTTCAAATGATTGTTGGGAAAACTCTTTTTTCCAGTTTTCTATACCTACGGATGAAGAAGTATAGGTATTCACAAAACTAATTTTAAGCCGAGTACTAATTTCAGGATATTCGTTAATTAACTTTTGAATTCGATTACTATAGTTATTTAAGTACCTCTCTTTATGTGCAGAAACATCTACAAGAAAATGAAAATACGGTTTCCTTTTTACAGATGCCAAATTCTCTTTGCTCTTAGATGAAATGTAAATCAAATTACCGAGGTCCATGGTGCTATATGCTTTTTCCTGTACTTCACTTCCTAAAGTGGTAATATGCCCATCAATTTGTAAGGTAACTGGTTCTTTATGTATAAATTCTATCCCAGTTTTTCGAGTCTCATTTTTAGCAAAAGGAAAAACTCTAAAAGCTACTTTATTACCGGTTAAGTAATATAAAATTCCGGGATCTTTATTTTCATTTCTTATCTGAGAAAACACCCACATAGCAGATTTCTTTTCTGCTAATATTCCCATCTCTTTTCTGTCTCCAACATACAAATAATAATCACTGATCCAACAACCGTTCGGTAAGTTTATAGTGGTGGCATATTCTTTAAATCGATCAGAGCTATCATTTTTTATTTCGAGATGAACCCAGCTTTTCCATACATTTTGAGTCTTGTCATAGATGCTTTTACTTTGTATGTTAGAAATAGCAACTTGATCGTTTCGTAGTTGATCGTGCCATGGTTCATCTTGTGGTGCTCCAAAAAAGATATGTTCGATTGCGTCTATTTTTGGATTGGATAAGAGTAGATTATCCAAAACAATCCAATTATAAAATGAAGATAAGTATGGAGTTTGATGAGTCTCAAGAAAAGCTCCATTTCTATCATCTTTATGTTTCTTGATAGTTTGTATTGTTTTTTTTAAGGATGTCGTATCGATAAAATATGTTTTGGTATAGTCTGGAGAATATACATAGTCTAAGGTTTCTTCTAAAGTATATCGATCCATTTTATAAGTGATCGTTATGCACGTTGGAAGTACTAAAAAACTTAGAATAGAAATACTTCTTAATAACTTAATGGATATTTGATTTTTTAATGTATTGAAGTTTTTAACAAGTTCCTGTACATGAATAACAAAAAGAAGCAATGGGGAGAGCATTAAAAATCCAGTGCCAACAATTACTATTGCAATAACAGATAATGGAAGGAAAGGTAGAAATACCATAAAGAAATATAAAGTGTAAGAAAATGTAATGCTTCTTCCTATAAATATTAAAAGTTGATATGTTTTATTTTTGATAGTAGGTAAGCATACTAAAATTCCATTGATAATAGCTAAAATATAAAACCAAACATTAGTGAAATTTCCAAAAATCCCTGATTCATTAATACTATATGAATTAAATAATATACCATTGTTGATAGCAAGTCCTAAAAGTGGGAATACAATTGTTATGGGTATTTTCCATATAAGATCATATTTTTTCCAGACAGCTCCTTTTTTAATAGCTAGAATATAAATTCCTCGTACTATAAAGAATAGAAATAATAAGGTTCCAATTATGATAAATATCAATAAAATATGGAACCCAAACTGATGATCGAATGGCTGCCAAAGAGGAATAATAACTTGTGAGAAAATATACCAACAGATTGGAATAGCAATGGCTGCCGCAAAATTTATCAATGCATTATGCTTTTTTCTTTAGGAGTAAACTGAAGAACGACAATCAATAAAGAATAAAAAAGGGTAGGCATTAAAAAAGTACCCAGATATAGAACAATATTCCCTGATATCATCCATCTTGGTATTGAAAATGGAATTATCTGATCAGCATATTCGCCGTATAGATAGATAAAGGGAATATACACTAATAAAGCGATCCATCCATAAATGGCAGATACTTGTCTTTTTCGTACTATCAAGAACAGTGTGTATGCAAAGTTCAAGAGTCCTAATATAAACAGTATACTTCCAAATATTTTCCAGTATGCAATATGAGAATCTTCTAGAAGACTTTTAACAATGTTAAACTGGCCCCAAAAAAGGAAGAATACCAAAACAATTGGAAGTGTATTTATGATTAGCAGCCATTTAGGATTACGTAAGTTGTGCATGGTGCGTATATTTTTTAATTAATGTATCGGTGATTAGATAAGTGACTATCAAAAATGATAGATTAACGAGAATACCTAAACCTTCATGGATCACATGAGTTTGAAGGTGTAATAGTTCACTAAGCCTGTTTTGCGAAATAATTGAAACAAATATTCTAGCAGTATTCACAAAGACAGTGATCACTAAAGAAAACAATAAAATTAGAGGGAATACAATCATTTTTATAAAGTGTGTTTTGGAATACTCAAGGAATAGATACAATAGCATTAAGAACAGAATTGTCCAAAGATTAAATCCAGCACAAGATTTATCGATGATGATATCAAGTTTTTGATGATAGTATCCTATGTTATCAATATATTCCGAAGAAGAACCTACCATAGCACTAAAAAGAAGATCTGTGGGTTTAAGTAAAAAAGTCAGATCTTCTAAATTTGATTGCTTAAATCCAAATTTTAGTAGCGCGAAAAGAACTATTCCAAATATATAATAATAGCTATTTTTAGAGATATTCATTTTACTGTTTTTAGTTATGATTTTATGAACTCCATTCAATTTTTCTGGAGACCATCATTATAGTTCCTAGAATTAAGAATAACCCTATACTTCCTACCAATAATGCATAATCTTCTAGCTGAATTATTACAAAAATAAAAGCGTATAGAGCGATTAATGAAGTAGATATTAAACCCATAAATTTTAGACTTCTTAAGATGGCTTTCGAATATACAGAAATAAGAAGTATAACCGAGGTTCCTGCTATGAGATACGCATATAGGAAGCTAGAGTGCTCTGATATGGATATAAGTAAGATGTAGAACATCGTTAACGCTAATCCGATCATTAGATACTGAAAAGGATGAATATTTATTTTACTAATCGTTTGTATCAAGAAAAATACTAAGAAGGTTAAAGCTATTACCAGATAGCCATATTTTGCAGTTCGTTCACTTTTTTGATAATCATCTACGGGAACTATAAATTGAACTCCAAATGCCGAGGAGTTTATGTAAGGTAATTCTCCAAAAAACTCTTGTTCGAACTCTCTATTAACCTGCAGTACTTTCCAATTTGCCTTAAAACCTTTTTCTGTAATAGATTTGGTTTTAGGATCAGGCAGATAATTTCCATCAAACTTTGGTGACGCCCAATCAGAGGTAATTGCGACATTGGTTTCTTTACCTACTGGTATAAATTTTAACTGATTGCTACCGTTGATAATTAGGTCTAAACTAAAGTCTACCGTTTTCTCTTTTGGCCAAGATTTTTCTTGTAAAAACTTCGTTTCAAGAGTATTTGTGTAGGAATCTTTAGAGTATTTGGATTGTAAAATATAATTTTCTGGTCCCAATTGTAATTGAAGATTACTTTTGATTCCTTTTAAGTTAGTTGAATTTACGATGATGGTGGATTTGTCCCATAAAATATCTTCCTCGGCTACATCTTTTATTTCGAATGAAGGAGTGGTAAAAGAACCTTTTATTTTCATGTCTGATGTATATACAGGAGATTTGTAAATTCCTCGTTTTAAGTTGTCTGTAGAAACATTAGCTTTGATGTCTAGAAGATTAGGAAAAAAATATGCATTATGAAGTGTTATCATATCTTCTTCTAGATAAGATTTAGTTTTCTCATCCCAGATTTTTTTTGTTTTATGAGTTTGGTATGGGATTTTTAAAACAGGCCCGTAAAGTAGCACTTCATTTCCCCATTTCTGATTAATGTCATTTACAACTGTTTGTTCTTGTCGTATCGATCTTTCTTGTATTAAATTTTTAATGTAGGAAAGTGGAATAAGTAATACCAAAATGAGAATTCCTACCATAAGCATACGGATGGTTACAGAAGTTTTTATCCATTGTCCAAAGGACTTTTTTTGCTTTTGAGTTTCCATAGTTTTCTTGTTTATAATGATGATATTTTTAAATAGTTTCTTTTTGATAATGGCGGATTAGGTGATAGGTAATAATTAAAAAACCTCCAAAACCTATTGTAAAAGCCCAGGTATTGATATGTTCAATAGGAGAAATAATTCTTCTAAATATATCACCGAGTATATGCATTGGATTTTGCAACAAGTCCCAGCTGTTCCAACGAAGTATTCTTCCCATATAAATTCCAAATCCGCAGAGTAATAGCGTAGTATGGATAATGAAAGAGACAGTCTTTTTGGAAAAATGATAACCAATGAAATTTTGCATCATTCTTAATGAAGCAAATCCTATGATCAATCCATTGATGGCAAAGGATAGTATAAGCAAGACATCGAACCAAACGGAATGTAATGTGCTCAAGCGGATATGCTGTAAGTCTGTAAGGATATAAGGAGCATTAGGTAAAAAAGCAAGCCAACTTATGAATCCAATAGCGAGCAAGAATCTATTTTTATATAGCTCATGAAAGCTAAGTAATGTTGTAATTGCATACGGTATGCAGGCTAAAAATAGATTCCAGATGAGGAATAGGAAAAAAATAGAATCTAATTTTGAAACTCTAATAAACAATAAACTTAGGCTGAAGATAACAGCTATACTATATCCTTTTATGAATGGTAATTGTTTTTGTAAATATTTCATGCTAGAAAGGTTTTTGGAAATGGATTATTAGCTACGATGAGGAAGTATCCTATAGTAATAGGAATGTTTAGTAAAAAGATCCCAATAGTGGTTAGATTCTCTTTTGAATTGTGATAATTTATAATAGAGTTAGCGATTAAACCAATCAATGTAATTCCGTTTAATACAATGGCAATTATGACATAAAAAAGGCCGATTACTATAATTTGATCCCAAGGTATAATGATATGCATTAGTAAAATGATCGTGCCTAATAAGAAACTGCAGGTGGCAATCATAAGTGCGTTCCGATTGATGGATTGTGTTATTTTCATGATGTAGAGATTAAAAATGTGGTTTGTATTGTTTTTAAAGGAGTGTCTAGTAATTTCCTGAAATCCAGCTGGTAAAAAGAATATGCACTTTTACCTTTTTTGAAAGCATTTCTAAATAAATTGAACTTGTCTGGGTAGAGTATAGTTCCAATAAGTATTACCGTAAATAGGTAGGCGCTTTTTTTTCCATTACCCAGCAGATAGTATTGCATTGCAATTTCTTCAGACACAGTAATTCCAGTAGCTGTAAGTACATGAAATACATCATGATTCTCAAGTTTAGGTTGAGGTGAAAAATCGTGTTTCAATAAAAATGCACCTAAATAAAAACCAAGAGTTTCTTTGGGGAATTGTAGTAGTTGTGAGACAGAGATATCCCAAGGTTCTTCACTTTTAAACCATTTTTGGTATGGAATCTTACTCCATTCGTATAAAGTTTCCAATAAAATTGCTCTCATTTTTTTGTTTTTTAAAAGTACTTTGAAATTCAAAGTAAATAGGTAAAAAAATATAACTATTGTTTTAGTAGTTTTTCAATAGCTTCTACATGTTTTTTAAAAGCTTCTCTCCCTTTTTTGGTAGCACTATATCTGGTATTTGGTTTACGTCCGATAAATGATTTTTCGACTAGTATATACGCTTCTTTTTCTAATGCTTTGGTGTGACTCGCTAAATTTCCATCTGTAGCCCCCAATAACTCTTTTAGCATTTTAAAATCAGCATATTCATTAACGATTAGGATAGACATGATACCCAATCGAATTCGATGATCAAATGCTTTATTTATGTTGCCAATTATGTTTTTCATTTCGTATCCCAAGAGCTCTTTAGGATTTTATACTCGTTTCGTAAGGACTAATGTTTCAGATAGTCCTTTTCTCTTCTATAAATAGTCTTCAAATCTTTTGATAATAGCATCTTACACTTTTCCAAGGATAAATCTGATATGGATACTGTTTTTTTACCTTTCTTGTAATCTATATAAAAGGTTTTCCAATGCTCAGGGAATAATATACCCGATGCTAAAAACAAAAGACAAAATATGCTATAATTACCATTTCCAAATAAATAAGCTTGCATTCTTATTTCATCAATTGGAGACATGCTGTATCCCAGTATGATGTGTTTCATATCGTGCTCTTCGAATTTTGGTATGATCTTAAGATTAAGGCTGTTCAACATTTTAAAAACATCATTTCCGATTGTTCCTTCAGGCAGTAAAGCTAATTCTTTTAGTTGTATTTTACTTTTAGATTGAAATAAGTATTGCAAAGGTTTAATGGCTATTGATATTTTCAAATTTTCAACAAAAGATTCTCTTAGTTTATAAGGTTTGTTGATCGTTATTTGTTTTAGGTCAAGTATCATAATGTCATTATTTACTAATTAGAATAATCATGTTGAAAATAAATCATACTTCCGTAAATAATGTGCATCACCCCAAATCCAAGTACCCAAAACCAGAATCCAAAACCAGGATATATGGCACATGCCAAACCTAATATAATTTCGACATATCCCAAATATTTTACATTACCAATTGTATATTTAGAAGCATTTACCAAGGCTAAACCATAAAAAATAAGCATCAACGATCCTGTATGTCCATAGTGATTACTATAGATTTTTATCAGAATGTAAATACCACCAGTTATTAGTGGAATTAAAAAGGCTGCCAGTAATCTTCTGGAAGTGCCATTCCATAGGGTTTCGTTATTTTTTCTTGCTTTTCTATTACTTAATATCGCAGCAGTAACAATACTCAATATAGCTATCGCCGCTAGATCAATTAAAATGTAGTTGAAGATTTTACTATGCAAAATAAGGTAATCTCTACCGCTAGTACTCACTAGATAATATGCAATGGCGGCCCCTATAATCGCATATATTCCTGCGAGTATTCCTGATAAACCACTTAACGAGAAAAATCGTGATGATTTGTTCATCATATTTTTAATCTCCGTGATGTCTTTTAAATAATCTTCTGTGCTCATTTTAAAAGTACTTTGAAATACAAAGTAAAAATAAATAAATGATACTCACAAATTTTTTTTGAGATTAAATCAATTTTTATTCTGAAACTGAGATTCCAAACTTTCTTTTGCTTCTAAATCTTCTAATGCTTTACCAAGCAGCGCTGTAGGGATTAAAGCATTGTAATCTTTCCAGAAACTAGGATCATAGGGGAGAGGATAGGTAAACAAAGAATTAGAGAAATTATTTTTAAATATATTTTCATTTTCAGGTGGTGATAGCTTTTCGGTTTTAATAGAGTTTACAACTAATTCTGATTCTGTGGTAGCTTTATAACTTTCGAATAAGTCACCTTTGTTGTCATAAGAATTAGTGACTTTAATTCTTTTTAGATACCATTTATCACGATACGCAGAGAAATTAACATAGACTTTAAAATCCTTTAAACTAGTAATACGTGTAATAAAAGCTTTTTTGGATTCTTTTTCTACTATCTCAGGTGTTCTTAGTTGTGCAGCAAAGCGTTCGTTTAATTTCTTCTTTGCTTTTTTTGTGAGTTCGTAACTATAGGAAATGATACCTTTACTTTCTTCTTCTAATGTTATTTCTCCGATATAGGGAGCTTCAATATCATTAGAATCCTTGGGTTTAAATGAGATGATATATACCAATTTATTATTGTAAGTACTCTTTCCGTATAAAGTGAATTTATATTTGTGATTTATCTTAGGATTAAAAAAATCTGCTTGCCGTTTTACTTTGTCAGCTCCCGTAAGTCTCAGTGGACCTCCGCCTATCTCATTATTTTCTAACCATTTTAAATTGGTAGTATCAATGGATTTTAGATCTTCTGATTGTTCCATAATCTTATAATCTTGAAGGTTATCGCTTTTTCTTAGAGCAATTATTTTAGTTTTATCCCTCATGTCAGCCACAAACTCCTTAGGTTCTGGAAATGGAACTTGATTTATATTAAATTCTAAACGATTGAATTGCTTGTAATTGGTGTTGGATAATAAGTAATCAAAATTATTGTCATATGCAGAATAGTAAATTTCCGTTGCTGCATCAGCAAACTTGGTATAATTATCATTTATTTTGGTTAGCTCTCTATAATACGTTTCTAGCGTGACAGGTTGTTGCGCATAGTTTTTGGGGATAAGAGAGATTGCTTCATTAATCATTTCCTTGTATTTGTTTTTCGCAGTAACCACAATTTCATCTAATGAGGTAGAGATTGATTTTAAAAAAATCTTCTGAGTAGGAGATTTTAGCTTTTTTACTGGGATACTGTTATTCTCATAACCAACGAATGAAAAAATGACTGAAGAGGAAGCATATTTTTTACTAAAAGTTAATTCGAATTTTCCATCTTCATTCGTAATAGTTCCTATAGAAGTATTTTCTAGTAGTACATTTGTAAAAGGCAAAGGATCTTTCGTTTCCTTATCAAATACAGTAGCTTCGATAGTAATAGTTTCTTGTTTCTTTTGTTGTGCGAAAGAACTAGAGGATCCAAACCCTAACAACAGGATAATAAAAACAAATAGGAGTGTTATGTTTTGAGGTTTCAAAGTGATTAGATATCTTGGGGTTACTAATATGCAACAGTCTTTCTAAAATACTATTTTTTATTGAAACCAGCGGAGCAATATATCTTAAATCAACCTGAACCATTTAAAAGGATGTTACTTCAAGTTCAGGTGATTGTAGAGTCTACTCTTCCTGAAGCCGAATTATTATTTAAATGGAGAGTTCCTTTTTACTATGTTGAAAAGGCACCCATTTGTTATTTAAACGTAACGAAAGGATACTTGGATATTGGTTTTTGGGCTGCACAATATTTTACCGATCACCTAGATAAATTGCAAAGTGATAAGAGAAAGTATGTCAGATCCTTGCGCTACAGAAATTCAGATGAGATAGAAAATGATATATTGATCGAATTACTCGAGCAAGCATACCAACATAGAAATAAGAAAATTATAACGAGTTAACAGTTTGTCTGATTGCGACTAGATTGCTTAGTAATTTTTCTAGATACTGTAAATCTAACATATTAGCTCCATCACTTTTAGCATTTGCTGGATCATAATGTGTTTCCATAAATAATCCATCTACACCAGTAACAACTCCAGCACGAGCAATTGTTTCTATCATATCTGGTCTACCACCAGTAACTCCACTCGATTGATTTGGCTGTTGTAAAGAATGGGTAACATCTAAAACTGTAGTTGCATATTGCTTCATCGTAGGAATACCTCTAAAATCTACAATCATGTCTTGATATCCAAACATGGTTCCTCTATCCGTAACCATCACTAAATCACTATCGCTATCTTTTACTTTTTTCACAGCGTGTTGCATGGCTTCAGGACTCATAAATTGTCCTTTTTTCAAGTTTACCGTCTTCCCAGTCTTCGCGGCTGCTACCACTAAATCTGTCTGTCTAACTAAAAATGCTGGAATTTGCAAAATATCTACATACTCTGCAGCCATTGCAGCATCATCATTTTCATGAATATCTGTTATCGTTGGAACTTCGAAAGTCTCGCCTACTTTGCGTAAAATTTTCAATGCTTTTTCATTCCCAATTCCGGTAAAACTATCAATTCTACTGCGATTAGCTTTCTTAAAAGAACCCTTAAAAACATATGGTATTTTTAGCTTCGAAGTAATCTCAACTACTTTTTCAGCAATGCGCAACGCCATTTCTTCTCCTTCAATAGCACAAGGCCCAGCAAGAAGGAAAAAATTATTTGCATCCAGGTTTTTTAGGTTTTTGATTTTAGAAAGTTCCATGTTTGTGATTTAGAACAGCAAAGATATATCTTTTAGTTCATATTGTTACTTTTATGTGAATAGCTTTATTATAGAAACTCAGAGAAAGAAATAGAAGTAACAGATTAAGAAAAATAATGAAATATTAAATCTCTAAAGGATTGTTATAAACATAAGAATTTTAATATCAAATTCTGATTATAATTCCTAATACTGTAAAATATGTCCTGTCTTTGGTAAAGGTTTTAAGTATCTGATTTTTAGGTGTTTTTAATATTTTAAAATTAATATACAAACTATTAAAATATAATGTAAATTTGCACGCTTAAAATCAGGCGTATATGACTGCTATAAAAAACATTGCAATAATTGCACACGTTGATCACGGTAAAACTACCTTGGTAGACAAGATTATGTATCACTGTCAATTATTTCGTGAAAACGAGAACACAGGGGATTTAATTTTGGATAATAACGATCTAGAACGTGAAAGAGGAATTACAATTACTTCAAAGAATGTATCTGTAACCTATAAAGGAACAAAAATCAATATCATTGATACTCCAGGTCACGCCGATTTTGGTGGAGAAGTGGAGCGTGTATTAAACATGGCAGATGGTGTGCTATTATTGGTGGATGCTTTTGAAGGACCAATGCCACAAACACGTTTTGTTTTACAAAAAGCAATTGATCTAGGATTGAAGCCTTGTGTGGTTGTAAATAAAGTAGATAAAGAAAACTGTACTCCTGATGAGGTTCATGAAAAGGTTTTTGACCTTATGTTCGAATTAGGAGCAGAAGAATGGCAGTTAGATTTTCCAACGGTATACGGTTCTGCTAAGAACAACTGGATGAGTGATGATTGGCAGAAGGAAACTGAAAATATAGAACCATTGTTAGATATGGTTATGGAGCATATTCCTTCACCAAAAGTGCAAGAAGGAACGCTACAGATGTTAATTACATCTTTGGATTTCTCATCATTTACGGGACGTATTGCTATCGGTAGATTACAAAGAGGAACACTTACTGAAGGAATGCAGGTTTCATTGGTAAAAAGAGACGGAACCATTAAAAAGTCAAAAATAAAAGAACTCCATACGTTCGAAGGATTAGGAAGAAGAAAGGTAGAGAAGGTAGAAGCTGGTGATATTTGTGCCTTAGTAGGATTAGAAGGTTTTGAGATTGGAGATACCGTTGCAGATATAGAAAATCCTGAAGGACTAGAAACTATTGCCATCGATGAGCCAACAATGAGTATGTTGTTTACCATAAATGATTCTCCATTCTTTGGTAAAGATGGTAAGTTTGTTACTTCTAGACATATCAAAGAAAGATTAGAAAAGGAACTAGAGAAAAACCTGGCACTTAGAGTAAATGAAACGGATAGTGCGGATAAGTTTATGGTTTTTGGTAGAGGAGTACTGCATTTATCAGTTTTGATAGAAACGATGCGTCGTGAAGGTTACGAATTACAAATCGGACAACCGCAAGTTATCATCAAAGAAATTGATGGTGTAAAATGTGAGCCTATAGAAGAGTTAACTATCGACTTGCCTGAAACGGTATCAGGAAAGGCAGTAGAGATGGTAACCTTAAGAAAAGGTGAAATGTTAAGCATGGAAGCCAAAGGAGAACGTATGATTTGTGAATTCTTAATCCCTTCTCGTGGAATCATAGGATTACGTAATCAATTGCTTACTGCTACTGCTGGAGAAGCAATTATGGCACATCGTTTTAAAGAATATCAACCTTTAAAAGGTGACATTCCAGGACGTATTAATGGATCCTTAGTTTCTATGGAAAAAGGAACTGCAATACCATATTCAATAGATAAGTTACAGGAAAGAGGAAAGTTTTTTATCGATCCAGGAGAAGATATTTACGAAGGACAGGTAATCGGAGAAAACTCTAGAGGAGATGATATGACCGTGAATGTTACGAAAACTAAAAAGTTATCTAACGTTCGTTCTGCTGGAGCAGACGATAAAGCGAAGATTGTTCCTGCTATTAAGTTTTCTTTAGAGGAAGCTTTAGAATATATTCAAAAAGACGAGTATGTAGAGGTAACTCCTAATCATTTACGTCTTAGAAAAATCTTCTTAACAGAAGTAGAGCGTAAAAGAAATAAGATCGTGTAGATAGGTATTTATCTTTGTTATAAATAATAAAAAATCCCGAGTTGCCTCGGGATTTTTTGTCGAAAATTGGGATAATTGTGGTTTTGGGATCAATTCAATTATAGGGAGATGAATTGGTTTAAGTCATTTTTGTCGGTCAACAAAAGTATATACTGCTATGGATTAAAAACTTGTAAAAAGCCTTTAAAAAAAAGGTACAACAGGTTTTATAAATAAATACATTTAACTATGATTTCAGATCAAAATTTTATCATTGAACTTATTGGGTATTTTGCATCATTTATGGTATTGATATCATTTTTAATGCGAAATATCAGAAAACTCCGTCTTATAAATACTGTGGGGTGTGTGGCTTTTGTAATTTATGGGGTCTTACTCAACTGGTCTTTGCCTATTATCATAACCAATACGGCGATAGCTGGTATAAATATGTATTACCTTTTTATAAGAAAAGAATCGTAACTCACGATCACTTATGCTAAAAGTAAA
This sequence comes from uncultured Aquimarina sp., assembly GCF_947492965.1. Classification (GTDB taxonomy): domain Bacteria; phylum Bacteroidota; class Bacteroidia; order Flavobacteriales; family Flavobacteriaceae; genus Aquimarina. The sequence continues at coordinate 103,532 of NZ_CANLOZ010000008.1, read as the reverse complement.
ACTAATATTCCGGATACTCAAACAAATTAACTATTTTCACATTTTAACGTTTTAGTTGTTATTTTATCATAAATAAGTTTTAAAATTGAGAACATTTATGATTGCTTCGTTTTATTATGAAGATTTTTGAATCCTATGCTCAATAGTGGGAAGTGATTGGTAAAACACTTAATATTCGTTTCAACTTTCAAAATATACAATTTGTCTACCTACGTAATTAAGAGATATCATAAAGACCATTATTCAATCTGGAATAGTTTTATTGATACTGCAAAGAATGGTACATTTCTTTTTAAAAGAGATTTTATGGAGTATCATTCGGATCGGTTTCAGGATTTTTCTTTACTGGTTTTTGATCAGGACAAGTTGATAGGAGTACTTCCTGCAAATGTAAAAGGTACAGAAGTATATTCTCATTTGGGGCTGACATATGGAGGTCTAATTTTGAAAAAAAGAATAGGAGGAGAAAGAGTAAAGAATATGGTGCATCATATCATAGATTTTTTACGATTACATGATATAACAGATCTATATGTGAAATCCATCCCTTTATTTTATCATCAACAACCATCTAATGAATTTCTTTTCTTTCTTTCAGAATTAGGAGCTAAACCTTATCGAAGAGATTTAAATCTTGCGATAGATTATCACAGACCTTTCACCATACATAAAAGTAAATTAAAGAACTATAAGAAAAGAGCTGAATTAGGTTTTGAAATAAGAGAAGAAGACGATTTTTCTGTTTTTTGGGATCAGGTATTAAAACCAAGGTTGAAAGAAAAGCATGGTACAAAACCTGTTCATGCCATAGAAGAGATTCATTTGCTTAAACGTAATTTTCCAAAAGCTATACAGCAATTTGTCATTCTTTTGGATAATGAAGTATTAGCAGGAATAACCATTTTTAAAACCAAAGAAGTGGTGAAATCTCAGTACGGAGCAGTTACGGATAAAGGAGAGACACATAGAGCTTTAGATTTTCTTTTTATTTCATTGATAGAAAAGTATAAAAATGAAGGCTATCGCTTTTTTGATATGGGTACTGTAACTGATAATAACTACGGATTATTAAAGCAAAAAGAAGAGTTAGGTTGCGAAATTTATACGCAAGATTTTTATCGACTTAGTCTTTAAATATAACTTACTCTAGAAGTAGCTTTTGTTTGTCTATAGATGTATTGATATTAACTGCTATATTCTTTCCAAACATCAACATATCTCTTCGCTATCTCCTTATAGTGATGCTCTTCTTCAATAAATTTCCTTGCGTTTTTACCTATTTCAATAATTTTTTCTGGATTGAGGATTAGTTCTTCAAGGTTTTTAGCAATTTTAGCACTGTCTGGAGATGTGTCGATAGCTACGATTTTGTTTTTTAAATCGTAGTGCTTTCTAAAATCTTCTCCAGCACCGGTAAAAACAACTTTTCCCATTGCCATAGCTTCTAGCGCATTATACCCTTGATCATGTGCTTGTGCCTGGTCTAAGATAATATGAGCAGATAAGAAATGTTTGATATATTCATTATAAGGTAGATCTTTTGTGGTGATGATTTCTACTTTGTGATTATATTTTTTCGAAATAATTTCTAGTGCTTCTTCAAAATAGCGATTTCCTTTTTTTAAGTAGTTAGCGCTGTTTATTCCATGTAATATTTTGATTTTATCAAGATTTAGTTCTTGCATTTTAATCAAATCACTATTTACCGGATTCGGAATCATGGGTAATACCTTATTAGTATTTCGGTAGGCCATGTTGTATTCTACACTTACAGGAATAACTCCTTTTATATTCTTAAATACATAATCGTGTATTTTTTTTTGCTCTTTAGATACAGCTCTAAGTGTATACTTATATTCTTTTTTGAGTCCTGGATTTTTTAGCAAGGGGCTTAATGTGCTATAAGGAAACTTTCCTGCTAAAGAATAAGAAATATACCGATAGTCATCACCACAAGCTAATAAGTATACATGATTATTATTCTCGAAAAGAAATTTTAATAACTTCTTTTCAAAATAGTTTCCAATATTAAATGGAGTTTCATTAATTAATTGAACATAGTCATAATTCTTCAGGATCCCTTTATTTCTATTAAACTTAATAAGTGTTTCTACCGATGCAAGATCAATTTTAAAAATTAAAAAGAGTAAATGTCTAAGTTTGTTTAAGAAGAAATTATTCTTGATAAGAGTGCCATCAATATTAATATCAATAGGGTATTTTTTAAAGAAATCTCCATGACCAATAATTGTAACTTCATGACCATTTTTTAACAACCCTTCTTTTAGCGAATTGTGTAATCGACTATATTCTCCAACTAACAATATTTTCATTTATATCTAGTTCATTCTGTAAAAGAAGGTATTAAAAAAAATACTCCATTTTTATGGGCTTACATAAAAACAAATATCTTTGCTGTAAAGGTATTTTTAATACTTTAATAAAAAAACAGAAAGCCTACCAAATTATTTTGCTAAGAAGTAATAAAATTGGTTTCATACTTTTTAGATAATGACAAACGCTAAACTATCAATTCCGTTTTTAGATTTACCTAAGATCAATAAGCGTTATCATGAAAAATTTAAAAATGTTTTTGCGAATTTCCTAGATACTGGTATTTATATAAAAGGCAACTATGTAGAGATGTTCGAGAAGTCTTTTGCTACATCCTGTGGAGTAGATTATTGTATAGGAGTTGGTAATGGGTTAGATGCACTAACTATTATACTAAAGGCGTATATCGAATTGGGTAAATTGCGCATAGGTGATGAGGTAATTATAGCGGCTAATACTTTTATAGCAACGATATTGTCGGTTAAATATGCTGGGCTGACTCCAGTATTAGTGGAACCAGATGAGTATACCTTTAATTTAGATGTAAACCAACTAGAAAAGCATATAACTCGTAAGACCAAGGTTATTATCCCAACTCATTTATATGGTCAGTTAGCAAATATAGAAGCAATTAAAAGAATAGCAGAGCAACATAATGTATTGGTAATTGATGATGCTGCCCAGGCTCATGGCGCTCAACATGATGACACAAAAGTAGCTGGTAGTTTATTTCATGCATCTGCTTTTAGTTTTTATCCTGCAAAAAACCTTGGAGCGTTGGGTGATGCAGGTGCAATAACTACAAACGATGGGGAGTTAGCTTATACTACTAGATGTATAGGTAATTATGGTTCTTCAGAAAAATATCGAAATGAATACGCTGGAGTAAATTCTAGATTAGACGAATTGCAGGCAGCCTTTTTATTGGAAAAGGTGACATATCTTGAAGAGGATAATACATGCAGAAGATCGATTGCTAAACGTTACCTTTCCGAAATAAAAAATGAAAAAATTAAGCTTCCATTCTGGGATCAGTCTAATAACCATGTTTTTCATCTTTTTGTGGTACGAGTAGAGAACCGAAAGGACTTCTGCAACTATTTAGAAGAATCAGGAGTAGGTTATCATATCCATTACCCAATTCCGCCTCATAAACAACGGGCACTACAGGAGTTTTCTGGGCTTTCTTTACCCATTACGGAAAGAATTCATAATGAAGTAGTGAGTATTCCTCTTAATGTAAGCTTAGAAACCCATGAAATTGATTATATCATACAAGTATTAAATCAATACCAATAGCGTGAACTCCTATTTTCATAAGCTTAAAAACAACGTGTTAATTAAAGTTAGTTCTTTTAATGCTATCGGTGTGGCCGTAAAGATGATTACGGGTATGATAAGTTTAAAAATCGTTGCCGTTATTTTAGGACCAGAAGGGTTAGCGTTAATGGGGAATTTGAGGAATGTACTTACTTCTATTCAATCAGCCGGAACTGTAGGCTTGTATAATGGAATTGTAAAATACGTTGCGGATTTTAAGGATGATAAGGAAGAATTGAAGATGGTGTTGTCTACTTCTTTTGTATTATGTTTCTTGGTTACCATTTTTCTTTCTGTCTGGTTGTATATAGATCCGTTTTTTTGGAATAATCTGGTTTTTGGCACCAAATATTCATATGAATTTGTATTCAAAGGAGTGGCTATCGCATTACCTTTTTATACGGTTAATATGCTATGTCTCGCCATCATTAATGGTAATTCCAAATATAAAGTGTACATAGTGATTAATATTATCGCTAGTATTATTGGATTGTTGATTACCGTTTTTATGGTGTGGAAATATAGATTAGAAGGTGCTTTTTTAGCAATCATTATAAATCCTGCAGTTTCATTATTTATTACAATAATTCTATATCGCAAAGAGCTTTTAAATTTTATTGGGATCGATAAACCGTCTACAAAATATACTATAAAGTTGAGTTCTTATGCTATTATGGCCTTAATCTCAACAACGGCATTACCTGCGATTTTAATAAAAATCCGAAACCATATTATCTATAATGAAGGTGTGGCAGAAGCTGGTTATTGGGAAGCGATACAGAACATAAGTGCACAATACATGTTGTTTATTACCACCTTACTTACGATTTATTTATTGCCAAAATTGACGGAGATAAAAAGGAGTAAAGGTTTTAGGATAGAAGTGATCAGCTTTTATAAAATAATATTGCCAGTTTTTGTAGCTATTTTTTTAGTGATTTATATTTTAAGAAATGTAATAATTAAAATTTTGTTTTCTCAGGAATTTGAAGTGATGGAACCATTATTCCTTTGGCAGCTATTGGGTGATATTTTTAAAATAGCTTCTTTAGTGATTGCATACCAGTTTCTGGCAAAGCGAATGTTTTGGTATTACATCATCACAGAAATTATTTCACTTACGTTTTTATATGTAGTTAGTGTATTTTTAATTAATAAATATGGTTTTGTAGGAGCTTCGATAGCACATTGTTGCAATTATATTTTCTATTTTCTGTTATTGATACTAGTTTTTAGAAAATCATTTTTTGGACCTGATAGAAGTATTTGATATAGAAATGGAGACAGAACGTAAAATAAGGATATGTATTATGGTTTCTTCTCTTGGAATTGGCGGGGCAGAGCGTTCCAGTGCGATACTATCCAGAATGTTGTCGGATATTGGGTATGATATTACAATCGTGAGTATTTTAGATCATATTGTATACAATTATAAAGGTGATTTAGTTAATCTAGAGAAACTTACAGTTACTCGTAAGGGATTGCGCAAAAGATGGGATAAATTTGTGATTAGTAGAAAACTGATCAGTAAAAGCAACTTCGATTATATCATTGATGCTGCTCCTAGACCAAGCTGGTTTAGGCAATGGTTCATAAATACATTTGTGTATCAGAAAACAGATACGATCTTCGTAGTACATAATTATAACCTTAGTAGTTATTTTCCTAATAGTTCTTTTTTAGGAAAAAAGTTATACCAGAATTCCTATGAATTGGTGGGTGTGTCCAAAGAATCAGTACTCCACTTTAAAAAGAAATATCAGCTTCAAAAGGGGAGATGTATCTATAATGCTTTTGATGAGGAATACTGGAATAACTTAGCAGATGAAGAGGTGAAGGTTCCGTCTGAGCCATATATATTATCTTATGGGAGAATTACTGATGAATCAAAAAATTATAAATTCTTAATCCAATCCTATACAACTTCTGTATTACCTAAAAGTGGAGTAAAACTCTATATCATGGGTGATGGTCCAGATAAAGAGATGATACAAAATCTTGTACGTTCGTGTAAGATGGAAGAAAATATCGTCTTTTTGGGTTTTTCTGATAACCCATTTCCTTATATTAAAAAAGCGCTTTTTACGACTTTAACTAGTAACTATGAAGGTTTTCCAATGGTTTTAGTAGAGTCTTTAGCCATGGGAACGCCTGTTGTATCTGTAGACTGTAAGTCGGGACCCTCTGAAATCGTGGTTACAGGGGATAATGGTATATTAGTGCCGTTTAAAGATCAAGAATCGTACAAGAATGCTCTGAACAAAATGATAGAGGATAAAGAGTTTTATAATCAATGTGTAGAAGGAACAAAAAAGAGTGTAACAAAGTTTAAAATTGAATATATCGCACCACAATGGCAAGCAATACTTCCTCCGAAAATATAAAAGTAACCAATATGGTTAATGACTGTTTGATTATGGAAATCCCCAATATTAAGGATCCCAGAGGTACTATTGCAGTGATAGAAAAAGAGGTAATCCCTTTTGATGCTAAAAGGGTGTATTATTTGTATGATGTGCCAAGTGATGCAACTAGAGGAGGTCATGCTCATAAAGAATTATACCAATTTCTTATCGCTATCAGTGGTAGTTTTGATGTGATTTTACACGATGGAACAAACCCAAAAAAGGTTACTCTTAATAAACCAAATAAAGGTTTATTGATCAAACCTGGCATATGGAGAGAATTAGAAAACTTTTCTTCGGGTGCTGTTTGTTTGGTTATTGCTTCAGAAGTTTTTAAGGAAGATGATTATATAAGAGATTTCGAAAAATTTAAATTATTCAAAAGCAGATAATTTAATACCTGTATTTAGAAGTATTTTGTTTTTAATTGACCTTATAAAAAGATAAAGATTCTTAGGACTGTATAATAATATTTTCTGCTTGGCACTTAAATTTCGAAGATCAATACCATCCTTATATTTTCTAGCAGTTTTGTGATCTCCAGCAGCTTTATATAGTAAGGATATAGCATACCTGTTTTGGTCTAAATATTTCTTAAGACTTATGTTGTTTATTTCTTCTTGTTTAAATTTTTCGAAATCTAAAAATTTTCTTTTTAATGTATCTGTTTTAGAAATTCTATTGGTAGCATCTAGGTGATAAGTAGCTGTGATAAAGGTAGCAAGAGCAACTTCATGTGCTAAAGCGATCCTAATCCAAAGATCAGTATCTTCTCCTGCTCCATGCGTGATCGTAGTGTCAAAAACACCTATATTATCCAGTACTTTTTTGGGAACAGCACATGCCGAAGTCCATATAATTGCATCGATGATATTAGAATGAAAAAAATCTTCTACCAGTTGGAAAGTTTTACCTGTTGAATCTATATTTTTAAAATTAGCAGGAAAAATAGCAGTGGGACTATATCTTTTTTCATAAGAAGTAGCAAATATTCCGGCCTCAGGATAGGTTTGATATAGTTTCGAAAGTATTTCGAGATGATTTGGATACCAAAAATCATCAGCATCTAAAAAAGCGATAAGGGTGCCTGATGCTTTTTCTATTCCTAAATTTCGTGTTTTAGAAACTCCTTGATTAGAAGTTGTATAATATTTTATCCGTTTGTCAGCATATTGCTGTACAATCTTTTCACTATGATCAGTGGATCCATCATTAATGATAATAAGTTCATAATCATCGCATGTCTGATGAAAAACAGAATCTAATGTGGCGGCAATGCTATCTGCTTTGTTATAAAGAGGAACGATGATTGAGAAAAACGGCACTATTTTTTGTTTTTGATAAAGCAAAAATAACCTAAACGATAAAAATCATAACATAAAATAGAGGGATTAGATGATTTTAAGTTCCTTGTAAGACTGCCCTTAAAAGTAAGAAATACCCATTTGACTAATTTATCTAAATGTATTTTGCGAAGTAAATAGTACAATCTAGATACTTTATATCGATCAGGAGTAAGTTTATTCTTGTTAATTAATTGGATTAAATTTTCGATAGCGTATTCTGTTTTAGTAATAAAGGTGTCAGTATCATCATTTGCATCATGAATCACAGGGTTTTCAATATAGTTGATGGTAAAACCTTTTTGAATAATTGTATCAAAGAACACGACATCTTCACACCCATATTTTGTAAGAGTTTCATCAAACAGAACCTTATCAAATACCTCTTTTTGAATTAGAAAATTTGAAGAACATACGATAGGTCTTTTATCATTTTGTTTTTTAATTACAGCTTCTCGTTTTTTTGTATAGACCCATCGAAGTTTATAAGGTTTTTCAGGAGGTTTAGGTAGATATGTCATTCCTCCTGTTACTACTTTATGATGGATATTCTTTAAATATTTTTTAATAAAGTTATGATGAGAGGGAAAAGTACCTGCATCAATAAATAAGAGATGATCAAAAGTAGCTTTTGAAGCTAGTAAGTTTCGAATAGCACTACGTCCTATATTTTTGGGTAATATTTGATAAGTGCATCCAGCTAATTTATTAATGGTATTGTTTTCCTCAAAGGAAACATTCGAATGATCATCTAGTACAATTATTTCAAAAGCAATATTACAATCAGAAACCTGTTTATATAGTTCTTGAACGAGGGTAAACGCATTATAATTATAAACGGGAATCAAAATTGACAACATTATGGATGCTTTACTAGAAGTTTATAATTATTTTTAGGACAAATTTGTAATTGGGATTAATGAATTACCTTACCAGAGATAAAATTGCCGAATTAATTCTTTTAAAGCTCAAAGATAATGAAGAAGTTTTAAAAACACATTTTGACCAAACAAGTCAGAAAATAGGGTATTTCTATATAGATAATTTACTTCCTGATGATATCGCAAAAGAAATTTTTGAAAAGTTCCCTTTAACGAAAGATGTACAAGTAAAGCGTAGTATTAGAGAGTACAAGTATGTAGCAGCTCAGATGAATAAATATGATCCTCTATTGGAAGAAGTAATCTATGCTTTTCAGGATCAAAAAATTGTTGATTTTATTGCTGAAATTTGTGGATATGTCGATGTAGTACCGGATGAAAACTTGTATGCTGGTGGTATCTCCATGATGGGTAAAGGAAACTATCTCAATCCACATCTAGATAACTCCCATGATAAAGATGTGGAATTATGGCGTGTACTTAATTTGCTGTATTATGTAACACCAAATTGGGAGATGGATAATGGTGGAAATTTAGAGTTATGGCCCGATGGACTCAAAGAAGCTCCTATTACTATAAATTCTAGTTTTAATAGATTGGTCATCATGACTACCCATAAAACTTCTTGGCATTCTGTAAGCAAAGTTACTGCAGATCATGTTCGTTGTTGTATTTCTAATTATTATTTTTCGACCTCTCCTGTAGGTTCTAAAGGAGATTTTCATGTAACTACCTTTAGGGGTAGACCAGGACAGTTTTTTAGAGATAAAATATTAAAGCTAGATTCTTCTATACGAATGGGAGTTCGTAAAATATTTAAAAAAGGAATTCGAGAAAATCCACATGTATATAAAAAAGAAGATTCTTAATAAGAAGAAATATTCTAAGTATTTTGATAAATACCAAAGACAAAATCACTAGAATGGTTTTTTATGTAGGTATCCTCATATTCAAAAAGTTGATCTAATATATCCTCTTTTTCTTTATTTAATGTCACAAAATGATGTGCAATATCCTTCAGTACATTAGGTAATAGGTTGCCTCCATATGAGGCTTCATAAATAGTCTTATAATGTTTATGAATAGAAGGCATAATTTGAGAAGAATCTACACATTCAGACGGATCTGCCAAAATCATCCGTATCATACCAGAACCATAAAATTTATTTTTATAAATATTTAATTTAAACCTCTTTCTATACGATTTAGGAATCGATTGTAATGCAGTGTTCGTTGCCGTTATTTGATGTTTTGGAAATTGTAATCGATCAGCACCAACAAATTCATTTATAATTAACTTTCCATCACTTTTTAAAGTCTTCTTTATCTTCTTGCCTACAAGGTTTTCAATATCCTTAAAATGATGTAAAGAAGCATGAAAAAGAACTATGTCGAAATAATTTTCTGGGAATTCATATCTGTATAGATCTTGAATCTGAAAATGAATAGACTTTAATCCTTTTTCATTAGCTATTTTTCGAGCTTGATCGAATAGGACTTCATTAATATCTAAACATAAGATTTCTTTAAAATTGTCATAACCAGCAAACGTAAGTTCATGACTACAAATACCGCTTCCTAGCGAAAGCATTTTTAAATCTTTGTGATCACTTAAATAATTTTGCATCACGAAATCCTCATATTCTAAGTTAGGATCTCCCGTAATCAGAAGATTCCACCGTTTTTGTACTTTAGGAATAATCCACCAATTTGCCGAAGAGATATCTAATTCGTTAAACGCACTTTTTGTTCTTTTGATGGCATTTAGATTTAGTTTAGACATTATAAATGGTAGGCCACGTTGTCTAAACTTGGTATAGGTTTCTATAATATCATCAAGAGTAATTAAACGCATTATTTTGTGACTTCTAATATGGTTTCTTCTGTAAGTAAACCGTTCGTGGATGGATCAGTATGATCACTAGTAAATTCTAACGATTGGATGTTTGTAAAATTACTTTCTTTTAATCTATTTTTTAGTCCTTCTACAGAATATACACGTACATGATCTTCTTGTCCAAAATGCTGTAATCGTTCATTAGGATCTTTGATGCTCGGATCTTCATAGATCTCACCATCTTTAAAAGGGGTTTGAATTAATAATATTCCGTTCGGTTTTAGAACACGATACAACTCACTCATTGCTTTTTTATCATTTTCTATATGCTCTAAAATGTGATAACAGATGATAAGATCAAAGAGATTGTCTTCTACAGAAATAGCAGTGATATCATATTGAAAATCTGCGATAAACTCATTTTCGAAATCTGTACTAAAATAAGATATACTTTTATTCTTTTTCAGTCTTCTATATAATGATCTGGAAGGAGAGAAGTGTAATACATTTCCTTTTAAATCAAATTTGTCTAGTAATATTTTATAAAGCCTTCTGGTTCTGGATAAACTACCGCAGTAAGGGCATATTTTTTCTCCAGTATCTAAAACAATAAATTTTCTGAGATGGGCATTGCAAATATTACACACATGGTTTCTACCATAATATTGTATTGCAAAAGGGAATCGAATTATTTCTTCATACCGAAATAAAAGATCTTTGGGGATGATTTTTTTGAGAACTTCTTTAACACGCTCATACATACACTATCCCTTTCGTTGCACTACTTCAAAAACCTTATTGCCTTCACATTTTAGGGTTTTCGAAGGATATTTTAATAGCAATGCGTAATCGTGTGTAGCCATTAATATAGTATTTCCGTTTTTATTGATATCCTGCAAAACTTCCATAACCTCTACGGATGTTTGAGGATCCAGATTACCAGTAGGCTCATCTGCCAAAATTAATTCAGGATCATTCAATAATGCACGAGCAATAGCAATACGTTGCTGTTCTCCTCCAGATAATTGATATGGGAACTTAAAATCTTTGGTTTTCATCCCTACTTTATCTAATACATCATCAATTTTACTATCCATTGCTTTTTGGTCATTCCATCCGGTTGCTTTGAGCACAAATAATAGATTCTCTTTTACAGTTCTATCATTTAGTAATTTAAAATCCTGAAAGACAATCCCTAGTTTTCTTCTTAAAAAAGGTATTTGACTTTCTTTTAAGGTACTTAAATCAAAATCAACGATACTACCTTCACCTTCAACAAGAGGAATGTCTCCATAAAGCGTTTTCATAAAACTACTTTTTCCAGTTCCAGTTTTTCCGATGAGATATACAAAATCACCTTTGTTCACTTCTACATTTACATCAGATAAGATGAGATTTTCTCGTTGATAGATAGAAGCGTTTTTAAGACTTAAAACAGGATTAGACATATGATGAAATTCTTAGTTTAGTAATATTTAGTAAAAGTATAAAGTTTATGGAATATTGTATTTATTAAAAATGTTTTTTTATCCACGTTGATTTTGACTAATTTTCCCAAAGAATTTATATGCGTATACATTTTGCAATTTAACACGGTCGATTTTGCGTTATTCTTTCCAATCGTTTTTACATTGTATTGGTTTGTGTTTAATAGCAGTATTAAGATTCAAAATGTATTTCTTCTTATTACCAGCTATATTTTTTATGCTTTCTGGGATTGGCGTTTTTTATCCTTAATTTTTTTAAGCTCTATTATTGATTTTTTAGTTGCCAGAAGACTTAAAAATAGTATTGGAATTCGAAGAAAAATGCTTTTTGGGATTAGTGTTTTTTGTAATCTGGGAGTATTATTCGTTTTTAAATATTTTGATTTCTTTTTAGAAACGTTTGTGGATGCCTTTTTGTTATTCGGAAAACCAATTTCTTATACATCTCTACAATTAGTACTTCCTGTAGGAATTAGCTTTTATACGTTTCAAACATTAAGTTATACAATCGATGTGTATCGTAAACGAATAGAGCCAACCGATGATGTGATCTCTTTTTTTGCCTTTGTTTCCTTTTTTCCTCAGCTTGTTGCTGGTCCTATCGAAAGGGCTTCTAATCTTCTTCCACAATTTAAAAAGCGAAGAATATTCAATATAGAAAAAAGTGTAGATGGATTGCAACTCATTTTAGGCGGGTTATTTAAAAAAATGGTAATTGCAGATAATTGTGCGTTAATCGTGAATAATCTGTTCGAAAATTATACAGAGTATTCTGGAAGTACATTGTTTTGTGGAGCTATATTTTTTGGATTTCAGATTTATGGAGATTTCTCGGGTTATTCTGATATCGCAATAGGAACAGCAAGACTTTTAGGGTTTGATTTAATGAAGAACTTCAATTTTCCCTATTTATCAAAGAATTTGATCGAGTTTTGGAGAAGATGGCACATCTCACTATCCTCTTGGTTTAGAGACTATGTATATATTCCTTTAGGTGGAAATCGAGTTTCTAATGTTAGATTAATCAGTAATATTTTGATCGTTTTTGTGGTAAGTGGTTTATGGCATGGTGCTAATCTTACGTTTTTAGCGTGGGGATTGATACATGGAATGTTCTTAATCCTTACGATCTTTTTGCTAAAACATTCGAGAATTAAAGCTTTTTTGCAGACTCAGAAATCTGTCTTCTTAGATTTACTTGGCATAGGAATTACATTTTTTATTGTAACCATAGCTTGGGTGTTTTTTAGAGCCGAAACAATAACGGAAGCGTTTCAATACCTACAAGGAATCTTTTCTACTACATTATTTTCTTTACCTCAGGGAAATAAATGGTTTTTGTTGTTCTTAATAGGATATATGCTAATAGAATGGCTCCAGAAAAGAAGAGAACACCTGTTAGATATTCGGCATATATTTTCGAAATCAATTCGGTATTCTATTTATTATGCTGTAGTGTTTTTAGTGCTGTATTTTGGAGGTAATCTACAAACCTTTATTTATTTTCAATTTTAATGATGAAGGTTTTTCTAAGAAAAATACTCGTTTTTTTTATTCCTATTGCTATCGTTTGGGGAGCCCTAGAATGGTTCTACAGAACGGTGCCTTCTAATTATACCTATAAGCATAAGATCATAAAGGAACGATACAAGGAAATTGAGACATTGATTTTGGGAGATTCCCATGCTTTTTTCGGTGTTAATCCTTCTTATATAGATACAGAAACATTGAATCTGGCTAATATTAGTCAGAGTCTGTATATGGATCAATTACTTTTTGAAAAACACAAAGACAGTTTGCCCAATCTTCAAAATGTAATCATTACTGTTGGGTACTATAGTTTAAGTAAATTAAAAAATACAAAAGGAGAGATATGGCGTAAATATTTTTACCAAAATCAAATGGATTTAGAAATACCTATCATCTATCCTTGGGATGTGAAACAATATAGTTTAGCATTAACCAGACGACTCAATAAATCCATTTCTTTAGTGCATACATATTTCGATGAAGGTACGATCATAGGATGTGATGCTAAGGGCTGGGGTGATTATTATGATAGTACCAACGGACAATCCTTAGATGTCCAAAGTTGGGTAGCTGCAAAGCGACATGAAGATTTTTTATTCGATTTTAGTGAAAATATAGCTCGGCTACAAGCAATCATTGATGCTTGTAAAAAGAAAAATTGTAATGTATATATCGTAGATATGCCGGTATATCATGGATACGTATCGTATCTGAATCCAGATAAATTAGAAAAGGTTACCAATTCATGTAAAGTACTAGAGAAGGACAATGAAAATGTTCGATACATTAACCTACGCCAAGACTACAGGATAGAAGATTCAGATTTTTACGACCCAGATCATTTAAATCATAAAGGAGCAAAAAAATACACCCAAATCATAAATCAATTAATATCTACATCAAAAAATGATCGTTGATGTAATTATCTTTAAAATATTTCGTTATTAGTATGAAGATTAGGGTATCTTTAACACAAAATTTATTCGCGGGAAACGATATTTACTTTAAGAAAATTTGGTCAAGGCAAACCTTGAAATTTCTATTAAACAAGAGTGCTGGTAGTTGCCAGGTTCTAAACGTTAAAAGAAATAATTACATGAACAAATACATCACTTTGATGCTTTTTGTGGCAATCCTATCTTCAAAGATTTCTGCTCAGCAATCAGCAATTTACACCAATGAATTAGTGCTTTACAATCAAGCACTAGAACTGTATAATAACAAACAATTTTTGGCTGCTCAAAATCTGTTTGATAAGGTAAGAGATGCTGTAGATGATGAAAATATCGATGCAGAATGTACGTACTACATTGCCAACTGTGCTGTTTGGTTAAATCAAAAAGGAGCAGACGATCTCATGGAGGAGTTTGTGGTGCAATATCCTACCAGTATCAAACGTAACGCAGCGTATTTAGATGTTGCCAATTATTATTTTGATAACGGAAAGTATGCTTATGCACGTAAATGGTACGATAAAGTGGATCAGGGTAATATGAGCCGTTCTGAAAAAGAAAAGTTCAATTTTAATAATGGGTACGCCTATTTTAAAATTCAGCGTTTTAATGAAGCCAAAAAATTCTTAACTCAGGTAGAAGAAACAGATGAGTATGGAGCACAAGCAAAATATTACTTAGGTTTTATTGCTTACGAAGGAGATAATTATCAAGAAGCAGACAAGCTTTTTGATGAGGTAAAGGACTTAGATAAATACAATAAAAACTTATCGTATTTCCAGAGTGATATGAATTTTAAATCTGGAAAATTTCAAGAGGCGATTAATGACGGGTTAAGTCAATTACCTAGATCGAAACCTTCCGAAAAATCAGAACTTCACAAAATTATAGGAGAGAGTTATTTTAATCTTGGAGAATACGATAAAGCGATCCCACACCTAAAAGCCTATAAAGGAAGAAAAGGAAAATGGAATAATACAGATTATTATCAGTTAGGGTATGCTTATTATAAAGGAGGCGATTATCAAAATGCGATTTCAGAATTTAATAAGATTGTCGATGGGCGTAATGCAACCGCACAGAACGCATATTATCATTTGGCAGAATCGTATCTAAAGTCGGATCAAAAGCAGCAGGCATTAAATGCATTCAAAAATGCTTCAGAAATGGATTTCGAAGCAAAAATAAAAGAAGATGCATTGTATAATTATGCCAAGTTGAGCTATGAAATCGGAAACTCTTATGAGAGTCCTTCTAAAGTACTTTTGTCATATGCCGAAGCGTACCCAAATTCAGAGTTCAAAGATGAGATTCAAGAATTATTAATCAGCTCTTACATCACTTCTAAAAATTATAAAGAAGCGATGGATCTATTAGAAGGTAGTCGTAATTTTGAGGATAAAGTAGTGTACCAAAAAGTTGCCTTTTTAAGAGGAGTAGAATTGTATAATGAAGCCAATTATGCCGAAGCAAAAAAGTATTTCGATAAGTCTTTAGCACAACAGACCGATCCTAAATACACTGCCAAAGCTATCTATTGGAAGTCTGAATGTGATTATTTGCAAGGTAATTTTGAAGAAGCACTCATCGGGTTTAAACAGTTCAAAGGACAAGAAGGTAGTGCTGGTACGAATGAAAATAATGATATAGATTATAATATTGGATACACTTATTTTAAACTAAAGCAATACCCACAAGCGGCAAATTCTTTTGATAGCTATGCTAAAAATAGCGGAATAGACGAAGTTCGATTGACTGATACCTACTTACGATTAGGAGATAGTCATTTTATTTCTAGTAAATATTGGCCTGCGATGGAAGCTTATAACAAAGCCATCAAAAAAGGAGGTGCAGATGCTGATTATGCACATTATCAGAAGGCGATTAGCTATGGGTTTGTAAAAAAGAACGATAAGAAAATCAGCGATTTAGAAATGTTTCTAAAAAAATATACCAGATCAACATATCGCGATGATGCTATGTTTGCTCTTGGGAATACGTATGTAGCGGAAAACAAAACTCAAAGAGGTATTGATGCATATGATAAATTGATTAGAGAGATTCCAAGAAGTTCTTATGTGCCTAAAGCATTGCTAAAACAAGGGTTGATCTATTATAATGGAGACCAAGGTAATAAAGCGCTGTATAAATTTAAACGAGTAGTAGCAGACTACCCAGGAACCGAGGAAGCGATTCAGGCAGTAAATACGGCTAGATTAATTTATGTGGATTTGGGAAGAACAGATGAGTATTCTAGTTGGGTAAAAGGCTTGAGTTTTGTAGATGTAACCGATGCAGATTTGGATAATACTTCATATGAAGCTGCCGAAAAGCAGTATTTAGAGAATAATGATAATGCTGCGATTGCAGGATTTCAAAAATATTTGGATGAATTTCCAAATGGGATTCATGCGTTGAAAAGTCATTTTTATCTGGCACAATTATTTTACAAAAAAGGCGATAAGCAAGCAACCATTCCGCATTATGAGTATGTATTACAAAAAGAACGAACAGAATTTACGGAGCAAGCGTTGGCACGATTGTCTCAGATACATTTAGAAAACCGAAGCTATGAAAAAGCTATTCCGATCTTAGAAAGATTAG
This sequence comes from uncultured Aquimarina sp., assembly GCF_947492965.1. Classification (GTDB taxonomy): domain Bacteria; phylum Bacteroidota; class Bacteroidia; order Flavobacteriales; family Flavobacteriaceae; genus Aquimarina. Next base: position 86,838 of record NZ_CANLOZ010000008.1, on the reverse strand, counting down.
AAAAAGATGCCGATTTTCCGCAGAATATCATTTTTGCGCAGTCGAATCTTATGAAATCACATTATCAGTTAGTGCATTATCAGGAAACGATTGCTTATGCAGAAAAGGTATTAGAAAATCCTAAAATTCAGAATGATGTAAAAAGTGATGCGCAGATTTTTATTGCCAGAGCAGCACTACAAACTGCTGATGGTGCCAGAGCCAAAAGAGCCTATGCCGAAGTTAGAAAAATAGCAACTGGAGAATTAGCAGCAGAAGCACTATACTATGATGCTTATTTTAAAAATAAAGAAGGAGATTACAAAGGTTCTAATGAAACAGTACAAAAATTAGCAAAAGATTTTTCGGGATACAAATTATACGGAGCCAAAGGTTTGGTCTTAATGGCTAAGAATTTCTACGGATTAGAAGATGCCTATCAGGCAACCTATATTTTAGAAAGTGTGATCAAAAACTTTGTAGACTATCCTGATGTAATTTCCGAGGCACGATCAGAACTCAAAAAGATCAAAGCCGAAGAGGCAAAAACAAATTCATCTATCAAAACCGAACAATAATAATCAGTTATAAACGATTTTCCATTTATGTCTAGATATATTAAGAAATTATTTTCTTTTACCTGCGTAATCGCTTGCAGTATTTCATCATTGTTTGCACAGGAAGAAGAAGAGACTATAGAAACAGAACGAGTAGTGATCGTAAAAACATATACGCCAACGATTAGTGATGCGTTTAAGGTAAAATCTACGCCAATTTTAGACGATTCTGTTACACAAAAGAAAAAGCAATTACGATATAGTATTTTTTCGGTTCCTGTTGCATCTACCTTTTCACCCGCAAAAGGAAGAGCTGCTAATATCGATAAGCCTAAGAAAATACCGTTATATGATAACTATGCAACCTTAGGTTTTGGAAATTTTACATCGGTATTGGCGGAGTTTTATAGTAATTTTCAGTTAAATAGAACAGATAATATTGGTTTGTATTTACATCATAATTCTTCGCAAGGAGGAATAGAAGATGTCGTATTGGATGATAAATTTTACAATACGTTTTTAGATCTAAATTATACATCACGTACTAAAGATTTTACATACGGAATAGAAGTAGGAGCGGAGCACCAATTATATAATTGGTATGGGTTACCAGATATTCCTGTATTAACCCAAGAACAAATTGATGCAATTGACCCTCAACAGAATTATTTTGGGGCCAAGTTGGGGGGTAAATTGCAATTCGATGACCTGTATTTTAAGAGAGCCTCTCTAAACTATCGCTATTTTGGAGACGCTACCAGTACTGTAGAGCATCATGCCATTTTTAAACCTACATTCGAGTTTGAAATCGTAGACGAATTAGTAACTACAGATTTTATTATTGACTATTTAGGAGGTGGATTTGATAGACCTTTAAACTTAGCGTTACAAACACCAAATGACTTTAGTATTCTAAATTTAGGAGTTCAACCAAGTTTGGTCGTATTACGAGATAATTTAACTTTAAATCTGGGTGCGGCAGTATTTTTTAGTATCGATAGCCAGAATAATGATAATGATTTCTTTATTTATCCAAAAGTTACAGCATCGTATAGATTACTAGATGAGACGGTTATTGCTTATGGAGGTTTAGAAGGAGGGCTACAACAAAACACCTATAGAGATGCGGTGCAAGCAAATCCTTATGTGTCACCAACGCTATTTTTAACTACCACACACAATCAATTCGATGCTTATGTAGGTTTCAAAGGAAAACTATCTGATGTAGTAAGCTATAATTTTAGAGGTGGTTATGCTTCGGAAAATGATAAACCTTTATTTGTAAACAACAGACCAGAAGTTGTACAATTAGAAGGATTCGATTTTGGTAATTCTTTTTCATACCGATACGATGATATCCTAACCTTAAGTGGATATGGGGAATTAAATTTTAATATCAATAAGAAATTTAAACTAGGCATTACTGGAGAGTATTATAGTTATAATACAGATGATGAACAAGAAGCTTGGAATTTACCAGAATTAAAAGCGTCTGCATTATTGGATTATCAGATCACAGATCAGTGGTTTGCAGGAGCACAACTGTTTTATGTTGGTGAGCGAAAAGATATTAATACTGCGGTTGCCTTTGTACCACCAACACCAGAAGCAACAGTAACTTTAGATAGTTATTTTGATGCCAATGTAAATTTGGGCTATCGATTTAATGAGAAACTATCAGTTTTTGTAAAAGGTAATAACCTAGCAGGTCAGAACTACGAACGTTGGGCAAACTTCCCAGTACAAGGAATCCAGGTATTAGGAGGAATTACCTATAAGTTTAATTATTGATATAATCGTTCTACAAAATCAAGATTCTTTATTAGCAATTCCCAAATAAAAGCAGTATTTTATTCTGGTAATTGGGAAAGAAATGAATAGGAAGAATGTAATTTGTTGGGCGCTATCGTTTTACTCGATAGTAGTTTTTTCACAGGAAAATTTTAGAGTGTATTATCAGGAAACAGATGATGGATATAAAATTCTTGCTGATAATGGTGAGTTTTGTCCGGTTTCTGTAGAGATTGATTTTGAGATTGAAAATCTTACTTCTAGTATTGGTGATATTAAAATTATAGAGGTTCCAGAACAAACTACACAATTTTATATCGCAGATCTAACCGTAGTGGATAGAAAAAAGGCGTTACGCTTAGGGTTTAGTGTACGCTATAATCATGGAAATCACTTACAAGAAGACTATGATACCGATTATGCGTATCATCTTCCTTTTAAGAAGGGAACGGAGCATATGGTTACGCAAGGGTATAACGGTACCATTTCGCATCATAATGAGAATGCATTAGATTTTAGAATGCCCATAGGAACACCCATTTATGCTGCAAGAGAAGGTAAGGTTGTTTTGGTAGAACAGAGTTTTAACAAGACATGTACAGGAGAAGATTGCGCCAGATTTAATAATTACATTTTGGTATATCACTCCGATGGTACATTCGCAGAATATACGCATATCAAAAAAAATGGCGCTATCGTAGCTCCTGGAGATCTCATAGAAAAAGGACAACATATTGGTTTTAGCGGTAACGTAGGATGGTCTACAGGTCCGCATCTACATTTTATTGTTTTTCTGCAACGGTTTAATGATCGAGAAACCTTACCTACAAAGTTTCTGATCGGGAATGGAAAAGAGCTTACCCAATTACAAGAAAGAAAAACCTATCGCAAAGCATATTAGTTAGTGAATATCTATGAATAAATTTATCCTTGCGCTATTAGTAGCGTTTATTAGCCAATCAATAATATCTCAACGTGCCTATAATTTTGATTATATGATGGCGTATACATATCAGGAATCTTTAGAAGGTCCGATTAAAGTACAAGCAGTATTTATTAATTCTAAAGATAATAGGTACCATTTAATTTTGCAAAACGACGGAAATCCTGATTTTGAATTTAATTTTGTAGATCACGAAAGAAAGTTTGAAACTTTTTTTTCTTTGGAAAAATCTTCTTTTCTAAATGCTAATAGAATTAATTTAGATTGTGACTTGGTCAAAAGAATTGGTACACCTAAGTACAATACTAAATTTGCCAAAAAATACTTTTTCGAAATACAAAAGGATACTGTAATTCAGGATACAGCATATAACCACATCGTTCTGAAGAGAAGAAATCCTAAAAAGAGGAAGAAAAATTGGGAGATACACTACATAACTCATAAGACCGAAAAGTTTGAAAAACCTTTTATAGGAAACCATAAAGTATACTTAATATGGCAACAGATAGTAAATAAAGAAAAATTTAATTTCGATGTTATAAAAGAGGAATATTCTCTTAAAAAAGGGAAGGAAAAAGCGTTTGTGTATAAGTTTACCGAAATGAGAAAGATCACAAATAAGTATATCTATATTCCTGATGATTGTGATTATTCCAACTAATGTTTGTCGAGCAGGTTTGTCATCGTTCAGACGTATAAGTTCCTTATTAAATATCAACATATAACATTCATTTACTTTTGGACCTCATTTCTTCAACCTTCAGAAAATCAGTATATTTATAAAGAGAATCTTTCTTATACATATCACAGCCACTAACCAATACATAACATTATGAAGTATTTAAAATATCTACTGATTGCTGTAGTAGCCATCGTATTGATCTTTTTTGGAATAGGACTTTTTACTTCTTCCGTTTCTTACGAGAATGAAATTGTTGTCAATAAACCGGCAAACGAATCTTGGGCCGTAATGTCTGATGAATCTAATTTGCCCAAATGGATCGAAGGTTTTCTAAGAACAGAACATGTAAGTGGCACACCTAATACAGTAGCTGCAGTTTCTAATGTATATATCGATGAAGGTGGAGAAGAAATGATGATGACAGAAACCATTACTGCTATGAAACCCAATGAACTTATGGCCATGGTTTTTTCTATGGATTTTATGGATATGGAGTATGAAATGTCTTTTGATGAGGATAATGGTAAAACTACTATAACTTCTAAATCAATGGTAAAAGGAAACAGTCTTATGGCTAAATCCATGATCGCTTTGATGAAAAGTGGTATGAAAGCACAAGAAGATAAAAACTTAGCTGCGCTTAAAAAACTAATCGATGATAATACCAAAGATTATACTTTAGAATAGTCATACAAACTCTTATTTCCAGTTTTGCAGACAAATACTACCACTTTGCAGAATATTATGTATAGTTATAAATTAAAAGATGATTTTTGTAGTAGTAATTCACCTCAGTGGTAAAACCATGTAGAGTTGCATTGAAAAAGATGTAGATGTTAGGCAAGCCTGGAACATTTAGGTCTCAATTATCGAGTAAACTTATAGCTATTCATCGTGAAGAAGTCAATCATTATTGGATTACAAATTGGATTTTGGTTATGCTATTTGGTATTAACCATTATTTTGGTATATCTCTCAGTAGCAAGTGAGGGCAATGAAATTGTGGAGCAAATGATGGTGCGATCTCTTTATTTTTCGATCATTCCATCTGTTATTTCTTATTACTCATTTTATTTTTTGGTATTCCCCAAAATTCGAGAAAAAAGGATACTCCTGTCGATCATATATGCCATTGCCTTTTCGATTGGCGCAGCCTTCATTGGAAATGTATTGATCTATGTATTCTTGGGAAAAGAGAGTTTAACAGAAGCTCAGGAATCGGTTACCGTAGGTATCGTGTTTATTTCTTTTGTCAGTTTTATTGTTGGAGTGATCGCATTAGTGACCAAAGGATTTATTACTTGGTATGAAGAATTAAAAGTAAAAGAAGCGCTGAAGCAAAAAAATCATGAAATGGAAATGGCTTTGGTAAAATCACAGCTGGATCCCCATTTTTTATTTAATACCCTAAATAATATTGATATTCTGATTCTTAAAAATGCCGAAGAAGCTTCCAAGTATTTAAATAAATTATCGGATATCATGCGTTTTATGCTCTTTGAAACGAAAACAGATAAAATTTTGCTCACCAAAGAACTAGAGTATATCGAAAAGTACTTGGCACTGCAAAAGATAAGAACAGTCAATGAGCGTTATATCAATTATGAGATAACAGGTTCACCAAAGGGTAAGGAAATTGCTCCAATGGTGTTTCTTCCTTTTATTGAAAATGCTTTTAAGCATACTTCTAATAAAAAAATAGACAATGCCATTACGATTCATATCTTTATAGAAAAAGGAAGCATACGGTTTGAGTGTGCAAACAAGTTCAATCCTAATAGGAAAGTAACACATACGAATCATGGATTAGGAAATGCACTGATCGAAAAAAGATTGGCACTGCTGTATCCCGAAAAACACACTTTAGCTATCGTAAAAGAAAAAGAAGAATATAAAGTACGTTTGATAATCACTGAGTAAACTATTGAGTAGCATGTAAACTCGATTATCGAGTAACATTTTAAAGAATTGAATCGCGAATGACACCATATTCATGTATTATTATCGAAGACGAACCTTTAGCACTCGAAAGAACTAAAGAATTTGCCGAGAAAATCCCTTTTCTCAATGTTGCAGCTACTTTTGATAACGCTCTGGATGGTCTAGCTTTTTTAAAAGCAAATACTGTAGATGTGATCTTCCTGGATATCAATATGGATGAATTATCGGGGATAGAACTGTTGGAAAGCTCAAAGATTACGAGTGAAGTCATAATGACTACTGCCTATCAGGAATATGCTTTAAAAAGCTTTGAACTCAATGTTACGGACTACCTGTTAAAACCTTTTACCTTCAACAGGTTTTTACAAGCGGTGAATAAAGCTCAGGAAAATCTAGAAAATAAAACCCAAAAGCAACAACCAGATTTCATTTTTGTAAAGACCGAAAACCGATTAGAAAAAATCAATCTGGCAGATATTTTATATATCGAAGGAATGCGAGATTATCGCCGAATACATATGCCAGATAAAAGAATTATGACGCTACAAAACTTTAAAGAATTTGAGCAGATCATTCCTGCTAGTTTGGTTTGTAGGGTTCATAAATCCTATATGGTTTCTATTAGTAAAATTGATTCCATCGAACGAAACCGAATACGAATCGGCGAACAACTCATTCCCATTTCCGAAACCTATAAAGCTTCCTTTTTTCAGCAAATCAGTACCAGTAAATGGTAAGGTTGTGGTGATTAGAATTCATATCAATTCAAGGCTAGAGATAAAAACCCTTTCCAGCGTTGGGATTTGACGTTCCAAAGCAGCGCTTTGAATTTTTTTTCACCAGTGTAAGATTTGTTTCGTTTCTTTATTGTATCCGACGAGGTAACGAGAGGAATGCATCGCAAAAGAAATGAACAAAAGGTTGAAATGAAAACGAATTCTAAATGTTTAATAATTAATTCATAAAAGCATCAATTCGAGTGATTTTTCGTAATAGAGTGAAGAAAAATTGTATCGAGAATAGCTTTTATTCTCAATGATAATTCTCATAAATCTCAAAACCTTTTGCAGATAGAAAATCCGCTTTTGCAGACACATATCTTCGTCTTGCATAGTAAAGTTTTATAACCATTCACTTCACTAGATATTTGCTTCAGTATTAATTGTGTAATCCAGTAAAAAATGAAGTAATGAGAACTTTACGAATCAAATTATTGTTATTCATCATCGCCACAGTATCCGAAATGGCAGCGCAGGTAGCAATTCCAAACGGAGATTTTAATCAGTTCGAAACGATCTATTGTCAAGATCAGGAATATGAATTGCCAGTAGGATGGAAAGAACATCCTAAAAACGAACTATGGAGACAATCGTATAACGAAGGTTTTGCCTACAAATATGAATTGCCAGATGCCAATGGAACTGCTTTGGCATTATATAGAGGATATCTAGCACAAACCAATGAAATTATGACTAGTTTTTTTGTTACTGAGAATATGCAACATCTACAATTGACAGGACGCTATAAATTTTCTGGATTGGATATCGATGAGGCAGAAGACGTATTACGAATCATCGTCATTTCTTCGAAAAAAATAATCCACACGATCTCAGATAAAGATTTGGAAGATGCTCATATTTTAGACATCACCACGCCCAAAGCCCAATTCGATAGGTTCTATTTGGAGATCGACGAGATCCACAAGAATGCCTACATCACCATTGCGATTCAATTAATATCTGGTAGCGATGATAGTTTTTATTGGGGGCAATCCAATGCCGTTTTGGATGATCTCAAATTTATAACGAATCATCGCATCTCAGCCATTCACTAACATTTTAATCCATTTAAAAAATACAACAGATGAAAACAAACACTATAGACCCAAGAATATTATTATCCACCTTATGGATTGTCATTTTATTTAATATGATCGTAAGAGATCTACACGAATTTTTACGCGAAGGATATATCGAACATATGATGTCGCTTCAAATCCCAGAAGTGAATATGTTGTTGTATGGTTTCGTAGCGCAGATTCCCATTTTAATGATCTTATTATCCAGAATATTAAAAGATAAAGCCAATACTTGGTACAATACGGTTGCAGCGATCATAACCTCACTTGGTTTTCTAAGCACATTACCTAATGCTGATATGGATGATATCTTTTTTGTAGTCATCGAAAATATCTTACTACTCGTAATCATTAGAGTTTCCTGGAAACTATCCAATAAACCCCCAAAACCAAACACAGAGCAGTTATTATAAACTTAAACAAAATTTACGTCAGTCAGAGTGATCCGCTTCGGGCGGATTGTATCGAAGACAAGTAAATTTTGAAGAACAAACAATGAATGCGAGCACTGAGCTTGAAATGGCCTATCAAAAAGAACTTTAAAAATCAAGGCAGCAGTGAGGACTTGGGGATGAAAAACTGAGCTCAACACGAGATCGGACACTGAGGTACTCGAAGTGTCGAAGTGTAATCAACACAAAAAACAATCATATGATACATATTAAGAAACTACTAATCATCGTATTACTGCTATGGATGATAGCAATGAATGCACAACAACAAGATCGTTCCTCATTTTTTGTGGGATACGAAACCTTTGAAATGACGATGAACAAGTTCCAGAATTTTGCGGGAGAAGTAGGCTATCGTTTTAATGAGAAGCACCAACTCCGATTAATGATCGGAGAGGTGAATCTCACCGAAAGACATTTATCTAGTAAGTGGGAATCTGCTGCGGTGGATGGTGACAATGTAGAAGGCTATTTTCGGATTTATGAATTGTACTACGATCGGTATTTTGGAAAGCGCAAGAACTTTTATTACAGTGGTAGTGTTGCCTATGTAAAAGATGAGTATAACCATCTAATCTCTACCAATCGTTTGGTAAATGAAACCGCAACGGTAGGATTTGCCATTGGCTATCGAAAAGAAAATATATTTGGCATCAAACATTTATATACCAATATCTCTATCCCTTTTCGGTATTATTTTAATAACATCCCAGAAACACAATGGGAAGGCGCTACGATCAACGCACACAGATTTGTAAACAACTTTTGGTTTTTTATCGGCTATCAATTCTAACTCCAACCACCAATCTAGCACTGAGGCGTCGCGCTGAGCTGACACAAAATTTACGTCAGTCAGAGTGATCCGCTTTGGGCGGATTGTATCGAAGACAAGTGAATTTTGAATAACAAAAATGAAGCGTCGTGCTGAGGTGTCACACTGAGACATCCAATAAAAGTTTTATTCAGTATAGGTATTTAACGTAATGAGCTTGAAATGGCCTATCAAAAAGAACTTTAAAAATCAAGTCAGCAGCGAGGGCTTGGGGATGAAAAACTGTTTGAGCGATAGCGAGTTTTTTTCATCCGTGGCTGAAGGTGGCGTAGCATTTTCTTAAGTTCTTTTTGTAAGCCTAGACTTTTTTGTTTCTTTTTTTGGCAATGAAAAAAAGAAAAGAAGCTCCATCAAAGTGAATTAGATAAAATTTAAATTCATTGTATCGATCTGAAAACAATGTTTTATATAATACGTCAATGGTAGCCTGTCGAAGTGCTCTCGAAGTACGGTACAGTAATCATGCAGTGTCACACTGAGCTTGTCGAAGTGCTCCCAGCACAACCACTCACACAACAAAACCAGCAACTTATACAAGTTGGTTTTTTTATTCGGGGAAATTTACGTTTCTTTAGTGGGGTTTGTGCATACACATTTTTAGATATGGTATTTTAGAAAGGCTATATACAAATGTTTGTAAGTAAGTACAAATGCATTAAAATATAATAACTATAAAGCGATAGGTGTGTATATGCCTACGTTGTATGCAATAAGACAGAAATGATTGAAGATAAAATACAAGAATTCAAATCTGAACTTAAATTAAAAAAAGATGTAGATATCGTTAGAAAGTTTATTACATCTGGAGACAGTCATGTTCTAGATTCTGATATGTATTTAGATCTGAAAGGCTCAATCGCTGATCATTTTGAAATTCACCCAAATGAGGTTTTAATAGTTGGCTCTGGAAAACTCGGTTTTTCTATATCTGAAAACTTAAAAAAAGGAAAAAGAAGATATAGAAGTTTTGGTGAGGAATCAGATATAGATGTTGCAATAATTTCTCAAACTTTATTTGATGATATATGGAAGCTTCTTTATGATTACATTGAGGATAAAGGTTATTGGAATAAACAAAAAGAATTCACTACATATCATTTCCAAGGCTGGATGAGACCTGATATGTTGCCAACTTCACCAAAATTTGATTTTACTCAAGATCAATGGTGGAACTTTTTTAATAAAATGACTTCAAGCAATAAATATGGTCCTTACAAAATCAGAGGCGGGCTTTATAGAAATTGGCATTTTTTAGAGAAATACCAATTAAAGTCTATTTCAGAATGCAAATTAGAATTTTAATGAAATGAAAACATCAGGAACAAATATTAGATTAAGGAAATTACTTTCGGGACTTAAAAATGGAACATTAATTCCTCGACCAGAATTTCAAAGAAGATTAGTGTGGGCTAATAAACATAAAATAGCATTTATTCAGACAGTGCTAGAAGGCTTACCTTTTCCAGAAATATACATTGCTGCTGGTGATGTAAATCTTACAAGTGGTGAAGGAAATGAAATGATTGTTGATGGTCAGCAAAGAATTTCAACTTTATACCAATATTTTATTGGTTCTGATGAAATTAAGTATCATTCTGATATTTTGCCTTATAAGAAACTAGACCCAAAACAACAGGAAGATTTTTTAGAGTATGAGGTCGTCATAAGAGATTTGGGGAAACAAACAATTGAAGATATTAAAACTATTTTTCAGCGTATAAATTCAACAAATTATTCGCTAAATGCAGTTGAAATTCATAACTCTAGATTTGATGGAGAGCTAAAAATATTTGCCGAAAAATTATCTGAAAACTCATTTTTTGAAAATCACTCAGTCTTTACAAATAATGATGTAAAAAGAATGAGAGATCTAGGCTTTTCACTGCTAACCTCAATTACATTACTTTCAAGTTATTTTAATCTTGAAACAGAGTTCGAGACATTCCTCGAAAAATATAACGATGAGTTTCCAGATTCTGAAAAGTTAAAGACAGAAATTGATTTTATATTAAAGCAAATAGACTCATTAAATTTTGATGAAAAATCAAGAGTTTATAAAAAGAATGATCTGTTCACTCTAATTGTGGAACTACACAGAGGACAATTTAAGGAATCAAAAGAATTTGACAACAAAAAATTAGAGGTTAATTTGAAGGAGTTCTATGCAAAAGTAGACGATGAAGATATGTCACCAGATGTACAAGAATATATTAAAAATGTTATTCAAGGTACTAATAGTAGAAGTGCTAGAATTACAAGAGGGCGAATAATCTCAACGGTAATAAATAAATGAATAAAAAAAGCTGGTAACAATTTGTAAAGGCATAGCTCCCTGTGGGAAGCTACGACACCATGCACTAGCCTTAGCAGTAGTCTAAGACAGTCCTCAGAATAACATTAAACAAAGCGAAAACAATAAATGACAATAGGCGTAAATCAGAAAGTAGCACCAATAAAATTTTGTTTTCTAATTGAGCCTAACTCTGAAAGCAAATTTGAAAGAGCAATTAAAATTTCGTTTTCTTATTGGGGCGGAATTTTCAGCCCAATTTTACCACTTCATTCAGTTTTACCAGAAGAATTTAAAAGTGAATACGCTATTGATTATGACGCTTTAAATTACTACAAAAATACAATAGACAATTTTGACCCCGATATTATCCTTCACGACAATTCGTTGGACATAGAATTTATTAAGACAATAAGTGACGACAGAACTTTACTATCAATAGAAGACTTTCTTTCTGACACAGATAATGGAGTTATTAAATACGGAATAAGTGTCTTAGAACTAATTTCTGATATTATTGAAAGGGAATTTAAGTTTTTACGAAATGACAACTTAAAACTTTCTATTCCTAACACTCAAAAATCAGATTTATTTTTAAAATCATTTATCGGTTGCTTTGTTGATAGTTTTCAAACGGAAATAAGCAATCAATTAAAATCGTCTTCATTCTTTGAACAGCCCGAAATAACTTTTGACAACATTGCCAATCATTTTCCCAATCAAAATATTGATACATTGAATATCAATATGGGAGAAATAAAAATATATCCGGAAAGGCATTGGTATAAGGGAGAAGGGATATACTTTCTAAATGAGGAAAGACTAAACGACATTAATAACTATTGGAATTTGAGAGCACTTGGGTGGTATATTATTCCTATACCTCTTAGCCAAATTGACAACGTATATTTTAGTGGTTTTATAGAGAGGTTTAGTCAGTTTCAATTAAACAAGTCCGAAAGTTTCTCATTCGTTAATTTTAAATTTAGCACGACAACAACTGACGAGCAAAAACAAAGAGTTGAGAAAAAACTTCGAGAAATAAAAAATAAAATCGGAGGCAAACTTAATTTTTCATTTCAACATTGGTTTCCTAGATTTTGGGCTGGTGATAGGTCTGTATTGGAAGCAGACAAAGTGCTGTGTGTGAAAACAGAAATTAATTCCACGTATTCTCAGGTAGAAATCCAAGAAAATCATGTAAAATTTAAAACCAACAACTTACCATTCAAGCTTAAAAACAATTACAGTCTTATTGCCTCACATAAAGTCAATCTTACGTTTAGTTACTTTGACGAATATTTAAATGATGCAGGGCTGATATACGGAATAGAAACGATTGACTGGATAAGATTAACCCATTCATATGGTCGCGATAAATGGAGATTGTCCAAGAAAGGTTTGAGCCACTACATTAGACGAGATGATGATGAAGTTTATTTTTTCATTCCCAAAGCGAAGGACTTTTTCAAAGTATTTTTCTCTAAAAGTGGAAACAAAGTAATAGAAACATCAAACGGTCGTTTAGCAAATGAAGTATTGAAAAACATTGGTGGCATAAGAGGGTCTTATTTTTTGCAAAACAAAGCCTCACTTAAAATTCTTGATTTAATTGAAGACGGTAAAACAGTTTACCACCCAACATTAGTTGGTGCGATAAAGAAGAGTTTGAAAAACAACAATAATGAACAAATTAATTCTTATATAAAAGGAATAATTGAAAACAAGATAATTGAATTTGGGACTATTCTTCAATGCGAAGTTTGTCATCAACGTGCTTTTTATCTTCCATTTGAATTAAAAGAAGCTATGACTTGTGCTATCTGTAGAAACAATTTTAGTTTGCCAATGCACCAACCAACCGAAATTAAATGGGCATATCGTGGAGTTGGACCTTTCAGTAAGAATAATAAAGTTGGCGGTGTAATTACAGTTTTTTTAACTCTCAAATTATTTAATCAAGAATTTGCGGACACTTCAGGTAATATGTCAGCACTAATCGGTTTTGAACTTTTAAAAGACAACCAAACAAAAGAAGTAGACCTTGTTATTATGCTTCAAGAAAAGCACAAAGACAATATTCTACCCGACTTAGTTTTTTGTGAATGCAAAACATACAAAAACTTTACATCTGGCGATGCAGATAGAATGATTGAATTAGGAACAGAATTTCCCAATTCAATTTTGACATTTGCGACACTGAATGACGAGTTAACCGAAAATGAGAAAACAGAAATTTTAAAGGTTGTAAATCATTTTAGAACAGGAAGTGGTCACAGACCGACAAACCCAATTCTCATTCTGACAGCAAAAGAGTTGTTGCCAAAAGATTTTTGGAGACATTTTGGCGAGTATGAGAACGACTCTAAACCTTATCACAAGTACAACGACTGGATAGGAAATTTATGTGAGTTTACCGTAAAGAAACACCTAAGCGTAAAAACATGGGGAGAAATACAGAGTGAATTATGGCAAAATGAAATGAAGAAAAGAAACGAAGCAGCCCAGGACAAACAAAAAACAAGTGAATGAAAACTACTGCCAACAAAGTGTATAGATAATGGCGGTTTAGTGCTATATTTCACTGTTTTTAACTTTTAATAAATTTAGTGCTAAAACCGAAAGTTTTGTGCTTCGAAATCCGCTACTAACCATACACAAATCGTTGTAAATAAATAGCTCTTCAAAGTTCCCAACTTCGTAGCTCTATAAAAATTGTAATTCAGAAAATGCAAATATCATTTACAACCTATACAGACAATGATAAAACGGAGGTGTTGGAAATGATGGCTGCATTTAATAAAATAGAGGGCTATGAATTTGATCCAATAGGTAGAGAAGAGAACGTATTAGCATTTACTTCAGACGAATCTTTAGGGAGACTCTATGTAATGAAATACCAACAACAAATCATTGGATATCTAGTCCTAGCATTTGGATTTAGTTTTGAGTACAAAGGTAGGGATGCGTTTATAGATGAGTTCTATATAAAACCAGCGTATAGAAATAAAGGAATTGGCGGCTTAACACTAGATTTTATAGCTTCAGAATCCAAAAAACTAGGCATACAAGCGCTACATCTAGAAGTAGAACCTCGTAATGTAAATGCTAATAAATTGTATCTAAGCAAAGGCTATCGCTCCAACGATCGAAAATTGATGACTAAAAAAATAAATGAACGTTAATATTTAGTAAAAACCAGCAACTAATAACTACTGGTTTTTTAAATAGGGAAAATTTGTATTTCTTTAGAGAGTATATGCAAAATAAGTACAAACACAACAAAGTATCATACCTATATATCGATAGACTGATATCATCCTATGGTACCTGCAAGCTAATATGAATCCTATTTCGAACTTAATTGATAAAATAAACAACCAAAAGCTTTGGGATAGAGAAGTAGTATTAGAACGTAATGAATATCTAAAGGTAAAGGGGACTATTGATACCAATATTTATTTGATAAAAAGTGGAAGTTTACGAATATTTGTAATCGATGAATATGAAGAACATACCATAAGATTTGGGTATAAAAATAACTTAATAGCATCTTTAGATTCTTTCCTAAATGAACAACCTTCAGATTTCTATATACAAGCATTAAAAAAGACGAATGTTAATGTCATCAGTAAAAAAAAGTATATATCTTTTATTGAATCATCACCTGAGAATAAAGAACTATGGCTTTCTGTTTTAGAAAATTTTGTATTACAGCAAATGGAAAGAGAAAGAGATATTCTAACATCATCTCCTGTGGAGCGCTATAAGAGAGTTTTAAAACGAAGTCCACAACTGTTTCAAGAGATACCGAATAAATATATTGCTTCGTATTTAAGAATGACACCAGAAACACTTTCTAGAATTAAAAAATCTTAATTTCAATCAATTTTTTTTTTAAAATCTCTGTTGACATTTGTAATAAAATAAAGGTAATGGCAATAGCGACTAAAAAATTATTACAAGACTTATTAGAAATTACACGAGCGAACCTAAACGGTGCAGAACAATTAAAAAAGGAATCTGTCACAGCTCTAAATTGGAAACCAGCTTCAGAAAGTTGGAGTGCTTTAGAATGTATTGAACATCTAAATAGGTATGGAGATTTTTATATTCCTGAAATCACAGCCAAAATACAAACCTCTACACACAAGCCTTCTGAAATTTTTAAGAGTAATTGGCTGGGTACATATTTTAGCAAGTCCGTTTCTTATAATGAGAATGTAAAGAAAATGAAAACCTTTACGTCTATGAATCCTCTGCACTCAGAATTAGATCTTCAAACCATAGACAAGTTTATACATCAACAACATCAGATACTAGCACTTTTAGATCAGTCCAAAAATGTAAATCTTGACAAAACGAAAACTGCAATTTCAATTTCACGATTCATCAAATTAAGATTAGGAGATACGTTTAGAGTGGTCATATATCATAATGAACGGCATATGAAGCAAGCAGAAAAGGCAATAAAAATGTCAATAGGTAACAAGTTGCATGTTTAATTAAAGTGAGTTTGATGTGATTTTTAAATTCTTAAAAGCCGTCAAATTGAGTGATTTTTCGCAATAAAATGAAGAAAAATAGTATCGAAATTAGGCTTTTACCTAAAATGTACTTGTCTTCGATACATCTCGCCTTCGGCGGACACGCTGACTGACGTAAATTTTCTTAGGTCGAATTCATGTCAATTACTGCAGCGCTATGAAGTTTGTTTCCTAAAAACTGTAAAAATGTAAACAAAGGTTATCATTCCAACGACAGTAAACTTTAACTAAAAAAATAAATGAACGTTAATTTTTAGCAAAAACCAACAACTAACAACTGCTGGTTTTTTGTATGTAGGGGAATTTGTGTTTCTTTAGTGAGTAAGTACACATAGAATAACATACAGTAAGAATAAAACGATAGCTTGGTATATAATTAACCTCGTTTTGCATAAAAAATAAAATGATGAAAAAAAGCATAGTTACTTTCAGTTTCCTATTCTGTCTAATGAGCATTTCTTTTTACGGACAAAACAAAAAGGATTCTTTAGAAATCAAACAAGTAGCATTGGATTATATTGAAGCTCAGCATAATGTAAAACCAGAACAGTTCGAACAAGCTGCGCATCCAAGAATGGTAAAAAGAACTTTTTGGACGAATAAAAAAACAGGAAAGGAATATTTAAGAGAAACTTTCACTGATGCCATGATTCTACTAGCAGAAACCTATAATCAGGATAAAGATAAGTTTCCCGAAAATCCCAAAAAGGAAGTTGTTATTCTGGATATTTATGACAAAGTAGCTTCTGTAAAACTCATTGCAGATGACTGGATAGACTATATGCACATTGTAAAACTCAATGGCAAATGGCAATTGGTAAATGTGTTGTGGCAGTTTAATGACGCTAAAAAGCACTAAAAATATACATCCGACCTTACATTATCCCGAAAGGTTAGCAATCAATACGCAGTTTTTGTCTAAATCCGGGTAACATTTTCATTTTTCAGGATATACATATACAACCTTGTAAAACATCTAAAACCAACTTTATGAAAAAAATTCTAGTGTTAGGATTAGTTTTAATTTCAAGTATCTCATTAGCGCAAAGTGATGTAAAAATGAAATCTGACTATTCATCCGATAATCCCGAAATAAGAGATATTTTAGAATTTCAAGGAATTGAATATTTAAAGATGCGTTTTGCAATGAATACTATTTGCTAAAAAAGAGTGTTATGAATCTTTAAAATGAACAAATCAGTAACAAAGTAGAAAAATATAAACAAGTGAAAATATATGCCTCATTAATTGCCACCATTGGATTTCTTTTTTCATGTACTGCGCAGGTGTCAGAAGAAGATCAGTTGATTAGCATCGATAGTTTAAAAATAAAATCAATAAGACCAATGGTAGGAGAGTACAATTCTCCTTTTACAGATGTAAAACAATACACTTCCATGGAAGAGGCATTGGCTAATAAAAAAGATGTATTAAGACTTTATTTAAACTCGAAGCGAGTAGCTAATGGAATCCCGAAATCAATAACAGAATTAAAAAACTTGGAAGAGTTGGTAATTAGAGGAGGATTATCGGAAATTCCAGAGTTTATCTCCGAATTAAAAAACTTAAAACGCTTATACCTGGATTATAATAGTTTTTCCACAATACCTGTTGCTATTAGTAGGTTAAAAAAACTCGAAGTACTAAGTCTAAGCGATAACACTATAAAGCAGTTACCAGATTTTTTAGGCGAAATTAAAAGCCTAAAAATATTGAACGTTTTTGAGAGTGGGATTGATAAATTACCAGAGAGTATAGGCGATCTAAAGAATTTACGTGTACTCAATATATCACATACGAGTATCTCTAGTTTGCCAAAATCTTTAAAAAAACTGAAAAAATTGGAAAAACTAGATATACATGGAACCAAAATAAAAAATATACCTCTCGCTCTTATAGATTTACCTCTATCAAAATTACCAGCAAAAGAAAAAGAGATAACAGAAGTTGATGAAGATATAAATCCTTTGGAAGTTACATTACTACGATTATCGAATAAAAATCTAAAGAGCATTCCTGAGGAAATTAGAGCTTATAAAAATTTAAGAGAATTAAATATTTCAGATAATCAGATTGAAAACATACCAGAATGGATCGAAGAACTATCTAATTTAGAAACACTTGATTTTACAAATAACAACATAAAAAAAATACCGCAATCTGTCTACAGGCTTAAAAAGTTACGCTATTTATATTGTTCTAGTAATGAGATCACTTTTTTATCAGATACTATTGCAGAATTGAAACGTCTTAAGAGGTTAAGCTTACATCAGACGAAAATTAAAGAACTACCAAATGCGATAGGATTATTATCAAATTTACGATACATAAGCTTTCCAGACAATATAACTTTACCAAAGACCTTTAGAAATTTACAAAAACTCTTTAACGTGGGTGCTAGTCCACGTACACTTCTAGAAAACTACGAGGAGATTCGAAGGTTAAATCTAGTAGAAATTAATTTATCAGAATTAGGGCTAACCGAATTACCAGATTGGGTTTTGGATATAAAAAGTTTATCAAAGTTATTTCTAACCGGGAATAACTTAAAAACGTTACCAGATTTATCATCTTTAAGTAATCTTAATATGATCGAATTATGTAATAATAATTTAAGTAAGGTTCCTGCAGATTCCCTAAAAGGCTTGCAAAATGTAAGGCTGTATGTATACAATAATAATATTGCAGATAAAGAGGATTATGATACGCAAGATAAAATCAACGCTTTATATCCTGACTTATATATTATATTTTATGAGCATAATAGACGTAGACATCGATAAATAAAGGTTTTAGCTTTTTTTGATGCCATAGCATTGTTTTGTATGTGCTTAGGTGTATTCTAAAAATGGAAAGGAATAGCACCTAAAATTATTTTATGCATAGTAAGTTAAGTTATAGGTGCTTTACTAAACTTTGTTATATACCAATTAATTCAATACATTGAATTATTGAAATTTGACATATTCCGATGTATAAAGGGTTACATGTGCTTATACTTAATAAATAGCAAGGTTTTTTGATTTAACTAAACTAGAAAAGTAAAAAGCAAGGTAACATTTCGTTCATTCAAGACACTTATATAAAAAAAATAGTTAATAACCGACCTTAAAATGACTGCACAGATTTCTGATCATATCATATATCAAGGAGAGATATATGATCTAACAGGATATACAGAGGAAATACCATTTTTTGTAGAATCATTTGGACTTAATCCAGTTGGAAAAACAACTGCTTGCTGGAGAGGATTTCAACGAACTTTTATTATTGATAAGGATCAATTACTAATTCAAGGTGTAGATATAAATTTAAAAAAAGAGAATTCTAAAAAGTCTCCTTTACCTAGTATTAATGGGGTTACCCCAAATACAAAAGTTCGAAGACCTAAATCGTTTTTTTTTAATACAGAATATGAAGGCCTAAATTATTTAATTGAATATTCTGGATCTTTATTAATCGGTAAAGATTTTATTAGGAACTTATATGTTCATATGGGATTTCATCCAGCGTGGAAATATGAAAAAGTATTGGAGTTTGAATTTAATCATGGAGTTTTAGTGAAAATTGAAGATCTAAGTAAGAAAATGAAGGGAATTAGAGCAGAATTACAGGAAAATGAAAATAGTATGAAAGATATTAATACACATGATTGGATTGAATCAACTTTTAATCAGAAATATAAAAAATAAGATTGTGTCTTATTAGATACATATGTAAAATTTTAAGTAATCAATAAGAATTAATTTTGAAAAATAAAATTCCATTTGATAAACATCTTTACATTGAACAAACAAGATTAACTTTTCCTTATATTTTTCATGAAGAATATAAGAAAATGAAAGAATCAGCAATTATTGCTTGCGTGTTTTTTATAATTGGATTTAGTATCCTAATAGCAGGAAGTGAATTAAGTACATTGTTCTTTATTGTTGGAATTTATGCAGTGTTTGATCTTTATTATAAGAATGAAAGGTATGTCGGATTAAAAAACGATTACACCAGAAATTTAAAAAAGCTACTGGAAGAGAATGAACTCACCAAAATGGGAACATTTGAACTTAATGATAATTGCTTAAGATATTCCAATGATTATCTATGTAATTGGACAAATTGGGAAGATTTTTTAAAATTTAAAATCATTAAATCTAATCTCGTACTAATTAAAAAAGAGAATTGTGAAGAGACTTATGTAATAGGGGAATCCGAAGTTGGTGTAGTAGAGTTTCAAAATATTCTAAATTTCGTAAAAGAAAAAATAAAGAAATGACGCAATTGATATTATTCCTTACTTTTAAGCCTGTACAAAAAGGTTTTCATACGTGTCTATTAAACAAGTAAACAAACATAAAAAAGGAACAGTATGGCAAAAATTTCTGAGCAGTTCAGCATGGCGTTGGTTACAGAAAGCCATGGTGTTAATCCTCTTTTCATTAGTCGTAAATCATATAGCAGCAAGCGATAATTTTCAGGATGATACGGCATATAGATTTCCTATTGAAGGTTTTCTGTTCACTATTATTTTTTCTACGCTGGTAGCCATAATAGCACATTTCAATTTTAAGTTTTACAAGAAAAAGTATTTTTCCATAAAGGTAGAGATCGCCAAAATAGGAAGGTTTATGGCCTCAACTTTGGGATATATTACAATAATTTATATTCCTGTAAATATCATTGTAGAAGCTCTTGCAGATGGAGATATACAATTCTATTATATCGTAATTGGCTTACTAATTACCTTACTAATATGTTTTATTTTGATAGGTTTATGGTACGCTCAGGATATCTACGAGTTATATAAGTTATCTTTAAAAGATGCTGAAATTACGATTGATAACGGTATAAAAATGACAAAGCTGAGTTATGAAAACATAGCTTGTTTTTACAGCGAAAACAAAATTGTATATACCATTAAGAATGATGGGACAACCATGAATACAGATTTTACCTTAAACGAGCTCGAAGAAAAAATAAATGATCAGTTATTTTTTAGAGCCAATAGGCAAATGATCGTTCATAAAGATACCATAGATCAAGTTGAAAAGATTGAAAACGGCAAGTTGCGTATTTTATTAAAACCCTTTATTAAAAACGATGCAATCGCCGAAATCACTATCAGTCGTTACAAACGAAAAGCATTCATGGATTGGTTTCTATAAATGATGGCTAGAAATTATCGACTATTCAGCTGTAATTTACGACCATTCAGTAAAAACATAAGTATTTAAAGGGGTTTTCAGAGATTTTGTTCATTATTTCGTTTAGAATTTAAAATCAAAAACAATGAACAAAATGAGCTTACGACAAATAGTAATTCCATTAGTTACTACTGCAATTATCTTCTTTTTATGGTTCGGACCGATTACCCTTAGTTATGTAGAAAACATCGTTATTTCGATATTAATCATTATTGCTAATTATATAGAGTACCAAGGAAAACCATATTTGGCACTTGGGTTTCAACGAGAAAAATTTACAACCAAAAGTATATTCGTACTTGCTCCATTGGTAGCACTAGGTCTTTTTGTTTTTTATGTGTTTTTATTAGTTCCCGGAATTACAAAACTCACAGGAGCTCCGATAGACTATTCGAGTTTTAATGAATTAAAAGGAAATCTTCCAGCTTGTTTAGTGGCTTTATTGATCGTATGGGCATCAGCAGGATTTGGAGAAGAAATTATCTTTCGAGGTTATTTTATGCGACAGTTGGTGAAATTCTTTGGCGAAAGTAAAATGAGTATACTACTTAATATATTGCTTCTGGCTTGTTTTTTCGGATTCATGCATAGCTATCAAGGTATCACAGGGCAGCTTGTTACAGGGATTGTTGGAGCAATTTTAGCAACGATATTCTACTTACGTAAATACGATTTGTGGTTCCTTGTTGCAGTACATGGTTTTTTTGATACCATAGCCTTAATTTGTGTTTACTTCGGTTTATTCTAAAAAATACAAAGGATTAGCACCTATAACTTTTTTATGATCCTTGTGCATAGTGAGTGCGTTATGGGTGCTTTTTTAACTTTGTTATATACTAATTAATTCTTTACATTGAAGTCATTCAAACTTAGCACACTTTGATATATAAAGAATCACATACACTGATACTTAATAATATAGCCAGGTTTATTGATTTAACTGAGCTAGAAAAGCAAAAATACCTCTCTTTACTTACCGAAATAGAAGTAAAAAAGAAAGAGTTTTTGATGCAGGCTGGTGATATTACGACCTATGAGTATTTCATCACAAAAGGATGCTTAAAGGTGTATACATTAGATGAAGATGGAGTGCCTCACATATCAATGTTTGCCATAGAGGATTTTTGGACAGGTGATATGGCTAGTTTTATGACTAAAGAACCGACGCGTTATTTTATTAAGGCTACCGAGCATTCGGAATTATTAGGGATTTCTAAAGCTAATTATGAATTGTTATTTCAGGAAATTCCAAAGTTCGAGAAGTTTTATCGTATCCTATACCAAAGATCGCTAGTAAGTTATATAAGACGTTCTAATCATGGTATCTCCTTAACTGCCGAAGAACGATATATTGAGTTCAAAAAGAAATATCCACAAATCATTAATAGAATTACCCAAAAAGACTTGGCAGCGTATATTGGCATTACTCCAGAATTTATGAGTAAAATTATTTCGAAAGTAAATCGAATGTAAAAGTCTTAAACTAGTTCATTTTTTTTCATGCATTCCTGTCGGAATTTTGAAGCATGAAAAAAATAAACATCATTACTTCGTTTCTAATAGTTTGGTTTTCAAATGATTTGCAAGCACAATTCGCACAAATCGAACTGTTTTCTGGATTAGATAAAACAGACTTTACCATATACTCCAGTTATACGATTAATGACAGCAAAACGCTAAGCATTAATACACTTGCCTTTTTCCAGAAGTTTCATAACGAAGAAAACCAGGATTTTGATGAGATCGGTGTACAGCCCACACTATTTTGGAATATCCATAAGAATGTAGGTATTGGTCCATCGATATATTACAACAGCTTTGCTGGGTTTTCAGAACGTTTATCGGCATATATTACGTTCAAGAATTCGCGGTTTTTATTCGTAGCGATTCCTACCATAGCCTATTCCGAGGAAAAAGATGCTAGCTATACCGAAGCATTTCTACAGTTCCAATACAATACACCAATAAATAATAACCTCTCTTTTTGGTTAAACGGACAGTTTGTAACGATCTGGGACAAATTTAAAACACACTCCAGAAGTTATCAGCAATTACGAGCTGGAGTATCATGGAAAGGACATCAGTTTGGTATCGGTTTCGACTTTGATCAGTATGGACCAAAACCCATAGAAGTAACATCTTTTGGCGTGTATTATCGAAAAACTTTATAAACATTTTTAAATCTTAAACAGTATGAAAAATTTAGTAAACAAACTTTTAACAACAGATCCCAATATTGGATTTAGTATCGCACGACTCACATTAGGGGTAGTTATATTTCCGCATGGAGCACAAAAATTATTAGGACTCTTTGGAGGGTATGGATATTCAGCGACTATGGAATCCTTAACTACCCAAATGGGGTTGCCCAGTATTGTGGCTGGTGCTGTAATCATAATTGAATTTTTCGGATCTATCTCATTACTGTTGGGAATCTGCAGTAGGTTTTGGGCATTAGCACTAGCAGGAATGTTTACAGGAATTATTGTCACAACACAACTGGAACATGGGTTTTTTATGAATTGGTTTGGCAATCAAGCCGGAGAAGGGTATGAATATTCGCTTCTAATCATTGGTCTGGCTCTAAGTATTGTCATAAACGGTAGTGGAAAATGGTCCGTAGATCATCTAATCTCTAAAAAATAGGAATCATGAAAAAAATAATCACAATTGCAGGAACCAATAGTCAAAAATCTATCAACAAGAGTTTACTGTCCTATACCACCAGCTTCTTAGAAGAAGTAGAAATTATTTCTATTGATTTAAACGATTATGTCCTACCCATATATGGTGTAGATTACGAAGCGGAAAATGGAATACCTACAGCGGTTAAGAGACTCGATGAACTGATCAATCAGGCAGATGGTTTTATTATTTCTCTTGCAGAACATAATGGAGCCTATGCAGCAGTATTTAAAAATGTGCTCGATTGGTTGTCTCGAGTACATATGAAGATATGGAGAGAAAAGCCCATGTTGTTAATGGCTACTTCGCCTGGTGATCGAGGAGGTATAACCGTTTTGCAATCTGCAAAGATGTATTTCCCATATCTGGGTGCTCATATTGCTGCAGATTTTTCATTGCCTAGTTTCTATGATAATTTTTTAGAAAATGAAATCGCTGATCACGAATTAAAAGAAGAATTGAGGGAGAAAATCCAACTTTTTGAACAACAATTAAGCCCTTCCATAAGATGAGGATAGTGTCTTTGGAAGTGCAGATACATACAACCCTCCTAATTTAAAACCAGTAGATATCCATACTGGTTTTTTTATGTATAGGAATTTATGTTTCTTTAAAAGAACTTTCAAGATGATCACAAAATAAAAGTGAGTGTTCAGGTACAGATACAATCATTAGAATTAACTTTATTAGATGGAAATGACATTAGAATATTGGAATGAATTAGGAAAACAAACGCTTTTAATTACTTCGTTGTTAAGTGGTTTTTCGATTACTGTGGTAGCAAACCTATTAGTTGCTGATAAAAATGATAAACTCACTAATCGTATTTTAAAATCTGCAACACTGGCAGCTGGATGTTTTTTAGTGAGTGTGTTTGCTATGGTCAATATTGTAATGACAACCACACCAGGAGGCTATATTAAGGATGTGTCATTAAACGATTTTCAAGTTGCTAGAGTAGTGGGGATGATCACTTTTATTATCGGACTTTTTTCTCTTACCACTATGATTGCCTTATCTGGTTGGACCAAATCTAAAAGAGTAGGTCTTTTTACTACGATCATTGGTATCTTGACTTTGCTACTAATTTTTATAACCATGACCAGATTTGGGAGTTAATTCACGAAACACGAAACTCAATAAAAATTTGCTTGCTTTACAAAATATGGTTTATGAGCATTGTGATTTAGAAATTTCTGATCTCATTGTTGAATCCGAAGGAAAGGAATATGATGCTTGTAATTTTTTGCTAAATGAAAAGCGAGTGATTAGTAGAAGCGCGAAGATCACTCCTAAAAAAGTGGGTCAGTTTGTAACCTTTTGGAAACGAAATAAAGAAGGGATCACAGCACCTTATGAAGCTAGTGATCATTTTGATTTCTTTATCGTACAAGTTACCAACAAACACAGATTAGGACAGTTTGTTTTTCCAAAAAAAGAGTTGGTGAACAGGGCGATAGTAACTACTGAATCAAAAGACGGAAAAAGAGGTTTTAGAGTATATCCAATTTGGGATCAACCACAGAGCAAGCAAGCCATCAAAACTCAGCAATGGCAATTACATTATTTCTATGAGATTACCAATAAAACCGATGTGCAAAAAGTAATCGAATTATACCATTTACAATAAATCTAAAGGTTGCGCATAATAGCTCAAGGACAATCCAACATTTATAGAGATCAATTAGAGCACATCTAGTTTTTTTATCTGGGGAAATTTGCGTTACTTTAAAGGAGGTTTGATGATTCTTGCATTGGGGAATAAAATAGAGCAAGAATATTTTCGGTGGGAGATATATACCTACTATACAGGTAATTGATCAAATTCTAAAAGGGCATACTATGAATACTTACGCTGATAAAACACAAGAACATACATCGGTGACAGCTTCTAGCGCTAGGGAACAGAGCAGTGGAGAATCTACATTGCAGTTTGTAGATAATAAACCAGAGGCTTCGGCACAACGAAAATTGCAAACGATCGCTAATAATAGTCCAAAAGCAAAGCAATTGAAAGCTCTTCAAAAAATGGCTTTTCAAACAGTACAAATGAGACGAGTAAGTGTTAGTCAATTAAGAGGTGGCGGGTTAACTGGACCCAACAAAGGAAATACTTACAATTATAATCCTGGTAATGGGATTCATATAACTGTTCGGAAAAGTGGCCCTGATGTTACTCATTTTCATGTTCGCAAGGATACAAAAGGAGGCGTCTATAATCGAATAGATTATAATGAAGATGATAAAGGAGATTGGATTGAAAGCAACGTAAATGTTCCAGCAGGAGGTGATTTAGAGACTCAAATGAAGAATGCTGCAGCCGATATGATCGCTTGGCTTAAAGGTTTGCCAACACCTCCTAGCTAATCAAAAATGTTGCTAAAAAATTAAAAATAAAGGTAACATTTTACTCGTCTGGGATACCTATATTAAATAAAATCATAGATATGAAGACTACACTACCATGTTTACTTGTTGTATTAGTATCTTTTAGCTGCAACAATACTACAGATATAAGGAAGACAGAAACAGAGCAAAATGAAATAACAACTATAACCGAAGAGCAAAAACTAGCGATGGCCGCGGAAGGTAAGCAGGTTGGTAGTGCCACAATCACCACAATAGATAGTACCTTTATTGGAACAGATACATTTAGAGGCAAATTATTAGTAATTGATTTTTGGGCGACTTGGTGTTCTCCTTGTATAAAAGAAGCTCCGATGTTTAAAGAGATTGCAAAGAAGTATAAAAATGAAAATGTAACATTTATCTCTATATCCATTGATAGTGATTTCTCCAACTGGAAAGAGTATGTTACAGAAAATAATTGGGAAGGAAATAATTACTGGTATGGTAGATTTAACAAAGATTCTTTCGCATATTTAATTTATTCAAAATTTAACGTGAAAGATGAGGAAGTAGTAGGAATAAGTTTGCCTAAATATGTGATCATATCTCCTGAAGGCAAGATCCTAAGTAATGCAGATTTAAGACCGAGCAAACCAGGCTTTGAAACTGAAATTAAAAAATATTTGTAGTTAAAAACGTATGATTAATATGTCGATCTTAATTAAGGATCAATTCATATTCAAATGGTAACAAAATGAAATATAATATAGATACTATTAACAAATCCGAATATCAAGAAGTAGTAGAGGTGTGGGAATCATCAGTAAGAGCGACACATCACTTTTTGAAAGAAGAAGATATAGCATATTTTAAACCACTGATCTTAAATACATATTTGGATGCGGTAACGTTAAGATGTGTACGAAACGAGAATAAGAAAATAGTTGGTTTTCTAGGAGTAGCAGAACAGAATTTAGAAATGCTATTTATTGATCCTAATTACCGCGGTAAAAAGATAGGGAAAACATTGTTAGAATATTCCATTGATCAAATGGAAGTAATTAAAGTTGATGTAAATGAACAAAATGAGCAAGCAGTTGGGTTTTATAAACATCAAGGATTTGAGGTGATAAATCGTTCAGAGTTGGATGCTACCGGAAAACCATATCCGATACTTCATATGGAATTAAAAAAGTAGATAAAAAAATGTATTTATTGAGTTTCAATATTGTTAATACTTGCTCAGTTATACATAGAAATTTATGAAAACAAATCGATTCTTAGGAATACTATTTTGTGTTATGTTTTATGCTTGTAAAGCACAAAAAGATGATCGTATTATATTCTTTCTACATAATCGTTTTTTAGAAGAACATACATTACAAGAATCTCATCCGCAATATGGAAAGGTAGCGTATAAAGAGATTTTAGACACCTTCAAAAGGAGCGGATTCAAGGTGATGAGCGAACAAAGAAACGGAAATGTAAATGCACGTACGTACGCGATTGGAGTCGTGAATCAAATCGATAGTTTACTACAAAATGGAGTAGCACCTGATAAAATAACAGTTGTTGGTACTTCCAAAGGTGGTTATATTGCACAATATGTGTCTACTCTAGCCAATAACCAAGACCTAAATTTTGTATTTGTAGCAAGTTTTCAGGATAGTGATATCGAGCAAATTCCTGAAATTAATTATTGTGGAAATATTTTAACTATTTACGAAAAGTCGGATCCTTTTGGTGTTTCTGCAAGTAAACGAAAAGAAAACTCCACTTGTACGATCAAGAATTTTAAGGAAATAGAATTAAATACAGGAATGGGGCATGGATTTTTATTCAAGCCTTTA
Source organism: uncultured Aquimarina sp. (assembly GCF_947492965.1). Taxonomy (GTDB): domain Bacteria; phylum Bacteroidota; class Bacteroidia; order Flavobacteriales; family Flavobacteriaceae; genus Aquimarina. Next base: position 58,884 of record NZ_CANLOZ010000008.1, on the reverse strand, counting down.
CAAGAATGGATAACCCCTACGATTCAATGGGCAAAAGGAAATTATAAATGAAATAAGGAATCACTTGTAAGAGTATTAAAATCATAATTTATAAAAAAAGATTCTTTTCTATGTTAACCTTTTTAAAAGTAGAAAGATTAATAGGAAAACACTTTTAAATATTAAATTATGAAAACTTTAAAAAAGCTATTTTATTTTTCGTTTATAATCTCTTTATCACTGTTTGTTTCTTGTGAAGGAGAAGATGGTATGGACGGATTAAACGGGGAACAAGGAGTACAAGGAGAACCTGGACAAGATGGGAATGCAAATGTAACAGGTGTAACAGTAGATCCTTTTCCTTCATGGACATCAGGATCTTACTTAGGTCAGGAAGCAAATTTTGTAGAAATAACAGAGACCTCATTAACAGAAGCAGTTATTGACGATGCTTTAGTTTTAGTTTATTTCCAACTTTTTGGTGATAATGTTTGGTATCCTATGACGTATGCATTTCCATTTGATAGTGGTAATGAAGAAGTAATCACCTATACCTATGAACCAGATTTGGTTACCATTTATGCTCTTTCCACTACGGGTCCATTAAATGCTAGTATTTCGAAAGTTCGTTATTTCATTATTCCGACTAGTGATGCGACTGCACGAAGTGCTTCTACAAGAGAGATGAAAGTACAGCAATTATGGGATAAAGGGATTGATATTAATAGCTACGAAGAAGTAGTAAATTACCTTAATCAATAGTAAATCATTAGTAATACAAAATATTTATAAAAACCGAGATGTTCATAAACATCTCGGTTTTTTTTGTATAACAAGAATTTGTTCATCTGCTTTAAATAATGGGAAACGTAACATATTATTCATATTGTTATAGAATTCAATTATTCCTAAGCCTAAAAAATATACAAGATTCGAAATTTTGTATACGAAAGTAACATCCTGTGACACTTAACTTTGCAGTATTCTTTTTAATAAAATATTAAAAAAATGAGTACAGAAGCGTTTGGTAAAAAAGGGTGGACTCCCAATAGGATTAAAGATGTAAGCGGACGAACATATGTCATCACTGGCACTACAAGTGGTACTGGTTTTGAAGCAGCGAAAATATTGTTGTCAAAAGGAGCGAAAGTAGTGATGCTTAATCGAAATCCTAAAAAGTCAGAAGATACCATTTCAATATTAAAAGCAGCATTAGGAAATCATATTGATGTAGTAAACATTCGTATGGATTTGGTAGAACAAGCTTCTGTAAGGGAAGCGGCAGCAGAAGTATTAAATACAATTCCGCGTATTGATGCTTTACTTTGTAATGCTGCCATTGCTCAAGTACCACAACAAAAGTTGACCGTTGATGGTTTCGAAAGCCAATTGGGAGTGAATCATTATGGGAACTTTTTGCTACAAGCCCTATTATACCCGAGAATAGAAGAATCGAAAGGTCGTATTGTTGTTGTAGGTAGTATGGGATACAATATGGGTATTAAAACCATACAATTTGATGATATGAATTGGGATAAGAATTACAGTCCTAATAGCGTATATAGTCAGAGTAAATTGGCGCAGATTATGTGTGTGTACGAATTACAAGATCGACTAAAAGAAGCTGGAAAAACAGATGTTAAATCATATGCTTGTCATCCAGGAGCTTCTAGAACTTCACTCATAAAAACAAGCGGAGGTCTCATGACACGATTTGTTTGGCAATTGATGAAGCTTTCTCCATTTGTACAATCTGCAGAAAGAGGAGCCTATCCGCAATTGATGTGTGCTACAGAACCTGATTTAGATCAAAGAGGTTTTTATGGTCCTACTGGAAGAGGTTACTGGACAGGTCCCGTTGGAGCATGTAAACTAGAACCTCACGCAAAAGATAAAGTAGTGGCTGACAAGCTATGGGAAGTCTCAGAAAAAGCAATTAATTTTAAGTGGAATTTTTAAATTTAAGGACATGGAAATTTTGAAAGCAGCAATGAATTGGGCAAAAGCTGAAGTTTTTTCATCAGTATTTTTTATTCTATTCGGAATGATATTTTTATGTGCTACCATTGGTTTCTGGCAATTAGGAAAAACCGAATTCTCAAAAGCTTTTATTATACCAACATTAATAGCTGGTACGTTACTTTTGATTATTGGATTTGGACTCGTATATTCCAATAAATCGAGGATTGCTAGTTTTCCAGATGCCTATGAAAATGACGCTTTTACCTTTGTACAATCAGAAATTTCAAGAACGGAGAAAACCATGAAAGAGTATCAACTAATAGTTTTCAAAGTTATTCCAATAATGAGTATTGTTGCTGCTTTGTTGATTATTTTTATAGATAAATCAGGTTGGAGAGTCGGTAGTATGGTTACCATCGCATTATTAGCTGTGGTGGTGCTTATTGATAGTAACGCCAATGCCAGAATTGAAGCGTATCACCAACAATTATTACAAGCCGAAAAAGAATTAAAAAATTAAAACTGGGATGCAACATTTTAAAACACTTGCGGCGTATTTAGAGTATATGGAGCTTCCACGTCCAGAACATCCGATGCTGAGCGTATTATTTGCCAATGAAGAAAGTTTTCTTCCATGCCCTAGAAAAAGTTCTGCTCCCATTACAAACGAATGTTATACTATAAGCTTAAAGAAAATTGTAAAAGGCGATTTAAACTACGGACGAACAAAATACGATTTCACCAATGGAGCATTAATCTGCTTAGCCCCCAGACAAGTTTTGCAATGGGATAGTAGTGTAGTTTTCGAACAAAAAGGTTTTTCGATAAATTTCCATGAAGATTTTATCAAAGGAACAGAACTAGTTCAGCAAATAAAAAAATATGGTTTCTTTTCGTATTCTGTAAATGAAGCATTACACCTTTCTCCAAAAGAAGAAAAACTCATAGAATCCATAGTCGAGAATATAGAAACCGAATATCATAATAATCAGGATGAGTTTAGTAAAGAAATCATCATTTCGCAATTAAGTACCCTTTTAAAATATGCCAATCGTTTCTACGAGCGACAATTTATACATAGAAAGGAGCTGTCGAATAATCTATTGGAACAATTTAATGATCAGTTGACGGTATATTTTGAATCCGGGCGATTACAGGAAGAAGGAATTCCAAGTATCGAGCAAATAGCAGAAAAGTTGTCCATTTCTCAACGTTACCTTAGTGATACCTTAAAAAAAGAAACGGGTAAAACCACTACAGAACACCTACAATTATATCTTATTGATGAGGCGAAAAATATTTTATTGAAACCAGATAAAAGTATCTCTGAAGTAGCCTATGATTTGGGATTTGAATATCCACAATATTTTTCAAGAGTATTTAAAAAGAAAGAAGGCATGAGTCCGTCAGCCTATAGAGAAAAATATAGAATGAATTAATAGCAAATAAATATTGAAGAGATCCAGCTATTTCATTAGGTTACAATAATATTTGGTATTTTTAAGTACTCATAACAATACACTTAATGAAATACTTTAAACTTCTCATTTCCTTTGGTCTCACCATTGGAATTTTTTACGTTTTAAATACACAACTTGGTAACATTCCGCCTTTGGGCAAGTTTTTAAATCCTGTATCTGGAATTTGGCAAAACGAAACGAATGAAGCTATAATAGGTGATATTTCTATTCCTGGATTAAAAGATGAAGTAACAGTTCATTATGATGAATTGATGATTCCGCATGTATTTGCTCAAAACGAAGCAGATTTGTACAAAGCCCAAGGCTATATTACTGCAAAACATCGGTTGTGGCAATTAGAGTTTCAAACCCACGCAGCCGCAGGACGAATATCAGAACTCTTTGGAGAAAGAGCTTTGGACTACGATAGATCAGAGCGAAGGCGTGGAATGGTTTATGGAGCAGAACAAGTGATGGAGTATCTAGAAAAATATGATCCAGTAACCTTAGGCTTTATACAGAATTACTCTGATGGAGTAAATGCTTATATAGATCAACTTAATCTTGATCAATATCCGGTAGAATATAAATTGTTGGATTACAAACCTGAAGCATGGACCCCTAAAAAAACAGCATTGCTTTTAATGTATATGACTAAGATGTTAGCAGGTTATGATGATGATCTAGAATATACCAATGTTTTACGACTTGTAGGAAAGGAGAACTTTGAGTTATTATTTCCAGACTTTTTCGATATCACGGATCCAGTAATTCCTAAAGAGACAGACTGGAGTTTTATAGATGTACCACAAACCCCTTTGCCTGCTAGCAAAGCTGTATTGGATACGATTACAGAAACTATAGAAAAACCTCATCCAGATAACGGAAGTAATAATTGGGCAGTTTCTGGAGCAAGATCGGTAACAGGTAATCCAATACTGGCCAATGATCCGCATTTAGGTCTCAAGTTGCCATCCATATGGTTTGTAATGCAATTAAGTACACCAGATCATAATGCTTTTGGAGCCACCATTCCAGGAGCATTGGGTGTTATCTCTGGATTTAATCAATATATCGCTTGGGGAGAAACAAATGCCACTAGAGATGTTATTGATTGGTACAAAATAGCCTTTAATGAAGACCGTTCGAAATATAAATATGATAACCAATGGAAAGATGTTATTACACGTGTAGAAGAGATTAAAATAAGAGAAAAAGAAAGTTATAAAGACACAGTGCTTTATACGCATCATGGTCCTGTGGTATATGATAAAAACTTTAAGTCAGAAAATCAGCGTTCTGGATATGCGATGCGTTGGATTGCACATGACGGAAGTAATAATCAAAAAACCTTTATTGAGCTTAATAAGGCAAAAAATTATGATGATTATGTCAGCGCTTTACAATATTGGAATGCACCAGCGCAGAACTTTGTATTTGCATCAACAGAAGGCGATATTGCATTATGGATACAAGGGAAGTTTGCAAATAAATGGGAAGGACAAGGAAAATTTTTGATGGATGGGAGTAATCCAGAAAATGACTGGCAATCCTTTATACCACAGCAATTCAATGCGCATACCAAAAACCCTGAACGTGGTTTTGTGAGTTCTGCCAATCAACATCCTGTAGATGAAAACTATCCTTATTATGTTTTTAATGATGGATATGAAACCTACAGAAATCGAGTGATTAATGACTTTTTTAATTCTAAAGATAAGTTTAGCGTACAGGATTTTAAAGAGTTACATAACAATAATTATAATCTGAAAGCTGCCGAATTAGTTCCACATATGTTAGAACATATGGAAACCTCATCTTTATCTGAGGATGAAAAAGCTATTTATGAAGAAATCAAAGCTTGGAATTTTAATAATGATATCGACGAAGTAGGTCCGAGTATTTGGAGACAGTGGTATGGGAAATTATACAATATGCTTTGGGATGAGTTGGATGTGGAGGATATGGCATTGACTTCGCCATACACCTATCAGACCATTTATTTATTAAAGAATTGTGGAAATCATAAATTTATGGATATTGTGGAAACAAAAGATAAAACAGAATCATCCAAAGATTTGTTTCTATTAGCTTTTCAAGAAGCGGCCAAACGTTTAAAAGAACTAAAAGAAAGAGATGGGGATTACACTTGGGTAAACTATAAAGGCACTTATGCGGGACATTTGTTACAAAGCTTACCAGCCTTTTCAAGATTTGATATTCCAATCGGTGGTGATCGTAATATCGTTAATGCTACTTCCGAAGATCATGGACCTTCTTGGAGAATGATTGTAGAGATGACCTCTCCACCAACCGCGTTAGGGATATATCCAGGTGGTCAATCTGGGAATCCTGGCAGTCAGTATTATGATAATTTTATCGATGATTGGGCAGCTGGAGACTATTACAGTCTTAACTTTTTACAATCTAACGAAGCTACGGATGCCATTATAGGAACACAAACTTTAAAGCCAACTCATCATGACTAAGAATAGTATCAACTTTATTATAACCATTATATTAGCGTTTGTATTATCCCTTTTTCTGCCATGGTGGTCTATAATGATTGCAGCTGGTATTACAGCTATAAGTATTCCGTTAAAAAAGGCAGCGGTGTTTTTTATACCTTTTTTAGCCATATTGGTATTTTGGTCTATCTATTGTTTTACGATTAGCAGTGCTAATGATTTTACATTAGCCAAAAAAATCTCTCAATTATTGCAAATGGGAGGGAATGCTTATTTACTTATTCTACTTACTGGAATTATTGGAGGATTGGCAGCAGGTATCGCTGCTATTTTTGGAAAACAAATTGCTGTCCTTAGAAAGCAACAATAAAAACTATAGGTATATAGTAAGAAGTATTTTATAAAATAAAAGATAAGAATATAACATGTGTCGATATTCGATGGCAAATTATAAACCTCATTATGCATGTTTTAACTGTAGAAAAACATTTAAAAGAAGACTTTTGAGGGATATTAGAAAAGGCACCCAGAAAGATGAGAACGCATCGTTGGCAAGATGTCCCGAATGTGGTAACTTAATGGCTAATATGGGGCTAGATTTTAAATCTCCAAAGAAAACAGATGTAAAAGCTTGGAAACATATGTGTACATTGTATGAAGTAGGAATTACATTTCATTCTTGTGGTTGTAATGGACCTGGTTACATTCCAAATGATTCTAAAGCTTTGGTGAATTATTTTGAAGAAATTAAAAAACAGTATTTAGCACATCAACACTTTTGGGCACAACGACAAGAAGATCCAGATGAACAAAGTGAGATTGCTAAAGATCAAAATCAAAATTGGAGCTTTCTCAGTCGTATTCCAAAGGAATTAAAGACTGGTTCCCCAAATAAACCCGAATACGATTCTCAAAAAGCACAAATATACTGGAATAAGAAAGTTAAATTAATAGAAGAGAACCTACGGAAATTAAGAAGAAAATAGATTGCTTTAAAAGGAGGAAGAAAAGAAATAGTTTGATTAAAAATTAAAACAACTAACTTATTTATCTTCTAACAAAAGTTAAGAAAACGATAAAACCTTTACAAGATCATTTTTATATTTATTTTTGGTCTTTCGCACATTTCAAACTCAACATTATGAAAAAATTACTTCTAAGTACACTTTGTGTCGTTCTTTTTATTTCTTGTGAAGAACCTAAAGAAGCAGCAGATTTACTCGTTTTTAATGCCAATGTCTATACAGTCGATGAAGCACAACCTAAAGCAGAAGCCTTTATAGTAAAAGATGGAAAATTTAAAGCCATTGGAACTTTAGAAGCATTAAGTAAAACATATACCGTTACAGATTCTATCGATGCAAAAGGTAAAACTGTGCTACCAGGATTAATCGATGCGCACTGTCATTTCTATGGATTAGGAATGCAGCAACAAAAAGTAGATTTGGTAGGAACCACCAGTTATGAAGATGTAATAAAGCGTATCATAAAATTTCAGGAAAAGAAAAATGTACCCTTTATAACAGGTAGAGGTTGGGATCAGAACGACTGGGAGGTACAAGAATTTCCTACTAAAGAAAAATTAGATAGTCTTTTTCCAAAAACACCTGTGGCATTAACACGTGTTGATGGTCACGCAATGTTAGCAAACCAAGCTGCATTAGATCTGGCAAAAATAACGATAGATACTGAAGTTTCTGGTGGGGAGATCATTAAGAAGGATGGAGTGTTAACAGGAGTGTTAATCGATAACCCTATGGAATTGGTAGAAGCTATCTTTCCTAAACCAACCGTAGCAGAGCAAGTAACAGCATTAAAAGATGCGCAAGCAATTAACTTTAGTTATGGATTAACCACGGTTGATGATGCAGGATTAAGTCCACAAGTGATTTCAGTAATTGATAGTTTACAGAAAGCCGAACAATTAAAAATCAGAATGTATACTATGGTAAGTAATGTTCCTGAATATGTGGATTATTATTTGAAACAAGGAGTATATAAAACAGAAAAGCTTAATGTATCATCTTTTAAGGTATATGCAGATGGAGCTTTAGGATCAAGAGGAGCTGTACTTAAAAAACCATATTCGGATAAACATGATCACCATGGAGCGATGGTCATAGGAAATGAAGAATTTAAGAATCTTGCCAAAAGATTAGCAGCATCTCCTTTTCAGATGAATACACATGCGATCGGTGATTCTGCAAATGCTGTTGTAATGAATACTTATTACGACGTGCTAAAGGATAAAAAGGATAGAAGATGGCGTGTAGAACATGCCCAAGTGGTAGCACCTGAAGAGTTTGAAATTTTAAATGATAACTTGGTCATGAGTGTACAACCTACGCATGCTACGAGTGATATGTATTGGGCAGACGAACGATTAGGAGAAGAGCGAATCAAAGGAGCATATGCCTATAAGCAGTTATTGGATAAAACAGGTAAATTAGCATTAGGAACGGATTATCCTGTGGAAAATGTAAGTCCTTTTTATACATTTTACGCAGCCGTAGCTCGTAAAGATTTGAAGCAATATCCAGAAGGAGGATTTCAGAAACAAGATGCGTTAACCAGAGAAGAAACTTTAAAAGGAATGACTATCTGGGCTGCTTATAGTAATTTTGAAGAAAATGAAAAAGGAAGTATCACCGCTGGTAAATTTGCTGACTTTGTTATCCTTGAAGAGAATATCATGGAAGTACCGGAAGATCGGATACCAAATATTAAAGTGCAAGCTACGTATGTAGGTGGAGAAAAAGTATATTAAGTTAACACGTAACACCTTTTTCTATTACGAGAAAGGTGTTACACTTAATTCTTCGTTTTTGTAAAACAATCGAAAAGTTTTGTTCACATGTTGAATAACAGCTTCAAAAGGGTTTGGTTTTATTTTTAAATCTGTAGGAAACCAAATATCTTTTACCTCATAGTTTGGTAGCAGTAAGATTCCTTCCTGAGAACCATTGGTGCCGAATCTATCAATATCTCCTTTCCAAAACTTGGTGTCTAACTCGCTTTCTAATTGCTCATTTATTTTCCTTACATTATTGGTAGGCATTCCCATTTCGTTAATGCCTAAAACCTTAGAGATGTCAAAAGTAGCATGATCATCATTTTTTAAATCATACCGAACTATAAATTCTGCGATATTGCCACTTGCATCATAGAAGTAAAAGGAATCGGCATTCCAGGATTCGAAATTTTGCGTTTTTCTACCATTTTCAATATCAATAACTTCTGTTCTGTTTTCCATCCATTCCAACGCAGTATGTAAATGATTCGCAGGAATGAGAAAGCAATAATGATATGCGTAAGCCGTTTCCGATTTTTCAAAAGTTAATTCACTCCAACCGATTTTAACTGTAAACGAAGTTGGATCAGAACTGAGCAATTCGAAACCTAAAGTTTCTGTGTAGAATTTTAATTCGGAAGATAATTGTGTTGTGAAAAGCTTTAATTTTTTAAATTTCATTATGGTGTAACAAAAGAATATTTTGATTAAAAATAAATCCGTCTTATTTGGAAAGTAGGAGTTACGGTTGCTTATTACCTTCCTCCATTGGCTTGTAAATCTGCTATGCATAATGGATCTAAAGTAGGAACACTATTTCCTATTAACCCCATCATCCCAGTTTCGAATTCTATGGCCGCTTCCATCAAACAACTTTGTACATTACAATGCCCACGTGATACTGTATTTTCATGAGGTGATTGTAAAGGAGTACCAATATTTACCAATCCTAATAAATGCGCAAATTCATGATTAAGAGTAGCAGCTTCTATAGTGGAAAGCATAGGAGCGTTTGGATTGCTGCTTAGGTTTCGAAGGGTACTTTCGTAAATTACTATAGAGGTATTTAAATAAGCAGCTCCTAAGGTTACTCTATTACCATTATCGGTATCACTAGTGCCATCAGCAAAATAAATATATACAGTAATCTCATCACCCGCATTAAAAGCAGTTCTTTCTGCTGTCTCTATTTCTCTGATTTTTTCAATATTAAATGGAGACAACCCCGAAGAAGTTACTGTTCGTTGATTGATAGTAATTCCATCCGGCTTAAATAATCTATCTTCCAGAAAATTCCTAAAAGTATTTATAGCAGTCGTAGTTGGTGCAAATCCTTCTACTGATACAATTTCCACCGTTAATCCTCTAAAGTTAGTATCACTAAGGAGATCATTAGCAGAAGTTCCTAATGGTTGCGTATTGCTTGTTTCTCCATTAGGTACAAAAGTGTTTTCATCGTCATCGGAACATCCAACAACTATAAAAGATAAAAACAAAAGAATGCTTAAGAATTTTGTAATTTGCATAAAATATGATTTTCCAGAGGTAGTTAGTAAATAAACGAATTTATGAGATATTTAGTTTTTGTTTTAACGTTATTTTTAACAGTTACTGCAAATTTTGCACAAAGATCGTACCACGAAGATGCTATGCGATACTTTTCTTTAAACGGAACTGAGCAGCAATATGATGCAGCAATCGATCAGATGTTTACTTTGCTAAAACAACAGTATAGCGCGCAGCAAGTTCCAGATACTGTTTGGGAAGAAGTAAAAGGAGATAAGAAAGAACCGTTAAATAATATCAAATCTTTATTAGTATCTGCTTATCGTAGTAACTTTACCCATGAAGATATTAAGCAATTAATACGTTTTTATGAATCAGCGACTGGCCAACAAATGGTAAAAGATAGATTACAGCTTAGCGATAGCCAAAAGGTTGAGTTGTCTGATTTCTTTACTTCTGAAGTTGGACAAAAGATTCAAAATCAAAGTAATTCTCTAAGAACAATGGTTGCCGAGGTTAGTGAGCAATGGAGCAGGAATTTATATCAGGAAACCGTAAAGAAGTTGAAATCTAAAGGTTATCAGTTGCCATAGTTAGTTTTGCTAGATAGTCATTACTTTCTCCTTCTGTGATAAGTTCACATAATAATCCATTGGAGTTGGCTGCATTTTGTAGGGTATTGTAGTCTATATATAACCAAGGAAACCAATCTGAGGAATGGTTTTTATAGTTCATTTTATATTGCATTTCTCCATAATATCCTTTAGAAGTATCTACCCAAAAACTACCATCTTCTTCAGCGAATAAATAAGAAATATCCGAGGAATCCATTAAAATCTGGCCGTTGGGTTTGAGTAATTTTTTGAGATGTGTGAAGAACAGATCAATATCACTCAATTTCCCTATAATCCCACTACCATTCATTAAAAATAAGAGTGTATCATATTGTTTTTTTTGAAGCTTTAGGACATCTTGAACACTAGCTGTTTGAATACCTCTTTTTTTGCATATCTCTATGGCTCCTTCGGAAATATCAATCGCATGAACTTTCATTTTTTTATGTTCTTGAAGATATAAACTATGACTTCCTGCGCCACAACCTACATCAAGAACTTCTCCAATAGCGAGATCTAAAGCTTTTTGTTCTATTAACGGCATTTCTTCATAGGATCTGAATAAATACGGTATCGGTATGATATCATCATCGAAGTCTGGAGCCTGTACGATAATATCCTCTTTGTATTGGTTGTAATAAAAGTCTTTAATCGCTTCTCCAAAAATATCTTTACTCATGATTGTAGTTCTGAATTCAAAATTCGTTGTTCATAATTTGTAATTTTGCACTATGCAAGAATTCATAGATCAATTACCAGAACTGGCCAAAGATAAGCAGAACGAGAATAAAAAGTATTTTGCCAAACTAAAAAAGAAACCACCAAAACATTTAGATCGATTTATGCAAGATCTTCATGATGAAGAGTTTCAAAAAACAGATTGTTTAGAATGTGCTAATTGTTGTAAGACTACAGGACCTCTTTTTACCGATATTGATGTGGATAGAATAGCGAAGCATTTAAAAATGAAATCACATCAGTTCGAAGAGCAATATCTTAAGAAAGATGAGGATGGAGATTTTGTACTGCAACAAACACCTTGTGCTTTTTTAGCGGCAGATAATTATTGTTTGATTTATGATGTAAGACCCAAAGCTTGTAAAGAGTTTCCGCATACAGATAGGAAAAAGTTTTATCAGATTTCTAATTTAACGATGCAAAATGTTGGGGTATGTCCTGCAGCCTATAATATTGTCGAAAAAATGAAAGCTACCATGCCTTTGGAACACAAAAGTAATAGACGTGCCTAGTTTAAGGCAGTATTATAAGATTTTAGTAACTATAATTTTAATAAATCTATCATATTCAAATTTTTTTAATTGAATTTGGTAACCTTTCCAAAAGGTAAATCGAGCATTATTTTGTGAAGTTACAGAGACCGAAGTTCCATCTTCTTGTTTTATTGTTTTTGTATATTCAAATGAATTTAATTCTTTTTCAGATTTTAGATGATCATTGCTATACACAGATAAGAACTGTAAGATTTCTTCTTGTTGTAGGTTTAGTGTAATGTTTGCAGATGCTTTTGTAATACCTTTAAGGGAAGTTTTATGCGAAAAAGATTCCAAAGTAATGGATAAATTATCTTCAAAAACAATCGTTTCATTCGTTTTGACTTTGATTATGGTTCCGTATTTCATTTCCATTGCTTTCTGATGAGAGGGTGTTTTTTGACCATATATAGAACTGCTAAACAGGATTACATGAATTAGAAAACATATTTTTTTTAGAATGTTCATTTCTAATTATACGTTTCAGAAAAATAATCAGCATCCAAAATATACTCTGCAATAACTCTTAGTAAAACTTGTCCCATCTCTAAGTTTCGTGCTTCTTCAATAAGTACAGCTTCACAATCTCCGTGTGAGACAAAATATAGAGTTGGCTCCCCTAATTGGTTCATTTTTCCTGGGTGGGCAATAACCCAGTTTTGGCCATAATCAATAGCTCCTTCAGTATCTTCAATACCATAACCACTATTCTTTAATGATGTAATGAATTCTTCGTTTTCTTCTTCGGCTTCTTCCAAAAAGTAATATTCCCAGCTTTGTTCGATTGCAGATCCTCCTTCTTGAATACCATTAAACCCAATATATCCACCGCCTAATGATTCCCAGGATATCCCATTGTGAACTTTCGCTACTTCAATCCAGGATTTCGGGCCTTTTTCAGTTTCAAATGGTGCATCACATTCTAATACTACTTCTTCATCCTCGTATTCTTTATGCTGAAATGTAAGTAATAGTTGATCATTATTTATTTCAGCTTTTAAAAATTGAGCTATGATAAGATCAAGAACTTCTTCGTCTTCTTTATTTTTCGTCATAAAACTTAGATGTTCTTTAATTGACATTGGATCTTGCGTTTCTATTAGATGTTGCCACATAGTTTTGAATTATTTAATTGAATATGAATTTATATTTTATGTAATTATTACTAATGATAGAATTTCCAAACTCCATTCTTACGCCCTATTATACTCTTAAAGCCTACTGGAAATTCATTCTTATCTGATGTTCTAAATAACCAACTTCCATCGTCTCTCGTAACTTCGAATAGTTTCCCATTGGCTACAGGAGTTAATCGGATAGATATGGAATCAATATTATCATATATGTTTTGATCTGTAAAAACCATTTTTAAACCTTTAATCCATTCATTAATTAGATTTTCTTTAGAAATTTCTGGTTTAGATAAGACTTCATATCCTATGATGGGATCTGCGGCAGCAACCATTTCATTTATATTCCCTTCTTCCATAGTTTTATAAAATGATTTTGCAAATGCAATGGCTTCTTCTTTACTGTTTTTATTTGTGATTATATCAGTATCTATCCATGACCACTTTTTTAAATTAGAAGGTAATATCACTTGTTTATGAACTGGCGCATCATCATTTTTAACATTGATTTTTAGTAAAGTTTTACCATTATTCTCTCCGGTAATTTCACCTTTTTTATAAGTTGCTAAACGAATAGTCGCAGATCCTTTTTTTGATAATGGATATACCGAAACTGTATTGATATTTGGAATTGCATAATGGTTAGCTAGCGTAAAAGAGTTTCCATAACCTTCTTCGTTTTCAATCAAAAGCTCACATACCGGAATATCATTTAATCGAACTTTAATATTACTACCTTTTTCACCATATATTTCTATGCACAAAAAATTTTCTGTCTCTTCTTGATTTATAGCGGTATCACCATGATTGTTGCTTTGAGGAAATACCAAAGTGTTGAAAAAGAATATGAAAAAGCATGTAAGTTTTAGGTTGCTCTTGATTGCGACTATATTTTTGGTTTTCATTTTTAATTGGTTATTTCAATAAACTCTTCTTTATGCTCATCATCATCTGGTAGGATTGGAGCGGGTTCATAATGACCGTTTATTGATGAGATTACTTCTCCGGTTTTTTTATCTATTTCTTCTTCACTAAAAACACCACCTAAATAAGGATCTCGAGAGGAAAAAACTACTAAATAGCTATGTTCCATTTCTTTGATTGTGGTCAAAGGATAGACAATTCCTTTTTTGAAAATATCGGTATTGGTGCTATCAGGATTCAAAATCTCATTGATAATTTTCAGATCTGTATTTGTTGGTAAATAGAAGGATGAACGCGTTGTATTATTACTTTCAATGTTTTTAGTGATTGTGCCTGAAGGTAATTCTACAATGATATCGGAATAGTAAGCAGTATTTTTTGGAAGGTATATTACATTGTATCCAAATTGCACTAGTACTCTTTGATTACTAGCTTTTACTGATATAAAATGGAAATCCTCTTTATTTATCGTTGTATGTTCTTGCCTTTTTAGTTCGTTTATGGCCAAACCAATTATATGATTTCTACCACGCTTGAGCAGCTTTTTTACATCTTTGTTTGGTTCACTCATTTGAGAATGCATTGTAGAGATACAACATAAAGCAAATAGAAAGAGAGATTTCATTTTGGAATTAGCAGTTTTATGATAGTGATTTTTGATTGTATAAATGACCCGATTTTCATCGTTGTATTATCTAAATCTAATGTCATGGAATTATTGATGTCCATCGGGTCATTCCTCATCTAAAAAGAAAAATCCTAAAAATCAATATCATCTCCAGCTCCTGCAGTTGCAAATTCTGCGTTATATTTTTCCATTAACTCTCCCATTTTTAAGGCGAGTCTTGTATCTGTAGCCATTTTAGTAGTCCATTGTGCGCCTACAGTACTCCAATCGTTCACATTAAGCCCGTATTCATTAAGGATAGAAACCGCATCTTTTCCTTGGGTAGCTCCCATATTTTGGTGGCACATGATTTTGATATATAAATCAAAATCTTCCATTACATTATCTAACGAACTACCACCACTTGAACTAACAGCATCCGCTACTTCATTAGTTTCAGTAGCTGCAAATTTGCCAATATTCGAATTCATAAAAGCATCTCCGTAAACTTTGGAAATGGCAAAAGTTGTATCCTGAGACATTCTTGCAGTCCATTCTGCAGAAACTTCATCCCAGATAGGTTTTTCAGTTCCTACAACTTTAAGTACTTCTTCCAAATCCATTCCACCAGCAATTTTGGCATTGGCTGCAGCCCAGGTTTCCATATCAATTCCATTAATAGGATCTAATAAGCCTCCAGCTTCGGCAGCTTCGATATGAGCGTCCATCTGCGCGTCTAGCTTAGCCTTTTGCTCTTTTAGGAAGTCATCAGCAGCATCATAGGCTTTTCCTTCAGCTTTTTCAATTTTTATTAACGAAGATGCTACATGATCTTCTAAAGAAAAATGCTCGTTACTTTTAAAACCATATTGAGCAGCAATTTCTTCAAAGTTGTCATTGTTATTGATTTCATCTAATATTTCTCTAGCTCTATCTGTAGTAGTATTTAAAGCTTCGGGATAACCAAGAGTTTGTAAACAAGCATTTAATTTTCTTTCCTGACCATTGGCAAATTGATTTAGATCTACCCATCCTCCTGTAGTTCCATCATTATTTTTGCCATAACATAACCAAGGTTCTATATGCCCGATTTGATCAGGATCAATATCTGGCCAGCTAAAATCTGCAGCTTCTTGGGCCGTATAATCATAACTATTTTCTGCTGAGGATTGCTTATTTTTTATTCCTAATGCAATTGCCTTTTGACCTTGTTCGGTTTTATCGTGATCTGTGAATTTATGTAAATTACTCATTGTATTTGGTTTTAAATTTGTGGTGAATTAAAATTGAGATAAGATCTCTTGTTTTTTTTGTTTGTAATCTTGCTCATCGATAAGCCCTGCTTCAAACATCTTCTTTAGTTTTTCGAGTTTTTGAATGGGATCATCTGGATTTGGAGTAGATACTGGAGTGTTATTTTGTGGTTGATATGGTTGTTGCGGTTGCTGAGGTTGTTGATTTTGGTTATTCATCATATTACCCATCATTTGTCCCATTCCTAAACCTGCACCCATTTGCATTCCTAAATTTCCTCCTCCTTCATTCTTTGCCATATTTTTTAGTGCTTCGAGTTGCTGATAATCTTGGTAACTTACTCCAAGTTCTCTCATCGCCTGTGCTTCTGCACTCATATCTGCTATTCTACCAATTCTTGTTTTGGTCTCTTCATCGAAATTGGTTCCTTCGATTCTGAAATCAAGTAGTTGAAATCCTAAATCATTGAAAATAGATTCACAGGAGTTTCTGGAAAATTCAGCAATTTCATTTCGGTGTTTGTCGATATCTATATAGCTAAAAGAAGCTTTGGCAAGAAAATCGCTGATTGGCTGAGTGATTCTGGATAAAATTACCTTTTGAATGGATCTTACCGGATAATAATCCTCACCAGCAATTACATTGGAGAAAAAATCAACTGCTTTAGTAATCTTAAATGAAAAGTTTCCAAAAGCTCCTAATCCGACGGGAAAATTGTATACCGGATCTTTATAGGTAATAGGTGAAGGGGTTCCCCATCGAATGTTTTGCATTTCTACTTTTCGATAAAAATAGATACCTACTTTATGAGCAGATTCAAACTTATACATGATATTCTTAATGGTTGTCCAAAAAGGAATGTTTCCGGTTTTAAGATCATAAAGACCTTCTTCTTCAAAATAGCCTTCTACTTTTCCCTCAAACACAAAAAGGCATCCTTGTCCTGGACCAACAATAAGTTTGGAGGCATTTTTTATTTCATCTCCATCCTGAGTCCATTTCTCAAAAAGAGTATCCGGTTTAGGACTGTTCCATTCGATTACCGAACGTAATTGATTGCTAAATGAATTTGACATATATTTTCCTTTTTTTCGAATTATGAATAATCAATTATGAATGACATTTTTGCGCTAAGATCCTTCTCGTATCGTCCTTGATAATCAGGAATTACTTCGATACGTTTTTTTAAATAGGTCTCTACGTATTTGCGGTATGGAGTTATTAACTCATCTTTACTAAAAATGTCTCTATCTGATAGATAGTTCTGAAACTTAAGGTGTTCATATTTTAGATAATGTTCTAACGCCGCTTCTTCACCCAATGCATTAATGGCAAAGTGTTCTACATTTCTTGCTTTTGTTCCTGGTTCGAATGTGTTTACTGTCTGGCAATAATCACAAGTGGTATAATATGATCTGAAAAAATTATCTTTAATAGGTAGTTTAGCTTGACATTGTGTACAACAAAAATCTTTGGATAAAGTATCTTTTGCGTTAGATACCAACTTTTTGGCAGCATCAGCGAAGATTCGTACTTCATAAGATTTCAATTCCTGCTGTAACTCATGCTGCAATTTAAATCCTTTGTTACGTTCCTTAATAAACTGAGCATTGTCATAATCTATATCAAGATCTAGAAATGTTTGTTCTACCTTATCAAACCAAGTGTTTTCTATTTTATGAATAAGATCAGAAGCTTGTGAGTATATACCTTGCCAGGCATTTTGAAAAGTAATTGTTTCAAAATCCGTAGCCTCAAACAATAGCGGTAATGCTGCTTCTGTTTTATTGAGGACTTCATAAAAACGATCTCTTATTTTGGCTAGGAATGTATCCCATCTTTGTTGTGTGGCAATAAAAGACATGTTGGTGGTTTTAGATTATAAAGTTTTAGTAAAACTGGTTTCCACAGAAATCGCAGTACTGAAGATCAGTATCGCTAGGTCTTGCTGCTCCACAGCTTTTACATTTTTTGGTTTCAAGTCCAGCATTAGCTTCGTCAAACTTGTTAGTAGAAGAAATGGCATTACCTAATATGTCATCCAGCAGACTTTTCTCTTTATCATCATCCTTATTGGTTTTATCTGTCATTTTGTAAAATAGTTTATGATGTTTTCAAGAAAGAGAGCTAGCAGCTATTATGGAGATTGAGATAGCTATTCCAATAATTTGATTAGCCTAAGGAATAACTATCTCATTCATCTCTATTAAAAGAAGATTATTTGCTCATTCCTGCTTTTAGATCTGCGATCGTTTTAGCCATTACAACACCAGGAAGTTTTACAGGTGCGGCAACTTCTGCTAAGAAAGTACCTTTTACTTCACCAGTCTTGTAGGTTGTAAAACCGATTCTGTATAATCCAACAGTAAGAGCTTTTAAAGGATCGTTGATGTCACTTTTGTACCTTAAAAGAGAGTTGTAAGAACTACCACTTGGTTGTTTTGGCATTTCTCCGCTATCGTCATTACGTTCTAGAATTACCCAATTTGCACTATCCACAGCATCTTGGCTGATATTATCAGTACTAATAATGTCTGATCTTTCTAGTGTAATGTACGTGTCAAAATAATCCTTTGATTTAGCATTCTTTGTATATGCTTCTGATTTTATAGGATTTTTTGTTTTAGCTTTTCCTACTGGAGACATCATTCTTACTCCAAGTTCTGGAGCAACAGCAGGAACCCAAACATATATGTAATAAAATTTCTTTCCGTCTTTTACTTCATCTTCATTTCCTGGAGCAGCATATCCAAGGTATGATACTACATCCGTATACGGTACTTTTATTGTTTTTGGACCTATTTTTTTCTCAATAGAGCTTCCGAATTTCTTAAGCTTTTGTGCTTCTAAGGTTGATGTAGTTCCAAGTACAATAATGCTTAAAAGAAATAAAATTTTTGTTTTCATAATTTAATAATTTGAGTGATTTGATAATTTATTTAGTTTAAAAATGGTATTACTGAAATCGATGTGATTAGTAATAAAAAGATGATAATACCTGTGAAATGATACCACGGGATTTTAACTTTGTTTTTTTCGAATTCTTCAAAATTGGAGATAAGCTTTTCGCTCGTAATCTCTTGTTTTTCAAAGGCTCCTTTGCAATGACTACAAACTACATATAGTTTCTTCCAAAGAGGAAAAAAGGGAATCCAAAACACATGGAAGTATTTTCTGTATCCTTGAACCCACATTTGATTTTCTGTCTTGCAAAAAGGGCAATGGCCACCATCTAGTTTCGATGGGTTTATTGTAGAAGAACTGGTCCCGAATATAATCATGACGTTCTTGGTTTATGTTAGTGGTTTAAGAGTATTTTGTTTATTGATTTTTTGATTAGAATGGGAGAGAGAATACAACGGTTCAATGTTCATTTCTCCCTCCATTCTTCAACTAACTAACATATTACGTGAAGAAAAGGAATGATGCCACTATCATCCATCCTCCAACGATAAGTCCAAATACTCCTAATTTTCCTTGTTTAGGAGCAAGCTTTGCTCTTAATTCGTCTGCTTTTTCTTTTGCTGCTTGGTTTTTTGATAAGAAGAACTTATTGATAAGTCCAAATCCTAACATAAATCCTAGTGCAGCAGAGATTATATTTCCTGCTAATAATGATACCCACCAAATTGGATAGGTAGTAAGCCAACCTAGATTTAAAATTGCTGAAATAATTCCCCAAACTCCCCAGAAACAGAATGCAAACCCAATCCATCCTTGGTAAGGTTCAATTTTTTCTAAAAGTTCTTTTGCATTTGGTTTTTTGGAAAGTAATAACGATGGTACTGCTAAAATACTTAATAAAATTAATGAGATTCCCCAGATCATATCTTATGGTTTTATAGGGTTAGTAATTAGTTTATTTCGGTAAAATTTGATTTGTTGTTTATCAAAACCTACAGTACAAAGATGTCACTTAAATACACCCTTAGAAACACCTTTTCTGGTGAAAATGAGTACCCTGAAAACAGTGAGAATATGTCTAGAGATCCTATTGATTTAAAAAAAACGTGTTTTGTAAAGAATTTACAAAACACGTTTTTACTAAAGTTTATCTCCTAAAATTAATTAGTTGTTATTTGTCCTATGTAAAGGAAGATATATATGGTAAGCAATGGTCTCTTAATGCTCTATATATTTCATTTTTAAAGCATATTTAGTGAGCCCAGCAAGGTTTCTTACATTTAGTTTAGCAATTAAATTTTTTCGATAACTTTCTATGGTATGTTTACTTAAGAATAATTTATCTGCAATTTCTTGAGTAGTAAATTCCTGAGCAATTAAAGTAATTACATCAATTTCTCGTTGTGTTAGTTTTACTTCTTCATCTTTCTTTTTTGAGAACTTATTCTCCATATAAATATCCTTAATTTCTCTAGAAAAATATTTTTCTCCACTAAGAATAGTTTGTATAGCTTTTAATAACTCTTCTTTTTCTGCGTTTTTAGGTACATATCCATCTACATCATGCTCAATTAGAGTATCAATCATATCTGGATTATTGTGCATACTAACGACCAAAGTTTTAATATTTCTATTTCTTTCTTTTACAATTTTGTTTAGCGCAATACCATCCATTTCTGGCATCGTTATATCGGTAATAATCAAATCAATCTTCTCATCAGGATTGATCTCTACATATTTGGCAATGTGTTTACCATTTTTTGCAGTTAACAGAATGTTGTAGTCATTCTCGGAATTTAGAATACTCAATAACCCATCTAAAAACATTTTATGGTCATCAGCTATAATTAGGTTGTATTTCATGTATCGTATTGTTTACGTTGGTTATTTCTATATTGATGATGGTTCCTCTTTTTAATCGCGAATCTATATCAATGGTACCATTTATTTTTTTTAATCGGCTTTTTATATTTCTAAATCCAATACCTTCTACTTTTTTGTCCACATCAAAACCAACACCATCATCTTCAAAAAGGATATTGAGTTCATTTTTAACTAGGTTTAATTGTAATTCGATAATAGAACCATTTGCGTGTTTGATGCTATTAGTTACTAACTCCTGTACGATCTTAAATGCCTCTACTTGCAAGTTTTCGTTCAGACTATCTATGTTTTTTCTTGGATATGCATGAAACGAAGTTTTTAAATTGCTTGCTCCTTCGATATTACTAATATACTCTTCTAATACATCACAAAAATTATTTTTAATAAACTTTTTTGGAATAAGATCATGAGAAATGTCCCTAACCAATTCATAAGTGTCATCAATTTGCGCATTGATTCCTTTTAGTATCCCGTTATGGTTATCGTAAGAATTATTTAAGCGAAGCTTAATAGCTGCCAAATTTCCACCAATACTATCATGTAACTCTTGAGCAATACGTTTACGTTCTTTATCCTGTCCCTCTACAGACGCTTTTATTACCTGTAATTCCTGATCTTTTAATAGTGATGAAATTTTTTCTTCGTTTATTTCTTTTTGTTTTTGATTTAATTCGCTCTGTACTTTGATTTTTTGGTAATAGGTAATTAATAATCCAATTACCGGAATCAAAAGAATTAAAAAAGAATATAAAATGATGTTTTTGAATGTTTTTTGTCTATTAGTTTCATCCTGCTGAATTTTTAATTGTGCATCTTTAAGTTCTTGGTTTTTCTTAAGAATAATATTGTCTTTTAGTGCTTTTTCAGTAGTGTTTTGAAAGGAAAGTAATTTATTTTCGTTTTCTTTTCGAAGAAGTTCATTCTCTTTATTCTCGATTTCTTGTTTTAGTTTTAGATTACTGATAGCTTCTTCTCTGTTAGCTAGCTCAAGTTGTTTATTAGTGTTTTCTATTTGTAGAAATCTAATTTCTTTTTCCTTCTGTAATGTTTTGTACTTTACTTCTAGTTCACTAATTTCTTTGTCTTTATCTAGCGTTCTAATAGAGTCAGTTATGTTTTCATATTGTTCCTGATAGTCCAAAGCTTTTTTATAATCTTTCTGGGTGACAGCTACCTTTTTTAATCTCTCATAAATAGATTCTTGCTTATTCAGAAAACCTACTTCTTCAGCAATTTTCAGTCCAGAAAGCATTATTATTTCCGCCTCTTTAAATTTTTGTTGTTTGAGTAATAATTCTCCTTTTTCAAGACTGCTTATAATTTCCATATTATGAAATTTGTTGGCTTTAGCAATTATAAGAGCCTTATCAAAAAACGACATTGATTTTTCTAAATCACCAAGTAGTCTATAATTGATCGCAAGATTAACATTAATAGTTCCTATACAGCTTATTCTTTCCGCATCCGTACAGATTTTACGAGCTTTTAGCAGATATTCAATACTCTTGTCATAGTTTTCCTTGTAACCATAGATAGTAGCTATATTTACAATGGATCCAAATACAATTTCTTCATTATCTTTATATTCTCTGCACTTTTCTAATAGTTCTAATGCAGTATCGTACTCATCGGACTTTATATATTCGTCGGCAAGTCCAAAAGAATTTATATAATATATTCGTTTATCATTGTATTTACGGGAAATCTCAATTCCTTTTAAAAACCACTTTTTTGCTTTTTCGTTAAGTCCGTTAAAATTATTTGCTTGTCCAAGAGTATAATAAGCTAGTCCAAAGACATTTCTTCTTAGCGTATCGTTGCTAAAATTCTTTAGTTCTAGTATTTTATTAGCATAATATTTTATAGAATCAATCTGAGATGTATTTCTGTGATATGCACTAATGATAAGACTCAGATCTGCTTTAAATCTGTCACTTTTAACCTTAGGTTTTTTGAATTCTTGATGAGCTCTTACATAACTTTCTTTACGTTTTCCAGGAGTATTTGCCAAAACTTTAAGTTCGTCTACAATTTCCTTTTCGTTTTTGTTGGGGTATGGGAAAGTTCGTTTTGTATCAATTTGACTATGAGCTATAAAGCTGGATAATAGCAGAAGAGTTCCTATAGTACTTCTTAAAAAATCTAGTATGTTATTGCGAACAGGTTTCATTTGGTATTCTAAAAATAACCCAATATTTGATTTCAAAAATGTAAGCCCAAGAGTACTCAAAGGTATTAATTTCGGAAGTTTCCGATATCCCTGAAAACAGGGATCTTAGGATCTTAATTCGGGGTTATTTATAAAGTAGATATTGCGCTCTGATTTTTTTAAAGCTTTCAAGATCTTTTCTCCAAGTTTTTTTGATTTCCTGTTCTGTATAACCCTGGATAATTTGTTCTTGCAGTTTTTTGGTTCCCGCATGATTGGTAAATGACTTGGTATTAAAAAAACCTTCTTTATTCTTAGAATTACGGTAGGCATCGATAATCCATTGTAGACGAATACCGGACAACCTTTCTGTTTCTCTAAGATCTTTTCCATAACACACTTCGCCTTTATGTTTAGGATATTTTGCACCAAAATTAGGTTGAGGAGTATATGCAAAATCATATTGCTCTATTGGAAAATCCGGTGATCCAAAAATTTGAAATTGCATTTCTGTACCTCTTCCGGCGTTTATGGTAGTACCTTCAAAAAAACCAAGACTTGGATATAGGTTTATGGATCGATCGTTTGGTAAATTTGGAGAAGGTCTTATAGCCAAGCTATAATAGGTTTGATGTGTATAGTTTTGAACAGAAATAATATCTAATTTACATTTTAGATCATTGCCTAACCACCCTTCGCCATTAACCATTTTAGCATATTCACCTATAGTCATTCCGTGAACTAAAGGAATGGGATGAACGCCTAAAAAACTACTATGTTCTGATTTTAATGTAGGGCCATCGATATAATGACCATTAGGATTAGGACGATCCAATATTAACAGAGGAATATTATTCTCTGCACAAGCTTGCATTACGTAATGTAATGTAGAAATATAGGTATAAAAACGAGCTCCTACATCTTGGATATCAAACACTACAATATCTACATCCTTAAGTGATGAAGCTGATGGTTTTTTGTTTTTACCATGTAGAGAGATAATAGGTAATCCTGTTTTAATATCTTTTTCGTCTGCAACTAATTCTCCAGCATCCGCCTTACCTCTAAACCCATGTTCTGGGGCAAATACTTTTTTGATATCAATCTTTCGTGCCAATAAAGAATCTACCAGATGTGTATATTGACTTAATGAGTTCGTAGTAACTTTCTCTGTTTGTAAGAGAGGTTTTAAATTAGGGTATTTGAAAATTACAGAAGTTTGATTTCCAACGATAGCCACTTTTTTGTTTTGTAATAATGGGAGATATAAATCAGTCTGATTTGCCCCTACTATTACCGGTGCAAGAACGTCTAGAGAATCTTGAATGCGAGTTTCGGCAATTACACTTTTTTGATTTATTTTCGATTTTTCTTGCCCTTGCGATGGAGTAGAAGAGGGTTTTGTTCCGCTTCCACAAGAAATAAACAGAATAAAAAGGAATAAAAACGTATTTTTGAATGTATTTCTTATTAAAACCATAAGTAACATTGAATTTCGAATATTTTATTGCCAAACGCCTTATCAAAGGTAAGGAACATAAAAGTAGCATCTCATCTACCATCATAAAAATTGCAATATTTGCGATTGCCATAGGAATGATCATGATGTTAATTACCGTTGCTACTGGTATAGGATTACAACGTAAAATTAGAGAAAAAGTTGCCGCGTTTAATGGACACGTGATTATTACGAGCTATGATAATAACAATAGTTTGGAATCATTGATACCTATTAAGAAAGAACAACATTTCTATCCCAATTTTACCGATGTAACAGGGATTAAGCACGTTCAGGTCTTTGCTACAAAAGGAGGTTTAATCAGGACAGAGAATGATTTTGAAGGAGTTGTCGTTAAAGGTATTGGTGCAGATTATGATTGGTCTTACTTTAAGGAATACATCGTAGAAGGTACGATACCTGATTTTACAGATCCAAAAAATAATCAGATACTAATTTCAGCTTATACCGCTTCCAGATTGGGATTAGGGATTGGAGATAAGGCAAATACCGTTTTTTTAAAGAAAAATTCTAGTTCTAAAATACCTGCTAATATTAGAGCATTTGAAATTGTGGGTATTTATGATTCAGGTTTTCAAGAATTTGATGAGAAGTTTATTCTGGCAGACATTAGGCACATCCAAAAAATGAATAAATGGAAAGATGGAGAAGTTGGAGGTTTCGAAGTGTTTATAGACGATTTTAATCAAATTGATAGAAAAGGATTACAGATTTTTGAAAATATACCTTCCGATTTAGAAGCTGTTACGATCACATTAAAATATGGAAGCATTTTTGAATGGTTAAAGTTATTTGATCTTAATATTATTGGTATTATTAGTATTATCATACTCGTTGCAGGAATTAATATGATCACAGCATTATTGGTTTTAATTCTAGAAAGAACATCAATGATTGGTATACTTAAATCATTGGGTTCTAATGATTGGTCCATTAGAAAAGTGTTCTTATATAATGCTGGTTATCTAATACTAATTGGTTTGTTTTGGGGAAATCTCATAGGAATTGGCTTACTTTTCTTGCAGAAGCATTATGGGATTATTGGTCTTAATCCGGCAACATATTATGTTAGTACAGCTCCAGTTTATATCAATATTGGGTATATACTGTTGCTTAATATCGGAACTATGATTTTATGTTTATTAATGTTGCTGATACCTTCTTATGTAATTGCGAAGATCTCTCCTTCTAAAGCGATTCGTTTTCAGTAATATGAAATACTAAATCTTACCATTACTAAATAGCTTTGTATTCGTATCTTTGCACGGCATAAAAAACATATATTAAGACTATATAAATTAGTAAGCTTGTGAAGTACGCAAATAATATCTTAGAAACTATTGGAAATACTCCAATGGTAAAAATGAATGCTTTAGTTGAAGATGTAGATGCTTTGGTATTAGCTAAATATGAAACGTTTAACCCAGGAAATTCTGTAAAAGATCGAATGGCGTTAAAAATGATAGAAGACGCTGAAGCAGATGGAAGATTAAAACCTGGAGGAACCATCATAGAAGGTACATCAGGAAATACGGGGATGGGACTAGCCCTAGCTGCCATTGTAAAAGGATATAAGTTGGTATGCGTAATGGCAGATAAACAGTCCAAAGAAAAAATGGACATTCTAAGAGCTGTTGGTGCTAAAGTAATGGTTTGTCCTACTAACGTAGAACCAGAAGATCCAAGATCTTACTATTCAGTGTCTAAACGATTAGCAGAAGAAACTCCGAACTCTTGGTATGTTAATCAATATGATAATCCTTCGAATGCAAAAGCACATTATGAAAGTACAGGACCAGAAATTTGGGAGCAAACGGATGGTAAAGTAACTCATTTTATTGTTGGAGTTGGAACTGGAGGAACTATTTCAGGTGTTGGAAAATATTTAAAAGAGCAAAATCCTAATGTAAAAGTTTGGGGAATTGATACATATGGATCTGTTTTTAAAAAGTATCATGAGACAGGTATATTTGATGAAAATGAAATATATTCCTATATCACAGAAGGTATCGGAGAAGATATTTTACCAAAAAATGTCGATTTTTCTATTATCGATGGATTTACTAAGGTAACAGATAAAGATGCAGCTGTATATACACAACGGTTGGCAAAAGAAGAAGGAATGTTTCTTGGTAACAGTGCGGGAGCCGCTATAAAAGGGTTACTGCAACTAAAAGATCATTTTACAAAAGATGATGTAGTAGTTGTGCTTTTCCATGATCACGGAAGTAGATACGTAGGTAAGATGTTTAATGATGATTGGATGAGAGAACGCGGATTCTTAGAAGAAGAAGTTTCTACAGCCGTAGATTTGGTAAAGAACCATATTGATAAACCATTGATAACAGTAAAAACCGAGGAGCTAGTTTCTCATGCAATAGAGCGTATGCGTAAGTTTCAGATATCGCAAATTCCTGTAACGGATAGTGAAGGTTTTGTAGGGTCAGTAGACGAAAGTGCATTGTTTTCCGCTTTTTTAGAAGATAAGAATAGTGCAGACACACCGATTAAAGATGTTATGAAGGATCCTTTTCCAATAGTAAAAGCTACAACCTCTTTAGATGAAATTTCTGGGATGATCAAAAATGGTAATCCTGCGGTACTAGTTGAACTTGAAAACGGTAAGTATCATATCATTACGAAATATGATGTGATCAGCAATATAAAATAAATTATTTATATTTATATCATTAAAGGTTTCCCCTTTATTAGTTTTAATAGCTAATACAGGGGTTGTTTTTATACTTTATTCTGATTAAAGAATTATTTAACGCAACTTTTTGTCGAAAATGGGATCTTTAAGAAGAAGAATCGTATAAAATCGAAGGGTTATGCAAAAATATTCATTTGACTTTTCTGATATAGATGTATTAAGGAACTACTTTAGATCCCAATTAGATCCTGATGGAACTTCAGATCGTATTTATTTTCCACCACATATCGGTGAGGGATATCTTTGTTATTATAAAATCTCACCAGAGGTATTCCTTTTTATAAATAACTATAAAGCTCATGTGGATATCGAATATGTAAGAGAACCTATTGAAGAAAAAGATATTATCCTCCATTTTAGAAAGTATTCCTTAGATCATCAGATAAAGAAAAATGAAATCATAAGCTCCTATTCCGATGGATATACACCGGGTAATATGAGGTGTATGAATTCTCAACAAGGCGAAAGAGTGTATATTAATAAAGGAGCAGTTGTAAAATCTATTATGATTGTTCTAAAAAGTAAGTACACAAAACCATATTTCCTTAAAAACAATGATATGGCTGAAAAGATGGATCGGTATATCCGACATTCTCATCAACATATCAATAAGTTTTATCTGTCTTACAAACAATCAATTTTGTTTGATCAAATTGTTTCTCCGAATATAAATAAGGTAGAAAACTACCTGTTTTTTATTGCCAGAGGTATTCGGTTATTAGAGACGTTCTGGAAAGATGTTCTTATGTGGGAAACAGAAAGTAATCCATTTAATATTAATAGTACACAGGTAGGTAATATATATAAGGTAAGTACTTATTTAGAAGATAATTTACACGAGCCTTTTGTAGGTGTGGATCATTTAGCCTCCATGGCACATATGAGTAGAACTAATTTCTTTAATATGTTTAAGGAGATTCATAACCAGACTCCATTAGAATTTTTTAATAATAAAAAATTAGAAAGCTCGTATAATATGATTTTTACCGAAAGACTATCAATTAAAGAAGTTATGGATAATCTTAATTACTCTAATTCCTCAAAATTCAAAAAAGCGTTTTTTAATAAATTTGATATATATCCTGATATCCAAATTTAAAATACTTTAAATCATTTATTTCATATATAAAATAAAGATGGTTGCCATCTGACAACCATCTATAACCTAACACAAACTCAACTAAGCTTAGGATTTTAAAATCTTTATATATGTTTTTGAAAAATTTTCTTCCCTTTTGTTAGAACAAAGTAAAGAAATGATAACGTTGAAATAATTTCCATTAATACATAAAATCTTACCAATAGTACATTTTTACTGTTTTTAAGGCTTTTTTAAGAATAAAATGGAGAAAATAGCACTATTTCTATGTGAAAAGAGTAATTTTTTTAGGGAATTATTCCAGTTTTTGGGTAAAATGCCATCTAGGTCATTAATTTTCAAAGTTCTAAAACAATAAGCGATAGTTGTGTGAATATTTTAACTATTCACTAATTAGAGGTAACAATTCGGTTTCCAGAAACACAATATGATAGGAACACATTAGATGTTTTTGATCAGTATATTAAAATTGTTACTCTTATGAATGAAGATTTTCTGCATTATCTCTGGAAATATAAAAAAATAGATTTTTTACAACTTCTCACCACTGATTCCCAGAGATTGGTCATACAAAGGGTAGGAGATCATAATCTTACTAGATCTGGTCCGGACTTTTTTAATTCACAAATAATTATTGATCATCAAAAATGGGCAGGAAATGTAGAAATTCATTTAAAATCAAGTGATTGGTATGTGCATCATCATGAGATAGATCCAGCATATGATAATGTGATCTTACACGTAGTTTGGGAACATGATGTAGAAGTTTTTAGAAGAGATAACTCCAAAATACCAACCTTACAATTAAAAGATTATACAGAAAAAGATTTATTACATAAGTTTAGAAAATTTTTTCTTCATAAAGAGTCCAATTGGATACAATGCGAAAAGTTATTGCCCGAAGTTTCTGCTTTTACAATAGCAAACTGGCAAGAGCGATTATATATTGAAAGATTAGAACAGAAATCTAAACTAATTAATAAACTGTTGATCTCTTCCTCTAATGACTGGGAAGCAGTACTTTTTAAATTATTGGCAAGAAGTTTTGGATTGAATGTTAACAACGATGCTTTTCTAAGTCTCGCTAATTCTTTTGAGTTTAAAATAGTAAGAAAATGTAGTGAGGATGTTGAAAATATGGAAGCTTTGTTATTCGGTCAAGCAAATCTATTAGATGAGAAATTTGATAACCCTTATCAACAAAGGTTAGTCAAAAAATATGAATTCCTGAAGCATAAATACACTCTAAAAAATCATGGTGTATCTCCTTTTTATTTCTATGGATTAAGACCATCAAACTTTCCAACTATTCGCATATCGCAGCTAGCGAACCTTTATGTAAAGAATAAACAACTTTTTAGTGATATCATAAAAACTAATACTCTTACAACATTCTACGAGTTATTTGATGTAAGTGCTACTGATTTTTGGAAAACACATTATACTTTTGATAAAGAATCTACCTTTAGAAACAAGAAGTTGACAAAGTCTTTTATCCATCTAATTTTAATTAATACGGTAATTCCACTTAAATTTTTGTATGCTAAAAAGTTGGGGTATGATAGAGAAGAAGAAATTTTTAGTTTAATATCACAATTGCCTTATGAAAGAAATACAATTGTAAACAAATTTATATCATTACAAGTACCTATGGAAGATGCCTTGCATTCTCAGGCGATGATTCATTTAAAGATGAATTATTGTAACCAAAAAGCCTGCTTAAAATGTGCTATTGGTAATTATTTGTTGAATAGAAGAGGTAATTAAAGAGAATATAATTATTTTGCATTATGCTTTATAATCTAAGACAATTTTTAGAAAGAAACGGCTTTTATGTTTCAAGCAGACTAGCAGATCGTTTTGGAATGCGTGCAAAAAATGTACGACTGTTTTTTATTTATTTAACCTTCGCAACTGCAGGGTTAGGTTTTGTAATATACTTAAATATGGCTTTTTGGTTAAAAATAAAAGATTTGGTGTATACAAAAAGAACTTCAGTATTTGATTTATAAGTATGTTCAAAAGGTTTGGGTCTAAAATATATATAGCCTTAACACTACTAGTAACGGTTATAGCTGTTGGAGTACTAGGTTTTCGTTTTTTTTCAGATTATTCATGGACAGATGCCCTGTATATGACTGTCATTACGGTATCTACTGTAGGTTTTGGCGAAGTGCAACCACTGGACGATACAGCAAAGTTGTTTACCGTATTTTTAATAACTACAAGTGCTTTAATATTAGGATATTCTTTATCTGTAATTACAGAATATATCGTTGGGAAGAGTGATCCCGAAAGAGTGCAATATAGAAAACTGCAAAAAATGATTAGTAAATTAGAAAATCATATCATTATTGTTGGATATGGACGTAATGGTAAGCAAGCTGCTGATAAATTATCGGCATACAATAAACCATTCTTAATTATTGAAAATGATAAAGCGGTTATCGAAAAATATCAGAGTGATGAACGTTTCTTTTTAGAAGGAAATGCTACCGAAGATAGCGTGTTGATAGAAGCACAAATAAAAAAAGCATCATGTCTAATTTGTACATTGCCCGAAGATGCGGATAATCTATTCATTGTATTATCAGCTAGGCAAATAAATAAAGATCTAAAGATTATTAGTAGAGCTTCGCAAGATGCGTCTTATAAAAAAATAAGATTGGCAGGAGCAGATAATGTAATCATGCCAGATAGAATAGGAGGTGATCATATGGCATCGCTAGTAGTAGTCCCAGATTTGATTGAGTTTTTAGATAATTTATCTATTGTTGGTAAGCGATCCATAAATATCGAAGAAGTTTCATTTGAAGATTTGTTTGATGATAATAAGGAAAGGACTATTAGAGAAATAGCAATGAGATCCAGAACAGGATGCACTATCATTGGTTATAAATCTCCGGAAGGTGAATATATCGTTAACCCTGAAGCTGACACTGTGCTAAAGCCCGGTTCTAAGGTTGTTGTTTTAGGGCGACCGGAACAAGTAAATCAACTAAATAAAGAATTTAATATTTAGATGATTACCTAAGATTTAACCGTTAAATTATTGTAAACAATTGTTTTTTTTAGCATCTTGCTCACTTCTAAAAAATTAAATTCAATTAACTCACACATTATGAAGAGAATTCTTCTTTCAATTTTAGCAATAACAATTCCATTTTTAACTTTTGCACAAGAGACAGCAGAAAAAGGTCTGGATCAAAAAATAGATGAGGCGTTTCAACCTGTATCTGACTTTTTCTCAAAGGTTATATTTTTTGAAGTATTTTCTGGAGCACCTTTTGTAATTATATTATTGGTACTAAGTGCTTTGTTTTTTACGATTTATTTTGGATTTCCTAATATTCGATATTTTGGAAAAGCAATTAACGTAGTTAGAGGTAAGTATGATGACCTGGAAAATCATAGTTTAGGAGACCCTGATGCTGGAGTCGATGGAGATATTCGAGATACTATTAGAGACGAGAGTAAAGAAGGAGAAGTTTCGCATTTTCAAGCATTAGCAACCGCAGTTTCTGGAACTGTTGGAAACGGTAATATTGCTGGTGTGGCGTTAGCTATCGCATTAGGAGGGCCTGGAGCAACTTTTTGGATGATTATCTGTGGATTACTCGGAATGTCTACAAAATTTGTAGAATGTACGCTTGGTGTTCAATATCGTGATGTTGGAGAGGATGGAACTGTATATGGAGGACCAATGTACTATCTAAGTAAAGGATTGAAAGATAAGGGGTTTGCTACATTAGGTAAAATTGCAGCCGTTATTTTTGCTATCTTTTGTATCGGAGGATCTTTCGGAGGTGGTAACGCAGCACAATCCAATCAAGCAACAATCGTTCTAAAAGAATTAATGGGACTTGAGAGCACAGGAGCGGGTACTGTGATCGGAGTTATATTAGCAGTATTAGTAGGTATCATTATTATCGGTGGTATCAAAAGAATTGCTTCTGTTACGGAAAAAGTAGTTCCGCTGATGGCTGTAATGTATATCTTAGCTTGTTTATATATTATTTTCAGTAATTTTTCATTTATTGATGATGCTATTGGAATGATAGTAACCGAGGCATTTAACCCAAAAGCAATTGGAGTTGGAGGACTTATTGGAGTTTTATTAGTTGGATTTAAAAGAGCGGCCTTTTCAAATGAAGCAGGAGCGGGTTCTGCTTCGATTGCGCACTCTGCAGTAAAAACAAAATATTCTGCATCAGAAGGACTTGTTGCATTATTAGAGCCTTTTATTGATACCGTTGTAATATGTACAATGACAGCTTTAGTAATTATCATTTTTAACTCTGGAGGAGCTTTTCAATATGGAGGAGACGGAAGTGGATCAGTATTAATCGATGGAGTTTCATACGAAGGAGCAGGAATCACAGCACAAGCATTTGCTAAGTATATACCTTATTCTAATGTCTTTTTAACGATAGCGGTAGTGTTATTTGCTGTTTCTACCATGATCTCTTGGTCATATTATGGATTACAATCATGGAAGTTTTTATTTGGTAGAGGTAAAACTGCTGATTTAGTATATAAACTGTTGTTCTTAACGTTCATTATTATTGGTGCTGCTGCTAGTATGAATTCTATATGGGCATTTTCAGATGCGATGATTTTTGCGATGGTATTTCCAAATATGATAGGATTGTATTTCTTATTCCCAGTAGTTAAGAAACAATTGACAAGGTATTTTGATGCTATAAAAGCATCTAAAGAATAAGACTTTTACAAATATGAAATTTATAAAATCCCATTTCGAGATACATAAAAGGTTCCGGAATGGGATTTTGCTTTTAGCGTTATTAATATTTAGTCTAATTTTATTGATATACTTTTTTCCTACTAAAAGGGATGCAACAACTAATTTTGTTGCTTTAACAGAATACCAGTCGCAATTGGATGAGTTAAAAAAGGAAGCTGATGAAAAGAAAATATCATATCAATCAAAACCTTTTAATCCCAATTTTATAACTGAATATAAAGGGTATGTTTTGGGGTTATCTACTGTGGAGCTTAATAAACTATATGAATATAGAAAAAAGGGGGAATGGATCAATTCTACATCAGATTTTAAAAAGGTTACAGGAGTCTCCGACTCTTTACTAAAAGTAATTTCTCCGTTATTTAAATTTCCTGAATGGATTATTACACCAAAAAAATATAAATCCTATAAATCAAAATATCCCAAAAGGTCCTTTGAGCAGAAAAAAGATCTAAACCTGGTTACATCCAAAGAACTTCAGGAAGAAATAGAAGTTCCAGATTTTATTGCAGAAAGAATTATAAAGTATCGAGATCGACTAGAAGGTTTTGTAAATGATATACAATTGAAGGATATTAAAGGATTGTATGATAATCAATATCAAAAAATACTATCGCTATATACTGTGAAGACACCGAAAAAAATTACTAAAATCAATATTAACAAAGCATCGGTAAAGCAATTAATGGAGGTGCCATATTTCGACTTTGAAACCGCTTTGGAAATAAAAGATTTTATAGATGAGAACAATGGCGTATCTAATTTTGAGGAATTAGGAAAAATAGAAGGGTTTTCTTTAGAAAAAATAGATAGAATAGCATTATATTTGACATTAAATTAAAAATCGGAAAAAATTGCTGTGAATTTTGATAATATGTGAATTTGGTTGCAAATTTTAAATATCTTCTATTTACAGTGATATGTTAGCTATATAAATCAAAGTTATCATTTAAACAACATGTATTTTACAGAAGAGCACGAATTATTTAGAGAGAGTCTGAAAGACTTTTTACAAAAAGAAGTAGTTCCACATATTGAGAAGTGGGAAAAAACTGGAGATATCGAACGCTTTATTTGGGAGAAATTTGGCGAAATGGGGTATTTTGGTATTGCCTATCCTGAAGAGTATGGAGGCCTGGGACTAGATCTTTTTTATACAGTTATATTTTTAGAAGAATTACAGAAAATCAATTCTGGTGGTTTTGCTGCAGCAATGTGGGCTCATGTGTACCTAGCGATGACTCATGTAAATAAAGAAGGTGATGCTAGAATAAAAGAAGCCTATCTAAGACCTAGTATTTCAGGAGAAAAAATAGGATGCTTATGCATTTCAGAGCCATTCGGAGGTTCTGATGTAGCGGGTATGAGAACCACAGCTGTAAAAGATGGAGATTCCTATATAATTAATGGATCAAAAACATTTATTACCAATGGAGTGTATAGTGACTACTTGGTGGTTGCTGCTAAAACTTCTCCAGAATTAGGAAATAAAGGGATTAGTATCTTTATAATGGATCGAGATACTCCTGGAATTTCGGCAACTAAATTAGATAAACTCGGTTGGAGAGCTTCTGATACGGGAGAAATTGCTTTTGATAATGTAAAAATCCCGTTAGCAAACCTGATGGGTGATGAGGATAAAGGTTTTTCCTATATCATGCAACATTTTGCGTTAGAAAGATTAATTATGGGGATTAATGCACATGCTAGAGCGGAGTTTGCTCTGGATTATGCTATACAATACATGGGAGAGCGTGAGGCTTTTGGAAGAACCATTGATAAGTTTCAAGCACTTAGACATTCGGTAGCAGATATGGCTAGTGAAGTTGAAATGTGTAAAGAATTCAATTATTCTATTGCCAAAAGATTAAATGATGGTCAGTATGTAGTTAAGGAAGCTAGCATGTCTAAATTATTATCTACAAAAATAGCTGATGAAGTTATCTATAAATGTCTACAGTTATTAGGAGGTTATGGGTATATGGAAGAATATCCTTTGGCTAGACTTTTTAGAGACAGTAGATTAGGTCCTATTGGAGGTGGTACTTCTGAAATCTTAAGAGAGATTATCGCCAAAATGGTAATCGATAAGAAGGAGTACAAACCAGCTGTAGAGGCCTAACTGAGATTCGTATTTTGGCGAAAATGTTTTTTCATTTTCCAAAATGGTAATCGATAAGAAGGAGTACAAACCAGCTGTAGAGGCCTAACTGAGATTCATATTTTGGCGAAAATGTTTTTTCATTTTCCAAAATGGTAATCGATAAGAAGGAGTATAAACCAGCTGTAGAGGCCTGACTGAGATTCGTATTTTGGCGAAAATGTTTTTTCATTTTCCAAAATGGTAATCGATAAGAAGGAGTATAAACCAGCTGTAGAGGCCTAACTGAGATTCGTATTTTGGCGAAAATGGTTTTCATTTTCCAAAATGGTAATCGATAAGAAGGAGTACAAACCAGCTGTAGAGGCCTAACTGAGATTTGTATTTTGGCGAAAATGGTTTTCATTTTCCAAAATAGTAATCGATAAGGAGATAATTATTAATTATTCTTTAAAGACTTTATAAAATCCACAACGATTGATTAATGAATCAATATCGTTTGTGGATTTTTCTATTTTTTATGCGTAAAAATGTGATTTTGATGATAAAGTAGATGTAATTTTATGAAAATGTTAAAATTTTATCAACACGAAAACGTTTGAGTGATTATTCAAACGTTTTCGTTCATTGTAAAAACCCTACATTGTGAGCTAGTTAACACAAAAAACACTAATAATTATGAAAACTTTTAAGCTCGTTTATTTTCTATTAGCGATCACATTTCTTTTAGCTTCTTGTGGTAAAGATGAGATTTTAGACAATGTAGAACCCGAATCAGAAAAACCTGAAGAATTAGTTTCTACCAGAGCAGGCCTTAAAACTATTGGTTCTGGAGTAATGATGCAAGCATTTTACTGGGATGTTCCTGCGGGGGGTACTTGGTGGAATGTAGTAAAAGGAAAAGTTAGTTCCTGGAGTGATGCTGGTATAGATGCAATTTGGTTGCCACCAGTAAGCAAAGCTCAAAATGGTCCTTTTTCTATGGGGTATGATCCTTTTGATTATTATGATTTTGGAGAATATAACCAAATGGGAAGCACAGAAACTAGATTTGGTTCCAGATCCGAACTAGAGTCTCTCATATCTAGAGCACATAATAATGGGTTAAATGTAATTGCTGATATTGTAATTAACCATAATAGTGGAGGTGATTTAGAATCGAATGAATTTGCAGGGAAAGATACATATACCTTGTTTAATCCCATGTCTAATAAATTCAATAGAACAAAGTATGATTTTCATCCAAATGAAGCATATAATTCGGATAGTGGAATTTTCGGAGGTTTTCCTGATTTAAGTCATAATAAATCGTATGTACAAGATTGGTTGTGGAAAAGAAATAATTCTGTAGCAAAGTATTATAAGAATACGATGGGGTTTGATGGTTATAGATTTGATTATGTGAAAGGTTTTGCTCCTTGGGTTGCTAAAGAGTTTCGTAGATCTACAGGTGTGTTTGGAGTTGGAGAATACTGGGATGGAAATGTAAACACCTTAAAATGGTGGACAGATCAAGCACAAATGTCAGCTTTTGACTTTGGTTGTTATTATAAAATGAGAGATGCTTTTATGGGTAATAACCTAAATGCACTTAGTGGTGATATGCTATGGAAAAGAAATGCTAGTAGAGCGGTTACCTTTGTGGCAAATCATGATACGGACGAAATTATTAATAATAAATTATTAGCATATGCTTATATCTTAACACACGAAGGATATCCAGCAATATTTTATAGAGATTATGAAGATTGGTTAAGTAAGAGTAAGATGAACAATCTTATTTGGATTCATAATAACATTGCCGGAGGAAGTACTACTAATTTATGGACAGATAATGATGAGTACATCGCAAGAAGAAATGGAGGTTATGGTAAAAATGGTTTAGTTGTTTATATAAACAATTCTAATTCCTGGAAAGAAAGATGGATTCAAACAAATTGGTCGAGTAGAAGGATAAAGGACTATACGGGTAATTCTAACTGGGAACCAGTAACACAAGGTGGAAGATGGGTAAAAATACAAGCCCCACCAAAAGGATATACGGTGTGGTCTTTAAAATAAAAAAGGGTCATAATTACGCGACTAATTAAAATTATTAAAAAAAGCTTTGTAGATAATACTATTGTAGTATCTTTGCAGCCTAATTTTTAAAGAAAGGAGGTGCACTATGTTAATTATACCAGTTAAAGACGGAGAGAATATAGATAGAGCGTTGAAGCGTTTTAAGCGTAAATTCGACAGAACAGGAACAATGCGTCAGCTTAGAAAGCGTCAGGCATTTACAAAACCTTCTGTGGAGCGCAGAGCTCAGATCCAAAAAGCGCAATATATTCAGCACTTAAGAGATCAAGAGGAAATTTAATTAAAATGTAAAGCGTTGTATTTATTGGCTTTTTAGAAATAAAGAGTTAAACTTCGTTTTTTACTATATAAATTTAGACCATTGGGAAATAAAAGTTTTATACTTTTGTTTTTCAATGGTTTTTTTATGTTGATTGAAAAGTTTGTTGATTATCTGCTTTTAGAAAAAAAATACTCCAAGCATACTGTTATAGCTTACCATAAAGATTTAGTGTCTTTCTCAGAATTTTATTTACAAGAATTTGGAGATCAAGATATATCAAAGTCCAATTATTCTCAGATTCGTTCATGGATTGTTAGCTTGGTTGATCAGCAGGTCTCTAATAGAACTATTAATAGAAAGGTTTCTTCTTTAAAAGCTTATTATAGATTTTTGTTGAAATTGGGGGAGATAGAAAAAAATCCTCTGGCGAAGCATCAGGCTCTGAAAGTTTCTAAAAAAATACAGATTCCTTTTTCTGATAAAGAGGTGGATGTAGTCTTAAGTGAATTAGAAGGGAATGATGATTTTATAAGTGTTAGGGATCGGCTAATTGTGGAGCTTTTTTATGGTACTGGGATTCGTAGGATTGAGTTGGTGGATCTTAAAGTGGGAGATGTAGATTTTATGTCGAAGCAAATAAAAGTGGTAGGTAAAAGAAATAAAGAACGGTATATACCTCTAATCCCCTCGATTCTTCATACGGTAGATAAGTATTTATTGTTAAGAGAAGAAGTGCTTTCTGATCCAGAAGATAAAGCCTTGTTAATTACTCAAAAAGGAGTTAAAATATACGAAACACTTGTTTATCGAATCATAAATAGTTATTTTAGTAAGGTATCTTCGAAGATAAAAAGGAGTCCGCATATACTTAGACATTCATTTGCGACACATCTCCTAGGCGAAGGTGCAGATTTAAATGCCGTAAAAGAATTACTTGGTCATTCTAGCTTGGCAGCTACTCAGGTATATACAAATCAGAGTATAGCGCAGCTTGCAAAAATACACAAGAACTCTCATCCTAGGAATAAAAAGTAAAGTGAAGATATCTAGCTTCCTTCTTTTAGGCTTTTAATATTTTGTTCAACCAATTAAAATAATACCTATGAAAGTAAACTTGCAGTCCGTAAATTTTAATGTAGATCAGAAATTGGTAAATTTTACTCAAGCGAAATTAGATAAGTTAGAAAATCATTTTAGCCGTATAATTTATGCAGATGTTTTTTTGAAAGTTATGAATACAAGCGGAAAAGAAAATAAGATTACTGAAATTTTATTGAGTGTTCCGGGAGACGAGTTTATTATTAAAAAAATAAATAAAACCTTCGAAGAAGGTGTGGATGAGTGTGTTAGTTCCTTAGAAAGACAACTTCGAAAACGTAAAGAAAAATTAAATGCACATGTTTGATGATTTTTTTTCAAAAAATGTTTTGTGTAATAAATAAATTCTATACATTTGCAGTCCGTTAGAAATAGCGGACTTTTTTATGTTCAAAAACATAGTGAAAAGCCGATATAGCTCAGCTGGCTAGAGCAGCTGATTTGTAATCAGCAGGTCGTGGGTTCGAGTCCCTCTATCGGCTCTTTTAGAGTGATAATTTTGAAAGAAATTAACGCTTTTAAAATTTAATTTTGAATTGTAAAATATTTGTTTACTTTTGCGCATTCAAAATTGAAAAGTTCAGTATTAAATTAGTGAATTATTGGGGAGATACTCAAGCGGCCAACGAGGACAGACTGTAAATCTGTTGGTTTTTACCTTCGCAGGTTCGAATCCTGCTCTCCCCACACCTTCAATCTTAAATTATTAAGGTTGTAAAAGCGGGAGTAGCTCAGTTGGTAGAGCGTCAGCCTTCCAAGCTGAATGTCGCCGGTTCGAACCCGGTCTCCCGCTCAAAAGCATAGAGCTAATCTTGATGCATTTTTAGCATTGGATTTTTAATATAGAAATAATGATGAATCGGTTTTCTTTCGACATTAAATAAAGAAGTCTGGTTTATCATTCTGTACTTTAAAAAGCCGGTGTAGCTCAGGGGTAGAGCGTTTCCTTGGTAAGGAAGAGGTCACGAGTTCAAATCTCGTCATTGGCTCTTAGTTCAGAAGCATTAATTGAACACTAATATATAACTAAGATTAAATAAATTAATTATGGCAAAGGAAACTTTTGATCGTTCCAAACCGCACTTAAATATTGGTACTATTGGACACGTTGATCACGGTAAAACAACTTTAACTGCTGCGATTACTAAAGTATTAGCAGATGCTGGTCTTTCTGAGGCTAGAGATTTTGATACTATCGATAACGCTCCAGAAGAAAAAGAAAGAGGTATTACTATTAATACATCTCACGTAGAATACCAAACAGCTAATCGTCACTACGCACACGTTGACTGTCCAGGTCACGCCGATTACGTAAAGAACATGGTAACTGGTGCTGCTCAGATGGATGGTGCGATCTTAGTGGTTGCTGCTACTGATGGACCAATGCCACAAACTCGTGAGCATATCCTATTAGGACGTCAGGTAGGTATTCCAAGAATCGTTGTATTCCTTAACAAAGTGGATATGGTAGACGATGAGGAATTATTAGAATTAGTAGAAATGGAAGTAAGAGATCTTCTTTCGTTCTATGAGTATGATGGAGATAATGGACCTGTAGTTGCTGGTTCTGCTCTTGGTGCTCTTAATGGTGAGCAAAAGTGGGTTGACACTGTGCTTGAGTTAATGAAAGAAGTAGATGCTTGGATCGAGGAGCCATTACGTGAGATCGACAAAGATTTCTTAATGCCAATCGAAGATGTATTCTCTATTACTGGTCGTGGTACTGTAGCAACAGGACGTATCGAAACTGGTATTGCTAACACTGGAGATCCTGTAGAGATCATCGGTATGGGAGCTGAGAAGTTAACTTCTACTATTACAGGTATCGAGATGTTCCGTCAGATATTAGATAGAGGAGAAGCTGGTGATAACGCAGGTATCTTATTAAGAGGTATTGAAAAGACTCAGATCTCTCGTGGTATGGTAATTACTAAGCCAGGATCTGTAACTCCACATAAAAATTTCAAAGCTGAGGTGTATATCCTTAAGAAAGAAGAAGGTGGACGTCACACTCCATTCCATAATAACTACCGTCCTCAGTTCTACGTACGTACAACTGACGTAACTGGAAACATTGCGCTTCCTGATGGAGTTGAGATGGTAATGCCTGGAGATAACTTAACAATTACTGTTGAGCTTATTCAGCCAATTGCAATGAATGTAGGTCTTCGTTTTGCTATCCGTGAAGGTGGTAGAACAGTAGGTGCTGGTCAGGTAACCGAAATTTTAGACTAAATAATATATAGATATAAGGAAAGGTATTCGTTACGACGAATACCTTGACTTATGTATACGGGTTTAGCTCAGTTGGTAGAGCACTGGTCTCCAAAACCAGGTGTCGGGAGTTCGAGCCTCTCAACCCGTGCGATAATAATATTACAATCTTATGCTTGTGACATAAGGTTTAAAGAATGAATTTAATAATGACAATTTTGTTGTCATTTTAAAGAACAATAAGATGGCTGGATTAATAAATTACATTACGGAATCGTATAATGAGTTGAAAAACCATGTAACATGGACTCCTTGGGCTGAGGCACAGAGGTTGACCTTAGTTACTATAGTTTTTTCAGTTATTTTTTCTTTAGCTATCTGGGGGGTAGATACATTGTTTAGTAATCTTATAGAGTATTATTTTACGTTAGTTAAATCTTAATAATAATGGCTGAGGTAAGTAATACAAAAAAGTGGTACGTTGTTCGTGCTGTAAGTGGTCAGGAAAATAAAGTAAAAGACTACATCGAAAGAGAGATTGCTCATTTGGGTATGGAGGATTATGTTTCTCAGATTTTGGTACCTACTGAAAAGGTTGTTCAGATTCGTAATGGAAAGAAAATAAATAAGGAGAGGGTTTACTTTCCTGGTTATGTAATGATAGAGGCTAATTTGTCTGGAGAGATTCCACATATTATTAAGTCTATAAACGGAGTTATTGGTTTTCTTGGTGAAGTTAAGGGAGGTGATCCTGTTCCTTTAAGAAAGGCAGAGATTAACAGAATGTTAGGGAAGGTTGATGAGCTTGCTGTTAAAACCGATAATGTCGCTATTCCTTATACAGTTGGAGAAACCGTAAAAGTAATAGATGGTCCTTTTAATGGATTCAATGGATCTGTAGAAAAGGTGAATGAAGAAAAGCGTAAGCTTGAGGTAATGGTTAAGATTTTCGGTAGAAAAACACCATTAGAGTTAAGTTATATGCAAGTAGAAAAAGTATAATAATTGTTACATTATATATCTGAATTGTTCTTATTGCTTCCACTTTATAGAACGATTCTAATTTAAAATTAGAAAAATGGCTAAAGAGATAAGTAAGGTTGTAAAACTTCAGGTACGTGGAGGAGCGGCTAACCCATCCCCACCAGTTGGACCTGCTTTAGGTGCTGCCGGAGTTAATATCATGGAATTCTGTAAGCAATTCAATGGTAGAACACAAGATAAAGCTGGTAAAGTATTACCAGTAGTTATTAGTGTTTACAAAGACAAGTCTTTTGACTTTGTAATTAAAACTCCTCCAGCAGCAGTTCAAATACTGGAAGCAGCAAAAACAAAGAAAGGTTCAGGAGAGCCAAACCGTAAAAAAGTAGCTAGTGTTACTTGGGATCAAGTTCGTACGATCGCAGAAGATAAAATGCAAGATTTAAATGCATTTACTGTGGAGTCTGCTATGAAAATGATTGCTGGTACCGCTCGTTCAATGGGTGTTAACGTAAAAGGAGAAGCTCCTTTTTAATCCAAAACGTGTAGAAAATGGCAAAAGTAACTAAAAAGCAAAAAGAAGTTAGAGCTAAAGTAGATAAGAATAAAGCTTATTCATTAGATGAGGCTTCTGCTTTAGTAAAAGAAATAACAAACGTAAATTTTGATGCTTCTGTAGATTTAGCAGTTCGCTTGAACGTAGATCCACGTAAAGCAAATCAGATGGTACGTGGTGTGGTAACTTTACCTCACGGAACAGGAAAAGATGTTAAAGTTCTAGCATTGGTAACTCCAGACAAGGAAGCTGAAGCTAAAGAAGCTGGAGCAGATTTTGTTGGTTTAGATGAATATCTAGATAAAATTAAAGGAGGTTGGACTGATGTAGATGTTATCATCACAATGCCTAGCGTAATGGGTAAGTTAGGACCATTAGGTAGAGTTTTAGGACCTCGTGGTTTAATGCCTAATCCAAAGACTGGAACTGTAACTATGGATATTGCGAAAGCTGTATCTGATGTGAAAGCTGGTAAGATTGATTTTAAAGTAGATAAGACAGGAATTGTACATGCTGCAATAGGAAAGTCTTCTTTCTCTGCTGATAAGATCGCTGGAAACGCAAAAGAGTTATTGACAACATTAGTAAAGTTAAAACCTGTAGCTGCTAAAGGGACATATATAAAGTCAATTTATATATCATCTACTATGAGCCCTGGTGTAGAGATTGATTCTAAAAACTTTGCTGGGTAATTAAGAAACACGATTATGACAAGAGAAGAAAAATCACAAGTAATTGAAGACTTAACTGCTCAGTTAGCTGAAAATTCTAATATTTATTTAGCAGATATTTCAGGATTAGATGCAGGTACAACGTCGAACTTACGTAGAGCTTGTTTTAAAGCGAACGTATCATTAAAAGTAATTAAAAACACACTCCTTGCAAAAGCAATGGAGAATTCAGATAAGGATTTTGGAGAGTTACCAAATGTATTAAAAGGTAATACCTCTATAATGTTCTCTGAAACTGGTAACGCACCGGCAAAGGTAATTAAAGAGTTTCGTAAGAAATCAGAAAAGCCTTTATTAAAAGGAGCTTTTGTAGAAGAAGCAATTTTTGTAGGTGATGAAAATCTTGAAGCGCTTGTTAATATCAAGTCTAAAGAGGAAGTTATCGGAGATATTATTGGCTTGCTACAGTCTCCAGCTAAGAATATTATTTCGGCATTAAAGTCTGGTGGAGGTACGATAGCAGGTATCCTTAAAACATTATCCGAAAAAGAAGGATAATCTAAGCGTGTACGCACTTTTTAACAAATTATATTTCAATTAAAAAAAATTATTTAAAACGATAGAAAATGGCAGATTTAAAAGAATTCGCAGAACAACTAGTTAATTTAACAGTAAAAGAAGTTAATGAATTAGCTGATATATTAAAAGAGGAGTATGGTATCGAGCCTGCTGCTGCTGCTGTAGCTGTTGCTGGTGGTGGTGCTGCTGGTGGTGGTGATGCTGCAGAGGAGAAGTCAGAGTTTGACGTAATCCTTAAAGCTCCAGGAGGTGCTAAGTTAGCTGTTGTTAAGTTAGTAAAAGAATTAACTGGTCTTGGTCTTAAAGACGCTAAAGGATTAGTTGATGGTGCTCCAAGTGCAATTAAAGAAGGAGTAGCAAAAGACGAAGCAGAAGCTCTTAAAGCTCAATTAGAAGAGGCTGGAGCTGAGGTTGAGCTTAAGTAAGCTTACCAAATATTGACATAGAGGTTTAGACCTGGAGAATTTTCTCTAAGGTCTAAACCATTTTGCGTATATAACTATTAAGTTACTTACGCCATTTTTAAAATTTTAATTTAATTCCGTCCATTGATGTTAGCAACGCAAACTGAAAGATTGAATTTTTCTTCCGTAAAGAATAGACCAGAATATCCGGATTTTCTTGATATTCAGATCAAATCTTTTCAAGACTTTTTTCAATTAGAA
Organism: uncultured Aquimarina sp.; assembly: GCF_947492965.1. Lineage (GTDB taxonomy): Bacteria > Bacteroidota > Bacteroidia > Flavobacteriales > Flavobacteriaceae > Aquimarina. The sequence continues at coordinate 14,676 of NZ_CANLOZ010000008.1, read as the reverse complement.
ACAAAGTCCGAAGAAAGAGGAAATGAAGGTCTTTATAATACCTTCATGGAAAACTTCCCGATTACGGATACACGTAATCAATTTGTACTAGAATTTTTAGACTACTTTGTAGATCCACCAAGATATGATTTACAAGAGTGTATTGAAAGAGGACTTACGTATAGTGTTCCTTTAAAAGCACGTTTAAAACTTTTCTGTACAGATCCTGAACATGAGGATTTTGAAACTATAGTTCAGGATGTTTATTTAGGTACTATTCCTTATATGACACCTAGTGGTACATTTTGTATCAATGGTGCAGAACGTGTTGTTGTATCGCAATTACACCGATCTCCTGGTGTGTTCTTTGGACAATCATTCCATGCAAATGGAACTAAGTTATATTCTGCAAGAGTAATTCCTTTTAAAGGTTCTTGGATAGAATTTGCTACAGATATCAATAGCGTGATGTACGCATATATTGATAGAAAGAAAAAATTACCAGTTACGACGCTTTTCCGTGCGATAGGTTTCGAAAGAGATAAAGATATTTTAGAAATTTTTGATCTAGCGGAAGAAGTAAAAGTTTCAAAATCTGGATTGAAAAAAGTATTAGGTCGTAAGTTAGCTGCACGTGTTTTAAATACTTGGCATGAAGATTTCGTAGATGAAGATACTGGAGAAGTTGTTTCTATAGAAAGAAACGAGATCGTTTTAGATCGTGATACTATTTTAGATAAAGATCACCTAGATGAGATTGTAGATTCTGGAGCTAAAACTATTTTACTTCATAAAGAAGACAATCAAAAAGGTGATTATGCTATTATTCATAATACACTACAAAAAGATCCTACTAACTCTGAAAAAGAAGCAGTAGAACACATATATCGTCAATTACGTAATGCAGAACCGCCTGATGAGGAGACTGCAAGAGGTATAATTGACAAATTATTCTTTTCTGATCAACGATATAACCTTGGTGAGGTTGGACGTTACAGAATGAATAAAAAGTTAGGTCTTAATATCGAAATGGATAAGCAAGTACTTACCAAAGAGGATATTATTACTATTATCAAATACTTAATCGAGTTAATTAATTCTAAAGCTGAGATAGATGATATCGATCACCTTTCTAATCGTCGTGTTAGAACGGTGGGAGAACAATTGTCACAGCAATTTGGTGTTGGTTTAGCGCGTATGGCTCGTACGATCCGTGAGCGTATGAATGTTAGGGATAATGAAGTTTTTACACCAATTGACTTAATTAATGCAAAGACATTATCTTCTGTAATTAATTCATTCTTCGGAACGAATCAGTTGTCTCAGTTTATGGATCAAACAAATCCATTAGCAGAGATTACTCATAAGCGTAGACTTTCTGCTCTTGGACCTGGAGGTCTGTCTAGAGAGAGAGCTGGTTTCGAGGTTCGAGATGTTCATTATACGCATTATGGTCGTTTATGTCCTATCGAAACTCCAGAAGGACCAAATATTGGATTAATTTCTTCTCTTGCGGTATTTGCAAAAGTAAATTCTATGGGATTCCTAGAGACTCCGTATAGAAAAGTAGAAGATGGAAAAGTTGATTTAAGTGAATTTAAATACTTAAGTGCTGAAGAAGAAGAAGAAAAATTAATCATGCAAGCCAATCTTCCATTAAAAGAAGATGGTACTATAGAAAGTGATAAGGTGATTGCTCGTATGGAAGGTGACTTCCCTGTTATCGAGCCAGGTAACGTAAATTATGCCGATGTTGCACCTAATCAGATTGCTTCTATTTCTGCTTCGTTGATTCCTTTCTTAGAACATGATGATGCAAACCGTGCTTTGATGGGATCAAACATGATGCGTCAAGCAGTTCCATTATTAAGAGTCGACGCGCCAATTGTAGGTACTGGATTAGAAAGACAAGTTGCTTCAGATTCGAGAGTATTAATTAATGCAGAAGGAGAAGGAGTTGTAGAGTATGTGGATGCACAAAAAATTATCATTAAGTACGACCGTACGGAGGAAGAGAGAATGGTAAGTTTTGATAGTGATTCTAAAACATATAACTTAATTAAATTCCGTAAAACTAACCAAGGGACTTCTATCAATCTAAAGCCAATTGTTAGAGCTGGAGATAGAGTTACTAAAGGTCAGGTTTTATGTCAAGGTTACGCTACAGAAAATGGAGAGCTTGCATTAGGAAGAAATATGAAAGTAGCTTTCATGCCTTGGAAAGGATATAACTTTGAGGATGCGATTGTAATTTCTGAAAAAGTAGTTAGAGATGATATCTTTACTTCTATCCATATAGATGAGTACTCATTAGAAGTTCGAGATACCAAATTAGGTAATGAGGAGTTGACTAATGATATTCCAAATGTTTCTGAAGAAGCGACTAAAGATCTTGATGAAAATGGAATGATCCGAGTTGGTGCAGAAATCAAGCCAGGAGATATTCTTATAGGTAAGATTACACCAAAAGGAGAAAGTGATCCAACACCTGAAGAGAAACTTCTTAGAGCTATTTTTGGAGATAAAGCAGGAGATGTAAAAGATGCCTCATTAAAAGCTTCACCATCATTACATGGAGTGGTAATAGATAAAAAGTTATTCGCTAGAGCTATAAAAGATAAGCGTAAGCGTTCACAGGATAAAGAAGATATTTCAATATTAGAAAGATCTTATGATGCTAAGTTTGCTCTTCTTAAATCTGAGTTAGTTGATAAACTATTTGTAATTGTTGGAGGTAAAACTTCACAAGGAGTTATCAATGATTTAGGAGAAGAAGTACTTCCAAAAGGTAAGAAGTTTACTCAGAAAATGCTTAACAGTGTTGATGATTATGCACATCTTACTAAAGGAACATGGACAACTGATGACCATCTAAATAAAATGGTTGCAGATTTGATCCATAATTTTAAGATCAAAGAAAATGATTTACAAGGTAACCTACGTAGAGAGAAGTTTACGATCTCTGTTGGGGATGAATTACCTTCTGGAATTATAAAACTAGCTAAAGTTTATATCGCTAAAAAACGTAAACTTAAGGTAGGAGATAAGATGGCAGGTCGTCACGGTAACAAAGGTATCGTAGCAAGAATCGTAAGAGAAGAAGATATGCCATTCTTAGAAGATGGAACACCTGTAGATATCGTATTAAATCCGTTAGGGGTACCTTCTCGTATGAATATTGGTCAGATCTACGAAACCGTATTAGGTTGGGCAGGTCAAAAATTAGGTAGAAAGTATGCTACTCCAATTTTTGATGGTGCTTCACTAGATCAGATTAATGAGTTTACGGATGAAGCAGGTATACCGAGATTTGGACATACATATCTATATGACGGTGGTACGGGAGATCGTTTTGATCAGCCGGCAACTGTAGGTGTGATCTATATGCTTAAGTTAGGGCATATGGTTGATGATAAAATGCACGCACGTTCTATCGGACCATACTCGTTGATTACTCAGCAACCACTTGGTGGTAAGGCACAGTTTGGAGGTCAGCGTTTTGGAGAGATGGAGGTATGGGCTCTGGAAGCATATGGAGCTTCTGCAACCCTTCGTGAGATATTGACTGTTAAATCTGATGATGTTATTGGAAGAGCTAAAACATACGAAAGTATCGTAAAAGGTGAGCCAATGCCAGAACCTGGATTACCAGAATCATTCAATGTATTAATGCATGAATTGAAAGGTCTTGGTCTGGATATCAGATTAGAAGAATAATAATAAGTAAAACTTTTTTCCCTGGATTTTATATCTGGGGAGAGGTTTTTCTAACGAGTTATTATTCAAATTTAAATTACAATAATTCTTAAGTAACCATATATTATGGCAAGAAATAATGATAAGAATACAGTAAAGAGATTTAATAAAATCTCTATTGGTTTGGCATCTCCAGAGTCAGTTTTAGCTGCATCTCAAGGAGAGGTTTTAAAACCTGAAACTATTAATTATCGTACTCACAAACCTGAGCGTGATGGTTTGTTCTGTGAGCGTATTTTTGGTCCTGTTAAGGACTTTGAATGTGCTTGTGGTAAATATAAGAGAATCCGTTATAAAGGAATCGTATGTGATCGATGTGGTGTAGAGGTAACGGAAAAGAAAGTTCGTAGAGATCGTGTAGGACATATCAACTTAGTGGTTCCTGTAGCACACATTTGGTATTTCCGTTCTTTACCTAACAAAATAGGATATTTATTAGGGCTTCCTTCTAAGAAGCTTGATATGATCATCTACTACGAAAGATATGTAGTAATTCAACCTGGTATTGCTAAAAATGAAGAAGGTGAACCAGTTCAGAAAATGGATTTCCTTACAGAAGAGGAATATTTAAATATATTAGATAGTCTTCCGCAGGAAAATCTATATTTAGATGATACTGATCCAAATAAATTTATCGCTAAGATGGGGGCTGAATGCCTTATCGAAATCTTAAAGAGAATCGATCTTGATGAATTATCTTATGAGTTAAGACATAAAGCGAATAACGAAACTTCTAAGCAGCGTAAGACAGAAGCTTTAAAGCGTTTACAAGTTGTAGAGTCGTTACGTGATGCAAATAAAAATAGAGAAAATCGTCCTGAGTGGATGATTCTAAAAGTGGTTCCTGTAATTCCGCCAGAATTACGTCCATTAGTGCCTTTAGATGGAGGTCGTTTTGCTACTTCTGATTTAAATGATTTATATCGTCGTGTAATCATACGTAATAATCGTTTAAAGCGTCTTATGGAAATTAAAGCTCCAGAAGTAATCTTACGTAATGAGAAGCGTATGTTACAGGAGTCTGTAGATTCTTTATTTGATAATACACGTAAAGCATCTGCTGTAAAAACAGATTCTAACAGACCATTAAAATCTTTATCAGATTCTTTAAAAGGTAAGCAAGGTCGTTTCCGTCAAAACTTATTAGGTAAGCGTGTAGATTATTCAGCACGTTCTGTAATTGTTGTAGGGCCAGAATTGAAATTATTTGAGTGTGGTTTACCTAAGAATATGGCGGCAGAATTGTACAAGCCATTTGTGATTAGAAAATTAATCGAGCGTGGTATTGTAAAGACAGTTAAGTCAGCAAAGAAAATTATAGATAGAAAAGAGCCTGTTGTTTGGGATATCTTGGAAAATGTTCTTAAAGGACATCCAGTATTACTAAACCGTGCTCCAACGCTTCACAGATTAGGTATTCAGGCTTTCCAGCCAAAACTTATTGAAGGTAAAGCGATTCAGTTACACCCATTGGTATGTACGGCATTTAATGCAGATTTTGATGGTGACCAGATGGCGGTACACTTACCTTTAGGACCTGAAGCTATATTAGAAGCTCAGTTATTAATGCTTGCTTCTCATAATATTTTGAACCCTGCAAATGGTTCTCCAGTTACCGTACCTTCTCAGGATATGGTACTTGGGTTATATTATATGACAAAATCACGTAGATCGACTCCAGAGTTAGTAATCAAAGGAGAAGACCTAACATTCTATTCTCCAGAAGAAGTAATTATAGCTTATAACGAGAAGAGACTTGATATCAATGCTAACATTAAAGTTAGAACTAAAGATATCGATGAGAATGGTGAACTGGTAACTAAGATTATAGAAACTACTACGGGTAGAGTTTTATTTAACGAAAAAGTACCGGAAAAAGCGGGATATATCAATGAAGTTTTAACTAAAAAATCATTGAGAGATATTATTGGAGGTATTTTAAAGGTAACTAGTGTTCCTGAAACTGCAATCTTCTTAGATGAGATTAAGACGTTAGGATATGAGTTCGCATTTAGAGGAGGTTTGTCGTTTAGTTTAGGAGATATTATTATTCCTGAAGAAAAACATAAAATGATCGCTGATGCTAATGGTCAGGTAGATAATATTGTGGCTAATTATAACATGGGTCTTATTACAAATAATGAGCGTTATAATCAGGTTATTGATATTTGGACCTCTACCAATGCGGAATTGACAGAATTGTCGATGAAACGTATTAGAGAAGATCAGCAAGGATTCAACTCAGTGTATATGATGCTTGATTCTGGAGCAAGGGGATCTAAAGAGCAGATTAGACAGCTTACCGGTATGCGTGGATTAATGGCGAAACCTAAAAAATCTAATTCTGCAGGTGGTGAAATTATTGAAAACCCAATTCTTTCTAACTTTAAAGAAGGTCTTTCAATTCTTGAATACTTTATCTCTACACACGGTGCTCGTAAAGGATTAGCGGATACGGCATTAAAAACTGCAGATGCTGGATATTTAACACGTCGTTTAGTGGATGTTGCACAAGATGTTATTGTTAATATCGAAGATTGTGGAACGTTAAGAGGAGTAGAGGTTACAGCTTTAAAGAAGAACGAAGAAATTATAGAAGGTTTAGCTGCTAGAATTACAGGTAGAACTTCATTAGTGGATGTAATTAATCCATTGACTCAAGAAGTACTTGTAGAAGCAGGAGTGGAAATTGATGATGCTACGGCAAAAATCATCGAAGATTCTCCAGTAGAATCTGTAGAAGTTCGTTCAGCTCTTACTTGTGAGGCTAAGAAAGGAATCTGTGTAAAATGTTATGGACGTAACTTAGCTACAGGAAAAACGGTTCAAAGAGGTGAAGCGGTAGGTGTTGTTGCTGCACAATCGATTGGAGAACCTGGTACTCAGCTTACACTACGTACATTCCACGTTGGAGGTATTGCAAGTAACATTTCTGAAGAAAATCAATTAAAAACCAAATTTGCTGGTAAAGCAGAGATAGAAGAATTAAAGACTGTAAAAGGTGAAGATTCTGAAGGTAATGAGATTGATGTAGTAATTTCTCGTACTTCTGAAGTTAAGGTTGTAGATCCTAAAACTAAGATAGTACTTAGTACTAATTTAATACCATATGGATCACAGTTGTTTATTAATAGCGGTGATATGGTTGAAAAAGATCAAAGTATCTGTCAATGGGATCCATATAATGGTGTAATTATTTCAGAGTTTGCCGGTAAAGTGAAATATGAAAATGTAGAACAAGGTGTTACTTATCAAGTAGAAATCGATGAGCAAACTGGATTCCAAGAAAAGGTAATCTCAGAATCTCGAGATAAGAAAAAGATTCCTACCCTTCTTATAATGGGAAGTGGCGATGAAGTACTTCGTTCTTATAACCTTCCAGTAGGTGCACACCTTATGGTAGATGATAATGATAAAATTAAGGTTGGTAAGATCTTAGTAAAAATACCACGTAAGTCTGCAAAAGCAGGGGATATTACAGGAGGTCTTCCACGTGTAACAGAATTATTCGAAGCACGTAACCCTTCTAATCCAGCTGTTGTTAGTGAGATTGACGGTGTAGTTTCATTTGGTAAAATCAAGCGTGGTAACCGTGAAATTATTGTAGAATCAAGAATTGGAGAGATTAAGAAATATCTTGTTAAGTTATCGAATCAAATTCTTGTTCAAGAGAACGATTTTGTACGTGCAGGAATGCCATTATCGGATGGTTCTGTGACTCCAGAGGATATTTTGAAAATCAAAGGACCTTCTGCAGTACAGCAATATTTGGTGAATGAAGTACAGGAAGTATATCGACTACAGGGTGTGAAGATTAATGATAAGCACTTTGAGGTGGTAGTACGTCAGATGATGCGTAAAGTAAGAATCCAAGATCCAGGAGATACTATTTTCTTAGAAAACCAATTAGTTCATAAATCTGACTTTATTCAGGAGAATGATGCTATATTCGGAATGAAAGTAATTGAAGATGCTGGAGATAGCCAAAAGTTGAAGGCTGGACAGATTGTTTCACCGAGAGATTTAAGAGATGAAAATTCTATCTTACGTAGAGAAGATAAGAACTTAGTAGAAGCTAGAGATGTTACTCCTGCAACTGCAACTCCAATACTTCAAGGTATTACAAGAGCGTCACTTCAGACTAAATCATTTATTTCTGCAGCATCCTTCCAGGAAACGACAAAGGTTCTTAACGAAGCTGCTGTAAGTGGTAAAGTTGATGATCTAGAAGGATTAAAAGAGAACGTAATCGTAGGACATAGAATACCTGCCGGAACAGGTATGAGAGACTACGAAAGTATTATCGTAGGTTCCAAAGAAGAATTCGAAGATCGAATGGAACAACGACAAGAAGTAAATTATAATTAAAATATGGAAAGCCTGCCAATTGGCAGGCTTTCTTTTTTATATCCATTATTTTATAAAGAAATAGAAAATGGCAGATCAAAAAAACCAAAAACAAAATCAATTAAATATAGAGTTAGATGATGCAGTAGCTGATGGAATATATAGCAACTTGGCAATTATAAACCATTCGGTGTCAGAATTTGTAGTTGATTTTGTAAATATTATGCCTGGTAGACCTAAGAGCAAAGTGAAGAGCAGAATTATATTAACTCCACAACATGCAAAACGTTTATTAAAAGCATTAGGTGATAATGTAGCTCGATTTGAAGCAGCGCATGGAGAAATAAAGGACTACGAGCAACCGCCAATTCCTTTGAATTTTGGACCTACGGGACAAGCATAAAAAAATATGTGTTTATAACAAAAGATTTTAGACCCACTAGTTTTATAATTAGTGGGTTATTTATTATAAATACAACCTTGATATGGATATATTTTTTTAGTATCTTAAACACGCTTTATGGCTAATTAGTGAGATATGTCTGATCGAATTAAAACTTATTCTGAATTTTATAAATTCTATCTTAGTGAACATCAAAATAGAACAAGTAGAACGCTCCATTTTATTGGCACTTTTTTAGTTTTTATAATAATTGGTATAGCTATTTATTATGGTTGGGGTTGGAAATGGTTTTTAGTTCCAGTGGTAGGATATGGTTTTGCTTGGATAGGTCATGCCTTCTTCGAAAAAAATAAACCGGCAACATTTAAGTATCCATTGTGGAGCCTATTATCAGATTTTAAATTGTTTTTTGAGATTCTAATCGGAAAACGTGCCTTCGATAATTCGAAAGATTGATATTTGATTTTATTATTGATTTTTTATAAACTATAGATTTTAATTATCATTCATAGTAAATCGCATTCTATAAACCCTCTTTAATGAGTTTTAATTTTTTAAGAATGGTAATCTTAAGGTTTCTTAGAGAAAACTCTGGAAAACCACTTAAAATCGATTTAAAACTCAGAAGTAAAATGAAATGTAATAGAAGGATACTTTTGTTGCGTCATTTGTAAACTAAATGAAGAATCAGCAAGAAATACGAGTTGACCTTGTTTGTCCTTTGCTAAAAACTTGCCTTTAACTCTTTTGAAATCTTTGAATTCGTCATTATTTTCATCTTCGGCATCTACCCAACATGCTTTATGAACATTTAGATTTTCGTAAGTACATTTAGCACCATATTCATGTTCTAATCTATATTGAATTACTTCGTATTGTAAAGCTCCAACAGTTCCAATAACTTTTCTGCCATTTAATTCTAATGTGAATAATTGAGCTACGCCTTCATCCATTAATTGATCAATACCTTTTGCTAACTGCTTGGATTTCATAGGGTCAGCGTTGTTGATGTATCTAAAATGCTCAGGAGAAAAACTAGGAATACCTTTATAGTTTAGTTTTTCACCAGTGGTTAATGTATCTCCAATTTTAAAATTACCCGTATCATGTAGCCCCACAATATCTCCTGGATAAGATACATCTACGATTTCCTTTTTTTCTGCGAAGAATGCATTAGGACTAGAAAATTTTAATTTTTTATTGTGTCTGGTATGTAAATAAGGGACATTTCTTTCGAAAGTTCCAGATACAATTTTTATAAATGCTAAACGATCTCGATGTTTTGGATCCATATTTGCATGAATCTTGAATACAAAACCAGTAAAGTCTTTTTCGTCAGGCTGTACTATTCTAATATCACTCTCCTTAGGTCTCGGAGTTGGAGCAATGGATATAAAACAATCTAATAATTCACGAACACCAAAGTTGTTTAATGCAGATCCAAAAAAGACTGGTTGCAACTCTCCTTTTTGATACAAATCTTGTTCAAAATTAGAGTAGATACCATCCACTAATTCGATTTCTTCTCTCAAGGTTTCCGCAGCATCTTCTCCAATTAACGTGTTTAATTCAGCTGAATTTAGATCAGATATCTCAGTAGTTTCTTCAATGTTTTTTCTACTATCTCCACTAAATAAATTGATGTTTTTTTCCCAGATATTGTATATTCCTTTAAAATCATATCCCATACCGATAGGGAAGCTTAGAGGAGTAACCTTTAATCCTAATTTTTGCTCCACTTCATCTAGAAGTTCAAAAGCGTCTTTCCCTTCACGATCTAATTTGTTGATAAATACGATCATAGGGATATTTCTCATTCGGCAAACGGAAACAAGCTTTTCAGTTTGTTCCTCTACCCCTTTTGCTACATCGATTACCACAATAACACTATCTACAGCTGTTAGAGTTCTAAATGTATCTTCAGCAAAATCTTTATGACCTGGTGTATCTAAAATATTGATTTTTACGCCTTGATATTCAAAAGCTAAAACAGAAGTTGCTACAGAAATTCCTCTTTGACGCTCAATTTCCATAAAATCACTAGTGGCTCCTTTTTTAATTTTATTAGATTTTACCGCACCAGCTTCTTGGATGGCTCCACCAAATAAAAGTAATTTTTCAGTTAATGTGGTTTTTCCCGCGTCTGGGTGAGAAATGATACCAAAGGTTCTTCTTCTGTTGATTTCTTCTGAGAATTTCATTGTCGTTCTATTGCTAAAGTTTGCAAATATACTATATATATGAACAAAGAATAAAAAAGTGACTTTCAAGATATGAAAATAGAATTATTGTTTTTTTCATGTGTTTTACGGCTAAAAATTGTGTATTTCATCGAAAAAGTGAAAAAAACAAGGGAAAATAGATGCTAAAATCATAAATGTATCGCCATATTTGTACAAGGTCTTAATTACGTTAAAACCGTAATTTTGATTAAAATTTATGAAATAAAAAGTATTATAAGATACTTGTAAAAGCGATACCCAGTTGTTTTTTCAAGTTTTTGTAAACCATCGTCATATGAAAAGAATTACCCAAGTCTTATTGGGCCAAAAAGGATTTGTTTTCCTTATGGCCTTAATGTTTTTATTCACCTATAACAATATCTTTAGTCAAGAAGGTAAAGATGGTGATCTTACAGTAACTACTGCTAATACAATTTTAAATACTTATAGTCCAGTCACCTCGGATATTTCTGCAGGTGATACCACTATCGACGTAAATGATGTAGCAGCAGATCTGGGAGGATTAGCTAGTGGTGATCTCGTTTTAATCTATCAAGCACAAGGAGCAACTATTAACACCACTAATACAGTTAGTTATGGTGATATAACGGACTATGGGAGTTCAGGTCTTTATGAGTTTGCTTACGTTTCTTCCACAGCGATCAACACGATCACATTAACTTGTGCTATTGCGAATTCTTATTTTGTAGCAGGGAGAACACAGGTTATTAAAGTTCCACAATATAATGTACTAACCATTGATGCTGGTGCATCCGTTACTGCTTTACCTTGGGAAGATTTTGCGGGTAGTAGACGTGGAGGAGTAGTTGTAATTACAGCAACTACTATAAATATTAATGGTGATATAGATGTCTCTGGTCTTGGGTTTAGAGGTGGAGTAGTTGATAACAGCACATCACCTACTGGTGTTAACTTAGAAGCGGATTATGTTTCATCCAGTAATGGAGATTCTGCAGAAAAAGGTGAAAGTATTGTTGGTTTTCAAGCGGACTATGATGCTTTAGGAGGAAGATATGGAAGAGGAGCACCTGCCAATGGAGGTGGTGGTGGAAATGGTCATAACTCCGGAGGTGGAGGAGGTTCCAATGGAAATAATGGGAATGTCTGGTTTAATGGGGCAGGTGTTATGTGTACTGGATGTACAGGATCAGCGGCTTGGACTTTAGATCCCGATTATATAGCAAATGGTAATGCTCTTACTACTTCTTCTGGAGGAGGAAGAGGTGGATACTCTTTTGGATCTAGTAATCAAAATGCTTTAACCTTAGGTCCAGGTAACAGTGCCTGGGGAGGTGATCATAGAGACGCTGTTGGAGGATTAGGAGGAAGACCACTAATCGCAAATGAGCAAAACAGAATATTCCTCGGAGGAGGAGGAGGAGCTGGAGATAGAAATAATAGTGCTAGTCAGGATGCTGCCAATGGGGGTGGTATTATTTTGTTAGGTGCTGATACTATTGCAGGTTCTGGTAATATAATTACAAATGGGGCTAATGCTTTACCTACAGTACCAAATCATAACGATGCACCTGGAGGAGGTGGAGGTGGAGGTAGTATTGTTTTACGTGCTGCTTCTATCGCCAATTCTCTGACTTTAAGTGCAAATGGAGGTAATGGTGGAGATCAGTTGATAACCAATAATGAAAGTGAAGGTCCCGGTGGTGGTGGTGGAGCTGGTTTTGTAGCTATTTCTGCCGGGACACCGACTATTAATGTAAATGGAGGTTCTAATGGTATTACAAATAGTGGTGCGGTAACTGAATTTCCAACTAATGGAGCTACAGAAGGAGCTAGTGGAGAGTCTGTTACTGGTATCAGTAGTAGTGCTATTACTTGTTCTAATCCAGGTACAATTAGCGGATTGGTATATAATGATGCGGATGGAAATGGTGTACAAGGTGGTGGAGAATCAGGTATAGGAAGTGTTACCATAGTAATTACAGATGTAAATGGAAATACGCAAACGATACAAACAAATCCTGATGGTACTTATACGGCTACGTTGCCGCCAGGAAATGCTACAATTGATGTTTTAGATTCTGATACAGATTTACCAACAAATGCGGTTCAAACGGAAGGAGATGACCCTACAAGCATCACAGTTGTTGCGGGTACAAATACTGCATCAACTCCTGATGGTTTTGTAATAGATACAGATGGGGATGGTATTGGAGATCCTTCAGATAATTGTCCGGTAGTTTCAAATGGAGATCAGACGGATACAGATTCTGATAATGTAGGAAATAGCTGTGATAATGATGATGATAATGATGGAATTCTAGATACAGATGAAGGGCTTAATTGTGCTGCATCCGATATTAATGTAGGTACAGCTCCAACAGGTAATCAAAATGGAGTAGGTTCTATTAGTGATATTTATGATTTCGACGGAGTAGATGTAGATGTTACAACTACAATTAATCAGGTAAATGGAGGTTCTTTAAATATATTAGAAGTTGAGGATACTACAACTTTAAGAATTCAGGGAGAAGAAATAGATGATGGAGCATCAGAAAGTTTGGTATATACTTTTACGTTTAGCGAAGCAGTAACTGGTGTTAAGTTTAGATGGTCTGGTATTGATCAAGGAGATAATGTAACAGTTACAGCAGCTGGACCAAATGTGCAGAGTATTTCATTAGGGTCTCTAATGGGGGCCACCACTTTTCCAAATAGTGATTATACTATCGCTTCTGGAGGTGCGTCTCATATCATAACGAGTAATAATACTTTATCTCCAACCATAACTTCTTTCACAAATGGTTCTGGTGATACATCATTAAATTATTCGGATATAACGATAGAAGGATTAGTTACATCTTTTTCGATTACTACAAATAAATTTAGACAAGATGGTGATGTAGCAAATAATGGACTTATTACATTTCTATTTTCTAATTTTACATATTGCACATATGAAGATGCTGATGGAGATGATATTCCTAATCATTTAGATTTAGATTCGGATGATGATGGTTGTAGCGATGCGAATGAGGCTTATAATGATGCGAATGCAGATGGTGGTGATGGTGGTCAATTTGGTACAGTAGACCCTGCAAATGTTGATGCGAATGGACTTGTTACGGAAACAGGTGTTGATTATACCTTGGGAACGAATACTAATGTTACTGCGGGAGGAGCTAATATTTGTACAGCTCCAGCGCCAGTTACATTGCACCAAAATCCAGCTTGTACAGACACCGTATATAATTTAATATGGGATGGATTTGCTCCTAATGGAATTGATGAGTTTGATTGGACACCAGATGGAGCTTTAACGAATACTTTTAATGATGTTGATGGTTCAGGAATAAATATAACGCATACTTTTTCTGGAGAAACTGGAACCCTAGGGACTTGGCCTACAACTGGATCCACTCAAAGCCCTTCCGTAGATTCTAATGGTTCTGGAAACCTAGCCGATGAAGTGCTAGAGTATTTTACTACTGGTTTTGCGACAAATGAAAATATCACTCAAACGATAACTTTTAGTGCCAATATATATTCCATAGGATTTGATTTATATCATATCAATAGGAGTAATGCGGGGAATGGTGATTTGTTTACTGTAACCGCTATTGATGGACTCGGGAATACAATTTTCCCAACTTTTACTGATTCAGGAACACCTTCTTATGTTTCTGATCAAAGTGATGGAACTATTAATGCGGATGATCCTTCTACCACGGGTACGAATGATCAAATAGGTGTTAATTTTGAAGATTTAGATGGAATAGCAAGCATTACAATCGTATGGCAAAACTGTTCCACTTGTAATGCAGGAGCTGTACATGGTTCTGCTATTGGTGGTTTTGATTTTTGTACAGAGATACCTGACACTCCCAACATAGAATTATTAAAAGCAGGAGTCTATGATGATGCTAATAATGATGGTATTGTAAATGTAGGGGATCAGATTTTATATAGTTTTACAGTAACCAACAATGG
>NZ_CANLOZ010000007.1 GCF_947492965.1 uncultured Aquimarina sp. | reverse complement strand
CCGTTAGCGCCAATGGTACTACAATCGTGGGAGAGTAGGTCGCCGCCTTCCTTGAAAACCCTTCATTATGACAATGAGGGGTTTTTTTATACAGTAAACTGAAGCTGCATAGAATACATAACTTTTACTGCTCATAGCAGCAAACAACTAAAATGCACTCAGACAACAACCACGAATACGCGCTGCTGGAAAACCAGGAAGAATGGGTCTACATTGAGAAGCAACACTACAACTATGACCAGTAGCACCACTTCCATTGGATGGACAACTAGACATTTATAATGGATTACCCTTGCTTGTTTAATTGAATGTTAATAAATTGGTCTAGGGTAAATATTATGGATTTATTTTTGCTAAAAATAAACCCCCAAATTGGTACTTCAATTTGGGGGTTTTTAATAGAGATTATTTAACTAATTAGTCTCTAAGAATAGCTCTTGAAATTACAATTTTTTGTATTTCGCTAGTTCCTTCATATATCTGAGTGATTTTAGCATCCCTCATCAATCGTTCTACATGATATTCTTTCACAAACCCGTTTCCTCCGTGAACTTGCACAGCTTCTACAGTTACGTCCATGGCAGCTTGAGAAGCAGCTAATTTTGCCATTGCACCTGATAAATCATAATTTTCATGATTATCCTTGTCCATAGCAGCTTTGTATACTAGCATTCTTGCAGCTTCTATCTGTACATGCATATCTGCTAATTTGAATGCGATTGCCTGGTGATTCATAATCTCAGTACCAAAAGCTTTTCTCACTTTAGCATATTCTTTAGCTAATTCATATGCTCCTTGCGCGATTCCTAATGCTTGGGCTGCGATACCGATACGACCTCCAGCTAAGGTTTTCATCGCAAATTTGAATCCGAACCCATCTTCACCGATACGGTTTTCTTTCGGTACTTTTACATCGTTAAAAATTAATGAGTGTGTATCACTACCTCTAATTCCTAATTTATCTTCTTTAGGTCCTATTTCAAACCCTTCCCATCCTTTTTCTACAATAAAAGCATTGATTCCTCTATGTTTCTTTTCCTTATCGGTTTGTGCTATTACTAAATAATAATCTGAAGTACCACCGTTGGTAATCCAGTTTTTGGTTCCATTAAGAACATAATGATCACCCATGTCTATAGCAGTAGTTCTTTGGGATGTTGCATCACTACCAGCTTCGGGTTCTGATAAACAAAAAGCTCCAATAGATTCTCCAGTAGTTAGTTTGGTTAAATACTTTTCTTTCTGTTCAGGTGTTCCATAAGTATCAAGTCCCCAACATACCAAAGAATTATTCACGGATACGATTACAGAAGATGATGCATCGATTTTGGATAACTCTTCCATAACAAGTACGTAGGATAAAGTATCCATTCCTCCACCACCGTATTCTGGAGATGCCATCATTCCTAAAAATCCAAGTTCTCCCATTTTTTTTACTTGTTCTGTAGGGAATTCTTGTTTATTATCTCTTTCTATTACTCCTGGTAAAAGTTCTGCTTTCGCAAAATCACGAGCAGCATCACGTATCATTAATTGTTCTTCGGATAATTTAAAGTCCATATTTGATCCTTATTTACTGTGCGTGCATAACACGCAAATTCAACATTTCGATGAAAATAAATCGAGATAACCTCGATTTTTTTATTAATTCTACAAATATAAGCTATAATATGATAGTTTTGATGTTTTTTTAATTTTTTGATATTTTCTTTCAAAGGTTTGAATTTTGATTCCATTTTTATTGAATTTAGTGCTGTTTTGAAGCTTTATTATTCATTTGTCAATAGAAAATATTTTTGAGTTATTATTTTTTTAAATTCAGGGTTTGACCTGTTTAGTTTTTTATATTTGTGAAGTCACTTTGATGTGATTGTATATTCAATTTATTAAATGATTTTTTATGAGACAGCACTAACTCCGTTTAAGGAGTGATTATTAATTATAGAAGTTAGGTTTATAACAGAGACTGTTAGTAAAAGTGTGTTTAATAAATTGAAATTAAAAAATGAAAGAACTATTAAAAAAATACGAGAATAAAGCCCCAGAAATTGTTTTTAATTGGAGGGATTCTGAAACTGAAGCAGAAGGTTGGACTGTAATCAACTCTTTAAGAGGAGGTGCTGCTGGTGGTGGTACTAGAATGCGATTAGGATTAGATATGAATGAAGTACTTTCGCTAGCCAAAACGATGGAAGTTAAATTTACTGTATCAGGTCCTGAAATTGGAGGTGCGAAGTCAGGAATTAATTTTGATCCCAATGATCCAAGGAAAAAAGGAGTTTTGGAAAGATGGTATAAAGCGGTTTCTCCATTGCTAAAAAGTTATTACGGAACTGGAGGAGATTTAAATGTAGATGAAATTCATGAAGTAATTCCCATTACCGAAAATTGTGGTGTTTGGCATCCCCAAGAAGGTGTTTTTAATGGACATTTTCAACCAACAGAAGCCGATAAGATTAATAGAATTGGACAACTACGTCAAGGAGTGATTAAAGTATTAGAAAATACAGTGTTTTCTCCAGATGTTTCTAGAAAGTATACTGTAGCTGATATGATTACAGGATACGGAGTGTCAGAAGCAGTTCGACATTATTATGATATCTATGGTGGATTTGTAGAGGGCAAAAGAGCTGTAGTGCAAGGTTTTGGTAATGTTGGATCCGCTGCAGCGTATTACCTTTCGGAAATGGGAGCGAAAGTAGTGGGTATTATTGATCATGCAGGAGGATTGATTAAAGAAGATGGATTTTCTTTTGAAGAAATCAAGGAATTATACCTTAATAAAAAAGGAAATAAACTATATAGCGAAACACTCATTCCTTTCGAGGAGTTGAATAGTAAAATTTGGTCTATACAGACGGAGATATTTGCTCCTTGTGCAGCATCCAGATTGATTACTAAAGACCAGATTTCCCAAATGATCAATTCTGGTTTAGAAGTGATTTCTTGTGGAGCTAACGTTCCTTTTGCCGATAAAGAAATATTTTTCGGTTCAATTATGGAATATACAGATGAGCAAGTAAGTTTGATTCCAGATTTTATTTCTAATTGTGGAATGGCAAGAGTTTTTGCCTATTTCATGGAAAGAAGAGTATTAATGACAGATGAGGCGATTTTTAATGATACTTCTAAAACCATTAAAGATGCCATTCAGAAAATTTTTAATAAAAATAGTTCTAAAACAAATATTAGTAGAACAGCGTTTGAAATAGCATTCAAACAATTAGTATAATCGTCACATAAATAATTTAAATATATCATGTTAAAATATTTTTTAGGTAATAGTCCAAAATGGTTCAAAATGGTAATGATTGGTTTTCTCATTTTTAATGTGTTCTCCTATTTTGTTCTTGGACCTATGATTACAGCTTGGTTATTTATTGGAGAATTTATTTTCACTTTAGCTATGGCATTAAAATGTTATCCTTTACAATCTGGAGGGATTTTAGCAATAGAAGCTTTAGCTTTAGGTTTAACTCATCCAATGTACAAAGTTAATCATGATACACACAAGATTGTGACGGACGAATCTGGAAATCCCGAAATGGGAGGAGTTTATCTTGAAGTATCACAAAACTTAGAAGTAGTATTGTTGCTTGTGTTTATGGTAGCAGGGATTTACTTTATGAAGCCTTTATTAATGTATATTTTTAGTAAAGTATTTACAAAGATTAAATCAAAAATGGTGTTATCCGTACTATTCGTTTTTCTAGCTGCGGTATTATCTGCTTTTCTAGATGCATTAACAGTTACTGCAGTTCTGATCAGCGTAGCAGTAGGTTTTTATGGTGTTTATCATAAAATTCACTCAATGCCAGAGTCTGATTTTGATAAAGATGGATCTTTGGACAGAAAGGATTTGAGTGGAGAAACTTTAGAGCAGTTTAGAAGCTTTTTAAGAAGCTTAGTGATGCATGGTGTTGTGGGTACAGCACTTGGTGGTGTTTGTACTTTGGTTGGAGAACCTCAAAACCTACTAATCGGAGAAAGAATGGGATGGGACTTTATAGAGTTTTTCTTAAAAATGGCTCCTATTTCGTTGCCAGTGCTAGTTGCAGGAATCATAACAACAATGGTGCTAGAAACTACTGGGTGGTTTGGCTTTGGTGAAAAATTACCAGAAGTGGCCAGAAGAATTATTGAAAATTATACCGATGAAGAAGATGCAAACAGGTCAGATAAATCAAAATATGGATTAATTGTACAAGGTGTATCGGCGATACTACTAATTATTGGATTAGCATTGCATTTGGCACCTGTTGGATTTATTGGTTTAGCACTGATCATTGTACAAACTGCTTTTATGGGTATTACAGAAGAACATCAGTTAGGAAAAGCGTTCGAAGAAGCATTACCTTTTACAGGATTACTAGTAGTTTTCTTTGTTATTGTGGCGATGATTCATGATCAACACCTATTCTCTCCAATTATTGAATGGGCATTGTCATTGGATCCTGCAAAACAACCTTCTATGTTTTATGTGGCAAATGGAGTATTATCAATGATCAGTGATAATGTGTTCGTTGCAACTGTTTATATAGGTGAAGTTAAGCAAGCTTTTGACAATGGAGCAATTACTAGAGAACAGTTCGAAAAATTAGCAATCGCCATAAATACAGGAACAAATTTACCAAGTGTTGCAACACCTAATGGTCAAGCAGCGTTTTTATTCTTGTTAACCTCTTCCTTGGCTCCACTAATTGGTTTGTCTTACGGGAGAATGGTAAAAATGGCTTTGCCTTACACGATAATATTAGGTGGAGTAGGATTATTAGGAATAATTTATGTATTATAAGATTTAATAATAATATACTTAACCTATAGAATTAACGTTAGTATACTAACACTAAATTAACAGAAGGACATATGACCTATTTATTGACGCTCGGTATGTTAGCCCAAAATACCAAAGAAATTGATCCAGAAGCAGAAGAGAAAACACTTTCCATAATAGACTTATTATTAAGTGGTGGAACTGGTGGAGTAGTTATTATAGCCATTCTCTTTGTGCTTTTGTTTGTTGCGGTTTATATATATTTTGAAAGGATATTTGCCATCAAGGCGGCTTCAAAATATGATGAAAGTTTTATGCATCAGATAAGGGATAATGTAGCTAGTGGTAAAATTGAAGCTGCGAAAATTTTATGTGCACAAACAAATAACCCAGTTTCAAGATTAACGGAAAAAGGAATTTCTAGAATAGGAAACCCCCTTGAGGATATTAATAAGGCAATAGAAAACGCTGGTCGTTTAGAAGTTTATAAATTAGAGAAGAATGTAAGTATACTTGCAACTGTGGCAGGAGCAGCACCAATGATTGGGTTTCTAGGTACCGTAATTGGTATGATCTTAGCATTCCATAATTTGGCTTCAAGCTCTGGGAGTGCTGATATGGGATCATTAGCTGAGGGTATTTATACAGCTATGACAACAACGGTTGCAGGATTGGTAGTTGGTATTGTTGCTTATATAGGATATAACCATTTGGTAGTTAGAACCGATAAGGTCATTCATCAAATGGAGGCAACTACTGTAGATTTCCTTGATTTACTTAACGAACCTGCATAGTATGAATTTGCGAGGAAGAAATAAGGTAAGCCCAGAATTTAGTATGTCCTCAATGACAGATATAGTGTTTTTGTTATTGGTGTTTTTTCTTTTAACATCTCCCACAATTACACCAGAGGCATTAGATCTGATATTACCAAAGGCAAAAGGAAAAAGCTCTAATGTTCAGAATATATCTGTTAGTATAACAAATAAGTTGCAATACTACGTAGATAGTGAAAGAGTAAGTCAAACGAGGTTAGAATCTACATTGAAATCAAAGTTAGCAGGACAAAATGAACCTACCATAATACTAAGAGCAGAAGAAGGAGTGCCTATCGAGAAAGCAGTAGGTGTTATGGATATAGCAAATCGAAATAAATTTAAAGTAATCCTGGCGGTAAAACCAGAATAGTTTTAATGCTGAAATTAGATACTAAACATAAAAAGAAATCTTTTGTTATTACCACGATATTACACGTGTTAATTATACTGCTGTTGTTTTATTTAGGATTAAGTAATATCGATCCTGATCCTGAAGGAGGTATTGCGGTTAATTTTGGAACTACATTAACTGGTTCGGGTAATGTACAGCCAACAGAGGCAATTAAGTCTTCTCCTAAACAAACCACTCCGGAATCTACACCAGTCGATCCATCTGAACCAGAGCCTGAAACACCTGAGATTACAGAAGAAGTCGTTACCCAAGATGTTGATGATGCTCCAGTGGTAGAGGAAAAACCTAAAAAAGAGCCTAAAAAGAAGGTTGAAAAGCCTAAGGAGAAACCAAAAGAGAAACCTTCAGAAGAAAAACCAATAGATAAGCCTGTAAAAAAGCCAGTGGAGAAGGTTGAAGAAAAGAAACCGGATCCTAAACCTGATAAATCTACTTTAGACATCCTAGATAGCTTTGCCAATGGTCCTAAGAGTGATGGTAAAGCTAAAGGGGGAGAAGGAGATGATGGGAAACCTGGAGATAAGGGGAATCCTAACGGAAATCCTTATGCTACTAGTTATTATGGGCAGCCTGGTCCTGGAGGAACAGGAGGTGTAGGATATGGTCTTAATGGACGTGGACGTCCTACGAATTCTAAAGTTGTTCAGAAATGTAATGAAGCGGGTAGAGTAGTAGTTAAAATTGTAGTAAATAGACAAGGACGTGTTATACAGGCAATTCCTGGTGTTAAAGGAACTACCAATAGTGCACAATGTCTTTTGGATCCTGCAAAGAAGACTGCGCTTACTTTTAAATGGAAAGCAGACCCTAAAGCTCCTGCAAAACAAATAGGTTTTGTAGAAGTTACCTTTGGTTTAGGAGAATAATTAGTGTTTCCAGATATTCAATTTTTTAAATAGCAGATATTAAATCTAAAGTATAGAATCATCAACTATAAAGAGACTACAGAATGGATGTTTGCGCAATTACCCATGTATCAACGTCAAGGGGCAAGTGCATACAAAATAGATCTAACTAATATTATTAAGTTAGCAGCTCATCTAGATAACCCAGAAAATAAGTTTAAGAGTGTTCATGTTGCAGGTACCAATGGAAAAGGGTCTACGAGTCATATGTTGGCTTCAGTGTTACAAGAATCAGGCTATAAGGTAGGTTTGTACACTTCTCCACATCTAAAAGATTTTAGAGAGCGTATTCGAATAAATGGTATTGTGATTGATGAAAATTATGTAGTGGATTTTATTGCTAAGCATAAATCTTATTTAGAAAAAAATCAATTATCCTTTTTCGAAATGACAGTCGGTTTAGCCTTTCAATATTTTTCAGATCAGAAAGTTGATGTGGCGATTATAGAAGTAGGTTTAGGAGGTAGACTGGATTCTACTAATATTATAATGCCAGAAGTTTCTGTTATTACAAATATAGGCTTGGATCATACCCAGTTCTTAGGAGATACTCTTGCTAAAATAGCTTATGAGAAAGCTGGGGTTATTAAAGAAGGTGTTCCAGTTGTTGTAGGTAGAACTACACCAGAAACTAAAAAAGTGTTTTCAGAAATTGCTAATGAACGCGAGAGTGATATTTTATATGCAT
The DNA here is from genome assembly GCF_947492965.1 of uncultured Aquimarina sp. Classification (GTDB taxonomy): domain Bacteria; phylum Bacteroidota; class Bacteroidia; order Flavobacteriales; family Flavobacteriaceae; genus Aquimarina. The sequence continues at coordinate 250,294 of NZ_CANLOZ010000007.1, read as the reverse complement.
ACAATTATGCAGGACCTGTTTATGAAAGTGACTTAAAAGGAAATTATCAACAAGAAAATATAAAAACTGCGTTGCAAACGATATCTATTTTAAAAGATAGAGGATGGGGGGTACAAGAAGAAGCTATTAAATCTGGATTAGCTAATGTAGTAAGAAATACAAATTTGCATGGCAGATGGCAAATATTAAAAAGTTTACCCAAAGTAGTGTGCGACACCGCTCATAATCAAGATGGGTTGAAAATTGTAATGGATCAGTTATCCGAAGAAAAATATCAAAAATTACATATCGTATTGGGAGTTGTTTCTGATAAAAATTTAGATGAAATTTTACCATTGTTTCCGAAACATGCTACGTATTATTTTGCAAAACCTAATATTAAAAGAGGTTTGAATGAAAAAAAATTACAGGAGCAAGCGTTAAAATTTAAATTAAAAGGAATAGCATATAATTCCGTGCAATTGGCGTATGATACTGCTATACAGAATGCTATGAATGAAGATTTGATATATGTAGGAGGTAGTACGTTTGTGGTTTCAGAAATAATTTAATTTTTCTTTCAAAATCTTTTGGTAGACTGCAAAACTGTGTTATATTTGCATCCGCAATCACGAATAAGGGTTGTGAAAAACATAAGGGCAATTAGCTCAGTTGGTTCAGAGCACCTCGTTTACACCGAGGGGGTCGGGGGTTCGAATCCCTCATTGCCCACAAGAAAATCCATTCATTTATGAATGGATTTTTTTATACACAATAGTTGCCTATAAAAGTAGTTTCTATTTATAAAAACTGTGTAGATAAAATTTTTATTTAGAGTATTAGTTGTTTTAGAGTGAATTATAAAATATAGAGATCATAATGGAAAGATTTGGACTTACTAAAGAGAATTGGGATCAGTTTTTAGAATGGTTATGGGATTTTATACCCGATTTAATCTCTGCTGTCATTATTTTTTTTGTAGGAGTATGGGTGATTAATATTTTTAGCAAAGCACTGCGTAAATTCTTTCAACAAAAAGACTATGACGAAACATTAGAGAGATTTTTATATGACTTAATTAATATAGGTCTTAAAATTTTATTAGTGGTGTTAGTTGTAACTCAATTAGGAGTTCAGACATCCTCACTTGTGGCGATTTTGGGTGCAGCTGGTTTGGCAATAGGGCTAGCGCTACAAGGATCTCTTTCAAATTTTGCTGGAGGAGTTCTAATCCTGTTTTTCAAGCCATTCAAGATTGGAGATTATATAGAAGCGCAAGGTGTATCTGGTACAGTAAAGGAGATCTCGATATTTACAACAAAAGTAAATACTTTTGGAAATCAATTAGCTGTCATACCTAATGGTAAGATATCTAATGGAAACATTATCAATTATTCGGCAGAAGAAAGAAGAAGAGGAAAGATAGAAATTGGTATTTCCTATGAAAGTAATATTAAAGAAGCGAAAGAAATTCTTTTAGATCTTATCAACAATCAGGAAAAGGTGATTAAGGATCCTGCTCCAGAAATTTATGTTACCGAATTAGGAGATAGTGCTGTAACCTTATCTCTAAGGTTTTGGGCTCTTAATGATGACTTTTGGCAAGTTCATTTTTATACAATTGAAGAGGCTAAGAAAAGATTAGAGGATAAAGGGATATCTATTCCGTTTCCTCAAAGAGATGTGCATTTATATTCACATGATAACAAGTCTTAAAGATGGATAAAGATTAGTTAGTTCCTTAAATAATTTATAAAAAGAGTTAGTGTTGAGTATAAATCGTTAGATTTAGAATTAGTTTGTAGAAAAAAGTACTAAATGTCTAAATCTTTACTATTTATCCCTGATATTTCTGGGTATACACAATTTGTTCAAACTACAGAAATAGAGCATAGTCAGCATGTAATAGCAGAGTTGTTAGAGGTGTTAATTAATGCTAATACCCAAAATTTAAGACTAGCAGAAGTAGAAGGGGATGCTTTGTTTTTTTATAAAGAAGGAGAAGTGCCTTCCCAAGAAAAGCTATTAGCACAGATTGAAACTATGTTTACTGCTTTTTATAGTCATCTCAAGTTGTTGGAGAATAATCGTATTTGTCCTTGTAATGCCTGTGCTACAGCACCAAATCTTCAGCTTAAAATTATTGCGCATTGTGGAGATTTGCAATTTATTACTGTTCAGAATAAAAGAAAACCATTTGGTCAAGTTGTGATAGAAGCGCATAGGTTATTAAAGAATTCTATTCCTAGTGATAATTATGTTCTTTTAAGTAGAGATTTGTCGTATCAAATAGGGCTTTCGGATGACTATAAAAGTCAATTATTTAATTTTTCGAAAGGAGAAAATGAATATGATGGTAAGAAGATTGATTATTTGTATTCTGAGATTGATAAACAATATCTTAAACTTACTTCTTATGAAACTCCTTATGAAGTACATTTTGATAAAGCCCCTTTCTTAACAATCCAGAAAAAATATAAAACTTCCGCACAGAGTTTGTTGGAATATATTACAAATTACAGTTATCGTCATCATTGGGTTAAAGGTGTCGATAAGTTCGAGTACAATCCAGATGAAGTTACTCGTTTAGGAACGGAGCATGTTTGTGTGATTGATGGAAAACGACTCAATTTTACTACGGTAACAAAACCGGTAGATACTGGTAAATTAATTTATGGAGAATATACAACAGATATTCCTGTTATTGATGGGATGTATCAATTTTATACTATCATTCCTGTGTCTCAAAGTTCGTGTGAAATCATAATTGAATTGTATCCTAAAGCGAACTCAATTTTTAAAAAGATGATCCTGTATTTTATAATGAAACGAAGTTTTCAAAAATCAATAAAAGAATCTCTTAATAACCTAGAGGATTATATAGCTACAGCTTAAGATTAGGTAGTGTCTTTAGTTTAGAATATCTAAAACACGTTCTAATTTCATTCCGCGAGATCCTTTGATTAGAACAGTACCTTGCAATTTTTCAAATGTTTCGTTTTGTTGTAAATCTTCAAAAGATCGATATTTTTTAACCCTAGGATCTGTCGTAGATGCTTGATAGAAATTTTCACCAATTAGAAATATAACATCAAAAGATGTGGATGACGCCTTGTCTGCTATTTTTTGATGCTCCTCTTCTGCTGTTTTTCCAAGTTCGAACATGTCTCCAAGAAATACTGTTTTAGGATAGCTTTCTAATTGTTTTAAATTATCAATTGCAGCATTCATGCTCGAAGGGTTTGCATTATAAGCGTCCATGATAATTGTAAAGTCATTTTTAGCAATGATTTGAGATCTGTTATTCGATGGAATGTAAGATTCTATAGCTTTTTTGATTAATTTCTCATCTACTTTAAAGTAAGAACCGATTGCTATTGCAGCTGCAATATTGGTAAAATTGTAAACTCCGATTAGATTGCTTTGGATTTCTAGATCTTTATGGGTGACGCTAACCATGGGATCTGCGTTCTGTAATTGTATACTAGCGTTACTACTGCCTTGTTGAGAAAAAGTGTAGGTGTTTATACCGCTCGATGCTTTTAGAAGCTTAGGGTCTTCTGAATTCAAAAAAACGAGTTTGTCTTTTTCTCGTAGATGTTGATAAAGTTCGGTTTTTCCTTTTAAGACTCCTTCTATACCTCCGAATCCTTCGAGATGAGCTTTTCCTATATTGGTTATGTACCCAAAGTCTGGCTGTGCTATATTACATAAAAACGCTATCTCTTTTAAGTGATTTGCTCCCATTTCTACAATTCCAATTTCGGTGTTCTTATCCATAGATAATAAGGTTAAGGGAACGCCAATGTGGTTGTTTAAGTTGCCGCTGGTTGCTGTGGTGTTAAATTGTGCAGAGAGAACGCAATTGATCAATTCTTTAGTAGTGGTTTTTCCGTTACTTCCGGTAAGTGCAATTATCGGAATGGCAAGATAGTTTCTGTGATAAGTTGCTAAATGCTGCAATGTCTCTAGTACATCATTAACTACTATAAATTGGTCTGAAGTATGATATTGTTTATTGTCAATTATGGCATAAGATGCACCTTGCTTAATGGCTTCTTTTGCATATTCATTACCGTTAAAGTTTGCTCCTTTTAAGGCGAAAAAAAGATTGTTTTTTACGATTTTTCTGGTATCTGTGCAAATACCGCTACTTTCGAGAAATAATTGATGTATGTTAGAGATGTTCATATTATGAGTAATGTAATTGTATTAAAAAGCCCTGATCAAATGTCAGGGCTTTATATATTTTAACGAACTTTTCTTAAAGTTTCTATCTAGGCTTTCTGTGCTTAGGTGTTTTCTTGCTTTTTGCTTTTTCACCTACACGAGACATTGCATTTCGGAATCCAATATAATCCGTAGCCATATCTTGCGGGAAGAATCTTCTCTGAGCAGGGTCTAACCAATATGCTCTATCTTTCCAAGAACCTCCTTTGTAAACTCTTACCTCTTCACTTACAATAGTAGTTCTCTTACTAGATTCATCATATCTTCTATCTAGCTTAGTACTATCTGCTGCACTTGGTTCCACACTATGGATAGGAGAGTTGTACATTCTTCTATTAGGAATGTTTTCATCTTGGAAACCTTCGTAATATCTTGAAGAACTTTTGTCACCGTCTCTAAAGTTACGGTTATCACTTTGTGTAAAGTTAGTTCTTAAGTATGTTTCATTCTCGTCAACTGGAGTTTGTAATATTCCTCCAGGTAATACTCTTGCTACGATTTTTCCATTACTTAAAGTGTCATATATAATAGAATCTGTAGTAACAATTTTTACTGTTCCGTCAGGATTGATTGCATTTTTAGTATATACATTTCCTCTGTAGTAGTTGAAATCGTTATACTCATCGTCTACGATTGGTCTGTATACATCTGCTACCCATTCTGCAACGTTTCCTGCCATGTCATAAAGACCATAGTCATTAGGATCGTAAGAAGCTACTGGAGCTGTAATATCTGCACCATCATCACTCCATCCAGCGATTCCACCATAGTCACCATCACCTTGCTTAAAGTTAGCTAATTGGTCACCACGAGTTCTTCTTTTTCCAGAACGTGTATATTGTCCATCCCAAGGGTATTTTTTTCTACCTCTATAAATATTATAACTTCTTAATTCTACAAGTCCTAAAGCCGCATATTCCCATTCTGCTTCTGTTGGTAGTCTGTATTTTGGAAGTAATAATCCATCTTTAAGCTGAACATATAGTCCGGTAGAATCATTTCTTTTTTCATATTTTTCGGAAGCTCTACCCCCTCTGGTAGCTTCATCATTACCTCCATAAGTTTGTGAGGGTGCATTTAAATAGGTGTCAGTATTAAAAGTGCTCTCAGCAGAAACATCTTCGAAAGGAGCATTTTCCTTAATTACTTTCTCTTCTTCTAAAATTCTTTCGTTAACTCTATCAGTTCTCCATTTACTAAATTCCACAGCTTGTATCCAGTTAACTCCCACTACAGGATAGTTAGCATAAGCTGGGTGACGAAGGTAGTTGTTCGTCATCATTTCATTAAACCCTAAGCGGTTTCTCCATACCAAAGTATCTGGAAGTGCTCCATGATAAATATTTTTATATTTTGGTTCTGTAGGAGGATAAACGCCTTTTAACCAATCAAGGTATTCTAAATACATTACGTTGGTTACCTCGGTTTCGTCCATGTAAAAGGATTGCACGTGTTGTTGTGTAGGAGTGTTGTTCCAATCATGCATCACATCATCCTGAACTCGTCCCATAGTGAAGGTACCTCCCTCCACAAAAACTAATCCCGGACCTGTTTCCTGTTCTTTGTAATTGGTTGCTACCTGAAATCCACCATCTTTGGAGTTATATTTCCAGCCAGTGGCTCTGGAACTGTTGCCGTAATCAGTTTTGTTACAACTAAACAGTAAGGTACTAATGGTTAGGGCCATCAGAGACTTAAAAACTAACGCGTTTTTCATAATCTTAAGTTCGTTAAAGTAGAAATTAGGGCTTGCAATATAATAATTAACGTTAAATTTACCCTAATATTTTTAAAATAATATCAAATCTTTGAAAATTTATGTTTTCACGATTGACTTTGGTTTAACGTAATATTTTTGTCTTTATTATTATTTTTGAAGAAAAACAATAATTTTAGAGACACTAAAACGGCGCCAAACCCGTTATACGCTATGATGAAGAAAATTACAATTTTATATGCGCTATTGATTTCTACGTTTATTTCGGCACAGAAATCGATTCACATAGACATAAACTGGAAAGATGTAGAAATAAACACTTCTACTATTTCATTTACAGTTCCTGGGTTTGATGAAGAAAATTTTGAATACCAGGATGACTTAGGAGTTCAATTTGTGACCAGATGGGAAGAAACTTCTCCGATAAATGATCAGACAGCAAGACTAGAAAACGTAGTATATAAAAGTATTTCTAGACAAGAGTTAAAAGGTTTGAATATTGATTTTATTCCAAGAAAGTTAAGCTATAATATTAGGTCTACATCGGCCAGGAATAAAAAAGCAGGCTTTTTAAGTGTTTTTCCTATTATAAGAACAGGTAATAGCTTTAAGAAAATCATTTCATTTGATGTGGTTTATCAAATAGGAAGAAGCGCAAGTGCAGTTGCGAAGAGAGCTCCTATAACTAATTCCGTATTGGCTACAGGAGACTGGTTTAGATTTTATGTGGATAAAACAGGTGTTTTTAGGATTACTCCAGAGTTCTTAGCTAGCTTAGGAATGAATGTTAGTGCTATTAATCCTAGTACCATAAAAATTTATGGTAATGGAGGTCGAATGTTACCATTGCTTAATGAAGAAAATAATGAGTTCGATCTTAGAGAAAATGCTATTCAGGTAGTAGGTGGGGAAGATGGTACTTTTTCTGGAAGTGATTACATTTTATTTTATGGTGAAGGGACTGAAGGATATTATAGCGAAGAAAATATTACGAACCTAAATTTATATGCTGATAAGTCTTATTATTACATAACTGCGGATGGGTCTAATGGAAGAAGGATCTCTAATTACACAGAGCCAACGGGAACAGCAGTAACTCAGATAAACTCGTTTACAGATTATCAGTTTTACGAAGTAGACGAATATAATATAGTGAAAGTAGGTAGAAGATGGTTTGGTGATAGATTTGATATACAAAGTGATCGCACCTATGATTTTGACTTTCCTAATTTAATTACTTCAGAACCCATAGAACTTAATGTTTATGCTGCGGCTACATCGGCTAGAACCTCTAGTATGAATGTAACAGTCAATGGCACTCAAGAAGCAATTTTGAGTTTTTCGCAGATCACTGGAACTACTTTAGGTTCTCCTAGAAACATTACTCAAGATATAACATCATCATCAGATAGAATAACAGTTGGGTTAAGCTATAATAATAATGGTAATCCCTCAGCAATAGGATATCTTGATTTTATAAGTCTGGAGGCTAAAAGAGCTCTTACAGGAACGAATAGTCAGATGCCATTTGTTTATGAGGAAGCGGCCACTTTAACCGGTATAGGTCAATATAATATAACTAATGCTTCGTCAATATCTCAGGTATGGGATGTTACCAATCCTGAGGCGATTAGTCGAATTTCAAATGATAATAATGCTGCCACTCTTAGCTTTAAAGCTACAATGGGTGAGGCTAGGCAGTATATATCAGTTGTTCCTACAGATTATTTTAATCCATTAGCTGACCAGACCAGTAGGGTAAATAATCAGGATATTAAAGGAACTATATTTTTAAATAGCCAAGGTCAATTCGAAGATATTGATTATTTAATTGTAGCAAATAATGATTTAGTGCAATCTGCTAATCGTTTAGCAGATCATCATCGCAATCTTAATAATTATAATGTAAAAGTAGTTACATTAGACCAAATATATCACGAATTTGGAAGTGGTAAGCAAGACATTTCCGCCATTAGGAATCTTGTGAGATATATTTATGATAATGCTTCAGATCCAAATGAGCGACTAAAATATGTATGTCTTTTTGGAGATGCTTCTGTGGATTATAAAGGAATATTACTTAGAGAAAATTGTCCGGACAGTAATATTGTACCCACCTTTGAAAGTTTGAGTAGTTTTTCTTTGGTAAGTTCTTTCGCAACCGATGATTTCTTTGGTTCAATGGATCCTGTAGAAGGAAGAATGATTTCTAGTGATCAATTAGATGTTGCAGTAGGACGAATTTTAGCAGATTCTCCACAATTAGCAGATGCTATGGTTACTAAAATCATCAACTATGATAGTGAGCAATCTTATGGAAGATGGAGGAATTCTGTTCTGTTAATTGCAGATGATGTTGATGAAGATTGGGAGGAAACTATTCAGAGAAATTTAGATGAGCTTGGTGATGATTTAATAGTAAGGAAACCGTACCTAAACCTAGCGAAAATATATGCCGATGCTTTTCAACAAGAGTCTTCAGCATCAGGGAGTAGGTATCCTAAAGTAAATGAAGCAATCTCCACTGCTATAGAAAAAGGTGCTGTGGCAATAGATTATTTTGGTCATGGTGGAGAAGATGGCCTAGCAAAAGAATTTATATTTAATAAGTCCGATGCGGTAGATTTAGCAAATACAAATCGCCTTCCTATATTTATAACGGTTACTTGTGAATTTACAAAATTCGATAACCCTTGTAGGGATTCTGCAGGTGAGCTTACCTATTGGAATACACAAGGTGGAGCAGTAGGTTTAATTAGTACTACCAGAGATGTTATCGTTACATTTGGTATTTCAGTAAATGACCGATTATCAGAATTTTTGTTTCCTGATGGGTCTGAATATCCCTCAATCGCTGAAGCAGTTCGGCAATTAAAGAATACCTATACAACCAATAGTAGGCGAGTAGTGTTCTTTTTTGGAGATCCTGCAATGAAAATGGCAATTCCTAAACCAAATATTCGGTTAACTGCTATTAATGATGCTCCTGTAACGGGAACAGTAGACACTTTTGAAGCCTTAGCTAGGATGAAAATTTCTGGAGAAGTGGTCAGCGAATCAGGTACTTTATTGTCTGATTATAATGGTGTTTTGTCTACTACAATATATGATAAAGATGTGGATAGAGTTACATTAGCCAATGATGGTGTACGAAATAGTTCGGGAGAAATCATTAAGTTAGACTTTGAAACCCTTGGAGAAATTATTTTTAGAGGAAAAGCATCTATCACAAATGGATTGTTCGATTTTGAATTTATAGTTCCTAGAGACATAGGTATACCAGTAGATAATGGAAGGATAAGTTTTTATGCATCAAGAAATGGAGCTTTAGAGGATCAAACAGGATCAGACGAAACCATCTTAGTAGGTGGACTCAATGAAAATGCACCTGAGGATAATGTGGGGCCACAAATTCAATTGTTTATGAATGATGAAAGTTTTGTTTCTGGTGGTGTAACTAATGACTCTCCCATATTAATAGCAAAATTAGAAGATGAAAATGGAATAAATACAGCTAGTGGGATTGGTCATGATATTTCGGCAATACTAGATGGAGATGAATCTAATCCTTTTATTTTAAATGATTTTTATGAAACCGAATTGGATGATTTTACTAGAGGTGTTGTCAATTTCAAGTTCAGAGATTTGGAACCTGGTTTACATACGCTCATATTCAAAGGTTGGGATGTTTATAACAATTCTTCTACACAAGAAATACAATTTGTTGTAGCAGATGCATCAGGTTTTGCACTTAATAATGTATTAAATTATCCTAATCCTTTCGTAAGTCATACCGAGTTTTGGTTTGAGCATTCTGGGGCAATAAATGATGTTTTGGAAGTTCAGGTTCAGGTGTTTACCGTTTCTGGAAAAGTAATTTGGACCAACAATCAAACCTTATCTGGTAAAACGAGTTATCGAGAAGACATCCAGTGGGATGGGCGAGATGATTTTGGAGATAAATTAGGAAAAGGAGTATACGTATACAAGATATCTGTAAAATCGACGTTAACAAATCAGCGGGTTGAGAAATTTGAAAAACTCGTCATCTTATAATAACTAAATAACTATATATTTGTCTAAATTAATTTTCACATGAGAAAAATCATAATCCTTGGCTTAGTGTTTTTCACACTATTCAACTACAAGACACAGGCACAAGAAGAACCGAATCGAGCTATAACAACAGCTACGCCATTTCTTTTAATTGCAGCAGATGCTAGAGCAGCTGGTCTAGCTGATCAAGGGGTTGCAACTTCAGCAGATGCATTTTCACAACAATGGAATCCTGCAAAGTATGCGTTTATTGGTAAGCAACAGGGAGTTGGTATTAACTATACCCCTTATCTGAGTAATCTAGTTGATGATATCTTTTTAGGGAGTGTAAATTACTATAACCGTTTTGGGCAAGATGGTAGAAGTGCTGTTGCAGCTAGTTTTAGATATTTTAGTTTGGGAGATATCGAATTTAGACAAGGGCCTAATGATGAACCAAATGTTCAAAAACCAAATGAATTAACATTAGATGTTTCTTATGCATTACAATTAAGTCCAACATTTTCTATGGGTATTGCTGGTCGTTATTTGAGATCAGATTTAAGATTGCAAGGTTTGGGAGCCGATGCAAGTGCTGCAGGAAGTTTTGGAGTTGATGTAGCTGCTTTTTACCGTAGTGAAGAAATAGCATATAATTCTTTTAATGGTAGATGGAGAGCTGGATTAAATATTTCTAATATAGGACCTAAAATCAAGTATGATGATGCAGGTCAGGAAAACTTTATACCAACTACCTTTAGATTAGGTGCTGGATTTGATTTCCTATTAGATGAATATAACAGGATTACACCTTCTTTAGAATTTGCTAAACTATTAGTTCCTAGTCCACAAGATTTTGATGGAGATGGTGATATCGATGCAGAAGATAATGCGGAGTACCAAAGTATCAGTTCTTTTGGAGCAATATTCTCTTCATGGGGAGATGCTGATGGAGGTTTTAGCGAAGAATTACAAGAATTCACATGGTCTCTGGGAGCGGAGTATGTTTATAAAGATGTTTTCTCTTTTAGAGGAGGATACTTTAACGAAGCTGAAGAAAAAGGAGCACGTAAATTTGTGTCTCTTGGTCTTGGATTTAAGTATACCATAGTGAATCTAGATGTGTCATATTTATTTAACGCTTCTTCTGTACAGAGTCCATTAGAAGGAACACTTCGTTTTGGTCTTTCATTCAATTTTGGAGAAGATTTTTACGACAGATAAAAATTTCAGAAATAATATAAGAAAAAGTATCAGGCTTTATGTTTGATACTTTTTTTGTTTATAGTACATTGTGCAATCCTTTAAGAATATTATATAATCAATAATTTCTGATATCGATATTTTTAAAAGAGACAAAAAAGTGGTAGTAAGGATTCTCAATTTTGTAATCATTTTTTTGATATTTAATTACAAAAATGCAAGCATGTGAAAGAAATAGAAATTAAATCAACGCTACAGGTGTTCGACTCTTTCGAAGAATTACCATTAGATGTTCAGAGTTTGATGGAAAAATCTTTTAAAATAAGAGATCAAGCATATGCTCCGTATTCTGAATTCTTAGTAGGGGCAGCTTTGCTATTAGAAAATGATGAGATTGTGTTAGGAAATAATCAGGAAAATGCCTGTTATCCTTCAGGATTATGTGCTGAGAGAGTAGCTATTTACTCAGCAGGAGCTAACTTTCCTGGTGTGCCTATTATAAGAATGGCGCTTTCGGCAAAATCCCTAAAACATCAGTTAGTAATACCGACTCCACCCTGTGGAGCTTGTAGGCAAGCAATAGCAGAATATGAATTGAACCAAAAGAAGCCAATTGAGATTTATTTTATGGGAGAGACAGGAAAAGTAGTAAAATCTTACTCTTTAGCTAATTTATTGCCTCTTATTTTTGATAATTCGTATTTATAACGTTTTCGTAGATTTTTATCCAAAAACTGCTTTCTCCTTAGTAATGAATATCTTATTTTTGTTTTTCGCTTAATTGAAAAATTAGCAGAAAAATTCTGTAATTGTTAGAGAGGTCAGTTGTGAAACTGACTTAATTTTGAAATATCATTACATTTTAGATGAAAAAAGTAACCAAAGAAGTTTACCTGAAGTGGTACGAAGATATGCTCTTCTGGAGAAAGTTCGAAGACAAATTAGCACAAGTTTATATCCAACAAAAAGTAAGAGGATTTTTACATTTATATAATGGTCAAGAAGCTATTTTAGCTGGAGCATTACATGCAATGGATCTTACTAAAGATAGAATGATTACTGCATACCGTAACCATGTTCAGCCAATTGGAATGGGAGAAGATCCTAGACGTGTAATGGCAGAATTATATGGAAAAGGAACCGGAACTTCACAAGGAATGGGTGGTTCTATGCATATTTTTTCTAAAGAACATAGATTTTATGGAGGTCATGGTATCGTAGGAGGACAAATACCTTTAGGTGCTGGACTTGCATTCGCAGATAAATACCATAAAAGAGATGCAGTTACTTTAACATTTATGGGAGATGGTGCAACAAGACAAGGATCACTTCACGAAACGTTCAATTTAGCAATGCTTTGGAATTTGCCTGTAGTATTCTGTGTGGAAAATAACGGATATGCTATGGGAACTTCTGTTGAAAGAACTGCAAATCATACAGATATCTGGAAGTTAGGATTAGGTTATGAAATGCCTTGCGGACCAGTAGATGCTATGAATCCAGTAAAAGTAGCGGAAGCTATGGATGAAGCGATTACAAGAGCAAGAACAGGAGGTGGACCAACTTTCTTAGAGCTAAAAACGTATCGTTATAGAGGACATTCTATGAGTGATGCCCAAAAGTATCGTACAAAAGATGAGGTTGCAGAATATCAAAAAATAGATCCAATTACTCAGGTATTGGATGTTATCAAAGAAAAGAAATACGCAACGGATGATGAAATAGCAGCAATTGATAAAGCTGTAAAAGATAAGGTAGCAGAATGTCAAAAGTTTGCAGAAGAATCAGCATTCCCTGAAAAAAACCTTATGTATGATGTTGTTTACGAACAAGAAAATTATCCGTTTTTATCACACAAACCACAATAAATTATGGCTACAGTAATTAATATGCCGCGATTGAGCGATACCATGGAAGAAGGAGTGGTTGCGAAGTGGCTTGTTAAAAAAGGAGACAAGATTAGCGAAGGAGATATTCTTGCAGAAATTGAAACTGATAAAGCAACAATGGAGTTTGAATCCTTTTACGATGGGATTTTACTTCATATTGGGATAGAAGAAGGAGAAACAGCTCCTGTTGATAAACTATTGGCGATTATAGGAGATGAAGGAGAAGATATTTCAGGATTATTAAACGGAAGTACACCTTCTTCCTCATCTGATGAGCCAAAAGAAGGAAAGGTAGAAGAAACAAATACTAGTAGTGAGGCATCTGCTGAAATTCCTGAAGGAGTAGAGGTAATTACCATGCCAAGACTTAGTGATACTATGGAAGAAGGAACAGTGGCTTCTTGGCTTAAAAAAGTTGGAGAAACTGTCGAAGAAGGAGATATTCTAGCAGAGATAGAAACTGATAAAGCTACTATGGAATTTGAATCCTTCTACAATGGTACCTTACTGCATATTGGTATAGAAGAAGGACAAACAGCACCTGTGGATGCTTTATTAGCCATTATAGGGCCTGCAGGAACTGATGTGTCAGGTATAAAGGATGGAGGTGTCACAAAAGCTTCAGCTCCAACAAAAGCTGAAGACGCACCAGCTCCTAAAAAAGAAGAGCCAGTTGCCGCTTCTACAAATAATACATCATCTGGAGGAAGAATATTTGCTTCTCCTTTAGCTAAAAAGATTGCTGCTGATAAAGGAATTGATTTATCTCAGGTAAAAGGTACAGGAGAGAATGGAAGAATAGTTAAGAAAGATGTAGAATCATTTACTCCTGCTGCTGCACCGACAAGTGCTGACAGTGTTAAAGAAACAACTTCCACACCAACAGCACAACCATATGTACCTGCTGGAGAAGAAAGTTTTGAAGAAGTGAAAAATTCTCAGATGCGTAAAGCAATTGCTAGAGGACTTTCTGCTTCAAAGTTCAATGCACCTCACTATTATCTAACTGTAGAGGTAGATATGGAAAATGCAATGGCTTCCAGGAAATATATTAACGGGTTACCAGATACAAAAGTATCATTTAATGACATGGTTGTAAAGGCATGTGCGATGGCGCTTAGAAAACATCCACAAGTAAATACACAATGGTCTGATGATGTTACCAAGTATGCAAAACATATTAGTATCGGAGTTGCAGTTGCGGTACCTGACGGATTAGTAGTGCCAGTATTGCCTTTTACAGATCAAATGTCACTTACACAAATTGGAGCTAATGTAAAAGATTTAGCTGGTAAAGCAAGAAATAAAAAATTAACTCCTCAGGAAATGAGTGGAAGTACATTCACAGTTTCTAATTTAGGTATGTTCGGTATTCAGGAGTTTACTTCGATCATTAATCAACCTAATTCTGCTATATTATCTGTAGGTACTATTGTAGAGAAACCAGTTGTTAAAGATGGTCAGATCGTTGTAGGTAATACGATGAAAGTAACCTTAGCTTGCGATCATAGAACTGTTGATGGAGCTACAGGAGCACAGTTCTTACAAACCTTGAAACAATATCTGGAAAATCCAGTAACGATGTTAGCATAATTCCAGAAATGGAAATTTCATCCTATAGATCCTACTTCACAAGAAGTAGGATTTTTTATTTAATTCATTTCCATTAAAGTAAAACTTTTTCAAATTAATGAAAGCACATATTAGTAATATCCAAAGCACAACTTTATCAGATAAAACTTTCTTACTAAAAGAATATACCTTCAACTATCAGCATACAGAAGATGATATTGTCGAAGAACATTTAAGGGAGGTATATGATCATGGAGATGGAGCTTCTGTTTTATTATATAACCGATCTAAAAATACAGTTGTATTAACTCGACAATTTAGATTACCAACCCTTTTGAATGGGAGTTCATCGGGTATGAGTATAGAAGTATGTGCCGGATCTTTGGATGGTGATACTCCAGAAGTATGTGCTAAAAAAGAAGCGGAGGAAGAAACAGGATTTATTATTGAGACACTTGAAAAAGCATTTGAAGTATACGCTTCTCCAGCGGTAATGACAGAAATTGCCCATTTGTTTATTGCTGAGTATGATGATAATCAAAAGGTAAATAATGGTGGAGGTTTATCAGAAGAACAAGAATATATAGATGTTTTAGAGATCGAGTTCGAAAAAGCATTTGGTATGATAGCCTTAGGCGAGATCAAAGATGCAAGAACAGTAATGCTTTTACAATATCTAAAGATAAAAGGTATAATGAAAAGCTAATTCCAGTTAGATAAGTTCGCTTTTTAAGTATATTTAGCAAAAAATAATTCGTTAATCAAAATAAGAACTATAACGAGTATCACAAAAGGATATTAAATTATAGTAATGAAAGAAGTAAAAAAACAGAATATGAAACGTATTGCACTTTTTATAATAGCTATAGTGTTTATTAACTGTAAACAAGTAACTACAGCTCAGTCCAGTGAATCAAAAATTAAAGCTTCAGAAGTAGAAACTATTATGAATTTTTTGGCTAGTGATGAGTTAGAAGGCAGAGATACTGGATCTGAAGGATTGAAAAAAGCAGCAAAGTATATAGAAGATATATTTAAAGATGCTGGTATTAGTCCATATTTCGACACCTATTTACCATCTTTTGATGCGAAAGGAACGGAAACCTATAATGTAGTAGGATATTTAAAAGGTACAGATCCTGATTTGGCGAATGAATTTGTAATAGTGGGCGCTCATTTCGATCATATCGGAAAAGGAAAAGAAGTTAATGGAGATATTATTGCTAATGGCGCTAACGATAATGCTGCAGGAAGTACAGCTGTAATTTCTTTAGCCAAACATTTTGCAAAAGCTAAGGATAATAAGCGTAGCGTTCTGTTTGTGTTGTTTGGAGCAGAAGAAAAAGGTTTGCTTGGATCAAAGCATTTGGCTAAGGTTTTAAAAGAGAAAAACTTGAATCTATATACGATGGTAAATTTTGAAATGATTGGAGTACCGTTGAATGACAAGTCTTATAAAGCATATATCACAGGATTTGAAATATCTAATATGGCGGAGAAAATGAATGAATACGCAGGGAAGGAATTAATAGGGTTTCTGCCTAAAGCTAAAGAGTTTCAATTATTTCGCAGAAGTGATAACTATCCTTTTCATAAAGAATTTAATGTGCCTTGCCAAACGATTTCAACATTCGACTTCACTAACTATGACTACTACCATCATGTAGATGATGAAGTATCAGAAATGAATTTTGAATTTATGGCAGAACTTATCAACGATTGCGTTCCAGTAATGACAAACATATTGAATTCGAAAACACAGGAGATTAAACTCAAGTAACCCTTCGAAAAATACCTAAACGACTAAGTCTAGATCAAACCGAAATGTTTCTATGGCGATTCTATACGACCGCTAAGAAACGATAAAACAACCAAATGAAAAACGTAATAATTACCGGAGCCAGTAGGGGAATAGGATTCGAAATGGCAAAATTGTTCGCTGATGAAGGGCATCAGGTACTTGCACTTTCAAGAAATGAAAAACCTATATCAGCGTTAAACCACAAGAATATTCATGCTTTTTCTTGTGATTTATGTAGTTCCGATGATCTTTCAAAAGTGTCCAGTTATATTAAAGAAAATTGGAATAGCGTAGATATTTTGATCAATAACGCAGGTAAATTATTGAATAAACCTTTTGCAGAAATTAGTTCCGAAGAATTTGAAGAGGTATATAAAGTAAATGTTTTTGGGGTTGCGGAAATCACACGTTTATTACTTCCTTTTATGAAATCTGGAAGTCATGTTGTAACTGTAAGTAGTATGGGAGGAATACAAGGGAGTATGAAGTTTCCAGGTCTAGCGGCATATAGTTCTAGCAAGGGAGCAGTTATTACCCTAAGTGAATTATTGGCAGAAGAGTATAAAGAAAGTGGAATAGCGTTTAACGTTCTTGCACTAGGAGCAGTACAAACAGAAATGTTAGAAGAAGCATTTCCAGGATATCAAGCACCGTTGACTGCAACAGAAATGGCGACATATATCACTAATTTTTCACTTACTGGGAATAAGTTTTACAATGGTAAGGTATTGCAGGTTTCAAGTTCCACTCCTTGATTCATTAGCTCTTAAATTTTTGATTTTAAGTGTTATCTATTTAAGTAGATTAATTTTTCTATTTTAGAGAAGCTAATTTTCTTTAATAAATACTCACAAAATCATTTTAAATATGTCTAAAAAAATTAGATTACTTCTGCTATTGGTAATCTTAATTTCCTGTGCAAAAGAAAAACCAAATCTTACCGCAGAAATCAGTCAGAATTGGAAGTTTAAAAATACCAGAGATACACTTTGGCTTCCCGCTAATGTTCCTGGTACCGTTCATACCGATTTATTGAAAAACAAGAAAATCGAAGATCCATTTATTGGTAATAATGAAGAGAAACTACAATGGATTTCTGATGAAGATTGGGAGTATACTACAATATTTCAATTAGACGAAGAACAGTTAAAGAGAAAATATCATCAACTTCATTTTAAAGGATTAGATACCTATGCTACTGTTTTTTTGAATGATAGTTTATTGATCAATACAGATAATGCTTTTAGAACTTGGGATATTGATGTTTCTAATCGAGTTCGTAAAGACAATACGCTTAGCATTATATTTAAGCATACTGATACGATCGAAAAACAAAAGATGAGTAAACTAGCTTATGAACTTCCGGTATCGGGAAGAGTTTTTACTCGCAAGCCACAATTTCACTACGGATGGGATTGGGGTCCCACGTTCATTACTTCTGGCGTATGGAGACCAATTATTCTAGAATCTTGGGATGATGTTTTTTTAAATGATTTATATCTCAAACAACAATCCCTTACAGATCAAAAAGCATCGTTGCAAGCAAAGCTAGATCTTACCATAACATCAGAAATTGAGCTCACCTGCAAGGTTTATGTTAATGATTCTGTGGTTTTACAAAAAGAGATTGCTTCCGTTCCAGGAAATCACTTATACGATTTGGATTTTGAGATTTTGAAACCTAAAAGGTGGTGGACTCATAATCTAGGAGAACCATATCTATATGATATCAAACTACAGATAATTAAGGGTAGTAAAGAGATCGTTTCCAAGAGTGTTAAGAAAGGATTGCGTACTATAGAATTAATACAAGATCAAGACAGTGTAGGAAATACTTTTTATTTCAAATTGAATGATGTTCCTGTATTTATGAAAGGAGCCAACTATATTCCTCAACATATTTTTCAACCAGAAGTAAGGACTGAGGATTATCAACAAATCTTTACAGATGCTATGGCAGCCAATATGAATATGCTTCGTGTTTGGGGAGGAGGAATTTATGAAGAAGATATTTTCTACGATTTAGCCGATAAAAATGGAATCCTGGTTTGGCAAGATTTTATGTTTGCTTGTGCGATGTATCCTGGTGATGATGAGTTTTTAGAAAATGTAAAGCAAGAAGCTGTAGACAATATCAAAAGATTACGTAATCATTCAAGTATAGCTGTTTGGTGTGGCAATAATGAAAATAATGAAGCTTGGCATAATTGGGGTTGGCAAATCGATAGATTCGAAGAAGAAAAAGAAGAAATATGGAACAATTATCAAAAGCTTTTTAACGGAGTCTTGCCAGAAACTGTAGCAAGTTTAACAGATAACTCTTATTGGGAAAGTTCTCCTAAATACGGACGAGCAGATAAAAGATTTAAGCTAGAAGGAAGCGCACACGATTGGGGCGTATGGCATGATGCATTGCCTTTTGAAAGATTTGAAGAAGAAATACCAAGATTTATGAGCGAATATGGATTTCAATCTTTTCCATCCTATGAAGCAATTAAATATTTTACGCAGTTAGATAGCATCAATATTAATCATTCTAGTTTCCAAACACATCAAAAACATAATAGAGGGTTTTCATTAATTAAAGAATATATGGAAAGAGATTTTCCCGTTCCGTCTGATCCTGAAGATTATGTATATGTTAGTCAATTGTTACAAGCGTATGGTATAACGAAAGGTATTCATGCCCATAGAAGAGCAATGCCCTATAATATGGGATCGCTATATTGGCAGTTTAATGATTGTTGGCCAGTAGTATCTTGGTCTGGAATCGATGGATTAGGAAACTGGAAGGCCTTACATTACAAAGCAAAGAGAAGTTTTGAAGACTTAATACTGTCCTCACAAGTAAAAAATGATTCTTTATATCTACATGTTGTGAATGATCATCTTGAAGACAAAGAAGGAGCTTTAAAGATAACGTTCATGGATTTTGAAGGGAATGTATTGTGGAAGAATAAAGTGAATATAAAAGCCAAAGCGAATGCCTCAACAAAAGTATTAGAGCAAAAAATACCAAATGAAATTGTAGATGCACAAAGCGTGGTCATTACAACTGAATTTGAAGGAGAAAAAGCTAATTTTTACTTGGTGCGTCCGAAAGATCTAAGATTACCAGAGCATAACGTGCAATTAGAGATGACAAAGGTTTCAGAGGGGTACGAAATAATAGTTTCATCTTCATCATTACAAAAAGATGTATTTCTGTACACTGATAAGAAAGGACATTTTGAAGATAATTTTTTTGATATTTTACCAGGAGAAACCAAAAAGCTTTTATTTCAAACTAAAGGCGATATAGAGCTTGAAGATATTAAAGTCAAAACATTGAATAGTGTTATGAAAACCACATCTGTGTAAGAAATGGATAGGAGGATAAGTCATATAAAAATTCTATTAATTTTCTATCTAATCAGTAGCTGTAGTAAGGCTCAAGATCCTGTAGTGTTTGAGGGTCTTATTCCTCTGCCAAAAGAACAAAAAGTAGGAAAAGGTCATTTTCTGTTTTCTCAAAATACGTCCATAAAGTATCATCCAGATCTTAAAAAAACTGTAGCGTATTTTAATAAATTGGTTGAAAAAGGAATTGGAAAATCGTTGGAAATACAAACTTCTAAAAATTCGAATTTTGTTTCTTTTGAAATAGATACTACCATCACTAATATAGAAGGATATCAACTAACCATTTCTGAGAAAGAAGTTTTGATCCATTCCAAAGATCCTAAAGGTAGTTTCTATGCAATCCAGACGTTACGACAATTATTCCCGCCTTGTTTTGAAAATAATAGTTGTAATACCCCATTACAATTACCAGTGATTTCAATTTCTGATGCGCCTAGATTTTCGTATCGAGGAATGCATTTAGATGTAGGACGACACCTTTTTTCTGTTAAGGAGATCAAACAATATATAGAGATTCTTTCCTTATTAAAGTTCAATACGTTTCATTGGCATCTTACCGAAGATCAAGGTTGGCGAATCGAAATCAAAAAATATCCGAAGCTGACACAAGTAGGAGCGTATCGAAAGGAGACTTTGGTAGGCCATTATAATGATCAACCACATCAATTTGATGGAAAAAAATATGGAGGATTTTATACACAGGAAGAAGTAAAAGAGATTGTTGCATTTGCGCAAGAACGGAATGTTACGATCATCCCTGAAATCGAAATGCCAGGGCATTCTAAAGCCGCAATTGCAGCATATCCAGAACTTGGTTGTGGAGATAAAAATATAGAAGTTGCCACAAAATGGGGAGTTTTTGAAGATGTGTATTGTCCAACCGAAAAGACATTTACTTTTTTACAAGATGTGTTGGATGAGGTTATGGAACTTTTTCCGAGTGAATATATTCATATCGGAGGAGATGAAACCCCAAAAGTACAATGGAAAACTAATAAATATTGTCAGAATCTCATTCAGAAAGAAGGACTTAAAGATGAGTTTGGGCTACAAAGTTATTTTATCAAAAGAATTGAAAAATATTTGAATAGTAAAGGAAGAAAAATTATTGGTTGGGATGAAATTCTAGAAGGTGGTTTAGCGCCAAATGCTGTAGTAATGTCCTGGAGAGGCACAGAAGGAGCTATTTCTGCGGTTAAAGAAAAGCATCAAGCTATTTTAACACCATCTTCTCATTGCTACTTTGATTATTATCAGAGTGACAGAACCGATGAACCTCTGGCGATAGGAGGTTATTTGCCATTAGAGAAAGTATATAGTTTTGAGCCAATTCCAGACGGAATATCAAAAGAAGAAGCAACATACATTATTGGAGCTCAAGGAAATGTTTGGACTGAGTATATGAAAACTTTTGATAAAGTAACTTATATGGCATTTCCTAGAGCTATAGCGTTAAGTGAAGTAGTTTGGAGTCCAGCTGAAACAAAGAACTATTCCGATTTTGTAAATCGATTAGTGCCTTTTCAAAAACGATTAGATATGCTAGGTATTCATTATGCAAATCATTTATATGAAATTAATGGAGATATAGATGTTACGAATCACAATGTAAAGTACTCTTTAGAAACATTTTTTAAGGATAAAACGATTAGATACACTTTAGATGGAACTGATCCGATTGGAACTTCATTAGTATATAACCAACCTATTTTGATCGACAAAAATTATATGCTAAAAGCGAAGGTCTTTCAAGGAAAAGAGCCTTTGGGAGCTTTATTTACTCAGAATTTTTTAATGCATAAAGCAATTGGTGCTGCCGTAACTATAGATACAGAACCACATCCATCATTCAATGCTGGTGGTAAAGAAGCTTTAATAAATGGGATAAATGGTAGTAATAATAGGTATGGCGATAAAGAGTGGTTAGGATTTTGGGGAGACGATCTGGAAATTACTTTAGATCTAACACAAGTATCGGAAATACATGCAATAAAAACTCGGTTTTATAATGCAAATGGACAGTGGATCTATGCACCCAAAAAGGTTGAAGTTTCCTTCTCTAATGATAATGTTTTCTATTCCTCTAGAATTTATAAGGAGTTAGATGTGAGATTTTTAGAAGGGTCAATTGTGCCAATTACAATTGATAATAATATAAAATGTCGTTTTATAAAAATAAAAGTCAAAAACTATGGTGTCATTCCAGAAGGGCTACAAGGAGCAGGAAATAAAGCCTGGACGTTTATTGATGAAATTATTGTGGAATAATAAATAGTATATCATTCTTGTGAAAACAATTACAATGGAAATTTGTGCTAATTCCTTTGAGTCTGCTGTGAATGCGGAAAAAGGTGGAGCAGATAGAATTGAACTATGTTCAGAATTGGCAGTAGGAGGGATTACTCCTTCTTATGGTTTGATAAAAAAGACTGTAGAAGAAATTGCTATTCCTATTCACGTATTGATTAGACCCCGAAGCGGAAACTTTACGTATTCAGATACTGAATTCGATATTATGAAAAGAGATATTGTTTTTTGCAAGTCCATAGGTTGCACTGGAATTGTTTCTGGGGTATTACACGAAGATCATACACTAGATGTAAAAAGGACTGCAGAATTGATTCAGCTTGCTTCACCACTATCTTTTACATTTCATAGAGCCTTTGATTGGATCCCTAATCCAGAAAAGACAATTCGAATTTTAGAAGAGATAGGAGTACATCGAGTTTTAACATCAGGTCAGGAGGTAAAAGCACTGGATGGTATTAATTTACTTGTAAAGCTAAGGGATAAAGTTTCAAAATTAAAGATTTTACCTGGAGGGGGAATTAATGCAGATAATGCTAAAGTTTTTAAAGACAATAATTTCGAAGAAATACATTTATCTGCAATTTCAATTGTAAAATCAGGAACACCTGTTAAATTATCTATGAATAATCTTAAGATGGTTGATGATGACTTGACTACGTTTTCGGATTTACAAAAAATTCAGAAAATTAAAGAAGCTATAAAATGATAAGGTAATTTTTTTGTAATAATTGTCGATTAAGAGTAGGGTTTTTACTAGTACAACTGTTTTTTATGTATGTCACACAGTTTAATAATTTACTCTTAATTCAAAAAAATGAAAAAATTTTTATTTTGTTTGTTATGTTGTTTTTACATAACAAGTTTGTTTTCACAACAAGGGGTTGGTCCAAGTACGATTGCAAAAGGAAACTACAAAGGAAAAACCAAACCGTTTAAAGATTATCCAACTATTAGTCAGTCTAAAGCGGAAGAATCTGTTAAGGATCTTACAATAATTTTTAATAATCTTCGAGCTAATGAAAAAGTAAATCAAAATGCTTTGCCAATAGGTCCTGATCCTAAAAGACAGGAACAGTTTGGTATATCTGCGAATAATAATTTAGGGCTTAATATAGAAGGTATAGACCGTAATGATGCAGGAGGCGCATTACCTCCTGATCCATCAGGAGCAGTTGGTCCTAATCATTATGTTCATGGAGTTAATGTTGCTATAAAGATATTTGATAAAAGTGGGAATGTGTTGGCAGGTCCTACTTCATTATCTGATTTTTTAGGTTCTGGTAACAATGATGGAGATCCAATAATCATGTATGATCACTTAGCAGATCGATTTTTTGTAAGCCAATTCAGAGTTTCTGATAATGCCTTAATCGTAGCTATTTCAGAAACACCAGATCCTACAGGAGCTTATAATATGTATGAGTTTCCATTAGATGCATTTCCTGATTATCCTCATTATGCTATCTGGCCAGATGGATATTATTTAACCGCAAATAAAAACGCAGGAAATACTACATATGTTTTAGATCGTCAGGCGATGATTGCGGGAGATCCAGATGCTCAAATTATAGGATTTGATCTTCCAGGAATTGAAAGAAATCCTAATACCGTTTTTAGTCCAGAGCCTGCAAATTTGGTTGGAAACGACTTTCCTGTAGATGTACCTGGGTATATTGTGTATTTCCAAGATGATGGATGGAGTAATTCAATTACCCAAGATGAATTAAAAATATGGGAGATTGATATCGATTTTACCAATCCAGGTAATAGTACAATCTCACAACCTTTAGATATTCCTATTACTGCTTTTGATAGCGTTTTTGCGCCGTTTGGAACGGGAGACGTGGAACAACCTGGAACTTCTCAAAAGGTCGATATGATAGGAGGAGTGATATCGTATGCGGCTAACTATAGATCGTTTACAGATCATAACTCTTGGTTGATTACTTTTAACGTAGATGTAGATGGTAATGATACTGCAGGAATTCGTTGGATAGAATTAAGAAATAGTGATACCGAAGGTTGGTCTGTATACCAAGAAGGAACGTATGCTCCAAATGACGGGCATAGTAGATTTATGGGTAGTGGATGTATTGATGCTTTAGGAAACATCGGTCTAGCATTTAATATTGCAAGTGCAACACTAGAGCCTGGTATTAGATATACTGGACGATATGTAAATGATCCATTAGGACAAATGACATTAGCAGAAGAGACTATTATAGATGGAGCAGGAGTACAGACAATATCAAATAGATTCGGTGATTATTCTCACTTAACGATGGATCCTGATCAATTTACTTTTTGGCATACGGCTGAATATTTTAAAGATGATAATATATGGGCCACTAGAATTGCTTCTTTCAGTCTTACTTCTGGTTTGCCTACTGATGTTGGGGTAAGTGCTATTGTTTCGCCAAATGACGGCTTGCTTACCAATGCAGAAACTGTAGAGGTAAATATTAGAAATTTTGGTACAGATCCTCAACAAAATATTCCTGTAGAATTAAGAGTTGATGGGGTTTTAATCGCTACTGAAACTTTTACAGGTACAGTGAATCCAAATGAATCCGTAAGTTATACGTTTACTGCTACTGTTGATCTTTCTAATCCAGGGCAAGTATATACCATAGAAGCAAATACTGTGTTAACAGGTGATGGGTTAGCACAAAATGATGACGCTTCAAAAGAAGTTAAAAGTTTATTAGCAAGAGATGTAGGTGTTGTTGATATTTCTGCTCCTTCAACTGGATCAGGATTAGGTTTAGAAGATGTAATAGTGGATATCACTAATTTTGGAGGAGAAACTGCTACCAATATAGAAGTACAATACATTTTAGATGGAGGTACACCTGTTGTAGAGACTGTTCCGGGACCAATTGCACCGCAAGAAACTGTTAGTTATACATTTACAGCTCAGGCAGATTTAAGTACGATTAATGTTACTTATACGATAGATGCTAGAACAAATTTTAATGGAGATCAATTAGCAAGTAACGATGATTTTTCTAAAAGCGTTACTCATACAGTTTGTACGCCAGAGGCTACTGCGGGATGTAATGTAGATGGAATTAAACAATTTGTTCTTAATACAATTAACGCCGATGATGGAGGTAGTGGGTGTAATACAGAAGGAGGTCTTAACGTTAACGGGTATTCGGACCGTACTAATCTATCTACCGTATTATCTAATGTTGATGGAGATAATGAATATATATTACAAGCACAACACAATTGGCAAGATGGAGCTGATATAGAAGCACTTTCGGTTTGGATCGATTTTAACGATAACTTTATATTCGAACCATCTGAGCAGCTAATTGCAGGAGAATTTTTCCGATCTTTTGGTGTTTTAGAAGACTTTAATTTGGTAATCCCAGTCGGAGCTAATCCAGGAAGTCACATTTTAAGAGCGAAAGCTATTGATACATCAGCAGGTGGAGATATTAATGATCCTTGTGGGGATTTTGATTTCGGAGAGGTACACGACTACACTGTAGAAATTGATCAGACATTAAGTGTAGATGAAAGAGAATTTAACAATGCTCAATTAACAGTGTTAACGAAACCAGATAATAAGTTTGAAATTAGTTTGGTTCCTCAGAATACATTAGATACAGAAATTTATATCGGTGTGTTTAATATGTTAGGACAACAACTAAAAGCATCTTCTCTTAGCCGAATAGGAAATGAGTATAGAATAAATGTAGATATGGCACAAGCAACAACAGGCCTATATTTCTTTAGAATAGGAGATGGGAGCAATCGATTTGTGAAAACTGTAAAGGTAGCAGTGCAATAAAACTTTTAGGTTGATTAGAATTTGTAAGCGGTTGTGACCAAATTTATAGGTTGCAACCGCTTTGTTTATAGGATACAATTTAATTTGAAGATTATAAGATGGTTTTACTCTTCATCCATCCATAATATAGGATATATCCGTAACAACAAATCACTAAAATAAATGCAAGCTTAAAGCCTATATGATCAGTTAGCAAACCAAATAAAGGAGGGATAATCGCTCCTCCTACTATAGCCGTACATAACAATCCCGAAGCTTTTGGTTTTAAATCTCCCAGTCCATCGATGGCCAAAGTAAATATAGTTGGAAACATAATGGAATTAAATAATCCAACTGCCAGAATACTCCACATAGCTATGTAACCACTAGTAGCGATAGAAATTAATATTGATATGATTGCCAAAGAAGCGAAAAGTGCTAAAACTTTTCCTGGTTTCATGATTTTGGTAAGATAAGACCCCACAAAGCGCCCAATCATAGCCCCAGACCAATAAAAAATTACAAAAATTCCAAGTAGTGCTTTTGCATCTGCTCCTTCCAAACTTTTAAAGAAAATAGTGGCAACAAAATCAGCTATACTCATCATAGTACTACTCTCTTTAATAAGAGGAACCATATTCATGTCTAGAAAATAATTGACCAAATAGCTACCAATAGCTACTTCTGCACCTACATAAAAGCAAATACCTAAGACTCCTAAAATAAGTCCTTTTTTTGCAAAAGCTTCCGCATAAGTTCCAGTAGATGTTTCATTAATTAGTTTTGGGAGTTTGGCAAAAAAGAAAATACCACTTATCGCGATTATAAATACTGCTAAACCTAAAAAAGGATTTTGAACAGCAGCAGCTTCTGATGCTAAATACGTTTCCTTAACACTTTCCGATAATTGCTCGATTTCCTCCTTACTTTTGATAGTATCGCTTAAAATAAATAACGCTCCTACTGCAGGTGCGATTGCGGTCCCAAGTGAGTTAAAAGCTTGGGAGAGATTTAGTCGACTCGATGCTCCATCTTCACTACCTAGTACAGCCACAAAAGGATTAGCGGCAACTTGCAAAATGGTCATTCCGCCAGCGAGTATAAAATAAGCCAGCATAAAAATCCCGAAAACTCGATAGGAAGCTGCTGGATAAAATAGTAAACAACCTGTTGCCATGGTTAATAACCCTAAAATAATTCCTTTTTTATATCCAATTTTTGAGAGAATGTAACTAGCAGGAATGGATAATAAAAAATAGGCTCCAAAAAAGGCAAATTGTACTAATCCTGCCTGAAAATAAGATAAGGTAAATAGCTCTCTTAGTCTAGGGATTAAAGAATCTACTAACACCGTAATAAAACCCCAAAGAAAAAAGAGTAGAGTTAACAAGATAAAAGAACTACGATAAGATGTGTTGTTTGACATGGTTATGGTTTAAGAGGTATGATAAAATTTAGTAAGTACATTCTCATTAACTCCATCTTGGTATTTCATAATAGAAAAACCTTCATGGATGCAATAATGACCAATTTCTCCAGCTTTATTAATAGCAACATAAGCTACTTGAAAATCTTTGTATTTGTCGTTTTTGGTCACAATACGACGAATCGCTTCTTCGCATGCTTTTTGAGGGCTCATACCGTTACGCATTAATTCTACGATTAGAAAACTTCCCACAGTTTTTAGAACTTCTTCGCCCATTCCTGTAGCCACAGCACCACCTATCTTATTATCTATAAATAAACCAGATCCAATGATGGGAGAATCACCAACGCGACCTTTCATTTTATACGATAAACCCGATGTGGTACAGGCACCTGCAATATCGCCATTGTTGTCAATCGCTAGCATGCCTATAGTATCGTGATTTTCGATATTAATGATAGGTTTGTACTTTGAAGTTTTTCTCCATTCTTCCCATGCTTTTTTAGATTCTTCGGTAAGTAAGTTTTCCTTGGTAAATCCTGATTGATATCCAAATTCTTCTGCTCCTTCACTGGCAAGCATAACATGTGGAGTATCTTCCATAACTTTTCTGGCTAAAGCAGCAACATTAGTGATATTCTCTACACACAAAACCGCACCGTAATCTCCTTCAGGGTTCATGACACAAGCATCTAATGTTACATTACCTTCTCGATCTGGAGCACCTCCTTTTCCAACGGTTGTATTTTTTAGATTTTCTTCTTCCACAGCAACTCCTTCGATTACAGCATCCAACGCAGGTTTTCCAGATGCTAGCGCTTCTCCAGCTTTTGCATTTGCTTTGGTAAAACGCCAGGTGCATACTGCAATTGGAGTAGAGGTTGTATTTGTCATAATTTCTTGTTCTTTTCGTGATTGTTCCTCAGATTGTTTTTTACAACTTATTAGTGTGGTTCCTAAAGTAATTCCAACACTGGTCAGTGAGGTGTTTTGAATAAATTTTCGTCTTTTCATTAGTTTACAGTGATTTCGTCTGCAAAAACCCAAGCTTTGCCATCATGGTTACTACCAATATGCCATTCTGGAATGGTCCCAACGGTTTGCGCTTTAATTTTTATAAACTGAGCCTTGTTTGCAATGGAGGAAGCTTCTACTTTTTTTATAGATACTTCCGCAGAAGGAGTTGTCGATTTTATAAAGGTATTTTTATCTAATAGATTCCACTGTTTTCCATCTTCAGAGATCCAGAATTCTACTTTTTGTGGATAAAAGATCCAACTTCTTTGATCTTCTAGAAAACCAATGGATATGGTGTTGATATTTTTTATTGATCCTAAATCCAGAGTAGCGATAAGATCTCGATTATGAAAGCCTTGCCATGAACCTGAACGATAATCCATAGCTCCTTTGATACCATTAATTAAAGCATCGGGTCCACCACCATTATAGCGATTGGCATATTCATTCTCGAGTGATATTTTTAGATTAGGATTAATTTTAAAAAATTCGGTTTCTATAATTGGACTTTTTATTCCATTTTCTACGGCAAAGGTTTTTAAAATTGAAGGTTGAGTAATACTGATTGGAGTTTCATATTTTTTGAATTCTTCATTATCTAATGCGAAAAAGATCTCTGCTTCTTTATTGATACTTTGTAACGTAATTTGAGATTTCTCTTTAAAAGCAATATCACCTTCAGCTATAAAAGGAGGAGATGTAATTAAGTGCTCTTCGATTTGTGTTTTTGGGATGTCGGTATCATTGGTTCCCCAAGTTGAAGGGGTATCTGTCATCTCAAACACCAAAGAACCTCCATTCATGATATCTTGATGCTTGATATAGGTATATGGATACTCTTTTCCGTTTAAAGAAGCACTAGCGATATATTTGTTAGCATCGTTGATGTTGTTAGCTACCATAGTAAATTGATTTCCGTTTTCTAATTGTATCGTTCCTTTTTCGATTAAAGGAGTTCCAATCACATAATGATCACTACCAGGAGTAACCGGATAAAAACCTAAACTGCTTAACACATACCAGGCACTCATCTGTCCACAATCCTCATTACCAGAAATCCCATCGGGAGTATTGGTATATAACTTGGTTAGTATTTCGTGTACTTTTTCTTGAGTTTTGTGTGGTTTGTTGATAAAGTTATAGAGGTAAGCTATGTGATGACTAGGTTCATTACCATGTGCATATTGTCCTATCAGTCCGGTAATATCAACTTGATGCGCTCCAGAAGTTTGATCTTTTGCAGTAAAAAGTGCATCCAATTGCTGCTCTAACGCTACTTTGCCACCCATTAGGTTGATAAACCCAGAAATATCCTGTGGAACGTAAAAGCTATACTGCCATGAATTTGCTTCGGTATAATTAAAGTTCACTTCATAAGGATCAAATGGTGTAAACCACGTATTTCTGTAACGACCTCTCATAAATTTAGTAGACGGATCAAAAACGTTTGTATAATATTGAGCACGTTGGGTATAAGTTTTTGCATCGTCAGATTTACCCATTGCTTGAGCCATTTGTGCAATCGTCCAATCGTCATACGCGTATTCTAGGGTTTTGGATACCGATTCTGCCTCTTCTTCCACAGGAATAAAACCTCCACTTTTATAAGATGCTAACCCTAATTTGTTTTGAGTAGCACTATGTTTCATAGCTTTCAATGCTTTTTCGGGATCATAATTCGAAATTCCTTTTAGGTAAGCATCAGCAATGACTGGTACAGCGTGATATCCAATCATGCAATGGGTATAGTTACCGGCTAGATCCCAAATTGGCATAATACCACCTTCATCATATTTGGCCAAAAATGTATTGATATAATCATTAGTCCTTTTTTGATCAATGATCGTATACAGAGGATGGGTTGCACGATAGGTATCCCAAAGAGAAAATACCGAGTAGTATTCAAAGTCTTTGGTGTTATGGATATTGAGATCCATGCCACGATAACGTCCATCCACATCTTGATATAAATTAGGAGCGATCATCGTATGATATAAAGCCGTATAAAAATTTGTTTTGTAATCTGTATTAGGACTTTCGATTACTATTTTTTGAAGCTCTTTTTCCCAACTGTCATTAGCTGCTTGTTTGATTTGATCAAAGGTTTTATTGCCAGCTTCTGTAGTGAGGTTTTGTAAAGCACCCTCTTCATCAACTGCAGAGATTCCTATACGGATGCTTAATTCTTCAGAGGTTTTGTTATCAAATTCTAAGGCTACTTTAGTTCTATTTTCGTTAAAAGTTTTGTTGGTAATTGGTTTTGAAAATTGCATATGATAAAACAGCAATTGTTTTTCTGCCCATGCTTTGGAATGACGATAGCCATTAATTTCTGTATCAGAAATGATGTTTATGTCATGATCGAGTAAAGCATCTCTATGTTCTAGATCCAAAATCACCACTTGTTTTTGATCTTTTGGGAATTTATAGCGGTGTATGCCCGCTCTTTTGGTTACTGTCAAAGCTACATCTATATTGGTAGTGTCTAAATGTACTTGATAAAATCCTGGAGCAGCTTTTTCGTTAGCATGTGAAAAATGCGCTCGATAGCCCTTTTGACCATCTGCTCCATTATTAAAAACAATCGTATCGGTTGGCATTAATAAGATGTCTCCGTAATCAGATACTCCAGTACCACTAAGATGTGTATGGGAAAACCCATAGATATAGGAATCCGTATAATGATATCCAGAACAACCATCCCAACCGTCTAGTCTGGTATCAGGGCTTAATTGCATCATCCCAAAGGGCATTGTTGCACCTGGATATGTGTGTCCATGACCACCAGTACCTATAAATGTATTAACATAACTAGTAAGGGGAACATCGCTAGAAGCTGGATGAATGATGGGTTTTTGTGTGCAAGAAAAGAAAAACGTTATTGCAAGTATTGCAAATACCTTAGAAAAAGACGTCATAAGTTGTGTGAATCTTAACGTTAACGCTTCTAAGTTACTAAAAAACTAATGAGGTATTACATGATATAGAGAGCATTCGCCCATGAGGCGAATTTTTATTGTAAATCTGTTAGATATTCTTAAGTTTTAAATACTTATAAAACTGGTGTACAGTAAGTACTTTTTTAAAATCTTCGTTTTGGAAGTACACAATATTACTTAAATCTTTGGATTTTTCGCTAGTTGAAGCATTTGATTGAATCACCTTATTAGCTTGCTTAGAGTATTTAATGATCATCTTTTTGATACGATCACTGGCATAATTGCTTAGATTTAATTCCTGCTGTAATAAAACTGCTCTTTTTTCCGCTAATTCTATAAATCTTTTTTCCTCAGCTTCTTTCTTTTTCTTTTCTTCTTTTTTCTGCTCTTTGGTTAGTTCTACTGTTTCCGTATGAACTTCCAATTGATCTTGCGCCATATTAGAGGAACAGATCATAAGTACTACTAAAAATGTAAAAATTCTCATAACTTTTTCCTTTAAATTTTCCCTTCCAAATGTTAAATCTTGGGTTTCAAAAATATTAATAATTGATTAACAACAAGTTAAAAAGTTAAAATACTCGATAAATGCTAATTTTTTTACGATAAACAACCTTGTTTTTAATGGTTTTATGTGTTTAAGCAGGTGGTAAAACCGTAAAAATCAGATAAAAACAAGGGTGCTACTTTTGCTTTTTGGAGGTTTTTAACCTTTCAAAAGAAACTTTAGAGGTTCTAAACTTAACTCCATCAATCAGTGTTGATGAAGTTTTGATGTAAGAAATAACTGTGTCTTTTTCTAAGTTACCAAACTGAATTTCTGTAGTTATTATTGTAATTGAGTCCGAAAAGTTTTTGGGTTGATCTAGAAACCTTATTTTTTCAATGTGGTTACGATTCTTGAGATCGAATAAATATGGAGTGTCAGTTACGGTTTTAAATTCTGGATGTTTTTGAATGAGTAGCTGTTTATCCAAGTAGTCTTGTAATTTTTCAGAAACTAGAATCGTGTATGAATCTTCAAGAATATCAAAGGACATTTCTTCTTCGTAAGAATCCATAACAATTTCATCATTACTCCCTTCAGTAGCTTCCATGTTTTTGTAAGAGTTGTTGGAACACCCTAGAAGTATAAATGATATAAGAATATACATAAGTTGTTTCATGATTTGATCTTAAATTTTAATTTAACAACTTGTCCTTCGGATCTTCTGGATTCGATAATCTCAATATTTTGCAAGCTTTTTGTTGGGGTAGTTAGCTTATTTATAAATTCTATTTTAGAATATACTTCTATTCCTAATCCTGATGGTAATACTTGGAATATCACGGCATCATCGGCAATCATTTTTGATAATTCCTTCTTTCTATTCTTCCAGTTATCCAATTTTCCATTGGCATAATAATGAAGCATTAAAGCATAATCATCCGTGCTAACCCTAATATTTTCTTTAGTTATAGTAGATATACTTCTATAAATGGTATCGGTTTTGTGATAAGGTGATTTAATGACAAAATGAATAAAATCATCTTTGGTTGTCCAGGTAAAACAGCCTAAACTGTCACTTTTTGTATAGTAAGGAGATTGCTCATTATTAAGTACAATAATTTCAATAGGTGTTTTGATAATCGGTTCGTTTCTGTCTCTATCTATAAAGCAAAAATTAAAGGTGTTTGATTTTGGTATCAAAAAGTACGCTGAGGTAATGAATAAGATTCCAATGAGAAAGAAAACAATCCATTTCCGTTTTGCAGTTTTCTTTTTGGTATTGTTGGATATTATCTTAGAATTTTGAGTCTTAAAATCGTTCCAATTTTCATAGCCACAATATTCGGACAACATATTAAGGATGTCAACTCTTGGGATTTTTTCTGAAGAGTTTTTAAAATAATTATAGAATGACTTTTCACTTATACTACCCTTTACTTCTTTCCTTAAGTCTTCTTGAAATAAGATAATATCTTGCCCTTTCCACTCGGTTATATCATTAGTAGAGGCAGAATTATGCTTCAAAAATTGTATTGCTACCTTTTTTTTGAGAAGGGAAAAAACGATATGTTCTTTTGTTTGTTCGATTACAATGTATTGGAGTATAGTGTTTTAGGTTTTGTAAAATAGTTTACAAAGGTTTTACAACAGGTCTACAAGCCTCTCTATCATGGTGATACTAGGTTTGTTTTTGGTTTAACAATGTAAAAACAATTAAGATGAAAACAAAGACAATTAAGAAAATCGAATATGCATTTCTGGTTTTGTGTATGATGATATTAAGTTCATGCAATCAGTATACGAATAGAAGTTATAATGTAACAGAACGTATCGTGTTAGATACAAATGATGAACTTGCTTTAGAAACAGCCGCTAATGCTGAAAATTATAAAGAAATTATAGAAAATGATTTTAAAAGAGTAGCATTTTCTCCGTTATCTACATTCTCCATAGATGTTGATAAAGCCTCCTACAGTAATATTCGAAGAATGATTAATAATGGCCAAGAGATTCCTGCAGATGCTGTGAAGATCGAAGAAATGATTAATTACTTTAAGTATAGCTATGAACAACCAAAAGATCAACATCCTTTTGCAATTCATACAGAAGATGTCAATACTCCTTGGAATGAAGGTACCCAATTAATAAAAATCGGAATTAAAGGAAAAGAAATACCCACGGATGATTTTCCTGCATCCAATCTTGTCTTCTTAATAGATGTTTCTGGATCGATGAACGCTACTAATAAACTTCCTTTATTAAAGAAAGCTTTTAGATTACTTGTAGGACAGTTAAGACCAAAAGACAAGGTGTCGATTGTAGTATATGCGGGAGCTGCTGGTGTGGTTTTAAAACCAACATCTGGTAAAAACAAAGAGAAAATATTAGAAGCACTAAATAATTTAGAAGCGGGTGGATCTACTGCCGGTGGAGAAGGGATTCAGCTTGCCTATAAAATAGCTCAGGAGCAATTTATAAAAAATGGAAACAACAGAGTGATTCTAGCTACTGATGGTGATTTTAATGTGGGAGAAAGTAGTGATGTAGCAATGAAAGAATTAATAGAGGAGCAAAGAAAAACAGGGGTGTTTCTTACTTGTTTAGGTTTTGGAATGGGAAATTATAAGGATAGTAAGTTAGAAGTACTTGCAGATACTGGAAA
This sequence comes from uncultured Aquimarina sp., assembly GCF_947492965.1. Taxonomy (GTDB): domain Bacteria; phylum Bacteroidota; class Bacteroidia; order Flavobacteriales; family Flavobacteriaceae; genus Aquimarina. The sequence goes on along the minus strand of NZ_CANLOZ010000007.1, from coordinate 215,841 downwards.
TGGGAATCATGCATATATAGATTCCATGCAAGAAGCACAAAGGGTATTAGGAACAGAATTTGGAGGAACGCTTTACACGATTGCAAAAGATGTGAAAATTCAGGTAGAATTTAACCCTAATAAAGTACAAGCATACCGATTGATAGGATACGAAAATCGTTTGTTACATGATGAAGATTTTATAGATGATACTAAAGATGCGGGTGAATTAGGTAGTGGACATACGGTCACCGCTTTATACGAAGTAATTCCAGTAGGTATAGAAAGCAAGTATCTTAAAGATGTTTCTAAGTTAAAGTATACAAAAAAAGAAACTAATAGTTCTTATCGGGATGAATTATTCACAGTAAAGTTTCGATATAAAAAACCAAAAGAAGATCAAAGTATAGAAATCATCCATACACATAAAATGGGTTCCGAAAAATTAATGTCCAGTGATTTTGGATTTGCTGCTTCGGTAGCTTGGTATGGAATGAAATTAAGAAACTCTAAATATTTAGAAAATAGAGCAGTGGATGATATCATTTCGCTTGCACAAGAGAACAGAGGAGATGATGAGTTAGGTTATAGAGCGGAATTTATACGGTTAATGAATAGCTATGAAAACTATGAGCAGGAGAAATAGAAATTTAGAATCTTGAATTTGGTGATTTTTTGGAGAAAAAAGAAATCATAATTTAAATAAAGCGCATCGAGCAGATGCGCTTTATTTTGTATTTTGCGAAAATGAAGGAAATCTTAGCAAGATACATTCCGGAAAGAGCATTAGACCCAGCATTTGACCTTATCGTAAAATGCAATGTGCATCTTAAAATTGTTAATGAGCGAGTTACAAGGCATGGTGATTATAGAAAAACTCCTGATGGGAGGCATCAGATTACCGTAAATGCTTCTCTTAATTCATATCGTTTTTTGATCACTTTAATTCACGAAATAGCTCATTTAGTAGCTTTTGAGAAATATGGGCGTTATATAAAACCTCATGGTATTGAGTGGAAACGTACTTTTCAGCAATTAATGCTTCCTTACATTAATCCGGACATTTTTCCATCAAAATTATTACCTGTTATCGCAAATCATTTTAAAAATCCAAGAGCAAGTAGTGATACCGATACAAAATTAGCACTTGCGTTAAAACAATTTGATCCAGAGAATGATAAAAATTATATCTTTGAAATACCGTTGGGAGGAAAATTCAGATTGTATAATGGAAAAATTTTTCAAAGAGGGAATAAACGAATAAAACGTTATGAATGCGTCGAAATTAGCACAGGTAGGACGTACCTATTTAACCCCAATGCTGAAGTCGAATTATTAAATTAACTTATGAAAAAAAACTATTATGCCATCCTAATGGCAGGTGGCGTGGGGTCTAGATTTTGGCCTGTAAGCACCGCAGAGTTTCCGAAACAGTTCCATGATATGTTAGGAACAGGCGAAACATTGATTCAAAGAACATTTAAACGTTTGGAGAGAATTATTCCAACAGAGAATATTTTTATTCTTACAAATGAACGTTATAATGATCTGGTATTAAGTCAACTTCCAAAGGTGACACAAAGACAAGTAGTAACTGAGCCTGCAATGAGAAATACAGCTCCTTGTATTTTATATGCAGCTTTAAAGATTCATAAAGAAAACTCTGATGCTGTTATGGTGGTGGCGCCGAGTGATCATTGGATTGAAGATGAAACAGCATTTACCAATAATTTAGAGCAGTGTTTTGAAGCTTGTAGCGCTCAAAATATTTTAATGACATTGGGTATTCAACCTGCTTTTCCAAACACTGGATACGGATACATACAGTATCAAGAAGAGGCTAAGCCTATTAAAAAAGTAGCTCAATTTACCGAAAAACCAGATTATGAAACTGCAAAACAGTTTTTGAATCAAGGAAATTATTTGTGGAATGCAGGAATCTTTATTTGGAGTGCCAATAGTATTTTAAGTGCTTTTAAAGAATTTCAAAAAGAAATGACAGCATTGTTCGAAAAAGGAATGGATGTTTACAATACCAATGAAGAAGAAGATTTTATAGCGAATAATTACCCTCTTGCGGAAAACATATCTATAGACTATGCTATTTTAGAAAATGCTCAGAATGTATATGTACTTCCCGCTACTTTTGATTGGAATGATCTGGGAACTTGGGGCTCTTTGTATGATAAATTAGAAAAAACAGAAAGTAATGATGCGATCGTTAATGCTAGGGTACTTTCGGAAGATGCATCGGGGAATATGATCAGGACGTCGGATGACAAAATAGTTGTTGTTGATGGTCTAAATGATTATATTATTGTGGATAAAAAAGAAGTACTATTAATTTATCCTAAAAAGAAAGAGCAAGACATAAAACAAGTACTGAAAAAAGTTAAAGAGACCTACGGGGAAAAATACGGATAATACGAATGGAAGAAAATACAAATCAGCCTATTAATTCAGATCACGAAGGACACAAAGAATCTGTAAAAAGAGATGCCAAAGGACTTTTTGAAAGTATGAAGCTATTTCTTTCTGGCTTATTGGATATAAGATCTGATACTGATCGGGATCAAACCATAGAAGATGTAAAAAAGGATATACCTTTTAAGGGGCATACGGCTTGGATTTTGATATTTTCAGTATTTGTGGCTTCTATTGGTTTAAATGTTAGTTCTACAGCGGTGGTTATTGGAGCCATGTTAATATCTCCATTAATGGGGCCAATCGTTGGAGTAGGATTGTCAATTGCAATTAATGATATCGATACACTCAAGCGTTCTTTTGTGAATCTAGGAGTAATGGTTGGACTTAGTGTACTTACTGCTACGTTATATTTTGCCTTATCTCCGTTAACAGAATTAACGCCTGAGTTAGAATCGAGAACTGCTCCTACGATTTTAGACGTATTTGTAGCTATATCAGGTGGTTTAGCACTAATTGTGGCTAAATCTAAAAAAGGGACTATGCCTAATGCTATTGCAGGAGTAGCAATAGCTACAGCATTAATGCCTCCTTTGTGTACGGTAGGATATGGGATTGCTGAGCTAAATGCAGGATATGCGTTAGGTGCCTTGTATTTATTTAGTATTAATGCAATTTTTATTGCCTTATCCACTTTTATTGTAGCAAAGTTGTTACGTTTTCCAATGTTGCGTTATGCCAATGCAGCTAAAAGAAAACTTACTGCTAGAATAGCCTCTGCAGTAGCAATTATCATGGTGATACCGGCAATTTGGACGTTTTACAATATTCTGAACGAGACAAACGCAGATCGTGATTATAAAGGGTTCTTAGCTAACGAAATAGAGGCAAATGAAAGTTTGTATTTGCGGAAAGAGTTTTATGATTTTGATAATAAGTCGATCAAGCTATATTTTGATGGAGAGATTGCAGATGCAACCGTTAGTGATTTGCAAAATGAACTTGAAAAGTATGAACATATCAGTGACTTTACACTGAAAATAAGCGGTAATAAAGCACGAGGAATTGAACAAATATCAAAAGCGAATGATCGATACATTGTAGAATTGAATCGATTAGAAACAGAGAATGAAGCCTTGTTGGACAAAGTAGAAGATCTGAAAATTCGTCTAGCATTGCTTGAAACCCAATTAACAGAGGCGCAAAAAGTAGTTCCCGTGGATATACTTCCTTATAATAATATCGCAAAAGACGCTAAAATTCGTTTCCCAGATCTTTCTGAGTTAGGATATGGAGAAGTGTTACAATCTAATTTCTTAAAAGTAGATACCGTAAAAGTTATCTTCCCTCAATGGAAATTTCAGGTTTCTGATAGCTTGAATGCGGTTAGAAATAAGGATTTACGAGAATGGATTACTGCAGAACTAAAGGCAGATACTTTATTGGTGAGGTAATATTGTCGATTTTAGAAATAATAAGTTTAAGCTTTCAAAATGATTAGACCTAAAATAATAAGTGTCTTACTTACTTTATGTACGATTTCAATAGTCTATTCTCAAAGTAATTTACATATACCGAGGGAAATACAAAAAGCTTATAAAAATCAGACGAGATCTGTTGATGGTAAACCCGGAAAAAAATATTGGCAAAATTCTGTTGATTATAAAATAAACGTTAGGGTATTTCCAGAGACAAGAATAGTGGAAGGGAATGAAATTGTGAATTTTACCAATAATAGCCCTGATGAATTATCTGAAATGGTTATACGTTTATATTATGATGTATTTAAAAAAGGAAATAAAAGAGATTCACGTGTAAACCCGAAAGATATAGGAGAAGGTGTAGAACTGAAAACGATTATCGTTGATGGAGTTAATTATGATCTTGCTAATAGTGATAATATCAAAAGATATGGCACCAATTTGACTGTTAGACTAAGAGAACCTTTAAAGTCAGGTCAAGATTTAAAGCTGGAATTTGAATGGCAACAAAAAGTTACGTTAACTCTTGATAGAACAGGAGCAAAAGATGATACTTCTTTTTTTGTAGGATATTGGTATCCACAAGTATCCGTTTATGATGATATTTTTGGTTGGGATAGGCTAGATTATACTTTAGATACTGAATTTTATAACAACCTATCTGATTTTGATGTAAATATTACTGTTCCAGATAATTTTCTAGTTTGGGCTACTGGTACGTTAGAGAATGGTGAAAAGGTATTGCCTAACAATATTTACAAAAAATTTTTAAAAGCAAAAGAATCTAAAGAGGTAATAGAGGTTGTTAATGAGAAAGATCTAGAAGGATTAAAACTAAAATATAATACTTGGAATTTTACAGCAAAGGAAGTTACAGACTTTGCTTTTGCGATGAGTGATCATTATTTATGGCATGCAGCTTCGGTAAATGTTGCTGGGAAAGATATACTAATTAATTCTGCGTTTCCTAAAGATGAGGTTGAAAAACACAAGAAACTCACTTCTATTCAGCAAAAGGCAATGAAGCACTTTTCTGAAGATGTTCCTGGTATTCCTTATCCTTATCCTGTTTTTTCAACATTCATCGGTCTTAGATATTCTGGAAGTGGTATGGAATTTCCGATGATGGCTAATAATGGTGGTTCTGGGGTGCCGGTTACTGTTCATGAGTTGTTTCATATGTATTTTCCAATGTATGTTAGAATAAACGAGAGACGATTTGCATGGATGGATGAAGGTTGGGCGGACTTTATGGAGAATTTAGTGATTCATAAATTCTTCAATGAAGATAAATCTAATTCTTTTTACTCTCGTTTTAAATTAGTGACACAGGGTACCTTAGGTACTATTGGAGATTTACCAACGGTAACGTCTTCTCAATACACTGGTGATAGTTACGGATATCAAGCCTATAGTTTGCCTTCGCTTACTTACGCTTTGCTATATCAATATTTAGGAGAAGAAAAGTTTTTCAAATGTTTTAATTCTTATGTAAAGAGATGGGCAAAGAAGTCACCAACACCATATGATTTCTTTAATACATTTGAAAATGTTAGTGGAGAGGATTTAAGTTTTTTCTGGAAACCTTGGTATTTTGAAATGGGATATCCTGATGTAGGAATCAAATCATTTGATGAAGGAAAATTAATTGTAGAGAAAGTAGGATATAAACCAATACCAATAAGTATTGACGTAGTCTATAAAAATTCAAAAAAAAGCTACTCTAAAATTATAGATTTTTCTGTCTGGAAAAATGATAATAGAACCTATGCTATTCCAATTCCAAATCATGACCAAGTAGAATCAATAGTTTTGAATTCAGATTTTCCTGATTTTAATGAAACAGATAATTTTTTCCCTCCTTTAAAAGATAGTTATGAAGAAAAGGGAGTAAAGAGTTCAATCGTTGGTAATTATTATGTAGAAGATTATAATATAGAATTGAGCATTGCAAAAGAAAATGAGGCTTTAGTTATTTATTCGAATTCTTGGGTATGGCTAAATACAATTCTTATTCCTAAAGATTCAGTTAATTTTAATACTTCGGACAAAACAGGAGTTTTAAAATATCTAGAGGATGTATCAGGTAGGGACGAAATTGAACTTGAGTATCCAAAATATAATTTAAAGCTTAAAGGAATTAAGAAATGATATAATTGCTTGTTTTCTGAAAATCTAAAAATCGGATGAAATTAATATACTGGATATCTACTTCGCTAATTGCTCTGTTTTTATTGTGGAGTTCATATTCTTATATGTTTAGCAAAGCTACCATTGATGGTGTTAAAGAGTTGGGATTCCCAGATTTTTTCAGAATACAATTAGCGATACTTAAGATACTAGCAATCCTTATATTAATAATTCCACAAGTTCCGCTTCAGATAAAGGAATGGGCATATGCAGGTATTGGATTATTCTTTATAACCGCAATCGTTGCACATATTGCTCATAAAGACTCTATATTCATCTCGTTAATAAATATAGTTTTTATTGGGTTGCTGATACTTTCTCATATGTATTTGCATAAAATTCTAAAAATATAAATTTTAGTTTTTAAAATCGACACTTTAAAGAGTTGTTATTAGCAAAGTAAACGAGAGTAACTCTTATTTGAGTTGTTGTTACAATCCTTTTAATTGTGCGTCTCTAACTTTTTTGAATAGGTTAGAAGAGTATACAAACTCGGTAACGGCTTCGTTATCCGTTCGGAAAATTTGACTTTTATCACCTTCCCATTCTAAATGACCATATCGTAGGAAGACAATCTTTTCTCCAATTTCCATCACAGAATTCATATCATGTGTATTAATGATGGTAGTAATGTCATTTTCTTCAGTAATCTCCTTGATGAGGTTGTCAATAACGATTGCTGTTCTAGGATCCAGGCCAGAGTTTGGCTCATCGCAAAATAAGTATTTTGGTCTAGTTACAATCGCTCTTGCAATCGCAACACGTTTCTGCATACCACCACTAATTTCCGAAGGAAGTTTGTTATTCGCATTTTCTAGATTTACACGTGCTAATACCTCGTTTACACGTACCAGCATTTCTTCCTTTTTTTGTTTTGTAAACATCATCAAAGGAAACATTACATTTTCTTCTACCGTCATAGAATCAAATAATGCACTCCCCTGAAAAACCATTCCCATTTGCTCTCTCAGATCTCTTTGCTGTTGCTCGTTTAACTCAGAATAAGTTGCGCCATCATAACAAATGCTTCCTTGCTCTGGAGTAAACAAACCAAGCATGCATTTTAAGAAAACTGTTTTACCACTTCCACTAGTACCAATAATGAGATTGGTTTTTCCTCGTTCGAAGGTAGTAGTAATTCCTTTTAAAATTTCTTCTCCATTAAACCCTTTATGTATGTCTTTTACTTCTATCATTAGCTTAATAATAATTGAGTTAGTACATAATTAGCGATAATAATTACTACTGTTGTCCATACGAATGCGGATGTACTGGCTTTTCCCACACCTAAGGCACCACCTTTCATATAATATCCATGAAAAGAAGGAATCGTTGCTAATAAGAAAGCAAAAATGGTTGTTTTTATAAAAGCATATACCAAATGATATGGAATGAACTCTTCTCTAAGTCCTGCTAAAAATTCGGTACCAGATACAAAACCTCCATAAACACCTGCGATATACGCTCCGAATATCCCGACAAACATAGCAATGGCAATTACAAATGGGTACATAAACATCGCGATAACCTTTGGGAAAACTAAGTAGTTTAGAGAATTAATTCCCATTACCTCCAAAGCGTCAATTTGTTCGGTAACTCTCATAGTACCAATGCTAGAAGTGATATATGAACCCACTTTACCAGCCATAATCACGGATAAAAAAGTAGGAGCAAATTCCAGTATTACCGATTGTCTAGATGCAAAACCAATGAGCTGTTTCGGAATCAAAGGATTGGTAAGATTTAGTGCAGTTTGAATCGCAACTACCGCTCCGATAAAGAATGCTAAAAACACTGTAATTCCTAAAGACCCAAGAATAAGGTCATTAATTTCTTTGAAAATCAAATTTTTAAGTACAGACCCTTTAGTCATTCGACTAAAAACACCTCTTAACATTAAAAAATAGCGACCTATATCGTCGAGATAAAACATAAACTCTTCGTTAGAAGGGCTAAAATAGAAAAAAAAATATCGACAGCATTTAACCTTCTATTAAAGTTTTACTTTTGTGGATATGGTATTTTTGTCATCCAAACGAGAACAAGAAATGATAAGGAAGATTTTTTTAGGTATAATTTTGTTAGTTATCACCATTCAATGCAACACAAAAGAAACGAATGTGGTAGCTGTTAATTCTGATCAAGCAATTTCTGTACGTCCAAAATTGGTCGTTGGTATTGTTGTAGATCAAATGCGATATGATTATTTAACTCGATTTTATGATCGCTTTGGAGAAGGAGGTTTTAAAAGAATGGTGAAAGAAGGATTTAATTGTAAAAATAATCATTTTAATTATATTCCTACGTATACAGGTCCTGGACATGCTTCGGTATTTACAGGTACTACTCCGCAAAATCATGGTATTATTTCCAATAATTGGTATGATAAATTTGGAAAAGCGATGGTGTATTGCGCAAGTGATTCTTTGGTAAGAGCGGTAGGTTCGGATAGTGAGTTGGAAAGGATGTCTCCTCGTAGAATGAAAACTACCACATTTGCAGATCAAAACAGGTTACATACCCAACTAAAAGGAAAAAGTATTGGTATTGCCATAAAAGATCGAGGAGCAATTTTACCAGCGGGTCATTCAGCAAATGGTGCGTATTGGTTTAGAGGAAAGGATGAAGGAAAATGGATTACGAGCACATATTATAGAGATGACCTACCAGAATGGGTAGAAAAATTTAATAATTCAGATGTCGCAGCATCTTACTTAAAGGAATGGAATACTTTGTACGATATTTCAACTTATGAAGAAAGCGGTGATGATGAAAATGATTTTGAAAGAGGTTTTAAAGGAAAAGAAAAAGCCACGTTTCCTTATGATTTAGCACAACTTAAAGATCAAAATGCAGGGTATGATATTATCAAAGGATCTGCATTTGGAAATAGCCTAACGACAGATTTTGCAATTGCCGCGTTGGATGGAGAGTCGCTGGGAGCTGATAATATTACAGATGTACTTACGCTTAGTTTTTCTAGCACAGATTATGTTGGGCATAATTTTGGAGTAAATTCTAAGGAGATTCAAGACACGTACTTGCGATTAGACAAAGATTTAGAGCGCTTTTTTACAACATTGGATGCTAAAGTTGGAAAAGGAAACTACACGGTTTTCTTAACCGCAGATCATGGTGCTGTGCATGTACCTTCATATCTACAAAAAGTAAATATACCTTCTGGTTATTTTGATATGGTTGAAATAGCAACCAGTATTATGGAATTCACCAAGAAAACCTTTAAAGTAAAAGGGTTAATAGAGAAAGTAGCTAATGATCAGGTATTTTTTGCGTATGATGTGTTAGAGAAAAACAATATTGATGCACAGGAATTACAAAAAGCAGTAGCGCATCATATATTACAGTATGATCAGATTGATAAGGTCTTTACTAGAGAGCAATTGCAAACAGGAACATTTACCGAAGGTATTGCTGCACTGATTCAAAAGGGATATAACCAGAAGAGAAGTGGTGATGTAGTATATGTGTTGAATCCTTCTACGATTGCATATTCTAGAACAGGTTCTACCCATGGAAGTGGCCTAAACTATGATACACATGCACCATTATTATTTATGGGAAAAGGAATTAAACAAGGAAGCACTACGCAAAAAACGACTATTCCAGATATAGCACCCACCATTTCCGCTTTGTTAGGCATTACTTTTCCTAATGGAGCTACTGGAGATGTATTGTCTTTTGTACTGGATGAAAAATAAGAAATACTACTAAAACCCCTTATTATGTTTGATAATAAGGGGTTTGTTTTTTAGAATAGTGTGTATTTATCATAAATTTAATTCCTTAAAAAGCGTAACCAATCTAGGGTCTGAAGGCCTTGGAGCATCCGCATTTACAATTTTACCTTCTTTGTCAATAAGAATAAATCTTGGAATACCTTGGACATCATAGTCTCTGATAAACTTCGAACTCCAACTATTATCAGCAAATAGTTGAATTCCTGAAAGTTCTTTTTCTTTTATCATAGTCTTCCAAGCATCATGATCTCGTTTGTTGTCTACAGAAATACTAACAAACTTGATTTTCTCATCATACTCTTTTTCAAGTTTTTTTAATGAGGGTATTTCTGCTATACAGGGTTTACACCAAGTTGCCCATACATCGATATATACATAATGATCTTTTAAGTCTGCAAGTTTTGTAGAACCACCGTTGTAGTTTTCATAATCGAAAGTAGGAGAGTCATTTCCTTTTGTTAGCAACTTGATTTTATTAAAACTTTCTGTAATTCTTCTTTGAAAAGCTGTGTCAGTTGACTTTGCCATTAAAGCCTTGTATATTTTTTCAGACTCTGGATTTCCTGCTGAGATATACCATGTCATTTCATCCATAAGACTATTTCTTATATAGTCGTTTTTAACATCAGATAAACCATCAATAAAAGCATCATAATAAGGGATACTGTCTTTAAAAGATTGTTTTCTTTTTTCTCTACCATAATTGGAAGAAACTAGAAATCTGTATGCATTTGAAGTTTTAAAATCACTTTCATTGGTGAGATCAATACTATTTAATTCTTTTTCTAAAGAATTAGTAGTTATTGAATCTGATTTGCTTAGTGTTGATGGATTATAATACAGGTAAAAATTGATGTGAAATAAATAATCATAATGATTATATTTTTGTTGCTCACTAATAAAAGCGGTATCATTTATTTTACTATTAGTAAGTAAGCCAGAAAGCTCATTTTTATGAGAAAGAATTTTTTGTTTAAAATCGACGGGATTTGAATTGTTTAAAGTATCTCTTTGACCTTCAGTTTCTTCAAATTTTTCTTTTACAAGATATTTGGTAGCAAGATAACTATTAACATTAGCGGCTTTTCCTGTGTATTGTATGGATTCATCAAATTCCTTTGTATCAATAGATAAAGTAAGGTCTTCTCCTTTTTTTAGATAAATTTCAGATGATTCTGAACCAATAGAAAAGCGATAGTATCCATTTTTAGTAATATCCAAGGTATCCATAAAAGTTCCGTCCTCTTGGATGTCTATTTTTTTAGTGAAATCATTTCCTCGAACCGAAAGTTTATCTGCATTTTTATTAACTACTTTTCCTGAAAAAATGACATATTCTATAGGTGTAGTTTTTTCTTTTGAACAAGAAGCTAGTAAGAATGTGGTAATAAGAGTAAATAATATTTTAGTTTTCATCTATTATGGATATTTATGGTTTTACTGATGAGATGGAATCATTGTAGAATTATTCAATTGATATAAATTAAATTCTTTGGATTTTATTTCCTAAAGGTATGGAATTCAAATTAATTGTTTGTAAATAGATTCGGCACTATGAACTGCACCTTCCATATATCCTCCATGTATTGGAGACGTTTCTGTTCCTCCGATGAATAAACAGTTATTTAAATATCCTTGTTGATAATATGAATGTCCATTATTTTGGTGTGGAAAAATAAAATCTGATGAAGGAAAAAATGTATAAATCTCATTTCTCCATAACATATCTTCATATGATAAGTAATTCAACGCATCATCTCCGAATAATTTTTGTAATTGGTTAAATACTTTAGAAATTCTCTCCTCTTTTGAATATTTGCACATCTCATTTAGCAAGAATCCTTTTAAAGCAAAACGATCATTTTCTACATTAGAGTGGTCATATAGTTCTGTAATGGGGCCAACATTGCTAAAAACAGTACCAGAATATTTTTTTTCTTTCCAAAATGGCTTTGTGTATGAAATCCCAAATTTAATAGATTCTCCCATCCATGTGTGAGTTTTGTTTGCGATAGTGTACAGCTCTATTGGTAGTGGCGGATGTATTTCAATTGAATTTGCTAGAAGCCTTGGCGGGAGTGTAGAGACAACTTTATCGCAGAAATAGGTGTTGCGTTCTGTTTTTATAGAGAACTTATTATGCTCATATTCGATGTTTGTTACTTTCTCGTTAACAAGTAATTCTGTGTTGTCCAGAAAAGATGAGAGTTTATGAATAATAGTGCTAGTTCCATGCTGAATTCTATAACTGGGTTGTTGATTCGTAGGTAATTGAATTTTTTGTGGAGGAGCTGTAGAAAGCGGTTCAAAAAGAGCAATTCCTTCCATAAATTGCTCAAAAATTGGTATTTCCAATTCTTCTAATAATTGTAGTAGTCTTTGATGGTGGTTTCCGAACCAAGTGGCACCCATTTCTATTGGAGTGTTTTTTGCAGAGTTTATAGTTAGTATTCTTCCTCCAACTCTATGATTGGCTTCTAAAACCTTAACAGGAACACCAATGTTTTTTAACCTGTAAGCTAATAATAAACCGGTGAGTCCAGCACCTATGATAAGTACTTCTGTTTTCATTTTGTGGTGTAAAAGTAAAAGAGTAAAACTCCTAAAAATAGGAGTTTTACTACTAAAATCTAATTATGAGTTTAATTATCCATTAAATGTGTGCCGTGAACAACTGCGGCTCCTGCTCGTAATGCAGCAGAAATAAAAGTCGCTTCCGCCAATTCTTCCTGCGTGGCACCTGCCTTAATAGCATTCTTTTTATGAATTTCTAAACAATATGGGCATTGTGTAGTAAGCGCTACAGCAACTGCCATGAGTTCTTTATATTTCATTGGAATTGCTCCTTCTTGTAATGCAATGCTGTCAAAAGCCTGAAAAGCTTTCATAGCTTCTGATGCATTCTTCCCTAATGTACCTAATTTTTTTAGGTGGTTCATATCATACATAGCTATCTTTTTAGAGGTTTAGTTTCTTCCTGCGATTACACCTCCATCAGTATCCCAAATAGCCCCTGTTACCCAAGATGCTTGATCTGATAAAAGGAAAGTGATGCTATTAGCTACATCCTGTGCAGTACCATTTCTTCCAATCGGATGAAAGTTGTTAAATCCTACTAGTGCTTTTTTAGCTTCGTCAGCACCTCCAAAAACACCATTATAAACTGGAGTTTCTACCACTGCAGGAGATACTGCATTTACTCGGATACCATGATCCGCAAGTTCCATGGCCAGATGCTGTGTTAAAGAATGTAATCCTGCTTTTTGCATTGAGTAGGCAGAAGAAGGTGTAGCTTTTACGGCTTGTTTTGCCCACATAGAACCTACATTTACGATAGATCCGGTATTATTTTCTTTCATTTTTTGAGCAGCGGATTGCGTGATAAAAAAGAATCCTCTGTTTAAATCTTGATATGAATCGTAATCCTCTACCGTATGATCTAAAAATGCTTTTGGTCCAAAAATACCGGAAGCATTTACTAAATAATCCAAACGATCTAAATTACCAATAGCAGTTCGTAATTGTTCTACGTTATTCTTGTTAGTAATATCTACCTGATGCTTAATGATATTTTCCCCATCCGCAATCTTAGAAGTATTTCTTCCTACCACATGTACTGTAGCACCACCATTAATTAATGATTTTACTGTTGCTTTTCCGATTCCACTTGTTCCACCAATTACTAGTGCTACTTTGTCTTTAAATTGTGTCATTGTATTATATTTAGTTTAATTAATAATTAGACAGACAAGTCTGTCTTTGCGTATTCAAATTTTTTTATTCTAGAATTTTTTTACATAGCGATAACGAAGCTTCAATAGGCCAAGTGTTTTGATGTAGTTTGCTTTCTGAAATGGCTCCTTCATATAGTAAATAAACCTTTCTGGCTAATATCATATTTTCATTATCAGATTCTTGACTATGATTTTCTACAATCAATTCTTTAATGAAGTCTATAAAATCATTCTTTTGTTGCTGAATCTCTTCTCGTACAGTTTCATTTTCTTTTGGCATTTCCGTATAGGTATTTAGACACCAACATCCATTAAAGTCTTTTTGGTCAAAAAACAACTTTAAAAATTCAAATAGTGCGTAGATACGATCTTTACCTGGAGCTGCCTGATTTACAAATGCATTGATATCTTTTGTAAAAGTGACATTTTTGGATTGCAAGTATGCGATACATATATCCTCTTTAGAAGGGAAGTGATTATACAACGTAGCTTTGGCAATGCCAGCTTCTTTTATAATCTCATTGATTCCAGTAAGATTATATCCTTTACTATAGAATAAATTAGAAGCAGTTGTTACGATATGATCCCTAACTTTTGAGTGTCTCATGGTACAAATATATAAAAAAATCACAAAAGTAGACAGACTTGTCTACTTTTGTGATTTGATTAACAAGTTTTACACTTGGTAAAAGTTTTAGTGAATAAAAGAATTCAAAAAAAATGAAGCCTTAATCCAATGTTGTATATCCTTTATATTTTGGTGTAAAAGTTAATGGGTCGTTGGTGTTTATTCTTTGGATGTTAGGTCCTGTTCGATCTCCAAAAGATTCTATACGTCCAGAATTAATTAAGCTAATATGGTCTATTGTGCTAATAGCCCATCCTGGATCTTCATATTTTATTGCTCGCCCTCCTTTTCCTGAATTGACAAAAACCAAATTATCCATATTTAGTTTTTGAACGCCCCATAACAGTACCACACTTCCTAGATCCTTGTTGTTAACATTTACAAAAGTTGAGTTTTTTAATTCTAAAAAAGGACCAGTTGTACTCTCATCATTACCCATTCGTAATAAGGATATTGCATTACCCATTACTTTACTAAAATGACAATTATCTATTTTGATATATTCCGCATTATAGCGACCTCTATTTTCATTTTCACCATCCAAACTAATTGCATTACCAGAAATATTATGAAAAATGGAATTCTTAAAAACAATAGTATCTGCATACGTATTTTTATGAGCTCTAAATGCTGTTTTTCTACTTGCATCGAAATTCTTGAATTCGCAGTTGTTTACCTTTAGTTTATAATGAGCAATCATTGGTTTTGAAGAAGTTGTAATTGCAGATTGCGCAATACCATTTTCAGAAGCCCCATCGAAAATAACACCATCTACAGAAAGACTTCCGCCGTTATCAATAATAATCAATGGTTTTTGAAATTCATTTTTGTCGTAGGTAAATACTGTCGGTGTTTTACTGTCAGAATTGATAAGAACAATGGACTTATCCAATATCAACGGTTTAGAAAATGTATATGTTCCTGGTTTTAAACGGATCGTATCCCCAGAAGAAGCACTTTTAATGGCTTGGAACAAAACATCATTTTCATTTCCTGATATTTGTACAGCGTTGGAATTTTTATTGACTATCTGATAGTATTTTTTTTGAGGAGTATACCAAGTAGGACCTACTTCTTTTTTGGTAAAAGGAAGTTTAGGTTGGTAAGATGTGCTTTTTAATAAGCCATCGTCTGGATCTTTAGTAAACTCTAGATTCGTTGTTTGAAAACCTTTATGGTTAAATGTTTTATCCGAAGAAACTACTTGATTTTCAGAAAAGGTAAATGTACCATATTCAGAAATTGCCTCGAATACCTGTTTTCTATTGGGATGGTAAAAGATGTTATTTGTAAATCTTATATCTATTGGAGGATCCGTTCTCTCATTATCGGCTCCAACTCCAAACTGAATATGATCACACTTTAGAAATTTATTCCCTACAATATCTGTGTTTTCTGCTTTATGGTATCTATTTATTAAAGAGTTAGGAACTCCATTCATAATGGGTAAAGCTCCAAAGAAACGTTTTCCCTTTAGTTCTTGAAAATGATTATTTTTTATCGTGTGTCCTGCATTGATAACACGAACACCACCTGTTCCCGGTTTATTATTTCCGATAAAGAAATTATTTTCAATTAGATTTCTATTTCCGTGTCTAAGCGCTAATACGCCCGCAGACTCATAAAACACATTATTTCTAACAATATTATCACTAGATTTTAGAGAAACAATTTCTACTTCACCATCACACTGTTCGAAATAGTTATTTTCTATGATCGTTCTGGATGCACTCAAGGAATATGTAGAGACACCTACTCTTAGCGTTTCTCCTCCGTTTGACCCAAGATTAGGTCTATAGCCAAAATAGTTATGATCAATCTGGTGGTGATTCTCAAGACTATTTTTATTGTTTAATCGAACAACTAAGGTAACTCCTGCGTTTAGTTTTCCTCCAAAATAACTATGATCCACTCTATTATGCTGACCATGTAGATGTATCCATTCAGATTTGTCAAATCTATTTTCTGGATTAAAATGATCGATTGCAATTTCTGTTAATCTGCAATGATTAGCCAATTTACCATCATCTGTTTTGAAACTTATTAGAGCATCTTCTTTGGTAAAACCATCTGTAAAAACAAATCCTTTTAAAATTAAATGTTGTCCACTTATTTTTATAGAAGTATTACCAGAAAAAATTACCTTGCCTTTTTCTTCTGCGCTAACGATAATAGGTTTTTCTTCTGTTCCTTCGGCAGAGATAACTAATTGGGCGTCTTGCCAGATACCATTCTTTAAAACGATCTCATCTCCAGGTTTTGCACTTACAATGGTTGCATTAAATTCTTTAACATTGGTTACGGTTTGGTCGTCATTAGAAGCTTTGGTTTTGTTCATTTCAGAACAAGAATTGATAACCAGAAGCATTGCCATTAAATAACCGTAGAATCCACTTTTTTTCATTTGTTTTTTTTGAAATATTCGTACTAAACATTTCCCACTAAACACTATAATTGTTCAATGCTTCGGTAGAAGTGGATACCTAAAATTGTGTGTGTGAAGGCAATTTAGTTTTAATTTTTATAACTACCAAGTTAGATGATATTTTAACTTAAAAAAATGAAAAAACAGAACTACATCTTAAGACCTTTCATATGGTTTAAGTAATAGTAAAATAAGATCTATCGGCTAGTGGGGAGTTATGTAGATTTTGAAATTTTACTAAGCATTTTTTTCCATCTTAGTTTTCGAATAAATGTTCCTTCCGAAGCAGATACCAGAAATGGTTGCTGTGCATTTTTTGCATTTAAAAAACCTCTGATATAATCAATAATTAGTTTTGGTTTCTTTTTTAATAAAGCCAATTTTATAGAAGCAATTAATGTAATGATAAAGCCATAGCGCATTCTGTAAAAAGCTTCACCTTGTTTGTATTTGGCCTTTGGATTATAAGTGTTACCTGTAGGTTTTAAGTGCTTTACGTGTAAGGATGTGTCGGTCTTTATTTCCCAATTATGGTACTGTGCTAGGAGCTCATCTATAGTATCCCAACCCATTGCGGGTTTTAATCCTCCAATAGCATCAAAACAAGCTTTTCGATATGATTTTAATGCACCTCGGATATGATCTTTGTTGGTTAAGTTTTCCAAAACCCATGCATCGTTTTTTTGGATATAACAAAAACCTCCGAACATCCCTGTTTTGTGATTGTTTTTAAAATTAGCAATGAGAGTTTCCAAATAATTTTTGGGAAAAATAAGATCAGCATCAAATTTAGAAATGATATCGTAGTTACTGTCTAAAGTTTTAAAACCCTGATAAAAAGCATTGACGACTTTGCTTCCTGGCATATGATCTGTAGAGGAGTTGGTATTTACTAAAGAAATATAAGGGTGTTTATCTATAAATTTTTGAACTTTAGCAGAGGTGCCATCGGTAGAATTGTCGTCTACTACGACTATCTTTTTTGGAAGAACTGTTTGGTTTACTAATGATGTTAAGGTTTGACCAATCAAAAGTTCTTCGTTATGTGCTGGTATGACAATATAGATGTTCAAAAGTATCCGAATTGATAAAATCTATTTCCGTTCTGCGTATACAATATAATATCGTGGTGTAAAATACCTTAGTAAAGGTCTAAAACCAATTTTTTTAATAGGATGTGTCCATTTCTTTTTGGCTTTTATCTCCCAACCAGCTTTTTCTAGTAACCAATCGAATTGCCAATCTTCAAACTCATGATAATGTCGATCCCAAGGATCTGTTTTACTTCTATAGGCTGGAGAAAACCAGAGTTTTAATGGTATGGAAGCAACTAATTTGTTGGCTTTAATATCTCTTAAAACATTGAAAGGAGCGATGAGGTGTTCGAAAATTTCGAAAGCAGTAACCACTTCGGCTTCACTGGTCATTACTGCTTTTGTTTCTAGATCAAGATCTTCTCCAGATGTATTGCTTACTGTATAACCCTCTTTTTCCATGAATTCTACAAACGGATTGGGAACTCCCAGATCCAGTATCGTAGCAGGAGCAGTTACATGCGCTCTTAAGAATTCTAGTGTTTCTTTGTATCTCTTGTGAGGAAAAGTTCCTTCGTACATCTACTTTCTGATTATAATCTTACTATTGGATGTAAAAATAGACATTTAGCAAGATCCAGATGTTGTTTGTGGCAAATTTGTTACGAATCAATTGATTTTTAATTGAATCACTGTAGCAATTGATAGCGCTCTTGTTTTCATAAGATTGGCTTTTTCGCCTTTAAAGCTTTGATCTATAACACTTGTAAATAAATCCATCCACGTATCAAAATCAATTTTTTGCATTGTCTTTTTTGAGTTTAAGTTTTGATGAATTTGTAAGACGTTTTTTTTATAACTTCCAGTATAGAATAACTGTTGTTCCCAGAAATCAGTGATATGGGGTATGTGATCTTCTAGATTGATTTGAGCAATTTCTGTGAAGAAAACACCAATTTTGTGGTTTTTAATAGCTCGCCGATAAAACTCCCAAAGGATATATTCAATATCCTCGCGACTTGTTATATCATTAATAAAACTCTTGTCCAAAAATACCCTGATTTACTTAAAAAGAACAAAATTACAAGGTATATGGACAAGAATGATGGTTTTGGGCTACATTTTTTGTTTGGATACGATTAAATCTCTTAGTTCTTGTTGTTTTTCTTTTTCGATCATTTTTTGATGTGCAAATGCAAAAATGGCATTCTCAACAACTTCATTTTCTCGTTCGCCAGAGAGAATATAGGATATACTAGTTTTTGAATATTCTTTTTTATTAGGGTTATAGATTTTGTTTTGATTTAAATATGCTTGTATTTTTTTTACGTGCTTACTTCCAATAACCTTTAGAATTGCAGCACGCTCCTCTTGTGTGATCATAAATAAGTTGGCTAATGTTTTTGGTATAAGTATCTTTGTGAATATAATGTTATCGTTTTGGTATACAATATTATATAAAATATTGGATATACACAAATAATAGTCAATATTTTGGATAAAAAAGATAAAATTTTAGATAGAGTTATCCTATTTGCAGCACATTTAGGCATTAGTTTAAGAAGTTTTAGCCTTTCTATAGGGGCAAGCGCGGGTTATTTACACAGATTACAATCCGCGGATAGTAATATTGGTGGTGATTTTATAGAAAAAATTATACAATTGTATACAGAAATTAATCCAGTTTGGCTGATTACTGGAGAAGGAGATATGCTAAAAGAAGGGCAGATGATGCAAGAATCTGCGGCTTTATATGGTAAAAGTGATTTGTTTAAACAAGTTTTACTCCAATATCTTGATGATAAAGATATTAGAGAAAAACTTGCTGAGATTACTAACAATTTTGATCGTTAGAGTGAGAATTGTAAAGGATTTTTAGCACTCATTTTTAATAAATTTCTTTCGTTTTTATAGCCTCTTCAAGATCTATATTTACTGTATTTAAACTATTAAAAAATTTCTTTCCGTCTTTTCTTTTTACAGTAATAACGGTCTTCGATTTTTTTTCTGCTCTTTCGGTTACGGTTACCTGTAATCCTTTGATTTTCTTGTAATTTGGGTTTCCTCCTCTTTTTATGATAAAGTTAGTTTTTGGAAATAAAATGTGTTGATAAGTGTTTCCAGAAGGTGCCCCAATGGTAATAACGTCTCCCACCGTCACGGTTTCGGAATTTAGTTTGTTCGAGTCTTGAGCTTGCAGTATGCCTATAGAAAGACATGCAAGGAAAATTAATTTTTTCATGTTTATACGTATTGAGTTAATAATTGAGAAATGTATAGTATAAATTTACAGGTATTTAGGTTAACACTAAAACATAAACTATGGTTAAATAATAGTTAATATATTATAATATGATAGTAATACTATTAATTTTGTGTCAAATAGTTTTACTTATGAAATACATACTTCAAGACTTAAAAGTAAATATCAACAATAATATATATTTAAAAGATCCAGAATCTTCTGATTTAGGTAAGAAGATTGTGGAGTTCAGTATTCTTTTAATAAATGATATAGGGTTTGATAGTTTTACCTTCAAAAAACTAGGAGCAAAGATTGGCTCTAATGAAAGCTCTATCTATAGATATTTCGAGAACAAGCATAAACTCTTATTGTATCTTACTTCGTGGTATTGGGGTTGGTTAGAATATCAGTTGGTCTTTACTACGAATAGTATTTCAGACGCCAAAGAAAAACTAACCAAAGCAATTGAAATTATTACAAGAGCTACTAAAGAGGATTCTGCATTTTCGCATATCAATGAAGTACTGCTTAATAAAATTGTTATTAACGAATATTCAAAATCGTATCTAACGAAAGAAGTCGATAATGAAAATAAAGAAGGATATTTCTCTATTTATAAAAGACTAATTAATCGTATTAAAGATATGATCATAGAGGTGGATAATACCTATCGTTACCCTACAAGTTTAGCGAGTACTGTAGCTGAAGGTGCTTTACATCAGCATTTTTTAAGAGATCATTTTTCGTCATTAACAGATTGTGATGACCAAATCACCCCTACAACCTATTTTATCGACTTAGTATTTAATTCATTAAATCACACAACTAATGGCTAAAAATATTCTTACCGCTTGGCAACGTCTTATGGGGTTACTAAAGCTGGACAAAAGAGATATTCTACAGATTTTTTATTATGCAATTTTTGCTGGATTGGTAAGTTTATCGCTTCCTTTGGGTATTCAGGCGATTATCAATTTGTTGCAAGGAGCTCAGGTGAGTACATCTTGGGTGATTCTTGTGATTTTGGTAACAGCTGGTGTGCTGTTTGTGGGAATACTGCAGTTTATGCAAATACGTATTATAGAAAATGTGCAGCAAAAAATCTTTACAAGAGCCTCATTTGAGTTTACGTATAGATTTCCAAAAATAAAAATGAGTGAGTTACGAAATTACTATCCGCCCGAATTAGCGAATAGATTTTTTGATACACTAACCATACAAAAAGGATTATCTAAAATTTTGGTTGATTTCCCAACAGCATTGGTACAGATTGTATTTGGGCTTTTATTACTATCCTTTTACCATCCGTTTTTTATTATATACGGATTACTACTATTGGTGCTAATTTATATTGTATTTAAGTATACTGCTACAAAAGGATTGGAAACAAGTTTAAGTGAATCCAAAAGTAAATACAAAGTAGCACATTGGATACAAGAAGTCGCTAGGTCTATAGTAAGTTTCAAATTATCAGGAAGAACAAGTTTAGCGCTTAGTAAGAATGATAATCTGGTGGCGGATTATTTGGATTCTCGAGAGAGCCATTTCCGAATTTTAGTACTCCAATTTATTCAGATGATAGGTTTTAAAGTATTGGTAACGGCTGGTCTGCTGCTTATTGGTGGAGTACTGGTATTAAATCAGCAAATGAATATAGGACAATTCGTTGCAGCGGAAATCATTATCATTTTAGTGATAAGTTCCGTCGAAAAGTTGATCGTAGGATTAGAATCTTTTTATGATGTTTTAACTTCTCTAGAAAAGATAGGTCAAGTTGTAGACAAAGAATTAGAACCTCAAGAAGGCGAAAAACCTTTTAAAGATGATGAAGGATTTGAGATCGAGTTAGACCATGTTTCTTATGCAGTCCCAGATCGAGATAAAAAAATTATCGATGATATTTCATTAAAAATTACAGAGAGTTGCACCATTCTAATTCAAGGACCTAATGGTTCAGGCAAATCAACACTTTTGCGATTGATTGCCGGATTAATAGAACCAGATAATGGAAGTATTTATATCAATAATATTTCGCTAAAAGGAGTGAATCTCAACTACTATCGTGGATATATAGGGCAATCTTTGATTGAGGAATCTCCTTTTGAAGGAACCATTTTAGAAAATATCACTTTTGGAGATCCAAATATCTCTAGCGAGCAAGTATACTGGGCTTTGGAAAAAGTAGGTTTGCTACAATTTGTAAAAGAACAGCCTAAAGGATTATTAACTATGTTATATCCAGAGGGTAAACAAATACCGTTTACGGTAGCTAAGAAAATAGTATTAGCTCGTGGGATCGTTACGAAACCAAAATTATTAATACTGAAAGATCCTTTAGATCAGTTTAATGAAGCCGAAGCAACCAGAATTATGGACTTTCTGGTAGATCCTGAAAACCCTTGGGCACTAGTGGTTGTAAGTGAGAATACGAAATGGATCTCAAGATGTGGTAGAGTGATTACAGTGGATAATGGTAAAATAATTAGTGAAAAGTAAAAGAGTCATGTTAAATATTTCAAATAAAAAATTGAATAAAACTGTTGATATTTTAGGGTATAAAGCATCACAGAAAGTATTTGGGAAAGACCATTATAAGTACTTTAATAGATTCTTATTAGCTTTTACGATTATAGTATTTATAATTTTATTTTTTCCTTGGACGCAGAATATTTCGGGAACTGGTTATGTTACCACATTAACGCCAGATCAAAGGCCACAAACAATCCAATCACCTATTCCAGGTCGAATAGAAGAATGGTATGTAAAAGAAGGAGATTTTGTAAAAAAAGGAGATACTATTTTACGAATTTCTGAAATTAAGAATGAGTATTTTGATCCAAATCTGGTAGAGAGAACTGGAAAGCAGATCAAAGCGAAATCTATGGCCGTTACTTCTTATGAAGAAAAAGTAAAGGCACTAGGAAATCAGGTAACGGCGCTTACACAAGAACGAGCTTTAAAATTAAAGCAGGCCAATAATAAACTACTACAGTCTAGATTAAAAGTTAAGAGTGATAGTATAGATCTTGAAGCAGCTAAGACGAATATTAGTATTGCAGAGAGACAATATAACCGTACGCTACAATTAGAGAATGAAGGTTTAAAATCCCTTACTGATGTAGAAACTAAACGACTAAAACTTCAGGAGACACAGGCAAAATTAATTTCTCAAGAGAACAAATTACTAGCTAGTAAGAATGATGTGATCAATGCACAGATCGAGATGAACAGAATTCAGGCAGAGTATGCTGAGAAGATTTCAAAATCTCAGAGTGATCGTTTTACAGCACAATCCAGTCAGTTTGATGCTGAAGCGCAGGTGACAAAACTGGAGAACGAGTATACCAATTATGAGATTAGAAATGGCCTTTATTACATTAAAGCACCTCAAAATGGGTATATTAATAAAGCCATTCAATCAGGAATCGGAGAAACATTTAAAGAAGGAGATCGATTGGTAGGGATTATGCCTTCGGATTATGATTTGGCTGTAGAAACTTTCGTAAGGCCAATTGATTTACCCTTAGTTCATCTTGGAGAGGAAGTTAGGATACAATTCGACGGTTGGCCGGCTATTATATTTAGTGGATGGCCCAATGTTTCTTACGGTACCTACGGAGGAAAAATTGTAGCCGTAGAAACCTTTATAAGTCCTAACGGAAAGTATAGAGTTTTAATATCACCAGATACCAATGATCATGCTTGGCCTGATGGAATACGGGTAGGTTCTGGAGCCAATACCATTGCCTTATTAGAAGATGTACCTATTTGGTTCGAGCTTTGGAGACAATTAAATGGTTTTCCTCCTAATTATTATCAGCCAGAAGATAAAGTAGCCACTACAGCAAAAAAATAATCTATGAACAAATTTTTGTTACTCAGTTT
The DNA here is from genome assembly GCF_947492965.1 of uncultured Aquimarina sp. Classification (GTDB taxonomy): domain Bacteria; phylum Bacteroidota; class Bacteroidia; order Flavobacteriales; family Flavobacteriaceae; genus Aquimarina. The sequence goes on along the minus strand of NZ_CANLOZ010000007.1, from coordinate 192,058 downwards.
TCTTTTTGTCTCAGCAACATTGTTTTCGCAAGAGCAAGATCCTTTAATTCTTAATTTCCAGGAGTACTTAGGATTTGTAAAGAAACATCATCCTATTGCGAAGCAAGCGGAACTAACAATTAGTGTAGGTGAAGCAAACTTGTTAAAGTCAAGAGGAGGTTTTGATCCCAAGATCGAAGTTGATTACGATCGTAAAGATTTTAAAGGTTCGGAATATTATGATTTGCTAAATGCTACTTTTAAAGTGCCAACGTGGTATGGGATTGAGTTAAAAGCAAATTTTGAACAGAATGAAGGAATCTTTCTAAATCCTGAAAGAACAGTACCAGATGAAGGACTGTATAGTGCGGGAATTTCAGTACCTATCGCTCAGGGATTGCTCATTAATGAGCGTATGGCCGCCCTTAAAAAAGCGAGGTTGTTTAGAGATCAGACTAAAGCAGATAGAGATATTTTGGTGAATGAGATTTTGTATAATGCGTCCTTGGCCTATTTTAACTGGTTGGAGGCTTATAACGAAAAAGAAATCTATCAAAATTTCCTAATCAATGCGCAAACTCGTTTTGAAGGAATAAAGAAAAGTGCATTGGCAGGTGATAAAGCCATTATAGATACGGTAGAAGCTAAAATTACGGTGCAGAACCGCCAATTGAGCTTGGAACAATCTAAAGTGAAGCTGATGAAATCATCCTTAGAGCTTTCTAATTTTTTATGGATCGGAAATAATATTCCTATAGAGTTACAGCCTAATGTTATACCTGATAATGATGTAGACGCGGTAATCGATCAGACACTGCAAATACAACAAGCTATGATTTCTGAAGTGGATTTAGAAAATCATCCTAAGCTAAGATCTTTAAATTACAAGATTGAAGGATTAGAAGTGGATCGAAAACTAAAAGCAAATAAATTGTTACCAAAAATCAATTTAGAATACAATTTTTTAACACCGTCACCAGAAGTTGCTAATTCGTTTAATAATGCGGACTATAAAGGAGGAGTGACTTTCGAGTTTCCTTTGTTTTTGCGCAAAGAACGAGGAGCTGTAAAGTTAGCGAAGTACAAAATTCAGGATAGTCAATATGAGTTGGCTAGCGTACAATTACAAATCGAAAATAAAGTTAATGCAATTACCAATGAATTGGATTCCTTTACCACGCAAAATCAACTTATTGCTGATATCGTAAATGATTATACCACGCTTTTAAGAGCGGAAGAGCGCAAGTTTAGTTTTGGCGAAAGCTCAGTTTTTTTAATAAATTCCAGAGAAAGTAAATTAATAGACGCTGAGTTAAAACGAAACAAATTGCAAAATAAATACTTCAGTACTAAAGCTAAATTGTTTAAAAATCTAGCGGTAAACCCAGAGAATTTATAATTTTTGTCTTTTTCTGTTCCGTATATCGTAGAGCATCAATGGGTTATCTTTTGTTGGTGATTTTTTCTAGAATTATTGAGCTATTTATAATTAAAATATGGGAATATTCCCTATCATTGCAAAAAATAGAAAAACGGGTATATTCCCCTATTTTTAAAAAAAACAAGGATCTGTATTTTTAGTGATGGAAAACACCCCATTAAAGTAATTATAAAGAATACTCAATATGTCGACCGCATTTTCTATGATGGTTACACAAATTGTAAGTGAAAGTAGTGCAGATTCCATTCCCAATCCTGCTCGATCTGGATACTTTTGTAAGCCAAGTAAATTTTTATCAGAATTAATTCGATTTGTATCCATGATGCAAGTAATGAAAGTAGGGGTAAGTAGTGAAATTGCTTCGATAAAAAATGATTTGGAAATCGCCAACCAATCTCCAGTAATTACCAGATCAGATAACCGATTATATACGCTGATGGTAAAAGCAATTGATCGAATTCGTAAGGTGTGCGTAGCAGAAGGAACTGCTGCAGAAAATAGTAAGGAAAGAGAACTGGCAGAAACCTACGCTTGGTCGGTAGCAGGTTGTAATATGTTCTTGCAATATTCTGAATCTATTGGAGATTAATTATCATATGCCAATCATATTGTTATCTTCATATCTATAAGTCGGTGTAGATTGATTTTTCAAATCATAGTAATTCGTATTTTTGATCAACATGCTCTAAAAACATTTAGGAATGGATCAAGATGTTGTGCTAAGACCTTTAGAAATATCCGATAAATCTGTATTAGCTAAGCTTGCTAATAACAAGAAGATATGGGATAATTTACGAGATTATATACCTTTTCCGTATGATGAAAACGATGCCGAATATTTTATCAATCAAACACTAGAAGAAAATCCTAAACAGAATTTTGGGATTGTCTATCAAGGAGAACTTTGTGGCGTCATAGGAGTGATTCTACAACAAGATGTATATCGTAAATCAGCAGAGATTGGATATTGGATAGGAGAACCCTTTTGGGGAAATAAAATTGCCACTAGAGCAGTACGATTAATAACCGAATATGGATTTAATGATTTAGATGTACAAAGGATCTATGCAGCTATTTTTGATTACAATAAAGCTTCTATGAAAGTACTGAAAAAGAATGGATTTCAGAAAGAAGGTATATTTAAAAATGCTATTTTTAAAAATGGAAAATTATACGATGAACATAGGTTTTTTAAGCTTAAATAAATGTGTTTATTAGTTTCGAGGTAGTTTTTAAATAAATGTTTTTTAATTATATCTAAACATGATCTATTTAACCATGTTAATTTATGTAAAAGAAGGGAAAGAAAGTATTTTTCATGAGTTTGAAGATATGGCAATTCCTTTATTGATTGAATATAATGGGAAACTTATTTATAGAATCCGACCTACAAAAGAAACTTTTATATCGTATCAAGAAGAATTACCATACGAGATTCATTTTTTATCATTCCCTTCTGACGAGGATTTTATCAGTTTTGCCAATGACAAACGTAGAAAAGAGTTTCTGCATCTCAAAGAAGCTTCTATCCAATCTAGTTTTTTGGTAAAAGGTGAGCGTTTATGAATATCTTAATACATATGTTTTTATTGCTTACAAAAACGTTGTTTACAGTCACGTCTGGAAACTTTATAAATATTATAAAATACAATGAAGACTGAATTTAAAATTCAACCTTCATTGTATATAGCGATGAAATTATGATCTTATACTTTTAATAAGAATTCTTTATTACTTTACTGGTGTTCAATATTTTGTTGTTCGAGTTAAATAGTCTTATAAAGTAAATTCCGTTAGGAAGGCTTTTGGGTACGTTAAGACTATTAGAAGATCTTATGTTATCTGTTTTATATACTTCTCTACCATATACATCCACAAGTTGTATACTGAAGGTTTCAGTACCATTATTAGGTAGTTCGATGGTTAGGTTTGTTGAAAAAGGATTAGGGTATATAGAAACATTGATGATCTCATTAACCCCCGTTCTGTTAGATAGACTTTGACTAGCGCCAGCACAAATTATTTCGAATTCTCTGATCGACGACCAATTTCCGGTATAGCCAGAGGCACCAGTAATGGTAAGCTTTACATATCGTACAGATTGTGTAGAAAAACTTCTATGAATTACAGCGCCACCAGATGTGTTATTAGAAGCATCAGTTAACACAGAAAAATCTGAAGTCGCAGAACTGCTAGAGCCTTCTACAATAAACTGATAGGCTCTATTATTATAAGGATACACATTAATTTCGCCAACTGGGTATTCATCTCCCAGATCTATTACTACATTTTGAGGAAAACCTTCTGCAGACCATCTGTTTTCTGTATTATCATCTATAATGTTGTTTGCAGGATTAGTAGTCTGTTGATTGCTATAAGAAGAGACGCTTCCACCTAAACTCAAGTTGCTTCCAGAAGTACAATTTGGAATATCTATAGCGTTGCCAAATGCTCTAAATTCTAATATACTAATCCATGGTCCAGAATATTCGTATGCTCCAACAACAGTAACTCTAATATAGCGAGCCTCAATAGAAGAGATAATATCAGTTACAGGAGCGGAGATTGTTCCTGGTGTGGTATTATTTCTTCTGTCAATTATTTCAGTAAAAGAACCATTAGATTCAGTGGCGATTTCTAAAGAGTATTGATATACTCTATCTTGATAAAATACCAATTCTGTTTTCTGAATGCTAAAAATATCACCAAGATCTACTGTAAAAGATTGCGGAAAACCGTTAACGGACCAACGTGAATTGGTAGATCCATCAACAAGATTAGAGGCAATATTACCTCCATCTGGTGTTCCAGTAGCAGTCACAGGTTTGTTTAACGCTAAATTGGTTCCAGAGGTCAAAGGAACTACAGTTATTACAGTGGTATCTGTAAACTGACCATCTTCTGTTGTTACTGTAATAGTGGCTTCTCCTGTACTGAAGGTATTGATAAGTCCATCTGCATTGATAGTGGCAATAGCTGTATTACTACTAGAATAAGTTATATTTTGATTAGTGGCGTTAGCAGGAGATATGATCGATGTTATAAATGTTGTACTTCCAACTTCTATAGGACTATCAATAGGAACAATACTCACCGAATCTACTGGAATATTAGATGTTGTGCCCGATTGGATAATGGTAATTGTTCTGGTTATAGAACCGCCAGTCACGGTTACAATACCTGTTCTTGAAGATGTTTCCGAATTTGCTGTTACGCTAATGTTGGTAATTCCATTATTAATACCAGAAGTAGGGCTTACCGAAATCCAAGAACTGTCGTCAGAAACCGTCCAATTTACATTAGAAGTAATTGTAAGTTCTTTACTGCTAGCACTAGCATTAAAATTATCTACAGAAGATACAATTAATACATCTGTTGTAGAGTTGTCACAGGAATTTAAAGGATTGCCATTAGCATTTACAAAACAAGCACCAACATTTACAGCAATATCATTATCACTATATGGCGATTGTGAGATAGAAGATCCAGCGTTAGTCCCCGAAATAGTAAATATTTCTCCATTAGTAGATACAGATAAGTTTGTTGCCGAAAATCCGCTTATTGATGCTCCTAAAGTTGTATTGCTATATACATTTCCAGAATAAGATAAAGAGGAGCCAATAGCCGAAAAATCACCATTATCATCCTCAGTAATAACATCAGTCGTATTTGGTGATCCATCGGAAAAGAAAATAACATTATTAGAAACAATCCCAGTATTGTCGTTGGTACCTTTGTCACCGTTAAAGAATAATGGAGCATTGGTGTTTACTATGGTATTATTAGAAACGGTAATATCTTCAGATTTTTGGTAACCATTAGATACACTTGAGGAGTTGCAATTATCTTGAGAATTTGTAGAGCCTCCCATGAATGTAATTCCGTTATTCCATTTTGCTTGATCAATTACTGTAATGCAATCCTGAATGTAGTTATTGCTTATTTCGTGGTCGCTATCTACGATTCTAATTCCGCCTGTTCCATCAACATTTTCTCCTAGAAAATAATTGTCTTTTACTGTCGCTCCAGAACCGTGACGTAGAGTTAAAGATCCTCTACATCGTCTAAAAGTATTGTTCTGATAGGTGTTATTATCACTTTTATTGGTAATTATTTCATTTTCACCATCTGCTTCAACAAAATAGTTATTGCTAACGATGGTTCTACAATCTACATTCTGAAATTCGCTAGTTCCTACTCGGATGGTTTCACTATCTCCAGAATTAGATAGTGAAGGATCTATTTTTTCGTATTTATAAAAATAATTATGACTTATGGTATGTCCTACAATATCACAGCGATTATTTGCTGCATTGTATTCTAGTTCTACTAAAACTAGGGCTCCAGCGGTAGACTTGTTTAGAAAAGAGCAATACAGCACATTGTTATTGTTACCGTATAAAACTACCCATCGATGTTTTACGACAGCTCCATCTTGTTCGGCTTCTGCAGCATCGCCAGGTTCCACGCCTAAACCATCGATGACACAGTTTTGAATAGTGGAATTCTGGGCATAAGTTGTTCCATTTCTAAACTGTATGAAATTACTAGCTCCGTAACCTCCTTTCCAATGAAACCCTTCGACAATCAGAAAGTTTCCAGCAATATCCATCTGCAATCCATTATTAAAAATTACTCCACCTGGAGTTTCAGCTCTTAAAATAATCGGATCGGAGGAAGTTCCGTTAGCTTTAAAAACTAATCTTTCATCAGAATTATATGTTCCGTTTTTCCAGGTTACTATATCACCAGGAAGTAAACTTAGATTTTTAAATTCATCGATAGAGTTAATGAAGTATTCCGTCGCAAATAGATGCGAGGAAAATAGAAAAAGAATGATTAATATTTTTTTGAACCTTCTTTTGTCAACAGGTAAAATGGCTACAAGGTGTTTTTTTTGTTTGCTAGATAGATAATAAGAGTTGTGATTTTTCATGTGATATTTGTTAAATAGATAGTTGTTTTATTGTGAAGTGCTTGTTGGTGTTAGTTCATATGGGAGTTTTTTAAAAAAAAGGGGGTTCTTTGAAAAAAATACTGTTGTTTAAATAAATCAAATTGGTTAACCAATTTAAAAATAAATAGATGATATATCAATTTTTTGTGGTTAAAAATCATGAAATATCAAAAAAAAGGTTAATTAATTGAGTAGTTTATTTTCGTTGTAGGTTTTGATTATACAATGTTTCATTTTTATAGGTTCGAATATCAGTGCTAGATTTTTACAGATTCTCGTAAACTTTATTTTTTAAAAGACTACCGACAATACTTAAAAAATTATATACTAATTTTGGAAAGATGAAAGCCGTAGGAATTGAAATTGATAAAAAAAGAGCTATTTGTGTTATCGTGTCTAAAGATGCTAACGGTATATTACAGAATGTGACAGGTAAGACTAAATACATCGAAATAAAGGATGATCATAACAATCAAGAGATACAAGATTTTCTGCAAAAGGTAGAAACTTTTTTTGATGAGGTAGCACCTAACAGTATTGGTATTATTAGTCGACAAACAAAAGGCAAGTTTGCCGCAGCTTCAGTTTCTTTTAAACTAGAAGCACTTATTCAGTGTTATAAAAAAACAGAAATAACTTTTGTTTCTAAACAGACATTAACGGCATATTATAAGAAAAATGAGCTTCCTGTTTCTTATGATAATGCATATCAGGAAAATGCTACTCGCTTGGCAACCTACCTTTTGAAATAGTGATTTTATTGACAAATAGGAAAAATTCCATTTTAAAAGGAAAAATTCCAAATTTTAGATATTTCTTGTTAGATTTGTAACCCAAAACAAAGGTAATGTCAGAAAAATTATATGCTGTTATTGATGTAGAGACTACGGGTAAAGGCATTCATGGAAATCGCATTACAGAAATTTGTATTGTTGTATTAAAGGGAGATACTGTTATAGATAAGTTTACTTCTTTGGTAAATCCTGAATGTCCAATTCCTCCATTTATTACTGGGTTAACAGGTATCGATAATGATATGGTACGAGATGCTCCAAGATTCCATGAGATTGCTCAGCGTATCATTGAATTGACTACAGGAGCAATTTTTGTAGCACATAATGTAAATTTTGATTATAACGTAATCAAAGAAGAGTTCAAGAATCTAGGGTACTCTTTTGTGCGAAAAAAATTATGTACCGTTCGATTATCCAGAAAACTCATTCCTGGAATGTTTTCATACAGTCTTGGTAAATTGTGTTCTGCTCTCAATATTCCTCTCGAAGACCGGCATAGGGCTGAAGGCGATACGGATGCTACTGTTGTTTTATTTCAAAGAATTTTAAGCTTAGATCCAGAGTTTAAGGTTATCAATAAGTTTTTAAATGTTCGTTCTAAAGAGGCAACATTACCACCACACCTAAAAGCAGAAAACATTGATCAGTTGCCAGAAGAGACTGGGATATATTTGTTTAAGGATCAAAAAGGGAAAGTAATTTATGCTGGCAAAGCAAAGAATATAAAACAGAGGGTAGTTAGTCATTTTTATGATAAGAAGAATAAAGAATATGCCTTAGGTCAGGAAACCTATACAATCGATTATGAAGTAACTGGTGATGAATTGGTGGCATTGCTCCTCGAAGCGGAAAAAATCAGAAAACATTATCCTAAATTTAATAAAGCACAGAAAAAGCCGGTAGCTCCTTATTGTATTATGTATTATACAAATAGGAAAGGAGTAATTCAATTAGCAATTGATAGATCACATACTTTTGATCACTCTATAGAAATATTTTACACGAGGGCAGAAGCGATCGAAAAATTGGAGCAATTATGCGAGAAGTTTCAATTATGTCCAAGGTATTGCAGTTTACAAACTACCACAGAACGATGTTCACATTATAAGATTAAAAATTGCAAAGGTATCTGTATTGGAGATGAGTCAGTGGCGTTGTATAATATGAGAGCTCAGCAAGCATTGTCTTCATTAAAAAAGGATCAGAAGAGTTATTTTATTAAGGGGAAGGGTAGAACTTTTAATGAGCAAAGTTTTGTAATGATTCAGGATGGTGTTTATAAGGGTTTTGGATATCTTCAGAATGATGAGCAAATCCTAAATTCAGAAGATTTTGATACTTATTTGCAACTGCAAAAACACACCTATCATACTACTAAAATCATAAAAAGTTATTTGAGAAAACATGGGGATAGAAACATTGTCCCTATCTAAATTGAATCATTGTCTTTTGTTTTTTAGAAATTATAACAAAATAATAGCATTTCACTAACAGCTAATTTAGTATTTTGAAAGACTTATTAACTCATAATTGTCTTGTATAATAAGCTGTTCTGACTAATTTGATTCCAGTGGAGATAATTATTTTGAGCATGCTTTTTCGACAATTAAATACAAAAAATATACTGATGAAAAATATCTTTTTAGTACTTATTTCCTTTTTAGCGATATCCATATACGGTCAGAAAACAATTGATTTTCAATCAAAGGATGGACTGATGATAACTGCAGATTTATATGAAGCAACGGATAGTGATTCTTTTATCGTTCTTTTTCATCAAGCAGGTTGGAGTAGAGGAGAGTATATGGAAATAGCTCCTAAGCTTACCAAGATGGGGTATAATTGTCTTGCGGTAGATCAGAGATCTGGCATGATCGTAAACGAACGATTAAATCATACAGCAAGAGAAGCAAAAAAAGAAGGTAGAAAAACTGAATTTATTGATGCGTATCAAGATGTAGAAGCAGCGATTGCCTTTGTAAAAAAAACATATCAACCTAAAAAGCTGATTATTTGGGGAAGCTCCTATTCTTCGTCTCTAGTCTTAAAATATGCTGGTGATCACCCTAATGATATCAATGGAGTACTGTCATTTTCTCCAGGAGAATATTTTGGTAAGAAAAACTATATCTCTAGTAGTGCAGCTAGGATTAAATCTCCTGTATTTGTTACTTCGGCAAAAAAAGAGAAAAAGAACTGGTCAGGAATTTATGAAGCTATAGTATCAGATAAAAAGCAGTTCTTTCTTCCGGAAACAGATGGTAATCATGGGTCTAGAGCGCTATGGGAACGATTTTCTGATAATGAAAGTTATTGGAAGGCTGTAAAAGGTTTTCTAGAAACGATCTAGTATAAATAAAAATGCCTGGTAAAAATACCAGGCATTTTTATTTGAAATAAAGAAGTTTGGATTAAACCTCTTCCATATATTCTTCTATAGGCGCACAAGTACAGATAAGATTTCTGTCTCCGTATGCATCATCCACACGTCTTACTGTTGGCCAGAATTTATTATCAGCAACATATGCTAATGGATAAGCAGCTTGTTCTCTTGTGTATGGGAAATCCCAAGAATCTGCTGTTAGCATAGCTAAGGTATGTGGCGCATTTTTCATAACGTTATTAGCATCTTCAGAACTAGCTTCTGCAATCTCCTGACGTATACTAATCATAGCGTCACAAAAACGATCTAATTCTGCCTTACTTTCACTTTCTGTAGGTTCTATCATGATAGTTCCTGCTACCGGAAATGAAACCGTAGGTGCATGGAATCCATAATCCATAAGGCGCTTTGCAATATCAGTTACTTCAATACCATGTGCTTTAAAAGGACGACAGTCTACAATCATTTCGTGTGCAGCACGTCCTCTCTCACCAGAATACAATGTGCTGTAATGACCATCTAATCGCTCTTTGATATAGTTTGCATTTAGGATAGCGTATTCAGTAGATTCTCTAAGTCCTTTTGCACCAAGCATGGTAATATATCCATAGGATATTAAACAAGCTAATGCAGATCCCCAAGGCGCTGCAGAGATCGCTGTGATTGCTTGATCTCCACCAGTGGTAATTATAGGGTTGCCTGGTAAAAATGGAACTAATTGTTTTGCTACACAAATAGGTCCTACGCCAGGTCCACCACCACCATGAGGAATGGCAAATGTTTTATGTAAGTTTAAGTGACAAACATCTGCTCCAATTGCTCCAGGATTTGTTAATCCTACTTGGGCATTCATATTAGCACCATCCATATATACTTGTCCACCATTATCATGGATAATCTGAGTGATTTCTCTAATAGCTGATTCATATACTCCGTGAGTAGAAGGATAAGTTACCATTAATGCAGAGAGATTGTCTTTGTATTTTTCTGCTTTTTCTCTTAGGTCTTCAACATCGATATTTCCTTCTTCGGTAGCTTTTGTAACTACTACCTTCATTCCTGCCATCACTGCTGATGCCGGATTGGTTCCATGAGCAGAAGAAGGAATTAGACAAATGTTTCTATGGTGATCACCTCTTGCTTCATGATAAGCACGAATAACCATTAATCCTGCAAACTCTCCCTGTGCACCAGAATTAGGTTGTAAAGAGGTAGCTGCAAAACCAGTGATTTCTGTTAATTGGTCTTCTAACTTTTTTAATACTTCCTGATATCCTTTCGCTTGCTCTACAGGAACCAAAGGATGTATATTACCCCATTGTGGATTGCTTAAAGGAAGCATCTCTGAAGCAGCATTTAATTTCATGGTACAAGAACCAAGAGGAATCATAGAATGATTTAACGATAAATCCTTACGCTCAAGCTTCTTGATATAACGCATTAATTCAGTTTCAGAATGATAGGTATTGAAAACATCATTTGTTAAAAATGGTGTATTTCTTTTTACTGAATCTGGAATGTTAGTTGCGCTATTGTCAGAAGTAACATCAATAGCATCTTTTCCTGAAGCTTCTGCAAAAATCGAAACTATGTTATTCAGGTCAGCTAGTGTTGTTGCTTCATTTAACGAGATAGATACTACATTGGTATCTGGATAGTAAAAATTGATACTTTGAGCTTCTGCTATTTCTCTGATTTTATTCGCATCTGCTTCAATTCTAATAGTATCAAAGAAACTAGTATTTAGTTGTTTATAACCAAGTTTGGTAATAGTATCCGCGAGGGTTGTAGCGGCACTATGTACTTTGGTAGCGATATATTGTAATCCTTCTTTTCCGTGGTATACAGCGTACATACCTGCCATTACTGCTAATAAAACCTGCGCAGTACAAATATTAGAAGTGGCTTTGTCGCGCTTGATATGCTGCTCACGTGTTTGTAAGGCCATACGTAGCGCTCTATTGCCATTCATATCTTGGGTAACCCCAATGATTCTCCCAGGAATATTTCTTTTGTACGCTTCTCGAGTAGCAAAATAAGCGGCATGTGGTCCTCCATATCCTAATGGAATTCCAAATCGTTGGGTTGTTCCTACTACTACATCAACATCAAAACTACCAGGCGACTTTAAAGAAACAAGACTTAAGATGTCTGCAGCTACGGCTACTTTTATTTCTGATTGGTGTGCTTGTTCTACAAATGAAGCATAATCATATACCTGTCCCGATACTCCAGGATATTGCAAGATTGCGCCGTAGAAATCAGTAGAGAAATCAAATTTAGTATGATCACCAATAACCAGTTCAATTCCTAATGGAATTGCTCTTGTTTTTAACAATGAAATAGTTTGTGGTAAGATTTCCTCAGAAACGAAAAATTTATGAACATTTTCTTTTTTCTGAGTTCTGGATCTAACAGCAAATAACATGGTCATTGCTTCTGCCGCAGCGGTACTTTCATCTAGTAACGAGGCATTTGCCAATTCCATACCGGTAAGGTCACAAACCATGGTTTGGTAGTTTAGCAAAGCTTCTAGTCTTCCTTGCGCAATTTCAGCCTGATAAGGAGTATAAGCAGTATACCATCCAGGGTTTTCTAAAATGTTACGCTGTATCACTGCCGGCAAGCATGCTTGATGATATCCTAAACCAATATAAGTTTTAAAAACTTTATTCTTCGCAGCTAATTGCTGTATATGAGCAGAATACTCTTGTTCGCTCATAGCTTCATCAAGTTGCAGTGGAGCTTTTAGTAAAATATCATCAGGAACAGTTTCATAGATCAGTTGATCCATAGATTCTGCCTTGATCATAGATAACATATCATTAAGATCCTTTTCTGAAGGACCTATATGACGTAGTTTAAACGAGTCGGTTTTCATAGCAAAAAACAGTTGAGATTGAAAGCGCAAAAGTACATATTTAATCCATAAAAATTTCACAATTAATTAACCTTACGCTATCAAGTTTTTAACCAACTTAGACGGTTATTAACAGATTCCCCTAAATTTGGAACGTGAAAACCATTAAAAGTATATTTGATTTTTACCTAAACAGCAGTATCCATGTGGCATTAGCTGTAGCGGCATTGGTTAAAATAACTTTTTTGAAGTTCGAAATTTTAGGAGGAGATACTTATGTGTATTTTGCATTTTTTGGATCAATCGTAGCATACAATTTTGTAAAATATGCTTCAATTTCAAGATTGTATCATCGTAGATTAACCAAATCTATGACCAAAATTAGGGCGTTAACCGTAATAAGCAGTATTGTTTTTGTTTATTTTGGGTTTCAATTATCCATAGATACAATAATATTCATGTTGCCATTTATATTATTGACGATTTTATATACGGTACCTGTTTTTCCAAATAAAAAGAATTTAAGAAGTGTTGCTGGAATTAAAATCTTTATTATCGCCGTTACGTGGACAGGAATTACTGTAATAGTGCCCATATTATATGCAGAAGGGAACTTAGGTTTCGATATGACTATTGAAGCGATACAACGTTTTCTTTTTATTGTAGTAATTATGTTGCCTTTCGAAATAAGGGATCTACAATATGATGCCAAAGAGTTGGAAACGATTCCTCAAAAAATAGGAATTACCAGGACTAAAGTTTTTGGAAGTATTGTCTTAGTAACTTTTTTGTTGCTTACCGCATTTAGAGATGAACTAACTTCTACCGAGATTTTAAGCACAGTTTTTATAACTATTATCAGCTTATTGTTTTTATGGGGTACTGATAAAAAACAATCGGAATACTTTTGTTCCTTTTGGGTCGAAAGTATTCCGATGATATGGTTGTTTATATTGGTTCTGATGCAAAGCCTATTCGGCTAACTTTTTTCTTAATTGTTCTTTCATTTTCTCCTTCATAGAAGTTTCCATTACTTGAACATTAGAATTTTTTATCGTTTTTGTGAGCTTTGTATTCCTTTTAGAATATGCTCTGGTTACCTTGCAATACACTAACCTGATATTTAACTTGATGATCTCTAAAAAAGAGGCTTCACCATATTGATTTTTATCACAGATAAATTTTGCTTGTTCGCAAGATACAAATAAACTATTACTCGTTTTCATTACAATTTTAATCTTATTTTTTGGGGCATTATTAACTTTTTTTATTCCATTTCAGACATTTTTTTCTTTAACTGCTCTTTCATAGAATCCTTAGCCGATTGATTGATACTAATGACTTTAGGATCTTTAAATAATTTTGTTAGTTTCGTATTCTTAGACGAATATTTTCTGCAAGCCTTACAATAAATTAAATGGATATTTAATTTTATTTTTTCCCAAAGTGAGGCTTCCTTATATTGATTTTTATCGCAAATGTGATTTGCATCTTCACAACTTACAAATATTTTGTTTCCAGTACTCATATTATATTAAAACCAGTTTTTTTCTAAGCATTCTGCCATTGCTGTACGTGCTCGGTGAATGATTACCCAGAGGTTAGACGCGGTGATATCGAATTCATTACAGATAGCTTCTGTATCAAAACCTTGAATTGTTTTCATAGAAAAAATACGAGCTTGTTTCTCTGGTAATTTGCCAATACAATTATGTATAGCTACTCCTAATTCCGTATTCTCTATTTTTCCTTCAGCATTTTGATCAAAAGGATCCGCTACTCTCTCTTCGAGCCAATCACCTTCAGTCTCACCATCATTTGTGTAATTAATACGTACTTCAGCTTTTCCTTTATTACTATTAATTTTTCGGTAATGATCAATAATCTTTCTTTTAAGAATCGAAATAAGCCATGTGCGTTCGCTGGCTTCACCCTTAAAATTTTTCATTGATTTTAGACCTGCAAAAAAGGTCTCCTGCACTAAATCTTGTGCAATCTCTCTATCATCGACCCTTACTATAGTATAATTAAACAAATAATCACTGTATTTATCAATCCACGTATTAGGGTCTATCGTGTTTGTAGGCATATGTTATCGGCTCTTTTTTCAAAAATATGATAAAAAGTTGAATCTCAAAGAAGTTTGTACTTCCGAATTACCGCAAAAAGAGCTTATCTATAGATATATACCTGTAATTGGGTATTTTTTGAAGGGGAAGATGAGGTTAAGTTTGCTTAAACATTTTTAATCAATCCGTCATTTGATAAATCCTGATTTATTAACGCTGTTCGATAAAATTAACAGGAGTATCATCATCTACCGGTTAAACAAAAAAAGTAGAAATAATGAAAAAAATTACTTGGTTACTAATACTTCAACTAGGATTTTTGGTTAGTGTGCAAGCGCAAGAAGTAGAAAAAAACTTTGTTCCTTATTATATAAAGAATGGGAATGTACAATCATTTGAACGTAAAGGTGCTAAAATAGAGGCCAAAGCAATAGGTTTTGGATACGGAGGAGTGAATCAATATTTGACCATATTTAATAGTAAATATTCAGATGTTAGATTTCGTCCAAATGAACTTCCGAAATTTATTATAGCACTAGACGAAGGAATAGATCCGCTAGATATTGTTATTATATCCAAGGCAGATGTCGTAAAAAAACGAAAGAAATACAGACGATTTATACAAAAAGGAAACTCTATGGGTGGAGGAAGTAAAGATATTAGTGAGCATTTGGTGATTCCAGAATTAAAAAAAATAGAAGGTAATTTATACGAAATAGTAATGCCAGCTTTAGCTCCTGGAGAATATGCTTTTCAGCCAATTTATAAAGGAATTGAAGCGAATAATATCATGGGTACTTCTGGAGATGTGCGTATTTATTGTTTTGCGATCGAAGAGTAATATAAAGTTGATATCCTAATACAATAGTTAAATTGGGAGTGCTTAACCTGAAAAGTCATTAATGAAATCTTATTACCGAATTGAGTGATGAATCCTTGTAATGTTTGGTTATATACTCAGCCTGAAATGCCCACGATGGCAGATTCGTAATAATTTTTCAGAACTTTTCAGGTTTACTCTTGAATATGCACTGTTTTTTCAGTTTCGATTTTAATATGATCATTTCTAATTTTTAAAAAAGTGATGAGATGTTTTTTTAGAAGCAATCGATCAAATAGGCGACCTATAAAACCATAAGGAGTTTTGTATTCCAAAACATCGATCATTTCGGTCCCAGAAGACGTTTCTTTAAAAATATGCTGATGCTTAAAACTTTTAAAATGACCTTTGATCATTTCATCAATAAAATAAGTAGGATACCTAAGTGATGTTATTTTACTTTGATGTTGTAGGGAGCAACCAAAGTGTTTTCCTCTCCAAGTTACAGTTTCGTATAGATTGATCAAACCTGATGTTTTTCCTGCAATAGCTTTTTCTCTAGTTTTGTGAGCGGATTTCATATGAAGATCTATATTTCTAGCTGCATCAAAGACAGTTGCTATAGGAGCCTTAATCATTGTATGTAATGTAATAACAGTCATAATTATGAAGTAAGTTCTTTAGTTGCTTCAGTAAGATCTGGATATGTAAATTGAAAACCTGCTTCTAGCATTTTTTTCGGAATTACATTTCTACTTTTTAAAATGAGTTCAGTTTCAGTTTTGATCATACGAGCTCCGATCTCCAAAAGAAATTTTGGTAATGGGATTCCAATGTTTATGTTCGTCACTTTTCTTAATGTTTGCATCAGAGTCTTGTTATCCGATGGATTAGGTGCTACGATATTAATTGGACCTTCCATCTCAGGATTGTTAATAATAAACTCCAAGCTTCTTGCAAAATCAATTTCATGGATCCAACTAAATTTTTGATTTCCTTTTCCTTGTTTGCCTCCAAATCCAATTTTCACAAGATTAAGAATTGGTTGTAAAGCACCACCCTTTTTTCCTAATACGATAGAGGTTCTTAGTGCTACTTTTCTGGTTTTTGGAGTATCATGAGAAAAGAATACATGTTCCCAATTGGTGGCCACGTTTACAGAAAATCCAGTTCCTATTTCACCGTTGATTTCATCCATTTCCATATCCAGAGAATGTCGGTAGATTGTAGCTGTAGAAGAATTTAACCAGACTTTTGGAGGATTGACACAGTTAGAAATTACTTTTCCTAAAACATTAGTTGATTCCACTCTAGAGGAAAGTATCAGGTCTTTGTTTTTTTGATGATATCTACAATCCACTGATTTTCCAGTCATATTGATTAAGACATCTGCACCTTCTAATTCACTTTGCCAATTACCAATGGATTTTGCATCCCATTGTACATATCGGATATTATTCAACGTTCTGTTTTCTCCACGAGTTAGTATGATGATGGTATCAACTTTATTTTTGAAATATTCTACCAAAATATCTCCTAAAAACCCTGTGCCTGCTGCTATAACTAGTTTTTTCATTCGTATTCTTTTTAAAATAATAAAATAGGTAACCAAGCGAGTCTGTATAGAACCCAAGTTGCTGTAAGATAGGAGGGTAGTTTTAGTTTTTTTACTCTCCTGGCATGTTCAATGATCATTAGACTTACCACTATTAGAAATAGAAGAACTTTGATTTCTAAACTTATCAACGCTATTTGATATAAAAATAATAATGGAATTAGTACTAAAGAGCCTAATAAAGAAACTGTAATCATATGACATAAGTATGTATGAATTTTTCTTTTAATGCATAACATTATAATACCACCTTGCCAGATTAATTGGCCTGCACACATTACTATTTCTATGGATAGTTTATCATTAGTAATCAATTCTGGCAATTCTTTGGCATAATAAAATAATGTAATTGTTGAAATCAGGGTAGCGATCCCAATATAACTCCATTGATATATGATTTTAATTGTCATCTTTAATATACCTTATTTTTCAGCTGTTACGATGTAATATCCAAAACTTTGCATATGCAAACCAGATAGTAGGGCAAACAAAGAGCCTTTTAGGTTTTTCCAGCTTTGTACTTTTAGATTTTCTTTTCTGATCAATTTTTTGAAAATAAATCCAGTAATTGCAAATGGTACATGAAGTACAGAAGGAGCAACTCTAAAAGATACATCTTCGATAGTTACTTTTTTGAATCCAATACGTTCTAATGACTTTTTTACATTTTGAATGCTTCCTAATCCTTCTAAACTCCATCCCTTGCACAGTTGCTTATAACAATAATGGCTTCCTATACATAATTGATCTTCTTCTTTCTTAAGAAAGGCATCTGCAATCACTAGTTTGCCTCCAGGTTTAATAATTCTATACGCCTCAGAGAGGGCAGTATCACTATGGCCAGAATGGCAAAAGCTCTCTATAGCGTAAGCACTATCAAAACTGTTATCGGCAAAAGAAGTATGATTGTAATTTTCCTGTAAAATAAGTCCATTCATTTTATGAAGTCTCTTGTTTCCTTCAGTTACCTGAAAAGAAGATAGTGTTACACCTAGCATATGTAGCCTTGGGTATTTTCTGAGTCCATATTTCATAGTGCCTCCAATACCACAACCAAGATCCGCTACAATACCTTTTTGCTTATTAAATTGTAATCTTTTAAAAACTTGATTATTCATCTCGTTGAGCATAGTGTCTCTTTTAAAAAGGGTAGTTTTAAAAGGAATGTAATACCCAAAATGCATATTGAAATCTTTGCTCCAGAATTCATAATCTTCGGTTGCTTCATTATAAAGCTCTATAAGTTTTTCTTTGTTTGATTTTTGAAATCTAATTTTATGTAAAAGAGGGATGGTGGTGCTCATAATTTTAAGTATTAATGATAAAAGGAAGGCTTAAGTTCAATTTGTTCTACGTACTTCTTTATTTTAAAAGTTACATAGACAAAATAAGAAGCGATACTCATCGGGATTACAGAAAAGAAAAACAATCCAAATAGGCTTTCAAAGTTTTGGTTTAGGATAAGAAATGATACCCAATACAAGACAAATAAAGACCAATAGCCAACTATCAATTTTTTAGATTGGATATTCAGTTTTTTCCAATATGCCAGTATAGAACACGCTAGAACAAACTGAATAAAACCTAGTGGAATTTGAGCTAATAGTCCTAGATAAACCGTTATGTAAAGTATAAGCGTGATAATAAAACTCCATTTGTTAATGTTATGTATCGTTTTCATAATTCTAATAGTTTTAAAGTTTCAATAATTTTTGAAACATATTTTGAAAAAGAAAAGGAATTGCTTCCTCTCTTTTGTTTAAAGTATGCTTTCGTTATTTATTTAATCAGTTTCATTAATGTCTTAGTAATCCAATTAGATTCTTGATTTACAATTTTGTTCATCATCGTATCCGCACTATCTGCCAGTTCATAGAGCGATTTAGTTTGCTTAATCAGCTCTTCTGTTTTTTTAGAGCCGTCATTTTCAATTCCAGAGACTTCTCTTAGTACTTTGATCACAGGCTTTATTTCACGTCTGCTTCGCTCTTTAGCTACTTGTCTTGCAAGTTCTTGCACATCTTTTTCAGAAATGAAATATTCTTTACGCTCTCCTGGTTTACTTTCTTTAAATACAATACCCCAATCCATTAATTGACGTAAGTTCATGCTCGTATTACCTCTAGAGATATGTAACTCTTCCATAATGTCCTCCATAGAGAGTGGTTCTGGAGATATCCATAACAAAGCATGAATTTGTGCCATGGCTTTGTTGATACCCCAAAGAGTTCCTAAAGCTCCCCAAGTGGAAATAAATTTATCTTTTGCTTCATTGTAATTCATAGGACAAATATATAAAATATTTTAAACTTTCAGTAATTTTTGAAAGTTTAATTTTTATAGACATATAAAAACTTGGATTCATACTACTTTAAAAGGTATGATTTTTTTAAGCAGAGATATAAAAAAACGGGGTTCAATATCATACTGAACCCCGTTTTTCTAGTTATAGATATATTAATTGATCAATCCCGCACGCTTTAGTAAAGCTTCGGGCTTTGGTTCTTGTCCTCTGAAACGTTTATATAAGGTCATTGGATTTTCTGTACCTCCTTTAGAAAGTACATGATCCTTAAACTTAGTTGCTACTTCTTTATCAAAGATCCCTCGCTCTTTGAAATAGTCAAAAGCATCTGCGTCTAATACTTCTGCCCATTTATAAGAGTAATACCCCGCAGAATATCCTCCTTGGAAGATATGAGAAAAGGCAGTACTCATACAATTTTCTGCTACATCAGGATATAAAGACGTGCCTTCAAAAGCCTTTTTCTCGTGTTCTTTTACATCTTTAATTTCACTTGGATCGTTGGCATGCCAGGACATATCTAATAGCCCAAAGCTTAATTGGCGCAGCGTAGCTAACCCTTCCATAAAAGTGGATGATTCCTTTATTTTTTGAACTAATTCCATGGGAATTACTTCTCCTGTTTCATAATGTTTAGCGAATAGTTCTAAGGCTTCTTTTTCGTAACACCAGTTCTCTAAAACCTGACTTGGCAACTCTACAAAATCCCAATAAACACTGGTGCCAGATAATCCTGGATATATGGTGTCTGCCAGCATTCCGTGTAATGCGTGTCCGAATTCATGAAATAAGGTAGTAACTTCATTAAAGGTTAATAGCGATGGCTTACTAGGTGTTGGTTTTGTAAAATTGCAAACTATTGAGATATGGGGTCTTATATTTTCTCCATCTTTTCTCATTTGAGGTTTGTAAGATGTCATCCACGCACCATTTCGTTTTCCGGCTCTTGGGTGAAAATCTGCATAGAACACCGCAATAAAATTACCGTCAGTATCTTTTACATGATAAGTTTTTACTTCTTCATGGTATTTGTCTACTTCATTAGTCTCTTCAAATTGTAATCCAAATAAGTTAGAAGAAACTTGGAAAACACCATCAATTACATTTTCTAATTTAAAATATGGTTTTAATTTTTCATCATCTAGATCAAAAAGCTTTTGTTTTAGCTTTTCTGAATAATAAGCTCCATCCCATTTTTGTAATTGATCGATACCATCTAATTCTTTAGCAAAATTTTCTAATTGTTTGAATTCTCTTTCTGCTGCTGGTTTCGCTTTTTCTAATATCTCATTTAAAAAGGAGAATACTTTTTCCGGAGTTTCGGCCATACGTTCTTCTAAAACGTACGCCGCGTGAGACGAATATCCAAGAACTTCTGCACGTTGATGTCTTAATTTTGCAATCTTTAAAACAATCTGTTGATTGTCTAACTCGTCATTATGGAAACCTTTAGAAGCAAACGCCAGAGACATTTTTTTTCTTAATTCTCTATTATCTGCATAGGTCATAAAAGGAATATAGCTAGGATAGTCTAAGGTGATTAACCATCCTTCTTTTTCCTTGGATTCGGCAAGCGCTTTTGCAGCTTCTTTAGCACCTTCAGGTAAACCAGAAAGATCAGCTTCATCGGTTAATAGCATCTCAAATTTATTCGTTTCTGCTAATACATTTTCACCAAATTTTAGACTCAATTGAGAAAGTTCTTTGTCAATTTCTCTTAGTTGTTCTTTTTTATCATCTGGAAGATTAGCTCCATTTCTAGAAAACGATTTATATCTTTTTTCTAATAATGTGCTTTGTTCTGCAGAAAGATCAAGGTTACTTTTATTTAAATAAACCGTTTCAATTCTTTTAAAAAGATCTGTATTTAAAGCAATATCATTTCTAAATTCTGATAATAGAGGAGAAGCCTCTTGTGCTATTTTTTGAATCTCCTCATTAGTTTCGGCACTGTTTAAGTTAAAAAATATGCTCGTAACACGGTCTAAAAGCTCGCCACTATAGTCTAATTTTTCTATAGTGTTAGAAAAAGATGGTTTTTCGTTATTTGTTACGATAGCGTTTACTTCTTCTTTTGCAATAGATATAGCATTTTTAATCGCTGGTAAAAAATGCTCGGATTGTATCTGAGAAAAAGGAGCTAGGTCAAAAGATTCTAATAAAGGATTTTTCATGTACTTATACTATTTTTTTGAAGGTCACATGGAACTCATCATTAATCATTTGCTGTTCTATATATTAAATGTAATGAGTTTTCTCATGATTTATTATTCTGTTCTTTAAATCTGTTTTCTAAAACAAAGTGTGCTTTTGTCGAAAAAATGTGTTTTTTATCGATAATCAAGGATCTAATTCAATCACTTTTTGTTACAAAGATATAGGATAGAATTAGATTTGTGTAGGTTTATTAGTAATGGTCTAAGCAAAGTAATAAACACATTATTGTAATCAGGGGTATGGATGTCAATAATATTCTTTGTAAAGATCAAAAATTAAAAGAGTTGCATGAAATGTAGCTCTTTTTTTTGTTAATAAACTGTCAAAATCTACTATTCTGATAGAGAATTCTTTAAAATGTCTGGTTTTTCTATGAGAAAAATTCAAAAAAAAGTAAAATTTAAGCTTTTTATCGGTAAAATATGTAATTTATCGAAATTGTTAATAAGTTTTGAGAGATAATTATTGCGTAATTAAAGTAAGGGTTTACCTTTGTACTAGGTTTTAAGAGTATGGTCTTACGATGAATTTTTTGTGTAATATATTTAAGTTGGTTAATAAATATTGTTATATTCTATTGTAAGACCTGATATTGGAAGAGCCGCTGAGGAGCGGCTCTTTTTTTTATACTCTTTTTTATGTATTACTTATTAATCTGCTTAGCGCCTTCGATTACTTTTTGCTTTAATCCTTCTTTGTAAACTAGTATTTTGTCTAATACACATTTGTCTGATGCGCCGATAATTTGTGCGGCAAGAATTCCCGCATTCATAGCACCATCAAGGGCTACAGTTGCTACAGGAACTCCTCCAGGCATTTGAAGAATCGATAATACAGAATCCCATCCATCGATAGAGTTTCTTGATTTTACAGGAACTCCTATTACAGGAAGAGGAGATAGAGATGCTACCATACCTGGCAGATGTGCAGCTCCTCCAGCACCTGCAATGATAACAGATATTCCGCGAGTATGAGCATTTTTACCGTAATCAAATAATTTTTCAGGAGTACGATGAGCAGAAACAATGTCTACTTCAACTTCTATATCAAAACCTTTGAGAATTTCAATTGCTTTTTCCATTACGGGCATATCGCTTGTACTTCCCATAATGATTCCTACTTTGCTCATATAATTGTTTTTGATTTTAATTAATATTTGATGTTTTTAATCAAAGCATACATATGCTTTCGAATTACAAAAAACCAATTTTTTAGCGTATTTATTCGCTTATAACTCTTATAGTATTTTTTACTTTTTCGGCTATTTTTCTGGCTTCTGAAATATCTTCATTTACAATAGTGACGTGTCCCATTTTTCTGAAGGGTCTTGTTTTCTTTTTACCATAAATATGAGGAGTAACTCCATCCATATTCATAATTGTCTCAATATTTTCATAGACTACATTCCCCGAAAATCCTTCAGCACCAACAAGATTTACCATAATTCCTGCTACTTTACTTTCTGTAGCTCCTAAAGGTAAATCTAAAATAGCTCTTATATGTTGCTCAAATTGATTTGTGTAACTTGCTTCAATACTATAGTGTCCGCTATTGTGCGGTCTTGGAGCTACTTCATTAACTAAGATTTCATCATCTTTAGTTTGAAACATTTCTACAGCCAGTAGCCCTACGTGTTCAAAAGCTTCCGAAACTTGTTCTGCTATTGTTCTAGCTTTTTCCGCAATTTCATTGTCTATTCTAGCAGGACAAATAACATATTCTACTTGGTTTGCTTCTGGATGAAATTCCATTTCTACTACAGGATACGTTTTAATTTCTCCTTTGGGGTTACGAACAACAATTACCGCTAGTTCATTTTTGAAATCAATCAACTTTTCTGCGATACATTCATTATCAGGTAGTTTGGCAATATCTGCTCCAGTTCTAATAATAGAAACACCTTTACCATCATAGCCACCTTGCGTACTTTTCCAGACAAAAGGAAGTTTTACCTTCCCATTTGTTATGCCTTCTGCTAAGTGTGCTTTATTAGAAAATTGTACAAAAGGAGCAGTTGGTATTTCTTGTTTTTTATAAAATAGCTTTTGCCTGCCTTTGTTTTGTATTTTTTCTAAAGTGGCAGCATTAGGATATACTTTTATGCCTTCTTTTTCTAATTGTGCTAATGCTTTGGTATTTACTGTTTCAATTTCAAAAGTGAGTACATCTACTTTTTTTCCAAAATTGTAAACAGTATTATAATCCATTAAGTCTCCTTGCTGAAAATGATCACAAGCAATTCTACAAGGGGCATCGGGGTTGGGGTCAAGAACATAAGTGCAAATATCATATTTCCGGGTTTCATACAGCATCATCTTACCTAATTGGCCACCACCCAGAATACCTAGCTTAAATTCTGACGAAAAATAGTTTGTCATTGTTTTGGAGTATCTAAAAATTGCCTTGGGCAACAAAAATAAATTTTTAATAAGTAAAAACCTTAATATTATACAGTAAATGCAGTAGATAACTAATATAAGTGTTGTTTGTAATCACTATCTTTGCGCCTTTAAAAACAAAAAGGCCACCGTGATAATCTAATACTATGACGATTACACTGCACGATTTAAAATTTACACCCTTTATTGCCGAAGATGAAATCTCAGCAGCAATAGATACATTATCTCTTAATCTTTCTAATGATTTATCGGATAAGAAACCACTTTTTTTAGGGGTGTTAAATGGTGCGTTTATGTTTGTTTCAGAAGTATTGAAACGATTTAATCATGAATGCGAGATAAGTTTTGTAAAATTAGCCTCTTATGATGGTATTCAGACAACTTCTGAAGTATCTCGACTTATTGGTTTACAGGAAGATGTTTCTGATAGAACTGTTGTTATTCTAGAAGATATAATTGATACAGGTCATACCATAGAGGAATTGATCGACATACTAAAAAGTAAAGGTTGTACCGATATAAAAATTGCTACCTTATTTTTTAAACCAGAGGCATATACCAAAGAAATTCATATAGACTATATTGGGATAGAGATCCCAAATCGATTTATTGTGGGATACGGATTAGATTATAATGGTTTAGGACGAAATCTTACAGAAGTTTACCAATTAAAACAAGACAACATGACAAATTTAGTGTTATTCGGACCTCCAGGAGCAGGAAAAGGAACACAAGCAGAAGTTTTAAAAGAAAAATACAATCTAGTACATATTTCTACAGGAGATGTATTTAGATACAATATAAAAAATGCTACAGAATTAGGTACATTGGCAAAATCATATATTGATAAAGGTCAGTTGGTTCCTGATGAGGTTACTATTAATATGCTGAATGCTGAAGTAGATAAAAACCCTGAAGCAAAAGGATTTATTTTTGATGGTTTTCCTAGAACAGAAGCGCAGGCTGATTCCTTAGCAGAATTATTAACTTCTAAAGGATCAGAAGTTAGTGCTATGGTCGCGTTAGAAGTGGATGATGAAGTATTGGTACAACGCTTATTAGAGCGCGGAAAAACATCCGGACGTCCTGATGATGCCGATGAAGGAGTGATTAGAAATCGTATTAAAGTATATTATAACGAAACTGCGATTCTTAAAAACTACTACCAAAAACAAGATAAATATTATGGAGTAGATGGAGTAGGAGGAATTGAAGAAATCACTGAGCGTCTTAGTTCGGTAATCGATACTCTATAATTAAGAAAGTTTATGATATGGTCAAAAAACTAGTAAGGTTTTTTGACCTGTTCAGAAAGTACCAGAAAATAAACCATTGGATACGCTTCCAATTGATCTAAAAAGATATCACGTAGGATGACAGAAGGGAATTTTGTAGATTATGTAAAGTTGCATGTAACTTCAGGAAATGGAGGTAAAGGATCCGTGCATTTACATAGAGAAAAGTATATCACCAAAGGAGGACCAGATGGAGGAGATGGAGGTCGAGGTGGTCATATCATTATTAGAGCAAATGCTAATATGTGGACTCTGTATCATCTAAAGTTTAAAAGACATTTTAGAGCGGAGCATGGAGGACACGGAAGTAAAAATAGAAGTACAGGAGCCGATGGAGGAGATGTTTTTATAGATGTTCCTTTAGGTACTGTAATAAGAGATACAGAAACACAGAATATTCTTCATGAAATTACGGAAGCAGGACAAGAAATTATCATTGCCGAAGGAGGAATGGGAGGAAGAGGAAACTGGCATTTTAAGAGTTCTGTAAATCAAACACCTCGATATGCACAACCTGGAGTGGAAGGGCAGCAGCATGATATTACGCTAGAATTAAAAATTTTAGCGGATGTAGGATTGGTAGGTTTTCCGAATGCAGGAAAATCAACATTGTTGTCTGTGATTACATCTGCAAAACCTAAAATTGCAGATTATGAGTTTACCACATTAAAGCCAAATCTTGGTATCGTAGAATACAGAGACTTCCAGACCTTTGTGATGGCTGATATCCCTGGTATTATAGAAGGGGCTGCAGAAGGAAAAGGAATCGGGCATCGTTTCTTAAGGCATATAGAACGTAATTCTACTTTATTGTTTTTAATACCTGCTGATGCAAAGGATATTAAGGAGCAATACGAAATACTATTAGATGAATTACGAAGATACAATCCAGATCTATTAGATAAAGAGCGATTAATTGCTATATCAAAATGTGATATGCTCGATGATGAATTAAAAGCAGAGTTGCGAGCTGAGCTAGATGAACAGTTAGAAATTCCTTATCTGTTTATTTCTTCGGTTGCTCAGCAAGGTTTACAAGAGCTTAAAGATAAGTTATGGCAAATGCTTAACTAATCTTTAAGCATACTACTTTTTTATACAACATTATTGTTGTTTCTTATTGTAAAATTAGTTTTGTAGCAATATCAAATTTTTCCATTTTAAGAAAATATATTCCTTTGGAATATCCATTTAGGTCAACAGTTTTACCGTTACCATTTTTTACTTCTTTTCCAGTGATATCATATACAATCCAATTTGTGCTTTTAGGTAAGTTGTAATCGCCAGTACTTGGATTTGGGAAAATTTTGTTGGATATATCATTAGACTCTTCGACGGATAAAGTATTGGTGTAAAAATCCCATTCGTTGATTCTTTGTTCGGATACTCTAAATTCATCAAACCATACGTAAAAATCTTTGTCCTTAGGAGCGTAATCGTCATAATCAGAACCTCCTAAGAAGGTGGAAATGAGAATATGATTAATAGTTATGTTTTCTCTGTTTTCTGAAGGGTTTCTATAGTAATTGAAATAGTCAGAACCAACGAAATCATAATTCACACCATCTACCCAACCTTCAAAAAGGCCATCATTACCATTTGGACTACTTTCCAATACGTAATGTAGTTCGATATTGTGCCATCCTTGTGCTTTCAGATAGTTTTCATATTCAAACGAACAGATGTTATCACCATCTACCACTCGATCTCCCCAAAAGCGTAATTCATTTTCATCTTCATTAGCAGCATCATCAGCAGGTTCTTGTTCTCCAGGAAGCTCCATATAAAACTGAATTCCACCTCCTTTTCGAAACATAATTCTACCTTTCCATCGATTTCTATCTCTTTCTCCATCAGGAGTGTTTGGATCTGATCCTCCAAGGCTAGGTAGTTTTCCGCCACATAAACTAAAGTCAAAATCATCGCTAAATTTAATCCAGTACGAAAGATATAAATCCGAAGATTCATAATAATTATCTTTAAAGGTATTCATTAATGGAATTCTAGTGTCTATTCCAGAATTCCCTGTTTTTAATAAGCCTTTTGGGTATTTTACTTTTAAAGAAACACCTCCTGGATCGATACTGTTTTCATAATCTACGGATGCTCTGTCTTGTGTATCATCTTTTTGACCATTTTCTAGCTGACCGTCGTAAAAGCCAATTCCGTTAGAAGTGGGGAAGTCATCCTTTAGTTCATTTTCTGTATACGTATCTCCAACTCGCAAATGATCAAAGCTAATATGGTATTCATCATTTGCTAATAATGGATCGGGAGCAAGTACTATATTCCTTTCTGAGGTAACCTTTATGGTTTCGTACTTAAGTGCGCCAATTCTTAATTGAGTATTACTATTACCTGAGGGCAAATTAAAATTACCGCTTTCATCAGTTTTAGTGTAATTAGACACATTATTAGCATCACAGACTAAAGCATTTTCTACTGGATTTCCTGATTGATCTTTTACAGTTCCTGATAATTGAGCACGTACGCAAGTAACGGATGTAATAAGTACTAGGAGATATGTCAATCTCTTTTTCATGAGGTTAAGAGTTTGCTAAATAATAGTATAGTTCTACAATATTTACTTTACTATTATTTATGGTTTACGTTGGTTATACTGCAAACCTAACGTAAAAAGCAAATCTTTGTTCTGTTTACTAAATTTTTTTTACGAAAATTTACTTAAAAAATAATTTATTGGTTTTTCTATAAGTTCTTCCTAGTTGTTATTTACTATTTTTTGGAATCGCTTGGGATCGGAGGAGGGCCTTCTGGTACAATAGCTTCATAAACTTCATCTCCTTTACGTTCTTTATATTCAGCTTTTACCTTTTCTAAAGCTTTTGGATCTTCGTAAAGATCGGTCATAGTCATTGCCATTGCTTTTGATGCATACAACATTCCTTTATGTCCAATACTCATTCCACCACAAGCAACAACAGCCCAAGAATGCCATGGTGTGTCTTTAGGAGCTGTGGTAACTCCAAGATTGATATTCGGAACATTCCAGCTAACATCTCCAACATCTGTAGAACCACCACCAGGATGTTCTTTTGTCTCTTCCAGCGGATTAATAGCACTATCCATACCTACTTGTTCTTTCTTGGTAACCTCTTGAATTTTTTTACCAAAAGCAATTTCTTCAGCTGTATAAGTGATTGGTCCTAAGAGTTCTAAGTTCTGTTGCATCAATTTTCCACCTTCACGATTAACTAAGACTTCATAAATTCCTGAAATTAGAGAGATTTTATAATCTACATTCGCCATAATCGCAGCTCCTTCAGCCATTTTTTTAACACGCTCATATACTGGCATCATTCCAGAACGTTTAGTGTCTCTTACTCGCATCCATAATCTGGAATAATCGGGTACTACATTTACTACTTGCCCTCCATCCTGAATATGATAATGCATTCTCACGGTTGGTTTTACATGTTCGCGGTAATAGTTGATACCTGTCGTATAAAGTTCTAATGCGTCTGAAGCACTTCTACCGTTCCATGGATCGGCAGAAGCATGTGCTGCCTGCCCAAAAAATTCGACTTTAAAATCTACCAATGCCAGAGAACTTTGAACATCAGCTTTGGTAGAAGCTGATGGATGCCAACTAATATTGGCATCAACACCATCCCATAAGCCTTCTCTAACCATCCAGATTTTTCCGAAGTACTTTTCTTCACTCGGAGTTCCAAAAAACTTAACAGTTCCTTTAATTTTTCCAGATTCTATTAATTCTTTTACTGCAATTGCAGCTCCTAAACTTCCTGCACCAAACAGGTTGTGTCCACATCCGTGACCAGCACCTCCTTCCGTTAATGCAGCCTTTGTAGGTTGTGCTTTTTGAGATATTCCTGGTAATGCATCAAACTCTCCAAGTACACTAATTACTGGTTTTCCTGAACCATAAGAAGCTACAAAGGCAGTTGGCATTCCTGCTACACCTCGTTCTACTTTGAAACCTTGTTTTTCTGCATAATCGGCCAGTAACTTAGATGATTGATTTTCCTCGAAAGCAGTTTCTGCCAATGCCCAAATTTGATCGCTGATAGCAATTAATTCTTTTTGATGCTTTTCTACAGAAGCCATAATAGCTTGTTTAGTAGATGATAACTTTTTTTGACTATATATTGGAGTTAACGCCAATACAAAACAAAAGAATAGATTTATGAAGTTGAATGATTTCATATGATAATCTGAATTGAATGAGTTTGCTTGTGATATGAGTCATAAAAATAAGACTTTTTTATGGTTTCAATCCTATATAAAGAATTACCTGTAATAAGCTGGCTTTAAAGATTTAAATGTATTTATATAAAACGCTTACGGTACAACCACAGGTGCATAAAAACGATTACTAACTTGCTACTTACGAATACTCATTTGTTAACATTTCTTAACGTTAATTACAATAGATTTAACCCAAGAAAAAGTAATAGATTGGACATTAAGTTGTTATCCATACTTAAGAATTAATAATAAATCAATTTTTAAAATGAAGATTAAAACCCCATTTAATTTTTTAGCTCTTATTCTTATCATAACTTTTGTTTCTTGTGATAATTTGGTTGTAAAGAAAAATCCAAATGCAGGAAAAAATGACAAGTTAATTGCACAAGCTGATATACCTGTTGAAGAAAATAAAAATCTTACCATCAATGAGATTTTATCATTTGATATTGCTTTTACTCAATTAAATGAAATCGTAAAATCTTCAGAATTTTCTGAGAAATTCAAAGGAGAAAAATCATTTACTGTTTTTGCACCTTTAAATGGAGCGTTCTCTAAACTTCCAAAAGGAACGTTAGAGGATCTTAAAAAAGAAGAAAACAAAGAAAGCTTAGCAGCTATTTTAAATTGTCATATTATACCAGGTACGATAAACGAACAAGATATTATCAAAGCGATTAATGAAGGAGGCGGAAGTGTTAAATTAAGAACTCTTGGAGGAAACAAATTAATAGCTAGTCGAAAAAGAGGAAAGATATACTTGATCGATAAAAATGGAAATGCTGGAAGATTGATGAAAACAGATATTGAAGCTACAAACGGAATGATTCATACCCTTGAAACAGTTATGCTTCCGAAAAAATAAAAGACCATAATTTAATGTGTTTGTTTAAAACCGGGAAACCTCACAATAGATAGAGTTGTGAGGTTTTTTTTGTTTTTAGGATTATTTTACTTTTTTATAAATATCGCTTCCGCAATCGAAGCAAGTTCCTTTTCCTTTGGTCAGTTTAAGTAAATCTCCCTCTAGTAGAAATATATTGTATGTTCCTTTTTTACTAAATGTTATGTATTGATTTAAATAATCTCTTGTTATCGGATGGTATTTTTCTTTAGAGGTTAATACACCATTTTTGAAAAACTTAACCGTTTTATCCTTTTCGAAAACAATTTGTTCTTTTCTTTTGGTTTCTATAGGGAATAGAGTGTTAGTTCTTGTTTCCCATTTCCATGACCCTACTAATTCGTTTATTTTAATCGTTTTTCTTTTTTCTTTAATTGTTTTGATGCGGTCAATCGCATACATGGAAAAGTAAGAATTAGGAAATTTCTTAGCAAAATTTAAATAAGATGTAATTATTGCTGAGTCTTTAGTTTTTAATAAGTTGTTTTTTAATGGTGAAATGTATTTTGCGATTGATTTATTTCTTAATGAATCTAAGGAAATATCTTTCGCTATTATTTTTTCAAAGTGAATACTAGGGAGATTTTCTAAAGAGTCTATTTGTTGTTGTAATTGTTTAACTTGATTTGTAAGTTCTAAATTTTGATTTTCTAAGATCTTTGTTTTACCCGTGCAAGAGATTAATAAAGTTAAAGCAAAAGGAATGATAAGAAATTTCATAACTTAATTTTTTGTACGTATCATACTTTTCTACAAATAACATTCCTAAATTCAAGTTTGTTTAATTTTTTTTTGAAGTTTTACTAACCAAAGGCGATAAGGGTCTTATAAGTTTTGATTTTAAGAGTTTATAAAGTTCTTCGATCTGATCCCACTAATAATTCTAGGGCTACTAAAATCAGAATGATGAAAGTCTCTAGGCCAAAATAAAAGAATCCCCATAGCGTCATCTGATCATAATAAAAGATAACCGTCCCTACTGTGATAAAACAATAGATTAGATTAGCAACTGCGATTATTTTTACGAAAAATTCATATTTTAAAGGGTTTAAGAAAAAGCAAACAGTAGAATATAGGAGCAGTACGATTGCTATTATGGCCAAAAAATATAGTGCTTTTAGTGGAATTCCTATAAACTGTCGTATAGCAGGAAGTACAATGGATAAAAACATTAAAGTTAATAATGCGCCTATTCCATCAACTAAAAATAATAGTTTAGGATTTTTCCTAAAAAATGGAACTAATGATGACAAGATATAGCTCATTAATTGATATGTTTTCTAACTATAATATATATCAAAAGCAATTAGTTTAGATAGAGCAGAAAACCTCTTAATAGCATGGTTTATTTCTGCTTTAACTTTTACCAACACTAAATGAATAGGTAGCTACAATATCACCATTTATTCTAAGATGCGTGTCATAACGTCCTTTATTTTTAAAAGTACAAGTGAAAGATGTGATGTTATTGTTGTTTTGAGTATTGTAGATATGAATATTTTTTTCTTCAGATCCTGAGTAATAAACCAATTCAATATGATCTTTTTTGATTTTCCGTGAAGATTTAAAACTAAAAATGACTTCGGTATTTTTAGGTATAGCTGTATTTAATTTATTGGGTGAAACGGGCTCTATATCGTTTGCAAAAGCTTCTCCATAGATCAACGGAGCGCTTACAAATGAAGAGACTTTTATCGTATCATCTAATAGCCATTTTTGATGTATTGGAAAGTGATTTTTGGCAAAAAACACTGGATCAGTTAAGAAATAGCCGTCATTATAGGAAGTGATAAAAACACCATATTCATCGAGGTAGCCACTAGACCAAGTAGCATCACATAAGTACCATTTGTTATTTAGCTTAACAGCATTCCAAGAATGATTAGGCATTTCTAATTTATTGATATTAGAGGTAACAGACCTTCCATAGCCATCAATAATTTTACAAGAAATGTCAACCAAATTACAAAGCTCTTTTACCAAATAAGCATATCCTGTACACATGGTTATCTTTTTGTTTACTAATCTCTTGAATACTTTTTTCTTGTATTGATGATTCCATTTCATAAATGAAACGGAATCATTTCGAAATTTCCTTCTTTTTCTGCTTACTTGGGAGAACTGTACTTGATCTCCTTTTATATTTTGACAAACCCATGTATATATCGCTCGGAATTTCTCTACCTCAGTAGGTAATTCATTAGTTAGCTGATACGCTAACAACGGAAGATTTTCTAATGAAGCTCCTTTGTAAGAAAAAGCAATCTTATCCGCTTTGGTAAAGTCTACGGATTTAAAATCCGAAACTTGGGAAAATACATTGCAAGCAATTAGAAGAAAGAGTGTAGTGCTAAGAAAAAATTTCATGTGTATGCTTAAATTAATCTTTTGTAGAACTATATAATTTTTTCACAGCTACTTTTCCCATCAGAACACAACCATCTGGTTTTAGATTTACATTAAGTGCAATATTGTTTCCAGAAGTGTTATCTTGAATTTTTACTTTTTTTGACGTAAAACCAATATAGCTAAATACCAGAACATCTCCTTTTTTTAGCATTACTGGAAATTCAAAATTACCATCAAAATCTGTTGATGTACCGATGGCAGTTCCTTCTAACAGGATATTAGCACCTGGTAATGGATTTCCGCTTTCGGAAACAATACCCTTAACTATTATCGAATTGTCATTAATAGCACTTTGAAGTTTTGAAGGATTATTAATTGAGTTTCTTGTTTGATTATCTATGTTTTGAGCATGAGTTTTGGTAAAAGAAAATAATGCCATACAAGCTATAGTGATTGCTCCCAAAACATTAAACTGACTTTTTCTAGATTCCTTGTAAGAATAAGTAGTTAATTGATTATCCTTAAATCGACCACAAATGTTATTTGAGGTGTGACTTTTAAAGTAGTTTGTAATTTCTAGAGAAGTCATATTAGAGAAATCTATTACTTCTTTAGTACAATGATTACAAAATCCTCCTTTATCTGTTGGAGAAAAGTTTTCGAAATTTTGATGGCATGGCTCTTTGATGTTTACAGTAAATTGATTCATAATCTTATTCTTTTTAGTTTATACATCAAACTTAGACGCTTTGTTTTGTATATAAAATGTAGAATTAGGGAACACAGCTTTTAGATAGGTAAACACTGCTTTTTGCAGAGTGAAGAAGAGTTATCTTGGCAGTTAAATGAGTTAATCTCTATTTGTATTGTAAATCTTTGGTTGTATACGTCTTATCATAAAGTAACCAACAATTAAACCAATAAATGAAAAAAAGATGTCATTAATATCATAGACATTATTTCCTCCAAGGTTATGAATTTTTAGTTCTTGAGTTATCACATATACTCCAGCTAGTATAGTTGCTAGTACATAAAGTTTGTAGATGGAGATTTTTGTTTTTTCGGGGAGTATACGGAAATTAATATAAAGACCTATTCCTGTTAGTAGGAATGTCCCTATGATTGCTTCAAAGAAATTGGGTAATGAAAGTAACACGATTTTAACCCAGTTATAGGTGCTGCTATTTAAAACAGTTGGTCGAATGAATTTGAGTATAATAAACAGGAAGACTAGTATCGTTTGAATTCTCGCTAGTTTCAATAAATCGGTCATGAAAATAATTTTGTTGATGCTTACTGGTCTATTAAATACATGAAATGTTACTCATCCATACTCTATTGCATAAAATGATTATTAATTCTTTAGAGGGGTATTCATCCAGTAGTTGGATAGTATTTCGGGAGAGATAACAGACTTACTTTTAAAGATTGGTTTGGTTTTTATCATAAATAAGCTGTCACGTATTGGTTTTGTATCCATGGATAATTCTTGTACAAAAAACTCTCTGTACTGATGGAAAGAAACTGATTCTCTTTTGTTGATGAGGTTTCCTTCTAAATCTCTAATGTTTTTAATTTCTATAGCGATTGCTCTATGGCTTTGCTTTTTTTGCTTGCTAATAAGCTTGGTGCCGAAAACTAATTTTCTCTTTTTAGGATATATATAGATGTTTTTTTGTAGTACTCGAATACTGTCTATTTGTAGTTTAGTTCCATAATACCATAGGCTATAATTTCTTTTTCTAAGAGCCTCTCTTGAAAAAGGTCTTTTATTAAGAACAATTTCGAAACGTTTTTGCATTTGATTTACAGATACCTTTTCAGGGAAAAATCTTGGAGGATATGATGTTTCAAATGTATTATCAAATGAAATATAACTTGGATACATTTTTTCAAAACGTTCTTGGTATTCTATAATGATTTCATAGAGTAATTTTCCAGATGTTTTTTCCGTTGTATTTTTTTCTTCATCTTCAGGTTTAGATGAGTCAAAAACTGCATATATCATCTTATAGATTTTGAAATCTCCTTTGCTGATATAGATTTTTCCAGAAACCTTTATGTTTTGCTGGGTTTTGGAAATACCAATGGTATATAATGGTATATTATCAATAGAAGTAGAGGGAAGTATTTTAAATCTATGGTTCTTTATGAAGTTTCTGTTAAATCTATTCACAAAATCATAAGTATTTATACGATAGTTTCGGAGTGCATCATGTAATCTTAAGAGTGTATATTCATTTCCGCCTTGTCCATTCAATGTTGCGTTGTTGGATATAATTTTATCTCTATTTACATAATTATAGGGTTTGGCGGCAATAGTATCAATGGGAAAGTCTAAATTATTTTTGTACTCGAATATTTTTATTTTGGTTTCTTGTAAATCATCAGATTCAAAACCTTTATCAAAAACTTCTAAAATGGCTTCATTTAAATTTATATACGATTGATCTTTTATTTGGTAATCTCTATAATAGCCTACATATGAAAAAGGAGAAAATGGATAATTTTCTGGTATCTTTTCTATGGCTAGTCGTACAATTCTATTTGCTCCATATCGTTTTATCTTTTTGGTATTCGTTACAACGACTTCTTCCAATTCTTCAATTTTCTGAACTAAAGATATGACATTAACTTGTTCAGATTTGAGTTGAGATAATAGTATGTTTTTAGAAATATATCCTATTGAAGATACAACTAGCGTATCGCTTATGTTTTGAATGTTCGTAGGAATCTTAAATCCACCATCTGCATTTGAAATTAGACCTCGAGATTTATTTTTGATTCTAATGGTTGCAAAAGAAATCGGTTCTTTGGTTTTAGAATCGACTAATTTTCCTTGTATAAATTCACTTTGTTGTCCAAATAATATAATCGATTGAAAAATAAATAAAAATATATAGGGTTTTGGTGTCAGTTTTGAAAACAAAGACATACCGTTTTTGATTGAATTTGATTAGATGAATTGTAAAACGTATTAAAAATAAAGCTTAATTCTTTGTTTTACAATGGTATATGTTAAAATAACAATTCTGTAACATAATTGAAGTAATAGTAGTACTATTTAAAATTTTACGTTTTTACTAATTCAAAAACGGTAATCTCTGGTCGTACATTAAATCGTACCTGATATAGATGCCCGATGGCTCTGTTGATGTATAGTTTTCTTCCATTGGTAAGATCGATCTCTCCAGCATCGTATTTTTTATTCTTAACCGGAAGTAGAGGAGGTTTTAGAAAAGGTGGTTTGCATTGTCCTCCATGGGTATGCCCAGATAATATCCATCCTTCATAATCATCCCAAACATCTAGATCACAAACATCCGGATTATGGCAAAGTGTGATATTGGCTTCGTTTTGGTTTTGTTGTGATAATATTTGTTCTGGGTTAAAGTTTAATCCCCAATAATCATCAATTCCAATAATGTTTAGCCCGTTTATTTTTTCCGAGTTATTACTTAAAATTTGAATTCCAGCTTGTTCGAGTTGGTTGGTAATTTGATCAGCAACATCTTGTTCAGACCATTCCTCTCCATAATCATGATTGCCAAGAACTCCATATGTGCCAATTTTTCCTCGAACTGTGTACTTCAGAACGTCGTCTAACTGCGCAAATTGTTGTTCATTTTCGTAGCTAACATAATCACCTGTATATACTACAAAATCTGGATTAAGTTTTTGAGCTTTGATAAAAGAATCAATGATGTATTGATAATCAAATTCATTTCCAATATGTACATCACTAATTTGCATCAGTGTTTTTCCAATAAATTGATCTGGGAGATTTTTCACAGGCATTTTTCTATGAACAAATTCTAACCAAAAAGGTTCTATTTGCCAAGTGTAAAAACCTGTGGCAATAGCAATTCCAGCAGTTCCTAATATTCCTTTTTTTATAAACTTTCTTCTATTCATACATTTTTTTGAGAATAATGCTAGGATACTAACTCGATAAACAACAGTGGCTTTATGTGTTTTTAGGTTTATTGTCTAAAAAATTATTCAAAAATACAATTCTTTTATCTGTTGAGTAAATTTTTAGGTTGAATGACATCTACTCGTACTATTTTATCATTTTCAAAAGTGAAAATTTCAACAATGTTTTGACCAACCTTATCAGATTCATCAAGCCAAACTTTGTCATGTAGAATTACTTTATCATCTATTTCCACTAGGTGTTGTATTTCAGATATAACATTTGGATGACTTTTAAAATGGTTCTCTCTATTAGCTTTCAAATTTTCTCTTCCATGTATCTTTATTTCAGATTCAACAAAGACCTTTACATTTTGATCAAACCCAAGCACGTATTTTTCAGCATTTTTTTCGTTAACGGCATCAATTATAGAAACAATCGTTTTACTATTCTTTCCTGAAATTTCATAAGTGGGTTTGGAGTTATTAGTGCAACTGATGAAGCAAAGACCGATTAGTACGGATAGTATTTTAACGGTGTTCATAATTCCCTTTATTTTTTGTTCTTTTTATTCCACTCTCCCCAGTTTTTAGATTCTTTTCGCCAAAGAGGTTTTGCTTCTATATCTAAAGAGTGTTCGGGATACAAAACGTACCAAGTTGTTGCAGTATATCGATCAGTACCACCACCAACAATAGAATCTTTGAGATAATTGGTCATGAAGTTGGTAGCATAGCCGTTAGTTCCTGAAATTTTTGTCCAATGGTTTTGTGTTCTGAATCGAAGTTTAAGAGAATCATTATCAATTGCTGGAGCTTGACCAACAATGGTATTGATTTGTGCAAAAACTTCTTTTCCTTCAAAAATGGTTAAAAAGGTTGCATCCGCAATATGTTCGACCCGATTACCACCCCAACCAATTCTAACTGGATATCCTAATCGTACCGCATCGATTAATTTTGATTTATCTCCGTAAATGACATCACCACTTTCATCATTTTGAAAAACCTTTTGCCAACCGGCATTAGATTTTTCAGTAGAATTACAAGAACAGCATAGGATACATATTAAACAAAGAATTTTTACTAAGTGACTTGTTGTTTTCATTTTGAACAATTTTTATTAGCATTTCTTTTAATAAGATGATATATCCTATGGAGGTGTTCATCCGATATAATGGGTAACCAGCCCTTAATGTACGACTAATTTTTACGGTATATTGAATTCTTATTTAGCAATTACTTGTAAATGTATAATTAGGTGTGCGTATTTAGTGAACTTTTACCCGTACTCCTTTGGAATGGCTACTAAATTCTGGAGCGTACATACTTTGTATGGTAGTGATCCCATTAGAGAAATCCCCTTTATTATTGATACGCAAATCATATTCAAACACATGTACTCCCTTTGGTAAATAATCAAAGAAGAAATTGGTAGATGCATCTTTGGTACTTTCATAATAACCCAATCCATCCTGCCATTTGTATTTAGAGATAACATTGGTAGGTTCTAATCCAGATGCTCGCATATCTTTCATATGTACAAACTCGAAGTTATTTTTTACATTGAGCTCTACACGCACAGTGATTAGGTTGCCTATCTTAAGTTGTTCGCTACACGTAATTCTTTTTAAAATCGTTCCTTCGGTAGTATTTTGTTTAAGAAAAAGTTCTTTTTTGATCATAATCTTATCTTCTTCTGGACCGGTAATTTTATCGAGATCTTCAAAATATTGCCAATAATATCCTCCGTACTGCGGCACAGCACTTTTGTTTTGTACCGTTATATGGTCCATTGTATTATTGACCTCTTCTGCATTCCATTGTATTTTACTATATCCGGTACCTGCTTCAATTGTGTTCATTGGGAGCAATTCAGTTTTATTTAATGTTGTTCCAAATGAAATTTCCGCGTTTTCTTCCACAGATAACCAATCACTACCTTGTAATAGGAGGGCATAAATGGCTTCTGTAGTCGCTTTAGTGGTACTCCAACTTTCTAGTTGTTTCTTTTTTAGTAACCACGTTTTTAATTCATTAATAGTATTAGTGTTACCGGTAATTTCAGAAAAAGCTTCTATAATCAATGCTTGCAATTCTATAGGAGATTGATACCAATACCAACCAGATTTGTTTTCTTTCCAGTACATTCCGTTTGCCTTAGATATTACTGCGTTTTCTTCTAATGTTTTAATAATGTTTTTGGCTATTTTGGAGTCACCATTTCTATGTAGGATTAATGCTAGCATAGTTTTTTGAAATAGACTTTCTTGCATCCATTTGTTTTGCTCTTTGGGAATATGTTTCCTGTAAATACTATCGATTTTTTTGCTTATTGGATATTTTTCATTCCAAAAGCTTCGTGCATAGAAATAGTGAAGATCACTTCTGGAAAAAGCGTATGTGCTGTCGATACGTAGTTGCTGCTTATAATTTTCCAAGTATTTACTGTCCAGATAAGCGATTGCTTTTTTTGCAATAACATTAGAGGTGTAGGCATGTTCTGTATCTATTTGTAGTTTTTTAAGATGTCCCAATCCAGATACAATATGTCTGGTAATATATTGATTTGTATTACCGCCACTAAACCATGGAAATCCTCCTGAAGTATCTTGCATGCCTTTTAGTTTATCCAAAATAGTTTCTTGTTTTGTGGTGATTTTGACAAGATCAAATAATTCTGCTAATCTTGTTTGTTGTTCTTTTTCATTTTTAGAATTTCTGAGCCATGGTGTTTCCTGAATCAATATGCTTTTTAACTCTTGATTCTTTTCTAGATCAGATACTAATTTTCCATTTGCTTTCCAGCGGTCAAATACTTTTTTAATTTTCGGATTGCTGTTCAAGATATGACTAGCGATCTCATTACTATAATATTTGGCAAAGGTTTGCTCTGCACATTCGTATGGATATTCCATTAGATAGGGCAATGATTTTATGGCAAACCAGGTAGGGTTGGTCGTATATTCTAAGGTGATCTGGTGGTTTTGTCTGGTAACAGAAGGTTGATCTATCATTTTAGGAAACCCAAACGTTTTTTGTTCTCCGGGACGTACCCACATAGGAATACTTTCTGTCACTAACATTCTATTGGTTAAAACTGGAATCACACTTTCTTCTCCATCACTAAATTTACCAGCTTTTGCTACAATCTTGTAGCGGATAGCTTGTACGGATTTTGGGATGTATAATTTCCAACTTACAGAAGTATTTCCTCTAGCATCTATAGCAAAGTTTTGTACAGTATTGTTATCTAGAAAAAGTGTTTTTAAATCGTTTTGAGAAACT
Source organism: uncultured Aquimarina sp. (assembly GCF_947492965.1). Classification (GTDB taxonomy): domain Bacteria; phylum Bacteroidota; class Bacteroidia; order Flavobacteriales; family Flavobacteriaceae; genus Aquimarina. Next base: position 152,238 of record NZ_CANLOZ010000007.1, on the reverse strand, counting down.
TCATCAATTAGGTTTAGAGATGCCAGTCCTTTCATTTTCTTAATGTCCATATTAGCAATTTTAGCTGATATAGTTACAGTATCGCCTTCTCTTAGAAAACGAGGAATATTAGGAACAATGCTTAGTTGTTTTTGGGTAATTACTTCGCTTTGAATTAATTTCGTATTTAGTTGTTTGTCATAAGCAAATGCCTGAAATTTCCATCGAGTCAACGCTTCTGGAGAAGTAAAGCTAAAGCTTACGTTTCCTTTTTTATCGGTTTGTAACTGTGGAAAGAAGAAGGCCGTTTCTTTCAAGTTTTTTCTTGGTATCACTTTTTGTAATGCTTCTACACCTTTTTTAGTAGTAATGATAATAACACCGTTAGCGGCTTTACTTCCATAGATGGCTTTGGCAGCACTACCTTTTAATACTTGCATATCTATAATGTCCTCGGTGTTTAGCGATTGTCGACCTTTTAGAAAGGGTACTCCATCAACAACGATTAGTACTTTTTCTTTATCTTTTACAGAAGCATATCCTCGTATTTTTATAGAGGAAGAAGATCCAGCCGCCGCTGTTGCTGATGCAATTTCTACCCCTGCAACTTTACCATTCAATACGCGATCAAATTCGCCACTAATCTCTTCCATTGTAATAGTAGAAACTGAATAACTCAGATTCTTTTTTTGTCGTTGTATTCCATAACCTACTACCACAACTTCTTCTAACTCCGATGCATCTTCTCTCATCCTTATGGAAGCTCTATTGTTATTTCCTTTGATTTCCGAAGAAATAAACCCTAGATAAGAAAAAATAAGAAGATCGTTTTTGTTAGCTTCAATTGTAAATAACCCATCAAAATCTGTTTGTGTTCCGCGAGTTGTTCCTTTAATCACAATATTTACTCCTGGTAATGGATGCCCGTCGGCATCTGTTACAATACCGGTGATTGTTCCTCCTGTTGCTTTTAATCGTTTACCTTTTTTAGGTTTTGTCGGTTTAGAGTGATATGAAATGGTTCTTAGATAGTTTCTATGACCTCGTTCTGGATTAGAAAAATGAAATCCAAAGGTATTGATTGAATTGTAGGTGAAATTCCGAGGGCGATAGTATTTTACCTGTAGGTTTTTTATCCAAATAGAAAGATTTCTAAACGAAGTCTGTGTTTGTATACTGGGAAGATTATTATAGTAATAGGGTTCTGTAATGGGGATTTTTATATCACCTTGCCACTCGTGACTAAGGAAGGTGTCCAAAGACATATCATACATGGAAGCCAGTATTTCTGCAGAAGCAGCTTTGTTGTTATTGTTTAAAATTTTAAGCTTCCAAGTCTCATTGTTGCCTGGTTCTAGTTTATTTCTGAAGGTCTCCAACTCAATGTTTAGATCCGTACTTTCATCATGCTGTGGAAAATAATGCGCAATCCTATCGGTCCAGATGCAATTATACTTTATAAAAGAAGCTTGTATATCTATTTGATCTTTTTTTTGCTTTAAATGTATAGGGATGTTGTATTTACCATTAATAATTTCTACGACATCTTTAAAAATCACTTTATTTTTTTGATAAGCTTCTACATGAACAAATAATGATTTTGCAGCAGTTCTTAATTCTATGTTTAGGATGTTTTTAGTCTCTACTTGACTGTCATTTATTTTAAAATCAAAAATTTGATTATCTGCAAGGTATTTTTCTTTTGGATTGGTTAGTGTAAATTGCTGTTCTGCAGTAATGTCATACCCAAACTCATCTTTAGTATGAAATTTAGCAATGTATTTTCCTCCTTTCCAATTTTTTATGTTGCCTAATGTTATTTTATCGTCTTTCTCGGTATTTATGGTATAGGTTTTTATAATATCCTTATCGTTATGCGTATCGAGGTCTTCTGTTTTATATGCATCGTTCGGAAAGAATTTAACAAATGTATCTTTTGGGATTTGTTGAACATCTGGTGAGTTCCAAGGTCTTTTACGTAAAACTCTATTTGGATGTTTTAATTTATAAATGGATACCGTTCCTTTATAACCTATTGGATGATTGTTCAGATTTTTGATGCTTACATAAAGTGTATTATCTGTTTTGTCTGATGATAAGTTCTGATTCATAAGGATATTAGCTTCTAAGCTATGGTAGCCTATTCTAATGCTTTGCGTTTCATTTCTCGTTTCACCATTGATATCAGTAATCTCAGCATTTATGTTATAATTATATATGAGGTTAGATACTGATTTAGTTGTTGAGTTGATTGAAGGAATAAAAGTGATAACAAAACTACCTTGCGAATTTGTAGTTGTACTTCCTGTGATCACAACTTCTTCTCGATCGTCGAGTAATTGATAATTTCTTTCTCTGGTAATTGTATAATTTACTTTGGTATTGGATATTGCTGCTCCTAAAAAAGCTTTAGCTACTCCTTTAATTTTTACAGAATCATTTAGGGTATAGGTTTCGGTTATTTTATCGAATGTAATTTCAAACCTAGGACGCTTATATTCCTCAACCCTAATTGTATGTTCTTCTACTTCAAAATTATACATATCCTCCCAGAACTTAGAGTCCTCTTCATAATCTTCGTCCATTTCTATAGTGAATTCTCCGTTTAGTCTATTGGTAGGTAACGTAAATTCACCATGTACGGAACCGAACTCGTTCGTTTTAAGACGTAGTTCTTTAACTTCGTTATTATTGGCATCATATAATGTGACGATTACAAATTCTCCAGCAACCGGACTAGATTTTTTCTTATTTCGTTGTGTTAAAACTCCTTTGAAATATACTTTTTGCCCAGGTCGATAAATACTTCGATCTGTGAATATTTTGGCTTTAGCTTCTAAATCCTTTGAATAACTTCTATGATATCTTTTAGATACATATTTGGGATTAATAAATGTTTCCAGAAAAAGAGAATCATTATCTTTTGATACGAATGTATTTAGTTGATGTGATTTCTCTTCTAGGTTGATTGTTGCTTTTCCGTTTTCGTTGGTGATGAGTTTTCTTAAAAAAGGCATTTCTTTTCTAATATCTTGTAATGATATAGAAGCATTTTCTATGGGTGATCCACTATATCTATTCACGACCTGATAACTGGTCTTTTGGTTTCCAGAGAAGGAAATTAATGCTAAAGAGCTAACTTGGATATAATTAATACCATAGATATCATTTTTGAAATCTGTATCAGGATTTTTTCTAACGATAATAAGATATTTTCCTGATGTTAATTCAGGTAAAATTACCTCGGTTGATCTTTCTGTGTGATACTGATCCTTTGGTAAATTATATACCTTTTTTTTGACAGGAATGTGGTTTTTGGTAAAATCTGTGATTAAAGAATCAATATCATAGTAGCTATCCTTTATGGATTGATAAGAAAAAGGTACTTTATAAAATGAAATATGGATACTATCGATATCTTTATATTTAATGAGAGCTCTACTTTTTTTGTTAGGTATAAGAAAATTTTCTGTGGTAATTTTTAAACTTGGATTGGTAATTAATTCTTTAAGTTTTTTTGCTTCAATTTCTGGAGGGGTATTTGGTGCTTCTTTTAGAATCTGATCACATATTTCTATAGCTTTCGTATTGTAATCTGGACGAAAATAGATATGCATATTATTTTTATAATACTTTGCTAAATCTAAGAGTATCGGTATTCTAGATATTCCTGTGTATTGTGATTGTAAATTTTTTAATGCATCGAAATACAAGTCCTTTTGAGAGTTATTTTTTTGTTTAACAAATTTTAAACGATCTAAAGCTGTATGAATAAGCGATAAAGAATCTTTTCTTAGTAAGTGTATTTTTTCAATACTTTGATATAATTTCAAAGTGTTTTTTATGAATGAAAATTCATTCTCAGTACCAATTTCTTTAGTGCTAAAAACAGTGGGGATACTATAATAATCAGGTAGGATAGGAGCAAGATCCTTTTTTGTATGGGAATAGTTGTTTGAATGATAAAAACCAATAGCTCTATTGGCTAAAAGATCATACAGTGTATTTCGGTATTTTTGGTCATTATCTCCAAGTTTTAAAATTTCTGAAAATACGGTGTCATTAATTATTAAAAGTTGTTCTGGTTGCTTTAGAGAGTTTTGATAGTGTTTGTGTATTTGTTTGTTTAATGTGTTGATATCCCAAGTTCTATAATCTAAGGATATAATTGTGTCAGTACTAGTTCGGTTTCTTATTTTATATGAATTGCTGTCTAGATAGTTTTCTAAACTTTTAGCAAGAATAGACTCTAGAATATTTTTAGTAGGGAATTTTGTTTTCTTCAGCTCAGAAAGTAACATTTCATATACATTACTTTCCGCATTTTCCTCCAATAGAAGTTTATACTTAGCTTGGTATAAAAATGATTTGATGATTTGCGATTGGTTGTCTTCTCGCTGTGCTAGTTTACGTATTAGATCAATTTCTTTGTACGCAGATCTCGTTTTGCCTTCAAGTTCTAGGTTTTCAATTTTTGCCCATAGTTTATCGTACTTATATTGAGCACTACTGCTGATCGTAAGAAAGAAAAGTAGGAAGAAGATGTAGTATGGATTTCTCATAGTAGTTAGTTTATTACTACGAAGTACATAAATCAATACAACTTATACCATCAAGAATGAGCGAATGAGGTATTTGGATTAGGGAAGTGATATATGTTAAACATTCTCTTCTTAATACATATGGAAGAAGAGAATGTTTAATATAGAATACAATATTCTTTATTCCTCATAGATATCGAATTCTGCAGAAACAGCTTTCATTAATTCTCCATCTTCGAAATCACTATCAGACATTGTAGAGAGTTTTTCTAAGTAGAGGTCGAATTGTCCATTTTTAAAAATGGTTAGCATTTTACCACCTTCTTTACAGCTAGCCGCATGCCATACGTTTGGAGGAACGGTTATGGTATCTCCAGGTTTTGCGATAACGGTCTCATCATCAAAAATTAATTCTACTTCTCCTTCTAGGATATAAAATACCTCGGTCATAATTTTATGATGATGTCTTGCCAGGTAGAAACCAGGTTTTAAGGTGTCTTCTACAAAGCATAATTCACCATTTGTTGTATCTGAAGAAAGTTTGATAAAACAGTGATCCTGAGAATAGTTATAGTTTTCTCCTTGTCCGTTTCTAATAATTTCTTTGTCTTTCATTTATGAATATTTTTAGTGAAACCAAATTCGTTTTAATGTGTTTTCTTTTTTCTGGATTAAATGGAGTATAAAACCAGCAATATGTAATAGTAATAAAAGGAACATCATTTTAGCAATGATATGATGCGATAGCATAATCGGATGAAATCCATCTGCATTGATTTCGGGTAAATCTTTCCAATTTCCTGATTGTAAAGAAGGTACTATTCCTTCCAAAACAAGTGATAGGAATCCAGATGTACACATCCAAAGAATAACCAGATAGAATCCATAATAAACACCTTTTCTTAGTTTTTCTCTGAATGATGTAGTTGGATACAAGTTCTTAGGTTCAGTATCGCTGAATAGTGCAATGATTCTGATAATTGTTAATAAAAATACCAAACTTCCCATTGAGAAATGCAATTGATATAGGAAGTATTTTTCTGCACTTACGGATAGGTGCTCCATTTTAATCCCTGTAAAGATGAGTCCAAAAATCAATACTGTAGAAACCCAATGAATCCAAATTGTTCGTTTGCTATAAGTAGAAAGTGATGTATCCATCGTCTTTTAATTTTGGGTTATAGACTGCTTATCAAATAAACTTTACCATTATACATGGGTTGTAAGTGATATGTTGGATTTTGACTTATCACATCCAAAAAGTGCTGTGTTTCTTTCATGTCTGCATTATCTACATAAACCAAAGTATCTTTATGGAAATTAGGTGCTAACATTCGGAATAGTGGTAGATAGAGATCTTTCCAACCATCTAAAACCAAAAGATCTATGGGTGTTTCATGATCTTTTAATGTTTTCATAGCATCTCCAATTTTTACGTTAATAAGGTGATCTACTTCAGCTTTTTTAAAAGTTGTGATAGCTTTTTGAGCTTTGGATTCAATGAGTTCGGTAGTTATTATAGAACCATCAGTTTCCATAGCACCTAATGCTAAGTATAAGGTTGATATTCCGAAAGAGGTACCAAATTCTACAATGTTTTTATAATTGTTTTTTATGATAAGTTGTGTTAGATCTTCGCCTTGCTCTTTGGAAATTGAAAGATATAGATCTTTAAAATCCTCGGGTTGTAAAGGTCTGATCACACCTTTTGAAACAGCCTTTATCATTTTGAAAAAATCACCTCTAGAATCGAGAAATAATTCATTTATTACTGAGTTGGCTTTTTCTTTGTTCATATTCATTTCCATGGTATCTTGTTTTAAAGGATAAAGACTGTTTTTAGGGATGTTTGTATACGTTAAGCTAGTTTAGTTCTGTTTTAGTTTAGGGTAATTGTAAAGGAAGCTCCTGGTTGAAATTCGAATCCTTCTCCAATTTCAACTACTAAAATATTATTAGCGTCAATTCTTAGGTTCACCGAACTGTTACTAGAAGAAAATCCTTTTACGTTTTGTGCTTCGTCAAAAGTTAAATAGTATCTGTCGAATGTATCAGGTTCTAATGTTCTAAATAAAGGCCCGTAGTTTGGATCGTTAGCCCCAGCTACTAGTTCAAAAGAAATACTGTTTTGATCGATGTCAATATCATACAACCCTAGTAAGTATGCCGGGAATTCAGTAGCATCACTGACATTTGCAGTTGCTTCTAAAGAACCTGCCGGTTGCATGAAAAGATCTTCAATAGCGGTTTCGACTCCTGACGTAATGGTAGCAGATTGAAATGTGTTTGCCACTGTTACACTTACTCCTGTATTGATGGGAGGTATGGTGTTATTATCATCATCACTATCGCAAGAAATAAATAGTGAAGTTGATACTATTGTTAAAAATAGAAATAGGGTGTTTTGCTTTAATTTTTTCATAATTAAGGTTTTAAAAAGTTTACGTTTGTTTTGAAATATTTGAATAGTAAAAGGGAATCTTGGTTTAGAATTTCCCGTTTTCGTTTTTCCAATCTGATTTTGCAGGTATGGTAGTTATTACATCCCAATGCTCTACGATAAGACCATTTTCTAGTCTAAATAGATCGTAGAATGCGGTAGGATCTCCTTTACCGAATTTCCCTTCGCTAACAGCTAATACGAAATCACCTTCTGCTAAAGTCATATGTACTTTATCGTATTCCATAACTAAACCGTTTTTAGCAAAGTATTCCATAGCTTCTCCAAATCCCTTTAATCCATCTGCCACTGCAGAATTGTGTTGTAAGTATTTTTCAGGATTGATATAGGAGGTTATCTTTTCATTTTGATGATTGAGTAATACGTCATTGATAAAGTTTTTTACGATAGTTTTATTAGCGGCAGTTTTATCACGATCACTAATTTCTGATGTTCCGTCTAATTGTGTTCTTCCACTTGGGTTAGGTGGAGTAATAGGAGCTAGGTTGTCCCAATGTTCTACGATTTTACCGTTTTCGAATCTGAAGATGTCAAAACCTACTTTTGGACCAAAAAAGTCATATTCGGTATGTGTGAATACATAGTCGCCATCTTCAAAAGCTCTAACCACTTTTGCTTTAAATCCACCTTCTGGAGCATGTTTCATTACTTCTCCAAAACCTGCTAATCCATCTGCTACATCTAGATTATGTTGGATGTATTTCTGCGGATTGATATAAGAAATTGGTGTTTGATCTCCAGTATTGAAACTGTTTAAAAGTTCGATTACCTTTTCTTTGTTACTCTTATGAAATGGTAATAATTCATAACGTCCCATGAACATACTAGATTGATCCATTTTGGACATGAATTCTTTGGCTGTCGGATCTGCCATAAAATCATTGATCGAAGCATCTGATGCTTCTTTAGTGGTCCAATATACTGCTACAGCTTGTTTTCCTTGTTCATTAACTCCAGTGAGTCTTTGTAAAAAACCATCCCTTTTTCCTGTGAAATCAGTTTCTACTTTTTGATTTAAGGTATCGAAACTATCTATATCCGTATCTGGTTTTAGATTAAAAGTCATTACTTCTACAAACTCACTTTTATCCGCGTTGAAAGTCTTATCCATTCCATAGCGTTCCATTTTCATTGTAGAACCATTGATCATTTTTGCGTAATCTGCGACAGATGGATCACTCATAAATTTATTCATAGATGCTTCTGCATCTTTTTGACTTTCCCAAAAGACGATGACTACATACTCTCCTTTTTCATTAATTCCACTTTGTCTTTTGATAAAACCAGGTTGTTTGCTGGTAAAGTTCGTTTCAATTTGTGCATCTCTGGTTTTAAAATCTAATGGGTCTACTGTTCCGTTAATTCCGAAAGTAGTTACTTCCATAATTGTTTTTGCTTCCTTTGACGTACCTTTTTTTTCTGAACATTGACTAAATAAAACAGCCAATAGAATTATTGAGGTAAGGTTGATTGCGTGTTTCATGTTACTGTATTTGATAATAATTAAAAGTTATCATCAAAATTAATTTACAGATACAAGAGTTAGATGGTGAATTTGATCCTAAATAGTGTCAAAATCGGAAAAATGTTAACGATGTGATTTTCTGAAGATTTCTGGTGAGGTTCCGACGTGTTTTTTGAAGTATTTAAAAAAATTAGCTGGATCATCGAAACCAGATGTATATGCAATTTCCTTTATGGATTCATTAGAACCAATGAGTAGTCTTTTGATCTGGGTAATCGCGATCTCATCAATGAAAGTTTTAGCGGGTTTGTTCAGTATAGCATTGACGATATTATTGATGGTTTTTGTAGAACATCCCATCTTATCAGCATAATACATTACTTTTTTATGTTGAAAGCAATGCTCTTCTACCAATTGTTGAAAGGATAAAAACTCTGCTAAGTATTTTTTCTTTCCTAATAACTGTTCATTTTTGAATTTAGTTCTAGACAGTTTTGTAATTACCATATGCAAGGCACTACGAGTTATACTAATAGAGTACTCATCTTTGATTTTATATTCTAATTGCATTTGATTAATCAGAGTGGAAAAATCGGAAAATGTAATATCATAAGGATCTAGTTGGATTTTGGGAAAGCTAAGCAATTCATTAAATAATTGAAACGATTTAATTGCTTCTAATTTGCTAAGATGACTGATAACAAATTCTTCTGTAAAGATTAATAAAAAGCCTTTCACGTTAGGACTTTTAAAAAACTTTTGAATTTGATCTTTTCTTATTAAAAGTATCGTGCCTTTTTGATACGGATAGTCTACAAAATCAACAGTATGAAATCCTTCACCTTCTATAATAAAAAGGATGATATAGAATTTAACGAGATGATTTTTGCAAATGTCATGATCTAGTTTTCTTGTTAATAGTTCTTCGATCTGAACAATTTCAAAATAGGATTTTGGATTCGTTTTGTTGTCAAATTTTATATGTTTTATGTCATTCTTCATTTTGAAATTTCAAATAAACATTATAACCATTCAGCATCAACTCCCATTTTTTTAAGGTCTGGAATTATATGTTCCTTTGCATAGCAAAGAGTTACTTTTTTCAGATTTGGAAATTTTGTAACGTCTTCAATATTTTCAATGTCCCAATAATCTTCCCATCCTTCGGCAAATCGTATCAGATTTAGGTAAATATCATTACCACCATCTTGGTAGATTTCAGTTACTTCTGAAGCTAATCGTTTAGGGATCGGTAAATCCCTGAAATACTGAGTTACTTCTTCAATAGGATCATACCCTTCTTCTTCGAGATCAATTTCTCTTTTGGAATACCATAGTACAAATTCAAATAGGTCAAATTTAGGTTGTATAAATTCTTTGGAATACATCAACTCTTGAACGATCGCTAGTTTGAATCCAAAATCTGTAAAGATAATTTCTTCTTCATCTAGTTTTCTAATAATGTATTTGTCTTTAGGTATTTGTTTTATACTTGTGCCTTGATAGCTTTTAATTTCAATGGCTTCAATAGAAGCTTGATCGGTACTAAACCAAACACTAATGTCATTTAAAACTAAAGCACCAGAAGTGTCTCCTTCAAATAGCTGTATTCTTTTATTCTTATGCTCTTTGTAGTAGGAAATAGCATCTTGATTTTTAAAAAGAAAACTTCCCGTGAAAAGTTGTTTAGGGGTAAAATCAAAATCTTCTTTTTGTAGTTCCAGATAGATGCTATCTATGTGTTGTTGATCTTTTGAGTATCCTAGAATGCCAAGATCATCCCAAGTATAAATAGTATTGTATTTTTTTTTATAAACTCGATATGGAACTTTTAATATTTCGTGTAAACTTTTAAAAGATATAGGGAAACTAACAGAGATATTGTTAATCAAAAAGCTATTCTCAATCAGTTTAATATTAATCATGGTATTGATTTATAAAGAAATTTAAAAACTTATAGTGGATTGTAATATTTGATCTCCCAGTTTTTATCTTGTAGATCTAAATATTGATAATGTATTTCATCCGTCTTATCAAATTCACCATCTTTATTTTTGTCTTGTACTGTTTTAATATACAGCCTGTTTTTAGAAGTAAGTATTTTCCAATTTATTAATTCCTCATAATCTGGAGTCAATTTTATAAAATCTGATCCATCAATCTTGCTAATGTACAAAGAGGTAATATCCTGATGATTTAATTTTTGATCCTTATTGGTATCTTGATCAATTACTTTATAGAGTAGATATTTTGATTTTGTTCTGTCGAAAACTTCTTTTAAAAATCTTACGGATGTTATGATGAGTGTTTTCTCGGTAAGTGGAATCATTTTTTCCGAATCTATATGTTGGAATTTTAAATTCGTAAGTTTTCCCGTTATTTCATAGTTTGAATGTCTTGATAAAACAAAATTTGTATTTTCATAATTTGACCTGAAGGAGATTTTAGATCTCGATCCATATACTTTTAGATACCCTATTGGGTGTATCAAATAATTAGTACTATCTATCTGAACTGGGAGATCGGCAGCTTCAATTAGTGTAGAGTCTTTTTTTAATTCTGTCGCTTCTTTATTTGGATCAGTATCATAGACTACTCTGGGTTTTTTATCATTTCCGCAGCTTGCAAATACTATTATCGAAAATAAAAGTAATATTGTTTTGTTCATTTTTTTAATCTTGAATATTAATCTATTTGAACTCGAACACCTTCTGAATGACTACTAAATTCTGGTGCATACATACTCTGAATAGTGGTAATTCCATTGGAGAAATTACCTTTATTGTTCACACGAAGATCATATTCAAATACATAGACTCCTTTTGGTAAATAGTCAAAGAAGAAATTAGTAGATGCATCTTTCGTGCTTTCATAATATCCTAGTCCATCTTGATATTTGTATTGTGATAGTACATTTATTGGCTCTAATCCAGAAGCACGCATATCTTTCATATGTACAAATTCCATAGCGCGATCAGATCGTAATTCAATACGTACTCTTACTAAGTCACCAAGTTGTAGTTTAGTTTTTTCGGTAATCTCTGTAATCTCTTCTCCGCGATCCGTATTTTTCTTTAAGAACAGTTTTTTCTTAAGTTTTAACGGAGTTTCTGCTGAGGTTATTTTGTCAAGGTTTTCGAAGTATTGCCAGTACAAAGCTCCCCAAGCGATTCCTTTTCCTTTTTTGGTAATTTTGGCAGTAGCCATATCCTTTTGGATTTCATTACCATTCCAGGAGGTTTTAAAATATCCTGTTCCAGCTTCTACTTTTACATCTTCGATCTTACTAGGATCAATCTTTTGATTCCCAAGTACGATTTCTACCATATCAGTTACAGATAACCAGTCACTACCTTGTAGCAGTAGGGCATATACAGCTTCGGTAGTGGCTTTTGTAGTTTTCCATTGATTAGTCTGTTTATTTTTTAATAACCAAATCTTTAGGTTGTCTACAATTTCTGTTTTTTTAGGTTCTTGCTCAATTTCAGAAAAGACTTCGATCATCAATGCTTGTGTTTCGATGGGTGCTTGGTACCAGTACCAACTACCTACATTAGATTTCCAGTACATTCCTAATTCTTCATTAGTAATACTTTTTTCATCTAGAGATCTGATGATTTTTGTAGCGGTGGTGGAGTCATTATTTCTATGCAAGATCAGCGCTAATAGTCCTTGAGCATATAAACCTCTTTTTAACCAATATTTTTTTGACTGCCCTAGGTAATACTCCCAAGCTTCATTGGTGTTTCTATTTCTTTTGATATCAGAAAAGAAACTACGCATATAGAGATAATGCATTTGGGTGTAACTCAAATGATCTTTATTGATATCAACATTATGTTTTTTACAATATCTTTTTAGTTCTTCATATTCATCTACAAACTCTTGGTCTAGATAGCGAACTGCTTTTTGCATCATTCCTTTGGTTTTACTGTCGTATTGCGTAACGCCAAGTTTTTTAAGATGCCCAAACCCTGAAGCAATATGTTGTGTGATGAATCTGTTTTCTCTTCCTTCTTTAAACCATGGAAAAGCACCAGATCCATATTGCATTTGTTGTAGTTTATTAATAGCGCGTTGCAGCTCATTATTCATTTTATTAAGATCAAAAAGTAAAGCTATGCGTTTCTTTTGTTCACTTTCGCTCTGCGCATCGCGTAGCCAAGGCGTCTCTTGGATGATTAATGATTTTAACTCTTGGTTCTTTTCTAAGTTACTTTCTAAAGCATCTGTGTTTTTCCATTGATTAAAGACTTCCTGAATTCTAGGATTAGAATTGGCAATATGACTAGCCAAAGAGTTTGCATAATATCTAGAAAATGTTTGTTCTGCACATTCATAAGGGTATTCCATTAAATAAGGTAATGCTTGCACTGCATACCAAGCTGGATTAGAAGTCATTTCTAACGTAAGCTTATGATTCTTTAAGGTGTTAGAAGTGTTATCCTTTAACTTATCTAACGTAAATGTCTTGGTCTGATCAGATCGAATCCACATTGGCAATGTTTCTGTAACCATCATTTTATTGGATAGAACGGGTAATACGTTTTGTTCTCCATCAGAAAATTCACCTGCTTTTGCTATGATTTTGTATTGTACTGTTTGTACATTATCCGGAATTTTTAATTCCCAAGAAATATTAGTGTTTCCTGTAGCTTTTACAGCAAATTCCTGTCGGATATTGTTGTTTTGTAAGTCTGTATCTATTGATTTTCCAGTGAGTGCATCGGTAAGTTGCAGTTCTATGATACCACTCAGATCTTTGGTGGAAATATTAGATACTTTAGAACTCAGAATGATTTGATCTCCTTCTCGCAAAAACCTTGGTGGATTAGGTAAGATCATTAATTCTTTTTGCGTAACCGTTTCTAGTAATTGCGTTCCCGCGTTTAATGTTTTGGTATGCGCTAATAATTGTACTTTCCATTTTGTTAATGCTTCTGGAGTCGTAAAATTAAAACTTATGTTTCCTTCATTATCAGTAGTTAATTGAGGAAAGAAAAATGCTGTTTCTTGTAGATTTTTACGGATTTTCACTCCTTCTAAAGAAGGGTCTTTTTTGTTATCTTTTATTTTTTTACCCTCTGTGAAATCTTCATATCCTGATTCTACGGAATCATTTAATGTTTGAACGATCTCTTCATTTTCTTCTACGTTAGATATTTCAGCTAATTTTGACATTTCCATTGGAGCAGCAGCACTTTGTTCCAATATTTCACTTCTTTTTCTTGCTTTAGCTCCAGTAGTAGCGAACCTATAATTATAAGAGTTTCCAAAATATAACCCAAACCAATTAAGCTGGTCATAGTATTGACTGGTAAAGCTAGTTTTCCAGAGTTTGTGAGGGTAGATATTGAATTTCCCTTTGGTAAAACTCTTATTAGCATTACGCTGAGAATACGAATAGAATACTGGTCTATTGATTGGGTTGAAATACCATTGGTGTGGTTTAAATTGATCCAAAGATGCATCGTACATACTTGCTAATAGTTCTGCAGATACTTTATCTCCTTTAGGTCCTTTGATAGTAAAACTCCAGGTTTCTTGTTGTCCAGGTTGTAGTTTATCCCTGAAAGTTTTAGTTTCTATAGATAACTGCGTTGGTTCATAAGGTACAGTAATAGGTATAGTACCACTCTGATACGCGTTATAGTTGGCAAAACTGTATGAAATAGCAAATCCTCCAAGATCAGTTTTGTTTACTGGAATTTTAATCGTTTTACTATTGTTAGAAAGTCTGATAATTCTAGTATCAACTTCTTGTTTGTTTTTTTCGATATCTAAGGTTATGACGATATCTTCAGAAGCAGAACTGATTTTTAATAAAACATCATCTCCAATGGCGTATGCATTCTTATCTGTAGTAATTTCGAAGAGTTTATTGTCTGCAATAGATTTTTCAGATTGATCGAATACATTGATATAGGTAATATCTTTTACTTCTTGTCCAAACTTATCTTTGGTTTTAAGTTCTATGATATATTTACCCGTTTCCCATTTTTTTAAGTTTTTAAGTCCTATTTCTGCGGTTCCTTTGGTATTGTCTTTCGTTTCTTTAGTATCGTATGATGCTTCTAAAATCGAATTACTTTTTTTCCAATTTCTAAAATCATCTTCATTCTGGAAAGCATCGTGAGGGAATAGTTTTTTAAACTCTTCTTTGGTGCTACTTTTGTAATCAGGTGCTTTCCATGGGCGCACTCTTAGCGGACATTCTGGAGCTTGTAATTTGAATATTGCAATGTTTCCACTATTTTCAACAAGCTCTCCATTTAGATTTCTAGTGGATACAGATAAAACTTGATCTTTTTTGGTTTTATCAATTTCCGAACTAATATTTAGAGAGGCTATCAATGCATGGTATCCTACATTTACATAGGTTGTAGTACTTCTGGTTTCTCCATTGATATCAGTGACATCCGCAGTTACTTTATAAGTAAAAGTAGGTTGATTTTCTTTAGAAACACTTTTGTCAGGTAATGCTGCAAAAGTTATTTTATATTCACCATTATCATTTGTTTTTGTTTCTCCGTGGGTAATTTCTTGTTCTTCGGATCCGTATGAAGGGAACCAATAACACCAACGAGGATATTGCACTTGTCTATATACACGATATACCACTTTGGCGTCGGTAATATTACTGCCTGCATATGCAGTTGCGGTTCCTGTTAAATGTATACTGTCATTTACTTTGTAGGTTTCGGTAACAGGATTAAATTTTGTTTCAAACTTTGGTCGTTTATATTCCTCAACCGATATATACGTACTGTTATAGCTATCCGTTTGAATCGTGTAATTACCTGTTAATCCGGATGAAGGTAAAATAAACTCTCCTGCAAATGATCCGTACTCATTAGTAGTGAAATTAAGAAGTTTTACTTCTTGTCCATTCATATCTATAAGTTTTGCAAAAGTGGCTCTGTTTGCTACAACTTTATGTTTTTCGTTTCCGGCAGAAGACATCATTATTCCTTTAAAATAAACTGTCTGTCCTGGCCTGTAAATACTTCTATCTGTGAACAGGAATGTAGTATATCGCGTAGTATTGTCAGGCTCAGAATCACCACCATAATGGTTTAGGTATAAACCATTGAAATAAGCAGTATCTTCTCCTTTGGTAACTGTAGCTAATACATTATAATAATATCCTTCTTGGGTAAAAAAAGCTTCACCTTTATCATTGGTACTAAGCTTTTTGTTTAATTGGTTTCTTCTTCTATCAGAAGTAAGTTGAATAGAAGCATTAGAAATGGGAGTCCCATTTGTTCTATCGATTACCTGAAATTTTGTAGCCTTGTTCGTTTTGCTTTCTACAAGAGTTAAGTCAGTTACCTGAAGATTACCAAAAGAGAAAGACGTATTAACACTAAGATCTTTAGAGGTAGATCCAACAATCATATAAGATCCTTGAGGCAATACAGGAACGTTAATCTCTATAGTATGATTCTGATAATCCTTTTCGTCGATCAGCTTAGAATCCCATGAAGTTATAGTAGATAACTTGTTTAAAAAAGATATTTTTTCTTTGCTTTGGTAAAGCTTGTTAAAGAATTTTAATTCACTTCTATTAATTTTTAAAACCTTAAAATACACCTGATCTAGATTTTTGTAATTGATTAGAAGTTTGGAAGGCTTATTTATAGGTATATAGCTTTCTAATGTTATACTATTAATGTTTGGATCCAGAATTTGTTCTTTTAGGTAAGCACAATTATTAGCTCCTCTGGATTTTGGATGTTTAGAAATAGCATTATCACATATTTCTATTGCTTTTTGTAATGTCCAGCGATGTGTTTCATTTTCTTTTGGGATGTATGTAGCTGCCTGTGTTTTATATAAATCGGCAATCTCATAATTGTATAAGGTAACTGCAGGAAATTGTTGGTGTTTTTCTTTTTCTGATAATAATGTGGTTAGCAGTAGTTCTTGTTTGTTGCTATAAATAGCATGTTCATACACGAATTTTAGACGTTCGATATTTACCTCGATCAAAGCAGCTGGTTTCTTATCTCTTTTATGAAAATTGATAAGGTTTTGATATATTTTTAAAGCATGAAATTGTAATGATAAAGAATCTTTTGTTTCTAGTTTTATTAAAGAAAATTGTTGGTGGTCTTTTAAATAGTCTGGAGAATCAATTTCAAAAGCATACGCTGGTTTAGTAATACTTGTTTCAGAGGTCTTGTAAAATGCCAACGCATTATGAGATAAAAAATCAAAAAGAGTAGGGCGGTATATTTTAGAATCTCCCGATTTTTCTAAGATATCATCAAACTTTGTCAAATCTGTTTGTTGGGCTAGCAAGCCATTATCTAAGGATTTCTGATAATAGAAATGAATTTCTGCAAACAACGTTTCTAAATCCCAAGTTCTAAAATCTTCTTTATCTACTTTTTCGGCAGTTTTAGTTCTGTTATAAAACAGCCATCTATGTTGCTGAAAATATTGCCAATATAAATTAGCAAGAATACTTTCTAATATATTTTTGCTAGGAAATTTGCTATTTGCAATTTCTTTTTTAAACTCCTTAATAATATTTAATTGTGCGTTTTCTTCTAAAACCAAAAGGTATTTGGCTTTATAAATCAGTGCTTTTGTAATCTGATTTGTATTATTAGCCTTTTTAGCTTTAGAGTGAATAGCTTCTACAATTTCTAATGCGGATTTAGGTAGTCCATCTTTATCAAAACTTTCTACTTTTTTCCAATCATCTTGGTAGTTATTATTGTTTTGAGCCATTGAATAATTTAGGTTTATTATAACGAGTATGAAAACAAGAATGATTCGTTCTTTCATCTGTTTGATTTTTTGTGTTTATTAAAACTCAGAGCAAGTCTTATACCATTTCATGATAATGTAAAAACTTACTGCTAGTAAATAACTTTATAAAGCTACATAATTGCAACGATAAATTAGGGAAAAGCTTATGTGGTTTAGTGTACTATTTAATTTATTGAGTTTTTAGGATTTTGTAAACTACTGGTTTTTAGAGTTCGATGACAAATTAAATAATGAATTCATGAGTAAGGATGTTAAAGGTGTACTACTTGTTTATGTTGGTTAATTATCGATTCATTTTTACTAATGATATCTTTTGGTAATTGCAAAACATAAGTGTTGATTTCGGTAATTTCTTATTTTATGATTATCTTTAAGAAGATTACAGGTTTAATTTTTCCCCACTTCGTAAAAAACTTTGATCAGGTAGAAAAGACACTAATTTATTTCAATTACTATAAACCAAATTTTCAACTATGAAGGGCATTATTATTTTTTTGTTAGTCGTTATCACTCTGGTAATGGGGTATAATCAATATCATAAATACCAAAGATTTCACCCTAAGAATGTAGCCTATGTATCCAAAGATACTGTAGATAATTCTTATCACGATCCGCAAGTTGTTATGAATTATTATGAAGCTATCGAAATGCTGAATGGATATATAATCTCACAATGGTCTACAAACCGTATAGACGTTAGAAATCCGAAAAAAGACAATTCAGCTACTCGATATGCTATTAACGAATATCAAAAGAAATTAGGAAAGGTGAAATATTATGAAGCTATCCTTATGCAATCTACAGTGTATAAATCTAAAGGATTATCTAATGATGAAATAAAATTGCTAGAGCAGAATCAATTATCACAAGAAGATATAGCAGAGAACAATAGCAAGGAAGCATTTTACGATTTATTTCAAAAAACAGTTTTGCAAAAAACATTAAAAACGGGAGATCGAGGTCCATGGGTGTATGAAATGCAAAAGCGCTTGGTCGCCAGTGGGTATACGATTGCCGTTGATGGGAATTTTAAAATAGAAACAGAAACGGCGCTAAAAGATTTTGAATACAAACATGAATTATTTCCGGATGGAATATTGGATGTTTTAACACTTCGCGAACTTTTGAAATTACCAGAAGAAGCTACAAGACCCTTATTGGCTACGCAATAATTTTACAGGAAAATCTGAAATTGATACAATCTACTCGTTATTTTAAAGTTAGTTTCTTTAATAATTAAAAGTAGGTTGTATCTTTACTTTTTAGAATTAAGAACACTATTATGCGCGTACATTTTATTGCGATAGGAGGGAGTGCTATGCACAACCTTGCTATGGCATTGCATCAAAAAGGATATAAAGTTACAGGAAGTGATGATGTGATTTTTGAACCTTCAAAATCACGATTAGCTAATCATGGTTTACTGCCTGAAACTTTTGGTTGGTTTCCTGAAAAAATAACTAAAGAAATTGATGCTATTATTTTAGGAATGCACGCCAAAGAAGATAATCCAGAGTTACTGGAAGCCCAAGAACTAGGATTGAAGATATATTCTTATCCAGAGTTTTTGTACGAGCAGTCTAAGAATAAAACTCGTGTTGTGATTGGTGGTTCTCATGGTAAGACTACTATTACTTCTATGATTTTACATGTTCTACACTACCATGATAAAGAAGTAGACTATATGGTGGGAGCTCAATTAGAAGGTTTTGATACGATGGTTCATCTAACGGAAGAGAATGATTTTATGGTGTTAGAGGGTGATGAATATCTGTCCTCTCCGATAGATAGAAGACCAAAATTTCATTTATACAAACCAAATATTGCATTACTAAGTGGGATCGCATGGGATCATATTAATGTGTTCCCAACTTTTGATAATTACGTAGAACAGTTTCGGATTTTTGTAAATAGTATCGTACGCGGCGGAAGTATTAACTATAATGAAGAAGATCCTGAGGTGGTTAAGGTAGTTGAGCATTCTGAAAATCAAATTAGGAAAATACCTTATACTACACCCGATTACCGAGTAGAAAATGGGGAAACCTTATTAAACACACCTGAAGGTGAAATGCCTATAGAGGTGTTTGGGGCTCATAACTTAAGTAATTTGGCAGGAGCAAAGTGGATTTGTCAGCATATGGGTATTGATGAGGATGAATTCTATGAAGCAATTGCATCATTTACTGGTGCTTCTAAAAGACTAGAAAAAATAGCAGAGAGCAATACTGCAGTGGCCTATAAAGATTTTGCACATAGTCCTTCTAAAGTAAATGCTACTACAAAAGCAGTAAAAGAACAATATCAAGACAGACAACTAATAGCATGTCTAGAGCTACATACATATAGCAGTCTAAATGCAGAGTTTTTGAAGGAATACGAGGGAGCGTTGGATGCAGCAGATCAGGCGGTTGTTTTTTATTCACCTCATGCAGTAAAAATTAAACAGTTAGAAGAAGTATCCGAAGAACAAATTGCTACAGCATTTAACAGGAAAGATTTATTAATCTATACAAATCCTGAAGAGTTTAAGGAGTATCTTCATCAAAAAGATTTCGCAAATTCTGCACTATTGCTTATGAGTAGCGGTAATTATGGTGGATTGAATTTTGATGAGGTAAAGGGGTTGATATAATCTTCTTTTCAATATAATTTATAAAGCATCGCATGTATTTGTGATGCTTTTTTTGTCTTTTAAACAAAAGTTTACTGATTTTCTGATGATTGTTTTATAGTAATAGTCAGTATGTCACTAAGTCCCTTATTTTCTGTGATTGTACCATCATTACTAAAGGTGTCTCCTACAGCTATAATCGAACCATTACTTAATTCTGCCACATCATAAATATAATCGAACTGAGATCCTCCTGTACTAATTTGCCAAACGATATCTTGATTAGTATCTAGTTTGATAATCCAACCGTCAATTTGCCCTTGATTTTCAGACACATCTCCATCTTCGCTTCGTGATGATCCTGCAATTAAATAACCTCCATCAGTAGTATTGATAATTTTTTCTGCTGTATCAAAATTACTACCTCCAATAGTTTTTTCAGAAATTAAATCTCCAGATGGTGAAATTTTTACTAACCATATATCCGTAACACCTTTGTTAGCTGAAACATCAATATCTGAGCTTTTAGTAGCTCCAACGATTAAATAATTCCCATCATTCGCTTTAGTTATGCTAAATCCATTATCAATATTACTTCCGCCAAAAGACTTTTGCCATTCTAAAATTCCTGTATTTGAGATTTTAATAACCCAGAAATCATAAAAACCTTTGTTATTAGTAATGTCTAAATCATCACTGTCGGATTCGCCAACAATAATATAACCTCCATCATCCGTTTGAACTATATCTTTTGGAGTTTCTGAAAAACCACCACCAAATTGTTTACTCCATTCTAACTTCCCATCTTCAGTAATCTTAATTGCCCAATAATTGCCTCCTGCATGTCTGTTGTTAGTAGTTTTCGTTGTGTCACCTTCACCATTCGATCCCACAACATCTAATTCTCCAACTAGTACATATCCACCTTCACTTGATTTAATTAGAGATGTTCCAAAATCCTCACCAGAATAGCCAAAGGATTTTTGCCAAATAATGACTCCCGTAGAAGATAACTTAAGGACCCAGTAGTCTTTATCGCCTTCATTACTAGTAGCATCTCCATCATTACTTGTGCTATAGCCTAATATTACTAAACTTCCGTCTTGATTTTCTATTATATCATAACCTCTGTCGTCACCAGTTCCTCCATAGGTTTTGCTCCATTGCAATTCGTTTAATCCATCGTATTTTAATAGATAGAAGTCAGCATCTTCTCCTTCCTTATCAGTGATGTCTTGGTCATTACTTAATGTATATCCCAAAACAATATAACCTCCATCCTGAGTAGCTTTAATTGCCTGTGCACTATCATTATTACTTCCTCCGTTAGTTTTGACTTTATCTAACATACCTACATTCATATTGTTATCGGAAACGGAATCTTTATCATCATTCGAACAATTTATAACGATGAATGATATAAGTAGGATCAACGAAACATTTAAAGTTCTTGTCATGGCTACAGTTCTTTTCTTTATGAGATCTTTTGATATAAGTAGATTTGGAACTCTTATTGATGTTTTAAAAAGTCTTAAGGATTAATTAAGATCAATTTAGTGTTTAGAACTTTAATAAATGAGGTTTAGTATATGTTAGAAGTAATATTTTAATCTAATACTATTTTTAAGTTCATAGAATTCATATTGAAACGCAATAGAATGGGAATTAAAACCTTAAAGACTAACGCATCTGAAGAAATGTTTAAAAATGTTCTTGGAATAAATCATTAACAAAATCCGCAATACTGATTTGGTTATTTTTGATCAATTCTTGTTTTGCATTTTCTATGTCGGCTGGTATTTTATCTTGGCTTAATTTAAATTTACCTTCCCAATGCTGTACTTCAATCTCAAAACAATGAATATACGGAACCAAACGGTCCATCCTAGGGTCTTCTTTTAATAGTTTAAAACCATCATTGGGATTTTCTAAAAAGTCAGTCATTACTACCATTGATTCTTTAATTAATTCTGGATCTTTGATCGTCTTTACGATACCTGCTGCGTGTGAAATAATGTAATTCCAGGTGGGTAATTGCTTGGTAGTATAAATCGTTGGAGAAATATAGGTTTGAGGTCCTTGGAAAATAGCTGTGACTGGATAGTCATTTTGCAATAATTCTACATGTGGATTATTAGCGTCTATGTGGCCGACAAGAGTGTCTCCATTTAGAATTAATGGTGCGTGAGTAATGTATGGTGTTTTGTCTTTGGCAGATACTAAGGTAGCAAAAGGATATGCTTTAGCTACACTTTTAATGTTCTCTACGTTATAGTCTTGATGATGTTTTGGTGGATACACAGACTATACGTTAAATTGTTGTAAATGATGATCTAAATGCTTGTATTGCATTTTTCCCCATTGATCTTTGGTAAACTGTCCAAACATAGGATGCGGATCCCATTCGGAAATAGTTCTCTTTTCTGAGAATTCACTAATTAAATTTAATAATACCTTTTTTTCTTCTTCAAAAACTTTACTATCAACAACTTTTAATTTTGGATGTGTAGGTAAATTTTTTTTCCAAGGTTTGTCGTTATACAAGGATTTTTTAAAGAATATCTTAGCCAATAAATTTGGTTTTACCGTTGGATGCTCTTTTTTAAGTGCAATTTTTAAAGGAAACTGACAATGAAATAACATTTGAGAAATATCCATTTTGCCCCAATTTGGAGAGCTTTCTGTAGATAATTTCTGAATTCTACCTTCTATTTCATTTTTTACGGGTTCATCAAAAAGAGATTTCATCTTTTGGCATATTTAAGATATACACACCAAAAATAACAGAATTATTTTAAATATGATCCATAAAAAACCTAAGCTATTGCTAAAATAACTTTAAAGATTAATCGTAAAAATAAATGATTTAATTATCCGACCTTTTCGAAGACCAGTTTAAGAATTCCTTCCAAATCTCCGTTTGCTGATATATCCGAAGGTGTTCCAAGATTTATCATCAGAGGCTGATCCTTAATTTTTCCCATTAAAAAATATTGGAAAGTAGTGCCAGATTTAAATTTAAAACCTTTCAATTCAGATCCAAAGGAAGTAAATGTTACAGCCGTTTTAGAAGAGTTATCTGCTCCAAAAGCATCGATAGTAGCGTCAAATACTGCAGTTAGCATATCGTCACTGTAATAATCCCATTTAATAGAGGTTCCATTACATGCTTGCAACTCAAATTCTGATTGCGCTTGACATCCTCTTGGTACTTGTATGTGGTTTCCTACTAAATTTAAGAAGCTTATGCGTTTCCTGTCTTGTCCATAAAAACTAATGGTAGCTAATAGTAATGCGAAGGTAATAATGTTCTTCATAAATAGGTTAATTTGAAGTTGTTAAATTCTCTTTTTTTAGATTATGGGTGTTCAAATATAGTAAAACTTTCATTTTCAAACAAATATATGTATAAAGAATCTTAGAATATCGACAGGGTAGACAATTTTTATTTTTGTAAATTATAGAATAATATATTGTATTTGAGCGGACTAGTTTATATATAAGTATCGAAAAATTTAGGGAATAATACTTCTAAAAAAAAATATATGATTGAAAATAATGCTTCATTTTCGATTAGAAAATGGAATGAAAATGATCGTCCAAGAGAAAAATTATTGGTTAAAGGGAAGAATTCTTTAAGTGATTCGGAGTTAATAGCGATTTTAATAGGTTCTGGGAATAAAGAAGAAAGTGCCGTAGCATTAAGCAAAAGAATTTTAGCAAGTGTGGATCATCAAATTAATGCTCTTAGTAAACTTTCAGTAAAACAGCTCATGGATTTTAAAGGAATTGGAGAAGCAAAAGCAATATCAATAGTAGCAGGTTTAGAGTTAGGAAAAAGAAGAAAAGAAGAAAGTGTTCCGATGATACCTAAAATAGGGTCGAGTATGGATGTATTTCATATAATGAATCCA
This sequence comes from uncultured Aquimarina sp., assembly GCF_947492965.1. Lineage (GTDB taxonomy): Bacteria > Bacteroidota > Bacteroidia > Flavobacteriales > Flavobacteriaceae > Aquimarina. The sequence goes on along the minus strand of NZ_CANLOZ010000007.1, from coordinate 128,483 downwards.
ATTATAGGGGATTTGGAACATGAAGAGTTTTGGGTTTTGTTTCTTAATAATTCTAATAAGGTTTTACAAAAGAAGCAAATAAGTGTAGGAGGGAAGACTAGCACTTTGGTAGATCCAAGAATTGTGTTTAGATCTGCGCTAGAATTTAATGCCACAGCAATTATATTGACACATAATCACCCTAGCGGAACTTTAGTGCCAAGTGAATCCGATAAAGCCTTGACACAAAAATTGAAACAAGCAGGTATGAGTTTAGATATTAAACTATTGGATCACTTAATAATTACAGAAAAGGATTATTTTAGCTTCGCAGATCAAGCTATACTATAATAACTATGCTATTAATCCATGTTTACAAGATAACACCTAGAGTATTATACACTTTTAAGCATATCTGTAAAAGAGTTTTGGGTTTGGAAGTTGATTTTACTTCCAAAATTGAATCTTTTATTGCCCATGATGGTCCAAAATTATCTTATGGTAAACAACCTTTAGGAAAAGAGCTTTATTTTCAAAGCGTGGATTTGCTTTTTGAGCACGGTTTCAACGAAGTAGAAATACAAGTAATGCCTTGGGAAGATACTCAGTGTTTTTTTTCGGTTAAAAACCAAAGTACGGCTTTGCCATTTGATATATTCGCGGCAACATTTTATTTGTTGACAAGATATGAAGAGTATTTACCTCACGTAAAAGACGAACTCGGAAGATTTGCCGCAACAGAAAGTATTGCTTATCAGAATGGTTTTTTGCATGAGCCTGTTGTTGATATTTGGGCGCTAAAGTTTAAAAAAATACTAAAGGAAAAGTATCCAGATATTAGATTTAAAGAAAAAGAGTTTAAGATTCAACCTATCATTTATGTGAGTCAGACTTTTGCGTATTGGCAAAAAGGAATTTTAAGATCTGTAGGAGGAGGTATTAGAGATCTATGGCAGTTAAAAGTTAATGAAGTTACTGATAGAGTCAAAGTAATATTGGGGATTAAAAAAGATCCGTACAATACTTTTGATTTTGTGATTGATTTGCAAAAAAATATACATAGAAAATGTCTCATGTTTTTTGGCTTAGGGGATTACACGAATTTTGAAAAAAATATCAACCATAGTAATCCAGAACATAAGAAAGTTATTAAACATGTATCAGATTATTTAGATGTTGGTTTGAAGGTTTCATATGATGCTATTGCCGACTTAGAAATATTAAAGCAAGAAAAAACGAGAATAGAGAATATTGTGAATAGACAATTAAAGTCTTCATTATGTTCTTTTTATAAAATAAAACTTCCTGAAGCATATCGAAACTTTATTGAATTAGAAATTCAAGAAGACTATTCAATGGGGTATCCCGGACATGCTGGTTTTAGGGCAGGGACTTGTACACCTTTTTTGTTTTATGACTTGGATTACGAAGTACAAACGCCTTTGGTGATTTATTCTTTTTGTATCACTCCTAAAAGTTTTGAGAATGCTGATAACGAGTATGTTGTTAGGCAAGAAATTATAGATTACTTGGAAAAAGTGGAAAAAGTAAATGGATTATTTATTCCTGTTTTTAGTAATGGCTTATTAGGGGATCTTAATGAGCAACCGTTTTGGAAATCAATTTTTAAATTTATTTGGACTAGGGATGAGACTAACAAAAATTGATCACATATTTTTTGATCTTGATCACACTCTTTGGGATTTTGATAGAAATTCGACTTTAGCATTTCAAAAGATGTTTGATAAATTCAATATCGAAATAGATGTTTATCAGTTTTTGAGTGTTTATCAGCCTATCAACTTACAATATTGGAAGTTGTATAGAGAAGAAAAAGTGACGAAACAAGAGTTGCGCAGAGGGCGTTTAATAAAAGCTTTTAATGCTTTTAGTATATCTTTTTCAATTGAAGTGATAGATCAGTTGTCTGAAGATTATATAAATTTTCTTCCTTTAAATAATTATTTGATAGAAGGTGCTGTGGAGTTGTTAACCTATTTAAAACCAAACTATCATTTGCATATTATAACAAATGGCTTTAGAGAGGTGCAAAACACCAAGCTATCTAATTCTAACATAGCACAATATTTCAAGACTGTAACGAATAGTGAGGATGTAGGTGTTAAAAAACCAAACCCAATTATATTTGAGCATGCGATAGCTATTTCTGGCGCGAATATTGATAATAGTTTGATGATTGGAGATAACTATGAAGCAGATATTTTAGGGGCAGAATCTTTGGGGATCAGGTCAATATGTTTCAACTATCATCGGGAACAAATACCTCAGGATATATTGCAAGTTTCTTCATTAAATGAAATAAAAAATTACATTTAGTAATAAATATTTGTATATTTTCGTTAGATACTAAACAACTCCCCCAGATGAAAACAAAAAAAACTTATGCATTGCTGCTGTTTTTCAGCGCAATAATGTCAACCGTTTCGTGCGTTGAAGAATTAGATTTCGAGCAACTAGAAGATGTTGTTTTAACTCCTGTCTTTGAGGCGGATTTTATTTATTCAGAATTTGATATCGAGGAATATATTCCAGATGGACTTCCTCCTGATACAGAATTTACCATACCTCCTGAGGTTGTAAGGGATACTGCAAATTATGATTTAGTAGGAACTGATTTTGCAGTGGATAATTTAGATAGAGTCGAACTTACAATCGAAGTTCGTAATACTATTGAGCGAGCATTTCTTATTCAATTTCAATTTTTAACCGAAAATGATCAACCAATCGGACAATTATACAATGTTCCTGTGCAAGCAGGAATGGGACCAGGTACACAACCGGTTGTATCTTTCTCAGATCCTGATCCAATTGTTTTAGATAATGCTACTTTAAACCAATTGTCTTCTGCCCAAAAAATTGCAACAGAAATCATTGTACCCACATTAAACACGGACTTAAGAGGTGTTTTACATATTAGATCAAAAGCCAGTTACTATGTAAATTATGAATTATGAGAATCTTATTGTGCCTTTTTTTAGGTTTATTGGGATGCTCATTATATTCTCAAAATAAAGAAACCTTATACGATTTTACTGATCTACCGCAGTCGCTTATGCTTAATCCAGGCGCAGAGGTGAATTTTAAATATCACGCTGGAGTTCCTTTTTTATCTCAGATACATCTAAACGTTGGCTTTAGAGGAGCCTCAATCTATGATGTGTTTGCAGATGATGGTAGGGATATTAATGATAAAATAGAGAATACAATCAATACACTTACTAGTAACGACTACTTCACTTTAACAGAACAATTAGAGTTACTTAGTTTTGGTTGGCGTAGCAAAAACAATAAAGATTTGTATTATTCAGGCGGATTGTACCAGGAGCTTGATCTGATTGTATATTTTCCTAAAGACTTCGCAGTTCTAGCTTATCAAGGAAATCAGGATTTTATAAATGTCCCATTTCGGTTTTCTAATATAAGAGCTACCGGAGAATTGCTAACAGTGTATCATTTTGGTTACAATAAAAAAGTAAATAAGAAATTAACTTTTGGAGCTAGAGCAAAGTTGTATTCTAGTATTTTTAATTTTAGAAGTACAAAAAATCGTGGGACATTTACTACTATCGAGACTCCACAAGGTAATAACATCTATCAGCATGTAATTAGCAATGCTGATGTAAGTATACAAACAGCAGGTTATGCGTCTCTGCGAGATATCGAATCTGAGGATAATGCAGATGGTGCTAGTCAAGTGGTGAATAAGTTTATTGGAAGAGCATTTCTTGGAGGAAACTTAGGAGTAGGTGTAGATCTAGGATTTAGTTATAAAATAGAAGATCAGTGGACGCTTACGGGAAGTATGACAGATTTAGGAATGATTTTTTACACCAAAGATGTGGAGACTTATAGGGCAAGAGGTAATTTTGTTTTTGAGGGATTAGAAACTCCCATTACAGATGATAATGGGCAAGATATATTGAATGAATTAGAAGAAGCAATACCGATTGATACGCTAAGTACAAGTTATGCCGCATTAAGACCATTAAAACTGAACAGTTCTATAAGGTATTCGTTTAACAGATATGATGACGGTACTTGTAACTGCGCGATAGAGGGAGAAGGACCTTTATATCAAGATGCGTTTGGACTGCAAGTATTTACACAATTTAGACCTAAAAGACCTCAATATGCAGCATCATTGTTTTATTACAAACGATTATCCAGTTTTCTGAGAACAAAATTAACTTATACGGTAGACGATTATTCCTTTAAAAACATCGGTTTTTTAATGTCTACTCATTTTAATAAAATTAATTTTTATATTTCGGCAAATAATCTTTTAGAATATTCTAATCTGGCTGATGCGAGAGGAGCATCCGTCCAATTAGGATTTAATGTAATAATGTAATGAATATAACACGTGTTTTCTTTTTTGGGCTTGCTTTTTTCTTTATCAATAATTTCTGGGCTCAAAATTCGGTGAATGATTATAAATATGTAATTGTGCCAGAAGGTTACGTCTTTTTGCGAGAAAATGATGACTATCAATTAAATTCGTTAACCAAGTTTTTGTTTGAAAAATATGGGTTTACTGCTTTTATTCGAGGTGAGGATTTACCAGAAGATTTAAAAACTAATGGTTGCAAGGGTTTAACAGCAGATGTAAGGAAAAATTCTGGATTATTGAAGACCAAACTTATTGTAGATTTAAAAGATTGCAACGGAATAGTTGTATTTAGTACTAAAGAAGGGACTAGTAGAGAAAAAGAGTATAAAAAATCTTATCATGAAGCTTTAAGAAATGCTTTTAAAGATATCCAAGCCTTGAATTATAAGTATAACGGTAAAAAAGAGAATATGGTTGCAGTGAGCAGTCCACAGTCCAATGTGCCAAAAGAAGTAAATAATTCAGTTGAGAACGCAGCGCCTACTATGTCTAAATCAGAGAGTGCAAACTCAATGATAAATGAAAAGAATACTAAAGAGCAGGTTTGGGAAAAAACAATTGTATCTTCTCAGAAAACTATTTCCTTTACTTATAACGATGAAACATATCTTTTCAATAAGAAAGAGTTTGGTTTTGAGTTATCACAAAAAAAGGGGAGTTCTGTTCTTTCTTTAGGCAAGATTTTAAAGTCTAGTAGAAAAAACGACTATATCGTTAAAGCTGGAGATTTAAGTGGTAGTGGTTATTTTGATGCTTATGGTAATTTTATTTTAGATAGAATTAATCCTGTTACTGATAAATTAATCACGGATACTTTTGCGCGTCAATAAACTAGTAATTGTACTTATCTTTCCATCGCAATTTTAGAAATGATCTAAAAGCATTCTCTCGTTGATTATTGCCAGGTTCATAGAGTTTTGTGTTTTCTAGTGATTTTGGTAAAAACTCCTGATCTACAAAGTTATTTGTATGGTCATGAGCATATTTATAATCTTCTCCATATCCTAGTTCTTTCATTAATTTAGTAGGAGCATTTCTTATATGCAAAGGAACAGGTAAATCACCAGTTTGCCTAACTAGTTGTTGCGCTTTATTAATTGCCATGTAGGATGCATTACTTTTTGGAGAAGTTGCTAGATAAACTGCACACTGGCTTAAGATGATTCTGGCTTCTGGGTACCCAACTGTGGTTACAGCCTGAAAAGTGTTATTTGCCATAATAAGTGCTGTAGGATTCGCATTTCCAATATCTTCCGAAGCTAAAATAATCATTCTTCTGGCCAAAAATTTAAGATCTTCTCCACCTTCAATCATTCTTGCTAACCAATACACGGCTGCGTTTGGGTCACTGCCTCTTACTGATTTGATAAATGCGGAAATAATATCATAGTGCTGTTCTCCGGTTTTGTCATACCTAACAGTGTTTTGTTGCACCAGTTTAAGAACCAGATCATTCGTAATTATTATTTCATTGTTTTCTTGACTACTGACAATCAGTTCAAAAATGTTTAATAATTTTCTAGCATCACCACCACTTAAACGTAATAAAGCTTCCGTTTCTTTGAGTTCAATATTCTTTGATGATATATATTCATCTTGAACCATTGCTCTAGCCAAAAGTGCTTCTAATTCCTTTTTTTCGAAAGGTTTTAAAACATAAACCTGACATCTGGAGAGTAAGGCAGGAATTACTTCAAAACTTGGGTTTTCCGTAGTAGCTCCAATTAACGTTACCCATCCTTTTTCCACTGCTCCGAGTAAGGAATCTTGTTGTGATTTACTAAAACGATGAATTTCATCAATAAAAAGAATTGGATTTTTAGAAGTGAACAATCCACCGCTTTGTTTTGCTTTATCAATTACCTCTCGTACTTCCTTTACACCACTATTAATAGCACTGAGTGTATAAAATGGGCGATCAGATTCACTGGCAATAATATTAGCTAGTGTTGTTTTACCTACGCCTGGAGGGCCCCAAAAAATTAGAGATGGGATGATTCCATTTTTGATCTGTTTGGTTAAGGAACCATCATCACCAATCAAATGTTCTTGACTTAAATACTCTTCTAAGGATCTGGGACGTATTCTTTCCGCTAGAGGTTTGTTCATACCAATTTAGTATGCTGTTAAACTATCATCTCTTTACTACCTTTTTTATTAAGCTGTCGTTTTCAGTGTTAATTCTAAGTAAGTAAATTCCGGACGTCAAAGTAGATAGGTCAAGACTATTTTTATCCAGTTTAAGAGTTATCTTTTGTCCATTAAAAGAAAATAATTCCACTTCGTAGTCTAAACTTTTTCTATTAGTAATATTGATGATATCATTACTGGGATTAGGGTATATGGCAAAACTAGTATCTAAATCAAACTCTTCTACTGAAAGTGTATTAAATAATGTGCAATTAGCAGGGACAGGATTCTGTTCTATATATCCCGTTGGAGTTAAATCTTTTCCAATGAATGCAGAATAATCGTATGAATATCGTTTGCCTCTAAAAATCCATGAAGCAGCAGCACCAGTATTAGTATCTCCTTGGGAAAGAATAACATCATTCCTGTAAGGGGAAATATATTCCCAAACAATTTCTTTTTGAGCATTTATTTCGAATATTTTAGATTTTGTTCCTTCGGTAATCAGAATGTTTCCATTTTCTAATCTATATGCAGAAGATATTAGAGGAGAGAAAAAATCTATAGGATTGCTTTCGTTGGAATAGGACCAATCAGGTTCAGAAGGTAAAAAAGGAGTGGCATTAGTAATAGTGTAATTACCATTTTGATCTACTGGAGGGTTGATAATATCAACAGAAGAAAAATCTCTTCCCGAACCATTATTAAAAAGCATAAACTTTCCTTCATCCTGAAGTCCAGTTGGAATCCAATGCACCGTATGTTGGCCATATAATTTTTGATCGTCGTTTCCTCCTCGATCATATATTTGTGGATTTCCCCATCTATATAGAATATCTCCTCCTTTTCCACTATTTCCTCCAGAGCTTGTGGCAGCTTCAGCAGTTGTTGTAGAATGATCGATCACATAAAACTCACTCAATCTTGGTGAACTAAAAAGTATTTGGTCTAGCTGGTTGTTATAATCTATAGAGCTTATATGCAGCCAGTCAGCATCAGAGTTGGAATTACCAGTAAAGTTAACATCCAGGAGCTCAGGATGATCTGAAATTGTTCCAAAATTGCTTTTCGATGAATCAAAATCCTGAATCAAGTGATCCCATAATCTCCATTCCCATACAATTTCAATATCATCATTACCAATTGGTTTAATTTCAATAATTCTTTCATCATAAAGTTCACCCTCATCTAAAGTAGAAGGATCTCTCCCTATAGCTATAGCTTCTTGTTCTGTTTTTCTATAAGCTACTACAAGTATTATATTTCCATTTGGTAAAGGAAGATAATCATGATGGAAACTAAAATCAGTATCAGAAAAGGTGTATCCCCATATTAAGTTATTGTTCCAGTCTTTTTTTTCTATTCTTCCTGTATTTCCACGAATATTTAATGTTGATTTGTTATCAACATGAGCACTGTAAAGATCTCCATTGTTTGTTATATAATCAACTCCCCAAGCTTTGTAATTACTGCTCCATTCATTAACTATTTCTCCACAATTATTAATTAAAAAAGTCTTACTCGGGAGAAGTGGTGAATTAGGTGATAATAAGGTATATCCAATAAACGAATTATCCGTATTTAATGTTGCACCTAAAGTGTTCTGGGAGTGTGCTGTCGAAGTGATTAATAAAAAACAAATAATAAAAAGAATCTTATAGTCGTATAATTTTATTTCCATGAGATTATGAGATGATTTTTTAATTGTAAAGATAACTTATCAAAGCCAATTAAACTTAATTTAGCAGAAAAATAAGATCTAAATAACTTCTAATTGTAAAACTTTATTATTTATGTTAAAGGGAATCAGGAAGTTTATTATTCTATCACTAATTAATGATTAATTTGTTTAATTGTTTTTTTTATAGGATTACTATTTTTTTAACGGTATCGTTAACCTTTAATAGGTATATCCCAGAAGTTATAATATTCGGGAGTACTAATTTTGTAGTGTTTGAAAATGCGGCATATTGTATAGATTCCAAAGGCACTTTTTTTCCTGTAATTTCGAATAATTCAAAAGAGTAATTTTCTGTCGTTTCTTTAATGAATATGTTCCTATCTATTACAGGTATTGGGTATATGATACTATTATTAATGGGTTCTGAATTAGAGTTTTTACCTGTAAAATAAGGTATAGCATATGCATATGCGTCTTTACCTACTTTTTCTCCAATAAATCTTCCAGGTAAATCGTCTGCAGGTGGATGAATTCCACCCCATATTCGGGATAAAGAACATTGATCTGAAGCATCTCGATAAGTCGCCCATTGTAGCTTAATGTCTACAGAAGGTCCCTCTTCAAAAACAAGAAATTGATTTTTCTTTGCTATGAATTCACCATATCCTCCTGGGAAAAATTCATTTCCAGTTATTAGAGTTAGTGCTTCTGCAGCAGCTCTAGAATACGTGGAATGTCCAGAGACATAACCCGCAAAGGGAGGGGTAACAAATGAAGGTCTTTGATAAGGCCAAAAGTTTTCAGCTAGTATCCAACCCACTCCAGCCTGATCTGTTTCAGGATTAGTTATATAATCAGGTCCTTTCCAAGTGTATAGTTTTATTTTACCTACATTTTGATTGTCAATACCGGATAAAGGGTCATTTTCTGTGACTACCTCAATAAATCCAGAAACCAAGGGTATACCTTCATCTTGATTATAATTAGGTAATTGCGGGTCTGAACTTTGACCTTTGTCTGCCATATAACGTATTGCAGATATAGGGCGTATATAATCATACCATCCTTTGACACTCCAAGCGGAAATTGCGGAATCATGCATGGCTCCTCCTAAAATAAAATAAGTTTTTACATCCCATTCTAATGAACTTAGTGTGGTACCTTGTCCTCCCATTTTTTTGATTAGAGCGGGGTGGTCATTTATATAGTTAAGTATTGTATACCAATGGCCTGGAGGAGTTTCTGAATCTGGACCATCAGCCCAAAATTCAGCTAGTACACGGGCGTAGTCTCCTCTAGGTACTATTTGAGGTTCGTAAGGGGCATTTGTGTATGGGTTTATATCGTATCCATTACTTTGATCTCCTCCCTCTATATAGTTGTAGAAGTTTGGATATTCATTAAAAGAAGTAGGAAAAGAATTTATGTTTTGATTTCCTAGTGATCTCGGAGAAATATCTATCATTACATTGTCTCGTTGATCTAAATGAGATCCCCATATTGCAACCATAGAAAACCCCCATTTATAGTAATCTTCTGATTCAGTATTTAGGTATGGTGGAGGTAGAGGGTCGTGATACACACTGTATTGGTCGTCAAGACGGTTGTATTGAGTTTTATTACTGCTTTTAAGGGCAAATGGTAAAACTTCTCCCCATTCTGGACTTAAAAAGCTTGGGGTTGTTCCTTCAATTAAATTACCACTTTGGTCAATAAATGTATCTAGGCTTAACGGTTGCCAGCGGTTAGGATCTTCTAAAATGGGGTTTCCAGAAACGGCAGGCGCTAGAGGGGAATTTATTGGAGTGTAAAATTCATTCTTATAATCATTTATCTCATTGGAATTGTCTTTTAATCCATACTTAATAATCGTTTCACCAATATAATTACCTAAAGCTGCTGCATTTCCATTTTGATAATCATTCGAAGTATAATCGATGTCATATCCTAACTTGGTCATTAAAAAGTCTAATTTTTCTTTGGTAACCGCCGAACTTGGAGAATTCTTAAATCGTGATGTCAACACTCTATAAACTGCGTAACTAATCGCTTTATTTCTAGATTCTTCAATGCTTTCGTTTGGAAAAAAAACATCCAATGTACTAGAGAAATTATGAACTTGATTTCCAGTCAGGTATGGTCTCGCATTTTCATCATAAATTGCCCAAGCATCATACATTGCAATACTAGTATGAAAAAGATTACGTGCATGTACAGTTGGTCTTGCAAAATCTCCTCTTATCGAAGACAAAAGTACTTCATTCCATAATCTTGCGATGGATATTTCGTCTGGGATTTCATTAGGATTTAAATTGATTACTAGCACGTTTTCTTCACTAGAACAATCATTTGATACTTCCGTAGCTTTGATCTTAGCTAATGTTTCAATTCCCCATCGAACGGTAATAGAGCTTTCTCCTTGTTCAGAAATAATTTCTCCACCTTCTATCTCCCAATTTACTGTAGAATTATTGGAGCCTTCTAAGGTATAAGTTTCTGTACTTAAAAAACTCGGATCAGTATTTCCAATTATTGAATTTGCAGAAAGATATTGACAAGAACCATCAGAAGTGGTTGCTAGAGGGTTATAATTACAAGCTACTGGATCTGTACATCCTCTTATTTTAATACTTGGGTCTATTTCTAATATTTCGTAACCACTTCCTTCTATAGCTTTTATATTCGTATTAATTTCTATGTTTTGATAAACTTCTTCTATACCAGAAGGCCACTTTATAATTAGTTCTAAAATTTCTGAGGATGTATTAAGTCCAAAATGAATGGGTTTAATGCTTTGACCTAAAAAACCTATACCATTATAATAACGTCGATATATTCCTTGATCTGTTTTTAAAGTAATTTTAGTGCCAAAAGCATTTTTGTTTGATGTGACGCCTTCAAGAATAATTTTAAACCAATTTAGATTACTATCTTGGTCATAATCTAGTGTTCTATTTTCGTAAAAAAAAGGATTTCCATCTGTATTGGTTACTATAAGATCAAGATCACCATCGTTATCGTAATCAAAGTCTAAGCCTTCAGTAGAATATCCTATATCCTGAAGTCCTACGATTCTAGTTCTATCTCGAAAGGTTAGAGAATTTTCATTTAATAAATTTTCATAGTAAACATTAAATTCCTTTTGGTTTCCAGGGTAGTCGTATCCATTTACAATAAATAAATCTTCATCACCATCTAAATCAAAATCCGCAAACTTGTTTCCCCAAGCCCATCCAGTGCCACTAATTCCATAAGTTTCAGTGCTGTTTTGAAATGTATTATTACCATTATTTGTTAAAAGAATGTTCCTAGAAATTGCAGTTATGAAAAGGTCAAAGAGTCCATCATTATTAACATCGCTCATGCAAATTCCCATATCATCAGCCGAACTTGAAAGTCCATATTCTTGAGCAGAATCCATAAAAGAAGATCCTTCTTGATTTATCAACAGGCTGTTTGGTTTAATAAGGTCATTCGCAATGTAAATATCCATCCACCCATCTTCATTAAAATCAAATGGAAACGCTGTGTAACTTGGAGAAGAACGGAGATTGAATTCTGGAGCAATCAATTCTTCGGTAAGGTTTGAAAATGTTCCATCACCGTTATTTTTGTAGAGTTTATTTCCAGAACAAGTTCTCCAATCACTTAAAAATAAATCAAGAAATCCATCATTGTTATAGTCAAACCAAGCAGCATTAGTATTTCCACAGGTATCATTTAGATCAAAGCCAGCATCTTCCGTCACTTCTGTGAAGGTTCCATCGGAGTTGTTGTGAAATAGTTGGACTTTATTTAATTGAGTGAAAAAAATATCAGGAAAACCATCGTTATCGTAATCTCCCCAGAAAGCACCAAATTTGTCACCTGTAAGTCCATCAAAATCAGGTGTTTGTTGGTCAATAGAAATAAAGCCTACTAATCCAGATTCTTCTGTTACATCTTGAAAGGTACCATCATTTTCATTTCGATATAGTCTACTTTTACTATATTCTTTATTAGGGTCATCTTTTTCTAAAGAAACTACAAATAAGTCCAAGTCACCATCTCCATCATAATCGGCAACTGCAACGCCATTATTTCTTTTAAGATCGCCTAATCCTACAATCGTTTCTATTCTTTCAAATACTTGTGCGAACCCAAACATTGGGATTATTGAAAATATGATAATATAGTATGATAAATTGTATTTTGAGTGTAAATAGTGTTTCATTCTTTAGTTTTTTACAAAAACTTTTATTATACAAATTTAACGTAATTAATGAAATGTTTTTCCAGAACGATTCATAAAATTAAGGATACATATTGTTTTTATGAGTTTTTTTGTCAGTTTTGAGATAATATACATGAATAATGTAATTCTAGAATTATTTGTATAATGGGTTGATTACAAAACTTTCGGTTTTTGTCTCGAGAATTTCTGTGTTTTGGATGTTGTAATTGTAGAAATGTAAAAAGAATTTACCTTGTTTCTTAAGTTGATTGATTTTTAAATAACTCTAAGTTTCTGACAATTTAGCATATCAACTTATTTTGGATTCTTTTTTGCCTTTTGGTTACTATGGAAAAAGGATATGACTTTAAATTTACAACGGGAGTTATTGGATATCCCATATTATTTGTATTGCTAATTTGGGTAGTGTTTTGGTTTGAGGTGAGATTTGGCTTTGATTTTAATAATTTTGGGATATATCCAAGAACTTTAATAGGGTTGAGGGGGATTCTGTTTTCTCCTTTTATTCATGGAGATTTGTCTCACTTGTGGCATAACACCTTGCCCTTGCTTATTTTATCAGCATCACTTTTCTTTTTCTATCCGAGAAACTCATGGAGAGTGATCCTTATAGGAGGTATTTTAACTGGTGTTTTAACTTGGTTTTTGGGGCGTTCTGCTAATCATATTGGTGCTAGTGGAATAATATACATGTTGTTTGGATTTCTTTTTTTAAAAGGAATTATAGCAAAACATTTCAGGTTAATAGCTCTGTCTTTTGTAGTAGTTTTTATCTATGGGAGTATGATTTGGTATACATTTCCAATTGATCCAAAAATATCATGGGAAGGTCATTTATCTGGACTGATTGTAGGAGTACTTTTGGCATTCATTATTAAGAAGGGAATTGCAATTCCTAAAAGGTATAACTGGGAGTCCGATGATTATAACCCTGAAGAAGATGAATTCCTAAAACACTTTGATGAGAATGGTAATTTTATCGAGAATCTGCCAGAGCCAGATATTGTGGAAAATATTGAGATTATGTACGAATATAATTCTCTGTCAAATAATAATACTGAAGAAGAGTAGAGGAAACTCTTATCTTTTATAACCTTTGTCTAATACATTCGTATAAAAATACTCCACAGGCTACTGAAACATTTAAAGATGCTATTTCTCCATACATAGGTAGTTTAGCCGTATGATCAGCAATCTTTAGAACAGAACTGGATATTCCTTTTCCTTCACTACCCATTACAATAGCCAAAGGAATAGATAGGTTGATATCATAAATAGAATTATTCGCTTTTTCTGTAGCAGCAATTACTTGTATTCCTGAGGCTTGTAGGTAAAACATAGCGTCTTTTATATGGTCCACTTTACAAATGGGTATTTTAAAAATTGCCCCAGTTGATGTCTTTACGGTATCTGCGCTAACAGGTGCGCCTCCTTTTTTCTGGATAATAATGCCATGTACTCCTGTGCATTCAGCGGTTCTGATAATTGCTCCAAAATTACGAACATCAGACAATTGATCAAGGATTAAAAATAAAGGTGTTTCTCCAGATTCTATAACTTTTAACGTCAGGTTTTCTAAATCATGAAATTCTATAGGTGATATAAAAGCAACTGCTCCTTGATGATTTTTACGAGTAAGTTTATTTAATTTTTCAATAGGAACATATGAAGATGATATGTTTTTGCCTTTTGCTAATTCTAATAATTCTTTAATCAGTTCTCCTTTTAACCCTTTTTGGATGAAAAGCTTATCTATTGTTTTTTCAGAATTAATTGCTTCGATTATAGAGCGTATACCGAAAATTAAGTGCTCTTTATTCATAATTTGAAATTATTAAAACAAAAACATCCTGATGAAATTTCATCAGGATGCTCAAATTTATTGTTAGAAACTAAATAAATTTAATTTTTATTAGCAACAAATGCCGCAGGGCTCCATCCACCTATACCAACTGATGCTCTTGCTGTTATAGTAAGAGTTCCAGTACAAGCGAATAAGAAACCAGTTCCTCTTGTTTCGATAAAACCTTGACCATAAGGGCAGCCAAAGTTGTCACAATGCCAAGCTTCTTGTCTTGCAATAGTCGCTATCCCAGAATTCGGGTCCACACTTATTACAACATTATAATCTTGCTCACCAGTTGCAGGGTTTACATGCTCAAAAGGATTTACCATAGTTATCTCGTTAGGACCTGGTCCAGCAATAACTTCGAATTGTCCGTCAGAACCACTTGCTTCATATCCCCATACATCATTTGTAATAGTATATGTTCCTACCGCTTCTTCAACTGTAAAAGGGCAAGAAATAAAAGTAGTATATACTAAAGCTTGTTGCAAACCAGGGTTGTTAATGTCTCCTAAGAATTGTGTTTCATCAAGACCATTAAATACAGTTCCATCATTACCTGTAATTTCAACAAAGAAATCAAATTGATCTCCAGGTCCTAGATCTGGAACAGTTACTCCCAAAGCAGCGGCAAGATCAGCTGCTGTTATTGAAAGATCGGCAGGGAAATCTGTAATCGTTCTTAAAGGAAATAAAATTCTGTTCTCATCTGCATCCTCAGCTAAATTATAGTTTACGAATATTTCATAAGATGCTACGTTGTCAAAAGGAGCAACTAGTTTTGCTTCAAAAGATGATCCTTCAATATTCGTTACGTCTATTACAGGTGAATCTATGCTATCAAAATATACCCAAGGGGCATTAACGGTGTCAGTAATTTGATTTTTCTCATCGTCTTCGCAAGAGAAAAATAGAGTGGTAGAAAAAACTACCAGACATAATTTTACTAAATTTTTCATATTTTAATTTTTAATTTTTTTTATTAGTCCACAAATCCTTCTGGGTTTGTATCCCAAAATACTGGAACCGCTTGATTTGGCTTTTGTTCAACATTGCTGTTTCTGTCAACCAAGTTACTTGGATATAAGAAAGATCTAATGTAAACACCAGGGTTAGCTAATAACGATGGCTGTAAGTTTTCTGGTTTACCAGTTCTTCTGTAGGTATTGTATGCTTCAATACCATTTCCAAATAATGCGATATAGTATTCTTTTATGATGATTTCTAATCTTTCATCATCATCAGCTGCAGAGTCATAATTAGCAAGAACCTCATCTATATAGTCTTGTACATCTAATGCAGTTGGAGCAAAAGCAGCAACGGTAAGGTCAGGTCTGAAGTTCATTACTTTAGCGAATGACTTTGTCATTCCATCTTCCAAGTATGTTCTTGCGTTACCTGTAGTTCCTAATTCTAGAGCAGCCTCTGCCAACATGAAATCAACATAAGTACTTAACATAATTGGAGAAATACCAGCACCTTGTGCACCAACTGTTCTATCATTTGTTCCATCGAAACTGTTGTCATCGAATCTTCCTCCAATAGGATATACACCCCAGTCTGCTCTGTCATTCTCATCTGGTGGGATACCATCATTATCGTGGTGATCTCTACCGTTATACCCTTCAGCAGCTGTACAGAAAACAGTACCTGCAGGATAGTGAGCAGGAGCAGTTTCTACGATACAAGGTAATGCGTTAGCATCTGTAGAACGGTTTCCTCTATTTCTATAGAAATAATATCTAATTCTAGGATCTGCAGCTGCTTTGTCGTTTAATAATAAATCCATATAAGAGTTAGACTGATAATCAGCTACACCATTATCAAAATTTCTTGCAAATACAGGGTGTCTACTATCTGGATTTGCATCAACAGTAGAATATTGAAATTGGAAATCCTGATCAGCGGTTTGGATATAGTCACCACTAGCAATAATAGCGTTAATACCTGTAGTAGATGCTGCAGCATTTACTAATCTTGTTTGTAAATATAATTTGATCTTTAACGTATTAGCAAAACGAATCCACTTATCCTTATCTCCATCGTAGTAAAGATCAACAGCAGGTTCCGCTGCAGGAGTTTGATTTAAATTCGCGATCGCAGAATCTAATAGGTCAAACATTGCATCATAAATAGCTTGACCACTGTCAAGATTAGGGTTTTCATTTTCTAAACCTAATATAGCTTCAGAATAAGGAATGTCTCCTAAGTAATCAACTAAAGTAGCGATCGAATACGCTTCTATAATCTGTCCAATACCAATGTGAGTAAATAGACTTAGTTCTTGCGCTAATGGAGCCATAGCTCTGTTATCCGCTAAAATACCTGCATAAGCAGTAGTGTATGGTCCATTTAACTGCGCCGGTCCGTATCCATTATCATAGGTTGGACCGAATTGGTGAAGTATACGAGTTACTTCCATTCCTTCTTCGGTTATTCCTTCGAAGAAGGTAGCACCACTTTGTTGGATACTGTTCAGGAAAAAGTCGATATCTGCCTGATCTGGTCTAAGTAAATTCGGACTTTCCAGAATCTCTAGCTCTGTTGTTTCACAAGAATTGAATCCCAAAGCCACAACCAGTAGGAATAAAATTCTTTTTATATTATTTTTCATATTTATCATTTTTGTATTAAATAAAATTAGAAAGTAGCTCTAAAACTAAGACCATATCTTCTTGAACTTGGTCCAGTTATAAAGTCAATACCTTGCCCGTTACCAACTCCTGTACTTAGGGTGTTAGTGTCAAAATTAACGTCATCAGGGAAGTTAAATGCTTTGTACCATAAATTAGATCCAAGTAACGTAATTGATAATGATCCAAAAGGAGTTTTGTTTAAGAACTCTTTTTTGAAATCATAACTAAGACTAACTTCATTTAATCTTAAAGTAGTACCATCATATATTTGCGATTCGTTTGGTCCAAAACCGAAGTTACCAAAAAATACGTTTGTAGCAGTGATAGGAATGTTATTTGGTGTTCCATCTTGGAAAACACCTGGTAGTATGTAAGCTCCTCTTCTGTCTAATGGATTATCAGAGTCTACAACACCACGACCTACAAGAGTAGAAGCAGTTTGTGAGAAAATGTCTCCACCATGTCTATATTGGAAATCAAAAGAGAATTTAAATCCTTTATAAGAGAAAGTATTCTTTAGTGTTCCTGTCCAATCTGGGTTAGGATCACCAATGATTTCAATATCTGTAGTAGCTAAATATAAACCATCACTACCAACAATTGGGTTACCATCAGCATCTCTTTGGATTGCTGTTCCTTGAAGGATACCAAAAGCTTCTCCAGCGATAGCATAGTTTGCAGGTCTACCTCCAATAGAAGCAGTTAGAGCAATTTGATCAGTTGGTAATTCTGTTACAACGTTTTCATCAGCATAGAAGTTACCGTTGATTAACCATTTGAAATTATCAGTTTTCCACGGAGTGATATCAAAATCAACCTCGATACCTTCGTTTTCAGATTTACCTAAGTTTACTACCTTGTTTGTAAATCCAGAAGCAGGATCTAAAGCTTGGTTTGTAATTAAGTCCTTAGTATTTCTTTTAAATAAACTAACGTTTAAACCTACTCTATTGTTGAAGAAACGAGTTTCAACTCCAATTTCAAATTCTTGGAATCTTTCTGGCTTCAAATCTGCATTACCTAATACATTAGATACAGCGTTGCTAGAAATTACATTTCCTTGGGCATCTACGAAAGCTCTAGAATTAAGTCCTAAAGTATTTCTAGTACTAAATGCTCCAGGTGCTCCTGCAGATTCTCCGTACGCTACTCTTGTCTTTAAGTAGTTAAACATATCTCCTTGTAAACCAGGTATAGCATCTGTAGCAATTAACGAGATACTCGCTCCAGGATATAAGATTGAGTTGTTGTCTTGTTCTAATGTAGAGAACCAGTCATTTCTAACAACTCCATTAAAGAATAAGTAATTCTTATAATCTAGACTAACATCTGCATATACACCGATCGTGTTATCTTCAAATTCTAAATCTAAACGACCACCATCGAAATCAGCTGTAGATTGATTAACGAAATTGAAATGTCTTAAAACTCCAAACGCTAACTGCTGAGTACTTAAAGTACCCTCTTGTTGGTATGTATTTCTCCTTGTATTCAAACCAGCAATAAAAGTTAACCCAATATTTTCGTTTAATTGCTCATAACCATTTAAGATTAAACTGTTATCAAAAATTGTGTTTCTAACTTGAATTGTTCTGTAGAATCCTGTTACATCACCATCAACACCACCTTTGTTTTGTCCGTTAGTGTTAAATTCAGTAAACGTATTTAAACCTGCTCTATATGTTAAAGAGTAGTTGTCATTAAAATTATAAGTAAGACTAGCATTACCAAAAATGTTATCTGTTTCCTGAGTAACTTTAGCGTTTGCTATTGTCCATAAAGGATTCTGGATATCATTACCTGATCTATAGTAAACACTTCTTCCGTCTTGTGCTTGGAAAGGTAAACCAAATAAATCAACACTTCTTGGTGTATAAAGAATATCACCAAAAACAGAACTACCACCACCAACAGTTCCACTACCAGCAGATGCTGAAATTGGAGGAGTTTTTAATCTAGAATTTGTATAGTTTGCAGTTCCTTGGAAAGTTATTTTGTTACTTAATTTTGCTTTACCACCAAAACCAATGTTATTTCTAGTTAACTGGTTTCCTGGTGTAAAACTGTCTTGATCAAAATAACTGTAGTTTGCACTAAAAGATGCATTTTCATTTCCTCCAGTCATACCTATAGAAGTATTGGAGATAAAACCAGTCTTGAAAAATCTGTCAACACTATCATAAGGTCTGTAAGCATAATCTGAAGCTGCGATATCTTCAAAACCAACAACTAATGATTGATCAGCTAATTGAGAAAGTGGATTGGCAACGAATTGGTTCCCTGGAGCACCACTTCTATATAAAGAGTTACCACTTATATCTCTGTTAAAACTTGGCCCCCAGTTACTAAAGAAGAATCCGAAGTTTTGATGGAAACCACCACCATATTCATCCTGATACTTTGGTAATACTGCTTCTTCAGCAAAAAGAGATTGAGAAAAAGTAACTTCAAATTTTTTGTTTGAAGCTTTTGCAGCTCCTGTTTTTGTAGTAATAAGAATTACCCCATTTCTACCTTCTTGTCCGTATAATACAGATGCACTAAGACCTTTAAGTACGTTTACGCTTTCGATGTTATTTGGATCAATATCCAAGAATCTACTTGATTCCGTAACGTTGTTAAAGAAAGCATTCTGTTGGTTTGTATTATTAGCGAAAGGAACACCATCTACAATAAATAGTGGCTGGTTACTTCCCGAAACAGTAGATAAACCACGAATAATGATATTTGTTCCAGAACCTGCAGTACCGTTTGTAGATGTGATATTCAAACCAGCTGCTTCACCCGATAGGATTCTACCAAGGTCTGCACTAGACTGTTCTTGAATATCATCAGATGCAACGGTAGAGATAGCATAACCTAAAGATTTTCTTTCTCTCTTAATACCTTGTGCAGTTACAACAACTTCTTCAAGTGTCGCTGCATCTTCTTCAAGTTGTACATTGATGGTGTTGCTGTCCCCAACCACAACTTCTTTTGTTGTAAATCCTAAGTAACTGAAAGAAAGTACAGCTCCTCTGTTCACTTCGATAGTAAAGTTACCATCAAAATCGGATTGAGTACCCTTACTGGTACCTTTTACAACGATGTTTACCCCTGGAAGCGGTAACCCACTATTGTCGGTCACATTACCTGAGATCGTTTTTTCTTGTGCAAACGTTAGTTGCACTACAAACGCCAGCAATAGCGTTAGAATTCCTCTAAACTTTGTTCTCATTTTATAATTTATTTGAATTAGCCAATGCCAAAAATCATAATAATATCTTAATTAAACAACTTTTATTTAGTTAAAAATTAAATTATTGTTCAGGTCAAGTTAATATAATGTGAAATCCCACTATAACGTTGTAGTTCTGTGATTAGGCATATTTTTGGTCTGTTTTTTGGTCGTCAATTTGATGGATTAAACTATTGTTTTAGGATTCATTTTTCAGTCTAAATCTTTTGTTTTGAGTTTGTTATAGTCTGGGTGCGTTCTTTAGGTTTTAGTGGGTAGGGTGGTTTTAAGAGTTTTAATTGATTTCTTGTTGAAATGTTAATTTTTTGGATTTTCTTAAATATGGAAATTGTAGTTAAAATTGACTTGTAATATTAGATTTTTAGTGTTTTTTCTATCAGAAGATGACTTTTTGAGCTATTTGGTGTTTAGAACGTAGCATTCAAGCTAAGGTGTACCTTAGTGTTTGAAAACTCAAAGTTAGCGTCGCTATTTTTTCCGTTAGCGAAGATTATTCTGAATAAACCAGTTTTTGTATTTAGGCCTAATCCAAATCCAAAGCTGGTTAGATTATCGGATATGTTGTTGGTTTCGTCTTCGAAGTAGGAGTAGTCAGTAATTGTGTGTATGTATATGTTATTTGATAAGATATATCGATACTCAGTTGAAAAAACATTGAATAATGAAGCATTGATGCTGTTTTCTTCAAAACCTCTAACAGAATTAATTCCACCAAATCTATAAAGCTCATTAAAAAAAAGATCTTCAGAAAAAATTGCAGCCGAACTATTTTTAATAAAAATGTTATTTCTAGTGTTTAACTTGAATATGTGTTCTATGTTGATAGTTCCTTTTATTTGATTAGTCTTCAATTCATCAGTATTTCGTGTCCCGTATTCTATTTCAAAGAGGTAATTGTTTTTTATTGGAAATAATATGTTGTTTTGTCTTTTTGTATGGTTGAAGCTTATTCCGAAAAAATTAGCAGAATAGTTTTCTATGTTTAAACTTGGTAGTGGTTCGTCTAGAAGATTGTCTGAAGAAATTGATTTGTATCCTAAGGCAATATTATTTTTGTCATTTATTAAATAGTTAAGCTTTAGTTTTTGTTCGGTAATCAAAAAACTAGAGTCTTTTTTGAAAATGTCGAGACCTGCTTCAATACCAATAGGGGATTTGAAAACATAAGGTAGGAATAAATTGGCTTGGAATCTTTGTTGTTCATTTCCGTCACTCTTATATATTAGATTTAATCTTTCTCCAAAATTAAGATTGTTTATCAAATTCAAATTTAGATATCCATTTAATTCAAGGTTGTTGGATTCAGAGTCGTTCGAAAACCCAAGAAATCCATCAAAGCTATTGGCTGATTTTTTTTCTAGATATAAATATACTTTGGTGGAATCTTTTTCAAATAATATTTCAGGAGGTTTTATGTTCTTGCTAAAACCTAGATTGTCGATTGCTTGTGATTTTTTTAAAACATCACTTTTGTTAAAAACGCTTCCCTTTCTTATTTTGCTATTATACTTTAAAAATGAATTTGGAAATTTGGTATAACCTTTTATGATTATATCATCGATTTTTCTTTCAACTCCTCTTTTGCTTATAAGTTTAGCAAAGACCTTTTGCTCTTTTTTTATGATTTCGGTTAAGGAAAGGTTGGTAAATGTGTTTCCTTGGTTTACTAGGTAATTGGTTAGGTGTTGTAAGGTGTTTTCTGTTTTTTCAATGGGGATAATAAATTCTGAAGTGGAGGGGTTTTTAGAGATCTCTTCTATTATTTTTAAGGGTAATGTTTCATTGTCATATTTTATAATAAGCTCGGTGTATTTTTGGTTAAGTATAAAGCTACTTAGAAATGTGGTGTCTGAGGTTTTTGTGATGCCTCGCCATTCTGCGTCAAGGTAACCTGTTTTTAATAATTTTTTGTGTAGGTTGCTCGTTTCTGTTCTTAAATCAATATAATTGTCGAATGTTTTCTTGTAAGAAATGCTATCAATCTTTGCTGTTTCGATAGAATCTTTTCCTTTTACTTGAAGGGTAATCGACGAATTTTGTCCATTACAAAAAGAATGTATACATATATTAAGGACGAAGATGTAAAAATATAAGGTTCTCAAACTGCAATTTAATACTGCTAAAATAACGGAAAATACAGGTATTTCTTACGGTTTAATCCTATCATTTTAAATGTATTTGAAAATTAATGCATTAGGATTTGAATTGCTGAAAAATATTTCTACCTTTGCAGCCCTCTATAAAGAGGTAATTTAAAATTATTTTAATAATAGTGTAAAGCAAATTATGCCAACAATTTCACAATTAGTAAGAAAAGGTAGAGCCAAAATAACTAAGAAGAGTAAATCGGCTGCTTTGGATTCGTGCCCGCAACGTCGCGGTGTTTGTACGCGTGTTTATACTACTACACCAAAAAAACCAAATTCAGCAATGAGAAAAGTTGCTCGTGTTAGGTTGACTAATGGTAAGGAAGTGAACGCATACATCGGAGGTGAGGGTCACAATCTACAGGAGCACTCGATAGTATTAGTTAGAGGTGGAAGGGTAAAAGATTTACCAGGAGTTAGATATCACATTGTTCGTGGAGCTTTAGACACCGCGGGTGTTGAAGGTAGAACGCAACGTAGATCTAAATATGGTGCAAAACGCCCTAAAAAGTAATTAAAAAACTTTAAGAAGAAGACATGAGAAAAAGAAAGGCTAAAAAAAGACCTATTTTACCTGATCCACGTTTTAATGATCAATTAGTGACTCGTTTTGTTAATATGATGATGTGGGATGGTAAGAAATCGGTTGCTTTCAAAATTTTCTATGATGCGATTGATATCGTAGAAGAGAAAAAACAAAACGAAGAAAAAACAGCTTTGGAAATGTGGAAAGATGCGTTATCAAACGTAATGCCACATGTAGAAGTAAGAAGTCGTCGTGTTGGAGGAGCTACTTTCCAAATTCCTAATCCAATCAGACCGGACAGAAAGATATCAACTGCGATGAAATGGTTGATTCAGTTTGCTCGTAAGAGAAATGAAAAGTCTATGGCACAGAAACTTGCTGCAGAGATTATTGCTGCAGAAAAAGAAGAGGGTGCTGCGGTTAAGAAAAGAGTAGATACCCATAAGATGGCTGAAGCAAATAAAGCATTCTCACACTTTAGATTTTAATCACGAACAGAAATGGCTAGAGATTTAAAATATACAAGAAATATTGGTATTGCTGCACATATTGATGCAGGAAAAACTACAACTACAGAGCGTATCTTATATTACACAGGTGTAAGTCATAAGATCGGTGAGGTGCACGATGGTGCTGCTACTATGGACTGGATGGAGCAAGAGCAAGAAAGAGGTATTACAATTACTTCTGCTGCTACCACTTGTGAGTGGAAGTTTCCGACAGAAAATGGTCAGGCTGTTGCAGATACAAAAGGATATCATTTTAATATTATCGATACTCCGGGACACGTTGATTTTACGGTAGAGGTTAACCGTTCTTTACGTGTTCTTGATGGGTTGGTGTTTTTATTTAGTGCGGTTGATGGTGTTGAACCTCAATCAGAAACTAACTGGAGACTTGCAGATAACTATAAAGTACCGCGTATCGGATTTGTAAATAAAATGGATCGTCAAGGGTCTAATTTTATGGCAGTGTGTCAACAAGTAAAAGATATGTTAGGTTCTAATGCAGTTCCTATTGTAATGAATATTGGTGATGAAGCTGATTTCAAAGGAATTGTGGATTTAGTTAAGAACCGAGCTATTGTGTGGCATGATGAAACACAAGGATCTACTTTTGATGTAATTGATATTCCAGAAGAATTAAAAGAAGAAGCGGCAGAGTTAAGAGGAAAACTTATAGAAGAAGTTGCTGCTTACGATGAGGAGCTTCTTGAGAAGTTTATGGAAGATGAAGACTCAATTACAGAGGAAGAAGTTCACGCTGCTTTAAGAGCTGCGGTAATGGACATGTCTATCATACCGATGATTTGTGGTTCTGCTTTCAAGAATAAAGGAGTCCAGTTCCTATTAGATGCGGTATGTCGTTACTTACCTTCTCCAACAGATAAGGAAGGTATTGTAGGTGTTAATCCAAATACTGATCAAGAAGAAATACGTAAGCCAGATGTTAAGGAGCCGTTTGCTGCATTAGCATTTAAGATTGCTACAGATCCTTTCGTAGGTCGCTTAGCATTCTTCCGTGCATATTCAGGACGTTTAGATGCTGGTTCTTATATCTTGAACAATCGTTCAGGTAAAAAAGAGCGTATTTCTCGTATCTATCAAATGCATTCTAATAAGCAAAATGCTATAGAATATATTGAAGCTGGAGATATTGGAGCTGCAGTAGGTTTTAAAGATATCAAAACGGGTGATACGATGTCGGATGAGAAAAATCCTATCGTTTTAGAATCTATGGATTTCCCTGATCCTGTAATTGGTATTGCTGTTGAGCCAAAAACTAAAGCTGATGTTGATAAGTTAGGTTTGGCGTTAGCTAAGTTGGCAGAAGAAGATCCAACATTTACAGTAAGAACAGATGAGGCTTCAGGACAGACAATTATTTCTGGAATGGGAGAGCTTCATTTAGATATTATCGTTGACCGTTTGAAAAGAGAATTCAAAGTAGAGGTTAATCAAGGTCAGCCACAAGTAGAGTACAAAGAGGCTATTACCGCTAGAGCCGAACACAGAGAGGTTTATAAGAAGCAGTCTGGTGGGCGTGGTAAGTTTGCGGATATTGTATTTACATTAGAGCCAGCAGAAGAAGGAAAAGTAGGGTTAGAGTTTATTTCCGAGATTAAAGGAGGTAACGTTCCTAAGGAATTTGTTCCTTCTGTAGAGAAAGGATTTAAAATGGCAATGCAAAATGGGCCGCTTGCGGGTTATGAAGTAGATGCTATGAAAGTTACTCTTACAGACGGTTCTTATCACGATGTGGATTCTGATCAATTATCATTCGAATTGGCTGCTAAGCTTGGTTTTAAAGCAGCGGCAAAAGCAGCTAAAGCTGTGGTGATGGAACCTATCATGAAACTAGAGGTTATTACACCAGAGGAAAACATGGGTGATATCGTAGGTGATTTGAATAGACGTAGAGGTCAGGTAAGTGATATGGGTGATAGAGCGGGCGCTAAAACGGTTAAAGCTACAGTACCACTTTCTGAAATGTTTGGATATGTAACAACATTAAGAACTTTATCATCTGGTAGAGCGACATCTACAATGGAATTTTCTCACTATGCTGAGACTCCTTCGAATATATCGGAAGAAGTGATTGCAGCAGCAAAAGGAGTTAACGCTTAATTTTACAGAAATGAGTCAAAAAATTAGAATAAAATTAAAATCTTACGATCATAATTTAGTAGATAAGTCTGCTGAAAAGATTGTTAAGACTGTTAAGAGTACTGGAGCTGTGGTGACTGGACCAATTCCATTACCAACACATAAAAAGATCTTTACTGTTTTAAGATCTCCACACGTAAATAAGAAGTCAAGAGAGCAATTTCAATTAAGTTCTTATAAAAGACTTTTAGATATCTATAGTTCTTCTTCAAAAACGATCGATGCGTTAATGAAGTTAGAATTACCTAGTGGAGTCGAAGTGGAAATCAAAGTTTGATAAAACTTCCAGTAAGAAAGTCTTACATGAAATGTCCCAAGCTGCGTGCGAGGGAAAAACGGCAAAAATACATTCAGGGTTGAAGTATTTTGACCCTGTTTTTTTGCGAAAATTTAAATAAGTATACTAATTAATAATTAATAAATATGTCTGGGTTAATAGGAAAAAAGATCGGTATGACCAGCATCTTCGACGAGAATGGGAAAAACATTCCATGTACTGTGATCGAAGCTGGGCCATGCGTGGTTACCCAAGTCAGAACTGAAGAAGTGGATGGTTATGAGGCTATTCAATTAGGTTTCGATGACAAAGCAGACAAAAATGCTACGAAAGCGGCTTTAGGTCACTTTAAAAAAGCAGGAACTGTTGCTAAGCGCGAAGTTGTAGAATTCCAAGGTTTTGATGAGGAGTACAAATTAGGTGATACAATCACTGTAGAGCACTTCGTAGAAGGAGAGTTCGTGGATGTAACAGGAACTTCTAAAGGAAAAGGTTTCCAAGGAGTTGTAAAGAGACACGGTTTTGGTGGTGTTGGACAAGCGACACATGGTCAGCATAACCGTTTAAGAGCTCCTGGTTCAATCGGAGCTGCATCGTATCCTGCAAGAGTTTTTAAAGGAATGCGTATGGCAGGAAGAATGGGTGGAGATAAAGTAAAGGTTCAAAACTTGAAAGTGTTAAAAGTAGTAGCTGAAAAGAATCTACTAGTTGTGAAAGGTTGTGTGCCTGGACATAAAAACGCTTACGTAACTATTCAGAAGTAATGAAGGTAGCAGTAATTGATATTAACGGAAAAGAAACAGGTAGAAAGGTAGATCTTTCTGATGCTGTTTTTGGTATAGAGCCTAATGATCACGCTGTTTATTTAGATGTTAAGCAGTACTTGGCGAATCAACGTCAAGGAACGCATAAAGCTAAAGAACGTGCTGAGATCGCAGGTAGTACAAGAAAAATTAAGAAACAAAAAGGAACCGGTACAGCGAGAGCAGGTAGTATTAAGTCTCCAGTTTTCAAAGGTGGAGGTAGAATATTCGGACCTAGACCACGTAATTATTCTTTTAAATTAAATAAGAATTTAAAAAGATTAGCACGTAAATCTGCGCTAAGTATAAAGGCGAATGACAAGGCAATTACAGTGGTAGAGGACTTCACTTTTGATACAATTAAAACAAAGAATTTTACTGCAGTTTTAAAGTCGTTAGGGCTGGAGGATAAAAAATCTTTATTTGTGTTGGGAGAGTCAAATAAAAATGTATATTTGTCGTCACGTAATTTAAAAAGCTCTGAAGTTATAACTTACTCAGAATTAAGTACTTATAAAATACTTAATGCTAAGAATGTTGTTCTTTTAGAGGGTTCTTTGAAAGGAATTGAAACGAATTTAAGTAAATAGAAGCCATGAGTATCTTAATAAAACCTATTATTACGGAAAAGGCTACTGCAGATAGTGAGGTTTATAATCGCTATGGATTTGTGGTAGATAGAAATGCGAATAAGGTAGAGATCAAAAAAGCAGTAGAAGCTGCTTATGGGGTATCTGTTACTAAAGTTCGAACTATTAATGTCCGTCCAGATCGTAAAACACGTTATACAAAAACGGGAATGATCACTGGTAAAACAAAAGCTATTAAAAAAGCTATTGTACAGGTGGCGGAAGGTGATGTAATTGATTTATATAGTAATCTTTAAGACTAAAAAATGTCAGTAAGAAAATTGAAACCAATTACCCCAGGTCAGCGTTTTAGAGTAGTTAATGGGTTTGATGCCATTACTACTGATAAGCCGGAGAAAAGTTTATTAGCTCCGAAAAAAAGATCAGGCGGTAGAAACAATCAAGGAAAAATGACCATGCGCTACAAAGGTGGAGGTCATAAGAAAAGGTATCGTATTATCGATTTTAAAAGAGACAAGCAAGGAATTCCTGCTACTGTTGCTACTATCGAATATGATCCAAACAGAACTGCTTTTATAGCGCTTTTAAACTACCAAGATGGTGAGAAGCGTTATATTATCGCTCAGAATGGGCTGCAAGTGGGTCAGAACGTAGTTTCTGGTAATAATGTTGCTCCAGAAATTGGAAACGCAATGCCGCTTAGCGATATCCCTCTAGGTACTATTATTTCTTGTATAGAATTAAGACCAGGTCAAGGTGCTGTAATGGCACGTAGTGCTGGTTCTTTTGCTCAGCTTATGGCGAGAGATGGTAAGTTTGCTACAGTAAAATTACCTTCTGGCGAAGTGAGAATGGTGTTAGTAAATTGTATGGCTACTGTCGGGGCAATTTCTAACAGTGATCATCAATTAGTTGTTGGTGGTAAAGCGGGTAGAGGAAGATGGTTAGGTCGTCGTCCTAGAACTAGACCAGTAGCAATGAACCCTGTAGATCATCCAATGGGTGGTGGTGAAGGACGTTCTTCTGGAGGTCACCCACGTTCTAGAAAAGGTCTTCCTGCTAAAGGATTTAGAACCCGTTCTAAGACAAAAGCGAGTAATAAGTATATTGTAGAACGTAGAAAGAAATAATAAGATATGGCACGTTCATTAAAAAAAGGACCTTACATTCACTACAAGTTAGAGAAGAAAGTTGCAGCGAATGTTGAGGCTAATAAGAAAACTGTTATCAAGACTTGGTCAAGAGCTTCTATGATTTCTCCTGATTTTGTTGGTCAGACGATCGCAGTTCACAATGGTCGCCAGTTTGTTCCTGTGTACATTACAGAAAATATGGTAGGTCATAAATTAGGAGAGTTTTCGCCAACACGTTCTTTCAGAGGGCACGCTGGTGCTAAAAATAAAGGTAAAAAATAATTTAAGCTATGGGAGTTCGTAAAAGAGAAATGGCAGAAAGAATTAAGGAAGAGAAAAAGCAGATTGCTTTTGCTAAACTTAATAACTGTCCTACGTCACCTCGCAAAATGCGTTTAGTAGCAGATTTAGTTCGTGGTGAAAAGGTAGAAAGAGCGCTTCATATTCTTAGATTTAGTCAAAAAGAAGCTGCACGTCGTTTAGAAAAGTTATTGCTTTCTGCAATAGCAAACTGGCAAGCAAAAAATGAAGACGCAAGCATTGAAGATGCTGATCTTTTCGTAAAAGAGATTCGTGTAGATGGTGGAAGTATGTTAAAAAGATTACGTCCAGCACCGCAGGGTCGTGCACACAGAATAAGAAAACGCTCTAATCACGTTACAATCGTGGTTGCGGCAAAAAATAATACACAAAGCTAATATAAATAGTATGGGACAGAAGACAAATCCAATCGGAAATCGCCTTGGTATCATTAGAGGATGGGAATCCAACTGGTATGGAGGTAATGACTACGGTGATAAATTAGCCGAAGACGATAAGATTAGAAAGTACGTACACGCACGTTTATCTAAAGCTAGTGTATCTAGAGTAATTATTGAGCGTACGCTTAAACTTGTAACCGTTACTATCACTACTGCTAGACCTGGTATTATTATCGGAAAAGGTGGTCAAGAGGTAGACAAGTTAAAAGAAGAGCTTAAGAAGATTACAGATAAGGAAGTTCAGATTAATATTTTTGAAATCAAGAGACCAGAACTTGATGCGTTTTTAGTAGGATCTAGTGTTGCTAGACAGATAGAGAGTCGTATCTCTTATCGTAGAGCAATAAAGATGGCTATTGCGGCTGCAATGAGAATGAATGCTGAAGGTATCAAAATTCAAATTTCAGGAAGATTAAATGGTGCTGAAATGGCACGTTCAGAGTCTTATAAAGACGGAAGAATTCCTTTATCAACATTTAGAGCTGACATAGATTATGCTTTGGTAGAAGCACACACTACTTACGGTAGATTGGGTGTAAAAGTATGGATTATGAAAGGCGAAGTATA
This sequence comes from uncultured Aquimarina sp., assembly GCF_947492965.1. Lineage (GTDB taxonomy): Bacteria > Bacteroidota > Bacteroidia > Flavobacteriales > Flavobacteriaceae > Aquimarina. The sequence continues at coordinate 98,858 of NZ_CANLOZ010000007.1, read as the reverse complement.
TGGTAAGAGAGAGCTTTCTCCTTTAGTAGGTCTTTCTAAGAAACAAGGAAAAGGAGGCGACAGAGGAGCCGGACGAGGTGGAAATAATAAATCACGTCGTAGAAAGTAATTTTTTAAAGTAAATTAACAATGTTACAGCCTAAAAGAACAAAATTCCGTAAGCAGCAAAAAGGACGTATGAAAGGTCTTTCTCAAAGAGGTCATACGCTTTCAAATGGAACTTTCGGAATCAAAGCATTAGATTCAAGTTTTGTAACCGCTAGACAAATAGAAGCAGCTCGTATTTCTGCTACTCGTTATATGAAAAGAGAAGGTTCTCTGTGGATTAAAATTTTCCCAGACAAGCCTATTACAAAGAAACCTCTTGAAGTACGTATGGGTAAAGGAAAAGGTGCTGTAGAATATTGGGCAGCAGTTGTAAAACCAGGAAGAATCTTGTTTGAGATAAGTGGTGTTCCTCATGATGTGGCTAAAGAAGCATTACGCTTAGCTGCTCAGAAATTACCAGTTAAAACTAAGTTTATCGTAGCTAGAGATTATCAAGCTTAATAATTGAAGATTATGAAACAATCACAAGTAAAAGAATCGTCGACAGCTGAATTACAAGAGGAACTTGGAAAATATCGAAAAGAATATTCAGATTTAAAAATGGCTCATGCTATGTCTCCATTAGAAAATCCTTTACAAATCCGTAAAGTTAGAAGATCTATAGCGAGAATGGAAACAGAGCTTACTAAAAGAGAATTAAACGGTTAATTCTGCTGAAAGATGGAAAAAAGAAACTTAAGAAAAGAACGTATAGGTGTAGTTACTAGTAACAAAATGCAGAAGTCAATTGTGGTTTCTGAGGTTAAAAAAGTGAAACACCCGATGTACGGAAAGTTCGTGTTAAAAACAAAGAAATATGTTGCGCACGACGAGAAAAATGACTGCAATATTGGCGATACTGTAAAGATCATGGAAACAAGACCTATGAGTAGAACCAAATGCTGGAGATTAGTAGAAGTAATTGAAAGAGCTAAGTAATTATGGTACAACAAGAGTCTAGATTAAAAGTAGCAGACAACACAGGTGGTAAAGAAGTTTTAGTTATCCGTGTTTTAGGTGGTACAAAAAGAAGATACGCCTCTGTAGGAGACAAGATCGTTGTCAGTGTTAAAGAAGCAACTCCAAATGGAAATATCAAAAAAGGAGCGGTTTCAACTGCAGTTGTAGTTCGTACCAAAAAAGAAGTGCGCAGACCAGATGGTTCTTATATTCGTTTCGATGATAATGCATGTGTTCTTTTGAACCCTGCTGGAGAAATGAGAGGAACACGTGTGTTTGGTCCTGTAGCGAGAGAACTTCGTGACAAGCAGTTTATGAAGATTGTATCACTAGCGCCAGAAGTGCTTTAATAGTATTGCAGACATGACAAAACTAAAAATTAAATCAGGAGATACAGTAAAGGTTATTGCTGGAGACAATAAAGGTCAGCAAGGAACTGTACAAAAAGTATTGAAAGATAAGAACAAGGCAATTGTTGAAGGTGTAAACCTTGTTTCAAAACACAAGAAGCCTAGTGCTGCTAATCCACAAGGTGGTATAGTAAAGCAAGAAGCACCAATTCATATTTCCAATTTATCATTGTTAACATCTAATGGTGAGACTACAAGAGTTGGATATAGAATGGAAGGAGATAAGAAAGTGAGATTTTCTAAAAAATCTAATGAAGTAATATAGTTATGGCTTATATCCCAAGACTTAAACAAGAGTATAAAGACAGAATCGTGTCAGCTCTTACAGAAGAATTTAGTTACGGTAATGTAATGGAAGTACCAAAACTTAAAAAAATAGTTTTAAGTAGAGGTATTGGTGCAGCTGTAGCAGATAAAAAGTTAATCGATTACGCTGTAGATGAATTAACAACAATTACAGGGCAAAAAGCTGTAGCTACAATTTCTAAGAAGGATGTTGCTTCTTTCAAATTACGTAAAGGAATGCCAATAGGTGCTAAAGTTACGTTAAGAGGAGAAAGAATGTATGAGTTTTTAGATCGTTTGATTACTTCAGCTTTACCACGTGTAAGAGATTTTAATGGTATTAAAGCAACTGGTTTTGATGGTAGAGGTAATTACTCTTTAGGTATTACTGAGCAGATCATTTTCCCAGAGATTGATATTGATAAGGTGAATAAAATTTCAGGAATGAATATCACTTTCGAAACTTCTGCGAATACTGATAAAGAAGCAAAATCATTGTTAACTGAACTAGGTTTACCTTTTAAAAAGAATTAATTATGGCTAAAGAATCAATGAAAGCCCGTGAGGTGAAGAGAGCTAAAACGGTTGCTAAATATGCTGAAAAGCGTAAGGCTTTAAAAGAAGCTGGAGATTATGAAGCATTACAAAAATTACCGAAAAATGCTTCGCCAATCCGTATGCACAATCGTTGTAAGTTAACAGGAAGACCAAAAGGATATATGCGTCAGTTTGGAATTTCTCGTGTTACTTTCAGAGAAATGGCAAATAAAGGATTAATTCCAGGTGTAACTAAAGCTAGTTGGTAATAACAAAAAATTAATTGGTCTAAGGTTCGGTTAAGAAATAATTGAAAACCAAGATCATAAATATTAAATAATGAATACAGATCCTATTGCAGATTATTTAACTAGAATTCGTAATGCAAATAGCGCTCAACATAGAGTAGTTGAGATTCCTGCATCGAAAGTTAAAAAAGAGATTACTAAGATATTATTCGATCAAGGATATATCTTAAGTTATAAATTTGAGGATAATACAACACAAGGTAGTATTAAGATTGCTCTTAAATACGATAAGTTAACAAAAGAGCCTGTGATTAAAGAATTACAAAGAATCAGTAAGCCTGGTTTACGTAAATACGCAGGATCTAAAGAAATACCAAGAATTCTTAATGGATTAGGTATTGCGATTGTTTCTACTTCTCACGGTGTAATGACTGGTAAGCAAGCTAAGCGAGAGAATGTAGGTGGAGAAGTACTTTGTTACGTATACTAACAGTAAAAAAAGACAAAAGAAATGTCAAGAATAGGAAAAAATCCAGTAACTATTCCGTCTGGTGTCACTGTAGAGGTGACAGGTAATGTTGTTACTGTTAAAGGAAAATTAGGAGAGCTTTCACAGGAGATCGATAGTGTCGATGTGAAAGTAGAAGATGGTCAGGTTGTTCTAGAAAGACCTAGTGATGCTAAAGATCATAGAGCGAAGCACGGATTATACAGAGCTTTAATCAACAATATGGTACAGGGTGTTTCAGAAGGTTTTACTAAAGAGTTAGAATTGGTAGGGGTAGGATATAGAGCTTCTAATCAAGGACAGAAATTAGATTTAGCTTTAGGTTTTTCTCATAACATCGTTATAGATGTTGCACCAGAGGTAAAAATCGAAACTATATCTGAAAAAGGTAAAAACCCGATCGTAAAATTAACTTCTCATGACAAACAATTGGTTGGTCAGGTAGCCGCTAAGATTAGAGGATTCCGTAAGCCAGAACCTTACAAAGGAAAAGGAGTTAAGTTCGTAGGAGAGCAATTAAGAAGAAAAGCAGGTAAATCTGCATAATAACGAAGTTATGGCATTCTCAAAAGATTTAAGAAGATTAAAAATCAGAAAGCGAATCCGCGGAACAGTAAGCGGAACAGAACAACGTCCTAGATTATCTGTTTTTAGAAGTAATAAAGAGATCTATGCACAGATCATAGATGATGTAACTGGTAAGACTATTAGTGCTGCTTCTTCAAGAGATAAAGATATAGCAGCTGCATCAGGAAGCAAAGCAGAAAAAGCTGGCTTAGTTGGTAAAGCTCTAGCAGAAAAAGCTAAGAAAGCAGGTGTAGAAACCGTATCTTTTGATAGAGGTGGATATTTATACCATGGAAGAGTTAAATCATTAGCTGAAGGAGCTAGAGAAGGAGGACTTAAATTCTAAGAAATTATGTATCAAAAATATAAAAACGCAGAATTAGTAAAACCAAGTGGACTTGAATTAAAGGATCGTTTAGTTGGTGTACAACGTGTTACTAAGGTAACAAAAGGAGGTAGAGCATTTGGATTCTCTGCTATCGTTGTTGTAGGAGACGAAAACGGTGTTGTAGGTCATGGTTTAGGTAAGTCTAAAGAAGTTGCTGAAGCTATTGCTAAAGCAGTAGAAGATGCTAAGAAGAATCTAGTACGTATACCATTAAATAAAGGAACTTTACCTCACGAACAAAAAGGTAAGTACGGTGGAGCAAGAGTATTATTAATGCCTGCTGCAACGGGTACAGGAGTTATTGCCGGTGGAGCGATCCGTGCGGTATTAGAATCTGTTGGTGTGCATGATGTACTTTCTAAAAATCAAGGATCATCTAACCCTCATAATGTGGTGAAAGCAACTTTCGATGCTTTGTTACAAATGAGAAGTGCAGAACAAGTTGCTAAGCAACGAGGTGTTTCACTTGAAAAAGTATTTAAAGGATAATAAATTAGGAACGATGGCAAAGATTAAAATTACTAAAGTAAAAAGCGCGATAAACCGTACTCAGAGACAGAAAAGAACTCTAGAGGCTTTAGGTCTTAAAAAGATCGGTCAGGTTGTTGAGCACGATGACACTCCTAATATCCTAGGGATGGTAAATAAAGTTAAACATTTAGTTTCAGTAGAAACAAAATAATATAAGCACATGGATTTAAGTAACTTAAAACCTGCTGCAGGTTCAGTAAAAAATAACAGCAAGCGATTAGGTCGTGGTCAAGGTTCTGGAAAAGGTGGAACAGCTGCTCGTGGTCACAAGGGAGCAAAGTCTCGTTCTGGTTACTCTAGAAAGATTGGTTTCGAAGGTGGGCAAATGCCTCTTCAAAGACGTGTGCCTAAGTTTGGTTTTACTAATATTAATAGAAAAGAATATCAGGGAATCAATTTAGATACACTTCAGAAGCTAGTTGACGCTGGTAAAATAACTGATACTGTAGATCTAGACGTGATATTGGAAACACGTTTAGCGGGGAAAAATGATTTGGTTAAGATACTGGGAAGAGGTGAGCTGAAAGCAAAATTAAAGGTTTCAGCACATAAATTTACAGCCACTGCAAAAGCTGCAATTGAAGCAGCAGGTGGTGAAGCGGTAACCTTATAAAAGATATTTCATGAAATTTATTGATACAATAAAAAACGTTTGGAAAATCGAAGAGCTAAAAAATAGAATCCTAGTAACATTAGGATTGCTTTTAGTATATCGATTTGGAGCACAGGTTGTGCTTCCTGGAGTAGATGCTGCGGAGCTTGCTAATCTAGGAACGCAAACTCAAGATGGTTTACTAGGTTTACTTAATGCGTTTACAGGAGGAGCATTTGCAAATGCTTCTGTATTTGCATTAGGTATTATGCCTTATATCTCTGCATCAATTGTTGTTCAGTTGATGGGGATAGCTATTCCTTATCTCCAAAAATTACAAAAAGAAGGTGAAAGTGGTAGAAAGAAAATTAACCAGATAACTAGATGGTTGACTATTGCAATTACTTTGGTACAAGGTCCAGGTTATATCTATAACTTATTTGCAACACTTCCGCCAACAGCTTTTAGTACAGAAATAAGTCAAACTGTTTTCGTTGTATCATCTGTTATTATCTTAACTACAGGATGTATTTTTGCAATGTGGTTAGGAGAAAAAATCACTGATAAAGGTATTGGTAACGGTATTTCTTTATTAATCATGGTTGGTATCATAGCAACTTTACCACAATCTTTTGTTCAGAACTTTATTTCAAGAACTTCAGGAGAAGGTGGTGATATCATTATGGTATTGATTGAATTAGTGATTTGGTTTGTTATTATTCTAGCTTCAGTGCTATTAGTGATGGCTGTTCGTCAAATTCCAGTGCAGTATGCTAGAAGAACTGCTAGTGGAGGATATGAGAAGAACGTTTTCGGATCTAGACAGTATATCCCATTGAAGTTAAATGCTTCTGGTGTGATGCCAATCATTTTTGCCCAGGCAATTATGTTTATTCCTGCTGCAGTTGCTGGACTTTCTGAGTCTGAAACTTCACAAGGAATTGCGGCTGCGTTCAGTGATATTTTTGGGTTTTGGTATAATGTAGTGTTTGGTTTGTTAATTATAATTTTCACATATTTCTATACTGCTATTACTGTACCAACGAACAAGATGGCTGATGATTTAAAAAGAAGCGGTGGTTTCATTCCAGGTATCAGACCAGGTAGTGAAACAGCAGAGTATTTAGATAAAATAATGTCTCAGATAACATTACCAGGATCTATATTTCTAGCGTTGATAGCTGTTTTCCCTGCTATTGCAGTTAAGTTATTAGGTGTTCAACAAGGATGGGCACTGTTTTTCGGAGGAACCTCCTTATTAATTATGGTGGGAGTAGCAATTGATACAATGCAACAGGTTAATTCATATTTGTTAAACAGACATTATGATGGATTAATGAAAACTGGTAAAAATAGAAAAGCGGTAGCATAATGGCAAAACAACCAGCAATAGAACAAGATGGAAGTATTATAGAAGCATTGTCTAATGCAATGTTTCGTGTGGAATTAGAAAATGGTCACGTGGTGACAGCTCATATCTCTGGTAAAATGCGTATGCATTATATTAAATTACTACCAGGTGATAAAGTGAAATTAGAAATGAGTCCTTATGATTTATCAAAGGCTCGTATAACATACAGATACTAATAATTTTAAGAATATTAGTTAATTAAGATTTTTTGTGTACTTTTGCAGGCTGAAAATCTTGTTAACGAGACCTTCTGAAATGCTAATACGTATTTTCAGGATTTAAACACAAAGAGATGAAAGTTAGAGCATCAATAAAAAAGAGAAGTGCCGAGTGCAAGATTGTGCGTAGAAAAGGCCGACTTTACGTAATTAATAAAAAGAATCCTAGATTTAAACAAAGACAAGGGTAATTATGGCAAGAATTGCAGGGGTAGATATACCTAAACAAAAGCGAGGAGTTATAGCATTAACCTATATCTTCGGAATCGGTAGAAGTAGAGCTAAAGAGATATTAGCTACTGCCAAAGTAGACGAGAGTATTAAAGTTTCTGACTGGGATGATGATCAAATTGGTCGTATTCGTGAAGCTGTAGGAGCCTATACCATTGAAGGAGAATTACGTTCTGAAGTACAACTGAATATTAAGCGTCTTATGGATATTGGATGCTACAGAGGTATACGTCACAGAGCTGGTTTACCACTTAGAGGACAACGTACAAAGAATAATTCTAGAACACGTAAAGGAAGAAGAAAAACAGTTGCTAATAAGAAAAAAGCAACTAAATAATAAGTAGTATGGCAAAGTCAACTTCGAAAAAACGTAAAGTAATCGTTGAATCTATAGGAGAAGCTCATGTAACGGCATCTTTTAACAACATTATTATTTCGTTAACTAATAAAAAAGGAGACGTTATTTCTTGGTCTTCAGCTGGTAAAATGGGATTCAGAGGTTCTAAAAAGAACACACCATATGCTGCACAGTTAGCTGCAGAAGATGCTGCTAAAGTGGCTATAGAAGCTGGATTAAAGAAAGTAAAAGTTTACGTTAAAGGTCCTGGAAACGGTAGAGAGTCTGCAATACGTTCTATTCATAATTCTGGAATAGAGGTTTCGGAAATCATCGATGTAACTCCAATGCCTCATAATGGTTGTCGTCCTCCTAAAAGACGTAGAGTATAAGTAAAAGTGTCCCGAGTTCATTCGGGATCTCTTTTATTAATATATTATAAATCAAAGTAAGTCTAAGAAGAGGAAAAACAATTATCGAAGGAAAGAGACCTTAATTCATAATTACCTCTCAAAATTTAAGTAAAAATCAAATGGCAAGATATACTGGTCCAAAAACTAAAATCGCTCGTAAATTTGGTGAAGCGATCTTCGGAGACGATAAGTCGTTCGAAAAAAGAAATTATCCTCCTGGTCAACATGGAAATAACAGACGTAGAGGAAAGAAAAGTGAATATGCTATCCAATTAATGGAAAAGCAAAAAGCTAAATATACATATGGAATATTAGAGCGTCAGTTCAGAAATATGTTTGAAAAAGCAACAAGGTCACAAGGGATTACTGGTGAGGTTTTACTTCAATTATGTGAATCTCGTCTTGATAATGTTGCTTTTAGAATGGGATTGGCAAACTCTCGTAGAGGAGCTAGACAATTAGTTTCACATAGACACATTACTGTTAATGGAGAGTTAGTAAATATTCCTTCTTACCGTTTAAAGCCTGGCGATGTAGTAGGGGTAAGAGAAAAATCAAAATCTTTAGAAGTTATTCAAAATTCATTAGCTAATAATAGCAAAGTGTATGAGTGGATTACTTTTAATAATGACACAAAAGAAGGTACTTTTGTATCTGTGCCGGCAAGAATTCAAATTCCGGAAAATATCAACGAACAATTCATCGTCGAATTATATTCGAAGTAATAAATAACTCTTAGAAGAAACAATAATATGGCAATATTAAATTTTCAGAAGCCCGATAAAGTTATCATGATCGACTCTAGTGAGTTTGATGGTAAGTTTGAATTTAGACCATTAGAACCTGGATACGGACTGACAGTTGGTAACGCTTTACGAAGAGTTTTGCTATCTTCTTTAGAGGGATTCGCTATAACTTCATTGAGAATAGAAGGAGTAGATCATGAGTTTTCTACAATTTCTGGAGTTGTAGAGGATGTAACTGAGATTATTCTAAACCTAAAACAAGTTCGTTTCAAACGTCAGATTGAAGATATAGATAATGAGTCAGTAACAATTTCCATTTCTGGTCAAGAGCAATTAACAGCTGGAGATTTTCAGAAATTTATTTCAGGTTTTCAAGTTCTTAATCCGGACTTAGTAATTTGTAACATGGATAAGAAAGTTGCTCTTAATCTAGAGATTACTATAGAAAAAGGAAGAGGATATGTGCCTGCTGAAGAAAACAAAAAGGCAAATGCTCCTATTGGAACAATCTTTACTGATTCAATCTATACGCCAATTAAAAATGTAAAGTATAGTATTGAGAATTATCGTGTAGAACAAAAAACAGATTACGAAAAGTTAGTTTTCGAAATTGTTACAGATGGTTCTATACATCCTAAAGATGCTTTAACTGAAGCTGCTAAAATCTTGATTCACCACTTTATGTTGTTCTCTGATGAGCGTATCACGTTAGAAGCTGACGAAATTGCTCAGACTGAAACATATGATGAGGAATCATTACATATGAGACAGTTATTAAAAACTAAATTAATCGATATGGATCTTTCTGTGAGAGCATTAAATTGCTTGAAAGCAGCAGAAGTTGATACATTAGGAGATTTAGTTTCTTACAACAAAAATGATTTAATGAAGTTCCGTAATTTCGGAAAGAAATCTTTAACAGAGCTAGAAGAGCTTGTAAATGTTAAAGGTCTTAATTTCGGTATGGATCTTTCTAAATACAAATTAGATAAAGACTAACACATCATATTTTGCTCTCTGCACGAGGCAGATTGAGCAAGATGATGCTAAATTTTTAATGTCATGAGACACGGAAAAAAAGTAAACCACTTAGGTAGAAAAACTGCACATCGCAAGGCAATGCTTGCAAACATGGCTTGTTCTCTTATTGAGCATAAAAGAATAAACACTACAGTTGCAAAAGCTAAAGCTTTAAAGCAGTTTGTTGAGCCATTAGTAACAAAATCTAAAGAAGATACTACGCACAACCGTAGAATCGTATTCAGTAAATTACGTAATAAGTATGCAGTTGCTGAATTGTTTAGAGATGTAGCAGCAAAAGTTGGAGACAGACCTGGAGGATATACTAGAATTATCAAGTTAGGGAATCGTCTTGGAGATAACGCTGATATGGCAATGATAGAATTAGTGGATTACAATGAATTGTATAACGCTGGTAAGCCTGCTAAAAAGAAATCTACTCGTAGAGGTAGAAACAAAAAAGCTAGTGCTCCTGCAGCACCTGCACCAGAAGCTACTAATTCAGAAGAAGAATAAATGATTAGTATTAATCACACATAATAAAAAAGGATAAACGTTCTGTCGTTTATCCTTTTTTTTTGAATTTTTGTAAAAACTTAAATCCTAAGAAGAGGGAATCGTAATATTAAATAATTATAAAGGATGAAATATCAATCTCGAAAAAAGGCAATCGTTTTATTAGCAGATGGTACTATTTTTTATGGAAAAGCAGTTGGAAGAGAAGGAACTGCATTTGGAGAAGTTTGTTTTAATACTGGTATGACAGGATACCAAGAGATTTTTACAGATCCTTCCTATTTTGGTCAATTAATGGTAGCTACCAACGCGCATATTGGTAACTATGGGACACAAAAAGAAGAGGTTGAGTCTGATTCTATTAAAATTGCAGGATTAATCGTAAAGAATTTTAGTTACGAATTTTCTCGTGATCGTGCAGATAGTTCTTTACAGGATTTTCTAGAGGAGAATAATCTTCTGGCTATATCTGATGTAGATACAAGAGCACTGGTTAGTTATATTAGAGATAATGGAGCCATGAATGCACTGATTTCTACAGAAATTGATGATATCGAGGGGTTGAAAAAAAGATTGGCTGAAGTTCCTGATATGAATGGATTAGAACTTGCATCACAAGTGTCAACAAAAGAGCCTTATTATTTTGGTAATCCTGATGCTACTTATAAGATCTCTGCTTTGGATATAGGAGTTAAGAAAAATATTCTACGTAATCTTTCTGAAAGAGATGCGTATATAAAAGTATTCCCTTATAATGCTACTTTTGAAGAAATGAGCGAATGGGGGCCAGATGGTTATTTCCTATCTAATGGTCCTGGCGATCCTGAACCTTTATCCCAAGCCATTGCTACAGCAAAGGAAATAATCAGTAAAGACTTGCCGTTATTCGGAATATGTCTAGGACACCAAGTTATTGCATTAGCTAACGGAATTGGTACCTATAAAATGCATAATGGGCATAGAGGAATTAATCATCCGGTAAAAAACTTAATTACAGGAAAAGGAGAAATTACTTCGCAAAATCATGGTTTTGCAATCAATAGAGAAGAAACAGAGGCAAATCCAGAAATTGAAATTACTCATGTTCATCTTAATGATGATACTGTGGCAGGTATAAGAATGAAAAATAAAAATTGTTTTTCTGTACAATATCATCCAGAAGCAAGTCCAGGTCCTAATGATTCCGTTTATCTATTTGATCAGTTTATAAATAATATTAAAAACGCAAAAGTAGAGGCTTAAAAAAACATAATTTTTGCAAAACCAAAGGATAATATGTAATAAGTTGATCTATAACGTTATAGTTGATAACTTGTTGTGTTTACTGGTGTTTAAGCAATAAATTAAGAGGTTTTCTGAGGTATTTAAACTAACTCGTTTTGTATATTGCGAAGAATTAAAATTATCCAACAAAAACAAATCAAGAAATGAGTGTAATTATCAATATTCACGCCAGACAAATTTTAGATTCACGTGGTAACCCAACTGTAGAAGTTGACGTGATAACCGAAAATGGTGTATTAGGAAGAGCAGCTGTTCCATCTGGTGCATCTACGGGAGAACATGAAGCGGTAGAGCTAAGAGATGGTGGTAGTGATTATATGGGTAAAGGAGTAAAAAAAGCTGTTGAAAATGTAAATACCATAATCGCAGAAGAATTACTTGGTTTTTCAGTGTTTGATCAGAATTTATTAGATCACACAATGATCGAATTAGATGGAACTCCTAATAAATCCAAATTAGGAGCAAATGCGATCCTTGGTGTTTCTTTGGCTGCTGCAAAAGCTGCTGCTAATGAGCTGAATATGCCATTGTATAGATACGTAGGAGGAGTGAGTGCTAATACATTACCAGTTCCTATGATGAATATCATTAATGGAGGATCTCATAGTGATGCACCAATTGCTTTTCAAGAGTTTATGGTAATGCCTGTAAAAGCTGAAAACTTTACACATGCTATGCAAATGGGAACCGAGATCTTTCATAATCTGAAAAAAGTTCTTCATGATAGAGGATTAAGCACAGCTGTAGGAGATGAAGGTGGTTTTGCTCCTACATTAGATGGTACAGAAGACGCTTTAGATTCTATAGCACTTGCAGTAGAAAAAGCGGGGTATAAGTTTGGAGATGAAGTAATGGTAGCATTAGATTGCGCAGCGGCAGAATTTTATGTAGATGGAAAGTATGATTACACTAAGTTTGAAGGAAAATCTGGAGTAGTTAGAACTAGCGAAGAGCAAGCTGATTATTTAGCTTCTTTAACTGAAAAATATCCAATTATCTCTATTGAAGATGGTATGGACGAGAATGACTGGGATGGATGGAAATATTTAACAGAAAAAGTTGGTGACAAGGTTCAGTTAGTGGGAGATGATTTGTTTGTAACAAATGTAGAGCGTCTTTCTAGAGGAATCGAGAATGGTATCGCGAATTCAATTTTGATAAAAGTGAATCAAATAGGAACGCTTACTGAAACTATTGCAGCAGTAAATATGGCACATAATGCAGGGTATACTTCTGTGATGTCACATAGATCAGGAGAAACTGAGGACAATACCATTGCTGATTTAGCAGTTGCTTTAAATACTGGACAGATAAAAACAGGTTCAGCATCTAGAAGTGATAGAATGGCTAAATACAATCAATTACTTCGAATAGAAGAAGAATTGGGTATGGTAGCGTATTATCCAAAAGAAAAAGCATTTAAAGTCAAAAAATAAATGTACGAAACAGCTCACCATTAAGGTGAGCTTTTTTTTTATATGTAAATCAATAAAAAATTAGGTAATATCCTTTAAGTAATCTTTTTCATATTCGTAAAAGTTATACTTATTTTCCTTAGTCCTAATAATTAAGTATTGGACTTTTTATGGTAATGTAGTGTGTTATGATTAATGAATTATATGATTATTGAAAGTTATATGAAAAATAACTTCAAAAATGATATTTCCTGTGCAAAATTGATAGTGCGATTAATAATATATTAACACTATATTTTGTAATTTAGCAACCCTTATTATAACAGCAAAATTCTAAATAATAACAATGTCAAAAAAAGCTATTTTAGAAATCGACGGTAACAAATATGAGTTCCCTATAATCGAAGGAACTGAAAAAGAATTAGGAATAGATATCAAAACTCTCAGAGGTGCTACAGGTGGTATCACTACAATAGATCCAGGATATAAAAACACAGGAAGTTGTGAGAGTGCAATAACTTTTCTAGATGGAGAAAAAGGAATTTTAAGATACCGAGGATATTCTATAGAAGAATTAGCAGAAAAAGCTGATTTTTTAGAAGTAGCTTATTTGTTGATTTTTGGTGATTTACCAACTGCAGAACAATTAGATAAATTCGATAAAGACATTAAAGAAGAGTCTCATATAGATGAAGACATGAAAAGAATCCTAGATGGATTCCCTAAAAGCGCTCATCCAATGGGTGTGCTTTCTTCCTTAACAAGTGCGTTAATTGCTTTTAATCCTGGATCAGTAGATGTAGATTCAGAAGAAGCAATGTATGGTGCAATTGTAAAAATAATGGCTAAGTTTCCTGTTCTAGCTTCATGGACGATGAGAAAGCGAAAAAGTCTTCCTTTGGATTATGGAGATAGTTCTTTAGGGTATGTAGAGAACTTGAGCAAAATGATGTTTTCAAGACCGAATAAGGCATATGAAGCTAATAAAATTGTAAATGATGCACTAGATAAGCTATTAATTTTGCATGCAGATCATGAACAAAACTGTTCGACATCTACGGTAAGAATTGTAGGTTCTTCTCATGCAGGTTTATTCGCTTCTTTATCAGCTGGTATTTCTGCTTTATGGGGTCCATTGCATGGTGGAGCCAATCAAGCGGTTATAGAAATGTTAGAAGCAATTAGAGAAGATGGAGGAGATACTGCAAAGTACATAGCTAAAGCAAAAGATAAAGAAGATCCATTCCGTTTAATGGGGTTTGGACATAGGGTATATAAAAACTTTGATCCTAGAGCAAAAATTATAAAGGTTGCAGCAGAAGAAGTATTAGGAGATCTAGGGATAGAAGATCCTGTTCTAGATATCGCTAAAGGGCTTGCAAAAGTAGCCTTAGAAGATGAATACTTCGTTAAAAGAAAGCTTTATCCGAATGTAGATTTCTATTCTGGGATTATCTATAGAGCTTTAGGTATACCTACAGAAATGTTTACAGTTATGTTTGCTTTAGGTAGACTTCCAGGTTGGATTGCGCAGTGGAGAGAAATGCGTCTTCGTAAAGAACCAATTGGAAGACCAAGACAAATATATACAGGAGAAACTTACAGAGCGTTTAAATCGGTTTCTGAGAGATAAAAAATACTATATGTATTAAAAAGGGTATTGATTTTTTCAATACCCTTTTTTTATAGATTTATTAAAATATAGCTTATGAGTAGATAGAATTTTAGAATTTCATAAAAAGTTGATATTTTTTTTGAATAAAATTAGTTTCTACATAATCCCTCTTCCTATATTTGTTTAACATGTAGAGTTGATCTATACTATGAGTTTTACCTTAAATTTATTCCATTGAAATTAAACGTAAAAAACGAAACTTCGAGGCTTAGAGCTGTTGTTTTAGGAACCGCTGTAAGTAATGGTGCTGTTCCTAAAGTCGAGGAAGCATATGACCCAAAATCTATAGAGCATATAAAAGCGGGTACCTATCCAAAAGAAGAAGATATGGTGGCAGAAATGACAGCAGTGGCTAACGTTTTTGAAAAGTATGATGTAAAGGTTTATAGACCTCAGATAATAGAAAATTATAACCAAATTTTTGCACGTGATATTGCTTTAGTAATTGAGGATAAATTTATAAAATCCAATATACTTCCGGATAGAGAAAAAGAGATTCAGGCTATCCAGTACGTTATTGATGAAATTGCACCAGATAAAGTTTATAAAGCTCCATCAGATGATATTCATTTTGAAGGAGGTGATATTATGCTTCACAACGATCATATTTTTATTGGAACATATAAAGGCGAAGATTATAGTGATTGTATTGTCGCAAGGACAAATATGAAAGGAGTTTCTTATATTCAATCGCTTTTCCCTAGTAAAATAGTTAAAGAATTCGATCTCAATAAGTCTATGGAGGATCCAAGGGATAATGCTTTACATTTGGATTGCTGTTTTCAACCTGTTGGTAAAAATAAAGCAATTATACATAAAGAAGGTTTTAGAAACTTAGATGATTATCAATATTTAGTAGATCTTTTTGGAAATGAAAATCTATTTCATATAGATAAAAATGAAATGTACTACATGAACTCTAATATATTTTCCATTTCTGAAGATGTGGTAATTTCTGAAAAAGGCTTTACAAGATTAAACTCTTGGTTAAGAGGTTTAAATATAACAGTAGAAGAAGTTCCTTATTCCGAAATAGCAAAACAAGAAGGATTACTTAGATGTTCTACGATGCCGTTAATCAGGGATTAAATGGTGGAGAATTATATAACAACTTTTGTAAAAAGATGAAACAAGTTACAAATACCATAGTAATGATTCGTCCTGTTAGATTTAGGATGAATGAACAAACAGCCGTTAATAATTATTATCAGAAGACCTCAGATGATAAGATAGATGTTAACAAGAATGCTCAAGAAGAATTCGATGCTTTTGTTGGAAAACTGAGAGCGGTTGGTGTAAATGTTATCGTTGTCGAAGATAAACTGGAGAATGATACTCCAGATTCTATTTTTCCAAATAATTGGGTGTCTTTTCATGAAAATGGAGATATTGGCTTATATCCAATGTTTGCAGTTAATAGACGTCGAGAAAGGCGTCCTGAAATTTTAGATGCTGTAGAGAATGAAGGTTTTGAAATCAAAAATGTTGTTGATTATACCTCTGCAGAAGAGGATGATGTTTTTCTTGAAGGTACAGGAAGTATTGTATTGGATAGAGAAAATAGAAAAGCATATTGTGCTTTATCTCCACGAGCAGATGAAGAGTTGTTTATTGAGTTTTGTGAGGACTTCGAGTATACTCCTGTAATTTTTACAGCGTATCAGACGGTAGAAGGAGAAAGATTAGCTATTTATCATACTAATGTAATGATGGGTATTGGTGAGACTTTTGCAGTAGTTTGCCTAGATTGTATAGATGACAAAAAGGAACGCAAAAACTTAGTAAACCATCTGAAAAACGACGGAAAAGAAATTGTAAACATCACTGAAGAACAAGTAAATCAGTTTGCTGGAAATATGCTTCAAGTTGTTGGCGCAAAAGAGCAAAGATATTTAGTGATGTCTTCTGCTGCATTCCATAGTCTAACTCAAAATCAAATTACAACCATAGAAAAGCATTGTGAAATCCTTCATAGTAATTTGGAAACAATTGAAAAATTAGGTGGAGGAAGTGCTCGTTGTATGATGGCTGAAGTATTTCTGCCCGAAAAATAATGAAACTTATCTTCAGTGACTTGTCTATTCATGTCAGCCAGAAAAACATAAAAGAATATAGAAAAAGGTGATGTAATATCTTTTAGTTATTTTTGAGTATTGTAAAAATGATTAAATGCTCTCGAAAAAAACAAAATATGGTTTAAAAGCTTTGACCTATATCGCAAGAAAAAAATGTGAGCATCCGGTTTTGATATCCGAAATAGCCAAAAGTGAAAATATTTCGCAAAAGTTTTTAGAAAGTATATTACTAACCTTGCGTAAAAATGGAATTCTAGGATCTAAAAAAGGGAAAGGTGGTGGATATTATTTAATTAAGCCGCCTAAAGAAATTTCAATGGCTGCCGTCATTAGAGTATTAGAAGGGCCTATCGCGATGCTACCATGTGTGAGCTTAAATTTCTACGAAAAATGTGATGATTGTCCAGATGAAGATGCTTGTACAGTTCATAAACTGATGATAGAGGTAAGAGATAATACCTTAAAAGTTTTAGAAAACAAGACTTTAAATGATTTTATAGAATAAAAAGGATAATTTGTTAATTTTCAATAACTCTAATAAAATCATAAGGACCTTCAATCTTACCCCAAACTTGTTTTCCTTCGCTATCATATCCACGATCCCAAGAAGATATTTTATTCCTGCTCATAACAATATTACTTGTAGTGTATTTAATTTTTTTACTAAAACTACTGGAGCAAGAATTTTTACTGGTTTTTCCTTGATATATGGTCGAAGTCTTTTTTTTAAAATAAACGTCACAACCTGCTCTAACGGTTAAACTGTCAATTGTTAACTGATTAAAAAGAGACGTGTCTTTCCAACCATTAATGTATTTTTTTTGATTAGGGATTATATAGCTGCTACTACTTATGGTAATACTGTCTACTCTTTTAATGTTAATAATTCTTTGGTTATAAATCGCAGTACTTTTTTCTTCATTAAACAGTTCTTGATAGAACCAATAGCCAGATTGATCTTTCCATATTGGGGAGTTAATAAGGCAAACTGCTGCATATCCGGATTCTTCTTTAGCTTGTTTTTTCGAAGAAAACTTACCTGTTAATATCTGTACAAAATCTTCTAATTCAGGATCGTTTACAACTTTACTGTTGCAGTTACATAAGAAGATTAGTGTGATAAGAAAAGGGAGTAATTTCCGCATTTGCCTTTTTTTCAAAAATACTAATATTTATAACAAAAAACGTATTTTATCGATTTAAATTGCCTTTTGTCTATGTTTTATTGTGTTTTGAGAAGAGATGTTTCGTATCATTCCGCCGAAAATAAAGTAATGAAAAGGAACCATAACATACCAATACAATCGTCCCCATATCCCTCTTGGCCTAAAAGTAGCAGTTTGATGAAGTATGTTGTTTTGATCAATATCAAATTCTAACCAGGCTTCTCCTGGTACTTTCATTTCTGCGAATAATAGTAAACGTTTTTCGGTTTTATCTGCTACAAGTACTCTCCAAAAATCTAAGGCATCTCCCGAATTAATTTTATCAGGATTTGTTCTACCTCTTCGTAATCCTACTCCTCCAAAAAACTTATCAATATGGCCTCTTATTTTCCACATCCAATCACCGTAGTACCAACCGGTCTCGCCACCAATTGCCCATATTCTTTCTATAACAAGTTCTGGATCTTTTATTTTTATCTTTTTTTTGTCTTTTAGGCACCCTTTTCTAGGTACCGTAACATATTTTTGAATGTCCTGATTAAATCGACCACTTATCATAGAATCTTTCCAACTTGATACAACCTGGTTCTGCTCTATTTTTATAAATGCTAGTTCTAGAGCTTTGGTATACGTCATAGGTTCTATACCTAGTATTTTTTGTAATCGCTTATCATTAGCAACCACAGGAATACTCATGCTATCTACTAGGTTTAGTGCGAGCTTATAGGATGTAGAAGTTACAAAATATAGCCAATACGAAGAAAGCTTAGGAGTCATTACCGGTAATGTGAAAATAAATAGCTTAATACCTCTAACTTTAGCGTATAACTGAAGCATCTGTTTGTATGTAATAACATTAGGGCCGCTAATGTCAAAGGATTGGTTATAGCATTCAGAATTTCCCAGTACGCCAGTCATAAAACTTAAGACGTCTCTGATAGCTATAGGATGTGTTTTTGTGTTTACCCATTTTGGCGTAATCATTATCGGGAGTTTTTCACAGAGATCTCGAATGATTTCAAAGGAAGAACTTCCGGAGCCAACAATGATTCCAGAACGTAAAACTGTTAAATTAAAATCGCCTTTATATAATGTTTCTTCCACATTTTTTCTAGACCATAAATGCTTAGATAGGTTTTTTTCATTAACTATTCCACTTAAATATATGACCTGTTTAATATTAGTGTTTTTGACTAAAATGTTAAAGTTTTGAGCAGAGATTTCTTCTTTCTTATCAAAATCTGAGGTAGAAGAGCTCATAGAATGGATAAGATAATAAGCTACATCGATCTGGTGTGGTAATTTGCTTGGATCTGGACGCTCAAGAAAATCTATTTCAACAATAGAAATCTTATCGGCCATTTCTTTATCAATAGAAAATCTATCTCTATCTCTTACACAACAGATTACGTCGTGACCTGCATCTAAAAGTAAGGGCAATAACCTCATGCCAATATATCCATTGGCTCCAGTAAGTAATATTTGCATTTTTTTTGATTTGGAATTGCTTAGCGCATTACTAAAAATGTATTTTTTCTTTTATTACAAGATACGAATTGATATCGATAGAACTGGTAGAACCTGATATTTCTTTTATCTTTGCAGCCTGATTTTGAGATCAAATACAATTAATAAAATGACATTACAGCAAATCATTTCAGAACAGGTAAAAGCCGCCATAAAAAAACTGTACAACGCAGATTTAGAATCTGTAGAATTGCAAGGAACTAGGAAAGAGTTTGAAGGAGATATAACCGTAGTAGTTTTTCCTATGCTTCGTGTGGTAAAGGGTACCCCAGTTCAAATAGGGGAGGCCATAGGTGCATATCTTGTCGAAAATGTTGAAGATATTACTTCTTTTAATGTGGTAAAAGGATTTTTGAATCTGGTAATTGCAGATTCATATTACCTAAAATTCTTTAAGGATGTTAAAGACAAAGAAAATTATGGTTTCCTAAATCCAAAAGAAGGAGATAAAGCTGTAATGGTAGAATATTCTTCTCCAAATACTAATAAACCTTTGCATTTGGGACATATCAGAAATAACTTATTGGGATATGCAGTAGCCGAAATTATAAAAGCTAGCGGTAAAAAGGTATATAAAACACAAATTATCAACGACCGTGGAATTCATATTTGTAAAAGTATGGTAGCATGGCAAAAATTTGGTAATGGAGAGACTCCACAATCTACTGGTTTAAAAGGTGATAAATTAGTAGGGAATTATTACGTGAAATTTGATAAAGAATATAAAAATCAGATTGCTACACTAGTAGATGAAGGAAAATCAGAAGAAGAAGCTAAAAAAGCAGCACCAATATTAATTGAAGCCCAAGAAATGCTACGTAAGTGGGAAGCTGGAGATACAGAGGTCGTAGATCTTTGGAATACCATGAATAATTGGGTATATGATGGCTTCGAACAAACGTATAAAGCTTTAGGTGTTGATTTTGATAGTTATTATTATGAAAGTAATACCTATTTACTAGGTAAAGATAATATTGAAGAAGGTCTTGCGAAAGGAGTGTTCTTTCAAAAAGACGATGGTTCTGTTTGGTGTGATCTTACCGATGAAGGTCTTGATGAAAAACTAGTATTAAGAAGTGATGGTACGGCCGTTTATATGACTCAGGACATAGGTACGGCAATTCAGCGAGTAAAGGATAATCCAGATATTGGAGGAATGATCTACACGGTTGGAAATGAGCAAGATTATCATTTCAAAGTTCTCTTTTTGATTCTTAAGAAATTAGGATATGATTGGTCCGATAATTTACATCATTTAAGTTACGGAATGGTAGATTTACCAAGCGGTAAGATGAAAAGTAGAGAAGGTACCGTGGTAGATGCGGATGATCTAATAGTAGAAATGACTGAAACAGCAGGTGAAATTTCTAAGGAATTAGGGAAATTAGATGGGTATAGCGAAGAAGAAAAAAATAATGTTTATAAAACTATTGGTTTAGGAGCATTAAAATATTTTATCTTAAAAGTAGATCCTAAAAAAAGAATTCTTTTTGATCCAGCAGAGTCGGTAGATTTTCAAGGAAATACAGGGCCTTTTATACAATATACCTATGCTAGGATTCAGGCGATTCTTCGTAAAGCAGATTTTAATTGGAAAGAGGAAGTTAGTGATATAGCTCTAACAATCAGAGAGAAAGAACTTGTTAAATTATTAGAGGTATATCCCGAAATTATTCAGAATGCGGCTAAGGATCTTAGTCCAGCGGTGATAGCAAATTATACTTATGATTTGGTAAAGGCGTACAACTCCTTCTTTCAAAATGTATCTATTTTTGGAGCTGATTCAGAAGAAGAAAAGATATTTAGAGTACAACTTTCTGGAGCAGTAGGAGAAACCATTAAATCTGCTTTTGGATTGTTAGGGATAAATGTACCGGAACGCATGTAAACAGAATTCTATGATGTATGGTGCTTGGGTAATCTAATACAAAATGTACTTCCTTGCCCAAGCTTACTTTCTACCTCTAACGTTCCTTGATTAAGTAATATTAATTCATTACATATTTTTAATCCTAACCCTGTTCCTGATTCATTATCTGTTCCTTTGGTCGTTAAGGTAATATCAGAAAACAGTTTTGTGATGTTTTCTTTTGGTATTCCAACACCAGTATCTTTGAAATAGATGCTTACTGAGTCCTTTTGCTCTTTTTTATTTATAGTGAGAGAATCACCAGCTTTGCAAAACTTAACCGCATTAGCGATGATATTTTGCGCTACAATCGTGCACATATCTTTATCTGCAAATACTTTGGTGAAATCAGTAATATTATTAATCAGTTTTACTCCTTTTTCAGAAGCACGAGAAGTAAAGAAGACAATTTTTTCATTGATAACTTCAGTAAAGTCAAAGTCCTTTGGAGTAGCTTTGAGCTCTTTCATTTGAGATTTCGACCAATTTAAAAGGTTGTTTAATAGTATTGAAGTCTGATGTGTGCTATGAGCTAAGATAGGAATGATTTCTTTAAATTCGGTTTCGGAAATAACATCATCTTTTAATAAATTAAGAGTTTTGTCTAAACCATGAATTTCATTTTTTAAATCATGAGAGACTATAGAGAATAACTTGTTTTTTACCTGGTTCGATTGGTTTAGTTCTTTTATGTATTTTGCTCTTTGGATACGCGCCTTGATAATTCCTATGATGAAAATAAAAGCAACTATAAACGCAGCTATGGCTAGGTATGTGTAGATTTTTTGTTTAAATAGTTCTTCTTTAGCTTCTTGTTTTTCTCTTTTTTGTTTATCTAGAGAAGCTTGTTGTTTTTTCTCATTTTCTAATCTACTCTTTACAATATCTATTTGTTGTGTCGTTTCTTTTAATGTGTGTTTTTGATACAAATCCTTGTACTGTTTTTGCCATTTGTATGCATTTAAAAAGTCGCCTCTTGCAGAATCTAGAACAGCATATAGGTCATAAGAGTTGAGAAGGAGTGGAGTAGAATTCATTTTTTCTGATTCTTCTTTGGCAGAAGAAATATAATTTTCTGCTTCTTCAAACTTTTCTGTAGTAATAGCGATTTCGGCTAAGGACAATTTCGTTCTAATCAGCCTTTCTTTGTAGGCAACTTTACCACCAATAAAAAGAGCAGATTCATAATATTTTTTGGCTTTCTGATAGTCTTTTTTGATAAATGATATTCTTCCTAATGCACTATAACTTTCAGCTATTCCGTAGCTATAGTTCTCCTTTTTATTCATCTCCAAGGATTCATTAGAAAAATACAAAGCACTATCTAATTTGTTTTCTTTAATGTAAATAATGGCTATGTTGTGAAGCGTAGAGCCTACGGTATTGGAACCTGTTTTCTTTTTTAATTCCAATGATTGTCTATAATATTTTTTAGCGGGCTCAAAGTTCTTTAAATGGGCATATACATTACCGATGTTGTTGATAGTGGTAGCTAATTTTAGGCTATCTTTTAGTTTCTCATAATAGGAATAAGCTTCTAGGAGATGAATCAAGCTTTTTTCTGCGTTTCCAAGCCTTTGTTCGATAACGGCTTTGTTATTTTGGGTAATAGCTAATCCTCTAGTATGATTTACCCTTCCGTAATATAAGAAGGCCTGATCATAACAACGCAAAGCCTCAAAAAGTTGATCGGTTTGGTTATAAATATTTGCTTTTTCATTATATAGCTTTCCAACCCCTTTATCATATTTTATTTGTTGAGAGATTCGTATGATAGTGTCGGAATATCTTAGACCTTCTTCAAACTTTTCTTTTAGGCTTAAATCATATATGAGATCAGCAGCTAGGTCAATATTCGAGGAATCGGCGATAGAATTTGTTGCATTCACAATACTATCCAACTTTTGATGTTGACTATAGGTATGTGCATACAGAAATAGCGCTACAAACGCTAGATAGTAAGTAGTAGGTTTCATAATAAGATTTAAGGCACTTAAAAATTACAATATTTTTGGGGACTTTATATTTTTTTTAACAAAAAATTTTATTCCTAAGTCATTTTTCTTATTTTTATGGAGACTGACGTTTTACCCCAAAAGATTAGAAGAACACTTCTGTTTATTTCATGAATTACCTAATATCAAGAGCTACCGATACTGATTTACCATTAATGCAGCGACTGTTTTATCAAACAGTAACGATGTATGGTTCGAAAATTTTCACTAAAGCCGAAGTGAAAATATATTCCCGTCTTGCATTGGATAAAAACCATTGGATTCAAAAATTTAAAGATGATTTTATTTATAATGCCAAGCTTAATGGAGAAATAATAGGATCATTTACTCTTAACAAAAATGGTGATATTGAATATATTTTTGTTCATCAAAACTATCAGGGAAGAGGGATTGCAAAAAAACTATATCAAAAATTAGAAGAAGTTGCAAAAGATGCTGGTGTAGAAATGCTTTCGACGCAAATAAATCTCAATACAAAAGCTTTTTTCGAAAAAAATGGTTTTAGAGTTGTTAAGAACATTGAGAAAGTTGCTGGAGGTGATGATGTAGTGAGCTATAGTGGAATAAAACACCTTTAAAAACTAAGACGAAAAAAAGCATTTGGAGTTGTTCCGAGTCCAAATTCCTGTATTTCTTCAATCTGATTTGTATCGTTTAGCGTATAGTATTGATTAAACGTATTTTCTTGGTCCAAAACATTCCATACAGAAACTCCTGTTAATCCACTTAAGTAATTGTTAATTTTAAACTTATACGTAGCAGATAAATCAACTCTTATGTAGTTATTCAGTCTTGAGCTATTTGGAGCTTCATACGTAATAGTATCTCCCATATCATTGTTTGTGAAATCAGGTAGTGTATTAGGTTTTCCACTGTGCCAGTTGATACCTGCAGATATTTTGAGATTATTTCTATTATAAGCAGCGGCAAAGTTAATGTTGTGTCTTATATCTATATTATTAGCAAAATTAGATGGGACAAGATTATTAAAAGAATAAGTGTTGTCCGCATAAGAATAACTAAGCCAGGTACTAAAATTTTTAAACCTTTTATTAATCAAAAAATCTACTCCCAAAACCTCATAAGAACCATGATCATCAGAAAATTCGAATTGATTCTGAAACCCTTGGCTTCTGGTAATGATACCAGATACTTCTTTGCGATATATATCTGTAGATATTAGCCAGTTATTATGATTATAACTAAGCCCAACTGAAATCTGGTTGCTTTTTAAAACAGGAATGTTATTGTCATTGGATAGTACCCATCTCCTGTTTTCAATACCCAAAAAGTCATTTTGAAGGTCAATGATTTGGGAGGTCGATTGACTTTTGATTTCGCCCAAGACCTCTAGCGTAAAATGATTAGAAAATCTCTTATAAAAATTTATTCTTGGTTCTAGAATATATGTATCAAATTTTTCCAAATAATTAAGACGAGCTCCTAAATTACCATATAAAGATCCATCTTTAGAATGGTATGCAAGTTCTGAAAAGATACTATGAGTTCGTATTACTTCTTTTGTCAGATTCCTAAATGTAGGGTTATTAAGGTCTTGCAGATAGGTAATACCTGTTTCATTAAATTGATATCCATTTTTAAAATTGAGATTGGTGTTTATCTTAAATTCAGTATTCAGTTTTAAACCGTTTTCCAATACGTCATTTTCCTGAAGTAGGCGTTGATTATTTTGGATATCTGAGTTTATGGTTTCTAATCGATAATTTGTTCCATAGAGAAGTAGTTCTGTTTTGAATACGTCGCTCCATTTTCTTTGATATAAAAGACCACCGACCAAATTATTTTGTTGGGCACTGCTTTCCCGAGAAATATCTATTTGGTTATCAAAAGAGTTTTCTTGGAAAACTAAATTGTTTCTCATAATGAGTCCATTAATCTTTATTAGGTCTTTATCGGATAATTGATACAACCACCTAAGACTTATATCATAAAAAGAAAACCTTTGTCCAGAATTACCATTACTAATCACTTCAGAATTTTGAAAAGCTTTATCAAAATATTGATTATAAGTAGGTGTTTCTATAACGTCATTAATAGAATGTCGAATGGCAAATTGAACCGAGGATTTTTTGCCAATAGGCGTATCAATGTAAGTGTCGGCACTAATTAGGTTTAGCCCGATACTTGCATCTAATTCTTTATGAACTTTATCAGAAGTGTTCATAGCAATCACACTAGATACTCCATCACCATATGCAGCACTTGAACCATTTTTAAAAACTTGAACATTCTTTGTAAGAAAAGGATTAAAAGCAGATATGAGACCGAAAAAATGACTGGATTGATACATTTTAATTCCATCCCAAAGAATAAGGTTTTGGTCATTTGTTCCTCCTCTTACATTAATATCAGAAACAGTTTCATTTACACTTAAGACACCTGGAAGTGCCTGAATAGTTTGTAATAAATCAGGTTCCACAAGACCAGGAAGAATTCCAAAATCATTATAATCGATCTGTATTGAACCGTCTAATTGTTTATCAATCCCCTTGATTAAATAATCGTTAATCACAATTTCATTGATATATTCAAATTTTGGTGTTAGAAGGATTTTTTTACAAGGTTGTTTAATAAAATCAAAAGCCGAAATTGTTAGAGGTGTATATCCTAAAAAACTAATAGTTATTTTTTCATTTGGAGAATCTATTTGAAGCGAAAAGTTTCCAGTAGAATTGCTGATTACCGAATCTGCCGAACTTACAACAGAAGCGTTGGCTATAACTTTTTGATCAATATCATATAAAATTCCACATATCTTTTGAGGAATGAATTGAATCGTTATCGTATTGTCAGGTAGTATAACATACTCAAATGGTGTGTTTTCTCTTAAATAGACCAGCGCATCATCTAAAGATAAAGTTTCCGGAGGTTTGTTAATAGATATATACTCTAATTCCTCATTTACATATGAGAAATCATATCCGAATTGTTGTTGTACGTCTCTTAAAATAGAGACAAGAGGATATAGTTCTTTTTCAGTTTGACAATAACTAGTAAAAAGAATAAAAAAAAATAGAATAGTAGAAACGAGGATTTTGGGTCGAATCACTCTTTGAATAAAGTTACAGTTTTGTTATTAATCACATATTTCAAACGCATAGGAATCGTAATTGATTTCAATGCTAATTCAATATCTGAATGTACAAAATTACCTGTAAATATTATACTTGGATCGATATTTTTTGTTTTAATTTCAACCCCATATTGCCATTCTAACTCTTTTAAAACTCTGGAATAAGGAGTTTTGAAAAAATAACTTTTGTTGTAGTACCATTTTGGTTCCTTATCATTAACCTTTAATTGTTTGATACCTTTTGAGTCATATACAACAGCATCTCTTTCTCTAAGATACTTTGTTTCTTTGTTAATTGTAACACTTACAACCCCTTCATAACAGGTTACTTCTAGTAAGTTTTCTCTTTGTTTTACATTAAACCGAGTACCTATGACACTAATTGTTCCTAATGAAGTTTCAACGTCAAACTTTTTTCCTTGAGCAACATTAAAATAAGCTTCGCCAGATAAATGTATTTTTCGCTTAGTATTCCAATTCTTTTCATCATATGTTACTAAAGAAGTGGAATTTAATCTAACGGTTGACTCGTCGGGTAAGTTAATTTTGGTTTTTTGGCTTGCTAATGTTTCTACTTTAGTGTTATAATCATTTGAGAAAGCAAAATATAATCCAACTCCAATTACAAAAGCAGCTGCAATACGTAATACTACTTTCAAATAATTCTTACTTGGTGAATTTGTATTTCTAGATTTTAATTGCTGATTCATTTTCTGCATATTCTCTGACACATCAAATTCTGGAGCACTAAATTTTTTAGCGGTCTCTGATATTTTTACATAAGAATCATAGACGTCCAATTTTTTGAACGCCTCTGATTCCTGCTTAGTGAGTTGTTCGTTGTCCAACCACTTTTGTATAAGATCTTCCTTTTTCATAACAAGATTCTTAATTATATAACAATTGGTAGGTCTAAATTCCTACCTGCTTTTTAATTTTTTTAAATTCCCTCTATTTCTGTTCTTAGTTTTTCTAGTGCAGTATAAATTCTTTTTTCTACGGCTTTTCTAGATATTCCTAAAAGTTCAGCAATTTCTTTATGCTTTTTACCCTCAACTCTGTTCATTAAAAAAGCAACACGTTGTGCTTCTGTAAGATTAGAAAGAGCGTTTTGATATTTTAAAAGGTATTCTTTCTCTTCCAAAATGAATTCAGGACTTTCATTGGTGCGATCTTTTTTTTCAGATAATTTATATTTTAATTTTACTTTGTCATGTTTTATCTGATTTAATGTGAGATTATTAGCTACAGTAAATAAAAAGCTTTTGGCTTTGTCTACAGTAACATTACCACAGTTATCCCAAAGTTTCATAAAAGCTTCTTGAACTTGATCTTTTGGATTGACTTGCGAACCGTATTTGAAATAAATGAAATCATGAAGATTTTTAGAATGTTTTGTGAAAAGTTCAGAAAACAATCGTTCCTCACAAATATCCTTAAATAGGGATTTAGGCATTTTGATTTTTTTTCAAATGTAAAAAAAATATAAAGTTGGTGGGAATTTCATCTTTGAAATTGTTATACTAGTTAAATGTAAAGAAGAAAAGAGTATGTGTGTTTTAAGAAAATGTTTTTTGACAATCTTGTTTGGTTGCGGGTTAGTATTAATTTCCTGTCAGGAAGAAGAACAAGAGATTATAGATCCAACTATTGATAATACTATTCCTCAGAATTCTCGACTTGCAGGTCTTATGAGAAATATTGTTACACATGATGGTTCATATGATGACGTCGTAGATGGAGGAAATTGTTTTAGTATTAACCTACCTTATACTATAATACTTAATACTCAGCCAACGATAATCGATTCCATCGAGGATTATAATCAATTTAGTAGTTCAGATGATATAGAAATCCAATTTCCGATTAAAATTACAACAGCTAATCATGTAGTTGAAACTATAGAAAATAAAAATGATTTAAATGCATTAGCGAATACTTGTGAAATACAAGATGAGGATATTGAGTGTGTTGATTTTGTATATCCTTTTGTGTTTGCAACATTTGATTCTGGTAGTAATATATTAGGGACGACAGAAGTGTTTCATGATGCTGAAGTGTTTGGATTTATGGGAAGTTTGAATGATAATACCGTAGTATCTATTAACTATCCTATTCAATTGCTTCTTAGTAATGGAGAATTTTTAGAGGTAGCACATAATACCGATTTACTTTCTGGTATTGAGGCGTTTGAACAATCATGTGAAGAAAATGATGGATAAAAAATGTTTAATTTTTTAA
The DNA here is from genome assembly GCF_947492965.1 of uncultured Aquimarina sp. Lineage (GTDB taxonomy): Bacteria > Bacteroidota > Bacteroidia > Flavobacteriales > Flavobacteriaceae > Aquimarina. The sequence continues at coordinate 70,452 of NZ_CANLOZ010000007.1, read as the reverse complement.
CTAAAAAGTTAAACAAAAAGTTAAAAAAGTGCTAAAATCATATTTTGAGGTAGCAATTTTAGAAATCAAGTTGTTTCATCATCGAACAAATAATTAAAAATAAAAACCAATAACATGAAAAATTACTTCAAAAAGGCTTTTTTTGCATTATGCTTAATTTCGATCGTTGCTTGTAGTGACGATGATGATACCACTTTTATCCCTGTTTCAATGACCATCGCGGATTTCGTTGCGGACAATGCGGATTATAGTTCTTTATTTGCAGCTTTAGAAAGAACAAATCTGGATGTTACGTTAAATAGCAATGGAGATTTTACAGTATTTGCACCAAACAATGCAGCATTTACTGAATTCTTAGACGGAGCAGCTTTAGAAGACGTACCAGTTGAAACTTTAGAACAAATTCTATTAAATCACGTTTTAGATGTTAGAGCTCCATCTTCTAGTCTCTCTACAGGCTATGTGAGTAATCTAGCAACAGAGTCCAATAGTAGTGCTAATCTTAGTATGTATATCAATACATCCAGCGGAGTAGTTATTAATGGTGATGTTACGGTAACAACTGCTGATATAATGACCGACAATGGTATTATTCATGCAGTAGATAAAGTTATTCCTCTACCTACTATGCTTACATTTGTAGGAGCTGATAGTAATTTTTCAACCTTAGCTACAGTTGCAACAACTACCACTGGGTTTTTAACAGACTTTGGAGCTGTTCTTAGTGGAGCAGATAGTAATTTAACATTATTGGCTCCAGATAACGATGCGTTTACTGCTTTAGGTGATATTTCTGGTGTTCCAGCGGCTACTATCGAGCAAATTTTATTAAATCATGTGATAGCGGGAACAAATATTTCTTCTTCACTTACTACAAGCTACGGTAACACCTTAGCTACTTTCGGTGATTCTATGGATAATCTAAGTATTTATATTAATACCGATAATGGAGTATCTTTTAACGGAATTTCTACAGTAACTCAAGCAGATATAGTAGCTTCCAATGGGGTTATACATAAAGTTGGATCGGTAATTACTTTGCCTACTGTAGTAACATTTGCAACAGCAGATGCAACTTTTTCTACTCTTGTTGAGGCTTTAACTACATTAACACCTTCTACAGATTTTGTTTCAGTACTCAGTACTGATAATGGTACAGCTCCGGCTCCTTTCACCGTATTCGCTCCGACTAATGATGCGTTTGCAGCAATAACGATCCCAACAAATGAAACGATGTTAACGAATATTTTGAATTATCACGTAGTTGGTGAAAATAATGTGCGATCAAGTCAATTGATAAGTGGTCCGGTAACTACGCTAAACGGAGATGTTACTATTGATGCAACTGCTCCTAGTGTAACAGGAGCCGGTAATACTTCTGCAAGCAATATTATAGTAGTAGATGTACAAGCTGCGAATGGTGTGATCCATGTAATTGACCAAGTGTTATTGCCAGGATTATAAGAAAGTAGCTAAACGAATTACTACCCCAAGATAGATATTACCCTTACAAAGGGCATTTAGAGATTGATCTTTCCATTAGTTCATGACTCAATGCCCTTTTTTTACACACTCATTTTAATATTAACTAATTTAAATTAAAACCTATGAAAACGTTAATCAAAAGATTATCGGTACCCTTGTTGTGCCTTTTCGTAATCAATGTTTTTATCTCTTGTAAAACAGATAATGAACAGTTAAATGAATCAGATCCAAGTTTGATTGAATTTGAAGAATCAAACATCATCAGCTTTGATGAAATAGAAGAAATGACCCAAAATATAATTGATGGGGAGTTACTAGAGCCTGAAAACGAAGAAGAAGCTTTTGGTTTGTCTAAAAATTCTTTATTTGATATTAGTAGAGAAAGAAGAGTATATGATTTTTCTGCATCAATCAATAGCGGGGCTGGAGCAGGAACTAATATTGAAGGTGAACTTCGTTTAAATTTTACTTTATATCATGCTAGTTTTACCATTGTTAGAGGGAACTTGGTATTACCAGATGGCTCAAGAGCACGAACTAGAGGAGCTATTATAAGTGATGGTATTGTTTATCTAATCATAAATCCACCTGGAAGGAATTTAATTTTTGGAATTGGTAGAGTAGATGAAGAAGGGAACTTAGAAGGAGGATTTAGAATTTTTGGTAATGGTATTGGTAGAGGAGAATGGAGTGCGGAATTAATTAAAACAATTTTCCCTGATAAAACAATAGTGGAGTTAATTGTTGAGGATGGTAGATTCACCTCTTTAGTAGGAGCATTACAAGCTACTGATTTAGTAGCGCCTCTGACAGGAGAAGGTCCGTTCACTGTTTTCGCTCCAACCGATGAAGCGTTTGCTGCATTGGATGAAGTTCCAGAATTAGAAGTTTTAAAACAAGTACTGTTATATCATGTAGCGAGTGGGAGATTAAATACCCCACAGTTATTGGCACAGGAAATGATTGAGACATTGCAAGGAGAAAATATAAAAGTTAGTCTAGATGATAATAATGAAATAGTAATTAATGATACCGTAAAATTACTTTCTGCAAACATCGGAGGATCTAATGGAGTAATTCAGGTTATAGATGCAGTATTGATACCGCCATCATTTCAACCACTATCAAGTATTGTAGAGATTGCTGTAGCCACTCCAGAGTTATCAACTTTAGTGGGTGCTTTGCAAGCGGCTGACCTTGTTGATACTTTGAATGGAGACGGACCTTTCACAGTATTTGCACCGACCAATGATGCATTTGCTGCTTTAGAATCGATTCCTAGTGGAGAAGCTCTTACAGAAGTTCTTTTATATCATGTTGCAGCAGGTAAGTTTACGGCAGAAGATTTAATAGCTGGTCAGACGGTTACAACAGTGCAAGGAGATGAGGTAACTATAGAAATGATAGATGGAGAAGTGTTTCTAAATGGCGCTATTAAAGTCATAATTGCAGATATTGAAGCTTCTAATGGTATTGTTCATGTTATAGATGGGGTTTTACTACCTCCTGTTGATTTACAATCAATCGTAGAGATAGCTGTAGCCACACCAGAGTTATCAACGCTAGTAAGTGCATTACAAGCGGCTGATCTTGTTGATACGTTAAATGGAGATGGTCCTTTCACAGTATTTGCACCGACCAATGATGCATTTGCTGCTTTAGAAGCGATTCCAAGTGGAGAAGCTCTTACAGAGGTTCTTTTGTATCATGCTGCAGCAGGTAAGTTTACGGCAGAAGATTTGATTGCTGGTCAGACAGTTACAACAGTGCAAGGAGATGAGGTGACTATAGAAATGATAGATGGAGAAGTATTTTTAAATGGGTCTATTAAAGTTGTAATTGCAGATGTTGAAGCTTCTAATGGTATTGTTCATGTTATAGATGGGGTTTTACTACCTCCTGCTGATTTACAATCAATTGTAGAGATAGCTGTAGGTACACCAGAACTTTCTACTTTAGTGGGTGCATTACAAGCAGCTGATCTTGTTGATACGTTAAATGGAGACGGACCTTTTACTGTATTTGCTCCAACTAATGATGCATTTGCTGCTTTAGAAGCGATTCCAAGTGGAGAAGCTCTTACAGAAGTTTTGTTATATCATGTTGCAGCAGGTAAGTTTACTGCCCAAGACTTATTGGCTGGTCAAACTGTAACTACCGTACAAGGAGAAGAAGTAACTATAGAAATGATCGACGGTGAGGTGTTTTTAAATGAGTCCATTAAAGTGTTATTGGAAGATATAGAAGCTTCAAATGGAATTGTACATGTAATTAATGAAGTTTTAATTCCATCAGCATTGCACTAAAAGAAATAGACATTTGAGTTAGCCATAAATAATTGTCTGAAGAGCTATTAGAAAGAATTTTTAATGTCTTTCTAATAGCTTTTTCTTTTTTTAATGTTAATTGCAGGATGATGTAGAATTCTATCTTAACCATTCTTTATAAATACACTTCAAATCATTAAATTTGCACCATTCTGCTAAAAAAGTAGATGTTGAAAAATCAGAATAAAGTATATGTTTGATAATTTAAGTGATAAGTTAGATAAAGCGTTACATATTTTAAAAGGTCACGGTCAGATTACTGAAGTAAATGTTGCTGAGACACTTAAAGAAGTACGTAGAGCATTGGTAGATGCTGATGTTAATTATAAAATTGCTAAAGATTTTACAGCAACCGTAAAGGAAAAAGCATTAGGTCAAAACGTGCTTAAATCGCTTAAGCCTGGTCAATTAATGGTTAAACTTGTAAAAGATGAGTTAACTGAATTAATGGGTGGTGATGTAGCTGGAGTTAATCTCTCAGGAAATCCTTCTGTCATCTTAATGTCAGGTTTACAGGGTTCTGGTAAAACAACATTTTCTGGAAAGCTAGCGAATTATTTAAAGAATAAAAAAACTAAGAAACCACTTTTAGTGGCTTGTGATGTTTATAGACCAGCAGCGATAGACCAGTTGCATGTTGTTGGTGAACAAATTAATGTAGAGGTTTTTAGTGATAGAGGTAACTCTGATCCAGTTGCTATTGCAAAAGCAGGTGTTGCTCATGCAAAAGCTAATGGATTTAATGTAGTTATAATTGATACTGCAGGTCGTTTAGCTGTAGATGAGGTGATGATGACCGAGATTGCAAATATTCATAAAGCCGTTACTCCAAATGAAACATTATTTGTAGTAGATTCCATGACTGGGCAGGATGCTGTTAATACTGCGAAAGCATTTAATGATTTATTGAACTTTGACGGAGTAATCCTTACGAAGCTTGATGGAGATACCAGAGGTGGAGCAGCTATTTCTATTAAATCTGTTGTAAATAAACCGATAAAATTTATTGGTACTGGTGAGAAGATGGAAGCTATCGATGTGTTCTATCCTTCCAGAATGGCGGATCGTATACTGGGGATGGGAGATGTAGTTTCTTTAGTGGAAAGAGCGCAGGAGCAATTTGATGAAGAGGAAGCAAGAAAGCTACAAAAGAAAATTGCAAAAAATCAATTCGGTTTCGATGATTTCTTAAAACAAATCCAGCAAGTAAAGAAGATGGGAAATATGAAAGATCTTGTGGGGATGATTCCTGGAGCTGGTAAAATGATGAAGAATGTAGATATAGATGATGATGCATTTAAGCATATTGAAGCAATTATTCATTCCATGACACCTGAAGAGCGCACAAAACCTCAAATTATTAATGCGAGTAGAAAAAAACGTATTGGAAAAGGTTCAGGAACCTCAGTTCAGCAGGTAAATCAACTACTTAAACAGTTTGATCAAATGAGTAAAATGATGAAGATGATGCAAGGCGGCGGCGGAAAGCGTATGATGCAAATGATGGGTAAGATGAGGTAACTTTTATAATCAATTAATAATTTTAAATATAGAGTAGGGGCTTACTATGGAAGTTTTAGACGGAAAAAAAATAAGTAACGATATAAAAAACGAAATTGCTGCTGAAGTTCAAAAGATGAAAGATCGCGGCGAAAAAGTTCCACATTTAGCAGCTGTTTTGGTTGGAAACGATGGGGCGAGTTTAACTTATGTAGGAAGCAAGGTAAGAGCTTGTGAAAAAATCGGATTTGAGTCTACTTTAGTTAAAATGCCAAGTACTACAAGTGAGGTAGAATTACTAGCAAAGATTAAAGAGTTAAATGAGAACTCAGATATCGACGGATTTATAGTTCAATTACCATTACCTCCTCAGATAGACACGCAAAAAGTGCTTTTGGCAGTAGATCCTGATAAGGATGTAGATGGTTTTCATCCAATGAATTTTGGGAAAATGGCGTTAGATATGTCAACTTTTATACCAGCGACACCGTTTGGTATATTAGAGCTATTAGAACGTTATAATGTAGATACCAAAGGAAAGCATACCGTTGTAATTGGAAGAAGTCATATCGTCGGTAGACCCATGAGTATTTTAATGGGTAGAAAAGGTTGGCCTGGTAATTCAACAGTTACGCTTACTCATAGCCACACAAAAAATATTACTCAGATTATTTCTCAAGCTGATATTGTGATCTCCGCTTTAGGGGTTCCTAACTTTTTAAAAGCAGAAATGGTTAAAGATGATGCTGTTATTATTGATGTGGGTATTACCAGAGTTGCGGATGATTCTAGAGAAAAGGGGTATAGAATTGTAGGTGATGTGGATTATGAAAATGTAAGTAAGAAAGCTTCTTATATTACACCTGTTCCCGGTGGTGTAGGACCTATGACAATAGCCATGTTACTTAAGAACACTTTGTTAGCAAGAGAAAGACATAGAAAATAAGTTTCTTTTTATTGTTTAGGTGTATATTTAATTAAATAGAAACATCATTACATATAAAAAAGCTCTAGTTTGATTGAACTAGAGCTTTTTTATGCGGCTTATTAGGTTGATATAGAAAGTTGTTATTTAATCCAGTTTGTAGAGTAGAGAACTAAGCAGAAAGGAAAATAAAAGAGGTGCCATAAAAATGGCACCTCTTTTATTTTTACATTTATTATTGGTGATAATAAATTATAATTATGTGTGTTTTTTAATATTTTCCGAACGCGCTTGCGTCAATGTTGTCTTGATCTTCTGCGTTATCACCATAAAGTGTTCCATTTGGTAATAAGTCAAGAGATAAACTATATGAAGGTACATTCATTCCTTCAGGAGTTTTGATCGTATTGTAATCTAAGATATCCTGACCTTTTTCGTATAGAGGGTTCTTTGTAAATTGTCCTTGTCCTCTTCCTTTAGGAGCATTTGGATCTTCTCTCCAATCTTTTCCATAAGCAATAACACAGTAGTACTCACCTTCAGGAATATTTCTTATGTATTGTGTTTGATTACTATTGATATATACAATTCTGATTGTTTCATCGTCTTTTGCTGTTTTACCCATTTTCACAAGTTTTACAACAACATCTGTATTTTTACCAACTTCTATTTTAAGGTAGTTGTCCAACTTATACTCGAACTTACCTTTAAAGTTAAAGGATTTTGGTGTTGCTCCAGATTTGTATGTTTTCTTTTCCCAGCTTGAGAATTTATTTTCTCTTACTGCTTTAGATGGAGCAGCGGCAGCTCTATTAGAAGAACTTGCATTGCTTCCATTAGAAGATGTTTTTGATTCTATAGGTGTATAAGCAGTTTCAGTAGAACCAAGAGTTCTTTTGTTTGCTTCTTCTAATGCTTTCTGAGTTTCAGCTAATTCTGCAAGTCTTCTTTGCTCAGCCACACTCTTATTTTTATTAGCGGCAGCAGCGGCAGCGGCAGCGGCTGTTGCTTCCTGTTCTGCTAATCTTTGTAATCTTTCAGCTTCTGCAATAGCTTTTCTAGCAGCTTCAGCAGCAGCTATTTTAGCAGCTTCAGCATCTCTAATTGCTTTTTCAGCAGCAGCTTTAGCAGCTCTTTTCTTAGCTTCTGCAGCTTTAGCAGCTCTCTCAGCTTCAGCAATACTATTATCTTCTGCTAATAACTTGGTAAGTACGAATCCATTACCATTCTTATATTGTACAGTACTCCAATCACCATATCCAGAACTAATAACGTATACTTGAGTTCCTTGTGGTATCTCACCGATAATATCAAAATTCGCTCCAGGTCCAGTTCTTAACTCTAACTTTGCAGTAGACATTAAATAGCGGTCTAATGACTTTATCTGAGCGAAAGTCGAAGAAGTCATCACCAATAACAAAATAAATGTAAAAATTGATTTCATAATCTTTCTGTGTTTACATAATTAAAATTCAAAAATAAAGCAGATTAGGGTCTATAATCTTTGTATTGCTTTTTTTCGGGTTTACTCTATAATATTATAAAATTTATTCAAATTCATGTTCAAAAATGCGTTCTCAAAAAAGATGCCAAACTTATTTTTTTGACATTTAGAAATTGTTAACGATTTATTGTTTCGTTAAAAATATTTCCAATTTTAAAGAACGTTTTAGTTTGTAAGTTTCTGATTTTAAGCGATTTACACGTGTTTTTTTATAGTGTAAGTTTAAACTTGTTAATTAATCACCTGAAATGAAAACTATTAAACTATAAACAAAAGTAAGTTATTAATCTGAAAAACGCAACTAGTTTTCACTTTATTTACATAAAGTTTTACTTTTTTTTTATTCAATTTGTGTTTTTCAACGATTTTTTTGTGTATTACATCTGATTTATATTGATTTTATTGGGCTTGAAGTCGGTTCGTGTTTTTTGTTAGTTCGTGATAATATTTTTTAGGTTTTTTCGAAGATGTGAATGAAGTTAAAAACTTGAATTTTCACAATATTTTAACATAATTAATTATGCTTGCATAGCTTTTTTTTAAATTTGAGTAGATTGAATTTTACTTTTATTAGATTTATTGTTTTGATAATTAAACAGTTATATTTTTTCTACTATTCGTTTTTATAAAATCGAAAATTGTTTTTGAATTCTTGAAAAGTGGTGTTTCATTTTATCTATTATGGTTTTACCTTGGGGGTATTTTGGAATTTATTTGGCATAATTTTTAGCCATATTTATCTATGGTCAGAAATTGCTGACGGTTTTTTGTATGTACGATTTTAGTGAGAATTTGATTTTTATTCAGAAGAATTTGTTGTTATGCAACTAGAATATGCTTAGTGAGTATTCTTTATTAATTCAGGGAATTTTTTCTGAAAACGTTTTAATCTAGGCACAGAAATATTTTGAATATACCTGTTGTAAGGGTTTCTTTTTTCATAATCCTGATGGTATTCTTCTGCTTTCCAAAATTTTTGAAAAGGCATGATTTCTGCAGCAATTTTTCTATTGATACTTTTGCTTAAAAACTCCTTCTTTTTTGTAATAATTTCCTTTTGCGTATCATTTTGATAAAATATAATGGATCGATATTGGGATCCTCTATCAGGACCTTGACCGTTTATTTGGGTTACATTTTGTGATCCAAAATATACATCTACTAAGGTGGAAAACGGAACTATTTTAGGGTTGTATAGTACTTCAACAGCTTCTGCATGACCGGTCCGTCCTGTATTACTTGATTCATATGTCGGGTTTTCTGTATGTCCTCCGGAATACCCAGAAATAACCTCTTCTACGCCAATTACACTTTCATAAATTGCTTCAACACACCAAAAACATCCACTTGCAAAATAAGCTCGCTCCAATCCATTTATCGGTTCAACTTGAACAGGTGTTATATTTTGTGTTTCTACGTTTGCTACGTTGTTTTTGGTTTGACTAGTTCCTTGGCAGCCAAACAGTAGAATTGAAATAGTAATAGTACTATATAATAATGTCTTCATGATAATAGTTTTTGCCATTAGTAGTCTGAGTTTTGAAAGAAACCTTTCAGGATGCACTTTTAGCAAAATTAATTAGATTCTGAGTAATGAGGTCTTAAAGAAGTTGTAAATAAAGAAGGCTATCATATCGATAGCCTTCTTTGTTTAAGTTTTATTGAATTTTTTACCCATTCATGGATATTAAAAATTCGTCGTTATTTCTAGTTTGTTTAAATCGCTCATTAATGAATTCCATCGCTTCAACAGGATTCATGTCTGCTAAATATTTTCTCATTACCCACATTCTTTGAATTGTGCTTTCGTCTAATAAGATATCATCTCGACGTGTGCTAGAAGAGGTGAGGTCAATCGCAGGGAATATTCTTCTATTAGATATTTTACGATCTAATTGTAATTCCATATTACCAGTACCTTTGAATTCTTCAAAAATAACTTCATCCATTTTAGATCCGGTTTCGGTTAAAGCTGTGGCAATGATTGTTAATGATCCTCCATTCTCAATATTTCTGGCAGCTCCAAAGAATCGTTTTGGTTTGTGCAAAGCATTAGCATCTACACCACCACTTAGAATTTTACCAGAAGCTGGTTGTACTGTGTTGTATGCTCTTGCCAGACGTGTAATAGAGTCTAATAATATGACAACATCATGGCCGCATTCTACTAGTCTTTTAGCTTTTTCTAGAACGATATTGGCAATTTTAACATGTTCATGAGCTTCTTTATCAAAAGTAGAGGCTATTACTTCTCCTCTTACATTTCTTTGCATGTCTGTTACTTCCTCTGGGCGCTCATCAATCAGTAATATCATTTGATACACTTCAGGGTGATTTGCTGCGATTGCATTAGCAACATCCTTTAGTAACATGGTTTTACCTGTTTTGGGTTGTGATACAATCATACCACGTTGTCCTTTTCCGATAGGTGAGAATAAATCCATAATTCTTGTAGAGATAGTACTTTGCTTCTCTGCAATTTTGAATTTCTCCTGAGGGAAAAGAGGAGTAAGGTGTTCAAAAGATACTCTGTCTCTTACTACCTGCGGGTCAAGTCCATTGATTTTATTTACTTTTATTAAAGGAAAATATTTTTCTCCTTCTTTTGGAGGTCTTACTTGTCCTAAAACGGTATCTCCTGTTTTTAATCCAAAAAGTCTTATTTGAGATTGAGATACGTAAATATCATCAGGAGAAGAAAGGTAGTTGTAATCACTAGATCTTAAAAAACCATATCCATCTTGCATGATGTCCAGAACTCCTTCACTTTGAATAATTGCATCAAATTCATAATCGGGTTCTTTATAGCGATTTCTGTTATCTCTATTTCCATTATCCCTGTTTCCGTTATTTTCTTTTTTATTATTGTTGTTATTATTACGGTTTTTGTTCTGGGATTTATCGTTATTCCTGTTTCTATTGTCCTTTCTTTCTTCTTTTCGCTCTTCCTTTTTATCCTCTTGTTTTTTGTCCTCTTGCTTTTTCTGAGGTTTTTTGTTTACAACAGGTTGTTTGTTGCTTTGATTTGTGTCTCTTGCTTCTTTTTTAGGAGTAGTGCTTTTTTCCTGAGCGCCTGTTGCTTCTTTTGCAGTAGCTGTATTCGGTGCTTGAGCTTTTTTTGTGCGTGGTCTTTTTTGACGCGCAGCAGGTTTTGGTTTAGCTTTTTCAGTTTTAGCCGAAGTATCTTCTGTAATGACCTCTTTTACCTTATTAGGGTTCGCCGCTTGGTAATCTAATATTTGATATACCAAGTCTAATTTTTTCATGCTGCGAAATTTAGGTACATTTAAACTTTTCGCAATTTCCTGTAGCTCAGGAAGCTTTTTCGCTTTTAATTCAGAAATCTCTAACATTTAAGTTTGTTATATAATTTAAGGTTCTGGTGTTAAATTTTCTAAAGAAGAATTCTAGGAAAATTTTATTAAGAAGGTAAGTAACCTAATTAAGAATGGGTTACATCATTTGTGATGCAAGTATACGACTTTATTTTTGATTTTTTACACATATTTATAAAAAGAAACTCTTATTTTTGCTTTTCCAAAAGAAGAAGGGGTAATGATACAACGAATTCAATCCATATACTTACTATTAGTAGCGTTAATAGCTAGTGTAGTTTCTACATTAGTACCTTACGGATTTGATCAAGATAAAAATGAATTATTAGCAAAAGATAATCTTTTGGTGTTAGGAATGTTTGCTGGATCTGCGGTTTTAGCAGTGGTGAGTATTTTTTTGTTTAAAAATAGACAGCTTCAATTTGTTTTGGGGCGAATCAATATCTTATTAAACTTTATTTTACTAGGAGTATTTGTTTATTGGTCGCTAACATTATCTGGAGAAACATTGGTTTCAGAGAAAGGTATTGGGATGTTACTTCCTATTATTTCTATCGTTTTATTAGTGGTAGCCAATAAGGCTATTAAAAAGGATGAAAATCTCGTAAAATCAGTAGACCGATTACGATAAACCTAAAATCTTAGTAGTATTAGTGCGTTAGAACCCGGAGTATGCCAACTTCGGGTTCTTATTTTTTACCAAGTTCGATTACTTCTAGATTTTCTATTTTATCCTGATCTATAGTAAATCGCAACATTGTTCTTATTTTATGGAAACCGTGTTTTCCCGCTGCTCCAGGATTCATGTGTAATACTCCGTTTGTTTTATCAGGAATTACCTTTAATATATGAGAGTGGCCACATATAAATAAGTCAGGAGGATTCTTTTTTATTTCTTGTCTGGTATTGCTGTTATATTTTGGTGGATAGCCACCAATATGGGTAATCCATACAGATACTTTTTCGCAATGAAATCGTTGATGTAAAGGAAAGCTTACTCTTGCTTTATCATTATCTATATTTCCATATACCGCTCGAAGCGGTTTTATATTTTCAATTGCATCCGTTACACTTAAGTCTCCTATGTCTCCTGCATGCCAAACTTCGTCCGCTTGTTCTACATAGTGTAAGATCCGATCATCTATATAACTATGAGTGTCACTTAGTAAAAGTATTTTTTTCAAATTGATGTATTGGTTTGGTTTATTATCATATAAATAATCGCAAATATGTTCGTAGAATTAATCTCTTTTATATGAAGTATATTTGCCATCATATTAAAAACAAAAATAGAATAAAGCTTTGAGATATTTTTTAGAACTTTCTTATAAAGGAACTTCTTATCATGGTTGGCAAAGACAGCCTAATGCAATTTCTATACAAGAGGTGTTAGAAAGTTCTTTGTCCTTATTATTAAAAGCAAAAATAGAGATTGTTGGAGCAGGAAGAACAGATGCAGGTGTTCATGCAAAACAGATTATGGCGCATTTTGATTATGAAAAGGATATCGATGTAGACCAATTATGTTATAAGCTTAATTCTCTTCTTCCTAAAGATATTGCAATTCAAAAGATATATTTAGTGCAAGAAGAGGTGCATGCTAGGTTCGATGCTATGAGTAGGTCATATGAGTACATTATTACTTTAGAAAAAGATCCTTTCAGTATAAATCATGCTTACTATCTTAAAAAGGATTTGGACATAGATTTAATGAATAAAGCTGCTAAATTACTGTTAAACTATACGAACTTTAAATGTTTTAGTAAGTCCAAAACCGATGTAAAAACGTATAATTGTACTATTACAAATGCTGTTTGGGAAAGAAATGGCAGTTTGTTGATTTTTAAGATTACGGCTAATCGTTTTCTCAGAAATATGGTTAGGGCTGTCGTAGGAACTCTTGTAGAAATAGGAGAACATAAATTAGATCTTGAAGATTTAAAAGAAATTATAAAAAGTGAAAATCGTAGTGAAGCTGGGTATTCTGTACCAGCTCATGGATTATATTTAACAAAAGTAGCATATCCCAATACTATATACTTAACACAATAATGGCTGGAAAAAGCGGAAAAGCATTTGATTTTAAATTATTCAGAAGATTGATAGGGTATACAAACCCTTATCGATTTACCTTTTATTTCGTAGCGCTATCTGCAATATTGTTGTCAGGATTTGCTATACTAAGACCGCTTTTGCTACAAAAAGCGATTGATAAAAGTTTTATTCCTAAAGACGGTAATTTAATCTTGTTTTATATTGGTTTGATGCTAGGAGTATTACTATTAGAAGTAGTGTTTCAATTTCTGTTTATTTATTTTGCAAACTGGTTAGGGCAAGAAGTTATAAGAGATATAAGGGTGAAACTTTTTGATCATATGTTGAGTTTTAAAAAACAATATTATGATCAATCTGCTGTGGGAAGATTAGTTACTCGTGCGGTTAGTGATATAGAAACCATTGCAAGTATTTTTAGCCAAGGACTTTTCATGATTATTAGTGATCTGCTTAAAATGTTTGTGATTCTTTGTTTCATGATTTATTACAGTTGGCAACTTACATTAATTGTTCTTGCTGTATTACCTTTTATTGTTTTTGCTACCAGAGTTTTCCAAAGAAAAATGAAAACAGCGTTTGAGGAAGTAAGAACGCAAGTTTCTAATCTTAATTCTTTTGTACAAGAGCGAATAACAGGAATGAAGATTGTTCAGCTTTTTACCAGAGAAGAAATAGAGTATAATAGTTTTAAAGAGATTAATGAAAAGCATAAAAAAGGTTGGATAAAAACTGTGTGGTATAATTCTATCTTTTTCCCAATTGCAGAAATGTCGAGTTCGATTACTACTGGATTGATCGTATGGTATGGAGGTTTAAAAGCTGCACAAGGAGATGTAATTACCTTAGGAGTAGTGATTGCTTTTATAGAACTCTCACAGATGCTTTTTAGACCTCTGAGACAAATTGCAGATAAGTTTAATACACTGCAAATGGGTATGGTAGCGGCAAATAGAGTATTTGCAATTCTAGATACCGAATCTAAGATCAATGATTTTGGACAAATAAAGCTTGAAACAATAAAAGGAGCAATTGATTTTGAAGATGTAAGGTTTAGTTATGTTGAGGACGAAGAGGTTTTAAAAGGAATCTCGTTTTCGGTAAAACCGGGAGAAACCGTGGCGATTGTAGGAGCTACTGGTGCTGGAAAATCTACCATTATCAATTTACTAAATAGGTTTTATGAAATAGATGATGGAGTTGTTTCTATCGATAGCAGAAACATTCATGATATTGATCTAAAATCATTAAGGAATCATATCGCAGTAGTGTTACAGGATGTGTTTTTATTTGCAGATACTATTTTTAATAATATTACACTTAACAATCCTGATATCACAGAAGAAAGGGTGGTAAAAGCTGCTAAAGAGATAGGAATCCATGATTTTATAAAAAGTCTTCCGAATGGATATCATTATAATGTAAAAGAAAGAGGTGTAATGCTTTCTTCCGGACAGAGACAATTAATTTCTTTTCTAAGAGCGTATGTAACCAACCCTGGAATTTTAGTGTTGGATGAAGCTACCTCTTCTATAGACTCGCATAGCGAACAACTGATCCAAGATGCTACGGATAAAATTACTCAGGGAAGAACCTCTATAGTAATTGCTCACCGACTAGCTACCATCAAAAATGCAGATAAAATTATTGTAATGGATAGTGGTAAAATTGTAGAGCAAGGAAATCATAACGAACTACTAGAAGTAGAAAATGGGTATTATAAAAACCTCTACGACGTGCAGTTTAGCGAAATGAGGGAGGTTTAATTAATTAACCCGCTTTCTTTTAATATTCCGGAAGCTATTCCTCCGATAATCGCAATTCCAAACACTATTAAACTTATTAATAGAAATCCAACAAAACCTTTAATTATAACTCTCCAATAACTAACATTATATAAGTTTTTGAACAAGAAGGTTGCATAAATAAGTTGTATTAATAAAAATATAGAACTAGTCTCCTCTACGTAGTCTCCAAAACAAAAAGTAATAATGTAGGGTATAAAAGTAAGTATGGTAATATGAGCTATGAGATACGCATTGATTACGTTGTGTTCTAGAAAATTGTACTTTCTGTATTTTCTAAAGACAAAGCGAGACATGAGTGAAAACAGAGGTATTAAGATAAAATATCCTAAGGTTGGAAATTTTTCTACCGATTCTTTTAAAAACTCTACCACCTCAGAATTTTTATCACTTTTATCTATTTCGGAAGCAATGTTAAATGCTTTCTCCTTTATAAAAGTTAAAAGAGTAGATAGGGTAAGAGATAATAATAGATATGATGGTAAGTTTAAATGCTTTTTTCTAACTCCATTGATATAGTCATTAATAACAATGTGGGGTTTTATTGTTAAGTCCTTAATGGTTTTTATAAGGGTACCATCAATATTTAAATATACTTCTGTTATTTCAGCAATTAAATTTTTATAGGTAATTCTTTTTGTAATCTTTTTAGCTCCGCAGTGAGAGCAAAAGTTTACATTTTCAACATTATATCCGCAGTTCTTGCAATTAGAAACTGTAACAGTTTTATCCATTTATTTCTTAGGTGATTTTTAAATATTTGATATTTTAAATAGAAGAGCTTCCGTCGATAGGCATTACACCACTTTGTATCATAATAAAAGCAATAACAATGGAGAAAATAACAAATAATATGCTCATGATTACAAAAAACAATAGTGTTTTTAAGATGATCTTTTTCCAACTTAAGTCATATAGCTTCTTTAAAACATATGCGATGTAGAATATAGAAGCAGAGAATTGAATCCATAGTACTGGATAAAGATTCTCAACAGTTAAAAGTATAGGCAAGGTTATGAAACTTATTACCATGGTAATGTGTGAATAAGCGTATAGATGAATAACCAAATGTTCCGTTAGATTATACTTTTTATAATTTAAAAACACAAGTCTAGATATTAAGGCTAATATCGGAATTGTTAAGAAAGAGGTAACAGATTGGTATTCAAAAGAAATATCAGAGGCTATTTTACTTACTTCTAGTTGTTCTTCGGAGACCATTGTTTTCGCAAAGATATCCTCCATGTATTTTTTTAGAATAAATGTATATAAACTTGCTATGGTAAGAGAAATTGCAAAATAACTAAAAACGTTAATGTATCTTTTTCTAAGTCCATTGATAAATCCATCAATCACATCCTTTGGTTTTGTGAAAAGATGAACGAATGTTCTAATAAAAGAATTATCTAAGTTTAAAAAACGATCACTAAATTCCTGAGTTAAATTTTTAAAAGTAATTCGCTTCGTAATTTTTTTAGCACCACATTCTGGACAAAAGGGAAAGTTGGCAATTTCGAAGCCACAGTTCTTACAATATTTAAGGTTACTAAGTTTATTGTCCATCTATTGTAGATCTTTCTTTATTTTTTCAATCAATTCTTCTGGTGTTTTAAAGATGACAAATTCACCATTTTTTATATAAGATATCTGACCAGTTTCTTCACTTACAATAATAGCTAATCCATCGGTTTTTTCGGTAATTCCTATGGCAGCTCGGTGTCTTAATCCAAATCGTAAAGGGATGTCTCTGTCGTTTGAAACTGGTAATATCACTCGAGTGGCAACAATTCTATTGTCTTCTATAATCATAGCTCCATCGTGTAATGGACTATTTTTATAAAAAATACTTTCTATTATTGGTGTTTTTACTAATATATCGAGTTCATCACCTGTGTTTTTAACAAAGTCTAATGCGGTATTTCTTTTAATTACAATCAATGCTCCTGTAAAGGTATCTCCCATTTTCTGACAAGCTCTTACAATAGCACCCACATCAGTTACACTATCTTCTGGAGTGTCTCTTATGAATTTTAATTGTCGCAAAAATTTTCTTCTTCTACCAAAGTTTGTAGATCCAATCATGAGAAGAAATTTTCTAATCTCTTGCTGAAAAACAACAATCAACGCAAACATCCCTACGCCAATAAACTCGCCTAAAACACTACTAAGCATCTCCATCGCTAGAAACTGAGTCAGCTTCCAGACAAGATAGATCATTACGATTCCTATAAAAATATTGATGGCGGCAGTACCTTTAACCAATTTATACATATAGTAGAGTAGCAGTGCTACCAACACGATATCTAGGATATCTAATATTCTAACATTGATTAAATCCAAAGGCGGTCTTTTTGTAAAAATAGAAAAATTAGCGAAACTCTGTTTCAGATCTTTTATTCAAAATGATTAATCCGTAAAATTATTGTATTTGTTTACTAGATTTACACACTCTATAGCTTCTTTTACATCATGAACTCTTAATATAGAAGCTCCTTTTAACAAAGCAATGGTATTGAGAGAAGTAGTACCATTCAGCGATTCAGAAGGAGTGCTATTCAGAGTTTTATATATCATCGATTTCCGAGAGACACCTGCAAGGATGGGAAGCTCTTGTAGTTTAAGTAGCTCTAATTTATTCAGCAGTTCAAAGTTCTGATCAATATCTTTAGCGAATCCAAAGCCAGGATCAATAATAATATCGTTGATACCCGCTAGTCTTGCTTCTGCTACTTTTTGAGAAAAATAAAACTGAACTTCTTTCACCAAATCCGAATATTGATTTAGCGATTTCATAGTTTGTGGGGTACCCTTCATATGCATCATAATGTATGGGACTTTTAATTGACCTACAATGCCAATCATATCCGTATCAAGATTGCCCGCTGAGATATCATTTATAATTGCCGCTCCAGCATCAATACATTTTGTGGCGATACTACTTCTAAAAGTGTCTATGGATAAAATTGCATTTGGAAATTTTGAAAGAATTAAACTTACAATAGGTAAGACTCTTTTCTCTTCTTCATCAATAGAAATATGGTCTGCTCCTGGTCTAGAAGAATAAGCGCCAAGATCAATAAATGTAGCTCCTTCTTGCAGCATTTTTTCTACCTGCAATAAGATTTGTGAATCATCTTTATATTTTCCTCCATCATAAAAAGAATCTGGAGTTAGGTTTAAAATTCCCATTACCTTCGGGGAACTGAGATCAATTAAAGACCCTTTGCAATTGATAGTCATAGAAAGGTTTATGCTATATTTTTAATGTTTATTTGGTATAATTGCCATATTAAAGCGAAATTTACGCAAAATTCAACAGTTATATGCAAGATACGTCTACCCAATATGACGCAATAATCACCAAATGTCGTGATTTATTTACTAAGAAAATGAAAGATTATGGAAGTGCCTGGAGAATCTTAAGATTACCATCTCTTACAGATCAAATTTTTATAAAAGCACAACGAATTCGTGGGCTACAGGAAAATAAAGAAAGAAAAGTAGATGAAGGAGAAGTTTCGGAGTTTATTGGGATCATTAATTATAGCTTAATGGCTTTGATTCAATTAGAAAAGGGAGTGGTAGATCAGCCAGATTTATCTGTAGATTTGGCGACAGAATTATACGATAAGCATATCAATATCACTAAAACATTAATGATGAATAAGAATCATGATTATGGCGAGGCTTGGCGTGATATGAGAGTAAGTTCACTTACCGATCTAATCTTACAAAAACTATTAAGAGTAAAACAAATCGAAGATAATAAAGGTAAAACTATAGTGAGTGAAGGGATTGATGCAAATTATCAGGATATGATTAATTATGCCGTATTTGCGATGATTCATTTGGGTGAAGCAAATTAATTTTTGATTTTATAAAATACTGTTAAACTAAAAATAACAAGGTATAAACCCTTTATCTTGTTCGCGATAACTTATAATCTCCATATTAATGATGAAAATACTAGTTGGTTTTTCCAGAATATTTGTAGCAGCACTTTTTTTATTTTCAGGATTTATTAAGCTAAATGACCCACTTGGGTTCTCTTATAAATTGCAAGAATATTTCAGTGAAGGCGTTTTAAATATGGAGTTTTTGATTCCGATTGCGTTATTACTAGCAGTGTTTCTATGTATTTTTGAAATTATTGTCGGAATCACCTTATTACTCGGATATTTACCAAAGTTTACGGTTTGGTCGTTATTAGGCATGATCGTTTTCTTTACATTTCTTACGTTCTATTCAGCATATTTCAATAAGGTAACAGATTGTGGATGTTTTGGAGATGCACTTCCATTAACTCCTTGGGAATCTTTTACGAAAGACGTGATTCTCTTAGTATTCATTCTTATTTTGTTTTTTGGAAGGAAATATATCACACCAATTCTTCCAGAGAATTCACATAAGTGGATCGTATTTGTATCCTTTACAGCTTGTTTGGCATTTGCGTATCATGTACTAATGCATTTACCAACTTTTGATTTTAGAGCCTATAAAATTGGGACTAATATTGAAGAAGGAATGTCAGTGCCCGAAGGAGCTCCTGAGGCAGAATTTGAATATTCATGGAAGTTTGATGTAAATGGAAAAGAAGAAATTATCAAAACTAGCGGAGAATATCCTCAGGTAGATGGCAAATATATTGGAGTAGAAACTAAAATGATCGAGGAAGGATACATTCCACCAATTCATGATTTTGCGATAGAAAAAGATGGAAATGATTACACCGCCGAGTTTTTAGAAAAGGAAAATGTGGTTCTCATCGTTATGTATAATCTTTCTAAGAGTGAAGGAGAAGGAATGAGTGTTATCAAGGGATTAACAGATAAAGCAATGGCTCAAGGGTATGATGTGATAGGGCTTACAGCCTCATCTCCTGAAGCAGTGGCACAGAAAAAAGAAACATATAATCTTAATTTCGATTTTTATAGTACCGATGAGACAGCGCTTAAAACAATTCTAAGATCCAATCCTGGAATTGTGAAGTTGAACAAGGGAACCATTACCGAAAAACTACATTGGAATGATGCCGATCAGCTGATTTTAGATAAAGTAACACCTTCCAAGCCTAGAATAAATGCAGAACTAAAGTCTAAATTAGATAGTATTGCTAAACTAGATCAGAAGTTTAGGAAATTAATGCAAGCTAAAACAGTTGAAGAACGTGATAGTATTGCGAAGTTGGTAGGAGCTACTGAGGAAGAAGCTTTGAGTGATTATTGGTTCCAACAAAATAAAATTGATTCTTCGAATACAGTATATATAGAGCAGGTATTTAAGCAATATGGGTATCCTGGTAAATCTCTTGTAGGCGAACCTACAAATAAAGCTGCTTGGTATGTAATTCAACATTCTGATAAAATAGATAAATACCTTCCTTTAATTAAAGAAGCTGGAGAAAAAGAAGAAATTCCTTTTAGACTTGTGGCAATGATGGAAGACCGATATTTGATGGGTAAAGGAGAAGAGCAAGTATATGGTACACAAGGAATGACATTTAATTCTGATACCAATAAACCAATTGATATTATCTGGCCCATAAAAGATGCGGAAAGTGTGAATGAAAGAAGAGTAAAAGCAGGATATAATACTACAATTGAAGAGTACGCAAAGCTCTTGTATGGCGATACTTTTGAATATAAAGTTTATACCTTAGAAGAAGTAGAGCAGTTAAAGCAAAAGTCGAACTAATATGATTTCGTACTTCTATAAATTAGGGTATGCATTACTTACTTTATTAGGAGTGATAACAGTAATCTTTCTTTTATTTACAATTCTTCCTGGTGATCCTGCTCAGATGATGATGGGGCAAAACGAAAATCAGGAACAATTAGATATTATCAATAAAAAATATGGCTTTGATTTGCCATTGGCAACACAATACCGATACTATCTAAATGATCTGTCTCCCATTTCTTTTCATAGTACTCAAAAGGATGACTTTTCCTATTTCGATACAAAAAAGTATGTTGGAACATCTTTATTAAACATCGGTAATGTACACATGATTCTGAAATACCCCTATTTAAGAGAGTCTTTTCAGAAAAACGGAAAGAAGGTAAGTCAAGTCATTAAAGAAACCTTACCTAATACAGTGGTTTTAGCTGTTTCTGCAATTTTTATAGCTATTTTATTGGGGATTACCATGGGTATTATTAGTGCGTTGACCAAAGATCAATGGCCAGATCGATTATTGCAATTGGTTAGTACAATCGGTATGAGTGTTCCTTCTTTTTTTAGTGCTATTATTTTTGCTTGGTTGTTTGGTTATGTGTTACATGAATATACCAATTTAAATATGACAGGTAGTTTGTATGAGGTAGATGATTTTGGAGAAGGAACGTATATTCAATGGAAAAACTTACTATTGCCAGCAATCGTATTGGGAGTTCGTCCACTGGCAGTAGTGACTCAATTAATGAGGAATTCTTTATTAGAAGTAATGAGTCAGGATTATATAAGAACTGCTAAAGCAAAAGGTTTGTCTCTATTTCAGATTATCCGCAGACATGCATTGAAGAATGCATTAAATCCTGTAGTGACCGCCATCTCTGGATGGTTTGCATCCATGTTAGCAGGAGCTGTTTTTGTAGAATATATTTTTGGATGGAATGGACTAGGGAAAGAAATTGTAGATGCCTTAAATACTTCAGACCTTCCAATAATTATGGGTTCGGTTATCGTAATTTCTTCTGTATTCATTCTAATCAATATATTTGTAGACGTTATCTATAAATGGTTAGATCCCAGAATTAGAGCATAACGATAGTGTTAAAAATGTAACCAAATAAAAACCACACAAATAAATTAAAATTAATGAGAGCAAAAATTGTAGCAGGAAACTGGAAAATGAATAAAAACCTTGCTGATACAGGAGTTTTACTTTCTGAGTTAAAAGAAAAACTAAACATATCAACAGAAGCCCAAGTAATAGTGGCGCCAACTTTTACGAATCTTTATTATGCTTTTGAAGAATTAAAAGGATCCAATATTGGAGTGGCAGCACAAAATATGCATCAGGCAGAAAGTGGAGCCTTTACCGGAGAGATTTCTGCAGATATGTTAAGTAGTATTGGAGTAAAGACTGTTATTTTAGGTCATAGCGAAAGAAGAGCGTATTTTGGAGAAACGGATGAATTGTTAGCCGAAAAAGTTACGACCGCTTTAAAACATGGTATGACAATTATATTTTGTTTTGGAGAAGAATTAGAAGAACGTAAAAGTGATAATCACTTTAATGTTGTCGAAAGTCAGTTAAAGAATGCATTATTTAAGTTGGATAGTGAAGCTTGGAAACAAATAGTATTAGCATACGAACCCGTTTGGGCAATCGGAACAGGTGAAACTGCAAGTCCAGAACAAGCACAAGAAATGCATGCGTTTATACGTAAAACAATTGCAGAAGCATATACAGCAGAGATTGCAGAAGAAGTTTCTATATTATACGGTGGTAGTGTGAAACCAAATAATGCCAAAGAAATTTTTGCTAAACCAGATGTTGATGGTGGTTTAATAGGAGGAGCTTCTTTAGATGCAGAAAGTTTCTCTGCGATCGCAACCTCTTTTTAAACACTAGATATTATTATAAAACAGAAAGGTATTCGCTAAAACGAATGCCTTTTTTGTTGCACAAAAGATTAACTTTGCGCTTTAATTTTTAGTATATGACAGTACCAGTATATATAGGGTATTACTTTACCATACAGCCATTACAACCTGCTACCGAGATTTTGATCGCAGAGTTAGGTTATGCAGGTTTTGAAAGTTTTGTGGAAACAGAAAATGGAGTGGAAGCATTTATTCAAAAACCAGAGTGGAATGAGCATATTTTAGATAACATCCATATTCTAAATTCGGATGAATTCGAGATTACTTATACAACCAAAGAAATAGAACAGGTAAACTGGAATAAAGAATGGGAAAAGAATTTTAATCCCATTGTAGTGGATGATATTTGTGGTGTTAGAGCTCCTTTTCATGAAAAGTCGGATGTGATATATGATATCGTCATAGAACCTAAAATGTCATTTGGAACAGGGCATCACGAGACTACACATATGATGATCCAACATTTACTGAAAGCTGATTTAGAAAATCAAAAAGTGTTGGATATGGGTTGTGGTACAGGTGTTTTGGCAATTTTAGCAGAGATGCGTGGTGCACAACCTATCGATGCAATTGATATAGACAATTGGTGTTATTTGAATACTGTAGAAAATGTAGAACGAAATCATTGTAGACATATTACAGCATACGAAGGAGATGTTTCCTTGTTAGATGATAAAAGATATGATGTAGTTATAGCAAATATTAATAGAAACATATTATTAAAAGATATATCTAGGTATGCAAAAACACTAAAATCCAAAGGACAACTTTTTTTAAGCGGTTTTTATAGCGAAGATTTAGAGCTAATTACTAAAGAATGCAATGCAAATAATTTAGAGTTTGTAAATAGTTTGGATAGAAACAATTGGATAGCAGCTTGTTACAAGTTAAAATAATCTAATATACGATTCGTTTTTCTGTATGAAATAGTATATTTGTATAAAAATAAGGAGATGAGCACACAAGAAAAGGTTTTAGAAGAAGTTTTAGAAAAAACCACAGAACAAAATAATAATGAAATTGTTCTCTATAATGATGATGTAAATACTTTTGATCATGTTATAGAAACTCTGATTTATACGTGTGAGCATACACCAGTTCAGGCAGAACAATGCGCAATGTTGGTACATTATAAAGGAAAATGTACGGTAAAAACTGGTGCTTATGAAGAATTAGTACCCAGATGTTCGAAACTGCTTCAGGCTGGTTTAAGCGCAGAAATTGTTTAACAAAAATACTTATAAAGAAACGCTCAATATATTTTGGTATTGAGCGTTTTTTTTGTTTGAAATTAAAATTATGTTGGAGTATACTATAGCTACCTCTTTACTATGGGCTAGTTAAAATAGAAGCCTTGCTGAAGAGTTTAATAGTAATGATATTGCAGCATTGAATTATCTATACTAAGATCTTATTACCTTTTGTGATCTGATAATCAGAGTGTAAAAATTATGAAAACCCAACTTCGGTTGGTTTTTTTATGTTTATTATGTGTTCGGTCCTTAAGCTAATGGAAAAAAGAATGATGATGTATTCTTAAGTTTTTTTACAAAAAGTCATCAATAAATAGATGTTAATAAATTTTTAACATTATTTAGTTAAAAATTTATGATATGTAAGAAAAAACTTTCTGATTATTATCAGTGTAATTTTGTTTGCATTTATTTAACATCGGTCGAAATATCATTGTTGTGTCCTTAGATTTGTTAATTTATTGTAAAATTTCAAGTGCACTTCATCGGTTATATTGTGTGAATTAAAGATGAGGTTTTGTTAGATTTTTCGCAACTTTGTTGCATTTAATTTATCCTTTTTAAGTATTGATAGAGAATAGTTTAAGGAATTAACTGATATATCCAAAAAAATATCATATCTTCATCCCGCTTTAAATTTAAAAAGATTCAAAGCTTGTTAAATTAATAGCAATAAAATAGGTTTACTTATGAGAATCTATTTTAGAAAAAAGTAACTACACAAACTCAACTTTTTTAAAATGAAAAAAATCAAAGTATTAGCGCTTTGCGCTATCGCGGCTGGTGTAATAACATCTTGCCAAAAAGACGAAATTAATAACGATCTTCAACCAGAATCAATAGAGCTTAGTAAAGATCTTCAAGACAAAATGTTAGCTGCAGGTGTTAACCCTGGTGACGCTTATATCAAAGATATGGTTAACCCATTAACAGGAGATTCTGAGAAAATGGTAGTGTCGGGAGACATCAATATTTTCCTAAAAACTTTAGAGGCTGATGGATATGCATTAGGAGATACTGAAGATGGTAACAAGCAATACAGAACAAACAACTTAGTTTCTTCTGGAA
The DNA here is from genome assembly GCF_947492965.1 of uncultured Aquimarina sp. Classification (GTDB taxonomy): domain Bacteria; phylum Bacteroidota; class Bacteroidia; order Flavobacteriales; family Flavobacteriaceae; genus Aquimarina. Next base: position 45,587 of record NZ_CANLOZ010000007.1, on the reverse strand, counting down.
ACAGAACCATTGATATTTTAGGTTTCACAGGTTCTTGTTGTGCTTTATCAAGTAGAATGCAAACGGGTCTTCAGTGGGCAGTAAATAACTATAACAGAATCAATACTACATTAAATTTCAGATTAACATTTGGAACAAATTTCCAAGCTGCTGATATGGTAGTATATGATAATGGACAAGGTGGACAAGGTGGTTCTGCAGGATTCCCAGAAGGAGGTAGACCATTCAAGTTTATCCAGATCTTAAGTGGTATGGCTAGCGCAAGTAATAACGTTAATGAGCACGTTATTGGACACGAAATAGGACATGCTTTAGGTTTCAGACACACAGACTACGCTCGTAGAAGATGTGGTGGAGCTAATGAAGGAACTGCTGGAGTTGGAGCAATCAATATCCCAGGAACGCCTTCTGCTAACCAGTGGGGACAGAGTGGTTTAGACTCTGGTTCTTTAATGATTTCTTGTTTCGACGGAAGCGAGGATGGAGAATTTTCTAACTTCGATATCGTAGCATTAGAATTCCTGTACTAAAAAATAAATCCTATCGTGCATAGGTATATATAAAAAAGCTTTGAATCCATAATGGAGAAACCATCTCAATACTGTTGAGGTGGTTTTTTTATTCTAGGAGGGTTAATATCCTAAGGCTCGACTCGCTAGTAAAACATAAACAGTGTGAGCACTAGAAGTCCTTTGAATACTCCGTGAACTTGCTCCCGAGATTTTTACTTTCAGGTAGATTCTTATTATAAAGTACATGTAGTATACAGCTCAATATATGGTGATGTACTAGAGCGTGTTATTTCCTATTGCTACTAGGAATAGATAGTACATACTTCTTGTAATTGTTTCTTTAAATGGTTTTAACGTGATGGAGTTTTAAAAGAAGCTGCTAGAAATCGATTCTGAAGGATAAATTTGGCGTAATTCCAGCAGATATAGTATTTACTTCTTGTAATAAAAAGTCATTGTTGTCATCGAATCTAATATTGTAAGTTCGATTTAGGGTGTTTTCCTTATCATACAAATTGAATAAAGAGAACCCGATCTTGCTTCTCCAGGTATCACTTTTAGACAACTTAAACTTATAAGAAGCAGAAAAATCTAATCGGTGATAGGTGTTTAATCTTTCGCTATTAGTTTCTCCATAATCAATGAATAGAAATCCATTATCTTCTGTTATTCCTGATGCGGGAGTATAGGGTCTGCCATTTCTAATTGTCCATCCGAGAGAGAATTCAAAATTATTCCATTGATAACTATGAATCCATGAAAGAGAATGTTGAACATCAAAATTCCCAGGAAAATAATTACCGTCGTTTACATTTTCGAATTTAAAATCTTGGTTAGTGTATGAATATCCAATCCAAGTTCGATAATCGCGAATTCTTTTTTTGATTAACAAATCAATTCCAAAAACTTTGCTTTCTCCAGTTTCCAAATCTAACACCCCATTAAATCCATTAGCAAAGGATGTTAAGCCTTCGGTATCTTTATAGTATCCTTCTATATCAATATGCCAATTATTCTTGTTAATAGTAAACCCTCCTGATATTTGATCACTGCTCAGCATAGAAACAAATTCTGAATCTGCCAATAGCCAAATCTGATTATCCAGATTAAAATCGTTAGGTAAATAATTTGCAACCTGACTAATTACTTGATTTCTCCTTTCTGCAGCGATTTTAGTAATTATATCATTAAATATATTAAACTCTATATTGATTCGTGGTTCCCAATATGTTTTGTCTAGAACAGAAAAATAATTGCTTCTGATCCCTGCACTTAGTTTGAATTTTTCGTTTAAGTTTAACTTGTATTCTCCAAATACAGCATGTGTAATATTATTATCGCTTTCATCGAATGTGAAATTATCTGCCGAATAGTCGGCATTGTATGTTACATCATTACTAGAAAAATCATATCCTATCGAAAGACTATGTTTTGAATTGATGCTCCAATTGGTGTGAACTGATGCTCCTGCATCTCTGATGGTATTCGTTTCTATAATGTTGTTATTTAAAAAAAGGAAACCATCGCTAGAAGCCCTAACTTCACGCAGTCCGTCATAATTAAAATTATAGTTCGAAAAGTAAATATTGGCAGAATGAGAAAAGTTGTTACTCCATAGTTTTTCCCATTTTATGTTTGCTCCCTGATTTACGAACTCTAAGTTGTCTTTTTGGTTCTCATCGAAAGGTTCGCTAAAACCTTGTATGTTTTTAATATTTAAAGTGTAATCGAGATTATTATTGGTAAAAATAGAACTAATAGTAAGCTTGTCGTTTTGTTTGTTGTTTTTTGATAAATCTAAAATAGCTTTGAGAGTTAGGTCTGTGAAATAAAATATATTTTCGTTTTCAACAGTTTCTTGATCGAGATTTTGATTGTCAACAAAGAATCGGATGCTTTGAAATGCTCTATCAGAATAACTTCTAAAAGTAGGTGTTTCAATAAGATCAGTAAAGGCTCTTCTTGCAGAAATGATAACACCTAGCCCGTCATCTACAGGAGCTTCAAAATAAGCATCGATATTAGTCATATTGATGCCAACTCCAAATCCTAAATCCTTAGGTATTTCGTTTTTCGATTCTATATCAACTACACCAGAAATTCTATTTCCGTATTTAGCTTCTGTACTACTTCTGGAAAGTTTTATGTTTTCCGTTATGTAAGGGTTAAAGATAGAGAGCAGATCAAAAAAATGACCAGAACTGTACATTTTAATACCATCCCAAAGTATAAGGTTATGATCTGGTGTTCCTCCTCTTATATGAAGTCCGGAAGCGGTTTCTGTAGGACTTTGAACCCCTGGTAAAAACTGAAGTGTTTGTAAAATATCTGGTTCTACCAATCTTGGTAGAATACCTAGTTTACTGGGATCAATATTTATGGCACTATTTGCTCCTTGTCGAGATATTCCTGAAGTAACATACTCTGTAATAACAACTTCGCCTAGTTGAAAGTCATCTTCCTTCATTAAGATTTTAATGCAATCTATGTTTTCCAATTCTTTTGCTATGAAATATCTATTTTTATAGCCCAAAAATCTAATATCGATTGTATCATTTGGTTTTGCTAAATGAAGCTGGAAATATCCATTATCGTCAGTAGAAGTGGTTTTAGATTGATTCCGATTAACGACTAGAGCTTCTTGTAAAGGATTTTGTCTTCTATTATCTAAAAGATATCCACAAATCGTTATTCTCCCTACCTTTTTTTTCTTACGAATTACATAATATCTATCGTTAATTTTTTCGAAAAAAATAGAGGATTGACTTTCTATTTCTTTTAGAATGTCTGAAAGGATGTTTTTGGAAGGAGTTGTAACTTGTTGTTTTTTAATAATTTCTGGGTTAAAAGAGAATTTAATACTATAGGAGTCTTCAAGATTTTTTAAAACTTCTTCTAAAGAAATTTTATCATAACTTAATGACTCTGTTTTTTGCGAAAAAGAGGGTAGGTGTAGAAGGATTAAGAGGAGAAAAAAAAATGATTTCATTTATTCTTTAACGAGAACTATGTTGTTTTCGTTGTTAAAAGTATATGAAATTTCCATAGGAACAAAGATTGTTTTTAATGCTAATTCAATATTTTGGTGACTATAGCTGCCTGTAAAACGTTTATTAAGGTCAATTTTTGCAGTATCAAATGAAATATTAAACTGATTTTCTAAGGATTGAATCACCTGATTCAGTGGTGTATTCGTAAAAGTAGTTTCACCAGATAGCCAACTTGGTAATGAGGATTTGGTGTTCCAGTTTTCTACGACAGAATTCGCAATTCTAAACGCATTTCCTTTAGTAAGTGTTGCTTCGCCAGTACTTTCTGATCCAATAGCTTTTACTTTTCCTTCATGGCAGATAACTTCAAAAAAATCTTTTCTGGTATTCATGTTAAATTGTGTTCCTAAAACTTGAACAGTACCGGAATTAGATTCTACAATAAAATTCGAACCTTTTGTTACTTTAAAAAAGGCTTCTCCTAACAGGACCACTTTTCTACTATCATTCCAATCAGATTTTTTGTAGGATAATTTTGATTTTGAATTTAAAATTACCTCCGATCCATCTAAAAGTTGAACCGTCATTTGTTCTCCATAATTTGTAGTGTAAACAGTAGAACGATTAAAGAAAAAGAAAAGACCAATAAGAACTAGTAGCGTAGCGGCAATACTATAAATCCATTTTGGGGCAAAAGAAATTACTTTAGTGCTGTTAGTAGCATCAAGCATATTTTTCTTTATCTTTTGCAGATTTTCCTTTTTGTCATAAGCCGGAGACTCCAACATTGCTACCTTATCAACAATCACCTTGTATTTCTGATATTCCTCAGAATTTTCAAATTCCATTTTCTCCTTTGGGTCAAGGTCGTTGTTGAGCCATCGAGCTAAAAATGTTTCGTCTGAATACGGATTTTGCATTTGTTTTTTTGTTCTTCGTTTATGCTTTCTTTTTAATTAACAGTCTTATGTTGAATTACCCTACATAAAATTATAAAATATCTCCTAATTTTTCTCTTAAACTTACTAGCGCATAATGTATTCTCTTTTCTATAGCTTTTACAGAAACCCCTGTCATCTCAGCTATTTCCTTGTAGGATTTTTTGTCTATTCTTGATAATAAAAAGGTCTCTCGCTGTTTTTCAGGAAGATCGTCAATGGCTTTTTTAAGTTTTGCCATAAACTCTTTTTCTTCAATTATAAACTGAGGGTCTTGATTATTCAAATCCGAATGCGGCTTTTGTTCGTATTTTAGAACTACCTTCTTGTGTGCAATATGATTTAGTAAATTGTTATTTGCAACTGTAAATAAGTAAGATTTGGCTTTGTAAAAAACTACTTTCTTGCAATTTTTCCATAATTTGATAAAAGCATCCTGTATAATGTCTTCCGCAAGACCAAGGTCACCGCATTTGTAATAAATAATATTGCGCAAGGACTCGGAACAATCGTCAAAGATTAATTCGAAATTTTTTTCATCACATACAGATTTCTTTTCCATAATAATTCTCGAAGATATTTATTTTCCGGAGATATTAAAATTTATTGTTTTAACAGTTTTATGTAGCTTCTATTGTTACACTTAAAAAACATCGTTTTTGAAATTAAATTTTATTGAATTCCTACAAAAGTTAAAGAAATAATAAATAAATTTTGTATTTAACTGGTAATGAGGGTGTTTTAATTTATGAATTTTAAAAAAAATAGATTATGTTAGCGAAATTAAAAAAAAACAATAGAAAAAGTAGGGTTTTCTACCTTTCGATTGTTTATTATAGAAGTAACTCAACAAAATTTGTTTAAATGAAAAAAATTATTCTTGTTATTGTTGCGTGTTCGTTTTGGTTCGCGGGTACTGCACAATTTAATTCTTCGGCTCCTTGGATGAAAGAGCTTAATGCGCAAAAAAAGTCTTCCGGTGATAATGAACCTTTAAAATTCCAAGAAATTGTAGATGCTTTTAATGATTATTGGAAGGATAAAGATCATACTAAAAAAGGTTCTGGATATAAGCCTTTTAAAAGATGGGAGAATTTTTGGAAGGATTGTTTAAATGATGATGGAACCTTAATGAGCCCAAAACAGATTTGGGATGCTGGAATGCAAAAAAATGCATTACAAAGTAAAATGGTTGATAACAGTAATTGGGTGGCTATCGGTCCAGATGATATTATAGATAGATCATTTTCTAGCGCAAATATTGGACGTGTAAATGTTGTAATCGTAGATCCAGTAGATTCTAATAAATATTACGCTGGTACACCAGCAGGTGGTATATGGAGATCTTTAGATGCTGGAGCTTCTTGGGAACCTCTATCTGATGAATTGCCTCAGATTGGAGTTTCTGCGATAGCAATAGATCCTGTGGATACAGATATCATTTATATCGGAACAGGAGATGATGATGCTAACGATACAGTGAGTGTTGGAGTATTGAAATCTACAGATGGTGGACAAACTTGGAATACTACTGGTTTAACTTTTACTGTGTCTAGTGCAAATAATATAAGTGAGATTTATTTAGATCCTACAGATAGAAATAAGGTATTTGTTTCTTCGAGCAGAGGTTTTTATAAGTCTACAAACGGAGGGACTAATTTCACAAGGGTATTTAACGGAGATTTAAATGATATGAAATTAAAGCCAGGAGATTCTAATGTAATATACGCGGTCTCAGATACTCAGGTGTTTAGATCTGATGACAATGGAGATTCGTTTTCTACCATCACTAGTGGGTTACCATTAACAGGAGGTACAACAAGACTTGCATTAGATGTAACTCCTGCAGACCCAAATTATGTTTACGTATTAAGTGCTGGAACGGGTAATGTTTTTCAAGGAATTTATAAATCTACAGATAGTGGAGTGAATTTTACTAAAACGGCTTTTACAAATACAGATATTTTTGGAGCTGGTCAGGCATGGTATGATATGGCGATAGCTGTTTCTGATACTGACGCTGATGAAATTTATACTGGAGAACTAGATATATGGAAGTCTACTGATGGAGGTGATAACTTTACTCAAGTTAATAGATGGTCCGTGAGAACAGAATCTTATACACACGCGGATATTCATTTCTTACGTTTTTTTAACGGAGATTTATATTGCGGTAGTGATGGAGGTGTATTTAAGTCTACCAATGGAGGAAATACTTTTGCCGACCTAACCCAAAAAATGCAGATAGGTCAGTTTTATGAAATTGCTGTTTCTAAATCAAATGGTAAATCCAGAAAAATGGCTGGTGGTTTGCAAGATAATGGAAGTTTTGGACTTACTACTGCTGGAGAATGGAATGTTTATGGAGGTGGAGACGGTATGGATGCTGCTATTGATCCTAATAATGATAATAACTATTATGGTTTCATGCAGAATGGTCAAAACCTATGGATCTCAACTAATGGTGGTCTTACACAAACAGCTAGAGTTGCTCAACCAGCTGGTTCTACAGGAAACTGGGTTACTCCATTATTAATGAATAGTGAAAGTGAATTGTATGCTGCTTATAATGCTATTTACAGATTAGATGGAAATGCTTTTACTCAAGTTTCTCCTAATTTCACAGGTAGCTCTGATTCTAGAAACAGAATTGATCAATTCGAAATAGACCCTTCTAATCCAGATATTATGTATGCCACAATAAATGAGACAATGTGGAAAAGTACAGATAGAGGTGTTTCTTTTACAGAGGTAGAGTCTTTTACGTTATCAATATCTTCAGTAAATGTGCATAGCAGTAATAGTAACATTGTTTATGTTACAACATCTGGAAGATCAGGTGGTGTATTTAGATCAGATGATGGAGGGTTAAATTTTACAGATATTACAGGAGATTTACCAAGTATACCTAAAATGGTAGTTAAACATCAAGGGTTGCATTCTGATAATCCTTTATATGTAGGAACGACTATAGGTGTTTACAGAACTGATGATACAACTCCAGGAGTTTGGGAAGCATTTGATAATAATCTTCCTAACGTACCAGTAAGAGATTTAGAAATAAATGTAAACGATGCTAATATTACTGCAGCGACTTATGGAAGAGGAGTATGGCAGTCTACTATTCCTGTAGAACTAGCACAAGATGACATACGTTTGGTAGCTATCAATTCTCCAGGATCAGAAATCAATTGTGGTGCTGTTTCGCCTTCTTTTACTGTTAAAAATAATGGTACTAATGTAATTTCATCAATTGATATCGAATACGTAATAGATGGTAATTCTAATACAACTACTTGGTCCGGTACGATCAATTCTAACGAAACAGCTGTAATTGATTTACCTGTGTTAAATTTAGATTTAGGAGAGCACAGCATAAATGTAATTGCTGCTGTAGCTAACGATACAAATGATGGCAACAATTCTATAGAGGTTAAGTTTAATACGAATAGTAGTTTCAGTGTGTCTGAAGGAGTAAATGATTTTGAAGATGCTAGTGATGAGTTGTTGACAAGTGGTGGAGTTTTATGGGAACGAGGAGTGCCTGCTGGGACTTTATTGAATGCCGCAGCATCTGGTCAAAATGCCTATGCGACTAATTTAGATGGAAACTATATAGATGGTACTTCAAGTTATTTGATCTCTAAATGTTATGATATGACAACTGTTGGAGAAAATCCTGTTCTTAAATTTAATATGGCTTTTGATATTGAATTAGATTGGGATTTCATGAATGTAGAATATTCTACAGATGGAGGTGCAGTTTGGAATATTCTTGGTACTGCTAATGATCCTAATTGGTATAATAGTAATACTGCAGTTAATTTAAGTAACTGTGCTACTTGTCCTGGTGCGCAATGGACTGGAACTGATACTACGATGAAAGAATATAGTTATGACCTTTCAGCATTTTCTGGTGAAAGTAACTTTGTTTTCAGATTTAACTTTGTGTCTGATGGAGCGGTTAATAATGAAGGTGTGGTTATTGATGATGTTGTTATTGAAGGAAATACACTTAGTGTAGAAGAGGTAGAAAACAGACCAGCACTAAGCTTGTTCCCAAATCCTTCTAGTGGTATTTTTAATATACAATGGAGAAATGCTGCTAATGTTTCTTATACCGTTTCTGATTTAACAGGAAAGGTAATTGCATCTCAAAAAGGATTAATTTCTTCTGATAATTCTGCTCAAATCAATTTATCTAGCTATGCAAGAGGAATGTATTTCCTTAACGTTAATTTAGATGGTATAGAGGAGACTCAAAAGATTATTAAGAACTAAATATTCTTTTTGTTGGATAGGAAGTATATCTATCAATAAAGAAGAATAATTTAATACAAAAGAAAGGCTGTCAGCAATTTATTGCGGACAGCCTTCTTCGTTTTATCTGTCATCACTATTTAAAAAAGATGGATCTAACGATCAGTTTTCGTTTAATAAACAAAGATATTCCAAAGAGAATATAGAATACACTTTTGAAAGTATACCAAAAAGTAAACTGATAAAAAGCTCCTGAAGGAACACCACTTGGTTTTGTAATGATGAGTGTGTGTAATACTATCCTTAGTAATCCATAACCAATTAATAATATGCTCCAATATTTAATTAGTTTTGGAGTGTTTTTTTTCTTTTTAAATAAATATAAGAAGGGAGATGTTAGTATTATCATTATCAAAAAAGGGTAGAATATACCTGCTAAAAGATATTCAATACTTTTAATGATAATGGGAATAAAGCTTACAATTAATAAGATTTCATATAGTTTGTTGTGTAATGTTTGTCTTTCAGGTCTCATTGTGCTAGTTTTTTAAAAATTTTGAAAACGAAGTTTGTGGAGGATAATAGGTAGTCAAAATTGATAGTTTCATAAGTGTCTTTGGGAGTATGAATAAAAGGTGTTGTATCTCTTTTAGCATATTCTTCAGAAATTCCAACAGTGTTAAAACCCTCATCAATAAATGATTTATGATCAGAAGAGCTTACTGTAGTGCTGTATATGGGAATGTGGTATTTCTTAGCATTGCTTTCATATAGATTTTTAAGCTTCTTAGAGGGTAACTCTATTTCAATTCCATAATTTTGATCCTTGTCCCATCCCATCATATCTATAGTGTGTACAGAATGTATCTTTCTATTCATTTTTTTTAGCATTTTTGCGTAAGCTTTACTGCCGACTTCTCCATCCTCCTCTTGATCGAACAAAACGATAAGAAAATTGATGTTTCTTTTCTTTAGTTTTGCGAGTTTATAGGCAATGGCTAGGCTTAAGGCTACTCCCGTAGCATTATCAATAGCGCCAGGACAATTACGTTCAGAATCATAGTGTCCTCCAAATAGTAGGTATTCATTGCTATCTGTAGTAGCAGGTAATATCGCAGCAACGTTAATTCCCTTTACGGGTGGTAAACATAAATCAAGTAATGGATTTCCGTTTGAGGTACGGTAATAATGATTTTCAAGTTGCCAGCCCATTGAAGATAAATAATCAGATAGATAATTTGCAGTAATATCGCGTTCTTTAGGTGATGCCCTTTGGTTTAAATAGATTTTATCTTTAATAGGAGTCTTTCCTGTTAATTTTTGTAAAATTTCCATTTGTATTGAGGTTATGTCTTTCTCTGCTGCTAGTTGATTTTGAGAATTAGATAAAAAAGGAGTTAATAGTAGGCTAACAATACTGAGTTTTTTTAATAAATTATTCATTTACATTTGTTTAAGTGTTTTTCAAATCTATATGTAATCATTCCTTTGAGCTAAATTTTATGATCAATATAGATGTGTATACTGCACACTATATAAATTTATGGGTGCATATGTATGTATGTGTTTTTGTAGCGCATTGGTCATTGTTTTAATAGTGTTTATCCATTAAATTAGTTGAGATCATCAAAAAGAAATACATTTGGATTATGTCTAAGCGTTATAGAGAATATTTTCATGCCATACTTGTTGGAACTATTATTCTCATTTCTGTCATTGGAATGGTTCGATTCAAAAGGCTTGAAGAACTTTCGGGATTACCAATTCATGATTATTATTTTTATGTATTTCAACTTATCTTTTTGCTTACTATTGGATACATTATAATACGTTGGTTTTTCAATTTGTGGAAACAATATCAAACACTTAAAAATGATAAGAACAAGGCTGAATTGATGCTATTGAAAAGTAAGGTGGATCCTCATTTTTTCTTTAACACGTTGAATAATCTATATGGTCTCGCGATAGAGAAATCGGAGAAGGCTCCTGATGTAATCTTAAAACTTTCGGAAATAATGCGTTATACTATTTACCAAGGAGCGGAAGATGTGGTGTCTATACAACAAGAAGTAACGTATTTAGAACAATATATTGAGATTCACTTGTTAAGATATAAAAAAGATGTAGCTATTTCTTTTAAAAAGGATATAGATGATTATCATCTAAAGATAGCTCCATTGTTGCTTATCATGCTGCTAGAAAACGCTATTAAGCATGGTGTGGAAAGTATGATTACAAATGCATATGTTAAAATAAATTTGAGTGTAAAAAGTAGTACGTTGTCTTTTGAAATAGAAAATAATTTTAAGTCAAATACTAAAAATGAGAATAAAGAGGGTATAGGTTTGAAAAACTTAAAGAAAAGACTTCAGTTGTTATATCATAAAAAACATCAATTAACACTTAGTGGGGATCATGATGTTTTTAAAGCAAATCTAGAGATAAAGTTATGATTAGGTATGTGATTTTGGATGATGAGCCTATCGCACATCGGATTATTGAAGGTTTTGCAGATAAACTCCCAATGTTGCATAAGGTTGGAAATGCATATAACGCATTCGAAGCACTTTCTCTTTTAAAAGAAAGTAAAACAGATCTATTGTTTTTGGATATTAATATGCCAGAGTTAAGCGGCTTCGAGTTTTTAAAAACGCTTTCTCTCCCTCCAAAAATAATTGTTACCTCTGCTTATAAAGAATTTGCACTAGAAGGATACGAGTTGGACGTAATGGATTATTTATTAAAACCTTTTGCATTTGAACGATTTCTAAAAGCTGTTAATAAAGTGATTCTTTTAGAAAAAAATGAAATACCGTTAGAAGGCTCGGAAAGGAATCAGTATATATTTATAAAATCAGGTAAGAAACAAATTAAAATATCTTTAGATGATATTCTTTTTATCGAAGCTGCTGGAAACTACTGTAAAGTATTTCTGGAAAATCAAATGATTCTTACCTTATATAAAATTTCTACCCTCGAAAAAGAGTTACCCTACAATTTTTTGAGAATACATCATTCATTTATCATATCAAAAGAAAAGATCCAAATTATAGAGGGCAATCAAATTAAAATAGGTGATCATAGCATTCCTATTGGACAAACCTATAGAAGTACTGTGAATAAAATGTTGTCGAGATAAGAGGAAAGCTTTCTAGAGCTTAAAAAAAATATAAAAGAGGCTGCATAGTACAGCCTCTAGTAAGTTTGGAAATTATGTTAATTCAAGGTGGCAATAGGCGCAGTATGTCCTCCTTTACTTACGGATCCATCAGTAGCAGTACTATTACCTCTTAATAGTAATATTCCAGCTACGTGTGGTGAGGCCATAGAAGTACCTGAAATTCTATTAAACTGTCCGTTTAACCAAGTTGACCAAACATCTGTTCCTGGAGCCCAACGATCAACACTTCTTCCGAAGTTTGAACCAGAGGCAGGAGCATCTGTGTTAGTCATATTACCTACAACCCAAGTATTAGGGGTTTGTAATAATTTTGGAGAATAAAATTGAGTGTCGTCATTGCTATTACCTGCCGATGTAGCTCCATAAGTGGTACGCTCTAAGTTTCTAAATGCATCATCTATTGCTTGCGAGGTAAATCGACTATTGAAACCTACACTAAAATTCCAGGTTTCACCGGTATTTGCGTTATCCGCAACATAATCTACTCCTTGAATTAGACCGTCAACAGTACCATTTCCATCGGCATCTAGAACTCTAACGGCAACTACGGTTGCGCCGTATGCCACACCAATAACTCCAGAGCCGTTGTTTCTGGCAGCAACTGTTCCTGCTACATGTGTTCCATGTCCGTCTTCATCTACCCAAGATCCACCAACAAAACTTATGCTTTGATTCGTGTCTATAGTTAAATCGCTATGAGGGGCAATACCGCTATCTATTATCCAACAAGTTTTGCCGACACCATTTCCTCTACCTACTCGATTTATACCCCATGGTAAAAACTCTCCATTACTCAGCTGTGAGTCATTGATTACAGCTTTGTTTTGTACTGTAGGAGGAAGACTGCTTACCGGTTTACCAGATTTAAAATTTGCTTTTAGTATATAATTCGGTTCTACATAAGCCACTGCAGGATCTTCTCTAAGTGATGTTGCCTGTTCTGCAGATAGATTTCTAGCAGTAAAACCTTGTATTGCTTTGGAGTAAGTGTTTTTGATATTCTTAATCGAAATTCCCTGTCGGGATAGGATTTTGTTGGATTTATTTTCTATTTCTGCACTTTTACCGGAAATGGATTGATCCTGATGGTATACTATGATATATTCACCAGGTATGGCCTGATTAGCTCCTATATCATTTACGATATCTATTTCAGATGCTGTATCGTTAAAGGTTTCTTCATTCTTTTCACAACTATAAAATAGAAATGAAAAAACGGTAATTGTGCTTAAAATTCTAAATCTAATCTTCATGATTTTGAGTTTTGTGTTAAGGTTTAATTTAAGAGTATGATGAGCGATTAGTTTGTGTACTCATCTCTATTATAAACGTTCGAAAAATGAAAATCCCTAAAAAGGAATTGATGTATTGTATAAGCGGAATATTCCGCTGTATAAAACGTTGAAAACACTAAATAAACAACAGAAATAAATTGAACGATTTTAACAAAAGAAGAGTTAATTCTTAGTGTTTTTTGTGAATTAATACGATTGTTGTAATGAAAATAAGGATTGTGTTGATAAAATTTTAATGGGTAGGAATAGGCTAAATTTTAGAAAAATGTCATGCTTCTTTACTGTTGTATTTACTTTGTATATATCTATAATTTGTTTCCTGCTCTCTATTTGGTTTGTTACCACAAAATATCTTGAATCCTTATTATCCGAGTGTCATAAAACTATTTTTTTGTTCGTATTCGGATTCTTGAACGAGTTCAAATTATACAAACAAAAAAGCTCACCATTTGGTGAGCTTTTCATTCTTAAGTGACCTCGGCAGGATTCAAACCTGCAACCTCTTGAGCCGTAATCAAGTGCACTATTCAGTTATGCTACGAGGCCTTTTTTGCGGGTGCAAATATATGTGAAAATTATAAATTAAAAAACTATTTTAAAATTTCTTTTTTAAAATTTTCAGTGATTTTATAAGCTTCTTGTAAATCATGATCCTGCACCAAAAGCTCACTCGAATTTTGAAAAGTTCCAAAACCTGCTAATCTTGCAGATTCATCATGATTTTTAGTTATGGTAGCAATGCCTGCCTCATTTAGTAAAAAAGCTAACCTGTTTGTAAGAATAGATGTTCCGGTATATAATTTTACGTATGTTCCCATAATTCGATATTTTTAAATGTTTTTTTAGGTGGGATGCATTATGCATCCCACTCTTAAATTCTACTCTTTAGATGTTTTTTGAGACATCATTTTTTTTGCTAAGTCCGCGCCAATTAGTGATTGTAATAGGTTGGCATTCTTATCTGATTTTCCTCCGTCCTGAATGTAAATTTCAGGTAGTTTTAGATCCTTTAATTGCTTGGCAACGTTTACAGAGGTTTTAAATTCCCATTCAGCTCGCTCCTGTGGTGTAAGACCAGCATTTACCAGCTTTGCATTCTCGTAAGACTGTGCGTCTGCCATTGTTTTCTGAGTTTTTGCTTTAAACTGTGCTACTTCATAGTTTTTTCTCTCTTCGATAAGATTGAATTCTGCCACCTTAGCTTTTGTTTCAGCTTCAATGGTTTTCTGAATTTGCTCTTTTTCTAAGCGAGCCCTTTCTGCAGCTTTTTCAGCTTCTCCACGTGCAATCTCTTTTTGCGCTCTATAAAATTCGCGTTCTGCCTGCTGTTTTTCTAATTGTGTCTGTGCTACTTCTTCTTTCTGTAACTGAAGACGTTTGTCAAACTCAGGCTCCCAGTCGATTTCAGTTACAACTGCTTGTACCACCGTTAAACCATATCCTCTTAATGAGTTGCCTTTCTCGCGAACAGGCTCTCCATTATGATATTTTATACGAAATCTCTTTTGTTTCGATTCTTTATTAGGAATAGTTCTTACTGTAGTACTATCACCAATAGTTTCTCTGGTTTCAGTGGCAATAAACTCTTCCAAAACATACATTCCGTTTTCTAGCTGATCTTTGAAATACCGATCAAAATCAGATGCTTGTCCAGATATATAATCTTGTGCATCCATAAGTTTACAAGTATTCTTAATAGACTGATCTATGTTAGGGATAATTCTGGATCTGATTAAGTTTTTCTCCGTTTTGTTACGATCTGCCACAGATAAAAATTGATCTTCGTCTGCGGTGTTGATACTAATCACCACCGAAGTAGCGATTCTCGCTTTTACCGCATCGCTAAATGCCCAATATTTTGCTTTGTCTACGTTGGCGTATTTGCTTTGCTCACCCAACTCGTTTTTCTTGTTAGGGATGACGTATTTAATAGGTAATTCAAACTGAATAGGGATCAATCTTCCCCACATCTTAGTGTTGATTCCCTGATTAACTACTGCTTTTTGACTTCCCCAAGGATATTGCACTGCATACGCAGTTCCTGGTTCTGCATAGAAAAACATCCCAGAGATAACACTCATACATAATCCAATAAGGATCATAGCAATGTTTCTTTGTCTAGTGAATTTGTGTAATAATTTTGATTCTTTGAAAAATGGTTTGATGATGAAAATAGTAACTCCAATAATAACCATTATGATTCCTAAATATGTAAGCATAGTAATGACTTTTTAAACTGTTAGTTATTTATAATTAATCAAAAAGAAAGACTATAGTTTACATGATTTCTAGGTTTTTAAATTGAAAATAATTGTTATCGTATTGTTGTACATTTTTAAAATATAGTATTAGAAGTTTATAAAAAAATATTTTGGAAGAAATCTATGAAAGTGAATATTTTTTGTAATCTAAAAAAAGGTTTATGTTTTAATATGTAATTGTATTCTTTTTAATATTGTTTTAAAGTATAACTTAAAGTAGGTATTTTGATAAATAATTGTAAGAATTGAAGGCTCTTTTTTGAGATGGTTTTATAATCCAAGAGGCTTTTGATAATTTTTGAGGCTCTTTTTTCGATTTTCATTATTTTGCAACTATGAACATAAAAGAACTGATAAGAGATATTCCTGACTTTCCTAAACCAGGAATTATATTTAAAGATATTACTCCTTTACTAGCTAATTCTGAAGCTTTGGTATATGTAGCAGATCAACTTGCTGAATTGATTCCTACTAATGCTAAAGTAGATAAAGTAATTGGTATCGAAGCTAGAGGTTTTATTTTAGGCGGAATGATTGCGCAACGATTAGGTGCTGGATTTGTGCCGGTTCGTAAAAAAGGGAAATTACCGTCAGATACTTATAGTAAGAGTTATGGGTTAGAATATGGAGAAGATGTTTTAGAAATCCATCAGGATGCTATCAAAAAAGGAGAACGTATATTAATTCATGATGATGTGTTGGCAACTGGTGGAACGGCAAAAGCTGTTTGTGAATTGGTAGAACAACTAGGAGGCGAAATCGTACAGTGTAATTTTATTATGGAATTAAGCTTTCTAAATGGAAAAGATAAACTTGATTATCCTATAGCTTCGGTATTACAATATTAGCAGAAGGGACAAATAACAAGAGTCTTTACCGCGGTAAAGACTCTTGTTATTTTTGTGTTGTTCATTAAAAAATTATTTTTTGGTAATCGCAATGATGGCGCCATCTTTTGCTTTATCTCCATATAGGCTAACGGCAATATTAGATTTTAGGAAATCTACTTCTTCCAACTTATCGGCTTTGGCTAATTCATCCAACGTTTTGAAGTCTGCTTCTTCTCCATCTATAATGATTAATTTCTCGATATCTGGATCATCTACAAAACTGTACTTCTTAGATTTTCCAAAATTCGCAGGGAACTGCTGATTGTTAAAAAATATATTCCCATCTTCATCTTCGTTAAAATCAAAAGAATTCATGATTTGATCTTTTAATTTTCCAATGTTAAAATGTTTCCCATTGAAGAATATTGAATCCCCTTCCTGGTCAAAATCAAAATTGAATCTTAAATTTTGGTTTTTTAAAATACTGTCCAAATCAATAGTTTGATGATTAAAACCAATTTGATTTCTCCAGGAGTTAATATCAAACATTCCTGAATTTGTTATGTACAAATTACCATTTTTATATCCAAGTTCTACATCAGATATGGGTTCTGATGAGGAAGAGGAATATTTACTTTTCGCATTTCCCTTTTTTAAAACGATGCTTAAACTAGTAATTTCATCTTGCTCATTAAACTGTATCTTTTCGATAATTAACTCAATACCACTTTCAGAAAAAAAGTCCTTTAGGTCTTCTAGCTCCTTTTCAGTGGTGTCTTTATTAATTGTTGCAATAATCTCATTAGGTTGCAAAGTATATTGAGCGGAGTCTGTAGGTAGTTTGGATGTAAATGCTGTTAAGGAAAGTATACCTAGTATACCCATTCCTAAAAAGATCCATTTTTTCATACTAAATATTATTTTTCGGGTTTCGATTTTTAATTGAAATGAATTCGATTATAAATACGAAAACGGAATAAAGATGTTGCAAAAAAGATCTTTTATTGTCTTGTAAATTTCTGAAAGTAAGATTTATAAAGCTCTTTTTGTGACATATAATCTCCACCCAAAAATAAGTAGCTGAAGTTTAGAGGCTTTACTTAGATCTAAACTTTTTTTTGTAAAGCTAGGGAGTAATATTTTGTTAACTCTAGCTAAAAAAATAAAGAATGGTTTTGTCATATCAATAAATCATAAGGTATGAAGAAAATCTTTCAGATATAAAAGTAAGCAATTTTGAAGGATTAGATAATTTAAAAAAACTCACTTGATTTTAAGTGAGTTTTAATATCTACTGTATGATGGACGTATTACTTAGTTAGGATTTCAACTACACCATTTTCAGCTTCAACACCGAATTTTTTTAGTGCTTTTTCGCCTTTATAAACGTTTACAGACTTAATTTTGTTTTTGTTTATACTACCAAGCATACTCTGATCTGCTTTTTTTCCGTTAATGAATATTAACGGTTTTTTACCATCTTCAGTGGAGCCAAATCGAATATCCTCATTATCTATATGAATGTCTAAACCAGTTTCTTTTTTATAGTTCTTTTTGGCATATTTCTTAGTGGTAATCTGAATAACTCCATCTTCTGCTTTTTTTCCGTATTTCTCAATGCCTTTTTTACCTTTAAGTACTTCTACTGTTGCGATATCATCTGATTTTAGTTTTTTGACATCTTTTTGACTAGCTTTTTTACCATCTATATAATAAAGAGGTTTCTTTTTAGAATTGCCATCAAACTTAAAGGTGGTTTCATGACTGTCAGAATGGAAATGAATACCGTCTTCATCATCATTACTTTTGATTATGAAACTATTTTCACCTTTCTTTTTGGATAGTTTGTGTTTAGATTCTTCATTAATAATGAAATAGCTTTGTCCTTCATCATCTGATTGTATTTCTATACTTTGAATATCAACATGTTTGCTTTTTCCATCTTTGCTGATCCAAATATTCTTGTTTCCAGACTGACCGATATTAATCTTTTCTTCCTTACTGTCATAGGATAATACCAAAGGATTGATGGGTTTGTCATCGGAAACAGAAAAATTAGCATTGCTTTTACTAGAGGTTACTTCTATGCTGATGCTTGTGATTTCGTTACCACTATTTCTTTCGATATCGCTAAAACTTACTTTTACGTCGTACTCGTTTTTTAAAATACGCTTTACTCGCTCTAGTTCTTCTTTTGTAGATGTTTTGTTAATAACAAACTCGATAGTGTTTTTCTTTTTGATTTTGGAAACCTGCGATTCGACGATCTTGTTTTTCTGTGAATTAATTTTTGGTTTTTCAGTTTTCTGAACAGCACCTATTTTTTGTTTAGTAGGAAGATTTTTAGTAGGATACCTGTTGTCTGATGAAATTGTAACCTCTTCCTTTTTTGGGGATTCTAGTTCATTTTCTTTTTTAGTGATATCGGATATCGAAGAGATTTTGTCGTTAGAAGTAATTACTTCTTCAGGAATATCGGCCTGATCGATATATCGTATTTCAGTTTTGGTATTAAAACTCCATAAAAATAAACTTAGTAATGGAAGGATGATAGTGGCTTTCCATAGATTCCTGTGATTTGACTCTTTTTTGTTTAACATAACGATTCGTTTTTTGATTAATGATTGATAAAAATTATTTGTGATTGATGAATAATTATTTGCTGATACTTTGACTAATGTTAATTGATAATCCTTTATAGAAGAAAGGTCTCTAGTAGCTTCCTGATCGGCTATAAACTCCAAATTTTGTTGTAAACTTTTTTTGTATAACCATGAAAGAGGGTTCATCCATTGGAATATTACAAATAAATTGATAAGTAAGATATCAACGCTATGGTATTGCGCAGCATGGATTTTTTCATGTTTCAGGATCATTTCTAATTCTTTAGAATCATGTAGTAAGGGATTGAAAATAATGTATTTGAAAAATGAAAAGGGTGCAATATCTTCTTTGGTTTTTACAAAAGAAAACCCCTCATCTTGACAATTATGGCTTTTATTTAAAATTTTGCGCAATGAAAAAAGTTGAATTGCAAAACGAACTAATAGTATTGATGTAGTTACCAGATAGATACCTAAAAGAACGGACCACCAATCGATAATTGAAGATGTTGCTACAACTTGTGTAGGAGTATCAGTACCATATTCAATAAAATGAAAATTGGGTTGCTCTATAAATTTTATTTGGGTAAACTCTAAGAAGGGTAATAAGATTGCTCCAAGTACTCCCGCTATCAAAAAATGTCTATTTGCAGAAAAGAAAGTGTCTTTTCTCAGTAGAAAGAAATAGACAGCGTAGAACAATGAAAGTATGATACTCGATTTAAGTAAATATAATAGAAACGCCTCCATAGCTTTATTTTTTTTGTTCAATTACATTTAAAATCTCTCTTAGTTCTTCAGCAGTAATTTTTTCTTCTTTGGCAAAAAAGGAAACCATGTTTTTGTAAGAGTTGTTGAAGTACTGGGTCATTGCTTTACCTACAAAATTGTTTCTATAGGCTTCTTTAGTTATGACTGGATAGTATTGATGTGTTTTTCCAAAAGCTTTATGATCGATATATCCTTTTTCTTCAAGATTTCGAATGATCGTAGAAACTGTGTTATAATGCACTGTGTTGTTTAATTCAGCTTGTACTTCTTTTGCAAATGCTTTTTCTAGCTTCCATAAAGCTTGCATAATTTCTTCCTCTTTATTGGTGAGTTTTTCCATAGTCTCATTTATTTGAGTTCAAATATATAACTACAAATCTAGTTTCACAACTATTTTTATAGTTATTTAACTATTTTTATAGTTTTTAATTGATTTCAGGGTGTTTGATTTGCTAAAAAAAGGCTGTAACATTTACTAGATATGATATACTTATTCTATATTCGCAATCAAATTAATAGCATATGATTCAGAGTATACTTTTTGTGGTAATTGGTTTTGTTTTACTCGTGGTAGGAGGAGAGTATTTAGTGCGTTCTTCAGTAGCATTATCGTTTCGATTAAAGTTGTCGAAGATGGTTATCGGGCTTACTGTGGTATCGTTTGCTACTTCTGCACCTGAGTTATTGGTGAGTTTGCAAGCTGCATTGGGTGGATCGGCTGACCTTTCATTAAGTAATGTAATTGGATCTAATATTGCTAATATCGGTTTGGTTTTAGGGATAACTGCATTAATTGGTCCTTTGGCAATTGATAAAGACTTTTATAAGTTTAATTGGCCAGTTATGGTGTTATTGTCTTTAGTATTGTATGTTTTTCTTGACAATGATGGTGTGCTTACTAGAATAGAAGGTGGTGTTTTATTAGGTTCTTTGTTGGTATATATGTTTTTGTTGATTAAAAGAGCAAGAAAGCAGGCCGATAGCTCGGTTGAAGATGTGGACGATTCTTTAGAAAGTGTATCTAATTTTAAAATGATACTTTGGTTGTTAATTGGTGGTGTTGCTTTGTATTTTGGTTCTGAATTATTAGTAGAAGGAGCAAAAGATATTGCTACTAGAATGGGGGTGAGTGAGGCGGTAATAGGTCTTACTATGGTAGCTGTAGGAACTAGTGTACCTGAGTTGGCAGCATCTGTGATTGCTGCGTTAAAACAGGAAAAAGCAATCTCGTTAGGAAATCTTATTGGATCCAATATTTTTAATATTGCTTCGGTATTAGGAGTGACTTCTTTAATCCAACCTATTTCTGTTACGGATACTCGGTTGATGAATATTGATATTTTTTGGATGTTAGGTTTTGCTATGATATTATTACCGTTAGCTTTTATTCCAAAAAAAATGGTCCTCGGTAGGCCTAAAGGATTCTTAATTTTTGCAGGCTACTGTATTTTTATAGCCTTGGTTTTTATAGGTTAGTTTCAAAAATAAACATCGTATTAGTAAAGTTTGCTTTTAATAAGTTTCCTATAGTTTTGTTTAGTTGTTATTGCAAGTTAATCATGGGCGTACAGTCTTATTTTGCTTGTGTATAATGTTTCTTTTGTATTGACTTTTTAAAAGGTAAAGAAGTTAATAAGTAAGAAACCTAGCTTTCTTTGTTTTGGATCGCATTTAATGTTATTATAAATAAAAAAACAGCCTTCAATTACGAAGGCTGTTTTTGCGTTTAACAACTTTAGTTAGTTACTATCTTTATGTTATGCTGTAACTGGTATTTCAGCAGTTTTTACAGTCTTAACAATTCTTGCAGCAATTTTGTATGGGTCTCCATTAGAAGCTGGACGACGATCTTCTAACCAACCTTTCCATCCTCTTTCTACAGTTATGATAGGAATTCTAATAGATGCTCCTCTGTCGGATACTCCATAAGAGAATTCGTGTATCGACTGTGTTTCGTGTTGTCCTGTAAGTCTTTGGTCATTAAACTCTCCGTAAACTGCAATATGTTCTGCAGTTACAGGTCTGAATGCTTCACAAATTGCTTCGTAAACTTCTTTAGAACCACAAGTTCTTAAAATCTCGTTAGAGAAGTTTGCGTGCATACCAGAACCGTTCCAGTCACCTTTGATTGGTTTTGGGTGGTACTCAATGTAGTATCCATATTTTTCAGTTAATCTGTCTAGTAAGTATCTAGCTATCCAGATTTCATCTCCTGCTTTCTTAGCTCCTTTAGAGAATAATTGAAATTCCCACTGTCCACTAGCAACCTCTTGGTTGATACCTTCGAAGTTAAGACCTGCATCGATACATAAGTCAGCATGCTCTTCTACGAAATCTCTTCCGTGAGTATTTTTTCCTCCTACAGAACAATAGTACATTCCCTGAGGACCTGGATATCCACCTACAGGAAACCCTAGAGGTAACTGAGTAGTTTTATCCATAATAAAGTATTCTTGTTCGAAACCAAACCAGAAATCATTATCATCATCATCAATAGTCGCTCTTGCATTTGATTCGTGAGGTGTTCCATCAGCATTTAAAACCTCAGTCATTACTAAATATCCATTTCTTCTTGTTGGATCAGGATAAATAGCAACAGGCTTTAATAAACAATCAGAAGATCCTCCTTCTGCTTGCTTGGTAGAACTACCATCAAATGACCACATTGGGCAATCTTCTAGTTTCCCACTAAAATCTTCTTCAATTTTTGTTTTACTTCTTAGATTAGCAGTTGGTTTATAACCATCTAACCAAATGTATTCTAATTTAGCTTTACTCATAATTAACACTTTATAAATTGAACTCTTAAAGGTTTCAAAATTAGTTTTATTTTGTGATAACGGAAAAAAAATAGGGGGTCAAATGTATTTTTTTTATTAATTTTTATCAACACCCTACTTTTTTGCAGGGTATTTTAGTTTTATTTTAATTTTTATGGAGCATTTTTTTGATTTTAGCAATAAAAACTTCTTTTATATTTGCAAATAAATTTTCTTGATTATGGCAACACTTAGATTCGAAGCATTAAAAGAAACCTTAAATCGTAAATCTGTAATAGTTACAGAAACCGAAAGAAGGTCTGTATTGTTTGGTGAAAACGTTTTTAATCAGGCAACTATGCTTCAGTATCTAACCAAAGATGCTTACAATAGCGTCATGGATGCCATTGATAATGGTGCTAAAATTGATAGACAAATAGCAGATCAAATTGCATCAGCTATGAAGGAGTGGTCTTTATCTAAAGGTGTTACACATTACACACATTGGTTTCAGCCACTTACTGGTGCTACAGCAGAAAAACATGATGCATTTTTTGAAACTATTGGCGATGGTCATGGAATTGAAAAATTTGGAGGAGGTCAATTAGTGCAACAAGAACCTGATGCGTCTTCATTTCCGCATGGTGGTATTCGAAATACATTCGAAGCTAGAGGATATACTGCCTGGGATCCATCATCTCCAGCATTTATATATGGTACAACACTTTGTATTCCTACAGTTTTTGTCGCTTACACTGGAGAAGCTTTGGATTATAAAACACCATTGTTAAGAGCTTTGCACGCTGTGGATCAGGCTGCAACTGGGATTGCTAAATATTTTGATAAAAACGTAAAAAAAGTGAATGCCTCTCTAGGATGGGAGCAAGAGTATTTTTTAATTGATAAAGCTTTAGTAGAATCAAGACCAGATCTTGTAATGACAGGAAGAACCTTGTTAGGACATTCCTCTGCAAAAGGGCAACAATTAGATGATCATTATTTTGGTAGTATTCCAACGAGAGCACTGAATTTTATGAAGGACCTAGAAGTGGAATGTATGCTTCTTGGAATTCCGGTAAAAACAAGACATAACGAAGTAGCTCCAAATCAATTTGAATTGGCTCCGATTTATGAAGAAACAAATCTTGCTGTGGATCATAATTCATTGTTGATGGATATCATGGAAAAAGTGGCTGCTAGACATCATCTAAAAGTATTATTGCATGAAAAACCATTTGCAGGAGTAAATGGATCTGGAAAACATAACAATTGGTCTTTGGGTACGGATACTGGAGTCAATTTGTTAAGTCCTGGAAAAACACCGATGAGTAATTTACAGTTTTTAACGTTTTTTATCAATACAATCAAAGCGATTAATGAGTATGAGGAACTAATGAGGGCTGGTATTGCTTCTGCAAGTAATGATCATAGATTGGGAGCTAACGAAGCTCCACCTGCAATCATGTCCGTTTTTATTGGTGAACAGCTTACTTCCGTACTTAAGGATCTAGAAGGAGTAACCGATGGGAAATTGTCTCCAAAAGAGAAAACAGATTTAAAACTCAATGTAGTTGGTAAAATTCCGGAAATTTTACTCGATAATACCGACCGTAATAGAACATCTCCTTTCGCCTTTACAGGAAACAAATTTGAGTTTAGAGCAGTAGGTTCTAAAGCTAATTGTGCGAATCCTATGACAATCCTAAATACCATTGTAGCCAAACAATTGGTGGATTTTAAAAAGGAAGTAGATCTTTTAATTGATAAAAAAAGCCTTAAAAAAGACGAAGCAATTTTTAATGTATTAAGAGAGTATATCAAAACATCCAAGGATATTCTTTTTGAAGGAAATGGTTACGGAAAAGATTGGGAGAAAGAAGCTAAAAAAAGAGGGCTAAGTAATAATAAAACCACACCACAAGCACTAAAGGTAAAGATTTCTAAAAAAACACTTGATCTTTTCGAAAAGATGAGTGTGATGAACAAAATAGAAGCCGAGGCTAGATATGAAATCGAAATAGAAGAGTATGTAATGCGTATACAAATCGAAGGCAGAGTGTTGGGTGATATTGCCCGAAATCATATTATTCCAACAGCGATTAAGTATCAAAATATGCTAATCAATAATGTTTCTGGTCTAAAGAATTTATATGGAAATGATTTCAAGAAATACGGAAAAGAGCAAATGGATATTATCGAAAAGATTTCTGAACATATAGGTGCTATTAATATGAAGGTTAATGAAATGATTGATGAAAGACGAAAAGCAAATGCTTTAGAAAATCTCGAGAAAAAGGCAATTGGATATTGTGAAAAAGTAAAGCCTTTATTTGATCAAATTCGATATAACTGTGATGAATTAGAGCTGTTAGTAGATGATGAGTTATGGCCTTTAACTAAGTACAGAGAGCTTTTATTTATTAGATAGGTAAGAATTTACTGACCAAGATGTTTTTTTGTTTTATTTTTAACAAAAAATTAATATCTGTTAAAACCTTGAGAAAATCGCATAAAACTCTGTTTGTTATGGGTTTTCCGTAATGCATTTTATCGAATTCTTACTAATATTATAAAAATCCCCTTAATGTTTTCATAAATTTGTTTTGTTTCTAAAAAACAAAAGGATTCCCCTGTTAGGAATATCTCCCCAGATTTTTCATTGAAAACCCGATTTCAGATAGTGTTAAGGATTGTCTGAGATTGAATCATGCGCCCCAAAATAAAGAATTGAATTATTAATCAAATTTAATATATTTTACGTATGAAAAAAGTAATTTTTAGTCTAGCAGCTTTATTAAGCGCGTCAGTGATGGTGGCACAGTCAAACGCCAGTAGTGTTGATCAATCAGGTGATGCCAATGCAGCAAATATTACGCAAGTTGGTTTAGCAAACACTAACACAACTACTCAATTGGGATCGGGTAACAGCGCAGAAACCATTCAGGGTAGTGAAGCATTTGCTTCTAGAAACGGAGTTGTAACTCAGATGCAAACAGGTGATAAGAATACTGCATTTGCTCAGCACGAAGAAGACAGAAACGAGGTGTATCAGGTTCAGATTGGAAACGGTAACTCTGCTTCTGCTACTCAAAATCTTTTAAACTTTGGAGGAGATAACCTTTCTGAGCAACTTCAAGAAGGAAATGGTAATACTGCTACGATTTCTCAAGAAGGAGCAGGATTCTTTGGTGATGGATCTTTAAACTACGCTGGTCAAGGGCAATTTGGAGATGCAAATACTGCTACAACTTCTCAAGGTGGAGAAGAAAACTTTAGTTTAATCATTCAGTCTGGTTCTTTTAACACAGCTTCTATGGCGCAAGTAGGAGATGTAAACTTAGCAGATCAAAGACAAACAGGTGAGGCTAATTTAGCTGCTGGAGAGCAGTGGGGAACAAGCAATACTTTAATCCAGTCACAAACTGGTGGAGGTAATATCGCAACTTCTCTTCAAGGAAGTAGCTTCTTTGACTCTAGAGGAGGTATCGTAGATCAACTACAAG
Organism: uncultured Aquimarina sp.; assembly: GCF_947492965.1. Taxonomy (GTDB): domain Bacteria; phylum Bacteroidota; class Bacteroidia; order Flavobacteriales; family Flavobacteriaceae; genus Aquimarina. The sequence goes on along the minus strand of NZ_CANLOZ010000007.1, from coordinate 19,684 downwards.
AAGGTGATGAGAACGAAGCTTTTGCTCAGCACGAAGAAGATAACAACTTTATTATCCAAACTCAAATTGGTGATGGAAACTCTGTTTCTGCTTCTCAAAACTTAGCTTTCTTTGGTGGTGAAAATACAGCAAGCCAATTCCAATTAGGAAATGGAAACGTTGCTACAGCTACTCAAGAAGGAGATTTCGGTCTTTTCGGAGAAAGTAACTTAGTATTACAAGGACAAATTGGAGACGAGAACACAGCTATCTCTTCTCAAAACGGAGCTAGTAATGTTAGTGATATCTTTCAGTTAGGAGATTCTAACTTTGCACAAGATACTCAGTTTGGACAAAGCAACACTACTTTTGTAACTCAAACTGGAGAGTCTCACAGTAGCATTATTCTTCAAAGTGGAACTGGAAACGCAGCTGTTGTAACTCAGTCTGGTTCTGGAGAACTATAAGAAATAATTTAATATATTTGAAAGGGTTATGCTAGCTAAGGTTAGCATAGCTCTTTTACTACTTTTAAAACCCTTTACTGATGAAAAAATATTTCGCATATTGTTTAGTGATAGTATCCTTACTTTTAGGTGAGAATATCTATGCTCAGAATAACGACGATCAGGATGAGTCATTGGTAGAGAGCCAGGAACGATTCATTACATTAAATCAATTACAAAATAACTCAGTTGTGCAAGCTCAAAGAGAAAGCTTTATGAATAATAACTCTGTTTTTATTCAGCAAGTGGGGACAAACAATCAGGTTTTTTCAACCATAACAGCGCAAACTTCTGATATTCGATTAAATCAGAACGGAGAACAAAACTTGATTGATATTAATGAGACTTCTAGGGATATCGAAAAGTTTATTACTCAAAACGGTAATAATAATCGTGTTATTGATTTTTCCTTTAATCCAGAAGTTTCTACCAATTTAGAAATTCTTCAAGATGGAGATAATCTTTCGTTTGAAAAGTTTGGTAGTAACGAATTATCAAATAATCTAAAATTTAAGATGACTGGAAATGCTCGTACGATTATCGTAAGAAGTTTTTAAGGTACTAAAAAGCGGTTTGTTTTATGCGTTTTAAACTAGCTGTAATATTTCTGTTTATATTCCAATTTGCTAGTAGCCAGTTTACCAATACTGATGTTATTGCTAAACTAAAGACAGAAAGAATTGATGATATTATTTCCGTAAATGCGGAGGCAACCAACGCCACCGAGGTATACAAAAGTTTAAAATATACGTTTTCAATTTTTAGAACCGATACCACAAAAACTGTTTCCAAAAGTAATCAAGAAGAAAGATTTACACTAGAAGCTAATGAACAAAAAAGTCTTACTAATACTACAATTGGTGTAGATGAGAAAGATAAAATTGTGATGCTTTTATTAGTCTATGAAGAAGACAAGATTGTGGGCAAAGCTCGAATTGCCTTTAATGAAAAAGATCAAAAAAAAGAAAAAGAAGAAGAAGAGTATGTTGAGGATGATGGTATTGTTTTAAAAGGTATTGTTATCGAAGAAACCAAAACAAAACCTGGAAAGGATTTTTATGATTTCTTTTATACTTCCTATACCTTAAATAGAATTAACGGTTCTAAGATAGTCGGCGTTTATGAAAAACTTAGTTTTGGTAGAAGCACCATCATTCAAGTAAAAATAGAAGATAAAGTCATTCATGAATTTTTAGGTAAACCAGATATCGAATATTTGGAGCAAATGTCAAAGGTTTCGATTCGAAGAGTTTATAAATATTTCAAGGATTTAAAGAAACAGAAAAGAGATATTTTTCAGTATTAATAATTACTTATAAAAATGAAGTCAATAATAGTCACTATAATACTTGTCTTTTGCTCGTATCAATACAGTATGGGTCAAGACTTGATTTATAGACCCAAGAATCCAGCTTTTGGAGGTGATACTTTTAATTATCAATGGTTGTTGAGTTCTGCAGAAGCTCAAAATACATTTACAGATGAAAGTGATTCTGATGGAGATAATAGATCAGAATTGGAGAGATTTACCGAAAGTTTAAACAATCAGTTGCTTAGTCAGATATCCAGAACTTTATTTAATGAGCAGTTTGGGCAAGAAGGTCTTACCGAAGGTACTTTTAGTTTTGGAACACTGTTTATAGAGATTTTTCCATCGGGAGAAGGTTTGGTAATTAATATTTTAGACACTAGCACAGGAGATCAATCCCAAGTAATAATTCCTAATTAAATTTTAATGTATCACAAGTTTTATCAAGTAATTCTAGTAATTACTTGTGTCATATTGTTATCCGGATGTGGAACATATTTTAACCAACCCATCACGGTAGAACAAGCAAGAATAGGGGAAGACACAAAATTCACTCAAACACTCAGAGATTTACCGGTACCAAAAGAACCTGTGGTTGTAGGAGTCTATAAGTTCAGGGATCAAACTGGACAATATAAACCTACTGAAGCAGGAAGTACTTTTAGTACTGCAGTTACTCAAGGGGCAACAACAATATTAGTGAAGGCATTGGAAGATTCTAAATGGTTTGTGCCTATCGAACGAGAGAATCTAAGTAACCTGCTGAATGAACGTAATATTATTCGTTCTACAAGAAAAGAATACCGAAAAAATAAAAACACGAATGAGCCACAATTGCCTCCACTTTTATATGCAGGTATTATTTTAGAAGGAGGGATTGTTTCTTATGATTCTAATATTATTACTGGCGGATTAGGAGCAAGATATTTTGGGGTTGGTGGATCTACTCAATACAGACAAGATCGTATTACTATTTATTTAAGAGCTGTTTCTACATCTAATGGAAAAATCCTAAAAACGGTATATGTTTCTAAAACAATTTTATCACAGGCGTTGGATGCTAGTTTCTTTAGATATGTGAAGTTTAGTAGGTTGCTAGAAGCGGAAACAGGATTTACTAAGAATGAACCAGGACAAATAGCAGTTTCTGAAGCGATAGAGAAAGCTGTAGAATCTTTGATCATTGAAGGTATTGAAGATAGATTGTGGAGTCCTGCAGCGGATCAGCAAGAGGTAAATGAACTTTTAGCAGACTACAATGCGGAAAAAAATGAAGCACAAAATACAGGACTTTATGAGCGTTATTTTAAGGAAAGACGTGGAAAAAAATCACTTTTTGTAAATGGAGGATTGGCATTAATTAGCGGTGATTATAATAATGCGGATTTATCATATTCTGCCAGAGTAGGAGGTAAATGGTATTTTAATCCATACATCAACGCTAATGCCAGTTTAAGTAAGTTTCAATTACGAAATGAAGAAGCATTCTCAGAAGGGTTTAATGCGATCGATATCAATGCTGAATTAACACTCTTGCCTTTTGAAAAACTTACACCTTTCTTTTTCGGAGGTTTAGGAACTGTAAATTCGGATGATTTTGATCGAACATTTTTTAAATTTCAATATGGTGGTGGAATAGAATATTTAGTTACTGATCAAATAGGAGTAGCGTTTAATGCTACTCATAATCTTGTTTTAGGAGATAAATTAGATAATGTATCGCAAGGTAAAAGAGATGATCAGTATTTTAATTTCTCTTTAGGACTCAATTGGTATTTTAAAAGTCCGTTAAAAATGGATAAAGAGTTACGTAAACAAAAACGTAGAGAAGAAAAAGAACTTCGAAAGTTAAAAAAAAGAAACAGACAAGTAATTGAAAATGGTGAGGTTCCTAAAGGATAATGCCTAAAACTCTTATGGAAATGAAAAGATATTTTATAAAATTAGTATTGGTTTTTACTGCGGTATTAGTGAATTCCTGTAGCGAAGATACTATCGATTTAGAAGGTTTAGGATCAGTACGTGGACGAGTAGTGGCTGTGGGTACCAATGAACCGTTAGAAAATGTAAAAATTTCAACAAATCCATCTTCTAGTACTGTTTTTACAGATGAAAATGGAGAATATTTAATAGAGAATATTCCTTCTGGAGATTATTCGTTAGCAGCTCAGCGCGATGGACTTTTGGCTCAATTCGAGGCGATATCTATCATTGCAGATCGAGAATTGGAGATCGTTTTTGAAATGGATATAGAAACTGCAGGGAATAGACCGCCTGATGCAGCTGTTCTAGATACTCCAGCAGACAATGCTGTAGATCAACCAGTAGAAGTTACATTGGTCTGGACTGGTGCAGATCCAGATGAAGATTCACTTACATATACAGTAACTTTGAGAAATGATGAAAATACAGATGTCGAGATATTCGAAAATATTACGGATACAACTTATGTGCTTACCGATCTTCAGTATAACGTAAAATACTTTTGGCAAGTAAGTAGTAGTGATGGAATTAATGATCCTGTAAATAGTAATACTTTTGCTTTTGAAACAGCAAGTCCTCCTAATAATCGAATTATTTATACTAGATCCGTTAGAGATAATAGTGTTATTTATTCTGCAAATGAGCAAGGGGATACAGAAATTCAATTAACTTCTGAAACTAACAATAGTTTTAGGCCAAGACGTCATGTTGCTACAGGGAAAATAGCATTCTTGCAGTCAGTAGGATCAGATACACATTTATTTGTTATGAATGAGGATGGAACTCAGGTTTCCCAGGTAACCTCTCAGGTGTCAGTTGCGGGATTTGATTTAGGCGAGATTGATTTTTCATGGTCCGATAATGGTGCAAGGTTATTATTTCCTAATCAAGATAAATTATATAGTATTGATGTTGATGGTAGTGGACTAACTCTTGTGTACCAGACATCTGATGGAGATCTAATTACAGAGGTGGATAAAAATGATAATAATGGAGTGATTGCTTTAAAAACTAATAATCTAGATGGTTATGAGGTGGAGATATTTACAATTAATGCAGCTGGAACAGTTCTAGAAACTATTTTAACTGGAGTTTCTGGAGCTGCTGGTAGTATTAATCTTTCTGTTGATGGCACAAAATTATTATATAATCAAGATATTTCAGGTTTTGAGAGTAGTGATTACAGACAACTAGATTCTCATTTGTTTATCTATGATTTTGGCGACAGTTCACGTTTAGATATTTCTATTCAGAAACCATCGGGGACTAATGATTTAGATGCACGATTTTCTCCAAATGAAGCTGCCGTGATTTTTGTGAATACATCTAATGATGGAATATCACAAAGAAATATTCAAACAATGACAATTCTTGAAATTGCGAATAGGGAAGATCTTATACTCAATGCCTCTATGGCAGATTGGGAATAATCTTAATGTCTTACAGAAAATACGAGAATTGCGATTTACTTCTAATAAATCGCAATTCTTAGTACTAAAATCGAAATTAATTCGATTATCTTTGCCCTTTACTAGTGGTATAATACAATAATAATGAGTCAAGAAGTAAGTAAACGCTACGCTCAGCGAGGTGTTTCGGCATCTAAAGAAGATGTTCATAGTGCAATAAAGAATATCGATAAGGGTCTTTTTCCACAAGCATTTTGTAAAATCGTTCCTGATTATCTTACAGCAGATGAGGACTATTGTTTAATAATGCATGCAGACGGAGCTGGTACAAAATCTTCTCTTGCTTATATGTACTGGAAAGAAACAGGCGATGTCTCAGTTTGGAAGGGGATAGCACAAGATGCATTAATAATGAATATAGACGATTTATTATGTGTAGGAGCTACGGATAATATCATGTTGTCTTCTACCATTGGTAGAAATAAAAATTTAATTCCTGGAGAAGTAATTTCTGCAATTATTAATGGAACAGAAGAGTTGTTAGAGGAGCTTAAAGGCTTTGGAGTTACAATTCATTCTACCGGTGGAGAAACTGCTGATGTGGGTGATTTGGTGAGAACAATTATCGTAGATTCCACAGTAACCGCAAGGATGAAACGTAAAGATGTTATTGATAATGCGAATATTAAGGTTGGTGATGTGATTGTAGGCCTTGCATCTTTTGGTCAGGCTACGTATGAAAAGGAATATAATGGAGGAATGGGTAGTAATGGGCTTACTTCAGCAAGACACGATGTGTTTCATAAGGTGTTAGCAGAGAAATATCCAGAAAGCTTTGATGCCGCAGTTCCTTCTGAACTTGTGTATTCAGGAAAAACAAAGCTTACGGATGCAGTAGAAAATGCTCCCATAGACGCAGGTAAACTTGTATTGTCTCCTACTAGAACTTATGCACCAATTATAAAAAAGATATTATCTAAATTTGATAGTGATACGATTCATGGAATGGTACATTGCAGTGGAGGAGCACAAACTAAGATTTTACATTTTGTAGAAAACCTTCATATTATCAAAGATAATTTATTTGATGTACCTCCTTTGTTTCAGTTAATACAAGAAAATTCTGGAACTGATTGGAAAGAGATGTATCAAGTGTTCAATATGGGGCATCGAATGGAGTTGTATGTTTCTCCTGAAATTGCAGATGAAATTATTAGTATTTCTAAAAGTTTTGATGTGGATGCTAAGGTTGTAGGTCGAGTAGAAGAAGCTGCATCCAAAAAACTTACTATACAGAGTGAGTTTGGTGAGTTTATGTATAGCTAAATAATCCCTTTTGTTTTGTGAGCATATTTTTCCCTTAGCAATTGTAGTTTTGGGTGTATGTAACGTTTACAAAATGGTTTTTCAGGATTATTAGTATAATAGTTAAGAAGTTCTTCTCTTGATGACTGAAATGATTGAAATTTTAGGATTTGAGTAATTAACTTATTATCAAAATCGGGATTTAGTTTTGAGATAATAGCAGCTATAACTTCTTTTTCATGATCATTAAAATAATAAATTGCACTTCTGTATTTTTTTCTGAAACTATGATTAGAAGTACTTTTATGTGTATGTAAATGGATTTCTATTAAATCATGTAACTCAATTGTTTGAGGGTCATAGGTTACGACAACTGCTTCAGAAAAATAATTATTTTGATCAGTGCTGGCAATATAGCCTTGTTCTACTTTTATGATTCCACGTAAGGACTGAAAAACAGCTTCTGTACACCAATGACATCCACCTCCAAAACCAATTTTTACATAACTCATAATTGTAAAAATCGTAATTAAATCCTTTATTAGTACTTTTAAATTAATTAAATAGTTATGGGGAATCCAATAATTAATATAAAGAAAGACGCTACAGATATTGTGTTTGAAGTATGTGCATTTATAGGTTTGGGAGTTTTGTTATTACTTCCGATTGTCTATAATGCTGATCTTCCAGATCAAATTCCAACACATTTTAATGCAAAAGGCGAACCAGATAATTACAGTTCTAAAACCTCAATTTGGGTGCTACCAGTAATTGGGTTGTTGATGGTAGTAGGTCTTTATATTCTTAATAAGTTTCCTCATAAGTTCAATTACCCTTCGAAAATATCAGAAGATTCAGCTCCTAGGTATTATAAAATAACCACTAGATTAATAAGAGTAATTAATTTAATCATTGCATGGTCTTTTGCTTATATTTTATATGGTTCTATACAGGTTGCGATTGGGGCTTATGATGGTTTAGGAAATTGGTTTTTGCCAGTATTTATTGGTGCTTTACTCGGTGTAATGATATATTTTATTTTGAAATCTAGGAAAATTACTAATTGATTTTCGAGAGCTCGAAACATTTGTTCAAGCTCCCGAGAATGTAAACTTTGGTCTGTAAGGTGTTATCCGAGTTCTTTGTTAAATTGAATTGTTTCTGATTCGTTGTCCTCTTCTTTTGTTTCTATGAGTTCAATTGTGTTATCATCATTGAATTTACCTTCTTTTTTCTGATAGAAGATGGGTACAGGAATCATTGCGACCATAATAATAAATAATACTAAGACAATTCGTCTTATTGCTTTTTTAAATCTTTTCATTTTTAAAATAGTGTAAACCACTAGCAGGTACGATAGTGGAATTAATGATATTTGAAATAAAGGATTAGGTCTTTTGGAAGACCTATATTTTAAACAAAAAGACTTTCTTCTTCAGAAGAATAAGTAGGGATGTGGAATAATAAATGATACTTAATTTCCGATGAAATTATCGTATCAAGTTTTTTATACATGATCGAAGCAATAGTTTCATGGTGCTTCGAAATTGAACTTAGTGTGGAGGTAATAATAAAATAGGAAGACTTATTAAACGCATTCCCTAAAGAAATTACTTTAACTAAGCTTTGCTTATCAGAAACAACAAGTTCAATATTTTCTTGAAAAGAAATAGGTGATGTATAATTAGAATATCCTCCAATGCCCAAAAAGAGCAAAAGAGTCATAAACCAACTAAAAATCAGCTTTTTGTTGTATGTATTATTGTTTCCAGTCATATGAGTTGTAAAGATACATTTTTTTGAGTTACAAGATTGTTGTTTAGATTCAGAAAATGCGTATGACCTTTGCTCAAAAAAATGTACTTTTGTAAATTCCACGGACAGGACAGATAGAATTATGATTGATAAATTAAATATTGTTAAGCAGCGATTTGATGAGGTGAATGATTTGATCATTCAGCCTGATATTATTGCAGATCAAAAAAGATATATAAAGCTTAATAAAGAATATAAAGATCTCAAGGCATTAATGGATGAAAGAGATCGGTATATCGAGTTAACGGATAATAAGAAAGAGGCTGAAGAAATTATTTCAGATGGGAGTGATCCAGAAATGGTAGAAATGGCTAAAATGCAGTTAGATGAGGCTAAAGAGGAGCTACCTGCTTTAGAAGAGAAAATTCGTTTTATGCTTGTTCCTAAGGATCCGGAAGATGCTAAAAATTGCGTGGTCGAAATTAGAGCGGGAACAGGTGGTGATGAGGCGAGTATTTTTGCGGGAGACTTATTTAGAATGTATACTAAGTATTGCGAAGGAAAAGGATGGAGTACTAGCGTAGTGGATCTTAGCGAAGGAACTAGTGGCGGATACAAGGAGATTATTTTCGAAGTGAATGGAGAAGATGCGTATGGAACCATGAAATTTGAAGCAGGAGTGCATCGTGTGCAAAGAGTTCCACAGACAGAAACGCAAGGTCGAGTGCATACCAGTGCAGCTACTGTAATGGTATTGCCAGAAGCTGAAGAGTTTGATGTAGAATTGGATATGACAGAAGTAAGAATTGAACGAACCACTTCTACAGGACCAGGAGGACAGTCAGTGAATACCACATATTCTGCTATTAAGTTACATCATGAGCCTACAGGAATGATCGTAAGTTGTCAGGATCAGAAATCATCCCACAAGAATTTAGAAAAAGCACTAAAAGTACTTAGATCGAGATTATATGAATTAGAACTTGCCAAAAAGCAAGCTGCAGATTCTGAAAAGCGTAAAAGTATGGTTTCTTCTGGAGATCGTTCTGCTAAAATTAGAACTTATAATTATCCGCAAGGTCGTGTTACAGACCATCGTATCGGGTTAACTTTATATGATTTAAGTAATATCATAAATGGAGATATTCAGAAAATTATTGATGAACTTCAGCTAGTAGAAAATACAGAGAAATTAAAAGAATCCAACGAAGTTTTTTAGTCTTAATATGATTATAAGACTAGAGAAAAGGATTTCTTTAAGAAGACAAAAAGAGGAAAGTTTTAAAACTTTCCTCTTTTTTATATAATATACTTGGTTAGTTATTTTAACGTGTATGATTTTGGTGCTTCTTCTACTTTTTTTGCTCGGACTACGAAATAAAGACCAACTAAAATAAAAGGTATGCTCAGCCATTGTCCTGTAGATAGGGCATCCCCTAAAGCATCTTCAAAACCACCTTGACTCTTTTTAACACTCTCTACGATAAATCGAACAATAAATATCAACATCATATACATACCAAAAAGGAATCCTCTATTGTTTCTTTTGTCCGTTTTCCAATAAATAAACCAAAGAATCAAGGATACAAAGATATATCCAAAAGCTTCGTATAATTGTGCAGGATGTCTATAAGGAATGGCCTCTAAAAGGTTTGCGAATTTAGGATTATTTACCACTGCAGAATAAGCCTCATTTACATTTTTAATTCCAGTTTCCCTTATCACTTCTGCTTTACTTAGACCATCACGGATAAATTTTACCCCAAATGGCGAATCTCCTGAAGGTTCTCCTATAATTTCTGAATTAAAGAAGTTTCCTAAGCGAACAAAAATACCTCCAAATGCTGCAGGAATAGTTACTCTATCCATTACCCATAATGGGTGTTTTTTTAATACATTTTTAGAGTAATAATACATAGCAATGATAAATGCAATGGCAGCACCATGGCTTGCAAGTCCTCTAAAACCAATGAATTCAAACGCAGGATTAAACTTAAACGGTAAAATGATTTCAAGGAGATTGTTTCTGTAGTAGTCCCAATCATAGAAAAATACATGACCAAGCCTAGCTCCTAATAGTGTTCCTATGACAGCATAGATAAAAACAGAATCTAGTTTTTCCATAGAAATCTTTTCGCGGATGTATATTTTTTTCATCAAATACCATCCTAGAGAAAAAGCAACAACAAACATTAGGCTGTAGAAACGAACGACAAAAAAACCAAGATCCAATCCTTCGATCGGATTCCAAACTATTTTAGAGAATATCATATAGAAATCTATTTTTCTAGGGTAAATATAGGTATTTAATTGAAGTCAAAATTATAATTGAAATAATATTGAGTTAAACTATCATATGATTGAGTTAACTTTTCTTTTTGCAGCAAGAATCAGGAACAGGATCATATCCGCTGCCTCCCCAAGGATGGCAACTAAAGATACGTTTTATAGCAAGTTTTCCACCTTTGATTAATCCGTGTTTTCGAAGCGCTTCTAAACTATAATGCGAGCATGTTGGCTGATATCGACAAGTTGCAGGTGTTAGTGGAGAGATGAAATTTTGATAAAACTTAATCAATCCAATAAAAGGAGCTGTCAAAATTTTTCGCAACGTTATTCTAGAGCTCAAAATATATTAGTTAAGGGTAAAGCTGGTTCCTTCTCGACCATCTTTTAACTGGATACCCATTGCTAGCAATTCATCTCTTATTTTATCACTAGTAGCAAAATCTTTGTTTGCTCTAGCCTCAGCTCTTAAATTGATTAACAATTCTACCGTGCTAGAAAGCTTATCGCTAATATCTGAAGATGCTTCATTAATATTTACTAGTCCTAAAACATCAAAGACAAAATCATTTATTTTTGTTCTAAGATTTTCATAATCCTCCTTAGAGATAGTAGCTTTTTCTTCTTTTACAGAATTGATGAATTTTACCGCTTCAAATAGTTTAGCTATCAAAATCGGACTATTAAAGTCGTCATTCATGGCATCGTAACATTCTTTTATCCAATTTTGAACATCGAAACCATTGGTATTATCGCTGATTTTTAGATTTTCTAAGGTTTTAACGGATTCCATTAACTTGTAGAAACCTTTTTCAGAAGCTTCTAAAGCATCATTAGAAAAATCTAAAATGCTTCTGTAATGAGCTTGTAACATGAAAAAGCGCGCTACTGTTGGAGCAAAAGCTTTATTCAATTTATCACTCTCGCCACTAAATATTTCTGCCGGAGATAGAATATTTCCAGTGGATTTTGACATTTTTTTACCATCTAACGTCAACATGTTAGCATGCATCCAGTAATTTACTGGTGTTACTCCACAAGCGGCTTCTCCTTGGGCGATTTCACATTCGTGATGTGGGAATTTAAGATCCATTCCTCCCCCATGAATATCAAATTTTTCGCCTAAGTATTTTGTGCTCATTACGGTACATTCTAAATGCCATCCTGGGAAACCGTCACCCCAAGGTGATGGCCATCTCATAATATGTTTAGGTTCTGCTTTTTTCCATAAGGCAAAATCCTGTGGATTTTTCTTATCACTCTGAGCAGTCAATTCTCGGGTATTAGCAATCATATCTTCTAGATTGCGGCCACTTAATTTTCCGTATTGATTAGTTTCGTTAAATTTCTTTACATCAAAATATACAGATCCGTTAACTACATAAGCAAATCCGTTATCAATAATAGTTTTAATAATCTCAATTTGCTCCACGATATGACCAGTAGCTGTAGGTTCTATACTCGGTGGAATGTTGTTGAACTTCGCTAAAATATTATGAAAATCCAAGGTGTAACGTTGTACAATTTCCATGGGTTCTAGCTGTTCTAAACGTGCTTTTTTAGCAACTTTATCTTCACCTTCATCAGCATCATTTTCTAAATGACCAGCATCTGTGATATTACGAACATAACGTACTTTATATCCTAGGTGTTTTAAATATCTATAGACTAAATCAAAAGAAATAAATGTTCTGCAATTCCCTAAATGTACGTTACTATAAACAGTAGGTCCACAAACATACATGCCTATGTTTCCTTCTGTTATAGGAATAAATACCTCTTTCTGACTAGAAAGAGAGTTGTAAATTTTAAGTTCCTGAGTTTTGTACAACGGAGTTGCTACCATAATTTTGATTGTGCTTATTGTGATTGATTAATAAATGTGGATTAAAATCTAGTGTCTAATTTAATGTAGTCTAAAAATTCTCTACGAACAGATTCTTCTTTGAATTTACCTCCAAATTCGCTAGTAACCGTACTACTTTCGATATCTCTAATTCCTCTAGAGTTTACGCATAAGTGTTTTGCATCTATCACGCAAGCAACATCTTTAGTGTTTAGTACTACCTGAAGATCCTGAACTATCTGCATCGTCAAACGTTCTTGAACCTGTGGCCTTTTTGCATAATAATCCACGATACGATTCATTTTTGATAGGCCAACAACGGTACCGTTAGAGATATAAGCTACATGTGCTCTTCCTATAATGGGGAGTAGGTGGTGTTCGCAAGTAGAATAAACAGTAATGTTTTTTTCAACAAGCATTTCACCATATTTGTAGTTATTATCAAAAGTAGAGGCTTCTGGTTTTCGCTGCGGGTGTAAGCCTGCGAAAATTTCATTTACAAACATTTTTGCAACTCGTTGTGGAGTTCCACTTAGACTATCATCATCAAGATCTAATCCTAAGGTTTCCATAATGTGTCTTACATCTTCTCTAATCAAAGCGATTTTTTCTTTATCACTTAATTTAAAAGCATCTTCTCTTAGAGGTGTAGTTGCGCTAGTAGCTACATGATTATCACCTAGCGCTTCAATAGCTTCAAGGGCCTTGTCTATCTTCACAAGTTCAAATTTTTGTTATTACTTCAAGAATTATAATCGTACACTTGTGTTTGCAAATGTTTATTATCTAAAATTGAAAGAAGATTACTTGTACTTACAATTTTAAGGTATTCTTTTTTTAATTTCCTACATTTTATAATCAAGTTAAATTCTAAAAATTGTAATTCAAAAGAAATCAATTATAAAACAGGCTGCAAAGATACAATTTTGTCTTTTTACTTAGTAAAAGCTATGTTAACAATTATAAATATTCTTGTGGTTTTCTAGACACTTTCTTAAAAATTAGTAAATTTAATTCCTACACAAGAAAATAGACTAACCTACGTTATATAAAATATGTCAAAATTACTACCTCAAATCTTATTTTATTTTGCGCTATTTGGCCTTTGTGGTCAATATGTCAATGCTCAGGATTTTGATACTGCCTGTCAGAATTCTCAACCCTTTTGTTCTGATGAATCGTTAGAACTTACTTTTCCCAATACAACTGGTGATATCAGTGGGCTAGGAGAAGTTGGGTGTTTAAATACTACTCCAAACCCTTCTTGGTATTTTATTCTCATAGATGAACCTGGCGAATTAGTCTTTGATATTCGTCAATGGGTAGATGCTGATGTAGATAGTCGTTTAGATCGTGATGAACGACAGTTAGATGTTGATTTTATCGCGTGGGGACCATTCCAGACATCTTTTATTATCGATTGCGAAGATCAGCTTTCTCGTGGATGTGACCTTAATGGAGATGGTGAGAATATACGACCAGCAGAGTGTGTGAACAATGTAGATGAGCCAGATTTTTATATTAATGATGAGGATAATACAAATATTGTAGATTGTAGTTATGCAAGAACCTCAGATGATAATTTTATTGAGACTTTTACGATTCCTGATGCTCAAACAGGTGAGTTTTATATTGTGTTAATCACAAATTTCGCTGATGAAGCAGGAGTAATTCAATTAGAGCAGACCAATCTTGGTGAAGATGGAGCAGGAACTACAGATTGTAGTGTGTTGGAACCTGGGATACCACAAGATAGAATAGCCACTTGTGGAGAGTTTCCTTTAACAATAGAAGGTAGGTTTCCAGCAAGTTCAGGTCCTCCTGCGGTTCCAGCTGCGGTAACATTTCAATGGGCTAGAGCAGATTTAGGAGATACTAATTTTGTGGATATACCCGGAGCTACATTTCCTTTTTATGATAATGTTACTTCAAATGGGATTTATCAATTGAGGGGTTTTGATTCAAACGGTATCGAAGTGCCAGACTCACCAGATCAGGTATCTGTATTAGATGTTTCGCAAATAGCTTTTCAGGTAGATTATACTATAACAGAAGAATCTTTTTCAGGGTTTTATACACTTACTGCAGAGGTATCTACAGATCCTATAGTAGAGGCGGAAGGCTTTACTGACTTTGAATACCGATTGGACAGAGATATTAATATGGATGGAGTGTTTGTTGAGTATAGAGAATATCAATCATCACCCGTTTTTGAACAGGTTCCTCCTGGAGATTATAGAATCGTTGCTAGATATGCAAACTGTCCAGATAATGAAAGAACCTCAGTGGATATTATGATTCTGGGATACCCTAAATATTTTACACCTAATGGAGATGGTTTTCATGAAACATGGAACCTTATAAATCCAGAAGATCAACCTACTCCCGCGTTAGTGTATATTTTTGACAGACACGGTAAATTGTTAAAACAATTAAATCCAACTGGGCCTGGCTGGGATGGAACCTATAATGGAAATTTAATGCCTTCTTCTCAATATTGGTTTAGAGTAGAATTTAATGAGCAATCGGATCGGGATCCGAATAGAGGTAGAAGAACTTTTTCTGGAAGTTTTTCTCTAATTCGATAAGAAATAAAAAAGGAGTTGATGCTAATCAACTCCTTTTTTATTTTGCGACTTTATATCTTTTATAAATTGAGACTGAGTGTAAATGTAAGGTTGTCTCTATAACTATCTACAAAAGCAAAATTGGTGAACGAAGAATTTGGATAAAATTGCTGATTTCGTTGTTGCTCAGAATAGTCATAGGCTACATCAAATTTAACTTTCCCAAAATTATAACCAATACCAAGAGATAGACCAGTTCTATCTCCAAGAGTTATTTCGTCCTGATATGGACTTTCTTCGTAGCTGTAACCACCTCTAAAACTCCAGTTTCCATTTCTTAATTCTCCTCCAATTCTAAGAGTAGAAGCTCCTTGTAAAGTATTTTCTATTTCTCTGTTCAAATCTGAAAAATCATCAAATCCATCTGAATCAAATTCAGTTGATCCATAATCTTTGTATGAATAATCTAGGCTAATAAGACCTCGTTTTCCAAATAAGATAGCAACACTTCCAGTTGCTCTTGCTGGAGTTCGTAATTGATACTCCGGAAAAATATTGATTACATTAGGGTCGACAACATTAATATTTCCTGTGGTGTTAACCGTTCTAACGCGTTGCGAAGTCTCTTCTTCAATATAATACCATGTTGGTGACTCGAAGGAAGCTCCTAATCTTAAACGATTAGATACTTTTAAGATTCCACCTACTTGTGCAGAAAATCCCGCACCAAAGGTAGATAATCTATTAGTAAAAGAGATTTCATTTATACTACTTCCAGCATTATTATTGAACTCATCAAATATGGTAACTCTATCATAATTGATAAAATGTGAATTTAAATTGAATCCCAAATGGAATCTTTCGTGTATTTGCATTCCTGCATTTACGGTAAACTTACCATTAAGTCCTGTGCTTTCGTAATAATAATCTTGATCAACTGGATTGTTGATGTCTGTAACTACAGCAGAAGAATAATTTACATTATCAGGATCACTTGGGTCATCTGCGATGATGATACCACTTTGATTTCCTAAAAAAGCTTGTTGATATCTAAAACCATTATTGCCACTATTTTCACCAAGATCTATATAAACATCTTGGACGCTTTCATTTCCTGTAGTCGGTCCAACGATTGAAAGTGGCACACCTTGAGCCTGTGCTACAAAATATTCGGCAATCGAATTGTTACTACTTCCAAAAGCAAATAATTCTTCAGCAAAATCGGTTGTTTGGTCATAAGCAATTCCTAATGATATTCTGCCAATTTTGGAGGATTCATTTCTGTTATTGTATACAAAAACAGCTCCTAATTGATTAAAATTTAGATTAGTAAAAGAGGATTCGTTAAAACCATTTAGATAGCTTACATCATTTTGAATATTAGATGATGAAAGTGTAATAGATCCTGATGAGTTAAGAAATACAGCAGAGCCTGCAGGGTTGATTTGCAAGGCAGAAAGATCGCCACCTAAAGCTCCAAATGCTCCACTCATTCCTCTAAAGCGAGCTGTTCCTAAAATTTCTTGTTGAGAAAATCTAACCGCATCAGTGATATCCTGCGCATTTGTTAAAGAGAAGGACAATATGCTTATAATTAAAAATATCTTTTTCATATATGGATTCGATAAATAAGAGAAACTCTTAATTATTTATATATAACAAGTAAATACGATCAAGATATTAGTAGGGTATTAAAATGCTATAAATATCTTGATCGAATAAACTGTATTATACTGTAATAGGTTTATTTGTTATAAATGAAATTAAGTAGAGGTAACTACTTGTGTTGTATTATCTTCTTCCACCACGACTTCTTCCGCCACGGCTACCACCTCTTGATCCGCTGCTTCTAGATCCACCACTACTTCGGTAAGAACCAGAACTACGACTACTTCTTGAAGATCCTGAGTAACTTCTAGATCCAGAACTTCTGGAGCTCCTAGAGCTTCCGCTATAGTTTCTTGATCGAGAACTACTCCTGTTAGGGCTAACAGATCTTGATCTTGAGTAATTTCCGTTATTAGAGGATCTAGTTCTTCCAGAGTATGTAGAAGTTCTTGTACGTCTATTATTGTTAGCAGAAATTCTTCTCCTATTATTATAGGAACTTCTGTTATTATAATTTCGGCTTCTGGATCTATTATTAAAAGATCTAGATCTTGCATTGTAAGCGCTTCGGCTTCTGAAATTACTAGCGTATGCATTTCTAAAGCCACGATTTCTAAATCCTCGATTGTATGCTATTCTGTTACGTCCATAAAAACCATATCCGTAGTTGTAATAAGGAGGACACCAGAATCCGCCGCCATACCAGTATGGGTTACCCCATCCGAATCCAGCATTCCAGCCCCAGTTGTTCCAGCCCCATCCAAATCCAGGACCCCAACCAGCATTCCAACCCCAAGAGTTGAATCCCCAGTTGTTCCATCCCCATCCAATACCAGGACCCCAGGCATTCCAACCCCAGTTATTCCATCCTGTATTAATGATGTTGACAGATACTTCGTCATAATCACTACCCCATGTAGGTTGACCACCTTCATAGTTTAAAGCTACATCAGTAGTGTCTGCTGGATTGTAATTATCACTAGAATAAGAATCTATATCAGTAAAAATCGCATCTTGTTCAATTACATTGTCAATCTGAGCAGATTTTTCTGAAAAATAATTAGAATAATAATTTGAATTAGATTGTGGTGTGGTTTCAGTTGGTTGAGGTTCATAGTTCCTTTGGCTTCTTGCTTCACCATAAATACCATCATCATACGATACATATTCATACGAGCCACAAGATGTCAACATAAGAACAGAGACTGCTAGGAAAGTCCCCACAGCTCCATTTTTTTGAAAATAATTTTTAAGTCGCATATCTCCTTATTTTATTGTTGAACAATACAAATTTAGTTAGTTTTGCGCTAACTATTTTTTATTTAACAAAGTCACAACATTTGTGCCAAATAGCAAGTTATGAGCAAAAATCTAACGAAACGTAGTGAAGATTATTCTAAATGGTATAACGAATTAGTCGTAAAGGCTGATTTAGCTGAGAATTCAGCGGTAAGAGGGTGTATGGTAATTAAGCCCTATGGGTATGCAATTTGGGAGAAAATGCAGGCTGAATTGGATAAAAAATTTAAAGAAACAGGTCATCAAAATGCATATTTTCCTCTTTTTGTGCCTAAAAGTCTCTTTGAAGCAGAAGAAAAAAATGCAGAAGGGTTTGCAAAAGAGTGTGCTGTAGTTACCCATTATAGATTAAAAACAGATCCAGACGATGCTTCGAAATTAATAGTGGATCCAAACGCAAAATTAGAAGAAGAACTTATAGTACGTCCTACTTCTGAAGCTATAATTTGGAATACCTATAAAGGTTGGATACAGTCTTATAGAGATTTGCCGATATTAGTGAATCAATGGGCAAATGTAGTAAGATGGGAGATGAGAACACGTTTATTTTTGAGAACGGCGGAA
The DNA here is from genome assembly GCF_947492965.1 of uncultured Aquimarina sp. Taxonomy (GTDB): domain Bacteria; phylum Bacteroidota; class Bacteroidia; order Flavobacteriales; family Flavobacteriaceae; genus Aquimarina. Next base: position 1,268 of record NZ_CANLOZ010000007.1, on the reverse strand, counting down.
TTTTTATGGCAGGAAGGACATACGGCTCATGAAACAAGACAAGAGGCTATTGCAGAAACGGAACAAATGAACAACGTATATGCAGATTTTGTTGAAAATTTTATGGCGATTCCCGTTGTAAAAGGAAGGAAGACAGAGAGCGAACGTTTTGCGGGTGCTGAGGATACTTATTGTATCGAAGCGTTAATGCAAGATGGAAAAGCACTTCAAGCTGGAACCTCTCATTTCTTAGGGCAAAACTTTGCAAAAGCTTTTGATGTGAAATTCACCTCTAAAGAAGGAAAACAAGATTATGTTTGGGCAACTTCTTGGGGAGTTTCGACAAGATTAATGGGGGCGTTGATTATGACGCATAGTGATGATAATGGGTTGGTTTTACCTCCTAATTTAGCTCCAATTCAAGTGGTTATTGTACCTATTTATAAAGGAGAGGAGCAGTTAGATCAGATTTCGGAAGTAGCAAATCAGTTAGTTGCGGATTTAAGAGCTAAGGGGATTTCGGTAAAATTTGATAATCGAGATACACATAGGCCTGGAGCAAAATTTGCGCAGTATGAATTACAAGGAGTGCCTTTGCGCATTGCGATAGGACCTAAGGATTTGGAAAAAGGAACTGTGGAGCTTGCTCGTAGAGACACATTGTCAAAACAGTTTGTACAAAAGGATGATGTTGTTAACACCATTGAAGCTTTATTAGTGGAAATCCAGGAAAGTTTACATTTAAAAGCAACTCAGTATAGAGATAGTCATATTACTGAAGTAAATTCTTTTGAAGAGTTTAAAGAAGTTTTAGAGAATAAAGGAGGGTTTATATCTGCTCATTGGGATGGTACAGCAGAAACAGAACAAAAGATAAAAGAGCTAACAAAAGCTACTATACGTTGTATTCCTTTTGATGCGAAAGAAGAAAATGGTGTTTGTGTGTATAGCGGAAACCCTTCTAAAGTAAGGGTGTTATTCGCAAAAGCATATTAATTTTAGAAAAAAATAAAATAACACTTGCGCCATTAAAAAATAGTTGTATTTTTGCATCCGCAATTAGGCAAACAACTATGGCCCGTTCGTCTATCGGCTAGGACGCCAGGTTTTCATCCTGGTAAGAGGGGTTCGATTCCCCTACGGGCTACGAATAAAAAAATAATTGCAAGTTTAGAGTGAAAGCTATAAATTTGCACTCCTGGAAAAAGGAAAATGGCCCGTTCGTCTATCGGCTAGGACGCCAGGTTTTCATCCTGGTAAGAGGGGTTCGATTCCCCTACGGGCTACGA
>NZ_CANLOZ010000006.1 GCF_947492965.1 uncultured Aquimarina sp. | reverse complement strand
AATCAATCACTTACAGCATTATTAACTTCGTTAAGATAACTCTATGTGAATAACAATGCTAAACTAAGGGCTAGCGCCCGAATCCTTTCGGGTGCCACATAAGAGTAAGAAAAGTATACCGAAATAGGTTTAAAAAATTATGTATGCGTATTTTAACTACTTTTAGACATTATGAGTAGGAAATACAAATTTCATAATGCGTCAGGATTATATTTTGTAAGCTTTGCCACAGTATATTGGATAGATGTCTTTACCAGACAATTATATTTTGATGTGCTAGCAGAAAGTGTAAGCTATTGTAGAAAAGAAAAAGGTATGGAAATGTATGCTTATTGCTTTATGCCAAGTCATGTGCATTTTATTTTCCGTTCTTCGCAAGAACAACCGATGGAGTTATTACGGGATTTTAAACGATACACATCTAATAAAGTTGTTGAATGCATATCGAATAATCCTCAAGAAAGCAGAAAAGAATGGATGTTATGGATGTTTGAGCGCGCTGCTAAAAAACAGTCAAACGTTACCAAATATCAATTTTGGCAGCATCATAATCAACCTATAGAGTTATGGAGTCCAGCTGTCATAAAGCAAAAGATAAATTATATTCATAATAATCCGGTAGAAAGTGGTTTTGTTACTAATCCAATCGATTGGAAATATAGTAGCGCTAGAAACTTTCAAGATGATCATACTGTGTTGGGAATAGACAACACTGGATTTTTATAACGTATGCAGCATGCTTGGCACCCGAAAGGATTCGGGCGCTAGCGTTCGTTAGTGATAAGACATAAACCTACGCCATGTAAATAGATTCCGCATCAAGTGCGGAATGACAAAATGGTGGGATTCGGGCGCTGGCGATGAGATTTTTATAACGTATGCAGCATGTGTGGCACCCGAAAGGATTCGGGCGCTAGCGTTCGTTAGTGATAAGATATAAACCTTACATGATGTAAATAGATTCCGCATCCAATGCGGAATGACAAAATGGTGGGATTCGGGCGCTGGCGATGGATGTTGTGTTTTAAAAAAATGCACTTTAAAAAAATTTAAACAATGAATAAAAAAAACATCAACCTACTAACAGCTTTTTTAATGCTTACTGCATTCATCTCACTATATAGTTGTTTGAATACGAGTAATAGTGCTACTAAAGAAGAAGCCTCTGCTCCACCTCAAAAAATTACATACCCAAGTGATGTAATTCCGTTTATGGATAAATTTAAAATACTTCTTGGAAATGGAAAGCATGTAAAAGATCTCGATAAGTTTGAGGAAAAAGATTTTTTCTATACTGCTATGGATAGCGCAGGGCCTTGGGTGGTATATAAAGCGCCAAACTCTGGAGTCACTTCTAAAAACTCTAGTAATACAAGAACGGAATTACAGGAAAAAAGAGAATGGACACCCGAAGAAGGCGGTAAACTAACAGGTACATGTAAAGTTATGCATGTTTCTACTTCTGGCGATGCCAGAGTTGCCGCTTCCTATTCTACGGTGATTGGCCAGATTCATAGTGGCGAAGGACATGAAAATGAACCCTTAAAAATATTTTACAAGAAATTTCCCGGCCATACCAAAGGTTCCGTTTTTTGGAATTATGAAATCAACACCGAAGGTGATGACAACTCAGGAAGATGGGATTATTCTAGTGCCGTTTGGGGATATGATATGTCTGTCGTGGGAACAGCAAAAGATGAGTTTCCTGCCGAACCAGAGGATGGTATAGCATTAGGAGAAAAAATTAGTTATGAAGTAAACGTATATAAAGGCATCATGTATCTTACCTTTAAAAGCGATAGCCATACAACCAAAACATTTACTAAAAATCTTATCTCGTCTGAATATACCAAACGCTCCGATTTGCCAGAACAGGTTAAGAACATATTTGTGCCTATTGGCCGAGACGGAATAGAACGAGCCACAGCATATAAAGGAGAGTTGGTTTATTTTAAACAAGGCGTTTATAATCAAACCAATGGAAAAGATCCTGAAAAAAATATGCTTTGGCATACCGGTGCAGCAACTTATGGTGGTGATATCGCTAAGCAATATGAAAATGGAAGTTATACAGAAGTATGGTTTTTAGAAGCTACTATTGGTTCAGGCACACCTCCAAAATAGAAGATGATCATACTGTTTTAAGGTAGACAGAATAAACGCTACCCCACAAACATAATTACCCTTTTGGACAACTATGTCCGTTATATTTACCGTTGTGGATAATCACCAAATTTGCCCTTTTTACCAATTTTTGGTATTTTTGAAATAAATAATGCTAAAATGAGTAAAAATACATCAATATCACTTGGAAATTATTTTGATCAGTTTATTCAGAGTAGAATTAAGGAAGGACGGTTTAAAAATGTAAGTGAAGTAATTCGTGCAGGACTTAGACTTTTAGAAGAAGAGGAAAGTAAAGCTGCAGCCCTAAAAAATGCTATTCAAGAAGGAATTGACAGTGGAATTGCTCATGATTTTAACCCCAAAGACCATCTTAAATCTCTAAAAGCAAGAAAACAATCGAATCGCTAAATTCAAACTGACCAATAAAGCGGTTGAGGATTTATCAAAAATTTGGGATTATACTTTAGAGGTTTGGTCAGAACAACAAGCCGACAAATATTATGAAATGTTGATTTCCAATTGCCAAGAAATAGCTTATAATCCAGATTTAGGAAAAAACTACCAGGGAATTACTAAAAATCTCTATGGAGCAAAAGCAAATCGACATATTATTTTCTATCGAACTACGGACGAAAATTATGTAGAAATCATAAGGATTTTGCATGAAAGAATGGATTTAAAAAAACGAATACTTGAATAAAACTACCCGCAACAATTTCTATAGTTCATCTGTTCTCACACTAGCGCTCGTCTGTGACGAGTGTCATACACCATACATTACGCAAATAAATTCCGCATCAAGTGCGGAATGACAAAACTGTGATCTAGCGGATTTGTAATACGTGTAAATTACCTCAATGCACTCACACTAGTGCTAATCAGTTACGAATGACATCGGCCTTACATTCTGTAAATGGATTCCGCATCAAGTGCGGAATGACAAAATTGTAATCTAGCGGATTTGTAATCCGTGAGAATACCTTTTGACTTTGAAAACTACCTATGTAAAGATGTATACCAAAAAAATGGTTGATACGAATTTTAATAGAAAACAGTATATTCGTCTAAAGAAACCACATCGATGAATTATATTGATATTATTCTTGGCATTTTACTTCTTTGGGGACTTATCAAAGGGTTTAGCAAAGGTTTATTTGTTTCCTTAGCCTCCTTAGTGGCGCTAGTGGCTGGTATTTATATTTCTGTGCATTTTTCTTATTATGTAGGTGATTATCTAGCGCAACATGTGGATTGGAGCGATGGAGCGCTTAAATTAACCGCCTTTGCGATTACATTTATCGGTGTTGTCATTCTCATCTCTTTGGCAGGAAAACTACTGACCAAAATTGCCGATTTTGCTTCCTTAGGGATACTTAATAAGTTGTTGGGCGCTGCTTTTGGCGTATTAAAATTTGCTTTTATTGCCAGTGTGGTCATTATCTTTATCGACGCTGCCAACAGATCCTTAAAAATCATAAAACAGGAAACCTTGGATGCATCGATTTTGTATGCTCCTGTAAAAAGTTTGGCTCCAGCCATTTTACCGAATATCCTAAAAGACAACAACACAACTTCTGAGGAAAGTACACAAGTTTAGGATAACTTTTTAAACCGTATCCTTCACATTATTCTGAATGTATTCTAAACACGAATCAAAGTCTTCGAATATATAATTTTCAGGTACCAAATCAGGCACAATATCGATATGCTCCATCATATATCTTGGTTGCTTTGCCAAGCCTACAAACAGTACTTTAATTCCTTTTTGCTGGAGTCCTAGGATGATTTCTTCCATCGTATATAATCCCGATTGATCCATGTACTGCATTTTGGCCAATCGTACGATCACTACTTTAGACGTATCCGGAATCTGCGCTGCCAAATTCTGGAAGTCACTCGTAGATCCAAAGAACAATGGTCCTTTTAGATGCTTGATAAACACTTCTTCTTTCAACTTCTCCGGAAAGTTTTTCTCATCACTCCAGGCTTCTTCTTTAAGCGGTTTTACATCCGATCGTTCTGCTGTAAGATCCCCAATTTTTTTCATAAACATCAAACAAGCTATCACCAATCCAATACCTACAGCATACACCAAATTCCAAAAAGTAGATAAGATCAATACCACAAACATGATCAATACTTCAGAACTTACCTTAATAGGTCCTAATTTGATGTCTTTTGGCATACTTGGTACTGCTTTTAGTCCTTTATAATCCATGACACCTATTCCTACAGTAATTAAGATTCCCGCAAGTACAGCAGCAGGTATTTTAGAAGCTACAGGTGCTAATCCCAGCATTACTACAAATAATACCAATCCTGCAATCATTCCGGATAATTTGGTTTTACCACCCGCATTGATATTTACCACAGTTCGTATCGTCGCTCCCGCTCCAGGAATACCTCCAAATAATGATGCTATGGCGTTACCAATACCTTGTCCCACCAATTCTTTATTAGGTTTGTGTCTGGTTTTGGTCATATTATCCGCAATCACACTCGTTAGTAAAGAGTCAATCGCTCCTAATAATGCTAATGTAAATGCTGTAAATATATAGGGTGTAACACTAGCTAGACTAAATCCTGTAAATATTTCCCATCTTGGAATGGGTAAACCACTTGGTATCTCCTTTATAGGTCGATAATCTAACCCAAAACCATAGGCAATTCCTGACATGACTACCAATGCGACTAATGTACTAGGTATCGCTTTTGTAATTCGTTTAAAACCATAAATGATAAAAATGGTTCCCAGCGCTAATAGTAACTCTAACCAATTAATATTTTGTAAAGCTCTCGGTAGTGCTTTAATAGCTCCTAAAGCACCAGAGGTTTCTTTTCCTGCTAATGTTTGAGATTCTTTTAAGATATCAGCTTCCGAAATTGTTTCGGCTTTGGTAATGGTTTGTTTAAAATCTTCTAACACCAAAATACCTTTACCTGCTTCTTCTTGTAAAATGTTCTTTAGGATTACCTCTTCTGCTTCTATTTTGAATTTTGAAACAAACTCAACATCTTCTTTAGGATAATATCCGACAGATGGTAATATTTGCGTTAACAAGATAATCACTCCAATCGCAGTCATAAATCCAGAAACTACTGGATATGGAATATATTTAATGTATTTCCCAATTCCGATGGCTCCTAACAAGATTTGTATCAATCCGCATAATAAAAAGATCGTAAGGATGGCTGGTAATGCTTTTTCTACACTACCGTCATTAGCTGCAATAATTCCTGCAATCACCACCATACTTACAGCAGTCATTGGTGCTGTAGGACCAGAGATTTGCGTATTGGTTCCTCCGAATAAGGCAGCGAAGAAACTGATAAAAATAGCTCCGTATAATCCTGCTGTAGGTCCTAATCCAGATGAAACTCCAAATGCTAAAGCCAATGGTAATGCTACAATACCAGAAGTTAATCCCCCAAAAGCATCTCCTTTAAAATTGCTAAAAAATCCTTTCATTACACGTATATTATTTCCTAGAAGTTTAAATGTCTAATGTAAAACTATTAAAATAAAACAAAAAACCGGCATTTATTTACGAATGCCGGTTCTATTAGAAGATATATATCTTATTTAATTTTCGAAAAATGTTACACTTCCATTGCTAATGTCATACATTCCTCCAATAATCATAATCTCACCTTTTTCTTCCATTTCCTTAAGCACTTCACTTTGGTCTTTTATGTTTTGGATCGTCATATTCACATTTTGCTCTGCAACTTCATTCACAAAATCAATATTTTTAGAAGTTCTTTCTGCTGGATCTGCAGGTTCTGTTACCGCTGCTACCGCTGGTTTAATCTTACTTAACAACGCAGTAAGATTTCCTAGTTTCGCATCATCACACGCTCCTTTTACAGCTCCACATGCTGTATGACCAAGTACCAAAACTAATTTAGTACCTGCTAGCTTACAAGCAAATTCCATACTTCCTAAAATATCCTCATTTACGAAATTACCTGCTACTCTAGCGCTAAAAATATCTCCTATTCCTTGATCAAAAATCAACTCGGAAGACACTCTAGAATCTATACAACTAAGAATCGTAGCAAAAGGAAACTGCCCTGATTTGGTATCATTTACCTGATCCAAAAGATCTCTATCTGCCATATGCTTTTCCTGAAATCTTTGGTTTCCTTCTTTAAGCAATTGTAATGCTATTTGTGGCGTTATTGCCGCTTGTGTATCTTTAGTATGTGCTTTCATATGTTCTTTTTTTAATATTTTTTATGTTAAAAGAAATTTCCCTAAAAATAACAATGATCTTATCATTCATCAATAAGGTTATTTCCTACTTTTTTAGTTTATTAATTTAATTTTGGTCTTAACTTAAAAAAGTCAATATAACTTTCAGGATTTTCCTCTATACCTCTTTGGGATATTAACTTTACTGTGATATTTCTGTTTTTTGCTTTTTCTTTAAAATCATCCAATATTTCGATCACATCATGATCTAAATAGGTTGTTTTTGTCACATCTAATTCCAAATAAGAATTTTGTGGTAAAGCATCTAGCTCTTTTAATATCGTTGCCTTATTGAAAAAAGTAACCTCTTCTGCCAAGGTCATTTTAATTTTAGAAGTGCCTTCGCTTTCCTCTTTATGAAGAAAGTGAGAGTTTTGGTAACTTTTTATAAGTGTAATTACAATTCCTACCGCAAGTCCAATTCCTATTCCCCATAAAAGGTCTTTAAATACGATAAATACTACTGTAACGATAAAAGGAACAAATTGCTTCCATCCAGCAGTCCACATGTTTTTAAACGTAGAAGGTTTTGCTAATTTATACCCTACTAAAAGTAGAATTGCTGCTAATACAGAAAGTGGAATTTTATTAAGCAAGGTTGGAATTAACATTACTGAAATCAATAAGAAAAACCCATGAATAATGGCAGACATTTTGGATTTACCACCAGATTGAATATTTGCAGAACTACGAACGATTACCTGTGTAATTGGAAGTCCTCCGATTAATCCTGATATTACATTACCTGCTCCTTGCGCAATTAACTCTCTATTAGTTGGTGTTACTCTTTTCTGTGGATCTAACTTATCTGTTGCTTCTACACAAAGCAAGGTTTCTAAACTTGCAACCAGTGCAATAGTAAACGCGGTAACATAGATCTCAGTTTTGGTAATTACTTCCCAATTTGGCATAGTAAACTGTGCTAAAAAAGAATCTGCATCTGCAGGAACTGGAACATTTACTAGGTTATCTGTACTAATTGCTAAACTTCCTGAATCTCCGAAGACTACATAAAATATGATTCCTAAAACTACAGCTACTAAAGGTCCTTGTACTAATTGAAAGATCTTACCTTTTTTAGATAGTACATTTTGCCATAATAATAAAATACCTAAACCTATTACTGCAATTAGTGTATCACCCATACTGATATTTAGTAATGAGTTGTATATCGGTGCAAATAACCCTTCTCCTTTTTGAGGAATATAACCGAAGAAATAAGGGATCTCTTTAAGAAAAATGATAATACCGATACCTGTTAACATTCCTTTGATCACAGAAGAAGGAAAAAAGTACCCGATAACACCAGCTTTTAAAACTCCGAATAAAATTTGAATAACTCCCGCTAATACAACAGCAACTAAAAAATCTTCGAATCCAAGAGAAACAATTGCTGCAAAAACGATTGCCGCAAGACCAGCCGCTGGTCCACTTACTCCGATTTGAGAACCACTAATAGCTCCTACTACGATCCCTCCTACAATTCCGGCAATTAACCCCGAAAATAAAGGAGCACCACTAGCCAAGGCAATACCCAAACATAAGGGTAGCGCCACAAAAAACACGACAATACTAGCTGGTATGTCTGATTTTAAACTTTGAAATAATTTTGAATTACTCATAACATAATAAGTAACGAAGTTAACAATCGTTACATTTTTTTAAAAAATTGAAAAATTGATTTTCTCAGTCAAATAATACGTTTTATTCGACCTAAGTGTGTGGTTTACATTACCCCAATTCCGGTGGTGGAGTTGTATATTCTAGATATACTGATAAATTTTCATATATCAGATCTGGGTAGTATTTTATACTATAATAGGATATACCTGTATGCTTACTATCTGCATACTGAGAAATCTTATCTTTTTCTTTCAGATCTTCTTTCTCAGATCCGTCTTTCTCATTGGATTCAGATTTTTCTTCGGTATCATCAATTGCATAGCTGATAGCAGCGCTATCTCCTCCATAAAAGTCAAACAAATTGCCAACATAATTACAGGTATTCAAAAGAAAACCTGAAATAATCAAAAATTTAGCAATTTTTATTTTTATGAATGGCATAAATAATTTTTATGGATTATAAAAATAATAGTATTACTTTCAAAATCTGTTAAATCCATTGTAAAATTAATTAACAATTTACCTTTAGAGCACAAATTCTCACCAATAAATCCTTGATAATTAATACATTTTAACTTTTTCTACATTGTATAAAAAGTAACAATAGGCTAACTTTATTCCTATTGGAAAATAAGACTTCAAATAGAATAATAGTAATCGATGCTTTACGAGGTTTTGCATTGGCTGGTGTCTGCTTAGTTCATATGAATGAGCAATATATAGCTTCGGCTCCTTCAGAAAGCCTTATGGAAGTAACTAACTCTGTTTTTGATCAAGTTTTAGGAGGAATTATAGGTTTTTTTATTGTTGGTAAATTCTTTGCGTTGTTTTCGATCCTTTTTGGGCTTAGCTTCTTTATCCAGATGAACTCCGCATCACAGCGCAATGAAAATTTTGGGTTACGCTTTTTATGGAGAGCTTTTTTATTGCTGATCATAGGCTATATCCATCAATTATTTTACAAAGGTGATATTCTAACGATATATGCTTTATTAGCTCCTTTTTTAATTCCATTTTATCGCGTATCCAATAAATGGATTCTACTGGTATCTGGATTGTTTTTAATCAGTATTCCAAGATTTATTGCTTTTGCCATCTTAGGAAACGAAAGCGCCTTCGGATTTCCTTCTATTATGGATGGGAACAGTCCAACTAATTTGGCATATATCGCTACATTGAAAGAAGGAAGTATTACCGAGGTTTTTATAACTAACGGTACGCAAGGAATGCTTCAAAAAATGGATTTTCAGATCAGTTTATTTGCAAGATTTTATATGACATTTGGTTATTTCCTCATAGGGTTATGGTTGGGTAAAATTGCACTATTTCAGACTATAACAGAGAAAAGACCCTCACTTAGAAAATGGCTGAAACGAGCCTCCATATTTTTCTTTATTGCTCTTGCGCTTACAGCAGGTATATTTGCCATTTCTCCGCAACCCGTAGATTTCAAAAGTTGGCTACACGTCATTGGCATAAACATCTTTGATTGGTCGAATATTGCATTAACTGCTATTATTCTTTGTAGTTTTCTTTTACTCTACCCAAACAAAAAATGGAATCGATTTTTTACTTTTTTTGAGTCATACGGGCGAATGGCACTTACCAATTATGTGTTACAATCCATAATCGGTACTTTTTTACTTTTTGGATGGGGATTAGGTCTTATCGGTAAGTTACAAACCGTATACCTGGTCATCATAGCTGTAGCTCTTATCATCATACAATCCTTAATCAGCAAATTCTGGTTACAAAAATTCTACTTTGGTCCTTTAGAATGGGCATGGCGAAGTGCTACCAAAGGTAAAATTCAACGATTCCGAAAATAAGTATCATCAATTTCTCTCTATTTTTTTTAACTTTCTCTTAGCCTCTTCATTTCCATCTATCTCAATTGCTTTTTTATAGCTTTTAATAGCTTTCTCATTTTCATCTTCCTTTACATAAAAATCACCAAGTGCTACATAACTATTGGAATTGTCTGGATGGAAATCTACATTCATTTTTAAATACGCTAAAGCTTTCTCAGGAAAATCATGACCCTCTAACATAAAAGAAGCAATATCATTGACGAGTTGCCAGTCTGGTTTCATTTCTCTTCCCATATGAAAACTCAACTTTTTATAATGCTTATAGAAAGGTTCTGTTAGTTCCTTTGCAGAATACCCTTGTGGTGTATTAAATCTCCACATTTCTTTAAACGGAAACCATGAGAAAACAGCTCTAAATCCATTATACTGTCCTGGGATTACAATACTTCCATGGTCTTCATTCTTAAAATATTCCCACTTAAAATCCAGCTCTTTTTTACGTTTTGCAAGAACGTCATGAAACTTTAAGTTTGCTCGAATCTGCTCCGTTATTTCACTTCTATCTCTTCTTACTTTTACTGTATCCATGCGTTCTCCAATACTATTAGCAACAGCCACATATAAGGATTTGCCTTTATAATTTCTCTTATCGATGAGTTTTCTTGATTGTTTTACCAAATCTTCATCATCCCACCAAAGACTTGGATCTACAGCAATGAAATTATTGAAAACACTGTCATTATGTAGGTAAGAATATATCACAAATAAACCTGCTGTAGAATGCCCAACAATCGTAGCATTACTCTCAGTCCTATAAGTCTCTGTTATAAGACAATGTAATTCTTCATCTAAAAACTTTGCAAAATTCTTTGCACCACCAGAGGTTTCAGTATTGTGTTTTCTCGAAGATTTTACATTAGTAGGTGTATAATCTCTAATTGCATCTTTGTTTTTAATCCCGACAACAATAGATTTAGGCATTTGCCATTTATCCAAACGCGTCAACATACCCGTAACAGCTTGAAAATGTCCAATAGCATCCAATACATAAATTACTGGATATCGTTTCGAGGGATCATATTTTTCTGGAGTATGTACCCAAAACTCTCGATGTTCTTGTAATACCTTAGAATATAAACTATCTACTTTTCCGATGACTATTTCTCCCTTTGCGGTCTTGTTTTCCTGCCCACTTGCATGTACACCAATAAAAAATAATGACGTAATTAGTATTAATTTCCAGTTTTCTAAATAAGTGCGTGATTGAAACATGTTTAAATTTATTCTTTAAAGTTGAAAGTATACAAATACATTGTCAAAAAACGGATATCATAACTGGTATTCCTATTTCCTGTATTCTCTTGATTTTTGAAAAGCTAAAAGTATTCTGAAAATCTCCATTCAATACCCTGAAAATAAGGGTTAGGTACAAAACAATGGGATTTAGGTATAAAAATTAATGTGGTAATAGATCCTTATCAAAAGTTTTTGAGACAGGAACATCCATATGAGTAAGTCTAATAGTATTCGAATTTTTCCAAGATCTAAAATGTGATGGATTTATCAGGTGTGAACGATGTACCTGAATTAAAAAGTTTAATTCTTCTTTCATACTCTTAAGAGAAGAACGTATTAATTTAGATCCTAGATTCCCTTCCTCAATAAAAAAAATCTCTACGTAATTTTGAGCATTTGTTATACAGACTAAATCGGATTTGTTTACTTGTAACACATCTAATCTATTTTCTCCTTTGATGGTTAACACAATTTCCTGGTCATCTATCTTTGGCTTTTCCGCAACTAGTCTAACGATATAGATTCTTGCCAGTACTAAGATTGGTGTAAAAATGAGCGAAAATTGAAAAACCAAACTAGCAAAATCCCAAAACTCATAGATTCCTCTAAAAAGAGGGCTTTTGTAAAGGTTATAACTAACTATTAAATTAAGTATATGAAAAAAGAGGATTGCACTTATTTCTAAGGTAATATTCCACTTTCTTATTTTATCATAAACTACTTTCTGCAATATGGCAAGTATTGCATAGCAAATAAAGGAAATTGAACTAAACCCTATACTTATCTTATCCCAATCGAAATATGAAATTCCTGTATCAAAAGGTTTTATATAATACGTAAACACAAAAATCCAAAAGCTAATAAAAACCCCAATGAGAAGATGAAGCTTAATAGAAGTATTTAGTTTGTTCATTTAGCAATTAAACTATTCGTGAAAATATTTACAATATAGCTGTAAAATAGATAGATCGCATATTTTCTCATCCATCCCAAGAGTGGTGAAAAGTAAATAATGTAAAAAGAAATATTAAAGCTCTTTTAAATCTGTAGCTGGAATCCATCCTATTTTACCATCAGCAAGTTTGATTTTCTTCCAATCATTTACTGTTTCGGTAACTTTTACTTTGGTTCCCTCATGAAGTTCAAAAACCTCTTCACTTCTTAAGTTGGGTTCGCTTTTTACTGTGCTTTCTTGTGCGAAAATAATGGCATATTGGTTATTCGTGATGTAGCCATACTGCTTAAAAGCAAAAACCACAGCAAAAACTGCTATGAGTAATGACACCCACGAACCTAAGAAGAAAAGTCTTTTTTTGGAAGATATACGTGCTGTGTAATACAATAAAAACAATACTACAAAAATGATTACACAAAGAACTGCAATCCACGCCCAAGAATCAAAACTAAACATATTAGTAAAACCGTTTATAGTTCTCGAAATAACTCCTTCTGGAATTACATCGATTGCATCTATGGTAGCATTATTGGCAAAAGCCAAGTTATTCTTTATGTCTTCATCATTAGGTTTCAACTCTAATGCTTTCTCGTAATAGTAAATGCTTTGCCCTATATTACTCAGTTTATAATTAGCATTCGCTAGATTGTAATATAGTGAAGCTGATTCCTGGCCACTTTCTAAAATGGCAGAATAAGCGTCTATAGCCTCCTGATATTTTTCTTGATTATAAAAGGAATTTCCCTTTTCAAATAATTGATCGTTTTGCGCTAAGCCCAAAACACTCACTAGAAAAACAACTATTATAATTAAATTCTTCACTACTCTCAATATTTTATAATTGTTTATCAATTGCCGCAATCACTCTAGATGCTTTATCATAATCCTGTTGCATTGCTGAAGTAGAAGATGGTGTATATCTTGCAAACTCACAACTCTCTAATAAAGCAATAAACTCTATTGAGGTAGCGTCCTCTACATCTCTTTCTTTTAATAATCGTTGGATACGATCTTTACTCATCTCGCTAGTTTGTATATTCAGCTTTGCTTTTAGATAGTTATGCAACGCTCGTTCCATTGCGATATAAAAATCCTTTTGATTTCCTAGGTTCTTTTTCGCTTCAGAAAGATATTTTCTTGCCAATTTATCAGCTTTTCGAACTCTGTTTCCACTAACATCACTCAATCTTTCTTCTCTCTTTTTACCAAAGAACATAAACAATGGAATTGCTAGTAAAGGTGCTGTTAGCATTACCCAAAATCCAGTAGACTTAAAGAAGTACTCTTTTTGGATTGGTTCCAGATCAGCGTCCAACTTTAAAAATCTAAATTGGCTACCTGTTTGTGTTACCAGTTTTTTGGTAGTTCCTGAAGCTTCAGAGTTGGTTACAATACTTCCACTATCAGGACCATTTTTTACATTAATTACGATCTCTGGAGAAGTAATTCGCTTATAGGTTTCTGTTTTTAAATCAAAATATGAAAAAGAAACAGGTGGAATTGGATAGGTTCCTTTGAACTGTGGAACTAATGTATACGAATCTGATATACTACCGGACATTCCCGTAATATTCGTTCTTACTCTTTCATTATGCTCTGGTTCATATTGTTCTAAACCATTAGGTACACTTAACTTTGGTAAATCGAATAATTTAAGATTCCCATTACCGGACACCTGAATTTTGGTTTCCAAAGATTCAGTTGCATCTAATTCTGTTCTATTAGGTGTTATCTTAAAATCAAACGAACCAACTGCTCCAGAAAAATCATCTGGTTTTCCTTCTATCGGAAGTGGCTTTACATTAATAGTTCTAGTTCCTGCAGCTACTGTTTTGTTAACCGTAGAGTATAATTTACCTCCAAAAATATCTCTTCGGTTCGTAGGAACATCAACAGCAATTGATAAGGTAAGAGGTTCTATCTCTAGTTTTCCTGTTTTTTGCGGGTACAAAACCGTTTTTCCGCATACTACAAAATTATAGGGCTCACCTTTATATTCTCCTCGTTCGACCCTTAATTGACCTATTTTTATCGCCTGACTCCAAAAATCACTATACTTTGGATTATCAATTTCTCTTAAATTACTTATTTGAATTCTTGGACTCACATAAAGCTTATACACTACAGTAATCGCTTCATTTAGGTATGGATTTGTCTTAGAAACCTCAGCAACCAGATGTAAATTTTCACTTGCTACGTAATCCGCATTATTACCGTCTTTTGGTTTTTCTACGGCTGCAGTTACCTGAACCTTTACAGGTAGCGTTTTATAAATTTGACCATCTATTTCTATGGTTGCTTGTCCTATGGTAAAGTTTCCTCTTTTGGTGGGTGATAAAAAATAGCTAAATGTCTTTGCATACGATCTCTTCCCATTAATCCAAGAGTTACTGATAGACTGATTTGGTCCTCCTACAACGGTAAACCCCTTGAAACTAGGCTGAGTAAAATTATCTCCATCCTGATTCATTTCGAAATCTACGCGCAATCTTTCATTTATACCCAACTTTTTCTTGCTCACTTTGGCCTCAAACTTCACCTGAGCCATACCTAGCTGGGAAACTGCTAAAAATAATGCTACAAAAATTAATCTTATATTCATCAGTTTACCAATCTTTTTCTGTTTTTGTTTTTGCTCCTTTCGCCTTTTTGGCATTTATCTTATCCTGCACTTTTCTTTCTTCATTATTCATCGCCTCCAAAAGGCTTTTTACCTGCTGAGGAGATAATTGTCCTTGTACTTGCTGAGGTTGTTGCTTCTTTTCTTCAGGTTTTCCTTCGCCTTCTTTATTATCTTTTTTCTTCTCTTTTCCCTCTTCATTTGGATCATCCTGCTTATCTTCTTGATCCTTTCCTTTCTCATCTTTTTTATCTTCTCCTTCATCACCTTTTTGATCTTTCTCATCACCTCCTTCTTTCTTATCCTCTTTATTCTCTCCGTCTTTTTTATCCTTGTTTTCCTGGTCCTTATTCTCGTCTTTATTCTGATCTTTATTATCCTTATCTCCGTCTCCTCCTTTATCCTCGTTCTGCTGCTTTTCTAACATCTTCTTTGCTAATGCAAGGTTATATCGAGTTTCATCATCTTTAGGATTGTTTCTCAATGCATTTTTATAAGCTTCCACAGCTTCCTTGTATTTCTTTTGCTCCATAAAGGTATTTCCCTGGTTATGAAACGCCTTATGTTTCTCTTCTTTGGTAGTTGCAGTTTTTGCAGCCTCTACATAACGATTATTTGCTTCATCATATTTTTCGGTATTATAGTAAGCATTAGCCAAATTATATTTGGCAACTGGATCTACAGGGTTCTTAGAAATTGCCTTTCTATATTCTCCTTCAGCCTTTGGAAAATTACCATCTTTTTGTAATACTTCATTTCCATTTGCAACATATCTATCCGCTTCAGCGATAATCTCTGCTCTATCTTCTTCCTGAGAAAAAGAAATTCCTACTTGAAAACATAATAATATGATAAGTAAATTTCTCATAGTATTCTAATTTTTTAACTACTCCTCATTAAAAAGGTTTAATCTTTTAACCCACGATGTTTTTCTTTCTAACAAGAAAACATCTAAAAATAATAACAATAATCCAGCTCCCAAAAACCACTGAAATTGATCCTTGAAGTCTGCAAATTGCTTTGCCTCGAACTCCTTCTTATCCATTCCCTGTAACAACTCCGTTACATTTTCTATCACCTCATTGGTATTCGTACCATCGATGTATACTCCGTTTGCCTCTTCCGCAATTTCTTGTAGAATTGTGGTATTCAATTTAGTAATAACGGTTTCTCCTTGGTTATTTTTCTTGTAGGTCTGAACGATTCCATTACGTTTTATCGGAATCGGACCTCCTTTTGTTGTTCCAACACCAATAGTAAATATTTTAATTCCTTCTTTAGCTGCATCTTCGGCGATAGAACCGACATTTCCTTCATGATCTTCTCCATCACTAATGATAAATAAAACCCGATTCGTTTGTTCTTCGTCGTTATAATATGTCTTTGCTAATTCGATAGCTTCATTAATTGCGGTACCCTGAGAAGATAACATATCTGTATTCATAGACTGCAAAAACATCTTTGCAGAACCATAATCGGTTGTAATTGGCAACTGCGGAAACGCACTTGCAGCATATGCAATGATACCTACTCGATCACTTGCTAAATTATTAATGATCTGAGTTACTAATTGCTTTGATTTTTCTATTCGATTTGGAGCAATATCCTCGGCAAGCATACTTTTAGAAACATCTATGGCAAAGACCACATCCACACCTTCTCGTTTTACTGTTTCGAGCTTCGTTCCGATTTTCGGATTTACCAAGGCTACCACAAAACAAGCAAAAGCCAAACTGATTACAACTATTTTCAATATAGATTTAAAAACAGATTGATTTGGACTCAATTTTTTTAATAGTTCCTTATCTGCAAATCGCTTCTGTGTTGTTTTCTTCCATATCAAAACACCGATAAATATTACAATTAGTATCGGGATCACCAATAACAACCAGAAATATATTTTCTCTTCTAATAAGTACATCTTAAATAGTTCTTAGTTTATGGTTTTTAGTTGATTGATTTCTATATCTACAATAATAAAATTACATTTCACTTCTCTTCAACCTGCTTTTATTAACCTTTAATTTTTAATGCAAATGCATTTATTTTTTCTTTTACCTCGGAAGAAAGCTCGTTATTCTTTATCCAAGCATGCACATCTCCTATATATTCCATTCCCAAGTAAGCAGCACTTCTCGAAAACGGCATACTAAACTCTTCTACTCGATCATCATCATTACTACAACTAATCATAGACATTTCTTTTCCTCTAAGCATACGCCCAAAATCCTTCTCTTTATAAAGGTAATCCGAAATTCGATCTAAGAAAACCTTCATAACGCCACTCATCGTATACCAATATACCGGTGTTGCCAGTACAATCGTTTGATAATTCTGAACCATATTTTTAAATATAACTTCAAAATCATCTTTATTCTGAAACTCATAATCAAAATAGTTGATATCTCTTTGATTAAGATCTATTACATCAAATCCAGTTACATTCTCCAAATAAGAAACTACCGTATGTGTATCTCCATTACTTCTAGAACTTCCCTGAATTATAATCCCTTTTTTCAAACTTCTAAATTTTATACAAAACTTCTAAATACAGTGAATCTCAAAAGAAATTCAAACAGTAATAAAATTCCTGCTAATAGTACTAAGGGTCTAAACTTTTCTTCGTAATTGTAAAACTTAAACTCTTCTACATCTGTCCTTTCCAACTTATCAATCTCTTCATATATCTGCTCCAGTTTCTTATTATCTGTTGCCCTGAAGTATTTCCCTTTTGTAACCTTAGCGATTTCTTTAAGAAGCTCTTCATCTATCTCTACTTTTACATTCCCGTATTGAAAAGTTCCGTTTGGTCTAATCGCTACAGGCGCTAATGCCATACCGTTTGTTCCTAAACCAATTGTATAGGTCTTAATGCCATATTCTACCGCTAATTCTGAAGCAATTTTAGGATCAATAAAACCTGCATTATTAGATCCATCGGTTAACAGTATGATTACTTTACTCTTGGCTTTGCTATCTTTTAATCGATTAACAGAGGTTGCCAATCCCATTCCAATAGCGGTACCATTTTCCAACAAATTGTTGTATTCGATTTCTTTCATTGCACTAAGTACAATAGACTTATCGCTAGTAATGGGCGTTTTTGTAAAGCTCTCTGCAGCATACATTACCAATCCTATTCTATCATTTGGTCTTCCCTGAATAAATTCGGCTGCTACATCTTTTAGTGCTTCTAAACGATTAGGTCTTAAATCTCTGGCCAACATACTCGCAGAAACATCAATTGCCATTACAATATCGATTCCTCTCGTAGTTTTTGTTTTGGTCGATACATCAACCGTTCGAGGTCTTGCCAATGCTATGATAATTAATGTCATTGCTATCAATCTTAACAACAACAGGAAGGGTCTCAATTTTGCAAGTAAGCTACCAGATGCCTTAAATCCTTTTATACTGGATATTTTTAACTCGGCTTGCTGCTTATTCCTTTTCCATATATACCAAGCAATTGCTAGTGGTAGTATTAAAAACAACCAAAAAAACTGTGGATTTTCAAATGTAAAATTTTCAAACATTTTTATTTGGCATTTCTAAGTTCTACTGAGTTTATAATCCGTTGAGCCACATCTTTCGCATAACGGTCTTCTTTATTAAAAACGACCATTATTTGTTGAAAGCCTCCATTTTCTGCAAAATTGAGCATTAAATAATCGCTTTTTTGCTCTTTTTTAGTCAAGGAATTCATTACCTCCAAACTACCGTATACTTTTATTCCTTTGGCTCCTGCTAGGGTTTCATATTCTTCGTCCTTCACTGTAATATTTTTTGCCCCTTGAGACTCAAAATTGCCTACTACTCCTTCAACAACCTTATTAAGATCCACCTCGGTTTTCTGATTATACTGTACGGTCGAAACAGAGATAAAGAAGTTTCCTATTAAACTTCCGTATACAAAGGTTTCATTTCCTTTTAAAATCTGTTTTTGTTCTTCTGTTAGTTGGAAATTATTTCTAATCAACACTTTTGGTGTAGAAATAGTAACTGGCGGAGCACCATATGCACTACTAATCCATTCGGTTTCTGCCAATTCTTTTGTAGGATGACCAAGCAATGAATCTTTTACGACATCATACCCTTTTACGAAGATAAATATCATTAAAGTGATTACGATAACACCAAAACCAGCAATACTTCCGAATATGATTCTCTTTCTTAATCTTTTCTCGGCAGTAGCTTTTCGGTACTCTTCATCGGCTAATAATTCTTCTTCTGTAGGTTCCGGAATCGCTTCTTTAGTTTCATTAATAACTCTTTCTATCACATTTCTATCTGCCTTTGCCGTACCGATATCAGGTTTGGATTTAGCAAACTTTGCCATATCTGCCGTTTTAAGAACGGTCTTAAGCTCTTCGATAGTTTGTTTATCTAGATTTAACGACCCTTTTTTGATTTCTTCATCCAGACGAGCAATTAACTCATCGGTAGTACTTTCCATCGCATGATCATAAACTTCCTCGTCTATATACTTACGTGCAGTATCACTTAATTGCGAATAATACTCCTTATGAGAGTCTTGTTCTAAAAGATGGGATTCATCTATTCTTCGTAATGCAAGAATTGCTCTTTCATAAGGTGGTAATTCATCTTCTTGTGCCTCTTTTTTCTTTTTTCTTCTTAGTATAAAAAAGACTACTAACCCAGCGATAATTAATGGGATTAAAATCCACCATATGTGTTTTTTCCAATTAAAAAAAGAAGCATCTACCTCTACCAAGGGTTTGATTTCATACATCTTCTGTTTGGTCGTATCTACCAATACATCGCGAACTTGTACTTTTAGGGAATCCGTAAAAAATACCCGATCTCCTATCATTACTTTTTGCCTTGGAATGGTATAAAATCCCGAATCGAATTGGGTTAATGCATATTCTTTAATCAGATTAAACTTTTTACCATTTTTGGTTGTATCCGTTTTATAAGATTCTATTACTTCTAGCGGAGAGAAGGTCTGCCCTTCTGGAAAAATTACAATTTCCGAAGAATCAGATTCAACCTGCATTTTATATCTTATCTCTTCTCCAATTAAAATAGACGTAGAATCAATGCTAGTAACTACTTGGGCATTGATTTGAAATCCTCCCAAGACCATAAAAAACAGTAGCAATAACGTTTTGGTAGTTTTTCCAAAAAATGGAAAACTGATATTGTTATCTATAATTAGTAATTTATAATTCTTCATTCTTAATTATCGCCTATCCTCTTCGTTTAAAATATCCTAATAATTTTTTTACGTAGCTTTCGTCTACTCTACTACTCAATGATCCAGCACCACTTCTGGTAAAACTGTCTTTAAAATAATCTACACGATCACGATAGTAGTTGGCGTAGTTCATTCGTACTTTTTTAGAACCTGTGTTTACCATCAGTAATTCTCCAGTTTCTTCATCCTCCATTTGAACCATTCCCAGGTTTGGAATTTCTTCTTCTCGTTGATCATATACCCTAATTCCTGTTACATCATGTTTGCCACCAACTATTTTTAACGTTTGCTGGTAACCGTCTGTTATAAAATCAGAGAGTACAAATACTATTGCTTTCTTTTTCATCACATTCGACAAAAACTTTAATGCTTCAGTAATATCCGTTTTTGTACTCTTTGGTTCGTATTCTAATAGCTCTCTAATAATTCGCAGTACATGAGATCTACCTTTCTTTGGTGGAATAAAAAGTTCTATTTCATCGGTAAAAAGAATCAATCCAATTTTATCATTATTCTGAGTAGCAGAAAAGGCTAAGGTAGCCGCTATTTCGGTAATGATTTCTTTTTTGAATTGCTGTTTTGTACCAAATAACTGAGATCCAGAAACATCTACCATCAACATCATAGTCAACTCTCGTTCTTCTTCGAAGACTTTGATGTAAGGCTCATTATATCTTGCAGTTACATTCCAATCAATATTTCGAACGTCATCTCCAAATTGATACTGACGCACTTCGCTAAAAGTCATACCACGCCCCTTGAAGGTAGAATGATATTCTCCTCCAAAAATGTGATCGCTCAAGCGTCTTGTCTTGATCTCAATTTTCCGAACTTTTTTTAGTAACTCTTTAGTATCCATTTTTTATTTTGTCATTCCGCACCAAATGCGGAATCTATCAAATCATACTTCTTATCTAATAATTATGAGATTCCTGCCTTCGCAGGAATGACAATCCTATGGTACTTCGATCTCGTTTACAATTTTATTGATAATATCTTCCGAAGTAACATTTTCTGCTTCTGCTTCGTAAGTAATACCAATACGATGACGTAATACATCATGTACTACCGCTCTAACATCTTCAGGAATTACATATCCTCTTCTTTTTATAAAAGCGAAACATTTTGCAGCCGTTGCTAAATTGATACTTCCCCTTGGAGAAGCTCCAAAATTGATAAGAGGTTTAAGATCTTCTAAACCATATTTTTCAGGATAACGAGTAGCAAAAATAATATCGAGTATATATTTTTCTATTTTTTCATCCATATAAACTTCTCTTACTGCTTTCTGAGCACTAAGAATTTGATCTATGGACACCACAGGATTTACTTTTTCGAAACTACCTTTTAGATTGGCCCTAACTATTAATTGCTCTTCTTCTAACTTAGGATAATCAATAACTGTTTTTAGCATAAAACGGTCTACCTGTGCTTCTGGTAATGGATAAGTACCCTCTTGTTCTACAGGGTTTTGTGTTGCCATTACTAAAAATGGTTTGTCCAGCACAAAGGTTTCATCTCCGATCGTAACTTGTTTCTCCTGCATCGCTTCTAGCAGCGCACTTTGAACTTTTGCTGGAGCACGATTGATCTCATCTGCCAAAACAAAATTTGCAAAAATAGGTCCTTTCTTTATAGAGAAATCATTCTCTTTCATATTATAAATAAGGGTTCCTACCACATCTGCAGGTAATAAGTCTGGAGTAAACTGTATACGACTAAAGCTTCCTTGTACCGCTTTAGACAAGGTATTAATAGCTAGTGTTTTTGCTAATCCGGGAACCCCTTCTAACAAAATATGTCCTTGTCCTAGTAATCCTATAAGTAATCGTTCTACCATATGTTTTTGACCCACAATTACTTTATTCATTTCTAAAGTTAGTAGATCAACAAAGGCAGATTCTCTTTGTATCTTCTCATTGATTGAAGCAATATCAATAGAACTATTTTCTTCCATCTATTCTTTTTTTTAAAGGCGTGAATTTAACATTCATGTTTCAGCAATGCAAATTGTTAAAATATTTTTCTTGTTCTTGTTAATTATAGGTTAAATGTATCCTCCTAAAATACGCTTACGCCCAAATTTTACAGTATATTTAGATCTTTTACTGAAAAACGGACGTAACAGTTTTCATCGGCTTTCGCGATGATGTTCTAAAAAGACGAAGGAGGAAGATGGATGTTGCAAAAAAAGAAATTAAACAAAATAATTCGATATATGAAAACGGCATTGATAACAGGAGCAACTAGTGGTATAGGAAGATCAACCGCTTTTGAACTTGCTAAACATCAAATAAATTTAATATTATGCGGAAGAAGACAAGAGCGTTTGGATCAGTTAAAAAGTGAATTAGAAACTGTAGTAAAGGTACATACGCTGTGTTTCGATGTAAGAGAAAAAGAAAACGTATTTAAAAACATTTCAGAACTTCCCAAAGAATTTGAATCTATTGATATTTTAATCAATAATGCTGGAAATGCTCATGGACTAGACCCTGTACAAACGGGAGATATAGAAGATTGGGATGCTATGCTAGACATTAATGTAAAAGGATTATTGTATGTTTCTAAAGCAATAATCCCAAAAATGATTGCTAAAAAGTCTGGTCATATCATTAACATTGGATCCATTGCTGGTAAAGAAGTATACCCTAACGGAAATGTATATTGCGCAAGTAAACACGCTGTTGATGCTATCAACAAAGGAATGCTAATCGATCTCAATGTTCACGGAATTAGAGTTGGCGCAATACATCCTGGATTAGTAGAAACAGAATTTAGCAATGTTAGATTTAAAGGAGATGATACCAGAGCAGATGGAGTATATAAAGGTTTTGATCCTCTAAGACCAGAGGATATTGCCGATATTATTGCCTTTGTGGTAACTAGACCTTATCATGTGAATATTTCGGATCTCGTTGTACTCCCAACAGCACAAGCTAATAGTGTTATTGTGAACAAAAATTGATAATTTGTTTATTATCATCCTATTGCAGACCCAATAAAAATAACTAAGTTTAACAGGGAAACGTGTGGACTGTTATTTGTGAATGGAATGATTAATAAACGCCTTCTTATCAAAAACCTACTTGCTCATAATGACGAAAACAGTTTTTATGACAAAAAACGCAAACTTAATATTGGTGAAAAAGAAGGCAAAGCAAAGTTTTTAAAACATATTTGCGCTTTATCCAATTCCAATCCCAAAAACAATTCTTATATCGTTATTGGTGTAGAAGATGAGGATAATGAAATTGAAGGTGTAGATTTCTTTGATGATAGTAAAATTCAGAATTTAGTCAATGCATATTTACAGAACCCTCCCATAGTGTCCTATGAGAATATTCCTTTTCCTCATTTACCATCTGACAAAGTCGTAGGTTTGGTAACCATAAGACCGCAAGGAGGTAAATTATGTGCGCTTCGGAAAAACATATGGAAATACTACGGTGGTAGCGTCTTTTTTAGAGATGGAAGCATTAGTATGCCCAAAGTTTTTGATATCGAAATCAAAGATGTAAACTCTGAAATTGTTAGTGCTATTGAAAGTCATGCTCAAAATAATATCGAACTGACTCTTGACGGTGTTTTTGATTTTATGAACTCTCGAAAAGACTATAGCCCTGCTTATAAAGTTTTTAAAGAGTATTTTGTGGTATGCTGGGCAGCGAAAGAAAAGCGTAAAAATGGTAAAACCTACTATTCTCGAGTAGATATAGAGCTTATTAATGAACATGTAAAACTCTTTTATTCGGAATTAGATGAAGTATCTATAACTTTATCAGAAGATCAGTTTAAAATTGTGGAGTATGTTTATATGGGACTACAAGATACTTATGAATATTATCCTCTGGAAGAAGTAGTCATTACCTTTAAAGCTAATGGAAGTTACGATATTGATAATAAGCTACTCTTTAAACCTCCACAATTTGACAAAAAAACACTTTATCATCTGTACAACAGTAATAATGCCTTGATTGAAAAATTAAGAAATAAAATACCTCTTAACAAGAATGATAAAGCGGATATGATAAATCTTCCTGCTACCTATCTTATTTGTTATTTAAATAAATTCTCTGAAGCCAAAGACAAATTGGAAGAAGCAAAACCATATCTTAAAGCATACAATTCTGATGTATATTCTATGTACAAAGAAAGTATGCGGATTTTGAGAAAAGTAAGATATAATTAAAACAATCCAATCACTAGGCTATATTCTTTCGATTTTCGTAAAAACATTCTTATATAAACCTGTTCTTACCTCTCAAAAAAATGTAAAACAGTATCTTGGCTTTTTAAATATTAAACATGAGTAGGACTATTGTTATTGGAGATATTCATGGAGCTTTAAAAGCGCTTCAACAACTAATTGAAAAAGCTAACATCACCAAAGATGACACCATAATCTTTCTAGGAGATTATGTAGATGGATGGAGTGACAGCGCTCAATTAATATCTTTTCTTATGAATTTACAGGAAACTCATAATTGCATTTTTATTAAAGGCAATCATGATGAACTCTGCTATACTTGGTTAACTAAGAACACCTATAATCCAAAATGGATGCAACATGGAGGTCAGGCGACTATTGATTCCTATAGCCAATTACCTAAAGAAGAGAAAACAGCACACCTTAGATTTTATGAAAGACTATTAAATTATCATATTGATAATCACAATCGATTATTTTTGCATGCAGGGTTTACAAATTTGCATGGTCCTCATCATGAATATTTTGATAAACTTTTCTACTGGGATCGAACGCTTTGGGAAACTGCTCTTGCCATAGATCCTAAACTAAAAAAAACAGATTTAAATTACCCAAAAAGACTGCTGCTTTTTGATGAGATCTATATTGGTCACACACCAGTGACAAGAATAAACAAAACAACTCCTGTAAACGCTACTTGTATTTGGAATATTGATACTGGAGCAGCTTTTAAAGGTCCCTTAACGGCTATGGATATCGATACTAAAGAATATTGGCAAAGTGATCCTGTGTATACATTATACCCTGATGAAAATGGGAGAAATTAATACCTCTTTATAGTAATCTAATACATAATCATCGCTCTAAGGAGCGATTTTTTTTGCAATATGTTTACCAAATCCCATATAAGTACACTAATGATAAATAAAAGATTAACAAATATATTCCCTACATATGAAAACTTTATCATTCATCATTGCATTCTTAGCTTTAACAAACTGTATCGCTCAAAACAATTGTAGTCCTTACTATCCTTCAAAAAAAGGAACAGAAATTACTTTGCATCATTTTAATCACAAAGACAAGCTAACTTCTAAAACAAATTATAAAATAGTAGATATAAATTCTACAAGTTCAGGATCAACCATTAGCATTCAAATGTCTATGATCGATGCAAAAAAGAAAAAAACAATAACTGATACTCAATTTTCTATTGAATGTAAAGATGGTGTTACTTCTATTGATCCTGAAACTATTATTTCCCCTCAGCTATACAAACAATATCAGAATATGGATTATACGATTGAAGGAAAAGGTATTGATATTCCTAATTCATTAACTGTTGGTCAACAGCTAGAAGATGGATATGTATCTATGTCGATCGATGCAGGTGTTATGAGTATTGACATGAAAGTGAACTTACTAAATAGAGAAGTGCAATCAAAAGAAATCATTACAACCTCAGCAGGATCCTTTGAATGTTATCTGATTAGCTATACCAACGAAGTTACTATGAGCATGGGAATGAAACAAACATTTATAGTAAAACAATGGATTTCCAAAAATGTTGGTTTGGTACAACAAGAAACCTCCAAACCTAATGGGAAATTGGTAAGCAAATCTGTTTTAGCAGCCTTAAATTAGCACAAGTATTGGACTTAAAATATTACATTAAACAGATATAATTTCGCTATCCTCGAGAAGTTCTTCTTGTCGAAGTCGAAGTAATATCTGAGCTACCGCCACAGTATCTTTTTCACAATAAATTAGTATACGATCGATATCATTTTCTTCGTAATACACATTTCTTACCTGACTGCCATCGATATCATCTTTTGGAGAAGGAATGCCTAATATATTTGTTAGCAACTTAAGAGAAGTATAATGTTTATAATCTCCAAATTTCCATAAATCCATGGTGTCTAAATGAGGAACTTCCCATGGTTTTTTACCAAATAAATTAAGCTTATAAGGCAAACTTATATTATGGATAATCATCCTTCTGGCAATGTATGGAAAATCGAATTCTTTTCCATTATGAGCACATAGTAAATGATGTGGAGTATTAAAGTGAGATTCTATCAAGTTTTTAAAATCAACTAGTAGCTGTTTTTCTTCCCCGTAAAAAGAAGTTGTTCTAAAGGATCTTGTTTCACCTTTAAACTTAAAATACCCGACAGAAATACAAACAATTTTTCCAAACTCTGCCCAAATACCTGCTCGTTCGTAAAACTCTTCTGGTGAGAATTCTTCTTTGCGTTGATACTTTGTTTTATCGGCCCACAGGTACTTCATTTCATCTGTCAACTGATCAAAGTTTTTTTGTTCGGGAACTGTCTCTATATCCAGAAACAGTATATGTTCTAAATTAATCTTATGAAGCATCTTCTAACATTTGATAAGCTTCTTCTATGTAGATAAAAAAATCTTCACTAAAAGAACCTTCTGGTAATCCACGATGATGACCTAACCTTACAATAATAACATCATCCTCTGGAATAGTAATTACATATTGTCCTAGGATACCTCTCATTACAAAAATATCCTTATCTAAGTGATCTGACAACCAAAATCCATAACCGTACATATCATCATTTTCAAACCGCTTTTGAGTAGCCAACTTCACAAATTCTTTAGGTAATATTTCCTTACCATCAAAGTTTCCATCATTCTTAAAAAGAACTCCAAAACGCGCAAAATCTCTTGCATTACTTGCAATACAACAATATGATTTTTCCATTCCACTCTCTTCACTATCTACTTGCCAAAGTGCATCTTCTTCCATACCCATAGGTTTCCAAAAACTTTCACTCAGATACTCGGATAGTGTTTTTTGCGTTGCCTTTTCAATGACCATTCCCAACAATTGAGTATTACCACTTAAATACACAAACTCTTTTCCGGGTTCATCAATAATTTCTAGGCCATTCATAACTTCTCTTAATTCTGGATCATAATACGCTCTGGCTGTAATTGAGAAAGGACTCGTATAATGCTCTGTCCAATTTAATCCAGAAGACATAGAAGAAAGGTCACCAACGGTTACCTTAGCCGCTAATCCTTCTGAAAAAGCAGGCAAAAAGTCGCCTATAGGTTGATCTATACTTTTAATATATCCATCCATAATAGCTTTTCCTAAGAGAGCTGTTGTAATACTCTTGGCCATCGAAAATGAATTGGTCTTAGAAGTTGTACCATAACCATCCGCATAGTTTTCGTACCATATTTCATCATTCTTGATGATCATAAAAGCTACGGTCCCCATTTCTTTATTTACTCTATTTAATGTTTCTGTTGGAGTAGCTTTGTTATAATCGGGATGTAATTTCCAGGGAATAGGTGTATCGGATTTTTTTATAACATGGTTATCAAAATATGTGTAGTCGTCGATATAAGCAGTTGTGTGTCCTGTCATGTACACAACTCTAACTCCTTTAAGAATATAATCATAATCAAATATGTAAAGTAGTATGACACACAATAAAATAATTGCAACTAAACCTTTGAATAATATTTTAATAATTTTCATGCAGATCGTTATTTGAATGTCTAAGGTATGAAATAACCCATTATCAACGTATTGATACTAATTAAAAAGATTCTACAGCTATTTTATCAGGTCCCTAAAAACAATAAATATAATCAGATGAAAATAAAGTAGGTATAAAAAAATGCCTGAAAGATATCCAGGCATTTATTTCAACGTTAGTTTAATTCGATTAAGCTATATTGCTGTTACACTTAACTTTGTTAGATACCAGCGTTGAGTTTGTGCAATATATGTAAGCAAAAAGAAACATCAGTTTAATATTTCTATTTATAACAATCTTAAGTTGTAACTTTACTACAAACCGAAAATTGGGGTTTCGGCAGACGTAACCATAGTGTGTTTACAATATTATTCTCATCAAAGCTATATACCGACGTTGTTCTTATCAAAGTTAGAAGATAATTCTCTAATAAAAATCGATACTATTTTTTTGGTAGTTCTGAGTGTATAAAGTGTATGTTTGAATGTATAAGTTGCACATGGACTACCAAAAATATTATGCATTCATAACATTTATTGTGGGAAAAAAGCTATAATTCTACTTATCAAATTAAGGAAAAAGATACTGTCTAACACTAAATTAAATCACATTTAGCCTTTGATAAAGTTCTTTTTTGGAGTCTCTTGCTATAGGTAATGATTTTTCATCAGACATAACTACATATCCTCCCTGATCCTTAACCAAAGTATTAACCTGATCTAAATTGATCAAATAGGATCTATGAATCCTAAAAAAGCCAAAAGGTTCTAGCTTGGATTCTATGTATTTTAAATTTTTAGAAATAACAATTTCTTTTTCGTTCTTTCGGATCAAGGTTGTATAGTTTCCGTTACTTATACAGTATAAAACACTGGGAATCTTAATTACATGAGTTCCTCTCGAATCGGTAATAGAAATTTTTGGAACTTCATGAATTTTAGAATATAATTCTTTAAAATTGGCAATTACTTCTTCTTTGCTCTCTACTTTTTCCTGTAACTGAATTGTCTTATTAATGTTTTCTACTAAAAGTCTTGGTTCTATAGGTTTTAGCAAATATCCTATAGCATTATACTTATACCCTTCTACGGCGTATTGATTATAGGCAGACACAAAAATAATTTTGAAATCAATAGTTTCCAGCTCTTCCAAAATATCAAAAATGGTAATCGACCCTAATTGCACATCGAGGAATACCAAATCTGGATTTTCATTCGATAGTCCTTCAATAATAGAATTCTTATCCCAAGCTTCACCTATTATTTCTACTTGTGGACAGTAGTTTTTTAGTAGTAGACTTATATTTTCTCTATCCTTTTTTTCATCATCAATTATAAAACATTTCAAAACATTTTCCATCTGCTAACTTTCTTTAATAATTGGCAACGCAATAATCACTTCGGTTCCCGCTGGCAACCCCTCATCATTTTTCAGATCATTAATTATAATATTCGCTTTGGCAGCTACTATTTCGTTTAAGATTTCAAGCCTCTCATAAGTATTCTCGGTAGCAATTGACAAATGAGACGTTTCATTTTTTTTATTTTTCAGCTTTTCTGAGGCTTCCCTACCAATACCATTATCTCTAACGTTACATACTACAGTATTGTTTTCCTTTTTAAGTTTTATATTTAATTTCCCTTTAAAAGGAGAATGAGAAAACCCATGAATAATTGCATTTTCTATATAAGGCTGGATCACCATTGAAGGAATTTTAGGATCCTGAGCTTCTAAAATAGGATCCACATCAAATACTGCATCAAAACCTTCTTGAAATCGACCTCGTTGCAAACTAACATATGACCTAATTACCTCAACTTCTTTATTAAAATTAATATAGACACTATCTGAGCTGTTTAGTACATTTCTAATCAATCCAGAAAGCTCCGTCATATATTCATTCGCCTTTAGATTGTCTTTTTTCAAAATATAATTCTGTAGTGTACTAAAGGTATTAAACAAGAAATGTGGATTCATAGAAGATCTCAATGAAGTAAGCCTTGTTAGTGCTAATTTTTCATTGATCTGATAATACTTTATTTTACTTCGGTATGCCCTAAACATAAAGACCAAAACAGTGATGCATAACAATATTCCTAATAAATAACTCAACCATTTTGATTTACTTACTTCTTTCTCAATCTCAGAGTTTTTCTCCTCTAAACCTGAAATCACCTCTTCTTTTTCGAGAAGTAAATTTTTACTTTCATTTTTTGCTACCTCTTTACTTACCTTAACTTTTAGCTGGAGAGATTCTAAATCTCTAATCTCTCGCAATGTCTTAAGACTAGCTTTAATATTTCCTCTTTTTTCATATAGCTTGGAAAGATCTTCTTTTACTGTAATAAGATCCGAAACATCCTTTTTTCTTTCAAAATATTTTTGAGAAATTAGAAAGTACTCCAAAGCCTTTTCATAATTTCCTAGGCCTGTTTGAATAGCACCCATAGTGTGCATTAATCCAGGATATAAATCATCTCCATCTTTATAAGTAAGATTATCATTCTCCCATGATATATTGGTTCTAATTACTTCTAAAGCTTCTTTAGGCATATTCTTCAAATAGTAAGACCAAGCAATATTATTATACACCATGATACAATGTCGTGAGTTTACTTTTTCCTTTTCACAACCTAATGATGCCATTCTAGAATAATATAAAATCGAATCTACCTGATGATCTGGATATGAAGCTGATAAATTTAGATAGGTAGTGGGTTTTCTTTTCTTCGTATCTGCCGAATCAACATAGGATAATGCTTTTTTAAAATCCATTTTAGCCTGCTCCTGATCTCCGATATCCAGAAATAGCACTCCTCTATTTAAAGAAAGCTCCCATAAGAATCTCGTATTATTTTCTTTATGGGAAAGTTCCAGACCTTCTCCAAAATACTCTAAAGCCTTTATGTATTCACCTATTCGATTATGAATAGTCCCTAACCTACTCTTTATATAAATCAGACAATCTACATCATTGGTTTCTTTGCAATTCTTCTCTAAAAAATCCAGAACCTGTAATGATCTGATATATTCTCTAGTCTTGGTGGTAAAAAAGTATTCAACTCGTTTAATGGATAGTTGTAAACTATCTACTTCATAACTATTCTGAATCAAAGTAAAAGCTCTGTCGTAGGAATCTTTAGACGCTTGGATTTGTTCAGCGTTAAAGAGACTATCTCCTTCTTTTATTAATTTTTCTATAGATTTCTTCTCTAGATCGTATGTTTTTTTTAATTCCTTGTCTAAACCATCTTGGCCTACCATTTGGAAACTTACTCCTAATAAGAAAAAGAAAAAATAATATTTGAAGCTTAACATTAAAAAAGAGTTTGTTGTTTTATGGGACTTTCATGATCTAACAACCATTTTTTACGCCATAATCCACCAGCATAACCTGTAAGAGAGCCATCACTACCAATTACACGGTGACAAGGAATAACTATCCAAAGTGGGTTTTTTCCATTTGCAGAAGCAGCAGCTCTAATGCATTTTGGATCTCCTAGATTTTTGGCGATATCTAAATAAGTAACCGTTTTACCAAACGGAATTTTGGTTAGCTCTTTCCATACTTTTTTCTGAAAATCCGTTCCTGATGGATTAAGTTTTATATCAAAGTGATCTCTTTTCCCTTCAAAATAATCCTGCAACTGTGTCACAGCTTCCTTAAGTGCTTCTGGAATAATATTAGTGTGTTCTTCTTCGGTATTATTTGTAATTGAAATTTCAGAAACCCCCTTTTCATCTCCTGTAATAGAAGCAATGCCTAACGGAGTTTCTATGAAGGCAGTGGCAATCACTCTCCTTGTTTTTCAGTTAAAATACCCAATTTTCTTGCTCTGATTTCCCAATTTTTACGTGCTAAAATCTGCATATCAGTCTCATTGTCACTTTCATCTACAATCTCTAGACCTAATAGTGTTTCGATAACATCTTCCATGGTTACCAATCCACTCACAGAACCATACTCATCTACTACCAAAGCAATATGATTTTTGGTTTGAATCAATTCGTTAAACAAATCAGGAATAGGCAGGTTTCTAGTTGTAAAGATTATAGGTCTTTTTATTTCTCCTAAAAGCTTATGACCATTTTGATTAGCCATTTCTTTGAAAATTTCGTCTTTAAGTACCTGACCTGTTATATTATCAGCTTTATCCTTATATACAGGAATTCTAGAAAATCGTAGATTTTGATTTTCATTAAAAAATTGTTCCACCGTTGTGTTTTCTGAAGCAGTTTTAATAACCGTTCTAGGCGTCATTACATCTTTGGTCAATACTTCTTTAAACGTTAGCAAGTTTTTAATGACTCTAGATTCAGACTCTTCAAAAACACCTTCTTCTTCTGCAATATCAGCCATTGCTGTAAAATCTTCTCTACTTAATACAGATCCATGATGTCCTTTACCACCTATTAATTTTGTGGTTAATTGTAAAATCCACAGAATACCTGTCCATTTTAATGGCCAAATCAGTATGTTTAAGGCTTTCGCAGTAAAATTAGCAAGTTGTTTCCAATAGGTAGCTCCAATAGTCTTTGGTATAATCTCCGAAGCCACTAAAATTAATATGGTCATGATCGATGATACCACTCCTACCATAAGATCTTCAGTCATTTCCATGCCCAAAATTGTTGTGGTCTTTGATCCATAAATTTCTGCATATGCTACTTTTGCCTGAACACCTACTAGAATTGCACCAACTGTATGCGCAATGGTATTAAGTGTTAAAATAGCGATCAACGGTCGA
Source organism: uncultured Aquimarina sp. (assembly GCF_947492965.1). GTDB lineage: Bacteria > Bacteroidota > Bacteroidia > Flavobacteriales > Flavobacteriaceae > Aquimarina. The sequence continues at coordinate 348,217 of NZ_CANLOZ010000006.1, read as the reverse complement.
TCAACGTCTTTTTTTAATTTTTCTAAAGCGGTTGCATATGCTTTACCTTCCTTTTTCTTAACGTTTATAAAGGTTGGAGTAATACTTAATAATACTGCCTCTAAAATAGAACACAAGAAAGAAAAGAAAATAGATACAACTCCGTATACGATTAGTAATGCCATAATTATTTATTAGTTGGTTTTGCTAAAGTACGGATTTGGTATTCATTTGTAAAAATAAAAAGTAAGAATACTTATTGCTACCAACCCACATATTTAGGAGGTTTGATTTCATTTAGATTAAGATATACGATAAGCTGCCCTCTATGATGGGTAACATGATCCTGTAACAAATTTAATATTTGAAGCTTTGATTTAGGTCCTGCAAAAAAATCAACTTTATCTGCTAAAGTCTCCTCTGATGTCTGTTCTATCCGCGCATGTGCCTTATCGAAAGAATCTTTTACAAACTGTATCAATTCATTTTTGGTATCAGGTGCACTTTCGTTAAATTTTTGTCTATCAAATTCCTCTTCAGAAAAATAGGTTGTGCTTAACCATGTCATATTACCACAGATATGTAATAACTGAGATTTAAAGTCCATTTCTCTCTCTGAAGGTCTAAAGGCATACTTATCATCAGGCATTGATTCTGCCATTGCTACGAGATATGCTTTAGAGTTCTCCCATTTTTCTAAAAATGCAGATTTAGGAGTAAGCTGTTGTGCCATGACAGGAAATGTTATAAAAACTAAAACAAAAAATACATGCTTCATTACTTAGAACTCACTTCATTCATATACAAAGCAATTGCTTCTAATTCCTCATCGGTAAACTTTTCCAGTCTAGTGAAATTGGTTTTCATTACAGCATAATTCTCAGGATCTACAATAGGATCTTTCTTTTGTCTCAAAAATCCAACTACATCTCCGTTCTGTTCTTTATAAATCTTCATAATAGCAGTTACACTTGGACCAACAGATTTTTTATCCATTCTATGGCAAGAGTAACAATTTCCTTTTCCTTTGAATAATTTCTCACCTAATTCAAACTCAGGAGACGCTGTTTCTTTCTTCCCTCCGATTACAATTTTTTCTTTTTCCTGCTTTTTTTCTGACTGACAACTTGTAGCGATACATACAACGCTTAAGAGTGCAATAACAATGTTTTTCATTTGTGTGATCTTAGGTGTTAAATAAATTATCTATATCTTTTTTAAATCTCTCTAAAAGGTCTTTAGAGAAATTAGTGATTACTTTTTGTTCGTTAGCTTCAATTCCATCTTTAGCTTCAGCAATTCTAGTTAAGGAATAGATCATAAAATCGTACTCTTCATCCGGACCGTTATCCGAAAAAACTTCAATTATTTTTTTATACAAGGTTTCGATATCACTATCGTTCCTATTTTCATAATCAAAAGACCATTTTATATCTTGTCCTTTTGGATGCGCTTTTAAAATTTCTTCTAATACATTGACTTCTTCTTTTTGAATGACACCATCGCTCATTGCAATTACATACAAAAGTTCTCCAAAAGTCTGATACAATCGATCTCTGCTTACCATAAAATTTTTCTTTAAAACTATCCTAAAAGTCGAACTACATCCTTTGCAAAATAACTAGCAATGATATTAGCTCCTGCTCTTTTAAATGCTATTAATTGTTCCATCATAATAGCATCGTGATCCAACCATCCTTTTTCTGCTGCGGCTTTTAGCATGGCATACTCTCCACTAACTTGATACACGGCTACTGGCACATCCACAGCATCACTCACATCTCGTAAAATATCCAGATAAGCTAATCCAGGTTTTACCATTACAATATCGGCACCTTCATCGATATCCATCAATGTTTCTTTTATTGCCTCATCTCGATTAGCAAAATCCATTTGGTATGTTTTTTTATCTCCAAAACCTGGTGCCGAATCTAATGCGTCTCTAAATGGACCGTAAAAAGCTGAGGCATATTTAGCACTATAACTCATGATGCCTGTATTTTTATAACCTTCGGATTCTAACAATTCTCGGATAGCTAGTATTCTTCCATCCATCATATCACTGGGTGCCACAAAATCCGCTCCTGCTTGTGCATGAGATAAGGACATTTTAGCTAAGACTTCGCAAGTAGGATCATTTACAATATATCCATTTTCTACAATACCATCGTGTCCGTAAGAAGAGTACGGATCCAAAGCTACATCGGTCATTACCAGCATTTCTGGAGCTACTTCTTTTACTGTTTTTATAGCACGCTGCATAAGACCATCCGCATTGAGTGCTTCGGTTCCTTGATTATCTTTTAAATTATCGGGTACTTTTACAAAGAGTAATACTGCTTTTAGCCCCATTGCCCACAACTCTTTGACTTCATTTTTTAATAAATCCAAGCTATATCGATAGTATCCAGGCATCGAAAGTATCTCTTGCTTTACATTCGTTCCTTCAACCACAAAAAGTGGCACTAAAAAATCATTGGGTGTTATAGTATGTTCTCGAACCAAAGATCTAATAGCTTCTGTAGTTCGTAATCTTCTATTTCTGCGTAGTTGATGCATTACAATGTGCTAGTAATTAATAAGAATGGTAAATATACCAACTTATCCCTTAATTCCTCACTCAAGATTTTCATAAAATTGAACCTAATTTGTAACAATCTATTCACATTCCCTACTAATTTCATTGAAGTCCATTTTAAAAAAAGAAAAATGATAAAGAAAATCATAATTGTTATCGGAATTATCATTGGTATTGTCATATTACTTGGCGCAGCAGGCATATACTACACTCAACCGAATGAACATTTCGTTTTGGACTTTATAAAGAAAAATCCTGATAAAGCTGCAATAAAACTTATACGTAATGGTTCTATAATCGCTGAAAAAAACGTTGATAAGGAGATGCCTTTGGCAAGCACTGTTAAAATAATTCTTGCTATTGAATATGCCATCCAATCCTCTAGTGGAGGATTAAATCCAGAAGAAGCTATTCCAATCGAAGAACTAGAAAAGTTTTACATTCCTAATACCGATGGTGGTGCGCACCCACAATGGTTAACATCAGTAGAATCAAAAATTACAAATAACAGCATATCTATTAGAGAAATTGCTAAAGGAATGATTCGATATAGCTCGAATGCTAATACCGAATGGTTAAGTAGAAAGTTAGGTTTGGAAAAAATTAATCAAAGAATAGATAGCTTAGGTATAACTGATCATACAGACATATACTATCTTGCATCTTCCTTATTTGTTGGGAAAGAAAAGTTTCCAGGTAGCAAGGGTAAAGATTTAGAAAACAAACTTAGAGATCTAAGTATCGAAGAATATAGAGAAACTACCAATACGATCCATTCAAAATTAGTAAAGGACACTATGTATAAGGCCGGCATTGGAGATCTAGGAATGAATATTCAAAGAATATGGTCAGATAATTTACCTGCATCTACTGTAAATGAATATACTCAATTAATGAAAAAACTAAATTCTAAGTCATATTTCGATTCAAAAACTTATGAGTATTTGGATGAAGTGATGGAAGGGCTAATGGAAAGTGCAGGAAATCAAAAATGGTTCACCCATGCTGGTATGAAAGGAGGATCTACTGCATTTGTTCTTACCAAAGCACTTTATGCTACTGACAAAAAAGGCAATACTACAGAGTTGGCTTATTTTCTAAACGATTTAGGAATTATGGAAAGCAAAAAGCTTCGAGCAAGCATGAATCAATTTGAACTCAAGATTTTAACGGATAAAGAATTCCGTGATAAACTTGCTAAGACATTAAATAATAAATAATTACAAACAATAACTTATATAATAGTACAATATAGAAATTTGTACGAATTACTAAACTTAATAAATGATAATTACTTATGCTCACGATAAAAAATTTAAGCAAAACATATCCAAATGGAACCAAAGCTCTTAATGATGTAAATCTTACCTTAGAAAAAGGAATGTTTGGCTTATTAGGACCTAACGGTGCTGGTAAATCAACATTAATGAGAACCATTGCTACGTTGCAATTGGCAGATACTGGATCTATTAATTTCGATGGAATTGATGTATTTAAACAGCCAGAAGAATTAAGAAAGATATTAGGATATTTACCACAGGATTTTGGTGTATATCCAAAGGTTTCTGCAGAAATGATGCTTAATCATATAGCAAAAGTAAAAGGAATTACCAACAGTGCTGAACGAAAAGGATATGTTGCTGATCTATTAAACAAAGTAAATCTATATAAGTTTAGAGATCGTAATCTTGGCGATTTCTCTGGTGGAATGCGACAACGTTTTGGTATTGCACAGGCATTACTGGGAAATCCAAAACTTATCATCGTTGATGAACCTACTGCTGGCTTAGACCCTTTAGAACGTAATCGTTTTCATAATTTATTAAGTGAACTAGGAGAAAATGCGGTTGTAATTCTGTCTACACATATTGTAGACGATGTTACCAATCTATGTAAGCATATGGCAGTGTTTAATGAAGGAACTATCCTTGCGCAAGGAAACCCTCAAGAATTGTCTGCTACACTTAATGGTAAAATATTTAAAAAACAAATTGAAAAATCTCAATTAGAGCATTACCAAAACAACTATACTGTACTCTCTAATTACCTAAGAGGTGGTCAGTTCTTTATCAATATCTATAGTGAGACAACTCCTGAAGAAGGTTTTGAGCAGATGGAAAATGGCTTAGAAGAATTTTACTTCTTTAGTATCAATAAAAACCAAAAGCAACCAGTATAATTATGAAAGAAATATTTTTATTCGAATTACAATATCGCTTTCGTAGACCAGCTACCTGGATTTATGCTGGTTTAGGTTTAGCTATGGCGCTATTAGTAGCAGTATTTCAAAAATCAATTACTGCTCAGTTTGTTAATAGTCCTAATAATATTATTGATGTTATTGCTCCTATTTCTGTTATTTCCATTTTCTTTTATGCGGCAATTATGGGAGTTCCTATTTTTAGAGATCAGGATCATAAAACTGCACAAACGTATTTTACCTTTCCGATTACACAAAAATCGTATGTTTTAGGAAGGTTTTTTGGAAGTTTTGCCATAGTAACTTTCCTAAACTTATTTATTGTTATTGGAGCCATTATCGGCTTTACAACAGGAATGTATTTGGATCGACCAGATTATGGTAGCTATGACTCTTTTAACTTGGCGTCCTACATACTACCATTTATATTTATTTTAGAAATAAATGCATTTTTAATTGGATCTCTATTCTTCTGTTTGATGGCTTTTTTCAAAAAAATGCCAATCATTTATCTAGGAGGTATCTTTTTATTCTTGCTTTATAGTATCTCTGGAAATTTATTATCCAATTTAGATAATCAGTGGTTAACGGTTTATCTAGATCCTTTTGGTGGCAGAGTATTTTCTTATGTAAAAAAATATTGGTCCATCAACGAATTAAACACAAACCAATTACCAATCTACGGTAAGTTTCTACTTAATAGAATGATATGGTTTGCTCTTGGGATGTTCTTTTTTCTATTGACTTTGTTTAAGTTTGATTATAAAAAATTCCTAATTTCTGGTAAGAAAGAAAAGAAAAGTAAAAGCGATCAGGAAACACCATCTTTTGTAGGTGTTATTTCTCAGATATTTGATAAAAAAACAGAACGAGGAAATCTTTTATCACTTAGTAAGATTGAGTTTTTATCGATCGTAAGAGACCCAGTTTTTATCATATTAATCATCATTGGTATTATCATATCCTTGATTACCATTTTTAATGCCAATGAAACCTATGGTACTCCCAACTCTCCAGTAACAAGATTTATAGTGACCTTTATCTCTGGAGGAATCTCTCTTTTGTCAATAGTGATTTTAATTATCTATTCTGGTGAAGCTGTACATAGAACTCGCAAAAACAAAACCTTTGTATTTTATGATGCGCTGCCAATAAACAATACCAGTTTATACTTTTCTAAAGTGCTTTCTTTAGTAGGAATAGCTGTAGTATTGGCGTTGGTAAATATTATCATTGGTATTTTATTCCAAACTTTTAATGGCTATTTTGGTTATGAATTAGGAATGGCTGTCTTGTATAACTTCGCGCTAATTCTTCCAAATTTTATTGCCACAATTTTCTTATGCTTTTTTGTACATGTTTTAGTAAATAATAAGTTTTTAGGTCATTTTATCATTATTCTAATATATATCGGGCTTCCTCTTTTGGTAGGGCTAGCTTTTAAAAGTAGTAATCCTTTGTTCATATTTTCAGGAACCACACCACTTTTCTTAAGTGATCTTAATGGATTTGGTCATTATATGCATGGTGCTTTTACCCTTAGCATGTACTGGATTTTAATGATGGGTATTCTATTGGTTATTGGAACCTTATTCTGGAATCGAGGGTTTTTCTCTTCGGCAAAAGAGCGATTTACACTCGCTAAAAGGAGACTTAATTTTAAACTGGTAGGTGCTTTCCTCTTAGTAGTAATTGCATTCTCATCGGTGGCGGGTTACAGCTACTATAACCTGAAGGTACTGAATCGTATTGAAGATGGTGATTATATTAATGAAATTGCTGCCAATGCGGAGAAAAAATATGGTCGATTGATCAATCAGGCACATCCACAAGTAACAGATCTAAAAGCTTATATAGATGTATATCCTAATGAAAGAGGATTAAAAGCTATAGGAGAGTTTAGTATCATCAATAACTACAATACTCCTATCGATACCTTATTGCTAAGAGTACAATACCCAGCGCTGCATACACAATTAGAAGAAGTAACTTATAACGGCGAAAAAATAAAACCTGTTATTTCCGATTCTGTAACTAGAATGTATTTTTATAAGTTACCAAATACCCTGCAACCTAAAGGGACTGCTGAGTTGTCTATTGCTATGTCTGCAGAAACCAAAGGATTTTCTAATAGTATGGAAACAAAAGTTTTAAACAATGGTACTTTTTTCGATAATTCTATTTTTCCTAGTTTTCATTACGATCGAACCCTTTCGGATAATGGAGTTCGTAAAAAATATGACTTAGAAAAATTAGATTATCTATATCCACCGAGAACTGATTCTACAGCGCTTAAGAAGAATTTATTTAACGAAGATGCTAATTACATAAATTTCGAAGCTGTTGTTAGTACTTCTTCTGATCAGATTGCTATTGCACCAGGTAAGTTGGTAAAAGAATGGAAAGAAGGTGAAAGAGCTTACTTTCATTATAAACTAGAATCCCAAACAGATCTTTTCTTTAATGTGGTCTCTGCGCGATATGATGTAGAAAAATCCACATGGACAGCTCCTAGTGGCAAAAAGGTAGATATAGAGATTTATCATTCTCCAAAACACAAAAAGAATCTACAACATTTTATAGATGGTACTAAAGTAGCTTTAGAATATTGTTCTAGAAACTTTTATGAATATCCGAATTCTGTAATAAGAGTTGTAGAGTTTCCAGCTCATTCTACGTTTGCACAATCATTTGTAACTACGATTCCATATTCTGAAGATTTTGGATTTGTAGCGGATTTCGAAAAAGCAGAAGATTTTAACTATGCATTTCGTGTTACAGCTCATGAGGTTGCACACCAATGGTGGGGACATATTGTTACTCCAAGTAAAACTTCTGGAGCTAATATTATTTCAGAGACCTTAGCAGAATACTCTTCTCTAATGACGATGAAAAAGGAATATGGAGAAAACGGTATTAAAAACTTTCTTAAGTACTCTCTGGACACATACTTACGAGGTCGTGCCTTTAGTTTTAAACCCGAAAGATCTTTAATCAATGTTGAAACCGGAGGTTATATCTGGTATCGAAAAGGATCTATGGTTATGTATGAATTACAAGATATTATTGGCGAAGAAAAAATCAATACCGCCTTAAAAGGGTTCTTAAATGAATATAAAAATTATGAAAAAGGAGTCTATCCTACTTCAGAAAATTTATATGATGCGATTTATAAAATAGCACCAGATTCTCTTAAATATTCCGTAGAAGATGGTTTTAAAAAAATTGTGTTGTATGAAAACCGTGTTAAACAAGCGCAGACAAAAAAACTAGATAACGGAAAATACGAAACTACCTTTACTGTAGATTCTAAAAAAATCTACTACGATGATGAAGGAAAAGAAGAACGTACCGATGATAAAACCAATTATATCGAAATTGGTCTGTTTGGAGAGGATATTATCGATGAACAAGACGTTCCTCTTAAAAACCCATACTATCTAGAAAGAAAGTGGTTAAAACCTGGCGAAAATACCTTTACGATTACCACGGATCAAAAACCAGAAAAAGCAGGAATTGATCCATATAATAAATTAATAGATCGAAATTCTAATGATAATCTATTAGGAGTAGAAGAATAGATCTTATACGATTTTAGTTAGTTAAATGCTGAAAATCACGATATGAAACATCTGTTTCTATTGTGATTTTCTTTTTATATCGCATTCTGTAACAATTAATTCTACCATTCGTCTTCTTCATATAGTAATAAACCAAGCAACTCTTATAGACATTTCTGCGTCTATACATATAGATCAAAAAACGAAATCATCAAATCATGAATACCAAAAAACTTACAGTATTTTCTATTTCCTTATTATCAGGTTTTATGCTATCGGCACAAACCATAAGTTCTACCGTAGTTGATAAAAAGACTAATGAGCCCATTCCATACGCTACTATAGAATTAGCAAAAAATAGAGGTGTCATTACAAACGAAGAAGGAAAATTCAGCATCGCGTTAGATGAAAAACTTGCTCAAATAGATTCTATCTATATCTCTTCTATGGGATATCAAAAAGTTGGAATTGCATTAAATGCAATTTCTGACAGCATTATATATATAGAACCTAAAGCTATTGAACTTAGCGGTGTTTTTATCTCTAATAAAAACCTAACTATCGATGAGATTATCGATAATGTAAAAGATAATCTAGCACAAAACTACAGCACTGATTTATCTCATAAAAAACTATTCTACCGACAATCCGATTTTAGTGATTTACATAAAATCAATGTGAAATTTAAAAAATCTACGATTAAAGAATTTAATAAGAAATTTATCGATAGCGTTATCTCTATCATTCCTAGAAAATCTGCGTATTATACGGAAGCATTATGTGACTTATATGGTGATTATGATAAACAAAAACTGAATATCATTAAAGGAGCGGAGTTATATGACAAGAGTAATGATGGTTCTATGGAAGCGCTCTCGGATAAACTCGAGGATATCCTGAAAAAGAATGTAAAACCTAATTCGTACCTAAAGATTAAATCAGGTTGGATTCTGGGTACAAAAGTACAAATGGATTCTATTTTTGATGCTAACGAAGAAGCTGCAGAAGTTAAAGAAGAGATCGAAAAACCTAATAAAAATGAAGAAAATTACTTCTTAAACTACCGAAAATCTTCCTTAAAAAGTTTGTTATCTAGTATGTTCTTTCAGGAAGACTCTCAGCTGAATTTTATTGATAAATCCGGAAGATATCGATTCGAGTTAATCGATTATACTACTATGGATGACAGCAGCGTATATATTATCAATTTTGAGCCAAAACGAGGAGCTGATTTTAAAGGCACCATGTACGTAAACACCGAAGATTTTGCGATCATGAGAGTGGATTATGAAAATGTAAAAAACTTGCGAAATTTCGGATTATTGGGAATCAGTTTTCACGATACTATGTATAAAGGAAAAACAATTTTTGCAAAAGGTGAAGATGGTAAATATGGTGTGCGTTATATAGAAAAAACGAGAGGAAATGTATTCGGAATCGATCGACCACTAAAGATCATCGAAAAAAATAAGTTTGTAAAAGGAAGACGCAAACAAAACGAACTATCCTTAGGCTTAGATATTGGTGCTGGTGAGATCAGCAAATACGAAGTAGTTGTTTTCGACACCAAACCTATTACAGAAGCTGAATATCAAAACAGTAAAGAAAATAAAAGCATTAAACCGCAATATATGTCTAAGTATGATCCAGAATTTTGGAAAGGTTATAATATCATAGAACCTAATACAGCGATCAAACAATTTACAGCTATCGAAGGAGAGTCCTAGAAGTAGACCAACTTTAGTTGGTTTCTATACTATCCAGACCTTTGAACCAATAAGATATTCGTCTTATTTTAAGAATAAATTACCATATTGGTATAGTTTTTAGTTGTAACTATGTAATAGATACAATAGAAGTTAGACTTTTATCCTGTAATTTTACGAATCTACTGATTTATGAAAAAGAATAAGATTACATTATTACTTATTGGTTTAGGGTTCATTTTTTCTACCGCAACTGGGCAAACGATACGCTCTAAAGTAGTGGATAAAAAAACCAATCAACCAATCCCTTATGCAACCATACAGATTGGAGAAAATGAAGGTGTGGTTACCAATGAAGAAGGAAGCTTCAATATTACGCTGGATGATATTCAATCTAAAAAAATAGACTCTATTTACATTTCTTCCATGGGATATGCAACTGTAGGTGTATCCGTGCAAAGCATCACTGATAGTATCATTTATATAGAACCAAAAGCTATAGAGCTTAAAAGTGTATTTATATCCAACAAAAATCTGGATATTGATGATATCATTGATAATGTAGACGATAATATGGAAGACAATTATCGCTCTGACTTATCTAAAAAACGACTCTTCTTTCGAGAAACCAATACCAACTTCATTAAAAAAATGGATCTTGAGTTCAAAAAATCTACGATTGAAGAGATTGATGAAAAGTTGATAGATAGCATCTCTAAAGTGATTCCTAAGAATTCTGTTTTTTATGCAGAAGCCTTATGTGATTTTTATGGAAATGAAGACAAACAAAAACTAAGAGTAATTAAAGGAGCTCGCTTGTATGACAAAAATAATAATGGTTCTATAGAGGGGATTTTCAAAAAGATGGAGAAAATTTTTAAAGACAATGTAAAACCCAATTCATATATCAAAATTAGATCTGGATTGTTCAGCCAAAAGGTTCAGGTAGATTCTATTTTAAAAAACAATCAAGACGCAAAGGATATTGCTGATGGCATTGACAATCCAAAGGAAAATTTGTTTTTCAAATCCAGAAAAATGAACCTTAAAAACCTTTTTAATCAGACTTTTTATCAATCTGACACCAAGCTAAACGTGATTAAAAATTCGGGGCGATACGAGTTCGAACGCGTGGATTATACCATCTTGGATGATGTTGGAGTATATGTTATTAAGTTTACTCCCAAAAGAAGAGGTGATTTTAAAGGTACTTTATATGTAAATACCGAAGATTTTGCAATAATCCGAATTGATTATCAAAACGTAAAACGGTTAAGAAGCTTTAACCTACTTGGACTTAGTTTTCAGGAAAATGGATACAGTGGTACTACTATATTTAAAAAAGGAAGTGATGGCAAGTATGATGTAAAGTTTATCGAAAAAGTAACAGAAAACAAATTCGGAGTTGATAGACCTTTAAGTATTATCGAAAAAAATAAGTATGTAAAAGGGAGAAACAAGCAAAATCAGGTATCGTTACATCTAGATGTAATTAGCTACGCGAAAAACAAATATGAAGTTATTGTATTTGATGCTAAAACAATTACCGAAAGCGAATATAAAAGCAGTAAAGAAAATAAAAACGTACAATCTACCTATTTATCCAAATACAATCCTGATTTCTGGAAAGGATACAACATTATCGAACCTAACACAGCTATAAAGCAGTTTAAGGCTATCGATGATGAAATCGAAGAATAATACTCCAATTCATAAAATCTTATCCTAATATGAAGTCTGAAATACTTTTCAGAAAAGCTAAAAAAGAAGATGCATTACAACTTTCTATTCTTTTTAAGCAAGTGTATATGAAAACCTATGCTGTAGAAGGAATCACCCACGAGTTTGCTAATTTTGTATCACAAAAATTCTCTGTTGAAGCAATTAAAAATACTATTGAAAAAGAGAACTCAATGATCGTTGCTACTTATAAAGATAATCCAGTGGGAGTAGCAGAAATTGTATATGATAGTACATGCCCAATAAGAAATATCGTTTCTCCAGAATTAGGGAAGTTATATGTTCTAGATTGGTTCTTCGGAAAAGGAATAGGCAACGGATTGATTGCGTCTGTTGAAACAGAACTGAAGAACAAAGGCCACAATGAGTACTGGCTTTGGGTGTATATAAAAAATAATAGAGCTATTTCCTTTTACGAAAAACAACAGTTCGTTGTCATTGGTAATGCATTCTTTGATATGGAAATGCATAGCTATGAAAACAAAGTAATGCAGAAAGTTATTACTTAACTAGTTTTAGTGTTTTTAATAGTGCTTCGAAATATAAGTCCTCCTGTTTAGGAAAAATGGTAGTGGTATAAGCAGTATTTTTAACTACGTAGAAAGAAGATGCTTCGTCTACATCATTTTGGTGCAGATTTACAATATTCTGTATAAAATCATTTATTAGCAGCACCTCATCATAGGTAATCTCTCTCCTAAATGTTGGCGCATCACTTTTATAAACCAGATAGTCATTTCTAAAACTAATAGATTTTTTGGACTCACCAGATTGATGAAACTCAAATGTAAAATCCTGCGAAGCAAATATTTTATTGATATTATCAGGAGTTGGTTCTACTTCTTTAGCACAACTCATAAAACCAATACATATCATTAATAAAATAAATCTTTTCACATGTTTGAATTTTAGTAATTCTCTAATAATTAAAAAAGGTACTGATAAAAATCAATACCTTTTTTATAAGTTGTATTAAAACCCAATTAAATTCTTCTTCTTATTATTTTGAAGCAAGTCGTTTAATGGAACTTTCAAAATCTACGTTTTCAAGGTTACTAATAAGTAATCCAATTCCTCCTGATCTGGAAGCAACAATATATTCTGCTTGATATTTCTTTTCCATTTTATATCCTTTCAGATACTTTAACTTCACGATTTTTGAAGTTGGGGTAAAGAAAAATCTTCCGTGTATTCTTTTGTAGCGTACATCTTGACTTTGAGCCTCATCTTTTAGTTGTCTGCTTAAAGCTTCTACTACTGTAGCCGCTCTGTGCTCATCTAATTGATAATAATCGCAAGCGTAGATAAAAACGTAATTTTCTACATTTCTTTCATCAACGAATAATTGGAAATCAACGTTCTTGTTTTCGATCTTCTTTAATTCTTCTAAGGCAATCTTTTTAAACTTAGGACTATCTTCTAACGAATCTAGTCTAGCTTTAAATTCCTCAGGAGTTGTTTTCTCGTACCCTTTCGTAAGCATAATAGTATTCTTACGAAACGTTATGGTATTTTTTGAAAATTTGGCAAATTTGGGTTTCGAACTACCACCGCCGGAAAAATATTCACATCCCGTAATACAGATGACAGTTAATAACAATAGTAGAATTTTTTTCATACAAATTTGGGTATTAATCGGTTAATAATTATACATTAAGCCACATTAGTTGACGCAAGGTAATAAAAAAATCCTTATAATCAACACTTTATCCTAATTTTTAAGCACTTTAACGAGTGAATTTTTAATAATTACCGTTTTTCACCTCCTTTTTCGTAAGATTACACCCACTCAATAGGATTTTTTAACACTTCCAGTAAACGCGCCTCTTCGCTTCCTTTAGCAGGATGATGATCATATTTCCACTGTACCTGAGGTGGTAAGCTCATTAATATACTTTCAATTCTTCCATTTGTTTTTAATCCAAATAATGTTCCCTTATCATGCACTAAATTAAACTCTACGTATCTTCCTCTGCGAATCTCTTGCCAATCTTTTTGGTCAGTTGTGTAGGATATTTCCTTTCTTTTCTCTACAATAGGAACATAAGCCTCTAGAAAACTGTTTCCAACCTCAGTTACAAACTCATACCACTGAGACATATTTATATTATCCGTTTTTTTACAATAATCAAAAAACAAGCCTCCTACTCCTCTTCCTTCTCCTCTGTGCGCGTTGTAGAAGTATTCATCGCACTTCTTTTTATATAATGGGTAAAAATCTAAATCATGTTTATCGCATGCTGATTTACAAACCTGATGAAAATGTTTGGCATCTTCATCAAACAAATAATATGGAGTAAGATCTTGTCCCCCACCAAACCAACTATCTACTATGGTACCTTCTTCATCATACATCTCAAAATACCTCCAATTCGCATGAACTGTTGGTACCATTGGACTTTTTGGATGTAAAACCAGTGATAAACCACAAGCAAAAAAATCGACATCTCCAACATTAAAGTAACTTTGCATTGCTTTTGGCAGTTTACCATGAACTCCTGAAATATTTACTCCTCCTTTTGCAAAGACAGCTCCATTCTCAATCACTCGAGTTCTTCCACCACCACCTTCTTCTCTTTTCCAGATATCCTCTTTAAAAGTTGCCTCTCCATCTATTTTCTCAAGTGTTGTAGTAATAGTATCTTGTAAATCCTGGATATACTGATAAAATTTTTCTTTCATGTATTTTTATATTATTCTAAAAGCCAAATGAAACTCATCATTACTAATTCTGATGTACATCAAATCTGTTATAACTTGTTTCATTTACTTTTCTATGCTTCAATTTTTGAAACTTCTTCAGAAGCTTCCTTAAGAATCAAACCCTTTTTATCTAATATTGTCACTGTTTCTGTAGAAGCAGCCACTACAGATATAGGTAATGTGATGATAAATCCTACTATTGGAATGAACAACATTAACATAAATACAATTCCATTTCCAATAGCAGTGCCTCTGTTTTTACGAACAAATTCAATACTATCTTTATATTTAAAATGACGTTCCATAGTATAATCCATGTTACCAAAACCAATATAATAAGCTTGAATTGCAAATATCAAAATGGTCGTTATTATTCCAACTCCAGGAATTAAACTTAGGACAAGCAATGGTATGATAAATAATAATTCTCTAAATAAATTTCTAACATTAATACGTATACCACGTATCAACTGTTCTCTAAACGAAGTATTACGGTGCGCATGATGTTTATGCCGATCTCCTAAGATATGTGCTTCCACCTTTTCAGAAACAGGACTCATAAAAGGTGCTGATAATGCCATTACAATATGTTTGTATAAGACCAGTCCTAAAGCTAATATCAACAGAATGCCAAAATATTTACTAATAACTGCAAAAGTTTCAGAACCCCAATCCCATACCCATGCTTTTGCAATAAATCCTCCTAGCGGATCAGACAAAAACCACGAAAGCGCAAAAAACAAGATTCCTGTTAGAAAACTGATCAAAATCGGGATCGCAAAATACTTCCATAAGCCTAATTTAGAAATCAATCCAAAACTGTCCAAATACGCTTTAATACCGTTTATTATATTTTTAATCATGATACTACAAATTGGTTAACTCCTTATAAGTAGTGTTTTAAACAAATTTGTTTCAAAATTTATACAGCAATATCTTCCTCTGGCACCTGATCTTCTCCATTTACAACACTTTTAGACCATATTGCTAATCCAAAAGTAAGAACTCCCAATCGACCTATAAACATTAAAATTATAATGATCAATTTCCCTATTTCACTTAGTTCTGAGGTAATCCCAGTACTTAATCCGACTGTTCCAAGCGCTGATGCAACTTCAAACAATATTTGTTCAAAACTAAAAGATTCTGTAAAAGATAAAATAAATGTTCCGAGAAATATTAAGGTTGTATAAAAAATAAAGGATGAAGTTGCTATGTACAATCTTTCAAAAGGAATTGTTCGTCCTAAAAAAGTGATCCTTTTTCTTCCTTTCAATCTACTTTTCATTATTGAAAAAACTGCTGTTAATGTAGTTATTTTCATTCCTCCGGCTGTTCCTGAAGGAGAAGCTCCAATATACATCAATATCGTAGTAACCAACAACATTGGTAAGACAAAAGCCCCGAAATCAACTGTATTAAAACCAACAGTAGTCATAGCACTCATAACTTGAAAGAAAGATGCTAATACTCTCTCTTTTATTGGAAGTCCATATATCTCTGGCTCAAAAAAATAGAAAAACACAAAACCAAAACTTAATAAGATAATGAAACCTATCAATACTATTTTAGTAGTAAAACTAATCCTATGTGACTTTTTTTTTAGTCTAAGAGTAAAATCTGTGGCCACAATAAAACCTAAAGATCCCGAAATAGCTAAAAAAGCAATAATGGCATTCATAAAAGTATTATCAACATATTCCGTAAATCCAGTATTAAACAGACTAAACCCAGCTGTACAAAAAGCACTTACACTATGAAAAACTGCATTCCACAATGCTATTCCTGTAGACATTCCTTCTATTTTAAAAGCAATAAAAAACAGAATACTTCCCAAAATCTCCATAAAAAAAGTAAAGAAAATAACAGATTTTAAGAAGTCTTTTATCCTTATTGTTTGAGGTAAGGTAAACTCGGAAGTTAATAGTGTTTTATGCCAATGCGTTATCTTTCTGGTTGTTGAAAGAATCATAAATGTTGTAAAAGTTAAATAACCAATACCTCCTAATTGAAAAAGAATCAATATAATGAATTGACCAAAAAAATTATAACTATCAGCAATACCAACTGTAATTAAACCTGTTGTAGAAACTGCAGATGTAGCCATGAAAAGGTTATCAAGAACAGGTATAGATACTTTTTGAAATAACGGAAAACAAAGCAAACAAAAACCAACCAGAACATAAGTAAAAAAGCCGTATAGTAAATTTTGTTGTGGAGACCAGCTTTTCTTGAGACTCAAGTACTTCTTGTAAAAAAGTTTAAGTTTATTCTTCATCATCTGTAGACTACTATACTTTCATAATAATACCTTAACCCTCCTCAATATAAACCAAATCGTTCGAATAGTTATGAAATTTAGATACCTCTAACACTTTTTTGGCATTTTTAATTTTTAATTCTAAAAAACTAATAATTTCTCCTTCTGTAGCATCCTTTAATTTTTTGAAATATATCCTGCCAAGCTCGTTGTTGTGTAAATCCATAGCTTGCTCCAAAGGTTCATTTGGAGCTAATTTTTCATGCAAATCAGTTATTCTTTTTGCCCAAAATTCAGATTTAGTAGCATCTCCCGAAACTTTCAAAACTCTTTGACAGATGAGCACATTCCATAAGCAGTGTCTAAACGCATTTGCTTTTCCATGAAAATGATGTTCACCTTCGTATAAAGAATCACAGATAGCTAAGGTTCTTTTGGTAGCAATAAATGTCGGAATAATATACAACGGTTTTTGTAAACCCAAGCCTATTACCTTAAACAATTGCCTAATATTAAGACGTTTGATTAGGCTTACTATTGTCATTATTACCCTTTGTACTCTTTTACTGCGTCTACAAATGCCTTCGCATTATCCACTGGAATATTTGGTAAAATTCCATGTCCTAGATTCACAACATATTTATCTTTACCAAACTCATCGATCATTTGTTTGACCATCTTCTTAATATCCGACGGCGGTGATAACAGTCTAGAAGGATCAAAATTACCTTGTAATGTTATATTTCCTCCTGTAAGATATCTTGCATTTCTTGCAGAGCAAGTCCAATCTACACCCAATGCTGATGCTCCTGATTTTGCCATCTCACCCAAAGCAAACCAACAACCTTTTCCAAAAACGATTACTTCCGTTTCACCTTTTAAAGCGTCTACTATCTGCTGAATATATTTCCAAGAAAACTCCTGATAATCTACAGGTGAAAGCATGCCTCCCCAACTATCAAAAACTTGCACTGCATTAACACCAGTAGCCACTTTTTTCTTCAAATAAGCAATCGTAGTGTCTGTAATTTTCTGCAGTAACTGATGAGCAGCTTCAGGTTGAGTGAAACAAAATCCTTTAGCCTTATCAAAATTCTTAGAACCTTGTCCTTGCACTGCATAACATAGTATCGTCCAAGGAGAACCCGCAAAACCAATAAGGGGCACTCTATTATCTAATTTCTCTTTCGTAAGCGTAATAGCGTCCATTACATATCCTAACTCTTCATCGACATCTGGAACTACCACTTGATCAACATCCGCCTGAGTTCGAATTGGATTTGGTAACCAAGGACCAATTCCATCTTTCATCTGTACTTCGATATTCATTGCTTGCGGAATCACCAAGATATCACTAAATAGTATTGCTGCATCTGGACCTATAATATCAATGGGCTGTACAGTAATTTCAGAAGCCAATTCTGGCGTTCTACATCGTGTAAAGAAGTCATATTTTTTCTTCAAAGCCATAAACTCTGGTAAATATCTTCCTGCCTGACGCATCATCCAAACAGGTGGACGTTCCACAGTTTCTCCTTTTAAAGCTTTAAGAAATAAATCATTTTTTATCATATCCTTTTATCAAAGTATTTGACCGCCTGAACAATCACGTTCTCTACGGTTGGTTTATTGGCAATAATAATATTATCTGTATGTGCTTTTGCGTCAGAGGCGGTTGTACTTCCGATACAAAAAACCATACTCTCTTTAATCTCATTCGTAGAAGTATAACTTTCTACTCCCGAAGGGCTAAAGAACAGTATTCCATCAAAAACTCTATCAATTTTTGTAGACTTCTTTAGCGTTTTATAGACTACTATTTCTTCTAAACTTATTTTATTCTGAGAAAGAATAGATGGTAGTTCATCCCTTCTAAGGTTTCCGCAAAAAAAGTGAAATTTCTCTTGTTGATAATTCTTAACAATAATTTCGGCAAGATCTTTCGCGTTCTGGGCTGTTTCAATCACCTTGATACCTCCTTGCTGCAATAGCTTTTTCGTATTATCTCCAACACAAAAGCATCGTTGGATCGTAACTCCAGAATTTAGCATTACTTTTACCGCGTTCTTGCTGGTAAATATTGCATTTTGTATGAGTTGATCAATGGTTACATTCAAAAATTCAATCTCGATCGCATCATATTCCACAAATCCGATTCCCGAGTTTAACAACAATTCTTTTTGCGAATAGGATAATTTTTTTGTGGATAATATGGTAGGCTCTACTTTCAATTATTGTAAGACTGCTTTAATTTTTTGCATTAACTCCTTACCTCCATTATCCAATACCCTTTCAGCACAACGGATTCCAAATTCATTTACATCCTCTAATTTAATAGTCTCTGCAACTTCAATCTTCTCCTTACCATCTAAGCTAAATAATGCTCCAGTAAAATGAAGTTCATCTTCTTCTATAGTTGCCAAAGCTCCAATTGGTGCTGTACAACCACCTTCTAATTTTCTTAGAAATTCTCTTTCTACATGAACACATATTTTAGAATGCTCATGATCTAGTTTTTCGAGTGCTTCTAGACAATAAGTATCATCTTCTTTGGCTACTACCAACATAGCTCCTTGAGCAGGAGCTGGAATCATCCAGTCAAGATCGATATATTCCTTAGGTTTTAAGTCGATTCTTTCTAGTCCTGCGGCTGCAAAAATAGCTCCGTTCCAATCACTATCTTGTAACTTTTGCATTCTGGTATTTACATTTCCTCTAAGATCTACAACAGAATGTTTAGGATATTTATGTAACCATTGTGCTTTTCTACGCAAACTTCCTGTAGCAATTGTTCCATTAGTATTTAAAAAATCAACACCTTTATGTACTAAAATATCATTTGAATTTGCACGTTCCAAAATCGCAGCCTCTACAATACCTTTGGGTAAGGCCGTGGGAACATCTTTCATAGAATGTACGGCAATATCAATATCGTTATTAATCATAGCGACATCCAATGTTTTGGTAAAAATGCCAGTGATCCCTAATTCATATAAAGGTTTATCCAAAATAATATCTCCAGTAGACTTCACAGGAATCAAGATCGTCTCGTGTCCAAGCTTTTCTAATTTATTCTGAACTGTTTTTGCTTGCCAAAGTGCTAATTCACTATCTCTTGTTCCAATTCGGATTTTCTTATGTGTCACTATTTATTTTGTATTTGGAATACTTTCTGAATCAATTCAATACTTTCCTCAGAAGCAGTGTTTTCATCTTTGAGATGACTAGCAAAATGATTCGTTATTTTTTGTATGATGCGATCACTAATGATCGTTGCTTGCTCTTCGTTAAAATCTGCCATTTTTTTACGCTGTAAATTGATTTCAGCATCCTTAAATGAGGCTAGTTTATTTCTTAAGGCTTTAATAGTAGGAGCAAATTTTCTAGTTTCTAACCAACTATCAAATTCCGACTTTACTTCTTCTATAATAACCTCTGCTTTCGGTATATGAACTCTTCTTCGCTGTAAGGTATCATCTGTGATTTTCGATAAATCATCCATGTGCACTAAAGTAACATTTGGAAATTCAGATACGTTAGAATGAACATTTTTTGGAACTGATAAGTCTAAAATCAACAAAGGCTTATCCGTGTTAATAATTTCCTTGGTAATCGTAGGTTGCTGAGCTCCAGTAGCCACAATTAGAACATCCGCTTTGTTCACCTCATCTTTGAGTGTTTCATAATCTTTTACAATAAGATTAAATTTTCCTGCTACTTTTTCGGCTTTGTCCCTTGTTCTATTTATCAATACAATGTGATCATTTTTAGTATGTTTTACTAAATTTTCACAAGTGTTTCTTCCTATTTTTCCTGTTCCAAAAAGTAATATGTTTTTGTCAGAGACATAAGGAACTCTAGCTAAAATATATTGTACTGCTGCAAAACTTACAGAAGTAGCGCCACTGGATATTTCAGTTTCATTTTTAATCCTTTTACTTGCTTGAATTACCGCATTGGTCAAACGCTCTAAAAACGGATTAATCATCTGTATCCTTTTAGATGTTCGAAATCCGGATTTTAATTGTCCGATAATTTCAAAATCACCTAAAATCTGGCTATCCAAACCTGTTCCTACTCTAAAAAGATGATGTACAGCTTTGCTATTTTTATGAACATAAGCAACCTGTTCAAACTCTTCTACAGTTCCAACAGTATGTTTACATAAAAGCTTTATTAACTGAAAAGGATGTTGTGCAAAACCATACAGCTCTGTACGATTACAAGTAGACATTACCAAAAGACCTTCGATACCGTGGTCTTTTGCTTCTTGAAGAACTAGACTTTTTGCCTCATCATTAAGACTAAAATGACCACGCACCTCAGCATCAGCCTTTTTATAGCTGAGACCAATTGCATAAAAATGTGATCCTTTTGTACGTAGGTGAGGTTCCATTGGGCCGTCTCAATTTTTCCGTAGCAAAAATATCCCACATCTAGTTTAAAAAATAACGCTTAAAGGTTTTAAAGTATCGAAATGCGTTGTTTATCTCTTTAAATAGTCAAAATCACGTAAAAACACTTATTTTTGTATAGCTACCATAGATTTCAAAAATATCAATTTAGATTTATTCTAAATAAATACCACATAGAAGATGGAAATACAGTTAAAAAATAACGCTCCAGGCATAATGGAAGAAACCATGATCGAGGATGGTTTCTTTATACTTAAGTTCCAAAACGAAACTAATGATAGTCAAAGGATTATACGAGATATTAATAGTAGCTACATTCAATTTCACTTCTGTGTAAAAGGTAACACCAAGTTTAACTTTAATAACGGGAGCTATTCGATACCTTTACCAGATAAAAAATCGCTCCTATTATATAATCCGCAGAGAGACTTGCCTATGAATCTGGAAATGGAAAAGGATTCATCTCTTATTTCATTATTAATTTCAATTAAAAAATTTCATTCTCTCTTTTCTAAAGAAGCAGATTATATTCCATTTTTAGGAGAAGGTAATCGTGATAAAAAATACTACACGGATGCCGATATTTCTCCTTCTATGACCGTTATTTTAAATCAAATTCTAAATTACAATCTACACCGTTCTATTAAACTCCTATATTTTAAAGGAAAATCGTATGAATTACTGAGCCTTTATTTCAACAAACCTGAAGATGCAGATATTGACCAGTGTCCTTTTCTAGTGGATGAAGAAAATGTGCTTAAAATAAAACAGGCTAAAGAAATAATTATTTCCAGAATGGCTGAGCCACCAACTCTTCAAGAATTATCAAAAGAAATTGGACTACCATTGGGTAAGCTCAAAGATGGTTTTAAGCAAATCTATGGTGAACCAGTATATACCTTTCTTTTCGATTATAAAATGGAGGTAGCTCGCCAGTTATTAGCAACTGGAAGTCATAATGTAAATGAAGTTGGCCTAAAGGTAGGATATAGCACGGCAAGCCATTTTATAGCAGCTTTTAAAAAGAAATTTGGCACCACTCCTAAAAAGTACGTGATGAATCTAAGCTAAATACAGAATTTTAAGATTCTTTCATTGGAATTCCTTCCCCTTTCTGTAAAGAAACAATAGAGTCATACATTCCTCTATCATCTCCATCTGGATCAGCTAAAACAGAAACAAATTCAAAATGTTCTAACAATTCTATAATAAAAGGTAACTTTTCGTTTTCTACGTCTACAATAATACGTTTCATTTCAATGCTTTTTTGATCTTATAAAAATAAGAAAATATTATCTGAGAACTTTTAGTTTAAAACATTTTAACTTGTCTGTATATTGTTTTAAGAACTAATCTAAAAACGAATTCCAAGAATTATTAATAAAATTGTTATTATCAATTATTAGATCACTAAGTCTTATTATAATTTTATGATCTATCCATTGAATAGTTTGTATTTTTACGTTTCGAAAAAGATAAACTATGAGCAAAGGTGTACTTCTTGTTAATTTAGGATCTCCTGACAGTACAGATCCCAAGGATGTAAAGAAATATCTTGGAGAATTTTTGATGGATCCTAGAGTTATTGACGTTCCTTTATGGGCTAGAACATTATTGGTAAAAGGTATTATTCTAAATACACGTCCTAAAAAATCCGCAGCTGCTTACAAAAAAATATGGTGGGAAGAGGGTTCTCCTCTAATAGTTCTTTCTGAAAGATTACAGAAAAAAGTAGCCGAAAGAACCAATGTCCCCGTTGGATTGGCAATGCGATATGGTTCCATGAGCATCCATAAAGGATTACAAGAATTACATGATAAAGGTGTCGATGAAGTACTTATTGTACCGTTATATCCTCAATTTGCAATGGCAACTACAGAAACAATTTTGGTACTTGCCGAAGAATTAAGAAAAGAGCATTTTCCTCATATGAAAATATCTGATATTCCTGCTTTTTATGATAAAAAGGAATATATAGATGTACTATCAAACAGTATTTCAGAACATTTAGAAGGTGTTGAATATGACCACCTTTTATTTAGTTATCATGGTGTTCCAGAAAGACATATCCGAAAAAGCGATATTAGCAACGGAAATTGTAAAATGGATGGCAAATGTTGTTTTAAGAAGGGGTCTGTACAACATGAATTCTGTTACCGTCATCAATGTGAAATGACTACGGTTCAGGTTGCTAAAAAATTAGGATTAAAAAATGGCACCTACTCTACTACATTTCAATCCAGATTAGGTTTTGATCCCTGGTTACAACCGTATACAGATAGAACCATAGAAAGAATGGGGAAAGAAGGTCTTAAAAAAATGGCTATTGTTACTCCTGCTTTCGTATCGGATTGTCTGGAAACATTAGAAGAAATTGCCATGGAAGGAGAAGAAATTTTCCATGAAGTTGGCGGAAAAGAATTTACCACAATTCCTTGTTTAAATGATCGAGACGATTGGGCAGATGTACTTGGAAATTGGGTGAACGAATGGATTGGAGAAAAAATTCCTGTATAAAGAATGGCGAGAATAAGCTCTGAAGCTTTAGGAACTAAACCCATTGGAAAACTTCTTATTCAGCAGGCAGTACCAGCCTCTATTGGGATACTGGTAATGTCTTTAAATATGATTGTAGACACTGCTTTTTTAGGTAACTGGATTGGTGGTCTTGCAATTTCTGCTGTTCAAGTGGTTATTCCTTTTACCTTTTTTATTGGTGCTATTGGATTAGCTATTGGAATTGGGGGGAGTTCAGTCTTATCAAGAGCATTAGGGTCTGGAGACAGAGATAAAGCGCTACGTGTCTTTGGAAATCAAACCACCTTAACTTTTTTAATATCTGGTTCATTAGCTTTAATTGGATTAATTTTTCAAGATTTTTTTATAGGTTTTTTGGGCGCAGAAGAATCCTTTAAAGATTATGCACTTATTTATTACAGAATAGTACTCTATGGCATTGTAATGCTTTCTATGTCGATGATGGGTAATAATGTAATCCGAGCAGAAGGAAAACCTACATTTGCAATGGTAGCAATGATATTACCCGCTATTGGTAATATTTTTCTAGACTACATTCTCATTAATGTTATGGGATACGGAATGGAAGGTGCAGCTTGGGCTACTTTTATAAGCTATGCGATTTGCTTTGGTTTCATTTTGTGGTTTTTTATCGTAAAAAGTGAATTGCCTCTTAATGCAGAATGTATTAAGCTAAAAAAATCTATTGTAAACGAAATTAGTGGACTTAGTTTTGTTACCCTCGCCAGACAAGGTACTATTGCGGTATTAGGGATTTTACTTAATAACGTTTTAGGAAATTATGGTGATGAATTAGACATTGCTTCTTACGGTATCATAAGAACAGTATTGATGTTTGCACTTTTTCCAGTTATTGGAGTAAATCAAGGTTTTATGCCTATTGCCGGATACAATTATGGTGCAGAAAAGTTTCAGAGAGTTCGAGAATCTATCAATACATCTATTACGTATGGAGGAATATTAGCTATCATAATATTTCTAATAATAATGGTGTTTCCACACCAATTCATTTCTATTTTCGTAAGTACTAAAACTTCTTTGGATCCTGAAACACTTGCTAATAACAAGGAAATTCTTCAGCGAACGCCGTCAGCCCTAAGAATTGTGTTTTTGGCTACACCTGTGATTATTGTACAGTTAATTGGTTCCGCTTATTTCCAATCTATTGGAAAAGTAGTTCCTGCTTTATTGTTGAGCTTAACAAAACAAGGTTTTTTTCTGATCCCACTTATCTTAATGCTACCTCCTTTTCTTGGTGTTCTAGGTGTATGGATTGCTTTTCCAATTGCGGATGTATTATCCACTATACTTACCGGTTATTATCTAAACAGAGAAGTTAGAAAAACACTAGTTCTTCCAAAAGGCGCATAGTCTATTATTCTTGTAACACGATTTCATCTTAACCAGTAGACTAAGGTTAAAATTACGTGAAAATCTTTTTCAATACGCTTTTATTCCTGATTTTAGTAGACCATCAAATCTACACTGTGATCAATCAACATCTAGGCGTAAACTATAAACTCAACTGAATGTACTCAAGAATCATCAAACTCACTCTTATTACATTTTTTGTAATAGGCAATTTTTCATTGGTAAATGCACAAACGTATAAAGAAGAACTTTATGACGCCTTAGAATATCGATTAGTAGGGCCTTTTCGAGGAGGTAGAAGTGCTGCAGTAACAGGAGTTCCTGGAAAACCTAATTTATTTTATTTTGGCGCCACTGGAGGTGGTGTTTGGAAAACTACCGATGGTGGAAGAACCTGGGAAAATATATCTGATGGCTTTTTTGGAGGTTCTGTTGGTTCTATTTCAGTATCTAAAAGTGACCCAAATGTAATCTACGTCGGTGGTGGCGAAAAAACACTTAGAGGAAATGTATCTTCAGGATATGGTGTATGGAAAAGTGTTGATGCTGGTAAAACATGGACTCAATCAGGTTTGCCAAAAAGTAGACATATTCCTAGAATTGCTATTCATCCAACCAATCCAGATATTGTATACGCGGGTGTTTTAGGAAACATCTACAAACCAACACAAAATCGAGGTGTTTACAAAAGTATAGATGGTGGTAAAACATGGAACAAAGTACTTTTTTCGAATCAAGATGCTGGTGCGGTTGATTTAACTTTAGACCCTAACAACCCTAGAATCTTATATGCTTCTACTTGGAACGCCAGAAGAACACCTTACAGTTTAAGTTCTGGTGGAGATGGATCTGCCTTATGGAAAAGTACAGATAGCGGTAAAACATGGAAGGAAATTTCGAAAAATAAAGGTTTTGCTAAAGACACTCTTGGTATTATTGGTGTTACTGTTTCTCCAGTGAACAGCGAAAGAGTTTGGGCCATTGTAGAAAATAAAGAAAAGGGTGGAGTGTATAGAAGTGATGACGGTGGTGAAACCTGGAACCTTTTAAATAGCGATCGTAGTCTTCGTCAGCGTGCTTGGTATTACACTAGGATTTATGCAGATCCTAAAGATAAAGATGTAGTATATGTGGTAAATGTTTCTTATCACAAAAGTAAAGATGGCGGTAAAAACTTCAGTAGTTTTAGAGCTCCACATGGAGATCACCATGATCTTTGGATAGCTCCAGAAAACCCTAAACGAATGGTCATAGGTGATGATGGTGGTGCCCAGATTACTTATGATGGTGGAGAAACCTGGAGTACTTATCATAATCAACCAACATCACAATTCTATAGAGTAACTACAGATAATAGTTTCCCATATCGAATATACGCTGCACAACAAGACAATTCCACTATACGAATTAATCACAGAAGTACAGGATGGTCCATTTCAGAAGATGATTGGGAGTCCACTGCTGGTGGAGAATCCGCGCATATTGCTGTAGATCCAAAGAATAATGATATCGTTTATGGCGGTAGCTATGATGGATTCCTTACCAGAGTAAATCACAAAACCGAAACTGTACGATCCATCAGTGTATGGCCGGATAACCCTATGGGACATGGAGCAGAAGATATGAAATATCGTTTTCAATGGAATTTCCCTATTATGTTCTCAAAACACAACCCAAATAGATTGTATACCTTCTCTAATCAGGTTCATGTCACTGAAAACGAAGGACAAAGTTGGGAAGTTATCAGTCCAGACCTTACAAGAAATGACCCTAGTAAACTGAAGTCTTCTGGAGGTCCTATTACACAAGATAACACTTCGGTGGAATACTACTGTACTATTTTTGCTGCCGCAGAAAGTCCTTTGAAAGAAGGATTGTTATGGACAGGTAGTGATGACGGATTAGTTCATGTAAGTAAAGATGGAGGAAAGAACTGGAGTAACGTAACTCCGAAAGGAATGCCAGAATGGATGATGATCAATAGTATTGAACCTAGTGCTTTTGATGAAGGCACTTGCTACATTGCAGGTACACGATATAAGTCTGGTGACTTTGCTCCATATTTATATAAAACAACAAATTATGGACAATCATGGACAAAAATCACAACAGGAATTCCTAGTGAACATTTTACCAGAGTACTCCGAGCAGATCCAAAAAGAAAAGGATTATTATATGCAGGTACAGAGACTGGAATGTATATTTCATTCAATGACGGAGCTAACTGGAAATCTTTTCAACTAAACCTTCCTATTGTTCCTATAACTGATTTAGCCATAAAAGACAATAACTTGGTAGTAGCTACCCAAGGAAGAAGCCTTTGGATTATTGATGATTTAACAGTTCTTCATCAATTAAATAATACCATAGCAACGGAAAACTACACTTTATTTAAACCAAAAGACACCTACAGAATGCGTGGTGGTAGTTTCAAAGATTCTAAAACCGAAGGAACCAATCATCCTAGTGGAGTTATCACCTATTTCAACCTGAAAAAGTTTGATAAGAAGAAAGACACGGTTTCATTAACTTATTTTAATACCAAAGGAGATACTATCGCTTCGTTTAGTACTAGTGCCAAAGAGAAAAAGCACCAGTTAAAAGATTTAGAAAAAGGAGCTAATCAATTTAACTGGAATATGCGCGGTAAAGGAGCAGAAAAGTTGAAAGGGATGATCTTATGGTGGGCAAGTCTAGACGGTCCAAAAGCTGTCCCCGGAACCTATAAGGTAAGCCTAAATGTTAATGGAAAAGAGAATTCGCAACCCTTTACCATTTTAGCAGATCCTAGAGCAGAAGCTACACCACAGCAAATGCAACAACAGTTTGATTTTATTACAGATGTAAATAAAACCGTGGATAAAGCACATCAATCTATTAAAAAGATTAGAAAGATCAACACTCAGCTTAAATCATTCTCCAAACAATATAAAGATGATGAGAAAACAAAAGATTTGGTAACTAAAGCTAAAGATCTACAAAAACAATTTGGAGAAATTGAAAAAGCACTATACCAAACTAAAAATAGAAGTGGTCAAGATCCATTGAATTTCCCAATAAAATTAACTAACAAGCTTGGTCATCTAAACTCTCTGGTAGGAATGGGAGATTTTGGTCCGACAGCACAAGATATTGCTGTAAAAAATGAATTAACTAAAGAGATAGAAACTCAATTGACACTATTTGACAAATTAATTTCTGAAGAAATAAAAAGCTTTAATACAGAATTCAATACCTTGCAGCTTAATTATCTATTTGTAGAATAATTTATGCTAGAATATTATAACTATATAAAAGCCCTGCACTTAATCTTTGTGATTACCTGGTTCGCAGGGCTCTTTTATATTCCACGAATCTTTATTTATCAAATCGAGGCGTCCGAAAAACCTTCTCCAGATAAAGAAATATTAGGAAACCAACTAAAACTAATGGCTAAGCGCCTTTGGTATATTATTACTTGGCCATCTGCTATTTTAGCAACAGGATTCGCTATTTGGCTGTTAATACTTATCCCCGAATGGTTACAAGAATCCTGGATGCATGTAAAATTAGGATTCGTTGTTTTACTTTGGTTATACCACCTAAAAAGTCATCAGATTTTTAAACAACTACAAAATGGAATCGTAAAATGGTCCTCTAACCAGATGAGATTATGGAATGAAGGTGCTACTATTATTCTTTTTGCAGTAATATTTTTGGTTATTGTAAGAGATGCCGTTAATTGGATTT
This sequence comes from uncultured Aquimarina sp., assembly GCF_947492965.1. Taxonomy (GTDB): domain Bacteria; phylum Bacteroidota; class Bacteroidia; order Flavobacteriales; family Flavobacteriaceae; genus Aquimarina. The sequence goes on along the minus strand of NZ_CANLOZ010000006.1, from coordinate 319,438 downwards.
ATGGGGTTATCGGAATATTATTATTAGCCGTTCTTTTAATGTTAGGGATCAAATTTTACAAAAGAGTCAGAGATAAAAATCCAAATGCTTAATTGAGTTTCGCTTCAAAAACATATACCACTAAAAGCAATGATCAAATTACCATTAGGCAAGCCACACCTGATGATGCTCAAGAACTATTACATCTCAAACTACAATATTTAAAAAACACAGAGACCCTGCCGTTATTCGAAAACGAATATCCTAATGACACAGATCAGGAGAAAGAAATGATCAAAAAGTATCTATCAGAAAAGAATAGCATTATTCTTGTAGCCATGATAAATAATAATATGGTAGGCAATATTGATCTTACTGGTAGTTGGAGAAAAAAAATGGAACATACTGCTATGATTGGTATGGGAATTCATACTAAATGGCAAAATCAAGGAATTGGGACATTACTCTTGCAGAATGTTTTGGATTGGGCTATCAAAAATCCAGTCCTACGTTTGATTTGGTTAGAAGTATACGCTTCTAATATTTCTGGAATAGTTTTATATACTAAAATAGGATTTACAGAAGTTGGACGAATGCCTAATTTTTTCCTAGAAAAGGGAAAATATATTGACAAAATCATCATGAACAAGGAAGTTTCTGAAGATTCTTTACATAAAATATAAGATTTTATAGTGTTTACACTTATCTATTTATATTCCTAATTCTTCATTCACAATTAGTTCGTATCTTCGTGTAATTTTTTAACCGAGTACCGATATAAGCATATGATTAAATCCATGACAGGTTTTGGGAAGTCGATCCTTCAACTACCCACAAAGAAAATCACAATAGAAGTAAAATCTCTTAACAGTAAAAATCTAGATTTAAATGCTAGGATACCTTCTCAATACCGAGAAAAAGAGTTAGAAATGCGCAAGACCATCGCCAAAACATTGGTAAGAGGAAAAGTAGATTTTAGCTTATACGTAGAGGTAACCGGTGAAGAAAATTCCACTAAAATCAACAAAGATATTTTAATGGATTATGTTAAGCAATTAGAATCTATTCATAACCCAGGTGATAGGCTAGAAATCATAAAAATGGCTGTACGCATGCCTGATGCTTTAAAAACAGAACGTGCTGAGATTGATGAAGAAGAATTTGTTGCTATAACAAAAGGTCTAAACGATGCACTAGATGCTATAGAGAGTTATCGAAATGATGAAGGAAAAGCACTAGAAAAAGACTTCAAGATTAGGATCGAAAATATTGGAGAGCTATTACAAAAAGTAATCAAAATAGACCCTGAACGCATGGAATCTGTTAGAGAACGATTACATAAAGCGGTATCCGAGTTAAAGGAACAAGTAGATGAAAATCGATTTGAGCAAGAACTTGTATATTATCTAGAAAAATTTGATATCACCGAAGAAAAGGTAAGACTAGCAAATCATCTGGAATATTTTACAACTACCATAAATACAAAAGATTCTAATGGTAAGAAATTAGGTTTCATAACTCAAGAAATCGGAAGAGAAATCAATACAATTGGTAGTAAATCTAATTATGCACCAATGCAACAATTGGTGGTACAGATGAAAGACGAATTAGAGAAGATTAAAGAACAATTGCTCAATATTTTATAAGTATTTGTTTATCATATTCTAATCAACAAATCGATAAATAAACGAATTCTTTACCCTATTGGTAAAATTTATATAAATGAAACAAGGAAAACTTATCGTACTATCTGCTCCTTCCGGTAGTGGTAAAACTACATTAGTTAAATATTTACTTCATAAAGAGGAATTAAATCTTGATTTCTCTATATCTGCTGCTTCTCGAGAACCTCGTGGAGGAGAAATACATGGAAAAGATTATTATTTTTTATCACTAAGAGAGTTTAAAGACAAGATTAAAGCAGATGAGTTTTTAGAGTGGGAAGAAGTATATCGAGACAATTTTTACGGAACACTAAAAACGGAAGTACAACGCATCTGGGACAAAGGAAAACATGTAATTTTTGATATTGATGTTGTTGGTGGATTAGATATTAAAAGAATTTATCCAGATCGCACATTGGCTATTTTTATAAAACCTCCGAGTATTGAAGAATTAAAAATTCGTTTAAAAAAACGTAAAACAGAATCAGAAGATAAAATCAATATGCGTGTGGCCAAAGCCTCTACAGAAATGGCTACTGCGCCTCAATTTGACGCTATCGTAACTAATGATGATTTAGAAAAAGCCAAGGAAGAAGTGCTGCATTTGGTTAAAAAATTTATTTTAGGATAAAACTTATAATGAATATATTCCCTTCTTCAAGGGAATGAAAAATTATCATTTTTCATGAAACAAATAGGTTTATACTTCGGAACATTTAATCCTATCCATATTGGTCATTTAGCAATTGCTAATCATATGGCTGAATATTCTGATCTGGATGAAATTTGGATGGTAGTTACTCCTCATAATCCATTTAAAAAGAAAAACTCACTATTAGATAATAATCATCGTTTAGAGATGGTCTATCGCGCCACAGAATCTTATCCTAAATTACGTCCCAGTGATATTGAGTTTAAATTACCTCAGCCTAATTATACGGTTCATACCCTTGCACATCTTCAGGAAAAGTATCCCAATGATATATTTCATTTGATTATGGGAGAAGATAACCTTAAAAGTTTTCATAAGTGGAAAAATTACGAGGTGATTCTAGAGAATCATCATCTATATGTGTACCCTCGAATTTCTGAAGGAGTGACAGAACATCAATTCAAAGATCACCCAAAAATTCATAGAATTAATGCTCCTATTATGGAGATATCTTCCACTTTTATACGTAAAGCAATTCCAGAAGCCAAAAATATAAGACCATTACTACCAAAAGAGGTATGGGAATATATCGATGAAATGAACTTTTATAAATAACGTAAAAAGTTCTTATGTATATTTAAAATAACAGAAAATTGATGCTTCCCAATATCTGGAAAAGGATAATTATTAGTGGATATATTATATCCATAAAATAAATAAATATCACCAAAAATACCTAAACCGATTTTTGGAGTAATTACAAGATCATTTTCACTAAAATTTGTTTGATATTTAGTTTCTAGTCCCAATGCCAACAACGGTATTATATTGATTTGATAACCTGTTTTTAAACTAAAAATATCATCGTTTGAAGATAAATTCCAAGCGAAAGAAAGATAATAATCATTCGCAAAAAACCCAACATCACTATAGGTACATCTATGACGCGCTATCCCTATTTCTGAATAAAAAGAGTCTTGAAAACCAGCTCCTGCTCTAATCGAGAATCTTTTGTAAGTACTGGAATATCCTCTAGCTTTAACACCCTCAAGATTCGATATCGAATCTTGAGGATTTGTAGGTATATTATTTTCATCTTGTCCATAACTGGGTAAAACCAAAAACAAAATGGAGAAAACGAAATATAAGGTATGATGTATCACCTCTTTTATTTACCGGGAAAATCAGCTTTTCTCTTTTCCAAGAATGCCGTTGTTCCTTCTTTAAAGTCCAAGGTTCCAAAACATTTTCCAAACTCTTGAATTTCTGTTGTAAAACCATTTACACCATCTTCATAAGCAGCATTTACAGCATGTATTGCTGCTCCTATTGCTACCGAAGAATTTCTCATAATTTTACTGGCTAATTTTTCGGCAAGAGGAATTAATTCTTCCTGAGAAACTACATGATTCACTAAACCATAATTTAATGCTTGATTAGCATCCACCATCCCTGCTGTCATAATCATTTCCATAGCTCTTCCTTTACCAATTAATTGTGGTAATCTTTGAGTCCCTCCATATCCTGGTATCACACCAAGTGATACTTCTGGCAATCCCATTTTGGCATTATCACTAGCAACTCTAAAATGTGCTGCCATTGCTAATTCTAACCCACCGCCAAGTGCGAATCCATTAACAGCTGCAATTACAGGTGTAGAAAGATTAGCTACAAAATCAAATAATAATTCTTGTCCCTTAGCTGCCAATTGACCTCCTTGTTCCACCGAAAAATTCGCAAATTCACTAATATCAGCACCAGCTACAAAGGCTTTTTCACCGCTTCCAGTAACAATAATTACTTTAGTTTTGGCATCTTTATTTGCAGCATCAAAAGCATCGTGCAATTCCTGAATAGTTTCTTTGTTTAATGCATTAAGTTTTGATGGTCGATTGATTGTAATTGTAGTTACACCTTCATTATAAGATGTGAGAATGTTAGTATACATTATATTTCTATTGTTTGTTTAGTATTTTCGATCTCTCTCGAAGTATAAGTAAAAATACATTCCGATCCCAAAATCTTCTACATCAGTAGACACCAATCTCCATCCCTCTTTAGAATACTCATCTAATTTTTCTTGAATATCCTTTGAAGATGCTTTTAGGATATGCTCTTTATCTCTAGTTAGTTTAGAATAATAAATCAATGATTCTAGCTTATACTCTTTCACAGGTTTAGTCTTTTATAGATCTGACTTTATTTTTGGAAACTTCACCTTAAAAACAGTTCCTTTTCCTTCTTGTGATGTAAAGGTAATACTTCCGTTATAGGTTTCCACAATATTTTTTACCATTCCTAGCCCCAATCCCATACCACTATTTTTAGTAGTAAATTTTGGCTCAAAGATTTTCTTCTTATTTTCCTCAGAAATACCTACTCCGTTATCAGCCACAGTAATTACTACATCATCTTTTTCTGTAAAGACATTCACAATAATTTTAGGTGTTTGATCTTCGGATATTGCCTGTATGGCGTTTTTCACCAAATTTGTAACCACTCGGATTAGTTGTGTTCTATCAAACTTTGCAATAATCTCTTCTTTTTCTGAAGGAAAAACTATATATCCTTCATTAAATATATCCAACGCAAGTCCCACAATCTTTACCACGTTCAATGTCTCACTCTTCTGTGCTGGCATTTGCGCAAAGTTAGAAAAGGCAGAAGCTATAGAACTCATAGTATCTATCTGTTGAATCAACGTATCACTATATTCCTTTACTTTTTGCTCAATATTAGGATCACTTGGATTAAATTTTCGCTCAAAACTCTGTACAGTTAAACGCATGGGTGTTAGTGGGTTTTTAATTTCGTGCGCTACTTGCTTTGCCATCTCTCTCCAAGCAGCCTCTCGCTCACTCTTTGCCAACATTGCAGCACTTTCCTCCAACTCATCAATCATACTGTTGTAGGCATTTACCAATGAATAAATCTCATCACTAGAATCACCAATACGTATTCGTTTGTTTCGTTTATCCAATCGTGTTTGATCAATAGTATCAGAAATTGTTTTTAGAGAACGTGTAATGTATTTGGAGAGAAAGTATGCTAAAATAATAGCAATCAACAACATCAATAAATATACCTGCCCAAGTCTTTTTAAAGATTCCCATAATTCTCTAGAAAAAAAATTGTCATCTTCCAAATACGGTAAATTAAGTATGGCTAAAGGTTTTGATTTATTGTCTTTGATGTATGTATATGAGGATAGAAAATGTTCTCCATTTTTTTCAGAAACACCTAAATACCTTCTTTCATATCCGTTTCCCAAAGTATCGATAATACGCTTGTCTAAAACTCGATCTACGGTATCATTAACGAAAGTTTCTTCTGATTTCACTAACAACTTACCAGATAAATCATAAATATTTATTGGTAATGCATGTTCATATGAGATTTGGTTAATCTTCTTTTTCTCTCTAAAAATTAAAGCAATATTCTCTTCAAGAACAGGGTATGTAGTACTAAGCAACACATTATTGATAGCTATTTTTATCCGCTCTTCCTTTCTTTCTAGTCGTTCGCGATGGTATTCTTCTGCCTCTTCTTTGTATTGATACACTGTAATGGCGGCTACCAAAACCGAAGCCAACAGAACTAGCACTGTCATTGAAATAAAAATCCTTGTTCTAAGGGATAGTTTGGTAAGCTTCATAGTATTCTTTGAATCGTAAAGATAGCAAATATCACACCAAAAACTGCAGCTTCAGTATTGGTTTGCTTTCATAACAACTTGCTTTTAATTCTAAGAATTAACTAAATTTACTTAGCTTTGAATTTATGGATACTTCCTCAATACTCTCTATTAAAAATCTCAATGTTTCTTTTTCTAATCAAAAAAATGAAACTCAGGTATTATATGATCTTTCGTTTGATATCAAATCTAATGAGATTTTAGGAGTTGTAGGGGAATCTGGAAGCGGAAAATCAGTTACCTCATTAGCCATTATGGGTTTACTTCCTGCTAAAATTGCTTCTGTTTCTGGGACTATTTTATACAAGAATGAATCCTTACTAGATTTAGATCCATCAAAACTTCGATCTCTTCGTGGTAATGAAATTGCTATGATTTTTCAAGAACCTATGAGTTCTTTAAATCCTTCTATGAAATGTGGGAAACAGGTAATTGAAATTCTTTTACAGCATACTAAAATATCAAAATCTGAGGCAAAAAACGAAGTACTTTCTTTATTCGAAAAAGTAAAACTTCCTGATATTTCTAGAGCCTATAATTCATATCCTCATGAACTTAGTGGCGGTCAGAAACAGCGTATCATGATTGCCATGGCTATTGCCTGCAAGCCCAAATTACTAATTGCAGACGAACCGACTACAGCTTTAGATGTAACCGTACAAAAAGAAATCATTGCGTTACTCAAAGAACTCCAAAAGGAATTTGAAATGAGCATTCTGTTTATTTCTCATGATTTGTCATTAGTTTCCGAAATAGCAGATAACGTATTAGTTGTATACCAAGGAAAAATGGTAGAATATGGTGCAACTCAAGAAATATTTAAGAATCCTCAACAAGACTATACCAAAGCTTTGATTTCGGCCAGACCGTCGCTAGATGTGCGATTTAAAGAATTACCTACCATAACCGATTATCTTAGTAAAGAGAAGAAGAAAATACAGTTAATTAGTAAAGAAGATCGCGAACAACTACACAAAAAACTATATAGTAAACCTCCTTTATTAGAAGTAAAAAATGTAGAAAAATCTTTTTTCACCAAAATAGGGTTATTTGGTAAGAAAGAATTCAAAGCTGTTGATGATGTTAGCTTTCAGTTATTCGAAGGAGAAACCTTGGGACTTGTTGGAGAATCTGGCTGTGGAAAATCTACCTTGGGAAATACAATATTACAATTACAAAAAGCTAACCAAGGAGAAATTCTATATCGCGGTCAGGATTTAACTAAAGTTTCATCTTCTCAAATTCGAAATTTACGAAAGGAAATACAATTAATATTTCAGGATCCTTTTGCTTCCCTAAACCCTAGATTAACCGTTGGCAAAGCTATTCTAGAGCCTATGAAAGCTCATAAACTGTACGATAACGATACGGAGCGAAAAGAAAAAGTACTGAGCCTTTTAGAACGAGTAGGATTGAACCCATCTTATTTTAATAGATACCCTCATGAATTTAGTGGAGGTCAACGACAGAGAATTGGAATTGCAAGAACAATAGCACTCCAACCTAAACTAATCATTTGTGATGAATCCGTGAGTGCTTTAGATATTTCAGTTCAGGCGCAAGTATTAAACTTGTTAAACGAACTAAAAGAAAAATTTGGATTTACTTATATCTTCATTTCTCATGATCTTGCAGTAGTTAAATATATGTCCGATCAGTTATTAGTAATGAATAATGGTAAAATTGAAGAAAAAGGAGATGCCGATTTCATTTATGAAAATCCTGAGAAATCATATACTCAAAAACTGATCGATGCAATCCCTAAGGGGTTATAAAAAACTGAATATCAACATTCCATCTCGATGTTTACCTAAATACTTTTATTTACACTAAGTTTAAATAGTAAAACTTAATGTGATGAAAACAGACTTTTTAAAAAATACCCAAAGAATAGTTTCAATAGTCATTATATCCTTTCTGATTTCTTGTGAAACGGAAATTCCTGAAACAGATAACACTGCTCCAACATTTTCCTTTAATATTTCTGGAGATGGCTTTAATCGCACCTTTACACAAGATGACGATTTTACAAGCTTACAACTAAATTTACGATCTGATACTACCTATGATTTTATCTTTTCTGGAGCCGATAGCGGTGGTGTAGAGCGAATTTCATGGCAATATCCACATGATTATATAGAGTTTTCTACAGAAATCCCATCACCTTGGGAAACTACATCTATCTCTTTTCTTAGTAGTCTAGTTTATTGGGATGGAAATGAAACGAATCCGTTAACAGGAAATATAGTAGCTGGAAAAATAGTAACCAATGGAAATGCTGTAAGTATATCTTTCTCTTTTTTAGTTCGCGATTATGGAGGATTGGATAGCTCTGCTAATACAATTACCAAATCTTTGAATATTTATATTGACAATCAAAATACAGAAGTAGTTCCTTTATGAGTAATTAGGTAACATCAGAATTTTTACCCTCTGATTATCCGACTACCCCTTAATTATGCATTAAAACCCTGATATATCCATGATATTGGGGTTTTTAAACAGGAATTAAATGAAAATTAATTTTTACACAACCATCCTATTTCGTAGTTTTAGAACACGAATTTTAAATCAACTCACCGATGGGAATTTTTGACGAAATAAAGAAAAAGCTAAGTAATGAATTTATAGATATCGTAGAATGGTTAGACAATACACAGGACACGATTGTTCATCGCTTCGAAAGATATCAAAACGAAATAAAAAATGGTGCTCAACTTATTGTAAGAGAAGGGCAAACTGCAGTTTTTGTAAATGAAGGTCAACTCGCAGATGTATTTGAGCCAGGAACGTATACCTTAAACACTCAAAATCTTCCTATTCTTACTACATTAAAAGGTTGGAAATATGGTTTTAATAGCCCGTTTAAAGCAGAGGTATATTTTGTAAATACCCGACTTTTTACGGATGAAAAATGGGGAACTAAAAACCCTATCACTTTAAATGATGATCGTTTTGGTTTAGTAGAGATTAGAGCTTTCGGAACGTATGCTTTTAAAATTAATGATCCAGGTAAGTTTATTGTTGATATTGTAGGTACAGATGCTAACTTTACTAGTTTTGAGATAAATGAACATCTAAAAAGTTTAATTTCAACCCGTTTTACAGATACTGTAGGAGAAGCTAATTTTCCAATAGAATTATATGCTGCAAATACTACAGAATTATCGGAAACATGTAAAGAAGTGATGCAACCTGAGTTTAACTCAGTAGGTATCTCATTAGAAAAATTCTTTATTGAGAATGTTTCCATGCCTGAGGATCTTAAAAAAGAAATCTTCGAGTATAGTAGAATTGACAAGCTAGATCTTGACAAATTAGCTAAATTCAAAACTGCAAAAGCTATAGAAGCTGCCGCTGCCAATGAAGGTGGTACTGCTGGTGCAGGAATGGGAATGGGAATGGGATTTGTGCTTGCTCAACAAATGGGCGGTATGATGAACCCAATGAGCAACCAACAACAAGCACAACCACAACAAACATCTCCTGTGGCTCCACCACCGATGCCTGTGCAAGTTCAGTACTATTACGCAGTTAATGGACAGCAAGCTGGACCTGTATCTTTTGATCAGCTCAAAGCACTATTTGCGAATAGAACTGTAAATAAAGATTCTCTAGTTTGGAAGCAAGGAATGGCCAACTGGACTGCAATAAAAGATGTAGAAGAGCTAAAACCTTTTTTAGGTGGTAGCACTCCTCCTCCATTACCTGGTGCATAAAAACAATTTATAACATAAATTTATCCTTCTTCCATTTTACCTATGGAAGAAGGCATCTATTTTGTACAACCTTTAGTATTGTAACTCCTCAATGGAAGAAGAAAAAAGAGCATTTTCTGAACAAAAAAAATCGTGTGTCAATTGTGGTGCAGAATTGACATATAAACCAGGAACTACAGAAATTAAATGTGATTACTGTGGTCATGAAGAAACAATTGTTCAGAATGAAGATGGATTTAAAGAGCTGGAGCTAAAACCCTACTTGGAAGAGATGGGATCACTTTCTCATTCTGAGGAGATACTAATGCTGCAATGTAAAAATTGTGGCGCAAATCAGCATATCGAAGAGAATTACAAATCATTGCATTGTGTATATTGTACGATGCCTCTGATCATAGAAGATGCTTATAAAGAAGATTGGATTCTTCCTGGTGCCGTTTTACCTTTTCAATTTGATCAGAAAAAATCGCATCAAATATTTTCTAAATGGGTACAAGGATTATGGTTTGCTCCTAATAATCTTAAAAAAGCAGCTTTAGATCCTCAATATACAAAAGGTTTGTACTTACCCTATTGGACATTCGATGCTCAATTGTATGCTACCTATACAGGACAAAGAGGAGATTATTACTATGTAAGCGTTCCATACACTACTACTGTAAATGGGAAAACAGTTCAAAGAACGAGACAAGAACGCAGAACGCGTTGGACACCTGCCAGTGGAAATGTAAGTGGTTTTGTCGATGACACTTTAATAAAGGCTTCTCATCAACGAAAAAATACTATCCCAAATAAAATAGCTCACTGGAATCTAAAAGCTTTGGTTCCATTTAATACTAGTTTTTTGGCAGGATTTGTAACAGAAAAATATACGATTCCTCTAAAAGACGGTCATTTAGAGTCTACGAAAGAAGCAGAAAAAATTGCTCGATCATGGTCTAGACATGATATTGGTGGAGATACGCAAAGAGTACATTCTATTAATATGAGCTTATCTGAAGAAACCTTTAAACATATTTTACTTCCAGTTTATATAAGTGCCTATCAATATAATGGCAAAAAATATAATTTCTTTGTGAATGGTCAAACCGGTCGAATATCTGGAAAAAGACCTTATTCGTTTTGGAAAATATTCTTCACAGTTGTATTGAGTATTGCTGTAATTGTATTGATTCTTTGGTTGGTAGATACTTATCAAAATCAACAGGGAAATATCTAATCTATATTAGAAATAGTAACTATTTCATACATAGTTTGATTAAAATCTGCACATGGTTTTTCTCGTACCACTATAGAAATTTCTTTGTCTATATTCTTCTGTAAACTAGAAATGTCTTTGGCAATTCCCTTGCGTAATGCAATGATTAATTCCTGATTTTGTGAAATCATATTTACAATTCCAGATCCATAACCTTTAATCTTTTTTACTAGCATCCTACCTGTATTATTATAGGGCTTATCACAAATATTATTGTTTCCCGAAACTTCTAACACAACTACTTTAAGATGTATTGTATTTGGAGTAATTTGACTTTGTGTGACTGCATTCGGTCTTACCGTTCCATTGTTAGAATCTCCAAATCGGGGTTTCTGAACTTTTACCTTATTTTCAGGGTTGCTACTTTTCTTGTCATTTTCCTGAGCAATACTAGTAGATTTACAAGAAACTAAAATTGCAAATAATATTATATATACTAACTTATTCATAATGTTGAAAATAAAAAAAGGAGTTGATTATATCAACTCCCCTTTTCATAATTAATTGTTATTTAAAAGTCAAATTATGACTATTTCTTAAGTAACTTAACTACTTTACTTGTTCCTATACCAGAAATCTTTGCATAATACAAACCAGAAGCTAAACGAGAAGCATCCCAATTTACACTTGCATTTGAATTCACATCAGACATCGTATGTACAAGGTTTCCTGTACTATTAAAAATATCAATATTTACTTTGCTGCTTGATTTAGCAATAGTATCACCGAAGTTAAAAAAGAAAGTATTGTTTGATGGGTTAGGATATACCGCAATCTCATTTACTAAATCTAATGTTACCAAAGGAGTCTCCACTTCTGGTTCTACTGGTCCATCACCAGAACTAATGATATCTCCATAAATTTGGAAAATCTGATCCAAAGGATCTCTTCCTAATGCCACTGTAGTAGCTGTCCAATCTATTGCTCCAGTTCCAAAAAGATTTACTGGATCTCTAAATTGAGTTACTTCTCCTACCACATTTTCTTGAGATGCCCAGAACCACTGATTTCCTCCATTAAATGCTAAATTAGTATAAACTGAAATCCAATATTCACCGCTTTCTAAAGTAACTACTTCTGGAAGGGCAATATTCAAATTAGAAATATTAGGATCTGAAATTGGTGTAATATCACCGCTATTATATACTTCTGCTCCTGGAACTCCACCTTCGTTCTCATAAATCACAATACTTACATTAGTAAGTGCTGGGCTTCCATTCACAGCACCAAAAGCAACAATTCTATCTATATTCCAAGAAGTACCACTAGGAACCGTAAAATCATCAGCAGCTTGTGCTAATCCACCAAAATCTAAAAAGTTTTGTGATGGTATTGTAGACACCTGAGTATTTGTTTGCTCATAAATAGTTGGCTCTGAAACAGTAACTGTAAAACCTTCTGCCACCTGCTCATCACCAGAAGTAGCAATCAGTCCGATTGATGCTGATCCAAGACTATCTGGAGCATACGATAACGTTAAGGTATTTCCTGTTAACACTGCTGTCACTAACTCTGGATTAGAATTCGTTAATTCAATATCAATTGGTAATCCTTGTGATTGTACAAACAATCCGGCGATATCTATAGTAGTGTCTTCACTGTTCTCACTTACTCCGAAATCTTCAAGTAAAAACGCTGTTGTTAGCGTAGCTTCTGGTAATGGATTTGCTGTGATTGGGAAACGTGCACTAAATAAACCGCTTCCGTGAGCTGCTACCGCGATAAACCCATCTTTTCTAGTAACTACCTCATCAGCAACAGAATTACCGATAGCAAAGTTTTCTTTTCTCCAAACAGTATTTTGACCATTAAGTCTTCTAGTAGAGTATAAACCTGTACTAGTAGCAGCAAATACTCTTTGTAAACGTGCTCCAAATCTACCTGAACTACTTCCTAAGAATGCAGTACTTCTTACTGAAGGTCCATTTCCTGTACCATCAGCATTTTCTTCTAAATTACCACTAATGTTAGTCCATGTATCTCCACCATCTTCAGTAATGAAAACACTTGGTATTCCGTAATTTGAAAATGTTGCAATCACTCGATCTGCATTAGATGGATCGATATTAATATCATTTACAAAACCTACAGGTAAACCTTTACCAGTAGAAATATCTACTACTGTCTGATTGTCAATATTTGCGTTATCCATTCTGAAAATTATTCCAGAATTAGTACCGTAGTATAATCTATTTGCTACTGGGAATGTAGAAGCTTCTAGCGCTGTAATTGTAGATCCGTCTGGTGTCGCAGTATTTGTTAAATTAACCCAGTTTTCAGTTGCATTTGTATTGGTAAATAATGGTAAACCATCAAGATCATTATTTCTCCAAATTGTGCTTCCTGCTGGCATATACATAATATTGTCATTATTAGGATCCAGAATAAATGGATTCACAAAAGCAAAACCTGAAGCACCTGCTGGCTCTACAGCGGAGAAAGATTCAAAAACTCCTTCTTCATCAAAATTGAATCTGAATACATTTCCTCTTTGCGAAGAAACATAACGAGTTCTTCCGTTATCAGCGATTGCACTGTACGCACCATCTCCTCCAAAATCTGATTCCCATATAGCATTAGAGTCCGTAGAATTAGTAAACCAAGTTCCGTTATCCTGGAATCCAGCAACTAGATCATCAGTATTTGGTTCTGGATCGAAAGCAACATGATATGGCTGTGTTGTAATGTATCCATTGTTTAGAGAAGTCCAAGCAACAGGCTCAACTCCATCAATAGTAGCAGTAATATCTTCCGTTACATACACACCTCCATCATTTCCTGATAATGCTCTATTAGGATTCGATGGGAAAAATGTAAGTACGTGCTGATCAGGATGCTGATTAGTATATAAGCTTACGTTGTTTATTGGAGAATATCCAGCGATCCAACTTTCTTGTCCTGTTGGTGTTGTAAATCCATCCATTGATCTGTAGATATTAGTTCCACCAACAAATACCATATTGCTATTTGTAGGGTGTACTTTAACTACCATGTTATATTCTCCTTGTAAGTTTAAGTTTCCTACTGGTCCACCAATACCGAAAGGTAGATTAACACTTAAATCAGTCCAAGTTCCAGCTGTCGCATCATATCGGTTTAATAAAGCAGGAGTTCCTCCACTATTATTTTGAGTAAAGAAATACACCGTATTTTCATTTGAAGGATCGATACCCATCACAGTTCTACCATAAGCTGGTACAAATCCTTCTGGAGTAATATTCGTCCAAGTATCACCATCTGTAGATGCAAAGAAACCTGCTGTTGGATCATTATCAGAATCTATGGTAGCATATATCTGTCCAGTAGAAGTAATCGCTACCTCAGCTTTCGCATCGAAACCACCAGCTAAAACTTCTGTAAAAGAGTTTCCACCATCTTGAGATCTTTGTATCCCAGTAATTGTACCTAAATAAATATCTCCGTTTCTAGGATCGATCGCTATAGAGTTGATTAAATCAAAAGGCTCGTTAGTATTGAATATACCTACATTAGGATTTACAGTAGCTCTTAACTGCTCGAATGTACGTCCTCCATCTCTAGATTTATACACTCCACTACCTTGATAAAATGCTCCTCCAGCACTAGCAGAGTTACCCCAACGCTCACCAGAAATATAATACCAAGTAAAGCTATGTCTAGGTCTTGGATCTTGAATTATTCCAGTAATACTAGGATTTTGGAAAGATCTTGTTATTTTTCTCCAAGTTTCTCCTCCATTTTCTGTTCTCCATAATCCACCAGAAACTCCTCCGGCTAAAATAACATTCTCGTTTCTTCTGTCTATCGCTAATGCACGTGTTCTACCACCAACATTGAAAGGTCCTCTGTTTTTCCAAAAAGAAAACCTTCCTGATTTAGCAGCTGTTTGTAATGATTTTTGTGAATCATCACTAAGACTAATCTTTCCTGAGTATTTTAATTCGGCTTTTCTAATACCTTCTGGTATTCTTCCTGTCGCTGGATCTTGCAATCTCAATAAATCAAATTGAGATCTTTCTATGGCATTATCCGCTTGTCTTTGAATAGGTGTTCTAGGATCCGTAGGTCCTTTTTTACTATCAAACATCTTTGTTTGCTTGTACAACTGATGACCCTTAGCCGGTTTTTCATCTGGAGTAGTTTTGAGTTGTTGCACTTGTGCTGTTATCGTAAGTGTTGATAACATTAATCCACAAGCACAAATACCTCGAGTGAGGTGTTGTAGAGTTGAATTCATATTTAAGTTAATTTTGTGTGAGTCCCAAAGCTAACTTAATGTATGCAAAACATTTGTTAAAATATTATCAAAATATGGTACTATCTTGTTAATTTGATTGAATTACTAGTTCCCGACTCTCAGTAATTACGTGGCAAATGTCTTTATCGACCATAATTGGAGTTGAGGAAGAAAACTCCTGAAAGGCTTCTCCACTAATCGTTATAAGATACGTTCCTGTTCTTTCGAAAGCGCCTACAAAATTAGTTGTTTCATTAAAATTAACTAATGTCTCCGTATAATCCCCGTCCTTCGCAATTACCGTAATTCCAGAGGTTACAATAGTATTATCAACAGAGCTTAAAACTGTAATTTCTAATCCCGGCCTAAGTTCATCTGTGCAAAAAATTGGATCTAATGTTTCTTGTTCATCCAGATTACAAGCAGAACAGACAACTAAAAATATAAGTAATAATTTCTTCATAATCCTTTTCATATTTGTAATAAAGATGCGCTTAGAAGTATATGGTTGCGTCTTTATTTCTGCGAAGATATACATTCTAATGTATTCTTATACGTTTAATAAGTGACTTAACAAAGATTATTAACTTAACACTAATCAAAAAAGCACCTAAAAATTAGGTGCTTTTTTAAAAAATAATTTTTTTATAAATCAAATTTAATTCCTTGAGCTAAAGGCAATTCGGTTGTGTAATTTATAGTATTAGTTTGCCTTCTCATATATACTTTCCAAGCATCAGAGCCGGATTCTCTTCCTCCTCCAGTTTCTTTCTCTCCACCAAAAGCACCACCGATTTCAGCTCCCGAAGTACCGATATTTACATTCGCTATACCGCAATCAGAACCAGCATGCGATAAAAATCGTTCAGCTTCACGAAGATTATTAGTCATTATCGCTGAAGATAATCCTTGGGCTACTCCATTTTGTACTTCAATGGCATTCTCTACATCTCCACTATATTTTAATAGATATAAAACTGGTGCAAATGTTTCGTGTTGTACTATTTCGAAAGAGTTATCAGCCTCAGCAATTGCAGGTTTTACATAACATCCACTTTCATATCCTTCTCCAGAAAGAACGCCTCCTTCTACAACGATACTACCGCCTTCCTGCACTACTTTTTCTAGCGCTTGCTGATATCCTTTTACTGCATCAGTATCAATTAACGGTCCAACGTGATTATTTTCATCTAACGGATTTCCAATTCTTAATTGTTTATAAGCATCTACCACAGCATTTTTTACTTTATCATAAATTGATTCATGTATTATCAATCTTCTGGTTGATGTACATCTTTGTCCCGCTGTACCTACAGCTCCAAAAACCGCTCCAATTACTGTCATTTTAATATCCGCATCAGGTGTAACAATAATTGCATTATTACCTCCCAGTTCTAACAAAGATTTCCCTAAACGTTGTCCCACTGTAGCCGCCACAATTTTACCCATTCTGGTAGATCCTGTAGCAGAAATTAATGGAATACGTTTGTCCGTCGTCATAAACTCTCCTACCTTATAATCGCCATTAACTAAACAAGATATTCCTTCCGGAAGGTTATTATCTTTTAAAACTTTGGCTATAATATTTTGACAAGCTACTCCACAAAGTGGTGTTTTTTCACTTGGTTTCCAAACACATACATCTCCACAAATCCATGCTAAAGCAGTATTCCACGACCAAACCGCAACCGGAAAATTAAAAGCAGAAATAATTCCAACGATTCCTAAAGGATGATACTGTTCATACATTCTATGACCAGGTCTTTCGGAATGCATAGTAAGTCCGTGTAATTGTCTTGATAAACCAACAGCAAAATCACAGATATCTATCATTTCTTGTACCTCTCCCAAACCTTCTTGATACGACTTACCCATTTCATAAGAAACCAATTTACCGAGTGGTTCTTTTAACCGTCTTAGTTCTTCTCCAAATTGTCTCATAATTTCTCCTCGTTGAGGAGCAGGCATTAATTTCCAAGACTTAAATGCAGTTTGAGCAGCGGTAATTACTTTCTCATAATCTTCTGTCGTGGTTGTAGTAACTTTTCCGATCAAATTACCATCAACTGGTGAGAAAGATGAAATTTCTTCTCCATTAGAAAACCAATCTGATCCTGTAGAGGTTCCTTTATTTAGATCAGAAACACCTAATTGCTTTAGGGCTTCTTCTATTCCAAAATCTGTTGCTATAGTTGCCATGTATTACAAATTATTTTTTAAGTTGTAAAGATACTGTGTTTTGAAAATATATTAAATTTTGACTCTGTTTATTGTTAATTTTAAACAAAATTCCATAAAATTACTTTCAAAAAAACCAAAATCACATTTTCATAAACTTTTTTAAACTAAATTGATCTTACTTAATCAGCGACAAATCTTTTATCTACTGCCATCTCTGTACCACATTTACTACAGGTTCTTAGCGATTTACTACCATAGAAATCTTTAAAATGTTTTAAGAAATCCTTCTCAATATTATTTAGTTTAAAATATACCTCGTGTAACTTATTATTACAATTATCGCAGAACCATAATAACCCATCTTCTGCTTCTAAGTCGGCTCTTTTCCTTTCTATAACAAGACCTATTGAGTCTTTATGCCTAACTGGAGAGTGCGGAACTTTAGCGGGGTGCAAATACATATCTCCTGGTCCTAATTTCATTGTTTTCTTCTTACCCTCCTCTTGTATATGAACTTCTATTTCTCCTTCTAACTGGTAAAACAGTTCCTCAGTTTCGTTATAGTGATAGTCTTTTCTAGCATTTGGCCCAGCAACAATCATTACTATATAATCACCTGCATCTTTGTAAAGATTCTTATTGCCTACAGGAGGTTTTAAAAGATTACGATTTTCTTCTATCCATTGGGTAAGATTAAAAGGTTTTTGAATTGCCATATTTCAATAAATTTTTGATTATAAAATTACGGAAATGATGGCATATCTTTTCTAAAACCAGAAAATCTATTATGTAATACCATCTCTGGCGTAAAAAAAGCGAACCGAAGTTCGCTTTGTAAGTTTTAGCATCCTGTATCTTCATATTCGGTACTTCCGTCTACCGGACAAGGGTCAGAACAAGATTGTGTAATCAAAATAGGGAACGGTCTATTTGCAGGTCTAAAGACACAAGCACAACATTCATCAAAAAAAGGAAAATCTCCTCCTTGTATTGCTTTTTGTGCAGTTTTACTCAGTTTTTTACTGTTATCAATGTCTAAAATTTTCTTAAGCATACCTAAATAATTTAATTTGTTGAATTTAAATTTAGAAAATATTGTTTCTTTTCCACAATTTATTATCAAAATATAACCTCATTTTATCCAAATTGAGTTCTTATTATCAGTTGATTACAAAATATAAATTAAATAGTAAAATCGGGGAAATAACCTCTATTTGTAAAGAATTAAAAACTAATTGGATCCCGATTTACATCGGGATTAGTTCGATTACGCATTTTGCTATTGTAAAATACTTTCTCACTAAAAAGAAATCGCCCAGACAAGATTTCTCTTGTAGAACGATTTCCAACTAAATAACCAACCAAAAAAATTTATATCGTCTAGTGCGACTTTTCTATTTTGTAAGCTTCATAAAATCAGCTTTCTTTAATCTTTTTTTATCATTCTGCGATGGCTTACCATCTTTAGAAGATTTAAATTGTAGATATCCTCTACCAACAAATTCATAAATTGTACCAGAAGAAGGGTGTAATAATTCTATTCTACTATCATTTATAACGGTTAATTCGAAATATTCATTGCCCAAATAATCGTAATCAAGTGTTAAATTTTTCATATAGAAATTATTAGGCACGTCATCTACAGCATAATATCCATTGTAATCATAGTATATATCGTTGATATTAGACACATTAACATCTTCTGAACTTCTAAAGTTATCTCCAGATCCATAGTATAAAAACTGAAGATAATTTTCATTATCAAACTCATTCAAAGCCCCAATTTCACTTGTATAGACCTTTTCCCATACAGTATACTCATGTAAAAAGTAGTGAATGTTATCATAAAACACTTTATCGTAATCAAAAGTGCTTCTCTGATATCCGATGAGATAATAACTCGTATTGGTTACACCATCATACAATCGTATTTCATTATTTGACAATTGTATTACATCAAGGCTATAAGTTCCATCAATATCATGACTAACATCTACCTCCATACCAAAAGTGTTATAAAATCCTACATCTAATCCAAAACCATTCCCATTACTTCCTATACCTACCAAGTTATTATTAGCATAAAAAGTTCCATTTTTAAATGACACTGTAAAAGCCTTTTGAAGAAACGGGATTTCTCCATTACCTTGTGTACGCTCTATATCTACATACCAGATTTCATAAGAATTAAGCAACTGATTTAATGAGATTGTAGGCTCTTCTATAAAAACATCTTCCTCTACAACTACTTCTGCTACACAAGAAGTTAGAAGGATGGAACCTAACATAAAAACCGAAAGTAATTTTAAAGTCTTCATAAGCTATGTCTTTTTCAATTCTATAATAATAGAACCAAAACATGTGCCAAAAACACAGGTAATTGATTATCAGATATTTAATTTGACTTGTATTTTCCTTATTTTTGAACTCACAATCATTTTACATGGATAAAGATTTAAAATTTGCTGTGATCGGTGGTGGTAGTTGGGCTACTGCTATTGTAAAAATGCTTACTGAGAACTTACCTCAGGTTGGTTGGTATATGCGAAGTGTATATGCATTAGAACATCTAAAACGCCAACAACACAATCCAAATTACCTTAGTTCTGTAGAATTCAAACTGGATCAACTTAAACTTACCAATGATATAAATGAAGCAGTAGCATATGCTGATTACTTGATTTTTGCTATTCCTTCTGCATTTTTACATACAGAATTACAAAAACTAACAGTTTCACTGGAAGGCAAAGTCATATTTTCTGCTATTAAAGGAATTGTTCCTGAGTCTGGATTAATTGTAGGAGAACATTTTCATGATAAATATCAAATCCCATTTGATGATATTGGAGTTATTACAGGACCTTGTCATGCCGAAGAAGTAGCACTGGAAAGACTTTCTTATTTAACAATCGCTTCTAACGACGAGGAAAAAGCAAAAATTGTTGCGAAAAACCTAAGTAGTGAATATATCAAATGCAAAGTTAGTGATGATATTATTGGTACTGAATATGCAGCAGTTCTTAAAAATATTTATTCTGTTGCTGCAGGTATTGCACATGGATTAGGTTATGGTGATAATTTTCAGAGTGTTTTAATGAGTAACGCGATTCGCGAAATGAAGCGATTTATTAAAAAGGTTCACAAGATGAAGCGGAATATCAATGATTCTGCATATTTAGGAGATTTGTTAGTAACTGGTTACTCCATTTTTTCTCGTAATCGAATGTTCGGAAATATGATTGGAAAAGGCTATACGGTAAAAAGTGCCCAAATGGAAATGAATATGGTTGCCGAAGGATATTATGCTGCAAAAACTGCCTATGAACTGGATGCTAATAAAAATACTCGAACACCAATCATTGATGCTGTACATGGAATCTTATATGAGAATAAGAATCCCAAAAAAGTATTTAAGAAATTAGCCGAAAAACTGGATTAACCAAATTAAAGAAACAATGGCAGACTATAAAGAACTTATTGAAACTTTTTATACTGGTTTAAGTCAGCAAAATGCTGATATGATGGTATCTTGTTATCACCCTGACATTGTTTTTGAAGATCCTGGTTTTGGACAACTTCATGGAGATCGCGCAAAAAAAATGTGGCAAATGCTATGCAAGAATGGTAAAGATCTAAAAGTGGAATTTTCTAATATTCAAGTTGATAACGAAAGTGGATCTGCACATTGGGAAGCATGGTATACCTTTAGTCAAACAGGCAGAAAAGTTCATAATAGCATAGATGCTAAATTTGAATTTAAAGACGGTAAAATCGTAAAACATACTGATGATTTTAATCTGCATCGTTGGGCATCACAAGCTATCGGATGGAAAGGAAAATTGTTAGGTGGTACCAATTTCTTTAAGAAAAAACTACATCAACAAACCAACAAATTATTAGATAAGTTTCAACCTTAACGTATGGAAACATTACAACTTCCTGGACTCATAGTATCTGTAGAATGGTTACATGAACATTTAGACCATCCTGATTTGGTAATTCTGGATGCAAGTATTAAAAAAGTAACTTCATCCAAAGAATCTTTAGCGCAGGATCTTCAGATACCAGGAACCCGATTCTTTGATATAAAAAAGTCTTTTTCTGATCAAGCTTCTCATTTGCCAAATATGCTTCCATCTGCAGAAGTTTTTGAAAAAAATTGTCAAGAACTAGGCATCAATGCTAATTCTAAAATCATCATTTATGATACAATTGGTATCTACTCTAGCCCAAGAGCTTGGTGGATGTTTTCTAGAATGGGTCACATGAATGTTGCAGTTTTAAATGGTGGTTTCCCAGAATGGAAAAAAAAGCAGCTACCCACTGAAAACAAGACAACTAACACTGTGTTTAACATCGGAGATTTCGAAATAAACGATCGTTCCAAATGTACTGTTAACGCAAAAGAAATCCTATCTGAAATGAACGATCCAGATACATTGATATTGGATGCGCGTTCTTCCGGAAGGTATTTAGGTATAGAACCAGAACCAAGATCTGATCTTAAAGGTGGTCATATTCCTAATTCAAAGAACTTACCATACACCAAAGTTCTTCAGCAAGAAAAAATGCTTCCAGTTGAGCAGCTTAAAAACATATTTGATGGTTTTGATATTGCCAATAAAAAACTCATTTTTAGCTGCGGTTCCGGAATTACTGCCTGTATTATTTTGCTGGCTGCTCAATTAGCTGGGTATACTAATCTATGGATTTATGACGGTTCCTGGACAGAATGGGGACAACTCACAGACGTTCCTATTGAATTTTAATCACAACCCAAACTTATACTATGCGATATCTTATCCTACTCTTTTTTTCTACATTATTTTTTAATACAACAAATGCCCAATCTAAAAAGTTTAGTCTACAAGACTTCTATTCTTATAATTCCGAATTAGAGTATAAAGTAGATTCTATATACCGCTCTCTTTCGGAGCGACAACAGGTAGCGCAAATGATTATTTCTTCGGCAGGAGAATTAGGCAAACCTATGGCAACAGTTAAGAAACTTGCCGAAAGTAATTCGATAGGAGGTGTCGTGTTTCTAAAAGGAAGTAAGAAAACACATACCGAAAGTATAAACACCTTAAATGCAATTTCTACTAAAAACAAATCAATTCCACTGTTATTTAGCATGGATGCAGAACCAAGTTTGTTTGCTAGCAGAATAAAAGGAGCAAAAGATGTTGGAAAAACGATAGATATTAAAACTGAAGCACAATCCGACAAGGTTGTAAATACTATTAATACCGAACTTAGAGCCATTGGTGTGCATCACAATTATGCTCCTGTTTTGGATATTAGCGCTAGTAATGAAGCCATAAAATCCAGAAGTTATGGTAGTAATAAAGATTCTGTTATCACTTTAGCCAATCAATTTATTAAATGTACACAAGAAGGTGGAATTATTGCTACTGCTAAGCATTTTCCTGGTCATGGTTTAGTGAAGGGCGACACTCATAAGCAAAGCGTTTATATCGATGGACCATTGCAGGAAGTTGCCAATTACAAAAAGATCATAGAAGATGGTGTATTATCAATTATGATTGCTCATATTACTATTCAAAATAACGAAAAGTACGGAACGGACGGTTTACCTTCTAGCTGTTCTCGAAAAATAATTACAGGATTGCTGAAGGAAGAAATGGGTTTTAAAGGTATTATTATTTCTGATGCATTGAATATCATGAAGGCGGTTACTATTTTAGACAATGCTCCACTCTTGGCCTCTAAAGCAGGATGTGATTTAATACTAATGCCTCAAAATGAAAATGCTACTATAAATGCTATTATTGCAGCCATGAAAGAAGATCCAGCTTACAAGAAACAAATCGCACAATCTATAAAAAAAGTTTTGCGTTTAAAAGTATGTGCTGGGATCATTTAATAAATTATTCAAAATAAAAAGTAAAATTGATTCGTTGTTTAAACTGTGGAACAGAATATGAAGGTAACTTTTGTCCGCACTGTGGACAAAAAGGAACTGTAGATAAAATTACACTACCTTTCTTAATTAATGATTTCCTGTCCAGATTTATGGATATTGATAAAGGAATGTTGTTTAATCTCAAACATCTCACTCTACATCCTAAAAAAACAATTTTCAATTATTTATTGGGTAAAAGAAAAAATGTACTTAACCCTGTAAGCTATGCATTAATTGCTACCTCCTTGTATTTGTTAATCACATCTCAGTTCGAAATACATTGGATAGAAAAAGTAGAATTGGAGAAATTTAAAGGAGCTGCGTACAATAATAGTTTTGAAGCAGGAAAAATCATTGGTACCTACACAAAATTCTTTTGGCTACTAAACATTTTGTTCCTTAGTATATTTTCAAGATTATTTTTTAAAAAGTTTAGTTTTCTGGAACATCTAGCTATGAACTGCTTTATTCATGGCCACACTACTTTATTAGGGATTCTCACTTTTATCCCTTTTAGATTACCAGTGGTTTATGATCCGTTTGTTTTTCTTTATCTCATCATTCTTAATTTTATGATATTTCAGAAAAAAGGCGAACGATTTGAGATATTTGTAGCGGCGTTTTTCTCAGTATTTTTTTCGTATATTCTTTTCTACATGGTTCCATTTATTCTAGTACTTATAAGTAAATAAAATTTTCAAAAGTTCCTTAAAGAGCCCGAGAGTTGGTAACTTTAGTAAAAAGTAATTTTCTATGAATAAATATATTCTCTTCTTGTTACTTTTCGTGTCTATTTTCAGTTGTTCTTCTGATGAAACTTTGCAGATTACAATAGAGGAAGAAGAACAGCCTGAAGAAATCCAGAGATTTTCATTTTTGGCGCTAGGAGATTCTTACACTATCGGACAAGGAGTTACAGAAAGTGAAAGTTGGCCTTTTCAGTTACAAAATGTTCTTACTTCAGAAACCCAACAAATTGAAGAGGTAAAGGTTATTGCGCAAACCGGATGGACCACTAGTAATTTATTATCCGCTATAGAAACACAAGATCCTGGAAACTATGATATTGTTTCCCTACTTATTGGAGTAAATAATCAATTTCAAAGAATAGACTTTACTGTATTTGAATCAGAATTTAATCTTCTACTAAATAAAGCTATCTCATTAGCCAATGGAAATAAAAAAAAGGTTTTTGTTGTGTCTATACCAGATTATGGAGTAACACCTTTTGGATCTAATAATAGTGATGTCATTGCAGAAGAAATAGATATCTATAATACATACATTCAACAACAGTGTGAGGCTCAGGAAATACCCTTTATAGATGTTACTTCAATTTCTAGAAATCTTGGTGATTCTGAAGGTGCTTTAGCTACAGATAATCTGCACCCAAGTGCCAATCAATATCGTTTATGGGTAGAAGAAATACTTCCCGTAGTTCAAGGAATTTTGGTAATGAATTAATCAACTTTAACTAGTTTTAGTTTCATGTCCTTATTTTTTATGTAAAGAGTATCTTCAATAAATTGATACGTCAAATTCATCTTGAAACGTTCGGTATTGTTATATTCATGGAACAATTTGGTTAATCTCATTCTCTCTTCCTTACTCTTGGTAGCCTTAGTATTTCTTTTGATAAAATTGTTTAGAGATTTAGAATAATGAGTTGCCTTTAAGTTTATTTCATTCTCTTCTTTATTTATTTTACCTCTATATACATTTCCCAATGTATCAACCACTACCAGTTTATCATTTAATTCAAAATATATTTTGTCGATCTTATGAGTTGACCAAGAATGCTCAACTTTCCATTCTCCAAAAAATTCATTCTTTTTCATGAAGTTTTCTTTTAATGCATATATCCCAAAAAACATAGTCAAAAACATTATCGGGATTAAAATATATTTAAACCAATGAATTCTTGTAAGTTTTTTAGGAAGCTCTTCTTTATAGGCATTAACTTCTAATTCCTCTTTCAGAAAATAGGCCTTAAAAGCCCTCCAATCACTTAGTAAAAGAAATATTCCCATTGCAGTTAATAGCATTGCCATCGGTGTTGCCGCATCTATTCCATAGAAAATATCCAACATTAGGATATTAACCATAAATGACAATAAAAGTACTGTTCCCATCCTGACAGTTTTCCTAAATAACAATAGAATTGCTGCAATAATCTGGGCTGCAGCTATTAGCATTCCATATGTTTTAGAAAATCCATAAAAGTACCAAGTTAATCTAAATCCATTAAGACTATCAACTGTACTCTCTCCTATACTCAAATCCGAAGAAAACTGAGTTCCCCAGATTTTTGCAGAAGCATACGAAAACATCATCAATGCAACAAAGTATCTACAAATCAATCTCAAAGAATAAAGAATCGTCGATTTATTTACTCTTAATTTTTTCTTCATTTCTTGTTATTTTAATCAAACAGCTTCAAACAATTTTCCTGGCAATGGTCTGATTACTCCTTTAAGTTCCATATTTAACAAGGTAGAAGCTACTTTAAACGTTGGAATTTCACACTGTAACGCAATCACATCCAATAGCTCTTTCCCATTATTTTTTAAGAGATTATATATTTTCTTTTCATCTTCCTCTAGTTCTACAAACAATTGTCTTTGTATAGCTGGTTGTACTTTCTCTTCTAATTCCCAATTAAGCATATAAATTAAATCCGCAGCACTGGTTAACATATGCGCTCTTTGTGTTTTAATAAGCGTATTACATCCTTCACTTAACGGATCTCCCGCTCGTCCTGGTACTGCAAAAACATCTCTATTATAAGAATTAGCAATTTCTGCTGTTACCAAAGAACCGCCTTTATTAGCACTTTCGATCACAATAGTAGCTTCACTTACACCCGCTATCACCCGATTACGACCTAAGAAATTCTTTCTGTCAAAGGTATCTGTGCTCCAAAAATCAGTATAAAAACCACCGTTTTCTTCAACTTGCTTCACATACTTTTTATGTGCTTTGGGATATATCTGATTTAATCCATGAGCTAGGCAACCTATTGTTTGTAAACCATGCTTTACCGCTGCCTTATGAGCTGTAATATCCACACCATAAGCAAAACCAGATATAATTACTGGATTTAACGGAACGAGTGTTTCAATTAACTCCTCACAAAAACGAACTCCATAACTTGTCACCTTTCTTGTTCCGACAATACTGATAATTTTTCTATTGTTAATATCAATAGTACCTCTGCTAAAAAGCACTACTGGTCCATCTAAACAATACTTCAGTTTTTCGGGATATTCAATTTCATCATAAGCGGTGTATCGAATGTCATTATCCAGCATAAACTGTAATTCATTCTCTGCGGCTATTCTATTTTCTTTATTGTTTATCTCCTTAATTTTTACACTTCCAATACCATCAATCTTCAACAAATTAGTTCGCTTTTCTTTCAGTACTTCTTCAGCGGAACCGATCTCTCTAATCAATTTTTTAATCGAACTATCTCCAAGATTAGGTGTTTTCTTCAGCGTTAATAAGGCAATAATTTTTTCTTCGGTCATCTAATTTATTATAAGTCAGTACAAGAAACGAAAAAAATCAAAAATGTTAATAAAATCAAAGCTTCTACTTATTAGTAACGTCTATTTTTTTTAATTTTGATATACTCAAAAACAACCAAATTTTGAAGATTCAATTCCTAATAATTTCGGAATAGGATTTATCAAAAATAAATAGATAGCATTTACGAGAGGGGATAATGAATAATACGGCAAAATACATAAGTGAATTATTATATAGATACGAATGTGTGATCTTACCAGGTTTTGGTGCGTTTTTAACAAAGCGTCAGCCTGCTATGATACAAGAAGCTACTCATGCTTTTTTTCCTCCTCAAAAAATAATTTCTTTTAATAGCCAATTACGAAATAATGACGGTCTTTTAGCTAATTATATGGCTACAGCCGAAAACATATCCTATACAGATGCTGTAGCAAAAATTCAGCGTTATGTTTTATGGTTAAACGATAAAATGTCCGCTGGTAATCGTATTGATTTAGAAGGAATCGGTTCTTTTTACACTTCTGTAGAAAATACGGTTCAATTTGAGCCTTCACAAGAAACAAATTATCTGGCAGAAGCTTTTGGTTTAAATTCTTTCATATCTCCTTCGATTATTAGAGAAGAGAAAATCAAGGCTGCGCTTCCTGAAACATCAACTATTGAGGTTGTAAGAGAAACTTATAAAGAGCAAGTTGAAGCTATTGAAGAAACTACTCCTATCGCGTTTACACCAGAAAAAAGACGTCAACGCCCATATTTAAAATACGCCGCTATTTTAGTTTTTGGTGCAGTTATCGGTTCTTTAGCGTTACAGCAGGTTAACACCCAGACCAATTTAGAAAATGATCGTGTTATTGTTAATGCTGAAAAGGAGATTGAAAATAGAATTCAAGAAGCTACTTTCGAAATTGCTAGTCCACTACCTGCTATTAATTTAAATATTATAAAAGCTGAAGAAGATACTGACGTTAAAGATTTAACTACTAAAGAAACTACTTCGAGTTCTTCATCAAAATATCATATTGTTGCTGGTGCATATAGAATAAAGGCCAATGCTACTAAAAAGGTAAACAAGTTAAAATCAAAAGGTTTTGATGCTCGTTTGATCGGTGTAAACAAGTATGGTCTTCATCAAGTAGTGTATTATAGCTTCGAAAATCGTTTAGAGGCATTAAAAGCCCTTCGAAACATCAAAAAACAGGAAGATCGCCGTGCCTGGTTGCTTGTTCAAGACTTATAATTTTTCTTTAGTTTTCACTTTTCCTAATAATCCATTGCATATATAGCGATTGAATACCGGATTATTTTTATAAAGTATATTTATTTTTAGAAAAACTTTGAAATTTTGTCAATCCTTATAGGATCCCAAAGTATTAGTTTTATAGATCGATATAACCATAAGTTAATCTTACCTAGCTATCTTTGTCAAAAATTACCAAATTTCATGGAAGCTAGATATCCTTCAGAATCTCGAACTGTATTAACTGATCTTGTTTTACCAGGAGAAACAAATCCTTTAAATAATCTATTTGGAGGAGAATTACTAGCTCGCATGGATCGCGCTGCAGGTATCGCCGCAGGAAGACATTCTAGAAGAATTGTAGTAACCGCGTCTGTAAATCATGTCGCTTTTAGTAAGGCCATCCCATTAGGAAGTGTTGTAACCGTGGAAGCAAAAGTTTCTCGCGCTTTTAAATCGTCTATGGAAGTAGTTATTGATGTTTGGATAGAAGATAGACAAAGTGGTGATAAAACGAAGGCTAATGAAGCGATATATACTTTTGTAGCTGTAAATGAAAGTGGAGCTCCTGTACCTATCCCTCCCATCAAACCTGAAACGGAATTAGAACAACAACGTTACGATGCGGCACTACGTCGTAAACAGCTTAGTTTAGTTCTTGCGGGCAAGATGAAACCTGATGACGCTACTGAATTAAAAGCTCTATTTACTTAATAAAAAAGACACTCTCTAAAAAGCTAGAGAGCATCTTATTATCATTCTGGGGAAAACGATTTTTCTATTTATTTTTTAATAAACTTGAATGCCTGTAATTGTTCTTCAGCAAAAAGAAAATAAACACCTTTTGGTAAGTCTGCTACATTAACAACAGATTCTGTTCCTTTCTTTAACATTGAGCCAGTTACTGTATATAACTTCCAGGAAGTGATTTTTTCATGTAAGGTTAAAACATCTTTTACCGGGTTAGGATACATAGCAACTTCATCATCCAATATTATATCTTGCACAGATAAACTTCTATCTACAGGTTTATAAACTCTTATCCAGTCTACCTTCATAGTATTTCTTGCTGAATCATTTAGCTGATCATCTGTTGGTGTGCGATTAGCATCGACATGCCAATTTTGAGATTCTACATTGATAATAATATCCATTTCCTTTGTAAATCCATTTCCTCCTTGGTAATTAAAAGGATCTATTACACTTACAGAAGATATATTACTAGCTTCCTGTAAGGTTTGAAAAGAATATACGCTTCCACTTGCGTATTCCACAGCAGTTTGGAATCCATTTGTATCAAAGTCAAGATTTCCATTGGTCATTGTAGGATAAGTATATGTCCAAGTACCATTTCTTTTTGTGGCAAAAGCTTTATCATACAAAACTCTTACCAATTCTCCATCTATATAATATTCGAAATGAACTGGACTAATCCAATTTACTCCAATTCTTACATATCTTCTATTTCCACCATTCCAACAATATTCACCCCAGACAGACACATCTGATCGGCTCCACCAACTATTAAAATCTCTAGGCTGGTAATCTGTGAAAGGTTGACGAATAAAAGAGTGATGACTTAAATGGATGAACTCCGCAAAAAAACCATTTCCTTGCTCATCGCCTCCATAACATTCGATAATATCAATCTCCTGTGTGTCATCTGGGCTTAATAACCAGACATCTGATGCCAAAACGATATCTGCAACACTAACATTGGATTCCACAAATACGGGATACACTACTTTGGTATTTGACGTAATACATCCAGCGTTTACTCCATCTGACGGTCTTCCCATCTTATTTGGCAGACCAGTTCTTGGAAGCGCGGTTTCAGTATTCTGACCCCATCTTGAAGCACGTAACACCAAATCATTTCCATCTACAGAAACATGATTGTATTTCCAATATGTAGTTCCAGGTCCATCCCAATTATTATGGTAAAAATTATACCATTTATCATTACCAAAATTAGAACGTTGATTTGTTTCATTAAAAACATAATTGAAGTCATCAGAAGCATCTGTCTGCAACTCCCATTCCATACCAGCTCCTGCATCGGCAGGAACATCAATACCGTTCCAATCCTGAGCTACAGTAGACACAGAAATTAAGAACATCATAAAATAAATTTGGGTCTTTTTCATCGTGTGATAAGTAATTGTTATTTAAAAAGTAATCTTGAGTTGTACAAAAGAAATTATTTTTTCAATCACATTCAAAAAATAAATGTACTTTTTACGTTTTTTTAATTTTCACACTGATTTTATACCAAAATCTCTTAAAAGTTAGCTTACTATTTATCATATTTTAAAGCATTCATTAAGGGAAAACGATACTAATGAACCTTTATCGTTTTTAAAGAAAGCCAGCGCCTAATGCTACCGAAATTAGGATTAACATAACTGCGACTACCACCTGCAAGAATTTTAAGGTAACTTTTTTGAGTAGTTTATTTCCTAAAAAAGCTCCTGCAATGGCAGATGCCGTAGCACAAACCACTAATTGAATATTATCACTAATACCAGATTGCGATACATTAGTGGCATATACACTCAACCTAGTAAAATCTACAAAAGTAGAAACTACTACAGCTGTTCCTATAAAAGCTTCTTTAGAAAGACCAGCTTTAATGAGAAAGGCAGTTCGCAATGCTCCCTGATTTCCAGAAAGGCCTCCAAAAAATCCACTAAGAAAACCTCCTAATGGCAATTTCTCCTCACCAAATTTTAACTTAGAGAAAAAGGGAACTAAATCCATACTAGCAAAAATGATGAGCAAGATGGAAATCACAAATTTTACAGGATACACTTCAAATGTATTCCCAAATAGTGTATATATAAAAAGAGGTTTTACATCGGGAATTCGAAGCAATACCCAAGCTCCTATGAATGCCGCTATTACAGCGGGTATTCCAAAACGTACTAAAACGGATTTATTGGCATTCTTTCCTACTAAAAACAACTTAAATACATTATTGAAAAAATGTACTATCCCGGTCAAAGCGATGGCAATTTCTACCGGAAAGAAAATCATCAAAACTGGTGTGAGTATCGTTCCTAATCCAAAACCAGAAAAGAAGGTTAGGATTGAAACTAAAAAAGCCACAATCGAAACAATGATTATTTCCATGGTGTTATTACATTTTATAAATCCAGGATTGAGGATTTAATTTTTTTGTGTCCTTAAAAATCAAAAATTTCATAATTGCACGACCTGTTCTGGGATTCACACGTACCTCACCAATACTTTGTTTTGTAGAAATTTTTTGACCTTCCTTTACAGAAATATTCTCTAAGTTGTAATAAACAGTAATATAATTACCATGTCTTACATGTACCAGCTTCCCTGCGTTTTTAAGTTGTTGAATCGCCATTACCTCACCTTGAAAAATTGCTCTTGCTTTTTCTCCTGGTCTGGTTTCTAACTCAACTCCACTACTATTTATTTGAATATTTGGAAGTGTGGGATGTGGTTGGCGCCCATATTTCTTGGTAAGTTTTCCAGTACCAACTGGCCAAGGAAACTTTCCTTTATTCGCAGTAAAATTATCTGCAAGCTTTTTATCTTCAGGAGTTAGCGCGAATGTTGTTGCCGAACCCTTTTTGGAAGCCTTCTTACCCGCTTTTTTATTCGCCTTTGCTATTGCTTCGCGTATTAATTTTTCAATCGCTCTATCGATAGCACTAGCTTGTTCTTGCTTTTTCTTTATTTCTTTTTTGTAGGTCCCTTCCTTTTTACGAATAGTTGCCATTAAGCTCT
This sequence comes from uncultured Aquimarina sp., assembly GCF_947492965.1. GTDB lineage: Bacteria > Bacteroidota > Bacteroidia > Flavobacteriales > Flavobacteriaceae > Aquimarina. Next base: position 287,616 of record NZ_CANLOZ010000006.1, on the reverse strand, counting down.
GCTGCTGCTTTTTTTCTTCTTTAAGCTGTTCTTGAGCATCTCTATTTTCTGTAATTAGCTGTTCCTTGTTCTTCTTTCGTTCTAGTAAGGTTTTATTTAAGGTCTGAAGCTCTTCTGTTCTTGTTTGTATTTGTTCGGCTTGTTCCTTACGATGTTCATTATACTGTTTCATATATTGCAATCGCTTATAAGCCTGCATAAAGTCCGTAGAAGACAATAAAAACATGATCTTACTGTTCTGAGACTTACTTTTATAAGATTTTATAATCATCTTCGCATAATCCTCTTTTAGGACTTTCAATTCATCCCGATAAGACCCCATTTTCTTGAGATTCGCATTAATCTCTCTGGTAAGAAGGTTAGCCTGTTGATTCGTGATTTTTATAAGATTTTGCCTTGTACTTATTTGAGAATTTAGGGTCTCTACTTCATCTAACACGGATCTTTCTTTGAGCTTAGTATCCGCAAGTAGCGCTTTCATTTCTTCGATTTGCGCTTTAAGACGACGTCGTTGCTCCTCTAACTGCTGCTGTTTTGTGCTTTGGGAAAAAGATGAAACACTTATCAATAGTGCTCCAATAATATATATCAACTGTTTTAACCTCATTCTATAGTTACTTCCTCGTATCCTGATGGTATTTTAAACGGAAAACTTACTTTCGCATTGTAATCTACGCTTCGATATTCAATTTCAATGATGGTTTTCGCAATTCCTTCGGTAGCCATGATATGAATTTCTTTTGGAAAGTCTTGGTTTCCTGCTTTTTGATAACTTTTATAATTAATCAGTAAATTCCGGTTCTCCAACGGTTGCCTGAGCTGCTGCGAAGACATTTTAAAATTATCAGGATTTAGAATGAATAACCGTTCAAACAGTTCTAGTTCCTTTTTAGGTTGTAATCTATATTTTTGATTTTCTATAGAAGAAGTATATTTTTCATCTTTTAAATCGAATAACGCTTGACCCAATAATAATTGCTGTACTTTTTCATAGTCCAGATCCGTCCCTAGCCAATCGCTTAAGAGTTTAAAATCACCTTCAAAAAAAGTGTTATTCACCTTTTCGTAATAGCTCACTTTCTCTGGAGTAATTAATGCTTTGGCTAGAGTAATCCCTAAAAGCTTAGCGCTTACCCATATCTTCTTGTCTTTCTCTAGGCGTATAGTGACATTAGGGCTAAATGACTGTTTCCCATCATTATATCTAACTTTAACCCTAGCATTAAGTGTGGAAAAATTAAAATCATTAGAATAATGATTGGAAATAATCTTATCTGCTTTTAATTTCTTAATAGAAGTTCCAGAAACCGCTTTTGTTCCTTTACAAGAAGTTAATATAACCATAGAAAAGCATAATAGATAAAATAGTCTATTCATTATTCTCTAAGATTTTTTTTTAAGTTGAATTGATCGGTCTTTATACTCTTTGGCTTTGGTTTCATTACCCATCTTCAGATAGGCCTCTCCAATTTGATCATAAAAATCCGATTCCATTTTAAAATCATCTATAATATAATCCATTCCAATACTTAAAATATCGATTGCTTCTTCGTAATCATTTAAATTTATTAGAGAAACACCACTTACTAAATAAAGAATAGGTTGTGATGGATATAATTCTATAGCTAATTCACTTCCTGCTTTTGCTTTTTCATATCTCTTAAGATCTAATTGCAACAACAACATTTTTCTTAAAATTCCAAAGTTACTGGCGTTATCTTTAATCCCTCTTTCGTAATAGTTTAATGCCAACTCCTTTCGATCCTTATCGAAGAAATAGTTTCCAATCTCTGTAAACACTTTACTATTCCCTGTATCCTCAGAAAAAACCTTGGTTACTTCAACCAATTTGGCCTCATATACCGGATTTTTATCCACATAAATCAGAAAATCATTGATCACCTTATACTTTGATTCTTCATCAACTTTATCGCTTGATAAAACGATCTTCATTGATTTAATAGCTTCATCAGGCATTTGATCATCCAAATAGAACTTATAAAGTGCTAGATGGGCCAGTTCTGATTTTGGCCGTTGTTCTAAAAGTAATTGAGCCGTACCAAATGCTTTTTCCACTTGATTATCCTGACTATAGAGATAAATTAGATTCAAGTAATTTTGTTCTTCTTTTGGATTCGTTGCAATCTTTTCTTGTAATCTTGTTATCTGTGAATTAGGATTACTAATTTTTAAAGATATTTTCTTTCGCAATTTGTCTCGATAAGCATCTAATCCAAGTTCCTCTATCAACTCATCCACTACCCGTAATGCATCATCATATCTAGATTCTAAAAAGTAAAGATTTGCTAGTTGTTCTTTATACATAGTATCAAAAGCAACTAATTTTTCGACTACTTCCACTGATTCTGTGTATTTTCTCTGTGTAAAATACACCTCGAAAAGCAACTCTAACACATACCTGTCGTTTGGTCTTTCTTCTAATACTTTTTTAAAATTATCTGCTGCTTTATCGTATTGCTTTAACCCTAAATAATTACTTCCTAACTCATAATATAAAACAACTGGTTTTGGATTTGCTTCTATACACCTGTCCAATGCATCAATTGCTTTTTCATAATTTGTAATTGCCCTTTGTTTTAAGGCTTCAAAAAAACTTTCTCTGAACACATCTGAGACGTCTCCCAAGTCATCTAAAATCTCTATCTTTTTAAGTGATTCTATTTCTTGGGAAACAGCATTGTTCGCCATGGCAATAGCGAATACAATGCTCAATCCGATATGTTGATATAGTTTAATCATTCAAATTATTCTAATGTAGAATAGTCACCAATGCTAATCGTAGTATATTTCCCATCATAATAAACGTGATTACCAATCATAGCATTGTCTAAGTTAGCATTTTTTATGACAGTTTGGTTCTGTATTAGGCTATTTTTAATTTCACTATTTTCAATGGTACAACCATCACCAATAGAAACGTTAGGTCCTACCGATCCATTTGCAATGGTAACACCTTTACCAATACAACAAGGAGGTATGATAGAAGCATTTTCTAAAATAACATCACTACTTACCAAATTTTCGCCATCTTTTTCCAAAAAACCTAGCATTCTAGTATTGGTTTCTACAGTAACATTTTTGTTTCCACAATCCATCCATTCATCTACCTGACCTGTAACAAAAACCTTACCATCAGCCATCATTCGTTTAATTCCATCATTGATCTGATATTCTCCACCATTAATAATATTATTATCTAATACGTGTTGTAATTCATTTTTTAGCACTCCAATATCCTTAAAATAATAGATTCCTATCACCGCCAAATCTGAAACAAACTCTTTTGGCTTTTCTACTAATTCTACAATTTCTTTCTTCTCATTTAGTTTTACAACTCCATATGCTTCTGGTTGATCTACTTGTTTTACCCAAATTACCGCATCTGCATCTTTATCCAGGTTAAAATCTGCTCGTATTAATGTGTCTGCATAAGCAACTACTGCTGGACCTGTTAAAGAATCTTTTGCACACATAATAGCATGACCTGTACCTAACGGTTGATCTTGCCTATATATCGAAGCCTTTGCCCCTAATTCTTCTGCCAGTGCTGTCAAACTTTTTACAACATCATCTCCAAAAAAAGCAGGATCTCCTAATACGAAAGCTATTTCGTCTACGGGTTCTCCCAACACTTTTGCTATATCCGAAACTAATCGATGTACTATTGGTTTTCCCGCTACAGGGATTAAAGGTTTAGGAACAGTTAATGTATGAGGTCTTAATCTAGAACCTCTTCCTGCCATTGGCACAATAATTTTCATTATTTACGTATTTTTTGATTGGTTGATTATTTAACTCCTGTGCTTCCAAAACCACCTTCGCCCCTTGTCGTTTCGGATAATTCATTTACTTCATTCCACTCGGCTCTCTCATGTTTTGCAATTACTAACTGCGCCACTCGCTCTCCATTTTCTATTACAAAATCTTCATTGGATAGGTTTACCAAAATCACTCCTATTTCACCTCTATAATCTGCGTCTATAGTTCCAGGTGCGTTTAATACTGTGATTCCTTTTTTAGCTGCTAACCCACTTCTTGGGCGCACTTGAGCTTCAAAACCAACAGGAAGCTCTATAAATAATCCTGTCTTAACAATTGTCCTTTCTAAAGGTTTAAGAGTGATAGGCTCACTTATATTAGCTCTCAAATCCATTCCAGCAGAAGCTATGGTTTCGTAATGAGGTAATTTATGAGATGATTTGTTGATGATATTTATTTGCATATCTATTTTTTTACACTTCTACTAAGCGTTGTTATCTTTTTAATAATTGCTTTATTTCATTTTTTTCCGAAGCATACAAAATTACTAAAAACACGAGTAAGAGCGGGACAGAAATTATATAATTACTATCAAATACGTAAAATGAAATTATCGAAAAACTAATTGATAATATCATATACCCTCCTATCTTTTTTAGATCATATGGGATCGGATAATATTTCCTTCCTAAATACCAAGATATCATCATCATGGTACCATAAGCTGCTAAGGTAGCAATAGCTGAACCAACGTACGTGTATTCCGGAATTAATAAAAAGTTAAGGACTAATGTAATGAACGCTCCGAAAACAGAAATATACGCTCCAAATTTGGTTCTATCCGTAACTTTATACCAAACCGAAAGATTATGATAAATACCTAAACAAAAATTAGCTAATAAAATGAATGGTACAATCTTTACTGCTTCCCAATAAGAACTATCTCTAAGAAACATGATTTTTAAAATATGAACAAAAACTATGACAAACAGAAATATAAAAGACCCTAAGATTACAAAGTACTTAGTTATTTTGGCATAGGTTTCGGGAGCATTTTTATTAGCCGCATAATTAAAAAAGAATGGTTCTATTCCTAATCTAAAAGCCGTAGCAAACAAGGTCATAAACAAGGCCAGCTTATAGCAGGCAGAATATACCCCAACCATATGTTCAGCTACATCTTCTGGTAATAAAAAATCCAAAAGAATTCTATCAAATGTTTCATTTATAGAATATGCAATACCCGCTAAAAGAATAGGCATGGCATATTTCATCATTTTTTTCCACAATGCCATATCAAAACGATACGATATTTTAGTATAAAATGGCAACAGTACCACTAATGCAAAACCACTGGCTATGAGATTTGAAATAAAAATATAGCTGATTTCATAATCATCTTTACATATCCAATTAAATATTGAAAAATGAAAAGAAAGTTCTTTAAGATAGAGTAAGAAAAATATGTTAAGTCCAAAATTAATCGCCACGTTGGTAATTTTAACAACAGCGTATCTAATCGGACGCTCTTTGGCCCGTAACCAAGAAAAAGGAATAATTACTAAGGCATCTAATAGAAGTATCCAAATAACTAGGTTGATATACTTAAGATCGATATCAGTCCAAGCAGCAATTTGATGTTTTAGCAATAGCGCTATTATTAAAAATACTATGGATGAAATGGCAATAGATATTGCCGATGTGCTAATTACGTTTTCCTTGTTCTTTTCCTTATTAAAAAACCTAAAAAAAGCGGTTTCCATTCCGTAAGCAAGAATCACATTAAATAGCACAAAATATGAGAAAATAATAGAAACCTTTCCGTATTCTTCTGTTGGGAGTTGATTTGTATATAAGGGTACTAAAAGAAATGACAACATGCGCGGAAGCACTGTTGCCATTCCATATATAAAAGTTTGTTTAAAAAGTTTCTGAAAAATTCCCAATTGCAAATTATTAAGGCTCTAAAATACGATTTTATTGCCTTGGTCTTGCTTGCATTGGATATGCTTTCAATTCCTTTTCTGGTAATTCATCTAATCTAAAGTACCCTTCTTTACCGGCCTTAGTATAGGCTACAATACATTCCCCTTCTTTAAGAGCAAACGGTATTTTTTCTTCTGTTTGGGGAGCTTTATTACCATATTCTTTTTTAGAATCCCCATTCATAATCAAATCTCTTTCTTCACTTTGAGGATCCTTATATTTACCACTATACAAAGACTTGTTTTCATCGAAACGAAGTTCTACCTTTTTTCCCTTGAAATAAGCTGTATTCAAAACCATATCTGTTTTACTCTTAACAGGAAAGTAAAGTATAAAGCCATATCCGCCACCTCTAACTCCAGAAACCCATTTCTGAAAGTAAGGAGAACTTAATTCAACAGGAACTGTTTTATCAATTTTTTGACTTGTTGCACACTGTGTAAAAGTCAGTAAAATTCCTAAAAGGCTAATCTTTGTAAGCAGTTTTTTCAAATTTATTCTTTGTTCCATTTTTCTTTTAATCGTTCTCGATGTTTTTCTTTCATTCTTTTAATATCCCTGGTATTGAAAACAAAATTCATTCCAAGATTAAATGCCACTCCAGAAAACAACTTGGTATCTTCTCCATTTGTAATATTAAGTCCATACATATAAGGAAGCCCAAATTCTAACTCTAGACATTTTGCAAATTTATAATTTATTCCGGCACCAGCAGTAAATAATAACAAACCTCCGCTATTATCTTCTATCGCAACATCTGCAGGATCGTTTGCTTCATATCTAATCGCTCCAAGACCAATACCAGACTCTAAATAAAAACTAAATTTCCCACTATTAATTGCATGCTTTCTAAAAGAAGGTATAAAACCATATGCCTGAACCTCTGCATCTCTTCCATTTTCTTGTTCAATATCCTGTGGTAGTAATACAAAAGCTGAAGTATTTATAGCAAAACGTTCTGATAAATAATAAGAAAGACTTGGTCTAGCTGCAACACCACTAAATCCATTACTCAAATCCATAAGTGGAACAGCCGCAATTCCCATTTTTATATCACCAGCTTCAAATAAGGTTTCTGACTCCTGAGCATTTATAGTGCCAATACCTAGTAAAATAAGTAATAACGTACAAAGTTTAAATCTTTTCATTTTTCTTTTTTCCTCTAAAGATAAACAATGCATATCGTCTTTATCATAAAAAAAATAAAAAACCCCTTACTGTTCAAGTAAGGGGCTAGTATTCTAATAAAAAAACTATTGAAGGTTAAACAATAATCTTCCAGATCCTGTTTGATTACTATAGCCAGCTACTTCTACATAATAGCTACCAGGAGCCAAAGATCCATTAATTTCATAATAATCGCTACCATTCAAATAGTTTCCGTTACTATCATATAAATAGATATAATCATCATAGCTTTCATTTACAATTTGGAAAGCATAAGCCACTTGAGCTTCTACGGTAAATTGATATCTGATTTTTCTATCCACTTCGTTTGTTGTGTTAAAATCAAATGATTGATCATAAGGAGTAGATAAAATACCAAGATCCACATCCGATTCGTTAGAGTTACTAAGAATCATACTGATTGTTCCTGAAATATCATTATAATTCTGATTCTCAATTTCTAGATAGTATGCTCCTGGATTCAGATTCTCACCATAGATATCACGATAGCCACTATTGATATAATTATTATTGCTATCGTACAAATTCATGTATGTTCCTATTTGCGTAACGAAGTAATAACCAACAGATTCATTAATCTCGAATAAGAGTCAAATCTTACCATCTGGCTCGTTTCTAGCCACTGTAAAATCTGTAGAATTACTGTATGGTGTGTTTAATACTCCTAAATCAATGTCCGTTTCATTTGGGTCGTTTAAAACCAAAGTAAAAGAGCCAGGTTCTACATTGTTATAATAGTAATGATATACTTCTAAATAATAAGTACCTGCTTGAATAGTTTCTAATGAAGCTCTTCTATATCCTGAGGTTATAAAATAGCCATTCGCATCCTTAAGCTCAAAACTAACATCGATATCAGAGAAAACTGAAAAACCAGTATCTTCAGTGATCTCAAAAGTATATCCAATTCTATTATCTGGTTCATTATTTTGTATATCAAAGTTTATTACTTCTTCATAAGGAACCGATAGTGTATTAAGATTTATGTCTGATTCTTTAGGATCCTTTAGAATGAATGTTACCGTACCAGATAAGGTAGTATTGCTATAATAATCTACTACTTCGAGGTAATATGTTCCAGGACTTAATGATTCTCCTGAAATTCTCTGTGAGCTTCCAGCGATATAATTTCCTTGATCATCAGATAATCTAAGCTGTGCATACTCATCAGATCTAATTACATATCCAATATTTTCATCTATTTCGAAAACATATCCGATTTTTCTATCCACTTCATCTTCATTAATAGTATAATCTAAAGCATTACTATAAGGTAATGCAAGCGTTCCTAGCTCAACATCTGTTCCTCTAAAATCAAAACTTTTGGAAATCTCAGTTATTCCACCATCTCTATCATTTGCTACAACTTTAATAATAATTTCTTCATCAATATACTGAGCGTAGTTATTATTATAGTATACAGAACCCAAACCATCATAATCATCAGAGCCAATAATATAATCCTCTTTGATAATTAAATCGTTTAGATAGACATCATACGACAAGATATCATCATCTTCGTCAATAGCAGGATACCAACTTACTTCTAACCAATTGTAGTTTGAAAAATCAAAATTAATAGTAGAAAATTCAAATTCTCCCGGATTTCTATTCACAAAGACATTTCTTTTCACTTCGGATTCTTCAGAAACACCTCCATTGGTATCATATGCTTTGATGTTTATTGTTAATTCTAAGCTTAATCCTTTTTGTGAATTTTTTGAGTTATCATCTATAAGGTCTGACACATCATATATTAGTGATAATTCTGTAGTTCTGTCGGCTGCAACTCTACCGTTAACAACTACATCGTAGGATAGCTCATCGTTATTAATATCCTCAGATTCATTCCAGCTTATTCTCACCAAAGTTCCTTCGGTGACTTGAGCTTCAATATTCGTCACTTCCATCGGCGGAAGGTTCCCAATAGCGTCGTCATCATCCCCACATGATACTATTAGAACACTAAGGCATAGGTAAAAAAGATTTACAATTTTTCTCATAAAAGCGGTTTTAAAATTAATGTTTAGTACTTTATGGTAAGTATCATAATCGGGGAAAATGTTACCCCAAAAAACACACTTTTATGAATATTTTTTTGAAATCACAGGAAATAAAAAAACCTGACAAAAATCATGTCAGGTTCTTTCCAAAATTCTATATTTTTAAATTTCTTATTGAGAAATTTATTTTTAATTATTCAATGCTTCAGCTCCACCAACGATTTCAAGGATCTCATTAGTAATTGCTGCCTGTCTTGCCTTGTTATATTGTAATTTAAGGCTATCTCTTAATTCTGTAGCATTGTCTGTTGCTTTATGCATCGCTGTCATACGCGCACCATGTTCTGAAGCAAAAGAGTCACGTATTGCTTTATACAATTGCGTCTTAAGAGACTTAGGAATTAATTGCTCTACAATTTCTTCTTTTGACGGCTCAAAAATGTAATCCACATTGTTATTGCTCTCTCCTTCAATTGGTTTGATTGGCAAAAACTGTTCTGTTGTTACAATTTGAGTAGCAGCGTTTTTAAACTTGTTATATACTAAAACTACCTTGTCATAAGAACCGTTGGTAAAAATTTCCATTAACTCCTGTGCAATATCTGCTACGTTGGCAAAAGTAAGATCATCAAAAACTTCACTTTTATTGGAAACAACGGTATGCGTTTTAGATACAATATCATTTACCTTTTTTCCAATTGCTACGAAATCTACCTGCTTACCCGCATATACATTTTCGTACAAATCTTTAGAAGCTTTAATGATATTAGAGTTAAAAGCTCCTGCCAAACCACGGTTAGAAGCTATCGCTACAACTAAGACTTTATTTACTTCACGTTGTTCAGAATATGCACTGCTACTATCTCCTTCTAAAGAAGCACTTAAACTTTGTAATAACTCAGTAAGTTTATCTGCATAAGGACGCATAGCGGTGATTGCCATCTGTGCCTTATTCAACTTTGCTGCAGATACCATTTTCATAGCACTGGTAATTTGCATCGTTGAAGATACAGAGGTAATTCTACTACGTAATTCTTTTAAATTTGCCATCTTGTATAATTATGAATTCTGAATTCAGAATTATGAATTATTTATATTTTGCTGAAATTTCTTTACAAGCAGAAAGTAATACATCAGTTACTTCATCAGTAAGTTTTCCAGCTTTTAAAGTATCCAAAGCATCTCTGTGCTTAGCATTTAAATACTCGATATAATCGCTTTCGAATTCTTTAACTTTATTTACAGGAACATCCTTTAATAAGTTCTTAGATCCAGCGTAAATAATAGCAATTTGATCTTCCACTGTGTAAGGATCATTTTGCCCTTGCTTTAGAATCTCAACATTACGCTTACCTTTTTCAATTACATTCAAGGTAGCAGCATCTAAATCAGAACCAAACTTCGCGAATGCTTCTAATTCACGGAACTGTGCTTGATCTAATTTTAATGTACCCGCTACTTTCTTCATTGACTTAATCTGAGCCGATCCTCCTACACGAGATACAGAAATACCTACGTTAATTGCTGGACGAACACCAGAGTTAAATAAATCAGAAGTTAAAAATATCTGACCGTCTGTAATAGAGATAACGTTTGTTGGAATATAAGCCGAAACGTCACCTGCTTGCGTTTCAATAATTGGTAACGCTGTTAGTGAACCACCACCTTTAACTTTATCCTTTAATGAATCTGGAAGATCATTCATATCTTTAGCGATACCATCATCCGCAATAACTTTTGCAGCACGCTCTAATAATCTAGAGTGCAGATAGAATACATCCCCTGGATATGCCTCACGACCTGGTGGACGACGTAATAATAATGACACCTCACGATATGCAACCGCTTGTTTTGATAAATCATCATAGATAATCAAAGCAGGACGACCAGTATCACGGAAATACTCACCAATTGCTGCTCCAGCAAATGGAGCATATACCTGCATTGGAGCAGGATCTGAAGCATTTGCAGCAACAATTGTTGTATATGCTAATGCTCCTTTATCTTCTAATACTTTTGCAATATTAGCTACAGTAGATGCTTTTTGTCCTATTGCAACATAAATACAGTAAACAGGCTCACCTGCATCATAAAATTCTTTCTGATTAAGAATTGTATCAATACATACTGTTGTTTTACCTGTTTGACGGTCACCAATTACCAACTCACGCTGTCCTCTTCCGATTGGCACCATCGCATCAATTGATTTGATACCTGTTTGTAATGGCTCATTTACTGGCTGACGGAAAACTACACCAGGTGCTTTACGCTCTAATGGCATCTCAAAAGTTTCACCATCAATAGCTCCTTTTCCATCAATTGGATTTCCTAAAGTGTCAACTACACGTCCAACAATTCCTTCTCCTACATTTATAGAAGCAATTCTTTGTGTACGTTTTACAGTTGCACCTTCTTTTACCTCTGTTGAAGCTCCTAAAAGTACTACCCCAACATTATCTTCTTCAAGATTCAGTACAATTCCTTCTAATCCAGAATCGAATTCTACTAACTCCCCGTACTGAGCGTTAGACAATCCATATACTCTGGCGATACCATCACCAACCTGTAATACTGTACCTACTTCTTCTAAAGAAGCTGTAGCTTCAAAACCAGATAATTGTTGTTTTAATATTGCTGATACTTCAGCAGGATTCACTTCTGCCATTTTATAATAGTTTGTAAAAATGAGACTACATTCTCATTTCCTTATTATTAAATATAAATTATTGAAATAATTAAATATTAATTACTCAATTCTCTTTTTAAACTTGTTAGTTTATGTAAAATACTTGCATTATACTGCAAGTCTCCTACTCTTAAAATAAAACCACCAATAATAGTCTCATCGATGATATTTTCTATAGTCGCTTCGTTACCTGTTAACTCCTTTACTTTTGTAAGTACTTTTGCTTCCAAATCTTTACTTAAAGGAACTGCAGTTGTTACTTTTGCGATCTGAGTGTTATTTAACTGATCAAATAAAATCGAATATTGCTTAGCTACGTTATCTAACAAATCAACTCTTTTATTTTCTATTAACACATCAAAAAGCTTTTGAGTAAGATCCCCCACATTCTTAAATACTTCACGTAAAGAAGCTAATTTCACCTCACTCTTTATTAAAGGACTATTCAAAAGCATTTTCAAATCTTTACTGTTATCCACAGTATCGATGATAGTTAGCATATCTTTTTGAACGTCTTCGGTAGCCTTTTTGTCCTGAGCTAAACTCAACACTGCTTTAGCATAACGTATTGCTGCTCTACTCATGTTGCTTATTAATTTAAAGTAACATCACCAAGCATAGAATCAACCAATTCTAATTGCTTGTCTTTGTTTGATAATTCGTTTCTTACTACTTTTTCCGCTATCTCCACAGAAAGACCAGCTACCTGATTTTTTAATTCAGCTAGTGCAGCTTTCTTTTCACTTTCTATAGTGGCTTGCGCCTGAGCAACAATTTTATCAGCTTCTGCCTGAGCCTCTGACTTAGCATCAGTAATCATATTTTCTTTAAGCTGTCTTGCTTCTTTTAACATCGCATCACGCTCAGCACGTGCTTCATTTAAAATACGCTCATTATCTGCCTGAAGATTTTGCATTTCCTTTCTTGCAGCTTCTGCAGATTCTAATGCATTTTTAATTCCTTCTTCACGATTATTAACAGAATCTAATATAGGTTTCCAAGCAAACTTTCTTAATAAGAAGATTAGACCTACAAAAATTAAAATCTGCCAGAAAAAAAGACCGAATGAAAAATCGTTTAATAACTTTTCCATATGTAATGTTTTACTCTATTATAGTTAATTTTTAATCAGTAAACTAAGATTATAACCAACCGTTATAATCTTAGTTTGCATCATTTGGATATTATGCGAATAACGCAGCAAATCCAATACCTTCAATAAGTGCAGCTGCAATAAGCATAGCTGTTTGGATTTTTCCTGAAGCTTCTGGCTGACGAGCGATAGCGTCCATCGCCTGACCACCAATTCTTCCGATACCTAATCCTACACCGATTACTATTAGACCTGATCCTACAATTTCTGGAATTGTCATAACTATATAATTAAAAATTAAACTTCAAATTAAATTTTAGTGATGTGCTTCTTCATTAGCCATACCGAAATATAGCGCTGATAACATCGTAAAAATATATGCTTGTAATGCTGCCACCAATAATTCTAATATCGACAACACAAATGCTAAACCAAATGATAATGGACTACCAATCCAACTTTTAAACAAGAACATCATTCCAACAATACTCATGATTACTACGTGTCCTGCCGTCATGTTCGCATATAAACGAATCATTAGTGAGAAAGGTTTGATAAAAACCCCCAATAGTTCAATTGGCGCTAAGACAACTTTCATAAATGTTGGCACTCCAGGCATCCAAAAGATATGTCCCCAATAGTTTTTATTTGCTGTAAAATTGGTTATTAAAAATGTTAATAATGCTAATCCAAATGTAACTGCAATGTTTCCTGTAACATTTACTCCTAGTGGTGTCATCCCTAAAAGGTTTAATAACCATATAAAAAAGAAGATAGTTAACAAGAAACTCATGTACTTTTTATAGTTATGCCCAATATTTGGCTTTGCAATCTCATCTCTCACAAACAGCACTAAAGGTTCTAGGAATCGTCCAACTCCAGAAGGCATTCCGTTGTTTTTCTTGTAAGACTTAGCTAAACTTCTAAACATAAAGAACATTAGCAATCCTATAAGAAGCATACTCACTACATTTTTTGTGATAGAAAAATCTAGTGGCTTTTCGTTAGTAGCATGGTGATCTTCATCATAATTGATGGTCCCTTCTGCGTCTGTTTTATAAATTTTGCTGTGATATAACTTGTAATAGTTACCATCAACCTCTGCTACTGTTTCTCCGTGGTGGAATTTTGAAGAAGAAAACACTTTTAATCCATTATCCCAAAGAATAACTGGTAGTGGAAACCCATAATGTTTTCCTGACTCTTTATCAGAAAATAAAGTAAAATCGTGTGAATCTTGAAGGTGATGATCGATAAACTCTTTTATCTCAGCTTTTAAACCATCTTTTCCTTCTTTTTCTGCTATTTCAGTATCTTTTGCTGCCAGATTCAAAGAGCTAAGAATCAAGGCTAAAGTCATAAAAATTCTAACTACACTTATTTTTTGCATTCTAAGTCAGATTTCGGTTCCTAAATTTCGGTGCAAATGTACACAATTAAGTTAGATTCTTAAACTATTTTATACAAATAAGTAAAATAAGAAAAATAAAAAAATAAATTGCTGATTTACAGTTATTTAATATTATTCAAAATTTTGGAAACAAAAAGCACCTCCAAAACCAAACTGACCAGATATGGAATAAAAAAGTCTAGAAAAACACTTTTGTCAATTTCGAGACTATTAAATTTTGTAAACGCTAAAAAAAGACCAATCTTCAAAAAACTGCCTGCTAAAAATATAAATCCAATTTGATCCTTTAACTTTTTCAGCAGCAATATGATAGCGATTACAAGACAAAGTGTATATATCCCGTTAAATATATATGAAAAGTTTAGAATGTTCGTCTGATTTTCTAAAGTAGCAGTGCTTATTAATGTACTATGAACAAAATAAGTAATTGTAAGAACAAGTAAAAACAGAAGCGAAAACTTTGGTAAACTTTTGGGCATTTATGATTGAGATTATAAGGTAATACTACTTCTCTGAATTATTAATTTTATTCAATTGCTTAATTACCAAATAAAGTGATGAAGCTACTCCAAAGAGAATAAAACCCATTGTAAACCATTTTTTTTCTAACAGATAATATGCATCGAGCCTTTTACCGACATAAGCACATAAAAATATGATAGCTCCCATTTGAAAAGCTATTCCAGTAAGTGCTAAATATCTTCTAAGCTGATTTCCCTTGTTTTTGTCCATCAGTTTTACCTAATGATTTTACGCCACCTTTCATCACACAAGAAGCGTTAAAGGTTGCTCCTGGTTCTACAGCAAGCTTACCAACAGAAACTTCTCCTTCTATATGCGCCGTTGGTTTTAGTGATAAAGTTCCTGAAATTTGAAGATTACCTGAGAACTTTCCTTCAAAATCTGCATCAGAACACTCTAAAGTCCCCTGAATGTAGCCTGATTTTCCTACCACTACTTTTCCGGTTGTTTTGAAAGTTCCTTCAATAGTCCCTTCTACTCTAAAACCACCTTCGGAAATAACATCTCCTACGATTTTAGTTCCTTCTGAAATTTTATTCTGGTTTCTGGAAAAATCTGTTGGACCTTGGTCTTTTCCTTTTTTATTGTCTGAAAACATACTAATCGGGGGATTAAATAAATTATTATTCTGATTCTATTTTAGCCTGTACATAGCTATAACTGTCTAAATTCTTATGAATTTGTAAAATTCTATAATTAGGCGAAGCGATGATAAAGAACTCCTTATCCACTTTCGGATAATACTTTTTCCTTCTATTCCATTTAGTCAAATCTACACCTCTCGTATCTTCTATTTTACCAAGAATTAAAAGTTCTGCTAAACCTTCTGCTCCCAATTTATCTCTTTTGGTATGTACTACAACAAATTGTTCATCTTCTGTATAGACATCTAAAGAGACCGTCATTTTATCATAACGAAGATCTTTAATGATAGCTTCTAATGTTTCCTTCAGTTCTTGTGCTTGATTATCACCAAATCGCGAAAAAGCGTACACTAATTTATGATTATTTTCCTGATCTACTCCTTCTGTTACGAAAGAACTGTTTTGTATTTGAGGAATTGTAGTTTGATAAATCAGTTGCGCTTTCTTCCCTTCTGGACTCTGAGGGTAATTTAGTGATACGTAATTAAGTGCTTCTTTGTAGGCTTCAAACCCACGATAACGACCAACAGCCTGAGCTTTTAACAACTCAAATTTTGGAACAAAATCCTCTCCTCCAAACTTTGTTATTAATTCATCACTTTCCTTGATCACTTGCGCATATTTCTGATCTCTAAAATCTTTGTACAATCTATTATACATGGATTCTGGACTATCTTTGTCATCTTGCAATGCTTCATCTGGATTTTGAAGTATTTTAGCGTATCGAGAATCTCCGTGATTATTGATTATATCTTGCTTAATCGCGTTGGATTTTGCAACATCCTCTTGTACGAGATAAATCTTGTATAGATTATATTTAGAAGGAATTATAAGTCTTTCTTCCGGATTACTTTCCAATAAATTTTCGAACTTATCCGTTGATAAGCCATACTCTTGGAACTTTTCTTTATAAATAACTCCTAACTGATAGTAGGCAAAATTCCTATCCGTTTGCAGACTATCAATTATTTTTTGATCCGTTGGTAATTGTGTAATATATGTTTGTGGATCAAATGTCGGATCTGTATCTATTGAATATTCTTCCTGTTGAGATTGTTCTTCACTAGAAACTGCACTTGGGTTTGTAATACTCGATATTCTCCAATTATCTTGTAGTTCTCTATTTCCAAAAATTCTTTTGAAAGCTGTTTTACCGTAAGCAACAGTAGTAGGGTTGTAAAAATAAAACGTTCCTCCTGCTTCAGGATTCGGACCTCCTGGTTGGCCTATTGCGGTTCTTGGCTGATTAAACCTTTGCTCATTTGGCAATTCTCCTTTTATCCTTTCTATTTCAGCTGCTTCTTGCGCTGCAATAGCAGCAGCTTTTAATTTCTCGGTATACTCAGAGTAATATGCTAAACGCTCTTCTGGAGACATCGCTACCGCTTTTAGAATACTATCGTTAGTCTGTGCTATTGATTCGTATAATATAACATCGTCTAGATTAACACGCTTCTTCTTCAGTACACGATACTTTTTAGAATCCACAACCATACGTTCTAACGTACTATCATAATAAGCTCCAGCAACGGCATATTCTTTGTCATCGAAATTAATGTCGCCTAGTGCCTTATAATTTAAAGATTGTAAATGCCTGTCGTCAGTATTTGTTCGTAATGACTTATTGTAGAAAGCTACCGCCAGATCTATAGAGTCTAATGTATTAAAGTATACCGCTTTCTGATTGTAGATTTTATCTAAAAAAGGTCGATTTTCTCGGTTCTCCTCCAAATCAGTTAGAAGTTCTAAAAACTCTTGCTTATTTCCTGTTTCGTAGTTGAAGTTTCGCGCCTTTGCCATGTAGGCATTAAGCATATATCTTCTAGGAGTTTTCCTATTAAGCTCAATCACTTGATCAAAAGCATAGTTTGCACTGTCTTTATAACCTAATTGATTTAATAATTGTCCTTTGATGTATAAATATCTCCCTTTTTCTTCATTATTTTTAGAATGTATAGCAGCCTTGCTAATATAGGTAACCGCAGAATCTTTCTGCTCCAGATTTATATATGCTTGCGCTATCATAGCTACTGCATCAGAATAATCCTGAGCTTCCATATATTCCTCTTCCACCATTTTCATTAAATCTTCAATTGCTTTTTCGTTATTATCTAATCGAAGATTTGCCTTTGCTCTCCACACTTTAGCATGGTTGATATTATTACTGGTAGGATATTTATATAAAATGTAATTAAAGGCTTCTAGGGCAGGAATAAATCTTTGTTCATTATATCTGGCTTTTCCTAAAAGCAAAAATGCTTCATCGATTTTAGGATTTCTTTCTCTATCATCGATAAGCATACTATGTTTCTGAATTGCTTTAGCAGCTTTTTCCTCAGCTTTATCAAAATTCTGATTTAAAACTTCATTAGGTAGTCTTACATCTTCACTAACTATCAGTCTTTCTACGGGCAGAAGTTCCCAAAAATTATCTTTATATGTCTGAACAATATCTTGCTTTCCTTTGTCAAAAGCTACTCTTCCATTATACAGCGTATTATTCTTGGTGGTTACATCATGCCAAGCTCTGTTGGTCCATTTGTCCTTTTTACGCGAACAACTAAACCCAACAACAATCAGGAAAAGTATAACGATGATCTGTGATAAATTTTTGCTCAAATCTGAATAATTTATACGCTGATAACTAAAAAACTTACGTTTTAGTACATCAGAGCGGCACAAAATACGGTGTGAAATGTAAAAATACATTTCTTTCTGTAAAAAACACTTTAACCTTCTATTTTTTTATCTATTTGGGGCACTATACTACCTTTTATATGATATCATAAAAAAACGAATACTAATTTGACCTTGTCAAATTCTATTTTAAAGATTTTCGAGACAAGAAAGATATAGATATTACCCTTTTACAGTCATCTCATGAAAAACTTACTACTTACTCACAAATTACTCAAATTGTTATTCCTTTTTCTTATTTGCACTCAAACCAATGCCCAAAAAAGGGTTGGTGATCCAGGTGTAACCTTCGATGATAGTAAATACGACAATAGATATCCTCAAATACTTGAATGGCAAAAAGCTGGAGTAAGAGGTGGAATACCATATTTAGACGACATAAGAATTTTTACAACCCTCAATAGCGATAGTAATAGTTCTCAGATAAATCAAGCAATTAACGATGCCGCTAAAGAAAATGAATTAGTCGGAGTTTTGTTAAAAAACGGTACATACACTATCGATAATGCTGTAAAACTGAAGTCCAACGTAGCACTTATTGGAGAAAGTCGAAATGGTGTTCGATGTATCATTAATATGGATAGTGGTAACGGATTTAGATTTGATAATGTAAAAAATGCTGGAATTTATAGATTAACTATTGAAGGTAGTTGGGGGACTCCGAAATATAAATGGAATTATAGTCTATCACAAAATGACGAACTTAGAAATATAGATAATATATCCGTAAAAATCGTACGATCTGAAGATTGCTGGTTAGACAAGGTAAACATTTATAATTCGGCAAGAGATCCTATCAGAGTTCCTTCTAATCACATTACACTGCGTGATTTGGATGTCAAAGGCGCTCATAAAAAAGCTGGTGGCGCACAAGGATATTTTTTTATACAAGGCGCTTATAATTTAATCACAGGATGTAAGGTAACTCACCTACGACATATTTCACTTCAAGGAGGGAATGTAGAATACAATGTGGTTTATGATAATGACTTTAGACAAGAAGTAAGCTTTCATAGTGGCGATGCTGGAAACAACCTTATAGAAAACAACAAAATTACACTGCCAGCAGACATGTCTCCAGTGAGTGAGGATGAACTTTTACCTGATGATCCAAGGGAGATCGCTACTAACAAACCAGTATATTTTGCTATTATGGGACCTTGGTCTACACAACACGATAATTCTGAAAAACCTAATTTCATAATCAATAACAGCTGTCTCCAATTAAATCATAGTTATGGATCTGAAACACCTTGGTCTCAACCTGGCATCTTATATAAAGGACCTCTTAAATTAGGATTAACCATAAACGAAAGGATACAAAACTTTCCAGAAGTATCTTCTAACTTGAATCCTAGTGGAGAAACTTTATATCCCATAGATAATGCAATGGTATTATCTACAGATGATCAATTTATAAGTGATTTAGATGTTACTTTATATCCTAATCCAACAAAAAAAACGTTTTTTATCAATCTTAATAATACTTCAGAAACTAAACTTAACGTTGAAATTAGAGACATTTTTGGAAAGCTCGTAAAATCAAAAAAAGGCATATTTACAGGTCAATTAAATCCTATACAAGTAGATGACTTATCATCGGGAATATACCTAGTGCAGTTTACTGATTACAAGAACAATCGAACATCTACTAAAAAACTAATTATCAACTAATAATATCACTTGATAATCTCAATCCTTATTTTCGATATGCCTTATATTTCTTTATAAAAAAATACATATACTCAACCAGAAGGTACGTATACTATTTAGTGGGTCTTCAGTCTGTTATAAATTCTTAGTCTTGTGATTAACTATTCATAACAAACAAACTCAACATGAACAATTTTAATTTAAAAAGCGGCATACGTTGCTTACGGCTACTTATTTTAATTATTTACTTACCTATTTACGGACAACTTAAAGTTGGTGATCCGGGAATCAAATTTGATAATACTAAATACGACAGTAGATACCCACAAATAAAAGAATGGCAGAAAGCTGGTGTACGAGGAGGAATTCCATTTTTAGAAGATATTACCATTGTTAAAACACTTAATGCGGGAGCATCGAGTAATCAAATAAATCGGGCTATTAGTGATGCTTCAAAACAGAATAAACTTGTAGGTATTCTTCTTAAAAATGGTACTTATACCATTAACGAAGAGATCAGGATGAAATCTAATGTAGCACTCATTGGAGAAAGTAGAAACGGAGTGAAATGCGTTATCAAAATCAATAACAAAAACGGATTTAGATTCGATCGCGTTAAAAATTCAGGGATCTATCGTCTAACTATTGAAGGAGGTTGGGGAATACCAAAATATAAATGGAACTATGGTATTTCTAAAAATGATGAACTCAGAAATGTAGACAATATTTCAATTAAAATTGTACGATCAGAAGACTGCTGGGTAGATGGAGTAAACATCTACAATTCTGGTAGAGATCCTATTAGAGTTCCTTCGAACCATATAACCTTAAGAGATTTAGATGTTAAAGGTTCTCATAAAAAAGCTGGAGGTGCACAAGGATATTTCTTTATTCAAGGAGCTTACAATTTAATTACAGGTTGTAAAGTAACGCACCTGAGACATATATCGCTTCAAGGAAGTAATGTAGAATACAATGTGGTTTATGATAATGACTTTAGACAAGAAGTAAGCTTTCATAGTGGTGATGCTGGAAATAACCTTATCGAAAACAATAGAATTATACTTCCTAGTGACATGTCCCCAGTAAGCCGAGATGAACTGCAACCTAATGATCCTAGGGAAATTGCGACCAATAAACCCGTTTATTTTGCTATTATGGGACCTTGGTCTACTCAACATGATAATTCTAAGAAGCCTAATTATATTATCAATAATTCCTGCGAACAACGAAACCATAATTATGGACCTTCCACTCCTTGGTCAGAGAGAGGAGTTCTTTATAAAGGTCCTAAAAAACTAGGGTTATCCATTAACGAAAGGATTAATAATTTTCCATCAGTGAATCCTTCACTTAATCCAAAAGGAAAAACGTTATATCCAATTATTTTAGGAGATGAAAATAAAGCTCCTGATGTTGAAATTATATCACCATCTAATAATACCGTGTTTAAGAAAAATGAGAAAATTAATATAACAGCAACGGCTTCTGATGATAAAAAGATAGAAGAGGTAGCGTTTTATATGAATGGAAATATAATCGGAAGCAAAAATAAAGCACCATTTCAAATAGAACATATCTTATCCGTTTCCGGAACATATACATTGACTGCAAAAGCTACAGATAATAATGGTTTATCTACAACTTCTGGTGCTATTAAAATTACTGTAACAGAAAGTCCTGAAATAACAATTCCTGGAGCATTTGAAGCAGAAAACTATGATACTAAATCTGGAAGTGTTAAAATAGAAAACACACCTGCATCAGATGGTCAAAATATTGGATTCATAAGAAACAATGATTATGTCGAATACAACGTAAATGTTACAGCATCTGGAGAGTACAATATCGATACCTATACTTCGAGTAATGGTAGAGGTGGAGAAATACAGATATATGAAGCAAATAAATTAGTTGGAAGTATAACTGTTCCTTTTAGTGGTGATTGGCACTCTTATAAAAAACAATCGACACAAATAAACCTTCAAAAAGGCACTAAAAAACTGAAATTATTATTTAAAGGAACTAATGGATATCTATTTAATGTTGATAAAATAAATACTACATTCTTAGAACCTTTAGAAACAACAATTGCCTTATCTCCTGTTGATGACGCCTATTTACAATACACTTCGCGCTTTAATAACAATATTATCAGAATCGAAAAAGGAAAAAGAATTGGTTATCTTAAATTTAATCTTTCTAGTATTGGTGGAAACATTAAAAATGTAAAATTAAAATTTAATGTAGCAGAAGATAGCGGTAAAGGAAATCTAAGAATATACAAAGGAACCTCTAATCAGTGGAGCGAAGAAACAATTTCTAACACTAATAAACCAAAGCTGTCAGACCCACTTGGTAGCATTAATGGAACTTTTGATATCAATACCTCTCATACCATTTCGTTAGATCCTGGAGCTTTTGACAAAGGTCCTATTTCATTGATTTTACTATTAGATTCAGGGAACGATTTTGCCTTTGCTTCTAAAGAAAATCAAACCAAAGGCAAGCCAGAACTGTTAATCACGTATATCAAAACATCCACAAATCATTCCAATACTATTTCAGAAGAAGACCAAAAAGGGAATACAGAAATCGAGGTATTTCCTAACCCCACACGAGATATGCTTACAATTTCGGGTGGTAAAACAAACAAGCTTATTAAAATATATAGTATGTCTGGTAAGATTGCTAAAGAAGTTGTACTTAGAGAAGATCGAAGAATAATAGACTTATATGGATTACCTTCTGGTTATTACCACATACATGTTGTTGACATAAATAAAGGCACATTACTTGCCAAATCAACTATCATAAAAAACTAAACTTTTAAACAAAAGATCCGTTTGGTTTATATAGATATTAAACCAAACGGATCTTATATATGAGGCTTTTTATTTATTAAAATGCTCTTCCAATTCTTTCAAAGTTTCTTCTGACGTCACCAAGTCCTTTACTACTTCTCCTTTATCTAACACAACAATACGTTCACATACCTCTGTAACATGCATTAAATCGTGACTAGAAACTAACACCGTTACATTAGGATCTGCTGCCAAGTCTTTAATTATTTTCTTTAAACGAATCTGTGTTGTCGGATCCAGATTCGCAAATGGTTCATCCAAAATAACTACTTCTGGATTCCCAATAAGCGCAGCAACAATTCCTGCCTTCTTTTGATTACCTTTGGATAGGTCTCTTAAATATTTCTTTTGACCTAGAATTTCTCCATGAAAAAAGTCTTCAAAATTAGCCAGTAAAGCATCTACATCTGCTTTATTTTGGCCTCTCAATTCTCCTATGAAATAAAAATATTCTTCGGCAGTAAGATATCCTATTAAAAAAGTTTCGTCGATAAAAGCAGCAGTATTAGATTTCCATTCTTCGCTCTCACTTACTTTAATTCCGCTATTTTCTATATATCCCGTTGTGGGTCTGATAAGATCCAATAAAGCACTAAACAAGGTAGTTTTTCCGGCTCCATTATTTCCTACTAATCCAAAACTGTCACCTTTAGGTATTTCTAAATTTTCGATATTCAATACGGTATTAGCTCCGTATGTTTTTGTTATATTATGTACTCCTATCATCTTCCTTATTTTTTTTGTTTATACGCCCAAATGGTTGCGTATTTTTCTGTTTTGTAAATTTTTTCGATTTTGTCAAAAACCATATTTCTAAAAGCAAAACCTGCTATCCCTGCCACGGCTACTAATGCATAACCCGCATATGGACTATAGGCATAGTGACCTATTGCATACAGTACTACTGGTAATGCCAACTTTGGTAATGAAAGCATTAATGTTTTCATATTAAAAGATTGCTTATCTCCAAACGCCTTCTTGTTACTGGTAAGATCTATAGGTGTTTTTACATAAGCTCCAGCCAACAATACTACATGAGCATTCAATCCCATATTATAAATTCCACCAACAATAACCGCCAAATAGGCTTCCCATCCAAAATACAGGTAACCCGAAGCCAAAATAACAGAAACAAATGTTGCCATTACCATCAGCCACCACTTGGAGGATAAATATTCTCTATATTTAATATTCTGGCTCATCATCAATGGATAATAAGAACTATCCCAACTTGGAACAAATTGACCAAAACTCAATAAAAATCCACCAGATACAAATATTCCTGCAAATATTCTCCATACTGGACCATCGTATGCTTCTACGGCTCCTGTAAAAAATAATAGCCCGTAAAAAAGAAATAGCACACTAACAATTACTGTAGATCGCGCTCTTTTATTCCTTTTGATCAATTTAATGTCATTTTTAAGAAATATAGCTGTTTTCCCAAAACGATCTAACCAATCCAGATTTTCTGTCTTTACATCTTTAGATTTTGTAGCCAAACCTTCATCTAAATATAAACCACTTACAAAAGATTTGAATGCTGTTATATAAAGAATGACTGCTGCAACTATCGGTAATATGAACAAGTACAAAGTATCAGATAATCCTTGGAAAAATGGTGCTGTATATACAGTGATATCAAAATATCCAAAATAATGCAATCCTCCTAATATTGCCATAACGCCTCCTATCCCATAAATCAAATTATCTTTATTGTTTAATAAGATATTTAGAAAGTTATTAGCGTAAACAAGTCCTATTAACCCTAGATTCCAGAGTAGTACGTTAAGTACAGGAGCATCTCCTTTAGAGATTAGTAGTATGGAAAATGGAACAAAAAAGAATGCATGAATGATATTAAAAAAAGATAGCATCGTCTTGCCCATTCCAAAAGACACAATTTTACTTTTATTAAACGGCAAAATAAGTAGCGGTTTAATATTTATTACTGGCATTTTTTGTAATGCATACCTAAAAATAAGATCAAATGCCCACCAATAGATCAAAAATTTATTTACTACCGTAAGAGGATTTTGGCATAATTCCTTTTCGGCATATTTGTATACCAAAAAACTTCCACCCATCATCATAAGGATAAAGTATACTGCCCAAAATCCCATAAAGATTTTCATCCAAACTCCAGATGAAGCAGAGGCAGATCTCCAGAAGGATTTCCACTGTAAGGATATAAAGTGTTTAAACATAGTTGTATTAGTTTTAGAAGAAGTAAGAAATACTTCTTACATTATTTAGTAAACAAAAAGTAAATTTTGTTACAATTTTGAAAGAAAAATCCTTAAGCTTTTACCATTGGATAGGAAGAAATCACCTCATTAACAAGGTGTTTCTTAAGCTTGGCGTATGCCAAAATTGTTACTACAGAAAACGTAATGATACTGCTCAACACTAGAACATTATCATATTCTTTAAAAAATGTGGTTATAGCAAAAAGAGATGCAATCGGAATCACCATGATCATTTGAAGATATTCTAATATTTTGATAGTTAAAAAACTATAACCTTTATTATACATCTTTTTTAAATATCTATTAGTATTGTATGAACCTTGAAATATTAAAGAGATATTTAGTAGTTGTGCAATCAGGCTATAGGTGCTCTGTTCCACCTCAAAAGTTTGAAACGTAACCACAAA
The DNA here is from genome assembly GCF_947492965.1 of uncultured Aquimarina sp. GTDB lineage: Bacteria > Bacteroidota > Bacteroidia > Flavobacteriales > Flavobacteriaceae > Aquimarina. Next base: position 262,433 of record NZ_CANLOZ010000006.1, on the reverse strand, counting down.
TCCAATAAAAATACAAATGGTAAGAAGTACTTTCGGAAATGAAAAATAGTTTTTTAATCCATCCGTATAGATCCGAAAAAACTTTCTTAACAACACTTTCTTCTTTTGAGAGGTAATCTGTTTTAATCCCTTTTTACCATCAAAACCTTCAAGAATTTCTTTTGTTTTTTCCTCAAAAGAAACAGTGTTTTCTCCTTCCATAGCTATGGCAAAATGATCCACTAACTCTGTCTGAACATCGTAATATTTGACTCCATTCTTTTTTATAATACGATACAATTCTTTTATATGATACTCTTCCAATTTCATATACTTACTTTTAGTCCTTTCTACTATCTATGCCAATTGCATACGTTTTTTATAAAAAATTACTAGTGAAATCATTGTTTTTAAACTTCCAACAAAAAATAGTGTTAGCACTCCAAGATAAATGTAGTAGAATGTTGAAGGTTCTTTTAAATGAGGAATAAATTGATAATTAAAAGAGAAGAATACCGTTATTAAAACTCCAAAATTTCCAATAAATGAAAACTTCTTTTTCCCAAATACTATCAGCGGTATAAATGCTACTAATACTAATAAAAATGTCGGAAATAAAGAACCCCAAACACTATCTATATAAAAATACGAGTAAATCTCATTAAAAATCCAAAAACAACCTATACTACCTAAAAGTACCTGCCATGTCACTAAATTCTTCAGGAGTTTTATAGAGACACTTTTAAATATCTTCCAATTAAATGGTTTGCTTCCTTCTTTCACCAACGATGCCTTATGTGCTACCATATATTCTTTAAAAATGTGATAGAAATCTCTGGTATCTCCCTCATTCATTCTATGCTCAATTTCTGAAGCGACGTGATCAACCATTTCAATTCTTACATCTTCATAATGTATATCCGAATTCCACAAATATGTATCTATAAATTGTATGTCTTCTAATGTTAGTTTTCCCATGTTTGTCAGTTTTTATTCTCTAAATACGATCAGTTTTCTTACGCTGCTGTTAACATTTGATATTGTTTGTCATATTGTTTTATGAATTTTCGATACCCTACAAGACTGATCCAAGTGTAAAACACAGCCATAAGTGTTAAACCAAGATATATACGTTGATATAGTAATGTTTTGACAAAATCTTCATCAAGTTGTTCTACTATGGTTAAAATATTAGGAAAATATAACATCAATCCTACCCAAGAAGAATAAACAACCAAGGCAAGTGATGTATTCTTTCTTCTTTTATATTGTTGTATCCAAACATAAATACAAGGGATTAAAGTTAATATCACTCCACCCAACATGATCCACTTTATTTCAAAGTATTCTGAGAAAGAAAAAAGTATTCCCGTACAAAGTAAGAATGGCAATACAATCTTATAGTTTCTTAGCACATCTTTTACCGTTTCTAAAGTTGTTCTTCTTATTTTTTTTGTGATATGCTTTCTTTTTTCAATTAGCAACTTTTTATAACCTCGACTATCTTCATAGATAGATTTCCCTGATTTGTTCGCTCCTATATCCCAAGCATAAAAAGACACTTTATTCCCAAAACTCTTATGTACTTGTTCCATTGCAGATTCAAAAGAAATACCTTCTTTCATTTTCTTTTCTACTTCGCAAACAATATGATCCAATAACTCTATCTGTACATCCCAATATTTAATTTTATGATGTACAAGATAATTCTCTATAAACTGAATTTGATTTTTTGTTAATCCTCCCATACTTAGCTTATACTCCACTTTGGGTTAATAATTGTTTGCATCGTACGAATGTACTCTTCTAATTCTGTTAACCGATTCGCCGTTTCTTTGGTTCCTTTTTCGGTTAATTTGTAATATTTGCGCAATCGATTATCTACTTTCTGCATTTCTACATCTAGTAAACCTTCTGCTTCTAACTTATGTAATGCTGGATATAATGCACCTTCGGTGATGTTTAATTCTCCCTTAGTAATTTCTTTTACTTTTTGTGTAATCTCATAGCCATACATCTTATCACTTTCTTCTAAAAGCTTTAAAATAATGGTGTTTAAACTACCTTTATATAATTTAGAATTGCCCATAACACTATTTATTAGGCATCAAATATATACATAATTTTCTTATGCATAAGTTTTTTAGGTATATAAATTTATCCCAAAACCACTCTATGGTGTTTTGCATTTAGTATTTTTGCGCAAAAATTAATATTGAGAAATTAGAATTCTAATATGCTCATCTGAAAAACCTTAAAAAGTTTTCGACTTACTATTTACTTTATTGCTATGTCAGATTTTCACACACTAACTATTAAAGATATTACTCGCGAAACTCCTAAAGCTGTTTCTATTGAATTTGATATTCCCAGCACACTGTCCGATGCCTATAATTTTATCGCAGGACAGTATATTACTATTAAGACTGTTGTAGATGGGAATGAGATAAGAAGAGCTTATTCTATATGTTCGGCACCCAAAAGTGGATCTCTTCGTGTAGCAGTAAAAGAAATTGAAGGAGGTACTTTTTCTTCGATCGCTAATAACAAACTAAAAATTGGTGATACTTTAGATGTACATACTCCAGAAGGTTCTTTTCTATTGGAATCTAATCCAACTGCTCAAAATCATTATGCAGCTTTTGCAGCAGGAAGTGGAATCACTCCAATCATGAGTATGATCAAATGTGTTCTAGAAGAAGAACCGAATAGCAGCTTTGTATTAGTATATGGTAACCAAAATCCAACGGAAACTATTTTTCATAAAGAACTTTTAGCCTTACAAGTCAACTATCCTGATCGGTTGTTTGTAGAGTTCTTTTATAGCAGAAGCCAGGAAGATGGTGCTCGTTTTGGAAGAATAGAAAAGTCTACGATCAATTTTATCACTAAAAATAAGTTTAAGGACACTACGTTTAAAAGTTTTTACCTCTGCGGTCCAGAAGCTATGATCAACACAGTTACTGAGGTTTTAACTGAGAATAATATTGCCAAAGAAGATATACATTTCGAATTATTTACCAGCAGCACAGAAACAACAGAAATCGAAGCTGATTTAGATGGTCAAACTAAAATTACAATATTGGTTGATGATGAAGAATCTTCTTTCGTGATGGATCAGAAAAAAACCATATTAGATGCTGCCTTAGAAGAAGATATCGATGCTCCGTATTCGTGTCAGGGAGGAGTTTGTAGTTCTTGCATATGCAAAATAACCGAAGGTAAAGCGGTAATGGGTAAAAACAGTATACTTACCGATGCTGAACTAGAAGAAGGATTAGTATTGGCATGCCAGGCATATCCAACATCATCTACGATAAAAGTTGATTTTGATGATGTTTAAGAGTATCTTTATATAAAGATCTTTACTCGGTCTTTTTATAACATTAAACCACAAATTACATCATCTTTTTATGGCTCCATTGGCTTGTGTCCTGTATTTAAGTATTGAAAACGAATCTTTTAATGAGACCTCTTTACATCAATTAGTTTACAAAGCGCAAGAAGAGAATAAAAATCACGGTGTCACGGGATTTCTCTACTACAAACAAAATCACTTTTTTCAGTATGTAGAAGGGAATCAATTGGATGTTAATAATTTATTAAACAGTCTAAAAAAAGATACACGACATAAAATTTTAGAGTGTATTTATGATGATCAACTTCATGCAAGAAGGTTTCCGAATTGGAATATGGGCGATCTAAAAACCAATCAGTTAATGCAAATCAAGTTTGAAGATCTAATCATCGAAAACTTACTGTACAGAAAGGTCCGTAACAATTCTCCAATTGCGATTGAAAACCATAATCTTTGGAAGCTGATTGATAATTTAGCTTTCTTTCAAAATTCGGATCTGCAATAATGGTATAATTGCATTTTATCGGTAATATTTGTTTTTTATCGGTATTTTGTGTTTCTTATATTTTCCCTTTCTTGAAAAAAGGATACAAAAACTATCTTTCTGATAATAAAAGTAGTACAGATGTTTATCGTAATTAACAACAATAAAATATCCAACTTTTTTCTAGCTCAACATATAGAAAAATCCCAAAATATATCAAAAGGGTTGTTTTTTGAAAACACCGAGGATGCTTGTGATTATCTAACTCCTCTACACACTATTATTTCAAAGCCTATCTATATATTCATTAATAAGGATATGCCCCATATTAATGGTTGGGAGTTTCTAGAAAGATATGCTTTCGTAGAAAATAACAACTACAATATTCATATTGTTTTAATGACAAAGAATGAACTTGACATTGAAGAAGAGATAAAAATAAATAACTATCCTAACGTTATAGCAAGGAACATTTCTGAAATCGACAATCTATTTATAGATGATTTTGTTAGCAAAATGCATAAATCATTTTTATTAAAAACAGTGTAATTTTCTACGCATCTACAGTATGGAAATCTGGGTTATTAATATAAAAATCATAAACTCTTTTTAATGTACTTTCCTCCAACGGTTTCTCAATAAAATCATGCACCAATTCTTCTTTCTCGAAAGCTTTTACTCGATCTTTTTCCCAATTAGAAGTTGTAAGAAATGCCAATAGTATATCTCCTCTATTTTCTTTAGGTAATTTAGCATATTCTTCTAAAAACTCAAAGCCATCCATCTTAGGCATATTGATATCCAAAAAAATAACGTTGGGTCGAGGAAACTCATCTTCACTACCCTTGAATTTTCCAGTTCTATTTAAATAATCCAGAGCTTCCAAACCATTATAAGCTTCAAAAACCTGATTAGCAACTCCACTAATTTCTATCAGTTTTTTATTATAAAAATTAGTGGATTTACTATCGTCTACCAGCAGTATGCAATTCATCTTTTTCATATTTATTATCTAAAGTTAACTTAGCAATGGAAAAATAAAAGGAAGAACCTTTATCTGTAGATGACTTCACCCATATTCGTCCATTATGATTATCTACTATCCTTTTGCAATTTGCTAATCCGATGCCAGTACCTTCATACTCTTCCTGGCTGTGTAAACGTTTAAAAACTTCGAATATCTTTTCGTGATATTCTTTTTTAATTCCAATTCCGTTATCCTTTACAAAAAACTGATAATCTCTTCTTTTGAGCTCAGAACCTATCTGAATGATCGGGGCTACATCAGGTTTTCTATATTTTAGACTGTTCGAAATTAAGTTCTGAAACAATTGCCGAATCTGAATAGCATCACACGTAATTTCGGGGAGTTTTTCTACCAAAATTTTTGCTTTATTATCATCAATTGTTTTTTGTAAATCCTGCACAATTTCTTTTACGATTTGATTCAAATCTACTGTTTCAAAACTTAGGGATTTGTCATCTAACTGGGAGTACTGTAACAGATCATTGGTAAGTGTGATCATCCTACCAGAAGCATTTTCTATAAAATCTAAATAGGTGTGACCATTTTCATCCAGAACCTCACTATACTCTTGCTTAAATAATTTTGTAAAACTAGTCACCGTTCTAAGCGGTTCTTTAAGATCATGACTTGCTAAATACGCAAAACGTTCCAGCTCTACATTAAGCTGTTTCATTTTGTTTTCGGACTGTTTCTTGCTATGTATATCGATAAGAGTTCCTACAATCTTTTGTATATCTCCGTTAATTTCTTTTTGCGCTCGCGCATTTACTCTATACCATCGATATCCATCATTTTTCGTTTTAATTCGAACATCCTCGTCTAATCCTTCTTGCTCCTCTACCTGTTCCTCCAGACTCTTTCTAAACTTAGTAATATCTTCTGGGTGAATGATATTAATAAAAGAAGAAAAAGATGGTTTTAATGATTTAGCATCATATCCTAATAGCTGGTAGAATTCTTTGGACCACCAAGCCTTATTTTTTATAAAATCGCTCCATTCCCATAAGGCTGCGCGATTCCCTTTTATCGCTAACTGTAATCTAGATTCACTGACCATCAGCTTCGATTGCAAACTTTTTACCTTATTAATATTCTGAGCTAATCCTAATACAGATATTACATCGCCATTTTCATCACGTTCGTTGACCTTATCAGTAGCATAAATCCATATAGGTTCCTTAGAAATCTTATGTTTTATCCTATACTCAACTTCCAAAATCTCACCATCATTTAGTGACTTTAGCCTTTTATGGTGCTTTTCAATCGCTTTTAAATCATCTGGATGAAATAATTTTTCCGCTAGATTCGCACCCAATTTTCTAATTTCATCTTCAGTATATCCGGCAATCTTAGCAATACTATCGCTTGAGAATATATTTTGCTTTTTTACTAGGTCATAGATATAGATAATCCCTGGATTGGTATCTATCAGGTGTGTTAAAAACTCATTGGCTCTTGCTGTTTCCTTTAATGCAGTTTTGGTTTCATGGATATTTATAAAATTAATCACCACTCCTCTAATCACATGTTCTTGATTTCTATACGGGAAAATCTGCATAGAAAACCAGGTGCCATCGGCACTTTGTACTTCTCTTTTATAAGATTGCAGCGTGTTTATAACTGTCTTAGACAATTCCATTAAATCTTGTCCTCCTAATGTACCAGAAAAATGATGGATAGGTCTACCAATATCTTCTACCCTTAGTTGAAAATGTTGATGAATCGCTGGCGTAAACTTCCTGATATTAAAATTACGATCCAGAAACACTGTTCCGATATTTACATTTTTAATCAGGTTTTCGATATCAGAATTAGATTCCAATAACTGCGTATTCTTTTCTTGTAGTTCAGCATTTACAGTATGTAATTCTTCATTTAAAGATTGTAATTCTTCATTGGTGCTTTGTAACTCTTCATTCGACGCCATCAACTCCTCATTGGTTGCCTGCATCTCTTCATTCGTAGTTTCGAGTTCTTCTATGGTGGACTGAAGATTCTCTCTGGTTTCTGTCAATGCCTCTTTTAACTCTTCTACCTCTGCTGTTTTAGCAAAAACCGATGGTACTACATTTTCTCCTAAATCGTTTAATTCTATTCCTTTCTGTTCAAAAAATAAGATCAGATAGCTTTTTTTATATACCGAACCTAAGCTTAACTCCTTAACAACAAGTTTAATTTCTTTTAGGATATCCTCTTGCAAAATTTTTACGATTCGTTCTATAGAGTTGGAATTATTATCACTCTTCCCTATTTTTCTGATCATAGTGGTTAGAGGGATTGCCAATTCGTCCGGCAACATTTTCATCAAATTATTGGTAAATCCTTCCTCTGGAAATTCGATATATTTTTTCAATTTCCCAGAAGCTTGTATAATTTCAAAACCTTCATCAACGCAGGCACAAACCACACCTAAATCTTCCATTAACATAGAATTAATGGACTTGATCATTTTATCAAACACCTTTTCCTTTTTACCAGCATTACGTGAGTCGATAGCATTGACACCTATTTTCCAAATATCATTATTGTACTGACTTACGAGTCTGCCTGGTTTTAGGTTTCTATATATTTTCCATTTCGAACTAACCTCATCAAAGTTTTTATCTAGTAATCCAATATTTTCAGAATTTCCTATGAACAGATATCCCTTTTCATTTAAAGCAAAATGAATACTGGTTAACACTTTTAGCTGAATTTCGCTATTCATGTAAATCAACATATTACGACAAGACACCAAATCCATTTTATTAAAAGGAGGATTTTGTAATATATCATGCTTAGAGAATATGATATTGCTTCGTATTGCAGGGTTGATTTGATAGGAGTTCTCTGTTACCGTGAAATATTTATTTAATAATGCTTGAGGAATCTCCGAAGCGATACTTTCTTTATACACTCCTTTAGAAGCAATATCTACAGCTTTTTCATTAATATCAGTTGCAAAAATTTTATACGAGCCTTTTTGTTTTGTTAGATAAAAATACTCTTCCAATAGTATGGCTATAGAATAGGCTTCTTCTCCAGTAGAACAGGCAACCACCCAAACCTTAATTGGTTCATCACTACTTTGTTTTGCTCTAACAATATTAGGGATCACCTTTTGTTTCAGCTCATCAAATGCCTCTTGATCCCTAAAAAACTTCGTCACTCCAATTAAAAATTCTTTTGCTAATATAAATTTCTCTTCAGGATATTCGTAGAGGTAATTAATATAGTCTGCAACTGTCTTATTTTTAGTAATACTCATTCGTTTTGCTGTCCTTCTAAACAAGGTTGGCTTTTTATACGAGAGAAAGTCGTACCCTACATAACTTTTGATCATTTTCAGAATTCGTTCTAAAGATTGAGCACCTTCTATATGATCATCGACTGAATTTAAATTAAAATTATCATGAGCTACAAAATCCACCAATTCTGCTGGCATTTCTCCAGGAGATAACACAAAATCTGCTAACCCTTGAGAAATGGCACTTCTTGGCATTCCATCAAACCTGGCACTTTCCGGACTTTGTACAAACAAGGTTCCTCCTACCTCTTTAATAGACTTTGCACCTTTGGTGCCATCCGAGCCTGTACCCGATAAAATAAAACAAATTGCCTTATCCCTTTTTTCTACAGCTAATGATTTAAAGAAAATATCTACCGAAAAATTCATCTGATTGTTTGGTGGTCTTTTTGTAAGCACCAAATAACCATCTCTAATGATAATATTTTTATTTCCTGGAATAAGATATACGTGATCTGGTTTCACTTTCTCATTTCTCTGAGCTTCCGCCACCTTCATTTTAGTATGTCGCGAAAGGAGTTCGGGCATCAAACTCTTGTAATCTGGAGATAGATGTTGTACAATCACAAAGGCAAAACCAGTGTCGGACGGACAATGATCAAAAAATTCTTCCAATGCTTTTAAACCACCTGCAGAACTTCCAATACCTATAATAGGAAATGATTGATTAGTACTCATCTCATTTCCTTCATTCTCAGATTTTACCATAGAAAATAAATCGACAAAAATTAATGTTCAAAAAATCGGGGTAAGTATAGTAATTTAGATCAGAGATCTTACCCTAAGATACTAACTTTTATCCTAAAATTTTATTAACATTTTAAGATTTACGGATAAACCTTACTATTATTGATGGATAAGCGTTTATAGAGAATTAAATCATTTATTTTCTAAAGCAGGAAAACAGAATCATAAGGGAATTTTCCGTCAACATAATTTGTTTTTTTATTTCAAGATTATTCATACTTTTAAAAATAATTTATCAAAAATGTCAACTTTTTCTCCTTCACAACTTTATCCTAAAAAAATTGACCTTACCAATTGTGATAAGGAACCTATTCATATTATAGGAAACATACAAAAAAGAGGGTTTCTCCTGACTTGTAGTTTCGAAGAAAGGAAATTGTTACGTTATAGTAAGAATATAGTCGATTTATTTTCCATTGGTGTAGACGTTCTTTTTAATGAACCCATTGAATCTTTATTCGAAACTCACAATATCGATATCCATGTTATACTAAACAAATTAGAAACAAAAGATGTTGTACACCAAGAAGTCCATATTAATAATGCACCGATAACTCTAATTACTCATAAAAATACTACTGAGTACATTATCGAATTAGAGCCAAATTCAATTGAATTAAATCCTTTTGAATATCAACTTCAGTTATCGGAAATAGCGACAAAAATTAACACAGAAAATAATGTCTCCGAAAAATGTAACTCAGCTGCTAGATTGATCAAACAATACCTTGGATATGATCGTATTATGATCTATCAGTTTGATGCGGATTGGAATGGAAGCATTATTGCCGAAAGCAAAGAAGAACATTTGGAAAGTTGGTTAGGATTGCATTATCCATCAACAGATATACCGCAACAGGCACGTAAATTATTTCTAAAGCAAGGGGTACGGATTGTTGATGACGTAAATTCAGTTCCTACTCCAATTATCACAAATGAGAAAAATACTGAGCTGCCTCCTTTAGATTTATCCAAATCAGAACTAAGAGCAGTATCTCCCATACATATTGAGTATCTCCAAAACATGAAAGTTGGTGCTACTCTAACAGCTGCCATTGTATTTAATGACACTCTTTGGGGACTTATTGCTTGTCATCATTACAGCCCGAAGTTTATCAATTTTTACCAGCGTCTTAGTTGTAAATTCTTAGCACAAATTTTCTCCACGAGTCTTCAATTAGACGCTAAAAACAACGTTTTAGACCAAATACAAAAGAGTTCTATTACGCGAAGTGTCTTAATAGATCAAATTACCAGAGAAAAAGACATCGTATTAGGATTATCCAGATTTGATATTACTCTTAATGATCTTACGCACTCTACTGGAGCTGCTATTTGTATCGATAATGATATTACGTTAATTGGTACTTGTCCTGAAATTGAGCAAATAAGAGATCTTATCAACTTTATTAGTGAACAAACAACTGAAAATTTTTATCAAACTAATTCAATTAGTAGAGCGTTCGAAACAGCTAAAGCGTATAAAAATATAGCCTCTGGAGTACTATGTCAATTTATATCTAAAGCTAAAAAAGATGCGCTCATTTGGTTTAAGCCAGAAGTTATTCAGAATGTAGATTGGGCTGGTAATCCAGATAAAGCTGTTTCTATTGATGAAGACGTTCGCTTGTCGCCTAGAAAATCTTTTGAAAAATGGTCTATAGAACAAGAAGGAATCTCAGAACCTTGGACCGATAACGAAATAGCGGCAGTGAAAAGTCTTAACAAAAGTATCTCTGATATTATTATTGAAAAATATAATGAGGTTAAGGAGTTGAATGCTCGCCTAAAAATGGCGTATGATGAATTAGAATCCTTTAGTTATAGTGTATCTCATGATTTGCGTGCTCCACTAAGAGGTATAGATGGTTTTGCACACATCATCAAAGAAGAATATTTTGATAGTTTGGATGATTTTGGAAAAAACTCTGTAAAAACGATTATCGATTCTGTAGAAAAGATGAATACTTTAATCGATGATATTCTAGAGTACTCTGGTCTTGGGAAAAAGCCTGTAGAATATAGATATTTTTCACTTATAAAACTTACCAAAGAACTGTTAGTAGATCTCAAAAATATATATCCAAATGTTCAGGTGGAAATACAGGATACGATGCCCGATTTAAAAGGTGATAAAACAATTACTACCCTCTTAATCAAAAATTTATTAGAAAATGCCATGAAATATTCCTCTAAGAAGGAAAAGCCTTTGGTAAATATTGGCCACTTAAAAGATACAATTTATTACATAAAAGATAATGGAATAGGTTTCGACATGAAACATCAAAAAACCATTTTTGGTGTATTTAATAGATTAGTAAATGATGAATATAGTGGTTCGGGTATTGGCTTAGCCATCGTTAAACGAGTAGTGGATAAACATAAAGGTAGAATTTGGGTAGAAAGCAAACTCAATGAAGGAACTACGTTTTACTTTAATTTAGAATCTCATGATGAATAAACAACATCACATACTTTCGGTAGAAGATAATCCAAACGATGTCATGCTTATGAAGAGAGTTTTTGAAAAAAATACTCCTGACCATAAAGTACATTTTACTCCTAGTTCTGATGAAGCCTTAGACTATCTAGCGTCTAAATACCAAGAGGAAAATCTTCCAAACTTAATCTTATTGGATATAAAACTTATTAGAGGGAATGGATTGGATTTATTACACGATTTAAAAAAAGATAGTAGATACCAGCACATACCTGTCGTAATGTTAAGTTCTTCGGATAGAGAAGATGATAAGCAAAAGGCAAAAGCATATGGATGCGATGATTATGTAGAAAAACCACGAACATACCTAAAACTAAAAGAAGAGTTGCCAAAAATAGTAGATAAATGGAGTTAAAACTATAAACGATGATCCAAGAAAAGTTTAAAATATTAGTTGTAGAAGATAATATCAATGATGCTTCTCTCATAGAGTATCATTTAAATAAGATTTTAGAAAAACCTGATATTCGCAAAGTTGATACATTCGAAAAATTTACACAAGCGGTACATTTTTTTGATCCAGATGTCATTATTTGTGACTACAAACTAAATGGTTTTACAGGTATGGAAGTATTGGATTATGTAAATAAAGAAACAACTATACGTCACTTTATATTTGTAACTGGAACTATTTATGACGAGGAGTTAGCCGCAGAAACAATTCTTAGCGGTGCTACGGGTTATATCCTAAAAAAACATATAAAATCCCTCTCTACAAAGCTTTTACCTTATTTTCAAAAGATTGCCAATAGTAAAAAAACAGAAACCTTACCTCCTGGTCATGAAAAAACACTAGAAGCCATGCAAATGTTTATCGAAAGTGCTAAACGAGATAACGAAGCCATTATGCAAGGATATCTAGAAATGAAAAAAACATTAGAGAAATATAAATATCTAAAAAATTAATGCTGTCATTTTTAAAAAAAGAAACCGATCAGCTTCATAAAGAAGTAGAAAAAAATAGTTTGGCCCGATTTATATTAGATCAATCCATTACTGTAGAAAAGTATACTCATTTTTTACTACAGAATTATTACAGTTATCTGGAAGTAGAACAACAGCTAATAGCAAATAAACAATTAGCTCCTGATACATTGTTATCTTTTATTTCTAATGAAAAAAGCGATGCTTTGCACAAAGATATAGCCTATTTATCGGATCATGATCTATTGAATGATGAAGAATTTTCATTTTCTGTGTCCTCGACTGCGGCGCTTATTGGAGCGCTATATGTGATTGAAGGTTCTATGCTAGGAGGTTTATTAATTTCTAAACGCTTGAAAAATTGTAAGCATTTAGAAGAGGTAAAAGAGTTTCATTTTTTTGGAAAAAACCCAGAACAATCGTTAACCCGTTGGAAAACCTTTACAAAAGTAGTAGAAGAATTATCATTCTCTGAAGAACAGCAACAACAAGGTGCATTAGCTGCTAAAAATGCATTTATGTGTTTTAAAAAATATCAGAATGTGGATTATGCACCGTCAACAACAATTACAAGTTTTTGATCGCTTCAACCACCGTTTCTGGTTTAATAGAATACATTACCTTTTCGTATCCTGGAGGGAACTTATTGCCATAGATAGAAGTAGGAATTTTATCGTATTTGGCAAGATTAGGCAGTATTGCATTTTCCAAAGGTTGCCCAAAAGGCATAAAACCAGCAAAAGGATGTGTTACTCCCCAAAGTGTGATGGTAGGAATTCCAAACATAGCTGCTAGATGTGCATTACCACTATCCATAGATAGCATTCCATCCAGATTACCGATAAGTTTTAATTCATCTTCAAAAGACAACTTACCCGCCACATTGATCACATTTTGGTACTTACTTTCGATATTATTTAAAATCGCGATTTCCTTTTTACCACCTCCAAACATTAGAATCTCATAGGTATTTTCACTATCCAGTTTTTCTATTACTTCAATTAGTAGTTCTAATGGATATACCTTACTTTGGTATTGGGCAAACGGTGCTATCCCAAGCCATTTTTTAGCAGAATTCTTTGTGAGCTCAACTATTTCTGAGGTTAACGCAGCTTTTTCTGGAAAGGAATGATGATCTAAATCAATAGGATATCCCAACTTTTCAAAAACGTCTGCATATCGTTGATGGGTTGTTTTTAGTTGCTTGAACTCTTTGTTTTCAGATCTGGTCAACGCTTTTTTCTCAGCTCTTCCTTTATCTATCTGTACTACTTTGATTCCTCTTAACGCAAAGAAATTTTTCAACACATTAGATCGTAATACATTATGTAAATCCGCTACTGCTGTAATTCCTGTCCTTCTAAGTTCTTTAGAAAGCTTTGATAACCCAAAAATTCCTTTGTGTTTTCCAGTAACATCTGCATGATATACGTATACATTTTCTATATCTGAAAAAATAGGTTCGAAAAATTTTCTTGTAAGTACCGTAATTTTAACATTAGGATATGCCACACGGAAAGCTCGTAATACAGGAACTGTCATGGCTACATCTCCCATAGCAGATAATCGAATCACAAGGATATGTGCATCAAAGCCCTTCTTAGAAAGGGCTTTGTTATTTTCTTGTATGTTCTTTTTTTTGCTCAAAAAAAGGATGTTATTTTTCTCCTCGTAATACAGGATTTAGCTCATCGTCGTTATACATTTTCATCTGCTTGTATACTTTCATATACTTATCACCATTTTCAATATCACTTAGTAAAGTATCGATTGCTGTAGAAAGATCTACTTGCTGTTCTAATAATACATCATACTTTTTCTGACACGCTTCTTTATGCGAATCAGATGCTCCTTCTCTTACTGTTTCCTCATGCATATGATATACCTTTAGCGCCAGAATTGATAAACGATCTATTCCCCAAGCTGGACTTTCTGTATTAATAGTAGCATCTTCTTTAGCAACCACTTCTTTATACTTTTCTAAAAAATAACTATCGATATACTCCACCATATCAGTTCTATCCTGATTAGAAGCATCAATCTGTCTTTTTAGCTTTAAAGCTGCTACTGGATCAATTTCTGGATCTCTGATAATATCTTCGTAATGCCATTGCACAGTATCGATCCAACATTTGCGATATAACAAATGTTCTATTTGCTCAGATTTGCTATCGTAAGGATTAGAGAATTCTTGATCCACACGATCCTCCACATGATACTTTTCTATAACTTCTTTAAAAATCTTATTTGCTTTATCTGTAAACATGCTGTTCTATTTTTCTAAGATGTGTAAATATTCTTTAGTCGCTAAGGCCTTATGATTTTTGTTTTCGTTATTATTAAATCACATTCCCCATAACGCTTCATTATTTGTCTTATTTTTCGGTGCCATCATCAATAACCCTTGATTATTATAACTAAGGAAAATATAGTCGAATTTAGCATTTTTAATTAGCTATTCATAAACTGCTAATACTTTCCCTTTTTGCAATAGTTGGATCTTTGATATGATAGTAAACCCGTTTTTCCAACGGGCACAAAGGTATCATATTTTGCAATAGTATTTAAAATATGATAATTTGATCCATATTGCCTAAATTAAATGTTGGATATCGATTTAAAATATCTACTCCGATCTTTTAAATCAGCACATTACTGTCTTGAAATTTAGCAACATTCTCCAAGATAAACTCTTGAATAGTAAAGATTTAAAACATTATACTTTTGTAAACTTTATGATAGGTGCAGAATATATTGAGCGAACATTTAATAAGCATCACTCAAAACAATAGGATAACAAATGGCAACAGAAGAAATATCCAAATATTAATTTCTTTTACAAGTTTACCTTGATCCATCTCCAGATAAGTAGTACCAATAATTGCCAATGGAGCTGTCACGAATACTATTTCTGAAGTGTTTTTATTTGGAGCGATTGCTATGATTGCCAAAGCGATTATCCATTGTGATATAATTAATCTTAAAATGGGTTTCAGTTTTGTCGACTTTCGGTTAAACCTTAAAAAGTATATGGTAAAGAAAAACAAGGCGCATATAGTAATAACTCCTACAGAAAAAATGCTTTGTTGATTTACATAATTGTTAAAGGAAAATGATATTGGATCTACATAGTCAAAAATCGTAAAAACATTGTCATAAACTAATAAAGTAAAGCAATTAGAAAGTACATAAGTAGCTATTAAAGAAATTCCAGGAATAAGCCAATTCCGGTAATTTTTGGGTTCAAAAAACAGAATACCTAAAAACACAAAAATCATAAAACCAATACTCCAAAAATAAGCCACAGATGCTAAACTTATAAAGAGAGAAGCATCTAAAATTTTAGATTTTATGTGTTTCCCATTTCTAAGATTAAGCGTACTTCTAATACCCAGAATTACCAATAAATTAGCTAATAAGATATAAGGATCGATCAGCGAATTAGGTAATAAAGCTGTTAGAAAAGCAAAAAGTAATATGGTATTTGTACTTTTTTGGGTTAAATCGTTTTTCTGAGTAACTAAGTTTAATACAAGCATTGCCAAAATATAGACAACACAACCGCCCAAGAACATTAGAATACTGATATAATCTAGACTAAAATCTGTTTTATAATACGCTGCTACGTATAGCAAAAACATATATAAGCCTACTATTATAAAATTTATCGGTTTTGATTTACTAAAAAAGCTTGATAACACTACTATTTTTTATATTTTTGCGTCAGACAATACATTATTGTTTTTAACTATAATATTACTAATTTATAAAAAGTTTTTTGTTAGCTTTTTATAATGAAAATGAAGATCATATTATGAAAGATTTTTTTGAAGCTATACAATCTTTATTTGTAGATGTACTTTTTGCACCTCTTGACGCCCTTAGAGCTTTAGAATTAGAAAGTTGGACTGCAGCTAATATTATAAACTGGTTATTTATGCTAATCGGTTTTGTAGCTTTTCTTTACTGGATGAAGGAATTGAAAAAATTTAATGACAACAATGAAGAAGATAGAGACCCAAAAGCTCATTCATTTTTGGATTAAATTATTTACATACGAACTAAAAAAGCTCAATGTTTATCTACATTGAGCTTTTTTTATTCATTTTTTCTATACCTGTTTTATAGATCGAATCCTAGATCTTTTCTATAGTACATTTTTTCGAAATTAAGTTTTTCAACACTTTGATATGATTTTTCCAAAGCTTTTCTAAAATCATCATCAAAAGAAGTTATTGCTATTACTCGTCCTCCATTTGTTACTACTTTATCATCCGCTATGGTAGTACCTGCATGAAAAACAATAGAATCTTTTATTTGCTCAATACCTGTAATTTCTTTTCCTTTTTCATATGCTTCTGGATATCCTCCGGAAACTGTCATCACCGTAGTAGCGCTTCTTGGATCAATCTCAACATCTATTTTGTCTAATGTCTGGTTGGACACATGATTAAAAAGAGAAACTAAATCAGTTTTTACTCTTGGTAAAACCACT
Organism: uncultured Aquimarina sp.; assembly: GCF_947492965.1. Lineage (GTDB taxonomy): Bacteria > Bacteroidota > Bacteroidia > Flavobacteriales > Flavobacteriaceae > Aquimarina. The sequence goes on along the minus strand of NZ_CANLOZ010000006.1, from coordinate 245,633 downwards.
TCTGTCTCTGGATCTCCCATTCTTACATTGTACTCGATTACCTTTGGATCATCTCCAACTTTTATCAATCCTATAAATATGAATCCCTTATAATCTATTTCTTCTTTAGCAAGACCATCTACAGTAGGTTTAACTATTTGTTCCTCTATTTTTTTCATAAAAGAACTATTTGCAAATGGAACTGGAGAAATAGCTCCCATACCACCAGTATTTAATCCAGTATCTCCTTCTCCAATACGCTTATAATCCTTTGCAGTTGGTAGTGTGATATAATTTTTTCCATCCGTTAATACAAAGACGCTTAACTCAATTCCATCAAGAAACTCTTCTATGACTACTTTTTCGCTTGCTGCTCCAAACTTCTTGTTTGTGAGCATGTTTTCCAGCTCTGCTTTAGCCGTCTCGATATCCTGAAGAATAAGTACTCCTTTTCCAGCCGCAAGCCCATCAGCTTTTAAAACATAAGGAGGTTGTAGTGTTTCCAAGAATTGCTTTCCTTCATTAACGGTATCTGCTGTAAAGCTTTGATACGCGGCCGTTGGAATATTATGTCTAAATAAAAATTCCTTGGCATATTCCTTACTCCCTTCTAATCTTGCTCCTTCTTTAGAAGGACCAATAAGAGCAATGTTTTTAAGATCATCATCTTCTGCAAAAAAATCTGCTATCCCTTGTACTAATGGATCTTCCGGACCTACAACAACCATTTCTATATTCTCTTTCAATACAAGGTCTTTAATTGCTTTAAAATCGGTTACAGCAATTGATACATTTGTTGCGATAACTGCAGTTCCTGCATTACCTGGTGCTACAAATAACTTCTCACATAAATTACTCTGAGCAATTTTATATGCAAAAGTGTGTTCTCTACCTCCAGATCCTAATACTAAAATATTCATTGTTTATGGGTTATTGTTTTGGCTAATTTTTACAGGCCTCAAAAATAGTTTATTAACTACTGTCTTACTAATTATTTTAAAAGCTATTTTAATATTTATGACGCTACCAAATTATTACGGATGATCCTACTACTAAGAATACTTCTCTTCTTAAGTAATAATGGCATAACAATCGAAAAAAACACAACTCCATTAAACCGAACCAGCATAGATTCAAAGACTAGTGAAATAAGAAGAATTAGAAAAACGGAAAACTCATTTCGACTTCTTCTCATACGAATTGCAAGGACAACAAAAATACCACAGAGTACCATGACTCCAATGATTCCAGTTTGTAAAAATGTTTGAAGAAATTGGTTGTGGGCGTTGTACTTATTTTCTAAATTATAAGTATAATTAAGCTCATTATACTTTTTGATCAAAACATCATTAGCATCTCCTATGCCATACCCCAATAAAGGTGCTTCTTTTATCAGTTTAAAACTTGCATCCCATGATAATAACCTTGCTTTCTCTGAAGTAGAATTGGAATGCACGATAGAAATACCAAAACTTTTAACCTTTGCATAAAAATCAAATACTCTTGGGTTATTAAGAAAAACCATTATTCCCAGGAAAAACATTATGATCATAGTATGTTTTCTACTTCTATCAGGAATATTAAAAATAAGTAGTAAACACATCATAAATAATATCAAATAAGCTGCTATGGAAGCTAGTAGAAAAAGATATAAAAATAATATTACTACGATGGTCGTTCTAAGTCTCGTTTCTAAACTCTTTTTTAAATAAAAACTCAATACCAGTAATATATATAGCGAGAGATAACTGGGGTTTATTAATTTAGAAAACTCGTTCTTTATCAAATAGTTCCATCCGTTCAATATTGCATCTAAAAACGACGTAAGATCCTTTATAGATACCTTAGCAATTAAGCCTTCTTTGATAATGGATGCAGAGTTGTTTAAAGCAATCGATAAATTGAGGAAAAATGAAATAATCAACCCTAAAAGTAAAAAATCAAATAATTTTCTGACTGAGGAAGCATCCTCTTTTACAAAAAGAAAAATCAAGGGAAATAAGAGTAATGATACAGATCTTTGCAATACGTCTAATCCATATGAAAGATTATCTGTATAAATCAAACTTAGCACCATGACTATAAAGTACAATGGAAATAATAATACAATTTTATTATCTAAGTCAAACTTTCTTCTCGACCTAAATATATTTACAACACCAAGTATGATTGAAACTATAAAAAAAGGAGTTGGAAGGTTAATTCCTAAAGGTAGTAACAAAAATGCTATATAAAGACTGTTCCAGAAAATTGTAAGTACAATATCATCATCATGTTTATAAAACATTTCTGAAAGCTCTATTATCTTTTTGCTAAACCTCATTATTCTAATCTCATCAAATGACAACAACTATTTTTAATACTTATTTAATAAGCCTTTTCCTGACCTTTAATTAGATTAGCGATCGTGTCTAAAATTATTTTAGAATCCAGTAATAAGGACCAATTTTCTATATAAAATATGTCGTACTTAATACGATTCACAATATCTTCATCATTCTCGACCTCACCTCTATATCCTTTTACCTGAGCCATTCCTGTGATTCCGGGTTTTACAGAATGTCTAAAAACAAAATTGTATTTATCAATTCTTTTACCGTAATCTTTGGTATAAGAAATCATATGAGGTCTAGGGCCTACAACTGACATATCCCCAAAAAACACATTGAAAAATTGTGGGAGTTCATCTATACTCGTTCTTCTAATAAATCGTCCTATTTTAGTAACTCTTGGATCGTCTTTTTTTACTTGAATTAAATCAGAGAAATTCTCATCTCTCATAGACCTAAATTTATAGCATACAAACTCTTTATAATTTATTCCATTTCGTCTATGTCTATAAATTAATGGACCTTTCGATTCTAACTTAATTAAAACATACAACAAAGGAATCAACCATGAGAGTATAAAAACAATAATGAATAAAGAAAAAACTATATCAAATCCTCTTTTTATTGCTCTGTTTGTAGCGTTATTTAATGATACTTCTGGGATGGAGAGAACAGGCAAATACTCATAATAATCTGTTTTTAATCTCTTAGAAAAAATTCTTTGCGAATTTGGTATGAACTTAAGCACACAATAATTCTGATCTGCATATTTCACATATTCATTGACATCTTCATCAGAGATCTCATCTATAGAACAATAGATTTCATCAACATCTTCATTCTTTAAGAACTCGAAACTATCTTCTATCTTATTTGTTAATTCATCTGAAAACACTTGTAAGACCTGATACCCTAAATCTTTTCTTTTTTCAAAAAATACACTTAGTTGTTGCGCACTTTTGTTATTTCCAATAATTACAACTCTTCTATTGTTACCCCCAAGATATGAGCGATATCTTTTTAAAGCATAATACGTAATAACCTTAATAATACCAATAGAAAAGATAGCAATTGATACGAAGTAAAAGGTATCTTTTATAGAAAACACGTTTATTTTAAGTATCCCAAAATAGGCGAAAAGAAGCACAAGAACGAGTAAACCTTGCCTTATTAAAAGGGAAATAATAGTTAGTACTTTGGTAAACCTATATACTTCATAAAAATTCAATAAATATGCAGATATATACCATGTAAACGATAAAAATAGGTATAATTGATTGTTCGCAATCTCATTTAGAAAGAAGAAGGAAGAAGTTAATACGATGATTAGATCAATTACAAGAAGTATTGGTCTTATTAAATATGAGTATCCTCCTCTTTTGTGGTGCATGTATTATCAGGAATAAGATGAAAAATCCTTATGCTCACTTCGATATAGCTCTTCTTCTGAAAGGCTTTTGAAATATTCCAGTGTGCGTTTCATTCCTTCTGATCTATCGATTTTAGGTTCCCAACCTAAAATCTCTTTTGCCCTTGAAATATCTGGTTGTCTTTGCAAAGGGTCATTAACTGGAAGCGGTTTGTATATTACTTTTTGGTCTGTTCCCGTTAGTCTGATTATCTCTTCGGCAAAATCCTTTATGGTAATTTCATTAGGATTACCAATGTTGACAGGAAATACATAATCGCTAAATAATAATCTATAAATCCCTTCTATTAAATCATCTACATAACAAAAAGAACGAGTTTGGGAGCCATCTCCGAAAACTGTTAAGTCTTCTCCGCGTAATGCTTGCCCAATAAAAGCCGGAACAACTCTTCCGTCATTCAATCTCATTCTAGGACCATACGTATTAAAAATTCGTACGATTCTTGTTTCTACTTTATGATAGGTATGATATGCCATTGTTATTGATTCCTGAAATCGTTTAGCCTCATCATACACACCACGAGGTCCTATAGTATTTACATTACCATAATAATCTTCGGTTTGAGGGTGAACCAGTGGATCTCCATACACTTCGCTTGTAGAAGCAATCAATATTCTAGCATTTTTTTCTTTAGCTAATCCTAAAAGGTTATGTGTTCCTAATGAACCAACCTTTAGTGTTTGTATAGGGATTTTAAGATAATCTATAGGACTCGCAGGAGATGCAAAATGCAAGATATAATCTAAATCACCAGGAACATGAACAAATTTTGAAACGTCATGGTTATAAAACTCGAAATTTTTAAGTTTGAATAAATGCTCGATGTTTTTTAGATCTCCAGTTATTAGGTTATCCATAGCAATCACATGATAACCTTCTTTTATAAATCGATCACAAAGGTGCGATCCTAAAAAACCCGCTGCTCCTGTTATTAAAATTTTTTTCATGATATAACTTTTACATCCCTTCTTCCAATCGAGAAGTATGTGATTTCTTCTTTTTCCATATCCATAAGATCATATAGATTTCTTCCATCAAAAATAACAGGATATTGTAAGCTCTTCTTTATCTTATCAAAATCTGGAGTTCTAAATATACTCCACTCTGTACATATCACTAAAACATCCGCTCCTTCCAATGCATCATACATAGATGTTGAAAAAGTAATCCTATCCCCATATTTACGAGCGACATTATCCATAGCTTCTGGATCGAAGGCTCTTACATTTGCACCACTATCCAATAAACTTGATATAATATCTAATGAAGGTGCTTCTCGAATATCATCCGTTTCTGGCTTAAAAGCAAGACCCCAAATAGCAAAGGTTTTTCCCTCTAAGTTATTATCAAAATACGATTCGATCTTAGGAATTAAAGCCAACTTTTGATGTTGATTAACATCAATCACCGATTCCAAAATCTTAAAATCATATCCATCCTCTTTCCCCGATTTATGCAAGGCCTTTACATCTTTTGGAAAACAAGAACCTCCATAACCAATACCAGGAAATAAAAATCGCTTTCCGATCCTAGAATCAGTACCCATACCTATACGAACTTTATCTACATCTGCTCCTACCTTTTCACAATAATTAGCAATCTCGTTCATGAAGGTAATCTTAGTTGCCAAAAATGAATTCGCCGCATACTTTGTAAGCTCTGCAGACTTCTCATCCATAACTATGATAGGATTCCCTGACCGAACATACGGTTTATATAATTTCTTCATAAGATCCGTAGCTCTCTCCGAAGAGGATCCTACTACTATGCGCTCTGGCTTTAGAAAATCATCAACTGCAAATCCCTCTCTTAAAAACTCAGGATTGGATACTACATCAAAATCACACTTGGAGTTTTCTAATATAGCTGCTCTAACTTTCTCTGCTGTACCTACTGGAACTGTACTCTTATCAACTATGACCTTATACTCTGAAATGAGCTTACCTATCTCATTAGATACCCCAAGTACATAAGATAAATCTGCAGAACCATCTTCATCCTCTGGTGTAGGTAACGCTAAAAAGATAATATCTCCGTGATCAATACCTTCTTTAAGTGAGGTGCTAAACTGCAATCTATTCGCCTTTATATTGCGCTCAAAAAGTACATCTAGGTGAGGCTCATAAATTGGAACCTCGCCATTACGCATCCTTTCTACTTTGCTTTCGTCTATGTCTACACAAACTACCTCGTTACCCGTCTCTGCTAAACACGTGCCCGTTACTAAACCAACATAACCCGTGCCTATTACTGATATTTTCATGTATGAATAAAATTAGGATCAAAAATCGTGTTTTCCAATGATTTTTCAAGCCTTTTAAATAAAATATTATTTGATAATTCTAATATGCTTTTTCCTCTCCTTTAAAAACATTCATAATTGTTTGAATAATTATATTTATGTCCAATAAAAGTGACCAATTCTCAATATAAAAAATATCATACCTTACTCTATTTTGCATATCAGAGTCAGAAGCTATATTCCCTCTGTAACCACTTACTTGTGCTAATCCTGTTATTCCTGGCTTTACATTATGTCTAACCATAAACTTGCTAATCTTGTCTTTATAATCTTCTGTATGACTCATTAATAGTGGTCTGGGGCCTACAACCGACATCTCACCAAATAGTACATTAAAAAACTGAGGTAATTCATCCAAACTAGTTCTCCTGATAAATTTTCCAATTCTAGTTACTCTTGCATCATTTTTAGAAGCTTGAGTGCTATCTGATTCTTTATTAGGTGTCATGGATCTAAATTTATAACATAAGAACAAATCAAAATCTGCTCCATACCTATATTGTTTAAAAAAGACAGCTCCTTTGCTTTCTAGTTTTATCAATAAAGCTATTATTGGTATTAACCAAGACAATAAAAACACTATTACCAAACTTGAAAAAATGATATCAAAAGTTCTTTTGAACAAATACTTAATAGGATCTTCTAACGGAATTTTTCTTAAAGAAATAATAGGGGAAACATCATAATAGTCTAATTGAAGGTCTTTAGAGAAAAGTTCTTTATCATCTGGGATAAATTTTAAAACCTTCATGTTTGCTTCACAAAATCTAATATAATCTTTAATTTGATCATCACTTAATTCCTTAATGGAACAATACACTTCGTTTATGTTTTTATCTAAAATATAATCGAAACTTTCTTCTATGGTACCCTTTTTATCAGAGCTATTAGAGTTACTAAAAAAACCTTTAAATCGATATCCATACTCTGGCGAATTATCAAAAAAATAAGCTAATTTTTTAGTTGATACGTTATCACCTATAATAACTGTATAAATATTATTGCTACCTGTAATTATTCTATATTTCTTAAAAAAAATAAATAAAAAAACTCTCCATCCAATAATTGAAACAAGCAATATTAAAAAAAAGTTGATTATACTTTCTTTTGGAATTATAGTTTCCTTGAAATAATAATAAGTGCAAATCAATAAAGTCAAAAGTATTGTTTGTCGAAAAAAAAGAGAGATTATTTTTATGAGCTTGGTAAATCTATAAATAGCATAAATAGAAATAAGGAATGATAAAACAATCCAAAACAAAATAATGACTACAATATCTACAATAGATTGAGAAAGTAAAAAATAAGAAGTTGAAGAGACTATCAACAAGTCTATTCCATATACAAATGGTTTAATAAATTTAGAATAACCGCCTTTATTCATAAATAATTCTTTCTTTGGCAAATAGGGACTTTATACGAATATACTTATTCTTTGTTTTTCCAACGCTCATAGAGCATTTCTATTGTTTCTTTGAATTCTTTTTCAAATCTTTCTTTACTAAAAAAAACAGCATGCTTACGTATTGTAGTTTTATCAAAACAACTTTGGTTTTTTTCAAAAAAATCTACTGCTTCTAATAAAGAACTTGTAGACTGTTCTTCAAAATAAACTCCCGTATGAAAGTTTTGGCTTATTTCACTAGTTAAAGATACTCCTTTAATAGTTTCCAACGCTCCTCCTTCTGCAAAAGCAATTACAGGAACTCCACATGCCTGAGCCTCTAAAGGAGCAATACCAAAGTCTTCAACAGCTGCAAAAACAAATGCCTTGGCCTTTTGTAGAATTTCTTTTTTTCTATCAGAATCTAGAAACCCAAGTAACCTGATATTAGGCCCACTAATCTTTTTTATTTTATTATAATCTGGTCCATCACCAATAATGATTAACTCTTTATCTGTTTTGGAAAAAGCATTGACAATCAAGTCAATTTTTTTATAAGGAACCAACGAAGAACAAGTAACATAATACTCTTTTGTCTCGTGAGAAATTTCAAAACTATTTACATCAACTGGGGGATAAATTACTTTTGCTTCTTTATTGTATGTTTTTTTTATTCTTCGAGCTACATATTTCGAATTAGCAATATAAAAATCAGGTCTATTAGCCGTGGTAACATCCCATATTCGTAATTTATGCAAAAAAAACTTTGCAATAAATCCTTTGAGTCCCCTATGTAAGCCACTTTCTCGCAAATATTGATGATACAAATCCCAAGCATAACGAACAGGTGAATGCATATATGTAATATGCAGTTGTTCATGCGTAGTTAATACTCCTTTTGATACACAAGATGATGAAGAAATAATCAACTCATAGTCACTAAGGTCGAACTGTTCTATTGCCAAAGGAAATAATGGTAAATAAGATCGGTATTTCTTCTTTCCAAAAGGGAGTTTTTCAATAAATGAGGTTTTAGGTTTCGCGTTTTTAAATACTACTTGTTCTTCTTCCGGAGATAAAGTGTTTACCAAGGTAAAGAAGTCAAAGTCCTTCCATATGTTTGACATACTAGCAACACATCTCTCTCCTCCTCTATAATGAGTATACCAATCATGTATTAAGGCTTTTTTCAAACTTCTATGATTCTTGTGTATTTATTTAAATTTCTTTTTTCCTTCGTCTTCATGTTCTTTTTTATTTTCAACATAAATAGAAACAAAACTAATGGTAATGTCAAAAATACAGCGTTTTTAAGAATTTATTCAAAATATTTTGTAGCTCTTACACTTGATTTTTTTTAGACATCAATAGTATTGCGTTAAATACACTAAAGAATATAATACCATCATGTCGGTTTAGTACATTTTCAAAGGCAAATGAGAGTAATATAAGAGCTAAAAAGTAATGATATAATTTCAAAGAGGAGGATCTAAACCAACAAATTATGGAAGTAACAAATAATGTTATTCCAAAAATACCTAAAGTCAAAACTAATTGAAGATATTGACTATGAGCATTGAATTTGAATCTAGTAAATAAATCTGTATGGTTAAATTCTTCATCATAACATTCTTGAAGTTCAGAATTTACCCTTCCAATCCCATATCCTAAAATAGGCCTTTCTTCTATCTTTTTTAATGCACAATGATATATAACGCTTCTTATATTTTCATTTGATATTAACGGGTTCGTATTCTCATATTTTCCTTCTGGAATAGCGTTTTCATAATTTCTCATTTCATTAACCTTATTGAGAATAGGATTCCAAAAAACGGTTACACAAATACATATTAATGATCCAACCGCAAAAATTTTTGTTTTATTAGATACTTTCCAAAGGTCCAAAAGTAACCAGCCTAAAGAAACTATTGTTGCCAATATTGGCATTCGAGCACCTATTAAGTAAATCCAATAGAAAAAATAGCATATTATAACAACATTTGCTATTAAGAATATTTTTTTATTAATGTTTTTAATAACGAACCAAAATCCACATACTATGGCAAAGCCAATCCATATTGAAAGATAAGTTCCATGTACCTCAGTTAACTGATCTATTCGATCTCTAAGGTGCCAAGAGCTTAAATTTTTATTAGCAATGATTTCGAAAGTGGATATATGTAGATAAATAAGAAAAAGTAATAAAGAAGCAGTGTATAAATACAATACAACTTGTAGTTTATGATATTCCCAACGAAATGATTTCTGGGTTAAAAACGTAAAAGCAATTAGCAAAGTAGGAGATAAACGTATAACAAATTTTACGCCCTCATTGACACTGGTACTATGAAATAAGCTAATAATATATATTATACTTATTGATCCTAAAGAAATCAATAGAATTGTTTTGTTTCTCGTCCAGTGTGTAATTCCTTCTAAAAAAAAATGAACTAAACTAACTACAAATAGTGTAATAATTAAGCTACTTTGTATTCCTCTTGGTGTAATAGGGAATAGAACTAATAGGCCAATTAAAATAAAGTGTATACGCTCATAATATTTTTTTACTATTTCGCCCATTATAATTCTTTAAAATAATTGACATGTCTCTCAATAGAGTATTTCCAATCAAACAATTTAATTTGTTCTAATCCCTTACTTACTAGGTTCATAATTACATCAGAATCCAAAAGCAATTGTTCCAGTTTATTTTTTAAATCAATTGCATTTGTAGGATCAAAATACATAACAGCATCTCCTCCAACCTCTTTTAGACTTGCTCTATCAGAACTCAAAACAGGAATTTTACATACCATAGCTTCTAGCAATGGTAAACCGAATCCCTCATATAATGAAGGAAAAATAAAAATACTAGCGTTCACATAAACCTTCGGTATTAAATCATCTTCCAAATACCCAGTAAAATGGATAGACTCCTCTAATTTTGTTTTCTTAATATATTTAAATATTTCATTATCCTGAGTAATAAACCCCTCTTTTCTCCCAAGAATAACAATTTTATACTTTGATTTAATTTCAGAGTTTAATTGATTATATGCTTTTAAAAGTGTAATTAAATTTTTATGTTTTTTTACATTGCCCACAAATAAAAAATAATTGTCTGGTAAATTTAATTTTACCGAACAAGCACTGTTCTTGACAAAGTTCAAATTTATTCCTCCGTAAACAACCTTTATTTTTTCTTTATTGATATTAAAAAAAGTAAGGATTTCAGATTTTGAAAACTCTGAAACCGTAAATATCATTTCACTATTCTTAGCAGAATTCCTGTAAAGTATTTTGGCCCATAGACGTTTTAAAAAGGAAAAATTAGTGGGGTTAGAAAGATGGTTGACATCATGAATTGTAACTACCATTTTCTTTGACTTAACATTGTATATTGGAGCATTAAAATGTGGTATCCAAAGTACATCACACTTAGGTATTTTAAATGGGTACAATATCTGTTCTTTTAAAGAATATACCTTAGCATCAAAGCGTATAATATGAAGCTTCTTACTCCAATCGAAAGAATCAATAACTTCTGGAACCCCAATTGCGTATACTTTATCAAAATGATCAATTAAAGAAGGCAAAACATTCTTAATATAAGTTCCTATCCCAGAGTTATGTATTAATCTTAAATCTACCACTAGTTTCATAATTAGCGTTTTTAGTTAATACTAAACTCAACAAAACCCAAGGATACATAAAGTGAATTTGGACTCCAAAAATAAAAAGCAAAACAAAACCACACAATAATGCTATTTTTTTACTATCCTGCTTTATTTCAAAAAATATTCTTCCCAAAATGAAAATAAATACGGAAAAACCAAGTATTCCTGTATCCACAACTATATCCATTATTCCCCCATATCCATGTGCATCTAAATTCCTAATCTTCTTAGGTGGTAAAGGAAAAAAACCTCTATATTCTTTATTATTTCTTAATAATGGATAATTACCTATTCCAATACCGAAAAGACTATTGTTTTTTATCATGTTAGGAGCAATAAAAAAACCTGAAATTCTTCCCATAACCAGATTGGGATCATTAGGTCTTTCTTTTACAGCAATTTTCACCCTCTCTATTTCATTAATATACATTCTGCTAATATTAAAGAATAAAAATAAAAACCCGATACTGCAAATTATCGCAATAGGAATAAGTAATCGTTTTAATTTATTTTTTATAAATGAAAAATTTTCTACCATTAACCAAATTACACAGCAAAGTATACCAGCTTTTGATTTGGCCATAAAGAAGATGACTATAAACAAAAATAATCTTTGGATAAATATTTTTCGTTTATGCAACTGAGCTCCTACTATTATAAAAATAAAACTAAGCATTAATCCGTAAGGACCACCTTCTACAAAAAAACCTCTTAATCGAGTATCCCAACCATACACAAAACGTGTTTGATCCATGGAAATAATTTCAAAAATAACCAGTAAATAAACAAAAGTTAGAAATAATGTAATTAGAAGATTTAGGTTTATAAATCTTGATAGGTATATTTGAAACTCTCCTGTTTTCTGTAATCTTTTAAAATACAACCAAGAAATATTACAGAGCACTAAGCAGCTTACAATTTCTATATATCTACCGATCGTTATCCAGTAAGGTCTTTTAAAAAAAGATGGTTCTAAGTATACGAAAGTTTTACTTCTTGTAATCCATAATGAAACGAAAGCAAATACGCTAAAAAATAATAAAAAACGTACAACGTGTTTATTTAATTTTCCAAGTAAAACAAAGGGGCTAATCGCTAATAGGAGTATTTCACTAATTTTAACAGGACCAATTTTAAGATCTGTAAACTGCACGCAAAAAATTAACAGCAAAAGGATTATTGTATTAAATATGGCATTTTTCTGTTTCAATTCTTATGTGGTAATTACCAATTTTATAATTTTTGGGATTCGATCAAAGCTACCAGAAATTATTCTTTTAAAAATGGTTGCTGTTATAATAAAAAGTTTTACCGTGAAGAGATATTTCTTATAAAACTTTCTAGAAATCAATATTCTATTCCGTAAAGATAATAAATCAATAAACTCGGACTTTTTATTCTTTACACCAAATAATGTAGATTTTCCCTGTTTGTGATAAACACCAAAAACAGGTAACACTGCAGTTTTACCACCAGATTTTTTTGCTCTTTGCACCCAATCTAATTCCTCAAAAAAAAGGAAGTACTCTTCACTCATTAAACCAATATGTTCCAAAAAACTACTCGATAGTATTAATGACGCACCTATTGGGTAATCTATTTTAAAATTACTTAATTCGAGGTTATGGGTATACTTTATTCCCTCTCCAATATGTGATGTAATTCCTGATATCTTATTGTACTTTCCTCCTATTGCCTGAATTTTGTTAGATCTATCATATTCCAACAAAGGTGTGCCAAACAAGGTGTTCTTAATATCATTAGTTGAAAATCCATATAATAAGTTTTTTATTTCATTAATCACATTCTTGGCAACTACTGTATCGTTATTAAGTAACCAAATCCAACTGCTTTCTATCTCTAGTCTTTTTAAATAACGTAATGCAACATTATTAGCAGCTGCGAATCCTTGATTTTTTCGTGCTTTAACAACCAAGAGTTTCTCATCAAAAATTTGTTCCTCCAATGCTTCCTCCATCACGAAAGCATAATCTATTTGTTCACCTTTAAATGGTTTTGAAAATTCAGGAAAACTAGTTTCAATTTGGATAGGTACTTTACCAGAAACCCAAGCTTGAAAAGTATCAAAGTCATCTTGTACATCACTATTATCAATGACAATAATTTGAAAATCTTGATTTTTTTGAGCATTCAAAGATTCTAAACACTCAATTGTATCATTAAGACCGTTAAAGTTTACAAGAATTATATAAAACCTACTCTTCAAATCAACAATTTTTGAGTTTTACGACACTCTATTAATTTTAAACAAATATTGTACAGTGAAAAATTGCGTAAACATCCCAAAGGTTAACTTATTAATTAATGTTGCTTTGGATCTAAGAATCTTATTATTAGGTAGAATTTTTTCAATTTTTAAATCTTCATTACCACTAAATAATCTTATCATATCACTTTTACAAAAAAAACGAATATGTGTTTTATCAAAAATGCCTTCTTCTTCATATCTAAAACTTCCTTTCAGATAAATTTTAATTAAAGCAGAATAATGTCTTATATTAGGAATACTAACTAAAAAAAAACCATTTTTACTTAATAGTTTTTTCAACTTTGACACTACATTATCGGGGTCTTTTAAATGTTCCAAAACATCAGCTAAAATAATAACATCAAATTTTCCAATATTTGTCAAATTAGACTCCTCGATATCCAAAATATGAACAGAATTAAACTTTTCTTTATCCTCTACTAAATCTATAATATCAATCATATGAATTTCAGAGGCGATTTCTTTCTTTTTAAGATATAAGAGAGTGTTACCTTTTCCTCCTCCTACCTCTAAAACTTTAAGATCTTTCTCGTCCTTAACAAAGTGAATTATGTCGCTTCGAACATTAGAAAAATAACTATGTTCTTTCTCTTGGTACATTTCTTCTATCATAAAATATCTTGTTTAAAAAGACGACATATAATAATTCAACTAAAACAATACTGTAAAAAACTCCTTCGGCTCCGTAAAACTTTGCAAGTGGTAAGCAACTAAGAATACCTATCAAAGGTATTAATAAAAATGCTTTCATTATCAGTTTTTTTTCGTCCAGTGCTAAAAGCAACAAATAAACCGGACAGTTAAAAATTACCAGAAATAAACCGAACAGCGCTATATGTAATAATTTTCTTGACAGTAAAACGTAGTCTTTAACGAAATATTCTATTAATGGTTCTTGAAAACTCCAAACTAAAGCAATAAGTATAACTATAAAACAGCCAACAAAAATGTACGTTTTTTTTACAAGTTGAATTCCTTTGCGAATTGATTCTTCCATTAATCTAGATACTCTCGGTAACATTAAATTAATGTAAATAGAGAACGGCGCTCTTAATACGTTATAAATTTTTTCTATAGCCGCAAAAACCCCAACAATCTCATTACTAACAAATAGATTGAGTAAAATAGGGTATAAATTTGTTGAAATATAAAGGCTTATATTAGAAACGAAATAATGTGTACTGCCACTAAGTTCCTTTAAAAATTCAAAATATCTAAAACTAACCCATAGAATTTTTATCTTTTTTTTAATTAGAAAAAAAGATAAAACCCCTGTTATTAATACACCTAAACCAAAAATAAAATTAATATAGATATAATCTTCGGGTTGTTTTATAACCCAAAAAACTCCTATTAAGTATACCGTTTTATTTAGTACTGTTATCAAACTTAATTCTTTAATCATTTGAAGCCCCTGTAGAGCCCAATTCAAATTAAAAACTGAGGATAAAGGAATGAATAAAGAAAATAGGAACAACTTAATATTGTCCCTTAGATAGGGAGCAACAAACACAGATAAAGAGAATAGAGCAATAGTTATTATAAATAATATGGCTTTTGTATGGAAGGCTTTAATTATAATTGAGCTCTTCTCTATATCCATTTTACTTTTCGATATACTATTAACCCCAGAAATATTATACCCATAGTCTACAATTAGAGATAAAAAGAACGTAGTGGAAAACGCTATAAC
The DNA here is from genome assembly GCF_947492965.1 of uncultured Aquimarina sp. Classification (GTDB taxonomy): domain Bacteria; phylum Bacteroidota; class Bacteroidia; order Flavobacteriales; family Flavobacteriaceae; genus Aquimarina. Next base: position 230,548 of record NZ_CANLOZ010000006.1, on the reverse strand, counting down.
TGATAACCCATAATTACCTAAACCAACAACTCCAATTATATAAGGTATAATGATAAGCGGGATCAATAAAGAGTAAACACTGCTAAAACCTAACAAAATGGAACCCGAAAAAAAATATTTTAAATCTTTGGGAGTAGACATTACTTGCAATATAAATTTAATATGGTAGAATTACTAATATGCTTTCTCCTCTCCCTTAACCGCATTAAAAACTGTAAGAAAAATAATCTTAATATCTAATAATAAAGACCAATTCTCGATATAAAAAATATCATATTTAACGCGATTAACAATATCTTTATCAGTCTCTATTTCTCCTCTAAAACCGCTTACTTGCGCCAGACCTGATATACCAGGTTTTACGAAATGACGTACCATAAACTTATCAACTTTTCTCGCAAAATCCTCATTATGTTTCACCATATGAGGTCTAGGTCCTACAACAGACATATCTCCTTTTAATACATTAATAAATTGAGGTAGCTCATCGATACTTGTCTTCCTTATAAATTTACCAATTCTTGTTACTCGTGCATCTCCTTTGGTTGTCTGTTTTCCGCTAGTACTAGGTTTCATTGACCTGTATTTATAACAATAAAACTCTCGATAATCCAATCCATTTCTTTTTTGCATAAAGAAGACAGGTCCTTTAGACTCTAATTGAATAAGTAAAAATATTAAAGGTGTTAACCAAGAAAGAATACATATGAGCACTATTAACGATAAAAGTATGTCAAAGCCTCGTTTCACAAATTTATTAATAGGATCATCTAAAGGGATTTCTCTAAATGATAATACTGGTATATAACCATAATAATCAAAACTCAATTTCTTAGTAAATATGTCTTTATTGTCTGGTATAAATTTTAATACTTTAAGATTATTATCTGTAAAACCAACTATTTCCCTTAGTTGCTTATTGGTAAGCTCGGCCACCGAACAATATATTTCGTCTATTTGATTACTCATAATATAATCAAAACAATATTCTAAGCTAAAATTCTTTTCCCTAACACAAAACCTTTTTTGAAATTTGTACCCAAAATCACTTCTTTGTTTAAAAGTTTCAATTAGTTGGTTCGTTTTTTTATTATTACCAATAACTACCACGGTCCTAAAGTTACCTCCTAAAACTTTTCTATATTTATTAAGCAAGAATAGTAATAAATATTTAGTAAAGGAGATTGTAAAAAAAGATATTAAAAAATATTTTCCTAACACCAACCTGCTGATAACGGGTTGCTTGAAAAATCCAATAAATGCATACAATACAAGAACAAAAATTACGAATTGTCTTATTAATGAAGCAAGCGTATGAATTACCTTAGAAAATCTTTTAGTATCATAAAAATCCGTAGTTAAAGAAATAATAATCCAACTAATTGAAATATAAACCGGAAATATTAAAGTCGTACTTGATTTAATATTTAATAAAAAAATAAGACCAATTAGTATTACCAGATCAACCAACAGAAATATTGGTTTGATAAAAATTGAAAAGCGTTTTTTTTTCGAATTCATCTCTTCGGTATCATTAATTAACTTTACTTTTTATCATTCTCATATTTTTAATTTAGTTTATCCAATAAAATAATTATACTTTTCTTCAACAAACTCCTTTATCTCCATTTCAAATCTTTCTTTGGAAAATTTTGAAGCGTGATCACTAATAAAATTAGGATCAAAACTCTGTTTTTCAAATTGTTTCACAGCTTCAATAATCTGTTTAACTTCTTGTTTTTTGAAAAGCAAGCCAGTCTTTTCATGTATCACTGTTTCTTTAACTCCACCCTTATCCAGTCCAATGACTGGTGTGCCACAGGCTTGTGCCTCAACAGGGATAATTCCAAAATCTTCTTCAGCTGCAAAAATAAAAGCTTTGGCATTTCCCATCAAACTTATAAGTTCGTCCTCTTCTACAAATCCTTTCAACTCTATATTCGAACTCGTAATTTTTTTGATTTTACCAAAGTCTGGACCACCGCCAGCAACTATTAATTTTTTATTTGGCATTTGATTAAATGCTTTAACTATTAAGTCAATTTTCTTGTAGGAAACCATTCTCGATGCAGTAAAATAAAAATCATCCTTATCCTTTTCAAGTGGGAACTTATCAATATCTACCGGCGGATATATCACTTTAGAATCTCTGTTATATACCTTTTTAATTCTTTTAGCTATATATTTTGAATTGGCTATAAAATAATCGACTCGATTGCTGTTAATCACATCCCAAATTCGGATTTTATTTAGTACATATTTTGCATATGTCCCTTTAAAACCACTTGTTAATTTCGCTTCCTCCAAATACTGATGATAAAAATCCCACGCATACCTCATTGGAGAATGACAATAACAAATATGTAATTGATCCTGATTGGTTAACACTCCTTTTGCTACAGATGCTGAAGAGCTTAATATCAGATCATATTCATTTAAATTAAATTGTTCCACCGCATAAGGAAAGAGTTGAAGAAACTTTCGATGATTACTTTTTGCAGTTGGTAACTTTTGAATAAAGCTGGTTTGTACTTTTTTATTATTAAGAATGAACTTCCGGTCTTTATCAGTTAAGAAGTCAATCAAGGCATAATGTTCGAGATCATTCCATACATTATTTATCGAGTGTATTACTTTTTCAGCTCCTCCATTAACATAATACCAGTCATGTATTAATGCTTTTTTCATTATGTTCTTTTAATTTATTAATTATATAGAAAGAATAATATCATACCAAAAAGGAGTATAAAATTTCTCCAATGATCAAACCTACAATTAGCAAATATACATTTATCGCACACAGATACATCCAAGTCCTCAAAAAAAAAATAGAATTTGTGTTCAAATTATATATGATCAAAAAGAATAATTGGTAAAGTACAAGCTTAATGTTATAGAGAATATTACTAATAAAGAAATTGCAGACTTTCTGAATACTATTTTCTTTTTATATAACACCCAAATTTGCAACATTGCTGCTATATAAAAAATCACAAAATGTATTATTGTATATCGTGATAAGTTAAGAAAATCTTTACTTATATATGAACCACTTAAAAATAAAATTATCAAGACTAAAAATAAAGGGGTTATTTTTTTTGCTAATTCTTCCCTATCTATAATATTTGACATTAATGCGCTGGATATCCAAAAAACAACTTGAGCCGATAAAATAAAATATACCCTTTGATACTCATCAATAGTGTTTTTGTAAAAATCAGAAAAAAACGGAACAATATATTGACTTAAAATAAATGAGAGATTTGATATCAGGTAAAGACCAATAAAAAAAATGGTAAAATATTTATCCAAAGTTTTTGGATTTAGAGTGTAGATGTCACGAAAAAAAGCAATACTTACAATTTGATAAATCATAACAACCAAAGCTGCTAACCTGAAATAGAAAGAATAAATCCCCACTAATTCAAAATCCTTCAAAAAAAACTCTATCAAAAACCTACCAGAAACCGTAATAAAAAAAATTAACATAGCAGAAAACAGAAGATGACAACTAAACTTAATGATTTTATAGTATTTTAAAAGAGTAATTTTATTTATTTTAAGAGCTTTAAAAAGGGAGTGTCCAACATAGAATAGTGAATAAAACAACACAAATCGATTAATGTTTTCTAAAGATTTATTGTTCAAATCCAGATATGCCAAAGTAATAAATACCAATAGTAATAGATAAACTCCCGAATCAAAAAAAACTGCTTTTATAATCTTCCCATCCGTTTTTAATTGAGTTGAAATAAAAACTTGATTAGATATGATATAAGCCATATTAAGAGCCATATAATATTCAATTGAAAACCCAATTGAATAATAACAAATTTGAATCACTAGAAAAAAAAACAATAACCACATATAATGCAGAGCAAACCCTTCTAATGTTGATGTATCTTTCTTTCTTAATTTATAAAAAGGATAAGCGCCAGGAACTCCTAAATTAAGTGATGTATTAAGTACCATTCCTAAACCTGCCAAAGCATATTCTAACACTCCAAAATCTTCCTTGGATAATATTTCGGCTGCTAATAAAGGAGTTAAAAAAACTACTCCTTTACAAAAAACAAAAGAAATGAAAAACCAAAATTTACCTTTAACAAAATCAAGTATTTTATTCATTTACTCATTAAAAATTAATGTTAAGTATAACAATCGAATTCATAATATCTAGCTTTTATTTATCTATTCTATTATTTAGGTTGTTCTTCATACCTCATAAAAAATGGCAGCAGTACTGCGAAAATATAAACTCCGTGTTGTCTGTCTAGATAAGATTCAAATAAACAACCAATTGCAAAAAAAATTACTAAGTAAAAACAAAAATTCTGCTTAATTGAAACTGATTTTAATAACAAAAACATCAAAATCAAAAAACAAAATCCTCCCAACAATCCCGTTTTCAAAAACTCAGATAAATATTGATTGTGATTATTTAAACTCTCCTTTTTTGCGACCTTAAAATTTATCTTGTCATAATTCTTATTTAACACATCTTGATAATCTCCTGTACCTACACCAATTGGGAAATTTTTAATAAATTCTTTTGTTGATATGTAATTGATTAGTATTCGGTGTTCTAATGTGTTCTTGGTATAAGTTACACTGTTTTTTGTAATAATAGTCTTAAGATCAAAGTCGGTTGTTTGAACCAGTACATCAATTTTTTTTCTAATCCCAGGCATACTATATGCCACTACCATAACAGAAGTAATTGATGCAACGATAGCAAATATTTTAAAAGTATGACTTTTGTTTTTTAAATAATTATACCCTTTTGTAGAAATGATAACAAACAAGAAAATCAAAGAAGTTTTATTCCCTAATAAGAAAACACAAAAAATAAAAAAGAGAACAAAAAATAAATTTGATAAAAAACTTATTCTAAGTTCGATTAATCTCAAACAATATAATAATGGCACAATAACAATAAACAGAATGTAAAACTGACTAACTCCTAATCTTTCATTTATTACATACAGTACAAAATTGTTAAGAGGTCTTTCATCTATAAAAAAATGAAAAAAGATATAATATAAAAAAATACAAGTAATCGTATACTTTAATACTTCTAATATTTTGTATACTTTGGATTCTTGGATTGTTTCTGATATGATAACACCCGGCACAAAAAGAACCGGTATTAGAAGGGTTATTTTCTTTAGACCATAACTTACATTTGAACTATATAACAACCCGATAATCTGAGTTAAAAAAAATAGAACATACAACAGGAAAACTTTGTTATTTCTTAAATAAGATAGCTTATTTATGATATTTTCTTTTGAGTCTAAGAAGAAAAAAACAATAAGTAGTATTACGCTAATTGAATTAAGTGCATAAGATAACATGAAGCTAATTAAACCTAACAAAACTATTACTGAATATATGTCTTCTCTGTATTTAATAAAAGTCTTAATCATCTAATATGTTTATGTCTTTTACCAATATGTTAGTAAGTACGTGATCGACAACCAGAGTGTCTTTATAAGGAACATCTAAATTTAATTCATTTATAAAAGTAGGTTGATCGGTCTTACCTTCATCAAGTTTTAGCGGAAAACCTTGTTTTGAATCTTTTGTTTTAATCAAAACTTTATTAAAAGTAGAATTTCCACATCGATTAATCCATAATCCAGACAATATCTTTTCATCACCCTTATTCGCATCTTGCATAAAGGTCATTCCATCTACATCACCAATTCCATATTCCTCAATAATGATTTCACCAAAATAATGACCAGTACCGGTAACATATGCACCATGTCTATCGGATGATTTAATTACAGTTTTATCTATTTTTATATTTTCCGGATTGTTACGCTCTCCGTCAATAGCTAAAGCTGCGTGATTATTTTGATAACGTAAATCTCCAGAACCAAGATCTTCAATTTCCAAATATTTTATGCTCACATCTTTAGTTCCTTTATAAATATGGCATCCTTTATTTCTAAGCTTCTCTATACTTCTTGTAGTATCTGATTTGAGAATTAATGTGTCCAATTTAATGTTTGAAGAATTGTAAGTTCCAAAGCGATTGTACAATATTAAAGTGCCTTCAAACTTTATGTTCTTGGATCTTTTTCCCAATTCATCTGTAATACCCACAAAACTAAACTCTGCTTTATCGAAATAAAATTTTAAATTTTCTCTTGAATTAATTACGAGATTTATTCCATAGTAACCTTTTGGAAAAAATATTTTCACTCCTGATTCTTCTGCAAAATCTAAAACAGTTTGAATCCTATACTTTTTAGTGTGAGGATGTTTCTTATTATTCAAAGAATCAGGATAAATGCCGTACCTTCTTATATCACCCAAAGGGAACCTATTGTCAAGAACATAATTTTTTTCATCAATTTCAATCTTCTTAGGGGTTGGTTTATCTGCCGTGTCTTTTTTACAACATATTATTAACAGCGAAAAAACACATAAGAGAAATGTTGAGAAAATTGTCTTACAAACTGATTTTGTTATCATAAGTAGTATTCAGAAAAGAAAAAATTATCAACCAATAAAACAAATTAGCAGAAGCCCCTAAATGAAACGTTTGTACAAACATACAAAAGAATAGTAAGAAGATATACCAAAAGTTTACGGAAGCTTTTATTAAATAATTGATTGATAATAGTAATACCGGGATAAAATAATACAGGAAACCAATTATTCCATTATTCACTAATAAGGTTATCCAGCCATTTTCTGCATTATTTTTATATATACTGCCATAGTAGCCGTTATTCCCAAAAATTAAATGTGCTAAATCATAAGACAACCAGGTTTTTATCCCATTAATCCAAAATGTAATCCGTGCAGCGTTTCCCTCGTTAGAGGTGTCAAAAGAATTTTTAAATCTTTCGATTGACGACTCGTCGAGTAACAAATAAATCACTGTAAATGAAAACAACAACCCAAAAATCAAGAGAAAAAAATATTTAGGTTTTAATAAAATAGTAAGTAAATTATACTTTTTTACATAGTATAAAGCAATAATACCAGCGCAAATAATAATCCCTAATCTACCATTAGCAAAAATGGATATTAAAAGAATCAAAAACAAAACCTTAATATGTTTCCTAAATAAAAATGCAGCTCCAATTGCAAATTGTGAAAGGGCTAACGGACCTTCAAAAAACACTTTTGCTCTAAAAACATTTGTAGAACCTGAGAACAATTTCTCATCTAATGCTCTAAAACCAAAATATGTCTCCCTATAAACCACAAAAAGATACTCTTTGAATAAAAATTCGTATGCTCCAAGTAAAACAGTGAGTATTATAAAATACCTCATGTATTTAATAAATAAATCATAATAATTTATAATTAAAATTGCTGTAACAGTACTTAAATATATATTAATGTCAAACTTATCTTGCCATAATGGACTTGAAAACAGAAAAATAAAAATCGAAACCCCATAATAAGTAAAAAGTAATGAATCTATTCTAAATTTTGAAGAAACAAAAACACCAAAAATAAAACACACGTAACTTATAAAGAGAAAAATTAACCTTACATTATAAATGCTTAAAGTAGCCTCAGCAAACAAATAAAAGTAAAAGGCAATTATAATTGACAATACTCCAAAATTGCCCCATAGATTGCTTACAAATGCTTTATTTATTCTTAAACTTGGACTTATATGAATCTTTTTCATATACTATTTCTTTCAAATCAGAAAAATCTATTTCAGAGTATTTAGATTTAATATCATCTATGTGAACATTTCTAAATCTTAACGGTTGACTAACATACATTCCTTCTTCCTTTAAATCTTTAGACACCACCGAATTGCTACCAATATTAATACTATTCATGACTGTTATGCCAGGATTAAAAACGCATCTTGAACCTATATAAACATTATCGCCTATTTGAATTTCTCCGTCAATTCTTATACGACCTTTACCATTACTTTCATGAAAATATCCATGAGTCCAAAATTGACTATCTGTTCCCCCTAATTGTGAATTATCACCAAACTTTATACTTTTCGTTAAATCAAAAAAATTGTTGCTTGTAATAAATGTGTGATACCCAAGCTTTATTAGGGATTTATCGTAAATAAAGGGATAGTATGATCTACGAAATTTATTTTGTCTACCTATTCCGCTTTCCTCTCCTAATTCTATATCAAATGGCCCTTTAAAATAATTTAATCCTTTAATAAAACTATTTTTAGAAAGTTCAATTTTATTTACCCTAAAAAAATTGAATGTTTTTATTCTTGCGTTTTGATGTAAAATTATTTCATCTGCCAAATATACTCCCCATCCTATTTTTGCACTAAACGAAATCTTATTCCCCGCCAATCTCAAGAAGAAAACACGAATAAACGAAAAAGGTAATAATCCAAACCAAAGGTTTAGAATACTTCTTAATGAGATATTTTTCGAAATAGACTTTTTTTCCATCATCTTTTTATGTTGAATATTCAATTTGAAGAATTAATCTTGGCTTTAAAGGAGAAGTACCTTTATGATAACAAAATGTATCCTCAAAAAAACCCTCTCCAGACTTACCTGTCATTACTTTTATCCTTTCTTTATTAAACCTTTCTTCAACCATTTTATCCGTAAGTCTTCTATTATATTTCTCAAAGATTGTTTTTCTTTTATGAGTGTTCGAAATAATTACATGAGGTCCTGTTTCAGAATCAACATCTGTGATGTAAATAAAAAGTTTCAAAAATTTATATGCATCAATATCATAATGAAACCCATAAAGACTTGTCGATTTGTTTTCTGTTTTAGGAAAAGACCACCACATTCTTACATCTTTTATTTTAGGTTCAACGCCTAAATATTTACGAGCAATTTCAACATTATTTTTATCATAAACAATTTGTTCAATTTGTTCACAGGATATTACTTTATCATTACTATACCAAAGCCCTTTTCCAGGCTTAGTTGGGCTAGAATAATCTATTTTATAAGGCTTTTTTGAGTCTATATCAAGATAATCTATTTCATTGGCATAATCGATTATTTTTTCCAACTTACTCTCACCTATACTTATTAAATCACTATGTCCGTTTTCTACTAACTGATTTATTATTTTACCAGACTCATATGATAAATCGTCGTTAACATACGTTTTGTTAGGGTTTCTATTCCCTATTTTCAATATAGATAGAGCTAATTTTCTTGTCCAAGAAAAAATTGTAAAAATTCGCATCAATCTAATTTTTATTTTTTTAATTATATTCATAATATCACAATAGTTTTAAGAATTGTAGAACTTGCTTATGACTTTAGATGATTTTGATAACAAATTAGACAACAGGTGTAATATACCTTTAGCAAATATTTGTCGTCAGTCATTATCCATTCATCTTCGTTAGTTAGAAATCGTTTTAGAAAAGACTCAAGCTTGTATTCTTTAACAAATGAGTCACTTGTTCCAATATCTTGCTTGATTATAGATCTTAAAATAATATCTAGCCCTTGGTTAAATATTAAATGACCTGTTCTAGAAACCGCTTTAGATCTTAAGTAGGTCTTTTTATCAATTTTATCAACCAAAGCTTCTCGCAATACATATTTATTAATCACACTATTTTCATCACCAAACTGAGATTTTCCTTTCATCGTTTTAATAGATAAATTAAAAGGTATTGTTGCAGAAAAATTAGCTAAGTTCATGTCGTAAAAAGGCATTGCTAACTTACCCCCTTGCAGATCTACCATATCTATCATATATCGCATATCATTAACGTATTGTTCAATCCATTTTTTTGAAACTACTTTGTTATACAGTGTTCTTTTATTTTTGATTTTCTTCAAATTGAGGTCATACTTTTCAAAAACATCCTTAAACCCTTCTGTTGGTAATCCATAAGCTTGTAAATTTGCAGGATCCACTTTAAAGTATACCAATTTTAAATATTTTTTAATATTAAACAGATAAAGTGTTCTTTTTAAACCCAAAAAGATCTTATTAGGGGTTTGTTTTCTTTTATGTAAAGTGTCAAATAGTTTTTGTAATGGAAATAATAAAATATCAATTATTGAAAATAACGGCTTCAAACCTTTTTTCGAAATGATAAATATGGAAAACGCGATTGAATCTAACCAATTTAATGCCGGAGTATGGAGTCTTGTATCTTGTCCTGCAAAATAAGTTCTATAGCTATCAGAAGAAACTTGATTACCAAAAATCCACATTCCGGGATATGGATTATTCATTTTAAAAATATTTTCCCTGAATACTTCTTCATTAATTTCACTACTTAAGTCTCTTTCAATTATCGATAATTTTACATTTAGGTGATCTGCAATACTTTTTGCATAAACAGTTTCATCCTGAGTGGTTCCTTTAACCTTAAATGAATGGTTTTCTATACTACTCTTATCAGTTATATCATCGATGGCAATTAACATTGCTACCGAATCTATGCCTCCCGAAAGAAAAACTACATTATGATTGTTTACATATTTTTTATGAGCTTTTACAATTTCTTGTCTTAATTGACGAATATTTTCTTCTTCGGTAAGGTTATTTTCATCCTCAATGATTTCTGGTTGAGAAAAATTATAGGATAACGTTTTAAAATCCTTTTCAATTTCTAATCTGCCACCTATTTTTAGTTGATCAATATTTTCATATATCGTTTGACCATCCCATAAGTAATCAAAATATAGCAATTGATATACAGCCTCTGAGTTTAAACATTTACTTTTTTTGTGAGCTATATCATGAACATTTGTGCTAATGTGAACACTATTGTTTTCTTCGATGTGAAAATAAATGGTGCCTAAGCCAGATAGATCTCTACCTAATCTAATTTTTTTATCTTTTTTATTAATTATAATCCAAACACCATCTTTTTCAAAAGATTTTTCTATAATCTCAATGGTAACATCTTCTTGGTTAGATAATACGGAGTTAATATAATTTTCAGAATAATTTGTTTTAAGAAAAAGGCATAAAGTCTCATTTTCGAAGAAAATTTCTTTTTCTTCGATCTTATAATATAAAAAGAAGTCTTTGAAATTTATTTTTTCAAAAAGGAAGGTTTCATCGTTGTTTTTAAAAGTTAAATACATTCCTAAAACAGGTTTATCATTAAAATTATCAAGCTCTCAATTCCGAAATATTGCAAAAAATTGATTTTTTTAATCAAAAATCCAATCAGTATTTTTGAGGTTCTTGGTTTTGAAAGATCAGGTTAAATGCTTTAACTATATTTTGAATATTACTTTTTTCCAAGCATTTAGGATCGCTAAAAGGGTCAGATACAATTCCCTTAAAGCTTTTTTGATTTAACATATTAATAAAATCTAGCCTTTCATCGATAGAACTTTTAGGAAATTCGTTTTCCTTAACCATAGCAACGATATCTGTTAATTCAGAAATTTCGTTCAAAAACAGACAGTTATCAGAGTCATTGTTTAATGTTCTAATTAGAGTGATCACGGGTTTATTTGCTAAAATACTTTCTATTGCAATTGTACCAGTTACCGTTATGATCATATCCACTTGGTTAAACACGTCTTGCATTTTTACCGCGTGGCCTAGCTGTATGATTCTTTGACCCTTTTGACATATATCGACGAGTTCGTCTGATAATTCATATTTTGATTTTGGATTTGGTTTTACATACAGATCACAGTTCTCTGGTAGATAGTCAATAATTTTTCTAATCAAATCAGATTGATTCCTCCATTTTCTCCCCCATACATCAATATTAGCTTCTGGTTGCATTTGCAAAGGGTACAATACTTTAAATGTATTATTCTTTTTTACTCCTGAAATTGCAGAGGATTCCCAGGTATCAATATTTTGTTTTTTTGACTTCTCTATCTTATACTTGACTAATGGGTTTGGTGTGTTGTATTTTTCTCCACTGATAAAGGAAGTAATTTTCTTGGCCTTGTCTTTAAGAATTTTTGTCTTTGACATTGATACCCTTTTCATATAATCGGGAACAGACTTTTTATTGACAATCCCGTCTATAATACTCAAAGCTTCATCTTTTGGCAACACATCTTCTGAACCCAAATAAGGTGCCAAGGTATCATATTTATAAAACGAAAACCTTCCTGAAGGATACCGGCAAGAAGATGGGTTTAGATACGTTATGTTTCTTTGTTTACAGACCTCTATAGCTAACAACTCATGAAATGCAGTTGATTCTCCAAAAACAAAATCAGGTCTAATTTCTGAAATACATTTGTCAATCTGATCAGCATAGTAATAAAAAAATGATTTGTCTTTTTTTTCAAAGAAATTTACTTGTCTGTCCGATTTGATAATTTTATCATATTCTATGTTAACAGAATCCTTCGGTGAATAATTTGATTTGGCATTTGGAAAAGGAATTATGTTTGTTTCTCCAATTTTGGGAGTAAATTGTGGATTTTGAACAATCCAAAAAATGTCATGTTTTTCAATAAGGTCTTTTACGACCTCTTCAAAAAAATGGGTTTTGTATCGATTTTCTAAAAAAAGTAGTTTCATACAATTATAATTCTTTTTTAATCATATTTAAACTTAATGGTTGTCCCTTTTTGACATCTTTGCTAAAAGTTTTATTTAAAAGACTCTCATAATATTTTGGGTGCAGTCCATATCCGGGACGAATGGATCTTATATTCTTCTCAGAAATAATATCTCCTTTTTTTACATCTTCAACTACAAACAAAGAACGAGCGAACTTTCTATTTTTCTTTACTTTTTCTGAAAGTTGGTAGGTTGCAACCCCTAACATCTTTTCGGTATTTCTAACCGCATTAACCATTTCTGTAAATTCGTTCTCATCTAAAGAAAAATCAGCATCAGGTCCGCCAATGGACTTATTCAAAATAAAGTGTTTCTCGATCACTTTAGCTCCAAGTGTAGTAGCAATAGCCGGAGCCAAAGAACCGTATGTATGATCGCTAAATCCAACTTCGACATTAAATCTTTTTTTTATATCAGGAATTGTATTGAGATTTGCCAATTCTAATGGTGCGGGATAAGATGATGTGCATTTTAACAGAATAATATCATTATTACCTTCTGCTTTACAAGTTTCAACGGCCAAACGTACATCTTCTTCAGTTGCTATACCAGTAGAAATAATAATAGGTTTCCCTTTTGATGCCGCATATTTGATTAAAGGAATATCCTGAATTTCAAAAGAGGCTATTTTATACGCAGGGACGTCAAATTTTTCAAGGAAATCAACTGCCGTATGATCAAAAGGAGATGAAAAGCATATTAATCCTTCTTCTTCTGCAACCTGAAACAACTTTTGGTGCCATTCCCAAGGAGTATATGCTTCTCCATATAGCTCATACAACGTTTTTCCATCCCACAAGGTTCCTCCTTCGATTCGAAAATGCTCATTATCACAATCTATTGTAAGCGTATCTGGGGTATATGTTTGCAATTTTATTGCATCCGCTCCTGTTCTTTTGGCTGCTTTAATTGTTTCGACAGCTACTTCAAAATCGCCATTATGATTAGCTGATAACTCGGCTATGATAAAACATGGGTTGTTTCCTCCAATAGTTTTATTTCCTATTTTCATTTCCTAGTTTTTTTCCTTTTATAAAAATTATATTGTCAGTTCTCACGTCTTCTAATTCTACAGCTCCGTTAGGTGTTTTTACAACTAGCTTATAATCTGACCGAATTATAGTCCCATTCTCGTCTTGGTATTCAAATCCAATATCACTATAGCTAATTTTGTCTATAATTACTTTTACGCCTTCATAAAACGTAAATGCGCCAGGATATGGATCTGCTTGAGCTCTCACCCAGTTTCTTATTCGTTCTTTTTGCCAATTCCAATTAATCTCTCCATCTTCTGGCACCCTTTTTCCGAAATATGTTGCTTTGGAATCATCTTGTTGTTTGAATTCAATACTTCCGTTCTCCAATTTGACCAATACTTTCTTAATTAATGGAAAATATTGATCGGCATACTTAGATAGTATTGTTGCTCCGGTATCATTTTCCTCTATTGGCACAATGGTCTGATCAATAATGGCTCCAGTATCGCAGCCTACATCGATTTTATGAGCTGTGATTCCTGCTTCCTTTTCGTTATTAATTATTGCCCAAACATGAGGGGTTCTACCTCTATATTTAGGCAACAAAGATCCATGCACATTAAAAATTAGTTTTTTAGGATGTAGTATGATGTCTTCTTCTATTAAAAATAAATAATTTACAGAAATGATTACATCAATATTTATATTTTTAATAAAATCAAACCCTTTACCGTTTCTGGGGTTTCCTGCATAATATGGTATTTTGTTGATTTCACAAAATTCAATTATTTGACCAGATTTTTTATCAGTTAACACAAAAGCAACTATATAACGTTTGCAAATTTTCTGCAAAGTTTTATACCCAAGTCCACCACTACAAAGTATCCCTAATTTTAGCATAATTCCTTAATCCTAGTTATAAATCTTTCGTTAATTTTTGAATCAAATAATTCTTTTTGAGCATTTAAGTTATAATCATAACTTTTCCGTTTTAAAATGCGATTTATGCTCTTTTTGAAATCTGTAATTTCCCAATTAGTAAAGTCTCCTGCGGGAAATATAGCTGCTTTCTCTTTAAACCCCTTGTAGATAAGTTTTTGATTATCTACAAAATACCCTCCAAGAATTGGCATTTTTACACAACAGAGTTCGTATAATATTGTACTGGTCGGAGCAACTGCAAAGTTACAAGATCTCATCAAAGAGATCAGTTCTTCTTCCGATAAATTAAAATGCAAATAAACCCTTGACAAGTGTTGTTCAGCTAATTCGTAAATATCTTTGTATTTGTACGCAGCTCCTAAAACTATATGAATTTCCTGTATTTGTCCTATTTGTAGAAGTGCTTTTACAGTTTTTAAAGAAAGGTTTAATTTATCAGCTCCTCCAAAACACACAAATGCTTTTTCTACACGTTCTATTATTCTTTCTTCTTTTGCAGCCGCTAAAAAAGAAGGCCTTAGCAAAGCATATTTTGTTCCCAATGCATAGTTTGTATATCCAGAATCCCTAAAATCGGCAATATTTATAGCAGGTGAGTGATTGATTACTAAGTCTGCATGCATGTGTTCTTTTGCGAGATCATCAATATAAACCAATGTAAACTGAAGTGCTTTTATTAATTTTTGATATGACGAATCAAATTGGTATCCGTCTGCGATTATAATAGATTCTTCTGGTTTGAATTGTTTGGCAAGCCAACTTGGTTCTTCTTGAATAGATATATTGTTATCTATTAATTTCAAGTTATACTCTTCCGGAATGACTTTTATAGTCGAAGAGGTTCTTGTAAGGTACATACAATCAAAATGATCTTTTAGCATTTCTACTACAGCAAACAACCGGTATAGGTGGCCTAAACCGGTTGCTTTGTTTCCGTCTGCTCTAAAGAGTATTCTTTTTTTCATTTTTCAAGAATTAACTGATATTTTACTTCTGCTAATTTCCAATCTGTTTCGGTATCAATGTCCTGTGCTTCAATTTCGGAAATCACAATAGCTCCAGAATTTCTTAAAAAAAGTGCTTTTTCCTTTAAAAAAGCTTGGGTTTTAACCCAATAGTATTGTCCTGAATCATGAAAACGCGTAGGTAGGTCCTGAGATCTTGTAGTAAGATACTTCTGCCAAACCATATTTATGTTATCTCCAACAAACTCAAGGCTTCTTTGAATTGGATAGGAAAAAGGAATAACGGGAAATACTGAATCCAGTTTTTTTGAGACTAATTCCTTAAGTCCAATCTTAAGTTTTTTGCTATTTACAAAAGGTGCTGTTGGAAGAATACAACAAATTTTATCAAACTCTCTTCCTTTAGCATTGTAGGCATCAATTACTTCGCTCACTACATCTGCAATTGTAGCAAAATCATCTGCATTGTTCTTGCTTCTTAGAAAAGGAACCTCGGCCCCGCACTCCCGAGCAATCTGAGCTATTTCAGGGTTATCGGTAGACACCATAACCTCTTCAAACAAACCTGAATCTATTGCAGCTTCTATAGAATAAGCAATAATAGGCTTGCCTAGAAATGGTTTTATGTTTTTTCCAGGAATACGTTTGCTTCCACCTCTGGCAGGTATGATTGCGAGACTACTCATTTATAAATTCTAAAACTTTAGAAATCACAAAATTATGTTCTTCTTCTGTTAATGTGGGATACATTGGCAAACTCAAACATCTGGAATAATATTTTTCAGAATTTTTCAGATTTGCTCCATCATACCCTATCTCTTTATAATATGGCAACGTATGAATTGGTATATAATGAATTTGCGCAAAAATTCCATTTTCCCTCAAATAGTTATAAAGCTCTTTTCTCTTCTTCACTTCAATTACAAAGAGGTGATGCGCATTATAACTGTCTTTAGGAAGTGATTGATATTTTATTTTGTCGCTAAAGGCTCGTTTATATCTTTCTGCAATCTCATTTCTCTTTTTAACTCCTGTGGTGTTTTTTGTCAACTGGGTTATCCCCAACGAGGATTGAATGTCAGTTAATCTATAATTGAATCCTAATTCTTGCATTTCATAATACCAACCTCCGTGATTTTCTGACATATTATCTTTAGTAATCCCGTGAGTTCTTAATAGAGATAATTTTTTAAACAACTCTTCATCATTGGTGGTGATCATACCGCCCTCTCCACAAGCTATATGTTTTACTGGGTGGAAAGAGAAAATACCTATATCTGCATAGTTTGAATTGCCACACATTTGTTTAGCATTTTTAGAATCCGTAAAGTATCCTCCCGGAGCGTGGCAAGCATCTTCTATAATCCATAAGTTATGTTTGTCTGCAAGCTTTCTAAAATTTTCCAGATTAACGGGTAATCCGGCAAAATCCACAGGTATTATTCCTTTAAAAAAACCTTTTGGTTTACTTTCTATTAGTTCTTCGGTTTTTTCTAAAGACAGCAAATAGGTTCCGGGATCAATATCTGCAAACCAGACTTCTCCTCCTGCATATCTTATACAGTTTGCAGAGGCAGCAAAGGTTATTGGGGTTGTAATTACCCGATCACCGGGTTTAAGTCCTAAAGCAAGCACCGCTAAATGTAAACCAGCTGTAGCATTACTAACAGCTACAGAATATTTGCAACCAACATACTCTGAAAATTTACCTTCAAAACTTCTTACAACAGGCCCTTGGGTCAAAAAATCTGATTGCAGTGTTTCAACAACCATATCGATATCATCTTGATCGATATTTTGTCTTCCGTATGGAATATTCATTTTCATTATACCTCAAAAGTTGAATCTACGTGAGTTTTTATAAGTGCTCTTAGGCTCTCCACTGTTTCCCAATCATTGTTTTTCCCTGAGTTATAGCTAAAACCTTGGAGCACTTTTTGGGCATTAAAGGTTTTAATAAAATCTTCTAGACTCCATTTATGTGTCGCAGGAAGTATTGTATAATATTTTCCTAAATCGTAGGTATAAAAAGAGTCTGAAGGAGTGATCATTTCTTCATGTACCTTTTCGCCTGGTCTTATTCCTACTATTGGTTTTTCGCATTCTGGTCCAATAGCTTCTGCTACATCCATAATTTTGTATGAGGGTATCTTAGGTACAAAAAGCTCTCCTCCCCAAGCGTGCTCTAGTGCATGCATCACCATTTCGACACCGCCTTCAAGAGAAATATTAAAACGGGTCATTCCCGGGTCGGTAATGGGTAGTTTGCCTTCTTGCTTTTTCTTTTTAATAAAGAAAGGGATAACCGAACCGTTAGACCCCATAACATTTCCATATCTCACTACAGAAAACCTAATTGGGTTTTCTCCTTTTATATTATTTGCTGCAACAAACAGTTTGTCAGAAGTCAATTTGGTTGCTCCATAAAGATTAATTGGGGCACAAGCTTTATCTGTAGATAAAGCCACAACTCTTTCTACATTGGTTTTAAAACAAGCTTCTACCACATTCTCAGCTCCACCAATGTTGGTCTTAATACATTCGTCAGGGTTATATTCTGCAATATGCACGTGTTTCATCGCTGCTGCATGTATCACATAATTTACACCCTGAAAAGCTCTAACAAGTCTATCTTTGTCCCTTACATCACCAATAAAGTATCTGAGTTGCGGGAATTTTTCATTTGGAAATTCCTGAGCCATCTGGAATTGCTTTTGCTCATCTCTTGAAAATATGATTAACCTTCTAATTTCCGAATGTTTGGACAAAATATGTTTTGTCAATGCTTTTCCTAATGAACCGGTACCGCCGGTAATGAGTATTGATTTTCCTTTAAGATCAAACATGTCTATTATTTTATTTTAAACAATAAAATATATACTTCAATAATGTTTTTCAGTATCTATTTTTTAATTCCTTATAAAAATATTTATCAATCACCCCAAAATATAAAATAAAATTAATTAGCTAATTCTTTCAAAGATATTTTCCAATTTAAGATAACTGAATTAAAAGTGCCTGTAATCTTTTTTTTACTTAACACGCTATATTTTGGACGTTCTGCAAAAGTAGGGTAATTATCCGTTTTTTCAAGGCTTATTTCGTTTCGTTTACCCAAAATTTTTAGAATTTCCTCGGCAAAATCGAACCAAGTAGCACTACCAAGATTACTAAAATGATAAAGACCATAATTTTTATTATCATTTTTAATAATTTCTATTAAAAATTTAGCTAAATCATTTGCATTTGTGGGAGTACCTATCTCAGCAGTAGTAATAGTTAATTTTTTATCTGTTTTTGATTTTTTAACAATAGTTTGATAGAAGTTTTTACCAAATTGAGAGTACAACCAAGAAGTTCGAATTATAAAATACTTTTCTTGTATTTCTTGAATATATTGTTCTCCTAGTAATTTGGATTTTCCGTATTCGTTAATCGGGTTTGGTATATCTTCTTCCGTATACGGAGTGTTTTTATTACCATCAAATACATAATCCGTAGAAATATGTAATAAAATGGTATCGTATTTTTGACAAACCTCCGCAACATTTTTTACAGCTTCTGCATTAACTAAAAATGAATCTTTTGATTCCTTTTCAGCATTTTCTACGTTGGTATATGCAGCGCAATTAATTACATAATCTATCTTGTCATTTTCAAGAAAATAATTATGAAGTTTTTCCTTATCCCTGATATCTAATTGATTAGAATCAGTAAACAAAAAACTAATATCCCCACTAATATTAGATAAAACTTGAAGACACCTTCCTAATTGCCCGTTAGCACCTGTGACTAAAACTTTTTTCATCAAGGCTTAGAAATTCGGTTATAATTTTTTAAATAATTATTTAAGGCTAATAACATTAATATCAAAAAGGTCAATCCAATAAAAACGATTGGTAACAACACTTTTTTCTGAGTAAAAAGATCGTTTAATAATGCTGCCCTATCCGGAAAATCTGAAATAACATTTACAATTTGCTTAGTATTTGCCTTTTTCCTATTGATATCTAGGATCTCTTTTCCTAAAGATTTTGCTTGCTTAAGTAGTGTAATTTCGGACTTGTCTAATTCTTTATTCTCTGAACTTAGACTAATACTAGTATTAGTGGCTGTTTGTTCCTTTTGAATATCTAATAATTTCAATTTCTGATAAAAAGACTTCAGAGAATCAACTTCCTCTATTTGCTTACGAATGATAGAATCATCCAATTTCAGATTTAAATCGTTTGTGGTTTTTTGCAGTTTAAAATATTCATTATTTGATATGGATCTAACTATCGCATTTTGTGTTTTTTTAGCAACTTTAGGATCAAATGTCTCAATTGTCACTTTGTGAAATCTTGCATTAATATTATTAAAGTTTTCTAGATAATCCTTATAACTTAAATTAGCTCTAGAAACACTGTCTAAAGTCGAAACAAAATCACTAAAATGTTTTAATTTTTGGTTATCATCAGAAAATGATTCAATTGACACTTCTTTAATACTACTGGCTTCTTGATTTGAAATTTTTAAGGCAGCCGCTAAGTTGTTAAAATCTTCTTCTTCCGCCAGCTCATTATAAAACTCTATATTATTATACAATTGTTGTGCACTATTAAAATTAGGTTCTACAATCATTGAAGACTGGTAAACTGGTTTTGCCGTTGAATCGAAAAACCATCCTATACCAAGTCCAACAGCACCAGCGATTACAAATTTTAAAAAATGTTTTTGAAGAAAAAGAAGAAAAAGAATAATAGCATGAAAAATTCCCTTTAAAATCTTTCCGATAAACAAAAATAATTTATTAAACGCACTGCCAATTAATTTAAATAATTGACCTAAATCTATTTCTTCAGAAGGGTTTTCTTTAGTACTCATCAAGTTTAAAAATAAAAATCTCAGCAAATGTAAGGGCTTTTATGTTATGTAAAAATTATATCTAAAAAACTTCATTGAAAAAAGGTAAAATTATGTCTTTTTCTGACAAAAGCACTTCTTCAATATCTAATTGCCAATTTATATTTAAAATGGGATCGTTAAATCTTATCCCTGATTCGGATTCTTTATTGTAAAAATTATCACATTTGTAATTAAAAATAGCTTCTTCACTTAATACAACAAATCCATGTGCAAAACCTCTGGGAACGAATAATTGATAATTATTTTGATCACTTAATTCTATTGAAAAGTGTTTTCCGAAACTAGGGGAATCCTTTCTAAGATCTATAGCAACATCCAAAACCTTGCCCTTTGCAACTCTAACTAATTTTGCTTGAGCATATTCTCCTTTCTGAAAATGCAAACCTCTCAACACTCCTTTCGAGGAAATAGATTGATTATCCTGAACAAAATCAATCTCTAACCCAGTAACCTTCTTAAATGTTTTTAAATTAAAACTTTCGAAGAAAGAACCTCTATCATCATTAAAAACCCTTGGTTTAAGAACAAAACAATCTTTTAAAGGGGTTTTTTCTATTTCCATACTAATCTAATTGTAATAAATATTTTCCATATCCGCTTTTTATCAACGGTTTTGCGAGCATCTCTAATTGGTTTTTGGTTATGAATTCTTTATTATATGCTATTTCTTCTATGGCCCCTATTTTTAATCCTTGACGCTCTTCTATTACTTGAACAAATTGAGAAGCTTGCATTAAGGAATTAAAAGTACCTGTATCGAGCCAAGCTGTGCCTTTATCCAAAATACTTACTTTAAGCTTTCCTCTTTCTAAATAAGCATTATTAACATCCGTAATTTCTAATTCACCTCGATCACTTGGTTTTATGTTTTTTGCTATTGATACGACTTCATTGTCATAAAAATAAATCCCAGGAACGGCATAATTGGATTTCGGTATTTCTGGTTTTTCTTCTATTGAAATCGCATTTCCTTCAGCATCAAAATCTACGACACCATATCTTTCGGGATCTTGCACGTGATAAGCATAAATAATTCCTCCATCCGGATTATTATTACTTTCTAAAAGACTTTCTAAACCAGATCCATAAAAAATATTGTCTCCTAAAATTAATGCTACTTTATCCTCTCCGATAAAATTTTCTCCTATAATAAATGCTTCTGCTAATCCGTTAGGTTCTTCCTGTATAGCATATTCAAAGACACATCCATATTTTTTACCATCACCTAATAACTTTTCAAAAAGAGGTAAATCTAAAGGGGTAGAAATAATTAGAATTTCTTTTATTCCTGCAGACATCAAGGTGGAAAGAGGATAATAAATCATCGGTTTGTCGTACACTGGCATCAACTGCTTACTAATTGCTAATGTAAGTGGGTGTAATCGCGTTCCTGAACCTCCTGCTAAAATTATTCCTTTCATCTTTAATCCAATTGTCTTCAATAACCTAGTTAACACTAGAGTTTTGAAGTATTATTTTACTGATATTTTTCTAAATACCAATTTATTGTTTTTTCAATTCCAGATTCAAAATTTTCCTCCGCGTTCCAACCTAGTTCGTTTTCAATTTTTGATGCATCGATCGCGTATCTAAAATCATGACCTGGTCTATCTTTTACAAAAGTAATAAGATCTAAATATGACTTATTATCTTTTAATGGTTTTATGATATCGAGAGTTTTACATATTGTTTTAGCTATATATATATTCTCTCGTTCATTTTTTCCTCCGATATTATAGGTTTCTCCTAATTCTCCTTTTTCCAAAGCTAAATCAATTCCTTTACAATGATCTAGAACGTATAACCAGTCTCTAACATTCTTTCCGTCTCCATATATAGGAATATTCTCCTCGGCTAATGCTTTTCTGATAATGGTAGGTATTAGTTTTTCATTATGTTGTCTAGGCCCATAGTTATTAGAACAGTTTGTTGTAACAACTGGTAAGCCATATGTATGAAAGTAACTTCTAACCAACATGTCTGAAGATGCCTTGGAAGCACTATATGGGCTGTTCGGCGCATAAGGGGTTTCTTCGGTAAATAGCCCTGTTTCTCCTAAAGTGCCATATACTTCATCAGTAGAAATATGTAAAAACCTACAGTCTTCTTTTCCTTTTTTAAAGATGTTAGGTGTATCCATCCAATTCTTAAATGCTGCTTGTAATAAATTGAAGGTGCCTACAATATTTGTTTGTATGAACTCACCTGGATTAGCTATCGAATTATCCACATGAGATTCTGCTGCAAAATGGACTACCCTATTGATATTATATTCTTCGAAAATTCTCTCTACCAAATTCAAATCACATATATCACCCTTGGTAAAAGTATAATCACAATTATCATATATATCAATATTATCTAAATCAGCTGCGTAGGTAAGTTTATCTAAATTAATAATTCTAATATTATCATCTTTCGACTTATAGTTCAAATAATTGGAACCTATAAACCCTGCTCCTCCAGTCACTAAAATATTTAATTTCATCTCTTTATAATATTGTTTTTATGTCTTATGGAACTAATGTTTGATTCCTCAAATTTTAACTTATTCGTTTTTTTGTGACTATCTTAATTTGTCCAAACAGATAAATAGTAAAATAGATAAGGCATACTAAAAGGCATAATAATAATGGAAAAAAGAAAATTGTTCTCGAATAAAAAGGTTTTTTAGAAGTTAGTACCTTAGAATCTCCAACAACGGAAAACACCTTGTTATTGAGATTAATTGCTATTTGATCTGTTTTTATAGCACTCATTATTTTAGACTTTTGCTCTAATAATGATGCTACTTTATTAGTCTCATTTTCATTTGAAACGATAACAAGTTTATCATTTTCATTATTATCATTTGACTTCTGAACGATTTTGGTGAGATAATCATCTATATATTTTAAAGAAGCCTGATTATTTTTTATCGCTTCTCTAGCCTGTTTTATACTTAAATCTAATTCCTTAACGTAATGTTCATTATTAGATACTGAATTAAGTATGCTTTCAGAAATTTTCTCATTATATGTTTCTTTCTTGTTAAAGAAAATTCTAACAATATGGTATTTATAAAAATAGGTGAATTTTTCACTATTCATAGCTTTAGGAGAAAAATCCTGTATGCTGTATTGAAAGTTTTTATCCTGATATTCTCGATGTAAATAATCAAAAATATCTTCTATAGCTACAATTGGTTCAATTTTTACAGATTTAATATTTCCTAACCACTCCTTTTTTATACCAAGTGATTCTAAATACTTTTCATCACTTTTTCTTTGAGGAAACTCATCAATAAGATTATATATGTACCTAATTGAATTAACTTTTGGCTCTATAATAACCTCTTGTTTAATTATTTCTATTCCATTTTTTTGATCCAAAAAGTATCCCGCTACTAACCCCACAACAATTAAAGCTAGAAAAAGCCAAACCTTTTTAATAAAAAATTGGATGGTTTGATATATTAACTTAACTATATTAAAATAAAGCTTACCAATCGGTTTAAAAATTTGCTGTAAATAAAGCTCGTCTTCTTTATAGCTCATATATTCTATTTGTCTTTAAATATTTGCTCTAAAATTTTCTCGGTAATTAGATATGTAGGTTTTACTCCTGTGGTACCTAATCCTCCAGATGCTAAGGTACTTCCTGTTTCTAAAGGATTATCAGAAGCATAATATGCATAATTTACTTTTACATCAGAACTGATACTTCCTCTTAATTTTGAAGCAGATTGTATCGCTTTTTGATAATGCGCACCTTCCATTTCTAAACCTATCACGTTCCATGTAGATTCATGGAAAAATTTCAGAATATCTCTATTTTGCAGTGAAGTACCTAAAACGGTAATCATTGCTCCTTCGTAGATATCTATACCATGACCTTCTAAATCTTCTTTTCTTAGTCCATTGTCAAAAGGATAATTATCTGCTGTCCCTTCGAATACATGAGCAGATGGAATCATAATATCTCCTTTACCTCCTTCTAGAATACCCGCTTTACCCATTAGGGAAACGGATTTAACATTTAAGTATTTTCTACTCTCGGATTTCTCATAAGGCTTTAAAAGCTCATCCATTGTTTCATATGCTTGTTCTCCAAATGCGTAATCCATAACAATGATAACCGGCATACTATTGATATCTTTTTCTGAAACGTTTGTTTCAAAAAGACCATTTGTATATTTCGAAGTATCGAAAATTTGCACATCGATATTGGTTCCGCTTTCGTCTTCCAGAAAAGTCATTCCTTTCTGAAGCGCTAATTTCTCTACCTTAGCTCTAAGCTTATCATTCTTATGCTGACTTAATAATTCGTATATATCAAAAGTATCTTTGTTTTTCAATTCTGTTTTAAGTGCTAAAGGAGCATACATAGTATTCATAACGCTATGCATATTTGCACTTATAATATGTATTGGACGATCTATCAAGTTTAATTCTTGTAATTTACTTTTTATAGTATTCGCCCATCGTTCTCCATGAATATGATGCCCTAAACGTTCTCTTAAAACAGGACTAAATGTTACCAATCTTTTATTTTCATTTACTGATTCTTCAATAGCTAACTTTCCTAACCAGTAAATAATGTGTATAAAACGCTCTTTGTTTTCTGGACAAGAAAAGCTACCATATATGGAAGTAACTTCCTGAAAAGTTCTTCCCAATATATTGGCAGTATGTGTGAGCACAACCTCGCGTTCAGATTTCGTAAGGTCTTTTTTAGAAGTAACTGCTTTTTCTAGTTTATCCCAATCTCTAGTTACATTTCCTTCTTCATTAATCACTACACGATTCATGATTTTATGCGACTCTATGAATAGAAAAGTAAGATGCGTAAGAATATCATAAATTTCTGATCTTCCTCTAGTTATCTCAATATTCATTTGTTCCTCATCAATCCTGTAGCAATTTCTTCTTCGTTTTGGTGGAACAATTGGTTTAAAATGAGAATTTTTATATCCTTCTTCACTTGTAAGGTTAATGTAGCGGCATTCTTCGATTCCTATAGGTAAGCGATCAATAACGTATAATAATCCATCTAATTCTACCTTTTCTTCGGCAACTGAACCGTAAATTTCTGGTCTAAGTGTTAGTAGTCCTTCTCTTAAGGTATCACCGGAAACTCCCATTGGTTTATAAAAACCTCTATTAAATAGATGTCGCATTGTTATGTACATGCGTTCTATGGCACTTGAACTTTCTTGTGCTCTTGTTCTTCCTTTTAATTTGAGATTTGTCATAAAATTTTTCCTAACAAATATATAACTTATTTACCTATACCCGTCATCAAGGAATCCGCAATCTTTCTATCGTTAGAAAGTCTAGGTAACTTATTCTGACCACCTAGTTTTCCAATAGATTTCATATACTCATTAAAACCATCTTTTGGCACGGATCGTACTTTTAATGTTCTCAGTACATTTCCAGTAATTAAATCATCATAATAGGTATTTTGTTTTCGTAAAGCATTGTCTATTTGGATTTCTAGCCCTGCTATATCTTTTGGACTTTCCTGAAATTCTATAAACCATTCATGATAAGGTAATTCAGAATCCTTTGGGTTAATCTGAGGTGCTACCGTAAACTCTTTAATTACAGCACCAGTAGCTTCAGTGGCTTCTTTCATCGCTTGCTCTACTTCTTTTCCGATCACGTGTTCTCCAAAAGCCGAAATAAAATGTTTAATTCTACCAGACACGATAACTCTGTACGGTGAGGTACTGGTAAACATTACTGTATCGCCGATATTATAAGCCCATAAACCTGCATTAGAAGAAATAAGCATCACATAATTTACATCTTTCTCTACATCTGCTATGGTAATTCTTTTTGGATTATCTTCGAAAAACTCATCTGCCTTTACAAACTCATAAAACATTCCTGAATCTAATTGAAGTAACATTCCCTTCTCGTCTTGAACATCCTGAAAAGCAAAAAAACCTTCTGAGGCAGGATATAACTCGATACTTGCCACTTTTCTTCCTATTAATTTTTCAAAAGTAGCTTTATAGGGCTCAAAATTAACTCCTCCATAAATGAACAATTCGAAGTTTTTAAAAAGCTCACCTATTGATTTTCCCGTTTTCTTTTGCAACTTTTCGAAATACATCTGTACCCAAGGCGGAATTCCGCTAATGATAGTCATATTCTCATTTGCAGTCTCTTCTACGATAGCATCAACTTTTGATTCCCAATCATCAATGCAATTTGTTTCCCAACTTGGAAGTCTATTCTTCTGAAGATATTTTGGAACATAATGAGCTACTATCCCTGATAGGCGTCCTAAATTAATTCCGTTTTTCTCTACCAATTCTGGACTTCCTTGAAGAAATATCATTTTTCCATCTACAAAAGAAGCTTTTCCACTTTCTGCGATATAACATAAAATGGCATTCTGTGCAGCCTTAATATGCGTTGGCATGGAATCAGAAGTCAACGGAATATATTTTACTCCACTAGTCGTACCCGAAGTTTTTGCAAAATAAATAGGCTTTCCAGGCCATAAGATATCATCTTCACCAGCTACCACTCTATCCACATACGGACGTAACTGCTCATAATCTCTGATTGGGACTTCTTTTACGAAGTCATCATGCGTATGAATTTTAGTAAAGTTATGATCTATACCAAAAGCTGTATTGCTTGCTGATTTTAATAACTCTTCGAATACTCTTTTTTGAGTTTCTACTGGATTATTAGCCCATTTATCTATCTTTTTACGAATACGTTTTGCAAAAATCTTTGCCCCAAATGATTTAATAGACATTGTATGTTTTTATTCAAAATCAATAAATTTCGACGGATCTGTAGGATATCCATCTCTCCATAATTCGAAATGCAGGTGAGGACCTGTAGTAAGTTCTCCTGTTGACCCTGCTGTTGCGATTACCTCTCCAGCTTTTACTAATTCACCTTGTTGTTTCGTTAATGACGCATTATGTTTATAAACGGTAAGTAAACCATTTCCATGTTCTAAAATAATAACGTGTCCCGTTTCTGAAGTCCATTCAGCAAAAATAACAGTTCCGGCAGCAGCAGCTTTGATCGGGGTATCTTTTGGCACAGCTACATCAATTGCATAATGTCTTTCGTTTACATTATAACCAGATGTCACACTACCTTTTACTGGAGGAAATAGTGAAAAATCAGTACTAGATTTTTCACTTTCAAAAAGACTATATTTATCTTCTCTAGAAACTTCTTCTCGTAATTGCATATCCTGCTCAGAAGGATTTAAATCTACCTCATCAGGATTTAGCTTTTGCGACTGTACTGCAGAATCAATATCAAATTCAACCGTTTTTACATCTCCTGTTAGTACCTTCTTAATCGAATTGTAGTATTCTTGATTTACCGCTAGTACCGTTTCTAAGGAATCTGCTGTAGATACTAATCTGGTGGCTTTTTGATTAAGAGACGTGGAAGAATATCCTGGTATATATTCTCTTAATGGCGTAAATGCAATCAAAATAGTCGTACATGAAATTAAAATAATCGATGTTATACTCGACAATACAAAAACATTTAACCGGGTAAGTTTAAAAGATATTCGTTCTTCAAAAGTATCCTCATTAAGAATTACTAATCTATATTTGTTTAGTAACTTCTTGGTAATTCTCTTTTGTTCTTTTTTCTTTTTAGCCATAGATTAGTCTGCTATCTCCGCAGTTCCATTAGTTACGCAAATATACATATTCTCTTAACGGATAAAAATGCTAAAGTTTATATTAAAACGTTATCTAGAAGCGAATAGTACTGAGATAAGCTGTGAATATTATCTTAAAACTATCTTTTCGTGCTTTAAAAAGGTCATTTTTAGGTAAATCTTGTTAACTTTGTAATCTAAATTAAAGAACATGGTGTCATTAAGTATATTTTTAGGAATGTTAGGTCCTTGGCAAATTGCGCTAATTGTTGCTGCAGTTTTACTTTTATTTGGAGGAAAGAAGATTCCAGAATTGATGAGAGGTCTGGGAAGCGGTATTAAAGAATTTAAAGATGCTTCTAAAGAAGATGAAGATCCTAACAAGATTGAAGAAAAGAAATAAATAGTATCACACTATCTATTATATGAAATGCCCAGCTAAAAAATAGTTGGGCATTTTTTATGCTCTAAAATTATAAACTGTTCTAATCAAACTTTCCTAATCTGTTCTTATTCATTTATTATATATACCATTTGAACTGAGTTTTGTAATCCTTTACCTCTTAGTTGAGGATGAATATACAATTTAAGAATTAAAGCAGTTATAAATATTTTAAGTAATCCAAAAATTACAGTTCTTAATTTTATCTAAAAAAACGGTATATCTATAATAACTTGCTTTTTAGCGAAATAAAAGTGCTTATTTATTAGATAATTGTACTTTGATAATCAGAAAATTAGGGTAAAAAGTGTTTTATTTTTACGGTAAAACCATAAAATTTGTGTATTTCATCGAGTTTAAAAACCACTTTATCTAAAAGTTTCTCATATGTTTTGTGACACTGTTTTTTCGTCTTAACTTTGAGTATATCAAACAAGTAACTTCATAAAGCCCCAAACTATGAAAACTATATTTTTTACAATCGCAATTTTATTTTCTTTCGCTACTGTTTCTGCACAAGAGACTGCTCAAATAGAAACTACTAATACTGCTTTAACAGTAAAATCTTCTAAAACAGATTTTTACAAAGCATTAATTAAAGCGAATAACTTTGACATTACTATAAAAGAAGATAAAAAAGAAGTTACTAATACTACTAAGACAGAATTTTATAACCTTTTATTAGAAAAAAACGGTTTTAATACTGATACTAAAAAGACAACAAGATTAACTAACATAATCAACAAAGAACAAAACACAAGAAACACTGTTACTAACGCAACTGTGGGCTTGTTACCATAATAAAGAGATATAAAAAATATAGTTGATACTCCTTTCTAACGAAAGGAGTTTTTTTTTGTTTTAATTCTAGCTCCATTTAATCTACAAGTGACAATTGAATTCTCTTTCTATTTAAGTCCACATCTAATACAGTGACCATTAATTGCTGATTTAACTGTACTACGGCATTTACATCACTTATATATTCATTGGCCAATTTAGAAATATGAATTAAACCACTTTCCTTGATTCCAATATCTACAAAACATCCAAAATTAGTAATGTTATTAACTATTCCAGGCACTTTCATTCCAGTTTTGAGATCATTAATTGTTTTTACATTAGGATCAAACTCAAAAATTGTTGCCTTTTTTCGAGGATCTACTCCAGGTTTCTCTAATTCCTTAATAATATCGGTTAATGTTGGAAGACCCACATCCTCTGATGTATAATTGTTTAATTGAATTTTGGCAATTGCTGTTTTATTACCTATCAATTCTTTTAGCGGTATTCCAACATCTTTAGCCATTTTAGAAACCAACTTGTATCGCTCTGGATGCACAGCGGAATTATCTAATGGGTGACTCGGTTCTGTTATTCTTAAAAAAGCTGCTGCTTGTTCATATGCCTTTCCTCCTAGTCTAGGAACTTTTTTTAATTCTTCCCTAGATTGTAATGCTCCATTTTCTGATCGGTAGCTCACGATATTCTCAGCAAGTTTCTCTCCTATTCCAGATACGTAACTTAATAAGGGCGCACTAGCAGTATTTACATTGATACCAACACTGTTTACACAACTCATTACTACAGTATCCAATTCATTTTTGAGTTTTGTTTGATCTACATCGTGCTGATATTGCCCAACTCCTATCGCCTTCGGATCAATCTTTACCAATTCTGCTAGTGGATCGGCTAAACGTCTTCCGATAGATACAGCTCCTCTAACAGTAACATCGTAATTAGGAAACTCTGCTCTGGCAATTTTAGAAGCTGAATATACTGAAGCTCCACTCTCATTTACCATAAATACCTGAATTTGGTTTTCGAAAGGTATTTTCTTAATAAACGCCTCTGTTTCTCTTGCTGCAGTACCATTTCCTATAGCAATTGCTTCAACCTTATAAGCGTTCACCAGTGATTTTATCTTCTTTATTGCATTGGTAGTTTCTCGTTGTGGAGGATGTGGATATATGTTCTCATTGTGTAATAAATCACCTTGTTGATCCAAGCAAACCACCTTACATCCTGACTTAAATCCAGGATCTAACGCTAATATTCTTTTCTGTCCTAATGGAGAAGCTAACAGCAACTGTTTTAGATTTTGAGCAAACACGTTAATCGCATTATCGTCTGCTTTTTCCTTAGACTGGTTCAATACTTCTGTAGAAATCGCAGGAGCTAATAATCTTTTATAAGCATCTGCTATTGCCAAAAACATCTGGTCCGTACATGCTTCTACATTAGATTTTATCATAACATCATCGATAATATCCAAGGCATCATTCTCTGGAACAGTAATTTTAACTCTTACTATTTTTTCATTTTCAGCTCTTAATATTGCTAGTAATCGATGCGAAGGGCATTTATGAAGAGGTTCTTCCCAATCAAAATATTGCTGATACTTTTGGGACTCTTCCTCCTCTTTTTTTGTTTTAATTACCGCTGAAGAGATCGTAGCTTTACGTTGAAATAGTCTTCTTAATCTATTTCTCACGGTTGAATCTTCATTAACCCATTCTGCTATAATATCTCTAGCACCTTGTAAGGCTAATTCTTCATTTACAATAGTATCATTTAGATATTGTGAAGCAACATAAAGGATTTCTTCTTCTCGTTGTTGCATGATCACTTTTGCTAAAGGTTCTAGCCCTTGTTCCTTAGCCACAGAAGCTTTTGTCTTTCTCTTTTTCTTATAAGGAAGGTATAAATCTTCTACTTCTGAAAGCGTTTGGGCAACTTCTATCCGTTTTTGTAATTCTGCAGTAAGTGCATCTTGTTCTTTTATAGATGCTAAAACACTTTCTTTTCTTTTTTGGAGTGCTTCAAACGATGTTTTATACTTAACAATTTCTCCAATCGCTACCTCATCGAGATTTCCTGTCGCCTCTTTACGATATCTGGAAATAAAGGGAATTGTAGCTCCATCATTTAATAATTCGATGGTTTTAGAAATTTGCTTTTCAGAAACAGGTATCTGCTTAGAGATATAAGAAACAATATTCATGGGTTACATTTTGAACCGCTAAATATATTATAAAATTACCTATTTCTACTCAAATTTTATGCTCTTAATAATTGCTTCTAGCTCGAACATATAATCTCTTTTTCTTACCGATGGCGCTAACACAAATCCTTCTATTACCAACTGTCTGCTATTAGCGATATCGTCTATTACATAATTCACAAATGGACCCGCCATATATCGATCTTTTATTTCCCAAGTGCCTTTGGTTTCAAATGTAAATTTATTATCTAACTTGGTTTCATATAAATACGGAGCATATGCTTTTTCTGTAATGAACTTACCTGAATTTGTGGGTATCTTTAACATACCTACAGAGTCTCTTACTTTAATAATTTTGGCAATAGTGTTAGAATCTTTTGGTATACTTCCCATTGGTAATTCATAGATCATTAAATTCATATCCCCATTGGTTACATCTTTTCGTAACCAAAAGAACTTATCCTCTTCTTTAGCAATTCTATAGGCGGAAGGCATTTTTAGAGTAATTCCCATTTTTTCTTTTAACTGAGGAATATATTCTAAGGATTTTTTAATTCGATATTGCTTCTCTTTAGTCTCTACTTCTTTATAATTAGCAATGATATCTGCAGATCTTTCCTGAATTAGTTTAACAATCTCTTCATCACTTGTTCCCGTAATCACATATCCTAATTGAGGTGTGGCATATTTGTTATTAGCACGATATACCTTAGATTCATCTCCTTGCTGAACTTTTAAGAACAATCTATATCTTCTGGATAATCCTGTAAAAGCATCTGATGGAATTTGTTTCATAGAAAATAGCGGTTCCTCTTGAGGTAGACCAGGCACTTCTGCTCCGAAATACTTGCGTATGGAATCGCCTAAGCTACCCGTCCATACATCATTGTCAACGACTACAGCTAGCTCATTAATTTTACCAATGGATTGCGCCAGTGAACCGTTAATCTTTTCTGAGGAATCCTTTTTAGTTTCTTTACAGCCAAACAGACATACAGCTGAAAATATGATAAGTGCAAGTTTTTTCATCTACTTAAAATTTTTTATTTTAAAATGAATGCAATAAAAAATTTCTGCTTAGATCAACCGCTATGCTTTCGCATAAAAAATTTAATTATTCGGTAGTAAGCAAAAAATTAATTTTGTTTATGCTCATTTCATAATACAAATATACTTGGGATAAGGTAATATTAAAAAAATACTATCTAGATAACCAAAATAGTTCTGGTTATAACATCATAAACCATTCCAATGTATTGTGAAAGGTCAAATAAAATTTAAGATTTAGAAAGCTTCAGCTTCATTCCCGGTTTTATACCAGTTCCACTGATGTTATTCCAGCTTCTGAGGTTTTCTACAGAAATTCCTTTGAATTTCTGAGAAATGCTCCATAAGGTATCTCCTGATTTTACGGTATATGTTTCTGAACTACCAGTATTAACTGTAGCAACAGCTTTTTTAGAAGTGCTTTTTTTAGGTCTATCTATTACTGGTCTTCTTGGATAAATCGTGAGTCGTTGTCCAATTCTAAGATTGTTGCTTCTTAGTCCATTCCAACGTTTTATCTGGCTTACTCTTACACCATATCTACGAGCAATTCTTCCTAGATAATCACCACTACGCACTCTATATCGGATACGGTCATTAGCCTCAAAAAATTTAGGTAAAGGCTTTTCTCTTTTATTAAATTCTTCTTGTGCTAACGCATAGATTTGGTTTTCATTAGCAACAAATTTACCCACTTGGTCCAGTGGTAACCTTAATACATAATTCTCATCTTTTATGTGTGGGATGATATCTAATTTATAAGAAGGGTTTAGAAACTGTAACTCTTCGATATTAATATCCATGACTTCAGATACCTGGTCTAAGGTAATCATTTGCTTTACCTTTATGGTATCTGTTTCAAAATATGCAAACTCTGGTCTTTTAGGTTTAAATCCATGTTCTTCGGCATATTCAAAAATGTACATAGTAGCTAAAAACGCTGGTAGATATCCTGCAGTTTCTCTTGGTAAATTATGACGAATATTCCAGTAATTGGTGTATCCTCCACTTCTTCTAATCGCTTTGGTTACGTTCCCTGGTCCTGAGTTATAAGAAGCCAACGCAAGATCCCAATCTCCAAAGACACGATATAAACTCGCTAAATATTTACAAGCGGCTTGTGTAGCCATAATAGGATCCATACGCTCATCTACATATGAGCTTACTTCTAATCCAAACATTTTTCCTGTTCCGAACATAAACTGCCATAATCCTGTAGCACCTACTCTAGATTTTGCTCTAGGTTTTAATGCAGACTCAACAATGGCTAAATATTTTATTTCTAAAGGAATATTCTGATTGTCTAATTCCTGTTCGAATAAAGGGAAATAAAACTCACTTAATGCCATAAGCCTTTCCAAATGCTCATGTCTATTCTTTAGATATCTTTTTATCACGCTCTCTAATGAAGGATTATATTCTACATTAAAGGGAGTTCGTGCATTTAATTCGGCTAACCTAGCTTTTAGTGTATCTGTTGGAAGATCAACATACTCCACTGGTTCATATGTTAACTCAGTTACCGATTTATAAATGCTATCAAATAAACTAGAATTGTATAATTCCTGTTTCCAAATGGAATCTAATTTGGCTAATTGAGGATGATCTTCGATTGTATATTGTACACTATCTTTTACGTTTGTTTTAGTAAAAGTGGTAGTTTTTAACTCACCGACGGTGGTGGTCGTTTGTATTGTATCGAATACCTGAACTGTGTTTTTTTTAACTGTTAGTTCTTTGTTAAGTTTTAATGTTCTGGAAGCTTTTGAATTGGAAGTTGAAGCAGGAATAGTATCCTGACCAAAAGAAACCAAACAAGAAAGAAAACTAAGGTATAACCAACAATTTTTTATCATTTCGAATATTGTTTACGAGTACTCCAACTAACGTATATTTTGGAGCGATTTATATAATGTTTGTACAAGTTATTAACAACACTGCTGCGAAAATCGTGTTTTTTTTCTAAAATCCAAAAAATCAACAAGTTAAAAACACAAAAAAATCAGTCGAAGTGACTGATTTTTAATAAGTTTTGTGTTAATTAAGACTTTTCTTACAAGGTATTGAGCCCTTTGTTAATTTCCAATGGCAGCGATACCAGGAAGTGTTTTTCCTTCTAAGCTTTCTAACATAGCGCCACCACCCGTTGAAACATAACTAACTTTGTCTCCAAAACCAAATTGTTTAACCGCAGCTACAGAATCTCCACCTCCTACAAGAGAGAAAGCTCCATTTTGTGTTGCTTCTGCAATAGAATGCCCCAGAGCAATGGTTCCATTCGCGAAGTTTTCCATTTCAAAAACTCCTAACGGACCATTCCAAAGTATCGTTTTAGAATCTAATATTACCTGATGAAAATTCTTCAATGTTTCTGGTCCTGCATCTAATCCCTGCCATCCATCTGGAATAGCATCAACACTCATAGCTTTAGTGTTAGCACCATTATCAAATGCATCTGCACCAATAACATCTACTGGTAGGTGTATTTGAACTCCTTTTTCTTCTGCTTGCTTAAGAATATTTAAAGCCAATTCTTGTTTATCGTCTTCACAAATAGAATCTCCAATTTGTCCTCCTTGAGCTTTGATAAAGGTATAGGTCATACCACCACCAATAATTAGGTTGTCCACCTTGTCTAAGATGTTTTCTATAATCGTAATCTTTGACGAAACTTTAGATCCACCTAGAACAGCTGTTATCGGTTTTTCTCCACTTTTCAGTACTTTATCAATACTATCTATCTCTTTAGCTAATAAGTTTCCAAAACATTTATTTGCTGGGAAAAACTGAGCAACAATTGTTGTAGATGCATGTGCTCTATGAGCAGTTCCAAAAGCATCATTTACGTATATATCTCCCAATTTTGAAAGTTCTTCTGCAAAACCAGCATCACCAGCAGTTTCTTCTTTGTGGAATCGAAGATTTTCTAATAGCAAAACTTCACCTGGATTTAATTGTGCAACAGCCTCTTCTGCTTCTTGTCCAACGCAATTAGCCGCAAATTTTACTTGTACACCTATAACGTCTGCTACCTCATCCACAATATGATGTAACGAAAACTCTTCTTGTATGCCTTTTGGACGACCTAAATGAGACATTAATACAGCACTACCACCATCTTCCAAAACCTTAATAATAGTTGGTTTGGCAGCTTGTATTCTAGTATCGTCAGTTACTTTATAATTTTCATCTAGGGGAACATTAAAATCTACTCGAATTAATGCTTTTTTATTTTCGAAATTAAAATCATTTATTGTTTTCACACGTTTAAATTTTAGTAATTGTTTTAATTTAATTATAAAATTGAGAACGTGTGTAACCACTTCGTTCTCTTATTAAAAAATTTAACTATTCTCTTTTAAAAATCAATTTTTAAATTTTTTAATCTTCGTTTCACCGAATTGGATTGATTTTTCGCAAACGAAAATAATTTTATTTCCTCAAAAACCTTAAAAACTATGGTAAAAAATGATGGTATTTTTCCTCAAACTTTCACTTTTATCGATTTTTAGCAAAAAGATGGTTTTCAATGAAAAAATCACATTCCATTTATATCCTTCATCATCCATACAAATTGAACATTATTAATTTATATTTGCCTTATGCTTTTTTCAGAAATATTAGGGCTTACACATATCAAAAGTTATCTTACTACCAGTGTAGAAAGAGGTCGTATTCCCCATGCACAACTTTTTGTAGGATCTAGTGGAAGTGGGACGTTACCCATGGCGATTGCCTATGCCCAATATATCCTATGTCAAAATATAGAAGGTGAAAATACCGGAGGCAACCAAGCCTGCAATGTAAAGTTTAATCACTTAGCACATCCAGACTTACATTTTGCTTATCCTGTAGCTACGAATGATAAAGTTAAAAAGCATCCTACAGCAAATCACTTTGCGGAAGAGTGGAGAACCTTTGTTAAAGACACACCCTACGGAAGTATTTTTGATTGGTACCTTTTACTTGGAATCGAAAAAAAGCAGGGTCAAATAGGTGTGGATGAAGCATTGGAAGTAGTTAAAAAACTCTCTTTAAAGAGTTATGAAGGTGGTTATAAGGTTATGCTCATATGGATGGCGGATAAAATGAATATTGCTGCTTCTAACAAACTACTAAAATTAATAGAAGAGCCACCCGAAAGAACTGTTTTTATTCTTATTACTGAAAAAGAAGAACAAATTATACAGACTATTAGATCTAGATGTCAGGTATTACATTTCCCTCCATTGGGAGAACAAGTCATACAAGATGCACTAAAAACCTCGGAAAATATTTCCGATACTGAAGCTCTAAAAATAGCGCATCAGGCAAATGGTGACTACAACAAAGCATTGCACCTTTTGCATCAAGATGGTGGTGATGAACAGTTCGAAGACTGGTTTATACAATGGGTACGAACAGCTTTTAGAGCCAAAGGAAATAAATCCGCTGTCAATGATTTAATAAGATGGAGTGAGTCTATTGCTGGTGCTGGGCGAGAAACACAAAAGAAGTTTTTAAACTACTGCCTTGATTTTTTTAGACAAGCTTTGTTACTAAATTATGGTGCTGAGGATCTTGTGTTTTTGGAACCTAAAACCAATGGTTTTAAACTTCAAAATTTTGCACCGTTTATTCATGGTGCTAATATTATGGACATCAGTAAAGAACTTCAGGATGCTATTTATCACATAGAAAGAAATGGAAATGCTAAAATCATTTTAACAGACCTGTCCATTAAACTTACAAGATTACTACATAAAAAGCCTGCATAAGGTTCTTACTAATATTTTTTATCGTAATCGTTTATTACGATTTTAGATTTCTTTTACTCATCAAAAACAAATTAGGCTTATGGATAATTTTATGACTCACATTGTCTCCATCACTATTTTATTATTCCTTTTAATCACCTTTTTACAATCTGGTATTGATAAATTAGTTGACTGGAAAGGAAATCTTAGTTGGTTAAAAGAGCATTTCTCGGCCACTTTCTTGGCGAATCTAGTCCCGTTACTTTTAGGAACTGTTTTGCTTATCGAAGTTGTTACCGCTGTATTTTGTGTTTTAGGTATCTATCAATTGATTTCTGATAATCAAACAGGGTTTACTATCACTGCAATGTTTTTAGCTTGTATAACACTATTAATGCTTCTTTTTGGTCAAAGAGTGGCAAAAGATTATCAAGGTGCACTAACCATCACTTGTTATTTTATAGTAGCTGTATTTGGACTGTACGTTGTGCATTCTTAATAAAAGGATGCTTTACTTAAAACTCCTTTTATTTCTAAATAAAACGAAAACATATAATGCAAAAAAGGTTAAGAGTAACTCTATTGAGCTATTCTTAACCTTATAAAATTTTATGTCTAAATAATACTCGTTTACAACATAGCATTATATAACAATTCGTTCACTAGTATGTACAACCACACTTACTTTGTCTACATCCGAAATCAATACCTAAAGTTATCATATGTGATCCCGCAGCATTACTTGCATCAAAAATTTCGTTAACATTCACCTGATACCCATAGGCGACATAAAAATTAGATTTTTTGATACCAATCATTGGTGATACTGATAATGGTTTGAAATCTTGATCTACTAATGATCGTAAGCTAACTCCTGCCCAATAGTAATCACCTCTATGTAATTTTCTAACCTTTAAGTTCAAATCCGCAGTACTTCTACCGTCACCTGCAAAACTCTGATATAGTATTGTAGGTTCTACTTCAATATCACTAAATCGATCGTAAAAAGTATATCCAGAATACACATAATAATTTTGAATACTTGAGGGTTCTGTGGGGTTAAAATCATCTATTTGCTTCTGCAATAAGTTTACTGCATTTGCACTTAGAAAAAATCTACCTAATCTATACAAAACACCTATATCGAAATTAGAGTTGTTTACCGTTATATTTGGTAATACCTCACTTGGTGGCATGTTTGGGTCACCATCATTAAACTGAGATGTATCAATTCCAAATTGCGTAAACTTATAACTAATACCAAAAGATAAATACTGATTGGTATACTCGTTTAATGTTAAATGGTGTGCAAATGATAACTGAACACCTTTCTGAGAGGTAGCACCATTCTTATCATTAAATAAAATAGCACCTACCCCAGATCGATCCGATATACGTCCATCTATTGATAAAGATTGTGTTCCCGGAGCATCTGCAATATCCACCCATTGTTCAAATCCGGATGCTCTTACCTGCCAACAATCACCAATACCAGCGTAAGCACTAGATATTAAATAAGGGTTATCAGCTATATATTGATTCTGAACAGGTGCAAAAAACTCCTGACCGTAGCTCTTATTCGCGATTATAACTACCATCAGAACGATAGCTATCTTTATATGTCTTGTGTACGTTCTCATGTTTATTATCTATATAAAGTAAAGTGACCTGTAAATTCTCTGTTATCAATATCATTTAGAATAATGGTAAACCAATAATCTCCTGATGGCAATTCTTTTCCTTGATAAACTCCTTCCCATCCGTTATTTGGTCCTTGGTCTCCAATAAATTCAGCTAATAATCTACCATATCTATCAAAGACTCTAACTTCCATATCATCAAAGAAGAATGGGTCTCTAAATGGATCTTGTCTAGGATACCAAGTATCATTAGTTCCATCTCCATCTGGGGTAAAGTAATTAGGAATAACGATATTAATAAACTCTAATCTCTGAACTCCTATTGCCTCACAAGCTAGATTATCAATAACACGTATAGCATAATCTGCCGTTTCATCAATGGAGAACATATTACCATCTAATTCTCTGTAATCAGCATCCGTAAGATCGTTTACAGTAAGACCTTCTGGAATAATCGCTAAGAAGAATGTATAATCTCCACTTCCACCCGTTACAGTAATTTCATATTCGTTTGGATCCTGAGGATTATTCGTCATCTGAGCGATTGGCGTAGACAACGGAACATATTCTTCTATTGTTATTGTACCTAGATCGAATACACAGTTTGTAGGTGTATATGTCATTGTACCTTGATATTGACCTGGCTGCACAATAAATGTTGGATCTAGACTGTCACCTGGACTAACTCCTCCGTCTAACGATACTAGATTGTAAATAATATCCGTATTCACCGAGTTATCTCCTAAAATAACATCTATATAATATATTGGTGGTTGATTTATACTACCATCAGTATTTATGATAGGACAATCAATTCTTGGGCTCATCACTCCATTAAGGATTGCACCTTCAGGAATATCTACTGGAAGCGTTACAGGACAATTGTTTGCATCACGTACATAAATTGTTGTGATACCTCCTGGTAAATCCATAAACGTAAACACCCCTTCTACGAAATCATTATTATTCGTAAGACTAGTAGAATAAGGAGGTGTTCCTCCTGTTACTTCAATAGTAACAGCTCCATCATTACGATCCGCACAGGTCTCTGGAGTGATTGCTCCAACAATATTAGCCATTAATTGCGTTGGCTCTCCAATAGTAACATCATATACCTGACCACATCCATTAGAATCCTGAGCAAATACCTGATATATACCTGGAGCCAGGTCCGTAAATGTATGCTGTCCATCTACAGCTCCATCAGATTCATCATTAAAGAACTGACCTGGATCAGTACTTATAGCGAATGAATATGAAGGCGTTCCTCCAGCTGCAAAAACGGTTATCGAACCATTATCCTCTCCGAAACAAACAACATCGATAACCTGTGGAGGAATATTCTCAAACTCTGCAGGGTTAATAATATCGAAATTCTCTTGAGAAACACAGTTTCTATCACTTCTCACCACATACGTATAATTACCAGGTGGTAAATCGGTGAATTCACTATCATTCTGTGGACCCCAGGTCTGACTTGTTGTATTATTCGTTAATTCGAAAATATAGTCTCCTATTCCACCAGTAACTGTTGCGTCAATAACTCCTGTAGATTCATTGAAACAGTTAATGTTCGCTGCAGTCGTATCCAATGTAATAGCTATTTGATTAATCGGAATTACAGGTACTGGTGAAGATAATTGTGATCTACATCCATTTACATCTTCTACAAAGAATTGATATTCTCCTTCTACAAGACCTATAAATACTCCTGATCCACCATTAGAAACCTCATTACCATCCTGATCCACATAGTAGTACTCAGAAATTGCAACATCACTTGTTCCACTTATTGTAACATCGATGGTATTAACATCACACGTAACCTCTGTAACGCTGTCTATACTAACAGTAACTTCATTAGGCTCATTTATTATCGCAGTTGTAGAAGCAGTACAATTTAAGTTATCTGAAACTGTAACTGTATACGTTCCTGCTCCTAGATTATTAAATACATTAACAGACTGTGGTCCACTTGTAGTAACACCATCAGGGAATGTTAACGTATATAAATATGTTCCTGGCCCTTGTCCTCCACTAGCAACAACGGTAATACTTCCGTCTGTGTCCTCAAAACAAGTTACACTGCTATCTGCTATTGGATCTACGATAATAGCATTTGGTGATTGAATTGTAAACTGTTCATCATCTATACATCCTTGGCTATCTTCAGCTGTTACGGTATAAAGACCTGCTGTTAGATTCTCAAACAATCCAGTCGTATTAGATATACCTCCTGGTGTCAATGTATAAGTTACCGCACCTTGCGCTCCAGTAACTGAAGCTTGGAAAGATCCATCAGCACCAGGCACACAAGATTCTACTATATTTATTGGTGATATTGCAGTAACAATTGGTGTTGCAGGACCTGTAACAGCAATAGCGTTAGACCTTTCGGTACATAATGGGTCTGCTGTTTCAGTAATCTCTACAATATAAACACCTTGTGGTAATGTAACAGGCAATATGTAAGGATCTGGATCGGTAGTAGTGTCTCCAGTTCCACTAAATGCTGTCGGGTTTCCATTCTCGTCAAGAATTGTAAAGTTATATGGTCCAGAATATCCTGTAATTGAGATATTAATGGTACCGTCTGCATCTCCAAAACATGACTCTGGAGTTTCTTGCGCAGCAATTACTTCCACAAAATCAAATTCATCTAACTCATGCGTTACTGTAATCGTACATAAGGTTACTTGATCTGTAATTCTGAATGTATAGATACCTAATGTTCTTGGCAATGTAAAGTTCGCAGTAAATATTCCTGCTGGAGTATCTACAGGTGCTGGTGGATTAATTACCGCTCCTGTATTGTCAACTAACTCAAATAAGAAATCACCAGATCCACCAACAACAGATACCGCAACCTCTTCATCAACTGCACACGTAATATCCGTAACAATTGCTACAGAAGGATTCGTCATAATTGGGAATGGATTTACTGTTTCAGTAATCGTAGCATTTGGTGCTGTGTTACAACCATTAAAGTCTGTAACTGTTATTAAATAGTCACCTTCTTCATCCGCAGTAATCTCAAACTGTACTCCATCCGCTGGATTTGCATTAGCATCTGCCACATCAACTGCAGTTATTGTATTACCAGATGGTGTAACATAAGTTACAGAATAAGGTGGTGTTCCGTTTTCAATAGTTACTGTAATCACAGGGAATATCTCACTATTATCCGCAGCACAACCATATGCGCTTTGCGTGATCACTGCAGTCACCTGGCTTGCATTTGGAATATTCACCGTTGCTTGACCAGCACAAGATCTATCAGAAGTAACCACTGCTACATAATCTCCTACAGGCACATCAGTGAATATAGGATCGTCTATTTGATCTGTACCTATTTGTTGTGTTAAATCAGGGTTTCCTGTTCCATCATCTACAAATAATTGATATGTATAAGGAGCATCTGCTGCAATCGGGTTCGTTAACGTTATTGTAACTACACCATCCGTTGCTCCAACACAAGACACAGCCTCACCTGCAGCAGTGATAATAGGATCTACCGGCACTGGCAATTCTGGCACATCTATCGTAATAGAACAAGGAACTGTTGGAGAAACTCCAGGTATATTCACATCTGTAATAGTTACAGTATATGTTCCTGCGGAAATATTTGTAAATACATTCTCGGTACCTGTAGCTCCATTTTGAGAAATGTTAACTGGATTACCTGCGCTATCCGTCCCATTTAATACAAATGTGAAGTTTATCGGACTTGCCGTAAAGTCTGAACCTCCAGAAACAGTAACCGTTACCGTTCCGTCGAAATCTCTACAAGTAGGATCAGCAGTAAAATCAGCTGAAGCAATCAATTCTGGTAAAATAGTAATCGATTCTGTATTTGTAGGACAGTTATTTTCGTCGTAAGCAGTCACTTGATATGTTCCTGATGTAGACACCGTAAATAAGTGAGAATTTAATCCATTATTTGCATCTACTATAGTACCTCCGTCTAACTGGAACCTTAAAGCACCAGTTCCTGGCGCTGGTACGTTGCTCGTTCCTGTCGCTGTGATCACATAGCTTCCATCATGAGTACATACATCGTCCACCGTTAGTGGATTCAATGTTGGATCATCTGTTCTTTCTACCAACACGTCTATTGATGCAGGATTAGATGTACAACTATTATCGTCAACTACAGAAATTCTATACGTTGTTCCAGTAGTTGGTAATGCAGGCAATAAGAATTCTCCTGTGCTATTTGTAGCTGTAAATGTTCCTCCAAAAGGCACATCGGTTGCTGTAAACGTGTAAGGAGAAGTTCCTCCACTTGCTTCTACAACAACTCTTCCATCGCTATTACAATCAGCATTTGTGTTCGAAATCAAACTTAATAATACTTCTGTAGGCTGGTTAATTGTAACGACATTTGAGTCATCATTACAGGTAGATGCAGGATCCACAATAGACACCTGAATATTACCTGCTTCGAGACCGCTAATGGTAATTGGGTTCTGTACAGTAGTATCCGCTCCTATTGGTCCGGTAACCGTACCTGTTGTAGTATTAGTCACTGTATAATTATAAGGCCCTGTATGTCCAGTAACCGTAAGTTCTATATTACCAGTTGCGTCCCCAAAACATAGAATATCTGGAGTAACTACTGCAATATTAGCTTCAATAGTATCATAAGGCAATATTTCATAAGGAGCTGTTTCTATTGAACAACCAGTTCCTGTATCCGTTACCCTAAAGATATAATTACCAACTCCAGGAAGGAAGAATGATGCACTAGTAGTAGTCGCACCTCCTGACGCAACTCCTAATTGAGAAGGAACTGCTCCATTAATTTCAACAAAATCATATGGTCCTGTTCCTCCAGTTACTGTTACTGTAACTTCTTCAGTATTTGTAGCACAATCAATTGGTGTTACCTGATTAACTACCGCATCCGTCATTATCGGGAATGGAGGTATATTAAACGGTGCTAATACATTCGGACAATCATTAGTATCAAAGATTGTGAAAGTGTAATTACCAGCTTCATTCGCTATAATCTGAATACCTGCTATTCCTGAATCTGTATCCAATGTTGCAGGATCTACAGGACCCACCACATTTCCAGATGGATCTGTATATGAAATAGTATATGGTGAATTACCTCCACTAAAGTTATCTACTGTAATTACAGGTAAATTAATATCAGCCCCAGTACATCCATATGGGGACTCTAAAGTAACACTAGCTGTAGCAAATGTAGGCTGATCGATTATATAATCTTCAGTATCCAAACAAATCACATTTAAAGCTCCGTTTGGCTTAGTAACCCTTACTTCAATAGTATACGTTCCAATACCCAAACCTGAGAATACAGGACTTGTTTGGAATGGAGTTACATTTGCTACTGGTGCAGAAATTCTATATTCATAAATAACTGTTGGGTCCGAATCTGTAGAAGGTCCAGTTAATGCAGCTGTAATTACACCATCAGTATCACCAATACAAGTAACAAATGTTGTCTCTGGTACTAATACTGGTGGTGTTGGTGCATCAATACTAACTGGTGCAGAGAACGAACAAAAAGGAGCTGTTCCTCTTCCAGCATCGGTAACTACAACAACGTAATCTCCTGGTGCTACTCCTGTAAATAAGAATGGACTCGTTCCTACAACTCCTGCTTGAACAACACCTCCGAAGGAGTCCTGTAGTTCAAATGTCAAAGCTCCTTGATCATTACCAGATGTAATAGTTGCTGTTATTTCTCCATCCGCGGTTTCACAATCTGGAGCCGCAGTAAATGCTGCACTAATCACTAATTCGTCATATACGGTAACATTTGTACTTGCAGAACATCCTGACTCATCTGTA
This sequence comes from uncultured Aquimarina sp., assembly GCF_947492965.1. Lineage (GTDB taxonomy): Bacteria > Bacteroidota > Bacteroidia > Flavobacteriales > Flavobacteriaceae > Aquimarina. The sequence goes on along the minus strand of NZ_CANLOZ010000006.1, from coordinate 185,916 downwards.
ACCGTAATTGTATAGGTTCCTGGAGTAGATACAATAAACTCATGGTTATTGTTATCAATACTACCTGTAACAGCAGTTCCGCCATCTATTTGATATAATAAAGTTCCCAAACCTGTTCCATCTACATCAATGATATTACTATTATCGTATGTACAATCATCAATAAAACTAGCAACTACCGTTGGTAATGGGTTTACCACTACAGTAACATCCACTGGTCCAAAACTACATCCATTCAGATCAGCTACCCAGATGTCAAAGTCACCAGCTACATTACCTAGATCGATTACATTACTATTTAGTGTGTATACTCCTGGATCACCCGCTCCGTTAGCAACTACTTCGTACGTGTATCCATCAGCTGTTGGAGGAATAGCAAATGGTGTTCCACCATCTGTATCCATAATTACTTGTGCGTTTGTACCACAACTATTGGCAGCTGTAAGGTTGGTAGCAACCGAAGTTAATGGATCCGGAATGTCAATTACAAAGTCTTGTCTGTTTGGACATAAAGTTCCATTATCTTCCCTAATTACTAGGTAATAATTTCCTGGAGGGAAGTTAGAAATTGTCACTGGAAGAGCCGCAGGACTTACAACCGCAGAAGAACCTGAAAAACCAGCTCCTAAAGAAACATTAGTAAATTGATCAAACACCTCCCAAGAGACTTGTGTAACCGTAGGATCATATCCAGAAATTTCAAAACTGATTTCTCCGTCGTCTAATGCAGGGACCTCATTACAAGTTACATCAGTAGCAACAAAATTATCAATATTAGGAGAAGAAGGAGGATCCACAGGAGCAACTAACTCTTGATACAAACAATTAGTTGCATTATCTCTTACTTCTAAAATATAGGTTCTATTAAAATCTAATCCTGTATATCTATGATTTCTGATTGGCGTATTCGCATCCACTGCTGTTGGTCCAGTTACCAGATCGTTTAAAGGAACAAAATCTCCTAAGCCTGGTGATGGTTCTCCCACAATACGAATATCAAATCCAGGTGGTGGGTTTGCTGGAGGATTTATACCAGAACCTCCTTGTACATCAATATCGAATGTTACTCCTCCTGGACACGTAGCCGATACAGTAATATTTTGCACTAAATCCGTAGGCGGAGAGAAAATATTAAATGGTTCTGATGGACCACCTGCAGGACCAATAGGGTCAGGATTAGACACACAGCCGTTTGCATCTTCTACAAAAATAAAGTATTGACCAAAATTTAAACCTTCAAAACGAACAGTTGTTGAAGCAATCGTAGTAGGATTTGGTGTTGATGCGGCTGTTGTAGAAGGCACTAATGGTCTTACCGACACATTACTTGCATCGACCAACGTATACGTATATGGTCCTGTTCCTCCAGATATTGTAAGATCTATAGCTCCAAGGTCTGTAATAATAACAGATCCACCACAAGTAACAGGTGTTTCCACTCTACTTACCTCTAGTATCTCATCTGGAGCAGCAATTTCTACAGTTCCTGGATATAAACACCCTCTACTACTTCTTACAGTAAAGCTATAAGTATTCTCGGCTAAATTAGGGAAAGTTATTTGTGTACCCGTAATTGGCACGAAAGTCGTTGTATTTCCGAAATCAATTTCATATGGGGTTTCTGTTCCTGTAACAGTTATCACAGCCGTACCTGTATCTCCAAAACAATCCACATTTACAAGTGGTGCAGTGATTGTCGGAGCCACTGGATCTGTAACTGTAAAAGGAGACGTTGTAAAAGAACATCCTCTATCATCAGTAACTCTGAAAACGTATGTTCCAGCTCCTGATGTAGCCACATAATTAGCAAATGGTGCCGTTCCATTTGTAATATGATCTACAAATGCTCCTCCGTTGAATGATACAGCAATATCGTATGGTGTATATCCTCCATTTACCACGAATGAGAAAGAAGCATCCACTGGATTACCTGACGCATCACAAGTTATATCAGCAACTTGAGTAACATCTAAGCTTACAGCTTCTTCTATAGTCTCTGTAAGTGTAACAGGACATCCATTACTATCAGTAATTGTAATGGTATATGTACCTGCTTGCGTTAATGCAGGTGTTGTAGTAAACGTAGTTAATGCTCCTACATTGGTATCAGGTATTACAATCGTTCCACCAAGTGAAACGTTATAAATGTAATCTGGTGTTCCAGAATTTGTTCCATCTATATTTATGGTAAAACTCACCGCGCCGTCATCTAAACAGAAATCTGAACCAGCATCGATCGTAGCGGCAATTTGTGGTAATTGATTAATATCTAAATTCTGAGGTGCAGATACACAAGAATTACTATCTGTAACTATAATTTCATATCCCGTTCCATTAGGAACGTTTAAGTAAGGGTCTGTAACTGGTCTACTTGGACCTACTGGAGTTCCTCCAGAATCATTTAATATCCAAGTATAGCCAACTCCACTTCCACCCATTACATTGCTAATAGTTACTGTATTTGTATTTGTAGCACAATCCTGATCGATAGGATCAATTGTAAAGGTGATCACATCAGGTTCTCCAATGATCACCTGCGCAGTATCTGTACAGTTAGTTCTTTCATCTGTAACTAAAATGTCATAAGTTCCTGCTGCTAAAATATCACCTGTAAGGATGGTTGCAGTATTCTGACCCGTAGCTTGTGCTACGATTGTTCCTCCAAGAGAAACTTCATATTCATAAGTTTCTGTAGTTAAATCAATTCCTAAAACAGTAAAAGATAATTCTCCATTACTTTGTCCATTACACAATGGCTCATTTACAATAGTAGCATTAACCGCTATAAAGTCAACTGTAGGTACCGTAAATGTTTCCGTATATACACAACCATCAACGTCCGTTCTTGCTAAGAATGTATAGGTAGTTCCTGAAGTAAGTCCAGTAAACACATTCGAAGCTTGAGGCCCTACGGTTATAGGAGCGGTAATTTCATATTCTACAGTACTAGTTCCATTTAAAGTTGGAGTAATGGTAACATCTCCTGTAAGTGCTGGACATTGCACTTGAGTAACTGCAAAAGATAAATCTGTAACCTGTACTAATGGATCTATTGTAACTGGAGCTAACGTAACTGGACAAGATACTGTTGCAGCATCTCGAACCTGTATTGTATAAATACCATCCGTTAAACCAGTAAATACATTTGATGCCTGCCAGTTTACACCATCAATACTATATTCATAAGGTGGCGTTCCTGTTGTTGGTACTACCACAGTAATTTCTCCTAACTGAGGAGTCGTACTTGACCCTGCCACATCACAACGATACTCTTGCGTTTCGCTAGCAGTAGTAGAGATAGGTGTCGGCGCAGTTATTTGAATATTTGTAAGATCTAAGGTACAAGCAGGAGTTCCTCCAGAACCATCAGTTACTACTACGGTGTGTGTACCCACAGCAACATTGTTAAACGTTACAGAAGTATCGCTAGTAGGGCCTATCGTTGTAGTACCATCTAACACATAAGTAAATGGTCCTTCACCCGCGGTTGTTGTTATTGTAATGTCTCCTCCATCTGCTGGACAATCTGGGTTTGTTACCGAAGGGGTAGCCGCTAATGCTTCATATGCGGTAACCGTAACAGGATTAGAAAATGCTGTACATCCTAAATCATCAGTAACCTGTACCAAATAAACACCAGGTGTTCCTATCGTATGAACCGATGTAATATTAGCCTGCGATAGAACAGGTGGTGTTCCTTGAACATATAAGTCATATTGAGTATACGTTCCACTTCCGTCCGCTGCTGTAAATGATATTTCAGCATCACCATTACAGTCGATATCTTTATCTAGAACCGCTGTAATTGTAAGTTCAGGATTTATTGTGAAACTTTCTGTATTCGTAATACATTGTGTATTCGTATTTCTTACAAACACTGTATAATTTCCAGGAGTCAATCCTGTTATTTCAAATGTATAAGGTGGCGTTGTTAATGTAATCGCTACTGGAGTTTCTGGTCCTGTACCTCTATCCAAAATATATTCAAATGGACCAAGAGGAGGATCAATTCCAGGAGTAATTGTAATTATTTGACTTGCCTGATTTGTTCCGTCATAACAAACATCTCCACCAGCAGTTAAAGCAATAGTTGGTGAAGCGAATGTTCCTATAGTTTCTGTATTGCTAATCTCACAAGCCGTAGCTGGATTACTACCATCTCTAACAAAAACAGTGTAGGTGTCAGCTGCTAAGCCAGTAAAAGTGTTGTTAGTATTAGGATAATCAACAATCACTGTTCCTCCGCTATCTACTAATCTATATTGATAATTTCCTCTACCTCCGTTAGCTGTTACGGTAATAGTACCTGTATTAGCACCACAATTTGTGTCTGTAGCAACGGTTGTGAATGTTAGTGGTGTTGCAGGTTCTGTTACATCTACAGTTGCTGTATCAGAACAATTTAATGGTGAACCTGATCCACCTGGATTGGTATCTGTAACCGTTATTGTATAATTTCCTGCTGCTAATCCTGTTACATTTACAGGACTTGTAGTAATTCCATTTCCAGAATCTACAACAGCTCCACTAGATGTTAATGTAACAACATAATCGAAAGAAGTACTATTCGTAACCGTAAAAGATAAAGCTCCATTACTATCTCCAACACAGACAACAGGTGTTGTTTCCACTGCATTAGTAATCTCTATTGGATCTATTACATCTACTCTATAATCATCACTAAATGTACATTGATCATCACTTCTTCTGGCGGTAACTGTATACGTAATTCCCTGTGTTATTGTATAGGTATTTGTTGTTAAGAAACCTGTGTTTCCGGTTGCAGCTGCTCCGGTTGCAGGATCTGGAGAAACATCATACTCATATACTACACCTGCCGAAATATCTGCTGCAGATAATGCAGGTTGCGCTTCAAAGGTAACTTCTGAACTTTGACTATTACAATCTCCATCACCTGGAGTAAACGTAATTGCAGTAATTGGAACCAATGCAGGAACATTTACTGGGAATGGAACTGCACAATCTCCTGAACCTTGATTTCTTATATACACCGTATAAGACCCATCTGTACTTACTGGAATTGTAAAAGGAGTTGTAGTGATATTGGTAAAAGTAACATTGTCTAAACTCCATTCATATGTTCCAGAACCTCCAGCAATATTATCAACCAATATTAATGCATCCTCACTTCCTACAATACAACTTAGTGGTCTGTCTAAAGTAACATCAGCTGTAATTCCTACAGGAGAGCTGATAGAAAATCCGTATTCTGTTACTGGACATATGGTAGCCTCAGGTGCTGGGAATGTACAGTTCGGATTATTAATTACTGGTGTAGTATTCGCGTGAACGACTTGAACCACATATGAATTGCCATCTGGAACTCCTGTAAATGTAACTGTTTGGCTTCCCGTAGGACCGATATCATTAACTAAAGTCCATAAACTAGGATCTTCATCATTCAACGGATCAGCAGGGTCACTAATCCCATTTCCACAATTTGGATCCGCGGCACAATCCCATAATTGATAGGTATATAATCTACCAGCGACTGTTGGAGAAACATCCACTTGAATTTGACCAGTATCTCCAGGACATGCAGGCTGGGTAACCGTAACATTATCAATTACTATAGGTTCGTACGGTGTAATATTATCAATACTTGCTGATATAATACAAGCAGCTGTTCCACTTGGAATATTTTGATCACTTACTCTAAATGTATATGTTGCTGTAGGGTCTGCAGGAGAAGGTATTTCAAAAATATTACAAGCTACAAAATTTCCATCTCCATTATCAAATAAGTAATTCCCCGAACCATTTAAAACGTTTACTTGTACCAATGCTCCACTATCACAAGTTTCTGGAGCTAATAACACCACCTCAGCATCAAAAGCTGGAGCTGGATTAATAGTAACTGTCGCATCAAAAACACACTCTGGTGTTGGTCTGTTTGAAATCACTTCAACAGTATACGTTCCAGGAGGTAAATTATTCTGTGTATAATTACCATTATTAGCACTGCTATTAGGGACTATTATTGGATCAGCAGCTCCTAATGCAGGACTAGAAATAGTATACTGATATTCAGGTATACCACCAGTTACGCTAATATTAATTCTACCGACACCAGTACCATTATCGTTATTTACACAACTTGGATCAACTCCAGTTACACTAAAAGTTGGATCTATAGAAGGTACATTTATGGTTTCTGAATACTCACATCCAGGAAATGTAGTATCAATTGCATATACGGTTACATCACCAGCTGTAGATATTGGAAAAACCCCTGTCGTATTTGTGTATGGGCCTCCAGAAGTTAAACTAAACGCAAAGTTAGTAGGTACATTAACCACACTAACACTACCATCACTACCACACTCTATCGGATTCATGGTTAAATCTGGCTGGTAATCATTTTTAAATACACTAAAATAGAAAGGAATAATACATCCTCCATCAAACTCTGCTAAGATTCTATAATCTCCCGCTTCGGAAACGGTATAGTTAGGTGTATCACCTCCTGTTACTTCTACCCAATTTGCATCTGTACAGTTACCATCTAACAAAGAACATGGGTCATTTGGATCTAGTACGCAAGATCCTGATGGAGTTAGTCTCTGCCATGAAATATCGTCTAACGTAGATGGATCAAAATTTGTTTCTAATAGTTGTGTTTGATCACCACATAATAGAATTTGTGGAATCGGTATACCGCTACAATCTTCTGTTACTATAGTAGTTCCATTTACATAATCTAAGACTGGGTTAGTAATATCTCTAAAAGCAGTTACTGTAAATTCTTCCGTAAGAGCCATACAACTTGGTTCCACACCATCTGTATCTTCTTTAAGCACAGTATATACTCCCGTTTGTGGATTAGGAACCTGGTAAAAATTAACATTTGTTACCACAGGCGTTGTAATCCCAGGTCCAGACCAAGTGTACTGATTATAACCTGTACCTGCGACTAATAATAAATCATCATCACAAAAAGTAACATCTAACTGACATGCTGGTATATTTACAAGTATGTTTGAAGCTTCGTTTTCTTGATCACCACAGACTCCCACCTGAGAACTACTTGTGGTACTTCCCATTGTTCCAGATTGTAATCCAGTGTAGGTTGCTGTTGCAGAGTTTGTAATTACATCAGAACATGCATCTCTAAGTTCCTCACAACTGCTAACCAACTGTGCTCTAAATCTTATAAAAATTGGGGCATCTCCATCTCCAACAGGAGCATCGTTTGGTGTTTCTACCAGATCTGCTGGAATATTAAATTGTAAAACTCCTGGTGATATCTCAGTATACGTAACTCCTGGTGGCAAAGTAGCATCTACAACTCCTAATAAGTTAGTATTTGCAGGGAGAACATCGGTAATTGTAACCGTTCCATCTACAAAATCCTCATTACCTATATTTTCAATTTCTAAATCGTAGAATATCTCATCACCCAACTCTACATTTCCACCTGTTATCTCGGTAGATCCATCTAACTCAAAGACTCTTTTAATGATCCGTAATTCTGGTTCGATAATAGTTACAGAAAATGCATTAAAAAATACACTATAACGATCAGCATTTGTAAATAATTCAAAAGTAGCCGAAGTTTGACCATTATCCACAAGATCCTTTGAATCATTCGGCAACTCGAACAAATCCATATCAAACCCTTGTGTATTTTCAGAGTTTGGTGTTCGATCAGTTATGTAATTACCATTTACCGAAATAGATCCGTTAAAGAAGTTAGTTGTTGGATTCGCAGATGCATTTCCTTGCCCTAGTGCTGTAGGGTTACCAGAAGTGTTTATAATTCGTAATTGATCTCCTCCTAAACTTGTATCTCCTTCTAATGAAGAGGTACCAAATCGTACACTCACTGGTTCATTAGCTCCTGTAGGAGTAGTAAATCCGCTATATGTAAAACGCAATGGAGCTTGGTCTCTAAAGATCTGAACAAACCCATCACTTGTACTTATAAACTTTGCTGTTTCCTGTTGATCTTCGTAATATGCTACTAGAAACCATCCTCCACAGGCACCATCACCACCACTAGAAAATCCTTGGGTCGCATTCATGTTTGCAACCGTATAGGTACCAAATGGATTATCTGGGTCTAATAAGGCTGTAACATCTGCATAACACACATAAGGCAATTCATCATTAGCAGCATCTCCCAAAGGGTTTGTTGGTGTATTACGATATCCATCAAATACCACACTACTTGCTGTTACATCTATATAAGAACCACCAGGTACTTTAAACTTTATATTTCTAAAATCAGCAGGACCCTGTTTTCTAGGATCTGTAAGCGGTAACCCTGTTAAAATATCATCTCCTTGGTCTGTAGACAATGTACCCAAAACTACATGTGTCTCAGCCTGTAATAACGGTATTAAATCTCCCCCAGTAAAATTAGCATTTGTAATATCATTATTACCAATGGACACAGAGGGAATTGTAATCTGTGGCCCATTTCCAGTCATTCTTGGAAGATTACCATTTGTATTTACTATAACTACACCGACCGCTCCGGCGTTTTCAGCATTGACTACTTTTTCTCGTAAAGAACAGCTGCCTCCTTCTCTGATAACCGCAATATTACCTGCTAACTCGGCAGCATTAGTAATACCGCATCCATTTACCGGTTGTGCAACGACCATATAAGAGGTAACAGGACTTAATTGAATATCAGAAATATCATTATCAAACTCCGAATTTCTAACCGTATACTGCTGTGCTAATGGACCGTTATTAATGATCAATGCAGTATTCGTATCAGAGTTACTAGAAATTTGATCGTTGGAAAAATTATTAGGGCTATTTCTTCGAGCCATATAATAATTCGCAGACCAATACAGTCCAGCATACACTAGTCGGCTACAATCTTCTCTTGGAACAGTTAAACCTGCTTCACTAGAACTAAATGTAGTAGGATCATTATCCACATCTATAAAAGCAGTAACATAGTTTCCGTTATTAGCATTACCGTTGTAGTTTCGATTAGGGTTAGTAAAAGTGTTACCGTTTGAATCTTCAATAACACCAACAATATCATTACCTGTCATCACCATGTTACCCCTAAGGTTATTAAACTGGGCTCCTGCTCTTGGGGTTAAAGGAACTGATTCCTGCGCGTTCATCTTGCTTATGGCACCAATAATAATCACCGCTATTATTAGTACAGCTTTTTTGGGTAATAGTGTTTTCATAAGCTGCTTTGTTTGAGTTGTGTTGTTCATTCTAGTATATTTTGGGGTACTACTCACTATTGTATCTTTAAAATGTATAGATCTCCGTCGTATGTGTTATTTACATTAGAGAATAAACTCTGTTTTGCTTGATCAATACTATCAAACCTATCTAAATACACATATATGTAATTGTCTTTTGGATTCCTGAAAAACTTAGGCTCTAGCCCCTGAGATCTAAGTTGATTCATTCCTCGTTCAAAATAATTTTCTCTTTTAAAGATATTGGTAATTAAATAATATCCGTTTTCAATATTATGTCCTCCGATATATGACAGATTCTCTGTTAATACGGTATCGTCTTTAACTGTATCTTTTATAATACGTGATTCTTGCACTAATCTTTTCAATGATTCTACTCTACTTTTAGCAATATTTAAGATCCACATATCACCAAAGTATTTGTTTCCAATATTATTCAGATAATTCTCAGCTGCTTCTTCTTTATTTGCATAATACGTAATAGCAACATATTGATACTGATTTTCTGGATTTAGAATCACTTGAGCATCATTAAATCCAAGATCTTTTAACTTATTCGTAAAACTTTCTGCATATACTCCACCTCTGAACACATTACCTATTAGGTAGTATCCTTCTGGATATCCAGGAATATATTTAGTTGCATACTTAGCTTCTGGTCTAGTAGCTTCAGCGAACTTGATAAATCTATTTCTAGAAGTTAATCTTTTCGAGCTACTTGGATCAGGATTGTTTTTCACCTGTTCAGCTTCATCACTCATATTAACAAGAGATTCTAATAGTTTATTAAATTCTCTTTTATCTAGATTCACAGAAGAAGTTAATAAGGAATCTCTAGATGCAATCAATCTATCAGTAATTCTACTACTATTATCGATTTCTCTCTGAATCTGTTCAAGATCTTCACTACTATCTTCTTGAGCTTCTGCCTCTTGACGTTGTCTTTCTTCCTCAGCAAGTCTTGCAGCTTCTGCTTCCTGACGTTGTCTTTCTTCTTCAGCTAGTCTGGCAGCCTCAGCTTCTTGACGTTGTCTTTCTTCCTCAGCCAATCTAGCAGCCTCAGCTTCTTGACGTTGTCTTTCTTCCTCAGCAAGTCTAGCAGCCTCAGCTTCTTGACGTTGTCTTTCTTCTTCAGCTAATCTAGCAGCCTCAGCTTCTTGACGTAATCTCTCTTCCTCAGCCAATCTAGCAGCCTCAGCTTCTTGACGTTGTCTTTCTTCTTCAGCTAATCTAGCAGCCTCAGCTTCTTGACGTAATCTCTCTTCCTCAGCCAATCTAGCAGCCTCAGCTTCTTGACGTAATCTCTCTTCCTCAGCCAATCTAGCAGCCTCAGCCTCTTGACGTAATCTCTCTTCTTCAGCTAATCTAGCGGCCTCAGCTTCTTGACGTTGTCTTTCTTCTTCAGCTAGTCTTGCAGCCTCCGCTTCTTGACGTAATCTCTCTTCTTCAGCTAATCTAGCAGCCTCAGCTTCTTGACGTTGTCTTTCTTCTTCAGCAAGTCTAGCAGCTTCTGCTTCTTGACGTAATCTCTCTTCTTCAGCTAATCTAGCAGCCTCAGCCTCTTGACGTAATCTCTCTTCCTCAGCTAATCTAGCAGATTCTGCTTCCTGACGTAATCTCTCTTCTTCATCTTTCTGTACAGAAACTTCTCTTTCTAATGATTTCTGAGATTGCTCTCTTCTTCTCTGCTCGGCCATTTCCTGCTCCAGTTTTTTCTGAGAGGCTAATCTTTCTTCCTCAGCTCGTTGTTCTGCAATCTCCAACTCAAGCTTTTTCTGTGCAGCTAATCGCTCTTCTTCTGCCTTTTGCGCTGCCATCTCCTGTTCTAGCCTTTTCTGTGCAGCTAATTGCTCTTCTTCTTCTGCTTTTTGCTTAGCTTCTGCCTCAGCAATTTGTGCTTGTCTAGCCTCTTCCTCTTTAGCTGCTTCTTCAGCTTGTCTTTTCGCTTCAGCCTCTGCTTCCGCTTCTGCTTCTTGTCTTTCTGCTTCCGCTTCTCTGGCAGCTTCTTCAGCAGCTATTCTTGCCTCCTCAGCTTGTCTTCCAGCTTCTTCTTCAGCAGCTATTCTTGCTTCTTCTGCTTCTCTCGCTGCCGCTTCTTGAGCTTCTTTTTCTTCTTCTGCTTTTTTCTGCTCAGCTAATTCTAACTGAATCTTCTTCTGTGCTGCTAATCTTTCTTCTTCTGCTTTTTGCTCAGCCATCTCCAACTCCAATTTCCTTTGAGCAGCAAGCTCTTCTTCTTTTTTCTTATTCAGTAATTTTACTTCCTCTTCTCTCTGTAGCGCAAGCTCTCTTGCCTTTCTCGCTTCCTCTTCTTTTGCTTCCTGAATTGATCTCTCTAATTTATTCATAGCTCGTTGAGCCTGACTTAGAGAGTCATTCCTAGTACTTTGTAATTCTCTTATTAGTTTATTTTGATCTAAAATTTCTTTCTTCAATCTTCTTATTTCAGAATCTCTTTGTAAAGAACTTTTTGATGATAAGTTTCTTCTTTTTCTTCTACGCTCTTCTTTAGCGAAATTAAATGCTAAACCAAATTCGTGAGTTGCGCCAAATTCTGCTACACTTGCATCTCCTCCAATTCCAGGTTCTACAGTATATCCCACAGAAACCACTTTGGTAATATTAGCACCTATACCTATTGATCCTCCATAGAAACTATTATAACCTAATTGAGCCCATCCATATTTTTGAATTTCAAATAACACGTTTCCACCATATCTTAAATCTTGCTCACCTGGTTTAGAGGCGTAAACCATCCCTCTTAATTCGTTTTCTGTTCTTCTCCAATCCAATTCAGTAGTATACATTACATGTCCAGAATATTCGAAATTATCTGTAAGCAATTCACTAGCCGTAACATTATAAGTAACTAAATTTCCAACAGAAACCCCTACATCAAAACTTCCGTAATTAAAATTTACACCTGGTCTAAGAAGAAAAACCGAACTGTTTTCATAATTATTTATGATGTCATCATTTGCTTGTGCTTGGTCTAGGTTACTTTTTAAAGCACTTTGAGAATAATTTAAATTTACACCAAAAGTGAAATTCATATCTCTGTTTAGTTCGAGATTGTATGCATAATTTAATGTAGTCCCAAAAAACCTAAAAATTCCAACATTCTGTTGAAATAATCCAATTCCAATTCCTGTTTTTTCTTCAAATCTCGCGGAATAATTAAGAAAATATGTCTGAGAATTATCGCTAAAACTGGAACGAGGGTTTCTATTATAGATGTTTATAGAGTTTTTGTTTTCTCTTACTAAAGAAAAGGTAGGATTAAACAAAAACCTATTATATTTTAAAGAATTATGTAAAGGAATATCCGAAGGTAATATACCTGATGTATTAGAAGATCCATCTTGTGCAGATACTAGATGTGCACAAAAAATGAAAATAGATATATAGAGTATTTTTTTTATCATAAATTATCTCATTACTGTAATTGTCCCCTTTTTAACAACTGTATTACTTCTTGATATTATATAATAGTAAATAAGTTCACTTGCTTGTGAGGCAGACTCATTTGGCCAATCAGCATTATAGCCACCATTCTTTTGGAAATCTAACTTTCCGTTGGATGAATATATGCTTACTTCGACATCATTATCTGTAAAGGAATTTGGCAAAACCCATGAATTGTTTGCAGCATTTCCTCCGGGTGTTACGACATTCGGTATTAATTCTGATAATGCTCCAGGTCCTCTAACTTCTGCTATTAGTGTATCTGTAGTACATAAAGAGGAACTTATTCTTGCAAAGTAATCTCCTTCTTCAGAAACCGTTAACGTATTGGTTGTTTCTCCATCGATTAATACTTCTGTCCCATTTTGAATTACATACCACTCATACGTAAAATTGGTACTCGCTGGAGCTGTTAGCGTAACTGTTTGTCCATCTTCCAAAACAGCAGGATTTATATCTAAAACAATGCTATTGGATAAAAAGTCAATAGGTAAATTGTTAGAAACCGTATCTGGTAAACCTCCTGGATTAAAAATAGCCCTCAACTCGAAACTTCCTCCATTATCAGCACGAGAAACATCTAATGACAAAGAAGTCTCACCTGTAGAGACTCCATCATTAAACCACTCAAAATCAAAAAAATCAAATTGTTCTGTAGTTAAAGGAACTCGGTCGTTAGTAGATGTGATACCTACCATTTCTTCTAAAGCAATGGTTATGGTATCCTGGTCACAGTCGACGACCTCTCCAGGAGCAATCGTTATATCAAATCTTTCTGCTGCTACCACAACCGTTTCTGTTACTAGTTCTGACATACAAGGATCATCCGGAAATAAAGCATCAATTTCTAATCTATAATCTCCTACTCCATTTGCAGGAACATCGAACGTAATAGTTGAGCCAGTAGTAACTCCTTGAATTATGATATTAGTATCACGTATCCACCTAAATGTACTTCCTATTGGGGCATCCGTCTCTACAGTTAGTGTTAATATTTGTGTTGGTAGTAGTACCAATCCTGGTGGTAAAGGAGTTGTAATACTCGATCCTTCATTTGTAACGGTTACTGGAGGTGTTGGTAAAGTACAATCTTCACTAAGCTCGATCTGTAAAACGTATTCACCACCAAAATCATTATCAGGTAGAACTAAAAAAGATAATACCTCGCCTTCCAATTCTTCTCCATCTTTACTCCATTGATAGCCATATGAAGGATCTTCCACACTAGCTCGTAAAATCTTCGTCTCATCTGGACAAAAAGAAAAATCCGGAGCTGTTGTAACAATAGAAATTTCCCCTTGGTTTACCAAAGATGCGGATATTCTATTTGATTTATTGAAAACAAAAACATTGTTACATAAACCCACCGAAACTCGTGCTTGGTAATCTCCTTCTTCCGTTATCAGTAGCCTTGGACTATTTTCACCAGGTATTAATGCTCCATCTCTTAACCATTCCCAGTTAAAACTATTAACATCTACCTCATTATTATTTTGATCTAGAACAACAACCGCAACTTCTTTAGCGAATGAAGCCACATTACAAAAAATGATATCGTCACCGCTATTCAAACGAATTAAAAGATTATCATCATCAAAAAAATGAAATGGAATTGGATCAGATATTTCATTTAGTATAGTAGCATTGGTATCTGTAGCGATCACTCTTAATCTGTAATCGTCACTATTTGCATCCTGAGGTACCGTGACATCAAAAAATTCAATAACCGCTCCTGCGCCACTTGCTTCATTAGGACCATCTGCTGAGGCTAAATCCGTAATTTCGGATGCATTTGCAAAACTTCCAGAAGGATTGGAAAGTTGTAAAATGAATTGATTGTTTGAATCTAACGCAGCACCTGCTGACAAATCCGCTGTAAAGTCGAAACTATTAGTTAATGTACCACAAGCCTGAGCACCTGATACCAAAGTAGGAGCCCCAATATTTCGTACTTGGGCAAAGGCTTCTTGAAATCCAAGAGCCAAAACAATCAAGACAAAGACTAAGTTAAGTTTCCTTCTCATAGCGATTATATCACTTAAATACGTGTGAAAATATGCACTACTAATCAAACGATTTGGGGCGTTTGTTAATAATATTGTTAATATAAATATACTAAAGTCATAAAATTATAAATTAAAAATTTATATCAAACCAAATTTTCATTTTTTTTTGTAATAATATTCTTACTAAAAGTTGAAGACAATAATTACATGTGTGAAAACCGTAGTTGATACATCATTAAAAAGATAGTAAAGCATTATTAACCAAATACTTAAATATAATCATTTTACAACAAATGTGGTTCAAAAAACTAGGAAAACAGTAGATAAATCTGAAAAAAAACAAAATTTTAATCCAAATTTCCTAAAAAAACCATTGATATTCTGACATTTTGTAGGGTTGAAAAAAATCTAAAAACGGCAACTTTATCCGATTAAGTGTTTTTTTTTATTCCTTTTTTGAACTAATTTTTATAGCTTATCTAGAATATATGTCAGTAAAAATATTTTAGGGAATTTTCCCTTAAAATAATATAAAAAAAAGAACACACTTTACTATGCAATTTTGCACATCCTTACTTGAATATAAAACGACTTAAAACGATATTTATACTAGTAAAACAAACCAAAATCATTCTTTTTTGTGTTTATTTATACAAGTAAAAACATTCCCGCAATTTTCCTTAAGCTTCATTCAATCCTTTTCTTAATTTTAACAACCAAACATAAAAAAACCCTATAATTAATATTATAGGGTACGGTATGATGTTTAACTTGGCACTATTCTTTACTTTCTTCTGATGGCTTTTCACCATTAAGTTCAGCAATAATTTTATCAGTTAGGTCTAACTCTTCTTTAGCGTAAAAGATATTCTTTACTTCTGTCTCACCATAAATGTATGTATACCCATTCTTTTTACCGTAGTCTTTGATAAAATCTTCAACTTTTGCTATTATCGAATCAATCTCGGTCTGGCTACCTTGTTGAATCTCTTGCATTCTAGTTTGTTGTTCTCTTTGCAGTGTTTGCTGTTTTACCATTAACTCCTGCTCCTTTTTCTCTCTATTTGATTGTGTCATGGATTTCATTATATTTTGATATCCTTGAACCTCAATTTGAAATTGCTTTGCTTTTTCCTCTAACTCTGCTCTTACTTCATTATTCTTTTTTGTCCATTTTTCTTTCGCAGCTTTCATTTCTTTAAAATCTGAAACAACTTTTGTATTATTTACAAATCCTGTTTTTTCCGTCTGCTGATTACATGAAGTCATTACAAGTAATCCTATAGCGATGCATAAAAATTTTCTCATTATTCTAAATTTAGTTCTGCGCAAAAATATCAAAGTTCAGTATATGTTATCATTATAACATCATCAAATTACCATGTTATAAGAAAAAACAATAATTATATCTTTTACAATTATCAAAATCAATTAAAAACGACTCAAAACAAAGCGTTTTAAGCTGTTTTTAGAAATTTCCTATAGATTGGGTAACTTTTATTGCAAAAATATCCTTAAAAAACTTTAAAAACAGAATTAATCGTTTTTTAGCACATAAATATGTGAAGAATACTGTTTTGATCTTCGCGCTTTAAGATTAGATATAAAACCTAGCCGAAAAGCTTTTATAAAATTCATTTTCCCATTCCTATACTTTTCTGATAATAATGAGACATAAAAGGAATCAAATAAAAGTGGTAATGTTTTTTGAAGTTTTATTTTTTCTTCCTGAAAAAGGTTTTCTATCGCCTTTTCAGAAAAATGCCATAAATGCCTAGGTACATCATAAGCAGCCCAATGCGAATTATAGTATTCTGCATCGTACGACTTAAAATTGGGAACAGCGATTATGAGGTGACCATTTGGTTTTAAGAGTCTCTTCAATTCTTTAATTTGAGCAGACAAATCGGGTACGTGCTCAAGAACATGCCACATGGTAATCACGTCAAAATTATTAGAAGATAAGTTAGAGGTCGTAGTTTCTAACAAGACTCCTTTCTTTTTTGCTTGCTCCTTAGCTTGATCGTTGGGCTCAACTCCTATTACATCCCATTTTTGTTTTTGGGCTTGCATCAAAAAATCTCCAGTTCCAGCACCAATATCTAACAGAATGCCTGGTTGATTATTTAATTCAGTTATTAGACGAACCTTTTTTCTTAATGAGTAACTTTTTACAATGTGATACAACTTTTCGAAAAACGTTCTTTTGGAATCGGTATGAGAAATATAATCATCACTTTCATAATATTTCCCCAAGACATCTTCGGATGGTTTAGGGACTGTTACAAGCATATCATATTTTTCATCCTTATACAATTTAAACAGCTCACCAGAAACTGTATAATCTTTACATTCTAAATAATATTCGTTTTCGTTATTCATTATCTATTCTAAACCAACTAAAAATCCTTTACTATTTCTATTTATGTTCACTGATTGACATAATATTAGTTTTGTTCTATACATCGAAAATTATAATCAAGTGTTGAATGTTCCACGTGGAACTAAGATTTTGTAGCATCAAAAACTTCAATATTTAAGAGTTTGCTTAATTCTTTGGCCTTTTCTAAAGCTTTATCATATTTCTCTGATTGAAACAACGTTGTTTTTCTATTTTCCTTAAAAAAACGAACAACATATTTATCATGCCTTTCTTTTGTTCCAATGGCACTTACCGTACTCCAATCATTATTCTGCACAAAACTTCCAGAAAATACAGAAACATAATCTGGAAAATCCAAGTTCAGTTTTATTTTATAAAGCACCAACCCAAAAACAGAAAACAATTTATAGTTTTCAAAATCCTTGCTAATTTTATAAGAGGTTGAAAAACCAAAAAAAAGGGAAGAAACTACAACTAACATTATTCTTGACCACAATTCTTCTCTTCCAAAAAAAAGCATTAACACAGAAAACACAAAAACTACTGTTACTAATATCTTCCCTTTTATCGCTCTTTCTTGTTTACATATCACATAATCTCTCATCGACCCATATAAACTAAAAGAACTGAAATATCGCTAGGCGACACTCCACTTATTCTTGATGCCTGAGAAATCGTAGCAGGCTTTATTCTCGTCATCTTCTCACAAGCTTCATAAGATAATGACTTCAGTTTTGTATAATCAAAATCTTTTGGAATTTTAATATTTTCCAATCGATTTAGTTTATCAGCATTGTTCTTTTCTTTTTCTATATAACCCGAATACTTAACCTGTATTTCTGTTTGTTCTAACACTTCCTTATCCAACTCATTTTTTTCAATATAATCCGCTACTTTTTCCAAGCGTCTCATATCTTCTAAATTAATTTGAGGTCGTGCAAAAATCTTAAACATTTTACCACTTTGGTTAATAGGAGAAGATCCTTTTTCTTTCAATACTGGATTCGCCTCAGTCGGAGTTACACTTGTCTCCTTAAAAAACTGAACAAAATTATCGGACTTCTTTTGCTTTTCTTCCATTCTTAATAAACGATCATCTGAAGCCAATCCGATCTTGTGAGCAACAGGAGTTAACCTAAAGTCTGCATTATCTTGTCTTAATAAAGTTCTATACTCTGCTCTTGATGTAAACATTCTGTATGGTTCTTCTGTTCCCTTAGTTATTAGATCATCTATTAAAACTCCAATATAAGCTTCGCTTCTAGTTAAAATAAATGACTCCTCTTCTTTAACTTTTAGCGCTGCGTTTATTCCTGCCATCAAACCCTGAGAAGCTGCTTCCTCATACCCTGTAGTTCCATTTATCTGTCCTGCGAAAAATAAACCATCAATTAACTTTGTTTCTAAAGTATGTGTTAACTGCGTAGGTGGAAAATAATCATATTCTATTGCATAACCTGGCCTAAAGAATTTTACATTTTCAAACCCGACAACTGAACGTAATGCTTTAAACTGAACATCCTCTGGTAAAGATGTAGAAAATCCATTTACATATACTTCAACTGTATTCCACCCTTCTGGTTCAATAAACATTTGATGTCTTTCTTTATCGGCAAATCTATTAATCTTATCTTCTATTGAAGGGCAATATCTAGGCCCGATACTTTTAATTCTTCCATTAAACATTGGAGATCTATCGAACCCTTCTCTAAGTAAATCATGAACCTCCGGAGAAGTGTATGTCATAAAACAAGATCTTTGCTCAGTAAGTGGTTTTGATAAATCGGAATAACTAAACTTTTCTGGATTATCATCACCTGGTTGTTCTATCATTTTAGAATAATCTAGAGATCTTCCATCTACACGGGGTGGAGTTCCGGTTTTCATTCTTCCTGAATCAAAACCTAAATCTATCAATTGTTCTGTAATACCAGTTGCGGCTCTTTCTCCTGCTCTTCCACCTCCAAATTGTTTTTCTCCAATATGAATCAAACCATTCAAAAAAGTTCCATTCGTTAACACAACTGTTTTTGCTTTTACCTCAATTCCCAATGATGTTCTTACTCCCACAACTTTTTCTCCTTCAATCAAAAGTCCATTCACCATTTCTTGATAGAAATCCAAATTTGGTGTTTGTTCCAAAAGCAATCTCCATTCTTCAGCAAATCTCATTCTATCACTCTGAACTCTTGGACTCCACATAGCTGGCCCCTTTGATTTATTCAACATCTTAAATTGTATAGCAGTTCTATCGCTTACAATACCACTATAACCTCCTAAAGCATCAATCTCTCTTACTATTTGTCCTTTCGCTATACCACCCATTGCTGGATTACAACTCATTTGAGCTATATTTTGCAAATTCATTGTAATCAACAACGTGCTACAACCTAAATTAGCGGCTGACGCCGCAGCTTCACTTCCTGCGTGTCCTCCTCCAACAACAATCACATCATACTCTTTATCAAACATACCTGATCTACATTTGTTCCACGTGGAACATTTAAATTATATAAAAAATTTGTTCCACGTGGAACAAACTATAAAAACAAACTAAAGATGTTCCACGTGGAACATCTTTAGTTTTTCATTTTCTTTTTGTCTCATAACAGATTTATCTTCTTCTGTTTTGTCTTTGTAACCACAAAAATGCAACAGTCCATGAACCATAACCCGCCTTAATTCTTCCTCAAAATCCACTTCGTATATCTCAGCATTCTCCTTTACACGATCTACAGATATAAAAATATCACCAGCCAGTTTATTTCCCATCGTATTATCAAAACTAATTATATCTGTATAGGTGTCGTGGTTTAAATATTTCTGATTAATGTCCAATAAATAATCATCTAAACACAATATTAAACTAATCTCACCAATTGACTTCTTCTCGGAAACAGCCACCTTGTTCAACCAACTTACAGTGGACAACTCATTAATATTCGTAGCCACCGATTCATAAAAAAAATTAATCATTTTCCTTTTTAAAATATTCTTGAACCTTTCTTTTGTGATTTTGCCGCAAAGGTAATACTTGTCTGTTTAATATCTCAGTAGTATTAAAATATTGTTGCGCCTTTTGAAGTTGACTATTTGTGTCGTTTTTAAACAATGTTTGATTTGTTTTACTTTCTCTTCTGTTCTCTTCACCCTGTTCTAATGTGGCGTCTTCTAGTTTTAATAACTCATGTTTTAGATTCAACATCTTACTAAGCGTGTTATTATTAAATCCTTTTTCTAATAACTCATTTTCCACTTGCTCCATTTTCTTTAACAACGCACTACCTTTACTCCCTCCTATTCCTTCTTTTTTAAGTTTATCTTGTAACGCAATCCTTAATTGCTGTTGCTGCTTATATATCTCATATAGCTCTCCATCATTATTTTCTTGTTCACTATCGGCCTTTCCGTTACCATTTTTACCATCTTTACTTTGTCCTTTTTTCTTCCCGCTTTCTCCTTTTCCTTTTTCTCCGTTTTCTCCGGAACCGCCCTGGTTAGACTGACCCTGTTGTTGCCCTTCCTTTTTACCTTGCTTCTCACCCTTCTCAGTTCCATCTTTCATTTGCTCATTTAATTCTCCTTGTTTCTTTATAATATCCGGTAACTGAAAACCTCTTGATTTTCCACTATTCCCCTTACCTGCAGCAGACATGCTGTTTTGCATTTGGTCCAATGCCTTACTTAAAAAATACGCTAAGTCATTAGAACCCGTTACTGCATATTGTTGATTAGCGGTTCCTTGTATTACTTGATTCTCAGATAAGCGCTCTAATGATTTATCAATATTAAACTCTATATCCGTTAATTTACTAGTCACTTCATCAGATATCTTAGGTTGACGTAACGCTAATGCATATAAACTATCATCTATATGAATAAAATTTTCTCTTAATACACTTTGCTTTTTTAGTTTTGATGAATAAGTTGGATTATTATTATTTATTCCTTTGAAACCTTTCATTAGCCCTTCTTGTTCCATTGAAAAATCTACCAGATTATCTAGAATCTGCCTCAACATTTCCATGTCTTCCTGTTGCTGTTCTCCACCAGCCATTTGCATCTGCATCTGCATTCCACTACTCATTTGTTTCATTTTCTGAGCTGCACTTTTCTGATTTTTCTTAGCATCAGATTTGTTGTTTTTATCTAGGTTATCGCTCGCTTTCTCTTGTTCCTCTTTAATCCCATCCTCATCTTTTTGCTCCTGATCCAAGTTCATAGGCTTCTTTAGTTTTTCATTATCCTTTCTTAACTCCTTCATTTCCTCCTGAAACTTCTCGAACTTTTCATTTAATTTATCCTGCTCCTGCTTGGTGTTTTCTTCTTCCTTTTCAGACAACTCTTCCTGTTCTTTAGCAAGCTGACTCAACTCCTCTGCTAATTTCTCATGTTTCTGAATAACGTAATATCTTTTAGTAAGCTCCAAAAGCTGTTCTAAATTCTTCTTCAAATTCTTATTTTCTTTCGCAAGCTCCTCCAACTTTTCTGTTAATTCCTCCTTCTGGATCTTCTCTGATAACTTATTTATCTCTTCTAATAACTTTTCATTTTTCTTTAGCTTTTCCTCATTACGCTCCATCATTTCTTTTAATGCATCTTTAAAAGGTTCCTCCTCTTTCTTATCATCCAATTGCTCAAGATTATCTTTTAGCTTTTTAGAGAAATTCTGCATCATCTTTTCCTGTTCCTTTTGTCGTTTTAGATAGTCCTCTAATTTCTTTTTATCGTTAAAATCTAATTGTTTTTTTTCCTTTTGAATCTTACTAAGTTCCTTCAGATCACTTTCCTGTTCCTCGAATTTTTTCAATGATTTATTCAAACCTGAAATCGCCTCGTTTTGTTCATTTAACCTTTTCCTATGTTCCTCTAAATTTGTCAATTTTCTGAAACTAAAAACTTGGCTTTTTGTTGATTTACTTCCATTCACTCCATCGTTATCATATACCTCGAAATAAAAATCATAATTAATCCCATTATCCAAATCAATATCACCTGGAAAAACATAGATAAATTCGTCAAAAACAGAAGAATTAATACCAATCTTTTTCTTTATTTTTACATCATCTTTATCGCTATTATAATACACCAAATTCAGACCTCTTAAACCATAATCATCACTTACTCTTCCAAAAAAATAAAGTGTACTATTATCTATACTATCCTTCTCTGAAGTTAAATTAATTTCTGGATACTGATCCTTAATAACATTTATGCTAAAAGATAAATTGTCATAATCCTTAATATTCTTATTCGATGATGTTATCTGATAATCCCAATTTCCATATAACCTATTTCCATATTTAAAAGTAGATTTATCCTTCATAAACGCTATTACCGAATCTTTCGAAATCATACTAACGTATTCCGTATTTCTTGTATTCACTGACCAAGACACCTTTGTTCCTTCCGGAACTATTGCATTTCCCGAACTATTAACACTTTCATCCTTCTTTTGTGTATACTCTGGATAATCAAGATTCATTTTAAAATCCAACAATGTTGGCACTGGAACAACTTTTAATTCATAATCCTTAGAAAACACATCACTCGATGATAACCTAAAACTCATTGACTTCTTTGGCTGTATAAAAGTATATTCGAACTCCCCCACCTTCTTACTTTTCATGAAATAAGTTTCTCCCTCATAATTGATACTCACACTCTCGGGAATCACATCACCACTGGTGCGTACTTTTACAACAAAATCTTCATTCTCCAATGCATTTAAATTATCATTTACCACAAAAAATTGAAATGGTGCCGGCGGTTCATATGCCGTTCCATAGTTAATAACTCTATTATAACTTTCTGAATACCAGTTTCTTTCATTAAATAAACTTACTAGTAAAAAAACGGAAACCGGAATAATGATATACTTAAGATATTTCACATTTTTCTTAAAGTCTATTGCCGTTTTAAACGGTACAGGACTTAACTCTTGGGATTTTTGTTCTATACTCGCTAACAATAATGAAGATGAGGAATTATTTTCGCTTAACTGTAACAGGTTTAACAATTTATCATTTACTTTTGGAAAATGATCTCCTATAATTTTCGAAGCACTTTCATAATCTATACCCCTCGCAAGCTTGAATAATTTAAACAAAGGAATCACTATGAACTTCGAAAACAGACTTAACTCTACAATAACAAACATCCAAAATAATATAGTCCTCCATAGTTTACTTAACCAAAAAACATATTCTATTAACAGTGTAATCAAAAAATACAACAACCCAATAGCGGCAAAAAGAATTACGCCTTTAATCAATTCATTTGTATAATATTTCCTTATAAAACTTTCTAGTTTATTCTTGATTAACTCAAAACTGCTCATAACTTCACCTTTTCTTTTTCAGTAATTTATAAAACTACAACTTTATTTCTTATAGATTTGTTATATTTATTATAATTCAAAACCCTAGATTATAACTTGTTATGAAAGATCTTAAATACATATCTGCATATAGCATACCTTTAGTTGCAGTTTTAAGTATCTATCTAATGGATATTTATACCTACCTAACCCCAATCTATGTTTTTGGTATTATACCAATAATTGAACTTTTTACTCCTTCGTCTGAAGAAAATTTAGACCCTGATACCCGATTAACTATATCCAAGAAAAAACTATTCGATTGGCTTTTATATATAAATCTCCCTTTGATTTATTTAATACTATTTTATGCTCTTTATACCATTTCCTCCAATGATTTAAAAACCTTTGAAATAGTAGGAATTATTATATCGACCGGAATAGTTCTTGGTGCCAATGGAATAAACGTCGGTCATGAATTAGGGCATAGATTTTCTAACGAAAGATTTATCGCTAAAGCTCTTCTACTTCCTTCATTATACATGCACTTTTATATAGAACACAATTTTGGACATCATCTTAAAGCTGCTACTAAAGATGACCCTGCTACAGCTCGTTATAACCAACCTGTATACATTTTTTGGATCACATCTGTAATTGGACAATATATAAGTGCTTGGAAAATTCAAAAAACACTTCTTAAAAAAGAGAATCGTTCATTTTTTTCCTTCAAAAACGATATGTTTTGGTATATGATTATCACAACATGCTATCTAGGCATAACCTATTCTTTATTCGGTTTAACAGGACTATGGGTTGCTATATCATGTGGTACTGTTGGCTTTTTACTTCTAGAAACTATCAATTACATAGAACATTATGGTCTTGTTCGTAAGAAAAATAACTCCGGACGTTACGAAAGAGTTCGCGAAATACATTCCTGGAACTCCAATCATCTACTAGGCCGTATTCTTCTTTTTGAACTTACTCGCCATAGCGATCATCATTATAGAGCCTCTAAAAAATATCAAATTCTTGATCACCATGACCAAAGCCCTCAACTACCCTTTGGCTACCCTACCTCCATGGTACTTTCTTTATTTCCACCATTATGGTTTATGTTAATGAATAAACGTGTTCCACGTGAAATGAAACCTATGTAACATTACATAATTAATTACTTTAAATCCTTTTTTTACACTTTTATAAGATCGTATCTTTGTCATTTCTTTTATAACCTTACGGTTTAAAACATTTAACTATGACAAACAAACCACGTGTACGATTTGCTCCAAGTCCTACCGGTCCGCTACATATTGGTGGTGTAAGAACAGCTTTATTTAATTACTTATTTACTAAAAAACATCAAGGAACTTTTGTTCTTCGTATAGAAGATACAGATCAAAACCGTTACGTTCCTGGAGCTGAAGATTATGTAATCGTCGCATTAAACTGGTGCAATATTCCTTTTGATGAAGGTCCAGGAAAAGAAGGCAATTACGGCCCTTACCGACAAAGTGAACGAAAACATTTATACAAACAATATGCTGACCAACTTATCCAAAATGGTCATGCCTATTATGCTTTTGATACTTCAGAAGAATTAGATCTACATCGTAAACAACATGAAGAAAACGGAAAAACATTCGTTTACAACTGGCATAATAGAGAAAAACTGAATAACTCACTGTCCTTATCGGAGAATGAAATATCGCAAAAAATTAATTCTGGCGAACCTTATGTTATTCGTTTTAAATGTCCTGTCGACGAAACTCTTCAACTTATTGACGAAGTACGCGGTACTATAACTATCGAAACTAATGTACTTGATGATAAAATCCTTTTTAAAAGTGATGGTATGCCAACATATCACCTAGCTAATATTGTGGATGATCATCTTATGGAAATTACTCATGTAATTCGCGGTGAAGAGTGGTTACCTTCTCTACCATTACATGTGCTATTATATAGATCATTAGGATGGGAAACTCCAAGTTTTTCTCACCTACCACTTATCCTGAAGCCTACTGGAAAAGGTAAGTTAGGAAAACGCGATGGTATCAAAGGAGGTTTTCCTGTATTTCCCCTACAATGGATAGATCCAAAAACGAAAGAAATCGCCTCTGGTTATAGAGAAGATGGTTATCTACCAGAAGCTGTTATTAACATGCTAGCGTTCTTAGGATGGAATCCAGGAACAGAACAAGAAATCTTTTCCTTAACGGAACTTATTCAATCATTTGACCTTGGACGAGTGAATAAAGCGGGAGCCAAATTTGATCCTGAAAAAACAAAATGGTTTCAACAACAACATTTTCAAAATACAGACGACTCTCTACACGTGGAACAATTAAAAAATATTCTACAAAATAAGAACATATCTTCTTCCTTTGATTTAAACAAAATTGTTGGTCTTATTAAAGAAAGAGCCGTTTTTACAAATGACCTTTGGGATCTTAGCTCTTTCCTATTTATTGCTCCTTCTGAATATGATGAAAAAGCAATTAAAAAAGCGTGGAAAGAAGACACAGCATCTCTCATGCATGAACTAACAAGGATACTAACTGATATTGATGATTTTTCATCAGAAAATGTTTCCAACATCGTTAAAAGTTGGATCAAATCAAAAGAAATTGGTTTTGGTAAAATTATGATGCCTCTTCGAATATCATTAGTTGGATCTCTACAAGGTCCAGACCTATTTGAGATCATGTCCATCATTTCAAAAGAAGAAACGATTAAAAGAATTGAATCTACAATAGAAAAAATATAACATCTATTTTACGCATTATCTTACTATAGCCTGTTACACAATTAACAGGCTATTTTGTTTTATTCTGTAACGTTTATGACTAAAATCATACAGATAAAGTAATGATCTTAAACTTTGTCATCTATGGAAAAACAATATAAAGTACTTAAAATATCAAATCTTTGGTCTACTGAAAAACTTCGCAAACAGGTTGAAGATACTCTTAATAAAGCGTCCAAAGATGGATGGGAAATAATTTCTGTAGCATTCGGTACCTCTAGCAGCTCTGGAATGTCCACCGCCATGATTACTATTGCGAAATAAAATTTATCTATTTACAATTAATTAGTAAATTCAAAGTATCTAATAACATTTAATATCAAAACCAATGACACTATATTTTATACCAATAATTATCCTAGGATTTCTTATACTGGTATCCGGGATATTTACAGTAAAACAACAGACAGCAGCTGTTGTTGAAAGATTTGGAAAATTTTTAAGTATTCGTAACTCCGGATTACATTTTAAAATTCCAATCTTTGATCGAATTGCCGGTCGTATTAATCTAAGAATACAGCAATTAGACGTTATTGTTGAAACAAAAACAAAGGACGACGTATTTGTGCGTCTAAAAATATCAGTACAATTCCAAGTTATAAAGGATAAGGTTTATGACGCTTTCTATAAACTAGAAAATCCACATGATCAAATTACATCTTATGTATTTGATGTAGTACGTGCAGAAGTGCCAAAGATGAAACTTGATGATGTTTTTGAAAGAAAAGACGATATTGCTATCGCTGTAAAACAAGAATTAAATGAAGCGATGGTTAATTATGGTTATGATATCATAAAAACTCTTGTTACTGATATCGATCCAGATCTTCAAGTAAAAGAAGCAATGAATAGAATTAACGCTGCAGAAAGAGAAAAAGTTGCAGCCGAGTATGAGGCTGAAGCCGAACGTATTAAGATTGTAGCAAAAGCTCGAGCTGAGGCAGAGAGTAAGAGATTACAAGGTCAAGGTATTGCAGATCAACGAAGAGAAATTGCTAGAGGTCTAGAAGAAAGTGTGGATGTTTTAAATAACGTAGGTATCAATTCTCAAGAAGCCTCTGCTTTAATTGTGGTTACCCAACACTATGATACTTTACAATCTATAGGTGAAGAAACCAACAGTAATTTAATTTTACTACCAAACTCTCCTCAGGCAGGAAGTGATATGCTAAACAATATGATTGCATCCTTTACAGCATCCAACCAAATAGGAGAAGAAATGAAACGCCAAAATGCCAAAAAAGGTATTGGTAGAAAAAACACAGAAGAATAAGAATTTCTTATTACAAAACTAAATCCGATCATTAATGATCGGATTTTATTTTTTTCCTAATTTTCAAAATATCTAATGAGATAAATTACTAATTTTGTAAAAAAACTAAAATAAACGGTTTTAAGCGCATTTTAAAAAAAAGATATAAAATCATACTATGCAACTTTTATTTAAGCTCATAGTCTTTTATATAGATCCGTTTATGATAGATAGAATTAATTAAGAAAAATAATTAATCAATTTTTCTTATACACAAAAAACAGTCACTTATAATCGCAAGTCATGAAAAATTACTTACTCCTCTTTCTATTAATCTCAGGAAGTGTTTTTTCCCAAAGCATGTCCAAATTAGAAAAACTAGCTTTACGAGATGCAAAGATCGTATCCGAAGCTTCTGTACAAAAAGATGTTAATACTCTTTTACTTCATACACATCCTAAAATATCCAAAAAGATAGGAAACGAACAATTGAAACAAGAATTAGAAGATACCTTTAGAGCTATGACTGCTCAAAAAATTAAAATTGTTAGCTCACAGGTTGATGAAGTAACTGATATACGAAAAGAAAAAAAAGAATATCGCTGTCTAGTAAAAAATACCATAGAGATGGATTATAATGGTCGTACGGTGAAATTTAAATCCTCTTTATTCGGATTCTATAATAAGAAAAAAGAAAAATGGTACTTTATAGATGCCAATAAATTACTAGATGATGAGGATACTAAAAAAGTATTTAAAAATTTCAATACTGATATAGAAATTCCTCAAGATGAGCAAATTGCAGATTTCTAACAGTATACATTAAAACAAAAAAAGACGGACTAACATCCGTCTTTTTCTTTTTATGATGGTAATCAAAACTTTATAATCCTAATCCACTCGCTACTTGCTCAGCCTCTGCTCTTAATAACTCGTTAGCATCTTCTCTACCTTTCTTTATAAAATCAATAGCATCCTGATTAGGCGTTAAACCCTTATGTTCTAATATAACACCAAGCGCTAAAGTTGTCACTATTCTCGTTCCTATTTTCTTAGCAGCTGTTGCATATAACGGAACCAATTCATCAATATCAACATCTTTAGCCGCTTCCAATATTTTCGATTTAAGAGCCTCTCTCTTCTCTTCTGATAAGTTGGTATACTTCTTCCCTGCTCTTTTAATCTCATTAATAGCAGACACTTCTATCTTTGTATTCTGAGGCTTTTGAGTATTGTTATTAGTATTCTGGGTAATAGGTTTAACTTTAGCCCAAGTATCTCTTAAACCGACAGTTTTATTAAAAATTAGGCTGTCCGAAGTACTATCAGGATCCACATTAAAATAACCCAATCTCTGGAACTGAAATCTTTCTAAATGTGTTGATTCTTTTAAACTAGGCTCTACATAACCCGTAATTATTTTTAAAGAACTTGGGTTCAAGAATTCCATAAAATCTTTCTCCTTGTGACTATCAGGAGCTTCATCGTTAAATAAACGATCATACAATCTTATTTCTGCTGGAATAGAATGTTGTATAGATACCCAATGTAATGTTCCTTTTACATTACGTTTAGATTCCTCTGTGCCACTACCCGATTTACTCTTAGGGTCATACGTACAATGAATCTCAGTTATTACTCCATTACTATCTTTTATAACATTCTCACCTTTAATAATATAGGCATTCTTAAGTCGTACTTCTTTACCTAATGTAAGTCTAAAATATTTACGCCCAGCTTCCTCCTTAAAATCTTCTCTCTCTATATATAATTCTTTAGAAAAAGGTACCTTTCTATTTCCTGCAGCTTCATCTTCTGGATTATTTTCAGCCTCTAACCATTCTTCTTCACCATCAGGATAATTAGTTATAACCAGCTTTACTGGGTCTAAAACAGCCATTACTCTTGGTGCTGTTTTATTTAAATCTTCGCGAACACAAAATTCAAGTAATGATACATCTATCACATTCTCTCTTTTTGCCACACCAACAGTATCTACAAATTTTCTAATTGATGCAGGAGTATATCCTCTTCTTCTTAATCCAGAAATTGTAGGCATTCTAGGATCGTCCCACCCTTTTACTACACCTTCATTCACCAATCTAAGCAACTTACGTTTACTCATAATAGTATAACTTAGATTTAGTCTGGCAAACTCTCGTTGTTTAGGTCTAATACTTGTGTTATCATACACCTGATCCAAAAACCAATCATACAATTTTCTATGTGGTTTAAATTCTAAAGAGCACAAAGAATGTGATATATTTTCTATGTAATCACTTTCTCCATGTGTCCAATCATACATAGGATAAATACACCATTCATCACCCGTTCTATGATGAGATTTTTTAAGGATTCTATACATCAAAGGATCTCTCATAAGCATATTAGGATCTGCCATATCAATCTTGGCTCTTACAACATGCTCTCCTTCTTCAAAATGCCCATTTTTCATTTTTTCAAATAGATCCAGATTTTCTTCCACTGTCCTATCTCTAAATGGACTATTAATACCAGGTTCTGTAGTTGTCCCCTTTTGTTCTGCTATAGCCTCTGAAGATTGACTATCTACATAGGCTTTTCCATCCTTTATTAATTGAACAGTCCAATCATATAACTGCTGGAAATAATCTGAAGAATAACATTCTTTATCCCATTGATATCCTAACCAACTAATATCCTCTTTAATCGCATCTACATATTCTTGTTCTTCTTTTGCAGGATTGGTATCATCAAAACGTAAATTTACTGGAGCATTATATTTTAAACCCATACCAAAACTAATTCCTATAGCTTTAGTATGACCGATATGCAAATATCCATTTGGTTCTGGAGGAAAACGAAAACGTAAATCTTCTTGATTCATTCCATTGGCCAAATCTTCTTCGACAATATGCTCTAAAAAATTGAGTGATTTTTTTTCTTCTGTCATTTGATAAAAATAAAACACAAAACTACCTAATATTTCCAATGATACACAACAATTATATAATTACTCTTTAATTGTTACAATAACCTAATACAAAAGGGGTGTTTCCTTGTAAATTCTTTGCAAAGATTCTATTACCTTTGTAAAAAAATTTTGTGGGGTTAATTACACTAAAAAACATCAAGGTTTATGCATATCATGGATGCCTTGTAGAGGAGAAAAAAATTGGTTCTGATTACAGGGTTGATCTAAAAGTTAAAGCTGATTTAAACACATCAGCTCATTCTGACCAGCTCTCAGATACTGTTGATTATGTGCATCTTAATCTTATCGTAAAAGAAGAAATGGCTATACGTTCTAAACTACTAGAACATGCCGCAGAACGAATTTTAAATCGTATATTAGAAGAGTTACCATTGGTTGAAAAAGCTACGGTAGATGTCTCTAAAATTAATCCACCTATTGGCGGAAATGTACAAATGGTTACAATTACCAGAAGTAAAAAAAGATAAATACATCTGAAGTATTCATAAATTTTTTTACATTTGCCGTCTAAGATCAAAAAGGGTGTCGTGGCCGAGTGGCTAGGCAGTGGTCTGCAACACCATCTACAGCGGTTCGAATCCGCTCGACACCTCAAAAAAAAGTCCTGTTATTTAACAGGACTTTTTTTATTTAAAACCAGAATCTGGTGTAATTTTCTCTATTCTATCTTGAATTTTCTGCTCCATTGTATCAGGAAGCACTCCTTTTACAATCAAAAAAATTCCAAAAACAACCATAATCATACTAATACTTCTTTTGATTAGGTATGTCCGCTTTGGAGTTAGTTTTCTTTTTAGTCTTTTTGCAAGTAACATCTTAAGTATATCAACAAATAGATAGGTAATTAAAACCATTGCAAAAAATACAATGATTCTATTTGTATTCATGTCCATCTGAGGTCCAGCTACTACAATAATGCCAATCCAAAATCCTAAAACACCAATATTGATGAAGTTTAATAAGAACCCTTTTATAAACAATACCAAGTAATTATTCTTATTAATAATTTCTACGGAAGTATCTCTAAGCTTATTGTAATTTTTTCGTTCCTTGATAAAAGATATAGCACCATAGGTAGCTAAAAGCATACCTCCAAATACAAAAAGCGCAGGATCATCCTTTATTTTTTCTAATATTTGATTGGTACTAAAATATGCAATTAAAATGAAGACAATATCTGCAAAAATAACTCCAAGATCTACAGCCAATGCTGCTCTAAACCCCTTGATTGCCGCAGTTTCTAATAAAACAAAAAAAACAGGTCCAATTAAAAAGGCAAGCACAAAACCTAAAAATATTGCTGCTTGAGCATCTTGAAACATAGAAAAGTAGATATATTTCTTACAAAGTTAGAAAATACTACTTAGTTTACCTCTATAATTTTACCACCAAAAACTTTTTTTCCATCTACTTCCTTCGGATTTCCATAAATTCTAATTGTTCCACCAGCCGCAGTATTTGCTTTTACATATTCACTTGCATTAACATTAGCTCTTCCTCCTGCGCTAATTTTAACCTGAGTACTTTTTGTTTTTAGATCTTCTCCCATAAATTGTCCACCAGCTTTTACAGTGACTTCTTGCTCATCAGCACTACCTTCTAAATGCAATCCACCTCCACTAACAGCTCTAGCCAACAATCTACCAGTTTTAATTTCAGCATAGATATCACCACCTTCTTGCGCTCGTAAATCTAATTCATCTGCAGAGATCATATCTTTCACCATAATCTTTGCTCCTTCATTCACATCTAACTTTGATATTGACTTATAATAGACAATTACTTCTGTATCATTATTATCCCAAGTATTACTTAATGACATTTTTATTTTTAATACTTCATCCTTAAGCACTACATCTACTTCTCTTCTACTAATCCCCGAAATTTCAACCTTGTTTTCTGAACCCTTCAATAATTTTACTTCTATCTTATCAAAAACTTTTAGTTCACTAAAATCACCTACATTTTTAGTGATTACTTTTTGCGCTTGCAATCCTGATACTACCAATAAAAATGTAAGAATTATTACTTTTTTCATTTCCCTATTACTTTTAAATTTGATAATTGTGTGATTTTTATTTAATAAACGATTATTACGTTTATTTTATTCTAATTCTTCTTTACTACCAAGCAATGTAAAATCTAAATGTCTCTTCACTAGATCTGCATTCTTAACTTTTACATACACTTCATCTCCTAACTGATACATTTTTTTAGAACGTTGACCAATTATAGCATATTCATCCTGATCAAAAATATAGTGATCGTCATTCATGTCTTTTAATCTGATCATTCCTTCGCATTTATTACTTATAATTTCTACATAAATCCCCCATTCTGTTACTCCAGAAATTACACCTAAAAACTCTTCATCTTCATGATCTTTCATGAATTTGATCTGCATATATTTAATGGAATCTCTTTCTGCACTTGCAGCTAAATTCTCCATTGAGCTACTATGATTACACTTTTCTTCATATTCTTCTTCTGCCACAGTTTTTCCATTATCCAAATAATGTTGTAACAAACGATGTGCCATAACATCAGGATATCTTCTAATCGGTGAAGTAAAATGTGAATAATAATCAAAGGCTAATCCATAATGTCCAATATTATGAGTAGTATATTCTGCTTTACTCATACTTCGAATTGCAAGGGTATCAACCAAATTTTGTTCTTTTTTTCCTTGAACATCTTTTAACAAACCATTTAATGATTTTGTGGTTGTTTTTCGATCTCGCAAATCCAACTTATATCCGAACCTTCCAATTATGTTTTGTAAAGCAGCAAGTTTTTCATCATTAGGTTCATCATGTACTCTATATACAAATGTTTTCTTTGGATTTTGTTTTCCAACGAATTCTGCGACCTTTTTATTAGCTAATAACATAAACTCTTCAATAAGCTTATTAGCGTCCTTAGAAGTCTTAAAAAACACTCCTACTGGGTTCTTTTCTTCGTTTAAACTAAATTTAACTTCGACTTTATCAAAAGAAATAGCTCCTTTCCCCATTCTTTGAGTCCGCATTATTTTTGCTAATTCGTTCAATTTTAATACCGCATCAGCTATTTTTTGATCAGCGTTATATGCTTTTCCTGTAAGCGAAATCTCCTTTGGAATACCGTTTTTACCAGTCTCGATGATATGTTGTGCTTCTTCATACGCAAAACGTGCATCTGAGTAGGTTACTGTTCTCCCAAACCATTGTTTTTTAATTTCTGCTTTGTTATTTAATTCAAAAACAGCAGAAAACGTATACTTTTCTTCATGAGGTCTTAACGAACAAGCATTATTTGATAATACTTCTGGTAACATGGGAACTACTCTATCTACTAAATACACCGATGTAGCTCTTTCATAAGCCTCATCATCCAGAATAGTTCCTGGTTTTACGTAATGAGAAACATCTGCAATATGAATTCCTATTTCGTAATTTCCATTTTCTAATATTTCAAAAGAAAGTGCATCATCAAAATCTTTAGCATCTTTAGGATCGATACTAAACGTTAGCGTTTTACGCATATCTCTCCTTTTTTTGATTTCTGATTCCTGAATGGAAGTATCTAGTTCATTTGCATAATTTTCAACTTCAGATGGAAACTCATAAGGTAATCCATATTGGGCTAAAATTGCATGAATTTCTGTATTATGTTCCCCAGGTTTACCAAGTACTTTTACTACTTTTCCAAATGGAGAATCTGCCTTTTCTGGCCAATCTTCAAGCTTTACTAAAACCTTATCTCCATCCTCAGCATTTTTTATCTTGTTCTTAGGGATAAAAATATCCGTATACATTCTAGAATCTTGCATATTTACAAATGCATAGTTCTTCTGTATTTCTATAACTCCAACAAACTCATTTTTACTTCTAGAAATGATTCTAGAAATTTCTCCTTCGCTCTTACCTCTGCGTTTTCTTTTGTATACATAAACCTCTACTTCATCACCATTTAGTGCTTTGTTAAGATTATTATTGGGTACAAAAATATCATCCTCTAATTCCTCTACAATCACATATCCTGTTCCTTTAGAAGTTAATTCTAATACTCCTGTATAGGT
The DNA here is from genome assembly GCF_947492965.1 of uncultured Aquimarina sp. Lineage (GTDB taxonomy): Bacteria > Bacteroidota > Bacteroidia > Flavobacteriales > Flavobacteriaceae > Aquimarina. The sequence continues at coordinate 151,445 of NZ_CANLOZ010000006.1, read as the reverse complement.
GTTGATATTAGGAACTATTTTGAATTTTCCTCTATCTACCTCTTCTATCTCTTTTTTAGCCGCTAATTGCGTCAACTTTTTAATTATTTGATTCCTACTACTAGGATCATCTACCCCAAACTTGGCGGCAATCTGTTTATAATTAAAAGTTTTGTTAGGTTCTGATTTAAGTATCTTAAGTATTCCTTGTGTAATGTTTTCAATTTTGGGAGACTTTTTCCTTCTTCCTCTTCTTCTTTTTCTTTTCATTAATGTCTTTTAAATTTTATCATATAAAATTACAGCTTATCTTTTTAGGTTCACTGTTTTCTATATAAACTTTTATTTAATATTAAATTTTATTCTTGTTTAAAGTTAAAAAAATATTATATCTGTAAATCAAATGTTTACGTTTAAAATATTTAAACAAATCTTATTATTTTTCTTAAAATTTACTTAATTTTAAAATACGAAGATTGTTATTTATTCGTTTGGTACTAAGTAGTATGATACCTAAAGTCAAAAAAATTCATAAGATAATATTTCTGTTTACCCTAATATTTTTATTAGGCTTATATTATGCTACAGTATATATTGGAAACACAATGGACGAACATACAGATACCAATAAAAAATCAGAAATAAACGGTACGATCTTATCCGATAAGGAAGCAACACAAATCAACTAAGTCTTTTTTTAGATAATTTGTATATTGTAAATCATCAATTATCTGGACTTTTTTCATGAAAGATTTTATAACTATAGCAACCTTTACATATCCAAACGATTATGCAATATTACGACTTCTTTTGGAAAGAGAAGGAATTTCTTATTTTTTTGAGAATGAAACAATGATTGGCGTATTTCCATTTTACTCAAACGCTCTTGGCGGAATCCATCTAAAAATCCATCCAAAGGATAAAATTAGAGTTCAAGAAATCATAGATGATCTTAACACAAATTCTCATCTAAGAATTATCTAGTCTTATTATCCATACTTTTTATAGTTTTCAACATATATCATATATATATCTTTTTCTTTTTTTAAAATTTAAAATAAAAATGATGATTATAATATAGTGTTGATAGCGGTATAACTTTTCTATTTTTTTTTTGCTTTTTAAGTTAGATTGATTTTTCAGAAATATATTAACAACATATAAAAAGGTTAAATACTTGATAATCTTATTAGAATTAATTTTAATTAACAGATGTTCATAGTTTATAAACACATCTTTTTATTGATATTTTTGCATAAAAATCACAGTTGATAACAATAAATTAATGTTTAAAAACTTCACAAGAAAAAGTCATTAATAAATTTTGATTTGATGTCAAGACCTTTGTATTCTAATTTAAATTAAGATGTCCAAATAAAGTTTCTTTAATTTAGCAACTATTTATTCACACCCAATGTTAACAGAAGGTAAGGAGTTATTAACATTGGGGTAACGTTAAGGTAATTTATTGATTTTTTGAAGTTTACTTTTTTTGTTTGAAGTATCTTTGTTTTCAAATTATAAATCTAGAATCTTTAATAAAATAAAAATTTAAAAGTTGTGAAAATAGCTATTGGAAATGATCACGCAGGAACTGAATATAAATTCGGAATAATAACTTATTTAAAATCACAAGGAATAGAGGTTGTTAATTACGGAACAGATGAAAATAGTAGCGTAGATTATCCAGATTTTGTTCATCCGGTTGCGAAAGATGTTGATAATGGAACTGTAGATTATGGAATACTTATTTGTGGAAGTGGAAATGGTGTTTCTATGACAGCAAATAAATATAAAAATGTTAGAGCTGGTCTATGTTGGACTAAAGAAATAACGGAATTGACCCGCTTACATAACAATGCTAATGTGATTAGTATACCTGCTAGATATACTTCGTTACCACAGGCGGTAGAAATGGTTAAAACGTTTTTGGCTACTGATTTCGAAGGTGGAAGACACGAGAATAGAGTTAATAAGATCTCTATGTGTTAATCATTTTCTTTTATGAGCGATATAAATTTTGAAATTAAGCGTTTTGATGGATTGTCAACTCAGGAGTTGTATAAAATTTTGCGCTTACGCGCAGAAGTCTTTGTTGTTGAACAAGATTGCGTTTATCAAGATATAGATAACAAAGACCAAAAAGCACTTCATGTTATAGGTTATAAGAACGATGATATTGTGGCATACACAAGAATATTCGATGCAGGTGATTATTTTGATGAAAGCAGTATTGGTAGAGTTGTAGTTTCAGAAAAGGAACGAAAATATGGTTACGGACACGATCTTATAAAACATAGTATCTCAGCAATAAAAGAGCACTATAAAACCGATAAAATAAAAATTTCTGCCCAATGTTATTTGAAAAGATTCTATGAAAAACATGGATTTATACAACAAGGTAAGGAGTATTTAGAAGATGGAATTCCTCATATAGCAATGATAACTTCATAAAAAATAAAACCCAGCTTTATTGCTGGGTTTTTATATATTTACTATGAAAGTGTACTAACTATTTTAATATACTTTCATACTTAGATTTATTACCTAATATTTCTTTACTTTTTTCAATTTCAGGATTATTATTGATATAATAGTTATACAATCCTTCTCTATACGAATAACGTTTTACAATTTCGTCTGTAAGCAAGTTTGCAATTTCAGTTTTATAAGTATCTAATCCTTTTGCCTTAGAGGTTTTTATTGTAGCAAGTAATGCATTATAACTTTCTTTAATATCGGTATCCAGCTTGTCTCTTCTAGCAACTTCTAATGATTTTTTTAAAGATTTTTCTGTTGCTGTTTCATAATCAAAACCACTTTCTTTTACGAATTTTTTAAAGTCTTCATAATCTTTATCGGTAAACTTAAACTTGTTAACATCCATGTTCTCATGTTCATAATAATACTTTGTACCATAATCAAATATTGCGTCTGATTGTAATAATGAAGTGGTTATATTACTAAATTTAGAAGTTTCCATTTCAATATCTGGTTGTATTCCTCCTCCATCATAAACGGTTCTTCCATTTTTTGTTTTAAAAGCTTTAAAATCTTTTTCACTGATTCGAACTGCTTTATTGTTTTCATCTCGATTCCAATAATCCAATGCTTGAATACATCGACCACTTGGTGTATAATATCGGGAAATAGTAATTTTAAGCTGCGTACCGTACGTTAATTTTTTCGGTCTTTGTACCAATCCTTTTCCAAAACTTCTGGCTCCTATTACTACTCCTCTATCTAAATCCTGGATACTTCCTGCAACAATTTCACTTGCAGAAGCGCTTCGACCATTTACAAGTACTACTAAAGGAATTTCGGTATCAATAGGAGTTTTTTTAGTAAAGTATTCCTTATTGTATTTTTTTACAACAGATTTTGTAGTTGTAATTAACTCTCCTTTGGGTACGAAAATATTCGTTACGTTTATGGCTTCACTTAATAAACCACCAGGATTTCCTCGAAGATCTAATATAATCTTATCAGCTCCTTTAGCTTTTAAATCTTTTAAGGCAGCTATAGTTTCGGATGAGGCTTTGTTATTAAACTTTGATAATACTATATATCCAGAATTATCATCTAGTAACGTAAAAAATGGTACTGCTTTTACTTCTATTTCTTCTCTGGTTAGTGTGGTTGTCTTAATTTGATTTTGTCTTCTGTAACTAATTTCTACTTCGGTACCGCTAGCTCCTTTAAGAAGCTCTCCGGCATCTTCTTCAAAATCTGACACTGTTACATCACCTATTTTGATTATTTCATCTCCCGCTCTCAGACCAGCTTTATCGGCGGGATAATCTTTATAGGGTTCTACAATGATTATTTTATCTTTCACTGTTTTTACAGAAGCACCAATACCTGTATATTCTCCTGCATTTCTAATTTTAGAAGCTTCTACATCCTGTTCATTCCAATATTTGGTATATGGATCCAAATCATCTAGCATTGCCTTTATAGCAGTATCCATAAGTTCAGCAGGATTGGTTTCATCTACATAGTTCATATTTAATTCTTTGAACATGGTAGTGAAAATTTCAATCTGTTTTGCTATTTCAAAAAAATCAGATTTAAAACTAACAGTAGAAAATAAAATGGCTACGACAAGGGTAGAATAAAGGATTTTCTTTTTCATACTTTTTATTTTTTTAATAAGTGAAAGGATATTAAAGCTAAGAAGTCTCTATTTCCTTTACAACAAACTTTTGTAGTATTTCTTTTATTTTAGATTCTATTAATATATAGTCAGGCATTTCTTTTCCTGTATACAAGAACATAAAAGTAAAGTGATGAGAAGTGTTATTGATCACAAGATACTTATTTTTTCGATAACTTTCGCGCAACAAACGTTTTATACGATTTCTTTGTACAGCTTTTTTAAAATTACGTTTACTGACCGAAACTGATGTTTGTATCGAAGACTCATTTTTAGATGAAGTTTTTCTATATATGAGACGTACAGGATATCTAGCAATAGATTTGCCTTCGGAAAAAATTAAATCAATTTCCTTTTTACTTTTCAATCGTTCTTTAGCGCTAAAAGTTGTTGTCATATACTGATAAATGTACTGATTTAAACGTTATTTACAATTATAAACCCAGAATTGATCGTGTCAATTCTGGGTTTTATCTTTTAAAAACAAATTTAATATTTACGGTTGTGTTGAAGAATATTCATTATTCTTTTTGTCTACATCCGCCATTTGCTCGGTAATATCAATTTTCAAGGATTTTATGTCAGATTTAGGTTTAGAAATACTAAATGTATATGTTGGGTGCGTCCATGTCCAATCCGACAGAACAGCTCTCTTTGTTTTAGGAAAAGGGTTTGCTTTTTCTTTTCTCATCATTCTTAAAGGAATATAAAATGATTCTTTACTACCATCGTTATATTCTACATAAATATCTATAGGCATTGGCATTAGTCCTAAACGTTCTAAGGTTACTGCGGTGGTATTTCCTTTTTCCGAAACATCTTTAATACTATAATCAATAGTATTTGTAGTTTGTGTCCAATCAGTTAAATACCAATCTAACTGCATTCCTGAAACTTTCTCAGCAATACGTTTGAAATCATTGGGTGTAGGATGTTTAAATTTCCATTGATTATAGTATTTTTTAATAGTTTTGGTTAGGTTCTCTTGTCCAATAACATATCCAAGTTGTGCCATAAAAACGGCACCTTTTGCGTAAGCAGATGCGCCATAGGCTCCGTTTCTAGAGAAACGATCAGCATGAGTAGATTGCGGTTGCTCTATTCCGGATGTGGCTAATTGAAAATATCCTTGATACATACCTTTCATAGGATTTGGTTTGTTTTGCTCCATTACCTTATCCATCGCTAAAGTAGAAATATAACTTGTAAACCCTTCGTCCATCCATTCATGTTTAGCTTCATTTGTTGCTAAAATATGCTGAAACCACGCGTGTGCCATTTCATGAGCCGTTACGCCAACTAAACTACCAAAACTTCTTTTTCCAGTTATTAATGTACACATCGCATATTCCATTCCACCATCTCCTCCTTGTATTATCGAATATTGATCGTATGGATATTTTCCTATAGTAGTACTAAAATAGTTCATTAAATCTACTGATTTAGGCTGTAGCTTTTTCCAGTTTTCTATAAATGCTTTATCGTCACTTTTCTTATATAAGAAATGAAGAACAGGACCATCAGGAACTTGTACAACGTCATGAATATATTCTGGATCTGCTGCCCACGTAAAATCATGAACATTTGGCGCAATAAAATGCCAAGCAAGCTTTTTTCCTTTTTGTTTTACTTTGGTTCCAGGTTTTTCATATCCGTATCCAATTTCTTCTGGGTTTTGAAGATACCCTGATCCTCCGAGAATATAGTTTTTATCAATGTTAATAGTTACGTCAAAATTACCCCAAACACCATGAAATTCTCGTGCTATATATGGATCTGCATGCCATCCTTCGAAATCATATTCGGCAATTTTCGGATACCATTGTGTCATAGACAAGGCAACACCTTCTTTACTATTGCGTCCAGATCGACGAATTTGATTTGGAACCTGACCGTTAAATTCCATTGAGAAGGTTACCTTTTCTCCTGGCGCAATTGCTTTATTGAGTTGTACCTCTAAAATAGTTCCCGCAACCTCATATTGTACTTTTTTTCCATTTTGCTTTAAAGAAGATACTTTTAGATACCCTATTTCTTCTGGAGAAAGCTTACTAATTCTATCCATTACCCTAGGATCTGGATCAGCAATATTTCGGGATCTTACATCCATTTCGCTTCCTGGTTGGAATGCATTGAAGTATAAATGATAAAAAACCTGATTTAATGAATCTGGAGAATTATTGGTATAAACCAGTTCTTGGGTTCCGGTATACTGGAAATTTTTTACATTCATATCCACGTTCATTTTATAATCAACGTGTTGTTGCCAGTAGCTGGTGTTATTTTGTGCCGTAACACTGAAAATGGATATTAAAAATCCAATGGAGATTATTTTAGAGATCATGTTTTTTTATTTTGATAGTTTTTCAGCCAAAATAAGGGCGTTATATAGATTAACCATTTTACCGGATTTGGATAATTCGGTAAATTTATCAGACTTGATACCGTCTGATCCTACTACAACTGTTGCAGTTGTACTTAAACCACTATCCATTAAAATTTGTTTTACTTGTGTGGCCTTTAATTTAGGATAATAAGATCTAATTAATGCTGCCACACCAGATACCGCAGGAGCTGCCATTGAGGTACCCTGGAGATATTCATACGAATTTGATGGAGTAGTAGCCCATATTTTTACTCCTGGAGCAAAAGCATCTACATTACTTTTTCCGTAATTAGAAAAGCTTGCCACTAAATTAGAACCATATTCATAATTCAAAGCACCGATGGTAATAAAGTTATTAGAAATTTCAGAGGTGTTATCCGTTTGATCATTTGGATACACTGCTTTTTGATCTAGATCTAAACCTTCATTTCCTGCAGCATTCACAATTAAAACATCTTTTTCTCCTGCGTATTTTATCGCGTCTCTAACCCATTCTGGATGTGTAGAGTAGTATTTTCCAAAACTTGTGTTAATTACCTTAGCTCCATTATCTACTGCGTATCTTATAGCAAGTGCAATATCTTTGTCATACTCATCGCCATTAGGAACGGCTCTAATAGCCATAATTTTTACATTTTTAGCAATTCCATTAACTCCTTTTCCATTATTACGTTCTGCTGCAATGATACCAGACACATGTGTTCCATGTTTTATTCCTTCTTTATCTGGATTAGGTCCCATAACATTGTTATTTCCGTAATTAACATCCGAAATATCATCTACATTATCCTTTACGATTGTTCTTCCATTAAAGTCTAGGTTTAGATGATAGTTTAGTTGTTCTGTAAAGTATTCGATACCACCTTCTAAATTATGAATCAAATCTGGAATTGTTTCTCCTTTTTCTAAAAAACCAAACATTTGAGATAACAAAGCAACATGTTGTTGCATTTGTGGGGTTTCAGCTTTTACGTTTAATAGTTCGTTTTGACTATAATCTTCTTTTCCTAAAACTTCGGCTATTTTTTGATGAGAAGGTTTTACCTGTTGCACGATCTGCTCATATCGTGTTTTGGTTCCAACAGCTTTTTGATATTCTTCTTCTAGTTCTGCTTTGGCGGAAATATATGTTTGATATTCTTCCTTATCTGAAGCGCTTACTGAAGCAAAGTTTTTCCCTTCAAATTTTGGTTTTAGCTTCTTTACGATTCTAGTATATTCGAGGTTTTCATTTTCAGAATCTCCAAGAAAATTCCAACCATGGATATCGTCAACATACCCGTTTTTGTCATCATCTTTACCATTATTTTTAATTTCTTTTGGATTCGTCCAGATAACACCATCTAAGTCTTCATGTTCAATATCAACACCGCTATCAATCACAGCAACAATAACGGTTTGTCCATTTTTGTTTTTGAGTAATTCATTGTAAGCTCTATCTACACTCATTCCGGGAATTGTGTCTGTCTTTAGATCCGCAGAATTCCAGTTTTTTAATTGTGCTTCTGTTAATACAATGTTTTTTAAGGGAATTGTATCAATATTTTCTATCGGAGTAGAAACTATTGTAGGAGCACCACAACCCACCAATAGCATTGATGAGGCAACGGAAGCAAAGATTATTTTATTAGACTTGGGGTTCATAGCATTTTTAATTAAATATTTCATTACAAGTAAATGTTTCTTTATATCGTACACCTTTTTCGGTTTCCTGTACAGTTATTATTTCGTTATGAGCATCATGTTCCATAAACAAATACCAATTATTTTTAGCTGCATTTTCCAAAAATAGTTTTTTCTCAGGCAATGTTAATAGCGGTCTGGTATCATATCCCATTACATACGGTAAAGGTATGTGACCCGCAGTTGGCAAAAGATCCGCCATAAACACAATGGTTTGATCTTTATAGGTTATATGTGGAATCATTTGTTTTTCTGTATGACCATCAGCAAATAGCACGCCAAAACCTAATTCAGTTTGTCTTTGGAAGGCTTCTCCTGTTCTAGAAATGAAATTAAGATGACCGCTTTCCTGAATTGGTAATATGTTTTCTGATAGAAAAGATGCTTTTTCTCGAGCATTAGGTTCGGTGGCCCATTTCCAGTGATTTTCATTACTCCATACTTTTGCATTTTTAAATGCCATTTCGTAACCCGTTTTATCTTTATTCCATGTTACGACACCTCCACAATGGTCGAAGTGTAAATGGGTAATAAATACATCGGTAATATCGTCTCTATGGAATCCCTTTTCTTTCAAAGATTTATCTAAATTATCATCTCCCCACAAGGAGTAATAACCAAAAAATTTATCAGATTGTTTGTCTCCCATACCAGAATCAATAAGAATTAATCGATTTCCTTCTTCTATTAAGAGACATCTGGCGGCAATATCTATTAGATTGTTTGCATCAGCAGGATTCGTTTTATTCCATAAAACTTTTGGAACAACACCAAACATTGCTCCACCATCTAGTTTAAAGTTTCCTGCTTTTACAGCGTGTAATTTCATCTATTGATATGATTAATTTTAGAAATCAAATTCACTCATTATATATTCTAAAGTGGGTTCAAAATTTTTGCAAAATAGAAAAAATGTTAAGGATCAGTATTTAATTTTTCGACTTTTTAACAATCTTTCTAGGTTTTACTGCAATAATCATAAAATAGGTCCTTATTTATATACGTTTTTTGCGAAAGTAATCCATCAGATCACTAAAGTTGTTATTTGTAAAAAATGTTAGGAAACCTTTTAAGTGATCATAAATTTGATTTGCGCTATGAATTTCTAAAAAAAATCTCATATTTTGCTAATCGTAACACTTATAAATGCAACATGGTTGAATTAGCCGGTATTATTATTTTAGGAATTTTGGCACAATGGGTTGCTTGGAAATTTAAAATTCCTGCAATATTACCTCTTATCCTTATTGGCCTCTTAGTAGGTCCTATTGCAACATTATATACTGAAGACGGCACAAAACTGATACAGCCTATTTATAATGGAACCGAAGGACTTTTTCCTGGAGAGAGTTTATTTTATTTTGTATCCTTAGCAATTAGTATTATTCTTTTTGAAGGAGGATTAACGCTTAGAAGAGATGAAATTCTTAATGTGGGGCCAGTAATCCTGAAGCTTATTACTGTTGCTGTGGTGGTAACATTTTTTGGAGCAGGATTTGCGGCGCACTATATTTTTGATCTTAGTTGGCCAATTTCCTTTTTATTCTCATCTCTAATTATTGTTACGGGTCCAACAGTAATTACTCCTATTCTAAGAAATATACCTCTCAAAAAAGATATTTCTGCAGTTCTGAAATGGGAAGGTATTTTAATTGATCCGATAGGTGCTTTAGTTGCGGTATTAGTTTTTGAATTTATTAGTGTAGGTGAGGGAGAAGCTTTTACCAAAAAGGCGTTTATAGAATTTGGTAAGATTGTTTTGTTTGGTTTCACATTCGGTTTCACATTTGCGTATGCTTTAGCTTTTGGAATCAAAAGAAAAATAATTCCACATTATCTATTAAATGTTTTTACTCTTGCTGTGGTTCTTGGGGTGTTTGTATTATCGGATGTATTTGCTCATGAGTCTGGTTTATTATCTGTGGTAGTAATGGGTATGGTTTTAGGAAATATGAATCTTCCTAATTTTGATGAATTGTTATATTTCAAAGAATCATTAAGTGTATTATTGATTTCGATCTTATTTATTCTTCTTTCTGCAAATATCAATATTGAAGAATTACAATTAATATATAACTGGGATGCTATTTTACTTTTTGCCGCTGTTGTTTTTATTGTAAGACCTTTGGGTGTTTTTCTGAGTTCGATGAACTCGGGATTAAAAACAAACGAGAAATTATTTATTAGTTGGGTAGGTCCTCGAGGGATAGTTGCTGCTGGTATTGCATCGTTATTTGGCTTGAAATTAGCTAAAAATGGTATTCCAGAAGCGGAGTATATTACTCCTTTGGTCTTTATGATCGTTTTAGGAACCGTTCTTTTAAATGCTACTACTGCAAGATTATTTGCCAAAGTGGTAGGTGTGTTTTTAACGAAATCAGAAGGTATACTCATCATAGGAGCATCTAAGGTTTCTCGTTTGATTGCTTCATATTTAAAAAAGAATCAACGCCATGTTGTATTAGTAGATAGTAACAGAGAGAATATAAAGAAAGCTAAGAGCCTTGGTTTAGAAGCGCTAGAAGGAAGTATTTATAATGATCAATTAAAAAACAATATAGAATTAAATGATATTGGATTTTTAATGGCGCTTACTGGTAACAGTGATATCAATAAGTTTGCCATTCAACAATTTAAAGATCAGTTTGGCGAAAATGGATCATTTAGACTAGTAAGTTCTGAAGAAATGAATGATCCTGATAATAATCCGGATGAGGGTTTATTTTCACATACAGATGATTACAACACTTTAATGAATCTAGCAGAAAAGTATCCAAGTATTCAGGAGATTAAAATTAATGATGGAGCGGAATACGATTCATTAATTGAATTGACTAAAGAAGATGAAGATATTATCCCTCTCTTTATTAAAGGACCAAATAATTCTATAAGAATTATTTCAGCCTATAGCGAAAAAATGGAACAAATCGATGAGGGTAGCTTCTTAGTTTATATTGGAAAACCAATAGATGTAGAAGAAGTTGGTCTAATCGATAAAAAGTAGGAAAATTCGATAAAATACTCATAATTAACAAAATATTTTGTTAATTATAAAATATTACTCTATATTCGCTCACATTTAAATTTTAAAACCCAAATTATGAAAAAACTTATGTTTGTTGCCGTTTTCGGTATGGCTTTAGGATTCACTTCTTGTGGTGAGGACGATGTTGTTGATTTCGTTTGTGATGCTGTAGTAGAGGAACTTAGAGCTGACGTAGATTCAGCATTTGCTGATTGGCAGGCAGAAGAAACTCCAGCAACTTGTAGTGCGTTAAAAGACGCAATTGATTCTTTTAGATCTAGTGATTGTGGTACTGCTGATGCTTATGCAGCACAAAGAGATGCTTTACCTGAAGATTGTTCAACAGCAGGTCAAGGAAACTAAAATCTATATATGACATTAATGAAAAAGGAGGCAATTGCCTCCTTTTTTTATACCTCTACTTTTCTTATCCATTAATTATTTTCTTTTATAAGATATACATAAACCGGGAAGTGATCACTATATCCTCCTGTATAAGCTCCATTTGCAAAACTTCGGTACGGATAACCTTTATATCTTCCTCTTGGATTGGCAAGATAGTTTTTATTAAAAACTCCTGCTTTATAATATCTGTAAGAGCTGTAGTCTTTATCTAACAGTCCCTTAGAAACAATAATTTGATCAAAAAGGTTCCAACTATCTCTCCAGGCAAGTGATCCAATTCCTTTTTTAGACATATTATACATCGGATTATATAAGCCTTTTAGTTTTACGTCCTTTTTCTCAGATTTTGCACCTAATACTTTTTTCACACTATCATTATCTGGATCATCATTCAGGTCGCCCATTGTAATTATTTTGGCGTAGGGATCAATATCAAATAAGGAGTCAATAATCTTTTTGTTTAAAGCGGCAGCCTCCTCTCTTTTATATCGACTTCGTGCTTCTCCACCACTTCTAGAAGGCCAGTGATTCACAATGACATGTATTAAATCACCGTCTAAATATCCGCTTACCAGTAATTGATCTCTGGTATACACTCGCTTTTTGGCGTCATTATTACTATAAATAAGCAATTCATGCACACTAGTATTCACTGGTCTAAATAGAGATTTCTGATATAATAGTGCCACATCAATACCTCTTCGATCAGGTGAATCAAACTGCACAATTCCATAGTCTTTTGGTAGAAGAACGGGTTCATTTGCAAGATCTTCCAAAACTTTTCTATTTTCAATTTCAGCAACTCCTAAGATGGCGGGAGCGTTTTTTGTTACGTCAGCACCTATTTCAGAAATGACCTTGGCCATATTTTTTAGCTTGTCCTTATAAATTTCTTCTGTCCAATGATCTTTTCCATTCGGAGTACGATCATCATCATACGTAATAGGATCATCCAGAGTATCAAAAAGATTTTCCACATTATAAAATGCAATTGTATTAACTTTATATGTTTTCTTTTCTTGAGAAAGAACAGTAAACAAAGGACTAAGCACAAAAGCAAAAATGAATAAATATTTTGCGTTCATTATGTAATTGATTATTAACTTATTGTAAAATACATTCCAAAATTTGAGCCAAAATTAGCTTTTCTATTTAAAACATGTACTTTTGCGCGGCAGAAATGTTAATTTTTTAACTAAAACAATTATTGAATGAAAGTGTCACAACTCAAAAAGAATCTTTTCTTTTTAATGATTTTTTTAAGTTCTGTTGCTATGACTAATGCTCAGCAAACAGGATTAAAGGGTAAAATTGTTGACGCATCTACCAATGAAAATCTAACTCAAGTACTTATTACAATTGAAGGAACTTTGCTTTCTGCAACGACTAATAATCTAGGGGAGTTTGATTTTGGAGGCGTACAACTACCATTAGGAGAACAAATAGCAGTTATATCCAAAGATGGATATATCACTAAGCGTTTTCCTATAATTATTAATGAAGGAAGTGTGTTAGATCTAAAAACGATAGATCTAAATTATGATGTAAATCAGGAACAAATCCAAATAGGTACGATAAGCCTTACGGATAACGAATTAGATGATGGTGATGACGATGCATCTGCTAATGTATCGGGATTATTACAAGCATCAAGAGATGTATTCCTTAGTGCGGCAGCGTTTGATTTTAGCGCTACATTTTTCCGCCCAAGAGGTCTTGGTAACGAAAATGCCAAGGTATTGATCAATGGAATTGAAATGAATAAATTGAACGATGGAAGACCACAGTGGAGTAACTGGGGTGGACTAAATGATGTTCAGCGTAATCAGGAATTCTCCATGGGAATTTCTGCCAATGATTATACTTTCGGTGATCTGGCAGGATCGACTAATATTATTATGAGAGCTTCTCAATACAGACAAGGAGGTCGATTATCTTATGCAGCTTCTAATAGAAGTTATACCGGTAGAGTAATGGGTAGCTATAGTTCCGGATTAATGAGTAATGGTTGGGCATATACCATTTCTCTGGCTAGAAGAATGGGTAACGAGGGATATATCGAAGGAACCTTATATGATGCTAATTCTATCTTTGCAGCCGTAGAGAAAAAAATTAATGACCAACACAGCATTAATGTAACTAGTTTTTATACACCAAACAGAAGAGGTAGATCGACTGCAATTACCGAAGAAGTTTTTAGGCTAAAAGGAAGACAGTATAATCCAAACTGGGGATATTTTGATGGTGAAAAGAAAAACTCAAGAGTTCGAGAAATAGAAGAACCCGTTTTCATGTTAAATCACTTTTGGAATATCAGCGATAAAACAACGTTAAATACCAATATAGGGTATCAAACAGGTAAGATAGGAAATAGTCGAATTGATAACGGAGGTACAGAATTAGTTACTTTTAACGGAGTAGATACTTACTCTGGTGGTGGAGCCAGTAGAGATACTAATCCAATTCATCCTAGTTATTTACCAAGTTCTTTTTTAGATGATCCAAACCCTACACCATTAGATTTTCAAAATGCATTCTTAGCACAACAAGAATTTGTAAGAAACGGGCAGTTGAACTGGAATCAGCTAATACAAGCGAATCAATTAAATGCCCAAAGAGGTGTTAATTCTACCTACATATTATATGAAGATAGAATAGATGATACGCAATGGACTTTTAATTCGATATTAAATAGCCAATTGACAGATAATATTACATTAAATGCTGCTGTAAACTATAGAACCTTAAAAAGTGAGAACTTTGCAGAAGTAACTGATTTATTAGGCGGAAGAGGTTTTTTAGATGTCGATTTGTTTGGAGCTCAACAAGATAATGATGTAGCTCCAGAAAATAGACTTAATCCAGAACAATTAGCTGATCGAGCGCAAAGTGATTTACGAAATCGTAACAGAGTTGTTGGAGTAGGTGATCGATATGACTATAATTACGAAATAGATGCTGATGTAGTTAGTGGTTTTGCACAAGCACAGTTTAAATTTAATAGAGTAGACTTCTTTTTGGGAGGTAATGTTTCTCAAACGACTTACCAAAGAAACGGATTATTTGAAAATGGATATTTTCCTGGTGAAGGACGTTTAGGATCTTTTGGTAAGAGTGATAAGTTAGAGTTTACGAATTATGGTGCAAAAGGAGGTTTTACTTATAAAATCAATGGTCGTAACCTTATTGATATTAATGGAACATATTTTACAAAAGCTCCAACGATTCGTAACTCTTTTGCAAATTCTAGACAAAACAATAGAACTATTGCTCAGTTGATAGAGGCTGAACCTACAATTTCTGGAAGTCAGGAAAGTGAAAAAGTTCAATCTTTTGATGCAAGTTATATCTTAAGAACACCAAAGTTAAAGGCAAGATTAACAGGGTATTATACGAAGATACAAGATGCGACAGAATTATCTTTCTTCTTTACGCAAGCTATCTCTGGATCTGATGTTGGTTTTGTTCAGGAGATTCTTACAGGTGTAGATAAGCAACATATAGGTGCTGAATTAGGTATTGAATATCAAATTACTCCTACGATTAAATTAAAAGGAGCTGCTGCGATAGGACAGTTTACATATGCTAACGATCCTGATTTGTTTGTGGCAAGTACCAGTAGTGATTTCTTGGGAGAAACTACAGGAGATTTGGACAGAGTGCGTTACTTTGGAAAATCTTCTCTAGAAGATTATCGTATCGCTGGAGGACCACAAAATGCAGCGCAGTTTGGTTTTGAGTATCGAGACCCTAAATTCTGGTGGTTTGGAGCAACAGCAAACTATTTTTCAAATGCATATATAGATGTAAGTCCGTTTGCAAGATCATCGAACTTTAATCAAGATGTAGATGGATTACCGTTTAACGATTATGATGAAAACATTGCAAGAGAATTATTAAGACAAGAACAATTTGATGACTATATTCTTGTAAATGCGGTAGGAGGTAAGTCTTGGAGAGTAAAAGATTATTATATAGGGTTCTTTGCTACTATTAATAACATATTTGACAAAGAATATAGAACTGGTGGTTTTGAACAGGCTAGAAACGCAAATTATAGATTAGCATTAGAAGAAGCTCAGCGCGACACACCTGTTTTTGGACCAAGATATTTCTATGGGTTTGGTACTTCATACTACCTAAATGTATATGTAAGATTTTAATTATAGAAAACACACTCCAACATTGAGTTGGAGTATCCATATAGATTGTCATTCCTGCGAAAGCAGGAAACTAAATAAAAATTTGAAAAAATTTTTAATAAATGAACACAACAAAAAAATATTATAAAATGAATTCAATTAATTTAAAGAAACTAATAAGCGTTTTAGTTTTAGCAGTTACTATTACTGCTTGTGTACAAGACGATGATTTTAGAACACCTGCGTTGGTGATAGAGGAGCCTGATTTTCCAGAGAACAGTACGTTTGTTCAAATTGGTGGTATTTTAGGTGATTTAGCGCAAGCTCAAAATGATGATGGTCCTGATGCTAAAGTTACTTTTGAAGTAGCAAACCAGTATTTAGAAGGTTATGTTGTGTCTAGTGATAAAGCAGGGAACTTTTTTGAAGAATTTGTAATTCAGAACTCACCATCCTCTCCTACTGCTGGATTAAGAGTTTTGATTGATGTAAATCCGTTATTTACAAGTTATGAATTTGGACGTAAAGTATTTATCGATTTAGAAGGGTTATCAATTGGAACAGAAAATGGAGTAGCAACACTTGGGGTGCTTTCTGGTGATGAGGTAGATCAGATTCCTTCGTTTTCACAGGAAGAGAGAATTCTTAGATCTTCCGAGGTTGCAGAAATTACACCTTTAGAAATCACGTTTGAGGAGTTTTCTGATGATTTAACTAATTTATACGTACAGATTAACAATGTACAGTTTAATCGAAATGATGTACTAGGAAATGACCCTTTAACCTTTGCTGGAGAACCTAGTGATGAGTTTGATGGAGAAAGAAATTTAGAAAGTTGTGATACGGGTGCTACCGCTGTATTAAGCACAAGTACTTTTGCTGATTTTAAATCATTAACATTACCAACACAACAGGGAAGTTTCGCAGGAGTTTTAACCAAAAACTTCTTTGGTGACACCTTTAATTTAGTGCTTAATGATGTTACAGGATTAGCATTCGATAATGAAAACCGTTGTGATCCTAATGTATTAGAGTGTGACGGAACTAGTGGTGGTGCCAATGTAGTTTTCGAAGAAGACTTTACAGGATTAAGCATTAGTGATTTAGAAGGTGCAGGATGGTTAAATGTAAATACTACTGGTGGAAGTTTAGATTATGTGGTTGGTAGTTTTAGCGGTAACCAATACGCGCAAATCTCTGGATTTAACTCTGGAGAAAGTCCATTCGAAGTTTGGTTAGTAACACCACAAATTGATCTTACAGCATCTTCTGCAGAAGAGCTGTCTTTCGATATCCAAGCAAATTTTGATAACGGTAATATTCTTACAGCATTTATTACGGATAATTTTACAGGGGATGTAACCACTACAGAGTGGACGCAATTAGATGCATCTATACCTACTGGACCAAGTGGAGGTTTTGGAGATTTTGAAGGTGTCGGACCTATTAATATCTCTTGTATTGATGGTAACGTTCGTATTGCGTTCCGTTATGCAGGAGCCGATCCTGGACCAACAACAAGATATCACATCGATAACATTGAGATCTCAGGAAACTAAGAGTTTCTTTGTTTACGACAACGAATAATAAAACTCCCTTAAGAAGCTTCTTAAGGGAGTTTTTTAATGGTTTAATACATGTTCCGTTAATAATCAAAAGTTACAGTGTAAGCACTATTATTTTTAGTTTTTACACGGAATCTAAACTGGTAACAAGGATTCTTAGTGTGAGAGAAACTTTGATTGTTAGAAATTAGTTTCCACTCATTTTGAATAGTAGCCCAACTACTGTTGCTATATGCTTTGTACTTTAATCCATAATATACCCTTCTCCAGAAGTTATGTCTTGCAATTTCCGCGATTTGAGCTTGATTTACGGAGCTATAGTGTGTATAGTATTGCCAGCTAGCTTTAGAAGCATTTGTTTGAGGGTGATTAAAGTTGATCGCATATTTTGAATTTGGATTCGCTTTTGTAAGCTGTACTAATTCAAAGGCGATATCATTACCAGTTTCTTCAAAAGAGGCATCTTTAGCATCTCCCTCTTCAGAATCAATAGTAGTTTCTGTAAGATCCATGATGTTATGACGTACTAGGCTCTCTTTTAAAGTTTCATTAGAATGAATTTCCATTAAACTAAGGTTTTCAGTAGAATAATTGGTTAATGCTGATTGGTTATTTGCATAAATTCTTACCACTCCAGTACTACCTTCTTCTGAGCTAATCGTGACATCTTTTTGAAAGTCATAGATGTCTTTTAAAGAAAAATCAGATGTTATTGCTGATTCATCTATGATTTCATTGGATTCGTCCTTATCACAGGAAGCAAAGAATAATAATCCAAAGATTGGTAATGCATAAAATAACTTTTTCATTTTTTTAGTTTTTAAGAATAATTAATTGACTTGTTTAGTTTTTTGATACTTAGTATCCTTATTTTTTACTGTTTAATTGAAAAGAAGATTATTGTTATTGAAACTTCTTTTGGCGCCATTTGAGCTTCTTATCCTATGAGATGGATGATCTTAATACTATTCTTTTCATTTTAAGTAAAATGCGAACTCATAATTTTCTTTTTGAATTCGGATTCAAAAGTATAGAGGTAGGTATAATCAGCAAAGGAGATATTTTGTTTTGCGGAAATTTCCGCAAAACAAAATATTGAATATCAATTATTTAAAAATAAACAAAGGGTTTGTTACCAGAACAAAAAG
Source organism: uncultured Aquimarina sp. (assembly GCF_947492965.1). Taxonomy (GTDB): domain Bacteria; phylum Bacteroidota; class Bacteroidia; order Flavobacteriales; family Flavobacteriaceae; genus Aquimarina. The sequence continues at coordinate 132,956 of NZ_CANLOZ010000006.1, read as the reverse complement.
GGGTTTATGTCCCGACGTTTTAAAGTGAAATAACTTTACAGAAAAAAGGTGTTTGTTGGGTACTTTTGTATGGGAATTACATATGGTGTTTTAGATATATGTAAACAGGAAAATGATCGCTATAACCTCCTTTATATTTTCCGCCAGCATATGTTCTAAAAGGCTTGCCTTTATATCGTCCTTTATAGATTTTAAGGAAGCTATCATCAAAGATATTAGCTTCGGCGAAACTATGTGTTCCTTTTTCGAACTTATGGAAGTTGTTGCTAAAAATGATTTGATCGAATAGATTCCATTGGTTTTTATAGTTTAATGTTCCACGAAATCTAGTGTGTAATCTTTCCATTGGATTATAGAAATCATGACCAATAAGATGTTGTTTCACACTTTCACTACTAGGATCATCATTAAAATCACCCATGATAATAATCTTTGCATTTGGATCTTTTTCGGTAATCCGATGAATGATTTCACGGTTTTTTTCTGCAGCGGCAATACGTTTATAAGCTGTTAATTCAGCTCCATCTCTTCTAGATGGCCAGTGATTTACCAAAATATGAATTTCCTCGTTCTGTAGTTCTCCTGTTACCCACAGAATATCGCGAGTAAAATCTCTTTCTCCATGATCATTCATTACTAGTAAAGGAACACTTTCTGAATGGGTAACCGTAAACTTTTCTTTTTGATATAATAAACCAACATCTATTCCACGTTCATCAGGAGATTCGTGATGGATTACACCGTAGTTTTTATGAATCAGGTGCTTTGTTTTTACAAGATCTTCTAAAACAGCTTTATTTTCTACTTCAGCTACTCCCAAAATCACAGGAGCCTTACCAGACTTAGCAAATCCAATATTAGAAATAGCAGTCCCAAGTTTAAACAGTTTCTTCTCATACCTTTTTTTATTCCATCGTTTTTCAGAATCAGGTAAGAAATCATCATCCAAAGTGTTAGGATCATCTTTGGTATCAAATAAGTTTTCTAGATTATAAAAAGCAATGGTATGTAGGTTTGTATCTTTCTTTTTGAAATAAGGCTTAGAAGACATGAAATAAAAATTTATTGTAGAGGCCTAAAGTACAAATTCAAATGCATACAATATTGTACCTTTGTAGATTAATTGTTGAAATAGCACATAAGAAGTAGATCGCTAGAAAACCAAGCGCTAATGTTAGAAAAGGAAAAAATAAAATACGAGAAGGCAATTTTAATAGGGATTGTTACAAAGAATCAGGATGAGGAAAAGCTAACAGAGTTTTTGGATGAGTTAGAATTCTTAACCTATACTGCTGGTGGAGAAGTGGTGAAGCGATTTACTCAAAAAATGGAGGTGCCCAATTCTAAAACATTTATTGGATCGGGTAAAATGGAAGAGGTGTTGGCGTATGTAGAACAACATGATATCGGAACTGTTGTTTTTGATGATGAATTAACGCCTGCTCAGCAGCGTAATATAGAACGTATATTAAAAGCTAAGATCATTGACCGAACGAACTTGATTCTGGATATTTTTGCACAACGCGCTCAGACAAGTTATGCCCGTACACAGGTAGAATTAGCGCAGTATCAATATTTGTTACCGCGATTAACAGGTTTATGGACTCACTTAGAACGTCAGCGAGGAGGTATTGGAATGCGCGGACCAGGAGAAACAGAGATCGAAACCGATAGACGTATTGTAAGAGATCGTATTTCTTTATTAAAGAAAAAACTACTTACCATCGATAAACAAATGGCTACACAACGAGGTAATCGTGGAAAATTGGTGAGAGTAGCCTTGGTAGGATATACGAACGTGGGTAAATCTACCTTAATGAATGTAATTGCAAAAAGTAATGTATTTGCCGAAAATAAGCTATTTGCAACCTTAGACACCACAGTAAGAAAGGTGGTTATTGGCAACCTTCCTTTTTTATTAAGTGATACCGTAGGGTTTATCAGAAAACTTCCAACGCAATTGGTAGAAAGTTTTAAAAGTACCTTAGATGAGGTAAGAGAAGCAGATTTATTGCTGCACATAGTAGATATATCTCATGGTCAGTTTGAAGATCATATCGCTTCTGTAAATAAGATCTTAGGTGAGATCGAAAGTATGGATAAGCCTACGATTATGGTGTTTAATAAAATAGATGCTTACGAGCATAAGACTATAGATGAAGATGATCTTACTACAGAAAAAACGGAAGTTCACTATACACTAGATGAGTGGAAACAAACCTGGATGAGTAGGATAGGTGATAATGCCTTATTTATATCTGCCATTAATAAAGAAAATATGGACTCTTTTAGAAAAAGAGTTTATAAAGAGGTAAGAGATATTCATGTAACCCGTTTTCCTTATAACAACTTCTTATATCCAGAGTTTGTAGAGGAGTAGGTTTGATTTAAAACTCATAATTTAATCCTAGTCCAAGAACTTCTCTGATTTGGAATCCGCTAGTAGCATTATCATCATAGATGGCTTGGAATGCAAAACTGCCAGATATATATTTGTTTACAATTAAATTGATATTTAGGGTATAATCAATATCGATATTATAAGGATCCTCGATATAATTAGAGTACAGATTCAGGATTTGCTCCATTGTAATGTTTTTGATAATGGGAAACTTAGCATAAGCCGCTAAAGATCCTCCAAACTCAAATCGTGAGCTTTTGCCAGCGTCTACACCAAAATAATCACCATCTACATAATCCGGAGTAGTGGTAAACTGATCGTCTACGAAAATCATACGAGAGGTTACAGGTGCTATATTAATATTTAGGTTATCGCTTTTTTTCCAAAGAAATCCTGGACCTATTTGTAAAAAAGCAGGAGAGAAAAAATGAGTTTCCTCGGTACGAATCGTTTCGTCGGTATCTGGGTCTTTGGAAAAGCTATATCCCTTGGCAAATTGAGATCTAAAATTTACAAACAATGAGTAGTTCCAATACGTTTCGCCTATTCTTTGTCCTAAACGAGAGTTCAATTCTAAACGATCATTCGTTTTGCGAGCAAAATTTTCGCCTTTTAGAAAAGTAAGACCATAATCTGCTAAAATTTTATTGTCCCAAGTTAAACTGTTCTTTTTGTAGTTAATCTCATAATTAAGCGCTAGGTTTCCAGCTACGTTAGAAGTTCCTCCACCTTGCCAATCATAATTAAATGCAGATTGATTAAAAAAGAAAGAAAACTTTCCGAAGGATTTCCATCCTATATGAGGCTTTTTAACAGGCTTAGGGTTTAGTTTGTTCAAGAGTTTTTTAAGGACAATAACATTTAGTTCTTTGGGAGTATTTTGGAGTAAACTATCCAATGACCTTTCCAATCGAACTTGTATAGAATCTAGTTGTTTTACCTCTTTTTTTTCTTGACCAAAAGCTTTAATCAGTAAAAAGCATAGAAAAATAAATACAACAATCTTGCGCATGGGTAACAACGGATATGGGCACAAATATAATTTATGCGTATAGCTTATTCAAATATATAGACGTAACCTAATACCTAATGTAGCAGTGATTGTATTATGTAAACTATTATTTTTTTAGATTAGTATGCATGTATTTGAAAGATAAACTAGAAATAAAATGAACATCGAACTGCATAAGGCTACGAATGATGATATTACTTTTTTGCTAGAACTAAGAAAGCAAACGATGATAGAACATTTAGAAAAAGCCGGGCTGTTTTTATCAGAAGAACAGCATTTAGCCAGAGTAAGAATTCATTTTGATCATGCATTTATTATTCTACAGCATAAAGAAAAAATAGGTGTACTAAAATATATCGAAACAGATAGTGTTATCGAAATTCTTCAACTTCAGATAACCCCTAAATTTCAGGGAAAAGGAATTGGAAATTACGTGCTTAGCGATGTCATAGAACAAGCTGTAGCAACCAATAAAGAAATAAGACTTAAAGTACTAAAAGAAAATCCAGCAAAGTTTCTATATGAGCGAAATGGTTTTTCAATATATGATGAAGACTTATATGAGTTTTATATGAAACTCGTGAAATGACAGAAATAAAAAAAGGTCAACTTCTTTAAGTTGACCTTTTTTTATTATGTTACTTTTTTACTTAGAATGAGTAACTTAATCCTAAGTTCCAGAAAGATTGTAATTCATTATCCGTGTTCTCTAAAGTACGTACTTCTGTTGGAGGAGGAACAAGTAAAGCGTCTTGCGCCAATGCATAGTTGAATGCTTCTTGCTTGTTACTTCTAAGACCAAAATCAAATCCAACTCCTATAGCTTTCCATAAAGTGTATGAGAAAGAATTTGTCCATGTCCAGTTAGAATAATCAGCATCTTCATAACTTACAAAAGCAGATAAGTTGGTTTTAAAGTTAATAGCACCAAACTTACGTGTGTAATCCGCAACAATTTTAGCACCTAAAGAAGACTCGTACTGAGCATCACCTTTGCTAAATACAAAGTTATAGTTTAATGGATGCACAACTACAACTAGATTGTTAATAGGAGTCCAAGTAATACCCACACCTAAATCTAAATATCCAGGATCGTTAAAGTTGTTAAGAAGCGTAGTTCTATATTCTCCTAAAGTTGAAACCGCTAATGTATTTGTCAGTTTGTAACCAAATAAAGAAGAAACAGTAAACACATCTGTAGACTCTCTAAAGCTATCATCATCTGTTGGATCATCTCTATCATCTAATTTTACCCATGCTAAATTTACGTTAGCGCTATTTCTCCAAAAATACTTTTCTTCTAATAAGTTAGCGTATGCATTTACAGTTACTCCAATAGTACCTGCATCATTATTAGGAATTCCTTGTGCAAACCAGTTATTAAAACCAGAAAGACTTCCTCCAATGGTACCAAAAGCACCGATTTTCCATCCTGGTAAAGCATCTATTTGTGCTTGGATTGCGTTAGCTCTTCCTTGTATTGCAGCAATAGAATCTTTTTTTGCAGCTAATTTTGTTTTCAATTCTTCTTCTGTTTGTGCAAGCCCTATTTGGATTCCTGCTACTAGAAAAATAAATGTGAATACGATTTTTTTCATAATCTATATAGTTTTAAGTAGTTTGTTTATCACAAAGGATATTCTAAATTTAGTAATAAACTTTGGTAAAACAAGTTCAAGGTTTATGCAAAATTTTGCGTTGGCAAATATAATTGAAGTAATACGCTTCGATATAAAATAATAGTATTCAAGGGTAAATTTTCGATAAAAAGCACTTTTTAACGATGAAGTTGTTATTTTCTTTTAAAAAGAGGTACAGAAGAGCATGCTTCACCGTACATAATACTTTTAGCAATTGGTTGTAGTTTTTGGATAAGTTGTATGTAAGCGTTTTCAGGAATAGGCTTATTTGCACAACCTTTTATGATTAATAGCTTATCCTGATATGCTGAGACATCAAGTGTACGAACAATATCAGAAAAGAGTATAGTCTCCAGATCCTTTAATGATCCTACTGCAACATGTTTGGCAAACGGAGTTAACTTAGTTGTGAGTAATAAATATGCCCATCCAGGAATAATAGCATCACTAGAACAATGTAGCGCCACATATGCGTTCTGGTATTGACTCCAATCATGTTCGGAAACTTGCTGTCTAAATTCCTTTTCGCGAAGAATAAAACCTTCATAAAGCCAATCCTTTATATCAAATACTACACGATCTCCTGCTGGATAGTAATCCTCAAGATCGATGGTAATAAGATTTTTGTTATTTGCAACTCTATTAATGATTTCTTCTGCCATGGTATTAGATTTTATATCCTATTTTTTCGGTAAGGGCTATTTTACTTTTGGCAAAATTGCCAGTTCCAAAACCTATTTCTTTGCCATCTTCGTTATATAATACGGATTCCGCAACATAAAGGTTTGGAGATCGGAATTTTATTTTTCCAATAGCTTTAATATCTCCTTTGTTTGCAGGGCGCACTAAATTTATATTGAAGGATGTGGTTAGTACAAAAGCATCTTCAACAATTGAATTTACAGCAAAAAACGCTGCATCATCTAATAATTTGAAGTATACAGAACCATGAATTGCACCTAGTGCGTGAAAATATTTATCGGATATAGTTAGTCCAATTTCTGATATTCCTTCAGAAATCTTAACTGTTGTGGTATCAAAGATGTCCGTATTGATATTTGCATTCAAATACATCTTTTCTAATTTACGATAATGCTCCAGATTCATTTTTACTGTATATCAGCTATGCGAAAGAATGGTTTTTGAAGCTTACTTACAGCATTCCTAATTCTAATTTTGCCTCTTCACTCATTAAATCCTGAGACCATGTAGGCTCAAAAGTGAGTTCTAACTCTACATCATTAACTGCATCTAATGATTTTACTTTTTCTCTAACCTCTTCTGGTAAAGATTCTGCAACTGGACAATTTGGAGAAGTTAATGTCATAAGGATTTTTACATCATTATCTTCATTCACAAACACATCATATATTAATCCAAGTTCGTATATATCAACAGGAATCTCTGGATCGTAGATTGTTTTAAGAACTCTTACGATTTTTTCTCCTAGTTCTGCGGTATCTATATGGGTTTCGCTCATAGTATATTTTTAGTCGTCTTTTTCTAAATAAACTTAATTAATAAAAGGCGAATTAATTTAACTGAGTTTGATATGCTACAGCATACATTTTTAATTGCTTAATCATGCTTACCAATCCGTTGGCTCTGGTAGGTGATAAGTGTTCTTTTAGTCCAATCTCATCGATAAAAGCAGTGTCTGCATCAATAATATCCTTTGGATGCTGACCAGAAAAAACTCTAATCAGAATGGCAATGATACCTTTGGTAATGATAGCATCACTATCTGCCGTAAATTCTATTTTTTCATCCTTCATTTCTGCATGAACCCATACCTTACTTTGGCATCCTTTGATGATATTCTCATCGATTTTATACTTTTCTTCGATCAAAGGAAGGGATTTACCAAGATCAATCATGTATTCGTAGCGTTGCATCCAATCATCAAACATGCTAAATTCATCAACAATCTCTTCCTGAAGTTTTTGTATAGACATATTCCTACAATTTTTTACAAAAATACAACAAGAATCCTTGCTATTCAACACTTTCGGTTAATCATAAGATAGTATTAACTATTTGGTTTACTTTTCGAGATTGATTTTTGAGAAAGAGGATAGTAATAAAAGAAGTTTTTTTGAAATGTAGAAGATTCTTTCACAGGTTTTCTCATAACGAAATACTAATAAACCCAAACGATATACAGATGTATACCATTTGGGTCACCGTTAATCAAATTAAAATGAAAACAATTCAATTTTTAACAACCAATTGCTTCGTTGTAATACCTTTTTTGGTAAAGATTTTTAAGATATAATTACCTGATTGTATCTGAGAAGTATACGTTTCTTTATTATAAGATGTATGTATAAGAATTCCTTGTTGATTATAAAATTCAACTTTTTCGAACGTGTTCGAATTTTTGGTTCCGATTGTTATTTTTCGAGTAGTAGGGTTAGGAGAAATTACAACCGTAGGGTTTTGATCTATAATCGTTGTCTGATTATTTTCTAAGCATCCATTTTCATAATCAATAGCATCGGATGATAAGTCACTTATAAACTGTTCTTGTGCTGAGGTGTCATTTTTTAACTTGTAAGCAAACCAAGAATTAAGATAACCAAATACGATTTCTTGCTGTTCTTGTCTTGTTATTTGGATATTTCCTGAAGAAGAGTTTTCACCAAAGTCGCACGCAAAATTACTGTTTGCATAATAACAATGTGCACCACCTAAAATATTAATGAAGTATTTACAATTAGCACCTAAACTATTGTAAATTGGGATATGATCTTCATTAGCAGGAGTAACTGCATCTCCACTTCCAGAAAAAACAATGGCATCTTCTGTAACTTCAGATGCAGGAGTTAAGGTATCGAAACGTAACTGAGCTGGCGCAAAAGTAACCAGTGTTTCTACTTCCACTAATGATGCAGCTACAGTGGCAGCTCCACCACCCATAGAATGACCGATTAACGCAGTTTTATCTGCAACGGATTGGTATAATACGGAACTAGAATTATCATTTTCTTGCTGAACAGCGTTTACCATAAACGCTAAATCTTCGGAATACGCTATATGATTTGCAAAAATAGAACCTTCAGTATTAACAAATACTACAATATACCCTTGAGGAACTAAAGTATCATAAAAATTCTGATACGCATCAGAGCCCATAATGAAACCATGTCCAAGAACAATAACAGGAAATTGCTCATTTACCGATTGCGAAGTGTTATTGGAAATAGGGTAGTAGATCCGAGCATTTACTCTTCTATTTCTTCGATCTGCATCTCTAAAAGTTTTAGAACTAAACCCAATAGTATATTCTTGTGCTACTAGACCTGAGGATAAAAAGAGTAATGAGAAAATTGTGAGTACTAAATTTTTCATGATTGTTTATTTTTTGGTTAGTGAGATAAAACTATCCTGAAAAATTTTACTATGCAAGCATAATAAACACTTTTTTATGCTGAAAACCAGCATTTTAAGTGTTGAAAAACAATAAAAATTAACAAATTTTAACAGTAACTAATTAACATTCATTAGTTTAAGAAATGATACTTACGATAGCATCATTTTTGCTTTTTTAACAGCCTCTACAAGAATATCGATTTCTTCTTTTGTATTGTAGAAAGAAAATGAAGCTCTAATGGTTCCTGGTATCTTATAAAAATCCATAATGGGTTGTGCACAATGGTGACCGGTACGTACTGCTACACCCAATTTATCCACAATAGAACCAATATCATACGGGTGGATATCACCAACATTAAAGGAAATTACCGAAGTTTTATGTTTAGAAGTTCCATAGATTTTTAAACCTTCGATTTCAAGAAGTTTACTTGTACCGTAGTCTAGTAGTTCTTTTTCGTATTGTGCAATAGCTTCAAAACCAATGCTATTCATATAATCTAAAGCCACCCCAAAGGCAATACCTCCGCAAATATTAGGTGTTCCAGCTTCGAATTTGTGAGGAAGACCAGCGTAGGTTGTTTTCTCGAACGTAACCTGATCAATCATTTCTCCACCACCTTGGTAAGGAGGTAATTTATTAAGCCACTCTTCTTTTCCGTATAATAAACCAACACCAGTAGGTCCACAAAGCTTATGCGCAGAGGCTACATAAAAATCAACATTTAGTTTTTGAACATCAGGCTTGATATGTGGACAAGATTGTGCACCATCTATTAATACCGCCGCTCCAACCTCATGGGCTTTTTCTATTATTTCTTCAATAGGATTAATGGTTCCTAACGCATTAGAAATATGATTCGTAAAAACCAATTTGGTTCTTTCTGATAACAATTGATCATAAGCATCCATCAAAAGTTCTCCTTCTTCATTCATTGGTATCACCTTAAGAACAGCTCCAGTTCTTTCACAAAGCATTTGCCATGGAACGATATTAGAATGGTGTTCTAAAGCAGAAACGATGATTTCATCACCTTCTTTTAGTAAGCTGGAAAAACCAGTAGCTACGATATTAATACTATGGGTAGTCCCAGAGGTTAATATAATTTCGTAAGAATGTTTTGCATTAAAATGTTCTTGTACTTTTTTACGAGCAATTTCATAAGCATCCGTAGCTTCCTGTGATAATGTGTGCACGCCTCTGTGGATATTAGCATTGTAATTACTATAATAATCCACTATGGCATCAATCACTATTTGAGGAGTTTGTGAGGTGGCGGCATTATCAAAATATACAAGCGGTTTTCCGTTTACTTCTCTATCTAAAATAGGAAAATCTTGTCGTATTTTCTGTACATCAAACATATCAATTTCTTTCTGCAAAAATAGGAACTATTTCTAAGTGATATTGCTTATTTTTAAAAGGATTTAACACTTCACACAATGAAAAGATTTAAAAAGATTTTAGGTTTTATATTTATTGGATTGGTTGGGCTTATTCTGATTGCGGGTTTTTGGAATTATCCTAAGCTTACCATACTTTCCGGATATTCTGCTAAAAATATGGCTTCTTCTGTTTTTATAGGAAATCGTTCTGTAGAGTTTACAGACAGCAATGATAATAATTTTGCTCCGGTTCATTTGGCTGAAGATGAAGTAGATACCAATGAAAAATCTGCTGTTGCTTCTGTTTTTGGATTAAATCAAAGAAAAGCTATCTATAGAGAAGGATTAGGAAGCGTATTGATTAATGATGGGTTTGATATAGATGCACCGTATAAAAAGCCAAAAAGAACCATATTTAAGACGAATTTGCCTTTTCCGTATGGAAACCTACCTCAGAATGATACAGTTTTTGCTAACGTTGATTATAACAAAATAAAAAGTTCGGTTGCTACAGTATTTGATAGACAAGGTGAAAGTATTAAGAAAACTCGAGCAGTAATAGTTCTTTATAAAGACCAGATCATTGAAGAAAAATATGCCGAAGGATATGACAAAAATTCGGTGCTCTTAGGATGGTCTATGACTAAAAGCATTTTAGCAACTAACTTTGGAATCTTACAAAAGCAAGGTAAAATAAATATAGCAGATAAAGCGCCAATAAAAGAATGGCAAAATGATGACAGAAATGAAATTACCATTAATAATTTGTTACAGATGAATTGTGGTTTAGTTTGGGATGAGGATTATGGGTCTATATCGGATGCAACAACAATGCTATACTTGGATGAGGATATGACGAAACCTCAAATTTTCAAAAAAGCGATCCATAAGCCTAATGAGTTTTGGTATTATTCTTCAGGAGTTTCTAATTTATTATCAGGTATTCTTAGACAGCAATTTGATAGTTATCAAGAATATCTTGATTTTCCGTATCGCGAATTTATAGACAAAATAGGAATGCACTCTATGTTAATAGAAACGGACATGGCCGGAAATTATGTAGGTTCATCTTATGCCTGGGGTACACCAAGGGATTGGGCAAAATTTGGATTGCTATACCTACATAGAGGAAACTGGAACGGAGAACAAATTTTTAATCCAGAATGGGTAGATTATGTGACTACTCCGACCCCTACTTCTGAAGGTGATTATGGAGGTCATTTTTGGTTAAATTCTGGAGGGTTTTATCAGGATGCTCCCAGAGATATGTATTCTGCTAATGGTTTTCAGGGACAACGAGTTTTTATAATTCCGTCTAAGGATTTAGTCATCGTTCGTTTTGGACTTGTTGGAGACGCAGGTGTAGATTTTAATGAATTTCTACGAGACATCAATGATGCAATAAAATAATGATTTTAAACAAAAAACCTCAACAATGATATGAAGAGGTTTAATTACTTATTTTAAAAGCTTAATTTTTTTATAAATCAAAACCAATATTTACTCCTAGTTTATTGGCAATTAATTTATTGATTCGCTGTTTTAGCTGAGGTATTTTTACACTTTCCAAAACGTTATTGGCAAAAGCATACATCAACAATGCTCTTGCTTCTTTTTCTCCAATACCTCTGGATCTCATGTAAAACAATGCTTGTTCATCTAATTGACCAATAGTACAGCCGTGAGAACATTTTACATCATCTGCAAAAATCTCTAATTGAGGTTTAGAGTTGATCGTTGCTTTATCACTTAATAAAATATTGTTATTAGATTGGAAAGCATTAGTTTTTTGTGCCTCTTTATTTACAATGATTTTACCATTAAATACACCCGTTGCTTTTTCATCAAAGATTCCTTTATAATCCTGATGACTTTCACAATTTGGTTCTGTATGATGTACTAGCGTATTATGATCTACATGTTGTTTTCCTTCGAGAATAGTAACTCCATTAAGAATAGAATCTATTCCTTGACCTTGCTGGTAGAAATTTAAATTATTTCGGGTTATATTACCTCCAAAAGCAAACGTATGAACTGATGCGATACTTTGAGCTTGCTGCTGTATATATGTGTTGTCTATTAAAGAAGCAGTCTCATTATCATTTTGAATTTTGTAGTAGTCTACAATAGCTCTTTTATCAGCAAAGATTTCTGTAACCGAATTAGTCAGCACAGGATTGGATGTTAAACTCTGATGACGCTCTATTATCTGTACATGTGAGTTCTCTTCAACAACTATTAAGTTACGAGGTTGTAAAAGTTGTAATGATTCTTTTCCTGTAGAGAAGTGAATAATTTGAATCGGTTTGTCTGCTAGCTTATTTTTAGGAATATAGATGTAAGCTCCTTCTTTAGAAAAAGCAGTATTTAAAGAAGTTAACCCATCTTTTTGAGCTACTTTATTAAAATAATTATCTATAACTGGTTTATACTTATCATGAGTTAATGCCGAGGACATTAAACACACATCAATTTTATCATGTGTAGTTTCTGATAAATGAGAAGAATACTTACCATCAATAAATACAATTTTATAAGTATCTAAATCATGAAGAAAATACTTCTTCACATCTTTAAATTCTAACGCATTTTCTTCTTTCGGAAAAATACTATAATCATGCTTTAGTATTGCATTTAGCGATGTATATTTCCAGGCTTCTTCTTTTTTTGTTGGGAATCCCTTTTCTTCGAATACCTTGATAGCTTGGCTTCTGATATCGTGAACAGGAGCATCAACATCTACAGTGTTTTCAAAAGCAAGAAAAGAAGATACTAATTTTTCTTTCAGCTCCATAACTATGCGTTTATCTCTTCTTTAATCCAATCGTATCCTTTTTCCTCTAATTGTAAGGCCAATTCTTTGGTTCCTGATTTTACGATTTTACCATCGTATAAAACATGTACATAATCAGGAACGATGTAATCTAACAATCTTTGGTAATGTGTAATAACAATTACCGCATTGTCTTTACTTTTCAATTTGTTAACTCCATTCGCTACAATTCGTAAGGCATCGATATCTAGTCCAGAATCTGTTTCGTCCAAAATAGCCAGTTTAGGCTCCATCATTGCCATCTGGAAAATTTCGTTACGTTTCTTTTCTCCTCCAGAGAATCCTTGATTAAGTGAACGAGATAAAAACTTACGATCGATGTCTAGTAATTCGGATTTTTCACGAATTTTTTTAAGCATATCCTTTGCAGGCATTTCTTCTAACCCTTGAGCCTTTCTGGTTTCATTGATAGCGGTTTTCATAAAATTAGTAACCGTTACTCCAGGAATTTCTACAGGATACTGAAATGAAAGAAAAACACCTTTATGTGCTCTTTCTTCTGCGGCTAAATCTTCTATATCTTCACCATCTAAAAGAATAGAACCTTCCGTTACTTCATATTCCTCTTTTCCAGCAACAATACTTGCTAAGGTACTTTTTCCAGCACCATTAGGACCCATTATTGCGTGAACTTCTCCGGCCTTTACTTCAAGATTAAGACCTTTTAAAATTTCTTTATCTTCAACGCTAGCGTGTAAATCCTTAATTTCTAACATTTCGTATCTTTCTTTTAAATAGTTTTTTTAGTCATTATATCTTCAGTACCACTTATTCTTGTCCAGCGGTTTCTGAAGATTTTATTTTTGTTGGTAATTCTGAGGTTGGTTCACTTACACCAACGATTTCTTTTATTTCTACAATCTCTGGCCAACCATCATCTTCGTTCTTTTTTATAATTCCTCTTACAACTACAGGAACCATGTCATATTCTTCTCTTTGTAATGGTTTTACTTTACTGTTTAATTCTTTGGCTATATCGTCTATAACCACACCATATATAAAGTCTTTTCCTTTTATAACACCTGCATCATCAATAAGTATGAATTCACCACGAATTAAAGTGGTTTCTCCATCTGAGGATTGTGATTTTTCGTTTTTACAGGAAAAAATTAAAAGACTTAAGATGATAAGAAGAAATGATTTTTTCATTTATGTGAGTTTGTTAGTTACACTTTTATCCAACAGAACCTTCTAGAGAAATTTCTAAAAGTTTTTGAGCTTCTACAGCAAATTCCATAGGTAATTTGTTCAAAACCTCTTTACTGAAACCATTTACGATTAAAGCAATTGCTTTTTCTGTATCGATTCCTCTTTGGTTACAGTAAAATATTTGATCTTCACCAATTTTACTAGTAGTCGCTTCGTGTTCTATTTGAGCGGTTTTGTTTTTCGCTTCAATATAAGGAAACGTATGTGCTCCACATTCATTGCCCATTAACAAAGAATCACATTGAGAAAAATTTCTAGCATTTGTAGCTCTGCTATTAATTTGCACTAAACCACGATAGCTATTTTGTGATTTTCCGGCCGAGATACCTTTAGAAATAATGGTACTTTTCGTGTTTTTTCCTAAATGAATCATTTTCGTTCCTGTATCTGCTTGCTGAAAATTATTTGTCACAGCAATGGAATAAAATTCTCCAACAGAATTATCTCCTTTTAGAACACAAGAAGGATATTTCCATGTTACAGCAGATCCTGTTTCTACCTGAGTCCATGAAATTTTAGCATTCTTTTCACATATACCACGTTTGGTAACGAAATTAAATACACCACCTTTTCCTTCAGAATTTCCTGGATACCAGTTTTGAACGGTAGAATATTTAATCTCTGCATCATCTAATGCTATTAGTTCTACAACTGCTGCGTGTAATTGATTTTCATCTCTGGATGGAGCGGTACAACCTTCTAGATAACTCACATAACTTCCTTCATCAGCTACCACTAAAGTTCTTTCGAACTGACCAGTACCTGCCTGATTAATTCTAAAGTAAGTAGATAATTCCATAGGACACTTAACTCCTTTAGGAATGTAGCAAAAAGATCCATCACTAAACACAGCAGAATTTAATGCCGCGTAGAAATTATCTTTTTGTGGCACAACGGTACCAATATGTTTTTTTACAAGTTCCGGATGTTCTTGTATAGCTTCAGAAATGGAACAAAATATAATACCCTTTTCTGCAAGGGTTTCTTTAAACGTAGTAGCTACAGAAACAGAGTCCATAACGATGTCTACTGCTACTCCAGCTAATTTTTTTTGTTCGTCTAAAGAAATTCCAAGTTTTTTAAAAGTATCCAATAGTTCTGGATCTACTTCATCAAGACTATTATATTTTGGTTTTTTATTAGGAGCAGAGTAGTAGGAGATATCCTGAAAATTAGGCTTCTCATAATTTACATTAGCCCATTCTGGTTCTTCCATTTGTTCCCAAACGCGAAAGGCTTCTAATCGCCATTCGGTCATCCACTCTGGTTCATTCTTTTTTTCTGAAATTGCACGAACAATATCCTCATTCAAACCAACAGGGAATGTATCAGATTCTATATCTGTATAAAATCCATACTCGTATTCTTTGGTCTCTAGTTCTTTTTTTAAGTCGTCTTCAGTATATGCCATCTTACGAAATCCCAAGCAATGCTTATAGGATAAATTTTAAATGTTTAAAGGGAAAAACTTTCTCCACAACCGCAAGTTCTGTTAGCGTTTGGGTTATTAAAAACGAATCCGGTTCCATTGAGTCCTCCGGAATATTCTAATGTAGTACCGATGAGATATAAAAAGCTTTTTTTGTCGACAATTATTTTAACACCATTATCCTCAAAAACTTTATCTCCTTCTTCTTGATTTTTATCAAACTTCAAGTCATATGATAAGCCGGAACATCCGCCACTTTTAACGCCTACTCGAATATAATCGGAAGAAACATCGTACCCATCATCTGTCATCAACTCTACGACTTTCTTTTTAGCTGTATCTGATACCTTAATCATACTCTTATAAATAGATTAATTCTAAATTGATTGCAAATATACTACATATGTAGGTTTTATTTACATAACCTAACATTTATCTAACATATATTAGAATAGGCAATATCTATTATAATATAAAAAAGGAGATTAAAATTCGGAAAAGCGATTGTCATTTAGGAAATCGTCATCTGTAAGAGTCTTTAAAAAGGCAATAATCTGTTCTTTTTCTTCTTGACTCATTGGAATTCCTTTAATCGTATTGTCTGAGTTTTTGAAAGTAGGATCTAAGGTTTCAGAATCTACCATACCATCACTATAATGATCCAAAACATCTTGTAATGTTTTTAATCTTCCATCGTGCATGTATGGAAATGTAAGCTCTATATTTCTTAGTGTTGGTACTTTAAACTTGTAGATGTCAGACTCTAATCCTGTTACTCTTTTTCTTCCTATATCATTGTATTGTGGATCGATCGGAAGACCATTGTTTCTGTACGATTGATCAGTAAACAAAGTTCCAGCATGGCAAGAGGCACATTTAGATTTAAATAGTTCGAAACCAGCTGCCTCTTGTTCTGTAAAAACAGCACCTTCATTACGCTCGATTTTATCATACTTGGTATTTGCGGAAACCATCATAATCATAAATTGTGAGAGTGCCCGAAGAATGTTTTCAGAATTAATTTCTTTATTTTCAAAAGCTAGTTCAAATAGTTGAACGTATTCTGGCTCTTCTTCAATTTTTTTGATGATACTTGAAAAGGTTTCATTCATTTCCACCTCTGCAGTTATGGGTATTATCGGTTGTAGATCTAAATGCATGGCAGCTCCATCCCAAGTAAATTCTTTCATAAACGCAAGGTTGTGCAGAGGTTGTGCATTTCGTGTTCCCAATGCACCATCCACTCCATGACTTACAATATGGGTATGATGTGTGAACGCAAAATCTTGGATATGACAAAACCCGCAAGAAACAACACCATCTGAAGCTAGCCTGCCATCATAAAATAGTTTTTTACCAAGCTCAAATCCTTTTTCTGTAGGAGGATTAGAACTTAAATCATAATCAAGATCTGGAAAATTAGATGGAATTTCGAATTCTAGTTTTGGATTTTGATCAATAGGGATATATTCTCCTTTATCTGAACTACAAGAAGTAAAGAAGCATATAAAAATCCCTATTGACACAAAATATTTCATCTATCAGTTTATTTATTGAATTTCGAACATAGTTTGCACGTTCGTGGCGATTTTTGGTGCGTTTTCTGGATCTACCTGAATATCACTTTTATCTTCTAATGAATGTGTATTCGTGCTATCAAATATTTTAGCAACATCAGCATTAACATTAATTGTTGATGTATTTCCATTAACGTTAATAGGACTAATTAAGTCTAATGTAATTTCTTTATAATTATCTAGCGTTTCTCCATGGCTACCTATGTGTAAAATAAAATCACTCGCGGTTCCGCCTTGAGGAGTATATGAGCCTTCAAATTTAAGAAATTTATAACCTGCAGACCAAGACCATAACATTCCTTGTTCTTCTGCAGTAGGTATAAAATTAGCAACTCCATTTAGTGGATAATTACTTTGATCTACTCCAAAACCAAATCTGATTTTGGTGTATACTCCAGCGTCAATACTACCAAGTTCGAATTGTTTAGAAGCAGGTACTTCTTCATTAATTAAAAAGTAACTATCGGCTACTGGATAGGTAAATTCATCACCATTTTCTTTTATGAAAACAATATTACTAATGATGTACTTCAATTCCGCAATAGTATAGCTTTCGTTACTTTGATTAGTATACGAAGTTGAGTTGAGTACAATGGGATTATTGTCGATAGTATTAGCAAACTCTAGATTTATAGTTCCAGCTTCTACTGTATCTGTTTCATTGTCATCTTTACAGGCAAATACAATAGTTAAAGCCAGTAGTGCAAATACGATTTTTTTCATGTGCGAGGTTTTAATTTTAGTTTATTTATATTTTATGATAACGGCATCTTTTGCCCCTTTATTTTCCGTAATATCACCATCATTACTAGCAGAACTTCCTGCCACAACAATTTTATTATCCGATGTTTGGATGACACCTGTGGCAAATTCTTCTTCAGTTCCTCCAAGAGAGTTTTTCCAGATGACGTTTCCGTTGTTATCAATTAACATAGTCCATACATCACTTTGTCCTTTGTTTTGATCTACATCAATATCATTGCTACGTGAATTTCCAGTGATTACAAAGCCTCCGGATTGTATGGGATAAATTCCTCTTCCTGTATCGAATTGGGTTCCTCCTAAAGATTTTTCCCAAATAAGATTACCATTTCCATCAATCTGAATCATCCATAAATCAGCATTTCCATTGGCATTGGTTATGTTACCATCATTACTACGAGCGTCACCGACAATAACATATTTCCCGTTTCCGTCTGAAGCAATGGCATATGCCACATCAATTTCGGTACCGCCGAATGATTTTTCCCAGATTTTTGTTCCTTCAGAATTTACTTTAACTAACCAAAAGTCATAGCTTCCCTGGCTATTGGTAATATCAAAGTCTACACTTTCTGAAGAGCCAATCATTAGGTAGCCTCCATCTTCGGTCTGCACAGCATCATAGCTACGATCATTATCGGTTCCTCCAAAATAACGTCTCCATTCTGTATTTCCAGAGGCATCTAGTTTAATACCCCAAAATTCTCCAACGCCATGTTTTTCGAAAAAAGTCTTATTATCGTTTCCATCGCCATTACTAGCGGTAACGTCTAAAAATCCTGTGATAAAATAACCACCATCATTTGTTTGGACTACCGAAAATGCACGATCAATACCAGGAAACCCAAAAGATTTCTCCCATTGTAGGTTTCCTGAAGCATCTATTTTTACGATCCAATAGTCCTGCAACCCTGCATTTTCGGTTACGTCTCCATCATTGCTTCTATTATATCCAACCAAAGCATATCCATTGTCTACTGTTTGTATAATCTTTTCTCCTCGATCATCTCCAGTACCTCCATAGGTTTTACTCCAGCTTATGGAACCATCTTCAGTAAGTTTTAATACCCAAAAATCACTATCGGTTGCGGTTTTATCGGTAATATCTCCATCTGTACTTTGGGTATATCCAAAAACGGCATATCCTCCATCGGAAGATTGAACTATAGATAGTGCTTCATCTTCCTGACTTCCTCCAAAGGTTTTAATCCAATCTACTGTTCCCTGAAAACCATCATCAGGATTAGTAGGAATTGTAGGATCAGTACCTCCATCATCACTGCTGCACCCAACGGAAATTGAAGTGATAAAAATTAAAAGAATTTTATAAAAGAACTTAGAATTACGCATTTGTTATTTTTGATTTTTATCTTTTTACTAATCGTTTAATAACTTGATTGGTATCATTAAAAAACTTTAAAAGGTACACTCCAGGATTCAAACCTGAAACATCAATTGTTTTGGTAACGGTTCCTTGACTCATCAATTGTCCTGAAACAGATATAATTTCGTAAGATGCCGTTTGATCCGTATTTAAAAACACTTCTAAAGTCTGTCCAGATACTGGATTTGGATACATTTTTAAAGCCAAAATATCTTCGTCTTCATCACCAAAAACAGGAATAATATTAGCAGTTACCACTTGCTCGCTATTAGATCTTGTACAAGAACCTTCATAAATTTTTACCGAAGCAAAATCTGAATTATTACCAGAACCACTATCGTTATCATTTATAAATACTAAACGATCCATGGTACCTGTATAAAAACTTCCTACAGGAATTACATAAGTTGTAAAACCGCTACCAGAATAATTATCGTAATTGGTAACACCGTAATTCTGAGTTCCGTGAACTTTAAAATATCTACTAGAGGTTAAACTGTTATCATTTTCGAAACCTACAGCATGAATTTCTCCTTGAGAAGAACTTCTAAATTCGAATTCAATAACTGTATTGGAAGTAACCGTATAATTAAAAGGAATATATTTCCAAGTATTGTTCGTTAAAGAAAGTGTAGTTCCGCTACTATTTACGCTAAAATCTCCTGCAGCATCCTGATTAGAGAATGAATTAATCTGAAAGTCTCTAAAATCTATACTATCACAGGTTGGTGGAGGAGGATTAGTGCCATCTGAAATACTAATGGCATCAATCGCAATGTCACTCTGCCATCCTTGATTTCCACTTCCTGTTAACACACTAAAACGTAATTGCACACTTGCTTCACCAGCATACGCAGAAAGATCAACATTTGCATTATTCCAGTTATTTCCTTGATCTCCATTTCTATTAAAAATAGAAGACCAACTCCCTTGATTATCTACTCGGGCTTCAACGGATAGAGAATTAATTGCGCTACCTAACATATGGTATTGAAAATCTAAACTCGGTGAGGAAAGATTGGTAAAGTTAAGACAAGGAGAATTTAGAATTGCACTTTTATTTGGATATCCCGTTCCATTCCCAGAAGCCTCCACATAAATATAAGTATTACCGTCTGCAGCTGCACTTGGACCTGTTCCATTAGAGGGAGTTCCTCCGGAATCTCTGGTCCAATTAAGATCATCGCCAGAAGCATTTTCCCATGCACCAAAACTAGATTCGAAGCTCTCTTCGAATGGGAAGCTAGTGACCACTGATGAACAATCATCTCCTCCACCATCTCCAGGCTCGCTTTTTCTTACTAAGAAAAACCCTCCTTCTATATCACTAATGACAATGTTTTCACTAGCAAAATAGGGATATACATTCCAAACGCCATTAAAAGAAGCGCTATTACTTGAAGGAAAAGTATCAAAAAATCCGACTTCATTAATGTTGGTATTTCCAATATCTGAAATATCGATTACTCTAAATCCAGCTCTATAATTTGCTAAATAAAATTTGTCCCCTTTTACATATCCATTATGATCTGTAGCAGCTGTAGGTCCATTGTAGATCATATGCTGTTGAGGGTTATCTAAATCTTGAAAATCAAAAATAATGGTCCGAGTATTAAAACCTACACCTTGTTCATCTGTTTCATCTCCTAATAAGAAGTATCGCATATCATCGGTAAACCAACCTTGATGAACATAACCAATATTTGAATATCGAATTGTAGAAATAGTTACAGGGTTGGATTTATTGGTAATATCTGCTATGACTACTTCAATTTCATTACTACCGATAAGAATTTCTCTACCAGTATAATCTGAGTCAGGACCATTGTATGTAACTACCTGAGCATCGTGAGTATATGCTCTTTGTCCTCCGGATAAAAATCCACCAGCGTTTACTGGGTTTTTAGGGTCCTGAATGTTTATAAACAGCGGTCCGCCATTGTAGGGGCCTGATCCTCTTTGTGCTCCTACAACATAGGCATATCCAGAATCCTCATTGATAACAATGTTATGAGCGTTACCAAATTCTGTATATCTACTATCTGCTGAAAAAGTAACAGGTGGATTGGAAACATTACGTAATCTGGTAAGATCAAAAACCTGCATACCATGACCAGATGCTTCACTTACTATAAAAGCATGATCGCTATAAACTTTTACATCTCTCCATAAACTGTTACCCGTTGCTGTGGGTAATTTTCCGAGGTAAATAGGATTGGTTGGGTTAGACACATCTATGAATGCTGTACCATTATTGAGACCAATAATAGCATATTCTTTAGATGTTTGAGAATCTGTCCATCCCCAACTATCATTTCCTGAACTTGCGCTCATTTGAGAAAGTGAAATTCTAGACATAAGATCATAGTCGTCACAAGGGTAAGAACCAGCAAATCCGTTGGTACAAGGCGTTTGGCTTTGGCAAATAGTGGTGAATACCACAAAGCCTAAGGCTAGGGTGAGTTTTTTCATGAGTTTGTGTAATTAGAAGTTAGTTATTCTAGTTTTTTAAAAACTAGCCATTTACACAAAATTAAACTAAAAAATCCCAAAATCGTTCCTAGCTTTCCGCACTATTTCGCTGGTTTAACCATCTTATAATCAGTATTTAATTGTATTATACTGTTTTTTGTTTTTATGAATTATTAAACCTTTTTTGTTTTTTAAAATTCAACAATTAGTTGAAATTTTTGAATTAATTTATGATTAGTTTTTTAGTGATATCATTAATTTTCACTAGGTACATTCCAGGCGAATAATCTAAAGGAAGCGTAACATTTTTAGTACTGTTAAGATTATCAATTTGAGTTATTTTTTTACCTAAAACATTATAAATCTCTATTTTTTCTAGACTATTAGAACTACCACTTTGTATGGTAACACTAGAGTGAGCAGGGTTTGGATAAAGTGCAAAATTTGATTTCACGTCAAAATTATCGATACTTAGCGTATTACTTTCTCTAACTAATAAAAACCCTCTTTCAATATCACTGATCACAATATTCCCACTATCAAAATATGGATATACATTCCACGCACCATTAAATGCGGCACTGTTACTCGAAGGAAAGGTGTCGAAAAATCCTATTTCGAAAATGTTTTTGTTTGCAATATCCGAAATATCAACTACTCTTAGACCTGATCTATAATTAGCCAAAAAGAACAAATTACCCTTTACATAACCATTATGATCGATCGATGGCGTAGGACCATTATAATCCATATGGAATGATGGGTTGTCTAGATCCTCAAAATCAAAAATTACAGTTCTTGTATTAAAACCTACACTAGATTCATCAAATTCATCTCCTAAAAGGAAATAGCGTTGATCCTCTGTAAACCATCCCTGATGCGTATATCCTACGTTAGAATAACTAATTGTAGAAATAGTTGTAGGGTTGCTCTTATCAGTAATATCTGCAATTACAATTTCTATTTCATTACTACCAATTAATATTTCTCTTCCAGTATAATCAGTATCGGGACCGTTATAAGTAACTACTTGAGCATCATGACTATATGATTCTCCTCCTGAGGAAATAAAACCTCCTGCAGCTACTGGGTTTTTAGGATCTCTAATATCAATAAAATGAGGACCTCCACCAAAAGTAGACGTGCCAACTGCATATGCAAATCCGGAATCTTCATTGATTACTATATTATGAGCATTTCCGAACTCGGTATATCTCGTATCAGAAGTAAAAGTTTCGGGAGGATTGTTAACATTTCGTAATCTTGTAAGGTCAAAAACTTGCATTCCATGATTAGAAGCTTCACTTACAATAAAAGCATGATTTTCATATACTTTTACATCTCTCCAGGAACTATTTGTTGTAGCGGTTGGTAACTTACCTAAATAAACAGGATTTGTAGGATCGGAAATATCAATAAAAGCAGTTCCGTTATTTAGTCCAATAAGGGCATACTCTTTTGAAGTATTTGGATCTGTCCAACCCCAACTGTCATTTCCCGAGGTGGCACTCATGGTTCCCAATGAAATTTCAGACATCAGGTCGTAACTATCACAAGGAAACGATCCAGCCATTCCATTCTCACATATGGCTTGAGAATAAATATGTAAAGATGAAATTAGAAACGTTAAGTAAATAAGTTTTTTCATTTTATAGGTTTTAAGGGTGTTTTTAATTTGAGTTAATCATTATTTTCTTTAACAAGTATAAATCCAGAATTGATATCACTTATGACAATATTTCCACTTTCAAAAAAGGGATATACATTCCAAGCCCCACTAAAACCAGTATTGTTATTAGAAGGAAAGGTGTCTATAAAACCAATTTCGGCCATGGATTGTGATGCGATTGAAGAAATATCTATAATTCTTATACCTGCTGTATAGTTTGCTAAGTAAAATTTGTTTCCTTTTACATATCCATTATGATCAATAGCTGGAGTAGTGCCAGAATAATTCATATGAAACCTGGGATTATCTAGGTCTTCAAAATCGAACACTACAGTTCTGGTATTAAAACCAACACTAGATTCATCCAATTCATCACCTAACAAGAAAAATCTTTGATCTTCTGTAAACCATCCCTGATGTGTATATCCTATATTATCATAATTGATAGTTGATATGGTTTGTGGATTATCTTTATCAGTAATATCAGCAATAACAATTTCAATTTGATTACTTCCGATTAAAATCTCTCTTCCGGTATAATCCGTATCAGGACCACTATAAGTAACAACTTGGGCGTCATGACTATAGGCATCTCCTCCTGTAGAAATAAAACCACCTGCTGCAACTGGATTTTTAGGATCTTGGATATTCACAAAATGAGGTCCGCCATTAAAGGTTGCTGTTCCTACGCCATAAGCGAAACCACTTTGTTCATTTATTACGATATTATGAGCATTTCCAAAACCAGTGTAGGTTGTATTAGCTGTAAAAGTTTGAGGAGGATTGGTCACGTTTCTAAGGGTTGTTAGATCAAAAACCTGCATACCATGTCCAGGAGCTTCACTTACTATGAAAACATGATCCTGATATACTTTAGCATCACGCCATGGACTACTTTGAGTGGCCGTAGGAAGTTTTCCCAAATAGACAGGGCTCTCTGGAGTGGATATATCTATAAAGGCTGTTCCATTGTCAAGGCACATAATAGCATACTCTTTACCAGTTGTAGCATCTGTCCATCCCCAACTATCATTTCCTGAAGAAGCACTCATTTCTGATAATGAGATCGATGATACAAAATCAATACCACAACTTTCATAAATACCTCCATCACTTTCGTTTGAACAACTAATAGGATCGATAGGTGTTATCGGATTACCATTATCATCATCATTACTACAATTCAGAAATAGTAATAGGATTATAGTACTTATTAATGCATTTAAGACCTTTTTCATAAATAGTTTACTAAAATTAATGAGGATGCATATTTATATAACAGATAACTTTGAGAATACCCTAAAAAAACTGTTAAATAGAAATATGTAATCTCTTTTTTCTAAAAAATTGTCCAAAAGGTAACAAAAATTAATCATTGTTGATATAGGGGTGTTAAACGATAAAAAATCAAAAAAATGGAAATGAGAATTTTGAAAAAAGCATGGGTTTTATTTTTGATAGTCTTAAGTGTAGGGTGTTCTAAAGATGATGATATATCCACAGTTACTCCTGAAGTTACTTTATTTGAGAAAGAAGGCAAGTGGTTATGCGAATTAGGACAGACGTGTGAGCATATTTATCAATTTGAATTAAAAAAAGACTCTAAAATATCTGTTAGTGTAGAGGATATTACTGGAAATTCTACGGTATCCTTAGATTTATCGGTAGAATTTGGGCAATTCGGAGGTCCTAATCTATTAAATAATGGAGAGGTAAGTTATTATGGTTGTACAGATCAGAATGAAGAAATTTCGCTTACGAATATTACTATAAGCGAAACGGCCATTTATAATTTCTCGGTTGCGAGAGATTGGGGATTAAGTGCTGGATCTGAAGGAAGTTATAAAGTAACTATTATATCGGATACACCGTTTATTGATAAATCGGGAATTATTCAGAATATGGAAGCAATTAATTATGAAAGGGAATGTCTGTAATTAGATTCTTAAATGTTGAAATCCCGATTTTTCGGGATTTTTTTATGTCATACAATTTCTTTGTTGCCTACCTTTGCAGGTATGATTGAAGATAAAAATACACCAAGAACTTCTCTTGCGGAATTAGGAGAGTTTGGATTGATAGACCATTTAAGTAAGCATTTTGAAATAATTCATGAATCTACAATTCGAGGAATTGGAGATGATGCGGCAGTACTAGATTTTAAAGATAAAAAATGTGTTTTAACTACTGACTTACTAATCGAAGGAGTACATTTTGATCTTTCTTATGTTCCTCTAAAGCATTTGGGGTATAAGGCGGTAATGGTAAATTTATCTGATGTATATGCCATGAATGCTACCGCGACACAAATTACGGTTTCGATTGCTGTTTCTAATAGGTTTCCTCTAGAAGCGTTAGAAGAGTTATATGCAGGAATTCAAACGGCAGCAAAAATATATAAGATAGATGTGGTAGGTGGGGATACCACTTCCTCCACAACGGGTTTAATGATAAGCGTTACTGCTGTGGGCTATGCGAATGGGGATGATCTTGTATATCGAGATGGTGCCAAAGAAAATGATCTTTTAGTAGTTTCTGGAGATTTAGGAGCTGCGTATTTAGGATTGCAAATTTTAGAAAGAGAAAAACAAGTATATAAAGCCAACCCTAATTCTCAACCTGATCTGGATCAGTATTCTTATTTAATTGAAAGGCAACTAAAACCTGAGGCAAGAAAAGATATTGTAGAACTTTTAAAAGCATTAGAAGTAAAACCAACTAGTATGATTGATATAAGCGATGGTTTATCTTCAGAAGTTATTCATTTGTGCACAAAATCAGAAGTTGGAGTACATTTGTATGAAGAAAAAATACCTTTAGATCCAGTTGTTATATCTACGTGTGAAGAATTTAAATTGAACAGTACAACGGTTGCTCTTAGCGGAGGAGAAGATTATGAATTACTGTTTACAATAAAGCAAGAAGATTTTCCAAAGATTAAAGCAAATCCTAATCTTACAGTTATAGGTCATATAACCGATAAAAAAAGTGGAATGGGACTAATAACTAGAGCCAATGAAAAGATACAATTAACTGCGCAGGGATGGAATCCGATAAAAGAATAATTTAAGAAGCAGCTTGTAAGTTTATCTTATTTTTACTTTTAGCAATCTTTTTTTCGTGAACAGAAGCTAAGGCATCATTGATCTCTTTTAATTTTGGTGTCATAACTTCCAATCTTCCTCTACTATTGGTAGTAGCTTGTTCGCCACAATGAGAACAAGTATATTCTTTTATATGGTGCGTAACTTGTTTAGACATTACATAATTATGACCGAATAAAGCGCAATACATTTTTGATACGGAGAATGACGAACGGGGGGTATGTTTCTTCATTTTTGTGGGGGTTAAAAGTTCATAATCAATACAATAATAACATTTTTTTAGTTATTAACAATAATTTGTAAGAAAATTTTTTGTAAAAATGCTATTTTTTGACCAAAAAGTGTATTTTATAGCAACTTTGCCCCGTTAAAATGCATTTCATCGATAAAATTATGATTTTCACATGGTGTTTTTTGTAAGTTGTTAGATTGTTAAAAAAAGCGGAAATAATCTATTTTTTACGGCAAGAAATCGAGTAATGATTTGATGATATCCTGTTTGTTTTCTATATATGACATATGTCCACCATTCAATACTATTAAATCTGTCTTACATAGTTCGGATTCGTTTACGCTTTGTTGATAAGATAAAACAGGATCTTTTTTTCCGCTAAAGATAATTTTATCACCTTCAAATTTATGTAATGTTTCGGTGTGGTCTTTTCTAATTTTCATTCCTTCTAAGGCAGCTATTATTCCTTGAAGAGGAGTTTTAGAAGCTTCAATTTTGATTTTTTCGATTTGATTCTTGTAGGCTTCACGGTTTTTTTCGGCAAAAAGATTTGCAATCGCCATACTGGTGTATGCATTAGGGTTTTTTTTAACAATAGCAATAGCTCGACTTCGATTTATCTTTCTTTCTTCACTATCAGGAAATGAGGTAGAGTTTAATAATACTAACCCTGATATCTCGTCTGGAAATAAATCTAGATATGCTAAGGAAACATATCCACCCATAGAATGACCTATGAATACAGGGGTTGTATTTATAGAAATATCCAATACAGCTTTAACAGCATGAGCCATATCTTCCATTCTATGTATGTAGCCAATACAGTCTGTATTTCCATGACCTAATAAATCAATAGCAATGCAAGTATATTTTTTAGAAATATCTACAATAATTTCGTCCCACATTTTTAGATTTTCTAGAAAACCATGTAATAAAACCAAAGGTGCACCTTTCCCAGTAATGGTATAATTAATTTCAATTCCTTTATATGCTAATGTCATCTGGAAATTTTATATTTCAACTTTCATATTATTTGCAAAACAATATAAACCTAACCAAATGAGACTAAATAAAGAAACTTTTATTACTGGATTTGCTTTGTTCTCTATGTTTTTCGGAGCTGGTAATCTGATACTACCGCCAAGTCTTGGTTTTAAGGCAGGAGATATGTGGTTTTGGGTAACGATAGGTTTTGTAATTTCAGCCGTGTTGTTACCCTTGCTTGGTATTTTTGCTCATGCCAGGTTGCAGGGAACAATGTTAGACTTTGGAAAAAAGGTTTCACCTACATTTAGTTTAATATATTGTTTTATAGTATATGCGATTTCCATTTCATTGCCATCACCAAGAACTGCGTCGGTTACTCATGAAATGGCGATTCAACCTTTTTTTGGATCTAGCTCTCTGCTAACAAGTAGTGTTTACTTTGGTATTGTTTTATTTTTTGTATTAAATCGTTCTAAAATTCTTACTGTACTAGGTAAGTTTTTGACTCCAATTATATTTATAGTAATTCTGAGTATCATATGTATTGGAATGTTTTCTGAACATGTACCTATGAATATTTCAGATTTCGAAACACCCATTATAAAGGGATTGCTAGAAGGTTATCAAACTTTTGATGCTATTGGGGCTGTTGTTGTCGGAGGAGTGGTTATCATCTCACTTAAATTGAAAGGAAAACAAAGTTTTGAAGAGAATAGAAGATTGATTAGAGATGCAGGATTGATTGCTGGTATTGGTTTGTTTATCGTTTATGCAGGATTAATATTTAATGGAGCACTTTTTAATGGAACTTTTGAAAAAGAAATAAGTCGCACTGAATTGTTATCAGGGTTAAGTTTACAAACCTTGGGAAACATTGGAAGTACTTTTTTAAGTGTTTTAGTGTCTTTAGCATGTTTTACAACAGCAGTAGGTATTGTAACAGGGACTGCAGATTTTATTAAAGGTGTTTTTAAAGAATCTCATCAAGCATATGTAATAACTGCAGTGATTGGTTGTGTTCTTGGAGTTGTTATGGGACAGCTTGATGTACACGATATTATTGTAGTTGCTATTCCTGCATTAATGTTTATTTATCCAATAACTATTGTATTAATTTTATTAAATGTCTTGCCAGACAAATTAGCGCCTGTAGCTGTTTTTAAATCTGTAGTTTTGGTAACCATATTATTTAGTTTACCAGATTTTTTGGCTTCGATAGGCTTCAAAGATCAGGTTCAACCGATTCTAGAAATTATTCCACTTGGTATCTATAGTCTCGCATGGTTGTTACCAGCGATAACGACTTTTATCGTTAGTTCAATTTTAATCAAACTTTTGAAAGCTAAACAGTAAGCATAGTTTTTTAAGCACCAAAAGGTCTTTCCAATCTATTTTTTTATTAAATTCGCGCTCTTTAACATTTATTTAAGAATAAATGTTAAGAATTGGGGATTCATAACAATAGGGAAAACAAAAACTAATGAAAAAACTAACTTTTTTTTCAGCAATTGTATTGCTGATATCGTCTTGTACTAAAGATGATTATATTCCGATTACGTCTAATTTAGATGCTGAGTTATTAAACGCTTTGGATAATGCTTCTGATGGAGAAGGTGTATCTTTTTTTATACTACCAGAGAGCGATGATTATGCTAGTATTCCACAAGATCCTTTAAATCCTATTACTTCGGAAAAAGTGACTTTAGGTAAACTGTTACTTCATGAAACAGCTACAGGAGGTGTTCCTAAAATTGATGCTATGAAAGGAACTTATTCTTGTGCTTCTTGTCATCAGGCAGCAGCAGGTTTTGGAGCAGGTATAAGACAAGGAATTGGAGAATGTGGAGTTGGTTTTGGAATAAGGGGTGAAGAGAGAGTAGTGAATACCAATGTTCCTGTTGATTCAATAGATGTGCAACCAATTAAATCACCAACAATTTTAAATGTAGCGTATCAGGATGTTATGCTGTGGAATGGTCAGTTTGGTGGAACCGGAACTAATGCAGGAACGGAAGCTAGTTGGACTGAGATTGAGGAGAATTTCTTGGGCTTACAAGGAATAGAGGTTCAGGCAATTAAAGGTCAGAAAGTACATCGATTACAAATAGATGATGATTTTGTAAATACTTTTGGTTATAAAGAACTTTTTGATGCTGCATTCCCAGATGTAGCAGAAAATGAAAGATATACTAAACATAATGGTGCTTTGGCGATGGCAGCATATGAAAGAACTTTATTAGCAAATAGATCTCCTTGGCAAGATTGGTTAAAAGGAAATACTAATGCTTTAGATGAGAGTGAGAAAAAAGGTGCTATCGTGTTTTTTGGAAAAGGAAAATGTTATGAATGTCATACGGGGCCTGCACTAAATGACAAAGGTTTTCATGCATATGGAATGGATGATTTTGCAAATACCAGTGATGCTTTATTATTGTTTAATGCCAATATGGATAAAGTAAAAAGAGGAAGAGGTGGTTTTACTAATAATCCAGATGATGATTATAAATTTAAAACACCAACATTATACAATCTAGTGGATAATGGTTTTTATGGACATGGAGGAACTTTTACATCGGTAAAAGAAGTAATCGAGTATAAAAACAACGGTGTTCCTCAAAAAGCGGAAGTGCCTTCAGAAAATTTGGCATCTCAATTTGGAACTATTAATCTTACTGAAGAGGAAATAGATGATATGACGGCATTTATAACCAACGGTTTACGAGATCCGGAATTGAATAGATATGTTCCTGATGCTATTATCTCTGGAAGTTGTTTTCCAAATAATGATGATACTTCTAGAGTAGATCTAGGGTGTGATTAATTTAGTGTAGCAATCCACCAGGTATTGCCGTAAGGATCTTTAAAGCCTGCAGCTCGAGCTCCATGATCTTCTTGCATAGGTTGCATTAGCGAAATAGCGCCTGCATCTATAGCATTAAAGTATGTTTGATCAGTATCCTTAACATAAACATACATAGATGTGTTTTGAGCAGGATAGGCTTTAGAAGCTTCAGTAATCATGATGGTAGCATCACCAATCATTACTTCGGAGTGTTCAATTTTATAAGAAGTATCTACTTTACGCACCATTTCTTGTGCGTTAAATATTTTTCTTATAAAATCAATAAAGTCATCTGCATTTTCAACAACTAGATAAGGCATAGCTTGTTGATGACCTGCTGTAATTTTCATTCGTTGCATTCGTGTTCTCTAAATATTTTATATCCAACGAACAAACGGATATAAATATTCTCTAAATTTTCAAAATAAGATCATAAAAAAACCCTTGATGATTAAAAAGTCATCAAGGGTTTTACGTTCTATACGTGTATTTTGTTTATTATTTATTCATTAAGTCCTCGATTTCATCAGCTTCTATTGGAATATTAGCCATTAGATTAAAAGGTTCTCCTTTTTCCCGAATAACTACATCATCTTCTAATCGTATTCCAAAACCTTCATCAGGAATATAAATACCTGGCTCCACTGTAAATACCATATTTGCTTGCATTGGCTCTGTTAGAATTCCGTAATCATGAGTATCCAAACCAATATGATGAGAGGTTCCATGCATAAAGTATTTCTTATATGCTGGCCAATCTGGATTTTCATTTTGAACGTCTGCTTTGTCTATTAGTCCTAAGCCTAATAACTCTGAAGTCATAATTTTTCCTACTTCCACATGATAATCTGCCCAAATCGTTCCAGGGACTAGCATTTTGGTAGCTTCATTTTTTACTCGTAATACAGCATCATATACAGCTCTCTGACGATCTGTAAATTTACCAGAAACAGGAATAGTTCTACTTAAATCACTAGAATAATTGGCATATTCAGCAGCTATATCCATTAATATAAGCTCCCCTTCCTTACATTGCTGATTATTCTCTATATAATGTAAAACATTAGCATTGTTTCCACTAGCAATAATAGGTGTATACGCAAAACCTTTGGATCTGTGATTAATAAATTCATGCAATAGTTCTGCCTCTATATTATATTCCCAAACACCAGGTTTTACAAAATTGAGTAATCTTCTGAACCCTTTTTCAGTGATATTACAGGCGGTTTGCATAAGGTCAATCTCAATAGGATCTTTCACAGAACGTAATCTTTGTAAAATTGGATTACTCTTTGCTACTGAATGAGCAGGATATTTTGCTTTCCACCATTTGGTAAAACGATCTTCTCTTGTCTCTGTTTCTACATTTGCTCTGTAATGTTCGTTGGTATTAACATAAACAGTATCGCATTGTGTCATAATCTCAAAAAAGATTTTCTCGAGATCCTGTAACCAATACACGGTTTTGATTCCAGAAGTTTCAAAAGCCTTTTCTTTCGTTAACTTTTCTCCTTCCCAAATAGCAATAAGTTCACTTGTTTCTTTGAGAAAAAGCATTTCACGGTGCTTTTCGTGTGGAGCATCTGGGAATAACACCAAAATACTTTCTTCTTGATCTACACCACTTAAATAAAAAATATCTCTGTGTTGCTCGAAAGGCATTGTGCTATCAGCACTAATAGGATATATGTCGTTACTATTAAAAACCGCAATACTATTTGGTTTCATCTGTGCTGCAAAATTCTTTCTATTTTTAATGAAAAGATTTTTATCTATTTGGTGATATTTCATTTGATATAAAGTCTTTAATGTATATTATGTGACTTCAAAAATACTAAAGCCCAAAAGATGTATTGTTAAACAATATCTAAAAATTTTGACACTACTTTAGCATTCTATACTTTCAGCCAACTAAATTTCGATCATCATGAAAACACACATCTCAACTATCTTATTGCTGTTTTTTGCAAGTATTTCTTCATTCTCTCAACAAAATGCAACGAATGCGCAAGAGATACAGAAAGGATTGCTGCAGAAAGCACAATTAGAAAAATCATCAATTGTAAAAAATGTTCCGTTCGAAAACATTGGTCCTTCGGTAATGAGTGGTCGTGTAGTAGATGTAGATGTAAACCCACAAAATACAGCAGAGTTTTATGTTGGTTACGCTTCGGGAGGATTATGGTATACTAAAAACAACGGAACAACATTCGAACCAATTTTAGATAATGCTGAAACCATTAATGTAGGAGATATTGCGGTAGACTGGAAAAAAGGAACTATCTGGGTAGGTACTGGAGAAAATAATTCCTCAAGATCTTCTTATGCCGGAATTGGAATTCTTAAATCTGATGATAAAGGACAGTCATGGAAAAATGTAGGCTTAATTGATTCACATCATATAGGAAGAATTATTATCAATCCAAATAATTCTGATGAGGTAGTTATTGGAGTGACAGGACACTTATACTCTACAAATGATGAAAGAGGCATTTATAAAACAAATGATGGAGGTAATACTTGGAACAAAACATTGTTTGTAAATAATGAAACCGGAATTATTGATGTTGCTTACGCACCAGGTAATTTTAATATTATGTACGCTGCAGCTTGGGATAAGGATCGAAAAGCATGGAATTTTGAAGGAAACGGAACTGGTTCTGGAATTTACAAGAGTACAGATGCGGGGAACACTTGGAATAAAATTTCATTAGATGGAAGTGGTTTCCCAACAGGAAATGGGGTAGGAAGAATAGGTTTAGCTGTTTTTGATGAAAATACAGTTTATGCTGTACACGACAGTCAATTTAGAAGAGAAAAAGGAAAAGAAACAAGTAAAAGTACAGGACTTACAAAAGATGATTTTAAAACGATGTCCGTAGATACTTTTTTAAATTTAGAGGATAAAAAACTAA
The DNA here is from genome assembly GCF_947492965.1 of uncultured Aquimarina sp. Classification (GTDB taxonomy): domain Bacteria; phylum Bacteroidota; class Bacteroidia; order Flavobacteriales; family Flavobacteriaceae; genus Aquimarina. Next base: position 99,730 of record NZ_CANLOZ010000006.1, on the reverse strand, counting down.
ATCGTTATCTAAAGACAAACGGATTCCAAGAAAAATATCGAGCAGAAAACGTGAAGCAAATGGTTCGTAGCGGTTCTGTAAAACCTATTGATCTTGCCAAGTATTTAGAAAATGCAAATGCTGCCCTTTTTGATACACCCGTAATCGGTGCTGAAGTTTATAGAAGTGATGATGGCGGTAAAAGCTGGAAGAAAACACACACAGAATATTTAGATGATATTTTTTACAGTTATGGATATTATTTTGCTCAGATACAGGTGAATCCAGCAAATAAAGATCATATCTATATCTCTGGAGTGCCTATTTTAAAATCAAAAGACGGAGGAGCTACTTTTAAAAGTATCAGTGCAGAGAATGTACATGCAGATCATCATGCACTTTGGATAAATCCAAAAAACCCAAATCATCTAATTAATGGAAATGACGGAGGTGTAAATATTAGTTATGATGATGGAGAAAATTGGATAAAAGCAAACCAGCCAAGTGTAGGACAGTTTTATGCAATAAATGTTGATCATGAAAAACCATATAACGTTTATGGAGGATTACAGGATAATGGTGTTTGGGTTGGGTCTGTTAGAGCAAAAGAAAATGTAGCTTGGCATCAAAGTGGGCATTATCCTTGGAAAAGTATTATGGGAGGAGATGGAATGCAAGTACAAATCGATAATCGAAATAGTGATATTGTATATACAGGATTCCAATTTGGAAACTATTTTAGATTAGATAGATCTACGGATGAGCAAACATACATTCAACCGAAACATGAGTTGGGAGAGTCTCCTTATCGATTTAATTGGCAAACACCAATTTTATTGTCTCCACATAATCAAGATATCTTGTATTTCGGAGGAAATAAATTAATGAGATCCATGAATCAGGGAGATGATTGGACAGCAATTTCTGGAGACCTTACTAATGGAGGTAAAAAAGGAAATGTAGCTTACGGAACATTAACATCTATTTCTGAATCTATATTTCAGTTCGGTTTAATATATACTGGAAGTGATGATGGATTAGTGTACGTAACCAAAAATTCCGGAGGCAATTGGACTAAAATTTCTAATAGTTTACCTAAAGATTTATGGGTATCGAGGGTTATCGCTTCTTCTCATAAAAAAGAACGTGTATATGTGACTCTTAATGGATATCGCTGGGATGATTTTAGTGCTTATGTATATATGAGTGATGATTATGGACAAACTTGGAAAAACATAGGAAAAGAATTACCAATATCCTCGGTTAATGTGATTAAAGAAGATCCAAAGAATGAGGATGTTTTGTATGTTGGTTCTGATAATGGAGCCTATGTTTCATTAGATAGAGGAAAGACATGGCAGGCTTTTTCTAAAGGAATTCCGAACGTAGCTGTTCATGATATTGTTATACAACCAGAAGCAAATGATCTGCTCTTAGGAACTCACGGTAGAAGTATTTACAAAACAAATATAGAGCCTTTACAAAAGTTAAGTTCTAAGGTGCTTACATCTGGTTTGTATCTTTTCCCAATGAGTTCGATAAAAGCATCTCCAAGATGGGGAAGCTCTTGGAGTAAATGGTTAGAAGCATATGAACCTTCTACAATAGTGAAGTATTATACGAATAGTGCAGAGTCTGTTACTATAAAAATAATCACTCCCAATGGCAAAACATTAAGAGAGTTTTACTCAGATTCGGATAAAGGGCTTAATTACGCTGAGTATGATCTTACAATTTCGGAAAAAGGAAGAAAAGCTTTACTAAAAGAGTTTCCAGATGAGGAAGTTTCCAAAAAGAAAAATGGAAAATATTACCTTCCTGTAGGAAAGTATGAGGTAGTTATAAGCAAAGGAGGGCAAATAGAAAAGGTTCCTTTTGAAGTAAAATAACCGACAAATAAACTTGCATTTATTAGGTAGAGGATTTATATTCACATATACATAGAAGGTAATTTGTTTTTGTTTCTATGTATAAACGTTTATTAACCAACATAATGAACACGAACCTACTATATAATGCAACAATTATTTTTGTATGCTTAGCAGCTTTTGTTTTAGCATGTTGGTGGTTATATAGATATCAAAAAAATAAAAAAACAAGCTCCTTTATAGATACACTTATAGGAGCTAGCAATCCTAAAGAAAAATCTAAGTCTAAGAACTCTGAAGAATCTGAAGCTGTGCAAAAAGCTATCCAGAATTTTAGGATGTCTGGATTAAACCACATTTTTTCTGAAGAAGAATTAGAATTAATTCATTACGATAAGCCATCTCAAATAACAGGTATACTCAGTTATTTTTCCACCTCTTTATTTGATAAAAATAATCTAGATGATGTTCTCTGGGATATTGTGGAGAACTGTATTTCTCATCTACATTTAGAAGATTGCGTGATATATATATTAGATAATTCGAGAAAAGTTCTGATCCAAAAAGCAGCTTATGGAAATAAAGATAAAGGAGGGCGAACCATATTAAGTCCGATCGAAATTTCGTTGGGTCAAGGAATCGTTGGACAAGTGGCACAATCTGGAGAGTATGAGTGTATCTATAATGTAAATTATGATGATCGGTATGTTGTTGATGATATTAGTCGTAATTCTGAACTAGCAGTTCCAATAAAAATCGATGATAAGGTGGTTGGAGTGCTAGATTCAGAACATTCGCAAGAAGGTTTTTTTAATGAACATCATATATTACTCTTTCAGCTAATTGTTAAGTTAACGGCAAAAAAACTTGCCCAGATTGATATAAAAAACACATCAAACATTACTAATGACGATGTATATTTTAAAGAACTTCATTTTTTAATGAAGGAAGCCAAGATATACAGAGATGCAAGTTTAGGGTTAGAAGGGATATCAAAAATGCTAAAAGTTAGTAGTAAGTATCTTTCTCAAATGATTGCTAAATTGAATGGTTCTAGTTTTGTAGATTATGTAAACAAGTTTCGAGTAGAAGATGCCAAATCTAAACTCAAAAACCCAAAATTCTCCAATTATACTGTACTTGCAATTGGTTTAGATTCTGGATTTAACTCTAAGTCAACATTTTATTCTGCTTTTAAAAAATATACAGGCATTTCTCCTAAAGAATACAGGGCAACAGCATTAGAAACTGAATAATTTTGTAAAAAAAGTTGTTCTTTTACACTAAGAGATTGATAATTATAGATCTGCAGTAATTTTTTTCATGTAAAACCCTGATGAAGTACCTATATAAAATCATATTATTAAATGCTTGTTTTCTAATTTTTAGCATAGTTATTACTGCGCAAGTAGAGGGAACCTATCATGTGAAACCTTATACACATTTTAATGGTCTGTCGAATAATTGGGTTTCAGATATTTATCAGGATGATGATGGTTTTATGTGGTTTGCTACTCAATATGGATTAAATCGTTTTGACGGCAAAAGATTTAAGTTATTTACCTACGTTCCAGGAGATGCGAAGGCATTAAGAGCTAATTGGGTTCGATGCATCACTCAGCTAAAAGGTGATGATAAGTTGTATTTAGGAACTCTTGGTGGAGGAGTAAATGTTGTGAATTTATATGAGGAACATTTTGATTCTCTTTTTATCTCCAAGGATACATTAGATGATGATATTTCTATTGTAAACAATATAGTAAAGGATGCTAAAGAAAATCTATGGATTTCTTCTACCGCAGGGATATACCGTTATCATTTAAAAGATAGTACAGTAAGAAAATTTTATGATAAAAGTTCTTCTAATATTAGTATTGCTGAAGATGGATCAAAATATATGCTTACACAGATATCCAAAGAAATATTTGTCGTTGATGACGATACAGTTTTTAAACAAAATTTACCGAATGACAGATATAAAAATATCTCTGCTATTTCTAAGGATAGTTTCTTATTATATTCTAATAAAGAACTATTTATAGCGAGGAAATCCGATACAATTTGGAAACTTCAAAAATTAGGCTTCGAATCTGAATATAGAACCAGTGTGAGAGAACGTCCTTTTATTTTTAAAGATAAAAAAGGATATGTTTGGGTAAATGGAGGAGAAAAAATCTATAAGTTTTCTCCAGATTTTAAGCATCAAGTGGTAATGCCTTTGCAAGAATTGTTAAATATTAAATCCTCTAAAAAGGTTAAGGCAAATTGTATATTCCAAGATAGAGAAGACAATTTTTGGATTGGTACCAATTTAGGAGCATTTCAATTGATACCTCATAAGCCTTTTAGGCATCCTTTTTTAGGAACTTTAGGGCAGGTGAGGCAAGTTGTAGAATGTGGTAATAAAATATGGTTTGCGCTAGGTGATGGTATTTATTCTTGGGATAAAGACACTGTCAATCCTCCTAAAAAAATTCAAAAAAGTACAGTAAATACTATAATTTGTGCTAGTGATGAATTTTTATATGCTTTAGGAAGAGACGACAAAGATCAAACAGCTTTATTAAAAATAAATCCGAACAACGAAAACACCATACCAATTTATTTATCAGATTTAAAATTTCCGTTAAGTGTTAGTTGGAAGATTACTGAAGATAAGAATCAAAGGTTGTGGATAGGTCAATGGGATAATATCATTATTTATGATCTTAAAAGCCAAGAGTATTTTGGTATTCCTGTCTTCGAAAACAATACAGGAATAATTGAGTTATATCCGGATAATCAAGATAATATTTGGTTAGGAAGTATAGGGAAAGGAATATTAAAATTTTCAGATGCAAGTAAGATTACAAAAAACAGTAAAGTCAAGTTTATACGATATGGACATGATATAAATGACCCAAAAAGTATAAGCTCTAATTTAATTCAATCTATTCATCAGGATCAAAAGGGATTCCTTTGGATAGGAACTGATGGAGGCCTTAATTGCTTGGATCCAAAAACCGGAGAGTTTAAAAGGTTTTTGCGAAATGGTAAAATGCCTAATGATAAAATTTTAAACGTTACTAGCGATAAGAATGGTGTGATATGGTTAAGTAGTATAAGTAATGGAATCATCTCTTATGATCCAGATAAAGATATATTTAAAACATATGACACACAAGATGGACTGTATGATAACTCTATGCTTTTAGGTTTTGCATACGTGGATGAACAAGGTTATGTTTGGATGGGAAGTGAAGGAGGTATTCAATATTTCAATCCCGATCAGTTGACTTTTTCAACTGAAAAAAAACCAAACCTAGACTGGTTATCGTACACGAAATTCAGATCGGATACAACTATAGTATCTAAGTTTCCTAAAAAACAAGGATTAGTTGATAATGAAATTAAAGTATATCCAGAAGATCAGAGTATTACATTTGATTTTCGGGCTTTAACCTTCGAAAGATCACAAAATGTTAGATATCAATTTTGGCTAGAAGGATTTCATCAGGATTGGCTTCCCGTTCAATCTGATGGAACTGTTACACTATCTTATTTACCAAAAGGGAAGTATACTCTAAAGGTTAAGGCATTTGATATAGATGATGCTTGGGAAATAGGAGATAGTGTTGAATTATCAGTAATACCGCCATGGTATAAAACGAACCTTGCTTATTTGCTATATAGTTTTTTATTATTCTTAATCGTTTTTGCATTTTATAAAATACAATTAAGAAGAAAAATTGCCGAAACAGAGAAAGAGTTTGTAAAAGACTTATCTCAATCTAAAACCCGGTGGTTCAATCAGATTGCTCATGAATTTAGAACACCGCTTACAGTAATTTTAGGGGCAACTGATCAAATTAGAGAGAAACTGACTAATTCTTCAGAAAAGAATACCAATGGACATCTCTCTCAGATTGAAAATCAAACCCATCATCTATCTAATCAAGTTCAAAAGATTTTAGAAATTGCTCAAATGCAAGACAATCAGTTGGAGATTCATGTGAGTGATGGAGATTTTGTAGCTTTCCAAAAGTACCTTTTTAACTCATTTGCCTCATTAGCTGATCAGAAAAGTATTGCGTTAAAATTTACAAGTTCAGATGAATCTGTTTTTGCATCTTTTGATGAAGATAAATGGAGAAAGATTAGCTCTAATCTAATTTCTAATGCTATTAAGTACAATCGCATTAATGGAACTGTTTCTTTAAATATAAATATTGATAAAAATAATAATACGGTTACAATTGATATAAGGGATACAGGAATTGGAATTGATAAACAGTTTCTTTCTAAATTATTTGATCCTTTCTCTAAAGAAAACACCGAAGACCCACAAGGTGTTGGGTTAGGACTTACACTGACAAAGGAATTAATTCAATTGTTAAAAGGAACAATTACAGTGGATAGTAAAAAAGACAAAGGAACTTCTTTTAGAATAACTGCACCTTTAGATTTAGTTCCCGAAAGCAATAAAATCATAGAGCAAACAGATGATTTTATTATGGATCCTGATAAACCTATGGTGCTTATAGCCGAAGATCATAAAGAGGTAAGATCATATGTTCATTTTTGTTTATCTCCTGATTTTACAATCATCGAAGCAGAGAATGGACTTATTGCTTGGGAGCTATGCAAAAAACATATTCCTGATCTCGTAATATCTGACGTAATGATGCCAGAATGGGATGGAATTAGATTAGGAACTGAAATCAGAAATGATCTAGCAACCAATCACATTCCTTTTATTTTATTGACCGCAAAATCTGGGCAGTCGAATCAGTTAGAAGGTCTGAAAATTGGGGCCGATGCATATTTAACAAAACCCTTTGATAGAAGCGAATTACTGATCAGAGTTGATAACCTGATCAAAACACGAAAAAAACTACAGGAGAAATACCAAAGAGGTGACACAACGATAACCTCAGAAAATGAAACGATTGATCATTTTATGAAAGATGTTATGCAGATTATTGAAGAAGAATTGGATAATGACGAATTTGGGGTGCCTCAATTAGCAGAAAGATTACACATTAGTAGAGTTCATTTATTTAGAAAAATAAAAAATTTGACTGGGTTACCACCAACCAAGTTCATAAGAAAAATTCGTTTGCAAAAAGCACATGAATTCGTATTAAGAAATGAGCTATCTATATCCGAGATTGCATACCAAACGGGTTTTAAAGATCCCGCATATTTTACACGAGTATATGTAGAAGAGTTTGGAAAACCACCTTCAGAATTTAGAAATAAATAATTAGAATCCCTTTGTTTACAGTGTTTCTGAGCTAGATGTAACCAGAGTACAAGTCTATGTAACCATAGTGCAATACAATTTTTCAATCTCGTTTTATCTTGGTTGATATAATTAAAGTGACAAAATAAGATGTATTGATTTTTAGTGCCTACTAAAGTCAAGATCATGTTTTGCAATGGACAAAAAAACAAGGTTATGAATATTCAGGAAAACAAAAACAACAGGATTGTTAATTCGATTCATGGATCAATTTGGGTATTACTCTTACTTATAATTACTAGAATATCGAAAGATAATATCGGAGAGTTAGATTTTACTATAATTATCTATACCATAATTAGTTTGATCTCTTTTGTAATATTTTGGTTGTTTAGAGTTCGTTACATCTCTCTCTTTGCCTTACAAAACATAAATAGAGAATTTAGTTCGCCGAAAAAAAGAACTACATCTCCGTTTCACAGTTACTACGAAACTTCCGTAGTAAAGTCAAGAAGAAAAGCGAATGATGCGCCAAGGAAACAAGAAGAGCCAGAATCTAAGAAAGAAATAACAAGCATACCATATCTTGAAGAAGTATTTTTAGACTTTGACAGTAATATATTAGAAAGAGCACCGATCCAAACGATATCCGTATTAAGTTACTTTGCTACCTCTCTTTTTGAAAAAAATAATGTAAATGATGTTCTTTGGGATATTGTAGAAAATTGTATCGCTCACCTTCGTCTAGAAGATTGTGTGATTTATATGCTCGATAAAGAAAAAGAATACCTGATTCAAAAAGCTGCTTTTGGAAATAAAAATAACGGCGAAAAGAAGATAGTAAGCCCTATAAAAATAAAAGTGGGAGATGGTATCGTTGGCGCCGTTGCAAAATCCAAAAATTACCTACGAATTGATGATCTTAGAACAAATGACACATATATAGTAGATGATGTTTCGCGTTTATCAGAATTATCGGTTCCGATTTTTATTGATGGTGCTATTGTTGGCATTTTGGATTCTGAACATTCCGAACGAGACTATTTTACAGATGATCACGTATTTTTATTTCACCTTATTGCCAAGCTTACTGAGAAAAAACTAAAACAAATATGCAGTAACAATACTTCTTGTAGAATTACTGATGATAATATTTATTATAAAGAATTGGAGTTTTTAATGAGAGAAGCTAAGATATATCAAGATCCTCATTTAGGATTAGACAGTGTAGCTAAAAAGTTAAAAATTAGCAGTAATTATTTGTCTCAGCTGGTAAATAAATTGACTGGGAAAAATTTTGCAGATTATATCAATACTTTCAGAGTTGAAGATGCAAAAGCGAAATTGAGAAATCATAATTTTATAAATTATACAATTATAGGAATAGCACTAGAATCTGGATTTAATTCGAAGTCTACATTTTACAGTGCGTTTAAAAAGCTCACCGGTATATCACCAAGCGATTATAGAAAGAATGGTTAAAAGTGTCCCGTTTTTTTGAAAGTCAAACTTTCCGGACATTATATTCTATAGCAAGAATTATTTTTAGTTTGGTTAATAGATAACATGCATTTTTATACCATTTCTGACGTTAAATTACACATAAAGAAAATAATGGATTTTTGTGATATAGGAAAAAGAAAAATTAGTCATAGCCAAAGCTACGAGTCATTTTTATTTTGAAGTAGAGTGCAAAAAGACACATTTTAATTGGGTAATTTATCAGTAGAGATGGTATTAATTAGTGTTAGGTTATTTTTTGTGCAAAAGCAGTTTGTAATGACAGGTTTTTTTGTCCAATCGCTTTTCATTACTATAGGATCTTCATTAGATATTCTAGTTATTTTTATTGAGGGTCCTTTTTTAAATTAGAGGATAATAATTTAAGCGATGATTACAAGATTATTTAACCTAAGAAAATAATAAGGTTTGCATATGAGAAGATTTATATTATTTGTGATTTGTTCCTTGTCTACTAGTTTCTTTGGATATTCTTGTTTCTGGGATTACGACACTGTCGAAATGGAAAGAATGCAATTTCCTAATGTAATCGAGTTAATATCTGGAAAATTTTTGAGGCATTCATCGGAATTTTATCGATGGAGAATAGCAGACAGAGAAGAAAAGCTTAAAAGGTTTCCGGATAGCCTAGAATTATACGATGATCTTGCAGTTGCTTATTCTAAAATTGGAAATGACTCTAAAGCAATTCAGATTATTCTAAAGAAGGATAAGATTGCTCCAAATAATTATACAACATATGCTAATCTTGGTACTTTTTATATCCATAATGGTCAATTAGAAAAGGGAATTGAATATATAGATAAGGCAATTGCTATAAATCCAGATGCTCACTTTGGGAGGGAGATCTATCAAAAATATTTTGTGGAATATGTACAAAGTAAAATGAAAAATGGAAAAGTCATATTACCGTTATCTCCCGGATTTGATACTTCAAGAGGAACATTTCCGATAAAGACTTTTAATAATTTTTATTCTTTTTTAAGTAACAAATACTATAACAAAAGTGGAGATAATTTAAAAAGTAAATCACTACCCAATAAAGAGCTTCAAAAAGCAATTAAAGGAATTATGGGGATGATGAAGTTTGGGAATTACGACTCACCTGTTTTGCTAGAAGCACTCGGAGATTTATTAATGGCCGATGGTTGGAAAAAGGGAGCAAGACAGTTAGCTGCGAGAGCGTATTTTAAGGCGTCCTATCACAGTAAAGAGAAAGCCACAAAGTCATTATATGATCAAAAAATTGCACTTACACTTTATTATCAATACACCAAAAAAGGAGGAAGTCGATTTACGATCGATGCATTAGAAAAATCATTAAAAGAAGAAATTGCAGAAGGAGAAAAGTATTATGAAGAAATTCGTGAGACCGAAATACGATGGATAACCAATGGAAAAAACCCAGAGGTCGAGTTTTCGAAAAAGTATTACAAAAAACCTTCGGTAGGAAAAATAAAACAAGAAGCAAGTACTCCAACCGAAAAAGTAGAAAGTCATTATCATAAGTATAGACCTAAGACATCAGACACTCTAAAAAACCTTCCCAAGGACACTCTCGTGTTAAATGAAGCTATAGCAAGTAAAGGAGATGTGATTACTGAAATAAAACAAACCGAAAAAAACACTAATACATCAAAAATACCTATCGCGATTTATTTTATAATTCCAGTTTTGATAATCATTCTTATCTACGTTGTAAAAAGCTGGAAGAACTAAGTTTTTTAGAGATTAAACCTTTTTAAAATGAAATATATAATGCTATGCATGGTATTCATAGGTGTTTGTCGATCTCAGGCACAACATTGTTTCTGGGATATGTCTTCAATTATAATAATAGATGTTCGTGATATTAGAACAGGAGAAAAAATTCATGGTTTGACAATTAATATTACAGATGCTAAGGGAGTAGAATATGTAAAGAAGAAATTTATAGTTACACAAAAAATTGATGAGGTAATAACAAATCATCCTGGTTTAAGAAAGTTCCCTTCATATCATGATTATTATGTGCTAAAATTTGTTGAAAACGCTCAAAATTTACATGGAAAATTTATAACCATAAAAGACACACAAGTCAAAAATAGAGAAGGTTTCGAGAGTAAAACTGTACAGATCAAACGGAAACACTGTCAAAGCCTTTGTGTCGAGAATCCGATTTGGCAGCGTAAAGATTTGGTTAATAAAATGAAAATCAACGTGTGGTTAAAAAAGAAAGCCTTTCATAATAAGAACTAAATAATATCCGAATTCTTTGAAATTCAAACTTCTCGGACACGTAAAATAAGACCAAGGTTTATTTTTGATTAGATATTTTAATAATGTGTGATATGAGAAATGAATTTAGAATCAAAGGTTTCTTAAGACTATTGGTAGCGTTTTTTGCAGTTTGTAGTTGTGAATTAAAAGAAGATTTTACCAATGAGCCCCATTCTTTAGTTTCTTCAGAAAAAGTTGTAACTACTGATCAGCCTAGCTTTTCAAATACTGTGGTAAATGGAGAAACTCCTTATGGAGGAAGAGCAGCTCATACCTCTACTATTTTTGATAATAAAATGTGGGTGATTGGTGGCGTACAAAATCAATTTACTTATAATGATGTTTGGTGTAGTAAGGATGGCAAAGATTGGGAAGAAGTTACCCAAAGCGCACCATTTTCAGTTCGCTACGGACATGCGATGACCGTTGCTGATAATAAGATGTGGATTGTAGGAGGTACACAGGGAAATAAATATTTGAATGATATGTGGTTTAGTAAAAACGGAAAAGATTGGATGCAGTCACAAAAAAACGCTCCTTTTTCTGCCCGTAGATGGCATACATTAGCCAGCATAGAAAATAGAATGTTTTTGATTGGTGGGTTAAGTGATAATTATGATGTAAAAGGAGATGTATGGACTAGTAGTGATGGTATACAATGGAACTTGATAACCAATCTGGCTCCATTTGGAAGGCGCTATGGACATGCTACAGTAGTATATGATAATAAAATATGGGTTATCGGAGGACATGATGATAGTGGAAATTACCTTAATGATGTTTGGTACTCTACAAATGGATTTCAATGGAATTTAGCCAGCGTAAATATTCCATTTTCTCCTAGAAGGAATCATGCAATAACTTTTAATAAAACAGGAATGTGGTTAACGGGTGGTATAGGACCACAAAATGACTATTATGATGACATTTGGTTTAGTCAAGATGGAATGGTTTGGGAGAAGATAAACGTTAAGAAAAATTTTCCATCCAGAGGCTATCATACTTCGGTTTACAATACAAACAAATTATGGATTCTAAACGGTTTTAGTCTACAAAATGGAGCTGTTTATTATGATGATATTTGGGGATATGAATAGTGTTTTATTGCGAAGTAAGTAAGTTAAGCGATAATATGAAATCGATAAAGATTTTAATAGTTTTTATAACGGTAATAGGCTGTAGAAATGACAATTTTTTATTAGACAGTACACCACCATTATTTACGATTCCGCCAATACCGATAGCGCAAGTTAGTTCATTCATTCCATTTGGACAGTTTCTTACCCCTACTCAGCAAAATCCAGCGATTGAATATTTTGGTAATCAATCAGATATACCAGTGGTATCGGTTTCAGAGGGAATTGTAGTAGATGTTAGAAGAAACCCAACTATTGATGATTTTGAAATATGGATAAAACCAAGTAATAATGCTACTTGGCTTATTATATATGATCACGTTGTTGAGGTTACTATTTCAAAAGGAGATCAAGTGCAAACAGGTAGTTTATTAGGAACAATTGGTCTTGGAAATAGGGTTGAACTTCAAGTTAATGATGATCAAAATATAGCACATTGTCCCTTGCAATTTGGAACTTCAAGCTTTATACAGCAACATATGAATTTATATGAAGAATGGTGTGTTGAAGAAACTGTTACGCCATAAAAAAACTTAAAAATAAAGGAAAAACTTAAATCGAAAATTATGAGATCTATTAAAATAACAATACTTGTTCTTCTTGTATGTCAAACTATTCTAAATGCACAAAAGATGAATTCAATAACAGTAATAGGAGAAACTAATATGCAACCTGAGATTAACGAGTATATTGTAAATGTAGAATTCAGAGAGATCGTTGGAGATAGTTACAGAAATATAAAAGGAAAAACAGTAGATGATGTAGCTAAAGAATTTGCAGCTTCATTAAGTAAAGTAAATATCGATTTTAGTCGTTTTGAAGAGGATCAGCTGTATCGGATTACATCATATAGCTATAACACATCTAGGTTTTATTTTTATAAAACTACCTCTTTAGATGAAGTAAAATTGGTTTTGAGTCAGAGTATGGAAGGCGTTACAAATACAAAAGTTGATATTATATCTAAAGAAATGACCGATGAAGAAATGGGAAAACTGAGTAAAGATGCTATTGATGATGCCAGAAATGCAGCCACTAAAATTGCTGAGAATATTGGGGGAAATATTGGAGAGATTATTAAAATTGAAAACCATAATAATAAGCAGAAATATTTTAATTCGATGGCAATAAAAACACCAATAAAGTATTATGTTACGGTAACTTTTTCTCTTAAATGATATTTTTAGCTATATATCAAAAAATGAAGTTGATCAAGGTTCTAGCGTGCGTTTTTTACTTATCATTTCTTTTTATTCAGTGTGAAAACAAAAAATCTAAAAGAGAGCCTAAAAAGAATATAGTGCTATCAACTTCAAAGGAGGTTAATTTAAAAGATACCCTAAAGATTGGATATACATATTGGTGGCCACAAAGTGGTCCGTTTATTGGAAATTGTGGTGAAAAATATAGCTTGGTTTTTTTAGGGACAGTGGATAAGATCTATAATAAAACAGAACAACCTCACTACACAGCTCGGAAAGGAGTAATAAGAGTGGATGAGGTTCTTACTTCTATAGAGTCCACAAACAGCTCGTATCATGAACAAAACTATGTCATATCAGATTGTTTTGCTGATGTAGATGTTAAAGAAGGAGATAGTGTTATTGTATTTTGTTATGAGTATGAAGGAAATTATAGTACTCCTGGCGGAAAATCTATACTTAAAATTGAAGATAACAATGACCCTGTTGTGGTTTCTATAAAAGAATATATCAAGTCTGAGCAAAACCCTTTGACCATAGAAAAAGATATACCGTTGTGGAAGAAATATCAATTAGATACTGCTTTAAAACAGTTGATTTCTTGTAGAGAATCATATCAATAATATCTTAGGTGTTTACCCTTAAAAACGTCCGAATTTATTGAATTTCAAATATTTCGGACATCCTTAAAACGACACCTAATTAAGTTTGTACCATTAACTTAAAATACTTTTTTAAAATGAAAGCAATGAAAAATTTAATGGGATGTGTATTAGTTATATTACTATCTGCAAGTGTTATTTCCTGTGAAGGCGAAGATGGAGCTGTAGGGCCGCAAGGTGAACAGGGACCACAAGGAGAACAAGGAGATCAAGGGCCGCAAGGCGATCAAGGAGATCCTGGAACGGCAAATGTTATTTACTCAGACTGGATTGCTAGAGACTTTGTATTAGATGGTGCTCAACAATCAAATTTTCAAGGATTAGATGTACTTAGCAGTTCAGAATTTAATCTTGCATCTGATGTGGTATTAGTATACGGAAGAAATGGAAATGATACTGATTATGAGATATATCAATTACCTTATTTATTGGCATCTCAAAATGAATATTATCTATTGAGGCTATTGGATACTACAGGTGGAGCTTCATTACAAGTCGAAGCTAGTACAACTGACGGCGGCACTAATCTATTTACATTCTTCAATGATTTTAGATATATAATTATTCCTGGAGGACAAACAGCAGGAAGATCAGCTCAAGATTTTGAGAAAATGTCATACGAGGAAATAACTGCTCTTTTTGATATAAAATAAACAAAAAGATTATGATACAAAATTTCCTAAAGTTCGACTTTGGGGAATTTTGTATTATCTCTAAGACCATCCGAACAAACTGTATTTCCTTTTTATGAATTAAACACCAAAAAAAGAAGAAGATGATAATTTACGGAAGCAAATCAGTACACCTAAAATCAGAAAGATCAGAAATTTCCGTTTGTCCAAATTGCGGAACACAAGGATCTTTGGTTTTAAGTGTTTATAGAAGACATGCGCATATTTTCTGGATTCCATTATTCCCAATAGGAAAAAAGGGATTGTCTCAGTGTCAACATTGTAAAAATGTTCTTTATACCAAAGAAATGCCTTTGTCAATAAGAAAAGAATATGATCTATTAAAAAATAAAGCAAAAGGCCCACTGTGGCAATTTGCAGGTTTGGGCATATTAATAATTACAATTGTTTGTGCCGCGATATCAGTACAACTAGAAAGTTAGTACCTTAGTGTCTAAAATCATTTGGTTATGGCACTTACGATGGGTATTCCAGCATTACTTTTTCCTGCAATTTCTCTCACGATGCTAGCGTATAATGCTAGGTATCTTGCAATCGCAGCATTGATAAGACAATTGCATAAGGAATATTTAGATTCCAGATCTAAGAATACAGGGTTACAGATTAAGAATTTACGAAAGCGATTATGGCTGATAAGAAATATGCAAGCCATAGCAATTATTAGCTTTCTTACGAGTGTAATCACAATGTTTTTATTATATGTTGAGAAAAACAGTTTGGCAAATTTAATATTTGGTATCAGTCTTTTTGCACTTATGATTTCACTTTTTTTATCGTTTATAGAAGTGCAAATTTCCACCAAAGCATTATCAATAAGGTTAGACAGAATAGAGGAAAATAACTAGAAATTCTTATCTTGTTAGACATATTTGTTTTAACTAACCTCACATGCTCCAGAATGAACTTTTTAATAACGTAATGCAAGATTTCAATACGGGTTATTGGCAATTGCTAAAGGATCCGTATAGGGAAAATTGGTCAGATAAATTTTATGAAGTATTGGGATATTCCAAAGAAGATGTGAAGCCCAATTTTGATTATTTTATCTCAAAACTCATTCACGAAGAAGACGTAGCCTTATTTAGAGACAATTTTCTTAACTACAGAAATAATAACACCAATTTTAAACAGCACATTAAGATTCGTAACAAAAATGGACAGTATCTATTTTTTCGATGTGCTACGAATGATGAATTACCTGTAAACATAAAAGCGGGGATACAGTTTTTATTTTTTTTCGAAACTAACATAGAGCCTGACCGAACGATAAAAAAGGATAACTTTTATTATAAAGAGACTGCACAGATGACTTCTACAGGGAGTTGGTATGTGGATTTTCAGAAAAGAGAAAGTTACTGGGATTTTGAGACCTATCGGATTTTAGAATACCCAGAAGATTATAAACCCTCTTTAAAGGATTCTGCAGATTATTATGCCGAGGATCATAGACAATTAGCAGCGGATTGTTTTTTTAATTGCGCTATCATGGGAACTCCTTTTAATACAGAAATCAAAATGGTCACCGCTAATAAAAGAGAGTTTTGGGCGAGAGCAATCGGGAAACCAATTTACAATGAAGGGAAAGAAATAATTGGTATTCGAGGTGTTTTTCAGGATATAGATGAAATCAAAAGAAAAGAAATAAGTTTACAGAAATCGGTAGACATTATAGCCGCTCAGAATTCTAGACTTTTTAATTTCGCACATATTGTTTCTCATAATCTTAGATCTCATACAAGCAACTTATCATTATTAGTTCAACTCATAGAAGATATAGAAGATCCTAAAGAGAAAGAAGGGCTAATTAAGGAAGTAAAGACAATTTCTGATAATCTAAATACTACTATAGAACACCTAAATGAGGTGGTTACTATACAAACAAACAATAAACAAGAACGAGTTGTTGTATACTTTAATGAGGCACTAAAGTTAGTAGTTAATGGAATTAGTCATATGATTAGTAACAGTAATTGTCAAATTCGACCAGATTTTACCGAAGTAGAACAAATAGATTACATACCAGCTTATTTAGAAAGTATTTTACTGAATTTGATTACCAACGCTATAAAGTATAAACATCCAGAACGGGATCCTGTGATTGTTATTAAAACATATAACGAGAATGGAAACGCGTACTTAAAAGTTTCTGATAACGGAAGAGGGATTGATTTGACTCTTTTTAAGGATAAAGTATTTGGTATGTACAAGACGTTCCACTATAATAAAGATGCAGTGGGTATTGGGTTGTTTATGACCAAAAATCAAGTGGAATCTTTGGATGGAACTATCACAGTTGATAGTGAGGTAAATGAAGGAACGACATTTACTATAAAATTTTAAAACACACAATTCTTATAAAATGGGCGATAAAATAGGAATAGCATGTATCATCGATGATGATAGTGTCTATGTAAATTTGGTAAAACGAATAATTGAAGCAAAACACCTTTGCAAAAACTTATTAGTTTTTGAGAATGGCAAAGAAGCATTAAGCTATTTTGAAGCTATCTTAAGTAATATGGATGAGGAAAATCTTCCAGAAATAATTTTTCTTGACCTTAATATGCCAGTAATGGATGGATGGCAGTTTTTAGAACAATTTTGTGGGATAAAGAATAAGTTTGGTAAAGTGATCACCCTGTATATTGTGAGTTCTTCTATCAATCCAGTGGATATTAATAAAGCAAAAGAAATCAAAGGCGTAAAAGATTACTTAATTAAACCCATAACTATAGAAGATCTGGAAGGTATTTTTAATGCTTCAGCCTAAAATAAAACGACTTCTGAATTATAATCATCAGAAGTCGTTTTTTGTTTCTTTCTATAGCAAAGAGGTTCTTTTACATAAGTGATACTCTTAAGGTATTTACCATTCCTTTTTCTATTACTGGCATGGCTGCTAGATTGATAAGCATATCACCTTTTTCTACAAAACCTCGTTCTAATGCTAAATTATTAACGTCATGAACTGTTTCGTCAGTACTTACATATTTATCGTAATAAAATGCTTTAACGCCCCAAAGAAGACTTAGTTGTGATAATATTCTTCTATTACTGGTAAATACTAAAATGTGAGCTCCTGGTCTCCAGGCAGAAATCTGAAAAGCGGTATAACCACTATTAGTTAATGTACAGATAGCTTTGGCGTTAATATCGTTGGCCATATGTGCTGCATGGTAACAAATAGATTTAGTAATGAATCGATTAGTTCTTATATGAGGAGGGTCCTGAGGAACCTGAATAAGCTCAGAGTTTTCTACACTATTAATTATTTTAGTCATAGTAGCGATAACTTGTACAGGATATTTACCTACCGAAGTCTCTCCGGATAACATAACTGCATCAGCGCCATCCATTACCGAGTTGGCAACATCATTTACTTCTGCACGTGTTGGGGTTAAACTATCGATCATGGTCTCCATCATCTGCGTTGCTATAATAACAGGTATCCTAGCCGTCTTAGCCCTAAGCACTAACTTTTTCTGAATTAAAGGAACTTCTTGAGCAGGAATTTCTACACCTAGATCTCCTCTGGCAACCATAAGACCATCGCAATAAGCAACAATCTTATCTATATTTTCTACACCTTCAGGTTTTTCGATTTTTGCAACGATAGGAATCTTATGTTCGCTGTGTTCCTTAATAAGATCTTGTAATTCTATAAGATCCTGAGCATGTCTAACAAATGATAATGCAATCCAATCTACTTCTAGACTACAGGCAAAAATTGCATCTTTTACGTCCTTTTCTGTAAGCGCAGGTAAAGAAATATTCGTATTAGGTAAGTTAACTCCTTTTTTAGACTTTAAAGGACCTCCCTGAATTACTTTTGCCTTTACTGTATCCTTATTATTAGAAGAAACAACTTCAAAAATTAATTTCCCGTCATCTAATAAAATTCTTTCTCCGGATTTTACATCTTTTGGAAAGTTTGCGTAGTTCATATAAACACTGTCGGAAGTTCCTTCGAAAGGTTCTCCAGTAACAAAATTTATATGATCTCCATCGTTAACAATAATATCACCTTTCATGACACCAACTCGTAATTTTGGACCTTGTAGATCTGCTAAAATAGCAGCATTAAACCCATGTTTGGCATTTAAGTCACGAATCATTTTTACTCGCTCTTTTACATCTTCATAATCAGCATGCGAAAAGTTGATTCTAAAAACGTTTACACCAGCTTCTAGCATTTTTTTTAGTACATCTTTCGTGCTTGTAGCGGGTCCAAGCGTTGCCACTATCTTAGTTTTTTTGGAGTTTGGCATTATTCAAATATTAAGTTGTTCTTTGATTTTAGTTGAGTATAATCCACAGCGTAAGCAGTTACAATTTGTGGAATAGTAAGTAGATTTTCTATGAGAGCTTTACTTGAAAATTGGGAAGTTTCAGCTTCTACCTTTAAAAAGTAATCTACATTTTTTAGTTCAGGAATTAGATATTCTGTAATAGCTCTTTCTGAAGCAGTTGATGCAAATAAGCCTTCAGCTGCTATCGTATCGGATTTAATTTTTGTTTTAAATTTATTTCCCAACAGACTATACATATTATATCTAAATTGATCATGATACTGAAACATCGGAAAACTTGCCGTATGTGTCTCATGTTCAAAATTTATATCTTCTTTTTTTCTGAAAAGTCGTAAGTCTAGATGCTTATTTAAAATAAAAGCTAATCTGTAGGTAGCTATCGAACTATGAACGGCAATAAGCTCATAATCATCATCAATAACATCGTCTAAAACCAGCCTTTGGATTGCCATTAGAATTTACATTTTTCCAAAATTATCGAGAAATATACAAATAAAATCTCCTTAGAAGTTTAATAAAAGATAAAGATATTATACGAAAACGATTGAGTTAGTATCTTTTAGGACTCTACACCTCAAACTTGCTATAAAATGAGAATTTAATAGTCTATTAACAGCTTAATAAAACAGAAATTAAAGAAAAGTTAGATTTTATGGGAAATTGATTTTTGACTGAAATGCGAAATAAGCTCTCTTGGATGCTTTTTCTTCAGCTTTTTTCTTTGAGGTTGCTCTAGCTTTTGCTACTACTTTATCGTCTATCCAGAGTTTTACCGCAAAATGTTTCATTTCGTCTTTTCCAGTATCTTCATAGATTTCATAGTTAAAATTCTTTTTAACTTTTTGACACCATTCTATAAGTAAACTTTTGTAACTAATTATTTGTCCTTCTAAACTTTCTATGTCAACATAAGGATTAATAACTGATTCATGTATAAAACGTTCACAATAAACAAATCCTCGATCGAGATAAATGGCGCCAATTAAAGCTTCGAAGAGATTACCGTGGATATTAATACCAAATTGAGATTTTGGAATATTAGTACGAACAAGATCTATTAACTTAAGATCTTTGCCTAGTTCATTCAGGTGTTTCCGACTTACTACTTTAGCGCGCATTTTGGTAAGATATCCTTCGTTTCCTTCTGGAACTTCCTTAAATAAATGGGCAGCAATAACACTACTTAGCATAGCGTCACCAAGGAATTCTAAACGCTCATAGTTTATTGCATTTCCCTTTTTGTCTTTAAGATTTAAAGACCTGTGAGTAAAAGCCTTTTCATAAGGCCCAATGCTTTTTGGCTTAAAACCCAATATGTTTTGGATTTTAGAAAAAAAATTCCCGTTCTTGTCAGAGCGGGAATTTAGTATGTTGCGAATAACACTCATTATTATTCGTCTAATTTTTTAAATAACACACATGCGTTATGACCTCCGAAACCAAAAGTATTACTCATAGCGTATGTAATGTCACGCTTTTGAGCTTTGTTTAAGGTCAAATTCAACGTAGGATCTATGTTTTCATCCACAGTAGTGTGATTGATTGTTGGAGGCACCAAACTATTTTGCATAGCAAGTATAGAAGCAATGGCTTCGATAGCACCTGCAGCACCTAGTAGATGTCCAGTCATAGATTTTGTTGAATTTATGTTAATGTTCTGTGCGTGATCACCAAATACTTTAGTAATTGCTTTTAATTCTGCAACATCACCTAATGGTGTGGATGTTCCATGAGTGTTTATAGCATCTACTTGTTCTGGTTGAACACCTGCATCTCTCAAACAATTGAGCATTACACGCTCTACTCCTATTCCATCAGGATGAGGAGCTGTCATATGATATGCATCACTAGACATGCCACCACCTACAACTTCTGCATAGATTTTAGCACCTCTTGCTTTTGCATGTTCATATTCTTCAAGAATTAGAGCACCACCACCTTCTCCTAATACAAAACCATCTCTGGTTGCATCAAAAGGTCTGGAAGCAGACTCTGGACTTTCGTTTCTTGTAGAAAGTGCGTGCATCGCATTAAATCCTCCCATACCAGCAATTGTTACAGCTGCTTCACTTCCTCCTGTAACAATGATATCACAATGCCCCAAACGAATATAGTTTAAAGCATCTATCATTGAATTTGCAGATGAAGCGCAGGCTGAAACCGTAGTATAGTTTGGTCCCATAAAACCATTTCGTATAGAAATATGTCCTGGAGCTATATCGGCGATCATTTTTGGAATAAAGAAAGGATTGAAACGAGGAGTTCCATTTCCATTAGCATATCCAATAACTTCTTCTTGAAAAGTTTCTAATCCACCTATACCAGCACCCCAGATAACACCCACTCTAAATTTATCAACCTTCTCAAGGTCGATAGCAGCATCTTTTATAGCTTCTTCAGAAGCGACAATAGCATACTGCGCAAATTTATCTAATTTGCGTGCGTCTTTTCTATCAAAATAGTCTGTGGGATTGTAATTTTTGACTTCGCAAGCAAATTTAGTCTTGAAATTTTCAGTATCAAAATAAGTAATAGGAGCGCATCCGCTTTTACCGTTTGCTAAACCATCCCAATACTCCGAAATATTGTTACCGATGGGCGTTAATGCCCCTAGTCCTGTGACTACAACTCGCTTAAGATTCATATAATGTTGTGAAGTTATTTACTTTGCGTCTTCAATATAAGATATTGCTTGACCAACTGTTGCAATGTTTTCAGCTTGATCATCTGGAATTTGAATATCGAATTCTTTTTCGAATTCCATAATCAACTCTACAGTGTCTAACGAATCAGCGCCTAGGTCATTTGTGAAGCTAGCCTCAGTTACAACCTCATTTTCGTCTACTCCTAATTTGTCAACGATTATCGCTTTTACTCTTGATGCAATGTCTGACATAATGTTTAATTTTAATTTTTTAATTAGGTCGCAAAAATAAAAAACTTTATTTTAAAACCCCATAATCCTCTAAAAATGTATTTGTAATTTATCAAATATATGGAAGTATTGGCTTTTTGCTGCCTAAAAATGGATAATAATTATTTTTTTTGTGCTCTCTAAACTAACACTCTATTGCTATGAAGCGTATCATAATTTTTGCTTCCGGTTCCGGTACCAATGCCGAAAATATTATTAAGTACTTTCAAGAACGCAAGAATGCAGAGGTAACACATGTGTTCTCTAACAACCTGCGTGCCAAAGTTTTAAAACGAGCTCATGACCTTAAAGTAAAGGCGTTACACTTTGACAAAGAGTCATTTTATGGTTCTAATGATGTATTAAATGTGCTAAAAGATGCCGAACCAGATATCATTGTCTTGGCAGGTTTTTTATGGATATTTCCTAAAAAGATCATTGATGTTTTCCCAGATAAAGTGATTAATATCCATCCCGCATTACTTCCAAAATATGGAGGAAAAGGGATGTATGGAAGCCATGTACATGAAGCGGTTATTAGAAACAGGGAAAAAGAGAGTGGTATTACCATTCATTTTGTAAATGAACACTACGATGAGGGTGGAATTATCTTTCAGGCAGAAACTGCTATAAGCGAAAAAGATACTGCTGAGGATTTGGCAAAGGCTATCCATACTTTAGAATATAAATACTTTCCTGTCGTTATAGAAAAGGTTTTAGGTTTAAGAGATGAAATCTGATAATCAGTTTTAATTTAAAAGTATATTTATAGTTATTAGAAACATGGCCAAAAAGGAAAAGTTTTATGTCGTTTGGGAAGGACACAAGCCTGGAATTTATAACAAATGGGATGATTGTAAAGCTGCCGTAAAAGGATATGCAAATGCGAAATATAAATCTTTTGAATCTTTTGACCTGGCCAAAAAAGCGTACAATGGAAATTATGAGGATTATAGAGGAAAGAGCAAACCAAAATCTTCTTTAACTCCAGAACAATTATCAAAAATTGGAGAGCCTAATTTATATTCTATTGCGGTTGATGCGGCTTCAAGCGGGAATCCTGGTAAAATGGAATACAGAGGTGTAGATACTCAGACAGAAAAACAGCTTTTTCATCAAGGCCCTTTTCCTCAGGGAACAAACAATATAGGTGAGTTTTTGGCGTTAGTGCACGGTCTTGCATACCTTAAAAAGAAAGGGAGTGATCGGATTTTATATACGGATTCTAAAATAGCGATGGGTTGGGTAAAACAAAAAACCTGCAAGACCAAACTAAAGAGAAGTTCTAAAAATAAGCAAATGTTTGATTTAGTTGATCGGGCGATCATATGGCTTAAAGAAAACACGTATACAACCAAAATTGTTAAATGGGAAACAAAAGCTTGGGGTGAGATTCCAGCAGATTTTGGAAGGAAATAAATTCCTATTTAACGTACTTTAACAAGGCCCTTTTGTAATTCAATTTATTCTTTTTCTACTAAATCATTATCAAGTAGTGAACCTAATGACTTAGAAATGAAAAAAATAAATATCAAAAATATATCTTTCTTTTTACTCATTTTGATTCCACTAACAATATGGAGCCAGGATGATTGGAGTCTTTCTAAGGATAGTGAAGGAATAAAAATATGGGTTAGAAATTATGAAGATACCCGATATAAAGAATATAAAGCGGTAACATCTATTAAAACTTCCTTGGATAAGGTAATACAAGAGTTGTTAACAGCTCCACGGTATAATCACAACTGCGAAAATGGAGTTAGCCATTTGGTTAAGGTATCTGACAATAAAGACTATATTTTTTATGTGAAGAATGATTTTCCTTGGCCTATAACTGATAGGGATGTGGTTTCTAAATTAAAATTGAATAAGATTTCTAATAATAAAGCAGAATTAATCATTAGTTCTGCATCAACAGAGGTTCCAGAAGTAAAAAATATACTTAGAGTTCAGGAATTGGTTGGACATTGGCTATTAGAAGAGAAAAATGGTTATGTTCAAGTCACTCAGCAACTTTATGTAAATCCTGAAGGTACTTTACCTTCGTTTATTACGAATTCATTATTAGTACTTGGACCTTTTAGAACTTTTAAAAACCTTAGAAGTACCTTAGAAAATCTAAACTCTTGAAGAATCAACGTTTAAATTAGAATTACATTTCGAACGTAAACTTGATATAAAAAAAAGCTCTAGATCTGTATCTCTAGAGCTTTTGTATCAATTATTCTTTATTTTTATGCACCACAAGGTCCTAGATTACTCCATCCAGTGCTAGTTCTTTGATAAAGAGTTCCGTTATAAGTTACTTGGTCACCAACAGAATACGATGTGTTTCCGTTATAAGGAGCTACACCGTCACAAGGATCCGAGCTACCACATTCACCAAGATTACTCCACCCAGTACTAGTTCTTTGGTAAAGTGTACCGTTATAAGTTACTTTATCTCCTGTAGCATATGAAGTGTTTCCGTTATAAGGAGCTACACCTGCGCAGATATCTCCAGAATCTGGAAATGGATAAATTGTTCCAATAAATGCCTTATCAGTTGCAGATAACTGTGTGTTAGATCCAACTGCAACTCTATCTAGAGTATGTTCTGCAGGAATTGGATAATGCATAATTGATAATGGATCATATTCGCTATAATTACTGATACTAGCATCATAACGTCTAAAAAGATTGTTGTCTACTTGTGCTTGCGACCAATAATTAGGAGCACCAGCATAATATGCATATACAGCATCTTTATCCCAGTTAATTCCAGCAACTGGGTTTTGGTGTTCATGGATTAAACCTAAAGCATGACCAAACTCATGAATAGTTGTTCTTCTAAATTCGGTATCAGTAGTATTGTCGTTAAACCATCCAAAGTGCATACTATGTGCATAACTGTTAGAATCTGTTCCTAGGTATGACCAAGAACCAGCTTCATCGGCATATTGCCCTTCTCTAAAAGCAATTTTTATATTGGCACTTCCAGAGGTAACCCATTGGAATTTTAAATTAGCGTACTTTTCCCATTCAACCGCATACTGTCTTACTTTGGATTGTACAAAACTATTTCCATTTAAGAATTTTACACGGATAGTTTGTCCAGGTTCCCATTGCTTAGCCTTTACACTAGTAGCTTTAGCACCATTAGGAGCATCCCATTTAGCAATACATACGTGTGCAGATTTTGAAAAGTCGATTTCGTTCGTCTCTAATACATCTTCTGTGTCCTTGTCACAATTGGTTAGAGAAAAGGAGATTAGGGCAGCTAGCGCAAGTCTAGCTATCTTACTTTTTTTCATAATTATGTTGAGTTTATGTTAAAGTTATGACAAATTTAACATTATTTTAGTAGGAATCCAAGTTTTTTTGAAAGAAAAGAAGTTTTTAACATAAAATCATTATGGCATATCCACAAAAACAACTCAAAATAAATATGAGCCGCAATGTAACATAAAAAAGGTTTATACAAAGCTTTTAGTTGGATAAAAAAGGACATAATATCTAAGTAATCGTTTTAAAGTTTTTAGTAAAAAGTAAAGCGTATATTTGCAAAAAATTATTAAGCTATTTTATGAGTAAATTACTTATTGTAGGTTCCGTTGCTTTTGATGCTATTGAGACACCTTTTGGCAAAACAGATAAGATATTAGGCGGAGCTGCTCCGTACATTGCACTTTCTGCTTCCAACTTTAACATTCCATCTGCAATAGTTTCTGTGGTTGGAGAAGACTTTCCTAAGGATTATTTTAAAACATTAGAAGCAAAAAATATTGATACATCTGCAATAGAAATCGTAGAAGGAGGTAAAACTTTTTTCTGGAGTGGTAAATATCATAATGATTTGAATTCGAGAGATACATTAGAGACTCAGCTAAATGTATTAGCCGATTTTCAACCAGTGGTTCCTGAAAATTATAAGGATGCGGAGATTGTAGTATTAGGAAATTTAAATCCGTTGGTACAGCTTAGTGTTTTAGAACAGTTTAAGGAGAAGCCTAAGTTGGCTATTTTAGATACTATGAATTTTTGGATGGAGGATGCTTTTATAAATGACTTGCATAAAGTTATTTCTAAAGTAGATGTTATTACCATAAATGATGAGGAAGCAAGGCAATTAAGTGGAGAGTACTCTTTGGTGAAAGCTGCAAGAGCAATAGAAAAAATGGGTCCTAAATATGTGGTGATTAAAAAAGGAGAACATGGGGCTTTATTATTTCATAAAGACCAAATTTTCTTTGCACCAGCATTGCCATTAGAAGAGGTTTTTGATCCTACAGGAGCAGGTGATACTTTTGCAGGAGGTTTTGCGGGGTATTTAACCAAAACAGGAAACCTTTCTTTCGAGAATATGAAAAATGCGATTATTCACGCATCCAATTTAGCATCGTTCTGTGTAGAGAAATTTGGAACAGAAAGAATGGAAAATTTGGAAAGGGACGAAGTTCAAAAGCGACTTAAACAATTTAAAGAGCTAACACAATTCGAAATAGAATTATCATAGTTTACAATAAATAGCCCTTTTCGATTTTAGTGAGGGCTTTTTTTAATTAATGATTTATTTAGAGCAAACCTACTACAACACAACAATAGAATTTTTGGAATACAATGAGTGATGCCTTAAAACATGAATGCGGAATAGCATTTATAAGATTACTGAAACCATTAGAGTATTATAAGGAGAAATATGGTAGTGCATTTTACGGAGTTAATAAAATGTACCTCATGATGGAAAAACAGCATAATCGCGGACAAGATGGTGCTGGTTTTGCAAGTATTAAATTAGATAGACCTCCTGGAGAAAGATATATAAGTAGAGTTCGATCAAGTGCTTCTCAGCCTATTCAGGATATTTTTTCACAGATTAATGATCGAATTAACAAAGAGCTTGTAGAGCATCCAGAGTATACGGATAATGTTGATTTACAAAAAAAGAACATACCATATATAGGAGAAGTTCTTTTAGGGCATGTGCGTTATGGGACTTTTGGGAAAAATAGTGTAGAAAGTGTGCACCCTTTTTTAAGACAAAATAACTGGATGCATCGTAATCTTATCGTCGCAGGTAATTTTAATATGACAAATAATAATGTCTTATTTGAAAATCTGGTGAGATTAGGGCAGCATCCTAAGGATCATGTGGATACCGTAACAGTAATGGAAAAAATTGGTCACTTTTTGGATTCTGAAGTTGCCAAGTTATATAAAAAGCTTAAGAAAGAAGGATACAGTAAAGTAGATGCTTCTCCACAAATCGTAGAGCGATTAAACGTTGCTAAAATTTTAAAGAAATCTTCTAAAGATTGGGATGGAGGGTATGCTATGGCAGGAATGTTAGGTCATGGAGATGCATTTGTTCTTAGGGACCCAGCAGGAATTAGACCCGCTTATTATTATCAAGATGATGAAGTAGTCGTGGTAGCTTCCGAGCGACCTGTTATTCAAACAGTATTTAATGTTCCTTTTGATCAGGTAATCGAATTAGACCCTGGTAAGGCAATTATAGTTAAGAAAAATGGAAAAACATCCATAAGTAAAATTATGGATCCGTTAGAAAGAAAAGCTTGTTCTTTCGAACGTATTTATTTTTCTAGAGGTAGTGACGCAGAAATATATAAAGAACGAAAGAATCTGGGTAAGCTTATTATGCCACAGGTATTAAAAGAAATAGATCATGATACCGTAAATACTGTATTTTCTTTTATTCCAAATACTGCAGAAACTTCATTCTACGGAATGGTGGAAGCCGCCCAAGATGAACTTAATAAACAAAAGAACGAGACGATTCTTGCAGAAAAAGATTCGCTCACTGATGAACGTTTATCCGAAATATTATCCGCAAGATTAAGAACCGAGAAATTGGCAATAAAAGATGCTAAGCTCAGAACCTTTATAACTGAGGATAGTAGTAGAGACGATTTAGTTGCACACGTATATGATGTTACATATGGGGTGGTAAAGTCGGAAGATAATTTGGTAATTATTGATGACAGTATAGTTAGAGGAACGACGCTTAAAAAGAGTATTATTAAAATGCTTGATAGGTTAAATCCGAAAAAGATTATAGTAGTATCCTCGGCTCCACAAATACGCTATCCAGACTGTTATGGAATAGATATGGCCAGACTAGAAGGTTTAATTGCTTTTAAGGCTTCTTTAGAGTTATTAAAAGAAAATGGCAATTATAGCTTAGTTGAAGAAGTTTATAAAAAGTGTAAAGCACAAGAAAACTTAGCAGATGAAAAAGTTCATAATTTTGTAAAAGAAATATATGAAGGGTTCACAGATCAGGAAATAAGTGATAAAATTGCAGAACTTTTAAGTGATGAGACTGTTGGCGCAGAAATAAAAATTATCTATCAAACCGTGGACAACCTTCATAAGGCATGTCCTAAAAACCTTGGCGATTGGTACTTTACTGGAGATTATCCTACTGCAGGAGGGAATCGAGTTGTAAATAAGGCATTTATAAACTTTTTCGAAGGAAAAGATGAAAGAGCCTATTAAAAAATAAAATATCTTGTTGTTAAAATCAGTTAATTTGTGTATTTCAACAAGTATTTTGGCTTTTCATCTAAAACATTTTTCCACATTGAAATAACGCTTTATATTAGCAGAGCCATAGCATAAGTAGGTTAAGTTCATGGTAGATTTGGGGCAAAAAAAGGTGGACTTTCCACCTTTTTTTATTTTAGAACATTTTGTAAAAATTGATATATAAAAAAAGAGTCATAACATTATTATGACTCTTTTTGTTTTGTAGTATATATTAGATATTACTTCCCTTGAGCATATCTAGTTGAAACTTCATCCCAGTTGATTACATTAAAGAATGCACTAATATAATCTGGTCTGCGATTTTGATAATTTAAGTAATATGCATGCTCCCATACATCTAGACCAAGAATTGGAGTTCCACCACAACCTACATTAGGCATTAATGGATTATCCTGATTAGGAGTTCCACATACTTCTACTTTACCTCCTTCGTGAACACATAACCATGCCCATCCAGAACCGAATTGTGTTGCTGCTGCTTTAGAAAAAGCATCCTTAAATGCATCAAATGAACCAAAAGCGCTATTGATAGCTTCTGCAAGTTCTCCAGATGGAGCTCCTCCTCCGTTCGGAGACATTACTTCCCAGAATAAGCAGTGATTATAATATCCTCCACCATTATTTCTAACAGCACCGTTAGACATATCAAGGTTGATAAGGATATTTTCTATAGTCTTGCCTTCTAAATCTGTACCAGCAATAGCAGCATTTAATTTACTTGTATATCCAGCATGATGCTTATCATGATGAATTTCCATTGTTCGTGCGTCTATATTAGGTTCTAATGCATCAAAGGCATAGTTTAATTTTGGTAATTCAAATGACATAATCTATTTTTTAGTTAATAAGAAAAATGAAACCAAAGTTAGGAATAAGAGTTATGAATAAAAATTAATATTTGTTATAAATTAATTAAATCAAAATTTTTCCATTTCATTAATTAATATCGTAGTCTAATTCATTTTTACGAGTGATTCATGTTTGAAAAATAGTCTTTTTTGATACTTTAGTAAAAAAACAAACTATTGAATTCTAAGTACCCTTTTACAATTTATAATGCTGCTGCTGGAGCTGGAAAAACCTATACCTTGGTTAAAGCTTACTTAATAGCTCTTTTAACAGGAGAATTTAAGGATACTTACAAGAATATTTTAGCAATTACTTTTACGAATAAGGCAGTTGCAGAAATGAAAACAAGAGTTTTAGAAAATCTTGTTGGAATAAGTCAGGAAAATCCAGTAGCTAAATATGAATACTTATTAAATGATATTGTTCAGGAAACAAAAATTGAAGAGCATATAATAAAACAAAAATCAGATAGAATTCTAAAAAGTATTTTACACAATTATGCTGCTTTTGATATTGTCACTATAGACACCTTTACTCATAGAGTTATCCGCACTTTTGCTCGAGATTTAGGGATTCCTATGAATTTTGAAATTGAAATGGATACTGAATCCTTGATTGAAGAATCCGTGGATGCTGTTATTGCTAAGGTTGGTGACGATAAAATGTTAACAGATATTATTATCGATTTTGCGCTTAGCAAATTGGAAGACGATAAAAATTGGGATATTACTGTAGAATTAAACAAAGTAGCGCGCCTATTGTTTAGTGAGAATGATAGAATGCATCTGGATAAACTTGCTCAAAAAACCTCTGAGGATTTCGAAAGTTTTAAGAAAAGTCTGGGACAAAAAATTTCAGAATTAAAAACGGGTATTATTTCGAGTTCTGAAGATATTTTGAAAAAAATAGAAGAGCAAGGTCTAGAACATAAAGATTTTACTAGAGGATCAGTTCCAGGGCATTTTAAAAAATTAGCAGAAGGAGACTTAAAAGTTGATTTTAAAGCCGCTTGGAAACAAAATATTCAGTCTGCATCATTCTACAATGCTAAGTTAGAGGATTACAAAAAGAAAAGCATAGACGGTCTTCGGGATGATATCGAACGTGCTTTTTTAGACACAAAAGAGCAAATAGTACATATAAAGTTGTATGATAATATTATCAGAAATTTAATTCCCCTTTCTGTACTAAATCTCATTAATAAAGAACTTCAGGAAATAAAAAAAGAAAGAAGTATTTTATTAATTTCTGAATTTAATAAAATTATTAGTGAGGCCATTCAAGATCAACCTGCACCTTTTATTTACGAACGTCTAGGAGAACGATATAGAGATTATTTTATAGATGAATTCCAAGACACTTCCGAATTGCAATGGAATAATATAATACCATTAATTGATAATGCAATTTCTTCAGAAACGTTAAGTGGTAAAAGAGGTCAGGTAACAATTGTTGGCGATGCTAAACAAGCAATTTACAGGTGGCGAGGAGGAAAAGCAGAACAGTTTATTGACTTGTCATTAGATCATAATCCGTTTTCGGTACAAGAAAAACAGGTTCTAAATTTACCAAGAAACTATCGTAGCCATCAAGAAATCATAAAATTCAATAATGACTTCTTTACCTTTTTATCTAATGACTTTAGTAACGATCTTCACAAAAAATTATACCTATTAGGAAATAATCAAGAGTATAATACTAAGAAAAAAGGTTTTGTACATCTTTCTTTTATTTCGGCTAATAATATTGCAGAGGAAAATGAGGTTTATCCAGAAAAAGTATATGAATATGTTTTAGAGCTGCA
Source organism: uncultured Aquimarina sp. (assembly GCF_947492965.1). Taxonomy (GTDB): domain Bacteria; phylum Bacteroidota; class Bacteroidia; order Flavobacteriales; family Flavobacteriaceae; genus Aquimarina. The sequence goes on along the minus strand of NZ_CANLOZ010000006.1, from coordinate 68,761 downwards.
AGAAAAAGGATATCTGTTAAATGAAATTTGTATTTTAACAAGAAAACAAAAAGAAGGAACGTTAATAGCAGATTTTCTAACTGAAAAAGGCGTTCCTATTGTTTCTTCCGAAACCTTGTTGCTTAAAAATGATCCAAGAGTTGGTTTTATTGTGAATATGCTTACCTGGTTCATATACCCTCATGAGCTTTCTGCTAAAACTAATGTCTTATATTTTATTGCAGAGCAATTCTCTATTACACAAAAACATAGTTTTTTTGATAAATTGATTTTTAATAGTCGGCAAGAATTCTGTGATGAATTGAAGATTTTAGGAATTGATTTTAGCTTTTATCAATTAGAAATCAAACCTTTTTATGAAGCGGTAGAATATATCATTAACTCTTTTGAGTTATCTAAGGTGTCGCCTGCTTATGTTCAGTTTTTTTTAGACACGGTTTTTGGATACACTCAAAAACAAGCTGAAGGTATCATTGGGTTTTTGTCATATTGGGAACAGAAAAAGGAAAAGTTAAGTATCATAGCTCCCGAAGGAGAAGAGGCGATTCGAATTATGACCATACATAAATCCAAAGGATTAGAATTTCCTTGTGTGATTTATCCATATGCGAATATCGACATATATAGAGAAATTGAGCCCAAATCTTGGTTGCCAGTATCAAAAAAAGACTTCAATGCTTTCGAGGAGGTATTTATAAGTTACAATAAGGAATTATCCGAGCTGGGAACAAAAGGAGCAAAAATAGTTCAGGAACGTGAATCCCAATTAGAATTAGATGCATTTAATCTTTTATATGTTGCATTAACAAGAGCAGAAGAGCAATTGTATGTTATTTCCAAAACTGAAATAAATTCTAAAGGAGAAACCAATCCGAATAAGTTTTCTGGTAAGCTTATCAATTATCTAAAACATATTGGCAAATGGAATGACGAAGAATCTATTTATACTTTTGGAATAGATGAAAAACCGTTTCAAGAAGAACAATTAGATAGCACTAAAACAAAAAACTTTACACTTAGTAATTTACAAAGTTCTAAAAAGAAATATAAAGTAAATATTGTAACTAATGCTGGCAAACTTTGGGAAACAGATCAAGAAACAGCTATAGAAAAAGGTAACATTATTCATGAAATGATGGCTTCTATTGTTATTCACGGGGATATTGATGAAGCGGTAGAAAAGGCTTTCGAAACAGGGTTAATTAACCATCTAGAGAAGAATTCAATATATAATGATATTAAAAAGGTTATTGAACATCCTGAGTTGAGTACATATTTTTCTGAAGAGTATACCATATTAAATGAAAGAGATATTATTTCAGGCGGTAATATATATAGACCAGATAGAGTGCAAATAAATTCCGAGAATAAAGCAACAATACTGGATTACAAAACTGGAGAATATAATTCGGCACATTCAAAGCAAATAGAAACTTACGGTTTTCTGCTTCAACAAATGGGATATGAAGTGGAAAATAAGATTTTAGTGTATTTCAACGATAAAATCATTCTAAAATATGTTTAATTAACAATTATTTTCGCAATTACTAGTAGAATTTTACGGATAAAAAATATTTTTATCTTATAATTGTAGCGTAATTAAGAAAATTATAGCATTAAATTTTACTTAGTTAGGTGGTTTTTTTCACATTTGAGGGGTTCTTGATAAGGTAAAATTAAACCTTAAAAACTTCGCAAAGGTCGATAGACACTGGCCTATTAAGAAAAATTTATTAGTTTTGTCTTTGACAGTAATTTTTAACATATTACATTTGCTCTAATTAACACTTAAAAATTAAATTATTGAATATGAAACATCTTAGCAGATTTTTAGTGGCTTCGTTATTAGTACTTGGGTTTAGTACTGCGAATGCACAGGATGAAAACAACCCTTGGGCTGTATCGATTGGCGTTAATGCTGTTGATATATTTCCTACCGGAGGAGATTTACCTGTACAAGGGGAGATCTTTGACGAGTTTTTTAACGCTAGTGACCACTGGAATATTCTTCCATCTGTTTCTAAATTATCTGTTGGTAGATATATAGGAGATGGATTTACATTTACCGTTGCAGGTACAGTTAACAGAATTGACAAATTTGGAGAAACAGCTGACGGAACTGATGTAACCGTTGATGATTTATCATACTACGCTGCTGACGGTAGAATTAGCTATAGCTTCAAAAACGCTTTAAAATCTAAATGGTTTGATCCTTACTTAGGTGTAGGTGGAGGTTACACTTGGGTTGATGAGATTGGTGCTGGAACTTTAAATGGTTCTTTAGGTGTTAATGTTTGGTTAACTGAAAACTTAGCTTTCAATTTACAAACTACTTATAAGCATGTATTCGAAGATTACGAGACTGGAGCTTATCCTCCAACTCACTTCCAACACTCTGCTGGTCTTACTTTCGCTTTCGGAGGTAAAGATACCGATGGAGACGGTGTATTCGACAAAGATGATGAGTGTATCGACGTTCCTGGTTTAGCAGAATTTAACGGATGTCCTGATACTGACGGTGATGGAATCACTGACGCTAAAGATGACTGTCCAGATGTTGCTGGTACTGCAGAATTTAATGGATGTGCTGATACTGACGGTGACGGAATCCCTGATCCTAAAGATGAGTGTCCTACAGTTGCTGGTTTAGCTAACTTAAACGGATGTCCTGATGCAGACGGTGATGGAATCACTGATTCTAAAGATGGTTGTCCAAATGAAGCAGGTCCTGCAGCAAACAACGGATGTCCTTACCAAGATAAAGATGGTGACGGAGTATTAGATAAAGATGATAACTGTCCAGATGTTGCTGGTACTGTAGCTAACAACGGATGTCCTGAGGTAACTGAAGAGATCCAAAAGACATTAAATGAGTACGCTGCTCAAGTATTATTTGATTCTGGTAAATCTACTATCAAAGATCAGTCTACTAAAGTATTAAATGATATCATTGGTATCTTAAAAGAGTATCCAACTGCTAAGTTTACAGTAGAAGGACATACTGATAGCCAAGGTGCTGCTAAAGCTAACCAAAGATTATCTGATGCTAGAGCTAACGCTGTTAAGAACTTCTTAACTAGTAACGGTATCGATCAGTTTAGATTATCTGCTGTTGGTTACGGAGAAGACAGACCAATCGCTTCTAACAAAACAAGAAAAGGTAGAGCTCAAAACAGACGTGTAGAGATCAACTTAGTAAAGTAATTATTCTTTAGTAAGTATTAATAAATACATATACAAAACGTCCCGATTATTCGGGACGTTTTTTATTTTTAGTAAGTGGATAGTTTTTTAAAAGAAGTCATATCAGAGATCGAAAAAAAGGATGATAATGTAAGTGATCTTATTTTTATTCTTCCTAGTAAAAGAGCAGGACTTTTTCTCAAACGAGAATTATTAAAAAGGCATGTAGATAAAACATTTTTTGCTCCGATTATATTAAGTATAGAAGAATTTATTACTCAATTATCCGGATTACGCCAGATAGATACTATCCAAACATTATTTGATTTCTATGAAACCTATCTTACTACGCATACGCATCTCGATAAAGAAAATCTAGAGGTATTTAGTAGTTGGGCGCAAACACTCATACAGGACTTTAATGAAATCGATAGGTATTGTATAGATCAAAAAAGCTTTTTTTCTTATCTATCCAGTATTCAAGATTTAAACCATTGGTATCTTCAAAAGGAGAAAACAGAACTTATACAGAAATACATAAGTTTTTGGAACAACCTATATGATTATTACAACAATTTTAAAGATAAGCTTTTGAAAAAGAAAGTGGGTTATCAAGGTTTGTTGTATCGAAGAGCCTCAGAAAATATATCAGATTATATAAAACACACCAAACAAAAACATGTTTTAGTAGGTTTTAATGCGCTAAATAACGCCGAACAGATTATTTTTCAATCCCTGTTAGAAGCTAATATTGCTGATATATACTGGGATGCAGATTCGTTTTTTGTAGATAATAGATATCATGAAGCTTCCTTGTTTTTAAGAGATTATAAGAACAACTGGAACTATTACAAAGAACATCCTTTTAAATGGATACGAGATAATTTTTCATCGAATAAAGAGATAAATCTTATTGGTGTTCCTAAGAATGTTGGGCAAGCAAAGTTAGCAGGTAAAATATTAAACGGTATTCCTCAAAAGGACTTGGAAAAAACAGCATTGGTATTAGCAGATGAATCATTGTTGTTACCTGTACTTAATTCATTGCCAGATTCTATTGATTCATTAAATATTACCATGGGATTACCTTTGAAAGAGGTTCCTCTTTCATCTTTTTTTGAGTTATTATTTGCCCTTCATAAAGCAACTCACCCTAAAGGCTTGTATTATAAGCTAGTTTTGGAAGTATTAAATAATCAAGCTTCGCAGTGGTTATTAGGTAATGTAAGAAACCATCTTATTGGTAAAATTACCAAAGAGAATTTAGTATATATATCATTAGAAAAGCTTCAGGACGATGTAGGTGAAGCTAAAAAAGAGGTTATAGAATTGCTTTTTTCTCCTTGGAAAAATGCACAAGAAGCTATAGAAAATTGCAGAAAAATCATTCAACTATTGAAAGGCGATCTAGATAAGGAGCAAAATTCAATGGAACTTGAGTATGTCTATCATTTTCATCTTGTATTTAATAGATTACTGACACTTTGCAGCACATATCAATATGTGAATACCATTTCATCTTTATATTATTTGTATAAGGATGTTGTGAATTCAGACACACTGGATTTTAGAGGCGAGCCTTTTAGAGGATTACAATTAATGGGGATGCTAGAATCACGATGTTTAGATTTTGAGACGGTAATTATAACTTCTGTTAATGAAGGGGTGTTACCAGCTGGAAAAAATATGAATTCTTTCATACCTTATGATCTTAAAAGGGCATACAATTTGCCAACATATAAGGAAAAAGATGCAATTTATACCTACCATTTTTATCGCTTAATTCAGAGAGCTAAAGAAGTATATCTCATTTATAATACCGAGGACGAAGGAGTTGGAGGAGGAGAAAAAAGTAGGTTTGTATATCAATTGGAGATAGACAAGATTGATAATCATAATATATCCAATTATATAGCATCTTCCGAGATACCTAAATTACAAGCAGAACCAATTACTATAAAAAAAGACCATATTATTCTTGCTAAAATAAAGGAATTAGCGCTTAATGGATTATCTCCCTCTGCTTTGACTACTTATATTAGGAATCCTATAGACTTTTATTATAAATATATATTAGGAATTCAAGAAAGTGATCAGGTAGAAGAAACGATTGCGGCAAATACTTTGGGAACGGTAATACATAACACACTAGAAAATCTATATAAACCCTTAGAGAATAAACTAGTTTCTGTACAAGATATTACTGCAATGATAGCCCAGATTGATACAGAAATCAAATATCATTTTCGTAAAGAGTATTCGAAATTAGATATTACACAAGGTAAAAATTTGCTAATTTTTGAAGTAGCTAAGAGATATATCTATAATTTCTTAAAGTCTGAAGAGAAGTTATTAAAATCGGGATCAACATTAAAAATTATAGCAATTGAAAGTAACTTGAAAACTCAACTCAAGATTCCTGAGCTTGATTTTCCTGTTTTTATAAAAGGAAAAGTGGATCGCATCGACGAATTAGATGGAGAACTGAGAATTATAGATTATAAAACTGGAAAAGTTCAGAAAAGCGATGTAGTATTAATGGATTGGAACGTACTTACAGAAGATTATAAATATAGTAAGGCTGTGCAAGTATTGGCATATGCTTATATGCAATATAATGAGAATAGCGCATCAGAACCGTTTAAAGCAGGAATTATCTCATTCAAAAATCTTAAAGAAGGGTTTTTGAAATTTGGAACTAAAACATCAGTAAGAGGTAAAGTAGATTATGAAATTACATCCGAAGTATTTCAGGAATACTTACTCGAACTTAAAAAATTGATCTCAGAAATCTCTAATTTGGATCTTCCCTTTATAGAAAAAGAAATATGATAACAAAAGTAAAGAATCAGATAGTACAAGGAAAACATAACAAACCAATTCTTACAGATGTATTTTATGATGATACGAAAAAGGAACAAGCTGTAGTAATTTTTTGTCATGGCTATAAAGGCTTTAAAGATTGGGGAGCTTGGGATTTGGTTGCGGAGAATTTTGCGGAAGCAGGTTTTTTCTTTATAAAATTTAATTTTTCTCATAATGGCGGAACGACAGAAGAACCTATAGATTTTCCTGATCTAGATGCATTCGGAAAGAATAATTATCTGATCGAGTTAGATGATCTTTCCTCGGTGTTAGATTGGGTTGCCGCTTCAGATTCTTTATACAAAAAGTTTATCAATACTCAAAAAATCATTCTCATAGGGCATTCCAGAGCCGGTGGGATTACGGCAATCAAAGCTTCAGAAGACAAAAGAGTTTCAAAATTAATCACTTGGGCTAGTGTTTCAGATTATGAAAGTAGGTTCCCAAAAGGAGAGGTATTTGACCGTTGGAAGAAAGAAGGAATATATTATATCGAGAATGGGAGAACGAAGCAAAAAATGCCACACGAATTTCAGTTTTATACCTCTTATGAAGAAAATAAAGAGAGACTTACTATCGCTAGGGCTGTAAAGAACATCAGAATCCCTCATTTGATTATTCATGGTACTGCCGATCCTACAGTTGATGTTCAAGAAGCAAAAGAAATACACACATGGAATCCAGAAAGTGAGTTGTTCTTGGTTAATGAAGCAGATCATGTTTTTGGAGCAAAACATCCTTGGAACCACCATAAAATGCCTAAAGATTTAACAATAATTACTGAAAAATCCATAGAATTTACTTCATTTTAACAGGAATTGAGGTTAAAAAATAAAATCTATTAAACTTTTTTTCGTTTATTTGCTGTCATGAAGTCAAATAAACACATAATTGCGTCCGTTTTTCTGGCACTTTTTTGTGTAATTCAGTTAGCGGAATTGCACATAATTGGTCATGAAGATACAGACTCTGAATGTGCATTGTGTTTGTTAACTTTAGATCAAGCAGAAGATGATTATGTTTTATTTTCTTCTGATATTGATATCCCGGAACCAACAGTTGTTTCTTTGGATATTGTTAAAACAAATTATGTAAACAGATATTTTGATTCTTATTTTGGATGCTTACCAACCAACAAAGCTCCTCCTGTTGCATAATACCTCTATGTCATAATATCCATTATATCTTGGATATTCCCCTCTTGTATTGATAGCAAGTTTCAGTTTTATTTTTACCCATGAAAAGATACACATTAGTGTTAGTATCGATTTTAGGGACTCTTATTTCGAAAGCTCAGGATTGTACAATTAGTATTTCAGGAAGAGTAATCGATTTTCATGATGGTGTCCCCTTAAAAGATGCAACTATTACATTTAACGATCAAACCATTGTCACTGATAAAGAAGGAAATTATATAATTTCTGATCTATGTCCTGTTGCGTATGCTTTTACGATTTCGCATCCAAATTGTAATTCGCAAGTGATTACTTTAGACGTAGCTGAAGTAACTAAGAAAGATTTCTATTTAGAACATCATTTAGACGAATTGCAAGAAGTAAAAGTTTCTGGTAAAAAGCGTACCAAAACATCTTCTGCTCAAGAAGAGACAATAAGTAAGGATGTTATAGAGAAATATAGCAGTGCAGCCCTAGGAGATGCTCTTAAGGAAATTACAGGGGTTTCATCACTTAATACTGGTTCTACTATTGTAAAACCAATTATACAAGGTTTAAGCGGAAGTAGAGTACTAATAATGAATAATGGTGTTCGAATGCAAGATATGGAATGGGGAGATGAACATGCGCCCAATGTCGATATCAATACAGCAGGTAATCTTACTGTCGTTAAAGGAGCAGCAGCACTGCGTTATGGAGGAGATGCTATTGGAGGTGTTATTGTTATGGAACCTAATAAAGTTCCTGCAAAAGATACATTAACAGGAAGAACAATCATTACAGGTGCTTCTAACGGAAGAGGAACAACGGTTTCCTCTGAAATTATAAAAGGATATAAATCAGGATGGTTTTTAAAGGCACAAGGAACCCTAAAACGGTTTGGTGATGTAGAAGCTCCTGATTATGTTTTGTCTAATACGGGTATTTTTGAGAGAGGTGGATCTTTATCTTTTGGGAATAATAAATTTACTAATGGATGGGATGTGTATTATTCTTACTACCAAAATGAAATAGGCGTTCTGGCGGCATCTCATATTGGAAATGCAGATGATCTGATAGAATCAATAAATAGTGGACAACCTTCTGTGATAAACGATTTTACATATACCATTGATAATCCAAAACAAGACGTCACCCATCATTTGGGGAGACTGCGCTACTTTAAACGCTTCGAAAAATTGGGGAAATGGACCACACAATATGATTTTCAGCATAACCAGCGTTTTGAGTTTGATATTAGACAAACGGAAGAATTAAGAAAAATACCTAGTTTAGATTTAGAACTTACTACACATACACTTACTTCTGATTTCGTATTGGATTCTAAATTTGATTACAATTTAGATTTCGGATTATTAGTACGTTATCAGGATAATTTTGCCGATCCCAGTACAAGAGCAAGGAGGTTAATTCCAGATTATGATAAATATGATGCGGGGTTATTCGTAACTGGGAAATACAACCTCAATGACAATATAACTGTCGATGCAGGGGTTAGATATGATTATAACCAAATAGACGCTAAAAAGTTTTATATAAAAACTAGATGGGAAGAGCGAGGTTATGACCAAGAGTTTAATGATCTTATCATTGCTGATGAAGGTACGCAATGGCTTACAAATCCTAAATTTGAATATCATAGCATTTCCGCAACAACAGGTTTTAATTATGTTTTTGGAGAAAGCTATGAACTAAGAGGTAATTATGCGTTGGCGCAAAGAGCTCCTAATCCTGCGGAGCTATTTAGTGATGGTTTGCATCATTCTGCTTCCAGAATAGAATTAGGAGATTTAAGAATAGAACAAGAGACTTCTCACAAAGTTTCATTTTCTTTTCAAAAGAGTGATGAAAATTGGGGTTGGGAAATAGCTCCATATGCTAATTTTATTAATGATTATATTGTTTTAGAGCCTACCGATGTAGAATTGTCGATTAGAGGAGCATTTCCAGTTTGGGAATATAGACAAACAAATGCAAGATTATTAGGAATTGATGCTAAACTGAATAAAAAATGGTTTCCTAATTGGAAAACAAACCATAGTTTTTCTTTAGTAAAAGGGAGGGATATTGAAACAGAAATTCCTCTGATTAATATACCAGCGGCTAATGTAAGCAATGCACTAATTTTTCATAAAGAGAATTGGAATGACCTAGTAATAAGTCTAGAAAGTGAATATACATTTAGACAAAATGAATTTCCAGATAATATCATGGTTTTTTCACCACAGGAACAGGAAGATGTGCTTCTCGAAATTAATACACCACCAGGTGATTATCATCTTTTGCATCTAAATGCAGATATGACAGTACCGTTTATTAAACAGAATAAATTAAATATTGGTGTTACCATAAATAATATTACAAATAATACATACAGAAACTATTTAAACCGTCAGCGCTTTTTCGCAGATGAAGTGGGGCGGAACTTTTTATTGAGATTAACTTTTAACTATTAAATTTTAAAATGATGAACACACGTAAATTTTTATCAATGTTAGCAATTGCAGGCTTATTCGCATCTTCATGTTCTGATGATGATGACAACCCTGTTGTAGTAAATGAAGAAGAGGTAATCACAACAATGAACGTTACTTTAACGGCGGGAACAGATGTAGTTACTTTAACCTCTGTTGACCTAGATGGTCCTGACGGACCTAATGCTCCAGTTGTAGAAGTATCAGGATCTTTAGCAGCTAACACTACGTATACAGGTGCGATAGAATTATTAAATGAAAGTGAAATGCCAGCTGAAGAAATTAACGAAGAAATAGAAGAAGAAGCAGATGAGCACCAATTCTTTTTTGAAGTAGCAGGTACTCTTAATGCTACAGCTGCAGCTACTGATACTGAAGCGGACTATCCACCATTAACAGGTACAAACCCTGTAGGATTAGCTTTTGAATTAGTTACTACAGATGCTAGTACAGGTAGTTTAACTATTACCTTACGTCATATGCCTACAAAGCCAAATGATGGAACTTTAGCTGATGCTGGTGGAGATACTGATATTGCTCAGTCTTTTGATCTTACTATCGAATAATAATTAGATACCATAATTATCAAAGCTATAACAGATTAGTTGAGTTTGTTGCAAAACAAACTGTTTATCAAGTCAAGGCTCTTGAGGAGTAGTTATCTCGAGGGTCTTGATTTATCTTACCAAAAACACAATTAAAATTGAAACAGCATAAATCATAAGTATAAATAATAAAGTTGAGTTTGTGTATTTATTATTAGTACAGATTTGTTTCAATAAAAGACCCTTAGTATAACGTGTACTAAGGGTTATTTTTTTGAGGAATTTTTAACCATTCTAAGCATGATTAGGCATAAACTTTGCTTAAATTTTATTAAAAAATTATTAATTTTTTGGGTTTGTAGGCAAAAAAAACTGAGAATATGGTAACAAAATGGCTGCAAAAGATACTAATATATAGTAAACGCTGATTTTTAGTGGGTTAATCTCAATAATTTTAAAGAGATATTATGGCATCGTTAAATGTGCATTACCACTCAAAATTTGCTCGAATATATAAAGATTTGATCTTATATTCGCGGCGTAAAAACCTAATCGAAAAAACAGCAAAATTGAAACAATCATAATTATTGTATAAGTTGAGTTTGTGTTAAATATTATAATTTAGTTTCAATTCAGACCCTTAGGAGTAGTTAACCTAGGGGTTGTTTTTTTTATAATAACTTTTTCTTCATAAAGTGGTATTTTTAAGTTGACGTAATTGAAAACAAATTCATAATATATTTAATTACGTTTTTAGAAGATTCCCTTTTAGTATCTATACTCACAATTTTTCATTTTTTACGAAAACTTGTTAAGTAGTTTTCGTTCATAATTTACGTTCCATAGCAGTAATACTTTAAGGATTTTAGATTTTTACAAACAACAAGTTTACCTGCATATGTATTATATAGGATTCGATATTGGGAGTTCATCGATAAAAGCTGCTTTAGTTCATTCTACTACAGGCGAAAACATAGCCTCTATTCATGAACCAAAACAGGAAATGAGCATTATCTCTGTCAATAGTAATTGGGCAGAGCAAGATCCTGATTATTGGTGGGAACAGGTATGTATTGCAAGCAAACGATTATTAAAAGAAAATTCAATTTCTTCAGAATCTGTTTTGGGTATTGGAATTTCCTATCAGATGCATGGACTTGTATTAGTGGATCATGATGGTAAGTTATTAAGAAATTCTATTATTTGGTGTGATAGTAGAGCAGTTACTATTGGTAATAAAGCTTTTGAAGACTTAGGAGCTCAGAAATGCAAAGAGCATTTACTAAATTCTCCAGCAAATTTTACGGCTTCTAAATTAAAATGGGTACGAGATAATGAACCCGACATATATAAAAGAGTCTACAAGTTTATGTTGCCAGGAGATTATATAGCGTATAAGTTTTCGGATACTATTTGTACCACAATATCAGGCTTATCAGAAGGAATACTTTGGGATTATATATCTCAAAAACCAGCCGAATGGCTTTTAGAGTATTATGATATTGATTCAGCTCTTATTCCGGATATTGTAGATACGTTCTCTAATCAAGGTAGGGTCAGTGCCAAAGGAGCTAAAGAAAGTGGACTTGAAGAAGGCATACCTATTTTTTATAGAGCAGGTGACCAACCCAATAATGCATTATCCTTAAATGTTTTTAATCCAGGAGAAGTTGCCCTTACTGGAGGAACATCAGGCGTTATTTATGCTGTTGCAGATAAGCTACAAGGAAACGAGCCGGTTAAGTATAATAATTTTGCGCATGTAAATTATAAAACTGATAAACCAGTAATAGGAAAATTATTATGCATCAATGGTGCAGGAATTCAATATAGATGGCTTAAGAATAACCTGCACTTAGAATCAGATTCCTATCAAACCATGAATGCACTGGCTGCAGAAGCTCCCGTGGGAGCCGATGGCTTGCAGTTGATACCTTTTGGTAATGGTGCCGAGCGAATGTTTGAAAATAACACTATTGGGACTCAATTGTGTAATATAAACCTTAATAAACATACCAAGGCACATATATGTAGAGCAGCATTAGAAGGGATAGCATTTTCCTTTGTATATGGTATGGAGATCCTAAAGAATGATGGAGCAGACATACGAGTGCTAAGAGCAGGAAATGATAACTTATTTAGATCAGAGATATTTTCTAATACCATAGCTACTTTAATCAATCAAGAAATAGAAATTTATAATACTACTGGTGCTATTGGAGCAGCAAGAGCTGTTGGGAGAACCCATAATACGAGTAATAGCTTTGAGAAAACAATTGCTAAAAATGATAAGGTAATGACTTTTCACCCACTTAAAAATAGTGAAGATTATCAATTAGCATATGAAAAATGGAAAAACGAACTTAATAGAATTTTAATTCATAAAAAATGATACTACTAGGAAACCAAGAATATTTTAAAGGGATTGATCAAATTAAATACGAAGGAAAAGAATCTGATAATCCTTTAGCATTTAAATATTATGATCCAGAAAAAGTTGTAGCTGGAAAAACATTAAGAGAACATTTTAAATTTGCGATTGCTTATTGGCATACCTTCTGCGGACAGGGATCGGATCCATTTGGCTGGGGAACTCAAAATTTTGGATGGGATGTGTCTTCAGATCCGATTCAAGCTGCAAAAGATAAAGCAGATGCTGCTTTCGAATTCATTAGCAAAATGGGTTTTGATTACTTTTGTTTTCATGATTTTGATCTTGTACAGGAAGCACCCACATTATTAGAATCAGAAAAGAGATTATCTACGATTGTAGAATATATAAAAGAGAAAAAGAAAGAATCTGGAATAAAACTACTTTGGGGTACGGCAAATTGCTTTTCGAATCCAAGATATATGAACGGTGCGGCTACCAATCCAGATTTTAACGTGTTAGCACGAGCTGGTGCACAAGTAAAACTTGCCTTGGATGCAACCATAGCCCTAGATGGAGAAAATTACGTTTTTTGGGGTGGTAGAGAAGGTTATATGTCTTTGCTAAATACAGACATGAAACGAGAATTAGATCATTTGGCACAGTTTTTAACAATGGCTAAGGATTATGCAAGATCTCAAGGTTTCAAAGGAACATTTTTTATAGAACCGAAACCAATGGAACCTACAAAACACCAATATGATTTTGATACAGCAACATCTATAGGGTTTTTAAAAGAACATGGATTGGATAAGGATTTTAAAATCAATATCGAAGTAAATCATGCAACGTTAGCGCAGCATACATTTCAGCATGAGATAGAAGTAGCTGCAGGTGCTGGTATGTTAGGAAGTATCGATGCCAATAGAGGAGATTATCAGAATGGATGGGATACAGATCAGTTCCCGAATAATATTTTGGAAGTTACCGAAGCAATGTTAGTTTTCTTAAAAGCAGGTGGATTGCAAGGTGGAGGAGTTAATTTTGATGCTAAAATCAGAAGAAACTCAACAGATATGGAAGATGTTTTCTTAGCGCATATTGGAGGAGCAGATATCTTTGCAAGAGCTCTAATAACAGCCGATAAAATCATTACATCATCGTCTTATGATAAATTAAGAAAAGATAGATATAGCTCTTTTGATGGAGGAAAAGGGAAAGAATTCGAAAGAGGAGCATTGCAATTAAATGATCTTTATAATATTGCTTTGGATAATGGTGAAATTTCCTTAACAAGCGGAAAACAAGAATTATTCGAGAATATTATCAATCAATATATTTAATCAAAAACAATCGATTTCTATAATAGATGTAGATGATACAAAATACCTTATATACGTCGGATGATCCAGATTGCGTTTCGCTAGTGCTTGGTAATGCAAATGGAGCTAAATTGTCAGTAACTAATTATGGAGCATCTGTAGTAAGTCTGGAGATTCCGAATAAAAAGGGTGATTTGATCAACGTAATTGCAGGATTAGATAATGTAGCAGATTATGAAGAGGTTTCTTATCATCCAAGTGCAAAGTTTCTGGGCGCCTCGATAGGGAGATATGCTGGTAGAATTAGAGAAGGTAGGATTAAAATAGGCGATGAACAGTATGCATTATATCATCAAAATGAAGTTCATCTGCATGGCGGTTTAAAAGGGTTTGATAAAAAGTTTTGGAAGTTAGAAAGTACAAGAGATAATACTATTACCTTTTCTTATGATAGTAAACATCTAGAAGAAGGATATCCAGGAAATCTAAGGGTAAAAGTGATGTACCAATTATCTAATGATAATGAACTCATTATTACCTATCATGCTACTACAGATAGAGATACTTTTGTTAATTTAACAAATCATGCATATTTTAATTTAGATGGATCAGGAAGTATTTTAGACCATTCTTTGCAACTAAGTTGTTTGGATTATTTAGAAGTTGATGCACTTCAATTACCAACAGGACAATTAAAATCAGTAATGGGAACTCCGTATGATTTTTTGGAACCTAAGAGTTTACAAAGCTTGGAAAATTATGGACTCATTGATGACACTTTTGTTTTTAGTTCAACTAATAAAGAAGTGGATAATCAAGTTCCAAAAATTAGTTTAGTATCTGATAAAAGTGGGTTAAAAATGGAAGTAAGGACGAATCAACCTGCAGTAGTTATCTATACTCCTGAAAGTTTTCCTGATTGGAATTTCAAAAATCAATCGATATATGGTCGCTTCCCTGCGATTTGTTTTGAGTGCCAGAATTATCCCGATGCTCCAAACCACTATCATTTTCCATCTGCTTTGGTAAAAGCAAATGACAAATATGAGAATAGAACTATTTTTAAGTTTTTAGCAATATAAATTTAGGAGAGTTTTTATTGATCAATGCTATAATTACATTCTTCTGGTAGATTCTCTTTCTATAAGATTTGTTTTAATGACCTTAGTAGTATGCGAAGTTTCTATATTTTCGTTTTCTATTTTATCAATTAATATTTTGGCTGCAGCTTCTCCAAGATACGTACTATGTTGACTAACTGTAGTAATAGAAGGTGTGACATGGCGAGGTAACACACCGTTGGTAAATCCAATAATAGAAATATCTTCGGGTACTTTATATCCTTTGTATAGTACCATTTTAAGAGTACTGATAGCAGAATCTTCTTCTAGGCATAAGATTGCATCTACTTTTTTCGAGTCTAATAGTATTTTTAGCAATGTATCTACATCATTAAACTCATCAACTTTTAGAATATAGTCATCATCAATAGGAATATCTGCTTCTAATAAGGCTCTTTTGTAACCACTAAGCCTAAGTTTTCCAACACTAAGTTTATGAATGTTAGAAACAATTGCAATGTTTTTACAACCGGTTTTGATAAAATAATTTACAGCATTATAAGAACCTTCTTCATCATTAACAATCACTTTATCACATTCTATCTCATCAGTAATTCGATCAATCATTACAATAGGAATACCTTGATTTATGGCATTCTGAAAATGCTTAAAATCTTGTTTGATTTGAGTTTCTTCTGCAATAGATAAAATGAATCCATCTAGATCAGAGTTTTTTAGAAGCTCCATTACAGTCATTTCTTTTTCTAGGGATTCATTAGAAATACAAGTTATGAGGTTATATCCTTTCTGAGTGGCAATTTTTTCGATACCAACAAATACTTTGGTAAAGAAATGATTGAGCATATTAGGAATAATCACTCCTATTGTTTTGGTATTTCTTTGTTTATCGTTGTTATAAAAGCTGTTATTTGATTTATATTCTAATTCTTTTGCATATTCCTGAATCATAGATTTTGTTCTGGTGCTAATCTCATAGCTATCATTGAGAGCTTTTGAGACTGTAGCAATAGAAACATTGAATTCTTTAGCAATATCTTTTAATGTAATTCTCTTTTTTTTCATGACGATAGTGAATACTTTTTACTTCTAATTTTTTAAAAACCAATAGGGACAAATGGCTGATAAAAATTCATGTAAACTTCCCTTTTTGTAAAATAATCTTAAAAATTCGATCTACAATGATGCTATATTCGGATTGCAACAAAATTTGCACATATTGCTTCAAATATTTCAGAAGTCTTTTGATAAAGAGTTAAATACTTGTTAGTATTTTGTTTTTTAGCAATTAACAAATGGAAAGGATTATTGTTACAAGAGAAAGATAGGGGTAATTCCAAATTATAAGAAATATTTATTTGATTTACAAGGGTTTATATGTTTACGAAAAGTTTTCGTAGAATTTGTTATTAAACTATACGAATTAACAACTATTCGATTATAGAGTTATAATTTTGAGCATTAACTAAATTTTTAACACAAATTCATTCATATTTATAATCATTCTGCGCAGATAATTAGATGTGGATTATTTTAACTAAAACGTATATAATTATGAAAACTTATTTATGTATTTCTTCCTTGTTTTGTTTGTTTTTATTTTCTGGTTGTTCAGATGATTTAAATGCAGACAATCTTCCAGAAACTGCAGAACTAGAACAAAAGTCAATAGATAGTAACGGATATATTAGTGATAACCGAACAGATGGATATAACAAAGGTTATTTCTGGACAATTTATAAAGAAGGTGGTTGGGGTAGATTGCGTTTTCCGTATGCAAATCAGTATAGTGGTAATTTCGAAATTGAATATAAGGATAATCAAGATATTGTTGGAGGTAAAGGGTGGCGTACCGGTAATGGTAGAACTATAAATTATAATATAGGAACCCTACAAGGATCATACAATTTCGTGGGTGTATATGGGTGGACACAAACGCCATTGATGGAATACTACGTGGTTGAAAAAGGGAGCATTCCTGGACAAAATCAGAATAGAAATTATAGAGTTAACGGTAAGAATTACAAATTCAAAAAACAATTAAGATCGAATGCTCCATCTATATTGGGAACAAAAACATTCTACCAATATATTAGTGAACACGGAAATGCTCCAACAGGGTCTAATCAGAAAGTAAATATGCAAGCACATATTAACCATTGGAATCAGCATGGTGGTCATCAGGGTAATCTAAGAAATTTTGACTATCAAGTGTTTGGAATCGAATCGTATACAGGAGGTTGGGGAAGAATCAACGCCAGTATATGGTAGATTATATATAATTAGATTTAAAAACATAGGATCCATATTCTGTAGAGTATAGATCTTATGTTTTTTGTTTTAAACACATTAAGTAAAATAACAATAAGAATTCGTTTTTAATTCAGAATATGCAAAAGGGTTTTAGTTATTTTTTTCTTGGAATAATCATCGTATTTCTTTCCTGTAACCAAGAAGATTTTAATAAAAATGATATAGATAATTTGGTATTCATAAAGGGTGGCTCTGTTAAGAATAACAAGTCAAATCTTTATAATAAAAATGTATCTGTAAAAGACTTTTATATAGGAGCACATGAAGTGACGCAAAAAGAATGGAAAGCAATTATGGGAACTAATCCATCCAAATTTAAAGGTGATAGTTTGCCTGTAGAAATGGTAAGTTGGTATGATTGTGTTGAGTTTTGTATCAAAAAAAGTGAGCAAAAAGGTTTAGTACCATATTATAAAATCTACAAAGATTCTACAGATTCTTTTAATACTTCCCAATTTGACAGTATCAAGTGGTTAGTGAAAAGAAACCCAAAAGCAAATGGTTATCGTTTACCAAGCGAAATCGAATGGGAATATGTAGCGAGTGGCGGACAACAGAGTAAAAATTATATCTATAGCGGTAGCAATAAGATCGATGATATCGCTTGGTATTGGAGAAATAGTGGTGATACTATCTTAGACCAACAATGGAATTATATAATTATAGAAAAAAATAAATGTAGGACACATATTATAAATAATAAAAAACCAAACGAATTAGGTGTTTATGATATGACTGGAAATGTAAGAGAATGGTGTGATGATTGGTATGAAGATGAGCGGATACCAAGAGGGTTATTTCGTACTCAAAGAGGCGGTGGATGGATTGGTCTCGAGGTTTATTTTAAAAACAGTGATCGAGATTACTTCGAAGCGAGTGGCATCGGACCTGATCAAGGTTTTCGTATTTGCAGAAACAAAAGTTAGATTTTAAAAATGATAAAATTTGATTGTAAATAACTAATTAAAAAGATTGATTGACCATAAAAAGCATTCTAATTAAAGATTCTGGAAACTTACTCCTTATAAAAACTTTATAAATAGTTTTTCAAACTAACTTATATGTACTGAATGCTTCATAATTTACAACATTCGCTTCAAATTTTCTATCTGTTTGCTACCCCAACAGATAGTTTTGACTTTAATAAAATTTTAAGTAAAAATTAGATGAATTGTTAAACTATTCTTTTCGAAATTAAAGATAGTGCAACAGCTGTGTGATGTTTCCTTTTTGTTGAAAAGGAAATATGAAGCATTTGTCTACTTGTAAATTACTGAAATTAGCAATCAACATTAAATTATATAATAACCAAAAACAATTTATGGAATCAGTTTTAGAACAATTGGATTGGGTGGTATTAGGAGTATACTTTTTAGCACTTATTGGAGTAGCTGTATGGGTGATATTACAAAGAAATAAGGATACTGCAGATTATTTTCTTGCAGGTCGAAATGTAGGTTGGTTTGTAATTGGAGCTTCTATTTTTGCATCTAATATAGGTTCTGAGCACGTTGTGGGATTAGCAGGTACTGGAGCCGAATCTGGTATGCCTATGGCACATTACGAATTGCATGCATGGATTGTATTATTGCTAGGATGGTTGTTTTTGCCTTTCTACATGAGAAGCAAAGTATTTACAATGCCCGAATTTTTGGAGAAAAGGTTTGATAGCAGATCACGTTGGTTTCTATCTGTTTTTTCATTAGCCGGATATGTAATAACTAAGGTTTCCGTGACCATTTATGCAGGTGGTATCGTAGTATCTGAGTTATTAGGGATTCCATTTTGGTATGGAGCTATTGGTATCGTAGTTTTTACGGGAGCATACACCATTGTCGGAGGGATGAAGGCAGTAATTTATACAGAAACATTACAAACAGTCGTATTGATAGCTGGTTCTATCATTATAACCTATTTAGGTTTACAAGAAGTAGGTGGATGGGAAAACCTAAAAGCAACAGCAGGATCTGATCATTTTAATATGTGGAGACCGATGTCTGATCCAGAGTTTCCATGGACAGGATTGTTGTTTGGAGGAACAATAGTGGGTATTTGGTATTGGTGTACTGATCAGTATATAGTGCAGCGTACTTTAGCTGCAAATAATATAAAAATTGGGAGACGTGGAGCAATTTTCGGAGCGTATCTTAAGATATTACCAATTTTTATTTTTCTAATACCAGGTATCATAGCTTTCGCTCTGGCTAAACAAGGAGTATTGTCTTATGATAAAGCAGATGAGGTATTTCCTGTATTAGTAAAAACGTTATTGCCGACCGGTTTAAAAGGGCTCGTAGCAGGAGGTTTGATGGCGGCACTAATGAGTTCTTTAGCATCTGTTTTTAACTCTTGTTCTACGATATTTACTATTGATATTTATAAAAAACTAAAACCTCAAACCCCAGAAAAGGATTTGTTGAATATCGGAAGAGTTGCTACTGCTTTGGTTGTAGTATTGGGAATTATATGGATTCCGATCATGAATAAAATAGGAGGAGGAGTTTTATATCAATATTTACAAAGTGTACAGTCTTATATAGCTCCTCCAATAACAGCGGTATTTATTCTGGGGATTATATGGAAAAGGGTAAATTCGAAAGCGGCAATAGTAACTTTATTTTCTGGGCTCTTGGTTGCAGCACTAAGAATAACTGCAGAGATTGTGAAGGATGATTTGTCAGGTTTCGCTTATGAGTTTGCAACCATAAATTTTGCTCACATGGCAATCTTTATGTTTATTTTTTCAGTAATTGTATGTATCGGCACTAGTTTGGTAACTACAGCACCTGATTATGCTACCATTCGAGGTCTTGCTTTTGGAACCTTGTCATCAGAACAAAAGAATGAAACAAAAAATAGTTATACTGGAACTGACATTGCTTTATCCGTACTACTAGTAGTGGTAGTTGTTTCTATATTAACTTATTTTACAGGGTGATAACAAAGACTATTTCGGTATCAATTGAAGATAGCTTCTTTCCAAGCTTTTTTAAAAAAGTGAAAAATGTTATATTTTCAGAATAGAACTTTTTTGATATATCGGCTAGAAATAAAGATCAAGTTGTTTTCAATTACAAATGAAAAGAGAGCATTTTTTATTAGATTTAGGAAAACAAACAAAAATGTCAATGGGTTTTTACGAGGAAGATGCTACATATAATTTTTTAAAATTATACCAGTTTGAACATATCAACTGGATCATCTTCAGTGTACTATTATTCTATTCTTGTGTAAACTGTCTTACAGCACAAGAAAAATCTGAGCATTTTAATTTCGTAAGTGTCAAAGATGGTGTATCTAAAATAGCAGTTCCAGTAATTAATCAGGATCAGAATGGTTTTATCTGGATCGGAACCGCAGGAGCTGGAATCAAGAGATATGATGGAATTGATTATGTATCCTACAAACACAATCTAAAAGACACCACATCCTTAAGAGGTAGTTTTATTTATTGTTCTTATGTAGATAAAAAGAATAGACTTTGGGTTGGATCTGAAAATGGTTTAGACCTTTATGATCGAGAACGGGATCATTTTATCAGAATCAAAATACTAAAGCAGTTAAGAGAATTACAGCAAGCTAGTATTGCAATCAGCAGTATTGTTGAGGATGTAGAAGGAAATTTATTTGTTGGAACTTTCGAAACAGGCTTGATTAAGTTAGATCCTGAAACGAAAACAGTAGAACGAATTAAGAACGTAAACCTCGACAAAGGAAGTCTATTAGATATTAATGACCTGAAAGTAGACCAGAAAGGAAATTTATATGCGGCAACTAATTACGGTTTAAGAAAGTATGATCCCGTTTCAAATACCTTAGGTCTAGCTACTTTTGAAACAGAAAATGGGAAAGCATCTATTGAAACACCTTTGCAAAAACTTCTTTTTGCTGCTGATGATATTTGGCTAGGATCTATATCAGATGGTGTCTATAATATCTATACTGTTAACTCAAATCGATTTACAATTCAGAATTTTCTTTTTTCAAAAAAGAAAATCTTATCGATGATTACCAATTCCGATGGTACTATTCTTATCGGTACCGAAAATGACGGATTATTTCATATAACTGACAAAGGTGTCATCATTAAAAATTATCTTTTTGACAAGAACAATGAAAATAGTATTCGATCAAATTCTATATGGTCTCTGTATTTGGATCGTAATCAAAGGATATGGTTGGGATATTATAATAAGGGTATAGCAGTTTATGATAAATTGTACGATAAGTTTAAAAATATCGAAAGTCTTACCAGTAATCCTAACTCTTTAGAGTCAGGATCTGTAACAGGAATTGTTCAGGATGCATCAGGTCTATTTTGGATTGGTACCGATGGTGGCGGAATAGATGTTTATAACCCCAAGACACAGAAGTTTATTCATATTAATAAGATCAATACCAAAGACTATTCGAATCTAACTTCCTATGATATTCAGACTATTTTTATTGATAGTAAAGAAAATGTATGGGCAGGTAGTTGGAGTGGTGGTCTTTTTTTACTCAAAAAAGGAACAACTAGATTTATTAATTATACCATAGAAAATACAAATGGAGATCTCTCATCTAATAGTATTATAAGTTTTGCAGAAGATAAAGATGGTATTATATGGATAGGTACTTTTTTTGGCGGTTTGATGTCGTATGATCCATCTACTTCCAAGTTTATGCATCATAATTCGGTTGGATTTACAACCTATGGAATTCATACTAGTGACATTCGTAAAGTGTTGGTTGACTCCAATAACAATCTTTGGATCGGGGCAACCAACGGTTTGTATATAGCTAATAAAAAAGATGATGGTCATTTATCTGTACGATTCTTAGGTGGTAATATGAAGAATGCTAACCAAAATGCAACCAACATTAACCATATCTTATCTATTTACGAAGCTTCAGATGGTTCCGTTTGGTTTGGAACAAGAGGTGGAGGATTATGTAGATACGATCCAACAAAGTATAGTTTTACTTGGTATGACGAATTATATGGATTAGAAGATGAAAATGTTTCTGCTATTATAGAAGATCAGAATAATAATATCTGGACAAGTGGGAATACAGGAATTCATAAATTAGATCTTAATAATGGAAACATTACGGATTATAATATTAACGATGGATTATTATCGAATGATTTTAATTTTAATGCAGCATTTATAGACAAACAAGGAACTATTTATTTTGGAAATTATGATGGTATCGATTATTTCAACCCAGAACGTATAGAGACCAATAATAGTTCTACAGAATTACATCTTACCGATTTTAAGTTATTTAATAAAAAGGTAAATCTTAATGATCCTGAATCGCCATTGACTAAGGTAATTTCCGAAACAGATAGTATATCCTTAAGTAATGAGCAGTCAGTTTTTACCATAGAATATACAGGAATTAATTATACACGTCCAGAAAAAAATACTTACGCTTATTATCTAGAAGGATTAGCAGATGATTCTTGGAATTATGTGGGTAATATGAGAAGTGCTACTTATACAAACCTAGATCCAGGTGATTATACTTTTAATTTAAAAGTTGCTAATAATGATGGGCAGTGGAGTGAAAAACCTTTACAACTGTATATAAAAATCTTACCTCCTTGGTGGAAAACTAATATTGCTTTATTATCATATATTTTGCTGTTCTTACTAGGGATTTACATACTTAATAAAGTTACCCAAAATAGGATTAAAGAAAAACAGCAAATAAAATACGAAAGAGAAAAAAGAGCTAAAGAAGAGGAATTAAATAATAAGAAGCTACAGTTTTTCACCAACATATCTCATGAGTTTAGAACTCCTTTAACGCTTATCATTAATCCGATAGAAGATATACTTAAAAACGAAAAACTAAATCTTCCTAAAGAAGTCACCGAAAAACATTTGGTAATCCATAAAAATACAGATCGATTATATCGATTAATAAATGAATTAATGGATTATAGAAAATTAGAGGTTAATAAACTAAATGTTAAGGCAAGGAAAGTTGATATCATAGCGTTCATTAGAGATATAGTAAGCTATTTTGTAATTGAAGCTTCACATAAAGAAATAACGCTCGATGTTCAAAAAGAAGTTAATGAGCTTACTGCATGGGTAGATGTTGGCATGCTCGAAAAAATTGTTTTTAACCTGTTGTCTAATGCATTTAAGGTAACTCCAGAAGGAGGTAAGATTACAGTTGGAATCAAAAAATCGGGGCAACTGCTTTTGGATAATCTTGATAATAACATCTCTAACGAAAGTTTTCAGATCAGTATTTCCGATACTGGACCAGGACTTAAAAAGGAACAAGTAGATAAAATATTTGAGCGATTTTATCAGGTTGATAACTTAAACAAGTGGTATTATGGAGGTACAGGAATTGGTTTAGAGGTAGTAAGAAGTTTTGTAGAATTACACAAAGGTAAGATCGATGTAGATAGTGTAGTAAATGAAGGAACTACTTTCGCGGTAACCTTACCACTAGGTAAATCACATTTTAAGGAAAGTGAAGTGGTATCTGAAGAAGAAGATTCGGAAGTATTGCTAAAAACTAAGTTCATAAGTCATGTTCATAATCAGAACTTAGAAGAGCAAATAGAAGAGGAACAAAAATCCAATAGATTACTTATTGTAGAAGACAATACAGAATTAAGAAATTATCTTAAAACCGAATTGAGTAATCACTATAAAGTTTATGAAGCTAAAAACGGAAATGAAGGTCTGGAAATAGCTAAGAAAGAGGCGCCAGATATTATCATTACAGATGTAATTATGCCCGAAATGGATGGGTTTGAATTTTGTTCCAGGATAAAAAAAGATATAAAAACGAGTCATATTCCTATACTTATGCTTACTGCTAAAACTATGGAAGATGATAAATTAAAAGGTATAGAATCTGGTGCAGATGTTTATCTAAACAAACCATTTGATATGAGGGTGTTGAAATCATATCTAACACAAATGCTTACCATTCGACAAATACTTTTTAATAAATATTTTGGAGATATCAGCGATGCAGAAATTAATGAGCATAATACATCATTAGATAAGGAGTTTATTCAGAAAGTCTTAAATCATATTTATGAAAATCTGAGTGATCCTAATTTAAGCGTAGAGTCCTTATCATCGGAATTACATCTTAGTAGAAGTCAGTTTTATAGAAAAATAAAAACACTTACTGGGCAGACGGCGAATCAGTTTTTAAGAAACATAAGACTACAAAAGTCAAAGGAGATTTTAGAAAGTGGTTCTACTAATGTTAGCGAAGTTTGCTATAAAGTAGGTTTCTCCTCTCCCTCCTATTTTACAAAATGTTTCAAAGCACAGTTTGGGATATTGCCAACAGAAGTTAGTGTGAATGAAGAGTAATCTTACTTCAAAATACCGCTAACATTATCCTATATCTTTACTATTTCCCGGATTTCATTTTTGTTGAGATATTTTTAATACAACTACTCGCTATTTATCAATACATCAAAAAAGAGAATCAAAACTTCCTTTCTTAATAATTTCCTTCATCATAGAAGCCTTACACTATAACGATTGAGGCAAAAATTGCTTAGAATGTTGTAAAACAGGCGTTTTAGAAGCAAAATGCAACAAATGTTTTAGTATATGCTTTATATGTACTACTGTTTTTTTGATACTGTACATAAATTGTTAAAAATTTATTAATTGTTTAATCAGGATGAGAAAGAAATACTCTAACATTAAAATTCTAGCCGAGATATTCTTGATAGTAGTGGTGTTGGGATTGTTTGTTTTTATCCTTGATTTAATCTCATGAAAAACAATCTGTTTAATAGGTAATAATGACAAACACGAATTCCAGAAAAATATTTAAAAAACTTTATAAAATTAATAAGCTCCTTATAGTATGTATACTTCTTCAATTAAGTATAAGTTGTAATACAAAGAAAGAGGATGAAAAGGAGTATAAATATAAGGATCCTAAATTATCTACAAGCGAAAGAGTAAATGATTTAATCAGTCATATGACACTTTCAGAGAAAGTATCACAGATGCGATATGACGCTCCTGCTATAGAACGTTTAGGGGTTCCTGCTTATAATTGGTGGAACGAATGTTTGCATGGAGTAGCTAGAGCAGGAAAAGCAACTGTTTTTCCACAGGCAATTGGGATGGGAGCAACTTGGGATGCACCATTATTATTTGATGTGGGTACGGTGATTTCTGATGAGGCAAGGGCTAAACATCATCGATTTATTAAAGAAGATAGAAGGGGGATTTACCAAGGATTGACTTTTTGGACTCCTAACATCAATATTTTTAGAGATCCTAGATGGGGAAGAGGTCAGGAGACCTATGGAGAAGATCCTTATCTCACCAGTAGAATGGGAGTTAATTTCATAAAAGGCTTACAAGGCGATGACCCAAATTACCTTAAAGTGGTAGCAACAGCAAAACATTTTGCAGTGCATAGCGGTCCAGAAAAATCAAGACACGAAGACAATTACCATACATCTGATCGAGATCTAAAAGAAACGTATTTGCCTGCTTTTGAAGCTGCAATTAAAGAAGCAAATGTACAATCGGTAATGTGTGCATATAATAGGTATAGAGATGAAGCTTGTTGTGGAAGTAATTTATTATTAAATGATATACTTCGAAAAGAGTGGGGGTTTGATGGTTATGTGGTTTCGGATTGTTGGGCAATCAACGATTTTTGGGAGCCAAATAAGCATGAATTAGTCGAAACCCCTGCTGAGGCTTCTGCTCTGGCAGTAAATAGAGGAACTGATCTTAATTGTGGAGATGTATTCGACCCTAACCTAAACGATGCTGTACTTCAGGGTTTAGTAGATGAAGATAAAGTAGATCGAGCATTAGCCAGGTTAATGGAAGCAAGATTTAAACTAGGAATGTTTGATCCAGAAGAAATAGTGCCTTGGTCAAAAATATCGTATGATGTTGTGTGTAGCCAAAAGCACTATCAGTTATCTGAAAAAACGGCAAGAGAATCTATGGTGTTATTAAAAAATGACAACAACACCCTTCCCTTAAAGAAAGATATTAAATCAATTGCAGTAATAGGACCTAATGCAAATGCAAAACAAGTTCTACTAGGAAATTATCATGGAACTCCTTTAAATAATATTACACCCTTAAAAGCGATTCAAGATAAACTTCCAAATGCACAAATAAACTATGCTAGTGGAAGTCATATAGCAAAAGGTTGGCCTTTATTACAACCGATACCATCATCGGTACTTAAGAATGGTGACACTAATGGATTAAAAGGAGAATATTTTGATAACAAGGAATGGAAAGGAAGCCCTAAGGTAACTCGAAATGACAGTATTGTCAACTTTATATGGGTGTCCACAAAACCATTCGAAAATGCTACATCTGATAATTTCTCTGTAAGATGGACAGGAAAAATTGTTCCAGAAGAAAGTGGAAACTATAGAGTAGGATTAAGAGCTAGCAGTGCTGGTAAATTGTATGTAAACGATTCATTGAAAGTTGATTTTAAAGATGATCACGAACCTAAAATGAAGTATTTGGATATGAACATGGTAGCAGGAGAATCTTATGATATAAAAATCGACTATTATAATTATCATACAGATCCACAGGCACAGCTAGTTTGGGCCAAATTAGATCAAGACCTTTTGGCTCCGGCAATAGCAGCAGCAAAAAAATCAGAAGTTGTTGTGTTATGCCTTGGACTATCTCCAGATATCGAAGGAGAAGAAATGCCAGTAGTCTTAGAAGGTTTTGATAAAGGTGACAGATCAGAAATTTCACTTCCAAAATCTCAGATAAATTTAATGAAAGAGATCCATGCATTAGGAAAGCCAACGGTGTTAGTACTGATGAATGGTAGTGCACTTGCTATTAATTGGGCAGATGAAAACATCCCAGCCATTCTTGAAGCATGGTATCCTGGAGAGTTTGGAGGTAAAGCTATAGCAGATGTCTTGTTCGGAGATTATAATCCTGCAGGAAGACTTCCTGTAACCTTTTACAAATCTGTCGAAGATCTTCCAGATTTCAAATCTTATGATATGACCAATAGAACATATAAGTATTTTAAAGGAGAGTCTTTATACCCATTCGGGCACGGTTTGTCTTATACCAACTTTACATATGCTAACGTGGGAATTCCAGAAACAATCAAAGCAAATGAAGATATTAATGTAACTGTACAGGTTACAAATGCAGGAGAGATGATGGGAGATGAGGTGGTTCAATTATATATCTCACATAATGATAAAGAGTATAAAGGAGCATCGCACTCTTTAATTGGATTTCAACGAATCAATCTTAAAGCCGGAGAAACCAAAAAAGTAAGTTTTACGGTTACTCCTAAACAGTATGCTTGGATTACTACCGACGGACAAGAACAAATTAAATCAGGAGATATTCAATTACATATTGGAGGAAAACAACCAAGTGATCTTGGTAAAACAAAAACAAGTACAACACAAATCTTAACGAAAACATTAAAAATTAAAAGTTAAAGAAAACTTAAAATTTAACGTAATTATCAGAATATTCTTACTAATTTTAAGTGTGTTCTGGTTTTAAAAGTAAGTATAACCTTAATAAATTATATATGATAAAACTTAAACTCGCAATTATTGCATTGTTTATAATTGGGACACAGCATGTTTTTTCGCAAGAAAAAAGTGTGATTAGTGGTACAATCACTGATCAATCTGGTTTGCCCCTGCCAGGAGTTAACGTTTCGGTCAAAAACACCAATAAAGGTGTATTAACAGACTTTGACGGTAATTATGAAATCACAGGAATATCAATAGGAGATATTTTGGTGTTTTCCTATGTTGGGATGCAAACAATAGAAAAAATTGTTGTGCAACAAGAGAAAATTGATGTCGTAATGATTCAAGAAACTACCGATTTAGAACAGGTCGTAGTTATTGGTTATGGACAGAGTAGAAAAAAAGACCTTACTTCTGCAGTAGCTACAATTAGTGCAGATGTTTTAGAAAAACAAACTGTTACGAATATAGACCAGGGAATTCAAGGTTTAGTATCAGGAGTAACAGTAACAAGAAGTACAGGAAGACCAGGAGGAGCTGTATCCGTAAGAATACGTGGTACAACTTCGGTTACAGGATCTAACGAGCCATTATATATAATTGATGGAGTAAACGTTCAGAATTCTGAAGATAATTCCTTTAATTTTTCCCGTTTTGGAGGAACAGGAGGGCAAACCGCTTTGAGCCCTTTATCAGCATTGAACCCGAATGATATCGAATCGATTACAGTATTAAAAGATGCTTCTGCTGCTGCAATCTATGGTGCACAGTCTTCAAATGGTGTGGTTCTGATTACTACCAAAAGAGGAAAAACAGGGAAAGCCAAAATAAGCTATGAAACCTACGGAGGGATTCAGACGGCTCCTAAATTATTGGATATGATGAATCTTAGAGAATTCGCAGCATATTCGAACGAGGTTAGACAATCACCATCAACGAATTTGCCACCAGCACCACAATTTGAAGATCCAAGTATTTTAGGAGATGGAACAAATTGGCAAAGAGCTATTTTTAGAGCAGCACCAATAATTAATCATCAGTTATCGATCTCTGGAGGAAAAGAAAAAACAAAATTCTATGCTTCAGCGAATTATTTTGATCAGGAAGGTATTGTAATTAACTCAGGTCTTAGAAGATTTGGATTACGACTAAACTTAGATTATAAGTACAATGATTGGATCAAGTTTGGACATAACATCAACCTAAGTAGTTCATTAGAGCAAATTGGATTGAATGACTCGCGAAATGGTACTATTATCAATGCATTAAGACAAACTCCTGATGTGCCTGTTAGAAATCCTGATGGAAGCTTCGGTTCTCCAGAAAATGGTTTAGGTAATACAGGAGCATTAAATCCAGTAGCTGCCTCTGAAATCAGAAATAGTACGCTAGAAAGATTTAAAATGAATGGAAATATTTATTTAGATCTTAAATTAGCTAACAATCTTAAGTTCAGAACAGATTTAGGGTATGACTACAATACTGCTAAAACACAAAGTTTCTTCCCTACTTTTGATTTTGGATCGCTTTCTAATGGGTTGAACTCTTCTTTTAGAGCAGCCAATGAAGGCTTATACTATCTATTCAAAAATTACTTAACCTATACTCCTAGTATTGGAAATCATAACTTTGATATTCTACTAGGAACAGAAGCTCAGAAAACGCAATTCCAAGGATTATCAGGACAAAGATCTAATTTTCCTAGTAATGATGTTCCTGGTTTAAATACTGGAGATGCTGAAACATCCTTATCAGAATCATTCGAAGGTGCAGCTTCTCTCCTATCTTATTTTGGTAGAATTAATTATGATTATAATTCAAAGTATTTACTTTCAGCTTCCTTACGATATGATGGTTCTTCAAAATTTGGACCTAATAACAGATGGGGATTATTTCCATCAGTGTCAGCTGCATGGGTAGTAAGCGATGAACCTTTTATGGAGAGTATTTCTAGCGCTTGGAGTTATTTCAAGATTAGAGCTGGATATGGAACCAGTGGAAACCAGGATATAAATAACTTTCTATATCTAAGTTTTCTCAGAAACCAAAATACTGCACTTGGAAGTGGATTTAGTTTAGCTAATTTTAATAATCCTAATGTTGCATGGGAATCCTTAATCTCTCCTAACTTAGGAGTAGAACTTGGTTTCTTGGATAATAATATTAGATTGGATGTAGACGTGTATCGAAAAACATCTAAAGATTTCTTAGCTACCAGACCTATACCAGGTTTCTTAGGGAGTTTAAATACCTTATCCTTTATAGGAGTGAATGCACCAGTAGAGAACTTTGGTGAGATGATCAATGATGGTATTGATGTTACTTTGAACACAAAGAATATTACGAATGAAAAATTTAGTTGGGATACAAACATTGTATTCAGTTTATATCGTAATGAGATTACAGAACTATCAGGAGAAAATGATGCGATTATTGGAACATTACAAGATGAAGAAATAATTGCGAATCTAACAAGATCAGAAGTAGGACAGCCTATCGGAATGTTCTATGGTTTTGTAACCGATGGATTATTTAGAGATATTGATGATTTGACGGGAACGGATCCTGCGGCTATTCCTGCAGAAAGTTCGGTAGACGAAGCGAATGGTACCTGGTTAGGAGATGTACGATTTAAAGATTTAAATGGTGATGGAGTGATTGATGATAATGATAGAACATTTATAGGAAATCCACATCCAGATTTTACCTTTAGTATGACCAATAATTTCCGATATGGAATGTTTGATTTATCAGTATTCTTACAGGGAACCTATGGTAACGACATTTATAACTATACTAGAACATATATCGAAGGAGTTAACCGATTCAATGCAAATCAGGCAACTTCAGTAATTGATAGATATAGTGCAACCAATACGGATGGAAGTTTACCAAGATACTCTGATGGAGATAAAAACGGAAATAATAGAGTATCAGATAGATTTATAGAAGACGGTTCTTATCTAAGAATCCAGAGTATCACTTTGGGATGTACATTACCTAAAGACACCTTTGGAGAAAAAATTAAGTTTTTCGATCAGATAAGAGTATATACAACAATCCAAAATTTATACACATTTACGAATTACTCAGGATACGATCCTGAAGTAGGATCACTAAATCAAAGTGCTTTATTCAAGGGTATAGATTTCGGAAGATATCCCGTTCCAAGAACAATGACGCTTGGACTTAATGTACAATTTTAATAAGAAAAAGAAAATAATATGTTTAGTATGAAAAGTATAAAGAGAATTTTTACATATGCTATTGTATTGACCTTTCTCTCATCTTGTGGTGATGATTTTTTAGAAATAGATGTTGTTGATTCTATTACCGAGGATAATTTTTATCAAACAGATGAGCAATTATTAGCAGGAGCTAATTCCCTGTATGGACAATCCTTTTTTACAACAAATGATAAGTTTATGTATTCGTTGGATATGTTAGCGGGTAACTCGATTGGTTTTGAATCAGATGCTCCATGGAGATTGTTCTCTGTGGGAGTAAATAACGGAGTGTTATTAGAAGGTTGGGAAGGTTTCTATAAAGGAATTGCTGATGCCAATCAATTATTAAAAGTAGTAAGTCAGCCATTAAGCGAAGAAATTTCTGATGATGTCAGAAATCAGGTAGAAGGTGAAGCGCGATTTGTGCGAGCTTTTTCTTATTTCTACTTAGTGCGTTTATGGGGAGAAATTCCGGTGATCGATGAGGTAACTTCAGATACTTCTTCGTTGTATCCTTTAAACACAGTTTCTAGTATTTACGCTTTTATAGAAAATGATTTACAAAAAGCTGCCGAATTATTACCTACAAGTTCAGCAGGATCAATAAGAGTAGGAAAAACGGCGGCGTGGTCTTATTTGGCAGAGATGTATTTAACCCTAAAAGATTATGATAAGGCTAGAGACTATGCTCAGATGGTTATAGATAGTGGAATACATAGTCTACAACCTAATTATCAAGATCAATTTATAAATCCATCTGCAAGTGTAAATGGAGAAGGGATTTATCGATGGGTTTGGACATCTATCAATGGATTATGGGGTATTCAGAATACCAATCAAGCATATCTTATCGCTAGTGATGATGTCATTGGAAATGATGGATCTTTTGGTTCGGTATCTCCAAGTATCGATTTGTTTCAATCCTTTGATAAAGTTACTGATGCTGGAGAAGAAGATCTCCGTAGACAATGGATTATTTGCGAACCAGGAAGATTCTATCCTGAATTATTAACGAGTCAAGGAGGATGGACATTCCCAGAAAACGGAGATGATTCTGCGACAAGATTACGCTATAGAAAATATGTTGTAGGATCACTAGATGAGCATCCAGACGTGTTTTTTATGAGAACTAATATGAGTACTCAATTAATGAGATATGCGGATGTGTTATTAATATATGCAGAAGCAATTATGGGTAATGCTGATTCCACTGGAGATGCTGCTGCAGTCGATGCTTTTAATCAAATAAGAAGAAGAGCTGGATTATCCGAAAAAGGAATGATTACAAGAGAATCACTTATGGATGAAAGAAGAATCGAATTTGCTTTTGAAGCAGGTAAATTCTGGTTGGATTTAGTAAGAATGGATAGATCGACTGCAAGATCAATTATTAGTAGTCAGGATAGAGGAACAGTGAATACCTTAGTTCCGTTTAATGTAGAGTCATTGTTTATAGACAGTATCGATGATGATGACTTTTTACTACCAATTCCATCTGCAGAGTTATCGTTTATAGATACAGCGAGTCCTGCAGTAGACTATGTAATTAATGACTAATAAATAAGTAATGATGAAAAAAAATAAAGAAATGATGTATATCAAGAAGTTACTTGTTTTGTGCTCAGCAGTTAGCTTATTGGTATGTATATCATCCTGTGGAGATGATAACGGAGATGGACTTCAATTCGGAGATCCACAAATAGTAAATATAGTATCACTGGGAGATGAGCCCGCCATCAATGAAGGATTTCCTGCAGAACTAGTAAGAGTAGAAGGTACTGGATTGAATGATATGAAGGAAATTATCTTCGATGGAACAGTGAACACCTTTTTTAACTCTACATTAAATTCTAGCGTAGCATTATTTTTTAATGTTCCGTTTGATGCTGATCAGGGGAGTCGTTTTGGAAATCAAACCGTAACCTTTACAAACCTTTATGGAGAATCTGTTTCTACAGAGTTTACTATTAAGCAACCAGCTCCTACCTTAACGGTAGCGGACACATTTTCACCATCAAAAGGAGAAGCAGGTGTAGAAATGAGAGCATTTGGAAATTGGTTTTTTAATGTAGAAGATGTACTTATTGATGGAGAATCGGTAGGTGATTTTACCGTGGTTTCTCCACAGGAAATCTTATTTACCTTTCCTGAAGGAAAAACAGAAACTACAGAATTTACAGTAGTTACAGCGGGAGGAATGGTTTCTAAAGATTTACCAATCGTTGGTGGAGTTGTTCAGATCTTATTCAGTGATTTTGATGGAAACGGAGTACCAAACATTAATAATGATTATAATGCAGATTGGTTTAGTTATGGTGATCATAGATTCGAGATTAGCAATGGCTTAGGAGTAGATGGAAGCGGTGGAGCAGAACTTGTTTGGGATGATACAGGCACAGACGGTTTTACAGGAAGTGGTCATCAAGAAGTAGCACCGGTTACTACCTCAACAGATTCTGAAAATGCTTTTGTTGTTCTCGATATTAATGGAGATGATTATCCAGGAACTGTTATGGAATTTATTTTAAAAGATGCAACTACAGACAACTGGATTTTTAAAGTTCCTCTAACAGGATCAGGATGGCAAACACTAAGATTAAGACTATCCGATTTTGGTTTTGGCTTCGATGTCAATAATCAAAGTATGGGAGATCCAAATCCCGCTACTCTAGTGGCTATAAGAATGCAAATTAGTCATGAGGGAGATACAGGAGTAGTACCATCAGGGTATAGATACGATAATCTTAGACTAGAGGTATTGGAGCTAGACTAAAGCCCTTTTCAAAATAATATAACAGTAACGCATGTCCGGAGGAATCATATATAATTTAATAGGTCTTACTCCTCTGGATATGTGTTCTATAAAATAATTACTATGAGAATAGAAAAAGTATATACTAAGGTTTTCTATGCCTTAATTTTTATCGCACTGATGAACTTTGTAGCTTGTTCTGATGATGATAATACGTTAAGTTTTTCAGCAATCCCGCCAGTAGCAGAAGAAGCTTCTGAAATCAATTTTACGAGTTTTACAGCTAATTGGAGCAATGTGTTTTTGGCTAGTGGGTATGAGCTGGATGTAGCTACAGATCCTAATTTTGGATCTTTTGTTCAGGGATACGAGAGTTTAGCAGTAAATCAGTTATTTCAGGATATATCAGGTTTATCCTTAAATACCCAATATTACTACAGAGTAAGAGCAATTGTAAATGGTGAAGTTTCAGAAAATTCTAATACCATAAGTGTAGAAACTAATGAAGAGTTTCCAGAGGATGTAACGCTAAAATCAGCTACCGAAAATAATTTCTTTGTCGGTGTAGCAGTATCAGAAGCCAGAACAAACATCACTGCTTACGATGAGCTTTACACCACAGAATTTAGTAGTATTACTGCTGAAAATGATATGAAAATGGCCTCTATTTTTACTGGAATAGATGGCTCAGGG
This sequence comes from uncultured Aquimarina sp., assembly GCF_947492965.1. Classification (GTDB taxonomy): domain Bacteria; phylum Bacteroidota; class Bacteroidia; order Flavobacteriales; family Flavobacteriaceae; genus Aquimarina. The sequence goes on along the minus strand of NZ_CANLOZ010000006.1, from coordinate 34,255 downwards.
AATATTATTTACGATTGGAGTAAAATTGATGCGTTAATCGATTATGCAGAAGCTAATAATCTAAATGTACATGGACATACCTTAATATGGCATAGAAGTATTCCTGCAGCTTTAGAGAATTTTACAGGAACAGATCAAGAGTTCGAGGACCTAATTGAGCAGTATATTACAGATGTGTTTACAAGATATCAAGGTAGAATTAATTCTTGGGATGTTGTAAATGAAGCAATCGATGATGATGCGAGTATTCAATGGAGAAATACATTGTTCTTGCAGCGAATGGGTGATAATTATGTAGAGAAGTGTTTTGCTTTTGCTAGAGCGGCAGATCCGAATGTAAAATTGTTTTACAACGATTACAATATGACCTTCGATGGTACAAAAAGAGGAAAAGTACTTGATATGGTAGATGATTTATTAGCAAGCGATCTTATCGATGGTGTTGGATATCAAATGCATATAGATTATAACTTCCCAACAAAAGAGGAAATACAACAAGCTACGGATGAATTAGTAGCAAAAGATGTATTGGTACATTTTGCGGAGTTAGATGTAAAACTTAATGCAGCGAATGATCTAACAGATCTTACTGAAGAACGATCTCAGGCGCAAAGACAGAGAGTACGAGAAGTAGTGGAGATTTTTAATGCGATTCCGCAGAATAAAAAATATGCCATTACTGTTTGGGGATTAAAGGATGATGATACCTGGTTAATTCCAGAGAATAATGGAAGACCAGAATGGCCTCTTTTATTCGATGAATCCTTTGAAAGAAAACCTGCTTATTTAGGATTTTTAGAAGGACTATAACACGCACATAATATCCTTAAAACCGAGGAAACCCTGTAAATTAATATAGTTTACAGGGTTTCTTTTTTTTAAATAATCTAAAACAAAATAATAGCTTAGAACGAAATAAAAAGGTATATGCATTATTAAGATACAGATGAACAATAGTAAAATTTTAACGAAAACGTTTTCGTTAAAAAACACTAAATTTCCCATCAAAAAACAACATAATAAATATTTGAATATCAGATATTTGCGTTGTCTGTCAGCAAGATTAATAGATAAGAACCTCTTGTTACTTCCTCAATTTTTTAACGCTTTTTATTAGGATTTAATTATCAACTAATTGTTTGAAAGAAAATATAATAGTTTTAGGTCAACTAATTATCTAAAACACAAACTTCTTATGAAAACAATTACAACTAATCTATTCACATTATTATTGCTCTGTGCCATGGTGGTATCAGGGCAAGTCACAGTTCAGATCGAAGATCTAAATGTTGGTGGTCCTTATGCTGGAGCTATCGATACACCATTTAATGGAGTTGCTTTTTATGGCAATGGAGATAAAGCAGAAGGTATCGTAAATCTTTCCACACTTCCCGGTTTGTATCGTGTAGAAATTACAGGAGCTTCTTCCAATAACAATGAAGCTAGGATCGATCTAATGCTTGCCGGAAATAGTTTAGGCTCATTTGGTTTTTCGGGAACCTCAACGTCCACCAGCACAAAAGAGATCACTATATCAGGTACAAATCCTGTTGCATTGACATTAGAATTAACCACAGATAATGGATCTAACGATACCTTTTTGGATCAGATCACTTTTACTTTTTTAGGATCTCCACCACCACCAAGATCAGCTCCTGTAATTCCATCAGTACCATCGTTTGAATCTGGGGTCTATAGAAATATGTTTGTAGAATCCGGAAAAACTGAAGCTGCTGTAGCACAGAAAATGAATGCTATTTGGGATCAATATTTTGTTAATGGCGATAGTAACAATGAACGACTTTATTACGAAGTAGGAAATGATATGGCCTATATATTAGACACAGGAAATAATGATATTCGTTCTGAAGGAATGTCTTATGGAATGATGATCTGTGTACAATTAGGTAAAAAAACTGAGTTTGATAACCTATGGCGTTTTGCCAAAAGATATAGTCAGCATCCCGAAGGTACTCAAAGAGAAGGTTTATTTTCCTGGCAATTAAACAGAACTAATTTTTCTATGATTGACCAGAATTCTGCACCAGATGGTGAGGAGTATTTTGTAACTGCTTTGTTTTTTGCCGATAGACTTTGGGGTAGTACAGGAGGTATTAATTATCGAGCAGAAGCAAATTACATTTTAGATAGTATGCTAAACAAACCAGCACCAAGTACAGGATCTTGCCCAACAGGTCTGGTAGATTTAGACGAGCGGCAAATAGTATTTGGAATTTGTGGTAATTCGGCCAGTTTTACAGATCCATCGTATCACCTTCCAGCTTTTTATGAAATATGGGCGTTAGAAGCAGACAATAACAATCAATTATGGGCAGAGATGGCCAATGTAAGTAGGACATATTTACTGCCTAGAGCGGCACATCCGCAAACAGGATTAATGCCTGATTATTCAGAGTTTGATGGTACACCAGTAAACCAAGGAAACCATGGTAATTTTGAGTTCGATGCCTGGAGAAATATTATGAATATGGGATTTGACTTTGCCTGGTTTCAGAAAAGTAAAAATAGTATTCAGCCGTTGATTGATAATCAGATTGATTTCTTTAAAGATAAACCAGGATATAGCTCCTTATGGACTTTGGATGGATCTTTTAGTAGAAATAGCGATCATTCTCCTGGATTAGTGGCATGTAATGCTGTAGGAGCGTTGGCATTAGAAGATGCAAAAGTATGGCCTTTTATCGATGAGTTTTTTGATACCCCTATTCCGGCAGGTCAATATCGTTATTATGATGGGTTATTATATATGATGAGTTTTATGCACTTATCAGGAAACTTTAAAGCTTTTTCTGATGGTATTGATATTCCCGATTGTAACGGTACTCCGTTTCCCACGGCTACCGTAAGTGCTACAAATGAAACAACGCTAGGCGAAAATGACGGAAAAATTACCTTTACATTCTCGGATGTTTCTGGGAGAAGTGCCATAGAATTTAGTAACGATGGAGGGACAACGTATCCATTACAAGTAAACGACAATGCAGGATCTGCAACATTTAATGATCTTTCTCCAGGTAATTATAACGTATGGGTGCGTTGGGGTAACAATGATTGTCCTACTAATTTAGGAAGTGTAGTGATTGCCGAAGGGGATCCGGTAGATCCAATACAGACACCTTTTACAAGCCATAGCATTCCTGGAATCATTGAGGCAGAAGATTATGATAACGGAGGACAGGGAATTGCTTATAATGATGCCGATGCCAGTAATAATGGAGGACAAGGAAGAACGAATGAAGGAGTAGATATACAAAATACCAGCGATACCAATGGAGGTACTAATGTAGGCTGGACTGCTAATGGAGAATGGTTAGAGTATACTATTGGTAGTATTAGTACGGGAACTTATGATATTGTTTTAAGAGTAGCCAGTACCCAAAGTAATACGAAATCAATAGCGCTAAAATTAGGAACATCTGTTTTAGGATCTGCCCAAATCCCAAATACCAACGGATGGCAATCTTGGCAAGATGTTATCATACCTAATGTAGAAATCACCAATGGAAATGCAAATCAGGTTTTGCGATTAGATATATCCGGAGGATTGTACAATGTGAATTGGATAAAATTTCAAGTATCTAATAATTCTGGAGGTGGTACTACATGTGACAAAATAGAAGCAGAGGATCATGTAGAGAATTTTTATCAGCTGACCAATACGAATGGAGTAATGACCAATATTGGTTATTCGCATTGGTTAAAGTTTGATAATGTAAATGTATCAGGCGGTAAGTTTACCTTCAGATATTCCAAAGGGAATAACGAAAATGGATATATGAAAATTAGACTCGATAACAATCAGGAGAGCAATACCATTGCAGAAATCTACCCAGAAAGTACCGGAAGTTGGAATACTTATATAGAGAAGACTGTTGATGTCTCTGCTTCAGGGAATCATGTAGTATATCTGTATTTTCATAATGCAAGTAGGAATATTCAATTAGATTGGATCAGTTTCGCTTCAGGATGTGATCAGCGAGCAGCAGATGAAACGATTGTAAAAGATGAAGCAGTCACAGTACAAGTGTATCCTAACCCAAGCAAGGGAACCGTAAATCTTAAGTTATCCGAATATAATAGTATCAGAAATATTACACTATTTGATATTTCAGGCAGAACCATACGAAGTATATCTGATATTCAACAAACTGAATACAGTTTCAATAATCTTAGCAAAGGTGTCTATATCATTAAGGTAAATAATAAGCAAAAGCCTATTGTTAAGAAGGTCATTGTTCATTAATAAAGAAGCTATTATAGCACGGATTCAAACAGTCATAAATTTATTTTTATGACTGTTTGTTTTTTAGGAGTCTTATAGCGAATAAAAACTAATACCATTTTATATGAGAATTGGTATTTGATATGAGTGTATCATTTTTTACTTCAAAGAATACTCCTTTTTAGTTGATCTCTTTTTGCATATTTCAGTGATAAAACGAATGGTAAATATTTGTTAAACAAATTTATATGTAGCATTTCTCGATGCTTCTTATTTTTTAATCTAATGCAATTATTGTATTTTTGTTTAATGTAAAATGAAAAATATTAAACAAAATGAAAGAAGGATTAGAAGAATTATGTACTGTTGTAATAGGAAAAAAAGGACTAGAGGATAGTTACACGTTTTACAAAAACGGGATGATACGACATAGTTATGATAAAAATATTTTCAATTACGGTCTTATGGAATGGGTGCAGCCTGGAGAGATAAACAATATCATAAAAAGAAGGATCATCAAAAACTGCAGAAATAAGTACAAAAGGAATATCCGTAGAATTTTAGATTTCAATCTTAGAATGAACTAGTATTCTGAGAGGGATAATGTTTCCTGTTGCTTATTTGTAGATCTAAAACCAATTAAAAATAAAAAGTTTGAAAAAATCTGAGTATAAAGTTCATATTGTTGGAGCTGGGATTAGTGGTTTAATTGCAGCGCAAGTTCTAGAAAAATCTGGGTATCATCCAGTTATTATCGAATCAGAAGATAGTTGTGGTGGTAGAGTAAAAACAGATCAGATAGAAGGATACGCTATAGATCACGGTTTTCAAGTATTACTTACCTCATATCCAGCAGCAAAACAATATTTAGATTTTAATGGACTAGCGCTTCAGGAGTTTTTACCAGGAGCTGCAATATTTGAAGATGGTAAACAGAAAATTATTGGAGATCCTCTAAGAGATCTATCATTATTATGGCCTACGATTACTGCAAATATTGGTAGCTTTTCTGATAAGAGAAAGATTTTAAAACTCAATCAGATTCTAAAAAAAACAACCATTCATGATATCTTCGAAGAAAGAGAACAAACCACGGTATCATTTTTAGAAGATTTTGGATTTTCTAGTAAGATCATCCATCAGTTTTTTAAACCTTTTTTTACCGGGATTTTCTTAGAAGAGAACCTTCAGACTTCTTCTAGAATGTTCAAGTTTGTTTATAAAATGTTCGGAGATGGTAATGCGGCTATCCCTAAATTGGGTATTGGAGAAATAACGAAACAATTGGTCTCTGCACTAGACCATACTTCGTTTATATATAATACGAAAGTTGAAAAAGTAGCTGAGGGTTTAATTGTAACTACAGAAGGGAAAGAAATGGAGAGCCATTTTACCATCATAGCTACAGAACCTAGTTTTATAATTCCGAACCTGAAAAATCAGCAAATCACTTGGAAAAGTTGTGATACACTGTATTTCGAAACAAAAGATCGAGCAATCCATAAACCATTAATTGGTCTTATCCCTCATAAAGAAACGCTAATTAATAATATCTGTTACCCAACGGTTTTACAACCCAATACCACTTCTGGCAAAGAGCTATTGTCGGTAACGGTTGTTAGATCACATAATTTATCAGAAACCGATTTGATAGCAAAGGTTACAGCAGAATTGGCAGAACATTGTTCTATCCAAGTAGATCGGTTTATAAAGCGTTATGATATTTCTCATGCACTACCTGATATCACGAATCTACAGTACGAAATGTTACCTTCAGAAACTCGATTAACACCCACTATTTTTATAGCAGGAGACCAGCAACTTAATGGTTCTTTAAACGCTGCAATGATATCTGGAGAAAGAGCCGCGATGGGAGTTATTGATGCTTTAGAAAATGGAATCGTAATAGAAGAACTTACCTCAGATTCCATATAAATCTGGTATTTCATAAAAATATCTTTAATGCTCGTTTTTATCTGTATGAATTTGAAAAATTTAGATGAAAATGGATAGATTTTCATACAATTTCAATTTTTTTAGCGACGTATTACTTTAATTTTTTCAGGAAATCGTAGACAGTATTTTATAATTTATCGGCGGTCTTTATTGCGTGTTAAATACCTGTTTTTTAATTAGTTGGAAATACATTGTTACTAAGCATATTTTTGTGATTTTTAAATGAACATAAATAATTTTTATGCTTCTTATTATAAATATAAATAAAAACATATGAATTAGACTTGGTAATTTTACACCCAGAACATAGTAATAATATCAAAAAGCTATTAGTATGGAAACAGATATAAAATGGTCTTCGAGTGCGATACAAGTTCATAACGAAAAATCGATACTCACACTTCAAATCAACAAATCCAAACTCTTTACTTTTTCCAAAATCATTGCGCTGGTTGCATTCGTTTTGCTGTATGCAGTTGTCGCTGTAATGAGTTATTTGGCAAATAGTGCATTGTTTTCAGAGCTTCTAAAAGTTGGAGCAATACTAGGACTTGTTGCTTTCGTGGCATTTAAATCAAAGAATAATTTTAAATCAAAATCAGAATAATTATGGTATCTACAGAAGTTACACACAAGGTACAATTGGTAGATGGAGTATTTACACCATCAGAAGCATCAGATGTGATTAATAGTTTAATAAGAGAAAAAGTAAATTTTCATAAATTACACAGGCTATCCATTTGCGAAGGAGATATGCATAGCGATACGAAGTTTGATGACAGCAGAGTATCTCAGCTATTACAGGAGAAAGAAAATTTCAAACCTATTTATAAAGAAGCAATGTTAGGTGGTAAGAGAGTGAAAATAAGTGGTGTTTTAAACATTGAAATTATTGACTAACTCCTTATTTAATATTTAGAGATGAATTTACATCTTTTGGTTGATAATTTAACCAATCCAGCACTACTCTTCTTTGTATTAGGAATTATCGCTTCGCAAGTAAAAAGTGATCTTAAAATTCCTCAAAACTCTTCTAAGTTTATTTCATTATATCTCTTGCTCTCCATAGGTTTCAAAGGAGGGCAAGAGTTAGCTCACAGTTCGTACAATGTAGATATCACTTATGCGATAGTTGCCGGAATTGTCATGGCGCTTTTAGTTCCTGTGTACACATTTTTTATTTTAAGATTAAAATTTACGGTAGAAAATGCAGGTGCAATTGCTGCGGCCTATGGTTCTGTAAGTGCGGTTACTTTTGTAACGGCAGTGAGTTTTCTAGAGATGGAAGGAATTGATTTTGGAGGACATATGGTGGCGGTGATGGCGCTTATGGAAGCACCTTCTATTATCATTGGAGTATTATTACTACGATTATATTCTGATGGAAAAAAATCTGCTAACGAATTATTTCAGTTGGTGAAGCATGCCATTACCAACGGAAGTGTTCTTTTGATTCTAGGGAGTTTAGTGATCGGTTTTATAGCCAGTGATGCACAAGCAGAAGGAATCAAACCATTTACCACAGATATTTTCAAAGGATTTTTGGCCGTATTCTTATTAGATATGGGAATTACCAGCGGTCAGAAAATCGGGGCATTACTTAAAAAAGGATGGTTTGCTTTCTTGTTTTCTATCGTTATTCCGTTGATTAATGGTCTATTCGTAGCAAAGATTTCTGAAGTATTTTTATCTAATGATGGGGATCGATTTTTACTAGCTATTTTGGCAGCAAGTGCTTCGTATATTGCTGTACCAGCAGCGATGCGGATTGCAGCACCCAAAGCCAATCCTAGTTTGTATCTGCCAATGGCATTAGCAATTACATTTCCATTTAATATTACCTTAGGCATGCCGATTTATATGTATGTCATTCAAAGTTTTTAGTATACATACTGGAAGAGACAATAAGTGAGAAGTGAGGACTGAATTTTAGTATCCTACAATAAGAAACTAAAATTCAGTTTTCTCTTACTATAAGATTGAAATTTACCTGAAGCTTTTTTCCTTGCTCGATGTCAAAAATCAAACAATCTCCAGCAATGACATTTTACCACTGGCATGATCTTTTTTAGTAATAGTATAAACCGATAAAAATGTTCCTACTTCGTGCTCATGTTTTGTATTTCGCACATTTTCTTGCAGATGTTTCTTAGTAAGTTTTACCAATTCTAGGGGTGCATATTTGGTTTTAAAGTAGTAAGTGTTAAATGGAATACACCTACTCCAACCTCTTTTATTTTCTTTATAGATATGAATCCAATCATTAGCACCTTCGAGTTCACAGAAATTACCATTAGGTAAAATAGTAAATCCAAAAGGGTGTATATCTGCTTCCTGATCGATATTGGAAGAAATGACCTTTTTAAGATGCTCTAGGCGCAAAGGGTTTTTGGCATAATGCAATAATACTTCCATTCTATGCAGAAAATCAAATACTTCCATTTTTTGCATTCCTTCAAAATGACGCATGACTTTATATAGGAGTTGTTGTTCTTGTTTCATCTTCTTACTATGATTGATTCCATAATACCCATCCCAGAGAAAAATTAACCACAGGAACTACCGATTCCTGAATATCACTAAATCCATACCCAGCTCCAAACTCGAATCTAAGATTTAGTTTTTTCCAATACGTTCGCTGTAAACCATATACTCCAGCAATGGTAATGAAATAAGCATCTCTAGGATTAAAATCACTAAAAACAGTATTAGCATTCGAAAAAGAATTGGCCAATCCAAAGTAATTTGCCGAGTTACGAGTAGTATTTTTTCCTTTTCCTTGCCGCCTTCTAAAGTTGTAATAATATCGGTAATCGATGTCTAGCGTAGGATATAATACGACTCGAGTTTCATCCAGAATTTCGTTTTCTATCGCTCCCAGTTCTACTCCTAATTGTAGACTTAGGGTAGTAGCATTCGTTACTCTTTTTTCATATTCCAAGCTAGGAGTAATGAGCAAATTTCCTTTTAGTAAATGTTTGCTCGTTCCGGTATTAGTGTTTTGAGCATGCATTAGAGTAGTACATAAGAGTACTATGACGATGAGTTTGTGTTTCATAAAAGATACATATAGTTTCTATTACTTTAGTGTAGTTTTAAGCCAATTTGTTACCCATTTTTGGGGAATTATTTTCTATTTTTTTGTTTGTATGGCTTTTGTGACGATAGTTTCTGGATATAGTAGGTATCCTTTATTCGTATAATGAATCACAAAATTGATGACCGTTGGGATAGGTTCATTAATATCTTTACGAGAAATTCCGTTTAGACCTCTTTTAGGCATTGCATCTTTAATAATTCTAGCTTTCCATAAACCAGATTGTTGAATTAGCATTTTTAAAGTAGCTCTATCATCATGGATAACTGCACTGCTTTGATCTACAGTAATATCTGTTAGTATTCCTTCTGTACTAACAACAAAACTACATAGAGTGTATCCCTTGGTATTATCGGTAGTAAAATGTTTAGAGAGATACTCATAAAAATTATTATCCTTTTCGGGAGATTGATATCCTAGTTTTGTATATCGTGCCATATGTTTGGTACAAGAATTACATTCTTTTATGTTTATCATTTTGGCAGCTTCGATACCATCATCTAGTTTAATATAAGGTGTATCAGTATATTTTTTTAAAGTGGGTGATCCAAATGGGTATCCTTCTCCTTTAATAAATCTACCATTTTTATATTCTTCTTTAAAAACAATTGTATTTGTAGTAATTCGAGACAATGTCCATTGACCATCTGGAAGTCCATTTTTCAATTTTCCCTTTATGTTAGCATGTCTATGATTTTTAATAGTTATAGTTTTTCCGTTACTATTTCCATTTTCTACTTTTTTCTTACCTCTTTTTGTATAGTATTCCAAGATTTTAGCGGTATTATCCTCGTAGCTATAAGTTAAATAAGGTTTTCCATTTTCATACCAGTGTTTCCAAATCCCTACTTTCTTCCCATTTTTATAAACGCCTTCCATCAATTTGTTACCATTTTCATAATACACGATAGCTTTTCCTTCTAGTAACCCATCTATGATAGTGGCCTTGGTGGCAATAGCATCATTAGCTATATAATAATCTTTAAAAGCACCTTCGATGGTTAGGTTTTCTGGATTTACTTTAGCCAATCTGTAAAAGAAAGCACAATCTTGCGTAACAGGTCTTTCTGCATTATCCAGGTGTATTTTTATACTGTCTTTGGCCACAAACCGAAAACAAGGATCAAACCCTTGTTGTGCGATAGCGAGTTGAGTGAAAAGGATACTTATAAGGAGAAAGTTATATTTATTCATCGTAGTTGATTCAGTTAGTTATCCTTTTAGTGTCAAAAATGTAGAAAGTGTTACTATATAAGTTTAGTTTTTTATTCATTACTCTTGTAAACCATAATATTCAATAGCTTTTGATTTTAAAGGGTTTTTTGACCAATCTTCCCATGTATTGGTGTAAGGGTCATAACCACATTTAAGAGGTTTACTATAAATATTTGCTGGATTTTCGATATATGCTCTGCAATCTGTGCAGACATGTCTAAACTCACAATCTTTACATACATTTATTTTATCTTTAGAGATATTCCAGTACTTTTTAAACTCTTTCTGTTCAACTACTTCATTTAGATTTATAGCTGTTATGTTCCCATAACTTTTCATCATAGAAGGACAGTTTTTGATATGACCATTGGCATCAATGGAAATTTTTCTGTTTAGGCAGGAATTAAATTTCTGGGATTCTGTAAATGTACTAATATTAACAGAAAACAAACTTGAGTCGATGATACCACAACATTTTTCGTTACTTATAATAGTATCTGTAATTATAATATATCCTCTTCTATTATCAATTGGGGAGATGAATTTGTTTTCATGACCTCCGTAATACCTAAAAGAAGAAACTCTACCATTAGTAGACATAAAATTTTGAATTGTTTCTATCTCAAAATCATTGTCAAAAGGGATTGTAAAATCTATCGAGATGATAGATGATTTTATATCAACTAAAAATTCTACAATTGTTTTAATTTCTTCTAGCGAAATCTTTTTAAAAAAACGAAACTCAACATGTTTACAACGAAGTTCGTTTAGATTTTCTAAAGCGTGATATATATTATAATCACTTTGTTTTCCCACATCTATAATTGCATTAGTAATTGTATTTGGCTGATACCAATTCATTGACATTTTTGGGAATAATTCTGGAGTAGCAGTAAAGAAAATAAACTCATGATCAATTAAAAACTCAAAATATTCATCTATAATGGTATCATATTTATGGTCATATTTCTTTTTAATTTCTATAATAGAACTACCTTCACGATTTTTTATTAATTCATATAAATCATTAGGAATTAGTTGTATGGATCCTCTATGAAGATCACAAATAGAACTTCTTTTAGCTCCTTTTACAGGAATACAATTTGCAATAAGTTTAAAAGGTGTTTCTTGTTGAACATTCATAGGGTAAAAGTTTTTGAAATTGGTCTGTAAAAACTATAAGGAGTCATTGCATCTGTATCTATGTAATCAATTGCAATTGTATTATTTTGTAGTTTGAAACTTCTATTTTTTTTAATTTCTGCTTTTTGAAACGTAAGTGGCAAGATGGGTTGTATTTTCTTTATTTGGTCCATATTATTTTAGTACTGATTATTTAAAAACTAGATATTCTGCGATATTCTTTTCGATATAATAATTGCAATGTTTTGAAACCCAGTCTAATTGTCCCTGTGGATTTACTTCCAAGAATATATAATCATCCGCCTTGTCTACGATAAGATCTATAGATCCTGTAGAAAGTCCAGATCTTTTTATAAAATTTAGTATTTGTTGTTCAATGTGTTTTGGGAAAAGAACAGGAACATTTCTATTAGGTTTTTCTCTATTGTAATTACGGTAATCGACTGAAGTTTTGGAGTCGTTTTGTGATAAGATAGCCATAGGATACAAGGTGGTTTTGAAAAAGAAAACTCGGATTTCATACTTTTTTTCAATCTTTTCTTGTACCAATGTGGGAGCAAAATGTTTTTTCATAGAGGTAATCATATCTTCGGATACGACAAAGGTACCTCCTGAATATATCCCAGAATCCTGAGCTTTTATCTTTATACCATAACGAATGTCTTTGGTAATAATTTGATCATAAGTATTAAAAAATGATTGTAATTCTTTTTTAGAAGTTGTTATTAATGTATCCGGGATTCGAATGCCACAATCTTTGGCTTTTAACAAATAATCAATTTTATAATTTTCAACCTCCTTATGATAACTACCAATATATTCTTTAGTATCACCAAGAATATCTTCTAACGATTTTAATAAACTATCTTCCTCCTTTTTTAGATAGGTGTATAAAGATGAGTTAGCATTTCTAAGTGTAATTGGTAAAAAACGAATACTTCCACGACGATGCCATATTTTTTCAACTTCGCTTGTATCAATACTTGCAATTTTTGTAGTGCAATTTTGATTTGTGATTTTAAGACTATCTAAAGGAGTATAGTCAGAGAAGTTAATTCGTTTTACATTTTTAGTATAATGGCGAATCCACTCCATAGCAATATTAGTGGTGATATCGTTAGTATCACCAATTACGAGGATCATAGTATGTAAAATATATTAGTTTTGAGTTATAATTTTGAGAGGCATTCCCTGTCGACCTTCCAGATTCCATTGGATCATATGATGCTCTGCTGCGGTCAATCGTTTTGCTTCCAACTCACGATCTAATAGTGGCATCAGTTGATCACAATATTTATCATCCGCATGTTGGAATATGAGCCATATGGGAATTGGTTTTCCACTTCTTTGAGGATCGGGAAAACCATATTTTTCGGTAAGCTCTAGTAACCTCTGGGTATTTTGGTTATCGATTTGTTTCTGTAAGTTCCATAAGGAGTCCCATTCTTTTTGAGGCGGTTGTTTTCCTGTCTGATATAGAGAATCTAAAAGGGATCGATAAAATTGGTCATTATCGGTCATTTGTTTCAGTTCCTTTTGTAGTAGCTCTTTATCCAAAGCCAAAAAAGCTTGCTCAATTTCTTTATTTGTTTTGATACTTGGCTTACAAGAAATTAGGATTAGCAAACAAAGATTAAATATTATATATGTTTTCATGTATTATCTATAATTTATAATTCTGTTTCATCTGGATGTCCTATTCTACCGTATACATGCCACTTAAGCAATCTATAAGTATTACTATCCATTCTTTTAGCATTAAATTCACGCTCAATTAAGGGTTTAATTTTTTCATGATATTCAACAGGCGAATGATGAAATAATATCCAAGGAGCTATAGATTTTCCAGTTCGATTTGAATTAGGGAACCCATATTTCTCGGTAATCTCTAGAATTCGCTTAGTGTTTGCTTGATCATTTAGGTATCTTATATTTTCTAATGAATCCCTTTTTATCTTATAGTCTTTAGCATCTTTGTTGAGACTATTTTTTTGGTTTCTATAGTATTGGTCATTGTCGACCATTTCTTCTAACTCTTTCCAAAGTTTTTCATTATTGACTTCCCGAAACGCTTTTTCAATTTCTTCATTGCTTGGTTGTGGTTTTTTACAAGAGATGATTGTTATCATTAAAAGTAGTAGAAGATATGTTAGTTTCATATTTTAGGTTTTAACAAAATAGGTTCTTGTAAAAGTAGTTTTTTATAAAAAGAGATAAGCAAATATCTAGAATATACTTACCTCTTTTTTATTACACATCTCAACAGTTTTTAGCGAGCATTATATGGTTCTACAAAGCAGAACATATCTCCTACACCAAATTTTCCATCTCCATTACTATCTTCCCATACGTCTGTATATTGACCATTGGAGTTTAAACCAGTGTGTGAAGTTTCATTGCCTCCTCTAATTTGGTTCAAGGAAACACTATTCATTTCAGAATTTTGAAAATCTTTAATTCGTTTCATACATATTTGATTTAATAGTTAATACATTATTCACAAGGGATTATTTCCATACACTCTCCTGGATCTGGTTTTCCATTATCATTAGAGTCTTCTAAGCAGTCGCATTGTGCTGTATCTCCGCTTCCAAAAGAAGTGTCAATATATCTGACACCGCCATAGATACTGCTCAATCCGTTTTGTTCGATTTTTAAACTTTCAAATTTTTCCATGTTGTTTTTAAATTAAAATAATTTGTACCTACTCTATGATTAAAGGCTTTTCGGTTTCCGCCTTGTCCGTTGCGCAACGGTTTATTTTAGATTTTTAGATTGTTCGATCTTTGGATGATTAGATTATTAGCTTTTCAATAGTAATCACTCATCATTTCTAATTCTTAACTCCTTAACTTCCGCCATCCGTCCTCTGTCTCCCAGCACCTAACCCCTAACATCCTTACCACTCATTTTTCATTTATTATTTGGGTTTTCAGGTATCATTTTTCTCACTACTCACTACTCTGTACTCACTTCTCAATACTCACCACTTTCACCTCACACCTCACACCTCACACCCGACATCCAACTTCTAAAACCTCATACCTAGTACCTAACCCACCACCAACTCTACATATACAGGATCATTTTGTATCATTTGGGTTAATCGTTCTTTATGAATATGTTTTTTTTTGCGAGTGTAGCCTTCTGATAGTCCGAAGCGACTAGCGATTTCCTTCATACTTTTTCCTTCAAAAAATAATTGCAGTAGTTGTTTACTTTGGCTACTTAATCGTGTAAAATGTTTATAAAACAGGTCCTGTTCATCGGCTCTTGTTATTTGTTCTATAACAGATTCCGAAGGATCTAATGTATAGTTTTCATGAAGTTCCTGAAATGCTAATATGTGCTGTCTACGCCATTGATTTCTCCATTTGTTTTTGCAAATCCCAATAAAATAGGTGTGTATAGAAGACTCTAAGGATGCTAAGCTACCAGAGCGGGCTTTGTGATATAATAATACCATGGCTTCCTGAAAAATATCTTCTACATCTTCGATAGTACCTTGATACCGTAGGATATACTTTTTTACCGCTGGTAAGTCTTTTTTATAAAATGATTTTAGCACCAGATGATCCCCTGAGATAATCCCTGCTATGATGTGTTTGTTTGTTGTTGAGTTCATGTTTTCCTATACGTTGTTTGTCACACCAATTCTTTCAGAGTGTTTTTTCATACTCCGAGTGACATTATGTTGTTGTGTTTATGTAATTGTATGTTGTACCATATGCGAATGCATCCTATTTCTATGTTACTTTCCTAGGTACTATTCACTTTTTCATTTATACTGTTACATTTTTATATACCCCATCTGCCTAAGGGGTGTACCCCATGGCTAACTGTTTTTAAGGATTGAATTACTATTTATAAGAATCGTTTTACTGAGTATCACCCTTGTAGCAAGCACTTCTAAGGATCGATTTGATACTTATAAGCGGTATTCGATGGCTTATAAGTCTCGATGTACGGGTTATCAACCCTATTTCTTGGGGTTCGTACTAGTAATCTAATCCTTCGAAATAGTATGTTGATCCTTCGAAGTGCTCATAGGAGGGGTAACAACTATTAATATCTTCCTTATGAGTAGTAAGGCAAGTGATTTATTGGCTAACTCACCAGCGCTATGTATGGTGTTAAGAGGTTGTATCCGTGTTATCAATACTGGATGTCGTCTTATTAAACAACACCTTCATATCTTCATATACTGATTTGGCACCCGGTTCATTTTCACCGGCTAGATAACGACTCATGCGATAAAAGCTTAGCGCATTGGTATAATTATCGTGATCTAAGAGGGTTTTGGTATCTACCAGTTGTTGGGTTAGATTTTCTAGGAGTTGTACTCTGTTTTCTACTTGTGTACGTGCCAGATAATCTTTGTCAAACTCTTCTTTGTCGATAAAACTAGGAATCCAGTTAGGATGTTGCTCCATATAATTTTTGGCTTTGTCTACAATTAGTTTGTTCTGATTGGCAATACGTCCGTATTGTCTACGCTGATCAGGAGTAAGGTTTACTGTTTTACCAGTAAGTATCTGGCGAATGCCCAGTAAATGTCCATCTAACTGTGTTAATTCTTCTTCTGTAAAGCTAATGCTTATTAAATTTTCTAATGCCATTACGGAATTCTATAAAGTTACTATTGGTTTTTACTGTAGTTTTGTAACTGATCAGATTTTTGGAACTACGTTTTTGTCATGACAAATATATGTGTGAGAATTACGTTAGTGCAAGAGGAGATGGTCGTGATTCCTTGAAATTCGACTTTAGATTCACGGAATTTAGACTTTGTATTAAGGTTTTTTTACAAATAATTTAGTGAATAGTAAAGAGGGAAAGTGAAGTAATGTTTTGAAAAACAAATTCTTCTTTTATAAGTTTGCTAGTGAGAACGGGAAATGAGAAAAACAATACTGTTAATAATTCTTTTTTATGGGTTTTTTAGTACCCAGCTCTGTTATTCT
Source organism: uncultured Aquimarina sp. (assembly GCF_947492965.1). Lineage (GTDB taxonomy): Bacteria > Bacteroidota > Bacteroidia > Flavobacteriales > Flavobacteriaceae > Aquimarina. The sequence goes on along the minus strand of NZ_CANLOZ010000006.1, from coordinate 17,637 downwards.
TTGAATATTTTTCAGGAAGGTTTAGATTCTTTAAAAACAAAGAACTACGACGAGTTAATTCAGGTTATTTACTCGGATGATGTAGATCTTAGTATTAAGGAATACTGTGTTAATTTGTTTCAGAAAAAAGCAATTGAAAATAAGACAAAAATTGAAGAAAATAAAATAAGAAGAATAGCGGAAGCATTTCGTAATCAAAGTTATTTAGCGTCATTAAAAAATGATGAATTCTTAGAAATAGCTTATTTAGATAGTATTATAAATTTTACAAGAAATAAGAATGTTTGGAATTACCCTTCTTTTGCATATTATATAAAGGGACTAACATTATATGACAGAAAGGATTTTAAGAATAGTTTGGATAGTTTTATTGAAGCTCATAGATTTTCCAAAAATAATCAAAACTTAAGTTTATTATATGATACAAAGTATTCTATTGCTACTTTAAAGAGTCGTGTTGGTGAACATGAAGAAGCATTAAAAATTTTTAAAGATTGTTATTACTACGCAAAAATTAATTTGAACAATAACAGAGATAAAGAAAATTTTTTGGTTATACTCCAAGCATTATCGGATGAATATTATAGGAATAATAAAATTGACTCATCCTCTATTCATAATAAAGAGGGAATAAACCTATCAACACTTTGGGAATACAAGGATTATTCTGGATACTTCATTTTTAGTGAAGGTATTAATCATTTTGAAAGAGGTAATTATAAAATATCTCAAGACAGTATCGAGAAATCGATTTCCTTTTTAAAAAGTATTGAAGACAAATCAAACCTTGCTTTTGCCTATTTTTATCTGGGAAAGATAAATCAAGAAAAACAAAAAGAAAAACGGGCTGTTGAATTTTATAGAAGAGTTGATTCTCTATGTGATGAAATTGGTGCTGTTCATCCTGATTTGAGGGGTGCTTATGAGTCTTTAATAAGTTATTATAAAAAAAATGATGATAAAAATAATCAGCTAACTTTTACAGAAAAGCTTATTAGGGTTGATAAAATACTAGTTGATGACTATAAATATCTCAGTAAAAATTTGATTAGAAAGTTTGATACTCCAGAACTTCTAGCTTCGAAGGAAAGACTTTTGAAAGTAGTAAATAAGGATAACCGAAAACTTACATATTTAGTATTTGTATTAATCTTGATTGCATTAATACTTGTAGTGGTTATTTTTATTAATATTCAAAAAAAGAAGAAGTATCGAAAAAAATTTAAAGAGATTATAAAGTCAAACCGAGAGCAAGTATCAGTTATTAAACCAAAAAAAGAAGATATTGACTTAGGTGTTCCTGAAGGAATTGTAGATCAAATATTGTCTGAATTAGATATGTTCGAAAGCCATAGAGGTTTTGTTGAGAATGATATTACTATAAGTGCATTAGCAAAAAAGTTGAGTACCAATACTAAATATCTTTCAAAAGTTATAAATCATTATCATAAAAAAACCTTTATTAATTATATAAACTCTTTAAGGATTGATTATACAATTGAAAAGCTAAAAACAGATAAGGTATTTAGAAAATATACCGTAAAAGCTATTAGTGCTGAAATGGGGTTTAAAAACCCCGAGTCGTTTTCTCAGGCCTTTTATAAAAATAAAGGCATATATCCTTCATTTTTTATAAAAGAATTAAACAAGAGGATATTAGATTAGAATCGAAAGATTTTGATTCTATTTAATGTAATCTAAATTCAAGGAATTTAGATAGTCATAACAGTATTTGCTCCTTGTCACACGAAGAAATCGAATAGATTTGGAGAAAACCAAAACCTTATGCTTTCAAGGGCTATCAAATTCATTTTTTTATTACTAATCATAAGTTGTAGATCTGTAAATATCGAGTCTAACACAAATTCTTTTGTTATTGTTCATAATAAAAAGTCAATAACAAAACAGGAACTCATACACTGGCAACATAAGGATATTATTAATGATACAATACCAGGTATTAGTTTGGATAAAGCATACAATGAGCTAATTAATTACAAAAAAGGAGATACTGTGATTGTAGCTGTTATAGATACAGGAATAGACATCAACCATATTGAGATTAAAGATTTTATCTGGGTAAACAAAAATGAAATTCCCAATAACGGTCTAGATGATGATAAAAATGGTTATGTAGATGATATTAATGGGTGGAATTTTTTAACCAATAGTAAGAATGAAAATATCGTTTATGAGAATTGGGAACTTGTTAGAATTTTAAAAAAATATAAAAGATACTTTAAGGAGAAAGATACTATAAATCTAGATTTACAAGATCAACAATATTTTAAGGAATATAAAAGAGCAAAAGAAAGTTATAAATTAAGTTTATCAACACTAGAAGAAGATATAGAATATATAGAAAAATTTGCTAGTGATCAAGAAAAAGCAAAAGAAGTTTTGAAAAAATATTTTCCTGACGAAAACTATACTATAGATGATATTTATAAAATTGACCCTAAGGGTGATGAAGTATTAAAGCAACATTTGATGAACAGAATTACTTCCTTGTATTATAACATGGATGATCAATGGATTGCTTATTATCAAGAAGATAACAAAGTTGTAAAAAATTACAAACTTAATTTGAATTATGAAGGAAGGGAAAATGTCGATAATAACCATTTTTATGGTAATAACGATGTAAGTGGTGATTTAAAAGTAGAGTCACACGGTACAAACGTAGCAAGTATTATAGCTTCAAACAGGAATAATAATTCTAGGTTAAAAGGAATCACGAATATGGTAAAAATAATGCCTATTCGAGTTGTTCCTCAAGGAGATGAATATGATAATGATGTGGCTAATGGAATTAGATATGCGGTAGATAATGGTGCTAAGGTGATAAATATGAGTTTTGGTAAAGAGTTTTCTATGAATAAGAAAGTAGTAACTCAAGCTATTCAATATGCTACGAAGAATAATGTTTTATTAGTCACTGCTAGTGGTAATGATAACATGAATGTTGATAAGAATTACTATTTTCCAAACGATATTGAAAATAACAAAGAAATTTCCGATTGTTATATAAATGTTGGGGCAAATACTTATCATATAAATGATAAAATTTTGGCTTCGTTTTCTAATTATGGTAAAAAAAATGTTGATGTTTTTGCCCCAGGTGATGATATATATGTGGCTAGTCCGAATAACAAATATGAAACAAACGGAGGAACATCTTTTGCTGCTCCAATTGTTTCGGGTTTGGCTGCATTAATTTGGTCATATTATCCAAAATTGAAGGCTAGCGAAATGAAGAAGATCATCCTAAATTCTGGAAATGTTTATCAAGTTAATATTACGTTAGATGATCAGAAAAATACTATTCCTTTTTCAGAACTCTCCAAATCTGGAAAAGTAGTTAATGCTTATAATGCATTAGTGTTGGCTGAAAAGATGTCTAAAAACAAGGACTAATTTTGCGTATTCGAATTCAACTACTAAAAATCTAACTCCTAAAGGTAACATAATCCTATCTTAGCATACTTACTAGTAGACAAAGTTTATATAACAGAATAATATCAAGGGACTTCAATACCAATAAAAGTAATATCATGACAAAAATCACTAAGCTATTTGTACTCATCGTACTCGTGTATCAATATCAAGTATCAGCTCAGACTAATAATACTAAACAATTATCTAAAGAGGAACTAAAAACCTGGTATCATAAGGATTTTGATACAGATACTATTCCTGGAGTGAGCTTAGAAAAGGCGTATAAAGAAATACTAGCTAATAAAAAAGGGCAAGAGATCATCGTAGCGGTGTTGGATACAAAAATGGATATTTATCATGAGGATTTAAAAGATCAGATATGGATCAATACAGACGAGATAGCTAATAATGGTATTGATGATGATAAAAACGGATATATCGATGATGTCCATGGATGGGATTTTCTTAGTAATACCGAAGGAGAATTTGTAAAGTATGAGCATCTGGAAAGTACCAGAATCGTAAGAAAGTATAACAGCGTTTTTAAAGATAAAAAACTAGCAGATATAGCTGATAACGATAAAGAAGCCTATGCATTGTATACCAAAGCGTTCGAAAAATGGGAAAACGATGTTATTAAAAACAAGGAAACACTAAAAAAGATTAAACAAACTAGAGAAGCTATTATCCAAGGGAAGGCTTTTTTAGACAGTGTATACCCCAAAAAGGAATATAAGATCACTGAATTGGATAGTTTAATAAAAGTTCATGAAAACGATTCTATTATCACAAATGCCTTATCAGAATTTAAAGTAGGGATACAATATAACCTTACAGAAGAAAGACTTAACAAATATATTAATAGTTACCAAAATAGGACCCAAACAATGCTCAATTTAGATTTCGATGAGCGTACAATACCTGGTGATAATGCAGATGACATCAATGATAATAACTACGGTAGTCCTATCGTATATGGAGACGTACCATTTCAGCATGCAACGGTAGTAGCAGGAACTTTAGGTGCTATTCGATCTAATAATGTGGGTATGAAAGGTTTTTCCGATAATATAAAAATAATGCCAGTTGTTATGGTGGCTAGTGGTGATGAACGCGATAAAGATGTAGCTTTAGCTATACAATATGCCGTTGATAATGGTGCCAAAGTAATTAATATGAGCTGGGGTAAAACACTGTCACAAAATGAAAAATGGGTAAACGATGCAATTAAATATGCTGCAGATAAAGATGTATTGTTGATCACCGCAGGAGGAAATGAAAATACAAATAATGATCAGGTAAAATATTATCTAAATGATTATAACAGTGATGAAAAGGAATTTGTAGATAACTTTATCGTCGTGGGTGCGAGTACTTGGGATATACAAAGCCTAAGAGCAAGTTTTTCTAATTATGGGAAAAAACATGTAGATGTTTTTGCTCCTGGAGTAGATATGTATACCACAGAGTACGGAACAGATAAATATACTAGTTCGCGTGGAACCTCTTTGGCTTCTCCTGTAGTATCCGGCATCGCTGGATTAATACGTTCCTATTATCCAAATCTTTCTGCCAAAGAAGTAAAACAAATTTTATTAGAGTCGGGAATTTCATATGATGTTACTGTGGCAATGAAACAGGAAGATGGTTCTGTAAAACAAGTACCTTTCTCCGAACTATCTAAATCTGGAAAAGTAGTTAATGCTTATAATGCATTAGTGCTCGCTGAAAAGATGTCTAAAAATAAGAAGTAAAACATAACAAAATAGGAGGATGCTTTTGCTCATTTTCTTTTTATGACCAATACTTATAAATATAAATTGTTCGAGTTTTAATCCAAAAGGATATTAAGTATACGATAACTCTCACCAAAAAAATCAACCAAAAGTAAGGTAACATTATCCCAGTTTTTGATACTTATTATAAAGGGATAAGCAAATATTTTGGGCCTTATATTTTAGAAAAGGGAAACTTTTTCTTATTATAAAGGGGAAATAATTACCAAAAGTATGCGGATATACCAAGTATATCGTATAACTCTTTTCTGTATTCTTATATAGGATACCATATATAGCCAAGTAACAACTAAAATGTAAACGTGTGAAGAGAATAATAGTGATCATGACCATCATAACCACGAGTATTTTTTATGGTCAGGAAGAAATTCCATTAGTAGAGTATAATCAGATATTAGAAAGCTTATATGAATTAGAAGAAAAAGAAGACTATGAGGGCATTCTTACCGAGCTCGATAAGATTAGTGTAAATGATTCTATTTATACCGCTAATTTGGTGACCAAATCCTATTACTTACTACAGTTAGAGAAATATGATGAGGTAGTGGCCATCTGTGATCAGGGACTACAAGCCGAGGATACTACCGAGGAGTATTCCTTTTACCTAAACAAAGGATTGGCATTGATACAGGCAGAAAAGTATCCACAAGCGATAGAAGTATATACCAATGCCCTTAAACACTATCCTAAAAACAATGTACTGTATCACAATCTGGGATATATATACCAGAAAATGGAACAGTGGGAAAAAGCATTACAAAACTATAAACAATCCGTAATGCTCAATCCCTTCTATGAGAAAAGCCACCTAGAGATCGGGAAACTATCTTATAAAGAAGGTCAGACGGCACAAGCATTAATGGCTTTTAATATGTATCTGATTATAAATCCTGATGGAGAAAATTCGTTTAATGCGCTTAACCTGATCAATAATCTAGTCTCGCAGAAAAGTGACATAGAAGCCTTAGACATTACCATTTCTGAGGATGATGAAACTTTCGAAGATATTGATTTGGTATTGGATAGTAGAATGGCGATGAACAAGGATTTTAAACTAAATAATAAAATCAATATTGGATTAACGCGCCAGAATCAAGCGCTATTAGAGCAATTACAGGATTATGAAGGCAATGGTGGATTTTGGGATCGCAAATATGTACCATTTTTTAATTGGATTACAGAGAATAATCATTTCGATGCTTTTACCTACACCATTTCTTATAGTATTCAGAATAAAGATTTTAAGAAAATCGTAGATAAGAATGTAGATGAGATAAAGTCCTTTATTGATGTGGCGTATGATAAATGGCAAGCCATTATGGAGGCTGATAATGAAGAGGTATTCGAAGGAAAAAAACAAAAGGTGACCTATGCTTATGAAAATTATAACTTTTTACAAGCTGTAGGGATCATGAATGAAGGTAAAAAGATAGGAAATTGGGAAGTATATGATGATAAAGGAAGACGCATAGGAAACGGAAAATTTAATGAAGATGGGGTGCGCACGGGAGATTGGCAATGGTATGATGCTTCGGGAAACATTTCTGAAGAAGAGCATTATAAAGACGGAAAACTAGAAGGACAGTATACCTATTTTTATAAAAATGGAAATAAGGAAATAGAATGTAATTACGTAGCCGGAAAATTAAACGGAGACTACAAAAAGTATAATAAAAAAGGAGCACTCGTAGAACACAAACAGTTTAAAAACGGAGTGCTTGATGGCCAGTACCTATCATATCACAAAATTGGTGAGCGCGCAAAGGATTATGAGCTGATGTATAAAGATGGGAAACCTGTAGGAGAGCTTAGACAATATTATGTAGATGGTTCTTTATTTAAAAAACGTTCTTTCCTAGATGGAAAAGTAAACGGAACAGAAAAATTGTATTACCATACAGGAGAATTAATGGGCGAATACGAGTATAAAGAAGGATTGTATAATGGACCTTATGTCTCCTACTATCGCAATGGGCAGAAATCTGAAGAAGGTGTTACCGCACAAGGATATTATGATGGTAACTGGAAGTTATATCATAGAAATGGAGCCTTAATGAATGCTATTACGTATAAAAAAGGAGAACTTAATGAAGCCTATTTGGAGTATGATGTAGATGGAAAGCTACATTACGATTTTACCTATAGAAATGATGAGTTTATCGCTTTTAAATATTACAATAAAAACAAGGAGATCATCGGCGAAGGAAGAAAAAAGAAAGGCGAGTTTTATTATAAAGGATATGATCCTTTAGGAAGCTTAATTACCGAAGGCTTATACGATATCAAAGGAGGAAAAGTAGGAGAATGGAAATACTATTCTGAAGAGTATATGACAAACAAAGTACCTTATGAAGATAATAAGGTACAAGGAGATAACTATAACTATTATAGATCTGGGAAAGAAGAATCAATTACACCTTATAAAAATGATTCTATTCATGGATATTACCGCAGATATCATGAAAATGGTGCGCTGGCAGAACATGGTTGGTATCAAAAAAATCTGATTCATGGCGATTGGAAATCCTATTATCCAGACGGAACCCTGAAAAGAGAAAGTTTCTATCACAAAGGGAAACAACATGGAACACAAAAGCTTTATGGAGTAGAAGGAAAATTACTATCCACCAGTATGTATGCGTATGGCGATATAGTTGCAGAAAAAAAGTATCATCCGGATGGTAGTCTAATACAAGAAGTACTCTATGATCCTACCAAAGAATCCTATACCGTTACCATAAAAGGATACAACGGAAAAACTCAATCCACTACCGAATATATGTATGGTGTAAAAAATGGAAAGTATACCAAGTATAATACCGAAGGTAAAATAGTGATTGAAGGTAGTTTTCTCAATGATAATCTACACGGTTCATGGATCTGGTATTATGATAGCGGAGAAGTAAGTAGAAAAGGACAGTATTTTCAGGGAGAATATGATCAAACATGGACTACCTATCATGAAAATGGTACAATTAATGAGAAATTTTCTTACGAATCAGGAAAATTAAACGGAGTGTATGAATCGTATAATGAAGAAGGTATTCTAATTCGTAAGATTCCGTATATCGATGATAAAATGCATGGAGAGCGAGAGTTTTATAGTCCAGAAGGAAAATTACAGGTAGTTCGCTATTATCATTTGGATAATATTATAGGCTATAGCTATCATGATAAAGAGGGTAAGCTACTACCGATGATACCTATTGATAATTATAGCGGAAAGCTGCAAGCATATTTCGATAACGGAAAGCCTTCTATGGAAGGAGAGTTTAAAAATGGAGTGCTTGTGAATCAGTTTAAAGCCTATTATTACTCTGGTCAGTTAGAACGAATTAGTGATAACAAATATGGAAATATTGATGGGAAATACACTAAATATTATGCCGATGGAAAAGTAAAAGAAGAAATGATCTATGATCATGGACTATTAAACGGACCATACAAAAAGTATCACCCAAATGGAAAGATCAAAGAAGAGGTACTATATCGCCAAAATGAACGCAGCGGAAAAGCATTATATTATGATAAAGCTGGAAAACTAACCAAAGAAAAAGTATATTACAATGACGTAGCCACAAAATAAGATAAAAAATATGCTTAGAAATCAATTAGTAGTGTTGGTACTACTGCTGTCTTTTATAGGACATGCGCAAAGTGCCTCACCTTTATTTAAAGAATACAAAGCAAAATATCCCGAAGAATATTCGGTAAAATTGTTAGAAGAGAGAAACATAGATATTCGCCTGAAGAATGGAGAGATTTTGATTACGCAAGAGGTAATGGAGGAGAATCTATACCTAGATGCCGCAGCAACATATCAATCAAAACAATCCATCAACTATTCTACTTTTTTAGAAGTAGAAGAGATAGAAGCAGCTTCTATGGTATATGAAAATGGAAAGTATAACACGATCAAAGTAGAAGATTTTGTGACCAAAGATGAGATGGACCAAAGTTTCTACGATGATTCTAAGTCGATTAATTTTATTTATCCAAATTTACAACCAGGCTCTAAATCCAAACTTAAGTATGTAGAAAAGATTAAGAATCCTCGATTTCTGGGAACTTTCTTTTTTGCAGATTTTAATCCCACAGTAAAGAGTAAACTAACAATTACTGTGGATAAGAATATCTCCATGAAATTTAAGGATTTTAATATAGGAGAACTTCCGATAAATTTTTCAGAATCCGAAAAAAGAGGAAAGAAAGTGTATACCTGGGAAGTAAACCAAATGGACAAATTTGAGATAGAACCTGGTGCTCCCAACTTTAGAAATACACTACCGCATTTAATTCCGATGATCACCGAATATGAATCCAAAGGAAAGAAAGTAAAAGTGCTTGGCGAAGTATCAGACCTATACGATTGGTACTATTCTCTAGTAAAAGATATCAATAAATCAGAACCAGATCAGGAATTAGAAAAGATCGTAGCACAACTTACACAGGATAAAAAAACGGATCTCGAAAAGGTAAAAGCTATTTACTATTGGGTTCAGGAAAATATAAAATACATCGCTTTCGAATATGCTTTAGGAGGTTTTGTTCCTAGGCAAGCAAATGATGTGTTCAATAAAAAATATGGAGACTGCAAGGATAATTCAAGTATACTACAAGAAATGCTCGAGATTGCAGGCCTGCAAGGAAACTTAACCTGGATAGGTACGCGTAGCATACCTTATAAGTATGAAGAAGTTCCTACTCCTTCTGTGGATAATCATATGATTCTTACCTACAAAGATGGCGATGACATCTATTATCTAGATGCTACGGGAAGATACATTCCTATCGATTTACCAACTTCTTTTATACAGGGAAAAGAAGCATTAGTAGCTGTAAACGAAAATGAATTTGAGATCAAAGAAGTTCCGGTTATAGATGCTAAAAGAAATACGCTTATCGATTCTACCTATTTAAAAATTGAAGACCAAACAATAAAAGGGAAAGGAAGTTTTAAACTATCTGGATATTCTAAAATAGATTTCTTTAATGCCTTCGAAAGAGAGAAAAAAGAAGAAAATCTAAAGTCAATTTATACCAGAGAACTTAGAAAAGGAAGCAATAAGTTTTTGATCGAAAGCTTTGAAGAAATTAATAAGTACGATTACGATAAGGATTTTACCATCAACTATGCATTCAACATAAAGGATTACATGACTACCTTGGATAATGAAACCTATATTAACCTAAATCTCAATAAAGAGATTAGTCGTTTTAAACTTAAGAAAGACCGAAAAAGCGCAAGAGAATATAGATATAAATCCTATACCAAAAATGTAACAGTACTAGAAATTCCAAAGGATAAAGAAGTATCCTACATTCCTGAAAGTTTTTCTATTGAGAATGATTTTTTTCAGTGTTCGATTACTTATACCAAACAAGGATCTTCTATTCTATATGAATTAGAAATGAATCAGGATTTTATTTTATTAGATGTTTCTCAGCAAAAAGAGTTCAATAATTTGATTAAAAAGATTGAGAAAAATTTTAAAGAAGTGGTAATTCTAAAAGATAAAAAGTAAACAAATCCAGCACGTTTGACAACTAAAAAATTATAAATGAAAGAACTAAAATACTTAGCAATTATAATTCTTTTGACCAGCAATTTGTGGAGTCAAAAAGAACCTTACTATACAACCTACGATTGGGATGATGATCCAGTGGCTACTATCGATCTAAAAAAATATGAGGATAAAGACATCGTGGCTTTTAAAGACAAGGTAGTTAATGAGTTCTATTTTTTGGACGATGATAGCTTTGTAGAATATGCATTGATTCATAAACTATATTGGCTTAATTCTAATGATAATATCGAGAAATATAACAAGGTATACCTTCCTTCGAGTCCCAACTCTGAGGTGGTAACCAATAAAGCTCGTGTTATTACCAAATCAGGTAAAATTATAGAATTAGATGATTCTAAGATTCTAACTTCCGAAGATGAAGAAACAAAACGTACCTTAAAATATTACGCCTTAGAAGGAGTAGAAAAAGGAGGATTTATAGAGTACTTTTTTGTTGTAAAGAGATATCCAGGATATACAGGAAAAAGAGTAACATTACAATCAGATTTCGAAAAAGAGAATGTAAGTTTCGAATTGTTAGCACCTACCAATCTGATTTTTAAAACCAAAAGCTATAATGGGCTTCCTGATGTGATTCAGGATACTACCAATACAGATAAAAATCATTGGAAACTAGAGCTTGATACCTTAGAAGCGATTGATAATGAGGAGCAAGCTCCTTATGGTTCCATGAAAAAATACCTGATCTATAAGCTAGAGAAAAACACCAATAATCCAGCTAATGATATCGTTTCGTATCGAATAGGATCTCAGAATATTTATAAAAACTTATTTCCAGAAGTAGATGAAAAGCTCAATAAAAAAATAACAAAGTTTGTAAAATCTATCGAAGATGCAGATCATGAAGATACTGCTACAAAAATTAGAGCGCTAGAGAATTATATCAAAGCGAATATATATGTAGCCGATGTAAATCGAAAAGACCTGGAAGATGTTTCGAGTATATTAGACAATAAAGTGGCTAATGAAAGAGGTATTGTAAAACTATACCTTGCTCTAAGTAAAGTTCTGAACATTAAACATCAACTCGTATATACGACCGACAGGAGAGAAATGAAGTTTGATAAAGGGTTTGAGGCCTACAACTTTTTGTTAGAAACACTGATCTACTTTCCTAAGCTTAAATTGTATATGGCTCCTACCAAAATAGAGTCTAGATTAGGGTTTCCACCAGGTTATTTTACAGACAATTATGGACTGTTTATTAAACCTGTAACCTTAGGAGGCTTTACGTCGGGAGTGGGTAGTATCAAATATATCAAACCAGTAAATTATGATAAGACCAATTATAATTTAGTAATGAATGTAAGTTTTGATCCAGAAGATCTTACTGTAACAGACCTAAAAATGGATCGGGTTATGGATGGATATTATGCAGTGTACATACAACCATTTATGGATATCGCCAAAGAGGAAAACAAAGATGAAATGATCGAAAGTGTGATTAAATCTATCAATCCTAATGTCGAAATTGTAGAAAAGAAAGCAATCAACGCATCTTCTAAAGACTTTGGAACCAAACCACTACGAATTATTGCAGACCTAAAATCTGAAGATTATGTAGACAAAGCAGGCAATAAATACCTGTTTAAGATTGGGTCTATCATCGGTCCGCAGCAAGAGATGTATCAGGAAAAAGTTCGACAGCTTCCCGCAGAAAATGAATTCGAAAGAAGTTACGATCGAAAGATTGTCGTAGACATCCCTACAGGATATCAATTCAAAAATCTGGATAAGATTAATATCAATGAATCTTATAACAAGGACGATAAAGAGTTGTTTATGTTTTCATCCTCTTACGAGATAAAAGACAATCAACTGATAGTATCGATTAAAGAATTTTATAATCAAAACATTATCGATGTTGCGTTATATGAAGACTACAGAAAGGTCATTAACAGCGCTGCTAATTTTAATAAAGTAACATTGGTATTAGAAAAGATTTAAATACTAGACAAGATAAAGCTATTACAGGTATAACCTCACTTGATTGGAAAATAAAAAAGCCTGCACACATTGTGCAGGCTTCTATTCATCAGTGGAGAAGATGGGACTCGAACCCACGACCTCTTGACTGCCAGTCAAGCACTCTAGCCAGCTGAGCTACATCCCCAAATCTTTCTAGTAGGCCCCTTTAAGTACCAACAACGGAATTCTACTTTCAAAATCTTTTTTCAGGACTTTGTTATCTTCCCAAAGCTTCCCAAAAAATCCTCTATTACGTCGTAAAACACAAAGTAAATCTGGATTGTTTTCATTAAGGTGTTCTAAAACCCCTTGGAATAAAGTACCATTTTCCGATGATTTGTAAGAACTGATCAGCGTTGCTAAATCTTTCTGAAACTCCGAATCTTCTGGTAAATACTCTGCCGTTTTAACCTGTAACAATTTGATGTCAGCATTAAACGTACTTAGAATCTCTTTAATAGGATTTAAAGTTGTTTCTTTTTTGATAACACCAGACTTAATAGCCATTAATATTTTAGAAATGGGCTTGAACTCATAATTTTCAGGAATGATCAATACCGGAATTTCTGTTTTCTTAACCAAACTCCCGGAAGTCTCGCCCAAAAAATAAGGCATTTTAATATCATCACTCTCCGCACCTAACACAATCAAATCAATAGAATGTTTTAGATTAAATTCTGGAATGGCTTCTAATAAATCTCCTTCTAGCGGAAGTGCTGTAACAGTAACACCTTTTTTGTCTACCTGAGCGAGTTTTTCTTCAATTGTAGTTGCCGAAATATCTTTTAGCGTTTCATTTACCGAAGGAAGACTACCAGATCGGGGTAACTCCTTAAATACTTGCACTGCATATACCGTTCCGCCTAACTCTTTAGCAAAATCAATTGCATATTGCAATCGTGCGATACTTACAGAATTTTTGGATAACCCTAATGGGACTAGGATGTTTTTCATTACTAAGCCTGATTTGTGTTCTAAGGAGCAAAATTACAACTTTTGATGAGTTAAAAGGCTTTTTTGTCCACAGATGCACCACTAATCGCTATTTCTTTTCTTAAAGTTTCTTTAAAAATAATTATGCCTTCTTCTAAAACCTCCTCTTCGAGATAATAGTTTGTATTTTTGCCACTTGATTAAAATTATGATTCGTAAAGCGACACCTTCAGACCTAAATGCAATTCACAAGTTAACACAAGCTTGTGCTAAAGCAATGATTGCCAAAGGAATTTATCAATGGAACCAATACTATCCTACCCGATTACGTTTCGAAAAAGATATTGAGTTAGAAGAGTTGTATGTTCTTGAAGAAGGTCATATCAAAGGTGTCATTGTACTTACAGAATTGATGGACGATGAGTATATTCCTATACAGTGGTTAACAGAAAATGGGAATAGCTTATATGTACATAGATTAGCTGTACATCCGGATTATTGGGGTAATGGATATGCTCAGCAGTTAATGAATTGGGCAGAAACTCAGGCAAAAGAAAAGAAGTACGCATCGGTACGGTTAGATACATTTAGCCAAAACAAAAGAAATCATATGTTTTATGAAACCAGAGGATATCAGAGATTAGGGAATATATTTTTTCCTAAGCAAAGCGAGCATCCTTTTTATTGTTATGAATTGGTATTGTGAGTAGTATCATAAGTTTTAAAAATATCAATAAACTTGCCGTTCCAGCAATCATTGCAGGAATCGCAGAGCCTGTATTATCCGCTACGGATACTGCTATTGTGGGTAATATTCCAGTACACGGCACAGAATCACTAGCTGCGGTGGGAATTGTAGGATCATTTTTATCGGCACTTATTTGGATATTGGCACAAACCAGAGCGGTGATATCAGCCATCATTTCTCAATATTTGGGAGCAGGAAAATTGGATGAAGTTAAAACGTTACCAGCGCAAGCAATCCTTTTCAATATAGGATTGAGTATCGCAATATTATTAGCTACAGTTCCTTTTATCAAGGAGATTTTTATACTGCTCAAAGCAGAAGGCGTTGTGCTCGATTATTGTATTTCGTATTACAGAATTAGGGTTTGGGGATTTCCACTTACCTTATTTGTTTTTGCAATTTTTGGGATATTCAGAGGATTGCAAAATACATTTTGGCCTATGATCATTGCCTTAATCGGAGTGGTTGCCAATATCATATTTGATATCGTTTTGGTCTATGGAATCGAAGGGTTTTTAGAACCTATGTATCTAGAAGGAGCAGCATGGGCCAGTTTGTGTTCTCAGGTACTTATGGCCATTTTATCTCTGATTTTGTTGCTTAAGAAAACTGACGTTTCCTTACGATTAGAAAAACTGTGGCATCCCGAGATGAAACGATTTATGATCATGAGTTTTAACTTGTTCATTCGTTCTTTTGCACTAAACACCACCATAATTCTGGCAGCAAGAGAAGCAACCAGTATTGGGACCAATTATATTGCAGCACATAGTATCGCTATACAATTGTGGTTATTTTTCGCTTTTTTCATTGATGGATATGGCGGTGCAGGTAATATATTGGGCGGAAGATTATTAGGTGCTAAGGATTACAAAAACCTGATCGCTATGTCCAAAAAAGTCAATCTGTATGGGATTATCGTTGCTAGTATATTAGGAGGCGCAGCCTTACTCATTCCAGAGCAGTTAGGGCTGATTTTTACCAAAGATCCAGAAGTAATCACTATTTTTAAAGGTTTCTTCTACCTTGTAGTTATCGCCCTGCCAATTAATGCAGTAGCCTTTGTCGGTGACGGAATATTTAAAGGAATGGGTGAAACGGGTTTCTTAAGAAATGTATTATTAGGGTCTACTTTTTTAGGATTTATTCCTACTCTTATGATTGCCCGATATATGGATTGGAAACTCCATGGTGTATGGATTGCCATTACGGTATGGATGTTTATACGAGGATTGGCATTATTGATTAAGTTTAGACGAAAGTACTACCCTTTGGCCACTAGCTAAAAGCGAATTTTAAAATAGCCATTACAATAATCACATACAAACAGATTAGTATAGCAACCCATCTAAACTTTACCAAATACTTTTTTTCCATGGATTAAAAGTACTACATGATGTATAAAACATAAATAAGTAGAACTACTGGTTTTGTTAGACTAATCTTGTGTTGTGATTGGGCGTTACCCTATCGGGTCGGGCTTTTCACTACAATTCCTCGCACCTCGTCATCCTCGGGCTGTGGGATTTACATTACAATCCCTAACGCGTAAGTTCGTATATTTATTAAAACAGAAGAACATTAGTTGATTATAAAATAATGTCAGCATACCTAACACTAATAGAAATAGCATTATTGGTTTTTGTAATCCACAAGAGTTATCAATATTTAATTTTTAAATATCGTTCTAAACTGGTGGAAGCAACGGTAAAAGAAATTAAAGAGTATGAAGTGTTTCAGACCTTTACATCCAAAAGCTTTCAAGGTGAAAAATTAGCAATAAAAGTTACTTTGGAATATGAAATAGAGGGCAAAATTTTTTCAAAAATAGATAGAATAACAAAAGATTCTAGTCAAATAGCATTAGGTGAAAAAATTCAGTTAAGAGTATTTAGTAGTGATCCTGAACAGTGTAGTCTAAAGTCAGACACAATACGTTTTAGAAATATGATATTGGGTGTCATTGTTTTGTTAATTTGGTCGACATTGACATTTGTTATTCTAAAAACCTCTAGTTAGAAAGTAGACATTTATATCAAGTATAAAAGATTATGAGCAGCAGTATGTTTAGTGATCATTTCTTTTAATAAAGAACAAATAGTAATTGTAAAAGTCACTTCGATCTATCGATGGCATTCTTTTTATAACCGCTGAATATTACCTATTTTTATCAAAAATCAAAACCAAATGACTACTACACGAACTAATGGAAGTTTGTATACACATACCGAAAACCATATTGCTACCATAGAGTTTGGACATCCATCCAGCAATTCGTTTCCATCAGAATTATTAGAGCGATTAACCAAAGCATTTGATATCTTATCCAATGATACATCTGTACATGTGATTATTCTAAAATCAGAAGGAGAGCGTGCCTTTTGTGCAGGGGCTTCTTTTGATGAGTTGATTGCCATTACCAATCTAGAAGAAGGGAAACAGTTTTTTTCTGGATTTGCCAATGTAATTAATGCGATGAGAAGGTGCAAGCAACCGATCATAGGTAGAATACAAGGCAAAACAGTTGGAGGAGGAGTAGGATTGGCAGCGGCTTGCGATTACTGCATGGCTACAGAAGCAGCTGCTATTAAATTAAGCGAACTAACCATAGGTATTGGTCCTTTTGTGATTGAACCTGCGGTATCCAGAAAAATAGGATTGGCAGCTTTTGAAGCTTTGGCTTGGGACTCATCTCAATGGAAAAATGCCTATTGGGCCAAAGAACGTGGATTGTTTACCAGAGTCTTCGAAACGATTGGAGAACTAGATAAAGAAATACAACTATTTGCCGAAAAATTAGCAAGTTATAATCCACAAGCTACACAGCAAATGAAAAAAGTAACATGGCTAGGAACAGATCATTGGAGTGATCTGTTGATCGAAAGAGCAGCTGTTTCTGGAGAATTGGTATTATCCGAGTTTACCAAAAACGCTTTACACAAGTTTAAAAAATAAGATATGGAAATACTGAATTTTTTAGGAGGGAACGGGCTATTTATAATTCTGGGAATTATTTTAGTCATCGTTTATTTCTACAATAAAAGAAAGAGAAGATAAGGCTGTCTAAAAAGTAACTTTATAATTTCAATCTGATTTCTATGACAAAACCAAATTGTTTTTATAAGCAGTTTGGTTTTTTATTATAGCAAAGATTCTATGAATAATT
>NZ_CANLOZ010000005.1 GCF_947492965.1 uncultured Aquimarina sp. | reverse complement strand
AATGGTAGTTTAAGTGGTGGTCCAATAGATTTAGTAGTTGGTGCGAGTGATACGAGTACCTTTACAGGAGTTTATAATATCCAGCAGAGTGACATTAACAATGGCGTTGTTGTAAACAGTGCTACTGCTACGGGAAGTAGTCCAGGGAATACCGATGATGTAACGGATGTATCTGATGATCCGAATGACAATACAGATACTACGGATAGTGATAGTGATGGAGATGTAGAGGATGATACTGAGACTGATTTAGGACAAGATCCTGAGTTAACATTAGTAAAAACAGGCGTAGCTAGTGGTTCAAATGTTGGTGATGTGATTACCTATACATTCACTGTTACCAATACAGGTAATGTAACAGTAAGTAATATCTTTATCGATGATATTCTTACCGGAAGTATGAATCTAGCGATTACTCCATCTACATTGGCACCAGGAGAGCAAGGTACTGCACAGGCGACATATGTGATTACACAGGTTGATATTAATAATGGAGAAGTTATGAATAGCGCAACTGTGATAGGAGAAGATCCAAATGGAGATGATGTGATCGATGTTTCAGATAATGGAGATGAATTAGTAGATGATAATGGCGATAATGATCCAACCAATGATGAGACGATTACCGAGATTGATCAGTTACCTAATTTAGCACTTACTAAAACAGGTATCTATGTAGATGTAAATGATGATGGTCTTCCTAATGTTGGAGATGAGATTCAGTACACTTTTACAGTAGAGAACACAGGTAATGTAGATATCACCAATATTGTATTATCAGATCCATTACCAGGAATTGTTATAACTGGCGGTCCTATTGATTTAGCAGTAGGAGAGATTGATATGACCACATTTACAGCTACCTACGTGTTAACGGCAGAAGATGTTCTTTCAGGAGAAGTAATCAATCAGGCTACAGTAACAGGTCAAGATCCAAATGGAGATGATGTGGTTGATGTTTCTGATGATCCTACCAATACAACAGATGTTGATACCGATGGTGATGGAGATGCAGAGGATGAAACTGTTACAATTATCGAAGGAGTGTTTACAGATCCTGATGATCCAATTACAATCTATACTGGTATTAGTCCAAATGGTGATGGTATAAATGATGAGTTTATAATTGTAGGATTAGATAGCTTCCCAGATAATACGTTAAGGATTTACAACAGATGGGGTGTTCAAGTATTCGAAGAAGATGGATATATGCAACCAGGAGTGGAATTATTTACAGGAATTAGTAACGGAAGAGTTACTATAGCTCAGAATAATAAACTACCTGTAGGAACATATTACTATGTTTTAGAATACATAAATTCTAGAGGAGAAAATACGTATAAAGCAGGTTACTTGTATATTAACAGATAAATTTATATTTGGAATAGTATATTTGTTATTCCCTAAATCAAATATTGATACTTATGAATAGACTATTAACAATATTTATGCTGATTGCATTTGGTTTGGTTTCGAACTATGCTACGGCTCAGCAAGATGCACAATATACCCAGTATATGTATAATACGATAAGCGTAAATCCTGCATATGCGGGTAGCCGAGGTGTTATGAGTATTATGGGGTTGCATCGTAGTCAATGGGTTGGATTGGATGGAGCCCCAAGAACACAAACCTTAACGTTAAACACTCCAATAGGAGATAATAATCGAGTTGGGTTAGGGTTCTCTATCGTAAATGATGAAATTGGACCTACAGATGAAACCTACTTTGATATTGATTTCTCCTATACGATTCCTACTTCGGATACAGGAAAATTAAGTTTTGGATTAAAAGCGGGAGGGCATTTACTAAATGTAGATTTCCAAAGATTGTCACAGTTCGAAATTAATGACCCGAATTTTGAGAATAATATCGATAATAAATTTAGTCCAAATGTGGGTGTTGGAATCTATTATCATACAGATAAGTTTTATGCTGGATTGAGTGCTCCTAATTTATTAGAGACAAATCATTTCGATGAAGATGCTACAGTAAATAGTAATGATTCATCAACATTTATTGCAGAAGAACGTATTAACTATTATTTGATAACAGGATATGTTTTCGATCTTAGTGATACTGTTAAGTTTAAACCAGCATTATTATCTAAATTAGTATTTGGAGCTCCTTTACAGGTAGATATATCAGCTAATTTCTTGTTATATGATAAATTAACACTAGGAGCAGCTTACAGATGGAGTGCAGCTTTTAGTGCCATGGCTGGTTTCCAGATTTCAGATTCTTTAATGATTGGATTTGCATATGATAAAGAATCGACCGAATTAGGAAGAACACAATTTAATGATGGAAGTTATGAAGTAATGCTACGTTTTGAATTGTTTAGAAAATATAATAGAATGCTAACACCTCGTTTCTTTTAAAACCTTAATTAGATCAATCTTCAGAACTGTAGTAAAGTTTTAGAACGATTTTTTACTAAAATACAACCAAAATAAAATGAAGGGAATATTACACAAGTTATTAGTTGTTTTTGTCGGAGTTTCATTTTTGAGTGCTACTCAAGCCCAGGATAGAAAGTTGAAATCTGCACAAAGTCAATATGATAAATATGAATATATAGACGCACAGGAAACCTATTTAAAAGTTGTTAAAAAAGGATATAAAAGTGCTGATCTTTACAAAAACCTTGGAAATAGCTATTATTTCAATAGTCAATTTGAAGAAGCTTCAAAATGGTATGAAGAGTTAGTGAAAAATTATCCTAGCGAAGTTGAGCCAGAATATTATTTCAGATATGCGCAGACTTTAAAATCAGTAGGACGATACGATGATGCTGATGTATATATGAAAAAGTTTGCAGAAACAAGTTCTGATGATCAAAGAGCTCAATTATTTCAAGATGAACCCAATTATTTGAAACGAATTGATTTTCAGTCTGGAAGATTTGAAATAGAAAATTCATCTGTAAATTCTTCGTTTACAGACTTTGGTTCTGCATTTTTTGGACGATTTATTGTATTTAGTTCTTCTAGAGATACGCTATTGTTTAAGAAAAGTGTGCATCAATGGAATGAGGAGCCCTTCTTGGATTTATATAGAGCAGAATACAATCCTACTAATGGAGAGTTGTCAGAGATAGAAAAGTTTGATAGTAAACTTAATACCAAGTTTCATGAGTCAACACCTATTTTTTCAAAAGATGGAAATACGGTTTATTTTACAAGAAATAATTATGATGGGAGACGATATGGAAATGATAAAAAAGGTACCAATCGTTTAAAAATCTATCGTTCTTACAAAAATACTCAAGGAGGATGGACTACACCTCAAAATTTATCGATTAATAGTGATGAATATTCTACTGCACATCCAGCTTTAAGTATTGACGAAAAGACCCTATATTTTTCATCAGATATGCCAGGTGGAGAAGGACAATCTGACATTTATCAAGTAGCGATCAATGCAGATGGAAGTTTGGGAGAACCTAAAAATTTAGGAAATCGAATCAATACAGAGGGAAAAGAAACATTTCCCTTTATTAGCTCAAATAACGATTTATACTTTGCCTCAGATGGTCATATCGGATTGGGAGGTTTAGATGTGTATGTTACCAGATTAAATCCACAAACAGACGAGGAGAAGCTGGTTGTTAATATAGGGAAGCCAGTAAATGGTCCAGATGATGATTTTGCATTTATTGTAGATGATGAGTCTAAAAGAGGATATTTTTCATCTAATAGAGATGGAGGAAGAGGAAAAGACGATATCTATAGTTTTCTGCAGCTGGAGGATCTTAAGAGTTTCTGTGAGATTACTATCGCAGGCGTTGTAAAGGATAAGGATACTGAAGAATTATTAACAGGTGCAAAAGTTTCTATCTACGATAGTAGTAATAATTTATTAGAAAGTTTCATTGTCGGAGATGATGCAGCATATTCTCATGTTGTAAAATGTAGTTCCAAGTACTTTGTGAGAGCAGAAAAAGAGGAATACACAACGATTGAAAAGTTAGTAGAAACACCAGGAAAAACAGAAACGTTGGATGTTCCACTATTACTAGAGAAGAAAGTGAAGACAGCTAATGTTGGAGATGACTTGGCTAAAGTATTATCATTAAATCCAATTTATTTTGATTTTGATCAATCTTATATACGTGCCGATGCGGCGGTAGAATTGGCTAAAGTGATTGAAGTAATGAATCAATATCCTGATATGAAAATCGACGTGAGATCACATACAGATAGTCATGGAGACGATGCTTATAATATGTGGTTATCAGAGCAAAGAGCGAAATCTACGGTGAAATATATGATCTCTAAAGGAATTTCAGCGGATAGATTAACAAGTAAAGGGTATGGAGAGACACAACTCGTAAATGATTGTGGAAACGATTCTAACTGTACCAAAGCAGAATATCAACTTAGTAGACGAAGTGAATTTATTATTGTTAAGTAATATATAATAGCCCTATATAAATCAATAATAGATTTTCAGTTTACAAAAAACACCTTACTAGTTTAAGGTGTTTTTTCATTTTAAATCTTAAACAATAGTTTATTTTTTGTCAAAAAAAAGATAGATTATGAATTGCTTTTATGATTTTGTAGCTTTGAGCCAATACTAAGAAATGGAAGAAGAAAAAGTCATTTTAGTGAATGAAAATGATGAGCAATTAGGGTTAATGCCTAAGCTCGAAGCCCACGAAAAAGCATTATTACATAGAGCGTTCTCGGTTTTTGTTTTGAACGATAAAAAAGAAGTAATGCTTCAACAAAGAGCTCATCATAAATATCATTCACCAGGACTATGGACAAACACTTGCTGTAGTCATCAAAGAGAAGGAGAAAACAATATCGAGGCTGGAACCCGAAGATTGCAAGAAGAAATGGGATTTGTAACTCCTTTAAAGGAAACAATTTCGTTTATTTATAAAGCTCCATTTGATAATGGTCTTACGGAGCATGAATTAGATCACGTATTGATAGGACATTATGAAAATGATCCTGTAATTAACCCAGAAGAAGTAGCAGATTGGAAATGGATGCCAATTGCCGATATTAAAAAAGATATAGCCACCAATCCAGAAAGCTATACAGCGTGGTTTAAGATCATTTTTGATAAGTTTTATGAATATATAAGGTTATGAGGATAAAAGCCTGTAGAAAAGCTCATTTTAATGCAGCACATCGACTGTATAGAAAAGATTGGAGCGAGGAAAAAAACAATCAGATTTTTGGAAAGTGTAGTAATCCCCATTTTCATGGTCACAATTATGAATTAATAGTGGCTGTTATTGGTGACATAGATCCCGAAACCGGTTATTTGATCGATCTTAAAGTATTAAAAGATCATATCAAAACGGAAGTAGAAGATTATATGGATCATAAAAATCTTAACGAAGAAGTAGAAGAATTTAAAGATTTAAATCCTACTGCAGAAAATATTGCTGTCGTAATTTGGAATCGACTTCGTAAAAAGCTAAATTTAAAATACGATATCGAAGTAACACTTTTCGAAACCCCACGTAATTATGTAATATATAATGGCAAATAATAACCTATGGGTTTGCAATTAGGGGATAAAATACCTGAATTTACGGCTAGTAAAGATGATGGAGAATATTTCCATAGCAATGAAATTATAGGAAAAACACCATGTGTAATCTATTTCTATCCGAAGAACTTTACTCCAGGATGTATTAAAGAAGCTTGTGACTTCAGAGATAGTTATGAAGATTTCAAACAAGAAGGAGTCGAAGTAATCGGTATTAGTTCTGATAGTGTAAAATCACACGAAAGATTTAAAAATAGATATAAATTACCCTTTATTTTTTTGTCAGATAGGAAAGGTGAATTAAGAAAACTTTTTGGAGTTAAATCTAGTTTGTTCGGATTGCTGCCAGGAAGGGAAACTTATGTAATTGACCAAAACGGTATCATTAAACTAAAGTTTAATAGTTCTAGCGCATCAAAACATATGAAAGAAGCGTTGAGAATAGTAAAAGCTATTACAAATGGATAAAGACTCACTTTACATATTGAAATTTGAGCCTATATTAAAAGAGAAAATATGGGGAGGTTCCAAACTAAATACAATTCTTGGTAAACAAGAACAAGGGGACCATATTGGCGAAAGTTGGGAGGTAAGTGATGTTGAAGATAATTATTCTGTAGTGTCTAATGGACATTTTAAGGGAAAAACACTAAAAGAATTATTAGAAGTCTATTCAAAAAGGATATTAGGCGAAAAGAACTTTAATCGTTTTGGTACTAAATTTCCGTTATTGATCAAGTTTATTGATGCAAAAGAAGATCTTTCTGTGCAATTGCATCCCGATGATGAATTGGCCAAGGTAAAACATGATTCATTCGGTAAAACCGAAATGTGGTATGTGCTCCAAGCCGATCAAGATTCTAATTTAATTATAGGTTTTGACAAGCAAGTAAGTCCGGAAGAATATGAAAAGAGTGTAGCAGATAAAACGATCAAAGAATTACTGCATTATGAACCTGTTACTACAGGAGATACTTTTTTTGTATATGCTGGTTTAATCCATGCAATAGGAAAAGGAGTATTGTTAGCAGAAATTCAACAAACATCTGATATCACCTATCGTATTTATGATTGGGATCGTACAGATGCTGCTGGGAATTATAGAGAGCTACATCAGGAAGACGCATTAGAGGCTATAGATTTTTCTACTGATAGGGAATCTAAGGTTCCGTATTCTTCTAAAAAAAATGAAATTACTTCATTGGTAGCGTGTCCATACTTTATAACAAATCTTATTGATATAGATCAGAAAAAAGTAATAACGCATGAGACATTAGATTCTTTTGTGATATATATGTGTGTTGCTGGTAGTGCAGAGATTATTCAGAATGAACAAAAGATGAAAATAAATGTTGGGGAAACGATTTTGGTGCCTGCGGAAATAAAAGAAATAGAAGTAGTGTCTAAAGAAGCAAAATTTTTGCAAACCTATATTTAGAATAAAAACCATTTGATTAATGGTCGAAAAGACTAATTTTGTACAAAATTTATAATAATGGCAAATAAAAGAAATCTCAAAAAGGATATTAACTACGTATTAGGAGATATTATAGAGGAAGTTTATATCTGGGAAGAAAGTAATCCTAATAAGGATAAAAAAGCAGGTGAGGAGATCATAGATGAAGCTATCAACTCTTTTGATACATTGATGACTAGAGTTAGTGATAGATCCATAGAAAATCCTGCTCAACATTTTAAATCAATTCGAGAAGATTTAGAAAAAACAGCGAAGTCTTTAGCTGAAAAAGTAAATTCGTTATAATTTTTTTAAAAAAGTATTTGCAAATTTGATTACAGAAATTATATTTGCAACCGCTTTGCCGATATAGCTCAGCTGGCTAGAGCAGCTGATTTGTAATCAGCAGGTCGTGGGTTCGAGTCCCTCTATCGGCTCTTTAAGTGCAAATCCTAATTTCTTTATGAAGTTAGGATTTTTTTGTTTGTGAAATTTTTAAGGGACGAGAAGCCTTTCCTGAGCAAAGTCGAAGGGAGTTCTTCTATAGGCTCTTTAAGTGTAAAACTTGATTTCTAATGAAGTCAGGATTTTTTTATATCTAAGAATAATAAGGAGTTACAAAAGGTTAAAAGCATTTTTCTATAAGATTTTATGTATTGTTGTATAATAACAAAGACTCCAAACTTAGCTAAAAGTCTGGAGTCTTTTTACCAAAATAGGTTCTTCTAAACCTTAAATACAGCAAGTGTAATAAGGAGGAATAGGAGAAGTAGGATTAGCTGGATGAAAATAACAACCAGGAATATAGGTCGCACCACATGCTGGATTATTAACTAAATCGGTTGTTGTACAACAAGCTAATGCAGGATCACAGCATCTGCTTCCACCTGGACGCGGACCTCCTCCTAAAATTGATTCTTGCTCTTTTTTACCTAGTTTTTGAGCCCCGTTTAGATTTAAAATCTTTTTTAACATGATTTAAAGAGTTAATTGTTAGTTAGTTAAGGTAACTAAAAAAGCTCTAAATCAATTGTGGTAATAAAGTTAAATACCTAAGGTATAATTGTAATTCTAGTGCAGAAAACTAAAAGAACTAAGGTTAGTTTGGAGATTTCTCAGTTCTTTGGGCTTCTTTAGCTTTTCGCTCATCTAAATATTCGGTAAGTTGTTTTCCATAAAGCGATTTTTTTACTTTTGGAGATAAAGAATTTACCACAGTATCTAGATATTTTATATTCGCATCAAAAACTTCATGAAGTGTAACGTAAGGAGCTACCTCTAACTTTCGATTATTAATTGCAAAATTGATAGTGTAAAGATACTTTTGTCGTAATAAGTTTTTATAAGCAATATCATTTTCAGCTAGTTTCTCTTCGTCATTTTGCTTTTTGGCTTCATAATCTTCTTTAATGATTCTAAGATTTCTGTCCTTAAATCTCTTATTCATTTTGTTGTATTCTACCAATTTGGTTTGGTTTTTACCACCTGCGATGATAGCGTCCTTTTCAAAACCATTTAAAGAAGTGTTAATGGTAATTTGGCCAGGTTCTGCGAAGAAATCAATTCTATCATTGTACTGACTTCCATCGTGTTTGTCTAAAAATAAATAATGAATTTCTGGTTCTTCAACATTAGTTTGAAACGCGAATTGTGGATCCCCTTCAATAACTAAAGAATCTAGGTTTACTAAAATCGTATCTTGTATCTTTTGTAGATATAAAGTTCCTTTTTTTAGTCCTTTTACGGTACCAGAGATTGAAACGTTTCCTTCTTTTTTAGGGGTGCTACAAGAGAAAAATAAAATGCTTAAAAGCAAAATAACAGAAATTCGTTGCATTAAGGTTTTTTTAATTTTAAAAATGGTGTACAAAGATGCTATAAATTCAATTGAAAAACTAACTTCCCGAAGCAATTTGCATCAATATTGTACATAGAATTGCTCCATAAGTTCCTACTACATATCCAAAAACTGCTAATAATACACCCACAGTAGCAAGTGAAGGGTGAAAAGCAGCGGCAACGACTGGCGCAGAAGCTGCACCACCAATGTTTGCCTTACTACCTACAGCGAGGAAAAAATAAGGGGCTTTAATAATTTTAGCTACAATAATTAATAATACTACATGGATAAACATCCAGACCAAACCGATTCCAATTAATCCGGGATTTTTAAATATTTGAGTCAAATCCATTTTCATACCTATAGTAGCAACGAGAATATAAATAAAGATACTTCCAATTTTGCTTGCTCCAGCTCCTTCATATTTTTTGGCTTTAGTATAAGAAAGTAAAATTCCAATTGCTGTTGCTATTGTGATCATCCAGAAAAAAGGAGATGTGAAAGAAGATAAAGCGGATGTTTTATCATTAAAAATTTCAAAATTGCTAGATAAAAACTTCGAAATTCCTCCTGCTCCCCAATGAGACAAACCTACCGCAGTAAAAGCGATGGAAAGCATAATCATATAATCCGATAAAGTTGGATTTCGTTTGATACTTTCTGCATAGGTAGAAACTTTTTCTTTTAATGATTCTATAGCGCTACTATCTGCTTTTAGCCATCGATCAATTTTTTTACTCTTGCCTATTCCGATAAGTAACAATGCCATCCATATCTGTGCTACGACAATATCTACCAGTACCATGCCACCATATTTGTCAGGATTATATTCATAGATTTCTAGCATAGCAGCTTGGTTAGCACCACCACCAATCCAACTACCAGCTAGTGTAGATAGACCTCTCCATACGGCATCAAATCCAGCACCACCAACAGTTTCAGGAGAAAATGTAGAGATTATTAAAATCGCTAAGGGACCACCAATAATAACACCTACGGTACCAGTAAAAAACATGATGAGAGCTTTAGGACCTAAATTAAATATTCCTTTTAAATCAATGCTTAGTGTCATGAGAACTAACGAAGCTGGTAATAAATAATTTTTAGCAACGTTGTATACATTTGTTGATTTTTTGATGGCCTCTCCATTTGCATCAAGTTCTTCCCATTTAGGAGCTATGATATTAAAAGAAGTAAAAATTGCAGGTAAGAAATAGCAAAGGAGTAAAGCAGGGATATATTTGTAAAACTTTTGCCAAAAGCCCGTTTTAATCGAGGATGTGTAAAATACCAAACCAAGGCATAATAGTAAGATTCCAAAAACAATAGTGTCGTTAGTGAAAAAAGGAATATTTTCCATAGAGTGAGTTCATTTTATGAGATGTGTTGCAAAATACAATTTTTGAAATTAACACAAAGATATAGTATCACTCTAGTCGTTAATCCAACTTTTTAAGGTAGAAATTTGTTGGGTGGTTGCATTTGGATTCTCCTTTAGAATCACTTTCTCTATTGTTGGCGTAATTACTTTAGAATTAAATTTAAGTACTTGATTATTCCGTTCTATAGTAAATAAAATGTCATCTCCAACTTTCCACTTGTTAGAATCGCTAAACAGATCATAGATATTTTTAATCGAATATTCTTTTGTATTAATTCCTAGTAAGATATCATTCTTTTTAATGCCTACTTTTCTAAGAAAGTTACTTCGTTCTGCCCCTTCGGTGAACATAACTTTTTTTGTGCTTTCAGATCCTTTAATAAAAGGCTCTTGTTCATGAATGAAATAACCTGAAGGGATTTCTACCGAATTATAAATTAAACCAACTTTTTTAAGGTAAAAACCATAATCGATAGGTATGTTATTGATCACGTGAGCATTTAAAAAATCAGCAACTTCTGGATATGAAACCTCTTTAATAATTTCAATTAACTCATCATCTTTAAAAGGTTTTTCACTACCAAACCTGCCTGATAATCCTTTAATCAAATCTAAAATGCCATAAGCTCCAGAACTTTTTTCACGCATTATTATATCAATACACATGGAGATGAGTGCACCTTTTTCATACACGTTCCGATAGTTTTCTAAGTAAGGGCTTTGTAATATGTTTTTACTCATTTCGGCAAAAGAGTGAGTATCATCAAAGTTTTTAGAGTTATTAATTTTTTCAAGTATTCTTTCGAAAAATACTTCTTTACCGATAAGAGCCTGATTTATTTGAAATAATAAAGAGAAATATTCCGTAGTTCCTTCATATAGCCATAAATGCTTGGACATTTTAGGAGTGTTGTAATCAAAATCATGTATTTCTTCAGAATGAATACTTAACGGTGTTACAATATGAAAAAACTCATGAGAAACAACATCGGTTAATGATTCATCTAATTTTTCTAAAGGAATAGATTCTGGTAACACGACTACAGTGGAAGTATTATGTTCTAAAGCACCAAAACCTTTTGCATCACCATTTTTAGCAGTAGAAAGATACAGTAAAACACTATATTTTTTTGTGGTGTTGATATAGCCAAGAAAGTTCTTTTGGGCTCGTATCATTCTTTCCATTTGAGGCATCAGCTGTGCCGCTCGGTGAACTCTGTTGGGAGAGTATACGCTTAATAAAACCTCTATTTCATTAATGTTAAAAGTTACTCGATCTGGAACAGTATACATAATAGGAGAATCTGCCAAATCTGCATATCTTTTAAAAATAAAAAGATCCGTATCGTAGGTTGCCCCTTTCGGAGGATCTTTTGGTGAATATTCTGATAAAGAAGTTGAGGCTTCCATATCAATAGGGTGTTTAATGAAGAGATTATATTTTTTCTCTTTCATTTTATCAAAATATCCAATGAATGCATAGAGATTAAGGATAAAATTTTCATTCGGAGAAATATTCGTTCCTGTAGGAGAAAAAACTTGATGAGTTTCTTCAATATCAAAAGTGTCATTTACCAGATAGGTAATCTTTCTTAAGGAATTAGAGTTGCTAATTTTCCATCTATTATCACCAAGTTTTTCGACATCAAGTTCATTATCATCAATATCAAAAGCTTTGAATTGTTCTACATATTTTCCATAATTATTATTTTGATAAGTACCAGGAACAATTTTTGGTAAATAATAACTAATAGTATCGGTTTCTATATTGCTAATCTTTAACTCAACTTGAATTTTATCTTCAATGATATTTACTAAATCTAATGAAGCAATAACTGGGGTAACATCCAGTTTTACTGTTGGCTCCACAGATTTACAACCAATAGCAATTACGAATAGCAAATAGCAGAGAACAAACGCTCTAATTGATTTAATTTTTCTTAGCACAAGTATTAGATATGGTTTTTAATATAGGTTGCTACTCCATCTTCTTTTCCAGATAAAGTAACTACATCAGCAATTTTTAAGGTCTCAGGTTTTGCGTTTGCCACTGCCACTCCAGTACCAACAGCTTTTATCATAGCAATATCGTTATAATTATCCCCAAAAGCTACAGCATCAGATAGTGAAATTTTGAAATGAGTATCTAATAATAACTCAATAGCCGTTAATTTTGAAATACTTTTATGAGCAATTTCTATATAAGTAGGTTTGGATCTATAAAGATGTAAGGAATTACTGTAGTTGCTTTCTAAAAAATGATACGCTTCATCAATGTACTTTTCCTCGCCCATACACATGATTTTATGAGCACCTTTATTTTCTACCTTCCAATTGTCAATAACTTCTTTGGTTGGTTTTACTACAGGATTTACTTTGGTGTTTTGAGCTTCTCTATTTGCCCAAAAATCCATAGACGGAACAAACCAATCATCGTTATGGTATAGGCTTATATGAAAAGAATTTTCATTATTAAAATTGTGTAATTCATGAATGACTTCAGGGGCTATAAATGTTGAATGAATAGGTTTGTTATCAACCAATATAAGACCGCCATTATAGCAAATTAAGGGCAAGTGAGTAATGTCTAACTCTTTTTGCAAATGAGTCATGGCACTCGGCATTCTTGAGGAAATCAGTATTACAGGAACCTTGTCTTTAATTCTTTTTATTTCTGAAATAGTAAAATCTGAAAGCTCTCTTTCTGCATTTAACAGCGTACCGTCAATGTCAGAAAAAACAATACTAGGTGAATTCAATTCTGAAGGATTAGGTTAGCGATTCTTTTTTCTAAAGGTAGCTATTTTTTTGCGAAACTTGCAATAGCTGTTGTCACTTCAGGCATAATTTCTAGCCAATATTCGTTGTAAGATTTATGATTTTCTAACCTACTTCCCTTTATTTCACGGAGAATATGGTTCATATTTTCTATAAGAACATATTCGGCATTAGGAACAGCTTCTTTTAATTTTTCCGCTTCAGAAACTTCTACCTGAAGGTCTTTGTCACCTTGCAGAATGAGTATAGGAATGTCTAAATTTTTGATTTCTTCAGAAGGAGTGTATTTTAACCAAGACTTCATAAATGGTTGTAGTTGATACCCAAAGATGGATTCTAGAGCTGGATCGTAATTCATTGCTCTTCCTTTTTCCTTAAGGTCAGAAAAAGCTACAGCAGCACTTTTATCTAGACCAGGAGCTTGTTTTTCTAGTTGCTGCACAACAATTTGATCAATAGATTGTGCATTTCCTGCAATAGAAATAAAACCATCCACATTATTTTTTGCTGCAATCATACCTATTAGAGATCCTTGTCCATGCCCAGCGATAATGATTTTGGTATAATTTCCATTTTTTTGAAAATAGGATACTACCGCAGCAGCATCTTCTATAAAATGATCTATCGATATTTCGTTTTCACGTATGCCGAAAGCATCAATTTTAAAAAGCCGTTTGTCATATCGATACGAAGCTACACCTTGCTTTGCCAATTGAGTGGCTAATAATTTGAACGCATCATTTTTAGACATTCGGTCATTTCCCTCTCTATTAATAGCGCCCGCATCCATTATAAAAATCACTAATGGAACCTTGTCATCTGAGTATGGTGTAGCTAAAGTACCTTCGATAAAACGATTGACTCTAACAACAGCAGAATTATATTCTTTTTCTTCTTTCTCTTGCGCTAAACAAATAGTAGTTAAAGCTATTAGAAAAATTGAAAATCGTACTTTCATATATCAAGGGGTTTACAACACTATATTTATGAAACGACAAAAATGTTGCCATATTTTGGATATAGATTCTTTTGATAAAATATTCTTAGTTAAACGAGACATTTAACGATTCACTAACATACCCTTTTTTATCTTTGTGGCAAAATTCAATACATGATTGTTCGATACATTACATTTTTATTTATATTACTTATTTCATATAATATCCAAGCATATACTGACGATTGGGGAAAAACTGGACATAGGGTTACGGGACAAATTGCTGAAAAATATCTTACCAAAAAAGCTAAAAGAAACATCGATAAATTACTGAAAGGACATGGTCTGGCATTTGTTTCGGTTTATGCGGATGAAATAAAAAGTGATGATCAGTACAAAGGATATAGTCCATGGCATTATGTTAATTTCCCTTTTGGTAAGAAATATGGAGAAGAGACTCCAAGTAAGTATGGAGATTTAATAAAAGGAATTGAAAAATGTGTAGCAATATTAAAGGACGAAAATACTTCCGAAAAAGAAAAGGAATTTCATCTTAAATTATTAGTTCATTTCGTAGGCGATTTGCACCAACCGTTGCACGTTGGTAAAGGTGAGGACAAAGGAGGGAATGATATTCAAGTTCGTTGGTTTAGAGATGGTTCTAATCTCCATAGAGTTTGGGATAGCGAGATGATTGATTACTATGGTATGAGTTATACCGAACTTGCAGATAATGCAGATGAATTGTCTTTGTCCGAAATATCAGCCATCGAAAAAGGAGATGTGCTCGATTGGATTTATGAATCGCAAAACTTGGCAAAACAAGTATATGGATCGGCTAATGTGGGCGAAAAATTAGGGTACAAATATATGTACAACTATTTTCCAATAGTACGATCTCAATTACAAAAAGGAGGAATTCGATTAGCCAAAATGTTAAATGATATTTTTGGGTAAACTCTTACTCACTTACTGTTGTTAAGTCTTTTCGATACTGTTTAGGAGACATAGAAAAATATTTCTTAAAAGTCTTTGTAAGATGACTTTCATCAGTATATCCTAATTGGTATGCGATCTCTGCAATAGTAAATTCTGTATTTTGTAATCGGTACTCTACCAGTTTCATTTTGTATTTGGTAACATATTGGTGAATAGATTCTCCGGTAGCTTTCTTAAAATAGGTGCTGATAGAACTTTGAGACATATTAAATTTATCCGCCATATAACTGATCTTTGTTAAATCATTGTCATATACGTTTTGTCTAATATGACTTAAGATTTGATCAATTCTAGAATCTGTTATGGATACGTTTCTTTCATGACTGCTATATTTAGCAGAAATATTACGAACGATAATACTTAAAATTGTACTGATCGCATTAGAGATAATTTCTTGATAATAAATTTTTTCATTTTTAAACTCCTCCATCACTACATTATGAATATCCCATATGATATTTCTGTCTTCTTCATGAGTGATCACATCACCTGGGATGATATTAGGATGATGTAAGAGTTGCTCAATTCTTTGTAACCAGTATTTCCTATCGGGTAAGTTGACTTTACTGGAAAATAAAAGCTCGGTAAATTTGAAATGAGTAAATCTAGAATGTTTTTCAATTTCGAAATGATGTGTGTCTTCAGGAGCTAATAGAAAAATATCATTTTTCTTATAACGAAATCTTATACCATTTATAGTATGATACCCACTTCCTTTTTCTACAAAAATAATCTCAAAATAGTTGTGATTATGTGGTTCTGCTTCCCATTTATCAAATGCATATTGATGTACAACAAAAGTTTCATGTAAGGTATATCGATTCATTATCAGTGCTTTCTTTTGTTTTAAAGTTACAAAAATAAAATCAAACAATATAGTGATTTTGTACTTGTATTTTTAGTTTAAATTATTCAATTGTATTGATATTTAAGGGGTTATGTTTTAATTGTACAAGTTGTTTGCTAAATTTTACAAGTTGTTTTTTGCACTTGAGATATATTTTTGTTGCCCAATTTTTCACACAAATGCATATGAAGTTTAAAGTATATCTATATATGATATCAAGGGTGCTTTTTGGTCTCTATTTGGTAGTTCATTCCGTTTATAACGTTTTTATATATTCAGAATTTCTAAAAGAAATAAATACTTATTTCGAATATACAGAGTGGTTTACGCATCCGCTGATTGAATCCCTTGCTCCATTGGTTCCTTTTGAAGAGTTTATATTAGGGATGTTTTTGGTACTTGGAATTTTTACTAAAGAAGTCCTGATATGTGCGTTATTATTGTTTTCTTTTATATCACTTTTCTTATTGGATGCTAATTTTCCGTTTTTGGCTATAATGCATGCGATGTTTTTTGTGATAACCTTAATCTTATTGAAGAACAACAATTATAATATTAAGTCGATGGATTATCATAGAGATTTGTATAATTCTATATGATCATTCTATAAAACGAAGTGTAGCCGATTTTTATAAATCCAAATTTATTGGATAATCCGAAACGTAAGATTAATTCTAGGTTTTTGTATTTTCTTGGATTTCGGAAGTTGATGTAACCAGTTTTCTTGTGTTTTTCCTTTCATTATTAGCAAACTTCCATGTTGGAGTAATATTTTTTGCTTTAGATCTTTTGTTTTGTGTTTAAAATGAAACCACCTTTCTTCCCCAAAACTAACCGATGCTATTGTAGGTTCTTTTCCTAATTCTTTTTCGTTATCAGAATGCCAACCATTACTGTCTTGGCCATCTCGATATAAATTAAGCAAACAGGTAGTAAAATGTTCAGAGGTTATCTGTTCGACCTTTTTTTTAATAATCAGTAGCTCGTTTGTAAATTGATGAGGTTGCATGGTGATATTGGAATACGAATATGTGTTGTTATTATTGGCATATAAAGCAGTAAGACGAGGTTGTGGATATACTTTGCCAAAAACTTTGATATCATCTTGTTGCCATTGTATAGTAGTGCTGAGTATTTCAAATAAACTATCTGCTTCTTTTTTGTCTAAAAAGCTCGGATAGTAATGCGCCTCACCATCAGGTAGTGTAATTGGGATATGTTGGTTTTGATGGGTAAAAAGATCCAAATTAAATATGTTTTAGGTATATAAATATGCCCAATATATTAAACCAAATTGAAGTAATAATCGTAAAACAAGAATTGTTTTAGGCAATCCAAGACCTGCTTTTTGATGCACCAGCATATGAATATGTACAGGAAAAAACAAAATAAGCATTGTAACAATTCCCCATGCTGCTGCAGATTTTGTTGTTACAAATAATAACCCAATTCCTGCTGCGATTTCGGTTAAACCGCTTAAGTAAACAAGTTGTCTATGATAGGGAATATACAAAGGCATGACTCTCATAAAAGCTTTAGGTTTTACGAAATGAAAAATACCTGCAAGAATAAAAATACTGGATAAAAGAAATAAATGCCAACTCATTAAAAACCTGTAGTTTTTTCTTTTCCAGAACTACTCAATGCGAAATCTTTACTCCTGGTCATTTTTTTGATAAAACCAACTTTTCTAAATCTTAAAGCACTCCAATCTTCGTCAATAGCCACCTGTCTAACGGCTTCCAAATTGTAATCCCCTAAAACACCCCATCCATGATCTCTTGTGATTTCAGAACTGTATTTTTTGGAACTTTTTTTAGGGTATGCAAACCACAATACCGCATCACCAACCAATTTTGGATATACGGTTTCTATACGATTTTCAATCTGTTTTTTTTCAGTGACAAATACTAAAGCAAAATCAACTTCGGATACCTGAATTAAAGATTCCTTTACCGTAACATCTTTCAAACAATCTAATTCTTTGCAGAAACCTTCTGGCTCGTTTAATATTAAAATTTCATCAAGAGAAGGAGGAAGTTGAAGTTTTTTAAATAAAGGAGTCATGAGAAAGAATTTTAATTTATATCTGCTAATTTGTGTGCTATCTAAAGATACAAAAAAAATAAGATTAGTGAGATAGATTTTAACGTGTCATGCATACAGATTAGGTTCAATTATTCGCACAATGATAATAAGATAAATGTTATACGTAAAAACGAATACTTTTTTATATGGATCGGTTTTATACGGTTAGAATGCACTTAGTATTTTACAGTTAAAAAAATTAAGAGGAATCCATACTATTGTATAAACTTTTATACCTAACACAAACTCAACCATGAAAAAGTATTTCACATTATTTGTGGGATTGTTTCTTATTTCCACAAACGTATTATTTATTTCCTGTGAATCTCAGGAGTTAGAATCAATCGATCAACAAAATCCACTTGAAGATTTCATACTCGAACAAGCATATCCCGAAGAAACTGGAGAATTAATTCAGATTTTATTAGAAGGAGAAGAAGTAGCGGTAGAAAGTGTAAATAAGCATTACATTTTAGAAGGAGATATCAAGGTTTTACCATCAGAAACAGACAAAGGTGTTGGTAGAGTAGGAGGTAGATGGCCTAACAATACAGTGTATTATGCTATCCAAAGTGGAATGCCTAATCAAGCTCGTATTACGAATGCAATTGCCCATTGGGAGTCTAAAACCGCGCTAAGGTTTGTGAAACGTACTAACGAGACCAATTATGTATACTTTAGAAATGGATCGGGTTGCTCTTCATATGTTGGTCGAATTGGAGGTCGACAGGAGATTACATTAGCTAATGGTTGCTCTACCGGAAATACAATTCATGAAATTGGTCACGCTATTGGATTATGGCATGAACAAAGTAGGAAAGATAGAGATCAGTACATTCAAATTCTTTTTGAAAATATACAAGATGGAAGAGAATTTAATTTCAGAACATATACAGAACAAGGACAAGATGGAAATGAATATACTTCTAGTTTAGATTTAGGAAGTATTATGATGTACGGTTCTTACGCATTTTCTAAGAATGGACAACCAACTATTACAAGACTTAACGGAAGTACATATAATGCGCAAAGAAATGGATTGTCTAATAGTGATGTAGAAGGAATTAATAAGATGTACCCTCCAAGTACTGCTGCCGGAATCATTACATTAAAAGGAAACAATAATCAGTATGTAAGTAGTGAAAATGGAAGTAATCCTATGAATTGTAATAGAACAACTATAGGATCTTGGGAAAAGTTTGAAGTGATTACTCTAAGTGGAGGAAAAGTTGCACTAAAAGGTAATAATGGTAAATATGTGAGCAGCGAAAATGGAGGAAAACCAATTACTTGTAATAGGTCTCAAGTTGGTGCTTGGGAACAATTTACCTTGGAAAATCTTGGTGGAAATACCTACGCGTTAAAAGGCAATAATGGAAAATATATAAGTTCTGAAAACGGAACAAAACCAATGACCTGTAATAGAACAGCTATAGGGTCTTGGGAACAATTTGTGATATCCGGATTGTAGACTGACTGTGTGAACTGGATTATGTAAGTGGAAAAACACCGCCATGTGAGCGGTGTTTTTTTTATGTATTGAAACGGTTATTCAATAATCTTAGAGTTTCCAGGATCATCAAATAAATTTCCTTCATCTTCAATAAAAGTAATGTTAGAAATGGTAGCTTCTCCCAATTTGTCTGTCATTCCTTTTTCAGCAGTCCAACCATAAAACTCCCATGCAGTAGCAAATAGAATACCATCTACAGGTTTAAAATCTTTATATTGTATCGCATGAGGATCTGCTTCGGCCTTAGAAATATCTCCATCACTTCCAAAGGTTACAATATAAGCTGCTGCCTGTAGTAACTTAGCATCTGGATCTGCGTAGATTACGTACCAATCATCAGGAGCATCTCCAACACCATCTTCAAAAGTAAGCTTGGCAGTACTATGGGTTTTGTCTCCTAGCTTACGATCTTCTTGCATTTCCCATTTCGTGCCAGGATCACTGAATTTATAAGGGAACCCAAAAAAGTAAGTCCAGGTAAACATATCAAATCGTGCTCCTTGATCATTAGCATCTGCGGGATACAAGAATACTTTTTCACCATCATACACTAGGGTACTATTATCTTTTTTGTCGATTCTAATTTTTGAAGAGTTGGTAAGCATCGTAATCTTTCCTTCTAAATGTTCCTTACCATTAAATAAAATTTTGATATCAAAACTTATGGCTTTGTGTTTTAGGAATTTTTCTTTTTTGTGAGCTTTTTCGATACTCTTAATAAAATGGTCGGTGATAGATAAAGCTCCATCTCCAATTCCTCCATCAGCTTCTACAGGAATTTGTTCTATTTCTTCTTTTACTTCAGGAACTACTTTTTCTTCCTTTTTTTTCTGATCACATGCCAATAGACAAAGGGTTATCAGAGCCAATATTATTCTTTTCATAGTAAGGTTATTTGTGTTAATAATCTAAAATAGTAAAAGCGCATCTAGTACTATAATCTTTATGAAAATTGTAACAGATATTATGATTTACCGTCAAGGTATTTTGAAATTAAATTTTGTTAATTTTTTTAAATAATGTAACAAAATTGCCTTGTCGATTACTAATTCCGTATATCTAAATAATTATCATCAATCTAATAAAAATCACATGAAACAATTATCAAAGAATTTTTTGAGTATCTGTATGGCCATGCTTTGTATGGCATTTACTCAAATATACGGTCAGGATGCAATAGGAACTTGGAAAGGTAAATTATCTGTACAAGGAACGGAAGTACCTTTAGTATTTCATATAGAAGAGAAAGAAGGAGCACTTTCTTCTACGATGGATAGTCCTGCGCAAGGAGCTTCTGGAATTCCAATGGATTCCACAGTTTTTGAAAACAATCAATTAACTTTGATCTTCAAACAAGCAGGGATTAAATATATAGCATCTCTGGAGAATAGTAAATTAAAAGGAACTTTTTATCAAGGCGGAATGGAACTACCATTAGAAATGGAAAAATCAGAGAAAACGATACCTGGAAACCCATCATTGGTTTCTTCGGATTCGGAATTAGAAAAAATGGCAAATTTGGATCAAGGCAATTATAAGTATTCTGTAGAGGATTATTTTGCAAAACCAAAAGCTAGAAGTTTTCAATTTTCTCCAAATGGAAAGTATCTTTCTTATCGAGAGAAAGATAGTAACAGTAAAAATCATGTATACGTAAAGGATATCGCAACTGATAAAGTAACCCGAGTTATAGAAGAAAAAGAAGAATTAATACGTGGGTATGGTTGGGCTAATAATGAGCGATTAGTATATGTTATGGATAAAGGTGGAAATGAAGACTACCATCTTTTTGCGGCAAACATAGACGGAACCGATCAGAAAGAATTAACTCCTTATGAGGGTGTTCAGGTAAATATATTAGAAGGTTTAAAAGAGGATAAAGATCATATGATCATCTCTATGAATAAAAATAATAAACAAATCTTTGAGCCTTATAAAATTAATATTGTTACAGGAGAGATTAAGCAATTATTTACCAATGACGATGCTTCAAATCCAATAGCAGGATATAGTTTTGATAAAGATGGTAATCTACGAGGATATGGAAAAATAAGAGATGGAGTAAATGTAGATTTCTATTACGCTAAAGAAGATGGGAAATATGAGGTGCTTAAGCAAATGAATTGGAAAGATACGTTTTCCATCCTAAACTATGATTATTCTACAGATAATCCTCATGATGCATATGTAGTATCTAACTTAGATACAGACAAGTCACAAATTTATTTATACGACTTAAAAAAAGACAAAGTAATAAAGAAGTTATTCTCTAATGATAAATATGATGTCTCTAATCTTTCTTTATCTAGAAAAAGGGGATATGAATTAGATTATTTCTCTTATCAGGGAGAAAAGAGAGTAGTAGTACCAGTAAGTGATTATTATAAAAAATTACACTCAAAAATCACTAAAAAATTTCCTGATCACCAATATTCAATAGCAGGAAAGACGGATGATGAAGATAAGTATTTGATCTTCTTACAAAGTGATAAGTTATATGGAGTGTATTACTCTTATGATGCTAAGAAAGATACCTTTAAGCTATTGTATAATTTAATGCCTCAGCTAAAGGAGAACGATATGGCAGAAATGCGTCCAATTACTTTTAAGAGTAGAGACGGTTTAACAATTCATGGATATATTACATTGCCTAAAGAAGCTATCCAAGGAAAAAAAGTACCATTGGTAGTTAATCCTCATGGAGGACCACAAGGTATTAGAGATTCTTGGGGATTCAATCCAGAATCACAATTATTCGCAAGTAGAGGATATGCAACTTTACAGGTGAATTTTAGAATTTCTGGAGGATATGGTAGAGAGTTTTTAGAAACAGGATTTAAACAGATCGGTAGAAAAGCGATGGATGATGTAGAAGATGGATTGCAATACGTTATTGATCAAGGATGGGTAGATAAAGATAAAGTTGCTATTTACGGTGGTAGTCATGGTGGATACGCAGTACTACGAGGATTAACAAAAACACCAGATTTATATGCTTGTGGAGTAGATTATGTAGGAGTATCTAACTTATTTACGTTCATGAAAACAATTCCACCATATTGGAAACCATATTTAAAAATTATTAAAGAAATCTGGTATGATGAGGATGTAGCTGAAGAAAAAGCAATTATGGAAGAAGTATCACCGGTGTATCAAATCGATAAGATCAAAAAACCTCTGTTTGTGGTACAAGGAGCTAACGATCCTAGAGTAAATATAGATGAGTCTGATCAGATCGTAAAAGCATTACGTGATAAAGGATTTGATGTTCCATATATGGTAAAATATGACGAAGGCCATGGTTTTGCAAAAGAAGAAAATTCTATAGCGATGTATAAAGCTATGATGGGATTCTATGCAAAGCATATTGGTAAAAAGGAAACAACAAAACCTGTAAAGGGTTAGTTGGATTCATTTCTTAGAAGAACGGGACTTATTATCTTCTACGAAATATATCAAAACCTCCTGAAAACTTGGGTCAGGAGGTTTTTTTATGCCTTCTCTTCAAATTCTGGACAGTCTAATCGAACTGTATTTGATGAAATATCTTTTCTAATAAGATTACAATAACCATTATTAGAATCTTTAGATTCATAATACTTACATGCGTAACATGTTCTTTGAATAGTGATAACTCCTGATTTATGAAGTTTATGAATCAAAGTACTTATTGTACTAAAAAGTGATTCTTGCTCCTGTACAGTAAGTTTAGAAATTTCCTTTTTAATTGGATTCGCAAAGAGTTCGGTTTCGGAAACCTTTTGCTCACCACCTTTAGTTAAACTGATGAAATAGCTTCTGCTATCTGATGAGGTTTTGTTTTTTGAAATCATCTCCTTTTGTTCCAAAACTTTTACAGCATCACTAATGGTTGGTTTTGTAAGATTAAATTCCTTAGCCAAATGGCTTACAGTACATAGTTTATCGTCGTGATACGCTACAAAAATTAGTATTTGTATCTGGATAGGACTTAGTTTAACTTCTTTTGCATGTTCCCATAAAAGAGTCCTGAAAGCTTCAGAAATTCGCTCTAAACCAATCACGGTTTTTGCATTGATATCATCATGCTGAAAAGGAATATTAAAAATACTTTTATTCATACTGTATAGGAGTTTTAACTTTTTCAAAGTTAGTAATCCTAATTAATTATTTCTAACTACAATTTTCCATTTCAAAAATACTAAACCCAGTTGTCTCTATATCCTGGATCATACCATCTGGCGCTTTCTGAATATGACAAAATTTACATTCGTTAGAAGTTAACGTACCAGTCTTAAAACT
Source organism: uncultured Aquimarina sp. (assembly GCF_947492965.1). Taxonomy (GTDB): domain Bacteria; phylum Bacteroidota; class Bacteroidia; order Flavobacteriales; family Flavobacteriaceae; genus Aquimarina. The sequence continues at coordinate 501,464 of NZ_CANLOZ010000005.1, read as the reverse complement.
TTTTGTGTCCAGATATTTTTTACCGTATGCTAATATTTTGTTCTCGTCAGTGATGTGATCTGGAACTAAAATGTCGAAGTGCATCAATCGACCATCTGTTCTGCTTACATAGGTGTCCCATACTGCTATTTTCATATACTCATTATTTTAATTGAACTTTATAAGGAAGCGAAAGATCTTTACTTAGAACACTATATACCTCATACACACCCAACATTGGAAGATTACTCTGTTCTGTGTTTACTTGCATAAATGCGGCTACCGCATCAAACTTAAAATTAGTCTTATGGCTAATTCTATAGTTTGGGATAATAACTTTTATACTATTTCCTTTGGTAATAACCTGAAATCCTGGCGAATCCATAAACATTGGCATACCAGGATTGGTAGGAGGAAGTTGAATAGAAGGATCACCTTTTTTAAATTGTTTTACGGATAATCCGCCTTTTACTCTGTCATCTTTTTGAAGCACCACCCAATGTGGATGCCATATGATTCCATCGTTGTTATAGTTTTGATCTAGGTTTTCGTCCCACAAAGGAGTATCATCAAAATCGGGATGAGAGGTTAAAGCTAACGCAACAATACCTTCTGTTGCGCTAAAACCAACATCAGTAGGAGCAAGCGAAGTAGGAAAAACATATCCAAGCACTGGTGCGTTGTGCAGTTGTCCGGCAGGTGTTGGTGTAGTGGCTCCAGCAATTCCATGTACCTTAATTTCCCATATGGTAGTTGATAATTCTTGCCAATGGGTAACACTAGCGTCAATAATTTTAAAATCACTAGTGCTATAATTTTTGCATACTGGGCAAGCAACTAAGCTGCTGCTCCAGAGTACAATCACTAAAAAAAATAAATGTTTCATAGTTTATAGTTTTTAAAATAGACAGGATTAAATTAGGAATCCTAACTATTTGAGTTAAATTTTTTATTTTTTTAGATCAGAAATGGATGCTCCAAAATTGATATGTAATACATTTCCATTTGGAGTAACCAGTGCGGGAACGGATTGCACACCCGACATTTCTGCGGCATTAATACTGGATTGTTCTTCTCCTAAATGGATAATTTCAACGTTAGGAGCACCTACTAGATTGATGATATCATGTTCTGCACTAATGCAAACTGGACATCCGGCGTGGTAAAAAATTGATTTACTCATTGTAATGGTATTTATGATTTATAATTAATTTCAGTGCAAATATAGTAAGGAATCCTAACTAATATAAAAATTTAAATAAATTTAACATTTTGATGTTATTAAGAATGATGATAATAGCATTTATATTCAGCTAAAAATGTTTGCAATTGTTAATGAAAGATTACCCTTGAGTAAGCTATTCTATTTCTTGTTCTAATCCTAATTCTTTTAATAAATCCTCACTGTTTTCTGGTTCTGAATCGGGTTTAGGTAGCTCTTTTTTTGCAAAAAATCTCGGAAAAAGATTGATATACTGATTAAAAGTATCAATTTCCTGATCGATAAGGTCATCATCTTTGTTCGTAACTAATGTATCTATAAGATCTCTGTAATAGGTTACGTTATCCATGATGTTTTCGAAATGTTCATACTGTTTTTCATAAGATAAACCAGAAAAATAGATTAATTGTTCCTGGTATTTGGTTGCTACCTGTTTCCATAATGATCTTGCTTTTTCTGTCTTGTCAATCTGATAATAATTTTGAATAAAATCGTGAAGTGGCGTATAGTATTCGTAGAATTCTAAAGGAAATTTTTCTAGCCCAAGATCTAAGATTTCTTCAGCTTTCTCGGTTTGATTTTCCTTTATTAACTGCTCTGCCAGTCTGCTTAGATTTGTTCTGTATGAAATGCCATTGCGTCTGGTTTCGGTATCATGATAAATCCCTGTACTATTTCCGTTTCCCCAATCCCAGTTCATCACATTTTTATACATAACTTCTGTATTCACTCTACCTAATTGATATGGATTCGAAGGATTTACTTTAGTCTTAATAGGTACTAGTTTATACGTCATACCGTCTAGTTGTAGATAATCTTTCATCCATATATAATCATCATCGCCAAAACTACCTCCTGTGAAATATATAGGGCGTTCCCAATCGTTATTAGCTATGATATCTAACATCACTAATCTATGTTTTGGAATATAACCACCTTTTAAATGAATATCGATATAAGGAACAATCTTATCTGCATCTTCCTTAGAAACGATACCATTTTTAAGAACTTTTTCTTTATCAACAGGAATCCTAATGTTTTTAGTGGGAAAGGTAGATACCGTTTTCCCATTCATAAGTTCACCCTTTGTTCTCGGATCATTAGAGGTTATCCATCGCATCCAGTTTTTAATATGCATCGTATCTTTAGTAACCTCTTTGAAATAAATTACATCGTTGTTTCCATACGCATAAAATGAATGCTCTAATCCCGAAGGGACAGGTTTCCCTTCATAAGCGGCTTTTTTCATCTGATCAACGTACCAATCGGTAGCCAAAAGATTTGTAATGAGAATACGAATATCGGTGCGGTATCCTTCTATTTCTTGTAAATACCATAAAGGGAAGCTATCGTTATCGCCAATAGAAAATAGAATTGCGTCTTTTTGACAAGATGATAAATACGTTTGTGCAGAACCCTTGGCGGTATACCTATCGGAACGATCGTGGTCATCCCAGTTCTGAGCGATTAAAATTGCTGGTGCGCCTAACAATGAAATGATAATTGCTACATAGGAAGCATGCTTGGAGTGTACATAGTTTTTAAGTAGATCAAAAAGAGCAAAAACTCCAAATGAAATCCAGATAGCAAAGACATAAAAAGAACCTACTAAGGCATAATCTCGTTCTCTCGGTTCAAAAGGTCTTTCGTTTAAATAGATCTTTAGCGATAAACCTGTAAACAAAAAGAATATAAATAATACCCAAAACATTTTTTTATCAGTTCGAAATTGAAAAACAATTCCTAACAACCCTAAAATTAAAGGTAGAAAATAGTAGGTGTTTCTGGCTTTGTTATTCGCAGCATCAGAAGGTAAATTGTCCTGAGAACTAAGATGAAACTTGTCGATAAATTCAATACCACTTAGCCAATTACCATGTAAATCGGTTAATCGTCCTTGTACATCATCTTGTCTACCAACAAAATTCCACATAAAATATCTCCAATACATATAATTGATCTGATATTGAAATAGATAAGATACATTGTCCCAAAAAGAAGGAGGTTGTATGTCTAAAAACTGACCAAATGATTCTAAAAATTTATGATAGTCATTATTATCTAACTCTCCTGAAGCGTATTTTTTTCTGAAATCGATAACAGTTTCGATGAGTTCTTGTTCATCCTGAAATTCTGTTTTTATTGAGAACTCTAATGGCCCACTAAAGATCATATAATTACTAATGTGCTCTGTACTCCACATTCTTGGTAATAGAGTCTTATGCGTATTATCTAAGTTTTGTCTGGCATTTTTCCAGTCATTTACGATAATGTATTTTCCAGAAGAGGTATCTTTTTCATATTTAGGCTTATCATCTAAATAAGGTTCATTCTCGTCGAGATTTCCATAGATCTCAGAAAATTGAGGACCATAAAAAAGATATGTCTTTGGGTATTGTTCTAGATTATAATAGGCTAGTAGTTCTCGAGCATTATTCGGATTATTTTCATTAATTACAGTGCCACTATTAGCTCGCACCGGAATCATTAACCAGCTAGAAAAACCAATTAAAATGAATGCCAAGCATAATAATGAAGTATTTAATAAAGGATATGCTTTCTTTCGAGTATATCTCAATCCTGAATAAAAAAGTACCAGGATGCTTATAACAGATAATATAGTTCCAGAATGAAAAGGAAGTCCAATAGTATTTACAAAAAATATTTCTACAAAACTGATGTAGGTCAGTGTGTAGGGAATGAACAATTTGAAAATGAAAAGCAATACCGCTACTACAATGAGATTAGCAATAATAAAATTCTTTATGGTAATACTTTTATAATTTTTAAAATAGTAAAGCATGCCTATCGCAGGAATAGAAAGTAATCCCATAAAATGTATTCCAAATGATAATCCTATAACAAATGCAATTAGAATGATCCATTTATTTCCTTTTGGAGTATGCATATCACGTTTCCATAATAAACCTAAGTAAAACATAACAGATAGTATTAGTGTGGCCATTGCATACACTTCGGCCTCTACCGCATTGAACCAAAAGCTATCTGTAAAAGCAAAACCTAAGGATCCCACTATAGCACTACCTAAAATAGTAAAGGGTGTATTTCTTGTATTGCTATTTATGGTGGAAGCTAAATCTCTTAGAAGTATAGTGATTGACCAAAACATGAACAATATGGTAAATGCACTGGCTAATGCGGATGTAAGATTAAGAGTATAGGCAATCTGTTTTGGGTTGGTAGCAAAGACAGAAGCAAAGGCACCGATCATCTGAAATAGGGGAGCACCAGGCGGATGTCCAATTTGTAATTTTGAAGAAGTTGCTATATACTCTCCTACATCCCAGAAACTATTGGTGGGTTCTACAGTTTTGATATATACTCCTAAAGAAATTGTAAAAACTAACCAACCTAATAATAGGTTCCATTTTTTAAACCGATTGATCTGCATCTGATTTGATTGTTTCTCTTTTTTAAAGTCAAATGAAATCTAAAAATTGGATGAATCGAAAGAATGATGGTCGTAAAAAGGAACTAGTACCGGTATGATTTTATGAGAAATCCCTGTAAACAAAGAGTTTATAAGATGTGAAACAAGAGTAGCAAAAGAATGCCAATCTCAATAACAAACTTTTTGATGTAGGTTATTTAAAGATTACAACCCTCCGCATTTATCTAAGGAATAAACTTTTTATTTAGTAACTACGTATTAATTATTTCTTAAAATGTGTTTTACACCGATTATTATAGTTTAAATGCTGTTTTATAGGTGGTTTGATCAATTTTATACCGTTAAAAATCCTACAAAATGACAAAAATTACGTGTATTTTGTACGGTAAAACCGTAAAATTTGTGTATTTCATCGATTTAAAAAACCACTTTGTCTAAAAGTTTTTAAAAGATTTTATGGAGAGGTTTTTTCGACTTAAATTTACATCAGTTAATCAAAGTAACTTAAGCCCCCAATACTATGAAAGCTATCTTCTTTACCATCGCAGTTTTATTTTCTACTCTTACTATTACAGCACAAGATGTTGCTACTAATGAAGTTAACACATCTATCGAAAATGTAAAAAGTACTAAAACTGATTTTTTCAAAGCATTGGTAAAAGCGAATAACTTTGATATTGCAATTAAAGAAGTAAAGAAAGAAGTTGCTACTAATAAGAATACTACTAAAACTGAATTTTATAAGAGCTTATTAGAAAAAAATGGTTTTACTACAGATATTAGAAAAACTACTAGATTAACTAATGTAATCGATACAAATAAAAATACTCAAATAACTCAAAAAAATACAGTGGCTAGTTTATTACCATAATTTAGAGGTCTAAGAAATAGAATATAACTCATAGTAAAAAACTCCTTCTAATCGAAGGAGTTTTTCTTTTCATATGTTTTTATGTATATCATAAACGTATTCTCAATTGTAAGGAATCTATTTAAGTAGAATGGTTTCCAGAAGAAAGTAATATTGGTTCGACTTATTTGTTTTTTATTAATAGTTCTTTTCTGCTCGTAATATTTAATTTGCTGTAAATATTAGAAATATGAGTTTTCACCGTATTTACACTAATAAAAAGTTCATTTGCAATTTCCTTGTTGGTTTTTCCAGAAAGAATAAGCTCTTTAATAGTGTTTTCCTGTTTGCTTAATGATGAGGTAATAATGGTATTTTGTGCTTTTCTTCTTTTACGTAACACTAAGAAAATAAGGCTCCCAATTATTAATATAGCAATACCGTTTAGTAACATACTAACAGAATATTTTTGTTCAGCTTCTTCTTTGTAAACTAAAGAAAGCTTATTCTCTAAGTATAAAAATAAAGCAGGATCAATCTCACTAGATTTTAGTTCTTTTAAAAGACTTGTGTAATAGGAAGTGTTTTCCATAATGTCTTTATCCAGAAGTTTCTTATCATCCAGCTTTTTGATGCTAATTAGTTTTACTAACAAGATTTGAAGTGAATCTTTAATATATCCCTTTGTTCTAAGAAGATACTGGTCAGTATCAAAGCCGTCATGTAAAGTGTCAAATTTAGATTCGAATTTCTTCAGTTGTTGCCATTCTTTGTCAGCCTTGTTATTCGTGGTATATGTTTCAAAAGGAGAAGATCCTTTTTCAAAATGTATAGAATCGTTTTTAGATAAAATGAATAATTTAGAGTCTTTGTTTTGTTTATTGGTAGTAGATGCTGCTGCAGGTTCTAATTGTATCTTGTATAAATGGTCTTTAGAGGTAAACCATTTTTGATCAAAAGAAAAATACCCTTGTTCAGAAATGTTGGTAGAAGCTATTATAGTATACGAATAACTTTTGTCAGTATCATTTAAATCTACTTTACTTAGGTGAATTTTTTGTTCTACATCTTTATTACTTTCCAGAGGAATATAACCAGAGACGATGTCTTGCGCAATCCCTTGAAAACCAATAGAAAGTATTGCTATAAAAAGAAAAAAACTGTTATTCATTTGTTTCCGTAATCTTTATAAAGAAAATGATATGGTAAAAATACTAAAATATGAAATATCCAGATTTGGATAATAAAAAACCGCTTCAATTTCTGAAGCGGTTTCAATTATATTCTATAAGAAGATAAACACTTTTGTTTATTTAATCATTTCAAAACTACGCTTGATAAATTCTGTCAATTCTTCACCTTTCAGTAAATTTTGAGATAATCTAGCAAGGTCTAAGGATTGCTTGATAAGACGTTCTTTCTTTTTATCTGTTTTGGTATCTTTTATCTGACTGATCAAATCATGATTGGTGTTTACGATTAGATTATACATCTCTGGCATATTACCAAACATATTCATTCCTCCACCACCAGTTTGCTGCATTTCTTTCATACGACGCATAAATTCTGGCTGGGTAATCATAAATGGAGAAGCGTTACTATCCATTGCTTCTAGTTGTACTGTATATGTAGAAGTAGGGATAACCTTTTCTAAATCTGTTTTTAAGGTTTCTTTTTCTTCATCAGAAAGTTTAGAAATGGTTTCTTCGTCTTTTTTGATAAGATTGTCGATGTGATCACCATCTACACGAACAAAAGAAATGTTTTCCTTACTAGTTTCTAGTTTTTGAATTAAATGAGAAACAATAGGTGAGTCTAATAATAGAACTTCGTATCCTTTATCTTTTGCAGCAGCAATATAAGCGTGTTGCGCATCTTTATCAGAAGCATACAGGACTACTAGCTTATTGTCTTTGTCTGTCTGATTATCTTTTATTTTCTCTTGTAATTCTTCAAAGGTTAGGTACGTGTCATCTACGGTTGGGTATAAAGCAAATTTATCCGCTTTTTCGAAGAATTTTTCTTCTGATAACATTCCGTATTCGATCACTACTTTGATATCATTCCATTTCTTTTCAAAGTCTTCTCTATCATTCTTAAATAGAGAGTTTAACTTATCTGCTACCTTTCTAGTGATATAACTAGAAATCTTTTTTACAGCCCCATCAGCCTGTAAATACGATCTAGAAACATTTAAAGGAATATCTGGAGAATCAATCACACCGCGCAGCATAGTAAGGAATTCAGGTACTATACCTTCTACATTGTCTGTTACAAATACCTGGTTTTGATATAACTGAATTCTATCTTTTTGCATATTCATATCCTGCCCAAGCTTCGGGAAATACAATATTCCTGTTAGATTGAAAGGATAATCTACATTTAAATGAATGTTAAATAATGGCTCCTCGAATTGCATAGGATACAATTCTCGGTAAAAGCTTTTATAGTCTTCATCCTTTAAATCTGTTGGTTGTTTAGTCCAAGCTGGATTTGGATTGTTGATGATATTATCCACCTCTTGAGTAGGTGCTGGATCTTCTTCTTTAGCATCCTCTGGTTTTGGTAAGGTTTCAGTTTTTGTTCCAAATTTGATTGGAATAGGCATAAACTTATTGTACTTCACCAAAAGTTCGCTTATTCTGTTATCCTCAAGAAATTCAGACTCTTCTTCGCCAATATGTAAGATGATTTCGGTTCCTCTTTCGGTTTTATCATGTGCTTCTAAAGAGTAGGTTGGAGAACCATCACAAGTCCAGTGAGCAGCAGGCTCATCTTTATAAGATTTTGTAATGATTTCTACTTTATCAGCTACCATAAAAGCCGAGTAAAAACCTAATCCAAAATGACCTATAATACCAGAATCTTTGGCGCTATCCTTATATTTTTCTAAGAACTCCTCCGCTCCAGAAAAAGCAACCTGATTGATATATTTTTCTACCTCTTCAGCAGTCATACCAATTCCCTGGTCAATAATATGTAGTTGTTTATTCTCTTTATCAATCTTTATTTCAATTCTTGGGTCACCATATTCAATTTTGGCTTCACCAATATTGGTTAGATGCTTTAACTTTAATGTTGCATCTGTTGCATTAGATATTAATTCTCGTAAAAAAATCTCGTGATCTGAATACAAGAATTTCTTAATCAAAGGAAAAATGTTTTCAACCGATACATTAATACTTCCTGTTGCCATTTTTTTATGTTTTAATTTTTATTAGCACTATTGTGTCTCTCCATAGACAAAAAAAGTACCAATCCTATATTGCTGACAAACTGACATTATGATCAAATTATCCATAATACGTAAGGATAATAATTGAATTGCGTCTACTTAAATATTAGAACTTTAAGTTTCATTTTTTATGAAACAACTTTAACAATTTTTTTGTTTAGGTTTTTTTAAAAAAAGTTAAACAATGACTATCTTTACTCTGTAAATTAATAGATATGGCATCATCCAGTAAAAAACAAACCGTAGACAGTCAGTACATCATAACTAAGTATATGAATTATGTTTTAGAGCATGATACATACCCTAAGTCGGTGTATAAATTTTGTAAAGAGTCAAAAATAAAAGAAGAAGAGTTTTATGAGTTCTTTGGTAGTTTGGATAGTGTAAACAAAGGCATTTGGAATACGTTCTTTAGTACTACTATAGACGCGATGAACAATAATAAAGAGTACGCTCATTTATCTAGTAAGGATAAAATGCTGACGTTCTTTTTTACGTTTTTTGAAATGTTGACATTGAACAGAAGTTACGTGCTATTAGCGCTACAATACCATAATATGCCTCTTAAGAATTTAACTCAGTTAAAAGGACTAAGAATGCATATCAAACATTTCGCCAAGGAATTGATCGAAACGGATAATGATGAAAAGTTATTTAAAATAGCTAAAAATCCAGTTTCCGTGTATTCAGAAGGAGCTTGGTTGCAATTTTTATTCTTATTAAAATTTTGGATGGATGATGAATCTGCTGGTTTCGAGAAAACCGATATTGCTATCGAGAAATCAGTGAATACCATATTTGATTTATTTGATAATACACCACTAACTAGCGTTTTAGATTTGGGGAAATTCCTCTGGAAAGAAAAAGCCATGTGGAATTAATAGTTGAAAGTAAGATTGTAGAAAGAGAAAAGGAATATGAAGACAATTGATAAAATACCCACTTCCAAACTAGGTAGAACCACAGAATTGGTAAAGACTGGTGTAAAAGTAGGAGGGAATTATCTGAAATATTATAGTAAAAAAGCGATAAACCCTAACATTACTAGAGATAAGCTAAATGAAGATAATGCCGCTGATATTTATGACGGATTAAAAAATTTAAAAGGTAGCGCATTGAAAGTAGCGCAGATGCTTTCTATGGAGAAAAACATATTGCCGAATGCCTATGTTGAAAAATTTTCGCTATCACAGTTTAGTGTTCCGCCATTATCAGCTCCTTTAGTAAGAAAGACATTTAAGAAATATCACGGAAAATATCCGGAAGATTTATATGATACGTTTGCAACTCAATCTGTTAATGCCGCCAGTATCGGACAGGTACATAAGGCCGCTAAAGACGGGAAAAAACTTGCTGTGAAAATTCAATATCCTGGAGTTGCAGACAGCATAAGTTCTGATTTGGCGATGGTAAAACCCATCGCCATCAGGATGTTTAATTTAAAAGGGAAAGATTCTGATAAGTATTTTCAGGAGTTAGAAGGGAAATTACTAGAGGAAACTGATTACGTATTGGAAGTAAAGCAAAGTAAAGAAATTACAAACGCCTGCGCTAAAATTGAAAATCTAAAGTTCCCAAAGTATTACGAAGATTTATCTAGTAAGCGAATCATTACGATGGATTGGATGGATGGAGAGCATCTTAGTGAGTTTGCAAAACATAACGAGGATCAAGAAAAAGCCAATAGAATAGGACAAGCTCTTTGGGATTTTTATATGTATCAAATGCATATCCTGAAAGCTGTGCATGCGGATCCACATCCTGGTAATTTCTTGGTAGATAAAGAAGGAAATCTGATCGCAATAGATTTTGGATGTGTAAAGAAAGTACCGTTGGAGTTTTATACTCCTTATTTTGAATTAGCTGAAAGAGAAAATATAAATAATCCAGAATTCTTTGCTCAAAAGATGTTTGAACTCGAAATACTCCGAGAAGATGATTCTGAAGAAGAGAAGAAATTCTTCTCGGAGCTATTTTATGAGATGTTAAGTTTATTTACAAAACCATTTAATGAAGAAGTTTTTGACTTCGCAGATCAAGAGTTTTGGGATAAGATAACAGAGTTAAGTGAAAAATATTCTAAAGATACAGAGCTTAGGAAAATGAATGGAAATAGAGGAAGTAAGCATTTCCTATATATCAACAGAACATTCTTTGGGTTGTATAACTTATTACACGATTTAAAAGCAACAATTCGTGTGAAAAATTTTGAAAAGTACCTTTAGTCAGTTGCTAAGACTGGCTTTGGTTTGTTTATTTATTGGTTAGGTTGTTAGAAAGGCATGCTGTGGTTGGCGTGCCTTTCGCTTTTTTAAAAGAAAACATTTTACTAGTATAAACACTTTTGTGGAGTTTATGTGTCATTCATCGAAAAAAAGAAAATTTCCACAAAGAAGTCGCTCTTAACAAATTTTCTGTTTATCTAATTTTATACCTGACAATACTTATTTGCTTTAACCACAAATTAGGTATTACAAACGATAAATCAGATCGGGAAAAAGAATAGAGATATGAATGTGCAGTCGATATATAATACCAAAAGAATAGATACTTTAGAAACTACGTTTTCCGTGTATCTTAATCAAAGATTAAATGTTATTTATATCGATTTGCATAGGAATGATGCTAACGTTTTTTATAAGATCTATAACAGAAAAAGAAAGCTCGTAAAAGAAAAATACAATCTTTCTCAGAGAAACACTTTATCTCTTCATTCTTTTCCCACTGATTTATATATCATCGAGGTTAGTGATGGTATACATAAAGTTGTGAAAACTATTTTGAAACTTACATAAGTACTATACGTTTTCCAAAAAAGCTCTAATCGTTTTTAATGATACGATAAGAGGAAATATTTGTTATGCATGCATACAATAAGCTTGTACTTTCTTTTATCAAAAACGTAAGAATACATATCTTGCCCTGCAGTTTTTTTAAACTGAATAGTAATAATTAATTATTACGCACAATACACACTCAATATTATAATATATGTATACTTCAAGAGTAACAGGATTAGGGAGTTATGTTCCTGAAAATGTTGTAACTAATGACGATCTGTCGAAAATAATGGATACAAATGATGCTTGGATTCAAGAGCGTACAGGTATTAAAGAAAGACGTCATATAAAAAAGGGAGATGGTAATAGTACTTCTATAATGGGAGTAAAAGCAGCAAAAATTGCTTTAGAAAGAGCAAACCTAACGAAGGATGATATAGATTTTATCATTTTTGCCACATTAAGTCCTGATATGTATTTCCCCGGAGGAGGCGTTAGAGTTCAGGATATGATGGATATGAATACAATTCCAGCTTTGGATGTTAGAAATCAATGTAGTGGTTTTGTATATGCTGTATCCGTGGCGGACCAGTTTATCAAAACTGGAATGTACAAAAATGTACTGATTATTGGAAGTGAGAATCATAGTGGAGGTTTGGATATGACAACAAGAGGTAGAGCAGTATCTGTTATTTTTGGTGATGGTGCAGGAGCTATGGTTTTATCTAGAAATGAAAAAGAAGATGGTAGTGGAGTATTATCTACGCATTTGCATAGCGAAGGAGCGCATGCTAAAGAATTGTCGTTAGAAGGACCAAGTACTGAACATTGGGTGCCTGAGATTATAGAAAAGAATGATCAGGAGAATATCACGTATTATCCATATATGAATGGACAGTTTGTTTTTAAAAATGCAGTAGTACGTTTTTCTGAAGTTATTAACGAAGGCTTACAACAAAATAACTTATCTCCATCGGATATAGATATGCTTATCCCGCATCAGGCGAATCTTAGAATTTCTCAGTTTGTACAAAAGCAGTTTAGATTATCTGATGATCAAGTGTATAATAATATTCAACGATATGGTAATACAACGGCTGCTTCGATCCCAATTGCACTTACAGAAGCCTGGGAAGAAGGAAAGATTAAAGAAGGTGATGTTGTCGTTTTAGCAGCTTTCGGAAGTGGATTTACATGGGGTAGTGCTGTTATAAAATGGTAACCTGATCAAACGACCGTATAAAATAAAATCGCGAAACTCATGGTTTCGCGATTTTTTGTTTTACCGGGTTATTTTTTTCTTTAAAGGCTAATTCAAATAAATTATAACCATAATGGTACTATAATAGACGTAACATATTTCATAGTGTTACAAAAACATTATAATTTTTACAATTATTTAACTTAGCAGGCTTTTATTTTGAAGATGTGTGAATTTAACAAAAAACATGACTATTCTTTAATGAATTAACAAAATCATTAATTTTTCTAGAGTATTCCTCCGCCAGATTTTTCATTTGAATCTCTTCGTTTTCTTCTCACTTTTCGATTTTTTCCACTACCAAAACGATAGGATAGACCTAAAAATACGGTTTGTGTTTCCCCTTGGAATTGTCCATTTTGTTCAAAAGGAAAGTCTCCAGAGAATCTAAAACGCATGGTGTTAAAGATATCGTTGAAATTAATGCTAGCCGTACCTTTTCCACCCAAGAAATTATATCGTGCACCAGTGTTTACGAAATAAAATGGTTTTGTTTTAAACTGTATTCCTTCTTGCTCACCACGATAGAATCCAAATATCTGAAAGGTTAAGTTTTTAGTCGCCTTAAAATTGTTATTTATTCTGAAGTTGTATACCACTGCGTCAACCTCGCTAGAAACTTGTACAATTTCATCTACTCCATTTACTTCTACAACATCTTCTACAATACCTTTTTGAGTTTGCGCATACAAATCAAAACTAGCATTAAAATTCCACCATTTTGTCGGTCGGTAGTTACTAGAAATTTCGATTCCATACGCAGAGTTGTTATCAAAATTCTCAAACGTAAGAATTTGTCCTTCTTCAACTGTTGGATCTGCTAATAGCGTTTGATTAATTTCATCATTGATAAGTCGATAAAATGTACCTGCAGTTATAGATCCTCCTGTTAATTTACGAGTGTAGTTAAACTCGATAGAATTTGTAAACTGAGGGTCTAATTCCGGATTTCCTCTAGAGGTAATTCTAGGAGTACTCCATTCTCTTATAGGGTTTACCTGATTTAATCCTGGTCGGTCTACACGTCTGCTATAACTTAGTTGATAGGAATTTTTTTCACCAGGCGTATATGTTAGATAGGCTGAAGGGTACACAGTAAAAATATCATCTTCAAACACTTTTACATCGTTAAAAATAGCTTCTACCTGATAACTTTCTAATCGCGCACCTAGTTGATATGACCATTTCTCATAATTTTTACCATAAGTCGCATATAAAGCATGAATGTCTCTATCATAACGATATTTAGAATCATCAAATAGAGTAGATCTGTACTCATTATCGGTACGTCTTATACGTCCTTCATATCCTAACTCTAGCTTTGCTTTTTCTGATAGTGGGTTTACGTAATCTAGGTTGATAGTGGTATTTGTTCTTTCGTTATTTAATATATCATTATAATCTGGAGTAACGCCACCAGCAAAATTGAAATCATCATCACTATCGCCTTCAAAAACATTATAATCTACTTCTAATTCAATATTATGCCCTTCTTTCTCAAAGTCGTGTTTAAAATCAAAATTATAAGTAGAACCAAGGTTATCACTATCATTAATCAAGTTTTGGAATATGTTGTTTTCTGGATTATCGAGAAAGTCTATATCTGTAGTACCATTAATATTTCCATCAAATAAATTTTGATTTGTATATAACGATATGGTGTTCTTGTCATTAATATAGAAGTCAAAGCCTACCTTGAAAAGGTGAGATTTGTTATTATCTAAAAAACGAAAATCAGTTCTATAGTTTTGATCACCTCTAAAAATGAAACCTTGTTGTCGATTCTTTGTAATATTGGCTCCATAATTTCCATAAACGTTTATTTTTCCACTTCGGTAATTCAGATCGATTGAGCTATTAAATCGCGCATTTTGATCCCAGTTTACACCCAAGTTGATGTTCCCGTTAAAACCAATATTAGCATTTTTACGTAGTACTATATTAATGATACCACTCATACCTTCGGGATTATATTTTGCCGATGGATTGGTTATTAATTCTACCGATTTAATCGATGTAGAAGGAATTTGTTTTAATAATTGAGTAGGAGAGATGTTTGTTGGTTTTCCGTCAATTAGTATCTGTACATTAGGGTTACCACGTAGCGCGATATTTCCATCTTGGTCAACATTAACCGATGGAATATTCTGCATAATTTCTGCAGCAGTACCACCAGTAGTCGTAAGGTCTTTTCCTATATTTACTACCTTGCGATCTATTTTTTGTTCGATCGTTGTTCGTTCTGCAATAATGGTTACATCATCTAGTGCTTGTGCTTCCTCTTCTAAGGAGATGACTCCTACATTAACATCTTTGTTCTTTCTGGATATTTCTATAGGTTGGGTATAACTGGTATATCCAATGAATTGTACTTTTAGAGTATAATTTCCATTAGGAATATCAGGAATAAGAAAAGTTCCATCTTCTTTCGTAATTCCTCCACTAACTAATTTATTAGCTCCGTCATTTACTACTATTGTTGCATAAGGAATTGGTTGTTTAAGGTTTTTGTCGATTACTGTTCCCGAAATAGTACCAACAACGATACTGTTGCTGGGTTGAGCGGTAATCAAAGAACAGCTTATTAATAAAATCAATAAGAATACATTACGGGTAGTTTGCCTAATAGGTAGGTTGTTTTTTTTCATATTAAATGTGTTTTGATTGATGTATGCAAAACAATGTACTGGGTATTGCATAATATCAGTGCATTTGTTTTCCCTTTTTTACGTTGATTAAACGTATATCTGTATGACGATGTAACCTAAAATCTGTTACACAAAATATTTCTTTTAACAATTAATTATATAACCAAAGACCGCTCCTGGATAAGGAGCGGTCTTCTTATAATAATCAAATAGTAACACTAACCATCAACTATGAATAAAATTTGATTATTAAGTAACTAACTAACTAAATTTATGAAAAATCATATTTCTTTATCTATAAGACGTGCAGTACAAGTCTTATGTTACACCTGTTTTTTGTTTTTAACATTTTAGGGTTTATTTTTAACGTTTGCAGACTGTAATCGCTATGAATTAACGTTATTTTGCGACTAAAATCATGCTTATGAAGGGAAAAAAGACCTTAGTGTTGGGAGCTTCGCTTAAACCAGATAGATATTCTAATTTGGCAATACATCGATTGGTGAATTATGATCAGGTAGTGGTAGCAATTGGATTGCGATCTGGCGAGGTAGCAGGAATTACTATTCATACATCTCTAATGGCATTTGATGATATACATACGGTAACCCTATATCTAAATCCTACCAGACAAAAGCAGTATTATGATTATATTATTGGTCTTTCTCCAGAAAGAGTGATTTTTAACCCAGGAACTGAAAATCCAGAGTTTTATGATATGCTTCAGGAAGCAGGTATCGATGTTGAAGTTGCCTGTACTTTAGTATTACTTTCTACGGATCAGTACTAAACCTAAAAAGGTTAATAAGCCATTAAGAATTAAAATAAAGAACCCAAATTCGAAACCAAACCATTTGGCACTATTGATACTAATAATGTAAGATAGTATGGGTGATAGAATTGCAATGATAGGAACAAATCTATCTTTGACATTCATTTTAGTAAATAAACCAAAAGCATAAAGTCCCAAAAGTGGACCATAGGTATATCCAGCAAAAACAAATAACTTAGCAATAACGCTTTCATCTTTGATTACGTATTTAAAAGCTATGATCACTAATATTAATAATAAAGAAAATAGAATGTGATATTGTTTTCTCGCTTTTATTTGATCTTCAGGATTTAGTTTTTTTTCTATATCCATGATATCAATACTAAAAGAAGTAGTTAACGAAGTTAGTGCACTATCTGCACTACTGTAGGCTGCGGCAATTAATCCTAAGACAAAGAAAATAGCAATTCCAATTCCTAATCCACTCTGAGTTGCAATAATGGGGAAAAGTTGATCCTTATGAGCATCAATTCCATGTTGTCCCGCATATTGAGTTAATAATAAGCCTAAGCCCAGAAATACAAAATTGACTATAGTCAGAACTATAGTAAACCAAAACATATTTTTTTGAGCATCTTTTAAGTTTCTGCAGGTAAGATTTTTTTGCATCATATCCTGATCCAAACCTGTCATAACAATAGCAATAAAAGCACCAGAGATAAATTGTTTTACAAAATGATCTCCACTTTTAAAATCATCAAAAAAGAAAATTTTAGAAAGGTCACTGTCTAAAACATACCCTATTAAACTAGTACCATCAATTCCTAAATCACTAGCAACGTAGTATACAGCAACCCCTACTGCAATTAGCATAAATAAGGTTTGTAATGTATCTGTCCAAACGATGGTTTTGATACCTGATTTAAAGGTGTAAAGCCAAATTAGAAGTATAGTGATAATCACAGTAATCCAAAATGGAATCCCAATACTATCAAACATAATAACTTGTAGAACATTCGCTACTAGAAATAACCTAAAACTAGCACCCACAATTCTGGATATAAGAAAAAAAGATGCTCCAGTCTTATAGGAAGACCTTCCAAAACGTTCTTCTAGATAGGTATAAATAGAAGTTAAATTTAGTTTATAATAGAGTGGTAGTAGTACTGTACCAATTACAGCATACCCAACGATATACCCTAATACAACTTGCATGTAGCTAAATTGCGAAGCTTCAACCCAACCTGGTACAGAAATAAAAGTAACACCGCTTAGTGATGCTCCAATCATTCCAAAAGCAACTATATACCATGGCGATTGACGATTGGCTTTAAAAAAAGCGTCGTTTCCCGAATTCTTTCCTGTGAAATATGAGATTAAAAGAAGTACACCAAAATATCCGGCGATTAGAAAAAGAATATGTATCGGTTGCATAGAGTATTCGAATTAGTAAGACGCCAAAATACGAATTAATCTATGACAATATCAATCTTAAACTACAAACTATCTATTTCTGGTATCGCTTTCGATCATGCCATCACGTAATCGAATGACTCTATGTGCATGAGCGGCAACTTCTTCTTCGTGAGTAACCAGGATTACCGTATTTCCAGCAGCATGAATATCATCAAATAATTGCATGATTTCCAACGAGGTTTTCGAATCTAGGTTTCCTGTTGGTTCATCTGCCAGTATAATAGAAGGTTTATTTACCAGTGCTCTACCTACAGCAACTCTTTGTCGCTGCCCTCCAGATAATTGATTGGGTTTGTGATCCATTCGATCAGCTAGGCCTACGTCTGTCAATACTTCTTCTGCTCTGGCATTTCTATCCTTTTTAGAAGTACCTGCATAAATCATGGGTAATGCAACATTATCTAAAGCGGTTGTTCGTGGTAATAAATTAAATGTTTGAAATACAAAACCTATCTCCTTATTTCTAATTTCGGCTAATTCGTCATCAGTCATTTTACTCACATCATTTCCATTAAGGTTATACGTACCATCGGTAGGGGTGTCCAAACACCCCAAAAGGTTCATAAGTGTCGATTTTCCGGATCCAGAAGGCCCCATAATCGCTATATAATCTCCTCTTTTAACTTCTAGATTAATACCTTTGAGTACATACACTGTTTCTTGGCCTAGTTGAAAATTTCTAATGATACCTTTAATATCGATAACGTTTTCCATGTGATGCTTTAATTATAGCGTAAGATACGATTTTAGCCTATATGACGTACGATCAATAAATTTGTTACAATAAAATAGATTTAATTATCAGAGTTTTCTGGGATATGATGATTCCATCCCGTTCTTTTTTATTTAAGAGGCTTCAAAAATGAAGGAATTTTTAGTTATTTGGGTGTTGTTTTTATGGTAGATTAGTGCTATCTTTAAGAGATAAGATCAACATCTTAAAATAGGGGATATAGTATTTGGAAATATGTAAATAGAAAGTCTGTTTGCATTAATCTCTAAATATACCAATATGTCTTTACACAACCCACCAAGTAAGAATACTACTGAAAACCAAATTGTACTTTCCAAAGAATTTGTAAGTTCTAAAAAGAGTCTTTATCATTTTGTCACTCATATAAACCGTGATTTTATGTTATGGAATGACAATGATAGAACGGATACCTTTTCTGATGCTCAAAATCCTATTTTGCAAATTGATATTCCTAAGATCATCCAAAAAAGATTTTGGCTACAATTATATACTAAAACAAATACTTACCTGATTAGCCAATGTTTAACCTCGGAAAGAGAATGGAAATGGGTGACTACAACCTTCAAAGTAAGAAGAAATGAAGACAATGAGATTTTGAATTATTTAATTGAGAGAAACATACCTTCTAAACGTGCAATCAGTAATATCGGTTCATTGTACAAAAAACTAGTAAATATCGAAACAACCATGGGAGTGGAGGTAGCAAATAACTATTTTAATAAATTTCTTTTGGAAAAAAATAAAACATATGACCAGTACATGAAAGAATTATGTTTATCTACAGATAGGACTATGTTAAAAGTGAACTATCATAAAAATAATGCTATTCCTTCTATTTCCTAATAATAAAGTGCTCTTTTGCTTGTTCTGTTCTAAAAAATACAAATCCTAGTGAATAGGTATCTATAGTTACAGTTACTTTTGGATGCTTTTTTATGGTGTTCCAGAGGTCGAAATTTTGTTTGGTATATCGGATGGAATTTATAAGTAATAAAGAGTCATTATGTGTGCTTTTTATTATGGTATTTAATACATCCATATTTGATGTAAAGTAATCAATGTCCAAAAATACCAAATCGAACACTATATCATTCTGAAAAGAAGTATACGTAAATATCTCATTGTTTTCTGATATAATTTGGGCAATGGTATCTGTTTTTTTCTTGAGGATAAGCACTTTTTTATAATCTAAATAGGGAATAGTACGATTTAATAGTTTGGCAGAATTTAGATTAATACCAACATTTGAGTTTTTATTTATAATTGATTGTATTTTTCCATAAGATTTTCTTTTAGTCCGATTATAAAAACATTTGGTTACCAAGCTGTAAACAAAGGGTGAATGAACCCCATGTTGATTTGTAGATTTTACTAAAAAAAGAAAGTAAGATTTAATTTTGAATAGCATGCTTACAATAAATAAGATGTGTTATTCCATTTTTTCGGATAACTCTAGCCAACGCATTTCTTTTTCTTCTATGCTATCAATAATATCTTTTAGTTTAGCAGATTCCTCATTGATTTTATCTTCATCTAAATTGCCACTAGAAAATAATTCTTCTATTTCCTTTTTTTGTAACTCCAGTTTTTTGAGATCACGTTCTATACGACTATATTCTTTCTGCTCGTTATAAGATAGAGCGCTTTTATTATCCTTTTTCCAAGAAGTCTTTGGTTTTGATGCTGGATCATCTGTTTTAACTTTTTCTGGAACTCTACTGTTTTCATAAACTCTATAGTCGGAGTAATTTCCAGGGAAATCTTCGATAACTCCTTTGCCTCTAAACACAAATAAATGATCCACAATTTTATCCATAAAGTAACGATCGTGAGAAACCACTATTAAACATCCTGGAAAATCCAAAAGGAAGTTCTCCAATACGTTTAAGGTTACGATATCAAGATCATTCGTAGGTTCATCAAGAATTAAGAAGTTTGGATTTTGGATAAGAACAGTACATAGATATAGTCTTTTCCTTTCTCCACCACTTAGTTTTTCTACAAAATCATATTGCTTTTTACGATCGAATAAAAAACGCTCTAACAATTGTTGCGCAGAAATTTGACGTCCTTTTTTCAAAGGAATGTAATCACCAAACTCTCTAATCACATCAATTACTTTTTGCCCTTCTTTTATAGTAATACCTCTTTGTGTATAGTACCCGAATTTTACAGTTTCGCCAATTACTATTTTACCTTGATCGGGTGTAATGGTACCAGTAATCATATTAAGAAAGGTAGATTTGCCAGTTCCATTTTTACCAATAATTCCAACACGTTCACCTTTTTTGAAAACGTATTCATACTTATCTAGAAGAACAAGATCGTCGAATTTTTTGGAAACTTTATGGATTTCCAGAATCTTGCTTCCCAGACGTTCCATATTGATTTCTAATTGTACCTCATGATCATTTCTTCTTTTATGAGCACGTTCTTTGATTTCATAAAAATCATCAATACGGGATTTAGATTTGGTAGTACGCGCTTTGGGTTGGCGTCTCATCCAATCTAATTCTTTTTTGTAAAGTTGTTTAGCTTTATTGGTTTCTATTTCTTCATTTGCTATTCTAGCTTCTTTGTTCTGTAGATAATAGGCATAATTACCTTTGTAGCTATATAATCTTCCGTTTTCTAATTCTACAATTTCATTACAAACATTTTCTAGAAAATAACGATCATGAGTAACCATAAAAAGAGTAAAATTCTCTTTGGCAAAGTATTCTTCTAACCATTCGATCATTTCTAGATCTAAATGGTTTGTAGGTTCGTCAAGATATAATAACTCAGGTTTGCTAAGTAAGATATTCGCTAAAGCTAATCTCTTTTTCTGCCCACCAGATAGTTGACTAACTTTTTGCTGTAGGTTTTCGAGTTTTAGTTTAAAGAGTATCTGCTTGTATTGTGTTTCAAAATCCCAAGCATTTAAAGCATCCATTTGTTCAAAAGCTTTTTGGTAAGCTTCTGTGTCATCTGGATTTTGTAATGCTTTCTCGTACGCATTAATAACACGTAAAGTATCATTATCTGAAGCAAAAATAGTTTGTTCTATAGTAAGATTAGGATCTAAATTGGGCTCTTGAGGTAGAAACGCTACTTTTAGGTTTTTTCTATATACTACCTGACCTTCATCTGGTTCTTCATCTCCTGCTACAATGTTTAGTAAAGACGTTTTACCAGTTCCATTATTAGCTACAAAACCAATTTTTTGCCCTTCATTAATACCGAACGATATGTTGTTAAATAGCACTCGTTCTCCAAAAGATTTTGCAATATTTTCTACTGATACGTAATTCACCTGATAAAGCTTGGTTATGATTTGAAAATTTGCAAATTAAGTACAAATATTGGATTCTGCTTTATAGAGCCGTAATTTTCTTTCGTCGTCTTGTTACCGAGAATAGAAAAATAAAAATCATAAGAAAAATAGCAACTCTTGCTAGATAGTCGCCAGCTCTAACATAGAAAGTAATTTTTTTATTGGTAGTAAGAGTACCTTTTAATACTCCTTGCTGGTTATATGGTAAAGACGAGACAATATTTCCAGTTTGGTTTATAATTGCAGAAATACCGGTGTTTGCACTTCGGGCAATACTTCTTCTTGTTTCTATTGCTCTTAATTTAGCATAAGCCAAATGTTGTTGATGTCCTTGTGTAACACCCCACCAAGCGTCATTAGTGATAATTGCTAAGAAATCCGCATTATTTCTTACATAACCTGTAACAAATTCTCCGTAAACGCTTTCATAGCAAATAATTGGAGCGGCGCCTAATCCTTCTTTGGTAAAAAAGACTTCTCTGTCTGGTTGGGTAGTTTTCTTAGCTACAGTACCTCCTAAATCAATCATAGCATCACCAACAATTGGTTTAAAAACACTTTGATATGGAAAATTCTCTACACCTACTACTAATTTACTTTTATGATATAGCTCATCTGTACCATCAGGCCTTACTAAAAATGCAGAATTATAGTCATCATAAAACACACCACTTTTATGTTCATTTGTTTGTGGACGAACTTGAGCTGGATCTCTAAAAACATCTAATAAGGAAATTCCGGATAGAAAATTAGCTTTTGGATAATTTTGCACAATTGCACTAGCAGTCTTTTTTGCAATAGAATTCTTAAATGTTTTTAATCGATTATTATCAGCAAAAACGGTTTCTGGTGCGATAATAAAATCTGTGTTTTCCGTTATTTCTTTTTGAGAAAGAGAAGTTAACAATGCACCCACACGATCATCGCTAGTATTATATTTTTCGGTGTATGGGTTTATGTTTGGTTGTAGAATAACAACTTCGACCTCTTTACCATCTTCTTCATAGGTTTTTAGAATAATAAAAGAAATTATTATTGGAATGATAATGATCAATCCATTTCTAAGCCCCGCTTTGTATAAAATTGACTTGTCTTTATGTTCTAGAAAAAGTAATATGCTTTTGTAAAGACCTATGTTTACAATCCAAATCCAAAGGGTACCTCCAAAAGTTCCAGTATACTCATACCATTGCACCCATGAAGTAAAACTAGCAAATCCATTTCCTAAGTTAAGCCAAGGCCAGGAAAACTGCCATTGTAAATGAAGGTATTCAAAACTCATCCATATACAAATGAGAAAGATAGTTCCAATAAAGAAAGAGGCTCTTCTTGCCACGATATGATACAAAAGAAATACCAACGCCATTATAAGCGTATTTACAATTTCTGCAAACCACATTCCAAATGGAGTAGAATTATAGATCCACCATGTGGTAATCATATTCCAAATAAATAGCGATAGAAAAGCAAATCCAAATACTTGAGATTTATGATACTTGTTTGATCGGACTTTGTATTCAACAATTAATAAAGGAACAAAACCAAAAAAGAGAAATAACGGGAAACCATAAGTAGGCCAACCAATAGCAAGCAATAAGCCTGATAAAATGACAAGTAATATGTTCTTCATAAAAGATGTTATGTCTTAGAAACGAAATTAAACTTATTTCGTTACAAAACTGAAACCCTAAGCTAAAAAAATGTTATGATAGTATAAAGGCTATCTAAAAAGACTCCAATCTACTTTTATAGAAAATACATTAGAATAAATAGCAGCACTTTGATCGCCGATGTCTGTGAGTGCATAATCTACCTGTATGCCTTTATATTGAAAACCAATTCCAAAATTTGGTTGAAAACCTACGTTGTCGGATCCATCAAATTGCTCAATATTTTGGAAATTACCTACACCTCCTCGCAGGTAAACGATTTTAGCATAATCTAATTCAAAACCAAAAGCCGGAGTAACACTAATTGCAGAAGATGAAATAATATCATTTGTTTCAGCAAAACGCACATTCATATCCAATTCTGTATTTAAACCGAATTTTGTTCCTATATCAAATTTTCTGGCAGCTCCGAATTGAAGTTTAGGAATCGTTATTTCTGTAGTTTCTGGTAATTCTTGATCTCTTATCTGTGGAATTTGATCTTCATCAGGAATACCATCTCCGTTAAGATCCCCAATAGCAAATTCTTCAACACTCCAGGCATTAAAAGTTGTGGTGATATCTCTAACCATCACTCCAAATTGCCAGTTGTTCTTTTGATATTGTAAAGCAGCATCGAAACCGAATCCCCAAGAAGAGGCAAAATCTCCAATAATACGTCGGATTACTTTAGCATTAGCACCATAACTGAGACCTTCTATAGGTAGCTTTCTCGAATATGAAAATGTGAAGGCATAATCTGCCGCGGAGAATAAATTAATTCTTGTATAATCAATGTTACCATCTGCATCAACCAAGCTAGTAGTATCAAGAATATCATCAACCCCAAAACGAATTAAAGAAAATGCAATAGCACTTTTTTCGTCTAAAGGCATACCAAAAGCTAAGTAGTCGTAATTAGCAATATTAGCGAAGTATGCCGCATGCATAAAGGAAACCTGATTGTCTTCTAAATTGATCAATCCAGCAGGATTCCAATATCCAGAATTCACATCACCAGAAGTAGCAACAACAGCATTGGCCATACCTAACGCTCCAGCATCGACACCAATATTCAAAAATTCATTGGAATATTTACGAGTTTGAGCTGAAGAGAAAAACACAGACAAACTAAACAATGCGATTATAATTCTTTTCAATCCTAGCAATTTTTGACAAATATCTTACTATTTTTCAACATTATAAACTTTATTTACGATTTCATATTGTGTAGCCCTTGTTAATAGACGGAAATAGTTTGCTATTTTTACACAAAATTTATCCATATGAAGCTGAAAAAGCAAATTCCTAATATCATTACCCTTCTTAATCTTTTGTGTGGCTGTATTGCTACAATTTTTGCTGTTCAGGGAGATTTAGAGCTGGCTGCTTTATTTGTAGTGCTTGGGATAGGATTTGATTTTTTTGATGGATTAGCGGCTAGGTTACTAAAAGTACAAAGTGAACTTGGATTACAATTAGATTCACTAGCCGATATGGTAACAAGTGGATTAGTACCAGGTATTGTAATGTTTCAATTAATGGCAAAAGTATATAATGTCTCTTCGGATCAAGTGCTAAGATATCAGGTTTATGATGAAGATTTTATAGAAGGTTATGTAGAGTTTTTACCTATTATAGGCTTGCTTATTACGTTGGCTTCAGCATATCGATTAGCAAAGTTTAATATCGATACGAGACAGACGACTTCATTTATTGGATTACCAACTCCTGCTAACACTTTGTTAATTATTAGTTTGCCTTTAATTCTTAGTTTCAACTCTGCGGAATGGATTGCTGATGTTATTTTGAATCAATGGTTTTTAATAGGTCTCACATTGGTGAGTTGTTACTTACTTAATGCCGAAATTCCATTATTTGCATTAAAGTTTAAAACATGGGGTTTTCAGGAGAATAAAATTAGATATGCTTTCTTAGTAATAACGATTTTGTTGTTGGCATTTCTTCAATTCACCGCGATACCAGTAGTCATATTGCTGTATGTTTTGATGTCTTTGATTTTTAAGGAAGGAAGTACAGTCTAGATTCCGTATTATCATGAGAAACCATATTGGGTTTTACTTTTTGTTGTTCGTAAGCTTGCTTATTCTTAGCTGTTCGGATACCACCAAAACTACCTTCAAAACGGGAGAGCATACTATTACTCTGGTAAAAGAACATGATTCACTGTATTATGTGCAGATTGCTTCCGATTCTTTAGTTGATAATTGGGAATTACCGTATCCAGTATATCAGTTTACGCACGGAGATGTAGATGGTAACGGAAAAGACGATATATTAGTGGGAGTAATAAAGACCACAAGATTTGATTCTATAAAACGAAAACGTCTTTTTATTTTCAAAAATTACAAAGGATATGTTCGACCATTATGGTTAGGTTCTCGTTTAAGTAAACCTTTAGTAGATTTTGATTTTATAGAAACTCAGGAAGGAAACTTTATTAGAAGTATTGAAAAAGAACAAAGTGGTAACGTGCTTATCGCAGAATATAAATGGAAACGTTTTGGACTGGAATTTACAAAATATCTGTATAGAGAAATAGATAGCGCAAAGGCCATACAAATACTAAGAAATAAAAGTTAGCAACTTAAAAACTATGAAAAAACAATTATTGTTGATCAGTGTATTTTTAATTCTCATCGCGTGTGGAAGTGATACAAAAACAAACAAACAAAATGATCCCGTATCGACATCTAATGAGATAGAGGAGACAACTCTAGAAGAGGAAGAAACTAAGAAAATTGATAATCCTGTTATAGTTAATGGAAAGCTAGATGTAGAAAAATTAGGAGAAGATGTGGATTTGCAGATGGATATTTCTTCATTAACCCTGTACGAAATAAGAGTATTACGCAACAGTTTTGCGGCAAAACAAGGATATTGTTTTATGAAAGGTGATCTCAGGTACACTTTTGAAGCTACAAGTTGGTATAATGAGAGAATGGAAAGTAGGTATTGGGCAGAAGAAGGAGGAGAAGATATTGAGCCCATTTCATACTCATCTCAAGAAACAGTTTTTATCGAAAATTTAAAAAAGCGAGAAGAAGAGTTAAAAACTAAAAATCTCTTAGACCAAGGAAATAGAAAGGTGGCGAATATTGATAATATTGTAAATCTTTTTCAATTAGAAAAGCCTGCTCCTGAGTTGATGGAGATGTTGGCTAAAAATGGATTTGCGATTGTTCCTAATTCGAATATTCAGTTTTTTCATTTGTATGAACAGAATGATTATGCAGAGTTTCCGAATTTTGTGACTACGGATATGTATATGCAATTGTTTCACATGTATTTTGGGTTTATACTTAAGAAAATTGAAGAAGAACAATTTATTCCGATCCTATCAGAAATTTGCCAAAACATGATTAAGGATATGCAAAGTTTAGCTGAAACTTCTTCAGATGAAGTTTTTAGTGAAATGGCAAAATTTAATCAGACGTATTATGCAATTGCGTATACATTGTTAACCGATGAGAAGGTTGAAGTTCCTTCTGGATATGAACAACATTATGAGAATGAATTATTGGCCGTTAAAAGCGCAGAAGATAAGATTTCTGAGTTTTTGGAATTTACTGAAGTTCAGTTTCCATACAGTTTGTTTAAACCAAGAGGACACTATACTAGAACAGAATCTTTAAAACGTTATTTCTGTGCAATGATGTGGTTGCAATCCGCTCCTTTTTGTCTCAATAATGATCTTCAGTTTAAAAGAGCTTTGGTAAATGCTGCCACTCTTGGTAATAGTTCTAATTTCGGGAAAGAGACATTAAAGAAATATAAAGCAATCATGGAGCCTATAGACTTCATTATTGGACAAGCAGATAATGTATCTTTCTTAGATTTAGCTGAGTTGTTAGAAAAAGAAGAGCTTCCTTTGGAAGCTATTTTACAAGATACTGAGCGTATAGAAAACCTTAAAGTCGAAGTAAATAAGATTGCGGATATCAAAGATAAAATAAGATCTGGTGGAGGTAGTTGTAAGATAAAAATCAACTTTATACCACAACGATATGTTTCTGATAATGATGTGCTTCAAAATTTGGTGGATTTGAAAAGTGAAGTTTCCAAACGTGCTTACCCACAAGGATTAGATGTAATGGCTGCTTTTGGTAGTAAAGCTGCAGAAGATCTATTGATTAATGAATTAAAAGAAGGAGAGAAGTGGGAAGAATATCCTGGATTGTTAACTAAGATGCAAGAAGAAATGAGTTCCGTAGATTTTGGAGCTACTGTTTATACAAAGTGGATTCAGAGTTTGTTGGAGCTTCAAAAAGCTAATGATAGTTATCCTTATTTCATGCAAACTCCAGAATGGAATAAGAAAAATTTAAATGCTTCTTTAGCTTCTTGGGCAGAATTAAAGCATGATTCTATTTTATATGCAGAACAACCAATGGCTGCAGAGTGCGGAGATGGAGAAGGAGTTCCAAGTCCTTATACAGTTGGATATGTAGAACCTAATATTGGCTACTGGAACACTGTAATCGAATTAATTGATCTTACTAAATCGGTATTGGAAAGAAATGAACTTTTGGATTCAAATATTTCTAGAATTACCACTAGCTTAAGAGAGAACGCAGAGTTTTTATTATCTGCAAGTAAAAAAGAACTAGCAGGAAAGAAACTATCTATTCAGGAGTATGGTCAGATAGAAATCATAGGTAGTACATTCGAATGGATTACACTAGATTTGGTAAAGCAAAAAGATCAGTATTTAGATGGATGGCATAATGTACAAGGACCTGATAAATCTGTCGCTGTGGTAGCAGATGTATATACAGCGAATAGTGGGAACAATCCTGATAAGGGGATTTTACATGTGGCTACGGGTAATGTAAATGATTTGTATGTGTTAGTGGAGATTGAAGGGTATTTGCATATCACAAAAGGAGCGGTATTTGGATATCACGAATTTCATCTTCCTCTTGGAAATCGTTTAACCGACGAAGAATGGCAGGATATGATAGATAAGAATCAAGCTAAAGGGATTCCTGAATGGATGAAAGCTATTATAGTTCCAATTCCTGCTCCAAAAACAAATGAGAAAATATTCTATAGTTCGGGATGTTAAAAAAAATAAAGCATCTTAGGAGAGTGCAATTTTCTTTTAGATTTATAATTGTAGGTTTAGGAATCCTGGTTTCTTTTTCTTCATGTGATTCGGATGACGAAACTACTATAGTTTTTGTTGGAGATTTGTTATTAGATCGTGGAGTGAGGACAAGGGTTGAACATTTGGGAATGGATACTCTGTTTCATGAATCGATAGATAGCGTTTTTGCAAAAAGCGATGTGGTTATCGCTAATTTAGAATGTCCAGCTACCAAAATAGAAGAACCTATTCATAAGAAATTTATTTTCAGAGCGGAACCAGATTGGTTGTTTGCACTAAAAAAACATGGGATCACTCATTTGAATATGGCAAATAATCATTCCATGGATCAAGGTAGAAATGGTTTGGTAGATACAGAACGGAATATTGTAAATGCGGGTTTAATTCCTTTGGGATATGGGAAGCATACCCGAGAAGCATGTAAACCAATATTAATTACCTCAAATCCTAGAAATGTATATTTGTTATCTTCTCTTCAGGTTCCTTCAGAAAATTGGACATTTTTAGAAGATAAGCCTTGTGTTTGCGAAGATTCTTTTGATGAGATTTCTGATAAGATTCATAACATAAAGAAAGATAATTCAGAAGCGGTAGTAGTTGTTCAGTTGCATTGGGGAGCGGAACATACAAAAGTTCCATTGATATCACAAAAGCAGCAAGCATATAGTTTAATCGATGCTGGGGCGGATGTCATTATTGGTCATCATCCACATACTATACAAACGATAGAAGTTTACAAAGAAAAACCTATTTACTATAGTATAGGTAATTTTATTTTTGATCAGCATAACCCTATAAATTCTAAGGGATTGCTAATTCAATTAAAAATAGGGAAGCAACACATTGCAGTTTCAGATATGGAATTTGAAATTAAGAAATGCAGTCCAAGGCTTATAGATGAGTTTTATAAGTAACTAGGAATCGAAATCTATTTTCTTTTTTCTAAGCTCGAAATTTTGCCCAAGATAAACTTTACGAACCATTTCATCTTCAGCCAGTTCTTCAGGAATTCCTGCTTTTAGAATACTTCCTTCAAACATAAGGTAAGTTCTGTCAGTGATGGCTAACGTTTCTTGTACGTTATGATCCGTAATTAGAATACCAATATTTTTATTTTTTAGCTGAGCTACAATTCGTTGAATATCTTCTACGGCAACTGGATCTACCCCAGCAAAAGGTTCATCTAATAAAATAAAATTAGGATCTGTCGCTAAGGCTCTAGCTATTTCTGTTCTTCTTCGTTCTCCACCACTTAATAAATCTCCTCTGTTCTTACGAATATGACCTAAACCAAATTCTTCAATCAGAGATTCCATTTTATGCAACTGTTCTTTTTTGGAGAGTTTTGTTAACTGCAAAACGCTAAGGATATTATCTTCGATACTTAGTTTTCTAAAAACAGAAGCTTCTTGTGCTAGATAACCAATCCCATTCTGAGCACGCTTATACATAGGAAACTTTGTAATATCAGTACTATCAAGTGATATTTTTCCTCCATTTGGTTTTACTAACCCTACAATCATATAGAAAGAAGTTGTTTTACCAGCTCCATTAGGACCTAATAAACCTACAATTTCTCCTTGATTTACTTCCAGAGAAATCCCTTTTACTACTTTTCTTCCTTTATATGATTTTATTAAGTTGTCTGCTGTTAACTTCATATTCTGAATGACTTCTTTCTATATTGGATGTTGCTAAAATAAGCGAATAAATTGATTAAGAGCAATGTTATGAGTTTTGCTCCTCTAAAGCATCCCAAAATTCATATGCTTTTCGTAAATGTGGTATAACAATGGTTCCTCCAACTAAAGTCGCAATACTTAAAGATTCTACCACTTCTTCTTTGGTTAAACCTTCTTTATAACAGGTTTCTAAGTGATATTTTATACAGTCATCACATCTAAGTACAGTAGATGCCACTAAACCTAAAAGCTCTTTTGTTTTTACATCCAATGCACCCTCCATGTAAGCATTGGTGTCTAAATTGAAGATTCTTTTAATAATCTTATTGTTATCTTCTAGAATTCGAGAGTTCATTTTCTCTCTATATTCATTGAAATCGTCTACTATGGTACTCATTTGGTTTGCGGAATTAATTTTTTGTTTTGTCTTTTGACCACTATTTTAGAAATAATAATACTTACTTCGTATAAAATCAATATTGGAATTGCTACAATCA
Source organism: uncultured Aquimarina sp. (assembly GCF_947492965.1). GTDB lineage: Bacteria > Bacteroidota > Bacteroidia > Flavobacteriales > Flavobacteriaceae > Aquimarina. Next base: position 470,800 of record NZ_CANLOZ010000005.1, on the reverse strand, counting down.
CCTGACTCGCAATATCAGGAGGAGTGATTACAGCGGATAAAATCAATACAATTACTAATGCGAATTTTCTGTATTTCTTTAAAAATTGAGGAGTGACAAGCCCAACTTTGGTAAGAAAAAACATAATAACAGGCAGTTCGAATATCAATCCACAAGCAATCACCGAAGCTCTTACTAAGGCGATGTAACTATCAATATCAAATTCATTTAATACTTCTGCACTCACCTGATACCCTCCTAAAAAGTTAATTGATAATGGAGTAATAATATAATATCCAAAAAGTACACCTAGAAAAAATAGACAAGAGCAGATAATGATGAACCCCTTAGAGTATTTTCTTTCTTTGTCATATAATGCAGGAGCAATAAACTTCCAAAATTCGTATAATACATATGGGAAAGCTGCTATAAAACCAGCAGTAATAGATGTCCAGATATGTACCGAGAACTGCCCAGCTACTTTTCTACTTTGTACACTAAATGGTAACTCTTGGAAACATAAACTTTCATCTAAACCTAAAAGTTTAGAAAGATTGCAAAGCCCTTTGTAGGTAGGGAAATCTGGTTTTTTTGGACCAAAAATTAGTACATCAAAAATAAATTCTTTAGCAATAAATGCTACAATTGCTGCTATCAAAACGGATACGGTAGCTCTTATTAAATGCCATCTCAATTCTTCAAGATGATCCAGAAAAGACATGGATTGTGGATCTTTTGTTATCTTCTTTCCCATTATAGTATTCCTTCTCTCATTAGGTCATGAATATGTAAAAGGCCAGCATAGTTGCCTTGTTCTTCTGCTAATAATTGTGATATTCCGTATTCTTCTAGACGATCAAGAGCGTCTACTGCCATCGCATCGATATCAATACGCTTAGGATTAGGAGACATAATATCCTTAGCAGTTAATCCTGCAAAAGAAGTATTTGTGGTTAACATTCTTCTTAAATCTCCATCCGTGATAATACCTATGATCTTATTATTGTCGGTAACGGCTGTGGCACCTAATCTCTTTTCGGTCATTTCTACGATTACTGAATTGATATCAGAGTCTGGACCTACTTCCGGTTTTTCGTTTTTAGAAACGATATCTTGTACTCTTAGGTATAATTTCTTGCCCAATGCGCCTCCTGGATGATATTTTGCAAAATCCTTGCTAGAGAAACCCTTAAGGTGTAATAAAGATACCGCTACGGCATCTCCCATAACTAATTGCGCGGTGGTACTTGTAGTTGGTGCTAGATTATTAGGACAGGCTTCTTTTTCTACATATGCGTGTAGTACAAAATCAGCTTCTTTTCCTAAGAAAGACTCCTTGTTTGAAGTAATGCCAATTAAAGTATTGTTAAAGTTTTTAATTAGGGGAACTAGCACCTTTATTTCAGGAGTATTTCCACTTTTAGAAATACAAATAACCACATCATCTTTCAGGATATTACCCAAATCTCCGTGAATAGCATCTGCAGCGTGCATAAATACAGCGGGAGTTCCCGTAGAATTCATGGTAGCTACTATTTTTGAAGCAATTATGGCGCTTTTTCCGATCCCAGTAATGATTACTCGTCCATTAGAATTATGAATGGTATTCACGGCTTCAGCAAATTCCTTGTCGATAAGTTGTTCTAGATGTGCAATGGCTCTAGCTTCTTCATTAATAGTTTGTTGCGCGAAGGAAATAATCGTATCGAGGGTGTTCAAAATTTATAAAATTTGCGTGTTATAAATAAAGATTTTAGTATCTTTAATTATGCAAAGGTATAGAATACCTTATGAATATTAAATAATGCTGAAAAAAAGCTTTCTAAATTTTAGTTTGCTTATCTTTGGTAACTTTTTAAAAAAGAACAATCCACTAAATCTGAATTGGGGAAAAAGGTTTATGTGATAGAATTATTTTTAATTTAATTGGTATATAAAAGTTTGACAATTTAATGAGTTTGAACAAAACTGACTTACAAGGAGCTTTAAAAAAGTACTTTGGGTTTAGTCAATTTAGAGGATTGCAGGAAAAGGTGATAGAAAGTATTTTAAACAAAGAGAATACTTTTGTAATCATGCCTACAGGTGGTGGAAAATCCCTTTGCTACCAACTTCCTGCCTTAATGTGCGAAGGAACAGCAATTGTAGTATCTCCGTTAATCGCATTAATGAAAAATCAAGTAGACGCCATTCGTAGTATTTCTTCCGAAGAAGGGATTGCGCATGTGTTAAATTCGTCCTTAAACAAATCTGAAGTAAAAAGAGTAAAAAGTGATATCGTTAACGGAGTTACTAAGTTACTTTATGTTGCTCCAGAATCATTAACCAAAGAAGAATATGTAGACTTCTTAAGGGAACAAAAAATTTCTTTCTTGGCGGTAGATGAAGCACATTGTATTAGCGAGTGGGGACACGATTTCAGACCAGAATACAGAAATCTTAGAAATATTATCAAAAGAATAGGAGAGGATATCCCCATTATAGGATTAACCGCCACAGCTACTCCCAAAGTACAAGAAGACATTCTTAAGAACCTTGGTATGAGTAATGCGCAGACCTTTAAGGCCTCTTTTAATAGACCTAATCTTTTTTACGAAATACGTCCAAAAACTAAGAACGTCGATGCTGATATCATTCGTTTTGTAAAGCAAAATAGTGGTAAAAGTGGTATTGTATATTGCTTAAGCAGAAAGCGCGTAGAAGAGTTAGCTCAGACCTTAGAAGTGAATGGAGTAAAAGCAGTTCCTTATCACGCAGGTTTAGATGCCAAGACTAGAGCAAAACATCAAGATATGTTCCTTATGGAAGATGTGGATGTAGTGGTAGCAACGATTGCTTTTGGGATGGGGATTGATAAACCAGATGTTCGTTTTGTGATTCATCATGATATCCCTAAAAGTATCGAAAGTTATTATCAGGAAACTGGTCGTGCTGGACGTGATGGAGGAGAAGGACATTGTTTAGCTTATTATGCCTATAAGGATATCGAAAAGCTAGAAAAATTTATGAGTGGAAAACCTGTTGCCGAACAGGAAATTGGTCATGCTCTATTACAGGAGGTGGTTGCTTTTGCAGAAACTTCTATTTCCAGACGTAAATTTATTCTACATTATTTCGGAGAAGAATTTGATGAGGTAACGGGAGAAGGAGCGGATATGGACGATAATGTTCGTAACCCTAAAAAGAAGCACGAAGCAAAGGATGAGGTACAACTATTATTAAAAGTTGTAAATAAAACTGGAGAAATATATAAGTCTAAAGATCTTGTAAATACACTCATTGGGAAAAGTAATGCTCTTATTATTTCTCATAAAACCCATGAACAGCCATTCTTTGGAACTGGAAAATCAAAAGAAGATAAGTACTGGATGGCATTGATACGACAAGTGTTGGTTTCTGGATATTTGCGAAAAGACATAGAGACGTATGGAGTGATACGTATCACCAAAGAAGGAAGAGAATTTATCGAGTCGCCTGTTAGTTTTATGATGACAGAAGATCACGTGTATGATGAAACCAAGGATGATTCTATAATTACCGCAGCGAAATCAGGAGGAAAAGGAGGAACAGACGAGCAATTGGTTGGAATGCTAAAAGATCTTAGGAAAAAGGTTGCAAAGAAACTAGGAGTGCCTCCATTTGTGGTATTTCAAGATCCTTCTTTAGAGGATATGGCACTTAAATACCCTATAAGTATTGAAGAATTAGGAAATGTACATGGAGTAGGAGAGGGAAAAGCTAAGAAATACGGAAAAGAATTTATAGCGCTTATCGCTAAATATGTAGAAGAAAACGATATTATGCGTCCTGATGATTTTGTGGTAAAGAGTACAGGAGCAAATAGCGGTATCAAACTATATATTATTCAGAATGTAGATAGAAAATTGCCATTAGATGATATTGCTGCTGCTAAAGGAATGGACATGCCAGATTTTATAAAAGAAATGGAAGCGATTGTCTACAGTGGTACAAAATTAAATATCAGTTATTGGATAGATGAAATATTAGACGAAGATCAGCAGGAAGAAATACATGAGTATTTTATTGAAGCTGAAAGTGATAAAATTGATACAGCCATCGAAGAGTTCGATGGTGATTATGATGATGAAGAGTTACGACTATATCGTATTAAATTTATCAGTGAAGTAGCAAATTAGAAGATTAAATTTTATATAAGTAAAAAAGGATTATACTAATTGTATAATCCTTTTTTGTTTTTTTATTTTATGATTGTTTTTGTGCCTAAAAAATATTGAAAGAAACATAAAGACTAGAAGTAGTAAGCTCTGAATCTGGTATTGCAGTACTTTTAGAAATGTTTTTGGGAGAGTATTGTCTGAATCCAATCTTTAAACGACCAGATCCAATACCACCTCCATAAAAATAATCTGTGGTTGTGTTTTCTAATTCATTTTCCATAAATTCAGTAGCTTCTGTACCGATATTAAAATCTACAGTAAGTCCTCCTTCCAGGAATAGCTCAAATTTAGGACTCAAATAAATATGGAATCTTGGTCCTACAGCAACATTAATACTTTTATAATCTAATTCGAATTCACTGTTAGAAATAGCAAAGTCTCTTCCATCCATTGTAAATGCCTTGTAGGTGGATTCTAAGAAGAAACTTAAATCTACTTTAGAAAACGGGATAAAGGTTTCTATAAAGACTCCATAACGAGGAGCAAATACATCATCATAATTTACATCGCCTGCAGGACCGGCAATAGAACCATGAGTAAATCCTGTTAGATCAACTGCAGCGACCACACCAATTCTTGTTTGGTTAATTTTTTTACGGATGATATATTCAATTTTATTGCCTTTACATTCATTATATTTTTTAAAATATCGTTTAAGATCTCCTTGTGTATAGGTTAACTTAGAAGGATCTTGATCTCCACATTTTATTTTTTTAGCTAATTGTTCTTGGTAGGTGTTATTTTCCTGAGGAATTACTTTTTTTCCTGGTTTTTTGCTTTCATCAGGAGTATAAAAAACCTTGTATAATAGCAGTTCTGGGTATACTGTCTCAGGATTGGTATAGAAAAAACGATGCACGTCGTTTTTAGAATATTGATACAGCGTTGTTTTACTTTTTAAGATGGTTCTTAAAAAAATCTTTTTATAGGTAAGATCTGGATCTTTGTATTTGGTAGACTTTCCTACGGTATCTCCGTTAAGATCAAATTGTAAAATGTACCTTTTGTAAACGTAATCTTCTCCAACTCCAAATTCTTTTATGTTTTCGATGGTAGCAGTTTTAGAACTAGAAGAAATGTTTTTTTTCCATTGGAATTCGGTTGGGTTGGTTCTCCAAGGAAGTTTTTTGATTAAGCATTCTGTACGTTTTCCGTTATTATCTACAAAATAACCCGCTTCATAAATGCTCTGTGCCTGCATAGTGGTTATAAAAAATAAACCAACTACAATACTAAGTAAAGATTTCATGTGTGTGACGATCTGAGTTTGCGCAACTACAAATATAGCTTTTTTGGAAAAAATCCGATCCGTTCGGTTAAAAATAACTTTTAATTAGTTAAGTAAGTTGTGTTATCTTTTCTAAATAGAAATACACTAAATGATCTTGTTATTAAAATAGTGATAACTAATACGAATAGAGTGGTTGTTATAGGGAATGATAGCGTAAAGTTATAGAGTTATCAGATGTCATTTTGTGAGATATAGTTCTTTTTTTAAATGCTATAGAGCTATGATGTGTAGAATAAGAAAATAGAGAGAATAATTGATTATGCTATTATTCTCTCCATTTTTGTATGATTTGTTTAATAATTTAGATTAATGACAGATCATACATGAAGTACCACCTAGCCATACTCCTCCAACTTGTTTACAAAACAATTGATTAGTAAAATAATTGATTCTTCCACCAGTATCCCCACAAGGATGCTCCTCTACTAGTATTGGTATGTCACCTCCTTTAATAGATTTTTGCTGTTGTTTGTTTACTTTTTGTACTCCGTTTACTTTTAAAATGTCTTGTAACATAATTTTTAGTTTTAATTTTAAAAAAACCCGAACATTTATAGACATTCAGGATCTATGTCTACAAAGACGTTCCTTAGAAAATGAATTGTTACTATCGTTTTTTCTTTTTTATAGAAAAATTAACAGATTTTTTTCACAATCGAATTTTTGGAGGCACTAACGATTATCTTGTTTTTTTAACTAAGAAATACACTAAATACAAAAGTAGTACTGCAACTAAGCCGATCCACAGCATCCATAAATCATTAGATTGTGGCAACAATGTTCCTGTATCTCCAATAAGGATCATCGATGCCCAATAGTGTGGTGATGCTTCTGCATCTGTGTTGTTATGTAGATAATTTAGTTTTGCAGTCCGTAAAGCTGCCGATTTGGTTTGTCCTTCGCTTAGGTTTTTATAAAAATCAGCAGTGATGGTAGCAGTCGCTTTATCATTGGTACTCCATAAAGATGGAATGACCGTATTAGCACCCGATTTAAAAAAACCTCTGGCAAGACTAAGAATACCTTCTCCACGACTTATCTTTCCTAAAGATGTATTGCATGCACTTAATACAACTAATTCTGCCTGACTTTGCAGTGAATTAAGTTCTAGATCCGTGAGTTTAGAATTTCTAAACGCGATCCATGGCGCTATAGAATCCGAGGCATCTGCATGCGTGGCAAGATGTAGGATTTTATAATCTTTGATCTTTTTAATAAAGTTTTCTTTGGTAGCTTCTTGATCCAATAATAAATCTCCATTATAAAATGCATTCGCAGTTGTAATCTCTTTGTTACTGTTTTGTAGTGCGGTTAAACCTTTTGAGAAATTTACCGGAGCAACACCCAAGAAATCTTGCGATGCTTTTCGGGATATTTTAGCATTTTGCTGTCGGAAGGTAAGCGAAAAAGCGTAATCAATTTCGCAGTCTTCGATGAGATAAGTGCTATTGTCAAGATCGGTAACCAAGGCTTCAAAAGGAATCATACTAAGCATATGATCTGGGATAATAGTTACTTTTTTACCCTTAAGTGTTGCTTGTATTTCTTCTGGGAATAAAGCGTTATAGATATCATTGGATGTTTTTCTATAAGTAATAATATTCTCTGCCGTAGTAAAAGGTTGGTTTAAGAGTCTTCTGAGCGTTTTGATATTATTTAGAATATCGTCAATACCTTTTAATTTAAATAATTGATTTCCTGTATTTGAGATCATCATTCCATAACCGTATGGAGTTGTATAAGCTATTCTTTCTGCCATAGTATACTGAATGATAATCTCATTTTGCTGGGGTTTTATTGCGGATAAAGAAGTCAATGTCGGTATTTCTTTTGCTAAAAAATGATTAGGATAATCATCTGCAATGGAATCTTGGAAACGTCCTAATGCCGTTTTTTTATCAAATACAAGAATAGCAATAGAATCTTGTTGTTGCGCAGAAAGTCCTTGTTTCTTTTCTTCTAAAGAAGCGATGTAATTTTTAAATGCTAACTCTTTTTCTAAAATGACTTCCGGTAATTCTTCTTTACTTCTATTAAGATCTTGGAGTAAGAGTAAAGCTTTGTTTTTTTCCATCAGGTAAAAAGCTTTGTCTAAAAGATTGGCTTGATAACAGGCTTCTAACCCAATAATATAGATCTCTGAAGCTAAATCTCTCCAATGTAATTTGGTTAAATAAGAAGCGTCGGAGGTAATTATTATTTCTATGAGTTGATCCGCAATTTTAAGGGTTTTTAGAGCTTGAATATATTTTTTAGGATTCTTAGTCTTAATTCCTTGTTCGTTTAAAATTTTAATTTTAGTTTTTAAAATCTCCAATAATAGCGATTTTTTTTTCACAGAATTTAGATCCTCTAGGGTAGGTTCCAAGTCATCTGATATGTTTTGATTATTTAAAAAACCTTTAATAGAACTGTTATAAAAACTAAGAGCCTTATCATATTGTTCTTGTTTATAAGCTAATTTACCATAGCCAAACTGAATAGATTTTAATAATTGAGGTTTATGGGGTACCAAGTTTAGGGATTGGTCAAAATATTTTTTAGAAAGAATAGTGTCTATATCAATGTGTGCTAAACCAAGATTATAATAAGATGAGCATTGGTGTCTTTTATTGCTAGTTTGTTTAGAAATTAGAAGTGCTTCTTTATAATAGCGAATACCAGTTTTTAAATTTAATTTTTTACTGTTGTTCTCATAAAATTGAATACCAAGATTTGACTTAATTAGATATGTGCTTTCTTTTTTAGGATTACTGATAAGATCTGTAATTGAGTCTGCTGTTAATAGGTGTTGTGTTGCTTTTTTTCCTCCCAGAGAATCTCTAAATCCTCTGTATGAAAAGGCTAGTTTGATATGGTTGTCAATCAATTGTTGAAGATCTGTTTTTGAATCTAAATATTTAAAAACTTGTAAGCGGTTTTCTACTGCATTATAGGGGTCTTGAAGAATGTCGTAACTGTTAGCAAGGTAATTATATGCTCTGATATTTAGTGATTTTTTTTTGAATGGTATAGCACTTTTTAACGCTTTGATTGCCTTTTCGTGATTACCATATTTTCTATGAAAAAAACCAAGATTGATATAACTGTTTTTTAATAATTCTTCATCAAAAGGAATCGCTTTCTTTTTTGCTTCAATAGCAAGTTCTGTATAGTATATCGTATTTTTTTTGTCTTTGTCCCGATAATACCATTTAGCAAGCTCATGCGCATCAGCTCCCAATTGCCTATAGTTGTTATTGCTTTTGTAAGTGTTAAAAAGTTCTGTATATAGTCTCTTTCTTAAAGTGTCACTATCTACATTGGAAACTATAGAATCTAAGGTTGCTGACATTTGTTGTGCATTACAAACTAATATAGTCAACCATAAGAAACAACAAAGTCTATAACTTCTTATCATACTCATCTTACTCTTTTGTAAACAAACATGCTCAATACAATCACCGCTACAATCCCTAATCCTAAAAGAAACATCCATAAATCATTAGATTGTGGCAACAACGTCCCTGTATCTCCAATAAGGATCATCGATGCCCAATAATGTGGTGATGCCTCTGCATCTGTGTTGTTATGTAGATAATTGAGTTTTGCTTGTCGTAAAGCTGCTGATTTGGTTTGTCCTTCGCTTAGGTTTTTATAAAAATCAGCTGTGATCGTAGCAGTCGCCTTGTCATTGGTACTCCATAAAGTGGGAATGACAGTATTTGCTCCAGATTTAAAAAATCCTCTGGCTAGACTTAATACTCCTTCACCTTGTCGGATCTCTCCTAACGATGTGCTACAAGCACTCATTATAACTAAATCAGCTTTGTGATTCATTACTCCAATTTCTAATTCAGTAAGTTTGTCCTTTCGGAATGCTATCCAAGGGTTTAGAGAGTCTGAAGCATCAGCGTGTGTCGCTAGATGCAAAATTTTATATTCATTGGCTGTGTCTTTAAAATTCTTCTTTGTTGCATGATCGTTTAAAAGTATATCACCTTCATAATATTGTATAGCTTGTAATAGTTCGTTTTTACTTTTGGATAATGTTGTTAGGTTATTAGAAAACTCAACTGGCGCAATACCAAGAAAATCTTTATCATGTTTTCTTTCTATTTTGGAGTTAGTTCTATTAAAAGAGAGGGAATATGCATAATTCACTTCAGCTTTTTCAATCAAATATTTTTTATTTTTTATATCTGTAATCAGTGCTTCAAATGGAATATAATGTAATAGATTATCCGGAACTATTGTAATTTTACTATTATTTATATGGTTGCGTATTTCTTCCGGGAATAAAGAATTATAAATCTTATGGGCGAGAGTATTATATTGGTTAAGATCTTTTTCTGTTTTAAAAGGCTGATTAAGGAGTTTTCTTAATAAATCAATGTTGTTTTTTAAATCACTAACTTTTGAAATTTTGAATAGTCTTTTTTTGTTATTTGATATGAAAAGACCATAGGCTTCAGGTTCTGTTTCGGCCACTCTAATTCCCATAGCGTATTGAATTACCACTTCGTCGGAAGCTAATTCTAATGAGGACAAGGAAATGGTTTTGGGTATTGAGTAATTGGTAAATTGAAAAGGGTATTTTGATGAAAGAGAATCTCTGTAACTCTTTAAGTAAGCTTCTTTAGATAATGTTAATTCTTCTATAGAATCTCTGTTTGTTAGATTTGCAGATCTGAGTTGGGATCGTAAGGAGGCAATTTTATCAGATAATTTTTTATTTTTTTCTAAAATGATGGGAGGAAGATTGATGTCATTTTTGTTAAGACTTTGTAATAGGAGTAGTGCTTTACTTTTTTCCATGAAATAAAACGCATCATTATATTTGTTAGTTTTCATAGTAGCTTCTAAAGCTATTAAATACATTTGCGACGCGATATTTCTCCATAGAAGTTTTGTTCTTATGGATAAGTTATCTTTTAATAAAAGATTGATAAAATGATCTCCAATATATGCCGTTTTAATTCCTTGAATATAATATTTATCATCTTTTTTACTTAATTCTAACCAGCTTTCAAGCCTTCTTTTTAAAAGCTCTAAGAATTTTGTAGGATCAGTAATTTTGTCTAAATCTTGATTTTTAGGAAGCCAATAAATATCTATGTCTTTTAAATCAAAATAATATTTGAAACTATTGGTGAAACTTTCCTGAGCTTGAAAGTGATCATTGTATTCCATGTGTTTTATACCTATACCCATATGGATAAGAGGGTTTAAAGCCTTATCGTATTTTACATATTCTAGTGCTTTTTTAAAATAATGATTAGAAATAGTAGAGTCCGTTTTGGTATGTGCTAAACCTAAATTATAATAAATGGAAGAATACTTATTTTTTAGTTTCAATTCTTGTAATAACTTTAACGCCTCATTATAAGAATTAATACATTTTTCTATATTTTTTGTCCCAACACCTTCACAGTAAACATTTCCAAAATTGTTCTTAACTATGTATAAGTCTAATTTATTATGGTTTTCTCTCTGTTGAATAAGCTTTTCTGCAATCTCTAAATGCTTTATGGCTTTTTTTGAGTTTTGAGAGGATCTTAATGCGATATAGGTATATGCTAAATTAATATTACCTACAATTAGATATCCTTTTTTAATATCTCTTTCCTCGTGGTTGGATAGAGCTTTTAATTGATAATCGATGGATCTATGAAAATCTCCGTATTTTCTATAACAATCCCCAATTAGTTCATAGGCTCTGCCTCTCAAGAATGGAGAATCATCTATAGCAATTAGTTTTTCGAAATAGGTTATTGCTTCGGCGTAATTTTTCTTTCGATAATTATAAATTGCATAGTTATAATAGCTGCGCTTTAATAGTTCTTTGTTTACAGGAGAGACTTTTTCTCTTGCTTTATATGCAGTTTTTACAATGCTTATTGCTTCATTCCATTTTTTTTCTTTATGTATCCATTTTGCTAGCTGATGAGCATCAAATCCTAGTTGGATATAATCTTTATTGGTTTTCCATTTATCCAATATTTTATAATAAAGATCAATTTTTTCATAATTTGAACCAGCTAGTTTGTTTATCGAATCTAAATCACTAGATACTCCTTGACCTTTAATTAAAAAGATCAAGGAACTAATGATATTGATTAAGATAAAACTAAATCGAATCCTCAAATTAATTATATATTACAAATAATTATAATATGATTCTATATCTTCACAGGTTGGGTTTGGATGGTTAATCCAACCATAAGAACTTTGACTTTTACAACCAGGACAAGCTGCATCTCCCTCCTCATCATCGCCTGAAAGAACTAATTTTGATTCCTTTTTATGGGTAGCTGTACCTTCTCCATCAAGTTTTGGGTAAGAATCCTCTGGAGCGCACGAACGGCGGCAATAATAGTCGGGTAGCTCATCTATTGGTACATACCATTCATAAATAGTACCACATTGTTGTTGAACTCCTACAAAGATAGTTGAAAATGTAGTTTTAAGAGAACTTTCTACATAATCCATATTATCTTCGAAAGAAGCTCCATCTGGATAATAGACTAATAGTTTTTTAAAAGGTGTGGTAGCATTTCCATTCAAGTTTTTTTGACCGATATTATTTGTAAACTTAATAGCATCTTCTGGTATTTTATCACCTTGATAAACAAATTCCTTTTCGGTAGAACAGCTTTGTATTCCAATTGCAAAGACTGCCGCTACTAGTAGTAACGTGATTTTTTTCATTTTTAAATGTTTTTTGTTTTCATTATTCATTAGTATATTCCCCGAACCTAATAAATGTTACTACGCGAAAGTAAAAAAAATTTAACGTTAAAGATCTCTTAATGTCTATAAATGAAAAAGATCAACTAAAACTTCTCGTAGCGGGTGATAAAAAAGTTATACAAGATTTGTATGTAAATCAATTCCCCAAAATAAGAAGTTTTGTATTAAATAATAATGGAAGTGTTAGTGATGCAGAAGATGTTTTTCAGAAAGCTTTGATGCAATTAATTGCTAGATATCGAGTTCAAGAGTTCTCTGTAGAAGGTTCGTTCACTGGTTATCTTTATGTAGCCTGTAGAAATTTATGGCGTAGAGACCTAAATAAACAAAAACGGATAGTAACAAATGACGAATTGATTGAACGTAGTAAAGAAGCTGAAGATATGACCATGGCAACTTTAGAACAAGAGAAATGGGAATTGTTTCAGGAAAAATTGGCAGAGTTATCCGATAATTGTAAGCAATTGTTACAAATGTTTTTTAACAAAGTACCCTATAAAGAAATTGTAGAAAAACTTGGTTACAACAGTGATAATGTGGTAAGACAACGTATTTTTAATTGTAAGTCACAGTTGACAAAATTGATTAAAAAAGATAGTAGATTTAACCAAATCAAAGAATTATGAAGGATTATCCGATAGAAATTGATGATTACCTAAGTGGTAATATGTCAATATCAGAACAACAAGCGTTCGAGGAAAGACTTCGCACAGATGCAGCACTTGCTCAAGAATTTAAATTGCAAAAAGAGATGTTTGCAATGTATGGAAATGAAAGTTGGGCAGAAGGGGATGAAGACATATTAAAGACAGATCAGGCAAAACAATTACAGTCTTTTTTTAAGAGTGATGAAGCTTCAGATATAAAAGCTACCATCAATGAAGTGATCACAGAAAACCGAACCAGTGTAAATTCTAGAAGATTTTGGTTTATTGGTATTGCGGCATCTATTGCTGTATTACTTACAGTTTCTTTATTTGTTTTTAAGGATAAGAATTACGAAGAATTATATGCTTCGTTCATACATTTAGATGAAATACCTTCTCTTGTAACCAGAGGAGAGGATGCCCACAAATTATTGGAAGAAGCTCAATTGTTATTCGAAGCTCAAAAATATGAGGAGGCCACTCAATCTTTTTCAGAATACCATCAAAAAGAAGCTACAATAAACCCGTTAAGTTATATTTATAATGGTATTGCTTACATAGAACTGGGTGAATTTGACCGTGCTTTAGTGCAGTTTAAGCGGTTGGAAGATTCAAATACTTTGCAGGCTAAAAAGGCAAAATGGTATCGCGCTTTAGTCTTTTTAAAACAAAAAAATAAAACAAAACTTAAACAGACATTGCAAACTATTTTAGATAATAATAGCAATTATAAATATAAAGAAGCACAAGAATTATTGGATATGATTGATTAGCCAATATTTTGTTATATGAGAATGCTTTAAAAGCGTATGAATTCCATAGGATTATGTTGCTAAACAATCGACTGTTTTATAGGATAAAAACTACCTAATTACCTATCTTTGCAGCTCAAATTTTAACAAGCTTAAAAATACGCAGTTATGCAAGACGGATTATACGCAAAATTTAATACTACAAAAGGAAGTATCCTTGTGAACCTAGAGTATAAAAAAACTCCAGGAACGGTTGGAAACTTTGTTGGTTTGGCCGAAGGAAACATGGATAACAAAGCTATTCCACAAGGAAAGCCTTATTACAATGGATTAAAATTTCATAGAGTAATTCCTGATTTTATGATTCAAGGAGGAGATCCACAGGGAACAGGTGCTGGTGGACCTGGTTATAAATTTGATGATGAAATCCATCCAGATTTAAAGCATGATGGACCAGGAGTATTATCTATGGCAAATGCAGGACCAGGAACTAATGGAAGTCAGTTTTTTATAACACATGTAGAAACTGCTTGGTTGGACGGTAAGCATACTGTTTTTGGAAAAGTAGTAGAAGGACAAGATGTTGTGGATACCATTGCACAGGGAGATACTATTGATTCTTTAGAGATTTTGCGAGTAGGAGCAGAAGCAGAAAATTTTAATGCTGTAGAAACTTTCAGACAGTTTAACGGTGCTAAAGCTGAAAGAGAAGCTGCTGCTAGAAAAGCTGCAGAGCAATTACTAGAAGAGGTTGCTGCTGGATTTGATAAAACAGAGAGTGGTTTACGATATAAAATCATTCAAAAAGGAGATGGTGTTCAGGCAGAAAAAGGAAAGACAGTATCCGTACACTACAAAGGAAGTTTGATAGACGGAACTGTTTTTGATTCTTCTTACAAACGCAACCAGCCAATTGATTTTTCATTAGGTATGGGACAAGTAATTCCTGGATGGGATGAAGGAATCTCATTATTACAAGTAGGAGATAAGGCTCGTTTTGTAATACCACCATCATTAGGATATGGAGAGCATGGCGCAGGAGGTGTTATTCCTCCAAATGCTACACTTATATTCGATGTAGAATTGATGGCTGTGAAATAGCACAAATTTTAATAGTTCGACTATAGAAAAACCTCTGAAAATGTATTCAGAGGTTTTTTATTTTCTTCTAGAAAGTTGACTACCCTACATAAAAAAGTTACTTTAACTCATAATTAACACTTGATTTGAAGTGTCAAATGTTAATTTCCTTTCTAAAATTTGGAAGTTTTTCCAAAAAGAGTAAACTTTCCCGTCTATAATTTAGATATTTACAACCCTTTTTGGGATAATAAACCAATAAAGAAACCCCGATTTTGGATAGTTATGAAGTGGATACTAATCGTTTTTTTAACATTTTGTTGTATAAATTACTCTTTTACACAAGATAATAATGAGACCATGGCAGCTATCAGAGACCAGATAGAAATCATAGATAGCTATATGGAATCTGATGTTTTTTCTCTGGATCCAGAGGAATTTTTAGATCAAATAGCAGATCATGGAGCAGAGCTTAATGGATATTATGAGCATGAACGCCTAAAAAAGATTATTCGTAAGATAGGAATGCCTAATGCGATGGTGATTACTGTGTTCTATTTTTGGAATGATCAACTGATACACGTAAACTACAAACAACGTCAGTATATGGAAACTAAAAATGCGGATGGTCTTGTAGTCATGGATTATTCTAATGCGTTTACCAAATTTGAATCAAAACACTTTTTTGATAAAGGAAGCGAAATCTATAAAGTAGTTTCTGGAAATGCTGTAAAAAATATAAAGCCAGAAGAAACCTTCGTTTCTTATAGTTTGCGAATGAAAGCCTTATTGGATAATAAGTTCAAAAACAGAAATACATATGAAGCGTTACAAGGGAAATGGGTAAATGTTCAGTTTCCTGATGAGCATATGATTTTTGAAGAAACGATACGTTTTAATTTTAGGGATGGAAAATTTCTGAAACGATTAAAAGTAAAAATAAAGGATGATGTAATGTATTGTTCCTCTCCAAAAGATCAGTATGTTTATCGATATGAAATCGAATCTTTGAACGCTGTAGAATTGGTAGTAAAAGATTTGCAAGATGCATCTGCAAGTTTAGTTTTTTATAAAAAAATCGAATAAATGCTATGAATCTTCAATACCCTATAGGGCAGTTTGAGTGTCCGTCCAAAATAACAACAGAACATATTACAAATTGGATACAGGATATAGAAGACTTACCAAGTAAAATAGAGACGCTTGTTGCTGATTTTAGCGAACAACAATTAGAAACTCCTTATAGATCAGGCGGCTGGACAGCAAGACAGGTAATTCACCATCTTCACGATAGCCATCATAATGGCTATATCCGTTTTAAATGGGCTCTAACCGAGGAGAATCCTGTAATAAAAGCTTATTATGAGGGTCGATGGGCAGAACTGTTCGATACCAAATCTGCTCCCATCCATCTTTCACTAGATTTGATAAAAGCATTGCATGCGAAATGGGTGTATTTTCTAAAAGGATTGTCTTCAGAAGATTTAGAGAAATCATTTATTCATCCCGAAGGTGATGTTGTTATCTCGCTAGCAGAAGATATTGGAATCTATGCATGGCATGGTAATCATCACTTGGCACATCTTCAGATTGTTGCGGGAATTGAAATGTAAAAGGTTGTTATTACTGCTTCCATTTTATATTACAGCCGATACTAGGTTTTTGAACTTCTGAAACAGTTGCGTTTCGCAATACGGCATCTAAAGCCTGTCTAAGATCACGACCGTTTACGGGAATTCCATTTCCAGGTCTGGAGTCATCTAATTGCCCGCGATAGATTAATTTTAATTCTGAATCAAAAAGGTAAAAATCGGGTGTGCAAGCAGCATCATAAGCTTTTGCTACTTCCTGAGTTTCATCGTATAAGTATGGAAACGAATAATTGTTTTTCTGTGCAGTTTTCCACATAAACTGCGGAGCATCTTGAGGGTAGTTTTCGATATCATTACTACTAATAGCAACAAAACCAAAACCCTGTACCCGATAATCGTTGGCAATTCTTACAATTTCTTCGTTTACATGTATCACAAAAGGACAATGATTGCAAATAAACATGATTACAGTACCTCTTTCACCTTTAATGTCATCTAGAGAGGTTGCATTATTGGTAACAGCATCAACAAGCCTAAAATCAGGAGCTATCGTGCCTAATGGAAGCATATTAGAAGGTGTACGTGCCATAATCTTTGTTTTTATGAAGTTTCGAAATTACAATATTATACTTTATAAGTCTAAAAATTATTATCTTAGTTACATTTCAAAATATAAAATTATGAGAACTTTAGAAACTTGGTTTGCGGAGTATGCTGTAAGTCATCAAAATAAAACAAATATCCTTATACATTTTATTTGTGTTCCAGCTATTTATTTTTCGATCGTAGGACTTTTAATGAGTATTCCTAATGGATTTTTAGCTTCTATAATCCCAGGGAATAACCAGTTTATAGAAAACTGGGCATTTGTAGTATTACTATTTGTACTGTTCTTTTATGTAAGATTATCAGTAAAAATGGCATTGCAAATTTTGATTTTTTCCGCACTCTGTATCATTGCTAATTATTATATAGGTCAATATGCTCCCTTATGGATGGTTTCTTTAGGAATTTTTGTAGCGGCATGGTTAGGTCAGTTTTACGGACATAAATTAGAAGGAAAAAAGCCTTCTTTTCTTAAGGATCTTCAATTTTTACTGATCGGTCCAGGATGGGTTATCCAAAAAATGTTCGGGAAAAAATAATATGAATTTACAGGATTGGAAGAATTCAGGATTATATTTCACTTATAAAAATCATGAAATTTTCTACAAAAAAGAAGGTAAAGGAGATCCTTTAATTCTAGTTCATGGTTTTCCGACCTCTTCCTGGGATTGGTATAAAATCTGGGATCGTTTAGTTGATAGTTACCAGGTTTATGCAATAGATATGTTAGGCTTTGGTTTTTCATCTAAACCTGAAGACTTTGTTTATACAATAGGTGCTCAGGTAGATATTTGGGAAGCGTTTTTACTTTCTGAAGGGATTTCTTCATTCCATATTTTGGCTCATGACTATGGAGATACGGTGGTTCAGGAAATGTTGGCCAGAACAAGAGAGAAGGATGCGTATCCTTTGAATATTAATTCTGTTTGTTTTTTAAACGGGGGTATGTTTCCCGAAACTAATTTTCCTACACTTACGCAGAAATTATTACTAACACCACTAGGAGGTTTGTTAAAGCATTTTATGGGACGCCATACTTTGGCTAAAAATTTTAAAAAAATATTTGGAAAGAAAACTCAGGCTAGTGAACAAGAAATTGATGACTTTTGGGAAACGATAGCCTATAATTCTGGTAAAAATGTAATTCCGAAGCTTATTAAGTATTTAAAGGAACGAAAGGTTTATAAAATCCGTTGGCGAGAAGCTTTACAATATACAGATATTCCGAAAAGACTAATTAATGGAGGTGTAGATCCGATTTCCGGGAAGCATATGGCAACGTTCTACAAGGAAAATATTGCTGATGCAGATGTGGTAATTTTAGAAACTATTGGGCACTATCCTCAAACAGAAGCTCCTAATGAAGTGTTGCATCATTATTTAGAGTTTAGAAATAGCTTACCATAACACTTTGTAAAATAAAAGCACCTATTTTTACTATCGAAATATGTATAGTAGTATTAAGGTTGTCCAAGTCTAAAAGACTTCATCCGCCAAACGGCACTTAAAAACTGCTCTGTCTAATAGTATTTGTTAGGTGAAAATGTGAACGTTATCACATTTCATCACTAAAGAATATAGCATTCATTAGTAATTTATTGGTGCCATACCAAAATGCTCTGAAATTAGTATTGTCTGTAAATAAAATAGTATTTCCTCTACCTAAACTTTGATGTCTAAAGGGAACTGTGCTTGCTAATGAGTCTAAATTCTTCTTACTAATATATCCACTTAATAAAGGGGATTTGGTATACTGAATAGGATTATTGTAGCTCTGCTTATCAGGTTTGATGAATAATGTAGTATTCCTGAAAAGGGAAATTTTATTATTCTTGTAACCAAAGTTGATAGGATGAGATCTGTCCGTTTTTGCTTCAAAAATAGCACCACCAATTACTTGCGCTCCGAAGAAATCTCTTTGTTGTTCGAAAGAGATATTTTTAGCATCATTTTCAGGTTTAGAAAACTCAATTTTCATGAGCTCATTGTTCTTAAAAAACTGTGCGGCATTTCTATATCCAATGAGAGTTCCTCCATTTCTGATCCAAGTTTTTATTTTGTCGATCACATTCTTACTCATGCTTTGATTCCAGCTGTTTGGGAGAATGATATGAGTATATCTGGATAACCCTCTTCTTTCTAAAGATTCTGTATTTAGTTTTGTAAGCGGGATGTTATAACGTTGGTCCATTACATGCCATATTTCTCCAGCGTCATAAGGTGTAATTCCATTTCCTGTTAACAATGCTATTTTTGGTAAACTTAATGCTCTAAACTGACTACTTCCTAGGTCTATTCCTGAAGTTAAACCGGTTGAAACTCCAGTGATATCCACATGATTTTCTGCGGCTAGCTGTTGTAAAAATGTATGGAGTTCGTCTGCACTTAGTCTTTGATTCTGAATAGGAATCATTATAGTTCCATAGTCGTAGTTCTTGTTTTCTACAGAAAAAGGTGTCATTCCTACCTTAGCTCTTAATCCTTTACGAAGAATCTTATATAAAACCGCTGGAGTATAGTACTCATGCCATTCCATAAGATAGGCATAGTTACTTTTTGCAATTACCGTAGGTTTTCTAAACTCCAAATTTGTAACTTCATTACCTAATTCTGTAGTAGAAGCTCTTTCGCTAAAATCCAAATTAAAAGCTAGTGGGAATGTCCAAGCAGACACATCATAAAATAGACTGTCTTGGAACTTAGTCCGTTTCTCGAACATAGCTTTGATCAAGCGACTTTGCTTTTGATTTTTTGGTACTACATAACTATATCCTTTTTTGAATTTTTTACCATTAGAAGAGATATCATTTTTTAATTTATAAAATGAAACTTGATGTCTTTTTAGGATTTCGGCTAGGTGATATGCAGAGGCTGCATCTTTTTCGTTTCCGAAAAGATAAGCGCCATTTTCTGCTTCTCTGCGCGCGTTAGAGTAGAAGTTTTTTTGATATTGCAATAACTCAGTACGCATAGATTTGGCAGCTTCTAAGGTCGATAACATCGCGGTAAACTGATTTCTAATGGTAAAAGGAAATGTTAGTATTCCGTTGTCACTTTCCTGAGCATGACCACGAGAACTCCCTTGTTCGAATAAAATACCTATTCCTCCATTGATATCAGGAAATGTAGATCCTTTTCCGTAGTAGAAGTCATCAAAATTTTCTTCGGTATAGTATAAAGACCCAATTTTATTTAAAGCATCTGCATGGTAGTTGCCAATTTTCTTTGTGAGTTCCTGATTTAATTTTGGTGTTAATGGATGGGTTCTTGATTGTATTCCTGGTTGAAAGAAAAACGTGCTATTTGTTCCCATCTCATGATGATCCGTTAAGACGTTAGGATACCACTTATGAAAAGTAGCTATTCGAGCTCTAGATTCTGGTAATTGTACAGGCAACCAATCACGATTCATATCAAACCAGTAGTGATTCGTTCTTCCTCCTGGCCATACTTCGCTATATTCTCTATCCTGTGGATCAGGATTAATGTTTTTACTTTTGTTGGTATTCGCCCAATAAGAAAATCGCTGCAAGCCATCAGGGTTAAGAGATGGGTCGAATAAAATAACAACATTTTCTAAGAGCTCATCAATTTTTGGTCCTTGAGCAGCAGCAAGATAATACGCCGCTACTAAACCTGCGTTAGATCCACTTGGTTCATTACCATGAATAGAAAGTCCTTGGTATACAATAGCGGGCATAGATGAGATATCTTTCGTGTTAGAAGTACTTGTTGTAAGTTCTAGATGTTCTTTTCTAATTTTTTCAAGGTTCTGATGGTTTTTCTCTGAAGTAATGGTGAGAAGAATAAGAGGTCTGTCTTCAAAAGTTTTTCCGCGATCTTCAATAGTAATTCTAGATGAAGCTTTTGCTAAACTTTTCATGTACTCCACCAACTTATCATGTGTAACATGCCATTTACCGGGAACGAAACCTAAAATACTCTGTGGAGTGGGAATGTTAGGGTTATAAGATACATCTTTTGGTAAATAATAGTCTAACGAAAGATTTTTTTGAGCAAAAGAAGAAAGTGATAAAATTGAAAAAATGATAGATAAGAAGTATTTCATAGGAATGATATCTGCGATTGTTGAGTTTAATGCTGTCGAAAATAAAAAAAACCGCTTCAGAGATTGAAGCGGTTTGCATAAGTTTAACATAACTTATTATTCTTATATATCGTCAAAGCTTACATCTGTAAAACTTTCAGTAGAAGCAGTAACTTCTTCATTAACCGAAGCGGATACCGCACTGTGGTCATAAGACTTCTGATAATCTCTTTGATGTCTCTCACTGATTACTTCTTCACCTTTTTCATTAACGATAAAATCGGTCATTTCATTTAATATCTCAGTGAATCCAGCAAAATCTTCTTTGTATAAATAGATCTTGTGCTTTTTGTAATGAAAAGATCCGTCATCGTTAGTGAATTTTTTGCTTTCTGTAATAGTAAGATAATAATCCCCTGCTTTTGTCGATCTTACATCAAAGAAATAGGTTCTTCTACCTGCTCTTAAAACTTTTGAGAAAATTTCCTCTTTATCCAACATTTCATTATCGCTCATAATCCTTATTTCTTAATTAATTAGTCTGTTACGATGGAATCAAAAATCCAAAAAAATTGTTAATCGTACAACAAAATATCAAATTTCTTTTTCGCTAAGCTGTTTTAAATACAGTTCTTTGTAGTATCCATCGACCTCTAATAGTTGATTATGAGTACCTTTTTGGATAATTTTTCCTTCGTCTAGTACGATTATTTTATCCGCATTTCTAGCTGTAGAAACACGATGACTTACGATAAAAGTAGTCTTATTTTTAGAAATTCTATGAAGATTATTCAGAATTTCTTCTTCTGTTTCTGTGTCTACCGCGGACAAACAATCATCAAAAAGTAATATCGATGGATCTTTAATAATTGCTCTGGCAATAGATACACGCTGTTTTTGTCCGCCGGATAAAGTTATTCCACGTTCGCCTAATACCGTATCATATCCTTTACTAAATTCTACAATGTTTTTATGAACCGCTGAGTTTTTTGCAGCTTGGATGACATCATCATCTGAAGCGTCTGTTTTTCCAAACTTAATATTGTTTCTAATAGAGTCGCTGAATAAAAATGCATCTTGTGGTACATATCCAATCGAGGATCTTAAGTCGATGAGGTTTAATTTTTGAATAGGAGTATTGTCTACTTTTATTTCTCCATGGCTTACATCATATAACCTTCCTAATAAATCCAAAATAGTTGATTTTCCAGATCCTGTTTTTCCAATTATTGCAATGGTTTGGCCAGAATTGATAGAAAAGCTAATATTTTTTAAAGCTGTAATATTTGTGTCATCATAAGTAAATGAAACGTCATCAAATACGATATTACCAGTAATTGGTGTCTCGGTAGTTACCGTATTTGTAATTTCTGGTTCTTGGCTTAAGAACTCATTAATTCTTACCTGCGATGCTTCTGCTTGTTGAATAATTGAGGTAACCCAACCAACAGTGGCAACTGGCCAAGTGAGCATATTTACAAAAATGATAAACTCCACAATGATCCCCAGATCTTTTATAGTACCGTTAATATACTGTTGACCTCCTATATAGATGACCAAAAGATTACTTACTCCGATAAGAAGTACCATTAATGGGAAAAATAGCGCCTGAACTTTAACCAGATCTATATTTTTTTCTTTACTAGTATTAGATAACTCTGTGAAGTTAGTCAACGTTTGAGTTTCTATTCCATACGCTTTAATGACCGAAATACCGCTAAAAGATTCTTGCGTAAATGTGGTTAGTTTTGATAAATACTGCTGTACGATAGTACTTCGCTTATGAATAGCTACACTAAGTTTATAAATAGAAATAGATAAAATAGGTAATGGTGCTACGGTATACAATGTTAATTGTGGAGCAATTGTAATCATGTAACCAATTACTACTACAAATAATGTTATTGTGTTTACGCTATACATAATCGCGGGACCTACATACATTCTCACTTTGGAAACATCTTCACTAATACGATTCATCAAATCCCCTGTTCGATTTTTTTTGTAAAAATTCAGAGACAAAATTTGATAATGTTCGAATACTTCATTTTTTAAATCGAATTCTATAAATCGAGACACAACGATAAAAGTCTGCCTCATTAAAAATGTAAAGAAAGCTGCAATAAGAACCGAACCAAGAATTAATAAAATGTTAGTAATCAATCCCGATTTTACTTCGTTGATATCCGTAATACTATGGTTAATATATTGCTCTACTATTTCTACAGAGTCTCCTACAAATTTAGGAACAGCAACTGCAAAGATTCTGGCAATAATAGTAATGAATAAACCGATGAGGAGTCGATATTTATATTTCAGGAAGTACTTGTTCAGATGCTGTAATGCACGCATAAAGTATTGATTTTTAGAAACTCAATTATTAACAAATTCTTAAAATTTAACAACAAAAAATTTTAAATTCGTAAAAATACATTATTTTAGCACTCCAATTTTGACTATTATTTAATAATAACATTTTAAAATTTCTGAAAATGATAACTGAAGTGCTTACTGCAAATCAATTAAAAAAAGAAGCTCCAGTATTTGGACAATTGTCTTTTAATGATCACGAACAAGTTGTTTTTTGTCAAGACAAAGATACAGGATTAAAGGCAATAATTGGTGTGCATAACACAATTTTAGGACCTGCTTTGGGAGGTACTAGAATGTATAATTATCAAACAGAATGGGATGCATTAAATGATGTATTACGTTTGTCTAGAGGTATGACCTACAAAGCTGCAATCACTGGTTTAAATCTTGGTGGTGGTAAAGCGGTAATCATCGGAGATCCTAAGACGGTCAAAACACCAGCATTGATGAGACGTTTTGGAGAGTTTGTACATACCTTAGGAGGAAAATACTACACAGCAGAAGACGTTGGAATGGAGACTTCTGATATGGATACTGTTAGAGAAGTTACTCCTTATGTAACAGGTATTTCTGAAGAAAAAGGAGGAGCGGGTAATCCATCACCAGTAACTGCGTATGGAGTGTATATGGGTATGAAAGCATCTGCTAAGTTTGCTTATGGAACAGATAATCTAGAGGGCAAAAAGATATTGGTACAAGGAATAGGTCATGTAGGAGAGGAATTAGTTCGTTTAACTGCAGAAGAAGGTGCTAACGTAATTATTGCAGATATCAATCAAGAACGTTTAGAGCAAGTAAGTGCTGCGTACGGAGTTGATATATACAGAGGACAAGATTTATATGCGGAAGAAGCGGATATCTATGCGCCGTGTGCTTTAGGAGCTACTATTAATAATGATACTATAGATAAGTTAAAAGTAAAAGTTATTGCAGGAGCTGCAAATAATCAATTAGCTACCGAGAATATCCATGGACCTTTATTACAAGAAAGAGGTATTGTTTATGCTCCTGATTTCTTAATTAATGCAGGAGGTATTATTAATGTATACGCAGAAATAGAAGGGTACGGTAGAGAGCAGATTAAATCTAAAACCGAAAATATTTACAATACTACATTAGATATTTTGAATAAAGCAAAAGCTACAGGGATGACTACGAATGCTGCTGCAATGAGCATTGCTGAAGAAAGAATTGCTTCTAAAAAAAATAGCAAATAATAGTAATCTAAAATTTACAATATAATAATGTAAGTTTTAGAACTTGTAGAATAAAAATAATAGTATTTTTGCAGGGCGAAAGTGAGAACCACTTTCGCCCCCTTTTTATTAATGTTCTTTGTAATTTCTTATGTTAACCAGAAGACATATTCGAGTTAAAGTAATGCAGTCACTCTACGCTATGGAGCAGACGCAAAGTGATAATTTAGATAAAGAAGAAAAGTTTTTACTTTTTAGTATCGATCAGATGTACGATTTATTTCTTATTAACCTGCAACTTTTGGTAGAAATAAGAAAACATGCGGCTGATTTTGTAGAAAAAAGTCAGAAAAAACATTTAGCTACTTCAGAAGAGAAAAATCCAAATTTAAAGTTTATCAATAATGAAGTTCTTTTATTGCTAGAAAAGAATCTAGAATTAAAGGAAGCTATGGATCGCAAGAAATTAAATTGTTGGGATCTAGATGACGAGTATGTAAAAATACTTTGGAAAGAAATTAAAAAGAGTGAACTATACTCTGATTACATGAGTACAAAAATGAGCTCTTTTAAAGAGGATAAAGATTTTATTCTTGATGTATTCAAAGAGATTATAGCTCCTAATGAAAAGCTCTACGAATATATAGAGGATCAAAAACTTACCTGGATTGATGATCTACCGCTTATAAATACTGGAATTATTAAAATGCTCAGAAAAATCAAAAAGACACATGATGAGCATATGTCATTACCGAGTCTTTATAAAGATATCGACGACAAAAAATTTGCAAAAGATATTTTTAGAAAAACTGCCTTAAAAGGAGTAGAGTTTGCAAAAGAGATAGAAGGTAAAACACCAAATTGGGATAAAGACCGAATTGCAGAATTGGATAAAGCAGTGATTAAAATGGCAATTTGTGAGTTTCAAAAGTTTCCATCAATACCTGTAAAAGTAACAATTAACGAATATTTAGAGATTGCAAAGGAATATAGTACTCCAAAGAGTAGTATATTTATCAATGGAATTCTTGATAAAATATCAAAAGAGTATCAAGAAAACGGTAAATTAAATAAAGTTGGCCGTGGACTTATGTAGTTCAAAAAAAATAGTATTTTTAACCCTCAATTAATTAAAAACCCAAGTAATGAAAAAAGGAATCTTAATTTTGGCTGGTGTTTTTGCTTTGACATTTATGTCTTGTAAAGATAATGCAGCAGAAAAAGTTAAAGAAGAAAATGTAGCAGATGCTGCAGATCGTGATGCAAAAAACACAGATTTTCCTGTAATGACTTTCTCTGAAACAGAGCACGATTTTGGAACTATCAACGAAGGTGATGTTGTAGAGCATACATTTACATTTACAAACACAGGTAAAGCTCCTTTAGTAATTGTAAACGCAAAAGGTAGTTGTGGTTGTACAGTTCCTGAGTGGACTAAAGAACCAGTAGCACCAGGAGCAACAGGATCTATGTTAGTAAAGTTTAACTCTAACGGAAAGCCTAATGCTCAGAACAAACAAGTTACTATTACTGCAAACACTGAAGCAGGAAAAGAAATCCTTAAGATTAAGGCAATGGTAACTCCTAAAGCTAAGCCAGTTAGCGGAACTCCTGTAAGTGAGTAATATTTATGGAAGGATTTGGAGGACAGTTACCTTTTATACTTCTGATATTTGTAGTGATGTATTTTTTTATGATACGTCCACAAATGCAAAAGGCTAAAAAGGAGAAGAAATTTGCTGAAGAACTTAAGAAAGGAGATCGTGTCGTAACAAAAAGCGGTCTTCATGGAAAAGTTTTTGACTTCAGCGAAAAAAATAATGCCGTTATTATCGAAACTGGATCAGGAAAGCTAACATTTGATAAATCTGCCATTTCACTAGAAATGAGTCAGAAATTAAATGCTCCACCTGCAGAAAAGAAAAAGTAATAAAGGCTATAGCTAAAAAAAAGCGTCGTATTTTATATACGACGCTTTTTTTGTAAATAATATTTTAGTTGTGTACTTATGATTTCATAGTCACAATACGTTGTGGTAATGGTGCTGCATAGTTAGCATTACCTAATGCCTCAACAATTTTTTGACGTGTATCCCAATATACATCCCAATAATCATCGCAAGTAGAATAAGGTAGTGCTAATAGTTCAACTCCGTTCGCTCCCAAATTATTAACAGCAACTCTTGGTGCAGGATCATTCATTACTTTTGGATCATTTTTCATTACCTCTAGCACGATTTGTTTTGCCTTTTCGATATCGGTTCCATATTGGATACCAAAAGGCATATCTACTCTTAAGTTACCAATTGTAGTAAGGTTGGTGATTGTTCCTGAAGTAATAGAACCATTAGGAATGATTTCTGTTTTGTTTTGGAACGTTTCTAAGATGGTAACGAAAACCGAAATTTCCTTAACAAAACCTAATTTCCCTCCAGTTTCGATAAGATCTCCTACCTTAAAGGGTCGGAAAACTAATAACATTACTCCTGCAGCCATATGTCCTAATGAACCATTAAAAGCGCCACCAATAGCTAAACCAACAGCTGCTAGTAAGGCTGCAAAAGTCGCTGTTGGAATCCCAACGATTCCTGCAATAGAAATAAATAAAAGTACCTTTAGTAAGAAATTAACTAAAGTAACTAAGAAAGGTTTTAGTGTGTGATCTACATTACTTTTGTCAAACGCTTTTTTGATGGCCTTCATGATCATCTTTACAATCCAGAGACCAATAATTAGGGCTACAATTCCTCCCACAATTTTTAATCCATATTGGCCTACACCTTCTTGTATAGAGTTAAAAAATCCTCCTAAAGAATCCATAATGGCACCTCCGGTCTCAGTTGTAGCAGATACTGCTGTATCCACTACTTTTTCTGTAGTTTGCATGATTTATGTTTTAAAGTGATTAAATAGTTATCACATAAATCTACTACTATACGAGATATTTGCTTTTTATTTCGAAATGAGAAAAAAGAGTAAAATCGTCCAAATAATTAAAATATCGACGAAGTACTATTTACGTTCTGCAGTAAGTTGTGCAATCTTTACGATTACTTCTACAGCTTTGATCATACTTTCTACCGGAACATATTCATATCTTCCATGGAAATTATGACCACCAGCAAATATATTAGGACAAGGTAATCCCATATAGCTCAATTGCGATCCATCGGTTCCACCGCGGATTGGTTTTATAAGTGGTTTAATTCCCAATGCCTTCATAGCTTCTTCGGCAATATCTACAATATGCATTACAGGTTCCACCTTTTCCTTCATATTATAGTATTGATCTTTTATCTCTACATGGATAACATCTTTTCCATATTGCTTATTAAGCTCATCACCTAGTTTGGACATCATTTCTTTGCGAGCTTCAAAATGCTCCTTATCATGGTCTCTAATAATGTAATGTAATTTGGTTTCTTCTACTTCACCATTCATGGTATGAAGATGAAAGAATCCCTCACGACCACTGGTATGTTCTGGAGTTTCCAATCGAGGTAAAGAGTTAATAAAATCCTGCGCGATATACATACTATTAATCATTTTGCCTTTAGCATACCCAGGATGTACTATTTTTCCTTTGATCGTAACTACGGCACCTGCGGCATTAAAATTCTCGTATTCTAATTCGCCAATTTGGCTACCATCCATTGTATAAGCCCATTCTGCACCAAACTTTTGTACATCAAATTTATGAGCTCCTCTTCCAATTTCTTCATCAGGAGTAAATCCAATACGGATTTTACCATGTTTGATTTCAGGATGTTGGATTAAGTATTCCATAGCAGATACTATTTCTGCAATACCAGCTTTATCATCAGCACCTAATAGAGTAGTACCATCAGTGGTGATTAACGTTTGTCCTTTGTATAGTTTTAAATCTTCAAAATAATCAGGCGATAAAATAATTTCTTCCTCCTTATTCAGTATAATGTCTTTTCCATCGTAATTTTCTATGATCTGTGGATTTACATTCGCTCCTGTAAAATCAGGTGTAGTATCGAAATGAGAAATAAAACCAATAGTAGGTACTTCATGATCTATATTAGAAGGTACTGTAGCCATGATATATGCATTTTCATCGATAGTGACATCCTCCAAACCAATAGATTTTAATTCTTCCACTAATTTATTCGCAAGATCCCATTGTTTCTCAGAGCTTGGAGTAGTATCACTGTTAGGATCACTTTCCGTATCTATAGTAACGTAACTT
This sequence comes from uncultured Aquimarina sp., assembly GCF_947492965.1. Lineage (GTDB taxonomy): Bacteria > Bacteroidota > Bacteroidia > Flavobacteriales > Flavobacteriaceae > Aquimarina. The sequence goes on along the minus strand of NZ_CANLOZ010000005.1, from coordinate 442,090 downwards.
ATAAATCTATCAATAATATGTTTTTTTGGAATCATAGCGAGGTGTGTTTTTACTTGAAGATTTCAAAAATACATATTCATATACTTTTATAAGAAGCTTTATAAAGTTATTTTTGCACTCAAAATTATATTGGAATGTATAAAACACTAATTCGTCCAATTCTATTTCAATTCGATCCAGAAAAAGTACACTACTTTACTTTTAGTTTGATAAAATTCATTTCTAGATTTCCTTTTGTTTCTTCCTTAATTCGTTCTCGATATTTTGTGAAGGGCATAGGTCTTCATAGAGAAGTTTTTGGTTTAACATTCAAAAACCCAGTAGGATTAGCAGCAGGGTTTGATAAAAATGCTGTGTTGTATAACGAATTAGCTAATTTTGGTTTTGGTTTTATCGAGATAGGCACAGTTACTCCAAGAGGGCAAGTAGGAAATCCTAAAAAAAGATTGTTTAGATTGAAAGATGATAAAGGTATCATCAATCGAATGGGCTTTAATAATGAAGGACTTGAAGCTGCAATAACTCAATTAAAGAAAAACAAGGGGAAGCTTATTATTGGAGGAAACATTGGTAAAAATACGGATACCGCTCCAGAAGATTATACGAAAGACTATTTGCAATGTTTTGAAGCTTTACATCCTTATGTAGATTATTTTGTTCTAAATGTAAGTTGTCCTAATGTAAGCAGTCATGCCAAACTAAACGATAAAGACTATTTAGTAGAATTGATTGAAGCAGTTCAAGAGAAAAATAAAACTTTTGATTCGCAGAAACCGATTGTATTAAAGATCGCACCAGATCTAAACACAAATCAGTTAGATGAAATTGTGGAACTCGTCCAAGAAACAAAACTAGATGGTGTTATTGCAAGCAATACCTCTGTTTCTAGAGAAGGATTAAAAGCTTCTCAAACAAGACTAGAGGAAATAGGGAACGGAGGTTTAAGTGGACAACCTATTAAAGATAAAAGTACTGCTGTAATCAAATATTTATCAGATAAAAGTAATAGATCATTTCCGATTATTGGAGTAGGAGGAATCCATAACGCTAACGATGCCATAGAAAAAATGGAAGCAGGTGCAAGCTTGGTACAGATCTATACTGGTTTTATTTATGAAGGACCTAAATTGATAAGAGATATCAATAAAGCTGTAATAGCAAAAGGATTATAAAATATTACTTAAGAATAATTTTCTGGGTTTCTATTCGTCCAGCTTCAGTAAATAAACGTACAAGATATATTCCAGAGTTTAGATTAGTTAAATCAAGGTTGATAGTATTGTTGCTGTTTTTGAAATCGTAACGCCTCACTTGTTTCCCAAGTACGTTGTATATCTCAATTTCTTTAATGTTAGATACCTTTCCAGTTAGTATAGATATATTACCGTCACTTGGATTAGGAGAGATTTTTATTTCTTCTTTTTGATTATTGAAGTCTTGAACGTTGAGTTGTTTTTGAGTAAAAACAATGGTTCCAATTCTTTCGTTAATTAAAGGGGTATTCGTGTGATTCACCAAAGAAATAGGTTCGTGTGGATTGGTAGGATTATTATTTAAACTGTAACCATTTCCTTCTTCTGTTCCTGCATCATAAGTAAATAAATCCATGGTAATTTCAGGAATCCATTGTCCTCCATTATCAATTAGAGAAACACTATTTACTGCAATCATCCAATCAGGACTTGGAGCTAACATAGATGCTAAACTTACTAATGGATAATCAGAACTTACTGTAACATCGCTTATTGTAATCGTTCTTTCTGGTCCATTAAAAAATAAATCCGGACCTTCTATAAATTGATCTGCATTATTGGCATTGATAGCAGCATTAACTTCAGATTCAAAAATACTGAAACCTCCTGTTTCTGCGACTTGTTCAATTCCCGGAGTAGCCAAACCTCCCATTTCTAGAAAAGTAATACTGGTGTTATGGGTGGCTCCTACCAATTCTGTAAAGTGAGCACTACCAGGAAGCGTTCCATGTGCTTCCCAATTACTGGTAAAAATAATATCATAGGTAGCTGTTGTAGTCTGACCAAAAGAATAAAAACAAAATAATAAGAAAATAGGTTGGAGTATAAGCTTTTTCATTTGTGTGGTTATTGGTTAAAATGATTGTGTTCTATATGCTAAACAGTTGAATTAAGAATAACCCTAATTTGTTTTGCCGATTATGTATATTTTTGGGATGTCGTTTTTTTAATCAAAAACTTACAGGGTATTCGATGAATTTTGAAATTTTATATGCATTTATCATAGCGACATTCGCTTTGTCTATTTCTCCTGGACCAGATAATATTTATGTATTAATGCAAAGTATTGTAAATGGCAAAAAATATGGAATTGCAACTGTGATGGGTTTAATGACAGGATGTTTAGTCCATACAACATTAGTTGCTTTTGGGGTTTCTGCGATTATTAAACAAAGCGAAGTCTTATTTTTTGTGATTAAACTGGCGGGAGCATTGTATCTGTTTTTTTTGGCGTATAAAGTTTGGAGAAGTAACGCTTCATTGCAATTCTCTTCAAGCAACATAGAAAAGAAAAGTTTAGGTCAATTATTTAAACAGGGATTTATCATGAACGTATTAAACCCTAAAGTTTCAATTTTCTTTTTAGCTTTCTTTCCAGGTTTTTTATTCAGTGATGAATTAAGTAATGTAATACAGTTTTATGTATTAGGGTTTCTGTTTATTCTGGTGTCCTTTATTGTTTTCGGAGGAATTGCGGTTATGGCAGGTTATATTTCCAATTATATAAAAGGGAGTTCCAAAATTGGAGTATTTTTAAAATGGATGCAGATTGTAGTCTTTGTTGGAATTGGAATTTTTATCATGTTTTCTGAAAAATAATCATATTTTTATACTCTTAATTGAATTTCTTTTAGACAGAAGCTCTTAAATGACTGAAAAAGTAAAAATTATTGAATGTCCAAGGGATGCCATGCAAGGCATTAAGGATTTTATTCCAACAGATAAAAAGGTGCAATACATCCAATCTTTATTACGATGTGGATTTGATACGATAGATTTTGGAAGTTTTGTTTCTCCAAAGGCGATCCCCCAGATGGTAGATACTGCAGAAGTACTTTCTAAATTAGATCTTTCAACAACTGAAAGTAAATTACTGGCAATTATAGCTAATGTGCGAGGAGCGAAAGATGCAGTACAGCATAAAGAAATAAATTATCTAGGATATCCTTTTTCTATATCAGAAAATTTTCAAATGCGTAACACGCATAAAACGATTGCACAGTCGGTAGAAACTTTACAAGAAATTCTTAATCTTGCGGATCAGGCTAATAAAAAAGTAGTAGCATATTTGTCTATGGGGTTTGGAAATCCTTATGGAGATCCATGGAATGTAGAAATAGTAGGGGAATGGACAGAAAAGTTGAGTCGTATGGGTGTAAAAATTTTATCGCTTTCCGATACTGTGGGAACCTCTAATCCCGAAACTATTGAGTATTTATACTCTAACTTAATTCCAAAGTATCCGGATATCGAGTTTGGGGCTCATTTGCATACAACTCCAACAACATGGTTCGAAAAAGTAGATGCTGCCTATAAATCTGGTTGTCGAAGATTTGATGGCGCAATTCAGGGATTTGGAGGGTGTCCTATGGCAAAAGATGAGCTAACGGGAAATATGCCTACCGAACGAATGTTGTCTTATTTTACTACTGCCAAAGCAGATACGAATATAAAAACAATGAGTTTTGAAGCTTCTCATAATGAAGCAACCAAGATATTTACTAAGTACCATTAACTAACACTAACACACAGAAATGAAAAACATCTTAAAAAAAGTAGGGCTAGCTTTAATTGTTATATTAGTAATTATGCAATTTATTCGTCCTGATAGAAATGAGTCTGGCTATGAATCTGTTGCTTATTTCGAAATTGAAACCAAACCCACTTCGGAGATACAAGAGATTTTAAAGAGTAATTGCTACGATTGCCATAGTAACCAAACTATCTATCCTTGGTATGCTAATATCGCTCCCGTATCGTATTGGTTAGCAAATCATATCGAAGAAGGAAAAGAACATTTTAATGTTTCAGAGTGGGAAACATATTCGGATAAAAAGAAGGATCATAAATTAGAAGAGTTGATCGAAGAAGTAGAAGAAGGTGAAATGCCTTTGCCATCTTATACTTGGACTCATGGAAATTTAGAAGATCAAGAAAAAGAGTTGCTAATCAATTGGGTTACAGCACTGCGAAAGAAATATAGTACAGATTAGTATTAGCTTTTAAAATACTATTAAAATTCCTGCCTAGTTTTACGAAATTGTTAAAACTTTAAATTTATTTAGATTTATTACAAATAAAGTTTGTAGAATATTTCTGTATGGATATATTTGCACCTCATTAACTATTTAAATTAAGTCTAAATAAAAAACAATGAAAATAAAAAATATAGCTAAAGTAATAGGTATAACCGGAGCAGTCTTTTTAGTCTCTTGTTCTTCGGATGATGATAATACTCCGGTTGTTCAGGTAGAAGCACCAGCAACCTATGTTTTTGAACGTGATGGACAAAGTACAGTAAGCTTTAGTGGACAAACTACCAGAATAGCAATGGCAGAAGCTATTATAGGTCAGTTTAAAAATACGACTACTACAGAAGCTATTGTGGATGCGATGTTTGATCATCAGGAAAATGCGGATGATTTCGAGGATGTTGCGTTAAATGCGTCTGATAAGAGTGTAAGAAATAAAACAGCTGCTTCTAGAGACTATTTTTCTTCTAATGCTACAGATGCAGCAGAAATTAAAGCGGATTTTGATGCCTGGATTAAAGGACAGATTGATGAGGTGTTTCCTAATTGGGCAGTAACGGCAACTGCTGGAAATGCTGGTGTTTTGCAAGAAGCTGGTGGAGGATCTGAGCGTTATGTAAATGCGAAAGGTTTAGAATACGATCAAGCTTTTACAAAAAGTTTGATAGGAGCTTTAATGACAGACCAGGCATTAAATAATTATTTAGGTACTGCTGTTTTGGATGAAGCAGATAATATTGCTAATAATGATAATGGAGTAGTAGCTGATGGTCAAGTGTATACTACTATGGAACATAAATGGGATGAAGCATATGGGTATCTATATGGTGCGTCTGCAGATCCGGCAAATCCAAACCCAACTATTGGGGATGCGGATAGTTTCCTTAATAAATATATAGGTAGAGTAGAAGGGGATCCCGATTTTGCAGGAATCGCAGCAGAGATTTATGATGCACTTAAATTAGGTAGAGCAGCTATCGTAGCTAAGAATTATACAGTTAGAGATGCACAAGCAGCTATTGTAAAAGAAAAAGTTTCTGAGATTATCGGAATCAGAGCAGTATACTATTTACAGCAAGGTAAAAATGGTCTAGAAGCTGGAACAGTTGATTACGCAAGTGTTTTCCACGATTTATCTGAAGGATTTGGTTTTATCTATAGTCTTCAGTTTACCCAAAATCCTGCTACTAATCAACCTTATTTTAGTAAAACAGAGGTTGAAGTATTGTTGAACCAATTAATGGGAGCGACTAATGGTTTATGGGATGTAACTCCAACAACATTGGATGCATTGTCAGATACTATCGCTGCTAAATTTAGTTTTACAGTTGCTCAAGCAGGGAGTACGAACTAAACAATTCATAAATTATGAAAAAAAGAGGCGAAAGGTGAATAACATTTCGACCTCTTTTTTTACATTTGCACAGATTTATTAAGAATAAATAAAAATAAGATGAGGAAGTATTTGTTTTTGTCAGCGTTCGTGTTAGTTCTTTTTGTAGTTGCCTGTTCGTCTAGTGATGATGAAGGAGGAACTGTTGATAATTTTGATAGAGAAGCGATGTTAGAAAATATAGCAGATAATATTATAGTTCCTGCATATCAAAATTTTTCCTCTGATATGACAGCGCTAAAAACTGCTACATCAGATTTTGTAACTACCACAGACGAAGCTAATCTGGTATCTTTAAGAGAAGCTTGGTTAACAGCATACACTTCATGGCAATCGGTAAGCATGTATGAAATTGGAATGGCTGAAGCTATATCTTTCAGAAATTTCATGAATGTGTACCCAGTAAATACAGCTAATATCGAAAGTAATATCTCCTCTGGTTCTTATGATCTTTCTTCTATTAGCCAGCAGGATGAACAAGGATTTGGTGCTTTGGATTATTTAATAAATGGTGTTTCTGATTCGGATACTAATATTGTTAGTGTTTTTACCGATGCTACTGCAGGTGCTGATTATAAAGAATATCTTACCAATTTAGTAAATAGAATGGATGCATTAACATCTCAGGTGGTTACTGATTGGACTGCCAATTATAGAGATACTTTTGTGAATAATAGCGGATCTTCTGCTACTAGTTCGGTTGATAGAATTGTAAACGATTTTATTTTTCATTATGAAAAGCATCTAAGGGCTGGGAAAGTAGGTATTCCTGCAGGAGTATTTTCAGGGTCTCCACTAGAAGACAGAGTAGAAGGGTTTTATAAGGGAGATATTTCGAAAATGCTATTCAATGCTAATCTGGATGCCCTTCAGGACTTTTTTAATGGAGAGCATTTTACAAGTAGTACAACAGGACAAAGTCTTAAGACGTATTTAGATTTTCTTAATACCATTAAAGATGGAGAAGATTTAAGTACTTTGATCAATAATCAGTTTAACGTAGCAAGAACGACTGCTGCTAATTTAAATAATGATTTCTCTGAACAAGTAAGAACAAATAATAGTTTGATGCTTAATACTTACGATGAATTACAAAAGAACGTTGTATTGATCAAAGTAGATATGCTTCAGGCAATATCGGTTAATGTTGATTTTGTAGATGCCGATGGAGATTAAATTTATCTTCAGTATTGTATGATATATCAACGAAACGAATATTTAAAAAATTATACGGAGGCTGCACCACTTGCAGTCTTTCGTATTTTTTTTGGGTTAATGATGTTGATCAGTATTATTCGTTTTTGGAGTTATGGATGGATAGATAAATTGTATATCCAGCCTACTTTTTTCTTTTCATACTATGGATTGGATTTTATAAAGCCAATCGGTAATTACACATATCTTATTTTTGGTGTTTGTGCTATAGCTAGTATTTGTGTAATGCTAGGATATCAATATAGAGTAGCAATTATTACCTTTTTTTTAAGTTTTACTTATATAGAGTTGATGGATAAGACCACCTATCTAAATCACTACTATTTTATAAGCATTCTTAGTTTCTTACTAATTTTTTTACCGGCAAATGCATACTATTCACTTGATGCTAAAATAAAAGGAAAGTCTTTTCAGAAAGTACCCGTTTGGGCTATAGATGCCTTAAAATTACTGATAGGAATTGTGTATTTCTATGCAGGTTTGGCAAAACTCAATTCGGACTGGTTAGTACGTGCGATGCCTCTTAAAATTTGGCTTCCTTCTAAGTATGACATTCCTTTAATTGGAGATTTAATGCAGCAAGAATGGATGCATTATGTATTTAGTTATTCTGGTGCGATCTATGATCTTACTATTCCATTTCTTTTACTATTTAGAAAAACTAGAGTTGTGGCATTTGGTCTAGTTGTTATTTTTCATGTTTTAACCAGAGTACTTTTTCCGATAGGTATGTTCCCCTATATTATGATTGTTGGAGCTACCATTTTTTTTGGGGCACAAGTACACCATAGAATATTAGGTTGGATATCTAAAATAATGAAGATAAATAAAGACTATTTTGATAGTAATATATCTCTGGTTTTTACTCAAAATAAGACTAAAATAATTACCACTATACTAGGGTTGTTTTTTGTGATTCAATTACTTTTGCCGTTTCGATTTTTACTATATCCAGGAGAACTATTTTGGACCGAAGAAGGGTATCGTTTTTCTTGGAGAGTAATGCTTATGGAAAAAGCAGGATATGCTAATTTTAAAATTGTGAATGCTGAAACAGGCAAACGATTTTATGTGGATAATGATGATTTTTTAACCGCATTTCAGCAAAAACAAATGGCAACCCAGCCTGATTTTATTTTGGAGTATGCGCATTATCTAAAAGCACATTTCGAAAAACAAGGGCACCAAAATGTGCAAATATTTGTAGAAAGTTACGTAGCGCTTAACGGTCGGTTAAGTACTCAATATATCGATCCTAATGTGGATCTGGGAAAACAAAAAGAGTCATTTAAACATAAAACATGGATTATTCCATTTAAGGATGAAATTAAAGGATTGTAAAGTAGTTGTCTTTTTTTTACTTATAACAACTATTGTGTCGGGGCAGTATAGTATTAAAGGGGTTGTAAAAAATCAAAATAACCAACCTGTTCAGGGAGCTGAGGTTTATAATAGATCCAACGGTGATCAAACAGTTACTAGAAGCGATGGTAGTTTTGAACTTAATGATGTAGAACAAGGGGTTTGTTACCTATCTGTTTTTAGCTTTGATTATGAAATTTTAGAAAGACAAATTACCGTTTCTGATAATGTTGAAATTAGTCTGGTTTTACAACCATTAGGAGAAGAATTGTCAGAAGTGGTAATTACGCAACGTAGAGAAAAAGTTTTTGGACTCAAACAATTAAAACCAGTAGAAGGTACGGCTATTTACGCAGGTAAAAAAAGTGAGGTAGTTTTATTAAGTAATGTACAAGGTAATTTAGCATCCAATAATACTAGACAGATTTATGCACAAGTAGCAGGATTGAATATCTATGAAAATAGTGTAGGTGGATTACAGCTAAATATTGGTGGTAGAGGATTGGATCCTAATCGTACTTCTAATTTTAATACACGACAAAATGGATATGATATTAGTGCAGATGTATTAGGCTATCCAGAAAGTTACTACACACCCCCTGCAGAGGCTATTGAGGAAATACAGGTTGTTCGTGGGGCTGCTTCGCTTCAATATGGTACGCAGTTTGGTGGTTTGTTGAATTTTAAAATGAAGAAACCAAATCAGAATAAAAAGATCGAATTGATTTCTCGACAAACATTAGGCTCTTATAATTTGTTTACTAGTTTTAATAGTTTAGGTGGCAGCGTTGGTAAGTTTAGTTACTACACTTATTTTAATTACAAAAGAGGAGATGGTTTTAGACCTAATTCCGAGTTTGATTCTAAAAATGTTTATGCGCATTTGGGATATCAATTTTCTGATAGAACTAAATTAATTGGTGAGTTTACGTATTTAGATTATTTAGCGCAGCAACCTGGCGGTTTAACGGATACCCAGTTTAATATAGATCCTACGTTTAGTAATAGAACTAGAAATTGGTTTGATGTTAATTGGAAGTTATTTTCCTTAAAGTTAGAGCATCAATTTTCGGATAAGACGGATTTTAGCATTAACCTATTTGGATTAGATGCGTCTAGATCTGCTGTTGGTTTTAGAGGAATTCCAGGGAGTTTAAATACAAATCCTATTACAGACGTAGATGAAGTAGATGGAGAGGGTAATTTTGTAAACTCCAGAGATCTTATCGTAGACAATTTTAAAAATTGGGGTGCAGAGGTTAGATTGTTAACTAGGTATAGTTTATTGGATACAGAGTCTGTATTCTTAATAGGATCAAAATATTATCAGGCTTTGAATGATTCCAGACAAGGATCTGGAGGACTTGGGTCAGGACCAGATTTTAATTTCCAAGATGAAACTTTTCCAGATTACCCAAATCAATCTTCTTTTGATTTTCCAAATTTAAATGCATCGGTTTTTGGAGAGAACATATTTAAATTTTCAGATAAGTTGTCTCTTACGCCAGGATTTAGATTTGAATATATTAAAACAGAAAGTGAAGGAAGTTTTAATAACGTAATATTTGATAATGCTGGAAATCCAATTTCTAATACAGAAGAAACCGATAATAGAGATTTGGAAAGGTCTTTTTTTCTTTTTGGAATAGGATCTAGTTATAAATTAAATAACTCTTTAGAAATATATGCAAATGTATCACAGAATTATAGATCTATTACATTTAGTGATATTAGAGTGGTGAGTCCTACTTTTAGGGTAGACCCTAATATTGGAGATGAAGAAGGGTTTACGGCGGACGTTGGATTTCGAGGTAGATTAAATAATATGCTATCTTATGATATAAGTGCTTTTGGGTTAGTGTATGATGATAGAATTGGTATTGTGTTTAATGATAGAGCAGAGCGTGTAAGAGGAAACATTGGAGATGCTTTTATTTATGGACTGGAGAGTTTTGTAGATTGGAATATTTGGAATACGTTCTCTGCGGATAATGAAAATTACAGATTGAGTTTGTTTGCTAATACTTCATTAACCACATCCGAGTATACAGCATCGGATCTTGCTGGAGTAGAAGGTAATAAAGTTGAGTTTATACCAGAAGTGAATCTTAAAACTGGATTGAAATTTGGTTACAAGAATTTTCTTTCTAGCCTTCAGTATACATACGTCTCCGAACAGTTTACAGATGTTTCTAACGCTTCTGCTGCCTTAGATGGAGATAGTAGAAATGGTATTATAGGAACAATACCGGCATATTCGATTTTAGACCTTTCGTTGTCATATACCTATAAAATGTTTAAACTAGAAACAGGTATTAATAATCTATTAGATGAAAGTTATTTTACACAAAGAGCTACCGGATATCCAGGACCAGGAATTATTCCTTCAGAACCATTAACTTGGTACACTACTTTGCAGTTTAAGTGGTAATTTATATAGTATTTAACTTTTGTTTACTTGTATAATTAACTTTTGTTCAATGAATTAATCCTAATTAAATCAATACATTTGCCCAAAACCAACATTATGAAGGAGTTCGAAGGATATGACAATATGATGGCAGAATATTATAATTCTGTTCCGTCTCTTATTTTGCCACTTACGAGTTGGGAATTTTATAGTGAACACAATTGGTTTTTACAAAACTTTAAAAACGATCTTGATAATCTAAATAAGATTACTAAGAAATGGGATTTCGAAAACGTATACCATAATGAATTAGTTCATAATAAATCTGTAATTGTAATAACAAATCCAGAACTTAAAATCGTGTATGCTACCCGTAATATTGAAAAAATGAGTGGTTATACTCCAGAGGAAGTGATTGGAAATTCTCCCAAAATGTTTCAAGGTGAGCAAACTGACCATACTATTTCTAAAACTATTAGACAAGCGATTGACAACGAAGAACCTTTCGAGGTGTCTATTGTAAATTACAAGAAAGATAGATCTACCTATTTATGTCATATTAAAGGATATCCAGTACGTGATAAGAAAGGTAGATTGATCAATTATATCGCTTTTGAGCAGGCAGCTTAATTGTTTATTTTATTCACTCAATGTAAGTCATGCATTTTTTTCTAAAGTAAATTTTATAAAAAAGTGAGTTTAAAACATATAGAATCGTTTTAAACTCACGTTATTAAATTATTGTGATATCTCTAGTTTTTGAGATTTATCAGTTTTAATTGCTAGCTCTTTTTGGATAAGGAGGTCTTTTGTATTGTTTTGGAGGATTGCTTTTCAACTCTTTTAAAACCACTTCTATTGCTTTTTCCAATTGAGGATCTTTTCCTTTGATTACTTCAGAAGGTAATTGATCCACTTCGATATCTGGAGCTACTCCTACATTTTCTACAATAAACCCATCTTCTGTCCAGATAGCAACATTTGGAGCGGTGACACTGGCGCCGTCGATGAATTCTGGAAATCCTAAAACACCAACTAAACCTCCCCAAGTTCGCTTACCAACCATTTGTCCAACTTTAAATTTTCTGAACATCCATGGTAACATATCTCCACCAGATCCAGCAGTTTCATCGATGATCATTACCTTAGGTCCTTGAATAGAAGCACTAGGAGTTTTTAGATCCTTACCATATCTAAAATTCCAATGGGATTGGTAAGGGTTTAGTAATAGATTTATATAGTAATCTGCTATTTGTCCACCACCATTAAAACGTTCGTCAATGATAATAGCTTTTTTATTTGCCTGCGGAAAGAAATATCTCTTAAAGTATTCATGGCCAGCTCCTGCCGTATTAGGAACATAAACATAAGCTACTTGTCCATTGGTGGCCTCATGAACTTTTTTGAGATTACCTTCCACCCAATCGCGATTTCGTAATCTATATTCATTTTCTATAGGAGTTACTTTTACTACTCTAGCGTCTTTATAGCTAGCATTAGGGCCAACTGTAATTTCAGTGATTTTGTTGGCTGTATTTTCAAAGACGCTAAATAGATTTATAGTACTTTCTACATTTTTTCCGTTTACCGCTAATAAATAATCGCCTTCATTAACTAATACACCAGGTTCTGTTAGTGGAGATCTTAAATTAGGATTCCAATTTAAACCACCATAAATTTTCTTGAACCGATATCTGTTATTTTTTATTTCATAATCTGCTCCCAAAAGACCACCAGGAATTCTTTTTGGGTTGTTTAACCTTTCTCCACCTCCTTGGAGTCTATGATGTCCTACAGATAGTTCACTACACATCCATTGTATGACTCTATTAAGATCATTTCTACATGATAAATGTGGTAAAAATTGTTCGTACTTTTTCTTCATACCTTTCCAATCAGAACCATGCATTCCCGGATCATAAAAATAATCTCTATTTATCCTCCAGGCTTCTTCAAATATATTTTTCCATTCCTTCGTTGGATTCATTTTCACCTCTATACCATCAACTTTTAAAATACCTTCTCCAGCTTTTGGTTTTTTTCCTGTGTCTGTGATTCCCCAAGTATCTCTTTTTCGATAAAGCATTTTTTTACCGTTTGCAGAAATAACATAATCGTCCAGATCCATAACTTTAGCATCCTTACGTTCTTTTAGATCATATTGATGAAGGGAAGAAGGTGCGGAACGATCTAATGGGTTCCAAGAAACATATAATATTTTGTGAGCTTCACCAGAATCTAATCCATAATAATTACCAGCTCGTATTGGAAGATCAATGATTCGATTTTGAATACCATCTAGATCAATGTTTAATAATTTTTCCGTCTCTTCACTTTCTGATGAGTTTTCTTCTTCTTTGGATTCTTCTTCGTCACTTTCTTTGGCAAAAGGAGAGATAATATCTTTTCTAAGTGTAGTTAGATAAATGGAGTTTGTAGAATTCATATCCTGATTAGACTGATCAAACCAGTTTACAACAGGTCCAGCATCTGTAGAAGCAAAGAAATAAATATAATCTCCACTAGGATCAAACACTGGATTGGAGGCATTGCTTAATCCATCACTTATAGGATAGGATTTAGAATCTTGTAGATGATATAAAAATACTTGCTCAAAATTAGAATCTATGATTTTTGTATACAAAATCCAATTAGAATCATTCGACCAATCTCCAAATAGGTTTCTAAAAGGACCAGGAACATAATATTCATCGTTGGCAATTTTAGAAACTTTTTTAGAATCAATATCTAAAATGTATAAATTTCTACCATTATCTGAAAAGCTTATTTTTTTGCTATCTGGTGACCAATTGGTGAAAGCATAAAATCCAGTGCCAGGTATTGTAAACTTTTTTAAATCACCTTTACCATCTTGTGATTTAATGTGTAATTCATATTCTCCCGAACTATCCGAGAAATAGGCGATGTGTTTTCCATTTGGAGACCACGCAGGATATTTCTCATGACTTCCAGGGCTTTGGGTTAGATTTCTTGGATCACCTTTACTTTCAGGAACTGTTATGATTTCTCCTCTATAATCAAAAACAGCTCGCTTTCCGGAAGGAGATATTTCTGCAGAACGAACATATCTGGAACCATTTACATAGCGTTCTCGTAATTCTAAAAGATCTGTTGAGATTCCTATTCTTAATTTTGAAACTGCTTTAGTGTTGATGTCATAGGTATGTAGATAGCCAGCTTGTTCAACAATTATTTTGTTATTCCCTAAATCTGCATTAATAATTGGAAACTGATCAAATTTGGTTAATTGTTCTATGTTTTTGGAACCTACATCGTATGAAAATAAATTAAATTCGCCATTTCGATCACTTAAGAAGAATACGGTGTTATTTACCCACATAGGTTGTACATCGTTACTTCCTCCCTTGGGTTGAGGAATTTTAACAATAGATTTGTCTTTAAACGAAAACAACCAAATGTTAGCAGTTGTACCTCCTCTGTAGTTTTTCCATTGCTGAAAACGTTCTCTTATCGGAGTGTACGCCATATACTGACCATCTGGAGAATACGTGGCATGCCAAGCGTTCGGTATTTCTAGCTCATTAGGAAAACCTCCGTTAACTGGAATAGTATAAAGTTTTGAATATCTATTTGTATGAATAGCTCTTTGAGAATTGAATAATATCGAGGAACCATCAGGAGTAAAACCTAAAACCATATCCCTTGTTGGATGCCAAGTGAGTCTTTTCGGAATTCCTCCTTCTATAGGAATGGTAAACACATCGATATTACCATCATATTCTGCATTAAAAGCAATAATCTTACCGTCAGGTGAAAAGACAGGATTGGATTCGATTCCTTTGTCTATAGTTAATCTTCGTGGTTGAGAACCGTCTGATTTGGCAATCCAAAGATCTTCTGCATATATAAAAGCAATATGGGATTGACTTATTGCAGGTGTATGCAACATTCTGGTATCGTTAGGATCTGTAGAATAAGATTTAAAGGAGCATAAAAATGCTACAAAGAATACTTTGTAAAAAGCTGAATTTAATTTTTTCATGAGTGATGATTGATGATAATTTATGTGATTTGTGATTAACGATTGATGAAATTAAGTTTTTATCAATTGGTTTTTGTTAATCAAAATTTAAAATAATCAAGTTTGCAATTATTTTATAATGTAATTGCTGCAAAATAATAGTTTCATAGGTTTTTAGTGCAGACCCTTTAAGGTCGGTAAAGGATGTGTCTTTGTTAGGTTGAAAATTCCGCAAACTGTTATTCGTTAGTTTGTTAATCTGCTGTTAAAGATGTTTTGGTAGTGTAACAATCTTTGATTTCTGGTCGTCTTATAAACATAAATCAATAAAAACGAATAGAATGAAAAAATTAAATGTTATGCTGTTAGCAGTGGCTTTCGCAATCAGTAGTGTTGCAAGCGCGAGTACAAAACCAACAAAATCAGAAACTAATTTCACAAGCGAAATTAAAGAATTGTTAGAAAATCCATCTTTCAAGGTGGAAGATGAAATCGAAGCTAGCGTTACCTTTACCTTAAATAACAAAGGTGAAATTGTAGTGTTATCTGTAGATTCTGATAGCAATATTGTAGAAGGTTTTATTAAGAACAGATTAAACTATCAGAAGTTAGAAGCTAAACCTGCAACGGGTGTTAAATTCTATACAATGCCAGTGAGAGTAGTTGCTTCTTAGATAGTAAATAGTATAAAGTTAAATCCCGGATTCATCACCCGGGATTTTTTATTTTCCAGTAATATAATTAATACTTACAGTAGCAAGGTCTGAATCCGGAAATTTAGAAAAATAATCCTGATGACTATGCAAACCAACTTCATTTATAATTTTTAGAAAAGAACTTATTTCTAAAATATATTGATCAGAAAAGCCATGAGTTGCATCATAAGCAGTAGCGGCAGTTCGTCCTATGTTTTTCGAGGTTATTTCTGGTGGAATTGTATGAAGTTCTATAACAATAAGTCCAAATTTCGCAATATGAGGTTCCCATTTTTTGAAATGATCTTTTAGATTTCTTTCCACATCGTTATTAGATAATAATTTTCCTCTATAAGCAAATGCTCCAGTTGATAGACTTGGATTGTCTAACTGAGCTAGAGGTTCGCTCCAAATTCGATTATGATCCAAAAAGGTTCTTACAGAAAGTAAGTCTTTGAGGGCAATTTTATAATTTTCGTTTAGATCTTTTTCTAATAGATCAGGATCACTAATATCACCCCAGATTACCTTGGCCCATATATCCGCCTGGATGAGGTTTGCTCGTGTGGCTTTTAACGCGGCTTTATTATAATCTGCACCTACTAAAAATAAAGGATGATCATCGAGATGTTTCCCTCTTAAGGTTTTGGTAGCAATAATGTCGAAAAGATGAATTAAAAAAGCGCCATTGCCACAGCCCATATCTAGAATCCCTTTAGGTTGTTCATCTAGAGGTTTATTAAATAAACGGATAATAATTTCGTCGATCTTTTTAAAATAGGTAGAATGGGCACCGCCGCTTCCCCAAACATTCATTTCTCGATCTACATGAGTTTCATCGGTATCTTTTTCGGTATTCCATAAAATAGTTGGATCTCCCAATAGCAGTTGATCCATTTGTCGAAACATTGGAATATAAGAAACCGTTACTCCATAGGCAGTTGCTCTTTTAGCAAAAAATAAACCTTTATTGGTAAAAGTGTAATTGTCATTATTTTTACTAAACCATCCTAAATTCGCTAAAAATGTAAGGATCGTATCAAAGCTTTTAGGAAACTTATGGTACTCATCTGCACTGAAGGAAGCTTCCATAAAGTATTTATGAAACATACCTCCCATACCTAAATGAACAATAGTAGGACCAACTAGAATTCCTTCGATGTGTTTTAGGATTTGTTTTTGTATAGTTTTGGTAGTCTCATTTTCGGAAAGTTGAATGTTAAAGGAGTTTTTAAATTCCTGAAATAGATTCTCGAGTTTG
Source organism: uncultured Aquimarina sp. (assembly GCF_947492965.1). Lineage (GTDB taxonomy): Bacteria > Bacteroidota > Bacteroidia > Flavobacteriales > Flavobacteriaceae > Aquimarina. The sequence goes on along the minus strand of NZ_CANLOZ010000005.1, from coordinate 425,466 downwards.
CGGAAAGGTTCTAATTCGAATTTTCGATGATGAAACTTTCCTGAATATGCCAGAAGATCGACAACACCTTCGTATAATTTGAAATGTTCAAAGGCTATTTTGGTATTTTCGTTTACAGAAATAAAGGGAATAGTATCTATGATAGTATAGTCTAACCATCCTTGTGAAGATAACATTCTAAGGGCTACATTAATATATCCCGAATTGCCTTTAAAATGTTCTGAGATTTCTACTACTGATGATTTAGAATGATCAAGAATGTAGTCTGTAAGACCATTTTTTAAGAGAGAATACGCTACTGGAGCGATAGTTATTCCGTCTAAATGTCTAAATAATTCTTCTCGGAATGTTTGCTTTTCCTGTTTTGTTAGCATAGATACTTGATTGGTGTATGTTTGAGTTTATTGATAGCATTGAGATACACAAATTAAGCATTTATTTCATAAGTTGCTATTACTTTTGTATTATTGAGAAGAAGGCGGCTTTGGTTTTTTTTCGGGCATAGGACCTCGTAAATGAATAATAAGTCCATTGAGAAAATTACGTAGAATTTGATCTCCACATTCCATATATTTTGGGTGGTTCTCATTTCTAAAAATAGCACCCAGTTCGCTTTTGGAAACTTTAAAATCAACCAAAGCACAAATTTTTACGATTTCATCATCACGTAGTTTGTGAGCTACTCGTAATTTCTTAAAAATATCATTGTTTGTTAAACCCATGGGACAAAGGTACTTTTTTAATTGACTTCAAAAAAGATATCCTTCTATGTTTCATAACAAATATGTTTATAAGATATTTGTACTCTTTAAATTTTGGAAAATATATGTATACCAAGGAGGAGAAATTGAGTTTATTATCAGAAATGATTGAGTTTGCAAAAGCAGATAAGGAAATTAAAGATGAGGAGTATAATTTTATATTGGCTGTAGCTTCGCAATTAGATGTTACCGAAGAGGAAATAGGGTATTTGGTAAGAAACAATGCAGAGAAAAAGAACTTGCAGCCAGAATCCCAGAGAATACTTCAGTTTCATAGATTGGTCTTGCTAATGAATGTTGATCAGGAAACCAATCCTGCAGAAATAGATAAGATAAGAGAAATGGGATTGCATATGGGATTAAGAGCGGAAGCTATTGATACTGTTTTAAAAGAAATGCACAAGTATCCAAATAAAGTAATTCCTCCGAATGAATTGATTGCTATTTTTTCGAGATTCTATAACTAGAGAGGAAAAATAAACTTCTTATAGCTAACCTTCAGTGATCATCTGAAGGTTTTTTTATGCGGTTTTGTCACAGAAAACAATATAAAATTGACAAAAAGTCAGTTTTGTATATTGTATAAATGACAAAATGACATAAAAAATGTAATGGAATCCATTTTGCTATATACATATCGAATTTAAATCTAGAATAACTTAAAAAATAAAATACAATGAGTTTAATAAAAAGAACAGACAGATTACCATTTATTTTCGATGATATTTTTAATACTGATTGGTTTGGAGGAAGTGTTAACGAGCACAAAATAGGATTCAATACACCAGCTGTTAATGTGCAGGAAAATGATAACGAATTCGTTATCGAGTTAGCAGCGCCAGGATTAGTAAAAGAAGATTTTAATATCGAATTAGACAACGAAGTGTTAACGATTTCTTCTGAAAAGAAAAACGAAGTAAAAGAAGAAAAAGATTCTTACACTAGAAAAGAATTTAGTTACAGCACATTTAAGAGATCATTTAATTTACCGGATACTGTTAATGTTACAGAGATTATAGCTTCTTATGATAGTGGCATATTATCGGTAAAACTTCCTAAAAAAGAAGAAGCAAAAGTACAGCCAAAGCGCTTTATAGAAATTTCATAAGTTGTGAGACTTAAGTTAGTTAGTTAATGTTACGTAAAACGCCCTCTAAATTTGAGGGCGTTTTTGGTATTTATAAGCTGTTTCCGTAGTAACAGTCCTGGGATAATGCTTTCGAGTAACTTATCTTATCTTGTAAATCCATGATAAGATAAATTTCTTTTTTCAACTTGATTTCAACTCTATTTTGCTTCCAATAGATTTTGATATCCTTTGATTTTAGATTTTTAATATAGCTATATTTATTGGCGTAGTTTGTAGTTAATGGCGGAGCATTTCCATTTTTGGTAGCCTCTTGCGGACTTATAGTTATAGATTCAGGATCTACTACAGAACAAAGAAAACCATCAAAATCAATTCCTTGTTTATCTTTGTTTAGTAAGTATACCCAAACAGAATATTCATCTTCTTCTATCATTAAAGTTCTTCCAGAAATAGGATCCGTAGAAGTAATAAATATTCCTTCTACATTGGCAACTAATTTGGTTTTAGGTTCACCAATGGCAAAAACACTGGTAAATAGGGATAGTAAAATTAGTTTCATAGGGGACGTTTTATATTAATACTAATTTATATTCAGCAATTTATTATGCTAAGCCCTAAAATGTAATTATATAAATGTTTGAGTGAGAGATAAATGAGTATGAACAACTCATCTTAATTTGTGAATCACTAAATTACTAAATTAATTATAAAGTTGTATGCCTTGTATGTGTATAATTTTGTGAGATTTTCCCGTAAGATTATGAAGGAAAAATCCTATAAATATTTGAAGATCATAAGTGTATAGATTTGCGAATCGTACTATTTCTAAGATCATTATTACGTATTAGGAAGTGAGAAATTACTAAGTTAGGAACCCAACATAACCAGGCAACAATTTTATACGCAACTATAAAATCACCAAATGATAGCGTAAGTAGAGGTAACCATATTCTTAAAGTAACTGCAGCAAAACAGCATGCAAAGCTATAATACATATATTTTTTATGGGTGTCCATTAACCCTTGTCGAATATGGCTAAACCCAATAAAAGTGAATAGGATCCATAGTACTCCAAGACTAATAAAACCTAACGAAGCTATTATACCACCTGTTGCAAAAAAGCCGATATAGATTCCTGCTAAACCACTAAACAATGCAGATATGACATAGACTCTTCCACAAAAGCGATGTAATTTGATTTTACTTACACGAATTTTTTCACTGAACTGTGTCCAACCCGTTAAGAGAGCAATTCCGCCAAGTATAATATGAAAATAAAAAGAAATATTCCAAGCGAGATCTAAAAGCAGTTTTGGGTCTTTAGTACTGAGTAGACCAAACTCTCGATGTAGTATAAAATAAGAAAAAGGATATAGACCAATGAGAATACAGCATAGTACAAATAGAATTCTAATACCTTTTTTCATATTACGCTAAACTGAGTTTTATAGCGCTTTCTGCACATGCCAAAATAGCTTCTTTTACAGGTATTGGTTTCCAATCTAACAGTTTAATAGCTTTATTGTTGCTCACCTTTCGTTCAGTACCCAAGTCTATTAAAATAGGTTTGATAGTTTTATCGATATTAGAAAATAGACGAACAGCAAAATCTGGTAAGGTAAATTTAGGAACCTTTTTGTTTGGGTAGTTTTCTCTTAGAATATTAGCCACTTCTTTAAAAGTCATATATCCTGCTGAGCATACAAATCGTTCTCCTGCAGCTTCTGGAGCTTCCAAAGCTTTGATGTGTAAATCTGCTACAGATCGAACATCTACCATATCAAAACCAATTCTTGGAATCGCTGGAGAGCTGCCATCTAAAGCTTTAATCACAATATTCGCAGAAGTCCCAAAATCTTTCTCTAATATCGGTCCCAAAATTGCGCCTGGACATACAGTGGTTAATTCTAATCCACTAGTATCTTGTTTAATAAAACCCCAAGCGGCTTTTTCTGCGATTGTTTTGCTTCTAAAATAAGGTGTGGAATCTAACCGGTTATGAATATCTGTCCAGTTGTTTTCATCGAATGTACTTTTTCTATTATTTTTATCTTTCCCATAGATAATAGCTCCAGACGATGAGGTAAGAACAACTCTTCTTAATCCATGTTTTGAAGCTGCTTTTAAAATATGTAATGTTCCATTTTTTGCAGGTATAATAAGATCATCCTCGTTTTTGGGTAGTTCTCTAGGAAAAGGAGAAGCGATATGAATAATATCCTGAACTTCGCTAACGAGATCATACCATACTTCTTCATCTAATAAGTCTGCTACAGCGAATTCTAAATTATCAATATATTCGGTGTTTTGAGCTATAACCTCTTTAATCTCTGAAACTCGATCTAAATTCCTAAGTGTACCAATTACTTTATAGCCTTTATTTAATAGTTGGATTGCAGTGTGTGATCCTAAAAAACCAGTTACTCCTGTTAATAATACTTTTTTGGTGTCCATGTTTTGATAATTTTTAATGATATCAGAGATCTAACCACTTTTTAAAATTTGAGGTTCTTTCTCTAGAAACGATAATTTGTTCGTCTTCCTGAGGTTTTAATTTTAGTAATAATCTGCTATTGAAGTAACTATGGATTTCGATAACGGACTTTACAGAGATCATAAATTTTCTGTTGATTCTAAAAAAATGAACAGGATCAAGAATTTCTTCTAGTTGATCAATAGAATACTCGATAGGGTATTGTTGTCCCGTGTGAGAGTGTAGAAAAATTAACCCTTCGTTTGATTTAAAATAGGCAATATCATCCACACTAAACGTGTTAAACTGATTACCAACCTTGATCATAAAACGTTTTTTATATTCTTTATTGAATAGTTTTTTGATGCTTGCTAGTTTTTGTTCATCAAAAATCCCATTGTTGTTAGACTTAGATTTTCGATATTTATTTAAGGCGTTGTTTAGGTCATTTCTGTCAATAGGTTTAAGCAAATAATCGAGTCCATTATACTTAAAACCTCTTATAGCATATTCGTTATACGCAGTTGTGAAGATAACAGGAGGATGATCTTCTAGCATATCTAAAATGTCAAAACCATATCCATCATTTAACTGAATGTCCAAAAATATCAAATCAGGTTTTGGGTTATCTTCGAACCATTGCCTCCCATTTTCTACAGAGGTGATTTGCCCTATGATGTTAATTTCAGGAGCCAATTCTTCTATTAAAGAAGCTAATCTTTTAGAGGCAAAGTTTTCATCTTCTACAATTACTGCTTTCATCTTAGGATACTTTTACAATAGAAACATCTTTCATGTTTTTTGGTAGTAAAGGAATGGTTACTTTAAAATATCCATTCTCCGTTTCTATTTTTATGTTTTCGTTTGTATAAAAAGAATATCTCTTTTCAATATTTTTTAATCCTAACTTAGTGGATTCTTCTTTTCTTTTTCTAACATGCAAATTGTTTTGTACTACTAAACTGGTGTTTTCAACAGAAATGATAGTGATCTCAAGAGGTTTTTCTTTAGAATAATAATTATGTTTTAAAGCATTTTCTACCAGCATTTGAAGAGAAAGAGTCGGAATAACAAAATCTTTGGGATTTACTGATATATGCGTAGTAATGCTAAGAGCGCCTTCGTGTCTTACATTCATCATGAAGATGAAAGAGTCTAAAAAATTAAGTTCCTTTTCTAAACTTACCAGATCTTCCTCTCGATTGTCTAAAATATATCGGTAACAGGTTGCTAATCTGGAAACAAAATCAGAAGCGAGATCTCTGTCTTCATACATTAAAGATGTTAAGGTGTTTAGACTATTAAATAAAAAATGAGGACTGATCTGATTTTTCAAAGATTTATATTTAGAGGTCATTATTTCCTTTTGCATATCATTCATCTTATTCTCCATTTCTTTTTTCTGTTGTAAAGAATGATAAAACAAATTGAAAATAATGAGGGCAAATCCGAGAATCGCAGCTCTGAAGAAATCAATTCTAAATCGTAGCCAGGGATCAGCAGCATCTATTTGACAGATCTGATCAAATTGAAAAATGGCCAAATAATATATCAATGCAGAAACCGGAAGACATATTGCTAGATTAATTAGTAATATCTGTATGCCTTGTTTTATATCAAGACCACCACCATTTTTGGATTGTTGTCTTCTTACCAACCAATCATTGCTTTCCCAAGCAAGCATAAATAAGAAAAAAGCACTACTATAATAAAATACACCAGGTGCATCAAAAATGGAATCTTTCTCATCATGTACTATGGTAAGCTTTATTAAAAAGTATACCACATTAATGATGATAAATCGTATTCCTAATTTTTTTAAAGTAGTCTTTTTGAACATATTGCATGTAATAGTACAGTTAAAGATACGTAAGAATGGATCAAATTGAAGATTCGTTTTCAGCGAATTGTCAAAAAACGATCTGAATTGTAGTAAAAGTCATTTTATCTGCAAATGGACTAAGATCATGCCCTTAAAACAACTTCAAAGAAGGTTTCATGCACTTCAAAAGTAAAAACGACGACTCTACTAATTTAATTTTGTTCATCCTGAAGTAGTTAGCAGATTTGAGTAAAATCAAAAAGATAAGAAATAAACAATAATCATTTTACAAGTACCTATAAAGATGATTAATGAGAAACTCTGTCTGACTAAAAATAAAAGAGATGAAAAAAATAATGCTATTATGTACATTACTATGTATTTCCTTTATGAATGCGCAAACTGGCACTATAAAAGGATTGGTCATTGATAAACAATCAGAAACTCCCTTAGTAGGTGCTACCGTAGAATTGTTAAATACAGATGAAATCAATGGCGTGATTACAGATTTGGATGGATATTTTACCCTTGAAAATGTACCATTAGGTAGACAAATAATTAGAGTAAGTTATATTGGTTTTGAATCGATAACCTTACCAAATATAGTAGTAACTTCTGGAAAAGATGCTGTGGTGAATGTTTCGCTTACAGAGGCTTTTGATCGGTTAGATGAGGTGATTATTACCTCAGATACTAATAAATCCAGAGCAATCAATAAGCTTACTTCGGTATCTGCTCGGCAATTTAGTTTGGAAGAGGTAACGCGTTTTTCTGGTGGTAGGAGTGATGTAGGTAGACTAGCAGCCAATTTTGCAGGTGTATCGGCTCCTGATGATAGTAGAAATGATGTAGTTATTAGAGGTAACTCGCCTACAGGATTGCTTTGGAGATTAGAAGGAGTGCCAATTCCTAGTCCTAATCACTACAGTACTTTAGGTACTACGGGTGGACCCGTTTCAGCATTAAACCCAAATATGCTAAAGAATTCTGATTTTATTACCTCTGCTTTTCCTTCCGAATATGGAAATGCTATTGGAGGTGTATTTGATCTTGGTTTTAGAAAAGGAAATAAAGATGATTATGAATACACCGCTCAAGTTGGAATTTTTACTGGAATCGAGGCAATGGCAGAAGGACCTTTAGGTAAAAATAACGGTTCGTTTTTAGTAGCAGGAAGATATTCCTTAGTAGGATTATTAGGAGTAGGAGCAGGAGGAACCTCTGCAGCACCTAATTATAGTGATGTGTCTTTTAATCTTGATTTTGGAAAAAGTAAGTTGGGTAATTTCTCTCTATTTGGAATCATAGGTTTTTCTAATATTGACTTTTTGGGTGATGACATTGATGAAGATGATTTGTTTGCAGCAGAAGATGAAAATACCTTTGTAGAATCTGGTTTCGGAGTTTTAGGAGTAAAACATCAAATTAATATTACTGATAAATCGTACCTAAAAACAATTCTTTCCGGATCTTTTACAGGAAATGATTTCGTAGCTGATCGTTTTATTGATAAAAATACTCCACAAGAAAGAACAATTCTTTTTACAGAAGCGGATAATACCGAAAATAGATTTACATTTTCTACATTGTTTAATTCAAAGCTTAGTAGTAGAAGCACGATACGAACAGGAGTTTTGGTAGAGAATATAGGAGTAACATCCTTACTTAGGGATAGAACAGAGCAACCAGATCTTAATAATGATGGTGATCCTGATATATTTACATTTCGTGATATCGATGAAAACCTAACCATATTTCAACCTTTTATCCAAGGACAGTTTCGACTTACCGAAAAGCTTACATTAAATACCGGATTGCATGGACAGTATAGTTCTCTTAATGAGCAGTTTGTCTTAGAACCAAGAGCAGGACTTAATTATAAAGTATCACAAAACCATCGTTTGAGTTTTGGTTATGGATTACATCATCAACCCGTATCATTACCGCTATTATTCTTAAACGAAGAAATAAACGGAACCATAGTGCAGTCTAATAAAGATTTGGATTTTGTGAGAAGTAATCACTATGTACTAGGATATGATGTGAAATTAGGAAGCAGTTGGCGTGCTAAATTAGAAGTGTATTATCAGGATATTGATAATGCTGCAGTAGAGCCATTTTCGTCTAGTTATTCTTCATTAACCGAAGGAGCAGATTTTGGATTTGATAATGATAGAGTTTCTCTGGTAAATGAAGGAATAGGATTTAACCAAGGAATTGAACTGACCGTAGAACGATTTTTTAAGAATGGATATTACGGTTTATTAACTACGTCCTTATTTGAAAGTAAATATAAAGGAAGTGATGGTATCGAACGTAATACGCCATTCAATAATGGATGTGTATTGAATTTACTGGCAGGAAAAGAATTTGCTATGGGTAAAACAAAAAAAGATGTATTGTTTTTTGATACAAGAGTAACTTTTTCTGGCGGGCGTTATTTTACACCTGTTGATTTAACTGCTTCTCAAGCTGCAGGTTTTGAAGTGCTACAAGAAGATCTGGCATTTAGCGAACAGAATGATGGATATTTTCGTTGGGATGTAAAGTTTGGCTACAAAATAAACAGTAAGAAAAAGAAAACTTCACATCAGTTTTATGTAGATCTTCAGAATGTAACTGCCAATGAGAATTTGTTTGCCAGACGATATAATCGATTAACCAATAATGTAGATGAGGTAAATCAGATAGGATTTTTCCCTGATTTTGGATATAGATTTGAATTTTAACATAAATAATTGATATGAAACACAATGAGATAACCATTATTTACGTTTGGGGATATCTGTAACTTGGTTTTTGGGGATATGACGAGTTAGCAGTTTGGACGTTAAATGGGTTATATGGAAAACCAGTTACAAGATATTGCTTATTTGATTCAGTTTAGAGATCGATGTAATAGTCAGGTTTCTAATGTCACTGTGGCTTGGCATTTGGATCATATCCTTAAAGTAATAAATAAGATTCATACAATTCTTCAAAATTCGGATCCCACGGTATATGAGAAGCGTTTTAATGTATGGCGCAGTATTTCTTTTTTATTTAGGTTTATACCTAGAGGAAAAGGAAAATCTCCGGCATCGGTTTTGCCTCCAAGTGATATTAAGACAGAGAACATTTTATCACAACTCGAAGAGGCAAGAATACACATTTCTAAATTCGAAGAATTAGATGAAAATGCGAATTTTATGCATCCTGTTTTTGGTCAATTAAATAAAGGTCAGGCGAAATATTTTTTAAAAATCCATACCAAGCATCATCTAAAGATCATTCGAGATATTTTGGGTAAGAGTAGAGAATGAGTCTATTTTACAGGTATATGCAATGAAAATTAATGTAAATCGGGACTCAGAAGATTCAGAATTTATATCATTAAAAGAGAAATAATCATAATGTTTTATTTCTCTTTTCTATTTCAAGAGCTTTTTTATAAAATTCTCTAAACTTTTCTTTAGTATATAAAGCGTTCATAGCAGATAGAACATCTGGCAATGATAGGCTACACCATTCCCATAACATGGTACTGAAGTTATACCGATACATCTGTTTTCCGACTTCTTTTCTGATCATTTGTACTTCATTGATACTAAAACCATTTTCTAAAAGTAAAACTTGTACTTGTTGTTGATACTCTTCGGTTAGTTCGGTATCTAGATAAGGTTCTAGAATCCAATCCCAGTTCCAACTATATGCTGATAAAGGGATATTATTTTTATGTGCAAATGTTTTTAAATCCTCTTTCTTTTCTGCAGCAATAAAAATGATATCTTCTTTTAGAATAACTCTTGCAGTACCAAAAGCAATACAGATAGAGACAATATCCTTAGCGCTAATTCTTTTTTCGGGATATACAAAGGAAGGTTCGAAAGGATAATTGTAAACCCAAATATCTTTCTCATTAATTTTAGACGCTCCAATTCCAGAAAACAGAAGCGTAGGAATGATTTTTTTAGTTCGCTTTTTAAATATTTTTCTAAAAAAATTCACTTAATCGAATTAATAGTTTACTACAAAATTAAGAAATCCTCCTGTCCAATTAGACGTTGAATTCGTTATATTTCGAATTCCTTTACCAGGAAAAGAAATACTAAATCCTGCATTAAAGAATAAATGTTTGCCAATAATTTTATTATACTCTATAAATACATCATCTGCTAAATGAGAATTGGTTACTCCAGCAATCACGGTAGGAATTTCATTAGAAAACTCCACTCGCGCAGCTTGTCCAAATTGTATAGGACTTCGTAATTGTTGAGCAGCAATATGAGCATATCTCAGCGTAATAATATCATTAGACGAAGGTCTTACCTGAAACGTTAAGCCTTGTGACTGTACATTAGAATTAATAAATACCATTGAGGATTTGGATCCTGTGGACCATGAACTTGGAGAACCTTCAAAGTATAGTGGATCAAATCGTTCTTGATTATCGGTGTCTGGATTATCTCCAGAAAAGAATTGATAAGAATACATTAATGTTGGTTTCCAGGATACCTTTGGAAATAGATAGGCCAATTGCAATCGACCTCCTAATGAAGAAAGATCTATCGTAGGATTGAATTGATACGCAACATCCATTCCTAAGGATACCTTATGTGAACTTTTACCAAAGAGATTTATTTTAGAATATAGATTTAGAGCATTTAGATTTTTCCTATCTCCTATAGTAATAGTTGGAGGGCCTTCTCCATTTGGTGCAGCCTGAGGATAAGGAGCATTAGAATTTATAACTCGTATGTATGATAATCCTAGATATCTTTCTTTGGAAATAAAATAATTGACGTCTAAACCAGCTAATTCATTATCAGTATCATTAGAAGGCAACTCATTTGGTGCTAAATAAAAGAATGTACTATTGAATTTATTTTTACTTACTTTTCCTAATATAGTTTTTTGCCAGGCTTTCCTAGGTCCAAATTTCAGTGCACCACGCTCAAACCCACTAGAAGCTCCGTTAGAGATTAACATTCCTGTGCCTAATTTGAGCGGTTGAGATCCTATAGATAGCTCTACTAAAACACTGTCTTTTATTCTGAAACGATACCCTATATAAGCATCTTCTAAGGTTATCCGCCCAGTATTTTTTGCATCAAAAGCGTCTACACCCCAAGTGTAAGATCCAACACCCGATATTTTGGCATAGATACGGGAATTGGATTTAAAATTATGATAAAAAGTTAATCCTGGTTTTGCATAAAGTTCTAACCATTCTGTATCTGAATCAAAGTCTAATTCAGGGACATCTGCTAAATTCCAAAATAAATTGGTTTCTCCTACTGCATTTGCGCCAGCTTGTAACTGACCTTCAATCGTAATGCCATTTTTACTATAGAATAGGAGATCAGATTTTTCTTGTGACGTGGTCGATATTGTTACAAATAGAATAAAGCTACAGACTAAATTAGAAATATGTTTATATCTACCTAATGAGTTTTTCATTTTTCTAACAAATATTTAGCTACAGCATGATAAGCGGGTAGAGAAGTAGGGTCTATTTTTGCATTTTTGGCTTCAGGATGAGATGAGAATCTAACTAATACCATTTCTGCTTTTGGATCAATATAGATTGTTTGTCCATGAACGCCTCTTGCTGCAAAAGCGTTATGCTCATTATGAGTAATCCACCACATATCTCGATAACTCCAATTGGTTAATGTTTTGTAAGCAGATTTTCTGAAAGCTTCTTGATTTCCTCCCTTCATAATATTTTCAACAGTTTTAGAAGGTATTATTTGGGTATTGTTGAAATACCCTTTGTTACGTATCATTTCTCCAAACATGGCCATGTCTCTAAGATTTGCGCTAAATCCACCACCAGCAAAAGCAATTCCGGCACCATCGATCTGAAAATATCCATCGACATGAGTACCTAGTGGTTTCCATATTTTTTCCGATAGTAGGTGAGGAATACTTTTATTAGTTACTCGAGAAATAATCCAGCCCAGAGCATCGGTATTGATTGTTTTGTAACCAAACTCGTCTCCATGCGTTCCATTTTTTTGAACAGTTTGAAGATATTCATAATAGTTGTTAGGACCGTTATAAGATTTTGGTTTAGGCAAAGGGTTACCTGCAGCCGAAAAGGACCAGATTTCAGCATTAGGATCCGAATAATCTTCGCTATATTTCAAGTTTGTAGTCATGTCTAATATTTGCCGTATGGTAGCATCTCCAAATGCAGAATTTTGAAGTTCTGGAATATATTGAACAGCTTTCGCTTCTTGATCTAATATACCTTCGGTGACTAATATAGCACCCAATGTTCCTGTAAAAGTTTTACTAACAGACATAGCTGCATGTACACCATCTTTCGTTAATTCACCAAAATACCTTTCATAAACAATAACTCCTTTGTGCAATATGATAATTCCATCGGTATAATTCTTATCTAGAGATGTCTTCCAACTCATTTTTTCATTACGATCTAATGGAATAAATTCAATTTCATCTATAGCAGGGTCTATTTTTGTAGTAAATTGATATCGATTAGAAGAAGCAGATTTTACCTCGGTAGTAGGCAGAAACTCTCTCATATGACATACACTATATCGCAATGCAGGAAATGTAAAAAAACTACCGTTAGATGCAGAGATAATTTTTTCTTTGGTTGGAGGGTATCCTTGCATCCATTTTAATGTTTTAGGATCCGAATCTTTTGCACTAAGGAATTTTTGAGCATTAAGTTGATAGTTTATAAGTACAAACAGAGTTAGAAGAAAAACCTTTTTCATAAGATGATAGTTGATTAATCTTGAAAATATATTCCAAGGTGTGAGGATGAACTTTTTTATTTCTAAAGATACTTAATTTACAGTGCTTTATGAAAGGTTTTTAGATTAGATAGACATGAGTACGACTTCTCCATTTTGTAATATGAAGAGAGGTGTTTTTTTCTTGATTCATAATTATATTCAATACTTTTTTAAAATCTGAATACTCCCTTATTTGAAAACTTGTATTTTGATTTGATTCTTGACTCGAAAGTTCTTTTTTAAAGTTGTAAATACAGTTTAATTACTGCATTTTTGCGTTCAATTAAAAAACGAACAATCAATGAAAAAATTAGTACTTCTTTTAAGTTTAACTTGTATACTGTTTTCTTGTAGTGAGAGTGATATTTTAGGTTTTGATGATGAAGATTTAGATGCTATTTATGATGCGCCTAACGTAAAATCATATACCACTTATATTTCTGAAAATTCAGTAACTCTAAATGGTTTTATTAATCACGAAAATGTGTTTTTTAGGGAATCAGACACTTACAAAGTAGGATTCATATTTAGAACTGGAGATCCTCAAGATTCAAGTAATGATCGAGTAATTGAACTAGAAGGAGAAGTAGAGTATTATACTGGTTTCTATAAATTTAATTACACGATAACATCTTTAGAACCTAATACTACTTATTATTACACTGCATTTACCAAAAATGGACCAACAGAAGACGATGATTGGAGCTCATTTACTACTTCTGAAGTCCCTTGCTCTTATACACAGGATAACTATTATAGTATTGATGGTGTATGGAGAGATGCGTATGTGACGGTTACGGATCCTAATTGCTGTGGAGAAGGAAATGTTGGATTTAGATTTGGGATATGGCCTGATATCTTTGATATTAATTTTAATGAAATAGAAAAGGGGTATCCTAAAACTGGTCAATACTTTGGAGTAGATTACGAATTTGAAGGTACTCATATTCAGAGAGACCTTGTTAAGTCTACGAATCAAGTGTTAATGGAGAATGGAGATTCTACTCCAGAGACCGAAATATTTGTAACGAATGATGGACAAAGAATAACTTTAATTTTTTGTGACACCAAATTAAGAAACGGAGATATTCTTAACGGAAAAGTATCAGTACTTATTCCTCAGAAATAAATAAAAAACTCACAAACAAAAACTCGACTATGGTCTATTACATTCCTAGTCGAGTTTTTGTTTGATGATCTAATATGTATGATGATAATTTTTTTGAATTGTATATTTATTGAAAACGAAATCATAAAAAAGTGCAACGTTTTGTTAAAACTTTAGTTACTATAGTTGATTTCTAAATTCATCACATCAATCAAAAAATATGAAAAAACTCATTACATTATTCGTACTACTTTTTATTTGTTTATTTGCTAATAGTCAGGAAATAAAGAAAATTTCAAGAAATTGGTCTTCATTCAGTCAATCTATAGAAGTTGCTACAGATTCCGTACGGAAATTTAAAGTAGTTGCCTATGTTAAAGTAGAAACAGATGATGATAAAGCTAGAGCAGGGGTTTGGGCTAGAGTAGATAATAAACCAAAACAAGGAAGAGGTTTTTTTGATAATATGAGTAATAGCCCCATAAAATCAAACTCATGGAATTCATATACTCTTCAAGGTATTCTAGATAATAAATCTGAAAAACTTGTTTTTGGAGGGTTATTTTACAATAATGGAACATTTTTCTTTGATAAATTCGAACTATATATTGAAGATGATCAAGGAGAATTTCAATCTGTAGATATTAAAAATGCTGGATTTGAAACTAAAACAACCGATCGTACAATTCCCGAATGGACCCCTGGTATTGGAAGAGGAGAAATAACGATGGTAAGAGAATTCACTTTTACATCCAGTACAGATAGCGTAGATGGAAAGTATTCCTTAGCTATTGAAGGAAAGGGTATCTCGAAAAGTACAGGAAGTATAGAAAGTTTTTTTCCGAGCATTGGCATAATCATACCCATTGTTCTAATGCTACTTTTCGTCTTCCCTTTGTTTACATATGCATCTTCTACAGATAATGAAAAATGGTCTATATGGTCTCGTATTGGTTTCAGATTTTCATTTATCTATTTCCTGTTAATTATTTTTTTCCAAAATAATGGTGCTTACCCGTTCTTCAGTTTTGTGGCTAAGTTTCCAAGTGATCTCATGGAAAAGTTTGTACTTTGGTTTGCAGAGAGTATACTGGGGATTCCGTTTAAGCTAAGTACAGGTCCTAACGGCAGCGGTGATACAAGCTACGATTATTTAGTGGTATTCGTTATTTTTATTGCAGCCGTAATAGGTACAGGAATTTGGTCTGCTTTAGACAGAAAGCGTTCTAATTATAAAATTTTGTTTTATTGGTTAACGACGGCACTGCGTTACTATGTGGGACTTATGTTAATTAATTATGGATTAATAAAAGTTATTCAGTTGCAATTTTCAGCTCCAAGTTTTTATAGGTTATTACAACCATATGGAGAATCATCTCCAATGGGATTAGCCTGGACATTTTTAGGTTTTTCTAAAGGCTATAACTTATTTATGGGAATAGCAGAAGTTCTTGCTGGGTTATTACTTTTTAGACGTACTACTACTTTTGGAGCTATTATTACATTAATGACAACGATGAATGTGATGGCCGTGAATTACTTCTATGATGTTCCTGTAAAAATATTGTCTACGCACTTAGTAATCATGACATTATTCCTGTTATCTAGAGATTTAAGAAAAGTGATGGAGTTTTTGGTAACTAATAGGCAGGTAGAAAAACTAACTGTTATTGCACAACCAAAATTTGAAAAAGGGATTCGTATCGGTCTTAATATTGTAAAAAGTTTAATCATAGTTTATGCGCTTGGTTATGGATTTTATAATACCACGGATCGTAAAGAATCATATGGTTTAAATAAGCCAAAACCACAGTTACATGGAGTGTATGAAGTGACAAATTTTGTAGTGAATGGAGATACACTAACTGATTATAGAAGTGATAAACGTTGGAAAAATATTAGAATAGAAAGAGAAGGAAGCGTTCAAATAGAGAAAATGAGTAAGAAGAGAGAGAATTTTTCGATCGAAATGGATTCCTCAACGAATGGAAGGATTAAATTCATTCCTTCTTCTGGCGATACAGAATCTTTTAATTTTTATTATACGAAAACAAAAAATACTTTAGATTTTAATTTTATCCATAAAAATGATACCATTTATGGACAGACCACAAAAATGGGAGTGGATAAATTTTTGTTGGTCAATAGAGGTTTTAATTGGATAAATGAGCGACCATATAATCGCTAATCTAATTTTACTTAAAGTTAATATAATACGAAAGGGACTGGCTATATACATTTAGACAGTCCCTTTCGTATTAAATTAAATAGATGGCTCTATAACTGAGTTCCAAATTCCTAACGCATTTGTTTTTTCTACATATTCTCGAAAAGTAATAGGTTTTCTACCTAGTACTTTTTCGATGTCATGTGATATTTCAGAATTATCAGGGTTCCCTAGAACCTCGGTAAATAAGTACTCAATTAGCCAAATGAAATCTGCAGGGAGTTCTTCTTGTTGTAATGCGGATACATAAGTCTCTATGCTAAGAGGAGTAAATTGAATCTCTTTTCCTGTAATATCCGAGATGATCTGAACAGCTTCCTGAAAAGTAATAGCTTCAGATCCAGTAAGTTCATATATTTTTCCGTGATGTTGATCTTCGGTCAATGCTTTTACCGCTACCTCAGCAATATCATTTGCATCTACAAATGGAATTTTCATTTCAGAAAATGGTAAAGCTACATGACCTGCCAATATCCCTTCAACTAAAAAGTTCTCACTAAAATTTTGATTAAACCAATTAGCTCTAACAATAGTATAATCAATACCAGAATGTATGACAACTTGCTCACATAATTGAGCTTCTTTTTCACCTTTACCAGAAAGTAAGACTAACTTTTTTACATGCTGGTTTTTAGAAATTTCCACCAATTTTTCAATTGCTTGTAAGGCACCAGGAACTGCTAAATCTGGTTGATAGGTAATGTAGATGGTATCCATCCCTTCGATGGCTGCAGACCATCCTTCTGGGCGATGCCAGTCGAATGATGGATTTTCTTGTCTAGATCCAACTCTTACATTGTGATCCTGATCTTTTAGTAATTTAACAATTCTCTTTCCTGTTTTACCGGTTCCTCCAAGGACTAAAATGTTTTTTTTCATGATGTATAAAATTTATGTATTTAATTATGTTTGATATTTAAGATTGATGATAATACAATGACCCAACTAGTAACAAAACAAAGGATATTGTGGAGCTTATCGTTCGTATAAAATGCCACTGCTTCCAAGGGTTTTCAAATCTTTTGCGGAGCATCTTAAGTTCTTCCAAAGAAGCATCTGCCAAATTTGTTTTATCTAGGACTTCGTTTAAAGGAACATTTTTGAGTATGGTTATAAAAACCACTCCAATAGTAAAGGTTAGACTAGCTGCTAAAAAGATCCAAAACGAAGCATTTTGGTGTTGATATTTCAAAAAGGCTACATAGCTATTGCTTATAAACGGTCCGAAAAATATGATCAGAAATATTGGATTAATGATCGCTCTATTCATTTGTTGAAAAGACAATAAAAATGATAAATCGTCTAACTGACCTATTCCTGGAGTTATGGCATTGGTCCATGTAAAACATAGTCCTGCCGTTAATCCTGTTAACACAATACTAATGATCATGGTTGTTGTTTCGAAATTGATATCCATAATCGTTAGGCTTTGATTGTTTTTACTTTAGGATAAACCTTTAGGTAGTAGAATAGCATGGCTACACCCACAAGCTCTATCGCAATAATCCAAAAGCTGAAGTCTGTAAAAAACGTGTAGTAATTACCTCCATTTGGCATAATAAAGAGCGGAACAGTGATGAGCGTGTCTAAAAATGCTGCGATCAAAAAGAATACTACTCCTACGATATACCCATTAGTTGTAACGCCGTTTTTATAATATATAGAAGATCCTAACCAGACTAATGGAAGTATTGATAAAGATAAAACCATATTGGCTTGCTGTTCAGGGTTATGTAGGATTTGGAATTCATATGAGAATGTGAAAGCACATACTGCTAAAATCCAAATTCCAATACCGATAGTTACTAATCTAAAAATTTTCATGTCTTATATTTTTTTGATTACAAGACAAAATTAGAGTAGAACTTCTGGGATTATTTATTCCAAAAGAAGTATGATTTGTTCGAAAAGACGTTTATTTAATTTGACTAGGTCTATACCCAAATTTCTTAGCGAAAGCATTGGAAAAAGAGCTTAAGCTATCATACCCCACATGCCAAGCAGCTTCTTGTACGGTAGCTTTCTTTTTGCTGATCATGCTATGAGCAGTAGTTAATCTTTGATTTTGTAAGTATTTAAATACGGGAAGTCCAAAAACTTCTTTAAACTCTTTTTTAAGTTTGGTAGTATTTAATCCCAATTCCTTAGAAAGCTCAGAAAGGGAAGGAGGGTTATTGAGATTACTAGAAAGAATATCTTTTGCTTTTTGTAGTCTGTTTTTATCAATTGATTTTAGATGCTGTGCATGATTAGCAGCTAGTTGACCAAAAAAATGTGATAATAATGTGGTTATCTGACTTCTGAAAAACATCATTTTAGTTTTTCCTTCATATTTTATATTAAAAAGACTATCGATAATTTGATGCATTTCTGGAGTCATATAAAAACTAGGACCTTCTACATAATGGTCTTTTGGGTTTACAAGGTTCTTTAGCAGTTCAGAAAATAGTTCTCCTTCCTGATTAGGTAGGTTTTTTAAATTTCGAGTAGCTGTTGCTATCACAATACATTCTAGAGGATTGTCTTTAGAAACTGTATGAATACAATCTACCTGTTCATCTGCGAAAAAGGAAAGTGCCAGACCTTTGGTATAATTAAAATGATGAGAGCCCGTAGGAGCAGACATTTCTAAATCAACATTGCCAGATCCATAGAATGCTACTGCAATCACAGGTTCGTCGAATCTACAGGAGTCTTTGACAACTTCTTTAGAAAAAGCGGTTTCCACCAAAATAGTGAAATCATTGATATCGATAATATCTCTGGTCATTTTAATAATTTAAAAGTAGGTTCACTGACACCTCTAAGTTAGTAAAACCTATAGAGTTTTTGATGACTGTTATATATTTTATAGCATTTTATGAGTAATCTCTTTTCGTTCTAACCAATCTAATGGTTTGGTGAGTTCATTTTTGCAGTTTTTTTTAAAATCAAAAATTTTTAGATTAAATACCGTTTAATGTAAAATGCGTTTTTAATGTATTTTTATATAGTGTTATGTATAGAATTAATTTTTCATCATTCGTGCTAAGTACATTTTTCCATTTATCTCCATAGACAATATTTTATAACTTATTTCTTGTTCATCGCAATTGAATATAACCTTACCAAAATAGCTTGTTACATTTGGTTGTGAATTATCTTGTTGAAAATTTGAATTTTTTACAGAAACAGTTTTAAAATCTTTCATTTCTTCCACAAATGAATTTGCGGATTCATTCCATCTATCAATCATTAATTGAATTTTTGAACGTTCTTTTATGAGCATTTGTTTCTCTCCCTCAGGAGCTGCTGACATAAAAGTATCAGTATTTAAAAGAATTCGATTTAAGGCTTTCTTGTCATTTATTCCTTGAATCAAATTATTTAGGAAGTCATTCTTTATTTTTCTATCATCTTTAAGGACGGGTTTACCAAAGAAACTACTTCGGTTGATTACTTTTAACAAAAACTCATAAGAATCATTTCCCTCATTTATCCCCATTGTATGAAAGGCATAATATTGACTTTTATAAAGACCGATTGCATATGACATGGTCCAAATTTTATCTTCCTGATCTTTGTAAATTTCCTTCTTTGAGTAAAAATTATTATCATTTATTTTAAAGATACTATCCGTCGAGGAAATCAATCTGGAGTCTTTAAATTTTGTATTCCCAAATTCATAAGACCATAATTCTTTTGAAGATTTATCATTATAATTATATGATTTTCTTATTGATAATTGACGAGTAAGTTTTCTAGACTCTGAAATTTCATATTGTTTAATAAGAATTTCGGACATATTGGTAAAATCAACTCCCATTGTTGAATCAATACAGATAGAATAATTCCACTTACTCTCCTTAATTTTTTTTAAACAATTTAATTCCGTTTGTGCTAAGCTTAGGTTACTTAATAATATTATTATCGCAATAAGTTTAAATTTCATTTGTTTTGTTTTAAACACGACCTAGGAATATATCCAACGTCATGCAGTATCATCGTTTACTTCTATCCAATATTCATTCGGATCCTGAAAATATACTTGTCTGATACCGTCTTTTCTTATGTAATCCTTGTTAGGAGTATCCTTCCAATCAGAGTATTCCACTTTTAGCTCATTTAGACGTTCTATAAACGCATCAAAACTAGCTGTAGACAAAGCAAAATGAACTGCTTTATTTGTTTTGATTTCGGCATTTGGACGTGGAATCAAGTGAAGTTGTTTCCCTTCGGCAAAGGACAACCATCTTGTTTTGGAATTAGAGGCAGTATTTTCAATTTCTTCAAGGTCAAGTAATTCTTGATAAAATTTAACCGATTCGTCAACATCTTTTACGGACAGTGCTATATGGTTAAATAAAAAGTTTTGCATGTATAATGAGATTAATGATCGATTACTAGAATGACTTCTTATTAATACGATTCCTATTTATAGTGTTTCTACAATTTGAATATTGTTACCACAAGTATCATTGAAAACTGCAAATTTTACCGTTCCCATTTCTGTTGGTTGTACGCTAAAGGCAACATCAAGTTTTAGGAGGCGGTCATATTCTTCATCTACACTATCCACATCAAATTGAGTATAGGGTATACCAGCTTCCATTAATGCATCTTGAAAAACTTTGCTAGGTTCGAAGTGATTCGGAGCAGGTTCTAATAATAATTCTGGTCCATCTTGCCATTCTGGAGAAACGAGTGTGATCCATCTGTTTCCGCCACCTAATGGAGCATCTTTTTTTATGATAAAACCTAGTTTTTCGGTATAAAATTTCAACGCTTTTTCTTGATCTCTAACAGGAATACTAATTAGGGTTACTTTCATTGTTTGTATTATTTGATTTATTTGTCAAAGGTTAAAAGTTTGTGTCTAATTCGCTTCTCGAAACTTGCTCTTTTTGAAATTTGCTTGGTGATTTTCCTGTTTTAGTCTTGAATAATTTACTGAATGAGCCTAAACTTTCGAAACCAACCGCAAAACAAGTTTCAGTTACCGACATTCCTTTTTTTAAATTTTTCTTTGATTGCTCAATACGTTTATCAATTAGATATTGTTTGGGAGTAAGTCCGTAATATCGTTTAAAAAGTCTATGTAAATGATATTTAGAAGTAGAGTTTACGTCCGACAATACATTTAAGTTTAGATCTTTTTCAAAATTAGTGTCGATGAATTGACGAGTTTCTATAATCGTTTGAATCTGCTGATCATTAGAATAGCAGCTAGCTTTGATATGGTTTATTTTTTCCTGGTAGAATGTCATTTCTAAAAGGTGTGGCAAACAAATTATTTAGAGTCTGCAGGTTGTTTTAATTTTTCTTGATCCATTCGGTAGCTTCACCTTGCGTTAAAATGCATTTATTGATGGATCCTTTAGCATTAGTCACAAATTCAATTATAGCTTTTGGTTTTACAATATCGACAATAAATTTTGAACTTCCTATAGATGTTAATTTCCTATTTATAGTTCTTGATTATTTGATCATCCCAAACTTGACATTCAATATATTTATCATATTTAAATCGTTCGTCATTTTTAGATTTTTCTTCAGATGGTAAACCATATTCGTCTATAAGACTTGGTATTTCATCTAATAAGAATACTTGTCCGTTGCTATCTTTTCGATAGGTTTTTAGTTTAGGTTCGTCATGAAACTGAAACGACACCATACTATCTGGATATGTGAAACTTATATGTTCAGCCCTAAAGTCTGTTAGTAGAATTTTTATAACTCCTGGATTTGTATACCAAGATTTTGCAAACTCGCACGCTCCTAACGTAAAGTAAAAAGGATCTTTTCTATT
Organism: uncultured Aquimarina sp.; assembly: GCF_947492965.1. Taxonomy (GTDB): domain Bacteria; phylum Bacteroidota; class Bacteroidia; order Flavobacteriales; family Flavobacteriaceae; genus Aquimarina. Next base: position 403,445 of record NZ_CANLOZ010000005.1, on the reverse strand, counting down.
TGGTTTCCCTCCTTTTTGGATGAATTGTTCTCTAATTCTATTTTCTAACGAAAACCTTAAATCTATATAGTTTTTAGGTCTTTTACTATTCACTCCATGTGTTATCTCGTTTTGCATATCTTTTGCTTTTTCGTAACCAAACTCAGTGATATTTCGAAAAGGACCATTATCGAGTTCGTAGTAATGAAATAAGAATTTAGGGATCTCCACTGTAGCATGTTTTATAAGCTAAACTTAGGTATAAGTATCTTAATGATCCAAAATGTTACTTAGTATATGAATTTTCTATTTTCAGGAAATGAGAATAACTTTGAGAAATAGTGTTTTTATGTAAAATGGTTGGTTTTTTTGAAGATAGAATTATCCTTTGCTAAAGGGTAAGATCATACTTCTAATATGATACTAATTCTAAATCTTGTATTATATTTTTGAAACTATTTACCGTAATGCTACCGTTGGTAGGGATCATATTTTGCCATACCCAATTATAATGTGTAATTACTTTTTCTGCAGTTAAATGTGGTCTTTCACCAGTAGTATGACCATCGGAAACAACAGTGATATGGTAATCCTTTGTTAATGCAGATTGAATCGTAGATTCTACACAAAAATCAGTTGCGCATCCTGTTACTAATAAATCGGTCACGTCTAAGGATTGTAGTTTTGATTGAAGCTTAGAGTTATAAAAAACATCATTCGCATACTTATTAATGAATATGTCACTTGTCGTTATCTCTAATGATTCTAATAATTCCCATTCCCAAGTGTTTTTTTCAAAAGCTCCAGTTCCTGTTCCATCATGTTGAATATAGATTACAGGTAATCCGATTTTACGAAATACATCAGCTAATTGATTTATTCGTTTTATAACACCGTCTGTATCAAATCGAGGAGTTTCTTCAGTAAAAGAACCTTTTTGCATGTCAATTATTAAAAGTGCTTTTTTATTTTTCATTAATGTTGACTATTTCGTGAGTTATTTATTTAGACTAAACTTAGTATGGAAATAGGTATTTAGTTTTTTCGAATCGTTCTTTTACTTTCTACGGTGATTTTGGATCCTTCTGCAAGCATTACCGAATTTGGAGTTAAAGAATTTAGAAACTCAAATTCTTTACCATATACAGCACCAAAATCAACGTCGATGTCATAGGTATGTACTTTATATACTTGCCATTTAGGATGAGTTACTTCATATGCATTAGATTTCTGATCATTTACCTTTGCATAACCCCAATAATGCTCAGTGATGAATTCTGTTTCGCTATCAGCTTCGATAGGATAAGAATCGATACTTGCTTTTATCTCTATAGAATTCCATTTACTATTTCTTTTCCATTTGTACTGAACTGTTCTTTCATCATTTTCAGTGCTCCAAACATGTTCCATTGGGAGCGTTTCATAGTTTTCGTTATAAACAGTATTGGCAACAAAGGTTAATGCACGTTTAGGAACAATTTCTTTAATAAATACAACACCTCTTTTCCATTCACCATTTTCAAATCTTTTTACATAAAACCTCAAATTTACTTCTTCAAAATTTACATGATAAGGGATTTTTATACCTAATAGCTTCGTGTTTACAAACATGAAACCAACCAGACTCACATAGCAGTTTCCATTCCATATGTCTAATTCTGTGCCAGCAGGTAAGTATTTAACAAGTACATTTTTATCAATTACATAATTGGCGAGTGCAAGTTTTCTCCATTCTGCCTTTAGAAAGCTCATTATCTATGGTTTTATTCCTTTTTCTTTCCTAATGATATCTTGTAGTCATCTACACTACCTTTAATCTTTAGGTTGAGGTATTTTGTTTTTTTGTTGGGATCTACTTCTACAATTTCATCTTCTTGTTCTGGACTGATTATAGAGTCTTTTTTGTTTCCAAATAGTTTTTGCCAAGAAGCTTTTCTTACAGTTTTCCAAGGTATTCGTAAGAAGTAATCAATATTTTGATTGCTATCATGCGTACCTGATAACTCCATATGGCCTAATGTAGATTCAATAGTCATAGAAGGGATGTTGATTTTTCCCTTATTAATATCCAAGTTGTTTTGTAAAGTATCAAATCGAATATTTTGAAGGTTTTTATCTCCCATATAATCCGAAAGGGCCAACATAGGATCATAATTTTTTAACCTTCCATTCAATACTTTTACATCCATTTCTACTGTGGATTGATCAAGATCCGGTACCATATCAGGATATACTCTAATCTTTCCTTTAATTCTGGAGGTAAGTTTTCCTTGTAAATTTTCTGAAACAAGATGATCTTGCCCAAAGTTCTCAAACTTGAACAACAGTTTATCCAGATCTACATTATTCATTACCAAATCCGGACGCATATAAATATGTTTAGGATCACTACCATTAAAATATCCACTTAATCGAATATTTCCTCCAGCAGCATTCATATGCAAAGTATCCACATAAATATAGTGATTAGGTGTTATCCTTATATCCGCTTTGATGTTTTGCAGATCTATTCTATGATAAATAAAGTGTGCTATATCAGCTTTGAATTGCATATCTGTAAAAGGCAATTCGTATAAGTTAAAAGCTTCTGCATGTTCTTTTACATCTGCTGTTTTAGAAGCGGCTACTTCCGTTGGTTTTGATGATGAAACATCGAATTTGAAGAGGGCATCAAAGTCTATATAATTAGCTTTTACGGCAAGATAATTATCCCTTTTCTTTATTTTCTGATCTTCTCCGATGTAATAGTTAAGATCAAAATTAAAATTAGTTGTTCCTATTTCTCCATGAAAATCTTTTATCACGACGTGTTCATCTTCGTAATGAATATTTCCTCTAAAATTGTCAAAGCGAAGAGGATGCAGTTTCATTTTTGTATCCAATTTGTCTAACGTAAGATCGATAGAGTGTAATGCAGAGTCTTTGTAATGCATACTGGAGGCAAAATGCAAAGCCAAATCTTCAAATTCTTCATGTCGATATTCTTCTGGCACATAATTTTCTCCTTTATAAGAAAAAATATCTTCGAGTTTTAACTTTTTAGAAGTTAGATTGATATCTAAATCAACATCGCCATTCAGTTCGGGTTGCATCCAAAAAGCATATTCGTGTACCAGCCCATCAAGATGAAAATCGCTATCATCTATATATCCAGTAAAATCTACAATTTTTAGATCTTTATCATCGATAAGTACATCCGCATGGAAATCATGTAGTTTATGTGGATAATGTTTTAAATCGGCATACAAACTATCGATAAAAAATTCTCCTTTTGGTAAATATTTAGACTCCGTAAAGTCTTTAGCAGAAGCTTTAAAAGAAAACCCCATACTTAGCTTTTTTATTTGTTCATCGAAACCAGTTTTGATAGAATCTTGATTAGAAAAACGTGTTAGCTGGGCGATATCTAAGTTTTTAGAACTAATATCTAAATGAACATCTACAGGAATATCTGTATGATGTACCATAGCAGGTAAGTCTGAAAGAAATCCACTAATAGACAAATCAGATTCTCCGATTAATAATTCAAACTGGTTTAGGTTTGCTTCTTTACCGTTCATGACTAATTGAACGTTGAGGTCATGTAATGGAGCAGGAAGTTCTTTAGCTTCTAAACTAAGATCTTTTATATTTAGTTCTGCAAAATATGCTTGATTTAATTTTTGTAGAGCCTTTTCAGGATTATCGATATCAATAATATCATGAAAGTTCATTTTTAAGGACACTTCGCCAGAAGTATTTTGTACTTGCTCCAGCTCAAAAAACTCTGTAATAAAATTAAGATTGAAATTGGAGTTTACTTGCATATCAACCTCTGGAGATTCAAAATTTTTCACAAAAAGCGATCCTTTAAATTCTCCTTTTTCTAAAGAAGCAGTCATATCTGTTAGCGAAAATTCCATGGTGCTGGCATCTCTATTACTACCATTGGTAAAATAGCCATTGAATCCCATATTATCTATCTTTTTTGCTCTCTTGGTATTTTCTAAATACGCTTTACCAGCACCAAAATTAGCTTTTATAAAGGGTCTATTTCCTTTGTTAGCAGGACCTTCAATTTTAGCATTAAAATAAATTTCACCTGCATTTCTATATTTCTCTAAAACAGGAATAACATCTGTAGGAGCAAAAGCAATCAGCATGTCAAAATTAGGTTTTGTTCCGTTGATAGAAAGATCTAGATCTACATCATTCTTTGTATCTATAGATCCTTCTAATTCGAAATCTCCATTTTCCATTACAATTCCAGAAGGAGCGATATCGAGAATTCCCGTCCTTTCATTAAATACTAGATCCGTATGTACTTCGAAATGTTTATTATGAATAAAGGTGGTATCTCCATCTTTAATGACATTTAACTCGAAATGAGTATCTACGTGCCCAGAGATCATACTGTCTTTCTGACTAAATCCACCGTTACCAGCATATATGAATTTTTCTACATCCGAATTTGTAGCTTCGTCTAAGGTGTGTACATCCAAATTTTTAAATCGGATCTTTTTAAGATGAATATTAGTAGAGGAGGACTCCGATTCTGATGTGCTTGCTAATGAGTTTTGAATATTCGTGGTATTGTTTTCATGAATGACAATATTAAAAACACCTTCTTCTACGACTAGTGATTGTATGTCATAATTTCCCTTTACGATATCCCATAGATTGAAACCTACATAGATATCTTTTACATCCATAATAACGGGAGCATTATCTTCTTTGGTTTCAAAAATTTTGACATCATACACTTTTATAGAAACGTATGGGAAATTACTAAAAAGAGAGAGTTCACTTTCTCCAATACTAACCAAACCTTTATGTTCTTTGTTTAGTTTTTCAATTTCTCCTTGAATGATTTCGGATTGGTTACTTTGGATATATAGCATCAGGCCTCCGACTACTAAAATTGGGGCTAAGATTACTATTAATAAAATTCGTTTCCAGAATTTTTTACGCTTCAAGGTGGTGGTATTTAAGGTTATAAAAGATGTTCGACTTTAAAAGTAACGAATTCATCGGAAAAACCACTTTGAAGTTTTTAGATATTTGATTGGAGTTTCTGTTTTTAACAAATTTGGATAGTGTATTACTAACTATACGTACAATAGCTTCTTACACATGAGGTATTGATTTATAAGTTTTGCGTAAACCAAGGATTTGATTTATTCCCATACATAAAACAAAAAATGCTATAATTCCGATAATGATATTTCCAGTTTCGGTAATCCCAAAAGGTTTAAATATTATAAGTAAGATGCTTCCTATTACCCAGATGAAATCTTGAATAATAATCCAAACAACGGCTGGTGTTCGTTGTTTTTTTATTTCTAACCATATTGTCATAGCGAAGTATAGTAGTAATAGTCCAATGACCCAAAAGGGAGTATTATTATTAATTCCAAAAAGCGTTGCTATTTGTTGATTTAGAAATACCATTAGAATACCTGATGTGCTGGAAAATAAGGCGTTTAATTGAAGTGATTTTTGTAGTGGATTCATTTGTTTAGATTTTTAAAACAAATTTCTACAAACCGCACATAATCTCTCTTGACAAATGTTAATTAATGTATTTTCCTTAATCTACTTAATGATTCGGGAGCAATTCCTAGCATAGAAGCTATATACTGCAAAGGAACATACTTAAAAAGTTCGGGTTCTTCGTTTATTAATTTATCATACCGTTGCTTTGCCGTAGTATGCAATTGAAAAAACATCTTATTTTCTAATAAGGCAAAAGAATTAGCCAATAAAATATTATCAAACTCTAACCACTCTGGATAGGTTTTGTTTAGTCTAAAATGGTTCTCTCTCGTAATTGTGTAAAGGCTACAGTCTGTAATGGCTTGTATATTCCAACTGTTATTAGTCTCAAAAATAAAACTACTAAGAGAGGTTATAAATCTTCCTTCACTGCCTATCCATAAGGTTATTTCTTTTCCATCCACGATATTATACAACCTCATGTATCCAGATACTATAAAAGCCATTTTTCTACAAATTTTTCCAGCTTGGAGAAAGAATTCTCCTTTATCGATTTCCAAGGGCTCAAAAAAAGAAAGAATATGATCTAGGGATTCGTTTTTTATAGATACTTGGCTTGCAATACAGTTTTTTAGTTTTTCCATAGCGTTTACTTACAGCTAAAGGTTTTTTTTATTGAAGTGGTTTAAACTTTTTTCAATTTGCTAAAAAAAATGCTTTTTTGCACCCATATTTCACAATTTTTGACTTCCGTAGCGCTGCTATGCAACTAAAAAATTACTTCATCTGATCACAAAACTGCTATTTTTCACTTAAATCAAAAAAGTTTAAACCACTTCATTGATAATAGGTCGAAAATGTACTGGATGTTCAAAATACATTTGTGAAAATTGTCTTGGATATCCTTATCAGAAGAATGCACCTATTTATGATGCGTGTGGTTTTGGTTTAAGGGGTTTTTAATAACTCTGTAGATACCCATCTTAATTTTCCATTATTAGAGAAAAATATAAATTTTCCGTCTGGTGAAAGAGAAGGCGCAAAATCTTGATTAGTAATATTAATTTTATCTCCTAAATTTTGTGGTGTCGTCCAGTTATTGGATTGATTTTTAAAACTTACATATAAACTACTATTGCCATTCTGATTGATAGAAAAAATTATAAAACGTTCATCGGGCGAAATATAAGGATCAAATTCATATTGCTCTGTGCTTACTGGTTTTCCTATGTTTTTTGGTTCTGAGAACTGATTATTAGCTAGTACTTTAGTGGTGTAGATATCAAAAGAGCCTTGACCGCCATTTCTATTCGAAGAGAAGAATGCATTTCCTTTATTGGAAATAGAAAAGAAATATTCATCGAACTCATCAGTATTAATTGGTTTTGGTAATGGTTTTGGTTTCATCCATTCTCCATTTTTATGATCAGCATACCATATATTGAAATCTAAATTTTTATCATTAGCACTGGTTGGTCTTTTAGAAATAAAATAGATTCTATTACCATCTTTCGTTAGGAATGGGTCAGCATCATTATAGTTAGGGTCAGAAAAGGAAGCGATTTTGGGTGTACTCCACGTATCATCCTTCTTTTTTGAAAAAAAAATGTTCTCGTTGGATGTAATAGTCGTGAAGTAGATTTCATCACACTTTTTAATCTCAACATTAAATTTAAAACTTCCCTTTAGGTCTAATATTTCAGGGTTGAAATCTTTAGGAGTTGTACTTGGTTTTTCAAGACCGTAATAATCACAAAAATTTTCTTGAGCTCTCATTTCTTGGGTAACAAGTAAACATGAATAAATAAAAATTAGTTTTTTTAGAATAAGCCGAGTCATGATTGAATATGATTTTAATTGATGAATGGTTACTAAATTAAGCAAAAAACGGTTTGAGAATGAACCCAAACCGTTTTTTATACTTTATTGTTTTCTAAGATGGGATTTAATTTTTTCTAATAAATTGACTTTTTACAGGTTCTCCGAGATCCACTAATGTATCATCTTCATAATAATTTCGGAATTGAGCTGGCAACCCAATTCCGTTCAGATAATTTGGGCTGTTTTGTAAGTGGTAGTGTAAGTGTGGACCAGTTGAGTTTCCGCTGTTTCCTGCTTGGCCTATTTCTTGTCCTTTTGCAACGATGTCTCCTAGATTTACTAAAACTGACCCTTTTTTTAAATGTGCTAATAATGAGTATTCGCCATTAAAATGATCTATTAATATATAATTACCTGCAAGATTACTATCATTGATATTATCATTTACGATCCCCGATAAGTAATTATCATCAATATTATTTTCCATTGCAATGATTTTACCATTTGCAGGAGCATTTAAACGTTTTCCAAAGCAGTAATGATTTTCGTTTTTACTACTATCACCGGAAAAACTGCTGCCATCAATCACAATAGCTAGGTCATACGCATATCTCTGACCTGTTCCTCGAGTGATAAAGTGATGTCCTCCATCTTGGTGGGTTCTACCACCAACGAAAACGTACCATTCTTCATCAAAAGGTAATTCTAAATCTGTTTTGGTTTGATAGTTTAGATAAATGTCTTCATCTTGTTTTCCTTCATCACCGATGAGAGTTTTGGTACAGGAGAATAACATCAAAATGAACAGAAAAGAAATAACACATATTCGTTTCATAGTGTAATTAGAATTTATAATTAATACCGAAGTTTACCTGATATTGAAGTTCCCTAAAAGCATTGGAGATTTGTAATCTATCATAATTAAAGTCATAGCTTAGTTGTCCACTTAGTTGTTCAGAAAAAGAGTAGGAGTATCCTATTTTCCATAAGATACTTTGAAAACGATTTAATGAATATACATTAGCGTTTGAATTCGTAATTCTAAGTAATAGAATAGGGAGCGTTAGTTTAGAAAATAGATGTTGTTTTTGATTAATTTGATAGGAAAATCTACTTGATAATCCTAGTGTTTGATCAAATACAAATTGATTATTAGGATTGATGTCATATAAAGAAAGATCACTATATGATTCCAACCCTACATGAATTAGGAGTCTATTTTTATTGTAGATTTTTTTAAATGAAGCAACGCTTATACCTATTTTGGTGTATTCAAAATTTAAAAGAGAGTTTACATTGTTCTCCAGTTCGGATTGTAGATAATCTAATTGAACTTCAAATATTTTTTCTTTTTTGGTGATTCGTTGATACTTAAATTTATAGATAGCGCTGTTATAATCATATCTGGAAACAGGTGCTATTTCCAAGTTTTTTAATGCACCAACATTATAACCAATAGAGAAGTCGAATGAATTGTTTTTAGAAAGAGTTTGCGCGTTAAAATTTGTAAATGATAATACGCATATTACAACAATTAAGAGTTGGTTTTGTTTCATTTAAGGTATAGGTTGCTAAATACTTAAATGAAAGACTATTTGTGTTTTATGACGTTGCAATAATAGATTGTGTGATGCAAATAAAGCTAATTGGCAAATTGAAAAGTTTTATTCAATTTCTATATATTCAGATTTACCACCAGACAGATTTCCGTTCAACCAATTCCAATCAAAATTTAATTTCAGTTTTCCGTTTTGTGTTTCAGAAATAATACCTTTTGATTCTCCAGCTTTTAGTTCTCCTTCGATAGTGAGACATTGATATAAAAGTTCAATTTTAGAATCATCAATCTGCTTGCCGATAATAACACCTTCTTTTATGGCTCCACCCGAATAGGTTCCTGTTATTGTAGTTCCCTTTTGAGAATAATAAAAAACGGTTTCTCCGGATGATAATCCATTTTTGTTTTCAGCTGTTATAAATTTCTTATTGTTTAAGTTCAATTTGAATTCTTTTACTATTTAATTACTTCAATTTCATTGATGAGTTCTAATCCTCTCTTTTTAAATTTTTCTAACTCAGGTAGGTATACTTTATAGGCAAAAAAATCTGCTGTAGCGACACGGTTTTTATAGTCTTTACTATTTATAGCATACTCAATAAATTCATTGTTTATTTTTAATTGTACATAATCCAACCACCATTCTGTGTTATTTTTCCAATAATTAAAATTGTCTTTATAATCTTTGGAACGCAATTCATCATCTACTTGTATTTCCCATAGTTGTTCTTTGTAAAACAGAATTAATTTTTGCACAAGTTCTTCTTTTTCCTGACTTATCTCACCTCTAAAATTTTCTAATTGCGAAATACCTCTTTGGTTAATGGCTAGTTCGGGATAACCAAAAATTAGAAATGCTATGTTGGGATTTTTAATATAATCTTCTTGTGTATATTCTGATTTTAGAACTTTTTCGAAAACAGGTTTAATATTTTCATAATGGTCAAAGATGTTGTCGATTTTACTTACATCATTTTTGAGATCTTCTTTTACTTTTAGCAGTAATTGATTCAACTCATTATTTTGTTTTCGATTTTCATTCCAGTTATTAATGGAAACAGCGATCAATATTCCTAGAACCACCAGGATAATTTCTCGTATTGCATAGATAAAGAAATTAGACTCTTTCTTTTCTTTTGTCTGTTGTTTATTGAAAACGTTTCTCATTCTTATTTTTCAAGGTTGTCTAAATCTTCCAATATGGATTTGGAGATTACATCAATATATGTAAGAGTGGCAGCATAATTGTCCTTACTATACATCGAGTATAGTCTAACATCGTTTTGATATGCTGAACTGGTAAGAAAATGTTGAATTCTCTCTTCCGGATGAGCCAGATCTCTTGGTTCTGAAAACCATTCATAATTTTGCGCCCATCTTTCGTGCATTCTGTGATTGAAGTTTTCCATCACTAATTCATACCTTTCATTAACTGGTAATATTTGATCATAGAGCAAACTTAGTTTAGGAAGAATGGAGTCATATTTAGAATCGGTTTGACCTAAATAGTTTTTTAGTTTTAAATAGCCACTTTTCTCAATTCTAACCGTACTATAAAAATTTATGAGTGTAAGTAGTTGTTTATTATTTTTATAGTCTTCAGTAGTTAATTTTTGCTCTTTTACTAGTGTAATAAGAGAATCCCTTTCTTTATACCATACTAATTTTGGCTTTAAATTTCTCCGATTATTTTCAAGGTTAGTTTCAATTTCAATAAAGATATTCTCAATAGCTTTATCCGTTTTTAGCTTTTCATTCCAGTTGTTTAACTGTATCGCAATAAAAATTCCTATAATTACAATTAGAATTTCACCAAAGGCATATAAAAGGTATTTGCCCATGGAGTCACTTGTTATCAATTTCTCTCTTTTTTTGTTAAAAAGCCCCAATTTTTAATGGTTTTAAAACAACAACAACTAATGATTAAAAAGCTTGATCCTTTCTACGAACTTAAGCAATATAATGCAATCATTGTTTTTATTAGTATTCTAGTATGACAAAATGTTACTTCGTTTCACCAGTTTTCTTTATGATACCGCATGAAGACTAAGTTGGTTTAAAAGTATATCAAGATTTCTGTAAACAGACAACGACTAAATATTTATCAATAAAGATAGGATAAAACTTACAGAGGATATTGCAGAAACGGTAACAATAAGCGTAACTACACAACCAGAACTTAGGCAACCAGCTGTTTGACCAACACCATCAACGACATTATAGGTATCTCCTAATAAAGAGGATTTATCTTTTTTTAGATCGTATCCACAGTTAACGCAAGTTTTCGCTGTATCACTTACTTTGTGACCGCACTCTTTACATTTAATTAAAGCCATTTTTACTGTTTCGTATTTTTATAAGATTAATATAAGACTCCAAAAATAGGAATATGCTAATAATGATCTCGTAAAAAATAATGGTATTATTTTGAATTATGAAACCTAAAAATAATAGTAGAAATTTGTAAATAGTAGATCATTACTTATTGAGAGCACTTTCAAATTCACTAAGTGATACTTCTTTTTGTTTTGTTGAATACTCTCCGAAAGCAATTCCTTTATAAAAGTCAACATTCAAATAATCCGTTGTACAGGCAAAAAAGTCATAATCACCTTTATTGCCTTCATCTGAGTCACTCAATATTTTTCTTGGTGCAATTAAGTAATATTTTCCAACCTCAAAATTTGAAATATAGGGTCTGCATAGCATTCCATTGTCTCCCCATATTTTAATTCTCTTTTTTGATTCTACACCTTTATATTTTTTGATGATCTCAACGGTCATCGAAAAAGGCATGTCTTTATCATATCCAAGAATTTTATGATCTAAAAAATCCGTGTATTCGATCACTTTTACTAAGGCCACAAACCCGCTTTGATTGGATATTGCGCTAAAAGAACAGTCTCCTTGGCAGTCGCAGTCGCAAGCAAACGAATCGAAGGAGAGTAATACAAAGAGTAGAATTAGTGTTTTTTGTATCAAAGAGGTTTTCATAGTTCTCAATAATATTTCTTATCAGTTGTAGTTATATTCCAGGACTAACATGCAATATACAAATTGTGAGTTAGATAGCGATTCGCAGCTGATAAGATTTACCTATGTAAGTATTACATCTAATAAACTACCTGTTCTAAAAGTCATTTTGCTTACAATTAGTACTAGTCCAGTTAGTTTAGTTGCCAATGACAATAAACTTTTGTTCCTTTTATGTTATGATTCTACCAAAAAAAATCAATTGATTGGTAGCGTAGGGAAGTTATTTTTTGATCAACTTACATTGCGCTACTTTAGAATTGCCAATTTTAAAGAAGTAGATTCCACTATCTAAATGAGAGACATCAATTTTTTGAATTTTTAGAGGATGTATTTTCATGATTAGTTGTCCTAAGCTATTGTATATTTGAATATCTTCTTTTATAGATTCATGAACTTTAATCGTTACATCACTAGAAGCAGGGTTCGGGTAAATAGAAAGTCTATTGTTCTCTAATTCAATATCATCCACAGAAAGACTAGGCTCTAAGGTTACTGTTTGTAACAAATCATTATATCCTGTTTGTGAATCCCAAGTGCCTACATTTGCTAGTTGAACGCTGTAATCAGGATTTGTTTGTAGTGATGTATCATTATCAGGAATCCATAGATATAATTTATACGTTCCAGAAATGCCAATATCGAAGTTTTGATTTATGGTTGTTGTATTTTCCCAAGTTCTTATATCCGTATCAATCAGTGAGGTAATAATGTCATTTGTTTCGGTATTTTGGATCATAAGATATACATCACGTTCTTTAAAAATTCTTGCAAAACCAACATTCTGAATCTCTAGTGCCAAGTCGAAGTCAAGATTATTTACGGTTACGGTAGATGATAAGAGCGTGTATCTATATCCCAATCTTCGTACAATTTCTTCGTAAGTATTAGAAGCAATAACTCCATCCCAAAAAGGAGTATAGAAATCTCTATTAATGGTCGTCCAATTTGTTAAATTCATTTCATCAATGGCATTCGTTCCTGAGGTTCTAAATCCGCTATCACATCCATTAAGACCATTAGTTTCACCTGTCATTGGAAGATATTTTGTTTCGTTGGCAATAAAATTGTAATCAGATGTTCCTACAGGTGTTGCACATTGATTAGAAACGGAATAGGTTCCCTGATCTCCATAATCATTTAGGAAAGCATCATTAAAAAAACCAATTCTGGCATTTGCTGTATTTTCGTAAGCAGTTTGCTCTGTTAATAGTGTATTGCCATACATAGTTTTTTTGATATTAGCATATCGTACTTGCAAAGGGATATTTGAAGGAGTGGCAGAAAGCATTGCATCTACAATCTCTTTTCTATTATTCCATTGTGCTGCAGATATAGCGCCTTCTGTACCAAACTCATCAGAGTTGGTGTAGTACCATTCGCCCCAAGTGCCAATAAATCCAGCTTGATGAGATAATATAATGTCTTTGTTCTCATCTAATATTTGAGCAATTTGAGTGATATGCGTTAGAATTTGCACTTTAGTTGGTTGCTGAGGCTCGGTTCCTTGACTATTAGAGTAAGAAAACCTAACAATTGTTTTTAAACCTGCCAATCTAATATTATCAAAGTCATTTCTAATGTTATCTAGGTAGGTGTTATTAATATTTGAATCTAGAAATGCATCTAATAGGAAATACCTAAAAACTACCGTTACTTTATCAGTGCCATTCTTCCAACTCTCTAGTGTCGATACGGATAAATTATTCGCTCCGACAGTGGTAGCATAATTATTAGACGTTATAGAATACTTTTGTAATCCTCTTTCTGGATTAGCAATGATGTTTTGAGAACTTGTATAATTAACTGTTTGTGCTACTAAGATGGCATTGCAAAAAAGAAAAGCTAAAACTCTAATAGCATTATGTATCGCACTCATATGTTGGTTTTAAACTTAAAACGAGTAGGTATAAGATTTGTTGTTTTATGAATAAAACCAATTAGGAAAGAGTTCGGAATAAAAACAGGTTGGAGGGTTTCTAAAAATGCTTTCAAATATAGTATTTTACTTTGCTAGCTTAGCCTTTTCCCTTGCTAAGAATTCTGTAATTATTTTTATTTGCCTATCCATATTCTTGATTTTTACAATACTATAAATCAAACTTCTTTTTTTTCCGTCGGTTATTTTATCGAATATTTCTTTGGCTTCGGAATCTTGTTCTAGCAAAACAGAAAGAACTTCAGGAATTTCAACACCTAGTTGATCAGGGTCTTCTTCAATTTTATATGCTACTTTATCATTAAGTTCTTTATCTAGTTTTTCCAAATGTTTTCCTGCAACTATGATATAAAAATTTCCATCTCCTAGGTGATTTAAACCACAGCGATAAGAAACTATATTGTCTATAGTACAAATCATTCTGGTCGCCCTTTTTCTACTAAATTGATTAATGATTTCAGAATCAATTTTTAAGTAGAAATATCCGCCTTTTCTTTTTTCGAGTTGTTTTATCGTCTGTTCGCCAGAATAAGATTTCATATAGTTTTCAATATAAATATTCTTGTAACCAAGTTAAGCTTTTATGGATTGGTTTTAATTGTTTATGTTTTGTTCGGTCTTATTTTCTTTTCAGAAATAGACATTACAATGCTTTTGGGATTATTGTTTTCTAATATTAATTCACCATTTATTTTTTCTAATATACCTACTGCTTCCCAGATCAGTTCTTTTATTTCCTCTTTAGGGAAAGATTGAAAATCTTTCACCGAAATATGACGTATCAATTTTCCTTTCCCATCTAGTTTAATAGTTGTTTTGGATAATTCTGCTCCACGACTAAACCCAAAATTCACATGTTTAGAATACACAGCTATATGACAGAATGCGTCTTTCAATTTTTCTGATTTAGAATAAGCAAGAGCTACAGCATTATAATTATCCCAAATCAACTCATTAGCCTGAGGAACTAATTCCGTTGTAAAGTTTCGTAAATCCAATGTCAACTTTTGGATTTTTGGATCGTAAGGTTTTATAAAACTTTTAAGTTGAGGATTAGGTTGCATGTCTTTCTTTTTGATAGAGAATTATCTTATCAAAATATGAATTTTTTATTTTATCTAAAGTGATAAGATTGTATAAATTTTTTAGCATTGGCTAGGAGAGGAGAAACTGTTTATTTTCCTTGGTATTTCAATTTCTCATAAGAAATTACTATTTCACTCGATCTTATTTCTTTGTATACTACAAATCTTGAAAATCGAACAATATTTAAAGTTTTATCGATAGTGTTAAATAATGAGGTATGAATTATACTTTTTAAGGAAGTAACCAAAATCTCCATCCGCCAAAATAGTTTCTGTAATTTTGGTCAAAGGTCATTAAACTTGATGATTTGGGCAAGTTGTTTGAAAGCGCATATTCATTATATTCTTCTTTATTGCTGAATTCAATGATTTGATCCGACTTCATGTTTAAGACAAAAAAATCATTTTCATAATCATAAAAAAAGTGATTTTGATCAAATTCTCCGCAGAAAAATTCATCTCTCGTGATAAATCTTGAAATACTAATTTGATGTCCGTCTTTATTCTGGTATCCTTTTAAATCAGAAAACTCCCAATTAGTGTTCTCTATTGTGTTCCAATAACCAATAGGAATTCTAGGGCCATCACCCAAGCCATGATTTCCCCAATAGGTGAAAGAATAAATGAATAGTAAAACAGAAATTATAAACCCAAATATAAACCAATTTGACTTTTTATTATGTACTACTTTGTGAAGAGAATTACCTTTTCTAAAATAAGAAATTACCGTTATGATCATAATCAAAATCCAAGAATAAATCGATGCTAGAATTCCGATTTTTAAAATCATGAATATAAAGTGTCCTAAAGCTTCCATTTTACTTTTTTGGGTGTTTTTATAGTCTTTACTATAAGTACCTTAAAAATAAAAAATGTTACCTTGTTTCTTATATAGCTAGGCTTTTTTCTGGAAAATATTAAAAAATATGTTTATCCACTTATGATAATAACAGTATAAACGATTCGTAGTATTCTTTAATTTATTCTTCTTTAAAATATATTGATATTTAAGGAATACGATTCTTTTTTAGCGTTTTAAAATATACGTAGTAACTTAAGATTATTGCTAGTGAAGAAAAAATGGTCATTAACGTCCCTGGTATAAAATTTACAAAGCCTCCTAAATCCATAAATAAAAAATAACCTAAATCAGCCAAACCACCGGTAATCGCAGCAAGAAAAATAGCGTTTTTATTTCCTTTCCAAATATAAAATGCTGAGATAAAGGTTACAATTCCAATCCAGAATAAGTTAAACCCATGCTGACCGATAATAGCACCTGATGCTTCTGTGTAATTCATTTGCAGAAGGTTTGGATCAATAGCGTCTGCAATTCCTGATACCGAAGACGAAATATCACCTGTTAAAATACCTTTCATTGTTAAAACTCCTGCTAAAATGTGAACTAACCCCCAAATAATCCAAAGTATTGCCGATACTCGTAATAAAATTTTCATCCTGTTTGATTTTAGTTTTGTTGAATTACAAAATTAAATCTGGTAGAAAATCTGTGCATTATGATTTCATAAGAAATATGTTAACGATCTTTTTTTATACGTTTAGATTTGGCAGCACTAAGGGTTTCTGGATTAACACCAATGTAAGAAGCGATCATATGTTGTGGAACACGCTGAGCAATATCAGGATATGTTTCGATGAAGTTCTCATAACGTTCAATGGCGTTCGTACTAATGAGCATTAAAATACGTTTTTGTAAAACATGCAATCTTTTTGTGAGCGCACCTATATTTTGCTTTTCTCTTTCGAGATCTTTATTTAAAACGACTATAATAGAATCTTCTAGAGTATCGATAAACAATTCTGATTTAACGTCAGGGGAACAGGTATCAGCAATTACCCATCCCTCAGGGGCGAACATAAATATATTTTCTTTACCATTTTTGTCAATAGAATAACTTCTAAGCAATCCAGATTTCACAAGATAAATCTTTGAGTTTAGTTCACCTTCTCTTTGGAGGATCTGTCCTTTCTTTATTTTTAACTCTTTCAATATTGATTTTTTTTGAATTTACCTTTCGTATTGTTTAATCAATCTGATTAGCATTACTGGTACTACGATAAACGTCACTTATAATATCTTCGGGACTACATTTTTCGAAAAGATACTCTTGTTTAGGGATTATAAAAGTTTGCGTTGATGTAGGCATGTCTTCTTCCATGGTATTGGTAACTTCTTCAATTAGTTTGCTATTAATTACATCAAAGTTTAGACTATGATGACTTCCAGCACCAACATTATAGGTTTCGATATGAGTTAAAATTAGTTTCTTGTCATCATATTTAAACGTAGACAAGTTATTACCAACAGGTCCTGTTCCATATAATTGAATCTTTAGTTCTTTATTTGAAATATTGATATCCTCCTGATAATAAGTTTCCATATCACTTTCATTAGAAAAAAACTTATTTGGAAAAACTGTGTTAGAAACTTTATCAATCTTATAACTATTTTCCTTTTTTAAGAATACCATTACAATTCGATTCCCATTAAAGTTTTCTGTCTTTCTTATCACCGTAACAATATCGTCTATGTTATCTCCATTTAAATCTCCTTCTGTTTTATATTCTATTTCATAACCGTAGGGGATAAGGTTTTCGATGTTATTACCAATATGGTCAAACTCCTTTTTCTTCGTGATAAAACCATCGAATACATATTTTACATCAGATTCCTTTTCTATTTGAACTCCAACCCATTCTCCCGATATGTGTTTGTTCTCGTCAACAATTTCATCAAATATATTTGTATGCTCTACAATCTGTAATTTTTGACCAAATTCAAACTTTCCTAAGATTTTTCCCTTTGGTGTTTTTCTATAATTGAGACCTGATCTAGCAATGACGTATCTAATTTCGGTATTGTTTACCGAAGAGTTATCTGCGGTAGTTTTAGATTCATTTTTGATATTGGAACTAGTGTTAGAATCTGTTTTACAACTCAATAATTGGAAAAGAAGTATACAAATAAAAAATTGTTTCACGAGAATTAGTTGGTTTTACGAATATGAATTGTCGTATAGTTAGTTATTTGATTTTATAAGTATGTTTAAGACAAACGAATAAGAAAAATAAGGAAAAAGATTTTATGAAAATATTATTTGGTGTTGATTTTTATAAAATCTATGGTGCGTGAGGAGTAGCAAGACAAAAGAATTATTGAAATAATTTCACCAGGAAGGGAAATAAAATTGTAGCATTTAACTTTTGTTTTTGGTTTTCCATTGTTTGTAACTATCCCAATTCGTAAGCCACCAATTTTCTATGGCAAATTGGGTTATTTTCTCAGACCCCTTATGATCTATATAAAGGGTTCTGGTCAAGCCTTTGGAAATGAAATAGTGATGTTTACAAGTTTTTCCAGCTTCTAAGATAAATTCAGATTTAGAGAACTCTTTTATTTGCATTAGGGTAAAAAAGTAGTCAATGTCAGGAATTGATATTTTTCCATATCGTCTAAAATATGCTGCTAATTGTTCTTTTTCTGTCTTAGCTGATTTCATTTTTTAAAAGAAATTTAGACTTAATTCTGCTTAACGTTTCATGCGATATATTTATATAAGAGGCGACTACTTTATTAGGTAAACGTTTCACAATATCTGGATTTACATCAAATAATTGCTCATAACGCTCTAATGCATTTAAGGTAGTAAAAGAAATTAATCTCTTGGAATTATTTACATAGGCTTTTTCTAAATAAATATTATAAAAATCTTTCCATTTGGGAATCGTTTTTATCAGATGTCTGAAATCTCTGTGAGTAATATATAAAAGTTCACTGTTTTCAATAACTTGAATAGATTCTTGAGCTGGTTGGTTCGTAATAAAACTTACTAATTCTGTTGCAAATTGATTTTCGAAGGCAATATATCGTGTGATATCCTTGCCTTCTTCATCTATATAAAATAAACGTAAACAACCTTTTACGACGAAATAACTTACCTGACTATTTTTACCTTTAGGTAATAAAATATCATTCTTGTTTTTATTTATGGATTTAAAATATGATAAAACAACTTTTAAATCTTCATCGTTAATGTCGATATTCTTTTTTATGAAGTTGGAGAGTTCTTTATAGTCTGTCATTTACTTATAGTCTCTTACAAATTTACGATATTGAACAATATCCTGAATTGATAATACGCTCAAATTATGCTCTTTAGCAAACTGTAGTATGGAATCATCTTTGGCCATTGTTCCATCATCATTCATGATTTCGCATAAGACAGCTTCAGGTTTTAGTCCCGCTAGTTTCATTAGATCTATACTTCCTTCTGTATGTCCTTTTCTTGCTAATACTCCATTATCATTAGCTCTTAAAGGAAAGATATGCCCAGGTTTTACTAAATCACTATTTTTAGCGTTTTCATTGCTAGCTACCTGAATTGTTGTTAATCTGTCTTTAGCAGAAACTCCAGTGGTTACTCCTTCTTTGGATTCAATACTTATTGTAAAGGGTGTTTGAAAACTACTAGTATTTTCTTCTACCATATAGGGTAAATCAAGTTGGTTAGCTTTTTTATTTGTCATACATAAACATACGATACCACTACATTTTCTAATCATTAAAGCCATTTGATTGATAGTCATGGTATGTGCAGAAAATATTAAATCACCTTCATTCTCTCTATTTTCATCATCGACTAAGATAACTCCATTTCCGTTTTGAAGATGTGTTATTGCATTTTCTAACCGTTCTTCACTATTGATGCCAAATGTTTCTAATTTATCTAATTGTGCAATTATCATTTTGTGTTTTTTAATTTATAGTAACAAAACTAATGCTGTTTTAAACCAAACTATTTGACCTAAGTCAATAAATTGAGTAATTGTTTTTTCTTTTTGTAGTGAATTTATTGTTTTGATTATTAGTGTTTTAATGATGGTCTGTTTATTCTCTTCTATAATTGATTTCTAATTTGTCTGTTACAATTTTTGGATTGGTTCGTTGATGATGTAAACAAAACAACGAATGCAAAAATCTACTTTCAAAAAAATTATAAACGTTCTTAAGTATATAGCGATATACAGTCTTTCTTCTAAAATGATAACTTTCGCTATCCCCAAATTGTTGCATATGCAATTTCGTCAGTTACATTCAGAATCCTTTGTTTACCTGGCTGAAGTTTCTAAGTTTCAACATATGTGGTCTTTTTTTGGGCGTTCTTATAACTACAATTTGTTCATAGGGATCTCAGAATTTTTGATAGGTGCACTGATACTTTTTCCTAGAACTCGGCTCATAGCTTTACTATTATCTCTTGGAGTATGTCTTAATATTTTTGTTCTAAACATTGAGTTTGAGGTTCTTTTTGCCATTGGTCATATTACTTTTGATTTAGTAATAACTTTATTATTGTTACTAGAATATTACAAAGACATTTATCAATTCTTTATAAAACTAGGAGGGAAGGTTAATGGCGTAATATCAAAACCGAAATACAAATTTCTTCGATTATTCCCATATATATTTCTAGTAGTACTATCGGTTGGTTACTTTGTATTTTCAATTTATGTGAAATCCATGTTTAGTGTAAAACACAAGATTGTTGGTTCTTATGAGGTGAATACTATAAAAGTTAATGATTCTGTGATTAATCTGAGAAAGGGTAGTATCGGTAAAAAGCCCATGTTATTTTTTGAACATAATAGCCAGTTGGTATTATCTGCACAGGATACTATGTATGTTGGGTTTTATATGATTAAAGATGAAAAAATTAGTTTGGGTTTTGAAACACCTACCGCATTCGGCTTGCAGCGACTTATCGATGTGGACTTTAATGACAAACAAATAAAAGGTACTTCCGAAAACAAGGAGCTTTTTGAAATCAGATATCAACGATTGAGCGAAAAAGAAGATTATCTAAATGGGATTTATGAGTAAGCATAGTTTATCCTATATCTAATTACTTTTTTAAAGAAAACATATTCTCTTCATTAATAGTAGCTTAATCGAAGTTAACTTTTACAGATTTAATCTTTCCTTCTAAAGTGGGTTGCTTCTTCAAGAACATAGTTTTAAAAAGTTCTGCTTTTTTTGAAAAAGTAAGTTTGTCCATTTTTTTATTGTAACAAATAAAGTAGAAGGTACTTTCTTTTGATAAATTTACACTTGGAGCAAATAGTGATTTAAGACCATTATGATTTAATTTTTGATTTTGAAGCTCTTCTTCTGTAAAAACAGTTGTAGAAAATTGTATTTCATCTAATAATGCTATTTCTTTTTTAGGTGTTGTACCAACTGCAACAAACCAAGTTGCCTTTCTATTCTCTATTTGTTCGGTCAATCGTTGTTTTGCCTTATCGGAATAGTAATAAAGTTGAATCACCTTATATTTGTTTTTAGAATCTTTTTTATTGATGTTTTTGAGATGTATGGTACTACTTAATTTTTTTTCGAAAATATTAGCAAGAAATTCATTCCCTTTTCCTCGATCAATAAAAATATTATAACCTAAACTATCTTCCTTTTTTTGAAATTCATTTATGTATCTTAAAGTTTCTTCTGATTCAGCAATATAATTTCTACCAATTTGAGAAGGATTAACATATTGGCTTCTATATTCTCTGTTTGCACGAATTTTTGCAGAGTTTATTTTGGTTGTATCATTTGTGTAGTATAGAATAGAATTAAGTTGTTTTGCTTTTTCTGAAATTAAATAATTAAGCTCTTCAACTTTTTTATTCCTCATTTCAATATACTTATTAACCTCGGAAACAGATCCGCCATAATGAATAGTTTCCATTTCGTTTTTTGCTTTGTAGCTGTGAATGAATTCTTCAATAGAATACCCACAGACTCTCATTAAAAGTAATCCTCCTAAAATAACGTAGATTCCATATTTAAATATCAAGAAGCCAATAGTTTCTTTTTTCATAAAGGTAAAGTTACATTAGAAATATATAAAAATTGTAGTCAACATTTTATATAAGTATCCTAATGCTGCTAAATGTTACCCTGAATTAACCAAAACAGAGCAAATGTTGCTTATGCATAGAGTTATAAATTACCTCCTTAATAGTGTTTATCGTATATGTTCAACAGAAAACCGAACTCGTACATCTACTCCAGTAAATTCTGTAAGTCTAAATTCGAATTCTACAGGGTTATTTTCATTGGACACTGTGCGAAAAACTTGTACAAATTGAGATCGAAGTTCATTTCCTAAATAATCATCGATATTCCCATCTGGATCTCGATCATACATTTGCGTATAAAATCTAAATTCAGCTCCATTTAGTATTTCATCTTCGGTAATCGTAAAAGTATGTTCAGACCCTTCGGAATTGATCAAGAATTCTTGAGTACCTATTGATTCGAAAAAGTCGCGATTTCGTTCCCATAAAATATGTTCTTCGGTAGTATCGCCAACTGCTATAGTAGTACTGATTCTTCCATAAAGTTCGAGAGCTTCTCCTTCTGTATCCGGAAATTGTCGTGAGACAATGGAGACTGCTTTTACTTTAAAAGATTCTGTTTGTGGCTCTAGAATGCCATCGTCGGTACTACAAGCAGTAGCAAATGCTAACAATACTGAAATAAAGATTGTGAACTTTAATGTTTTCATAATATTTTGTTTTTTAGATTCAACAAGGCAAACCTATTTCAAAATACTACCTGCACCTAGTTTTTGCTATGGACAAAGTATGGACAGGTAAGAAAATCCAGTATATACAAGAGGAAATTGTAAAACACAATGTAACCTTTAATGAGGTTTAGTAGTTGCAATTAGACGGTTTATTTCAGTGCAGTTCTAGCTTGCTTTCGCTTTTGTTTGTAGTAGTTCTTATTAGCAACATAGATTGTTTTTTTTACTTCACAAAAGATGGTTACTTCATTTTTATTAGTGAGTACTGTGTTTTTCAAAATTTCGATTTCATTTTTTTCTGAGACTTGCTGTTTAATGGAGTCTAGTTCTTCTGTTGTATAAGTAAAACGTGCATATAAATCTTCTTTAGCGGGTTTTTTGAAGAAGATTTCAGCAGATTTATCCCAGACTACATAATCGTCACCCAGAAGATTAATTAGTTGAACCATTGGTATCGGATCTACCGCAGAAAACATACTTCCACCAAAAATAGAGTTTACATAATTTCTATTCTTATAACTTATAGGAAGTTTTATTTTTACTTCTAGTAAGTCTTCTGAAACTTCAATTACTCTTGCCGTACTTCTTCTGTACATTGGCGAATAATTGAAACCGTACTTAAATAGGGTTTTCAACTTAAAAAATCGACCACCGATAGTTGCTACTTTTTTGTATAATGACATTATAAATTGCTATTTAAACTAATGTAAAACTTTTTATTTTTTCAGTGGGCTTTAAAAATGTTTTTCATTTGTTGTTATCTACTGGCATTTTTATATTCGTGTTCAATTAACCATTTTTTTCGTTCAATTCCTCCTCCGTAGCCAGTCATTTTTCCATTTTTTCCGATTACTCTATGACAAGGTACGATAATCGCAATACGATTATAACCATTCGCCGAGGCGACTGCTCTAATTGCTTTTGGATTATTGATCTTTTTAGCTTGTTTTTCATACGTTGTCGTTGTTCCATATGCTATTTGCTGCAAACATTTCCAAACTAAGTTCTGAAAATCAGTTCCTGGGGTTTCGAGCTTTACATCAAAAGTTTTTCTAGAACCATCAAAGTATTCTTTAATCTCTTTTTTGACTTGCTTGATATATTCATTTTCCCCAGAGATGATATTTGCTTTTAATAACTTTTGTAAGTCTTTAAATTCTGTTTCCAGCATTCTTCTGTCAACAAACTCTAGTAAACAAATTCCATTATTAGTTGCACAAACAAACATTGGCCCTAAAGGTGTTGTGAGACGGTTGATGAGTATTAGATTTTCTTCTGCACTCTTTTTTGGTGATTTTCCTACTAATTTTTTAAAAGTATACCCAAAACCACTTAGTGATTCATAACCAGTATCGAAAGCGGTGGCTGTAGTTTTCTTTCCTTGTTTAAGTTCTTGAAAAGCATTATTAATTCTATACATTCTTTGATATGCATGAAAAGTCATACCATAATTTTTTTTAAACCACCTTCTAACCACTTCTGGGCTAATACCTTTTTGTCTTAACTGATAATCCGTTATTTTCTCTTTAGGGTTTTCTTTTACTAATATAATTGCACTTTCGACTTGTTCTGGTGCTTGATTTGCATTTTGTGTTGGCTTACAAACTTTACAAGGTCTGTAACCATTATTTAAAGCTTCTTTAAAAGTAGTGTAAAACTCAACATTTTCCTTTTTTGGCTTTCGTGCTCTACAAGTAGCAATACAAAAAACAGAGGTTGTTTTTACACCAACAAAAAAGATACCTACAAAGCTTTGATTCCTTTCTAGTAAAGCTTGGTAGTATAATTCTATTTTTTTGTTGTCAGTAATAAGCATTAAAAAATGGGATTAAATGATTTTTCGTTTAAAACTGTTCCCGTTATTTGCTCAAATAGACGATACATTTTATCAAAAAGGAAATTACCACTACTTATTCGTTTTACACCTAATTTGGATAGTGTATCAAAGTCTGGGAGATTAAGCATGGACATCACATTAAGTGGTAAATTAGTTGAATCAACGATTGTTTTGATATCTACTTCTTTTTCAATACAAGGTATGAAAATTCCATCAGCGCCAGCATCTTCGTATAGCTGAATTCTTTTTTTTGTTTCTTCAATGATGTTTTCCTGAAGTAGGATAAATGTATCTGTTCTCACATTTAGAAAAATATCAATCTTATCTTTTTCTAAAAGTTCTTTTATTTCGGCTATTGTGTTTGCAAATCTATCAGCTTCTAATAGAATTCTTTTTTGGGTAACTAAGCTATCTTCAATATTAATTCCAACCACTCCTAACGTAACTAATCTTTTAATTCGATCAACAATTTCTTTTGGTTTATCACCATATCCTGATTCTAAATCTACTGACAATGGAAGTTTTGTGTTTAGAGCTATTCTCTTCACCATATATTCCATTTCGGAAAATTCCATTTCCTCTCCATCTCTATATCCTAAAATTTGAGCAATTGCAGAACTAGAAGTACCAATGGCTTGGAAATTCAATTTTTCGGCAGTTTTGGTGCTGGTAACATCCCATACATTTCCAATAAGTAATGGCTTTTCTTGATTGTGTAAGTCTTTAAATTTCATTTGTTTGTTGTTTTACACAAAGGACTCAAGATGAAATTTATTCAGCAACCGAAAATTTGACGAGTATTTTTTTTACTAATAAGGTAAGAACAATCATTTTGTCATGGAATCATCTAAAGCCTTATTTACTACAATAACCAAATAATACTTCTTCCTACAATTTGGCTTTTAAGTTTTTATTAAAATAATTAGCGCTATCGATGGCGCTTTGCATAGAGTTTACGGTAAAATTTCCACCTTGTTCTATATAAAAAAAATCTAGTCCTGACTGTTTAGGATCTGGTAATTCCTCTTTGTAATTGATAGAGCCATTTCCTAATTCTGTATAATCCCGAGTTTGTTTGTCCATATCTTTTATATGCCACATAACGATTCTTCCCGGTTGACTAGCAACAATTTCTTTTGGCGTTTTATCAGATGAATGCATAACCCAATACATATCTAATTGAAGTTTTACAAGTGCAGAATCCGTTTCATTTAATATAATTTGATATCCGCTAGTTCCATTATGTTTTTCAAATTCGAAACCATGATTATGATACGCAAAACCTAATCCTGATTTATATACTTGTTCGCCAATTTTGTTTAATTTGGATGACAGTAGTTTAAAATTTTCTATTGTTCTCTGTTTCGGATCTAACCAAGGCCATGTAATATATTTACTGTTTAGTTCTTTGGCTGCTACTATACATTTGTCAACATATTTTTCTAGGACTACATCTGATTTGTTTAAGTAATCTGAAAAACCATAATGTCCGCTGGAAACGGTTAACCCTAAATCATTTAATATTGTGTAAAACTCTTTAGGACTAAATCCATAAATTTTGTTTTTAGTTGCATCATATCCATAAATTTCAAAATCTTGATACCCTGCTAATTTTAATTTCTTTAGTGTATCTAAGGGATCTGTTTTCATTCTATCCCTTATGGAGAATAACTGATATCCCAATTTATAATTAGTAGTATTGTGGAAATTCATAGAAGGATAGGCAAGTATGGATGCACTACTAATCGCTCCTGTCTTTATAAACTTTCTTCGATTCATAATGTGTATTTCCTTTATCGTGAGATTCTGGTTAAAAAGGATTTAGGTTATTATAGATACTAATTTAATAAAAGGGTAGGAGAGTGAGGGATATTTAGAGAAATTTCCGATCTATGATAACTAGCTGAAAGAGTAGTTGTAGTTTCTTTGTTTACTACCTATGAACCTTACCTGTTGTTAGGTAGTGTTTTTAATTCGTTATGTATCATTTCGTATAGTTCATTTTCCCAATTAATTTTTTCAATTTTTGGGTATTCTGAGTTTATTCTAAAATCTCTAGGACTAATAATTACTTTAATATCGTTGTTTATCGCTTTTTGTGTCAATAAGAATACTTCTTCTATGGCTTGATCTCCAATTGGAATGCATCCGATTGTTGCAGATTTTCCATGTATGAATATATCTCCACCCATTTCCGAAATATTTGTAAATTCAGTTTTTGATTTGTCGAATTCGTTTGGATAACTCACTTTTACGGATAAGTAATATGAGCTGTTAGGGTTTAAATATTCTACTTTATAGATACCTTCAGGAATTTGTTTGTCACCTTCTTCTAACTTAGGACCTAATTGACCACTAAATGCTGTGAAAGGATATTCTTTAATTAGTTTAATTCCACTGTAATCTTTCGAATAAACCTGTAGTATTCTTTCCTCTTTAAAAGCAACAAGAATAATCTCTTCTGGATAGTCCATTTTATAACCTGCTATCTCTAAATTTTTTTCGAGTCGATTCCAAGCGTCTTTTTCAATGCTCTCTATTCTTGACTTAACAGTTTCTTTTCCTTTTACTTTGTTTAGTAAGGGGATATAGATCGACCTCCCGAATTTCAGGAATACTATTATGATGACTATTAATCCTACTATTAAGATCAGTTTTCTTATCATTATTTTAATTGTTAGCTTACTTTTGGGTAAATCTGTACATTGGTACTATCTTTTTTGTACTGCACATGTCATTCATTATCAAAAATACAAGAACTAGTCCATTAATCGTTTAACCGTTATGATGAGAAATATATTCCTTTATAGTTTTTTAATCTTCTAAGAGTATTTTTAAGTTCTTTTGAAATTGAGTATTGTTAGAAATATTATCGTGCCCTTCACCCTCTAGAAGGATCAATTTATCCTTTGGTTTAAAAAGTTTTTGGAGTCGTAATGATGCACTATGATGATTGGTCTTATCATTGGTACCATGAAAAATTAAAACTGGCATTTTACATTTTTGAATAAACTCGTTATTGTTAAAACTATATTTGTTTAACATTTCTAAAGGAAAAAACTTACTTAATAATTGTACCCGTTCGGATATAGCTTCATTTAAATTGAAAAAGGGTGCCTTCATTATTAATAGCTTTGGATTATTGGTAGAAGCCAATTTAGCTGCCATGGCAGCTCCGAGAGAATATCCCACTAGAATGATGTCCTCTTCAGCATAAGTCTTTTTTAATTCATCATATAACATTTGGTTATCTGCATATAATTGATCTTCACTTGTTATATTTCCTTCACTCTTTCCAAAACCTCTGTAATCTATCATAAATACATTATAACCTAGCTCTGTATATATTTCTGATTCTTTTTCAAGAGAGGCTAAGGAACCACCGGAACCATGAAGATAGAATACCAAACCTTTGGGATGATCTACTTTAAATAGGAGATTGTTTAGGGTGATATCATCTTTTGTTTTGAAATTTAATTCTTCAAAATTCCTATTAGATTCAAATTTATGATCCTTCGAAAGCTTATTTGGAGTAAAAAAGTGTTTTTCTTGGGTAAAATAAAATCCTGCACAATTAATTAAATATATAATTACAAACGCAAGACCGATAATTTTAAAAATTTTATTTTTTTTTCTTTTCAATTTATTGTTTTTTGATGAAGTAGAACATCCTTTGCAGGTTACCTAATTTTCTGTTAAAGATATTCCAGTAAAGTCACTAAGGTAGCAAATTGCAATCAACCTTGTTAAAAGATTCCGTTATAACGAGAAATACAGAATACTTCTATTAAGGGTTTTATTCTTTTATCAATTCTTTAAGCATTTTTTGAGCCGTTTTATTTAGTAATTTTGGTGTTTTAGGACCACTCTGATTCGTTATAATGGATATGCCCAGATTATATTTTGGATAAATGAATAACCAATTCTGAGTACCACTTGTTCCTCCGTGATGATTGTATGAAGTTCCATACTTATCTTTCCAAATTCTCCAGTAATATCCTATTTGTAATGGACTGCGTATCTCATAAAGTGCTTTATGAGATTCAGAAACTATGGGGTTGTTATCATCTAGTTGTAATTTGATATAGCCCATCATATCGGTGATTGTCATTTTAATTCCGCCTGCAGTTCCCCAAAGAGGATTCAAATTATTGGGAGCAGGTGTTTCACTGTCCATCCAATATCCACGAACAAGGCTTTTAGACTGTAGAGAGTCTAATTTAATTGTTGTCCCGGACATATTAAAGGTATCGGAGAAATTTTCTTTTAATAACTCGTCAATACTTTTATGATAGACCTTTTCTAAAATACATCCTATTAATTCTGCACCTGCATTAGAATACAAATAATTAACACCAGGTTTTGTGGTTATGGATACAGTTGTTCATTCATTCAGGAATTTTTCTTTATCATATGATTTTTCTAATGCTAAATATTCATTGGGTACTTCTTTAGTGAGTTTTTCATATAATCCGTTCATCCTAGAAGGAAGGAAAGTGGGCAAACCACTTGTATGCGTTATTAGGTGCTTTATTGTTATTGGTGTTCCATTATATTCTAAGTTTGGATAATTTCCATCTAGATAAACTCTAATATCATCTTCTAGTTTGATTTTTTTATCTAGAACTGCTTTAGCAACAAGATAACCAGTAATGGTTTTTGAAATAGAACCGACTTCGTAAATAGTGTTGTCGTTAGGAGGATTGTTCTTGCCTTTCACTATTTCTCCAAAGTGCTCAGTATAGATTCGCCCGTCTTTATAGATCCCTATAGAGACAGAACTTATGTTTTTACTTTTTACAAACTTATCACCGTTTTTTTTGATAATTTCCGGAACAATATCATCTAAATTGTTCTCCTGAGATAATGATTTTTGGAATGAAATAATAACGAAAAGAGATGCAAGGAGTAAAGAATATTTCATGATATTTTTTTGGCTATTTAGAGCAATAATTAAGCCAGAATTTTAATAACTAACTCACATGTAAGATGTTTTTGCAATGTCCTATATATATTGGAAATTTTGCCGCTCAATGCTATTGAAGTAAAGTGAAATATGATTAGGAAAAGAAAAGTTTTAATTATTTGTTTTACTATGTATTACATATAAAATTTTCAGTGCTGTACTTCTTTTATTGCCAATCCTTTTTTATCACTTAATTCTTTAATTTTTTTACCAAGTAATTCTTTATCCTTTTTTAGAGCGAAGAATCCAAAAACGTGACTACTCCATTTATACTCATCATTCATTCCTATCACGTAATGATCAATACTTTTAGACTTTCCTTTTTGCGTCAAAAATATATCGCTATGAGCTAGACTAACTATGTTTTCAATCTTGTAAGTTTTTGATCTCAAGTTAAATAATTCATTAATTTCTATTTGATTACTATTAATTCGAACAAACCAGTTTAATCCAAGAATAAAAAATACCATACCTGTTATGGAAAATATTAATTCTAGAGGTCTCCATATTTTTTCACCATCAAATCCATGTTTCATATTGGTAAAATGTTTATAGAGGTAGTAATCATTTTTTAGATATAATTTATAAATGAAATCCATTGGAACTCTCAAAAATCCAAATCCTAAAATTAATCCAGGTAAAAACCAAAATAGCGATGAAGGTTTCATTATATATTCATAGTCATTCGAAAACAAAATGTCTACAAGGTTAGTTCCCAATATGAATACAAGGAAACTAATAAACCCAAGTGATAGGAAAATCCATAAAACTGCCATTTTCTCTAGACGATTAAATTTCTTTTTATTTTCTTCAATTTTTGAAAAATCTAAATTTTTTGGAGATCTATATGGAAATATCAGTTGAAATAGTATAAATGATAATGCTATACCAGATGTTATTATCAATTGATTCATGTTTAATTTATATGGTTGGTTTATATGTTGAATTATAACATTGCTAAGGTTTACTAAGAGGATAAAAGTATAAGAGTAGTTATTTGTTGCTATAGCAAGTTACTTATGCATAAAATCGGATACTATCTTATTAAGTGATTCAATATCTTTTTTCTTATTTAAATAAGCATCAATATTTTCATCTCCCATAGTCTGGATCTCATATTCAGGTAATTTTTCTTGGAACATTAGATATACAAAAGAGTCTATAATTCTTTCTTTTAATCCGTGAGAGAGGTTGTATTTGCGAACTATTGAATATTCCATTCCCATATGGGTGATTTCGTGAATTATTGTATAAGCAGGATTTTTATACTTCATAAACTTGCCTTCTTTGTTCGTTAGCAAGGTGATTATTCCTTGATCTGGGTCATAGCTTCCTCCAGTTCCAAACAAAGTGAAAGCAACTTTGTAATTGTCAAACATTTTAAACTCCCAGTCCCAATTCCTTTTGGTATCACTTATTTGATGGATAAGATTGTTTAAAAGGTTAATCTCATTGTTAACTTTTTGTATTGCCAGCTCATAATTCTTTTGATCAAAAACTTCGGTTTCGACAAGTGTATAAATTGCAGAAAAGTCCTCATTTCCGAAAGTCCCATTCTTGGACTTTACTATTAAAGAGTCAATCAAAGAATTTTTGGGTAGACGAATGTTATATCCTTGTTTTTCAAAAAAAGTGATGTCATTTATTGTTCTCCAAATTGAAGAAGCTTCTTGTTGTATAGTTGGCTGAACTGTTTTAATTCTGGGAACTTGTTTTTGTGATTTACAGCTTAAGCTGAATATTAGAAAACAAAGAAGCAATACTTTTGGTAATTTCATTTCGTTTTGATTTAACCTTCCGGAAAAGCTTTGATTTAGTACTTTTTTTAATAAACATTTTCAATAAAATGAATTTCTTCATTTATCTTTTTTATAAGTTTATCAGCTCTGTTTTTTTGATAATTATAACTATTTATTTGTTTTTCAATTAAGTGAGTTCTGTATAGAATAGAGTTTTCCAGATTTTTTACATAACTGCTATCAGTGCTATTTTTAGAATTAAATCTTAAGATAAGATGATTCATTGTTTCGTTGTTTTGAGCGATAATAGCTTTATCAATTGTTTCTTCAACATGTTTTGTTTGTCTGTAGTAAACTAAAATATCTTCAACTAGATAATTACTTCTCAATAATTCTATTTGCCCTGATGATATAAGATTGTCAATTACCGTTGTATTAGAGCTGAATTTATATCCAGCTGTTAAAAAATTAAAATCTTCGATGGGATTTTTTATCGATTCAATATATTCTGGTAGATTTTTTTGAACTCGATTTAATGTATCGATTAGAAGACTATCTTTATTTACTATCCCTTCATATAGTTTGATATCTGAACCTAAATTTGTAGTAAGTCGGGTTAGATAGAGTATCTCTTTTTCTTCATTTTGGTACTTGATATTCCAATTGTTGATCTGTACGGCTATTAGTATTCCGATAACAACCAGTATGATTTCACCAATAGCGTATTTCATATACTTTCCGATTTTTTTTCGGCAATCAAGTTTTGTCTAATTTTTCTAAATAATTTTATCATTGCTTGTTACTTGGTTATAATTAGGCATAACATCTGGTATAAGAAATATAAGGGTATGTGATAAGCAATATGTTTGGAACTGGTACTAAGTCAAATATAAATATTTTACGGTTATCATTTTCTTATAAACTCTCTACAGAAAAGGACTAAACACTTTAAAACTATAAAATAAAAAAAGAGTTATACATTTTATATTTGGGGAATTATCCAATAAGTAGAAGCATTTCAATTAAGAATTGAACTGTATTTTTTTAATTTCATTTTCTCTAATGAATTATACTTCCTTCTAGAACTGTTTTTATTACTCATTTTCGAATATTGCAACCGCTCGTACTGGAGATCCAGTTCCTCCTCTAATTTTTAATGGTAACCCGATAAATCTAAACCTGCCTTTTCCGATTAACAAATGAAGATTTATCATATTCTCATAATGCGTAAAATTTAATTCACCGCAGATATGATGAACTTCTTTATTTGATATACCAGGAACACCTGGCGACATCGTTTCAGCACCAAAAGCGGATATTTTCTTTTCTCCTAGGAATCTTGCAGAATCAGCGGTAATTCCAGGACCATTACCCCAATTTTCTCCATTAAAGTTTTTTCTATAATGATCCGTATAGAACAATACAGTATCTCCCTTTTTTATTTTTAAATTAGCCTTGTTACAAGCTATTTCTATTTCATCAGGTCTTATTAATTCTTTTAATCCTTTATGAGAAAAATCTAAGCAAATCCCTTCAGTATAGAACATCGATAAAGGCATTTTATCAATCGACTTTCCTTTATGTTGAATTTCCATATGATTAATAGCATCAACATGAGTTCCTGTATGTTCTCCTAATTCTAATTTATGTACTGCTGGTGTTTTAGTCTCTGGATTTTTTATACCATTCCATTCTTCGTGAGAATTATGGATTGTCATTTTAACCTGTGGAAGGTCTTTATAAATAGGCATTCCTGGATAAATTTCCTGACTTAAATCAATAATATTTGCCATGCTATTTTCTGATTTTTTGATTGTTGTCAACGTTTTGCATAAAAAGAGTTACGGATTTTAGAGCAGGGATTTTCTATGAAAAACCAAACCTTATAAATACGCACTTATCTTTAGGTGATCCCAAATCAGGATAATTTTTTATACCATGTCGGTTTTAGTTTTATCTTTTTCTTTATATACTTTAGGGTTGTGTTTCTCCATATAAAATTCGGGGTTAGGTATTTCGGTAAACCCAAACTTTTTATAAAGCCATTCGGCTGTGTTGGTTAATAATATCCAGCGTCTTAATCCTTGAAGGTTAGGGTGCTCCATTATTTCACTCATTAGCCATTTACTCAACCCTTTTCCTCTGTATTCATCTAAAATATAAACATCTCCTAAATATGCAATAGTGGAATAGTCTGAAATTATTCTTGCAAAGCCAATTTGCTTATCTTCATGATAAAGCCCAAAATTCAAGGAGTTTTCAATGGATGTTTTCAGTGTTTCTATTGGAATTCCGTTAGCCCAATCGGTTTCGTTTGCAAGGAATTTGTGAATGCTAAAAATATCTAATTTATCCTTATCAGTTGAAATGGTATACGTATTTCTATGAGTTTCTCTAATTTTCAATTTAGTTTTCTTAATTAAAGTTGACGTTTGGTATATGTATGATAATAGAGTAGAGTGTTATTTTACCTTTTATTTTTCTGTAATGTTTATATTCAATGATATTTTTCATAAAGTTCTTCAAGTAAAGTATCTAATTCGGGTGGACAACCTTCTGTAAAATTAGATGGATGCTCAACTATTTTTCCATGAACCTTTTTAAACATAATTTCAGGAATCGACTTAACTAATTTAATTTCAGAATATTCATCTGCCCAAAAACTTGGTTCAAATTCAAAAACACTCGAATTATAAAAATCATTAAGGTAGTTCTTTTCTACTTTTTCAACAAAATCAAAGTCGTTAATGGAATAGGGTTGTTTTTTCATTACTTCATTTCTGTCTATGAATTGTTTAAAATATCTCGGAGCAGACTTCCAGTAAATCATCAAAATCGTTGATTTATCGGTGAGGGGATTGTCTACCAGCCAATTTAGAAAACTATTCGAGGAATCCCAATTCCATTCCATTACCATTTGATAAAGAACTTTTTGTGATTGTTTGGCTGCAAATTCCAAAATAATTTCACTTTCTAAAGCATCATATTCCTCTTGACTTATTTTCATATGGTTTTCTTGAATGAGGTAATGTTTAATAT
The DNA here is from genome assembly GCF_947492965.1 of uncultured Aquimarina sp. Classification (GTDB taxonomy): domain Bacteria; phylum Bacteroidota; class Bacteroidia; order Flavobacteriales; family Flavobacteriaceae; genus Aquimarina. The sequence continues at coordinate 369,367 of NZ_CANLOZ010000005.1, read as the reverse complement.
GTTGTAGTAACGCAAAAAATTACTTTGTCTAGTTTTGCTGAGCATTGACGACTAATGGTAACTTTCTTCAAGCATTGTACCTTCAAAAATACACTAATCTTTCGATTGATCACCTAGCTGCTATGATTACGTATATATTGTTGTAACATGTTTAATTTTTAATGATTTTATCGTTTAATATTTCAAATACTAGCTTTTTATTGTTTAGTGTTTTTATTAAAATATTACTTTCTAATTTACCACCCCAAAAACCGTGAGAAATAACTAATGTTGAGTCAGATGTTTTTTTCCAGATTCCATCATAGTTATCATATGATATAGGAGGAGTTGCGCAAGATCCAGAATTCATTTGGACAATTAAAATCCCATCTTTTTTAAATTCCATTCCACTTTTATTGGGATCAAGTTTTTCGACTTTTTTCCAGGCACCTTTTTCATTCATCTCAGAAAAGAAACTCCACTTTCCAAGTATTTTCCTTTCAAGTTTAAATTCAGAAACTTTATTGAATGAAACAAATAATAATAAAATTCCGGTTATTAATATTCCAGAAGTGATTTTCATTTTTCTTGGATGTATTACAAAGTTTTATATATGTGTCATAGCAGAGCAAAATGTTACCTTCTTTTATGATTTTTTTCTGTCCGACTTAGGAGAATACATATTGGTTGTTAACTTTTTCTATTATGAAAGTATTGCTCGTTATCAAAAATACACTAATCTTTCGGTTAATCACTTAGTTGCTACGAAATCATATATTTTGTCGTAACGCTTTATTCTTTATATTTTGTATTTCATTTCTGTATAGAAGTATCCCTAATCCAGATGAGAAGATAATACAGCTGACTAACATTAAAATTCCATCATTCCAAATAAAATAGGAGAGTCCAACAAATGGTCCGCCAATTATAACCATAAGAGCAACAATCGGATTCGTTTTGATAAAATTCAAAGCATGTGCTGCTAGACCAACAAAAAGTAAAGATGGTCCGATAATCACAAAAGGAAATAGAATTAGTGGTGTATTGTTAATTTGTTCTCTTAATTCATTCCTTCCGATATGATCATTTCCGAAGCTCCACATAATGAAATCAATTGTACAAAGTCCAATGTGGGCAATAACCCCTATTGCTGTGAAAACTGATGCGATGGAATTTAATCTATTCTTTGGAAAGACATTATTAAAATTGATTAATAGTACGGCTCCAGTTAAATTAAACCAGTGAGCTAGATCAATATGTTTTTGTTCACTTAACGAACCTTGAGAAAAAAATACGTAACTGGTAACGAAAAAAAGTAATCCAACTAGACACAGAGTTTTTGGTTTCATAATTTGTTTTAAATAATTTGACAGTTGCAAATTCCAATAACTTATTGAGTCTAATTATGTTTTTCTTCTGAATCGTCGTATATTATTACTGGATTGTTATTTAATGAGTTACAACATTACGTGCATTAGCAGTAGCGGGTTTCACGCCACTAAGCTGTTGTATAGCAAAATACTTATAAAAACGAAATAACGGTTTGAGTTTTCACTCAAACCGTTATTAAACATACAAATTGTTAGGCACTGCTGTTTATGAGTCTTTAGCCATTTTTTTTGTCATTTCTTCTAGAGAATTGATCATGAACGCATGGAATTGCTCCTGTTTCATTTGTGGATTCTCGACAAACTGTTCATAATCAGACCAAAATACAAATACACATTTGCCGTTACCTAGATCAACGACTTTTATAGTGTTGACCATTCCTTTTACAGGAGCTCCTTCTAATAAGGAATATGAAAAACTTTTTGCTGATTCGTTATAAGCTACAATCTTTTCCTTGAAGTAACCTTTACCATCAGGTGTATAACATACTCTTTGACCTCCTTTTCCCATATTTCCAGTCCATTCAACTCTTGCAATATTTGAAGAGTATTTGTCAATTTTGTCCATTTGCCTAACTGTCTTCCAAAACTTATCTGCAGACTTGTTTATTATTTTACTGAATTGAACTTTTGGCTCTCCCATACTTTGAGCAGATGCCAAATTTGCACTTAATAGAAGAACTAATGTGCCTAATAATAGATTTTTAATTTTCATTGTTAATGATTTTTATAATTTACCTTTTGATACAGTATTCATTGATGTGTTACAGAATTAAGCTACTTTCTTTCTATTTTTTTCCAATTCCTTTTGTTTATAATCGCTTGGTTTACCTGTTTCGACAAATATTTTTAGGTCTTCAATAACCCCTGCTACCGCTTTGTTGAGTTGCATTTTCATCATTGGTCCCATAATGGCACCTTTAAAACCTTTGGTTTGCATTTTCATTTTCATGTGTACAAGTGTATTGCTTCCCTTGCGTTCTAAAGTCCATGTATTAATAGCAGAAGTGATAAAACCTGGGAATCCTTTCACGACTTCGTAAGCCAACACGTAGTTTTTGGAGTCGAATTTCTTGATGTCTTCCTGAATTGTTCCAAAGCCAGGAACTTCACAAGTTCTTTTGCTGCATTCTGCTCCATCAAATTTTGGTTTTCCAAAACCTTCTGAATGAGTTAACCCTCTTGCCCATTTGTAGGCAGTTGTAAATTGATTTCCCAGCACTTCCCATACTTCTTGAACGGGACGGTTGATTACGATTTCTTTTTTTATGTCCATTTTGTTTAGATTTTTAATTTGCCTTTTTGATACAGAAAACTCTCTGGTGTTACAGAATGAAAAATAAAAAGCCCGTGATTATCAAAATCACGGGCTTTTTTATACGTATGAATCTGTACTAGTTTAGCTCAAAAAAATCTAGTAATCCATTATTTCCAATAATTTCTTCAACAATAGTTTCTTTAGAAAAATCATCCTTCGCTGGAATATCTCTAAGTAACTCTAAATGCTTTTTATCTACAATATCGGCAACCAATTCACTGTTCTGGAAAGCATAGTCTGCTACTTTGGTTTTGTAACCTACATTGAAAAGTTGTTGGTCTTCAGTGAGATAACCATTTTTGTGCATAGTTTTTGCCTTTTTGCCACATCTGCAGGGATTTTTCGAGTTCATCAGTCCGCATTTTTGTTGCATAAAGTTAATTAATTCCTTTCTTGCTCTGTGAAGCTTTACTCTATAATTAGCTTTTGTCATTCCGAATATTTCAGAGCCTAAATTGTGGTCGACTCCAAACGTTTCTCCTACAATAAATAAAAGTCTTTGCTCCCTAGTAAGACACATTATCATACCAGATAGACAACGATATCTAAGCTCCTTTGCCAATTCCTCGTATTCCTTTTCTTCACTTTCGTCTACGGTTGTATTTTCAATAGAGTCAAGTCGTTTTCCTTGATTTTCAAAATCCGTGAATTGTTTTTCTCCTTTTCGTCTTTTGGATAATAAAAATTCATTAAATACAATGCGATAGAGCCAAGTTCTAAATTGACTTTCGAATTTAAATTGTGATAGCTTGGTGATTACCTTGATAAGTGCTTCTTGAGTTAAATCTTCTGCGTCTTGAGGGTCAAATGTAAATTTCCAAGCCACATTGAAAATATACGGTCTGTGGATTTTTATGAGCTGATTCAATGCATCTTTGTTACCATCCAAAGAGGATTTCAATAGTTCTATATTTCTTTTCTCTGAATATTTATCTCCCAGTTGATTCATACGATTCTTTTTCTTGTTAGATACAAGAATTGGATAGGTGTTACAAAGTTCGATTTAAGGTTGTGCTTAAGGCTTAATATATGTGTCGTATCAGAGCAAAATGTTACCTTGATTTTTGATTTTTCTGCGCATTGGTTGTTAACTTTTCCTTTCTGCAAAAATTAAGCCTTCATAAATATACAACAACCAGTCGATTGATTACTTTGCTGCTATGGCACATATATGGTGTTGTAGACTATTTTATTTAACCATATAAATAGTACTCCGATATTTATCTAAATCTCCAAGATCAACTTGAGAAGATTCTGTTTTTTCTGAAGAATAATATACGGTTATTTTAGTTCCAATATTTTTCTCAAATATATTTGTACAGTGAACTCCAACATTCCCAAAATATTCTTTTCCGTTGACAGTATATTTATATTTAATTCCACATCCACCTTTTCCCTTTTTAGGTCTGTACTCAACAATTTCCCCAATAGTTTCCTTTTTATAATTAGTAACTAAAAAATCTTTATAAGCATGATATCCTATAAGTCCCAGAAGTAATAATAGAACAAAATGAATAAATATTTCTTGCCCTGATAAATTTGACAGAAATCTGTTTAAATTGGACATAGTATTAAGTTTAGTACAGCTAGCGTTCAGTCGACGAAGCGTAGGCACAGTTTGGTTAGTTAGATATATACTTTATAGCCATTGTTGGCTGCCGTTTTTAATTTTTTAATTGCTTTTTTCTTCGCTTTTGCCTCAAAAAGCCCTTTTCTTACTTCAACGTTTTCAATTGGCATCAACGCTCTAGGATCTCCCCATTTTCTTAGCTCGTCAATTGCATGTCCACGGATTGAGTCATCCTGAAGTGAGATAATCAAAGTTTTAAATGATTCTTCAGTTTTCATTTTTCTCAACGTGGTCATCATCATTTGTCTGGAAGCTCCGTATTTAGGAGATTGGCAGACTTTTAGGACTTCATCATAAGTTGAACTATCATCAATTACACTTATTGCATTTCCTACTGCCCAAAGGTCCAAATTCGGATAGTTTTCCGAATTATTTAAAATCTTAATCAACAGTGGAGCAACGTCTTTCATTCCTTTTTCAGACAATGCTCGAATTACCATCTCCAATTCATTCCCTTTGAGAATGTCCAAATATTTAATTAGTATTTCCTTGTAGGGCTTTGAAGAGGTTTTTGTATTCACTAAAATTGAAATGGGGCTCGTCTCTTCATTCAGGAAAGCTCGAGTCTCCAATCTAGCTTCCAATAATTCTCTATTTAATGATTCAAAATTCTTCATGTCAATGGTAGCAACGTTTAATATATGTATCGTAGCAGCGCAAATCGTTTTTATTTTAAAACTTAGGCGGAGGAGGAGCATTTTTGTCCATCTCTTTTCTTGTTTTATACAATTTTACGATTCGATCTAAATTAACATTATTTAATTTCTCTTTTTCTATAATCTCAATTCGTTCAATTTTCGGGAAGTGAATTTTTTCTTTCACCTGAAAGTATACTATTAATTGTAAATAGACATCAACCTCATTATTTGTGTTAAGTTTCGCGTAAGTCCATTTTACAAAGTTTTGATGAGCAATTATTTTGTTTGTATCGATTATTGGGATTCCGTTGGAATTTTTAAAGAAGGAATTTGGTAAGTTTTTTTGAAATTTATTAGCCATTTTTTTAAATACATCAGCATCAATCATTCCATTTGCAAATTCAACTTTAGGGTCTATTTGTTTTGAGATTAAAGATTTTTCAATTGCATATATTTGGTTGAAATAGTTCATATACCGCTCAGTACTTCTCTCATCTATTTTAAAACTTTGACCATTTATAATAAAAACTATGAAGTAAAATAAAATTGATAATAGAAGTTTTTTGAATTTCATTAGAGCTCTTTAATGTTTGCCAACGGTTCGTGTAAAATGCGTTTTAATACATTTTTACAATTTGTTAGATTGAGTTTTTTTATATTCTTCTATTATTTCATCATTCGAACGATACGATCCTAGTCTTACAGAATCAAATTCATCTTTTCCTTCGTGTCTATAAATTCCAATTGTTTTCAAAGTCTCGTTTATAGAGTTTTCCACTAGAACTGCTCCTGATGGAATTTTGGGGTTTTCAGTTCCGTCAAATGAGACTAGAGGGCCAATGATTCTTTCTCCATTAAACCAAGCTTCTGACATTTGTGTTCCAGGTCCTCCAAAATAATCTGTTTCTATATATGCGCATTTTCCTTTGAATGATAATTCCTTTAAAGTTTTGCGTGTTTCTTTTGTCAATTCTTCATACGGATCAAGTACAGAATCGGAGTAATTAGATCCATATTTATTTTTAAAGGGAATCAAATGATAATTACCAACTAAAATTACATTTGGAAGTTCTCCTTCATATTTAAAACTTGTTATTATCCCATTTATGGTATGTGCCATTTCAATTTAATCTAACGTTTCTTGTATGATACATTTGCATCCTGCAGGGTGTATGTGCAATATACAAATTGTTGTAGGTAGTGTTATTTATTTCCAGAATTCCTCTGATTTTTGTTTTAGTTCTTTAACTCCTTTATCAACAAATTTCCTTTCTTTTTCATCTCGCAAATAGTATTCAGGATAATATAGGTACCACTGATTTTCAACTTTTATGATTTGAGGTATTTCGAAATAATACTTTTGGTTGTTAAAATTCATTTCGACAGTTAAATCTGCCCAATTTCCTATAATAGTTCTACCAAAACCACCATAATTTTTAGTTTTTTCGTGCTTGTAATATATTGTATCGATAGTGGCTTTCTCAATATCGAAGCCTTTATCTTCTTCCATTATTTCTAATATGTATCCTGCTCTGACTAAAAAGTTGTCAACTCTATCATCATATTTTCTTTTTAGCTCTCGATAGATTGCCATAGTATCATTTTCTTGAGGATTGTATTTTATGTTATCCACAAAAAGTTTTTTCTGTTTGTCTAACGGAATAGCTATGTTTAAATACTTGATTGTATCTTTTCTTTGTAGAAATTCAATTACGGTTTTGGCAATATCATAAGGTGAGTTAACAGGCTCATTGATCAATGCTTTTTTTGTTTTTGTAATCTCTTTTGATTTATCTATTTTATCTAAGAAATTAATTTCATATTCATGCGAGCTTTTAGAGCTCATATAAAGGTCTTCATTGTCTGCTAAAGTTGTTAATTCAAATTTAACTTTTGATTTTATGTAGATACCTTTTTCTATGTCAAAATAATATTTTCCTTTTCCAATTTGAGTTAGTTTATAGTTACCCTCAAAACTGTCCGGTAAATCTAACTTTGAAACGTTAATTTCTCCATTTAAGACGACACATTTATGTCCTTCAATATCTTCATAATTAGAAAAAGTCAAAGTATTAAAACCTTTAGAGTTAATTAATGAACCATTGATATTAAAGGGTACATTAAGAGAAACTTTGCAAGTATCTCCAATGCTTAATTTCTTGTGCGGTAATGGAAGTAATAGACGTATAAAATCATTTGAGGGCGAAGTCACTTGAAACGTTCCATTAGATTGTAAACCTTGAATTATCGAGTTTGGTTGTGTGTCAGATATTGTATCCCTGCTAAAATCATTTTTAAGTTTCACCTTGATTTCTTCAAAACTTAAATCAGCTAAATTTTTGGATTTTCCATTGATTATCATTTTTCCATTTCCGCTGATGAAGGATTTGTTACTTTTTTCCTCTTTCTTCATTTTATTCTCACTATTTGTTATTTGTGAGAATGAATAAATGTATTTGCTGTCGGAGTCAAAGTTCCACTTAAATGATTCTTTTTCATTTCCACAACTCAGTAGAGAGATTAATAAAGTAACTAATAATATTTTCTTCATTCGGTTAGTGGTTTAATAAGTTTCTCCTATTACCTACAGCATCGCTTGTACGGTGTGTTTTTTGTATGCACTAAAGATCTTGTTGGTACAGTTTTTTCAATTATCGTTATAGTTATTGAAATTAAATCCAGAATTGATTTGGATACGGAATTTAAAATCGGTTAGCAGCTTATATGTATCTCTTTCTTTAAGATCATAAAGTTTACATTTTTCCACTATACCTTCTATTTCAATGAAATTATTATCAGAATCTTCTATAATATTAGTTATTTGCGCTAAAAATTCGCTATTATCGTTGAATCTTGTTGAATAATAAGTGTCGTTAGCACCAGAAGGGAAAAAGTCAAAAGCAAAATCACCATTTTGTAAAGGATTTCCAAAGTCTCTTCGGAATTTAAGGTCTTTATTCATTAAAAACTCTCTAAGAGCTTCTAATTCTGAACTAAATTCTCTTTTCTCAACATTGATTCTTCCGAAGTAGGCTTTTGCTGTATTGTGTTTTCCAATTTCACCAGGGTGAATTGATTCATAAATAATTATACCACTTCCATATATAGTATAGCAATTAGATGGTACCCCATTATCAGTGGTTTCACTGCAATTAATAAGAGTTCCTCCATAATCAATATTAAAGGGTTTGTCATCAGAATAAAATTTATCATATATTTTTTTTTCTATTAAGAAAGGTTCATTATCAAGCTTACCTTCAAAATAATAATGTTTTAATAAAATAGGCTCACTTTGATTTTCTTCAATATCAGAAATATCATTGCTATCACAAGAAAAGAAAGCAAATGTTAGTAAAACAACAACAATGTTTTTTAAGTTTAGGTTCATATTTTAAATTTTTATTTTTTATGTTCAATTATTCTTACTATATAATCGAGTAATTCTTGTTTTTCAGTAGATGATATTTCATTTTGAGGAATTAAAAATAATTCAACTATTTTGTCGGGGTTTAGTTTTCCTTCAAAATGAAGAAAATCTACTTGTTTTATAAGATCATCAGCTTTTTTTTCAGAGACAAGGCCTTTAATTAATGCCTGTTTATCATTGTTAATTAGTTTTTTCCTTTCCTGTTTACTTAGATCTGTTGTTAAATAGGTCGTATCAACAGGTATCTTGTTTTGAATTTTAGGATTTATTTTCCCTTTCCCGTTGCAATATGCACATTCTCCTGGTCCCCATTTAAGTTCTTTATTTAACCTTTTGATGTCATTTAAATCCACATGCCCTTTTCCCAGACATCTTGGGCAATCAATTTTATTCCGATTGAATATATTACTTAGTATATTCATTTATTAATTGAAGTTAATCTTTTATATATGTATCGTAGCAGCCCAAATTGTTACCCTGTTTTTTGATTTTTCTGCGCATTGGTTGTTAACTTTTGCCTTCTTCAAGTATTTTACTTTGTCAAAAAGGCAAGAACCTTTTGATTAATTACTTGGCTGCTATAAGATCTTATATTGTATTAGCTACGTTATATTTTTTCCATATAATATTCGTTCGCTTCCAGTCCAAGTAATTCCGTTTTTTTTAAATCAGGATAATTTTTAATCCGTTCTATTAATTGTTCAAAATTTTCCTCTTCCAATCTGATCTGATCTAAAGAGAAGAACCATTCTGAGAAATAGTATAGTTTTTGAATTCCGCGTTTATTGGCTATTTGAGAGAATACTTTTTTAACCTTATTTGTCAATTCCGTATTTTCTGTATCTACGAATTTATACCAGGCTGTAAAAATACTTGATGTCCCTGAAAACTCTATGAAATTTGGATTATCAAAGTATATTTTTAACTGTTGATCAATGAAGGTAAATTCAAAGAACTCTAGATTTTTTCTCTTTTTTATACTCCAATTTAGATTTTCAGAATTTAAGATATTTGAGATCAGTTCTTTTTCTTTTTCAAGAGAATTAGATTCACGAAAACCTATTATTTGCATCCAAACTGCCATTAAGATTTTTTTGTTGCTAAACGAAGTGCCTTGTTAGTAGACGTTTTTTATTCGTCCATTTTTTCATAATCAACGCTCGCTTTTGCTATTCCTTTTGGGTTTGGATCTAAGTAAAGTTCATAACCTTTCAAAAGCTTTACTTTTTTTATATCACCCTTTAGAATAGGAATTTCTTCAATAATCTTTCCATTTTCTTGTACTCTGATAGAAAATTTTCTTTTTCCTATATTTTTAACTATTGCTATGCAGTCTTGTCCAATATAAGGATTGATTGTTCCATCCTGACCAGGCCCTTTACCAGTCATTATCATACTCTGAGACGGTTCTAATACGAATTCTGTTTGTGCTATCACTTCAAGCTGTACGGCAAAAATTAAGGAGATTACAAGAATTATTGTTTTCATTGTTTTTTATTTTGAATGTTTTCTGTGTAAGATGTGTGTTGACGTTCCATATATGGTTTATGAAGGAATTTAAGCAACTACTTTTAAGATTACAAGATAACTTAATTAAATGAAAAAATGATTTAAGATTATACCTAAACCGCTATTACTGATACACCTTGTTAGTAGTAGGCTTTTCTATTTGGCAAGCATTTTGCCTACATAAATGTTAACAAACCAAAAGATTGATTATTTTGCGGTTATGATCATATATATATTGTTGTGGTTATTTTTTATTACCATACAGAACCAATAAAGTAAACTAAAACACACCAGAAGGTATAGATACAACTTAGAAATGTCCCGATAATAAGAAAGGATAGTCTAAATTTTTTGATTCCAATTCTATTGTTCAAATAATACCAATCAAACAATTCCACTAAAGTCCCCAAAGAATAAAATATATTCGCTCCGATTCCCCAGATAATAACCCCCAATGTATCATCCAAAGTCCAGCGATAAGGGCTTTCGGCTAGAGCATTAAAAATAGCTACTACTCCAAATAATCCAACCAAAACATTATATATCCATCTTTTGGATTCCCACCATTTTATATTTGATCTTAATTCTTCTAAAGTCATCATTTAATTAAACATAACGGTTAGTATAAGCGGTCGTTTTAATGCCGTTTATACAGTGTTTTGTTGCGTTTATATTTTATCCACCAAAAATAAGTAGCAATACTAAATATTAAAGCCATGAAAACCCATGGAAGTTGCAAAGCAGTGAGTGATAAAGTTTCTAAATCAATATTTGATTGAAAAATTCCTGATGGAATTGCTTGCATTGGTTGTTCTATTCTTAAGTCAAAAACACTTATTGTTACAAAATTAGCGCCTGTATGAACTCCTAAAGCTGCACCCAATCTTTTAGTTTTAAAATAGATGATGCTGAAAAAAACAGTATGTAACGCAGGAATTAAAATACTATATATGAGCAATTCACCTTGATTTTCAAACGAATAACTTTTAAATCCTACAAAGAAAACCATGATGATAATTGCAGCATTAGCTCCAAAACTATCTTCCAATCTTTTCAATGGGTAGCCTCTTGTAAAAAGCTCTGTACCTAAATCTGCGATAAAAATGAAAAGGAGTCCATAAATGATATTAAAAAGTGAGATGTTGGGTCTTAATTGCCATGAGAACTCTGCTGTGTAGGATTGTACAATTGAAACAATTGCCCATAGAACAAATCCAATTAAAAATCCGTAAAGAAATTCGAATCGGTTTTTTGAATCCAATGAAATTCCTAAATCTTTCAGCGTCATTTTATCCTTTTTGCAAAACCATTTGGTAATTAACAAACTGAAAAATACAAATAATGAAAACAAGAATAATATTGTAAGATTATGAGGCAACTGGAAGGGAAAAAAGTTTGCGATAAACCCCTTTCGAAATAAAAAATCAATTATCCATAAGATTATTAAAAAGAGAAAAGCTTTTAGAAATGGTCTCATTCTTATTTATTATAGTTAAGTGAGTTTGTTTGAATGCATCACAACGTTTAGTTATGCGTAGTGCGGGAACAGAAAATCAAAGGTTTTTGATCAAGCACTTAGCCGAAGGTTATGTTCTGTTTTTATATTTTCTAAAATACTAAATTTAAATCTTTGGTGACAAACTAAATAGGCAATGACCTTTCGATTAAACCGAAATCCCACACTATCGCATAGGTGTTGTTATCTAGTGTTTTTTTTAGAATTGCATATACTTCCCGACATAATTTATTACTTCTTGTATTGAGTTCAAATTATCAAGGTCAGCTAATTTATCTTTTATTTCATTATCTCTTTCTGGATAAACGTCAGAAACGAAAGAATTACTTCCTGTTATAATTTTTTTCTTCAGATTATTTAAAGTTTCTGTTCCCACAATTTTTGAAGGGTAGGAAAATCCAGTTTTTGTTTCCTTATGGTAATGTTCGTGAGATAGTTTAAAGGTATTTCCTGAACTATCAACTATTATTTCAAATTCATCTGTTTCTGATGAAAAGTAGTCATTTAATCCCCAATGTCCTCCAATAGATTCACCAATTAATTCGGTTGAACTATAAAACACTTCAAAATCCCAAGGGACGTGACAAAAAAGAATTATTGGATATTCAAGCTTGTCATTTGTCAAAGAACTAGCAACCTTTTCCAGAAGCTTTTTCCATTCCGATTGGATTTCTTCTTGACTTCTTTTTGGTGATATTAGTCTTTTTAAAAATTTCACTTTAGTAATTTAAGTAATGCTAGATAACGTCTCTTGTATGGTGCGTTTGCTTCCTTCCAGAAGCAAATGAACTATACAAATTGTTAGCATTAGTTTTTTATTTTCATAACTTCAAATCCCATTTCTAACATCATCTCAGCATAGTCTTTTTCTGCTTTTTCAAATTCTGGCAATTTAAATAACTTATCATCAATTAGCTCTTTAGAAATGTCAATTAATGTCATTTTTATTTTAATAGAATTATTTAAAGTTTTTATTATCTCTAGAGGATATGAATTACTCAATTCAATAATCTCATTTAAATATTCAAAATTATGTTTTTTAAAAAGTTGAGGATTAAGTTTAACCGTCTTTGTGTTATAGAAATAATATTCTTCAGCTAGTTTTCCCCAAGAAAGTTTTATTAGTTTACAAGATATTCCATTAATGATTTTTGTTGAGTCTATTTTTTGAATTTTACGCTCTTTAAAATCAATATTCATCGAATTAAATTTATTGGCGTTTGTTATGGTGACATGATCAAAATCTTTTTGAAAAGAATAAATCTTATTTAGGTCAGATTTATAAATAGCTTTTTGTTCAGATCTAGTGTTTAATTTTTTTATATAATTACCGTTTTTGATTAAGATTTTAATAGTATCATAGAATTCACCATCGTTCTTCATCTTTTCTATAACTTGTTCTTTAGTGATTTCGTAGCTTCCAATTTTTTGGGATTTAATATCGAACTCTACTTTATAAGTCAATTCCCCTTCAAAAGATTGTCCAAATGATAATGAACAAATTAATAGACTCAACATTCCAACAAGTGTTTTTTTTACGTCTTTTCTAATCATTTTTCACCTGATTTTTTTTACCCATAATAAGATAAATAACATATAATAATAGCTATAATTTGATAAATAATTCCATTGTCTGCCTCCATAATTATATAACTTATTAATCCAAAAATAATACCTATAACAAATCCTTTAATTCCAGAGTATAAGAGGTGTACTAATTTTCTTTTTGAGTTTATATTATTAATAACATAAAATAAGGTGCTCAGTATTATTATCGTAACGAATCTAGTTAAATATCCATTTACTTTTCCGGTATAAAAAATCGGATTATATATTTTAATTTGATAATCTAAGTATATAACAATAATAATAGTCAGAATTAAGTATACAATTATGAATATATTTTTTGTTTTCCGCATTTCTCAAATTAATGCTAACGTTTAATATATGTGTCGTTGCAGGGCAAAATGTTACCGTGCTTTTCGATATTTCTGAGCATTGGTTGCTAACTTTTACCTTTTGCAAGCATTGCGCCTTCATAAATATAAAATAACCAATCGATTCATCACTTAACTGCTATGATCACATATATAGTGTTGTGGCAAGTATTTTTTTAATTAAAGTGTTTTTTTGAAGCTTTATATGCTTTAAACATCAAAAAAACTCCAAAGAATAAGCATATAAATCCACCTCCAAAACTATTATTGAAATCTGTAGTTTTTTGATTCAAAAAAATTAATTTAGAACCGTCAAAATTGGTCTTCATTTTAATTTGCCTTTTTCCAGAAACATTTTTACAATATTTATTACCAACTGTAATTACATGAATTTTCCCATTATATTTAACTTTGCAAGAAGCTCGTTTCCAAACATTTTTACATGATTTAGGAGCTTCGATTACTTGTACGTCGACAATTTTTACATTGTCAAAAACATTTTTTTCAAACTTTGAGTTGTAAAAAATTATACAAGAAATAATTATAAGGAATATCCCTGGTAGATTATACGAACTCAACATATATGATATTAGTTTATGGATAATAATTATGAATTTTTGATTTAATCAGAGGATTTAGTATTTGCCACAACGTAGTGATATGTGCACTTGTGTGTATATTTATTATTATGTAACCGTTTACAAACGTATATTAAACGTTTAATTCAACGGTTGTTTTTTGTTTTGTGATCGGAATTTACTAAAAATTCTATCGATTCGTACGATAAGTCTATTTTATGATCAGTTATATTCTTGATAATCGTCTAAATCCAGGTAGCTTTATGCCATAAGGTTTCAAATGGTCCTTGTTTATATCGTTTTGCCCACCATTTACAGAATATACCAGTTACAATTGTAAGTGCTAAACCGATTAATAATCCATAGGTTGCGCCTGTATATTTGTATAAACCTAATCCCCAACCATAGAATATCGCTCCTCCCAGAATGGATTGTATGATATAATTAGACATGCTCATGCGCCCGAACCGAGAAAAATACATCAATACATTTCGAGCCTTTGTTTTATAAAAAAGTAAGGTAATTCCTGACACGAGTACCAGCATGAATGAAAAATTGGTAATGCTAGTTTCTATAGTTAAAGCAGATCTTCGAATTATATCACTTTCGATAAAATGATCCATGTTTCGTTTTAAAAAATATAACGGAATGAAAGCAATTATTGAAATCTTTAGGATTTGTGTCCAAAATTCTAAGTTCTTATCAGTTTCATGAAATTTTTGATGTTTCCCTAATAGATATCCTAATAGAAAAAGCGCTAGAATAGTGAAAAACCTTCCGTTTTCCCAGTTCCAACGTAAAACGCCTATTTTTCCGTTCGTTAGATTTCCGATTATAGTATCCCATAATGAAGGTTCTCCAACGTATGTTAGCATCTTACCAAAATAACTCCAGGAGATAGGATCATTGATTTTTTCATCGGGATGCTGTAAGGCATATATTAGATTTGACCACTCATATGGTAATACTAAAAGGATTATTGCAATACCTAAAATGATACTGTCTTTCAACTTGGAAAATGGAATTAACAATACTCCTAATACTGCATATATAGTTAATACATCTCCTTGAAAAAATGCTGAATTAAGGATTCCAAAGGCAAATAATAATACCATTCGCCAGGCAAATCTTCCTGCAAAAGACTGTCCTTTCTCTTTTTGTCTAGAAAGCTGAATGGCATAGGTGACCCCAAATAATAAAGCAAAAATAGAATAGGACTTACCGCTAAATAAAAAGAACATGGTTTCCCATATGGCTCCATCTAGAGACTTCATCCAAGCAGGCAAGTGTTCGGGAAAATAATAGATGTCGAAATGTTCTATAGAATGTAAAAGCATGATAGAAACGATAGCGAAGCCTCGCAATACATCTAAGATGTGTATCCTTGTTTTAGTGCTCATTGTTCTTTTTAACTTTTTTAGATATCGTAATGTGTTTTATCAAATTCTAGTCTTTGTTATCGTGCATTTATGACTCATTTTATTCCAAATACTTATTGATAAATGCCATCAATTTCTTAGTATATGCTGCTCCGCCTTGCTCGGCAAGACCTACATGTCCGCCATCTTCCACAATGATAAGTTCTTTATCTTCCGATTTTAGACTTTCGTATAATTGTTTCCCATAGGTAACGTCAATATTTTGATCGGCATCACCATGTGCAATAAGTACTGGTTGTTGAATTTTTTTAACAGAAAGGATAGGTTTTACCTGATCGGGATCGAAATCTGCAATTTCTCCCGCTCTTCGTAGTGCATAATCCGAAATAGGTTTGATAATGATTCCTTTCATCATTTTCTTTGAGTAATCGTATACGACTTGATCCATTTCTGTGAATGTACTTTCGATAACTCCGAATTTAATTCGGTTGTCAAATGCTAATGCTTGGATGGCAATCGCACCACCAAGTGAATTTCCCCATATTCCAATGTCGATATTTTGGTTTTTCGCTTGGATCCAATCTACGATTTTAGAAATGTCTTTTTTTTCATGAAATCCATAGGTCGTAAATTCACCATCACTTTCTCCATGCGCTCTTCCATCAAAAACTATGGTTTCGATACCCTGTTTCGAAAGTAATTTGGCAACTCCTAATCCATGTTCTTTGCAACTTCCGATTCCGTGTATAAAGATTATAATTCCTTTTTTGGTGTCTAGGTTACTTTTTATCAAATATCCTTTTAGTTTTATAGCATCAGTAGCCGAAATTTCAAAAGTTTCGCTTTCCAGTCCTAAATCCGATGGAGCTAGCTTTTCATTAATTCTTAGCGGTTTGATAATAGCATACGGAGCAGAATTGTGAACATAAAAACCCATAATAACACCCACTACAATAACTATAAGTAGAACAATTTTCAGAATTTTTTTTAGCATATGGTCTATAGGCTTTGGTTGTTATGGAGCCAAGTAATTCTAAGTAGGTTCTGAGAAATAAATAAGAGACTTCTACAATATACTTTAATTAAATGAATACTAGCTTATATGCTTCTAACATCGAGTTATTTTTATCATTTCGGGATTTTTTTTAATCCATTTTTGTAGACATAGACCATAAAAGCTATAATTAAAAGCATACTTAATACAGATGGGATGTATTGGCTATGAGGTTGATATTTTTCTAATACTGTTCCGGAAAAAGCAGATAGTAAGGCCGAAAAAGCACTAATCATTTTATAAATATGTTCGTATATCCAAATTCGATGTTTTTTATAAGTACCAATCGGAATTAAATATTTTAGAAAATCATATGTGATTACAAATAGTAAAGCTCCTACTGTACTATAGATGACTACAGGTGACCAAATCATTCCAATGGATTCGAAATAATACAGAAAATATCCTAATACCAAAAGACTAACCATAGAAGCAAGAATATCTACTTTCTTCGGGATATTGGATTTTAGAAGTAATACCCGATATCCAGAAAATGAAACATACCCGCTTAGTACCGTAATAACTAATAAGAATGTATTTCGTCCAAAGATAAATACTCCCATCAGGCCAGTTGCAATAACAATAGCTATAAGTTTTAAGAAGTACCTTCCAGTTTTGTTATGTGTTTTACCACCTTTGATAACGGTTAAAGCAATTATTCCGAGTAGGAGTGCTATAGCACCAGTTATAATATGCACTAAAATGTTTAGTTGATGAGCAATTTCCATAATTAATTATTTTAAAATTCAATGTTGTTTGAATTGCAAATAATTGAAATGAAGTTATTTATAAAAGCGAAAAAGGGTGAGTGGTCTGTATGATTGGCGAATGATACAGGGAAAAAGGTGAATGACATTCCATGCAATCTGTATGGAAGTCTTCAAATTACTTTTTATTTAATATGTAAGATTACTCGATTTTTATAAGCTTCCGAATCGTATCAATATAGCTCTTACTGCTGGTAATAGCTTCTAAATTTATGGTAAAAGCAATAATATAACGACCATTTAGATGAGGTGTTATTTTTTTGATATACGTTTTATTGACAATATATTTTCTATGGACTCTCGAAAAATTTTTATCCAATCGTTTTTCTAGAAATAATAAGGAATAGTCGCATAGTTTTTTTTCACCTTTATCATTATATACAAAAGAATAGTTGTCAAAAGCTTCAAAATAAACAATATCCTTAATAGGGATGAGAAGAATATTTTCACCTTGCTTTACGGGAACACTAGTGATACTGGAAGTATATTCTTCTATGATTGGTGCCTTCTTATCTTCCACTGGTGCAGATTCTGTCGTTTTATTTTTTAAAACCTGATTTTGAAAAAAACTAAATCCTAATAGTAAAGAAATAATACCGTTAAACCAGTACATTTTTCCAGATGAAAATAGACGAAATTGTTGGCTCTTAAAAATCAGAGATCGGATCAAATGCTCTATTTCTGTAGCAAATATTCCCAGTAAAAAGAATATTATTGTGACAACGATATACACTTTGGCTTTTGAAGTGAAGATTGTTGTGAACCATGATTTATTCAATCCAATAGCTACGAGCGTATAACCGATAATAAGACTTGTAGATAGTGATTGGATGCACCATTGTATCCAATTTAAAGAACCATTCATTATATAATTAGCAGTGCCAATTCCGATCCCAACTAATAAAATATGGGGAATGAAACGATTTGCTTTTTTAAATTGAAACGGAGTAGTGGTCATTATAAATATATCTACCTTCTTAAAAGTACGATTCTAATTTATACAAAAAGTGGAGACAAACGATAGTGTTGCTCTACAATTTATCTCCACAATGATGAACAATATTCGTTCTTGACCTATATTAAATAGCTAGTTCGGATTTGTGTAAACTTACCACAGTAAGTACTGCAGCTCCATTAATCCAGTAATAATAGGCATCGATACCTTTAAAGGAAAAAATAAAAGGAGCTATAATAAATACAATGGCTACAAGAAAGTCTACCAATAAATGTCCTTTATAAGGAATCACTTTAATGATACCTAAATGATGATCAGTTAATATGGTCAGTAATAATGCTGCCATACCAGTAGTAACAGAAAGCCATAAAGCTAACGGGTTCGACTGACCTAAGTTTAATAAAAATGGGAGTGCCATTAATGCAATAGCAACAGGATAATCTAAGAAAGCGTGTATTCTTTTGGTTACAAATTTCATAGTTCTTGATTTTAATGATTATTGATATAAGTTGTTTCACAATTGTTGTGAATAATTACATCACAAAGGTCTTTTATAATCAAGGTTTTCATGCTACAAAAAAAGGACTAAGAATTGTACTTTTTAACAGGGATGGATAGAAAACTATGGATAGATAATTTGTTAGAACTCATAGTGAATATAGAATAAATGCATAATTTTTTCCATCCTATGTCACACTTGTTCGAGTTATTTTGTCTAATATAATAGTATGGATCAAGAAACTTTAGAAACATTAGTGCGTCGTGCAAATACTGGAGATCAGGAATCTTTGGAAAAAATAGTATTGGCAATTAAAGATTATGTGTATAATCTTTCTCTGAAGATGTTATTATTTCCTGAAGATGCAAAAGACGCTACTCAGGAAATATTGGTAAAAGTAATCACTCATTTGAGCACATTTAACCATAAGAGTAAATTTTCTACTTGGGTATATCGTATCGCTACTAATTATTTATTAACTCAAAAACAAAAGAAGACTAGAGAGTTTCCAATGCCTTTTGCCAACTACGAAGTATTGATTGATTCCGGACATTCTGATCGCGTATCCTATGCTTCTAATGATGGAGAATTGAAGTTGCTAGAAGAGGAAGTAAAAGTAAGTTGTACACAAGGGTTACTATTGTGCTTAAAACCTATAGATAGAATTATTTATATCCTGTCTGATATTCTAGAATTTAATAGCAAGGAAGGAGCAGCTATTGTAAATATTACTCCCGAAAACTTTAGAAAAAAATTATCGCGTTCTAGAATGAAAATTAGAAATTTTCTGAATAAAAAATGTGGTTTAGTGAATAACAATAATCCTTGTAGATGTGTGAAGAAAATTGATTTTTTGGTAGATCAAAACATTATTGAACCTAACAGATTACGATTTGCTGAACTTAGTAAAAGGAGTATTGACCTGATAGAAAAGATCGATCAAGTGGAAAAATCAATTGCGGTATATCGTTCCGTGCCTTCGTTTACTGCACCAGATATTATTTTTAAAAACATTAAAGCTATTTTATCTCATGAATAAACAAGATTTTGATCTAAAGACGTTCGTTTTTGTAGTAGTACTTACCAGTATTTGGATTCATATTTCTGAAGTGTTTAGGTATTTTGTTCTAGTCATGCCACGAGTAAAATCCTATTGGAATAATTCTGAAACTATTGCGGATATGAATTGGATGATTTTTGGTATTTGGGGATTATGGGATACTATTTTAACGGCGATGATAGTATTTACATTTTGGCTATATAGTCAGCGATTTGGAAATACGAATCGTTCGGTAATTTCTTCGGCATTAGTGTCATGGGTGTTTTTCTTTGTGCTTTTTTGGGTTGGCGCTGCCAATATGGGATATTCTGATTGGTCCATACTTTTGATTACTTTACCATTGAGTTTCGTAGAGTTGCTCATTGCAAATTTTATAGCTTCTAAACTTTATAAAAAATACGAGTATGCAAAAGTCTAAAATTGTCAATATTCCTGTTACTATGGAAAAATACTTCGGAAAAGGAACAATGCTTCATCCTTCTGTAACTGCTATTGAAGAATTGATTGAACAAATTCCGGTTGGAAAAGTAACAACGATTCAAAAGATTGCATCTCATTTAGCTAAAGTTGAAGGTACAGATGTTACTTGCCCAATGCGAACAGGTAATGCGATTAAAAAGATAGCAGAACGACATACATTGTTGATTACAGATCTAAAAACTCCTTTTTGGCGAGTCGTACGAAATGACAAAAAACTGATAAAATCAAAAAACTATGAGCAGTGGATTTCTAAGATCGAAGATGAAGGTTTTGAAATTGAGTATACAAAAGGAGGAGAAGCCAAAATCAGTATTACTGATGATCTTATATTTTCTTTTGCATAAAAATTACAAAGAAATGCATATCAATAAATAGGTCACTGTATCCTTCCGTTACTTTTCCTATTAAACTTTTTGATTCTGGATTTTTTCTTGTAACATTTTTATTTCATCTCTTAGTCTTGCTGCGGTCATAAAATCTAACTCTTTTGCAGCTTTTTCCATCTCTTTCCGAACATTTCGAATACGAGTTTCTAGTTGTTCTTTTGTGAAATAAGCTGTTTCTTCTTCTGCAGCTTTTAATGTTGGAGCAGTTTCGAATTGATAAGGTTCTACTTTTTTTCCAACTAATGCATTATCCAACGACTTTTTAATTGCTTTTGGGGTAATTCCGTGTTTTGTATTGTACGCTATTTGCTTTTCTCGTCGATAATTAGTTTGATCAATGGTTTCTTGCATACTTTGTGTAATCTTATCAGCATACATGATCGCCAATCCATTTACATTTCTTGCAGCTCTTCCTATGGTTTGTGTAAGAGATCTATTATTTCTTAAAAACCCTTCTTTATCAGCATCTAGTATTGCTACTAATGATACTTCGGGTAAATCTAATCCTTCTCTTAATAGGTTTACACCAATCAGTACATCAAAAAGACCTTTGCGCAGATCTTGCATAATTTCTACGCGCTCTAGTGTGTCTACATCACTATGAATATATCGACAACGAATATCTATTCTTGTT
Organism: uncultured Aquimarina sp.; assembly: GCF_947492965.1. GTDB lineage: Bacteria > Bacteroidota > Bacteroidia > Flavobacteriales > Flavobacteriaceae > Aquimarina. The sequence goes on along the minus strand of NZ_CANLOZ010000005.1, from coordinate 348,233 downwards.
AGATATTTCGTTAATTCTTCTGCCATTCTTTTCGTTAAGGTAGTCACTAAGATACGTTCATCGACTTCAATACGTTTGTGCATTTCTTCTATCAAATCGTCGATTTGATTTAGGCTTGGTCGTACTTCGATAATAGGATCTAGTAATCCAGTAGGTCTAATAATTTGTTCCACATAGGTTCCCTCGCTTTTTTGCAATTCATAATCAGCAGGCGTCGCGCTTATATATATTATTTGATTTTGTAGTGCCTCAAATTCTTCGAATTTTAATGGTCTGTTATCCATGGCTGCAGGAAGTCTAAAACCATACTCTACCAGATTCTCTTTTCTGGATCGATCACCACCATACATCGCATGTGTTTGCGGAATAGTTACATGGCTTTCATCTACAATCATTAAATAATCGTCAGGAAAATAGTCTAACAAACAGAAAGGCCTTGTTCCTGGATCTCTTCCGTCTAAATATCTGGAGTAATTCTCTATTCCCGAACAATAGCCCAACTCTTTGATCATTTCTAAATCAAAATTAGTACGTTCTTCTAGTCTTTTGGCTTCTAAAAATTTTCCTATTTCTTTAAAGTATTCTACTTGTTTTCCAAGGTCTAAGGCTATTTGATCAATAGCACCATGTAATACCTCAGGAGAAGTAACGAACATGTTTGCTGGATAGATATTTAGACGGTCATATTTTTCAATGATTTCATTAGTTTGTACATCAAAGGCTTCAATTTCTTCGATTTCATCTCCAAAGAAATGTACTCTAAAGGCATCATCGGCATAGCTTGGATAAATATCTACGGTATCTCCTTTTATCCTGAAATTTCCGTGTAAAAACTCTCCTTCCGTTCTGGAATATAAACTTTGTACTAATTTATGAAGTAATGCTGTTCTAGAAACAAATTGCCCTTGCTGAATAGATATTACGTTTTTCTGAAATTCTATAGGATTTCCAATACCATATAAACAAGAAACAGAGGCCACAACGAGTACATCTCTTCTTCCTGAAAGTAGGGAGGAGGTAGCGCTTAAACGTAGTTTTTCAATTTCATCATTAATAGATAAATCTTTTTCTATATACGTTCCAGTGGTAGGGATATAAGCTTCTGGTTGGTAATAATCATAATACGAAACGAAATATTCAATAGCATTTTCGGGAAAGAATTGTTTAAACTCAGAATATAATTGTGCTGCTAGGGTTTTGTTATGCGCTAGTACCAAGGTAGGACGTTGTACTTCTGCTACTACGTTTGCTGCTGTAAACGTTTTACCAGAACCAGTAACTCCTAAAAGTGTTTGATATCTTTCCCCTGCTTTAATAGCATTAGCAAGTTGTTTTATAGCTTCCGGTTGATCTCCGGTTGGACTAAATTCAGATTTAAGTTCGAACTTCATTATATAGGCCTATCTTTTCTGAATAAAGATACAGAATACTACTATGATTTCTCAAATAGAGTATAAGTTTTAGGGAAAGTTTATCGTATGAGAGAAAAGCTTCCGGTTCTCACCCTTCCATCATCTAATTCTACCCGATACCAATATTCACTAGAGGGCATTAAAGCACCACTGTAAGTTCCATCCCATCCATTACCAGAAGGGACTAGCTGCTTTAGAAGTTTACCGCTTCTATCAAAAATATATATGATAGAATTGCCTAGTACTTGAGCAGAAATACCTTTTACATTCCAGGTTTCATGAAACCCATCTCCATTAGGAGTAAAGTATTTAGGAAATCCAACTACAGAAATATCCTGAGTAGCTTCAGGACCACATCCATTTTTATCTCGAACATAAACCGTATGAAAACCGGGCGGAACATCTATAAAAGTTGGACTATCCTGATATGTTCTGATACTACTCCCGTTAAAAGCAATAGCATATTCATAATCCCCAGATCCAGATACATTGATGGTTATCGTATTATTATCTGAAGCATCATTAATTTCTATAGGTTGGATAATAGTTGCAGGTGTAGAAAGAGAAACTGTTACGGTTCTCATTTTATCACAATTTGTTATGCGATTAGTTACCAGGACTTCATAAGTTCCTTCTTGCATTATGCTAATAGTTTCAGAGGTTTCACCAGTAGACCATAAATAATTAAAATCATTAGGGTTAATTCCAGGTTGGATACCAGCATTAATAGATACGCTTTGATTTGGACATATAATCACATTTTCTTGTTCTTCTATATCAGGTAATGGATTTACAAAAAGAGTAACTTCATTAATACCGAAACATTGATTTAAATTATCTTCTACTCTTGCGTATAAAACATCCTGACCTTGGGTGCCAGGGGTTGTATTGGTATATATACTAATAACATTTGTCTCGCTAAGTGCATTTTCAATAGTTTCATAATACGCAACAGAAAGGTTCGGATTTCCTATTCCAGAAAGTACTTGCACGTCAGCTTCTGTAAGATCAAATTCTCTGAATCCATCTTCAATACCATCATCATCACAAAGAGTTAATGTTGCATCATTTGCAGAAGTTGTACTCACTAATAAATCTAAGGTTGAAATTCTAAAACATCCTGTAAGATCATCAATTACTCTAACGAATAATTGCTGATTTGCAGTGGTATTTTGATATGTATTCGTATTAGTAATAGACGATGTGCCTACATCAGCAGAACCCATATCTTCAAAAAATAGAACAGAACGATCCGGAGTTCCACCAGTAATTTGGTCTATTGCTTCGGTCAAGTTGAATAAAGTAATACCATCATTTGTATTTAAATATTCATCACATTGAGATAAAAAAGTATTATTGGCAACAGGCAATAAATTAATGGTAACTGGAATTTCAAACGTATCAAAACAGGCTGTATTCAAATTATTTTCAAGTCGTGCATAAACGGCAGGCATGGTATTAGATAATACAGCATTTGTTGGGTCTATTATTGAATTTGTGTTATTCTGAGCATCGATTAATGTTGTATGATAACTTAAAGTAAAATCAGCAGTACTTTGACTTCCATAGATATCATTATTGACTGTAGTTAAATCATAAATAATCATTCCATTGGTATCATCTCCATCATCAGCATTATCACAAGATATGATTGGATTTGTAGCGAAAGCAGTTGGGGTATCAAAAACTTCCACCTGAAAACTAGCGGTATCATAACAATTAATATTCCCAATATTTTCTATTCTAATCGCAATGGTCTGTGGATTTGTCTCCGTTGTGAAGTTTTGTAATAATTCATTTACATTAGCATCGGCATCTGCAATGGATCTAAAATAACGAATTTGGAATTGATTTGGATCTTGTGACCCTAGTATTTCTGTATTATAAAGAGAAAGGTCTAAGTCTGTAATCCCGTTATTATCATTATCACAAATGTTTTCATTAACCGGAGTATTTTGTACAGCAGGTACTTCAAAAAATGTAACGTTTGCAACACCTACCAGTGGACAGCTACCATCATTAAGATCTACTTCTAATCTATAATTGCCAGAAGTTGTTATGTCTAAGAAAAAAGTATTATTTGGAATTTGAACGTCATTTACAAACCAAGTATATGTTGCTGTTGTAATATCCTGATGTGTTAATCTGTAAGTGTCTCCATCACAAAGGACAAGATTTACATTGTTTGGATCACCGCTATTGATGATATCAATTGTTTGGGCAAAAATTGATTGAATAAAAGGGGGTAATCCTATTCTGGAACCTCTTCCTCCATCTATGTTAACTAATAAGCCTTGATCTCTGTACGTAACATTTGCCGCTATCGCTTCTGGATTTTCAATAACTCCTAAATAATTTCCTGTACCAGAATCAAAATCATATAAAGCTCTATATATTCTTCCATCTGGACCTAGTTGTAATGCTCCTGCACTGAAATTAGAAGTGTTTTGTCCATTCTCATTAAGAATTCTTGTACCACTTGCAGCAATTTGGTTATCAGGTAGGGTAAGATCAAATTGCATTAGAAATCCATCACCAAATCCACCACTACCTTCACCGATGGTAGTATAAAGGCGTTCACCGCTTTGTGAAAATTCAATACCATAAGGCGCATCTCCATCGTATAATTCAATTTCATTACTAACAATTCCAGTACTATTATCGAAATCATAAAATAATACTTTTCCAGGACCGTCTCCACCTGTTACAGTAGTTAATCCAAAATGTACCACAGCCAATTTATCTCCTTCTGGCGAAGCTTTTAGATATCCTAAGGCATTCCTTCTGTATCCTGAAATAGGAACCGTAACCCCGACTTGCGAAGTAACGGGAGTGGTATTTACCCCAGTTTGATCTACGCTAAATGCGTAATATGTATCTATAAAATGAGTGATTACCCAAAACGAATCACAATCATCACTTTTGACCGCTGTAATTTTTTCAGAACACCTATATAAACTTTCTTGGGTATCTGCCGTATTATATGTAATTAGAGGTAGGTTTTTTTGCCCACTAACTACTGCTCCATTTCCTCCATCTAAAGACATATCTACTACCGAATATAATAAACCATCATTTACACCATCTCCATCAGATGTGTTGGTGTCATTATCAGCATTAAAATGATGAGGTTCGTCAACCGTAAAAACAATATAAATATTAGGAGTATTGGGTTGTGGTACAATTAAAGCAGAGGAGGTACTGGAGGTATCTCCTCTTAAATCTGTACCATTCTGCATGATCGTATGATTTCTAGTAAAAATCGTTGACCCATCTGTGTAGAAAAGAAGATTTCCTGTAGCATCAGATATAGTGGTACAACCCTCCAAAGTATTTATTCGTCCATCTGTAAGTGGAGTAGGAGGTGTTGTACTAAAATTTATCCCAGCGTTTTGACCGAAATACCAGTTGTTAGCTTCTCCTTGTCCAAATAAAGAGATGCTTAAAAAGAAGGAAAGGATAAATATTTTGTATTTCATGAGTTGAGTTGAAAAACTCAAAGATATTACAAATCTCTCTTTTTAAGAAGATAATATGAAAGTCTCACAAATATTGCTGTCCAAACTAATACGATTAGTATCTCATACCAGTGTACTGCATAGTCTCTCTGGAAGTTTTCACCTAGTTGATTCGCAGCAGATTGTATGAAATTTAATCTTGTTATAGGTTCATTTATTAAATTAGACATACTATCCAAAGGTAAAAATGGTATTATTTTATCGATGATGTCTGAGTCGAATTTCCATTTTATCAAACCAGAGAACAATCTAAAAGCCCCTTCGATAAGTTGCCAGAAGATTAAAAATCCTAAAGCAAATGCAGAGCGTTTAATGAGAATTCCTAAAAACATACAGAAAGAAAAGAAACCTACTAGCTTTAGGAAATACGCGAAAATAAATTCTAAATCAGAAAATATAATAGATACTTCGTTATAGTCTGAAAATACTAATCCAAGTATAAGAGAAACTAGGAATAAGAATATCGTAGAGACTAAAGAAAATAAAACTACTGTAAGAAATTTAGAAGCTAAAAACTCTTTTTTGCTTAATCCATCTATTAAATTTTGTTTTAAAGTTCTGTTAGAGTATTCATTAGCCATTATGGAAACGATAACAATAGCTAAGAATAATTTTAACCAAGCAGCAATCCAAGAGTTGAAGTGCCAGATATAAGGAAAGTTAAAAATTCCTTGATCTGCTAATCTAAAATTAACTCCACCAAAACTAAATTCATAGGAAGCGATTAGAGAAATTAATAAGATTAAAACAAAATATGTGATCGTCAACACCTTCGCCGACTTATTGTATCGTAATTTTTGAAATTCTATATTGAGTAGTCGTAACATGGCTTTAGTTTATATTGTTGGTTAATTGTAAGAATTGTTCTTCTAAACTTTCTTTTCGTTTTACAAGATGTGTTAACGTAATTCCAGCTTGGTGTAATTGCTTATTCAGACTTTCAGCATCCAATTCTCTATTTAGGAATGCAACAATTTTGTCGTCTTCCTCTTTTACGTTTCCAAAAATATCTTGCTCTGATAACCACTTAATGAGCACACTGTTTTGATTACTATTTAATTCAAAGAAACCATGACTAGCGTTCATTTCATCTACGGGACCAGAATATAGTTTTACTCCTTTTCGAATAATAACTACATGGCTACATACTTTTTCCACTTCATCTAATAGGTGAGAAGCTAATAAAATAGTAGTTCCCTGTGAAGCGATAACTTTTATGATTTCTCTGATCTGATGAATTCCTTGTGGATCTAGTCCATTAGTAGGTTCATCAAGTATTAGAATCTCAGGATCGTTTAGTAAAGCAGAAGCAATCGCTAATCTTTGTTTCATACCTAAAGAAAACGTTCTGAACTTACTATCCTTACGGTCCAAAAGACCTACTAATTCCAGTTTTTCTTCGATTTTATTTGTTGAAACCCCCTTGATCTGACATACTAGTTTTAGATTTTGTGCTGCTGTCATGTAAGGATAGAAATTTGGACGCTCGATAATAGCTCCTACCTTTTTTAAGGCTTCATGGGTAGAAGTAGATCCATCGAACCAAGTAAAGTCTCCCGAACTTCTATTTACTACATTAAGAACAATACCTAGGGTAGTGGATTTACCGCTTCCGTTAGGTCCTAAAATACCGTATACGTTTCCTTTTTTTATGGTAAAGGAAAGATCATTAACGGCTGTTATACTTCCGAATCTTTTGGTAAGATTCTTCAAGGTTAAAATGGTTTCCAATTGTGATTATTTTTTGGTGGTTATATTAAACTAGACGACTACACTAAGATTTTGTTACAATAAAAAATGGAATCTTAGACTTTAAAGGTTTTTACAATGAATATTGGAATAAGGTTGTTGAAGTGTGTTTCTTTTGTAAATTGCCACTAGAAAGTAGTTGCGTATGGATGAGAAATTGATGTCTAAAAAAAAACCTACCTATCCGATCAATGATAGTTTAGATAGTTATTTAAAGGAATGTAATCGTAAGATAAAAATCCCGGTATTTTATGATGATTTATTGCGGTTTTCAGGTTCGATTGTAGTGTATGATAACAATGATGAAGATACTTTATGGGTGCGTGTATATTATGAAGAACATGAGCGGCCAGAGATTGAATCTAGCCTAAAAAAAGTATACACCATCTTACATTCTGATGGTAATGAGGATGCGATTGAATTTTTAAATATTGATGCGATTGATTATTGTACGTTTGGAAATTCTAAACCGTTTAGAGTACGAGTTCGAAATATATTAAATGATAACTATACGTACATTTATGTAAAAAAAGCAGATGCATCTCGTATTTATGGGTTGGAATTAGAGCATATGTTCTCACCAAATAGAATTAATTTTTTGGTATATAAAAACACATTGATCGAAGAGCATATTGCAGGCATTCCTGGTGATGTGTTTATCAAAGATTTCTTGCCAGACCTAAGTGACCAGGCAAAAGCACAAATTGCCAAGGAATTTGTAAAGTTTAATGAACGTTGTCAAATGCGTTTATTGGGGGATATGCGTTCTTATAATTATGTGATTATCCCAATTCATGATTTTGATCATGTGCAGTATCGCATACGAGCCATAGATTTTGATCAACAATGTTTTGAAGGGAAATTAAAAGTATATCAACCACAATTCTTTAAAGAAAACTTTGATATGGTGGATATTGTTTTAAATAGGTTACAACCAAATTCAATTGAACAATACAAGAAAGAAGAACGTTCTGTTTTGGCAAAAAGGATATTAAATTCTAGATCTCGTTATGAAACGTTAATTGCTTGTATGTGTGCTGATACGATTTCTACCGAAGAACATTTAAAAGAACTACGAGAACATCTTTATAATTTTACACTGGATCTAAAATTTCGTAGAAGTAAATCCATGGGCGAAGTACTGAAAACTGCATTGGATTTTGTAAGAAGAAATTATGAAAATGTAAATATGAATCGATTGTTGGAAAGGTGATGGAGGTCGTACGTCCAGTGTTAGGTGATGGAAGTTTAAAGTCGGAAGTTTTATATCGGATGTTTATTATTAGATTTTTGAAGTCAGAAGACGGATGTCAGAAGTCTAATTATGTATTACACTCCTGACATCGGATATCCAACATCTGGCCTCAGACTATTTTAGTCTAGCTTCTAGCGCAGCATTTTTCTTTTTAAGTGTTTCTACCTCTTTTAGGAGAAAGTCCGTCTTTTTATTCTGTTCAATCATATAAAGTGTTAGCTGTTCGATTTTTTCGAGTAATTTTTTGTTCATTTCTCCTAATTGGATACCATTTTCAGCTACTTCTGCTGCCGAAGGGATATTTTCTAAATGTCCTTGTTCTGAGATATGTTGTTCTACTTCTTGTAGTGTAGGCAAATTATAGTCCTCTTCAAAGACATAATCTGGCCAGCCTACTAAATCTACTTTTACTTCTTGAGTATGAATATTACCGTTTACGGCTAATTTAGCATCGGGACTATTTGTTCCAATTCCAACATTTCCGTTTCCATTAATCTTTAATAATCTATCCCCATTAGAGTTCAAAAAATGAAAGCCTCTATTGGTAGATAATTGTTCTTGAAAGTACATACCTCTATTTTGCTCTCCAGATGATTGCGCATCATAATACATTTGACCATAGTTATTACCAAATTCAAAAGCATTACTACCATCAGAGGAAGAATCCACAGAAATTGAACCATTTACTATTTTAAGCTTTTCAATTGGATTTGTTGTACCAATTCCGACATTCCCATTAGCAGTCATGGTCATTAATTTTTGATCGAAATTAGTCCATTGAAACAGTGGACGAGTAGCAATTCCTTGATCGTTAGAACTTCTTCTAGTATCAAATCGCATCATACTACTGCTACCATTATTATCATTAACAGCATCTGTAGAAGCTATAAATAATAATGATGAAATATTACTAGATTGTACGTTTCCTTTGATTAAAGGTAGAAATCTGTTAGCACCGCCTGTAGCATTGGATACTTGCAAATAATCAGAAGGAGCATCAGAAACGCTCATCTTCATAAAGCTTTCTGTTTCTCCACTATTTGATTTTATCTCTAATTTTGACCCAGGATTAGTAGTTCCTATACCTATGTTTCCAGAAGAATTGATAAACATTCTGTTATCTGCGCCATTTGTTCTAAATGTTAAAGAATTATTTGCATTATTGTATCTGAATCCGCCCATAGCACCACTATCTCTATCACCAAAGTAGAAACTAGCTCTTCCTTCCGTTCCTGATATTACGTTAATTGAGGAATAATAGCCTGCTGAAGCATTTGTTTGAAATGTAGCTATGTTACCAGAAATTACTGGAGCAAATCCTTGACCAGAAGTATGTACTACATGAAATTTGGAGGTTGGATTTGAAGTTCCAATACCAAAATTACCTGCACCATTTAATCTTGCTCTTTCGATACCACCACTTAAGAAAAGAATAGAATATTTATTGTTTTCATTTTCACCAGCATCCAAATAAATATGGTCAAATCTGGATTTAAATAACCATTTCCCAGGAAATGTACCGCCAAAACTATGGATTCTATTGAAACCTCCATTTGCACTTGGAAATTGTAACTGATGTAACCCCATATTTAAATCTTGAGTTTGTGTTTGAGCTTTTAAACTATAAATAGCTCCAATAATTAAAATGATGAATGCAATATTTTTTCTCATGTTTTTTTGATTATTTTTAATTTGCAGCATTTTAGACTCTGAAAAAAATGGCGCTTTTATATACGTGTCATTTGATTACTAAATGTTACCCTAAAAATTTAAGTTTTTCTTTTTTTGTTAAAAATCAGGCGGCAAAAGTAGGAAAAATGGATTGGATTAGGGTTTCGTTTTTAAAAGGAATTGAAGCGGTGTTTTTTGTAACAAAACAACATTAATTGTCACTTATATATAAAGTGTATTTGTATGAAAATAAATCCTTGGGCTTTTGGTGGTTTGTTTTTATTGGTATCCTATATTTGGATGTATCATAATTTTGAACTTCCTACCTTTTATCCTTTTGAGAAAACGGGAACGGTCAAAGCAGTTGCTTTTCAAGCTAAATTAGTAGTTCCTAGATTGCCTGGTATTGGAGGTGAGCATGATCAAATCGTACATTTTATCTATAAGATTGACAATATAGTATATGTGTCTAAACATAGAGCATATAGGTCTGGACAGTTTCAGGCAATTGGAGATTCTTTATTAGTTCGATATAGTGTAAATGATCCACAAAGAACAGATCCAACTCGATATTATCATAATGTATCTAGCAAACCAAGGTATAATTATTTAAAAAAAAGTTTTTTACATACAAAGTCAAATGGGTACACAGCATTGGATCTACATGCCAATATATTTACCTATGAAGATTATGGTGCATACGGTAAGCTCTTGACAAAAACTACGGGTACTTATATCATACAAGATTCTACACTTGTTTTGACTCCCTTAATTTATTATCGGAAAAGGAAAGTTGAGGATACTATAATAGAAGAGCCCAAACCGATGAATGAAGATTTTGAAAAAATCTACATAAGTAATTTTATACAAAACCCTAATGGCAATCTTATTGAGATAAATACTAATCTTACTTTTAACCTAGCGGGTCAGAAATAAGTGGTTTGGTTAGTCTTTTTGCTCTTTGTTAAAATATACCAAGTAGTAATACATTTGCTTTTCCTCATCCCAACCTTTTTCTACAAACTTTTCTGCAGATTCTGGATTAATAAAATCCATTTTAATTTGGATATTCGTATCTAGGTTAATCGTGTTTTTGATCTTTTTCCTAGCTGCAGAAACTGCAGTATTAGCAATAGGAAATTCTGTAAGATCTTCGATATGATATTTTGGAGCCTTTTCAGTTTTGTAATGTTTAAACTCGGGAATTAGATCCGGATTATCGATTACTTCATTTAAAAAAGCAGATTCTTCGAAGGTGTCATTTTTGGCAAAGTGATTTACAGCACGATTCATAAACATCACCTCTTCTTTCTTATCTTCTGCGGGTAGTACCACATCTTTAGCAAAATCCTGGCAGAATTTCATATACTTCTTGGTGTAAAAATTTTCATCTGCAAAGGCTTCCACTCCTAAGAAATGCTCTAACCAATATTTAGTATCATAACGGTTAGAATCAACAGAAAGAATTTTGTATCCTTCTTCTTGTTTATGATTAAAAATTAAACACCCTTTGTCTAATTTATTTAGATTTACACCTTGTTGATGCAGTAGTTCTATATTCGCTCCTTTCTCTGCAAACTGAAGGAAATCATATTTCAATTCTGACTTGAAAATCCCTACGGCATTTGTTTTTTCATTATCTATAGAAAGATTCTCTAAATACACTACATAGACTTCTCCACTTTTGATATGCGGATGTTGGGATTGTTCATATAAAAGGGAAGCAATTCTCTTTGATTTTTCGTGAGCCGAAGATGGGTTATTGAATATTTCGGTAACGATTTTATATAGCGGATTAAATTCTACATCTACCTCATTGGTAAACTGAAAGTAATTCTCCTCTTTTTCTCTAAACGGTTTAAAAAAGTATTCCTTTAATAAAGCGGTTAACTCGTCATTAAGTGTATAAGGAGTATCGGATAGAAATATGTTTTCATTTCTACTCTTGTTACCTATTTTGTGAATCGATAGCGATTCAATTTGGGTGCTATATAAATTGATCATTTTTTTGTTTTAAAGTGACAAAGCTACTAAGAAGTAAAGTGTCAAAGATTAAAAAAGTCTAAAAGAGCAAGTTTCAAAATTATTTATGAATCTTTAATTTTTCTAATATAACTTGAAAGCATACGCTCTATTTCTCTAGTGTTTTCGTACAATAAATTAAAATCATTTTCTTTTAAGAAAGAAAGATTTTTTCCAATTTCTAATTGTGTCTGGACTTCAAATAATGAACTAATCGCAATGTTTAGAAATCGGATATATTCTTGTTTACTCTCTCTACCATAACCTTCGGCGATATTACTAGGTATTGAGATGGATGCTCTTCTTATTTGAGAAGTCAATCCATATAACTCTTCTATTGGAAATGATTTGGTTTTATCATAAATATTAATAACTAAAACTATTGATTTTTGCCAAATTTTTAGGTCTCTAAAAGTGCTCATTAAATTTTATAGTTAAATATTGGAGCTTTATACCTTTGTACCTTAGGATCTTTGAAACTTTAATACTTAAGATTTAATTCCAATGTTCATCAAAACCTAATTCATCATAATCATCAAGGTCTAAAAAACCTTCCCCTTCATCATCTTGGTCCAAATTATCCGCTTTAAACTCTTTATCGGGCGCATTATCCGGTATTTGTCCGTGTACGAACATTACATTAGGATATTCTCTTCCGTTTTCATATTCAGCAATTTCCGCAAGCTCAACCAAAAATGTCCACATGCTTAAGAAGTCATAGACATAAATCAATCTAGGCGATGCCTCGTGTACCACATCGATTAATGTTGTTTCGTTCATTAATCGTACTGGCTGATTACCATCACTCATATCAAAAAGAGATATCTCTTCTCCTTGATTCCATTGCTCATCACTTATGTAAAAAGATGCCATTTCCATGCCATCAAAACCAAAGGATTGATTAATAACATTATGAAATTGCTCTAATGTAGCGTCTTGTTCGATTTCGATATCTCTAAATACGTCTTCTTCTGTATCTAGGATAATTCTGAAACGGTAAACCATTCTTGTTTAATTTGGATTGGCAAAGATACAAACTTGTTTGTGACTATTTTAAATTTTCAGAGGTCAATCCCTTTTTTTTAAACACTTCGAGTAGGATATAAAACTGAATTCCAAATAGTAAAGATGATATCACTAAATGTAAGGGTTGTGAAAGGAAAGGGAAATCAAAATAATACATTAAAATTCCAGTAAACGCCTCTAAACCGATAAAGGCAATGACCCAATTTAATTTAGATAATCCAAGTTGCATTTTGTTATTATACCACAACAGCCATAAGTTAATCAACACGATGAGGATAGAAAATGATCGATGAATATAAAAGTTCATTGTAGGTGGATCTAACCATTGAGATTTTGCTAGTTCACCAACAATTTTGATTTGTTCATCCACATACTGTCTCACCTGAGTTCCTAAAGCAACCTGAATTAAAGTAAGTACAGCAGAAAAGAATAATATATTTTTAAAAGTTGAACTTATTTTGAATGTTGCAGTTTCCTTTTTTGTAAGAAATAAAATGTAAAGTAATATGGCTAGTATTATAAATGCCACTAACATATGCACTGTAATTCTTAGCGGAAGAAGATTAGAATCTACTACTATTTTACCTAACCAAGCTTGAAATGCCATTGCTATAATGGTGAGTCCTGCATAGAGTGGTATTTTTCTCTTTTCTTTCCAGAACCAAAGTGAAAGAATAAACATTAAAAGAATAGGGATTCCAGATACTACCGTTACTAATCGATTAATATATTCGATCCAAGTATGCCATACATTAAATTTTGCGTAGTCGTGTTTTGTATATGATTCCCAATTTGTTGTTTCATATGTTGCTGAAGATGTGAAATCTTTATTGGCAATTCTTAGCTCTTCATTTACTATTACAATAAAACCTTCCTCATACTCATGATTGGGTTTCCATTGTATTTGACTTTCTTCGGTAGGAGGGATATAATATCCGAAGCATTTTGGCCAATCCGGACAACCCATTCCAGAACCCGTCATTCTTACTACTGCACCAGCAATAATAATCAAATAAATCAGTACAACAGATGTAATTACAAGAGATCTAAAGTATTTTTTCATGTATTAAAATTGAGAATCCAAGTTTTAAAGTCTTTAAGTAGTTACGTTTTTTAGCCCTAATTCTGCTCCTTTTTTTATCATAAATTGAAACGCTGCTTCATGTTCATTCGGAATATCTCCTTCTAGTATTGCTTCTTTTATCGCTTCTTTTATAATTCCAATTTCTTTAGAAGGTTTTATGTCAAATGTTTTCATGATTTCTTCTCCACTGACTGGAGGTTGAAAATTTCGAATATGATCTCGTTCTTCTACCTCCACCATTTTCTGACGAACAATTTTAAAATTGTTATGATATTTTTTAAAACGTTTCGGGTTTTTGGTTGTAATATCGGCTTCGCAAAGCGTCATTAATTCTTCGATATAGTCGCCAGCATCAAACACTAATCTCCTAACAGCAGAGTCCGTAACATCTGATGCAATCACAATTGGTCGAGAGCTCATTAAGACCATTTTCTGAACAAATTTCATTTTATCATTCAGAGGCATTTTTAATCGTTTAAATAGTTTATAGACCATTTTAGAGCCTACAAACTCATGACCATGAAAAGTCCATCCAACTTTTTTACTAAATCTCTTAGTAGGAGCCTTTCCGATATCATGTAATAGCGCTGCCCAGCGTAACCATAGATCATTCGTGTTTTCTGCAATATTATCTACTACTTCTAAAGTATGGTAAAAGTTATCTTTATGTCTCTGTCCTTCTACTTCATCAATACCTTTTAGCGCAACTAATTCTGGTAATATATATGGCAGTAATCCAGTTTTTTCCAGAAGTAAAAACCCAATAGACGGTTTTTCACTTAATAAGATTTTATGGAGTTCGTCTACAATTCTTTCTTTGGTAATTATTTTAATACGATCTTTATTCTTGGTAATGGCTTTTAAAGATCTTTCTTCTATCTTAAAATTAAGTTGTGTAGCAAATCTAATGGCACGCATCATTCTTAGCGGATCATCAGAGTAGGTAATATCTGGATCTAATGGTGTTCTGATGATTTTGGATCGAAGATCTTCTAATCCATCGAAAGGATCTAAAATATTGCCAAAATTGTCTTTAGAAAGACTTAATGCCAAGGCATTGATCGTAAAATCTCTTCTGTTTTGATCATCTTGCAGCGTTCCATTTTCTACAATAGGATTTCTACTATTTTCTCGATAAGATTCCTTTCTGGCACCAACAAACTCCACTTCTATATCTCCCGCTTTTAGCATGGCAGTTCCGTAGGTTTTAAAGATTTGAATTTTGGGTTGGTGAGGAAGTAATTTAGAAACTTCTTTTGCTAGTTCGATACCACTACCAACTGCTACTATATCAATATCCTTTGCAGATCCTCGTTGTAAAATATAATCTCTTACAAAACCTCCAATGACATAACTGTCTAATTCAAGATTGGATGCAGCTTGGGTTATCGTATTAAAAACAGCATGTTGTAATGCTTCTTTGTAATTATTCTCTTCCGACATGAATCAATATACTCGATAATCGAGATTTTAAAGTTTCGAGGGT
The DNA here is from genome assembly GCF_947492965.1 of uncultured Aquimarina sp. Classification (GTDB taxonomy): domain Bacteria; phylum Bacteroidota; class Bacteroidia; order Flavobacteriales; family Flavobacteriaceae; genus Aquimarina. The sequence goes on along the minus strand of NZ_CANLOZ010000005.1, from coordinate 333,010 downwards.
ATTCTCGAAATCAACAATTGTTCTTATAATATATACCTGGTATACAAAGGTGATGAAACTTTATTTCCTTATAATTTTAACGGTACTATCTCCACCGATTTTTATAATAGAAGAAGGTTTAGCATCTTTATTTTGTAAAGGCAAATTTACGACATAGTCAACGCCTTCCAAAATCTCTTTACTCATTTCTTGCAGGTTTCTCGGAGTCGGTTTGCCACTGATATTTGCTGATGTAGAAACAATAGGCCTTTTAAACTTTCGTATCAATTTACTGCAAAATGGATCTCTCGCTACTCTTATTCCAAGTGTGTTATCTTTTGCGATTAGATTTTCAGCAACTCGTAAAGGTCTATCATAAATAATTGTAGTGGCTTTTGTCGCATATTTTAGAATGTCATAAGCCACTTCGGGTACTTCCTCTACATATTGCTGTAACATTTTAAAATCACTTACTAGGCATAATAAAGCTTTGCTGTCCGCTCTTTTCTTTAGTGAATATATTTTATCTACTGCCTCCGCATTAGTGGCATCACAACCTATTCCCCAAACAGTATCAGTAGGATATAAAATAAGTCCTCCTCTTTTAAGAATTTCTATTGTCTTCTCTATTTCTATTTTTTGATCTTCCATTGATTTTATGAGATAGTACTATTAAATATTGGATACTTTTTGTAGGAAACGTTAAAGTAAATGTAAATACAATTTTTTTGTAGTAACATCTTTTTGACTCAAGTAACATGATGATGTAATTGGCCAATTACTAAAATTTCCTGAATGCATAACAGGGCAGTTTTATGCAAAAATAATTTTAAAACCTAAAACAAAATGAAAAAAATCATTTTTTTATTAGCCATTTCTATCGGATTAATTTCCTGTGAAAAAGAATCTTTTGAACCTATTGAGAATAATACAAATTTAGAATCAACAACTAAAGAAGATATTTTTGTTTTTAAGGATTGGGAAGAATTTCGTGATCTTTATGACAAGTTTTCTAGCTTAGATACAGAAGAGTTGCAAGCTGTTTCTTTTTTTACTTACGATAAGAACCCAAATATGTCTTGGGCTTTTCAAGGAATATTAAATAAGGATAATCAATTTATTGTTGCGGATAAAACAATTTGGGTAGATAATGGTAAATTTTATGAACTTGATGGTCATAAAGCATTAGCGGAACAAAAATCTAATAAAAATTTACTTAAACAGGTTGGTTCTGTTTCCCAAGCTCCGATTGCTTCTTCATCCCAAGGAAATTTGGCAAAAACCGTAGCGATATCGAACCAGCATCAATTTAGAAAACAAAAATATATTGAAAATTGTGGTGCGGGAATCACGCAAGGTCCTTCGCCAAGAGCTTTTAAGTATGTGCATGAAGCTTTTGCAGAGACAATAAGTTATGGTTCTCCCCTCTATCGACAGTATCTGTATCGTTTATCTTTAAGAGTTAAATTGGAGTATAACCATAGAGGAAATAGCTGGAGAGCTTCTGGAGAAGGAAGAGATATAGAGATTAGATTAACAAATAATTCATTTCTTACCAATCACCTTGGACAAAATTTAAATACTGGAGGAGGATCTACGGTTATTAGAAATATTACTTTTTCGAATTCTTGTCATTCGGACAAACAACAACTTCTTAGTTCAATAAATGCTGCAGGTCCAATTCCAAATTCTTTTTGGAGTGTGAATGTAAGCGGAACCGTTACAGAAAAGATGTTTGGAGATGTAGAAAGTAATCGTTGGAAAGATACTATCAATTGGTAGTTTGTTTTCTAAACCATTAAAAATAAAGTGGGATTTCCTTTATTGGATTTCCCACTTTGCTTTGTGATTAATTAAATTTTGGAACCACATTCTCTTTATCAAGGTATTTAGGGATCTCTTTATTTATAGTTTCGCCGGCAATTACCTTTTCATATAGTTTTAAATAAGATTCTGTCATCACCTTAGAGTTGAAATACTTTACCGCATACTCATGGCATCTTTTTGGATTATAATCAAATTCTTTAATGGCTTTGGTGATGTCATTAGAATTATTGCCAGTATATCCAACTTCGGGAGTGATTAATTCTGGTAGAGAACCATTTTCGGTACCAAAAACAGCACAACCTGCATACATACTTTCGGTAATAGCTATTCCAAAAGGTTCATGCCAAACTACAGGAAAAACCAAGGCTTTAGACTGCTGCGCAACTTCCATCTTTTTGTCATTTTCCACCATTCCATGGAAGATGATATTTTTATTTAGGATATATTTTAATCCTCTTTTAAAATTTCTAAATGTCCAACGTTCACCGCCCATTACATGTAGTTTATTCCCGGATTTTAAGGCGATATCTGCAGTGCCAAATAAGTTTTTTACTTTCCACGATGCTTTGGCAAGAAAATGAAGATAGGTTCTTTCATTATCAAGTATTGGATCAGGATAATCATCCCAATCAATACCATTATACACAAAAGCAGTAGATCCATATCTTTTTGCATGATTTCCAGAAACAAAAACCATGTTGATATCCAAGGTTTGATCTGGAGATGGATTGCCTTCCATAGTAAAGATATATGGTTTTCCAACCGATTGGTTTAAGGAATGGAAAAGATGTACTACATCTACATCACTTGGGATTTGCTCTTCTAATGATTTTTCTTCGTCATAGTGAATAACGGTAGCAAAATCTGAGCTAGATCCTTGTTTTGCTAAAAAATAGACTTTATGACCTAATTTAGAAAGTTCTTTTCCTAATCCCCAAATAACTCGTTCGGTACCACCATATTTTTTAGCAGGTAATACTGCCGTTTTATCTTCAATAAGTATATTCATTGTTTGTTTTGGTAATTTAGATAGTTACTTTTTTACCACAGTGGCATATTGTAGGTATCTCATGTCCATCGCAGTAAATAAGAAAGGTAAGTTGTAAAAATATGGTTTGATGGATTTCGTTTTATTTATCCCTTTGTGGGTAATAATCTTATATCCTAATCTGGTATACATATTGGCTATACTTTTTCCAGTAAAAAATCGTAAGTGAGTTTTATCCATGATACCATGATCTTCATACTCCCAATTTTTATTCAGTACTAAGTTCTTTAAAGCACTGTGATATCTCATATTCGGAATAGAACTAATGATTACGCCATCTTTGGATAATTTGCTTTTCATTTTTTCTAGCACTACATATGGATCTACTAAATGTTCCAAAACGTCATTGAAATAGATAGTGTCAAAATAGTCATCCGGGAGCTCATCTATAAAACCTTCTACTTCTCCAATAAATACTTTATCTAAGAGTTTTTTTGCTTTTTCTCCTTCTTCCTTCATTAATTCAATACCCCATGTTTCGGTTTGAAATTTTTCTTTTATCATAGAAGCAAAAGCCCCTTCACCGCATCCTACATCCAATAACGTTTTTGTGTTTTTAGGAAGAAAATCCAACATTTCATGACGTGTGTTATTAAAATAGTTATCGGGTTTATTATCGTAATCCATGGATCTTCTTATTTTTTGTTAGAGAAATTTGTTATGAGTGAATTAGTTTTATTCTAAAACAGTCTGGTTGTTTAATATAATTGTTAATATTGTACGATATTTGTCTATATGAAAGTTACACTAATAAGCCTGGATAATTGGGGTTTTAATCAATTTATTGCCAAAGAATTAGAGCGTCGAGGGATAAAGGTGAGTCAAATCAATTTTTATCAACTACGCTATAAGTATCCTTCATTCTTCCATAAGGTTTTTAATTTCTTTGCAAAACTATTTTTTAAATATAACATAAAAAAGAAGTTTTTAGAGAAAAAAATTCTTGAAGAACTAAATAAGAATGGGCATCAGGATAAAATTTTAATTATCAAAGGAGATTTTTTAAATCCTGATTTTATTCAACAAATCAAACCTTACACAGATACATTGCTTGGTTTTTTTAATGATAATTATAAAAGGTCTCCCAAGATTGCTAAAATATATAATGAGTTTGACAAGGCTTTCTCTTTTGAAAAAGATGATGTCGAACAGTTTGATTTTTCGTTTATTACCAATTTTATTTATAAAGAAAAATTAACAAGTCCTAGCAGACCACAGCAGGATGTTTTTAATATCAGTTCGTCTGGAAAACGCGATGGAGTAATTCAAAATATAGCCAGAGCTTTGGATAAAATTGAAGTCAATTACAAAATAGTAATTGTAGGAAAAACCGAAGGTTTTAAGGATGATACCCAAATTACATACACTAAGAATACAATGAATCTGGAGCAGGTAGAAGAATTTATTGCGCAATCCAATGTTTTATTAGATGTTCATAGAGAAAATCAATCTGGGCTAACTTTTAGAGTTTTTGAAAGTATGGGGTTTTCTAAAAAACTGATAACGACCAATAAAGATATTGCGACGTATGATTTTTATAACCCTAATAATATTTTGATCATTGACAAAAAAGATATAGATATCCCTAAAGCTTTTTTTGATACTCCGTATGAACCCATTCCTAAGGAGATTTATGATAAATATACTTTGTCTTTTTGGGTTGATGAGGTTTTTGGATTTTAGAAGTTTATACGTATGAAAGAATATCCTAGTGTAGCATTATTAATTTCTACATATAATTGGCCAGATGCCTTAAATTTAGTATTAAAAAGTGTTTTGAAGCAATCAGTTTTACCAACGGAAGTAATCATAGCAGATGATGGCTCTACAGAAGAAACAAAAACGCTGATTGATACTTACAAGAACAGTTTTCCTGTTCCGTTACATCATGTTTGGCATGAGGACAATGGGTTTACAAAAACTCTGATCCTAAATAAGGCGATAGCCAGAATAACATCTGATTATATTGTTCAGATTGATGGTGATATTATTTTGCATAAACATTTCATAAAAGATCATTTAAATGCTAGTAGAGATAAAATGTTCTTGTATGGTACACGAGTAACATTAACAAAAGAAAAATCTAAACGGTTATTGTCTGCTAAGAAAATAGATCTTACTATTTTTTCTAGTGGTCTTAAAAAGCGAATGAGAATGCTGTATCTACCGTTTGTGTATAAAAATAGAAAACCTGATGAAGCCATTTCTACCAAGCTACGAGGAGCAAATATGTCTTATTGGAGAAAGGATGCTATTGCCATCAATGGATACAATGAAGATTTTTTAGGTTGGGGATTCGAAGATTATGATTTCGGACAACGCTTAACATTTATGGGAATTATGCCTAAGAGGTTAAAATTTGCTGGAATATGTCTTCATATCTATCATAAAAAAGCGGTGTTGGAAAATCCGGAGAAGGGTAATGAAATTCAAAACAAAACAATAGCAGAAAGAATTACAAGATGTGATAATGGTATTGATAAATACTTGAAGTAAGATTAAAGTATTTATAAAGATAAATTGTAGAATCTATAAAATTCAGGTCGTTTATAAATCCGAAATAAAATGTCAAAAAGATTTGTAGTACATTCTTCTAAAATAAATCTAGAATCGGTAGTAAAAGATGCTATTGACAATTTCGATAGTTATACAAAGATATTAGGAGATGCAGAACGTAACGTGATCAAAATAGTAGATCTTGAAAGTAAGAATTACACTATAAAATCCTTTAAAATTCCTAATATCGTTAATCAAGTAGCATATCGATTTTTTAGGAAATCCAAAGCTGAAAGATCTTATATGTATGCTAATAAGCTACTAGACTTAGGGATTAAAACACCTTTTCCTATAGCTTATGAAATTAGAATGACTCCTCTTTTATTTAAAAAGAGTTTTTATGTGAGTGAACTTGTGGATTGTGACCTTACGTATCGAGAATTGACTACAGACTTTAGTATTTCTGATCATGAGAGCATACTTAGAGCTTTTACTAGATTTACCTATGAATTACATAAAAATGGAGTGAATTTCTTAGATCATTCACCTGGAAACACATTAATCAAAAGAACAACCGAAGGTTACGAGTTCTATCTTGTAGACTTGAATAGGATGGAGTTTGGTGAAATGGATTTTGAAACGAGAATCAAAAACTTTGCACGTTTAACAATTCACGAGTCGATGATACGAGTTATGAGTAATGAGTATGCAAAATGTACAGGAGAAGAAGAGTCAGAAGTATTCAGGTTAATGTGGCAGTATACTCAAGAGTTCCAAAATAGATATCATAGCAAACGAAAATTAAAACGAAAAATCTTCTTTTGGAAGAAGAAGTATCGCGATGAATAATAATTCTCTTACCGTCTGTTTTTCTGAATTAGCTCTCTTAGTTTAGAATATTTGAGAAAGGTAATATTGGCAGTTTGAACTGAAATTACAAAACCATTAAAACCATCTAAGAAACCAAGACGTAGAAAATAAGCTTTAAAAAATGCCCAAGTGGGATTAACTATAATTTTCCAAATGGGTGCTTTCTTTCCTAACTCAAAATAGGATTTCGCAGATATAGAAGAAAACTTGTCTGTTTTTAAATTAAATTCTTGATAGGTGGCATAATTCCAGTGTAAGAGATCACCTTTGAGTTTTGATGCTTTTTTTGAGTCGTATAATTTAAAGGAATCATGGGGGTTAATGCCTTGCCATTCTCCTTTGCCTTTTATGAATGCTCTTAGTTTTTTATCAGGATACCAATCAGAAAACTGTATCCATTGACCGCAGAAGTTATTATATCTATTTACATAATAGCCATCATACATCCAATTGGATTTTAACTGTATTAGAGAATCTTGAAGTTCTGCTGATAAAGCTTCATCTCCATCCAAAGAAATAATATGATCATACGAAGCTTTTGTGATTGCGAAGTTTTTTTGTTCGATATATCCTAAAAACTGTTGTTTAATAAATGTAACATCAAATTGTTGACAAATCTCTTCTGTTCGATCTGTAGAAAAGGAATCTACAACTACGATTTCATCTGCAACACCAATAAGAGAGGATAAACATCTTTCTATTTTTTTTTCTTCATTATAAGTAATAATAACAGCAGATAGTTTAATCATTCGGATGTTTTAAGATTGATGAGGCTAAATATAGCGTATCGTGCAAAAATAGTTATTTTTACGGCAATGCAATTACCAGAAATAACAGTTATCATAAGTACGTATAATCAACCTATGTGGTTGCAAAAAGTTTTATGCGGTTATGAAAATCAAACAGTAGATCATTTTGAAATTATCATCGCAGATGATGGTTCTACCGAAGAAACCAAAACAATGATCAATGAGTTTTGCAAAACTTCAAGATTGCAGATAGAACACGTTTGGCATCAAGATCTTGGGTTTCGTAAGACGGTTATTTTAAATAAAGCAATACCCTTGGCTAATTCCGATTATTTATTGTTTACAGATGGAGATTGTATTCCCAGAAATGATTTTGTAGCAACTCATTTAAAACTTCGGAAATCAGGTTGGTTTTTATCTGGTGGTTATTTTAAATTGCCTAAAGATATTTCTGAAGGAATTACAAAAAATGATATCGTAAGTCAACGATGTTTTGATGTGGATTGGCTTCTATCCAAAGGATTACCATCTTCCTTTAAATTAAATAAGCTTACTTCCAAAGGATTTAAAGAACGGTTTTTAAATTTTATTACACCTACAAAAGCTACTTGGGATGGGATGAATGTGTCTGGTTGGAAAAAAGATGTTTTGCTAGTGAATGGTTTTGATGAACGTATGCAATATGGTGGAGAGGATAGAGAGATCGGTGAGCGATTATTTAATTTGGGTATTAGAGCAAAGCAAATAAGATATAGTGCCATATGTCTACATTTACATCACGAAAGAGGTTATGTTGCACCAGAAATGATCACCAAAAATAAGGCAATTCGAAAAGTCACTAAGCGTGAAAAAGTCATTAGGACTCCGTTTGGAATCGAAAAGGATTAACGATTTAATTTTTCGAGATATGACCTTAATTTAGGAATGATTAATTCGGAAGATAAGCTTTTATATAATTCTAAAGCTTGATCTTTCATTTGTTTAGGAGTTTTATCTCCATATAATTCAGGTTTAAAATCGTACAGATGAACAGAGTCATGTTGATGTCCATCTTCAAACATATTCCAATCTTTTTTAATAATCCAAGGAGAAAAAATAGTGAAAGTTGATTTGCCTAGTGCTTTGGCCATGTTTACAGCCCCACCTTCATTACCAATTAAAGCATCACAATGCGAAAGTATGGCAATGAACTCTCGTAAGCTTTTTCCAAAAACGTTGAAATGAATATGTTCCTTAGTCACCTCAGAGGTTAATTCATAAATAGCTTTTGCATCAGCTTCTTGATTTGGAATATAGTTAAATAGGATATTGGCTTTTGTACTAGATACAATCTCATCAATTACTGTTGCCATATATTCAAAAGGTAGTGTTTTCCTCATTTCACTTCCTAATACACTTATCATAATAAGTGTTCGTTCAGAGGTAATTCCGTTTGTTTCCAGATACGATTTGGATGTTTGCGTTTCATTATCTGTGAGGAAAATTTTCGGGCGAATAATATTAGTGACTAATTCATCTTCGTTATGTACTAATCGTAAACGGTTTTCTATAGCTATAGATGCATTAGTAATGGGTTCTGGTTTTCTTCGAATAACCTCGGTATATATAAATTGTGTATACCATTTATAAAAAGATATTTTTTTAGGAGCTTTCGAAAAATAGGAGATGAGGTTGCTTTCTAGTTTGCCATAGGCATCAATTACCAAATCATATTTAGATTTTTTAATATCCTTTAAAAAAGAGTAAAAGGCTCTCTTACTTTCTCGATATTCGTTTTTAAATTCTATGATGTTATGAAAATATGGATTTTCAAGAATTACAGGTTTTGTATTCGAGTTTACTAAATAGTCAATGGTAGCATCGGGATATTTATTGGTGAGTGCTTCACAAATAATGGTGCTCGTAAGAACATCACCTATCATCTTTTGCTGAATGACTAATATTTTCATCTGCTCTTTTTTATTTTTTAATTGTCATATGTAATTCGTCAAGAATTATTTAGATAAGTATCAACAGAGTTTTATGACTCATTTCATGTTTATGATTTAAAAAAATGAGCCTGTCTAGTAAAAGACAAGCTCACAAGTATACTGATTTATTTCTAATTATACAGCTACATCATGCTCTCTTAGAGCGTCATTAAGAGAAGTCTTTTTGTTGGTGCTTTCTTTTCTTTTACCAATAATTAATGCACAAGGAACATTATATTCTCCAGCAGCAAACTTCTTAGTATAGCTTCCTGGTATTACTACTGATCTAGCAGGTACTACTCCTTTCATTTCTAAAGGTGTATCACCTGTAACATCTATAATTTTAGTAGAGGCTGTAAGTACAACATTAGCACCCAGTACAGCTTCGGTTTCTACACGAACTCCTTCTACAACAATACATCGAGATCCAATAAATGCATTATCTTCTATAATTACAGGAGCTGCTTGTAGCGGTTCTAATACACCACCGATTCCAACACCACCACTTAGGTGTACATTTTTTCCTATCTGAGCACAACTACCAACTGTAGCCCAAGTATCTACCATTGTTCCTTCGTCTACATAAGCTCCAATATTTACATAACTTGGCATTAAAATAGTTCCCGCAGAAATATATGCACCATGTCGAGCAACAGCATTAGGTACTACGCGAATCCCTTTGGCTTCATATCCTCTTTTTAATGGAATTTTGTCGTGGTACTCAAAAATACCTGCTTCTAAGGTTTCCATTTTTTGAATTGGGAAATAAAGTACAACTCCCTTTTTTACCCATTCATTTACTTGCCATCCACCTTCTACAGGTTCTGCTACACGAAGGTCTCCAGCATCCAATAGGTCTACAACTTTTCTTATAGCCTCTTGTGTTTTTGATTCTTTTAAAAGCTCTCTGTTATCCCACGCTTTTTCTATGGTTTCTTTTAGTTGGTCCATGTATTAAAAAATTTTGGTAAAGATAATAGCTTCGATGGAAAAACATAGACAGATTAAATATTTTAGGATAGTCTTAATAATTCGCACTATATTATAATATTATCATACTTTTGCACAAAATAGTATATGGCAAGAATTCTGGCAATAGATTATGGAGCAAAACGATGTGGTATTGCGGTAACAGATGAATCTAAGATCATCGCATCTGGATTAACTACTGTGGATACAAAAGAATTACTAGGTTGGCTACGAGATTATGTTGCTAGTGAAGATGTAGAATTGTTTGTTGTGGGAGAACCTAAAAGGATGCATGGAGAGGCGTCTGAAAGTGAAAAGCTGATTCAACCGTTTTTAGAAAAATTATCAAAAATTTTGCCTGATATTCCGGTAAAAAGAATAGATGAGCGATTTACTTCTAAAATGGCTTTTGATACAATGATCGCCAGTGGGATATCTAAAAAGAAAAGACAAGATAAAAAGTTAGTAGATCAAATTAGTGCCACTATTATATTACAGGATTATCTTTATAATTTATAAAGATATCGTTTACAAATACAGAAAATAGAGAATATTATCATATGATTTTACCAATTGTAGCATACGGTGATCCGGTTTTAAAGAAGAAAGCAAAGGAAATTAATAAAGACTATCCTAAGCTTTCAGAATTGTTAGAAAATATGTTTGAAACCATGTATAATGCACATGGCGTTGGATTAGCAGCTCCACAGATAGGACTTCCTATTCGTTTGTTTTTAGTGGACGCAGAACCTTTTGCGGATGATGATGAGCTTTCTGAAGAAGAAAAAGAAGTATTGACAGGATTTAGAAAAGTCTTTATAAACGCCACCATTATTGAAGAAACTGGAGAAGAATGGGGGTTTACAGAAGGTTGTCTAAGTATTCCAGATGTTCGTGAAGATGTCTTTAGAAAGGAAACGATCAAAATAAACTACTTCGATGAAAACTTTGTGGAGCACACGGAGACTTATAGTGGTTTGGCAGCGAGAGTAATTCAGCACGAGTATGATCATATCGAAGGAATTTTATTTACAGATAAACTATCCAGTCTTAAAAAGCGTTTGATTAAAGGAAAGCTGACTAATATTTCTAAGGGAAAGATTAATGCAGATTATAGAATGAAATTTCCGTTAGCTAAAAAGGGACGTTAACAGTTTATCGTATTTAATAAAAATATAGAAGTATCTTAATTATTTATGTTGGCTAAAGTTTGATTTTTAAAATTGAACTATTGATATTTGCCAACTTCGAAAAAGAAATTTATGAGCTTAGACAAAATTTTATCAATTTCTGGAAAACCAGGTTTATATGAATTAAAAGCGCAAACACGAAGTGGGTTTGTAGCCGAATCATTAGCAGATGGAAAAAAACTTTCTGTTAGTATTCAGAATAATGTTAGTATTCTTAGTGAGATTGCGATTTATACTTTTACTGAAGAAGTTCCTCTAAGAGAGATCTTCAAAAGGATTCAGGAAAAAGAAAATGGAGAAAAAGCGATAAGTCATAAAGAGTCTAAAAATAAATTAGAATCATACTTTAGTGAAGTATTACCAGATTATGACGAGGATAGGGTATATGTAAGTGATATGAAAAAAGTAATACAATGGTATAATATTTTACAAGCTAAAGGAATTACTGATTTCGAAGATCCGGAAGCATCAGGGTCTGATGAAGAAGAATAAAATTTCTTTTTTGGCAAAATTAAAATCCTATCCTGTATGGATGGGATTTTCTTTTTTTAAGAAAATATTAACTGTTTTTAATAATAACAAAATGTTTGCTCAGGTCACTAATGTAATGAAAGTCACTTGTGATGGGTGATTACAAATTACTAATTTAAAACCTAACTTAAAATGAAAAAACTGTTTTTAATCCTTTTATCAATTTTTATTATATCGTGTTCTAAAGATGAAATAAATACTCTAGAAAATTTATCTTTGGATAAAAAAATTGAAGAATATAAATATATATATGAGGGCAAAACATTTAGTTTGCAAATTGATTTCTCTGAAAAGAATAAACCTAAAATAATCGAAGGAAGGGACAATGAAAATCTAAAGCAAATTTTTGAATTACGAGATTTGGTGTCTGTTGTTAATGGTGATGATTTGAATATATTTTACCTTTATGATAATCTAAATGTTTATAAAAAATCAGATGTGTATAAAAAGTCAATCGAAACTTTAGTCGAAAATCAAAATGTAGAAAAAAATGATGATTTCTATGGAGTTAAAGTTTTTAGAGATAGAAATTTTGCTGGGCCTTCTCAGGTATTTTCTACTTCTCAGTATAATTTACATACTATATATATGCCTGTCGATGGTAGAATATGGGGTGATAATATAACATCACTTAAACTGTCTGGTGCTTTTAACTTAGGGATATATAAAGATGCTCGATACACTGATAGATCTACATTTATTAATAGTTATGGTAGGTTAACGGAGTATAGAGATCTAGAAAAACTCACATATGGATCTTGGCCCTTTGGAGTTAGGAACTGGAATGACGATATATCTTCTTTCAGGCTTTATAGAAGATAAGATTAATAATTCTATATTCTTATTTAAATTTAAACACTAAGAAAATAATAGAAAACTATATAAAAACCAGTCAACTGACTGGTTTTTTCTTGTTTGTGGAATGTTTTTTTGTTCATTTTCAGTTTTTTATACTGTTGAAGAATTATGGATAAGTAATGCAAATATTGCCTAGTTTTCAATGCTTTATTTGGGTTCTTCTTTGTATTTTTGCGCAAAATTTAAACACAACCCTACAATAAATAGTAAAGTTTACATGGCTAATACCAAATATGTTTTTGTAACTGGAGGCGTATCCTCATCTCTTGGAAAAGGAATTATAGCAGCTTCATTAGCAAAATTACTTCAGGCGAGAGGATATAGAGTTACGATTCAAAAACTAGATCCCTACATAAATGTTGATCCGGGAACTCTAAATCCTTATGAACATGGAGAATGCTATGTAACTGATGATGGTGCAGAGACTGATTTAGATTTAGGGCATTACGAACGCTTTCTGAATACTCCTACTTCACAAGCAAATAATGTAACTACAGGTAGGATTTATCAGAGTGTTATCGAAAAAGAACGAAGAGGAGAGTTCTTAGGTAAAACTGTACAGGTAGTTCCTCATATTACAAATGAGATAAAAGAAAGAATACAAATTCTTGGAAAAAGTGGTAATTATGATATAGTCATTACAGAGATAGGAGGAACCGTTGGTGATATAGAGTCTTTACCTTATATCGAAGCAGTAAGGCAATTAAAATGGGAATTAGGAGATAACAACGCATTGGTTATTCATCTAACATTAATTCCGTATCTATCTGCTGCTGGTGAATTAAAAACAAAGCCTACTCAACATAGTGTAAAGACCTTAATGGAAAGCGGAATTAAAGCTGATATTTTGGTATGTCGTACCGAACACGAATTATCAGAAGATCTAAGAAGAAAACTAGCCTTATTCTGCAACGTTAAAAAAGAGGCAGTTATTCAGTCTATTGATGCTTCTACGATTTATGATGTGCCTAATTTAATGCTTGAAGAAGGCTTAGATACAGTCGTTTTAAGACAATTAGTGTTGCGAGACGATAATGTTCCTAATTTAGATAAATGGAATGATTTCTTGAAAAGACATAAAAATCCAAAATGTGAAGTAACTATTGGATTAATTGGTAAGTATGTAGAATTACAAGATTCTTATAAATCAATTTTAGAAGCATTTATTCATGCTGGAGCTGAGAATGAAGTAAAAGTAAATGTAGAGAGTATTCATTCAGAGTATATAGATGAAAAAACCATTGAAAATAAAATAGCGCACTTAGATGGTGTATTGGTAGCTCCAGGTTTTGGAGAAAGAGGGATAGAAGGTAAAATTAAGGCTGTTCAGTTTGCGAGGGAGAAAGGATTACCATTTTTCGGTATCTGTTTAGGAATGCAAATGGCAGTTATAGAATACTCTCGTAATGTTTTAGGTTTAAAGGATGCTTGTTCTGTTGAGGTAGACGAAAACACTGCTAATCCAGTTATTAGTTTAATGGAAGAGCAAAAGAATATTACCGATATGGGAGGCACTATGCGATTGGGGGCATGGGATTGCGAGTTAATAGAAGGCAGTAAAGTATCCGAGGCATATGGAACTTCTTTGATCGCTGAAAGACACCGTCATCGCTACGAATATAATGATCAATATAAAGAGCAATTAGAAAAGGCAGGACTAAGAACTACAGGAGTGAACCCAAAAACAGGATTAGTAGAAATTATCGAAATCCCTGAACATCCATGGTTTGTTGGAGTTCAATATCATCCAGAATATAAGAGTACAGTTGCAAATCCTCATCCTTTGTTTGTGGCATTTGTAAAAGCAGCCGTAGCGTATGCTAACTCCTCCAAAAGTGCCAAAGTGGCACAAAAATCTTAAGTGGCGAGATAATTGACAATAAAAAGTAACAAAAATTAAGAAAACGTGTCTGATTAGTTAATCATATACGAGAGTATTTATACACAGATCAATGGAAGAAAAGAAATTTGACCTTAATACAGTAATTGGATTTGTACTGATATTTGGAATTTTTGCGTGGATGTTTTATATCAATAAACCTACGCCAGAAGAAATTGAAGCTAAAAAAGCAGAACAAGAACAAGTTGAAGCTAAGAAAAATGAAAGTGAGAATGTAGCAACCGATTTTGTGCCTGAGAGCAAAGCTGTAGCAGTAGATCCTAAAGATTCATTGGCAATGGTACAAGCTAAATCAACTTTAGGAGTGGTAGCTTATTCGGCTAGTTTGCCATCTGCAGTAGATAAGGTTACCACAATTGAAAATGAAGTTCTAAGTCTGAAGATTAATAACAAAGGAGGATATATTGATGAAGCATTGCTTAAGAACTTCAAAACGTATGATTCCGTTCCACTATATTTAATCAAAGATGGAAAGAATGCATCTTTCAATCTGAATTTCGGAACTACAGACAATAGAATTTTAAATACGAGAGACCTGTTTTTTGAACCTTCATTGACCAAAAATGGTGAGAATAGTGTTTTATCTATGAAATGGAAGGTTTCAGAATCTCAATTTTTGGAATATCGTTATGAGTTGAAGCCTAATGAATATATGTTAGATTTTTCGATAAGATCACAAGGATTACAGCAAGTATTCAATAGCAGTCAACCCATAAACTTAGATTGGAAATTACAAGCGATTAGACAGGCGAAAAGTGCTTCTTACGAAAATAGATATACAGAAATTCTGTTTGAATATGATGGTGGAAAAGATGATTATACTGGTCAAGGTGATTTTGCAGAGGAAAAAGAAGAAGATGTAACCTGGATTGGGTTTAAGCAACATTTCTTTACTTCGGTTTTATTAACGGATACTCCGTTTAAAACAGCCACTATGGCTTCTAAAAATATTGCAAATACTAGTGATTTAGATGATAAGGATATAAAGGTTACTAAAGAATTTGCAGCTACAGTTCCTTTAGAGTTAAATGGAGGAGAATTAAATTATAATATGGACTGGTATTATGGGCCTACGGATTATAAAATCTTAAGTTCTTATGATCGCAATCTTGATGAGATCGTACCATTAGGATGGGGTATTTTTGGGTTCATTAATAGATATTTATTTATTCCATTTTTTAGCTTACTAAGTGGTTTCTTGCCTTATGGTATTGCGATCATAGTAATGACTATTGTAGTGAGAATTGTATTGTCCCCTGTAACCTATAAATCTTATGTTTCTCAGGCTAAAATGAAAATTTTACGCCCTGAAATCAATGAGATTAATGAAAAGTATAAGGATAATGCGATGAAAAAGCAACAAGAAACTATGGCCTTGTACAGCAAAGCAGGTGCAAGTCCAATGAGTGGTTGTTTACCAGCTCTAATGCAGATTCCAGTTTTCTATGCCTTATTTAATTTCTTTCCAAGTGCTTTTGATCTTAGACAGAAGAGTTTTTTATGGGCAGATGATTTATCTAGTTATGATACCATAGCGAAACTTCCATTCGAAATTCCTTTCTATGGAGATCATATTAGCTTATTCCCAATATTAGCTTCGATTGCTATTTTTATTTATATGATGATGACTACAGGTCAAACCATGCAACAGCAACAACCAGGAATGCCAAACATGAAGTTTATCATGTATTTATCGCCATTGATGATGTTAGTATTCTTTAATAATTATGCGAGTGGGTTATCATTATACTATTTTATCTCCAACTTAATTACTATTGGTATTATGTTAGTGATTAAGAATGTTATTATAGATGAAGATAAAATTCATGCTAAAATTCAGGAGAATAAGAAGAAACCGAAAAAGCAAGGAAAGTTCCAGAAGAAAATGAAAGAATTAATGGAACAAGCAGAGCAACAACAAAAAGCTAAAAAGAAATAATTCTTCCTTTTTGATAAATAAAATGCCAGTTTTATATAAAACTGGCATTTTTTAGTTTATAATTTTAGTTTAATTGATACCTCCTGGTGGTAATAGAATTGGGGATAACAAGACCTTGTCTATTAAATGAATTACGCCATTTGTAGTCTGGATATCTGTTGAAACAATATTACAAACATTAGCAGGATCAGCACCATCGGTGACAGTTTTGGCATTAGCGTCAATACTAACTTGTCCGGATATGGTCATAAGATTTCCGTCTGTTAAATCAGCTTCTCGTAAATTTGAATCTGGTATTACGTGCAAATTTAAAGCAGTTTCTAAGGTGTTTTCGTCGATATCAGCAGGGGTATCCCATGCCCCGTTTGTAGCTAGTAAATCATTAAAAGCTGCATTAGTTGGAGCAAAAACAGTAAAAGGTCCATCACCTTGTAATGTGTTTACATAATCAAAGCTATAAGCGGTTAATCCTTCTAGTAATCTTGATAAGTTGGGATCAGCTGTAGCAAATGTTGTAAGATCTGGTAACCCTATAACAGCATCTATTTTATGGATAACTCCATTTGAAGCAGCGATATCTGCTGTAGTCACAGTAGCAGAACCATTAAAAACCACTCCGTTTGTGGTATTAAAATATACACTTAAAGCAGATCCATCAGGTCCTGCAGTAGAAGAGGTTTGTGCATAACCAGCCACATCATTTATTAAAGCACTAGAGTTTACTTGACCTGGAATTACATGATTAAGTAATATTTGTTGAAGTTCATCGGTTGGAACAGCATTTATGTCTGCATAGTTGTTTGCTGTTAAAAAAGCTTCCATAGCCGTATTAGTCGGAGCTAAAACGGTAAAAGGCCCACTTCCATTTAATATGGAAACCAAGTCTCCATCGGCGGCAGCTAGAGCGGTCACTAAAATAGATAAGTCGGAATCTGCTGTAGTAATAGTGACAATGTTATCAGTGGAAATAACAACATTTCCATCATCATCACTACCACATGAGGAAGTTCCAAGAACTAATACTGTACAAAAAATGATACAGGCAATCTTTGAAATAATTTTCATTTTTTTGAGTTTTAAAAGTTAATTTGTTCAATTGGTTTAACGCGTTGTTACTTTTATATATTTTTAATATTTAGTTAAACAAAAGTTAACTTGGGTTGCTTTTTAGGTGAGTTAATTGTTTTTTTAGAAGTTTTAATGTTTTTTTTGTAAGATATTTATTTAAAAGTATACCCTTGTAAAAAATCAAACTTTCCAAGCTTGGTATACTTTTTGGTCTATGAAGTTGGTTTAAATTTTATACTATGCAAAGAATATTTTTGTTTCTGTTTTTCTTGGCTCTTGCTTCTAATGGCTTGTATAGCCAGGTGTTTAACGCTTTTGATTCAGAAGGCAAAAGACATGGAAAATGGCAAAAAAAGTATGATAATAGCGATCAAATTAGATATGAAGGAACTTTTGACCATGGCAAGGAAATAGGAGAGTTTAAATTTTATAAACCTAATAGTGGGAAAATACCAACGGCTATTAAAATATTTTCAAAGGATAATGATAGTGTACAGTTAAAATATTATACAGCAAGAGGAAAGGTGATAAGTGAAGGAAAGATGTTAGGAAAGGATCGTGTTGGAATATGGGTATATTATCATAGAGGATCAACAAAAGTGATGATGACTGAGGAATATAAACAAGGTAAGCTTTATGGAGAACAGAAAACGTATTTTGAAAATGGACAACTTACAGAAAAAACTGTTTACGTAAATGGTGAAAAACAGGGTAAGAGAATAGTGTATTCCGAAAAAGGTATAATGATAAAGGAATTCACCTATGAAAATGATCAATTACATGGAGTAACAAAGTATTATGATGCGAATGGGAATGTACAAATTGAAGGTAATTATAAAAGAGATCGAAAAGACGGAGTTTGGAATTACTATGAGAATGGAAAGCTAATTGAACAGAAGAGATTTCCTATCGAAAAAAGTAGATCTTAGTATAATATTTAAAAATATTGGCATAGATAAAACCTTAAAGTAATGCGAGAGCATTACTTTTTTTATTTATTACTTTTGCAAAAGATTTGAGTATCGGTTTTACTTTAATAATTTAGGTAAGTAAGAATAAATAATATAATGAAAAGGGTAGTAGTAGGTTTATCAGGAGGAGTAGATTCTAGTGTGGCAGCATATCTATTGAAAGAACAAGGATATGAAGTTATTGGTCTTTTTATGAAAAATTGGCATGATGATTCTGTGACAATTTCTGATGAATGTCCTTGGTTAGATGATAGTAATGATGCATTATTAGTAGCTGAAAAATTAGGAATTCCATTTCAAACGGTAGATTTAAGTGAAGAATATAAAGAACGTATAGTGGATTATATGTTCAATGAATATGAAAAAGGTAGAACTCCAAATCCAGATGTTCTGTGTAATAGAGAAATTAAGTTTGATGTTTTCTTAAAAATAGCAATGTCTTTAGGAGCGGATTATGTCGCTACAGGTCATTATTGTAGAAAAGATACGATTATACATAATGATAGAGAAATACATCGTTTACTAGCTGGTAAAGACCCTAACAAGGATCAATCTTATTTTCTATGTCAATTATCCCAAGAGCAATTATCAAAAACATTATTTCCAGTTGGAGAATTATTAAAACCAGAGGTAAGAGAAATAGCCAAAGAGCAAGACCTTATTACTGCAGATAAAAAAGACTCACAAGGTCTATGTTTCATAGGGAAAGTAAGATTACCCGAGTTTCTTCAACAAAAGTTACAACCAAAACAAGGAGATATTATAGAAATACCTTCTTCAGAAGAAATGTATCATAGAATAGTACCTGATTTCAAATCTAAACAAGAAGAATTGGAGTTTTTATCATCAAAATATGAATATAACGTAAATGATGGTAAAGTAGTCGGTAAACATCAAGGAGCTCATTATTATACTAAAGGACAACGCAAAGGATTGGCTGTAGGTGGTACTCCCGAACCATTATTTGTTATAGAAACAGATGTCGAAACAAATGTGATTTATACTGGTCAAGGAAAATCACATCCTGGATTGTATCGAAAAGCATTATTTATTAGTAATGATGAATTGCATTGGGTAAGACCAGATCTTAAATTGGATGTAGACGAAGAATTACAGGTGATGGCTAGAATTCGTTATAGACAGCCTTTAGATAAAGCTACTTTGCATCAGGTGGACTCAGGAATGTATATTGTATTCGAGAATCCTCAAAGTGCTATTACCGAAGGACAATTTGTTGCTTGGTATATCGATGATGAATTAGTTGGATCAGGCGTAATTTCGTAACTTGTAATTGCTTTTTAAACTGATCATAAAATGAAAAAGATAATTCTACTGTTTTCTTTTTTATCTGTTCAATTGTGTATCGCCCAAATGGAAGATGCTTGGATCTATCTGACAGATAAGGAAAATGTTACAAATGCAATCGCAAATCCACTTTCTATTTTAACTCAAAAATCAATAGATCGAAAAGCACGTCATAACGTGGCGATCGATGAAAAAGATGTTCCTGTTAATGAGAATTATATCATGCAGCTTAAAAATACTGTAGGGATAACTGTGTTGGCAAAATCTAAATGGTTTAACTGTGTTTATGTAAGAGGCTCTAAAGAAAATATTGATAACCTATTAACTTTAGGTTTTGTTGATAGTATAGATTTTGCAGATAATTCTTTGGATAATGGTAAGATTAGACCTCGTAAAAAAAATAACAATCTTTCAATAAACAATAAGTTTGGAGTAAAGACTTCCTTTGATTATGGAAGTGCTGCTCGGCAAATAGAACAATTAAATGCAGAATATTTGCATGAACTTGATTTTACAGGAACAGGCATGACAATTGCTGTTATGGATTCTGGTTTCCCTGGTGTTGATATTATAGATGGTTTTAAGCGAGCTAGAGATGAAGGGAGAATATTAAATGGATATGATTTTGTTAGACGAGATGAGAATGAATTTGATTTTTCAGGAAGTTCTCATGGAACACAAACATTTAGTGATATTGCGGGGTTTATTGACGGGCAATTTGTAGGTACAGCTCCAAATGCTAGCTATTACCTTTTTGTAACTGAAGATGTGTCTACCGAAGGACCAAAAGAAGAGTCATTATGGGTAGAAGCAGCAGAAAGAGCAGATAGTTTAGGTGTTGATGTAATAAATACATCTCTTGGATATTCAATTGGTTTTGATAATTCTGCGTATGAGTATACCACTGCAGATATGGATGGGCAAACTACTTTTATCTCCAGAGGAGCTAATATAGCTTTCCAAAAAGGAATGCTCCTTGTGTCGTCGGCAGGAAATTCGGGAAATAGTAGTTGGGGAATTGTCACAGCTCCTGGAGATGCACCTGGAGTACTAACAGTAGGAGCAGTTAATTCCGTTGGGAATTATGCTTCATTTAGCTCTAGAGGACCAACCGCGGATAATCGGATTAAACCAGATGTAGTAGCGAAGGGTCAAAATGCTGCAGTAATTAGATCTGATAATTCAGTTTCTACAAACAGCGGAACTTCTTTTAGTTCTCCAATTATGGCAGGAGCGGTTACTTGTTTGTGGCAAGCCTTTCCTTCCATGACAAATGCAGAAATTATGCAATTGGTTAAAGAATCATCTACACTATATAATAATCCTACTAATTTCTTAGGATACGGAATTCCTAATTTTAGAACTATAGTAGAAAGTCTATCGGTAAATGATAATTTATCAGAAAATATAAGGATCTATCCTAATCCAGTTAGGAATAAGTTATTTGTTGATATTCCAACTTTCAAATCATATAAAATTCAGATTTTTACTACAGAAGGTAAGCTAGTGAAGACTCAAATATTAGAGAATACAAATACTATATCGCTGGACTATCTTTCCAATGGTCTATATCTAGTAGAGTTAAGCACTGAAACTTCTCGATTTACATTTAAGATATCAAAAAACTAATGAATAGAATTAAAGATCTTTTTAAAATTCAGTATCCTATTATACAAGGTGGAATGATTTGGGCAAGTGGTTATAAGCTTGCTAGTGCTGTTAGTAATTCTGGAGGATTAGGACTTATTGGAGCAGGCTCCATGTACCCAGATGTTTTGCGAGAGCATATTCAAAAATGTAAAAAAGCAACAGATAAACCTTTTGGAGTAAATGTTCCTATGTTGTATCCAAACCTTCAAGAGGTAATAGAGATAATTATTGAAGAAGATGTAAAAATAGTGTTTACCTCTGCGGGTAATCCCAAAACATATACTTCTTTTTTGAAATCTAAAGGTATAACAGTAGTTCATGTGGTAAGTAGTTTAAAGTTCGCTTTAAAAGCTCAAGAAGCTGGTGTAGATGCTGTTGTAGCTGAAGGGTTCGAAGCTGGAGGACATAATGGAAGAGATGAAACAACAACTTTAACCTTAATACCAATGGTGAAAGAAAAGGTTGATATTCCATTAATTGCTGCAGGAGGAATTGCTACGGGTGCCTCTATGTATGCAGTAATGTCGTTAGGAGCAGATGGAGTACAATTAGGGAGTAGATTTGTTGCTAGTGAAGAAGCTTCATCACATCAAGATTTTAAACAAATGGTAGTGGATGCGAAAGAAGGAGATACTCATCTTACCTTAAAAGAATTAGCACCAGTTCGGTTATTAAAGAATAAGTTCTATCATGATGTCGCAGAATTGTATACAAAAGGTCCATCTATCGAAGAGTTAAAAACGTTGTTAGGTAGAGCAAGAGCAAAAAGAGGAATGTTTGAAGGTGATCTCGTAGAAGGAGAATTAGAGATAGGTCAGGTATCTGGATTAATTCATGATATCAAACCTGTCAGAGAAATAGTGAAAAAGTTGATTTCAGATTTTGAGATTACTAAACAAAGAATGCAACAGTTAGAAATTTAATCATTGGATGAAAAAAGCAGGTTTTCGATATGCTTTTCGCAAATTTCTAAGGTTTTATATGAGTTTAAGAGGTTTTGTACTCGTTTTACGTTCTTTTTGTAGCTATCATTCGTTAAAATTTGATCAACTGCTTCCTTAATGGAATAGCTTCTTGGTCTTTCGGTTTTTAAATCTATACCTAATCCACAATAATCTATACGAGCACATATTTCATTTTTACCTTCATTGATACCAGCTGTGACCATCGGAACTCCATGTTTAATGCTGATCATAGAGCTTCCATATCCGCCATTCGTAATAAATAGATCTGTCAAAGGCATGATTATCTCAAAAGGAATAAAATCTTCTATATAAATGTTTTTCTGAGGATATTGATTTTTTAATAGTTTAGTATCGTTATTTCCCGTTACTACGACAATATTAAAAGAACTGTTTTTAAAAGCTTCCAAAGAAGGAATAATCAATTTTTTATGATTTTTTTCTACAGTACCTTGAGATACTAAAATTGTTTTTTTCTTAGGATCTAATATCGTTCCCCAATCTTTATTATGATTGTTGATAGATTTTTTATTCCAAGTATTTAATGCACCAACATATTTTATAGATTTAGGAATAGCATTTCTTGGGTAATCCATTTCAGGAATTCCATTTTGCAAAAATACCGTTGCATTTAATGGCGAAATGTCAAATATATTATGATCTGTTGGTGGCAAGTTCAAGCTCGCCAATAGTTCGTTATATGCAAATTTGGTTTCCTTGAAAATTAATTTTTCAGCCATTAATTTTATGAAATTTTGCTTTCTTTTGCTTAAAAAGTTGTCAGCAGGCTGATGTCCCAATCCGTATTGCGGAATATCTGCTGCAGATAAAGCTAAGGGAACAACACCGATACCAACCACTGGAACATTCAATTTATACTTTACGATCGTTCCTGGAAAAGTGTTATCAAATATCAGAAGATCAAAAGGGAAAGAGCTAAAAATATCTTTCACATCTTCATAATAGTCTTTCATTCGGTGTATAAAAAGATTTATAATGTCAAATTTAATATGGGAAATCCCTTTTAATTTCTTCCGTTCTGGATAAGCTTCGTCTAATTCAGAGATTTTAATTTCCTTGGCAGTTACAAAAGGAATATATGGAATTTCCATTTGTTTTAGTTTGTTCTCATAGCTTTTTCCAGTGTACCACCGTACGTCATATCCCTTGTCCTTTAGATATACAGCTAGCTCAGTCATTGGGTTAAAGTGACCATCTGCAGGAATACAGGCAAACAAAATCTTTTTCGGAGGCATATTGTACGTATTTACAAAATTTATAAGGCCTCAAATCTATACTTTTTTAAGAGAAAAAGACTTTCCCGTTAAAATTAAATTGAAGATTTTATAATCGTTACTTTTGATATAAAACTAAACTAATGAATTCTAGAGCAGATCAACTAAAAGCCTTTGATAGATTACTAACTATAATGGACGAGTTAAGAGAGCAATGTCCATGGGATAAAAAACAGACCTTACAGTCATTAAGATATTTGACTATTGAAGAAACGTATGAATTAGGAGATGCTATCTTAGAGAATGATTTAAATGAAGTTAAAAATGAATTAGGAGATTTGTTACTTCATATAGTTTTTTATTCAAAAATAGGCAGTGAGACAAAGGATTTTGATATTGCAGATGTTGCTAATGGTATATGTGAAAAATTGATTAACCGTCATCCACATATTTATGGTGATGTGAAAGTTGATAATGAAGAGGACGTGAAACGAAACTGGGAAAACCTTAAGTTAAAAGAAGGTAAGAAAAGTGTTTTAGAAGGAGTTCCTAAATCTTTACCTGCCATGGTAAAAGCAAGCAGGATACAGGATAAAGTTGCTGGTGTAGGTTTTGATTGGGAAGAACCAAAACAGGTTTTTGAAAAATTAGAAGAAGAACTTTCAGAGTTGCAGTATGAAATCGAAAAACAGGATATAGATAAAATAGAATCTGAGTTTGGAGATGTGTTATTTTCTATGATCAATTATGCCAGATTTCTAAATATTAACCCTGAAGATGCTTTAGAAAGAACCAATAAGAAATTTATAAAACGCTTTCAGTTTTTAGAACAAAAATCTAAGGAAAAAAACAAAAACTTAAAGGAAATGTCTTTAGACGAAATGAATGTTTTTTGGGAAGAAGCTAAAAGACTATAGTATGTTTCTTATCCCCACATAAAAGATGATCAATTCATTTTCTTAGTGTAAAAAGTGTTCAAAAAAAGTGATTTTATTCACTTTTTTTGTTTTTTCTAAATACGTTTTTGATGTGTTTTTTTACTTATTTTACGGTAAACCCATATTTTATTAGAAAATTTTATATTTTGCAAACCCTTGATTTTACTGGTTTTTTTAGTAAGATATTATCGGGAAATCCTCTGTTATGAAAAATTTATGAAAAAGTTGTCGTAAATTAGGAGGTATAATTATGTAAAAATAATTGTGTGGCTAACTCAAACAAAAATACATCAATACCATTATTGAGTATTCTTTTATTAATGCTCGTTTACTCTAACTTCAAAAGTTGGAGCAATATTTCATTTTATAGTAATGAGGTAAATGGTGTTTCTTCTTTTGAGATAGTTCAAAATGACGATGAGGAAAAACATCAACAAGACGTTATAGACAAATATCTTCAGAGTTTGAATGATAAGAGGGCAGATTCCCTTGCTGTTTTTCAAAAGTTAGCTTTTACTTATTCTGAAATGAACGAACCAGAACTCGCGGTTCAGTATATCGATAGATATGTTAAATCAAGTTTAGATATCAATTTTGTCGGACATAGTTTCTTCGATTCGATCAGTGATTCGCCAGCGTATCAATTAATAGCTGCTAAATATCTTAAAAAGATAAATTTGTGGTCTATTATTTGCTTATATATTAGTCTTATCGGTTTTTTCGTTGCAGTAGTTTTAAATCTAAGGAAAAGATCGGATAAAGTGTCGAATTTACTAATGAGTTTTTTCGTTTTACTGCATTCATTTTTTATTCTTCATATTTGTGCGCTATTAACAAACTACCAATATTATTTTGCTCATAGTTTATATATTTCTACTTCTTTTTCATTTTTATATGGACCTCTTATCTACTTCTATTTTAAGAGGGTTATTCAGAAACATAAATTTAAGGCTTTAGATGTTTTACATATAGTACCTACAATAGGATTAATCGTTTTTCTGCTTTTGCCAGTCTATGTGCAGTCTTCAGAAGAAAAGCTCAGAATGCTATTGAACAGAACAGTTCCACATGGAGCATTGATAACGGTAATGAAGTTAGTATCATTAGTGTTTTACGGAATTTTGGTCGTAAGAATTTATGTAAAAGCATTTAAAAGCAAACGGAAAGTTTCGCGAGAGGAATTTGTTTGGCAAAGAAACATCGTCATCTTTTGTTCTGTTTACATTCTAACATATAGTATATACGCGTTTTTAATAATATCCAAGATTTATAGTGGTTTCTTGTTTAATATGCAGGTTGGCCTAATGGCTTCTCTAGTGTTGTATGTAAGTTATACAGCTTTTGTGCAGCCTAGTATTTTTGGTAGTCTCAAAATTATTAGAACGCAACCGAAGGAAAAAATACAGGCTACAAAATATGTAAAATCTGGACTTACAGAAAGTTTGTCAATAGAATTAAAGCAAAAACTACTGCACTTATTAAATGATCAAAAGGTGTATAAGCAAAATGATATAACCTTGCAGAAGCTGTCTGAATTAATGGATACAACAAGACATAATACTTCTCAGATTATTAACGAACATTTTAATTTAAACTTTTTTGAATTAATTAATAAATATCGAATTGAAGCGGCTAAAGAGCTATTAAAAGAAGAGAGACATAAAAACTTTAATATTATTGATATTGCCTACGAAGTTGGTTTTAATAATAAAGTTACTTTCAATAAATCTTTTAAAAAATATAACCAAGTTACTCCTTCTGAATATCTTAAATCATTGGTTGCCTAATTTTTCATGGCTTTTTAGTAAACTTTCTTCGGAAAAAGTAAAATTTATTCGGTAAAGGTAAACTTTGATAAGGTTTGCCCGTTTTTGTTTTGATGATTACTTCTTTTGTTGAGTAATTATAAAAAGGAGGAGCAGTTTCTGTATAAACGTTGTTTTGGTTTATAAAATGAAATATTTGAGTTAGCCGTCAAGATATTTTGCCCTCCTTTTGTAATTATATTATTACTGTTATGGATGTTGATTTAAGAGACTAAATTGACAAAAGAGAGAATATTAATTTACTGTTAATTAACACTTATATTAGTTAATAATTTAACAAAAAAATAAGTTTGCTTAGATGTTTTTTATATATTCAAAATACTGATTGACAGTTGTTTGTTTGTTCTGAAAGGATCTTAGCATTGTCTTCTATCTTCTTACTTATTCGAATAATTTTATGAAAATAGTTCTACACAAATAGTATTTTTAGCCACCCCTAATTTCAGGTGATTATGTGTCAAACTCAACGAAATACAAAGTCTGCATTATTGTGGATCATTTTTCTGTGCTTACTTTTTGTAATGGATCTTCATGCTGATAATCTCCAATTAACATCTGAAGATACTATTGTTCAAAATATTCAAGCAGTAGAAATCGCTGATTCCCTTTTCGATTTGGGAAATTATAGTGAAGCTATTTCTAAATACAACGTTTTATTGAAAACGAATCATATTGATTCTACATATCTATTTAAAAAAATTGCTTTTTCTTATGCGAAATCTAAACATCCGGAAGAATCGGTTATGTATATTGAAAAATATATCAAGGCAACTTTAGATGTTTCGTTTGTGAACCATAGTAATTTTGAATTATTAAAGGGATCAAAAACTTTTAAGAATTTACAAAAAAAATATCAACGAAATATAAATGGATGGGCTTTGTTTTGTCTTTACGTTGGGTTTATAGGAGTTTTTATTTCAACTATATTGATTTTTAGGCCAGTAAAAGATAGAAAAGCTAACTTGTTAATTGGCTTTTTTCTTTTGTTACATTCATTTTTTGTTCTCAGAATTAGTATTTTCATTACTAATTATGAGTTTTATTTACCTCATACACTGTACATTTCAGCATCTTTTTCATTTTTATATGGTCCGCTTATATACTTCTATTTTAAACGTATCAATGAAAAATATACGTTTAAGAAAAAAGACATATTGCATTTAGTTCCTACGTTATTATTCATTGGACTTATAATGCCAGTATACACCTTGTCTGGAACTGAAAAACTGAGTATGATTATAAATAATGAGCGACCTTATGCTTTACTTATTATGATTGCTAAGTTATTATCATTAATAATTTATGGGATTCTATTAATCTTAAAATATAAAAAAAGAAACCTTACTCATAAGAAATCTGCTCAGTTAGAAACAAATTGGCAAAGAAATTTGATTCTGTTTTATAGTATCTATACTGTTTTCTATGGATTTTATGTTCTCGTTTTCGAAAAATATGAAATAGGTAGCTTGCTTTTTAACTTGCAGATTTTTGTGATGACATTCCTTGTACTTTATGTAAGCTATAATACCTTCTTTAATTTAGCATTGATCCGAGAAAAGAGAGATACAATTGTTGTAGATGATGGAACTAAATTACCAAATAGTGATAAGTATAGTTCATCTAGTTTAACTCCTAAGTTGTCCGTAGAATTAAAAGATAAATTGGTTTATTTAATGGATGAAGAAAAAGTATATAGAGATAACGATATTACGCTACAAAAATTAGCAGACCTTTTAAATACTAATAGACATAATACTTCTCAAGTTATCAATGAGCATTTTGGACTTAATTTTTTCGATCTCATTAATTCATATAGAATTAATGAGGCAATGAGTATTCTTAAAAATGATAAATTTAGAGGAGTAAATATTATCGACGTGGCATATGAAGTTGGTTTTAATAATAAAGTAACTTTTAATAAGTCTTTTAAGAAATATAACCATGTTACTCCTTCTGAATACCTAAGAAATTTTAGTGTCTAACCCCTCTTTCTTATCCGTTTTTACCTCATAAAAATTCATAAATGCGTTTTAAAGTTAGTAGATGGACGTCTAAATAAATCTTCAAGAATAAAATTAGGTAAATAGGTAAATTTTTATCGGTAAAAGGGTAAAGCTTGATCAGTTTTAACTAGTTCACCCCCCATAATCACTTGTTTTGTCAGAAAATTGCAGAAAAGGAGTAAGGTAAATTGTTTTATCGACGAAATTATGTTATTCCTTTTATAATATATCGAAAGATAAATTGAATTAGCCATCATTTTCAATTTACCTTACTCCTTTTCTGCAATTTCTAACTGAGGTTTAATTTATGAAATTTTATTTATGAAACAACTTGATTACAAATTATTACTATTTGTGTTTTTTCTTTCTAGTATTGTTTTTGCACAACAAAAAACAGTTACGGGAACAGTAACAGATGGTGACGGATTGCCTTTGCCAGGGGTGAATGTAGTTGTAAAAAACACGGCCAACGGGGCACAAACAGATTTTGATGGTAACTACAGCATTGCCACAAATAAAGGAGCTGTACTAACATTTAGTTATGTAGGTTTTTCTACAAAAGAAATAGCGGTAGGCGATGGAAGCGTTATTGATGTACAACTAGAAACAGCAGCTGATGAGCTTGAAGAAGTAGTGGTAGTGGCTTATGGATCACAAATTGAGAAAAAATTAGTTACCAGTATCAGTACTGTTTCTAATAGCGATATCCAAGACATTATTACAGATTCTCCACAAAACATATTACAAGGGCAGGCTTCTGGGGTGCAAGTATTTTCTAGTTCTGGTGGCTTAGGGGCTTCTCCTACAATTAATATTAGGGGTACTAGTTCGATTGGTAGTAACACAAGACCTTTATTTGTTATCGATGGAGTGACGCTGGGAGATAGTTTTACCACCTTCCAACAAGGTTCTGGAGCAGGAATCAATCCATTGGCAAGCATAAATCCAAATGATATAGAAAGTATCTCTGTATTAAAATCGGCTGCAGCAGCCGCTTTATATGGTTCTCGTGGAGGTAACGGAGTTGTACTTATTACTACTAAGCGTGGAAATAAAAATGGTAGAGTTACTGTAGACATAGACGTAAATACTTCGTTTGCTACCATAACAGATACACCAGATCTGCTAAATTCTCAACAATACATCGATTTTACAACACTAATAAGAAATGGTTCTGCAGTAAGTGCGGGTCCACTTACTGATGCTGGTGGTGAGTTTGATGCGTTAGATGCGGTTTTAAGAACGGCTGTTAGTCAATCTTATAATTTTAGCGTGAGAGGTGGTAATGAAAAAGCGAATTATTTTATTGGTGCTACTCGAGAAGATATTGAAGGAATCAGAGTAGGTGATAATTTAGAAAGAACTAGTTTTAGAACTAATATTCAGGCTAATGCCACTGATTGGTTAACTGCTACTTTAAATGCTAATGTATCTCATAATAGATTTGATAGAGTTCCTAATGAAAATAGTTTTGCTTCACCATATACTATAGCACTATTACAAAGACCAGATGTAGAACCATTTGACGAAAACGGTAATTTTACGACAACAGGTAATGTAGGAGGTGGTAATGTAATTGCCCAGGAAGCATTAAACCTAAATTTAGCAACTACTACTCGTATTGTTGCAAACGGTTCTTTAGATTTTAATTTATCTTCTTTATTAGATGGTTTAAGTTTTAAACAAGACGTTGGAATAGATAGAGTTTTTACAGAAAACCAAACAAGAAATGTTGAGTTATTAACTCCTGGAGGATCTGCAGCTAATTCTGTGTTTCAGCAGAATAGATACATCCTTAATAGCATACTTTCATATAACAAAAATTTTGGAGACAAGCACAATCTAAGTCTTTTAGCGGGATATTCTTTTGAAGACAATCAATTTAGAAATATTCAGGCTTCTGGTACAGGATTTTTATCTGATGCTCAACAAAATATTGAATCAGCTTCGACATTCCCTCTTACATCTTCAAGTGGTGACGCGAACAGATTGGTGTCTTATTTAGGAAGAGCTACATATGATTATGCCGACGGTAGATATATTCTTGAAGGTTCTGTAAGACGAGACGGTTCTTCTAGATTTGGAGCTAATAATAGATTCGGAACATTTTGGTCTGCAGCGGTAGGATGGAATATTTCTGATGAAGCCTTTATGGATAATGTAGAATGGGTTCAAGGATTAAAATTAAACGCAAGTTATGGTACCACTGGAAATGACAGAATTGGTAATTTCCCATCTTTAGGAACTTTTGCAGGAAATAATTTTAACGGTAATCCTGGACTTACACCAGCTAGTTTAGAAAATCCAGATCTACAATGGGAAAGTACTACGACTCGTGACGTAGGATTGACGGCCGGCTTTTTTAATAGAAGGTTAACGTTTAATGTAGAATATTATAAAAACGTTACAGATAACTTAATTTTATTTGTTCCTGTAGACCCTACATTTAATAATGGATTAAATGGAGTAAACCAGAATATCGGTGAATTAGAGAATACTGGTTTTGATGTAACTATCGATGCTATAATTCTTGATGGTTCAAATGATGGTTTAAAATGGACTTCTAGCTTAAATCTTGGATTTAACAAAAATGAAGTAACTAGTCTTCCAGAAACTTCTAGTGTAGACGAACTTGGAAATAGATTTGTAGATCGTACAGGTGGATCTCTTGCTTTTTCTGGACAGAGAGCTATTGAAGGATTTTCTGCAAACTCATGGTATTTAATTCCATATTTAGGAGTAAATCCTCAAACAGGAGATGCCGAATGGTTAGATGCCTCTGGTAATCCAACTACTACTCCTGTAGCAGCTGATAGAAGAATCGTTGGTCAGGCGAATCCTGATGTAGTTGGAGGTTTTTCAAATGTGTTTACTTATAAGAACTGGTCATTAAATACATTATTTAATTTCTCTTTTGGTAATGATATCTTGTTAACGTCTAGAGCGTTTACTGAAAATCCAATTAGTGGATTTAACAAAACAACAAGAGTGTTGAATGTTTGGCAACAGCCAGGTGATCAGGCATTTATTCCAAGCCCTGATAGTCCAACCATTAATACTTTTAACCAAAATTCAACAGCACAGTTGGAAGATGGATCTTTTGTGAGATTAAAAAATGTAACTTTATCATATTCACTTTCAGATAGTTTATTAGAAAAAGTTTTTGTGAGCAAAGTGAGATTTTATGCTACAGCTACGAACTTATTAACTTTCAAAAGTGATGGATTGGACGGGTTTGATCCTGAAGTATCTAATGGTTCTGATGGGAATGATGCTGCGGGTCAAGACTTCTTTACCTTACCTCAAGCGTCAACATATACTTTTGGAATTAATTTATCCTTCTAAACCGTTTAACGATATAATATATACGTATGAAAACAAGTATAAATAAAAACAATAAATTTAGTTTACTGTTATTAGCTTTAATGGTAATACTAACCACTTCTTGTGAAGATAAAATAGAATTATTACCAGAAGATTTAACTGCTTCAGATGTTGTGTTTTCAAATGGAGCTTTGGCTTTAGGAGCTGTAACAGGTATTTATAATAGAGCTCAACAGGATGACGTATTAAATGGTACATTACAATTTAGTACAGAATGGCAATCCGATAATGTAGAATTCATCGGAACATTTACAACTTTTGGAGAGATAAGGGATTACGCTACTTTAGCTGCTAATACATCAATTAATGGTATGTGGGATGATAATTATGAAGTTATCGGAGCTGCAAACCTAGTTATTGATAATGTTCCTTTAGTTCAAGATGAGAATTTCACAGATGCTCAGCGCTCGCAGGCAATTGCGGAAGCTAGATTTATGAGAGCATTAGTATATTTTAATATCTCGACAATCTTCGGCCAACCATTACAAGTTGGTAGTGGAGTAAATAATTTAAGTGTACCTCTTGTAGTATCATCAGAACTTGGTCAGGAATTGCCTAGAGCAACTTTAGGACAAGTATATGATTTTGTAGAGACTGAATTGTTAGATATTATTTCTGATTTACCTTCAAATACCAGAACATTAGCTAATCAAGGTGCTGCCAATGCATTATTAGCAAGAAAAGCACTTTATGAGGAGCGTTGGACTGATGCAGCAAATTTTGCAAATGACATCATTAATAATTCTTTTTATAGTTTAGCTCCTGATTATACTTTCTATGATTCACCAGATTCGCCAGAGCATATATTTACATTAGTAAATGATGCAGTAAATGGTCAAGATACTGGTCAAGGTTTTTCTGGATTGAGTAATCCTGTTCCTGGTGGTAGAGGTGATGTGCCTTTCTCTCAGGATTTATTGGATGCTTATGCTGCAGAACCTGGAGATCTTAGGTTTGATAATTTAACACAGACAGGACCTGGAGCAGAGGGCGCAGATAGAATATTCACAAATAAATTCCCAGAGGATGTTAATAATTCTGATGATGCACCTGTGTTAAGAGTAACAGAAATGTATCTTACCAGAGCTGAAGCTAATTTTAGAGGAGGAACATCCATAGGAGCAACTCCTTTAGAAGATATAAATACACTTAGAAATAGAGCGGGGTTAGCTGATTTAACAAGTGTTACTTTAGAAATCATCTTAAATGAGCGTAGAAAAGAACTGGCATTCGAAGGACAAAGAAGAATGGATCTTTTAAGAAATAACTTGAGCTTAAGAAGACCTGGACAGCCTAATGAAGCATCATCTGCACCAGGAATGGATAGAACGATATATCCAATCCCTCAAAGTGTAAGAGATTTATCTCCTTTTTTAGAGCAGAATCCTGGTTACTAATTTAAAATTGTGATAGGAATGTAATAAGAGATTTTTAGAAACAATTATTTCTTATTATTTAATCAAAGGTCATTGTTGGCATTATGCCTTCAGTGACCTTTTTTTTATTCATATAATTTAAGATGTCAAGATATCTAGAAAAGGGAGGTAACTTCATTTTAATTTATTTAGCGCTAGCTAAGAAGTTTCTAAACAATTTCTTAACTGTAAGTTAAACCATTATAAAGTTAGTTTAAAGAATTCAAGCACGGTATCTTCTTTGTTTTAATATATGAATGCGATGACAATTTTAGAAATTGTCAGAAAAAAGAGAAGATTATTAATTACTGTTTAATAATCTTCTAGAATACTACATATAACTGCAATTCATAGTTATGTATTTTGAAATCAATCTGTTAGAGGGTAAAGGGTAATTTTTATCGGCAAGGTAAATGTTTATAGGCTTTACCTGATTTCTTTCCCTCTATAACTTCCTTTACATGGTAATCATATAGCTTAGGCAAGAGAATTACCGATAGTGGTCGTGTAGTTTATTCTTATCGGTGATGTATTATTGAGTTAGCCTTCAATATACTCTTGCCTTCCTTTATGATTAGATCAACAATTGGAGTATAAATCTTGAAAAAAATTAATGTATGAAAGTAAATCATTACAATTTGTTAATGCTTGTTTTTTTTATTTCGGGCATTGCAATGGCTCAGCAAAGATCAATTTCTGGGTCTATTAAGGACAACAAAGGAATTCCTTTGCCAGGTGTAAATATTCTTATTAAGGATACGAATAGGGGAACTCAGAGTGATTTTGATGGAATGTATACTATCGAAGCAGCTAGTGGCGAAACAATTATGTTTTCTTTTTTAGGATATATTACAAAAGAAATTGTGTTAAACAATCAAAATACAATAGATGTTATCTTGGATGAAGATGTAAGTGCTTTAGAAGAAGTAGTTGTCGTGGGTTTTGGAACACAATCGAGGCGGAAAATTACTGCGAATATTGCTTCTATATCTTCCGATGAAATTAATGAAATTCCAACACCAAGTTTACAAAGTAGTCTAACAGGAAAGGCAGCGGGTGTACAGGTAACTCAATTAAATGGTAAGGTAGAAGGAGGGATAAAAGTAAGAGTGCGAGGTGTAGCTACGATATCTTCTTCGCAAGAACCGCTCTATGTTGTAGACGGAATTCCAATTACCAATGCAGATGAATCTATTAATAATTCACCTATTAATCCTCTTATTGCATTAAATCCAAATGATATCGAATCTATAGATATACTTAAGGATGCTTCTTCTGCAGCAATTTATGGGGCTAGAGGGACAAATGGGGTAATTATTATTACTACAAAACAAGGTAAAAGAGGAAAAACAAAGGTTTCTCTTAATTCATCTTATGGAATTAGTAGTGCAACAAATAAAAGAGATTGGCTAAATGCAGAGCAATATGTGGAGTTAATGACTGAATCAGCCTTGAACGCAGGATTTAGTCAGGCAGGAATAGAAGGACAGTTTGATTTCTATGCAAATGGTCTGGATTGGAGAAATGGAGAGGTTGATACAGATTGGCAAGAGCTTGCCCTAGTAGATGGATCAGTACAGGATTTTGGAGTGTCGGTTTCGGGCGGAAGTGAAAAAACTAGATTCTACATGTCTACTGCTTATAACAATACAGATGGTATTGTAAGAGGCAATGAATTAGAGAGATATTCATTTAGAACAAATATCGATCATACGCTTTCCAAGAAATTTAAAGTAGGAACTAATGCAAGTATCTCAAAGTCGATAATAGACAGGATTGCTAATGATAATGCATTTGCAACACCACTTCAAGCAATTGCACAATCACCGTTATCTCCAGCTTATTTGGAAGATGGTATTACTCCTAATAATGAGTCAACCGAATACTACAATTTCTTAGGTGATGAATTTAACGGTAGTTTTAAGACAAATATCTGGAGAATTTTAGCCAATACTTATGCAGAATATCAAATTTTACCAGATTTAAGTTTTAGATCCGAGATTGGATATGATTTTCTATCCCAAGTCGCAGAGCGATTTTCAGGAAGTCTTACGCAATCGGCGTCCGTTGGTGGTTTTGGAACTGTTAACGCAGTACAAACAGAGAAATATAATTTGAATAATTATTTTACTTATGCCAAAAGATTTGACAATACGTTTGATTTGGAAACAACTGTGGGGATGAGTTATGAGGATAGTCAGAGAAGATTGCAGTTTGCTCAGGGACAAGGATTTCCTTCGGATGACCTACAAACATTAAATAGTGCAGCCGAAATTACTGCTGGGGGATCTACTCGCACAAGATTTAATTTCCTTTCATATTTTGGTAGAGCTACATTATCTATTGCGGATAAATATTTATTGAAAGCAAGTTTGAGATATGATGGTTCTTCACGTTTTGGTGAAGAAAATAGATTTGGTTGGTTCCCAGCAGTGTCAGCCGGATGGATTGTATCAGAAGAATCATTTCTTAATAACTCAGAAATACTATCATTACTGAAACTAAGAGGAAGCTGGGGGATTACAGGAAATGCTGGTATTGGGAATTTTGCAAGTTTGAGTTTGTTCCAAGGAACTCCATATAATCAAAGAGCTGGATTGGCACCAACTCAACTAGGAAATCCTGCATTAAAATGGGAGAAAACTACACAGTATGATATCGGATTAGACTTTGGTATCCTTAACAACAGAATTTCTGGAGAAATTGATTATTATGAAAAAGCTACAGATGATCTATTGCTTAATGAACCAGTTCCTGGTACTTCTGGTTTCCCAAATATTACAAGAAATGTTGGGGAAATAAAAAATAGTGGATTTGAATTTGTAATCAATACTAAGAATATTGTTTCTTCTGATGCTAGTTGGAGTACTTCTTTAAATCTTTCTACGATTGATAATGAAGTGACTAATTTGCCTGGAG
Source organism: uncultured Aquimarina sp. (assembly GCF_947492965.1). Classification (GTDB taxonomy): domain Bacteria; phylum Bacteroidota; class Bacteroidia; order Flavobacteriales; family Flavobacteriaceae; genus Aquimarina. Next base: position 297,008 of record NZ_CANLOZ010000005.1, on the reverse strand, counting down.
GAGATATTATCGCTGGTAGAAATATAGTTAGAGAGGGAGAAACAGTATCTTCTTTTTACTTAGTAGAATTTGCGGGTGCTGATCCTGCTAATGGAGATGCATTGTTTATTCGAAATACAGTAAACGCTGATGGTACGATTGATAGAAGTACAACAAATAACTTTAATGAGGCAAGTAGAGTTATTGCCGGTAGTCCATATCCAGATTTAATTGCTGGATTGACAAATAATGTTACCTATAAAGGAATTGACTTTTCATTTACGTTTCAAGGAGAATGGGGTGCTTCTATTTACAATAATGGAGGTCGATTCCAATCTGGTAACGCTAGATTTTTTGATAATCAAACTACAGATCAGTTAAGAAGATGGCAACAACCTGGTGATATTACAGATGTGCCACAAGCGAGGTTATTTTCGACTAATGGTCAGCAAGCTTCTACTAGATATCTTCAGGAGTCTGATTTTATCAGGCTAAGAAATTTAACATTAGGATATACCGTACCTCAAGAAGTTACTAAGAAGTTTTATATGGAGAGGATAAGAATATATTTTACAGGTTTTAATCTGTTAACTTTTACTGATTTTGATGGATATGATCCAGAATCTACAGCAGATTTTAATGGTAACTCTAATATTCAAGTTGGAGAAACATTTTATTCGGCACCTCCAGCTAAAACATACACTTTAGGTATAAATATCGACTTTTAAAATATAAGAATATGAAGACAATAAAATATAAAATATTAGTATTACTTTCCGCAGTGGTTTCCATTGTTGGATGCGAGGATAATCTCGAATTAGAACCAGAACAAAGTCTGTTGCCTGAGGTAGTGATCACTAATCCGGCTAACCTTCAAAATGTTTTAACCGGAATTTATGATGAAGCAGGACAAGGTGTTTCTTATGGAGGGCAGATTAATTTAGCCGCAGAATTATTGGCTAATGATACAGACCTTTCCTGGAATGGTACATTTGAACAACCTGCACAATTAATAGAAAAACAATTAACACCAGATAATACTTTTGTAAGAGATTATTGGTTAAATGCATATGAAGTAAATAATCAAGCCAATATTGTTTTAGCTAATTTAGACGTATTCGAGGACGAGTCAGATCGGAATAGAGTCGAAGGAGAAGCAAAGTTTTTACGTGCACTAGCTTATTTTGATCTTGCTAGATTATTTGGGCAATCATATGAAGCAGGTGGAGGAAATACGCAACTTGCAGCTCCAATAGTACTAAATGCAATTTTAAATCCTGCAGATATTACATCTCCTTCTAGAGATAATGTCGAAGATGTTTATGCTCGTGTAATAGAAGATTTACAAAGTGCTTACAATCTGTTACCAGATAGCAATGGAGTTTTTGCAGATAAATACGCTGCTCAAGCCCTTTTAGCTCGTGTGTATTTACAACAAGGTAATTATAGCGGAGCAAGAGATGCCGCTAATGATGTGTTACAAAATAGTGGACATGCACTTACAGCAACTTATGACGGAGCATTTAATAATGATGGGGATTCTAGTGAAGATATTTTTGCATGGCAAGTAACTAGCCAAGATGGAGCTAATCTGATGAATACTTTTTGGGCAGGACAAGATTTTGGAGGAAGACAAGGGAATCCTGATGTGTCTATTAATGCTTCGTTTTTCAATATTTTTGATGATCCTAACGATGATAGATCACAGTTTTTTTATACAACCTCTAGTGGAACGGCTACAACTAAATGGCAATCTCAGTTTGCTAATATTCCTTTTTTACGTGTAGCAGAGATGCATTTGATTAGGGCTGAATCTAATTTTAGACTATCTACAGCAATTGGATTAGCACCTCTTGCAGAAATTAATACGCTTCGTGGTAGATCAAATGCGGTGGCACTTGGAGCAATTACATTACAAGATATTATTGATGAACGTAAAAGAGAATTAGCATTTGAAGGATTTGCATTGCACGATATAAAAAGGTTGCAAGGTACAGTTGGTACACTAAATTATGATGATAATTCCTTAGTAATGCCAATTCCACAAAGGGAAAGGGATGCTAATCCTAATTTGATGCAAAATCCAGGGTATGGAAGTTAATTGTTGAGTTTTTATACTTTTTTAAAACTGCCTAGAAATGAACATTGAAATTATATTCGTCAGTAGAGTGGTACGTAAAAATGATTTTTCAAAATAATTTTCTAGGTAGTTTTTAATGTAGGATTTGCTTAATTTATAATAGAAAAGCCCCTTACTTATAGTTGTGTAACTTAAGTAAGGGGCTTTAGTTATTAAATCCACACTTGCTAGCGTTTAATTACCTTTTTTGTTAAAGATTTACCATCCATAGTAATTTTACAAAAGTAAATTCCACTTGCTAATGGGGTTTTACCGAGCTCATATTGATGAATTCCTTCATTTATTTTACCATTTATAATGGTTTGTGAAGCACCGTATACATTTATTAATTCAATTTTTACCAGACTTGTTGATTGTCTAACTTGTAGTTGTAGTACAGATGTTTCTTCAAGAGGATTTGGAAATACCTTTACATCTTCAACAGATAGTTTGTCATCAGTATTGTTTAATCTAAGGTTGTCTGGGTTTTGGTCATACCAAGTACCGTTATAATACCATCCATTCTGACACCTATTAAGATCTGGTGTTTGGGATCCACCATTATTGCTAAATATTAAATTAGAACAAGAAGTATTAGATAAGGTATAACTATACCAACCATTAGCGTCTAACGTCATAGCTTCTCCAGGCCAAGCTGTTGTTATGCCAGATGGTGTAGTATTCCAAAAGTAGATCGTTGGAGATGTAAAAGAATCTGATTTAAAATATAAGGTGAGATCTTGATTTTCTTCTGGATTACTGTCATACCAAGTGCCATTGTAATACCATCCATCTCCACATCTTTGAAGATCTTCTGTTTGCGATGATCCATTATTGCTAAATATTATATTGGCACAACTTATAGTATCAAAAGTAAAAGAATACCAGTCGTTGCCAATAGGATTCATTACCACTCCAGGCCAAGGTATAGTACTTGCTGTCGGAGTAGTGTTCCAATAGTATATAGAAGGGTTTGTTAAATTGCCTTTGTAATATATAGTCATTGAATCAGTAGTGCCGTCTGTAAATGTGAAAGAATTGCTTGCTATTGGAGAAGTTAATCCTTCTGAATCATATGCAATTGCTTTTATGGTAGTATCAGATGTAATGGATATTGGGTTCGTATACCGAGTTGAGGATGATGAAGGATCATTACCATTTAATGTGTAATAAATTTCAATTCCTTCGGAAGAATTGTCTGTAGCACTTAATGTAATATTTACAGTTTCTCCAATGTTAAAAGTTCCACCGTTAGGAGATATAGATACTACAGGAGGTGTATTAACATCACCCCTAGGATCAGTATCATACCATACTCCATCATCGTACCATCCATCTCTATCTCTTATTAGGTCATCAGTTTTAGCACCACCATTATCATTGAATAGTAAATTAGTACTCTGAACGCCTTCAAAAATATATTCATACCATTCAGAATTGTCTATTTGATTCATTTGAGGACCTGGCCAATTACTAGTTGGTAATACATCTGGTGATTCATTCCAATAATGAACATTCGCCTGAGACCAAGAAGATGGTTTCTTAAAATATACATGTAATCCTTCAATAGGACCAATTCTATAATTTTTTGTTAGAATATCTGAAGCTACTCCATCTCTATCATAGACTATAGCTTTTATAGTGGTAGATTCTGTGATCGTAAATGCACTGTTATATAAAGTACTCGAACTATTTGGAGTGGATCCATCCAACGTATAATAAATAGCGTATGGAGCACCAGCTCCTCCAACACCATCCATAGTAATTTGAATAGGATCTTCGGAGTTGGTAGTATTTGGATTCATTATAACTACAGGATTACTTGGTCCATTAACGCAATTCTCGAAGAAACCACCACCGCAGCCTCCAATGAGTCCAGGTCCATTAAGTACATAGATCCCTGCAGATCCAGAAGTTACAGTGAAATTCAACACTCCATTTTGCGCAAAAATTTCTCTTCCCGTTACAGCATCTCTATACACACCATTAGTCATTCCGGAGATGCTAAAAGATGCATTTCCATCTTTTGCTAACCCTACAGCAACTTCACTATTTTGATGTACTCTACGATACGATACGGCATTTCCCGGAGCTTCTTTCCAGTCCCAACTTCCTTTTTGGAGCGCTGGAACAGCTTTTCTAATAGCATTTAACTTTCTTATATGTTGGTATATTTTATGACTAGGAGCTTGGTCTATTATATCTCCGTAGTAGGCTCTACCAGTTTTATCAATTGATTGTTCGATACCTGCAGCATTATGAATATCATTAAATTCTCCAGCTTTAAATCTCATTTCAGTTCCATAATACACTACTGGAATTCCTCGCCATGTAAACATAAAGTTCATACATGCGGCTAAATTTTCATCGGTACCGCCATATCTTCTGTTCCAATCATTATTAGGACCAAAATCATGATTATCTAACCATGTTATCAAAGTAGAAGGATCACTATATAAATGGTCATAACGTGCTGCTGCTTTCACTGTTGGGAAAGATTGTCCTTCTTCGAAAGTTCCGTGAAATGTCGCTTCACCAAAGAAATCAATTACAGCAAGATCCAAAGGTTCTGAATTGTTTACTGCACCTCTCCAAGTATAATAATGCGGATTGATTTCATCAACAGGATGTAACTCGTGTCTTAGTTGCGCAACTTCTCCAAAAATAAAGAGATCAGGGTTAATAGCCTTAAAAGCATCGTAGAAATAGATGATATCTTCTTTACTCATATGCTTAACTGTATCCCAACGAAATGCATCAACTCCCATATTAATGAATGTAGCATATGCATTTACAAGATAGTCTCTAACTACTTGATTTCCTGTGTTTAAGTCTGGTGTGTCTCCTGCTAAAGCTCTATTGTGTAAATTTTCTATATCATCAAAACCTTGTGCAAATCCATTCCCTGAATGATGATACCAATCTGGATCCGATGTATCTACATAGCTTTCTTTGCTAGGAAAATTAAAGGCAGAAAGATCTTGATTATAAGGAGGTGGCATTTCTGCAAGGTTGGCACGACTCCAGATTAGTCCATCTTCTGGATTTGGTGTTAAACCATCATACTCCCAATTGGGGTTGTCTGGTGCGTACCAGGGTTTTGTAGGATCTGTGTTATATTTTATTTCTGCAACATCTTTAATCCCAAAACGACCTGCATGATTGGTAACAACATCTAATACAATCTTCATATCACGCGCATGAACTTCATTGATCAAATCCTGAAACGTAGCTCCAGGAGATTCTAAACGGGGATCTACTTTAGTAAAATCCCAAGCATGATAACCATGATAATCTAAAGGGCTTCTGTTATGAACGATAGGAGTGATCCAAATAGCTGTGAAACCAAGATCCTTTATATAGTCTAGTTTTTGGATTAATCCTTTAAAGTCACCTTTCCACGTTACATCATTAGGATCTGTAATAGTAGGGTTGATATTCGGGTCCGGATTGTAAGAGGACCATTCTGTAGGTACATTGTTATTAGGGTCACCATCAAAAAAACGAGTGGTTAAGAGGAAATAAATGGTTTCTTCTCTAAAATCAGTTTGTGCATTTACAAAAAATGAATTGAGTGATAAACTCCATAGACAAATAATGCCTAAGAGTTTAGGTAGTGAGTTTTTCATAAGTTTTAGTGTTTGAATTGTGTCTTGTGTAATAATCTTCTTTTGAAAGAAGTTGGTGTTTAAATTGTCATATAGTTATAAAATTTCAAATATTATTATGTTAGTGATATTATTTTATCGATAAAAATGATAATTATGCAATTTAGGGAATAAATAAGTACTAATAGAAGTAGTTAATTACTCAAACGTTTTCGTGTTAATAAGATTTGTAATGAGAGTATTGTAGAAGGTATAATATTTGAATTTTGTTAGATATAAAACAAAATACCTTATCGTCTAAAACAGATCAGCTTGTCCGAAATAATTAGTTTGCTAAAATTAAATTTAGACTGTATCCATTGCAATGTCTTTTCTGTGTAAAAGAAAACGTGAGTAGGGTCGTTTTTATACCACCAAGAATTAAAATTAATGGATGAATTATAAAGATACGTTTTACAATATAAAGTACCATTTTCTTCAAGTAAGGAATTTAGTAGAGCAAATTCCTTATTCGGATTGTGAAAATGTTCCATTACTTCGCAGCAAGCAATATAATTATAGGTTTGTCTTAATGCATTGGGATTGGGATCGAAAAAGGGATCATACGTAGTAATATCATACCCTTGTTTTCGGAGCATTGTAGTTATAACTGGTCCTGTTCCACTACCAAAATCTAAACCTTTATGATGAGATGTATAGTTTTTAGCGATAGCATTAACAATAGGAGATACGAAGTTCTGGTATCCAGAATCGGTTACATCGTTATTATGAATTTCATACCGTTCTTTTTCTTGTTTATCTGTTAGGTAAAAAGAAGGATCTAATGATATTCCATGACAGTTAAAGCATTGATAATATATGCGCTCTTGTATTTCAGTAAATTTCTGGGTTTCTGAACCGCAAAGAGCGCAATTAATCATTAATTAAATCTATGGACTTATTAAAGTTCTTTGATTTTTTTGAGTTTATTTTTCCAAACGACTAGACTCTCTTTATGTTTTTCGATATTTTTTCTTACATCAATAACGAGAGGGTTAGAGTCATCGGTATTCTTGAAAAACTGTAAATTATTTTCTAATTGTCGAATTTCATTATGAACCTCTTCTATTTTTTTACGAATAAAGTTTTGTTCATTTCGTAGTGCTCTATCATCTGATTGGTTGGCTAGAGAATTTAGTTTATTCTCGTATTTAATCATTTCGGTTTCTTGACGACTTAGATTTAATTGCTCAAAAAAGCCGTCCAATACCTTATGATAGTCAGACTCTATATTTCTTTTTTTATAGGGTACTCTCCCTAAACTTTTCCATGTTTTTATATTCTCTTTAATGATATCTAAATCATTTTTAGGATCACCAGATAACTTTAGTTCTTTAAGAGCTTCAATATGTGCTAGTTTTTTCTCGTAAGAAACTAATTCTTCTTTATTTGCTTCATTTTTCTCAGCATGAATTCTATCGAAATAAAAGTTGCAGGCATCTTTAAATCTTTTCCAGATTCGGTCGCTGTCTTTTCTAGGGACATGACCAATCTTTTTCCAGTCTGCTTGGATTTTTTTCATTAATGGGGTAGTAACAGAAAAGTCATCACTATCCTTATTATCTTCAGCAATTTTGATCAATTCCATCTTTTTGTTTAGATTATCGAATTGATCTTTTTTAAGACCTTTATAAAAGGCATTTTTATTTCTGTTAAAATCTCGAACCGCGCTTTTAAAGTGACTCCAGGTTTCTTCGTTAGCACTTAATGGAACTTTTCCCGCTTTAAAGAAATCTTCTCTTAATGCTTCTATTTCTTTAATTTTTTGTTGCCAACCATTATGATTTTTTGGGTGGTCAGAAGAAACTTCGATTATTTTATTGATAATTCCTTGCTTTACCACTAAATTCTGTTCATAAACTTTATCCTGAACTTTGAAAAATTCTTGTCGGTTTTCATGAATTTGTTTGGTAAGAGCACTAAATTTCTCCCAGATAGGCTCTCTATATTCTTTAGCAACAGGACCTAAATCTTCTTTCCACATTTTATGAAGAATTTGTAATTCTCTAAAAGCTCGATTTACATCTGTTTCTTGTGCAAGTTCTGTGGCACGTTCTATAATTTTTAGTTTCTGTTCTAGATTGTGCTTAAAATCAAGATCCCTAAAGTCTCTATTGAGATGAAGGAAATCATAAAAATTTTCGGTATGGTGATGATACGTATTCCAAACGGTGTTGTATTTATCTCTTGGAATTGGTCCTGCATTGTGCCACCTTTCTTTAATTTCCTTAAAGTGATTATAAGTAGAATTAATGTTTTCTTCTACGTTTAATAGCCCTTTAAGTTCTTCAATAATATCTAGTCTCTTTTGAAGGTTTACCTGAAGGTCTTTTTTTAGATTTTGGTAGTAAGCGTTTCTTTTTTCTTTATAATCAAAATAAACAGAATTGAATTCTTTTTTGAGTGGAGTAGAATAGTAAAAATCAATAATGTTACCTCCTTCAGCTAAAAATTCATCTTTTTTCTGTTCTACTTCTTCATTAAATTTAGCGTTAAACTCAGTTTTAATCTCTTCTACATGTTCTTTTATAGCTTGAATTTTCTCATTTTTTATAAGATGCCTTAATTCTGAGATAAGCTGATCTTTGGTCATGGCATGATAATCTTTCTTTTCAATATCATGACGTTCTAATTTTGCCTCATCTTCGCTATCCTTAGCTACTGCTTCATCCATTTCATTTTGAATCGCATCATTGGAAGATTCTGTAGGAACTTCTTCCTTAGAAATTTCTGCTACCACTTCTTCTTTTTCTGAAGATGATGGTTCTTCTGTTGTAACTTCAGTATTAGAAGCTTCTTCTATTTTTACGTCATCATTGGTAGCATTTTCTTCTATTACAGGTGTAACAGATTCAGATTCTTCGGTAGTAGGATTCTCTATACTTTCAATAGGAGATTCAGCCTTTTTTTCTTCATTTCCATCTGCCTGAGGCAGGTTATCGTGTGTGGACATCGTATTAATGTTTTTGTTTATCGGAGATTAACGATTGTCTAAGATACTAACATCTTATATAAACTCAAAGCAAATACTTCGTTTTAGGAATTACATTTGTAGGAAAAGTATATTATTTATTAGGAAGTAATATCAAAAATTATGAATTCCAGATTTCCCAGGATCTTTCTGCTTGTAATACAAGCATTCGTAGACCATTAATAGTTTTGGCACCTTTTTCCTTGCCTTTTCTCATAAAGGTTGTTTCTTCTGGATTATAGATGAGATCGTATAAAATATGATTTTCGCCAAGATGCTCAAACGGAATATCTGGATGATTTTGAACTTTAGGGTGTGTGCCTAAAGGAGTACAGTTGATGATTAATTTAAAATCTCTGATGATATCTTCATCCAAATCGTTATAACTAAGTTCTTTAAAATCAGGATTTCTAGATACAAAAGTATACTTAATATCTAGTTTTTCTAGCGCATAGGCAATTGCTTTTGAGGCGCCGCCGGTTCCAAGAATGAGTGCTTTTTTTATTTTTGGGGTAAGTAGTGGTTTTAGTGATTCGGTAAAGCCATAATAATCACTATTGTATCCTGTAAGCTTTCCATTATTTTCAAACTTGATAACATTAACAGCTCCGATTTCTTTTGCTATTGGATCCAAAGTATCTAAATATGGAATCACTTCTTCTTTATAAGGAATAGTGACATTCATACCATGGATTTCCTTATTTTCGAGTACCTCTTTAAGCTCCTCAATGGATTTAAGATCAAAGTTGATGTAACGATGTGGTAGGTTTTCTTTTTCGAATCTATTGGAAAAATAATTTCTGGAAAAGGAGTAGCCTATATCTCTTCCTAATAATCCATATGTACTCATATTGGTTTGGTTTTTACAGTTTTTTCTCCATACCATTCTAACCACAGAACAATTCCAATACCCACAAGTATGAAAAAGAAAGCAATGTATGTAGACATGATTGAAAAATCTGGTAGATATCGATCGTAGTTATCAAGTATTGGATTGCCTTGTGCATCTATTAAAATTTGACCTACTTCATCTTTTTTATACATTTTATATTTCCATGGCCAAACTACTCCTAATGAGCCTGTAATAAAACCAATAATCGATGCAAAAGTGGCATTTTTATAATGTTTTAATACGTATCCTAAAAAATGTGATAACGTTACTAATCCAGTAATAGAGCCAAGACTAAAAACTACGAGAACTTTTAATAATCGGATTCTATTTTCATTTTCTGTAAAAGATAAATCCCATCGTATAAGATCTGCTATGGTATCGTATAAAGCATTTACAGAATCCACGAGTAGTAGCACATAGTTTCCAAATAAGATAAGAATAAAAGAACCTGACAGACCAGGCAAGGTCATACCAGAAACACCTACAATTCCACAGAAAAACACAAAAAATAAGTTGTCATTTTCTTTTGCTGGCTCCAAAAGACTAATGCTAACTCCTACGATAGTGCCGATAATGATAAAACAAATATTTCGTCTGTTCCAGTCATCAAAGTCTTTTACGATATAATAAATAGATCCGATAATCATCCCAAAAAAGGCGGACCACACATATAACTCATAATGAATGATTAAATAATCTAGTATTTTAGAGACACTAAAATAGCTAATGAGCATTCCTAAGATTAACAGTGCTAAAAATCTACCATTAATATATCTCCAGAAGCTAGAAAATCTAAAATTGATAAATAATTTGAATGCTTTGAGATTTATTTTCTGCAAAGAGTATATAAATTCTTCATAAAAACCAGCAACAAAAGCGACTACTCCTCCAGATACACCAGGTACTTTGTTAGCTGCTCCCATAGCCAACCCCTTGATGACTAAAAAAAACTTATCACTTAACGTTCTGGTGTTTTGGGCCATGAATTATTTACTTTTCCTTTTTTGTAGCAAGTCGCTCTAATATAAGAATTAATAGAAAACCAATAGTCACAAAAATAAGTACCCATATTATTCTAGGATCTCCTTCATAACTAGCTGGTAAAATACTTTTTTCTATAAAAGGTACTTCCATGCCTTCAGAGTTTGTTCTCCATGATAGTACTTCTTTCCAAGGCCAAAGTTTATTTAAAGAACCGATCATAAAACCAGTTAGTAATGCTAAAGTTACGTTTTTATGATTATCGAACATCCAATTGAGAACTTTAGAGAATAGTTTTAAACCTGCTACAGCTCCAATTCCAATTATTACGATTTTATAAAAAGCTTCCCATAGCAAACTAATATTAAAAGTCGTAAGTCCTTCTCTAAACTGATTTAAGATTCCGATAAAAGTTTCATAAGCACCAAGAATCAATAAAATAAAAGCGCCTGAAACTCCAGGTAAGATCATGGCAATAATGGCAATGAACCCGCAAAACAATAAGTACCAAAGACTTTCTGGAGAAGCCATAGGTTCTGCAATTGTAATAAAATAGGAGATTACAGCAGCTAATACAATACTAATAAGAACTTTTGGGCTCCATACAGTAATCTGTTTTCCAATATAAAGGATGCTTGCAAGTACTAATCCGAAAAAAAATGACCATAATAATAAGGGCTCATTGTGTAATAACCATTTAATTATTTTGGCAAGAGATAGAATACTAATAGCAATTCCAACAAACAATGCTACTAGAAAAGAGAGATTGTATTTTTTCCAGGTATCTTTTAATCCATCTTTTTTCCAGTCTTTAAAAAATGCAATATTAAGATTGTTTATTGTAGAAATTAATTCTTCATAGATGCCAGATATAAAGGCGATCGTACCTCCAGAAACTCCAGGAACAACATCAGCAGCTCCCATAGCAATTCCTTTTAGTGAAACTAATAGGTAGTCCTTAAGACTTCGTTGCATTTTTTGTGCTTTTACAATGGTTATACAAACAAATGTATGTATTTTTTGTTGTAAAACATGCGGTTATCTAAGGAAATTGAAAGACTCAATTTTATTGTAAAATAAACAATAAATTAGGTGTTATCTTTTGTATTCTGAGATAATATTTTGAACTAAAGAAAGGTTGAAAACTGACTCAAACAGCTCTTCTAAAACAATCGTATATTCTTGATCTAATTCCAAACCTTTTCTAAGGTGGAATTCCCCTTTGCTATATTCTTGTTGCTCATAGTATAATCCAGCTAATCGATATTGAATCTCAGCATTTTCGGGATAAAATTCTATGGCTTGGTTCATGTTTTGAATCGCAGCATCTGATTCACCAATATATTTTAGGATATCAGATCTATTAAGCCAAGTTTCTAACTCGTAATTACCCAGTTCTAATGCTTTTCTATATCCACGTTCTGCTTCTTCGAAAAATGCCAGGCGATTATTAATCTTGGCATAACGTTTCCAATAAAGTACATTTTCTGCATCGATACTAATTGCTTTATTTGTATAGTAAAGTGCTTTTTGATAATTACGCTTTCTCATGTAAAAATCAGTAATTGCAATCCATCCTTTATCTAATAATGGATCTTCATGTACTGTTTTAGAGAAATGTTGAATTGCTAAATCATCGCTTCCAAGTTTTTCAAAACATTTTCCTATTCTTAGTAAAGCAAATGAAGTTGGATCATCTAGTTCTAAGGTGATACGATAATTTTCTATTGCCTGTTCATATCTCTTTAGCTTTTCTAATACTTTTCCTTTTTCTAAGTATGCACCGATAAAGTATTCATCACTAATGATAGCAAAATCAAAAGCAGCTAATGCTTTTTCATATTCTTTGATGTCAAAATATTGCTTACCTACCTGATGCCAGGCTACTTCGCAATATGGGTTTTTATCCAAGAACATATTAAGATACGTAATAGCTTCTTCATGTTGTTCCAAGAAATCAAAACAGTAAATAATGTTATACAAAGCCGAGTAATCTTGATCATCTGCCTCTAAGCATCTCATGAAGTTTACTTTCGCATTTTCGAAATCATCCATAAACAGATATTCCATTCCTATGAGGGAATAAACATCTGCTTCATCTCCAGTATATTGCAATGCAGTGGTTAATAACTCAATTGCTTTTATATGATTATTTTGTTTAGAAAGGATGTTAGCTTTCTGAATATAAATTTCTTCGTTTTCAGGCTCTAAAGCATGAAGCTGTGCTAAAAGATGATCTGCTTTATCCAAACGATCTTCGAAAACTAAAACCTCTACTTGTAGTAGCTTTAAGTTAACAGAAGATGGATGTTGTGAAAGCCCTAAAGAAATAGCTTTTTTCGCTTTAGCAATTTTCCCATTTTCTAAATAATGATGGATTATTGATTCAAACTCATCAGAATCAAAAAATTTCACATCATTAGATCTCAGCATAGACTCGTAACGACTAATTGAGAAATTGTTGTCTTCGAATTCTTCGTGGTTAAATTTCATCCGCTTGTGTTATTTAATAATATCAGATGTCATTCGCATGATTATATCTCTATTATAGAAACGTAATATATGCTCATTTCATACACGTTGATTAAAGATGCTCAATAAATCATAATCGTATTACAAACTTTTTTTGTCTTCCCCAACAAATAAGAGTAATACAAAATACTTTACATAATTTATTGTTAGCATTATTGATTTCCTCTGTATTAAAATTACGAATGAAATGTCATCATACTACTTCAGAAATCAATTGTTTTTAACAAACTAATTAACAAAATGTGTACCATTTAAAAATGAATGGTTTAACATGTCCATTAAAAAAAGCCAGATGTTCTATCGAATTGTGTTATTGGTGAGATAGTCCTTTAAATATAAGGAATTTAAATGAATTTAGTGAAGAATATGATTAGTTTTTTGGATATTCAAGATTATCTAATACCTCTAGGATAATTTGGCATCCTTCCTTTATTTCTTCTTTTGAAATAGTCAAGGGAGGTGTTATTCTCACTGCTTTTGGTTCAAAAAGTAACCAAAATAATATCAAACCATTGTCTTGACATTTTAACACAATTTCATTAGCAATATCGGGAGTAACTGTAATTAAAGCTAGCATCAATCCTACACCTCTAATTTCTGTGATTAAAGGATGTACTAATAAAGATTTAATTAATTTTTCTTTTTCCAGAGTTTCTGACATTAAGTCACTTTGTGAGATTTCTTCTAAAGTTGCCAAAGCGGCAGCGGCAATAACTGGATTACCTCCAAAAGTGGTAATATGACCTAGTTTTGGATTATCCTGTAACTGATTCATCATTTCTGAAGAAGCTGTAAAAGCTCCAATTGGTAATCCACCACCCATACCTTTACCCATTACCACAATATCTGGAGTCATATCGTAATTCTGAAACCCGAATAACTTGCCCGTTCTACCAAATCCAGGTTGGATTTCATCAAGAATTAACAAGGCTCCAACTTCTTCACAGCGTTTTTTTACTTTTCGTAAATAGTCATTTTTAGGAGCAATAAATCCTGCACCACCCTGAATTGTTTCCAAAATAACTCCTGCTGTTTTATTGGTGATTTGTTCTAGATCATTCTCATTATTAAAGGATATGAAGGATACGTCTGGAATTAATGGTCTAAAGGCTTGTTTCCTTTCTTCATAACCCATCACACTCATAGACCCCATTGTATTACCATGATAGGCAAGCCTAGCAGCAATGATCTGACTTCTTCCTGTAACTCTTCTCGCTAATTTTAGAGAACCCTCTATTGCTTCAGTACCAGAGTTGGTTAAATAAGTTTTCTCCAAAGGATCTGGTAGGAGAGAAGCTAAGAGTTTCGTAAGTGCTACGGCAGGCTGTTGGATATATTCTCCATAAACCATAACGTGCAAATATTTATCTAGTTGCTCTTTTATGGCATTTACCACTTTTGGGTGTCTATGCCCTAGACTACAAGCAGAAACACCAGCAACGAAGTCTAAATATTTTTTACCATTCGTGGCAAAAATATAACTTCCCTCTGCATGAGATATTTCCATTGCTAATGGATGTGGAGTTGTTTGAGCTTGATATGTAAAAAAATCTTCTTTCACCTTGGCAAAGGTAATCCAAACTAATTGGAGTTTAAATATCTTATGAAGTTTATCTTACTGGTAGGTTCAACGTTAAAAGGATGCATCACTTTTCTCTGTTAACAGTGTCTGTTTTTTTCGTGTTTTTAAGCGTTGTTACTGTAATGCTATCCCTTTCTTTTGCAGTGCGATTTAGGTTTGGGTCTACAAAGCTTACCTTTTTGGACTTCCTTTTGGAAGAGGTAGAATCTTTTTTCTTAAGGTTATTCAATTCCTCGTTGATTTTTTCTTCTGTAGATTTATCTAGCTCTTCATTAGTTTCTTTAAGCTCAGCATCTTCTAGTCTCTGCTCTAATAATCGAGAACCTTCGGACTTGTTTTCTTCCAAACGTTTTAAGGTTTCTTCATCAAAGAAATCTTCATCTTCTACGGGTAATGGAATTCCAGTGATCTTCGTTAGTTTTGGAGGAGATTCTCCTCTAAAAAGATCTTTTTTGCTAAGTATCTGTTCATCGCCACGCCATACAAAACCAGATAATTCTCTTGCATTTTCTGGCAAATCGATTTCTCTATATAAAGTGCCATCAATATTTTGATAATAATAAACATCAACAATTTCTCTTTGCTCGAGTAGCAGTTTTATAGAACTGGATAATACTTTATTAATACCAATCAATTTTAATTCACCTTCACTTTCCCTTTGATAAAAAATTGTCTCGGTGTTTTTGTCAATATCTACTTGGTATATCTCATTATCTTTAAAAAGTCCATAGAGCGTTTGTCCTTTGACCTGATTGTAACCAGCTTTAAGAGTATCTTCTTGAACAAGAAATGCATTTTGATATACAACAAGAGAATCTAATTTCTCAGTTTCTGTATTAGAAATGATTTTGATTGTATCTCCTGTCATCTGATTTCTCTGAGACCATAAAATGGGTCTGCCTACCATTTTAGTATAACCAGTAGTTTGGTCTACATTAATAGAATCACTCTTTCCACTCATATTACTTTTAAAAATTCGAGCATCATAAAAGCCATTCATGATTCTATGTTCAGGTTTTCCTGTAACCATAAGTGTGTCACTATGAATGTAAATAGAGTCTTTTTCTTGTAAGGTAGCTGCTAAAGCCCTTTTGGTGATAAAAACAGAATCTTTGTCTTTAAAAACTTCGGCATAATGGCCCGTGATAACAGAATTATTAGCTGTATCTAAAACCTTGATATTATTAGTAGCAGAAGCAAATTGTATAGCACTGTTATAGAAGATACTATCTCCAAATACGGTACGATTGTCATAATCAATTCGCGCATTTTTTATGGCATAGCCTGTTTTTACTTTAGTATCATAAAAACCACGTTCACAATATAGTGTACTTTCTTTTCCTTTTACAGTAGAAGGACCATATAAATACGCATGGCCATTTTCGGTATAGTAATCTAAGCGATCGGAATCTACCGTGTTTTCTGGATTTACAATTTTCACTTGGGTATTAAATGAATATTGTTTTCTATCCATAAAGTACCTTCCGATTTTACTGGTTAACGTATTAGAAGAATCTTTTACCGTTCCACCACTTCGGTAATATGCTTGTTGACGAAGTCTGTCAAAGAACAGCGTGTCTGTATTTAAAGTATTAGAAGGAGTCTCTAAAAAAACATTTTCTCTGGCATAAGCGAATTTACTATTACCATTATATTCTGCATACGCACTTGTCATAGTTAGGGTGTCACCTTGCTTCATTTTTACATTCCCAAAAGCTCTTACAAACTTGTCTTCTCCATAATGAACAGCTTGATCACACCAAATTTCAATTCCCTCATGTTCGATAAATACCTGTTTATTCACCTTCGCTAAAATTGTAGCTCCAGGAAAACGCTCTTCATTTTTAATGGTACGGTCTGATTGAACCTTAATTTTCTTGCTCTCTTGAGAAAAGGCAATTGAAGAAAACAGTAGTGTAAAAACTATATAGAAAAATGTGTTTTTCAAGTATTTCTGATTTGTCTGCAAAATAACGAAATTTGTATGTAATGATTGTACGTCTTCCGTTATAAATACTTTTCAAATGTTGTTTTGTTGCATTTTATCACTTAATCAAAAGATGATAGTGTAAGTATGTTACCCGTAGTTTTGGTTTCATGGAATTAAAGACTATAATCCCAAAGCTTTAAGCATTTTTTGCGCTCTTCCAGAAACTGATTTTCTAGTATCTGAAGTCAACCTTTCTAAGTGCGGAATGATCCATAATTTTAGATTCTCATCTTTTTTAGACCATTTGGTTAGCGTATTCATGGTCTGATTCAATACAATCCAATCATTATGATTAGCTAGGTTGTTTTTCATGATTTCCTTTGCTTGTTTTATTTGTCCATCACTCATATCTTTCTCTAACATTTCGAACAATTGAGACAAAGTCCATTGTGTAGAAGCTTGATCAATTATAGAAATCTCTGATAAAAATCTATCTATATATGGGATCAGTAAAGGTTTATTAACCTTACAAACTCGTTTCATAGCGTTAGAAGTTCTTAACCTAACAATTTCATCATTACTAAAATAACAATTGAATAGCTCATTAAAAAGTTCGTTTTCGGCTAATACTTCTTCAACTACTTCTACGGTATCACCTAAAGAATTGGGATGCCCACCTGTTAATCTTTCTTCAAAGTTTGTCATATATAATATGGATACAAATCAATTTATTTATAAAAGTAGTCAAAACTAATGTTTCTAATTATTAATTGCATTTTAAGAATAAAAAACCAGCCACTTTAGTTGGTAGCTGGCTGAGAAAGGATATATTTCCAAGTTATTAAAATTTAGTTTCCTAAAAATGGTTGTTCATGAGCAAATAATAGTTGATTTGCATGTTCTTTCCATATTTCTGGTGCTTTGTGTTCTGAAATAATATATCCCAAAGCGTACATATGTCCTTTGAAATATAGCCGTTGTTCTTTAATAATATTTTCGGCAGCCGTATAATTATTAGATTTAATGAACTCAATAAATTTATTCAGGTCTACAACGGAAACCCCCATTTGGTTAATTTCATTAATGATTGTTGAGTATTCATTTTTTTCTAGGATATTCCAGGCTAATGCATACCATATTGAATGACTATTTATACCTTCTTTCTCATCTAACAATTTAACATCATTTTTCATTTCTTCGCTAGCTCCTTCAGAAATGGCAAGAAACCTAAGAATAAATGGTTTAAATGTTTCGTTGGACTTAATAAAGCTATATGCCTCTTTTAATTTTCCTTTCGACATAAGTACGTATACATAGTATGGATCACCATTTATTTTATTAAGTTTTCCTTGGTCAATATTTAGATAATATTCCAGATCATCACTAGTAAAGTTTATTTTTAAAGGTCTTTTGTTTTTATTGATTTTTCTTCGAACTCTTTCAGCATCTAAAGCAATTACTCCTTTAAGACCATTTATCTTACTAGCTTCGTTAAAAGCTTCAAGACTCTTTTCCCAATTTTCATTTTGACCATAAATATTTGCAGCGGCGTAAGCTAACCACGAATGATTGGGCCATTTTTCATATCCCTGGACAAAAGTATTGTCTTGATATTTAGAATCTTCTAAACACCTTGTGTTTAGGTAGTATAAATCTGGATTGTCTTTTTCTTTCTCAAAGGACTGCTGAATTTCATTACATATTTTGTTTTTCTCATCATCGCCAACCATATCCATTTTGGCCCTTTTTGCAATAATGTCATTTCCTAAACGCTCTATTCTTTTATCAATTATGGAGTTAGGATTTTTTACATAGGGTAATAAACTCATCCAGGATAATAAATTGTTACTAGTGCTAGAATCCCATAAAACATGAGTATTAATTAGTTTGTTTAATTCTGTAGAATCCTCTACAATCGATATCATATCATAAGGATTATCACTATAGGCTACTAAAACGTCTTTTCTTGTTCCTTCATCATCCATTTCTGGTGGGGTTTCTAAAATATAATCCGCGTTGCTATGAAACCATCTGGAGGCTCCTATATTACGCTGCTTAGGTCTAAAACCATTTCCCGGTCCGTAGTAAGCCGTATATTCAAAGAAAACACCTGCGTTACTTACGTTATAAACATACTCTTTGCCAGGAGAACTCGTAGACTCCATAAAGTTTTCAATAACTTCTCCATTTGGATCATAGGCAACGATATGATAATCTGTGTTATGGTCTACAGATACTGTAATATTATCTTTTGTTTCAACTTCTAATTCCTTTTCTCCATTCAAGACTACGGTAACATCCATTTCTAGTCCGTTGTAAATGGTTAGATCTGTAGATTGAGAAAAGCTTCCTAGAAACAATGCTCCTCCTATTAAAGTTAAGGAAATTGCAAATTTAGCAGTAGCGCCAAAAAAGCCTTCACCTATGATAAATCGGTCCCATAGTTTTAACTTTCGTTGAATAGGTCTTTCATTACCACGAGTAAGCAATTTGTATGAATTTACAGTGTTGATCGGATCGGGTAATGTCCTTGTAATAGGAGTTTTGTTAAGAAATGATTTTTTAATTTCTTCTTCTATATCTAATAGATGTTCTAATGAAGAACTTCGTAAAAAGTTTAAGCCGTTTAATGCCTCTCCAGCCCAGCCATCGACTACCTCCGACCACTTACTTATATTATCACTTGTTGGTGAGGATAGTTTTAATTCTTCAAAAAAATCGGAGAATTTCTCTTTTGTGGAGTTAGCTAGTAGTTCTTTATTTAGTTTTATTTCGGTACTCTTCTGAAATGCAGAACGAATAGATTTGTAATAATCATTTCCGGAATTTATAATATCTGTAAGTTCATCTGAACTAACATTTCCATCTGCTAGCGCTATATTAACAACATTGTGATATTTTGTTGCAGCATCGTTTAAATCGGCAATAGCATGTTCAGCATAATGGACCAAACTACTAACAGATTTTAGATAGTCGTTCCAGTTACCACCTAAAAAAGTAGCAGCGTGATAATATGTAGATCGACATATCGTATCGTGTTTTTTAAGATCATCTAAAATCGAAGATTCTTCCTGTTCTAATTTTTGAAGAATTGTTTTAACATCTTTTCTTTTAATTCGTTCACCTCGATGCCAGATTTCTCTTTTTTCGATTGTTACTGCTTCATTAATGATAAGGTTTAAAGATAAAATCTCTTCTTTAACTTCCTTTAAAGCTTCTAGTTTTTCCGTGAGATTCGACTGATAAATAACATCAAAATTAGAAGTAATTTCACTTTCGGTTATATTCATAGAATACATCTCATTCGTATCTTTAAAATTTAAAGTGAAAAACCTATTTAAAAAATTAGATCGATATTTTGGATCTAAAAAAGTCCAGCTGAAATATTCTTTATCTTGAAATTTCAGAGATTCTTCATCAGATATTATCTCTGATTCAATTTTGCTGGTAGCGATTAATTTTGCAGTCATCTCTACTTCATATTTAGTAGCATCTGATAATAGGATTTCTGCAGGTCTTTCATCTATAGGAGCCGATATGTATATTTTTTTAGCGTTTTCTTCTCTGTCCTTATCGGCTGGATGAGTAGACCACATTTTTGGAGGGTTAAAGGCTCTATTTCCAAAAACTCTATGTAGCTCAGGATTAATATCTAATACTTTAGGTGATTTTCCATAAGTTGGATCGTCCAATACCCAAGACATTTTTTCTATATAATTAGTCTGTAGTTTGTATAAATTATAAATAGCCTTTTTATCATCTAATTTGGTGTTTACAGTATTTAAAGCATGGTCATATGCTTCGTCTGCAACTTGTAATTTGGATAATGCATGAATCAATGCATCGCTACCAGTTAATGATACGGCAACAAGATCTGCTTGAAATTCCATCTCTCTTGATAGTGCTCTTTGAGCAATCATAACCACGCTAAAACATGTTTCGATTAATGAACGAACTGCCCAAACCAGTATGGATAATATCCAGCCTATCCAGGCTATCCGAATGTCTATACTTGAAATACCAGCTAAGAAATTATCGAAAATGTCTCTTTTGTTAATTATTTGTACAGCTATCTGCTGTGCGATATAGACATATCTTCCAAGTAACATAGAACGTTGAGCGAAATGACCAAATTCATGCGCTAATACAGCTTTAAATTCACCAAGATTTAGAACATTCATTAATCCTAAACCAATTTCTAAGTTTTTCTTCGAGGGAAAGATTAAGTTGATAATTGATAAATCATATGATACACTTGCGTTAACACGAGGAGATAAAAATACTTTTTTTGGTCTGGGAGCTCCAGCTTCGTCGGCTAATTTGTATAAATAATCAAAAAGTACAGGCTCTTCTTTTTCTGTAATGAATACATCTAGTGGGTTTTTTTCTCGTTTGTTAAAAATAAAAAGAGATTTTATCATGAATAAGCTTAAAAAAGCATATCCACCAGCTAGTATGTAATTCCAAAAAGTATCACCTTCCATAAAGGAATAATAAGCTAATCTTCCAAACCAGATAATTAATGTAATATAAATAATAATAAAAAATAGGAGTCCAAGTACAGACAGCCAAACAAACTTTTTAAAAGAAGAAGAAGGTTTTGTTAATCCCTCTGGGATACTATGAGAACTTTTAGAGTATAAACTTTTCATTATACGCATTATTTGATGGTTAGTTAAAAAAGAACATTAGTCTATAAGAAAGCTAGACAACAATTGCCATGCATTTTGGAGACTATTGATTATGATGTTCTTAGGTAAGTGTCAAATACGCATAAAATGTTACCCTTAATAATCCATTTTTTTATATTAGGGATCAAATTATTAACTATCAAGTGTTTAATAATTAGGAGAAACTATTACAAACACTAACAATTAGATATCAAATACAGGTTTATAAAAAATGATTTTATAAGACTCAGTTAAATTAGTTCTGCAAACCAGGAATTTCTACGATTTCATTCACATCTTCATCATAATTCACTCCTTCTACTTTAAAACCAAAAAGGTTGAAGAAATCAGTGTTATAACCTTCGAGATCACCAATGCTTCCTAAAGTCTCCGTGGTTGCATTGTCCCATAAATCCTTTATTTGAGCTTGAATATCTTCTCTCATTTCCCAGTCGTCAACTCTTATTCTACCTTCCTTATCAGTATTTGGTTGCTCTGTAGTGTATAATCTTTCTGAGAATAGTCTTTCCATTTGCTCTATACAGCCTTCATGAACATTATTTTCTTTCATGATTTTGTATAGCAACGAAATATATAATGGGATTACCGGAATAGCTGAACTTGCTTGCGTAACTAAAGCCTTATTTACAGAAACATATGCTTTACCATTAATACTTTTAAGACTATCTGAAATTTTAAAAGCAGTAGCCTCTAAATCATCTTTGGCACGACCAATAGTTCCTTTTCTATACACTGGTTCTGTAAGTTTTGGTCCAATATAAGAATATGCTACTGTAGTGGCATTTGGAGCTAATAGATTTTCTTTTTGTAAAGCATCTATCCAAAAATACCAATCTTCTCCACCCATGACAGCGATAGTATTGGCTACATCTTCCTCTGTTGCGGGATCAATAGATATTTGTGATATATCACCTGTATGAAAATCTACGGTCTTGTTTGTATAAACACCGCCAATTGGTTTTAGAACCGATTTATGTTTTATACCTGTTTTGGGGTGTAATCTTACAGGAGAGGCAAGACTATAGATAATAAGATCAATTTGTCCAAGATCTTTTTTAATAAGTTCGATTGTTTGCTGTTTAATTTCATCAGAAAAAGCATCTCCATTAATGCTCTTCGCGTATAAACCTGCTTGATGTGCTTGCGTTTCGAAAGCAGCACTATTGTACCATCCTGGAGAAGCTGGTCTATTGGGCTTGGGAGGTTTTTCTAAAAATACTCCGATTGTTGCGGCATTAGAGCCAAAAGCACTTGTAATTCTGGAAGCTAAACCAAAACCTGTAGAAGCACCAATAACTAAAACATTTTTTGGACCTTCTATGGGATCTTTTGATTTGACATAATTTATTTGATTTAGGACATTTTTTTCACATCCTTTTGGGTGTGCCGTTAAGCAGATAAATCCGCGAGTTCTTGGTTCTATGATCATTGTGCAATTTCTTTTCCGATGTTACGAACATAGCCCAAAAACTACCTATTTCCAAAGAAATAATGGGATATTAGTATTTTTTTAAAATAAGATAAATTTAATCATGAAATCTATAAAAGTTTTCTAAAAAGAATATTATTTCTAATTCAGTTCGAATCACTTTCAATAAAAAGGTAAAACGTTTAGTTCTAGATAGTGAGTTTTTATGACAAAATTATTATTACTTTTTGGTAATAACTGTAAATAAAGGTAACGATATTCGATATTTTACAACGATTAAACGGATGACAATAATCAAGAGTGTTGTGCTTACGTAAATGATGTTCATAGGCGTATTGAGTTGATATAACACCATAAAACAAATTCCTCCAGCTATCGATGCAGTAGCGTATATTTCTTTTCTAAAAATAACAGGTATCTCATTACATAAGATGTCTCTAATAACGCCACCGAAACATCCTGTCATGGCTCCCAGAGCAACCGAGACTATAGGTGCAAGATCTGTTTGTATTCCTTTTTCTACTCCAATAATTGTAAAAATTCCTAATCCGATAGTGTCAAATAAAAAAAGAGATTTTTTAAGATAATCCAATTTATTTCTAAAGATGATAGATAAGATAGTAACGCCACTAATTAAATAAAGGTTTAGTGTATTTTGCATCCAGGAAACAGGTGTAGCACCAATCAATACATCTCTTAGTGTTCCGCCTCCAATAGAAGTTACAAAGGCAATAATGAATATTCCAAAAAGATCAAATTTTCGGTTCATTGCACTCAAAGCTCCTGAAATAGCAAATGCGATGGTTCCTAAGATGTCTAAAATATCAAAAAAAGTCATCCTTTTTAATTTTGATTAAATGTAGGGTATCTAATCTTAATTATGATTTTTTATGTTGATAATTATGGTTTTTCTTTAAGAATATTTGTTTTAATTTTTATTTTTATTTTAAAGTTGTCTGATAGTCAATTGCTTATTTGAAGATGTTCCGTAAAAAGTTCCAATAAATGATCTATTTAAGATGTCTATAAGTGGATAACAATTCTTAATAACTTTAGTGTAAGGTTTCTCTTCAAATTGCTACTTTTACATCAGTAATTAAAGTGAAGATTATGTCAGATACTATAGAAAGAATAAAATGCCTTATTATAGGTTCAGGGCCTGCAGGTTATACTGCGGCTATATATGCAGCAAGAGCAGATCTTAAACCGGTTATGTATACGGGTATGGAGCCTGGTGGTCAATTAACTACTACTACAGAAGTTGACAACTTTCCTGGTTATCCAGAAGGAATTGATGGTCCAACTATGATGGTGCAGTTACAACAACAAGCAGAGCGTTTTGGAACTGAGGTTCGTATAGGAATGGTAACTGCAGTAGATTTTAGTACAGAGGTTGGAGGAATTCATAAAGTTACTGTAGATAATACAAAGGAAATAGAAGCAGAGGCAGTAATTATTTCTACAGGAGCGACTGCTAAATACTTAGGATTACCAAGTGAGCAAAAGCTTAGAGGTGGAGGAGTATCTGCTTGTGCGGTTTGTGATGGATTCTTTTATAAAGGACAAGATGTTGCGATCGTTGGAGCAGGAGATACTGCAGCAGAAGAAGCAACGTATTTAGCAAATATATGTTCTAGTGTAACAATGCTAGTGCGTAAAGATTATATGAGAGCTTCTAAGGCGATGCAGCACAGAGTAAATGCTACACCTAATCTGAAAGTGCTTTATAATACCGAGGTAGATGAGGTTTTAGGTGATCAGGTAGTTGAAGGTTTACGAATGGTAAACAACCAAACAGGAGAAAAATCGGAAATTTCAATTACAGGTCTTTTTATAGCTATTGGGCATAAACCTAATACAGATATATTTAAAGGTCAGATTGATATGGATGATACTGGGTATATTATTACTGAAGGTAAATCAACAAAAACAAATCTTCCAGGTGTGTTTGCTTCTGGGGATGTACAAGATAAAGAGTATAGACAAGCTGTTACTGCGGCTGGAACGGGTTGTATGGCAGCCTTAGACGCAGAAAGATATCTTGCCACAGTTGAAACTAGTGAAGAAGTTTCTGCTTAAAAATACATTTGTTAAAAAAATAGCCTGATAAGTTTTAAAATTTATCAGGCTATTTTTTCTATAATTTCAATAAACCGGGACTGTAATCTATTTTTTTCTTATACAAAGTGGCTTCATTAGCAAATTGAGTCATTTTGATAATAGGTTCTCCTAAAAGATAAATTTCAGTTTCATCTTTTGCTTCAATAGTGATTTCATGATTGGTTATAACATAACAATCACTAGAACCTTCTGCGATTAGCGATGTTTTTTCTGAAGTTAACTTTTCTCCATAAAAATCTGTATTACCATCTGCTCTTAGTAGCATTGAAGTTGTTTTTCCTTCTAATTTTGCATATCCCTTTTGGTATAAATCTACTTTTAGGCTATCTGTTTCTACAATTCCTTTTAGTTCTGCATCATCATTTACTTGGTAAAAAGCCTCATTTGTTTGTACATGTAATTCTACATTTGATTTACCATTAGAAACACTGGTAGTTTGATCAGCTTCGATACTAAGGAATACTTCAGTGTCATCATTGGATTCGATTCTAATCGCAGGAGTTTTAATAAGAGCAGTTGATTTAAGGTGTACCTTATTATAAGATACTATTTTCTTTAAATCCTGAGCATATCCAATCTTAATATTTAGTGCTTTGGAGCGCTTTATTCTTTTGTCTGATTTAATTGTTAAAACACTATCTTTTACGCTTATATTGATGATTTCCTGTAAGTTACTGTCTGCTTCAATACTAATTAGATTATCACTGTCTTCCTGAATTGTAACTTCGAAATTATCATTGAGTTGTATGGTATGGAAGGCGTCGACGGATTTTTGTTCTGTCACAACAATTTTATTCCCTTTTATTTTTTCTTTCTGAGCATGTATATTTCCTAAGCTAATAATAAATAATGCAATAAGCATCCAAGTTCTCATAGTGCGAAAGTTTTTATTTTTAAACTTTAATTTTTTCATTTCAGTATAATTAATTTGCTAAAACTATCTGTGCAAATCATATTTGTACTATAAAGATAATTTTACAAAAGGACATATTCCAAAAGGTGTACCAAAAAAATAACCTCTATAGGATTAGAGGTCATTTTTATCTGTAAAGAGCAGAATGGACAGGTTGTGGTTTAAGTACAATATTAGTTAATTCAATTTCTTAGCTTCTTCTACTATTTTCCCGTTTTCACGAACGATCATCTTTGAAACTATCTTATTCTCTGTTACAAACTCAAAGGTTAGGGGACTCTGCTTATGAAAAAACAAGGTTTCGGATTGTGGATGCACAATGGATTGCATTTTACCAGCTTTAATTTCTAATAAATTGTCTTTTTTGGTGATAACCACGGTTCCTGTTTGTGGAGCTTTATAAGTGCCTAAATATTGCTCTAATATTTTATCTGATAGTAAAATTTCTTTCTTATCTGTATTCTGCGGAGCTGGTTGATGGTCATAACTCAATACTCTGGTCATTACCCATTGATCGTTTTTATGTTGCCATACATGTGTGAATTTTGCAATTTGGGTTAATTGTTCTTCCTTACCCTTTTCTGTTACATAAAATAGGTGTTCGCCACTAATAATAGCTCCGTAGTTGTTAAGCGGATATACCGCTACAGTTCCTTCTACTACTTCTCTTCGAACTTTAGGACCAGCTGGATTACACAATCCATTTTCTACAGTAGACATCATTTTTTGAAGCCCTTTGGTAAGTCCTCCTTTATCATGATAGAATTCGAAATCTTCTCTAAAAAAAGTTCGAAATTTTTCGATATTACAAGTGTTATAAGATTCCCAGAATTCTGAGTCTAGTTTTAGAATTGTTTGGGTTAGATCATTTTTTGGAGTTGGTTGTTGTGCTTGGATATGAAAGTTCGCAAACAATAGGATGCAAACCCATAGGGTGAAATAGTTTGATTGTGATTTCATTTTGTTTTTTGATTGATTGTGTTTTGAAAAAAATAAACCACCTGAAAAGCGTAAAATATCTAAATAACTTGTCTGTCAACAGTGGATGCTTTTCCGGTGGTTCGTATTTTTGGTTGGTGTGGTTGGTGGTTGGCTAGTTTGTATTTATTGGTTAGGTTTTAATTTTAATGTCTCTTTATGTTTCCTCCAGAATTTTCAACTTCATCAACTTTTTCTGGTGCTCCATAATAATTGATATTAGCTCCACTAGTTGCTTTTCCAGTGAATTGGTTTTTGGCATGAATTCTAATCATAGCACCACTAGTAGCTTTTGCTTCAGACACGAGACTTAATAATTCGTTAGCTCTAATGTCTGCGCCACTTGTAGCACTTGCATTATGGTTATTTACTTTTCCAGTAAGATCCATCATAGCGCCACTCGTTACTGATGTGGTAAGGGTTTCTGCTTTTACTTTTAATTCAATATCCGCACCGCTTGTTCCGCTAATTGCTAAGTCTTTTTGAACAACAGGTCCTTGAGAAGTTACACGAGAACCACTAGTTGCAGAGATTTTACCTAATTTATCATAAGATACATATACAGTTTTTTCATCTGCCTGATAGATGTTTTTATCAGAAGTAATATAAAGTGTTTCTTTTTCTACATAAACCTCTATATGTTGATGTAGATTTTCATTCGCTTCTATAATTACTTTTCTATCTTTTTTGTTTGTTAAAACTACGTCTAAACCTCGACTTGATTTTATAGTATCAAAGTTTTCGTTAATGGTCTTCTCTTTTTTGATTACTTCGCCTTCTCCTCTAATTCCGTCAAAAGCTATATTACAAGAGCAACATAAGGCAGTAACACATAAAGTAACGATGATTTTTGCTATTGTTGTCATAATTAAGATTGATTAATTTATTAAACTGTTCGTTTTTTGATTATTATTTTTAGTTATCGGTTTGAATTTTTATTCCGTTCTCGTCTATTTTAATATCAACTTCTTCGCTTTTGATTTGAACACCATCCTCATCAATTTTTAGGTTGGCGTTTTCATCTTCAGAGTTGATATTGATTTTTACACCGTCGTTAGTATCCTTATCATCATCTTCCCACTCATTGTATTGCCATTCGTCTTTAGGACAGTCCTTACAAGTAAGCTTACCATCGATTAATGTTAAATACTTTTCTTCTTTTCCGTCTACTGTTAAGTAATCATTGTATTTCCAAGAGTTGTTGAATCCTGATGTGTTTTGATCAACAAATACAGTCATTCCTTCAGGGATGGAAATTATAATTTCGATTTCCTGATCATTGTATTTTTGTGCATAATCGGTGATGGCATATCCATCTAATAACAAGGTGTTTCCTTTGATATCGTAATTGTATTTTAATGCAGCAGCTCTTTCTTTTGCCTCATCATAGCTACTTCCTTCTGCATTTTTTCTAATTTCCAATTTAGGAATAGAATCTTCTCTATTTTCCTTTAAGAATATTTCTATATCCTGGATTACAATTACTTTGTTATCATTCTCATCTCGTTTGATTTTAAAATCATTTCTATGGTACAGACCTCTCACATATCTATCGTTACCGACCATTTTAATGTTTAAAGTATCAGTTGGGTTTAGATATAAATTTCTAGAATCTTCGATCACTTCTGCATCATAAGCTTCTTGAGTTGCCTGACGAATTCCAACTATAGTTAATCCGATTACAGAAAAGATCCAAACCGCTAATAATCCTAATTTTGCTGGAGTTCCTATAGATTTTAAGTTGTTTATTACAATTTTTAAGCCTAGAATAAATAGGAAGAAAAATGGAATTCCAACTGCAAATAATGTTAACATGGATACTAACCAAATTGGAACATTAGGACGATTAACCACATCAATATATTCTGTAAATGGAGTTTCGATAAAACCAAATGTACCTACGGTAAATAAACTAATAAACAAGCTAATTAAAGTGATACCAGCTACCAGGATAAGAAGTACTCCGATAAACTTTACAAATATTTTCAGTATTACTAATAAAACATCTCCAAGTGCTTCAAAGAAACTCGTAGATCCACTTTTTACTTTATCACTGTATTTTTGGTAATCTACATCCTTTACTTTATCGGCAACATCATTAAATCCTTCTTTAATTTTTTTTTCAATATTACTGATGTTTACAGCTTCACCTTTCATCGCCAAATAATCTGCTGTGCTTACTGCTTCTGGGACAAAAATCCAAAATGCTATATAGATAAGAATAAAAGCTCCACTAGAAAAGATGGTGAATAATATCCATGCTATTCTTAACCAAATAGGATCAATCCCTAAATAATGTCCTAATCCAGAACTTACTCCACCTACATAAGAATTAGAGGTGTCTCTAAATAATTGTTTAGATTTTGTTGGTCTCTGGTAAGATGTTTTAGGCTCGTCTTCAAAGATTTCTTCATCTAATCTATAATCTTCGGGTTGTCCCATTACTTCAATTACTTCATCGACTTCTTTAATACCGATTACTTGTCTTTCGTCTTTTATTTTTTCACTGAAAAGCTCGGCTATCCTAGCTTCGATATCAGCAATAATCTCATCCCTTCCTTGAGAGTCAGTAAATGAACGTTTTATCGCCTCAATATAGCGCTGCAGCTTTAAGTAAGCGTCTTCATCTATGTGAAAAAATATGCCTGCTAAATTTATATTAACTGTTTTGTTCATTTTTGTTTCTTTTTTTGTTTAGTAACAATGGTTACTGCATTTTGTAATTCGTCCCAAGTGGTATTTAGTTCTTTTAGGAATAGTTTTCCTGTTTCAGTAAGTCCGTAATATTTACGAGGTGGTCCTGATGTAGACTCTTCCCAGCGATAGCTTAGTAATCCGGCGTTCTTTAACCTAGTTAATAAAGGGTATATTGTGCCTTCTACAACGAGCATCTTTGCGTCCTTAAGTGTTTCTAAAATCTCCGCTACATAAGCATCATCGTCCTTAAGAATTGAAAGTATGCAATATTCCAGAACACCTTTACGCATTTGCGCTTTTGTGTTTTCGATCTTCATAAAACTGAATTTTTAAAAAGTTAAACTGTTCATTTTTTGATTAATGATTGATGGTTATTTAAGTATATATTGATCTGAAAATACAACTCCTGCGATAAAGACAGTAGATAAAAAATAATTGATTAGGTTAAATTTTAAATTGTATTTCTGCTCTTTCGATGTTTTAACTAATAATATAAATAACGTAAATCCTACAGTTAATGGTAATATCCAATATCCAAGTCCTAACCAGGCACTAATTCTAGCTTCATCATTGGGATTAAAAATAGATATAATCATTGCCAGTACTCTAGAGTAAAATGCAAAAAATAAAAATGGATACCAGTATTTATTGTTTGTTTTTCTAATAAAATAGAAAATAACAAATGCCTGAATAATAGTAAACATTGGTCCGGCTGCACTTACCAATTGTTGATGCCAACCATACTGGTATTCTCCTTCCAACAAAAATGCTGAATTTAGAGTCATTCCCATTTCATATCCTAAGAGTTTCCCAGTGATGAAGTGAGCTAACTCATGAAAAAAGAAGGAGGATACCACTGCTATGGCAGTAATTAGAATATATTTTATGTTGATTGATGAATTCATTCTAATTTACTTTATAAATCTTATGGTTAATGGATACCTATATATTTCTCCTTTATTACTTTTTAGCGCAGCTGATATGATGAAAATAATTTCTAAGAAGAAACCTATCAGTGCAATTACTCCAACAAAAGAAGCACCTATTAACGTTCTAAATCCACCATCCGTGGAAAAGTTGATATCAAAACCATTGTGATTGAAAATATCGAATAAGGTGGCATCTCCAAAAATGTTAAAAATGAAAAATGGAAAAGATATCATTCCTAATATGATCGTATATAACAGTACACTTAACTGAAAATTAATAGCTTCCTTACCGTGCTCATTGATGAAGTCTGATTTTTCCTTATTCGTAGTCCAAAGTAGGATAGGAACAATGAAATTTCCAAAAGGTATAAAGTATTTACTGAATACTCCAAGGTGCATAAAAGTTGCGATGTTATTATGGTTATTAGTTGACATTTTTAAAAGTATATAATAGTTTCTTATGCAAATATATATCTAAAAGAAGGTATTATGCAAAACATAGTACCATAATTTAACATAAATTTAAGATTTAAGAATGTTTTGTATGTCCATTCTTTTTCAATATTTTAGAAGACTTAAAATGTATTTTATGAAGATGACACCAGGAAAAATCAACACCTTCACAATGTTTAAGTTACCTTCTGCTTGGCTATGTGGGGTGCGTGTAAAAAAGATTAATGAATCTAGTTGTACAGTTAGTGTTAAACACCGATGGATGAATCAAAATCCATTTAATTCTATGTTTTGGGCTGTTCAGGGTATGGCTGCTGAGATGAGTACAGGAGCGATGGTTTCTGGTCAGATATATCAGAGTGGTAAGAAAATATCCATGCTTGTAGCTACTAATAATGCTACATTTACGAAAAAGGCTACAGGAAGAATAACTTTTGTTTGTAACGATGGGGATTTGATTAAGGAAGCTATTAAGAAAACCATCGAAACAGGAGAAGGACAAACGATATGGATGAAATCTGTAGGAACGAATAAAGATGGTGTAGAAGTTTCCACCTTTAATTTTCAATGGACGATAAAACTGAAAAGTTGATTCTCTTTCTTGAGAATGATTTTATTGATTTACCAAAAATAGTTTGTAACGTTTTTGTGTAATTATGAACTCATATATAAAGATATTCATTAATCAATAAATAAATTACAAATATGACAGCACACGAAATTGACTACACCATTTATGGTGAAGAGATGCAATATGTAGAAATAGAATTAGATCCTCAGGAAGGTGTTATTGCAGAAGCAGGGAGCTTTATGATGATGGATGATGGCATAAAAATGAGCACCATTTTTGGAGATGGTTCCCAAAAGGATCAAGGAGTCATGGGAAAGATCTTTGGAGCAGGGAAAAGATTACTTACGGGAGAGAGTTTATTTATGACAGCCTTTTATAATGAGGTAGTAGGAAAGAAGCGTGTTAGTTTTGCGTCTCCTTATCCAGGAAAAATTATTCCAATTGATCTTACTGAATATGGTGGAAAGTTTGTTTGCCAAAAAGATGCATTCTTATGTGCTGCAAAAGGAGTTTCTGTGGGTATAGAGTTTTCTAGAAAATTAGGAAGAGGTTTATTTGGAGGAGAAGGTTTTATCATGCAAAAACTAGAAGGTGATGGAATGGCATTTGTACATGCTGGAGGAACAACAGCCAGAAAGGTATTACAACCAGGAGAAAAATTAAAAATAGATACAGGTTGTATTATAGGATTTTCCAAAGGAGTAAACTATGATATCGAATTAGTGGGAGGTATCAGAAATACTATTTTTGGTGGAGAAGGATTATATTTTGCTACTCTCACGGGACCAGGAGTGGTATATATTCAGTCTTTACCATTTAGTCGATTAGCTAATCGAGTATTAGCAGTAGCACCAAGAGCAGGTGGTAAAAGTAGAGGAGAAGGCAGTATTCTCGGAGGTTTAGGAGATTTACTAGATGGCGACAATAGTTTTTAATTAAGTTAAATAAGGGTTAAAAGACGGTTTTTTAGTTTTATTTGACTATATTAGACTTAACAACTTTAAAAATGTAAGTATAATCCTACAATTACTTGTGTTAAACTAATAACTTAATCCCTTATTAATTTATGGCGAGAGCGATGTTTGATTACACAAAAACTGTACTAAAAAAAGTTAGTTTTGATGTTAATCTATTTACAAAAGAAGTAATTAAAGCACTAAACAGATTACTTCCCCACGAGATTGAAGAATTAAAACTTTGGATTCAATCTTTAGCAGTAAATAAACCAGAGTTAGAACCTTGTTTAATCTATTTAAAATCATAAAGAAAAAAGCGACTTTTTAGTCGCTTTTTATTTTTGCTATAGGGCTAATAATTTCCACATTCTGAAATGTAATCGCTCCTTTTACTATACCAGCTATGGTAGTATGTAATGCCTCAATGATTTGCATTTTGAGTTCGCTTTTATGATAAATCAAACTTACTTCTCTTGCCGGAGAGGGTTCATTAAAGAAATGTAGATTACTTTTTTCTTTATCGTTAATATCTAGGGTATGTAAATAAGGAAGTAGTGTCATGCCTAAGCCTTCATTAGATAATTTTACTAATGTTTCGAAACTTCCACTTTCTAATTGAAAATGGTCTTCGTCATAGCTCTTTTGTGTTTTGCAAAGATTTACAATACCATCTCTAAAACAGTGTCCATCCTCTAAAAGTAGCATATCGTCTATATCTAAATCAGCAACATCTATTTTTTTCTTTTGGTTTAATCTATGACTTGGAGGAATGTAACCAACAAATGGTTCGTAGTATAATACACGCTCTTTTATACTCTCATTCTGCAATGGTGTTGCTGCAATTGCCGCGTCCAAATGTCCATCGTGTAATCTTTCTATAATTGCCTCTGTAGTAAGCTCTTCAATTTTTAATTTTACCTTAGGATATTTCTTAATGAAATTATGTAAGAACATTGGGAGTAATGTTGGCATTACAGTTGGAATGACTCCTAATTTAAATTCGCCGCCTATATATCCCTTCTGTTGATCTACAATATCTTGTATACGTTCACTCTCATTAACAATATTTCTTGCCTGCTGCACTAATTTTTTACCTACTTCTGTTAATTCAATAGGCTTTTTACTTCTGTCAAAAATTAAAATAGCCAATTCTTCTTCCAGTTTTTGGATTTGCATACTTAAAGTTGGCTGTGTTACAAAGGTTTTTTCTGCTGCTTTCGTGAAGTTTTGATGCTCAGCAACAGCTAATACATATCGTAGTTGTGTAATGGTCATGGTGTTAATTTAGGTTGACAAAAATAGAAAAGCTATCGATAAAACTTATTAAGAATATGCTAAAAATTTGTTTTTTCTATTGAATTTTTTCTTTAAAAATGTTTACCTATTTCTTTTTGTATACACTAAACATTGAAAAAACTTTACTAATAAAAAAAGATAAGTGATGAAATCAATTACAAAAAAAACATTAATACTAGGATTAGGACTATTTACATTTTTTACTTCTTGTTCTGAAGAGGATGTTATTGAAGATCTAACAGGAGGATGTGTGCCTTTAGCTGCGGTAGAAAACTATAGTGCTACATTAGAAAGATATTCTAATGATCCCACTGCAGAAAATTGTGAAGCTTTTAAAGCTGCTTCCATTGCCTATTTAAATGAATTAGATAGATGTCCGTTGGTAGAAGATGCAGACTTAGAAGAAGCATTACAAGATGCTAGCGAACTTGATTGCGAAGGGTAATATATTATAGAATTTATAAAGGGTTTTACTTTAATTAAAGCAAAACCCTTTTTTTGATTGATGTATATTGTTTTTCGAAGGCTTAAAATCTGATTTCTAGTTCTAAATCTTCATTACCAACTTCGAATTTAGCATCGCTCCATAATGGAGGTCCAAAACTCATATTGTTATTAGATATCCCATAACTTTCTTTTGGCATACCATTTTCTTCAAAATCCATTCTTTCATTACTATTAGCATCATGTACACAGGAGATTCCATATTCTCCAGGAGTAATATTGGTAAAAGTAATTTTAGCAATTCCATCTTTAATTTCACCTTTAACAGATTGAATAGGAGCAGCTTTCATAAAAGTAGCCTCATCATACAATCCAAATAGTACAGCACCATCAGAACTAGATACATTAGGAACAGTAACTGTGATGGTTATGCCTTGGGTGTCTTGTGCATTCATTACAAAGTTGATGGCTGTCATGGTTAAAAATAATACAAGAGTTTTCATAAGAGTTTAGTTTTTTGATTTTTATTATTCTGTTTTGATGATTCAAAAGTCTAAAAATCATGGTACTCCTTATAAAGTATCTAACTCAACTGTAGAATTTGGCAGATGAAATGTAGTATGTTGAAGGAGTAGTGAATAACATAAGTTTTTCAGACCACCTAAGAGCAACAGAAAACTGAAGATAGAAGTATGAATTGATAGTTACAATAAACCTCTGGCTTTAATCTCAAGGTATTTATTAATAGTGTTGACTGTAAGATCTTCTGGAGCGGTTAGTATAGAGTGAATACCATGTTTGCTCAGTTCGTTAACAATCATTTTCTTTTCGTAAACAAATTTTTCGGCAATAGTTTTTTCAAAGATTTGTTTTGTAGAATGAGCTGGTTCATCTAGAAAAGATTTCAGTTCAGTATTTTTGAAGAAAATAACCACCAATAGATGATTTTTTGCGATAGCTTGCAAATATGGTAACTGTCTGTTGAGACCATCTAATGTTTCAAAATTAGTATATAATAGCAATAGACTTCTTTGATTAATATTTCTCTTTATATCTGTATATAGTCTAGCATAATCCGACTCTGAGAAATCGGTATTAATATTATATAAAGTCTCCAGAATTGTATTCATTTGACCTTTTCTCCTTTGGGCAACAACCATGTTTTTTACATTTCTTGAAAAGGTAAACATTCCAGCTTTATCTTGCTTTTTTATGGCGATGTTAGAAATTACCAACGTAGCATTTATGGCATAGTCCAATAGACTTAATCCATTAAAAGGCATTTTCATAACTCGACCAGCATCAATTACCGAATATATAGGTTGAGATTTTTCATCTTGGTATTGGTTTACCATTAGATGATTTCGTTTTGCGGTCGCTTTCCAGTTTATGTTACGAATATCATCTCCAGTAACATATTCTTTAATTTGTTCAAACTCTAAAGTATTACCAATTCTTCTGATCTTTTTTAAACCATATAACTTTAGCTTATTTGTAAATGCTATGAATTCATATTTTTTAAGTTGTAAAAAGGATGGATAGTTAGGCACCATCTCTTCATTGGAGTATTTTTGCTTGCGTTCTATTAATCCTATTGGCGAACTGGTAAATATATTAACATTTCCAAAATGGTATTCTCCTCTTTCAACAGGTTTTAGTTCATAATTAAACTGTTTTTCCTGAGATGTTTTAAGAGTAGATGTTATTTCAAAATTTCGTTCTTGAAACTGAATTGGAATTTCGTCAATAATTCTTATGCTAATTTTAAAACGATAGCTATTAGAAACCTTAATATGGATGGGGTTTTGATCTCCATTGGATAGTTTTTCAGGAAGAATTCTTGCAGCTTTGGCTCCGGTTTTATTTCTGTACAATAATAGAATATCGAAAAAAGTAATAACTAGTAAGGTATATATTAAAAGTTTAGCTACACCAAAAAGACTCTCGTAGAAATAGGAAACTATAAAAAGTGCCGTAATTGAAAAAAATACGGTAAAGAATAATTTTTTAAAATATAAACTTTTCAAAAAGGCTTTCACTAACGAGGAATTTCTATGGTTTCGATAATTTGTAATACTACTTTTTCAGTTGTAAACCCTTCCATTTCCCTTTCAGGAGTTAATATAATTCTATGTCTTAACACAGAAGGAGCTACTTTTTTAATATCATCTGGTGTAACAAAATCTCTTCCATTAATAGCTGCATGCGCTTTAGAGGCATTCATAATCGCGATTGATGCACGTGGAGATGCTCCCAGATATAAATTTCCATTATCTCTGGTATTGCTAATAATAGAAGCGATATAGGTCAAAAGATTTTTTTCAATAATCACACTCTTAATGATTCCTTGATATTCTGCAATTTGACTAGCAGTTAAAATCGATTGAATAATATCGGTAGGAATTTCATTTTTTCGTTGATCGTGTCCTTCTAGGATACTGATCTCTTCTTCCATTGATGGGTAACCAACGTTTATTTTGAATAAAAAACGATCTAACTGAGCTTCTGGTAATGCGTAAGTTCCTTCTTGTTCTATTGGGTTTTGAGTTGCAAATACAAGAAATGGTGCTTTCATTTCATTTTTAATACCATCTATAGTAATTTGCCTCTCTGCCATTACCTCAAAAAGTGCTGCTTGTGTTTTAGCAGGAGCACGATTGATTTCATCAATTAGAATAATATTGGAAAATATAGGTCCCTTTTTAAACTCAAACTCTGAAGTCTTTACATTAAAAATAGAAGTACCAAGAATATCACTTGGCATTAAATCAGGTGTAAATTGTATTCTGCTAAAATCCACAGCCATTGTTTTGGCAAGAAGTTTTGCTGTTACGGTTTTGGCAACACCGGGAACTCCTTCTATTAATGAATGGCCATTAGCTAATATGGAGATAATTAATAATTCGATCATTTCTTGTTGACCAATAATGACCTTGCCTAATTCTTCTTTTATCTTTTGTACAGATTCTTGCAAGTCTTTTAGATCAATTCTATTATTGAATTCTAAAGGGTTTTCTGTCGTTTCTTCCATAGTATTATAATCTAAATTCTTCAATTTTTTTGTTTAACTCAACGACATCTCCTTCATTATGAAGTGTTCTATTGCGTAAACTATTAATATAATCAATTAGTTCTTTTGTTTCATCTTCAGACTTGTTACTTTTTACAGCTAGTCTATGAATAAAGTCGTTATCTAATTTATTCGTATCTATATAAAATTTACTCCTTATTTTTTCCAAAAAATAGGTGATTTTTTGAGCTATTATATTGCTATAATCTTTATGCTGAAAGTATAAATCTCCAATGGTTTTAGTGAATTCAATAGAGGTGTTCTCTAAAGGTTTAATAACAGGTATAATCCTTTGTTCTCTCTTTCCTCTAAAAAGAATGAAAATCAAAACCCCAAGGATTAGTAAATAGTAAGCCCAACGCAATGGGATTTGATTTAATACAAATCGCATAGGAGATTCGATGACTTTTCGTCCTGATTTGATATAATCATCCCAGTAGAATGTATCTGTTTCTAAAAACGAAATAAGAGCTGCTGTATAATGTGCATTATCCGTTAGCATGTAGTAATTAGAAAATGCTTCAGGCAATGTATTCAAATATAGTTTGCCCTTACCTTCAGAGATCTCAATGAAATTAATTTGATCCAATGGTTCTAGATCGTTTTTGTAATAGCCTAAAGCTTTTGTTTTTAAGGTGTCAAAACTTTGAAAAACAGTTTTGTAGATTTTCTTCTTGAATTTTACTGAGTCCCTATTTTTAAATGTGTTCGAAAAGAAGTTGGGCTTTATTTCTTCCTCAGTTAACTGGTAATCAGTATTTGTTTCTATATTAAGAGAATCTTTAAATACTTTTCCAAAACTTGTTCCGGCTAAAAAAACTTTATTTCCAGATCTCACAAATTCTATTAATTTTTCATAGGATCTTTTATCTAGGTTGATGCCAGAATTAATAAATAAGTACGCTGAATTTTCTTCATATGAACTATTGGATAAAAAGTCATAAGGATTTTTGTTAATCAAATTTACTTCACTCTGTCCGTTATAGGTTTTTAGTTCTTCAAAAGCAATATAACAACCAAACGGAATTTTATCACTCGATATGTAGCTCGAGTTCCAATTTATAGGTTTTGGTCGAGTGACTTCAACGATTATAATGGTTAAAAAAGCTAACCCAAAAAGAATTAATATGTTTCTCGATTTTTTATCCAATTTTCTCTATGTTACCTTTTATTTCGTCAAAGGATATTTTTGCATTATGATACTTTTCTTGATTTAGATCAAACTTTCCGTACCAGATATATTCATACAAGTAAGAAACCTTTTTAAAAAGTGATCTTAATTGTTCATTCTTAATTTCTCTTT
Source organism: uncultured Aquimarina sp. (assembly GCF_947492965.1). Lineage (GTDB taxonomy): Bacteria > Bacteroidota > Bacteroidia > Flavobacteriales > Flavobacteriaceae > Aquimarina. The sequence continues at coordinate 258,524 of NZ_CANLOZ010000005.1, read as the reverse complement.
GATAATCACTATTGGTTTTTTCAAAATGATAATCGATGATCTTTTTTACAGACAATTCTTGTAAAGTCTTCATATACATATATCTAATAGCTAATCGATAATCATTTATAGATAGTGCATCCTGTATTAATTTATCTAAATCTATTTTTTCAATATGTTCTTCCGAAAAATGTATAGGTGCAACTACATTATTTTTTTTACCAAAAAATGAAGCTACTTCCTTTCCTGCAAGAACTCTAATAAGTATGTAAATGACGATAGCTATAAAAATCAGATAAATCAGGTTTTTTAGTATTTCCGCTAATTCAGGACTTATTTCTATACCAAATATATCTTGTAAGCCATTAAAAAACCAGTTTATAATTCTTGCTAAAATATTTTCAGCTTCTCCTTCTGCAGTGGTATAATCAAAATCTTTATCAGAGTACCTTTCTGGAATATCTTCTTTAAATTCATGAATAGTAATTTCGGAGGTATCTATAGAAACACTAAGAGAATCCGTCTGAGAATACGTGAAGTTTATTAATAATAAGATGAATATGTAGAAAATGTTCTTATTCACTTGCACCAATTTGATCAATCTTTTGTCTAGTATTTACATTATATTTTTCTTCATGAAGTGCATAGTACAAAATACCATTTATGAATTGTGAAAGCGATTGTGAATAGGCAATTACCACAAAAAATATACACAGTCCAAAAGTATAAATAACCTTGGCTAAAACAGATTCACCAATTGCAGTATCTATACTAACAGCATGGTAAGTATAAACACCAACAATAATTCCTGGGATCATCAATATCAAAAGAAGAATTAACCCTACAAGAATACCTAAAATAAAATTGGCACCAACCGTTTTCCAAAAATTACTTTTTACTAAATCCCAGCCTTCTCCAAATGCATCAATAGGGCTTTTATTTTCATTCAACATTACCATAAAAGAAATACCGAACCATGCCGTTAATGCAAAACCAATAACATTTTGGGCAAGAAATCCAATCAGCGGTATAAAAGATAATACTAAGGATATGATCATGTAGATGACATAAATTACAGCAAGTAAAAGAATAAAAATTAAAATACGGCCTATATTGTCTCGGACTATATTCCAGACTAGTTTTTTATCTGTTACTACCTGCTTTTGTTCATCATAATTTATCATGTAAGACGAAGCTAAACTATAATTAAGTGCCGCAATGACAATAAAAACAACAAAAAACAACAACACTCCGAAACCAACTAACATTGCAGATTCATCTTGAGTACCATTACCAAAACCGGTTTCTACATTATACATGCCTATAAAACCGGTAACCATTAGATAGCTAATCCCTAAAAGAAGAAAAATAAAAATACCATTGTAACTTATAAATACATTTGTAAAACTTTTTAAGTTAAGTTTAAAAAACTCAAAGTATGTATTTATAATGTCACCAAAATCTCTACTTTCTTTTAACTCAATGTAATTCTCTTTCATAAATTTTATTTAGATATCTGGGGTATATTATATAATAGAATATTATCAATGCTAACGAACTGAATATAATGGTCATTGCTAACCAAACGGGCATATTCGAATATCTCGTAATAAATCCTTCTATAAAGCCAGCTATAATAAAAAAGGGTATCGTACTAACTACAATTTTTAAACCATCTTTTGCTCCTTTCATAAAAGAAACTCTTCTAGAAAATGTCTTAGGAAACAATATACTATTTCCCATGACGATTCCAGCGCATCCAGCAATAACAATTACCGAAATTTCTATTGTACCATGCAACCATACTGATTTAGAAGCCTCAAATAATAACCCTTTTGTGTAGAAAAACGTCATAAATGCACCAAGCATAATTCCATTGCTAAATAATACGTAAACAGTTCCTAAAGAAGTGATTCCTCCAAAGGCATATGCTATAAATGCCACTCTAATATTATTAATAGTGATACCTAAAAACGAACCTACCATGCTACCACTTTTATAAATTCCTGTAGGATCACCTTTGTCGATATTGTTTAAAGTTTCATTTACATATGCATCGCCAAGAATAAGTCTTAGAAAAGAAGAATCGTTAATTGCGGAAATAATACCAATACAACAGGCAATAGAAAAAACTAAGAATGTAAATAACAGTGTTTTTTGATGCTGATAAAAGAAAAGGGGGAATTCCGTCTTCCAAAATTCTACAATCCTATTTTTACTCTCCTTTTTATTGATGTATATTTTTTGGTGTGCTTGAGATGCTAAAGAATTTAAGTATAATAGTGTTTTACTATCTGGGTAATATGTCCGCGCATACGACAAATCATTTGTGAGATGAACATAATACTCAGCAAGTTGATCTGGGCTAATCCTTAAATTTTGTGTAATAGCTTTTTCAAAAGCGATCCATTTTTCTTTATTTTGCTTGACAAAAGCTGCTTCCCGCATCGATCAATTTTTTACTCAAATATAATTAGTTAAATATAAATGGCAAATATAGCAATCAATACAACACAAAATGTAAACTTGGATTACAAAACTGCTGGGATAGGGGAAAGGATGCTAGCTTTTTTAATTGATTTTGCAATATTTTGGCTTTATCTATTTATTGTCAACTATATTACCTCACTAATTGGTACTGCTTTTTCTGATAATTGGACTGTTTTTGGTATTCAATCGCTTTTGTTTTTACCTGTTTCTTTTTATTCTTTGTATATGCATATTATTTTTAATGGTAGAACTGTAGGTAAAATGTTATTAAAAATAAGAGTTGTAAGAGTAGATGGGTTACCAGTACATTGGAGTAATTATTTGGTGAGATGGATGCTTAGATTAGTTGATATTTGGATTTTTCTTTCATCGGTGGGTGTACTTAGTATTATATTTTCTAACAAACATCAACGATTAGGAGATGCTGCAGCAGGTACTATTGTCATTCGTACTAAACAAAAAGTAAAAATTTCTCATACCATTCTTGAAGATCTTAATGAAGATTATGAGCCTAAGTTTTTAAACGTGACTCAGCTTACCGATAAAGATGTAAGATTGATAAAAGAGACGTACAGAGTTGCAGTTAGATCGAATGACTTTCAGACACTTACAGCTTTACGAAACAAGGTAGAAGGTGTACTTCAGGTAAAATCAGAATTGTACGATCGTCAGTTTTTGGATATTGTCTTAAAAGATTACAATTATTTTACTCAGAAGTTATAAATCCTTTGTGGATTATCGAATTACTTCTGCTTTTATAAATATATTTTCCTTTGGCCATTCACTTCCGTCTACTGGTACATTAGAAATTTTATCAGCAACTTTCATTCCTTTTACCACTTTGCCAAATATAGTATGTTCTCCATCTAAGTGATGTGCTCCTTGTTTAGCAATTACGATAAAGAATTCATAAGGGGTAGAACGATTGGAAGGATTATCTACCCATTGTTTAGAAAGGGCAACAGATCCACGATTATGAGTCAGTCCTTTTATAGGTTCTTGTGGCAAGGTGTAATCACCAATCTCATGACGTCTTTGTGCCATTTGTCTTCGATCACTATTTCCACCTTGTATTACAAAACCCTTCGCAACTCTATAAAAAAATGTTTCGTCAAAATATTTCTCTTTCACCAGATAAATAAAATTGGCACGATGTATTGGAGATTCTTTATAAAGCTGTATGTCAATATTCCCGAATTTGGTTTTTACACGAACTAAGGTTTCAGGGTTATTTTTACCATACTCTAATAAGAATTCTCTCATATTCTCATTAGTAAGTTTAAAAGGTTCTTCTTCTTTTTCCGCTGTGTTTAAAGTTTTGGAGTCATTTTTAGGGATTGAATTCTCAGTTTTTTGTTGTTCAACCTCTTTGTTAGCAGTCTCTTTCTCATTTTTTAGTACATCCTCTTTAGTTTTTTTAGAATGTGTATCTTCACAACTGCAGAAAATTAAAGAAATAATACAACTACCTATTAAAATTACTCTGGTAAATGACATTCGAAACATTTAAAAGTTTGATTCCAAAAATACAGAAAATGTCAGTACCTGGAGAATCTTCTCATTTTATAATGGCTCCCGAAATTCGAAAACAAGAACTCTATAAAATTAAAATCGAAGAGAGAAATCCCAGGAATGCTGCTGTTCTAATGCTTTTTTATCCAAAAGAGCATCAGACCTATTTGGCCTTAATACTTCGTCCGACATATGAGGGTGTACATTCTGGACAAGTAGCATTGCCTGGCGGTAAAGTTGAAGAGTCGGATCATAGTTATGAATCTGCAGCATTGCGTGAAACCTGGGAAGAAATAGGAGTATCTTCTGATATCATTCAGGTATTAAAATCATTAACTAAAGTGTATATTCCACCTTCGAATTTTTGGGTACATCCGTTTTTAGGATATTCTCAGTCATTACCCAATTTTGTGCCTCAGGAAGAAGAAGTAGCTAAGGTTATAGAGGTATCGTTGTCACAATTGTTGGATGATCAATATGTGATTTCTAAAAAATTATCAACTTCTTATGCAGAAAATATCGAAGTACCTTCCTTTGAATTAAATGGTTACGTAGTTTGGGGAGCAACAGCAATGATGCTTAGTGAACTTAAAATGCTCTTAAAATCTGCTATAGAACACTGATTTTGTATATTTGGCACCTGATTTCTTCGTAATATTTAGAAGAATTTAACTGAAATTGTATCTATTATATGATTAATTGTAATTAGTTTTAAATGTAACTAATTAAAAATCAGGAGCTGTTTGTGTACGGACGATTAATGATAGATATTAGGTAAATAAAATTTTTTATGGGATTATTTAAAAGAAATCCTTTTGGTCATATATTATTTTTAAAAACCTGGCTTATTAGAATCATGGGCGCTATGACGCATAGGCGTTACAGAGGTTTTAATGAATTACAGATAGAGGGAAGTGAAATTTTTAAAGATCTTCCTGATAATAATGTTCTTTTCGTTTCAAATCATCAAACGTACTTCGCGGATGTAGTAGCGATGTTTCATGTTTTCAATGCTAGCTTAAGTGGTCGTACGGATTCTATTAAAAATATAGGATATCTATGGAAACCTAAGTTAAACTTGTATTATGTAGCAGCAAAAGAAACAATGAATGCAGGTTTACTAGCAAGAATATTAGCATATGCAGGGGCTATAACCGTAGAAAGAACCTGGAGAGAGAAAGGTAAAGACATCAATCGACAGGTGAAAATGAGTGATATTACGAATATTAAAAGAGCACTTGAAGATGGCTGGGTGATTACTTTTCCGCAAGGAACGACTAAACCTTTTAAACCTATTAGAAAAGGAACAGCTCATATTATCAGACAGTATAAGCCTATTGTGATTCCAATAGTAATTGATGGTTTTAGAAGATCTTTTGATAAGAAAGGTATTAGAATAAAGAAAAGAGGTATTCTACAATCGATGGTGATTAAAGAACCATTACAAATTGATTATGAAAACGATTCTATAGATGATATTGTGGGTAAACTAGAATTTGCGATAGAGCAACATCCGTCTTTTCTAAAAGTAATTCCAAAAGAAGAAATTGAGGCAGAAGAAGAATTAAATAAGAAGCGACAGTGGGAGTATTAGAACAAAACTAGTAAGCTTAACTAATAGGTTTTTTATGATAATTCTTACAGTTTTTAGAGGTAAACCTGATAACAATAGAAAATATTATCCTGCAACAGTTACTTTATGGAATTTGTAAGAACAATTATTTTCGATAATAAACTGTATGATGATAGATTGTTCTGAAATCTGATCCTCTTCTCCTTTTTCTCTATATAAAGAACAGTTATTTATCTGAATAGAGATCCACTTATTTTCATCATCATATCTAAGAAAAATTTCATCTTCGCATTCATCATCTTTGATATGGTCTAAATCCCAGTTTCTTTTTAAATAGTAGGTTTTAGAAAAGACATATCCGTCTTCATCAGTATTCAAATCATTGATATCAATACTCTTTAGAAAATCCTTTAGCTCTTTTGAAAATATTCTATATCTGCCTAAAAAGTCAAAATCACTTTTGGCAAATTCAGGTTTTAATTTTTTAATAGTCTTATTAAGACAATTTGATGATTTAGCGGTTTTTTGAGTAGAGTTCGCAGCATATTGTTTTTCTACTTTTTTGATAAGTTCAATATTTTGCTTCTCAATATCAGTAAGTATAATCTCTTTTTGTTCATTTGGTTTGTACCAATTCTTTTTCAAAAAGTAATCGTTTAGAATAGCGTCTTTAAAGACATAACCTTTTCTTGCAAATATTTCATTTCGTAAAAGCCTTAATTCGATAGCCGTTTTTCCTTGTAGTTGTTCTACCGTTATAAGAGATTCGCTAATATCTCCTAAAGACTGAGTTGAACTTGCAGTTTTATTTTCCTGTTGTGTACAACAGGATAGGAGTATCATGACGATATAAAGAAGAGGTTTTTTCATGGTGTAATTATTGCTTAACGTTGGTATGGGCAAAATATGATATTACATTCAATTTTTCTATGAAATACCTAAAATCTCCCGAAAAGATAATTACTCATGTTTAGATGGTCAAATAACCATAAAACCTTATAGTATATTTATTAATTATTTATACTGCTTGTTTTTTCAATTGTTAGATATTTTATTAATCCATGTCCTTTCGATTTCCATGTTCCAATCATCTTTTCAGGAATTACAAAGAAGTCCCCACTATAAAAAGTTGTTTCGGTATTGTCTGATCTCTTTATCGTGACCATACCCGATAATAATTGGATCAACATTTCTTTAGTATCTTTTATTTTTGATAGAGAAGGCTCTTCCGCTTTTAAGCTAATTGTTAATTCTACACCTTTTCGTAAGGTCTGAGTAAACTTACGATTCTTATCTAATTGAATATGTGCACCTGATAAGACAGATTTATCAAATAATTCATGTGTAAGATTTTCTGAAATAATTGTTGAATCAGCTCTTTTGGTGGTGATTACTGATAATTCATAATGAAGGTGTTTGCCAGCTTTTATTTCCCATTCACCGGTGTATCCTTTTGGAGCAAAAAAGTAATCATTGGAGTGAAATAATTGGGCTTTTCCATGTTTAGGTTTGATAATGGCTTCACCATGATACATATATATAAATTCATCGAACCAAAAGTTTTCGAATTTATTATTCCAGGTTTCCGTTGAAACTACATAAATACTGATGTCATTACCACGATATAAACGCTTTTGATAAAAATCTTTTTCAGGCTCATCTTTTAAATCTATTTTTTTTAGGCCAACTCCTGATAAAACAGATTTATCTAAAAGAATAGGATTTTTAACTTTGTCTTGCCCTGTTGCTATCGCTGATAGTAAGACCAACAATAGTATAGTAAATGTTCTTTTGTCCATTGTATTTATAAAGTTTAAGAATTGTGTATACGAATATGAAACTTTATAGTATATAGGGACTTATTTTAAATAGAAGAAAAGTACCGTTTTCTAAATCAGGAGTTATTTTTGATAAATTCTTTGGGAGTCATTCCTACTTCAGCTCTAAAAACCTTAAAAAATGTTGTTTTGGAACCAAATCCAGCTTCTTCTCCTATAGCTTCAATAGTAAGTCTTGTTTCTGAAGTAAGCATCTTTTTGACTTCTCTAATTCTAAGTTGATTGATAAAGGAGGTAAAACTTAGTTGAAGATTGTCATTTAGAATTTGAGAAAGCACATGTGGTTGAATTCCTAATTCATCTGCTAACTCTTTTACTTTTAAATTTTGCTTTTTATACAATTGATGGTCAACAACACATTGTTTGATTTCAAGAATGAGTTTCTCTGCAGTTTTATCTTCAATTTTTCTATTTCGATACTTATTGCTTTTTCTGGCACTTAAGAAAAACTTTAAAATTGTTACATAAATAATGATGGTAGCACCTATAGGCCCAATGATATAGCTAATGAATAATGAAATAGAAAAGGATAGACACAATAAGGTGAACGCTGTTAAAATTATCAGTTTGGTATAGATCTTTTGTTTTGCTCTATGTTTCTTATACAATTGGAGCCATGATGCTACAATATAGATAGTTAATATTCCATGAATTATAAAACGTATCGTATGATCCCATAATAGGAAAAAAGAGGAGAACGGGATCGCTATACTAAAGAAGACAAGTACAATTACAACCGAAAAGAAATGGATAAAATCTTTTGGTTTTATATGCTTACTACTTATAAAAATATACAAACTTACACCCATAAGTAGGTTGGATAACAAACCAATTTGAATAAGTATTGGGGCGATCTTACCTTGAAAAAAATAAAAACAAGAAATTCCAACTCTAGCAGTTACGAATAATAGAAAAATCGCTAGAAATAGATAAGACTTAAATACTTTATATCTCAAGAACAGATATATAGATATACATAACGTATTAAAAATCCCTAAAGCACTAAAGAAGAATAAAATTTCATTTTGCATCTTCAAAATAGGTCTATCATTATATGAATACAAGAAGTTGATTTAAGTAATTAACTTCGAATAAAAATAGGGAATTATATTTTTCAAAATGATGTATTCAAAAAAACTATAATACTAAAATAGCATCTAAACTCCGATTAAGAGTTCAGATGCTATTCGTTTAAATTTTTACGTTTTAAATAGTAAGGTCTACATCCCCAGAAACTAGATTTATATGACAACAATCTGAGCTTATAACATAGTTACTTCTAATAACTTCTTGATTGTCTATAAATCCTCTAAATTGAATTTCTTGTTGTAAGTTCACTCCAATGCTACCATCTTCTGCCAAAGGATATCTCCCTTGTCTTAACCATTCTTCGAGTTCTTCAGGTAGCAGTGAAACGGTAATATTTTCATTAGTATCAAGATTGATAACTTCAAATGAATCGAGTTCTACAGGATCTTGATTTTCATCAGTAACTGTTACAGAAAGTCGTATAAGCACTAAGGTGCAAGCTACATCATCACACTCATCTTCGTCACAGGACATTTGAGAGGTTGCCAATAGAAGCGATAGTGCTATGGCAATTAATTTAAATGGTTTGTTCATTGTTTTTTGCTTTTTTATTAGATGTAAAAAAATATTATTGGTTGCGTATGAGCTAAGTTTCTGTTAGCTAGCTAACATTTACAGTAATACTGCTTTGTTAAAGCATTTTAGATAAAGTGTTAATGTTCTTATAAATTCTGTGAATTTTTCATTATGCTTGATGCATAGTGGTTTTGGTTTTAACTAATTGTTTTTGAATCATTTATGTGGTTTTGGTAAGTGTCTTAAGTTTTTGATAGCTAATAATTACCTTTTGTTAATGCTGTAAGTATGCAGAAATCGAAGCGTACCAAATTATAGTCAAGAATTTTAAAGAGTAACGAACTTCCTTTCTTGATGTTTACATCATATTCGGCCGAATAGACAGTAGATAAAAATTGAATACATGTTTTACTATTTGTATGGATGTTATTCAATACGTAACGTAAACATAGACTTAAACTCAAAAAAGAATAAAATGAAAAATCTAAAATTAAGCTTATCTGCGCTTTTGGCTGTTGTACTTCTTGTTACCTCATGTAATGACGATGATGATTTTATCTCCGATGGAGGAGGAGAGCCTGATGCATTTGTTGGAGCTGTATATGCAATGACAAATGGAAATGGTCAGATTTCTGGAATTGTACAAGGAGCAAATACTATAGTTTCTTATGGAAGAAATGCAGACGGAACCCTAACACCAATTGGCCCTGTATCTACTGGTGGAAATGGAGGAGATTTTGATGGAGGAGAAGGACTGGATCCACTAATTTCTGCATACGCACTTACAAAAACCGATGATAATGAAAACTTACTGGCAGTAAATGCTGGTAGTAATACCATCACATCATTTAATATTCAAGATAATTTCTCTTTAGAAATGGCTGGTACCCCACAGCCTACAGGAGCAGAAGGACCTAATAGTATTGCCTATACTTCTGTAGATGCAGATGGTGTAAAAGGAATTGTGTATGTGTCGAATATTTCGAGAACAGAGTTTTTGGGAGAAGGAGAACCAGGACAACAAGGAACGGTAACAGGATTTTGGTTGTTAGAAGATGGAACTTTATCACCCATTGCAGGTTCTACCAGAAATTTAGCAAACAGACCTTCTGCTGTTCAGTTTTCACCAGATGGTAATTGGTTAGTAGTAGCATCTATAAATTCTGGAGCAGCAGCATTAGCTTCTGGAAGCGAAGATGAACTTGTAGTGTATGCTGTTAATAATGATGGTACCTTATCCGCTAATCAAGTAGCAGGAGCAACCTCAACACTTAGAGATAATGTAGAAGGTAGAAATCTACCATCAGCTATAGGATTTCAAATTGTAGAAAATAATTATGTGGTGGTAACAGAAGCAAGAGAATTTCAACCAGACGGAACTCCACCAGCATTTCCAGCGTTGCAAGATGGATCAGTATCTACTTGGCAAATTCAGGGTGATGGAAGCTTAAGCCCTATTAGTCTGGATGTGAGATCTGGAGAAGGAAATACAGGTAGAACTGCTTGTTGGCTAGATTTTACAGCAGATGGAAGTACTTTCTTTGTATCTAATGCTATAGAAGCAGGATTGGCATCCTTTAGCTTTAATAACGGAGTAGTAACCTTATTGGATCAGGTAGCTGCGCAAGGAGTAGGAGCCACAGGTAATACTACGGATCCTGGTGCTGCATTCGGAACTACCGAAGGATGGATCGATATGTGGATTAGCGATGATGGTCAATTTTTATACCAATTATATGGATTAGACGGCACAATAGGAATCTATAGAGTAAATGGACAATCGTTAGAGTTCATTGGCGAAGAATCAGGAAACTTACCAGATACCAATACCCAAGGTATTGTAGCGATATAAAAATTAATTGTTTGTTTTAGTAATTATTATTTTTCCTAAAACCCCAAAAGATGAGTTGTCTTTTGGGGTTTTTTATTGGACTTATAAAATAATAAGTTATTACATAATCTGGCAATATCCCCAATGACAGAAGAATTCTTCATATTCGAATCCAGGGATGCCGTTTAGGGCACTACAATCTGAATGACTGCGACATTGCATACCCGTATTCCCTCCATTAATGGTTTTTTGTTCTTCTTTTTTTAGTGTTGTTACTCCTGTAGTGTTTAAAAGATTTTTAAGCATGATTATATGTTTTAGATACCTACTCTGTTGCTAAGGTTTTCGGTTACCCCTTATCAAAATGAAGCCAGAAAGCTATTTTGATTCGGATACCAAAGTAATAAGTGATCAACCTGTTAAAAAACAAGTATTCGCTATTTTAAACAAAATAGCCATAAAAAAAACCTGCAAATTTTTGCAGGCTTTTTATAATTGAAAATATAGTTCTATTTAATACCAAAAGCACAAATATTCCATGGTTCTCCATCTACATTGATAACTTCCGTTGGGAGTGTAATCCCACTAGATCCACCTTCAATTTTTCTCATAGCATTGATGTTAATCCTTGCTATTGTTAGCTTTTTTAAAGAGATCTTTTGTGTTTTGTTGTTTTTCATTATTCAAATTGTTTGATTGTTAGTATAGTATCCCTTTCATTTTGAGATATTCTTATCTGGAAATAAATGTATTTCGAGAGAAATATATTTGGTTTAAAGTATCTATGGTAATCTTATATGGCTAAATTGTTTAAAATAGCGATCATTTATACCTTGATTTCTGATGTTGTTTCTTGCTTATTTAAGCTCTTGATATAGTAAGAAGGATTGATTCCTGTTTTAGCTTTGAAATGCTTTACCAAAGAGTAACTACTTTTATATCCAATCTCGGAAGCTATGTATTGAATAGCATAGGATCTAAATTTTGAATCCTCCTGTAATCTCTTTAAAACATAGGTAATTCTAAGATCATTGATATATTCGGTAAAACTTTTCTCTTTGTGTTGATTGATGGTTTGTGATAAATAGGTGGCATTTGTTTTTAACTTCTTTGCCATAGTTCGCAAATTACAATCTGATTTTAGAAAATATTCCTGCGTCTCTAATTTTTCAATTCCTTTGATGATCTCTTGCACCTTTTGGTCATCAATACTAATTTCTTTTTTAGATTGTTCTTGAATTTCTGTTTGTTTGTTTACAGATTCTAATTGATTAATTTCTTGCATTAAGTTTTGAAATACAATCTTATTGGATTGTTGTTTCTTTAGGTAGATAAAAATTATTACGATGAGCGCTATAATTGTTACTAAAAGAATCCAGAATATTCGATTTTTTGCCTTTTTTTCTTCGGCTTGAGTCATTCTTAGTGCTACAATCTCTTCATTTAGTTGGGTAGTTTCTTTTTCGTGAATGATATCTATTGTTTGATCTTTATCTTTAAGATAATATTCGTTTAGCTTATTATATCTGGTATTCCAAAACATTGCCTTTTTATAATTATGTTTTTGACTATAGCAATTGGCTAGCAATAAATGAGATCTTATTGCTGGTGGTTTGTATGTATCCGTTTCTTCAAAAGAATTAATACTATTGATTAATACATCAATTGCTTTATCATAGAACTGTTTTTGATAATAACAATTAGCAATAAAATAATCAGTCCTTATTTTTGGGAATGATTTATTATTAATTTGTTTATTAGTCAGTATTTCTTTTGCTTCAAAGAGATGTCGTAAGGCCGTATCATATTTTTTTTGGTAATAGAAAATCATTCCTTTTTTAATGACTAAATCCACATATAATTCATCTAATTTTAGAGATTGACTCATCTTAATTCCTTTCTTTAGATAGGTCAATGCAGTATCATATTGTTCATCATCCAAATAGATATCAATCAAAGTAGTTAAGAATCTTAGATGATTTTCTTTATTATAATATGAGGTCTTAGGGATCGCTTTTAAAGATCGAAGTGCAATTTTTTGTGCTTCGGCATTTTTATTCATTCTAGAAAGAACTATGATCAGTCCAGAGTTAACTACGATTTCATCTTTTAGATCTCCAGTTTTTTCAATGATATCTAATGCTTTATAATAATTATTTAAGGCTTCTTTATTTTTTCCGTTTCTCAGATTTATATGGCCCTTCATAATATATCCAGTGCACGTTAGCTGATCATTTTTTAGTTTCTGGGCTAAGTTTAAAAGTTGATTAAATGAAGTTATACTTTCTTCATAATTTTCAATTTTATATAGTTCTATAGCTTTGTCTCTTAAAGAAACCGCTTTTTGTAATTCCTTTTTTTCTTGAGAAAAAGTGTGAGTAGTAATTGAAAGAAATAATATTATAATAGGAAAGACGTACTTATTGAGAGTGTATAGGTATAGAGTAGTCATTTGAGATGATTTGTGAATAATGTAAAAGTAGATCGGAGGCTATTCTTTTTTAGAATTTGCAACATAATTTACTTTCTGTTGCAAAATACTTAAAAATTTAAAGTTTGTACTGGGATACCAGTTGTCTATTTACGGTAATAGTCTATATTCGGACTATGAAGCGATCTCATTACACTTTTTGTGTTCTGTCTTTACTCTTGTTTTCTCCGTTTGCCTTGGTGGCGCAATTGGGCTTTTGTAATGGGAATTCTGGTGACCCAATTTTTAATGAAACTTTTGGAACAGGAACGACTATTGGACCCGCATTACCTCCAGGTAGTACAACGTATAGATATGTAAATACTGCGCCAGATGATGGAGCATATACCATCTCTAGTTTTACGGGATATTTCGATTGGCATGATACCGAGGATCATACGCCTGGAGATACCGATGGGAAATGTTTTATAGTAAATGCAGATTTTAATGCAGGAGAATTTTTTAGAAGATTGGTAACAGGATTATGCGAAAACACTTCTTATGAATTTTCAGCTTGGTTATTAAATCTACTGCCTTCTAGCGGTTGTGGAGGAAATGGAATTCCAGTGAATGTAAATTTTCAAATATGGGATATCACTAGTACGAATTTATTAGCATCAGGTAGTACTGGTGATATTTTTTCTACGGCAAGTCCAAATTGGGAGCAATATGGTTTAGTATTCCAAACGTTACCCGGTCAAACTTCTGTTGTATTAAGAATGAGTAATAATGGCGATGGTGGTTGTGGAAACGATTTGGCCATTGATGATATTGTTTTTAGAACATGTGGAGACTTTATCGATGTTACGGATACGCAAAATAATTCTAGCATTAATGTATGCGAAAGTGACGCTCCGATTTCGGTAACTTTAACTGCAACTCCTGATTTTTCTATTTATACTACACATGCTTATCAATGGCAAGAAAGTTCTGACAATGTGAATTGGACTGATATTCCCGGAGAAACTAATGATATGTTTACTACACCTTCATTGTCAACAACAACTTATTATAGAGTAAAAGTTGCAGAGGATGCTATAAATCTTATTAATCCATTGTGTATTGCTTTATCAGAAACATATGAAGTAAATATAATAACACAGCCTGTTGCACCTGTAAGTAATGGAAATGTTATTAATTGTGATAACGAAAATCAGGGAGTCTCTGTAAATGTTCCTAACGGTATTACGGTAAATTGGTATGATAGTGTAGCAGGCGGAAGTCTTTTGCAAGCTAATTCTACAACATATGTTACGGATGTTTCAGGTACTTATTATGCCGAGGCTATTTCTGAATTGGGCTCTTGTATATCTAATACGCGAACTGCCGTTAGCTTGGATTTTTTTGAATCTCCAGAAGTAACAGATGAAGAAACCTCTTTTTGTTCAGGAGGAAGTGTGGTATTGGATGCTGGAATTACTAATGTAACGTATTTATGGAATACTGGTGAAACAACTTCTAATATTACTGTAAATGTTGAAGATACATATACTGTGACAGTTACGGATAGCAACATGTGTTCTAGTGTGAAGACTATTGTAGTTATAGAAAGTGAAGCTCCTGTCATTGAGGCTATTACTTCTAGTGGTGATACCATTACTATTACAACTGCAAATACTGGCGAGTTTGAATATTCTATAGATGGTGTTAATTACCAAAGTAGTAATGTGTTTACGAATTTAGAAGGTGGCCTATATGAAGTAATGGTAAGAGAAATAAATGGATGCGGTACGGATTCAGAGGAATATATATTGTTAGTATATCCAGAATATTTCACACCAAATAATGATGGTTTTCACGAGTTATGGCAGATAGAAGGGATACAGCAGTTTCCCTCAGTTTCTATCTATATTTATGATCGCTATGGTAAACTACTAAAGCAATTGCTTCCTGACAGCACAGGTTGGAATGGTACGTATCTAGGAAGACAAATGCCTTCTTCTGAATATTGGTTTCGAATAGATTTACAAGACAGGTCTAGTGTTACGGGGCACTTTTCGTTGATTCGGTAATAATTATTCTAACCAATCTTTAAAATCCTTTACACGTTCTCTTGCCACTATAATTTCTTGCTCATTAAAATGATGTAACTTTATCTGTAACCTGGAATTCGTATAGGAAATAATATCCTTTATTGCATTGATGTTGATATAAAACTTGCGGTTTACCCTATAAAACTGTTTCGGATTCAATTCACTCTCCAAAGACTCTAAAGTGTTGTCGATCAAATAATTCCGATTTTCATTTGTATGAAGATAAGTTCCTTTATTTTCAGAATAGAAACATTCGATATCTTCTACAGAGAATATTTTAAGATGTTGACCTACACGAGCTGTAAACCGTTTCTTATATTCTCTATCCATAGGATTTACCAAAAGTTTTTTGATATCCTCAAAATCTACTTGTAGTGACGGAGTAGTAGGTAATTGCTCTTTGTATTTTTTGACTGCGGATTCCAATTCTTCATCATCAATAGGTTTCAGTAAATAATCAATACTATTTAATTTAAAAGCTTTTAAAGCATATTCATCATAAGCAGTTGTAAAAATAATAGAGCTCTTAATCGTAATAGAATCAAAAATCTCGAAAGACAAACCATCACTTAACTGAATGTCTAGAAAAATAAGATCAGGATGTGGATTATTACTAAACCATTCTATGGATTCACTTACAGAATGCAGCATCGTATCTACTTTAATATCAAGATCATCAAGCATACGACTAAGTCTCCTTGCTGCGGGTTTTTCGTCTTCTATTATGAGTACATTCATATTTTAGTTTGGATTGTTAGATTGTTGGGTGAATTAGATTATTGTTTTTTATGTGATTTAGACTTGATTTTTGAAAAAGCTGATTAACTATATTTATTGTAATATAACAAGAAAGATAAGGTTAAATATGCCAATTTCACGCTTCTGTAGTTCAATCTAATTATCTAATTTATTCCCAAAGTTGCTTTTCTCTATCTTCTTCATCCATATACTTTCGTATTCTTCGCTCTTCCCAATCTTTATCAAACATCGGATTGATTCTATACGCTTTTACCGCATGAAATGCTAAACCGATTCCCCAACCAAATGCCGCCCATAAAAACCAAGCGGAGCGCCATTCATTTTGATAATAATTTAATCCCGCTAGAAATCCTATAATTATGATATATGAAAATAGGTTATTATAAAACTTTTTTAGTTCATCTACGCGTTCTTTTGCACGTTCGTATCTTTTTTGTTCTTCGAAATCTTTCATTGGTTACTGTTTTGTTAGTTATTGTATTATTTTACATCGAATGATCATACATCTAGTGTATCATCTTCGTCCATAAGCTCTTTTATTTTCCTTTGTTCCCAGCTTTTTCCAAACACAAAATTGCGTTTAAAGACTCTCAGTCCATGAAATAGCAATCCTATTCCCCAAAAAAATGGAGTAGCATATAAGTGCCATTGTGCCCAGTTTTTAAATCCCTGACTGCTAAAGTTGGTATTGATGAAAAGGATGATGATATTGATGACAATATAAAAAGTAAGGTGCGTATAGAAACCTCTTTCATCATCAACTCTTTTTTTAGCTTCTTTATATCTCTTATCTTTTTCTATTGGTTTCATGACGAATAGTATTATGATTTTTATAGAAAATTATTAAACTTTTCTTTATCCAAAATTTCTTTGATTTTTCTTTCTTCCCATTGTTTGCTAAATATTATGTTAGGGTTGAAAACCTTTACCCAATGAAAAAATAAACCAATACCCCAGAAAAACGGAGTGATATATAAATTCCAGTTAAAGAAGTCACTAAAACCATTATCTAAAAAATCAGCATTAATGAATAACAAGAAAACATTGACAATTACATATGCGGTAAAATGGCTGTAGAATCCTTTTTCTGCTTCAACTCGTTTTTTTGCGTTTAAATATTTCTGTCTTTTTTCTAAATTTTCCATGATTCTTTTTTTATTGGTTAGTATCGTCCATTAATTCTTTGATCTTTTTTTCTTCCCATTTCTTACTAAATAAAGAAGGGGTAAATGAATTTTTCTTCAATTTTCTATCTCTAAATACCCATAATCCATGTGCAAGTAAAAATACTCCCCATAATACTGGAGAACTGATCAAATTAATTACTAAATATCCATCATATATATACTCTTGAAATTGTAAAATTACTGCTGCAATAATTACATTAATTATCAAGTAAACACCCAAATGTGTATAGAATATACGCTCTTCTTTTACTCGTTTTTTAGCGTACTCATATCTTTTATTTAATTCTGATGTTTCCATGATATTACAATTCATTGTTTTTATTCATAAACTCTTCAATCTTTTTTTCTTCCCATTCTTTACTGAAAATAGAGCGATTAAAAAGTTTTCCTAATCCGTTTCTATGTCTAAATGTCCATAATCCGTGACCTAATAATCCTATTCCCCATAACACTGGAGTACTTACTACATTCCAAGGCAGGAAGTCGTTGTATCTTTCACTATTCACATAATCGCCTATTTGTATCTTAAAAATAAAAATGATAATATTCATTACTACATATACTGTGGCGTGTGTATAGAATCCTCTTTCTTCGGCTACGCGTTTTTTTGCGTGATTGTAGGCTTTTCTTTTATCCATCTTATTCATAATCTCCTCTTTTAGATTCTTCCATATACTTTCTGATTTTCTTTTTTTCCCAATCTTTACCAAATATTGGGTGATGATCAAATGCTTCTGTATAATGGAAGATTAATCCTAATCCCCAACCTGCCATTGGAAAAATAAACCAAGGAAGACCAAAACCAGTGGTTTTATAATTGATGAATATCAAGAACGGAATTACGATGCAGTAGGCGACCAAACTTCCGTAGAATTCTTTCATTTTCTTTACTCGATCTTTAGCTCTTTTATATTTTAGGTCTTTTGCGATTGCTATATTTTGTGATGTTGTCATATCGATTGATGTTATTTTTTTAGTTAATATCGGGAGCTTTGCAATGAAAGCTGTTTCAGTCTTGAATACAGAAAACTCTCTTTTGGTAAGTAATCCATATCGTTGCTGTACATTTCCTAAACCTACACCGCTGCTTTGTTTGATAACTTCTTTGGTTTGTAAGTTGTTTTCTACAATTAGAAAACCATCATCTTCATAAATTTTGATATGTAGTGGTTTATCCGGCATTACTACATTATGCTTAATGGTGTTTTCTAATAAAATCTGCAAAGACAAGGGAACAACTTTGGCCTCGGGATTAGAAGCTTTTTCGGGCATTTCAAAAATAATGCTGTCTTCAAACCTAAGCTTTAACAAGGTCATATATGTTTTTGCAAATTTTAGTTCTTCATCTACGGTTACTAATTCTTTATCTTTTTGTTCTAATACATATCGATATACTTTAGATAACGATGTGGTAAATTTTTGAGCCATTCTTGGATTTTCATCAATTAATGATGTCAAAACATTTAGACTGTTAAACAAAAAGTGAGGATCTAATTGATTTTTTAGAGCATCAAATCTTGCTGATGCTGTACCTGCTATTATTTTTTGTTCGGTTACCTTTTTTTCTTGTAAGGCTTTATAAAAGTAAATGGTATGAAAGAACAATGAAATAATTGCTGTGATCAATAGTGGGAATACATAATCTCCAAAAGATTGATCTGCTAAAAACTCATTAGTTGTTTGTCTTTGTAGTACTACAACACTTGCAATAAACTCACAAATAAAGTATCCTAACATGGTTACTACTATAGAGCCACCAGCACCAATTAATATTCGTTGTATTCCTTTATTTTTCCATTCAAATTTATAATTGATATATCTAAAATATAACACGTTGATATACGTGAGAAAGAAACTATATAAGAAGTTGATAATCCAGTATTGTATGCTTAAGAATCTATCAATATTGAAACCGTTAGCGAATAAGTTAACGATAGTTATTGCGATAGATACTCCGAATGCAATGATCAGTACTCTTCTTAAATCCTTCATAGTATAATTTTGGTATTATATAGAATCGATGAACATGTCTGCTAAGCCTTATTCGCAGTTTTGTTGTATCCTTTTTATCTGATCTTTTCCCCAATCTGGATAAAAAGGTGTTGTGTTCGATTCTTTTTCAAAGTACAAGATAGCTTTTTCTATTTCAGGACAAAAGGCCTTTGGATCCTTACCCCAGAATTTAGCAGCTCCCATTTGCCACTCTGCATGATATAAGGTTGCTCTTGGATTTTCGGGCTCTAATTTTTTTGCTCTTTGATATAATTCTTCGACTTTAGGCGAATGTGTCATTCCATATTTTGTTCCATCATACACCACATATGCTGTATTTAGCATTGCTTCTAGAATTAAAATTTCGGCATTGTCTTTGGAAAAGGTCTTAGCTTCATTCAAATAATTCTGAGCTTTCTTTAAACGGGATTCAATTTCCTCAGCGTCTTTGGTATTAAATGTTTTTATAATATGTATTTGCGCTGCATAATAAAAAGGTAACCAATTGTCCTTTTCTGCTCTGCCGATTCGTTCGAATAGATTTGCTGCATCGTCGTTTTTTTGATTGCCCCAAAGCTCAAAAGCTTTTCCCATTCCTTTTTCGTATGCTTGTTGTGCGTTTGATGTTAGTACTATAAAAAAGGAAGCTATAAGGATAATTGTTTTCATAATTTTTGTTGTTTTAGTTTTACATGGTAAATATCCTTCAACAACAGAAAATTTGGAATTAAATCATACCGAACTGTAGTTTATGATGGATGAATTGTATCAAAATTTAATAGATTGGATCACATCTCCATTAGAAACTGAGAATTTAGCATCCTCCCAACTTGGTGGGCCAAAGTTTCCTTTAGCATTATTACTAGTGCCGTAAGGTTCTTTAGGTATTTTGAAAAAGTTTGTATCTAGTTTTTCGTTATCATTTTCGTCATGAAATAATGAGATGGCATAGGTGCCCGCAGGAATATTTTCTAAAGTAACGGTAAGCGCTCCTTCTTTACTTTTTACTTTGGTAGATTTGAATATCTTTTTATAAAAGTTTTCTTCGCTATTATACAACCCAATTCTGATGGTGCCTTCAGAAGATTTGATATTTGAAATATCAATTTGGATGGTGTTTTCATCATTTTGTGCAGAAGTAGTAAAAGAGCTTACTAGACAAATAATAATAAAAGTGAAATAATAAGTGGTTTTCATGGCTTAGTTTTATTTATAAAATTAAACATATGTTTTTGCAAGTGTTTGATTTGTAGTTTATTTTAAGATTACTTTTGGTTGTGTTTATGGATTTAAAGACAGTAAACAGAAGTTTATATTGTCGTTTTTGAGTTTTCTCTTGATACAGATAATGTCTGGAGATGTAATACTAAATGGATTTATTAGTTTAATGGCATTTATTTTATAGATTATCGAGTTGATTATCGGTTTTATCATCGCTAATGGTCCAGAAGAAACCAACTATAAAAAAACGATCAGCAGTTGGTCTGATAGCGCGTCTGGCAAAATTTCCATTTACATCAGGAGTATTGGCATATTGATAATTAAATACATTGTCAAAACCTATTACATTGGATACAGAAACGAACAAGATCTTCTGTTGACTTATTAAATAAGCCCAACTCATATTCAAAGAATTAAATGTTCTGGTTTTTGAGCCTAAAAAATCAGGAGTGTTTGGGTCTGTATATGGGCGTCCCGAAGCAAAATTATAGGTGGTACTAATTAATGATTTCCAATCTTGGACCCAATATTTACCTACTAATGATAAATTATGCTTGGCAGCAAAATTTGGAGTGGCGCGTTCTGGATAATTCCTATAATTTCTTTTTGTATCCAGATAAGAATAGCTAGCCCAATACTCAAAGTTTTTAAAAGATTTATTATCTCTCCAATATAAATCTAATCCAGCTGCATATCCATCGCCATTATTAGTAAAAGTACTTCCGAATTCAGGAAGTTCTGTATCAAATTTAACTAAACGATCATAGCCTTTATAATACGCTTCAGCTCTTAAAGTTCTCCCATTGTTCTGATACAAATAGTTAAGGATATAATGTGATGATTTTTCTGGATCTAAGGAACTGTTGTATTTTAAAACGTCTTGTTGAGGTGCTTGATAAAAATCTCCATACGCTAAAGAGACTTGTGATTTCTCTGCAATTTTATATGCTAGTGATGCTCTTGGCGATATTCTGGTAATATCTAATAAGGAATTATGCGTACCTCTTATTCCAACTTGCATCGCTAGCTTTTTGTTAAAAAAGATGTTTGCTTCACCAAAAACTGCTGTACTATTGTTATTGAAGCTACTTTGGAAATTTCCGAAGGTAGTAGCACTAACATCTTCTTTAAAATCTCCCAGAAATTGCTCTATACCAAAATTTAGTTTAAATCGATTATTAAACCTTTTTCTAAGTTTTACTTTTAAATGAGCACTGTTGTCATCTGAATCGACATTTGTATCTTCAATTTTAATGTCATTATGATCGTTAGCAAAGCTCACACCTGTTGCAAGAGTCCAATCATTCCCTAATTCACCTTTATAGGAAGCATTGAGATATAAATTTCTATTGGTTAAACCAAAGTTAATACCTTCAGGAATATTGATATCTTCTTGAATTAATTCGAAATCAGCATAATTCAATCCTCCATATAGTTTAAACAAACCATTGTTAAATTGATGTCTATACACAGCTTCTCCAGACAGTGATTCAAAAGGTTTTATCCAATCTACTCGTTGAGAAATAACTTCTTGATAAGGTTTTAGGTTCAAGTAAAAAGCATTGATACTTAATGAGTTTTTCTCCCATTTTTGAGTATTACCTACACCAAGACCTACTGAAATAAAGGAGAGGTCTGTCTTTTCCTGTTCGGGTTGATCAATGGTGTTGAGAAGAAGTACACTTGATAATGCGTCTCCATATTCTGCTGAATATCCTCCAGTTGAGAAATTAGTTCCTTTGAATAAGAAAGGGGAGAAACGACCACGTGTAGGAATATTGTTTGCAGTTGCAGAAAACGGTTGGAAAACACGAAGTCCATCAATATATACATTAGCTTCATTGGCATCTCCACCACGAACAAAAAGTCTACCATCTTCGGCAACTGTAGAAGTTCCTGGTAGTGTTTGGAAAGCACCAATATAATCTCCAGCAGCACCAGCGGTAGTAACAATATCTAAAGGTGTTAGTACAGATGCTTTGCTATTGTCTCCAGCAGAAAATGTACCAGCATTCAGGATTACACTTCCGAGAGAGTTAACATCTTCTTTCAGAGTGATTTTTAGGTTTTTCATTTCGTTTACTGTTGCGTTTAAAATAAATGTTTCAAAAGAAAGAAATGATACTACTAAGATTTGATCTCCTGTTTCTGCAGTCGTAAAAGAAAAGCTTCCTGTATCCGTGGAAGATGCACCATCATAAGTTCCTTCTAGATAGATGTTTGCACCAGGAATTGGTATGCCAGAAGGATCCGTTACAGTTCCTGAAACAGTGGTTTGAGCGGTTAAAAATAGAGGGGCGAGTAGTGAAATGGTAAATAATAAATATCTCATTTGATGTACTGTTGTTTTTTGATTGACAGTTCAAAAGTGTATTAAAACGAAGATTCTAAAAATTGATTCTTACTGAATTGTAGAAAATGTAGGATGGATTGTTAGGAAAGGGAAATAGTATATTTTGAAAAAATAAACTAAAAAATTAGTTGAATCTTTTAACTAATTTTTTAGTTTTACATTTCTTAATCAATGAACTATGAAAAAAATACTCTTTTTATCAATTTTTCTTATCGCAATAGGAGGGAAATCTCAGGAGATGACGGTTTTTTATAAAGAAGAACGTAAATCTGATTATTATCAATTAAGAACATATGTTTTTGAAAAAAGAATGAGTAAGCAAGATTTACAATTGATTAATGATAAAGCGAAGGATCATAGCGATGAACTTGTAAATTATGGTTATGCAAGTGTACTTAGAATTGATCATGAGAAATCAATTTATTATCCATTAGAGCGGCAGTTTAATGATACAATTAATAGTACTGTTTCTTACGGAAAGGACGGGAAACAAACTTTTATTAGTAGAGAGACCTCTGAAAAAGAGTACAAAATTGTTTATATAAATCAAGATACAAAACAAAAATCAAGTATAGAATATGCTTATGGTAAAGAATATCTGATCGATGAAGAGCTGGTTGATCTAGAATGGAAGTTTACCAATCAGACAAAAATTATTTCTGGATTTTTATGTAAGAAAGCATTAGTTTTTAAAAGAGAAAAGCAACAGTATACAAGTTATAGCTATGGAAATTATCGAGTAAAAGGACGTAAACCTGTTGAGGTTTGGTATACGGAAGAAATCAAATCGTCATTTGGACCTTTAGGATATTGGGGGTTACCTGGTCTGATAATAAAAGTGATTGAAGAGGATGCAACTATCTTTTTAGATAAAATTCTTTATACGCTGGATGATTTTGAAGTAAAACCACCAACTCAGGGAGAAAAAATTACTAGAGAGGGATTAGAAGAAATACCAGCGTTACTTTTTCATGAACATTAATTTTTTAATAAACTTATGATTTGAGGTAACATTTTTAGACGAAATGACACATACTTATATAGTCTAAATTTATTATCAAAGGATCCAATTCCTTGGACGAATCATCATTAACCAAAATCTTTACATGAAAATTAAATTATTGATCATACTTTTCTTTATTTCCTTTTTAGGGAAATGTCAGGAAATTACTGTGTTTTATAAAGAAAAGCGTAAGCCAGCTCAAGTATCAACAAAAGAATCTTTTGACACTGATGAAATTTCTGATTATTACAGAGAACAGTTTGCTAAAATTAAGGAAGCTATAAAGTCAGGAGTAAGTAAAGATTCTATTATGTTGATTAGAGAGGAACTTGAGAAAGAAGGAGAACGTATTTCCGCAAAGATTAGTGAAAGAGAGAAGAATAAAAAACCACTTACCATACCGTACTATGACTATATTACGGTATTAAGGATAAATAAAGAAAAATCATTGTACTATCCACAGAATGAGGTGAGTAATGATACCGTTTCTCATAGTCGTACTAGTAAAAAAGGACGAGAATTGGTAGATGAGCGAATAAACTATAACGACTCAGAAATTATTTATCTAGACATTTCTCAAAAGAAAAAGATAAGTTCTCTAAAAGTGCATAAGTTTGATTATAAAGGAAGAAAATTTCTTATAGAGGAGACATTAGAGCCACAGGAATGGGAACTAACTCAAGAAACTAAGAAAATTGACCAATATCTCTGTTATAAAGCCATACTTAAAAATTCAGATAAAAAAGTAGAAGCTTGGTATACTAATAAAATTAAAGCTTCTTATGGGCCAAAAGGGTATTACGGACTTCCTGGTCTAATATTGGAACTAAAAGAAGGTGAAAAGAAAGTAAGCTTTGATAAGGTTTCCTTATTTCCTTCGGAACCGATCATCATAAACCCACCTAATGAAGGTGAAAAAATTACTAGAGAAGAGTTAGAAAACTTATCTACTAAGATATTTAATGAATATTAATGTACTCAGAAGTGATATGAAAAAAATCTTAATAAGTATTATAGTATTGACTTCATTTATGGCAAAATCTCAAGAGTTAACAGTCTATTATAAAGAAAAGCGTAAACCGGCTCAAGTCAAAAAGAAAGAATCTTTTGATTACACTGAGATTGATTCATTTCTAATAGAAGGAATGAAAAAATTTAGGGCAACACATAAACCTGGTGTTGGTAAGGACTCTATCCAACTCTATAATCAAAAATTTAGAGCAGTGTCAGATAGTCTATACGCTATAGTAAAAGAAAAATTGAAAAAGAAAGAAAGGAATAAAGCGCCATTGGCAATTCCATCTTATGATTATATCACTATTTTGAAGGTTAACAAGAAGGAATCGTTATATTACCCGCAAGACAACGTAAGTAATGATACAGTCTCGAGAACTAGTTTCAATAAAAAAGGTAAAGAATTGGTTGATGAACAGATTAATTACAACGATTCAGAAATTATTTATCTAGACATTTCTCAAAAGAAAAAGATAAGCGCTTTAAAAGTACATAAATTTGATTTTAGAGGGAGAAAGTTTTTGATCGATGAAACATTAGAGCCACAGGAATGGGAGTTAACCGAAGAAACCAAGAAAATCGATCAATATCGCTGTTATAAAGCAATACTGAAAAACTCGGATAAAAAAGTAGAAGCTTGGTATACGAATGAAATCAAAGCTCCTTATGGACCAAAAGGATATTACGGGCTTCCTGGTCTAATATTAGAACTAAAAGAAGGTAAAAAGAAAGTCAGCTTCGACAAGGTTTCCTTATTTCCTTCTGAATCAATTATTATAAATCCGCCAACAGAAGGCGAAAAAATTAACAGAGAAGAGTTAGAAGGTTTGGCTCAGAAACTATTTGATCAGTATTAATTAAACCCTTTCAATTGCATTTTCTTCTTTGTTCTTAAATGGTCTTACAATTAATCTAGCGGCTTTGTCGTAGTTGATATAATTGTAGGTCCAATTAAAAAAGGTTACAAAACGATTTCTAAAACCTACTAAAAACCAAAGGTGTATAAACATCCATATAAACCAGGCAAAGAACCCTCCAAAACGAAATTTACCTATATCAACAACGGCTTTATTTCTTCCGATTGTTGCCATAGATCCTTTGTCAAAATAAGAGAAAGGAATCATAGGTTTTCCTTGTAATTTGTGCTTTATGTTTTTTACTAAATGATTTCCTTGTTGTATCGCTGGTTGTGCGACCATAGGATGTCCTTTAGGATACGCTTCTGTTTGCATTAATGCAATATCACCAATAGCAAAAACATCCTCATACCCTTCAATTTGATTAAATTCGTTGACCTTATAACGATTTGCTCTAGGAATAAGAGCATCTGCTTTTAAACCTTCTACAGGAGCACCAGTAACACCTGCAGACCAAATGAAGGTAGCACTTTGTAATGATAACTCCGTATTGGTAGAAACTAAGTTGTTCTCGTAATTGGTTACTTGAGTATTCGTATGAATACGCACTCCCATTTTCTTTAAAAACTTAGAAGCTTTTTCGGAGGCATTCTGACTCATAGGTGGTAACACTCTATCTGCTCCTTCAATAAGATGGATCTCCATTTCGCTAAAATCCATATCAGGATAATCTCTGGGGAGTACGTTTAATTGTAACTCTGCAATTCCACCAGCTAACTCAACACCTGTAGGTCCAGCTCCAGCTAGCACAAAGCGAAGCAGTTCCTTTCGTTTTTCTGGATCAGTAGTAATTACCGCTTGTTCCAGATTTTCTAACATCAAACTTCGTAAGTTCAAGGCTTGCGGAAGGTTTTTCATTCGCATAGAATTCTGTTCGATAGTCTGGTTACCAAAAAAATTGGTACGTGCTCCAGTAGCGATTACCAGATAGTCGTATGTAATGCTGCCAATAGAGGTATGAACTTCTTTATTTCCTGGATCTATAGAGGTAACCTCTGTCATTCTAAAATAGGTGTTCTTACCTCTTTTTACGATTTTTCGTAATGGATAGGCAATAGAATCTGGTTCTAATGATGAGGTTGAAACTTGATATAATAAAGGCTGAAATGTGTGATAATTGTGTCTGTCTAATAGCACGAGTTGTACGTTTTCTTTTACCATTTTTCTGGCTAAAGCTACTCCTGCAAAACCACCTCCGATAATCACTAATCTTGGTAAATTAGTATAAGGAATGTTCATAAATAAAGTGTTGTTCTACAAAGATAAACTGATAATGTCATATAGGCTATAGAATATTTATTTTTGTTTATTGCTTCGGTAAAACTGATTGAAAATCAGTTGCTAAAATATTTTTGTTCTAAAAATAGTATCATTAAAAAATAAATTTTAGTTCAGAATGTGTAACGTATTTGTTTTATTATCTACTTATAAGGTGTAACTAACTAAAGTGAAGAAAGAATTAGAACATAGTTTTGTAACCAATCTTGAGCAAAATCAAAATATAGTGCACAAGGTCTGTAGGATATATACCAATGACCCAGAATCGCATAATGATTTGTTTCAGGAAATTACTATCCAGTTATGGAAAGCGTATCCAAAATTTAGAGGTGAATCTAAATTTAGTACCTGGATGTATAGAGTTTCATTGAATACTGCTATTACACTTTATAGAAAGTCAAAACGAAGTATTAAAACTTCTGATTTTGATGCGATGGATTTTAAAATCACCGCAGAAGAGTATGACGATGGAGTAGAGCAGCAATTAAAACTTATGTACGCGGCAGTAAAACAATTAAATGATATCGAGAAGGCGTTAGTTTTCTTGTATCTGGAAGACAAATCATATAAAGAAATTGCAGAGACTATGGGAATCTCTGAAGTAAATGCACGAGTAAAAATGAATCGAGTGAAGACGAAGTTGAAAAAAATATTAAACCCATAAAGATGGATGAATTAGAATTATTAAAAAAAGACTGGAAAAGCCGAGATTCGGAACTTCCAAAACTATCATATAATGAGATCTATAAGATGATTTTAAAGAAATCATCATCTATAGTTAAGTGGATCTTTTTGATAAGTGTCATAGAGTTTGTTTTATGGTCTTCGATAGACATTATGGTGAGGCTATCTGGTGAGTATGATGATCTTGAGATTTTAGGATTAGAAAATTTTTCAGTGATATCTACGATTTTATCGTATGGAATATTAATCTACTTTATTGTCCGTTTTTATATCAATTATAAAAATATAAAGACTACAGATTCGGCATCTGTGTTGATGAAAAATATCCTGAATACAAGGAAAACTGTAAAACAATATGTCTGGGTGAATATTAGCTTTTTGTCTTTAACAACGTTGGTCGTTATTATGTACATGACTTTTTATACAGATACGTATGAAGCTCAATCCGCTGATCAGAATATTCCATTATATGTAGTAATCATTACCTCGGTACTGGTGTTAGCAGTTTTCATTGGATTATTAGCATTGCTGTATCGAGTGGTATATGGAATATTAACCAGAAGGCTTAAAAAGAATTATCAAGAACTTCAGAAACTTGAAGTATAAACAAAAAATCCCTGTTCACTTCAGGGATTTTTTTTATTTATTTTCATTAAACGCCGAAGGTAAAAGCTGAGGTATAAATTTTACCAATAACGGTAAAAGGAGACTTCCTCCGGGCAATATAAAAATAGCTAATGACGGAATAGTTTTACAAACGTCTAATAGCTGCTGTTTCATTTGTTGTTTTTCTTCCTTAGAAAGGTCTCTTACTGCAGATTGTCCTAATAATATCATTAAATCCTTACTCTCAGAGATTTCTTTTATAAGTCGTTTCTTATTTCTTAGGATAAGAATACTAACAGTTCTTGAAGTCTGTTTGTAAAAATGAAGTGCTGGATTCGAATAATTGAAAAAAGAAATTTCATCTTTATGATCATTTACAAACCTAAGAACAGAATCCAATGATTCCTGAACCCATCTGTTTGATAATGCTAACTCTGCTCCCAAAGCACGCATAAAATCCTGTTCTCCAAGATCAATTTCTTTATCATTCCAAACGGCTAAACTTGTAAGATCAAGAATATATCGTTTCTCTAAGTCATCGGTATAAGTATCTAGATCGACTTGGTCAAAACTTGCATCCTCCTCCGTACTAATCTTGGTATATCGTACCGAAGAAGCGAAAAGTTTCACTAACAATTCATAATAATCATCTTTCTCTATTTTAGAATTTAATGCCAGAAATACAATATTTGTTAAGGTTTCTTCCAGCGACGCTGCATATTCTATTGGGTTGATATCATGAATCAGAAAATGTTCAAAAGCGAGTACATCAATAAAGAGTAATGCATTTGTAAGCAAATGACTAAAGTTCTTTTTAAAAATAGATTCATTCGTTTGGATACGAGTGTTTATTATCTTTTCAAGTTTTTCACTCTTGTTAGAAGTCAATGAATTGATAAAAGAAAAGAAAGACTTTTTCGTATCTAAATATTCATAAAACTCAACCAATGCATTGATACAATCTTTAGAACTTCCATTGTCGATAGTTTCATAATAGGTCACTACCAATGCAGAGAAAAGATTAATTTTTGTTTTCTCTTCTTCCGAGTAGGTTATTTCGGAGTCTAACGATATCGCTAATGAAATGGAAGTGCCATAAATAAAACCAGCTTCTCTCAGTTTTGGATACAATTCATCTAGAGATGATACTGGGAGAGCGTCTAAGTCAAATTCTCTTAAAAACTTATCTATCCAACCAGAAGTTGATGGGTTCATGAGTCTATTGGTTTATGGCAAAGTTAAATTTATTTTTCTTCTAAAAACAAACTCAAAGGATAAGTATATGCAAATTTAATACTTAACTAATTTTTAACACTTTTAGGAAAACCGTCTTCTTCATAAGCTCGTAAGTAAAAGCGTAAACATTTAAAATTAAATAAAAATGAACAAGATTAGAAAAACAAATTTATACATCCTTGGAGGGCTTTTAAGTTTAGGGACTGTTTTAATGGCGGCAGACCACATTGATGCGCCAGCTGTTGTAGGAAGCACAGCAGACATTACGGATCTTTATGCATTTGAAGGGGGTAACCCAGATAATACGGTATTCGTTGCAAATGTTCAAGGATTACTAGCTCCTGGAAGCTCGGCAAGTTTTGACGAAAATGTCTTAGTAGAGATCAATATCGATAATGATGGGGATCTTATAGAGGATTTGGTCATACAAGCAATACCCAGAGATGGTATTATGTACTTTTTTGGACCTTATCAGCCTACTCAAACAGGCCTGAATAGCACAATCAATGAAGATACTCAGTATTTAGGACAAGTAGCCATTAGTACAGGAGCCAATGCTATTACTTCTGAAGCAAATGGTATATCCTATTTTGCTGGTTTAAGAGAAGACCCTTTCTTTTTTGACTCCAATCAGTTTAATGCAATTATAGGTGGAATGGCACCAGGAGGATTTAATAATCCAGGAAATGATGATTTTGATGGTACCAATGTATTATCTATCGTAGTAGAAGTTCCTAATTCACTATTAGGAGGAACCTTCAGCCATCCGGCAGGAACAGGTGTTGAAGTATTTAATACTTGGGCAGAAGCTAAAAGAAAACAATAATCAAAAATTTAATAATACATAATTATGAAACTTAATAATTTTAAAAATATATCAGCAATATTCATATTAACTCTAGGATTTGTTAGTTGCAGCAGCGATGATGACGTTATAGTAATTGATCCACCAGTAGCGGTAGATTTTTCTGGAACATTTTCTCAGGAAGATCAGATGGGAAGACCAGGAATCAATACAGTTTTTAGCGCAACACCAGATATCGAAAACGATTTTAATGTTACTATTCCTTCTCAACAGGGAGCAGCTTTTCAATCCTTATTTGAAACGCAATTGGCCAATCTTCATGGAGCATTTGGTGCTACTTATGAAAACAATATTTTAGGATTAGACATTACAACCCTAACAACAGTTCTTGCTTCTGATGTATTACAAGTTGCTCCAGATGCTCCGACAACATATTTTGATGGAACTAATGTGTTAACTGGTAGAACCTTAACGGATGATGTAATTGACGTTTCTTTAATATTACTTTTCGGAGGTCAAAATGGAGATCGTTTTAATGGACAAGATACCAATGGAGATGGAACTCCAGACTTACCAATCTTGGTAACAGATGGTGTTAGTAATTCTGGAGAAACTCCCTCTAATACTTTCCCGTATTTAGAAGCACCACACGGTTCTTAAGTATTATAAACAACATAATTTACTGTCAAACTGAGTCTGCCTTTTAGTATAAAAAGTCAGCCCTCAAATGACTTTGTATACCCTATAATGAAGGGGAAAGTAGACTCAGTATGGGCAGTAATCTTTAATTAACAAAATCAAAAAACAATACTTATGAGAATTCTAATAAATATAATGGTCTTGCTTATTAGTGTATTAGTACTATCCTGTGGGAATAAAGAACAACTAATTACTAATTCAGAAGAGTACGCTCAATATCTCAGCGTAACAGAAAACCAAAAATTTAGTGAAGCAAAATTACAACTAGAGTTTTGGAATAAAAGAATAAAAAAAGATAGTTTACAACTTACGGCTCTAGGGCCAGTGGCTTCTGCCTATACTCAACTTTTTGAATCTACTGGAGAGATTAAATATCTAAAATTAGCGGAAAAAGCATTAACCAAATCCTCGGCAATAGCTACGATCGGAAAATCAGATCATCTTTTAGCACTTGCTCATAACTATATCTCTCAGCATCGCTTTATCGAAGCTAAGGACGCAGCTATGGGAGCATATGTATTAGGAACCAATACGAATGCTACGGAAATGGTACTTTTTGATGTGTCTATGGAATTAGGGGAGTATGATAATGCGCACAAATATTTAGAAAAATTTGCAAATCAAAATGATTATAACTTTTTAATTCGCTTGGCAAAATGGAATGATTACAAAGGAAATCTAGATGCTACTATACGAAATATGGAGAAAGCGTTGAAAATAGCACTAAGTAGTAAAAATGATGACTTATTACTTTGGTCATATACTAATTTAGCTGATTATTATGGTCATGCCGGACGAATTAAGGAATCATACGCGCACTATATAAAAGCCTTAGAAATAGATCCTGCAAATGCTTATGCAAAAAAAGGAATCGCTTGGATCACATATTCTTATGAAGATAGACCAGAAGAAGCTTTGAAAATATTAGACGCAATAACAGATACTCATCAAAGTCCAGATTATTTTCTATTAAAAGCAGAAATAGAAGAATACCTTACTAATGAAATAGCCAAAAAGATAAACTTAATCAAGTACAGCAACGCTATAAAAGATAAATCATATGGCGATATGTATAATGTACATACAGCATTATTACTAGCCGAGGAGTATGAAATATTTGATAAAGCACTGGAAATAGCCGATTTGGAAATAGAGAATCGGCCAACTCCACAATCATATGATCTAAAAGCATATATATTACATCTAAAAGGAGAGCATAAAAAAGCACTAAAAATAGCTGAAGAATTTGTTGTTAATAAAACTTTTGAACCTGTCGCTAATCTTCATATTGCCCAAATCTATAAGGCAAACAATCTATTAGGAAAAGCAGATCCAATTTTTGAGGATTTAAGAGAAAGTACTTATGAATTAGGTCCAGTTATGTCCAGTGAAATAACTAACCTATAACTACTTAAAAGGTCTAAATAAAATACCATGAAAAATATTCTAGTAATACTTTCACTGATATTCGGTGTGTACGGCTACGCCCAAAACCAAACCGTAAAAGGAAAAGTTGTTGATACGTTTGATGTTCCACTTGGTGAAGTATATATCTACAGTAATGAAACTAAAAACCATACACATACCTTAGAAAACGGAACTTTTATCCTAGGAGATATTAAGGTAGGAGATACATTAACCGCGCGATTGCTAGGTTTTGAAACGAAAAACATCGTTCTGAAAAAAATGGACATTGAAAACGGAATTACACTAGTATTAGAAAATAAAATCTTCCAGTTAGATGAGTTGATTCTAAAACAAGAAATTAATCCTTTACAATTGATTAATAAATTAGATATGAAAGTTAATCCTGTAAACTCGTCACAGGAACTATTGCAAAAGGTACCAGGTTTGTTTATCGGTCAGCATGCTGGAGGAGGAAAAGCAGAGCAGATTTTTCTAAGAGGTTTTGATGTAGATCATGGAACTGATGTTTCAATTTCGGTAGATGGAATACCTGTGAATATGGTATCTCATGCACATGGACAAGGGTACGCAGATTTGCATTTTATCATTCCCGAAACAATAGAAAACATACGTTTTGGAAAAGGTGCATATACAGCTGATCAAGGAAATTTCAATACTGCGGGATATGTGGTTTTTAACACAAAAGACAGTTTTGAGAATAATCAAATTAAAGTAGAAGCAGGTCAATTTAATACATTAAGAACCGTAGGTTTATTCAATTTTTTAGGAGCTTCTAATCAAGGAAGAGGAACAGTAGCACTAGAATATTTAGAAAGTGATGGTCCATTTGATTCTCCTCAAAATTTTAATAGGATTAATTTTGTTGGAAAGTATACAACCCAATTACAGGATACGCAAAAGATTACTTTATCAGCCTCACATTTTACCAGTAGATGGGATGCTTCTGGTCAAATACCGAATAGAGCTGTAGTTCAGGGATTAATTTCACGATTTGGTGCTATAGATGATACCGAAGGAGGTAATACATCCAGAACTAATTTCAATTTTACCTATAACAAGTATATTGGAGATTATAGTTCTTTTAGAACGAATGTGTTTTATTCACTTTATGATTTTGAGCTATATTCTAATTTTACATTCTTTTTAAATGATCCTATTAACGGAGATCAGATTAGACAAAAGGAGCAAAGAAATTTATTCGGTTTTAATAGTGTTTTTAATACTAAAAAATATTGGGATCAAGTAGAAGCAGTTTTTAATAGTGGAATAGGACTTAGAAATGACGCTGTTAAAGGGAACGAATTATCCAGAACTGTAAATAGAAATGAAACTTTAGAAAACGTAAGTTTAGGAACAGTAAATGAAACCAATGCCTATGTCTTTGCGGATGCAACCATAGACTTTGGGAAATTAAAAATAACACCAGCAGTTCGTCTGGACTATTTTAAATATACGTACGAAGATGCCTTATTAACTCCTTTTCGAATACAATCAGAATCCAAAGCTATTATTGCTCCCAAATTACGGATTGAATATGATCCAATTGATAACTTACAACTGTTTGCCAAGTCTGGAATTGGATTTCATAGTAATGATACCAGAGTAGTAGTTACCCAAAAGGGAGAAGATATTTTGCCAAAATCTTATGGAATCGATGCAGGGATTAATTGGAAACCGTTTTCAAAAGTATTTTTAAATACGACATTTTGGTATTTAGGTTTAGAACAAGAGTTTGTATATGTAGGTGATGAAGGTATTGTAGAACCGAGTGGGGAAACGAGAAGGTTTGGGATAGATTTCAGTGGACGATATCAGGTCAATGATTGGTTGTTTTTAGATACAGATCTTACTTATACTCATGCCAGAAGTATAGACACGCCGGATGGAGAGGATTATATTCCGTTAGCACCAAAGGTTACAGCGGCAGGAGGAATTAGTATAGAAAATTTTAATAATTTCTCTGGAAGTCTACGATACCGTTATTTAGGAGATCGTCCAGCCACCGAAACGAATAGTATTGTTGCAGAGGGATATACAGTTATCGATATGTCTTTAAATTATCGATGGAAACAGTTTGACTTCTCCGTTAGTCTCGAAAACTTATTGGATACAGAGTGGAATGAAACGCAATTTGCTACCGAATCTAGACTTGCAAACGAAAGTGAAGCCGTAGAAGAAATTCATTTCACACCAGGAACTCCTTTTTTTGCAAAAGCAGGTATAACCTACAGATTTTAGAAATTAATAGTAATTAGAAAAACAGGAATAAGTAAGTTAATTGGTTTTGTTTTTTGATGTTGTTGGAAGAAGCTTGTTTGTTGAGGTACAAACAGGCTTTTTCTTAATGAAGTGTTTTAAACTTTTTTGATTTAAGTGAAAAATAGCAGTTTTGTGATCAGATGAAGTAATTTTTTAGTTGCATAGCAGCGCTACGGAAGTCAAAAATTGCGGAATATGGGTGCAAAAAAGCATTTTTTTAGCAAATTGAAAAAAGTTTAAACCACTTCAATATATACAGAAATAATATTTCACCGAAAACGGGTATTCTAAAATAATTTCTGTTGTATATCTTTGGTTACCATATGTAATACGCTAATCAATGATTAATTCAAAGTGCTTTTTATTCGGTTTTATCTTTTTTTGTGTCATTTCTTTTTCTTGTAATTCTTCAAAAACTTCCAAAACTTCCAAAGAAGAAGATACAAGGCCATATTTTGAAGGGGAAATTAAATTATCCGAAGCCAGAGGGTTGTATGGTGCTTTAACCAAGGTACATACCACCTACTATATTTCAGAAAATCGAATAAAGAGAGAACAAAGATGGGGAGGAGTCTATAGTGTTCTAGATAATTATGCGGGTATTATTATCGATATGGAAAAAGATAGTGTAACGATGTATTATGCGGATAAGTTTAGTAAGGTGAAAAATAAGCATATACTTAGTATTAAAAAGTATAAAACGTATTTAGAAACCAAAACAATTCCTAACGGTATTCCATCTCCAGTAGACCATACATTCGAGCTTCTACCAGAGTATAAACTAATACATCATGTTAAAGATTCTACAGTAATCCATGGCTTTACTTCAGATTTTTCCAGATATCATGATGATTCCGATTTTTTAAAACAGGATATTTTTGATTCCAAAGAAATAAAAGTGAAAAGAGATTTTTTAGAAATGATCTTTATAAATATTCCGAAAGAAATTAATTTTCCGCTAGCGTCAGAATCAAAGCTTACATTTTCTGAGATCAGTAACGATTCCATTATCAAAGGAAAACAAACTAGGGCTTTAGATCAATTTGCCAGGAAATTACTACGTAAAAAAGACTCAACCATAAACAAAGAAAGTGATCTAGAAAAACTAGCTAGCAATAAATGGTTGAATCTTGGTCTTAAAATATTGAAAAAGGGAGTGGATCTTAATATTCACGTAACTACCGAGGTTTCTGAATTTTCTGCCAGAGAACTTTTAGATATCGATATATCTTTGCCTTCAGGAGATTTTACAAATGTTTTAGAATTTGATGATTTTCTAGAGGATCTTCCAACTGGTGGTGGAGGAGATTTCGATGATTAAGTAGACTTTTTTATTTAAGAAGCTACCGTTCCCAAGGTGTATAATTGCTCTAGCGTAGGAGATTCACTTCCACCTTCAGGTTCTAAAGTAATACCAAAAGCTTCAGATTCATTGGCGTTTTTTAGAGAGAATATTTTGTTTTCATCTTCCGTAAACGTATCTAAAATTCCTAAACTTGTTGGAGTAAGAGGATTAAGTTGTAAAGACCATACTTGGTAAACCTTTCCTGGAGGAGGTGCAGGCAATCCAGCTACATCGATATATGCAGTTTGTTTGTCTTTGTCCCAATAAACTGTAGCATAGGCATTAGGATCCACTTTTTGAGCTTCTAAAGGAATCTGTAATATATCTTTATTTCTAAGGACACTTAATAATGATTTTGCATTGGATAAATCACTTTCTATAACATTCAGTTTTCCTTCTAATACGTTTTGTTCTATCTGGGATTGTACAACTTGCTGTCGTAATTCTTTATTCTTCGCAAATTGAATAAACAATCCAACCAATAGTGCAATAGAGGCTGCCCATCCTAGGTATGCTGTCCACTTGGTTCTTTTAGCATGTATAGGAATAGTCTTTACATCGGTGTCTCTAGAACTTAATTTGTTTTTAATCGAATTGAAAACCGTTTCCGGATTATAAGGCGCAGTGGTTGCAGAAAGTTGTAGTAGCGATTTTTCAATTGCTCTTACTTCTTCTTCGATTTCAGGATATTCCTTTAGAGCCTTATATACTTCAGCGTTTTCTTTTTCAGAAAGTGCTCCATATACGTAAAGCTCTAAAATTCCAGACGATATGTATTTTTCGATATCCATTCTTATTCTGCTAAGACTTCTCTTAATTTATTAATACAAATTCTGTTCCGAGTTTTAATCGTTCCTATTGGGATGTCTAATTCCTCTGAAGCCTCCTTTTGTGTATATCCCTTAAAAAATAGTAAGTCAATGACTTTTCTACAAATTGGTTCAAGTATATCAATATACTTTTTAATACCAATTGCATCCATTTTATTAGAAAAATTACTTTTTTGTTCTAATATATCTACGAAATTATCAGCGGTTTGGTTTTGCTTAGCGTTTTTAAAAGCAGTAGATCTTGTTTTATCAATGGCAGCATTTCTTGCAATGTTTAGTATCCAGGTAAAAAATCGACCTTTCTTCTCTGAATAGGAACTTGAATTATTCCATATTTTTATGAATACATCCTGTAATACTTCTTCAGCAAGGGTTTCATCTTTTAGAATGGTATATATAATTCCAAAAACATTTTCAGAATACATTTCGTAAATACGTTCAAAAGCCTTTTCGTTCTTTTGTTGTAATTGCAAAATTAATTCGTTAGGCTGCATAAAGATGAAATCGTGTAGTACGAATGTACTGTTTTTCTATAAAAAACAAAAGAGTCTAGTAGAGAAGACTATTAGACCCTTTTGATATATTATTTTGTAGTTAATTTATTTGATAATTCCTCCACAACTCACTCTGCTTCCAGCAGCGCCAGAAGGTTGCGATTTAAAATCATCAATACCCTGATGTACAATAATTGCTTTTCCGACAATATCTTTTTTATCATCTCCACAACCGATACACCATTCGTTAGTAGCAAATGTAATGGCACCTTTTCCATCAGCAGTAGCATTGAAATTACCAATATCTCCTTTATGATATCCTTCGATTGCCCCCCATTTTCCATGAGGTTCCATAGTAGGATTCCAGTGCCCTCCAGTAGACTTTCCGTCATCTGGTGAACAATCTGCTTTTTCATGGATATGGATAGCATGCTCTCCTTCTGCTAGTCCATTTAAATAGGCTACCATGGTAACTACACCACTATCTTCGGTAAAAGTTATATTTCCTGATACTTTACTGTCACTCTTTGGAGATAAGGAAATCGCTAATGTTTTTACATTTTGAATTTCTTCTTTTTCCTCGTTAGTTTCCTTCGAAATTTCTTCATTTACCTGTTTGTCATATGCTTTTCCTTCTTTTTTTTCACCATTGCAACTAACAAGAATGATAGATAAAAAGGCAATTATCGCAAAACTGAGCGTTTTCATATTTCATGGGGTTCTTTCGTTAAGTGCTACCTAAGATAGGGTTGTTTTCGCTTATAGCAAAGGATTTAAGAGGTTTTTACGTTTTGTTATATAGAAATTGTACTTAATTGTGTAATGCTAATTCCTGTATTATTGTCAGCAGCTAGTCTATATTGATACAAACCTGTCTCTCCGATAGCAATTAAAAGATCTCCAGAAATAATCACGTCAAAAGCTTGTTTATTTACAGAAGTAACCAAATTAGATTCTGCAGGATTCGAGATGTCGAACACTTTGATTTCGTCATCACAAACTATTAAGAAATCCTGATATAATCCTAACCCTCTTGGGAAAGTCAAATTTCTGGAACTTACCAATATAGGTTCTGTTACCGTTGTAATATCATATATTTCTAAAAGGTTTATATTGTTACCACAAAAGGTGTCTGAGTGTAAGGTAACGTAGGCATGCGTGTCATTTGCAATAACAGGATCACACGCTGTAAAATGTGCTACTTCAGATAATTTTTGAGGAAATTCTGGATTAGTCAATCCATAGATAAACATTCCGTTTCTAGAACCTATGTACAAGTAATTCTTGTAACTAAAAAGAGTTTCGATATCAAAACCAATAGGAATAGTATTTACCTGGACAGGATCTTTTATATCGGTAATATTAAAAACAGTGAGGTCGGTGTTATCCACGGTATATAGATAATCTCCTACTAGCGTAAAAGTCGCTAATGATCCTCCCTGACCGTCGGAAGAAATAGGAGCTGAAGTATCAGAAGAATCAGAATCGCAACTAAATATTATAAAGGAAGTGAGAATCATATAGATATATTTTTTCATAATGTTTTCTTTTAATTGATTAGAGTCCAACCTACAACGACGTTATCCGCGGGAATATCAAATGGTAAAAATCCATCTGGTGAGCGTAATTCTGGAAATACATTTACTACTCGTTTTGTGAGTGTAATTCCATTTGCAGTATCATATTCTACTGCGATGAGGTCAGTAGCTTGATTGATATAAATCATGTTATCCCTAATCGCCAAATCCGTAGATCCCGGGGCTT
This sequence comes from uncultured Aquimarina sp., assembly GCF_947492965.1. Classification (GTDB taxonomy): domain Bacteria; phylum Bacteroidota; class Bacteroidia; order Flavobacteriales; family Flavobacteriaceae; genus Aquimarina. The sequence continues at coordinate 219,319 of NZ_CANLOZ010000005.1, read as the reverse complement.
CTAAAAATTTAATGGGAGTTGGAGAAGATGGATCACTATTATCATACACATGAAAACCTTTATGTACTTCATTGATAAAAAGTAGATCATCTTTGATATAGATTTTTCCAGAAGTAGTAATAGAGATTGGGTCTTTTAATGAAACCGAATTTTCAAAATCATTTCGATTTATTAAAATTGGTTCATATTGTGATCCCATTATGATAAAATCATCATCATTGTCTTCGCAGTCTGTAAAAAAAGGACAGCAGCTTTGTAGTAAAATAAGGAAGGTTCCTAATAGAAGTAATTTCGTTTTTTTCATCTTTTGATTGTTTGCTTAAAAGATGAAATGATTTAAAAAAGGTTGCGTATAGGTTTTCTAGTTTGGTGAATTTTCAAATGGTATTCCTTTGGAATCCCTACTTTTTTGAGGTGTTTTTATAAGATTATAATTTCTTGATTATTTGTTTTTTATCTCGGATTCCGAGTTTTATGTTTTCAGTGATAATAAGTGATTTATCTATTCTGGTTTGGGAGTTTTTGTATTGCAATACATAGTAAATAAGACTTCTTTTCATTCCATCAGTAAAAGATTCAAAAACTTCAGAAGCTTCAGGGTCACTTTGCAATACAGCTTCTAATTCTTCGGGCATTTCTACACCATATTTAGAAGTGTCTTCTAATAATTGTACTTCGAAATAATCATTTGGAAAGACGTTTACTACTTTTTGATTTTTTTTACTAAACATGAAATAATACTGATCCTTTCGCTTTAATAATGCTGCATGAAATTTAATGGAAAATTCCCCAAAACTTATTTTTACAATAACTCTTTTATGATTTTGAAGAATGAAAGGTGTCACAATATCTTTTGGGATCAATACAGTATGCGTAGATAGTAGGGTAGTTTCGAAAATGGTACTTTTCATTGATGCTAATTAGATGTTTAATAAGTTATGATGTCTTTTTACTTTTTAACGTGGTAAAACCATGGTTAAAGTATTCAAAAATATATAAATATTTGAGTGTAAAGATTTAGTATCAGAATAAGTTGTTTAATGTTTTTTTGACTTTGTTAGTCAAATTGATAAAAATTGATCAGCAAAAACGATTTTTTGCCCAAAAAGAGAAAAAAAAATCTACAGGTATACCGTAATTAGAGAACGGGATAGTTATTATTCTGATTCTTAGGAATTTTGATTTAACCTAATGTTAATATTTTCTAAACTCTAGTGTTTATATAGGTTAACTAACAAATGATAGTTTGATAAAAAGTCTTCTTTTTTTTAATGAAGAAAAATCAATGAAAATGTAAAATTGTTAAACTTCTTTCAGAGTTTTGATATAAGTGCAGGAAACATTTGGGTTTTTGTTAACTTTATTTAACACAAATTCAAATTTATACATATGAGAAAAATGTACTCGTTTGTCTTACTGACATTATTAGTAGGGCAGGCAATGTTTGCACAAAGCATTATGGATGGTATTGTTAAAAACCATCTAAACGGAACGACTGCAAAGTCGGCACTCACAATGGACGATGTTTCTGAGTGGAAAGTAACGGATGTTGTTCCTTCACTAAACCCAGCGATTCAGCATGTTTATGTTCAGCAGTATCATTTGGATATTCCTATTCAATATGCTACGTATAAACTTACTGTAAAGAATGGGCAGGAGGTAACTTGGGAAATTGATCAATTTGTAAAGGATGTTAAGTCCAAAGTAAATTCTGCAAAAGCGTCTTTATCTCCTGAGACGGCAATTATGAATGTAGCCAAAGCTCATAATCTAAGTACGCCTAGATTAACCAAATCTAATAGTAAAGTAAAGGGTGATTGGGTATATGAAAATTCTGGAATTTCATTAGAACCTATTAAAGCCAAACAAGTTTACATTAAACAAGATGATCAATTGATACTTACCTGGAAAGTTAGTTTGTATCAAAAAGATGGTCAGCATTGGTGGAATGCTAATGTAGATGCTACTACGGGAAGGATTTTACATACCGAAGATTGGGTAATCAAGTGTAATTTCGGTGATTCAGATCATGCGGCTCATGATCATGATGGTCATAATCATGGAAAATCTGTACTTTTTGGAGCTGATATTCCAACTGCACCTACAGAAGCTGAAGCAAAGGCTATGGCTTCGTTTGCACCAGATTCCTATAATGTTTATCCACTTCCTGTAGAATCTCCAATTCATGGAGGTCGTTCTATTATAACTGATCCGGCGGATGCAACGGCTTCTCCTTTCGGATGGCATGATACAAACGGTAGTGCGGGAGCGGAGTTTACGATTACACGTGGTAATAATGTATGGGCTCAAGATGATAGTAATGGTAATAACGGGACTGGTTTCTCTCCAGATGCAGGAGCTAGTTTAGATTTTGACTATCCAGTAGATTTAACACAGCAACCTAGTTCTTATAGAAGTGCTGCAATCACTAATTTATTCTATTGGAACAATGTTATCCACGATATCTTCTATCAGTATGGTTTTGATGAAGCTAGTGGTAATTTCCAAGAGAATAACTATGGACGTGGTGGAGCAGGAGGAGATTCTGTAAATGCAGATGCTCAAGATGGTAGTGGAACAAACAACGCGAATTTCTCTACTCCTGGAGATGGAGGAAATCCACGTATGCAAATGTTCTTATGGAATCAAACCAATCCAGGAAGAGATGGAGATTTTGATAATGTAATTATCGTACACGAATATGGACATGGAATTTCTATCAGGTTAGTAGGAGGACCAAGTTCTAATGTACTTGGAGGTTCTGAGCAAATGGGAGAAGGATGGTCTGATTACTTTGGATTAATGCTTACCATGAAAGCTGGAGATGTAGGAACAGATGGAAGAGGTGTAGGTTCTTATGTATTAGGTCAGGCACCAGATGGAGCTGGAATTCGACCAACAAGATATTCTATTGATAGATCGATAAATAACACAGATTATGCTGATATAGGTGGTTTAGCAAGACCTCATGGAGTAGGATATGCATTTGCTACGATTTTATGGGATATGACATGGTTACTAATAGATGCTGAAGGATTTGATCCAGATTTCTATAATGGAACTGGAGGAAATAATATAGCATTAGCTTTAGTAACAGAAGGATTAAAAAATACGGCTAATAACCCTGGTTTCGTTTCTGGTAGAGATGGAATTCTTCAGGCTGATCAAGATTTGTATGGAGGTCAGTATGAGTGTTTAATTTGGAAAGCATTCGCAGAGCGAGGTGTTGGTCAAGGAGCTAATGAAAATAATAATGGAGGAACTAATGGTCAAACGGATCAGACAGTTTCTTTTGACAATCCTTGTGATGGTGGTGGACCTGGACCTGGTGGAGATGAGTGTTCTGGAGATATTGCTTCATTCCCATATAGCGAAAGTTTCGAAGGATCAATTGGAGATTGGTCGCAAGTAACAACAGATGACTTAGACTGGACTGTAGATTCTAATGGAACTCCTTCTAATGGAACTGGACCTAGTAGCGCTGCAGATGGAAATTCTTATATCTATGTGGAAGCTTCAGGTAACGGAACAGGATATCCTAATAAGAGAGCTATTCTAAATTCCCCTTGTTTGAATTTCAGTGGATTAACTTCACCAACATTAAGCTTCCAGTACCACATGGTTGGTAGTGCAATCGGAACTTTTGCTGTTGAAGCTAGAACTGACAATACAGGAGAGTGGACTAGCGTATTCAGTAGAACAGGAGCTCAGGGAACTGACTGGAATACTGCAAATGTAGATTTATCTGCTTATGCAGGTGAAGCAAGTGTACAACTTCGTTTAAATACGGTAACTGGATCAAGCTGGCAAGGTGACGTTACGATTGATGATTTAAGCATTACGGATGGAACTACTCCTCCAGATCCAACTTGTGATTCAATCGACTTTAACGCTTTCACAATTACTTCATTCTCTAATCAGGATGCAGCTGGAGATTTCTCTATAGTAAGTGGAGGAGCTGGTTTATCATTAAGCAATAACACTTGGAAGTATATCGCATTAAACTATACTGTTACTGCTAATACAGTAATAGAGTTTGACTTTAGCAGTACTTCGCAAGGAGAAATTCATGGGGTTGGTTTTGAAAATGATAACTCTTTAACTTCTACTAGATATTTCAAAGTACATGGTACACAGAACTACGGAGTAACGAACTTTGATAATTACTCTGGTGGAACAACTACTTACACCATTCCTGTAGGTAATTTCTACACAGGAAGTATGGATCGATTAGTATTCATTAATGATAATGATGCAGGATCAGGTAACAACTCAATTTTCTCGAATGTGAAAATATATGAAGGATCTTGTGGTAGTTCAGCGGTAGTAGCGGACTTCGGACCAACAACTCCAATTTTAGGAGATGAGGATGAAGAAAGTGTATCTATATTCACTATTGCTCCGAATCCATTAAAAAGAGGTGGAGTATTACAACTTTCTATGAATAATGCTAAGAGCACAAATACTACTTATTCTATCATGAACATGATTGGTCAGGTAGTTGGACAAGGAAAAGTAAGTGGTAGTCAAACTATCAATGTAGGAAACCTTGATGCTGGTATGTATTTATTAAAAGTGCAAGGAGAAACAAAGAGATTCGTAATCAAGTAGATTAGATTAATATCTTAAGTTAGTTAGAAAGCCGTTTTACTTATAAAACGGCTTTCTTCGTTTTAAACAAGGTACTGTAAGAGATTGTTTTACCATATAGAATAACTAATAAAGGTGTTAACCCATGAGGAATTCTGAATACCACTTCGTGTATATTTTGATGAATGGATTGTAATGGAAAATCCAAATAGAAATTTGCCGCAATTCTGGCGATTGCAGTTAGTAATCCCCAAATAACGGCATACCATAAAGCGTATAACTGAAGCTTCGGAATAAAAATAAGAATAGCAAGAATAAAATCGATAATACCTGCTATGTATAAAAATGTAATCGCGTTTTCTTCAGAAAACCCAAGAATTTGAATAACCATATCTACAAATTTTCCTGGGACTGGATAAAAACCAAAAGCATATAATCCATGACAGAAGAAAGTAAAAGCGATAAGAAGTTTAAGTACAAAGATGAACTTTTCTAAATTAAATTTTTCTGAGAAACTATACAGTAGAACAAAAGGTAATCCGAATTGAATACTATGCTCAAAAAACTGTGCAGTATGATAAAATTTTTCCTTAGTCATTAATACTGTAAGTAATATTAAACTAAATCCTCCAATCAATATCGGAATTCGAAACCATTTTCTATTGATGTTTTTTATCAGAATAACGGAAATAGCAGCTATCAGATACAGTACTCCGTTGAGTTTTATAATAGTCTGTATTACACTATCGGTTTTAGCACTTGTTACATATTCTTGCCAAGGAGTTTTAAATAACCCTTCGATGATTGGTTTTAAGGTGGATTCATCCCAAAAAAAAGTGCGATAAGGAGCATCCCAAAATAAATGTTGATAGGCTCTACCTATAAAAATGAGAAATACGCAGGTTTTAAGGAGTAGTTGAGTTTGATTACTTTTCATTTTGCAAAGTAACATAGCAGTATGTTAATAGACTGTGAAATGATGGTTATATTTTTTCTAGGTTATAGGTGTGAAATTTAAGTATGAATTAAATATCAGGAATTATTAATTATTTACAAATCGATACACTAAATTTGAGTAACTAACTTAATCATATTACCAAAATGAAACAACTTATTTCACTACTTTTAGTGGTTTGTGGGCTGCAACTCCATGCTTCAAATGATAAATATCGCTTAACCCTAAGAGGAAATCCATCGACCTCAATTGTGATAGGATGGAATCAATATTCTGGCAATAATGTAAGAGTATACTACGGAACTACAGATTACGGAACTAATTATAATAGTTATCCATTTACTAAAACACCCGATAGAACAGTATCTTACAAAGGAATGAATAATACATTTGCCAGACTGACTGGTTTACAGCCTGATACTGCATATTATTTTGTGATAAGAGATAGTCAGGGAACGAGTGAACGTTTCTGGTTTAAAACAGCTCCAGCGGACAAAAGTAGATTGTCATTTATTGCGGGAGGTGATTCTAGAAACAACAGAACACCAAGACAAAATGCCAATAGATTGGTGGCTAAACTAAAACCTCATGCTGTATTATTTGGAGGAGATATGACGGATGATGATACGAATAGTCAATGGAGAGATTGGTTTAATGATTGGCAGTTAACAATTGCTTCTGACGGCAGAATGTTTCCTATTGTAGCGACCAGAGGAAATCATGAAGATAGCAATAATAGTGTTTATAATTTATTCGATACTCCATCATCAAGTGTGTATTATGCACTAACGTTTGGAGATAATCTTGTGAGGACATATACGCTGAATACGGAGATTTCTATATCTGGTAATCAAACTACTTGGTTACGAAATGATCTGAATGCAAGTACGAACGTTATTTGGAAAATTGCACAATATCACAAACCTATGCGACCTCATGTTTCTTATAAATCGGAAGGATACAGCCAATATAATAACTGGGCGCAATTATTTTATGATAAAGGAGTAAGGTTAGTGGTAGAATGTGATGCACATACCGTAAAAACCACATGGCCAGTAAGACCATCTACAGGATCAGGTAGTGATGAAGGTTTTATAAGAGATAACCAAAATGGAACAGTGTATGCCGGAGAAGGATGTTGGGGAGCTCCATTACGATCTAATAATGACAATAAAAATTGGACTAGGAATTCTGCTAGATTTAATCAATTTAAATGGATTTTTGTTGATGAAAATAAAATCGAAACCAGAACGATAAGAGTTGATAATGCTTCGCAGGTTGGTTCTGTGTCTAATAATAATGTTTTTCAGATTCCTTCAAATTTAGATATATGGAATCCTTCTAATGGTAGTGTAGTTACGATCAATAAAGGAACTACTACAGATCCTGATACAGGTCGTATAGAAGTAGCGATAAGTAGTGGAAATGATGATGTAGAAGAACGACAGAATGGAGATATGTATACCAACAGTAGTGATTTAGAACTGGTATACGATAGTCATAGTAATGCTGGGAATCAGGTAATTGGTCTTAGATTTAGATCTTTGGCATTACCAAAAGATGTAACCATCACAAACGCCTATTTGCAATTTACAGCAGATGAGAGTAATAGTGCTAATGCAGAATTAGAAATTGCTTTACATGATAGCAGTAATTCTTCAGCATTTAGTACAAGTGACTATAATGTTTCGAATAGAGCTTTATTTTCAAATAAAGTAGTTTGGAATCCAAGTTCTTGGTCTAGCAACCAGAGTGGTTCTGGACAGCGAACTCCGAACTTGAAAAATATGGTGCAGCAATTAGTCAATAAAAGCAATTGGTCCTCCGGGAACAATGCTACTTTTATTATCAGAGGAATAGGAGTTAGTTTAACCAACACTTCTGCAAAAAGAGTTGCGGATTCTTACGAAGGAGGAGCTAGTAAAGCCGCAAGATTAGTTGTAGAATATAGTACAGACGGAGGCACAGATCCTGTAGATATTTGTTTAGGAATCGCTCCTTGGCAAAGTGGGATTAGCTATTCCGTTGGTGATAAAGTGACTTATCTAGGATATTTGTACGAAAGGACTGCATCAGGTTGGACAAACCTAGGTGCATGTGGTACTACGAGAAGCGCTACTGAGACTTCTAAAATTATATTTCCTCCGCTAGAAGATGATATGACTTTTAATATACATCCTAATCCTTTCCAGGATGAGATTTATATTACAACCTCTAAAAAAATAGATCATAAATATCAAGTTAAGGTATATGATTTAGGAGGGAAAATCATGTATCATAAAGAATTAAATAGTAATTCTGGAGATACGATGATTATTAATAACATACAGCAATCTGGAATCTATATACTATCCATAAGTGATGATCATGGAAAAATCATAAGAACACAACGATTGGTAAAAAAGTAGTGTTTATCAATACATCGAAGATGTTTACAAACCACTAACCTATATGGATTAGTGGTTTTTTTGTTTTTCCGTTGAGAAATCTTAGCCATATTGTTACTAATTATATTATATAACATTTTGATAATCATTAGATAATCGATGTTGAAGCTTTAATAAAGAACTTTGTACGAAACTCTTAAACCAAAACTACCATGAAATTACTAAAGTACATTACATTGATATTGATAGTTTGCTTTTTTGTATCCTGTGAAACTGAGCAGGTAGTAGATCAGACCATAGCAATTGAAGAAAAAAGTGATGTTCGTTTTGATGTGATTATAAAACTGGTAGATGAATGGTCTGGACAAGAAATTCCAGCAAGTACCTTACCTGGTTATGGTGCTACCAATCTTGAAACAGGAGCAATTTATTTTGATTCCAGATACGAAATTGGATTGTTCGAAAGTCTTCCTGTAGGAACCTATCGATTCGATGCACGTGATGGGTATTTTGATGGAGCGTCTTCGGCGATTGTAGAAGTAAGTGGAGAAAATGAAACTCCAGAAGGTTGGATCGAAGTAACACTACGATATTGGTCAGAATAAAGACCTAAAGATTTTTTATACTTTTCATAATGGAAAAAGGGAAGCGTGAGTCCTGTATAGCTTCCCTTTTTGTTTTTAAGTTTATGATAAATTAGGTGCTGGAATCTATAACAATCCTTTTTCAATAGCTTTTTTGATGATACCAACACTGTTTTTTGCTCCTAGTTTGCTCATGATATTCATGCGATGGGTTTCGATTGTTTTTACGCTTACAAATAGTTTTTCAGAAATCTCTTGTGTAGTTAATTCTTCGGCAATCGCTTCCAAGACTTCTTTTTCTCGTCTGGTCAGTTTTACTAAAAAGCCTTTTTTTGTCTGCATGCCCAAAGATTCATTGAGTAATTTTTTCTCTATATCTCTTTGAATGTATTTTCCGTTTTCTAGGACAACTTTAAATGCAGATAATAGCTCTAATTTATCTGTGTTTTTTAATAAATACCCATCTGCGCCATTACTGAGCATTCGTTTTATAAAAGAAACTTCATCGTAATTAGAAATAGCAATGATCTTTAATTTGGTATGTAGTTGCTTTAATTTTTTGCAAAGTTGTATGCCATTAATGTCAGGTAAATTAATATCTAGTAATAAGATGTCTGGTTGGTCAATTGCAATAGATTCAAGGGTCTGAGCTCCGTTATTGTATAGTCCAACGATAGTAACTTCGTTTACACCTTCGAGCATGGTTTGAATACCCTGTAATACAATTTGATGATCATCTGTTATGGCGATTTTGGTGGTCATGCTAATTTTTCGGTATTAATATCAATTACATAAGATGTTCCTTGTTCATCAGAAGTGACATCCAGTTTTCCATTTAAATAGGTTATTCTAGAGTTTATGTTTTGAAGTCCTATTCCTTCTATATTGGTTTCGGAAGTGTCAAATCCTATTCCATTATCTTCAACCGTAAGTTGTATAGTGTTATTTTCCTGATAACTTAATTGTACGTGTATTTCTGATCCTTGAGAATGTTTCAAGCTATTATTTACTAATTCTTGTACAATCCTAAAGATATTAACTTCAGCTTTCTTGGGAATCTCTATTGCAGAACCTACAGTCTGAAAAGAAACTTCTACATCCTGAATGCTGTTAGTAGTACTGCAATAATCCTGTAAGGTTTCTACCAAACTAAAGTTTTGTAAAGCAGGAGGAACTAAATTATGGGAAATGGCTCTTACTTGTTCACAGGATTTATCTATCATGGCCACAGCTTCATGAATGACTTTGTTATTTCTTTCCAGTAATGAAGTGAGTTTATATTTTATAGCAGATAAATCTACGTTTACTCCATCATGTAATTCTTTTGCCAATCGTAAGCGTTCTTTTTCTTCACCTTCTATCAATGATTCTAGAGTTTTTACCTGTTGTTCTCTTTTAAGGGTTAAAATCTCTTGATCTTTACGTTTTTGGCGTTGTTGATATACAAACCAGATTAAAATTGAAGTCAATAGTAGAAAAATAGCTAATCCTGCCATTATTACGTTTTGAGATTGTTGTTTTTGAATCTTAGCTTCTTGAGATTTTAATTCTAATTGTTGCTTTGTGATTTCTTTGTCTTTTTTTTCGGTTTCATATTTAACATCTAAGTCATTGAGTTTTTCCTTTAACTCGAGACTTTCTAAACTATCTTTTCTGGTATAATATTGATGTAATAATTCATTTGCTTTTTGATGGTTTCCACGCTTAGTTTCAATGGTACTTAAATAGAAATACATTAAATTCTCGTTAGAAACTGTTTTATTTTCTCTAAATATCTGAAGAGCTTCCTTTATATATCTTTCTGCTTTATCTAATTTGTTGGTTTCTATATAAACATTTCCTAAGTCGGATAATGAACCACCAATAGCAGATTTATTATTCATTTTTCTTCTTAAAACTAGTGCTTTTTTCAGGTATTCTTCTGCTTTTGTGAAATCTTTATTTTTAGAATAAATCATGCCAATGTTTCTATATTGGTATGATTTTACTCTGGTGTTATTTGTTTTTTCTGCAATACCCAAAGATTTTTTAAAATAGCCTAATGCTTTCGAAGTACTATCCTGTTTCATAGAAACCAAACCCAAACCGTTGTATACAATAGACAATAAGGTAGAATCTTTTTCTGCTATCGCAATATTTGCAGCGCTTATATGATATTCTTTGGCTTTGTTATACTGACTCGTATTCTTATAAATAACTCCAATAGCGTTTAGTATTTTTGCTTTTTGGAGTTGCATGTCTTTCATATTCTCTATATATGATATAGCTTTGAGGTATGTGGATAAGGCTTGCTCTTTTTTATCCTGATACACTTGAACCGTTGCTAATTGATAAATAGATTTTACAAATTCAATACTGTCCTTTGTTTTATTGGTGTAAGCCAAGTATTTTTCAATAAAGTTTTCAGCTTTACTATAATCCCCTTTCATTCTATTTAGAACTCCGTTATTATAGACGGCGTTCATCTTCATTTCTTCATTATTTTCTTTATTGCTTAAAACGAATAAGGAATCATTATACTTCTCAGAGGCCACAATATCTATATTAACCAGAGCGCGTGATAATTGGTTATATAAATTCATTTTAACTGTAGTGGTGGGATTCATCCTTAATTCATTCTGAATACTGTCTATGATTTTATTTTGAGAAAATCCAGAAGAAAGAAATAGGAATAATAGTATTCGTAGTGTGCCTTTCATAAATGATAAGATGTAATTCAATAAAGATAATTTATAAATCATTTATAAATGAGTTAATTACATTTTAAATTTAATCGATAATATCTTGTGTTATCTAAATAAGTACCACCATCTTCGCCATAAGTAACATGATAGTATCTGGACTCTCCATTATTGTAGTGCAAATACAAAAATACCTTTCCTGCTTCATCCTTAAATTCCCATTCGCCCTGATTATCTTGAGTACCTCCGCTATATCCATGTGCATTTTCGCTTTCTACAGAAACATTAGAACCTCCGTAATACATAAATGTACCAGATGCACATAAGTCTATGATTCTGGTAACACTATAACTGCCGCTCACACCACCAACACCACCAGGAGAGAATGTATTCTTTTCATGCTTCAGTCTTTTTCCACCTAGCTCACGTTTACATATAGATGCATTGAAGCTTTCGTTTACTTTGGGTTTGGTAAGCTTTAAACTATTTTTTATTTTTAAAAGAATGCTTTTATGAGCATCCGAAAAATCACTTGTTCTTGCCATGATCATGGCTGTTACACCATAACCATTAGGATTAAGACAACCATACGCCAATACTTTTACAGCTTGTCCATCAGCAGTTCCTGTATAATAACGTTTCACATAATTTGTTTTTATCTCAATATTATTTTCTGGGGTAAGGGAAATTCCTTCTTCTACAATGTTTTTAGAAAATTCCTCTTTAAGCGCATTAATTGTTTTTAGCTCGTTTACAATAAGCATAACGAGTCCAGTTTCGGTTTGAGATTGCATGGCATATCCATCATTCATCTCTTTACCAAACCATCCATTAGGAATCGTAAACTGTACTCCATATTCTGGATATTGAACAATTCCTGTTTGTAATTGCTGAGCGTTTAAAATATTGATCATTATTATTAAAAATAAAGAAGTTATGAATCTAGTTTTCATTAGTAGTTAGTTTTAGTTATTGGCAGACCACATTGGAGTCGAAGTTGATAACAGTTCCATTTTGTGTTTCTAAATCGCAAACACTTTGAGGAATCATTGTAATTTGATTATCGGTGATGTCCAGAGATTCAAGTTGTTGTAAATATTTCCATTGCGAAGGAATTGAAGTTAGATCGTTACTATTTAGTCTTAGTTCTTTTAAGGTTTTTAGCTTTCCTAAATATTGATTAGAACTTGTGTTGATAATCCGGTTTCTATCTAAAAACAGTTTTTTAAGTTGCTTTAAACCAGAAATGTTTACGGGAATAGTTGTGATTTGATTCCTAGCAAGATTTAACTCTTCAAGTTTTTCTAATTTGTAAATGTTATCAGGAATGGTATAGATATCATTCCAAAAAAAGTTAAGTCCTACTAAATTTTCTATCTCTAATACTGCTTCTGGTATGTTTTGAAATTCATTAAATGAAAGTGATAACCATCTTAGATGTTCCAATTTGTTGAAGTTTGATGGTAAAGTAGATAATTCATTGAAGCTAACATCTAAGTGTTGTAAATTGGTAAGTTTCCCTATTTCATTGGGCAAAGTATCAAGATTGTTACTACCAATAAATAACTGGGTTAAAGACGTTAAGTAATGTATTTGAGAAGGTAAAATGTCTAAATTCTTGTCTTGAAGATTTAGAATTATAATTTGACCTGCTGGATTTGTAATTACTCCAGAAAAATTATGGATATCCGTTGCGTAAAAATCAGTTTTGTTAAATACCCAACCCAAAGAATTACCTGGATTTTGTTTATCTATGGTATATAATACTTTAAGCTGATTTTTAAGATAATCATCATTATCTGATTTGAAATCATTATCATATAAACTATAGGATGGTAAATCTTCTTGTTCAGAACAACTAATAAGTAGTAAAGACATTAGAAAAACGAATCTAAATATGGATGTTTTCATAATCATTATTATTTGTCGTGATTTTGTTTTTAAAGTTTGGTTAGATGCAGAATTTCTGGTGGGTTATTACTTACACGCTCTTCAAATTCTATAGTAGTTCCATTATCGTTAATAGCGGTAACGATCCATTCTTCTATCAGATCTCTAAGTAGATTGTTTACTATTGTTGATGAACTATCTTCTCTAAAAGAGATATCAACTATAGTATATGTTTGACCGTTAATTTCGTCACTAAATAAGTCGTATTCTCCATCGATATTTAAATCTTCCACATCTGCTTCTACATGATCAATAGCGTTAAATAGAAAGCGGAATTCTTCATAATCCAAAGTTCTATCTGTTTGGTTCTCAAAGTAGCTTATTACCCAGGTTCCGCTAAGTTGTTCTTTGGTTAGTGTTGGAGGAGTATTATTAGCACTTATAGTGTCGTCATCATTACTGCAACTTAAAATCAAGATAAGTACTAATAAAGGCGTGATTCTTTTAAAAATATTTTTCATGTGTTTGTGTTTTATTTTTTTGTAATTGTCACATAGAATTCACCATTAATCACTTCAGTGGGTATCACCTTATTATTATGGTTCATTTCATGATATAAAGTTTGTTTTTGGATTACTCATTGGTATTGGTAACTCTTTCAAGATGTAATACTTCTAGATCAAATTGTGGATTGAGTGCTTTTTCAAATTCTATTTTTGAAGCATCTAAGAGCACTTGTTTTACAGGCCAGTTACCACGTATGTTTTCTAAAACTTCATGAGCATCATCAGTAATGTCTAATCCAATCTGTAGTTGCCAAACTCTCTCGGAATCTATTTCGAATGGATCTACCTCGTAGCTACCAAGTGTAGTAGCCTCCTCATTGAATGCTCGTAGCGCTGATGATTCTCCATCAAATTCTAATAAAATATTAATTCCGTCATAGCTTATATTCCGAACTTGATCTTGATATAAGCTGATACGCCATACACCTTGTAATTGTTCTGGTGAGAATGGAATAATTTCTTCATCATCATCACTGCTACAGCTGCATAGCAATACAAATAAATAGATGCTTAAAATTTTCGTTAGTGTTTTCATTGTTTTCTAATTATAAAATTTGATTGTTTTGTAAAGATGTGGGTAGTTGATTGCTTATTCTTGGTAAACCCATTTAGGGAAAAGGGATATATCGTTTACCGAATATCTTGCAGAAATCGGATAACCAGATTCGTTGTATTCGTACTCTATATTGAATTCGATATTTAGGTCTCCATTTCTATAATCTTGTAAATTGATTATATTATGATTTCCTCTTACAAATTGAATTCCATATCCATCGATATTAAAAGTACCAACTCGAAAAGACCTATACTCTCTCGGGACAGAAAATAGGGTTGGGATGTTAAATTGAAACTGCTCTTTGATGATGGGGGTCCAGGGATTTTTTTTGTTGTCATAGGCATAAACCTGTCTACGTGATGTTTCATAGGTGATACCTTCGTCATCACTAGTTTGAAATGTACGCTCCACTAAATTTCCAACATTATCATAGGATAATAACCATCTGTAAAAAGTCAATTGAACTCCATCTGTATTATCAGAGGTATGTCTCCTTTCAAAATGTAGCACGGTAAGATTTCCTGAAGTGTCATAGGTGTACTTCATTTTGGATACACCGACATAATTATTATCTCCGGTTCTGAGGATGTTAAGTTCGCGTATACGATCTTGATCATCATAAAGAAATTTTAAATCTCCTTTGCCAGTACCATCACTAACTTTTGTGAGTAGTCCGTTAAAATTATAAGTATATGTGGTATTACCTATGGATAATAAACGACCATTATCGTCATAAGCCATAGTATTAGTAACACTTTGGAAGCTTTGTATAGACTGTACTAATACATTATTATTGTCATATTCATATAGGAAATTATTATCCGAACCATTATCAGATTCAAAAAATAATAGTTTCATATAATCGGTTTTGAAGGTAAATGGTACTTCTATTTCATTTCCATTACCATCATTGGCAATGATGCTACCTTGATACTCTCGATCATATAAAAGGTCATCTATGATAAAACTGGTTGTATTTTGTGAAATGATTGGAGTGTTTTCCAGCATTACAGTATATTCTATAGTATCATTTTCAGGATCCTCCGCATTTGTCCAGCTTAACTGAGCTGTGTTTTTATCAATAGCTATATTGATTGTAAACTCCGTTGGTGATTGATTTTCTATTGATAATCCTTCGGTCGAGTCATCATTACTGCAGCTTAATATTAACAGTAGTAGAATAAATAAGTTGGAAATTTTAATGCTATTCCTCATCGTTACATAGTTTATTATTTACTTCTGCAAGCTATTATGATAGCATCTAAAAAAGGTAAGGGCATACCTTGATTTATAAAAATCAGGGTATACCCTTAGATGTATAAAGTACTAGAATATCCGATTATTCCATGTTACGATATCAGTTTAGTAATTACTTGTGTTTCTGTATGTAAAGTTTTATGTACTGGACATTTATCAGCTATCTGAAGAATTCTAGCGATTTGTTTTTCATCTAAATCACCCTCCAATTTAATTTCTCGATCGAATGTATCGATTTTAGCAGTTGGATCTTCACAATTCTCACAATCGTCTATATGCCTTCTATCATAACTGGTGTGGACTTCTACATTTTTTAGGTCCCATCCTTTTCGGGAAACGTACATCTTAATGGTCATTGCCGTACAGGCGGATAATCCTGCAGAAACTAATTCATATGGAGAAGGTCCAAAATCATTACCACCGACACTTTCTGGTTCATCAGCTACCATATAGTGATTCCCTACTTTCATTTGAGTAGTATATCCTTCATCATTTCCTAAACTGACTACTACCTGATGTGTACTCTTTAGTTTAGGTTCTTCAGGAATGTCTATATATCTAGATGACCAACCAGCAATTACATTTCCTACGTATATAGAATCTTCTTTACGCATTAGTAAATGATCTGCTCCATCTAAAGTAACGAAGCTTTTAGGATGTTTTGCAGCGTGATATATATCTTCTGCATTTTTGATACCTACCGTAGTGTCTTGTGGAGAATGCAACACCAGTAAAGCTTTATTTAGGTTTTTTGCTACTGTAGCTAATGATTTTGTTTCTAAATCATCTAAGAATTGTTTTTTGATGGTGAAATCTCTACCACTTAGATTGATTACAGCTTTTCCATTGGCTTCAATTTCATCTAATCCACTGCGTAACAAATGCTGTACATGAGTTGGATCTGAAGGAGCTCCGATAGTAGCCACCGCTTTGATAGCATGAAGTTTTGAAGCGGCGAATATTGCTGCAGCACCTCCTAAAGAATGACCAATAAGTAGGGAAGGAGCTTGATAATTTTCAGTAAGAAAATCTGCAGCTGCTACTAGATCTTCTACATTACCCGAGAAATTGGTATCGGCAAAATCACCTTCACTTTCTCCTAATCCAGTAAAGTCAAATCTAAGAACACCAAAACCTTGAGAAGTTAACGCTCTACTGATATTACGAACGGCACCTAAGTTTTTATTGCATGTAAAACAATGTGCAAAAAGTGCAAAATTATGTGGATGTTGATCTGCAGGAAGTTCTAAACGACCAGAAAGGACCTGACCCTCGGCGTTGGTAAAAGAGATTTTAGATAGACTCATTGGATTGTTGTTTTTCTAAAAGTCGAAATTTTTATTCTTTTCTAACTTTTAGAATAGGTTAAAAATGTGTTAACATCTATGAAGTCGATCTATGATATAGAGATAAAATCATACCGATTCAAAATGATGAATTGGTATGATTTAATAGGTTTGTTCTTATGCTAAATGTGCTTCGCAAGGTATCCAAACCTCATCTCCATCTGCATCGATAGATGATCCGCAATCCATCATTACGGATCCCTCTGGATAATACTGAACAAAAGTACAGGTGTTTACCTGTTCTGGCGTGCATTGATCTCTTTGTCCACCGCCAATTTTGATAAGTTCTACTCTAGAAAGTTTTTTAAAATGATCGAATTTTTCTACTAATGTTTTCATAAGTTTTAATGTAATTAAAAGAATAAAATATACTTCCTTTAAAAATACATTAAAAAGTGATTTTTTCCCCATTTTTAAATTAATTTAACTAGCTTTAAGATGTTCAATCAAAATTTTAAAATTATGCTACAAAAAATTCTTAATCTAAAAGGAGTAAATGAGTTACCAAAAGCTCAAATGAAAATTATAAAGGGTGGATTGGCTTGCTTTGGAGATGATGCTATATGTCCAGCACATTCAGTATGTGTCAACAATTTTTGCACAAGTAATGGGTGCTAAATAGAAGATTTAGTTATAGGTAGACTTTTAATCTACCTATAACTGTTTATTTGATAAAATATTTTGGGGTAATAATATCTTTGTTGTTCTGTGGAAGGACCTTAAAATTTATCGAGATTGGTTTATTTTTGTTCATTCAGACTCCAATCATATTCCAGATATGCTATTTTGGATGATTTTTGAATTTTTTCTTTAGCATACTGATTTACATAATCTTTTATATCTCCGTTATTAAAATCTTTCGCATACCATTCAAATACTTTGGACAGCTTAACATCATCATTAGCTACCAAATTCTTCGAAGGATCGTTTATGTATTCGATAGTTTTATCTTCTAGTGCTTGAGTAATATTTCTACTCGTGTACGCTCTATTCCATAGTTTTGGCGATGAGGTGGCAGCGCAATTAAGAAGGAAATGAATTCTTGGTTCATTCATTTTTCTTAGTACTTTATGTTCTATATCATCAAGACTATATTCTTTATTATTAATCGTTATGGATTTTTTCTTCCAAGGATTTTCTAAATCATTAATGGATTTAATGGGATAATGATCGATGACCATTTTCATAACAATGGCATTGTATAAGTTTACCCAATACGCAAGCTTTTCTGTAGCCTCGGAATTTTCTGCAGGATAATTAGTAGATAAAGATTTGAAGTATTTATCGAATAAAAATTTATCTCTAATAAAACCTTTATAATCTACTTTACCGTCATTAGATACGTTCAGCAATAAAAGCTGATCCCATACCATATGATCGATATGATTTTTTTGCGCCTGTATATCAGTAATAAAACTGAATAAAGTTAAGACAGTGAATATTAGAAATTTTTTCATAACAAAACTGTATTAGATTTAGGGGAAATTACAACTTAAATTATGTTAATTACGGTTATACCGTAAATCTATAAAATTTTATCGACAAAAAGCAAATTTTAACGATAAAAATACAATAATTTATGATTTTAACATTTTAAAAGTTGCTAATATATAAACCTAGACTATGAATTCAAGGAGTTTTTTTGGTGAAAAAATCACCTGTTTTGTCTTAGTTTTATGGAAAGAATTGATAGATTTTTGTTTTTTAACTCTGCTACGTATTTCAAATCAAAATTGAGATATTATCTCTTAAGAGTTATTGCGATTATTAGCATAAAATATCAACCAAGTAGCTATAAAATTATTAGAAAAATTTATTCAAAATTACTGAGTAAACTCTCGGTTTTTATGATAGTTGCAAATTCATCTTTTAGATTTGCAATTTCAATATCATGAACCATTTGAGCACTATACCTTTCTCCATTAACACCTATTTTGTCAAAAGCAGCAACACCATCTTCTATCAAAAATGTTTTAAAACCAAAGTTAGAAGCCATTCTGGTACTCGTAGACACACAATGTTCTGTAGTAAGCCCAACAATAACCAGTGTGTTGATCTTTTTATGAGTTAGTTGTTCTCTAAGATCTGTACCTATAAAGGCACTATTTACACCTTTTTCTATGATTGGTTCATGAGCTAGAGGCTTGATAAAATCCTGAAAATCATTCCCAGATTTACCTTTTGCCAGAGGAGATTCAGGATTTGTAGAACAATGCTTTACGTGATATACAGGAAGTTCTTCAGATCTCCATTTACGTAGTAAAGCTTCAATATTTTTTTCTGCATCAGGATTATTCCGTTCTGTACCATAATATCCTGGACTATTGATCCCTTTTTGAACATCTATTAATAATAGTGCCGGATTATCCTTTTTTGTAATTGTCATGATTTCTATTGCTTACTTCTAAAATCAGTATTATAGATAATACCTAGTTGTACTCTATCAAAATTAATTCCTGTAAAATGATTTTTTAAATATCCTACCTGAATGCTAAAGTTAGATTTTACGTTATATCCAATAGCTCCGTATAGTCTGTTTTGACCAAAAATTGGTTCTTGTAAATTGATAAAAACTTCATCATATACATTCAGAAACCATTTATCATTAAAAGGGTAGGTGAGTTGCAAACGATACCTAGCTCGATGTTCTGTAAAATCATCTGCTTGTGTACTGATAAAACGTTGTTCTAATCGATATCTATGTTCGAATGCTACTTTTCCAACTTTATTTTTGAGGATAAACTGTTCGAAAATTCGATGTTCATTGCTGTTTTCCTCACCGGGAATATCGGCAAAGGTTCCATCTGTGTTAATATATCCATATCCAATTGTAGCAATTGCATTGTCAGTAATATGATAATTAAGCCCAGTTCGCAATAGCAATTGGTTAAAAGTGTTTGCTACTTCATAAAATCGAAACTGTGCCTCGGAATGAATACTAAGTTTATCAGTTATTCGATTTGTACCAAAATACATATACCAAGCGCCTAACTCATTTTCACCGGTATTTTGCGCATTAACTTGAGTGATACAGGCTAACAATGCAATTACTAAAATTGTTTTCTTCATAAAAATATACTTATTCTTTTAAGAATCAGATTCTACAGTTTTTACTTCTTTTTTTCCATCATTAATGACATCTGATCCAGATCCTTTAAGGTAAGTATTCAGAAATTTTAAAACTTTTCCGTAAGCTTCAATTTGATTTTCTTTTTTAACAAAACCATGACCTTCATCTTCGAATAGAACATACTCTACTGGAACACCATTTTTTCTAACTCCTTCAACGATCTCATCAGATTCTACTTTTAATACTCTTGGATCTTGAGCACCTTGTAATACAATCAGTGGTTTAGTCACTTTTTCTGTATGAAACAAAGGAGAAATTTTACGTAGTCTTACAGAATCAGCCGTATTGGGATCTCCCATTTCTGTATATAAAGCATCTTTGAAAGATTCCCACCATGGCGGAATGCTTTTTAAAGTTCTTAACCAATTGGTAACACCAAATATATTCACACCAACCTTAAATTCTTCGGGAGTATACGTTAATGCAGCCATTGTCATATAACCTCCATAAGAACCACCGATAATTCCAATTTTGTTAGGGTCGATAATATCTTGCTCAGCTAACCAATCTTTACCAGCTACGCAATCTTTTAGGTCCTTATCACCATGATTTTGGTCATCCATCTTATAAAATGTCTTTCCATAACCACTACTTCCTCTATTGTTAACAGCTAAAATAGCATATCCATGATTTACCAAATACTGAATAATTGAGCTAAATCCTTGTCTAGATTGTCCTCCAGGTCCTCCATGCACCCATACCAAAGCAGGAACTTTATTGGTAGCTGATGCTTGCTTAGGTTTGTAATATATTGCTGGAATTTCTAATCCATCAAAAGATTTAAAACGTACAACTTCAGATGCTACTAAATGATCTGCATTGATATCTTTATTCAATACATCGGTTAGCTGATGGTATTCTTTGGTAGCTATGTTATATGAATATACGTTTCTTGGTGTGCTAGAACCTGCGACATTTAGAAAAGCCATCGTTTCATCTCTAGAAAAACTAGCGCTAGAGATTTCTTTATCTTTAAAGGTTGGGAAATCCATTGGTTTTCCAGTAGCCGCATCTTCTACAGCCATCACTGTTTTAGCATCCTCATTGGTGAACATTACTTTGTATTTTCCATTTCTGGTAAAGTAAAAAGAAGTGATGTCCCAATCTTTCTGAGCTACTTTTTCCTTAGTTCCATCCTCGAGATTGTATTTCATTAAATAACTAAATTCTGCACCATCATCACTCGTGTAATACAAAAATTTGTTATCAGGAGAAAAATCTTCCGGAGAGTTACCACTTAGGTTCTCATTAATCTTAGTTCTCTTACCAGTTTCAGTATTTAATACAAATAAGTCCGTGTCGTTTGTATTTACTGGCTTTAATAAAGCGATATATTTTCTATCATTAGACATACCAGCAAAATCAAATCCATCTTTATTTTCATAAATCACCTTAGACGAGAAGTCAGAAATATTCATTTCATAATGATCCATAAACTTCGGATTTCTTTCGTTACTTCCGTAGAAGAAACTTTTTCCATCTTTGGACCACCCTCTAAACAAGGCGCGTACATTCTTTTCTGGAGTAAGTCTTTTAATTCCAGCGCTATCTTTCATGAAGATTTTAAAAATTTCATCTCCATTACCATCCATCCTGAATAAAATCCTATCATCTTCAGGGAAATATGATATTCCGTATATAGATGAACTATCGGATTTAGTTACTGGGATTAATTCACCTCCTTTTACCGAGGTAGTATACATATTATAGATACCAGAACGATTGCTGGTCATCAGCACTTTGGATTTATCTTTTGAAAACCCATTGGCAAATGCATTTTCATTGTCCACAAACTGTTCTATAGAATACTCTTCTATTTTTACAGATTGTGCAACATCTTGCGTTTCTTCTTTAGCTTCTTTTTTGCAGGAATAGAATAAGAGAAGTCCCATTCCCAGGATAACGAGTTTTTTCATTGGTGAACGTTTTAATTGATTGTGAAAGTCTTTATTTCCTTAAAAGGAGAAGTGTCTAATTTTTCAATTGCCTGTTGGTACGGTAACCATTCATCTTTAAAGAAGGTGTTGGTTTTATTAATTGCATCAGTAAGAGCATCTTTTGCATGCTTCATTAGCGTTTTTTCGGTTGTGGTTAATCCATTTTGTCTACTGCCTGTGTACCATCCTGCGGTGCCCATTCGTTGCATCACAGTGACTTCTGGGTTTCTGGTAATTCCTTGCCTTTTATCTTCTTTACCTAAATAAATAGCAATTACTGAATCTATTTTCTTCGTGATTTCTTTGGAAGATTTTATTTGATCTTTAAATTTCTCTTTATCTAGTTTTTTAAGTTCTTTATGATATTTTGTAGCAATTTCTTTGCTTTCTACTAATTGCTTTACAGCATCTGCAGCTGTTTTTTGCATACTTTCTAGCTCTTTTGAAGCCGCATATATTTCATTAATATTCTTTTGAGAAACTTGTAATCTTGGATCAGATTTTACCGTGATATTGGTTTCAGATTTTTGATCACCATATTCCATAACCAATTTGTAAATTCCTGGTTTTACACCAACACCTCCTGGCTCTCTTTTCTGTTTTTGAATTTTTCTAGAAGGGCGTTGTACACCTTTTTCATCCATAAACCATCTCATTTCGTGAATACCGGTAGAGTCTGGAGTCTCTCTTTTAAGCGTTCGAATAAGCTTATCTCCATTATAAATTTTTAAATGTACAGAATCCCATTTCACTTTATTCTCTTCTTTTTCGTCCTTTTCTTCTTTCTCATCCTCTTTGTCCTCTTCTTTTTTATCTTTAGACGCTTTCTTTTGTTCTACGGTTACAAAAAATGAAATATGAGCTCCACCATCACGATTTTCACCATTAAATAATGCATCCCCACCGAAACGACTTCCTGTTGGTTGCTGATATGCTGCTTGGTATGCTGTTGGTGGTTCGAATAATTGTAATTTTTGGGTAAGGATGTTTTTGTTTTTAGCAATGGCTCTTAATGGTCTGATATCATCTAACACCCATGCAGCTCTACCAAAAGTTCCTATTACTAGATCATGTTCTCTCGGTTGGATTACTAAATCTTTTACCGATACAGTAGGGAATCCAGACGTCCATTTTGTCCATTTATTTCCAGCATCCACAGAAATATATAATCCGTCATCTGTTCCTAAGAAAAGTAAATTTTTCTCTACAGGATCTTCTACAATACATAGTGCATAACTTTTTACGTCATTACTATCAACAATTCGTTGCCATGTTTTACCATAATCTACCGTTCTATAGGCATAAGGAGTATAATTAAATCTTCGGTAGTCATTAGCGACTAATAGCGCTTCTCCTTTTTTCTTGTTAGATGCTTTGATCTGTACTATCCAGCTTCCAGTAGGCAATCCTTTGATATTACTAGAAATATCTGTCCAATTTGTTCCTCCATTTCTAGTTATATGTACTCTACCATCATCGGTAGCAGCCCATAGCATATTTTGTTCTAGCGGAGAAGGTTCTATGACTAAAACGGTACAATGGTTCTCTGCTCCGGTAGCATCCATGGTTAGTCCACCGCTTTCTGCTTGTTTTAGTTTCTCAGGATTGTTGGTTGATAAATCTGGAGATATGACTTTCCAAGTAAGTCCTTTATCGGTACTTTTATGTACAAATTGACTACCAAAATAGATAGTGCTATTATCAAACGGATCAATATTGATAGCAGCATTCCAATTAAATCGTAACTTAACTTCTGGATCTGGGTGTGTAGGTTTTACAGTATAATTATTTCCTGTCATCCAATCATAGCGACTTACAAATCCTTGTTGACTCATGGACCATCCGTATCTAGAATCGTCTTTGTCTGGTACCACATCAAATCCATCACCAAATGATATTTCTTGCCAATAAGAATTTCTTATTCCTTGTGCTTTCCATACATAAGCTGGTCCTCTCCAACTTCCATTGTCTTGCATTCCTCCGTAGACATTGTAAGGATATTCATTATCTACATTGATATGGTAAAATTGTGCAACAGGAAGATTGCCGATAAATCTCCAGTTTTTTCCACCATCTTTTGTAATATTTAAACCTCCATCATTTCCATCAATCATAAAGTTACCATCTTCAGGATGAATCCACCAAGCATGATGATCTGGATGTACACCGTTATCAACGCCGTAAGCAGGCATTAATTGAGTGAAATTCTTTCCTCCATCTTCTGATACATTCACATACGTAAAAATAGAATACACTCTATTTTCGTTTTGTGGATCTACATATATTTCAGAATAATAAAATGGTCTGTTACCTATATCGTTTTTATCATTTACCTTTTTCCAATTAAAACCTCCATCTTCAGATTTGTATAGGGCATTTTTCTTTGCTTCGATTAATGCATACACAATATTTGGTTTGTTTCTAGCAATTGCTATTCCCATTCTTCCCAAATCTCCTTTTGGTAAACCATCTTTGTCTGTTCGTTCTTTCCATGTTTTTCCACCATCATGGGTAATGTATAAACCAGAACCTTCTCCTCCAGATTTAAAAAACCAAGGATCTCTTTTGTGTTCCCATAAAGCTGCAATTAGTTTATTTGGATTCGTCGGATCCATAACCAAATCTGCGGCACCAGTTTTATTATTTGCAAAAAGAACTTTTTTCCAGGTTAGTCCACCATCCGTAGTTTTAAAAATACCTCTTTCAGGATGTTCTCCCCAAGGAGAACCAATAGCAGCTACATAAACGATATTAGGATCGGTAGGATCAACAATAACTCTATGAATATGTCGAGTTTTTTCTAATCCCATTAATTTCCAATTTTTTCCACCATCTAATGATTTATAGATTCCATAACCACCATTAAGACTGTTTCTAGGATTTCCTTCACCAGTTCCTACCCAAACTACAGATGGATTAGATTGCTGGATTGCAATAGCACCTATTGAGGCAGTAGCCTCGTTATCAAAAATTGGATCCCATTTAATTCCACCAGATGTAGATTTCCATAAACCACCAGAAGCGGTACCAGCATAAATAATATCAGGATCTGAAACAACTACATCTATAGAGGTAACCCGACCACTCATTCCACCAGGACCTATGTTTCTAGGATGAACTTTTTTAACAAAATCCATCGAAAAATCTTGGGCATACATTCCGGAAACCAGAATTATAGATAGTAGAAATAGTAATTTTTTCATTTTAGTGTAGAGAGTTAATTAAATTGAAATTGTTTTAAAACTTATGCGTGATTTTAATAGGAGAATATTTCCATTGGATTGAGCAATATTTCTATTAGAATGATTAGAGTTGTCGTGTTTTGGAAGCGTTAAAAGAAAATATCTTTTTAACATTTTTGATTGATTATAAAATTGAAAAGCTAAAGTTAAGAAAATGACAATGCGAAATTCTTAAAGGGGTGTTAAGGTGAAAAAGCGATACCTTTGGAGTATAAAATAGATCTTATGAAATTTATTGAACTTACTTTACATAATCATATCATTGTACACGGATTTGATGCAAGAAATCAAGAAATCACAGAAGAAGTAACGGTAGAGATTCCATCCAAAAAAATAGTTTCTGTAGATAGAATTTTATCTGTTAGCGAAAAATTTATCCTCATCAAATATGCTTTTGATAGAATAATTTATTGGGAATATATAGAAGATTACAACAGCGTAAAGGAAATGCTTACGTAATTATTACGGTATCATAACTTTAGCTTTCTTACTATCCCGAGCGGATATTAATTCGAAATCCTTATTTACTTTAACAATAATAATCTTTCCAGTATGCAGATTTATCATTTTCCATCGAAATCCATAGGAGGTTTCAAAAATTGCTGATCTTGCCATCTTACGCAAATCAACCTCGTCAATTTTTTCGATAACTTCTGTAGCTAATACATCTAATCCACGCTGTTTTACTTCTTCGTCAGAAAGTTTGCGATCTTTTTGAATTTCTATTAAGAAGGAGCAATCCGATCTGTCTAAAAAATCATTTGGATATATAAAAGTGTAAGAAAATAAAAAGAAGAATAGTATATGTTTTTTCATATGTAATGAGTTTTAAGAATCATATACTATTATTAGTAATAGTATGTGATTACTGGATTATAAATTGTGTAACCATACTGTTGTTGTTATTTTGTACTATATGCTGATGTTCTTAATGTAAGGGGAGTTATAAATTTAACTCTTTTATGATCGATTAAATATATAATTTTGTTAAAAAATAATTATTAAATCTTAAAAAAGAATGTTTTATAATAATATATTAATAGTTTTTTTGAAAAATTCTTAAAATATAGGAGGATGTAGCATTACTTTTTTCTTTCTAATTCTAACTGATATATTTTTCTGCCCAATTCTGCTAAGAATGGAATTCCAATTTCATCATATTCGTATTGATCATCGTTGAAAATCTCATTTTCATTTACATGAATGGTAGCAGATAAAAGAAATTCTATATTGTTCTTTGAATCCTTAATGTAGGCGCAATCCGTTAAATATCCATATGCATATCCTACTTTATTATGGATTTCAATATGTTGCGGAATGTCATCTTTGGTATCTCCGAACATAAAAAACTTTACATAACCGTCATAATATTTGGTTTTATCATAACCAGATTCATGGGGCAATAGTTTCATCGTCTTTAATAGGAAACGATGATCAGCTTCGGAAATATTAAATGATTTTTTTTTGTCATAAACTTCGGGAAACTGAACTCTTTTCATTAGCTCATGTAAAGACCTTAGCGGAAGATAATTCTTCTTAGAAAAATCTTTAGGTTGTTTTATAAGAGAGTCGTTTTCGTAATAACCTTTTCCTTTGGAGATATTGATTAAATCCAATTTTGAAGGTGTACTATTAAATATAATTTCTTGACTATAAATAGTCAGACTATCTGTGATACGTTTTTTGAAAATAATTGGTTGCGTCTTTGAAGCATCTGCGTTACTCGTAGATAATCTGTGAGAAATTCTCCCGGATATTTCTTTTGATGCTAAGTTTTGATTAATGTAGTCTTGTCCTAAAAACTCAAATAAACGATTATAGGCATCATTA
Source organism: uncultured Aquimarina sp. (assembly GCF_947492965.1). Classification (GTDB taxonomy): domain Bacteria; phylum Bacteroidota; class Bacteroidia; order Flavobacteriales; family Flavobacteriaceae; genus Aquimarina. The sequence goes on along the minus strand of NZ_CANLOZ010000005.1, from coordinate 192,368 downwards.
TCACTCACAGAAAAAATTTGGATAATATCATTTTCAATGGATGAATATAAGTTTCCTTGATTCACACTATATTTCGTTTCTCTATTAATAGGAATCCCATTATCCTTTAACTTGTTTAGCTTTTCTAGTGCCATTACGGCTATTGGAAACTTAACGGAACTTGCTGGATAAAAATAAATGCTGTCCGCTACATTAAATTCATAATCGGTAAAGGAAACTTCGTTTTTTGAATTTCGATCAATCTGAGTATATAAAATTTGAATTTCATGTTTTTCGAGCTTATTGATCACCCTTGATATATTCGGAGACTCGGATTGTAAAATAGTATCTAAAGGGTTTTCTGAAGTACAAGAACATATTAAAATACCAAGAAGAATAAGTAGTTTTAATTTCATAGACATGTATTAAATAAGGCGGGTAAATGAATCATTTGTGTTTTTTAAATTAAAATCTTTGCTCTAAGAATTAGCTGTCATTCATCATACTAAGTTAAATATAAGAATTGTTTTGCTAGCCTGTTCAAATAAAAAAAGGGAACCCAATAGAAACAATTCCAAAACATTTGTTAATTCTGTGTGATTCCATACTAGTTGGGGCGGTATCTTTTGTAAAATATACTAAATTTATATAATGAAAGAGAAAAAGGGAATTTTTAAAAAAGGTTTTGCTTTTAGACATTATGAAGCTCCAGAACAATCTCCATTCGAAAAACTTTTCGACATTTTTCAAGAAATAATTACTCATACTTCGGGTGATCTTGATGAAGCGCTAGACTGGATGAAAGAATTAGATAAAGAGTATCAGCTTACTAGTGAGGATTATACTTTAGATGATTTTGTAGAAGACCTTAAGAAAAAAGGTTATATCCGAGAAGAAATTAAGCCAGATGGAAAAGGAGGAATGTCCATAACTGCAAAAACAGAACGTGCAATTCGAAAAAGAGCGTTAGATCAAATTTTTGGTAATTTAAAACGCAGTGGATCTGGAAATCATCGTACTAAATATACAGGACGAGGTGATGAGCATGCTGGTGAGTATAGAAACTATCAATATGGTGATGCATTAGAAAGGATATCGATTACTGAGAGTTTAAAAAATGCCCAAATTAATCATGGCATTGGTGATTTACATCTTACCGAAGATGATTTGGTAGTCGAAGAGACTCAGTTTAAAGCTCAGATGAGTACAGTATTGATGATCGATATTAGTCATAGCATGATTTTGTACGGAGAAGATAGAATTACTCCTGCCAAAAAGGTAGCTATGGCTCTAGCAGAGCTAATAACAACGAGGTATCCTAAAGATACACTAGATATTCTTGTTTTTGGGAATGATGCTTGGCCAATAGCTATTAAAGATCTACCATATCTGCAAGTTGGCCCTTATCACACCAATACCGTTGCAGGTCTTCAATTGGCAATGGATATGCTGAGGCGGAAGCGAAACACCAATAAACAGATTTTTATGATCACCGATGGTAAACCTAGTTGTTTAAGGCTTCCAGATGGTCAGTATTACAAAAACAGTAATGGTTTAGATCGTAATATTGTGAATAAATGCTATGTGATGGCACAACAAGCAAGAAAATTACACATACCCATCACCACTTTTATGATTGCCCAAGATCCTTATTTAATGCAATTCGTAAGAGAGTTTACTTACGCAAACCAAGGAAAAGCATTTTATACTGGTTTGAAGGGGTTAGGAGAGATGATTTTCGAGGACTACGAAACAAATAGAAAAAAAAGAATTAAAGGATAAAACAATATTGAGTTTATAATACTTCCGAAAAAGAAAATATGGACATTAACAGCATAAAGACTTTAGAACAGTTAGAAGCATCAGGATACAAAAGTAAAAGTATAAAAGACGAATTACGAGATAATCTCAGAGAAAAAATTAGTAACAATCAAACTACATTTACTGGAATTCATGGTTATGAAAATACTGTAATTCCTGAACTGGAAAGAGCTATATTATCTCGACATAATATTAATTTGTTAGGATTACGAGGACAGGCTAAAACACGTTTAGCTAGGCAAATGGTGAACTTATTAGATGAGTGGATTCCTATTGTAGAAGGATCAGAAATTAACGATGATCCTTTACAGCCAATATCTAGATACGCGATTAACCTTATTAAAGAAAAAGCAGGTGATACTCCAATATCCTGGATTCATAGAGATGATCGTTTTGCAGAAAAATTAGCTACTCCAGATGTAACAGTAGCAGATATTATTGGAGATGTGGATCCTATAAAAGCCGCGAATTTAAAATTGAGCTATGCAGATGATAGGGTGATACATTTTGGGATGATTCCAAGAGCTAATCGTTGTGTTTTTGTGATCAATGAATTACCAGATTTACAAGCTCGTATACAGGTAGCTTTATTTAATATTTTACAAGAAGGTGATATCCAAATAAGAGGTTTTAAGTTACGTCTTCCTCTAGATATGCAATTTGTATTTACCGCAAATCCAGAAGATTATACCAATAGAGGAAGTATCGTTACTCCACTTAAAGATAGAATAGGTTCTCAAATTCTTACGCATTATCCAGAGACTGTAGCGATTGCAAAAACTATTACTCAGCAAGAAGCTCAGTTAGATTCTAGACAGAGTAGTTTAGTTCATGTTCCTGAGCTCGCTAAAGATTTATTAGAACAGATTAGTTTTGAGGCGAGAGAAAGCGAGTTTATCGATGCCAAAAGTGGTGTTAGTGCCAGAATGAGTATTACTGCTTTTGAGAATTTATTGAGCACGGCAGAATATAGAGCACTGAAATCTGGTGACAATCAAACATTGTTACGATTAAGCGATTTTATGGGAGTTGTTCCGGCTATTACTGGTAAAGTAGAATTGGTATACGAAGGAGAACAAGAAGGTGCTGCTTCTGTTGCGCTTACACTAATTTCGGATGCAATTAAATCATTGTTTCCAGATTATTTTCCTAAAATAGAACGTCTTGAAAAAGAAAGTGAAACAAGTCCTTATCAGGAATTAATTGACTGGTTTTTTGAGGAAAGTGGTTTCGAACTGTTGGATGAAATACCAGAGGCAGAATATATCGAAAAGTTAGATGCTATAAAACCACTTAATGATCTTCTGAATAAGTATCAGGAAGATATCGATAAAAAAGACAGCTATTTTATGAAAGAGTTCCTATTATGGGGACTGGTAGAGCATAAAAAATTGAGTAAATATAGATTGTCCGAAGGTTTTAGATTCAGAGACTTGTACGGAAGTTATATTAATGATCTTTAGATCTTATTTTACCACCAAACAATAAAACATTTGTCATAAGAATCTTCATTACTTTTTATCCAAAGTAATGGAGATTTTTTTTTCCAGAGTTGTCCTTCTAAAGACTCTTGAATTGTATTGTAGGAATGCCAAATTCTATGATCTTTTGGGTTTGTAACCCAATCTTTTTTTGAAGGAATATAGTATAGATAATGGTGATATTTTTCTGAATTGAAATCATGCCAATGTATCCAGAAACCAGAAATACAATCATTATTAATTTCAGGTAAAATTTTGTTTTGAAAGGATAAAGGAATAAATAACTGACCAAAAAAAGAGACTCTTTGTTTTATTGTATCCGTAGAAATGTCTAGTTTTTGTAAGGCTTTAATCGTCTCAGACTGGTAGAGTAGAGGAAATTGTTTATGCTTTAATTTAGCTACTTTTTCTAACAAGCTGTCTTTTTGATTAGGACCAATCCATCGTTCTAATTCATTTTTGCTTCTTTGAGGATCATAGAGATAGAACTTATATACTAATTCTATGTGTAAAAGACATTTTTTAGAAATGTCTTCAATCACAAAGTCTAGTTCTCCAATGGTAATTTTATCCTTAAATATTTGTAGGTTTTTTACGAGTAGTTGATAGTCTTTAGATGAGTTTATATAGTATTCAAAGAAATGTTCGATTCCTTTTCCTAAAACTTCATTATCTCTAACTTTAATGTTTGTTGGTTTTTTTATAACACATTCGAAATTTTTTAAATCCAATTGAGATAATCCAAAAAGAGAATCACCGTTCCATAGTGGTTTACTACTAATAAATCCATTGTATTGATGGTCGATAGAAGTCATTAAGAGTTCTATTTCTTAAAAATGGAAATGTATTTATCCAAAATAGGGCGTAATATTTTTCGATCTACGGGTTTAGCTAAAAAATCATCACATCCTGCGGCTAATGCTTTTTCAATATCTTCTTCAGTAGAATAGGCAGTTTGTGCGATAACCGGTAATTCTGGTCTTAATTTTTTGATCTGTTTGGTAGCATCATATCCATCCATAATAGGCATTTTGATATCCATTAACACCAAATCAATTTTGTCGTTTTTTTCGCAGATCTCTACTGCTTCCTGACCATTTTTGGCTCTATAAATAACGAATTCAAAATCAATCATTTTGGTTAAAACAGTTCTCAAAAATAGGAAATTGATTTCTCCATCTTCTGCAATAAGTACTACATGTTTTTGCAATGTTCTTTCTTGTAAATTAGTAGTTGTTGGTTCTAAATTGTTCAGCATTGAATCTGGGGTAAATGGTATTTTTAATATAAAGGAACTACCTTCATTTTCTTTGCTAGAAAACGAAATTTTCCCTCCAATTAAATCTGTATATTCTTTTGCTATTGCCAGGCCTAAGCCTAAACCTCCAAAATTTTTAGAAATTTCCTTTTCGGATTGAGAGAAACTCTTAAAAATAATGTCTTGGTCTTTTTGTTTAATTCCGATGCCGGTATCTTTAATCGATATGGTAACAAAATTTTCTACAATATAAGAAAATATTGTTATGGATCCGGTACTGGTAAATTTAATGCTGTTATCTACCAGATTACTTATGATCTTATATAACTTTGGTTGATCTGTAAGAATGATATTTTCCCCTGGTTTTATTTCGTTTTTGAAATAAATCTCTAGATTTTTTTCTTTAGCCTTATCTGTGTATTCAGCAATTATCTGCTCTAATAATTCTTTTAAATCTGTTTTCGAGAACTTTACTTTGCTCTGTTTTGTTTCTAAGACTGAAATTTCCAATATGTCATCCACTGAAGCAATTAGATCTTTTCCACTCTTTATAATGATATCGGTATACTCTCTTCTTTCTTCTTCGGTTAATGTATCTGATTTTAGTAATTCAGAGAATCCCATGATACCGTTCATCGGTGTTCTAATTTCATGTGAGATGTTTTGAATAAAATTAGTTTTTATTCGATTACTCTCTTCTGCTTCCTCTTTTGCAATTCTAAGTTCTTTTGTCTTTTGTTTTATTTTAAATTGTAAATAAAAATATATTGAAACGACACCTAATAGCACTAATGTAAAAATTAGTGAAAAAATAATCCAAAATTTTGGCTTTTTATAAAATGGTTTAACCATATCAAATAGCCAATTATCTAATATTGCCTGCTTTTCTTCGTTGGAAATAGCTTTTGAAGCTTTAGAGATGATGCTGTTGAGAATTTTTTCTTCTTTACGCACAGCAATGCTAGGTATATAACTAAAATCTATTTTATTAATAACTTTTAGGTCATTAAGTCCTTCAGATTTAATAAGATAATTTACTACCGCTCTTCCTCCAATATATGCATCTGACATTCCTGTCTGAACACTGCGTAGGCATTCAATATCATCGGAATAGTTGTTGATCCTTAGATTTGGGTAGTTTTCTTTTAGATAATCGTCAATGGAATACCCTTTTGGGACAGCAACTTTTTTGTTGAGAAACTCTGAGAAATGTAACCCGCTATCCACTTCTTTTCTAGTCACCAAAACAAATGGAGTTTCAAAAAACTTAGTGTAAAAGTTTAAGTATTCCTCTCTTGTTTCAGTTTCTTGCATCTCGAGAATAATATCAACTTTTTTTGTTTTAACGTCTTTCAATAAAAGACTCCAATTGGAGTAATATTTTTTTTGAAATTTATAATTGATCTTATTTTCAATTAGATTAAAATAGTCGACTAAAATACCATCAATACTATCTTTTTTGTTTATAAATTGATAAGGCGGGTAGTATGGGTATACTGCCACATTTACAGAAGTTTGTTCGGCAAGCCATTCTTTTTCCGGCGTACTAAGTATTTCCTGTTTAGAACAAGAAAAAGTGATACATACAAAGCATACTAAAATGGAAATATAAAATATTTTATTTTGCATAGTTCGTCGATTTAAGGAGCTTTGTTTCTTTTATTGAGTACAGAAAAATATTTATTTAGAATGGGCTTTAAAATTTTTCTGTCTACTGGTTTGGACACAAAATCATCGCACCCTGCATCCAGAGCTTTTTGAATATCTTCTTCTATAGAGTAAGCGGTCTGCGCAATTACGGGTAAATTGGGTCTCATTTTTTTTATATAAGCAGTAGCATCATATCCATCCATAACTGGCATTTTGATATCCATTAGCACTAAGTCAATATTTTTATTTTCCTGGCAAATGGAAACCGCTTCTTTTCCATTTTTAGCACGATATATCGTAAAGTCATAATCATTCATTTTAGTAAGAATGGTTTTTAGAAATAGAAAATTGGTTTCTCCATCTTCAGCAATTAATATGATATTCTTTTCTGGCTTGGCAATAGGCTTGGATGTTTGTGTTGTTTTTGCGCTTATTTTCTTTAATGGATTATATGGTACTTTTAGGGTAAAGGAAGTGCCCTTATTTTTTTCACTGATTAGCTGTAGCTGCCCTCCAATAAAATCTGTATTCTTTTTTGCAATGGTTAGTCCTAATCCCATTCCACTATAATCACCAATTGTTTTATCCGTGCTAGATGGTATTGTTAAACTTTCTATGATTTTATTTTTAGTAGTTTCACTAATACCTATACCTGTGTCTACAACTGAAATTGTTAAAAATTCTTCTTCTACGTCGCAGAAAAGTTTAATAGATCCGTCTTCGGTATATCTAATGGCATTATCGATAAGAACATTTAATATCTTGTTTAATTTAGGCCTATCCATCAATACTATGTTTTCTTGATCTTTTAGCTTGTTTTCTATAAGAAATTCAATGTTTTTTTCTTCCGCTTTTATTTTATAATTAGAAATTAGGTTTTGAAATACATTCTGAAGATTAACTTCTATAAGTCTTAATGTAAATCTATTTGATTGTAATTGAGAGATTTCTAAAATATTATCTATAATAGAGAGCAATTCTTTACTATTTCCGATAATCATTTGAGTATATTTTTTCCTGTCTTCAAGACTTAGATCTTCATTATTAAGAAACTCGGATAACCCTATGATTCCATTCATTGGGGTTCTAATTTCTTGAGGGATATTATAAATAAAGTTTGTTTTTAATCGATTACTTTCTTCAGCAATATCCTTGGCAATCATCAATTCATCAGTTCTTTGTTTGATTTTATACTTTAGATATGAATTAAATGACATACCAAATAATAACGACAATAACGCTACCAATGCGATAATGGTCCAAAATTTAGAAGTTCTGTAAAATGGAATGACATTGGTATAAAACCAGTTATTTACGATGGCTTGCTTTTCTTCTTTGGTGATTTTGGAAATTGTTTTGGAAATTATACCGTCTAAAACAGTGTTAGTTTGATTAATAGCAAAACCAGGTTCATAATATAGGTCAGTCCCAGACTTTATTTTTAGATTATCCATTTTTTTTGATCGGATATAGTAGTTAGCTACTGCTTTAGGACTAATAGTAGCATCATAATCACCTGCGTTCACTTTGGACAAGCAAGTAAGTTCATCATATAGTGTTATAATATTAAAATTAGGATATTTCTTTCTTAGATTTTCGGTGATAGCATAGCCTTGGGGTAAGACAATAGATTTTCCTGCAAGACTTTCTACATCATTTCCGAAATCTACATTGTCTCTAGTAACAATTACATTTTGAGATTCGAAAAGAGGTTCGTAAAACTTTAAATAGTATTCTTTTTCATCAGATTGTTGTATTTCTAATATTAGGCTGGCATCATTATTTTTAACACCTTCTAATAGCTTGGGCCAATCATCATATCTTTTTCTTTTGAATTTATAATTGATTTTTTGTTCAACGAGTTCTAGATATTCGATAAAAATACCATCGATTTGATTCTGTTCATTAATAAATTGATAAGGCGGATAGTATGGATATATAGCAACTGTTATACTATCATTTTGAGCTAACCATTTTTTTTCGTTTTCATCTAATAATGAAGGTTTTGAACAAGATTGAATTATAAAAAATATAGGGAGTAATGGAAGTAAACAAAGTATTTTTTTTGGCATAAGCTTTCATTATTTAAATACTTAACTTTTTTGATTCCATTAATAAAGATAGTACTTTAATCATAGTTTTAAAAGGAGAATCTTTTGAAAACTATGAATATAGTATGTGAAATGTAGTTATTTAAAAGCTTTAACTAGGTTTAATAATTTCTGTTCCATCAGGATATAGAGCAAAACGCCCTTTTGATTTTTCATGTACATGGTCATGACTAGGCCAAGGCCAACCACCAAATTCGGTTTGTTGATATTCCAAAATAGCATCCCTTATTTCATTATGATTATTCATCACAAAAGGCCCTTGTTGAACAACAGGTTCATTTATAGGTTTTCCTTGTAGCAATAGAAAATGTGCTTCCGTATTTCCATTGGTAATGGTTAGTTCTTTATCGGCATGGACTCTAATTTCATGATTAACCGAGATTTTATATCCATCAACAATGATCTCATCTCCTTTGAAGAAATAGAGAGAACGATTAGCATCTTTAGAAGCGTTTGGAAAGGTATAAGTAGCGTTGGGAGCCATTTTAATTATCCAAATAGCAATTTCATTATTAGTATCAGCTGCCCAAGAATCTGGAGCAGGATCAATTGCATGGGTTGTATTAAGACTACCAGCAATTAATGTAATTTCTGTAGAAAGATTATTATCATCTACTTTGGTAAGCTTTGGGATTTCTTCATTCCATAACATTTTAAAATGAGGGGCAACCATTTTATTTGCTTTTGGAAGATTTAGCCAAATCTGAAATAGTAAGAATGGATTTTTCTGATCGGTATTAAGAAGCGGAAACATTTCAGAATGTTGCACTCCTTTTCCTGCTGTCATCCATTGCACGTCACCATTACCAAAACGCCCAGCAGCTCCTAAAGAATCTGAGTGATCTACCAGTCCTTTTTGTACAATCGTTACTGTTTCAAACCCACGATGCGGATGTGCTGGAAAACCTGGTACGGTATGACCATGATACATTTTCCATCCATCTTTCCCCTGGAAATCTTGCCCTATATTTCTTCCTTCTAAAGAAGCATCTGGCCCCAATTGTTGATTCCCTTTTGGATATAGATCTTCATGATAGGCACAGAATAAAAAAGGATCCTGAGTTTGCCAGGTAAACCCGAGAGGTTTTATAGAGATAATTGCAGCCATGAATATAGAATGTTATAACTTTTGGTAATTGGTAGCATCTTCTGGAGTAAACTTACTTTTAAAAGAAAATGCATAAGGAGTTTCACCATGTTCTTGGAGATAATATAGTCGCTCTTTTGCTTCCGTTGGGCTAGGTTCATGTCCATCTTCTACGTACCAAAAAGCCATATGCATACGAGGCATTTTATGAAACCATTCTTTCTTACGTTTTAGAATTTCTACGTGTGCAGATTGATATGTGAAATTAAATAGGTCTTGCATGCTCTCCCATACAGACATATTGATGATTAAGAATAGATTATCAAAAACTGTAATGGCGGTTGCATTTCCTTCATCTCCTTTTAATCTCCATACGAAACCATCACTTTTTTCAGCTAATTCATTAATACGATCTAGATTATTTACAAAATCAGCCATAATAGGATCATTTATAGGCGCTAACATCTCTGCTATGTTTACTTGTGCTAGTTGCATTTGTTTGGTTGTTTTAACTCTAAAATAAAGATAAAGAAATCAAAATGTCTTAAAGTGTTGTTAAGTAAGAATGTCAATATTCCTCTTTTCATTTATCTCCCTTGATCTCTAGCTTTGATATTCGCTTCGCAAAGTCTGATGATTTCTTTTATTCTTTTACCTCTTGTTTCGGGGCGTTTTGCTTGATAAAGCCAATACAAATAACTTTTTCTGTAGCTTTTAGAAAATCCTAGGTAGTTATTAAATGCTACTGGTGATTGGTCGAAAGCTGTTTGTAGGTCTTGTGGTATAATGCCATTTTCTACATTGTCAAGTGCGGTCCAAGATCCATTTTCTTTTGCGATTTCTATAGATTTTAATCCGCTTTCATGCATTAAATTATCTTTCATTAAATCTATGATATAAGTCTTATTTAATTTACTCCAAACACTTTTAGGTTTTCTCGGACAGAAATATTGTCTTCTTTTTTCGTTATCAATTTTTTTAACCGTAGAATCTATCCAACCATAACAAAGAGCTACTTTTACCGCTTCTTCCCAACGCATACTGAGGTGCTCACTTTCTACTTTGTAAAAAATTAAATAAATACCATCACTTTCTGTATGATTTTGATGTAACCAATTTCTCCATTCTTTATCATTTTTAAAATATAGTTCTGATTTGGGTTTCATATAGATTTCTTATTTTTTGTTTGCAAAAGCATGATAATAATTGATGCTTAACCATAATCTATTTTTAGTAGGTAAATTAAGAAATTGACTAATTCTATAATCAGGACCTATCTCAATTTTACTTTTATCATTCATGTTATAACCTAGGAAAGGAATTAACCGTAGTTCTAAATCTGAATTGGAAGCTTGATACGATCCAAGATATTCGTTATTAATTTTTAAGTAAAATTCTTTAGGGTCAACTCTATATCCGTTAAATGGAATTTCTACAGTAAATCGATATCGTAGTCTGAATTCTGGAGATTCTTTAGAGCTAAATGTTTGATCAGTTACAAAACGATGTGCTATTCGGATTGCCTCTAACTGTTGGGCTATGGAATACTGAAATATAGAACGATGCACAAGTTCATCTTTTTCAATGCGCAATAGATAGCCAACATTAAAAACATGATCAGATGATAGCTTGTAAGAGAGAATATTGGTTATATCTGTTAAGAGGTATTCATACGAAAACTCTTCTGAAGGACTATGCTCCCATAGTTGTTGACGAGATTCGATACTGTTAATTAATTTGAAACGATCCGAAATTTTATGAGAGATTACGATTTTAGGTAATAATCCAGTAGTAAATGATGTTTGGGCATTCGTATAACTATTTAAAGAACACATACAGAATACGATAAGGAGACAAAATCTTTTCTTCATCACTAATATAGCAGATTATCAGTGTTATCATTCACTATTCGTAACATCTTCAATAAAACTCCATCATTAGAATAAAGTAATTCATAATAATGAGAATGTTTCTCTTTTTTACCCTTTACAATTAGTTCGTAGTTTGTTGTGTACGCTGCTTTGGTATTTTTCTTATTTATCAATGAAATTAAGGTAGACCGATCACTGACCCATTGTAATTGAGTTTTTTTGATTTTTGATTTTGTGAAAATACTATCTAAAGAAGAATGAATTGTTTTTTGTAAATCGATGGAAAGTTCTGAGAAAGGAATTTTTATTTCTACATCTTCGGGCTTGCCTTCGCTCGTAAACTCGATACTATATTTGCTTTTTTGATAAAAAGTTTTGGCTTCGATACTTTTCCCACTTTGACTTTCTTCGATATACCATTTGATTTTTTTCTTGAAAGGACATTTTTTAATAAAATCCAATGCTTCTTTTGGAACCTGTGAAGGTTTGATACGATATTCTTTTTCTATTTTATTCTGAGCATTTACCGAAAGGGTAGAACACATCATGAAACAACAAATCCATATCCATAAATAACGTGCGAACATAAGCTTTGAATTCTTTTATGGAATGTACAAAAAATAGATAAATTTCATAAAAGAACCCATACTATAATTAACATAGTATGGGTTGAATGATTTTGTGTAATACATTAATCTAGTAGAACCTCGTATATGCTCTAAAGTTTCCAGTATTATATGGTCTTGTACGTTTTACTTGTCTTTCCGTATTGGTAGATGTGTAGTAGTAGTAATACCAGTACCCATTTGGTAAATCTACTTGATATTTTAGCACCCATTTCCAGTCACTAAAAGGCCAAGAAGCTGTATTTTCCCAAGCGTAAAATTGCAATCTTGTTAAACCACATACCACATTCGTTCTAGTATAGGTGTCGTCTAATTCTTTCCAATCACCACCGTAAAAAGAACTACGAGTTAGAGAATTCCATAATCCATTATCACAAAATCTAATATCAGTTGGTGTAGAAGTTACAGGAACACCACCACAGTAGGAATTCATAAATGTGGTTGCTCCTATATCATAACAAGACTTTTGATCAATATTTGTATAATTAGGGTCATTGATTTCTAATAATGCTCCACTATTTTCTATTTGTCTGCCAGACGATTGCAATGCTGATGGCGAAGCTGTCTTGGCAATACGATCAGGAATAGATACAGATGTTTTTGTCAAAGAAATAAATAAATTAAAAGGCGATTGATCAATACTATGTAAGCTTTCTTCTTTATTGTTAGCAGCTTCACCATACAGCGTTTCTGCTACAATCATCTCATCATCGTCTCCTAGCGCAATAAAATGATATTCATGACCATCTTTTTGGATTTTAGCTACCTCAAAGGATGTTTGAGTCAATTCATTGCTATATTCTGCATTTTTGGTAGGACTATCTTGTAGTTCTTCTACAGAATCATCATATAATTCTTCTTCTTTGTTTTCGCAAGATAAAAGTGAAATACTAAGTATTCCAACAAGGATAAACGGTTTAAAAATTGATTTTTTCATGTTTTAAGTTTTAAAAGTATTTAACTAATTGATTAAGGTGTTCCGGTAATACCATATTGTAGACAAAATTATTTTTTAAATAGTTGTTAGTCAATGAGTAAAGAACGGTTTTCATATAGGTATATCACCAGTTTTAAATGGGGCTTTTTCCCGAATAATTTAATGTTGTTAAGGTTTTAATAGATATAAAGTAATTCTATGACTATGATTTTCGTTGATCTCAACCTTTTTTATAGTTTTGCATTTTTAAAAATGAAAGTATATGATTTCTGTAGATGGATTAGCGGTAGAGTTTAGTGGAACAACCTTGTTTAGCAATGTTTCTTTTGTTATCAACGAAAACGACAAGATCGCTTTAATGGGCAAAAATGGGGCCGGAAAGTCCACTATGATGAAAATCATTGCAGGTGCTCAAAAAGCAACCAGAGGTAATGTTAGATGTCCTAAAGAAACTGTGATTGCTTATTTACCACAGCATTTACTTACGGATGATAATTGTTCAGTATTCGAAGAAGCTTCTAAAGCTTTTAGTGAGATTCATGAAATGCAGCAGGAAATAGATCGGTTAAATAAGGAATTAGAAACTCGTACAGATTATGATTCTGAAGAATATATGGGAATCATCCAGAAGGTAACTGATTTAGGAGAAAAGTTTTATGCAATTGAAGAGGTGAATTATGATGCTGAAGTAGAAAAAGCGTTGCAGGGATTAGGTTTTAAAAGAGAGGATTTTACCAGACCCACTAGTGAGTTTAGTGGAGGTTGGAGAATGAGGATTGAACTTGCTAAAATTCTATTACAAAAGCCTGATTTAATTTTGTTGGATGAGCCAACCAATCATGTAGATATAGAATCTGTTATATGGTTGGAAGATTTTTTAAAGAATAAAGCTAAAGCTGTTATAGTAATTTCCCATGATAAAGCTTTTATAGATAATATTACGAATAGGACTATAGAAGTTACAATGGGTAGAATTTATGACTATAAGGCTAATTATTCTCATTATTTACAATTAAGAGAAGAGCGAAGATCTCATCAGATAAAGGCATATCAAGAACAACAAAAGTTTATAGCAGATACCAAACAGTTTATCGAAAGGTTTAAAGGAACTTATTCGAAAACAAATCAGGTGAATTCTAGAGAGCGAATGTTGGAAAAATTAGAGTTAATAGAAATTGATGAAGTGGACAACTCATCTTTAAAACTTCGATTTCCTCCTTCGGCCAGATCTGGAGACTATCCTGTGATTGCAAAAGATTTATCTAAAAAGTATGGAGATCATGTTGTTTTTAAAGAGGCAAGTATGTCGATTGCTAGAGGAGAGAAAGTATCTTTTGTAGGTCGTAATGGAGAAGGAAAGTCAACAATGATAAAGGCTATTATGGGAGAAATTGATTTTGAAGGTGAATGTGCTTTAGGACATAATGCCAAAGTAGGATATTTTGCTCAAAACCAAGCATCATTGTTAGATCCAAATCTCACGGTTTTTCAAACGGTTGATGAAGTTGCAAAAGGCGATGTGAGGACTCAAATCAAGAATATTTTGGGTCAATTTATGTTTAGTGGCGACAATATTGATAAAAAAGTGGGCGTCCTTTCTGGAGGAGAAAGAACTAGATTGGCGATGGTAAAATTACTTTTAGAACCTGTAAATGTGCTGATCTTGGATGAGCCTACAAATCACCTAGATATTAGATCCAAAGATGTATTAAAAGAAGCACTAATGGCTTTCGACGGAACATTAATTCTAGTATCGCATGATAGAGATTTTCTCTCAGGATTATCTAATAAAGTATTTGAGTTTAAAGAGAAAAGAGTTATTGAACATTTTGAGACAATTGATGCATTTTTGGAGCGTAACAGAATGGAAAACTTGCGAGAAATACAATTAAAAAATTAGATTGAATCTATTCCAACACGATTTTGTCGATTTCCAATCTAAATTTTTCTTGTTTTTTGTTGCCAATTAAAAATGCTATTTCTTCCATTTGTATGGAAGGATAGTTTTGCATATCCAACGATACACCTCTAAAAGCTGGATACATTTCGGATAATGGTATTTCGATAGTTTGCCATTCTCCTGAAGTTTCGAAATGAGCTATGTATGAATGACGATCATAGGTATTCGTTTTAACTCTAAATTGATATCTTTTTTGATCACCTTTTAACGTAATCAAGGCTTTTGTATACCCTTTTACTTTTTTGGTCGAGAATCGGTACCGTACCATCGAAAATCCACCATTGTTTTCTAAAGAAATGGCTCCAGAGAAAATAGCATTTCCTTTATCATTCAGCGTTATTTTACCTTTAGATAAGCCTCCCATTACGCCGTCGTTAACAACAATCCAATCGGAAAGCGTATTCGTTTTTTTAAAATCAAAGATAGTGAGAGAAGGAGCCGTCAATCCAATAAAAATTAAAAATAGATATGTATTCACAGAATTAATGATTATTTATCTACTCAGGTAATTGTTCTATTTGTTCTAAGATCTCAGCAGCTTCGGCTTGTTTTTCGTCGCTAGCCTTTCGATTGGTATGAGACAACTTATACGATTCTTCCATCAACGTTTTATACTTTTTTTGTAAACGCTCTTTCTCAGTTTTCTTCTTAAATATAGCAAACATAGTTTTTGTTTTATCTAAAGATAAAGGGTAAGCTTTTAAACAGATGAGAAAGTTATCTTAAATAACTTTTTTATAAGAGTCTTTATATTAATTCTAGATAATATGTACTAGTAAATATTAGTTTGTAAGGTAGGTCTTTAGTAACTCTAAAGCTTTGATGTTTGATTTTTCTTTCGCTAAAGATAAAGCAGTATCTCCACTAAATCCTTCTTTGGCATTAATATCAGCACCATGTTCTAAGAGATATTTAGCAATCGAAAGATTACCAAATCGTATACTTTCTATTAGAGGTGTGGTCATTGCCTCAGGATGTTGATAATTAATATCTACACCATTGGTAACATAATATTTTACAAGCTCTAGATCTCCAGTTTGTGATGCTAATAGCATATCCTTCCAATTACCTCCAGACATAAAAGTTATAAATTGATAAAAACCTTAATTAGACCAATAAGTTAATGATTTTTTTGATAGGAGTTAATTCGGAAATTTCTGTAGTAACAGATTCTAAGACACTACTTCCTACAATGGTAAAATGTTCTTGTAATGTTTGAATATAGTTTTCGGCCTCAAGAATTTTTACACCTTTAGAAACTTGGTAATATGTTTTATCATAATCATTGGGTTCCAAACAATCAAAGTCGAAGTGAAGATAAAGATGTGTGATTTTTTTAGATTGTAAAGTACCTACAAGATCTAAAATATTTACTTTTTTAGGGGCATAAATATTGCCATCCTTAATTCTAGTTTGTTCTGTACTATCTATATCTCTAACTCCAATATAATGAATTTGAGAAGCGGTAATAGTAGAAAAAAGTAATGGATTCATATGCTCTGAACCTTCTCCTAATAATGTTCTAAGCGGCATGCCATGAAAATTACAACTAGGAGAATCGCAAGGGCGGTTAATATCGGCATGTGCATCAAACCAGATAACTCCCAGGTTTGGATAAAGTGCGTTTAGATACGAAACAGGAACAATCTCTAATCCACAATCCCCTCCAATGGTAGTAATAGTTTTTGGTTGTTCTGCATCAATCTTATTTTTAAGACGAGTTAGTTGTTCGAAAATCGCATCATAGTTATTAATGTCGTACTTTTTCTCTCCATTTGGACCTGCTTCAATGTTAGATAATGGGATTTTAATAAATCCTGGATCTTCTACATATTCTAAAATAGTTTGTGCACCATTTTCTATCGTTTTACCAGTACCAGATCCTTGCCATTGAGGAAAATATATTTTCACAGATTTTAAGTTTTAGAGATGAATATGTATTTGATTATATAGATTTTCCTTTTACATAAAAATTAGGGTCTATGTCAATTTTGTCAGCTTTTACCTGAAGAGTTTGCCAAGAAGCGTTTGGCTGTATCCATTTTTCTTTCCCGTCTATTTTTAATCGTACAGGCATATCAAAACCTTTAACAATATCGATATATCGATATTTAAGCTCTTTATTATCTAAACGATATTCCAAAGTAGGAATTCTGGTATCACGTAAATATTGATTAAAAAATTCAGTGAGATCAATTTTTGATTGCTCACTTATATAATCTTCAATTTCTTTTGTAGTTACTGTTTTATGATAAAACTCTTTGTTTAGTCCTCGTAGTATAGATCGCCATTTGTCATCATCTTCAATAAGTTGACGTAGCGTATGTAACATATTGGCTCCCTTATAATACATGTCGCTAGATCCTTCATTATTCACATCATAATGACCTATAATGGGTTTGTCATTTCTAATTCCTTTTCTTGTGCCAATAACATAATCTGAAGAAGCTTCTTTTCCATAATGGTAGTCCAGAAATAAATTTTCTGAATATGCGGTGAAACTTTCATGTATCCACATATCGGCAATATCCTTATAGGTAATATTATTAGCAAACCACTCATGACCCGATTCATGTATTATTATAAAATCGAATTTTAATCCCCAACCTGTTCCGGATAAATCATTACCTAGATATCCGTTTACATATTTATTTCCATAAGTCACAGAACTCTGATGCTCCATGCCTAAATAAGGAACTTCTACCAGTTTAAAGCTATCCTCATAAAAAGGGTAGGGGCCAAACCAATGTTCGAAAGCTTTCATCATTTTTGGGGCATCTTTAAATTGCTTCTTAGCAGCCTCAAGATTATCTCTTAGTACATAATAATCCATATCTAACAGGCCTTTTTCTCCTTTGTATTTTTCTCCAAAATGGACATAATCCCCAATATTAATGTTTACGCCATAATTGTTTATTGGATTATTAACAAACCAATGATAGGTCTTTGTATTTGGGTTTCGCTCTTCAATCTTACGCAGTCTTCCATTGGAAATATTCATTAAATCTTTTGGCACAGTAACACTCACCAACATACTATCTACTTCATCGTACATATGATCTTTATTTGGCCACCAAACACTTGCTCCTAATCCTTGACAGGAGGATGCTACGAAGTGTTTGCCATTTGTGTCTTTTTTCCAGGAAATACCACCATCCCAAGGAGCTCTGACGGCTTCTCTTGGTTTGCCACTGTAGTGAACAATTATAGAATTAATACTTCCTTTTTTCTGTTTTTTGATCAATTCTATAAAATGAGCATTTTCTTCAGAACGAACTTTTAGTAGTTTTCCATCTTGTTCTACTTTTTCTATAGTTAATGGAGGCTGCAGATCCACTTGTAACGTGCTTTGATTTTCCAATACTTTATATTGAATTGTATTTTTACCTGAAATCGTTTTTTTTTCGGGATCCACTGTGATGTCTAAATGGTAGTAAGTAAGATCCCACCATGATCTTTCTGGCGTAATGGAACCTCTTAAAGTGTCTTGTCTTGTGAATTTTTGATGCGAATCAAAAAGAGATGTCTGTCCGATAATTGGAATACTTGAGCAGATCAAACATACTACTAAAAAAAACTTATTCATTTTCAATTTAATTTATTGTAATAGGAACTCTAATGGGACGTGTATACGTTCATTCCAACTTTTCTCATTATGACCATCTCCTTCAAATTTTTTGGTGATCCAGTTCTTTCCTTCTTCATACCCTTTATCTTTCATCATTTGGTCCACTTGTTTCTGAAAAGGTTCATATTGAGCGTCTAAACCTTCGGTTCCAAAATCAAAATATATTTTATGCGTTTTAGGATCGGGTAGAGTAGATGGTAAGGTTTTGATATAGGCTTCGCCCAAAATAGGAACTGGCCAATGAGTAGAAACACATCCTGCAGCTCCGAAAACTTCTGGATATTTACATATTCCGTATAATGATATTAATCCACCCATTGAAGATCCCATAATTGAAGTATCTTCCATTTTAGTGGATACATTATAGGTTTTATCAATAAAGGGTTTTAATTCTTCAACCAGAAATTTCAAATATTCATCAGAATATAAAGAATCGAATCCTGTATTTTGTTTTAAAGCTGCTTTTGCTTCGGGATTGTTTGTAGCTTCTGCTGGAGCTTCTGGCATGTATTCTGAAAAGCGCTTTCTTTCTGTATTCCAAGGGGCAACAACAATAGTATTTTTGATGCTACCTGTTTTTATTAAGCTATCTATGGTTTCATCTACTCCCCAATCGATACCTGTATAAGAAGTTTTAGGGTTAAAAACATTCTGTCCATCATGCATGTACAGTACTTTGTATTTCTTATTTGAAGTATCATAGCCATGAGGTAAGAACACTTCTACGTTTCTTGGGATTACATTTTTAGATTTGAAATTCTTATGAATAACAACTTTTCCCTTGGTTTCAATGGATAATTTTTCTGCTATATCAACATTTATGGATGATTTTTCTTTTACATTTTCTTGTTTACAAGAAAACGTACATAATAGCGCGATGATGAAGAAGATGTTTAAGAATTTCACACGTTTAAATTTTAGTTGATACACATTAATAGTTTGATTTAGAACATTCTCTATTTACTTTCTAAAAATGGCAGTAGGGAACACAACCAGACTTTCAAATCCGTTTTTTCCTACAGTTGCTATTCCAAAAAAGTAATTATCAATAACAATACCATCGAGTACAAAGTTATCTACATTACCAACAAACCTGCTATAATCCCAGGTAGGTGATGTAGTATCTCTCCAATATATTTTATATCCTTGGATATTAGGATCATTTGATTTTTCCCATTTAAACTTCACAGAAGGTTCCACTATTCCACCAATTTTAACTTCTGTTGGAGTTGGTGGTGCCCATGCAATGGATGCAAGATTGATTGCATTAACAGCAGTTAGTTTAGTTGCATATTCAAAGTTTACATGTTCTACTACATCTCCATATGCAATCCCATCTTCTTTTCTAATGTCTTGGTGTTGCTGAGTATAGTTTTCATGAGCCTCCATAATTCTAATTCCAGCGAATCCAGCATCATTAAAAGGACGATGATGACCACCACGACCAAATCTATCTAGTCGATAGATCATCATAGGATTCATTTCTGGCATATATGTTTTGGTAGTTTTATGAATATACCGAGCCAACTGACGAGAAATTCCATCCACTTCGCCTCCATAAAAACGTCTGTTTTTAACTGTTCTTTCATTGTCAGTTAAATTGGTTGGTTCAGAGAAAATTCTAAATGTTCTATTATCGATAACACCATCTACACCTTTGATATTACCAATCATATCATTATTCATAACTCCAACAATATCCCAATTGTTCTTTTTGGCATAGTTGGCCAATCCTTTTCCGCCAAACAGTCCTTGTTCTTCTCCAGAAAGGCCTACGTAAATAATACTACTTTCAAATTTGTATTTGGACAATACTCTTGCCGCTTCCATCGCTCCAGCCATTCCTGTTGCATTATCATTAGCGCCAGGAGCATCATCAGTAAAGTTATTTGGGTCAGAAATACGGGAATCGATATCTCCACTCATAATAATGAAGCGATTAGGGTATTTAGTTCCTCGTTGTATGGCAACTACATTTACAACCATTACATCTTTGGTAATACGTTGATTTGTTCCTTTTTTAACAAGGTCTTTTTGATAAAAAACTTCTAAACAATTATTACATTTTTTGGATATGGTTTCAAACTCAGATTTGATCCACCTTCTGGCAGCACCAATTCCTCTTGTATTGGAAACTGTATCGCTTAAGGTATGTCTGGTGCCAAAACCAGCTAATGTTTTAATATCTGCTTCTATTCTTTCGCTAGAAATAGCATTGATAATATCATATATTTTTGAGTTTGTTTGTGCGCTAGCAATTATTGAAAATAAAAAAAGTGTTGAGGTAAAAAAAATCTTCATTTGTGTTAATTTGATCGCGTAATTTAAGTAAAAGCAATCATTGGGAGTGACTCCTTAACAAATTTATAAGACCTACACGATGGCGCTTTAATATGAAACATAAATGAATTGATTTATCATAGTTATCTTTTAAAATGTACAAATATGGATTTTCGAACATGTATTTATACTATGCTGTTTTCATATCTAACTTTTTGTTCATGTATAAGAGTACCATAGCAATCTGATACTAGCATTTTTCCATTCAATTGAGTTTTGATTTTAAGAAAAATTTCATTTGTAGATTTAGCTATTAAGTTTATCTCTATTATCAAAAGATATGTAGGGTGGTTCACGATCTTCTAGATAATTAATATTGATTATAGAAGGAGCTTCATAATCTGTAATCAACCAATGTTCTATAGCAAAACGAAGAATATGTTCTTTGCATTTCTCATTTTAAAAAATAGCTTTTATACAACCTTTAGTAGTCTAATATTCTTTTTTACAACTTCTCATTCTTGCACTTAATATTGATGCCTCCGTTTTTTAGTAGTTTTTAAAATGGCTCAACATAAAATCAAACTCTTTGTCCGCAAGTGGAACAATTTCTTAAATATGTAGTTGCAAAGGATGTTTCATTTGACTGTAACCTCTATTCGATTCATCTTAAGAAGGTAACTTTAGCTATTTTACCATTTTCTACTTCATAGATTGTTATAACATTGGAGTAACGATCTCCAAATCTTACATATTCTCGATCGACTACTTTATTACCAAGAACAATACGGTTTTTAATTTCACAGTATAAGTTTGGAACTTTTTCAAACATAGTTTCAAAACTTTTTTTCATGTCTGCTTTACTAGAAATGGATAGTTCATTAGGGAAGTTGTAGATCTTTACGTCATCCGAATAAGTGTCCATAAAAGCATCTATATTTCTAGCATTGTAAGCGTTTACTTGCCTTTGTACAATTTGTTCTGGAGTTTCTTTTAAAAGCTCTTTAATATTCAATATTTCTCCACTTTTAATAACTTCTTCTATTGAATTTAAATTTTCAATATTTTCAACAGGATTTTTAGATAGAATAACCAAATCGGCTAATTTTCCTTCCTTAATAGATCCAATATCACCTTCTAGTCCAAAACCTAAAGCAGCATTAATTGTAGAAGCTTTTATAATATCAAAATTAGATATGTTTGATTTTTTCATAGCTTCAATCTCTTGGATGTATGAAGAAGCGTGGATTGTACCTATATTTCCAGCATCTGTTCCAGTAGCTATATTAATTCCTTTTTCAGTTAGTTTTAAAAGGTTTGTAAGCATTATGCTATCGCGAGTTCTATTTCTTTTTTCTAAGGATTTTGGATCTTTTCTTAGTTTTTTTATTCTGTCTGGAATTTCATTATCAGAAAATCTATTCATATCGGTTAATGTACCATATACTTTTGGATTTGCGTAGGTTAGATCTTGTATATGATTGCTAGGGTTAGCTAGATATGCCTTGCCATAATTTTTACCAACAATTAAAGTTGGGATATATGTTACTTTATGATCTTTAAGCATTTTGATAAATTCATCATCTACAAGTTGATCATTTACACTATGCACTAAAATATCGGCACCTGCTTTTACCGCTAGTTTTGCAGTTTTTAGATTAGTTGCATGAACTGTTAATTTCAGGTTGTTTTTATGAGTTAACTCAGCAATATGAGCAACGATAGGATAGGTTTTCTCTGCAGGTAATCCATTACCTGATATATACCATATTTTGATAAAATCAGGTTTGTAAGCAATCATTTTATTAAATAGTTTCGTGGCTTCTTGTTTAGAGTTGATTTTTTCTATAGGGATGTCTTCCAGACTAGAAAAAGCTTTAGGTTGGTATGGAGAAAATAAAGGACCTGTAACATAAACATTTGGAGAAATATGATGTTT
Source organism: uncultured Aquimarina sp. (assembly GCF_947492965.1). Lineage (GTDB taxonomy): Bacteria > Bacteroidota > Bacteroidia > Flavobacteriales > Flavobacteriaceae > Aquimarina. The sequence goes on along the minus strand of NZ_CANLOZ010000005.1, from coordinate 169,740 downwards.
AGCAATACTATCTCGTACAGTAAAATTATAAAAAGGACCTCCAACATCCATTACCGATGTGATACCTAATTTTAGATAGCGTTTAAAATTATCGGGGATTATATCTTTTGCAAACTGTATCTCATCTTCATAAGAAAAGTTATTTGTTAGATCGATTGCATCTGGTCTGGTATATAAGCTTCCTGTTTGAAAAAAATGTATATGAGTATCAATCATACCAGGAATTAGAAACTTATCTGTTCCGTCAATAATCGAAACTTCATTATTTACTTTTATTTCGTCAGCAGTAATTTTTGATATGCGATCTTTTTCAATAAGTATATTCCTGTTTTTTTGAATTTTACCGTTTTCTACATCGATAAGATTTATGTTTTTGAGTAAAATTGATTGAGAAAAACCTGAAAAAGTCGAGCATATAACTACAATAGTGATTAAAACGAAATTTCTATTCATTAGTGATTTGTGTGATTGTTAATTTTATTAATACAAATGTCAAGTATAAAAAAATATTAGATACGTGAAAAGAAAAAATAATTCTAAATAAATATGTGTTTCCGTTTAAATTATATTTATGAATCTTATTAATTAAATTTTGATACTAAGAAATGTTATTTTGCCTTTATTATTGATGAATTCTAAAAAAAAGTAACCTTAGCTATTTTACCGTTTTCCACTTCATAGATCGCTACAGCTTTTATCTTTTTACCATTTATGAGTACTGATTCTTCGTCAATGACTTTGTTTCCGTATACAATTCTATTCTTTACTTCACAGTGCAGATCTGGTGTATTTTCAAAAAAGGATGCGTACCCTTTTTTTAGATTATCTATCCCTTCATAACTTAATTTATTAGGATAGTAATACACTTTTACATTTTTTGAGTATGTTGAGGCGAAGGCGTCAATGTTTCTAGCGTTATAGGCATCTAATTGCTGCTGAACGATACGCTCTGGTGATATATCAGAAACTATGGACAGTAAAGTGCTAATGGAATTTGTAGCAATTCTTGTAATATTCCCAAGTCCTGGATCTGTAGAAGTATAAAACAAGCTCCAATTTTTATCTGTTTTTGGATTAAACTTATAGATTATATTTCCTTTAGGCATTAAAATAGTTCCATTTAGTAACCAACACATATCTTCGGCCTCTGGAATCGTATTTATAATTTTTTTCGTTTCTCCAGAGATTGGATTTAATGACTTTATTTCCCATTGTTCATTTTCTTTGCTGATATAACTGATAAGCTTAGAGTTTGGAATTTTATGTAATGATCTTCCTATTTTCTTTTGTAGAGTTGCATTCGTCTTATTTTTCAGGTTAGAAACCACCAGTGACAGACTCTGATCCTCTAATACAGAGGAAACAATTATATCTTTATCATACCAACAGTGATATCCAACTACAAGATTTTCTAATAATACCTTAGGTTTCCCAGTTTTAAAATCATACGAGTACAATAGTTGCTTGCCTGTGGTATCCAATCTAATAGCCGAAATAGCCTTTTGATTCGGGATTTTAGTAGGTGAATATTCACTTCCTTCTAAAGTATTAGAAATCCAATCAATTTTATTGTCTCTAATATTATACGCAGCTATATCAGTCTGTCCATTTCTGGTAGAAGAAAACAAAACAATATTATCGTTATAAAAAGAAGGCTGATTGTCATAGCCTGGATTGTTTGAAATATTTCTTTGATTGGTAAGCTTTAGTTCATTATTCTCTGTTGAAATGTCGAATAAATATACTTCTGTATCCGTTTGAGCTGTACTTAAAAAAAAATGGGATAGTATTACGAAAAAAAGAATGTTTCTCATGGGTTTTGTTTTCTAAAATACAGGTAAATATCAAGTATTTTCTTAAGTATTTGTTAAGAGTTATTTCCGATAATTAAGAGTTGATAAATATCAACTTTAAAATCTAGTCTACTGTTTTCGAGAAGCGTAAAGACCAATTAGTGGACCAATTCCCAAAAAAAGGAATATATACATAGAATCCATATGGTTGACTAGATAGGAAAGTAATTGAATACTAAGAATCGTTATTGCAAAACCAATACAATTTACAATCGTAAGTCCAGTTCCTCTAAGTTCTGGAGGAGCAGCACCAGCTACCATTGTAGAAAACTGAGGAGAATCAGATATCACCACCATCCCCCAGAAACCTAACAGGCCTAAAAATATTTCTACTGGTAATTGAAATAGGAGCGGAGAGATTAAGCAAAAAAGCCCAGAAATAATTAGTGAATACCGTGCCACTTTTCTACTTCCAGTTTTCAAGGAAATATAACCACCCAAAACACACGAAAAGAAACCAATAGCAATGATCGTAAATGACCAGAGGGATATTGGAATTCCTATTCTATGCTTTTCGACATAGGTTTTTAGTAGTACTGGAACAAAGCCCCAAAATGCATAAAGCTCCCACATATGACCGAAGTATCCGAAAGCAGCTTTTCTAAAACTAATAATTCCAAAAAGTTCAGTGATTACTCCTAATTGTAATTTAGAAACGGGTTTTCTATAAGGACCATTAGGAATACAAAAATAAATTAATAATCCGCCAAGTAAGGCTAGCAAACTAGTAGATTGGATTACGATTTTGTAATCGCTATTCCATGATAGTTCTTTTAATAAATGAGGAAGTGCAGTACCCATAACTAAAGCACCTACCAAATATCCTAATGCTTTTCCTAAACCATCTTTGTAATAATCGGAGGCTATTTTCATACCAACAGGATAAATACCGGCTAGAAAAAAACCAGTTCCAAATCGTGCTGTGAGTACATTAAGAACAGTAATGTTGGGTATTAATAGAGCAATATTACAAAGCGCTCCCAAGATTGCTGAAATCATAAATACTTTTGATGGAGAAAATCGATCTACCAATGTAAAAAGAGCAAAAGTGAGCGTACCGATAATAAAACCAAATTGAACCGTTGATAAAAGATATCCTAGTATATTAAAACCTACATTAAACTGAGCTGCAAAATCATCTATAACAGCGTTTCCTGCAAACCACAAAGACGTACAGAAAAACTGCGCAATAATAATAACAGGAAGTATATAGATCTTTGGTTTCAGAATATTTATATTAAAAGTTAGTTAAGCTCTTGTAATAATTGATGAACCTGATTTGTATCTTCTACGTAAAACTTGGCAATCGTTTTTTTTAATCCTACTTTAATGGTATATGAAGAAGATGGCAATTCTTTGAACATATATTCATCTGTCCAATCATCACCTATGGCAAAAATAAAATCATAGTCTTTTTCTACAAGCATTTTGCAAGCAGATTTTCCTTTGTTGATACCACTTACTTTTATTTCTAATACCTTATCACCTTCTAAAATTTCGAGATTATGATTAGCAATGAGGTGTTGTATTGTGGTTTTTAATTCCATAGATCTTAGTTTACCAAGATCTGGATCTACGTTTCTAAAATGCCAAGCCAACGAATAATTTTTTTCTTCGATAAGAGAACCTGGTGTTCTGTCTGTAAACGATTCCAATACAGGAGCAATAGACTCGAACCAATCGTTATTTACTCTTTCTAAAAGTTCCCAATCTTTATCTACGTCTTTTAGCCAAGCTCCATGTTCGGTAATTAAGGTATAATCTTTATGACCGAACCATTTATTAAAAGTAAATTTATCTCTACCAGTTATCAATATGACTTTATTTCTTTTATCTTTTTGAAGGTTATCTAAAATATCAAATATTTTTTGGGTGGGTTTAGCATTTTCAGGAATTTTTTCAAAAGGAGCTAAAGTTCCATCATAGTCAATAAATAAAATTCGATTTTTAGAAGTTTCGAAATCTGATAATAAATCTTTCTTTAGTTCGGGAGTTAATTTCTTTAATGAGTACTTTTTAGCTGTGGTTTTAGTGTTTTCTAGAGATTCCATGAAATCTTTGGCCCATTTCTCTACATTATATCTTTTCAATCTCTTTTGGAGCGCAGTATTTCTTTTTATCTGTTCTTCTTCAGGCATCTCTAAAGCAAACTTTAGGGTATCCGCTATTTCTTCAAAATTATTTGGATTGATAATAAGTGCTTCGCTCATCTCTTTTGAAGCACCTGTCATTTCACTTAAGATAAGAACCCCTTTTTTATCAACTCTAGAAGCGATGTATTCTTTGGCAACCAGATTCATTCCATCTCTTATAGGAGTTAGCAAAGCCACTTCACTAGAAGTATATAAATCAATTAAATTCTCAAAAGGCATCGAACGATAAAAATACCAAATAGGAGTCCAGCTTACTTCCGAGAATTTGCCATTAATTCTACCTACCAGTTGATCAATTTCATTTTTTAGTAGTTGATATTGTGGAACGTTAGATCTAGAAGGTACCGCAAGCATTACTAATCTTGCTTTTCCTCTAAATTGAGGGTATTTATCTAAGAAATATTCAAAGGCTCTTAATCTGTTAGCAATCCCTTTTGTGTAATCAAGTCTATCTATGGATAAAATGAGTTTTGCACGATCTCCATCTGCAAGGTGCTCATCTATTTTTTGTTGTATTTCAGTTTGATCCTGTTTTTCTTTTTCATTATGTAAGGTAGCGGCATCATGAAATTTTTGATAATCAATACCCATAGGGAAAGAATCTACTTTAACAATTCTGTTATCCAGCTGTACATTGTTAAAGTTAATTTCTAATCCTAAAATTCTTTGCGCGGAACTTAGAAAATGTCTTTCATAATCATACGTATGAAACCCAACTAAATCAGCTCCCAATAATCCTTTTAGTATTTCTTTTCTACAAGGAATTGTTCTAAATACTTCATATGATGGAAAAGGAATATGCAAAAAGAATCCTATGGTTACATTCGGTTTCTTTTTTCGGATCATTTCGGGTAACAGTAGTAGTTGATAATCGTGTACCCAAATAGTATCATTTTCATCAAGGTTTTCGATGACAATATCCGCAAATTTTTGGTTTACTGATTGATATATATTCCAACTATCTTTTTCAAATTCGGTATATTCCATGAAATAGTGAAATAGTGGCCATAAAGTATTATTACTAAAACCATAATAAAATCCATCAATTTCTTCAGAAGTTAATGGAACTCCAACACATTGATGTTTTGTCAACGCATTTTTTACCAGAATTCTTTTATTATCGTCTAATTGTTCTTCAGTAAGACCACTCCAACCGATCCAAATACTATCACTTCCAGAATGAACAGATTTCATTCCTGTTGCTAATCCTCCAACACTTGGTATCGTATTAATGGAATTATTATCAATTTCTAATTGTAAAGGCAGTCGATTTGAGATTATGATAGTTTTACTCATAAAGCTTGGTGAAAGTTGGTTGACTAATTTTGATTGATTAAATTTCGGTTCAGCGAATAAAGGTACGTTTATTTAAAAGAACTTGAAATTATATGAATAATTTGGACTACGGAATTATTGGAAATTGTAAGAGCGCAGCTTTAATTTCAAAGAAAGGAGCTATTGATTGGTGTTGTCTTCCCAATTTTGATTCATCTTCAGTTTTTGCAAAAATTCTGGATGAAGATAAAGGAGGAACTTTCGAAATTTTAGTGAGTGATGATTATAAGGTTTCTCAGAAATATATAATTAAAACAAATATTCTGGTAACGGAATATAATAATGGAACGGATGTTTTTGAAAGTATTGATTTTATGCCGCGATATCAAAATGAAGATGGTTCTTATCATGCACAGGCAGATATCATTAGATACATTAAGTTAATTTCGGGTAAACCGACTTTTAGGGTAAATTATGATCCTAAATTAGAATATGCAAAAGAGGATACTTACTCAAAAGTAACTGAAACTTATATTAAAAGTATCACAGATAAAGATAAGTATGATACCTTATATCTCTACTCTGATCTTGATTTAGAAACCATTCTGAATTCTGAAGAAATCACATTGACTGATAACGCTTATTTTTTGATAAGTTATCACGAAAAGATTTTGAAACAATCATTAGAGCTTTGTTACCTTAAACTACAAAGAACCAGAGTTTATTGGATGGATTGGAGCGAAAAAACGACCTCTTATAATTTGTATAATCAGGAAATCCTAAGAAGTGCTTTGGTGCTTAAATTATTAAGCTATGAAAAGTCAGGAGCTGTATTAGCGGCTGCAACTACTTCGTTACCAGAAACTATAGGAGAGGTACGAAATTGGGATTATCGTTTCTGTTGGATTAGAGATGCCTCTATGGTGATAAAAGTAATTTCAGATCTTGGGCATAAACAAGTAGCACAACGCTTTCTAAGATTTATAATTGATATCATACCTGATAAGGATGAAAAGATTCAGATTATGTATGGAATTAATGGAGAGAAGGATCTTACGGAAAAAACACTGGATCATCTTAGCGGTTATAAAAATTCTAGTCCAGTTCGTATTGGAAATGCAGCTTTTCACCAAAAACAAAATGATATCTATGGTATCTTAATGAATGTAATTTATCAGCAGTTTGTAAAATTTGATGCTGCGGTAGATGATAGCGAAAGTTTATGGACTATTAGTAAAAGTATTGTACATATTGTAAACGTAAACTGGGAAAAGCCTGATAAAGGTATTTGGGAGTTTAGAACAGAAGAAAGACATTTTACATTTTCCAAACTACTTTGTTGGGTAGCTGTGGATAGAGCTATAAAAATAGGAGAATTAATAGGTAAAACTAATAATAATGAAAGGTGGAGAGAACTGAGAGATCGAATTTATAATGATATATATGAGAATGCCTGGAATGAAGAGGTGCAAGCGTATACACAGTCTTATGGGTCAGCTGACCTAGATGCTTCTACTTTATTAATGGAGTCCTATGGATTTATCGAGGCAAAAGATCCAAGATTTGTGAATACCGTAAAAGCTACCGAACGAGAATTATGTAATGATGGATTATTATATAGATATAAAAATAAAGATGATTTTGGATTGCCTTCTTCTTCATTTACAATCTGTAGTTTTTGGTTTATAAATAGTTTAAACAAAATAGGAGAGAAGGAAAAGGCCCGTAAAATGTTTGATCAATTATTATCATACAGTAACCATTTAGGGTTGTTTAGTGAGGATATAGATTTTAAATCAAAAAGATTACTTGGTAATTTTCCTCAAGCATATTCTCATCTAGCATTAATAGAAACTGCAGTGAATTTTTCGGAAAGCTAATAAATAGAATAGAAATACTACAAATACAAGATCTCAAATAGCATCTTGTATTTGTAGTTTATAAAAAATGTTATTCTACTAAAACAATAGTGCCAAAGATATCTGCATTGATCCAACCTTGGTTTTTATCTTCTCCAGGCACAAAAACAGAACCCATAAAGTTTTCTCTCTCTTTACTCGCATCGTTATCATTGTATGCAATGGCAAAACCTAGTTTTTGATCTTTAGATAATACAACAGGATCATTAGCTTTCCCTTCTTCATAGGTATCATCAAATACAACCATTTCGAATTCCCAAACAGTAACATCACCATCCGTCTTGCGCTTCATTTTCACATGATTGTTGTATAACAGAGGTTTTTTACTGGCATCTAAATCTACCACATTACCATCTAATGCTACATGATATGCAAATGCGTTATTATTATATTGGTGTTCACCTCCAGAATTATCAGCATCTATAAAAATTTCTACACAATCATCATCCCACCAAAGTTTTAAAGGATCTTTGTATTGATCATATAATACATCATCTTTTATTTCTACTAATATATATAGCGCTTCTGGTGTCCATGCCATTTTATAGCGTCCAAAAAAATCGTTAACATCTGGAAATTCTCCTATCCAGTTTTGATCCATTGGGTACCATTTGGTTTCGTTCCAAATAGGATCATTCATATCACCGTCTATAGTAGGAGTAATTTCTGCCTTCTTTATATTTCTAAGCTGATGGTCTTTTTTTTCTTTTTTAGCAACCTCTACAGGTTTTTCCGTACTATCAGCAATTGTTTTATCCGAATTATTATTTTCCTTCTTTTTGCAGGAAATGATTAAGATTAATGAAAGTAAGAAGACTATTTTTTTCACAAGATTATTATTTATAGTTATTGAATTTAAATTTAACAGGATCGGAAAGATATTAAAAACATTCACTCGTTTTTGAGGAATCTATAAAAGTTAAGATTTTGTAAAGTCGATAATCAATATTTAAATGCTCTAAGGATTGAACCGAGGATGATTAACTTAAAGGAAAGGGTGAATTCTAATCATAAAAAAAGCGGTCGTTTACTTCAAACGACCGCTTTTTGACTGACATATCAACATGTGATATGATGGTAAGTAATTAGGACAAAAAAATTATTGTTTTACAATTTTAATTCTTTTCAGTTTTGCTCCATTAAGAGTTACCGTACAGAAATATATTCCAGATTCACGCATATCATTAGCGTTTATCTCAATAGTTTGATTTCCTTTTAAGGTACTTTTGCTATAAATTGTTTTTGTCTGACCTAAAATATTCGAAATAGATACACTTAAGACACCGTTTTCTGGAGTATTAACACTTAAGGTTCCTCTTTCTCTTACAGGATTTGGCCACAGCGTAACGTCTGTTTCTATAATCGAACTATTTCCTTTATCAGCTTCATCAGCTAATTCTAGTGCTCTTGTAGAAGGACAGTTATTCGGGCAATTAGTAGACCAAGTTCCAGTTCTTTGTCCGCTACTACTTCCGGTAACAGTAAACCATCCATCTGTACCTCGAGTAAGGTCTACAGTTTGTTGGCCATTTCCATTATTGAATACAACTCCGATATCATTTGCGGATACTCCGTTTGGTATTGTAAATGTTTTTCTTGCCCAAGAAGTTCCACTTAAATTGGTCATCACATCTCCTGGCCATCCAGGGGTTCCAGCTAATGTTTGGTTTGTAGCTCTATTGAATAGATATAAATTAGCATTAGTACCCCATCCACTACTAGGTTTTTGGAAGTTTAATGTAACATCATTAGATCCTCCTCCAGATGAGCTACAGTCAGATGGACAAGTATCTGACCATGTTCCATTGGTATACCAACCGTCTGTACTTCTGGATAAATCTCCAGTTTGATTGCTTCCATCGTTAAAGATTACTCTTATGTTACCAGCAGATACTCCAGCGGGTGGTGTTAATGTATAAGAATACCAAGGAGTACCAGAGATGTTAGTCATCTGTTGTCCTGGCCAACCAGCAGTTCCTGAAATAGTTGCATTAGCTGAAGCATCGAAGAAATAAGCATTGATTGTATTTCCCCAATTAGATGGTTTTTTGAAGTTTACCGTAAAAGGTGCAGCGGTATCTCCACCACCTGTATTATCTCCACCACCTTGTGTCCAAACAGCGTAATCACTTCCAGAAGTTCTTAGAGTCCATCCACTTCCATTAGGAGACCAATTACCACTTCCTAATTTCATGGCAATAGTACCATTTCGTCCATCGATATAGGCTGCATATAAATCATTTCTTGCTTCTGCAATGTTAATAGAAGATCCAGCAAATACTCTTACATCTTTTCTAATTGCGATTAAATCTCTAATCGCGTTTTGTACTCCGGCTCCAGCATCAAAGAAGTGTGTCCAGAATACCATTGGATTACCAGGGTGTGTTAAAATGTAAGCGTATCCTTTTCTTAAATTGGTTTCTCCTCCAGGAAATACAAAATTAGATCCACAACATTGTTGCGCTTCTCCAGTGTCATGATTATCTAAAAAAGTTACGGATTTTGTTGGGTTGATTCCGATCATTCCAGATGGATTACCAGAAAAGTCTCTTAGGTAAGATAAATTGTTATCTCTTAGTGCATTTTGAAGACTTACTTTAGTATTAAAATCAAATGCAGATGAAGATCCTTGTGTCCAGTTTACAAAATTGTTGGTTTGTACTCTGCTACTTTCTAGTAATTCTCCCACTGCAAAATAAGGATTTGTAGCATCGTTGTATTCTTTGTTGTATATAGGATTATATCCATGTACGAAATCATATCTCCAACCATCGAAACCTAGATCATTTCTTAGGAAATTCATCCATGCGATGATTTCTTGTCGTACTTCTGGATTTTCATGATCTAAATCTCTTGCAGCAGCAAATCCACCACCAGATCCATCTGCTTTTAGAGCATTACCAGGAACAAAATCACCATTGATACTAAACTCTACTGGGAAGTTTACAAAATTTCTACCTTCATCATCGGCAGTAATAAAATAAGTTGGCCAAGCAGGATTGGTAAAAGTAACGGCGTCATTGCTGCCAACTCTATGGTTGATTACAATATCACTAATTACTCTTACATCCTGAGAGTGATACTGGTTGATTAGATTTCTCAATTGTGTTTCTGTACCGTAGGCACTATTAAAATTATAAAGTTCCCTTGGAAGGTATCCCTGTGGCGCTGCTGAGTTACTTGGAGGCGGCATCCATATTAGATCAATACCAGCATCGCTAATCGTACTACTTACACTGGTTACTACATCATACCAAGTTTGGCCAGCAGGTTGATTTTGAACATTCCAGTCAAAGGCTTGGAACATAACATCTTCATCTTGCGCTTGCATCTGCATAAGCGGGAAGCAGCATAAGAAGCTTACTAAAATTTTAAAAAGGGTTTTTCTTTTCATTTCATAAGATTTTTTGTGTTCTTTAATGAGAACGGAGGTTTTAAATACGTAAGTAAATTTGTGTTTTTCTCAAATTTTCGCTGTCGGAAAAAAGAGCCTGAAGAGATTAATAATGAGCTGGTCGTATGTATTTGAAATAGGAATAATCGTAACACTGATTTACGTTACACCGTTTTAAAGAATTTTTAAACTAATAGTCTTTTGGTAATTATTTGACTGATGACATATTAGTTATAACGACAAGTAATAAGTAATTTTTTCTCGGCAATCTTTATTTTAGAAATTTATTCTTGTATTCCTGACTGAATATTTAAAAGAAAAGTTTGTTTAATTAGAGTAGCTCAAACAATTTAGAAATTTTCGGAGGAGGTGAAATTGTTTTCATAATTCGTAAATTTTAGTTTGTAAAAGTGTTTCTTGTGTTAAATTTCCACTAAGTTATTACGAAATATTCAATTTTTGAGTTTCGAAAAGTTACTACAACGTTTTCGTGTTGATAAATTCTTACTATTTCACATAATATGTTGAGAAACAAGCTATAATTAACAATTTTTTATAGTATTTCAGTAATTTTTAGGATTTTGCCAGTACGCGCTACTTTTTGTTGTATCGATCATATCTTCTAGAAATCATCGGTTTAGAATTTTTTAGGTTTACTTTTAAAGCCTGTCTTTACGTTATAATAGATTAATGTTTTCATAATATTTTCTTTGTCTTCAAAGAATTTTACCTGGGTATCTTTAAGGAACCAACTTAAATATATTTTATTATGAAAATTCATTTTAGATTTTACGGATTATTTTTTTTATTCCTTTTGGTGTTATTTTCTTGTGATAAACAAGAAGATATACAAACAAAAGAAGTGCTTGGTCTAGAAGTGCACCAAGAAGATCATTTAGAAGGAAATAAAGAAATAAATGGCTTTCAGATTGGTTATAAGGTAACCAGTAAGGATTTGAATTACTATCAGGTTAAAGTTTCTATTAATGATGTAAGAATTACAGCTTCGATAGATTACAGCAACGAGTTTATTGAAATAGACGGAAAAAATGTAATACTTTCTACCAAAGAAAAAGAAACGCTATTGATGTTAGGAGAAGAGTTATCAATGTATTTATTTAAAGATGGTTCTGTAGATAATTTTACAATGGCAGAGTTTACCTTGTTACGACTATTAGAGTATTGGGCGAAATCCCCGAATAATTATCGTTACGAGAAAATCGTAATAAAAGGTTCTCAAACAAACTTGTCGAAAGGTAATGATGAAGGTATTACCTGTATCAGAAAGAACACCTATGTTACAGCCGAATATGATGATAACAATGGACAATCCTTTAGTGATCGAAAACTAGTTAATGGAGATCGTTGTTTAGGTCGCTGTGGATCTGGATGTCCAGGAATTTTTACTATTGCCAGTGCTTGGACTAAAGATTGTTTAGATCATGATCAATGTGGAAGAGTGCTTGGAGGAAGTACGAATCCTTTTGATAGAAATTGTGGAGATGAGTATGGGCAAGCTGCTGATGACTTCCTTTTTGGTGTGATCCGTGGTTGTAGAGGATGATTAGATAATATAAGAAATAAAAAACCGCCTTTCCCCAACAGAAAGGCGGTCTATTAAATCAAAATTAAACAACTTTCCTAGTTTTAATCCTTAGGATAGGATTTATTAAAATTATTATTAGAAGCAGTATCCGTTTTCTGCGGCTACTTTATCTGCAATTTTAGTTCTTAATGCAACAACATTTGGTTGATTTGCATATTTAGTAAAACGCTTAAGTCCCATAAGCATCATACGCTGCTCATCACCTTCAGCAAAAGAAACGATCGCTTCTTTTCCTTTCTTGATAATAATATCTACGGCATTGTATAAATATAATTGAGACATTGCGATCTGGATTTCCTGAGAATCTTCTCCAAAACGTTTTGCATTTTTCTCTGTACGTAAGATCGTAGATTCAGCCATATAGATTTCGATAAGAATATCTGAAGCAGCCATCAATAATTGTTGGTGCTCCTCTAATTGTGGACCGAATTTCTGAACAGCAGATCCTGCTACCATTAAGAATACTTTCTTAAGTTTAGCAAGAATTTCTTTTTCTTCAGAAAATAATACGGAATAATCCGGAGTATCAAAAGAAGGAATTCCTGTTAGTTCATCAGCAACTTTCATTGCTGGTCCTAAAAGATCTACATGTCCTTTCATTGCTTTCTTCACTAACATTCCCACAGCTAACATTCTGTTGATTTCGTTAGTACCTTCATAGATACGAGAAATACGAGCATCTCTCCAAGCAGATTCCATAGGCGTGTCTGCAGAGAATCCCATTCCTCCAAAAATCTGGATACCTTCATCGGTAGTATTCTGAACGTCTTCAGAAACTGCTACTTTCAAAATAGAACACTCAATTGCATATTCTTCAACTCCTTTTAATTCAGCTTCTTGATGCGTATTTCCTTCCGCTTGACGGATAGCAATTCTATCTTCAATATTTTTCGCAGCTCTATAAGAAGCAGATTCATCAGCATACGTATTCGTTGCCATTTCAGCAATCTTAGCTTTGATCGCTCCAAAGTTCATAATTGGAGTCTTAAACTGAATACGCTCATTAGCATATTTTGTAGCTTCACCAATTACTCTACGTTGTGCATCTAAACAAGCAGCTGCTAATTTGATACGCCCAACATTTAATGCATTCATTGCAATTTTAAATCCGTTTCCTCTTTCAGATAACATGTTCTCTACAGGAACTTTAGTGTCGCTAAAGAATACCTGACGAGTAGAAGAGGAGTGGATTCCTAATTTCTTCTCTTCATCTCCAAGAGAAATTCCATTAGAAGGATCATTTTCTACGATAAATCCTGTGATATTTTTATCATCTCCAATACGAGCAAATACAATAAATACATTACAGAACCCTGCATTAGAGATCCACATTTTTTGACCAGATATTAGGTAGTGTGATCCATCTTCTGACAATACAGCTTTTGTTTTACCAGAGTTTGCATCAGAACCAGCACCTGGCTCTGTAAGACAGTACGCTCCAAACCACTCACCAGAAGCTAATTTAGGAACATATTTTTGTTTTTGTTCTTCATTACCATATAATGTAATTGGCATAGTACCAATACCAGTATGTGCTCCAAATGCAGTACTAAACGATCCTGTAGCACCAGAAATGTAATCACATACTAACATTGTAGAAACAAATCCCATTCCTAGTCCACCATACGCTTCAGGAACTGCTACACCAAGAAGACCAAGCTCACCAGCTTTCTTCATACATTCCTCTGTAAAAGCATAATCTTTTGATTCAAATCTTTCCCAGTGTGCCCAAAGTTCGCGATCAACGAATTCTTTAGTACTATCACGCATCATCTTTTGCTCTTCAGAAAAATCTTCTGGAGTAAATACATCTTCAGCTTTCGTTTCTTTAACAAGGAATTGTCCTCCTCTAAGAATGTCTTTATTTAAAGTTTCTGTACTCATTTTATTAGTGTTATTTCTTTATTCTAGTTTTTCTTAATTTAAAAATTCAAAAATACCTGCAGCACCTTGTCCGGTTCCAACACACATGGTTACCATTCCGTATTTTCCTTTCATATCACGTTTACGCATTTCATCAAATAGCTGCACGGATAGTTTTGCTCCAGTACATCCAAGAGGATGTCCTAATGCGATAGCTCCTCCGTTTACGTTTACTATATCCTGATTGATATTAAGTTCGCGCATAACCGCTAAGGATTGTGATGCAAATGCTTCGTTAAGTTCAATAAGTTCTATATCGTCTTGCTTAAGACCTGCTTGTTTTAATGCTTTAGGAATAGCTTTTACAGGACCAATACCCATAATTCTTGGTTCTACACCTGCAGCAGCATAGTTTACTAATCTAGCAATTGGTTCTAGATTAAGTTCTTTTACCATGTCTTCACTCATTACCATTACAAAAGCAGCACCATCACTCATCTGAGAAGAGTTTCCAGCGGTAACACTACCACCAGCAGCAAAAACAGGACGTAGTTTACCTAACACTTCTTTGCTAGTTCCAGCACGTGGTCCTTCGTCTTTAGTTACAGTATATGATTTAGATGCCTTTTTACCATTTTCGTCAACATAAATTTGCTCTACATTGATTGGAACGATTTGATCCTGGAAACGATTTTCTGCCTGTGCTTTTAAAGCTTTCATATGAGAATTGTAAGCGAACTCATCTTGATCCTCTCTAGAAACCTTAAACTGATTCGCAACAGCTTCGGCAGTATTTCCCATTCCCCAATAATAATCTTCATGACCAGATTTTGCTAAATCATAGTTTAATTCAGTCTTGTATCCTGTCATTGGAACAGAACTCATACTTTCAGCACCTCCTGCAATAATACAATCTGCCATTCCGGCTTGTATTTTTGCAGTAGCCATACCAATAGTTTCTATTCCTGAAGAACAAAATCTATTAACCGTTACTCCTGGTACATCAATAGATTCTAATCCCATTAATGAAATTAAACGAGCCATGTTTAATCCTTGTGATCCTTCTGGCATTGCATTTCCTACGATTACATCGTCGATACGACTTTTATCTAGTTGAGGAAGTTCTTTCATCATGTGCTGAATTGTTTCAGCAGCTAACTCATCAGTTCTTTTAAATCTGAACACTCCGCGAGGTGCTTTTCCTACGGCTGTTCTATATGCTTTTACTATATATGCGGTTTTCATTTCTTTATGGATTTTTTAGATTATTTGATTTTTAGATTGATTGGATAGTTGATAACCTTGCAATCTTGTAATCTAATTACTTAATGCTAGTTTCTTAAAGGTTTACCTTTTTTAAGCATGTGTTCTATACGCTCTAACGTTTTGCGTTCTGTACATAATGATAAGAAAGCTTCACGTTCTAGATCTAACAAATATTGTTCTGTCACGAAAGTTGGTTCTGATAAGTCTCCTCCAGCCATTACGTAACCTAACTTATTTGCTATTTTATGATCATGTTCTGAGATGTATTTACTAGCTTCCATAGAATCTGTACCTACTAAGAACATTCCTAGTGCTTGTTTACCAAGTACTTTTACATCTTTTCTTCTCACTGGCTGTGTATATCCTTGCTCAGCCATTAATTTAGCATATGCCTTAGCAGTAGCAATCTGACGATCTTTATTAACTACTACGATATCTTTTCCTTTTTGAAGAAGATTAGTATCAAATGCTTCGTAAGCAGAAGTCGATACTTTTGCCATTCCGATAGTTAAGAAGTGCTCCTGAAGAACATTTAGCTCTACATCATCTTTTCTAAAAAGATCCGATGCTCTTAGTGCCATCTCCTTGGATCCACCACCACCAGGAATTACACCAACTCCGAATTCTACTAATCCCATATAGGTTTCTGCTGCAGCCACAACTTTATCGGCATGAAGTGAAATTTCACATCCACCACCTAATGCCATTCCGTGAGGAGCAACTACTGTTGGGATAGCTGAGTAACGCATACGCATCATAGAATCTTGGAAGTATTTTACTGCCATATTCAATTCATCATATTCTTGCTCAACAGCCATCATAAAGATCATTCCAATGTTAGCTCCTACTGAGAAATTAGCTGCTTGATTACCAACTACTAACCCTTGGAAATCCTTTTCAGCAATATCGATAGCTCTATTTAATCCTGCAAGCACATCTCCACCGATAGTGTTCATCTTACTTTGGAATTCTACATTTAGGATTCCATCTCCAAGATCTTCAACCACAACACCACTGTTTTTGAAAACTTCTGTGGATTTACGGATATTATCTAAGATGATAAATGCATCTTGTCCTGGAACTTTTACTTGTTCTTTTTTAGGAATATCGTAGTAATAAGTAGCACCTTCTTTTACAGTATAGAAAGAAGTACTTCCTGAAGCGATCATATCATTTACCCAAGCAGCTGGCTCATATCCTTCTGCCTTCATCATTTCGATTCCTTTTTCAACGCCTACAGCATCCCAGATTTGGAAAGGTCCATGTTCCCAACCAAAACCAGCTTTCATAGCGTCATCGATCTTATAAAGGTCATCTGTGATTTCAGGAATACGATTAGATACGTAAGCAAAAAGAGCCGCTAAGTTTTTACGATAAAATTCTCCAGCTTTATCTTTTCCTGCTACTAATACTTTAAAACGATCTACTACTTTGTCAATAGTTTTGGTCATTTCTAAAGTAGCAAATGATGCTCTTTTCTTTTCTCTATATTCTAGCGTATCTAAATCAAGAGAAAGAATGTCCTTTTTTCCTTCTGGAGAAACGTGTTTTTTATAGAACCCTTGTCCTGTTTTGCTTCCTAACCATTTATTTTCCATCATGGTATTGATGAAATCAGGAAGTTTAAATAATTCATGGCGTTCATCATCTGGGCAGTTATCAGCAATACCATTTGCCACGTGAACTAAGGTGTCTAAACCAACCACATCTACAGTTCTAAAAGTTGCAGATTTTGGGCGACCTATTACAGGACCTGTTAATTTATCTACTTCTTCTATAGTTAATCCCATCTCTTTTACCATATGGAATAAACTCATGATACTAAAGATACCAATACGGTTACCGATAAAAGCAGGTGTATCTTTTGCTACAACTGAAGTTTTACCCAAGTATTGCTCTCCATATCCATTTAAGAACTCAAGTACTTCAGATGAAGTGTTTGGTCCAGGAATGATTTCGAATAATTTTAGGTATCTAGCAGGGTTAAAGAAGTGCGTTCCACAAAAATGCTTTTGGAAATCTTCACTTCTTCCTTCATTCATAAATTTAATTGGAATACCAGAAGTATTAGAAGTAATTAAAGTTCCTGGTGTTCTATACTTTTCTAAATTTTCAAAAACTTGTTTCTTAATATCAAGTCTTTCTACGACAACCTCGATGATCCAGTCTACATCAGCTACTTTTGCGATATCGTCTTCCAGATTTCCAGTAGTGATACGAGCAGCAAATTTTTGACTGTATATTGGTGAAGGTTTGGATTTAAGAGCGGCAGTTAGTGAATCATTTACTAACCTGTTACGAACCACTTTACTTTCTAGTGTAAGGCCTTTTGCCTTTTCTTTGTCGTTTAATTCTCTTGGTACGATATCTAATAATAGTACTTCGACACCGATATTGGCGAAATGACACGCAATACCTGAGCCCATTATTCCTGAACCAACGACTGCAACTTTTTTAATGACTCTTTTCATTTTTTTTAACTTCTGGTTGTTAAGATGTTATAGATTCTTTATTCGTGTAAATTTTCTTTGTAGCTATGAGATCATTAATCATTTGAAAAACTTCTAAGAAAGTATCAAGTTTCTCTTTTGGAACATGCTTTCGTACAGCATGATCGAAAGTAAATACTACGTCTTTAGAAAAGTTTCTCATTTCTAATCCAAAAGGAGTTAGATAGATTAATACGCCACGTCCATCTTGAGGATTTTTCTTTCTGAAGATCAATCCTTTTTCTTCCATGGTTTTCAAAGTTCTTGATAGACTAGTGGCTTCCATACCCATTTTTGGGCCTAAAGAAGTAGATGGTGTTCCATTTTCGGGATCAATGCTTATTAAAGCAAATCCGGTTGCCATAGTACTTCCTTTTTTACTTGCTTCCTCGTTGTACATCTTGGCTACAGCCATCCATGTAGCGCGGAGTGCATAATCAATTGTTTTTTCTCTCATTCAGAAAATTTGTTATGCTGTAAAGGTAAGAAAAATTTATTATGCACGCATAATAAATTGGGTAAAAAATTACAAAAAGAGCAAGTAATTTACATTTTTCTGATGAATTAATAAAAAAACTCCCCATAAAATGAGGAGTTTACTGATTTAAAGTTAAAGTTTTACACCATACATTTGTAATCAGTGAATTGAATTAGCCATAAATCTTAGCGTATAAATCTTGGTATTTTGCCTTGATTACACGTCTTTTTAATTTCATAGTAGGAGTAAGGTGTCCAGCATCGATACTCCACTCATCTGCAGTTAGTTCAAACTTTTTGATGCGTTCCCATTTTCCGAATTTTTCGTTATGTTCGTCTACTTCTTCTTGGAAACGGTCAATTACTGTTTGGTTGGAAACAATTTCTTCATGAGTAGCACCAATCGAAATTCCTTTTCTCGTTGCCCAGTCTTTCACAAATTCAAAATTAGGTTGAACGAAAGCAGCTGGCATTTTTTCTCCATCTCCAATGACCATAATTTGTTCTATAAAACGAGATTGTTTCATCGCATTTTCGATTACTTGAGGAGCAACATATTTTCCTCCAGAAGTTTTGAACATCTCTTTTTTACGATCTGTAATTCGTAAGAAACCTTCACCATCTATTTCTCCAATATCTCCAGTATGGAAATATCCGTTTTGTAATACTTCTTTACTTTTTTCTTCATCCTTATAATATCCCATCATCACTTGAGGACCTTTTACAAGAATTTCTCCATCTTCTGCAATCTTAACTTCGGTTTCTGGAATCATTTTTCCTACAGTACCTATTTTAAAACCTCTATCCCGTACATCGTTTACAGATACTACAGGAGATGTTTCGGTTAATCCATAGCCTTCCATCACACTAATTCCAGCAGCATTAAATACTCTGGCAAGTCGAGATTGTAATGCAGCACTACCAGATGCAATTACTTTTAGATTTCCTCCTAAAGCTTCTTGCCATTTACTGAATATTAGTTTTCTTGCTATTCCTAGTTTCTTTTCATACCACCATCCGTTGGCTTCATATGGTTCATATTTTAAACCTAATTCAACGGCCCAGAAAAATAATTTCTTTTTAATTCCAGTAAGATCAGTTCCTTTAGCAATAATCTTGTCATATACTTTTTCTAATAATCTAGGAACCGCAGTCATTACATCTGGTTTTACTTCTTTTAAATTATCACTAATCGTTTCTAGTGATTCTGCGAAGTAAATTCCAACTCCTCTGTATTGATATAAATACATCAACATTCTTTCATATATATGACATACAGGTAAGAAACTCAATGCTTTTGTTTCTCCATCTACAATTGGGAATCTTGTAGAACTATGCAATGCATTGCTTACCACGTTTTTATGGCTTAGCATTACACCTTTTGGTCTTCCGGTAGTTCCGGAAGTATAAATCAAAGTTGCTAGATCGTCCTCTTTTACAGACGCCATTATTTTTTCTACCTCTTCTTGATTGCTGTCGTCTTTTCCAAGTTCTAAAACTTTATTCCAACTATCACAACCGTCAAGGTCAGTAAAAGAATATACTCCTTTTAGTGAAGGAACATTTACTTTAATGTTATTTACTTTTTGTAAAACTTCGTCATCAGACACGAAGCAATACATAGATTCAGAGTGATTTAATACATATTCATAATCTTCTTGAGAAATAGTAGGGTAGATAGGCACATCCTGAGCCCCAATTTGTAATACACCGATATCTACAATGTTCCATTCGGTTCTGTTATTTGAAGAAATAATAGCAACCTTATCATTTGGTTTTACACCTAATCGTAAAAGACCACGACTGATCTGATTTGCTTTTTCTACATATTCTTTCGTTGAAGTAGCGACCCATTCTCCATTATATTTGGTGATTAAGGCTTTGTCTAGGTTATATTTCTCTAATTGATAATGCGGAAAATCAAATAATCTAGTAATTGTATTCATACGTTTTTCAGATAGTTTTACTCTGTTTTAAAGAACTTCGATCACTTGGTACGTTCTTATAAACATAACTGTAACCGTTATTATAAAGTTGCACAAAATTTTTGGTTTATTACTTAAAATTCGCTTACTTTTTAATTATAATAGAATTTTAAAAACTACTATGCGTGCATAGTTTCGCAAATTATAAAAAATATAACAATACACAACCCTAATATATAAAAAAAGGAGCTATCTTTTGATAACTCCTTAATTTTTATGGGTTTTAATTGAATTTTTATTGTTTTATAATTTTAAAAGTTTTTACACTTTCTCCTAGTTCAATCGTTAAAAAGTATAATCCTGCGTTTAATTTTGAAAGATCAAATTCTTGATTTCCAGAAGCTTGTTTTTTTGTCATTACTTCTTTGCCTACTACATCTCTCAATTGAATATTAAAATTACTCGTAGCATTCGGAGTAATAGTTAGTATATCTTTTAAAGGATTAGGGAAAACTACAAATTCAGACAATATGTTCTCCTCAATGTCTAGTGTGTTTTGATTTAAAGTATTTATAACGAGATCATCAAAGTAAAAACCATCTTGCTCTACTTGATCATCTGATACAAACTGAAACCTAACTTTTATAGTTTCTCCAATATAATCACTCAGACTAATTTCTTCTAATACCCAATCAGTTTGTGTGCCATCGTATAAGGGTTCTCCATTAGGTTGTCCTGCATTATTACTTCCAGAATTAGTGAATTTACCACATTGTGGAATCCAGGAGGCTCCGTTGTCTATAGATACTTCAAACTGAGTGTAATCCCAATTATTTTCAATATCCCATTTCGCATAGAATTGAACATTTGCAGCAATAACGCTGGTAAGATCAATACTCTGATCAAGTTCGATTATTTTGTTTTGGTTAGGACCATAATTACCACTTGGCGATTCGGTAATAGAAGATGAAGCAGATACAAATGTGGTGTTGGTAGTGTCCCATCCAGTTCCTGTGAAATCATTTAGAGTATCAGCATTATTGTCAACCAATGCCTGAAAAGAACCAAATTTTTGAGTTACCCTTGTTGTATGCTTGATGATGCCTCCATTCACTTCTATATCATAAACGATTTCATCTCCCGCATCAATAGTGTTGTTTAAATTGATGGTTATTTGATCATTGATAGGATTTCCTATGGTAAGATTCGTGTAGCTTTTAGAAGCTCCAACGCTTTGGATATTGCCACTTATAGGAACGATGCTTACAGTAAAATTACCGTTGCCATTAAGTCCTAAACGATTTATAGTATAATCTGCATTAAAAGTTGTGTTATCACCTATGAATTCTGTCTGATTACTCTGCGCTTTTGCAAAATTATGAGTCATTTTAGCTGCAGTAATATTTAGATACATCATCTCTTTACAAATACCATCGATTAGATTAGATGTAGGCCAAAATGAAGTTCCTATTTCTGGAGCAAATCCAAAAATTCTATTATGAGGTCTTACGGTACCGCCGTACATATAATCAACACTTCCGCCAGCAGCAACAGTTAAATCAGTGATAAGAATGTTGCTATAATTATTCTGTGATACTAATTCTTCTGAGATTGTTTGGTAGATATCTCCTTCTGGTGTCGGGTTATTGGGTTCATAACCATATGGCATTAATAGTAATTCGCCAGAAGTATGATTATCCATAGATATTGTAAAATTATGCTGTTCTATAAACCATTTCATAGCTTGCGTTTCTACTTCCGAAAATGCACTAGCACCTGCATAAATATTAGATGAGGTATCATTAGACGTTCCAACAGTGTTCCAGGTGGATGTAGCTGCTGTTCCATCTGTATAGTGATCATAATTTCGGTTATTATCTACACCATGGGTGTTAAACCTATTTTTTCTCCATAAGCCTCCACCATTTGGGTTTGTAAGCTCATTATACAGATATCCATCTGGGTTTACCACTGGTATAAAGTACAATTGCGTATTATCCACGATTGCTTTGATTTCTAAATCAGTTTCATAGTTTTCTAGTAAATACCACATAAAGTAAATCAACTGTGATAAACTTGCAGGTTCTCTAGCATGGTGTATTGAATTATATAGAATTTCTGGTTCAGAAGGCTCATCTGTATCGGGGTTGTCCGAAATTCGAACCCATTGCAAAGCATTTCCCCCAATTGATGGTGAGACGCTATTATTGGGAGTTCCATTAGTTAAAAAAGTACCTACATCTGCTCTAGCGGTTATCAGATTCGGGTATTTGGTTTGCATTTCGTCCAGATTATCTAACATTTCCTGATATGTCAGATATCCTCCCATAGACCCTAAACTAAAATTTGAAGGTGTAGGGTATGTGATGATAGGGTTGTTATCTGTTGGACAAGAAAGGTTTTTAGTTGAGTTTTGATTTTTAGCAACTTTATTTTTTTTAAGAAAATCTGATGTGACATCTTCAATTAAAATGTCAAAATCTATACCAAGACGTTTAACAATTTCTATTTCTCTTTCAGAATAATCTGAAATGATAAAAACTCCTTGTTTATGAATTCCATGATCCATAGGAATCCCTTCTTTTTCTAAAAGTCTGTAATTGTAAACGTTGTTATAGTTAATTTTAACTTTTTTATAAACGGAAGATTCCTGAGCTATTGCAAAACAACAAACAAAGGACATCAATATGAAAAGTACTATTTTCATTGATTTTAGAATTTTGTTTAATGAGATTAGGGTTTCTTTTGGTAATCAAAAGGATAAATGGATAATCTGAAGTTGATACCAAGTTTTATTATTGTTTGATAATTTTAACGGTTTTTGTGTTTCCAGAAACTTCAATATTTAAAAAATATAGTCCGGATTTAAGGTTCGAAATATTAAACTCTTGTGTTCCTGTTATTTGATTCCTACTCATCACTTCTTGCCCCAATATATTTCTTATATAAATATTGTAATCTCCTGCATTAGCAGGTGTAATGGTTAGCATGTCTTTTGCAGGATTTGGGAAGACTTTGAATGCTGACAATAAATTTTCTTCAACATCCAAAACATTTGGATTTAAAATATTGACTATTAGATCATCAAAATAGAATCCATCTTGTTCAATTTGGTCGTCTGATACGAATTGAAATCTAACTTTTATGGTTTCACCCAAGTAATCACTAAGACTAATCTCTTCTAGTATCCAATCATTTTGTACGCCGTCATACAAAGGCTCGTCTGTTGGTTGTCCTGCATTTGTACTTCCAGAATTGGTGAATTTACCACATTGGGGAATCCAAGAAGCTCCATCATCTATAGATATTTCAAACTGCGCGTAATCCCAATTATTTTCAATATTCCATTTCGCATAGAATTGAAGATTTGCGGCAGTAGCATCTGTAAGATCAATCATTTGTGAAAGTTCTATAGATTTATTTTGATTAGATCCATAGTTTCCTGTAGGTGATTCTGTTATAGAACTGTTAGATGAAACAAATGTAGTTGTAGTTGTAGACCAGCCAGATTGGGTGTAGTCATTTATATCACTGGCATCATTATTAACTACTTGTTGTAATGCTCCAAATTTTTTGGTAACCCGAATCGATTCGGTTAATAAACCTCCATCTACTTGAATTATATACTCTATGTCATCATTTGTGTTTACAGAATTGTCTAGAACAATCTCTATGCTATCCGATATATCTGTACCTATCTGGGTGTTCGTGTAATTTTTTGGATTTCCTACACTAGCAATGTTTGATGATATGGGAGTAATTGTTACAGTGAAATTTCCATTTCCAGTAATTCCTAATCTTCTTAATGTAAAATCAGCGTTAACAATTAAATTGTCTCCTACAAAAACGCTCCCATTACTTTCTATCTGCGCGTAGTTATTGGTCATTTTTGCAGCGGTAAGATTGAGATATATCATTTCCTTGCAAATTCCATCTATCTGATTAGATGCGGGCCAAAATGAAGTTCCAACCTCTGGTGTGAAAGAAAATATCTTATCATGATGTTGTGTAGTTCCTCCATACATAAAATCATCACTATCTCCAGAAAAAGGAGCATCTCTTAGTGGACTATATCCATTTTGAGAAGTAAGTTCAGCGCCAATTGCGATAAATATATCTTCATCGGGAGTAGGGGTATTGTCTGCATAAGAATATGGAAAGTATAATAATTCACCAAATGTATGATTGTTCAAAGCGATAACAAATTCATGCTGCTCTGTAAACCATTTCATAGCTTGATTTTCTACTTCAGAAAATGCACTCGTCCCATGATATGTCTGAGCACTGGTACTACTAGAAGATCCAGGACCTCCCCATGTAGCATTTGCGGCATTTCCATTTGGATAATGGTCGTAGTTTCTATTGTTGTCAACACCATGTGTATTAAACCTATTTTTTCTCCAAAGACCACCTCCGTTGGGGTTAGTTACTTGATTATAAAGGTATCCATCTGGATTTATGACTGGAACGAAATATAATTCGGTGTTATCAACGATTTGCTTTACTTCTGGATCAGAGTCATAATTCTCTAGAAGGTACCACATATAATAAATCAATTGAGAGAGACTTGCAGGCTCTCTGGCATGATGAATTGCATCGTATAAAATTTCTGATTCGTTTTCATCAATATCCGGATTATCAGATATGCGAACCCATTGGATGGTATTACCGCCGATCGAAGGAGTTACTGAATTATCTGGGGTTCCATTGGTAACAAATGAGCCGATATCTGCTCTTGCCGAAATTAGATTGGGATACTGGTTTCTCATCGCATCTAGATTATCTAGCATCTCTTGGTAAGTAAGGTATCCACCCATAGATCCTAATGCAAAATTTGATGGAGTAGGATAAATATTTATTGTCCCATTTCCTGAAGGACAGGTAGGATTTCGGGCTGCTTTTTGATATTTAGCTATTTCGTTTCTCTCAAGAAAATCTGCTTCAGCATCTTTGATTAGGATTTCTACTTTATATCCTAGATTTCGTGCGATATCAAGTTCTTCTGAAGAAAAATCTGAAATGATGAAGATTCCTTCTTTATGCTGGCCATGATCCATAGGAATTCCTGCATCCATTAGGACTTTATAATTAGCTCGAGAATTATAGGTGATTTTAGCTCTGCTATAGGTTGGTTTTGTTTGAGCAATAGATAGGGCTGAAACCAAAAAAAATAGGGTACATAGTAATTTTTTCACGGTTTACGTTTTAAGGTTTTAAAAAATAGTTATTTATACTTTAGTTAAGTATATAACAATTTAGGATCTTGTTTGAGGATCCAAATAACTGTTATATGTTAATAACAGTTATATTAAAATAAACCCTAACTTTTTTTAACAATTAACTATAGCAAATTAAAATATCGCTGTTATTGTTTTGCAATCCATTCTCTAGCATTTACAAAAGCTTCTATCCAAGGAGATACTTCATCGGCTCTTCCATCTGGATAATTAGCCCAGTTCCATTGAAATGTGGAACGCTCGATATGTGGCATCATTACTAGGTGTCTCCCGGTTTTATCACACATCATAGCCGTGTTATAGTCAGATCCGTTTGGATTTGCAGGATAGGAATCATATCCATATTTAGCAACAATATTATACTGATCTTCAGAAAGAGGAAGGTGGAATTTACCTTCTCCATGAGAAATCCAAACACCTAGTGTACTTCCTGCTAATGATGATAACATAACCGAATTATTCTCTTGTATTTTTACAGAAGTAAAATTACTTTCATGCTTATGAGAATCATTATGATGCATTTTTCCATGCTCACTATGATCAGGGTTAATAACTTCTAGTTCCATAAATAGCTGGCAACCGTTGCAAATACCTACCGATAGTGTATCTTTTCTTTCAAAGAATTTTTTTAATGTGTTGTTCGCTTTTTCGTTATAAAGAAAAGCTCCTGCCCATCCTTTTGCTGATCCTAAGACATCACTATTAGAAAATCCTCCTACAGCTCCAATGAATTGTATATCCTCTAATGTTTCACGTCCAGAGATGAGATCGGTCATATGCACATCTTTTACATCAAAACCAGCTAAATACATGGCATTAGCCATTTCACGCTCCGAATTACTTCCTTTTTCTCTAATCACAGCTGCTTTTGGTCTTGGTTTAGAAGCGTCAATTACAGGTAGCTTTCCAGTAAAATGTTTTGGAAATTCGTATTGCAATGGCTGATTTGCGAAATTAGTATAACGATCTTCCGCTAGATTATTTGCAGTTTGCTTTTTATCTAAAAGATAAGAGGTCTTATACCAGGTTTTTCGTAAACTTTCTATTTCAAGTGTATGTGAATCATCCCCATTTGTAATTCTTAAGGAAGCTTCATTTGTGACACTACCAATATTGAAGAATTCGATATTGTTTTGAGATAAAACGGTTTCTACATCTGCATTAGCTGTACTCTGGAAAACAATACCAGCATTTTCAGCAAAAAGTACCTTAATAGAATCTTGCTCTCCTAGTTTAGATAGATCAATATTTGCTCCTAAGTTTATATCTGCAAAACATAGTTCTAATAATGTAGTAATCAGTCCTCCAGAAGCCACGTCATGACCGGCAACAATCTTTCCATCTCGTATTAATCCTTGAATTGTATTAAACACATTCTTGAAATTCTCTGGGTTTTTTATACTTGGAGCTTCAGTGCCTATTTTATTAACGATTTGAGAAAAAGAAGATCCTCCGAGTTTAAAAGTATCTTGAGATAGATTTATATAATAGATGTTCCCTTCATTTTTCTTAAAAACGGGTTCTACTACTTTGGTAATGTCATTACAGTTAGCAGCAGCTGATATAATTACAGTTCCAGGAGAGATTACTTCTTCATTAGGATATTTTTGTTTCATAGAAAGAGAGTCCTTTCCTGTAGGTACATTAATTCCTAAATCGATAGCAAAATCAGAAATTGCTTTTACTGCTTTATAAAGTCTAGCATCTTCTCCTTCGTTTTTACAAGGCCACATCCAGTTAGCAGATAGCGATACCGACTGTAATCCATCTTTTAGTGGTGCCCAAACAATATTTGTTAACGCTTCGGCGATAGAGTTTTTACTGCCTGCTTCTGGATCTATTAATCCTGAAATAGGGGAGTGTCCAATAGAAGTTGCAATACCTTCTTTAGATGTATAGTCCAATGCCATGACTCCACAATTATTTAGCGGTAACTGAAGAGGACCTGTACACTGCTGCTTAGCTACTTTTCCGCCTACACAACGATCTACTTTATTTGTTAACCAATCTTTACAAGCAACTGCTTCCAGTTGTAATACCTGTTCTAGATAGTTTACTATATTTTCCTTCTGATATGTAACACTATTATAATTACGATCAATGGTTTTATCAATCATTATCGTTTTAGGGGAGCTACCAAACATATCACTTAGTTCTAAATCCATAGGAGTATCTCCTTTAGTTTTAGACTGAAATGTAAAACGATCATCACCAGTAACATCACCCACTTGATATATTGGAGAACGTTCTCTTTCTGCAATACGTTCTAAAGTTTCGATATCTTTTTGTCCGATGACAAGCCCCATTCTTTCCTGAGATTCATTACCAATAATCTCTTTCGCAGAGAGTGTTGGATCTCCAACTGGTAATTTATCTAAATCAATATTACCACCTGTTTCTTCTACTAATTCTGATAAGCAGTTTAGATGTCCACCAGCACCATGATCATGAATAGAAACGATGGTGTTAACATCACTTTCTACCATTCCTCTAATGGCATTGGCAGCACGTTTTTGCATTTCGGGATTAGATCGCTGAATAGCATTTAATTCGATACCGCTACTAAATTCACCTGTATCAGCAGAGGATACTGCCGCACCTCCCATACCAATTCGATAGTTCTCTCCACCCAAAATAACAATTTTATCTCCAGCAGCTGGTTGATCTTTTAATGCTTGTTCATTTTTTCCATATCCTATACCACCAGCTTGCATGATTACCTTATCGAATCCTAATTTTCGTGCATCTTCTTCATGCTCAAAAGTAAGTACAGAACCCGTAATCAAAGGTTGTCCAAATTTGTTTCCAAAGTCTGAAGCTCCATTCGAAGCTTTAATTAAAATATCTACGGGTGTTTGATATAACCATTTTCTTTCGTCCATAGCCTGTTCCCAAGGGCGATTCTCTTCTAATCGAGAATAAGAAGTCATATACACAGCGGTTCCTGCAAGAGGTAAAGACCCTTTTCCACCCGCTAGACGATCTCTGATTTCTCCTCCAGAACCTGTAGCAGCACCATTAAAAGGTTCAACGGTGGTTGGGAAATTATGGGTTTCTGCTTTCAATGAAATAACGCTATCAAACTTTTTTTCTTCATAAAAATCAGGCTTATCAGCACTTTTTGGTGCAAACTGCGTTACATTTGGCCCTTTAATAAAGGCAACATTATCCTTATAAGCAGAGATAATATCGTTAGGATTAGTCTCTGAAGTTTTCTTAATTAACTTAAATAGAGATGTGGGCTTTTCTTCTCCATCTATAACAAAAGTTCCATTGAATATTTTATGTCTGCAGTGTTCAGAATTCACTTGAGAAAAACCAAACACTTCAGAATCGGTAAGTTTTCTCCCGATTTTTTTAGCAACTTCTTCAAGATATTCAACTTCATCTGGGCTTAATGCTAATCCTTCAGCTTTGTTGTAAGCATCAATATCATCAATCTCTAAAATTTCTTCTGGCTTAATATCTATAGTATAAATATCTTGATCTAGACGATTATACTTTTGTGAAAGCATTGGATCAAAATCAGAAAAATTAGAATCAACAGCTTTGAATTCTTCTATTCTAATGATCCCTGTGATACCCATATTTTGAGTAATCTCTACAGCATTCGTACTCCATGGAGTAATCATAGCGGCTCTAGGACCAACAAAAAAAGCGTCAATAGACGCCGCAGATATCTTAGGTTGGTTTCCA
Organism: uncultured Aquimarina sp.; assembly: GCF_947492965.1. GTDB lineage: Bacteria > Bacteroidota > Bacteroidia > Flavobacteriales > Flavobacteriaceae > Aquimarina. The sequence continues at coordinate 140,587 of NZ_CANLOZ010000005.1, read as the reverse complement.
AATAACCAGCTTAACTTTTTATTATTTTCTGTTGAGATTTCATCAGTAGTTTGTACTGCAAATACTTTCTCATTTTGGTTTCCGAAGAAATGGATCATGCTCCCAGACTTTGAGTTGTTTTTAATAAACTGCAAATTTACTACTTTTCTATAGAAAGTGTTATATAAAACTTCAGTTGAATTATGGAGTTATTCACTAAATTTTAAACAATCCTTAAAGAAATAAAAAAGCGGCTTTCTTTAGCCGCTTTTCTTATTATCGTATCAATACTTTTTTGGTAATACTCCGTTTGGAAGAAATAATTTCTACCAATAACATTCCTTGCGGGAGGTTGGATATTAGGGTGTTTTCTAATAAATTTTTCTTTGAAAATATCAGCTTCCCTATAATGTCATAAACATTTATTTCAGCACCAGTAATATTTGCTGTGTTTATAGTTATACTTCTGTCTGAAGATGGATTTGGATATACTGTAACAAGTTTTTCCAAGTTAAGATCATCAATTCCCAGTGTAGGGTCATAACAACTCCAAGATAAATCATCAATAATTACTCTATCACTGGTAGTGGTTTTATCTGTAAAAGAAACTATAATATTTCCAGTAACATCAATGTTGTTTATAGTGGTCGTTTCTTGGACATCGCTATAAGGTATTGTTCCTACCACTGTTCCGTTAACTTTAACATTAAATGTTCCCGTACCGCCACTAAAGGCTCTTAGCGTAGTTACGGTTAAGGATCCAATTCCTCCGGAAATCGAAGAAGATGTTAGTTCACCATTTCTAATAGTAATTGCGCTTCCTGTTAATGTTTGATCTGTTCTGGCATCTGTAGCAGTCCATTCTCCACCATCATCACCAGTCCACGTACGTTCAGCATATGAACTAGAAGCAGCTCCAATATTACTAAATGTTTCGGTGGCGCAATCAGTTCCGCCAGTTCCACCTGCTAATGTAGTTCCATTTACAGAAACACTTTGAGAGGATTCATTTCCAGCTGCATCTTTTGCCAAGATGGTAAAAGCATATGTGGTTTCTGAGTTTAAACCAGTTACAGTGGTAGTTGTAGAAGAGGTAGATTTATTAAAAACACTATTTACATATACATCATACTCTGTTACTGCTATATTATCTGTAGAGGCTGTCCAGGACAAATCAATACTATTTGACGTCTCATTAGAAACCATTACATTAGTCGGTACCGATGGTGCTTCTGAATCAATTGTAGAACTCCAGATCATTTCCACGTATTCTGGATGATCTATAAATGGATTTCTATTATTTTGTCTGCCAAAAATTGCATTATTTCTGTCCATCTCTCTTGTAGATACAGGATCTTGATTGTGCCAAGTGATAAGGATGTTTAAAAATGTTTGATCAAAAACTTGATCACTAGTTCCATTAAACATACTATATGAATAACTAGCTACATCATCTTCATAACGAGTTGCAAAATAAAAATGCATTCTAGCAATATCGCCTTTAAATTCATCTATAGGTTCAAAAACAGTGGAGGTATATCCTGCAGAATAACCAGAGTTCAGATTATTACCTCTTTTAGAACCATTTGTTGTGGTTAAGTTCGCTGTTTCCACCCTTCCGAAAGGAAAACTGCCACGAGCCCCATTAACAAATTTGTCTGAGGGAACGACAAAATGAGCATCCGAGCGTTGCGGAGTAACCTGATTAAAAACAGATTGCGGAATGATATGTTCTCTATTATAAAATTCTCCTTCTGAAGTTCCTCCAGTTCCAGGGTCTTGATCTGTAAAGTGAGTATATTCGTAATCATCAGCACCTGTAGGGTTTTCTGAATACATGTCTAGGACACTTCCATTATTTTCATAATAGGAATCCGAATCTGATGTCACATAAGTAGTGTACAATCCACTATATCCAGGATCTGTTGATTGAAACTCAGGAGATAATCCATCATTATCACTATCAATAATATTTTTTAACTGCGTTTTTAGTGTATATCCTGATCCTGTAACCGAATTGTAATATCCAGCAGGAACCTGACTAAACCCTATACAAAATGTACAAAGCGCAATAAGAAGTAGTTTTGTTTTCATTGTTTGTTACGTGAGTTGAGTTATTTTCTTTCTAGCAATGCCATGTAAAATCCATCAAAACCTGATTCAGATGAAAGTACTTTTTTGTCTTTTACAAAGGTAAATTCTTTTCCTATTTCTTTGTTTAAGAAAGTTTTAACCTGTTCTTGGTTCTCAGAAGGTAAGATAGAGCAAGTAGCGTACACTAGTTTTCCTCCTGGTTTTACCATTTTAGCATAACTCTCTAATATTTCAGATTGTGTTTGCTTTATTTTTTGTAGAAACTCAGGTTGCAATTTCCATTTGGCATCAGGATTTCGGCTTAATACTCCTAATCCACTGCAAGGAGCGTCGATAAGCACACGATCAGCTTTGTTATGGAGTTTTTTGATATCCTTAGAACTTTCTATTATTCTAGTCTCTATATTATGGGCACTTGCTCTTCTGGCTCTTCTTTTAAGTTCCTTTAGTTTATTACCATAGATATCCATGGCAATTACCTGACCTTTATTTTCCATTAATGCGGCAAGGTGCAATGTCTTTCCACCAGCACCAGCACAAGTATCTACAATTCTCTGTCCTGGTTGTACATCTAAGAAACTAGCGACTAGCTGAGAAGAAGCATCCTGAACTTCAAACAATCCTTTTTTAAAAGCTTCTGTAGAAAATACATTGGCTCTTTCTGTAAGTTGTAATGCAAATGGATAACCTTTGATAAACGCTGTGTCGATGTTTTCATCTTCTAAAATGCCTCTAAGTTTATCTCTAGAAATTTTTAATGTATTTGTTCTTAGTACAACAGGGGCTTGTTCATTAAGTGCAGCTATTTCTTTTTCCCAAATAGATCCAAGTTCTTTTTCACCCAATGCATCCATCCAATCAGGAATGGATTCTCTAAACTTTCTAATTTTACTGAGTTCATCAAAACGTCCTTTGATACGTCTTGTTGGTGTTGGACCAATTTGTTTCCAATCAGGTAATGTGATTCCACGTAAGGTGGCCCAAACAGCAAATATTCGCCAAAGATTTTCTCTAGTAAAAGGTTCAGAAACATTTGCTATCTCAGCATATAAGCGTTTCCAACGTACAATGTCATAGGTAGTTTCTGCAACAAAACTCCTGTCTCGAGATCCCCATCTCTTATCACGCTTTAATAATTTTTGAACTACCTTATCAGCATATGCTTGCTCATTAAAAATTTCATTGAGTCCATCAATTACGGCAAATACCAGATTTCTATGTAAACGCATCCTTTATTTTTTTAAGGGATGCAAAGGTAACTCTTTGCTTTAGAATAGTATTATATTTGATCAAAAATATTGGGTATGAGATTTTTACTGTTGATATCAGTTATATTCCTTTTTATAAGCTGTAAACCTAAAGAACCTGAAGTGGTTGCTCACAATTTTTCTATGGTTGTAGTCACACCTTTTTATACAGATTCTGTTAGTATTCGGGCAGTAACAATTTCAAATGATGAGGTTTTCTTTGCTGGTAGTAATAGTATGTATGGAATATTTCAAATAGAAGAAAACTTTGATATAAAAAATAAAAAAGTGAGTACGTTAGAATTTGAAGGGAAAAAGATTCAATTCAGAGCAGTTGCAAGTACGAATACTCATTATTTTTTGCTCAGTATTGCTTCTCCAGCACTTCTGTACAAAATGAATAAAGTAACTGGCGAAACGAAACTAGTTTACAAAGAAGAACATGAAAAAGTTTTTTATGATGCTATTGCCTTTTGGAATGATAAAGAAGGTATCGCGATGGGCGATCCCACCGAAGATTGCTTGTCTATAATTATTACTAGAGATGGAGGAGAAAACTGGACTAAAACTCCGTGTAATCAATTGCCCGAAGTGGTAAAAGGGGAAGCGGCCTTTGCGGCAAGTAATGGAAATATTAGTATCGTTGGTGATAAGGTATGGATTGTCTCTGGAGGAATGGCTTCTAGGGTTTTTTATTCTAGTGATAAAGGAAATACTTGGAATGTATACGATACTCCTATGATACAGGGAAAAGAAACAACAGGAGCGTATTCTATGGATTTTTATAATGAAACCACAGGTATTATTTTTGGAGGAGACTATACAAAACCAGAAGAGAACTCACAAAATAAAGCTATTACAAATGATGGAGGTATAAGCTGGAAACTTATTGCAGATGGAGTAGGAGCAGGGTATAAAAGTTGTATAAGGTATATTCCTAATAGTGGTGGTAAAGAAATGGTAGCTGTTGGTTTTACTGGAATTTCAATTTCTAATGATGCTGGAAATACTTGGAAAGAAGTGAGTAAAGAAGGTTTTTATACCATTCGTTTTATAAATGATAGTATCGCTATTGCTGCAGGTAAAAATAGAATAGCAAAAGTATCTTTTAAATAAAAAAGGTAAATGAAATAAAGTTTCCATTTACCTATTCGTATATGTTATTGTAAAATCACTTACTGATTTGCTCTTCTTCTATCTCGTAATTGTTTTAAAAGTCGTTTGTTAAAATCCATTTCAGCTTTTACCAGTTTTAGAATCTTTTTATTTGGGATTACATTACTTAGATTTTTAATTAACTGCTTACGTGCTAAGAATTTTTTCTCTTCGGTAGATACATAATTAGTCAAAAAATCTTCAGCTTCTTGTTCACTGATATTTTCTAGGCCATTAGCTTCTTTTATGGCGCGTATGGATTTACGTTCGTTTCTCTTTAGATTTTCCATAGCTTCTTCGTGCTCATTATAGATGGGCCAAAATTGCTGAGCTTCTTTAGTACTTAAATCTAACTGTTCTGTAATGTATGCGATTTTTAACGCTTTTACTTTTCCTCTTGGTCCTCTTTGACCAAATGAGAAATTAACGATAAAAATAACTACGCATAATAGTAATATCTTTTTCATGTTTTAATATCTTGTTTTAGAGATTACATGGAACCAACCGTTCATCTCCTTTTCGTATGCCTACATATTTTTTATAGTTCGTTTCATACGTTCTCTTATTCTATGTATATCATATCGTCTGATAATTCTTCATCAGAAAGATAAGATTCTAATTCTTGTTCACTAATTTCCTCATCAATGAAAGTATCAGTTAAACTAATTTCTTCATCTAATAATTCCGCTATTTCTGAGTCACTAAACTCTGCGTTACCCTCATCAAAATACTGTTGGATGTCTGCAATTGCAACACTCCCAAAAACATCTTCAGTTTTTTTATCTGAAGGAAGTACCACCGAAAATAAAATTGCAATCATAGCCGCTATACTTGTTACATATACTATATTCTTGCGAGATACCAATGATATTACCTTTGGCTTTTTGTTAGTGGCAGCAACAGTCTTTTCTAAAATATTCTTTTCTAATGTTTCAAAATAGTTATCAGGAGTAGTGAAACTATTTTTCGAAATTAGATCAAGAGAAGGAGAATCTTCTTTATGTATTGCAAGTTTATCCAATAACTGTTCTTCTAAATCGTTCAAATAATTTTCTGGAGTAGTAAAGCCTGATTTTAGATCATCTGAAAGCATTGAAGACTCTTCCTTATCCTTAGAAATTTTATCAAAAAGCTTCTCTTCAAAAGTATCGAAATAGTCTTTTGGGATTTTAAATCCTTCTTTGTAGTTATGTAGATTATTCTTTTTCACTATATATAAGACGATGTAAAAGTAAAAAGGTTTAATTTGTTTTTAAGAATTCTTCTATTTTTTTAGAAGCTAAATGGTAAGAGGCTTTTAATGCTCCTTCGCTGGTTTCTAAAATATCCGACATTTCTTTGTATTTCAATTCCTGAAAATATTTCATGTTAAACACCTGCTGTTGTTTCTGAGGCAATTGTGCAATTGCTTTTTGCAACTTAAGCTGTATAGCATTGCCTTCAAAATAGACATCTGCTTCTAAGTTTTGAATCAGTTGCTGTTGTAACTCTTCATTACTGATATTATATTTTTTTGCTTTCTGATTTAAAAACGTAATGGATTCATTCGTAGCAATACGATACATCCAGGAGTATAATTTACTTTCTCCTTTAAACTTACTAATATTTTTATACACCTTAATGAATACATTCTGAAGAACGTCATCAGTATCATCATGACTTTTTACCATATTTCGGATATGCCAATATAGCCGTTCTTTATATAAAGAAACGAGTTTTGCAAAAGCCTGATTGATATCTTTATCAGTTTGTAGTGCTGTTAGTAGGTTTTCTTCTTCTATATTATTCAAAAGCAAATTATAGTTTAAACGGTTAGTGTTAGTATACGTTAATTTACTCTTAGACTAAGTTACACAAAAAAGGTTTAATGTATATTTAAAACATTAATTTGTAGGAAATTGTAGGAATATGGTTATTTGTAATAGGTAAAATACGTTAAAATTCGATAAAAAACATTTTTTGTTTGGAAATTAAAAAATAACTCTTATCTTTGTAATGTAATTATGAGTTAAAGTTTTCATTTCCCCCAAAATGAAAAAGTTTTTTAAAAGTTGAGTTTTTATTTTATAAAATGCCCCCTAGATTAAAGATGATTTGTTTCGAAAAAGAGTGCTATAAAGCACTCTTTTTTGTTTTATTGATGTTTGTTTAAATTTACGCATCAATCTAATGATTATTAAAAAGTAAGAAAAATACTACTTTTTTGTATATTTTTTATTTCTAACAAAGATTAAAAGCTTTTTTTTTAGATAAAATACATTTAAAATTTGTTTAAGTAAAAAATAGTAGTATCTTTACAGTGTAATTAAGAGTTAGTACTTTCATTAAACCCCAAGATGAAAGTTTTTAATAAAAGTGAGTTTTAATTTTAGATTAAGCCCCTAAATTAAGATGATTTGTGTGAAGAAAAAGAGCGTGGAGACGCTCTTTTTTATTTTTATATAATTGAGATTCATGTATGTGTTGTTTTGTATTATTGAAAGAAAAATACTACAAAATGATATGTTTAAGTATATATAAATGTTAAAATGCATTTTTTTTAGATAAAATACACAAAAAAGTTTGTGTATTCGAATTTGAGTTGTATCTTTACAAAGTGAAAATGAGTTAGTGCTTTCATTTCCCCCAAAGTGAGAGTTTTTATAAAAGTGAGTTTTAATTTTAGATTAAGCCCCTAAATTAAGATGATTTGTGTGAAGAAAAAGAGCGTGGAGACGCTCTTTTTTATTTTTATGTAATTGATAATCAGTTTTTTTTAACTATCGAAAGATTGCATGGTTACCAATTTTTGGTAAGCTCCGTTTTTAGCAATTAGCTCCTCGTGGGTACCTTGCTCGACAATTTTTCCTTTTTGCATTACAACGATTAAATCTGAATTTTGTATTGTAGAAAGCCTGTGCGCAATTACAATACTCGTTCGGTTCTTCATCATATTTTCTAATGCGGATTGTACTAATCGTTCACTTTCTGTATCTAAAGCAGAGGTAGCTTCATCTAAGATCATGATAGGAGGGTTTTTTAATACAGCTCTGGCTATTGATAATCGCTGCTTTTGTCCTCCGCTTAATTTATTACCACTATCTCCAATATTAGTATCAATACCTTTCGGTAAATCTTTTACAAATTCCCAAGCATTTGCAATCTTTAACGCTTCTAATATATCTTCATCAGAGGCATTTTCATCCCCAATAAGCAAATTGTTCTTTATAGTATCGTTAAAAAGAATAGAATCTTGAGTAACTAACCCCATCAATCCTCTTAAGGATTTTTTACTTAGATCTCGGATGTCAATTCCATCAATTTGTATTGTTCCTTTATTTACATCATAAAATCTGGTAACTAAATTTGCAATGGTAGATTTTCCACTTCCAGATTGTCCTACTAATGCTACAGATTTACCTTTTGGTACTTTTAGCGTAAAATCATTCAATACATATTCATCTTCATATTTAAAGGAAATGTTATCGATATGGATATCAGTGGTGAAATCATCTTTTTCTTTTGCTGTAGGTTTGTCCTGAAGCGGAGAAGTAGTGTTTAGAATTTCTAATACACGTTCCGCAGCAGCATTTCCTCTTTTTACGCCATAACTTGCTTTAGAAATAGCTTTAGCAGGTGTGAGTATATTATATGCAAGACCCATATATACCAAGAATGCACTGGCTTCTAGGGTTTTGTCAATAAACACCATACGACCACCATACCATAATAATATTGCAATTACACAAATCCCTAAAAACTCACTGGTAGGAGAGGCTAGATTTTGTCTGTTCAATAGCGTATTTGAAAATTTATAGAACCTAGATGTGGACTCCTGAAACTTATTACCAAAAATACTTTCAGCATTAAAACCTTTAATTACTTTTAGTCCTCCTAAGGTTTCTTCTATGATAGAAAGGAAGTTACCTTGTTCGGTTTGTACTTTATCTGAATGCTTTTTTAGAGATTTTCCAATTTTTGAAATTAAAAATCCTGATACAGGAATAAAAATAAAAACAAAAATGGTGAGTTGTACACTGATTCCAAACATTACTATAATCGTAAAGATGATCATTAACGGTTCTCTAACAATCAATTCTAAAATAGAAAGAAATGAATGTTGTATTTCTAGAACATCTGTGGAAATACGGGCAATCACATCTCCTTTGCGTTTTTCAGAAAAATATCCAATAGGAAGATCTGTCACCTTATTATAAAGCTTATCTCTCATATCTCTAAGAACTCCGTTTCTTAGAAATGTAATAAAAAACATGGCTAAATAATTGAAGATATTTTTGATAAAGAACATAGAAATTACCAGTCCTACCATAACGGTAAGTACATATATTTCTCCGTGTTCTTCGGTTTTTAGCGTTACAAAGTAATTTAGATAATCCTCTAGATAAGATTTTACTTCCGTAAAACCTTTGTAAACTGGTTCTGTTTTTACCGGCTCCGTTTCTCCTAATAATACACTTAACATCGGAATTAACGAAATGAATGATAGTGTACCGAAAAGGGCATAGAAAATATTACATATAATATTTAGAATCCCATAAGATTTATAAGGCTTCGCAAAGCGAAGAATTTGTTTAAAGTAATCCATTCAATGTTTAGAGACGGTAAAAACCGTCGTTAATTTATTTGTAAATCTTTTTTGATGGTTGCGATTTTAGTATTCAGTTTTTGTTCCACAGTATCAAAAGCTGACAAATCGTCAAGCGTTTCTTGTACACTCATATAGAACTTAATCTTAGGTTCGGTACCACTTGGTCTTGCAGCTATCTTACTTCCAGCTTCTGTATAAAAAATTAATACATTGGATTTTGGAATGTCGATTGCTTTTTCTGTTCTATCCAATACATTGGTTGCAATGCTCGTTTGGTAATCTTCGATAAGAACGATTTTCTCATTGTTTACATGAGTAGGAGGATTGTTTCTAAGATCAATCATGGTCTGCTTAATCTCTTCAGCTCCTTTAATTCCTTTTTTAACCAGTGAAACCAGATTTTCTTTATAAAAACCATGCTCCACGTATAGATTTAACAATTCTTCATAGAAAGAACTACCATTTGCTTTTGTGTATGCTACAATTTCACAAGCTAATAGAGTAGAGGTAACTGCGTCTTTATCGCGTACAAAATCTCCAACCATATACCCAAAACTCTCTTCTCCTCCACCAATAAAATGCTTTTCAGGAAAATCTTTGATCAATTTTGCAATCCATTTAAATCCTGTAAGTACTTCCATATATGATACATCGTAGGCTTCAGCAAGATTTTTCATCATAGGTGTAGATACAATAGTAGAGGCTATAAATTCATTTCCTTTTAGCAATCCTTTTTCTTTATAATGCTTTAATAAAAACCAAGTCATTACAATCATGGTTTGATTTCCATTGAGCAATTGCAATTCTCCAGCAGTATTTCTAACAGCAATCCCTAAACGATCACAATCAGGATCTGTACCGATAACAATGTCTGCGTCTACTTTATTTGCTAACTCCATGGCCATCGCTAATGCCTCTGGTTCTTCGGGATTCGGAGATTTTACTGTCGGAAAATTTCCATCAGGCACCTCTTGTTCTTTTACGATATGTACATTTTTATATCCAGCTTTTTTCAAGGTATCCGGAACAGCAGTAATAGATGTGCCATGCAAAGAAGTAAACACAATCGTGGTATTGTCTTTTGCCTCCTGATCAGCAGCAAAACTTCCATTTTTCACACTGTTTTCTATAAAAGGAATATCGATTTCTGTATCGATCTTTTGAATAAGATCTGAATTTGTGTCAAACTGAATATCTGCATAATTCAGAGAATTGATTTCTGCAATGATTTCACCATCTTGTGGTGGTACCAACTGACCTCCATCTTGCCAATATACTTTATATCCATTATACTCTGGTGGATTGTGGCTAGCTGTTAATACGATGCCACAATTACATCCCAATTCCTTTACGGCATACGAAAGTTCTGGAGTAGGTCGTAAGCTAGAGAAAAGATATACTTTAATGCCATTAGCAGAGAATACATTGGCAACCACTTCTGCAAGGGTATCACTATTATTACGGCAATCATAAGCAATTACTGTTTTAATTTCTTCACCAGCAAATACTTTTTTTAGGTAATTGCTTAATCCTTGTGTGCTTTTTCCTAACGTATATTTATTAATGCGATTGGTTCCCACACCCATCACACCACGCATACCACCGGTTCCAAATTCCAGATCTTTATAAAAGCTTTCTTTTAATGCTTCTGCATCTTGCTTTTGTAAGTTGGTGATTTCTTCTTGAGTTTGTTGGTCAAAAACTGGTGATAACCACTCTTCAATTCTGGTTTGTAGTGAGGTGTCTGATATTTGCATGTTTCTAGGTTTTAGTAACAAAAATACTATTTAATTTTCGTTTGTGGGGTACTTAGAAAAGGTCGTATTTGGTTAAACTTTGGTTATATATTAGTATATTAAAAAATCCTCAATTTGTCACCTGTAATTTTAATGATACCAGTATTTTCATACGGTTCTAAAGGTGAATTTTTTCGGAAATATGATATCGTTCTTTGGTTCTTTTGCTGGTAAGCATTATCTCTCCCAGAAAACCAGCTAAGAAAAACTGAGTTCCAAGAATCATAGCTGTTAGGGCGATATAAAATTCTGGTCGTTGCGCAATAAGTCTTCCTTTTTTTGCAATAAATAATTTGTCGATCCCTAAGTATAATGAAAAACAGAAACCAATGATGAATAATATGGTTCCTATGAGTCCAAAGAAATGCATCGGTCTTTTGCCAAAGCGCGACATAAACCAGATCGTTATGAGATCTAAGAATCCATTGACAAAACGATTCATCCCGAATTTCGTTTTACCATATTTTCTGGCTTGGTGTAGGACTACTTTTTCACCAATTTTATTAAAACCAGCATTCTTTGCTAATACAGGAATATAACGATGCATTTCGCCATGAACATCAACATGTTTTACAACATCTTTTTTGTAGGCTTTTAGTCCACAGTTAAAATCGTGTAGTTTTAATCCTGATGTTTTTCTGGCAGCAGCATTAAAAAGTTTAGAAGGCAGATTTTTAGCAATGACAGAATCGTAACGTTTCTTTTTCCAACCAGAGATTAGATCGTATCCGTCTTTGCTAATTAAATCATATAGTTCTGGGATTTCCTCAGGATTGTCTTGTAAATCTGCATCCATGGTGATGACTACTTCTCCATTCGCGGCTTCAAAACCTGCATGAAGCGCCTGAGATTTTCCGTAATTTCGTAAAAATTGTATTCCTTTTACATTGGGATCTTCCTGTGATAAGGTTTGTATCGTATTCCAGGAACCATCGGTACTACCATCATCGATAAATAAAATCTCGTAGGAATAGGAATGTGTGCGCATCACTTTTACAATCCACTGATATAGTTCTGTAAGAGATTCTTGTTCGTTTAATAAAGGTATTACTACAGAAATATCCATTTACTTTGATGCTTCTTTTGTTTTGTAAACTGATCCAGCAATTAAAGAAATCACTGTTCCTAAAAATACAAACCAGATGGTATACATAATTACTCCAAAATAAGATTTACTAGGATCTTGATTGGCCAGATTCTGTTTTGTTTGCTCTAATTGATCGGGACTAAATTGCTCGGTAAATCGCAATGTCATATTTGTCTGAAAATCCGGATCTATATACATATCATATATATATGCCATTGTACAATACAATAGTCCAATCACTCCCATTATGATAATACCTGTTTTTAATGCGTCAACAATCGTTAATGGATTTTTGAGCTTTTTGTACTTTTTGATCACAAAAACAATAATATATATCTCTAATATAAACGCTAGTATAAAAGTAAGATAGTAGGCAATAGGAGAGAGTTCTAGTATTCTGAATAGATAATCTAAAGCAACTCTGGCAATTCCTGATATAATAGCTACACCAAAAATATATGAGAGAAAATTTTTCTGAGAAACCTCCATAAATCGTATTAAAATGATTTGGTTGACAAATATAGGTATTCCATCTTAAGAACATTGCATAAAAAAAGACTATCTAAAAAGTTGCTTTTCGGTGTCGAACTGAGCTTGTCGAAGTTTTAATATCTAGACTTTTAATTTGTCTTCGACAGGCTCAGACTGACAATACAAGCTTTTTAATACTTTTTAGACAGTCTTTATAAAGAATATTATTTTTTAGTAAAGAGGTTCTTTCTTTTTAACTGCAAGACAAGCTAATAATCCTACGATGATATAGATTAGGATTCCCCAGAACCAACCTTTTATTTGAGTTACTAAACCAAACTGGTTTTCTTCTTCCATCTTAGCCACTGCTTTTTCTATTTCAGCTTCTGGAGCTCCAAATTTTTCCATAAAACCAACTGAAGATTCTATGATTTGTTCGTTAATTGCTGTGGCAGCATCTGGATCTATTACCACATAAATTAAGATATTAACTACCATACTGATTAGTGTACCAATAGCTACCGTAATGAGGTAAGAGGTAAAAGCATCTTTAAAACTTATGTAGCCACCTAGTAATTTTCTACTTTTTACGGCAGATACAATACCAAAGACAATAATTAAGATAGCAATACCAATTCCTGCCATCCAATTGGTGTACATACCTTGGTAAGCAGTATAAGCAATAACGGTAATAAGTGCTAAGACTACGCCTAATATTGCACCAAGAGATATTGCATTAGATTTAACAGATTTTTCCATATGTATAAAATTTTTGGTTATTTAGATATAACACATAAGTACACAAATGTAGTAATTTGTTACATTTTTGATCAAAAAAGATCTGAGAGGATGGAAATAGTAAAGTTATGATTAGATAAAAACAAGCGTCTAGTCTGCGATTATTTAAAAGGATCTCTTTTCTTTTGAACGATCAAACCTCCAATTAATGAGAATAAAAAACCCATAAATAAATTTACTCCTATAGCAGCAACAATTTGAATAAGAGGTGAAGTGTATTTTTTCGTAATAGCTATTTTTCTATCAATATTTTCTTGAGTGAAATCAGTTGCATTTTCAGCAATAATTTTGATTTGTTTGTCTCCTAATTCTGTTATAATACCAGGATCAATTACTTTGATTAATATGAGTTTCCATAAAACAGCTATTAATCCCCCTAAAATAGCAACACCAATTCCAATTTTGAGTGCTTCCTTCAAATTGATAAAGTTATCATTAGATTTTTTAAAACTAATTATTGCTGTTATAATGCTAGAGATAGTAATCAAAGATAAAACTGATGCATGAAATAAATTTTGTTTTGCATAATCTCCTGTTAAGTATGTGTACAAACCAAAAAGTATAGTTAGTAAACCATAAATTAAGCCATATTTTAGGATATATTTTTTTATAGGAATACTCTTACTTTTCATTACGTTATTTTGGGTTATTGTACTGTTTTCTCCCTTCAAATATAGTAAAATGTTAGTAACAAGACAGTTATTTTCTACTTTTTAGCTTAATAATTAATAAAAAAAGACTATATTTACGTTGTAAAACTACGGGTAAACCATCATTTTTATTGTTTTTTACAAGTCAAACATAATAAAAGGTAAGATGCACTTTAGCCGTTTTTTTCGCTCTTTAACTCCCAAAATATTGTAATATGAAAACAAAATTACTTTATCTAACAAGCTGCATGCTTGTATTATTTACAGCTTGTTCTGTAGATGAACACCAAAATGAACTTGAAATCGAAGAAAATAAAACTAAGGTTGTAGAACTTTTCAAAAAATTTTCTAAGGATGTTGTGGGTTCTCCAGAGTATACAAAAATTATTAATCAAATAGATGTTAAAAATTCTGAAGAATTAACAGCCGAAGAACGGGAAAGATTAGAACAAGAGTTGTTAAGTCAGCAAAGTCCAGAATTTGTTATTTTATATAAATATGTTGTTGATTTGGAATTATCTCGAGAGGAACTTCGCACTATAGTGTTTGAATACTATTCTATTTCAAAAAGAAATGCATTAGAAGTTAAGAATGATGGAGATGGTTGTGCAGTGACAAGTGCTTTAGGAGATATGTTTATATGGCTTGCAGAGTTGGTTTGTGAAGTTAAGAGTGAGCAAGTTGATGGCTGATTTCATTAAGTGATAGATTTTTTGCTTAATTAATTTTATTTCATCTTGCTATTTTATAAAAAATACTTACATTTGCACCTCGAAAATGATAAGATATAACCATGAGAAAAGATATTCACCCAGAAAATTATAGACTAGTTGCCTTCAAGGACATGTCCAATGATGAGGTTTTTATTACTAAATCTACTGCGAATACTAAAGAAACACTTGAAGTAGATGGTGTTGAGTATCCGTTAGTGAAATTAGAAATTTCAAGAACTTCTCATCCTTTTTATACAGGTAAGTCTAAACTTATCGATACTGCAGGACGTATTGACAAGTTCAAAAACAAATATGCTAAATTCAAAAAGTAATTTAGTAAATACAACAAACAGAAAGCCTTTCGATAAAGAAAGGCTTTTTTGTTTTTATACGTTACCGTATTTTTGATTCCGAATTATGAAAGTGGGTGGCGGAAGATATTTTGAAACAATAAATGTCACACTGAGCCTGTCGGAGCAAATTGTAGGTTATATTTCCTTCGACAAACTCAGGATGACACGAAGTTATTGATAAAATATATCGGATTATGGACTCATTAAAATGTTTTTTTGATCTTCGACACTTGTTCGCCTATGAAGGAAGATTAGATGAACAAAACAAGTATCAATACAAAACCAATTAGAACAAACATATCATCTAAACAACTATGAACTATATTCTTTTTGATGGGGCTTCCAGAAATGCATTATTGCCTTTTACTTATACGCGTCCTGTGGCAGATATTAGAATCGGAGTTTTAACCATTCGCGAAAAATGGGAAAAATATCTAGGATATACTACTTCTACTGTTACTGAGGATTATCTAAGTGAAAAATATCCAATGGTAGAAGTCGAAGAAAATGTAATGATCAATGCTTCGTTTCTACCAACAAAAAATTTGGTAGTAATGATTCAGAACTTACAGTCAGAGCAAGCTATCTTTTATGAAGATGAACCTCTAGCTTTTTATACCAAAGAAGATCAGGAGGTGGATTTTGACACCTATGACGTGATTCAATATAGTTATGAGGTATTAACGGTAAAAAATACATGGGATATTTTTTCTAAGAATGAAGAGGCAATCAAAGAAGATTTTGCCTTACTTACAGAGGATAGAACCAGTGAGCCGATTCCAGATAGTGTTCAGGTAATTGCACCAGAGAACATATTTATCGAAGAAGGAGCAAAGCTAGCATTTGTTACTTTAAATGCTTCTAATGGTCCTATTTATATTGGTAAGGATGCAGAGATTATGGAAGGTAGCTTAATAAGAGGACCTTTTGCCTTATGTGATCATGGAACCATAAAAATGGGAGCTAAGATATATGGAGGTACCACAGTAGGGCCGTTTTCTAAAATAGGAGGAGAGGTAAGTAATTCTGTCATATTTGGATATTCTAATAAAGGGCATGATGGATTTATTGGAAATACAGTACTTGGAGAATGGTGTAATTTAGGAGCTGATACGAATACATCTAATCTTAAAAATAATTATGCTCCAGTACGATTGTGGAGTTATGAAACCGAAGGATTTGCAAAAACTGGATTGCAATTTTGTGGATTAATGATGGGAGATCATTCTAAATGTGGAATCAATACCATGTTTAATACCGGAACTGTAGTAGGAGTAAATGCTAATATTTTTGGGAGTGGTTTTCCACGTAATTTTGTGCCTAGTTATAGTTGGGGAGGAAGTAACGGCTTTTCTACCTACTTAACCAAAAAAGCTTTTGAAGTGGCAAAAGTAGTAATGGCAAGACGCAAAATAGATTTTACCGAGACAGATCAAAAAATCTTGGAGCATGTTTTTGAAGAAACAAAAACTTGGCGAAAGAGTTATGAGTAAAACCTTAGTAAGTTATAAAACGAAAAAGGGTAGTAAGTTTTCTTACTACCCTTTTTATATAAACTAAGATACACTTTTAAATAGTGCTATTTCTTTTTTATTGTCTAGTAAAGAAAGACTTTATAGCTTCTTCTCCAGGATCATTTACTGTAAATGTTGAGCTAGTAACTTCTTCTAAAGTAACGGAATAAGCGTCACCGTTTTCATATGTTGCAGGATCTCCATTTGTTGTTTCGTTAAAAATAACTAGCGTTAGGCTAGATTCTTCTTCATCATATGCCCAATATCCAGTGGCAGCATAATCATACTCTTGAGAGTCAAAATATGAAGCTTGGCAATTTTCTATAGTTGCTGAATAGTTATAGTCTCTGTAAGACTCATTAAATGTTTCGGATAGTGTTCCGTCTGCATTAAACGTGATTTTAGCTAAATTGATAGTGTAACAATACGCATCGTCTATGGTTAAACTAGCATCATTGTTACAGGTAACTGTGCTAGAATCACAAGTTTCTTCACCGACAATATCGGTGTCTGTTTCTCCTCCATAAGTAACTTCTTCTTTAGTAAGATTCCAAGTACCAACTAAATTTGGGTTTCCACCCCAAGCTTCAACTTCTACACATACTTCCACTGGTTCACTAATATTACCATCGGTATCATAAATACAAATTACATAACAGAATGTTCCTGCTGGAACACTATCATCAAAATCTACATCTATTTCAATATCTTGATCATTGGATTTTGCCTTGGCAATAGATTTGCTAAATAATCCTTTTTGTTTGTTATTAGTTTTATTAGGTCCTGTTATGTTCCAATATTCATCTGCCATCGTTCCATCCGGCGATTGTACCTGAATATAGGCTCCTGCATAATTCGCTGGAGCAGCGAAATTAATATCAAAACCATTTTTCTGAAAACCGGATTGTGTTGTTTCGCTTAAGCTAAAAGGAAGTGTTCCTGTTGGTGTTGGAGCATCTCCAGGAACTCTAGTACCATTAGTAATGATAATTCCGTCAGAAACATCATCAGGATTTAATGAGATTTCTTCAGTAGGGTCAGGAGTTACTGTTACGATTCCTGGTCCATTATTGGAGTCATCATCACTACAGGATACTGCGGCCAAAAACAAGGAAGCCATGGCAAATAGATAGGTTTTTTTCATTTGTTGTTTGTTTTAGATGTTAAGTGTCAGATAAAATTTACCAAAGAATAAAGAGGTTTTTAAAGCCTCTATTTCGATGGTTGATTTTAAAAGATTTGGGTTAGTTAAAATTAATCGATGCCGAATATAGGGAAAATTCACCGATAAAATACCGTTTTTATCGATAAAAAGTTAATTTTCTTACTTTGATGATTTTTTGAAATCTATTTTTCTTTCCAAACTCGTTTTAATACCAGGAAGTTTTGTGGATTATTGGTAAGTCCTTTTACATTTTTTTGAACAAATCGTGTAGCCTGATCATAATATAAAGGAACAATAGGAGCGTGGGCAATCACGATAGAATCCATTTTAATATATAGTTGTTCTCTTATTTTTGGATCTGTTACAGAAAAACTTTGCTCATATAATTGATCAAAAGTCTCATTTTTGAAGTGCGTATAATTAGGACCGTTTGGTGTAAAGTTTTTGCTATAGAAAGGAGATAAAAAGTTTTCGGCATCTGGATAATCTGCAATCCAACTAGCTCTAAACGTATCCAATTCACCACTCCATTTCTTTTTTCGAATGGTAGCAGGTGTCATAACATCTACAACAACAGTTAGTCCTACTTTCTCCATTTCTCGCTGGATAAACTCAAATAAGCTTTGGTAATTGTTATCTGTAGCAATCCTTATGGTAGGAGTTTTATTTCCGCTTATTCGTATGTATTCTTTAATCAATTTCTCTGCCTTTTCAGGATGATACGTATATCCTTTTTGTTGGTTGTATCCTGGTAATCCGTTTGGTATAAAACCGCTATTTGCAGGTGTTCCAACTCCGTTTTTGAGATAGGTGATCATTTTTTGTCTATCAAAACCATAATTAATGGCCTTTCTGATGAGTTCTGATTTTACTTCGTCATTTTCACCATCCAGATAAAATCCCAGATATTCAGAATTTAAATAAGGGCTTTTGGTAAATGTAATCTTATCCTTGAATTTTTCTCTTAACTTACCACTAGGTGTTAATAATTCATCTTTATAAGAAGCATCCAAACTATTTAGGAAATCAATCTTTCCTTTTGCAAATTGTAAAAATTCGGTTTGTTTGTCTGGTAAAAAAGTTACAGCGATAGCTTCAAGATAGGGTAGTTGTTTTCCAGTTGCGTCTTTTTCAAAATACAATTCGTTTTTACGAAGAACGAGTTTGATATTTTCTTCCCATAATTTGAATTTAAACGGACCAGTGCCAATAGGATTAGCTCTAAAATCACTTCCGTAAAATTCCACAATTTCCTTAGGTACTACAGAGCAGTAGCGCATGCTCATTAGTCCGAGAAATGCAGGAAACGGTTTCTTTAATTTAATCTGAAAGGTAGTATCGTTAATAGCTTTATATTTTTCGACATTTTTTAAAACCCAATTTCCTGGAGAAGCTACTTTTGGATCTATAAGACGATTGAAGCTATATTCAAAATCTTTGGCGACAACAATTCTGGTACTGTCTGTTGTTTTGAACTCTGGATGTTTATGAAATTTTACATCATTTCTTAAAAAGAAGGTGTATGTTAGGTTGTCATCACTAATATTCCAGTGTTTAGCAATATCAGGTTGTACGTGCAATGAGTCATCAAGTTGTACTAAGCTGTTAAATAGTTGATTTGTGGTCCAAATAATCGGAGGATTTCTGGCAAAAGCTGGATCTAAGGTTTGGATATTAGAATATTCGTTATAGCGAAATATCAAATGTTCTTTATTCTTATTGTTAGTCTCATTACAAGAAATACAAAGAAGGCAAAAGTAAACTGCTACAAAATAGTTAGTTAAAGAAGTTAATTGGTTGATTTTCAATTTTAGTAAACGAATTATTGTTGGTATCTTTGACGGCTTTTAATTAGGATACTAACAAAAGTTGGAATCATGGATTAAAAACCAGTGTAAATATAAATAGATTTCTTTCCCTGTGGAAATGACTTTATAAATGTTGATGAGAAAAAAAGTTGCTTTTTATACCTTAGGTTGTAAACTGAATTTTTCGGAAACCTCTACCATTGCCCGAAGTTTTACGGATGAAGGCTTTGATCGTGTAGATTTTTCCGAGAATGCAGATATTTATGTAATCAATACATGTTCTGTTACTGAAAATGCTGATAAAAGATTTAAAACCATTGTAAAGCAGGCACAAAAGTCTAATCCGGATGCTTTTGTGGCAGCAGTAGGTTGCTATGCGCAATTGAAGCCAGAGGAACTCGTAGCGGTTGATGGTGTTGATTTGGTATTGGGTGCCACAGAAAAATTTAAGATCACCGATTATATCAATGATTTATCGAAAAACGAGTTTGGAGAAATCCATTCTTGTGAGATAGAAGAAGCAGATTTTTATGTAGGAAGTTATTCGATAGGGGATCGAACCCGTGCTTTTTTAAAAGTGCAAGATGGGTGTGATTATAAATGTACCTATTGTACAATTCCTTTGGCTAGAGGAATCTCTAGAAGTGATACTTTAGAAAATGTGTTGAAGAATGCAAAGGAGATTTCAGGACAAGGAATCAAAGAGATTGTTCTTACTGGAGTAAATATTGGTGATTATGGAAAAGGGGAATTTGGAAACAAAAAACATGAGCATACCTTTTTTGAACTAGTTCAAGCCTTGGATAAAGTTGATGGTATAGAGCGTTTGCGAATTTCTTCAATAGAACCGAACTTGTTAAAAAATGAAACGATAGATTTTGTTTCTCAGTCGAGAACTTTTGTTCCTCATTTTCATATTCCTTTACAATCAGGAAGTGATGAGGTGTTAAAAATGATGCGACGCAGATATTTGAGTGATTTATATGTAGATCGCGTAAAAAAGATCAAAGAGGTTATGCCTCATGCGTGTATCGGAGTAGATGTTATTGTTGGTTTTCCGGGAGAAACAGATGATTATTTTTTAGATACCTATAACTTTTTGTCAGAATTAGATATATCTTATTTGCATGTTTTTACCTATTCTGAAAGGGAAAATACGGTGGCAGCTTCCTTGGATGGAGTAGTGCCGCAGAATATACGAAAAAAGAGAAGTAAGATGTTACGAGGGCTTTCTGTAAAGAAGAGAAGAGCTTTCTATGAGAGTCAGATAGGAACGGAGCGAACAGTCTTATTCGAATCTGAGAATAAAGAAGGATATATTCATGGTTTTACCGAGAATTATGTAAAAGTAAAAATGCCTTGGGATCCTTCTTATGTAAATACCTTGCGAAAGGTAAAATTGACGCATATTGATGATGATGGGATGGTACGTTTTGATTTACTATAAAAGCAATCTTACAATGATTCTATTAAAATAAAAAGCCTGCTGATAAGCAGGCTTTACTTTTTTTAATTTACTCGGTGCGACTATATATTAATGCCAACAGGAAGTAAATCTTTGTATTTTCTTCTATTCTTTCGCATAAACTTAGCGATGATAGGGCTCGTAGGAACAAGTCTAATATTACGCTCTTCGATAATATTAAAAACAGCTACTATAAAATCTTCTGAATATCCCTTTTCTATTTGCTCTTCGCTCATTACAAGCTTGGTAAGGAATATTTTTCTCTCTTGTTGAGCATACTCGATCTTTGATTTCTGACCTTCAATAGTAGTTTCGAATTGTCTTAGGAATTCATTGTCTACTATCTCTAATTCGACATCGCTCATGTTCTCCATATGTTTTAATTTACTATTTAAAAAATTAAAAGATTTTCGAAAGCTATAGCTGCTTTTTAGAAAATTAAAATAGCATAAAAACCATGTAAAAGTTGGATGAAATTTTGTTAATTTGTAACAAGCCTAACTAAGATTTGTTAGTCTATTTTTTTCCTTTTACAATAATTTAATACCCTGTTTACTTTTTTCTGATAAAGTATTACTATAGTTTTGAGCTGCAAAGATAAGAAAATTAGAACTTTAAACTGATAAATCACTGTTAAAATACCTAGTATGAAGGAAGTTACCCATGTTTATTTCGTTCCAGGCATGGCTGCAGATGTATCCATTTTTGAATTTATAAAATTACCTGAGGTATCTTATCAAACTCATACACTTCCTTGGAAGATTCCGGATAAAAATGAATCGATAGAAGCGTATGCCAAGCGAATGTGCGAAGAGATTGAGCATGAAAATTGTGTGCTAATAGGTGTTTCTTTTGGAGGGATTATGGTTCAGGAAATGAGTAAGTATTTGAAATTAAAGAAATTAATAATTATTTCGAGTGTTAAAAACAAGTACGAATTACCTAAACGAATGCATATTGTTCGCAAGACTAAGGCGTATAAATTAATGCCTACTTCTTTGGTTTCTAAAATTGATAATTGGGAAAAACTAGCTTTTGGAGACTTCGCCAAAAAAAGAGCAGCGATGTATCAAAAGTATTTATCTGTAAATGATAAAACGTATTTAGATTGGGCCATAGAAAAAATAGTATGCTGGGATCAGGAAGAATCTATTGATGGGATAGTTCACATCCATGGAGATAAAGATATTGTTTTTCCTATTTCGTATGTAGATAGCTGTATAACAGTTGAAAAAGGTACTCATGTCATGATTATTAACCGTGCAAGGTGGTTTAATAAGCATTTACCTGAAATTATTGAGAATTAATTGCCGATATTCCAATATTTTACATTATTTTGGAAACTTAGAAAGTATTTCCCCTATAAAACCTACTTAAACATGAAGATGATTAGAAAAATGCTGATTTTTTTAGGTGCGCTATTTACCTTTAGTATTTTGGTTAACGCCACCCAAGAAGAACCTCAAAAACCAATTGCGCAAGAACTTTTAGAAGAAAAGTTGATTAATGACTACAATGTCTATGCTGTACCTATGCCAGAGAATATCAATTTCGCTGGTGAGTTAGTTCCGGTTGAAAACCCTGATATTCGAGAGCGAATGGATAGAGAGCTATTAGTAAATACATACTGGCAATCTAACGGTTTGTTGCTTTTTAAAAGAGCTAATAAATATTTTCCGATTATAGAACCGATTCTAAAAGAAGAAGGAGTTCCTGATGATTTTAAATATCTTGCTGTAATCGAAAGTAGTTTAACACAAGCTGTTTCTCCAGCGAGAGCTACTGGTTTCTGGCAAATTCTAAAGACAACTGGAAAAGAATATGGTCTAGAAGTGAATAATAATGTAGACGAGCGTTATCATATAGAAAAATCTACAAGAGTTGCCTGTAAGTATTTAAAAAATGCAAAAGAGCGTTTTGGTAGCTGGACACTAGCTGCAGCTGCATATAATGCTGGTCCTGCTGGGATAAACAAGCAATTGCAGCGACAAAAAGCAACTTCATATTACGATCTTTTATTAGGACAAGAAACAGGAAGATATGTGTTTAGAATTGCTGCGGTAAAAGAAATCCTTAGCAATCCTAAGAAGTATGGATTTAATTTTAGTCAAAAAGACTTATATGAATATATTCCTACTTTTAATGTATTAGTGGATGAGCCTATAGCAGATTTTAACGAGTTCGCAGCAAAATATAATATCAATTATAAAATTTTAAAATTGCATAACCCTTGGTTACGCGAAACACACCTGAACAATGGAACAGGTAAGGAATATCTAATTAAAATTCCTAGAGAAGGATATTATAAAACAGGAATGGGACAATAAACTTCATTGCTTTTCCATAAAAATTACGTGTTTTATGTATGTACGATTACCACAATTATTGTAAAATTGTGTTATGGATACAATGACTATTATTTCGTTAGTGGTAATTGGACTACTAGCGGGTTTTCTTAGTGGAACTATGGGCATAGGTGGGAGTGTTGTTATGATTCCTCTTTTAATCTTATGGGTTGGTTTTACGCAGCATCAAGCACAAGGTACTAGTTTAGCTGTGCTTTCAGTTCCTGTAACACTATTAGCAGCATTTAATTATTATAAAGAAGGGCATGTAAATTGGAAATTTGCAGCGATTATTGCGATAACCTTTATTGTAGGAGGTTATTTAGGCAGTAAATTGGCTATTTCTGTTAATCAGTCAACACTAAAAAAAATATTTGGTGGTGTGCTTTTATTAGTAGCACTTAAAATGATTTTTGGAAAATAAACCCTTTATTCAAACTAATACAATTTTTTAATATCAATGAGAAAGCCTCTTTTTTAATTAAAAAGAGGCTCTGATATAAATAGAATAATTTCTTGGTCTACATATAGACTTATAAGTTTTGCCAAGTGTCTAATGCATTAACTGCTTCATCTGTATAATCTGTAAAAAGACCGTCTACGCCCGCATCAAAAAATAAGTGATACTCTGCTTCAGGGTTACCAGCACTCCATTGTGTATTTTCATTACGAAAGGTATATGGGTGTACTAATAAATTGTTTTCATGTGCTAAGGTTATAAAATCCGTTGGAGGTAATAAAGTAAGCTCTCCAGAATCTTCTGTTTTGTACGAAATGATGAAAGGTTTCCACGGACCAATTCCGTCAGCGTAACTAGCAGCGAATTCCATTCCTTCTCTAGTGGTGAAAAATTCGTAGGTTCTAGGATCTCCATTACTATAAAAATCGAAAGGAGCACCATAAGATATGAAGTCTCCTACAGGAACATTGTAGTCTAAAGATCCATCCTGGTTAATATTATAAGTAGAAATTAATTGTACAAGTTTTACAGAAGACTTGTTATTGATATATTGTAATGGTTCTACTTCAAAACACTGAACAAATACTGGAGCACTTTTTCTATTTATATGATATTTAGAAAGCACTTGTAATAATTTGTTTTCCATAAAATGTGTTCCAAAAATCTCATTATGAAATAAAGGATGTTTAATCTCAGGATAGATACCTACAGTTCTACCTCTTTTAATAGATTCTTTTTTTGCCAGTAAGATGATCTCCTCGAAAGTTGGGATATCAAATAAGTTGTCAAAATCCGTAGGTCTTCCATTAAACGGTTGTATTGCTTTAAGAGTTTTGATTTGGGCAAGAGTAAAATCTGAGGCAAACCAATCAGTGATCATTTTACCATCTAAGTTTTTAGTGGTTTTTAAATTAGCAAACTCAGGAAGTTCAGAAACATTTGTTGTACTAGAAAGAAAAGGTTCATGACGAGCAATTAAATGACCATCTTTGGTAAGTACTAAATCTGGTTCGATAAAATCTGCATCCAATTCAGCAGCTTTGGCATATCCTTCTAAAGTATGTTCTGGTAATACTGATTGTGCACCTCTATGAGCAATTATTAAAGGTCTTTGATCATCACCAGATCCTGGATCACCACTGGAATCATCAATGAAGTCACAAGAAGTAATCATTGTAATAATTAATGATAATAGTGTAATACGTTTAAGAGTTTTCATTTTTGTAATTTTAAATTTCGCACAATAAATGAAACTTAAATTAGCTTATTGTAAAACTAAGGTTACACTACGGTCACTTTAATACTACTAAGGTTAAATTTTTGAGAGATGTGATATAAATACCTTATATATATGGGTAAGATTATCAATGATTATCCATCTTGGTAATCTGATTAAAGATAATAGTAATCTTGGTAAATAATGATTAAGGATTAAGAGATAAAAGGATGTTCTTATTTATTATCTCTTCTTCTTTGATTTTCTAAAGAGTCTTTTTCTCTTCGATAGCGTTCGTACTCTTCATCGATGTCACGTTCTTCTTGGGTACGAGTATCTCCTCTTTCTCTAGACTTTTTCTTTTCTTCCTCTTCAGCTTTAGGGACTAATTCACCTTTAGCATCAAGATCTGCTATTAATAAAGAGACACCTTTGGACAATGAGTTATAGTGTATCGTATAAGAGTTGCTTAGTGTTTCACTAGAGTGATGTGTAACAATTTTACGAATATCCAATAACTTCTTTTCGTTATCCATAAAATACATCATCGGAAAACCTAAAGAATGTTTTAGGTTATTAATAATGTAGGAGTTTTGATTCGTAAGCTCATTAACATATAGAAGCTGTATGTTTTCACTATATTCACCTACTTTCTCCTTTAATCTTTCTTTTGTGTCCCAAAACAAGACAATAAAATCAATTTGATCATGGAATTTATCAGCAAGGTCATTTAGTGCTGGTATTTCTCCTATCCCAGGAACACACCATGTAGCATAGGTAATAAGAAATATAGGTTTTTCTATTTCTTTAAATGAGATAGGCTCTCCTTTTAATGGACTCATTTTAAAATCGTCCATATAGGTTCCAACCAGATGGTTTTGAACTAAAGAATCAAATAAGAATTGCGCATATTCTAAATCCTGATCCTTGTACGCCTCATTACTTTTGAGATTATATTTTTTGATATGAGCTGCAACAGCTATGGAAAAAGGAACTTTTCTTTCTGTTTGTCCAATTTGTCCAAAAGTATTTCCAATATACAAAAAGAGTATTCCTAGAATTAATATTTTCTTCATTACAACCTTGTTACGATAGCTAAAGTACTATAAAGTCTTTAAAAATAACAGTTTTCGTAGTGTAAAACGTTATTTTTTGGTCTCAGTACACTATTTATTTCACCCCTAAAACTAATAGATAACGTAATTGTAGGTACAATTAGTGTGCCTAAATTCTTTTCATTTGTTGTTTCATCATGGAGATTTGCTCTTTTAGCATACCATGCTTATCTAACTTTTTAGCTTCGGTAAGTAAATTTTGAGCTTCACGCTTTCTGCGTTTGGTCATTGCAATTCCTGCTAGGTTAAGTTTAGCAACGGCTAGATCCTGATTCATCGATAGACCAAGTTTGATTGCTTTCTTTAAATATTTTTCTGCTTGCGTAATATTTGTTTGAGACAACATGATCCCTAAAAGATAGTTATAATATCCTTGTTGTTTCGTTGTTAAAGCACTTTCTGGATTTTTAATTTTATCCAACCATTTCTTTGCTCCAGGAAAATCTTGTTTACGTAATCTTAGAAAAGCTAATAAGATTAATTCGTTTTTAAAATATAAGAATACAAAAACTGAAGCTAGTAAAATTAGCATGATCCCATTACCAATATATCCTTCTATCATTTGCCAAATGGCAGTTCCAACAATTAATGCGGCTATTACTAATTTAATATTTTTGTTATACATGAAATCCGTTATTTTTTAATCGCGGCAAAGGTAATAAAAACAATTAAAAAATTTTGATAATTAGGTTTGCGAAAGTAAAAACTCTTCGTATATTTGCCCGCAGTTTTGGGATGAGATGCCCAATAGGTATTTAAAAAGAGATTTCAAGAAGATATATAAAGAGAGATAGCAATGAAAAGAACGTTTCAACCATCGAAGAGAAAGAGAAAAAACAAACACGGTTTTAGAGAGCGTATGGCTTCTGCTAATGGTAGAAAGGTCCTTGCTCGTAGAAGAGCTAAAGGTAGAAAAAAGCTATCTGTTTCTTCTGAATTAAGACACAAGCACTAATGATTGTAGTGCAATGAAAATATTAAGGTGTTACTTTTAGGAGTAACGCCTTTTTTTATATCTAATCAATACCTATAAAATATTTTTAAATTTTCAATACCAACACCAAAATGCCAAAAGATCAAAAACTAAAAAGTATACTAATCATTGGATCAGGTCCAATTATCATTGGACAAGCTTGTGAGTTTGACTACTCAGGATCGCAAGCACTACGTTCATTAAGAGAAGATGGAATAGAAACAATATTAATAAATTCTAATCCAGCGACTATAATGACTGACCCTTCAATGGCAGATCATGTATATCTAAAGCCATTGAATACTAAATCTATTATAGAGATTCTTAAGAAGCATCCTAATATAGACGCAGTATTACCAACCATGGGAGGACAAACTGCTTTGAATTTATGTATCGAAGCAGATGAAAAAGGAATTTGGGAAGATTTTGATGTAGAGATTATTGGTGTTGATATCGATGCAATCAATATTACCGAAGACCGCGAAAAGTTTAGAGAATTAATGCTTCAAATTGGTGTTGGAATGGCACCGCAAGCAACTGCAGGGTCTTATTTAAAAGGAAAAGAAATTGCTCAGGAATTTGGATTTCCTTTAGTAATTAGAGCTTCTTATACCTTAGGAGGAGCAGGAGCATCTTTTGTATATAAAGAAGAAGATTTCGATGAATTATTAACTCGTGGATTGGAAACATCTCCAATCCATGAAGTTATGATTGATAAAGCACTAATTGGTTGGAAAGAATATGAATTAGAGTTATTAAGAGATGCTAATGATAACGTAGTTATTATTTGTGCTATCGAAAATATGGATCCAATGGGTATTCATACTGGTGATTCAATCACAGTAGCTCCAGCAATGACACTTAGTGATAAGACATATCAGAAAATGCGTGATATGGCGATCCATATGATGCGTAGTATTGGTGAATTTGCTGGTGGTTGTAATGTACAATTTGCTGTGAGTCCTGATGAAAATGAAGACATCATCGCAATTGAAATCAATCCTCGTGTATCTCGTTCTTCGGCATTGGCATCGAAAGCTACTGGATATCCGATTGCAAAAATTGCTGCTAAATTAGCTATAGGATACACACTGGATGAATTAGATAATCAAATTACAAAATCTACTTCGGCTTTATTTGAGCCAACATTGGATTATGTAATTGTAAAAATTCCTCGTTGGAATTTTGATAAGTTCGAAGGTTCTGATCGTACTCTTGGACTACAAATGAAAGCAGTAGGTGAGGTAATGGGAATTGGACGTTCTTTCCAGGAAGCATTACACAAAGCTACACAGTCATTAGAAATTAAAAGAAATGGTCTTGGTGCAGACGGAAAAGGATACAAGAATTACGATCAGATTATCGAGAAGCTAACTTACGCTAGTTGGGATCGAGTTTTTGTGATCTACGATGCAATTCAAATGGGGATTCCGTTAAGTCGCATTCATGAGATTACTAAGATCGATATGTGGTTCTTAAAGCAATATGAAGAGCTACATTTATTAGAAAAAGAAATTTCTACTTATACCATTCAATCGTTGACGAAGGATTTGATACTGGAAGCGAAACAAAAAGGATTTGCTGATAGACAAATTGCACATATGGTAGGTTGTTATGAAAGTGAAGTATATAATAAAAGAGATGAACTCGGAATTAATAGAGTTTATAAACTGGTAGATACTTGTGCAGCAGAGTTTAAAGCGCAGACACCTTATTTCTATTCTACTTTTGAAGCAGAAACGCAAACTCCAGATGGAGAAGTAATTGTTGCTAATGAAAGTGTAGTTACAGATAGAAAGAAAATCGTAGTATTAGGTTCTGGTCCTAACCGAATTGGACAGGGAATCGAGTTTGATTATTGTTGTGTGCATGGAGTTTTAGCATCTGCAGAATGCGGATATGAAACGATTATGATTAACTGTAATCCAGAAACTGTTTCTACGGATTTTGATACAGCGGATAAATTATATTTTGAACCTGTTTTCTGGGAGCACATCTATGATATCATCAGGCATGAAAAACCAGAAGGTGTTATCGTACAGCTAGGAGGTCAAACGGCATTAAAATTAGCTGAGAAACTAGATCGTTACGGTATTAATATCATCGGAACGAGCTATGAGTCTCTTGACCTTGCTGAGGATCGTGGAAGTTTTTCTACACTGTTAAAAGAGAATAATATTCCTTATCCAGAATTTGATACAGCAGAAACTGCAGATGAAGCATTAGCGGTGGCAGACCGTTTAGATTTCCCAATATTAGTGCGTCCATCCTATGTATTAGGAGGTCAGGGAATGAAAATTGTGATCAATAAACAAGAGTTAGAAGAGCATGTGGTTGATTTACTTCGTAAGATTCCTAATAACAAACTATTATTAGATCATTATTTAGATGGAGCAATCGAAGCAGAAGCAGATGCAATCTGTGATGGTGAGAATGTGTATATCATTGGAATTATGGAGCATATCGAGCCTTGCGGTATCCACTCTGGAGATTCAAATGCAACATTACCTCCTTTCAACCTTGGAGAGTTTGTAATGCAACAAATAAAGGATCATACGCATAAAATTGCTTTAGCATTAAATACAGTTGGTCTGATTAATATTCAGTTTGCTATAAAAGATGATACAGTATATATCATCGAGGCGAATCCAAGAGCATCCAGAACGGTTCCTTTTATTGCAAAAGCATACGGAGAACCTTACGTGAATTATGCTACGAAGGTAATGTTAGGAGAAAAGAAAGTTACAGATTTTGATTTCAAACCACATTTAGAAGGGTACGCAATCAAACAGCCGGTATTTTCTTTTAACAAATTCCCAAATGTAAATAAGAAACTAGGTCCTGAAATGAAGAGTACTGGAGAAAGTATTTTATTTATAGATGATCTGAAGGATGATCAGTTCTATGACCTATACGCTAGACGTAAGATGTATTTGAGCAAATAATTTTATACTGCATATAACTAAAATCCCGTTTTCTAACGGGATTTTTTTGTTCGAATATATTAGTTATAGATTATTAGTATACCTTTAGATAGACTAAAATTTAAATATCGATGATTATTAATAGCAGAATGGTAATACGAGTATGTTTTCTTTTTGGGTTTATACTATCCAGTTTAAGTACTTTGGCACAAACCAATGTTGAAGCAATACAACAACATATTGATAAAACTGTTTGGGCTTCTTTTCAGAAAGCATATGAAGCAAAAGATGCCGATGCCTTAAATGCAATTTATGCAACAAATGTAATAAGAGTTACGCCTAATGGTATTGATACAAAGGATGATTTTAAACGTAAGAATATAGAGAGTTTTAAAGCTTCTAAAGAAAGTAAGACTCAAATCAAACTCGACTTTTGGTTTGATTCCAGGCATACTAATGAAAATACCTCATATGAAGTTGGTTTCTATAAAATAGGACTTACTACCAATGAAAAAACTCAGCTTATTTATGGTCAATTTCATATTGTATTAAAAAAGATAGAAGGAGTTTGGAAGATTACTCAGGATTGGGATACTACTACGATTAATGGGCATAAGATATCTGAAGAAGATTTTAGTATAAAAGAACCGATTGATTTTTCTGAATAAATGACCTATTTAGATGCGATCTTAAAAATATAATTGATTTCTCCCAAGATCTTTTTTTCAAAGAAGATTTTCAAGTTAAGATCAAATTTCGAGGTTATACTCTTTATATGCTCGATATCACAATCGTTAGATAGAATCATAAAGACATTAGATGAATTTGTAATATGATTCGGAATTTGTTTAAATAATTTTTCAAAATACTCGAAGTTCTCTCCACAAAACCAAGCTTTCTCTTTCGTGTTTTTTGGGGTTCTTGGGTAATATGGAGGATTTATAATGATGTAATCATAGATTCTATTTTGCAAATTATCAAAAAGATCTGATTGTATTATTTCTAGATCTAGATTGTTCTTTAGTGATGCTTTTTCTAAATATTGCAATGCAATTTTATTGATATCTGTAGCCGTTACAATAGCTTGTTTTTTAGATGCGTATAACGAAATGATGCCAGATCCACAACCTAGTTCGAGAAGTGTTTTGTTTTCCAGATTCATGGGGTTGATAAAATCTAGCAAAATTTTTGTGCTTAACGTAAGATGAGGAGGGAATACTTCTGGATGGACAAGTACCTTAATTCCATCATAACTGTATTTTCTTGGTTTTAAATAGAATAATTTTAAACCTAGTTTTAAAAATGGATGTGTTATTTTCTTTAAAAAAAGCCTCACTATTCAGAATAAAATCCTTGTATTTCCGGTTGTCTATATTTCCATATTTTGTGCAGTGCCTTTATCTCATATGGATATTTGTAGATTTGATTTTGATATCTAATACTGGCAATGATTTGTAATATTTTTTTCTTTAAACCTTTAATTCTAAAATCCGAAGCTGTGGGATAATAGCCATTTAACACGGTTTCAAAGTCTTTGATTTTATCAACCATTTCTGGAGTTAGCCAAGGTGTTAGAGGATTTTTTCTTAAGTCAAATTTTTCCCATGCAGGATCTAACCAGTCTTCAAGTTTTTTAGGAAAACTAAATCCAGCATCTTGGATTTGTTCATACAATTCAGATCCTTCAGTTGCGACAGGACTGTAGAGGTAAATAATAATTTCAGCATTGGGATTGATCTCCTTGATTTCTCTTATAAATTGAATATCCCAATTAATCTGATCCATCACTTTTTTAGGAGAATCGGCGGGCATACCAAGTACGAAAGAAAATTCGGGAATTATCCCTATTGGAGCTAATCTTTTTGCAAAATCTTTTATCGTTTGGCCTGTTTGGGTACCACCTTTATTCATTTGTTTTAGGATCTCGTCATTTCCAGTTTCTGCGCCAAGAAAGATCATTTTGCATCCCGCTTTTTTCATTGTTAGGAGATCGTCATCACTATATTTATTAATCGTATCGATTCTTCCTTCTCCCCACCAAGTAATTCCATCATTCATGATTAATTCAGAAAATTCGACAACTCTCTTTCTGGAAGTGAAAAAGTTGTTGTCATGAAATTCAATAGCATCTATTCCGTATGTGTTTTTAAAATATTTTACATCTTCATATACTGTTTGCGCCGATTTCGCTTTCCAACGACCATCGTAGATAGGAACGACAGCGCAAAATGAACAGGTAAAAGGACAACCTAAACTAGAATGATAAGAAAATGTTTTCTTTCCTAAGAAGGTCTTACTCAGGTAATGTTTTAAATCATAAAAGGTATTTAGATGTTGATATGGTAATGGAGGTAAAGTATCTTGATCAAGTAATTTTTCTTTTTGCGTTTGTATGATATTGCCTGCTGAATCAAGAAAAATAAGATTTTTAATATCTTTTATTTTGGCGTATTCCTTTTGTTCTAAAGCATCTAATAACGAAGGGAAAGCAACGTCTCCTGGTCCACTAACTATATAATCTACATAACTAGCTTCGATACAAACTTTGTATTGATTAGAGGCAAAATATCCTCCCCAAATAGTGATGCACTCAGGAAATTGTTCTTTTAGTCTTTTGGTAAAAGGAATTGCTTCTTTTAGCTGAGGTCCTGGCATCACAGTAGAGCAGAAGTACTTGTATTCTCCTGTAGAGAAATAACTAAGTATTTTTTTCCAAGGGTCTCTTTCTAAATTACCATCTATAAAAACAAAATCATACTTTCCATAAATAGAGGCACCAACTTGTAATATAGAATTAGGAATTCTATGTTTGGCATTGGCACTTCTGGGATTAAATATGATTATTTTGTTTTTAGTCATTATTTAAAAAACTTACTTTATAGTAGTATGTAATTATTTTATGTTTTTAGATACTGTGAATATCAAATAAACTTGATAGGAAATGTTTTACCAATTAGAAGTCTAATCTATTTTAGAAAACCAACATAAGATCTTCTAAACAGATAGAGTTTCAAGTTTTTTATTATTATTTTAATCCCTTCAATATTTAATTTGATATGTGCATTTGATTTTTTTAGAAACGTTTTAAATTGAACGTTGTCTGCATTTATTCTTGCCATTTCACTATAAATATAGCTCTTTCTATTTAGATAGTGTGGTCTTAGAATTTTTTTACTTTCATATAAATGTTGTAATGTTTTTAAGTATTCGATAAAAGGTCCTTCGCTTTCTCTCGATGACATATTATCTCTGTGTTTTCTAAGTTTGATAAGACTTTTGTGTATGAAGTATGTTTCATGGATACTTACAATTCTTGCAAAAAAATCATGTTGTCCGTCATGAAAACTCTCATCTAATAATCCTATAGTTTCTAGAATGTTTGATGTAAAGGTATAGGAAGAATAGGATTGGATTCTATTATATAACAAGTCCAGAAGTATATTCTTTTTAAAATCTTTATGAAATTGATAAACTTTGTTTTTATACACTCCTTCTTTGCTAAAAA
Organism: uncultured Aquimarina sp.; assembly: GCF_947492965.1. GTDB lineage: Bacteria > Bacteroidota > Bacteroidia > Flavobacteriales > Flavobacteriaceae > Aquimarina. Next base: position 107,166 of record NZ_CANLOZ010000005.1, on the reverse strand, counting down.
GGGACAAATTATGCGCACTCATCTGTAAGTTTTTATGTTTTAAAAATGTTTTGAGTGTTTGATCAAGTTTCTCAGGATGTAGGAGATCGTCAGAGTCTAAAAAAGTAATGAGCTCACCAGTTGCATTTTTAAGTCCAATGTTTCTTAAAACACTTAGTTTTCCAATCTTATTAATTTTGTGATATATAATTTTATCATCTTTATAACTTTTTATTACCTCTTCTGTATTGTCATTAGAACCGTCGTCTATAATAATGTGTTCATAATGTTGATAAGATTGATTTCTAACACTTTCTATGGTTTCTCCAATCAATTGAGCTCTATTATATGTAATGGTTATGATACTAAATTTCATGATTACTTTTTTAGTTCAATTATGGAGTCATACATGTTTTTAGTTTCGTCTATATGATGAGATACGGTAATGATTGTGCAGTTGTTTTTGGACGCATAAGTTTTTAGAAAGCTTAATGTTCTAATCTCAGCTTCTTTGTCTAGATTATTGGTAGCTTCATCCAATATTAGGATTTCCGGGTTATTAATGATGGCTCTTGCTATACAAATTAGTTGCAATTGACCACCAGATAAATTACCAGCATCCGATCCAATAAAAGTATGTATCCCATCTGGAAATTGATTTATTATTTTATCTATTTTTAAATCAGAAATCAATCCGTTAAGTTCTTCCTTATTGTAATCTGTTTTATTTAAAACGATATTTTCTAGAATCGTACCTTCATAGATAAAAGGTTTTTGTGTGAGGTAGGTGAAAAGATTAAAATATTCATATTTATTTTCTTCCGTGATTTTAATATCATCTATATAGATATTTCCAGAAGTAGGTTTTATAAGTTTAGAAATAACATTTAATAGCGTAGTCTTTCCAACTCCTGAGTTTCCAGAAATAGCAGTAAACTTTCCTTTCGAAAATTTTAAATTCAGATTGTCTAAAATCTTTTTATCCTGATCATAGTAGAAAGAAATATCTTGTAAAGAAATTTCCTTTTCAAAAGAAATTATAGCGTTAGCTGTTCTTTTGTCTTTGGAAATATTAGTCTTCTTTTCAATAATATCTAATGTGTATAGGTGTGCTTTAAAATTGGTAAAAGCAATATTTAATTTATTTAGTGATGGGATTGCTTTAAACAATAAGGCTGCGAATACGGATAAAAAAACCGTAGCGTTAGTTTTGTCAGTGATCAAAACATTAGTAATCATGAAAATTACGCATAAGATTAAAATCAAAATAATCTCTGTTTGCTTTGTACTATTTACCCTTTTGGCATGCAGTATGGCATAGCTTTCGTTAAGCGCTTTGTTAGAGTTATGAAATGCATTTAGGAAATATGCAGAGATATTCGAAGATTTTAAAGAAAGATAACCGTTTAGCAAATTATTTAGGTTACTAATATTTTGGTTGTAATCGTTAATTCGTGTTTTGTTTATTTTTTCTAAATCAGCGCTATTATATTTTTTATGAACCAGAAAAATCACAACCATAATCATAATAATAAGCAGAGTAGTTATGTAATTAAAGAAAACGCCTATAAGACATAGTATAAATAACAATAAAAGTTCGCTAAGTATGGTATTGAGAGATAGTAATACGTTACTAACAAAATCGTTTGGAACAAATATGATATCCTTTGCAACTGTAGACTTTTTTTCTTGCTTGAATGCTACGTAATTTTCTAACAAGTAAAATTTTGATAACAATGAAGAATATTCTGAACCTAGTTCAAATGCTTTTTTAGCCCGGTATTTATTTATTTCTATGGCTATATAATTTTTTGCAACAAAAAATAAGATGACCACACCTAGTAACACATATCTGGTATTGGTTTCAATAGTGACATTAAGAAAATCGAATGAATGTTCTTGCCCTAAAATGGATATGATTACAGGAATCAATAAAAAGATAGAAAAGGCATCAAGAATTAATGAGAAAAATGAAAGCAAGGAGAAATACTTCGAAGTCTTTCGATACTCTTTTGGAATCACCCGTTGTATTCGTTTTATTAAATTCAAAAAACTCATTAATACTTATTTTTTGTCAAGATTATCTTTCTAAAAGTGTAAAAACCATAGCCTCTTTGAGTATCCGAAAGATAAATCAAAGTATCTTCATTGATAATTGCGGGTTTGTATTTGTTAGAAGGATCATCTGTAATTTTGGTTGCACCATGATAGATCTGATTGTTTTTTATGCTAATTTCATAATTTATACTTTTTACATTGATGTCTGTCGACTTAGTTTGACTTCCTTCTTCTGCCCAGTACTTATACATTAACACCTCATTTTCTACGTAATAATCATATATCAACGCTTGGTGTTGATCTTTTTCGAGTAGGTAATTTGTATCTGGATTTATCTTTTTCTCATCATTATTCCACAAGAATATAGCGGAAACACATAGGCTAATAGACAAGATACTTAGATGCCATTTTGCTAAATTTATTTTTTTGAAGAAAATTAGACACCATAATGATAAATATAGGAATAGTTTTAAAAAAGAAAAGGGTAGAGGTAAATTGTAGGTATAGTGAAATGGAAAATTACAAATAAGAAATAGAATAGCTACTCCAAATAAAACAAGATAGTCTTTTGAATTTTCCCTGAGTAATTGAATTAAAAGAATAATAAGTAAAATATTGCTATAACTACTTCCGTATGGAGACAGTAAATAAGATGCTAGTATCCAGTATGAAAACCTAAGAAGTTTTGACTTTTGATTCCAAGTAATTAATAATCCATATCCTATGATTAGTAGTTTAGATACTATTAATAGCAAATAATATATGCTGGGACTATGAATTATAGCATCCGGATTTTTGATCTCATTGTGTATAAAAACATGTTTTAGAAACATTAATATGGATTGATACCCTTTAATAAACTCTCCTGATATCTCTCCTTTATTGGCTTTTGGTAGTATATTTTCTATAAAATACAACCATGCATCGAAACCGTTTACAGAGATGGAAATAGTTAAAATTATCGCAGTACAAAATGCTAGAACTAGAAAGCTTTTTATTTTTTTTTGGAAAAGTAAAAATCCAAAAAGAATTAAAGGAAATACTTTTAGGAGTATTGCAATGGACCATAAGATTCCCATTTTCAATTTTTTCTCCTGCTTATAAGCTAAAAAACCTTCAGAAATTAAAAAGAAGAGTAACAAGTATACCTGACCAAAAAGGATATTATTTTTGATAGGAATTAAGAATACCAGAAAAACAGTAACATAATGGATGTTTGAGATTTTATAGGTAGTAAATATGTTTTTTAGTGTATACAGAAATAGGATTAGACTTAAAGAATTAAAAACAATTTTTGCGGTAGAAAAACTAAATAATGTAAAAGGAACAAAGAACAAAGCCAGAAATGGAGTATTCGGCGAATAACTTGCAAAAACGTTTTTTTGAATCTCAAAGATTTTTTGATTAAACCATGTTGGGTCATAAATAATTTTAGAGAAACTTCCGTTTTCTAAGAAATAAGCTCCAAAGTAATAATTAGCAAAATCATGAGGTAAAAAGAAATAGGATTTTATAATATATATAATACCCATCAATAGTAGTGGTAAGATATATAGTATCCATTTCTGTTCTTTTGCTAAAATCCCTTTCATTCAAATAAACGTGATTTTAATATTTTACTATTATGAAGAAAATATTGGATTGATACTCTAACAATACCTAAACCATAGATAACACTTCTTCTAAAGTTTATGGAAGAAGCTTCTTCAAAATATTTGGTCGGACAAGATACTTCTCCAATACGAAAGTCATGGAAGCAGCATTGTGCTAATATCTCATTATCAAAAATAAAATCATCCGAATTGTCTTTAAAATTAATTTTTAACAGCGCTTCTTTAGAAAAGCATCGATATCCCGTATGATATTCTGATAACTTCTGATTGATCATTATGTTTTGAAAAAGGGTAAGAATCCGATTCGCTATATATTTATAGATAGGCATTCCTCCCTGTATAGCTCCTTTTCCTAATATTCTGGAACCAAGTACTACATCATAGATATCATTTGCTACTAAGTAAGCCATCGAAGGAATGAGTTTGGGAGTGTATTGATAATCTGGGTGTAGCATGACTATGATATCAGCACCAATGGCCAATGCACGTTTATAACATGATTTTTGATTTCCGCCGTACCCAATATTGGTTTTGTGTTCTATAATATGTTGAATTCCAATTTCATTTGCAAGCTGAACGGTTTGATCCGAACTAAAATCATCTGTAAGAATTACTTCATCAACAATATCAAAAGGAATTTCTTCAAAAGTCTTTTGTAATGTTTTTTCTGCGTTGTAGGCAGGGAGAATAACTACTATCTTTTTTGAATGTAACATACTATTTTAGATGATTAACCTCATTAGCAGATTTCTCGCGCATACTTTCGGGAATCTCTAAGGATTTCCAAGGTGCCAGTGCATCAATATCTTTTCTATGGTATAAATCACCAATAAATCCAAATTCATGATGTCTGTGTGTTTTTAAATGTTTTAATTTGGTTTTTACTTCTTCAATAGAAATACCCCACTCGTTTGAAATATGTTCTGCAGAAGGTTCCATAAATGAAATATAGGATATTTCCATTTCAGTATGTAATCTCTTATTTCTAATTTCTTTATCCTGCCAATGTTTGTCCTGATATGATCTTAGAAGTTTATTATTCCTATCCAAAGAGTCTTTTAATTCTGGGTACGTTAAATATCCAGGATAGTTATTTTGTTTGCTAAATAAAGGTTGTATTCCTGTTTCATGACACCAAATACACTTTGCTGGTTTTCCAGCATTTGTGACCGTGCGATCTGCAACGTCTTTAATATTTCCATTGTGGTCATATATCCCAAACTTTAGTTGACCATTATTCATTATTTCTAAAGTTTCATATTCGAATATTTCTTTTGATACAGAATCTACTTCGGTTGATATATATGCTTGTCTATTTTCTGTGTTATTTTTTGATATAGAAATAATTCTGTCTACGAGTGATACACTGGAATCATCGATATAGCCTTTTATAGTATCAAAAGCATATGAAGTATGATACTCTTGAAGCTTGTTAGGTATATCTACAATTTTGTAATAATGATAGGAGCTACCAATAGTAAGTGCTATGTATCTTCCGAGATCAATAGCATTGTTTTTTTTATATTCTTCTGTTTTTTTTAATTGAGAATGAAGTTTTTTTAGATGCTTAGAAGCATTTTTATTGAATTTTAATTGTTGGATATTTAAGGTTATTATAGGTTCTTTATTTGTTGAAATACCTACCGTTTCCGTATCTGCTACCAGATCAGAACCTAAAAAGGATAAACACCATTTTAGAGCAATCACATTTTTGGTAAACGTGTCCTCGGGATATGATTTATTCCATTTTAAATTAATCATATTACTCTTTTTTGGATAACTAAAAGAGAGTATCAATAGCGTAATTGTAATTAGCAATATTGGAATACCGTATTTATATTTTTGATATTTCATATATATAATAACTTTCTTGTTTGACAATACTACTATTAAAACCTTTCAAGAATTTATAGTTTAAAGAATTTGAAAGTGTCATTTGTTTTTCAGTATTTAAAGAATGGGTAGATATAAAAATAACACTCTGATTTACATTGTTTAGCACCTTTTGTAAAGAATCATTTAAAGCTTTCTCTGGATTTTGTACTATTGGAATTCTACGATTCCATTTACAAAAACTTTCATAGCTGTCTGCATCGAGGAAAAAAATAGGCTTTTCTAGATAACTGCTCAAAGGAGTCCCACCACATCCTTGGGTAATGACCATTTTATTGTTGAGATTAGATGTTTTTAGATAAGTAATGGTTTGTTTGGAATTCGAAAAGGGTAAGGATAAATCTATACAAAATGCAGTTATTCCAACGATCAATTGTGTTATTAACATGCTGTAAATAAGACTCTTTTTTATGTTTTTTAATAACATTAATGGAAGTTTGGAATTAATTATGTTTGTTTGAAACGGATAGTAGTGATTAATCCATAATCCTGTGATTATTAAAAGAAAATGTACTCCAAAAAATCTAGGTGCAGATACTTGAGTAACAAAGAAGAAAACTATCGTTCCCAAAATTCCTAAATAAGCATACATTAGAACCAGTTTGTTTTTAAAAAATAAGAAGCAAGGAATGAATATACTTATAATTCCTAGTATGATTGCAAATGGTTTACTAAGGTTTACGATCAAATGGGTATTCCAAAAATGAAGCGTTCTAAAATCAGGAATAAAAAATACTCCTTTAAAAAATGTAATTGCACTTTTAGAAAGTTTTTCAAATACAGAAAGATCTGTTGTTCTTTCAAAATATAAACTATCGGAAGGGGGAATGATTTGAATAACTGAAAGCGCTGTGATACCTCCAAAGATTAGAGTACCAATAAGAAACTTCTTTTTTAAAAAGAAATCTTCTTTCAGGATCATTTCAAGAAAAATGATACCAAGCAACGCGAATGAAAGTATTATAAAAATTGAATGGACATGATTTGCAATAGCCAGAAAAGTAATAAAAAGAATAAATTTTTCATGTCTGTCTTTATAGATTGTTAAAGCACAGAATAAAAATAAAACTCCTAATCCATAATTTCTGCTAATTACATTGTACTCAAAAAATATAAAATACCCGAAAATGAATAATATCTTAAATAATAAAGAAAAAGGGGCTTTTTTAAGAAATATGAAGACTGCTATGCTAGAAATAATAATGTGTAGCAATTGCATCCAAAAAGGGTTCGAAGAAAACCGGTTAATATAAAATAGTATTATATTCCAAAGTATCGGGTGTCCTTCATAGCTGGTATTTATTATAAGATCGGATAGAGAGTTGCTATCTCTTCCTAACAACCAACTGTGGGATTCATCTAACCAAAGTTCGTGATGCGTAATCCCTATAAAGCTTAGAATAAAAAAAATGAAAACTAAGGAGTAAGGAGCAAATTTTTCCGAAAATAAAATTAAAAAGTTACCCATTATCTAAACTTATAATATTTCATTAAAACCAAAGCAGCCATAGATTTGAGTTTTAATTTATATTTCGAGATTAATCCATTACCCTTTTTAAAATAGTTTACTTCATTTACAATTCTTCTTACGGCATAGTCATAAAATTTACGATGGTAAGTTCGTTTAAAATCAATATCTCTATCTGTTGAGGTATTCCAATCAGGTTGTATGGTAATATCATTTTCTATTTCATTATAAAGTGATGTTCCTTTGATAGGGTAGGCAACTGTAATGGTAAAATGTGTAGGATTGGCAATTTTGAGATGATGAATAGTTTCTGCAATATCTTTTTCATCTTCTCCAGGATATCCAACCATGATGAAAGTTCCTGTTTCAATACCTAATTTATTGGTTTTTTGAATGGCTTCTCTAACAGTTTCTACTTTTACACGTCTATCCATAGCATCCACAATTTTTTGTGAACCACTTTCTGCGCCAATCCAGATACGATAACAACCTGCTTCTTTAAGTTGCCGTAGTACTTGATCATTTAATCTTTCAGCTCTGGTAATACATTCAAAAGGGATGATAGCATTTTGTTTGATTACTTCTTTATGAAATTCTCCTAACCATTTATGACTTACAGTAAATACATCATCTACGAACCATATAGTATCAGGATTGTATTCTTCTTTTAACATCGCAAGTTCCTGCGCTACTAATTTTGCAGGCCTTCTACGATAACTTTGACCATAAACCGCTGTACTACACCATTTGCATGTATATGGACAACCACGTTGTGTACTAACAGTCATAGAACTTTGTCCATGATTGTTTTTCCAGGTTTTTAAATACAATTGCATATCTATCGCTTTCCTATTTGGTAATGGAAGGACGGATAGATCCTTCATTTTAACCCTTGCAGAAGTTTTGATTACTTTTTCATTATCCAGATATGCAATTCCAGAGACATTATTTATTTCCGTTTTATTTTTTATAGCTAAATAAAGTTCATATAACGTTTCTTCGCCTTCGCCAATTACGATATATTGTGCTCCTGATTTTAAATAATTTTCGGTATTGTAAGTGACATCTGGACCTCCTAAGACTATTTTTGGGAATCCATATACAGCATCCGTACTAAGTATTTTTATTAGTTCTATAACTTCTACTTTAGTCATAAGATTTGCATATATCGCAACAAGATCTGGTTTTTTAGCTTGAATAAATTGTAACTGTTCTTCTTTCGAACTAAAAGTAGTATCAAAAACATAATTTTTTACATCATACTTCTCTAGATATGAGGAAATATATAACTGACCTAATGGAGGATATGGTTTCATAATCCTATGTTCTTTAGGATCTGTACTTAGGTAATATGCATGGGTTAATACGATGCTCATTTCTTAGATAATGAGATTATGTAATGATCACTGAAGCTAGATATAAAAGTAGAGTGTTTGAAAAACGAGTCTAAACGATTTAATAATTTTAATAATCCTAATCTGTTTTTAAAAAAGCTTTCGAGGTAGGAGGGAGGAATAAAAAAACCAATTGGTTTAGTTTTCTGAATGCGAAAGTAACTACTAGAGTTCTTTTTTATATCCTTAGGATTATAGTACCAAGTTTTGACCGAAGTATTTTCAACGTTTGCGAGAACTGCCTTTTTCGTATTTCTTCTGAATACGCTGCTGAAATTACCTTTCATTATAAAATAAAGGCTTTCCATAAGGCAATTTTTAGGCATGATAACCGCTACGATTTTACCGTTAGGTTTTAGTTTTTTTACCGCAGCACTAAAAAAGTTTTCTAATTCTAGAGGAGAAAGACAATTTAAACCACCAAAATCTGAAAAGATAAGATCAAAAGACCTATTAAAATCTGTGTTGTCTAAACTATTAATGTCTAATTGTCTAAAATCTGGTTGGTTACTTTCTTTAGTAAGTTTTGAATTTGCTACAGCGATCATTTCTGTTGATATATCTGTAGCTATAATACGATGCCCTAAGGTTGAAAGCCAGATTGCGTCATGACCAGTTCCGCAGTTGACCTCTAAAATCTCTAAGCTGCTATTTTTAGGAAACGTAGTTATTAGAAAATCGTGCACTCTTTTTCTTTGAAGTTTACCGATATGACTATTTGTAAAAACAGTATCATAAGAAATAGCGGATATGTCAAAACTTTCATTCATTTAAATGTTCCATTCTTTTTAAAACTTGTGCGTCTATAAAAGCACTTGGGAAATAATATAAAAGGTAAGCTATTCTCTTCAAGGCAATGGCAGATACTTTAGATGGGCTTTTGAATATTTTTTTTAAAAATTGTAATCCTTGACTTTTTCTGTATTCTTTATGCACATATCTGTGTAATTTTCTATAGTATTTAGAGTTGTAAGTTCCCTTAAACATCATAGCTAAATCATCAGAATCAGTCCAATTTGCTTTAAACTTTAGATCATCTTTAACCTTTTCATAAAACTTGGTACCAGGAAGCGGATAGGATACCGAAACTCCCAAATCATCAGGAATAAGTTCTTTGATCATTCTGATAGTCTCGGAGATGTCCTTTTTAGTTTCTCCCAAGTATCCAAATTGTATAAAAAATGCTACTCGGATGTTTTTTTCTTTTAATAGACGGGTTGCCTTATATATTTCTTCAACTTTGGTTCCTTTATCCATAGCATCTAATATAGACTGGGAACCACTTTCTGCTCCTACCCAAACTTCTTCCAAACCAGATTCTGATAAAGCTTCTATAGTGTCTTCTTTTAGCAATAAATCAACCCTACTTTGGATATAATAATTGAGCTTCGTATTTGTTTTCTTTAGCTCTTGATTAAAGCTTTGTACCCAACCAGGAGTTAAACCAAAAATATCATCGCACATCCAAAAGCGAGATACCTGATAGCTTTTTTGTAACAATTGTATATGTTTAACAATGTATTCTGGTGAATGATTGTTATATCTATTGCCATAAATAGGTTTAGCACACCAATTACATTTAAACGGACATCCTCGTGTAGTAGCAAGATTTAAGGTAAATTCTTTGCCACTACGTGTCCATATTTCTTTATAAGATTTTATATCGACTAGATCCCAAGCAGGTAACGGAAGATCATCTAAATTTTTTAGAACTTCTCTTTTTGGATTTGTAATAGTTTCTTCATTTCTAGAATATACAATTCCTTTAATTTTTTCAGTTGCCCCTTTTTGATTAAGCGTTTCAATTAACTCTAATAGTGTGTTTTCTCCTTCTCCTTGAATAATGTAATCTGCACCATTATAAAGATATTTAGAATAATGATCGGTAGCATCAGAACTATTTACAATAATGGTACAATTATGAGTTTTTCCAATTCTCATCATTTCAAATGCTGCCTCTCGCATCGTGGTAAGACACATTTTGGTTAAATAGTTAAAGCCATCATCGTACAATACAAGAAATTTAGGTTTTTTATGAATAATCTCTTTTTCTATTTCATAAGGGTTATCTTTTAGATTCGTGTCAAAAAGATCAACTTTAAAACCTTTTTCTCTCATTAAAGCGGCAGCATATATTGTTCCTAGAGGTGGATAAGGAGTTTTGTTATCCCATTGCTTCTGGTCCAGTGGATAATAATAAGAATGTGAAAATAAAATATCAAGCATGTTCTTTTTCTAATTCTATATTATACCTTGATTGAAATTCTTGGTATTTTTTATTTAGTTTATTAATTACTTGTTTTTGAAAGTTTTGAGGGTGATGTTTCGATACACCTTGTGTAGACTTCATAGCTATTTTGAAATCTTCTTTGCTTAAAGTCTTAAATTTATTGTTCCATTTCTTAAGAGTAAGTTTTAGAAATGTTGATTCCAAAATGTTTCCGAGTTTACTAAGCAATAAGAATTCAATGGATCTTGAGGTTATAGGTTTTCTTTTTGCAGAGATAATTGAAGGTTTTCCAATTTCTAGATTAGGAAGAAAATTAGAAACCCAGCGATTTTGATTGTAAAATTCTGTAAAATCACCAGTAATTGGAATCAGCGTTAAAAGTTCTGTAGCGGTAAAAATATTTTTCTCAGATATTTCCAGAGAGTTTTCGGTTACGAAATAATTAATACAAAAAAACTTTCTAGAGTTCAATAAAAAAATCTTTTTGTATAACATTAATAAGGTTCTAGCAACCCATAATCTTTCAGATTTGGTAATTACAAAATAATCAACGTCTCCATTTTTATCATGATAATTTTTAGATAAGGATCCTGAAATTCCAACTGCTTTTACGTACGGGAATTTGGAAATAAATGCTCCTTTCCTAATTGCCTTGTCCATAACAGAATTAGCCATTTTATTACCCTTAATTCTTCGTTTTACCAAAGAAGGATTATTGTCTAAAAAATAGAAGTCATTATCGATAGATACGACTCCTTTTTGTTTTAAAAGATCCAATTCATGATTTACTTCATTTTCATCAGCTGCAGAAGAAAATAAGAAAATTTCCCTAGCCGAAAGGGGATACTTAAAAATTGAAAAATAAAGGAGTGTTTTAAGTGAGTTCATTCGGGTTGTAAGAGTTAAGCCTTTTAAAATTAAAATTTGTGTTGAAAAAAATGAAAATGTCTGTTCGTATAGAATTGATTTTAAATTATTACCGTTGTTATTTATTTCTTTATTAGAAGAAAATTTAAGGATACCGAGATATCATCTGCAATTTTTTTACTTACAATACTTGGTATTTTAATATCAAAATCTTCTGGTTTTGCAATGAATGTTGATGAAATAGAAATTGTATTTCCGTCTTTTGTTATGATCCCTTTAGTTTGTATCTCTTTTGATTTTCCGTGTAGCGATAACTTCCCCTTAATGATATATTCTTTTTGTAAATTTTCTACATCAAAGTCTACCAGTACGCCTTTAAAAGTAGCTTTTGGAAAATCATCAGATTCGATATAGTTTTCATTAAAATGTTCTTCCATTAAGGCATTTTTAAATCTAAAACCTTTTACCAATGCTAGAGCAGCAATTTCTCCATTATCAGTATTTAAGATCGCCGTTACTGTCGTGTTTTTTGCTTTTACTTCTTCGAAAGAAGGAACGGAAGCTTCAAAACTAATAACACCTTTTTTAGTAATGAATTTTCCTTGGGCAAAGACAGTTCCAGAAATAATAAAAAGAAAAACGAATATGATATTTTTCATAGAATGGTTGTTATTTTATTGTTCTAATAATCCATCTGTATTCCACTGTAAAATGATATCAATAGTTGCCTGTGGAAGTCTTGGGCCACCTGCAGGCATCAAAAAACTAATATCTTCAGAGGATACTCTATCTAGCAGACCACGATTATCTACAGCTTCTTTTACCTGTGTAAAATTTAATAAAGGCATTGGAGCAAAGTTAATAGGAGGGTCATTATGACAAGCAATACAGTTTGTATCGATAATAGATTTCACGTCAGATTCATAGGTAACTAAGGTAACAGGTGGAGTTACATCAACCAAATCATCTTCGCTATCATTCTCGCAACCAATATGTATAAATAGTGCACAAAAGACAAAGAATTTAAGAAAATGTACTTTCATAAGTGAGTTATATATTAAGTTTTGGTCGGTAGAAATTAGATCAAATTTCATTCATATGCAAAAATATGTTTCATTCGGAGGATAATTTTCATACTTTTAAAACAACTTAAGCCTAATACTTCGTTATGAAAAAGCTTATAATAGTTCTAGTCATTTTAGCCATTGGTGGTTTTTTTGGGTATAAATATCTTTATCAATCTCATAGAAATATTGAAAAGGAAGAAGCGTCGTTTAATTTAGAGGCAATCAGTTTGGTGAAAGAGTTTTCCAAGGATGCAGAACTAGCTTCGAAGAAATATTTAAACAAAACTATCATTGTAAAAGGAGCACTTACAGAAATTGAATCAAATTCTTTAATGCTTGCAAATGCTGCCTACTGTACTTTTGATGCCAATCATGGTATTTTGGAAACCAATTTGAATTCCGTTTATTCCATAAAGGGAAGATGTATTGGGTATGATGAACTGTTAGAAATAGTAAAGCTTGATCAGGCATCCATAATAAAATAGTAAATAACACTTATTCTTATCATAATATCGTCTTAATGAAAAAACTCATTTTAATTTTATTAATATTCCCTTATACTCTATTAGCTCAGGATGATTTGTTAAATGAATTAGAGTCCGGTATACAGGAAGATAATTATGTCTCCTCAACTTTTAAAGGGTTGAAGATTGTTAATTTTGAATCCACAAAACTGGTTAATAAGAGAAATCTATTTTTTATTGTTGCGCATCGATTTGGTAGTGTAGAAAACGGAATTGATGACTTCTTTGGATTGGATCAAGCGGTTACTCAATTAAAATTTATTTATGGGATCTCTGATGCCGTTAATATTGGAATTGCTCGAAGTTCATTTCAGAAAACTTATGGAGGTCACGTAAAATATAGGTTATTTAGACAAAAGAAAAATGGTTTTCCGTTAACAATCGTAGGATATAATTTAGTAACCGTAAATACTGGTTTAGATACGGATCAATTACCAAAATTAGAATTTAATAACAGATTGTCTTATGTTTCTCAGGTATTGATTGCTAGGAAATTTGGAAAAAGGTTATCTCTAGAACTTGCGCCTTCCTATCTTCACGAAAATTTTGTAAGATTTGATGATCAGGATAATTCTCAATTTATTATGGGTGTTGGTGGTCGTTATAAACTTACAAAACGATTTAGCTTAAATGTAGATTATGGATATCATTTAAACAGGAGTAGTAGTTCTGCGTTCAAAAATCCACTGTCCATTGGCGTAGATATAGAAACTGGTGGTCACGTTTTTCAATTACATTTTACCAATGCACAACCTATGTTCGAAAATGGATTCCTTGGTCAGGCTTCTGGTGATTGGGGTGATGGAGATTTTTTCTTCGGTTTTAACCTAAGTAGAGTTTTTGATCTTTAGTATAAAATTTCAGTCGAGCTAATTATTATTATGTAAAGTTTTTGCAGGTAATGATTTCGTTGTTTTTTAGAGCTATAATTCAGTGATCACAAAGTCAGCGAATAATATTTCTTCATCTCTAAGATCTTGTGAATTTTTTAGACTCCTATAGATACCCCATTTAGGTCTAATGAAGTCGGCTTCTGTTTTCCACATTTTTAGGTCATTGTTTTTATACTCTAATATAGTTTTACCTGTTTTTAGATTTTTAATAATTATAGAAAATTTAGCTTTTCCTTTTTCGTCATAAGTTACTGTTTCGATCACATCTACCCAATTACCTTTCAGCTCGTCTAAATTTACCTTGGTTAGGGTGTTTTGATCCAAACCAGAGGCATATCGTAATTCTAAACGATCAACACTTCCTTTTCTGGCAGTTAATGTAATAAGAGGCATATCTTTATCCAATCCTCCTACAGCTTTTAGTTGATGTAAGTGAGTAAATCTTTTAGAAGGTTGGAAACCTTTATCCAGTTTAAATTTCCATCTGTATTCCACTGTTTCTCCTTGTACTCCTTTGAGATGATCAGGTGAAGATTTGTAGCTTTTAATTTCGTTACGTTGTCGATCGAACTTCTTACAACGATCATTATCTTCTTCTACATGGATTACGAATTTAAATACATGTTTCTGTAATTCTTTGCTAAAAATCTCACTAATATGAGTGTCTTTAAAATTAGAATGGTTATCACAATCACCTTTTTTTATTCCAGGTGCTTCTATAGGGTTGTAACCAGGAGCTAATTTAGAAGCAATAAGCTGATAGGTGTCTCCAGGTCCATCGGCACTAAGCGAAACTTGGGTATATGAGGTAGCATATAAGAAAAAGATAGATAGAATGACAATTGATCGCATATTGAATGTGAGATTAGTTCATTTTTACAATTTTCTCCACAGAAAAGGTATTGGTTTTATGATCTATTAGTTTAATAAAGTAGAGTCCATTAGAAAGAGTAGTGATATCAAGTGTATCGGTTTTTAATATTCCGCCTTTACGAACTAATTGTCCAGATTGGTTAGTGATTACTATTTCGTAATCACTGATGTTTTCTAAAAAGGTAATATTTATGGTAGCGTTTGCTGGATTTGGGTATATATCAAATAATTTTTTTTCTGACACAGTAGGTACTGATAAATTAGGATTTTCGGTAATGGAAAAATTAGCGTATAACACTTCTTCATCTCTTAGATCGGAAGCAGAATTTAAACTTCTATAAATACCCCATTTAGGTCTTATAAAATCTGCATTTGTTTTCCACATTCTTAAATTAGAAGAGGAGTAGTTTAGAATTTCTGCACCACTATCAACATTGGTAATAATAATGCTATAGTTAGAGTTCCCAGTTTCTCCATAGGTAACCGTTTCAACTACTTCTACCCAATTTCCTTTTAGTAAAGAAAGATTTGCAGTGGTTAGCGTAGATTGCGATGTGGTAGGTGCGTATCTTAGTTCTAGTCGATCTTCAGTTGCTTTCCTTGCAGTTAGCGTGATTAGTGGTTGACTTTCTTCTGCAGCATCCGCACCAACTGATTTTAATTGATGTAAATGGGTGAAACTGGTAGAGGGTTGAAAATTAGCATCGATTTTAAACTTCCATTTGTATTGAACTGTTTCTCCTAATGTACCTTTTAGGTTATCAGGTGAAGGTGCGTACGTTTTGATCTCATTACGTTGTCTATCGGTAGTATTACATTTGTCACGATCTATATCTTCATCTACGTGGAGAAGAAACCTAAAAACATTGATACCTAAATCAGAATCAAATAGCTCATCTATATGACGATTTCCATCCGTACCAACATAAGTAGAATGATTGTCACAGGTACTTCCTGTAATTCCAGGAGCTTCTATTACATTTCCACTGGTAGGTGCAAGAACGCTATTAATGAGTTCATAAGTATTTCCTGGACCATTAGCATCTAAGGTGACCTGTGCGGTTATACTATAACTTACAATTAAACCAAAAAATAAAATAAAATGTTTCATCGATTACAGGGCGTTAAGTTATTGATTTTAATCATGATATCCCCACAAAAAATGCAGGGATATCAAATAGATAGTAGTAAACTCAAATTTAAAATCAAACCATTATTTTGATTTTATGCGTTCTTATTTTTTTACGATTGCTTTGGTGATTTTTGCACCATCACCGTATATATTTAAATAGTACAAACCAGTAGCAAATGGTGTTAGATCAACAACATCTAAGTTTTCTTTTTTGTTCAATAAAATTTGACCTGTAACATCCACAACCTCTAAGGATTGTATAATATCATTTTTAGAATTTATGTTAATTACATTCGATGTCGGATTGGGATAGAAAGAAATATCATCAGTCAATTCTTGTCCTGTTACGGATAATAACGCAACAGTAGGGTTTAAAGCTCCATATATATCACTAGGAATAACATAACCAGCGAATTCTTCTGGAGATACACGTGCTGTATTACTAGAGAACTCCCAATTAGGACCTGTTCCATCAAAAGAAGCTGCTATCCAATCTGAAGCTGCAAAACCTGTAGAGGTACCTTGTCTACCCCAGAAGTGTACATTACTCCCTGTGTTTTCTATTACTGTAGCACCAGTATCTGTAAAAATACTAGCAGAGTTTTCAGCTAAATCTCTTACAACGATAATTTGCCCATATCCGAACTCTCCATTATCTCCAGCATCAAGTAAGTCATCTTCATCTAAAAAGCTTACTGAATCGTATCGTGTCCACATCGTATGATCACCTGTCGCATCGATAATACCATCGTCATTAGCATCTATATCAACACCACTAGGATCACTAGGAGCCTGTATTAGCATATAAGTAGCACTCCAATCTTCAAAATTTCCATCATAACCAATGTCTGGCGTAAATGAAGAAACATTACTACTAGAAGATCCAGTAACATCGTTTCCTACAAGTTCGATAGTAACCACAGTAGTCCCCGCTGCGATAACGCTAGAATAAGGGTTTGTAGTAACTACACTTGTATTTTCATCAGTATAATTTGCTACAATAGCTAGAAATCCGTTAGAACCAAAAGTTCTTGTTCCATCACCTAATTGAATCACTTCTCCAACTTCTCCATAGTCACTTCTAGATGCTTCTCCGTCACCTTCTACATTTATTAGATATAAATCTGAAGGAATTACAGCATCTGGAGTACCTCTTATCTCTATATACTCATTAGTTAAATCTGGACCATTAGGACTTAAAATCAATTTATTGATATATGTGCCTGATCCTGAAGGAATTTGAGAAAACCCCAAGGTCATAGTTAGCATTGTGCAGATAAGTAATAAATTTTTCATAATTATTTCATTTAGAGAATTGGTGAAATTATATTTGGTTAACCAAATTGGTTAACCAAATATATAGATTATTTTTATTTAAGACAATTTTTGTGAAAAATTATTTAATTTAATTGTTTTTGTATCAATTTGATATTTTAAAAGAAGGTTTTACTGTAATACCAAAATAGAGGTTATAGAATGCGATTTCGTAAGCTTTTTACAATGTTTATTGAGTTTTTAGTAAGCTCCGTGATCTTGTCATAATCTAGTTTTCCATTCTTATCTTTTACGATAAGTTTAGATCCCATACCAACACAATGTACGCCTGCATTGAACCAATCAGTTAAATTTTCTTTTTCAGGAGTGACTCCACCACTTGGCATAATACTAGTCCATGGGCATGGAGCTTTTATACTTTTTACAAAATCAGCTCCACCGATTTGAGCAGCAGGAAATATTTTTACAATTTCAGCGCCCAATTCTTCAGCATAATTAATTTCTGTAAGAGTAGCACAGCCAGGTAACCATGCAACTTTTCTGCGATTACAGACTTTGGCTATTTCTTTATTTAAGATTGGAGAAACAATAAAGTTAGCTCCTTTTTGAATGAATAAAGAAGTGGTGCCAGGATCTACAATAGATCCAACACCTAAAACCATACCTGGTAATTCTTTTTGTATCCATTTGGCAACTTCGCCGAAGATATCTTGAGCATGATCACCTCTATTTGTAAATTCAAAAACACGTGCACCTCCATCATAACATGCTTTGATAACTTGCTTTACAATATTAATATCCTCATGATAGAATAAAGGTACTATACCTGTATCCTTTGTTATTTGCGCTACTTCGATTCGTGTATAATCTGCCATATTATCTTTTTATACGTCCTGATAAGTTTCCTTCAATTATATGTAATACTTCGGCTTCTGAAACCAGATTTGCATCTCCTTCTATAGTGTGCTTCAAAGCACAAGCAGCATTGGCAAATTGTAAAGCTTTTTGATCATCATAATGCATTAAACCATGAATTAATCCAGCAGCATAAGCATCACCTGTTCCAATTCTATCAACCACGTGGGTTATTTCTAGTTCATTAGTTTCATAAAAATCAACACCATTCCATAGGCGCGCTTTAATTTTATGCCAATTAGCATTTAGGGATACTCTTGTTTTATCAAAAACACCTTTTAGATTCGGGTACTTTTGGATAAGAAGCTTGCTTGCTTGGATAAAATCTTCATTTTCGTATGAAAAACTGGTATCTAGTAATTCATTAATTTCATTAGGTCCGCCAATGAATACGTTTGATAATTCTACTAATTGATTAAGAATATCTTTTGCCTTGTGTCCATAATTCCAAAGTCCACTGCGATAAGCTGGATCTGCGGAAATGGTAATTCCTTTTTGGTTAGCAATCTCTAATCCTTTTTGCAAAGCTTTATATGCATTTAAGGAAAGGGCAGGAGTAATACCTGTCCAATGAAACCAATCACAATCTTCAAGAGCTTTTTCCCAATTAATAACATCTGGATCAATATGACAGAAAGCAGAATTAGAACGATTATATGCAATCGTACTTGATCTCATGACCGCACCAACCTCCAGGAAATAAAGTCCCAGAGGATGATACGAGTCAATAATCAAACCAGTATCTACTCCCAGTTTCTGCAAGTAGCTCTTTACTGCGTCACCAACAAAATCATTGGATACTGCAGTGATATGTTTAGTATTATTTCCGAACTGTGCCAAGGAAATGGCGACATTGGCTTCGGTTCCACCAAAGTAGTATTCTAATTGGTTAGATTGTTTTAATTTTTTGTTTCCCAAAGGAGCAATACGCATTAAAACTTCTCCAAAGGTTACTACTTTTTTCATTTTATATTTTTCAGGATGTTATTAAATACCTAACGCTTGTCCACCTCCGATTTGGATAGTCTCGGCAGTTATAAACGCTGCACTATCACTTGCTAAGAACGAAACAACAGAAGCTACATCTTCTGGCTGTCCTAACCTTCCTAGCATAATATTGTTTGCCCAAGACTTAAACACTTCAGGTTTAGTAGATTTAATTTGTTTATGGAAATCAGTATCAATTGTACCAGGAGATACTGCATTAACTCTAATTCCGTACTCTGCTAAATCTTTTGCCAATCCTCTTGTAATTGCATGAACTGCAGCTTTAGAAGTTCCATAAATTCCTGCTCCTGGTCCTCCAGCGGTCCATCCAGCATTGGAAGTATAGTTGATAATAGAAGATCCTTCTGCTTTTTTAAGAAATGGGATGGCAGCTCTTGATGCAAAAAATGTAGAATCAAGATTTAATGCCATTACGAATCTGTAAAACTCTGTGGTCATTTCCTCAAATCTAGATCTACCACCTAGTCCACCAGCGTTATTTACTAGTACGTCTATTTTACCATATTTTTCACCGATTGCAGTAATATTTGATGTAACAGCTTCTTCATTAGTAACATCAAATCCATAATATTCTGCAGTGATTCCTTGTGCTGTAAGTTCTTTAACTCTTTCAGCTCCTTTTTCATCTTCGATACCATTTAAAATCACGGTATATCCATCTTTTCCTAATCTTTCCGCAACTGCAAATCCTATTCCACCAGTTGCACCTGTTACTACAGCAACTTTTTCTTTTAAACTCATTTTTTAAACTTTATTTATGTTGATTAATTTTAATTCTTATTATTTAGCTCTTTACCTTTACTGGTTCAACTTTTGGTATAAGCACCCATACAGAAAAAACTACAATGGCTACAAGTGCAGCTCCAATTAGAAATACAAAAGAGTATTTGTCTATCGGTAATTTATTTCCAATGTACCATGTTAAAACTGCTGCTGCGAATTTTGCAGACATGCCTGCTAATCCAGATAAAGTTCCTACCGATTTCCCGTTGTATAAATCACTTGGTAGCGTTTGGATATTACCAATTGCAGTTTGAAAACCAAATAGAATAACTGCCATAATAAGTACAGCAATTAGTGGACTACCCGGATTACTTAAAGAGAGTAATGCTGGAAGCATAATAGCGCATCCAATTGCAATGGTTGTTTTTCTAACTTTGTTGGTACTCCAGCCTTTAGCAAAAAATGATTTAGCTATTAATCCACCAAACCAAGCTCCTATCATGGCTCCAAGGAAAGGAACCCAACCTAATTTGGTGATTCCTGCGATATCCATTTCAAAAACATTAACCAAGTAATTAGGTATCCAGATTACAAAAATCCACCAAATTGGGTCAATCGCTGCTGAGGCTAGAATAACTCCCCAGCTCTGTTTGTTTTTTAAAAGCTTACCGTAACTTAAACTCTTCTCTTCTGTCTCTTCACTAGAATTTGATTCATTCTTTTGTCCATCGATAATTAAATTTCTTTCCTTATCAGTTATCCAAGGGTGTTTTTTTGGCGAGGTTTTTACATAAACAAACCAAGGAATTAGCCAAACAAATCCTAGAATAGCAATAATTAAAAAGACAAATTGCCAATGTAATTGTTGTGCTAAAAGTCCTATAAGAGGGATGGAGATTAATGCTCCAAAAGATGCTCCAAAGTTAAAAATTCCTTGAGCAACTGCTCTTTCATTTGTGGGGAACCACTCAGCATTTCCTTTTGCTGCTCCAGGCCAATTACCAGCTTCTGATAATCCTAACAACATTCTTACTAAAGTGAAGCCTAAAAAACCTCTCACTATAGCATGTAAACCTGTGGCTAATGACCAAAAGCCTATAGAAATGGCAAAACCTAATCGGGTACCTACTTTATCAAAAATTCTTCCAAATAGTGCTTGTCCTAATGCATAGGCGATAATGAAATAAAAGCCAATATCACCATATACTTTTTTGCGTCCTTCTTGGTCCAAATCAGGATAAAGCTCATCGGCAATACCTCCTTCAGTTTCCCATAAAACAGAAAACGCTTGTCTGTCTATGTAGTTGATAACAGCTGCTAAGGCAATCAAACCTATAACCCACCAGCGTAATCCTTGTACCTTCTTCATCAATTATTTCTTTTTGAAGTCAATTTCTAAAAAGTCTTCTCGTATCGGGCTGAAAACATCAATTAATACTCCAGCTTCTAAACAAACTGCTCCATGAGAAACATTAGGAGGGATGAAAAAACCATCTCCTGCATTTAATATTTTCTTCTCATCTCCAATTGTCACTTCAAAACTTCCTGATTCCACGTATGTTGTTTGTGAATGAAAATGGTCATGGATATACCCTATAGCTCCTTTTTCGAATGCTACTTTTACCATCATGATGTTTACATCATAACCAATCATCTGACGTGTAATTCCTTCTGCTGCTTGCTCCCAAGGTTTGTCTTTTGTTACAAAAAATACTTCGCTTTTTATTTTAGAATAGCTCATTGTTTAGTTGGTTTTTAAATTATAATTTCCTGTCCATTGAAATTCTTGATCTTCAATGGTTACTGTATGCTTTTTGTGTGGATCGTGATCGTTATTCACTATTGCTAGCGTATAGCTTTCATTATTATTGAATATTGCTTTTACGATAGTGTAGTTTTCATCTGAAAATAATAATTGAATGTGTTTTACACGAGAATGCGGATTCTGAACGGATTCTAACTTGGGATCAAAATTTCCGTGCGGCTCAATAATATTCACGAAAACATGGTCTTTTTTATCATTTTCTCGCAACATATAAGAAGCATCATTTCTGAGATTAAATTCGGGATCGTTAGCTCCTAATAACGAAAAAACCATTTTACTATCCTTAGAAACAAGACTCGAAATAGAGTAGAAGCGGTTCTTATTAAGCCAAGTAAATGTGGCTAGGTTATGATCGCTTTTACCTTCTGCAAGTTTCCATAAATGTTGATATCCGTTTTTTGTACCAAGTGGTGATAATGTGTTTGCTTTGATATACTCAAAATTAGTTTCCATTAAATGTCCTTGATACATAAAATTAAAATCATATTGATGCTTGTTAGCAGAAGCGATTCGATACACATCGATTATAAAAGGCGGTTGTTCTGAATTTTTACCCTCTACTAGTGCAATTGTTCTTTGCATAGCTATGTCATCATATGCATTTTCTTCTTTAGCACTAACAATTTGAAAATCTTTATCTCTTACGTTAGAAAATAATAGTTTAGGACTTACCTCGCTGGAAGCTTTAACATTCGCTCCAAATTGTGATGCTTCATCTATAGTAACCGTATTATGAGCGATTGTTTGTTTAGCCCAAGTTTTGTTTTCTGGTAAATAGCGACCTCCTTGCTTAGATTCTACATTTAAGAATCTTGCGGCACCATAATCTTGAATGATTTCTTGTTTTCCGTCATAAAGGAATAATGAAAGTCGATCAAAATGTCCGTGCCCCATACCTTGCGATGCAAACTTAAAGACCGTAGTAAGCTTTTCATTACGTTGTAAGTTTGGCATACGCAACAATGCTAATCCGCCATCATTTCCATCTTTACCGTCGGTAATAAGTAGTGATTTTTTTTCGTATTCTTTAGCATTGAAATTCTGAAGTGCTTTTGCAACAGAAAGTCCTGCTCCAGATATACTTACTTTATTATGCTCATGGGTAATAGGCAGTAGCGAACTATCATTATAGTAGGCATAAGCAATATTGCTGGCGAATATCAATTCACTGGTTAAATAGTTTTTTTCTTTTAATGCATCATTAAAAGGGAAAAAAGCTCCATTTTCATCAGTAAGTTGCAATACTGTGGTTACAGCTTTGCCTAATAATTGATCTCGGTATTCGAAGATTTTAAGATCAGGTTGATTACGTTGGATAGCCTGCCCGAAAAGCATAAAGGGCATCATAGCGTATCTCTGATAATAAGGTCCTTCAGAATAATATCCTTCTGGAGAAAAAAGCATGTCTATTTGTTTAAGAAAACCGGTTTTCTTGTCCTTATTACTTCCGTATAGAGCACGGTCTACCATATCCTGGTCTTTGAGAACATATCCTGTCATACCTACGCCCGCTACTGCCCAGGTTCCATGATTATGAATTTTATTAAAGGTTTTTTTGGAATCTACACTTATAAATTCAGCTACTTTTCGGAAGACATTGTTTTCTATTGTTTTTTTATCTTCTGATGAAATAGCATCACTTACCAAATTGTAAGCTTGAATAGAATTAACTAACCATACACTTTCGTTTAATCCTTGCCAAAATAATTTTCCTGCAGGATGATTTTCTTTTCTTTTTGGATGCAATGGTAACTGAGGATACATATCCGCATAGGCAAGTAACATATTTGTTACGAACTCAGAATACTTACTATCTTTAGTAATCATAAAAGCAATTCCCGCAGCGTACATTTCTCCATAATTACGCTTGTGTTTTTCATGAGAATAACCGCCACCTGGATCTTTTGGTACTGGAACTTCTATTCCATTTACGATTGCTTTATCAGCCTTTGTTTTTTGTTCTTCAAATGAATTTCTTAAAATCTCATTTGAGTCTAGTAATTCTTTTATTTCATTGGCTTCCGAATTGGATAAAGAAAGTACAGGTTTTTGATTTTTGGTTTCTGTTTTTACTTCAGCTTTAGCATCTGTTTTTGGTTCTGAGTTACAACTAAAATTGAGGATGCATAGGGTTAGGGCTAGACAAAGAATGTCTAACCTTAACCGTATAATATGTGAAGGTGATGGGATCATATATGCTTTTATGATTGTTATTATATATTGTTCTTATCCTTGGTCTTTCCAAAAAGTTTCATCAGTAACTGATGCTGGTGAATAATCTACAGCTCCGAATTCTGTAAGTACTCTATCTGTAACAATGATCCAGTCGTAATCCGCAGACCTAGGAATGTTGTCAGAAGAGCTTCCTGCAGTAAGACGGAAATGAAATCTAGAGAAATCCGCCGCACTGTCCATAAATCCGTTAAGTCTAACAGCTACTAATACCCATTCTCCTGCTGTATCTAATAATTCTCCATTAGATTCTCTTCGTTGAGCACTAGAAGTTCCTAGATATATTTTAGTTCTACAGTTAGCACCATTAATTCTCATCCAGAAATGCAGAACTGGATTTCCTCCAAATCGACCATCTGGATCTACCAATGCTGCAGATTCTTCTCCCATTTCCTCAGTTCCATATGCATCACTAAAATCATATCCATAGATAGATGCCAATGTACTTGTAGTAGCTGTAGGATAATCTATATGTAGATATCTACTTCCAAAAGGTTCTGTCATCCCCGTAAATCTAGGCTGTTCAGAAGCCTCTTCACCCAATGATAAAACTACTTGGCTAGGATCATTTTTGTTATCTCGTACAGTTTCTAATGCTTTAGTGTCAAAATCATAATATTCGTAGTATGGGCCATTAATGTATGGAATATTAAATGTTGTCTGACGATCTTCGGTATCTGTTATGATTACCTCAGAAATACCTGTCGATACTCCAGATGGCACCATAAAAGTTAAATCTGTCGGAGATGTGGTTATTGTAGCTTCTATACCATCTACAGTTACCGAGGTGGTAAAATTGATATTAGCACCAGTTATCGTTACCATATTATCACGAGTCATTATTCTCGGAACATTATCTGGTTCTGGAGTGGGTATATTTACTAGAAAAGAAGAACTTAATTCTTGTCCTATTTCTCCAGTATTGCTATTGTAGTTTAAATTTACTGCAACCGGATCCAAAGTCCCTGGATTAGGTACTGTTACTACAATTACACCAGTTTCCTGAAATGATATTACACCTGCTACATCACCGAAGGTAACACTAGAAACCACTCCTAGATTAGCTCCTTCGATAATAAGAAGGTCATTCGCTGTAGCCTCATCTGGGATAACACTGGTTACCGATGGAACAGGGTAGGACACATTAACAGTTTCAGAAGAAGTAGCTGTAAATTCAAGATTTTCGGCACCTTGTCTACTTACATCATTTATTAAAACTATTTGTCCAGAAACTACTGCAGGATCTACTCTTAGTAAAATTTGAGTATCACTTATCTTACTTTTAATTTCTGTAGGGATACCTCCGATAGTTGCGCGATCTACAAATTGTAGAAACTCTCCCTCTACTAATACATCCTCAAGAATTTCTACATTAGACGGAGAAAAACCTGTAATAATTGGTGTAGCAGACTCAATTTCTTCCACAGTCTGATCTACTTCAATATCTGCGTCGCAAGAAGAGGATATAACGAATATCAATATTAAACAGAAAACTAGCAGACCTGCTAAGATTCTTTTAAAAGATGCTTCATAATTTTTCATAATTCTATGGTGTTAATTTTATTTTTTAGTTTCCCATTTCAGACCAATAGCTTGTTGCCTTAGTAAAGGTGACTTCTTACTTGGAATGAAGTTTTCTTTATCGTCCCATTTCGGGTTTTTATAAAATACATCTTTTGCAGATGCTCCTTTTGTTGCTTTTACCGTTCCGCAATCAAAAATGACACAGTTGGTAATCTCATTTTTGTTTCCTTTTAAACTTACAGGGTTTATAACTTTATAGCTTTTTTCAAATACTGAATTTTTAATAGCTACGGTAACAATTCCTTTAGTCCTTAAAACAGTTCCTTTTTCTATATTTCCTACATTACTGAATACAGAATTATCAACGAGGAGTTTACCTCCTAAAGTAGATTCATCATTACCGCCACGGAAATAATTTATAGCCCATTGATCGATATCTTTAAAAATCGTATTTTTTATGATAACTACTTGAGCACTATACCTTCCTAAATCATCTTTTTCTTCACCTAGGTTGATACCTCTGTAGGCATTTTCAATTCTTGAATTCATGATGCTTATAGAATCAGCAAAAGTTCCTTTATATCCTTTAAAAACACTACCGCCATTTTTGTTTTTGAAACCTTTTATATGACAGTTATTAATAAATACAGAGTATGGATCGGAAATTCCTTTATCAGGAGAAACTACAGCATATTTTATAGGAGTATTGGATGTAGCGTTTATCTCAATGTTATCTATTTTTAAGGATTTTCCACCTTCGACTCTAAAAAAATAGGTTGGTTTTTTTTCTAAACCTTCCTGTATTTTTAAAATAGCCTTAGGTTCGTTTGCGCTTCCTTGTATGGTAACACTGTTTGTGATTTTTATGCCTTTTTCCAGAGTGTAGGTTCCTGGTTTTAATTTTAGAATACTTCCATCAGGTGCTTTTTTCAATGCTTTACGCAAAGTACCTACACCTGGTTCCACTTCAATAATTTCGGTAATTGTCTTAGTTTTTTGTGGTACGACTTTAGAATCCCATGAAGTTCCACTTTTTAATAGCAGTGCTTTCGGGTATTTTTTATTCCCTAAGTTAAAAGCTCCTGCGACAAAAGTCGTTCTTTTAGCTCCAGTGATATCCAATCTTGTAGGTTTGCCTTCACTCTTGGAATTCTTTAGTAAGGCTTCGTTTTCAACTTTTGGTATATATAAAATATCTTCAAAAGTATCCCAGTTTACTTTTACTTTTGTAAAACCGTCTTTCTCAAAAGTACCTTTTGTATCAAGTATATTACCATAGAATTTAAATCCATCTAAGGAGTCATATACAGAAGCTATTTCATCATTATGAGTATTGAAAATTATATTATTAGCAAATACAGTATTTTCTGGTGCTAATGATCTTTCTTCATCTTTACCAGCGCAAAATTGAATAGGAGAACAATTGATTACTGTATTATTAACAATGCTTACATCCTTAACTTGGTGGTAACGATTAGCGGGGCTGTTTGGAACCCCATTCATTACTACAATAGGACCTCTAAAACCATCACCAGTTAGATTCATCATAAGATTATTTCTAATCATATGGCCCGCATTAATCACTCTGATTCCTCCGGTATTTGGTTTTTGGTTTCCAATAAAGACATTACTTTCGATTAAGCATCTATTACCATGTCTTAATGTTAACACGCCTTCACTTTCTAGAAATAAATTATTTCTATAGGCATTATCACAGGATTTGTTAGATATAATTTCTACTTCTCCGTTACATTTTTCGAACACATTATCTTCTACAATCGTTCTGGATGATAACAAAGAATTTTTGCTAGTTCCGATTCTGATAGTCTCGCCTCCATTAAATCCTAAAGGAGGTCTTTCTCCGAAATAATTATGATCAATTCTATGATTGTTTTCAATGTGTTTTTCACCTTTTAACCAAACCACAAGAGTAGTTCCTGAATGAGTTTTACCAGCAAAGTAATTATGATCTACACGATTGTTTTTACCCCAAACGCTGATCCATTTATAATCAATAGATTTGGATCCAGGGTTGAAATAGGTAATAGCACAATCTGTTAATCTAGAATGATTAGCAAATTCTTTAGAATTTACTCTAAAGGAGATAACTGACTTACCAGAAGAATATCCATTTTTGAACCATAGCCCTTTGACTATTAGATATTCTCCAGCCATTTTTAAGCTAGAATCACCTGAAATAACAACTTTACCTGATTCTTCAGCTTCAATAGTTATAGGGTTTTCAGACGTTCCTATACCTTTCACCACTAATTTTACATCTTTCCATTCTCCGTTTTTAAGAATGATACGATCGCCAGCTTTTACAGATTTTATAGCTTCATTAAACTCAGAAAGAGTAGCTACTTTAATCTCGTTTGCAAGTCCTGCATATCCTACAAAAAGTAGAATTGGTAAAGTAATAGTGATGATATGTGTTTTTATAAACATCATTAATAACCTACGTTTTGAGCTAAATTAGGGTTCAAGTCAATTTCTCTTTGCGGAATCGGTAACAGTAACTGGAAGTCCGAGATTGGACTTGCATCTAAATCCGGATTATCAGGATTGTTATAAGCAAATTCAGTTACGAAATGTTCATTGATTACTGTTAATGCTCTATTAGTTCTTAATAGATCAAAAAATCTATGGTTTTCGAAAGCGAACTCTAAGCGTCTTTCATCCTCCAAAGCAAGTTTAAAGGCAAAACTAGAACTTACATCAGCTTCTACGATTGCTGTCAGACCTGCTCGTTCTCTCACTTTATTAAGCTCAATTAAGGCTTCTGAAATTCCTCTAGCATCTACATATGCTTCAGAAAGCATTAATAGTACATCAGCAAATCTAGTTACTGGCCAATCTACGTCTCCATCATCTAATGCATTAAAATCTGAATTGTATTTAGTAACATGTTTGTTAAATATTTCAGTTCCATTCGTAGCTATGTAGCTATCAGCCATGGAAGAAGGTTTTCTTTGGTCATCAGTTGCATAAGAATCAGACACATCTTCAGTAGGAACGTTAAGTCCATCACCATTACCGAAAACTACATTTCCATCACTCTGTAGTGGTGCAAAGAAATTTGGAAAAGGAGATCCTAAACCAATTAATCCTTGTTCATATCTAACAGAGAAAATTACTTCGTTATTGATTTCATTTCCAGGTTCGAATAGTTCGTCATAATCAGGAAGTAAATCATTTAATCCTCTATCTCTTACATACTCCAATTGAGTGATAGCCGCTTCTAAATCTCTAGTGGGACTTGATAGGTGAACTTTCCCAAGTACTGTTCTTGCTGCTATTCCTGTTGCTCTTCCAAATTCTGAATCGTCATACTGCTCTGGAAGTAATGCTATGGCATCCGTAAGATCTTGAATAATAAAATCATACACTGCCGTTTGCGGTTCTCTGGATAATTGAAACCCTTCTTCACCAATAAGGATTCTATCAACAATTACAATACCTCCGTATAATCTTGTAAGATTAAAATGCATCAATGCTCTTAAAAATTTAGCTTCACCTTCATATTGATTTCTTAGATTTTCATCTTCTGCAACATCTAGGTTAGCTAATATTCTATTTGCTAAAGCAATTGTTTTATAACAACTCGAGTAATAACTCTGATTAATAGAATTATTGGTGTCTACGGTTAGTCTATCTAAAGTAAATCTTGGAGCGTCCGATTCTGGAGATCGATCAGGATTTGTAAATGTGTTGTCAGAACGAAGTTCTGTAACGTTCCATTCAACTGCCATTACATCGTATAAACTAGAATAGGCGGCGATGATTCCTCTATTTAATTCTTCCTGATCTTCATAGAAGTTGTCATCCGTTCTAAACGAAATTACATCTTCTTCGAGATCACAAGACACCATTAATAATGTCAAGAAAAAAGCATAAATCTTAAAATTTATGGATCTGTTCTGAAGTTTAAAAATATGTTTCATTATCTAATTTTTTGTAGTCAATATTTCGGTTTTTCAAGTCTGCTGTAACAGAAGTTTTTCGAAATGGACTATTATTATTTGCTTTTAGAAATTGATGTCTAGTCCCAGTGCAAGTTGTCTTTGTACTGGTGTAACACCTCTTTGATATCCTCTAATTAGAACATTATTACGATCAGTATTTCCTTCTGGATTATTACCCAGATAATCATCAGCGGTTTGGTACCATAAATTTTGACCAGAAAGGTAAATTCTCAATTTTTCTAGTCCCATTTTTTTCACAGAGTGAGTAGGTATAGAGTATCCTAATACAACTTCTCTTAGAGAAGCGTAAGAAGCGTCTTGTACTGCGTAATCTGTTTCTAACCATGGAACTCCAATTCTAATTCCTGGTCTGCTTGCTGGGATGTTTTCATTAAACCATTGTCCTTCGGCATATACAGAACCATATCTCGCAACTTCATTATAGAAAGCTTCACCCCACACTACTTCACCTCCTTGTGATCCTTGGAATGAGAAATTTAGATCAAGGTTTCCATAGTTAAATGTGCTTGTGAATCCCCAAATAAAATCTGGGAAAGGATCTCCAATAACTGTTCTGTCATCTTCATTAATGATTCCATCACCATTTACATCCACACGTTTCAATCCACCAACAGCATCAGTAATACCACTTGGACTGTTAGCTAAATCTTCTGCATTCTGAAAAATACCATCTGTTTTATATCCATAGAACTGAATATAAGGTTCACCTACACGTGTAATGTATTGATCTGTACGTTCTCCATTGTTAATAGCTCTCTCAGATCCACCAAAGGATATAAGTTTGTTTTCATTAAAGGAGATGTTAGCACTTCCTTGCCATTTTAGTTTTCCTGTACCAAGATTTGTAGATAGTGCAAATTCCCATCCAGAGTTTTGTACTTTTCCAATGTTGTTCCACTGCTCATCAAAACCAGTAGTATTGGAAATTTGCTGCCTTAATAATAGTTTTTCAGATAATTTATAGTAGTAGTCCACTGTAAGATTTACAGAACCATTAAAAAGTCCAAGATCTACACCATTATTAAATTCTGTATTTGTTTCCCAAGTGATATCAGGATTTCCTTGTAAAAAGTCTACTTCTCCCTGACCTGTAGTTACTCCACCAGTATTTCCTAAGCTATAATTACTGAAGTCTACAATGGTTTGCGATAAGAAATCGAATAGAGGAGGAGCTGCTCCACTAATTCCCCAACTAGATCTTAACTTTAAAGTATTCACGGTATTTCCGATACTGTTTCGCCAGAAATTTTCATTGGCTACATTCCAACCTACGGAAACAGATGGGAAAAACCCGTATTTGTTGTTTTTACCAAACTTATTAAAACCATCTGCTCTACCTGCTAAAGAAATTAAATAGCGATCTTTAAAAGCGTAATTCACTCGGGCTAAGTAAGAAGATAAAATAGTTTCATCTTTTATAGTAAATGTGTTGTCTAAATCTATAATAGTACCACCATTAAGTGTAGTGATGTTTTCGTCATCAAAGTTTGTAATTCTTAAATTACTTAATCGCTCGGCAGTATTTTCGTAAGTAATACCAACTAATAGTCCAAGATCATGACCATTAAAGTCTCTATTATACGTTAAAGTATTTTCATTTATGTATTTTACAGTAAGTTGATCAGCTAATAACCCTTCAGTTTCTCCATCTCTATCTCCGTCAGAACCAAAAAACTCTTCTCCTGTTCTGTATCGTACATATCCCCCTAAAGATGATCTAAGAGTTAATCCAGTGGCTATTTTCCATTTTACAGAACCATTAGATAATAATCTATATTCAAAACGATTTCTCCTACTAGCTTCTTGTCTGGAAATAGGGTTAAAATTGGATGAAGTCCAAAGTGCTTCTATATTTCCAGTATTTTCTACTTGTCCAGTAACTGGGTCTACATAATCAAAGTTCAAATCTCTAAAATGTAATGCATGAGCAAAACTTCCAACAGGCTGTCCTGTTAAGTCTGATGTATATTGATTATGTCTAACAGGAATCCAAGTCTCATATCTTCCAACATCTGTAAAATTGATAGAAGATCTTCTGGTAAGAGTATAAGAAGGATTTATTTTAAGATCAAAACTTAAATTGTCTGATAGTTTTGATTTTAGTCTTGCAGAAAGATTTAATCTTTCTAAGTCATTATCTTTTCTTAGACCTTCGTTATAGATGTAGTTGGCAGATACTAGATAATTTGTTCGAGTACCTCCTCCAAATACATTTAATTGATAGTTTTCGATTCTTGCCTGATTTCTAAGAGCTTCTTCTTGCCAGTCTGTTGCACCACCAATATTTTGAGCGATGGTTCTTTTTCCTATTTGTACATTATCGTAGTATACAAGATTAGGTTCTCTGTTTTCTTGTTGTGCATTAAAATTTTCAACTAACTGATCTCTGCTTCTGTCTAGGTCTGCAAATTCAATGGCATCAAGGATATCGATACTTCTAGCTGCCTGTTTAATTCCGGATAAGGATTTAAATTCAAAAGATGTCTTTTCAGCTTTTCCTTGTTTTGTTGTAATTAAGATTACACCATTTGCACCTCTAGATCCATATATAGCGGTAGAACTTGCATCCTTTAATACCTCTATAGATTCTATAGTACTCGGGTTTATAAATTGAAGTCCATCATCAAACGGAAAGCCATCTACTACTACTAGAGGAGCAGAACTAAGACTTATAGAACCGATACCTCTTACGATAATTTCAGGGTCATCACCTACATTACCGCTTGGATTTCTGATTTGAACTCCAGCAATTTTACCTTTTATACTATTTGATACATCCGAATAGGGAAGTTCATCTAAGTTCGTATTTTCTAATTTCGCTACGGAGGCTGTTAAACTAGATTTTTTCTGGACTCCATAACCGATTACTACTACTTGTTCCAGTTCTGAAGCTTCTTCTTCGAGCGAAACATCAAGTCTCGTTTGGTTTTCAACAACTATGGTAACTGTTTTTTTTCCTGTAAAAGAAAAGGAAAGAATGTCCCCTTTATTAACTTTTATCTGGTAATTTCCATCAAAATCAGTAGTAGTTCCTGTATTTGATTCAATTATTAATACGTTAACTCCAGGAATTGGAATTCCATCTTCTAGTGAAGTGACCGTTCCCTCAAGGGTAATGCTCTCTTGAGCAAGCATTGTACTATGATATAGAACAATCAGGATGATTGTTATGATCTTTTTGAAATACATAAGTAATTAATTTTGTTTTTTTAATGCTTTCTTTTAAATCAATAATTGGTCATCAATGAGTAAAAGGAAACCCTAATTTTGTAATTACTTATCACTGAACAAAGCATTAAAAATGATATACTAATTAGCATTTATCTATTTTTAGTATCTTTGTTTTAATCTATCTATAAGTAATTATAGTTATAATTTTACTTCTTAGACCAAGTAAAGTTTGAAAATTAAGGGATTAGTGTGGTAGCTGTCCCTTTTTTTAGTTTTATATCACATAATTTGACTGGTGTTAAAATTGTTTTTTTAGTATTGTTAAGTATTAATCATAGCAATATTTATATAGATCTTTAAAGTGTTCCTCTAGTTTAGCAACAGCTCGATCTGGGTCTTTATCTACGATGGCATCTATGATAGCTTGATGTTCCCTAATGAGTAGATAATTCTCATCTTTATTACAGACTTTGTTGGCAACAAAATGTGTTATTATTTCTGGTGTAATAACAAGCATTAAAGAATTGATTACGCTATTACCACTAGCTTCAGATAGTTTTAGATGAAACATTAAATCTTCTTCTACTGCGCTTAACCCATTTACGGCTTTTTCACTATAAGCTTCATGGGCAGCAAGGATTTGCTTTAAATGTTCATCGGATCTTCTGGTAGCAGCTAATCGAACAGCATGAGTCTCTAGTATCAATCTAGTTTCTACCAGAGATTTAAAGTCTGGTTCTTGTAATTGCAAAATATCCGTCATCATTCCGTTTAATGCAGTTACACCTATATTAGATACTCTAGTTCCACTCTGAGGGTACTTTTTAACAAGTCCATAGAATTCTAATCTTTGAATAGCTTGTCGTAGTTGATTTCTGCTTACACCAAGTTGCTCAGCCAGCACTCGTTCTGCAGGAAGCTTATCTCCTGGTTCGAGTTGCTTAGAAACAATTAGTTCTCTTATTTTAGAGATAATTATCTCTTCAGAACCTTTTTTAGAATTGGATGAAACGTCCGATTCTTTTTCTGTTTTAATACTCATATACTGGTTTTGATTTTAACTGGTTGACCAATCTGGTTAACCAAAAGTATAGTTTTTTTTTATTATCACAAAATTTATATGTTAAAAATATTATGAAACTGTAAAAAAAGCATTGTTTTTTCGTCGAATATTCATTCTAAATCCTTTTCGTATTATATTATCGATACTTGTAAGCCCAAGTGATCATTAGTAAAAATGACTATTTGGTCTATAAATTCGCCTTACAATAATATTTATTCAATAATATGGTGTTAATATATTAAAAAGTAAGTTGTGTTCTTAATAAAGTGTTTAAAATGAGTATAATGTAATTTTTTGATGGTTTTTTTGAAACAAGTTCTTTATTAAGAATCAAATTTTGCGTTTGTCGTAATTTTCGTGAAATTTGATTTTTATTTTTCTTCATCAAAACTATTTTGCGTAATATTGTATAATCTAGTTAACGAAAGGGGCTTCGGCCGACGATTTAGAGTTACTATTATGAAAACGGCAATAAACATTTCGAGAAAAGTGAAAGTTCAATCTCAGAACATATCTGTTACTACTGCATTCAGAGTGCGCCGCTTTCGTCGCCCCTTGGGGGTTTAAATTCATTTAGAAGTAGGTGCGTCCTGCTTCCTTTCAAATTCCATTTTAGTTAAATAAAAGTATCAAAGATGACTTTGTACTAATTCGAGTATGGTTATATCCATATTTTATTTTCACTGGAATTATCAAGAAATTTTAAGAATCATACACTAGTCTATGTTTCATTTTACTGTGGATTCGTAGCTTCTGTATACTAATATTTATCATTAATTATATCTATATCTGATGTAGAAAGCAGATAGTAGAAATAACAATATGAAACAGATAGAAATTATCATAGCAACAGACAAGCATTTACATTTTGCTCAGGAAATATGTGATGTAATATCGGATTCTGCAAAAGTCAGAGGAACTGGTATTGCTAAGCGAACGCCTGATTATATACAAACAAAAATGATAAACGGTAATGCTATTATCGCTTTATACGATGATAAGTTTGCAGGGTTCTGTTATATAGAGGTTTGGGGACATGAAAAGTATGTTGCACATTCAGGTCTTATAGTTCATCCTGATTATAGAAATCAAGGACTGGCAAAAAGAATTAAAGAATTTACCTTTAACTATTCTTTGAAGAAGTATCCTCACTCTAAAGTATTTGGAATTACAACGGGATTAGCCGTTATGAAAATCAACTCTGATCTAGGATATAAACCAGTGACTTTTTCTGAGTTAACAGATGATCCTAAGTTTTGGGCGGGTTGTAAAACATGTACAAATTATGATATTCTTAAAGCAAAGGAACATAAAATGTGTCTATGTACAGGTATGTTATATGATCCTGTTAATAAAGTAAAGAAAAAAGAAAAATGGTACGATAAAAAAGTACTTAAAAGATTAAAAAAAATAAAACAAACAATGCTTACAAGCAATAAACAATTATTGTTATGGAAAAAGTAGTAGTAGCATACAGCGGAGGTTTAGATACTTCCTATTGTGTAAAGTATCTAATTCATGAAAAGAATTTAGAGGTGTATACGATCTTGGTAAATACGGGCGGTTTTTCTGATGAAGAATTAGACCAAACAGAGAAGAGAGCTTATGAACTGGGGAGTACATCACATGTGAATAAGACCATTCTAAATGAGTTTTATCAGAAAGCCATTAAGTATCTAATTTTTGGGAATGTCTTAAAAAATAATACGTATCCGTTGTCAGTCAGTGCCGAAAGAATTTTTCAAGCAATCGAAGTAATCAATTATGCGAAAAAAGTAGGAGCTAAATATATTGCTCATGGAAGTACTGGAGCTGGAAACGATCAGATAAGATTTGATGTTATTTTTCAAACACTTGCTCCAGAAATTGAAATCATCACACCGATTCGAGATTTAAAATTATCCAGGCAAGAAGAAGTAGAATTCCTTAAAAAGCATAATGTACACTATAGTTGGGAAAAAGCACAATATTCCATTAACAAAGGTATTTGGGGAACGAGTGTAGGAGGTAAAGAAACGTTAACATCTCATGATCCACTTCCGGAAGCTGCATATCCTAGTCAGCTAACAAAAGACAAAGAAGAAACAATCACTTTAAATTTTGAAAAAGGAGAACTTATAGGTCTCGATGGTATTAAAGATACACCTGTAAAAAATATTCAAAAATTAGAGGAATTAGCAAGTGCTTTTGCGATTGGTAGGGATATTCATGTAGGTGATACGATTATAGGAATCAAAGGAAGAGTTGGATTTGAAGCCGCTGCGCCACTAGTGATCATAAAAGCACATCACTTGCTAGAAAAGCATGTGCTTACTAAATGGCAACAATATTGGAAAGAACAATTGGCTAATTGGTATGGTATGTTATTACACGAAGGAAATTATCTAGATCCCGTGATGAGAAATATTGAAGTTTTCTTAGAAGATTCTCAAAAATCAGTAACTGGAGATGTGACTGTAAAATTGAAACCTTATCACTTTTTATTAGAAGGAATTGAATCTCCTTTTGATATGATGAAATCAGATTTTGGTCAATATGGAGAAATGAATAATTCATGGACTTCTGATGACGCTAAAGGTTTTATCAAGATTTATGGAAATGCGAATAAAATATATCATAATGTAAATCCTACAGAATCATGATAAAAGTTGGAATCATAGGAGGATCTGGGTATACAGCAGGAGAATTAATTAGGTTGTTAATTCATCATCCAAATGTAGTACTAGATTTTGTGTATAGTACAACAAACGCTGGTGTGTCTATTAGTGATCAGCATGT
Organism: uncultured Aquimarina sp.; assembly: GCF_947492965.1. Lineage (GTDB taxonomy): Bacteria > Bacteroidota > Bacteroidia > Flavobacteriales > Flavobacteriaceae > Aquimarina. Next base: position 70,675 of record NZ_CANLOZ010000005.1, on the reverse strand, counting down.
GGATGTTTTAGGAGATATTGATCTAGCATTTACGGATACTGTAAATCCTAATATAGATGTTTTGTTTTTATGTCTGGGACACGGACGATCAAGAGCTTTTTTAGAAGAACATACCTTTTCTAGTTATACTAAAATTATAGATTTAGGAAATGATTTTAGATTAGAAAAAGATCATGTGTTTGATGGAAGAGAGTTCGTTTATGGATTACCAGAGCTACAAAAGGATAAGATTAAGTCGGCTCAGAATATTGCAAATCCAGGATGTTTTGCTACAGCAATTCAATTGGCATTATTACCATTAGCATCTGCTAACAAAATTCAAGATGCCGTACATATTAATGCAACTACGGGAAGTACTGGAGCAGGAGTAATGCCTGGTGGGACTACGCATTTTAGTTGGAGGGATAATAACTTTTCGAGTTATAAAGTGTTTACGCACCAACATCTTGATGAGATCAATCAGAGTATTCATCAATTACAAAATAATTTTGATACTCCCATTTTCTTTATTCCGAATAGAGGAAATTTTAGTAAAGGCATTTATGCAACTTTATATACAAAGTATGATGGTTCCGAAGAAGAGGCAGTAGCGTTATATAAAACCTATTACAAAGATTCCAAATTTACAGTGGTTTCTGAAAAGGAAATTTATTTAAAACAAGTAGTGAATACCAATAAGTGTATTCTTCATCTTAGTAAAAAAGATGAAATGCTACTGATCACCTCTGTAATTGATAATTTGATTAAAGGAGCTTCTGGTCAAGCAATTCACAATATGAACTTGATGCTGGGAATAGAAGAAAAAACAGGACTAGAATTAAAAGCAAGCGCGTTTTAAAATGAACAAAATAACAATCATAGGAGGAGGTAACTTAGGTAAATCAATTATATCAGGTTTAGCTAGTAGTGATTTATTTGAAGCAAAGAATATTACCGTTGTTGATAAATCGAAGTATAATTTAAAAGAGGTAGAAACAAATTTGGGTGTATCTACATCACAAGATATTTTAACTTCTATAAAAGATGTAAAGTGGGTTATCTTGTGTGTGCAACCCAGACAATTAGATACTGTGCTTCAGGAGATTAAATATGAAGTAACAACAGATCAGATATTGATATCTACGGTAACAGGTACTTCTATAGAAGAGATAAACGAGGTAGTTCCTAATAACAAGGTTGTGAGAGTAATGCCCAATACAGGGGCGGCAAAAAAACTATCAATGACCTGTATTGCGGCTAATGATGATGTGAAAGAAGAATTATCAATGGTCGAAAAGATGTTTGATACGATAGGAGAAACCTTGGTAATCGAAGAACGATTAATGCAAGCAGCAACGGTATTAGGAGCCAGTGGTATTGCATTCTTCTTAAGATTCTTGAGAGCCATGATACAAGGAGGTATCCAAATGGGATTTCATCCTCATGAAGCTCAGATTATCGCTGTGCAGACCGCTATTGGAGCAGCCACCTTAGTAGCAGAAAATGGAACACATCCTGAACGGGAAATAGATAAGGTGACAACCCCACAAGGATGCACTATAGAAGGATTGAATGAAATGGAACACCAGGGGCTTAGTTCCTCTGTAATTAAAGGAGTAATGGCATCCTATGAAAAAATTAATACGATAAAGTAGTTGACTGTTTTTGGTTATTAGTTGATAGCTACCTACTAATAACCATTAATAGTAAAACTATATGAATATAAGAATTAGATAATACAATGATTAATTGTTTTGCTTTAACCATAAAAGCTAATAACAATTAACCAATAACAAATAACAAATAAAATGAAACTATTTGATGTATATCCTCTTTATGATGTAGAGCCGGTAGAAGCTCATGATAGTATCGTAGTGGATAAAAATGGAGTGGAGTACTTAGATTTATACGGCGGTCATGCAGTAATATCAATCGGACATGGACATCCTCATTATATAAAAAGGATGAAAGAACAGTTGGACAAAATTGGTTTCTATTCTAATGCTGTTCATAATAGTTTGCAAACTGATTTGGCGAATAAATTAGGTCAATTATCAGGATACGATAACTATCAGTTGTTTTTATGTAATTCTGGAGCAGAAGCTAATGAGAATGCTCTAAAGTTGGCTTCATTTTATACACAGAAGTCTAGAATAATTTCATTTCATAACGGATTTCATGGTAGAACATCAGCAGCGGTTGCAGCAACTGATAATGCCAAGATCAATGCGCCTTTAAACAAACAACAAGATGTTACTTTTTTACCTCTAAATGATTTGGATTTACTAAAAACCGAATTATCCAAAGGTGACGTTTGTGCTGTTATTATAGAACCTATACAAGGTGTAGGAGGTTTAGATGAAGGGACTACGTTCTTTTTTAAAGAATTAGAAAAATTATGCAAAGAAAATAAAGTCGTATTAATTCTTGATGAGGTACAATCAGGATTTGGAAGAACCGGAAAATTCTTTGCACATCAATATCATGGAATTACACCTGATATTATCTCGATTGCCAAAGGTATGGGAAATGGATTCCCAATTGGAGGGATTATGATTGCACCACATATCGAACCAAGTTATGGGATGCTCGGAACTACTTTTGGAGGCAATCATCTCGCTTGTACAGCGGCTTTAGCAGTCTTGGAAGTGTTAGAAGCTGAAGAGTTGATTGATAATGCAAGATTAACAGGAGACTATTTTGTTACCAAAGCTTTAGAAATTCCAGGAGTTCAACGAGTAAAAGGAAAAGGATTAATGTTAGGGTTAGAGTTTGATTTTGAAGTAGCTGAACTAAGAAAAAAGTTAATCTATGATGAGCATATTTTTACTGGAGGTGCTATGAATAAAAAGTTGTTGAGAATTCTTCCACCATTAACAATTGGTAAAACGGAAATAGATCAATTTATAAAGGCATTACAAACCGTGTTAGTGCCAGAAAAGATATAAAAATGAATACTATACTTGATATATCAGAAAGAAATGCTGTACTGAAAAAAATGGCTGCGTTAATTGCAGAGCACAAGGATACTATTATTAAAGCTAATAAAAGTGATCTTAATTCATATTCTGGAGATGATTTAGCAATGAGAGACCGATTAAAAGTGGATGACTCCAAAATAGATACAATGATTGCTTCTCTAGAACAATTGGCTAGTCAAGAAGATCCTGTTGGGGTAGAACGTTTTCGATTTACCCATGATAATGGAATGCAAGTATATAATAAAACGGCTTCATTTGGAACGGTTTTAATTATCTATGAATCTAGACCAGATGTTACAGTGGAGGCGGCAGGAATAGCTTTTAAATCTGGGAATAAAATTTTACTAAAAGGAGGAAAAGAATCCTTGCAGTCTAATCTTGCGATAGTTAAGCTATGGCATCAGGCTTTAAAAGATAACAATATATCAAGTGATTGGATAGAGTATCTAAACTACAATAGAACCGAGACTCAATCTTTTTTAGAAAAGCCAACCCAAAATGTGGATTTAATTATTCCAAGAGGAGGAGAAAAGCTAATTGCCTTCGTAAAGAAACATGCCACTTGTCCGGTAATAGTAAGTGGAAGAGGAAACAATTTTGTGTATGTGCATAAGGAAGCAGATCGTGCGCTGGCGCTAGATAATATTATTAATGGTAAAACAGACAAAATTTCCGCTTGTAATGCTGTAGACAAGGTTCTTATCGATAAGAACTTGCCTAATAAAGAAGATTTTGTAAAAAACCTGATCATCACCTTAAAGAATTTTAATGTTGAAATACTAGGAGATGCTTCGCTCTCTAAATATGATGAAGTAGCTCAAATTTCAAATCCTAATATATGGGAAGAAGAATTTTTAGATTATAAAATAGTAATCGGAGAAATAGAAAACGCTCCCGAAGCAGTTTCTAAGATTAATAAATTTAGTGGAGGACACTCTGCCGCAATAATTACAAGAAATCAGAAGGAAGCAGAATCCTTTATGGCATCTGTAGATTGCGCAGCAGTATATCACAATGCTTCTACGCGATTTACAGATGGATTTCAATTAGGTTTAGGTGGAGAATTGGCGATTAGTACAGATAAATTACACCAAAGAGGTCCTATTGGACTGCAACATTTGGTAACCAATAAATGGTATATACATGGAGACGGGCAAATCAGATAAAAAGAGAATTGTCCTAAAAATAGGATCCAATGTTCTTACCAAAGAAACGGATCATATTTCTAGAGGCAAAATTGAGGATATAGGTAATCAGATAGTTGAATTACAAGATCGTTATGAGTTTGTAATTGTAAGCTCTGGAGCAATTGCTGTAGCAAAGCAATTTGTAAATCTAGAGAGTAATGGCAAGGAGATTACCGTAAAACAAGCTTTAGCATCTATTGGACAGCCTCATTTGATGAGAATTTTTCAAGAAAGCTTTAGGGATTTAGGGTTGCTTACTTCTCAATGTTTATTGTCGTATTCTGATTTTGAAAGAGAACAGTCTAAAAAAAACATTGTAAATACGATTAATGTCTTGATAGCGAATAACTACATCCCAATTATCAATGAGAATGATACGGTTGCAACAGACGAAATTAAATTTGGAGATAACGATAAACTAGCAGCATTAACTGCTTGTTTATTAGATGCAGACTTATTACTTATTGCTACCAATACCAATGGTATATGTACCAAGGAGTCAGTAGAAAATAAAACCTTTAAAACAATAGATGAAGTAGATGATTTAGAGCTTTTGAATAATGAAATTGTTTCTTCAACATCTAAACATGGAACTGGCGGAATGAAATCAAAAGTACAAGCCGCTAGCATAACTCAGGACTGTGACATAGAAACATGGATAGCCAACGGTCTCGAAGACAATTTTATGGTAAATGCGATTAATAATACTGTTCCTTTTACCAAAATAATTAAACCTGTATACAATGAATAATTATTTTTCAGTACACGATATAGATGCTCTTACTTCTTGGGTTGAAGAAGCGATTGATTTAAAGAAAAACCCTTTATCTCACAAAGAATTAGGAAAAGATAAGACAATCGGTTTATTGTTTTTTAATCCTAGTTTAAGAACGAGGTTAAGTACGCAGAAAGCAGCTTTAAATCTTGGAATGAATGTGATGGTAATGAATTTTGGTGGAGAAGGATGGTCCTTAGAATATGAAGATGGAACTATCATGGATCAAGGTAATTCGGAGCATATTAAAGAAGCAGCACAAGTAGTATCTCAATATTGTGATATCGTAGCAATACGTGCTTTTGCGAAGTTAGAAAATAGGGAAGAGGACTATGAAGAAAAAGTTTTAAAAAGCTTTATGAAATATGCCAGCGTTCCTATTATTAATATGGAAAGTGCTACAGGTCATCCACTACAAGCGTTAACAGATGCAATTACAATAACAGAATATAAGCCAATACATAAACCAAAGATTGTACTTTCATGGGCACCGCATCCGAAAGCCTTACCGCAGGCTGTCGCCAATTCTTTTGCAGAAATGGCACAAAAAATGGACGCAGAGTTTGTAATTACCCATCCAATGGGGTTTGAGTTAGCCAGTCAGATTACCAATGAGGTGCCCATAGAGTACGATCAAGCAAAAGCATTCGAAAACGCTGATTTTGTGTATGTAAAAAACTGGAGTTCCTATAAAGATTACGGAAGTTCTTCGCAAGATGAAAGCTGGAGAATTACAAAAGATAAAATGGACCTTACCAATAATGCGAAGTTTATGCATTGTTTACCAGTAAGAAGAAATGTAGTTGTTGATGACGCAGTCATTGATAGTGAGAACTCTGTAGTTATTGAACAAGCAAACAATAGAACCTATGCTGCACAGTTGGTGATGAAAAAGATTTTAGAAAAGAGTTAAGCTATGAAAACAAAAGATAAATTATTAGTTGCAAAGATTGGTGGCAACATCATCGAAAATAAAGAAGCGTTGGATTCTTTTCTGCAAGACTTTTCTAAAGTGAAAGGACCAAAAATTTTGATTCATGGAGGAGGAAAATCTGCTACAAAATTAGCATCTAAATTAGGTGTGAAGACTGAAATGATTGATGGAAGAAGAATCACATCGGCAGAGAATTTAGATATCGTGGTAATGACGTACGCTGGTCTTTTAAATAAAACCATTGTTTCAGGTCTTCAAAAATATAATTGCAATGCTTTGGGGTTAACCGGTGCTGATGCAAATGTGATCGTAGCGAATAAAAGACCAGTACAGTTTATAGATTATGGATATGTGGGTGATGTTACAACGGTAAATAAGGATACGTTAAAGGGATTTATAGATTTAGGAATAACGCCTGTTTTTTGTGCGGTAACACATGATACCAATGGTCAATTGTTTAATACCAATGCAGATACCATTGCATCCGAAATTGCTTCAGCGATGAGTACAGATTACGAAGTAGCGTTGTTTTATTGTTTTGAATTAAAAGGAGTTCTCGAAAATATAGAGGATAAGGATTCTGTAATAGAGCATATTGATTTAGAAAAATATTCTGAATTAAGAGATCAAGATATCATCGCGGATGGTATGTTACCCAAATTAAAAAACTGTTTCGATGCATTGCATAAAAACGTAAATAAAGTACATATAGCCAATGCAGATTTTATAAAAGATAACTCAATAAAACATACGACTTTGAGCTTATAAATATAAGATGATAAACTTTTAAAATCTGTACTAATAAAGAGAGATAAATTATCATGGAGAAAGAAGATAATAACATAAATACAAATGTGATAGACAACCATACTACTATGAATAATTCAGCTTTAAGTATTCCTGAATTAACTGAAAAAGCAATAGATCTGTTGCATCAGTTAATAGAAACTCAATCTTTTTCTTCAGAAGAAGAAGGAACAGCTTTATTGATAGAAAATTGGTTCCATCAATATGAAATACCTTTTGAAAGAGAGAACAATAACATTTGGGCATATAATAAGAATTTTGATGAAGCAAAACCTACAATTCTTTTGAATTCTCATCATGATACTGTAAAACCTAACGGTAATTATACCAACGATCCATTTAAGGCTTTTGTAGAAGATGGAAAGTTATATGGCTTAGGAAGTAACGATGCCGGTGGATGTTTGGTATCTCTAATAGCAACTTTCACCTATTTTTATAACAAACAAGATCTGAATTACAATTTTGTAATAGCAGCCACGGCAGAAGAGGAAAGTAGTGGTCCGTTAGGATTAAAAAGTATTCTGAAATATCTAAAAAATGTAGAGTTTGCTATTGTGGGAGAGCCTACATTGATGCAACTAGCAATTGCTGAAAAAGGATTATTGGTATTAGATGTTTCGGTAAAAGGGACTGCCAGTCATGCTGCACATCCTAATGATGATAATGCAATATATAATACGCTTAAGGTAATTCAATGGTTTAAGGATTACAAATTCGAAAAGAGTTCAGAAACATTGGGAGATGTAAAAATGACTGTGACTCAGATTAACGCGGGTAATCAACATAATGTGGTGCCATCTCATTGTAATTTGGTTGTAGATATTAGAGTGAATGATAAATATAAAAATGAAGAAGTCTTAGAATTAGTTAAAAACTCTTTGCCGCAGCATGTTGAGGTAAAACCAAGATCACTGCATTTAGGGTCGTCATCTATACCAAAGGACCATCCAATTGTTACCTCCGGAATTTCATTAGGAAGAACCACTTATGGATCTCCAACACTTTCGGATCAATCGGTATTAAGTTGTCCATCGCTAAAGTTGGGACCTGGAGATTCTACAAGATCGCATTCTGCAAATGAGTTTATCTATGTAGAAGAAATCAAAGAAGGAGTCGCCTTATATATCAAGATATTAGAAGGTATCATCTAAAAATGTAAAATTATAAATTGAAAATCAATGTTGTTAAGTTAAATGATATTATGTTTTTTGTCACACAGAGCTTGTCGAAGTGAAATTGAAAATCAAGCTTTTAGAGGTCTTCGACAAGCTCAGACTGACAATAAGAACACTTAACTTAAAGACATTAAATATAAAATTAGAAAGGCTAATAACTAACTACTCAGAACTATAACTAAAACGAAATGAAACTGTGGGATAAAGGATTACCAACCGATCAAAAGATAGATGTGTTTACCGTAGGTAACGATAGACAATTAGATTTGGTAATTGCTAAATATGATGTAAAAGCAACGTTAGCACACGCTAAAATGTTACATAAAATTCAGTTGCTCTCAAATGAAGATATCGTTGCCATCGAAAAAGAACTCGATGTCTTGGCACAACAAATTGAGCAAGGGACTTTTGTAATTGAAGATCAGTTTGAAGACGTGCATTCTAAAATAGAGTTTGAGCTTACTCAAAAAATTGGAGATGCTGGTAAACGAATCCATACTGCCAGATCTAGAAATGATCAGGTGTTAGTGGCAATGCATTTATATCTAAAAGATGAGTTGCAACAGATAAAAGATCAAGTAAAGGAGCTGTCTGAAAATTTATTAAAGTCAGCAAAGCAGTATAAAGAGGTGTTGCTACCTGGATATACACATCTTCAGATTGCCATGCCATCCTCATTTGGATTATGGTTTTCTGCATACGCAGAGAGCTTTGTGGATGACCTTTATTTTGTAAATGCTGCAATTAAGGTAGTAGATCAGAATCCATTAGGAAGTGCAGCTGGATATGGAAGTTCATTTCCAATAGATAGAGAGTTCACTACAAAAGAGTTAGATTTTGAAACATTGAAATACAATGTAGTTGCTGCTCAGATGAGTAGAGGGAAATCTGAAAAATCTACTGCTTTTGCTATGAGTAGCGTGGCAGGTACCTTATCCAAATTAGCAATGGACGTTTGCTTGTATATGAGTCAGAATTTTGACTTTATGAGTATTCCTTCAGAATTTACAACAGGCTCTAGTATTATGCCACATAAAAAGAATCCTGATGTATTTGAGTTAATAAGAGGAAAGTGTAATAAGATTCAGGCCTTACCATACGAGTTGAGTTTGCTTATGAATAACTTACCCAGTGGATATCATAGAGATTTACAATTATTGAAAGAAGGCATCGTACCAGCAATTCAGGATTTAAAAGCGTCTTTAGAGATGGCAATTTACGCACTAAAGAATGTGAAAGTAAACGAAAGTATTTTAGAAGATACCAAATATGATTATTTGTTTAGTGTAGATACGTTGAATGCGTTGGTAATGGAAGGGATGTCTTTTAGAGATGCCTACGTGAAAATTGGACAGGATATCGAAAAAGGAAATTACAAGCCTGAAAAGAACACAAAACATACACATATAGGAAGTATTAACAATCCGTGTATTGATAGGATTAAAGAGAAATTAAATTCAGTATAAAAACAATATTATCTAGTTATTCAAGCACAGGTTGGAATCCATTTTAGATAAAGAAACATAAGATATATAAGAGAAGTTGGAGCTGTTAATTGAGTGTAAGTTGAGTTAGTTTAATTTTTTCGCTCCAACCTAGACCCTCAGAGGAGTAGTTAACCGCTGAGGGTTGTTTTTTGTATGAAAAGCTTAATTATTGATATCTTAGTGTATACTTTGTAATGATTAAAAAATATTAAAATCTAAACGTGTGAAAATAAGTTGTTTCGGAGAAGTACTTTGGGATATATTTCCTTCTCATAAAAAAATAGGAGGCGCACCACTGAATGTGGCATTGCGTCTAAAAACTATGGGAATTGATACCACTATTATTACCAGAGTCGGTGATGACGAATTAGGAGATCATATTACTTCTTATATTTTAGAAAAAGGTCTTTCTATTGATACGGTTCAGAAGGATCAAGAATATAAAACGGGAGAAGTTTTAGTAATACTGGATGAAAAAGGTACGGCTTCTTATGAGATTAGCAGACCGGTGGCATGGGACTTTATTGAGAATTCTGAAGCTCTCAAAAAGGAAGTAGCCACTTCGGATGCATTTATTTATGGGAGTTTAGCTGCTAGAAATGATGTTTCTAGAAAGACTTTGTTGGAGCTGTTAGAGCTTGCCAAGTTTAAAATATTGGATGTTAATCTTCGCCCACCACATTATGATGCAGCTTTACTTTTAGAACTGATGCAAAAGGCTGATTTTATAAAACTCAATGATGAAGAATTGGATGAAATCTGTACTTATTTCAACATACAAGAAAACACAGTTGAAGATCAAGTAAAAGCTTTAGCAAAATATACAGAAACTTCCCAAATTTGTATTACCAAAGGAGGAAAAGGCGCTACCTTATTTTATAATAATAGTTTTTACAATAATTCTGGATACGAAGTAAAGGTAATAGATACGGTAGGAGCAGGGGATTCCTTTTTAGGCACTTTGATTTCGAAGCTAATCCAACAAATCAATCCGCAAACAGCCATAGATTATGCATGCGCTATTGGTGCTATGGTAGCAGGTAGCGAAGGAGCGAATCCCGTTTTTACGGATAAAGAGATTCAAGCATTTATAAATGCTCAATAGCTGATAGCTTTTATTTAGTGACCAATGATTTGAATTAGAAATTAGCATTTTATTTCTTCAATAATTAACGAAATAAATAGCATTTGGAATATGATTGTAGACAATATTATTATATTTAATTTTTGGGGAAAAAATAGTTTTTTATTTTGCTATTTTTGATTTCTTAAATTGAGATTTAACAAAACATTTTATAATTTGAGAGGGAATTGTAGAGCAAAAACCAAGAAAGGAAAGAGATGCCTTCGGAAAACTAATTTTTTCTATTGCAAACAGCATTGAAAAAAAAAGATTTTTAACTGGAGAACAGGTGTGGTGACTTTGATATTAGGTTTTTCATCAGCTATTGTTGATGTACCCGATGCTTTTCAAATTATCATGAATTTATTCTCACCAGATAAATATATTGTTTCAAATGAAGATGGTAACGTAAGAGGAATTCTGCTTGATAATGCTAAACTTAACGAAAAAGGGAGAATAAGTTTGAGTTTTGGGGTTGCAGATTCAGATGTTAAAATATCAACTATCCCTGCGAATTATAGTGATGATTTTCAATGTTTATTTATTTTTAAAGAGTTAGATTATAATTGTAATTTTCGTTACAGAATTAACTCAACAGATCGTTTGCTTATTTCTGCTAAACTTTACGACAAGAATGGAGAACTTATCGGTATAATTGAAGACAATCAATTCTTATTGAATAAAGATAATTATTTTACTTGGAATTTTGATCTAACTGGTTTTGAGGTTATTGATAAAGATTTTAATGTGGTTTTGACATTTATTTATGATTTTTCAAATACTCTAAGGTTTCAAGGAATACTTCGTAATAAAGATGGTTATGTTGTAGTAAGGGATGATGGATTAATTTTCGTTAAAAAAAATCAGGTTGAAAGATTAAATCAAGAAATTAGAAAAATTAAACCAGTATTTCGATATACTGGAGAAAATTGGTTTGGTAATCGTAGTTTATCAATAAACTGATTTTTATTTCTAGGTTAATTTTCTATAATTCGCGTATCCATATATTGCGATAATGTACTGGATTGCTATGATCTTGTAATTTTATGGGACCTTCTCCATGAGGAATATTCTTCGGCGGACCTATATACTCTGTAGTTCCTAAAATCTCTACATTATCTTGTACCAATACACCATTATGAATTACCGTAAAAGATCCTGATGTTTTCTTTTTACCATTCTCAAATTCAGGTTGATGGAATATGATGTCATAAGTCTGCCACTGATCATTGGGCTTGGTAGCATTGGCCAAAGGAATGTGCTGTTTATATATAGCAGTAGCTTGTCCATTAGCATACGTACGATTTTGATAACTATCTAAAATCTGTACTTCATATCTATTCTGAAAAAATACACCGCTATTTCCTCTTCCTTGTCCATCACCTACCAAGACATCTGGCGCTTTCCATTCTAAGTGTAATTGAACACTACCAAAATTTCTTTTAGTTTGTATATCTCCTGTTCCGGGTTTTACCGTCATGGTTTTATCAGGATTGATGGTCCAACCAGCTTGTGTAGAATCTTTGGTCGCAATCCATTGCTCTAAATCTGTTCCATTAAAAAGTACAATAGCATCAGATGGAACATTCATCGAATCAAAAGAAATGGCTTTTGGTTCTGGATCCCAAACTTCAGTTTCCTTAGGGTCTGTAATTTCTTTTGTGGGAGTAGGAGTTTCTTCCATCTCTTCTTCAATCTTGTTTTCCTCAGCAATAGTAGTTGTCTCTTTTTGTTTCGTATCACAAGCATATAACACACAGCCAATAATAAGAAAATAGATAAGGTTCTTCATTTTGAGTTTTTTAGATTATAATCCTAATATTTTTTTAAGTTGTTCTTTGTCAATATCAGCACCAGCAAAATCATCAAATGCCTTTTGCGTGGCTTCAATAATATGACTTTGAATGAACGGAGCACCTTCTCGGGCACCTTGTTCTGGAGATTTGATACAACATTCCCATTCCATTACCGCCCAAACATCACATCCGTATTGGGTAAGCTTAGAGAAAATAGTCTTAAAATCTATTTGTCCATCTCCTGGAGAACGATATCTTCCTGCACGATCTATCCAATCACTATATCCACCAAACGCACCTTTTTTTCCAGTGGGATTAAATTCAGAATCCTTCACATGAAAAGCTTTGATAAATTCATGATAATGATCAATATATTCGATATAATCCAATTGTTGTAAAACAAAATGACTCGGGTCATACAGTATGTTTACTCTTTTGTGATTTCCTGTAGCTTCTAGAAAACGTTCAAAAGTAACACCATCATGCAAATCTTCTCCTGGATGAATTTCATAACAAACATCAACACCTTGCTCGTCAAAATGATTCAAAATGGGTAGCCATCTTTTTGCTAATTCTTCGAATCCCATTTCTACCAATCCGGCAGGACGTTGTGGCCAAGGATGCATCGTATGCCATAAAAGAGAACCAGAGAAGGTGCCATGCGCACTAATTCCTAAGTGGTTACTAGCGGTTGCAGCATTTTTTACTTGAGTTATCGCCCATTCTGTTCGTTTTTTAGGATTGTTTTTGCAATCGTCAGGAGCAAAATTATCAAACATCAAATCATATGCAGGATGTACTGCCACCAATTGTCCCTGCAGATGCGTAGATAATTCTGTGATTTCTAATCCGTAATCTGCAATCTTACCTTTGAGTTCATCACAATAGGTTTGACTTTCTGCAGCAGTATCCAGATCAATAAGTCTGGTCTCCCAAGTAGGGATTTGAATACCTTTATATCCTAAATCAGAGGCCCATTTGCATAATCCATCAAGTGAGTTAAAAGGAGCTTTGTCATCCATAAATTGTGCAAGAAATACTGCAGGCCCTTTTATTGTCTTCATTGTCATAAGTTTTTAGTGGTGGTATATGTGTGTGATTGGTTCATTAAACGTTTTACTAGGATCATAATGTTACCCAAGCGGCATTATTACTACTACTTTCTACGGCAGCATAAATGAATTTCATTCCACGCACCCCATCTGCTACGGTTGGAAAATCTAATTGATCTGAAATAGAGTTTCCATTTTTAAACGCAAGGACTTCTTTGGCAAAACTTCTATAAATAGTAGCAAACCCTTCTAAATATCCTTCGGGATGTCCTGCAGGGATTCTTACATAGTCAGAAGATTCAGGATACGTTCCGTTTCCACCAGGAGTATAGATCTGTTTGGGTTGGTCTAACCATTTAACAATTAACTGATTTGGATTCTCTTGATACCATTCTACACTTCCTTTGGTACCATAAATTTTAACACCCAGATTATTTTCTTCTCCCGTTGCTATTTGAGAAAAAGAGATGATTCCTTTAGCTCCATTGTCGAAACGTACTAATATATTACCATCATCATCGAGACTACGACCTTCGCCAAAAGCGGTTAAATCTGCCGCAAGTGCTTCAATTTTTATATCTGTAATATATTCAATCAAGTTTTCAGCATGTGTGCCGATATCACCCAAAGCACCTCCAATTCCTGATCTCTTTGGATCTACTCGCCATGCAGCTTGTTTTTGACCAGTTTTTTCTACCGAAGTAGAAAGCCAGCCTTGCAGATAGTGAGCGTTTATTTTTCGAATGGTTCCTAAGTCTCCTTTGGCGATCATGGCTTTTGCCTGTTTTACCATAGGATATCCTGTGTAATTATGAGTTAGCGCAAATATTTTTCCAGTAGATGCAACTACTTTTTCTAATTCGACAGCTTCTTCTAAAGTTAAGGACAGTGGCTTATCACAAATCACATGAAACCCATATTCTAGAGCGATTTTAGCAGGAGGGAAGTGCATATGATTAGGAGTTACGATAGATACAAAATCCATTCGTTCCTCTTCAGGAAGTTTTGCCTCTTCCAGGATCATTTCTTCAAAACTGCCATACACTCGTTCATTAGGGATTCCTAGTTCTTTCCCAGAAGCAAGACTTTTTTCTTTACTAGAAGAAAATGCACCACAAACTAAATCAACCATTCCATCAATACTGGCGGCCTTGCGATGCACATCTCCAATAAAGGATCCTGTTCCGCCACCGACCATTCCCATTTTAAGTTTAGTCATAGTTAGCTTTCTTTATATTCTATTTTTTCATTTTTGAAGAAGATAGCAAATAATAGCATTACTGCAGCTGCAAAAATTGCTGGGAATATCCAAATGCTATTCCAGTTATGTTCTCCATCTGCGATTACATTAGCATCCGTAATTTTTCCAGCTACATAAAACCCAATAAGCATTCCTAATCCATAAGTCGCTAGTGTAATTAAACCTTGTGCAGCACTTTTAAATTTTTCTCCTGCTTTAGAGTCTGTATAGATTTGTCCAGATACAAAAAAGAAATCATAGCAAATACCATGTAGCGCAATTCCAACAATGAGCATAAATGCAAGTTCGCCCGAATTTCCGTAGGCGAATAATAGATATCGTACTCCCCAAGCTAACATTCCAACGATTAATGTTTTCTTGAAACCAAAACGTTTAAAGAAAAACGGTAAAAGTAACATGAACAGTACTTCGGATATTTGACCAATAGTCATTTTACCAGCAGGATTGCTAACACCAATTTCACCTAAGAATTGTCCAGCATGTTGATAATAGAATGCAAGAGGAATACAGATTAATATCGAGGCTAAGAAAAACATGAGAAAGTTTCTGTCTTTTAGCAGTTTGATTGCCTCCAGCCCTAAAATGTCAGAAATAGTTACTTTCTGATCTTTTCCAACCTTTGGAGGTGTTTTGGGTAATGTAAAACTAAAAACTCCTAGAATTGCAGATGCAATTGCTGTCATTAAAAAGGTGTTTTTCAGCATTCCATTAGCTACACCTTCTGGAGAATCCCAATGAAAAACATAACTAATGACTAAGCCCGCAACAATCCATCCAACAGTTCCAAATACTCTTACAAAAGAGAATTGTTTCGCCGGATCTGTCATTTGGTTAAACGATACAGAATTTACCAATGCCAATGTTGGCATATATACAATCATATATCCCAAAACATAGGGAAAGAATACCGAAAAATCAGTAGCGTTAGACATTTGATACATTAGCAATGCTCCGATGAGATGTAGTACTCCCAAAATACGTTCTGCGTTAAAAAAACGATCAGCAATAAGCCCGATAATGAAAGGAGCAATGATAGCGCCCCACGATTGTGTAGAATAGGCCATCGCAATTTCACCACCACTAGTATCGAGAGAGTTAGGTAAATAGATTCCCATAGTAACAAACCAACCACCCCAGATAAAGAACTCTAAAAACATCATTAGAGATAACTGAAATTGAATAAATTTCTTCATAATTTAAGAACGATTACCAGGTTACTTAGATAGCTTTATTAATAGATCTCTGGTGGCAATGATGCCATCAATTTCGCTTAGTCGTTCTCCTTCATATTCAACCCCAATATATCCTTGATATCCTGCAGTTTTGATGATATCCATCATTTTTTTAAAGTCGATAGTAGTTTCATTTCCATCTGCATCAAAATCATAGGATTTAGCACTCACTCCTTTGGCAAAAGGCATCATTTCTTCGATACCTTTATATTTTGGATATTCTTTTACACATTTGGCACCCCATCGTGCACCGCCTTCACGCTCCAAACAGAAGTTTCCAAAATCCGGAAGTGTTCCGCAGTTTTTCATGTTTACATTTTGCATCACTTTTACTAATAAAGATGCATCAGATGATAAATAGCCATGATTTTCTACAATTACATTGATACCCTTAGTAGCTGCGTACTCCGATAATTTCTTTAATCCATCAGTTGCTACTTCTACCCATTTTTCAGGATCATTGATGCCAAATAGATTTACTCGTATTGAATGACATCCTAAAAACTGAGCAGCATCTACCCATTTCTTGTGGTTTTCTACGGTTTGGTTTCTTTCTTTTTCACCAAGAACGGCTAGATCACCTTCTCCATCTACCATGATAAGTAGATTTTGGACATTGTACTGATCACTTTTATTTTTTAGCGCATTTAGAATCTCATGTAATTCCTTCTCTGGGTCGCCTGCATCTTTATATAGATGAGTATATAACTGGCTTACATACTCAATACCGGTAAAACCAAGTTCTTTTGCTTTTTTTGCAAAATCCATAGGATCTAATTTTCCGGATTGGATTTCTTTATGAAGCGACCACTGTGCTAAGGATAACTCAAAGATAGGTTCTGGTTCCTTCGGCGGTTCTTGTATGGTTTCTTCTTCTTGGGTTTCGGTTATGGTAGTTTCTTTAGAGGTATTCTTGCAGGAACTAATAATAAGCATACATATAAGCCCCTTAAAGATTGTTTTGTACATAATTTTAAATTTAGTTAGGTAATAATTATAAAGCCCAGTCCTTTCCACCGGTAAGATTTTGAACAGAATCACAACCGATATATTCTCCAGGAACAGGGAGGTAGTTTAATACGTTTTTGCCAATTTCTTTTGAGGTTTTAAATCCTAAAATAGAAATATCTCTTACTGAAGATAAGAAAATAAATGATATGGCTTCTCGAGATACATTTTCTAAATCCTCAGGAGTTTTTACTTTAGAAATTTCTTCCCAGTGCGCTTTTCGGGTTTCTTTAGGAAGTTTTAAGTATTTCGCTAACAAGGCATCATATTCTTCTGTGGTAACATCGTCGATATTTTTTTCTTCGCTAACCCCTAATTCTTTCATGATCACACCAGCACCGTATTTAAACATCTGTGTTTCTTCAGCTTCTTCGATACCCCTATTGATAAATTTATCAATAAACATTGGGATGTGTAATGCTTTTGCACCAGGAATATCTGTAGCTGGTAAGATAAGATCCACGATGTGATCTAAGGCTTTTCCTTCATCCACAGATAATAGTTCTGGTGTCCAATCCAATATGTACTCTTTTTTACAGCTTTGCAATAGACTGAAAAGGGTGGGAGTAGCAGCGATATATCCTGCTGATAGTCCAATATTTCTTAATGCTTGTCTTCTGTTCATAATACTTAGATTAAGCGTTTTTTTGAATTTGTTCTGCGGCATGATTTGCTGCACGAGCCGTAAAAGCCATGTACGTAAGTGATGGATTTACACAACTCGCTGAGGTCATAAAAGAGCCGTCGGTAACATAAACATTAGGAACTGCGTGAATTTGGTTATTTCCATTAAGTACAGACGTTTTAGGATCTCTTCCCATACGAGCTGTTCCCATTTCATGAATTCCTAAACCAGGTGCTCCAATATCATCCCAAGGCTGTATATCTGTAAATCCTGCTTTAGAAAGCATATCCATTGCCTGTTGTATCATATCCTTACGCATCTCTAGCTCATTTTCTTTAAACTCGGCATCAAATGTTACGGTAGGTAATCCCCATTCGTCTAGATTATCATAATCGAGCGTCATTTTATTTTCGTGATAGGGTAGACACTCACCAAATCCCATTAGTCCGAATCGCCATCCTCCAGGTTCTAATATTTTTTCTTTTAATTCGGCACCATAACCAAGCTCAGCAATAGTTTCTTCCCAGTTGGATCTGCTAGCTCCGCCTTGATATCCATAACCTCTTTTAAAATTCTCTTGATCTGTTTCGCCACCAATGTTTCTAAAACGTGGAATGTAAATACCATTAGGTCTTCTTCCTTTATAAAACTTGTCTTTATAGCCATCATATTTTCCAACAGCTCCAGCTTTAAAATGATGATCCATAATATTATGCCCTAATTCTCCAGAATCATTTCCCATTCCATTCGGAAAACGTTCTGATTTTGATTGCATTAATATACTTGCCGAAGCAATGGCTGAAGCACATAAGAAAATAACTTTTGCAGTAAATTGCATTTTCTCCTTAGTAAGTGTATCAATGACTTCTACTCCGGTAGCTTTTCCAGTTTTATCATCATAGAGTACTTGATGTACGATAGAATTGGGTCGCAAAGTCATATTACCTGTTCTTTCTGCAGCTGGTAAAGTGGATGAATTACTGCTAAAATAAGCTCCAAATGGGCATCCACGCATACATCGATTACGATATTGGCAGTTCATTCTGCCCTCAAAAGTCTTGGTTCCGGTAATATGAGCGGTTCTACCAATAGTAAGTAAGCGATCTTCATAATTCTCTGCAATATTCTTTTTTAGATGCTCTTCTACGCAGTTTAATTCCATGGGTGGCAAAAATTGTCCGTCGGGTAATTGTTCCAAACCTAATTTTTCTCCACTAACACCAATAAACTCTTCTACTTTATCATACCAAGGTGCAATATCTTTATAGCGTACTGGCCAATCTACAGCAATTCCTTCTTTCTTATTGGCTTCAAAATCAAAATCACACAGTCTATAACTTTGTCTTCCCCACATGAGTGATCTTCCACCAACATGATATCCTCTAATCCAGTCAAAACGTTTAATTTCATTGTATGGGTGTTTAAGATCATTTACAAAAAAGTGACGGTGTGCTTTATCAGTAACATACCCTGTTCGATGTTGTTTAGGTTGTTCGGCAATTTCTTCTCGAGAGGGTTCTCCTTTAAATTCGTAATCCCACGGATCATCATTAGCAGTGGTGTAATCGTCGATATGCGTTACCATACGACCTCTTTCTAATACGAGTGTTTTTAAACCTTTTTCACAAAGTTCTTTAGCAGCCCAGCCACCACTAATTCCTGTTCCAACGACAATAGCGTCAAATTGAGGTTCTTGTTCCATACTTTTTTTGATGTTTACAGACAGTCTATACGTTACATTAAAAGATGAGAGATTGCGATCAATCTTCTCATTTTATGTTAAAATAAATTAATCTCGAATCAAGCCGATCATTGCTTGATTGAGTACGCTCTGATAGTAGTTTTTTGTTTGTCTGTTTTCTTCTTGTTCTCGAAGAAAGGTGTTTTGAAAAATGAAAAATTAGAATTTCATAATTCAATTGCTATTGTTTGCACAATTTCGCTTCTAATATAAGAAGTTTGTTTCTGTATTAACAATAAAATTAACAAATCATTAATTAAATTAGCTGTGTTTTATGAACTATTCAATTTTGGGGTTATGGCTAAGCTAAATAGAAGAAAAGCAATTCAGAATATGTCTCTGGGTTTTGGAGCATTGAGTATCAGTGGTTCAGCGTTTGGAAGAACGATGTCACAAGATTTTTCGAGAACTTTTTCGGATAGATTAAAAGGAAATGTAAATCATGCAGTTTGTAGATGGTGTTATCAGAGTATACCATTAGAAGAATTCGCAGAAAAGTGTAAAAGCATTGGGATCAAGGCTATTGATCTTTTAAAACCGGAAGAATGGGAAGTAGTGCAAAAAAAAGGACTTTCTTGTTCTGTAGCTACGGATACATTTGCTAGTATTACAGAGGGTTTTAATGATGAGAAGAATCATGCAAAATTACAAAAGCAATATATAGAGCTTATTTCCAAAGCTTCTCATGTAGGAGTACAACAGGTGATTGTGTTTTCAGGAAATAAGAATGGGATCTCTGATGAAGAAGGATGGGAGCAATGTGCTAAAGGATTAGCACCTTTGGTGAAGCATGCGGAGAAGAATAATATTACGTTAATCATGGAATTGTTAAATAGTAAGGTTGATCATGTAGATTACCAATGTGATCATACTCCTTGGGGTGTTCAATTGGTGGATAAGATAGGTTCTGATAGCTTTAAATTGTTATACGATATCTATCACATGCAAATTATGGAAGGAGATATTATTGCTACCATTAGAAAGTACAAAGAGTATATAGCGCACTATCATACAGGAGGTGTGCCGGGACGACATGAAATAAATGACTCACAAGAATTAAATTATCCTGCAATTTTGAAAGCAATTGTGGATACTGGATTCAAAGGATATGTAGCCCAAGAATTTATCCCTACTTATGAGGATAATCTTGCAGCTCTAAAAGAGGGAATACTAATATGTGATGTATAATTTTTTGATCGTACTAGAATAGATCAATCCTTAATATTTTTTTAACAAAAACAGACTCAAATGGCTAAATACCCACTTATCTAAGTGGGGAGAGGGTATATATATAGGTATGGGTTTCATGTAAGATATAATACAAAGGGGTACTTATATAGGTGGGGCATTGTTTGTGAAAGGATTATGAGGGGTACTTCCAATAGTGGGTTAGGGTACCTTAGAGCTTGGTGCAACCTAGTAAAAAGCAAAGTGACACTAAGCTTAGAGGAAAGTGAGACTTCCCTTTTAGCTTCGACCATCTTAGTAATGAGGTAGGGAGAGGGGACTTCAGAAGTAGAGGGAGGGTACTTAACAAGTACCCCTAGTTGGTGAAAAAAACTTAATATTTTAACTTTTTGAATGCAGTTTAAACCACTTCGGTTACACCTTTGTTGCTAAATGATGGTTTTTAGATCCTGAATAACATTAATATTATGGCGTAAATACGCGAAAAGAACAAATAAAATAATCATAGCTACGGTAAACCCTAATAAGTTTCCATTTTTACTACTGGATACCTTTTTGGAAGTTTTTAAATAAGCTTTGGATAATTTTTTAGTGTATTTAGAAACTAAAGCAAAAGCAGGTGCAAAAATCAATACTACGATTAGCATATCGATGAGCACCAAAAGATAGCCTTGTTCATGAATTTGTTTTTTTACAAGTTTAATAACAAATTCGTTAATCAAAGCTGCGCAAAGAACAGCAATGGCATAGATCGCAAATTTAGTGAGTTGTCTATTATTCATGGGGGCATTTTCCTATAATTACTTTATCGTAAAAATAGGAAAATGTTCGTGACTTCTCCCCAAGAAATTTATTTATAAAGGAATATTACCGTGTTTTCTTTTTGGCTGATGGATCTCCTTATTTTCCAGCATGCTAAATCCTTTGATCAATTTTCTTCTGGTATCTTCTGGTAAGATCACTTCATCTACAAATCCGCGCTGTGCGGCTCTGTAGGGATTCGCAAAGGTATCTGCATACTCAGTTTCTTTTTCTGCTAATTTTGCCGCTGGATCATCCGCAGCTTTGATTTCTTTTCTAAAGATAATTTCACTAGCTCCTTTGGCACCCATAACCGCTATTTCGGCAGTTGGCCAAGCAAAATTAAGATCTGCGCCAATGTGTTTAGAATTCATTACGTCATAAGCTCCTCCGTAGGCTTTTCTCGTAATTACGGTTACCTTAGGAACAGAAGCTTCGCTTAAGGCATATAATAATTTAGCTCCATGGACAATAATTCCATTCCATTCCTGATCAGTTCCAGGTAAAAATCCTGGAACATCCACTAGTACCAATAAAGGAATATTGAAACAATCACAGAAACGTGTAAAACGAGCAGCTTTTTTAGAACTATTTACATCTAAAACACCTGCTAAAAACATAGGTTGATTCGCCACAATACCAACACTTTTACCTCCAATTCTGGCAAAACCTACAATAATATTTTCGGCGTAGTTTTTATGAATTTCAAAGAAAGAATCTTCATCAATAATTCCACCAATCACCTCATGCATATCATAAGGCTTGTTAGGATTGTCCGGAATGATATCAGCTAGAACAGCTCTTTTCTCGTCACCTAAGGTATACGGTAATGCTTTTGTTGTTTCTTTATTGTTTTGTGGTAAATAACTTAGTAATGTTTTAAGATCTTCTAAACACTGAATGTCATTAGAAGAAGTGATATGTGCTACACCAGATTTTGTAGAATGTGTGCTTGCGCCTCCTAATTCTTCAGAAGTTACTTCTTCATTAGTCACAGTTTTTACTACATTAGGTCCTGTTACAAACATGTAACTAGTATCTTCTACCATTAATGTGAAATCAGTAATTGCAGGAGAATATACGGCACCACCAGCACAAGGTCCCATAATGGCAGAGATCTGAGGAATAACACCAGAAGCTTGTACGTTTCTATGGAAAATGTCTGCATATCCACCCAAAGATCGTACTCCTTCCTGAATTCTAGCACCTCCAGAATCATTTAGTCCAATAATTGGCGCTCCCACGTTAACTGCTAAGTCCATAACCTTACAGATTTTCTCGGCATGTGTTTCGGATAGTGCTCCTCCAAATACGGTGAAATCTTGTGCAAAAACATAGACTAATCGTCCGTTTACAGTTCCATAACCGGTAACGACACCATCACCGTAGTATACTTCATCTTGCATACCAAAATCAGTAGTTCTGTGAGTAACCAGAATACCAATTTCTTCAAATGACCCTTCATCCAAGAAGTATGCAATACGTTCTCTGGCGGTTAGTTTCTTTTTTTGGTGTTGTTTTTCGATACGTTGTTTACCACCACCAAGATGTGCCTGATCAATTTTTTCTTGTAAAACTTTTATTTTTGAGTCCATATCTAGTGTGTTGGTAATCTTAATTGTTTTTGATCTTCTTGATATTGTCGTAATGCTATCAATGCAGCAATTCTGGCTTCTTCTTCCATTTCTGTTTTCAGAGCATCAGCAGTATAATATTTCTTTACAAAATGAGTATCGAAATTTCCTGATCTAAAGGCTTCGTGTTGGCATACAAATTTTCCAAAGGATAAGGTAGTCTGTACACCTTTTACTTGATAGTGATCAATAGCTTTGATCATTAATTCGATTGCTTCTTCTCGTGTTTCTCCATACGTGATTAGTTTGGATAGCATTGGATCATAGTAAATAGGAATATCCATTCCTTCTGCGTACCCATTATCTACACGAATACCATCACCAACGGGTATTTGATAGGTTTCCAGATTTCCAACACTTGGTAAGAAATCATTCATAGGGTCTTCTGCATAGACTCTTAATTCTAATGCATGTCCTTTAATGGTTAAATCTTCCTGTTTGATGTTTAACTTTTCACCTCTGGCAACTTTGATCTGTAGTTCTACAAGATCTACTTCAGTGATCAATTCAGTAACAGGATGTTCTACCTGTAAACGTGTATTCATTTCCAGGAAGTAGAAATTATGTTGCTCATCCAATAAAAATTCTACTGTTCCCGCACCAACATAATCACAAGCTTTGGCTACTCTAACCGCAGCTTCTCCCATTTTAGTTCTTAATTCTGGACTTAGTACAGCAGAAGGAGCTTCTTCCACTACTTTTTGGTGTCTTCTTTGTACACTACATTCTCTTTCAAAAAAGTGTAATACATTTCCAT
This sequence comes from uncultured Aquimarina sp., assembly GCF_947492965.1. Classification (GTDB taxonomy): domain Bacteria; phylum Bacteroidota; class Bacteroidia; order Flavobacteriales; family Flavobacteriaceae; genus Aquimarina. Next base: position 47,132 of record NZ_CANLOZ010000005.1, on the reverse strand, counting down.
GCGTATCAGCCATCACCTGAATCTCGATATGTCTTGGAGAACCTACATATTTTTCGATAAAAACAGAACCATCACCAAAGGCAGAAACAGCCTCACTAATGGCACGTTGCATTTGAGATTCTAAGTCTTCTTCTTTTTCTACTACACGCATTCCTTTTCCACCACCACCAGCAGAAGCTTTGATCAAAATAGGAAACCCTATTTCTCTGGCAATTTCTTTAGCTTTTTCAGGATCTGTGATCGCTTCTTCGATACCTGGTACCATAGGGATGTCATATGCTTTAACCGCTTCTTTTGCCGCTAGCTTACTTCCCATAACTTCAATCGCTTTGGACTTAGGTCCAATAAAAATGATATCATTCTTTTCTACTTCCGAAGCGAATTCCGCATTTTCACTTAAGAATCCATATCCAGGATGTATGGCATCCACGTTTAATTCTTTGGCGATTTCAATAATCTTATTTCCTAATAAATAAGATTCACTAGAAGGAGCTTCACCAACACAAACGGCTTCATCGGCAAATGCCACGTGAGGTGAATTCCTATCTATAGTAGAATAGATAGCTACCGTTTTAATCCCCATTTTGCTAGCCGTTTTCATTACCCGTATAGCAATCTCGCCTCTATTAGCGACCAATATTTTTTTCATAATCGTTTAGACTTTCTTTAAAAGACAAAAAACATGACATCTAAGTTGTCATTCTGAGCTTGTCGAAGAACTTTAATAATTGAAGTGTATAAAAACTTCGACAAGCTCAGTTTGACATAGAAATTTATTTTTTGCCACTAGCTACTTATTCGAACTCGATTAATAATTTTCCTTTATCCACAGCATCGCCTTTTGAGACTTCGATGGATTTAATAGTTCCTGCTCTTGGCGAAGTAATGATATTTTCCATTTTCATAGCTTCCAAAACTAATAGATAGTCTTCCTCTTCAACCGTTTGTCCAACCGCTACCTGAATATCAATAATTAATCCTGGCATTGGAGATTTGATAGAGTTTACTTGTTTAGAAGCACCCACAGAAAATCCCATTTCTGCAATCATCAAATCCAATGAGTCAGCAATGTCCACTTCATACGTATTGGAGTTTACCTTTATGCTGTATTTTTTATTGTTGAAATCTGATTGGATGATCTCGCTATGATACGATTTGTTCTTATAGAGAAGATGAAATTTTGAATCAGAAGTCTGGATCATATCCGTTTTGGAGACTTCTTCCTGGTCTATAGTATATTCAAAATCCTTATTTACTTTTACCTTATATGTTGCATTCATAAATAATCATTCATTTGGTGGATAAATATAGGTATTTATATTCAGCATAGGGATTTCTTGTGAAATTTTTAAAAATTGTTTCATAAAGGGTATCTTTTCTAAGAAAATGAAAAAATAAAGACTTTCATTATGAGTTTGATTGCTTTTCTATTTTGATTGTATCTGTAGAGATAGTTTAGTTACATAATCCCCCAACAAAAATCAAGTTTGACACCTTTTTGCAACCCCATTTCACATTATTTTTCTAAGCTGTTACTATAATTTTGTCGTGCAATTTAAAAGCCCTAGTATGAAAAGACTTTTACACTTTACAGCAACAATCTTTATATTTTACACAGTTCAATTTCAAGCACAGACCAATAATCAGGTTAGCGGAGCAAGTATAATTCCTGAGGAGGATATTAGTACTCATACTCCTGCACCTTATGATCGAAGTGAATCATATACTCCGGGTTCACAAATAAGCTCAGGGGATTGGAATCTTATTTTTGGTCCGGGCGCTGGTGGATACTTAACTACTGGTTATAGAAATATATTGATTGGAGGTTTGGCAGGAGCAAGTCTAGATAATAGTGATTATGACAATACCATTATAGGGATGTTTGCTGCAGACCAAACAACAAATAGCTATGATAATGTCTATATAGGTAACTCTGTAGCCCGATATAACATAGGTAACGACAATGTAGTTATTGGGACAGAGGCAGGTAAAGATCTAACAGGAGGTTATGACAACACGATTATAGGTGAAGAGGCAGGTTGGAAACTTACAGAAGGTGATCGTAATGTATTTATGGGAGAAGATACAGGTAGAAATACCACTACCGGATCTGATAATGTATTTATAGGAAGACGAGCAGGGTATAATAATATTGCAGCATCAGGGAATACGTTTGTCGGAGGTAAAGCTCCGAGTAATGTCGATACCGAATTAGCGCTTATTGATACTTCTTATGATATATATTATCGTAATGCTTCTAGTGGAGAAACCAATACTACAGGGATTGGAAATACTTTTTTGGGTGCAGGATCAGGTCTTGATAATACTTCGGGTGGTGCCAATACTTTTTTAGGGTTTGCTGCTGGAGCAAATAGCGATAATGCTCATGGAAACACTTTTGTCGGTTATGGAGCAGGTTTCGAGAATGATAGAGTAGGAGGAACTAACGGTTCTAACAGAAATACATATCTAGGAGCTACCGCAGGGGGAACAAATCGATATGGTTCGGACAATGTAGGGATTGGTTGGAATGCAGATTTTTTAGAAGTCGGGTCATCGGGGAGTATACGAAATGAACGGAATGTGTTTATGGGAAGTTCAGTAAATATACAAGGAACAGAGAAGGTAGTTATAGGACATGAGGCAGAATCTACAGGAAGAAATACAGGAGCGATTGTAATTGGCGCGTTTAGTAAAGTTAACCAACAATACTCGGTGGCTCTAGGCCATAATGTGAACATTACTACCCCCAATACCATGGCACTTGGCGGTAATACAGCTACTAATAGACTAAGTGTGGGTATCGGTACGGTAGCAGCCAATCAAAATGCATCTTTAGAGTTAGCAGATACAGATAAAGGGTTTTTAGTCAATAGACTTACTACAGCGCAACGTAACGCTATGGTAACAACAGCTGCTAGTGGAAATGCATTAACCACTACAGATGCAGGATTATTGGTATATGATACAGATTTATCATCTATTTTTATATGGAATGGTACGGGATGGATAAATTCTACTCAAGATGTTGACACGGATACCGACGACCAAATCATTGACGTTTTTCAATTAAATGATAATGTTCTTGAATTATCGTTACAAGATGATGCTGAGGCAACTAAAACTGTAGATTTATCAGGATATTTAGATAATACAGATGCGCAAGAGTTGTCATTGGTAACGAATACCTTAAGTATTTCTGGTAATGCATCGACTATTGATCTTTCGGGTTATTTGGACAATACAGACAGTCAGGATTTAACACTAACAGATAATACGTTGAGTTTAACAAATGATGCGACTTCAATAGACTTATCAGGATATTTAGATAATACGGATGCGCAAGCATTATCATTAGCAACGAATACCTTAAGTATTTCTGGTAATGCATCTACGATTGATCTTTCAGGTTATTTGGACAATACAGACAGTCAGGATTTAACGCTAACAGATAATACTCTAAGTTTAACAAATGATGCAACTTCAATAGACTTATCAGGATATTTAGATAATACGGATGCGCAAGCATTATCATTAGCCACCAATACCTTAAGTATTTCTGGTAATGCCTCTACGGTTGATCTTTCGGGTTATTTGGACAATACAGACAGTCAGGATTTAACGCTAACAGATAATACGTTGAGTTTAACAAATGATGCAACTTCAATAGATTTATCAGGATATTTAGATAATACGGATGCGCAAGCATTATCATTAGCCACCAATACTTTAAGCATTTCGGGTAATGCCTCTACGGTTGATCTTTCCGGTTATTTAGATAATACCGATAGTCAGCGGTTAAGTTTAAATGAAACAGATTTATCAATTTCTGGAGGAAATACAGTAGATCTATCCTCGTTACAGGATGGAACAGGAACTGATAATCAAACTTTGGATTTAACTGATAATACTTTAAGTATTAGTAATGGAAATTCAGTGGATTTATCTGCTCTACAAGATGGAACGGGAACCGATAGCCAAACATTAAATTTAACTGATGCTACGCTAAGCATTAGTAATGGAAATACGGTTGATCTTTCTGCATTGCAAGATGGAACCGGAACTGATAGTCAAATTTTGGATTTAACTGATAGCACCTTAAGTATCAGCAATGGAAATACAGTGGATTTTTCAGCCTTTGTAAATACAGATGGACAAGATTTAACTTCTGCTAGTCTAAGCGGTACAGATCTTACTATAGAAATTCAAAATGGTGCTTCAGTAACGGTAGATTTATCTCCATTATTGACAGATATAGAAACTAGGTTGAGCAATTTGGAACATACTTTAGGAATAGGTGATGTAGGAGGAAGAGCAAATCAAAAGGCAGTGTTATACCAAAACATTCCTAATCCTTTTGATGCTACGTCTTCCATAAAATATTATATTCCAACAAATGTACGCAAGGCTTCAATTGTGTTCAGTAATACGAGTGGGCAAGTTGTTTCCACCATTGAGATTGGAGAAGTGGGAGAAGGAGAATTGCATATCAATAGCGATGGACTTGCTTCTGGAACTTATTTTTACACGTTATTTACCGATAACAAAAAAGTAGATACTAGAAAAATGGTAATCAACTAAGAAAAAATAATTATGATATCTTGATCCCGATACCGAATATGTATCGGGATTTTTTATGAAAGAATTAGAAATGGGGTAGCAAAAAGGTGTCAAAAGGGTTTCATTGTGGTAGCAAATAAATTATCTTGTATTTTTGAAACTAATAAACCTTTTGTCACATACTATTAAAACCTGATACTCCCTTTGAAACTACTATACCCTATTATTTTTTTCTTTCTTTGTATGATGCAGAGCTATGCTCAATCTCATGATAGTATAGCAAATCAATTAAAGGATAAGATCGAAAATGCGACTACTGATTCTACTCGACTTCGCTTTCAAATAGACTTGGCAAAACAATTACTTGCATCTAATGTAGATACTACAAGGATTATCCTCAAAGATGTATTGCGAACCGTTAAAACGAAAAAAGGGGTTTACTATCAAAGTGCTAAAGCCGCTGCACTAAATTATCTTGGTATTTTGGATACTAAGGAAAGTAAAACAGAAGAGGCATTGGCATCATATTTGGAAGCTTTAGATCTCAGTCAGAACTTGCAAGATTCTACAAATATTGGATTAACATTTCACAACTTAGGAATGTTTTATAGACGTCAAAAAGAATATAATAAAGCAAAACAATATCTGAAGAAATCTATACACATCAAAGAAAACCTGGTGGATGTGGAAGATCTTGCGCTTTCTCATCACATGTTGGCAGTTACTTATTATCAAAATAAACAATTAGATTCTTGCAGGTTCCATATAGCTATAGTAAAAGATTTACCCTGTTCTGATCTTCGAAAATCAAAAGCGAATGGAAGTTTAGCATTATTATATTACTCAAATAAAGAATATGATAAAGCCATTCAGATCTATAAGGAAAACATAAGTATTTCTAAAAAAGCAAAAGATTTGAATGAGTTAAGCGTAAGTTATTTAAATGTAGCAGTGTTATACAATGCTTTACAACAATATGACACTGCGGTTCCATATTTAGATAGTGCTATTGCAGAAGCTAAAAAGATTAAAAATAATGGACTATTAAGAACACAATATTATAGCAAAAGTAATCTGAATGAAACTAGAGGAGCGTATGAGCAAGCGTTACAAGATTACAAGATCTATAAAATGTATAATGATTCTATTAATAATACAGAAAAAACCAAGCGTATTACAGAATTAGAACTCAATTATAAATTTGATAAAGAAAAGCAAGCAAGTGAATTAAGATTGGAAAATGAAACATCTAAGAAGCAATTGTACTTATTACTTTTTGTAATTGCCACCATCTTGGGAGGTATTATTTTCTGGTTGACACGTAAAAACGCGAAGCAACGAATAGCCTTATCGAATGAAGAGTTAGCAACTGAGCAATTGGAAAAGGTAAAAGCAGAATTGGCATTAGTTACCAAAGAAAAAGAATTGAAAAATGCGGTTATAGAAAATTCTTTACGACAAGAAGTATTGAGTAAAACCTTGGGCGATATTAAGGAGATTATCAAACTAGAAAACGAAAAAGAACGTAAAACTGCCTTACAATCATTATCAGCATCCTTACTGTCGGAAAAAGCAACAAAAACTAATATCACGGATTTAAAATCTTATATAGATACGGTAAGTATGGATTTTAAAGTGATTTTGGATAATAAATTTCCCGATTTAAAAGAAAAAGAAAAAGAGCTACTATGTTTAATGACCTTAGGACTTAATGCCACAGAAATTAGCAAACTACAAAACAATACCGTTTCTGCTATTAAATCTGCACGCTCTCGTATTCGTAAAAAAATAGGAGTAGATTCTAAACAAGATATTATCGAGTTTATTAAGAATTCCAATATTTAATTAGTCCATAATTTTACTGCAGGAGTTATGATGTCATACTGGGCCTGTCGAAGTATAACTTTAGAACTTCCCTTTTTTGGCTTCCAGAACCTCAGCCCTCGATGTGTGTGGCCCCTTAATTACTCAAAAGGTCAAATTTTGAATATAACATATCGTCAGTTCGAGTGTCCCGATGTATATCGGGATGTATCGAGAACCAATTCTAGTCTTCATCATGTAGGGCTTCGAGAGCCTAAGCCCACGCTCAAGTTCTCGAAGGGACCGATATAGCCCATAAAGAAAAGAAAAATAAACCTGCAACCCCAAAAACACCTCGTTGCAACCCTTTTGCAACCCCTAAATTCTTTGTAACCCTTAAAATCCTGTTAATTTTGCACTCGATTTTAAGAATTTATTTCAACTCTTTTTTTAATAAAAAGCCCCTTATGAAATGAGCCGTTAAAATGATTTTTATTGAACTGATCATTACTATTGGCGAATTCCATCTGGCTGATAAACCTTATACAAGCAACAGATGAAACACTTTTACATTACACTATTTTTTATTGTTAGTTTTTTTACTGCTGGATTTGCTCAAAGTGAATTTATTACCACTTGGCAAACTACAACAGTTAATGAGAGTATTACCATTCCCACTATAGGATCAGGATACAATTATACGGTTGATTGGGGTGATGGAACTATTGAAACCGGTTTTATCGGAGATGCTTCTCACACATATGCTTCTTCAGGAATGCATACGGTTACTATCACGGGTGATTTTCCAAGAATTTATTTCAATAATAGAGGTGATAAAAGTAAAATTAGAACCGTAGAACAATGGGGTACGATCTCATGGTCTAGTATGGAAGCTGCTTTTTATGGATGCGATCGTTTAGAATTGGATGCGGATGATACTCCTGATTTTTCTGCTGTAACTAGTCTATCGCAAATGTTTAGGAATGCCTTTTCATTAGTTGATCGTAAGAATAATATAGAGAACTGGGATGTAAATACAATCACCGATATGTCTAGTATGTTTCAATTAGCCCCTGATTTTAATGAAAATATTGGAGTTTGGGATGTAGGTAGTGTTACTGATTTTTCGTCCATGTTTGAGGATGCTTCTGACTTTAATCAAAACCTAAACAATTGGAATATAGGGGAACGTGTTATCGGAACAATTGTAATGAATAAAATGTTTCGATCTTCAACGAAATTTAATGGTCCATTGAATAATTGGGATGTAAGTAAAGTGATAAACATGGAATCTATGTTTGATAATGCACATGGCTTTAACCAACCATTAAACCTCTGGGATGTGGGTGAAGTGACAAATATGAAATTTATGTTTTTTTCGGCATGGAGGTTTAATCAAGCTTTGGGAGATTGGGATATTTCTAGCGTTAACGATATGTCGTCTATGCTGGATGGAACTAATCTTTCTATAGGAAATTATGATGCCACACTAATTGGTTGGGCAACAGATAGTACAGATATACCTGAAAATATTTCTTTTAGAGCAAATTCCGGATATTGCCTATCCACAAACGCAAGAAATAAATTAACTTCTGCTCCTTACAGTTGGGATATCTCTGATGGAGGACAGATCTGTAATTTTAATAGAGCATTTACTACCACTTGGCAAACTACAGGGGCTAATGAAAACATTATAATACCCACCACAGGTGCTGGATATGATTATCTAGTGGATTGGGGAGATGGAACTGCAATTACTTCAGAAATAGGTAATGCAACACATACATATACTACAGCTGGATCATATGAGGTTAAAATTATAGGAGATTTTCCAAGAATTTATTTTGGCTTTTTGAGTAATAATGAGAATGCGAGTAAATTACAATCCATCAAGCAATGGGGATCACAGCAATGGACCAGTATGGAATATGCTTTTTCTAACTGTATTAATGTGGTCATAGATGCTACGGATACACCCGATTTAACAGGTGTCACCAGCATGAGAGGAATGTTTAATGAGTGTAGAAGCATTTCTGATAATGGAGGTGGAATTGGTGACTGGAACGTAAGTGCAGTAGAAGACATGAATACTACCTTCAGAAATTCATCATTTAATGAAAACATAAATAACTGGGATGTAAGAAATGTAGGATCTTTTTATGGGATGTTTCAATCAGCAACAAATTTTAACCAACCATTAAATAATTGGAGACTGAATAGCGCTACAACTACAACACAAATGTTTTCCGGCGCTACTCAATTTGATCAAGATCTAAGTGATTGGAATACCGATAATATCACGAGAATGAATGGGATGTTTCAATCTGCTACTTCATTTAATAGGGATCTAAGTAATTGGAATGTAAGTAAAGTAGAGAAATTTCAGAATATGTTTTCTGGCGCTACAGCATTTAATCAATCTTTAGGATCCTGGGATATTAGTAGTGCAAATGCGATGGTATCTATGTTCAATAATTCAGGACTCTCTACCGCTAATTATGATGCTACTTTAATCGGTTGGGCTACTCAAGATACTGGAGAGATGATACCTTCCAATATTAATATTAGTTTCTTAGGCAGTCAATACTGTTTTGGAACAGAGGCTAGAAATACGCTAACTGATCCTACTGGATTCAATTGGAACATTACCGATGATGGAGCTGCATGTGCCACCGCAGATTTCTTTATTACCACTTGGGAAACTACTGTGAATAATCAGAGTATTACCTTTCCAACTACAGGAAATGGATATGATTATTCGGTAGATTGGGGAGATGGTACTATCCAAACTGGATTTACAGGTAATGCATCACACTCATATGCTACTGCAGGAATCCATACGGTTAGAATTATTGGTGATTTTCCAAGAATTTATTTTAATAATGGAGGAGGTTATAAAAATAGAATTCGAACCATTGAGCAATGGGGATCGATTTCATGGACTTCTATGGAAAGAGCTTTTTATGGTTGTAATAGTTTAGAATTAAATGCGGATGATACCCCTGATTTATCTGCTACAACGAATCTATCGCGAATGTTTTGGGGCGCTGTTAAATTTATCGATCGTAAGGATACCATTGGAAACTGGGATGTAAGCACCATCACTGATATGTCTTATATGTTTAGGGTAGCTATTGATTTTGATGAAGACATTGGTAATTGGGATGTGGGTAGCGTCACTAATTTTACCTCTATGTTTGATAGTGCGTATAACTTTAATCAAAATCTAAATGATTGGAATATTGGAGAACGTGTTACTGGAACAATTAACATGAGTGAAATGTTTGCAAGAACAAGAGTATTTAATAGTCCATTGAATAATTGGAACGTTAGTAAAGTGACAAATATGCTTGGTATGTTTAATGAGGCAGATAATTTTAACCAACCATTAAACCTCTGGGATGTGAGTGAAGTGTCAAATATGAGATTGATGTTTTTAAGGGCATCGAGATTTAATCAAACTTTGGGAGATTGGGATATTGGCAACGTCAGTTCAATTTCGAATATGCTTGATCAATCAGGATTATCCACAGAAAACTATGACACTACTTTGATTGGTTGGGTAGGAAATAGTAATACACCAAGTGGATTAGATCTTGGAGCGTCTAATCTTACCTATTGTTTCGGAACGGACGCTAGAAATACACTAACGGATCCTACTGGATTCAATTGGAATATTACAGATGATGGTACTGCTTGTGATTTAACAGAAGCGTTCATCACTACCTGGCGAATCAATTCTAATAATGAAGAGATATCATTCCCTATTCCAGATACCGGACTTGATTTTATAGTAGATTGGGGTGATGGTACTATTACCAATGAAATAGAAGAAGCTTATCATACCTATGCAAATGCAGGAACCTATACCATTCGTATTTTAGGGAATTTTAATCGATTACGTTTTAATGATAATGCAGATAGTGATAAAATACTAACCATCGAACAGTGGGGAAGTAATACATGGACCTCTATGGAGGATGCTTTCAGAGGATGTACCAATTTAGAAGTAAAAGCAACAGACAGCCCCGATTTATCAAATGTTACTTCTCTTGCATATATGTTTGCCCAATGTAGTTCTTTAGATAAAGATTTTCCCGTTGATTTTTCGGGTTGGGATACGAGTGGTATTCAAGATTTTACATGGGCATTTGCGGATGCGGTAGCATTTAACAGTAGTAGTATTGTGAATTGGGATGTAAGCGAAGCCACCACCTTTGGATTTATGTTTGTAGGGGCGACTGCTTTTGATCAAGATTTATCGGCTTGGGATATTAGCAGCGCACAAACTATGGAATCGATGCTACAATTTACTTCCATGTCGGAAGAAAATTATGACAAAACCCTAATCGGTTGGGCTACTTTAGACACTGCTTCGGGGGAAACACAAATACCTTCGAATGTTGATTTAGAAGTTGATGCTACCTATTGTTTAGGAGTAAATGCCAAAAACACCTTACTAAATGCTCCATATGATTGGACTATCGATGATGGAGGACTGGGATGTCCTAATGAGGATCTCTTTATTACTACATGGAATATTGCTACCGATTTTGAATTTATCACACTTCCTGTGGTAGGATCGGGACTGGATTTTGTGGTAGATTGGGGCGATGGTACCGTTACTTTTGAAACTCAAGAAGCGTATCATACCTATGAAAATGCAGGAACGTATACCATGCGTATTTTAGGAGACTTCAATCGTATCAATTTTGATGGATATCCATCAAGCGAAAAAATAGTAACCATTGAGCAATGGGGACCGAACTTCTGGACTTCTATGGAAGATGCATTTAATGGTTGTATTAACCTCAAGTTAAATGCCGATGATGTTCCTGATTTATCATCCGTAAGCTCTACACAACGTATGTTCCAAGGATGTACGAATCTAGAAGACCTACAAGATAAAATGAATGATTGGGATATGAGTGCTGTGATCGATACTAGGTCAATGTTCGAGAACTGTAGCCTATTCAACGAAGTTATTAGTGATTGGAATGTAACTAATGTAAGAACTATGAATGCTATGTTTCAGTCTGCAACTGCTTTTAATCAAAGCTTAGGAAGTTGGGACATCAGTGCTGCCAATACGATGGACAATATGTTGGTAGACGCTGGAATGTCTTCTGAAAATTACGATAAGACCCTAATCGGTTGGGCTACTTTAGAAGCTGGAGAAACACAAATACCCAGTGATATCACATTTGATGCCAGTGCAGCGTATTGTTTAGGAGAAGCTGCTAGAAATATATTAACAGATGCTAGCGGGTTAAATTGGATCATTTCTGATGATGGATTAGGATGTGCTCCTACAGATGCTTTTATAACCACATGGACGGTAGCTGATGGTGGTCAAATTACAATTCCGAACTTTTCAATGTTTATTGCGCATAATTATAACGTAGATTGGGGTGATGGAACTTTCAGTATAGGAAATACCTCTTCTACATCTCATACATATACTTCTGGTGGAACCTATACGGTTAGTATAACAGGAAATATGCCTACTATATTTTTTGGTATTGCAGATAATACCACCAAAGAAAGTTTACAAACTATAGAGCAATGGGGAAATCAGAAATGGGAATATCTAAATGCAGGATTTGCGGGATGTACTAATCTAAAATTGAATGCAGATGACACACCTGATTTATCAGTAGTATCAACAGAAGATATAGGTTCTATGTTTAATGGCTGTACTAATTTTGAGGATCTAAAAGATCAAATAGGGAATTGGGATATGTCTCAGGTTCAGGATATATCATTTATGTTTTTTAATTGTTCCGTTTTTAATGAAGATATAAGTACTTGGTCATTTGATAATCTAACAAGTACAACAAATACATTCTCCAATGCTTTATCTTTTAATCAGGATATTTCTAATTGGGATATGTCTAATCTTGTAAGAGCTGCGGATATGTTTAAGGGAGCTTCATCTTTTAACCAGAACCTTACAAGTTGGGATTTAAGTAGTCTCACAACTGGTTTAGACGAAATTTTCGTTGGAACGGCACTGTCTCAAGAAAACTATGATAATACCTTGATTGGTTGGGCCACTTTAGAAGCTGGAGAAACACAAATTCCTACTGGCATTGATTTAGTAGCAGATGCTACCTATTGTCTTGCAGAGGCAGCCAGAAATACTTTACTATCTGCTCCGTATAATTGGAGCATTACCGATGGAGGACTTGGATGTATTGACCCAATAATTACTTTAATAGGAGATAATCCTCAGACTATTGAGAAGGGCGATGCTTATACAGAGTTAGGTGTTGACGTTACCTATGGAGCAATAGTAACAATCAATGCAACTTCTGTGGATACAGATGTGGTAGGTAGCTATACCGTTACTTATGATGCTACAAATACGGTTTCTGGAGCTACCGCAACACAAGTAACCAGAATGGTAGAAGTGGTAGATACTACAGCACCTGTAATTACCTTAAACGGACCAAATCCACAAATCATAGAACTAGGAGATCCGTATGTAGAACAGGGAGCAACAACCGATGACGGTAGTCCTGTTACCCTTGATACTAATATTTCTCTCCTAGTTAGTAATGTAGGCACTTATTCTGCCACGTATTTTGCAGCAGATGCCTATGGTAATAGTTCGACAGTATTCAGAACAGTAGAGGTTGTTGATACTACAGCACCCGTAATTACCTTAAACGGGCCAAATCCACAAATCATAGAATTAGGAGATCCGTACGTAGAGTTGGGAGCCACAACCGATGATGGTAGTACTATCACTTTTGATACTAATATTTATCTCTTTGTTAGTGATGTAGGCACATATACGGCAATGTATTTTGCTATCGATGACTATGGTAATAGTTCAATAGTATTCAGAACGGTAGAGGTGGTAGATACGACTGCTCCAGTAATTACCTTAAACGGGCCAAATCCACAAATCATAGAATTAGGAGATCCGTACGTAGAGTTGGGAGCAACCACCGATGATGGGAGTCCAGTTACTCTAGATACTAATATTAATCTCCTAGTTAGTGATGTAGGTACATATTCTGCCATGTATTTTGCAGCAGACGCCTATGGTAATAGTTCCACAGTATTCCGAACAGTAGAGGTGGTAGATACTACCAATCCTACTGTGGTATGCCAAAATATAACCGTACAATTAGATGATACAGGGAATGCTAGTATTACCGCTGCTATGATCGATAATGGTTCTGCAGATCTTTCAGGCATAGCCTCAATTGCTATTGATATAACAGATTTTGATTGTACTAACATTGGAGATAACATGGTAACCCTAACGGTTATTGATGCTCATGGAAATATAGAAATGTGTATGGCTACTGTTACGGTAGAAGATAACATTTCTCCAGAATTCGATATAACCACAGTACCTACGGATATGGAAGTGCCTTTTGATACTGGTGATATGTATGCGTTGGCTGATTTTACTACAGATGTAGTGGTAACTGACAATTGTGATAGCAACAGAAGGGCATTGGCCACTACGATTACGCAGAGTCCGGTAGCAGGTACACTGCTAGGAGCAGGTGATCATTTAATTACACTTACAGCAACAGATGATAACTCGAATATAGAAACAATTTCTTTTACGATTACCGTATCTGGCATATTGAGTGTAGAAGAAAATGAAGAGTATCTGTTCACTATATATCCAAATCCAGCGAAAGATCAGGTTTGGATCACTGGATTACAAGGTGAAGCAGAAGTAACGATTTCAGATATCAATGGTCGCATATTACGCACAATAAAAGTGATGAACGATCAAGCGATTTCTACAAGAGATTTATCAGAAGGAGTGTATTTAATTACGATCCAACAGAATAATATCAATCAAACGATGCGATTGATGAAGAATTAGAATACTAAATAATCATCGGCAAAAAGGAAGTGTTACAAAGTTAAGGGGTTGGAACATGGAAGTTTGCCAAACAAAACCATCTGCCTAGGCGGATGGTTTTCTTTTTTGATTAGATAAGAGATTGAATCGTATGTGAAGATATGTTTGGTACAAAGCTGTAGATATAAAAACTATATTTGCCTAGCAACAATCATACATATGTCATTTATAGAAGGGTTTTTGATTGGTTTGGCAATGGTAATTTTTGTTGGACCAGTATTCTTTTTGTTACTCAATAGTAGCTTTCAATACGGCATGAAAGCGGGGATATCTGTTGCTTTGGGTATTATTGTTAGTGATATTGTTTGTGTAATACTATGTTATTACGGAATATCAAAGTTTATAACAGCTTCAAATAATCAATTTTGGATAGGTGTTATAGGAAGTAGTATTCTTTTTGGATTAGGCATCAACTATCTTTTAAAAAAACCACATATTACCAATGATCTTGCGATTAACTCAAAAAAGGGTAGTACTTTTTTTATAAAAGGATTCAGCGTTAATTTTTTTAATCCTTTTGTATTTGTAGTTTGGATTGGAGTTTTTAAATATGGTTCTCAGAAATATTTCGAAACATTAGAATTATACATGTTTTTAAGTGCGGTACTTATGGGAATATTAACAACTGATTTGTTAAAAGTATTCCTCTCTGATAAACTTAAGAGATTTATTTCCGTGGATAGGTTAAAAGTATTTTTTAGAATTACGGGTGCAGTGCTGTTAATCTTTTCGTTTCGGTTATTGTATTTGGTATGGTGAAAATGATACTTTAGATTTTCGCTATATTTGAGTAACAACTTTAAAAACGAACCAATATGGAATTTAATTTAGTGATTACGGCACTTGCCGCTCTTATCCCTATGGTATTAGGATTTATATGGTATAACCCAAAGGTTTTTGGAACTGCGTGGATGAATGTTTGTGGTTTTACCGAAGAAGATCTCAAAGGAGGCAATATGGCGTTAATTTTTATCCTTAGCTACGTACTCAGTTTTTTTCTTGCAAGTTTTGTACAAACGTATGTAATTCACCAGTTCGGTGTTTTCCAAGTTCTTATGGAGAATCCTGATGTTCTAGTAGAAGGAACAGAAGCATACAAATATGCTCAGGATTTTATGGCGGATCATGGAGATAATTTCAGAACCTTTAAACATGGCGCTCTGCATGGAACAATGATGGGAATATTAGTAGCGTTACCAATTTTAGGAACCAATGCAATGTTCGAGAGAAAGGGCTTTAAGTATATTGCTATTAATGTAGGTTACTGTACGGTATGTCTAGCATTAATGGGAGGTGTTATTTGTCAGTTTGCTTAATATTCTTTTTTAAATACACAAAAGAGGGATACCATAGCGATCCCTTTTTTTATGATTTATTTCCAAATACTCGAGCAAACAGTTTTTCTAACATTGGACCAGCTTCTTGCATATCTCGCTCTCGCTCCTTGGCTTGCAATTTTCCGGAAGTATCGTAAAAAAGCTCGTAGCTAAAAACAAAGCGCTTTGCACTTTTTCCTAACCCTAACAAACCAAATCTAAGATCATTAAAATATATGTTGTTCTCAGTTTTTTCTATGGTGTACCAGCCATGAGATAACTTTATGAGACGTTGTACAAGTGGATCGTCTTTCATCTCACCTAATAAATGATGATTTTGAGGAAACTCTAAAAAATCAATAACATCAGGTTCATCGAGATAGGAATAATATCCGATAAGAAAGGAATTATCTGTTTTTATATTAGCAGTCCATAGAATACTATTAAGCGGTGTAGGACGCGTTTGTATATCTTGATATTGAATATGCTGATTCTCCAAATTGGTAATAAAATTTGAGCTAGCTCCTTTTTGCAAAACCAAGGTAAGTAAAAGATATGTGGAGCTTATGTATAACCCAATATTATTAACACGTCTCCTTTTGGGATTCGTTCGTTTGTAAAACATCGCAATGATTACAAATATGAGAAAGGGGACTGTATATAGTGGATCAACAACAAAAATATTATTAAAAGCTAATCTGTTACCAAATGGCCAGAATAATTGTGTTCCCCAGGTAGTAAAAGCATCGAGTATCGGATGTGTAAAGAGCCCTAAAAACATGAGTTTAGTCCAGTCTTTCCAATCGGCTTCTTTGTTTCTGTAAATTTTGCTCACAAGCCAACCGAGTATTGGAGCCATCAGAACGCTAAAGAGTATTGAATGGGAAAAACCTCTATGCAACTCATTGGCAGTTACGGGATCAAAAAACCATTTAGCAATTACATCTAAATCAGGAATAGTTCCAGCAATAGCACCCCATAACATGGCCTTGTTACCAACTTTTCTACCAATAACAGCCTCACCAACGGCGGCTCCTAATACAATTTGGGTTAATGAATCCATACTATCCTAATTGTAGCTTAAAAGGATTACGAATTTCATATTCACTGGGAGAAATAAGTTCTATCAACGGTTTTATTAATTGATTAGAAAGGGAATTTCCATGTCGTGCATATAACTTCATTTCCACGGGTTTAGCTCCCACAGAACTTTTAATGATTTCTGCAGTTCTTCCTAATCTTAATTCGCCGACCTTGCAACTAATGGCAAGATTCACATAATCATATAGCATTCTCTGGTAGATATCATGAGACTTATTGTAAGAATAATCAATTCCAATATGATTAGCTTCTACGATATTATCCAGAATAAAAGCGGTTGTAAAACCAACCAGAGAACCTTCAAGAAAATATCCTTTAAAAACAAATGAGTCGCTAAGAGTTTCTTTTAAGTTCTTAAATGTAATGGCATTCAATTTCCCTATTTTGAAATCTGCTTTATCTAAAACAGAAAGGTATAAAGCATCAATAATTTCTTGGTGTATTTCAATGTCATTGGCTGTAAAATCTTTGATAACTAATTCCTTTGATTTTTTAAGTACTTTTTTTGCTCTGGTTCTAAATTTTGTTTTCATGCTAGCTAAGTAGTCATTAAAACTTGTCCAATCTTTTTGAACCTCTAATACCATATTTACATCAATACTAAACTCTCTAAAATCTTGTTTCTTGATGTAATCACCCTTAGTAAAAGAAGAAGGCCAGAATTCTTTTAGTAAAATGAAAGAAGGCTTGTCGGCTTTTTCGGTTTTTCGTATTTCTTTGAGCGCTTCTGATAAATTTTCGAAAGCTTCTTGATCCGTAATTTGATCGGAATACACAAAACCATGTTCTCCACAAGAAAATAAATTGCCACATATCAGTACGCGAACGTCCATACTTTTAATTAGAGTATTTTTAATAGTATCACTAATGCGACAAGGAAATTCCTGTAGTTTTAGATCCTGAGGATTAAATTTTATCAATTGATTTACAGCGATACCAACGGCATCGTCTCTCCGATAAAAAATGATATAACGAAAATCGATGGTATCTGCCAAGGTATTTTCTAAAGTTCGAAGATATGATAAGGATAAAAACAGATTATGCTGTTCATTTATAGCATTCCATTCATTAATTGGAATCTCCGAAGTATTGGTAAATATCGAATATTGAAGCGAGGTACCTTTGCACCTGTTTTTTATTTTGTTAAGCATAAATCCCTTACAAATATTTTTCGTGTAGCCCCTAGGAAATAATATCAAATTTACATTTAATTTTATTAGCAGTTTGTTAAACCCTTCTCAATTTTGATAGAATCGATTTTTTTAGTGTTTTGTAGCCGTAATTTATTTACGGAAAAACATTTAAAGTTATTTTGTCGTTTAAATGATGTTTTTGAACGAAAACTCATTCGAAAAGTCTGATTTTATGGTGCATATGTCAAATAAGTTTACTTTTTTTGGGTGTAATTGGAAAGTCTTATGGGGAAATCAATCACTTGTGTGCTCTTAATCGATGATGATAGAGCCATTAACTTCTTTAATGAACGAGTAGTTACTAAGCACAATAGTTTTGATAATGTAAATACGGTGCAGAGTGGGAAAGCTGCGCTGGAATATCTTGCTAATGTGGAAAATGAATTGGCAATAAAACCAGATCTTATTTTCTTGGATATTAATATGCCTGCTATGAATGGGTGGGAGTTTTTAATAGAATTTGCTAAGTTGAAAAAAAGCCTTACCGAAGGTATAAAAGTCATTTTATTATCTACGTCTTCTAATCCTGATGATGTTAATGAGTCTATAAAAAATCATTCTGTAGATGATTTTATAAATAAACCGCTATCATTGGATCTGTTAGATAATGTGATCAAAAAACATTTCTCAAATAATACCGTTCCCGCAGATAAGTAAATTGAATTACTTATTTTGTGGATTATTTTAAGAGCTTATGAGAAAGTTGAAGCGTTTTCTTTTAATTGACGACAGCAAAGCAACGACATTTTTTAATAAAACGATTATTTTAAAAACGGAGGTTGTCGAAGAAATTGCTGTTGCTTATAATGGAAAAGAAGCGTTGGATAGTCTGCAGTCAGATAGTACTCCAGAACTAATTTTCTTAGATTTAAATATGCCTGTCATGAACGGATGGGAGTTTTTAGACGCTTATCATCATCCTTCGAATCCATTCCAGAATTCAAAAATCGTTGTCATGCTTGGGGCAGAAATAGGCAAAGAAGAACGAGAAAGACTTTTATCTTTTTCTCAAGTGGTAGAGTTCAGAGATAAAATGTTATCTAAAAAAGTCTTAGAAGAAATTATTCAGAAATATTTTGCGCAAGAAGTATCCTCAAAACCCTAATAAAACCTTCCAAATTATATTCAATTCTAAACAGCTAATGCATTTTATCGTGTTTAGTTGTATTTTATCTATAAATTTAGATTGATTCTCGGGTAAATACACCTTTTTAATACTGTATCTATTTCTTTTGCGCCAACCAACAAAGATATATTATGGATAATGTTGTTGACTGTGTATTGTTAATAGATGATAGTAAGGCTACTAACTTCTTTAATAGTACCGTTTTGGCTAAGCATAAAAGCTTTGATAAAATACTCATCAAACAAAGTGGGAAGGCTGCTTTAGAATACTTGTCAGAGGTCGAAAAAGGTAATGCAATAAAACCTAGGTTAATCTTTTTAGATCTGAATATGCCGGCTATGAACGGATGGGAGTTTCTTATAGAATATGAAGGACTAAACCCTAGTTTAACCAACGATATTACCGTAATTATACTTACTACCTCCTCAGATCATAGAGATATTGAAAAATCAAAATCCAACGATCTAGTTACAGATTTAATTAATAAACCGTTATCGTTACCCATATTAAATAGTGTAATCAATAAACATTTTTTAACACCCCACAGTTATGAAAAAAATAAGAACGGTTCTTTTAGTGGATGATAGTGATGCTACAACTTTTTTTAATAAAACCATACTTTCCAAAACAGGATATGTCGATGAGATATTGGCTGCAAAAAATGGTTTAGAAGCATTAACTATCATTAGATCAGGAGTAGTTCCCGATATCATATTTTTAGATATTAATATGCCTGTTATGAATGGATGGGAATTTTTAGAAGAATTTAAAAATTTGAACAATGCCTTAGAAAATACCATTATCGTTTTAATGATAGGAGCACCTTTATCAAATGAGGATAAGGATAGGATACTGTCTTTTCCACAGATAAAAGAATTTCAGGGTAAGATGCTTTCTCGGATTGTTATGGATGATATTATGAGAAAGCATTATCAAGAAGAATTTGCTATACTACAATCATAAAGACATACTTGTGTTTGTTGTACTTTTTAAAAGATTTCACGTTAATTTTTTTATCTTTCAGACATAAATAGAACGCAAATACATTCTTTAAATAGGAATTAAACTAAAATTACCCCTTATGGTCAGATTACAATATGTAGCCTGTATCGCTTTGTTATTCTTTTTTAGTACTATAGGAAATGTTGTTGCTCAGTCCAGAGGAGTTATATCAGGTAATGTATCTGATCAATTTGGTAGTTTGCCTGGAGCAAAAATTAGTATCGAAGGAACAAATAAAGTTACAACTACAGATGTAAATGGAAGTTATAGCTTTGATGTAGAGGAAGGAGAATATGTGCTAACAGCAGCTTTTGTTATGTATACTTCCATTTCTAAGACTGTTACAGTTAAGGTAGGAGAAACGGTAACCGTAGACTTTATATTAGAAACAGGTTTTTCTATAGACCAACCCATTGCCGTTGGATCCAGAGCCAAACCTAGATCTTCTCTAAAAACTACTGCTCCGGTTGATATTATATCTCCACAAGAAATTACAAATGCCTCCCAAATAGAGCTAAGCCATATTTTACACTATTTAGTACCTTCCTTTCACTCTACACATCAAACCATTGCCGATGGAACGGATCATATTGATCCTGCCACATTAAGAGGATTAGGACCAGATCAGGTGTTAGTGCTTATTAATGGAAAGCGAAGACATAATAGCTCATTACTAAATGTAAATGGTACCGTAGGTAGAGGTACTGTAGGAACAGATTTTAATGCAATACCAATTTCTGCTATTGAGCGAATAGAAATTCTTAGAGATGGTGCTACTTCTCAGTATGGATCAGATGCAATTGCAGGTGTAATTAATATCATACTGAAAAAACAGACTGAAGTAATACAGGTAGATAATAGAGTAGGAATCACTACAGAGGGAGACGGTTTTACTACATATTCATCAGCCAATTTTGGGTTAAAAATTAGGGAAGAAGGGTTTGTAAACGTAACCGCAGAATACAGGAATAGAGAATCGGTAAATAGAGCTGGTGATTACACAGGAACAGTGTATACCGATGATGCGGTTGAGGATGAAAGTTTAATTCAGGAGAATAATTTTTTTGGTCAAACAGGTTATGATGATCGTCGTGTCATGGAAATAGGAAGTGCAGAGACGCAAAACTTGGCTTTAGGAATTAACGGAGAGATAAAAATGTCAGATAATGCTACCTTTTACTTACAAGGAGGTAGAAATTACAGAGAAGGAATGTCCGCTGGATTTTATCGTTTCCCAAAAGATCAGGATAGAGTAGTTCCAGAGCTATTTCCTAATGGTTTCTCACCTCAGATATTAACAGATATTAGAGACGATGTAATTGCCGGAGGAATTAAAGGTATTAAGAATGGATGGAATATTGATTTTAGTCACTCAATAGGAATCAATCATTTAGACTATACAGTAAATAACTCTAATAATGCGTCTCTCGGTGTAGCCTCGCCAAGAACATTTTATGCAGGTGGATTTGAATACCAGCAGAATACCACAAATTTAGATTTATCTAAATCTTTTGATTGGTTAAGTGGAGTAAGTATTGCTTTTGGAGCAGAGTTACGAGTGGAGAATTATCAGATTATAGCGGGAGAAGAAGCGTCTTATATAGATGGTGGTAGCACCTATTTTGATACTTCTGGTCAAGAACTTCCAAGAGCAGTAGGAGCACAAGTTTTTCCAGGGTTTCGACCAGAAAACGAATTAAATCGTTTTAGAACCAATAGTTCAGCATACTTAGACGTTGAAACCAATATTTCAGAAAAGTTATTGGTAAAAGCAGCAGGACGGTATGAAGCGTATAATGATTTTGGTGGTCAAGGTATTTGGAAACTCTCAGGACGTTATATAGTAAAGGACGATATCAGTGTAAGAGCTAGTTTTTCTACTGGTTTTAGAGCACCTTCTTTGCATCAGGTGTTTTTTCAAAATATAAGTACTCAATTTGTAAATGGCGAAAGCATCCAAGTAGGAACTTTTAATAATGAAAGTGCAGTTACTGCCGAAGCATTTCAGATTGGACGTTTAAAACCAGAACTGTCGACACATTTTAGTGCTGGTATTAGCGGAAAGCTAAATGATAAATTTACCTTCGCTTTTGACTATTATTTAATTAATATAGATGACAGAATTGTTCTTTCTGGTAGATTTGCAGAAGGATATGAGACCATATTAGAACCTTTTGGAGTTGGTGCGGCACAGTTTTTTACCAATGCAATTGATTCCAGAACTTCTGGTGGTGATTTTGCAGTTGCATACAAAACAATACTCGGTACTGGCGAATTAAATGCATCGCTAGGAGCAAATGTTACGAATACTAAAGTAAAAGGAGGCATCAAAGTATCTCCATCGCTTATTGGACAGGAGAATGTCTTGTTTAATAGAGAGGAAATTGCAAGAGTAGAATCTTCTCAACCTAATTATAAAATTAATTCTGGAATATCCTACGAATTCGATAAATTCAGATTGCAAATGATGAATTCTCTATTTGGCGAAGTGGAATTTGTACATCCTGATGATGGAGACGCTGCAAATTGGGTGCTAAATGAATTTACCGGAGTAGTAGAATCACGTGACCAAACCTTTTCTCCTAAACTAACTACAGATCTAGCAGTTTCCTATCAATTTAATGATTACGTAAAATGTACTATAGGCGGGAATAATATTTTTAATGTGTATCCAGATGAGCATACACATTCAGCAAATACGAGTGATGGTAATTTCGTTTACAGCAGAAGAGTGCAACAATTCGGAGTTAATGGCGCGAATTACTATCTTCGATTATTGTTACGGTTATAATGAGGATCTTCCACCAACATCTTTTTAATACTAAATTGGGCAGGCGATATACTATAGGTATATTGATATTATTCCTTGTTCTTGGTAATATACAAAGGGTGGAAGGACAAGATCTTGGAAATGAAGAGGTAAAAAGAGCACAGCGAACGATTTTTATTTACAATTTTGCCCAACAAATAGGATGGCCACAAATAGCAGAACTAGAAACTTTTAAGATAGGAGTTTTAGGTCCTGACCGTACGGTAATAGATTTAAAGGCGATCGCACAAAAACGAAAGATTTTTGGAAAACCGATAGAGGTTGTTCGATATCAGTTTGTGAAAAATATTAAAGATATTCAATTGCTTTACGTACACAATAAGTACAATTATGACATAGCCTATATCTTACGTAAAATTTCTAAAAAAAATATACTATTAGTTTCAGAGGATTATTTTTATAATTCTTCGATGATTAATATGGTGAATGTTGGAGATTCTTTCGAATACGAAATCAATGAAAATAGAATAGAAAGAGAAGGGTTTGTGATCGCACCTTCTTTAAAACAATACGCAGTAACTTCTTCACAAAAATGGAAAGGGTTATTTAAATCCACAGAACAATCTTTAGTGAATGCTTTGAATGAAAATGAAGAGCAGAAAGCAGAAATTAAAAGTAAAAATGATCAGTTAAAACAACAAGAAAAGAAGATTGAAAATCAATCTAAAACTCTTGATAATATTCAGGAAAAAATTGTTGAGAATAATCAATGGATAAAAGAATTATCTAATCAAAATCAAATTCAGGAAAAGAAATATGAAGAGAAGCTTCTGATAGAAAAAGAATTAGAGAAAAATATTCAGGAGCAGGTTACTTTTATCAAAGCTCAAGAGGAAAGAATTAAACAGAGCGTAGTCGAAATAGAGGAGAAGCAACGTTATTTAAAGGAACAGAATAAACAGATTAAGGAACAAGAAAGTATTTTAGACAGGCAACGAGGGGAAATCGAAGATCAAAAAACGATTAACTGGTATCTTATTGCATTAATTTCTCTAATTCTCATAGGTGGTTTCTTTGTGTATAGAAGTTATCTCAATAAAAAGAAGTTGAATAAAGTTTTACAAGCGAAGAATAAAGAAATTCATGAGCAATCTTTGGATCTGGAATCTAAAAATAAGGAGTTAGAGCAGTTTGCATATATCGCTAGTCATGATCTACAAGAACCTCTTAATACGATATCTAGTTTTATAGGATTGATATCAGAGGATTATGGTGACAGTTTTGACGAGGTAGGAAAAGAAAGTTTGAATTATATCAGTGATGCAAGTATTAGAATGAAAAAACTGATCGATTCATTATTAGAATACTCCAGATTAGGCAGATCTACTGACTTTGTGGATACTGGTATGGAAACTATTTTACAGGAAATTAAAGAGGACTTTAGAAACGTATTAGAAAGAACAAACGCAAAAATACATTCAGTAAAATTACCCGTAGTATTTGGAAATCCAATAGAGTTAAGACTCTTATTACAAAATTTAATTAGTAATGGTATAAAATTTACAGATAAAGAGACGATACCGGAAATTCATATTAATGTGACTACCAAGAACGTACCAATCAATAGTCAGACAGAAACATTTTGGGAATTTTCAGTAAAGGATAACGGAATCGGTATACCCAAAAAACATCAGGATAGGATATTCGCTATTTTTCAAAGATTACATTCTAGAGAACAATATCAAGGTACAGGTATAGGGCTGGCACACTGTAAAAAGATAATCGAATCTCACGGTGGTAATATATGGCTAGAATCAGAAGAAGGAAAAGGAACTACCTTTTACTTCACTATTCCTAAGAAGGAAAATATACTATTAGATAAATCTGGGATAAAAATCGATTTGTAGACTAGACTTTTATATTTCTGGTCTACCTTTAAGTCTTTTTTCGATTTTTTGCTTTTTAGCAGTAATGATTTTCATCATATCCATTATTTCAGGATCTTTATTTTGCTTATAAATTTCATTAAGACTTAAGACAAGATCTTTAGCTTCTCTTGATGCTTCAACTCTATCACTAGTGGACATATTGCTCATACTCCTGTTCTCAAACTCCCTTGCTTTCTCCATTAATTCCATAACTCAATATTTTGTATAAAATAAAATGTTTAGTAGGTTATATTTTCTAAAATTTGGTACCCAAACTTAACATTTTCGGGCGTAAATATATAAAAAAAATAGGCATTTACATCCTCATATAAATAACAGAAATTAATAAGAATATAAATGTTAATGATACAGCTTTTGATAAAAAAGAATATTTCATTAAAAAACGTATCATAAATTTTAACGATTTAACTAATTTAATGAGAAATTTCTTACTTTCCTAATCTTTTTTGTAGTGAATTATTTTCCTTGATTCTCTATGGATTATCCTATTAATTCTTAACTAGTACATATCTGATTTTTAATTCATTTAAGAGTGTATCGAGTGAAACTGGAATAGCGGTTATTCAAAAACTGGACTACAACCTATATACAGATAAATAATATCATTGTATCAAAATAATTACAATGACTATTACGGACTTAAGTACACAAGAATATGATTCCTACTACAAGAGATATATCGATAAATTATCGTCACGCTTGGATTTACGTGAAGGTTTTGAAATAGGAAAGGAAAATATTATCGCGTTTTTTCAATCAATTCCAAGGAGTAAACATAATTATCAATATGATGATGATAAATGGACAGTAAAGGAGATTTTACAACATCTTATTGATACAGAAAGAGTTTTTATGTATCGATGTTTTCGAATTGCTCGTAGAGATAAAACTCCGTTAGCAGGTTTCGATCAAGATATTTATATCAAACCTTCTGGAGCAAAGGATAAGCAAATAGATGAGTTACTTGAAGAATATACCATATGTAGACAAAATTCAGTTTCTGTATTAGCCAGTATTTCAGATCACGATCTTCAATTTATTGGAAATGCCAACGGAGGTGATATGTCGGCAAGAGCAGCAGCATTTACTATTATAGGTCATGAGATTTGGCATATGGATATTATAAAAGAAAGATATTTATAAACCAGAAAAGATTAGGAAGTTATAATCTTTTCAATTGTCCGTTGTAATGTTGGTAGGACTTCATTCTTAAACCATTCGTTTTTGGCTTGCCATATATTATTTCTTGGAGAAGGATGCGGAAGCACAAAATAATCAGGTAAGTATTCTTTATAATTTTTAACAGATTCAGTAAGGGTTCTCTTTAATCTATTACCTAAATAATAATTTTGGGAATACGCTCCTATTAAAAGGGTAAGTTGCACATTAGACATCTGATTTAATAATTTTGGATGCCATAGAGGAGCACATTCTTTGGTGGGAGGTAAATCACCAGACTTTCCTTTTCCTGGATAACAAAACCCCATAGGAATAAGAGCTACTACTTCTGGATTATAAAAGGTCTCATTATCAATTCCCATCCAACTCCGTAGATTCTGCCCGCTTTTATCGTCCCATGGAATGCCAGACTTATGAACAACGCTACCAGGTGCCTGTCCGATAATAACAATTTTACTATGCTCGCTTGCAGAAACTACAGGCCTTGGTCCCAATGCTAATTTAGAAGCGCAAACATCACATTTTGAAATATCAGACAACAAACTTTCCATAAAATAGTGAATTATAAAAATTGAAATTACAAATAATATAGATACTCTTTAAGAATACCAGAATTATGATGCTTAATCATAATTTTAGTATCATTAGGTATATCGTTCGGCAGTATTTTTTTGCAAAACAACTGTTTATGATATGGCTTAAGTCGATAATTTGAATAATTACCAAAGAATAACTTGAAAGTTTAACAAAAATTTAAGCAAATGTAATTTTAGTGCGTTTTTTATTGAGTTTGGATCGTTTTGATGAGAATTTTTTAATTCTTTTTTGGTTTTTATGTTGTTGTTTATCAGGTGTTTAGTTTGTTTAGTGGTGTTGCTTTGATAAGCGGAATTTTACACATTAAGGTTATGGGTTTACCTGTTTTTATTGTATGGTTGTTTGATATAATTTTTCTACTTTTAAAGCTAACAGAAGTTAGTCTTGTAACAATCCTTTAAGAATATCTTCTAGTAATTGATGAACTTAGATATTGTTACAAGATCAATTCATCAAACTTATTATAATATTCACTCAATCAAAATAGAGGTTTATGAAACGTAGAGATTTTATTCAATACACAGGATTAGGTGCAGGAGCTTTAATGATGCCATCATTACTGTTAGGAAATGATATTTCGGCAGAGGCTTTACTTAATCCAGGAATGGATATAGCCATTAAAAAGAGGATGGCTGATGTAGCCCTCAATACAGCAAAATCGCTTGGTGCTACCTATGCCGATGCTCGAATCGGTAGATATTTAAACCAATATGTGTTTACTAGAGAAGATAAAGTGCAAAATGTAGTAAATACGGAATCCTTTGGTATAGGTATTAGAGTAATCGTAAATGGCACTTGGGGATTTGCATCTACCAATAGTGTTAATGAAGATGGAATTAAGAAAGCAACAGATCAAGCAGTTGCTATCGCAAAAGCCAATTCTAAAATTCAAAAGGAAGAGGTAAAATTAGCTCCAGTAGCATCCCATGGAGAAGTAAGCTGGAAAACACCGATTAAAAAGGATTTTAAAGATGTTCCGGTTTCCGAAAAGGTAGACCTGTTACTATCTGCAAATGCCGCAGCTTTAAAAAACGGAGCAAACTATGTGAATTCTGGATTGTTTATGGTAAATGAGCAGAAGTATTTTGCATCTACAGATGGTTCGTATATAGATCAGGATGTACATCGTATTTGGCCAACATTTACAGTTACTGCCATCGATAAAAGCACAGGAAAGTTTAAATCACGTCAGGCAATGAGTGCTCCAATGGGAATGGGGTATGAGTATATGGATGGATTAGCTTCGGAAAAACTAAAAGGTCCAGAAGGCTTAAACTTGTATCGCAATAGTTATGATATTGTAGAGGATGCAACTGTAGCTGCTCAGCAAGCCAAGCAAAGGTTAACTGCTAAATCGGTAGAAGCAGGTAAGTATGATTTGGTATTAGAACCAAATCACCTTGGTTTGACTATTCACGAATCTGTAGGTCATCCTTTAGAATTGGATAGAGTACTTGGTTATGAAGCAAATTACGCAGGAACAAGTTTTGCAACGTTAGACAAATGGAAAACAAAGAACTTTAAATATGGTAGCGAAATTGTTAATCTGGTAGCCGACAAAACTCAAGTGGGGTCTCTTGGAGCAGTAGGCTACGATGATGAAGGAGTAAAGACTAAAAAATGGGATCTGGTACGTAATGGTATTTTAACCAATTATCAGGCAATACGGGATCAAGTTCATATGATTGATCAAAAAGAATCTCATGGATGTTGTTATTCCCAAAGCTGGAATGATGTGCAATTCCAAAGAATGCCAAATGTTTCTCTAGAACCAGGAAAAGAGAAATACTCTATAGATGATATGATTAAGGATGTAGAGAAAGGAATTTATATAGCTGGTAGAGGTTCTTACTCTATTGATCAGCAACGATATAATTTCCAATTCGGTGGAACCGTTTTTTATGAAATCAAAAATGGAAAGATAGTGGGTATGTTAGATGATGTAGCATACCAATCTAATACACAGGAATTCTGGAATTCTTGTGCTAAGATATGTGACAAAGATGATTATCGAATGTTCGGATCATTCTTTGACGGAAAAGGACAGCCTTCGCAAATAAGTGCTGTTTCTCATGGAAGTTCTACTACACGTTTTAATGGTGTAAATGTGATCAACACAGGTAGAAAAATTTAAATCACTGTCTTATTACAAATAAAAATATCATGGCAATATATACGAAAGAAGAAGCAAAGCAGATCATGGAAAAGGCCTTAAGCTTTTCTACTGCAGATACGTGCGAAATCAATTTAAGTGGAAGCGAAAGTGGTAATATCCGCTATGCAAGAAATACGGTATCCACTGCAGGACATAGATCCAACCAAACACTAGTAGTACAATCTAGTTTTGGAAAAAAATCAGGTACAGCAACAATTGATGAGTTTGATGACGAGTCACTTAAGAAGGTAGTAAAGAGGGCAGAGGAGTTAGCAAAACTTTCTCCAGAAAATCCAGAATTTATGGCACCATTAGGTCCTCAAGAATATGATAAATCTATCACTTTTAAAGAATCTACTGCTAAGATAACACCTGATTACCGTGCTGAAGTTGCTAATAGTAGTATTGGGCCAGCAGCGGCTAAAAATGTAACTGCAGCAGGTTTTTTTAATGATTCATCAGGTTTTAGTGCAATGATGAATTCTAATGGTTTATTTGCCTATAATCAATCTACGAATGCCAGTTTTACAGTAACGATGCGTAGTAACGATGGTACAGGATCTGGATGGGTAACACGTGATTACAATGATGTATCCAAATTTAATGCCGCGGAAGCTTCAAAAATAGCGATCGATAAAGCGGTTATGTCTAAAGAAGCAAAAGCTATAGAACCTGGTAAGTATACAGTTATTTTAGAACCAGCAGCTTCTGTAGGTCTTTTAGGAAATATGGCATTTGCATTCAATGCTCGTACTGCAGATGAAGGAAGGAGTTTTATGTCTAAAGAGGGTGGTGGAACAAAACTAGGAGAGAAAATTGTAGATGAACGTGTGAATATTTGGTCTGATCCATTAAACCCAGATGTGCCAACAGGTACTTGGAATGGTTCTGGTCAACCTTTGAAAAAGACAACCTGGATAGAAAATGGTGTGGTGAAAAACCTTGCCTATAGTCGTTTTTGGGCTCAAAAGAAAGGAGTAGATCCAGTACCTTTTCCTAATGGATTTATTATGCAAGGAGGAGATGCTTCTCTCGAAGATCTAATCAAAGGAACTAAAAAAGGAATTTTAGTAACCAGATTATGGTATATCAGAAGTGTAGATCCACAAACCTTATTATATACGGGTCTTACCAGAGATGGAACGTTCTATATAGAAAACGGTAAAATCAAACATCCTGTAAAGAATTTTAGGTTTAATGAGAGCCCGATTATCATGCTTAATAATCTTGAAACTCTTGGAAAACAAGTAAGAATAGATGGTAATTTGGTGCCTTATATGAAAATAAGAGACTTTACTTTTACCAGCCTTTCGGACGCTGTATAACGGATATCACAATATATCAAATAAGTATAGTTGTTAGGTGTTACAAAGTAATACTTGGCAACTATACTTGCTATTTTGATGTATTTCTGGTAATAGAATCCTAATTAACTTTAATTTTAGATCATCTTCATAAGTAATAGTTTATATTGCTGTTTTACCTAGTTAGTTAAATATTGAGTGCCAAGTTTTTCTTTACGCGATTACAGTATGAGTCTGGAGATTGGGATGTAGATCAAAGAATGCCTTCCAATTTGTTGAACTCGTTAGTAGAGTATACTACATTAAAAGTAGATACACAGGAGAAGATTATTTCATTAAGTAGCGACGAGATTTTTAAAAGTCCATTTTGCTACATCTCTGGTCATAAGCTTGTTCAATTTACCAAAAAGGAAAGGGAAAACTTTAAAAAATATGTGAATAATGGAGGTTTTGTATTTGCAGATGATTGTAACCATGATATTGATGGTTTGTTTTCAAAATCTTTTGAGCGTCAGATGGCAGATATTTTTGGCCCACAAGCACTAAAAAAAATACCAAATAATCACGAGTTGTATAAAGTGTTTTTTGAGTTTGAAGATGGTCCTCCTACCACTTCTCAAGAATTAAATGGATGGGGAGACGATATCGTTCATGATTATCTAAAAGCAATAGAAATTAATGGCAGAATAGGGGTTTTATACAGTAATAAAGATTATGGATGCGAATGGGATTATGATTTTAGAAACAAGCGTTGGTATAAAATAGATAATACACGATTTGGTGTTAACATTGTTATGTATGCATTGACGTCTTAAAATAATGTATGTAAATGAATAAAGAGTTGGCTAGTATAGAACGAGAGATAGATACGCTCACAGAAAAATTACAGAATTTACGTAAAGAAATCGCGAAGGTAATTACAGGACAAGAAGAAACTATCGAACAGCTATTAATTACTTTTTTAGCTGGCGGGCACGCATTATTAGAAGGTGTTCCAGGTTTAGCAAAAACCCTAATGATACGAACATTAGCGCAAGCGATAGACCTCAAGTTTAAAAGGATTCAGTTTACACCAGACTTAATGCCTTCTGATATTATAGGTACCGAAATATTGGAAGAAGATTACAGTACTGGGAAGAAGTTTTTTAAATTTAATAAAGGGCCAATTTTCTCAAATATCATTTTGGCAGATGAAATTAATAGAACACCTCCAAAAACCCAGGCAGCTCTGTTAGAAGCAATGCAGGAGTTCGAAGTGACGTATTCTGGAAAAACATACGAGTTGGATAAGCCATTTTTTATTCTGGCAACGCAAAACCCAATTGAACAATCAGGAACTTTTGTGCTTCCGGAAGCACAACAAGATCGATTCTTATTATATATCAAGATAGGGTATCCAACAGCATCTGATGAAACCACCATTTTAAAAAATACAACTGGAGTAAAAAAAGCTACGCTAAATAAAGTGATCTCCGGAGAAGATATCATTCGATTACAACAGCTTGTCCGAGAGGTTCCTATTAGTGACGATCTTATCTCTTTTGTTAGTAAAGTAATAAGAGCGACCAGACCAGAAACAACAAACGTTTCTTATGTTAAAGAATGGGTGAACTGGGGAGCAGGACCAAGAGCTGGGCAGGCGATGATATTAACTGCGAAGGCCAGAGCCTTGGCACAAGGAAGGTTATCAGTTACCTTAGAAGATTTAAAACAAGTGGCGATTCCTGTATTACGTCATAGAGTAATTGTGAACTTTAGAGCGGAATCAGAAGGAATAACATCAGATGAAGTTACCAATCACTTATTGGAGCAGATCCAGGTAGGGAAATAAAGAATTACTAATATAAGTAGCCGTGAGACAAGATTATCATCAATTACTAAAACCAGAATTGATCAAAAGCGTATCTGGATTGTCTCTTATAGCGCGTATTATTGTAGATGGATATTTATCTGGATTAACCCGAAGTCGTAACGTAGGAACCGGAATGGAATTTAATCAATTTCGGAATTATGAACCAGGAGATGATTTGCGGCTTTTAGATTGGAAAATGTTAGCCAGATCAGGTAGATATTATATCAAACAATCAGAAATAGAAACTAATATCTCAGTCAACTTTATTATAGACGCAAGTGCATCCATGTTGCATACCGAACATACCTTTTCTAAAATGGATTTTGCAAGAGTATTAGTTGCTTCCTTGGGATATCTGTGTCAAAACCAAGGAGATGCTATTGGATTGTTTGGTTTAAATGAAGATCAATTGTATGACTTATATCCTAGAATTCGAAAACAGCACTACAATCGATTTTTGTTAGAACTGACCCAGATAGAAAACAAAGGGAAATGGCCTGAGAATTTGAATACTTCTAAAAGTCTTCATAATAGAAATCAAAAGGAATTGATTTTTTTTATTACAGACCTCTACGAACATACAGAAGAATTAACCAATTTTATAAAAAGACTTAAGACTCCTAAGAATGAAGTGGTTGTATTGCATTTGATGGGAGAAAACGAGCTTACTTTTAATTACAAAGGGACAGTTACTTTTGAAGATTTAGAGACAGGTGCAAAGCTTAAGATAGATACTAAAACCGCTAAAAAGCAGTATTTAGCGTCATTAGAAGAGATGATTAAAAAGGCAAAAAACACCTTGCTAATGAATGATGTTGATTATCATTTATGTGAACTGAATCAACCTATTGAAGAGACCCTTCGCTTATTCCTTAAAAAACGAAATAAACTAGTCTGAGATGTCTTTTTTATATCCTACATATCTCTGGGCGTTGTTGGGACTTATCATCCCGATAGTAATCCATTTTTGGAGTAAGAGAGAAGGAAAAACAATAAAAGTAGGTAGTACTAAATTATTAAGTGAATCAGATTCTAAACAATCTAAAAGCATTCAACTGAATGAGATCTTTTTATTGCTGCTAAGAATGTTACTATTGGGTGTATTTGTATTACTTATTTCCGGAATACGAATTAATAAAAAAGAAACAACGGTACCTGTTACTTATCTTTTTGAACCTTCTCTACTGAAACATGATCGTGTAATGAATATCTCGGATACGATAGATGAAGGAGAGTCGCTACGGTTATTGGCTAATACGTTTCCGCTCATAGACAAAGATCAATTAGATATAGATCAAAAAAGGATTCCTAATTATTGGCAATTAGCCAAAGAAATGGAAAATTTAAAAACAGATAGCGTAGTAGTGTTTACCAGCGCTTTCTTATCTGGACTTAAAGGTGCTAGACCAACGATTCATAAAAACATTAATTGGATTTCTTTTGATATAAAAGAATCAAATAACTATGCTCTTAAGGCTATTAGAAAAGAAGATACCACTCAAATCCTGATGTTAAGGAGTAACTCGGATCAATTAACTTTTATAAAAGAAAAGGTGTCAAATGAAGACCTTGAGTTTTCAAAAAATAATGATAGTATAGTTTTTACAAAAAATGATCTGAAACAACGAGTTCCTGTTTCTAATTTTAGTGCTAAAAAAGTAGCCTTGTTTTATGATGAAAGTCTCTTAGATCAAAAAAGATTAATAAAAGCTTCATTACAAGCCATTGCGAAGTATACTGATAGAACTATTGAAATAAAAGAGTATACAAATACTGCAGATACCATTACAGGTTTTGATCTTATTATTTGGTTGTCTACAGATCCTGCACCTAATACCAATTCAAAGTTATTGGTGTTGAAACCCGATGAATATGCAAAAAGAAGTATAGAAACTACTGATGCATCTAAGATATTCCACCTTACGGAACTACTTACTGTAGAGCGTAGTATAGATCAACATTTTTCAGAACAGCTTTTAGACGTGTTAGATGATTATCAAGATATAAAAAATGATATAGCAAAACATGATAGGCGAGTGATAGAAGTTTCTGAAATAACACCACTAGTAACTTCAAAACAAACAGCAAAAAAGCAGTTCGCATTTTTAGATATTTCTAAATGGTTGTGGTTGGTATTTGGAACATTATTAATAGTAGAACGTTGTATAGCAAAATATAGAAAACAGTAGTGAGCTCAGGATATAACATATTAGTAGGTTTTAAACGAAAATGGCAAGTGCTACTTTGGTTAGAAACCCTTTTGTACGGGGTGGGTACTTCGATACTGATATACACATTGTTTTCAAAAATACTGTTGGCAGTTTTAGTAGCTATCCTTATTGTAGGAGTACTACTAATTTTTACGAAACCATGGAAACCTTCTTTGGAGAGCACTGCCAGTTATATGGATCAACATTTGGATGCGATCGAGTATAGTACAGGTCTTATACTAATTCCGGAAAATGAATTATCCGGATTGGCTAGAATCCAACAAAATAGGGCAGGCAATATTCTAGTTGAAAAATATAAAACAGTTCAACCACCTAGCCATCTTAAATGGAGTGCCTTGTTTTTTGCATTATGCCTTGGGATTGGATTGTTTTTAAATACTATTGGCATATTTCCCTTTTCTCAAAATCCAGTATCACCACAAAATGTGCCAGATGAAATTGTTTTTATAGCAACGGATAGCAGTACCGCAATAACTGCTCCTCCGAAGTTGATAAAACAAGAATTAGAAATTAAATATCCGGCATATACGAGAATAAAGTCTGTGATCACTTCCGATATGGATATTAAAGTGGTAGAAGGTACTAAAGTAACATGGCGACTAGAATTTGATAAAGAAATTAAGGAAGCTTTTGTAGAAAGTGCTGGAAATAGCTATGCAATGAAATTCACTGATGGAATTTATTTTGGTGGTTCGGAAATGAGAAGTTCAGGCTTTTATAATTTTAAGTTTATTGATCTAGACGATAAAGCTCACGTTTCTAAATTATATCCGATAGAAGTTATAAAAGATAAGAGTCCCGAGACACAAATTCTAGGAATTAAGCAGTTCACATCTTTTGAATATTCAGAGGATAAAAAACTTGCCTTTAGAACCAAGATTACAGATGATTTTGGAATTGGTGACGCCTACATTATTGCTACAGTAAGTAAAGGTTCTGGGGAGTCTGTGAAATTTAGAGAAGAAAAATTAAAGTTTAGTAATTTACAAATAGGAAGTAAAGATTTGGACTTATCTAAAGAAATTGATTTGGATAAGATGAAAATGGAACCTGGTGATGAATTGTATTTTTATGTAGAGGCTATAGATCAAAAACGACCTCAAAAGAATGTTTCACGTAGCGAAACCTATTTTGCCGCAATTAAAGATACCGTTTCTGATACATTTGCAGTAGAAGGAACTATGGGAGTAGACTTGATGCCAGATTATTTCAGAAGCCAGCGACAGCTTATTATAGATACCGAAAAATTACTGAAAGATAAATCGAAACTATCTGCCAAAGAATATAAGTCAAGAAGTAATGAGTTAGGTTTTGATCAAAAAGTATTGCGAATTAAGTATGCTGAGTTTATGGGAGACGAAACCGAAGAAGTTCATGCAGCCGAGGGAGATGGGGATGATCACGATCATGAAGAAGAACATGATCATGATCACGATGAACATGAAGATCATGAAGAAGAAGATCCTTTAGCGAAATATACACATAAACATGATCATGAGAACGAACATAACCTTGTACTGGAAGAAGAAAAAAAAGAGAAAGATCCTTTAGAAGAGTATTTACACAATCATGATGATCCAGAAGAATCTACTTTGTTTACACAATCGTTAAAAAGTAAATTACGACAAGCACTAAATGAAATGTGGGATGCTGAATTGTATCTACGATTATACAAACCAGAAAAGTCATTGCCGTATCAGTATAGAGCTTTAAAGCTTATTCAGGAAATAAAGAATAGTGCTCGCATTTATGTACATCGTATAGGATTTGATCCTCCACCCATAAAAGAAGAGAAGAGATTAACGGGAGAGATTGATAAAGTACATGGGTTTCGAAAAACAGCCGAAATAACAGAAGAAGATACTTATAAATCCATACGGTTAGCATTAAACAGGTTACAAACATTAATCACTGCAAGAGAAAAAATAGAAGTTGCTGAAACCGATAAGCAACTGTTTAGAGAAGCAGCAAATGAGTTGGCCATAAAAGCAATCGAAAAGCCTGGAAAATATTTAGCAACATTGCAGCAATTAAAATGGATATCAGAGGATGTAGAGATCCCTTATGAAGCCTTGATCGAATTGCAACAAGGATTGTTGCTGGCACTTCCTGCAATGCCTCCAAATGCTTTCAAAAAAGAGCAACCGTTAAGTGAAATCAATGAGTTATTGTTAAAAGAACTTGAAATTAATGAATAACGAGATTACCTTTTTGCATAACCATTGGATGATACCTATTGTAGTTTGTTGTCTCATCATTTGGGGTATCTTTATCTGGAAAGAATGGGATCATTTTTCAAAACCAAAGTTTTGGATTCGTAGCCTCGTAGCTTCTTTAGCAATTCTTACGATGGGAATTCTTGCATTACAACCTGCATTACCCATACATCGTAAAAACGCCAAAGTAGTTATTCTTACGGGTGACTATAAGAAAAGCACGTTGGATAGTCTAAAAAATCAATATAGAAATATAACCACAATTATTTATCAGGAGAACCAAACAATTCTGAAAGGAATATATACTTCTGATACTATTTTTGTGATTGGAAATGGGTTAGCATCCTATGATTTTTGGCAGTTAGAAAATCAGAAAGTTACTTATATAAATGGTACTACACCTTCTGGAATTATAAAATATACCTATAATCAAAAAGCTACTGTCGGAGAGCAGCTAGTATTCAAAGGGATTTATAACAATGCTAAAAAAGGTGCGCAATTATTTTTAGAAGAACCATCTGGAGATGTAATAGATTCTGTAACATTACAAACTGATAAAAACTGGAAATTTCAGTTATCTGCTACCCTAAAAATAGCTGGGAACTATACTTATAAAATTACCGAGAAAGATTCCTTGGGTACTTTGCTTTCTAAAGATCCTATTCCTATTCAGGTTGCAAAACGTAAAAGTCTAAGAATACTGATCGTAAATGATTTTCCAACTTTCGAAACGAAATATCTCAAAAATTATCTCAGTGAAAAAGGACATAAAGTTTTAGTGAAAACTAAAATAACAAAGGGTAAATATAAGTTTGAATATTTTAATACAGATCGGATTCCGATAGGAGGGTTTACAGAAAAAAATCTAGCACCTTATGATTTAGTGATTTTGGATGCTCTTACGGCTAAGAATCTTAGTAGGAATTCGAGAGTAGCTTTAGAAACCGTAATACGCACTAAGGGATTAGGGCTTTTTATACAACCAGATGAAAGTCTTTTTAGGACAAACAATAACTTACTGACTTTTGATGTAAGCCGAGAAAAATCTACAGAAGTTCGATTATATAGTGAAACTAGTGCAAAGGTGAGCAAATATCCATTTACAATACAACAAGGATTGATGGTTCAACCTATTCATATTGCTGCTAATGAATCCATGGTTTCTGGATGCAAACATATAGGTAAGGGTAAAGTAAGTACTACTTTATTGAAAGAAACCTATGAGCTTGTATTAAATGGGAAAAGTGCTACTTACCAAAGAATATGGTCAGATATTATCAATAAAATTGGTAAAAAAGATAATAAAGCGATTAATTGGGATGGTGGTGAGGTACCTATCCGTAAGGATGAACCTTATGAATTTACTTTAAGAACTTTTATACCAAATCCTGACGTAATTACTGAGAATGGATATCAAATTTCGATGGCAAGAAATATCGACGTTCCTAATTTATGGAAAGGAAAAATATATCCTAAAAAAACGGGATGGAATCATATTAGAACACCACAAGATACCACTACGGTTCTTAATTACTACGTAACAGATACTACTACATGGCAATCCAATAGTAAGTATAATCGAATTCAGGCTAACCAAAGGAATTTCGAAACTTCTCTATTCAAAGATACCAAAACAACTTCTCCGTTAGCACCTGTAAATCCTATTGGATTATATGTGTTTTTAATTTGCTGCCTCGGATATTTATGGCTAGCACCAAAACTTTCATAGAGTAGACTAGATAAAATACTATTCTACTAACATTCATTCTTCTATAAACACTAATCACAGGTAAATATTTAAAGCCTGTAATAATTAAGGGTGTGTTATGTTTTTGAAAATCAAATACTTTAAAAAAATATAAAAAAAATGAAATTAAGGTAGTAACATATTTAGTCCTTATGGAAGATACTTGTAAAGTGACGAGTTGTGATTAGCTAGTCATGGGAAAATGTAAGTTATTAATTCGTGAGTATTATTTATGAGGAAAATTCTTTTAATATGTATGATAACTCTCAGTATGTTATCAACAGCACAAGAAAGCTATTATGGAGGATACACTCCATCAGCAACTACTAAACCAACTGCTGCTAAAATTAGTGGAGGAAGAAATGCATCAGTAAATCTAACAACCGGAGCGGTACAAAAGCACATACCCATTTATACCATAGAACAAAATGGAATGTCATGGAGTACAGGACTGCAATATAATTACGCAGGATTAAGAGTCATGGAAGAACCTTCTGCTATTGGGTTAGGATGGAATTTGACTGCAACAGGAATGGTATCAAGAGAGGTAAGAGGGTTACCAGATGATCATCCTAAAGGCTATCATGGATCTGAAAATATCAGAGAACAATTGCATTTGGATGATTACTATGATTTTAGTCCACTAGGCTCTAGTGTGTCGTCACCAATAGGAGTTTTTCCTGAAACGGGAAATAAAAAAGTACTCAAAGAGCATCATGCTTATTTATTGGCGCAAGGTTTAGCAGATGGAGAACCAGACCTGTTTAGAGTAAGTGCAGGAAATCTGAATTTTGCTTTTAAACTGGGAGAAAATTTAGAGCCAGTATTACTATCTCATCATAATGTTAAGGTTACATTTAGCTGGAATCAGATAGAAGTTGTTGATTCGGAAGGTGTACTTTATATTTTTTCAGCTAAAGAGGTTTTTACTCCTATACCAGAAGATGATATTTTCAAACCTGGTCCTAATGGTGAGCAGATTCTTTTGCCAATAGAACCTAATTATCCATTTACTCGTAGTTGGTATTTAACAAGTATACAACCACCTAATACGACACAACAGATTACTTTTAGTTACGATAATCATCTTTTTCAAACCAAGGCTTTTTTACCTAAAATTTATTCTTATAAAGGGTTGCAGTCAGAGTTTTTAGTGGATTTACTAACTAAACAACCAGATATTGTACCTATTGGGCAACAACCAGATGTAGAGTTAGAAGAAGGACAAGATCCTACCGTATATACACATACTCGATTAGATGTAAACATTACTAAACCTGTACTAAGAAATATTCAATTTGCAGAAGGTTCTTTAGAATTCAATACGAAAACTGTTCCCAGCGGTGCACACCATCAATATGATGAGATTCTTCTAAAAGATTTTAATAATAAGCTAATCAATACATATGCACTTACTACTTCTGGAAATCGACGCTTGTTAAATGACCTGAAAATTAACGGAGAGACGACCTATAGTTTTGATTATTATCTACAAAATAACAACAATACCATACCAAATTTTTCTTATAAACAGAATGAGGTATATGATCAGATGGATTATTGGGGATTTTATACGGGAAGAACATCTATTGAAGATGTACTACAAAGTCAGGAAGGTCACTCACCAGTTTTTGATGCTACTCTTGCTGGTGCATTACAGAGAATTCATTACAAAAGTGGCGGGTATTCAGAAATAAAGTATGAACCTAATATATTACCAAGGACAATTAATTATATGCCTGATATTCCATCTTCCTATAACTACAGTCATGATATTGAGCTAGCTAGTGTAGGAGGAAACAGCAGCGGATCTTCTCAAAAGAAGTCTATTACCAGAACATTTGATACGGCGATTCCGATTACAATTGCTCACCGAGCGGTAAAAACCACTGCTGAAGGGGCATTAAAGATCTTAATCCGAAAACATGGAGGAAATCCCAGTACAACACCATATTATGATCAGGATCAAAATAGTTTTTCACCTTATCTAGATCTTGATATTAAAGCAAGTCTGGATACGGATGGGCCATCATTTCCATCTTTTTTTACACAGAAAAGTAAAACATTTACGATTCAACCAGGCACCTATACTTTTTATTTAGAAACCAGCACAGGAACAGAAGCTTCTATAGAATTGATTTATGGGCAACAACCTAAGTACCGAAAGGAAGTTTTCGATAGACCTTATGGAGGTATTAGAGTATCGAGTATACAAAGTACAGCACAAGATACAGGAGAGCACACTACTAAGGCTTATAGCTACACTACAGATGTTTATCAATCGAGTAGTAAAGTCTATTCTGTTTTGAAAGAATTACCGCGTGAGAAAGACGTAAATAATGAGATCAGAACAGATTTGATAAACCTTGACTATCCATTTTATGTAGAAAACCGAGGAGTACCTATTTATTATAGTCAGGTGAGTGAATCGATACGATCTTCTAAAGATGGTTCTGAAAATGGAAGAACGGTGTATAACTTCGAAGAGCCTTATTTCTTTACTTCAGAATTGGATTACCGTACCAAAGAATACTATGATCGTATGCCCAAAGGACAAATGGAATCTGGAATTCGACTTGGCTCTACAAGAGTTTATAAATACAATAAAGACAAATCCTTAGTAAATAGAGAGGAGTTGATATCCGAAAAAAACTACGAATACCAAGAAGTAACGTTAGAAACGGATGATTACGGAAACGCTATGGATGCTAATTATCCGTATGGGATTAAGGTAATTTCTAAAAGCGGTTTAAAAAGAGAAATGCACTATCCAGATTGGATGGTACGACTAAAACAACTAGGACAAATATCAAATATTCCAGATATTTTACTAGAAGATTTTGATTATAAGTATACCCAAGGAACACAAGAAGAATTTGAGCAATATGTAAACTCTTTATTAAGTGCTACGGGAGCTAATGGAGGCAGTCCTGTAGGAAGTTATATCAAGTATATGGGTGTTGGAGTGAGTAATATAGAAGTAGAAACATTACCCGGATGGCAATTAACCTCTGGTTTTAGTGAAGAGGTAAAGCACGAATTCTATACAACATTAGAGTATAAAGAAACCAATGTGCAATATTTACGAAGTAAAGTCACTACCAAAACCTATTCGGATACAAATCCAGATGAGTTTAGTATTACCGAGCAAACTTTTAAATATGATGATAACAATCAACTCGTAGAACAGCATACTACCGATTCTAAAGGCGAAACCAATAAAGTAGCATACTTTTATCCATATCATCCATCGGTAGATAATACCAAATTGATAAATGGTAATCGCATATCCGCTCCAGTACGAACAGAGACTTATTATAAAGATCAAAAGCAAAGTACGGCATTGGTTAATTTTAAGGAATGGGATACTGATAGGTGTCTTCCACAATCTTTACAAGCTGCTAAAGCAGATACACCACTTTTAGATCAAACAATTTTTTATGGTTATGATGATTACGGGAATCCTTTAGAAACCTCGGCTAGAGAGGGGATACGTACTATTTATGTTTGGGGATATAATTATACCACTCCTATTGCTGTCATTACGAATGCATCCTATACAGGAATGCCTTCAGCAGTACAGAGTCTTATTAATACTGCCATTGCAGCATCTGATAATGACACCGATGCTACTTCTGAAAATCAATTAAGAACGGCATTACAAAATCTTAGGAATCACAATTACTTTGCTTCATCACAGATGGTTACTTACACCTACGATCCTTTGATCGGTATGACCAGTACAACGGATGTTAGAAATAGAACGGCCTACTACGAATATGATAGTCTCCATAGACTAAAACAAGTAAAAGATCAGGATGGGAATATCCTGTCAGCCAATGAATACAATTATAAAAACAACTAATACAGTACTAAGATGAAGACATTACAAAAAATCGTAAGTGTAGTTGCTGTATTAGTAGCTACGATAGTAAGTGCACAGACACCAACAGAAAATTATGTAAAAACTACGGTCTATCAAACCGAAGTACAAGAAGGACAACAATCTCAGGTATTAGAGAGTGATAAAATCGAATCAATAAATTATTATGATGATTTAGGAAGACCTAAACAATCCGTCGCTGTAAGAGCTGGTGGCCAACAACAAGGTACGAATATCTTAGATTGGACCGATGATTGGAAAGTAGGTACCGGAGCTACCCCTTTGTTTAATTTAAACGGTCAATCTTCTGATAATCAAAGAATATTTGACAGCAACCCTTTTGGAGAACAATCCCTTTTATGGAGATGTGGAAATGATAGTAATAATGATGCTGATGGCGGATGGAATACAGATTACATCCCTGTGAATAAAGATGTTGCGTATAGATATACCGTTTGGGTAAAACGCACAGGTTCACAAGATGGTAAAACCTATCATGGAACACAAAATGTAGATAATCTTAATGGTACAGCAAATAACAACCCTTATTTCTGGTCTGGAGATATGCCGAATCTTAATCAGTGGTATTTATTAGTAGGAGTCATACATCCACATACCTACAGTGGCAATAATTCTGGTATTAGTGGGGTATATGATGTTAATGGTAACAAAGTAAGAACAGCGAATGATTTTAAATGGAGAAATAATACCACCACTTCACGATTTAGAAGTTATCTCTATTATGCTACAGATACTAGCGTACGGCAGTATTTTTGGAATCCAGTATTGACAAAGATTGATGGGAATGGAGTGCCAGTAAGTGAGTTAATACAACAGACCAAACCCAAAGACATCATTACGCATTATGAATATGATGATTTTGGCAGGCAAACCAAATCCTATCTACCTTATGCTTCTGATCAGACAGCTAATGGCGATATACATGCAGATGCTTTGAGCGAATTAAAAGCGTTTTATAATACACCAAAATATGAGAATACATTAAATCCTTATAGCGAAACCATAACGGAAATCTCTCCATTAAGTCGATCTTTAGAAACAGCTGCACCAGGAACTCCATGGCAATACAGTAAAAATAACCAAGAGTACAAAGATCCAGTATATGTACCTTTTCCCAATACGGCTACTTATAGTGCTACTTGGTTTGCTAATGAGATTTTCTATAATGATGGTACGGATTCTGGAGATCCTACGGATGATAACGACCCTATTTTGATAGATGGTAGAAATTTCTTAACCATAGAAATAGCAAATAATCAACTCCGATTAGAGGCGGATCTAGATCAGACATCTGGGGGAACAACCATACAAACTGGTAAGCTGCGCTATATGAATATTTATCCGATGATCTCTTATTTTGATTTAGGAACGATTAAGGATAAAAATGGGAATGATACCGATTATCATATCTATATACAAGACAACCACTTGGTAATTGATCCTACTACTACCAATCCAATATTAACGAATGGGATAGCAATGGATGTTACCTATAATCTAAGTCAATTACAGGTGCTTAGTGATTATTCCGAAAGTTATTCTACAAATCATACTACTAAGGCATCTTATCAACTAAATGAAGCAAATGAGGTAGTACGTTTTGATGTACGTTTAGAAAATGGAATTCCTACTTTAATAAAGAATGGTCATTATACACAGAATCAATTATCAAAATCTGTAGTAAAAAACGAAAATTGGACCGTGGCAGATGGTAGTAATAGAACTTCTGAAACCTTTACCGATAAAAATGGAAATGTAGTACTAAGTAGAGCCTATAATAATGGACAGGCACATGA
This sequence comes from uncultured Aquimarina sp., assembly GCF_947492965.1. GTDB lineage: Bacteria > Bacteroidota > Bacteroidia > Flavobacteriales > Flavobacteriaceae > Aquimarina. The sequence continues at coordinate 3,434 of NZ_CANLOZ010000005.1, read as the reverse complement.
TACGTATAATGTATATGATGATTTTGGAAACCTTACCTATGTTATACCACCAAAGGTAACTATCGATAATGGCGTATCGGCTACAGAGCTTACCGAACTGTGTTACCAATATAAGTACGATGACCGAAACCGATTGATCGAAAAGAGAATACCTGGAAAAGGCTTGGAGTATATCATCTACAACAAATTGGATCAACCGGTAATGACGCAGGATGCAAAACAACGTGCCCGAGATGAATGGTCATTTACCAAATATGATGCTTTCGGTAGAGTGGCATTTACAGGAATACATAAGCATCCAGGAACAGTTTCAAGAGTAACCATGCAGGGATTTTCTGACACAGGAAATTATACGCAATATGTTACTAAGCAATCTGCAGCCTCTACTATTGCAGGTACATCTATATACTATTCTAATGATGCTATTCCAACAGGAATTCATCAGGTTTTAACTATCCATTACTATGATGATTATGAGGTGGGTGACATCGTTACTTTTAATCCTGCTAATGGCGGTGGTACTTGGGAAGGAATGACCACTACAACGAATGTAAAAGGATTACCAACCGTAGCACAAGTGCGTGTATTGGGTACGAATCAATGGATTACAACGGCAACCTATTATGATGAGCGCGGAAGAGCCTGGGAAACTCATGTAAAAAATGAATACTTGGGTACAGATGATTGGGTGTTGAATCAATTGGATTTTACAGGAAAAGTATTAAAAACATTAAGTAGACATACTAAATCTGGTACAACCATTACTACGATAGATAGATTTACTTATGATCATATGGGACGTTTATTGACCCAAAAACAACAAATAAATGACCAGGCAGAAGAATTGTTGTCTCAGTTGGTATATGATGATTTAGGACAGCTCGTACAGAAAAAAGTAGGAAATGCAGAACAAGCACCTTTGCAAACCGTAGATTATACATATAATATCCGTGGATGGTTAACAAATATTAATGATGTTGATGCTATGGGTGATGATTTGTTTAGCTATAAAATTAATTACCATACAGTAGAAGGATATTATGATGTTCCAGCGCTGTATAACGGAAATATATCACAAGTTGTTTGGAAAAGTGCTACCGATAACATCAAAAGATCTTATTCTTATCAGTATGATGACCTAGATAGAATTACAAGCGCGAACAGTCTAAAAGGAAATACCTTAATGAGTGGAGATGCTTATAGTATTTGGGGAATTGCCTATGATAAAAATGGAAATATTGGAAGAATCACTAGAAATGGAAGACCTGGAGGTGGAGCTATTAAAACCATTGATGAACTCTATTATACTTATAGTAACAATAAGCTGTTAAAAGTTAGGGAGGCTATAACAACTGTTTATAAAAATGAAGGTTTTAAAGACGGTACCAATACCAATGATGATTACGAATACGATGTAAATGGTAATATGACCATAGATCGTAATAAAGGCATTACCAGTATACAGTATAATCATTTAAACTTGCCAGGAACAATTAGTTTTTCGTCATCAGGTGTGAAAGAGATTGATTATAAATATGATGCTACAGGCATAAAGATTAGCAAAGAAATAATCGATGAAAGTGTGGATTTAGAAACTCGCACCGATTACGCAGGTAACTACGTATATGAAAATGGGCAGTTAAAACTTTTTCATCACTCGGAAGGGTATATAGAACCAGAAAGTGATGGAAGTTTTACCTATATTTATCAACACAAAGACCATTTGGGGAACAATCGTTTAAATTATAGCGATAAAGACCACGATGGTCAGATAGACGTTCTTAGAAATGATACTACCGATCTGGATGGTGATGGAGACTATGCCCACGAGATTTTACAAGAGAATAGCTACTATCCGTTTGGACTTACTCACAAAGGCTATAATACACAGATTACAGGACAGGAACACCAGTATAAGTACAATGGGCAGGAGTTAGAACAATCTCTTGGGTATAACATGACAGAATTGACTTTTAGGCATTATGATAATGTATTAGGTCGTTTTGTAGTACCAGATCCATTAGCAGAAGTATCACCACATTTAACACCATTTAGATATGGATATAACAATCCAATAGTATTTAATGATCCACTAGGTTTACACGAAAATATAATTATTGATTGGAATGCAGCTCCTGTAAATGGGGGAATGGTTTGGTTTAATAATGATGCAAATGGAGGCGCTGGACATTCATGGAATTTTACCTATGAAGATGCTATGATGATGTTTAGCCCTGCCAATTGGGAAAGTTTGGGAAATAGGAGTGCTTTAGGAGAAGTACATATTGGTTATTCCGAAAATAATTCGGCTTATAATATTCTTGAGAGAGTTGGTGGAGTTAATAATATTGTAAATCAAATTTACAATACTAAGTGGTATGATAGATATTATGGAGGAGATGGTAGTGGTAGTTTTGCCGATAACTCCTTATATGTGATGGATAAAATCAACCAATATAATCCAATAGCCATGTTGGCGGATAATTATTACCAAGCCAAGTATGGAACCGATAGACTTGGAAATCCCATGACTACTACTCAAGCAAATCTTAATACATTAGGTATTATTCCTATAGGAAGAGCAGGTAAATTAGCTCAAGGAGGGAATTCCGTACAATCAGGTCTATGGAGAGTAGGAGCATATAACGAAATAAGAGGTACTGTTGCAGGGTTAGACGCTCATCATGTTGGACAGGCAGCTATAATGGAAAGAATGATTCCTAACTATAATAGAAAAACAGCTCCATCAATTTTAGTTCCTAAAGTTGGTCATACTATAAAAGGACCTAATGGGATTGTAAAGAGAAGTACAAAAGGTTTGAAAAATCCTAGAGAAGTATTAGCAAGGGATATTTTTGAGTTACGTAGAGTATATCCTGACATACCTAATTACGCGTTAGAGGCTTTAATAAATTTAAATAAGAAAAAGTATCCTCAATCATTTTTAAAAAATAAATAAAAAATATGACACCAGAAGAATTCGTTCAAAGTATTGTTGATTTAGTAGTAAAAGAGAATCTGGAGATATATAAAAACCTATTCAACACTACCAATAAAGATTCAACTAGAGATTTGTATTGGAAGGAAGTATTAACATTTTACCAAGGACTTGATGAATCAAAAAGACAAGTTTTATTTAAGATAATTAAACAAATACAAATAGATACTATTTCAAATATTTTTGGAATTTTAGATGGAAATTCAATGCTTGAGGGACAATTAGATGACTTTGATCTTGAATATAATGGTCAAAGACTGAACGATGATTTGCAAAGTATGCTTATTGAAATAACAGAAGAATAATAAAGATGAAATTAATAGAACTTATAAGCTATTTCAGGAAAGAGGAATGCCCTCGATTTCCATGATAAAATCAAGGGTTAAAAGTTAAAATATTAGGCAGCAGCTTTTTGATAAGGTTGTTGCCTTTTTAT
>NZ_CANLOZ010000004.1 GCF_947492965.1 uncultured Aquimarina sp. | reverse complement strand
GGAATTCCATCATTGTCATCATCTTCGTCTATATTGTCTGCAATACCATCATCATCCGCATCTAATGGATCTCGCCAGTCTCTATCATCTCCTGGATTGTCATCATCAGGAAAGTCTGTTGGTAAGGTACCTCCATTGGTAGCGCCGCCAGCATCAGTAGTCGCCGTACCATCAACATCATAGTTATCATCTAAACCATCACCATCACTGTCATTACCACTCGGTAAGGTATCGGGTATATTGTCCCCATCGGTATCATACCCTTCGGTAGCATCTGGAATACCATCGCCATCAGCATCCGTATCCACATAGTCCGCACCACCAGTACCGTCTACATCTGCCAAATCTGGATCGATAGCTGTACCATTGGTGTCATAAGCATCATTCACTCCATTACCATCTGTATCGGATTCATCAACCAATGGGGTTAACGGATCATCTACAATAGGAGCAATATAACCACCTGTTGTCTGACCCTCGATATTATCAACTATACCATCATCATCCGAATCGATATCAATATAATTAGCTAAACCATCAGTATCTGTACTAATAGGATTTGCAGTTGTTGCCGCAGAAGTATCATCAGACTCTAAAGCATTTGCCAAACCATTAGCTCCAAAATCTAATGTGTTTCCATCAATAATTCCATCATTATTAGCATCCGTTACTCCATTATCCAGTTGTCCAGATTCTACTAAATCATAGATCCCATCATTATCACTATCTAAATCTAAATAATTTGGAATACCATCATTATCAGAATCTTCTCTTTCACACAAGGTGGCTTGAAAAGCGACATTATCAAAAGTAATTGAACCAGCATTTGCACCAGGGTTTGCATATACAAACATCCTTATAGTATATCTTTGAGCAGGCTCTAGTGTAATTAAATTAGTTGCTGGAAACCTAAAGGAAGAGGTCGTTACTACATCCTCATCAAATAACACTGAACTCGTAGCAAAATTATCATCAGAAATTTCTACTTGATAAGAATATCCAGTTCTATAATCTACTGCAGGAATTCCTACAGGCTCTCCAAAAAAGAATAATTGAGCTATTTGAAACTGCTCTGTACTTGTTGTAAATTGATATTCAATATAATCATTATCAGCTTTTGCAGAAGCAAGATCCGCTTGATCCACACCTTGTAAATCTATATAACCTCCAGATGTATTATTAGCATCATTAGTATAACTAACACCCGATCCAAACATTTGATCCGAAACTGAAGCTACGTAGAAGAAATCCGAATCTGTAGTAGTAACCACATTACTTCCTCCTGTATTATCATACAAGAGTGCCAGCTTTCTATTTGTTAAATCAAAAGTACAAGGAGATTCTACAGTATCTAAAATCCCATCATTATCATCATCTAGATCAACAACATCCCCTATTCCATCACCATCAGCATCATCAAAAGTTGCATCACAAGCATCCGGAATTCCATCACCATCAGCATCAGGACCACCAATTTGTTGATAATCATCTGTGCTATCGGTATCACCATCTTCTGGATCAGTATAAGAAGCTGCTACCACTGCTCCATTGGCATCTATTGTTCCCGCGCCGATACTTAGTGGTTCAGCTGCTGCATTTCCAGGGTTATAAATCCCTCCATCTCCACCATCAGCATTAGCATCAGCATAGGCCTCATTTGCATCAGTACATCCATCACTATCGCTATCTAAAGTCTGGTAATCCAAACTTCCATTACTACCTGTATCTGTTGGTGTTAATCCGCTTCCTGCACTGGTTGGAATACCATTACTTCCAGTATTATCTATATTATTATCATTGTCATCTGCTCTTCCTTCTTGTCCAGTACTACTGCTTTGAGTTCCACCAGCTTCTACAACATCATAAATACCATCATTATCGGAATCTAAGTCTAAGTAATCAGGAATACCATCATTATCCGTATCTACTTCCACGCAGTAACTAAATTCATAAAATTGTAAGGTTACATTGCCAGCATTTCCATTGGATTTTCCTGCTACTATAGTTATTGAATCAATTGCTCCTAAAGAAGCCACGCCAACTGCATTATTCGGTGCATTTGCTCCTCCGCTAGTTCCTGTTACCGTTTGTGGACCATTAGTCTGGAAAAAGTTTGCCCCAGGAATATTAATATTAGTAATAGTTAATGGTACATTATTTCCTCCTAATGAGGCCGAGAAATCTACTCTATCAGAATTGTCTATACCACCCCATTTAAATTCCGATAATAGAATCGGTTGATCAAAAGTAAATGTATACACCGCAACACTGATTGTAGCAGCATCAGCTGGATAAAAACTTCCATCCGGGAAATTAGTATTTTGAGGTTGAGCATTTATATAATCCCCTGTTATTGCTCCGTTAGATGTGCTACTTATACCTCCATTCCATGTTGCACTATTCAGTACTTGAAAGTTAAATGTTCCTGTTACTCCTCCATAATTATATACATTATTTACGGTACCTGAAGCAGAACCTGTAGATCCTGTACTAACTTGTGTAAAGGTCTGTCCTAAATCTACAAAACCAGTAGGACAATCAAGTTCAACAGTATCCAAAATACCATCATTATCATCATCTAAATCCACAATATCACCTACTCCATCACCATCAATATCATCAAACGTAGCATCACATGCATCTACTATACCATCTCCATCTCCATCTGGACCTCCAATTTGTTGATAATCCAATCCACCTGTACTATCACTATCCACAGGATCCGCATAAGAAGCTGCAACTACAGCTCCATTAGCATCTATTGTTCCCGCCCCGACGCTCAGTGGTTCAGCTGCTGCATTTCCAGGATTATAAATTCCTCCATCTCCTCCATCAGCATTCGCATCTGCATACGCTTCATTAGCATCACTACATCCATCGCTATCGCTATCTAAAGTAAGGTAATCCAAGCTGCCATTACTCCCAGTATCTGTAGGAGTTAATCCTCCACCAGCACTCGTAGGGATACCATTACTTGATGTATTATTTATATTATTATCGTCATCATCTGCTCTTCCTTCTTGCCCTGCTGCAGTGCTTTGAGTTCCTCCTGCCTCTACCACATCATAAATCCCATCATTATCACTATCCAAATCAAGACCATTAGGTATACCATCATTATCTTGGTCTACATTACAGGATGGAGTTAATGTTAAATTAAACTGAAAGCTTCCCACAAAGCCTAAGTTTGTATATCTAATTTCTAATTGATCTCCTGCTGTTACGGAAAAACTAAACGAATCATTTGGGGAATCGGTAGCTCCACAACAAAAAGAAGCAAAGACTTGTCTTGTTCCATTTATAAAAAGCTCAAAAACATCGTCTACACTAAATCCAGCACCACCGAAGGTTAGTGTTCCATCTATATCTGCTACTCTTTTAAAAATTGTTTGATAATAGGGCTGGAATCCAACATCATCTACATTAGTTCCTACATAACCAGGAGGCACTAGACCTGTACTGGAATTGGTATCAAAAACACCTGGAGATGTTTGAGCATACGATCCAGATTCTGTAAAACTTAGAGAATTACCTCCTACATACGCTTCTCCTACAAAAGTGGGAGTACCTACTGAGCCATTTAATGTACTATTCTGATCACTATTCCCAAAAGTAGAACCAGCAATAGCAAAATGACCACTATAATACTCGGCATCCCAATATCCAACGCCAAAATTACCATCTTCTACTCCATCTGGAGTTCCTATAAGCACATCACTTACATAGCACTCATTGGTATCTAATATACCATCATTATCATCGTCCAGATCTGTCCAATCTGGTTCTCCATCCATATCAGAATCCACTGCTGATCCATTAATCGTAATAATAAGGTTAGCATCATCTGTACTTCCTAATGCATCTTCTAATGTATATGGAATTGTATCTATTAATGTTTGCCCTACTAACAAGCTAGCCACCGCAGGATTAGTTGGATCTACCGTATAGGTATAAGTGCCATCAGGATTTACGGTAACGAAACCATAGGTAGTAGCTACTGTGGTAGCACCAACTACTGGAGTTCCATTAATTACGATAATCGTAACCCCATTATCTCCTTGCCAAAAAATATCCGAAATACCTGCTATTTGCGTCGCCGGATCCGCATCTGTTACATCAGGTCCATAATTATAAGATAAGATCAACTGATCAATAGGTCCATCAAAAGCTACATTAATATTTCCTGTAGCATCCGAAGTTATTGCAGTACCTGTACCATAGTAAGTGTCGCTACCTGCGTCTACAATACCTCCGGTAATAGTATTTGTATAAGTAACAGGGGTTCCATTTAAAAATCCATGTATGGTCATCTGATCTTGCCAACTGGTACCTTGAGAATAATCGATATCCGTAACTAAAAATCCTAGATTAAAAACTTCCTGATCAAAATCGATTTGTAATGATGTATCTGTATTAGGATTAATTGCAGAATTAATACTAAATATTAAATATCCTGTGTGCCCACCATTGGTTGCGGTAGTTAAAACACTTTGATTGTTACGAATTCCATTAGGTAAGTCCAGAACCGTTCCCATTCCTCCTAAATCAGAAGAGGTAAAATCCAACGTAATCCCATCAATTGTTCTGGATAACCCACCTACTGTTTGATTATCTGTAAATTCAGTTTCCCAAACCAACACAGACAATGGTCTATCTAATAGATCTTGTCCATTTACCCCATCACCTTCAATCAGATTACTGCTTGCTGTGTTCTGTACGTTAACCGTTACACTATTTACATCATCCACAGCTGTTGGGGGATCATCCACTCCGTTTATTGTAATTGTTAAAATACCATAATCGAAATTCCCTTGAAGATCCTCTACCGTGTATGCAACAATATCATCCAAACTCGTTCCATTTACCAATCCTGCAACTGCTGGATTAGTAGTATCTACTGTATAGGAATACGATCCATTAGATTGAATGGTAAATGTTCCGTACAACGTGCTATACGTAACACCTACCTGAGCAGGAAATACATTTACTTCAGAAACAGACAACACCTCTCCTGGTGTATCATCTATATCGTTAGTTAATACATTTCCTGTTACAGCAGTCATCGAATTCGCTGCTATGCTATTACTATCATCAACAGCATCTGGTATCCTTATTACCTCTATAATCGTCTGTGAAGTTGAAGAACCTCCTGTACTATCATTTAATGTAACATCTATAGTTCTTGTTCCTTCTGTATACGGATCTGTTAAATCCCCATAGAATATGACCTCGATAAAATCTTCAAACACATTATTAGGTATCGGGTCATTTGTAGTTTCTGTAATAGTGAAAGTGGTTCCGACTTGTGCTACTTCTAGAACAATACCTCCACCTCTGTCGTACGTAAATGTATTAGTAGCACCCAAGACATATAAATCAAAATTTGGTCCAGGATCTCCTGGAATAGCCAAAAGTTCATTTGCGTCCACATTACCACTCACGGTAATGATAGCACTAGAAAGTGTACCTGTATCTGAAGTAATTGCCACATTTCCACGAGAAATGCGAAAAACGTTACCCGTTGTGGGTTCTAAATCAAATTCGAAATTATTACCCGCAGTAAATTCGTCTAAATCTAAGGTAGGTGGATCTGTTGGTGATTTCGCAGCAAATGGGTTGTTAGAAAAAACTGAACCAAAATCCACATCATCTCCAACATCTCCACGATAAATTACAGGACCCTTAAACTCATAATCCATCTCATTTTTTGGAAATATCTCCTGATAGGCCTCCACGCTTGAAGGAAGTTGATTCTGCTGAGAAATGACTGAACTAGGTTTTATCATAAAAAAAACCAGCACAAGTATCCATAAGTATGTGATGTTACACTTATATCCTTTTTGTAAAACATTTCTTTTGTCTACCATAGAAAAATTGTCTATCGTGGAACTACATTTCAAATTATGCATAGGAGCTTCTTTTTATTAAATATCTACCTTAATAAAATCTTGATTCATCAAAATTTCGTTTATTATTCTCTACTGGTATTTTTAATATCTACAGACATATTCATAAGAAATACTGTAGACCTGTAACATTCTCTCCTTGTCTAAACCTAACAAAAAGGATCATCACGATTTTTAATTATCGACAAAACTGATAGTTAACGTAGCTGAATTACCAATTACTATAGATCAATCGTTTTCATATTTAGTTTAGATAGGATGTTACACAATACAAGCAACTTTGTATACTTACTAAATTGCTTTATAAAAAATGTGGGGTAAGTAATAGCGTTATACCTTTTCCTTATATAGTTACTCCAAAAAGCATTATACAAGAAGGTGGTTTTCCCTTTCATTATCCGTTCCTTCTCTGATAAAAATCGGAACTCTTCATTAGGAAAAACATTAAAAAAAACAGGAATATTAGTAGTGCGTCTTATGAAAAAGACGATAAGTTTATTGTGGAATATATTATGTTTTACTGCTTGAGTAATTATTTTCATAGGCATCTTAGATCGTATTTATTTTTCCTCTTGCGACGAACAAATATTTTAGCATTCGTATGGTTTAAAAAAGTAATTATCACATCAAAAAAAGTCTTTAAAAAGCGATTATAAAAAATGTTGCAAATCAACACTTAAATCTAACAAATTAATTCACATAAAACAGCAACATATAGCTCAATTAATTTGTTAATTATTTTATGTTAAATTTTAACAACAAATCAACTAATGTACTTTAACATTTTAAATTTATAACTATTTAACTGATTATCAAAGATTAATAACCTCATTTTTTTTACTTAAAAACCGTAATCATAAAACACAAAATAAATATAAGGGGAAATAATACTTGTATATAAAAATAAATATTCCCTTAAATATTAAAATATAAAAATATGAAATTTCCCTTATAAAAATCTAAAACATCCCGAAAAGAAAAAAGCCTTCCTACTGGAAAGCCTTAAAAGTAATTTATCTAGGAATCAATCGAATAATAGCCCTTTATTATTCTCCCGTAATACAAGTACATTGTCCTGTAAAAATGTTCCCCTGAACAGTACCTGGACAATAATCACTACAACTTGCCATCACATAGTCCCCACCATGGATCGTACTTTGCATACTTTTACTTAACACACTTACTTTTTTTAAATTCGCTAACTTTTTCATATTACATAAATTAAATAGTTATCTGAGAACATTTTAAGACACTCTCAGCTTGCGTCTGAAATTGATTAAAACTGCAAGATTACCATCACTAAATAAGCAATTAATAACCTCTAAAAAAACATTAAAAAGTTTGTGTGAATCAGATTATATATTCCCCTATAATTCTTATCAAATATATTGAAATACAATTATTTAAATTAAATATTATTACGGATAAACCTCAGTTAACAACGAGATTAACACACTGTTAAAAAATGAAGGGATTTTTCCCCTATCATAAAACCCTAAGTACCACCTCTTTTAAAGTATCTTATTTTAGCATTAGACAACCTCACATCAAAAACCAAAAACCGTTAATCAAACATTCGGGAAAACAAAAAGGGACAGCAATTGCTGTCCCTTCTATTCTATATTTGTTTAAAAATTTCTCTATTATACGAATCCTCGTTTACGAGCTTCTTCTAATAATTTTTGATCATCAGCTTTAGCTATAGAGAACATTTCCTTTATTTGATTCTTACGCTTTTCTATAGCACTTAATGAAAGACTTACATAGTTCGGTAAATTCTTAGTCTTTACACCTCTAGATAAGTGATATAAAATTTTAAGATTTTTCTCATCTAGTGAGAAGTTGTTGGTCATCATTTTTCTAAAATGATTATTTACCGTAGCACTATAATACGGAGTACCACTCACGATATTATTAAATGCTAATAATAACTCTGCAGAAGTAAGATCACTCTTGATTAAGAAACCAGAAGGATTTATGTTCTTTAATATATTATGAATCCTATGATCCTCTCTATGCATCGTTAGGATAATAATTTTTGCTTTTGGCAATAACTCTTTAGCATGTTTTGCCAGATCTTCTCCAGAGGTAATAGAACCATCAGAAGAAGGTGGCAACTTAATATCTACAAAAAGCATATCATAAGGAGTCGTTTTAGAAGATTTTAGAATACTCTGATATGCATCATCACAATTGGATGCGATATCGATTTTGATTTGGTATTCTTTTTGGTTTTCTCCTAATAAGGTGTTCTTGTATCCTTCGATAATCATAGGATGATCATCAATCATAAGAACTTTTAACTTTTTCTTCATTTTTAAAATTTTGTCAGTTGTTATCCTATCTGGTTACTTATGTAACTACAATAAAACATTTATAGTATACTCAGTAAGTGGATATGACAACATTTACATTAATTAAATTGGTATACCTACAGATACTTTGGTACCTGCATCCTGATTACTAATAAAATCTACTACACCATTCATCTGGGTAACTCTGGATGTAATATTTTTTAAACCAATTCCTCTTTTTACCTTACTGCTTTTAAATCCGATTCCATCATCTAAAATAGTAAGATTTATTTTATCATCCACATAATCGAAGTTTATTTTTACGCTTTTTGCCTTTGCATGTTTAAATATATTCTGCAGCGACTCCTGTATAATACGGAATAGATTTACTTTTTTCTGATCATCTACTACTTCCCAATCAATGTTTTCATCATTCGCAAACTCAAACTCCATTTTATGTACCGTGCACAGATCACTTACCAAACTTTCTACTACATCTACGTAGGCAATATCTGGCGATAAAGTTTCAGTACCCAAATCATGTGAAATCAATCTTATTTCTCGTTCTATAGATTTAAGTTCTTCTATATATTTATTTCTAGCATCGGTAAATCCATCATTAGCGCGCTGATTAATCCCGTCTAAGCTTAATCGCACCCCAAACAATCTACCCAACACACCATCATGCAGCTCTTCGGACATACGGTGTTGCTCCATCTTACGCCCTTCTTCTAATTTTAGCTGCTGGCTAAGTAGTAATCGATAAATTTCTTGATTGGATTGTTGCTGTTTTTGCTCGAAGAGTAGCTCTTTATTGCTCTGTTGCTGTCTAAAGATTACATATCCCAGTAAAAATAAAACCGACAATCCTAAAATAGCAAAGATTAAATATTGATTTTCTCGGCTAATCTGAGCTATTTTTTCAACTTTTTCTTCGGTTTCAAAACGAATCCGAGCGAATTTATCTCTAAACGCTCTCTCATCATTCACTATACTATCGTTAAGTCTTATGTACTTCTGGGCATATTTCAAACCAACATTACTGTCTGAAATTTCAGACAAAAGTTGATACGATCTTAATAATTCAATATTGTTATCCATTTGTTCAGAAGTTATTCTTGCCCTCTCACCATAATATAATGCTACACTATCATTTCCCCTAGAATGATGATATTCTGCTAGATGTAATGCATTAGTAGCAATACCAACTAGATCATTTACACTATCACGGATTTTCAGGGCCTTATTAAATAAAAACAATACGTCATCATCATCATTATTAGATAGAAATTTTACATAAGCTAGATTATCTAACAATCTAGCATATCGCTTTGGTTTTTTGGCAAGAAAACTTTCAAAAGCCAATCCTTCATCGTAAAACTCTTTTGCTTTTTTATATTTTTTTTGAGATTTATAAACGGTACCTATATTGTTATATGATACCGTAGCATACAATGTGTCTTTAGGAGTATTTTTAGCAGCCTCTATGGCTTTAAGATGATATTCAACTGCATCATCATATCTACCTAAATATTTAGCAACAGTGCCCAGATTTGAATATGAAAGTGGCACATAAGTTAAGTTCCCAGACGATTCAAATTTTTCAATTGCTCTTATAGTTAATTCCTCGCTTTCCGCATAATCTTTTACTTTTTGTGACAATTTTGCTAAATCAATCAGTACCTTTCCATGGTCAAATGCATATTTTAAAGGATCATAATTCCCACTATTATCCAAAGACATATATATCTTATCAGCCTCATAAAAATTCTTGTACGCACTATCCAATTCTCTATTTCTATAATAAATGCCTATGTTGCCATAAGCTTTTGCTGACCCAATAGAATCACCAATTACAGTCGACATTTTTAATGCCTTATAATTTAAATCTATAAACTTTTCTTGATCCTTTAATTTATAATATTCTATTGATATTTCACGAAGCTTATTTACTTTCTCTATACCATCAGGAAGTGTGCTAATGACTCCATAAGCATTTTTTAAATCACTTTTTCTTTCTTCAACACTTTTTGATTTTATACGCGATCCAGAGATAGCCTCATCTATCATATTAACCTTTAAATCTTCCTCTTTTAAGTCGTTGTTATAATCACAAGAATTAAATAGAATAAAAAGCAAGAAATAAAAAATACGTTTAATCAAAAAATTCATAAAATTCATACATTAGAACTTTAAAATTAATAAATATTATACAGAAAAAAAATAAGGAGAAGACGTTGTGACATCTTCTCCTTATTTTTTTTCTGTATAATAGTTGATTATGATCCTGGCTGTACGTCTTCAGATTCATCTTCACTCGAATTTAACTCCACATTAATATCCTCGATTCCTACCTCTTCATTGATACTGTCTGACTCACAAGCGATGAACATTGAACTTACGAATAATACTGCGAATATAGTTTTTATAGCTTTCATAACGGTTTATCTTTTATAATTAATATCTTATTCTGGTTGTTATTTGTTGTTTATTAAAATTTTTCCTTTTCTAAACTTTTTTTGTTTTGTTTAGTGCAATCAAACTTTCGTTTTCTTGGTTTCTGTTTTGTAAGGATTTCGCTGGCCAGCGGCATACTTAGATTTCTCTCTGTATATCCTTTAGTAAATGTGTAATAGGTTGATAACCTTAATTGTACACTACAAATGTAGGGAGATTGCCCCCTCGCGCCTAATATATTAAGGTGTGTTTAGTGGATGGATACCTGTACGGTGTAGATGGGTCAATTACACGAGTGAATGACCGATTTTTAAAAAACAAGGAATATGTAAGAAATGGATTACTAGTGGATTTGCCGTAAAATTTACCTAAAAAAAACTTAAAAAAAACAAAAATCCAGTAAATCCAAAGAAGCTAAAGAATCTAAAACCACAAAAGCTTCTTCGTTGAAAAAGAAGTAGTTAGATGATTTCCCCAAAATTAAATAAGAAAATTCCCTCATTATACTGTAAGGGTTTAGTTTCAAGTTTGTTAGAAAAAATCCCCACACATTTTCGCCCTATCTTGTATAAAAACCTTACAAGTAGGTAGGGAATTTATCAAATAAAACAATACATATAGGTAGTTGATTGATTCTTATCGAATTAATATGTTTATTAGGTTTATTGTATAAAAAAACCGATTCTAAAAAGAATCGGTTTTTTATACTTCTAGTTCTACTTATAAAGCATCCCACCAAGCGACTATTTTATCCCATACACTAGGTTCTTCCGAATACGGACAATCATCACCATCGTGACAAACCTCTTCCTCACCATCTTCTAAAGCATACGATTGGTAAGGAGTAGCCATTAAACCAAGCATTAACATCATAGACGCAAATACCATTTTTGTTTTTTTCATGTTTTTACTTTTTATGTTTATCATTGCTTAAACATAGGGAATTTATAGATCTTTCACAAGCTATAATTTTGTCTTATACCTCAAAAAAACATCCATCTCTCTCCAACGCTTCTACTCTCCTGCAACATCCCTCTAAATCTCCCTTCAAAGGGAGACTTAAAAGCTTCCCTCTTTGAAGAGGGATTGGAGGGAGATGTTATGAAACATGAAACAGAGTTCGAGAGCATTTCGACAGGCTCAGACTGACAACAAGAAGCTATTAAAACAAAAAAACCTCCTCGCTGTGGCGAGGAGGTCCTGACTTGCGTTTTATTACAAGTAAGATATTTGTGTGATCTAAAAATAAATAAAACAACTGACTGCTCTTATACACATTTACTAGATATTACAAAAAGCAATGAGTTCATCTGATGTACATTTTTTTTGATTCTTTTTGTATGTAATAACCAACTAACGGGGTTTTACAATAAAGCGAGAATTTTAATTCTCTCTATTTCATCATCTTATAAGGTATTCCAATCATTATAAGATGATAAAAGGTTTCAATTTTCATTGGGTTTGCAGTGTGATTATTTGTTTATTAAATCTATCATAAACAACATCACGCACTACACATAAAGAATACTATTCTTTGCTAAGGTATCCTTAATCTCTTCTACATTGGTTTTGTAAGATTTAGAAAAAGGAATCATATCACTTGTGTTTTTAATAGCACATTTAGCTTTCCCAAAATGTATTCTAGATACATATTTTGTATTGATAATGTAACTATTATGAATTCGCACAAAATGATCTGGCAATAAATTCTGAAAATGTTTTAAGGTCTTAAAAGCTTCAACCTTATTACCATTACTCATGATAAAATCGGTAGTGTTGTTATCTGCTTTTAGATACAGAACATCATCGATATTTACAAAACGATAATCTCCATACGACTTAAAACACAAGGTGTTATCCGTAGTAACCTCTTCAAAATCCTTCTCAAATCTAAGAACGGTTTTGATAAGGTCGCTTTTAGATAAAGGTTTCAGGATATAATCCAGTACACGATTACGTATACCTTCGATAGCATAGTCTGTAGTTTTTGTAATAATAACAAACTCGGGTAGGTTTGTCATATACTTTGTAAGTTCTGATAATAGATTATACTTCGTGGTAGACGATTGAACTCCCGGTACTTCCGGTTCTAAGAAAACTAATCTTGGTTTTCTTTCTAAAATCAAGTCCAACGCCTCTTGCTCATTTTCAGCAATTCCAGTACACATATAATCATTGTGATCTTCGAGAGCGATCTGAATTTTGCGTGCAGAATTCTGATCATTATCAATAATGATGTAAGGGTATTTCATGAGGTAAACAATTAAAGGTTAGCGTTGGTCATTAAATACTGTTCGTATTCAAAAAAAATTGTACACATTTACTGATTACAAGTTAGGTTTTTTACTTATATCTTGGTTACGGTAAAACCGCAATATTAATACGGAATCCTAAGGATATCAGGGATTAAGGAGAAATCTTTGATCGAAATAATTTGCATATCGTCGGTTTTGGGGGTTTAGAATCTCTAAACGCAAAAAGAGATACCTTAGTATATATGACCTAAAAAAAATAAAGTTTACAAGTATTTATACCATATTTTATATTTTTCTGATACCGTAGAACGATATTATCATAAATATCCAGCTCCAAACTACAGTAATATTATTGATAATGAGATATTAAGAAACTAAAAATCCAATGTATTTTTAACTTTCCTCTTTGAAGAAGAATCAAGGGAGATGTCATCATACATTATCAAAGTTCAAGAGCATTTCGACAAGCTCGATGTGACACCTCAGTTCGCAAGGAAAATCAACCATCAACCATCATTTAATTTTAAAATAATAAGAGATCATAAAGAAGGATTCAAATATTTTAAATAGTTTTAGAAAAACAAATCACGAATGAAGAAAGTTGTTGTTCTTACCGGTGCAGGAATCAGTGCCGAGAGTGGTATTAACACCTTTAGAGATGCAAACGGATTATGGGAAGGTCATGACATCATGGAAGTTGCCTCTCCTATTGGATGGAGTAATAATCCTGTATTAGTATTAGATTTCTATAACAAAAGACGTAGTCAATTGCATACCGTAATGCCAAATCTGGCACACGAAGCTTTAGTAGCTCTAGAAAAAACACATCAGGTAACTATTGTAACACAAAATGTAGATGATCTCCATGAACGTGCTGGAAGCAGCAATGTAGTACATTTGCATGGCGAATTATTAAAAGTACGTAGTCAATTTGATGAAAACCTGGTGTTAGATTGGAAAAACGATCTGCATCTAGGAGATCTTTGTGAACACAATTCTCAACTACGTCCACATATCGTATGGTTTGGAGAGGAAGTCCCGATGCTAGAAAAGGCGATTGACATTACAGAACAAGCAGATATTCTTATGATTATAGGTACTTCTATGCAAGTATATCCTGCGGCAAGCTTATTACAATATGCACCTGCTGGTACTCCTATTTATTTTATAGACCCAAAACCAGCTATAGCACCCAACGAAAATCTTACGATTTTAGCGGAAAAAGCAACTGTAGGAGTTCCTAAAGTTGTAGAAGAACTTGTACAAAATTTTAACTAATCATATAATGCGATCAACCGTTCTAAGTAAATATTATCGTAAATCACCTCCTTCTATATAGGAAAACTCAAAAATCTAATGATCGATTTAGAGGAAAACATAAGAAAGACCAATCATTCCAGAGAACAGCGAAACTATTTTGCCAATCTTATTTTGGACAATCCGGAATTGTTACCGCAGTTATTAGCGATTTGCCATCAGGTAGATGACGAAATTTCTTGTAGAGCATCCTGGGGATTAGAATTTTTATGTAAGAAAAGATTAGATGCTATACTCCCTTATCTGGATAGTTTTACCGAAATATTACCAAAGGTATATCAACATCCAGCAGTGCGACCTATGGCAAAAATTTGTGAATACCTTATTCTTGCGTATTACAAAGAAAAAAATCCTATTGTACAAAAATCACTAACCACACCTTATCGAGAAAAAATAACAGAAGCTTGTTTTGATTGGTTGATTTCTGATCAAAAAGTAGCCGCCAAAGCGTATTCGATGACTAGTTTATATCTATTGGGTACTGAGTTTGATTGGGTTCACCCAGAATTAAAAGTCACCTTAGAAAATAATTACCATCAAGGCAGCGCTGCTTACAAAGCCAGATCCCGTATGATTCTGAAAAAGTTGTAGTTTAGTTAATGGTTGTTGGTGTTAGGCATGAGGTATGAGGTCGTAGGTTTCAGGAATTGGACGAGAATCACTAACCACTAACAGCTAACCACTAACTGCCAACCACTAACAACTAATTTCAAAACCAAAAAAATCCAACCGGTTACATCGTAATTACTCACGAAATCAATTATCTTTGCAGCTTTCAAAAAAACAAAGTCATGTCTTTAACTCCATTACAAGCTATATCACCCATCGATGGTCGTTATGCTTCTAAAACACAATCATTAAGCGCTTATTTTAGTGAAGAAGCTTTAATAAAATATCGTGTACTGGTAGAAATCAAATATTTTATCGCTTTATGCGAAATACCATTACCACAATTAGAGGGTATAGACACTTCGGTTTTTGAAAAATTAAGAGCCATTTATACAGCCTTTTCTACAGAAGATGCTCAGGCTATAAAAGATATTGAAAAGGTAACCAATCATGATGTAAAAGCTGTTGAATATTTTATTAAAGAAAAATTCGATCAGCTAGGTTTACAAGAATACAAGGAGTTTATCCACTTTGGACTAACATCTCAGGATATTAACAATACTGCGATACCACTAAGTATAAAAGAAGCTATTGGAGATGTATACATTCCTCATTACTTAGAATTAGTAGCAAAACTAAAATCATTAGTAGAAGAGTGGTCTGATGTATCCATGCTAGCCAGAACACACGGACAACCAGCTTCTCCTACCCGATTAGGAAAAGAATTTCAGGTATATGTAACTCGATTAGAAGCGCAGTTTGATTTGTTAAACGATATTCCGAGTGCCGCTAAATTTGGTGGTGCTACCGGAAACTACAATGCCCATAAAGTAGCGTACCCAGCTATCGACTGGAAAGAATTTGGCACTCGTTTTGTACAGGAGAAACTAGGATTGCATCATTCTTTTCCAACAACTCAGATCGAGCACTACGACCATATGGCAGCGTTGTTTGATGGACTTAAGCGTATCAATACAATTATCCTGGATTTGGATAGAGATGTATGGACTTATGTTTCTATGGATTACTTTAAGCAAAAAATCAAAAAAGGCGAAGTAGGATCTTCTGCGATGCCGCACAAAGTAAATCCTATAGATTTTGAAAACAGCGAAGGTAATATTGGTATTGCTAATGCATTGTTTGAGCATCTAGCCTCTAAACTACCAGTAAGTAGACTACAACGCGACTTAACAGATAGTACTGTATTAAGAAATGTAGGAGTACCTTTTGGACATACCTTAATTGCTTTTCAGGCTACGTTAAAAGGATTGAACAAGTTATTACTGAACGAAGAAAAGTTTGCTCAAGATCTCGAAAACAATTGGGCTGTTGTGGCAGAAGCTATACAGACCATTTTAAGAAGAGAAGGATATCCTAATCCTTACGAGGCTTTAAAAGGATTAACCAGAACCAATGAAGCTATCAATCAAAACTCTATTGCAAACTTTATTGAAACACTAGAAGTTTCAGACGATATTAAATCCGAATTAAAAGTGATAACTCCAGCTAATTATACTGGAATATAATTGACAATAATAGGTTTTCAAACAAAAACTTACATTAGATAAAAAAGAAAAAAGCTTTGACGATACGTCAAAGCTTTTTTTATATCTTAAAAACTATACGATTAGTTAATATTAACCTCTCCTATAATATCTTTAATAGCACCTATATCTACGTCTCCTTTATCTATTGCATTCATTAGTTTAGCAATATTTGCTGGTTTCATATCATCTCCCAACACTCTTACCAGCGCTAAACCGCGTTCTTTATTAGATGCGAATACGATCATTTCATCGATATTATCCTCTTCTCCTTCAAACTTTAATACCGCTTTTGTTCCATTAGAACCAAATCTCATAAGTGTTTCATATTTTTCGGCATCTAAAATCGAATTGATCTTAGTTTTTTCTTCTTCAAACCTCGTTTTGGTTTCGCTTTTATCTTCTTTGATCGGTAGCGCTAAAAAATTAACCTTCTTAATACTCTCTAATGCTGCTCTTTCGTCATCAGAAAGATTTACCTTTCTCGTTCTGGCATCCAATAGGCTGGTCGCTAAATCTACAGCAACAAAGTCCTTATCTCCTTGATGATCGATAAAATACTTTTGTAATGATTGGTCATTACCACAACTAATGTATAGTAACCCGCAAACTACAAGAATAAGCTTACTAATATTTTTCATTTTATTTGGTTTTAATGGTTGATTGATTGATGATAAGCTTCTTTAGATAATCGTATCTAAAGAAGCTTGTGTAACATAAACTAATTGTATAAGTTTAATTTTTCTTATTTACCTTTTTAAGCTCTTCTCCTCCTGGAACATTTAAATGATCTGCGATTTTAGAAACTTGTCTAAGATCTATATCTCCTGTAATGGTCATTACTACTGTATTAGGACCTCCATCGTTTTCCATACCTTCCATAAACATGAAGAGTTCTGTAACGAAATTATCATTCTTACCTGGCTTAGAATAGAACTTTACATTTTTTCCATCACTCTTAAAACGCATCAGTTCATCTAATGAAGTACTACTAAGATACTTTTGCACATCGGCTTTCATTTTCTGACCTATTTCGTTCTTCTCTGTAACAAAAACCTTAATATTCTTAATGTTCTTTACCAGATTTGCATAATCTTTAATTTCTGGATCATTGCTTTCTAGATCGATCTTACTTAACAATTTAAACATTTTACTTGTTACCACTATAGAGGATACATCGTTCATATCTTCGTACTTATCAAAATTGCTTTGTGCAATAGATAAATATGGTACTAATGCTGCTACTAATATTATTGCAAACTTTTTCATAATTAATTCATTTTTAAGACTCCCTATCGGGAAATAGTATTCGTGTTTATTTTATTAATTTATTTTTAGTGTTTTCGAACTCATTGATATATACCAGTTCTTTTTTGGCATTGTCAAACTCATTCAGGTACACTAATTCCTTTTTACCCTCATTCATTAAACGAGCAACCAAATCGAGGGCTTCTTTGGTTTTCTGTAATGCAATCTCTGGATCATCATAAGTACCATACACACCTTCGTGATCGGCTCCCGCAGGAATATCTTTTATAAATAGCCCCACAATTAAAGCTATTGATGCAGCTACTCCTATCCAGGTATACCATGGAACTTTGGACGAATTGGTTTTCAAACTTACCTCTGAACTTGCAGTTACTTGGCTTTCATCAGAAAAAAACTGAAACAAATCCTTGTATCTCTCCAAATGCGACGGCACACTTTCTCCGGTAAAATAAACCTTTAATTCTTTTTCTTCAGAAAGGGTCGTTTCTCCTTCAAAATACTTCTCCAGTAATTTTTCTATGTTAGACAACTCCATAATTGTGTTTTTTTAATAATTCTTGTCGTATTGTTTTTCTTGCTCTTGATAAGGCTACACGAACTGCAGTTTCGTTCATTTCCATCATTTCTGCAATTTCTGCATTATCATATTGTTCTATATCTCTTAGTTGCACGATCATTCGTTGTTGTTCTGGTAAACCATCCATGATTCTACCGACCCACTCCAAACTATCTTTAGCTTCTACTTCTCTTTGCAACGAAGGTCTTTCATCTTTATAATTGCTATGAACAATTTTTAAATTCCCAGTTTCTTTTGCTTTTAATTTATCATAGCAATAGTTTTTGGTCATCGTCATGGCAAATGCTTCTACATTTTTATATTCAGCCATTTTAGATTTATTTCGCCATAGCTTTAATAAAATTTCTTGCGTAGCATCTTCTGCCTCTTCATTACTCACCAACAATCTTTTAGCCAACCTATACAGCTTGTCTTTAAAACCATTAGTAAGCGTTATAAATGCTCTTTCCTTCATATTTCGTTGGTTGGTGGTTACAAAGCTTTCTATGTTAGCTTTATATTAGGGAGACGACTACCTCTATAATTTGTTACACAATTTTTTAAAATTATAATAAAGTCCCTATTTTTAGGGTTATATAAATAAAAAAAGTATATGAAAATTTTAAAGTATGTGATCGTAATGCTTCTATTCGGAAGTATACTTACTAGTTGTTTTGATGATAATGATGATGTTCCAGGTCTGGCAGGTGTTGTAGAAATTAATGATTTTATCTGGAAAGGCATGAATACTTTCTATTTATATAAAGCAGATGTAGATGATTTAGCGAATGATCGATTTTCTTCGAACCAGGAATATTCAGATTTTTTAGGAGGATTTTCTTCTCCTGAAGCTATTTTTGCAGCGCTTAGAACGCAAGAAGTAGATCCTGCTAGTGGAGTTGATGTAGACGAATTTAGCTTTTTAGTAGATGATTTTGTAGCACTCGAACAGGCATTTGATGGTATTACTAGAAATAACGGAATGGAATTTGGTCTGGTACGTTACCCAAATGATGCTTCTAATGTGTTTGGATATGTTCGTTACGTATTACCAGGAACAGATGCTGAAGCCAAAGGTGTACAAAGAGGAGATGTTTTTAATACTATAGACGGTACACAAATCACAGATCAAAATTTTAGTGCTTTACTAAATCCAGATACCTATACTATTGGTTTAGCGACTTTTGATGGAGACAATGTAACACCAACTGGTACTTCTGTTTCTTTAACGAAAGTGCAGTACACGGAAAATCCAGTATTGATCTCAACTACTATTGATGTTGGTGGAAACCCAGTAGGTTATCTTATGTACAATGGATTTACCGGAGATTTTGATGAGCAATTAAATAATGCTTTTGGACAATTAGCTGCGGATAATGTAACAGATCTAATATTAGACTTGCGATATAATGGTGGTGGTTCTGTAACCTCAGCAATCGATCTAGCAAGTATGATAACGGGACAATTTAGCGGTCAGGTGTTTTCTACAGAAGAATGGAACGAAGATCGACAACCACAATTTGGAGGAACAAATCTATTTGACAATACCATAAGAACAGGAGCTGGAATTAACAGCTTAAACTTAACCAGATTATACGTATTAACAAGTAGAAGCTCTGCTTCTGCCAGCGAATTATTAATTAATGGATTAGATCCTTATATTAATGTAATACAAGTAGGGACAACAACAAGAGGTAAATTTCAGGCATCGATTACGTTATATGATTCTGACAATTTTGGTCGTAATGGTGCCAATCCTGGCCATACCTACGCTATGCAACCGCTAGTCCTAAGATCATTAAACTCTGTAGGTTTTACAGATTATTTTGGAGGATTTACTCCTGAAATCGAACTTGCCGAAGACTTTTCTAATTTAGGTACTTTGGGAGATCCAAACGAACCGCTATTAAAAGCTGCTATTGATAATATTCTAGGTAACAGAATTAGTGCAAATACTAAAAGTCTTACCCTAGAGACTATCGGAGAAAGTAAAATGACACTTCCTAATTACCAGAGAATGTACAAAACTATCGACAACAATACGAGGGAGTAAATATATTTGTCTCCATATAAAAACTAAAAAACTCAAGTCTTAGCGACTTGAGTTTTTTAGTTTAAATAATATAATGTCTTTTCTTAAAAAGTAAGATTAAAACCTATTCTGGCATTTCTACCTCTCGTACTAAATCCAAAAATCTCCTGATATTCTTCATTGGTAATATTATTCATCGCTGCATAGATACTTAAATTATCCATTAACTGATGGCTGATATAAAAATCTAAAATTCCGTAACCATCTAGTTCTACTGGATCCGAAGTAAATGTCACTGGATTAAAGAAAGTATCATTTCGTTTACTATTTAGTTGATAGCTTAAAGATGTAAACGATTTAGTAGATAGCTGATATCCTACAGTCGCTTGTAAAGTGTTTTCTGGTATCCTAATATTATTTTCTAATTTATCAATATTAGTATAGGTATAGTTAGCATTTATTGATAATTTATCGTCTAATAACAATGCGCTAGCTTCCACTTCGATTCCATTAACTTCTATATCTTCTGGTGAATTAAAATTTACAAAAGTATTAGGGTCAAAAGTGATGAAGTTTTCGGATGTTCTATCAAAATATACTACACTAATCGTAGCCTTTTTCTGGTGAGAAAATTCGATTCCTCCTTCTAATGTAGTACTCTCTTCCGGTTCTAAATCTGGATTTCCACTAAAGAAAGCTGTATCATATAGTTGAAACAAGGAAGGTGTAATATATGCCGTACTATAAGACGCCAATCCCTTGATATAATTTCCTCCGAACGTATAGGTAAATGATGGGTTAATGTTATATACCAAATGATTTCCGTAGGCGCTATGGATATTTAATCGTGCTCCCGCATTCACGTTTAAACCAAACTTAGAAACATACACTAAGTTGATATAAGGATCGATAATATCAAAATCAGCTTCATTGTCATTTATAGTTTGTTCGAAATCTGTACTTCCAAAAGGAATGCTAAACAGATTAAAATCACTGTAAGAACCATTGGCTCCAATAACCGTATATAATGTGTTCTTAAAGTTATATTTATTATAAGCATCGAAGGTATAGATTTTACCTTCGTATCTAGATGGAAAACCAGAGATAAACTCTCTATCCACCAACGCATAGCTATCTACAAAAGTAAAGCTACCATTAGGATACTTGGCTTCCCAAAAACTTCCTCCTCTTAATTGTCTACTGGTAAATTGGTTATCAGCATCTAAACCAGCCCCACCATCAAAATCTGTTTTATACTGATCTAAATTTCCAAAAAAATGAAATCTAAAATTCTTATTCCATTGATACCCAAGTTTTGCATATACATTAAACTTATTATAAGCATCGCTTTCAAATGTTTCTCCAGTAGTCGATTCTAAAGGATTTTCGGCAGCGGATAAACCATCTGTAGATTGATGAGATAAGCTCCCTAAATAACTTACTTTTCCAATCGTTCCGTTAACAGACGCAAAGTTTACAAACTCATTAATATCATAATCCTGATCATCCTGTGACTGATTGGTACCTATTGTAGAAGAGAATTGTGCAGCAATCGCATCTTTACTCTCAGATTTTGTGGTAATATTAATTACTGCTGTTGCTGCTCCGGATCCATATAAAGTACTCGAAGCTCCTTTTAGAATCTCAATAGATTCTATTTGATTAGTAGATAATAATCGTAGATCAAAATCTCCTGCAGAAGAGGTAGGATCACTTACTGTAACACCATCCACTCTAATCACTACTTGTCGATTACGACCTCCACGAATAGAAACCCCTAATGGTTCTCCAGCCGCATTATTACTACCATTGATAAAAACCCCTGCAACTCTGTTTAAAACAGTTGCTACTGATTGTCCTTGACTACGCTGTAATTCTTTAGAACCAATCTTAGTAATTACCTTACCACTCTGTTCTCTTTTTAGATTAAATTTTGAATCAGAGATGACAACCTCCTCTAATTCATTTACTTCTTCTTCTTCTGTTGTTTGTTGTGCAGAAACAACCTGGGATGCCATGAATACGAGTGCAGCCCCAAAAAACACTTTTTTGTTCATTTCCTAAATGACTTATTGTTTACAATTACCGGAAAAAAGTATGTAGTTTACCCATACCAAAACCTCTATCCCGAAAGTTTGACATATCGAATTCTGGCAGGTCTCCTGGCTCGCGTCTTGTTGTCTACCTTCCCATTCCGAGTTTATCGAAACAGTGGTTAAAAGAACTAACAACAAGCATCCGCCTTTGACGGACTAAGCTCACAGTTGCGGGAACAGCTCAGGAATGCTGATTTATAATATGAGATGTGAGACATACGATAATTATGACAGAAATCGTAATTCGTAATGCTACATTCGTATTTCAGTTCACCTGATTCCCTTTTAATTCTCTACGCTAGTAAAGCGTATCAAAACCAAAATTCTGCGCGAATGTATTATATTTCTCTGAAATTGCATCCACTTTAACAAATAAATTGATAATACTAGTATCTTTGCGCACTCTAAAGCCTTAGAAAATGTTGTACTACATCACTGGTGGAGAACGTTCTGGAAAAAGTAGCTATGCACAAAATCTAGCATTAGAACTTTCCAAAAAACCAGTTTACATAGCAACTTCCAGAGTTTGGGATGGTGATCATAGAAAACGAATCGATCGACATATTGCGGATCGAAGTGATGTCTGGACCTCTATTGAAGAGGAAAAAGAACTCTCTAAAGTGATTCATAAAAATACTACTGTAGTTATTGATTGTGTAACTCTATGGCTTACGAATTTCTTTGTAGATACCAAAAATGACATCGAAATATCCCTTGAACAGGCAAAAAAAGAATTTAATAAACTCATTACTATAGAAGCGAATATTATAATCATTTCTAATGAAATAGGAATGGGAGTTCATGCAACCACAGAAATAGGAAGAAAATTCACAGAACTTCAGGGTTGGATGAATCAACATATTGCCAAACATGCTGATCACGCCATTTTAATGGTTTCTGGCATACCTGTAAAAATAAAATAACATGAATTTTACCATAACACCTCTAGATAAGTCCTTAGAAAACAAGATTCAACATAAAATTAATCTGAAAACCAAACCAGTAGGTTCATTAGGTATTCTTGAAAAAATTGCATTACAAATAGGGCTTATCCAACAAACTAGTGCCCCCAGCCTTAATAAACCAACAATTTTGGTTTTTGCCGGAGATCATGGTATTGCAGAAAAAGGAGAAGTAAATCCCTATCCACAGGTAGTAACACAACAAATGGTATACAACTTCTTACATGGAGGCGCTGCTATCAATGCCTTTTGTAATCAACATCATATTGATCTTAAAATTGTAGATGCTGGCGTAAACCATGACTTTGATCAAATAGAAGGACTAATTGATGCTAAAATTGCATATGGTACTAATAATTACGAGAACGAACCTGCAATGTCTCGCGATGAATGTTGCAAAGCTATACAAACGGGAGCTTCTTTGGTAACCGAGGTTTATAATGATGGATGTAATATTATCGGATTTGGTGAAATGGGAATCGGAAACTCTTCTGCTGCAGCATTACTCATGTCTTATTTTACAAAAATATCCATTGAAGAATGTGTAGGAGCCGGAACAGGAATTCAGGGAGATGCTAAAAAGAAAAAACAAGCGGTTCTGCAATCAGTTTTTCAAAAATATAAACCAGCATCAGCAAATGAAGCATTGGCTACTTTTGGAGGGTTTGAAATTGCAATGATAACAGGTGCTATTCTTAGAGCTGCCGAATTAAAAATGACTATTCTTATAGATGGATTCATCGTTACAGCTGCATTATTGGCTGCTAATGCCGTGTATGAAAATGTATTAGATTACTGTATTTTCGCACACACTTCTAATGAGCAAGGTCATCAGAAAATGCTAAACTTTCTAGAAAAAAAGCCGCTAATTCATCTTGGCATGCGATTAGGAGAAGGAACAGGAGCTGCTGTAGCGTACCCAATAATAACTTCTGCCATCGCTTTTCTAAACAACATGGCTAGCTTCGAAGAAGCATCTGTAAACACTTCAGAATCTTAACGAAGTGAAAAAAGGTGTTTTATCCATACTCGTTGCTTTGGTTGGTTTTTTCTTTGCATATAAATACCATGTAAAAATGCATGAAATACAGTATAATTTAATCACCGGAAAAGAAATTCGATTTATTTTTATTAATGATCTTGTTTCGTTTACCAGATTATTCAAAATGGTAACGGTTAGCCTTTCTTTATTAAGTATATATCTTGGTGTCATCGCTACCTTAAAAAAACATAAAATAGGAATCTTGGGAATACTGCTAGCGATAGTCTTATGTATTGCTGCTTTTATTCCTTTTTGGAAGTACTTTTCTCAAAATATAACAACAGCAATCAATTCGTAACAAAACCTAAGAGTTATTTCATGAAGAAAGAAATCCATATATTTTTCACAGCTCTGATGTTTTTTACTAGAATTCCGTGCCCAAAATGGGTAAATCATGATCCAGAGTATTTACGGAAAAGTTCTAAGTATTTCCCTTTAGTAGGAATACTTGTTGGTGGTATTGGAGCTATTGTCTTCTATGGTTTTTCCTTGTTGTTTTCTACAGAAATTGCCTTGTTATTATCTATGGCGAGTACCATTTATACCACGGGAGCTTTTCATGAAGATGGTTTTGCTGATGTTTGTGATGGTTTTGGTGGTGGTTGGACCAAAGAAAAGATCCTTCTTATCATGAAAGATTCGCGATTAGGTACCTATGGTACTGTTGGAATTTTATTGGTTCTCGCTATTAAATTTTCTGCATTAAGAGAAACTGAAACATCCTATATACCGCTAATTTTAATTTCTGGTCATAGTCTTAGTCGTTTTATAGCGACTACTTTAATTTACACACATCCTTATGTCAGAGATACGGAAGATAGCAAAGCGAAACCTGCTGCTAAGAGCATGAGCTTATCAATGTTATTATTTAGTACATTGTTTGGAATCCTTCCACTCGTGTTTTTCTTTAATCCATTAATATGTTTAGCGATTATACCCATGTACATTTCTAAAATGTTTCTAGCTGCTAAATTTAAAAAATGGATCGGAGGCCAAACAGGAGACTGTGCTGGTGCGGTGCAACAATTGAGTGAAGTGGTTTTTTATCTAAGTATTATCGTATTATGGAAATATATTTGGTAAGACATACTACCCCAAACATAGAAAAAGGAATCTGCTACGGACAAAGTGATCTGGATGTTACTGATAGTTTTGACGCTGAAGTATCCGAAATTCATACCAAACTCCCGCTAAAAGAAATTACAAAAGTCTACAGTAGTCCGCTAAAAAGATGCAAACTACTTGCGGAAAGTTTTAATCTTCCCATAATATTTGATATGAGACTACAAGAATTAGATTTTGGTAATTGGGAATTAAAAGCATGGGATGATATCTCTAAAAAAGAGCTGAATCCATGGATGGAAGATTTTGTAAATGTTCCTGTTCCCAACGGAGAATCATATGTAATGCTCCAAGAGAGAGTTCTTGACTTTTATAAAAATCTATCCTCTAATGCCGATGAAAAAACAGTCATTATATCTCATGCCGGACCTATCAGAGCATTACTTTCTCATTTGCAAAAAATAGCCTTAAAAGATTCTTTTAGTATTAAATTAGAATACGGAGAAGTTGTAAAAATTTAATTAGTATCAATTTATACCAACTCCAACTTGGCAAAATTGTAATTAGAAGAAGTTTCTTTTTCTACAACTTGTACGTTTAACTTTTCCTTAAAAAGTGGTGCATTAACAACCAGGGTATGATATTCTCCATTTTCGCCACAAGCGTCAACCCCCAAAGATTCTAAATCCTGAATAAGTTCTTGATCAATCGCTCTTCCTAAATAATCAGAACCCAGATCATTATTACAAGAAACAATGATCGCTTCAATACCATACACTATCATATCCAAAACCAATTGTTTTCTGGGCTGATGCCAAATGGGTAATATCGCTTTTAGGTTTGCTGCATTCGATACTTTTTCTTCCCATTGACGATGCGATTCGATATCGATATCACCAAAAATAGCAGATTGCAAACTATATTTTTTGGCCAATGATTGTAAATTTTCAATGTACAGACGCTCATAATCACCCCAACTACTTTCAAAAAAATGAATTGGAAGGCTCATCGCATTAGCTTGCGCTTTTAGAATCTCTTTTGGAATTCCATGAGAACGAGATCGATCACCATACTCATTCAATACGTTTAATAAAACAGATGGAGAATACCCTTCTTTTATCGCCATATGCATCGCATAACAACTATCCTTTCCCCCACTCCAGGAACATAAAAAAGACATATCTAAAAATTAAGTTGTACAAATTAACGGTAATTCTTAGCAGGTTTTCAAAAAATATTTCGAAGTTTGAAAAATATTTAAATTCATATGAATAAATTTTGTTTTCTATTAATACCATACCTTTTTTTTGTTTCCTGTAAAGAAGAGAAAAAAGAAACTACTTCTACTGTTGCACAAGAACTTGTTCCTCAACAAGTCTCCTACGCTACTGGATTTACCATAGAAAACAAGGATACCTATAAAGAAATTAAAATTACATCTCCTTGGCCTGATGCAAAAAATGGATTTACCTATATTTTATATCCAAAAGGAACTGAAAAACCTGATGTAAAAGGAAAAGTATCTTACATAAAGATTCCAGTAGAAAAAACCGTAGTTACCTCTACTACAGATATTCCGATGTTAGAGTATTTACAACTCCAAAACAAATTAGTAGGCTTTCCACATTGTGATTATATATCATCGGAAAAAACTCGTGCTTTAATAGACAATGGATCTATCTTAGAACTAGGAAATAATGGTCATTTAAATACAGAGCTAACTTTAGAACTAGCACCCGAAATAATTATAGGATATTCTGCTACTGGAGATACCAAAACGTATGATTTACTGGAAAAAACTGGAATCCCAGTTGTAATGAATGGTTCTTGGATGGAGCAACATCCATTAGGACGTGCAGAATGGATAAAGTTTGTAGCTGCATTTTACAATAAAGAAAAAGAAGCTGATAGTATTTTTAACAAGATAGAACAAGACTATACCAAAGCTGCTGCACTGGCAAAAAATACAGAAAAAACTCCCACAGTCTTATCAGGAAATATGTTTAAAGATGTATGGCATGTTCCTGGAGGGAACAGTTATGTAGCCAAATTTTTAAAAGATGCGAATACCAATTACTTGTGGAAAGACACGCAAAAAACAGGAAGTATCGCGCTGAATTTTGAAAGTGTTTTAGAAAAAGCGCAAAATGCAGAGCTTTGGATAGGTTCTGGATCTTCTAAATCCTTAAAAGAACTAGAAGAAAAGAACAATCGATATACTTTTTTTGAAGCTTTTAAAAATAAAACCGTATATTCTTCTACTCTAAAAACTGGATCCAAAGGCGGATTGATATATTATGAATTAGGACCTATGCGACCTGATTTGATTCTAAAAGATATTATCCGAATAGCACATCCAGAATTATTAAAAGATTACGAACCTTATTTTTTTGAAAAACTAAACTAATTGACCCCAAATAAATCATATAAAGCAGTTTTTCTCATCATAACTATCATACTATTGTTATGTTTTATCACAAACATTAGTCTTGGATCTGTTCTAATCCCATGGGTAGATACTTTAAAAAGTTTAGTTGGAGGCACTGTAGAAAAAGAATCTTGGAAGCATATTATAATTGATTATAGACTACCAAAGGCTATTACTGCAGTTATCGTAGGAAGTGGATTAGGTGTTTCGGGATTATTAATGCAAACCTTATTTAGAAATCCGTTGGCAGGTCCATTTGTACTAGGAATAAGTTCTGGAGCAAGTCTTGGTGTAGCATTGTTGATTTTAGGAAGCGCTCTTATCGGCGGAAGTACTGCATTATTCTTGGTTTCTAATTGGGGATTAGTAGCAGCAGCAAGTTTAGGAAGTGTTTTAGTACTATTTCTGGTAATGCTCGTTTCTATTAGAGTAAAAGATACCATGGCTATTCTCATCATCGGATTGATGTTTGGTAGTATTACAGCTGCCATTGTAAGTGTACTTTCTTATTTCGCGCCTGCTGAACAGTTACAACGATTTATTTTTTGGGGATTCGGAAGTTTAGGAAATTTATCCTGGACAGATGTTATCATATTTTCTGGAATTGTTTTTATCGGGATGATACTGGCAATTTTCTCAATCAAATCACTAAACACATTACTTTTGGGAGAAAATTACGCTCGTAGTCTTGGATTAAATATTAAAAAAAGTCGTTTCTTGATTATTTTGGCTACAGGTTTGTTGGCAGGAAGCATTACAGCCTTTGCAGGACCGATTGCCTTTATAGGATTGGCAGTACCACACCTTACCAGACAACTATTTCATACTTCGGATCATAAAACATTAATACCAGCAGTCATATTAATAGGAAGCATGATTATGTTAATTTGTGATACAGTTTCTCAGCTACCAGGAACCGAATACACCTTACCAATCAATGCGATTACTTCTTTGATAGGTGCACCGGTTGTTATTTGGTTATTGGTTAGAAAACGAAAAATGTTATTTTAGCAGCTTATGGAGATAGCATCTGCCGATACTGAAAATAAAAATATCGTTTTACAAACGGAAGGACTTTCTATTGGTTATCGCCATAAAAATAATCTCGAAGTAGTTGCTGCGGATATTAATCTAAAACTATATGAAGGTGAACTTGTAGGCTTGGTTGGTGCCAATGGTATTGGTAAGTCTACATTATTAAGAACACTCTCTAAAGTGCAACCAGCGCTAAGAGGAGATGTTTTTTTATCCGACAAAGAAATTAGAACCTACAAAACTTCAGAACTTGCTTCACAATTAAGCATCGTACTCACAGAACAAATAGCTTCAAAAAATCTCACTGTACAAGAATTAGTGGCTTTGGGCAGACAGCCCTATACAAATTGGGTTGGAAAATTACTGGATGAGGATATAGAAAAAATACAAAAAGCGATTGAAGTCACCCATATTACCAAGTTGGTTAATAAAAGATGTTTCGAATTAAGTGACGGACAATTACAAAAAGTATTGATCGCTCGTGCAATCGCACAAGACACTCCATTTATCATGCTAGATGAACCTACTACGCATCTAGATGTATATCA
Source organism: uncultured Aquimarina sp. (assembly GCF_947492965.1). GTDB lineage: Bacteria > Bacteroidota > Bacteroidia > Flavobacteriales > Flavobacteriaceae > Aquimarina. The sequence continues at coordinate 544,673 of NZ_CANLOZ010000004.1, read as the reverse complement.
TAAGGCTTATATTCTGAAACTTTTAAAACGATTAGCCTTCGAAACTCAGAAAACAATACTGTTTTCGACTCATGAGATTGACTTTGCCATACAATTATGTGATAAAATGATCGTAATGAACACAGATGGTTTTGAATTTGGAAGACCAAAAGAACTTATCCAATGTAGAGCATTTTCTTCTTTATTCCCGGAGGATCTTATCCTATTTGACGAAAAAACAGGAAGTTACAAAGTAAGGCATTAATTGAAGATCTTAAAAGCGTAATAATCCCTAAAATCCTTTTAACGATTTAATGTGTTTCTTGCAGAAAAAACGTAGATTTTTTGAGTAACCAACACCCATATTTTAACATGAAAAGTGATAATTTCGAGGCAAAATAAAACCTTACATAATGAACAAAATTTTTAGACTCAAATCATTTATCATGTTATCAGCAATTACTTTATTCATTACTAGTTGTAGTAGTGATAGCAATGATGACATTTTTATCGACCCTACAGATCCTGTTACTTTTGATGGAGAACTTTCTGTTTTCGAAACAGGTACAGACAACAGAACCGTAATGATCGACGGATCAAATGTTTCTGGAAATAATGCAATAGTAAAAGTTGCTTTCAGATCATCGAACACTATGAGACGTTTGTACGTAACTCAAAACGTTTCAGATTTCGGTGCTGAACCTTACAATTTCGCAGTTGGTGGTGTTACCGTAGATGATAAAAAAGATGGTTCTTTAGATTTATCTTCTGACAATGGAGATGAATTTGAATTTGCTATTCCTTTTCCTGTACCAACAAGTGCTGATAGTAACATAGTATATACCATATGGGCTACCACGGGACGTGGAGATTTTAGAGATATTTCTAAAAGAAATGCTATCGGTGATACTGCCGTTGGTACTATCACAATTACCGGAAGCGGTACTAGCACTGCTAACGGAATTAAATCATTTACCAGTACTTTATTAGCTGCTCCACTTGGTGATGGTTCTTCGGATACGTTTATGTCGGTTTATAACAACGAAGTGTATAAAATAAGCGAAGGAGAAGAAACTGCAGCGCTTTGGGATTTTGGATATTACTACGGATTTACGCAAAAAGCTTCTCTAGCTTCTACATCTGATTATCCAGCTCTTTTTGATGACGATAATGACGCTAGTACGCCGTTAGTTAACGTATCTGGATTAACAGGTGTTGCACAAGACGAACTTAATAAATTCTACATTTCTACTTCATTAATTGATTTTGATGCAGTAACAAGCGCTACTGATTTAGATGGAATCAGCCAAGCTACAACTGAAAGAGCTACTGAACTTTCTGTTGGAGATATCCTAGAATTTACTGATCAATACGGAAAAAAGGGTGTAATTAAAGTTACTAATATCACAGGTACCGATGGTAACGATGGATCCATCACTTTAGATATTAAAGTTCAGATCTAATCGCACATCATATAAATTGAAATGGCTATTCTAAAAAAGGATAGCCATTTTTATTAGAAACAAGATCGTGGAACCCTTTTTATTATATGTAAAACAATATGAAGTTATGGATCAATATTTCTTTACTATCAAAATCATCTAGCCAGTTATTTTTTGATATTAATCATATATCAATCTAGAGTAAACACCAACAAACCATACAATTATTACACAAATTCCGTAATCTCTTTTAAAAGTTTATTTCTATTTTTACCAAACACACATCTTGTTACTAGTAATCCATATACCCAATATTTAGTAATGTTTTAAGGACTTTCTAATAGTTAGTTGTTCTAGTATTAGAAGCCTACTTGTAAATATCATATGGTAAAATTTTTATTACCCCTATTTTTATTATTGAGTCTATTTCAATTATCTGCCCAGTCAGTAAATGATTATAGAACCAATGGTTTGGATGGTAACTGGACTAATGTTGCTATCTGGGAAGTTTTTAATGGTACCACCTGGGTACCCGCTACAAACTATCCTGGTCAGGTAGCTGGCACCAACGATATATCTATCATTGGAAATTCTGAAGTAACTATCAATTCTACTATTCCAAATAGTTTTAATTCGCTTTCTATTGGTCCCGGAACAATGTTCGTGGATGCAGATTCTAGTATAGACACGCCTTTAATCACCTTAAACACAGGAGGAATAGCAGAATGGACTAGTAATAATACCGATTTAGCACTTCCTGCTAATGCTTCTATAGTTACTAATGGAGGTAACTTAGCCGAAGATAATCCTTGTAATGCCACTAAAACTATCACCATAGGATCTACCGTTTTTGCTTCTTGTAATGGTGGTGGCGGAGGAGTAGATTATGATTTTGGTGATATAAATAATAATGGGGGAACTCTAAATGTAAGTCCTACTTCTAATGGCCCTTTATGTGTAGGGCAAACATTAAATTTATTTGCCAATCCAGGAGGTGCTGGTAGTAGTGGCGCTACTTTTAGTTGGTCGGGAACAGGGCCTGGTGGATATTCTTTTAGTTCTACTTTACAAGATCCTACAGAAAGTAGTATTACCGCCATAGGAACATATACGTATACGGTAACAATTACCGACAGCTTTTCTAATAGCATTTCAGAATCTATAGATGTAGTGGTGAATGGAGCACCAAATCCTCCGGTAAGTGGAGGCAATCAAACGGTTTGTTTTGGTATTAGCGGAACACTTACTGCTACTGTTGGAGCAGGTGAAACTGTGGACTGGTACAATGCAGCTACCGGAGGAACCCTTTTATTAGCAGGTAATACAAGCTATTCTACATCTGTAGCAGGCAGTTATTATGCAGAAACGAGGAATACAACCTCTGGTTGTGTTAGTACAAGTAGAGTTGGTGTTATTTTATCCAACAAATCTTGTACAGTTATTACCAATAGAAGAATTACTTATAGAGTAAATCCAGGAGTAACAGGACCCACTGGAACTCCTACAACCGATATGGTAATCAATTTCTTTGATGATGGTCAGAATGGTTCTGGGAATCCTTTCCAATTACAAGTCAGAAATGCTACTAGTGTTGCATTTAATTATCAAATATGGTTACAAAATGTTCCTTATGCCAGTATCCCAGGACTTACACTAGGAGATCATACGGTAAATACCATCAATAATGGTGATGGAACTTTTAGCTATCTTTTTACCAGTACTTCTCCTATTTCAGCATTTGCTTCCAGAGCTATTACTGGTTCTAGCGGAGCTCCATCTCCTTTGGGTATAGGTGCAGCATGCGGTTGTGTAAGTTTTTTTAAATTGTAGTTTGGTTTTGGTTATAATTCTATAATTTAGATTTTATAAAACCATCATAACATTGCATCATCTTATTTCCATTATAGAACCTATAATTCAATGGGGCACCACTCCCAAACTTAACATCCCTAATGGAGAACTTACCCTTAAACAAGCATTAATCTCTTTATATCAAGAATACTTAGCCATAGCAGGTAAAACTCCAGTAGATGAGAAAGACTATCCTGATCCTCCAGATTTTAATTTCGAAAAAATATCGAATACTATTAGATCCAATTTTCCAAAATTAGGTTTCTATCAGATGATCTTAGATCCTTTTGAAATGACAAAACCTGATACGGGATTAGGTGATGCTAATGATGATCTATCGGATATTATCAAGGATTTGATGGAAGTTCAATGGAGATTTAAAAATACTAGCGAACAGGATGCCTTATGGTATTTTGAGTTTATTATGCGTAATCATTCCGAAAGGCATATTGTTAATCTTTTAAAAACTTTAAAAGATTTAGAGGAAGAATTATAATGTAGATAATTACTTATACTTCATCATCTCTTCTTACTCCTAAATTTTTATCTTTGATCTAATAACACTTGAGTAAATATCAACGTGTTATTATAAGCTTATTTTTTATCTAGAGACTAGTCTCTGAAAATTAAAATCTCTATCATAGGGTAAATAAAATTCACATGTCAGAATACATATTACTGCTGGTTGCAGTTGTTGCCATTATCATTGGTTTTTTTATTGGTAAATACGTTTCGTCGCTTAAAAACAAAAGCGATCAGAGTGCCCTTAACGAACGTAGCAATCAGTTGCAATTACAACTAGAAGAAACTAAAAAAACAGCTACGCAGCAGTTAGAACTTACCAAAGAGCAACAACAAATACAGAAAGAAACCCTAGAAAAGCAACTTTCTGAAATTGGTAAAGAACGTGATGAAATTAGAAGAGAAAAAGAATTTTTAAACACAGAACTCACCAGACGTAATACCGAATTCGAAAACCTACTACTCAAAAATCAAGAACAAAAAGGAGAAGTAGAAAAACTACAAGAAAAATTCACCAAAGAGTTTGAAAACCTTGCAAACAAAATTTTAGATGAGAAATCTAATAAGTTTACAGAGCAGAATAAAGAAAACATCAAAAACATCCTAAATCCGTTACAAGAAAAAATCAATACTTTCGAGAAAAAAGTAGAGCAAACACATAAAGAAAGTATAGACTACCATGCTGCTTTGCGCCAACAAATATTAGGCCTAAAGGATCTTAACGAACAAATGAGTAAAGAGGCAACCAATCTTACCAAAGCCTTAAAAGGTGATAGTAAGATGCAAGGAAACTGGGGAGAATTGGTATTAGAACGAGTCTTAGAAAAATCTGGATTAGAAAAAGACCGAGAGTATTTTGTACAACAAAGTTTTACTACAGCAGAAGGACAGCGAGTATTACCAGATGTGGTAATTCATCTACCTGATAACAAAAAAATGATAATTGATTCTAAAGTGACATTGACCGCTTATGAGCGTTATGTAAATGAAGATGATGAAACTCTAAGAAACACATATTTAAAAGAACACATAACCTCTTTAAGACGTCATATCGATCAACTTGCTGAAAAAAACTATCAAGATCTTTATGATATCGAATCCCCTGATTTTGTATTACTTTTTGTACCTATTGAACCAGCATTTGCCATCGCCATCAATGAAGATAACAAATTATACAATCAAGCGTTTGAAAAGAATATCGTTATTGTTACTCCTTCTACCCTACTAGCTACTCTTCGTACTATTGATACTATGTGGAATAATGAGAAACAACAACGTAATGCGATAGAAATTGCAAGACAGGCTGGAGCGCTTTATGATAAGTTCGAAGGACTTATGAAAGATCTTACTGGAGTCGGCAAAAAGATTGATGATGCCAAAAAAGACTACGCATCCGCAATGAATAAATTAGTTGAAGGAAGAGGTAACTTGATCACTAGTGTTGAAAAACTAAAAAAGATGGGAGCTAAAGCTAAGAAATCATTGCCAGAAGCAATTATCAAAAGAGCTTCCGAAGACAACGAAATTTAATTAAAAATGATAGACTCAAATACCACTCAGGTGATGATACAATTATTAATGGGCTTAGTATATGCTATTCCTTCCTTACTATTTATCATCATAAGCATTTACTATTTATTAAAAATGGGCTCCCAAATAGACGGAACGCTAATTTTAATTGGAAACGTCATAATATTTCTATCTGTTATAATCGGACAAATAGCATTTGTACAGTTTGCTTTTTATCAAAAATGGGAACACACAAGCTATTCCTATATATCTACTGGAATTAGCATATTTTCTTTTATAGGACGTGTACTATTTGCTGTGGGTATATTCTTGCTCATTAAAAAAATGATCAAACAAAAGAATTCGAACTCATGAAAAGTAAACACACACACATCTTTACATTTCTTTTTGGGCTTATTGTTAACCTTGGGATATCGCAAGAACTATATTTCCCGGAAAGAGGAAATTGGGAAGAAAAAAGTCCATCAGAATTTAATATAAATTCGAATAAGCTAAATGAAGCTATTGCCTATGCAGAAGCAAATGAGTATTCTGGATCTAAAGATTTACGAATTGCCATCTTAAAAGGATTTGAGCGCGAACCTTATCATAAAATACTTGGACCAACAAAAAAGAGAAGCGCGCCTGCTGGTTTGATCTTAAAAGACGGATATATTATTGCCAAATGGGGAGATATTGATCGTGTAGATATGACATTTAGTGTAACGAAAAGTTATCTGTCCACAATCGCAGGCCTAGCCATAGATTCAAAACTAATCGGCTCTGTTGATGATCTCACTTATAAGTATGTATGGGATCATACGTTTGATGGAGCTCATAATAAAAAAATAAGTTGGCGACATCTGTTAACACAATCATCCGACTGGTCTGGACAGTTATGGGGTGGATATGATTGGGCAGATCGCCCTCCTAATACTGGAGGAGTAGATGATTGGAAACACAGAAAATTAAATAATCCCGGAACTGTATTTGAATACAATGATGTGCGAGTAAATGTATTAGCCTACTCCTTACTTAATGTTTGGCGCAAACCACTACCCCGAATACTTAAACAACATATAATGGATCCTATTGGAGCATCCACAACATGGAGATGGTATGGGTATGACAATTCATGGGTAACTATAGATGGTATGCAGATGCAATCTGTAAGTGGTGGTGGTCATTCTGGTGGTGGTCTATTTATCAATACATTAGATCACGCACGTTTTGGGTTACTTTTTATGAATAATGGTATTTGGAAAGACAAGCAATTGATTTCTAAAAAATGGATACAAGAAGCAATACAACCTTCTAGCGCCAATAACAACTACGGATTTATGTGGTGGTTAAATAAGAAAGGGAATCGCCATTGGAAAGGATTGCCAGAACACCTGTATTATGCCGCTGGTTTCGGAGGTAATTTTATAGTAATCGATCAAGAACAAAACCTTGTCATTGTAACTAGGTGGTTGGAACCCAAGTATATTGATGAATTTGTAACTAAAGTTTACGAATCATTTTAAAAAAAATTACATCTATATTTGTAATAACTTAAAACTTCAACACATGGCATCTTTTTCTCTTATTTCTAAAAAAAGTAATATAAAGATACTTTTGCTTTTGTCTATCCTAAGTATTACAAGTTGTACAAAAGATGGAGATAATCTTGTTTTTGTTCCGACAGAAATTGAAAGTATTTCTCCAACTAGTGGACCTGGAGACACCGAAGTAACAATTAGCGGTATTTCTTTTGGCACGAATCCTAATGCTGTTTCAGTATTTTTTAATGATGTTGAGGCCATTGTTAATTCGGTTACAGAAACGGAGATCACTGCCATTGTTCCCAGAGGAGCTCAAACAGGTACCGTTCGTGTTGTTCTTAATGGAGAAAACGTAATGGGCCCTGAGTTTACATATGTAATCACTTCTGCTCAAGTGTCTACATTGATAAGAAGTGAAATGCCTGGAGATATGGATGGTCCTGTGGCACAAGCAAGTTTTTCTGCATTATGGGGATTATTAACCGATGAAGAAGGATCTGTATTCATATCAGATTATGGTAATAACAAAATAAGAAAAATCGATACTGATAATATTGTAAGCACAGTTACTGGGATGACTGGTGTAATTGGAGACATGGATGGTACATTTGCAGAAGCTACCTTTAATAATCCTAGAAGTATGGCCATGGACTCTCAGGGAAATATTGTTGTATCTGATTTAGCAGCCCAAAAGATTAGAAGAATAAATCTTTCTTCTGAAACGGTGGAAACTATTGCTGGTACAGGAGATGTAGGATTGGTGAACGGTGATGGTAGTATAGCCCAATTTGCCCAACCCATAGGAGTTGTTATAGATAATTCAGATAATATTTATATAAGTGAATTAGGAAATGCTACTATTCGGAGAATAGCACCTGATAATACAGTAAGTACTTTAGTCGGAACAGGTGTAGCAGGCTTTGTAGACGGACCCGCAGACACTGCACTGATCAGTTTTACAGCTGGTATGGCAATTGCAGCTAATGGCGATATTGTTTTTGCCGATGCCGGAAATCACAGTGTAAGAAGAGTTACAACTCAAGGAGTAGTTTCTACTATCGCTGGAACAGGAACCACTGGAGATGTTAATGGCGAAGGTGATATTGCTCAATTTGCAAGTCCACTAGATGTGGCTGTCGATTCTCAAGGAAATATTTTTGTTGTAGACTTTGGTAATCAAAAAATTAAAAGAATTGACACCGATGGTATGGTAACTACCTACGCTGGAACTGGAGAAATTGGATTTATGGATGGGATTCCCTCTATTGCCACTTTTAATAACCCTAGAAACTTATTCATAGATGAAAATGATGTGATCTATGTTGGTACAGATGATGCCATACGACTAATCACACCAGAATTCTAGAGCTACTTTTATACTAAAATGAAAAAAATTCTTTTAATTATTATTGCTGCTATCATAGTACTCTTTGCTGTGTGGTACGCTTCTGTTTATTATGCAACTTATAGCGAAGGTGTGCGTAGTGGAGAACTGATTAAATTTAGCAATAAAGGTGTTTTATTTAAAACCTGGGAAGGAGAAATAAGCCAAGGAATATCTGGTGCACAAATATTCAGTTTTTCGGTAGAGGACCAAAATAAAGAAGTCATCAAAAAACTCGAAGAATATCAAGGAAGATATGTAAAACTTAAGTATAAAGAACGTTTTGCCAAAGTTTCATGGTTAGGAGACTCTAAATACTTTGTGATCGATGTCGAAGAAGAAGAATCACCACATTTTAGAAATAAATAGTAATTGTACATGAAGAAATATAAAGCAGCAAAAGAATCCAGAGTGGTGATCTCAGAGTTGATGCTACCTTCGCATTCTAATTTTAGTGGTAAAATTCATGGTGGTTATATTCTTTCTTTAATGGATCAGATTGCCTTTGCTTGTGGATCAAAACATTCTGAAGCGTATTGTGTAACCGCAAGTGTAGATAAGGTAGACTTTAGAAAACCTATAGAAGTTGGAGAGTTAGTTACTATGAAAGCCTCTATAAATCATGTGGGCACTACCTCTATGGTGGTTGGTGTTCGTGTAGAAGCAGAAAATATTATGACTGGTAAAGTAAAACATTGTAACTCCAGCTACTTTACCATGGTTGCAAAAAATGACGAAGGAAAAAGTATTACAGTTCCTGGATTAATTTTGGAAAACGAGACCGCAGTGCGTCGTTTTGTAAGAAGTATTATTAGAAAAGAAGATGCTAGTGCACGAAGAGACCGATTTAAAGCTTCTGAATTTAGATTAGAAGATCATATACAACTGTTAAAAGAATACAATATACAATTAGCATTATAATTTATTCTAGAAGTCTGCGTTAGTGCTATCAGAGAATACCATGATGTACTCTTCAGAATTTTGCTATATTTAAGAAAAATTGAAAATTATGAAATCCCCAACTTTACTATTACTGTGCGCATTTACGATGATTCTAATAGGTTGTAGCAGTAGTGATGATGGAACTACTGAACCAGATGTAGTTATCGATCCAGATCCGATTCCAGAACAAACTTCTACCTATATAGGTCATGTAAAAACGATTATAGATTCCAATTGTTTAGAGTGCCATGGATCCCCATTACAAAATTCGGCACCAATGGAATTAGTTACCTTTCAGCAAGTAGTAAACGCAGTAAATGATAGGAATTTATTTAGTTTTATTGATACTACAAATGCTTTTAATGTAATGCCACCTTCTGATGAAGGAGGAAGAATGCCACAAGCTACCATCGATATAGTTGAAGATTGGATTGCAGATGGGCTTTTAGAACAATAGTCCTATTTTACTATACTAGAAATTGAAATAGATCTGGCTTATCGTTAAGATAATCTCCAAAGAAATTATGCTCTTTCATTCTTGCAATTAGAGGTTGAAGATCCTTTTTATCTTTAAGTTCAATTCCTACTACTGCAGGACCATTTTCTCTACTTGATTTTTTGGAGTATTCGAAATGAGTGATATCATCATTAGGACCTAATATTTCTCCCACAAACTGTTTTAAGGCACCAGCTCTTTGTGGAAAACGCACTATAAAATAGTGTTTCAAATCTGCATATAACAATGCTCGTTCCTTAATCTCCGCAGTTCGAGTAATATCATTATTACTACCACTTACAATACACACTACATTTTTACCTTTGATTTTATCTTTATAGGTTTCTAAAGCTGCTAACGTAAGAGCCCCTGCAGGTTCTACTACGATTGCATCTCTATTATACAAATCCAAGATTGTTTGACATACCAATCCTTCAGGAACAGTTATCATATCTGACAAATAAGATTTACATATATCAAAGTTTAAATCTCCGACCTTTTGCACTGCAGCACCATCAATAAACTTATCAATATCTACGATCTCAGTATTTTTATTTTCCCGAATAGATGTCAACATGGATGGAGCTCCTTTAGGCTCTACTCCAATAATTTTTGTTTTAGGTGATAGCGCTTTCATAGCACCACATAAGCCAGATGCCAATCCACCTCCTCCAACGGCAACAAAAATGTAATCAATAGGATGATCTACCTGCTTAAAAATTTCCAAACCAATAGTTCCTTGACCTTCTATAGTTTTAGGATCATCAAAAGGGTGTACAAACGTCTTCCCTTGTGTTTTACAACTATTTCTTGCTGCTTTGGACGCATCATCAAAAGTATCACCTTCTAAAACAATCTTTACCTGATCTCCACCAAACATTTGTGTCTGTTCAATCTTTTGTTTTGGTGTTACAGATGGCATATAAATGGTTCCCTCGATGCCTAAATGATGACAAGCAAAAGCAACACCTTGTGCGTGATTACCAGCGCTAGCACATACAACTCCTTTAGCCAATTGCTCTTTGGTTAATGAACTAATTTTATTAAAAGCTCCTCTAATTTTATAAGATCGTACCCTTTGTAGATCTTCTCTTTTTAATAAAATATTGGCATCATATTTCTTTGAGTATCGTATACTATTCATTAGGGGTGTAACCATAGAGACCTCCTTAATCGTGGAGGCCGCTTTTTGGATATCTTCTAATTCCGGAAAATATGTGGTTACTTCAGTATCCATATTCATTCTTTACATAGTAATAATTCATCTGCCAGTCTGAGTCCATCAAAGATTACACAATACACATCTCAAAAAAACTTCAACAGACCCAGCTAGACAAATAAACTTTATATTATACTATTGGCTTCATCGCAGTCATCGAAGCTCTTAGTCTCGAACCTACAACTTCAATTGGATGATTTCTCAACGCAGTATTTACTTCTATTAATTTAGCATTATCTACACAGTTATTTTTACCAGCGTCAAAAGCCTTTCCTATAACATCAGTGTCAATCTTTTTCATGAAATCTGCTAATAACGGCTTACATGCATGATCAAATAAGTAACATCCATACTCAGCAGTATCAGAAATTACTCTATTCATTTCAAACAACTTCTTTCTTGCAATCGTATTAGCGATTAATGGAGTTTCGTGTAAAGACTCATAATAAGCGGACTCTTCAATAATACCAGAAGAAGTCATGGCTTCAAAAGCTAACTCTACACCTGCTCTTACCATAGCTACCATCAATACTCCATTATCGTAATATTCTTGTTCAGAAATCTCAACATCTCCAGCTGGCGTTTTTTCAAAAGCTGTTTCTCCTGTCTCTGCTCTCCATGATAATAGGTTTTTATCTCCATTTGCCCAATCTTCCATCATTGTTTTAGAAAAATGACCTCCAATGATATCATCCATATGTTTTTGGAATAACGGACGCATAATATCTTTTAACTCTTCTGAAAGTTCAAAAGCTTTTATTTTTGAAGGATTTGATAGTCTATCCATCATATTGGTAATTCCACCATATTTTAACCCTTCGGTAATAGTTTCCCAACCATATTGAATCAATTTCGAAGCATATCCAGGATCAATTCCTTTTTCTACCATCTTATCAAAACAAAGAATGGAACCCGTTTGTAAAAGTCCACATAAAATGGTTTGTTCTCCCATTAAGTCAGACTTTACTTCAGCTACAAATGATGATTCTAATACTCCTGCTCTATCGCCACCTGTTCCTACAGCATAAGCTTTTGCTTGATCTAAGCCATGTCCTTGCGGATCATTCTCAGGGTGTACTGCAATTAAGGTTGGTACTCCAAATCCTCTTTTATATTCTTCTCTTACCTCAGAACCAGGACATTTTGGTGCTACCATAATCACCGTTAGATCTTCTCTAACCTTCATTCCCTCTTCTACAATATTAAATCCATGCGAATACGACAATGTAGCTCCTTCTTTCATTAAAGGCATTACTGTATTTACCACTTGAGTATGTTGCTTATCCGGTGTAAGGTTAATTACCACATCTGCATTAGGCACTAATTCTTCATAAGTTCCTACTGTAAATCCATTCTCTGTAGCATTTTTATAAGACTGTCTTTGCTCTTTAATAGCTGCTTCTCTCAGTGTATATGAAATATCTAAACCAGAATCTCTCATATTTAATCCTTGATTCAGTCCTTGTGCTCCACATCCCACAATTACTATTTTCTTTCCTTTTAATGCATTTACTCCATCTGTAAACTCAGAAGAGTCCATAAATCTACATTTTCCTAATTGTGTTAATTGATCTCTTAATGATAGCGTATTAAAATAATTTGCCATTTCCTTCTTAATTTGTGGTTACTTCCGTTCTCACGGAAATCTATTTAATTTTGATTTTTAGTTGTCTTATTTTTTGTGTGTATTCCGCCTGAGGCGGATCGGGCTATTCGTTATATCTTTTCTAATGGTTCCCTTCGAGAGCCTCAGGGCACCCCTAGAAAAGGATGCCACTGCTATCCCTTACACAGTTTCTTCTACAAATTCTTCTAATATAGATGATATATGCATTTTATCCTTAGTTACTGCTATTCTTCCAGATCGAACAAATTGCATTAATCCATAAGGTTCTAGTTGATCATATAATTTTTCGACTTCTTTTCGTCTTCCTGTTTTTTCCAGAACAAAAAACTCTGGAGTTACTGTGACGATATTAGCGTTACTTTCTTTAATCACATTTTGTATTTGTCGCTCCTCAAATAATAATTTTGAAGCAACTTTAAATAATGCAGTTTCCTGATAAATCGTTTCATCATCCTTATGATAAAACGCTTTGATAACTTCAATCTGTTTTTCGATCTGACCTACTAATTTCTTTACTTGTTCTTCAGTAATTTTTACAACAATAGTAAAACGAAATACATCTTTTATTTCGGATACAGAAGCTGTCATACTATCTAAATTAATATGACGTTTTAGGAAAATTGCAGAAATTCTATTCAACAATCCTATATTATTCTCAGTATATACTGAGATGGTATAACACTCTCTCTCCATAACTAACATAATCTTATATCCGAAACCGACGCTCCCGTAGGTATCATAGGAAATACATTATTTTCTTTTTCTACACACACTTCTAAGAAATAAGGTTCTTCGGAAGCTATCATTTCTTCAATTGCACCTTGCAATTCTTCTCTTTTTGTTACTCTTTTAGCTGCGATATGATATCCTTTAGCAATAGTAATAAAATCAGGATTTACCATTTCTGTAGAAGCATATCGTTTATCAAAGAACAATTGTTGCCACTGACGTACCATTCCTAAGAAATCATTGTTTAACACTACAATTTTCACAGGAACTCTTGTCTGAAAAATGGTACCCAACTCTTGTATGGTCATTTGGTAACCTCCATCACCAATAATTGCCACCACTTCTCTATCTGGCGCTCCCATTTTAGCACCTATAGCTGCAGGCAAGGCAAATCCCATAGTTCCTAATCCTCCAGAAGTGACGTTACTTTTTGTTTTTACAAATTCTGCATATCGACAAGCAATCATTTGATGTTGTCCTACATCGGATACAATAACCGCATCACCTTTGGTTTCCTCATTAATTCCTCGCAATACTTCACCCATCGAAAGTCCTTCTTTAGAAGGGTACAGCTCATCTTTAATCACTTTTTCGTATTCTACAGTATCAAAATCTTTAAATTCCTGCAACCAATTTTCATGGGTTTTAGGTGCTACTAAAGGAAGTATCTCTGCAAGGGTATTTTTAACATTACCCATTACAGCAACGTCTACTTCTACATTTTTATTAACCTCTGCAGGATCAATTTCGAAATGAATAATTTTTGCTTGTTTCGCGTAGGTTTCCAAATTACCTGTAACTCGATCATCGAATCGCATTCCTATAGCAATTAATAAGTCACATTCATTGGTAAGCTTATTAGGTCCATAATTTCCGTGCATTCCCACCATTCCCACATTTAGCGGATGAGCTGTTGGCAATGCTGACAATCCTAGTATAGTCCAAGCAGCAGGGATTCCAGATTTCTCTATAAAATCTTTTAACTCTTCTTCAGCTTCTCCTAAAATCACTCCTTGACCAAAAACGATCATAGGTTTCTTAGCACTGTTGATCAATTGAGCAGCTTGTTGTACTGTTTCGGGATCTGTTTCAGGAACGGGTTTATAGCTTCGTACACCTTTACACGTTGAGTACTTAAAATCCAGTTCACCAAACTGGGCGTCTTTTGTTATATCAATCAAAACAGGACCAGGACGACCTGAACGAGCGATATAAAATGCTTTGGCTAACACAGAAGGAATATCTTCAGCCTTGGTGACCTGATGATTCCATTTAGTGATTGGAGTAGAAATTCCTATAATATCCGTTTCCTGAAAAGCATCAGATCCTAATAAATGAGAACCTACCTGACCTGTAATACAAACCATAGGCGTTGAATCGATTTGTGCATCAGCAATTCCAGTAACAAAATTTGTAGCTCCCGGACCTGAAGTAGCAATTGCGACTCCGACTTTTCCACTAGTTCTTGCATACCCTTGTGCCGCGTGTGTAGCACCTTGTTCATGTCTGGTAAGAACGTGATGTAATCTATCTTGAAACTTATATAACTCATCATATACTGGCATAATTGCTCCACCAGGATATCCATAAATTAAATCTACACCCTCTGATAACAGACAATGTATTACTGCTTCAGCGCCTGTCATTGGACCAGAGGCTATTTCAGTTTCTTTTTTTATCGTTTGCGTTTGTGTTTCCATTACGCTATATATTTTTCTTTCAGCTCGTACTGAAATGTTTTTTTTAGAATTCATCTGTTACGCAACCCTGCGATGCAGATGAAACTGTATTGGCATATTTATATAAAACTCCTTTTTTAAACTTCAACGGTGGTTGAACCCAAGCAGCTTTTCTTCTTTCTATTTCTTCTTCTTCGATAGCAACTGTAATAGAATTCGATTCCGCATCGATAGTGATCATATCGCCATCTTCTACTAATGCAATCAACCCCCCTTCTTGTGCTTCGGGAGTAATATGACCTACTACAAAGCCATGCGTTCCTCCTGAGAATCTTCCGTCTGTAATTAATGCAACCTCTTTACCAAGGCCCGCTCCCATGATTGCCGCTGTTGGTTTTAACATTTCTGGCATACCAGGACCTCCTTTAGGACCTTCGTACCTAATGACGACTACATCACCTTTTTGAACTTTTCCATCTCTAATACCATCGTTCGCATCATATTCACTATCGAAAACTTTGGCTTTACCTGTAAAGCTCAAACCTTCTTTCCCAGTTATTTTTGCAACACATCCATCTTTTGCTAGGTTTCCAAACATGATTCTTAAATGTCCAGTTGCCTTAATAGGATTTTCTAATGGTTTTATCACATCTTGTCCTTCTTCTAAATCTGGAACGTCTAATAAGTTTTCTGCCAATGTTTTTCCTGTAACGGTCAAACAATCACCATGTAATAACCCTTTCTTTAAAAGATATTTTAACACGGCAGGAATTCCTCCGATATCATGAACATCTTCCATTAGGTATTTTCCGCTTGGTTTTAGATCTGCTAAGAATGGAGTTTCATCACTTATTCTTTGAAAATCTGCTAAGGTAAATTCTACATCTGCCGCTCTAGCGATTGCTAAAAAATGAAGTACAGCATTTGTAGAACCTCCTAAAATAGTTACCAGACGAACTGCATTTTCTAATGACTTTTTGGTAACGATATCCAAAGGTTTAATATCTTTTTCTAAAAGCACTCGCATAGCTCTACCCGCAGCGATACTTTCTTCTTCTTTATTTTTACTGATAGCAGGATTCGATGAATTATACGGAAGAGACATCCCCAAAGCTTCGATCGCCGATGCCATCGTATTTGCGGTATACATTCCTCCACAAGCTCCAGCACCAGGAATCGCTTTTTTAATGACACTTTTATATTCTGTGTTCTCCATCGTTCCGGCTACTTTTTCGCCCCAAGCTTCAAATGCCGAAACAATATCTAGCTTTCGCCCTTCATGACATCCGGAAGCAATTGTACCTCCATATACCAAAATTGAAGGTCTATTTAAACGAATCATCGCCATTAATGCTCCAGGCATATTCTTATCACATCCAACTACGGTTACCATTCCATCATAGGACATTGCCTGTACTACGGTTTCCATAGAATCCGCAATAACATCTCTAGAAGGCAAAGAAAAACGCATTCCTGGAGTTCCCATAGAAATGCCATCACTTACACCAATCGTATTAAAGATTAATCCAACCACATCTTCTTCTCTTGTACCTTGTTTTACTAATTTGGCCAAATCATTTAAATGCATATTACAAGGATTACCTTCATATCCTGTACTGGCGATACCAACTAATGGCTTATTAAAATCTTCATCGGTTAACCCTACAGCATGAAGCATGGCTTGTGCAGCTGGTTGGGTATCGTCTTGTGTAACTCGTTTACTATATTTATTAATACTCATCCTTATCTGAATGTTATTTTTTTATCAATTTCTTATTTTTTTAACCTATTTATTAACATATTCTCATGTATATAAATAAACCGTAGTATAAAATTATTTCGTAATGACTAAACTGTTAAATTTAATTCAATAAGCTTACAACATCCAACCATTCACAAACCATCATTTTATACTGATTTACAGATACTTACACTTAATCTATTTACAATCACTACATATCATATTTTTATTTTTTTAGTTAAAAAAAAATCCCTTCTAATAGTAGAAGGGATTTTTAAATTATATATTCATAATGCCCTTCTCACCTTGATATAATAATCACGATGTTGATAATAATTTGGACAATAATTACTTGTTGTAAATTCATTATTTCATTTTATTAATAGAACCAGTTTAAAACAGTTCATAAAAAAACCCCTTTACGAACGTAAAGGGATTTTAGTATAAGTTAGTATCATATCATATCCCTTTACCAAGATGAAATAATCACCTCGATAGTAATGACATTAATGATATTTAAATTTATTTTCTTCATTTGTAGGGATAAATATAGCAAAATTTAATTTTGAAAAACAAATAGTTAAGAATAGAAATCTCTAATCTAATTTAAATAAGTTATTCTTCATACAGTAAATTACAAGTCCTACTCTAGTTTTTACTTGCAATTTTTTAAACACTGCTTCTCTATAATTTTCTATCGTTTTAGGACTCAAATTCATCTCACCTGCAATATTCTTATATGTCAGCTCGGAACAAGCATACTTTAAAAATGTCCATTCTCGATCGGTTAGTTTTTCAGCAAGGTTTTCAGTCATTTTAGCATCTGCTTTTTCAGAATACTTTAGAGCAGTTTCTATTTTACTTGAATAATAAAACCCTTGTTCGATAACCATTTTCATAGCAAACTCGAAGTTCTCCGGATGGATATCCTTTAACAAATACCCTCTCGCTCCTGCCCTTAACATTTTGATAATGGTTTCTTCATCATCTTCCATCGTTAAAGCCAATACCTTTTGCTCTGGTTGGTTTTCTTTTAACCACTGCATGGTTTGGATACCATCCATCACTGGCATTTTTACATCTAGCAAGATGAGTTCTGGTTTCTTTCTTTTATGCAGATAATATTGCGTAAGTTCTTTTCCGTTTTTTAGAATAGCCAAAACCTCATATCCTTCGAGATTGGTTATAAGACTTTCTAGAGATTGAGCGAATAGAAGATGATCATCTACAATGACAACAGTCTTTTTCTTCATTTTCGATTTAATTTTGTTATACCTTATCTTCTTCTTTAAATGGGTACTGCAAGGTAAGCAATACTCCTTTATTAGGCTCCGAAATACAGTCTAAAGTTGCATTTACCAAAGCTGCTCTACTTTTCATATTTAATAATCCCGAATTCGCTTGCACAGATTCCATATCATACCCAACTCCATCATCTTTGATCGTAATCACCAAATCATCTGGCGAATACTCTAGTTTTACTAATAAATGTGAAGCCTCAGCGTGTTTTATGGTATTAGAGAAAAACTCCTGAACAATACGATATATGATAATTTCATCCTTAGGATTGATAAACAACTCTTCTCCAGTAACAATAAGCTCTGGTGTTAAGAAATTTAGTTTTTTAAACCGATCTAACTCTACCTGGATAGATTTTATCAGACCAATATTTTGTATTACTTCGTGATTTAGGGTTTTAGAAAGATTTCTAATTTCTTGTAGACTATCACCAACTAAACTTCGGATATCCTGAACAGAGTCTTTGATTTTTGGTTCTAAATTGGTGCTTAAAATATTGATTTGCATTACGGCAGTAGATAACAACTGACCAATATTATCATGTAGTTCCCAACTTACATTTTTTAGGGTTTGTTCCTGAATTTCGAGCTTAGAGTTTTGGAGTTCTTCATCAAAACGTTGTTTTGCTTTTAAACGTTCTAATAGCAATTTGTTTTTTCTTCTTTGAAAGGCCACAAAAAACACTATGGCAAAAATTGCAAAAAACAAAATGATTACAGAAAAGTAAACTATGAGTAAGATCTGCTCCTTTTGTAAGAGTTGTTCTTTTTGTAACATACAAGAAATCCTATGGTATAACAAGAATACATAAAAATATTAACTATTGTTAGAATTGTTAAAAAAACTCTTACAAATTCAGAACTTACACTATGGCTGTAATACTGCTCATAAATAAAAATTGGATTAACTATTAAATGGAACACCAGAGCTCCAACAGAAACATAAAACGGAAATGACTTATAAAATTCCAAAATTTTCTCGCTCTGCAACATTTGAAAATAGAAATATATTATATACAACACTAATAACAATGTTCCGAAGATAGCATTAAATGTGGAGTTTGTCTCAAAGAAAACACCAGAAAAAGATAAATTCAGAATTGCACAAATTAAAAACACTACAATAAATCCTTTTGCTATTTTTCGGCTTAATTCGGATTCTATTAATATTGTAAAATAGTAGAGATAGAAGCTAAAACTAATTATATCAT
Source organism: uncultured Aquimarina sp. (assembly GCF_947492965.1). Taxonomy (GTDB): domain Bacteria; phylum Bacteroidota; class Bacteroidia; order Flavobacteriales; family Flavobacteriaceae; genus Aquimarina. Next base: position 525,500 of record NZ_CANLOZ010000004.1, on the reverse strand, counting down.
AAATATTATAAATCCATAAATTTTGAACAAAAATAGTATCTTCTAATAATGAGAAAAATTTAAAATTTTCTATAAAAGTAGGCAACCAACCAAAAACTATTTCAACAAAAACATTAAACCATAAAAAAGAAACAAAATATCGAGTAGGCTTTTCTACTCGATATTTTGATATGTAAATTGTTCCAACAATAGCTGCAATCAATTCAAATAAATTAATAACTATTAAGTTTAATAAATCACTCATTAATTTTTAATAATCGTTAGGCGGGAAACCACTCCCTCCTTTATTAAAAGCATCAATTTCATAATTATTCTCATCATCCCTACCATCTTTTCCCGACGCTCCTGGACGGGAACCTGTAGGCGCAAAAAACAAGGTAGAATATCCTCTTCCCATTTTACATTTGGATGAAGAATACGCACCCATATAAACACGAATACCAGGGTTCTTTATACCTTGTGCTTCTGATTCTTGTTTTACATATGCTAAATACTCCTCTAACTCAGCCACTGACCAATGAAATTCACGAGCATCTTCAAATCCTAATTTCTTTTGTAAACGTTTACCTCTTTTCTTACACCAATTATCATGAAGCTCTCTAGCTTCTTCTACATTGATACACTTTTGGGGTTTTTGTACTTTTCCTGCCATAATATTTTGTTTAATGGGTTTATTAACGCTAATATATCCAAAAAACAAGATTATCCGCAAATCCCCTGAACCTTTAGTAAACTTTATTTACGGAAAAACCATAATTATAATATTTTGATTTTCAAATACTTAAACAGATGCTATAAAAATCAGAAAAAATAAATAAAGGGGGTTTTCCCCCTATACCTAATAGGTGGTTTTACCCCTATCACCAACCTATATAAACTTAACAAACTTATAATCAGAATAACATATATTATACAAAAACCAACAACACATATACGCAACTCTATTTAATTGGTTAAATATTATAAAACTTCAAATCGAATGGAAAATTAACATCTTAGCTATTGTATAAAAGAAAATCCACCTAGAAACAAGACAATCTAAACTTTACATTTTCTTTTACCCTTTTCTGTGCAATAACATTAATTGCCTCCTCTGATAATTGAAAAATTCTTGGATATCCACCTGTAGTTTGACAATCCCTCATTAAGATAATCAACCTACCTGAAGGAGTTAATTGAACCGTACCTGGCAATACTGGGACCGAAATCATAGAAGTGAGATTATTCCCCACCTCTTCATTCAATGAAATTGCCATTCGACTACTCTCATTAGAAATAGTAAAATTCCCCATCAATAAAGACAACTTTTCTGCATCACTTAACAGATCATATTCAGGACCTGGATACACCTCTAAACCTTCTTGATCGAGCCAATCATTTTCAATTTTCACAGAAGATAACGATGTCGAAAATCCACAATAACTACTATAGGATATCATATCAGTTTTGACCAACTTTTCTGAAGCTGTAATACTTTTATATTGCGACCTACTATTCAAAACAATATTCGTACAAAATCCATTTTTTATTCCTACATAACCAAAAACACCTTTTGATACATTTTTCAATCTTAAAACATCTCCTTTTTTAACTCCTAAAGGCTGATTAAATTTTACAGGTTGATCATTCATATACGGATCACATATTGAACCAGTGAGAACTATTACCGACTCTTCATAAAACTTTAAAATCGGCGGCATTATCATCCACTCAATAACCGCACAATTTTCATCATTCCCTAACAAAGCATTTGCTAACAGAAATGATCTTTTATCCATAGCACCACTTTGCGGAACTCCATATTTTGAAAACCCAAAACGTCCATTATCCTGAATCGTCGTATACATTCCAGAAGACAAAATCTCTACCATAACAATTAAAAATATTCAGGAACTAATTGATAATTTTCATTAGCAATGGATAAACCTATATCGTTATATTCACCTACTGTTACCGATATAAACTTTATTCTATCACCAGGAGTAGCAAAGCAACAAGGATCCGAATTGACATCGAAAAAAGACAAAAGAGTTCTACCAATTACATGCCAACCACCAGGACTATTAGACGGATAAATTCCAGTTTGATTTCCACCAATCGCCACAGATCCTTTCTCTACAAAACGACTAGGATTGGATTTTCTTGGAGTTATCAATTTTTTATCAAGACCACTCAAATACAAAAATCCTGGTAAAAAACCGATAAAATGAATTGTATATAATGGAGTAGTGTGAAGCGAAATAATCTCATCAACACTCATTGATTTTTGATCAGCAAACGGAACGATTTCCGGACACACATTTACATCGTAACAAACAGGTATATTCCACAGGCGTTTTTTTACACTCTTTTTTAAAACTTCTTTAGAAACCAGTGATTTTAGTTCAAAAAAACTATCATAGATATTCTCTATAGTGGATACATATAAAATTAATAACGAGTTATATGATAAAATTACCTCAACAATTACTTTACCGTAAAATTCCTCGATGGATTTTTTATAAAAAATCAACAAATTCAGCAAATTTTCATCAACTTTTGCATCGGTTTGAATCAAAATTGAATTCTCACTGTATTGTTTATAGTCAAATTTTACATCAGAATTCTTCATTTTAGCACGTAATTTTCAGCTGTCAACTCCTTATATATATACTTCAAAATTTCAACAGATTTTGGATTATCACCATGCACACAAATTGTATCAAAAAAAACATCCACTTCTTCTCCTCCGATTGTTTTTACTTTTTCTTCAGAAATCATTTTCCAAACATGATTAAAAACTTTTTCAGGATTTTCGATCACCGAACCAACTTCGGATCTCGACACCAATGTTAAATCATCATTATAATTCCTATCTGCAAAAACTTCATGTTTTATCTCAAAATCATCTTTGTAAAAATAAGAAATAACTGAATCTTTCGGCGATATTATTAATAAACTTTTGTCTATATTTTTAATCGAGTCAACAATAGCCCTAGCAACACCTTTATTTTTCACAGCATCATTATACAATGCTCCATGTGGTTTTACATGATGTAATTTCGCGCCTGCTTCTTCGGTAAATTTTTTAACTTTCAAAATTTGATCAGTTAGTGTTTTCACTAAATCATTATGAGAAAATTCCATAGACACCCTTCCGAAATTTTCTCGATCAGGATATGATGGATGTGCTCCAATTTTAACATCATTCTGCATAGCTAAATTGATCGTTTTTTTTATCTCTTCGTCATCACCTGCATGTACACCGCAAGCAACATTACACCACGAAATAAATGGCATAATTTGATCATCATACCCAGCCCCTTCTCCAACATCTGCATTCAATAAAACTTTTTTCAAATTCTTACATTTTATAAAATTATTTCCTACAAAATTATCAACACTTTCCAAATACCTCTAAACCCTAAAAAGCATGTTACAAACACTATCAAAAACCCTAATACATTTTGCAATTTAGAATTCGTAAAATTCCCCAATATTTTTTTCTGATTCATTACCCATAAAAGAAAGATCGCTACGATAGGTAGTAAGACTCCATTTGCCACTTGAGCAAACTGAATAATGACAATAGATTTGATACCAAAAGATGAAAATAAAACCCCTAAAAAAAGGATAAACATCCAGACCATTCTAAAGCGTTTACTCTTCAATCCATCCTCCCATCCAAGACATCCTTTCACCACATACGCTGCTGCTAAAGGAGCTGTGATTGCAGATGTAATTCCTGCTGCAAATAACCCAAGCGATAGGACATATTTTGCCATTGACCCAAAAACAGGTTCTAACCCTTTTGCCAGATCAGCTGCATTATTTATTTCTGACTGCTGGATCGCTGCTCCTGCCACAATGATTGCCATCGAAACCAATCCTCCAAGTACTATTGCTACTACGGTATCCCTTCGTACTGCTGGTAAGTCATCCTTTGACTTCCATTTTTCACTCACAATAGAAGCATGTAAAAACAGATTATAAGGAACCACAGTAGTACCTATTAATCCAACTATGGTAAGGATCTTATCGGAAGAGAGATCAGGGATAAACCCTTTTACCAAAAGAGATATGTCTGGTTTTGTTACCATTGCTGCGATAATGAATGCAAGACTCATGAACAGTACTAAAACGATAAGACTTCGCTCTAAAATCTTATAATTTCCTATATACAGCAGTAAAAAAGCTATAATTCCGATCAGGATACTTACATAGTTAAGCGGTATACTCCCAATTTGTATGGTAGGAGATCCTATGATCGTAGATACTCCAAGGACACCTCCACTAATGTTTCCTGCTTCATAAGCCGCATTTCCTATAAAGATTGCGGATAGCATCAATGCAATAAGTATCCAACGAATAGCTTTATTTGCAAACTGAGACTTTACTACTTCACTCAATCCTTGTTGTGTTACCAGTCCTAATCGCGCAGACATTTCTTGTAAAACGACACAAGCTACAATCGATAATACCAAAGCCCAAAGCAAGGTAAATCCAAATTGTACTCCAGCCATTGTGCAGACCGTAACGGTACCAGGACCAATAAATGCTGCAGTTACTAAGGTACCTGGACCTATTTTAGGAAGCCATTTGATCATATAATTATATATTAGAATGTTAGTAGGACAATGAACATTCGCTGAGAACATTCATGTATGTTTTTAGTGCTGTGTTACTAGTCTATTTTTGAAGCGCATAGATGGCAAAAGACCCTAGCCAATGACCTCCTTCATAACTATCTCCAACAAGATTTGGCAATGAGTAGTTGACATGCTTATTTGCAATATTCACAAGATGTTCATACTCTGGATATTGATTTGCTAAACCATACAAAACCCATGCTCTACTAAAATTAAGTCCATCTAAGTGTACAAGTTTACCATCTGTTCTATCCGAAACCTCTCCTACTGAAATATTAAAATCCTTGTTTTTAAGTTGCGGCATAAAATCTTGAACCCAAGCATCAAAAGATGATTTGGATAAAATCTTTCTCATAATATCGACCTCTTCTAAACAAGGAGACAAAAAATCATATCCACTAGGTTCCCAAACTATCGGACAAGAGATATCGTTTGTATAAAACTCTTTTGCTCTTTTGGTTATAGCTTCTTTTAAGAGTTGATGATCCAAAGCAACTGCATAATCGTAGGCAAATGATAATCCGAAAGCAGTATTCGTATGCTCTCCTACTCGTATAGGGTATTTTAGTTTTGGTAGAAAATCGATGTATCGCTGGATAATAAGATCAGTAAGCGGTTGTAAATTTGTTTCTAATTCTTTAGCCACAGGATCATCCCATGAATGAATTTCTTCTGCTAATTTTAGCAACCATGCCCAGCCATATGTTCGTTCATAAGAAGTATTGTGTTTCCCTTCAAAATAGACAACTTCTGCTTCAATATTCTTTTTAGAAATATTAGCTAAGAGTTTTGTTTTAATATCTGAAGCGTTTTCGATATCAGGAAAGGATTTTAGCAACTTCACCAAGGACCAATGTCCATGCACTGAAGAATGCCAATCAAAACAACCATAAAACGCTGGGTGTAATGCACTAGGCTCTCCAATATCTTCCTTACCGCCTAAGGTTTGCCCTAATTTATTTGGATATTCCGTATTGATACAAGCCAAAGGTAATTCTAATAAGGAAATCGCCTGTTTCTTGGTTAATTCTAAAGGTTTTTCAACAACTACTTTAATAGTATCCGATACTACCGTTATAGGTTCTTTTACGGTTTTTTCGGATGAAGATTCAGAGGGATTACAAGCTAATATTAGTATTGAAAAAAATACTACGATTAATCGATTCATGTGCCAATATTTTTAATTCTTGATACCCTGACTATTGGAATATATTCTGGTATCCAAAGACGATTGTTTTTAAAAATATTGATTTCCTCTTTTTAATCTATAGGATTGTTAATAACATGAATAAATAGTTCATAAACTATTAAAAATCACTTTATATAGTGATCATTTTACCTTCTTTTAAGTATTCTTTTTTCACACCCTCTAAAATAGTTTCTAAGAGAATTTCAGAATGTTTTGATGCGGCCGTCTTTAGACAAACATATTGTATCACATTCATAATGTTTGCTCCTGTAAGCGCATATTTTTTAGAAATCTCTTCGAGAGAAACATCATTGGCTAATGATACTTTATCAGGAAGGTTATTCTTCCACAATTCTAGTCGCTCTCTATAAGATGGATTCTCAAACTCTATAATAGATTGAAATCTCCTTGTGAACGCAGTATCGATATTATTTTTGAAATTAGTAGCTAGAATTACCAGTCCAGGATGCGCTTCGATCCTCTGTAACAAATAGGATACTTCTTGATTTGCATATTTGTCATGAGCATCTCTAACGTTTGTTCTTTTTCCGAAAATAGCATCCGCTTCATCAAAAAATAAAATCCAAGATTTATTTTTAGCCTTATCAAAAAGTTTGGATAAGTTCTTTTCTGTTTCTCCGATATATTTAGAGACTATCATAGAAAGGTCCACACGATATACATCTGATCCAGTATACTTTCCTAACAAGGTTGCTGTAAGCGTCTTTCCTGTTCCTGGAGGTCCCGAAAACAAAATACGATAACCAGGTTTAATTCTGGATTTCATATTCCATTCATTTAACACCATCTCATTAAAATTAAGCCAAGATTCAATCTCTTTTATTTGCTGTAAAGTTTTAGATTGTAAAACTAAATCCGTCCATTCTAATTGGGTTTCTATTCTTTCGGCAGGAAAATCTCTGCTCATTGCAGGTTTCAATATACTTCCTGTTGTAAATAGTGCTATATATTCTTCATCTAAAATTAAACGCCCGCTCATTCTGGGTTCTCCCATTGGAATGGAATCTAAATAAAGAACTCCTTCTTGTTTAAAAAGATGATCTTCGTGAAACATTTCAGTCAATGCCATCCTCTTTTGAATATTATTACCTCCTAAAATAAACTGTACTGTTTCTCCTGTAGGGATGATACCTCTATGGTTTTTACCTTTTACTCCACCAAATTCTGGTAATTCTCCTCCATTTGGTAAAAAATCAGATATGATAGACGTAAAAAAATTAGGCATGAGGTGAGGAACAATTGCTAGTAACAACGTGATTACCTCATCCTGTGACAATTGCTTAACTCTGGCAAACTCTGAAAATAACGAATCATCTGAAATGATCTCGTGAAACCTAGGAAAAACAGGAGCTTCATTAGTATAGCTATCTTTTAAACGATATGCTATTACTTCACGTAAGTAGGACAACTTACTATCGAAATGCGCAGTGTTTTGAATTAATGTTTTTGTCATGTTTTTTACACTAAAGGTTCTATTGAAAACACATCTATTTTGGATCTTCTAAAGCTTCTTGTTCTTTTCATTACTGCAACGCCATTCCTAGAACCTTGATGATTTGTATTCCCTTCTATGGTTTCAATTACATCATTATCTACATTAATGATCACTCCAGTATGCGTCCAATCCAATCTCGATTTCTGAATTAAGAAAATATCTCCTGGCTTTATAATCATTGGATCCTGTCGAACCCTTTGATATCTGGATAACAAGTCTTTTTCCAATCCTGTATTTCCCACAGTATCGCAACTGTATGTTAATGGCATTAAGGTTTTAAAGTTTTTGCCCAAAGCGCTTGCAGCCTGATCCAAAATTGCCTGTGCAAATCCCATACACCAAAACCATAAGGAACCATCATTTCCATCCATATAACTACGTACCCAAGGACCACTATTAGATTCTCCATTAATCGTTAACTCAAAAGGATGTTGATGTAGATGGTTTTCTGCAACTTCTACCATTAAATCTCGTAGGTTCGTGCTTAGTAATGGTTTTTCAAAAGCTTCTTTTAACCCAAAACACAACTTGCTAAACAATTCTTGGTCTACAATTCCAGTAGTTTCGAGATTATGGAATCTCTGGAAATTCTTCACTGCTCTTTCTGTTGCTGGGCCAAAATCTCCATCGATTTCTGTAGCGGTTCCACTTCCTGGATTAGGAATAGAAAACAGCGTTAACCAAGATTGAATCTTTCTTACTTCTTTCCTACTATTGTCAACTCCTCTTCTTTTCTGAGTTGTTTTAATAACCAATTCTTTTTGATATGCTGTTTTTTTCATTGTAACACACTTTAGTGAATAATTGAGATTTAAACATTCAGATTTGGCTTGGTAATTTAGATTCTAAATTTACTCTTAATTAACTGATTTTAAATAGGGTTAAAAACTAATCTTTAAAGGGTTTTTTGCCTGTGCTCTTTATGCCAGAACCTTTATCTACAAGTTGTTACTCTTTGTCAGAACATTTATCATTGCCTAGAACACTTATTGCTCTTGCATACACTTTGGCTTTTAAAGCAATTGATTTATATGTAATTATTCTGTGTTATTAATCCAAAAGCAATTAACTTAGATTCATTCTCCAACCTTTTCTTTCTAATAATTGAATCAATCCACTTCTACCTCCACGGATATTATTAGAATTAACTTCAATAATTTGTACGATTTCTCCATTATCATTAAGCTCCACAACACCTAAAGAAATTACTTGAGGATTACCTTGTTTTTGATAAATATATTCCAAAATTCGAGGCTCACCCGGTCCATGATCGCGTTCCAAAGGTCTACTTTGCCAATCTCCTACCTCTTTTTCATAAAAAATTTGCGCAAATCTTGAAAGAGTTTCTCTTTGGTTTCCATCCTGATCAGTGCCTAAATTAACACCTCTGTTTCTCATCGTATTGCTTTGGGGACTGCTCCATGCTGCTGCAGTAGATTCATTCATCGTAAGTTTATTTGTTAAAAATGTAACAGGATCCTGTCCAGCAGAAGATGGTCTCGCATGTGCAATAAGTAATTGTCTAAAACTATCCGTATTGATAATATTTCGGGATCTTAACTCATTGTAAAACAATCCTGCTTGATAATCTTCCATTTCCAGTTCTTGTAATACTTGTAATAACCTTCTATCACTAACTTCAGGCGATATAACAGCTGTTGTTTCTTGATCTATAAAATTTAGTCGAATCCTTCCACCTTCATATATGACCTCCAATATAACATCTTCTTCTATTACAATTTCTTCTTTTCTAGGTCCTTCTTCTTCTGTTCTCTGAATTATATTATAATCCCAAGTATCCTGACCATCTATAACCTCAATTGAACTCACTAAGTTACTATTCCTATTAGCTACATTTTGAGCAACTGTTTGCGCTTCTTCGTTGTTTATTGCACCATTAGTTAAATAAGCTCTTTCTTCTTGATGCAAATTTTGTTTAACCAAAGCTAAATCATCATCTCCTTGTCTTCCCATCACCCTATCCAACAAGGCCATGCCTGTATCAACCGCTTTGTTTACCAGCCAGGTTAACGCTTGATCAATCAATGCTCTAACCGACCCTATGATTTCTGCTATTCTAGCTCCTATACCTCCCAAACCAACTTGATTTGCCAAAAATCCTATTACTACAGGCATGGACTGTCCCATAGTACGCTCCAAATAATCTGCAGCTGTAGCTACATTTCCTCGTGCGATATCTGCCACTCCATTGACAAAAGAATTGATCACCTCTAGCATTTCTCTTAAATACTGAATAAAACTTTGCACTGCGTTAAAAAATGCAATAGCTCCGTTTACCACTGCCATAATTCCTGTTGGATCCAGCATACTTAATAATCTGGTAGTGACCTGAGTGATGATTCTGGTCATCACAAAGTTTTTCACGGCATCAATTACTACGTTCCACAGATTACTCAACTGTTCCTGAATCTTATCCCAAATTGCTGCGATTCCGCGTTCTTGTACATCTTTAATAAAGGTCCAAATTCCTTCCAGTGTATTAATCGCTCCACGTATTCGGGCTACACGTTCTGGTCCGATACGTGGATGTTCAGCTAGTTTTTCCCAAATACGTTCCATAGAAAGTCCTAAAACCTCCAATACCCAACTAATGACACCTTGTAATGAAAAATCTGTCAATTCCGGTATTCCAGCATCTCTTAATTCTCGCATTAACCATCCCATTACTCCATTGATCAAATGAGTAACGATGTTATCAAAGAATTTTACGAATCCTTCTTTAATCGCTCGCAATATATTCTTAAGGAATCCAATTGGGTCTCTTTTAATATCTTCGATAGCTTGTAAAGATCTGGTAATGATATTTCCAATTAAATCGAACGGGAAATTCATGATTTCCAAAATCCCTACGATTACAATTCGGACGATCTCTGCCACAAAGGCAATCAATCTACCTATAGGTTCTCCGAATCGTTCTATAATCCTAACAAACGCATCTATAGGATTTAACAGATCATCGATTGTAAAAGAATTCCAAAGATCCGTAAATAGTTGAACGATATATTGTGGAGTCATGTTTAGGGTATCTACTGCTGCTTGGATTTCTCCGACAATTCTTGCAATAGCTCCTGTTTCTTCCATCTGAGCGTACTGTGCCTCGCCTCCTTCCATCAAACTCATAAAACCACGGATAAGGTTTGGAACTGTTCTAGGAACATGTTCATCAGTAAAAGGATCCTTCCCAATAATAACTTTTACCAATGAGAATCCTCTGGTTTCATTGGCTACAGAAGAAAGCCAACTCAACAATGCTTTCTTAATAAGCTTTAATACTTCGATTGCTACTGTAGATGCGAATGCCCATACTTTTTCCAAGAATCCTGTAACTCTTCCTGATAAAGCAGTAAGGTTTGCCGAAATCTCTGTCAGGTTTGCAGGACGAATAGCCTCCCAAGCAGCATTGATCAATCCTCTTAACTCTCCTAACAAAGACATAAAAGTTCCTACCTGCGTATCTAACCAATCGGCAGTTTCTTGTAAGGTGCCTCGCTCTCGCATTTGCTCTAGCTCCGTTTCCTTACCAATGAGCATTAGAAAGTCTTCTAAAATTTCTACAGTAGTTGCGGTTACCTCTTCATCTCGTAATGGATCATAATGAATAATCTTTTTTATCAGAGACCAAGCTTGGTTTTCTGCTAAAATAGGTTCAGCCACATCAATCAAAGCTTCTTTAATCCAATCAATAATTTGATCGACTAGCGAACTAGCAAATGTGGTGACCCTATCCACTAGATCATTAAATTCTTCTCGTAATGCACCAATAAATGAAGTTGCAGAATTATTCTCCCAAGTTTCCTCTACCAGATCTAAAAGTGCTCGTGTAGTGAGGTTTAATTCACTTAACTTTCCTGTCACCCAATCAAAAACTCTCTGAAGAATTGAATACTCCTGTAGTTTATCGAAAATTGCTACTCCAAATGGTACTAAACCTATTAAACCTCTTAATAGGTTTGTCGGAGTGGGTTCTACTCGCTCTCCTCGTAAAGGGTCGTATTGTATAATTACCGTAAACAACAAATAACCAGGTAGGTTGCGTGCATTATCAAGTATCCAATCTGGTATCCAATCTAAGAATGATCCTTGAACCATTTTGGGAGCAGATGTTACTTCTACTGTTTTTTTTCTAACCGTAGATGCTCCTTGTTGTACCGTATGCGTCAATTCGTGCGCAAGTAAATGCTTTCCAGAATTGGAAGAAGTATCAAATTTACCTTCATTGAAATAAATATCATTACCATGTGTAAAAGCTTGCGCTCCCAAATCCTGACTCATTTGTTTTGCATTCGAATCAGTATGCACTCGTACATTACTGAAATCTCTACCAAAACCTGACTCCATTTGGGTCTTGGTATCTTTTGGCAATGGTGCCCCACTTCCTTTGGAGCTATGTAATCGAGATTCTATTGAGCTATCTGTTACTGATGCAGCTTGGGATTTCAGCTGTACCAATTGTACATCTTCTTCTTCCTCCTCTTTTTCCTGAATCTCCTCTTCCTGTTTCTGAAGTTCTGTTACGGCACTGGTACTTTCTACTTTCGGCTGTATCTGATTTTCTGGCAGTTCTCTGCTTTGGATTTCTTCTTCTGATTGTCGTTGAACCAAATGAGTTATGGTATCCCCTAAAGGTTTCTGTTGAAAATCATTATTAGTCAGTTCTTGTTTTTGAACATCCTCTTCTTGTTGTTTTTGTACTTGCGGAACTGGACTAAAAAAAGAACTACTTTGATCATTCCCTTTAGCAACAACTGTATCAGCAACTCTATCTGCTTCTATTTCATACTTATCACCAGGCTTACCAATATTCAACTTTGGTTGAATAAAAGCATTATTCGCCTTATCCTTTTGGAAAAGAGAAGTATTGCTAGATTTAGCGCTGGTAGTATTTCTAGTTGCCGTTGTAAACATGTTACTCTATACAGATATCTACTGTTATATCGGTGTTTTAGCTTTTGACCTTTAAATTCCCCAAAGCTTTTCTTTTTATGATTTCTTTGGTTCCTACTAGTTCTTTATCAACTTTTAACTCATTTATCTTAGCATTTAAAGTATTGGTATCTATATCATTGCTTTTCATATTCTGAATTCGTGCTAACTGTTTTAACTGCTTTGCCTGAGCAGTAATTTTTGATTTTTGAGAAGAATTAACTGAAGCATTGACCGATGGATCTTTAGTTATTGACGTACTTTCTGAATCGGTTCTCTCCTTTCTCTCTTTCTCTATTTTAATAGCTTTATTAGCATATTGCACAGCTTCTTTGCTGTTCCCTAACAACAATTTTGCTTTGCTAATCTCTATAATATCTTCTGGAGAATGAGCTCGCTCTTCGAGTTTTTCAGTGAGCTTTTCTAAGTTTTGTTTTGCAATAGTATCTTCAGGATTATTAATGTATTCTTCCTGATACTTCGAAAATGCAATTTTATCTGATGAGATCGTTATTTCTTTTACACTTGGATATCCTATCATTAAAATAGGAATTGGAAAAAACAATAGTAGTTTTTTAATCTCTTCCTTCTTAATAATATAATACACCAATCCAGAACTGAGAATTAGAAACAAAAAGACACCTAGTAGCAACAGTACCAGTTCATAGAGATATAAATCATTTAATAATGCTTTCATGATGGTTAGTTTCAATTATTATTAAAAAAGTTACTTTACGAAAGAGCTTGATCTCATGGTTTTAATTTCCTCTGGAGTAAGTTTTTTGGGATTTGAAGCTGTAGAATGCATTAAATATGTATTATCCGGAACGACATGTGTTCCTCTGTTTAGCAGTACATGTCCCATTTCATGAGATACAGTATTATTTGTTCCTACATTACTAACTACTACTCCTAAAAGTCCTGTTCCTGTGGCTGGCCAAAAAGCTTCTCCTAAACTACCTGCACTCAATTCTTTCACAAAAAACAAGGTGATTTCTCCAGATTTTTGATTTAAAGGCAACAATGCTTTTTCTTCATTGGTAGGACTCGTAGGGTTGGGATATTCATCTAAAACCAAATCATTACCAATAATCAGTTTTGATATAAAAGTTGGTAAACTAATTTCTTTTCCTTTCTTTACTTTAATATTGGCTTGATGATAGACCTCATTATTTGCATAATTAATAGCGCTTGAAACGTTTCCACTACTACCTTTTACATGAACCACATTCAGCGTTAAAGTCTTTTGTTTAGGTTTCTTTTTCTTTGGAGTTGGTGGTGGAACAGTACTTGGAATCGTGACTACTGCTCTTCTGTTAGGACTGAGAGATTTTGAAAATTGATTGGTCTCACCATTGGCAAAAGTTTTGATATTTACCATTGGAATTCCTTGGGATCCATCTGACGGATTCATCAACTCTTCTGCAACCTTTTCTGCTCTATCGCAGGAAAGTCCCCAATTAAATGTTGGTTTCCCATCGATACTAGCAAAACCATCAATTCGAATAATATCTTTACCTCCAGAAGCGTGCCAATTCATTGCCAGGTTTGATAACATCGCTTTATCTGATTCTGTTAAATTACTGCTTCCGACACCATGATTAATACTCATTTGCATTCCAAACGCACTATCATTAGGAACACCACACCCCATTCCTGATGGTGCATCTTTAGGATCATTCTGTAATTTATGCTTCTTTTGAATTTTCTTATTGACCATCCCACTTTGCTGAACCGTATGTGTTAATTCATGCGCTAATAAGTGCTTTCCTGCTTTAGAATCGGGATTGTATTTACCTTTATTAAAATACACATCATTCCCATGCGTAAATGCTTGTGCTCCCAATTCCTGACTGAGCTGAACTGCATTTGTATCTGTATGAATAGTTACATTACTAAAATCCGCACCAAAACCTGCTTCCATTTCATTTTTGGTATCTCCAGACATTTTATTTCCTCTGCCTTTACTAGATTTCAATCTTGATTCTATCGAAGCGTTGGTCTTTACACCTGAAGAAACAGCATTCGGATTTGACTTCGCTTGTACGGATTCTTCCTCTTCCATCTTTTGTACACTTTCTTCACTTTCACAATCATCACATTTGGACTGTACGGTTTCCTCTTCTTCCATCTTCTGAACAGATTCCTCCTCCTCTTTTTGTTGCACTGCTTCTTCCTCTTCCATCTTCTGAACGGTTCCTTCATTTCTATCTTTAAACATACTTGTCTGAACCAAAGGAGTTATTGTACTGGCTAAAGGTTTTTGCTGCACTTCTTCTTCAGAGCCCATTTTCTGAATAGCCCCTTCTGTTTTGGAAGAAGGTTTATTTACTACCTGATCTGCCATTTTATCTGCTTCTACTTCGTACTTATCACCTGGCTGTCCTACCGTTAGTTTTGGCTGAATAAAAGCTTGTGATCCCTGATGCTGAACTCCTGGTTTTTTCTTTCGCTGTAATCTCATGCCGTATCTATTTATTATTTTATATCTAATTGTGTATTCTATTCGAAAACTTATAAAATCGTTCGACCTTTAGTTCTTTTTGCTATTAAATTCACTTCGACAAGCTCAGTGTGACATTTATATTATTTAAATCTTACATTCCCTTTTTCACCATTCCACAAAAATCAGTTGATCGAACCATGGTAGTTTAATCATATTTAGATTCCATGGAAGTTTTTCTAATAGTAGGTCTTGAGTTTTACGCTCAATAATGATTCGATGTTTACCAGACTCTTGATCTAATAGCAACTTACCATCCCTTTTAATAAAGTTTTCTCTCAACCCATCTGCAGAAGTGTTCTTTAGCACCTGCCAATTTTGGATAACTGAATTCAGTAATTTTTCACTTTCTTCTTTAAAACTTTTTGAGAGCTTTATATGCTTCCGAATTGGTTTATCTAATGGGTAACCACATAGGAACTTTTCTAATGTTAAGTCTGTTTCCATCGGTTCTTCTTCTTTGGTAGCCAGATAGTGCAATAAATGGATTGCCAATTCTACTTTTTCTGGAATTATTGCTCCTTCTTTATCTAAAAGTCCCAAAGCACCAAACAAGATGTTCAGATAAGGATGAAGCAAGACCAAACCTGCATTATGTATGTAAATAGCAAGATCTTCTATTTCATCTATTTCTTCTTCTGTATACTGAAATATTTGATCTTCGGCGATATCAATATTTTGTAAATTATTATCTACCTCGACGGCTAGTTGTTCATCTAATAATTCTTCGACAAAAGATTGTATTGCTTTTCGTGAACCAGCTTGTTTTTCTTTCACAAAGGTTGATAATTCCTTCGTAATTTCGACGATTAATTTCTTTAGCACCTTGTTGTTTATATTCTTTTTGAATTTATCATCAATGTGCTTTTCAATGTTCTTAGGTGAAAGTTTAAATACCTTATTTGCTTCTAGTGCTAATTTGATTTGTTTAGTACATACTTTCTCAATTATGCTTTGCAGTTCTGATAGTTTGATTTCTTCAGGAAGTAGATCCTTTTTTGTAAAATCTTTTAATCTTAAGTGTTCTTTGAAAAATTGAGAAACCTCTTTTTGAATAGTATTTTTTGTACCAAAGTGATCTAATTTATTAAACTCTTCATGAAGTATTTCTTTATTTTTATGCCTCTGAAACCTTATGATTGAATCCCAGAATTGTTCTCGCTTATTTTGGTTTGTTAGTGCTTTCGGAAAAGAAATATTATTTTTCCTACTACTGAAAATACTAATCAAAACCTCATCCGAAAATTGATATATCAATCTTTTTCGAACATTTGAATTTCCTATCTTTTCTAAAAGTTCCTTCTTAAAATTCTTCCTGGATATAATTGTATTTATCAATAATGGATCTTCTAATTTCTTTTCTGAATCCCACCAAGGATTTCTTCCTGTTTTTAAAAAATGGAAAAATGCATCTACATCACTTTTCTCTTTGGTAGTTCGTAAGAATGGAGCATCTTTTGTATTTAAAAACGCTTTATCATCCATATTCCCCAATTTCTTTTGAAATGCCTTGACGACATCCAACTGGAGTTGTACTTGATCTTTTACATTAGTACAATCAATATCTAGTCTAAGTGTATCGAATCGTAAGATTTGATCCCCAAATGTTTGTACACTATTAAAATAAGAGGTAATCGTAGGCAATAAACTATCTTTTAAAAACACATCTAGATGATCTTTGAGGTAATATGCCGTTTTAGTATCGGCCGTATTTACCTCAAAGAGTACTTTATTTATGATATGCTTGCTATTACCCATTACTTATAAAAGTTCTAATTGTTCTTTGATTCTCTCTTCTAAAAGAGGTTTGTCCGATACTTTTTCGAATGTGATTTCTAAAAATTCTTTTAATCTTCCATCAGTATCCACAATCATTTGATTATTTCTAAACTCTTCTAATGCCCTTGTAATAGATGCCAATACCTCTTCTAATTCTCCTCTGAATTCTTCGATTTGATCATTGGACTGACAGCATAAAATAGCATAGAACAATTGTATTTGTAGTCTGAAAATGTTGGTTAAAGCGTTAAATTCGAAACTATCTTGTTCTTGAATTCTTTTTAAAATTGCTTCTGCGGTTGTCGTAATTAGAGGGCCAAAACCGTTCCCTAGTTGATCATTGAACTTACCTGCAATAAATGCATCCATATCCTCTACTACAGTTTTGTAAAGTGTCGATGTAGGCTCAAAAATGTTGACTCTTATTTCTTCGGATAAATCACTAAACTGTGGTAATTCTTCAAATCCTTTTTGGATAGTTCCTTTTGCATCAATTACACAATCTGTATCGATTACTTCTACTTCAAACTGAATATCATGAGAAACATCATGACTACATTTTCCATTAGTAATTGTTAAAGTAACAGTTACTAAATTATCATCATTTACAGGAAGTTTAAACTCATGCCTTGGGTTTTCATCTGTTCGGTTATCCGGCAATGTATTGTCTCCAAAATCCCAGAAATAAGTAACACCCGTAGGAAGGTTAACTCCTTGCACAGTAAAGTTTACTGAGGCTATCGTATTATCATTAGAATAACGTGGTTCAGAATTTTCAAAATCAAACTCTGGTCTTTTAAAAACTGTGATTTTAGCATCTGTAATTTGATCATTTACTGTAAACGCTATTTCATTACCTAACAATTCTTCTGTCACTTGACTAGCATCAAAGAAGAATCGACCATCTATCTGTACAACTCCTCCATTTTGGCTTTCATCAACGCTTGCAGCCACAATTCCATCTACTGGAACTACTTCGAAAGGAATTGGAGCAGTTTCATTATGTAGACAAATATGATCCACAGGTAATCGAAGTGAAACAGGTTGTTTAGGAATAATAAATGCTGTTGGAGCACAATCAGAACAACACATATACGGTAATGAAAAATCTGCTACCACTGTATTTTCTGTAACATTAGAAATTGGAACGGAAAAAAGGTCGTTTAGTCCTGTGAGATTAGCTACACTTAGTTCTGGAAGTATTGGATTTAGTGCTAAACTATTGGTATTTATATTCGTAAGCGGGTTTAACGTGATAGGATTATTTATAGCAGAAAAACTAAGTGGTGTAACTGCATTTGTCACAGGTGCTAATGATAAAAACGCATTATTGGCTATTGATAATCCTTGTGTTTTGGTTCTCCCTCTGTATACCATTACAAAAGTTCCTCCTGGTCTTACACCTGCTTTATGCTCTAATCCAGAATTTTTTTCTACAAATTTTGACAATAGTTTTTGGGAAAGAACTTCTTCTTTGCGCTTTTGAATTTCATCTAGTAGTATTTCTATTTTCTCTGCTGCACAACAATTAATCGACAATTGATTTAACAACAATGCATATTGCTGTTCAAAACCTGTTCTTTGATAGTTTGATGCTTGCGAGTATAATAATCCTGTAGTTCGCTTTTTATAGGCTTCTACTTTTTCGCATAGACTCTCAATCGTGATCTTGTAATCATTAATTCGCTGCGGTTCCATTTCCTCTACACTGTTAGGAATATATCGAGTAGCTACTTTTGTATGTGCTAATATCTCTGCTGGCTGATCTATTGCTACTTCTTTTATTTCTGTTTCCCACGCAGAAATAACAGGATCCTCCGCTATATCTTTTTTAATTACTGCGATAATATCCTCTGCAGAGCCTTCTGGTTTTTCTTTAAATGCTTTATCTATAAATTTTCCTAAAACATCTTCTTCTTTGATAATATTTTCTTCTACTACTGTATCTACATTATATACTGTTTCAAAACCTCCTATATTTGCAAAATTAGTCTCCAGAGCCAATATGTTTATAGAAGCAGTTCTACTAGTATCAAGAGCGATCGGAGCTAAAAAAGAACGCTCTTCAGCTACAAGTCCAGTATTATTGGTTTCAAAACTATTTACTCTGTAATATTTGTGTTTTCCTTTATCTTGTAAACTAAAACCTGAGAAAAATCTAGCTACACTTGCATTCAAACAATTTTGTTCTGCTCTCCAGGCTTTTAATACTGCATTAAGATCTTCGAATTGACATTTATAATCCGATAAATCCAAACTTTCTAAGGCCTCGTCAATACTTAACACTTTTATATCAAACGCTAACCCCTTTTCGGTTTTTATAGTATCCAGATCTTTTATTGCAGTACGATAGTCCTTTCCCAAATGACCTTCAATTCTATAGAAATCGTTTGTGTCAATATTATAATCTAAAGGGTTTTGAATAGTATCATTACTGGATAGATTCGAACTCCGATATCCTAAATTCTGATCCTCCTGAAACTTCTTGGTTTTTGTATAATTCCAATTCTGAATAAGGTTTTTAGAAGTACTGAAATAATAAGGTATTGATCTTTTGCTTAAATCTTCATCATAGTCTCTTGATGGTGTCACTTTTATTGCAGTAAAAGCAGATGGTGTAATTCGATACTCTTCTAACATATAGTGCATACGCAGAATTAGGTTTCGTATTTCTAACCATTTTTCTTTACCATCGGTAATAATTGATGAAGGATAAAAACTATGCCTACATTCGAGATAACTTTCTTCAGGAACTAATTCACCTAATAAAAGATGCTTCGGAAATGCGTTTCTATTCGGACAACAAACCCATCTTAAATCGAATAATAAACATTTAATTTCTGTATAGGTACTTATCAAATCTTTTAAAAGGTCATATCTATATTGAATATCTATAGGAATATCATTTATACTAAAATCAAATAAACCATCTATATTATCAATAATACCTTTGATGCTATTTACTTCTAAAGAATCTGTATCTAATAAAGTTCTAAAATCCGTAAATAGACGAGTAATGGCTTTTTTTAAATCTGTTATGATAGAAGTACTTTTAATTACATCGTAATAGCTTTTCTTTAATCGGTAATAATTTGTTGTATTAGAGTTTTGAGAAATAACAGTATTACCAGAATTGTCTACTATGTATTGGTTTGTTAGGATAATACGTTTTACCGCTAATTCTGGAAGATTTATAAACTTCTTTGTAGTACTATGTTTGCTAAAGATTGGATCATTAGATTGATTACTAATTGTTTTTGCATCATTTTTAGATACTAATAAGATTCTAATGTTGGCAACTTGTTCTTGGCCTTGAGTATCGCAATCGGTAGAAGTACATGGCGTTTCTTCTTTTGCAAAATTTTCTAGATACAGCACAACTACTTTATCGTTTATATCTTCTAATTCACTCAAGGCAAGGGATTCCGTAGTTTCTGATTCTTCTGTGGTAATCAGTTCATGGATGGTATTGATAGTATCAAATTTGCTATAATTGGCTTCGCTATCCTCAAAAACTTTGATATGTGTATATGTCTTAGAAAGATACTTTACCAAATCTCCATCTGTGGTTACTGCACATCCATCCGAAATGATTATAGAACTATTTTCTTCATACAAAACATCTAAACCACAGACAATTCCGACTCCACTTAAACAAATACGAATAAGTCGATTTTGATCTTCAAAATATTCTATTATAGTATTTAATTGTTCTGCTGTCAATACCTGATCATCAACAAAAGATCGATATTGTGTTGTAATTTCTTCTAATCGTATTGTTGCCATGATTTTTCTTCTTTTTTAAAGATTCCCAATATTGGTTCTTCCTAATATTATTTTGTTTCCTGTTTCTTCTGTATCATCATTATCACAATCGTGTAATCTTCCTGTTTGATAAATTGTATTGGCCTTATTCATAGCTTTTATCAATTCATTCAAAGTGGCTCTATAATTCTCGATATCTGATTTGCTTTCTATAGTGGTTTCGCAATGTAATTGCTCTAAAAAGCTCTTGTATTTGGTTTGAAGATGTAGCATATCATTTTCTTCATCTGGCACTAATCCTAAGGGATGTCCAATCCAACATATTTTTGCTAAAACATGAGCAGGTAACTCTTCTCTAATCAATTGCTCGGCAAATCTTCTAAAATCCTTATTCCCAAATCTCTTGGTCCATCCTGGAAGTATGATCGAAACCCTAAAGGAGTATGGATCGAAAGGGCTGCATGACTTGCAATCTGTATCAATACATACTGGCATAAAATTTTCTGGACTGGCATCGGGTTCTAATCCCGAAGGATCTTCAACATCGAATTGATCTAAATTATTCTTATCTGGTCTAAGCAAGATATGTTCTATAATATATATTCCTTCATCTGCGGTTACCTCTTTTATTAATGCAATTAGAGCATCTCTCGCAGCTATTCCTTCTTCTTTAGTGTCTGTAAAAGCTATTCTTCTTGCGATAATCCAATCTTCGTTCTCTGGATCATTGATATCAGGATTAATTAGGTTGAAATATGTCTGAGTACCATCTTCGGTTAACTTAAAATCATAATTATCTGGATTTTTAGCATAGTGATATGCTAAGAAAAGCTCTTTAAAAGCATCCTCTAAACTATGATAATGCTTACTGGAGGAAAGCAACACCTGACTTTCATTCTTAATTCTCCATCTGTATTCTGTTACACCATCATCATCGAGTTCTTCATAAACTTCTAAAAATTCGGAAGCTAAATCTCTTCTACTATGATCTACAATTCCAAGTAATTTTGCTATTCTTTGTTGAACACCTGAAACATTCACCGTATCCCAAATACCATTATCGTTTAAGCTAGATTCTGGATTACAGTAGTTAAATCCCAGTCCTCTTGCGCAACTGATTTCTTTATAATTTTGTAAAAAACTAAGCTTTGCCCTCAAAATTTCATCATTGGCAATATCATTATCGCCATAAATTAATTTCATCATAAAAGCGTAGTCACCAAATCGTTCAGCAAATCGACTAATCAAATGATCTAATAACTGGTTCCTTCGTTCATAGAATACTTCTTTTCCAGTTTTTTCTTCGTGCAGATCATTTATGATCTCCAGAAGATCAGATTCATAATTCGAATAATCCCCTACTATCATTTTAATATCAGTAACATCTTCAACTTTTTGTGCATAATAGGTTTGCCTATTCTTGAGTTCTTCTGCCTCGGTAAGTATTACATTATCCACATATAGTTTTTTCAGATGTTCATCTACTGATAACAAATCTTTTACTTTGGATAGATGCTGAAAATAATTGGCCAATACCTGATCAAAGAACAACAAATATGCTTTTAATTGATTTGCTTTGGCCTTTCTTGGTTTTTTAGCATTTCCTGGAAGTCCAAAAGAAGAAATCCCATAGGCATCAGGAAAATCATTCTGAATAGTTGTGTAACTTTCTGGCGCCATGTATTTCCCTAATGGCATTGCTACATCTTCTATCTCAACATCTTCATATTTGGCTTTTTCCTGTGCTTTTAGTTTAGCTAAGTGGGTCGCTACTTTTTCTTTATTAATTCCTATTGGTAATAGTCCCTTGGTGAAATTAAAAGTACTTTTATTGCATCGTACTGGTTTATGCCAATCCTTAATACAAATATTCCATGTACCTTCTAACCCCAAAGTTTCTCCACAATTACTAATTGAGATATCCTTAATTACATGAACCCCTTCGATATTCATGATGAGCTGAATGATATCAGATAATCGAACATCCTTTCGAAGATCTGCTTTGATCAGTTCTTCTCTATCAATAAAACCACCTTTATCACTTTCTAAAGGGACACAGCCACTTGAAAAGGGAATTGGTCCTTCAAAAATTTGATCTGTTGTATATCCTTTATCAAACATTTGCTGTAAAGAATAAAAATTAACGGTTGGAGAAAAATAGAGGTCTATGGCTTGATAAATGAGTGCTAGTATATATTCTTCATCAGCACCTGGATCCAAATCTATATATGCACAGATCGCAATAGGATGTTCTTTTACAATAGAAACATCTACTACATCTTCGCAAAGATTTCTGTTCTGATGATATATGTCTTTTACTAAAGAAATAATGGTAGTTGGATCTTCAACTTCTTCTTCCAGATCAATAATTACATCATTAAGACCTTTTAATTTAAATGGTGCTGGAAAAGTTTGGTTTTCATCAAAAGGAGTATAGGATAATTGAGCCGGATGTTCTTTACAGTTGACGTGTATAAATTCTTCGTGCTGTTTTATCCATGCATTTTTTACACCATCAATATGAATAAAAAGATTGCGATAATCTAAAGCTGTAACTGATTTTGTAGGTAAAATGTGTATAGCAGACAAG
This sequence comes from uncultured Aquimarina sp., assembly GCF_947492965.1. Lineage (GTDB taxonomy): Bacteria > Bacteroidota > Bacteroidia > Flavobacteriales > Flavobacteriaceae > Aquimarina. The sequence continues at coordinate 502,586 of NZ_CANLOZ010000004.1, read as the reverse complement.
AACTGTTCGTGCATTTTTGCCATATTATTCTCCTTAGATGCTAAAAGATTTTCTATAGGCATTTCGATACGTTGCGACAAATCTGTTATAGCATACGACAGCATTTCTAAAATAGTAATCCCAGGATCATGTACATTATAATCTGTCCATAGCTTACTCCCGATTTTCTCTATATAGTCTACTCCAATTTCTCGCAAGTATTCATAATCCAAATCATTTTTGGTGCTTACATTTTTGGGTATGGATATCGTTTCTTTCACGAGTTTTACTTTTTAATAATTAATTCTTTCTCCTACTTTTACTGTATTCTAAAAATCATCATCTTTATACTTTACATTCTTCTGAAGGACTCACTACACTTACAACGTGCTTTGTATATTCTACAGAAGTGAGAATCACTTTTGCACTTGATGGTACTACTTTCTTTGTTTGATTAAATATTTTTTTTCCGGTAAACGCTTCAATCCCTGTTTCATGCAATAGTTGAAAGTCGGTTATGTAGTCTACATATGATAACTTCTCGATATAATTAATTACCATGCTTTGATGTAAGGTAATCCCAAAATCAATTACCGAAGTTTCCTCAAAAGCCCAAGGAGCCAAAAGCTTAGTAATATCTTTTTGTAATTGGATACTATAAAAACTCTCATCTTTACCTTCGTAAAACTTAGCTTTTAAATTGACCTTAACTTCTTCGTATACTGGATTAATTACCTGAGCCGCAACATGGAGCGTATTCAGATTATTTATAAATCCCTGAATAGCATTACGTTTTGCTTTACTGATTCTTGGTTTATAAGGATCATATACATTTTGGTTAATGATATTCGGTATGACCACCAAGGTTACATCTCCAGGAGATAAAAAAGAAGTTAAAGAGGTATGATTTAAACAATTAACCTTATAGATGTCTGGAAATTCTTGTAATATCAGGTTTTCGTAATCCCAGATAGTAATAGCTCTTTGTTTATGTCTAAGGCGTTCACTAATTCTGCGATAAAAATCTTTATCAGTTTCTTGTGGTTTACCATCAAAAGAACCATAATTCTGGGTAACTCCTTTTACATTTGCTAGCCGTTCTACTAACTTAGAAATTATTCCTTCAGGAATACCATATTGTAAATGATTCAGATTATTATTGTTATTCTGAAATTGTGCTAAAACAGCTTGCGCCTTAATATCTATAAGCTGACTTACGGTATCAAAATCTCTTGGATTCTCTACTTTAACCCAGAATAATCCTGTTGGTAATTTTGTATTTTCTTTTGTAGCTTCTTTTGGAATCGAAAACTTTACTATTCCTGATTTTAGAAAATTATCCGTATTGTTAGATATTATGTAATCTGTATTTAAAGAAAGCCATTCATTGTTACATAATATGGACCATGCTAGTTTTTCTCCATCAGCAAAATCATTTGCCGTTTCAGGGTTTTCACTACCTTCTAAGGTTTGTACCAATAGGGACACGTTTTGTAGGTTTTTTGCATTTTCAATCCCTATAAACAAGCATCCTTTTTTATAAGCTGGTAATAATTTGATTTCTGGATTGGCAATAGCTAGTACAGATGCTTTTTTTAAATCTTCACTTTCTTCCGATATACCAAAAGGATGTTCATGGAATAGCTGAACATTTGCATCCGTCGTACTTGCTTGTGCGGCATATCCGACTTTTATTGTTTCTATCTGTGGAGTATACGGTGCATTTGGTATTAATGTGTCAGTAGCATTTTCTTTGGATAATGCCACAGAAAAAATCTTAGGGAACAGATCATGCAGAAATGATTGATTAAGAATAAGTTTGACAAAACCTTTTTTTATGGAAGCTGAAAATTTTTCTTTGGTAGGTATCTTTGATTGAAATGGAAATCCTCCTTTTTGAAGCTTTGGGAGTGGCTCCATAAGAAAATCCAAAAAACCACCTTTTTCACTTCCCGCTTCTGCAGTACGGGTAATGGCAATAGTACTTTTATCAGGATCTGCTTCGCTAAAAAGCAAATGAAATGGGTCTTTTAATTCCCATACTCCATTCTCTAAAACTTGTATTTTTGAAGTGAAATAGTCCTCAGTAGCTACGATGGGTTTTAGGTTTTTCGGATTCTCTAATACACCATCAGGATCTAATGTTAATGTGTATCTTTCTTTACTGATTCTTTCAATAAACTCTGTTCTGTAAGCTATATAATTTTCGACCAAATTGGGTTTATCTTTCCAAGAGAAATCAATATTTATTTCTGTCCAATTTTTATCTAATGCTTCGGGAAGACCAATAAAAAAATTAGATCCTTTTTTGGGTTGTGAACCAAAAGGATAAAAAGGTTTGGAGGCATCCAAAATCCCTAAATCATTTTCAATGGTTATATCCTGAATGGAATCTATAGAGACATCAATGGAGATACTATTTACCTTAGTAGTAGAAAATATATTTTGAAAGGTATTTCCAATTGTATTCGTGGTAGTATTTTTTATTAAAAATCTAGCTACAGGATCTGTAGTTGTATATGGTTCCAAAAGTACTTCCTGGTCATACCCAACAATAGGATCTAGTCCTTCATTAAGTATAACCACTAGTTTTAGTTCTCCAGAAGTTATAGTAGATTCGGCAGTGCTAATTTCTCCTTCGATCCATTCTTTTTCTCCACTAAAAAAAACGGCTAGTGCCTCTGGAATATCTGAAGTATTTATTCCTATTGTGCTAAACGCACCTAAACTTATAGTAAACGTTATTGTCCTTTTTCCTTCTTTTAGTAATAAAACAGGAGACGCGACTCCAAAACCAGTTTTTGCAAAGGGAAGATTCGGATAAGTTGCAGCATCTTGTGTTGGTCCTAATGTATCTGTGGGATATCCAAAAGGCCACCATCGTATCTGATCATCTGGAAAATCTTCTCCTAATCCATCGTATGAATTTGCAATCAAAGCATTTCTAACACCAACTCCTTCTTCATAGTATACATTACGTAATGAAGAAACGGATGCTTCATTGACCACAATTTCTTCTTGCGTATAATATTCGCGCTTTATACCATCTTCATCTTTTCCTCCATCTAACTTAGTGTCTTTATCTATTTTAACCTCAGTTGCATTTTTAGCTAGTTCAAACAATACGTGCACTTTATCTTCTACAGCTGCCTTATTACTTAATTTTAGAACTTCTTTATAATAAAAATCAAGATGTTTTTTAGACAAACTATTAAGTCGTTCTTGCGAAAAGCTTGTGAGCTTCAAAAAAGCTGCAAATAAAGAGAGATGTGGTTGAATACTTTTCTCAATTGAGATTTCAGCTTCTTCTAGTTTTGTAAGTCTTTCTACGAAACTTGCTATTTCTTCTTCTTTTACAAAAAAGTTACTCCAGTCACCTGAAATGGTATTACTTTCTGTATCAAAATATTGTACTTTTTGTGAGAACCTATATGCAAATCGCATCCAATCATCGATACTCAAATCGTGTAATTGTATACTTTCTGGATCTAATGCATCAATACAACGTTGACTTTGAGAAGTACCATTCCTCATCAATAATAGATCGTTATGTTCGCAACTGCTGCTCATTGTATTGTCTTTTTATTTTTGCTTAAATATTAGTACCCTCTTGTTTATAGAATGGAAACACCAAATTATTTCTAGCATTGGTTGCTCTAATTCGGTAATCGATATTGATTAATAATTCTCCATCCAATTCGTTGGTTTGATCAATCTGTATCTTCTCTGCATCTATTCTTGGTTCGTAGTAGAGAATGGCATTTTTTATCAACTCTCTTACAAAAGTTTTTAATGTGAGATTTAGAGGTTTAAATAAAAGTTCATCGAGATTGCATCCATAATTCGGAACCATTACGCGTTCTCCTAAACGGGTAGATAGTAAAACTTCTAGACTACTTTTAATATCACTTTCATCAGAAAGCATTGCTACTTTTCCGGACTCGTTACCTTCCTTTACAAATTCTGGTGGAAATCCCCATCCTGTTCCTAAAAATGATGTATTTGTATCCATAATCATCCTCCTATTATTACTGTTGGCAATCCCATGACTATGGTTCCTCCATGAGCTGTACTATCGCCCATTCTTGCTGCTGGCATTCCTCCTATCATTACGGTTCCAGATCCCATAATGATTGTATCTGGCGGGCCTACACAAGTTGCCATATCTCCCACTCTTGCAGCTGGTAAACCTCCAATGAGCACTGTTGGTTCTCCTGCTGGAAGTATTGGACCTCCCACATGGGGAACTACTCCGGTTACCATAGGACATACATGCATATCTGTTATTCTTGCTGCTGGTGGCATAGTCTTTTTGTTTATAGTTGTTAGCTGCTAGCTGTTAGTCATTAGCTATTGGCTGTTAGTTTAATATTTATGCTAAAGGATACTCACTACTCAATAATTCTCTAATTTATCTGCACTAAAGAACCTTTTAAGGTTGCGGTAGCACTCGACGACATTTCTACTCCTGCCGACCCTTCCGCTTTAAATTGTGCGTTGGCTTTAATATTTACATTGGTTCCTTCGATATTTACATCTCCAGAAGCTGTAAGATTGATATCGCTCGAACTTTCAATCGCGATACCAGAGCTATCGACCGTAATAATGTTAGAATTATCATCCTCCACTACTATGGATCCCGCATCTTCGTCTAGCACTATTTTTTTACCTGCCGGAGTTTCAATACTTATGGATTTTTTATCATCATCAAAAAGTACTTTCATTTCACTTCTAGTAATAAATCCTTTTTCATGATTATCATCACTGGCAGTTATAGGAGCAGGTTTTGCACTGCTATTAAGCATTCCTAATACTACTCCATCATTAGGATCATCATTGATAAAACCTACAATGACCTCATCCGAGATTTCAGGAAGAAAGAATGCTCCTCTATTTTCTCCTGCATCTAAAGATGCAACACGACACCATATTCCTTGTTCTTCATTATTTATAATGGGTAACTGTACTAATATTCTATTTTCTCCATCAGGATCTTCTTCTAACTGACTCACAATTCCTATTTGGAGTCCACAGATTCCTGATAATAATCCAGAAGCGGGTAATGGATTAATATCATAAGTTTCAGAAAACCATTTAGGGTTTATTCCAAATTGCGCATCTACGGTCCAATTACCTTCGGAAATATGATGACTTATTCCTGTAACATACACGTTGCCATTAAATCGATCACCAACTCCCTGAAGTTTTAAAATAGTACCTGGCTTAACCGATGGGATTCCTTGAAATTTGACTCTTCCTCTTATCTTAGATAATTGCTGAAACATCCACTTTGCATCACTCCAATCTTGCATTTCGGTTGTAGAAAGTGATCCTCCATGTCTCAATTCTAGATTTTCCAATCCTATTATTGATGAAAGATCTGACGGTTCTAAATTTCCATTAAGAGAAACTGATGGATCTGCAGCCTCAATCTCTATAACCTCCTGATCGGCATAATTCCAGCTATACGAAGTAACCTTATCTATCTGATGTCTGGCATCAATCTCTGCATCTAGATCGAGCATTGTAGCTCCAAAAGTTATCGTTTCGATTTCTCCAGAAGTAAAATCCGGTTTTTTAATGCTTAGCCTGCCATCATCGACAAAACACAACTTGCCATTTGCTTGTGCTCTGCTTACGATAAAATCCCAGTCAGAAGTATGATATTGCACCAATTCTTTATGCTCATAATTTGTAGCTTCTACCTCTTTATCAATACCATATGCTCCAATAATTTCTTCGATAATATCACTATCTTTATTGTCATAGAAATAATTGCTTTTTCTACCAATCGTTAGCTTAACCGCTTCGTCTTTACATTCTACAATCAAATAAGAACCATTTGCCCTTATTTTGATATTATGTTTAATGATGATTCCTTTAAAAACTGTTTCTTCATCTGAATGATACCCAGCAGTAATTTCGATTTCTGCACCTGGAATTAGTAGTTCCTCATTACTTAGTTCAAAATCCTGTTTTGCAGGTTCTCCGTCGATCAAAATAATTTTAGCCGTAGGGATTCTATTCACTTCCTTTTCAATAGAAATCGTCTTTACCTGATATTTTTTAGACAGTTCATTTCCTCCCACCAAAAGTTTATGAGTGATCAGATCCGCACTTTTAGAGGTTTGTATTACACTTCCTTGCGCCATGATTATGAAATTTTTTCTATTGGTGGAAAAAAGAGTTCTGTTCCTACTTCCAGTTTTCTAAAAGATGTTAGTTCATTTACCTTCGCTACTTCGAGATAATATCTAGAATCTCCATAAATACGATGCGACATCAGTGGCAATGTATCCCCTTCCTTTACTAAGCGCACATGCGTTAGATCAGGAGACTGATTATTTTCTCTTGCCACTCTTAAGTCGTCTTCTACAAATCCTTGAAATTTTGCTTTGGCAACCGCTCGAATTGGAGTTCCGTCTGATTTAAAAAGCTTGAACTCTATACTCATTTCAGTGAGTTTCCCTTTAAACAAAAGGGTTCCCCAATATATCATTACGTAATTAGGAGCATGTTCTTCGCCATTATAATCTAGGATTACTTTTTTAAACTTTTCAATATCATCAATAACCCCTTCTCCATTGTCCTTAAAAACAGTATTACCAGAGCTTTCATTAGGGTTATTACCATAATGAACAATGACACCTGTTCTATCAAATAAAAACTCTAACTCTAGATCTTCTGGAAGTTTTTTATTGAATCTTGGAGAAAGATCACTGGTACCTGCCGCTTGATCTTCATTTTGTTCGATCTTATAATTAAACGTATACTTCTCTGGATTAATCAGTGTTGTAAATTCTCCATCAGCTACCTCATCGTTAAACTGAGGATCGCTATACGCTTTTACCCTAAGTTTTGTTAATTCTCCTGTACTCATGACTAACGATCTATTTGTTTAGCAATTATTTCCATAATTTGTTCAACACACTCAGCAATAATGGCATCCTTATCAGCTTTAGAACTTTTAGCTACTTTGCCTTCAGATTTTTTTGCATCATTATCAACATTGATCTTAATATGCAATTCTTTAATTTCTATTGCTCCCATTTGTATTTATGTTATGGTATTGTAATAGTTATATACTAGTTCAATCGTCTCGATAACCACTTTACTTTCTTCGGCATTAAAATCTCCGATGGACCATTTTATAGGATATGCATGCACTATATTCCAGGATATCAGCGGTTCGTGTTTTTCATTAAGTAACTTGACGATTAGATCTATTGGCTCAAAATCAAAGTTCTCCACAGCTTTTTTACACCAATTCACCACCTCTGAGTTTACTAGAAGTCCTCTTTTTAAAACCAGATTAGGGTATTTAGTTCTTACTGGAATTTTATGCTTAAACCTATTTTCTCCACCTTCAGTAACTTCTTCAGTTTCTATATCTACTGTTAATCCAGAGACAGACTGAAAATGATAGTCTTTTTCACCGGTAGACAAACCGGTGAATTCTACACTAAAATGAAAGCCTACTGGTGGATAATAGGTAGCCATTAGGATGCTAGTTTAAGACTATTAATTACAAACTCTGCAGACTCTATTGCGATCTCATTTCCATCTGCTTTTAGGTCCGTAGATTGCAGTTTAGACAACCATGCATCTGCAGCTTCCCAAGTGAGTATTGGCTCATGTTTTTCATCTAACATGCTAATGGTAAGATCGCTTCTAAACTTCTCTTCTCCTTCTTGGAAAAAGACGTTTTTCTTCCACATTTCATAGAACTGTCCTTTAGTGGAGGCGAAAGTTCCTCTCTTGATAGCGATATTTGCAAACTTGGTCATTCCAGGTTGTTTCTTCTTGAAATAATCATTGTCCGCTCCTCCTCTATATTCTATAACTTCAGTTTCAAAATCTAAACCAGATACTTCTGTACAATTCAGTTCGGTGTCTCCACCGATAGTTACTTTAAAATGGAACTTTGGTAATGGATATTCTGCCATGATTTCTATGTTTTAAAATTTTATATTAGTTAAGAGTTATTATGCTTCTTGCATTTTGTGAGAGAATCTAAGAATAATAAATTCTGCTGGTCGTACTACTGCCATTCCAATTTCTATGATCATTTTACCATCTAAAACATCATTAGCAGTCATGGTTTCTCCTAAACCAACATTTACGTAGAATGCTTTATCAGGAGTAGGTCCTGCAAGAGCTCCTGCTCTCCATTGCAGTGTTAAGAAATTATTTATCATTGCTTTTACGCGAACCCATGTATTTCTGTCATTTGGTTCAAAAACAAATTGCTCTGTAGCTTTCTTAATGGATTCTTCTGCCATGTTAAAAAACCTTCTTACAGGCACATATCTCCATTCTTTATCATTTCCTGCCAGTGTTCTTGATCCCCAAACTAAGGTTCCTTTTCCTGTAAATGTTCTAATTGCATTTATTGATTTTCCTGCAGTAGTATCAACATTAAGTCTATCTTGGATATCATTGGTGATTTTTTGACTAGGCTTCACTGTATATTTTACAGAAACATTTGCTGGTGCTTTCCATACTCCACGATCATTATCCACTCTTGCATATATTCCAGCCATTGCAGATGATGGTGGTAATTCTAACGGAAGGTTATTGATAGCTGTTTTAATATTATTATATGTGGCACTATCCATATCTTTTATAGCACTCAACTTAAAACCATCTAAGTTTCCACTATCTGGATCCACGGCTTGTGCATTTGTAATTGCAGTTATTACTGGAGGTGTTATTAAGGCTTCCACAGCGTCTATGGTTGCATCTACTGTAGCTAAGGCTAAAACGGCATTAGCAGATTCTGTTTTTACTGCTGTTCCGTTTGCAGCCTCTTGAATAGTAGTTAGATGAGTACCTAAGGAAGTGATCAATGTCGCTATCGTTGAACTATCTTCTACAACTACTGCTAAAGCATCTGCAGCGGCGGTTGCGGCAGCGGAAACGACAGCGTCTTCGTTAGAGTTGGCTGCAGCCGTACGAGCATTACTAACTATGGTATTTGTGTCTTCTACAATAGCGGATAAACTTTCTATGATCGGCGTGAGTGCATTCGTTATCGTTGATGAATTTGCTAGCGCATCACCAGCTGTCATTGCTTGTAAAGCTGTATCTTCTGTAGTAAGAGTTGTTACCAAACCTGTCATTGCAGCTTGCGCATTAGCAATATTCGTCAATAAATCGTTGGTACCACTTAAAAGTACTGGTTGATTGGTATTATGAGTGATTTCTAAAGCATCTTCATCATAATGATAATCCAAAATTGTTTTTAAATAAGGAAAATACACTGCTCCATATTTCTTTTCATCAATATCCGAAGTGATTAAATTTCTCACTCCTTCTGGTTCATTCATTTCAACATCTTCATCATCCGTATAGGTGTCTATGATGCTAAATCTATCCTGCATTTTTTTACACTGTGCTAATGCATTATTATACAGGTTATAGAAATCCGCTTCATTAGCAAGTGAAGTTGCATCTGGAAACAATAATAATGTTGGTTCATCTTCTTTTTCTAGTGTATTTAAACCGTCAGTAAGGTCATTAAACTGTACTGGAGTTGATGAATTATTTGCAATTGCATCTGCATACGTATTTACAGAAACCACATAACACGGTCCTCCTCCATTAGCAAAATACATTTGCATGGCATAATACATTAAAAAAGGTGATTTTTCATCTTCTACAGGTTCTGTAACTGTAATGGATTTTTCTCCATCGACTTCGGTAATTGTAATTCCTAAAGCGGTCTCTTTTTGTGGAAACCCAAAGTGCACCTCGTATTCCAACATAGAGGTAATTCTCTTTGGATCCATATGCAGCGTCTCTGTAAGATCTTCTTCCTTCTCTTTTGCTTTCTCAGTATACCCTATAAAAGCTGGAATAGCTGTTTCTACTTGGGCTACCGAAGGAGGAAACTTTACAATTTCCTCTATATAGACCCCTGGTGTTTTGTACGTAGTTGCCATAATTTTAATTGTTTATTAAATAAAAATTTCAGAATATGTTGTTGTTATATTTGTATTTTCGTCTGTGACTTGTTTTATCATATTTGCGGTTGGATTTGGAAACATATATTTGTCAATATCCACTGGTAATACTCCAGAAAAGTCAGTATTGGGATCAATTTCTATAAAGCCATTTTTAGTCAATGGTTTTACCGAAGAAGTTTCCAATTCATTCTCATCTGATTTTTTGATATACTTCCAGATTGTTTTTCTATTATCGAAATGAATTTTAAATGCTGGGAAGGGATCCAATAAAAAACTTTTACTCTCGTTAGGATCACTCGTATCGATTTCTACTACATCCATAGTATTATCTCCAATCATTTTTAACTCTATAATTCCCAATAAACCTTTCCCTGTCTCTTTTTGTATAGATTGCTCAATAATTAGTTTGCCTTCATCAGTTATTAGGTCATCTTGATCTAATTCGGCAATTAAGTCCAATCGCTTATTGATTTCAGCATTTATATTTGCCTGCTGGATATCAAACCATAACTGTTGTGTACTTTCTTCAGTTATCAAAAAATCTTCTGTAACTAAATCATTGGAAATATTCGTTGGGATATAAGAGAAGGGATTCGCTTCTGTTACTGGTTTTCTATTGGAGAAATAATAGAGCTGGTTATTCTCTTCAATTAATTCTGTATAATTATCAAATAAATAGTCCTTTTTGTATAAGAAAAATGTTAGTGTAAGTTCACTATTCAGGAAACTACTTGATTTTAATTTATTAGTATCTTCTAAAACATTGCTTAACACCTTAAAACCTCTGGACTCTCTAATTAAAATCAGTTTATGATTCTTCATTATTCTATAAGTAGCAAGAGATGGAATCACATCAATAGCATCCAAAAAGTTATACTTTTTCAATTGCTGTTCCTTCTCATCATCATTCATGGACTGAAATGTAACATCTCCATCATCCAGAAAATAGGAATGAAGTAGCTCTACAGAAAAGAGAGTATCGTATAAAATTCTAAACGCCATCTAATTATGATTTAAACTTCCATTAATTTCCGTTATCAATGCGCCTTTAGCCTGAGTAACATCTCTTTCTATTTCGAGTACACTTATTTTATATATCACCGAAGGGTACTGTTTTCCTCCCAGTGTTCCCCAAATGAAATTCATCTCTTCAAAAGATGGGCTAAAAAGTTCTACAGTGAATTTGAAATCCTTGATCTGATCCATTCCATCTAATGCTCTATCAAAATTTGTATTACTTTGAGTAAAAATCCTTTTAGACTGAAAGAATTCTATAACTTTTGATAGACTCTTTAATGACTCTGTGTAGTCACTTCTATTTGCCGAGAACATGGTGTATAGATTCAAATGGACTTTGTTATTTTTATAAACAACTTTCGCCCCTTCTATCTGGTGATTTAGTATATTCTTAAGTGTTGCTTCTTCTTCGGTATGAAGTAATGATAGAATTACATTATTATTGGTACTGGAATTCTCATTTGCTTCTGAATCTATAAAAGCAATGTTCTCTAGAGAAACTGGTTTTTCATCAATCTCTACATTAAAGAAATTATTGATTTCTTCAGTAATTATCTGTAGTACCTCGAATATCATAGGTTTATATTAGTCTATTAGTAATATGGTTTTAAAGCTTAAGCTATTCACCTACAACTCAGGGATGTTTTTAAACTTTACATAAATCAGGTAATCAATGATAAATGGGGGTAGTAATTCTTAATCTGTAAAAGGGAAATATGTGTCTGATTAAGATGATATAAAATTATGTTTTAGAAACATTAATTCACATAGCTAAAACACGGATTCTACATAGGAAAACAACTTTAAAACATAGGGGTAAATACCCCAAAGCATGACATTTAGTTACATCATATAATTCGCGAGTATTCTTTTGACTAGCAGTATTTTTAATATATATCGGTGCTAAGCAAGAACGCAAAGCTCTATCCCCTGAATTCAGTGAGAACATTTTCACTAAATGAGGTGTAGCTAAGCACATAGTATTTATAAATCTTTGTATTGTAAAAATTAAAACTCTTTTATCATGAGAACTGCATTTTTAAAATACACATTCATTGTTACTATTATTTTCATCTCAAAAACACAGTCACAAGAATTAGTTCTTTCCTCTACTACAAACACTTCTAACATATCAGAAAATATAGGCACTAAAGGAAACACAAAGAAGACATTACACTATAGTAATGGTACTATTAAAGAAATACGAGAGACCAAAAATGATGTATTACATGGACTTTGGAAGTTTTTCTTTAGTAATGGGGAGTTAAAAAAAGAAGGTGCTTTTTCTCAAGGCAAATCTATAGGTACCTGGAAAATTTACAATAAGAGAGGACAATTAATTTTTATTGAAAACTATAAAAACGGAAATGAGCATGGAACTTGGAAAGCATTTTTCCCTAACGGAAATGTAAAAATAGAAGGAGAATTTGTTTCTGGCAAAAGACAAGGGCCTTGGAAAGTTTATACAGAAAATGGAGTACTTAAAAAACTGATAACTTTTGAAGATGATATTGAAAAAGGTGAAATTGAATTGAATGATCCGTCTAAGGATTTAAACTTCTTTTCGGTTCAACAATCTATTGGAAATTATTAAGTCCAATTTAAAATTAACACATTATGTTTACACTTACTTTACTATTCATGCTATCGATCATTATTGTTGGATATTATAAGTCATACTGGTCAAAAATTCAGAAACATTATGAATGTATCAACTATGAAAACTATGCATTGATCAAAGAATCTCCTTTCTCTGAGGAATGTAGTAACTACGAGATCTTAAAAAAAGAGAATCAAATCTGGTTTAAAAACGATGGGTATTCACTGTTTTATATTCAGTTAGTTTCTTTGGATTCTAAGAATGTTGAGCTTATTGGACTTGATGGGTATGGGATGAGAAATATGGAATTTAAAAAGTATGTATGTAAACTGATACAGAAGATAAAAATTAAACACAATACGGTATAAAATAAAATAAGGGATAAAATAAATTTCACCCCTTATTCAATTAATTCTTATAGTCTAAAACTACATTTTCACATCAGATAGTTTTACTTCTTTAGCTTCTTTATCTAACATGATTACTTCATCAAAACCTGCATTTTTGAATTGTTCAAACTGCGTTGCTGCATCTCCAATAACCAAATATGCCATTTTAGATTCATCTAAATACTTATTTGCTAATGCCTTATGCTGTTCTAGTGTCATTCCTTCGATAATAGCTTCTTCTTTAGCAATGTAATCAGGAGCAAGATCATATCTTCCCATTTCCTGTAACATTCCTAATAAAGCTCCTTGAGTTTCAAACCTACGTGCATTTGATTTAATCAATGCGTTTTTAGTAAAAGCAAGATCTTCTTCGGAAATACCTTTTTTGTATTTTTCGATTTCATCCTTAAAGATTTTTACCGATTCAAAAGTAGTATTGGTACGAACACTAGAAGATGCTGTAAAAGTACCTGGAATTTTACTTCCTCTAAACCCAGACCTAGCTCCGTATGTATATCCTTTTTCTTCTCTTAGAATAAGATTTACATTTCCAGAAAAAGATCCTCCTAATTTATAATTCATAACAGTTGCTGGGAAATAATCCTCATCCGTACGAGCCATTGATAAATTTCCAATGTTAATAACAGACTGTTTTGCATTAGGTATATCTACAAAGTACAATGATGCTTTATCTCTATTGTTTACAATCTCATATTCTGGAATTGTTACTTCTTTACTTGCCCATTTGCTTTCTAAATTTTTAAGTGCTTCAAGAGCTTTGCCTTGACCTAAATCACCAACTATCTGAAACTTACTCACAGAAGGTGAGAAATTATTGTTATAAAACTGTTTTAAATCATCAATAGTAATAGATTCTACAGATGCTACAGTTCCGCTTGTTGGATAGGCAAACATATGCTTATCTCCATACAATACTCTATTGTATACATTTCTTGCCACCACGTTAGGGTTAGCTGAAGACCTTTTAATATCATTAATAGTTTTAGTCTTGATTCTTGCAAATTCCTCTTCATCCCATCTTGGTTGTAGTAGAATCTCTTCTACAAGATTCATTGTTTTATCTAGATTTCTTACCAACGTATTTCCGCTAACAACTATTGCTTCTCGTGTTGTATACATATTGATTGAAGCTCCTAACAATTCGATTTCTTCCTCTAATTGTTCTGGAGTTTTAGTAGCGGTTCCTTCCATCATAATATCTGTCATTAAATTCGCCACTCCTACCTTATCAAAAGAATCAAGCAAATGTCCTCCAGAAATTACCAAACTGAAATTAACCAATGGCAATTCGTTTTGCTCGATACCATATACTTTCATCCCATTAGATAAAGTTGTATTCCAAGAAGAAGGGATATTTAGTTTTGGAGAATCTCCTTCTTTTGGTGCCACAGATCTATCAAAAGCAGAAGGTGTTTTTTGTATCTCCTCTTTCGAATCTACTACAGCTGTTTCAACATTTTCTTTGATCTCTTCTTCGACCACTGCAGCTACTTCAGAATCTTTTGCTGCTAAATCTGTTTTACCTTTAGGAACAAAACTAGTAATTACATAAGGCTTATCTTTAATATAGGTATTATATACTCTAAGCACATCTTCTTTAGTAACCGCTTTTATGTTTTCGATATCTTGGGTAATAAACCCTGGATCTCCTGCAAACACATTATACTGTGCTAATTGAAAAGACTTACCAAGTACACTACTGATCCCATTATAGAATTGCGTTTCTAAACCTGCTTTAATTCTTTCGATATCTGTTTCTGTAATTCCCTCTTCTTCAAATTTCTTGAAAGCTTCAAAAACTCCAGCTTCAATATCCGCAAGGCTTTTTCCATCATTTGCAGTAATATTCACTCTAAATTTACCTGCAATTTCCATGGATCTATTCCAAGCATTTGTATCAGATGTTAATTCTTTTTCTTTTACAAGCACTTTATACAATGGTGCTTTTTTTCCTTCTGATAATAGCTCTCCTAAAAAGTCCAACGCATATGCATCTTTTGTATACTGCTCTACCGTTGGCCAAACCATATTAAGCTGGGCCGTAGTTGCAAAGTTATCCTCATGCATAAATCTTTTTGTTTCGGATAACGTAACATTCTGAACTTTTAATTTTTCTACTGGCTGTCTTTTTTTAATTTCTCCGAAGTACTTTTCGATCATTGCTTTAGCCTCTGCAGTCTCAAAATCTCCTGCCAATACTAACGTTGCATTATTCGGTCCGTAATACTTATCATAGAATTCTTTTACATCCTCTACAGTTGCATTTTGAAGATCTACCAATTCACCAATTACCTGCCAGTTGTAAGGATGGCCTTCTGGAAAAATATTCTTGTCAATTACCCAGTTTGTATGTCCATAAGGATTGTTATCTACACGTTGTCTTTTCTCGTTCTGTACTACTTCCTGCTGATTATTAAAAGCACTTTCGGTAACTGTATTAATTAAGAACCCCATTCTATCAGACTCTAACCACATTACTGTTTCCATAGCATTTTTTGGTACGACTTCGTAATAAATTGTACCATCTTGCCAAGTACCACCATTAAGGGTTCCTCCTACATCTTGGATTTTTTTAAAAAATTGATCTTGCGGAACGTTTTCTGATTCCTGGAATAACATATGCTCAAACAAGTGAGCAAAACCTGTTCTTCCTTTCTTTTCACGATTAGATCCTACACCATATTGAATGGCTACGGAAACAATAGGATCTGATTTATCCTGATGCAAAACGATTTGAAGACCGTTTTCTAATTCGTACTTTTCGAAATCGATAGATAATTTACCAACTTCTTCGCTTTCTGATTGAGTTTCAGTTGTTTCTTTTTTACAAGAAATAACGGAAACAAATAAAAAGGACATTACCACAATAAAAGTCCTAGATATTCGAGTTTTCATGATGTATTATTTAGATTAAGCTTTAAAAGTACTTTAAGCAAGTGAGTATTCCCTTTGTTGGATTATTAAAAAAAAGTTAAAAAGGCTGTATTCCTTATAATTAGAACTCTTAAATGAGATGTTTTTTATGAATTCTTCAAGATATAGCCAAAAATTGGTTTAATCTTTAGGATGTTCTCATCTTTATCTTAAAAAAAGACCTCTAACCATTTAAAAATAGTAAGAGGTCTTTTGCCAGTTTAAGTTCTGGTATAACTAGTATATCAAGGTTATCTTTTGATCATTTTCTTAATCACTTTTTTCTGATTATTCTCAATCATAACAAAGTATGCTCCAGAAGCTAATGAAGAAGTGGTAATTTCGATTCTTTTTGATGTTATATTTTGAATATTTACATAGTCATTTAATCTTCTTCCTCTAATATCAACGATATTAATGACTGGATTTACGAAATCAAAAGAATTATCTATAAACAATTTCCCATCTACTGGATTCGGATACATTTGGATGGTATCAATATTTATATCTTCTACACTAAGTGTTGCAGGCTGCACATCTAGAGTAAAATTAATTAATTGATTTGGAGTACCACAGTTCGCACCAAAAGTAACCTCTACGGTCCAATCACCATCCTCATTTCCATCTAACTCGATGTTAGCAAAATTAATAGTATCGGTATTATACGTCTGTCCTCCTGGAGCTGTCCATATCACAGAAGCATTATTACTAGACGCTGGTATCGTTAATTCTATGTCTAAAGTTTCGATAACAGATACCGTGTCTCCATCGCTAAAAGATGTAACAGTTCCTCCATCAATAGTATACTGACTATCACCATCCGTTAAATCTGGTACTTCGGACGTAACATTTACCGCCACTGGTGTTCTTATAGATTCACATCTTCCTCCTTTTGAGGTAAAATTCCATTCGTAAAAAAAGTAATAAAAATCTAATGCATTAAATGAGTTTCCTATTATCGAAACAATATTAGAAGGAGAAGTATAGGGATAGTTAACTCCGTTTCCTGTTGGAGTTCTTCTAAGCAATACCAAATCGCTAGAAACAGATATCACATTATTGTCTCCTTTGGGTACATTTAGATTAACAGTTACAAGTGATTCGCCTTCTGGTATATCAACTGTAGCCGATGCCACCAAATCACCAGAACTATTCGCCACCTGGATAGTTCTTTCTCCTGCCTGCATTGCAGATACCGTAAAAGACTCGATGATAACATCATCCGAAGTATTAAAAATAATTCCTGGAGAATTTGTATAATCAGTCGCTGTATTTACGCCTGGAGATGTAGTTTGTTCGGTTACGATCTTACCAGAAACTCCAGAAACATAATATGTTGTAGTGGCTGTAATTGGAGAAGTAGTAAAAGAACTACCTGTAGCAATTTCAGTTCCTCCTGTGGCAGAAGTATACCATTTAAAATCTGAACTTCCCGATGCAGTGAGCACTGCTGTATCATCTGCACAAACATTCACATCTGATGCAATTGGCTCTAATGCTTCCTCTATATCCAATGTAAATGAATAATCAATAGCTCCACAAGTATTTGTAGAGTTAATTGTTACGATATACTCTCCTGCTTGATTTAATGAAATATCGTTAAACGTAATCGAAGAATCTGTACTTGAGTAACCATTTGGTCCTACCCAACTAAATGTAGGATTATCACCTGTTAATACTTCTAAATTTAGTGCGACTGATTGTCCGGTGCATAATCCTTGTGTGGATCCTTGTTCAAATGCTCCGTTATCTACAGAAAGCCCTTGTTCTGCAGTAATTGTTAAACAGCTAGGAAGTGAAGACCTCCAAATCCCTCGACCGTAAGTTGCTGCAGTAATAGAATTATCAGAAATATTTATTTCTAAATCATTAACTATTGTAGTTGGAAGATTATTCATAAAAGGTGTCCAAGAACCATTAGTAACACTTCTAAAAACCCCAATACTAGTAGCTACATAAATAGCATCTTGAGATTCTCCGGCTTGATGTACAATATCATTTATGAAAAAATATCTATCAGTAACTGGTAAATTAGAGGATATATTACTAAAATTAACACCTCCATCTATTGATTTTTGTACTCCAGAAGCTGTAGTAATCCATACGATATTAGGGTTGGTATTATGAATTGCAATTCCTCTGATATTACTCCCAAAAGTAAACACATCTGTAACAGTTGTTCCAGAATCTTCAGTTTTTTTAAGTGTACTTCCGACTGCTATATACATAATAGTGTTATCGGAAGGTGCTATTTCCATTTGATCCGCAGAACTTCCCAGACTTGCTAGCTGCACCCATCCGTTCTCTGTAGCATTTAATCTATATAGATTATCATAACCTGCAAATAACTCTCCATTACTATTCATTGCCAAAGGTGTAACCCAATTTCCACTAGATCCGTCAGGTTGAGCTACACTTCCTGAACTACTACTCCCTGCATTATTAGACATATAAAGACCACCTCCGTTTTGGATAAAACCATAATACTTATCATCATTGGTTGGATCTATAGCAGTATCCATTCCATCTGCTCCGTAATAATTCAACCAGTTACCATTCCCATTATTGTATGCATGTCCTCCATTATCTTGAAGTCCTCCAACCATTTTATTAGGGTCATTTTGAGAGATTGCAACCTTATAAAATTGACTTGCTTGAATACCTCCGGTGTGATCTGTAAAATTATCACCTCCATTTGTCGATGAATAGATTCCTCCATCGGAACATACGAATACCGTTCCTCCAAAAGATCTAATCATATGAATATCTGCATGAGTATATGACGGATCACCTGGAAGAAACCATTCATTTAATTTTGAAAAATTGGTGCCTCCATCATTCGATCTCCAAACATTTAAACAACCAACAAATACTTCTTCAGCATTCGTTTGAGACACTCCCAATGCCAAATCAAACCAAGCTTGGCTACTTTCGATAACATCTGTTGTCGTATTTCTTTCTACAAATGATTCTCCACTATCTTCAGAACGGTAAACTCCTTTAAATGTCAAATCTTCATTAACACTTAAAATATATACATAAGTATTATTTGCAGGTGTTACTTCTATTACTAATCTACCATTCGATGTTGGAACTCCACTTGTTATCTGGTTAAAAGAGTTTCCCCCATCTGTAGATTTGTAATATTCATTTGTCGTTACCGCATAGATAGTATCAGGGTCTCCCGGTTTTAATTTTACATCCTTTATGTTTCCCGAAAGTGTTCTATTCCATGAAACACCTGAATCATTTGTCTTGTAAACCCCTTGATTTGTGGCTACCCATAAAATAGAAGAATTTGTCGGGTGCATATAAATTTCATTCATAGAACTTGGAGTATTATCCGGCCCTAAACCCGTTGGGTTCCATGTTTGCCCTCCATCTGTAGATTTAAAAACCCCTGCACTTTGAGTATCATTACCATCATCATCTCCTGTTGCGATATAGATGATATCAGAATTAGAGTAATCAACTGCTATTCCAGAAACTCCTATTTGTGGTAAGTTATCAGTTAAAGGAACCCACGTTCCACCTGAGTTAGTAGATTTCCATAAACCACCGGCTGGGGTTCCTACATACCATGTATTTGTATCGTTAGGATCCACAACGATTACATTAGTTCTTGCTTGTCCAGATGACCAAGAACCTGTATTTGTATGAGTAAACGGCCCAATTGCTTCCCAATTACTTAAGTCTACCGAAGCAAACTTATTTTCTATTTCGTTTCTATGCTCCCATGCAATCCATTTATCTTTTGCCGTCGGTAAATATCCTTCTTGGTCTACAATATCTTCCCATATATATTCCCATCTCTTGAAGGGTTTATAACCACTTCCTTTTTTATTCTTGTCGTGAGTTTTCCAATACTCATTAAAAGATCGTTGAATTTCTTGAAAAGTTGGCTTAACATCTTTACTTTTTTTACTTTGGTTCAAAGTACTCATCCAGGGAGCATCTGCATTATATTGTGCCGTTAAAACCCCTGCTGATAATAACGCGAAAAGGAGATAAAAATACTTCATTGTTGATTAAAATTTTAGTGATTGATTAAAATGATACATATTATAATTGTGTAAAAAATAAAGTTCCTTTTATATTAACAGATATATTTATGATTACCCTACTCATACAAGTTATAAATAACATATACATCTATATTTGTTTTTTATCCTAACCATCCTTCTCTATCCAAACTTCTATATTGGATCGCTTCAGAAATATGAGACCCTTTAATACATTCTGAACCTTCTAAATCTGCTATGGTTCTAGAGACCTTAAGAATTCTATCATAGGCTCTTGCCGATAGATTCAATCGTTCCATAGCTGTTTTGAGTAATTCTTTAGATGCAGTATCTAATTGACAATACAATCGTAATTGTTTTACATTCATCTGGGCATTATAATGAATGTTTTTCTGGTCTCTAAAGCGTCTGGTTTGAATATCTCTTGCTTTTATTACTCTTTTTCTTATCTCCACACTACTCTCACCTTTTCTATCTTCACTTAACTTATCAAAAGGTACAGGAGTAACTTCTATATGTATATCGATACGATCTAATAAGGGTCCAGATATCTTACTGAGATATCTTTGCATCTCGGCAGGAGATGAGGTTACAGGTGCGTCAGGGTCATTAAAATATCCACCAGGACTAGGATTCATGCTTGCCACTAACATAAAACTTGATGGGTAGGTAACTGTAAATTTGGCTCTAGAAATGGTCACTTCTCTATCTTCTAAGGGTTGACGCATCACTTCCAAAACTTCTCTTTTAAATTCTGGGAGTTCATCTAAAAACAAAACTCCATTATGGGATAATGAAATTTCTCCCGGTTGTGGATAACTACCTCCTCCTACCAGAGCGACATTGGATATCGTATGATGCGGGCTACGAAAAGGCCTTTGCGCCATTAAACCAACATTATCTTTTATTCTTCCGACTACGCTATGAATTTTTGTGGTTTCCAACGCTTCCTGAAGTGACATCGGAGGTAAAATACTAGGTAATCTTTTACTAAGCATTGTTTTTCCGCTTCCTGGAGGTCCTACCAAAATAATATTATGACCACCAGCAGCAGCAATTTCCATACATCTTTTTATACTTTCTTGTCCTTTAACATCTGCAAAATCGTACTCTGGGTTATCCAATTCTTTATAAAATTCTGTTCGGGTATCTACAAATGTTTGCTCTAATGTTCCAGCTCCATCAAAAAAATCAATAACTTCTTTAATATTTTCTACACCAAAAACCTGTAGATTATCTACAATAGCTGCTTCCTTAGCATTTTGTTTGGGTAAAATAAACCCTTTAAAGCCTTCCTCTCTGGCTTTTATTGCGATAGGCAATGCTCCTTTTATGGGTTGAAGACTTCCATCCAAAGAAAGCTCTCCCATGATAAGATATTCGGATATATCAATCCCTTTAATTTGAGAACTAGCAGCTAAAATCCCAATAGCTAATGTTAGATCATATGCAGATCCTTCTTTTCGTAAGTCGGCAGGAGCCATATTAATCGTAATTTTTTTCCCAGGGAGTTTATATTGATTATTCTGAAGTGCAGCTGCAATACGAAAACTACTTTCTTTAATTGCATTATCTGGGAGTCCTACTAAATGATAACCAATTCCTTTGTCTATATTAACTTCTACTGTAATAGTTGTTGCTTCTACACCAAAAACAGCGCTTCCGAAAACCTTAATAAGCATATTCTCTTATTTTAATGGGAGTTATAGCCTCCCATAGAGTACAATTCTTATTAGTTTGTGTCTTTAGTGTAATAAATGTTACCCTAGAACATGATTTTTTTTAAAAAAATATTCTGGGAAAGTAAAAAGATTTAATATATCTAATTCATCTTTTAGGAGAGTTATCAAAAGAGAAAATATTACACTTTTGATTCCTACACGAAAAGGATATAGCAAAATTCTCTAAAACCAAAATCTTATTTGGACAAGGATTAATTAACGTATTAAAAATACTTTCACGAAAGTAAAAGTGACGATTGTATAAAAAACAAATAGGACTATTTCTAGGCGGTATTTTTCTATTATTCTCTTTAGCATCTCGGTTTGGTTTACATTCTTAGTTAAGTTCATATATAAAACAGTTAGCATACCAATTACCCTAAAATTAATAACAAAAAAATCCCAATCTTGGTTAGTTATTGGGATTTATCAAAAACAATAATTTTGATTGTAGCAAATTATTAATAGTCAATATTCTTATATATCCAACTATCTTTTCACTAATACTCATCAAATAACATAACAAACAATTTAAATCATTGCTTCCTGATGAGACAGAAACAATTTTTCATTTAAAAACCTAAGGGTTGGTATTTTATCTTTGGTTTCTACAAGAATTGAAATATTATTATTACTACCACCATAAGAAATCATTCTTACGGGTATATAATTTAATATTTCAAAAAGCTTGTGAGAATTTTTATCATTTATAACAGACTCTCCAACTACACAAATAATACTGTGATTTTGTTCTACTGTTATTTCGGCATAGTTTTCTATTTCTTTTACAATCTCGTCTATGTATGTAGTATCATCAATAGTTAAAGAAATTGCTATCTCCGAAGTTGTAATCATGTCTATAGAAGTATGGTAATTGTCAAATACTTCGAATATTCTTCTTAAGTATCCATGAGCCATTAACATTCGGTTGGATTTGATCTTAATCGCAGTAATACCATCTTTTGCAGAAATCGCTTTTAAGCCTTTTCTGTAAGTTTTATTGGATATTACAGTTCCTGAAGCTTCTGGATCAAAAGTGTTCTTAAGTAAAACAGGAATGTTCTTATCTACTACAGGTGAGACAGTTTGAGGATGTAATATTTTAGCACCGAAGTAAGCCAATTCTGCCGCTTCATTATAAGTAAGATGCGAAATTGGATTTGTTCCTTCTACGTACCTTGGATCATTATTATGTAGTCCGTCTATGTCTGTCCAAATCTGAACTTCTTCGGCATTTAGTGCAGCTCCAATAATCGTAGCCGTGTAATCACTACCTCCACGTTTTAGTGTACCTATTTGCCCTAAATGATCTCTACATACAAAACCTTGTGTAATATAAATTTCATGAGACTCTTCGGAACTTAACACTTGTTCTAATTTTTGAGCAACTTTAGTAATATTAGGATTATCTACGTTATCCACATACATAAATTCCTTTGCTGCTATCAGTCTATTTGCAACTCCTTTTGTAGAAAGAAAGTTTGAAAAAATATAGGTCAATAAAGTTTCTCCAAAAGTCAAAACTTTTGCGTTTAAAACTTCTGTATATTCCTGATTAGATAACTCTAACATTTCAGTAATCATTAAAGAAATCCTATCCTTCATCTCACTTCTTAAACCAGCATCTTCAATTAATGCATCAATAACATCTAAATGCTTGTTTTCTAATCTGTGTAAGTTTCGGGTAACTGCTTCAGCATCTTTTAATTTTATATAAGAAACTAAATTCACCAATTGATCCGTTACACCAGACATTGCTGAACATACTACGATCTTCTTATCATTGTCTCTAGAAAGAATTTGCTTTACTCTATGTAAGTTCTCTACAGATCCAACAGATGTTCCTCCAAACTTTAAAATCTTCATTGCATATAATTTTTCATTGCATAATTAAACAATAGTTCATACAGAATAAATATTTTAATAAAAAAAGTCTATATTTACACATTGTGTTAAATATCTAACAAAATGAAAACAATAACAGATTGTGTACATAATATTCTTAGACATCAACCTTTTTTAGAAGATGCTCTCTCCAGAGATATTATTAATTTTAGTTCTTTAGCTACTGACTTACTACCGCAAGTAGAAAAAGAAATGAGAAAACCAGTAAAAGCAGGATCTATCGTAATGGCCTTGCGTAGATATCATCCCAAAAGAATTAAAAACTCGGAAAACCTTGGAAATCTAGGTGATATTGTTGTAAGATCTGGTATTACTGAGTATGCTTTTCTGAATTCCAATACGATACTTACCAGTCAATCAAATCTTTTGAATACTGTAAAAGATATGACCAAAACATATTTTACCTATTCCAGCAATTTTCAAGAAAGTAATATTTTAGTTTCATCTTCTCTAAAAGAAATTGTAGAAGATCACTTTAAAGATGAAACTTGCATTTCTGTAAAAGATGATTTATCATCAATGTCGATTGCTCTTCCGGATGACAGTTCCAAATCTATCGGTCTTTATTTCTATATATTTAAGCTTTTAGCATATGAGGGTATTCCAATTTTTGAAATCATATCTACCTCAAACTATTTTACATTATTCCTCGAAAAAGAATTTGTAAATGATGCCTTTTTATTAATGAATGAAATAAAAGAAAGGTAATCTCTATATGGACTTCAAGAATAAAAGAAAATCATATTTGATTCTCTCCTAACATACGAACATTGGGGCATTTTTCTTTTTTAATATTATATTAAATCGTATCCTAAATTTGGTTAATTGAATATATTTAACGGATTTTTACATATTATTTAATTTGGGGTGCTAGATGTTAAGAAAAATTAAGAAAAACATTGTTTTCTGGGTATTATTATGCTGTTTTGGAAGTATTGCACAACAAATTGATTCTTTTTCAGAAGCATCAATCTATAATCAGCAAAACGATGTTGTATTACCTTTAGAGATTCAACAATTTATTCTGGAAGAAGATTCATTAGCACTTGTATCTAAGTTTATAAGAAATACTTATAAGATAAACCAAGACACTCTTTGCGCAATAAAAGGATATCAACTTTTCTTGAAACGTGGCATTAGCGAGAATAATCTAAAAATTCAGCATTCTTGTCATTCAAGACTTGGCTTTATTTATTACAATCTATCAGAATATCAACAATCGATTTCTTATTATTATCAAGCACTTAAAACTGCAAAAAACCAAAGGCATACAAAAAACATCATCAACAATAACAGCCAATTAGGTAGTATATTTTTTGATTTAGGAGATCTTGATAATGCATCAATTTTTTATACAAACGCTAAAGAATTGATAAAAAAATCAGATACTTTATATAGCCCGGCGAAAAAGACAGAGAAACAATTAACTTTAGTTTTAAACATTGCTAATGTAAAAACCAGATTAAAGCGTTATGAAGAAGCTTTATTTGAAATAGAAAACGCTAAGGTTTTATTGGCTAAATTAAGTAAAGAAAAAATGGGAAAATATAAAAACGCTCATTTGTCTATGTTACTTAATAAAAGTTTCTGTGAACTTGAATTAGATCAGTTCGACACCTCCGAGAAAACTATTGAAGAAGGCATAAACTTAGCTAAACAATATAAGTTTAAAAGTTTTATAGGAGACTTCTATGTCAACAAAGGTCTTTTATATTATAAGAAAGATGAATTAGAAAAGGCAAAGCAATATTTTGAAAAAGGCTTATCTATTTTCAATACCTATGAGAGCAAAAAGTTCTCTAACTACCTCATGGCAAACTACAATTTAGCTAAATGTCTTTTCGACCTAAAAAAAGAAAAAGAAGCATTAAAACTTTTAGAGAGTAATTTTGAACAAGTTAATGGTATTTCTAATGTTCATAATATAGATAAGATGTATGAGCTTGCTATTCATATAGCGGAAAACTCAAACGACACCATAAAACAATTAATGCTCAGAAAGAATCTAAATAAGATCCAGAAAATAAAGACGAATGATCAACTAAAAGCTCGTGATATAATTCAAAAAAACGATTTTCAAACACATAAGAACCAGATAAATACATTTAAAACTAAAAACAAACAAAACACTACTGTAAAAAATTTCTTTATTTCCATTAGTGTTGTTCTAGTTATAATCTTAGTTATTTCTTTTCTGTTATATCGAAAAAATGCAATTTCAAATAAAAAAAGGTTCGAAGAAATTTTATTGAAACTTCATGAAACTGAAATACGAAAAGAAGAGAAAACCAAATCTAAAGTCCTAGAACCAGAATTATCTATAAAAGATGATCAGGTAATCGAAATATTGCAAAAACTAGAGAAATTAGAAAACTCTGACTTTTTTATACAAAAAGATTGCAATTTATATAGTACCGCAAAAAAAATTGGTACTAATACTTCTTATCTATCGAAAGCTCTTAATGAATACAAAAAACAATCTTTTGTAGAATACTTAAATAATTTACGGATTGACTACGTGCTAAAACGACTAAAAAATGATTCTAAATTTAGAGCCTATACGATTACTGCTATTTCGGAAGAAATAGGATATAAAAGTCCAAATACATTTACCAAAGCCTTTAGAAAAAAAACCAATCTTACACCTTCCTATTATATTAAACAATTTAATAAAGAGGAAGGTATGGATACCTCAAATTCATAAATTTGAGGTGCTAAGCTATATAATAGCTCTTTTCATAAACTATTTTTGCATTAAAACTATCTCATGCAAAAAATCTTTTACCTCCTATTATGTTTACTTTTTTCGAAAACTATTATTTCTCAGGAAATTGATTATTATATTCCAATAGCAATTACTATCTCAGATAATCCAGATCTTTTAGATTCTCAAAAACAGATTTTCCAATTGTCATTTGAAGAAGAAATTCCCGAAACATTTTTTACCGATGATATCGTTACCTTTGATTTAAACATCTACAATCTATCTTCATATCCAAGACCTCGTTTGAAGATTGAATACGCACCTTGTTATGAATGCGATCAAAGAAGAGGTGGCTCATTACGTCCGATTATCATAGAACCTTGTGACGAAGTAGTTATTCTAAGTGGAGATGACGAATGCGATTCATATCATCACCACCTTTTTCGAGGAGAAACTCTAAACTTAAAACAATTAGGTTTTAACGATTTACAATTAAATCTTTCTTATTTCGACCAAAGAAAATCACAATTTATAACAGTAGCACAGAAAATTGAATTGTTCCAAGTATTACCGATCCCTCCCGACCTAAAAGCAACACAAAAATACGCTCATATCACTTCGGGAGCATCCAGTAATAATATAAAATTGAGTGCTACAACCCTAATAAAAAACACTAGTAAAGTTTCTACTAATGAAACAAGTATCATTAATTATTATGCTTCAAAAGATGCTGTTTTTGATCCTTCCGACATATTACTTACTAAAAGACAAATTCCCGAAATGAAGGGTAATCAAGAAATTACAGTAAGCATTGGGCAACAAATTTTTATTCCTCCATACTATGATGATATACCTAATAATTTTTGTTATCTCATAGCCTTTATAGACCCTGAAAATTTAATACTGGAAAAAGATGAAACTAACAATATCGATTCTTTTCATTTGTGCTCTGAAAGTGATGACTATCATGGAAATCAAATACTAGTATATCCCAATCCGATAGAATCTTATGTATATGTAGAAAGCAAAAGTACAGATATAAACGAGGTAATTACGTTAGAAGTTTATAACACCAAAGGAATTTTAATATACAATTCTACTTTACTACCTTTTCATTCTGAGAAAGAGAAAAACATCTATAGGTCAGAAAATCCTAATCTATCCAGAGGTTTATATCACTATCGTTTTCAAATAGGTAAGAACGTTATACACAAAACTTTAGTTAAAAAATAAAGTAAACTATTTGAAATATTTTCATAAGAACAAATGATAACACAAGAGATGTAAATTTATAAATCTGCGTATACTGTCTTTCGTAATTAGTAAATACCCTTA
Source organism: uncultured Aquimarina sp. (assembly GCF_947492965.1). GTDB lineage: Bacteria > Bacteroidota > Bacteroidia > Flavobacteriales > Flavobacteriaceae > Aquimarina. The sequence goes on along the minus strand of NZ_CANLOZ010000004.1, from coordinate 475,012 downwards.
TAGTTTAGCAATCGAAACGACGTCGATTCTTTTTTAATTCATCTTAAATCATTTTACAATATGAAAAAATTAAAAATTAAAATTTTAATGGTGATCGTCGCTGGTCTTTTATTTTCTTGTGAGGAAAACGAAACCGCAGAGGATCTACAACTCCTTGAATTGGATCACGATGTTATGATTACAACAAAAGGAGTGTTAGATTCTGAAGAAAGTCAATCGAAAAACTTCCGGGGATTCGAATTTAATTCAGGTACACTCTTTAGTAATGGATTACAAAGAACCTTAGATTTTTCTAGCAGAACCGTTGCACATACCACACAATGGGTTGATTTAACAATTTCTACAACGGTAAATATTGAAAGTTTAGACAGATCTGAACGAAATTCTAATATTGTTGCCACGGGAAGATCTGATATTCGATTAGATGGCGTTGGACAAGGATTAAGTCTTTTATATCGTAAACAAGGGATTTTTGGTAAAACAAAAGTTACTCCTTTTACCTCCGCTAGATTTCATTCTAATGTAGTATCAAGTCAAAATATTTATGCTGAAGATGGTCCTATGCAGTTAACCGTGCATGCAAATGAATTTGGATGGATGTGGATACGAATAAAACAAAATAATATAGAAAAGCATAGTGCATTATATCGTTTTACACCACCGTCCAATCCAAATAGTACTTTCTCTGGAGGAAGTATTCGTCTAAGTCGATTCGCCATTTCTGGTGGTAGCAATAATGAATTCGCTATTGCATCTTCCAGTTACAATGGTTATGCTGGTTGGTTTGAAGAACAATAAACTAAATCCATAACATTCTACAAAAAACAAAAGCCCTGATTTCTCAGGGCTTTTATTAATATTTTCTTTTGGTATGTTACCAAATACTCACTCTTTTTTCTGGAGCTAAATACATACTATCTCCTTCTTTAATATCAAAAGCATCATAAAACGCTTGTACATTTAATAAAGGTTGTATTGCTCTAGTAGTTCCTGGTGAATGAGGGTCTGTTTTAATTTGAGTTCTTAGAGCATCTTCTCTAATCTTTGTTCTCCATACAGTAGCCCAAGACATAAAGAATCTTTGTTCTGGAGTAAACCCATCAATATCTTCGGGTCTTCCATTTTCTTCTAAGTGCATTTGTAAACCATCATAAGCACCTAAAACACCTCCTAAATCACCAATATTCTCACCAAGTGTAAATTTACCATTGATAAAAACACTATCTAAAACTTCGATAGCGCTATATTGTTCCGCTAGAGCAGATCCTCGCTCTGTAAACTTTTTAAGGTCACCGTCTGTCCACCAATTTGAAAGGTTTCCTTCGGCATCAAAGCGAGCACCAGAATCGTCAAAGGCATGTGATATCTCATGACCAATCACAGCTCCGATCCCTCCATAATTTACCGCTTCATCAGCTGTATAATTATAAAAAGGTGGTTGTAATATTGCTGCTGGGAAAACAATTTCATTAAACAATGGATTGAAATAAGCATTTACTGTTTGCGGAGACATTCCCCATTCTGATTTATCTACAGGCTCTCCAATTTCTTCAATATTCTTTTTGAAACTCCATTTAGAAACTGCAATCATATTTTCGAAATAAGAATTTCCATCTTTTACATCTAAAGTAGAGTAGTCTTCCCACTCATCTGGATATCCTATTTTAACTGTAAACTTATCCAATTTCTGAATAGCTTTTGTTTTTGTGCTGTCACTCATCCAGTCTAGAACTTCAATTCTTTTTTGATACGCTTTAATAACATTAGTGATCATTTTTTCGGCCTTAGCTTTTGCCTCTGGCGGGAACTTTTCATCTACATATAATTGACCTATAGCCTCCCCTACTGAACCATTTACTCTGGCCAAAGCTCTTTCTTCTAATGGTCTTTGTTTTATTGCTCCATTTAACGTTTTACTATAAAAGTCCCAATTTGCCTTTTCAATCTCTGTAGAAAGAGAACCTGTAGCGTTATTAAAAGTAGACCAACGCATCACAGTCTTAAGATCTTCGATGCTAGTGTTAGCAAGAACATCTTGCAATGCTACCATATACTTAGGCTGCATAACGATCACAGAATCTAAGTCTTTTTTTACCTCTAAATCCTTCATTAATTTATTCCAATCGATAGCAGGAGTCATTTCTGTTAATTGCTCCATAGATCTAGGATTGTTAAAGTTTCTTGTATCTCTACTTTCCACTTTATCCAAACGAGGTTCTGCCAATTTGGTTTCAATTAATAATATCGTTTCAGCATTTTTACGTGCTTGCTTTTCAGTTTCACCAATATATTGTAACATTCTGGTGATATGATCTAAATATTGTCCTCTTATTTCTTTAGATTTTTCATCTTGATCTAGATAATAATCGCGATCAGGAAGCCCTAAACCTCCTGTAGATATATAAGGAGCATTAACGGTACTATTACTCAAATTTGGAAACGACACTAAACCAGCGAACGGCGCTGAAACAGCAGTTTCTGAAGCTAATACTGTTTGCAGATCTTTTAAATTCTTAATTGCTGCAATTTTATCTAAAGTGGGTTTCAATGGGGTGATACCAGCTTTATCTCTTGCAATTGTATCCATAATAGATTCATAAATCAATATTGCTTTGTATTGATCTGTCCCTGCCGCATATTTTCCGCTAGCTTTCGCTTTAGCTAAAATATCCAATACATCGTAATCAGTTTTTTTCCTTAAAACTCCAAAACCTCCCCATCTGGTTCTATCTTCAGGGATTTCGGTATTCTTCATCCAATTTCCATTTACATAATTATAGAAATCTTCTTTTGGGCTCACAGAAGTATCCATGTTATCTAAGACAATCCCTGGAATCTTTTCTACTTTTGCAGTAGTTTCTTTTTGCCCTTCTTCTTCTTTTTTGGATTCATTCTTGCAACTGACGAAAGCAATTGAGAGTGCAACCAAAAAATACACTTTTCTCATTTTTGTATACATTTTATTAGCGAATTAAGTTTAGTTATTCAAAATATGACGTAAAAATTGAGGATTTGTTACTTATTTTGAATCTGGCAAGTTAGATAAATTGCAAAAATGAAGGAAATTCTTTACAAAATTTAACGAACTATAACAAACACCAAAAAACACAAGACACTGATTTACAATAAAAAACAATTAAACATTACCAAAGCATTAACTTTATATTAACATTTTAGTAATTTATCTTTCATTCTCAAATTAACTGATCTCCCGTTAGAAAACAGATTTTAATAATCTAGAATCAAAATCGAAAGGTTCGATTTCTATTAATTTTACTAGATCAAAGTTTGGATGTAATGGATTAATCAATAGATTTTGCTCTCTTGGTACAATGATACTTGGTACTTTTAGGCCCAAATATTTATTCTCTGATATCCAATTCATAGCAAAATGTTGAATACCTGTAGATGGCGGTATTTTATTCCAATCCTTTGGTAACTCCTTTATATCGATAGTAGACACCAACTCGTCAGGTACCTCTATAGTGGCTAAAGACATATTATCTGGAAAGTAAGCAGCAGGAAGGTGAGCCAATACTTCTAAGACAGAAAGTGAAGAGCTTGTACTCGTATACAAAACTGCAACACCTTTAGGATTCCATCTACCTCCAACTGTTTTAGCTCCTATTCCGGTAAGGTCACGAATGTATTTTTGTTTCGCAATTCTATATACTAACATTATGCAAAAATTCCATGCTCAATACGAATTAATTCTTCGTTTAATAACTGAAATCCAAATGTAGTATCAAGCAATTCTTTTGGTCTTTTAGTAGCTAATGCAACATTCGGGAGTTCCATCCATCTTTTAAAACGTTCTAAATCTCCAAAGATACTCTCTCCTCTTGCATAAAGTTTTGCCAATTGTAATGCTTTTGCACTAGCTTCTGTGCTAAGTTTCTTTTTTAATTCGTATCGTTGTATGGTACGTTCAGAAACATGTAGGACATGCGCAAGCTCACTAAGATCAAAATCTATAGTTTTAGCAAGATGTAACAATGCTCTTTTATCTATTCCGTTTCGAGATAATTCTATAAAATCATATACATTTCGTAAAGGGATATTAATATTTAAATATCTTAACAACCCCTGACTTTCTAGACTATCATAATCTAAAGGTGATACCGCGCTCATACATTACATTTTTTACATGACAAAAGTACAAAAAAAAATGACAAATGACTTGTTTATTTTAAAATTATATCCAAATCCGATTTAATTGTATCTAATCTAGCCTCCATAGATCTAATTGCTATTTTGGATAAGTACCTTCCTAAAGGCAACACGGGTTTTATCTTTTCTTCATTTTTACGTTTAGAAATAGAATCTTCCAAATTTGTAGATGGTATTATTTCCGTTGGCTTCAACTCTACAATATGATCATCTCCTAATTTTTCCATTATTTCACGCGTATGACCATATCTTACATTCTGTAAGGTCGTTAAAGGTGCTGTTAACTGACTACTTGTTTTTGCTATTTTACGCTCTTCGCTATTAGTAATTAAGACATGCTTCATTTTTACTTTTTCAATCAACTCTGGAAAAGAATCTCTTAAGACTTTGGCAAGCACTTCTTCAATACCTTTTGATACTCTACCACCTATATTATCATAATATCCAGCATCTGCATACTGATCAGATGTTATTATATCCGTTCGGTCTTTTTTTCTTACCTCACCTACTGGAGTAACAAAAGGAAAACTTGCATTAATCCTCATAGCCGTTGAAAGATCTATAGATCCATTTGGATAACTAGATTGTACAGTATTAATAAAATCATTCATCCCCTCTAATGATCTTAGATGAGCATACGTTACTGGACTAATTATATTATAATTTCCAGTTTGCGTATGTGTTGTATTAATCAATAGTAAAGGTGGAATCTTAGGATCTGATATTTTCCTATTTTTAGAAATTACACCTTTATAAAAAGATAAAAATTCTTTGTTAAGAATTAGGTCCCCTTTTTCATCTGAAAAAAATTGCCCATGAGCTCGAATCCATTGATCTTCTAATAATTGTCCTCTATTTTTAAAATTAAATAAGCTAGTTACCTCTTTAAACAAATCTCTTCCTAATAATGACAATAATGCGGTAGAGAGGTAATTATCCTTATATATCACACTTGCTTTATAATTCAAATTAGGATTCTCAATATCAGATTGAATTTTAAAATCCGCCTTACGATTTGATATACTAGCGTTACGAGCTTCAGCAAAAAACATAGCATTCCCAACACTTCCTCCAGAAGCCCCAGTTAACGAAAGTAAATTTCGATCAAAATAAGCACCTTCTGATTTCTCGTATAAATAACTGTGGGTTAGAAATGACCAAAGTCCAGCTCTCGAACCTCCTCCTTCTGCTGATACCATGATAATAGGAAACTTATTATCGGTATTTAAAATATCACCCTTCCTACTTTCTAGCCAATGATAAATATACGTATCTAACGAAACCCTATCTACAGTGGTTTTCTTTATTTCTAGTTGATAATGATCCGAGTTATCTGTAAAAAACCTTGAAGAAAAAATACAGATAATAGTAATAATAGATAAAAGAGGTAATCTAATCTTTTTTCCAACTAAAATTAAAATAAAACAAATCATAAAAAGACTCAAAAGCGATAAAACCATTATCGATAAAGGATTTACTCCGGTAGCCCATTTTGGATAAAAATTGAAAATAAAGAAAGAGATTAATATCAAAAAGCCACCTACTAAGATAGTTCCATAGAATAACTTCTTTGGAAAACTTTTAAGGAATTTATAACTATTAAAAGACAAAGAAAAAAACAATAAAGTCAAGGCAGAATTAGCAAGAAATAATTTCCCCAGATCCTTTTCTGCCTGAGTATTTAGAGTCCCTAAAGAAATAATTAAAATCATTAGTCCAATAGAAATACAAAAAAATACAATTGTCGTATTTGCTATTTTATTGAGAAAATTCTTCAATAAAGTATATAACCTCGGTTCTGATAATAATAACAATAGGAAAATTACTGATAGCAACATACTTGTTGAATCCAAAAACTTGGTATATGTATTTTCTAATCCAAATAATTCCATCGCATTAAGAATACTTAATGCCGATATCGCCAATAATAAAATCCCAAGAATCCTAGGCAATGTTTTTCTCATATGAATTCTTGTAGTATAAGAGTAACTAGCAGATTCACTCCTATCCTGAAATTTATAATGCTGATTAGGAATAAAACCTATAAGATTACGGATAGAAATATCCTTATAATTATGGTAGTAAAAATATTTAGGAATATTCCATATAATAAATGCCGAAATTGAGAGTAAACTAAAATATAAAGGAACTTCTAGCAAAAAGGTTTCTGTTTGGTTTAAAATCAGCAACAGATCTACCGTTTGAGGAAAATGCCATAACGCAAGGTATAGAAATCCTATAAAAATAATACTAATGATATTATTTGCTGATTCTCTAATTAGGCTTTTAAACCAGATACTAAAAGCTTGGAAATATAACAAAAGTTGGTTTTTCATCTTATTCAAATGTAGAACTAAAAATTCTGAAATTTCCCCTTATCTTAAAAATTACCTTTAAATTTTAAAATCACCTCTTCACTTTCCTAAATAGCTAAAAAAGTAATAAACTAACACTCAATATGTTAATAAAAATATAAATTTTAACATTTGTTAAAACACCTGTGTTTACAGGCTAAATGAGATTTTTTATAAAAACTAGGCTTCCGAAATCAATATTTTAGTTATAAAAATTACGGTTTTCACATAAAAAGTTGTATCTTGTCGTTAAATAAGTGTTTTACAACGATAAAAACACGTAATAAGTGAGATAATTCTTACTTTTTTAATTGCAGTTTAACCCAAAAAACTGAACCTTATGAAAAGAATATTACCCCTAGTTACCCTACTTTTTGCAAGTGTGGCATTTGCAAATGTAAAAATTGACATTTCGTACAAATTAATGTCAGTTACAGAGAACACCGTTATCAACGGATTAGACGAAAACACAGAAGAAGGTGTAATCTTTATTACAGAGAGTTTACATATTGAAAATGGTGTACGAATTAAAATTAGAAATGCGTGCTTAATTATATTAGGAGACATTTCAGGAAACGGAATATTAGATGTTGATGAATCAGCAACTGTAACCTTAGAAGGAGAAAAGAAAGGAAGAATCACTTTCATAGATAGATTTCTAGCCGATTCTACTTGTCAGCAGAGTACAGGTCTAGAAACATTTAAAGATATTAAAGATGTACCTCTTGGTCTTACTTACAGTCTTTACACTTTAACAGGAAGGCTATTGGATAACGGAATAATAGATGAATACATCCATAACTATAGAGATCCAAAAACCTATTTTATTAAGGTGGAAGGATATAAACTAAGAAAAATAGTTTTTAAAGGTTAAATCAATCATAAAAAAGTAAGGTTTTATGATAGCACGGTCCTTTGGGCCGTGCTTTTTTTATTTTATCTCTATTATTTAAAATTTAGGTTTACTACACACAAAGCAATACTTTTACAAAAAATATTTGCACATGATTTCTGTAACTGAAGCACTATCTATAGTTTCTAATGTAAGTTATACTCCAAAAAAAACTACTGTTTTTTTAAAAGATGCTGATGGTCTTGTTCTTAGTGATGATGTTGTTTCTCCTATAAACATGCCTCCTTTTCGACAATCAGCAATGGATGGATATGCCTTATCATTGCATGATAACAACTCATATGAAGTAGTAGGTGAAGTACCCGCTGGCAGTAGTATTGATTACTCTTTATCTCCTGGACAAGGAGTACGGATTTTTACTGGAGCCAGAGTACCTAATGATGCTGAAACCGTAATAATGCAGGAAAAAGTACACAGATCCGAGAATCATATTTCGATCGAAGATCAGGTGCCAAGTAATAGCAATATAAGACCTATCGGAGAACAAATCAAAGAAGGAGAAGTTGCTTTAAAAAAGGGGACACAATTAACTCCTGCTGGTATCGGTTATCTAGCAGGATTAGGTATCACCGAAGTACAAGTTTTTAATCCACCAAGTATCGCTATAATAACAACCGGTAATGAATTAGTCACTCCTGGACTTCCCTTACAAGAAGGTCAAATCTATGAAAGTAATTCTGTGCAATTAGAAGTAGCACTGAAACGGTTGAATGTCAAAAAAATTCAGAACTACACTGTACAGGATGATTATGATAGTACGAAAAACACCGTAAAAGAGGCGATCACAAATCATGAAATAGTTCTAATAAGTGGAGGAATTTCTGTAGGGGATTATGACTTTGTAAAAGATGTATTAGCCGAGTTACAAATAGACGAATTATTTTACAAGATTAAACAAAAACCTGGTAAGCCTCTATTTTTTGGTCGTAATTCGGATACTTTAGTATATGCACTACCTGGTAATCCTGCTTCTTCCCTAACCTGCTTCTACATATATGTTCTCCCTACAATTAGAAAAATAATGGGGATAGCATCTGAAGGATTAAAAAGAACAAACAAATCCATTACAAAGGATTTTAGTAAGAAAGGAGACAGAGCACAATTTCTAAAAGCCAAAGTCTCTGGTAAAGCTGTCGAAATTCTTGAAGGGCAGAGTTCCGCTATGCTATTAACATATGCAATAGCCAATGCGTTAGTCTATATTCCTGAAAATATGAATACAATTTCTAAAGGTGATTTAGTGGAAACAATTATTTTACCTAAATAGAATTCTTATCGTTTTTGGGATAAAAAGCTGTTATTATTCAATAGTTTGACTGAAATCCTATCTATTTTGAGAAAATCATAAAAATTTCTGAAAGTATCTTTTCTTCATTTTTTTCGTTATATCTTGCAGGAAACAACGGTGGAGATGTATCAAATAAAAAGTAGAATCTGGATAGAAGGTAAAGAAGGAGTTTTCCTTGGAGAAGGAAGAATAAAAATCTTGAAAGCTATCGCTTCTGAAGGTTCTGTTTCTAAAGCTGCTAAATCTTTAGGCATGTCTTATAAAAAGGCCTGGAACTTAGTAGATTCTATTAATAAAAATGCTTCAACTCCAGTTATCAAAACCAATACTGGCGGTAGTGGCGGTGGTGGAACGGAAATTACGGAGTATGGATTAAAAATGATCCTTGCTTTTGAGAACATTAATAAGAATTGTTGGGATTTTCTAGATGAGCAACTAAAATCATTACAGTTATGACTTTGTCCAAGGATACAGATATCACTGGAATTATATTAGCTGGTGGTAAAAGCAGTCGAATGGGAGAAGAAAAAGGCTTGAAACTTCACTTAGGAAAACCTTTCATTTCTTACATCATCGAAGCCTTAGAAACTATTACCAATAAGATATTCATCATTACTAAAAATGAGGATTATGAAGTATTTGGATATCCTTGTATTTCGGATGACTTTCCTAATTTAGGACCTGTAGGAGGCATCTATACAGGTTTAAAGAATACTTTAACTTCTCAAAATCTCATTTTGAGTTGTGATATTCCTTTTATCACTCCGTCTGTTTTACAAGAGCTGGTTTTAAAAAGTGATTCGGATTATGATGTCATTACTTATGAAAAGACACCTTTGGTGTCCTTATATAAATCCACCGTATTACCTACTTTTTTAGAAAGTATCCGGCAAAACCGTTTAAGTCTGTTTAGAACCATGGCAGCACTAAAGGTTAAGAACGTACCAATAAGGAATGATATAAGACCATTTTTAGAAAATATAAATACGCAACAACAATATCAAGAAGCTATACAATGGAATTAAAAATTTTATATTTTGGAATGATCGCTGAAGCTACGAATTGTAATGAAGAAGAGATTTCTTTGCAATCGGGAAGTACTGTGGAACAACTAATTCATAAGCTAAATAACAAATACGATAAGCTGAAGGATCTATCCTTCAATATAGCTATTGATAAAGAAATTTCAGATCATTCTACACTACTTAATGCCAGTTCCGAAATCGCATTACTACCTCCTTTTGCTGGTGGTTAATTTGATAAAATTATAAGAATATTGATTAAAACTAACGGTACATTCCATTAAAAAAAGAACAAAAATACTAATGAAAAAGAGAAAAACTGTATTTGTAGAAGGACCAATTAGTCCCAGTTTTATTGCTAATTCTATAGAAAAACATCAAACAAAAACTACTATTGGTGCACACGATATTTTTCTGGGTCAGGTACGTGCCGATGAGATAGAAGGTAAAGTGGTACAAGCGATTGATTATACTGCTTATCAAGAAATGGCAGAAAACAAGTTCCACGAAATTAGAGAAGCTACCTTTGATAAATTTGATCTTACTTGTATGCATATTTACCATAGTCTGGGAAAAGTAAAAGCAGGAGAAATATGTCTTTTCGTTTTTGTTTCGGCGCCACATAGAAAAGTAACATTTCAAGCATTAGAATACTTAGTAGATACTATAAAAAAAGAAGTACCAATATTTGGAAAAGAGATTTTTGAAGATGAAACTCATACCTGGAAAGTTAATAATTAGAAATGGTAGATATTACACATAAAAATAACACCCTAAGAATTGCAACAGCCCAAGCTATTGTAAAAGTTGGTAGTACAAAAACAATAGAAGCGATTATATCCAAATCTATTCCTAAGGGAGATGTTTTTGAAATGGCTAAAACTGCTGGTTTATTTGCGGTAAAAAAAACAAGTGATATCATACCTGACTGTCATCCACTACCTATTGAATATACTGGTGTAGATTACAAAGTAAATAACCTTGAGATTGTTATTGAAATGACAGTTAAAACTATCTACAAAACTGGTGTCGAAGTTGAGACAATGCATGGTGCGTCTGTGGTGGCTCTTACTATGTATGATATGCTTAAACCGGTAGATAAAAACGTAGAAATCAAAGAAATTAAGCTTCTTAGTAAAAAAGGAGGAAAATCTAGTTATAAGGATAATGGAGAACCTTATACTGCAGGAGTTGTAGTATGTTCGGATTCTATTTCTGCTGGTGAAAAAGAAGACAAAGCTGGTAAAGCTATTATTCAGAAACTAGAAGAATGTGGAGTGACTGTAGAAAAATATATTATCATCCCAGATGAAAAAGATGAAATACAAAAACAAGTAAAAGAATTGCACAATGCTGGTAATGACCTTATCATCTTTACTGGTGGCACGGGATTATCTCCAAGAGATGTTACACCTGAAGCTATCAGCCCGTTAATAGAAAGAAGAATTCCAGGAATCGAAGAAGCGATTAGAAACTACGGTCAAAATCGTATGCCTTACGCTATGCTTTCTAGAAGTGTTGCTGGAGTTATTGGAGAAGCGATTGTGCTAGCATTACCAGGCTCTACTAATGGAGCAAAAGAATCAATGGAAGCTATATTTCCTGCCCTTTTGCATACTTTCCGTGTATTGAAAGGCGCTAAACACTATGGAAATTAACAAAGAAGATTTGAATACAAATAATAAGAACATATTAACAGATAATTTTGGGCGTAAGCATACATACCTCAGAATTTCACTAACAGAAAAGTGTAATCTAAGATGCACTTATTGTATGCCTGCCAATGGAATTCCGCTAACACCCCAAAAACATTTAATGACCTCAGATGAGATTTATGAAATTGCAAAAGGGTTTGTTGATTTTGGTGTTACGAAAATAAGATTAACTGGTGGTGAACCCATGGTTAGAAAGGATTTTCCGCTCATATTAGAACGCCTAGCAAGTTTACCTGTAGAAATTGGAATTACCACAAATGGCGTATTAGCAGATCGTTTTATTCCTCTTTTGAAAGAAAATAATATTAAAACTATAACTATTAGTATCGATTCTTTGCAAAAGAATAAATTTGAGAAAATAACAAGACGAAATGAATTTGACAAAGTCTGGAATACCATACAGTTGTTTCATAACGAAGGCTTTGCAATAAAACTAAACGTTGTTCTTATTAAGAATTTCAATGACGATGAGATTATAGATTTCATTAATCTTACAAAAGATCAAAATATTACTGTACGCTTTATAGAGTTTATGCCGTTTGATGGGAATCAATGGAACATGGAGAAATTAGTGTCTCTTCAGGAAATTTTAGATAGAATACATTACACCTTTCCATTACAACTCTCTAGATTAGAAGATCTTCCAAATGATACTTCCAAAAATTATAAGATCAATAATTACCAAGGTCAATTTGCTATCATTAGTTCTGTAACTAATCCTTTTTGTGATACTTGTAATCGTATTCGCCTCACGGCAGATGGGAAATTGAAAAATTGCTTGTTTTCTGGAAATGAATTCTCCTTATTACAGCCCCTAAGAGATAAAAAGCCTCTAGCTCCAATAATTCAAAATGCTTTACAACATAAATTTAAGTCTCGAGGTGGAATGGACACCTCAGAAAAACTAGAAAACCCTGCATTACACACCCAAAATAGAAGTATGATTAGTATTGGCGGTTAAGTCCCTATCAATCAATATTTTCATCCATTTACAAAAAAACCACTATATTTAACCACATATCCCATTAAGGCCCCAAACTATCCTTATCGGATGATTAACTAACATAAGATTGTCGTTAATAAACCATCTATGAATCAAAAATCGTGGTTAAAATCTGAAGCAGCTAAATATGCTCTTTACGGAGTATTGTTTGGATGCGTATTTCCGATACTTGCAACTTCTATTGATATTGTAAAATTGGGGCAAGAATTTTCTTGGGAAGCTATCATTTTTGTACAGAAAAATTACCCTATTCACTATATTATAGATACGGCTCCATTTTTTCTTGGACTATTTGCGATGTTCGGTGGTCGTAATTTAGATAAATTAAAAGAAAAAAATAAACAGATTCTACAAGCCTCTAAATTCAAACAAGATTTTTTAGCAAACATGAGTCATGAAATCAGAACTCCTATGGTCGGAGTTATTGGAATGATCGATTTGCTTTTTAAAAACACTTCATTAAATGATTTACAAAAGGAATATGTGACTACCATACACCAGTCTTCTCTAAATCTTCTGGATATATTAAATCAGATTCTTGATCTATCCAAAATGGAAGCAGGAAAGTTTACCCTTTCACCGAAAGCCATTAACTTTAAAAAATTAGTTAATCAAAATGTTGATTTGTTTTTAGCCAATAGTAAGGCTAAAGGAATCAATATAGTATCAGAATATTCGGATGAACTACCCGAGCAAATTTATGCAGATGATAAAAGACTTACGCAAGTTATCTCCAACTTAATAGGTAATGCAGTAAAATTCACCAATGAAGGAACGATTAGAGTAAAATCTTCTTTGGTAAACAAAAAGAATGATGATCTTACCATAAAGATAGAAGTTATAGATTCTGGAATTGGAATTAGTAAACGTGATCAGGCATCCCTTTTTAAAAGATTCAGTCAAGTACATAATAATGAACTACTTGTCGGAGAAGGAACTGGTTTAGGGCTTACTATCAGTAAAAAACTTGTTGACTTACTTAATGGAAAACTTGGAGTAAGTAGCGAATTAGGAAAAGGAAGTAATTTTTGGTTCACCTTTAAAACAAAAGTATCAGAAGCTATTATTCCAGATGTAGAAAAGGCTTTTGACAAGAGTAAAGATCAAAAATTTAATCTTCATATTTTATTAGTAGAGGATTCTGACACTAATATACTTGTATCCAAACAAATACTTAAATATCTCGGTTGTACTGCTGATGTTGCTAAAACGGGAAGAAAAGCCTTGGAGATGTTTGAAGAAGACACCTATGATCTTATATTAATGGATATTAATCTACCTGAATTGGATGGGGTAGAAACCTGTAAATTAATAAGACAAGGATATAAAAAAGTACCACCAGTGATCGCTATTACTTCTAATGCCTTGCCAGGAGACGCCGAACGCTTTATAGCAAAAGGTTTGGATGATTATATCACAAAACCGTTTACTACAGAAATATTAAATATAAAACTCAAAAATTGGTTCGGAGATCATAGTGGATATCACTAGAATTCTTATTTTATTTTTTTAATTCTTTTTTTTGAAATGAAAACCAACTGTTTCCGTCTAACCCGAAAATATCAATGTTTTCGAAAAGCTCATAAAGATCTTAAAAATATATAATTGGCTCATTTTTAACTATTATAGTCAAAATCTCATTGGTAATTTTAGTATATTGTATAATTAGCATTCTACCTCCAATACTAAAGAATGAAATTATTAACTGAATAAATTTGTTATGAATAAAAAAAATACTTTTTTAAGCAAAAAGCATCTTTTCTATTTGCTTAGTTTATTTTTAATAGTAGGACATACCCATCAGCTTCAAGCGTTTAGTTTTTTTCAAGATACAGGGATTCAAGCGGGTAATACTTATGATGAATATAAAGGAATTGTAGTAGACCAACAATCTAATGATGTTTTGGTATCAGCTACCATTTCATTAAATGGAACTAACATATCTACAATTACAAATGCTGAAGGTGAATTTTTATTGAAAGTTCCAAAGAACAGCTCGAGTACAAATATTACTGTTTCGTTTTTAGGTTATAAAGACAAAATAGTTTCTCTTTCTTCATTACAAGGAAATAACGCTAAAATTAAGTTAACTGCTACCATAACAGAATTAACAGCAGTAAACATTGATCCTAGAGATCCTGAAGCTCTTATAAAAGCAGTTATGAAAAAGCGTGGTACAAATTATCAAAATGATAATACCATTATGACCGCATTTTATAGAGAAACCATCAAAAAACGTAGAAAGTATGTATCCCTTTCCGAAGCCGTAGTAGATGTCTATAAAAAACCCTATTCCTCGGATAAAAATGATGTAATTAAACTATACAAAGCAAGAAAAAGTGCGGATTACAAAAAGTTAGATACACTTACCCTTAAGCTTCAAGGAGGACCATCTAGTACTTTATTTATTGATGTAATGAAAAACCCTGATCTTCTTTTTACAGAGGATATATTAAATATATATGATTTTACTTTTGGAAATTCTACCAATATCAATGATCGCTATATTTATGTATTAGACTTTAAACAAAAGCCTTATATAAAAGATCTTTACTATTATGGAAAGCTATATATTGATTCTGAAACCTTGGCATTAACCAAAGCTGAATTTAGCTTGAATCTTGAAGACAGAGAAGAGGCCAGTAAACTTTTTGTTAGAAAAAAACCATCGAGAGCCAAAGTATACCCAACAGTTGCTACTTATAATATGAATTATAGAGAGAAAAACGGTAAATGGTACTACGGTTATGGAAAAATTGATTTAGTATTTAAGGTAAACTGGAAAAAGAGATTATTTAACTCTACCTATAAGTTAAATATAGAAATGGCTGTTACAGATTGGAAAAAGAACCCAGATAATGAAAACCTTAAATTTAAGGATCGTTTAAAATCTTCTGTTGTTATTAGTGATGAAGCCTCCGGATTTTCGGATCCAGAATTTTGGGGAGAGTACAACGTGATTGAACCAGAAAAGTCAATTGAATCTGCTATCAAAAAAATCAAAAAGCAGCTACGAAAGCTAAATTAAATTTCGCTTTAAAGTTATAATAAAAACAGGTGCTAATAAAGTACCTGTTTTTTTTATGCTGTACTATAAATATTCACAAAACAGATTTATTATTTTTACACGATAGGAAAACAAAATGTCACATCTTTTTTAAAGAAGTGTCTTTAAACGTAGTATACACAAAATTTATCATATGAATCATATTGGGTACATGGTATCTTTTATTCTAATATCTACCTCGCTTTTTGCTCAAAAAAAAATAACATTAACCAAAGCAAAAGAGGACTTTAAAATATTCCAAAATATTCTTAAAAAAGGTCATCCAAGTTTGTATGATTATATCGATGAAGTAACATTTGATTCTTTAGTAGATAACACACAAGATTCATTCTCTGAAGAGATTACAGATATCGAATTATTTAAGAAGATGCAGTATATAACAGATCAGGTAAAAGATGGTCATTTAATGCTATTTGCACCAAATACGGTAAAAAGCACTCAGTATTATTTTCCTGTGATTATAAAAATTATTCAGTCAGATTTTTACGTAGACACAGATGATTTTGGAATTCCTATAGGTTCCAAAATAACCCATATTAATGATATCTCTACTGTTAAAATTTTAGACGATTTAAAAAAATATGCTCCTAGTGACGGTCATAATCTAACTAGAAAATATAGGGATATTGAATTAAAATTTGGCTTATTCTATATCTATGAATATGGATTACAGAAAGAGTATACCATCAAATATATAGAACCAAGTGGTACTGAAAAAGTTATCACGCTTCCTGCAGAATCTTTTGTAAATGTGAAACATAGAAATATTAACAGAAGCTCTTATTTCTCTAACTATCATGATGCTAAGGATAAAGTAGCTTTTTTCTCTAAACATATTAATAATAAAGAACCTTTTGTTTATTACAAAAAAGATTTAAAAACTGCTGTTCTCGTTGTCAATTCTTTTGGAGTAGACATTAGTGCTTTCAAATCTCGTTTAATAAAACTCTTTAAAGAGATCAATAAGAAAAAAATAAAGCATTTAATTATTGACATACGCCAGAATGATGGAGGTTTCCGACCTAATTCAGTGCATCTATTTTCTTTAGTTACCAATAAACTATTCAAACAAAGAACTAGTACGTTTGTTTCCTCTTTAGAAATACCTGAAAAATCTTATGCTACCAGAACATTTGGTGAAAAAGAATTCTTAAAAGACAAGTTTTATCATCACCCTACTTCAGATGGTTGGAAATTAGATTTTGATGATCTAGAAACTATAATGGTACCAGATAAAAATAGATTTAAAGGTAAAACCTATGTTCTTGCAAGCGGTACTACCTTTTCTGCTGGTTCTGCGTTAGCTCTTTTAGCTAAAAATGATCCCGATATACTTTTGGTTGGAGAAGAAACAGGAGGTGGTTATTATTCCCATATTGGTCAATTCCCAGTTTATTATGAACTACCTAATTCCAAAATAATGATGATAATGTCTATGGAAAAAATAAAACATTACGTAAAAGATAAAAATGTTCCTAATGGTTCTGGAGTAATACCTGATAGAGCGATATCAATTTCTGTAGATGACTTAATAAAAGGGAAAGATGCTCAGTTAGATTATATTTTGAGATTGATAAAAGGCTAGAGAACCACTATTCTTCATCAAGTAAAGAATCTAATAATTGATTATAATCGTATTGTAAATCCTCATGTAGTGTAGTTATAACCTTTCGTATACTTGCTATTTGTCTACTAAAAATACCTGAAAGAACTTTATTGTTAAAAATAGAAGGTTGAATTTGTTTTAGCTCGGTACAGAAATGAATCATTATCTCAACTTCTGTATCTTTCTTACCGGAATATCTTATATATTTCTTACTGTTCCTTAATATCTTACGTACACTTTTTTTAATGTAATAATAATTCTTAGTATTAATAAGATCGAATTCATTGGATATTTCTTTTTGTACTTCTAAAATGTAATTTCTTTCATCTGAAGCTTCATAAAGTAAATAAGTCAATAGTTCTTTGTTTTCCTTTTTAAATTTGGACAAACGTAAACATAGTGCTACTAGTTCTTGTGGAGAAGAATTCTCTAATTCTATTTTAAGTTCTCTTACAGTAGCTGCTTTCATGGGTAACAAAAAAGGTATTTGCGAACTTAGTTATAAAAATTAGATATATTTATAAATGGTGCATAGATATTTATAAAAAACAGGAATAGTATTTGATGAAAGCATACCTATGAAATCACTATAAAATCTTTAACAACAGAACATGAATAAATTTTTCTTAATAGTACTATTACTTTCTTTTGGAGTGATCTTGAATTCTTGCGCTGACGAACCTAAAACACCTTATCAAATACCAAAAAATGCCATAGAATTAGTTTCCGGAACCTCTGGTAAAACATGGAAAATTGCTAAACGATATAATGATGGAACTCGAATGAATATGGCTGGTTGTTTTCTAACCTACAGGAATACTTATTTCCCTAATATGACCGTTAAAGATAATAACGACACTCAAAAAGACTGTGGACCTTCGTTAAAGGCAGATTGGGAGATCATTCAAAATAAAAAAGGACATTACTTTATTAAGGTAACCAGTGATCAACTTCCAGAACTCCTGAATACAGACAAAAATTATAAATTCTTTCAAATAACATACCTTTCTAAAGACAGCTTAGAGCTTAAATACAGACATGCTCAATTTTCGGGTCAGGTAAGATCAATTACAGATTTATATGTTCAGGAAGATATTGACGTTCCTAATAGAGATTTCCATAATAAATAAGAAAAAGAAATAGACTATTAAACCACCTCTAAGGTCATTTTCTCAAAATCTTCTTTTGGAGCATCACATAACGGACATTGATATGTTTCAGGAAGTTCTGAGAAATTCGTACCTGACGAAATTCCTGATACCATATCTCCGATAGATGGGTCATATATAGTCTGACAATGCTTACATTGATAAACCTCTATTTCTGTTTTTTCTTTTTTAGCAGGACTTCCTGTATAGCTTTCATCATCTCCTTCTCCTAAGTTTTGAAAATAGGTTTTGGTTAGCTCTAATAAAATCCCTGGTAGATCCATTTGATCTATATCTTGTGCGTACACAATATACTTTCTGGTATTAGGATCAAAGTTCTTAGCATATAAAACATTGTACGTAGGTCTAATCACAAAATCTTTTACAGCATCTGGAGTTTTATTTTCTTCAATAACAACTGAAGTAAAATATCTTTTTTGTTTTCTACGTATACTTATCGCAAAAGTCATCCCGTAGGTACTAATATCGTTTTGATCAAAATTCATGACCAAAAATTTCTTTAGATCTAATGCTTTCTGACTTCCTACTGGTAAATGCCAATTTAACTCTAGAGCAGAATGCCTTACATTTATACCAAATTGTCCTAAAAGCTTTTCTAATGCCAACTTACATTCCTTTGGAATTCCTTTGATAATAAATGACTTCCACGGAGTTAAACATATTTTCCCGATGCGATATTCTATACAAAATTCACATAACGCTTTCAAAAACTTGAGATCATATTTATTGTTTCTCCAATACAATCCCAACCAATACTGATTGATCCCCATTTTATTCATCCCTTCATAATAAGGAAATGGCTTAAAACCAACACCTAAAGGCTTTTCTATGGTTCTATTATTAGTATCAATACTTTCATTTAAAAACTGGAATAACTCATCTACATTATTGACCTTTTTATAAATCTTTTCAATTTCTTCAGCTACTTTCGCTATATCCCAGGTATAGATCAATACTGGATAATAAACCTCTTCCCATCCTGGTAATTTCAAAAACAAATACCAGTAATCTTCATGTGTGGAAGCAATAAAGTTAAGATCTCCAGAAAACAACGAAACCATCTGTTGCTGAGGATCCGAAATATTAATTTTTAGTGTTGGTTTGTATCTAAATTGCTCTAAAATATAGAGATAGGTAGTCCCTCGAAGCCAAACGGTAGAATTAAATATATCAATAGACACATAGGAGCAACTTATATTTTGCTCTACTTCTGGTGCAAAAAAATCTGGTTTAAAAGATTCTTTTTCCTCGACTAATTTTCCATTTTGATCTTTGGAAGGGAAAATAATATCCTGTCTAGATCCAAAATGAAAGGTATCTAATCCTAAATCCTCTGCATACAGGATAATTCGTTGCAATTCACTTGGTGATAAAATTCCACCTTTTATATTTACTCTATGCATAAAATCTTCCATACTAAGCTAATTGCATTACATTATTCAATACTTCTTTTACTTCTGGTTTACAACTACCACATCCTAATCCTGCTCCTGTTTTCGTACATAATTCAGAAAAATCCTCACATCCTCCTTTTATTGCCTCTTCTAAATTACCTTCTCCAACCTGACTACAAGAACAGATCAATTTACCTAGTACAGGTTCATCTGGTTGCGAAGATCGAAGTAACTCTTCTCTTTTTTCAGAGAGTTCGATTTTTTCTTCGATGAGCCTTTTAAAATCAGCAAACTCGCTTTTATCTCCCATCAAAATAGCTCCTACTAACCAGTCATTTTTAACAATACATTTTTTATAAAACCTTTTACCAACATCCATAAATATCACTTCTTCATACGATGGATCATCTTTTGGCATATCTATATTACCAATACTACACAAGTCTAAATCTTCGAACTTCAAAATATTCATAAACACGGATCCTCTGTAAATTGCGCTAAAATCTCCTAACAGGTATTTAGCTACAATATCTGCTTGCTGCTCCGCAGCCGCAGTAATTCCGAACAAATTCCCTTCGAATTCCGCAATCTCACCAACCGCAAAAATATTAGGATCATTTGATTGCAAATATTGATTTACTAATATTCCGCGTCTGCAATCTATTCCAACAGCTTTGGCTAAATCTATATTCGGAATAGTACCTATAGAGTATACTACTGCATTACAACTAAATGATTTACCAGATTTCAGATTTACCAATAAGGCTCCAGAATCCTGATTGAAGACTGTATCCACTTCGTTATCAAAATGAATTTGAATACCTTTTTCTCTTACATCTTCAGCTAGCAAACGACTGGCTATTATATCTAACTGCCGTTCCATTAATCTACTACCTCTCTGTATAATTGTAATTTTGACATCCTTTTTTCTTAGGGCTGCAGCTAATTCAAGTCCTAATAAACCTCCTCCTACAATGGTAACGTGTTGCTCATTTTCTGGCAATCCACTATCATCTAGATATTTTTTTAATTTGTCTGCATCTCCTCTATCCCTCATAGTAAACCTTCCCGGCAAGTGAATTGGGACTTCTTTAGGTACAAATGCTCTACTTCCTGTAGCCATCAAAACGATATCATAATTGTGTTTATCACCTTTACTATCAATTAAGTATTTCTCTTCTCTATTAATTTCGGTAATTGGATTACTTGTAGACAAGGTTACATTGAGAGATTCCATGCTCCCTTCTCTCATTTTTTGTAATTGCTCCCATGTCAACTCTTCACTTACATATTCTGGAAGTAACACACGATTATAGAAAGGATATGGTTCCTTGGAAAAAACTATGATATCGTCTTCTTTATTATGCTCTCTATATGTTTGAATAAAACGATATGCTGCAGTACCAGCTCCGATAATGCAAATTTTCTGCTTTTCCTTTACAAATTTAGACACCTGTACTGCGGAAAATTTAAAATCTGGCTCCTTTGAGATGGGATCTATAATACTGGTAGTCAAATTATTTGCTCTACCAAAATCATTCCCTAATACTTTCCCCCAATGCATAGGAAGAAATACAACTCCTTTTCCAATAGTATCACTTACCTTTACTTTTACCTGAACCTTACCCCGTTTGCTCTCAACCACTGCTATATCACCATCCTTTATATTTCGAAGAAAAGCATCTACCTGATTGATCTCTAAAAAAGGATGAGGAATATGCGTTAAGAGTCTATTTACTTTTCCTGTTTTAGTCCTCGTATGCCATTGATCACGAACTCTTCCTGTTGTTAATATTAAAGGATGTCTTTCCGTTAACAATTCTGAAGTCGGTTTTGTAAATCTTGGTACAACAAATTTTGCATTTCCTGTATCGGTATAAAACTTTTTATTTTCAAAAAGGCGTGCAGTTCCCGAGTGATTACTTTCTGGTACTGGCCATTGAAAACTACCTTCATTTTTTAATCTTTCATAGCTCAACCCAGTAATATCAATATTAGTACCCTTAGTCAACTGACAGTGTTCTTTAAACACTTCTTCTGCAGAAGTATAATCAAACCCTCTATATCCCATTCGTTGAGCAAACTTCCAAAGAATTTCGGCATCAGGCAATGCTTCTCCAGGAGGATCTACTACTTTATTTAAATATGTAATACGACGTTCACTATTAGTCATGGTACCTTCTTTCTCTGCCCAACCTGCTGCTGGTAGAATAAGATCAGCATATTCTAAGGTTTCAGAGCGATATGATATATCTTGAACTACGACGAATTTTGCATTTTTTAGTGCTTTTTCTACTTTGTTCACATTAGGAAGACTTACCAATGGGTTTGTACAGATTACCCATACTGCTTTCAATTTGCCGCTTTCTAAAGCATCAAACATTTCTGTAGCTGTTAATCCAGGTTTTCCAGAAATTTCTTTTCCTCCCCAAAAATTAGCAACTTCTGTTCTATGTTCTTGATTAGCTAAATCCTTATGTGCTGCAAGTAAATTAGCCATACCTCCTACTTCTCTACCACCCATTGCATTAGGTTGACCAGTTAGTGAAAATGGCCCTGATCCTGGTTTGCCGATATGCCCCGTAAGTAATGACAGATTTAATAATGCGTTATTCTTATTAACACCAATTGAGCTTTGATTTAATCCCATAGCCCATAGCGTAATAAATCCCTTGGCATTACTAATATAAGAAGCAGCTTTTTTAATATCGGCAACCGTTACTCCGCATATTTTTGCAGCCTCCGTTAAAGAAGTTGACTGCAAAGATTCTTTTAATTGATCAAAATTATCTGTGTGATTCGCTATAAAACTTTTGTCCATCTTTCTACGATCGATTAATCTTTTAGCTATAGCATTATATAAGACAACATCGGTACCAGGGATAATTTGCAAGTGTAAATCAGCGATATCACAAGACTGTGTTTTTCTTGGATCTACTACTATAATTTTAGTATTAGGATTCTTCTCTTTATGAGCTTCAATTCTTCTAAATAAAATTGGATGACACCAAGCGGGATTAGCTCCAGCTATCATAAAACAATCTGCCAGTTCTATATCTTCATAGGCAATAGGTACACTATCTTCTCCAAGTGCTTGTTTATATCCAACTACTGCAGAGCTCATGCATAACCTCGAATTCGTATCAATATTATTGGTTCCTATAAACCCTTTGGTCAGTTTATTTACCAAATAATACTCTTCAGTAAGACATTGTCCAGAAACGTAAAAGCCTACACTATCGGGCCCGTATTTATCTATAATGGTATTAAAAACCGCCACTGCTCTGTCTAAAGCTTTATCCCAAGATACTCGCTGAAGTTCATGCCCTTTACTCCATCGCATCTGAGGATATAAGATTCTGTCGCTTTTATCCTGAACTACATGATGTAGGTTCATCCCTTTAGAGCATAACATACCTCTATTTACCGGATGATCCGGATCTCCTTCTACAGTAATTACACCCTTCGCATCTTTCTTTGCTATTATTCCACAACCAACACCACAATACGAACAAGTAGTTTTATACGATTTAAAAGCCATAAAGAGTTTTCGTTAAAATTATATAGAAACACAAAATTAAGTATAATTACTTAAATTGAAATCAGAATTGACATCTATATATAAGAATACACTTGTTAATTATGGAATCCATAAAAGATGACTGATAAAAAATGATATTTAAAAAAAAGTGGTTCATTGATTCAGCAATTTTCAACACAAAACTTTGTTTTCATAACATTTAAAGGTTGTTAAAGCATAAAAAAACAAAAATCACCTAAGAAAAAATATTGTATTTCTAAAATCATAAATTATCGATTTTACAAAAAAAACACTGAATATTACGATTATAACAAAACTACGATTTATACGTATTAACACTTATTTTTATACAAGTCTCATTTTGCAAAACACAAATTAGATAATTCTTAATAAAATAAGTTAAAATATTAATAATTAATTACTTTTAAACTAATTATAAACAAAATAAATACCTAAATATATAATTTACTGAATTATACTCATTTGCATTTATTCCTTAGTTCAGATATATTTGAAAAATAATTAAGTATTAATACTTAATAACATCGTCTAAAATTTCACTTAAAAAATGTAATCATGGAAAAAAGCACAATTGAATTGGTACAAACCTCGTTTAGTAAAGTCGCTCCAATAGCAGAGACAGCTGCAGAAATTTTTTACAATAAATTGTTCGAACTAGATCCTGAACTAAAGAAGATATTCCCAGCGAATGACACAGAAGCGATGAAAGGTCAAGGGAACAAACTCATGACCATGCTATCTTCAGCTGTAGCAGGATTAACTAATTTAGACAGACTTATACCTATTTTACAAGATTTAGGAAAAAGACACGTAGACTACAAAGTAGAATCTTCTCATTACGATACTGTAGGAGCAGCACTACTTAGCACACTATCTGTTGGTCTTGGAGATGACTTTACTCCAGAAGTAGAAGCAGCTTGGGCAGAAACATATGGAGTTATGGCATCAGTTATGAAAACTGCAGCATACGGAGAAGTAGCGTAGCCTTACAATAGAAATTACCAACATTAAAACACAACACAATGAATCATCTAAAAACAAAGGGAATCTTTTTCTCAATGATAAGCTCTATCATATTTTTAACGCAATCATGCGGTGGAGTTCCTGAAGAGACTTCTTCAGAAAACGGACCTTCAGATAAAGTATTCGCAGTCGCAGATATCCTTACTCTGGTTGCCGAAGAAAATGATATTACCAGAACACTATACACTAAAGGAATTGTAGGTGCAGGTAAAAAGCAAGGTTTAAAATTTGACGAGGATTGGCAAGACGATGAAGTTGAAGCTGGACCTCTTCCTGCATTATTCTTACGAGGAATCTCTTCAGACATCAGAAAAAGTGATGTTCCTCTAGGGTTATATCTAGGCTCTGATTTTCCGATCAACGCATCTAATAAGTTTCAGGGAAAACAAGCAGAACTTTTCAAAAAAATTAAAGCAAATCAAAAACCACAACATTTTTACGAAGAAGATCAAAAACTTTACACTTCTATGTTTGCTGATCTTGCGGTAGCAGCACCATGCGTAAACTGTCATAACGATCATAAAAGTACTACAAAAACGGATTGGAAATTAGGCGATGTCATGGGAGCAACGACTTGGCAATACCCTTCAGATTCTCTGTCTTACAAGGAAGCAATAGGAGTTATTAACGCTTACAGAAATGGAACAAAAGCGATTTATAACGCATATTTAGAAGAAATAGCAGCCTTTAAAGTTGACAGCACAAAACCTCAAATTGGGAACCAATGGCCTTCTAAAGGTTTTTACCTTCCTACAGCAGAAGTTTTCATCGATAGTGTAAGAAAATTAGCTTCTTATCATAGTCTTGAAAAACTATTATTAGCCGATACAGACAAAAATAAAACAACCAAAGGTTTAGCTGCTAATTAAAAAATATCGTAAACACAGTGAAGAAATCATATAGCTTCGTATTAATTGGGTTTGTTTTATTTGCTCTTTATATACTTCAGTTTGCGCTAGATATAAAGTGGCAATGGCTTTATGAACTTCAACTAAATGAACGATATAAACGCTGGTCCGGAGTATTTGTTGGAGCTTTTATAGTTTTCCAATGGATACTCACCTTGACCAGAACATCAAAAAAACTGATGAAACACTCCATCCGTTTTAGTTTATTACATAAATGGATTGGTGTATTATCTCCGATATTCTTTTATATACACGCGTTAGAATTTGGCTATGGATATCTTGCCTTACTTTCTTATATTTTTTTCATAAATATGATACTAGGCACTATTAACCTTGATATTATAAAAAGCCAAAAAGAGTGGATTTTCAAATCCTGGATGGTTACACATGTTCTCTTATCCGTCGTTATTACGTTTTTAGTAGTTTTTCATGTGGGCGTTGTATTCTATTATGAATAATAAAATAAGATCTTATGCAATTAACCGTAAAAGAAATAATTCACGAAACCGATGATGCAGTAAGTGTGATCCTTAACAAAGGAGGTTTCTTCAATAAAATAAAATATAAAGCTGGTCAATTTCTCACTGTCAAAATCCCCATTAAAAATAAAATTGAAAAAAGAGCCTATTCCTTTAGTAGCAGTCCATTTACAGACAAGTTCCTGAGAATTACTGTTAAGAAAGTTCAAAAGGGTTTAGTATCTAATTATATATGCGAACAATTGTCCGCAGGACAAAAAATAGAGATCGAAAAACCAGCTGGGAGTTTTTTTATAGAACCAGACAAAAATGCAAAACATCATTATGTGTTTTTTGCAGGAGGAAGTGGTATCACTCCAATTTTCTCTATTATCAAAACAGTAATAGAAAAAGAACCTTTATCGAATATCTTATTAATTTACGCTAATAAAAATGAAGAGTCTATCATTTTCAAAAAAGCATTAGAAGATCTTAGCGAGAATCATCCAAAACGTCTAAAGGTTGAGCATATACTAGAAAAAAGCACTTCTGATCAACCAAATTACCATCAAGATCTTCTTAATGAAGAACTAATTACAGAAATTATTCACAATCATGACCTGACTTACAATTTAGGAAAATATATGATGTGTGGACCTCAGGGTTTTATGGATAAAGCCAAGGAAATATTAGCGCAACACGGAATCCAAAGAAATCAAATCAAACTCGAAGCTTTTAACGCCAATTTCATCACATCGAGTAACGCAAAAGACCTTATTAGCAACGTAATTATATATGACGAAAAAAAGAAACACGAAATAAGTGTTGCTGGAGACAAAACCATATTACAAGCAGCCTTATCAGAAAACATACTACTCCCTTATTCCTGCAGATCAGGCATGTGCAGTAGCTGTAAAGCAAAATGTATCAAAGGAGAAGTAAAGATGATCGACGGTCATTTGTTATCAGATGAAGAAGTCGCTAATGGTGATATACTAACCTGCATAAGCTTTCCAAAAAGCAATAATGTAAGCATCAGCTTCATAAAGGATTAATTAATTTATGTTCAAAAAAAATCCATTAAGAAAAAGACAACGAATTGGCTCTTTAATAGGAATCGCAATCGGAATTATAATTTACATTATTCTTCCCTTAAAACAATCAGAAGAATACCTGAGCTTAGGACCTATGAATACTGGTCATGAAGGATTATCATGTAATGCATGTCATACTGATGCAAAAGGAAACCTAGTACAGCAGTTACAATCCAACATCTCCTACACTTTTGGAATGCGCAAAACCATGGCAGACTTCGGCACCGAAAATGTAGACAACAAAAAATGCATGGAGTGTCATGATCGACCAAATGATCGCCATCCAACTCATAGATTTCTAGAACCTCGATTTAAAGAAGCTATTGCAAATATTAATGCTACTGAATGTGAAACCTGCCATAGAGAACATAACGAAACAAGAGTTGTTCTTGCAGATGCTACGTTTTGCGTAAACTGTCATTATGACCTAGAAGTAAAAAACGACCCTATTGATGTACCACATGACAAATTAATAGCTAATAAGGAATGGAGCACTTGTCTTCAATGCCACGACTTTCATGGAAATCACATTTATAAGGTTGCCGAAAAAATCAAAGACACCATACCTCTAAATCAGATTCAAGCCTACCTAAAAGGAGGAATAGATCCATTTTCTAACAAGAAAAAACATCTTCCTTTAAGTGAAGAAGAATGGCTGAAAATGAAAAAGAAATACACAACGAAATAAATTGACATTGTACTAGTAACCATAAAAACACAGAAGATGAACTTCTCCAATCTTATTAAACAGGTATCAATTTTAGTATTATTAATTTCATTAATTTCTTGCAAAGGCGAACCTAAAGAGGAATGCGATATTCCAGAAAATTTAACCTATAACGAACATATCGCTTCCATAATCGAAATTCAATGTTTTAAATGCCATGCCTCTGATGTGTACAAAGAAAAAGCATCTAGAGTGAAGATTTTTGATTACCCAAGTTTAAAAAAGATGGGAGAAAGTGGACAACTTGTTGGTTCGATTACTCATGCTCAAGGTTATATCGCTATGCCCTACAGAAAAGAAACAAAAATCGACAGTTGTACTATAGAAACTATCAAAGCTTGGGTTAACCTAGGAATGCAGGAATAACAAAGTACTATCCTTTATTACCAACAAATAATAGCACTTAAAAAACATCTAAAGAAAAATAAATATTGAACCATCTTTTAAAGATACTTTTCTCGAACCGCACAAGTGCGCTACTACTTCTTGTATTTGCTATTTCGATGGCAACAGCTACCTTCATAGAAAATGACTACAGTACAGAAACAGCTAAAGCCTTAGTATACAATGCAAAATGGTTTGAAATTCTTGTTTTACTACTTGCTATTAACTTTATTGGAAATATTTCAAAATACAATCTTTTTAGCCTAGAAAAAGCTCCAATTTTCATATTTCATATTGCTTTTATCATCATCATTTTAGGAGCAGGAGTCACTCGATATAGAGGTTACGAAGCTCTAATAACAATTAAAGAAGAAACCGCTAGCGACCGTATGATTTCGATTGATAGCCATTTACAAATTAAAGCAAGTAACGATACCTTTGATCAAAGCTACATTAGCAAACCAATACACATGAGTGAAATTGGCTTCAACAACATTAATAATGATTACGTTTTTGATAATAAAAAAGTGAATATAAAACTTCAAGAATATATTCCCAGAGCGCATTATGTAGTTAAAGACAGTACTTCAGGAGCAACATACTTGCATATCGTAATTGCGGACAAAGAAGAGCGGAAAGATTTTTATGTAAAAAAAGGTGATCGTACTAGTATTTATGGGATCCCTATCTCTTTCGAAAACGAGAACAAACAACCTGAAGATATTTTTATTACTAAGAAAAATGATATTTGGAAAGCTTCTTTCCCAAAAGAAACTGACTATTTCTCCATGACACTTAACAAAGCAAGTTCGTATCCAAAAGACAGTTTAGTCCCGTTACAATTTAAAGCACTTAGCGAAATCAATAAAATTCCTTTAGTCTTTAACGAAGTAATAGAAAACAAATATCTAACAGTTGAGTCCAAGGAAAGAACTGCTGACAAGAAAAATCCTGAAGCTGCTATTAAATTATTAATCACATCAGATGAAAAACAACTAGAAACTACAATATTTGGCGGTCCAGGCTATATGAATCCACACCAGACTGTTTTCATAAATGGTATTCATCTAAATATTAGATACGGATCCAAACCCATACAACTTCCATTTTCTATATACCTCAAAGATTTTATTTTGGAACGCTATCCTGGATCAGACAGCCCGTCGGCCTTTTATAGCAACCTACAGATTCAAGAAAAAAATAACATGTTTGACTATACCATTTTCATGAATAATGTTCTAAATCATAAAGGTTTTAGATTTTTTCAATCTGCTTACTTACCTGATGAAAGCGGAACCATTTTGTCTGTTAATCATGACTACTGGGGAACACTAATAACCTATATCGGATATAGCCTACTAGGATTAGGAATGCTACTTAGTTTATGTTGGAGAACATCATACTTTGGATTTATATTAAAACTACTACGTGAAAAATAAGTTTATCTATAGCATTATACTTTTTTTATTTGTCGCTACACCATCACTATCTGGGCAGCAACTGCACAATCTAACAACATACGAGCTGATTGAGAGACAACTTATCAATGAAATTCACGCTGAAAAAATTGCCAAAATCCAAATCCAAGATTTCCAAGGCAGAATAAAGCCAATCAGCACATTATCCCTAGAATTATTAAGAAAAATCTATGGCAAAAGTAGGTTTACATATCTAGATAAGGAACATAATAAAAAAAAGCTCTCCCCTACTCAGGTATTTATTGGTATGCAATATAAACCAGATTCATGGCAATTATTAGAACTCATAAAAATTGAAAAAAAAGCGATACATGAATTAAACCATTTGATTGAAATCAACAATTCGGGACACAGCAGTGTTTCTCAGTTCTTTGATTTTCAAGGAAACTACAAACTAAAACATTTAGTTAACAAAGCTTACTCCAAAGCACCCGGAAAACGTTCTGCTTTTGATAAAGACATTATCAAAATTGACGAACGTGTAAACATCATCTGGGGAATTTTTAATGGTCAATTCTTAAAAATTTTTCCAGACAAAAACGATTCAAATCAGAAATGGCTCTGCCCAATAGATACAGATAGCAACTTTCAAAAAGAAGATCAACTTTTCTTTGATAAAATCATACCTACTTACTTTGAAAATCTTTCTAATGCTATTAAAACTAATGATTGGACAAAACCTGATGAAACGATTGAACTTATAAATAAATTTCAGAAAGAGAATGGAGATTCAATCATCCTGTCAGAAAACAAGATAAATACTGAAATTTGGTTTAACAACAACCCAATATTTTTATGGTGCCTTATAGGATATTCCTTACTAGGGACTCTACTAATAATTTTAAGTTTCTGGCAAATATTCAAAGATCAAAACAAATTCCTTAAAAAACTTATCAAAATTATATTGATTGCCATATTTTTAATTTTTATAACACACGGTTCGGGAATCATAATTAGATGGTACATCTCAAATCATGCTCCTTGGAGCAATGGTTATGAAGCTACTATTTTTATAGCATGGATTGGAATGTTAGCTGGATTTATTTTTCAAAAAAACAGTTCTTTTGCACCTGCAGCATCTTCTATCCTTGCGATTTGTTTGATAGGAATAGCCCACGGAAGCTTGATGAACCCGGAAATCACCAACTTAGTTCCTGTACTTAAATCTTATTGGCTACTCATACACGTTGCGGTAATAACCGCCAGTTATGGTTTTCTGGCACTAGGATCATTACTTTCATTAATCACCCTTTTGATCATGTGCTTTCAAGTTTTTTGGAATACCACTAATGCAGAAAAAACCATCCACAGACTCACCAACACAAATCAACTTACTAGCACAATTGGTCTATACATGTTAACTATAGGCACTTTTTTAGGAGGTATCTGGGCAAATGAATCCTGGGGAAGATACTGGGGATGGGACCCTAAAGAAACTTGGGCTTTGATTAGTATTATTATCTACTCCTTCGTCTTACATCTTAGAATTATTTTCCAAAAAAATTACATCTACATTTTTAATGTTTGTAACCTATTTGCACTTAGTAGCTTAATTATGACATTCTTTGGGGTAAATTATTATTTATCAGGTCTTCATTCCTACGCCAAAGGAGATCCATTCCCTATTCCTTATTGGATATATATTATCATCCCAATAGCATTGCTAATCTCCATAATACCCATTTATAGGAAACGATTTAATTAGAATAAAAAAAGCCGGTCATGACTCCTCATAACCGGCAACACAAGAAACACTTAAAGCTACTAGATCTTTAAGGTTTCAAACACTAAATTTTTATGGATTAAGTCCAATCAATATTATTTTTTAATGTAATCTTTTTGATATAGATGTATAATGGTATCCCTGCTTTAAAAGTGTATTATAAAAATACTTAAAAAAATAAACTTTGCCTATAATAACATTAGTTTTACACCCCAATATTACTTAAACAAAGTTTATTTATCCTACTTTTTCACAAAAAGTTGTGAACTATAACGTTAAAGCTTACGCAGCTTTTTCTATTCTTCTAAGCAAACCGATTTCTATATATTCCGTAATCTTGTCTGCCATTTCTATCTTTTTAGTATCAATTGGCATCCAACCATCAATTTTAATCATATCATTAGGATTACTACTAAAAAACATCTCATATTCATACTCCTCTGCATCTTTTGCAAGACCATAGACATGTGGACTATTTTTTACTTTATCGGTAATTCTATTTTTAACGATTTCGATCTTAGACGCAAAATTCAAATTTTCTGTTTCTCCATTTACTTCCACATCTAAAAACTCTGTAATAGCCTCTGTGATTAATTCATTTACATTCATAATTCATTTTGTTTTTGGGTTCATAATTTATTTAAAGCTAGCCAATCAGCAATATATCTTTATAACAACAGAATCAACTTAAGGAACTCCCTATCTTTCTAAGAAGACCTATTTCTATATACTCCTCTATTTTATCTGCTTTTTCAATTCTATCCGTATCTATCGGAATCCATCCATCAATTTTAATCATATCATTAGGATTACTACTAAAAAACATTTCATACTCATATCCTTTCAATCCATTCACCATACCATAAGAATCTGGACTATTTTTCACCTTATTCGTAATACGTTTCTTTACTATTTCTATTTTAGACGAAAAATCAAGATTCCCAGTATCTCTATGCACTTCTACATCTAAAAATTCAGTAATTGACGCAGTAATTAATTCTTCAATATTCATATTCTTCTTTTATTTTCAAAAAAATCTAAATTAGCCCCCTTTTTTTAAGGGTTAAATTAAAAATTAAATATATTTTTATGTTTATACCCCCTTAAAAACAATACAAATCTATATATAAAACATATATAAAAACAATTTAACCCCTAAAAAAATAGGGTTAAACACAAATAATTATGTTTTAACAAAAAAAAACCATGATAAATTATCTTTTTGATAATTTAAGATCCAAAAAAATTAATGGAATAGTATTAATTATAATCCTAAAAAACCTATTCATTGTTTGCGAAATACTCATAAAATAAAAAACCTCGTACTATTTCCTATATATCAGGAATAGTACGAGGTTTAAAAAATAGTATCTATTTTCTAACTTCTAATGCTCTAAGAAATCAATCAAATGCTCTCTATATTTATAATAATCTGGATGCTCTAAAACATCTTTTCTTAAACGTGGACGTTCAAAATCAATTTCTAAGATATCTCCTACTTTAGCTCTTGGCCCACTGGTCATCATAATTACTCTATCCGCCAAAAATATAGATTCATCAACATCATGTGTAATCATAATCGCAGTTATTTTTTCTTGATTCCAAACCTCTATAAGGACATCCTGCAACTCACCTCTTGTCAGAGAATCTAGCATTCCAAAGGGCTCATCTAATAGTAAAACCTTAGGCTTTAAAGCAAAAGCTCTAGCGATTCCGACTCTCTGTTGCATTCCCTGAGATAATTCTTTTGCCTTTTTGTACATAGCATCTTCTAATCCCACCTTAGACAGATAATACTTTACAATATCATCTCTATCCTTTTTAGTGCCATGAGCAAAAACCTGCTTAACTCCTAGCATCACATTATCATATGCTGTCATCCATGGCAATAAACTAGGCGATTGAAAAATAACACCTCTATCTGGACCTGGCCCTCTTACGGTTTCATTATTAGCTATTATTGTACCTCTAGAAATAGGATTTAAACCTGCTATCATTGTCAATAAGGTGGATTTTCCACAACCTGAATGACCAATAATAGAAATAAACTCTTCATGTTTTACTTTTAAATCCAGATCATCAAGTACAACATAATCTCCTTTTGGAGTAGGATAAATCTTAGTTAATTGAGATATATCTAACATATACTTATCCTCAAACAACCCATTATCAGATCTTCTAATTCCTAACTTTTCAACTGTCTCCATGCTTCATCTGTTTTTATTAACTAAAACTTAATCTTCTAAAAGGTTTTGGCTTGATTACTGGTTTTATATCTGGCAACACATAATCAGCACTTTTCTTAGAAGCTCTTTGCTCTCCAATTTGAATCAAATATTCCATAATACCATTACGAAGCTTTTTGTACTCTTCATTATGATTAAGAGCCGTTTTATCTCTTGGACGCTCCAGATTTATTTTATATTCTGGCCCCAACGTTGCCTTTGGACCAGGTTTCAAGGGAATGATCCTATCTGCCATCAATATTCCTTCATCGACATCATTAGTAATTAACAATGCTGTTTTTTTGTCCTTATTCCAGATATTCAAAATTTCTTTTTGAAGATTTCCTCTCGTTAAAGCATCCAAAGCACTCAATGGCTCATCCATTAGTATTACCTCTGGACTCATGGACAACGCTCTAGTAACAGAAACCCTTTGTCGCATTCCCCCAGAAAGTTCTTTTGGAAGTTTGCCTATCGCTGGGGAAAGATTTACCATTTCCACATAATCTTCCACACGCTTATTTCGGTCTTTTCTAGACATTTTTTTAAACGCCTCTTTTACCGCCATCCCAACATTATTTCTAACGTTCAACCAAGGTAATAAAGAATAATTCTGAAAAATAACACCTCTTTCATGACTAGGTCCTGTCACAGGCTTACCTTTAAATAACACCTCTCCTTCATCCGGCATTAATAAACCTGATATTAGATTTATTAAAGTTGTTTTTCCACTGCCTGTAAAACCAACAATAGCAACAAACTCACCCTCTTCTATCTCTAAGTTAATATTAGACAATACTTCTGTACGATCCTTTCCAGTACCAAATGACTTAGAAACATTTCTTAATTCTATGTATGCCATACTATATCTTTTAAGCAGCAGCTTCTTCTGTAAAAGTTACAAATTTCTGTACTGTAAACATTAATCTATCTAATAAGAATCCAATGATTCCGATCACAAACATTGCTGCTATTATTTTAGCATTTGAATCATTTGCACCGTTCTGAAATTCTTCCCATACAAAAGTTCCTAAACCAGGACTTTGAGAAAGTAATTCAATCGCAATTAATACCATCCACGCAACAGAAACAGTTATTCTAAGACCTGTAAATATCAAAGGAAAAGATGAAGGCAAAACAATTTTAAATACTTTTTGCCCTACTCCCAAGTTTAAAACCTTAGCAACATTTATATAGTCTTTATCCACCGTTGAAACTCCTAAAGTAGTATTCACTAATGTTGCCCACATGGCACATAAGCCAACCGCTATAAAAGAAATTATAAAAGATACATCTCCATTATAACTCAAAGTCATAGTTTTTACGATCATATACACCAATAAGAACCAAACCACCGGAGAAACTGGTTTAAATATCTGAATCAACCAATTAAACGAGGATCTTAACGTACTACTTAGCCCAAATATAATTCCTACAGGAACTGCTAAAAATAATGCTAAAAAGAATCCGGCAAACACTGTTTTCAAACTTGTAAATATCTGATCTACAAATGATGGTCTTCCTGTGTATTTTATCGGATCTAATCCTTGTTCTTCTCGCTTCGCGTTCGTAGCAGCTACTTTTTCTTTAAAAGCTGCTTTCTTTGCTGTTATACTTCTATGATCTGCCAATAATGTTTTAAACGCATCCAAAACCGCACCTGGAGATGGTAAGGAATTAATAGAAGACTCTCCAGATTCAATTCTCTGTAACTCTAGAGTAACTCCAGCATCACCAGACGCTTCTTGAGCTCTTTCTATTTTAAAATCTTTTTCTACATTATATAAATAAGTAGCTCCGGCATGCCATAAAATCAAAAACAATCCTACCGACAAAACAGGTAAGAAAACTTTTTTTAACAAAGCAATTAAATTCTTCTTGGTCTCCTCTCCTGCCGCTAATCTAATAGCTGGTTCAAAAAACCCTAATCCTACAAAATTCAGAATATGAATAGATCTATCTTTCATGTCATTTAATTTATTGCTCCCCAACCACTATCTTCACAGATTATGCTTTGTGTCAGAGATTACTTGATTGTTTCTTATTATTCAACTTACTTTTTCTGAGAGAAGGAGAAATAAAAGAGAAAACTCTTTTATTTCTCTATGCTTGAAACACCTTCTACATTTTCTTTATTTCCAATACCGAAACTATTAATGTATCCAATAGGATCTTTCGCATCGAACTTATTACCATCTATAAAATCTGTAGTAGCTGGCTTATACCCATCTGTTTTTGGTAATTCAGAAGCCTCTAAATGCCCTTCTGCTACTAATAAATTAGCTGCTTTAGTCCAAATGTCAGGACGATAAATATCTTTGATTGTTTTATCATACCACTCTGCTGGCTTACTTTCTGGAATTTGCCCCCAACGTCTCATTTGAGTTAAAAACCATATACCATCAGAATAGAATGGATACGTTGCATCATATCTATAGAACACATTAAAATCTGGCATCTCTCTTTTATCACCTTTTTCAAATTCAAATGTTCCTGTCATAGAATTTGCTAAAACTGCCTCATCAGCACCAACATATTCTGGCATTGACAATATTTTTACCGCTTCTTTTCTATTACCTGGAGTATCTAACCATTTACCCGCTCTTATCAAAGCCTTTGTTACAGCTGTCGCAGTGTTAGGATACTGTTCAACGAATTTTTTAGTCATTACAAACACCTTTTCTGGATTATTTTTCCAGATATCGTAATTTGTAGTTACCGGTACTCCAATACCTTTAAATACCGCTTGCTGATTCCATGGCTCTCCTACACAATACCCATATATTGTACCTGCCTCTAAAGTAGCTGGCATTTGTGGTGGTGGTGTTACAGATAAAAGAACTTCAGCATCTATCTGACCCTGAATATTATCTTTCGAATACATACCTGGATTAATTCCAGCAGCAGCTAACCAATAACGTATTTCATAATTATGAGTAGAAACTGGAAATACCATCCCCATTTTAAAAGCTTTTCCTTCATTCTTATAAGAATCTATAACAGGTTTTAAAGCTTCCGCAGAAATAGGATGTATTGGTTTTCCATCTTCACCCTTCGGTACATTTGGTTTCATCTTAGACCAAACATCGTTAGAAACGGTGATTCCATTTCCATTTAAATCCATGGAAAAAGGTGTCACCAACTCCGCTTGTCTTCCAAAACCAGCACCAGCTGCAATTGGCTGACCTGCTAACATATGAGATCCATCTAATTGCCCGTCGATCACACGATCTAATACATTTTTCCAGTTAGACTGAGCCTCTACTGATACAAAAAGCCCTTCATCCTCGAAAAAACCTTTTTCTTTTGCAATTGCTAAAGGCGCCATATCCGTCAACTTTATAAAACCAAAAGTTAATTGAGGTTTCCCTATAGTTAATTTAGATGATTCTTCTTTGGCCTCTTCCCCACTTGAAGCGATTTCTTTCTTCTTTTCTCCTCCACAGGACAACATAACCAATGCAGTTAAGAAGATCCCTATTTTAAAATTCATTGTTTTCATAATTTGATTTTTGAAATTCAGCTAATAGAATACAACAAAATTAAGTATTAATACTTACTAAAAAAGTTTTAAGGAAAAAAAATACGTATTTATTGCGTTAATTACGTATTTCTCAAATTAGGTAGTTGTAGATTGAATAATTGATAATCTGAATAGGTCAAAAATTGAAATATGAACTCTCTTTAAAACTATTAAAATTGTAATGTTTTGAATATCAATATATTAACTGTATTACAGTATTTTTAATACGGTTTATCCATATTTAGAAAGAATCCCGTTTTACACAAAAAAAACTACGTACCAAATATTTGGTATTCTCAAAAAAAAATAAGTATTTTCGTACTAAATTACTTCAAAAACGTAAACATTTTCTTCTTAGTTTGTAAGTATTAATTTACCCAAGTTCATACCATACTATAGCACTAAAAAGTATAATTTCTTAAAAAATTATTTATGAAAAAAAGAACTATTAAAACCTTGCCCGTCATTTTTATTTTCTTAATAACGTGCGTCACAATAAATGCTCAATCTAATAGCTTTGGATCTATAACTTACGCCAAAGCGATTAATGTATCAGGAAAACAACGTATGTTATCACAGAAAATTTCGAAAGCATACTTATTAATGGCCAAAGGAATTAGCGATCCTTCTATTAAAAAAGAATTAAACTCGAGCAAATTTATATTTGAGAAACAACTTCAAATACTTACCACAAATGCTACAAGCTCCTCTACAAAGTTATCGCTAAAAAAAGTACAAACTTTATGGAATGATTTTAAGGCTATTATTATGAGCCCGCCGGATGTACAAAACTCTTTGCGTATTGTAAAAACAAACACAGCTTTGCTAAAAGCCTGTAATGACGTCGTAATCAGTATAGAAAACAGTTATAATTATAATAATCAGTTTTTTCAAAATAAGAATAAGGATTTTGCAAAAACTATCAATATTT
Source organism: uncultured Aquimarina sp. (assembly GCF_947492965.1). Lineage (GTDB taxonomy): Bacteria > Bacteroidota > Bacteroidia > Flavobacteriales > Flavobacteriaceae > Aquimarina. Next base: position 437,275 of record NZ_CANLOZ010000004.1, on the reverse strand, counting down.
CAGGAAGACAACGTATGTTATCACAAAGACTATGTCTTTATTATACTGCTGCAACTATGTTTAAAGGCGAAGGTCCTGAATTTAAGAAAATACTTAGTGAAACTTACCAAAAATTCGATACTACCATTGGAGAATTACTTATAAGTAGCTATAACAGCACAGAGATCGAAGAAGAGTTAGGAGTTGTAATGTCGTATTGGGAAAAGTTTCAAACAAATCAAAGAGGATTACTTAACGGTGAATTCCCTTTACAAGAAATGTTTGCGACCACAAACCAGTTAACAAAGTCCTTTAATAAAATTACAGGTTTATACGAAGGAATAGCAAACAATTAGTGGATTAGCTTCTTAAAGTCAGGGAATCATATCAAATTCTCTGGCTTTTTTGCTAAGTTCCAATACATTTTTAACCCCCATTTTTTTCATCAGATTAAAACGATGAACTTCTGTTGTTCGTTTACTAATTTCTAATTCCGAAGCGATATCCTTGTTAGTCATACCAGAAACAGCCAATTTCAAAATTTGATTTTCTCTTTTTGTTAAATCAAAAGGGTTGTTCTTCACTTGCTTCACCTTTACATCCGACTTTTCCTCTATTTGATCTGCTTTTTTAGCACTACCTTTATTAAGTAAGTTCTTTACTAATATAGAAGAAACATCACCGCTAAAATACTTATTTCCTTTACTAACAGTAGATAAGGCTTTCAAAAACTCCTCTTTTCCTGCGTCTTTTAGCAAATAACCATCTGCACCAGCATTGATCGATTGCAAAATATACTCATCCGAGTCATGCATAGACAACATAATGGATTTAGAAGCTACAGATAATTCAGTTAGCTTCTCTACAGTTTCTATCCCAGACATTTCAGGCATTCTAATATCACAAATTACAATATCTGGATTTAGAGATTGTACCAAATCTATTGCATCCTTACCATTAGAGGCCTCTCCGATAACCTTATATTGTTCTTCATCTTCTAAAAGAGAACGAATTCCATCTCTAACCAAAAAATGATCATCCACTAATACAATACTTACCATTTTAACTCAATACTTAATTTGTGATTACTATAATTTACGTATCAATACGCCCTTCTCTGAGTCAAAGATATGAATAATTCAAAAAAGGCTTCTAGAAATTGATAATCTTTGAAATAAAAATAAGTATTTTTATCTAAAAAACACAAAGAATATACGTATTAATACTTAGTTTTGAAAAATTCAATTAATATATCAGCTAATAGGATTAATTGAAAAAACTTAGCAATGGTGTGAACAATTTATAACACACATTAAACAAAAACTTAAGAGATGAAAAACAAATTATTCTTTACCATACTATTCACGGTGATGGTATTTAAGGGAGAAGCGCAAGAGTTAAGTGTAGATGCTATGGTTCGACCTCGATTCGAATATCGTCATGGTTTTCAAGATGTTGCACCAGAAGATGTGGAAGGATCTGCCTTCGTATCACAACGTTCTGCTTTATTGGTTAAATATAGTGATTCCAAAATCACAACTTTTTTAGATTTACAAGGTACAAGTGTATGGGGTGATAGACCTCAACTTTCTACTGCTGATGACCAAGGAAATGGTGGATTTAGAGTAAACCGTGCCTGGGCATTACTTTCTCTCGGCGGCGGATGGTCCACAAAAGTAGGACGTCAATTCTTAAGCTATGACGATCAGAGAATTTTAGGAGCTCTTGGATGGGCTGATCAACAAAGAACTCACGATGCAGCTTTGATACGTTACAAAAACTCTGGCTTAAAACTAGATGTTGGTTTTGCGTTTAACCAAAACGGAATTAGTAATTTCGGTAATGTTTTCCAACCTTCAGGTGCTGGACAACCTGTGTTTCAGTATAAATCATTACAGTTTTTACACTTAAACAATAAATTCAGTGAATCATTTTCAGGAAGTTTTCTCTTCTTAAACAATCAGTTTCAAGCTCTTGACGGAACCGGAGCTGCTATAGACCGATTTATTTCCCGACATACCACTGGGGTTTACAGTAAGTATAAAAAAGGTGCATTTGGTTTAGACGGTAGTTTTTATTATCAGTTTGGAGACTTTACAGAAACAGTGAGTATTGGCGCTTACCAAGCGATGTTAAATTTAACCTATAAACCGGGTAAAACTTTATTTGGAATAGGAGCCGAAATTCTAAGTGGTAACGATCCTGATACTGCAGATAAAACGGAAGCATTTTTTCCGCTTTTCGGAACAAATCACAAGTTTAACGGTTTTCAAGACTTCTTCTACGTAGGTCGTCATGCAAACAATGGTGGATTATTAGATCTTAATGTTAAAGCTGTATTTAAACTAGGTGAAAAATCAACATTACTAACCAAAGCACATTATTTTTCAGGTTTAGAAGATGCTGCATTTAATGGAGCTTCATATGAAGCTGGCTCATATGGTACATCAGTAGATTTAGTGTTTACGCAAAAAATTACTTCATACGCTAAATTAAACATTGGGTACTCACAGTCTTTTCTTGATGAAGATTTTGCCAATGCAAGAGCTGGTGGAGAAGCTGATAGTATACAAAATTGGGGATGGGTAATGCTAACAGTAAACCCAAACTTATTTAAATGGAATAAATCAAAAGAATAAATCAACCGATTTTAGTTTATTTATGAAAACCTGCAATTATATTTTGCAGGTTTTTTTATGCATTATTTCGAATTTCTCAATGACAAACATATATAATTACGTAATTCTTATTAATTAAATACGTATTAATACTTAATTTTGAATTTTAAATACGTAACTAATGAAGAAGGTTGTAGTAATAGGTAACGGAATGGTAGGTTATAAGTTTTGCGAAAAGTTTGTAGCCTCAGAAAAGTTTAATGATTATAAGTTAATCGTATTTGGGGAAGAACCAAGACGAGCTTATGACAGAGTACATTTAAGTGAATTTTACGATGGTAAAACTGCTGAAGACCTAAGTATGTCAACAGCTAGTTGGTATGAGGAAAATAACATAGATCTTCATATTTCAGAAATGATTACTGAGATTAATAGAGAACAAAAAACAGTAGCCAATCATCGTGGTGACACTTATTCCTATGACTATCTTGTATTAGCTACTGGATCTTCTGCTTTCGTTCCTCCGATTGAAGGTGTTGATAAAGAAGGTGTTTTTGTATATCGAACAATTGAAGATTTAGAAGCTACAGAAGCGTACGCAAAAAAATTAAAGGCTCAAGGCAAAACAGAAGCTGCAGTTCTTGGTGGAGGATTATTAGGCTTAGAAGCTGCCAATGCAGTAAAAAACCTTGGACTAAATGCACATGTGGTAGAATTTGCTCCTAGATTAATGCCAAGACAATTGGATAAAGGAGCAAGTGATATGCTACAAGCTAAAATAGAAAGCTTAGGGTTACAAGTACATCTATCGAAACAAACAAAGTTTATACAAGGTGCAAAAGCGATTGAAGGACTACAATATATAGATGATACAGAATTAAAAGTAGATATGTTAGTCGTTTCTGCTGGTATAAGACCTCGTGATGAAGTTGCAAAAGAAGCTGGATTAGAAGTAGGAACTAGAGGAGGCATCGTAGTAAACCAGCAAATGCAGACTTCGGATGAATCTATTTATGCCATAGGAGAATGTGCCTTATTAAATAGTATGATTTATGGATTGGTAGCTCCTGGTTATGACATGGCAGAAATTGCTGTTGATCAAATTACTGGCGGCACTCGTGAAATGCCCGAGTATATCGATATGTCTACTCAATTAAAATTGATTGGTACCGAGGTTGCTAGTTTCGGAGACGCACTAAATGAAGCAAAAAAAGAAGTAGATGAGATTACTTATGAAAATAAACGCAAAGGAGTTTACAAGAAAATCAACGTCTCTAAAGATGGCACTAAACTATTAGGTGGTATTTTAGTTGGAGATTCTTCAGATTACAACTCACTTTTCCAAATTTATATTAATGGCTTAAAACTCCCTGAAGAGCCGGAAGATCTTATCCTAGGAAGCAGAGGTGCTGATGGAGGTGCTCTTTTAGGGGATGTAATGGATCTACCAGATGATGCACAGATTTGTTCCTGTGAGAGTGTTACCAAAGGACAAATATGTGGTGCCATAGAAAGTGGTGAAGCTAATGATCTTGGAGAAGTAATTTCATGTACAAAAGCTGGAACAGGATGTGGTGGATGTAAACCAATGGTAAAAGATTTAGTAAATGCTACTTTAACTTCATTAGGAAAAGAAGTAAAAGACAACATCTGCGAGCATTTTGATTATAACAGACAAGAACTTTATGATATTATTAAAGTAAAAGGTTATAGAACTTATGATGAAGTACTAGATACCTATGGTAAAGGTGATGGATGTGAAGTATGTAAACCTGTAATTGCCTCTATCATGGCGAGTTTATACGCCGACACAGCTAATGAAGAAACAGTAATTCAAGACTCTAATGATCGTTTTCTAGCAAATATTCAACGAAATGGAACATATTCTGTAGTACCTAGAATTCCTGGAGGAGAAATTACTCCAGAAAAACTTATTGTTCTTGGAGAAGTAGGAAAAAAATACGATTTGTATACAAAAATAACGGGTGGTCAACGAGTGGACTTTTTTGGGGCTAGATTGGATCAATTACCGTTAATTTGGAAAGATCTAATAGACCACGGTTTTGAAAGTGGGCATGCATACGGTAAATCTCTTCGAACTGTAAAAAGTTGTGTTGGATCTACATGGTGCAGATATGGAATGGATGAAAGTGTGAGCTTCGCTATAGAATTAGAAGAACGTTATAAAGGATTACGATCTCCTCACAAAATAAAAGGAGGTGTATCTGGATGCATTAGAGAATGTGCTGAAGCAAGATGTAAAGATTTTGGTGTCATCGCAGTAGAAGGAGGATGGAATTTATACGTTTGTGGAAACGGTGGAGCGAATCCTAGACACGCAGAATTATTAGCAGAGCAAATAGATAATGAAACTGTAATCAAATACATCGACAGATTTTTGATGTATTACATCAGAACTGCAGCTCCGCTTGAAAGAACAGCAAAGTGGTTAGATAATTTAGAAGGTGGGATTGATTATTTAAAAGAAGTTGTTGTAAACGATAAACTACAATTAGCGGAAGAGCTTGAAAATGAAATGGCAAAGCTTGTTGATTCTTTCCAATGTGAATGGACTCAAGCCATACAGGATGAAGAAATCATGAAACGTTTCAATCATTTTGTAAATAGTGACGATACCGATGATAACTTGGTGTTCGTTCCATTAAGAGATCAAAAAATGCCACAACATTGGAAGTAGACTATCCAGGAAATGAGTCTAACAAGTATGTAAAATAGTAAGAGTATGGAAGAAATTTTAGAAATATACAAGACTACTAGTTTAGAGAGTGTAAAAGTTTGGTTTGAAGCAGCTAAAGTAGAAGATTTTCCAAAAAATGGAGGTGCTTGCGTTAAATACAAAGGAAAACAGATTGCTGTCTTTAATTTTGAAAGAAAAAATGCATGGTACGCGTGTCAAAATGTGTGTCCTCACAAAATGGAAATGGTTCTAAGTAGAGGAATGATTGGAGATCACTCAGGAATACCGAAAGTTGCTTGCCCGATGCATAAAAAAACGTTTTCTTTAGAAAGTGGTGAAAATTTAAATGGGGATTTAGCTGCTATTGCTACATACCCTGTTAAGGTAGAAGACGGAACCGTATTTATCGGTTTTGAAGAATAATCAATATTATATTCCTTATAAAAGCCTTACATTAGCAAGTATTCTAATCATAGTTTACTTTTATGCCAACCACAAAATTAGACCAAGTTTTTTCGCTTATCGATAAATTAAATGCTCAAGATCCGAATACGGAAAATGTTAATAAGGAACATGTAGCAAAAGAGTTAATTTATGGACAAAGAATGAGCGCTACACTTTCTAAGTTCGAAAAGACCCCTTCTGAAGCATTAGAAATAGCAGCTAGAGCTCAACATATATGTCGCTGGGAAATACCACGAAACCAGTATCCAATGGACCGTGTTGGCTATTTAAAATGGAGAGAAGAACTGAAAAAGTTTCATGCAGCTAAGACTTCTGAAATCATGTCAGAAGTTGGGTATGATCAGGAAATGATAGATAGAGTTTCATTTTTAATACAGAAAAAGAAACTTAAAAAAGATGAGGGAACCCAAATCTTAGAAGATGTAATTTGTTTGGTTTTTTTAGAGTTCTACTATACCGACTTTTTCGAAAAGCATTCTGACGAAAAAGTCATAGATATATTGCAAAAAACATGGAGAAAAATGTCTGAACGAGGACAGGAAGCGGCATTGCAATTATCGTATACTGAAAAAGGACTGGAATTGATACAAAAAGCGATCGGTTAATTTTGTTAAATTGAATAAATTAGAGTCACTAGATCTTCAAACGTTTAATCGCCTTAGTAAAATTTATATTATTGCGCTAGGCGCTATTGCTATTTTCACTATCGGAGGTCAGTTCTTTATTCAACGATATCTTAATTCTCAGATTGATGATTCTAAAATCATAAATATTTCTGGTAGACAAAGAATGTTAAGCCAAAAGCTTACTAAGGAACTATTACTACTTAGCAATGCTACTAATTCTATATCCAAAAAAAGATATTTGAATGACTTAGAAGCAACCATTAGTCTTTGGAAAACATCCCACGAGAGATTAAGACGCTATAATGATTCGATTCCTAAAGGTAAAAATGATAGTACCGAAATCAAGCGGATGTTCCTGGTTTTACAACCCTATTTCGAAACTATTTATGAAAATAGTTTGCAAATAGTTTCATTAGCCCGAAATGATTCCATTAACAATGAAATATTAACCCCATATCTAAATAGTGTTATCTTCAACGAACCTCTTTTCCTGAAACAAATGGATGCTATTGTATTTAGGTATGAAAAAGATGCACAAGAAAAAATTTCAAGCCTTAAACAGATAGAATATTTACTCTTTGGATTGATTATTTTAATCTTAGTCTTTGAGTTTTTCCTATTATTTAGACCTGTAGCACTAAGTATTAAAAAGACCATATTTGATCTTCTGATCTCACAGAAAGATGCAACTGATATGGCAAAAAATGCTGAGAAACTGAGGAAAATTCAAAATGAAAATGTACAAGAACTTATTTCTTTAACCAAAGCATTAGATCAAACATTGCTTTACGCTAGAGTAAATGAACAAGGATTTATTAAAAATTTAGGTGAACGATTTCGAAAAGTTCTAAATGTAGATCAAAAAGTAGATCAAAAAAACCTTGTTGAACTTATGAAATTAAGCGAATTACAAACCAATAGACTTTTGCTTCTTATTGCACAAAACAAAGGTGGTGTTTTTAATGAAGAATTTGAATTTACTACAAGTGAAGGTCAAAAAATGTGGTTGGACATTTCTATCCTTAATGTATTTAAGGAATCTGGTAATAGTGAAAGGTTGGTTCTTTGTTCTGATATTTCTAAAAGAAAAGAAGCTCAATTAGAAATTAAAAGGTTAACAGATTTAGAATATCGCCAAAAAGAGGAATTACAAAAATCAAATGCCAGTCAGATAGTAGAAGCGCAAGAAGAGGAAAGAAAACGAATTGCCAAAGAAATTCATGATAGTATTGGCCAAATGCTTACTGCATTAAAATTTAATATAGAATCGATTAACACGGAGAATGTAGAGAAAACAAATCAAAAAATTGAAGGATTAAAAAAATTATCCAAAGATTTGATTCTTGGGATTAGAACTGCCACCTTTAATCTTACACCTCCAGAATTAAAAGATTATGGTATTAGTATTGCCCTTCAGAAAATGGCAAAAGAATTAACCAAACTAACCAGCAAAAACATCATTCTCCAAGACACATCTGACACAGATATTCGTTTTGATTCGTTAGTCGAAACCAATTTATATAGGGTTACACAAGAAGCCGTAAATAATGCTATTAAATATGCTAATTCTGAGTACATACTCATTAAAATAAATAGCTCAGAATCCGTTTTAAGTATTAGTATTGAAGATAATGGTAAAGGTTTTGATCTAAGTAAAATTCCGGATAAGCCAAAAAACAATGCCGAAGGTGGAATGGGGCTATTTTTTATGAAAGAGCGAATGAACTATATAAATGGCCGAATATTTATAAGTAGTACACCCGAAAAAGGAACAAGAATTACCTTAAATTACAATTTTAATAAATAAAATATATACTTTTACCCAGAATTATTCCCCAAAAAAGAAGAGTGAAAACAACAAAGGAAAACATAAAGTATTTAATGAACTGGGATTCCAAAAGAATTTGGAAGGAAGAGACCATTAGCAAAAAGTTTGTTAAATATCTTAAGGAAAAAGAGGTTGAAAAACTAATTTCGGACAACAAAACACAACTAGGAATTATTTCTGAAAGGGATGTAATAGATTGGATTGATCAAGAAGAAAATGACAGTTTTTGGCACAATGAAATGAAAAAACATATCTGCGAAAAAATAATCAAAGATGATGATGATTATTTTGTAGGTTGTGATTACGAGGATTTTGAAGGGTCTTATTTTTTTGTAGCCAGCTTATGGAAAATGGAAAAAGGAGAAAATCTGATAATTTTAGAACATTACCATTAATTTCTCCTTCTTTTAATTTTCTTCAAGGTAACCTTATCTTACCTAGACGTTATTTGGATTTTTCTGAATCACATCATTGCGGTAATAATCTATAATACCGTCAATTGGTCTTCTTACGATATTACCAACCGTTAAATGATAAGGCCATACCGCTGCTCGGATAATATCCTCACTGAAATGTGCAATAGATCCAATGAAGTGTACTGGTACATTTTGTGCTTCAGGGAAACATAAAACCCTAGTTTCTACAAATTCCTGAATTCCTTCTGTAATAATTTTATAAAAGTATCCGTTACGTTCACTTGTAAAAATAAACTCTGCAAATGATGCTAGATAGGTATTAGGATTTTCCTTTTTATATAAATTTTCTTTTATAGTATCAGAGGAAAGGTCGAAACGTTTTTCAAACTCTCCTGCCACCTCTGGAGGCATCCTTTTATAATAATAATCTCTTATCAGCCGTTTTCCAAAATAGTTCCCACTAGCTTCATCCATTAAAATATACCCTAATGAATCTACGGCCATGTGTATATTATCACCATCGAAATAGCAGCTGTTAGAACCTGTTCCTAAAATACACACAATACCAGGTTCTGTAGTTGCAGCATACACTGCTGCTACCATATCTTCTCTTACAATAACATCTGCATTGACAAAAAAGTTTTCAAACACTTTTTTTAGCATCGCAGCTGGTTTCTCCGTACCACATCCTGCTCCATAAAAGTGAACTGCCTCAATTGTTGTACTATGTTCGGTTAACTCGGCATTAGCTCGAACTCGCTTTTCTAACAAAGACTTTTCAAATACAGCAGGATTTAATCCTTCTGTACGCGTTTTAAACACGATTTCCCCTACATCATCAAGGAGAATCCAATCGCACTTAGTAGAACCACCGTCAGCTATTAAAATCATTTAAAAAAAATTTGTTGTGTGTGTATGTATATCTAAGAAAAAAGCCCTAATAACATTCCGAAATCAGGGCAATATCATATATTACTCCTTATAGATTTCCTACGTAGGATGAAAGATCAACTAATTTAGATGAGTATCCATATTCATTATCATACCAAGATACCAACTTAAAGAAATTGTCGTTTAAAGCAATTCCTGCTCCCGCATCGAAAGTAGAAGTATGATCTTCTCCAACAAAATCTTGTGATACTACATCTTCATCTGTATATGCTAGTACACCTTTCAATTCGTTTTCTGAAGCCTTTTTCACAACTGCCTTAAGTTCATCATAAGATACAGATTTCTTAGTTCTTACAGTAAGATCTACCACAGAAACATCAGCCGTTGGAACTCTGAATGCCATTCCTGTAAGCTTTCCATTTAACTCTGGAATAACTTTACCTACCGCTTTTGCAGCTCCTGTTGATGAAGGAATAATGTTATTTAGGGAAGATCTTCCTAATCTAAAGTTCTTTTTAGATGGAGCATCTACCACCGCCTGTGTAGCTGTAGCTGCATGCACTGTAGTCATTAATCCTTCTTCTATACCAAAATTATCATTGATTACTTTAGCTAAAGGAGCTAAACAATTTGTTGTACAAGATGCATTAGAAACAATAGTATCTGTTGGCTTAACATCTTTATGATTTACCCCCATTACAAACATTGGTGCATCAGCAGAAGGTGCAGAAATCACTACCTTTTTAGCTCCTGCTTTTAAATGAGCATCCGCTTTATCTAAAGTGGTGAAAATACCTGTACAATCCATTACTACTTCTACTCCAGCTTCGTCCCACTTTAAATCTTCAGGGTTTCTTTCTGCAGTAACACGAATTGCTTTGCCATCTACCACTAACTTCCCATCTTCTACTGCTATAGTTCCATCATACTTTCCGTGAACGGAATCGTACTCTAACAAATAAGCCAGGTGGTTTACATCTAACAAATCGTTAATAGCTACTATTTCTACATTCTCGCGTTTAGAAGCAATTCTAAAGGCAATTCTTCCAATTCTACCGAAACCGTTAATTCCAATTTTTAACGTACTCATACTTAATAATTTAGTTGTTTTTGATTTAAAACGTGGTTATATTTAAACTGAAGTTATATCAGCTACTTTTATTAATCTATCGTGTTTATGTGTTCTTTTCCCTAAAGCTGTGGTAAGCGGTACGATTGTAACCTGTTTGTGCACAATTCCGATCATTACCTGGCTTTTTCCCTCTAATAAAGTTTCTACGGCGCCTACTCCTAATTTGCTTGCCAAAACTCGATCATAACAGCTTGGTGCACCACCCCTTTGTATATGACCTAGTACTGAAACTCTAACTTCATAATCTTCCAAATTTTCTTCTACATATTCTCCTAATTCGAAAATATTCTTTCCGGACTTATCTCCTTCAGCAACTACTATGATACTAGATGTCTTTCCTGTTTTTTTACTTTTTCTAAGGGACTCTATAAGTCTATCAATCCCCATATCTTCTTCAGGAATTAGTATTTCCTCTGCTCCTGCTCCAATTCCTGCATTTAGAGCAATATCTCCTGCATCTCTTCCCATAACTTCGATCAAAAATAATCTGTTATGCGAACTTGCCGTATCTCGTATTTTATCAATTGCTTCTACAACCGTATTTAGTGCAGTATCATATCCAATGGTATAATCTGTTCCATTAATATCATTATCTATAGTACCTGGAATACCTACTACCGGAAAATTGAATTCTTCTGATAATTTTAAAGCTCCGGTAAAACTTCCATCACCTCCTATTACTATAAGAGCATCTATATTGTTTTTGATAAGATTATCATGGGCTTTTTTTCTACCTTCTTCTGTCCTGAAGTCATTGGAACGTGCTGATTTTAGAAAAGTTCCTCCTTTATTTATAATATTTCTTACTGAACGCGCATTTAGTTTTTCCATTTCGTTATGTATAAGACCTTCATAACCTTTATACACACCAAAACATTCAACCTCATAATAACTACATGCACGAACAACTGCTCTAATAGCAGCGTTCATACCTGGAGCATCTCCTCCAGAAGTTAGAACCGCAATATTTTTCACTTTTTCCATCATTGAAGCCAAATCTATTGTTATTGATCACAATAACCTAATTTGCCTAAAATCTAAAACGTTTTCGGTTAATAAATTCAGTAATTGCTGACAAAAAAGGTACGGTTTTAACATATTTATATCTAAAATGTTAAGGAATAAGTAAAATTTCAAAATTGTATAAACATGAGTATATTTCCTTTATAATTCATACAAAATCAAAAAACGGCTTACATTCATAAACCGTTCCTTAAAATTTTAAACTTAAAATTATAAACTTTATAAAATTTTTACTTCACAAATTGTTTAGTAACTATTCCATCTTGAGAGGTATAGGTTTTTAATAAGTAATTCCCTTTTGGAAACTTCTTAATATCAATTGTATTAGAATGATATGTTCCTAATAATTGAAAGTTTAAATTATAAATTTCATGTTTTTCAATTCTTCCTTTATATTCTACATTAAGAATATTATTACTAGGATTTGGAAATATTTTAAGGTTATTCTCTGGAGTAGTATCTACCGCAACTCCATTATTATCTTTAGGTAAGATATCACCATCTTTTCCAAAAGCACCAGAAAAAATAGTATTTACTGCACTACTATCTAATCTAGATGGTGAGCAATCTTGCATTTCTATAGCAGTCCAACGAATCACCCAATCTCTATCCTGAGCCGTACTTGCTCTTAAAGGATTAGGAAAATTAAGAGATCCGACAGTAGGCAAATCAGATGGAGCATCTGTCCATCGCAGATATACTCTAAAACCAGTTGGTGTTGTATTATAAATTGAAGGAACCCCAGAAATATACCAATGAAACCCTTTGTTACTTATGGATTCCAAGGTTACTAAATAATGAGGTGTCGTAGTAAAACCACAAGATTTCGTATCTACATCTACATAGATTCCCGTCGTGTTGTAATCAACCCAATCATTTGGAGATGTTACCCCTTGACCAATTTTAATTTGCGCATTGATCACCGAAAAATTAAAAGCGAAAAAGCAAATGAATAAAAGTGTTTTAAGAGTTTTCATAATTAAAATGAAGTTTAATGGTTAGAAATAATTGATTTAGCTAAATCTGAATCTCTAAATTATGGAAATACTGCTTCATTTTATTGTGGAAACACCTTTTAATTAAGGGAAAATTCCCTTAATTAATTATAAAATAACATAACTCAATAAAAAAGATCAATTTATAATCTTTATTTCAAATTCATCTTTCCAAACTATCCTAGATTACAATTTAGAAACTTTAACGCCATCATAATTTAAAAAACAAAAAAGCAGTGTTTTAGAAACACTGCTTTTACAATTCCTTTTATCTAGCTTAACTACTCAATTAAAATTAAGTATTGCCATGGATCTAAGTCATATTCTTGTCCTTTGGTACCCATTATAGATTCACCAGAAAGATATTCTTTAAACTCTCCTTCATATTCTGCGGTAAATTTCACAGGTTCTTTTGTCATGTTCGCCACAAAAATCACTTTATTATTTTCCTTTTCACGTTTAAACGCTAAAACTTTATCATCAGCAGAAGTTTTTATTCTTTCATAAGAAGCAGCACTTTTTCCTCCGTGTAATGCTATATTCTCATTTTTTAGCTTACCTAGTTTTTCGTATAATGGATAAAACACTCCTTTCTTTTTAATAATGGTATCCTTTTCAAAGAATAACAAACGTTTATCCATATCATATTCTTGTCCAGAATATATTAATGGCATTCCCGGTGCTACATAGGATAATACTGCAAATAGTTCTTTAGCATCTCCCATTCTTTCCTGTACGGTACCATTCCACGAGTTTTCATCATGATTAGAAGTAAAATTCATTAATATATCATCTACAGCATACATAGAATCTACTTGTTTCATTCTCTTATCCCAAGCCGCTACAGTATTCTCTCCCTTTGCGATATGATTCATTACATGATGTGTATCCCATCCATATCCCATATCGAATGCGTTCTCCATCAATTCTGGTTCCCATCCTTCGGCTAACATAAATACTGGTTTTATTTTCTTTAGTTCAGCCACAGTAGCATCCCAAAAATCAACAGGCACCATTCCGGCTACGTCACAACGAAAACCATCTACTCCTTCTTCTTTTAACCAATATTGCATAGCTTTTAACATTTCTGCTCTCATCTCCTGATTATCATAATTAAGATCTGCTACATCTGTCCAATCGGTTCCTACCGTATGTGTTATTTCACCTTTATCATCTTTAGTATAAAATTCTGGATGTTCTTTTAACCAAACATGATCCCAACCAGTATGATTAGCAACCCAATCCAATATTACATAGATACCATTATCATGAGCAGTCTTTACTAAATCTCTAAAATCTTCTAAAGTTCCAAATTCAGGATTTACTTTTGTGTAATCCGAAATAGCATAATAGCTTCCTAATGGACCTTTACTTTTAGTTGTTGATATTGGATATATTGGCATAACCCATAATACTTTTACTCCAAGATTTTTTAATGTTGGAATGTCTTTAGTAAAAGCTTTAAAAGATCCTTCTTCTGAATACTGTCGTATGTTAGCTTCATATATAACAGCATTTTCCATCATTGCATTACTTATTGGTGCTAGTTCCTCTTTTGCTTCCTCAGTAATAGTTTCCGTGACCTCTGCGACGGTTTCTTCCTTTTTTGTCTTTCCGCAAGAAGTTACAATACCCGCTAATAAAAGACCTAAGATTATTCTTTTCATTTGTTCTAGTTTGATTTTGATTTATTATTGTAATGTAAGTATCATGGATGTTCTAGAAGGTATCTCTATAGTTTCCGTCAAATCAATAGTATTATCCGTAATAATATCTTTCCCTACTTTGTGATTTTCTAAACCTTCTTTAAATCTTGTAACATCTAGCTTTTGATCTTCAGAATTATTATTAATAATCACCATAACACGTTCCTTTTCGGTATACCTAAAATAAACATACACGTTGTCAAAAGGGATATATTGTAAGAGTTCCCCTTTATGTATAGCTTCGCTATTTTTTCTCCAATTCAACACCTTTTTTGTGAAGGCATGAAAGGCTTCTTCATCCTTAGTTCTACCAGCCGTCTTCTGTTTTTCTCCTTCAGACACAAAAGCACTTCTTTTATCATCTGGCCAACCTCCAGGAAAGTCTCTACGAATATCACCATCTCCTTTTTTATCTCGGTTTCCCAACATACCTATCTCATCTCCATAATAGATCTGAGGGATACCTCTGGTAGTAAAAATAAGACTCATGGCCATCTTATACTTGCTAATATCGCTCTGATATATTTCATTGATTCTATTCGTATCATGATTACCTGCAAAAAGTAGAATGTTATGAATATCGGGATACAAAAAGTCATTTGTGAAATTTTCATATGCTCGTATCATCCCTTTATCCCAAGAATTTCCTTCTTCGTGAAACATAACCATAATGGCATCATGCAAAGTAAAATCCATTACTGATGGAAGGTGAGAATTGAAGTTGTCGATAGCTCCTATTTTACTATCCTTTTGCCAATACGCCATTTGTGCCTGATCATGCATCCATACCTCACCAACAATATTAAAATTTGGATATTCATCCATAATTGCTTTCGTCCATTTAGCAATTCCTTCTTTATCGTTATAAGAATATGTATCTACTCTAAATCCATCTAAATCTGCATATTCTATCCACCAAATGGCATTCTGTGTAATATACTGAAGAAGTAATGGATTACTCTGATTCATATCTGGCATAGTGGTATCGAACCATCCATCCATGCATCCTTTAGCATCTACTTTAGACGCATTTGTATCGAATTGAGTAGTCATTCTATAGTTACTTCTTCTAAACCCTTCTGGCCACTGGTGAATCCAATCTTTTGTAGGTAAATCTTTGATCATCCAATGTTTTGAACCCCAATGATTCGTAACATAATCCATAATTAGCTTCATATCTAATTTATGCATTTCGGTTGCTAATCTTTTATAGTCTTCATTTATACCATATCTAGGGTCAATTTTATAAAGATCACTCTGTGCATAGGTGTGATATGAATATACAGGCTCATTATCTTCTAATAAAGGTGTACTCCAAATCGCTGTGGCACCAAGCTCATTGAGGTAATCCAAATGATCAATAATACCTTGGATGTCTCCTCCATGTCTTCCACCTGGTTTAGACCGATCTGCCTTTTCTACGGTATCTTTATGTGAATCATTAGACGGGTTTCCATTTGCAAATCGATCTGGCATGATCAAATACATAACATCACTACTATCAAATCCTTTTCGGTCAGCAGAACCTTCTCTTCTTTGTTTTAATTCATACGGCTGTGAGAAAACAATCTTCTTGTTTTTTGTAAAATCTAAAATTACTTCACCTGGCTCGACTCCTTTAGTCTCTATGGTAACAAAAAGATAATTAGAATTCTCAGTTTTGGTAACATCGGTAATAGTTACTGTTTTGCTCTCAACATCATGCTCCGCTATATTTTTACCATAGCACATTAGCTGTAATTGACTAGATTTCATATCGCTCCACCAAAATGGAGGTTCTATTTTTTCTATTTGCCCGAAGGTTAATGAAACGATTAACCCAAAGAGCATGGTTAGTATGTTCTTCATGGTTTAAATTTTGATTTGTAATATTTAATTAGGTTTATCCTAATCTTAATAAAGAATTGAATTAAATACCCCAAAAACTTTCGCTTTTGGGGTATCACTAATTCATTTAAAAAATGAGTTAAACACTCATTAAACTATTTGGAGAAATGGTAAACTCCTTACCATCCACATATATTAACAGATCTTTTTCTCCTTCAAGATTAAAGGTAGTACCGTCTTGAGAAACGTTTACTTTTAAGATGCTTCCTCTAAAATTAACATTAAAAGTATATCCTTTCCATTCTTTCGGAATTTTAGGCGCAAAAGATAATGTATCATTTTTAACTCTTAGACCACCAAAACCTTCAACGATACTCATCCAGGTACCAGCCATACTGGTAATATGTAATCCTTCTTCTACTTCTTTATTGTAGTCATCAAGATCTAATCTTGATGTTCTAAGATAAAATGTATAAGCTTGATCCATTCTATCTAAAGCTGCTGCTTGTATACTATGAACACAAGGTGAAAGTGAAGATTCATGCACTGTAAAAGGTTCGTAGAAATCAAAATGACGTTCTAACTCCTCTTTGGTAAAATGATCTTCAAACATATAAAAACCTTGCAATGTATCTGCCTGCTTGATATAAGGAGATCTTAAGATTCTATCCCAACTCCATTTTTGGTTAATAGGACGTTGAGAGTTATCTAGATTTTCAACGGTAATTAACTCTTTATCCAAGAAACCATCTTGCTGAAGATATACTTGATGTTTTTCTGAATATGGGAAATACATTTTTTCTGCCACTTCTAGCATTTGATCAATTTCTTTTTGATCAAGCTTAGTTTTGGCAATAATTCTATCGTAATCAGCTTTAAAATCTGACTTTACCTTTTCGATATTTTCAACACAATACTCAATACACCATTTCGCTAAGTAATTCGTATACCAATTGTTATTGATATTATTTTCATATTCATTTGGTCCTGTTACTCCAAGAATGACATATTTTTCTTTATCTGTAGAAAATGTTGCTCTCTGATGCCAAAATCTTGCTACCCCGATCATCACTTCCAGTCCCATTTCGGGAATATAACTGTAATCACCTGTATAACGAAGATAGTTATAGATTGCAAATGTCATCGCTCCATTTCTATGAATCTCTTCGAAAGTGATCTCCCATTCGTTATGGCACTCTTCTCCATTCATAGTAACCATTGGATACAAAGCAGCTCCATTAGTGAAACCTAACTTTTCTGCATTTTCTATAGCTTTTTCTAGGTGATTATATCTGTACTTTAGTAAGCTACGGGCAACTTGCTGATTTTTTGTAGCCATGTAAAACGGAATACAGTATGCTTCAGTATCCCAGTAGGTACTTCCTCCATACTTCTCTCCAGTAAATCCTTTTGGACCAATATTTAAACGAGCATCTTTTCCAAGATACGTTTGATTTAATTGAAAAATATTAAAACGTATTCCTTGCTGAGCTTTTACATCTCCATCTATGACAATATCTGCCATTTCCCATATACGAGACCAAGCTTTCTTTTGTAAATCCAAAAGTGCATCAAACCCTGATTCTGAAGCTTGCTTAAGTACTGCTGCACTAGCAGAAGCAATATCTTCTTTCTTATGATTCAGAGATACCGTATACCCACCAAACTTACATAAAACAGCAGTTTTTCCTTGTTTAGCGGTCACTGCATACCCTAAACTAGCTAGGGTTTTATTAGTTTCTACAACTGGGTAAACATCCTGTAACTCTCCATCTAAAAACAACTGATTTAACATTCCCGTACACACATGAAATTCAGTTTTCATTGTTTTAGACGAAATAAAAGCAGCATTCCCTTTATGTGATACTTCATAAGTATCCCAAAACTTATCATCCCAGTTACTATCTTCATTAGTAATTCCAGCATCTATATAGGGCTTAAAACTTACAACAGCTTCCTCATTTAACGGTGTAACTTCATACTTGATCGCTCCTACTTCATCCAAATCAAGACTAAGGAAACGAGTTGATTTTACCGATACTTCTGTATTATTTCTAAGAATGGCTTTAAAAGAACGTTGGTACCAACCTTCTTTCATATTTAACTCTCTGCGGAAATCCGATACTACTTTACACCTATGAAGATCCAGTTTCTCTCCATTGATTTCTACATCAATTCCAATCCAATTCGGAGCATTTAAAACTTTAGCAAAATACTCTGGATATCCGTTTTTCCACCAACCAACTCGGGTTTTATCAGGATAATATACTCCTGCAATGTAACTTCCCTGAAAAGTAGGGCCTGTATACGTCTCTTCAAAATTTGCACGTTGCCCCATGGCTCCGTTACCAATACTAAAAAGACTTTCTGAGGATTTAACTCTTTCTACATCAAATCCTTCTTCAATTATCGACCAGTTATCTGGTTTAATATAATCCTGATTCATCGGTTCTCTTTTTTAATTTTTAGTTGTTTGAAAAACTACCCAAGTATTTATGATCCCAAGGAAATTTCTCAAATTATTCTCATTATTTTTCGGTTGTAACTAATTGGTTAATGAATTCTTCTTTTATTTCAGTAAAATCTTTAAACACATAATCTGCTTCGTGTAACACCTTTGGATCTCCAATACCAATACTTATCATATTGGCAATATTAGCCGCCTGAATACCCGCAACTGAATCTTCGAAAACAACACAATTTTTAGGTGCTACTCCTAACTTTTGTGCCCCAATCAAAAATACTTCAGGATCTGGCTTTGCTTTGGTTACATCGGTACCATCCACAATAGCATGAAATTTCTCTTTTAATAATACCTTATCAAGAATCACTCTTGCATTTTTACTGGCAGAACCCAGAGCTATAGCTTGTTCTTCGGTTAAAAGATATTCTAAAACTCTAGGAACATCAGGCAGAATTTCAGAGGTATCCATCGTTTCGATATAATTTAGATACTCCTCATTCTTTTTGGCCATTAAGGTCGTAAACTCTTCTTCTGAAATTGTTTTATTTCCCCATTCTAAAATTTTCTCTAAGGATTTTATTCGGCTAACTCCTTTCAATTGTTCATTCTGTTCTTCAGAAAAAGATATACCTAGTGTATTGGCTAAATTTTGCCATGCCAGAAAATGGTATTTTGCAGTGTCTACAATGACACCATCTAGATCAAATATGAATGCTTTTTTCGTCATTCTTTTTAACTTTTTGTATTAATTAAAGTATCGTCAACATCTTTTACTCTGATAACTAATAGTGCTGCAATGATAAAAGACACACCACTAATTACTAAAGCATAAATTGGATTTCCTCCATAAAAATATTTAACTACAGGTCCTCCTATAATTGCGTTTATAATCTGAGGCAGTACAATAAAGAAGTTAAATATCCCCATATAAACTCCCATTTTTTTCGCAGGAATAGAACCCGCTAGTATTGCATAAGGCATTGCCAGAATACTTGCCCAAGCAATTCCAATACCAACCATAGAAAGTATCAACCAATCTTCGTTTGGTGCTAGATAAATGGAAATAAGACCTAAGCCACCGATTATCAAAGATACAGCATGAGTTAGTTTTCTACCTATTTTTAACGCTATGTATGGTAAAAAGAATGCGAACACTGCGGAAACAGCATTATAAACCCCAAATAATACTCCAACCCAATCTCCAGCATTTTGATAAGGCTCACTGCTATGATCACTAAGTGGTAAATCATAGATATGATGTGCTATAGCAGGTGTTGAAAAAACCCACATTCCAAAAAGACCAAACCAAGAAAAAAACTGAACACCGCTCAATTGTTTCATAGTCAATGGCATTTTTCTAAAATCCGAAAAAATGTTCATTAAGGAAGATTGTTCTTCCTCTAAACCTTCTTCATCATTTTCAAATGCTGCTAATTCTTCTGGAGAATATTCTTTTGTAGTAAAAACAGTTAATAGTATACTTCCTATTAATACTGCTGCCCCAATAATAAAAGATAAAAGTAGATGAAAAGGAACTTCTCCGATTTGTGCTTCATTGGAAATACCTAACCAGTTTGCCATTACATATGGTAACCAAGATCCTATAACTGCGCCAATACCAATTAAAATAGTTTGAACACTAAAACCAAGAGTTCGCTGATCGGATGGAAGATTATCGGCAACAAGAGCCCGGAAAGGCTCCATAGCAACATTAAAAGAAGCATCCATGACCATTAACATCCCGGCACCAACCCATAATGAAGGTAAGAACGCGGTGAACATATCTGCATTAGGCATTAGCAGCAACCCTATAGACGCAAGAATTGCTCCTGTAAGGAAAAAGGGCCTTCTTCGACCTAAACGCGTCCATGTTTTATCACTGTAATATCCGATGATAGGTTGCACGATCAACCCTGTTAAAGGTGCTACAACCCAAAACCATGATAATTCATGAACATCAGCTCCGAAAATCTGAAGTATCCTACTGGCATTTGCATTTTGTAAAGCAAAACCCATTTGTATTCCTAAGAAACCGAAACTCATGTTCCATATTTCCCAGAAACTTAGCTTACGCTTGTTCATTAAGTAAATCTTTAATAATTACTATGATAAGCGCGTACACTTATCAAAACTTATGTTAGTAGAAAGTGAAAATATAAGTTCTGATAGGTGTCAAATATATTATATTATTTTAAATAAAATAATTTTAGTGTGTTATTTTTTTGTTGATTGTCTTTGGATTAAGCTAGTATCTATAATAACGGTTTTATATTCTTCAGGAACGTCTTCTTCTCCTTCTAGCTTATCAATAAGCAACTTCGCAGCTCTAATCCCCATCTCTTCTCCATGCTGACTGATAGTCGTTAAACTTGGAATAAAATGTTTAGACAAGATGCCATCGGTGAATCCAACTATAGAAACGTCATCCGGGACTTTTTTACCTTGTTCGTGTAAAACTCTTGCAGCTGTAACCGCAAATAATTCATTCACAGCAAAAATAGCATCTACCTCTTTATCTTTCAAAAAGCTAGATATTTCAGATTCGCAGTTATCGATATCTTCTATCTTTAAGATATAATCCTCTCTAGCAGTAATATCGTATGCTCGAAGCGCTCTTAAATATCCGTTAGTTCTAAGTTTTCCAACACTGATATAATCCACCGTTGTAATAATTGCAATTTTTTTACATCCCAAAGAAAGTAGATGATTTGTAGCCGTTTGTGCTCCCTTACCATCATCAATAATCACCTTATCACAAACGAGTTCGTCTATAATTCTATCAAAAAGTACCACCGGCATTCCTTGACTCATGGTCTCCTCGATGTGATGATAATCCTTCTTTTGTTGTGTTTCCTTTGCCACAGATAAGATAAATCCATCTGCACTACCACTGGCTAGCATTTCTAAATTGATCACCTCTTTGTCAAAGGAATTATTAGACGAACAAATGATTACATTATACCCTTTTTCATTTGCAACCTTTTCTACTCCTCCAATAACAGTGGTAAAAAAATGGTGAACAATCTCTGGAATAATCACTCCTATAGTCTTGGTTTTTCGGTTTTTAAGACTCAGCGCAATGTTGTTAGGTTTATAATTATACAACTTAGCGAAAGCTTTTACCTTTTGTCGAGTATCGAGACTAATTTCTACGCTATCTTTTAATGCTTTTGACACTGTAGAGATGGATACATCGAGCTCTTTTGCTATTTGTTTCAACGTAACTTTTTGCTTCATTTCCCTTGAATTTTTATTAAAAGCTAAATTTTAATGCGAAAATATGCGATATGATCACAATTACCCTTAAAATTTTAACAGAATTTTAAAAGTTATCCACACGCAAACGTTTTCGTAAGGTTACGGCTACACCGTACCTGAAATTTAACACAGATTTTACATACATTGGTTCTCAGAAAGTGAAAATATAAGGCTAAAAACAATTAAAAACTAATTTAATATTATATGAAAACATTTACTAAAAGCGCATTGTTTTTATTGTGGTTGATACCAATGAGCTTTTTTGCACAGTCGACAGTCACCGGTACTGTAACTGATGCTGGAAATGGTCAACCGATTCCCGGTGTGAATATCATAATTAAGGGGACAACAAATGGGACATCATCCGATTTTGATGGTAACTATTCCCTTAAAGGTGTAAACAATGGAGATATTATTGAATTCTCTTACGTTGGTTTCATTGCACAAGAATTTACATATTCTGGAAACAATAGAATTGATGTTGTTTTACAAGAAGACGCTGCTGAACTAGAACAAGTAGTAGTTATTGGTTATGGTTCGGTACGTAAAAAAGATCTAACTGGTTCCGTAAGTACAGTAACAGCAGATGACTTTAATCAGGGTGTAAATGCTTCACCTGATCAATTGATTAAGGGTCGTACTGCAGGGGTTACTGTGATTGATAATGGTGGAGCCCCTGGAGAAGGATCTACTATTAGAATTAGAGGTGGTTCCTCTTTAAATGCTTCTAATAATCCACTAATCATTGTTGATGGTATTCCTTTAGACCCTGGACCAGGTGGAACAAGAAACAACTTAAACTCTATTAACCCTAATGATATTGAATCGTTTACGGTACTTAAAGATGCTTCGGCTACAGCGATTTATGGATTTAGAGCTTCTAATGGTGTGATTATCATTACTACAAAGAAGGGAACAAATACAGATGGGAAATTAAAATTTAATTATAACGGTAACGTTACTTTTTCCCAAATCGTAGATAAAATTGAAGCGTTAGATGGAGATCAATTCAGAGAGTATGTAACTGCAAATGGATCACAAGCACAAATTGACTTATTAGGAACAGAAAATACAGATTGGCAAGACGAAATTCTTCAAAATGCGGTATCTACGAATCATAATATTAGTCTGTCAAGTGGTTATGACTGGATCAATTATAGAATATCTTTAGGATTATTGAATGAAGAAGGGCTAATTAAAAAGGATCAATTAGATCGAACATCTTTATCTGCTAATATTCGCACCAAATTTTTTGACAACCATCTAAAAATTAATACTAATATTAAGACTGCAGTAGAAGACTATACATATGCAGGTCGTGATGGAGCTGGAACTAGTATTGGTGCCGCACTTGGATTTGATCCTACCCAACCAGTTTTCCAGGACAACGACTTCGGAAATTATTTTCAATGGTTAGATGGGAGTGGAAATCCAATCGCTTTGGCAGGACAAAATCCTGTTGCCCTACTGGAGCAAAGTGATTTAACAGGTATTATTTTTAGAAGTTTAGGAAATTTAGAACTAGATTATAAATTTCACTTTTTGCCAGAGCTAAGAGCTAACATGAATGTTGGTTACGAAATAGCCACAGCAAAAACTGAAAATATTATTTCTTCTCAATCAGTTGGCAATACTACTGGATTGAATAACGATAGTTATAGCAGATCTTCACAGAAAAGAGAAAATTTATTATTTGATTTCTATCTAAATTACCGTAAAGACTCTGAAGCTTTAAATACTATTTTTGATGTAACAGCTGGTTATTCTTACCAAAAATTTTTAGATAGCGGTAGTAATTTCAGCAGAGGTTTTGATCTAATCGAAATCGACAATCCGTTTAACAATCCAAGAGAAGTTTTACTTGGTTTTTTTGGTAGAGCAACCATTTCTATAGCTGACAAATATATATTTACTGGAAGTTTTAGACGAGATGCTACTTCTAGATTCTCTGGATTACAAAATCAATGGACCAACAGCCCATCTGGAGCATTTTCTTGGAATGCACATAACGAAAATTTCTTAAAAGACTCTAATTTAATATCTCAATTAAAATTTAGAGTGAGTTATGGGGTAACACCACAGCAGAGTATTGGTGATGCAACACCTTCTCTTGCAAGAATTTTAACTAGTGATCCACAATCACAATATCAAATTGGCCAAGAAGCTGATGGAACTCCAATTTTTGTATCTACTGGGTTAGCATTACCGTACAACCCTGATTTAACATGGGAAACTACTACACAATATAACGTTGGTTTAGACTATGGATTATATGATGGTAGAATTTCTGGATCAGTTGATTTATATAGAAAAGAAACTGATGATCTTTTATTCGTAGCCGCACTTCCTAGTGGTAGTTTATCTAATCAGGATGATGTGAATTTAGGAAACCTAACCAATGAAGGGTTAGAGCTCTCTTTAAACTTAGTTCCAATACAAAATGATAACTTAAGATGGCAAATTGGTGGTAACATTACTTTCCAACAAGGAGAGATCACAGAATTATTTGCTGTAGATAATCCAAATTTTGAAGGTTTTACAGGTTCAGGTTTTGTAGGAAGTAATATTAATATTCAGACTGTTGGTTTTGCTCCTAACTCCTACTGGGTTTTTGAACAAGTGTATGATGCAAACGGAGTACCAGTAGAAGGAGCTTATGTAGATAGAAATAATGATAATATCATTAATGAAAAAGACAAGTATATCTACAGAAAACCTGCGGCTGATTTCTTCTATGGGTTTAATACGATCCTGGATTACAAAAACTGGAATTTCAGTATGTTTTGGAGAGGAAGTGTTGGTAACTACAACTACAACTTTGTAGATGCGGGAAGTAATGGTAGAAGAATATTGAATTTCCAAAATACATTATCTAATACCACCACAGATCTATTACAGACAAACTTCTTTGACGGTGGTGTTGATAGATTTTCTTCTGATTATTATATTCAAGATGCTTCTTTCCTAAAATTAGATAACATTTCTTTAGGATATACTTTTAAAAATTTCTTGAACTACGAGAATATAGATATGAAGCTATTTGGAACTGTTAATAATGTACTTATCATTACAGATTATACAGGTATTGATCCAGAAATCAGTAGTGGTTTTGACAGTACTATCTATCCAAGACCTAGAACTTACCAATTCGGAGTTAATTTAGACTTTTAAAAAATGAATGCAATGAAGATAAAATTTAAAAACTTAGTACACATTGGTATTTGCGCGTTCCTGTTGTCTATGGGATCTTGTACCGATGACCTAGATGTAGAAGTTAATGATGATCAGAACCAAACTACTGATGAGTTCTTTAGTTCTGATGAAGCATATTTGCAAGTACTTGGAAAACTTTACTCAGGATTAGCTGTTAGTGGTCAGTTAGGACCTGGAAATAGTGATATCCAAGGTATAGACGCTGGTTTTGGTCAATACTTAAGAGGGTTCTGGCAATTACAAGAATTACCAACTGACGAGGCTGTTATTGCGTGGGGAGATCCAGATTTACCAGTTTTAAACTTTGGTCAGTGGACTTCTAGTAATGCTTTTGTTAGAGCATTTTATGACAGAGCGAATTTTCAGGTCTCTTCTGTAAATGAATTTTTAAGACAAACTACAGATGACAAACTAAATGCCAGAGGAGTTTCCGCTTCATTAAGAGCTGAAATCCAACAATTCAGAGCTGAAGCCAGATTTTTAAGAGCTTTAAGTCATTATCATTTGATCGATATGTTTGGAAACATTGCTTTCTTTACAGAGGCAGATCCTGTTGTTGGATATATTCCACCACAAATTACGAGACAAGAGGCTTTTGATTTTGTAGAATCAGAACTATTAGCTATCGAATCCGAAATGCCTGCTCCTGGGACTAATTCGTATCCAAGAGCCGATCAAGCAGCGGTATGGATGTTGTTATCTAAACTATATCTTAACGCAGAAGTATATACTGGAACAGAAAGATATACAGAAAGCTTAACATATACGAATAGAATTCTAGCTGCCGGCTACAGTCTTGTAGACGATTATCAAAAATTATTCTTAGCGGATAATAATACCAACGGATCGCAAAGTGAAAGCATTTTTAGTGTTGCGTTTGACGGTATCAACACTCAATCCTTCGGTGGAACTACATTTTTAACTCATGCACCGATTGGAGGAAATATTGTTCCTAGAGCTTTCGGAATCGATGGTGGATGGTTTGGAATCAGAACGACTTCAGTATTTGTAGATCTTTTTGGTAGTAGCAGTGGTTCCTTCGAAATCTACGAATATGACAATGATCTTAGGCTATTAGCAGACGATGCTGGTACGCTAAAAGCATTTGATGCCGATGGGGATTTTGAATATTTGGGATCTGATGAAAATAATACAAACCCAGCTTTTAATGCCAATGAAGTATATAGATATGATTTCCTTACTGGTGTTATCACCAATAATGGAACTGTAGTTCCTGCTCCTGCAATGGCGATATCAATCGCTACACAACCAGTTTGGAACGATTCTAGAGGTAAATTCTACACGAATGGTCAAACTCTTGATATTGCAACACTTTCCAGTTATGCGGATGGATATGCTATCCAAAAATGGAGAAACGTAGGAGTAGATTTACAACCTGGATCTGATCTCTCTGGAACTCATGTAGACGCTGACTTCCATATGTTTAGACTTGGTGAAGTATATTTAAATTATGCTGAAGCTGTAACTAGAGGTGGAGCTGGAGGTACTCCTACAGAAGCTGTTGGATACATTAATCAATTAAGGGAAAGAGCTTACGGTAGTACTGCTGGAAATGTAAGTACAGGAGACCTTACTCTAGATTTTATTCTTGATGAAAGAGGTAGAGAATTGTACTGGGAAGGTCAAAGAAGAACCGACCTAATACGTTTTAATAAATTTACTGGAGGTACTTTCTTATGGCCATTTAAAAATGGAGCTAATAACGGTTCTCCATTACCTCCACACGTTAGTCTTTTCCCGATTCCTTCTACAGAATTGGTAGCAAATCCAAACATAACTCAAAACCCTGGTTACTAAAAAAATTAAATAAAAATGAAAAAAATATTTTTAACATTAGCTGTAATAAGTACTCTATTTATAGGATGTACAAGTGACGATAACATAGAAGATAGACCAATTTTTGAACTAGCCGAGGCGCCTGTAATAACAGCGCCAGAAGCTGGTGCTTCTTACGTATTTACTTTTGAAACTAAAGACCTGCTAGCAGAAAGGTTCACATTTACAGATGCAGATTTCAACTTTGATTCTGCAACCAACTATACAATTGAAGTAGATGTGGAAGGAAATCAGTTTGCCAATGCACAAGAATTAGGTAGTGGTAACTCTTTACAAATCCCTGTATCTGTTGATTCTTTTAACAACGCAGCATTAGCACTAGGATTACCTCCACAGGAACCTTCAAGTGTAGAAGTAAGAGTAGTTGCTGCTGTAGGTGCTGGAGAATCTCAAGTTTCTGAATCTAGAATTGTGGTAGTAACTCCATTTACTACGGAAGCTCCTAAGCTTTTTGTAATCGGTAACTTTCTTAACGCTGGTGGTTATGGAGATGACTGGACTCCAGCTGCAACCTTACCAACGATCGAAGCTGCAGAATTTGGAGCTACAGCATTTCAAGGATATGTTTTCTTAAACAACCCTAGTCCAGAGTTTAAAATCTTGCCAACAAATACAAGTTTTGATGGCGATTATGGAGATGCTGATGGAAGTGGTACTTCTGGAATTTTAGTACAAGATGGAGAATCGAATATGAGAGCTGCTGAAGCTGGTTATTACAAAATAGATGCTGATTTTACTGATCCTGAAAATATTACTTGGTCTGCAAGAAGACAAGTATGGGGTATCATTGGTGCTGCTACTCCAACTGGATGGGGAAGTGATACTGATTTAACTTATGATGCTGCGTCTAGAACCTGGAGTATTATTATCGATCTTACCGCAGATGAATTTAAGTTTAGAGCTAATGATAACTGGGATGATCCACAAGATAATTTTGGTACTGGAGCAGAAGATGGTCAATTAGGGTTTAACGGTGGAAATCTTAGTGTAGATACTGCAGGAACATATTTAGTTACTTTAGATCTAAGCAATCCTAACAATTATACATATACGTTAACTCCGCAGTAGTTTAACAAATAATATAAAAAGGCTGTTATCTGTATAACAGCCTTTTTACTTTAAAAACATAACGTCATGAAAAAATTTACTTTATTATTTATTTTCTTTCTGGGACTGATAACAACTCAAGCGCAACAACAGAATGCCACATTTACTGTAAATCCTGCAGCGTTTAATGAAGATGATGAGATTACTATTACAGTTTCCGGAATTGATCTTAGCCTTTGGGGAACTACCAATCTTTACTTATGGGCATGGTATTTTGATCTTAATGATAATTTTGTTGGCAATGCTCCTAACAATGGAGATTGGACAGATTCATCAAACACTGCAACTCCACAAGTATTTACAGCTAATGGAGACGGAACCTACTCTATCACCTTAACTCCTACTACGTTTTACGGAGCTACAGGAATAGGAAGAATTGGAATGTTAGCGAAAGCTCAGGACGGAACCGGAGACAATAAAACTCAGGATAATCTTGTCGAAGTTGGGATTTTTCAACTTACTTTAAATACACCAACAGATGCTGTTAGTATTATTGATAGCGGTAATAATTTGGCTATTTCTGCTACTACTACTGTAAATGCAGATTTTGAACTATTTGCTAATGGAATATCTGTAGATACACAAACAGGTATTACAAATTACACAAACAATTATACAATCACAGAAGGTGTTGATTTTGAACTTGTAGCTACAGAAACTGGAACGTCTAATTCACTATCGGAAACATTCTCAGCAATTACAACGCCTGTAGTTACAGAAGCCGCAGTTCCTGCCGGAATGGAGGACGGATTAAACTTAGATGGTACCTCTGCTACGTTTGTATTTTTTGCACCAGGAAAAGATTATGTCCATATCAAAGGTAACTTTAATGGTAATGACTGGAGTTTAGACAACACCTATTTATTAAATAAAGACAGTGCGCAGGATAGATTTTGGATCACGATAGATATGCCAGATAATTCGGATATACTTTATCAGTATGTTGTAGATGCATCCATTTCAGTTGCAGACCCCTACTCTACTCTGATACTGTCAGAATTTAACGATGCTTTTATCGACAACGCTACTTTCCCTGATTTACCAGGATATCCAACAGGAAAAACAAACGACGCTGTTTCATGGTTTAAAACGGGTGAAGCTGAATATGTATGGCAAAATACAAATTTCCAAAAACCAGAAGTAACAGATTTAGTTATTTATGAACTATTAATCCGTGACTTCGACAATTTACATACTTTTGATGCCGTAAAAAATAGACTAGACTATTTACAAGACTTAGGTATCAACGCCATAGAATTAATGCCTATTTCAGAATTTGACGGAAACATTAGTTGGGGATATAACCCTTCTTTTCATATGGCTTTGGATAAATACTATGGTACTCCTACAGCGTTTAAACAATTTGTAGATGAGTGTCACGCTAGAGGAATTGCTGTAATTTTAGATGTAGTATATAACCATGCTACAGGTCAAAATCCATATTATAGAATGTGGAATACATCTGGTGGCGGTTATGGAGGACAAGCCAGTGCAGATAGCCCTTTCTTCAACCAGACAGCAACACATTCTTTTAGTGTGTTTAATGATTTTGATCATAGTAAACAAGCTACACAAGATTATGTAAAAAGAACTGTTGAGTATTGGATTGAAGAATATAATGTAGATGGTTTTAGATGGGACCTTACCAAAGGATTTACTCAAAACTGTACAGCTTCTAACGATGCTTGTACTAATTCCTTTCAGCAAGATAGAGTTGATATTCTAAAAGAATATGCCGATTATCAATGGGCTGTTGATCCTGATTTTTATGTAATTTTCGAACATTTAGGAGGTATTGCCGAGGAAAAGGAATGGGCTGATTATCGGGCTAATGAAGGTAAGGGTATATTACTTTGGAACAAACAAACCGACCCTTACAACGAGTCTACAATGGGTTACCATGATAATGGTAAATCCAATTTTTCAGGAGTATCCTATGCGGTAAAAGGGTTCGACGGTCCTTCTGCAATTTCATATATGGAAAGCCATGATGAAGAGCGATTAATGTATAAAAATGTTCAATTTGGTAATAACACCAATGCTCCTACATATGATGTTACAGACTTATCTACTGCATTAGACAGAGTAGAGCTTGCAGGAGCATTTTACTTTACGGTTCCCGGCCCAAAAATGATATGGCAATTTGGAGAACTAGGATATGGGTTTAGTATCAATCGATGCGAGGACGGATCCATCGACAATGGATGTAGAACAAATCCTAAGCCTATTCGTTGGGATTACTTAAATGTTACAGACAGAACGGACGTATATGACATATACGCTAAGTTAATTAACCTAAAACTGAATGAGAAAATATTTAAAACCGATAACTTTACCTTATCGGGATCATCAACTGCAGATAAGAAAATTCATTTAACAGATGATACGGCCACGGGTGATGAGATAAAATATGTAACGATTATTGGAAACTTTGGAGTAAATACGCTTTCTATCAATCCGAGCTTTCAGGAAACTGGTACTTGGTATGATTTATTAGATGATACCGGAGCCTCTATCGAAGTTACCGATGTAAATGCAGTCATCAGTTTACAACCAGGAGAATTTAAAGTATATGCTAACGAACAAAAAAGTTTAAGTACTCCTGATATTGACAACATTCTTAGTTTTAATGCATATCCGAATCCTGCAAAAACAGCTTTTAGCATCAATGAATCTGTACAAAAAGTATTTGTATATAATATCACCGGAGCACTTGCTAAAAAGTTTGAAGGTGACTTTGAGGCTGGAACTAATTTTGAAATAGGAGAACTAGCAAGAGGATTATATTTGGTACAAATCCAGAATGAAAAAGGAATTGCCACCACCAAGTTGAGTTTGCGCTAATTAGTGAAAACGCGCATGTATTTTAAAAAGGAGTGCTTTATGAGTACTCCTTTTTTGATAAAAGATTAGAAGTTTAGACAAAAAACAAAACAATGCTACATTTTTTAAATAAACGTCGTAAAAAAAACAATAGTCATACTATACGAGCTATTAAGGGTGAAAACAATAAAATTGAAAATAAAGGTCAGCTTCTTAACTATAACATAAATATTAACGGAAATAACAATACGATTGTAATCAAAGAAAATAGTATCATTTATAACGTTTTTATTAAAATTCAGGGAGATAATCACTTCTTGGAAATTGGAGCAAACTGCAGGATAAATAGTGCTATATTATGGATGGAACACTCTGATTGTATATTGAATATTGGTAATTTCACAACAATAGAGCAAGCTCATATAGCAGTTACTGAACCAAATCAAAAAGTTATTATTGGAAAAGAATGTATGTTTTCTGACAACATTTCGATTCGTACTAGTGATTCTCATGGCATATTTGATCTACAAACTAATAATAGAGTAAATCACGCTAAAAGTATTTTTATCGGTAATCATGTTTGGGTTGGTGCCAAAGCTACCATACTTAAGGGAGTAACCATTGGGGATGATAGTATAGTTAGCTTAGGTGCAATTGTAACCAAGGACATTCCTAAAAATTGTGTCGCTGCTGGCATACCTGCAAAAGTGATTAAAGAAAATATTTATTGGAATAGAGAACTGGAAAGTACCTAATGAACGTAAAAAAACCACAATTTTACAATATAAAACTCTTAAAAGATTTTACAAACCAATACTCTTATATCCAGCTACTATATTCTAATGCCCACCTTCTGCTATCTATTTTTAATTTAAAAAACTGAATTCTAATTAGAAGAACATATATTCAACATAGTGACTCTAATAATTTAAAAATCACAAAATACTACCCTAACAACAAGGATTTTTATCGGAATTATGTTAAAAAACAAACATATCTCACAACTTATTAACACTACAACGTTTAAGTAAATTTTCTCCCCGTAACATTTTTCAGTTTACACGTATTATATAGGTATAGTATACTATCAAATCATTATTAATTTTAAAATCATTTAAAAATGAAAAAATCGGAAATTTTAAAGAAAATTAAAGGTGAGATCCTAGGTCGAAAAGAGGCTAAGCAGATTACTGGTGGTTACGATAACTGGTCTGTACCTAGTTGTCCATCTGGTAAAATGTATCCTCCTCACGGATCTTGGATTAATGGACAGTATCTGTACTATGATTCTGATTTAAATAGCTGGTGTAAACCTAACTATTAAGATCTAATCATCTTACTTTATTCATGGAGGGTGTCTAGAACACCCTCCTTTTAAACTTACACCTATCATGAAAATAATTCAAAGTTTCTGGACCAAACCCACTTATCATAACTCTGATGATGCCAATGCAAGATTTAATGGAGGTTGGCCAAATCAAAAATATGCCTTTTACAGTTTTGCACTGAGTGCATTAACCATCAACAGGTTTTATAACAAAAATGAACTGTTTACTGATAATAGAGGAAAAGAATTGTTTAATGGTCTGTTAGAACTTCCCTACTCGGACATTCATACCAATCTAGAAAAAATCAACCATCATCATCCAAAATTATGGGCTTTTGGTAAACTTGTTACTTGTGCAGATCAAAACGAACCTTTTATTCATCTAGACAATGATATTTTTATTTGGGACAAAATTCCATATGATAACGATCAATATGATATCATCACTCAAAATGTCGAAGCTAATTTCCCAGGATATGGAAAGACATTCAGATATATGCTTTCTAATTTTGAGACTATTCCTGATGAACTAATTAAAACATACTATAAAAATGGTAAGATCTTAGCTCATAATGCCGGCGTTATCGGTGGTAAAAACTTTCAGTTCTTTAAAGAATTATATGAAAAAGCTAAAGTTTTAATAGAAAGTAATCAGCACCATTTCAATAATATAGATGTTGGAATTTTTAATACTATTTTTGAGCAACAACTAGGTTACGCTATTGCTGAGAAGAATAACTTAAAAGTACAATATTTATTTGAAGATGTTCAACCGAATTTTGTAGAGATTATAGATTTTAGTACCATCCCATTGATCTCTAAATTTATTCATTGTATTGGCTTTGCAAAAAAATCTGTTTTTGCCTGTGAACAAATAGAAGCTAGACTTCAATATCATTTCCCTGAATATTATAAGCATCTAAAAAATAAACTTCATAAACTTTTTCCAAATGAAGGTTTTGACAATGAAATCGAAGCATCACGATTACAAAAAATCTTTGATTTCTATGATTTTGTAGAAAATACAACTCCAGAAGAACTACTAAATACCAAGTTTTCATTAAACAAAGATTGTATCATAGATTTTAATGCCGATCCTATGACTATAGAATTTACTATTCCGTATAGTGGGAAAAAAGACAAAAAGTATCTTGAGGGCTGGCATAGCATTTTACTATATTTCCTGGAACCCGTTTCCGTTCAGGAATTGTATGATGAGCTGCATAAAGACCAAGATTTTATTAAGCAATTTGGAGAAGGGTTTGTTGACTTTAAGACAAAAATGCTCTCTTTTGTACTAGAAAAAACATTGTTACTTGAAATACTTCAAACAGAACCTATTATAGTATCTCAGCCAGTATAATAGTTACAAATAAAATCCATTTGCTGTAAAAAATCATTTTAGGTGGGTAACAAATCCTAGGTTAAATAAACTAATATATAGACGCAATTTAGGAACTAAGATGAGTTTGATAGCAAAATCGAAAAGATTTACTTTTCTTTGTAGCGCAACTCATCACTCATAATTAAAACGTTTAATGCCAAAATTTCCCTTTTACAAACAAGCCGAATCAAAAGATTGTGGACCTACTTGTATAAAAATTATAGCTAAACATTACGGAAAAGTATTGAATACTCAGAAGCTTAGATCTCTTAGTGAAACCACTAGAGAAGGGAGTTCATTACTTGGACTAAGTGAAGCGGTAGAGAGTATTGGATTTAGATCCTTGGGTGTAAAGCTATCTTTAAATCAATTGTTGGAGGTTCCTTTACCATGCATAGTACATTGGAATAAGGTTCATTACGTGGTGGTTTACAAAGTGAAATCTACCAAAAAAAATGGGATGAAAATTTATGTGTCAGATCCCGCACATGGACTGATTACCTATACGCAAGAAGAGTTTATCAAAGCATGGATTGGTAATAATGCTGATCAAACTACAGAAGAAGGTGTTGCATTATTGGTAGAACCTACACCAAAATTTTACAGTGATAACATCGATGAGGAAGACGAAGAATTCGGATTCAAATTCATTTCAAAATACGTTTTTAAGTATAAAAAATTCATCTTCCAACTAATACTTGGATTAACAGCTGGGAGTTTGCTTCAATTAATAACTCCATTTCTTACACAAAGTATCGTTGATGTCGGTATCAAAAACGAAGATATTAATTTTGTATACCTGGTATTAATTGCACAATTATCATTATTTATCGGTCGTACATTGATTGATGTTCTGAGAAGTTGGATCTTGCTGCATCTAAGTACGAGAATTAATATCTCGTTAATCTCTGATTTCTTCATAAAATTAATGAATCTACCTATCTCCTACTTTGATGTAAAAATGACTGGAGATTTATTACAAAGAATTAACGATCATAAAAGGATAGAACAAATACTTACCATGTCTTCGCTGAATGTGTTGTTTTCTATGGTAAACCTAATTGTATTTAGTATTGTTCTTATCTATTATAGCTTTTCTATATTCGCTGTTTTTGCTGTGGGCAGTGCTATCTATTTTGCTTGGATACTTATTTTCTTCAAAAAACGTAAAAAATTAGACTATAAACGTTTCTCTCAGATTAGTGAAGAACAAAGTAAGGTTATTGAATTGGTGAATGGTATGCAAGAAATAAAATTGCATAATGCCGAAAAAAGAAAACGATGGAATTGGGAATTTGTACAAGCTAAATTATTTAAAATATCTATAGAAAACCTAGCTTTAGAACAATACCAAAGTGTTGGTTCAGCATTTATTAATGAGCTAAAAAATATACTAATTACAATTCTCTCTGCTGTTCTTGTTATTGATGGGGATATTACATTAGGTATGATGCTAGCCATTACTTCTATTGTAGGACAATTAAACGCTCCTATTACCCAATTGATCAATTTCTTAAGAGAATTACAAGACGCACAAATTTCTTTAGAGCGTTTAGGTGAAATTCATAATAAAGACGATGAAGAAAAATCTGGTGATGAAAAGATAAGAGAAGTACCTGAAAATTCTGGTTTTGAAATCAAAAAATTAAGTTTTAGATATGTAGGTTCAGATAAGCCTGTGCTACAAAATTTGGATTTATCGATTCCTGCCAATAAAATTACTGCAGTTGTAGGTGTTAGTGGTAGTGGTAAAACTACGCTAATGAAACTTCTTCTAAAATTTTATGAACCAGATGAAGGTCAAATCTTTATAGGCACTCATGATTTAAATAACGTATCACAAAAAGCCTGGAGAGATCAATTTGGTGTTGTGATGCAAGAAGGATATATTTTTAATGATACTATTGCCAACAATATTGCCGTTGGCGAAGATTATGTAGACAAGAAAAAATTAGCACACGCAGTAGATGTGGCAAATATCAAAGAGTTTGTAGAGTCGTTGCCACTATCATACAATACTAAAATTGGGATGGAAGGTGTTGGTCTCAGCACTGGACAAAAACAGCGTTTATTTATAGCAAGGGCTGTGTATAAAAATCCAAAATTCTTATTCTTTGATGAAGCTACATCCGCATTAGATGCCAATAATGAAAAGGTGATCATGGAAAAACTAGATACGTTTTTTAAAGATAAAACGGTGATGGTGATAGCGCATAGATTAAGTACCGTTAAAAATGCAGATCAAATCGTAGTATTAGACAAAGGAGAAATTATTGAAGTAGGAAATCATGAGTCCTTAATTAAAGAAAAAGGAAGCTATTATAATTTAGTTAAGAATCAATTAGAACTTGGAAAATAATTTCTAATTAAGAATTACGAATTAAAAACTTAATGAAAAAAGAAAATATTATTCAACAAAAAAGTTACGAATTCGCCTTATTATGTATTGACTTATTTAGGAAGTTAACAAAAGAGCGACATGAATATATTTTGTCTAAACAGTTTCTAAGGAGTGGTACATCGATAGGAGCTAATATAGAAGAAGCGATAGGTGGGCAAAGTACTAAAGATTTTTTATCTAAATTATCCATCTCTTATAAAGAAGCTCGAGAAACTCATTACTGGTTAAGATTATTAAGAGATAGTAATTATGTCAATGTAGAAGAAAGTAAAAATTTAATAGATAAATGTGAAGAATTACTTAGAATTATTGGTTCAATACAAAAAACTACCAAACTCAAAATTCGTAATTAATAATTTATAATTTTGAAATTATAACAGCATGCCAGATAATTTAGATGACATACAATTAAGGAGTGAAGAAGTTCAGGAAATTCTAACACGTGTTCCGCATTGGATGATTCGATGGGGAAACCTTCTGATTCTAACACTAATATTACTTTTACTTTTTCTTTCCTGGATGCTAAAATATCCTGATACCATTCCTGCACAAGCAGTTATTACAACCGATGTTCCTTTGCAAAAAGAGCAGGCAAATGTAAGTGAGAAAATAGAGGCGATATTCGTTAAAGAAGGTGATACCGTTCCAGAAAAAACTCCTTTGGCTATTTTAAGAAATACAGCAAACTATCTTGACGTTTTTAGTCTTAAAAGAGTTGTTGATACGATCAAAATCAATAATCAACAAATTAAATTTCCTTTTGAAAAAATGCCACCATTACTAGAACTCGGTGACATTCAGACTAGTTATGCTACTTTCGAAAACAACTATATCGAATACACTCTAAACAAAGAACTAAAACCGTTTTCTGGTGAAAACTTAGCAAATCAGATATCTCTGTCCGAACTTTACCGAAGGCAAGAAAGCATTTTAAATCAAAAAAGGGTTGAACAAAGAACTTTAAGTTTAAGAAAAAAGACTTTTGATAGGCAACAAGAGTTGTTTGATAAAGGAAGTATTTCTCTCCAAGAATATGAGCAATCAAAGATTGAATACTCACAATTTGAGAATAATTATAAAAACTATACCAATCAACTTTCCCAAATAAAAGAGCAAATCAGTACAGTACAAAAAAACTCAAAAGGAACAGAGTTTAATCAACAACGAGAAGAAATCAATCTACGAAATAAAGTAATACAGTCTTTTGACCAGTTAAAGAGGAGCATTAAAGATTGGGAACTTCGCTATTTATTGCAATCAGATATAGAAGGTAGGGTTTCTTTTTCCAATTATCGATTTGAAAATGAAAATGTAACTGCAGGAGATATTGTATTTATAGTAATCCCAATTCAGGACTCATTATCTTATGTTGCTAAAATAAAAGCCCCTACTCAAAATTCTGGTAAAATTAAAATTGGCCAAAAAGCCAATATTAAACTAGAAAATTTTCCGGATGATGAATTCGGTATGCTACAAGGTAAAGTAGATTATATATCCATGTTACCAGATAAAGATGGATTATATCTTATCGATGTAAAACTGCCTAAAGAGTTAGTTACCACTTATAATAAAAAAATTCCTTTCCAACAGGAAATGCGTGGTTCTGTAGAAATAATAACAGAAGATCTACGTCTAATAGAACGTTTCTTTTATCAGTTTAGAAGTTTAATGGATAAATAAGATTAGGCCGCTTTGGGTAGTGTGATACAAAAAACACTTCCCTTTCCTAAAACACTTTCTACTTGTATCTTACCTCTATTAAGTTCTATAAGCTCTTTACAGATTCTGAGTCCTAGGCCTGTTCCACTTTCATTACCAGTTCCTTTGGTAGTAAATGTATCTTCGGCAAATAATTTATGAAGATTAGATGGGTCAATACCTACACCAGTGTCTTCGAAACAAATCTCGTAATGATCCTCTTTCTCTATAGAAACTAATGCTATTGAATCACCAGGGTTACAGAACTTAATAGCATTTGCAATCAAATTCTGCGCAACAATACCAAACATATCTTTATCTGCATAAATTCTTGTAGGATTTAATTTATTGATCAATTTGATATCCTTTTTCTCTGCTTTGGGAGTAAAAAAAGTAAACTTATCTTCTATCACCTCATTAATATCAAAACTAACTGGTTTTGCATTAAGTTCTTTCATTTGCGATTTCGACCAATTCAAAAGATTATTTAAAAGAATAGACGTTTGATGCGTTCTATTAGCCAAAATTGGAATGATCTCGTTAAACTCCTGGTTGGAAATCGCATTATCTTTTAAAAGATTTAGACTTCCATCTAAACCCAGAATTTCATTTTTCAAATCATGAGAGATGATAGAAAACAACTTATTTTTTGTTTCGTTAGAATGGTTTAATTGAGAGATTAATTTCTTGCGATCTCTTCTTGTTTTAAAAATTATTATCAGGAAAGCCAAAACAGCAATTAAAACTGAAATCAATCCTAATGCAAAAGTCTTGTACTTAAATAACTTTGCTTCATTATCTCTTTCTTTTCTTTCATTTTCATCGATCATTTTTAAATGTTCGATTTCTGCTTTATGCCTTTTCTCTGCTCTTTGTATTTTCTCTGCAGAAATTTTAATTCTCTTTTTTTCAGAAAGTTCTTGAGACTTTTTTTGCCAAGCAAGGACTTTATAGATATTACCTTGAACGGAGTCTAATTTGGCAGCTATTTTATAATTGGCCAATAAATGCTCCGTTGGATCTATATCTTTTATGGACAAAAACTCTTCTCTGGCATTATTTAATAGCACTTCTGCTTCTTGATAACGTTTTGTTTCTAGCGCTATTTTTGCCATTTGTTGTTTCGAAATTATTAAAGGTATCGTTAATGCGAAATGCTTAGTTCTAGAGCCTATGCTTAAAACGGTATCGTAGTACTTCTCTGAAGTAGTATATTCTTTTTCATGAAGTGCTATTTTCGCAAGAATATAGTAGGAATAGATTGTGTACACTGGTAAACTATCATTCTTGTTAATATCTAAGGCTACATCGACTATATTTTTTGCCTTTTCTGGCATTTTATTATTGATATATAGAAACGATAAATTATTCATAAAGAGACCAATTCCCTTTTTATCTTTTATCTTTTCCATTTGAGCAATAGCCTTATTGTAATATTGCTCTGCCAATTCAAAGTCTTCTAGTTTGGCATATAAATCGCCTAAATAATTATTCACGGTAGCGATACCATTCTTATCGTTTACTTCTGTGTAATATGTCTGAGATTCTAGTAAGTGTTCCGCTGCAACAGTTAAATTATCACTATAATACTCTAAAAAATAAAGATTTTTATAGGCTTTCGCTAAACGTCCTTTATCTTTTAATTTCTTTAGAATTTTTATCGCCTCTTTATAACTTTGTCCCGCATAATAATATTCATTTTGTTGGCTATATGCTTCTCCTTGATCGATAAAAGCATCACTTAAAACCACTGAATCTTTGTACTTATGTGCTGCGGATATGACTTGTTTTGAAAGGAAAAGTGCACTATCTATTTGCTTAACAGCTACTAAATGATCAAGAAATTGTTGAGCTTTATGAAGTTCTTCTGTTCCCTCGATATGACCTTGATACCACAAATGATTATTGATATCATCTTGTCCACGAAGCACAAAAACACAGCTCAAAAAAGCTATTAAATGGGTAATATGTTTATAATAGATATTCAATATACTATTTGTATATGTCTAAAACAGACAGATATTAGCCCCCTTTTGTAATTGAGATAACAAGATAGATCTTTACCTTATATCAAGAATATAAGTATTAGGCAGCTTTAGGTAATTGCACACAAAAAGTACTTCCTTTTCCTGGTATACTTTCTACCTCTATTCTGCCTCTATTAAGTTCTATTAGTTCTTTACAGATTCGGAGCCCAAGACCAGTTCCTGTTTCATTCTCCGTTCCATTAGTTGTAAAAGTATCTTCTGCAAATAGCTTATTTAAATTTTCTGGATCAATACCTACTCCCGTATCTTCAAAACAAATCTCATAAAAGTCTTCTTTTTCCCTCGCTGTCAATGCAATAGAATCTCCAGAATTACAAAATTTAATGGCATTAGCAATTAAGTTTTGTGCTACAATGCCAAACATGTCTTTATCAGCAAAAATTTTGGCTGATCCCAACTGATTAATCAACTGAATATCTTTTTTTTCTGCTT
Source organism: uncultured Aquimarina sp. (assembly GCF_947492965.1). Taxonomy (GTDB): domain Bacteria; phylum Bacteroidota; class Bacteroidia; order Flavobacteriales; family Flavobacteriaceae; genus Aquimarina. Next base: position 397,059 of record NZ_CANLOZ010000004.1, on the reverse strand, counting down.
TAGGTCTAAAAAACGTAAACTTATTACTGATAACTTCTGTAATATCAAAAGTTGTTGGTTTAGGATTCAATTCTTTCATTTGCGATTTCGACCAATTCAACAGATTATTCAACAAAATAGATGTTTGGTGTGTTCTATTAGCTAATAATGGCACAATTTCTTTAAATTCTTCCGTAGAAATTACATCTTCCTTCATTAAATTTAAACTACTTTCCAAGCCGTGTATTTCATTTTTCAAATCGTGTGATATAATCGAGAACAGTTTGTTTTTAACCTGATTAGACTCATTAAGTTCTTTGATATATCTTTTCCTTTCTTTTCTGGTTTTAATTATCAAGATCATAAACACTAGAATTACTGCTATCACCGCTAGACTAATAAATGTCATTAATCTATACTTGAATAATTGTTCTTTGGTTTGTTGCTCTCTTTTTTCCTTTTCATCCTGTAATCTAAGCTGTTCTAACTGCGCTTCATATCTAGACTTTGTATTCTCTACTTTTTTGGTCGTTAGATCATTCATACGTTTATCAGAAAGTTCCTGATATTTCTTTTGCCAAGCAATGGCTCCTAGTAGATTTCCTCTTGTAGAATCTAGTTTAAAAGAATATTTATAATTCTTAAGAATTAGAGAAGTAACATTAGATTTTATAAGGTCTTCTCTTGCTACTTTCAGATATTCCTCTGCTTTTTTGAACTCGTTTTGTTCTAAAGCTATGATTCCTAACTGTTGTTTTGCATTATGAACAATAAGCTTAAAATTAGCCTGTGTTCCAACGCATTGCGTCGTATCATAGAATTTTTTGGCTTTTTCATATTCTTTACCATACATGGCTACCTTTGCCATAATACTATAAGACTGTGCAGTATGTCTTAGATCATTTTCTGCTTTATTAATATGTAGTGCCTCTTTTAATAGTACCTTAGCTTCTTCCAATTTCCCACCTTCAGTATGAAGTAGAGCTAAGTTATTAATCGTTAAACCAACACCTTTAAGTTTAAGTCTTCTAGCCATCTTCATGGATTTAAGATAAAACTTCTCAGCATTCGGGATATCATTTAACTCTTTATAAATAATTGCTAGGTTATTATATACTGCAGTAAGTCCAATACTATCCTTTAGTTGTTCTCTCTGTAATTTAGCATCTAACAGATGATTAGCTGCCTCTTCAATATTACCTTTATTACGTTCTATGATATACCTATCATTACTTACCATGGCTAACCCATTCTTATCTTCAATTTTTTGAAAATTGAACGTTGCTTTTTCAAAGCTTTCGTTAGATTCCAGATATCTATTTAATTCATTGTTTAGTACTCCTTTTAATCTATATACTAAACCTAATCCTCTGGTATATTCGATATCATTTGCAATATCAATCAATTGATTGGCTAAAGGTTCGGCTATATCAAGACGATCTTCATTAACAAATTGCTGAAGTTTATTTACTTTATCGTTGAAAGACAAAGAATCTTTTAATGTCTTAATTTTGGAAAGATCAATTCCAGTAAGTTCTTTTTGCGAGAAGCAAAAAAAACTTGTGAAACAGAAAACTAATACGGTAAAGGTTGCTTTATTCATACTATTTACTTTGGGGCTTAAATCAGATGAAATGCTACTTAATTTCAACAAAATACACAAAAAAAAGTCAAACAACAAAATAATGTAGTCTTATTCTTACATATTTTTATAGTTTTACCATAAAAAGGAAACGATTATATAAAAAAACAGCCTTTCCTGATCAGAAAGGCTGTTTTCAAAAATCTATGCTATTTTAGATTTATTACGAGTTTTCTTGAAGTGTATTCGTATTCTTTTTAGAGGTTATCCACTCATTAACCAGCTCTTCCAAAATGGTAAGTGGTACAGCACCATTTGTGAGTAAGACATCATGAAACTCTCTAATATCGAAATTATCATTCCCTAATGCTGTTCTTGCATTCTCTCTTAATTCCAGAATCTTATTCATTCCTATCTTGTATGCTGTAGCCTGACCAGGCATTACAATATGTCGTTCTACCATTTTAACGGCGTCACTCTCTGCATTCGGAGTATTATCGGTATAATATTTTATACCTTCTTCTCTTGTCCATTTCTTAGCATGTATTCCTGTATCTACAACTAATCTACAAGCTCTCCACAGCTCCATAGCTAATCTACCGAAATCTGAATATGGATCATTATACAGTCCTATCTCTTTTGGCAAGAACTCATTATAAAGTCCCCAACCTTCTATGTAAGCAGTATATCCGCCAAATTTTCTAAACTTCGGAATATCCTGTAACTCTTGCGCTATTGAAATCTGCATATGATGTCCTGGAATACCTTCGTGATATGCTAGTGCTTCCATTTGATATATCGGCATAGCTTCCATATCATAAAGATTTGCATAATATGTCCCAGGTCTGGAACCATCTGGAGTACCTCTCTGATAAAAGGCTTTTCCGGCACTTTTTTCTCTAAAAGGTTCCACAGCTTTTACAACGATATCAGCTTTAGGTTTTGTGATAAAGAGTTCATCTAATCTAGATTTCATATTATCTATTAATCCAACTGCTCTTTCCAAGTATTTAGCCTTACCTTCTTTGTCGTTAGGATAGTAGAATTTCTCATCCTCCTTCATATACTTAAAAAAATCTTGTAAGGAACCTTCATACTTAACCTGTGTCATGATATCCTTCATTTCCTTATGTATTCTAGCAACCTCATCTAATCCTAATTGATGAATTTCATCGGCAGTCATATTAGTGGTGGTAGTCCGCTTTAATGCATTATTGTAAAACGCACTCCCTTTTGGAAATTTCCAAGCTCCATCATCTACCGTAGCCCTTTGCTGTTGATCTTCTAAAAGCGCAATTAATTTATCATAAGCAGATTTTACATCTTCTTTTAATGCTTTTTCTGCTTCAGCTATTAAAACCGTCTTATCTTCTTCTGCTATTTCTATTTTACCTACTTTACCTTTAAAATCTGAGAGTAAGGTGCTCTCTTTATTAGATTCATCGAAAGGCATTCCGGTAATTAAATTACGACAGTCGTTTAACACTTTTGCAAAAACAAACTTTGGTGGAACAATACCATTCTTCTCTCTGATCTTGATATTCTCTATTTGTTGTGCAAATAACTCATCCATTCCCTTAAGTCGGGAAATATAAGCTTCGGCATCACTCTTACTCTCTATTTGATGCATATTGATCAGAAATGCAGGGATTTCTGCTTGCATGCCATGCATTTGATTCACTGGATAATCATAAAACCTATATTGAAAATCATCTATAGCATTTTTTAGATCTTGTTTCATCAAACGATAACTCAAACTCGTAGATTTATTTAAAGCTGTAACATCTACCGAATCATTAAGGTATCTAAGTCTTCTTTTTGCTTTTTCAAGATCGTGTACCAATTTCTTAGAAGAAACATCATTCCACTTTCCATAATCATCCGTTTTCAATCCTAAATACGTTTGCATCATTGGAGATTCTGCTACTTCTTCCTGAAATTGTGCCTCAAACCAATCATTTAGTTTTTGAGAATGTATTTCTATCTTTTGCTCATTAGAGATTTCGGATACGACCTTATTACCTTCGTCTTTACAACTAAAAGTTATTAATAAGAAGGAACAAGATAACAAAGTGAATTTTGTTCTGTTCATTTTCCTGGGGGATATTTGGATGGTTACTAATTTACTTCAAAATAGAAAATTCTATGGAAGAATCATCATATACAGTATGAGTTTGTTTTTTAAAGTCTGATGATTTTGCTTTAAATATATTAGGAACATACGTTTGAGGATTTAAGTCGATAAACGGAAACCAGGTACTCTGTACCTGAATCTGAATTTTATGACCTTTCAAAAACGTGTGATGTATATCCTGAAGTTTTATAGAAACATCTGTTTTTTTGTTAGGAGTAAAAGCTTCAGGTTTACTAAAGCTATTTCTAAATCTTCCTCTTAGCACTTCACTTCTTACCATCATATGATAATTAGACATTTTAAGATACTTTTGAGTCTCTTCTGTGTCTTCTGCATCTGGAGGATATACATCTATAATTTTCACTACCCAATCAGCAGCAGTTCCCGTAGTTGCTACTTTTAATTTAGCTAAAATCTCTCCTGACAACGTCATATCTTCGGTAAGTACAGGTGTTTCATAAACTAATACATCAGGTCTTCTTGCCGCAAATCTCTGATCATCTGTCATATATTTTCTAGGTGTAAAAACCATTTTGATATCTTCTGTATACGGTACAGGCTTTTTAGGATCACTGATAAACTCTTGTGCTCCATTACCTTTATTTTCGGTTAATCCATTATTATTTAGATATAAAACTTTCTTTTCTATATTTTTTGGTGGCCAACTATCATAGGTATTCCATTCTTTTTTACCGGTATCAAAAATCTGAATCTCAGTTAAACCACTATTTTCATCACCAGCTCCTTTAAGAAAATGATTAAAGAATTTTGTTTCTATATTTTGTTGAAAGTTTAACGATATATCATCGCCGAAATATACATTTCCTATTGCCTGTCTCTTTTTATTTCTCGCCCAATCTCCATGACTCCACGGACCAAAAACCATAATATTATAATTGCTACTATTTTTCTCGATTTTCTCATACGTTTCGAACGGACCGTATAAGTCTTCTGCATCAAATAATCCACCAACTACCATAACTGCAGGTTTTATATCCTTGAGATGCTGAATAATGCCTCTTTTTTGCCAAAACTCATCGTAATTCGGATGTTCTTTTAATTGCGTCCAAAAAACATTGTCTTCTTTATAGTATTGATCTAATGTACTCAGTGGGCCTGCATCTAAGAAAAACTGATATTGATCTTTGCTATTCAGTTCTGGGAATGTATACCAACTTTCTTTTACTGGCTCTGTTTTTTCGTAACCAAACACTGCAGTTGCTCTCCAATAACTTAACAAATAAGCACCGTTATGATGAAAATCATCAAAGAAGAAATCTCCTATACAAGCTTGTGGAGATACTGCTTTTAGAGCTGGATGCGAATCTAATAATGAATATGTAGCATAAAAACCAGGATATGAAATTCCCCATACACCTACTTTTCCATTATTATTTTCAACATTTTTCACTAGCCAATCAATAGTATCATAGGTATCACTAGCTTCATCAAATTCCTTATCCTTCTTATTTGGAATATAAGCTCTCATGTTGTCATAAACACCTTCACTCATCCATCTACCTCTTACATCTTGATAAACGATAATATTGCCCTCTTTCATCAAAAACTCATTAGGACCAATCTTAGATCTAAATTCATTTTCTCCATAAGGTCTAGAGCTATAAGGAGTTCTTTGCATAAGAATTGGATACTTCTTACTAGTATCCTTAGGAGAATAAATAGTCGTATGAAGTTTAGTCCCATCTCTCATTACGATATCTACTTCCTTTTTGGTATAATGATCTTTAACCTGATATTCCTCTTCTTCGTTAGTTACGGTCTGTTCCGTGGTTTTTTCAGCCTTCTTAGAATCATTTTGTTCGGTACAAGAAGTAATAAAAAATAAAAAACTTAAAATAAATAATAATGGTATTCTAGTTGATCGCATATGCTTGAGTTTAGTTGAAGCTGGAAGATAAAAAATTGGAATGCTGGCAAACCTCTATTTAAGGAGATTTTAACAATCAATGTTAATATATAAACTAATGAGCCTCCAGTTATTACTGAAGGCTCATCTACTAAGAACTTACTTTATCCCCAAATACAGTGTTCTTAGTTATTCTACTGTGGTTGGATATTAATCTCTATGATATTATATCCTCCTCTTGGATCACCTGTCCAAGTTACTCCCGGTGGACTACTAATAACTCCTTTTCCGAATTGTACATCTTCTAAATCTGATACTCTTCTTACAATATTATTAGCATCATCGTTTCCTGTATTAGGTCCTGATTGATTCATTACTTGATCCGTTCCAAAACCTACTGGTTGATCTACTTCTGTTCCAGCATCGTATAGATACGTTTTGGTACTTAAATCTGTTCCAGAATATGGTGTTACGCCATCTTCTAAGAATAAAGGTAAACCAGCATTGTTATAACTTACTACCCAATCGTTTGATTTTACAAACATGGTCCCAAAACCAAATTTATAATCCTGACCTCTTGGTACTTCTATTGTAAAAGTTTGAGATCCTCCAGGCATGATCGGTCCAGATTCATTACTTAATGCTACTGGAATTCCGAAGTCCTTCATATAATTGTATGCTATTGATCTATCTCCATCTTCAGCTATTTCTTCTAAACCATTATCTACACTTGTAGCTTCTCCTTGGACAAACCAGGGATCTCTATTTGTATTAAATGCATAGATGAAAGCTGGAGAGAAAGGAGTTAATGATGAGGAAAGTCGTAGAGGTGTCCCTTGAGATCCAGTTTCTGTAAACCAATTATATAACACACCTGGCATACCATCTTCTGCAATACCTTCCAGTCCAACACCTCTATCTTCTTCACCAATTGTAAATAACGGTTCTGGTTGTGCATGTAATACTGCTATTCCTGGTGTGATTACAAAACCATTCTCCGAACTTGGATCCATAGCAGCGTTTGGTGTATTGATAGCTGTAATCGTTAATGTAAATGTACCTGCAGAATTACCATCTCCATTGGTATAATCCAAAATAGCAGTCATATAAATGTCACCTGTATCTCTACCATCAACTAATCTAACTAGAGGATTTGCATCCGCTGGCCCTACATTAGCTCCTGCTGGAGGAAAAGTGGCTGGATCATTATCTGCTTCAGTACCTAAATCATATAATGATAGTTGACTTGCTATATCCACACCATTTAATGCCTGACCATTAGGAAACAAGTCTATCCCATTAAGATCTGTTGGTGCTAAAAACCAATCATTACTATTACCCATCATAGTCACTGGTGTAAACTTAGTTCCTGGAACTGCTTGGAATGAAACTTGATATTGTGCTCCATTAGTGGTTAGAGGTCCTGGAGTGGTTGCTCCCACGGGAGTTGTAAATGTATGCACATTCAAATAATTAATAGTATTTGTAATGGTTACAGAAAATGTCGTTGTTTCAATCACAGTTGCATTTCCTAATCCAAATGTTGGATTTACTCTTTCTTCCCAGTCACTGGCAGCATCTCCTTCTCCATCATATGCAATACTATAACTTGGTAATCGTACTTCTGGTACAAAATCTCCTGCGGTCCAAATACCTGCAGAAACGGCTACATTTTCTCTAGCACTACCCGCAGCTCCCCATTGAACGAAATCCATAATAGCATCTGCACTGGTAAAAGAATTATTAGCATATAAACCTAATCCTTCGCTATTGGTTAACTCATCCCAATTTACCACCACGAATTCTCCTGGATCTAAATTTGTATCTCCACTAGTAATGGAGGCATTTTGCATTTGAAGATACTGTCCAGGTCCAAGACATAACCAGTAGGAAGAAATATCAACAGCGACAGTTCCATTATTCCATAATTCAATCAATTTATCTTCTGCATAATTTACTTCATTTATTACAATAGAACGTACACTATTATCAGGCATTGTAAGAACATTTTCTGCGCCAAAGGTTACTGTAGATGTTTCTGCCCAATCAGAAGACCCGTTTCCTTCTCCATCAAATACAATACTATTATCTGGATTAGACACAGTAGGTATAAAATCACCCGCTGTCCAAATACCAGCAGCAACGGCAACATTTTCTCTAGCCGTTCCACCTGCTCCATACTGCACAAAGTCTACTAGTGCATCGGCATCTGTAAACGCATTAGACGAGTATAATCCTAAACCACCTGAATTATCTGGAAGTTCGTAGGATAATACTAAATATCCTCCTGCAGGAATATTTATAGTACCACTTTCTGGTGTAAGAGCACCAATTTGTTCATAGGTTCCAGGACCAAGACATAACCAATAGTCACTTAAATCCGCTTCTTGATTTCCTTGATTAAAGATTTCTATCAAGTCTGTTCCTTGATAACGAATCTCATTAAAAACAACCTGAATGTTCTCGTCATCAGTTTCTCCGTCTGGTGGAATTACAATATCATCATCTTCACTACAAGAGATGAAAGTAAATAATCCAATAATTAAATAGATAAAATTTCTTTTCATGATATATATTTTTTTGTTCATCAATCTGAAGCAAATATATAATCACATCAAAGTGGATAACGGTGATAAAAGTCACTGTTAAACGTTAAATAAATGTTATTTAACTGCTTGTAAATCAAATATTTAATAAACAAAAACACCAACACCAAAACATCGCTATTTGCGATGTTTTGGTGTTGGTGTTTTAAAGAACGATTTTTAGTTTTGACAATAAATACCTTTTGTCAATTCTATATGTCGTTTATGTTGTACCAATATATTTTGAGCTTGTAGCTTCTTTGTTATTCTAGAAACCACTTCTCTTGATGTTCCTAAATCAGCAGCAATTTCTTTATGAGACATTAGAATCATGTTGCAATTCTGAAACTTTGCCTTTTCGTTTAAATAGTTTATCAAGCGTTCCTCGATTTTATAACATACAACTTGTTTTGTGGTATGCAGCAAATCCTCATAATTACGCTGGAAATCTTTTAAAATAATTTGTGTAAAAGATGGGTACTGTACAAACCATTCTTTTACTTTATTTATTGGAATACAAAGAACGGTAGTATCTTCTTCTGTTTTTGCAGAAAAACGAACCGCCTCCTGACTAAACAAGTGATTAAAACTTAAGATACAACAGTGATTAGGATGTATGTAGTACAACAGAAATTCCACTTCATCTTCTTCTGCATACATCTTTATCAAACCATCTAAAATGATCGGTAAAAAATTGAGATAACTTCCTTGTCGTACTACATACTCTCCTTTGGGAATACTTTTAAAATGCCCGAAAGACATTATTTGCTCTTCGAGCTCTTTTTCTATAAAGGGGAAACACTGAGATAAGTTAATATTTTCCATAGACTGTTAGTTACTCTTCGTTCTACAATAAAGTCGATAACTAACAGTATCCTTACAATATTCTTATAATAATTATTTATAATACTATAAGGAATCTATTTTTTTGAAAAATTTGCAATTCCCTCCTGTAACCATTTTAGGTATTCATTTTCATCTGGGGTGTAGCCTACAGGCTTATTGAGATTAGCTTCTTTATGATCAATCAAAACATAATAAGGCTGTGCATTTGCTTTATACTTTGTAATCTGAAAGTCGCTCCATTTATTACCAATCGTTTTGATTTTTTTGCCAGTAGTTTCAGAAACATACTGCTCTGATTTTGGAAGTTCTTTCTTATAATCTACATACAAGGAAATTAATACAATATCATTTTTTAGGGTTTTCAAAACTGATGGTTCCGACCAAACATATTCTTCCATTTTCCTACAATTTACACAAGCATATCCAGTGAAATCGATTAATACAGGTTTATTCACTTTCTTAGCATATGCCAAGCCTGTTTCATAATCCGTAAATGAAATAATATCATGCTCTCCATATTTTGCTCCTTCGGGTAATTCGGAAGTTGAGGCGCCTGCACTAGAAGTACCTCCAAAACCTCTTGGTGATTCACTATAAGTCTGTGGTGGTGGAAAACCACTAACGATTTTTAATGGTGCTCCCCATAACCCTGGAATTAAATAAATGGTAAATGCTAAAGTTAAAAGCGCAATTGATAATCGACCTACTGATATATGTTCTGATGGAGAATCATGAGGAAGTTTAATTTTACCCAAAAGATATAATGACAAGGCTCCAAAAACTGCGATCCAAATTGCTAAGAACACCTCTCTTTGTAACCATCCTAATTGTAGCACCAAATCCGCATTGGATAAAAATTTGAAAGCAAACGCTATTTCCAAGAACCCAAGAAATACTTTTACTGTATTTAACCAACCTCCACTCTTAGGAAGTGAATTTAACCAACCAGGAAACATTGCAAAAAGTGCAAAGGGCAATGCAATTGCTAAAGAGAACCCTAACATTCCGATTACAGGAGCCATTCCTCCTTGTGACGCTGCTTGTACTAATAAGGTTCCTACAATTGGCCCTGTACAGCTAAACGAAACAATTGCCAAAGCTAAGGCCATAAAAAATATACCTAAAAAACCTCCTTTATCGGCTTGCTGATCAACTTTATTTGCCCATGAATTTGGTAACATGATCTCGAATGCTCCCAAAAATGATAAACCAAAAACAATCAATAACACAAAGAAAATTAGATTAAACCAAATATTGGTAGATAACGCATTTAAAGCATCTGCTCCAAAAATTGCAGTTACTACAGATCCTAATCCAACATATATTACGATTATAAACAGTCCATAGAAAATAGCGTTTCTAATTCCCGAAGCTCTGGTTTTACTTTGTTTGGTAAAGAAGCTTACTGTCATTGGAATCATTGGAAATACACATGGAGTAAGAAGTGCTGCAAAACCAGATAAAAAAGCTAAAATAAAAGTTGCCCACAATCCTTTTTGTTCCTTTTCCTCCTCAATAGGTTTATCATTATCATTTTTATCAATTGATTTAGTATCAGCTCCAAATGCTGTTTTCGCACCTGAAATTTTTCCAGAGATATTTAAATCAAACTCCACTACGTCCGGTGCCAAACATCTTTCGTCATCACAAATCCCAAAGAACACCTCAGCTTTTACTGATTCTAGAGAAGGGTCTAAGCGTTTTATTTTTTGCGTAAACAACACCTTATCTTCAAAGTATTTGATATCCATTTCAAATACCTTATCATATTTCTGGATACCTTCTGGCTCTGTAGTCTCTCCTATTAGTTCATACTTTTTGTCTTCATTATAAAAGGTAAACTCGGTAGCAGTTGGAGCGATATCATCCGTTTCTACTTCCTTCTGCGAATATATATGCCAACCTTTATCTAGTTTGGCTTCGAACTGTAATACATAAATATCCTCGGATTCTTTAATAACATTACTATTCCATTTTATAGGTTCAAATATTTGGGAAAATAAAGTTGTCGAAAATAATAATGCTGTAAATAGTAGTAAAATATTCCTCATTTAGGTAATTGTTACTTTTAGTAATTGTTTCGTTTCGGGGTTTATTTTAAATCTGTTATCTGCTCTATAGTTAATCACCCATACAATCTCTTCTCCAGAACATAATAACCAGACTCTTTCTTTGGCTAATAAAGATAATTTTTCATCCTTAAAATACTTACTCAACTTCTTTTTACCTTTCATGCCTAAAGGGTAAAAATAGTCGCCTTCTTTCCATTTTCTTACAATTAAGGGATACTTTAACTTTTCTTTATCTACAAAAATAGTCTTCAAATCCGTATCGCAAAGCTCTGAAACTTCTTTTAAATGAATCATTCCAGATGGAATCATAATCCTATTTTCTTCTTCAGGAATATGATATACTCGATCCGGAACATCTTCAATAATTGGACAAAGCAACAAATATTCTCTATTTTTCACCAAACGATGGGTTGAAGAAAAAATTTGTTTCCCCGATTGCGCATTTAACATTCGGATTATATCATCCCAAGCAGTAAAGCCATATTCCTTTAATAAAAAGTACAAGTACTTTTTAGGGTTATCATATTTCTGAAGTTTATGTATGGCAATCTTAATTGTATCCAATTCTCCATATTCAAAAACTTCTTTTCGAATACGATACATTTGACTCCTTATAAAATCCTGCGCATGCTTTAGATAATCTAATGTGTTTTCAAAATTGTTTAAAAAACTTGGATTAATAGAAATAAGTTCTGGGATTACATTATGTCTTAATTTATTCCTCAGATATTTGGTATCACTATTACTACTGTCTTCTCTCCATTCTATTTCATTTTTGGTAGCAAATTCCATGATTTGATTTCTAGAAAATGGTAAAAGTGGTCTTACGTAATTTCTATTAATTTCAGGAATACCAGTAAGTCCGTCAATTCCCGTACCTCGAGATAGGTTTATTAAGAAAGTCTCTAGATTATCATCTTTATGATGTGCAGTTAGTACATAATCATATTTATGCGAGCTCAACAAGGTTTCAAACCACTGATATCTTAGCTCTCTGGCAGCCATTTGTATAGATAACTTATGGTCTTGTGCATATTTTTCTGTTTCAAAATTGGTTACAAAAAAAGGTACCTCGAATTTCTCAGCTATCGTAGATACAAAACTTTCATCTCCGTCACTCTCTACTCCTCTTAAACCAAAATTGCAGTGAGCAATTCCAATTTCAAAATTATTTACATGACATAGATAAGCTAATACTATACTATCTAATCCTCCACTACAGGCAATAAGTAACTTACTTTTTTGTAGAAAAGGTAATCGATTTTTGATATGATCTTTGAATTTTTGTTTCAAGTATTTATATAGTTGTTTTTGATTTTTAGACCGAATACTTTCGAGATGAGCGTTTTACATATTTTAAAATAACAACCTGCATATTAATATCAAATATACGATTTTGAAAAGGTTCAACAACTCTTATTAAACACTTCTTTAACTGCTGAAATTCAGAGTTTTAACACATTTTGACGTAGCTTTTTATTATTTTTAAGGAACTCTTAAATACACAAATCATGAATAGAATTGACGAAATGCCTAAATATTATGAAGATACTCGTACGGAAGAGTTCGGTAAAAAATTATTAGCTGTAGTACCTCATCTTCATCCATACGTTAAACACCGCATATATATTGCGGAAAGCACTGGAATTTTACCAAGAAACATGTACTGCTCTAGTGGTCTTATAGACGATGCTATTGTAAAACTATATCATGATGATCATTTAGATATTGCAATGGACAAACTATCTCTGGAGTTGCAGTTATTTAGAATTGCTGATCATTTAATAGATGAGTTATATCAGAAAGAAGGCTGGCACCAAAGGTCTATTAGTACTAATTACTTTTTAAAAGAAGAATTGAATAAGTTAGAGGAATATTATACCTCTACAGGTGATAATGAACTAATAATGACTGATGAGCTTAATGACATTTCGTATCATCAAAACCAAGAAAATAAGCAGCTATTCATTTATGATGATACAGATTCTGCAATTTTAAAGCTAATTGCATCAGAAGATTCTTCGGAGAATAAGAAGCAAAAATTACTCGGTAAATTCTATAGCTGGTTACCTCTAGAAACCTCCAAAATTATTGACCTATTCGTTTTTGGAAAACTCAATTTCGAGGAAATTGCAAGAATAAAAGATATGACTGCCAATGAGGTTAAAGAAGTCATCATTGACGTAAGGAAAAGTTTTAGAAAAAACCTTATTTAAATAGTTGTCTTTCCAACTCGTTATATACCTTCTAGCACTTCGCGCATTGCTTTTGCTTTTACCAAGCACTCTTCATATTCTTTATCGGGATCTGATTTTGCTGTAATAGCACCTCCAACAGTATAGGAAATATATTGATTTTCTTCGTTGTATAAGATACTCCTTATTACCACATTAAAATCAAAATCGTTATCTGGTGTAAAATAACCAACTGCACCACTATACAAACCTCTTTTAGACTCTTCTAATGCCTCGATAATTTTCATTGCCGATATTTTTGGAGCGCCTGTCATACTTCCCATGGGAAAAGTGGTTCTTATAACATCAACTGCAGAAGTGGTATTATCAACTTCTGAAACTACGGTAGAAATCATTTGATGTACCTGTGGGAAAGTATATATTTTACAGAGTTCTTCTACTTTTACCGAACCGTTTACAGCAGTTCTGGATAGATCATTTCTTACCAAATCTACAATCATTACATTCTCAGAACGTTCTTTGGGATCATTCTGAAGTATTTGTATCAGTTCTTGATCCTGTTCCTGATCTTGTGAACGTTTTGCAGTACCTTTTATAGGCTGTGATATAATTTTACTGCCGCTTTTTCTTAAATAACGTTCTGGAGAAGCAGAAAGCAAATATTGATGATTTCTCTTAAAAAAAGTAGCAAATGGTGGTTTAGAAATTTGATTGAGATGATGATACGTCTCTAATGGAGCAATACAACTATTTTCGGCAAAAAACTCCTGACAAAAATTTGCTTCATAGATATCTCCACGATGAATATGCTGAAGCATTTGTTCGATTTTTTGTCGGTATACATCTTTAGTGATTCTTAAACTAATTTTAATCTTCCCGCAAGGGTTATCCTCATCAGATACTTTAATGGTAGTTGGAAATGTATCGATTAGTTTTCTATCCTCTTCTATTTCATCTTCTACCATTCTTAGATACTGAACTTCTAATTCATTTCCTTTTAGTAAGAATATCTTTTTAGGTTGAAAAAAATATAAATCAGGAAATTCTAAGTTATCAGGATTCTTTGAGACTAAATTCTCTGTATCATTTTTTAAGTCATAGGATAAATAACCAAAAATCCAATCTGCTGTTTGCTCCTGATATTCTTTTAACGTATCGAAGCAGGAATAATAGTCCTTATTAATAGAGGTAAAAGCATCTATCGCTAGTATTGCATCATAACTAGAATACTGTTGGATATAGTTATTAGAATCTAACCATATAATTTCATCAAATTGTTGCGCCCATTGTAATAGTTTATTCTTAAACTGTGATGGATTATCTAAAGTATATGTTTTGGTAGTTCGCACTAATTATTTATCTGATGCGCAAAAGTACTTAGAACTTCTTTTAATCCCAACAAAAGTGTTTCATCCTTAATTGTCTTTTCTTCTGTAGAAAAATTAGCGTGAAAAGAAGGAAAACTAAAACTTTCTATAATCTCTCCTCCAAACCTAGGAAATACATTCTTTGCATATTCTAATGCTGTTAAACCACCTCGTTGTCCGGGAGAAGTACTCATAAGCAATATTTTTTTACCAGCTAAAAAATTACGATCTATTCTAGATAACCAATCGATAATATTCTTAAAAAATGCACTTAAGCTACCATTGTGTTCATTTACAGAAATAATAAGTGCGTCTGCTTCTGAGATCTCCTGCTTTATCCCTAGAGCCATTCCTGGAAAACCATTTTCTCTTTCCTCGTCTTCACTATACATTGGTATTGGATAGTTAACCAATTTCATTATTTTGATTTTATGCTCGGTAATTTCAGAAGAAACATATTCGATAAGTTGTTGATTAATTGAGGTACTGCTGTTGGAACCAGCAAAAGCAAGAATATTTTTCATCTATTGATTTGTATTATGTTTGGATTCAAAAATAACCAAAATCAATAGCCTTACAAAACCCTTAAAACAAACCAATACAAAAATAATAACCGATAAAACTGAATAAAAAAAGATTACCTATCCTAAGCTTATCAATTCTTAGAACAGGTAATCTTGTGAATAAAAACACGATGCTTATTTTATCAGTATATTATAAAACTACCAACATATCTGGTTGATTGGTCTCCTAGAATAATATACCTATATACTCCAGGACTTAAATTTTTAGGTCTAAAGGTGATTGTTTTGGCTGCGTTCACCGGAATTTCTCGTTCTTCTTGCACTATCTTCCCCAATACATCTATCACGGATATTTTAACATTACCTGTTAAGGTTTCAGGTACTCTAATCGATGTCGAAATACGGAATGGATTCGGGTAGTTCATAACACCATTTGCTACTTCTTCTTCTATCTCATGATCTTCTACACCCAGTACTTCTGCATTGGTAAATACTACATCACTAATATTGATATTAAATGATTCGAAATCCTTATAATTTCCCTGTACAGAAAACACAATGCTTCTTACATCTGTTATCTCAGCACCAACACCTTGGCCATTTACAAACTGAGAGAAAGTAATCGTTTGCACTCCGCTTCCAGAATCAGACTTAATTGTATATCGCATCCTATCATTCCAATCTACAAGATCTTTGGTTACTAAAACTACTTCAATATCATTGTTAGTACTCATATCGAATTGTAATGCATCATACGATGTAACATCTAGTGTACGGTCTCCACCCAAAATATTTCTAAAAATATTCATGGTCTCTTTTACCTCTCCAATAACGGATATAGCTCTTTCTACATTATAATCTTCAGTATTGTCTGAATTATTGTTAGCTGTTTTAATATTAAATTCATTGATGTTAGCACCATCGGTATTATAATCTAATCCCCATGGACCATCAGCAAGATACAGAGCATCTGTTTTGTCATTAACCATTATTGAGAATCCTATATCAAACAAATGTCCCGTTTCGATAGTAATACGCTCCTCATATGCTCCTGACAAGGAAACAGAAGTTGTCATTAACTCCTCATTCGATAATTCTGTTACTCTTTTATTTCCTCTGAAATCGAATGTAGATGCCTGATTCTTATTAATGATATCCAATACTAATTTTCCATCTTTATAAAATCCTTTTTGAACAAATACTTCAGGAATACTAGCTGGGATAAAGGTTTTTCCCAGTCCTTTTTCTACTTGAAGTTTATCCAGTATAGAATTAGCAATATTAACAACCTGAGGAATTGAGCCTCCCCAAATCTGGAAATTTAAAAAGTCTCCTTCTGGATATTGATCAATATTCCATAGACTATAAAGCTCATTCTGATATTCATCCAAGCGAACTGAAAAATGTAATGCCTGTTCTAATTCTCCAGAAGCTCTACGTATTTTAGTATTTACCAATTCGAAATTTCGAACATTGATTGTTCTAATATCTTCTAAAGTAGAACCATTTAATCGATCACAAATGGTTTTAGAATGATCATATACAGATCCTTCTGTAGATGTTGCTAATCCTACACCTACTCTGCTATCTTCTAAATAATAATCGATAGAAAAGACAGAAGAAGCATTTGTTATTCCTATTAAATCATCTGGTGTAGATACATAAGAACTTTCCACTCCAGTTACTCCTGTTTCCGGGAAATATTTACTTAAATCTGTACCATTTTTGGCTGTTTTATAAGAACGTCCTTTCTTAAATTTTTTCTGTAATTCTTTTTTATTGTAAACTTCATTTGTTTTTGATCTGGTAAAGTTTCTTTTAGCTATTAAACTAGCTAAATCTCCATTACTTTCCAGACCACCATCATTACCAGAAGACACTTCTCCTTCTTCTTCTAACTCTGGAATGTTATTCGTTTTAATAGATGAATATTGACCCGTAGTAATACAAAACAGTAAGTCGTTAAAATCATTATCTGTTTCAGAATAATCTCTTCTTATATCTTCAAAACCTAAAATAATTACTTCTTTAGATGTATCTTTTAGTAGTACATTATGTGGTTGTAATGATTCATCACACTCTGGATTAAATTCTGATTGAGAATACAATTGCCATAATCCTTCATTTAGCGCATTGGTATTCCATGCATCTGTTAACAACACCCATCCAATACCTGTATTGGCGGAGAAAGTTCCTAAATCAACAGTATTTCCCATCTCTAATCCACCTCCACTTCCAGAAGCTGATGCATTAGGAATGATCACCGTAATATCTTCTGGAGAAGGTGCTTTGGTCAATGGTGCATTGATATCATATGTATAATAACCTAAAACATTGGTATTATCAGTATTTTCACTTATAAAGGTTATTGCTACATTGGTTGATTGTTGTACAATAATATCTGTATCATATCCTCCATAGATATAATTTGGATTTCTACTAGGAACTGAATTTGCCTCTGGTAATGCATTATCAATTTTGGTCAAAATATCTGCATCAACATTGATATCCGCTACTAAATAATCTGGCACTCCAAAAACATCATATGTTCCCTTATATTGATATCTTTCTCCAATGCTTGCTATCGGATAACTCGCTGGGTTTTGTGATCCATTAGAAGAATCAAAAACAGTATCAGTGATATCAAAATTATCATCTAATCCATCTTGATCAGTATCATTATTAGCCAAGACTGTATCCGCGGTACCATCACTATTAGTATCATAGGCATCTACAGTATCTAAAATTCCATCATTATTAGAATCAGTATCTAAAAAATCTGGTGTATCGGTATTATCCGTATTTTGATACCCTTGTGGAGTACCACCCTGATCAGGATCGAAAGCGTCATCCATTCCATCTCTATCCTGATCTAATCCCGATAAACCTATAAAATTTTGACTATTCTGACCTTCAACAAGATCAATAATTCCATCTTGATCAGAATCAATATCGTATGGGTCATAGATTAGATCACCATCAGCATCATCTGGATAAAAAACAACACCTGTTTGATCTACATCTACGATATCCGCAATACCATCCAAATCAGAATCCTGATAACTAGCATCCTGACTATTAAATTGACCATCTCCATTAGTATCATAACTTCCCAAACCAGCTTCTACAATATCAAAAATACCGTCGTTATCACTATCTAAATCCAATACATTTGGGATCCCATCTCTATCAATATCAAATGCTACCGAAACACCTCCATTACAGGTACTTCCAAAATCTGAATCTAAATAATTAAAAATATTATCTCCATCATCATCTCCGTAAGGATCAATTCCCCCTCCTTCTACTACATCAGGAATTCCATCTCCGTCAGTATCTTTATCAAAAGGATCTAGTACCTCATCTCCATCGGCATCGATTGGAGAAACACCAGCTGCACATTTAAATCCATCATTTTGATTGGTTACATCTGTGTTATTAAGCAATGTTGCATATGGAGAAGCTCCTTCGTAATCATTTACTAAATGTAACCCACCTTTATTACTAGACACATATAGTCTGTTGCTTGTATCCGTATAGCAAGCTCCAAATGTATCATTTGGTAAATCAGTAACATCTTTAGAACTAAATACTGGAGTCGAAGAAGATAAATCCCATTTATAGACATCTCCTTTACTTCCACCATATAGATTCCCATTAATGAATACAATATCTGCACATGTATTAGGAGATGCTTGATTAGCTACTACGATCTCAAAAGTAGGTGCGCTAGAACCGTCATAGGTGTGAAGATTAATAATTTTATGGAAACTCTGTCGACCAAGATTATTCTGAAATACCCAAAGATTACCTTGATCATCCACATCTGCCGCGTAGCCTCCACCAAATTCTACTCCTCCGTTAGGAGCTACTGCACCTAGATCTACAACCTGATCCATTCCAATTCTTAATAAATGTCGGTCGCTACTTCGTATGGCATATAAAAAATCATCTACAACATTATATCCTCCAGCATTATAACTGGGTGTAGTATGTAAAGGATCAGAATAGGTTCCTGTTACCGGATCATAGGATCTAAGAGATCCTGAAATTACTTGATAAAATTTCGCCTCATTACAATCAAAAGGTTGTTGACCATAGGCAAAATTCATCAAAACACATGAGAATATGAATAGTACTATTTTTTTCATCGAATCGGGGATTGATATGCTCTAAACTCCTCATGCTTATTAATCATAAGATAAGGAGTGTAGATGCTTGAATTTGTTTGGTTATTTTGTTTTAAGTAGTTTCTATAAGGGCTATAAACGAACCCTATATTTTATAAGGAAATAAAGTAGTTATTTAGCCATAGACATTTGATTTTGTGTTACATATACTGGTTCTGCAATAGTAGTTTTCTTTCTTTTTTTGAAGCTGAAGTAATTAACCCATATAAATAATAAATTAAGCGGGATAAGGATCGAATCTCTAAAAGTTATTTTGGATCCTTCAACTTCTACCCAATTATCTAGCGGTTCCTCACTAATAGTGTTCATCAAATCTTTTACACCAACTTGTTTCTTTAATCTTAAAAAGATTTCTATATCAAACAACCACTTACTAATAAATTTCTTGTTGTAGATATTTCCTATAATCTCTTTCTTGAAAACTTTGGCACCACACTGCGTATCTTTAATAGGTAATTGAAGAATAAACTGTATGAAAAAACCCACGAAAGTAGATAATAAACTTCTAACCATACTTCTTTTAATTCCATCAGAATCACCTCCTTTTCTGGATCCAAAAACCATGGTTAAGTTTTGTTGACTATTTAGTTTTTTCGCTAGATTATCAAGTTCTTCCAGAGAAGTGGATAAATCAGCATCTAAGAATGCTATGTTATCAATAAAAGGAAGAGAATTAAGAAAATTAGCTCCTGTTTGTACTGCGGTAGCTTTTCCTTGATTTTGTTCTAAATCAATTACATAGATTTTCTCTTTGTTAGTTTCTTTAAGTTGATGAAGCATATATGAAGTGTTGTCGGTGCTTCCATCATTTACAAAGCATAAGTAATAATTTTCATTGTTTTTTAAAAAGTTGCAAAATTTCTCTTTTTCTAGCCTATAATACTCATTATAAGCAGGGATAATAATTCCAGTTTTAATCATCGTATTTTAGATTTTAAAACTCCATAAGTGATTTTACCAATAAAACTTATAAAGCAAAAGAGAACGGTTGTTGTTTAAAATTGATATAAATGTTCTCTATTTAGTTCATACTTTCTTCTGGGGCTTCCTGAAGATTAAATTACTTTTCTGCCAGTATTGCCATCTGATTACCAGCACATTGTAAAAGTACTTCAAACATGAATTAGTTGAATACGGAAAAACCGCAATTAAATTACGTTTTGTTAAAAAAATGTGCATTTTATCCGATTTTTATGCTTTTAATACATTTTTTAACTCTCTTTAACACAAAAAAAGAAGTATTATACTACAAGTTAAATGAAATTTACTAGTAATAATTTTACTGTTTTAACAAAATTTAGGGGAAAAAACCCTTTTTTATTATCGAATAATTGAGGGAAAAATCCACTTTTTGATCATTTTAACCCAAAAAAGCGTTTTTCATGGAATTAAATATTCCAAAAATGATCATTTATATTACTCGAAAAACTTTAAATTTAATAAAAGATGTCCTTTATATACATTTTTATTTGAAAACGTATTATAATAACAGAAAACAGCTAACTTATTTATTGGAAGTAAAATAGAAAGTACTTAAGCTAGTTATCTTCTTAATTTTGAATTAGAAATAAGTATCCTATACGGTAGCATAAAAAAATCCAATCACTGTACTAGTGATTGGATTTTGTCGGGGTGGCAGGATTCGAACCTGCGACCTCCGCGTCCCAAACGCGGCGCGATAACCGGGCTACGCTACACCCCGATAAGGTTATCCTTTTTGCGGGTGCAAATATAAATAAACTCTTTTATTAAAACCTACTATTTTTTGATATTTTATTTCAGAACTCTTTTTAATTGCAATGATAAAAGATATCCTAGTTTATTATAACACTCTCTTATTCTTTCTATATCACCAAATTCTCCATAAGCATAATTCCCTATAACCTTTGGCGCCTGAATAGCATACACTTCAGAATCCGATTCTGACGTCTTCACAAATCTCAATGTTGTTTCTAATTTACCTTCTTCTCTTCCTACACTAGCGGATCCACCGTAACCCGTATATATCCAATCTGCTTCTATGATTAACGTATAATTCGTTTCTTGATCATTCGTAACAAATTCCAAATCACTATACGTTTTTAATCTCTCATGTAACCCTGCTAGAAAAGCATCTCTCCAAGTTTCTTTTTTGGCCGTTTGATATGTTTGATACCACTTATCACCATTACCATTATCTTTTCGATCATACTTCTTTTTCATATTCTCTATAAACTCCTTCTCAGGATGAAGGCTGTAAATAATAAGATCTTCTGGAAATGTAAGTTTTACAGCTACCTTAGTTTCATTTTTTAGAAACGCTAACTTCTTTTTATCAATCTTAATTCGTTGAGCAAACGAAACAGTACTAACACCTATAAGTAGTAAGAAAATTGTTTTTTTAAGCATCCAATAATTTTTTTATGATTTTTCCATTATTTATCCCGCTGCAATTATAAGTTATTTTTAAGAACTCCTCCATAATTTGTTTCCGATATTTGATCAAAAATTGATCCTTTGAAAAAAACACTCGTTCTTCTCCTCTTTTTCTGCATTAACTCTTTACATTCTCAATCTAACATCTCTGGTATCATTAGAGATGAAACGTCATTAACACCTATTAATAATGTAACTATACTAGATCTTAAAACTGGAAAGCAACACTTTTCTGATGAAAAAGGAAAATTTGATATACTTAGTAATGGAACCTTAGAATTTTCTCATCCTGGATATGAATCCAAACAGATAACTATTTCTGAAAATGCTACTATCGTTATTTCCTTATCTCCAAAAGTCAACAAATTACAGGAGGTATTTATAAATAGTTTATCAATTCCATTACAACAAAAAAATGCAACAGAAGCCATTAGTATAATAAATCAACAACAAATTAATAGAGGTAATAATCTTGAACTACATCCTATTCTTAATAAAGTTCCTGGTGTATTTATGCAACACGGAACGTTAAATACTAATAGAATAACAATAAGAGGTATTGGCGCTAGAAATCTTTTCGGTACTGCTAATATTAGAACGTATTTTGGCGACATCCCATTAACAGATGGTAATGGAGAATCAGCAATTGAAGATTTGGAATTGGGAGCAATTTCAAGAATTGATATACGTAAAGGTCCTTCTTCCAGTAGTTATGGTGTTGGCTTAGGAGGTACCATCTTACTGCATCCAGATTTTTCATTAAATACTCCGCTAGAATCTTCTATTTCTAGTACTATTGGCAGTTATGGTTTACAAAGAAACGTTGCCACTGTAAAAGTTGGTGGAAAGGTATCCAACTTGAATGTTATTTATAGCAACAATAGATCCGATGGTTATCGTGAAAACAATACATATCATAGAAATACACTTACTGTTACCTCTTCTTTAGAAGCTGGAAAAAAGAATCATCTTTCTCTCATGGCAAGTTATATAGATTTAAAAGCTGGAATTCCAAGTTCTTTAGATGAGGAAACATTCCGAACTAATCCAAGACAAGCAGCTTTTACTTGGGGCAGATCGCAGGCTTTCGAAGATATTGCTTATGGAATCTTAGGTGTTAATTGGACGCATGACTATCATACTTCTCTTTCACATCATACCAGTGTATTTTCTTCTTTTAGAAATAATTTCGAACCAAGACCTTTTAATATTCTAAAAGAAAAATCAAATACATTTGGGATTCGAACTCGTATTGTTGGTGATTCAAAAATCATTAGGAAAAATTTGAACTGGACTATTGGAGGTGAACTATTCTTTGACAATTACAATAGTAAAACCTTTGAAAACCTATATGAAGACTTCCCGATTGGAACCGGAAGTGTATTAGGCGAGCAACTCTCTGATCTAGATGAAAAAAGAAATTATTATAATCTTTTCCTAGAATCTAATTTGGAGTTCACTCCCAAACTGACCTTTAATTTAGGGGTTCATTTAAATCAAACGTTTTTTGAAGTTGAAGACTTGTTTACAAACAATGAGGATAGCTCTGGAGATTTTGATTTCGATCCTGTTTTATCTCCGAAAATAGGTGCTAATTATGAGCTAAATAATAGCGTTATCATTTTTGGAAATATTGCACACGGTTTTTCTACACCCACCAGCGCAGAAACCTTACTGCCCGATGGAGAATTTAATGCAAATATAAAACCTGAGATAGGCTGGAATTATGAAATAGGAACTCGATACCAATTATTTGACAATAAATTATATGGTACTTTTTCTATCTATTCATTACGAGTAAGAGACTTATTGGTTTCTCGCAGAACAGAAGAAGATATTTTTTTTGCTATTAATGCAGGTAAAACAACGCATAATGGTATAGAAGGATCAATAAATTATCAACTATACCAATCCAAACAAAAGCAGTTGCTTCTTTACTTTAATGGTACTATCAATGATTTCCAGTTTGATGAATTCATAGATCTTGATAATGATTTCTCTGGGAATGATCTAACAGGAGTACCTTCGCATGTAGTGAATATTGGATTAGATTATATCACAAAAAAAGGTGTCTATGGTAATCTTAATTTCCAACAAGTTGGACAGATACCTGCTAATGATGCTAATACCGTTTATAGTGATAGCTATGAATTACTTAATGGTAAAATAGGATATCAAAATCAGATTGGATCACACATTTTTTATGATATTTTTTTAGGAGCTAATAATATCTTGGATAATATTTACACAGCACAATTACAAATTAATGCTCGCGGATTTGGTGGTAATGCTCCTAGATATTTTTATCCGGGATTACCTTTTAATATGTATGGTGGCATTAACATAAAATATAGATTATAAATAAAAAATATTTGTACTTTTCTATCGTAAACACAAGACATTATAATGAGAAACTTTTTAATACTTAAAACCGTTATTTTATCCGCTCTTCTCTCTTGTGCTCAAGAAAAGAAAAATGATATTACAATTGATCCTGACCCCAATAATTATACGACTGAGATTATAGTTCCTGATTTAGAAATTCCTTGGGGAATGGTCTGGCTTCCTGATGGCAGTATGCTTATAACCGAAAAAAAAGGAGAACTGATTCATTATAAAGATGGCATTAAAAAAACTATTGGCAATATTCCAGAAGTCTATAATAGAAATCAAGGTGGATTACTAGATATAGAGTTACATCCAGAGTATAGCAAAAATGGTTGGTTATATATTACCTATTCTTCTAAAGAAGGTTCTGAAAAAGGTGGAAACACAGCGTTAATAAGAGCTAAACTGCAAAATGATCAACTAACGTCTATAGAAACTTTATATAAAGGTGATCCTAATACCACTCGTGGTCACCATTTTGGATCCAGAATAGAATTTGACGATGATGGATATGTATATTTTAGTATTGGAGATCGTGGTAATAGAGACGAGAATCCCCAAGATATTACTAGAGATGGAGGAAAAATATATCGATTACAAGATAATGGCAGCATCCCAAATGATAACCCTTTTGTAAACCACCAGACATCAAAAAAAGCTATATTTTCTTTTGGACATAGAAATCCACAAGGAATGGCAATTCATCCTACTACTGGAAAAATTTGGGTTCATGAACATGGTCCTAGAGGAGGTGATGAAATTAACATCATAGAAAAAGGTTTAAATTATGGATGGCCAGTAATTACCTATGGAATTAATTATAGCGGAACTTCTATAACAGATATTACGAGTAAAGAAGGTATGGAACAACCTCTATACTATTGGGTTCCTTCTATCGCACCAAGTGGAATGGACTTTGTAACTAGTGACATATATCCCGATTGGAAAAATGATCTATTAGTAGGATCTCTTAAATTTCAATATCTAGAACTGGTAGAACTAGACAAAAACAAAGTAATTGGCAGAAAAAAATTACTTGATGGTATAGGTCGTGTACGTAATGTACGTCAAGGTCCTGACGGATATATTTATGTAGCAGTTGAAAATAAAGGGATTGTAAAAATAGTTCCTAAGTAATATCTGATATTTTTCACATGAAAAAACAAATCAAACAAATCATAATTTTAGAAATAGTTTCGCTCATCTGTTGTATTTCGTTACTAGCGAAACAGCATAAGAATGTTGAAGAGTATAATGTAATTCCAGATACTCAGGAAACAGATCTTTCCAAGAGTATCGAACGAGGAGAAGAAATATATACTGATTTTTGTATGCAATGTCACTTACCAGATGGAAAAGGTACTCCAAAAGTTTTTCCACCATTAGCTGGTTCGGATTGGTTAACAAACAAAAGAGAACAAAGTATTCATTCTATAAAATATGGTCTAAACGGGCCTATAACTGTGAATGGGGAAACATACAATAACGCTATGACTTCATTAGGTTTGGAAGATGAAGAAATTGCGGATGTTATGAACTATATTATGAATAGCTGGGGAAACAAACAAAGCAAAATGGTTACTGTAGAAGAAGTAAAATCTGTTAAACGATAAATGAACACTGTTTATTTCTGAATTTCCATTTTTCAAAAACCAAGGATAACAATACTCCTAAACTTTACGTTACTATCTTTGTATATTATAAAAACTTACTTCTAAGTTTTTATGGGTAAAGAATGGTAAAATACAAATAGATGAAATCTTCTTTATTTTTTGTACTACTTTTTATAAGCATTAGTGCTTACAATCAAGATATAGAAGATCTTTCTCCTAATCGATATAGATTTAAGTACAAGTCTCAAGTTTTTAAGGGAACACGGCTACAGATAACCGAACAACTTCGAACTATTAAAAACGGACCTAAGTTTTCTGGCATACCCGAAGAAATACAAACTGGAATTAACAAGCTTTTTAAGGACGCTAAAAGCCAAGCTTTTCCTAGAGTTTATAAAAGAAAGGCGATTGTATTTCTAGATGCCCTGTACGATTATGAAGCGTTTGTTATTATGTATAACGGGGCACTTTATGATGTAGTGGAGAAACTAAAAAGAGATATGAAAAAAATTGATTTCAAACTCGAAAGACAATTCATAAAAGCAAAAACCGCAGTAGATCGCATAAAAAAAACAGACTCCACCAATATAAAAGAAATAGAATTTTTAAGCAGTGAACGACAGAAAAGTTTGATTAGATTAGCGAGTCATAGATGGATGAAAAAAAAGTTCGATACTTATAAAGGAATTAATGTTGTGGAAAATCCAGATGAATTAATTACCGAGTTTAAAAAAGCGCAAGCCGGATATGTATTCTCTGTTTACAAAAAGAAGAGTGTGGATCAAATTAAACGATATCTGGAAAATGAAATTATCGATTTCTATTACAAAAAAGCTATCGTAGAAATCAATCCAGAAAAATTGGATCTTCAATATATCAACAAATACAACTAAAAGAGTCCATCACGAACAAATTAAACATTTTCGGAAATTTTGGCTCATGTAAATCCCATATTTCGGTCAAAATATTAATCAAAATGTTCTATTTTGCGATCACAAATGCTTACAAACCCTTCAACATATAAAGTAATTGGACTCATGTCTGGCACATCCTTAGATGGTTTAGATATTGCTTATTGTCACTTTACAAAAAACACAAAAGGATGGTCTTTTTCCATAGAAAAAACATCTGATGTTTCCTATTCTCCGGAACTCAAACAAAAACTCAAGAATTCTATCCACTTAAATCCTGTTGAACTTTTGGCTTTTCATAATGAATATGGTACATGGTTAGGTAAACAAGTAAAGACATTTACAGAGCGTTATGACTTAGATCCAGATTTTATTGCTAGTCATGGACACACGGTTTTTCATCAGCCAGAAATTGGTATTACTTATCAAATTGGTTCTGGGCAACATATTGCCAATGCTAGTGAGCAAAAAGTAATTTGTGATTTCAGGACAAATGACGTAGCACTCGGTGGCCAAGGAGCTCCTTTAGTACCAATCGGAGATTTATTATTATTTCATGAATATGATTTCTGTTTAAACCTTGGAGGAATTGCCAATATTTCTTTTGAATTACACCAGAAAAGAATCGCATATGATATTTCTCCAGCAAATATGTTATTAAATCATATTTGCGGAACCATTCAGCTGGAGTATGATGATAAAGGAAATCTATCCAGAAACGGATCTTTAAACGAAAAATTACTGAAATCACTAAACGAACTAGACTACTACAAAAAGTCGTATCCTAAATCCCTTGGTTTTGAATGGTTTCAAGAAAAGATGCTTCCCATCATTAAAAACACTCAGGACACCACCGAAAATTTATTACATACATCGATACACCATATAGCCGAACAAATTGCTAATGCTGTCAAACAAACCAATAAACAAGGTTCAACACTTCTGATCACGGGTGGAGGTGCTAAAAATGATTTTTTAATAGAAACTTTAGAAAACAAAACTCATAGCTTTTGTAAAGTAATTACTCCTACCGAAGCTATTATTGATTTCAAAGAAGCTTTAATATTCGCATTTATGGGTGTATTACGAGAAAGAAATGAGGCGAATTGCTTAAGTTCGGTAACAGGCGCAAAAACAAATTCATCTTCTGGAGTAATTTACAATCCGTCATAAAACGAAATTCAGGTTTCGGATAAATCCCGAAAAAACTCTACAAGTTAAACGTATAATAACTCAATAACTATTTCTAAATTTGCAAAAAAATATTGGGAATGTTAATTATTGGTATTGCAGGAGGAACTGGTTGTGGAAAAACAACCGTGGTAAAACAAATTGTCAACGAACTACCTGAAAATGAAGTTTGTGTAATCTCTCAAGATTCTTATTATAAGGATACTAGTCACCTTAGATACGAAGAAAGAACTAAGATAAACTTTGATCATCCGCAATCTATAGACTTCGATTTATTAGGAGAACATCTTACAGCTTTAAGAAAGGGAGAAACGATAGAACAACCCGTATATTCCTTTGTAGAACATAATAGAACCAAAGACACGGTTCTTACAAAACCTAGTAAAGTAATCATCGTAGAAGGGATTTTAATTCTTACCAATCCTAAAATTCGCGAGATGTTCGATATCAAAATATATGTTCAAACTGATAGTGATGAACGATTGATAAGACGTTTAAAAAGAGATATTGCAGAAAGAGGTCGTGATATGGAAGAAGTTCTAGACAGATATCAAAACACTTTAAAACCTATGCATCAACAGTTTATTGACCCAACTAAAGAATTTGCGGATCTAATTATTCCAAATAATAATTACAACAACGTTGCTATAGATATTGTGAGAACAATAGTAAAAGAACGCTTGAATTAACTTTTGTACCTTTATAACCAATTAATGATTTAATCCAAATTGAAGCTAAAGCAATATTTCGAAAAGCTTAGGAACACTCCTGCATTAATACCCGTATTTGCCATATTTTTTAATAAATATGTGTTGATTGTTTTGGTATTTGTGATTTGGATATTGTTTTTGGATACCAATTCATGGTTAATCCATCGCGAATTAGATCAAGAAATCAAAGAATTAAAAGAAAATAAAGAATATTACAAAAAGGAAATTGTCAAAGATCAAAAGGATATAAAAATTCTGAAAGATAGTACCGAACTTGAAAAATTCGCAAGAGAAGAGTACTTCATGAAGAAAGACAATGAAGAAATTTACATTATTGAATACGAAGACAGTATCCCTAAAAAAAAGAAAGATGACTAAAACTTTGTTTGAGCAATTTGATAAAGTTTCTGCAAAAGAATGGAAACAGAAAATTCAGTTCGATCTTAAAGGAGCAGACTATAATGAGGCACTGATTTATAAATCATATGAAGGAATTGATGTTAAACCTTTCTACAATGAAGAAGATATCAGTAACATTTCAATCGATAATTTAAATCCATCCACTTGGAAAAATTCTCTAAAAATTGAGGTTCAAGATGCTACCGGTGGAAATGCCAGTGCGCTTGAAGCTATAAAGAAAGGTGCGGAAACAATCTATTTTGTTATTCTTTCAGAAAAAATAGATCCTAATATATTATTAGCAAATATTAAATCTGATATAGGGATTTATATTGAAACTGCCTTCTTATCTAGCACATACATTGAAAGGTTAAATGCAATTGTCAGCGAATCGGCACTTGATATTTTTGTTCTTACCGATATTATTGGAAACTTAAGTAAAACGGGGAACTGGTATGCAAACCTAAAAGAAGATCATGATGTATTAGAAAAGGTTTTAGAAAAAGGAACATCATTAAAAAGTTGTATCAGCGTTGATTTAAGTACTTTTCAAAATGCTGGAGCTACAATGATTCAACAGTTAGCTTATGGATTAGCACATGTAAATGAATACTTAAATTATTTTCAAGATAAAAACCTTAACCCTTTTAACAATACACCTGTTATTTTTAAAGTAGCTGTAGGTGGAAATTACTTTTTCGAAATAGCGAAAATACGGGCATTACGAGTTTTATGGGATTCTTTAGCAGGAGAATATAATATGTTAAAAAAATGTTATATATTCGCACATCCTTCACACAGAAATAAAACGATTTTAGATTATAATGTTAATATGCTTCGTACTACAACAGAATGCATGAGCGCTGTTTTAGGTGGAGCGGATGTCATACACAATGTAAGATATGATGAAATCTATAATCTAGAAAATGATTTTGGTACAAGAATTGCACTAAATCAATTATTGATTTTGAAAAGCGAAAGTTATTTTGATATTGTAAATAATCCTTCATCAGGTTCTTATTATATCGAAAGTTTAACAAATCAATTAGCCGAAAAAGCACTTGCTTTGTTTAAGAATATCGAAGAAGGCGGAGGCTATTTGAGTCAATTAAAAGCTGGAACTATTCAGAAGAAAATAAAAGAAAGTGCAGATAAAGAACAGGAGCTTTTTGATAAAGAGGAAATTGTTTTGACTGGAGCAAATACATTTAAAAATCCAGATGAAATCATGCCGCCTTTACAAAAAGAAGTGTTTCAAGAAAAAAACGTAAGAAAAACATTAATAAACCCAATTATTAGCAGGAGATTGTGTGAAAAAATTGAGAAAAACCTAATATAACGCTAATAATTGAGAATTTATTGTTAACTTTCGTGTATATTAACAGTTAAGCAGTAAACAATTAACAAAACTAAATCTTAATCGATGCCCCAAATGATTAGATCTAGAATCGCTATAATAGCATTTTTATTTTTTACAGTTATAAGTCACGCTCAAAGCAGTATCAATTGTTTAACTGTTGATTCCAGTGGTTTGTATAGCAAAGCCTTTAATTCTTTTGAAAAGGATTTATTCGAACATTACAACTTCGGTAATGATTCTATCAAAACGTATCGAACATTTTTAGCAGAAGTAGCTAGTCTTTCATTAGATCTTAGAAAACTACCATCTAACAACTCAATACAATTAGCGCGTACATTTAAAAAGAAATCGAGTGACCCTAATTCTATCTGGGTAAAACTAAGCGAATACGAAAATCAGGAAGCTACAAAAAAAACATCTCCAAGCACAACTACAAATCAAGGAGAAGAAGAAATTTTAATCTTTAATTATAGAGGAGGATTGATTCAATGTCTAAAAAATAATAGTAATAGCGATGACTTTCAAAACATCATAAGCACCCTAGAGCAAGATGGAAATGTAAGTACTTCACTTATTGCACAACGAATTTATTATATCCCAGATGACCGGTTCAAAGCCGATGAAATAAAGAAATTCATCGCTTTTGATATTTACTACTCCATACTCATGGTAATCGAAAAAGCATTCGGTTAATTTTTTTGATAAATTTCTTTATAAACCATCAATTAATTTCGCATTTTTCAAAATAGATCATTAATAAAACCGTAATTTTACATTTTTATTAATGGTTATTCTTTAATAAATAGAAAAGTATATTTTCTCAAATGTATTTTGTCGATTTCTATTTTACGTAATACAATTGGATGTATTACTTTACTGGCGAGCCATACGAATGGTTAAATAAATCACTCTTTTGGAAATACATTTTGATGAATATGTTGAAAAAATGAAATTTTAAAATGGCAAGGAAGAATATTCAAAACATTACTATAAATAAAGAACCTTCTCAACAGAATCCTAATATTAGCAATCCCTCTTTCACTACTGCCGAGGGGATTTCAATAAAACCTTCGTATCACAAAGAAGATATTGAAGAACTATCACATCTCGACTTTGCAGCAGGAATTCCTCCATATTTACGCGGTCCATATTCTACTATGTATGTTAGAAGACCTTGGACGATACGCCAGTATGCTGGGTTTTCTACCGCTGAAGAAAGTAATGCGTTTTATAGAAGAAACCTAGCAGCAGGACAAAAAGGATTATCTGTTGCTTTTGATCTAGCTACACATCGCGGTTATGACAGTGATCATGAAAGAGTGTTTGGTGATGTTGGAATGGCAGGAGTAGCCATTGATACAGTAGAAGACATGAAAGTGCTTTTTGATCAAATCCCATTGGATAAAATGTCTGTGTCCATGACTATGAATGGTGCCGTACTTCCTATTATGGCTTTCTATATCGTTGCCGCAGAAGAACAAGGAGTCGATCAAAAGTTATTATCCGGAACTATTCAAAATGATATTTTGAAGGAGTTTATGGTTCGAAACACCTATATATATCCTCCTACACCATCGATGAGAATCATAAGTGATATTTTTAAATATTGCTCTAAAAACATGCCTAAATTTAATCCAATAAGTATTTCTGGTTACCATATGCAAGAAGCAGGAGCTACATGTGATATTGAACTTGCCTATACCCTAGCAGATGGATTGGAATACGTTCGGAAAGGAATTGAAGCTGGATTAGATGTAGACTCTTTTGCTCCTAGACTGTCCTTCTTTTGGGCAATCGGAATGAACCATTTCATGGAAATTGCAAAAATGCGTGCAGCTCGCATGCTTTGGGCTAAGTTAATTAAACAATTTAACCCACAAAATCCAAAATCTTTAATGTTAAGAACGCACTGTCAAACAAGTGGTTGGAGCCTTACAGCACAAGATCCTTTTAATAACGTTGCCAGAACCTGTATAGAAGCAAGTGCCGCTGCTTTTGGTGGAACACAAAGCCTTCATACAAATGCATTAGATGAAGCTATTGCATTACCTACAGATTTCTCGGCTAGAATTGCAAGAAATACACAAATATATCTACAAAAAGAAACGCAAATAAACAGAACTGTAGATCCGTGGGCAGGAAGTTATTACATAGAATCTTTAACCAATGAGATTGCAGAAAAAGCTTGGAAACTCATTGAAGAAGTAGAAGAACTTGGAGGAATGACTAAAGCCATAGAAGCAGGAATTCCTAAAATGCGTATCGAAGAAGCTGCGGCGCGCAAACAAGCTAAAATAGATAGTCAGCAAGATGTAATTGTTGGAGTAAACAAATACCAACTTGAAGAAGAAGAATATATTGCTACACTGAAAGTTGACAATAATGCGGTAAGAAACCAGCAAATAGCAGGTCTAAACAAGGTAAAAGAATCAAGAGACGAAAAAGCTGTACAAGAAGCACTACATCAACTAGCGCTTGCTGCCAAAGATGACAACGAAAATTTATTAGCTTTAGCTGTAAATGCAGCTAGACTGAGAGCCACTTTGGGAGAAATTAGTGACGCATTAGAAAAAGAATTTGGAAGATATAAAGCCGAAATAAAATCGTTTACAGGAGTGTATGCTAAGGAAATAAAAAATGATGAGTCTTTTAATAAAGCAAGACAACTTGCTAATCAATTCTCTGAATTAGAAGGAAGAAGACCCAGAATTATGATTGCAAAAATGGGGCAAGATGGCCATGATCGTGGTGCTAAAGTGGTAGCAACCAGTTATGCAGATGTTGGTTTTGATGTAGATATAGGCCCCTTATTCCAAACTCCAGCTGAAGCTGCTAAACAAGCTGTGGAAAATGATGTGCATATTGTTGGGGTTTCTTCTTTAGCTGGTGGACATAAAACATTAGTCCCACAAATTATTGAAGAATTGAAAAACCATGGACGAGAAGATATAATGGTAATAGTTGGGGGAGTAATTCCACCAGATGACTACGATTTCTTATTTCAAGAAGGAGCAGTTGCTATCTTTGGACCAGGAACCAAAATTAGTGATGCAGCAATTACCATTCTCGATATACTAATTTCTACTTTCGAGTAATTTTATTTGAAAAATCAAATACAAAATACTACAATTAATAACTTAATTTTAAAAGAACTACGATGTGGTTTTTAAAATTAAAAATATGGTATACTATGCCATATTAATATGAAGTTTTACGAAGTAAAATAGGGTTAAAAACTATTTTAAAAAATAATTATTTATTTATTAAATAAAATAGTTCGAAGTTCGTTCTATAAACAAAGTTTATCGAATTATTCCCCATTTTATTGATAAGATGAAAAAGAAACTTAACCTTTTCATAAGAAGAGTATCTGTTATTATTAATGACGAAAACAGGAAAAGTATTTCCCGCATCCTAAAAGAGTCACTACATTTCTGGATTGTTAAGAAAGAAATACCTTATTTCTATTTTGGAAAATTCTTATATCGAAAAGATGTTTCAAACTATAAAGACTATTTAAGTAGCAAGGAAGTTGATAAAATAACATTATCCAAAAAGCTTCATCGGATTCAATTTTCTAAACTCTTAAGAAACAAGCTTTCATTTGCCCTATTTATGGAAGAGAACAATTTCCCTGTTCCTCAGTTAGTGAGCTATAATCATAAGAATCAATTTTACCTTAATTCAAAACCAACTAAAATTGATTCTGAAGAAAAACTACTTCAATTTTTCGAGTCTCAATTCAACCTAAATGAAATCAACGGATTATTTCTTAAATCTACCACAGGAATGGGAGGAAAAGGATGCTTTCTTATTAACAGAAACAACCTCCAAAATCAAGTAACGAAATACTATAAGGAAATAGTCAATGATGATTTCGTTCACCAAAAAATAATCGTACAACATCCAAAAATCAATATGATATATCAGCATAGTATAAATACTATTCGTTTCACAACTTATATTGACAAAAATGGAGAAAAGCACATCCTATCTGCTTTTATGAGATTTGGAAGTGGAGGTAGTTTTATAGATAATAGTAGTGCAGGTGGAATTTGTGTTTCGGTAGATTTAAAAGAAGGTAAACTAAAAGGAAAAAGCCATCAACTGATGAAACATGGAGGAAAGCAGTTAATAAAACATCCTGACTCCAATATCATATTTAATGATTTTCAAATCCCCTATTTTGAAGAATCGAAGGAGTTAGTATTAAGAGCAATTACACTCATCCCTGATCGTATCATTGGTTGGGATATTGCCATAGGAAAAAAAGGACCAATATTAGTAGAAGGAAATGACAATAATTCTTTGATTACACCAGACATTATCTATGGAGGATATCTAAAAAATCCAATATTTAAAGAAATTTTAGAAGAAGCTTAATATTATTTTCTTAAAAAATCTCCTACCCCATTCTAACTGCCAATATTATTATGTTAAACAACCTACGTAACATTTTATTCTGGACCATTGACACGCTAACTGGAAGTAAAAAAAAGTCAAATTTTCAGGATATACAATCTTTACTAGAAAACGTTAATTCTACAACATCCACTAAAAGAAAAAAAGAATATTTAGACGCTATTCTGCAACATGCTATCGGTACTGTACCCTATTACAAAAACACAAAACCACTGATCACTGCATTTCCAGTAATAAACAAAAATATCTTTAGAGAGAATTTCAAAGCATTCCAATCCGAATCTTTTCAAAATGAGAAAAAGAGAACTGTTTCTACAAGTGGTTCTACCGGAACTCCATTTACTGTTCACCAGGACATATCAAAAATCATCCGTAACACTTCTGATAACCTATACTTTTGGGAGAAAGCTGGATACAATATTGGAGACAAATTATTCTTTTTTAGATTATGGAATGCTTTCGAAAAGAAAAAATCCTTTATAAACTTTGCTCAAAACGTTGTACCTATAGATGTTTTTGATCTGACACCTTCTTTTATAGAAAATCTTTTAAAAAATATACAAAAAGGAAAAGGTAATATATGTTTGTTGGGATATGTATCTGCTTTTGAAAAAATATGCAAACATTTGGATAGCACAAATCCAAACTTTCGTTCTAATGCTGTAAAATCTATTATTGCTATATCAGAAAAACTCAACGAATACACAAAGGAATCTACACGCAAATACTTCGGTATAACTCCTATTTCCAGATATTCTAATATAGAAAACGGCATTATTGCACAACAGCCGAAGGATAAAGATTATTTTGTTATTAACGAAGCTAGTTATTACATAGAAATACTAAACCTAGAAAATGACGAACAACAACAAAATGGAGCACTTGGAAGAATTGTAATTACAGATCTTTTTAATCAATACAATCCAATGATTCGTTATGACACTGGAGACTTAGGAATGATAGAAGAGATTGATAACAAAAAAGTGCTTACTCAAATAACTGGAAGAAAAATTGACGCAATTACCAATACAAATGGTGAAATCATCACATTTAATATCGTGCTCATCGTAAACAAATATTTACAGCTAGCTCAATGCCAATTAATTCAAACAAACCAAAAACATTATATACTAAAGCTAAATGCACTACAAAATTTTGAAAGAGAAAATGAACTTATAGCTGATTTCAAAAACTATTTAGGTAACGATGCTGTTATAAAAGTGGAATATGTCTCCGAGATCCCTCTGCTAGCCTCTGGAAAAAGAAGAGTAATGGTAAACCAGATGATGTAATAACACTAATACCAAAGTGTAAAAAAAAGAGTAGTTAGTATTTTGATATAAATACTCCCCTACTTTTAAATAGTACAGCTTCAATGATAGCAACCAAATTTTACAATAAAAGTATTTAAGATCTATCAAAGGTTTGCTCCTTTATTTATGATATATTTGTTTAAACTGTATTTAAATTAGGATGTTTGTATATTTAAAGTATTATGCATGCATAATACTTTAAATATAAATTGTAACTTTCAGCAAAATTCTGATATAATAATTCAAAGATATATGAGCTATACTGATAAAATGCTTCGAGATGGAGCGCTAGAAGGAAAAAATATTGTTGTTACCGGTGGTGGTAGTGGACTTGGAAAATCTATGACAAAATATTTTATGGAACTAGGAGCTAAAGTTGCTATCACATCACGTAATCTAGAAAAATTACAAGGAACAGCAAAAGAGCTCGAAGCAGAGACAGGAGGAACTTGTCTACCACTACAATGTGATGTAAGACATTATGATCAGGTAGAAAACATGAAAAATCAGGTTATTGAAGCTTTTGGAACCGTAGACATTCTTTTAAACAATGCTGCCGGAAACTTCATTTCTCCTACAGAGCGTCTTTCAGCTAATGCTTTTGACACTATCATAGATATTGTTTTAAAAGGAACTAAAAACTGTACGCTTGCCTTTGGTAAACACTGGATTGACACAAAATATGAGAATACTAATGTACTGAACATTGTTACTACGTACGCTTGGACAGGATCTGCATATGTTGTACCAAGTGCAACCGCCAAAGCTGGAGTTCTTGCTATGACAAGATCTCTGGCAGTAGAATGGGCAAAATACGGAATGAGATTTAATGCTATTGCACCAGGCCCCTTCCCAACCAAAGGTGCTTGGGACCGATTATTACCAGGTGACATGAAAGATAAATTTGATTTATCAAAAAAGGTACCTTTACAGCGTCTAGGAGAACATCAAGAATTAGCAAACTTAGCTGCCTATTTAGTTTCTGATTTCTCGGCTTATGTAAATGGTGAAGTCATCACGTTAGATGGTGGTGAATGGTTGAAAGGTGCGGGTCAATTTAACTTATTAGATCAAGTTCCTGAACAAATGTGGGATATGCTAGAAGCAGCAATTCGTGCTAAAAAGAACAAATAAACTGCAGTAAAGATTTTAAAATCTGATATAAACTGGATACCATGAAAATGATATCCAGTTTTTTTATTTACAAAAGAGGGTAACAAATGGACTTGTAATGACACTTACTAATGGAATTATATAACTTTCATCCTGCTTTAAATCGGAGAAAAATATAATTCATACACTCTAACTTGAAATAGGTATCGCTAAAACATTCAACTAAAAAAATAGTTGAATTGTAAAAGTTTTCCTATTTTTAGGCGGTTACTGAAACTAATTAATTCATTTTTTACAAATCATCTATGACTAGAAAAAAAATCTTTAATGTATTCTTAGGAGTCTTTCTATGGTGTTTACCACTCTTAGGAATAGCTCAAACAACGGCAGATAAAGAATTAAAAACCTCTGCTCAACTTAAGAACAATGCCAAAATTCCAGTTGATCCTGATGTGAAAGTTGGGAAATTAGAAAATGGTCTAACCTACTATATACGAAACAACGGAAAACCAGAAGATAAAGTAGAATTGAGACTTGTTGTAAATGCAGGTTCCATTTTAGAAAATGAAAAGCAGTTAGGATTGGCCCATTTTATGGAGCATATGAATTTTAACGGCACTAAAAACTTCAAAAAAAATGATCTAGTAGATTATCTACAAACCATTGGAGTAAAATTTGGCGCAGACCTAAATGCATATACCAGTTTTGATCAAACGGTTTATATCTTACCAATTCCAAGTGATGATCCAGAAAAACTAGAAAAAGGATTTCAAATTATAGAGGATTGGGCTCACAATGCTGAGCTTACAGAAGAAGGCATCGATGGAGAAAGAGGTGTAGTTTTAGAAGAATATCGATTAGGAAAAGGAGCGGAAGAACGTATGCTTCAGCAATACTTGCCAATTATCGCTTATAATTCTAAATATTCCGAACGTTTACCAATAGGAACTAAAGAGGTACTAGAAAATTTTAAATATGAAGATGTAAGAAGTTTTTATAGAGATTGGTATAGGCCAGATTTAATGGCAGTTGTTGCTGTAGGAGATCTAGATGTTGCGACATTAGAGAAAAAAATTAAAGATCATTTTGGTGGAATTAAAATGCCTGAAAACCCTCCAAAAAGAGAAGTATTTGATACTCCTAACCACGAAGAAACGCTAATAGCTGTTGCTTCTGACAAAGAAGCCTCTAATTCTATTGTTAGAATCATGTATAAAGATAAGGAGTTAAGCACTCCAATGTCTAATGAAATTGATTACAGAAATCAATTGATTAAATCCATCTTTAGTCAAATGATGAATAATCGTTTGGATGAATTACGTAACACTCCTAACCCGCCTTTTGTATTTGCTTTTAGTAGTCATAGTGGAACTTTTGCTCGTAACCGCAAAGCATATCAATCCTTTGCTATGACTCCAGAAACTGGACAATTAAATGCGCTAAAGGTTATTTTGCAGGAAAATAAACGCGTTCAAGAATATGGATTTAAACAAGGAGAGTTAGAACGTGCAAAAAAAGATATCGTTGCTCGTTGGGAAAAACAGTTTAAAGACAGAGATAAAAGAGAATCAGGCAGAATTGTGGGAGAGTATATAAACAACTTTTTGGTACAGGAACCTATTCCTGGAATCGAATGGGAATATAAGTATACGATGGAGCAGCTACCTACAATTACATTAAAGGAGGCAAATAGTCTTATTAAAAACTTCATACATGATGACAATCGTGCTGTTGTCATGACAGGTCCTGAAAAAGAAGGACTAAAGAAAGTTACTAAGGAAGAAATATTAAGCCTTCTTGAAGAGGTGAAAAATACTCCTATAGAAGATTATAAAGACAAAAAGGTCAGAGAAAATTTATTAGAAAAAACACCTACACCTGGCAAAGTAGTTTCTTCAGATTACAATAAAGAATTAGATGTGACTACATTAACGCTAAATAATGGTGCTAAAATCATCTATAAAAAAACAGATTTTAAAAATGATGAAATTCTGTTTTCTGCATTTAGTTACGGAGGAAGCTCTTTATTCTCTACCGAAGATTATCTTCAAATCGCTCATGGATTAGGAAGTATTGCTCAAACAGGATTGGGAGGGTTATCCCTAAATGACATGAATAAGGTGATGGCTGGTAAAATAGCGAGAGTACGCCCTTATATTAGCTCATTATCCGAAGGTTTTAACGGATCAACAACACCAAAAGATTTAGAAACCTTATTCCAACAAGTACATTTATACTTTACGGATGTAAATAAAGATGAAAAAGCTTTTAGATCGGATCAAGCAAAAACAAAAGGTTTCTTAGCAAATTACTTGTCTAATCCTCAAAACTATTTCAGAGAAGAATTTGGAAAGTTCCAATTTGGAAAAAATCCAAGGTATATAGGATTTCCAACTGCAGAAAAACTAGATGCTACAAATTACGATTTAGCTTATCAAAAATATAAAGAACGATTCGCTGGAGCTGGAGGTTTCAATTTCTATTTCGTCGGAAACATTGATGAAGAAAAATTAAAGTCATATGCAGAGAAATACATAGGAAGTTTACCAGACACTGGAAAAGAAGAAACCTATAAAACAAGTGATTTTAGACCTCTTTCTGGTGCACACGAAAAAACAATCTATAAAGGAACTGATCCAAAAAGTATGGTAAACATTATTTGGAGAGGAGAAACACCTTATAATAAATCGGAAAGTCTTTCTATTGCTGCTTTAGGAGAAATTCTTAGTATAAAATTAGTTGAAAAACTTCGTGAAGAAGAAGGTGGAGTATATGGTGTTGGTGCCAGAGGTAATATGTACAAAATAGGACCTTCTGGTGGATATAGTGGATATCGTTTTTCTATATCTTTCCCTTGTGGGCCTGAAAATGTAACAAAACTTACAGATGCTGCCATAGCAGAAGTTAAAAAGATCATTAATGATGGACCAACTGAAAAAGACCTAGCGAAAATCAAAGAATCTAGATTATTGGATTATAAAGAAAGTAGCAAACAAAATTCTTTTTGGCTGTCTAACTTACAAAATGCGGATTACAATAAAATCCCATTTGAAAGTAAAGAAAGTTATACAGAGGCCGTTGAGAAATTAACACAAAAAGACATTCAGGATGTTGCTAAAAAATATGTAGATGCAGGATATATCCTGGGAGTGTTGATGCCCGAAAAAAAATAAATTTCACCTATTAATCATCCACAAGGTCATCAGTTACAACTGATGGCCTTTTTCTTTTTCTATTTCTTTATAAAAACATCATTTTTTGAAGTAACAAAATCAACAATAGTGACACTAAAAGGAAATGATAAACAAAACAACATGAAAAATACTATTGTAATAGTAACTATTCTCTTAATGAGTTCAATGATTTTTGGTCAAAATGAGTTTGAACCAGGAATAATCCAACTTAAAAATGGTCAAGAAAAAAAAGGATTAATTCAATTTCTAAATGAAACCAATACAAATAAAGTTTTTTATAAAGAATCAGTAAATAGTGAGCTAACACAATTCACCCCCAACCAAATTAATTCTTACAAACTTGATAATGTAAATAAAAAAGTAATCTCCGAAAAGCTAGGTTTAAAAGCAATCTTTATGGAGGTAATAATCGAGGGAAAAGCGAACCTTTTGCTTTATAAAGACGAAAATAGAGATAATAGGTATTTTCTAAAATCTGAAAAGTCTGGTTTAAAGGAATTAGATATCATAACCAGAAATGAAGGAGATCTACAAAAAGGACAGTTCCAACTGAAACGATACGTAGGAATATTAAACTTTGAGTTTAATGATTGCACAGAAATGAATGGTAAAACAAATCAAATAAGATTAACATTAAGTAGTTTATCCAAAGCATTTACAACATACAATAATTGTGTAAGTGAAGTGTCTTTTACATCTGAAAGACTAAACAGAACTGACTATCACACCATTTTTATTGAAGCAGGGATAAATTTCACTTCGATTAGAGAAAAAGGAGACCGTGTCCGAGGAAAAGACTTCGATAACTCTTTTTCCCCTACTGTTGGTCTTACCTATGTCTATACTCCCACTATATTTAATTCTAGAACATCCTTATCCACTGGAATTTCATACAATTCTGTAAATTCCGAAACTGCTTATTTCAGAAATAACGACGTTCTTATTGGTAATTACAGAACTACAAAAATAAATCCTAAAACAATAAATATTAAGCTTGGAATACACTACAATCTAAACAAGTCCAAGAGAAAATTAAATCCTAGTCTGGGGATATTCTATATAAATAGTAGATTACTAAATAAAGACAGTGCTTATCTAAGAATTGATAATGAAGGTGTTGAAGAATATTTATATGAAGATTTCGAAATACCTATTTCTAGTGCTTCTTCAGGATTTGCAATAGAATTTAGTACTTCATATGCTGTAACATCAAAAAATAATATCCTTATCAAGTTAGGTTATGAAAGAATTGGAGATTTCTTAGACTATTTTGGAGCGTCATATGCTACTAATACTTTTTATGTAAAAACTGGATATAGTTTCGATCTATAAACTTTGATTAATCGCTTATATAGAAGGCCGTTCCAAAAGACGGTCTTTTTTTATTAAACACTGTTAACATTTTTCATTTTTATAATGTATAATTAATTGTATTTTTATCGCTTAAAATCCAAATCTCCCCCTATGGGTAAAATAATAGCGATTGCCAATCAAAAGGGTGGTGTTGGTAAAACAACCACCTCTGTAAATTTAGCAGCTTCTCTAGGAGTACTAGAGAAAAAAGTGTTACTAATAGACGCCGATCCACAAGCGAATGCTACATCTGGATTAGGGTTAGATGTTGAAAGTATCGAAAAAGGAACCTATCAAATCCTCGAACATACTATCAATCCTTCTGAAGCTGTATTAGAAACCACTTCTCCGAATGTAGATATTATACCAGCTCATATCGATCTGGTTGCTATTGAAATTGAATTGGTGGATAAGGATGAAAGAGAATATATGCTTAAAAAAGCTGTAAATGACTTAAAGTCGGAATATGATTATATTTTAATCGATTGCGCTCCTTCATTAGGTCTTTTAACGCTAAATGCACTTACAGCTTCAGATTCGGTAATTATTCCTATCCAATGTGAATATTTTGCGCTTGAGGGATTAGGTAAATTATTAAACACGATTAAAAGTGTTCAAAAAATTCATAATGAACAACTTGATATCGAAGGATTGTTATTAACCATGTATGATTCTAGATTACGTTTATCTAATCAAGTTGTTGAAGAAGTGCAAAAGCATTTCAATGAAATGGTATTTAAAACAATCATTCAGAGAAATATACGTTTAAGTGAAGCCCCAAGTTATGGTGAGAGTATAATTAATTATGATGCTGCTAGTAAAGGAGCAAGTAATTATTTAAGTTTGGCGCACGAGATTATAAAGAAAAATAGTTAAGGATTTATGGCGAAGGCAACGAAAAAACAGGCTTTAGGAAGAGGATTATCAGCTTTATTGAAAGATCCTGAAAATGATATAAAATCAGCAGATGATAAAAATGCTGATAAAGTTGTTGGAAATATTATAGAATTAGATTTGGGAAGTATTGATGTAAATCCTTTCCAACCACGTACAAGTTTTAATGACGAAACACTACAGGAACTAGCTACCTCCATCAAAGAAATTGGTGTAATTCAACCAATAACAGTTCGTAAATTAGATTTCGACAAATACCAATTAGTCAGTGGTGAAAGACGTTTTCGTGCTTCTAAATTAGTAGGATTAAAAACAATACCAGCTTACATTCGTATTGCTGACGATCAGGAATCTCTTACCATGGCACTGGTTGAAAACATTCAGCGTCAGGATTTAGATCCCATAGAGATTGCATTATCATATCAAAGATTAATAGATGAAATTAAGCTAACTCAAGAACAATTAAGTGATCGTGTAGGTAAAAAGAGATCAACTATTGCTAATTACCTAAGACTACTAAAATTAGATCCTATTGTACAAACTGGTATTAGAGATGGTTTTATCTCAATGGGTCACGGAAGAGCTTTAATAAATGTAGAAAGCAAACAACAACAATTAGATATCTACGAAAAAATTATTGGAGATTCTTTATCAGTCCGTAACACTGAAAAATTAGTTAGGTCTTTAAACAACAAGGAAGAAAAACCTGCTACTGAAAAAACTGAACAAAAGGCGCCTCAATATATCTTAAAAGGAATTAAAGATTTTTCGGAATATTTTGGAGCTAAAATAGATGTTAAAGTTTCCAGTAACGGACGAGGGAAATTAATCATCCCGTTTTCTTCTGAAGAAGATTTTAAACGCCTAAAGAAACTTATTGATAGTGAAAATTAAATCCATTTATATCGTTTTATTCCTATGCTTTTGTATTCATAGCGTTTTCGCTCAAGAGAAAGATGAAAATGAAAACGAAGAGCTAAAAGTAGTTACTGAAGAAGTTGCTGTTAAAAAAAAGAGAAAAAGAAATAAAAAAATTAAACCTTACGAACCTCTTGCTCCAGCAAGAGCTGCTTTTTATTCTGCCGTATTACCAGGTTTAGGTCAAGCATATACAGGAAAGTATTGGAAAATTCCTATTGTGTATGGAGCCTTAGGAGCTGGTATCTACTTTTACACCTTTAATAATAATCTGTATCTAGAAGCCCGAGATTTTTATAAAGGAAGGTTAGCAGGAATCCCTGACGATCCAAACAATAGATTAAGTGTCCTAACCGATGAACAGTTAATTGATCGACAACGTAGGTTTAGAAGGGATCAAGAATTATCAATATTAATTACCGCAGGTCTGTATGTATTAAACATTATAGATGCTAATGTAACTGCGCATTTGCAACAATTCAATGTTTCAAAGGACCTAACTTTTCAACCCAAAATAAATATTAACGAATTTGATTACACACCAAGCTATGGAATGTCATTAAATTATAGTTTTTAGATTTTAATTAGA
This sequence comes from uncultured Aquimarina sp., assembly GCF_947492965.1. GTDB lineage: Bacteria > Bacteroidota > Bacteroidia > Flavobacteriales > Flavobacteriaceae > Aquimarina. The sequence goes on along the minus strand of NZ_CANLOZ010000004.1, from coordinate 352,935 downwards.
ATACAACCACCAAAAATATGAATATTGCTCTTTTAGGATATGGTAAGATGGGTAAAACCATTGAAAAAATTGCGACCGAAAGAGGTCATAACATTGTACTTACCGTAGACAAAGATGATACCGAGTATGATATATCTGTTGCTGATATCGCTATTGATTTTAGCATACCTTCAGCTGCTGTTGATAATATCACCAAATGTTTCACAGCAGGTGTTCCAATCGTTTCCGGAACTACCGGATGGTTAGATCATTATGATGAAATTATTAGCTTATGTAAAGAAAAAAATGGAGGCTTTATTTACGCCTCTAATTATAGTCTTGGAGTAAATCTATTTTTTGAATTGAATAAAAAACTTGCCAAGATGATGCATCCTATAGAAGGATACAATATTCATATGGAAGAAATTCATCATACCCAAAAACTTGATGCACCAAGTGGTACTGCAATAACATTAGCAGAAGGAATCATAGAAAATAGTGCTAAAACTAATTGGCAATTAGACCAAGGTAATGACAAAACAATTCCTATCGTTGCAAAAAGAATAGAAAATGTTCCAGGAACTCATACTGTAACCTACACATCAGCCGTTGATGATATTGAAATTAAACACACCGCTCATAATCGTCAGGGATTTGCTTTAGGTGCTGTAATTGCAGCAGAATGGCTTGTGGGTAAAACGGGCGTTTATGGAATGAAAGACGTTTTAGGAATATAACTAAACTAACAAAAAGTGTAACACTTTTTGTGTTACTTATACTTATACTAAAAAAACACATAGAATGACACTATCGGAATGGTTTATTTTTTTCCTTGCTATCCAAGTAATACACTTCTTGGGAACTTGGAAATTATATGTTAAAGCAGGAAGGAAAGCTTGGGAAGCAGGTGTACCTGTTTACAACGCTGTGGTACTAATGAAAATAATTAATCGTCCTTGGTGGTGGGTAATTTTATTGTTTATTCCTGTAATTAATGTAATTATGCTACCTGTTATCTGGGTAGAAACTATTAGGAGTTTTGGAAAAAATACTACCGCGGATACGATATTGGTAATAGTTACTTTAGGATTTTACATCTATTATGTGAATTATATGCTCGATGTAACTCACATTCCAGATAGAGACTTGAAACCCAAAACAGGAACGGGAGAATGGATTAGTTCTATTCTATTCGCGGTTGTAGCAGCAACCTTGGTACACACCTATTTCATGCAACCCTATACCATACCAACTGGCTCTTTAGAAAGAACTTTATTAGTAGGAGACTTCTTATTCGTAAGTAAATTTCATTACGGTGCCAGAACACCTATGACATCGGTTTCATTTCCTATGGTGCATGATACGATACCGTTAGTCAAAACTAAATCCTACAATAGCGATATTCAATATCCATATTTTAGACTACCAGGTTTTCAGAAAATTAAACGTAATGATATTGTAGTATTCAGCTGGCCAGTGGACACAGTACGATTCTTTAGAGACCCTTCTGGAATTCATGTTTATAAACCTATAGATAAAAAGTCTAATTATGTAAAACGGTGTGTAGGCGTGCCTGGTGATTCGTTATCTGTAGTAGATGGATATGTGCATATAAATGGAGAACAAACCGAATTACCTGATCGAGCGGATATTCAGTTTACATATTCTTTTAAGAAAAAAGGAGGTGATTTTACCCAAGATGTGTTATATGATCGTTATAAAATAAAACCTGGTGAAATTGGTTTTGACGGAGATTTGCAGCGCCCTTTTGTATTCTTGACAGAGGAAAATGCTGAAAAGTTCAAAAATAAGCCAGGAGTTTCTGAATTAAAAAGAAGAATACAACCTAAAGGAGAAAAAGATCCTGGTATCTTCCCTAATAATGGAAAAGTAAACTGGAATAACGATAACTTCGGTCCTATTTATATTCCTGAAGAGGGGAAAACGGTAAAGATAGACCTAAAGAGTTTTTCATTATACCGAAGAATTATAGAAGTTTATGAAGGTTCTGAAATGGGAATTGAGAACAAACTAACCGTAAAAGGATCTCAAATACTACTTAACGGAAATCCTATTGATAGTTACACCTTTAAACAAGATTACTATTGGATGATGGGAGATAATCGTCATAATAGTGAAGATAGTAGAGTTTGGGGATATGTCCCTGCAAATCATGTGGTAGGGAAACCAGTATTCGTATGGATGAGCTGGGATAGTAATGCGAAAGGATTTTTAAATAAAATAAGATGGAAACGCTTATTTACTACTGTAGGTGGTAATGGCGAACCAGTATCTTATTTCTATTATTTCTTAATTGCATTAGTGGGTTGGATTGGATTTAGTCAGTATAGAAAAAGAAAAAAAGCATCGTAATTGCTATTTATATAACTACTGACTATTTATTAAAAAACTTAAGTTCACAATCTTGAAAACTGTTCTACTACATCCCATGTATTTTGGATCTATTGCACAGTATGCTGCCATGGCTCAAAATGATACTGTTATTTTTGAAGACTATGATAACTACCAAAAACAAACGTATCGCAATAGAACGTATATTTATGGAGCAAATGGTAAACTACTATTAACCATACCGATCAAACACACTGGCAAACACAGTAATGGTAAACAATTGTATAGAGATGTAAGAATAGAAAATGAATTTCAATGGCAGTCACTGCATTGGAAATCCATACAAACAGCATATAGAACCTCTCCTTTTTTCGAGTATTATGAAGATGAACTGATCCCTCTTTTTGAAAAAAAGAAAGATTACCTTTTAGATTTCAATTATGAGTGCATGGAAGCAGTTAACGATTGTTTACAATTAGAAGCAGACTATTCTAAGACCACAGCTTTTCTAAAAGAATATGGTGACGACTTAAACGACCAGAGGGCTCTTGTCAATGCCAAAAAAGACAAGCACCATGCATTATCATCGTATATTCAGGTATTTTCAGAAAAGCATGGATTTATCTCTAATCTTTCTATTTTGGATTTATTATTCAATGAAGGTACCAATGCTATTACATATTTAGAAAATCAAATGATTTATTGATGTATCGTTTTATGATACATTATGGTTTTCATTTCATCATCCCTTTTGGGATTGCTTTTGTTTTTTATCCTCAAAAATGGAAATCAGTGTATCTTATTTTTCTTTCTGCAATGCTCATAGACCTTGATCATTTAGCAGCAAATCCCATTTTTGATCCTAATCGATGTAGTGTTGGTTTTCATTTTTTGCATAATATATACGCTATAATTTTCTACGGTATTTTACTATTTTTCAAAAGAACTAGAATCTTTGGTATTGCTTTATTATGGCATATTATTACAGATTTCGTTGATTGCCAGATGATATAAAGTTATAATTAGAAAATATTTTTTAATTTTAATACAGAATACATTGTAATCAATTTTATAATCCCCCTTATATCTATGAATAAATTTTTACTCATTGTTACCATCTTATTTTTTATTTCTTGTGGAAACAAAAAAAAAGAAGCTGATGAAAACTCTTCAAAATCTGATGCTACAGCAGCAACAAATGCACTTCCTATTGAAAAATATGGTTCGATAGCTATTGATACTTTTTTAGTAAGAAAATTACCTAAGAAAGAGATGAATGCTAAGTTTAATACAACCAGACAAATTCAATTAGGCATTTCTAATGAACTATACCAAGCATATTCTTATAATGATAAATCTGGAGTATACTATTTTCTTCTAACCGATCATGTTAAAAATATAAATGAGAAAAACGATACTCTGTATGATAATATTTACGCTATGAGCGTTCGAGTGGATAATAACAAATTTAAAAAGAGATCTACAATAAAAGGAGAAATTGATGATCAATGGGAAACTTCTATCGGTTTCTGGAATCAATACTCGCAATTGTTTGATTATGATGGAGACGGATCAGTGGACCCAATCATTGTGTACGGTACGACAACTGATAACAACTATGTGGATGGTAGAGTACGGATTTTAGCATATCACAACAAAAGTAGAATAACGATCAAACATCAAAATAGTGAAATTGCGGATGGTCGAATTACAAAGATTAATAAGAAACTTTATACATTTCCAGCCCCTATACAAGAAGCTGTAAAAGAAACTATGAGAAATATGGTTAAAAACGGCCATGCTGTATTTGCAGATGGCTGGGAGAAAAGTATGGAAAATCAGGCTGTCCGATTAGGAAACTAGCACTTAAATTTGGCAATGTCGTTATTCCTGTATTAAAATATTATGCTGATTTAATTGACTTTACAATGCTATACTATTTATGCGTCCGTAAGATATCCTTGCCAAGCCATAATAAAAAAATATAGTGGATAATAAATACCACAAATAACAAAGAAGATACCAAACTTAAGATCATCCTCTAAAATATTGTGAGTTAAAAAAACTGTAATAACTGTTATTAATGCTATTGACTTAAATAATGTTCTAGCAATATAATCTAAGTCTAAAAAAAATCTTGATAAGATATTAAATAGCACTGCAATTATAATCGCCCAACTAAAAGACCAGTCATATTTTGGGTAAAAACTATGAATCATTGGAAACACAAATAACAAAAATGACAAAAGTAAAAAGGTAACTGCATTCATTTTTTCTGAAAGACTAAGAAACCTTCTTCTATCTTTTTTAAGATAAAATAATAACCCGTGTATAGGGTCTAAAAAATACCCATAAATGCTCCCAACAATTAGTATGGACAAAGCTGGTGCAAAATGCAAAATACTATAATCGTTATTTATTAATAAAAACAGAGTAATACCACCTAAAAAAAGAAGAAATAATGATGCTATTGACCACTTATTAGGACCTTTACAATAATCATCTATTTTCTGAAAAAAATTATAAAATCTATGCTCAAGAACTTCAATATGAAATAAAAACTTCAAAACATCTCTATCCGCAGGATCCTTTCTAAGCGCTTCTATGATGTGCTCTTTGGAGGCCTTGAGATTACCAAGTCTTAAGTTTACAACTGCCGCCGCTCGATGAGTACCTTCATCATCAGGAGAAATCTCCAGTGAACTTCTTATAGCTCTTATGGTTTCACCTCTTTTGTATTTTTTTCTAGATAAAAGTTTTGCTTTTAAATTAAGTGTATCTGAATTTCTTGGCTCTATTTTAAGTGATTGCTTCACTACTTCAAAAGATGCATCCAGTCTATTAAGTCTCATTAAAATATATGCCTTTTCATTAAGCAGTAATACTTCAGTAGGAGTTAATCTTAAACCTTCATCTATGAAATGAAGCGCTAGAGTATAATTTTTTTTTCGTATTAAAATACTTGATTTTAGATAATATCCATAATATTGATCAGGTTCACTACTTATTAGTTCTTCTGCTATAGAATGTGCCTGTTCATTTTTTTCGAGATTATGATAAGAAAGTCCTATGAGGTACTTAGCAATATAAGCATCAGGCAATATCTGAAGGGTAGCTTTAAAAAAATCTATAGCTTCCTCATATCTACCTAAATCAAATAATATTTTTCCTTTCTTTAATGGATTCAAAAGTTATTTCTTAAGAAAATTTCCTATCCAACTATAGCCTACCAAACCAAAAATAGAAATCATCATTGGAACTGTAATAGATTCTGTAAAAAGAGAGCCCACTGTACCAGAAAATAAAATAGCAAATCCTATTAAATAACTAATATATCTAGAAGATTTTTTCTCGATCAAAGCCGACATAGATATCGGAATTACCGAGCAAACCGATGAAATACCGAATAAAAACCAATATTCATCCTTGGATATAAAGAATATCAAAAAACTAATAACACTCAAACCGGATAAAATGGCAAACAGTATTCCTGATACTCTATCTTTAGTTTCTAACAAATATTTGCCGTTAGGATTCAACAGTAATATTGCATTTGATAAGGGGCCTATGATCCATCCACCAAGTGCAAATAACAAATAAGGCACAATAACAAAATATGCTACATACGGATATTCCGTTTTACTTAATAAAAATACAACTACCCGATAAGCAATATAAAGCCCGATAATAAAAGCCCATTGATTGCCTTCTTTCATATTCGACACCCAGAAAGCATACTTCAGAAAAAGCCTATACACAAAGTTTTTAGCTTTTATAGATTCTAACATACCATCTTTTGCATATCTGGAGTTAGGATCATTCTTTAGTGATTCTTTAAAATGATGCATCGCCTTTTTATGATCACCTTGCTCTAAGTGTACCCAACCAACACTTGCATGAGAAAAACTTCCTTCTGGATCCTGATGTAACGTATTCTCTACTGTTTCCTGAGCCTCTTCTTTTCTATTTAGTTTCACTAAAGTCTGCGCTCTAACATTAAGACACAAAACATTATTAGGATGTAAAGCTAAACCTTCGTTTGCACAATCTAGACTTTTTGAATAGTCTTTTGATTCCAAAAGCATTAGTCCTTTATAGCCAAAATAATCGGGATTATAAGGATCCAAGGAGATAGCCTCGTTAATTGCTTGTAACGCCTGTTCTTTTTTTTCCTGATGCCATTTTATGACGGCTTTATTATAAAACAATTCATCCTCATTTGGATACTGTGATATCAAAAGCTCATTTAACTTCTCCCCTTTATCAAAATCATCTAATTCTAAATAGCACCTTACGAGTAAACTTTTCGCCCAATAATTATCCGGATCCGATTGTAAGCCTTCTTGTAATGATTGTAATGCTTTATCGAACTTCCCTATTTGAAAAAGTTGAGAACCTCTTTCAAAAAAAACATTCTCCATTTACTTTCTTATTTTTAGGTACGATAATATTTCGTCATACAAGCCAGAATCGTTCGCGTATAGCGCATAATTCTTAGAGGTAGTAAACCATTCTTTGGTACTAGGCTTTACGCTTTTTATTGCTTTTAACAAATCCTTCGTACTAATTGGTTTAGGAATACCATCACTAAAGGATTGCATCAATTTTTCTTCTATCGCCACATCTATAGAAGCTTGGATATCGGCTCCTGAAAAATCCTTAGCTGCTTTAGCCAAAGCTTTATAATCGATACTTTCTACAGGCTTATCCTTAAGCATGATCTCATAAATTGCAATTTTTGCAGCATGATCAGGTGGCGCTACAAAGATTATTCGATCAAATCTTCCTGGACGTCTGAATGCTGGATCTAAATGCCATGGAGTATTGGTAGCTCCTAATACCAAAATTCCGTCATTATCACTATCAATACCATCTAGTTCTGCCAAAAATTGATTGATTACATTTCTACCCGCAGATTTATTCATATCACTCCTGTTGGCACCAAGAGCATCTATTTCATCAATAAAAATCACGCAAGGTTTATTACTTCTTGCAGTTTCAAATATTTCATGAAGGTTTTGTTCACTACTACCCACCCACATATCCAAAATATCATTTATCCCTATACTGATAAAATTAGCATTTATCTCGCCAGCAGTGGCTCGGGCTAGATGCGTTTTACCACAACCTGGAGGACCATACAGAAGAATACCTCCTCCTATCTTTTTTCCATAGGCTTTGTATAGTTCTTTATGTTCTAAAGGTTTAATTATTTTCAGAGAAATCTGTTCTTTAACATCATTCATACCTCCGACATCCAAAAAATTGACTGTTGGCTTTTTTAGAAACTTGATTGCGTCTTCATCTACCGATGTATCTTCCTTATCATTTACAGTTTGCATTCTTAATACGCTATCAAAGTCCGCATTTTTATATGACGTGTCAAAAATAAGAATCTGCTGATAGGTCTCTTTGGCTTCGTTAATATTACCATCCTCCAACTGGCAGTAACACAACAACTCTAAATATTCTATATTTGAAGAATTTAACTCAATAAGTTCCTCTAAAATAATCTCTGCAGGAGCTGTCTTTTTAAGCCTAAAATAGCATTTGGATAGCCCAAACTTTGCATCGATAGAATTTCCGTCCAATTTAAGAACCTCCAAGTACTGTTCTTCGGATTTTTGGTATTCACTTCTATCGAAATAGGATTTTGCTATTCTTAACCTAAGAGGAATATTATCTGGGGAAAAAGAAAGTGCTTCCAAAAGATCATCTATAAAATCATTACTCATAGTACATATTATTTCTCCTATTTTTTTGTTTTAAAATCAAAATTAAAGTTTAATCTTTGAATAGATTGGATAATGGTCTGAAAGTTCTACATCATAACTTTTAAAACTGATCACTTCTGCGTCATCTGGTACTAGAATAAAATCAATTCTAGCAGGAAATAACTCGAAGTTAAATGTTTTTCCAAACCCCCTACCAGCTTCCTTAAAAGTATCTTGTAAATCTTCAGATTTGATCTTGTCATAAATATAAGAATAAGCAGTATTATTAAAATCACCCATCACAATATTTCTGTAAGGAGATGATTTTAAATGCGCAATTAACTGCTCTGTTTGACTTTGCTGCTTTTTAAAAGACGTTTGAATTCGTTTTAATAATTTTTGAGAGTCTGCTTTTGTAAGATCATCGGTCTTAGAACTAATACCATGAGATTGCAAATGAACATTGTAAACTCTTACGGTATCAGTTGGAGTGATTACATCCGCAAAAATTACATTATTAGCAGTATTCTCGAAATTTAAAGATCCTTTTTTTGCGAAAGGATATTTAGAAAATATAACCAATGCTAATTCCTGACTTCGATGATGAAAGTAATCGTATTTATAAGGATATTGCTTAAAATCTATGTTGGGATTGTTATAAAACTCTTGTACACAAAAAATATCTGGATTCTCTTTTTTAATAAACTCGGAAATATCTTTAGGAATCTCTTCAGAATCTATCCATTTAAATCTATTAAATACATGAACATTAAAAGTTAATAACGAAAGTGTATCCTTGGTATCTTCGGCTAAGCTTTTACCTCTTAATCTATATAAGGAAGTAACATGCGAAATCCCTAACAATAAAACTATTAATGATAACAACATCTTACGTTTAAACAATATTGCCCAATATAAAAAGAACAATACGTTAACCACTATTAAAATAGGTACTGCTAAGCTTAGAACAGATAATAAGGGAAAGGTCTGTGGGGATACATAAGGAAGTAAATAAGACATTAGCAGAGCGAAAGCCACCAAAGAATTAATAAAGAATATAATCTTATTAACTACCTTTCTCATAATTAATCTTTCCCTGCTTTAAACAAGAAATCTTTTTCTTGTTTAGTAAGGCTATCATAACCGCTTTTACTTATTTTATCTAGTATAGCATCGATTTCTGCCTGATTAGGGTTTTTATTTTTTGATGATGAATTTGTTACCTGTGTTTTAGATTTTTTTGGCTTTTTAGCTTTATGTACTGTTTTTAAGGGACTTTTCTTTTTAGGTTTAAACATGGAAACTACAGCATCCATAAATTTTTCGAAACCACTACCAATATCATTTCCTTTTTTTAGCTGAATAGCATATAGATATCCAAATAAAGCTCCTCCAAGATGTGCTATATGTCCTCCTGCATTACCAGCTGGTATTTGAATAATATCTAGAACCACAAAAAATGCTGCAATCCACCAAAATTTTACACTACCAATAAACATTAAACGAACGGACATATGAGGTATATAACTCGCTACAGCTATTAATATTGCCATTACCGAGGCAGATGCTCCTAATAACACAGAACTACCGACTTCGGAGAATACAGGAAATACATTATAAGATAACATATATAGTAATGCTCCGAAAATTGCTCCAAGAAAATAGACAGTTAAAACCCTCTTTTCTGTAAGGTACGAGACAAAATATCTTCCAGAAAAATATAAAATAATCATATTAGATGCTAGGTGCCAAAATCCACTATGCAGGAAAGCGTAGGTAACAATAGACCAAGGTTTTAGCACAAACTCTCCTAATTCTTTAGGAAAAACAAACCAGTCCATTAGAAAACCACTGGACGCTTCAAAGAGATACGCAAATGTATTAATAAGGTAAAAACCAACAAATACGATTACATTAATAACTATCAACTTTTCAACTATTGAAAAGTTCCTAAATTTCAATTTTAAATCGTCTATCTGTGACATTAGTTCCAACGATTTTGATTAAACGAATTCTTTTTCCAATACCACATTGTGATGAATCCAATTACTGCTCCTCCAATGTGGGCCCAATGTGCAATGTTTGTTGCACCATATACACTTTGACCAGTGATTCCTCCGAAAAGATCCAAAACAAAATACCCTGCAACCAAGTACTTTGCCTTTATCGGAACCGGAATAAACATTAGATACAGTGGTAAGTTTGGAAACAAAACTGCAAATGCAGCAATGACTCCAGCGATAGCTCCGGAAGCTCCCACCATTAAACTATGATACGCTCCAAACATATCTGAAACACTTTCTTCTGTTGTATATTTTAACACCGAAGTATTATATCTTCCAGAATCCAAGAAACCAATAATTTCTTCATTTGAAAAACCAGCTTCTATAAAACTTTGATATGCTGGCTGAAAATTAAAGTAATAAAATGCCAACTGAAGTAGCATCGCTCCTAATCCCGCAGAAAAGTAAAGAAATAAGAACTTTCTTTGCCCAATTGCATTCTCCATATGACTTCCAAACATGTATAACATAAACATATTAAAAAGAATATGCGCAAATGTTTTTTGACTGTGCATAAACATATGAGTAGCAATCTGCCATATCTGAAAATTGCCGTTTTTTGGAAACCATAAGGCGAATAGTTTGTACGCAGCATCACCTAATGTAAGAGATCCTATAAAAAAGATCACATTAATAATCAATAAGGCTTTAACTGTTTCTGTAATTCTTCCCATCTACTCTTAAAATTTTTTATCTATATCATCTACTGTTAACGTAATGAAGGTTGGCTTGTTATCGGGTGTAATTGTTGGTTCTGTACAAGCAAAAAGACTATTTACAATATATTGCTGCTGTTCTTTAGGAAGCGCTATTCCTGTTTTAACAGCAATACTTCCAGAAATTGATCTCACCAAAAGATCGGTTAATGAAAAACCACTATCTGGTACTTCCTGTTCTATATCATTAATTAGCTTTTCTAATAATACCGAAACTTCACTCTCAGTGGTTGCAGTAGGTATACCAGAAATAGACACATCCGTATCTGTAATTTCGCCAAATACAAAACCTGTATTTTCTAAATGCTCTTGTACTTCTTTTAAAATTTGCATCTCTTGCTTAGAAAAAGACAATTTTAAAGGAAATAGTAATTGCTGACTAACTGCACTTGCCATGGTGATGTTTCGCAACACCTCTTCATACAGCACTCTATAATGTGCTCGATTCTGATGTATGATGACCATACCACTTTTGATGGTCGTAACAATATACTTTCTTCTTAACTGATAGGTAATATGATGCTCTAACTCTGCCTCCTGATCTGCATTAAATAAAGAGCCAGTGACTTCAGAACTTTCAAATTCTATAGAGGTGAAATCATTCTCTAAAGATTTCGAAGAGGTTTCTGGAGTTTCTAAACCTGCATATAAATTTTCCCAACCTCCAGTAGGTTCTTTCTTAAAACTTGTATAACTTTTAGAAGAAGATGAAGTATTTTCTTTAGGATCATCCTTAAACGGATTAAAACTTCTATCAACCTCTATAGTTGGTGTCTTTATCATCTTACTTTTATACTCATATGGAGTATCCATAGAAGCATCTCTATTAAAATCTAATATTGGTGCTACATTAAACTGTCCCAAACTATGTTTTATCGTAGAACGTAACATAGCATACAATGCATGTTCATCATCGAACTTAATTTCGGTCTTTGTAGGGTGAATATTAATATCTATAGATTTAGGATCTACAGTAAGATATATAAAATAACTTGGGTGTGTTTTTTCTTTTAGCAAACCTTCAAATGCGGAATTCACACCATGATTTAGGTAAGCGCTTTTAATAAAACGATTATTTACAAAGAAAAACTGTTCTCCTCGCGTACGCTTAGCAAATTCAGGTTTACAAACAAAACCAGTAATTCTCACCAAATCCGTTTCTTCCTCTACAGGAACTAATTTTTCATTCGTTTTCGCTCCAAAAATATGTACAATTCGTTGTCGATAATTTGTAATAGGCAGACTAAAAACCTCACTACCATTGTGGTACATATCAAACTTAATATCTGCATGCACCATAGCAACCCTATGAAATTCATCTATTATATGACGTAACTCTACAGCATTTGACTTTAGAAAATTACGTCTTGCTGGAATATTGTAGAAAAGATTCTTAACGCTAATAGAAGTCCCTTTGGGAGTTACACAAACTTCTTGTGACACTACTTCGCTTCCTTCTATTCTTATTTCCGTTCCTACCTCATCTTTTTCTTGCTTGGTTTTTAACTCCACATGGGCGATAGCCGCTATAGAAGCTAATGCTTCTCCTCTAAACCCTTTGGTATTTAACTGAAAAAGATCTTCAGCATTTTTTATTTTGGAAGTAGCATGACGCTCAAAACTTAATCTGGCATCGGTTACACTCATTCCCATACCATCATCAATCACTTGGATGAGCGTTTTTCCAGCTTCTTTAATAATTAGTTTGATATGTGAAGCCTTTGCATCAATAGCATTTTCTAATAATTCTTTGACTACAGAGGCTGGTCGTTGCACTACTTCTCCCGCAGCTATTTGGTTTGCTACGTGATCCGGTAATAGTTGGATAATATCTGACATTTATTGTCCGGCAGTAAATATGGATAAATCAAAATCAATTATATATAAAAAAATGAAAGTCAACACTAAGGCAATAAGAATTACTCGTTTATTAAATTCTCTATTTCCTCTATTACGACTTGCTTTTCTATCTTCGCTCCATTGAGAACCAAAATCAATAGCATTTCGTGTATCGCGATATTTAGTAATTCTATTTTCGAAATCATAGATATTTCCTTCACTCTTACCCTTGTAATATCTAGGAGTATAGTTATATCTTCGATTTGTTTTTCTTTTAGGGATACTTAATTTCACGTGTTGCTCCTTTCTTTTTATATTATCCAAATATACTTAAAATGCATAGCAATCTAAAGCTTTTAGCATTACAATAACATCGAATATATCAAATAGCAACTATAGTGCCGCTTTTAAAATTTTGATAAGAATATTAAAAATCAGCGATAAAATGATATGTTAGAATTTTGCGTCTTTACGCAATTGAGCCATTTTTATAGCAGCAATAGCAGCTTCGGTTCCTTTATTACCGTGCTTACCTCCAGATCTATCTATGGACTGCTGCATCGTATTATCGGTTAAAACACAAAAGATAACTGGAATATCACTCTGTATATTTAGGTCTTTGATTCCTTGGGTAACGCCATCACATACAAAATCAAAATGTTTTGTTTCTCCTTGGATAACGCTTCCGATCGCAATCACAGCATCCAACATATCATAGGAGTGCTGCATTTTTTTACAGCCGTAAATCAGTTCAAAACTACCAGGCACATTCCATCGAACAATATTTTCTTTGATGGCACCACAATCAATTAGTGCATCAAAAGCTCCTTGGAAAAGACCTTCTGTAATTGTTTCATTCCATTCTGAAACAACAATCCCAAACCGAAAATTTTTCGCGTTTGGGATTGTAGCTTTATCGTATTGAGATAAATTTTTATTTTCTGTAGCCATATTAAGTTAACTGTTTATTATTATCAGTTGATAGTTTTAAAATTTAATCCTAGAACTAAAAACCGTCAATTACAAACTACTTAAGCATTCCTTGAGCTCTTCCTAAATGAACATCAGCTTGATTCGCTTCTACACTCTTAGAAAATTCTTCTTTGATTCTTTCTAAATAAGTAACTGCCACATCTGGTTTTCCTAAAGAAATAGCGGTAACCGCTGATTTCAATAAAAACTTTGGGGTTGTAAAGTCATTTGTTTTAGCATTCGCAGCTTTTTCGTAATAAGATAAAGCTTCACCCATTTGATCTAATTGAGCAAAAGCATCACCAATTCCTCCTAAAGCAAGAGGTCCTAGCATTTCATCATCACTCTTAAACTTATCTAAATGATCAATTGCTTCTTGATACTTATTCATATTAAGGTATGAAAATCCAGCGTAGTAATTCGCTAAATTAGCGGCTTTAGTACCACCATAATTTTCAATGATTTCTAAAAATCCATATTTACCTTCTCCTCCGTTTAAGGCTAATGTATATAAAGAGTCACTTACAGTAGTATTACCGTTTACGGCGTCATCAAAATACTGTTGTGCTTTAAACATCTCGTTAGATGCTTCTAATTCTTTTGGTTCCTGTACGTACTTTTGATATCCTAAATATCCTAATACGACAACAGCGATAGCCCCAACAATGATAAATATATATTTTTGATTGGCAGCAACCCATTCTTCAGTTCGGGAAGCACCTTCATCAAGCGTATTGAATACCTCAGCAGTTGTAGAGTGATCTTCTATTTGCTCTACTTCTTCTGCTTTATTTTTTGGTTTGTATCCTCGTTTCTTATAAGTTGCCATAAATATTATTTAATGAAGGGCAAAAATAAAATTTTTATTCATAATTAAAAGCGAAAATATTTGTTATTTTTTAATATTTTGCACTTCTTATTTGAGAATTTCAAAAAAGTCACTACTTGCTGACGATCAGTGGTTTATGATTCTAAAATCCCTTTCTTTAATCAATTATAAAAATTTTGAATCCGTTAATTTCGATTTTGACACTAAGATTAATTGCTTAGTTGGACATAATGGAGTTGGAAAAACGAATATCTTAGATGCCATCTATCATTTATCGTTTGGTAAAAGCTATTTTAATCCAATAACGAGTCAAAACATTAAACATGGAACGGATTTTTTTGTGGTCAAAGGTTTATATGAAAAATTGGATCGGGAAGAAAAAGTAATCGTTAGTGCAAAAAAAGGTCAAAAAAAAGTAATCAAGAGAAATGGAAAGGCTTATGATACATTTAGCGAGCACATCGGCTTCTTACCATTAGTAATTATCTCTCCTGCAGATCGAGATCTTATTACTGAAGGTAGCGATACACGTCGTAAATTTATCGATGGTGTCATATCACAAAGTGATACCACATATTTATCAGTATTACTTAAATACTCTAAGGTCGTTTCTCAACGAAACTCTCTGTTAAAATATTTCGCCGCTAATAATACCTATGATCCTACTACACTAGAAATTTATAATCAGCAACTCGATGAATTAGGAAGTGTGATTTACAACAAGAGGACTGAGTTTTTGGAAACGTTCATCCCCATTTTTATCAACAGATATGAAGCTATTAGCTCGGGAAAAGAAGCTGTATCTTTAAGATATCAAAGTAAATTAGCAGAAAACAATTTACTTACTCTCTTAGAACAACATCTTTCTAAAGATAGAATGTTACAATACACAAGTGTAGGAGTCCATAAGGATGATTTGATTTTTGAGATAGAGGGACATCCTATTAAGAAATTTGGTAGTCAAGGACAACAGAAATCATTTTTGATCGCTCTAAAATTAGCCCAATTTGATTTCATTAAAAAACAAAGCAAAGTAAACCCTCTACTCCTATTGGATGATATTTTTGATAAACTAGACGAAAAAAGAGTTGAACATATCATTCAATTAGTAGATGACCAAAATTTCGGACAACTATTTATCAGCGATACGCATGCGGATCGTACCGAAAATGTGGTAAAAAAAATATCGCAATCTTATAAAATAATAAAGTTAGAATCTTAATTTAAACTAACAGAATCAATGTTGAAGAACAGCATATACCTATTAATCCTAATATTTGTTTCCTGTGCAAAACAGGATCCAGAAGAAACAATATCCAACATTTCTGGGTATTGGGAAATTGAAAAGGTCATTACTGCAGAAGGTATAGAAAAACAATACAATTTTAGTCAGATGGTTGACTTTTTCGAAGTAAAAGATAAAAAGGGCATACGAAAAAAAGTGCAACCGCAATTAAATGGTAATTTTATTACCACAAAAGATAGCGAGTCCTTTATTATAACTATAGAAAACGATAGTATTTGGATGCATTACAAAACTCCATTATCTGAGTGGAAAGAAGCCTTGCTTTCAGCAAAAAACGATCAAATGATTATCCAGAATGAAGCCGGAAATCGTTATTTTTACAAACCCTATACAAAGATTGAATTGTAATGAGCAGAAGACAGAATGACCATCTTAGGATTAGTGATGTACTTAAGGAGTTTGTTAGTGAAAATAGACTTCAGAAAGGATTAGATAAGGTAGAAGTAAAAGATGTTTGGGAGCAAATTATGGGACCTGCTATTACAAAATACACACACGAAATTAGGCTAGATCGAGAAACCCTATATGTTGAACTTACTTCTTCGGTACTTAGAGAAGAATTGAGCTATGGAAAAGAAAAGATCATTACCAACCTTAATGAAGCTTTGGGACGTTCATTAATTAAAAAACTAGTTCTCAGATAACTAAAACTACGCTTAGCATAAAGTATTGTTAAACTATCATTTTTTACCTTTTAGATAAGAAACAAATTCCCCGTTTATTGCATTAATATTTAGTATTAATTAAATAAATCATTTTATGATGTTACAAAGCATTTTGAATTTAAAAGGAATCACTGTACTTAAAAAGGAGCACAAAAAGGTAATTAGCGGAGGTATTAATTATGAAAATTGTGATAAACCAGAAACATGGTTCTATGACATGTCTGCTGAATGTGAAGCATATTATGGCGGATAACTGGTCAATTCAATAACTAACAGGTAAACAGAGGTTCTCTTTTCGAGTTACTTCTGTTTACGCTTTAGATCATAATTCCATTCTTTCGAATACTAAGATTATTCATCTCTATTCTTGCTAACACTCTTTTTACAGAATTTAACAAAGTAATACTAATTTAATGCTAATCTATCTCTGACGTATTCTATTTTCGTCTTTCCGTGTGGTGCAGGTTTTCCATTTTCATCTAGATATACCATAGTGATATTATCCACTTGAATAATTGTTTTGCGAGTCAACTTATTACGTACCTCACATTTTAGCACTAATGAAGATCTTCCAAATTTTACAACATCCATTCCTATTTCTACAATATCTCCTTGCAAAGCAGAACTCACAAAATTAATTTCCGACATGTACTTGGTAACTACTCGATTACTTTCTAATTGAATCACTGCATATAAAGCAGCTTCCTCATCGATCCACTCTAATAATCTTCCTCCAAATAGAGTGTTATTTGGATTTAGATCGCCCGGTTTTACGATCTTTCTTGTATGATATCTCATTTCCTTTACTTTTGGACAAAGTTACGGAAAGTGCTTCCAATAAACACCCATAAACCCCTTATCCACAAAGAATTATCTATTTAAGAATTTGCGAATGTAATTCTTACAACATCTTAAATTTTGGTCTTGTATTTTTATTATTTTGATATCCCTTTTTGCAAAAAAATCTTTACTGGACTACTATTTCTTCACAGAATTGTGTTCCTTGAGGGCAAGTTTCCGTTTCAGCTCTAATACATACGACATATGTTCCAGGATCAAATTGAAAGAAGAATATATTGTCACCTGTTGGACCTCCGTCTTGTTCTATTATTTCACCATCGATTTCCCATTGATAATTAACGGTCCCAATATCCTGAAAATCCGCAGTAAAATTATAACCAGTGGTATTCCCTTCTTGTTCGAAACTAAAAAATAAATTAGGACAAATTGGATCCACAAGAATTTCCCTACATTCCTCCGCGCCATTTGGGCATGATGGTGTAGTGGTTTTTATGCATACCTGATGTACTCCTGGAGTTAATTCTGTAACAAAAATATTATCTCCATTACCACCGCCATCTTGTTCCGCTACTTCATTGTCTACAAACCATTCGTAAGTTAACTCTTCGATACCTGTAAAACTAGCGGTGAAATTATATTGTAATGTACCTTGCTCTTGTTCAAAACTAAAATTTAAATCCGGGCAAAACTCAGCGACTTCTATATTTTTACAAATCTCAATTCCTTCTGGACATTCTGGTGTTTCTGCTTTAATACAAACGACATAAGTACCTGGACCATCAAAATCTCGTAATAAGAGATTATCGCCCTGAACATTTGGTCCATCTATCTCTATAAATTGTCCATCTATAAACCATTCATAGGTACCTATCGTTTCTATATCAGGAAAACTTGCTTCAAATCTATAGCCTAGATTAAATGTATCTGTAAGTTCTGATGTGAAATCTAATTGAGGACAACGAGTTTCACAAGTGCTAATAATTCTATAATAGCCAAAATACGTATCAATAGTGGTACTTTCTAAATTAGCTCCTACTAAAAGAGTAATAGGAAATTTGAAATTAGGTTGATATAGAGCTCCTTGACTTTGATAAAATGTTTGAAAAGCTTCATCAGAAGATATTTCTATTTCAACACCTCCGTTATCAAACATTGTGATTGGATAATCAAACTTGAAACAACTATTAAAAAACTGGTCAAAATCATCTCTTACAGTATCAAACTCACATTCTGACAAAACATTAAACAGTGAAGCTTCATTACTTAAACTAACGGTTACATCTGTATTTTTGAACACAATAGAAACAGGAAATTGTAAACCAGTTATATTAAAATTTGGTCCCTGGCTAGCAATTACATCCACTAATCCGTCATAACTATCTATGGTGATAGTTGAATCCGTATTATAACCCAGCGTAATAGGATAGACAAATCGGAAACACTGTTCATTTTCTGATATAAACGAATTGTCGGAACCAAAATTAGTAAGCACCGTAACCAAGGAAGTACTGGATACTACGTTGTTATTGTTTTCTTCAGGAAAAAAAGAATCATCATTTACACATCCTGATAACAATACAGCGAAGCTTATTAGTAATAACCTTAAACTATATGTATGAATTTTTCTCAAAATATTTCTCTTTATATAAAGTAAAACGCCTGAAAATCAGTATACCCTACCTCAATTTAAATAAAAATTATTTAGTTCATTGGATTCACAATCTAACACATCTGGTTGGTATATACAAAATTCCCTGGAAGAATGATCTTACTTCCAGGGAATCAACCTAATTAATCCAACCTAACTGACTTAACTATTCTATGACGATTGTTTTACAAAATATAGTTCCGTTTGGACAATCTGGAGTTTCTGCTATAATACATATCTCGTATGTTCCTGATCCAAATTGGTAGTATAAATAATTATCTCTTTCATTACTATCTACAATCTCTCTATCTACAACATCTCCGTTGATAGTCCATTCGTATGAAATATCACTCATTCCTTCGAACTCTGCTCTAAAATTATATCCAGGTGTATCTCCTTCTTGATCTACTGTGAAAAATAAATTTGGGCAGCTGGTTCCAGTTTCTTCTATTTCGATCACTTTACAGAATGTTACTCCTTGTGGGCAATTTGGCGTTTCTACTGCCGCACAAACCTCATAACTTCCTGGAGCAAATTGATAGTAAAATGGTTCATCATGACTCTGAGTTGTACCAACAAACTCATTATTAACCGACCAACTTATTGGATACTCTTCTATTCCGTCAAATGCTCCTGGATAGAAATAGTATGCAGGATTATCTCCATCTTGTTCGGCTTCGAAAAACAACTCTGGGCAAACAGCATCACCTTCAATTTCAATAACTTTACAATATGATGTTCCTTGTGGACATTCTGGAGTTTCTGTTTTTAAACATACTTCATATCTTCCTGGTGCAAATTGGTAATAGAATCTATTATTATCTCCATTATTAGAATCTTCTACAAATTCTCCATTGATATACCAACCCAACCATTCAATCTGATCAGCTCCTTCAAACTCTACTTGAAAATAATATGCTGGATTATCTCCATCTTGCTCTGCAATGAAGAACAGTTCTGGACATCTTTCATCTACTTCCTGAACCTCAATTACTTTACAATAGGAAGTTCCTTCTGGACAATCTGGCGTTTCTGTTTTGATACATACTTCATAAGTTCCAACTTCCTCAAAATCCCAGAATAGATAGTTATCTGCATTTTGACCATCTGTTACTACTACTTCTCCATTGATAAACCATTCGAAACGAGTTTCTTCAATACCAGGGAAATCCGCTATAAACTTATAGCTATTAGGTCTATCCAATTGTCTTGTTTCGAAGAATAAATCCGGACAAGGGTTTGTTTCATCTATGTCTACCTCAATCTCTTTACAAACCTCGATAGGACAAGCATCACTAGCTACTCTTACACAAACAGTATATGTTCCTTCTTCAAACTGATATTCAAAAATCTGACTTGCTATATCATCTAAGTTTCCACTTGCTACATCTTCTCCATCGATAGACCAAGTAAGCTCTACATCCTGGATTCCATCTAATTGTGCGGCAAAGCGATAAACAGCACTGCCACCAACATTATCTACATTAATTGTTACATCTGGACAATTTTCTAATTCTTCAATTTCTTCACAAGAGGTAAATCCCACAAGTAGTGTAAAAATCATTACACACCAAATACTAAGTTTTTTCATTGTTGTAATTTTAGGGGTTATTTTATATTAATTATTTAGAAGCTTTTACTTGCTTTACAATAATGAAACGCAGTACAAAACCAATACCCTACCCCTTACTTTAAAAAAAGTTAAAAATTTGTCATGAAAATCTTAAAAACCATCCTAAAGCCCTATTAATATTGGATGTTAAAAGTATCTACGAAAAAAAAGAGACCGTAAAAACGGTCTCTTCCTACAAATAAGTGATTATTTATTCAACTGACTGAACTTAATAAACCATCACTTCGCATATGAATTAAAGCCCCTGAAAATCAATCTCAATACATTCTTGTAAGCTTCCACATTCAGAAGATTCTGCTTTATAACAAATCTCATATCTTCCTGGCTGCTGAAGATGATCTTGAAGTATTAAGAAATGTCCTGTAGCAGTAGTTGGTGTAACTTGATTACCATCAATTTCCCAAACCACAGAGTTATCATCTAAACCAAATAAAATTACTCCTTTTGCATTAACAAATTCTGCAGAATTTGTTGTCACATATTCTAATTTAAAAATAGTACAATCTACAGGCTGAGGCTCTGGAATTACAACATCTCTACAGAACTCTGTTCCGTTAGGACAGTCATTTGTTTCTGCTTTGATACAAACTCTGTAAGTACCTGGATTGTATGAAGACAAGTCAAGTTTATCATCTCTATCTTGACTTTGTAGATCCTCTGTTTCTACCAATACTCCATCTACAAACCATTCATATACCGCTAATTGATCTATTCCTGCAAAGCTTGCAAACATAAATGGTCCTTCTTCTATAAAAGAAAGGTCAGGACAGCCATCATCTCCACCGCCATTATTATCATCTGTTACTTGAGCTGACACGCATGCTTCGATTCCCTGAGCACAATCATTAGATTCAAACTTTACACATACTTCATAAGAACCTGGATTGTAATCACTAAGATCTAAAGTAATTGTAGTTCCTTGGATTTGAAGATCTTCTGCTGCTAAAGGCTCATTATTAACAAACCAATTAAATAATTCTATATCATCTGTTCCTGATATAGAAGCAACTACGATACTTCCTTCTGAACTTAAAGTTAGATCAGGGCATGATCCTTGTCCATCTCCATCACTTTCTATTGTGATCTCCTCGCAATATTCTGTGCTTGTACAAGTAGGACTTTCTGAAATTAAACATACTGTATAAGTTCCTTCTTCTAAATTTTCTAAAGAGAACTTATTATCGCCTTGATTACTTGTTCCTTCGTTTTCGATGATCTCACCGTTTTCTAGATTTTCACCTGTCACCTTCCATGCATAAAACTCTAAAGTGTCTATTCCTTCAAAATCTGCAAATAAATACTCTCCATCTCTAGTAAATTTTAGATCTGGACATCCATCCATCTCTTCTTCAATTGTAATTTCTCTACAAAATTCCGTTCCTTCAGGACAATCTGGTGTTTCTGCTTTGATACAAACATTATAAGTACCAGGATTATAAGAAGAAAGGTCTAAGGTATTATCTCTTTCATTCTGCTGACTTTCGGTCTCTACCAATTCTCCATCAACAAACCATTCGTATGTATCAAGATCTTCAATTCCTTCAAAATCAGCAAATAATTTTTTCCCATCCTGTCCAAAAGATAACTGAGGACATTCAGTGTTTTGATTATCATCTTCTTGTTCACAAGAAGAAAAGGCAATCATAAGCCCAAACATAAGTAAGCTAAAAATTCTAAGATTTTTCATGTTAATTTTTTAAGTAAATAATAAGTTATGCTCAATTGAGATGTTTGTTATAACACTAGTAAAACGCCTAATGTTAAAACTACCCCACCCCTCTTTTTTTATTTTTTTTAAAATTTCTTTTTTTTGATACCAGAAAAAAATCTAGTTTTGACAACAAATGAATCCCCAAATGTCTGATAGTAAAAACTCTACTTGTGACGAACAAGCCTTTGATCATTTTTTCAAAAGTCATGCAAAACTTTTGAGAAGTTATCTGTATTATAAGTTTGGTGATTTAGATCAAGCAGAAGATATTGTTCAAGATGCTTTTATTAAATTATGGAACAATTGTGCTAAAGTACCTTTAGACAAAGCAAAAAGTTATGTTTATACTGTAGCCACCAACCTGGGAATTAGTATTGCTAGGCATCAACAAGTAAAGTTTAAACATCAGAATTATATAACTCAGCGTAAAACTGATGTTACTAATGAGTCTCCGGAATTTGTGATGTTAGAAAAGGAATATATGGAGAAACTGAAGAATGCTATTGCTGATTTACCAGAAAGACAAAGAGAAGTTTTCCTTTTAAATAGAATTGATAAAAAAACTTATAGAGAAATTGCTGAGTTATCTAATGTTTCCGTTAAGGCTATTGAAAAATTAATGCACAAAGCTTTATTAAGTTTAAGAAAAAAGATTGGTGACATCTAAATTATAAATGAGGTAAATTGTTAAAAATTAAAAAAATTAATAGCAAGGGGTAGGGTAATTAATAAATAGAACGTTTTTTATATATAAAGGCAGATTATGTTAGATAATAAAAATGATGATATATTCTTATCCAGATGGATTAACGGAGAGCTTTCTCCGGAGGAACTTCGTGAGTTCCAATCCCATCCAGAATATAAGCACTACGCAAAGATAAAAGCGGGTGCTGACGCCTTAGATTTATCTGAATATGATATCGATACAGCACTGAATACTATCAAATCTGGTAAACAAACTTCTATTGACAGTAATCAAAAGCCTGTTATCAAATTTTGGCCTTATGCCGCTGTTGCAGCATCAATTGCAATTATTTTTGGTCTTTTCTTTTTCAATACCAATGATTCTATAAGTAGTTCTTATGGAGAACAGTTAGCAGTAACCTTACCAGATGGTTCTGAAATGATTTTAAACGCAAAATCAGAAGTTAGTTTTGATAAAAATGACTGGGAAAACAATAGGACTGTTTCTTTAGACGGTGAAGCCTATTTTAAAGTTAAAAAAGGAAGCACTTTTACAGTACATACAGAAAACGGCAACGTAACAGTTTTGGGAACCGAGTTTAGTGTAGATTCACAAGCCTCCCTTTTTAAAGCTGTATGTTTTGAAGGAAAAGTGCGTGTCCAAAGTGGTCAAGAACAAATAATTCTTACAGCAGGAAAAGGATACAGAAAAATTGCGAAATCTGCATCCGAAAATTGGGTTTTTGAAGCATTAGAACCTTCTTGGATTAACAATATTAGTTCATTTAGAAGCGTACCGGTAAAATATGTTTTTAAAGAATTAGAAGAACAATATAATATCAACATCGAAACAAAACAGTTAGATACATCTATCATTTACACAGGAACTTTTCCTAACAATGATATCGATGTTGCTCTTAAAACGGTTTTTAGTACCTTAGGTTTGCAATACCAACTATTGCAAGACAATAAAACCGTGGTATTAGACAATTAAGAGCATGACCAGACTTTTTTATGTTTACATACTTTTATTAGGTATATCAGCTTTTTCGCAAGAAAAAGCTTCTTACATTATTGATGCGGATAACGTAGACCTTTCGGCTGCACTACTTTCATTAGAAGAACAATATCAAGTAAAATTCTCTTACTTAGATGCTATTCTAACACAAAAGAAAGTCTCCTTTAGAACTACAAAAGACACTACTATAGAAGAAGTGATCGGTCGATTAGAAAAGCAAACGCAATTAAAGTTTGAAATTACAGGGAACAACTTTATCACTGTGCGGACTTACTCCAAAAAAGACACTCACTCTATATGTGGATATATATTTGATGAAAATAATGAACCTTTAGAAAAGATACGAGTATTTGTAAAGGCCTCCAGAACAAATATTACTACCGATGAAAAAGGGTACTTCGAAAGTACCGAAGTCCCTTTTAATACTCCAGTACTTATAAGTGCTCCAGGATTTCGGCAAAAAGTAATTAATTCATCAGAGTTTATTCGCCAAGATTGTAATACCATTTATCTGATCCATGCCATTGAAACATTGGATGAAGTTATTATTCAGGAATATCTTACTAAGGGAATAACTCAAGATAAAAGAGTAATTAATATAGATCTTAAAGATATTGAGATTTTACCTGGTTTAACAGAACCAGATATTTTACAGAGCATCCAACAAACGCCAGGTGTTAATAGCCCTTTTGAAACAGCTTCTGGAATATATGTTCGTGGAAGTGCTCCTAATCAAAATTTAGTACTTTGGAACGGTATAAAAACCTATCATCAGGGACATTTTTTCGGGATGTTATCTGCATTCAATCCATATGTAGTAAAAGAAGTTGATTTTTCTAAAAGTGGAGTTAGTGCAAAATATGGAGATAGAATTTCTGGGATTATAGACATTAAAACTGAGGATAAGGTAGCTGAACGCTTTTCGGGTGGTGCAGGTTTTAATATGATTAATGCCGATGCCGTCATTCATACACCTATTATAAAAGATAAAGTTTCGTTACAAGTATCTGGAAGAAGGTCTTACACAGATGTTTTCGAAACATTTACGTATAAACAGTTTGCAGACAGAGTCTTTCAGAATACCACAATTGCTGAGACTGTAGAGCTAAACGATGCGAAAAATGATTTTTTCTATGCGGATTACAATGCAAATCTGATCGCGAAGCTTTCTGAGGTTGATAAAATTGAGGCAAACGCTATTTATAGTAAAAATGATCTGGATTTTAAGAGGAGTGATACTTCGATGTCGTTTAATGATAATTTAGTCACCGAAAACGAGGGATACAATATTAGTTGGAAACACCAATGGAGCCCTAATTTAGGTATGAAAGCAAGTAGTTATTTTACCAGTTACTTGCTGAATTATGAATTCATAACTAGAGATTCTGGAAGCATAACAGAAACTGAAAGTAAAAAGAATAGTGTTAAAGATTTGGGCGCAGCACTTGACTTTTCATATAACATATCGGATTATCAAAAACTTTTAGGAGGTTATCAGTATGCTAATAATAAAATTAGGTATGCTTTTGTTACTACTACGCCCACTTATGAGTTAATTTTAGATCAGGATAATCGTTCACTAAATACACACAGTATTTATGGCGAGTACAAATATGAGATTCCTAACAGCTTTTATCTTTCTGCTGGTCTTCGATTTAACAATTACTCGGAATTAGAAAAATCCTTTGTGGAACCCAGAATTTTCTTGCAAAAAAATCTCTCAAAATTCTGGGAAATAAATGCAACTGCCGAATATAGAAGTCAAGCGGTAAGTCAAATCAGAGAGTCTGTTGTTAGTGATTTGTCCTTAGAAAATCAGGTGTGGACTTTAGCCAATAAAGAACAGTTTCCTATTATTACCAGTTATCAGTTTACCTTAGGAAGCAGTTTTAAAAAGAATAAATGGTATTTTGATGTTGATGGATATTATAAACAAATTGATGATATAACTTCTCTAACCGCTGGTTTTATAAACCCTATTGATAACACCTATCATAATGGTGAAAGTACTGTTTATGGAATCGATGTGTTCTTAAAAAAGCATTTTAATAATTACAAAACCTGGATAAGTTATTCCTATATAAATACTACAAATAAATTTGATGATATCAATAATAATGAGTCTTTTCCTGGCAATTGGAATATCGAGCATACCATAAAATGGTCTCACTTTTATAAAATCAATAACTTTCAGTTTTCGTTAGGCTGGTTATGGCATACTGGAAAGGCTTTCACCAATGTAGACGGAGTTGACGAAAGCGGAGAGCTCGTAGTATTAGATTTCGGAGAAATCAATGGAAATAATTTACCGATCTATCATCGACTTGATTTTTCCGCGATCTACGATTTCAAACTAAAATCAACTTCACCCATCAATTACCGACTTGGACTTTCTATCCTAAACCTTTATGATAGAGAAAACCTGTTAAACAGAGAGTTTAGAACCACTAATTCTCTTGACAACCGTTTTATTAATGATGACATTACCTCTTTAGGAATCACCCCTAACCTAAGCTTTAGAATTCTTTGGTAGTATTTATAAGCGCTCCTTAAAAAACAATCTAAGTTTTTCGGTTTGGTCTTCATTAAGAATCTTTAAAATCATATCTATCCAATCGGTTTCCATATTTCCTGGATTCCAAAACTCATCGTAATCTAGATCCATAAACCAAATCTCTTTAAACTGATATTCTTCTTCTAATTTTTGTAGAAACAGATCAAAGTTTGATTTTATATACTCTAAAAAGTTGTCTTCTAAGAGCTCTTCAAATTGTTCAGATCCATGTTGACCACAGACACTACAAGCTCTAGCTATTGCTAATGATAGGGTTTCTTCGCAAACTCCATATTTTTCGATAATAGTATTAATATCTCCATATTGATCTACTTCATGATCCATATCATTCGTACGAAGAAAATTTATGTAATTTTCGATATATTTTTTATCATATAAAGCCAATAAAGAGGCTGCTGTACTACCCACAGGAGTTTCACTATCTCTCCAGAATCGTGCATCATTTTCTTTATAGTAGGATCTATCTATAAACTGCCATAATTTATTGTGGAGAGCTTCAAATGAGACTCCCTTTTCTATAAGTTCATCAAAATAGGAATAAGCACTTTTGGCAAGAATCAATTCATCTTTTTCGTCATAAAATTGATATTCAAACTCATATACATAGGTATATTCTTCCAAAATTTTATTTCTAGATTCTTCTAGTAGAGATAAAACTAGATCTAAAATTTGTTCTACATCATTTTCTGATAGGTTATCCGTTGGAATTTCTGAGGAATCAATTATTTTACTTAATTCTAATGATTCTGTATTCGTATTACTTGCACGAACATTTAATACAATTTTAGAAATAATACTCATTCAAAGGAGATTTTATAATTAGACTTCAATAGTAAATAATATATAAGATGTAGAGATCACGGGATTCAGTGAAAATAGAATTTCCAGAGTTGTCTTGTATAATTATCAAAAGAATGAATGACCATTGCATATTTTGATTCGATAGACACCAAAAACATCTTTTAAAGCTTCATAGCTTGGAGATTTTCAATAAATAACATCAATCACTTTTAAGTTATTTTAGTAGGAAAGATATTTATTAGAACAATAAATACGCTATTTTTAGAGTTCGTTTTGGGAAGAAATAAAGAATAATCGCTTTGCACAAGTGTTTCATAGCTTCATCCCGGAATGAGAAAACCCTATTATTTTTTTTAGTTAATTTTTTTAAATGTTCCCGTTGTCTAAGTTTAGTTTTCTACTAGTTTTATGTAGTATCTGTTTCGTAACTCATGCTCAGATTGAAACAAATAAAAAATCTAAAGACATAGATTATGATTATCAACTATTAGAAAAAGCTAGAGATTATTCCAATACAGAAGGAGAAGACAAAAGAAAAGCTTTTCTAATTAGCCATGAAGTTTTAACCAGAACGCAAAATGAATATCATAAGGTTTTAGCTTATAAAAATTTAAGTCATTATCATTATTACTCTTACACCTCTGACTCTGCCATATTTTACGCAAAAAAAGGAGTTGCACTAACTGAGAAAAGACAAGACTCTATTGGAGTATCATTAACTAACTGGTTTCACTTAATTCTTTCTAATGCTTCCAGAGATAAAGGTTTACTTGATGATAGTAAAAAATGGGCCCTAAAAGGTTTAGAAACTGTAAAGTTGATTGATGATCCAGAAATTGAACAAAAACTGCTTCTAAATCTAGGAATTACCTACAGAATGAAAGGTGATTATGATAAGGCATTAGAGATTTATAATGCTATGATCCTTGATAATGAAAACCCAAATCCCGACTTATATGTTTCTATAGCCATTTGTCATTTGGATATGGGTAATTTTGAAAAAGCACTTTTATATCAAAATAAAGCCTTACATATTTATAGCGAAGAAACTCACCAAAGAAGTATTGCTATAACCTTACTTAATATCGGAAGTATCTACCTAGATATGTATGAGGATCAAACAGCATTAAGTTATTTCGAAAAATCCCTTAAAATAGCAGAAGAATATACGTATCCTTTGATAATGCTCAATAATAAGATCAACATTGGAGAAATTTTTATAGCGAAAAAGCAATATAATAAGGCATCAAAAAATTACCAAGATGTGCTGGAACTGGCTGAGGACAGAGAATATTTCCAACAACAGATATTAGCATATCAAAAGCTGAAAGAGATCGCTACACGCCAGAAGAACTATGAACGTGCCTTGGAATATACAGAAAAGGAATACAGACTTAATGACTCGGTAAATCAGCTACAAAAAGATGAAGAACTTTCTAGACTAGAAGTGCAATACGAAACTCTTAAGAAAGAGAACGAAATATCTATCTTAAAAAAAGACAAAGAGCTAAGAGAATTAGAAATAAATAGACAACAATCACAAAAACACACCATACTCATTGCATTCATCATTGTAGTAATTCTCTTAATAGGATTATTTGTGCTTTACTATCAAAAACTGAAAAGTCAAAACTTATTGAATAAAAACCAAAAAGAATTGGCAGAACAAAAGGTAGAAGCTTTGATTAAAAACCATGGGTTAAGACTTATTCAAAATTCTATCAATGTTCAGTTCAAAGAAAGAAAGAGAATTGCTCAGACACTTCATGATAGAATAGGAGGAAATTTGGCTGCTATCAAACTACAGGTTAGCTCAATTAAAAATAATTCTTCTGGTCTGAAGCAAGTATATAAACAAATTGAGGACACGTATCAAGAAGTTAGAGTGCTTTCGCATGATCTTATTCCAAAAAAAATTGCAGATAGTAATTTCACAGAACTATTAGGCGAATACACAGATAAAATTAGCACATCCAGTAATTTAATTATAGATATTTCTACGTATAAAGAAGATTATATTAATCAGATGGATGTGAGATTTCATAATGAATTATTCTCAATTTTTCAGGAACTCATCACCAATACTCTTAAACATGCTAATGCTGATAAGATTGGAATTCAAATTAATCCTATTGGTGATCAGGTAAGTATTATTTTTGAGGATAATGGCAAAGGATTTGATCTTTCTAAAAAACCATTTGGAATAGGCTTAACAAATATCAAAAGTCGCATACAAGAACTATCAGGCACTTTACATATCGATTCTTTGATAAAAAGAGGAACTATTGTTACTATTGAAATTCCTTTTATGAATCAACAAAAAATAATGAACCAAAACCACCTATAGTATAGTTCTAACATGAAATCTAAATCTGTAGAATTCTACAACTTTAACTTCATAAGTTGTTATATAAAAAAACCATCCTGAAAGTATCAGAATGGTTTCTAGTATATCGATTAATTCTATGCTTCTTAGAACTGCTCTCTTCCTGAGAAATGAAAAGCTCCTTCGATAGCAGCATTCTCGTCACTATCACTACCATGTACAGCATTTTCACTGATAGAAGTAGCATATTTTTTACGAATAGTACCCTCTGCAGCTTCTTCTGGATTTGTAGCTCCGATTAAGGTTCTAAAATCTTCTACTGCGTTTTCTTTTTCAAGAATTGCTGCTACAATTGGACCGCTTGTCATATACTCCACTAACTCTCCATAAAAAGGACGCTCACTATGCACAGCATAAAAAGCTTTTGCATCGTCAGTAGTTAATTGCGTTAATTTCATTGCTACAATTCTGAAGCCAGAAGCAGTTATTTGTTCAAGGATCGCACCGATGTATCCTTTTCTTACCGCATCCGGTTTAAGCATTGTAAAAGTTCTATTTGTTGCCATTTTTAAAATTTTGTTTTTATATCATTTTCAAAAAAAAAGAAAATGTTGCTTTTTTAAATTTCGGCTATATAGCCAATTATAAAATTTTGTGCAAAAGTATATATAATACCTTCAAAAACAAGAAATATTCTCAGAAAGTAAAAACTTTATCCTACTCCATCATAAAAACAATTAATCCAATAGGTACTGTTGTTGTATTTCTTGTAGCACTTTATTATTCTTTCCTCTCATCTGCATGGTAATTACCTTTGTTTCGAAATTAAATTTTAAGATACCAAAACTAGGTGTATGAATAACATCTCCTACTCTAAATTGATTAGGTTCTCCATTAAAACCCAAATATGAATGAGTAAGTCCACTAGATGTAAAATCGACAATAGGATATCCTAAGTCTGATAATTCCTTTTTTGAAAATTCTGATATGTGACGATCACCAGATAATAGTACACAATTTTTAACTTTTAGCGCTATTATTAATTGTTCTAACCTAGTTACTTCATTTGGAAAATTAGCCCAACACTCCCAACCGTGTTCACCAGACAAAAACTGGATACTACTTACAATGACATGGAAGTCAACTTTTGTAGTCTTCAATTCTTCTTCTAACCACTTCCATTGCTTTTCTCCTAATACTGTTCCTTTATTGCCATCATGCGGGATATAACGTTTTTTACCTGTTGTGTCTTTTAATAGCGGAGATCGGAAATATCTCGTATCCAAAATAATAACCTTCACACTCCCTTTAGACGTTTTAAAAATTTTGGAAGTATATATTCCCTCTTGATTTCTCCTCTCATCTTCTTTTTCAACTTCTAAAAAATCTAAAAACAACTGTTGACTTTCGCGTTTCATTTTCCACTCTGCTCCTACATCATTTTTCCCATAATCATGATCATCCCAAGTAGCCATGATAGGTACATTATTTTTTAATAGTTGATAATCAAGATTACTGTTTTGAAGTTTGTAATCATTTTTAATTTTAGACATATCTTCAGAATCTCCATAGATATTATCTCCACCCCAAATAAACAAATCTGGTTTATTCTTTAAAATTTCACTCCAAAAAGGTTGTGGTAAACTTTGTTTATTACAACTACCAAAAGCAATCACAAAATCTTCTTTTGTTTTTTCTTCATTAATCTGACTATAACCACTGCTTATGGTATACAGAGAAAAAAAGACAGAATATAGTAAGTATTTCATTGTGTAAAGAGTTAACGTATGGTAAAAGTAAGTATTCCATTATTACCATATTATTAATAAATAGTATCTTCGCAGACCTATGAACACAAGTGAATTTAAGGAAGTAAAAGTACTCTTAAGTACTTCCAAAAACATCGTAATCATTCCGCATAAAAACCCAGATGGAGACGCTATTGGATCAACACTAGCTCTCTATCACTATTTGTCTGGTTTGGGACATAATGCTACTGTAATTACACCGAATGATTATCCAAATTTTCTAAAATGGATTCCAGGTGAGTCTACCATTATTAAATACGATAGTGATACCGAAGTCGCAACCGAAAAGATAAAAGAAGCTGATATCATTTTCACTTTAGATTTCAACCATTTTTCCAGAACTGGTAATATGGAAAGCTTGCTAAAAACAACCGATACTACGTATATCATGATAGATCATCACCAGCAACCAGATGATTATGCTGTCTATACCTACAGTGATGTTATGATGAGTTCTACTTGTCAGATGATCTATCACTTTATCGATAATTTAGGAGATGTAAACAAAATTACTGCCGACATTGCGACTTGTATTTACATCGGTATCATGACTGATACAGGTTCTTTTCGTTTTCGATCAACTACCAGTACAACTCATAAAATAATTGCTGATTTAATAGATCGTGGAGCTAACAATACTGAAATCCATGAACTAATTTATGATAGTAACACCTATTCTAGATTACAATTAAGAGGGGTAGCTTTAAAAAATTTAAAAGTGTTACCAGAATATAAAGCGGCCTACATTACACTATCTCAAAAGGAACTAGATGATCACAATTTCAAAAAAGGAGATACGGAAGGATTTGTAAACATGGGGCTATCCATAGAAGGCATCAAACTCGCTTTAATTTTTATAGAAAATAAAGGTGAAAACATCATAAAGATCTCTCTTCGTTCTAAAGGTGATTTTTCTGTCAATGAATTTTCAAGAAATCACTTTGAAGGTGGTGGTCATCATAATGCTGCTGGTGGAAAAAGTAATCTCTCACTTCAAGACACGGTTGAGAAATTTATTAGTATCTTACCGTCTTATAAAAATGCCCTAAATTCATGAGACATTTTTTTCTTTTAGCAAGCTTATTCGCCTTATTTTTCTCTTGTAAAGCTCCAGAAGCCAGAAAGCCTATTAGTATTTCTTCAGGATCTTTTATCAATGAATCTATTAACAGGAACAAGGAACTTATAGCAGGAGAAGAAGCAAAAATTCAAAAAATAATCCAACAAGATACTTCTCGTAATTATATCACATCAGATGGTGGTTTTTGGTATTACTATGAGAAAAAGGATACCATATCAACACTTACTGCTAAATTTGGTGATATTGTAAACTTCACCTACGACATAAAAGATTTGGATGGAGAAATTATTTATAGTCAAAAAGAGTTGGATACTGTAAATTATGCTATCGATCAAGAAGATCTTTTTTTTGGATTAAGAGAAGGATTAAAACTCATGAAAGAAGGAGAAACTGTTGTTTTCTTGTTTCCTTCTTATCAAGCATATGGATATTATGGTGATGATCATAAGATTGGAACAAATATTCCGTTAGTATCCAGAGTAACTCTCAACAAAATCACAAAACAGTCAACAAAAGAAAATTAAACCTTAACTAAAAAAATGAAAAAATTAAGTCTTTTATTTTTAGCGATTGTCGCTTTAACTCTAACTAGTTGCAAAGAAAAATATCCAGAACTTGGGGATGGTATCTATGCAGAAATCATAACAAATAAAGGTACAGCCGTTGCAAAATTATACTACGATGCTACGCCAATGACAGTAGCTAATTTTGTATCCCTTGCAGAAGGAACCAATACTATGGTAGATAGCCTTTACAAAGGAAAAAAATATTACAACGGAATCATTTTCCACAGAGTGATTAAAGATTTCATGATCCAAACAGGAGATCCACTAGGAACAGGTACTGGTGATCCAGGATATAAATTCCCAGATGAGATCGTAGATTCTTTAACACATAAGTCTAAAGGAATCTTATCGATGGCCAACTCTGGCCCTGCTACCAACGGAAGTCAATTTTTTATTACATTAAAAGAAACTCCTTGGTTAAATGGAAAACACACCGTTTTTGGAGAAATCGTTTCAGGACAAGATATCGTAGATAGCATTGGGGTTGTAGAAACAAAAAGACCTGGAGACAAACCTGTTTCTGAAGTAAGAATGGAACAAGTTAATATCATCAGAAAAGGTAAAGATGCAAAAGCATTTGATACAAAGGCAGAACTCGAAGACAAACTGAAAGTGCTAGAAGAAGAAAAATTAGCAAAAGAACGTTTGATCAAAGAAAATAGTAAAAAAGCTGCTGCGAAATACGAGGGATTAAAGGAGAAAGCAACTAAATTAGAAAGTGGTTTAGAAATATTGTTTTTAAAAGAAGGTGATGGTGTTCAACCAAAACCAACAGACGTTGTAAAATTATATTACGCTGGTTTCTTTACAGACGGAAGGGTATTTGATACTAATATGATTGATATAGACAAAGAAATGGGAACATATGACCCAAAGAGTCGTAGAGCACAACACCCTATGGGATATGCTCCTATAGAAATGCCTTATTCTCCCGAAGCTCAAATGATCGCCGGTTTCAAAGAAGGTGTTCAACAAATGAAAGTTGGAGATAGAGCAGTAATATTTATTCCTTCTCATTTAGGATACGGAGAAAGAGGAAGAGCTCCAATCCCTCCTAATACAGATTTAATTTTTGAACTTGAAATAGAAAGCATTGTAGATAAAACTGAAGCTCCTCAAGCTCATTCTAAAGATGACGGTCACGGTCACTAGAATTTAATAAAATGTAAAAAAAATCCCATATCAAATGATATGGGATTTTTTAATTTTAATAGTAGACATGCTATTATTTTTCAGGAATACTTTCTAAAATCTGCTTTACAAAATTCCAATATTTCTGTGCAGAAGAAATACTCGCTCTTTCATCTGGAGAATGCGCTCCTAAAATAGTAGGCCCAAAAGAAATCATATCCATATCTGGATAATTTTGTCCTAGAATACCACATTCCAAACCGGCATGACAAGCTGCAATATGTGCTTTTTCTCCATTTATTTTTTGATACAGTTCATCCATAACCTTTAAAATGGCAGAATCCATATTTGGTGCCCATCCCGGATAATCTCCATCGGTAGTTACTTCACACCCAATCAATTCAAAAGTAGCTCTTAGCTTATTAACCATATCTAATTTCGAAGACTCTACACTACTTCTGGTTAAACATTCGATTTTAATAGTCCCACTACCAATAGTTACTTTTGCAATATTATTGGATGTTTCTACCAAATCCGGTATTGATAAACTCATCGCATACACTCCATTATGTGCAGCATATAAAGATTTTAAAATACCTTCCTGAACACCTAATTCCATTACGCTATTTGGAGCCTCTACTTGTTCTAATTCTATAGATAAATTAGCATCAACTAGAGCAAGTTCTTTTTGTATCGTAGCAATTAAAGCAGATGTTTCAAATTGAAAAGCTTCCGAATGTATCGTATCTACAACCACAGTAGCAAAACTTTCTCTAGGAATTGCATTACGAAGACTTCCTCCTTTTATTTCATGAATTCTGAGTCCAAAATTTTCAAAACCATCAAATAGTAATCTATTCATAATTTTATTGGCATTTCCTAAGCCTTTATGAATATCCATTCCTGAGTGTCCTCCATTTAAACCAGTAACCGAAATTCTAAAAGCGGTAGTTCCATCTGGCGTAACCTCTTCCTTGTATGTTCTTTCTGCAGTAACATCAATTCCACCTGCGCAACCTACTCCTATTTCATCATCTTCTTCAGTATCTAGGTTTAAAAGAATATCACCTTGTAACCAATTCGGCTGTAATCCCATGGCACCCGTCATTCCAGTTTCTTCATCGATGGTAAATAATGCTTCAATAGGTGGATGTACAATATCCTTTGATTCTAAAATAGCCATAATAGTAGCTACACCTAATCCATTATCTGCTCCTAAGGTTGTTCCTTTTGCACGCACCCAATCGCCATCTACATACATTTCAATTCCTTGTGTATCAAAATCAAAAACAGTATCAGCATTTTTTTGGTGTACCATATCTAGGTGTGATTGCATCACCACAGTTTTCCGATTCTCCATTCCTGATGTAGCAGGCTTTTTTATCAAAACATTCCCAACCTTATCTATTTTTACAACAAGCCCTAGAGACTCTCCGAACGTTTTCATAAACTCGATCACGCGTTCTTCTTTTTTA
The DNA here is from genome assembly GCF_947492965.1 of uncultured Aquimarina sp. Classification (GTDB taxonomy): domain Bacteria; phylum Bacteroidota; class Bacteroidia; order Flavobacteriales; family Flavobacteriaceae; genus Aquimarina. Next base: position 317,242 of record NZ_CANLOZ010000004.1, on the reverse strand, counting down.
GAAGGTCTTGGAACGGCATTTAGATCCGCAAATTTATTCCAAAGCTCTTTTGGTTCCAGGTTTCTTATTTCTAAATTCATGTGTATTCTGTGTTTTTTGACAAATGTACATTATGATAATCTTAATTCAAATGCTTTATGAAATGTTGTAGATTTACAACCTGATATTTATAATTCATGCAATCAAAAACAAAATTATATCTTATTCTACTGTTACCCGTACAGTTTATCCTTCTTAAAATCCTTTCCTTTTTTCCTGAGTTTATTGATCGATTTTACAGCAATGGATTGTATGTTTATATATCAAAGGCTTTACGATTTACCTTTGGTTGGATTCCCTTTTCTTTTGGAGACATCGGATATAGTATTTTGATTATACTCCTAATCCGCTTTTTGTTTAAAAGAGTTTTTAGAAAAAAAGTACAATGGAAAACTGTTCTTTTAGATGTGGGTGCTACCCTATCCGTAGTATACGCTGCTTTTCACTTATTATGGGGAATCAACTATTACAGATTACCTATGCATGAGATTTTAGGCATCGAAGATCAATATACGGAAGCTGAACTTTTATCTGTATCAGAAAAGCTAATTAAACGAGCCAATACTATTCATAAACGATTAGAGCCTAATGATTCATTATCCATTGTAATGCCATACAGCAAAGCTGAAATATTTGAAAAAACCATTCCAGCATATGAGCAAATCAACGAAGTTGTTCCAAACTTGAAATATTCGCCAAAGAGTATTAAAAAATCATTACTAAGTGTTCCACTAACATATATGGGATTTAGCGGTTACCTTAATCCAATAACCAATGAAGCACAAGTGAATGGTTTGATCCTAGATTATAAATCTCCAACTACTAGCTGTCATGAAGAAGCTCACCAACTGGGGTTTGCTAAAGAAAATGAAGCAAATTTTCTTGCGGCTTTAACTACTATGAACTATGATGATCCTTATTTTAACTATAGTGGAACTACTTTTGCGCTAAAATTTTGTTTGAATGATCTGTACTTACGAGACGAACAGAAAGCATTTTGTCTTATCGAAAAATTAAGACCTGGAATCCGAAAAAATTATCAAGAGGTGAATGAATTTTGGCTGCAATACCAAAACCCTCTAGAACCTATTTTTAAAAGTACTTATGACAGCTATCTAAAGGCAAACAATCAACCTAAAGGGATTGACACCTATAGCTATGTAGTTGCCTTGTTAGTAAACTATTACAAGAACAAATTATAGTTTTCAATATTACTTAATGAGATTACATACATCCTTTAACTGTTAAAATAATACTAATTAGTAAGGTCTTTCCACAGTAACGGTTACTTTTAGACCAATTCATTATTACGCAAACTCTATGAAAAAACTATTTTTATCACTCTTGGTGATATTGATGGGGTCGATTCTTCGTGCTCAAGAATACTTCCCAAAAAATGACGGTGTAAAAACATCTAATTCTAATTATACGGTGTTTACTAATGCTACTATTCACACTTCTCCAGAATCCGAGATACAAAATGGTATGCTTATCATCCAGAAAGGAAAGATTGCTCAAGTAGGTTCAGGATTATCTATTCCGAAAAATAGTATTGTGATCGATCTAAAAGGAAAGCATATCTATGCGTCTTTTATTGATCCTTTTACCAACTTTGGAATCCAAAAACCAAAAAGACAAGGGAATCCTTTTGGTGGTAGTCCTCAATACGATGCTACTAGAGAGGGATATTATTGGAATGATCATATTCGCCCTGAGACAAATCCGTTGCACGAATTTAAATATGATAAAAAGAAAGCTGATGAGTTTATAAAAGCAGGTTTTGGAACTGTAAATACTCATATGCCTGATGGAATTATCCGAGGAACTGGATTATTAGTAGCTCTTAATAATGAAGGAACTGAAGGAGATCGATTGTTAAGTGATGCTTCTTCTCAATTACTTTCTTTTTCAAAAAGTAATAAAAGTAAACAGATATATCCTACCTCGCTAATGGGATCTATGGCTTTGCTTAGACAAGTATATTTAGATGCAAAATGGTATGCTAATAATAATGTTGACTATAAAGATTTATCTATAGAGGCATTAAATAACAATAAAAGCCTCCCACAGATTTTTGAAGCTGGTAGTAGAATCAATGGTTTTAGAGCGGATAAAATCGGAGATGAATTTAACATACAATATATAATTGTTGGTGGTGGTGATGAATACGCTCGAATAGACAAAGTAAAAGCTACCAATGCCAAATATATTATTCCTCTTGATTTTCCGGATGCCTATGATGTATCAGATCCGTATATGGCAAATCTAGTAAGTCTGGGCGATATGCGTCATTGGAACCAAGCGCCTTCCAATCCATCTGTTCTGCAAAAAAATGGAGTTCAGTTTTCGTTAACTACCCATAAACTAAAAAAGATCGGTGATCTCTCTAAAAGATTAGAAAAAGCACTGAAACATGGATTAGATAAAAAAACCGCGTTAGCAGCTTTAACTACAATTCCTGCTCAAATTTTAGGAAAAGAAAATGTACTAGGAACGCTTAAAAAAGGAGCTCATGCCAATTTTTTAATTACTAGTAAGGAACTATTTTCTAAGGACAATATTATTTATGAAAACTGGGTACAAGGTCATAAAAATATTGTGAATGATATGAACACTACAGATATTACAGGTTCATATGAATTATCAGTAGCTGGAAAGACTTATGATGTTTCCATAACTGGAAAACCTACAAAACCAAAGGCAGAAGTTAAACTCGGAGAAACAAAACTGGGAAGTAAAATTACCTATACCAATGATTGGGTAACGCTGACTTTTACTGATGCTGACACTAGTAAAACCCAATATACCCGTATTGTTGGTGCCATTAATAAAAATCCAAAATTTTGGACGGGAAAAGCAGTACTTCCTAATGGTAGCGAAACATCTTTTACTGCAAAGCAAAAACCAGAAGAAGCTAACGAAGCTTCTAAAAAGAAACCTGAAGCTGCTAAAGAAGCTCCAAAAGTAGTATCGGTTACCTATCCTAACATTGCATACGGTAATGCAGCATTGCCAAAGTCTGAAAATATACTTTTCAAAAACGCTACTGTTTGGACCAATGAAAGCGAAGGGATTCTAAAAGAAACAGATGTTCTCATTAAAAATGGAAAGATTGCTGCCATTGGTAAAAACCTAAATGCAGGAAATGCTAAAGTTATAGATGCTACAGGAAAGCATCTTACCAGTGGTATTGTAGATGAGCATTCTCACATTGCTGCAGCAGCTATTAACGAAGCTGGACATAACTCTACAGCAGAAGTAACCATAGAAGATGTGGTATCACCAGATGATATCAATATCTACAGAAACCTTGCTGGTGGTGTAACCTCTATACAAATATTACACGGATCCGCAAACCCAATTGGTGGTAGATCCGCTATCATTAAACTAAAATGGGGAGAAAGTGCAGAAAACCTGATTTATAGTAACACTCCTAAATTTATAAAGTTTGCACTTGGTGAAAATGTAAAACAAAGTAACTGGGGAGATGCAGAACGAGTTCGTTTCCCTCAAACACGTATGGGTGTAGAGCAATTATACATCGATTATTTTACTCGTGCTAAACGATATGAGCAACAAAAAAATAGCGGAAAACCATATCGTAAGGATATCGAAATGGAAACCCTATTAGAGATTCTTAATGGAAAACGTTTTATCAGTTGCCACTCCTATGTACAAAGTGAAATCAATATGTTGATGAAAGTAGCTGAAAAATTTAATTTCAGAATCAACACCTTTACCCACATTCTCGAAGGCTATAAAGTGGCAGATAAGATGGCGACACATGGTGTTGCAGGATCTACTTTCTCTGATTGGTGGGCGTATAAGTATGAAGTAAATGACGCAATTCCGTACAATGCTACGATTATGCATAATCAAGGAGTTCTGGTAGCCATTAATAGTGATGATGGTGAAATGTCGAGACGTTTAAACCAAGAAGCTGCTAAATCCGTAAAATACGGAGGTGTTAGCGAAGAAGAAGCTTGGAAGTTTGTAACATTAAATCCAGCGAAGATGTTACATATCGATGATAGAGTAGGAAGTATTAAAGTAGGAAAAGATGCGGATGTAGTTTTATGGACCGATCACCCACTTTCTATCTATGCCAAGGCAGAAAAAACGTTGATCGAAGGAGCTACTTATTTCGATTTAGAAAAAGATAAAGCCATGCGCAGATCTATTGCTAATGAAAGAAATGAGTTATCTACCATGTTATTGCAAGCAAAAAATAGTGGATTAAAGACACAACCGCCTAAGAAAAAGGAAAAACAACATTTTCACTGCGATACCGTAGAACACATTCACTAAACACCGATTACAAAATGAAAAACTTATCATATATATTCTTGTTGTTAATCGTTGCATTTGGAAATGTAACTGCACAACAAACTCCAGCAAAAAATCAAACCGAAGCAATTACGATTACTGGAGCTACAGCTCATATTGGTAATGGAGAAGTGATTACCAATAGTATCATTATTTTCGAAAATGGTAAAATTACAAATGTTGGTACCAATGGTAGTATTGCTACCAAAGGAAAAGTAATTGATGCTACTGGTAAGCATGTATATCCAGGATTTATAGCACCGAATTCTACTCTAGGATTGGTAGAAATTGGAGCCGTGCGTGCTACCGATGATGATAGCGAGATTGGAGGTTTTAATCCTCATATCAGAAGTATTATTGCCTATAATGCAGAAAGTAAAATTGTAGAAAGTATGCGTCCTAATGGTGTATTGATTGCCCAAACGACACCACGTGGCGGATGGATTTCTGGTACTTCTTCTATTGTACAATTAGATGCCTGGAACTGGGAAGATGCCGCTATTAAAACAGATGATGGGATCCATATGAATTGGCCAAATCCTTTTACCAGAGGTAGATGGTGGCTAGGAGAAGATCCTGGTTTTAAACCCAATAAGAAATACCAGGAGCAGGTAACTACACTTACCGATTTTGTTACTCAGGCAAAAGCAACTATAAAATCCAAGGTAGGAAATGAAAACTTACCTCATCTGGCAATGCAAAGAGTATTTAACGGAACGCAAACCTTATTTGTACACGTTGGTACCGAAAAAGCTATTTTAGATGTACTACGTTTTGCAAAAGAACAGCAACTGCAAAAAGTAGTAATTGTTGGCGGAGATGAAGCCTACAAAGTAGCAAGCCAACTAAAACAACAAAACATTCCTGTACTATTGACCAGAACACACTCTACACCAAATTATGAAGACGATGACTATGATTTGCCATATAAAAATGCGAAACTATTAGTGGATGCAGGTGTATTAGTAGCATTGCAGAATAGTGGTCAGATGGAACGTGCCAATGCACGTAACCTTCCTTTCCAGGCTGGAACTGTTGCTGCTCATGGATTGGAAAAAGAAAAAGCTGTGCAGTTAATTACGGGTAATAGTGCCAAAATTTTAGGAATTGATGATATGGTAGGAACGTTGGAAATAGGTAAAGATGCTACTTTATTTATAAGTATTGGTGATGCTTTGGATATGCGTACCAACCAATTAGAAAAAGCGTTTATCCAAGGAAGAGATGTTAGTTTAGAAAGCCACCAAACCAAACTATGGAAACGCTATAGTGGTAAGTATAGCAGATAAATATGCAATAGTACATTAAAAAAAGAGGCACTTAATTGTGCCTCTTTTTTTTAAATCCCCATCTTCGTCATGCTGAATTCACTCTTATATTTGAGTGCGACAGTGACTCTTACGGATTCATAAATTTCATCTTCTCCTCTGGATCTCCAAAATGTTTTTACTCCTTCTTTAACTAACCAAGATAGCGATGGTGTATAGGTTGGTCTCGGAACTAAATGCATTGCGGCTGATGCTTCTAAAGCTTCTGCATACATTTCTGCTGCCAAATCCCCCAAACTATCGGTTACATCATACTCTGAAATCGTATTTCTAGGATAAAAAAAGTTTAAGATTTCCATGACCATTTGGTCATCGCTTATAGAACTCATATAATTAAGGTATTAAGAGATTAAAATAATTTGTTTATTATATTATTACTACAAATTTTGCAAATCTCTACCCTAAATCATACCCAGTATTCAGTGAAAACCAACTCCCTGAATGTATGTAAATTAAGAGCTAAACTCTTTCATATCTTCTAAAGCACTGATAAGCATGTTTACGTGATTAAGTGTACAACTTTCTCCCATAATCCCTATTCTCCATATTTTACCCGCAAAAGCTCCTAATCCTCCTCCAACTTCAATATTATAATCATCTAATAGTTTCTTACGAATCATTGCTTCATCATTACCTTCGGGTAAATAAACTGCATTTAGATTCGGAAGTCTGTAAGATTCTTCGACCAAATAGTTAAACCCTAAGTTTTCCAATTTTGTTTTCAACACTTGATGTACTTCTTGATGTCTTTTCCATCGATTCTCCAAACCTTCTTCCAAAACAATCCTAAGTGCTTCTCTTAATGCATATACAGAAGAAACAGGAGCTGTATGATGGTAGGCTCTTTTAGCACCTCCCCAATAATTTTTAACCATACTTAAATCTAAAAACCAACTTTGCACTTTAGTTTTTCGATTTTCTAAAGCTTTGACAGCTTTATCTGAAAAACTAACAGGAGATAATCCTGGAGGCGCACTCAAATTTTTCTGTGTCCCGGTATAAATTGCATCAATATTCCAATCATCTACTTTCAATTCCATACCACAGTATGAAGTTACGGCATCCACCATCAATAATCCACCTGCATTATGAACCAAGTCACTAATTTCTTTCAAAGGCTGTAACACTCCAGTAGAAGTCTCGGCATGTACTAGCGCTACTAGTTTTGGTTGCTTACAGATATCTAAAGCTTTTTTGATATCATCAGGTGAAACTGCCGTTCCCCATGGAACTTCTACTCTATGTACCGTAGCTCCACATCTTTCAGCAATGTCTGCCATTCTACCTCCAAAAACTCCATTGATACAAATAATAGCTTCATCTCCTGGTTCTAATAAATTTACCAAACACGTTTCCATACCCGCACTCCCCGGAGCAGATACTACAAATGTCATATGGTTTTTAGTCATAAAAGTATCTTGTACCATTGTTTTGACTTCATCCATGATTGTCACAAACTCAGGATCTAGATGGCCAATTAGCGGTGTTGACATCGCTTTAAGAACTCTTGGATGTGCGTCTGAAGGTCCAGGCCCCATCAAAATCCTATTACTTGTGGTAAGTTCTTTATACATAAAATTAGTTTTGCGTGTGTTACTATATCGTTTTCGTAAATCAAAATAGATAAAGGATATAAAATTAGTTAATTCTAATAATTGTATTAAAACCTACACATAGACATCTTGTTAAAAATCTTTCAATTATTGTGTATTTTATAATTAACAGTAGTAATTAATTCCAAAAATTATCAAATTATAAAAATCTCCTTTTCATTTTTATCAAAAAAAGTTCTTTCTATCAAAAAAAACTCTGTCAGTATATTCCTAACAGAGTTTATTATAATGTTTCTTAAGAATTAAATTCTCAGAAATTATTCTTTTGGTTTACTAAACAGAGAAGTATCTAATTTTTCTTCACTTGCTATCGCATTTACAAAAGCTCTTTCACTTTTTACATCTCCTACTACACCATCATCATAAGCTCTCCATTTTAGTGTCTTTGGTAATAATAGCCCATTAACGTCTGTCCAATCCGAATATTCTATGAGACTTACTTTTTCACTACTTTCTTTACTAAAGAAAGTCACTGTGTACCCTAAATATTTCATTTGGTGAGATGCTGCATCATAATAGATAAAGTAATTGTCCTTCGGAGAGTCTCCTACTCCATCGCCATAAGAAATCTTATACCCTGGATATGTCTTATCTTCTATTTTGAGATCTTCTACTTTTTCATAAGAAATACCATCATCGCCTAATACAAATGGCATAGCATAGAAGTAAAACATCAAATTATGATAAAATCGAGGGTTTCCTTTAAAATAAGTAGAGTCCTGTTCTATCCAAGCTTCATTTCCATCAAAACCTAAAGCAAATTTATTTGTTTCTATGCGTGCGTGTCTGGTCTTAAGATCCGTAGTGTGTTTCTCATTCCCCTCTGGCTTAGAAAGTTCAAAAATTAAAGTGTTTTGTTTATCAAAAGCTTGAATTCCCCCATGAGCTTCGAATACTGCTGCAATATCTTTTGGAAAATCTCCAGATCGATCAGGAACGACCTCTTCTACTTTCTCCTCGACGATAACTTCTTTTTCTTCTTTTGGAGCTTCTTTACAAGAAAATAAAACTCCAAGTGCTAGTAAAAATACTATTGTTTTTTTCATTTTTTGAGTGTAAGGTTATTATTTAAGAAGTTGTAGTCGGTTTTTAAAATCAACCTTACAATAATCATCCGTGTTATTTCTACTTTTTTAAAATCTTACCCATTTCATATGTATGATTCTTATCAGAAAAAGTATACGTTCTCGAATTATATTTAAATGTTTTTGCATCGGCTCCTTCCATAATCTTTCCAAGAAAAAAAACATAATTCTTATCTTTTGTATACCCATGCTTTACCTCCTCGAAAGTAGTTACATCTGCATTGTCAATTACATCTCCTCGGTAATAAACATTTGTATCTATTTTAATAAGTTCTACATCTTCAAAAAAAGCAATACTTTCGGGATCTTTAAAAGGAATTGACACCACTTGATCAAACCTTCCTGTATCCTTATACCCTACATAAAAATATACGTTTCTATTATCTCGGATATAATAATTCGTTAAAGAAACGATTTCATTAATATTCGCTTCTTCAATCTTTCGTAATGGATCGCCATAAGAATAATAATACACTCCATTATAATCTTTGCAAAAATGACTATTGATCTCCTGAAATGATGTAACATCCAAAGAATCTTTTTTTGTATAATTTTGATATACAAAATTTTTATCCTTTGCAAAATCAAAACTTATCTGAGTAAACGTATTTGCATCTGCGCCTTCCAAGATCTTCAGTGCTTTTTTATCTTCTTGTCCGATATGATAGTAATTATCGTTTAAAATATATACATGATCTTTATCCATAGGGGTATACCCTAATTGCACTCGAAAAGATGCAAGATCTATATCATTATTAATTGCTCTTGATTTAAAATATGCGTGATTTTTATCTTTAGCATAATCTCTTCCCAGCACTTGAAATGAAGCCATATCTACCTGCATTTCATCTTTTCCAAGCTCGAACCAATTACCCATAGGGCTATAAATAATTCCTTCGTTATCTCTAGTGTAGTAATAAGAATCAGACAATTCTTTGTTTACCTCTTTACCAAAAGGATTAAAAAAACGATATACTCCATAAATACAGAGCGCTCCTATTGTAACAAATACAACCGCAATTATCATGATTACTTTTTTTACCATAAAGTTAAAATTCTAAAAAGCACTATTTTAAGTTCATTTTTCTTCTATTAAATTACTAAAATAAATTACTCTTAAAAACTAACGTCTACTTATTTTTTCCTCCAGACTTCCCAGATCTGTTGCTATTTTGATAACATATACTCCAGATTCTAGAAAAGAAATATCAAAACGGTTCTGTTCTGTTTCAAAAACTTTTTGACCAAGAAGATTATATACATCAATATGGTTCACTTTAGTATTTACAACTATTTCCCCATTGGTGGGATTAGGATAGACTGCAATTCTCAATGTATCAAATTCCTGGATACTAAGCAGATCATCCTTTAATACCGTACTAGTAACGTAAGTTCCTCGATTCCCTGTAGGATCAATCAAACGTACACGCAGAGTGATAGTTCCCTCCAATAAACTGCTCAAATCGATACCTGAAACTGTTTCATTACTTTGAGAAATAGTTCCGGAACCATTGATAGTATCAATATTTCCATCACCTGAACTACTAAAACTATACATATAAGAAGTTCCTATTTCGGCATTCATAAAAGTAAAGCTTACGTTAGTTTCATTTGACGGCTCAATTAAACTTTGATCAATACTAACACTATATCCTAAAGGCGAAATAACATCCACTGAAAACACTCTAGTATTTCCTGATCTATTGCCATTATCATCATTCCCTGTCGCTCCTACTGCAACAAGACTTCCATCAGAATTTAAAGCTACCGAAGAACCTGCTCCATCCAATGCTCTTTCACCTCTGATTTCTGAACCAATTCTTCTCCATTGGGTATCTTCATCATCCCATTTGTATAATCTAACATATCCAGCACCACTGCCTGCTCCATTATTATCAGAAGGTGCTCCAATAGCTAAAATATTTCCTTCGGCATTAATAGTCAGAGAATGTCCAGATTGGCTATATCGATCACCTATAATTTCTGAACCTTTCTGTACCCAACTACCATTTCCATCCCATTCAAAAACTCTTACCTGACCGTAGTAATCTCCAGGATTTCCAGACGCGTCATGAAATTCGGCTCCCATAGCTATAATTGTTCCTGAAGCATTCAAAGCTAGTTTATTTCCAAAAGCATCTCCAGGCTCTTCTCCATCAAGATCTTGCCCAAGTTGTACCCAATTAGTATTGTTTGTCCATTGAAACACTCTAGCATGTCCAGCACGATTACCATTGCCGTCATTCCCTTGCGCTCCAATAGCAATGATGGTTCCATCTCCATTAATACTAATAGAACCAGCAGCATCGCCTTCGGATTCTCCATAAATATCTGCACCTAATTGCACCCAATTATTGGTATTATCCAATCTATAGACTCTTGCTCTACCTGCATTTACTGTATTTACTACATCTGTCCATGCTCCAACAACCAATGTGGTACCATCTTGACTAAACTTGACATTTCTAATAGTTTCATCACCTGCTTCCTCATCGATATCTTGCCCTAACTGTATCCAAGTATTACTACTCCGCTTAAATACTCTAACTTGACCAGAATTTGATCCTCCAATAGCAACTCTAGTTCCATCGCCACTTAAACTTATGGATCTTCCTGATTTGAAACCTGCTTCCTCTCCATCAATATCATCTCCTATTTGTGTCCATACATCATTTACATTTTCGAAAACACGCACCTGACCCGAATTAGAACCATTACCGTCATTATCTGTTGCTCCAACCGCTAATATATTTCCATTAGAACTCAATGAAACTGATCTACCAGAAGTATCGCTAGCTGCTTCTCCATCTACATCTTGCCCCACTTGGGTTTGTGCTACTACCTGAGTTATAAAACTGTTGATTACTAATGTAATTCCTAGAATATAATTTGAAAATAATCTTTTTTTCATTGTGTTAATTCTTTTATTCTCCTGTAAAAAACATGTACAGACAATACAATACTGTACATTACAGGGATAAAACTAATAACACTACATAGGTCGTCATACACTGTATTCAGTGAAAATGTAATAACGAAAAAAGTCAGTACAATGTTTAGAAAAAATAAAAATCAGGTTTTCTGTTTCTTTTTCTTAGCTGCTGGAAAGAGCACATTATTAAGAATCAAACGATATCCAGGAGAGTTAGGATGTAATTCTAATTCCGTTTTCGGATCACCCACTCTATGTTGGTAATCCTCTGGATCATGTCCACCGTAGAACGTAAAAAATCCTTTCCCCTTGATTCCATGGATATATCTGGCCTCATTATTTGTTTTATTTTCTCCGAGAATAAGCACATTCGATTTTATTTCTGTAGGATCATAAGCGGTAGTTTGTCCCATAAAACCTTTTACTAACGCTGTATGATTTTGACAAAGCATTGTAGGTATAGGATCCCATTTTGCTGAAAAATCCATTAATGTGAAATAATCTGTTCGCTTAGGAATACGTCTTTTCCTAGTCATATCTATAGAGGAAAACTCATATACATTTGGACTTCTTTCTAGAGTAAAATCTCTAAAAGCAAAAGTTTTAGAAAAATCAATTTTTGCTTGATACCCTGGCTCGCTAGGATCTCCATCAAACATGGGTTCGCAAATATCAACCCCTTCTGCTGCGATAGCTATTTCAAAACTATCCGTAGCACTGCACATTGCAAACATAAATCCACCACCAACAACGTAATCTCTTATTTTTAATGCAACCGCTAACTTTTCTTCTGAAACCTTATCATAGCCTAAATCTGCTGCTAACTTCTCTGCGGCAGCCTTTTCTTTAATATACCAAGGATGTGCTCTATAGGTAGCATAAAATTTACCATACTGACCTGTAAAGTCTTCATGATGTAAATGTAACCAATCATATAAGATCAGGTTATCTTCTAAAACTTCTTTATCATAGACCGTTTCATACGGAATTTCAGCAAAAGTCAATACCATAGTTACCGCATCATCCCAAGGTTGATTTCCTTTTGGAGAATATACAGCAATCTTAGGTGCTTTTTCTAAGACTACAGCTTCCATATTCTTGGAAGGGCTGCTGATTTCTTCTAAAATCTCTTCTGTTTTTGTATTACTTAATACTTCATAAGATACTCCTCTTATGGTACATTCTTTTTTGATATCTTCTGTATCGGGTAATAAAAAAGAACCGCCTCTGTAATTAAGTAACCATTTTACTTTTAAATCTTTACTAAGAGTCCAATAAGTAATACCATAGGCCTTTAGGTGATTTTGCTGACTTTCAGCATCCATAGGAATCAATACATAAGAAGCATATGATTGAAAAGCAAAAAAGAATAAAGAACTGTAAACTAAAAGCTTACAATTCATTTTAGAAAGGTACATCGTCATCATCATTAGAATCATTTATGCTACTCCCAAAAGCTTCGTCGGCGCTTGGAAGATGACTTGTACTAAAAGGATCATCTTCTTCTTTACCGTCATTCATTTTAGAATGGAACTCAAAAGGAGTACTAAAATCATCTAAGTTATCAAATTTACCTAAGTGACCAATGAATTTTAACCTAATATTTTCTAAACCACCATTACGGTGTTTTGCTACAATGAACTCTCCTTGTCCTTGTGTAGGTGATCTTTCTTCATCATCCCACTCATCGATTTTATAATATTCTGGTCTAAATATAAAGGCAACAATATCAGCATCCTGCTCAATTGCTCCAGATTCCCTCAAGTCACTTAAAAGCGGTCGTTTACTCCCTCCACGGGTTTCAACAGCACGAGATAACTGCGAAAGTGCAATCACAGGAATATTCAATTCTTTTGCCAAAGCTTTCAGGTTTCGAGAAATGGTAGAGATTTCCTGTTCACGGTTACCGTTTTTTCCACTCCCACCAGCTGTCATTAACTGTAAGTAATCGATGATGATCATTTTAATACCATGCTGAGAAGACAATCGTCTTGCCTTTGCCCTTAAATCAAAAATCGAAAGTGATGGTGTATCATCAATAAAAAGTGGTGCTTTTTCTAAGTCTTTTACTTTTACATTTAACTGTTCCCATTCATGCTTTTCTAACTTACCAGTTCTAAGTTTTTCTGAAGAAAGTCCAGTTTCCGAAGAGATCAAACGTGTTATAAGCTGTACAGATGACATCTCCAAAGAAAAGAATGCTACTGGAGTATTAGCTCCGACTGCCATATTACGTGCCATCGATAAGGTTAACGCTGTTTTACCCATACCAGGACGTGCAGCAACGATAATTAAATCACTCGGTTGCCATCCAGAAGTAAGTTTATCTAGCTTATCGAAACCAGAAGGAACACCACTCATTCCCTCTTTATTAGAAATCTCTTGAATTTTTTTCTTAGCCTGAATTACCAAACTCTGAGCACTTTCTGTAGATCTTTTGATATTCCCTTGGGTAACTTCATATAATCTGGATTCTGCCATATCCAAAAGATCAAAAACATCTGTAGTCTCATCATAAGACTCTTCGATTATTTCATTTGATATTTTAATCAAACTTCTTTGAATATATTTTTGCAAAATTATACGAGCATGAAACTCGATATGTGCCGAAGAGGCTACCTTTTGAGTGAGTTGAATAAGATAAAATTCCCCTCCTGCTAATTCTAATTTTCCATCCTTCTTTAATTGACTCGAAACCGTTAATAAGTCGATTGGTTCAGAATTTTCGAATAGTTTAAAGACTGCTTCAAAAATGTATTTATGCGATTCTTTATAGAATACTTCTGGATTTAGGATATCGATAATTTCATCAACTCCCTTCTTATCAATCATCATCGCTCCAAGCACAACTTCTTCTAAATCAACTGCTTGAGGAGGTATTTTTCCTTTTTCCAGCGATATAACGTTCCCCCGACCGTAATTAGATTGCTGAGTTTGCTGTACTTTTTCCATAACCACGAATGTAAAAAAATTGTAAAGAGATGGACCTTTTACAAAGGTAATGAATGTCCACCAGTCATCAACAATTGAACTGTTAATAACTTAATTATATTGTTAATAAGCACAAAAAAATCCGAAGTCAAAAACTTCAGATTTTTTTGTCAAGTGATTTAATAGGGGTTAGCCTTTAAAGACTCCCATATTAGCATATTTATCCATACGCTTTTCTACCAATTCTTCTGGTGATAAGTTTTTCATCTCCTCTAAAGATGATATTATTTTATCGCGTACTGCTTTAAAAGTTTCTTCTCTATTGCTATGAGCTCCTCCAAGAGGCTCTCTAACTATTTCATCAACCACTTTCAGTTTTACACTATCCTTAGCAGTTAATTTTAAGGCTTCTGCTGCAATTTCTTTTTGTTCCCAGCTTCTCCACAATATAGAAGAACAGTTCTCTGGAGAAATAACAGAATACCAAGAATTTTCTAGCATCAATACTTTGTCTCCTACTCCAATTCCTAAAGCTCCTCCACTAGCACCTTCGCCAATAATTATAACAATAATAGGAACTTTGAGACGTGTCATTTCCAAGATATTTCTTGCAATTGCTTCTCCTTGGCCTCTTTCTTCTGCTTCTAAACCAGGATATGCACCTGGAGTATCAATGAAGCTTACCACAGGAATACCAAATTTCTCTGCACTTTTCATCAAACGCAAAGCCTTTCTGTACCCTTCAGGATTTGCCATACCAAAATTTCTATATTGTCTGGTTTTAGTATTAAAACCTTTTTGTTGACCAATGAACATAAAACTTTGATCGCCAATTTTACCTAAACCACCAATCATTGCTTTGTCATCCTTTACAGTTCGATCACCATGTAATTCCAAGAAGGAATCACCGCATATCGCATTGATATAATCTAAGGTATAAGGCCTAGAAGGATGTCTCGATAACTGTACTCTTTGCCAAGCAGTAAGATTCTTGTAAATTTCCTTTTTAGTCTCATTTAACTTCTTCTCAATTTGCTTGCACGTATCGGTAACATCAACATCACTTTCTTCTCCAATAGCACAGGCTTTTTGAAATTGTTCTTCGAGTTCTTTTATGGGGAGTTCAAATTCTAAATATTCCATATCAAGAATATATTTTGTTTTTTTTAACTAGGGTTAGCAGACAAATATAAAACAATACTTCCTAAACTAGTATTAAGACTTTTGTATTTTTATTTTTTTTAGATTCTTAAAAATTCCATTTAGCACCACAGTCCCCAAAATTATTAGTGCTCCGTAGTAAAATTCTGGATTCATTTTTTCTGCATCACCAAAAATTAGATACGCTAGTACAATACCATAGACAGGCTCCAAATTAATGGTTAACATAACAGTATATGGACTTAAATACTTCATTACTTGCACCGAACCAATAAAGGCATATGCAGTACATACAGAAGCTAATATGATAAGATATATCCAATCTGAAGTAGATAGTTGAAAGAATGATCTAGAAAATCCTTCTCCTTCCGTTCCCAAAAAAGAAATAGCAAAAAGATAGATCGTTATAAATCCAACACCACTTAACAATTCATAAAACGAGATCATGGATGGTGAATATTGCTGCGCTATTTTTCCATTAATTAATGAAAATACTGACGATAAGAATGCAGAACAGATTGCATACATAATTCCAAGGACATAATCTCCTTCTACATTAAATATGATGTACAATCCGCAAATCACCATCAATCCAAAAACCACTTCATACCAGATCAACTTTCTCTTATAAAATATTGGTTCTAAAATTGAGGTAAAAAAGGCACCAGTAGATAATACTGCCAGTGTAATGGAAACATTAGATGCTTTTATGGCTGCAAAAAATGTGATCCAATGTAATGCAATAATAACACCTGCAATACCTAAAACCATAAAGAGTTTTTTTGATATCTTAAGTGAAACTTTCCTGAAAAGAATAAATAGATAAATAAAACCTGAAGCCATTAACATTCTATACCAAACCAGCGGTAAAGCCTCAATGGTAATTAGTTCGCCCAGTATTGCGGTAAATCCCCAGACGAAAACAATAAAATGAAAATGTAAATAATTTTGAAGTTTAGCGTTTGGCATTATACAATAAATAGATTGCTAATATTCCGAAAGAAACGTTTGGAAACCACACTGCTACTAGAGGTGGAAAATCCGATTGATTTGCCAAGGTTCCAAGAACTTTATCAAAAAAGATAAAAACAAAAGCTAATGAAATTCCTACCGCTAAATTTATTCCCATTCCTCCTCTTCTTTTCATAGAAGAAACTGCTACCCCAATGACAGTTAATATAAATGCCGAAACAGGAATACTCCATCTTTTATAGGCCACTACTTTATATCTATTGATATCCGAAGAACCTCTTTTAGTCTCTTTTTCAATAAACTTACTTAACTCCATATAGTTAAGCGTTTCTGCCACATAAGTTACTGGTGTAAATTCATCAATATTAAAAGGTAACACAGTATCTTTTTTTCTTGCCTTTTCGATAATGTCTTCGTTCTCAAGAATAGTTCGTTTCACAAAATCTCTCAATTCATATATACTATCTTTCTCGATGTAAGTAATGGTTCTTGCAGAAATTTTTGTGACTAATTTATTACCATCAAAATATTCTAAAGTAAAATTGGTCGCTTTTTTCTTAAGAGGTTTAAAGTCATTAGCATACAAAAATATACTGTCATTTAACTGTCGATATACATTTCGGGTTTCCTGAACTTTTTTACCTTTCTTTAAATAAGAGTATTTGAATTCGTTAAATCCCTGACTAGCTTTTGGTGCTAAAAAAAGTCCCATCGCTAATGCTCCTAAACAAATGAGAATTGCTCCAATCATATATGGTCTAAGAAATCTCCAAAATGATACTCCAGAACTTAAAAAAGCAATAATTTCTGTTTTGTTAGCCAGTTTGGAAGTAAACCAGATTACTGATAAAAAAACGAATAAAGGAAATAAAAGGTTAGCGAAGTAAACAGTAAAATCAAGATAATAAGAAACCACCGCAGCGAATGGCACCTTATGCTCCAACATATTATCGATTTTCTCAGAAAGATCCACAATAATACCAATAGGAATGAACAATAGGATCATTGTAAAAAATGTTCCTAAATATCTCTTAAGTATGTACCAGTCTAATATTTTCAAACTACAATCTTTTATCCATTTGTTTTACCATCATATTTTTCCATGTATAAAAATCGCCAGCTAAGATATGTTTTCTAGCCTCACGAACCAACCATAAATAAAATCCTAAATTATGAATTGTAGCAATTTGCCTTCCTAACATTTCGTTTACCGTGAATAGGTGTCTTAAATATGCTTTGGAATATTCTGTATCTACATAGGTAATTCCCATTTCATCTATCGGAGAAAAATCATCTTCCCACTTTTTATTCTTAATATTTATGGTACCATGCGCTGTAAACAACATTCCATTTCTTCCGTTTCGAGTTGGCATTACACAATCAAACATATCTATACCTAGTGCAATATTTTCTAAAATATTTATAGGAGTACCTACTCCCATTAAATATCTAGGCTTATCCTCTGGTAATATTTCTGTTACTACTTCTGTCATAGCATACATTTCTTCCGCTGGCTCTCCAACAGATAAACCTCCAATTGCATTTCCTTCAGCTCCAGCATTAGCGATATACTCGGCAGACTGTCTTCTTAGATCTTTATAAGTACTTCCTTGCACGATAGGAAAAAAAGTCTGATCATATCCATATTTAACTGGAACTTTTTCCAGATGTTGCATACATCGATCTAACCACCTGTGTGTCATATGCATACTTCTTTTTGCATAATTGTAATCACAAGGATATGGAGTACATTCATCAAAAGCCATTATGATATCTGCCCCTATGGTTCGTTGAATTTCCATAACATTTTCGGGAGTAAAAACATGATAAGAACCATCAATATGTGATTTAAACTTTACCCCTTCTTCTTTAATTTTGCGATTCGCTGATAATGAATACACCTGATATCCTCCACTATCTGTAAGAATATTTCTATCCCAATTCATAAATTTATGCAGACCACCTGCTTTCTCTAGAATAGGTGTTTGCGGCCTTAAGTATAAATGATAGGTATTTCCTAATATAATATCTGGATTGATATCATTTTTCAATTCTCGTTGATGCACTCCTTTTACTGTAGCTACGGTACCAACAGGCATAAAAATTGGAGTTTCAATTACTCCGTGATCTGTTGTTACTTTTCCTGCTCTTGCTTTGCTTTGTGGATCTGTTGATAATAGGTCGAATTGCATAATTTCTATTTCGTAGAGCGCAAAGATAACTAACTAAAACTACTTTGATAAAGTCTCATTTTCGAAAAGTTTTCGTTATTAACAATAGGATCTTAATTAAAAGCTGCATCCACATTTTGCTACAGTACTCAAAACCTGTATTTTTGCGCCTTAATCATAAAGCTAATCAGCATAGCAATGCCAAAAACACAACAATTAGAAGATTTTGTGACTCAGGTACGTAGAGACATTTTACGACAAGTTCACAAAGTAAACTCAGGGCACCCAGGTGGTTCTTTGGGATGTACAGAATTCTTTGTAGCTCTTTACCAAGAAATTCTTGACAGAAAAGACGGTTTCGATATGGATGGAATAGGAGAAGATCTTTTCTTCTTATCTAACGGACATATTTCACCAGTTTATTACAGTGTATTAGCTCGCAGTGGATATTTTCCAGTAGAAGAGCTAAACACCTTTAGATTAATCGACAGTAGGCTTCAAGGACATCCAACTACTCACGAAGGACTTCCAGGTATCCGAATTGCTTCAGGATCTCTTGGTCAAGGAATGTCTGTAGCTATAGGTGCTGCACAAGCAAAAAAACTAAACAATGACGATCACATTGTCTATAGTCTTCATGGTGATGGTGAATTACAAGAAGGTCAAATTTGGGAAGCTGCCATGTATGCTGCTGGAAAAAAAGTAGACAATTTAGTTTCTACTATTGATTTAAATGGTCAGCAAATTGATGGATCTACTGATGATGTATTAGCCTTAGGAAGTCTTAAAGCTAAATTTGAGGCTTTTGGATGGGATGTTATGGAAATTAAAGAAGGAAATAATATCACAGCTGTAGTAGATGGCTTAAAAGAAGCAAAAAGTAGAACAGGCAAAGGTAAACCTGTTTGCGTACTAATGCATACTGTGATGGGTAATGGTGTTGATTTTATGATGCATACACATGCCTGGCATGGAAAAGCTCCGAATGATGAACAATTAGAAATTGGTTTAGCACAAAATCCTGAAACTTTAGGAGACTATTAAGATATAAGTGATTTTATACTGAATCACTCAAAAAAACTATTCATGAAAAAATATATAGATACAGGAAAAAAAGACACTCGATCAGGTTTTGGAGCGGGGCTTGAAGTACTTGGAAAAACAAATGAGAATGTTGTTGCATTGTGTGCAGATCTTATTGGTTCTCTAAAAATGGATGCATTTATAGCTAACAATCCGGATCGTTTTTTTCAGATTGGAATTGCAGAGGCTAATATGATGGGAATTGCTGCTGGATTAACTATAGGAGGAAAGATTCCTTTTACAGGTACATTTGCTAATTTTTCTACAGGTCGTGTATACGATCAAATAAGACAATCTATTGCTTATAGTGGAAAAAATGTAAAAATCTGTGCATCTCACGCAGGATTGACACTTGGAGAAGATGGTGCTACACATCAGATTTTGGAAGATATAGGTTTAATGAAAATGCTACCAGGAATGGTAGTAATTAATCCATGTGATTATAACCAAACTAAAGCCGCTACCATAGCGATTGCAGAATATGAAGGACCTGTATATTTACGTTTTGGAAGACCAAAAGTTGCTAATTTCACTCCAGAAGATCAAAAATTTGAAATAGGAAAAGCAGTACACTTACAAGAAGGTAGTGACGTTACGATAGTTGCTACTGGTCATTTAGTATGGGAATCTTTGTTAGCAGCCGAAACACTTGAAGCCAAAGGAATCAGTGTGGAAGTAATTAATATCCATACCATTAAACCTCTTGATGACGAAGCGATATTAAATTCTGTAAAAAAGACAGGTTGTATTGTAACTGCAGAAGAGCACAACTACCTTGGCGGACTTGGAGAAAGTGTTTCTAGAGTACTAGCTCAGAATTATCCAGTTCCTCAGGAGTTTATTGCTACTAACGACACCTTTGGAGAAAGTGGTACTCCTGATCAACTAATGGCTAAGTATGGATTAAATGCAGAAGCTATTGTAAATGCAGTTGAAAAAGTAATTAAAAGAAAATAGAGAATATATTTTCTTCCATAATTCATAATAAAAAGCCTTCCATCAAAAATGGAAGGCTTTTTGATTACTATTAAGAATAATAAGTTTCTATTTTCGTTATACTAGAAACACTGACCGCAACCAAAAAAATAGTTAGTTATTTATTCATCTTTTAAAACTCATTTAAAATGAAAAATGTATTAGTGTTATTAATTCTTTTTAGTTCATTTACAATTATTGGTCAGGACAAAGGATTAAATTTTGGGGTAAAAGCAGGTCTCAACTACGGAGATAACGGTAAGATTGAATTCACAGATCTTACCAATGCTGGGGATAATTTACTTTCCGAAAACGCAGATGATCGTGTTGGTTATCATATAGGTGTATTTCTAAGAGGCGATATTACCGATAATTTTTACCTAAAACCAGAGCTACAGTATACACAAAACAATAGCTCGTATTCGTTTAACAATCGCGAACTAGATTATGATCTAAAAAAATTAGATTTACCCATTCTAGCAGGAGTATATCTATTAGGTCCATTACATGTTTTTGGTGGTCCTTCTTTGCAATATATCATAGATAACAACCTCGAAGATGTTCGTTTAAGCAATGTTAAGAATGAATTTACGGTAGGTGTTCAATTTGGAGTAGGTTTACAAATAAGACGCCTTAATATTGATCTTAGATACGAAAGAGGTATTTCTGAAAATCAAGCGCAATCTATTGATGAAAATACTGGGCAAACCATTAGAGTAGACTCTAGACCTAATCAATTTATACTTAGTTTGGCATTAGATCTTTAATTAAAAAACGAAATAAGAATAAAAAAACTCCGGTTAGTACCGGAGTTTTTTTATTTAATCTTCTCTTGAAGCTGTATCATCTGTATCTAGATAGTTTGGAATTCCATCTCCATCAGTATCATCATTCGTTGGATCTCCATCTCCTATATCATTTGTCGGATCTCCATCTCCATCTCTATCCACAGTTAAGTCTGTATCAGGCTCCAAATCTTCGTCGATAGTTAAAGTACCATCACCGTCGTCATCTGGATCTAAATAGTTAGGAAACCCATTACTATCTGTATCATCATCCGTATCAAACACCAATCTGTCTCCATCCAAATCTTCTAAATAAGAAGGAACACCGTCATTATCATGGTCTGCTTCAACACTTCCGTATAACTGCACATGAAAGATAAGTGGTGCGTATTGCGGTATTCCATTTTGAGGTTCAGCAAAATATGCTAACCCAGAGGGCATGATAACCGTAAAATTACCGAAATCCATGCCATAACTAACTGTTCCATCGTTATTTTCTGTAAAACCAGAAGCACCTTTAAAATCAGTAATCGCCTCTCTAAAACCATCAACCACTGAAACTAGATCAAACCATAAGGGATTTACAGCACTATCAAAAACTCTTCTGTTCGGATTGTTATTATCCACAGGATCATTGACATCTATTACACCATCACCATCAGAGTCTGGTTCACCTGGATTATTATCAACATCACTATCGTCTGCAATTCCATCTCCATCGCTATCTGTCTTCGTTTCGGTTTCATCTACCATGTCTGGTTCTCCATCTCCATCTGCATCTACATCTCCATCATTTGGAATACCATCTCCATCATCATCTTCATAGTCGTAAAACACCTCACCTCGATAGGTCACAAAAGTCGAATCCGCAAATCTAGTCTGTCTTTGTTCAGCATTTCCAGCATTATGACTCATGATATACAATGTATAATCAACATCATTTCTAGTGACAGTTTTGGTTTGCAACAGTCCAGAATCCCATATGGAGGTTTCAGCACTATTCGCTCCTGCTATCGTATCAAACTGAATAACCTGGTAATCTGGGTTGAACTCATTATCTACAAATCTAAAAAAGTGGGTTTTTAGATAATCTTCGATAATTGGTGCTTCATCTGCTTCCTGTTCTGCTTCATCCCTTGGTGGTACTGCAATAATACCATCATCATCGTCATTATTACATGCATATAAAGCTGCCATAACAACACCTATGGCTAGAATATATCTTTTTATACTCATCTGATTGCTTTTTTGAAGGCGCAAGATACAATTTTCTTGTACTTTTGCTCAACTATTATTAGAGATAAACGCATTTTTTAATCATTTTTTATGCGAGTTGATAAATATTTATGGTGTATCAGGTATTATAAGACACGTAGCATAGCTACAAAAGCTTGTAAAGAAGGAAAAGTTCGTGTAAATGGAGATCTTATAAAACCATCTAGAGAAATATATCCTACAGATAAAATTACTGTTCGCAAGAACCAAGTAAATTATGAACTTATCGTTTTAGACACACCAAAAAGCCGACTAGGTGCTAAACTAGTCGACATATACCGTAAAGACGTTACTCCAGAAGAAGCGTTGCAAAAATTAGACCTTTTAAACTATTCTAAGGATTATTATCGCAAAAAGGGAATGGGTAGACCTACTAAGAAAGATCGAAGAGATATTGATGATTGGTTTGAAGGACCATCAGATAACGATAGCGAAGAATGAAATTAGACGCAGCTTTTTGGACTCAGAAATATGAACAAAATCAGACTGGATGGGATATAGGCTACGTCTCTACTCCTATCGCAACATATGCTGACCAGTTAAAAAACAAAGATTTAAAAATACTAATTCCAGGATGTGGAAATGCCTATGAAGCCATTTACTTGCACTCCAAAGATTTCAAAAATGTATATATCGTAGATTTTGTAAAAGAAACATTAAATCAATTTCAAAGAAACAATCCCACCTTTCCTAAAAAACATATCATACACAATGATTTTTTTGAGATTGAAGGTAAATTCGATCTGATTATAGAACAAACATTTTTCTGTGCGTTAGTGCCCAAACAAAGAAGAGAGTACGTTTCTAAAATGAGGTCATTACTAAAAAACAAGGGGAAATTGGTGGGAGTTTTATTTAATCGTGTTTTTGAACAATCTGGTCCTCCTTTTGGCGGAACCAAGCAAGAATACGATTCTTTGTTTTCTTCACAATTCAAAATTAAAACCCTAGAAAATTGTTATAATTCTATTCTTCCTAGAAAGGGTAGCGAACTGTTTTTTATATTTGAAGTCTAATTAGGCAAAACAATAGAATATATCCTTATGCAAACCAAAAACAATATTATCCTAACTCACGAACAAATTCAGCATAAGATAAAGCGAATCGCTTATCAAATTTATGAGACTAATGTTAGTGAAAAAGAAATTGTAATTGCTGGGATAGCAGAGAACGGCTATATTTTTGCACAACGATTAAAGTCTTTGTTGGAAGAAATCTCTGATATCCAGGTAATATTATGTAAGGTTACTATGGATAAATCAGCTCCTCAAAATACGGTAGAGACTTCACTTTCTCCTTCTGAATATACAAACAAAGCGTTAGTTCTGGCAGATGATGTTCTTAATTCCGGTACAGCTTTGGTCTATGGAGTAAAACATTTTTTAGATGTTCCTCTAACCAGATTTAAAACAGCAGTCTTGGTAAATAGAAACCACAAAAAGTATCCAATTAAAGCTGACTTTAAAGGAATTTCTTTATCTACATCATTGAATGAACACGTTAATGTTACTTTTGGAGACAATGATATAGCAACTTTAGAATAATGTTGACTCTATCTCTTCTGCTATTTGATCAACCGTTTTCGCATCTGTAGAAACTATGTGCGCTGCCTGATTATAATAAAACGAGCGTTCAAACAGATGTTTTCTAATAAAATCCTTTAGATCCTCTTTTGTAGCTATATGTGCTATTAAAGGTCTCTTCTCTTTTTCTATAAATAAACGATCTACTAATTCTTCTAGCGAAGTCCTCAAATAGACACTTTTATTCTGATTATTTCCTTTTAGAAGCTCCATATTACCTGCAAAACAAGGAGTACCTCCTCCAAGCGAAATAATATGATTTGTGTGCGTTTCTAATAGTTTTTTTAAATACTGATGCTCTCTTTTTCTAAAATAAATCTCTCCATGATCTGCAAAAATCTGAGTAATCGTTTTATTTTCCTGATCCTCTATATAATCATCCAAATCAATACTATTCATTTTTAATTGATCAGCTAAAGCTTTGGCAATAGATGATTTACCGCACCCCATATATCCTAGTAAGACAATATTCATGAACAAAATTTTAGGTTATTTACGCCTTTAAAAAAGGGCATTTAAAATAAAATGTAAATTTATATTAAATTCTTCTTGAAAAATAAATTAATGATAGTATATTTGCACCCGCATTCAGGAAAAGAATGTAATGACCGGGTAGCTCAGTTGGTAGAGCATCTCCCTTTTAAGGAGAGGGTCCTGGGTTCGAGCCCCAGCCCGGTCACAAGAAAGATTAGATTATTTTTTTTTTCAAATAATTCTAATCTTAAGTTCTTAAAAAAATAATGATATTACCGTATCAATGACCGGGTAGCTCAGTTGGTAGAGCATCTCCCTTTTAAGGAGAGGGTCCTGGGTTCGAGCCCCAGCCCGGTCACTAAAAAGTATTGCAATCTCTTGTGATACTTTTTTAGTTTTACACTATATTGTGATCTATAATGCCCAGGTGCTGGAATTGGTAGACAGGCATGGTTGAGGGCCATGTGTCCATTAGGGCGTGCGGGTTCGACTCCCGCTCTGGGCACTTTTTTTCTTCCGAAATAGAACACTTACATACTCCCTTGATTTACAATCCCAACTTTTTTATCTAAAAAAATCAGCGCAACTGATTTAAATCCGAACACTCATACCAAACAGTAATTTAAATTACTTCAATAACCTACCCTAAACATAAATATTACTATAAATGTAGTTTTATTACTAAATTTATAGTTTAGTTACTAAAAATATAGTTATATTTGCTCTATGAAGGATTTAACAAAAGCAGAAGAACAGGTTATGAAATACCTTTGGAAACTAGAAAAAGCTTTCCTAAAAGATATCGTAGAACAATTTCCAGAACCAAAACCAGCTTATACCACAATATCTACCGTAATAAGAACTCTGGTTACTAAAAAATTCATCAGCTTTAACGTATACGGAAGAATTAAAGAATATTATCCTCTCATAAGTAAGGAGCAATATTTTAAAAGCCACTTTAAGGGAGTGGTAAAGAATTTTTTTAGTGGTTCTGTAAGTAAATTTGCTTTGTTTTTCACAAAAGATGAGGACCTAAATGTTTCAGAATTAGAAGAAATGAAACAAATGATAGAAGACAAAATTGAACTATTAAAAAAGCAAAATGACTAGCCTTATCATCTATCTTATACAGTCAAGTTTTTGTTTTACGGTATTGTATATTTCTTATCACTTATTTTTTAGAAAGCTAACATTCCATAATATTAATAGAATCATACTGCTATCTATTATTCCGTTATCGTTAGGTATTCCTTTACTAAGTCATATACATTTTGAAACGATTCCAGAAGCAATCATCATACCGCATTTAGAAGAATATGTGTCTTTCGAACATATTATCCTAGAAGAAAATTATAATAAAAACACTTTTACGCTCCAAAACAGTAATATCCTATTGGTCTTAACTACCTTATATCTCTTTGGAGCTGTTTTTTGTGTCTTAAAATTATTATTATCCATAATTAAACTATTTCAACTAAAACAAAAGTCTAAAACACTTTTACATAAAAACTACTCCATAATTCTTACTAACGCTTCACACATATTCTCCAGTTTCAAATGGATTTTTATCCCTAAAGATCAAATTCAAACTATCGAAACACCGGTTCTTGAACATGAAAAAGCTCATATCGTGCTGTACCATACATTGGATTTAATGCTTACGGAACTATATCTAGCCATATTTTGGTTCAACCCTTTTACTTATGTATTCAGAAAAACATTACAATCCGTTCACGAATTTCAGGCAGACAAATATGTGGTACGTAATCAAGTAAAAAAATCCGAATACCTAGAATTATTAATCAAAAATTTAGGAAGTACACGCAATTCAAAATTACACAGTTATTTTAATCATTCATTAATCAAAAAACGAATAGACATGATCACAAAAACCAATTCCAATCCAAAAAAAATCATCCGATACATTTTACTTACGCCTGTTTTATTTATACTGCTAACAGCTTTTATAAAACCAGAATTAGACACAACGAATGTATTAGAACAAATTATCACAGAAGAGATAATTGTAGAAATACCTCCTTCCATCTTTCCCGTTAAAAACGGATCCAAAGATCATATTACGGCCGTTTATGGTAAAAAGTTTGATCATCCACAACTGAAGAAAAACAAGATCCACAAAGGGATTGACATTAGAGCAAAAATCGGAACACCCATTGTGGCTACAGCAAATGGAACAGTAAAAGTTGCGAAGAAAGAAGGGAATTGGGGTAATTTGATAGTAATTTCACATTCCGACGGTTTCGAAACCTGGTATGCACACCTAGATAGTTTTGATGTAAAGGAAAATCAGCAAGTACGTATTGGAGACATTATAGGAAAAAGTGGTAACACTGGACTATCTACAGGACCTCATCTTCATTACGAAGTACGTCATCACGGAAAAAATGTAGACCCAATGGATTACATAGAAAAGTAATTAAAAGTGTTGATCCGGCAAAAGTAAAAACTCTTGCCGGATTTATTTTAAAAAAGGTTAAATACAAAATTATGAATCTATAACCTGCAAAATAATCATTAAGACCATTATACTTAAATCTTTAAAAAAAACTGTTTTACAAACAATTAGACATTATTTTTTTTAAAAAACAGTCCTCAATAATAATAATTTTGCTGATATATTTTTTTCAGTAACCTATTGCGAATAATGCATTTCATATCTTTTTTTAACAATAATCGTTAATAATTTAACAAGGACAATTTACAAAGTAGCTAGATTTTTGTTTAAATTTGTTTAACTATTTTGATGAAAAGGTGAACAACATAAAGCAAAATTTTAGTATTAAAGATCTGGAAAATTTATGCGGAGTAAAAGCGCATACCATAAGAATATGGGAAAAAAGATACAACTTATTATCTCCAGACCGAACTGAGACTAACATTCGTACATATAGTTTAAAAAGCTTACAGAAACTTCTTAATGTTACATATTTAGTAAACAGCGGATATAAAATATCTCGAGTTTCTAAATTAAATAATGAAGAGATTGATGAATATGTGAGACGCATAGTTTCTGATACTAGTACCAAAAATCAAGCTATCAACTCTCTTAAAATAGCAATGCTTAACTATGATTTACAACTGTTTTTAGGTACGTATGAACAATTATCGGAGAAAAGAACTTTCCGTCAAATATTTACAGATGTTTTCATACCGTTATTGACGGAAATAGGTTTGTTATGGCAAACAAATACTATCAGTCCATCTCATGAGCATTTCATTACTAATTTGATAAAACAGAAACTACTTATCAATATTGAGAAATTACAATATTCTAAAGCTACTCAAACTGATAAAGCATTTATATTGTTTTTACCAGAAAATGAAATTCATGAATTAGGTTTATTGTATATCAATTATGAAATTCTACTTAAAGGATATAAAGCTATATACTTGGGACCAAGTATTCCTTTAGATAGTCTACCTAATATGCTAACTTTTCACGAAAACACCACATTTCTCTCATATTTTACTGTAAGACCAGAGAAAGATAAAATTGAAGACTACGTTAAAAAATTCAATGAAGTGGTTTGCACAAAAAGAGAAAGTGAATTTTGGATGTTAGGTAAACAAACCATGCACATATCGAAAACTAGTGCTCCCAACCATCGTTATTTTTCATCCATAAACGATTTAATTAAAGAATTATAATCTACCAAATAAACCAACCAATATGACGCCAAAAGTAGTAATAATAGGCTCTGGCTTTTCCTCTCTTTCCGCATCTTGCTATTTGGCACAATTGGGATATGAAGTTTCCATTTATGAAAAAAATGATACTATTGGTGGTAGAGCACGTCAATTAAAAAAAGAAGGTTTTACATTCGATATAGGCCCTTCTTGGTATTGGATGCCCGATGTCTTTGAAAAATTTTTTAATGATTTTAATACTTCAGCATCCGATTTTTACAAATTGGATAAACTAGATCCAGCATATCAGGTGTTTTTTGAAGATGGAAAAAGTATTTCTATAGAAGATACTCTTGATAAAATATACGCAGCTTTCGAAAAAGAAGAAAAAGGAAGCGCAGCGAAGCTCAAAAAATTTATTGATGCAGCCAGAAGCAATTATGATATTGCGATAAAAAACTTGGTATATCGACCTGGTGTTTCACCAATAGAATTAGTAACCAAAGAAACAATTAAGAAAGTAGGTCAGTTTTTTAGTACTATTTCTAAGGAAGTAAGAAAAGAATTTACTAATAAGAAACTAATTCAAATTTTAGAATTTCCAGTTTTATTTCTAGGTGCAAAACCTAGTGACACTCCTGCTTTTTATAGTTTTATGAACTATGCTGATTTTGGATTAGGAACTTGGCATCCAAAAGGCGGAATGTACCAGGTTATATTGGGAATGAAAAAACTAGCCGAATCACTAGGTGTTACTATTCATACAAACACTCCAGTAAGCAAAATATTAGTAGAAAATGGTAAGACTACTGGTGTAGTTGTTAATGCTTCGACCATCGAAGCAGATATAATTCTATGTGGAGCAGATTACCATCATGGAGAAACACTTCTTGATGAAAAATATAGACAGTATTCAGAAAAGTACTGGGAGCGAAAGACTTTTGCACCTTCTTCTCTACTCTTTTATGTAGGGTTTGACAAAAAACTAAATAATATCGAGCATCATAATTTGTTTTTTGATACTGATTTTGATGTTCATGCCAAAGATATTTATGATGATCCTAAATGGCCAGAAAACCCGTTATTTTATGCGAACTTCACTTCGGTATCTGACAGTGGTACAGCTCCAGAAGGAATGGAAAATGGTTTTTTCTTAATTCCATTAGCACCAGGAATAGAAGATACGGAAGCTTTAAGAGAAAAATACTTTAATAAAATTATAACACGTTTTGAAAATTTAACGAAACAAAGTGTTCAAAATAATATTATCTTTAAAGAGTCCTTTTGTGTAAAGGACTTTATAAAAGAATATAATTCATTCAAAGGAAATGCTTATGGTATGGCAAACACCCTATTGCAGACCGCATTTCTTAGACCTAAGTTGAAAAGTAAAAAAGTTCAGAATTTATTTTTTACAGGACAACTAACTGTTCCCGGACCAGGAGTACCGCCATCACTAATTTCTGGTAAACTAGTAGCAGGATTGATAGAATCACAATGTAAAGTTTCCAGACAACCCAAATTACAGGTTGTATGATAACCACATTTCGCACTTCATCTTATCATTATGAATAGACCTAACATTAATTTTTTCTTATCTAAAAATTAAACTAAAACTACCTTCTATGAAAGCTTTATTTGACTCCATTTCTTACAGTTGCAGTAAGCTAGTTACGAACTCTTACAGCACATCTTTCTCTTTAGCTTCTAAAATGTTATCAGACTCCATCCGACAGGATATCTATAACATCTATGGCTTTGTAAGATTTGCCGATGAAATTGTAGATAGTTTTCATGATTATGATAAAGAGACTTTATTTAACGATTTTGAAAAGGAAATGTATAAAGCTATCCAAAACAAAATAAGCTTAAATCCTATTCTTAATTCATTCCAGAAAACTGTTCACGAATACAATATCGAACCGGAATTATATGAAGCCTTTATGAAGAGTATGCGTTTAGACTTACATAAAACAGATTATTTAACAACTTCTGAGTACGAAGAATATATTTACGGTTCTGCCGATGTAGTTGGACTTATGTGCTTAAAAGTTTTCGTAAAAGGAGATCAACAAAAATACGATGAACTTAAAAAAAGTGCGATGCACCTAGGTTCAGCCTTCCAGAAAGTAAACTTTTTAAGAGACTTAAAAGCAGATTTTGAAGAATTAAGTCGTACATACTTCCCAAACACAGATTTAACAAGATTAGATGAAATTTCGAAATCCAGAATCATCGAAGAAATCCAAGAGGACTTTGACAAAGGTTTTGAAGGTATTATGAAATTACCTGTAGAGGCTAAATTTGGTGTATACACAGCTTACATCTACTATAAAAAACTACTAAACAAATTAGAATCTACTCCATCGGTAGAAATAAAAAATACTCGAATAAGAGTTCCTAATTATCAAAAATTTGGATTATTAGCTAAATCTTACTTTGATTATAGAATGAACCTAATTTAATAGTATTTTTGATCAAACCTATTTATAATTTGTAATGAATATTCTAATCTGGATATTAATTTTTGTTAGTACGTTTTGCGCAATGGAATTTATGGCCTGGTTTACTCATAAATACGTTATGCATGGATTTTTATGGTCCCTACACAAAGATCACCACCATAAAGATCATAATAGCTGGTGGGAACGTAATGATTTGTTCTTTGTTTTTTATGCTGTTATTAGCATGTCATGTATTATGTTGCACGACCCAGTTACTTTTTGGATGGGAAAACCCATTGGTTTTGGTATTTTAGCCTATGGTATTGCATATTTTTTCGTACACGATATTTTTATTCATCAACGATTCAAAATGTTTCGTAATGCTAACCATTGGTACGCGAGAGGCGTACGAAGAGCCCATAAAATACATCACAAACACTTAGGAAAAGACAAAGGAGAATGCTTTGGAATGTTATTTGTGCCCTTTAAATATTTTAAAAAATAATTATTCCGATAAAAGTTGATCAATCGTTGCTCTAACTTTTTCAGTATTCCAATCTGCAGCCCCAACCTTGTGAATAATAATATTTCCCTTTTTATCAATAAGGTATGTCCCTGGTATTGGCTTATGTACAAAAGGCTCCGGATGCGCGGATAACGATCGGTAAATCGGATAATTATAATCCTTATCACTCATAAATTTATTCAATTCGGGATCATCATCTTCGGTAAGAAAAACAAAAACCACTTTATCTTTATAATCGTTATATAGCTTTTGAAGAGAAGGCATCTCCGCGATACAAGGAGGACACCATGTTGCCCAGTAATTTAATAATATCACTTTTCCTTCTGCACTATTAAAGTTCATAGATTCAGTATTTACACCATGTAATTTCCAATCAAAAGATGCTACTTGTGCGCGATCCTCTACCGCAACTAAACTAGGACTAAAAGAAAATATTCTGGTAAGAAAAATTTGCATCATTCCTCTCGTATTAGGAATAAAAAACAGTAATAATATGACTACAAAAATTAAGTTGGATATTTTCTTTTTATCAAATTTCATAAGATATAATGTGTGCTATTTTTTAGGATTGGTCTTAGATAAACCGTTTCCTTACAAAAGTATATAAATTAATAAAGCGCAGCCAGAGACCGCGCTTTAAAACTAACAAAAAAACAACAATGAACTATTGTGTTACGCTTCTTAAGAGAAGAGATGCAACGTTAAGTTCACATTATCTTCGATACTTTATTTTTCTTTTTCTGAATACCTTTAGTTTCTTGTTACCGTTATTGAGTTTGATAAATCAAAGTCTCCCATAACGTTAGCTGCATTCATTCCCATCTCTAATCCAGTTACTGTTCCATTATATCTTGCGTACCAGATTAAACATACTCCAACTCCTGCTGCATCAAAATCTACTCCTTCTACTTGTGCTAATGTTGATGGGAGTCCTAATATATTTCCTTGATCATCTGTGATAATCCAAGTACTATTATCTCCAAAAGCATTCGTATCATCTAACGTAATTCCAGATACTGTATCTGGCATTCCATCCACAGTAAATGTGTAAGGTCCTCCTGAAATAGATCCCGCATTGACTACCTGATTACGTACCACTGTGATCGCATTAGAAAGATCAAAATCACCCATAACATCATTGGCATTCATTCCCATTTCTAATCCCGTTACTGTGCCATTATATCTTGCGTACCAAATCAAACAAGTACCAGCTCCTGCTTCATCAAAATCTACTCCTTCTACCGCCATTAATGTTGGTGGTAATCCTAAAATATTTCCTTGATCATCAGTAATAATCCATGTACCATTGTCACCGAAAGCATTAGAAGCATCTAGGGTAATTCCAGAGACCATATCTGGTTCTCCGTCCACATCAAATTCATATGGACCACCAGAAAGTGTTCCTGCATTTACTACTTGGTTACGAACTACTGTAATTGCGTTAGAAAGATCAAAATCTCCTGTTACGTCATTAGCATTCATTCCCATTTCTAATCCTGTTACTGTACCATTATATCTTGCATACCAAATTAAACAAGTACCAGCTCCTGCTTCGTCAAAATCCACTCCTTCTACTGCCATTAATGTTGGTGGTAATCCTAAAATATTTCCTTGGTCATCTGTAATAATCCAAGTACTATTATCTCCAAAAGCATTAGAATCATCTAAGGTAATTCCGGATACCATATCTGGTTCTCCATCTACATCAAATTCGTAAGGTCCTCCAGAAAGTGTTCCTGCATTTACCACCTGGTTACGAACAACTGTGATCGCATTAGAGAGGTCAAAATCACCTGTTACATCGTTAGCATTCATTCCCATTTCCAATCCAGAAATATCTCCTTCGTATCTTGCATACCAGATCAAGCAAGTTCCAGCGCCTGCACCATCAAAATCCACTCCTTCTACAGCAGTTAATGTTGGTGGTAACCCAAGAATATTTCCAAGATCATCCGTAATAATCCAAGTACTTCCTGATCCGAAAGCATTAGTGTCATCTAAAGTTATTCCAGATACCATATCCGCTTCTCCATCCACGTCAAATTCAAATGGACCACCTTCTATAGATCCTGCATTTGCTACTTGATTACGGATTACGGTAATAGAGTTTGAAAGATCAAAATCTCCAGTAACGTCATTGGCATTCATTCCCATTTCTAATCCAGAAATTTCGCCATTGTACCTAGCATACCATATCAAACATGTTCCAGCACCAGCACTATCAAAATTCACTCCTTCTACAGCTGTTAATGTAGGCGGTAAACCTAGAATAAGTCCTTGATCATCTGTAACGATCCAAGTACTTCCTGTTCCAAAGGCGTTTGTATCATCTAAGGTGATTCCGGAAACCATATCTGGTTCTCCATCTACATCAAATTCAAACGGTCCCCCAGAAATTTCTCCAGCGTTTGCTACTTGTATAGTGTCATCATCCTCATTACAGGAAACTGCGATCAATCCAACCGCTAGCATACCTATTATCAGTTTTTTAAACATTGCTTTTGTTTTATAATTATTATTACTGTAAAAGTAAATTCATAAAACATTTTAAAATGTTAGGTAGCTAACATTAAGCAACAATTTTTAAACGGATTTCCTTTCTATTAAAATCAATTCTATTAGATTCTTTTAATTCATTCATAAGAATGTTTAAAGTGGGCCTAGAAGTACCTATAAGATTAGCTATATCTCTTTGTGTATAAGGATGATGAATAACAGTATCTCCTGTATCAGGACAACAATAACCAAAATCTTCCTTAAGCTCATTTAAGAACTCTAATAACCTTGTTTTGGTATCCTTAAATAGAAGAAGCTGCAAACGTCTTTCTAAACGTTTAAATCGCAATCCGATAAACTTATATATTTTCAAACTAAATGTTTGATTGTCTCGCATTAAATCATGCATTGTTTGCACACCAATAGGACAAATAGAAGTAGTATTATCTATGGATTGAGCAAATTCCGTTCTTCGATCTTCTCCTAAAATAGCTTTTTCCCCAAAAAGCTCTCCTCGAGTCAAAATTGCTTTTACGACTTCATTTCCATCTTCGGAGTAGTATCCGATTTTTACTTTCCCTTTTTCAATTAGATACACTTTGTTAGCAGAGTCTTCTTCAAAATAGATATAATCACTTTTTTTGTAGGCGTCGAAATCGTGATCTTTCTTGTAATTTTTAAATTTATGAGGACATAATACCTTAAAGAGATTGGCATCCTCAAAAAACCAAATTGCACTCATGATGTTGTGTTTTTATAAGTTAGTTACGTATCAAAGCATTGATATTAAAATAGACGTCGTAATCCAAAATCAATCCTTACAAAAAATTAACAAAATATATCGTGCTAAAAATGTCTGTTCTCCTTAATAATATAACAGCTCTTTGGAATAAAACCCTAAACTTATCCATAAAAAAACTCCCAATATATTTTTTGGGAGTTTATTAGTTGAAATCTATTTTTACTGCTTTATTCGCTCTCTTATCGTAGAAAGGTTATCATCCATAATCAACTTACCATCTTTAAAAACAGTTTTTAGTAATCCTTGTTTTTCGTCTTCTAAAGAACATTGATCTTTTAGATGAATTCGACCTTCAGACTCATACAACTGCACCAAGCCTTTTGCAGATTTTTTAGTACCGTCATCAGTAATAGGATCTTTAAAAATTTCTCTTCCCTCTCCGTTTACTTCTACATAGGTTGCTTTCATGGCAAAACCAAAAGTATCTCTAGTATTATATTGATACGTAAAACTTCCAATCCCGAGAACTACATTAGTAGAAGCAAACCCTTTTTCTTTAAGACGTTCACAAATCTGGGTAGCCCTATCTATTGTAATACTATCTCCATAAATCGCTCCTATTTTAGGATTCAATACCTTATACCCTTGTGCATTAATGGTACCTCCAAACTCATCCCATAGCAACTCGACAACTCCTTTCGCAACAACTTCATTTTCATGTTCGCATCCGCAAATAATATCTACAGGATCTCCAGAATCAGGACGAATAACTAGTTTACCATCTCGATTTAATATCTCGTCTTTTAGCTCAGGTAGATATTCTGTGAGAACTTTCCATAAATCCCATGTATCTGAAACTACTGATAATATTCCTGTAGCATATGTTTTTAAAAGTCTTCTAAAAGTTCCGATTTCATCGTCTTTACTTCCAGCGCACATTACACTATGTTCAGTTGCATTTACACTACCTATAACTAATTCTTTTGTTACATCTGTATTGTAATATAATTCATAAGCTTTAGCGACTGGTAAGGTATCACTTCCTGAAAAGGAAAGAGCATGCCCCATCCCACTGATAATAGCAGATTCAGTACCAGACATTCCACGCATTGAAAAATCGTGTCCTTGCCACGTTATAAACTCTAAATTTTCTTTATCGGTTTCTGTAGCATACTTGCTAAGAATCTTTTGATAT
The DNA here is from genome assembly GCF_947492965.1 of uncultured Aquimarina sp. Classification (GTDB taxonomy): domain Bacteria; phylum Bacteroidota; class Bacteroidia; order Flavobacteriales; family Flavobacteriaceae; genus Aquimarina. The sequence goes on along the minus strand of NZ_CANLOZ010000004.1, from coordinate 281,458 downwards.
TGCTTTGCTATAGTCGCAGACGTACAAGGTTGCCAAATAATGCTAGAAAGTAATGTTTCCAAATAATTCGTTAACCAAAAAAATTCAGGTTTGGTATTTACCAAGGTAAACATAGGAACGCGAATTGGTACTTCAGTACCTTCTGGCAATGCTTTTATTTCTATTGGTAAATATCCTAAATCGTGAAGCTCACCGATGTGCGAAACATCGTAGTCAACACCTAAATAATTATCTACATATTTTTTATATTCTGAAACAACATCTTCCTTAGGTAAATCGAAAAAATTCTCATTAAATCGTTTAATAAGATATTCTTTTATAAAATATTGTAGTCCGAAAAAAACGACATGATCAATCCCTTCAATTCTACTTTTTCTTGGAGTCCAATTAGAATACACTAAAGTAGTTCCTGCTGGATATTGTTCTTTGTGACCTAATTTATAACCGTCTGTCAATAATAGTGGATTCATATTTTATTTATTTTGCGTTAATTATACGCAAATATAGTTTTTAATTTTAAAACACCGAAATATTTAGTGATATTTTTATAAATATCAAGTGACAAATCATGTAGTTAACGATTATTTTCTAGATAAGTTTTGAATATATGTTGAAAATGAAGTAAGCTTACTTTTTTATGCTCTAATATATCACCCTTTCCGTATTTTTCGTAATACGTATCTCCTTTATTCTCAAAAAATCGAATTCCCTTTATAACTTCAGCGTTTTCATCAGTATGTATATAACCTTTGTATATTTCTGGTTCTTCTCGCCTTACCTCTTCCTTTGCCATTTGAACAGCATATAAGTCTATAAAATCTTCAAAAAATGTTTCTATATTCTTTGTAAGAAACATTTTAGGATTACTAAAATACATACTATTTATATCCATTAGATTCATCCCATTTCCTATGTTTTCAAATTCTTTATAGCCGTAACCATAGGTATTCCCTTCCTGATCGTATATAAAAAACGTAGTATCAGAAAGCAGTTTTTGTGGTTCTCCGATGACAAAATAATATAATCCTATTGTTTCTTGGTTTAGTTCTTGTTTGGTTATCCAGGTATTATCTTCTCTGTACAACTGTAGTTCCAGATTTTCTCCTGACATTTCCATAGTTGGTGACTTTATATATATCCGATCATCATCTAAAATGATATGAATTCTTTGATAAAAGTGCATTGCAAAAACATCCACAAATAAAGCAATGGTTTTAGCATTTTTTATTTTTCTTGTCAATAAACCTGACTTTATTTCTTCATAACGATACCCATCAACTATTTTTTCATTTTCATAGGTTGATTTTATATTTAGTTTTGGTTTATACCGATTTTTAAGATACATATTGTATGCTTCCTCAGTCATTTCTTCAGTAGCTTCCATTTCTTCAGATTCCTCATTTAATGCCATTTGATAAATATCTAATGAATATTGAAATTTGGGTTTTCCTTTTTCGTAATAATCCACCCTTGGAAACTCTGAATCCCCTTTGGAAAAATATCCTTCGTACGGTATTCCATCCTTGTAAATACCTTTATACTTATCCTGAGGTTTATCAACGATTATAAAGGAATCATATTCTATGAAATCTTCCATATGTTGTGCATTTATACTATTAGATATAATAATACTTAGAAACCATACCAAAGTACCCTTTATAGCCTTTTTATCTGCGGTATTTACTAAGCCCTTCATGATTATCATATATTCTATTTTTTTGAAAGGATAAAAGTCTTTATTATTTTAATTTAGAACTACCCTGTTTTCAGTTAAACTTATATTTTTCATAAGCTAATAACCACAAGAAGTGACTACTAAATAGATTTTGAAACTATGTTAACTTTTTTACAACCGCCCTACTTTTGAAGAATTTCTTACACTTATTGGTCAACCATTAATTTCGTGTTAAAAAAGTTAATTTAGACTTAAATAGAAAAAGTTCATATTCTACAATTCCTTCAAATAAACCATAAAAATCAGATAAATAGCACTTTTTTTAGTATCAAAAAACACTTCACATTAGAAACACATCAAGACTTAGAAAAACCTTACAATTCGTAACAGAAACAACTTACACACTAAAATCTTTCCTACGAACGTTTTTAAATATGCATAAGAGAATATGATGGAATACGTACCTTTTATTCTACATATTCTTGTTTTAGAAATCTGATTTACCAATGTGCCTATTTTGGTGAATATCTCAGATTTAGAACTGGATTTACTGTCGTTGGATATGCAGCATACATGATTTTTTGACTAGAACATGGTATTTACCCTTTTCAAAAGAGGCAAATACTTAATTACTCATAAAACAAACTTAAACCAATGATATCTCTTTATTTCAGCTCCGATTGATTGAAGTTTTCACCGACAAAACTCAACATCATCTTAAAACCACTCCTATTCATGAAAACCTTTACCCTAAAGTTAGCTATTACTATTAGCTTTTTACTTTGTTTTTCTTCTATATATAGTCAAGCTCCTGGATGTCCTAATTTAGATGCTGGGCCAGATCAAAGCACAGATTGCACAAATCTTTGTGTAGAGCTTTCAGCGAATTTTTTAGAAACCGGACTTACCACTAGCTACGAAGTATCATCGGTTCCTTATGCGCCTCCATTTCCTTTTACAGGACTTGCCAATCCTATAAGTCTTGGTGTAGATGATATTTGGTCAGGTGTTATCGATTTACCTTTTAATTTTTGTTTTTTTGGAGATACTTATAATCAGATTCAAGTTGGTTCAAATGGTGTGATACGACTTGAAGTGGATGCTTTAGACCAAAGTAATGAATGGCAATTTAATGAGGATTTACCCGAAAACTTGAATCCAACTCTGGGCGAAGCTAATATTTTTGGAGTAGCTCATGATATTGATCCCTCTATTACCAGTACTTCTCCCGAAATTGGATGGGAATTATTAGGAACTTCTCCTTGTAGAACTTTAGTTGTTTCCTACTCTTCCGTAGCTCATTTTAGCCCTAGTTGTAATAGCTTAACCTCTACTTTTCAGATGGTACTTTATGAAACTACCAATGTTATCGAAGTATATGTAGAGGATAAACCTTTTTGTACATCATGGAATAGTGGAAATGCAGTCATTGGAATACAAAATAATCCAGGAACTGTGGCATTTGTTCCTCCAGGTAGAAATACCTCCGATGGTCCTTTTGACATTAGTAACGAAGCGTGGAGATTTACTCCAAATGGGGATCCTAATTATGAAATTTCTTGGTTTGATTCTTCAGGAATGGAAATTGGTGATACCTCTACTATCAGTGTTTGTCCAAACACGGATACTACCTATACTGCTGAGATTGTATATACCAATTGTGATGGTGAGCAAATAACTTTAACAGATGATGTGACCGTTACCGGAACCGATTCTCCGAATGCTGGCGAGGATGGATCTTTAGATATTTGCCCAACTAGTCCACCAATGGATTTATATACGCAACTTACTGGAATTACTCCTACCATTGGTGGTACTTGGACACCGCCATTGGCAAGTGGAACTGGAGTTTTTGATCCTTCTGTAGATCCTCCTGGTATCTATACATATACCGTTACCGGAACGAACTGCCCTGATGATTCAGCCAATGTAACTGTAACATTAATTAGTGCGCCGAATGCAGGAGAGTCTGAAACATTAGATATATGCGAAACAGATGCTCCCATTGATCTCTTTACTATTCTTGGAGGAACACCAGATACCGGAGGAACTTGGTCTCCAACACTTAGTAGTGGTACCGGTATATTTACTCCTGGAACGGACCCTGATGGAATTTATACCTATACCATCGATTCTGGAAATGGATGTGGTAATGACAGTGCAACAGTTACCGTGCAAGCTGTCCCCTTACCTACCATCTCTGCAGTTACTACGCAATGTAGTAATGGCACTTATGAAATTACCTATCAAACAGGAGCTAATATTTCGGTTACTGCCTCTGCAGGAACCGTAGATATGACGAATAATATCATTTTCGATATCCCATTTGATACAGAGGTTGTTATCACTATTACCTCCTCAATTGTAAGTACTTGTTCGATTACAGAAACTGTGATGTCACCAGACTGTTTTTGTCCGCAAGTAGTATTCGATACTCCTTCACCGATATGTATTGATGAGACTGGACAGCCAGTTGATGGGGAATCGTTTCCAGTTTTAGAAACAAATCTGGATCCTTCTCTTTTTTCCTTTGTTTGGAGCTTAGATGGAATAATTATTCTTGGTGCTGCCGGTTCTTCATTCATTGCAGAAAATCCCGGAGAATATTTAGTTGAATACACGAGTAATACCGGTGGTACTTGCGCTGGAGAAGCTTCTGTAACGGTTAATTTTACTGAAGGACCTGAGTCGTTATCTCTTAGTCTTACCAATGGCCTTTTTTCTAGTGAAAACGGTATTCTTGCAACGGTAACAGGTGGTAGTGGTCCTTATGAATTCTCTTTGGATAATGGATTTTATCAGGACAGCAACCTTTTTTCTAATGTTTCTTTGGGTACTCACACAGTAACTGTTAGAAATACAGATGGATGTGGCGAACTTACAGCTACTATTCTGGTTATAGGTTTTCCAGCTTTTTTTACTCCAAACAATGACGGTTTTAATGATTTCTGGAATGTTATTTCTGATAATACCGTACCGGATATGGATTTATTTATTTTTGATCGATATGGAAGATTGCTTGCTCAAATAGACCCTAATGGACAAGGATGGGATGGAATATACAATGGCATACCTATGCCAGGAACCGATTATTGGTTCGTAGCTGAAATGAAAGATGGATCTGAAACCTATAGAAGTCATTTTACCTTAAGAAGATAATGAGCTAATTGCGTCCTTTTTCGTCTGGGTATAGGGTTGGTAATGAATCGCTCTGCCAGAATTCTTTGGTATCGATATCCAAAATGGTAAGTTTTCCAGTAAATGCTGCTCCTGTATCTATATTCCATAGATTATATGCTTTAATCGGAGTATCTCTTTTATAATCTGTTGTGGGCGTATGTCCGATATAAATTTCTTTATAGTGATTGAATCGTTTTGGACTTGTTAACACATCATCTAATGTCTTTTCGTCGACTTTATCAGCCAACAATGCTGCTTCCCACAACGTTCTATCCCAATAATAATTGGATTCATATTCTTCTCTATCTACCCCATGCATTGAGGTAAAACCTGCATGTAGGAACAATCTATTTTGATCATCAATATGATAATTCTTTAGGGCTTTTAAAAAGAAGTTTTTATGTTCAAAATTCGCTAAGTGGCCAGATCTGATATAACTCTGTATGGTTTCTTCTCCCCCATTAGCAAGCCAAACAGGATTTGTTGCACCTTTCTGCAACCACAAACCACACCAAAGATCATGATTCCCTCTTATGAATATACATTCATTAGTATTAGATAATTCTATCAGTTTATGAATCGTTTCTGCAGATTGACTCCAACCATCTACATAATCTCCTAAAAAAATCAATGTATCTTCTTTTGTTACGTTGGCACGTTCTAAAACTTGAAGCAATGCTTTATAACCTCCGTGTATATCTCCAATTACAAGTGTTCTCATTCTTCTAACTTATACATTATATCGGTTCTAAGTACATATTTCTCTCCGGATAGAATTGGTTTTCCTTCATGTCGTAAAGGATGATGAAACAATAACGCATCTCCGATCTCAGGGTGGATGGTAATACCATTTTCAAAATGAGTTTCTCCTCCTTCGAAATCCTGATTAAGATATATCAAAAATGAAAAGAAGCTACATTCTTTCTCATTACGTCTATAACTACCGTCTCTGTGCATTTTAAAACGTTGCCCTTCTTCATATTTATAGATACGAAACATTTCATTAAGTCCACATGCCTTGTACTTCCCTAAAGTTGAAACCACTTGAGACTCCATCTTTTTCCATAATTGATCCGCCAATAACTGATCTTTGAATAAGATTCGTTGATTATTACGAATTCCTTTTATTTTAACTTGCCTACCATCTATAGCTACTTTTGCTTCTTCAAAAGAAACCTGTTCTCCTTTCTCTATAAAATGATCACATTTTTCTTTGCTTAAAAATTCTTTAATTAAATATATTTCTGGATGTAGTACTTCTTTAATCATTTATTTCGATTTTAAGACCTATGAGGTTTGGAAAACCTGATAGGTCTCATTACTTTCAAGTCTTAAACTCAATATATTCTGGAGGTACGGTATCCGTTAACCAAACTCCATTATCTGATTGATAGAATTCGATTCCATTTCTATACATTTCTCCTGATCGTATGGATAATATGATAGGAACACCTCTTCTTGCTCCTACACTTGTAGCAGTTTCTCTTTCTTCACTCAAATGAACATGATGTCTACTCATTTTTAGTAAGCCTTGTTTCTTAATGGCTTCTCTAAATTTACCTACCGTTCCATGATATAAGAACTCTGGTGGTTCTATGGGAGTATACTCTAAATCAACCCTAATCGAATGCCCCTGATTCGCTCTGATTTTGGTTTCATCATCATTAAAAGCAAATCGTTTTTTATCATTTGTTTCAACAACTTCTTTTAATATTTCTGGAGTAAGTTGATGATGATCTTTATTCGCTTTTTCCAGTAACTCATTTACATCTGCCCATCCATTTTCATCTAGTACTAATCCTATTTTTCTAGGATTATGCCTAAGGATAAGGCTTAAAAACTTACTTATTTGTTTATTATTTGTTTTCATGTGTTCTAATCATTCCTTTTAATTCTTCATTTTCAGGATGGACATATTTCTTTCCAAAATATGCTTTCGTTATCCTGATTTCTCCTACTATATGGTTATTAAATTCCTGTAATTCTTCTGCGGGAACCCATAATTCGTTATGAATCGGTCCTCCTACATTTTCAATCTTATATTTTGAAATAAATTCCGCATTCATATCAAATGCTGTTACAAAACCTGAATATCCAGAACCTTCATCATCCAAATTCCATTTAGTAGCGATTTCTATAGCATACGCTTCGTTCATCACAGGATAAAAGATAGGTTGCCAATTCAATCTTGGTGGAAACTGCTTCCAGTTACTATGATGAATTAGCTCTAATTCTTTTAATCCAACGGGTCTGTATAAAGTTTTTGTTTTCATTTTTCTGTTGTCCTTATTTTTCTTTTTTCCATTGCCGAACCCTTCGACGAGCTCAAAATGACTAACAAAAAAGTCTAGTCTTATGAATTTTTAACTAAAAATATCTTTCTCTCCACTAAATTAAATTAAAACCATTTTGAAGTATTGGGACTTACAGTTTTCATAGAAAAACCGATTTTTACATTTTCATTCAGGTCTTACAAAAATTTAATTTTACGTTTCGCTCACTTCATTTTTTACGTTGAAATTTCAATAGGACATTTTATATTAATATTTATTTTCTTTAATAATCTTCCGATATATTTTAAAATTCACCTCATCGTAGCACACGAATAGTACTTCTTTCATATGTGTCAGATTCGGGTCATTTGTTACCGTATGAATAGCTATATTGGCGGCCAATTCTTTTGGAAACTTATAAATTCCTGTACTGATATTTGGAAAAGCAATTGTTTTACAATCATTCTCCACTGCTAGTCTTAGTGAATTGCTATAACATTTAGATAAAGTCTCCTCTTTATCTTTTCCTCCATTATTCCAAACTGGTCCAACAGTATGAATAACATACTTCGCAGTAAGATTACCGGCAGTAGTAATAACTGCTTCTCCTGGATTACATTTTCCTTGTGTTGCTCTGATTTTTCTACAAGCTTCTAAAATCTCAACTCCTCCTTTTCTATGTATAGCTCCGTCTACACCACCACCTCCTAATAAAGAGGTATTGGCTGCGTTGACAATTGCATCTACTTCAAAAGTTGTAATATCCGCTTGTAGTACTTTTAGTTTCATTTCTAAATAGGTATCTGTCGTTTTTCTCTATAATCCACTAACGTTCTTCTATAATCGGCTAATCTAGCGCTAAACTCTCCTACGGTATTTGTGTTTTTTATATACTCATAATAGGTGTTCTTCTTCATCACATTTTCTAACTTAAAACTCCAGTAAATAGTCATTAATGGATTGATCCATAATTCGCTTCCTTTGGTTCTTGATGTTCTGTGATAATCTCCATAATTTCCTTCTAAGGCACTTATAATTGAATTGGAAACAATGCTTTCCATTCCTTTCATTTTAGTATCTACAAAATCAATAGCCTCTTTATATTTTTGACCTTCGGTCATAGAATTCAATACCTGAAAAGACCCCAAATAAGCCTGTTCTCTATCTAATTCTGCCAGATTTTCTAGAAATCTATAATGTGAAACTCCATGATAATGATCCACACCAAATCCTACACTCAATAATAATTTCTTATCCACTTTGGTCTGAAATACTGCAGCCATAGAACAAATATCTTCTTGAGGAGTTCCTAATCCTTCTTCATCTCCAAACATTAAACAATCAGTGCCTCCATCTACCAGAATTACAGTATCTATTTCATGTTTATCTACTAAAAACTGATAAGCATCTTTTAAGGGTTGTACAGCAGTTCTTTCAAACGCATAGATATCTACCAAAATTCCCTGTAGATGAAACCATAACTTTAAATATTTCTCTGGAAAATATCTTGGAAAAGCGTAAATCTGATCTCCTGGACTTATCTTGTAACAAAATGGAAATACTGATTCGGACGTGGTATCATTTAATCTGGTGAATGAATAATTCGCAATGGTTACTTTTTTCCTTTGTTTTATTAGACTAAAGTACAGTGGTATTGCTGCGTAAATATCAAAACCACCTCCCATTCCTGCTAAAAGAATATTATTACTTCCTTCTATTTCCTGAAAAAAAGGTATTTTATCTAAAGTATACATAGCTTTATTAGTTTAAATTTTTATTAAACCTTTCTATTAAATCCTCTATATCTTCAAATCTAGCTAATTGAAATTTCCAAGTTTCTGGTATTGCATCATATCCAAAGTATATTCCCGCTAAACCACCTGTAATAGCAGCAGTAGTATCAGTATCTTCTCCTAAATTGATTCCTTTCAAAACTGCTTCTTCAAACGAATTTGAAGTAAGTAGACACCAAAAACTTGCCTCAAGGGATCTCAACACGTATCCTGTACCTTTGATATTAAATCGATCTTGTTTTGAAATATCCTCTTCCAATATTCTTGAGAAAAGGGAAATCTCTTTTGGATTAAAATCATTTTGCCCAGCAAAATCTAGAATGGGTTGCTTTATATTTTCATATGCTTCAAACTTATCCAATCCGTTTAGAAGTAATAAGACATATTCAACATAGATAAAACATGAAAAAACCGAGCGCAAATGTCCATGTGTAATAGAAGACACTCTTTTAATCACATCATACCTAATTTCAATATCTTCTTCACTCTTCAAATAATAAGCTAATGGTAAAATTCGCATTAAAGACCCATTACCGTTGGAGTATTCATCTAATCCACCACATAAATCAGGTCTCATTCCTCTTTTGTATTGATAAATCGCGTTTTTAGTTGTTATACCAATATCAAATACAAAACCTCTAGGCGTCCATAAATTCTCATAAAACCAAGCCGCATACTTAGATGCAATATCCTCTAAATCATATCCATTACATAAACTATCCATTAGACAAAATGTTAGTGAGCTATCATCTGACCAAGTTCCTGGCGGTTGGTTATGAGTACCATAACCAATCATATCTCGAGCAGGTCTCTTATCCATTTGATCACGATCCAGAAACTCATAAGGTACTCCCAGCGCATCACCAACAGCTATTCCAAATATTCCTCCTTTTATATGTTCTAACATTGTTTTCATTTCTACCATTCTTTTTACCTAATTCCAATGTTTTGTTGTATACTTTCAGATACCGCATACACTTTCTCATCCGGAACTAGTCTTTTCGCTTCTTTATATTTTCCTTTTTTAATCAGATCTTTTATTTTTCGTGTCAAGGGAGTCAAATCCACTATTTCCTGGATCCATTCCTCATTATACTCTTTGATCAGATCGCTACCAATTCCAACTTGTATGGATCGTATGTCCATTTTGGCTCCTTTCAGCGTTCTTTCGGGATCCCATTGAATATGCACTTTTGCATTTTCAAACGCTTGTTTCCATACCGATCCACTTTTATAAATAGTTTTATCCGGATCCGTCAACACCCCTAATGACAATGCTTTCTCCCAACCTGTTCTTGTTATTTTTATGGCAAGGATATATTCCTGATTGGATTTTGTTCCCCAATTACTTCTAGCCATTAACCATAAATAGGAAGGTTTTATCCAAGTCATTCTATGAAAAGAAAATGGAGCTTCGAACTTATTATGCTGAATTGCAGGTAAGGCAATAGCTTTACTATATGCCTGATACACTGTAATTATTTCTCTATCATAGTTTGCTCGTATTTCCTGAACTCTTCCCATCTTCAATTCTTTATTTCAATTTCAAATACTTGTTTAATTCCTCATTCTCAAAAAGCATTGGTTTTTCCAAAGGCGTCACTAATTGTTCTAAATCTCCTGATTTTACAAACTCATATTGTTCGTTAACAAAACCCGAGATATCCTCGATCTCTAGAATATCATCTTTAGCAAAGGATCTTATAAATTCCTTTCTTAATCCTATTTGAATGGCTCTCCTTTCTAATTTAGCTCCATACGGATTATGATCAGGATCCCATTGCAATCGAACATTGGATTTGGCTACATCTGTTTGCCATAATTCAAACGATTCGTATAAATCAGGTTTAAAAGATGAATACACAGCATTCTCTAAATACTTCTCAAAAGCTGTTCTTTTTAAATGAATCGCTAAGACTACTTCCTGCCCTTCTTTAGTTCCCCAACCATTTCGATACATCATCCAAAGAAAATTAGGTTTTATCCATGTCATTCTTTCCAGACTGAAAGCACCTCCAAAGAATTGATTTTGTACTGCAAAATTTCCAATTTCTGGTCTATAGGATTGATACACTATAATTTTCTCATCATCATACTGCGCCATGATATGATATCCTTCTTGTGGCCAGTATGGTTCTTGTTCTCTATATTTTTTTAATTCAAGTTTCATTTTATCTATTATTATTTTCTTTTTCCATTACCGAAAAAAGAAACAAAAAAGTCTAGTCTTATGAAATTTCAACTAAAAACATCGTTCTCTTCTCTAAACTAAATTAAAACCTTTTTGAGTTACTTGAACTTTAAGTTTTCATAGGAAAACAAGTTTTTAAATTTATATTCTGATGCCACAAAAATTTAATTTTACGCTGCGTTCACTTCGTTTTTTACGTTGAAATTTCAATAGGACGAATTATTATTCTACTTTAACTTTCTTTATTTAATTCATCTCTTACCTCCATCAGTGCAAAACCTAGTAGGTTTTGTCCTCTCCATAAATTGGGGTTTTGTGCCTTTTCATTTGCTTGCCCCATGCCTATTCCCCATATACGATCTCTTGGACTTGCTTCAATAATGATTCTGTTCTTTGTATCCAGTAAAAATTGTTTCATTTCTTCATTCTGCGAAAACTTATGAAAATTTCCTTCTTTCACAATCTCATATTTATGCTGATTCCAAATCTCAGGATCAAAGTTTTTTACCTTTCTACCAAATTGTTTAGCTTCCATAGGATGATTACAGTCAATGATTTTTTGCAACATCGTCTCATCATTAAACAAAATGGCTTTCTTAGCCATCATCCAATGTTCTGCTGTTTTATAGCGTACTCCTTCTACCTCAAAAGCATTATTCCACCACTGACTAAAACAGCTTTTACCGATACTACCATCTTTATTAGGAGTATGTCCCCAAAAGAATAGATACTTCAGGCTTTTTCCTTTATTAAATTGTTCTTGTATATTTTGTATCGTATACTTCATTGTATTCTTTCTTTTATTTCACGAACCAATTCGTTTAAACTCATTACTTGTTGTATTCCATATCGTTCACAAACGATATCTACATTTCCTTTTCTCCAAAATCCATCAGGACAACAAACGATTAACTTTCCGCTTTTGGCAAACAATCCTAATTCCAATAAGGTAATAGGAGACTTTGTATTTTTATCAAAGTACATAGTGATCATATCCGATTTTTCTAATGCTTCTAACTCCCAGTTTACCTGTTTATTAAATACTGGATCATCGATAGTCTGTTTCCAACTTTGATCCCAACTATCCCTTCTTGGGTTGAGTAAGGTTACTTTTTCATTAGACAATTCTTGAATCACTATGTCTTGCCATCTTTTGGCAACACCAACTTCGATACTTCCTGCTAAAAAAACGCTGAAGTTTTTATCAAGTTCTATTGTAGATGGTGCTGTGATTAGGTTCATGGTTATATTATATTATATTTTACTTTATTCTTTTTTTCATTGTCAAACCCTTCGACAAGCTCAGGATGACTGTTTGATATTAGCTTCAATTATTTAACCATTGGAAACTGAACTACTCCATCTTCATGAACATCTTTAAAAGAATTGGTGGTAAAAACCATATCAAAAGATTTCTTTAGTTCTTCAAAACCTCTACTAAAAATCCCATGACTTACAATCAAACCTAATTTTCCTGCATTCTTTTCTTTTAAAGCAGTTGCCAATCCTAAAAATGTTCCTCCTCCATCACAGATATCGTCGACAATTACACAATGCTTTCCTTTTAAATCTTCCTCATATACTCTAAATCCAGATAACTTTCCTGTTTTTACATCTCTCTTCTTTGAACATTCTATCACTTCTATGCCTCCTAAATACTCAGATACTTTATAGATCTTTTTTAAAGCACCTCCATCTGGCGAAATCAATAACACCTCTTCATCAATATGATTCAAACACTGTTTTACAAACTCATAATTCTGAATCACATTTACATTATCCAATAATGCTGATGTCACTTCTGAATGTGGGTCAAACACCATTACTTCACTGTAATTCTGAGCATTTATAATATCTGCATATACCTTTACGCTTAATGCTTCACCAGAAACCATCACTCGATCTTGTCTAGCTGCTGGGAAGTAAGGAATCAACACCTTAATCTCTTTCACACCCATTCTTCGTAATACATCTGTAGCTACTAATAACAACCCCACATCATTAAATGAGTTTAATCGATGGGTAATCATTACTTCATTACCAACATTGTTTTCTGAGATTTTGATATGTGGTTCTCCTCCATTAAAAACAAATGCATTAAACTCAATTGACTTTCCAAAAGGTGTAAACGATGGATCTAAATGTAAAAACTTCATAATTGTGTTATTTTTACGCAAATTTAGAATAGAAAAATATATCTACAAAATATTTTGCGTAAAAATTACAATAAAAAGGGTTTTTGATGCATTTTAAATTATACCAATTATCAACCCTTCCATTTTTCTAAAGTAAATTTACTTTAGAAAAAACACCTTCCCTTCAAAGGGAAGGAACATATATAATAATTAAAAACTGTTGGATTATTTTATATCAAAAAGAAAGCCTTCTTCTTTTAGTTTGAAGTATTGTTTTTGATTGAATTTAAAGAGGTTTGCAGGTCTTCCTCTTCCTTCTGATACTTTTTCGGCTAATTCTTCTAAGATTCCAAAACTTAAAATCTTTTTGCGAAAGTTTCTACGATCGATTTGTTTATCCAAGATGGTCATGTAGAGTTTTTCAAGATCCGAAAACAAAAATTTATCCGCCAGCAAATCAAAACCTATGGGTTCATAGGTAAGTTTATTTTGTAATCGCTTTTTAGCCATATTAAGGATAGTAGCATGATCAAAAGCCAATTCAGGTAGTTCATTGATATCAAACCAAGCAACATCACTAGCATCTGTATCCGCCTTGATCGTATGATGTTCTGGTTTCACTAACCCAAAGTAAGTTACGCTGACCACTCTATTTCTAGGGTCTCTACCTGGTTTTCCAAAAGAATATAATTGCTCCAAATAGTCTACGGTAGCATTGGTTTCTTCTTTTAATTCTCGTTCTACTGCTTCTTCTAAGCTTTCATTTTCAAGAACCAAACCACCCGGCAACGCCCACGAATCTTTAAAAGGTTCTATATTTCTTTTTATTAATAACACATGTAATGTTTTGTCTTTATATCCAAAGACTACTGCATCTACCGCTACTTTAATATTTTGGCGTATCATATACGCAAATTTATAAAATTACTACCCTTTATAAAATAAAAACTCCCGAAGAATCATCTTCAGGAGTATTATTTAATCCTATTTGATTATATGTTTAAGCGTTCTGCTTCTTAATCAAATTCAACGCTGATCCTTCTTTAAACCATTCGATTTGAGCATTATTATACGTATGGTTTACTTCGATTATATCTTTGGACCCATCTGTATGTACAAACTCTAGACTTAATGTCTTTTCTGGTGCAAACTCATGTAAATCTAAGAAGTTAATGGTATCATCTTCTTGGATTTTATCATAATCACTTTCATTTACAAAAGTAAGTCCTAACATTCCTTGCTTTTTTAGGTTGGTTTCGTGAATACGAGCAAATGATTTTACAATAACAGCTACTACACCTAAATGTCTTGGCTCCATTGCTGCATGCTCACGTGAAGAACCTTCTCCATAGTTATGATCTCCAACCACAATCGTTGGAACACCTGCTGCTTTATAGGCTCTTTGTACCGTAGGCACTCCATCATACTCTCCTGTTAATTGGTTTTTTACAAAGTTTGTCTTTTTATTATAAGCGTTTACAGCTCCAATCAAACAGTTATTAGATATGTTATCTAAATGTCCTCTATAGCGTAACCAAGGTCCAGCCATTGAAATATGATCAGTAGTACACTTCCCAAAGGCCTTGATCAATAGTTTAGCTCCTTTGATTTGATCGCCAATAGGTTCAAAAGGAGTTAGCAATTCTAAACGTTCTGAATTTGGATCCACAACCACTTCTACTCCACTACCATCAGCAACTGGTTCTAGATATCCATTTTCTTCTACTTCGAACCCTTTTGGTGGTAATTCCCATCCTGTAGGTTCATCTAACATAACTTCTTCTCCATTTTCATTGATTAGCTTATCGGTGAGAGGATTAAAGTCTAAGCGACCTGCAATTGCAATAGCTGCCGTCAGCTCTGGAGAAGCTACAAAAGCGTGTGTATTCGGATTTCCATCAGCACGCTTTGCAAAATTTCTATTGAAAGAATGGACAATACTATTTTTAGGAGCGTTCTTTGGATCTTCATATCTCCCCCATTGCCCAATACAAGGTCCACAAGCATTCGTAAAAATCTTAGCATCCAATTTTTCAAAAACACTAAGAATCCCATCTCTTTCGGCAGTAAAACGAACTTGTTCAGAACCTGGATTAATTCCAAATTCTGCTTTTGTTTTTAATCCTTTATCTAATGCTTGCTGTGCAATGGAAGATGCTCTTGATAAATCTTCGTAAGAAGAGTTTGTACAAGAACCAATCAATCCCCATTCTACTTTTAGCGGCCAATCATTGGCTGTTGCTTTCTCTGTCATTGAAGAACCTACTTCGGTAGATAAGTCTGGTGTAAAAGGTCCATTAAGCAATGGGCCTAATTCAGAAAGATTGATATCTATCACCTGATCAAAATATTGTTCTGGGTTAGCATATACTTCTGGATCTGCAGTAAGGTATTCTTTCACTTCATTGGCAGCATCAGCAACATCTGCTCTATCGGTAGCTCTTAAGTAGCGTTCCATAGACTCATCGTATCCAAAGGTAGAAGTGGTAGCACCTATCTCTGCACCCATATTACAGATAGTTCCTTTACCTGTACAAGACATTGCCGTTGCACCAGGTCCGAAATATTCTACAATAGCTCCTGTTCCTCCTTTTACAGTAAGAATTTCTGCTACTTTTAGAATTACATCTTTGGGAGCTGTCCATCCTGATAATTTACCTGTTAAGCGTACTCCGATTAGCTTTGGAAATTTAAGTTCCCAAGGCATTCCTGCCATTACATCTACAGCATCTGCCCCTCCAACACCTATGGCTACCATTCCTAATCCTCCTGCATTTACCGTATGCGAATCTGTACCAATCATCATTCCCCCAGGAAACGCATAATTTTCTAATACTACCTGATGAATAATTCCTGCTCCTGGTTTCCAAAAACCGATACCATATTTATTAGATACAGACTCTAAAAAGTTAAAAACCTCGTTACTATTATTTAAAGCGGTTTGTAAATCTACTGTAGCTCCTACTTTTGCCTGAATCAAATGATCACAATGTACCGTAGTTGGCACAGCCACCTTTTTCTTTCCAGCTTGCATGAACTGTAATAATGCCATCTGTGCAGTTGCGTCCTGACATGCTATACGGTCCGGTGCAAAATCCACATAATCTTTACCTCTGGTAAAAGCACTTTTAGCTTTACCATCCCAAAGATGCGAATACAAAATTTTCTCTGCTAATGTTAATGGTTTACCCGTTACCTCACGGGCAGCGTCTACTCTTTCAGCAACTTGAGCATACACCTTTTTAATCATATTAATATCGAATGCCATAAGACTAATATATATTTCCGTTAATTTTAAATTAGGTATTGAAAGATACGAAATATAGCAGGACTACGAAATGGTATTATGAAAATAGAATGATTATAAAAAGAGTATTTAATCTACTGAAGAATTCTAGTTAAAAAATTAACTTAATGATACCATAACAGCAAATCATTTGTCATAAAAAAAGCCTTACTATTTTCATAATAAGGCTTTTGTTATATTCACGAATAGCTATTAAACCACTAATTGTTTTTGAGAAGGTTTGAACTTCGTTAATACAATCCCTTTAACAGCTGCTTGATATTCTTCTAATGTTGGAGTTCTTCCTAAAATTGAAGATAACACTACTACTGGTGTTGATGATAATAAAGACTCTCCTTTTTTCTCTTTTGAATCTCTAACAACACGACCTTGGAACAAACGTGTTGATGTTGCCATTACCGTATCTCCTGGTTCTGCTTTCTCCTGATTACCCATACACAAGTTACATCCTGGACGCTCTAAATACAATACATTTTCATATTTGGTACGTGCTGCAGCTTTCGGCGCAGCATCATCAAATACAAAGCCAGAATATTTAGCTAACACATCCCAATCTCCTTCTGCTTTTAACTCATCTACGATATTGTAGGTTGGAGGTGCAACTACTAATGGAGCGTTAAATTTAACTTCACCTTGTTGTGCTTCTATATTTTTTAGCATTTGTGCTAAAATCTTCATATCACCTTTGTGAATCATACAAGATCCTACAAAGCCTAAATCAACCTTCTTTGTTCCACCATAAAACGATAGCGGCTGGATATTATCATGTGTATAACGCTTAGAAACATCTTCATTATTAACATCTGGATCTGCAATCATTGGTTCAACGATCTTATCTAAGTCAATAACTACTTCTGCATAATATTTAGCATCAGCATCTGGTCTTAAGGCTGGTCTATTTCCTGATTCAATTTCTGCAATACGATTGTTCGCCTTGTCCACTAAACCTTGTAATACTTGCTTCTCATTATCCATTCCCTTGTCAATCATAATTTGAATACGATCTCTAGAGATTACTAATGATTCGATTAACGTTTCATCTTCAGAAATACAGATAGATGCTTTCGCTTTCATTTCAGCTGTCCAATCTGTAAATGTGAAGGCTTGATCAGATGTAAGTGTACCAATATGTACCTCGATAATTCTTCCCTGGAAAACATTTTCACCTTCAAATTGATCCAACATTTGTTGTTGCGTAGCGTGTACTACATCACGGAAATCCATATAAGGAACCATATCTCCTTTAAATGTCACTTTCACCGACTCAGGAATCGGCATGGTAGCCTCTCCTGTTGCTAATGCTAAGGCCACTGTTCCCGAATCCGCTCCAAAAGCAACTCCTTTTGCCATTCTTGTATGAGAATCACCACCAATGATTACATCCCAATCATCTACAGCGATATCATTTAATACCTTATGTATCACATCGGTCATTGCATGATATACTCCTTTTGGATCACGCCCTGTAATGAGACCAAAGTCATTCATAAACTTCATTAATCTTGGAATATTAGCCTTTGACTTATCATCCCATACAGAAGCTGTATGACATCCTGATTGATATCCAGCATCTACAATAGGTGAAATGACAGTAGCAGCCATCATTTCTAACTCTTGAGAAGTCATTAAACCAGTAGTATCCTGAGATCCAACAATATTTACTTCTACACGAGTATTAGATCCAGCATGTAACGTAACTCTTGGAGTATTTCCTACAGCATTTCTATTGAAAATCTTTTCTACAGCGGTTAACCCTTGTCCTTCTATAGAAATCTCTTTAGAAGGCGCATATACTTGAGGCACCTCAATACCCAAAGCTTTACATGCAAAAGTTTGTAATTTTTTACCAAAAACAACAGCATAAGAACCTCCTGCTTTGATAAACTCCATTTTCTGAGGAGTTAACGCAGTAGAAATATCTTTTAATTCTGTACCTCCGTTATATAATTTCTTTTCTTTTGTATTGATGGTTAAAACTGTACCTGTTTTAACAGAATATACTTCTTTTAAGATTGGATCACCCTCTTCATCTACAATGGTGTTTCCATTTTCATCTTTTTGCTTTACCCAGTTTTTAAGATCGATACCAATACCTCCTGTTACACCAACAGTAGTTAAGAAAATTGGAGCAATACCATTGGTTCCTGCAATTACCGGAGCGATATTAATAAATGGTACATATGGACTTGAAGGAATACCTGTCCATAATGCCACGTTATTTACACCTGACATACGAGAAGATCCAACTCCCATCGTTCCTTTTTCGGCAATTAACATGACACGCTTATCTGGATGTTGCTTTTGTAATGCTAATAGTTCATTTTGCATATCTTTATTGTGCTCGAACATAGATTGTCCGTGTAATTCACGATCCGATCTAGAATGCGCATCTGCACCAGGAGATAGTAAATCCGTAGAAATATCTCCAACTCCAGCTATATATGTTACAACTTCTATTTTCTCCTCTACTTCAGGTAATTTTGTAAAGAATTCTGCTTTTGCATAACTTTCTATAATGTCTTTAGCAATTGCGCTTCCTAATTTCATGGCCTCCTCTAAACGCTCTGTATCAGCTTCGTACAAGAATACTTGAGTTTTTAGAACTTTAGCCGCTTCATCTGCAATTGATGCATCAGATCCTAATGCTAAATCTAAAAGAACTTCTACAGAAGGACCTCCTTTCATATGAGATAATTGCTCAAAGGCAAAAGCAGGTGAAATTTCTTCAACCACCGTTTCGCCCAGAATAATTTCTTTAAGAAATTTTGCTTTTACACCAGCGGCACTTGTAGTACCTGGTAATGTGTTATAAATAAAAAACTTTAGAGAATCTTCTCGATGAGAATTATCTTTATCCTTGATTTGCGAAATAATCTCGCTTAATAACTCAGCTCCATCAATTGGTTTTGGATGTAAACCTTGAGATTTTCTTTCTTCAATCTCTTTGATGTAATCATTATAAGTGTTCATACAATTTAAAATAGAATTCTTTCCTGGTTTAATCTAAAATGCTAAGGATATAAATAAAATTCTCTTGTTACTGCTAAAAAGTATCACAATTTTGATTCTTTGATAGCATCTTTAAAAACTGTATACTCCGCAGAGAAATAGATACGATCCTTACATTTTATGTTTACTTTATCATCTGTTTTTAACTATAAAAGCTAAACACAAAAATTTATATCGATTCATTAAAAACGAATGCTACTAGTATATAAAGAAAACCCTTTGCTGTAGATTTTTCATTATACTTTTCGTACTCGCGAAACTAAATCTTAAATCGCTAAAATTTATGTAATGACAAGTCCGACGAA
Organism: uncultured Aquimarina sp.; assembly: GCF_947492965.1. Lineage (GTDB taxonomy): Bacteria > Bacteroidota > Bacteroidia > Flavobacteriales > Flavobacteriaceae > Aquimarina. The sequence goes on along the minus strand of NZ_CANLOZ010000004.1, from coordinate 261,590 downwards.
AATACAAATTTTAAAGGATTTTTATGAAATGAAAAGCTCCAATGATATTTTTTTACATTATTAAAAAAAATATAGCATCTATTTATGTAAATCATTAATTATACTGGGGTTAAAATAGTAATCAACTAAAAAAATATCTAATATTTTACGCGTCATTTTATAGAATTACGAAAACGTTATAGTTAGTTGACAAATAATCGCCCCTAAAACCATCAATTTTGTCTTAAAAACACAAAAAAAGTGAAGTTATACCAACTTCACTTTTTTACTCTTGCACTTTATCGACTATTGATCATTATTTTTATGTTCCTTTCCATGGCGACCTTTTCTTCCTCTTTTTCCTCTCTTCTTTTTCATTTTCTTGTAGGTCTCTAACTGCTCTTTATTTAATGTCGCTTCAAACTTACTTTTAGCTTCTTTCATTTCTTTCTTCTGAGACTCTTTTAATGCTTTTTGCTTGTCCGTTAAAGTAGGGGTCAAAGCTTTATGCTTTCCTTTTCTAGAAAGATCTTCATTCTCTACAATTGCTATTTGCTCTTCGTTATAGGTTGCTCTCATAGCTTTTCTATGTCCTATATGCATTTCTTTCTGCTGTTCTAATTGCATCTTCTGATCCTCTGATAAACTTTCATGGAATTCTTTTCTCAATTCTCTATGTTGTCTATGACCTTCTCTTCTATCTGTTACTTCTTCTGATTGTGCTTTGGCTACAAAAATTCCCAAAAACAAAATCATGCAGGTTACAATATTCTTCATCTATCTATTTTTTTATTAAACTAAATTATTTCGAACGTTCACTACTTAGACTATTTATATAAGAAAAGGTTTAAAAAATATTTTAGAAATTTCGATTTGTAAGTAAATTCTTTATGTATAGTAAAAGTCTATGCTTTCTAAATAGAAGATATATCTTTATTTTCTCTTTACTTTTTAGCAAAACACGAGCATGTTTCTATACAAAGACTTAAATTGAATTAAAAAAAAGTTAAAAAAAGGGAATATTCCCCTATACCTTTTATTTTCGCACCTTCAAATTGAAAAAATTAGGAAATGGTTTTTCCCCAAGTATCCATTCCCGTAAAATTCAATTGTTCATAATAGCAAAAGCCCGTTACCTGCTTAACGGGCTTTTTAATATCTTCTAATGATATCTTTATAAAATTAGATTGAAGTGAATAACTAAAACTTGAAATCAAATTCGTTTTTTCTACGGGAATTACCGTATTTCCTAGTTAAAAAATCCTTCACCACCCTATCATAATTTACTATACTATCTTGAATAATATATTTTGGCAGAAAACAACCACTAATTTATTTAAACCTAAAAATGATATTTTTTTTCAGTTGTACTTGAAAGAATTCTGAAATTTTGTTTCAATTCATCTATTAAGAAACTATCCACTAAAACACTATCAATTCTATTGGAAAAGTTCTGAAAGGTTTTAGAGATGTACACTACCCTCTTTATTTTCAGTAGTGGGTCCTGTAATTAACATTGTGGACTTACCTTCTCAAATATTTTTATATGCTCTACTTTTAGAGAGAACATCTCCATACAATTTGCAATTCGTCTCATTGCAATATTGTTGAGCATAGACACGAATCGATAATAATAATGATAACGGAGTTATTTTATTTATTGGCCGAACAATTTGTAGTTAACGATCTAAAATAAACTTCTTATAATATCTTCAATACTTACTCCCTCGGCTTCTGCCTTGTAGTTCTTAATCATACGATGTCGCAATATCCCCATAGCTACCGCTTGCACATCTTCCATATCTGGAGAAAATTTCCCTCTAACTGCTGCATTTGCTTTTGCTGCTAATATAAGATTCTGAGAAGCTCTCGGTCCTGCGCCCCAATCAATATAGCTTTTTACTAAATCAGTTGCGGTATCTTCTTTTGGTCTTGTTTTTGAAACCATTTTTACCGCATACTCTACTACATTATCAGCTACAGGTATACGTCTGATTAACTGTTGGAAATCTATAATCTCTTGCGAAGTAAATAAAGGGTTAATAGTTACCTTGGCGTCACTCGTTGTACTTTTAACAACCTCTACTTCTTCCTGAAAACTTGGATATTTTAATTCTATCGCGAACATAAATCTATCCAATTGCGCTTCTGGAAGCGGATAAGTCCCTTCTTGCTCTATTGGATTCTGTGTTGCTAACACAAAATATGGTAAATCTAATTTATAATGATGTCCTGCCACGGTTACCGCTCTTTCCTGCATTGCCTCTAGAAGAGCGGCTTGCGTTTTTGGTGGTGTTCTATTGATCTCATCAGCAAGTATAATATTAGAGAATACTGGTCCTTTAATAAATTTAAAATGCCTAGACTCATCCAAAATTTCACTTCCCAAGATATCACTTGGCATAAGATCTGGGGTAAACTGAATTCTCTTAAAATCTAATCCTAGAGCTTTTGAGATAGTATTAACCATCAAAGTTTTTGCCAGTCCTGGCACTCCTATTAAAAGGGCGTGACCTCCAGAAAATATCGAAATAAGAATCTGATCGATTACTTCTTCTTGACCAATAATAACTTTTGCAATTTCTTTTTTGAGTTCGGTATGTTTGCTTACCAGTTTTTCTACTGCTGCAACGTCAGACATATTATTTTTCTTTTTTTAACCAGTTACCGCTAAACTCACAGTCTCTGTAATCGCCATTAATTTTTATGTAGGTATCATTAATTTTTTCATCCTGCCATTCTCGTATGGCTTCAATTTGCTTTTTTCTTAGTGCTAATTCTTGAATCTTAAGATAATCCTTAGCATAATCTGCTATATGTTCATCATAACGATTTAAAACCGTTATTAATTTAAACTTTTTACGACCTTGACGATCTTGATCAGGAATCACCAATGAAACCTCATTAGTTTTTAGTTTTGATACTTGATCGTACAATATAGGATCAATTTTGGTAAGTTCAAAACGAGTATCTCCTGTTGTTGGATTTAATAATTGTCCTCCATCTTCTTTCGTTTCTTTTTCACCACTAAATTTTCTTGCAGCTTCTTTAAAGCCAATTGATCCAGATACTACTGCTGTTCTAACAGAGTCTACTAATTTCTGAGCTACTTCTACACTTTCTCTGGTTACATCTGGTATTAATAAAATATGTCTAACATCAATCTCTTCACCTCTAATCTTATCTAACTGGATAATATGCCAACCAAAATCAGTTTTAAAAGGTTCACTCACTTCGCCTACTTGTAAACTAAATGCAACATCCTTAAATTCTTTTGCGAAAGGAGTCTGTCTATTTAAAGTATATTTCCCTCCTTTAGATTTTGACCCAGGATCTTGTGAATATAATACCGCTTTTGTAGCAAAACTACTTCCGTTTTCCACAATATCAGTTCTAAATTGTTTTAATCTGTCGATTACCTTCTGTTCTTCTTCATCAGGAATTTGTGGTTCTATTACGATCTGCGCAAGCTCTAATTCTGTACCGAATAAAGGTCTTTCTTCTTCTGGAATTTCATCAAAAAACTCTCTTACTTCTTCTGGAGTAATCTCAATACCTTCCACGATCTTAGATCGCATTTGCTCTGCCAATCTATTTCCTTTATTAATTTCAAAAAGTTCTTTTCTAAAATCGGCTTCGCTTTCTTTTTTATAGAACTTCAATACTTTATCGAGAGTACCTAATTCTCTTGTCATATAATTTAACTGCTGATCTACCATGGAATTCACCTCTGCATCAGTTACAATAACACTGTCTTGCACTGCATGATGCGCATACAATTTATTCTCGAATAAACTTCCGGCTAATTCACAGCGACTTACATCTGCAGCAGATACTCCTTCACTTAGTAGTTGCTGATATGCAATGGTGATATCACTTTCTAATATTACATACTCACCAATAACGGCAGCCACACCATCGATTTTAATTTTCTGAAAAGACTTATCAGATGTATCTTCTTGAGCTATTTCTTCTTTTTTCTCGTCTTCAATAATCTCCTGCGAATAAATCTTTATGCTTGTACTTGACATCAGTAGTACTGATAGACAAATAACGTTTTTAATTATAGATTTCAAATTGTTTGTTTTTAATAGCATCTTTCGTAATGTCCTTTTCTAATTTTTTTATCAACTCCCTCTTTCTTTTATTGAGTATAATCTGTCGTATTGTTGGTTTTATATATTCTAAAGGTGCTGTTTCTTTTTTGGTAAGCACTTCTTTCATTTTGATCATATATACTCCCAACGAGTCGCGCAATTGCACATATTTACCGTTTTTTAAAATCTTATTCCTATCCTGATTTTTAAGAACCGGTATTTTATTCAATACCTGATCAAACTGAACCCAAATAGAATCATTAAATGAAGATGTAACAAACTCTAACTTTTTATCTAGCAATTCATCTCGATCTTCATCATTAAAACGATTAAAACGTGTTTGCGTTGCAACAATATTATTATAATCAGGTGGCAAATGTAAGTAACGTAATTTTACTAACTCTTCATTGAGCACAAAATTTTCTATATTTTCTGAATAATAAGACGCCATATCATCATCTGTAACCTCCATATTAATAGATTTATTGATGACAGCATCTTTGTAAGCGTTAATATATAATGTACTCTTATAGTCCTCTACAAGATTATCGAATTCTTGTAATTCACTCTCTGTTAAATTTCTTTTGGACTGATCTATGAATAACTGTCTTGTAGCCCAAATATTGATATAATTATTTATAATATTGGTACTATCTTCTTTTGAAGTATCCTTGGGAACAAGATCTTTTATATCATCTTTATAAAGGTAGGTTTCATTAACTCGGGCCACCACTTCTCTGTTTGTGGAGTGGTCTATTTTACCACAACACACAAAGGCTAGAAGTATTATGATGATCGAAGGATATCGCATTTTAGATTGACAGTTCTTTTTTAATTTTCTTAAGAGTTTTCTCATTTAGCTCTACTGAATATTTTCCTCTTAATTCATTTAACCACTGCTTTTCTAAATCTTCCTGAAAATCATTAATTACTTTTCCTTTTGTTTCTTCGAAAGTCTTAATTCTGGATGGTATAACTTCCATAACTTTAATTAGGGTAATGTAATTATCCTCTGTTGTACTTATTATTTCTCCAGACTTTCCAGAAAATTTACCTGCTAAATCATCTACATCTTTTTCTACTATTTGTTCGGTAAACAAGACCTTATTGGTTTCTGAAGTATTTACTTCTTTTTTGATAGCATTTACATCTTTTCCTTTCTTCAAGAGTTTTTCTACTTTAGTAATGAGTTCTTTATTAGCGGAAGAAGCTTTCATTATTTTATAACTCTCATTCTGGATATAGTTGTTCTTTCTCGAATCATAGTACTTCTGTAAGCCAATAGAATCGGTTTTAGCAGCATTCCATATTTTAGTTTCCATTAAGTCAAATAACAATAACCCATCTCTATATTCAGAAATCACATTAGCAAAATCCTGATTATCTTGCTCTAAATTCTCTTCATAGTATTGAAGTAACATAGCAGATTCATAATCTTCGTATATTCTGTCTATTAAAACAGCTACTTCTTTCGTATTCGACTTACGGGTACCTTTATTTTGTATAAACTTCGCAAAATCCAGATAGGTAAAATTTTGATCTCCTATTTTAAACAAGTTCTTTTTTAGGTTAGCATCATCTTCTGAGAAATTCCATTTTTCATTAAAAATAGTGGATGGAACTATTTTTTTAAAATAGCTTAATGCTTTCTCGTTTTTCTCTAAACCATATTTTTCTTTAAGCGAATTGATAAATGATTCTGTAATTAGTTTAGATCGGCTATCTTTTTTAACTCTTTGTGCAAGTTCTCCTTTTAGCTCTTCGAATGTCTTAGGTGGATGTTTTTCTATTAACTTAACAATATGCCAACCATATTTTGTTTTTACAGGTTCTGATAATTCTCCTTTTTCTTTTAAACCAAAAGCAACCTTTTCGAAACTCTCTGAATTTAGCGCTCCTTGCCCAAATCTATTAATCTTACCTCCATTTATTGCAGTATTACGATCATCACTATATTGTTTTGCCAAAGATTCAAAAGACGCTTTTTCTTTTAGTTGCGCTTGTATTTCTTTAATTCTTTTTGCCGCTTGTTCTTCGGTTTTATCTTTATTAAATGCGACCATAATATGAGCAACCGTTACTTCTCCTAATGATTTTTCCTTATTATTTACTTTAACGATATGGTAACCAAAACGAGTTCTAAAAGGCTCAGATACCTTTCCTACTTCTGTTGTAAACGCAGCATCTTCAAAAGGATAAACCATTCGGAATGCAGAAAACCATCCTAAATCGCCTCCATTTTTCTTAACCGAAGGATCTTGACTATAGGCAACTGCTACTTTCTTAAAATCTTCACCTTTTATAATCTTATTTCTAGCTTCAGTTATTTTTTCATAAGCTGTTAACGTATCTTTTGGAAGTGCGTCTGGTCTAACCTGTACCAGAATATGACTAGCATTTACTCTTTGTTGTAAACGATCATAAGCTTCTTTTACCAGCGCATCGGATACTTTGGTATCTGTTAAATAACTTGCTGAGAGCTGTTTTTTATACCCTGCTAATTCTTTGACATAAGATTCTTTTTTATCAAGACCTTGGGATCTTGCTTCCTCTAGCTTTAGCTTATAATTGATAAATAACTCCAAGTATTCATCAACATCTTTTTGGGATTCATCTTTTACTAAATCGATATTCTTTAGATATACTCTTTTAAACTCTGATCTGTAGACTGGTGAGTTATTAATTGTTAGAAGTACTTGATCTTTCTCTTGGCCATATAGTAACGTACTGAAAATTACTCCTAAAAAAAGTATGATAGATTTTTTGTGCATAGTTCTTAAAAATAAAGTCCCCAATCGGACAAAAATAACAATATTAACGTGTTTTACAAGCTATTTGTAGTAACGTATATGATGCTTATATCGTATGAAAACCATTCAAAAAATTAATAATTCCTGATATCCATGGTAGCTTTCAACTATTATACTAAAATAACGATCAAAAAATACACATCCAAACTGATTCATTCTTTATCTAAAACTTATGGTTTATCCATCTAGAAACTTCATCTAATCTAGTGTAATTATTTTCATATTCATGTAGTATCTTCGCAACAAAATGTAACGGAATTATCTACTAGCAAACAATAACTTTTATCTTTTGGAAAGAAAATTAAAACTTATATGGGATTTTAGAGGTCCTAGTGCTCAAAAGACCGCGGAGCACCATGTCATCCATTTAAAAGAATATATTTCAATAGAAAAACTCTCTCTTAATGTCACAGGTTTTCAGGAGATTAACGAATTTCATAGTATCGCTTTCATGGTTGTTACTGATTCTGAAATGAAACAAGTCAGAGATGCACTAAAACCTCATCGTGGACAGCTTTATCAGGAGTAGATTTTTAAAAAATATTTGTCTTGGCACGTATATTGCCTTAGACCTTATATATTTGCAAAACTTTAAAAAACAAGAATTAAAAATATCACAATGAAAAACATATTATTTCCAGTCCTTTTATTATTTATAAGTATTCAGGCATTCGCTCAATCAAAAGTAGGTACTATTGATAGTGATTTTATTCTTTCTAAAATGCCTGAGCTTACTAAAGTACAGGAAGATTTAAAGGCATATAATGCTAAATTAGAAGCAGACCTTAAGGTAAAAGCCGATGAGTATCAAGCAAAAGTAAAGGCATACCAGGAAGGTGTCGCTTCTATGACCGAACCTATGAAGAAGACAAAGCAAGAAGAAATTATCACTTTAGAAAATGATATTGCTAAATTTCGTCAAAATGGAGCACAACTTGTTCAATTAGAACAAAACAAATTGTTACAACCTTTGTACACAAAAATAGGTAAGGCTTTGGAAGAAGTTGCTAAAGCAGAAGGATACACTCAAGTATTAACAATCACTAGTAGTGGATTAGCATATGTAGATCCAAAGTTTGATCTTACGAAAACAGTAATGACTAAATTAGGTATTCCGATTCAATAGTGTATTGAAAATCTATAAAAAAGGCTTCGATTTTGATCGAAGCCTTTTTTTTTATCATTATTTTTCTAAGAAGTTTATCTACTATAATTTGGAGCTTCTTTAGTAATCGTTACATCATGTGGATGACTCTCATGAATTCCGCTTGCGGTAATTTTCACAAAACGTCCTGTATTCTGCAGCGTTTCAATATCCTTAGATCCGCAATATCCCATACCAGCGCGTAGTCCTCCTACAAACTGGTGAATACTTTCGAAAAGTTCCCCTTTATATGCAACTCTTCCTACAATTCCTTCTGGAACTAATTTTTTGATATCATCTTCAACATCTTGGAAATAACGATCTTTTGATCCTTTTTTCATCGCTTCTACAGATCCCATTCCTCGGTACGATTTGAATTTTCTTCCTTCGTAGATAATAGTTTCTCCAGGAGATTCTTTAGTACCTGCTAACAAAGAACCTAACATTACGGTATCGGCTCCTGCTGCAATTGCTTTTGGAATATCACCTGTATATCTTATTCCTCCATCTGCTATAACAGGAACTCCAGATCCTTTTATTGCTGCAGCCACTTCTAACACAGCAGAAAATTGTGGAAATCCAACACCTGCAACCACTCGAGTAGTACAAATTGACCCTGGTCCAATCCCTACCTTTACTGCATCAGCACCAGCTTCTACTAAATATTTTGCTGCCTCGCCAGTAGCTATATTACCAACAATTACATCTAAATCAGGAAAATTCTTTTTTACATCTTTCAAAACAGACACCACGCCTTTGGTATGGCCATGAGCAGTATCTATTACTACAGCATCTACACCTGCTTTTACTAATGCTTCCGCTCGTTCTACAGCATCACCTGTTACTCCAATTGCTGCCGCAACTCTAAGACGTCCAAAACCATCTTTATTTGCAATAGGCTTTAATGTTAATTTAGTAATATCTCTAAAAGTGATTAATCCTACTAAGGTATTATCATCATTAACTACAGGTAATTTTTCTATCTTATTGTCCTGCAAGATAACCTCAGCTTCCTGAAGAGAAGTTCCTTCTCCTACCGTAACCAAGTTTTTACTGGTCATTACCTCAGAAATAGGCCTTTCATCATTTTTTTCAAAACGTAAATCCCTGTTGGTCACGATTCCTAATAACTTATTATCAGCATCGACAATAGGAATACCGCCAATACTATGCTCGCGCATGTTATTTTTAGCGTCGATAACTTTAGCATCCAAAGGCAAAGTAACGGGATCTATAATCATTCCACTTTCTGCTCTTTTCACCTTACGAACTTTCATGGCTTGCTCCTGAATAGTCATATTCTTATGAAGCACTCCAATTCCACCTTCTTGAGCCATGGCAATGGCCATTCGGCTTTCAGTTACTGTATCCATAGCAGCAGAAACTATTGGAATATTGATCGTAATATTTCTAGTAAACTTTGTTTGAATATTTACTTCTCGGGGCAGTATTTCCGAAAAGGCAGGGACTAAAAGTACATCGTCATATGTAAGTCCTTCGCCAACGATTTTGGATTCGTGTGCTGTCATAGCAATTAAGATTTAATTGCGTGCAAATATAAGCCTTTTTTAAAGGAATCCTATAAAACTGGTAATGTAAAATATTTCTTTGAGCATCATGGTTGTTTTTTATCAATCTAAATGATTTACCTAAATATCTCTAAAAATCTGCAAAACCAGCTTAAACACTGGATTTAAATATTTTAACACTTCGTAAAAACAATAATTTTGAAAAAAAACGTTTGTATAAGAGTCGTTATTTAACATTATTTTAATATTTAAATAGTATATTTAGAAAAGCTTTCCCCAAAGCTACCTAACCCCAAAAAAAAGCCTATGAAAATTAGTATATACCTACTATTGATATGCCTATGTATACATACGGCAAAAGCGCAGTTTACGGAATTACCTATAGCAGACCTTGCTGATCTTACTATTACTAACGATCAAGTAGAACAGAATAAACCAAAAAGAAATTTATTTACCAAAAGGATCATCCCTTTTACCTTAATTGCTTCAGGACTTTTATTAACGACAAGTGATTTTGAAGAATCATTACAAAGGGACATCAGAGGATATACCGGAGATGACTTTTATTTGAATATAGACGATTATACCAGGTATGCTCCCATAGTTCAGATGTATGCTGCAGATATTTTTGGTGTAGAAGCTAGAAATCATTGGTTTGATCAAACAAAAAATTTATTAATTTCTACCTTAGTTACGAGTGCTGCTACCACCATTCTAAAAAAAGAAGTTGACAAGGCAAGACCTGGAGATCCTTCGCAATTAAACTCATTTCCATCAGGACATACCTCTATGGCTTTTGTATCTGCTGCGGTTTTATATGAGGAATTCATAGATTCTAGTCCATTATTAGCTTATAGTGGTTACCTTTTTGCTGTTACTACCGGTAGTTTACGAATGATGAATAATAAACACTATTTATCTGATGTATTAGTCGGTGCGGGTATAGGAATTTTAACCACTAGATTAGTATATCATTATGAACATTTATTTTCTTGGAATCCTTTTAAGAAAACAGATGATATGGCTCTGGTACCACAATTTACAGGTGATGGTGTTGGGGTTTATTTTTCAAAATCTTTTTAAAAAGATTAAATCCCTTCCGCATAGGCAAAATTTTCTTCTGTATTTACCTTAAGGTAGTCTAGCTTTAGATTTGTAATCTGCCTAAGATGTAAATAATCATGTGCTAGCCAATTTGCTAAAAATTGATAAGCTGTCATCTCACCGAACTCAGGATGAATTGTTATATTATCCCACTTTGGATTTTGTAAAGTACTTAGCCAATTAATGGAAATACTTCGTTCCCGTAAAAAATCACTTAATACAGCATCATATTCTTTATTAATATAATCTCTTTGTTGCACCCATCCTTCTGGATCAATCGGAACAAATTCATTTTCTGGAGTTTCTAATATATGTTGGGTTCTTGCTCTGAAATCCTCTCGTTCTTCATCATATAAATGGCATACAATTTCTAATAAACACCAGCGATTTGGTCTATCTTTCCACAAATATGCTTCCCTAGAAACCTTTTTAAGAAATGCTTCAAAAACCTGTTGATTTCTATATAACTCGTCAATGATTAATTGATACTTAGACATAATGATTAGTAAATATTTATTTGTTTGTATGCTTTGTAAAATTAACCAATTACTTCATCAATGAATCTATTCTGCTACATGCTTTTTTTGTAAAAAATTACCTGCCTAATGTATAGGAAATATTTTAAAACCTGTATTCTCTTTCCATTTACAATCCACTCATAAAAAAGCTCTTGTATATTGGGTTCTATAGATAGTCCTGAAACAAATTGAATTTTAAAAAAGGGTAAGATACCCCTTTAAAATTAGCTTTTTTCCTCTTTTTACAGATTTTATTAGTTACTACTTTTGATACATATGGTAAGAGTTCTATTTTTTTGAATTAGCCAAAATCAAAATATAGCGAAAAGCCTAAAAATGGTATATATAAAACTCTCTTTTGGATATGGGGCCAGTTAGAATAGAGAGTAAGAAAAAAAATGTAATTGTGTACAAATCTAACATTAGTGGAAGTATCCAAAATTTAATAGTATATCTTTTTTAGGCTTTTCTTACATCAGAACCTACTATCTCAAGGACCAATACATAAAAGCTGTCTCAAAATACATCTGAGACAGCTCATGTAAGCATCAAAATATATAGTCTTTACAACTGCTAAATTGTTCTTCTATCCAATCTTACATAATCCACGAACATGTAGGTATTCCAGAAAACATTAATTTGAGAATTATTAAAAATTCCAAATCTTGCATCTGATCCGATATTTAGATTAAGGATAATATTGTGATCTCTAAAATTCTGTAATCTAAGATCATTATCCACACTATTGGTATAGTTTGCTTTAAGACTTCCGTCTACATAGATTTTCACAGTAATGTTTCCATTTTTATTAATCCACCGTTGTTCGTAAGTATGCCACCCTTCGCTTACACTATATTCTCTTGTAGCATTGGTTCCAAGTTGGTTCTGACCAACATTGCTACCATAAAACAAATTACTACCAAAATCTGCACGATTACCAAAGGAATACCCTTCCATAATATCTATTTCTCCGCGTGTAGGCCAATTGGTTTCATTCACTGTCCAAAATGCGGGCCATACACCATAAGTATCGGCAAACCCTTTATAATTATTACCTTCTCTAGCAATGAGCTTAATACTAGCTCGTAATCGATATTCTTGATTATTTCCTGGATGAAAATCGAAATAAGACTTTACGTGTCCAGACTCATAACGATTACTATTTACTCGATAGGCTTGTAGACGAAGACAACTTCTACCATCTAGGCTTGCAATTTCGGAATTCCAATTCCTATAATGACAGATACTAGAATTATAATCCGTTCGATTATGTGTTCTTTGCCACTTATTTAAATTTCCATTACTATTGAAGTTATCTGTAAACTGTCTTACCCAAGGTCCAGCTTTTCCTTCAATTGCATTCTCTGTAGCATCTGTGATATTTACAGCTTCTTCTATTAACTCATCTTCAGTCTCACAACCAAACGCAAATAATAGTAAGAGCAAAAAGTTTAGAAAGTTGATTTGTGTTCTCATAATATGATATTTAGTTAAAAAGAATGCAACTAAATTAGAAACATAATTACGAATACCTTAACAAAACAAATTAAACAATATTAAATCATCAAATAAATTGTTTATTTTTTGTTAATATAAAAAAGTATTACATTCGCTTCATATTAGATTCCACAAGGGATCACAGTAAAATTTAAAACGCAAACGTTTTCGTTGATTATTTGACTAAAATGGTAATGAAAAATTAAAACTTAAGAAGCTTTTAAGATGATTTGAGGGAAATAATTTTATAATTTGAATATTTATACTTGTATAAAATAACAATTAGTATTCTGTCATATAATTTTGAAAGATAAATCACACAGATTCTAACGAAAATTTTCGTTATATCAGGCTATCAACTTTTGAATTTTATCTGCAACTGATCCGCTTTCTGCAATTCTCATGATACCCAAAATCACTCGAACAGTCCAACCTGGATTGGTAATAATAAATGCTTTCTCTTTTATTTTTTGGTCTCTGTAAATAATTCTCTGATCGAAAGTTTCTTCAGAAGTCATTGCTAATTCCTTAGCAAATTCCCATGCACCGTCTCTAGCCAACTCCATACTAAAATCAATTAGAAAATTATCTATATTGCCAAAGAGCTTAAGTATTTTTCTAAACGTTGGCCATATTTCTGATAGGTCTTTTTCAACTTCTATAACTAATGACGATAGGATCTCGTTTATTTTATCAAAATCCCCTTTAAGATCATTAATATTTTTCCCCTTAGAAATTTCGGCAGCAGCGATACCCAAATCCAAATTTATATGCGCATTAATACCGACTAGCAAGTGTTGTATTACAATAGGCCAATAATCTTGGGATACTTCAAAAGCTATTTCCCAGGAATCGGTTACCTCCTCTAACCTCAGATAAGAGAAATAAGCATCAATATATCTTTTGGCAAAGACTACATCTAATAATTCCATTCTCGCTCCATCATCAAAAAAACCAGTTTCAATTCCTTCTTTCACTCTAATAGTAACTCTTCTATACAATGCTGCAAAATACCCTAAAGGGTCATTTTTTGTCTTTGATATTGCTATAATATCATCTAAATTGATGATAACATCTTCGATAGTATGTATTGGTTTCAAGATTTTCCTAGATTAATATTGTTCTATAGGTATATGAACATTTCAATAAATTTAAGAATTCGATTTTAATACCGTGTAATTTTCAGTAAATTTAATAGCTAGTTGACTCACCATGAAAAAGATAATAACAACCATAGTTATTTTATGTATTTATGGTTTTATGAATGCACAGACTAATCCTACTTTTTATGGTTTAAAATCGCATTATGGTTTTATCATTGCACACTCTCCTGAATTAAAACCAATTTCACAAACCAACCCATATGGAATTCAATTAGAATATAGTTGGTTAAAGACTAGTGACAAAGCATGGAAAACTTGCTTTTGTTATGGCAGATCTGGTTTTTCTTTTGCTTATTTTAATTATAACAATCCGGATATTCTTGGCAGTTCTTACAACCTTATTTACTTTGTAGAACCCTATTTCACCTATAAAGGACCTTTACGTTTTTCGTTAAGAGGGGCGGTTGGAGCTACCTATCTTGATACCATTTTTGATGAAGAAACGAATCCTGAAAATGTACTATTTAGTACAAACTTGAGTTTTTTTCTTGCTTTATCACTTAACCTTAATTATCATCTTAATAATAAGTACGCGATCAACCTATCAGCTAATTATAATCATATTTCTAATGGAGGGCAAAAACAACCTAATAAAGGAATGAATTTCCCAACCTTTTCTATTGGAATTGATAGAATTATTAATGACACTCCTTTAAAAAGAAAACCCGAATCATTGCGATCTTATGAAACCTCCTTAGATTACTATATAGGTTCGTTTGTAAGTCTTAGATCTTCCGATAGAGAAGCTGAGGCTTCTAATCATCTTTTAATCGGATTAACTGGCGGAATTCTAAAACCTTTATCAGGCATTAACGGGCTTAATGCTGGAGTGGAGCTTTGGTATGACCTTTCTGATCGAGAAATCGCTAAACAAAGAGGAATTGCTGATTCTGCTTTTTCTTCTGCCATTACTGCAGGACATCAATTTTCTATTGGTAGCTTTTACTTTTTACAATCTTTTGGTTTTTACTTGACACGTCCAAAAAACATACAAGGCAACTGGCTATATCAGCGATACTCCTTTTGGTACAGTATTGGAAAATCCAAACGTTGGACCTTGGGAGCATCTTTAATCGCCTATGGAAAAGTTGCTGATCACATGGATGGTCGCTTAATTTACATTCTTAATTAACAATATTTATGATGTAGCAGCTCCATCTAGCATTTTCTTTTTTAAACCAACGATCTCTGATAATATCCTTATCTCTTTTTTAATGTTTTTTCGGATTGTAATTATCAAAATAACAGCTCCAACTATATATGAACCGTCGATCAAAATCATTTGCCATTTTTCGAAGTACAAACTAAACTCTGGACTAATCATATAAAAACCAATCGTATACAACGCTACGATAACTATCGTTACAGGTCCATGAATTTGTCTCCTAAACTTATAAAACGCTATAGTATCCTCTGTAGCATGTAATGCATGATCTAACATGTTTATTTTTTTGGATTTGGATACACTGATAAATTCAATAATTATTCTTATCAATAGTCCTCCTATCATCAAACTTACCCCTATTCTACTAAGCACCTTTTCTACAGGAGCTACAAAATAGAAAAATGCTGTAATCCCTAACAATACAATGGAAAGTACCACAATATTCCCGTAATGAAATTTTGTACTCCAAGTCTTCTTTTTTCGAATTATTGATAATACTTCTTCTATACTATTTTCCTTAGCATCATTTTCGATACTATTTTTATCTTTTTGCCATTGATTCTGCAAGGCTTCAAATTCATTCTCCATGTTCTAATATTTTTTTCAATCTTTTTTTAATTCTATGGATCTTTACTCGAACATTTGTTGGTTGGATTCCCATTATTTCTGATATACTATCATAATCCTGACCATCCAGTACCATCATAATTAGTAAACGATCTATTTCTATTAATTTTCCAATAGCTATATATAAACTCTTGCTTTTGGTTGTTTCAATTTCATGAGGCTCTGCAGGAATTGCTTGTAACATTTGATCAATTGCCACTTTCTTAGACTTCTTTTCTTTTCGTATATGCTGTAAACAGGTATTTACTGTAATTCGATATATCCAGGTTCTATAGGAAGACTTTCCTCTAAAATCATCTAAAGAGTTCCAAATATTGATACATACTTCTTGCGAAAGATCCTTAGCCAAATCCATATCCCCTTTCATGTACCCTAAACACATTTGCAAGATCATAGGATAAGAATCTTTGTATATATCTTCGAAAAGTTGCTGCTTTTTACTCATTACCTAAAAATGCATTTACCTTTTGATAGAATACTTCTGGCTGATCAAACATAATAAAGTGTTTACTATCTGCTATCATTTCTATTTTTTTATTAGACAAAGTAGCGTATTGCTTGTTGTAGTTCGACTCTGCTACTTCAATTGTTGGGAAAGCTGCCCCAATAATCAATGTTTCAGCAGTTACCTTATCTAGCACCGTTCGTAAATCCAGTTTTAAAAGATCAGTATATCCATATACGTATGTTTTTCGGTCGGCTTTCAGTATCCAATTTAATAAAACATCAACTTTATCTTTTTTATTGGTCATATTCTGGGCCATCATCGTAGCAGTTTGCTTAAACTGATCTTCATTCATGTTTAGCATTTGGTTATTATACGGACTATCATATTGGATTTGATCCACTGAAACGCCTGGCATCATCAATTCTCTCATACAAGGAATAGAATCCACCAGGATTAAACTTTTTATATCATTTGGAATAGCCGCGGCGATATCAATTGCCAAATTACCTCCCATACTATGACCTATAATAATTACATTTTTTAACTGTTTTTTCTCTATGTAATCAACTAACTCTTTCTTAATAGTAAGGTACCAAGGCATCTCTATAGGAGCGTTTCCATCAAACCCTGCGTAAGATATCAAATGATGTTCATGAGTGCCTTTTAGATTAGATACTGTTTCCTTCCAAACAGATCCAGGATTTGTAAAACCTGGTAAATACAATACAGGTGCTCCTGAACCAGATACTTGAACCGTTATTGCTGGAACCTGACTAAATGTGATATGAACTAACATACATAGAACTAAAGTGATTTTAAAATTTCTCATGATTTTCTTTTTTAATTTTCTCTTTGATGCAATTCTCTTCTAATTGTTACACCTAGTCCGAAAAAAATATCAGTACTAATAAAAAAAACCTTGAAATCCTCTTAAACAGGTATCTCCTATTAAATCTAATAGTCATAGCTTCTATATAATCCGCATCTCTGTAATGCTATTTATATCCATATTTAATTTAAGAAAAGGTAGGGTATCTAGATGATCGAGCGTTTAATAATAAAAGAAAGGACTATGAGATTTTTACACACGCACTTTAGATTTAGTTTTAAAATTATGATGAATTTTATTAAAGAATTGCCTTCCTCTTGTGGCTATGCCATAAGAAGATAACATTTCTTATCTCATATAGAAATAAGGGAAAGCAAACAAATTGGAAAAATTGCATAATTATTTAAAAAGCCTATCTAGTATGATAGGCTTTTTTATGCATAAAAGGTAACAAATTGGTATTGTTTTTGATTTTAAGTAAAATGAGTCCTTCTTTATGTAAAGGGTTATTTGAAATAACAACAAAAAAAATTAACTTTAGTGATCAAGGGAAAATCACATAATTGAACGCACTAATCATGAAAAAAATTCTAATCTTACTCATACTATCAGGAATATTTCATTCTGGTATGAATGCTCAAACACCTGTAGAAGGTGGATATATCGAGTTAACAAAAAAAGAATATGATGACTTATTAAACCCTGAAGAGGAAAACGAACTTCACGGTAAATATTACGTAAGAGAATTTAAAGACAAAAAACTAATAGGTATCCATAAAATCGAATATCAAAAAGGAAAGAAACATGGAGAATGGGTTCATTTTTTAATATTTAGAAAAAAAGGAACTTTAGATCTGTCTACTATAGAAAATTATGAGGATAATGTAAGAAATGGATATTATTATAATTCTGATAATGGTTTCACTTTTACAGAAGAAGGATATTACGAAAAAGGCTTAAAAGAAGGTTTATGGAATGTCTCAAAAGGAGGATCTAAAGAGAAGATCAATTATAAAAACGGCAAAAAACATGGAGATTATTGGAGACAGGATGCTTCTGGTGTTATTGTAAAAGGAGAATATAAGAAAGGTAAAAAATTAGATAATTGGACAATTGAAGATCTTGCGGCTAACACGAGAACAGAAGAACAACCACAAGTTTTGTCGCAAGCTCCTGACACTCCTACTGTTTCTGGAGGACTTCAAAAAATTGAAGGAACGATTCAGAAACCTGATGGATCTATTGTACCCATTGCCGTGGTAAAACTACAAATATCAGACTCTTCTTGCGCCTACGCATTTACTGATTACGATGGAAAGTTTACTATAGAAATAAATACTAGTAAAATTTCGGACAACAGCTATTTTGAAATAGTAATTGACGGATTTCCGAAAAAAGTACTACCCTACTCTGACTTTTCGAATCAAAATACAATTACTCTAGAAAAAGGAAGAAAAAAAATTACCTATGAAGAATATAGAAGTTATTATGAATCTATGAAAGATTGCCAATAATTTTTCATAGAAATATTTAGTTCAATATTTCACCTATTTTGTGCTTCAATAGTTGTTTTTCTGGTGCAGATTGGGTGAGTTTCATTGCATTTTGATAATATTTGACTGCGATATTTGGTTGTATCAACTGTTGATAAATATCTCCTAGAGTTGCATGGTAGAGGTAATATTTTTTCAATAATTTCTGATCTTTAATGGATTTTATGGCATTTAGTGCTTCTTCTGCTCCATATAATTCTAAAATAACCAAGCATCTATTAAGAGAAACAATTGGGTCGCTCTTAATCTTTAATAAAAGATCATAATATTTTAATATTTCTTTCCAATCTGTAGTCTCATAACTCTTAGCAATACAATGCTTATAAGCAATTGCAGCTTCTAAATGATAGGTGGATAAAGACTCCCCAAAAGCAGATTGATTTAAATATCGGCTTCCTTGTGCAATTAACTCTTCATTCCATATGGTTCTATCTTGATCAGAAAGTAAAATCAATTCTCCTTGATCACTAAGTCGGCTATCTAATCGTGCTGTATGAAAAAGCATTAATGCCATTAAAGCATAAACTTCGGGTAATTGTGTGAGTTCAGTATCCAGCAAAGACTTACATAACCATAGGGCCTGAGAGATGATATCTTTTCTGATTAATTGATCATGATGCGTAGAATTATACCCCTCATTAAATATTAGATAAATCGTACTTAACACCACTGTGGTTTTAGAGGTAATCTCTTCGGATGAAGGAATCTCAGGACGTATTTGATGTTTCCTAAAATGCTCTTTTGTGCGATATATTCTCTTAGAAATGGTATCTTCTGATGTAAGAAAAGATTTTGCAACTTCTTTAGTACTAAATCCGCAAAGAGATTTTAATATAAAAGTAATTTGATTTTCTGGAGAAATATCTGGGTGACAACAAGCATACATCATTGCTAAGAAATCATCTTTTATATATTCCTCTTTCCAAAAATTATCCATCGTACTACTTAGAGTATATTCCGAGGTTAGCAGCTTTCTTTCTGGGTCAGAAAAATCAATAGTTTTACTATGCTTTTTTCTTCTAATTATATCAATAGCCTTATTCCGGGCAGTCCTATATAACCAAGCTTTTGGATTGTCTGGCACTCCTCTAAACTTCCAAGTCTCTAGAGCACTTACCAAGGCATCTTGCACTACATCTTCTGCAATTTCCAAATTCTCTATACCAAAAACCTTTACTAAAACAGCAACCATCTTTCCAGATTCCTGTCTGAAAAGATGGTTTAAAGTATCATGTATGTTTTCTCTCGATTTCAAAAAACAACGAATATTATCCAACTGGAGCTATTTCGCGCACTTCGACACTACAATCATACTCAAAACTTGGACATCCTTTTGCGATTTCTGTAGCTTCCGCAAGGGATTCGGCTTTAATTAATAGATATCCACCTACCAATTCCTTTCCTTCGGCAAATGGGCGATCAGTAAATGCTTTTTTACTACCTGTTAAAGTATTTCCTTCGCTGACTAAAGGTTGCCCACCTACTAATCTTTCTTCTCTAGCAAGTCCAGCCATCCATTTTTGCCAGTGCTCCATATTTTTTTGCATCTCATTAGGTGATGCAGATTGATATCCTTCCTGACCTCCTCTTATAAGCATTAAAAACTCTTTCATCTGTTCTTGTTTTATTTTTCTTCAATTGTCTATTGGAATTCGCCAATGTTGATTTTACTGGGTGTTCCCAAAATGCTATGGCTCATTTCATATCTGATCTCTTTTAAGCTTCGTCTGGCCAAACTTCTCTTACTTCTACCGAGGATTCCCATTGTAACCCAGGACAACCTTTTGCCATTTCGGTTGCTTCTTCCATCGATTCAGCCTTTACTACAATATAACCTCCTATTATTTCTTTGGCTTCCACAAGAAATCTATCAGTTACTTTAGTACCTCCTGGATGAATGGTTTTTACTGCAGGATATAAACGCTCTCCTCCAGCATATTTTTCTTGTTCAGAAATTTTTCCGATCCACTCCATCCATTCGCCCATATGGGCATTTTGTTCTTCTTCAGTTTTGGAATCCCAAACTTCATCTCCACCTTTAAAAAGGAACACAAATTGTTTCATAATTTTATTTATTTATGGTTTATATGGTGCTATGACGAAATGATTAGAAGTATTTGGACATTTTTTTCAAAAAAAAATATATTTTTTTGAAAACTTCCCTTAACCGCTACTAAAATCCTTTACTTCTTTTTCATCATCATTAGTGTGAAACTACCTAATATGAGAATAATTACCAACATAATTCCCCAAAGCCAAGCCTTATTTGTAAAGAGAGGCTCCACCTTCTTTTCAGATATTTTTGGAATACTTTTTTCTTCACCTAAGCCTAAACTTTTTAAATCAATAGGAATTTTTTCGGTCATATACTTGAGATCATAGGATGGTATATTGGAAGATTTATTTCCATAAGTAAGATAGTATGTTGCTGGAGTAGTAAATCTAGCAATTAATTCATGACTTACTCCCAATATCTCGACAGCTTGAATATCCAAAGGTTGATTATCATAATTACTGATTGTAATTCGTAATCGCTGTCCAATCTCACTTCTAAAATCAAATTCGTTTTCTTCTATGGAGTTAATTACTCCAGAAGTTAACTTGCCGTAACGATATCTCCAACCATTTTCAATTTTTGTGCTATCAGAAATATATTCCAGTCTAACAGGTCTGTAGTAGTCAAAAGTATTATTCACTTTTATTTTCACCTTATTTACAGGTACTGGAGTGTCTAGCGCAATATCAATTACCGTTGTTTTATTTTCTTTCTCCTCTTTTATTTCTAAAGACTTATTTCTGTACACATTGTAATCACCCGTCTTTGTTTCTTTAAAATTTATCTGAGCACCGGCAATTTTAGGAACATCATCTCCTTTAACCAATATCCTATAGTATTGGTATTTTGAATTCGAGAACTTTACAGTGGTAAAACTATAAGAAGTTAATTCATTGTTTATTGATAAAACACGATAATCATCTGTTATAGTAAACCACGACTTTAAATCTTGACTTCCTTCAACCGATAATCTTGTATCAAAATTAGTTTGATCAAAATCTAAACGTATCTGGTTAATCATCTGATCTATTGGCACTTTATAAGTAACAAAAGTTCCATTGACAGTTCTAGCCGTATTTAATATTTCAAAATCAACTTTCTTATGAATAGTTTTAGGTTCATTCTTCTTCAAGATATAAGGAGCTTCAATAGTATCTTTTGAAGCGGTAATACCATAAATTCTAATATCAGAAAGGTTCGAAGAAAGATTAGCATACATTTCATCTTGTATCATAACGGAATGCCAATCCTCAGAAACTCCTAACAACTCTCGTTTATAGTTATACTTACCTATCTGCGCATAAAGTTGAACACAGGAGAAAACCAATATACCTAGAACTAAACTAATCTTTAACCTCATCAGTAATTATATGTTTGTATTTATTGTATAAGAAAGAAATGATCAACAACAGAATCCCTAAGGATACAAAGACAATCGTTTTAGAAATCGTATTTAGATGTGCGATATCGTATAAGAATAGTTTAACAAGAGTGATTCCGAATAATATAAATGCCATTACACGCATATGCTTTATTTTCTTCCAGAACCCCATAACTATAAGGAATAAAGAGTATATCCCCCAAAGTATACTTAATCCTAACTTATCAGAAGATGTATATCCAGCTATATCTAACCAATGAATTAGTTCGCTACTCAAAATCCAAATGATCGTGATTTGTAGAACAACATCTATCAAAACTATCAATGACGTATTTAAGAACCGTTGTCTAGCGTATGTATATAAAGCCCACATTAGTATGGCACAGAAAACTAATGAGATATAACGAATTCCTATATTAAACGAACTCGCTTCTCCAGATTCCAGCAATGATGGATCCAGATAAACATCCCTTAGTTCACTAAGCAGGTATAATCCAGAAGTAAGAAACATTAATAGTGCAAACAAGTTAAGCGCAATATTAATGTAACCAAAGATCATGTTTTTAAGCTTTGTGATATTTAGAAATGATATGATAGAAAGAAAAGCTAGCGTATAGTTTATAAGCCAAACTCCCATGAAATCTTGTTTATCGTATGCTAAAGTCTCGTAATAATCTATAATCTCTAGGAAAAATGTCATATACACAACAAATAAAAACATTGCAGAAACCCATAGAGAAATCAACTGATACCAAGTTTTATATTTTAACCATGGAAAAGGATATGAATCATTACGATGCAGAAAAAGTATGTACCCAAAAGAAGCTGCACACAATAAAGATGTAAGTACAGAAATATTAAAAATAGGTGTAGTTATAATTTCAGTATTATAGTATGAATATTCTGCATAATACCTCCACCAATCTTGTAACAAACTAAAAAAAGTAAGAGCAATAACAGGATATGCTAATTTTTCATAAACCGGCACTTTTTTAGTTCTACCTATCCAGAAAAGCAATACCGCTTCAGTTGCCCATAATAAAGTCACCCAATTTCCATCTAACTGTACAGGAAAAGCGATACTAATGAAAACCAATACTAAACCAGAAACAAAATAAAACAGATTTCGATCTGCTAATTTTAATCTGTAGATCATCACACTCACTACAAAATGTATAAGCGCATTTCCAATCGTAAACAATCCTAATAACTCTTTACCAACCTCATGATCACTCAGTATGGAACAACCTATTCCATAAAAAATAAAGGCGTTAGCCAATTGTAGTAATACATCTGTAGTACCGAATTTTTCTTTTCTATTCAATTTATACAAAAGGAATATGAGATAGAAGATGATAAAAAATACGAATAAGAATGTAAACGCTAATGCGAAATGAATGCTGGTTTCATACTTCACTGCATACCAGCTAAAATATATCAACCAAGTAAGTAAAAAGGAAGAATAATAAAGGGACTTCCAATATTTTTTAAAAGAAAGTATTAAGATTCCAATATTGATAATAGTCACATAACTAAATAGAATGGCAACCCTTCCTGATCCATCACTTAGCAAAAAAGGTACTGCATAGGCACCAACCAAACCAATATGGGCGATTACTTGTCTGTTATATTGTATAGCTGCGAATACTGTAAAAATTGTGAATAATACCATTAGGGCAAACGCAAACAATTGTGGAATAAGATCATATAGACTATAAGCCAAAAACGTTATGAAATACAGTATTGTCATAGCACCACTTACTAAAACAGCACTAAAGTTTTCATACTTTCTTTTGAGTTTCATTCCAATAGCGATCAAAGCT
This sequence comes from uncultured Aquimarina sp., assembly GCF_947492965.1. Taxonomy (GTDB): domain Bacteria; phylum Bacteroidota; class Bacteroidia; order Flavobacteriales; family Flavobacteriaceae; genus Aquimarina. The sequence continues at coordinate 237,867 of NZ_CANLOZ010000004.1, read as the reverse complement.
ATACCTGTACAATACCCTAATATAATTCGTGTAAGCGGACTGATAAGATCATTCTCTATAGAATATTTGCCTCCTATAGCCACACCTATGATAAGAATAATAACTCCGATCTTACTAATGAGATTTTCTCCCACAAATTTTTCCCAATTTGATTTTTCTTTAGGTTTACTAATCGGATTTAGTACACTTTTAGGTTGTGGTGCTGATAAAGGTACTGGCTTTTTTTCCTTTATACTTTCAGAAATATTTTGAGGTCGACTTTCTAACGGTTGTACTTGACTTAAGTTTTTGCTATCGGATGTAACTATTTGTTTTGCTTGGTCTTCAGCATTTTTAAGATCTAGAATTTCCTGTTTAAGATTCAGTATTTCTCTTCGAAATTCTTCCTGCTTTCTGGACAGTATCGCTAGCTTCTGAAGCAATTCATTTATATACTTTTGATTATCAGCCATTGTTGTTTAGATATAAAATGAGTATTGAATAACAATATTCATTATAGAAATATAGGTAAAAAAAAGAGGAATCATAAAAACATGATCCATCTACTATTAGGTTTTAATCAAAAATATAGTAAAATAGGATCCAATTACTCCCTGAAAAAAGGGAATCTAAAAAAATGGTTTCTAGTGGAATACAAAATCAAAAACCAGTGGTAAACAAATTTCTCGCTCCTCGTATACCACATTTCTGATATTTATGATAGGATTGCGCTGCTCGTTCATCTATTTGCTTACCAGATTCATTGAGAATCCATCCATCGATAGCAGCTTTTAGAGTATATGCTTCGGGAGCCATTAAATGAGTAGTCCACAAAATAGGATTTGCTTTTGCCTTTTTAATCTCAGGAGAAAAATAAGGCTTGCTAAAACAGGCAAGGATGATTACATCTTTTTTACTACTACTAGATGAATTTTCATAATTGATTGAAACATCAAAATCCATTAAGCCATCGTGACCGACATATGCTAAAAGATCAGCATTTCCTCCAAAATGTAAGGTACGACTATTCTCTTCTATTTCTAATGGCAATTGGCCGTTTGATGATTTTAGAAAATCTTCTATAGTAGTTTTTATTTTCGCACCATCATAGGCATCCGCTAATAAATAGACATCTTTTGTAGCATGCTTGAATAATAATCTTTCTAAAATATTAGCATCCTTAGCTGTTATTTTTCTAATTAATGTCCAATCCTTGGTTTTTACTTTAAAAAAAGTCTTAACACCATAACCCGCTCCCCAATATAAATTATTTTTAGGGTCCTGTCCATTTCCTATACGTTCTGGAACTGGCACAATACCCTGATTAGCATTATCACACAAAGCTACAAATACATGAATGGTTTTGGTCTGACCATAACATATAACAGACATTAATAAGCATACAATAATACTTGTAATCCTCATTGTTTAATACTTAAAATAAGTGCTACATTACTTTTTTCTATGTCGGTAAGTTTATCAGCTGCGTCTTTATTTGTAGGCATATACCAAGATTTAGACTCAAAATAGTCTTGCCATTTCTTCTTGGTAAACATGTATCCATGAGATGCAAAAATCTCGTTTTTAATAATCGCTAATTCTTCTTCTGTTTTAAAATCAAGCTCTTCTTTTTTAAATATGCGATGCGAAAATATGTAATTCTCTCTTTCAATTGCCTTAATGTCTGTATAAGGCTTTGAAAAGCTACCATCTTTTTTTATAGGTTGAAACTCTAACCACTCTTTGAGACCAACTTGTTTTCCATCTCCGATACAATCCAACTTTTCTCTTGTTTCTTTAAATACTAATAAGTCATCTGATACAAAAACAGAAATTCTAGCGTCATTGAAAGAACAGTCAGCAACAGCTCTTTCATAAGCAATGGTAGCTATACGCTTTCCTTCTGGAGTAAATGATGTTAAAGATGATTGTTCACAATTGGTTCCTATATTACATTTTAAAACTGTAGATACAATAATATATGATTTTGTGCGTACAACCACATTTCCAGTTAAGAGATTACTTGCTCTCTCTGTAGGTTTGAAATCGAAATATTGTAAAGCTAAATCTTGGGGAATATTCTTTTGAGGTTCTGAAAAACTTTCGATCAATTTACTAAACTGACTTTCTTGTCCGTTTATTGATATCGAAAAAAACAAACCTAATAAAACTAAATACTTGATCATGAATATCTTTATTAAATATAGTATTAAGTTCTATAGATTGGGAGCTATACAAATCTAAAAAAGATTACTAAAAACTATTCCTTTAAATTCAATTTTTAACGATTCTTAAAGATTAAAGAAATACGCCTCCTAGAAATAATGAAAAGAACAACTTTCTTTTTAAAATTCATAATACAAAAAAACACGCAAATAGCGTGCTTATTAATACTAATGTGTTTTTGTATTTGTAGCGATTATTGTTCCGTATTACTATCTGTTATAGCTTAGGACACCTTTTACAATTTGTCTTTCCCTTCTTCTTATATTTCTTACAACATTTTTTCTTCTTACCACCACAACTTACTTCACAATTCATTGAGGCACATGGCGAATATAAAGATGGAATTCCTGAACTTTGCACTACTTACTAATTTTTATTGAATCTAAATAAAGTACAAAAATATAAAAAAAAGACTCTTAGGAAAAGAATCTTTAATTTTTGTTTATTAAGTTATTAACAATCAGTAATATTACTACTCTTCTTGCTTATCACCAATTTGAAAAGTATTGATATCTCTATCGAACAAATAATGTCCAGACTTATCTTCTCCTATAATTTTTAATTTATCTAGAAGAGTTCTTGCTACAGCTTCTTCCTCTAATTGTTCTGCCACATACCATTGCATAAAATTATGTACGTTATAGTCCTTATGCTCTAAACATTGAAAGATAACATTATTAATTTGCGCGGTCACAAACTCTTCACTTTCAAGAAAAATTTCGAATAACTCTCTTAATGATTTAAAATCATCTCTTGGTTTTTCTATAGCGGGAATTACAGCTTGTCCATTTCTCTCATTAATAAACTTTACCAATTTTGTCATATGTACTCGCTCTTCTTCTGATTGCGTATAAAAGAAGTCCGCAATGCCATTATATCCATTTACATCTGCCCAACATGCCATAGACAGATATTGAGCAGAAGCGGTAGCCTCATAACGCACTTGATCATTTAATGATTTCTCTATTTCTGGTATCATATCTTTTATTCTGATATTTTTAAGACTTTAAAACACCTAACATATGGTTTTCTATAATCATACAAGTATTAAAAGTCTATTTTGTTTTTAAATTAATTATTAAAAGTACATAATTAAAATGCCTTTCAATAGTTTTTACATTCCTTTACCATTAATTTAAGTAAATTGATAGGACAAAGTTTAAGCTCTAGTATATCTGATAATAGTTTCTTTATGAGCTGGAAATTCTTGTATTAATTTGTTTCTTTCGGCTAATTCAAAATCTTCAAAATCAAATCCTGGTGAAACCGTACAACCCACAAAAGAATAATGATTCTTTTCTTTTACACTAGACGCAAACCAACAACCTGCTGGAACTACTAACTGAGGTGCCTCTCCTTCATCAAGATTCATTCCCACAGCATGACATGTATATAATCCGTTAGCATCAATAACATGTACGTATAGAGAACTACCTCCATAAAAATGCCACATTTCATCTTGTTGTATACGGTGAAAAGCGGAAAAATTCTCTGATGTTAATAAGAAATAAATCCCTGTACAATAGTTACGAGCTCCAGAAAATTTATCTTCCAAAGCATTTTTTGGAATTACTCCATCACTACGATATGTTTCTTTATAAAATCCTCCTTCAGGATGAGGTTTCATATCTAGTTTAGCTACAATATTTCTTATGTCATCATTCATAGGTTTTTGTAAAGTAAAAAGAAGCGATCCAATGCATTGGATCGCTTCTTTTTATTTAAGCTATTTAGTATAATATTTATGCTAATACAGCCTGAACTTTATCAGCTGCTTCTTGGAATAATACAGCACTCTGTACATCCAATCCACTATTATCTATTAATTCTTTTGCGATATCTGCATTGGTTCCTTGTAAACGAACAATAATTGGAACGTTGATTGCGTCACCCATATTTTTATAAGCGTCTACTACACCTTGCGCTACTCTATCACAACGAACAATTCCTCCAAAGATATTGATCAATATTGCTTTTACATTAGGATCTTTAAGAATAATTCTAAAAGCTTCTTCTACACGCTTGGCATCTGCTGTACCTCCAACGTCTAAGAAATTAGCAGGTTCTCCACCAGCTTGCTTGATCAAATCCATAGTAGCCATTGCAAGTCCTGCACCATTTACCATACAACCTACATTACCGTCTAGATCCACGTAGTTTAGACCAACTTCGTTAGCTTCTACTTCTATTGGATTCTCTTCGCGGATGTCACGCATGTCTACGTAGTTCTTGTGACGATATAAAGCATTATCATCGATAGTTACTTTTGCGTCTACCGCCATGATTTTATCATCACTCGTCTTTAATACTGGATTAATTTCGAATAATGAAGAATCTGATTTTACATAAGCAGTATACAAAGCCATCACAAATTTTGTCATTTCCTTAAACGCAGCACCACTTAATCCAAGATTAAAAGCTACACGTCTAGCCTGAAATGGCAATAATCCAACAGCAGGATCTATTTCTTCTGTAAATATTAAATGAGGAGTTTCTTCTGCAACAGTTTCGATATCCATTCCCCCTTCTGTAGAATACATAATCATATTTCTTCCTGTAGTACGATTTAGTAATACAGACATGTAAAACTCATCTGGTTCACTATCACCTGGATAATACACATCTTCTGCAATCAATACTTGATGTACTTTTTTTCCTTCTGCAGAAGTTTGCGGTGTAATTAAGTTCATTCCGATGATTTGACCTGCTATTTCTTCTACTTCCTGAAGATTTTTAGCAAGTTTTACACCTCCACCTTTTCCTCTACCTCCAGCGTGTACTTGAGCTTTTATTACGTGCCAACCAGTACCTGTTTCAGCAGTTAATTGTTTTGCAGCAGCTACTGCTTCTTTAGCATTTTGTGCAACAATACCACGCTGGATACGCACTCCAAAGCTACTTAATATCTCTTTACCCTGATATTCGTGTAAGTTCATAGTCTTATTTTTTACCTTTTCTATAGGAGTCCCAAAAATAGGAAAAGTGAAGATACTGTGCCAATCTTTTCTAGTAAAAAAAGTTATATAGAAACTGGTATTATGCTATCCCAAAAAATAGCCTCGAAAATTCTTCGAAAATGAATTTAGATTTCTTTAAAGTTTAAAATCATCAAAATCCAATGGATCAAAATTCTTAAAATGCCCATTCATTTTAATGACTTCTTTAGCTCTATTCATTTCTCTAACAACAGGAATTGTAACTTTAAGATGTCCTATTAAATAATTAAGGCGTTCAAATTCGCTTCTGAGCTTTAATAAATGATATTCTTGATGTAGCGCCAAACCGACTTTATGAGCTACTTGATAACTTACAAATGGAATATTAAAAATTGGAGGTTTTTCTATGGTAAGTTCAATATATAAAATCGCAATATTCTTTAATAATTCTTCTTGTAACTCTTCTACTCCGTTTTCATTATCCTCCATATACTCTACCTCACCACCAGCATATAACTTACCCGGTAATTGAGGGTAAAAACTTTTAATCCTAAAAACTCTTGTACCAGTACAAACAACATCACTTGCTCCATTCGGATATCTTTTTTCTACCTTTTGTAATGTTACTTCAGTACCATATTCTAGTTTTTTATCTATAAAAGTGGGTACACCAAAAGAAATTCCATCTTCTTCGCAATCTGCAATCAATTGTTGATATCGTTGTTCGAAGATATGAAGTGGTAAACGCTCTCCTGGATATACGACTAATTGTAAAGGAAAGAGTGCTAGCATTTTTTCTTTTAAAAATACTAAATAAACAACTAGCTTGTGTATAATATCTGTTCAAAAATCGAAAATTCGTTATTTAGCATCGTTTTTTTTTAGGTTTACATAATTTTATACTAATTACGCGCCGCCTAGAGATAATCTCTAGTAAAAATGGTAATTTCGTAAGCCAAATTAAAGTAAAATGGAAAACACAAATTTATTAGCAATCGCAAAAGAGTTTGGGAGTCCAGTATATGTGTATGACTCCGAAAAAATTGTTTCACAGTATGAGCGTCTTACTAATGCTTTTAAACAGGTGAAACATTTGAAACTTAACTATGCAGTCAAAGCGTTATCTAATATTGCGATACTAAAGTTAATGAATTCGTTAGGCGCTGGATTAGACACAGTATCAATTCAAGAAGTAAAACTTGGGCTTGCAGCTGGTGTAGCTCCTGCTAACATCATATTTACTCCAAACGGAGTGTCTTTAGAGGAAATTGAACAAGTTTCTTCGATGGGAGTTCAGATTAACATCGATAACTTATCCATTTTAGAACAATTCGGAACGAAACATCCAGATGTACCTGTTTGCATTCGTATTAATCCGCATGTAATGGCAGGTGGGAATAGTAAAATTTCTGTTGGTCATATCGATAGTAAATTTGGAATTTCAATACATCAAATTCCTCATATCCTAAGAATTGTAGAGAATACTGGCATGAATATTAACGGTATCCACATGCATACGGGTAGTGATATTTTAGATATTGACGTTTTTCTTTATGCTAGCGAGATCTTATTTGAAACTGCTAAGCACTTTAAAAATCTGGATTTTTTAGATTTTGGAAGTGGTTTTAAAGTACCTTACAAAGAAGGTGATATCGAAACTAATATAGAAGAGTTTGGTAAGAAACTAACCAAACGTTTTAATTCTTTCTGTAAGGAGTATGGAAAAGAATTAATACTAGGTTTTGAGCCTGGTAAATTCCTGGTAAGTGAGTCCGGTTATTTTCTTGCTGAAGTAAATGTTGTAAAGCAGACAACCTCAACAGTTTTTGCAGGTATTGATAGTGGTTTTAATCACTTAATCAGACCGATGTTTTATAACTCTTATCACGAAATCATAAATATCTCTAACCCTGATGGAAAGGAGCGTTTTTACTCTGTAGTAGGTTACATCTGTGAGACAGATACTTTTGCAACAAATAGGAGAATTCCAGAAATTACCGAAGGAGATGTTATTGCCTTTAAAAACGCAGGAGCTTATTGCTTCTCTATGGCTAGTAATTATAATTCTCGTTTTAGACCTGCAGAAGTACTTTGGCATAATAACAAAGCACATTTGATTCGTAAGCGAGAGACTTTTGAAGATTTAACTAGAAACCAAGTTGATGTTGATATTTTTGAAAAGGTAACAGAACCTGCTTCATAAACTTAGATTTTTTTTATAGAACAAAAAGGAAGGGACGTATTTTTAGAAATATGTCCCTTTTTTTGCAACCAATTAAGTTATTATGTCTTATTGTAATTTCAAAAATCACATTTTTTGAATGTTTCTGACTAGGTATTCGAGTCCATTTAGCTTCAATTCATAAACTGTTTGCATTTGCGCTCCCAGTGTTCCTTTAGGGAATCCTTTATTATGATACCAAACGATGTAGTATTCTGGCAAATCAATGAGATATCGATCTTTATATTTACCAAAAGGCATTTTGGTATGCGCCAGTTTAATTAAAAAGTCTTTTTGAGTTTGAGAATTCATTAAAGAGATAACATCGGATATTTATTTAGAATAAGCTCTATAATACCACATTAGGTTTTTAACCTTCTTTTCCCATTTTTCTTGATTCACTTTATTTTTAGAATGTTCGGTTTCGATATCATAGAGTTCTTGCATATTAATCCTCATACGCTCGACTCTTTTGTACATTTTATTTAAATCTTTACGAACATTCTTTCCAGGCTTATATTCCTTTAATTTTTTGCGCATAATTCTGGCATGCAACTCCGAAATATCAAAATGCAGTTGTTCATGCTCTAGTAAGTATTTAGTTAACTGCCCTCTCTTTACCCATGATAATGATGGATAACAGAAACTGTCCACTTCATATTTTAATTCAATCTTCCCATAATCCTTACTTATAGACCATTGATAAGTTATTCCGGTATTTACACTAGCATCAAAACTACTGTTCATTTTAGGTTCTCCCCTAAAATCCGACCATTCCAACTTACTTTTTTCCGCATAAGAAAAACGCTCTACATATCCATGACTAGCAAAAAATAAAACTAAGAGAATAGTAAAAAATTTACCCATAATTGCAATAATTATGCCCGGCTAAAGTTGTTATTTTTCCACAAAAACACCCAAAAATACAATACGGGGCTAAGTATTGCATATGTATGTTTAAATAGATTCTTATTTGTTTTCAGATATAAAATCTTATATCTATCCCAATTGAAACAATTTATCTAAATTTTGTGTAAACTTTGATTTATCAAAATTGCCATAATCACTATATCAATTTCCGTACCACGACTAAAATTAACTGTAAGTTTAATCAAAGTTTAGGTGCAAAGTATCATCTACGTTTTAACAATACTTTGTAAATAGCATCTAAAAATAAAAAAAATGATTCTAAAAACCTCTAGAAAATTAATTATTGATCAAATAATTTTTATTCGATAACCGTTAATTTTAATTCATCATCAAATTTAATGATGTAAGAAGCCTTATTATAATAACCTCCTAAAAGCTTTTTCGCATAATTAAATTTATTTTCAACATACTCCGTAGTTCCTTCAAAAGTAGCTGCGTGATATAAATCATCCGCAGATCCCAATCGCATCAAAATATCATACGTAATATCAAAACCGCGTACGGTATATTTACTAGGAATAGTTCCGAATTCTTTCTTATACCTAGCTACGAAAGGAGTCATTGATGTCTCATCGTAATTATCATATTCCTTATCAATAGAAGGATAATGTAAATGTAAATTTGATAAATATTCATTCTTTACACTATCATCATCAAAAGCATTATTTTTATCTGTTGTGAATAATGTAACCTTATGACTTTCTACTTTTGCATTTAATAAAGTTGTAACATTACTAATCATAGCTACATCATCAGATTCAATAAAAACCCAATTTGGTTTATTTTTGGCTAATGCTTTATTTAGATGCACTTCATACACATAATTACCTTCCTCTATTCTAGCTATTTTTGCATCTGGAAACTTGGCTACTAATTTGTCCTTGATTTCTTGATGCTTAGGCTTCATTGATTCTCCTTTCTTCTTTCCTTGCTGCACGATAATAACAATATTCTTATCAGTAGAATCTTTGGCTACATAATTTATCATTTTATCCTGAAGCATTACATCTGTCGGAATAGTTTGAAAGAAATTACTGTATAATTTTGATTCTCTATTGGAAATAGGAGAGATAACAGGTGTTTCATACTTTTTTAACTCAGCAGCTACCGCTTCTACATTTGCTTGATATAATGGTCCTATTACAACATCTAATTCATCGAAGTTATTTTGATCAATCAATCGTTTGATATGCACAGTATTCTTATTTCTTTGCGTATCATACACTGTTGCATCAATACTTAGACCTTTCGTTTTAGCAGAATCTATGGCCATTTGTACCCCTTTATAAAAGTCCAAGGCAACTCTGGTTCCTCTAGCATCTCTGGTTTTCAAGAAATCCTCCGTCTGTTGTCTTGCTTCCAGATCTAAGGTATCCAGTCCAAAAGGTAGCATTATAGCAATCTTTTTAGCCTTAAAGTTAGACAACATATTCTCCAATGGAACAATTTTTTTCTCTGGAAAATCTATCGCTAATGAATCTGCAGTATCTTTTTTAGGTAATGTTAAAACCATTCCTATTTTTAGACCATCCCTTGCATAAGGATTTAAACTAAACAGAGAATCCGAAGAAATTTGTGCTCGTCTTAGAACACTATAAAATCCTTCTTTAGGCTTTACTTCATACAATTCAAATTTATCCTCGTCAATAACCTCTCCTAAAGGTACAAATATCGTAGTAGGAACTAAAATTTCCATTCCAATAGGAAAATTTGGATCCATTTCGGGATTTAGCTGATTTAGCTCACCAACAGTAATACCATGTCTTCTTGCTATACTATATCGTGTATCTTTGGGCTTAACAATATATTTAGTAGTCGTAGAAACTCTAGAACCTAAACTATCTTTTGGAATTTCTCTAGAAACCGTAGTTTGTTCTGCAAACACAGGAATTCTTAGTTTATCTCTTTTACGAATTTGCTCTGAATACAATCGCTTATTATGCTTTTTAATATCATCTATAGTAATATCGTATTTCTGAGCAATACCAAATAAGGTTTCTTTTCTTCTAACCTTATGAGTTTTAAATCTAATTATTTGTTTTATCTCTTCTAAAGGTTGTATGCTATCTAAAACAGGATCACTTACTTCAGTTGAAGTTTCTGTATCCTCTTTTTTCTTTAAAACAGCAACTCTTAGAATTTGACCTAGATTAATCCCGTTTACTGCATCTGGATTCAAATTATAAATAGCTTCTTGAGTTGTGTTATATTTTTGGGATAAATTAAATACTGTATCTCCTTCACCAACAATATGAATCTGATATTCCTGATCGTCAACAACTGGAATTGCTAGAATTTGTCCTTCTTTAATACCCTCTTTTGCAGTTGGGTTTATCTTATAAATTGCTTCTGGAGTTGTATTATATCTTTTTGCAATTCTATATACATTTTCTCCTTGAACAACTTTGTGACTTTTATACTGTTGAGAAAAACCAACAGTGGTTATAAAAATCATAAAAAAGAACAACAATACTTTTTTCATTCGATTTATTTTTAATGAACCTAATCCCCAAAGGATCTATTATATTACTCCCACTCGATAGTCGCTGGCGGTTTAGAGCTAATATCATATACTACTCTATTAACGCCTTTTACCTTATTTATTATCTCATTTGAGGTTTTTTGCAAAAACTCATAGGGCAAATTAACCCAATCTGCAGTCATACCATCTGTACTTTCTACGGCTCTAAGTGCCACACATTTTTCATATGTTCTTTCATCTCCCATTACTCCAACACTCTGTACTGGCAATAAAATTGCTCCAGCTTGCCAAACTTTATCATAAAGTCCGTTTTCTTTTAAACCATTTATAAAAATAGCATCAACTTCTTGCAAAATACTAACTTTTTCTGGAGTTATGTCTCCTAATATTCTAATTGCTAATCCAGGTCCAGGAAATGGATGTCGTCCTAGGAGTTCTGGATCAAGTCCCATAGAACCTCCCACTCTTCTTACTTCATCTTTAAACAACATTTTTAGAGGCTCTACAACTTTTAGTTTCATAAAATCTGGCAATCCTCCAACATTATGATGAGATTTAATCGTTGCTGATGGTCCTCCATTAACAGATACAGACTCTATAACATCTGGGTAAATCGTCCCTTGTGCCAACCACTTAGCATCTTCTATCTGGTTTGCTTCATCATCAAATACTTCAATAAAAACTCTTCCTATTATTTTTCGTTTTCCTTCTGGATCACTTTCACCTGCTAGAGCTTCCAAAAAACGTGCCGAAGCATCTACTCCTTTAACATTTAGCCCCATTCCTTCGTATTGTTGCAATACAGACGCAAACTCATTTTTACGAAGTAGACCGTTATTTACAAAAATACAGTGAAGATTACTTCCGATAGCTTTATGCAATAATACAGCAGCAACCGTAGAGTCTACTCCACCACTTAATCCGAGAACTACCTTATCATCCCCTAATTTCTCTTTTAATTCGTTTACTGTTGTATCTACGAACGAGTTGGGTGTCCAATCTGGTTGAATTTTTGCAATCCCTATCAGAAAATTATCTAATAACTGTTTACCATCAGTGGAATGATATACTTCTGGATGGAACTGAATAGCATAAGTTTCTTCATTTTCAATTTTATAAGCCGCATTAGCTACATCTCCTGTACTCGCTAACAAAACAGCCCCTGTAGGTAATGATTTTATAGTATCACTATGACTCATCCATACTTGCGACCCTACTGAAATTCCGTTAAAAAATTCCTCTCCATCCTTAATGAATGACAAGTTAGCTCTTCCATATTCTCGTGTATTAGAAGGTGCTACTTCTCCTCCACTAAAATGAGCTAAGTACTGAGCTCCATAGCACACTGCTAATAAAGGTTTCTTTCCTCTTATCTCCGATAAATCGGGATGTGGAGCATCTTCTCCTCTTACCGAAAAGGGAGATCCTGAAAGGACTACTGCTTTAAAATCTGATAAATTTTCTGGTAATTTATTATACGGGTGGATTTCACAATAAATATTTAGTTCTCTAACTCTTCTAGCAATTAGTTGAGTATACTGTGATCCGAAATCTAAAATGAGTACGTTATTTTGCATAGGCAAAAATAAAATTAAATTACAACCTCCGAAATCCTATTTGATATAATTTTCAACTTCCTGTATTATTTTATAAAGACCTCGTTAATTGATTAAAAAAATAACGACATAGTTAGTATATTTATAGAAAAACTATGAAATCTTCAATCTTATACTGCATTTTTTGTTGTATTGTTTTTATTAACTGCACATCATGCAAAAGTGGGCTGGATACTAGAGGAAAAGCAAATTACGTTAGTAGTATCGATGCAACTTCCTTTAAAGCAATCCCTTTATCACCCGGTAATCTTATTAGCACTATAAAAGTAAACGACAAAGAATCCGAATGGAAATATGATTTAACAATTCCAGAAATTCAAGAAGGAGAAAAAGTACCTTTATTTATTGTTCTCCATGGAGGTGTAGGCAGTAAAAACTACACAAAATTTAGTAATTGCCTTGTAACTCCTGGTTTGCAAGATGCAGGAGGTTTTGTTTTTAGTCCTTCTGGTGCTTGGCGTACCTGGACATTGGATTACCTGGAAAAAAGAATCTTAGATTTTATAGATTTAGCTAAAGAAAATTGGCCTATTGATCCAAACAAAATAGTACTGGTAGGATATAGTAATGGTGCCATCGCTGGCTGGCAGTATGCCAACGATTACAAAGATATCTTTTCGGCAATGATTTTAATGGGATCGAACTGCAAAGTAGAAGAGAAATTAGAGATTCCTATATATGTAATTCAAGGAACTGAGGATAAATTCTTCCCTATCAAAAAAGTTCGAAAAAGAATAACAGAGGCAAAGGCACTTGGGTGTAATATCACCTTTGTAGAGGCAGAAGGGAATACTCACATCAAAGCCTGTGAATACAAAGACATCCTGAAAACCAGTATTCCATGGTTACAGAATGAGGTCTGGAATTAATTTATTTAGATGATATTCTAATTCCTTTTTACAAATTTAAAAGTGCTTTGTTCATTATTAGATATGAGACTTCCTATATATAAACCGCTAGCTAATTTTTCGAGGTTAATATCTGTATATAAAACTTCTGCAGGAATTTCACTTTTATAAACAAGCTTTCCATTTACATTATAAATCATTAATGATTTAGAACTAAGCATTCCTGAAGTAGAAAGTCGCATAACGTCTTGAACTGGGTTTGGGGCAATCTGAAGGGGTATTTTTTGCTCTGGATTACCAACACTTAACGTATTGCCAATAACATATTTAATACCTTCCTCTACATGCTTTATAAAATTTGTATTGTTTGTATAATCACTCGAATTGTGCCCTAAAGCTGTATAAAAAGACCTTCCTCCTGCATATTCTTTATACCAGGAAATGGGTCTCGCCTCATCATAATCATTAGAACCTGTAGATTCAACCATTAATACATCTATATTACCATTAAACAGCTGCCCTCCATTATTCTTCCAGTAATAATATTCCTCCGATTTATTCCAAATATCACCAGCGTTTCCAATAAAATCTACAGATGGATGGGAATTTACAATAGTCATATCTGCATTAAAATTATTACTGGTATGATTAGGGCCGGATTGTACAATACCACCAACGAGCTCATTATAAAAAGGCCAGCTTCGATCTCTGTATGTATCAGTAGCCGCGTGAATCCCTAGGAAACCACCACCGGAGGCTATAAAATTTTCAAAAGCTTCCCGTTGAGAAGCATTCAATAAATTATTACCACTCGTATTGCACCAAATAACGGCTGCATATTGAGACAGATTAGCATCTGTAAAAGCATTTGCATTATCAGTATCATCAGTTGTCCACAAACCATTATCATTTCCTAGATCTCGAATCATTGTAATTCCAGCACCAATTGAGGGATGTGTAAAACCATTAGTTTTAGTAAACACTAATACCTTTTCCTGAGCAAAAAGGTTCATAGTTAATATCAACAATAAGGCTGTAAAAAGAGTATATAATTTCATGACGATTGGAGTTTGTTATCATAACGTTATTATCTAATTAAAATTATTTAATCCGTAATATTACCCCTAATCTAATTAAGGTTTTGCGTTTATAAATGATATAACACATATGTATTAAAAAATAAGACCTCAAAACAAACCACTATTAAAAACTGTTATGCACAACACTAGTATTCTATTTACCAGGCACTCTTTTCTATCTACTTTTTTAATCATATCAAATTAAGCTAAAAGCCAACAGCTGTGTTCAATAAGAATCTTAATTTTAAGATTACATTACCTATGTGTTAACGACCATCAAGTTTTTGAACAATAAATTATTTTTGCCCCTCTTTTAACCTCCATACCCTAGATAATGAAGTTTTTTGGTGCAAGAAGCATACTCTGTTTAGTGATATTAGTTTATACTAATGCTTCAGCACAAAATCAAAAAATAGTAGATAGCCTATATCGAATAACAAAGAATAAAAACACTCCCGACACCACTTTAATCAAAGCCTTTAATGATATTGGAATACAATACGCTACTTCGAATTCATTATTAGCTAAAAAACAAATTAGAGCAGCTTTAAAAATCGCCCAAAATATTAACAAACCGCGAGGGATGGCCGGTTCTTACAACTGTCTTGGGGTAGTATATTATTATCAAAAAGAATATGATTCTGCATTAGTTCATTTTGATAAAGCCTTGAAAATCAACCAAGAAATAGGTCATTCTTGGGGGCAAGCTTCTGCATTTCATCAAATTGGTGTAGTTCATAATCATTTAAACCAATACTATGATGCTATTAAAAGCTTCAACGCAGCTAGCAACATATTCATATCATTAAATGATTCTATCTCTTATATAAAATCTATTGAAAATACAGGGGTTTCATACAGTCTCATGAAATACCAAAAGAAAGCGTTAGAATATTATATAAAAGCAAATCAACTATATGAAAAATTAAAAAATAAGTCAGGTGTCGCCCGTACCTACTTTAAGATTAGCAATATATTAATAAAACAAGAAGAGTACGATAAAGCATTGAAATACTTAGAGGAATCACTACCTGTTATAAGAGAAACTGGAAACAAAACCCATTTAAGTGCAACTCTAAGAAATATAGGAATTAGTTATAATGGCTTGGGTAATCATACTAAAGCATTAAGTTACCTCCAAAAATCTTTATCATTTAGAATAGAAAGTCCAAAAACGATTGCGTTAATAGAATCGGATATTGGTAACACTTATTACCATATGAAACGTTACAACAAAGGACTTCTACACCTAAAACGAGCATTACAAAACTTCAGTAGTAAAGGGGATCATATTCAAAAAGCAAGCACTCAAAATTATATTGCGAAATCATTATTAGAACTAAATCAACTAGACTCTGCCAATTATTATGCAGAAAAATCACTACGATCTGCAAAGAGCGCTTTAGACCTCAACGCTGAAAAAGAAGCAAATAAAACGCTAGCATTATTAGCAGAAAAATCGAACAATAGTGTAGCTGCTTATCAATACTACAAAAACTTATCAAAAATTAAGGACTCGTTAGATTCCATAGAAAAAAAGGCGCAAGCTAGAGTACTAGAAACTCAATTTCAAACAAACAAAAAGGAACTTAAAATTCATGAATTAGAGAAAGAAAATGAATATGCAAAATCCCAAAATCTATTATTGACCTTGAGTTTTGGAATTGGAGTCTTGACACTTGGAATTTTCGTATTCTTTTTTAGAAAAAAATTTAAACTTAGTTGTCTCGAAAAAGCATTATTAAGCAAAGAATTAGATACTAAGAACAAGGAGCTAACCACCAACTCTCTTCGTCTTGTAAAAAAGAATAAAGTTTTAGAACACTTAAAAGAAGAGATAGAAGTAATGAGATTTGCTGAAGATCAAAATGCACAATACAATTATCAAAAAGTACTTCAGATTATAAACTTCGATTTTAAAGATGATCATCACTGGGATCACTTCAAAAAACATTTTGAACAAATTCATAAAGATTTCTACAGCAAAATTAAAAACCAGTACCCTAATGTTACCACCAATGAATTACGTCTTATGGCCCTGCTTAAAATGAACCTATCCTCTAAAGAAATTGCCACCATTCTAAATATAACGCAAGAAGGTGTTCGAAAAGCACGGTATCGATTACGTAAAAAACTGGAAATTCCAAGCAATAATGTTCTAATTGACATGATTCTAAACTTATAATAGTAAATTAAAGTTTATCTATTAAAACTTATTACATTGCGCACGATTTCTTAGAAAAAAGCAAATGATACCAGAATTTACCATCAACCCCTGTAATAAAGAAAATATAAAAACCATAGTTGATGGACTTAATTCTTATAACCTTAGCAAAGTAGCTGCTCTTTCAGAGATGTGGACTCCTTTGGAGTTTGTAGCTACAAAATCAGACGGAGAAGAAATAGGTGGAATTTTAGGAGGTATTGGATACTGGAACGGATTAGAAATTAAGATACTGTGGGTAAAAGAATCTTATAGAAAAAATGGAATTGGATCTCGTTTACTAGGCCATGTAGAACATCTCGCTAAAACAAAAGGTGTAAAAACCGCTATGGTGGACACTTTTGACTTCCAAGCAGAAGGTTTTTACCTAAAAAATGGGTACCAGCCAATAGGAGAAATTAATAACTTTCCCGAAGGACACAGACGAATATATTTCTCAAAAGATCTAAGTTCTTAGATAAAAGTTTCTAATCAGCATAATTTTCTAAAACGAAATCTCCCCAATTAGCTATCGATTGAATTAATGGTGTTAAAGTTTTACCAAAATCTGTTAAGGAATATTCTACCTTCAATGGAGGTTTAGAAGTATATACTTTTCTATGAATTAACCCGTCTTCTTCTAGTGCTTTTAACTGAAGACTTAAAGTACGCTCCGTAACTGTTGGCATCTCCTTTCGTAACTCACTATATCTAAGCGTACCATCGAGCAAATGAAACAATATTACTGTTTTCCACTTTCCTCCTATGATCCCCATAGTTAAGCTGGCACAACAAGGATACTCTTTACCCTTAAATTTTAACATTTTTGGTGCAGATTCTTTCATTTTCTTATACTATCATTTTTGACCGTTATTGCAAAGGTATTAAACTATAGTTAGTTTTGCTACTATAATTTTTATAGTAATAAAATGGATATAAAGAAAATACTTAATTGGAGGTACTCAACTAAGAGTTTTGACCCAAACAAAAAAATTTCTGATGATAATTTTGAACAATTAAAAGCGCTACTAAGATATAGTCCATCTAGTACCAATATTCAACCTTGGCATTTTGTAATTGCCAATACGGAAGAAGGAAAAAGTAGAATTGCTAAAGGAGCACAAGGCTTTTTTCATTTTAATGAACCAAAAATCTTAAAGGCTTCCCACGTTGTTCTATTTTGTTCTAAAACTAGTGCTGATGAAGAATATATGCAGCACCTATTGAAGCAAGAAGATCAAGATAAACGATTTCCGAATGATGAGATTAAACAAAATGTATACAACGCTAGAAATATTTTTGCTGATATTCATCGCTACGATGTGAAAGATTTTCAGCATTGGCTAGAAAAACAAGTATATCTAAATATCGGTAATTTTTTACTTGGAGCAGCAACGCTAGGTATAGATGCTCTTCCTATGGAAGGTGTAGACCTAAAAGCATTGGACGAAGAATTCGATTTACGTAAAAAAGGGTTTACTTCTGTAGCAGTGGTAGCTTTAGGTTATCGCGATGAGTCAGACTTTAACATTCCGAACAAAACTCCAAAATCTAGATTACCAGAAGAGGAAATCATCACCCTATTAAACTAACATAAAAAATAAAATCATGGCATATTATTCTGTATTAGATGTAACACCAACCAATAATGAATGGGTTTCTGATTATGTTTCCGTGTCTGGAGATATTGTAAAAAAACATGGTGGAAAATATTTAGCAAGAACAACTTCCCACGAACAAATAGAGGGACAAGCACAAAATGCAGCACTTAGGATCATTTTAGAATGGCCTTCTAAAGAAGCAGCTACTAACTTTATGAAGGATCCTGAGTATGCTCCTCATCTAGAAGCCAGAACATCTGGTGCTATAAGCCATCATTTTCTTATAGAAGCAAAAGATGATTTAGCTTAGTATAAAAAAGATTTAAATAAAAAAAGATGACAACACAAAAACTTACCATTGTTGCAAAAATTCTTGCAAAGGAAGAGAAAAGAGATTTAGTAAAAACTGAATTACTAAAACTTATAGATATTACCCGAGCAGAAAAAGGTTGTATCAACTACGACTTACATCAGGATAATGAAAATGAAAACTTATTTCTGTTTTATGAGAACTGGGAAAACAGAGAATTATGGCAGCAACATATGAATAATTCTCATCTAGCTTCATATATGGAAGCCACTGATGGAGCGGTAGAAGACTTTACCCTACATGAAATGACTTTAATTAGATAATACATGCTATACTTAAGAAGTATTTTCCTGAAAACAAGCTTGATAAAAGCAATAGAGTTAATGTTTTTTACATAACCACACTGATAAAAAAGTACCTGGTTTTATCTTTAAGAAATAGAAGGTATGTGTTTTATACTCATAAAAACAAGGTTTTTTTAAACTTCTTTTTTTCATCTAGTAAACTCATAGCTTTTTCCAAGAAATAATAATTTAAATTCATATTAAAATGATCTATTCACATTTCTTTTTTCGGAAGTTTCATAAGAAATCAATTTTATTTTTTATTTCCTCAATAATATTATTATCGGTATCCTGTAAGCAGGAAAATAATTCCATGGAGGAGACTACAAAGATTGAATCAAAGCCTAAGAATATTACCAAACATACTAATAAAGTTCTTTTAAGTTCAGAAATTGTCTGGGAAAAGTTAAATCCAGCTCGTGGTGATAAAAGTCCACAGGCAGGAACTATTTGGGGCGATCGAAAAGAGGAAGTACCTACTGGATTTCTTGCTAAATTCGTAGATGGTTTTTCTTCTCCTCCGCATATTCATAACGCTACGTATAAAGCAGTAGTTATTAAAGGGAGTATCCATAACGACGACCCTAAGGCAGAAAATATGTGGATGAAACCTGGTAGTTTTTGGACACAACCCAAAGGAGAAGCTCATATTACTTCTGCAAAAGGAACTGAGAATATCGCTTTGGTAGAAATTGATAAGGGACCTTACCTTGTAAAACCAATAGAAGAAGCCTTTGAAAGTGGTGAACGGCCTGTAAATATTGACATTACGAATATAGTTTGGTTAGATCATCATCAATCTGACTGGATATCTTCTTCTAGTAATGCAAAAATCAGCTTTTTATGGGATCGTAAATCCGAAGATCATATGAGAGGTATTTTTATAAAACTACCCGAAAACTTTAATGGACAAATAGAAAGTAATGGTTCTGTTTTGCATTCGGTACTTATTAAGGGAGAACTGAATTACGTAATGCCTGGCAGTAATGAAACAAAAGTTTTAGACACTGGAAGTTACTTTGGATCAACAGATAAAGCCATTCATACTGTTAACAATAAAAACAACCAAGAGGCACTTCTTTATATAAAAACGAATGGAAGTATTAAAGTTATAGGAGTCTAACATATATGTAAAACACAAAGAAGGTCTTGCAAAGCAAATTTCAAAATAAATCATTCTTATGAAAACCATATTTATCACAGGTAGTACAGACGGAATTGGAAAATTAACAGCTATCGAACTAGCCAAACAAGGACATAGCGTTTTTGTACATGGCAGAAACAAACAAAAACTAGAAAATACAATTCTAGAAATTCAAGAAAGTACAGGTAATAAAAATACAAATGGGTTTTTAGCAGATCTTTCCGATTTGGATAGTGTAGAAAAAATGGTGCTTGAAATTGAGAAAGAAGTATCACATATTGATGTATTGATAAATAATGCTGGGATTTTTAAAAGTAAAATATCACATAATGAAAATGGCATAGACATTAGATTTGTAGTAAATTACCTTGCTCCTTTTCTCCTTACAAAAAAACTAATTCCTCTTTTACAAAAAGGTACTTCGCCAAGAATCATCAATCTTAGTTCTGCCGCGCAATCATCCGTTCAACTTGAAGCGCTATCCAGTTCTATAGCATTATCGGAACAAGAAGCTTATGCAGAAAGCAAGCTTGCATTGACTATGTGGAGTTTCTATCTTGCCGAGGAACATAGCGATATTAATATCATTGCGGTAAATCCAGGTTCATTACTTAATACTCGTATGGTTCAGGAAGCATATGGAACCCATTGGGCTCCTCCAGAAAAAGGTGTAAATATCTTATGTAGTCTAGCTATTTCTGATGAGCACAGCAATAGTTCTGGTAAATATTTTGATAATGATAAAGGTATTTTCTCGCAAGCGCATCCTGATGCATATGACTCCAATAAAATCAGAGAATTAATAGCAATTACCAATTCAATTTTATCATAGAAATATGAAGTCATTACAAAAAATAGCTTCCAAAAATAAGTTAAGTTTAGGACTCGTATTTCCACTAGAATCGTATCAGGGAGCAATAGCAAAAATGGAAAACCAAGAAAAACTTGCAAAAAGAGCTGAAGAACTTGGTTTTAAAGCGCTATGGTTCCGTGATGTTCCATTTCATGATCCTTCTTTTGGTGATGCAGGACAATTATATGATCCTTGGATCTATATGACTCACATGATGAATCAAACTAAAGATATTATGCTCGCTACAGGAAGTATAATTCTTCCCTTGCGACATCCAATTCATACAGCAAAATCCATCCAAAGTTTACAACACCTATCTAAAGGAAGAATTATTATTGGTGCCGCATCAGGAGATCGTCCTATAGAATATCCAGCATTCAACTATAAACTACATGAAAAGAGCGAACTGTTTCGTGATAGTTTTCAATATATAAAAGCATTACAAAATGATTTTCCAGCACATCAATCTAGATATTATGGTATAATGGATGGCAGAATTGACTTACTTCCAAAATCAGAGTATACGACTCCAATGCTAGTAACTGGTCATTCTGGACAGTCTCTAGATTGGATTGCAAAAAATGCAGATGGCTGGTTATATTACCCAAGAGATTTTGCTTTCTTACAACGTACTATGTCTGATTGGTTAAACGCTTTAGAAAAAAACGAACAACCTTGGAAACCTTATATGCAATCTCTATACATTGATTTATTAGAAGATCCTGAAGCAACTCCAAAGGGAATTCATTTGGGATTCCAATCAGGAATATCTTACGCTATAGAACATCTAAAAACTTTAGAATCCTCTGGAGTTAATCATGTAATTATTAATCTAAAATACGGGTCCAGACCTGCGAGTGATGTAATAGAAGAGCTAGGAGAAATTGTAGTTCCCCATTTTAAATAAGAAGATGATAAGCAACCTAATTTGTTATCACTGCAAACTCTCCTTTTAAAGGATCTAAATATTTCAATAACATTGGAATTAGTTCCTCTCCATATTCTAAATACATTTCAGAAAAATTTGTAGTACGTTCTTGCAAACTCTGGTTAGGAAATAATTCATTTTGAATATTAGTTAATCTACCTACATGATCTTTTAGCTTTAATCGCTGAGCTTTTAGCAATCTCTTTTCTAACATATCTAATCCCTTAAGTTGTTTCACTTCTTGCGCTTTTACCGCATTCTTGAAGGTAACATCCGTTTGCTCGGCTAACTCATACATTGCTTTAAACTGCTCTTTTAAATGATTACGTTGCGGATCAAAATTGATATCTATATTAGATATTTGTCGTACTTTTCTATTAATAAGCTCATGTTGTTTTAAAAATAATTCTGTGGTGGTTACAGCTAATTTTTCAATTTTCGCAGATTGTTTTGCTGTTTGCATTAATACAGAATTACGCAACAATAACATCGGGAATGGAATCTGAACATTATCAAAATAATCCTTGAGCTCTAACCAATATGCTAGTTCTCCTCCACCACCGATATAACAAAGGTTTGGTAAAATAACTTCTTGATACAGTGGTCGCATCATCACGTTGGGACTAAACTGTTCTGGAGTATCCTGAAGCTTTTGTAATATTTCGTTCTTACTCCAAACGATATCAGTATCATTTACATAATAACTCCCTTCCTTTTCAATAACTCTTTCTCGAATACCTTCAGAGAGGTAAAACAAATTAATTTCGCGTGGGTTTACCTGTATTTTATATCCTTTTGCAGCTAACTTTTCAGCTTTTGGTAAAACATTTTTGTAAGAAACTTGTTCTTCTAGTTCTTTTTGCACAAAAGGAATAAACAATCGTTTCAATTCTTTATCATCTCCATCTACAATAACTAATCCATATTCTCCAAATAATTCATTTGCCAAATATCTAGTTGCATCCGCCAAATTATGATGATTTAAATATGCTTCCTGAAATAAAGACCTCAACTTTTCTGCATTCCGGCCAGATCCTAATTCGGCCGAAAATATTTCAAAAACTTTATCCAAACCTTCAGTTTCAAAAACTCCAACAGCTCCTCCGTCTGGTCGATTCCATTGAATCTTTTTTCCTTTGAAATTAAAATAATTAATCTCGTCAAAATCATGATCTTCAGTGGCCATCCAATATACAGGCACAAAATCATAATTAGGATATCTTTCTTTTAAAGTAATTGATAGATTAATTGTAGAAACTATTTTATATAAGAAATATAAAGGACCTGTAAACAGGTTTAATTGATGCCCAGTAGTAACTGTAAATGTATTGTTATTAGATAGCTTATCTAAATTCTCTTTAGTACTCGCAGACACTTTAAAGTCTTCATATTGAGCAATTAAAGATTGTTGTAAAACAGAACGATTTTGATCAGAAAATGACTGTTGTTTTTCTAAAATCTGCGCCTCGAAACTTTCTAATTTAGGAAATCTATGATAAAAATCTTTTAGCTCGGCTTTTTCGTCTAAGTAATCACAAATAAATGAAGAAAAGTAATTTGTTTTTCTAAACGGAATACAGTCACTTGGCATAGGGTGTTCTTTTTTGATCGATAAATATACAAGAGATTGTTATTGCATGGATTATTTTATATTTTTTTTAATAGTAAAAGCAGAATTTACCAGAACACATTACTTTTGAAAACAGAAATATTAAGAATAAGGATATCTTAAATACTAAATTTTAGTTAATACAATATATATCCTAAATTTAAGGCGGTATTTTACCAAAATTAAAAACTCATCAATGAAAAAAACACTCTTCACACTACTATTTATTGTTTCTTCTTGGGCATATGCTCAAAATACACTTCAATCGCCAGCGCAATTTCTTGGTTATGAAATTGGAAGTCAATTTACACGTCATGCAAAGGTTATTAATTATTTCAAGCATGTTGCTGACAACTCTGATTTGGTTACTTATCATAAGTATGGAAAGACTAATGAGAGAAGACCTCTAACCTATGCTATCGTAACTAGCAAAGAGAATCAATCAAACATAGAAAACATAAGATTAGACCATCTTAAAAATACTGGAATTGTTAGTGGTAATAGTACGCCAAAAGTTGCGATAGTTTGGTTGAGTTATAATGTACATGGAAATGAAGCTTCAAGCACAGAAGCTGCTATGACAACTATTTATGAATTAATAACCACAAAAAAAGATTGGCTACAAAATACAGTGGTTATTATAGATCCTTGTGTAAATCCAGATGGTAGAGATCGATATGCTAATTGGTACAATCAAGTAAAAGCAACACCATATAATACGGATCAAAATGCTACTGAACATAATGAACCTTGGCCAGGCGGAAGACCAAATCACTATCTTTTTGATTTGAATAGAGATTGGGCATGGGCTACACAGGTAGAATCTTACAGTAGACTAACTGCTTATAACAAATGGATGCCTCATGTTCATGTAGATTTCCATGAACAAGGAATTAATGAACCTTATTATTTTGCTCCAGCAGCAGAACCGTTCCATGAGATCATAACTCCATGGCAGCGTGATTTCCAGACTCAGATAGGAAAAAATCATGCAAAGTATTTTGATGCAGAAGGTTGGTTGTTTTTTACAAGAGAACGTTTTGACCTATTATATCCTAGTTATGGTGATACCTATCCTACTTTTATGGGAGCAATAGGAATGACTTACGAGCAAGCTGGGCACGGTCGTGCCGGTTTAGGGATCCAAACCGATGAAGGATATGTTCTTACTTTAAAAGATCGTGCACTACATCATACTACTACTGGATTATCTACGGTAGAAATATCTTCCAAAAATGCGGAGAAATTAAACACTGAATTTAAAAAATTCTTTAATAATGCCGCACTTAAATATAAAAGTTATGTATTGAATGGAACTGCCGATAAGATCAATGCTTTAACTGAGTTATTGGACAAACATGAGATCAAATATGGGTATACAAATAGTGCAAAAATATCTGGTTTTAATTTTAGGGAAAATAAACAAGGTAGTATAGATGCAAAAGGTGCTTTGGTCGTAAGTACGGATCAACCAAAAGGTAAAATGGTAAAAGTATTATTTGAGCCAGATGCAAAGTTAAATGATCCTCTTACTTATGATATTACCGCTTGGAGCATCCCGCATGCTTATGGTTTAGAAGCTATCGCTTCTACTTCATTAATACCAGCAAATGCAACAAAATCTTCTGTTAAGGCTAATAATACTGCTAATACCTCTGGTGCTGGATATATTTCTAAATGGAATAGTATGGACGATGCTGCTTTCCTAGCAGAACTATTAAGAAATAAGATAAAAGTTAGATTCAGTGAGAAAGATTTCACTAATAATGGTGTACAATTTAAAAAAGGAAGTCTTATCATTACTAAAAGTGATAATCGTAAAACAAAAGATTATGACAAAACGGTGATTAATATTGCTAGCAAACATAATAGAAAGTTACACGCTGCAGCAACCAGCTTTGCTAATAATGGAGTAGACTTTGGATCACCAGATGTAAAACTAATTAACAATCAACGTATAGCTGTATTAAAAGGAAATTACACCTCATCATTAAGTTATGGTGAGATTTGGCATTTCTTTGAAAAACAGCTTCAATATCCCATTACCTCTATTGATACTGATTATTTTAAAAGAGTAGATTTAAGCAAATATGATGTGCTAATACTACCTAATGGTTATTACGGTGGTTATTTAGATCAAAGCGCTCTAAACAAACTAAAAAGTTGGATTAGAAGTGGAGGAAAAGTAATTGCAATTGCCAATGCAGTGAGTGCTTTTGCCAATAAAGACGGATTTGATCTTAAGCACAATAAACCAAAAGAAAAGAAAAAAGATTCTTTAGGAAATCTAATTCCTTATGATAAACGTGAGCGAGAAAGCGTAAAAAACTTTATAACAGGAAGTATCTATAAAACCAAAGTTGATCCATCGCACCCATTAGCATTTGGATATAGCGACACTTATTTCAGTCTTAAATTAGGAAGTAGTTCTTATAAATTTCTCCAAAACGGATATAATGTTGCCTATATGCAAGAGCCTACAAGTGTTTCTGGGTTTTCTGGAAAAGATGCATTAAAAGGACTTAAAAATTCATTAGTTTTTGGAGAGGCTAGAATGGGAAGCGGAAGTATTGTTTATTTAGTAGACAATCCTTTGTTTAGATCCTTTTGGCAAAATGGAAAACTATTTTTTGTAAATGCTATATTCCTAACCAACAATAATAAGTTTAGAATTTAGCATAAACGACTTACTCAATATATTCAATTTATGAATGCTCAACACATCTCAAAAATATTTAAGTTATTGATCTGTTCCCTGATCATAACAACTAGTTGTAATAAAAAGAAAGAAAGTGTGGAAAATTTACAACCTGAAACTACTGATACAGAAAATACTTTATTAAAAGAATGGACAGGACCTTATGGAGGAGTTCCCGCCTTTGACAAAATGAAAATTTCAGATATCAAACCAGCTTTAGAAAAAGGAATAAAACTAAATCTGTCAGATATTGATGCTATTACTGCAAACCAAGAAAGTCCAACTTTTGAGAATACAATCGTACCATTCGAAAAGTCTGGCAAAGAACTTAATAGAGTTTTTACTTACTATGGTATTTTAAGTAGTAATCTATCCTCTCCTGAATTTAGAGAAATTCAGAAGGAAATGGCTCCAAAATTATCAGATTTTCGATCTAAAATCTCACAAAACAAGATATTATTCCAACGAATAAAATCAGTATACGATAATTCACAAAAGGAACCATTAGAAGACGATCAACAAAGAGTAGTACAATTAATTTATGAGCAATTTGCTATGAATGGAGCTGAATTGGATGAAGAAAAAAAGAAAAGGTACGCTGCTATTAACAAAGAATTATCGGAGTTATACACCAACTTTTCTAATAACATTTTAGCAGACGAAGAAGGGTATGTAACTTACTTATCCAAAGATCAATTAGGGGGATTATCAGATCCTTTAATTAAAGCTTATGAAAAAGCTGCTAACGATAGAGGGAAACAAAACTTGTATGCGGTTACGAATACTAGATCTTCAATGGATCCTTTTCTAAAATATTCTACAGAAAGAAAGTTACGAGAGCAGGTTTGGAAGAATTATTATTCTCGCGGTGATAATGGAGATGAAAAAGATAACAATAATAATATTGCAAAAATATTACAGCTTCGAAAAGAGCGTGTTGGATTGTTAGGGTATGATAACTATGCAGATTGGAGATTACAAAACCGTATGGCAAAAAACCCCGAAAATGCAATGAAGCTAATGAACGAGGTATGGCCGGCTGCCATTGCACGCGTAAAAGAAGAAGTATCAGACATGCAAGCCATTGCTAATAACAATAAAGATGATATTACCATAGAACCTTGGGACTATAGATATTATGCAGAAAAAGTAAGAAAGCAAAAATATGATCTTGATTCTGATGAAGTAAAACAATATCTACAATTAGACAAACTCAGGGAAGCGATGTTCTTTGTGGCAGGAGAATTATTCAATTACAAGTTCACTCCAGTTGCTGAAGGAAGCGTTCCTGTTTTCCATGAAGATGTACATGTTTGGGAGGTAAACGATAAATCCTCTGGAGAGCATATTGGTCTGTGGTATTTAGATCCTTTTGCAAGAACAGGAAAACGTTCTGGAGCTTGGGCTACAACTTATAGAAGTCATACTACCTTTGATGGTAAAAAAACTGTTTTAGCCTCTAATAACTCTAATTTTGTTAAACCTGCTCCTGGAGAACCTGTCTTAGTTTCTTGGGACGATGCAGAAACATTTTTTCATGAGTTCGGTCATGCGCTACACTTTTTCTCTTCTGAAGTGAGATATCCTACATTAAACGGTGGTGTACGTGATTACACAGAATTTCAATCACAATTATTAGAGCGTTGGTTAGCTACAGATAAAGTTATCAATACATATTTAGTGCACTTTAAGACCGGCGAACCTATGCCAAAAGAACTGGTTGAAAAAGTTAAAAAAGCAGCTACCTTTAATCAAGGTTTTGCCACCACCGAATATCTAGCTTCCGCTTTGATGGATATGAAATTTCACTTAGCTGACCCAACTAATATTGATGTAGATGCGTTCGAAAAAGAGACTTTATCCGAACTAAAAATGCCTAAAGAGCTGGTAATGCGTCATCGTACTCCTCATTTTGGACATGTATTTTCTGGAGAAGGATATGCTACAGCCTATTATGGATATATGTGGGCAGATGTTCTCACAGCCGATGCCGCTGAGGCATTTGCAGAAGCTCCTGATGGCTTTTATGATAAAGATCTGGCAGCTAAACTGGTAAAATATCTTTTTGCTCCTCGTAACGCTATGGATCCTGCAGAAGCTTATAAGCTATTTCGTGGTAGAGAAGCTAACATAGAAGCGTTAATGAGGGATCGTGGATTTCCAGTCAGCGGAAATTAAAATTAGTATTTTTAATTGAGACTCATAAAAAACTGAAAGATGATGAAAGAATCAAAGATTACAACTAGAAGAAAGTTCATTAAAGGATCATCAATATTGGCAGCAGGTATTGCTACTACTCCATTGATGAGTTTTACAAATGAAGCAGTTCTTCCAGACACCACGGATAACATCTACTTAGTTGGTCCTCAGAAAGGGTACTCTCCTCAGATTGGCACTCTATTATCTACTATGACCATGATGAGAGCTTGGGTTATCAGAACCGTAAAAGATCTTACCATAGAACAATTAGATTTTCAAATAGATGAACAATCTAATTCTATTGGTGCTATGTTATTACATCTAGCAGCTACAGAAAGATACTATCAACTTAATACTTTTGATGAAATTCCTTGGGGTAAATGGGATGAGGACATTAAAAAAGAATGGGATATCGCAAGTGGTTTAGGCAAAAAAGGAAGAGAAATAATTAAAGGAAATCCTATTAATTATTATCTCCAAACGCTTAAAGAAATAAGAGAGGTCACCAAAAAAGAATTTGCAAAAAGAGATGATACATGGATCATGAAATCCGAACCTTTTTTTAGTAATCAACCAACTAATAATTATGCAAAATGGTTTCATGTATGTGAACATGAATCTAATCATAGAGGACAGATAAAGTTTATTATAAAAAGGCTTCCTACCTAATTAAATAAATGGAAAAAAATGTGCAATTACAACCTGAAAAAATAATCAATACGATTTCATTATTAGAAAAACGTATTCATGATAGATTTCCTAATTCAGGTTTAGAAAAAGTATGCCGCAACTTTTTACACGTAGCACTAGATAGTAAACAGAATATAGAATGGATCTCTAAACCAAATATATCCTTAAGAATTTTTGCATATCTGGTTATTCTTGTAGGATTAGGTGGATTGGTATATAGTGTTACCTATATTAATTGGGAAATTGAAAATACAACTTTAGGTAATATTGTTTCCTTATCTGAAGCTATATTTAATGATATTATTTTGATAGGAGCGGCAATTTTCTTTCTTATTTCCTTAGAATCTAAGTTAAAAACCAAAAGAGCATTAAAAGCACTCAATGAATTAAGAGGAATTGCTCATGTTATCGATATGCATCAACTCACTAAAGATCCTAACCTAACTGATAGTAATAATACATCTACTGAAAATTCTCCAAAAAGGACTTTAACAAGGTTTGAGCTACAGAGGTATTTAGACTATTGCTCAGAAGCGACAGCATTAGTAGGAAAAGTAGCAGCTTTGTACTCACAGAGTCTTCCAGAAGAAACAGTAGTACATGCTGCAAATGAAATAGAAATTTTAACGACTGGATTGAGTAGAAAAATATGGCAAAAGCTTATTATTTTAAATGATTCAACTCCAAAAAAAAATAAACAAGCGTAAATTCATCAATTATGAAAACAACTAAATCTTTATTATGGGTTTTTATATGTACTACCCTTATCGTTTCTTGCAAAAAAGACACTCCTGTTACCGAAGATAAGGTTGCTAAAGAAACAAAAGAATTTAAAGTAGATTTCGAGAAATTCACTTTGGATAATGGATTACAGGTTATCTTTCATGTTGATCGTTCTGATCCCGTAGTTGCAGTAGCGTTAACAGCACACGTTGGTTCAGCTAGAGAAATAGAAGGAAGAACAGGTTTCGCACACTTGTTTGAACACTTGTTATTTCTAGAATCAGAAAACCTTGGAAAAGGAGGATTGGACAAAATGAGTGCAAGAATTGGAGGTTCTGGAGCTAATGGATCTACCAGTAGGGACAGAACAAATTATTTCCAAACAGTTCCGAAAGATGCGCTAGAAAAAATGATCTGGGCAGAAGCAGATAAATTAGGGTTCTTTATTAATACCGTTACTGATCCTGTGCTAGCCAAAGAAAAACAAGTTGTAAAAAATGAAAAACGACAAAGCATTGACAATCGTCCTTACGGACATGTTTCCTATGTTATAGGTAAAAACCTTTTCCCAAAAGGGCATCCATATAACTGGCAAGTAATTGGTTCGTTAGAAGATCTTCAAAATGCAACTTTACAAGATGTGAAAGACTTCTATAACAAGTGGTATGTCCCTAATAATGTAACCCTTACTATAGCTGGAGATTTTGATACAGCCCAAGCAAAAGAATGGGTTCACAAATATTTTGATGAGATTAAACGTGGAGAAGACATTACTCCCTTAAAAAAACAACCTGTAACGCTTTCAGAAACTAAAAAACTATATTACGAGGATAATTTTGCTAGACTTCCTCAATTAACAATGACCTGGCCTGCAGTGCATCAATATCATCCAGATTCTTATGCATTACAAGTGTTATCAAGCTATTTATCCGAAGGAAAGAAAGCACCTTTTAATGAGATAATAATCGATAACAAGCAGTTGGCTCCGAATGTCACTATGTTTCATTTTGGTTCGGAATTGGCTGGTGAATTTAGATTACAAATCCGAGGGTTCGAAAAAGTAAACTTAAATGATATCGACAAGGCTGTACAAGAAGCTTTCACAAAATTTGAAGCAGAAGGAATCTCACAGAAAGATTTAGATCGAATTAAAGCTGGACAAGAGACCAACTTTTACAATGGTTTATCTAGTGTGTTAGGAAAAGGGTTTCAACTAGCACAATATGAAATTTTTGCAGGAGATCCTGGATTTATAAATCAGGATGTAAAAAACATACTTGCTGTTACTACGGATGATGTAATGCGAGTATATAACCAATATATAAAAGGAAAACACTTTGTAGCAACAAGTTTTGTTCCTATTGGACAAACTGATCTAATTCTTACAAACTCTACAGTTGCAGAAATAGTGGAAGAAAAAATAGTAGAAGGAGCAGAAGAAAATTTTGATCCTAGCATAGCAGCTACTTACGAAAAGACTCCGTCTAGTTTTGATCGATCTCAGGAACCACCTTATGGAGAAACACCTAAAGTAACAATTCCTGAAGTTTGGGAAGATAATTTGACCTCTGGACTCAAAGTATATGGAATTCAAAACGATGAAGTTCCTTTGGTTCAGTTTAGAATAGATATTAAAGGTGGTTTACTACTAGAACAAGCAGATAAAGTAGGTATTTCGAACATGCTTGCTCGATTAATGATGAAAGGAACTAAAAACAAAACCACTGAACAATTAGAAAATGAAATAGAAAGTCTTGGAGCGATAATAAATATGTATGCTACTGATCAAAATATTAGTATTAGTGGTAGTACTTTATCTAAAAACTACGATAAAACCATAAAATTAGTTCAAGAGATTATTCTCGAACCTAGATGGGATGAAAAAGAATTTGAACTCATAAAACAAGACATCAGCAGCCAATTGCAACAGCAAAAAGCAAGTCCGAGAAGTATCGCTACTAATGAATTTGCGAAACTAATCTATGGTAAAGATCATATTCTCTCCTATAATAATTTAGGATCAGAAAAGACCATAAAAGAAATTACAGTAGAAGATCTAAAAAGTTATTACAATTCCAATATTTCTCCATCGGTTACAAAAATTCATCTAGCGGGAGATATTTCTAAAGATCAAGTAAGCGCTTCGTTATCAGAATTGAATAAAAACTGGGATGTTAAAGAAGTGGTATTTCCAGAGCTAAATACTCCAACTGCTCCAGAAAGGTCTCGCGTTTACTTTTATGATGTGCCAGGAGCTAAACAATCCATGATACGTTTTGGATATCCGGCAATGGCTGCCACAGATAAAGATTTTTATCCTGCTACAATTATGAACTACCGACTTGGTGGCGGTGGATTCGCGTCTCAACTTACACAACAATTAAGAGAAGGAAAAGGGTATACCTATGGAATAGGATCTAGATTTTCTGGAACTACAATTCCCGGATCTTTTTCAATTTCTAGTGGTGTACGTTCTAATGTTACCTATGAATCTAGTAGTTTGGTAAAAGAGATTTTAGAAAACTATGGTAAAGATTACAACGAAAATGATCTGGAAATAACAAAAAGCTCACTTATAAAAAGTAATGCAAGAGCATTCGAAACCCTAGGTGCCAAATTAAATATGCTTACTAATATAAGTACTTTAGGATATGCTAAAGACTATATAACTAAACGAGAATCTATCGTAAATGAGATGACAGTAGATCAGATTAAGTCATTAGCTAATCAATATCTTGATCCTAATAAAATGATATACTTAGTTGTTGGTGATGCAAAAACACAGCTAAAGAAATTAGAAGAACTTGGATATGGAACGCCTATACTGTTGAATGAAAAAAATAAAAAAGTAAAAGATTAAGATAATAACCAAAAAAGGTAAAGTACCAACAAAATCAGATAGTACAGTAAGAGCTTAAATAAAATATCTTAATGAGATAACTATAGTATAATTATATAAATAATGAATATTGAATCTTTTTATGGTACGCTTCTTTTAGAATTCAATAAATATTCACTGATCAAAAGGCATTTGTCCAAAATGGCAGAACGAATGTTAGAAGGTATTATAGCTCAGGAAAATATTATTTATAAAGAAGTAAACAATTATCATCCTAAATATTTAGGCATATCAATAGAAGAATTAAAAACAATCAATTACACCATTGATGATTGTAGATCAACCATTGCTAATGAATATGGTTTTCAAAACTGGAAAACAGTTTCACAATCAAATATCCGTTACGATGTAGTTTTTGAAAAAGCAGTAAACCAACTCATCAATGGAGATTTTGATGCTTTAAAGCGCACAATACATGCTCATCCACATATAATATCTAAAAGATCTAATTATGGACATCAGGCAACTTTGCTACACTATACCGCTAGTAACGGTGTAGAAATGTGGAGGCAGAAAGCACCAAAAAACCTCCCGATGATTACTGACTTTTTAATAAACAAAGGCGCTAATGTAAACGCTAAGATGAAAGTTTATGGTGGCTACTACGATACCTTAAGTTTATTAAAATCTAGTATTCATCCATTTAATGCAGGTATTGCAGACGAAATGATTATTATTTTAGAAAAGGCCATGTAAGCGTTAAAATAAAACTTCAATCTGATTCTTAAGTTAATATTACTCTTTCTACCTGGTCAAATCAATGTGCTAAAAGTCAATTTTTAGGTAAAAAAGTTTAATGATTGACGTTTTCATGAATGAATAAGATATAAAATCCACTATTCCTATCTACTATTAAAGTATTTTATCAAACTCTTAATTAACGACTCGATAATAAGGGAATAAATTATCTAAGTAGAGTTCTGGAAAAATTCATATATTTTAAACAATTATCACCTATTAACCTATTTTAATAATAATTATTCAAAATTAACGTATTTTAAGGGTTCTATATTATCAAATTGTTAATTACAGGGATTTTTCATTTTTACCTGATTCTTAATAGAAACATCAAAAAACTGAACATAATTCACCATTTCGTTTCAAACTGATGATGAATTTTAAAATTATATTCATTTTTATTAGAAACTAGACACTGGAATTTTACCGAAATCCCCATGAATAAAGGGCTGTTAAGATAATTTTATGATTTCGGATTAGATTTTTGAATACATTTGCCCCGGTTTTTAAAAAAGCAGATAACAACATATCACAAAACATAAAAAACTTTTATTAAAATGATTAAAAAATTCCCATTTCTAGTTATGATAGCTTTAGCAATAACATCATGTGAAAGCTCATCCGTAGAAGACGAAGTATTCAATGTAGATACTGAAATAGAAGTATCTGAAGATGAAGATGTCGAGATCATCGATGTTCATGAAGACAATACATACGGTTTAGGAAACTAAAATAAAATATCCTCAAAATAAATTTAAACAAAACAGACATGAAAAAAATCGCATTTTTATTAGTATTAGCTTCAATTTTTGTTGCTTGTGAAAACGAATCATTCGAAGACGCAGTATTTAACGAAGATACTACAACTGACACAGAAGAAACAACTGACGGAGAGCAAGACGGAGAAGAAATTACTGTTGGAAACCAATAATAAATAAGGTTCTCTTTTACAATAGAATTAACCAAAATATAGAAGTACAATTACTTCGACAGGGAAAGCATTATAGCTTTCCCTTTTTTATTTTATAGATATCAAATAAAAGAATTCTTAGAAAGAATAATTATCTTAAATAACACATAAACCTAAACAAAAAGAAAAGTAAAACCTGTATATTAAACAGCAATTTCTATATGAAAAATTGAATTCAATTAAAACATACCAGCTAAACGACACCCAAAATGATCAAATAACCTTTGACATAAAGAAAATGGAGGATATTTATGATCATAAAAATGGTTTAGTTGATGCTCCCCACAGACATGATTTTTATATTATCCTATTAGTTTTTAAAGCAAAAGGAACCCATGTTATTGATTTTAATGAATTTTTGTTAGAAAATAATCAAGCATTTTTCTTGAGTCCGGGACAAGTTCATCAAATGATTGAGCTTGAAAAATCATTTGGCTGGGTGATTACTTTTTCGAGGCAATTCATGATAAAAAATAATATTGATTATCGATTCATAGAAGACATTAATTTATTCCAGGATTATGGATACACTCCGCCCCTTTCATTAAATAAAATCCAATTTGAACAGTTAAACCGGTATACTCAAGAAATTTTTGAAACCTTTAATTCTGAGTCTAAATTTAGGTTAGCTGCAATCGGTGCATGGATAAAGTTATTCTTAATCTATAGCAACAATATTTGTAGTACCCATCCAAAAGACCCACAGCAATTACAAACAGGATCACTAATTTTAACATCGTATAAAGAATTAGTAGAAAAACAGTTTGCTTCGTGGCATAAAGTACAGCAATACGCAGAAGCATTACACG
The DNA here is from genome assembly GCF_947492965.1 of uncultured Aquimarina sp. Taxonomy (GTDB): domain Bacteria; phylum Bacteroidota; class Bacteroidia; order Flavobacteriales; family Flavobacteriaceae; genus Aquimarina. Next base: position 202,832 of record NZ_CANLOZ010000004.1, on the reverse strand, counting down.
TAACTCCAGATCATCTTAACAGAACTATAAAATCACTAATCGGAAAAACCGCCAAAGAATATTTACAATCTAGAATTATTATTGAGGCAAAACGGCTTTTGACTTTTTCAGAAAACTCCGCAAAGGAAATCGGTTATGGATTGGGATTCACCGAACCCGCTAATTTTAGTAATTTCTTTAAAAAGTGCACAGGTCATTCTCCTACAACTTTTAGGAAGAATAGATAAGATCGGATTTTTACAAGGTTCTTACGTATTCTCATATTCTAACTACATCCTTAAAAGATGAAATTTGTATAGAATATAAAATGAAAGGATATATTATGAAAACGATCATGCATAAATCAGAAACAAGAGGAACAGCTAATTTAGGATGGTTAAACTCTCATCATTCTTTTAGTTTTGGAAACTACTACAATCCAGAAAGGATGAACTTTGGAGCTTTAAGAGTTCTTAATGATGATATTGTATCTGCCGGAATGGGGTTTGGAAAACATCCACACGATAATATGGAGATCATATCTATTCCTTTAGAAGGAGCTTTAGAGCATAAAGACAGCATGGGAAATACTACCGTTATCAAAAAAGGAGACATACAAGTCATGAGTGCCGGAACAGGAGTATTTCATAGTGAGTACAATAAGAACTCCGATAAAGAAGTGAAATTTTTACAAATTTGGATTACCCCTAACCAAAGAAATGTAACTCCGAGATACGACCAAATTACCCTAAATGATGAGGATTTAAAAGACAATTTATACCAAATTTTGTCTCCTAACGATGATGATGATGGTGTATGGATACATCAAAATGCTTGGTTCCATATTGGTCAATTTAAAGAACAGCATATCGAAAATTACACATTGAAAAATAACAAAAATGGAGTTTATATTTTTGTTCTTGAAGGTAATATTACCGTAGAAAAACAGGAGTTAGAACAAAGAGATGGATTAGGTATATGGGATACAAATGAAATTAAAATTGAATCTAAAAGTGCTTCTAAAATATTAGTAATGGAAGTGCCAATCACACACTAAATTATAAAGTTATGCAACTAATACAAAATCTAGAATGGCGATATGCCACCAGAAAGTTTGATCCCGAAAAAAAAGTTTCAAAATCAGACTTAGAAAATATCAAAAAAGCAATTTCTTTAGCTGCCTCCTCCTACGGACTACAAGCTTATAAGGTATTGATCATTGAAGATCCAGAAATTCGAAAAAAATTACAACCAGAATCTTGGGGGCAATCACAAATTGTAGACGCTTCTCAACTTATTGTTTTTTGTAATTATACAAATGTAGATAACCAAGTAATCGATGATTATTTAAAGTTAAAAGCAGACATCCAGAATTTAAATCTCGAGGATCTAAAAGGTTATGGAGACTTTATGAAATCGAAAATCACCGAATTACCTGATGAGATAATGAAAGCTTGGACAGCTAAGCAAACTTATATAGGTCTTGGAAATCTGCTAGCAGCATGTGCAGAGTTAAAAATTGACGCTTGTCCTATGGAAGGTTTTAGTCCAGAAGGATATGATAGCATTCTAAATCTATCGGAGAAAGGGTTATCTGCTGCCGTAATTGCCACCATAGGATATCGTTCTGAAGAAGATATGACTCAACATAGTAAGAAAGTTCGAAAACCAATACAAGAACTATTCGAAACTATATAATCTTATGATGATTATAAATTAATTCAAAACGAGGTTTACACTTAGTTGTAAGCCTCGTTTTTGTTTGTGAGACAAAGGGGTTCTATTCTTAGCTAAGCTATTTTAAGCAAATGATAAATTCAACATGGAAATAGAAAAGAAATAATGATCATATAAAAATGAGGTTCGAATATTATCAAATTGTTAATTATGCATTTTTTTAAAGTAAAAGCTGTATTGAACTTATTCTAACAAAAAACCAAAAACAATACACCAATATCAACATTTTCAACACTTTATTGCAGATATCTCACCACTGATAATCAATAGATTGCAAAAAATCGACTTTAATTTTTTGTTACGAACACTGAAACTCTTCCTCTAAGCTGAAATTCAACAATTTATGTTTCTTTTTTAAATACTTTTGCGCTCGAAATAAAATTAAATTAAAAATAAAGCGTTTACTATAAAACTTTGTCCCTTAATAAAATAAAGACATAAAGTTCTCTTTAGATTTGAATTAGCCAAGAAAATATTAAAGAGCATTTACGCAACAAAATCGAGGATAGAAATTATCCTCGATTTTTTTTATCTTTAAGTTACACTCTTCAAAAGCTCTTGGAAATGTTAAAACAAATAGTTTCTATATTCTTCCTATTATCATTTTCGCTAATTTCTTCTCAGAAGAGTATTGATCATAAGTATGCTGAGTTCAATTTTTGGATTGGAGAATGGAATGTATACAAGCATAATACTGACACAATAGTTGGAAAAAGTAAAATAGAAGCAATTATTGATAATAAGGTTATCAAAGAAACCTATCATGCTACAACATCCAAGTTTAAGGGAACCAGTTTAAATAAATATAACCCTAGAACAGATCAATGGGAACAATTTTGGGTAGATAATTCTGGGCTAACACTTCATATTACTGGAAATCTAAACAATGGTAAGATGATTTTAGAAAACACAATCAACTTACAAAAAAATAACACCCTATCTAATAAAATAACTTGGCAACAAAATGAAGACAAAACGGTTCGACAAATATGGAGTCAAAGTAAAGATAAAGGTAAGACGTGGAAAGTTATATTTGATGGAGACTACAAACCAATAGTAGATAATTAAACTACAACTTCTCCATACAAATCAAAATCCTCAGCATCATATATCTTAACAGTCGTATATTCCCCTGTTTTTAAATAAAACTTAGAAGCATCTATTAATACTTCGTTATCTACATCTGGAGAATCAAATTCTGTTCTACCAACAAAATACTTCCCTTCTTTTCTATCGATAACTACTTTAAACTCTTGTCCTATTTTTTCCTGATTAAGCTCCCAAGAAATTTGAGATTGAATCTCCATAATTTCATTAGCACGATCCATTTTCACCTCTTCAGGAACATCATCTTCCAAGTTATATGCATGTGTATTTTCTTCATGAGAATACGTAAAACAACCTAGTCGTTCAAAACGCATTTCTTTTACCCAATCTCGCAACGTTTCGAAATCTTCTTGTGTCTCTCCTGGATATCCTACAATTAAAGTCGTTCTGATAGCCATATCAGGTACCGCTGCTCTAAACTCTTTAAGTAATTTAGTTGTTTTCGCTTTGGTAGTACCTCTTCGCATAGATTTCAGAATTGGATCTGCAATATGCTGTAGCGGAATATCAATATAATTACATATTTTAGGTTCTTCTCTCATTACTTCCAAAACTTCCATTGGAAAACCTGTAGGAAATGCATAATGTAAACGAATCCATTCTATACCATCTACGTTGACTAAAGCCCGTAGTAAATCTGCTAACTTCCTTTCTTTATAAAGATCCAACCCATAATATGTTAGATCTTGCGCTATTAGAACTAGTTCTTTTACACCATCGGCCGCAAGTTTTTCTGCTTCGGTTACTAATTCCTCTATAGGAGTGGATTTGTGCTTACCTCTCATTAAAGGAATTGCACAAAAAGAACAAGGACGATCACATCCTTCTGCTATTTTTAAATAAGCATAATTTTTAGGCGTTGTTGTTAATCTCTCTCCAATTAATTCATGCTTATAATCTGCTCCCAAGGCTTTTAATAAGCCAGGAAGTTCAGTAGTGCCAAAATATTGATCTACATCAGGAATCTCTTCTTCTAAATCAGGCTTATATCTTTCTGATAAACAACCGGTAACAAAAACTTTATCAACGATACCCTGATCTTTTTTCTGTACATACTCTAAAATAGTGTTTACAGATTCTTCTTTTGCATTAGCAATAAAACCACATGTATTGATGACTACTACATTTCCTTCTTCTTCATGAACAACTTCTTTGTTGTTTGCCTTAAGTTGTCCCATAAGAACTTCGCTATCATACACATTCTTACTACAACCTAATGTCACTACATTGATCTTATTCTTCTTTAAAGTCTTTGTTCTCATATCGTTTGAATCAATCTAACCGGTTCTATTAAAGGTGTGCAAAGATACAATGAATAACTAAAGTTTAGTATATAATTGCAACAACTCTCTTCTGAAAAACAATAAATAATTTAAACCTTTTGTATATTGTAGCGTCTAAATCTACATATATAATCAAAATACGCTATGAAGAAAAAGATATCCCCTATCCTTTTTCTGGTATTTTCTTGTATTTTTTCTTGTTCAAGTGATTCAGAAGAAATGTCCATTGAAAATCCAGATCCTAATCCAGATCAAGTTTCTTTATATTTCCCACCTATTGATTCTGAAGAATGGGAAACGGTATCCATATCAGATCTTGGCTGGAATTCCGATGCTGAAACAGATCTTTACAATTTCCTTGAAGAAAAAAACACAAAGGCTTTTATTATTCTAAAAGATGGTAAGATAGTAATAGAACAGTATTTTAATGGTGCCACAGCTACAGATAATAACCCTTGGTACTCAGCTGGAAAAACCCTGACATCATTTATGATAGGATTAGCACAGCAAGAAGGATTATTAAACATAGAACAATCGTCTAATACCTACTTGGGTGATCAATGGGCAACAATTACATCTGATCAAGAAAATAATATCAGTGTAAAGAACCACCTGACCATGACTACTGGTTTAGACTATAATGTAGCCAATCAAAATTGTACCGATCCTAACTGTTTAACATATCTAAATGAAGCTGGATCCTTTTGGTACTATCATAATGCTGCTTATACGCTATTATCGGATATTATTACAGGCGCTACAGGAATGGAATACACGGACTATTTTGATACTAAAATCAAAAACAATATAGGAATGAATGGCACATGGCTGAGTCTTGGGTATGCTAATGTTTATTACAGCACAGCCAGAAGCATGGCTCGTTTTGGCTTATTAAACTTAAATAAAGGAACTTGGGAAAACACTCCTATTCTTACAGATCTATCTTATTTTACGGAAATGACAAATAGCTCACAAAATCTTAACCCTTCGTACGGATACCTATGGTGGCTCAACGGAAAATCCAGTTTTCGTGCACCTTCATTCGAAACCGAATTTCCGGGAGAGCTTATGCCAGATGCTCCAGATGATCTTTTTGCTGGTTTAGGAAAAGACGATCAAAAGCTATATGTAGTACCTAGTCAGAATCTTGTAATTGTTCGTATGGGAGATGATACAGGAGAAGCTCTACTAGGCCCTTCTAGTTTTGATAATGATTTATGGATTAAAATTAATAAACTAATGAATTAATTATACTTTATTGGTGCTCGACGTTCTTTTGCAATTTGTTCATACGCAAATGCCAATGCTAACAGTTTATGTTCAGAAAATGACTTTGCAATAAAAGTTAAACTCTTAGGTTCTCCTTTATCAGTATATCCCATCGGAACCGTTATAGCAGGATATTTGGCCACAGCAGCATATCCTGCATGATAATTATTTATAGATAAAATCGCATCCAAATTATGAGTATCTATATGTGTATCGAAATAACTTCTAGAAACACTTTGTAAATTCTCCTTGATCGTTTTCAACTCTTTCGTTGTAGTACTATCACTCACAATTCCCTCTAACAATGCTTGACCATATGGCATTCTTATCAATGAGTCTTGTAAATTAAATGCAATAATATCTTCGATAGTTTTCGTCCCAATATTATCGCTTGCATACTTAGCTATATATTGTGGTAGATCATGTTTCATGTCTATATTTAAAATCGTCAAGAAACCAGGAAGTGGTGTGTTCTCAGGTTCTAACTCCACTATTTCTGCTCCTGAATTTTTAATTTTTTCTACTGCTCTAGTATAGAGGGAATCTGTAAGATAGGATTTCAAAACACCAAACTTTTTTCCTGCTAAGTTGGTATTTGTAATTTTTGGCAAGGAAACTGTTTTTGCCTTAATAGAAGCACTATCTGTAGTATCCTTACCTACGAGTGCATTGTATAAAATCACATTATCAATCACTGATTTTGTCATTGGACCTGGAGTATCTAATGTACTGGAAATAGGCACAATTCCACTTCTACTAAAAACTCCAATCGTAGGCTTTAATCCTACTACCGAGTTTTGACTCGATGGCGATAATATAGAACCACTAGTCTCTGTTCCAATAGCTGCTACACAAAAATTAGCCGCAACCGTGACTCCACTTCCCGAACTAGAACCTCCAGATTCGAAAACCATTCTTCCATATGGATTCATTGTCTGTCCGCCAATTGCACTATATCCTACTGGACATCCAGAACAGAAAAAATACGCCCACTCACTTAGATTTGCCTTCCCCAGTAACAAAGCTTTTTTTTCTAACAAACGAGTAGCAATAAAAGCGTTTTCAGCATTATTGTTTTGTAAAGCAACAGCACCTGCTGTTGTAGGCATACCTTTGGCATTGATATTATCTTTAAGCAAAATTGGCATACCATAAACAGAGTGAATATCTATATTAGATGTATCCATTTTATCTAATTCTCTTGCTTGCTCAACGACCAAAGGATTAAGTGCAATAATACCATTGAGAGAAAGCTGATTATCACTTTCATATTTTCTAATTCGATACAAGTAAAAAAATACTAATTTCTCATAAGTAAGCTTTCCTTGTTTTATACTTGTTTGTAAAGAAGGAATATCCTTCTCTAAAATAAGAGGTTTTAAAGCATTATAATCTTCTTCAGAAAAATAATCCAATTCCGATTCTAACGGCCTCCAAATCTGGTTTTTATCTAAAACTTTGGAGTTAACCAGTTTTAGATGCATACGTGACTGTTCTAAATCAAGCGTTGCCTTTATATCTTCAGATTCATCATAAGGTTGCCATGTTACCCTAGGTTGTTTAGTAATTACTTCTAGATTAGTTTCTTTTTTACAAGAAGAAAAAAGAGAAATTGTGATAAGAAGACTTATTATTCTATACATCATGAGTTTGTGTGTTTACGGAAATATCCTCTCAAAATAACAAAAAGGGACATTGTAATCTATAACAATGTCCCTTTTAACTATTTTGTAACAGAACTTTAGAAAGATGCTCTAAAAGTAGCATTGGGCGTGATTCCTAGTGCTGAGTTCATAACCTCCTGAACATTCCCTTCATTAATAGTATAATAAGAACTGATAGTATTATTAATGTCGGAGAAATTCCAAACGGAAATACCAGCATGACAATCTACTTTTTGTGATAATTTAAAGTCATAGGTAGCAGATATATCAAATCGCATATATGCTGGTAATCTATCACTATTTGCTGGATTATAATTAATTTCATCATCCACTATTTCATTTGCCAAAACAGGTATTGTAGTTGGCAAACCTGAATGCCAATTAAGGCCTGATGATATTTTAAGATCTTTATACGTATAAGCTACTCCAAAAGTTATGGAATGAGTTATATCAATATTATTAGGAAATTTATTTTCTTGAAAATCTGGAAAAGTGTAATTATTATCAACGAACGAGTAACCTAACCAAGAACTTAGATTGTGAAATCTTTTATTGACTAAAATATCTAAGCCAGTTACCGTATAATCGCCTGTTGCTTGAGTAAACTCGTATTGATTCTGAAATCCTTGACTTCTAGCTGTGATTCCTTCTACCAGCTTATAGTAAGCTTCTGAACTCACTAACCACCCTTTTTGGTTATAGCTTACACCTAACGATGCCTGTTTACTAGTAACGACAGGAATGTCATCATCATTTGACAGAATCCAACGTCTTTTTTCAATTCCTAAAAAATCATTCTGAAAATTAATAATCTGAGAAGTATTTTGATGTTTAAATTCTCCCAGAATCTCTAAATTGAAATAATCAAAAAATCTTTGATTATAGCTAATTCTAGGCTCAATAAAATGTTTCTTAAATTTTTCATTATACGTATACCTAACTCCTAGCATCAAAGAGTTTTTAAGTTCGGATCCCTGATATTCAGCTTGTGAGAAAACACTATGATTACGGATAACTCTGATTTGATTTCGCCTGAATATAGGATCATCTACATCATTTAGATTAGAAACACCTGTTTCTATAAATTGATATCCATTTTGCCATTTAATATTATTTCTAAACCTGTAATTGGCGATTATTTTGGCACCTGTTTCTGAGACTATATTCTCTTGTAAAAATCTTTGCTGGTTAGGAATGTTTACATTCACTGCTTCTAATTGATAATCCGTTTCATAAACTTGGAGGGTAGTATCAAAGTTCGGATTCCAATTTCTTTGATACCAAAGTCCTCCTGCGAAACTATTCTGTATCAAACTACTTTGTCTCGAAATATCTACTTCATTAAGGACATCATTTTCTGTAAAAACTAACTCATTAGAAATTCCCAAAAAATTTAATCTAATTTTATCTTTCTTTGATATTTGCCAATTCCACCTCAGATTTACATCATAAAAATCAAATCCGATATCGGTTTCATTAACTCTACCTATCTCACTATCTTGCGAAATCCTTTCAAAATATTTTTCATAGGTAGGAGTTTCAATAAAATCGTTTAATGCTTTTCTGGCGGAGAGTTGTAGTGACGACTTTTTACCTATTGGAATATCCGTAAAAATATCAGCGTTGATAAGATTTAAACCTATTGTAGTTTTAAATTCTTTGTTGATTGTATCATCTGTATTGATTAAAATAGTTCCAGATACACCATCTTGCAATGTTGCTGCACTTCCATTTTTAATAACTGTCGCGTTATTGGTAATAGAAGGATTAAAAATTGAGATCATTCCAAAAAAATGACCTGATTGATACATTTTAATTCCATCCCAAAGAATAAGGTTTTGATCATTAGTTCCTCCTCTAATATTGATATTAGATACCGTTTCATCAGTGCTTTGAATTCCGGGTAACGCCTGAATGGTCTGTAGCACATCCGTTTCTATCAAACCCGGCAGAATACCAAACTTATCGTAATCAATACGAAAAACACCTTGATCCGTTTTATCAATACCTTTAACCAAATAATTTTTTATTGTAATTTCACCTAGCGTTTCGGTTTTAGGAATCAAAAATACCGTAGCGCATTCTTCATTTTTTTCAAGATTAAAAACTTTATTAATTGTCTGAAATCCTAGGTGCTCGATTACAACTTCTTCTTCGCTTCCAACTTCTAACCTAAAAAATCCATTTTGTTCGGTAACAACTCCTAACTTTTCTGTTCTTACTGTAGCTCCAACCAAAGGTTCTTTAGTCATATAATCTTTTATATACCCACAGACGAATAAACTTTCCGTTCTTTTATTAATCACAATAAAATTGTCATTAATCACCGTAAAAGTTAATCTGGTTTGTTGTTGCAACGACGCTAATATTTCCTCTAACGAAAGGTTTTCTGGGGTATCATTGACAAAGATATCCTTTATCGTATCGTCGGCATAAGTAAACTGGTAAGAAAACTGTGTTTCTAGTTTTTCTAAAACTTCTAATAAAGGTTTTTGATTGTTTTTTTGCTCATTTTGAGCATTTGCTGGAACCAAAAATAAAATACTGCATACTAATAAAAGTAATACAATACTACTCTTCTTTTTTACGTAAAGTGATGTTCTTGTTGGTATCAATAGTATAGTTCAAATCTAAAGGTAAAGTTATAGATTTTAAACCATCTTGCATATTATTATGAACAAAACCTCCAGTAAAAAAGCGTTTTGTATCAATATTTTCAGCATTGACAGTAACATCATACTGCCTCTCAAACTCTTTAATTACCTGGTAGAATGGAACACTTTTAAAACTGCTAACATTGTTTAACCATTGGGGACGATTAAAATCAACAGTTTCAAAAGTTGTTATTCCATCTACAATACGCAAAGTACTCCCCGCTGGTAGGTTTCGGGAGTCTTTTGCATGTTTTACATTCACAAGACCTTCATAACAGATCACTTCAAAAAAGTTAGCTCTGTTTTTTACACTAAACTGGGTTCCCAGAACAGTAATCTTGCCTTTTTCCGTTACTACATCAAAAGCAGAACCTTTCTTTACTTTGAAAAAAGCTTCTCCTTTTAAATGCACTTCTCTTTTATCTTTCCATTCATTTTTGTTAAAAACAATTTCCGATTTAGCATTCAGGACTACTTCAGAATTATCCGGAAGTTCTAGCGAATGCTTTTCACTGGCTAATGTGGAAAAAGTTTGATCATTGTTAAGAAAGAAAAAGTAAGAAACACCCAACACTATCGTAATTGTTGCTGCGATTTTAAACAACATTTTGTAATCAAAAGATTTTCTAGAAGTAGTATTCTCATTGTTTCCCTTACTAGAATACAATTCCTCCATATTAGCTTCTTTAGAAACATCAGGTGCTTTAAAATACTGTGCCCCTTCAATTATTTTGGAATGCATTGCGTAATCATCCATTTTTTTGAAGGTCTCCAGTTCAGCTTCCGTAAGTTCGTCTGCTAACCACTTTCGTACTAAATGTTCTTTATTTGTTTTCATATCTTCTTACATATAGATAACAACTAACTTTTAAAAACTCCTTTTTAAAAATCTATTTTTTTTTATTTAAACCCCTCTAATTCGCTTCTCAATTTGTTGTAAGCCGCATAAATCCTATTTTCTGCTGCCTTTCTTGTAATCCCCAACATCTCTGCAATCTCAGCGTGTTTTTTTCCTTCTACCTTATTTAATAAAAAAGCGGTTCGCTGATCTTCGGTTAATCTACTTAGAGCATTTTGGTATCTTTTTAGGAATTGTTGCTGTTCTAAAATAAATTCTGGGGATTCATTAGTATAGTCTTTAGGTTTCACCTCCTGATGTTTTAAAACCACTTTCTGATGCTTTATTGCATTTAACATCATATTTTTTGCCACTTTAAACAAAAAGCCTCGAGCTTTTTCTGGAGTTACTTCCTTACAATGAGACAATAACTTAACGAACACTTCTTGCATAGTATCTTTAGGACCTAAACTCTCACCATATCTATAATAAAGAAAATTATATATGTCTTGCTTGTATTTCCTATAAATCATAGAAAACATCTTTTCATCACAGACATCTTCATTTAGTTTTTGTGGCATTTTTAAAGATGATTTGGAAGTAAAAGTAAAAAAAACAAAAAAAATAAAGGAGTTTTTAAAAGTTAGTTGTTCTAGAATATAAAGGGAGTAATTCTTTAAACCCAAACTAACATGAAAACACAAATCAGACTTTTATTACTTTCACTCACAACTTCTGTATTTTTTATCACTACATCTTGTAGAACAGAACTTAATGAAGAAATTGGTGCTCCACAGGAGCAAACATTAACTGCGAACTCTAAAATTGCAGACCTAATCCTAAAAACGGCAATGAACGACGGCTCTGGAGATAACATCCTGGACGGCTCTAGTTGTTTTGATATCTCATTACCAGTAACAGTAGTTGTTAACGGAACTGAATTGACACTGAATACTGAAGATGACTTTGAAGAAATTGAAGCAATTTTTGATCAATCTTCTGATGACATGGATACCTTAGAATTCATATTTCCTATCACTCTTATTGCTAGTGACTTTTCTGAAACTATTGTAGAAAATCAAGATCAGTTAGATGCACTAATAGAAGCTTGTGAAGAAGACCAAGAAGAAGATGATGATGATATCGAATGTATAGATTTTCAGTATCCTTTATCCGTATCTGTTTTTAACGAAAATAGTGAGGTATTGGAAACAATTACCTTTACTAATGATGAGGAATTACATGATTTCATTAAAGACCTAGATGAGGATGACATCGTAAATATTAGCTTTCCTATTACTGTGATTCTTTCTGATAACACAGAAATAACAATAAACAATCTAGACGAGTTAGAAGAAGCAATTGAAGAAGCTATTGATGACTGTGATGAAAATGATTTAGGAGAGGAAAGGTTTATTGACGTAATTACCAGCGAACTTTTAGAAGTTCAAAAATATAAGGATAATCAAAGTAATGAAACAAATAATTACCGTGATTACATTTTTGATTTTTCTGATGATGGTACTGTACTGGTAACCTTAGAAGATAACGACGGAGATGACACAAACAATGTAACCACAGAAGGTACTTGGTCAGTGCGAACTAGAGTGGATGGAGGACTTAATACTACCTTAGATTTTGGTACGGAAGCCCCATTAAACAAACTCAATAACAGTTGGAACGTTAAAAAAATCCAGGAAAAAAGAATAATGCTTGATGAGCGCGAAGGCGAAGGAATTAGCAAAGACGAATTATTCTTTCAACAAATCTAAAAAAACTTAAACCCTAAAATAATTAATCCGATCATGAAAAACTCACTAAAAATTTTACTTAACTCAATATTACCTATAAGTTCTTTTGTAATACTTACACTAGCAGCAGCAAGTTGTGAAAATGAAAGTTTTACTTCTGCGGATACAAACCAGATCACAACAGGTGACAATATTAAAATGCTTACAGTATCCAATGATGGCGAAATACTTCCTTTTACGACTAATTTAATGGCTGGACAACATCATGTAGCAGGAACAGTTTCTGTTACATCAGATGGGGTAAACGTATTTGTCACCTACAGTACCAACTGTGGAAACGATGATAATGAAGAAGAAACTGAGGAAGAAAGTATTACTAGCAACGTTTCTAAGAATAGTCAAGGTAGTTGGACATTAAAAGCAACTCATCTATATGTAGGGAACTGCGAAGACCTACCAACAACAAATAAAGGTAATCCAAAAATCGGAAAGTTCCCATACAAGACAGAACATGGAGAAGGTGTAAATGAGTTTACTTACACAATACCGTTATCAGACATTGGAGAATGTTTTTGTTTAGCGGCACATGCCGAAGTTGACTGTGGCGAGTGCGACGACAATGATGAGGACGATAATGATAATGAAGATACTATCATTAACAACGAATCAAAATCATCAGATTCTGATGACGACGATAACTATTGTGGAGAAGAAACTGCATGGGCAGAAGGAAACAATTTCCCAGGAAACAGCTGGGCAATGTATACCGAGTTTTGTATCGAGACTGACAATGGCGATGAATAAAAAACTATAATGTCCAAAGCCTCTATACCATACTCTTAACTAATTAAAACCGTATTATAAATCCAATATCTATGTCTAAATTAAAATTAATAGAAAAGCATAAAATACTCATCTGTGGAGGTTTTATCATTGCTTATTGCATAGTATTAGTAATCATCTCATCTAAACTGGCTATATAATCAAGTTTTATAAGAGATGTATTAAAAAAAGTAAATCTTGAATATACAGATTGTATTTTCAATTAAAAAGAAACCTCTACGAATAGAACATTTTTTTCATACGTAGGAACACATAAAATCTATTATAGTAGAGGTTAATTATATCTTTATTTTGGTAAAAAAGGAGTTTTTCGAAAGAATACTCCTTTTTTTATAAACCTGATATATATCCAAATTTTCGCCAATTAAACACCCTAATTATAATGGATGTTTTAAAAAGCTAGCTCTACTAGTTTTTTAAAATATTACTTAAAGAAGGAATCTACAAATTCATATTTATTAAATACTTGTAGATCTTCCATTCCTTCTCCTACTCCAATATATTTTACAGGGATTTGAAACTGATCACTAATACCGATCACTACACCGCCTTTAGCAGTGCCATCTAGTTTAGTAACAGCCAATGAAGTAACTTCGGTTGCAGCGGTAAACTGTTTTGCCTGTTCAAAAGCATTTTGCCCTGTTGAACCATCTAAAACCAGTAATACGTCATGCGGTGCATCACCAACCACCTTTTGCATCACACGCTTTACTTTGGTCAGCTCATTCATCAGGTTTATTTTATTATGCAATCGCCCTGCTGTATCAATAATAATAACATCTGCATCCTGATTTACTCCAGAATGCAATGTATCAAATGCAACAGACGCAGGATCACTTCCCATATCTTGCTTTACAATTGGAACATTTACTCGATCCGCCCATACCTGTAACTGATCGATAGCCGCAGCTCTAAAGGTATCCGCAGCACCTAAAACCACTTTTAATCCTTTTTTATTAAACTGATACGCAAGTTTACCAATGGTAGTGGTTTTTCCCACACCATTAACTCCTACCACCATTAACACATATGGCTTTTTTACTTCTGGGATTTCAAAATCCGATGCTTCTCCCGAATTAGTTTCGGAAAGTAAGCCTGCAATTTCTTCTCTAAGAATTTTATTTAATTCTTCTGTTCCTAAATATTTATCCTTAGCAACTCTGTTTTCAATTCTTTCGATTACTTTAATAGTCGTTTTTACACCAACATCACTAGTAACCAAAACTTCTTCCAAATTATCTAAGACATCATCATCTACTTTAGACTTCCCAGCTACAGCTTTACTTAATTTAGAAAAAAAACTAGTTTTAGATTTTTCTAACCCTTTATCTAGGGTTTCTTTTTTCTCTGAAGAGAATATTTTTTTAAACAAACTCATGTGTTGTATTCAGAATACTATAAATTTAAAAATATAACTATACCACAAACTTCTATAAATATAAAAAGAAAGAGCCATTCCAATAAAATTGAAACGGCTTCTTTTTAAAATATTTTCTTACAAATTACTTTTTCTTGAAAAAGTCATTTACTGCATCAGGTGCCATAATTGACTCTACAAAAGTATAAGCTCCTGTTTTTGGAGATTTAACCATCTTAATAGCTTTGGTTAATCTCTTAGATCCTGTCTGTAACGATGCTACTGATTTCTTTGCCATGTTATTATTTTATTTCTTTATGAACAGTCATTCTCTTAAGAATTGGATTAAATTTCTTTATTTCCATTCTATCAGGAGTGTTCTTTTTATTTTTTGTTGTAATATACCTTGAAGTACCTGGCTGACCAGAAGCTTTATGCTCTGTACATTCTAAGATTACCTGAACTCTATTACCTTTCTTTGCCATTGTAATATTTTTTTAAAAGCTGATTTATTTTGTTAAGAAACCTTTAGCTCTTGCTTCTTTTAAAACAGCAGCAATACCGTTCTTATTTATATTTTTCAAAGCTGAAGTAGACACTTTAAGTGTTACCCATCTATCTTCTTCAGGAATATAAAAACGCTTTTTAATTAAATTCGCGTTGAATTTACGTTTTGTTTTATTCATAGCGTGAGAAACGTTATTTCCCACCATTGCTTTTTTACCTGTAAGCTCGCAAACTCTTGACATCTCTTCGTAATTTTGGTATTATTTCAAAACAGGGTGCAAATTAACGAATTATTTACCGAACCACCAATAATACTATTATGTTTTTTTTCTCTTTTTTTAAATTTCATTCTCATCGCTCCATAAACTCTTAAAAAGAGCTCAAATTTAATACTATTTTTAGAGTTCATCACCTTTTGATTTGTATCACCTTCAATACTCAAAATTAAAAACGGGGGTTTTTACGTATATAGTAAATCGCCAATAGCTATTACTTTTACACCAGTTAGTTTTCATAACTGTAACTAACTACTTGATATGGGGTAATTGAGTAGTAAACAAGCGGATCTTAGGATCCGCTTTTTTTTGTTTCATGATTAGAAATACAAAACACAATCAATTAAAAATAAGTTTTTATCATCTTGTATTGTATCTTTAGTCATTAATATGATTTAAATCATCATGCACGACTCACTAAAAGATAGACTGCTACAAAAACACATAGTCAACGGAGTTGGAGTATTTTACTACTACGATAACTTTATGGTATCAGAAATTGATCAAGGCGCTAAAATTGAATTAGATATTGTTTTAAAGATATCTGATGAATTCACAAAAAAATATTACTCATTCGATAATCCTTTTGTCTATATCGCTAATAGAATACATTCATACTCTCTGCAACCCACAGTTCATTTTGAAGCTAAAAAACATCTACCATATGTAAAAGGATATGCGGTAGTAACCTACGACGCTATTAACACAAAAATTGCAACTCTAGAACAATCCTTTCTTGAGGTGCCCACTAAAGTTTTTGACAATTTAGAAGATGCGGTACATTGGAGCGATCAACTTATAGCTAAAAAATAATTTTTCCCCAGCACTTTCTTGTTTAGTAGATCTGCATTAAGGACCATCTAAAATTATTAATTCTTTAAATAAATTGCATATTTATTAACAATAAAGTATCTTTCTTGTGTAATTGGAAACTACACCCTAGAACATGACTTACGATTTTAACAGAAAGCTTATTCATAAGCATGAACTTGATATTGGTATATTTTATTTTTATAAAAACCATATCATTTCAGAAATAAAAGAAGGAGTAACACTAACTTTTGAAAATTGTTCAGCTCTATTTGATCTATTACAATCCTATTACGGAACTACGATTCCTTTTGTATACATATCTAATAGAAAGAATTCTTTTTCCTTTGTGCCTACTGGTCATTTTAAATCTTCCAAACTCTTTCCTAATTTTATTGGGTACGGTGTCGTAACATATAATTCCATCAACACCAAAATAGCAACATTAGAGCAATCTTTCCTTGATAATGAGACAGCCATCTTTGACAACCTAAATGATGCATTGCAATGGAAAGAAACACTCATCCAACCATTAATTGATAGTAATTAAGCAATACTAAAGTATTTTCTTTTGCTATATGTAGGCAAGAATACCATCTGATCATCCTCCTTAAAGTTATCACAATGTAAAACAACTATAAGGTTTGAAATCCTTAAAAACATCACAAAATACTGACTAACAAGTAATTAAATACAAAATCTTTCGACAGATGTATGACTAACAAGAAAATAAAGTCATGAGAACTCAATCCAAAGATCTTTTAATAGAAAAATTCAACCACACATTAGGAACATATTACTTTTATGAAGAATACATCATTGCGGAAATTAACGAAGGGGTTACTATTACCCTAAGTAAGCTTCAGGATTTAATGCCTATTATACAAAAGCATTATGGCGATGGGAAACGGTTTACCTATATCTCTAACAGAATTCATTCGCACTCTATTATCCCTACTGATTATTTAGATTGCCCGTTTACCTACATGGAAAATTTTAGAGGATATGGTGTAGTAATCTACAACGAGGTGAATGAAATATCTACAGAAATCGAGAAGCATTTTGCAAAAAAACCTTTTTACAATTTCCGAAATCTAGAGGATGCAATACTCTGGAGTAAAAAAGAAGTTTTGAATAGATAACTCTAATCTAATTCCTTCAGCATTAATTCCAAAGCCTTATTTACAGCTTTGCCAATCGTTCGTTCTCTTAGATTACTGAATACAAATTTTTCTGAAAAAGTTTTATCTGGCGTAGAAATAGCAATAAAAACAGTACCAACTTCGACATCACCATCTCCTTTGGCAGGACCAGCATTTCCGGTTGTGGCAATACTATAATCAGCTTTAAATTTATTTTTAACACCTATTGCCATTGCTTCAGCAACTTGATTACTAGTAACAGTATACTTATCGATTAAGGTCTCACTAACTCCCAAAATATCAGATTTCGAATGTGTAGCGTACGTTACGGCTGCGCCTTTAAAAAAAGCCGAAGCACCAGCACCAGCTGTTAACGATTGAGCAATTCTACCACCCGTACAACTTTCTGCTACCGCAAGGTATTTACCTTTTGCAACCAATTTTTTACCAATCAGACTTTCAATAGAATCTTCACTTTCATACCCTACAATAATATCACCGATTAACTTATGTAAGCTCTTAATATTCTCTTCTATAGCATTTGATAAAACTTGTTCATCAACCCCACGAGCAGAAAGACGTAGTCGTACTCTGCCTAGATTAGGAAGGTATGCTAACTTTATAAAAGAAGGTAAATCATCCTCCCATTGCTCTATCTTTTTTGCTATAGCACTTTCACCCATACCATAAGTAAGGACTGTTTTATGCAGAATAAAAGGCCTATCGAATTTCTCCTGAAGTTTAGGCAACACATGATCCTTCATAAGATTTTTCATCTCAAAAGGAACTCCTGGCATGGATACAAATACTGTATCATCCTTTTCCAACCACATTCCTGGCGCCGTTCCATAACTATTCATCAGTACAGTTGAAGTACTCGGAACAAGTGCTTGCATTCTATTAATATCAGTTACCGGAGTATTGATATACTTAGCAAAAAGCTCTTCAATATGAAGAAGCACTTTATCATCTTGAACTAGCTTATCACCAAAGTACTCGCAAATAGTATGTTTTGTGATATCATCTTTGGTAGGCCCTAAACCACCTGTAATTAAAACAACATCTACTCTATTTTTAGCAGCTTCAAAAGCATTAAGAATATGTTGCTTATCATCTTGAATTGAAGTAATTTGATATACATCAATTCCAATTTTATTTAATTCTTTACCAATAAAAGCTGAATTGGAATCTATTACTTGGCCTATGAGGATTTCATCGCCAATAGTTATTATTTCTGCAAGCATAGTTATTGAAAATCAGCTTTCAGATCATTAATCGCATTATTCACCGTAGTGACGATATGATTTAAAATAGTCTCAATTTCAGATTTTTCCATACCAGACTTAGACCAAGCCTCTACCTGTTTTATTTCTTTTAGAAGATCAATCCCGAATAATTGAAGGTTAGGTTTCATCTTATGTGCAAATTGATATGCAGTTTTCGGATCATTATCTTTAACTGCTTGTCCCATACCTTCCAAATCTGGTGGTATTTCCTCTAAAAATGTTTGCACTAATACTGTTATAAATTCATCATCTCCACCAGATAACTCATTTACACTTTCTAAGCTGTAACCTTTGCTCATGTATTTAAATCTTATTGATTATAATTATCGTGTTTTCTTAAAATCAGTTAATCATATATAGCTTTGTTGCCCTTTAAAATCAACTCGTGTTCTTGTAAAGATAATATCTCCATTCTTTAAAGTAAAATATTTCATTGATTATTCTGAAATCAAATCACAAACCATAAAGAATCATTTACCCTTTACACCCAAATAATATACTTTTTCTAGATATGAAAAACAACATTTTACCCTAAACTAAAACAATCTTTATAATTCGTTAAAATAATTTGTTAGCCATAGCTAACTTTATATATTTGCTAAATCTAATAAAAATTGCATTAATCAAAAAAATGAAACCCTTTTTATTTCTTTTAATCCTACTAAAAATCTCATTAATCCTAAGTCAAACAGGAAGCTTAAAAGGAGTAGTTGTTAATGACAAAACTCCTATTCCATATGCTACAGTTGAAATATCTGGTTCTTCATTTAATACCGTAGTTTATTCTGATGAGAATGGTCTTTTCGAAATAAAACAAATACCTTTTGGAAATTATTCTATAACCACTAGCTTACTTGGATTCCAAACGTCGTCAGAAACTATCACTATAGACTCCTCTAATCAATCCAAAACAATCTCACTTATCGAAGATCGATTAAATCTTGATCAAGTCGTAGTAAGCGCTACTAGGAATCGAGTTAATAAACAGAAAGCTCCTGTAGTTGTGAATGTATTGAGTCCAAAACTTCTAGAAGCCACTCAATCTATATCTATATCAGAAGGATTAAATTTCTCTCCAGGTGTACGTGTAGAAAACAATTGTCAAAACTGTGGTTTTACTCAAGTAAGACTAAATGGTTTAGATGGTAGCTACACACAAGTACTTATTAACAGTAGAGCTGTATTTAGCGCATTAAATAGTGTTTATGGACTAGAACAAATACCAACCAATATTGTCGATCGTATTGAAGTAATTAGAAGCGGAGGATCCGCATTATATGGCTCAAATGCCATTGCCGGAACTATTAATATCATCACCAAAGACCCTATACTAAACACTTGGGAAGTTGGAACCTATTTAGGGCTAATAAACGGTGATACTCCAGATCGTACTCTAAATTTTAACTCTTCTCTAGTAAGCGATGATTTAATGTCTGGGATTACGGTTTTCGGACTCTATAGAGATCGAGAAGAATTTGATGCAAATGGAGATGATTTTACAGAATTAACCATGCTTCAAAACACCACATTTGGCTTAAAAACATTTCTAAAAACAAATGAAAGAAGTAAGATTTCACTAGATCTAACAACTATTCAAGAATATAGACGTGGTGGTGATCGGCTTGATCTTGCGCCTCATTTTACAGATATCACAGAAGAACTAGATCACAATACATTTATTGGAGGGATCACTTATGAGGTAAAAAACAAAAAAGAAACGAACAACTTTTCTATTTACAGTTCTGGGCAATACACAGAAAGAGACAGTTACTACGGTGGATTAGGAGGCTCTCGAACAAGGCAGGACAGTATTCTTGCATTGAACTCGTATGGAACAACAAAAGATATTGCCTTACTTACTGGTGTTCAGTTTACTCAAAATTTGAAAAACAATGATATTATTACAGCAGGTGTAGAATACAACATAAGCGATACTGAAGATATCATTACCGGATATAACCGATTGATCGATCAACAGGTTCATACGATAGGTTCTTACGCTCAATACGAATGGAAACCTAACGACAAGTTAACCGCTTTGATCGGCACAAGATTAGATCATGTAGATGTGGATGGTAATTATAATATCGGTGGAATTTCTAGAAACGTGTCTATCGATAGAACTGTGCTTAGCCCTCGTATAACCATATCTTATAATATTTTTAATTCTTTAAAATTTAGAGGCGGTTATGCTCGCGGATTTAGAGCTCCTCAGGCTTTTAATGAAGACCTACACATTTCATCTGTTGGAGGAGAACCACAGTTCGTGATACTATCAGAAGATTTGGATACAGAATTTTCAAATGCTTTTACTGCTTCTTTAAACTACTCTAAGAACTTTAATAAAATCCAAACCGATTTTCTACTGGAAGGGTTTTTCACAGATCTAAGAGACCCTTTTACATTAGTAAGTACTGGTGCTGTATTAGAAAACGGATCTATACTAGAAGAAGTAAGAAATGGATCTGGAGCAAAAGTATTTGGAACAAATTTTGAAATAGGAATATCTCCATCGAAAAAATGGCAATTTCAATTCGGAGGAACCATTCAGAAATCCGCATATGATGAAGACCAAATTCTTTTTGAAACAGATGGTTTGGTTACAGGCGAAACAGATGTAGTGGTAGATGAATTTGTAAGAAACCCCAATTCCTATGGTTATCTTAATGCTTCTTGGATTCCGAGTAAAAAATTTAACATGGATATAACTGGAACGTATACCGGGAAAATGACTGTACCTAGAGTTGTTAGTGAATCTGGATTTTTAAACTTGGTTGATACAGATTCATTTTTAGATATGAACTTAAAAGCTGAGTATCATACTGACGTTTCTGAAAATTTTCAGTTGACTTTTAGTGGAGGAGTAAAAAATATATTCAACAGCTATCAAGATGATTTTGACATCGGACCATTAAGGGATTCAGATTATATCTACGGCCCAGGAAACCCTAGAACATTTTTTATCGGAATTAAATTTGGAAAACTTGACTAATTATGAGACATAGTGTAGTACTTACTTTTTTATTAACGATCATAATGAACTATGAAACAGTAGCTCAAGAAAAAGAAACAATTAATTGGATTACCTTTGAACAATTAGATGATTCTTTAAATACAAGACCTAAAAAAGTGCTCATCAACTTCTATGCGGATTGGTGTTCATACTGCAAAAAAATGGATAGAGTTTCATTTACAAAACCTGAAATAATTCAGAAAATAAATGAAGAATATTATGCCGTGAAAATGAATGCAGAAAGCACAGACACTATTGCATTTGACGGAGCTACATTTACAAATAAAAACAGTTTAACACAGAGAAATGCCATCCATGAAATCCCTACTCTTTTAGCTTCTAGAAAAAATACTTCTTTTTCCCTACCCGCTATTATATTTTTAGATGAAACGTTTAAGATACGAAAGCGATATTTTGAGTATCTAAGTCCTAAAAAATTACAATCTGCATTGTAAGTTATAAGTAATTCTGAAATTACTTCACTTTTATAGAAAACATTTCTTGATCTTCAATATAACCAGTTAAATTATCATTGTTTTTTACTGATCCCACTCCTGCTGGAGTACCTGTAAAAATGATATCGCCAATCTTCAAAGTAAAAAATTGAGATACATATGCTATCAACTCATCAATTTTCCAAAGCATTAATTTAGTATTACCATCTTGAACAATTGTATCATTTTTCTCTAGACGGAAATTAATATTGTCTACATCAGAAAAATTTTCTTTAGATACCCATTGCCCAATAACTGCTGCCCCATCAAAAGCTTTTGCTTTTTCCCAAGGCAATCCTTTCGCCTTTAGTTGACTTTGCAAATCTCTGGCAGTAAAATCGATTCCCAGACTAATTTCATCATAATATTTATGCGCAAACTTCTTGTCGATATACTTTCCTAACTTCTTAATCTTTACAAGGACTTCTACTTCATGATGAATATCATTTGAGAAATCTGGAATAAAAAAAGGTTGTTTTTTTAAAAGAATAGAAGTGTCTGGTTTCAAAAAAACTACAGGATCTGTTGGTTTTTCATTTTCCAACTCCTCAATATGGTCTGTATAATTACGACCTATACAAATAAGCTTCATAAATTGATTTGGTTATTATAATTTAAGACTATTATTTAGTTTACGTAGTCGTACAGCGGTAAGCACTTTCTTCGTATACAACGGAAAATCAGCATTTTGCAACCATCCAAAATAACCAGGCTCATCTTCCATTACTTTTTCTACCAATTTACCTTTGTGCTTTCCAAAAGAGAATATTTCTCGTCCTTCTTTGTCGTATGCGATAAAACCTGCAAAATCTGCAAATTGCTTTCTAGCACTGAATTCTGCTAAAAACTTTGTATCATTTTCTAATTCGGGATACCTATCTAATTGCGCTTTTAAAACCTCATAAGTAGCATTCGTATCAGCTTCAGCAGAGTGTGCATCCTTTAACTCCTTATCACAGTAAAACTTATAAGCTGCTTCTAAAGTTCTTTTCTCCATTTTATGAAAAATAGTTTGTACATCGACAGCTACAGTATTTTTCATATCAAAATCTACATCTGCTCGCAATAGCTCTTCCGCCAACAGAGGAATATCAAAACGATTAGAGTTAAAACCTCCAAGGTCGCACCCTTTTATCATATCACTAACCTTACTCGCTAACTGTTTAAAGGTAGGCTCATTAGCTACTTTCTCGTCTGTAATTCCATGAACTTCTGTAGTTTCAGGAGGAATTGGCATTTCAGGATTCACTAACCAAGTTTTACTCTCCTTATTACCA
Organism: uncultured Aquimarina sp.; assembly: GCF_947492965.1. Classification (GTDB taxonomy): domain Bacteria; phylum Bacteroidota; class Bacteroidia; order Flavobacteriales; family Flavobacteriaceae; genus Aquimarina. Next base: position 179,546 of record NZ_CANLOZ010000004.1, on the reverse strand, counting down.
TTAGGAAAAACTTTGAGGATAGAAATTTCGACAATTCGATCTTTAGATATGTTTATACCGGTCGTTTCCAGATCAAAAAAACAGATCGGTTTCTTTAATTTAAGCTCCATAAATTGATTGTGTACTTCAAAGATAATAGGTATAAATTATAATCTATAGCAGTCTTGTTTTTTTAACATTTATTATTGTATTAGACAACCTTTACAAAAACATTATCCGCAAATTTACGTGTTACCGTTTCTACTGTATCATTAAACTGAATACGAATAGATTTATCGAATTCTCGTACTTCAAGAACTTTTATTTCGCTACTTAGCGCTAATCCAATTTCTGAAACAAATCGCAAGAAATTTACCGAACCATCATTTACAGCCACAAGCTTGCAAACATCTCCTTCTACTAATGATGATAAGGTTATTTTTGGAATAACCTTATACTCCCCTTTTGCATTAGGAATTAATTCTCCATGAGGATCTTTCTCTGGGAAATCCATAAAACGATCGAGCTCGTCAATTAGCTTGTATGATTTGATATGCTCTAATTGCTCAGCCACTTCATGCACCTCATCCCAACTAAAATTAAGATAATTATACAAAAAGGTTTCCCATAGTCTATGCTTTCGTATTAACCTAACTGCGATTGCGCGCCCTTCATCAGTAAGCTCTAGTTTTCCATATTTTTCACTAACAACATAATTCTTAGTTTTTAACTTTTTGATCATATTATTAGTAGAAGCAGGTGAAACCTTAAGATATTCTGCTAATTGATTATTACCTACCTTTTCTGAATTATCTTCTATTAACAACTGAAAAAGAGCTTTTAAGTAATCCTCTTCGCTTTTTGTTAAATTATTCAAATTTGCTTTGTTAGTCATGACTAACTTTTTTAGTTTTGCGTATATAATTAAACAAAAATACTAAACCTAATACAATTAAAGGAGCTACTAGCCCATTCCTTTTCTTGATAGGAAAGTTTTTTCTTTTTAAACTTAGTATTTATTAGCTATCAAATGTCTTGCATTGATAACAACTCAAAATTAGAAAAATGACAAAACATATTGCAGTTCTTCTTATCCTAATATTCACTGCTTTTTCTTGTAAAAAAGAGAATAAAAAAAACAATTCAAAACTACAAGTAGTGACTACAACAACCATGATTACGGATCTAGTAAAAAATATTGGAAAAGATGTAATCTCTGTAGAAGGACTTATGGGATCTGGAGTAGATCCACACTTGTATAAAGCGAGCGAAGGTGATGTAAATAAATTAGTTAATGCTGATGCTATATTTTACAATGGTTTACATCTTGAAGGAAAACTAGTAGAGGTATTTGAAAAAATGGGAAATCAAAACACCAAAACTATTGCCTTAGGAGAAGTTTTAGATAAAAACACTTTGATAGGGTCTGATTATTTTGCGTCCAACTATGATCCGCATATTTGGTTTAGTATAGATCACTGGAAACAAGTTACTTCTTTTGCTATTCAAAAATTGAAAGAATTAGATCCAAAAAACTCTGAAACTTTTGAGACTAACGGAAAGGCTTATTTAAAACAACTAGATCAATTAGCTAAGAATATCAAAAACACCGTTGATTCTTTACCAGAAGAAAAAAGGATACTGGTTACAGCGCATGATGCTTTTAGTTATTTCGGAAAGGAGTATAAATTTAATGTAGTAGGATTACAAGGCTTATCTACAGCTACAGAAGCAGGAGTTCAGGATGTCCAAAGATTAGCAAATTTTATCATTGAGAATAAAGTGAAAGCTATTTTTGTTGAAAGCTCTGTTCCTAAGAGAACTATTGAAGCATTACAAGCAGCGGTAACATCCAAAGATCATGAAGTATCTATTGGCGGAACCTTATACTCCGATGCCTTAGGAACAGCCGGCACGAAAGAAGGAACCTATATAGGAATGTTTGAACACAATGTAAATACCATTGTAAATGCCTTGAAATAATGGAAGAAAAAATTGCCGTACAAATAGATGACCTAACAGTAGCCTATAATTATAAACCTGTTTTATGGGATATTGACTTGGCAATACCTGAAGGAGTTCTTATGGCTATTGTAGGCCCCAACGGTGCAGGAAAATCCACATTAATAAAATCTGTTTTAGATATTATAAAACCTATTGCAGGAAGTGTAAAAATATACGACAAACCCTATCAAAAACAACGATCCTTAGTTGCATATGTCCCGCAAAAAGGAAGTGTTGATTGGGATTTTCCCACAACAGCTTTAGATGTAGTAATGATGGGTACCTATGGAAGTTTAGGATGGATAAAAAGACCTGGGCAGAAACAAAAAAAAGCAGCTCTAGAAGCACTGGAAAAAGTAGGAATGCTAGCTTTTAAAAGCAGACAAATTAGCCAACTTTCTGGAGGACAACAACAACGCATATTTTTAGCCAGAGCACTTGTTCAGAATGCCTCTATTTATTTTATGGATGAACCTTTTCAAGGGGTTGACGCCACAACAGAAAAAGCAATTATAAACATCCTTAAAGAACTAAGAAAAGCAGGAAAAACAGTAATTGTAGTTCATCACGATTTACAAACCGTTCCAGAATATTTTGACTGGGTGACCTTCTTAAATGTAAAGAAAATAGCTACTGGACCTGTCAAAGATATTTTTAATGACGATAACCTCACTAAAACCTACGGAATTAATTACAAGGTTAGCGTACAGCAGTAACACCTAATTTGTATTAAGAAATGCATACATAAAATGGATATTTTAGAATATATAGAACTTGTTTTTACAGACTACACCTTAAGAACGATTACTTTAGGCACTGCAGTTTTAGGAGCAATTTGCGGAATGCTTGGAAGTTTTGCTGTGTTGCGAAAACAAAGCTTATTAGGAGATGCCATTTCACATGCTGCTTTACCAGGTATAGCTTTAGCATTCTTAATTGTAGGAACTAAAAATAGTAATGCATTTTTGATAGGCGCCTTAATCAGTGGATTAATTGGTAGTTTTTGGATTCGAGGTATTATCAAAAAAACACATCTAAAATCCGACACTGCCTTGGGATTAATTCTTTCTCTCTTTTTCGGTTTTGGAATGTTGTTACTTACTTTTATACAAAAGTTACCAAATGCGAATCAAGCAGGATTAGAAAACTATCTTTTTGGTCAAGCTGCTACATTGTTAGCAAGTGATGTATGGATAATGTCTTTAATTACAGGAATTTGTCTTGTTGTACTATTGCTTTTCTGGAAAGAACTTAAATTATCTCTTTTTGATCCAGATTATACCAAAACATTAGGTTTTGACATTAAATTTCTGGATATTTTAATTACCACCTTTATCGTAGTTGCAATTGTTTTAGGATTACAAACCGTAGGTGTAGTACTCATGAGTGCAATGATTCTAGCTCCAGCCGCCGCCGCCAGACAATGGACCAATAGCCTCTCGATTATGGTAATTCTTGCCGCCATTTTTGGAGCCTCATCAGGTATAATCGGGACAGCAATAAGCGCTAGTCATAATAACTTATCCACAGGACCTGTAATAGTGCTTGTGGCTGCAGTATTTGTATTAGTTTCTTTTATATTTTCTCCTGGAAGGGGTCTTTTATTTAGAGAAATTCGATTTAGGAAGAACAGAAATGATCTGGAATTACACAAAACCTTATCTTTCATGTATAATATTGCAAAAGACCATGAAGACATATCACATCCTCATGCGATTAAAATATTGAATAACTTTCAGGGATTTACTAAAAGATCATTACAAAAACTTGAGAACAAAAACCTTGTAAAAATTGAAGGAAATATGTGGTCTCTAACAACCTCTGGGTATGAAACTGCTGCTAATCTTTATAACCAAATAACACCAATGAACGATGAGTAGCGCCCAGATCGAAATACAGTTAATTGCTTGTTTGGTTGCTATTGCCTGTGCAATTCCTGGCACATTTTTAGTTTTACGTAAAATGGCATTGATTACAGATGCAATAAGCCATTCTATATTACCTGGTATTGTTATCGGTTTTTTTATCACTCACGATTTATCTTCTCCTTTACTAATATTTTTGGCTGCATTAAGTGGCGTTCTCACAGTAGTTTTAGTGGAATTTATTCAAAAGACAGGTTTAGTTAAAGAAGACACAGCCATTGGCTTAGTTTTTCCGGCGTTGTTTAGTATCGGAGTGATCATGATAGCACAAAATGCAAACGACGTGCATTTAGATATAGATGCTGTTCTTTTGGGTGAACTTGCCTTTGCCCCTTTTGATAGACTAATTATTCAGGGAATGGATATGGGTCCTAAATCTCTTTGGATTATTGGCACCATCCTTTTCAGCACTATCCTCTTACTTTTTGCTTTTTTCAAAGAATTAAAAGTGAGCACATTTGATGCTGGACTAGCCGCTGCTTTGGGATTATCTCCAGTGGTTATGCATTATGGATTAATGACTGTAGCATCCATAACTACAGTTGGAGCTTTTGATGCTGTCGGAGCTATTTTAGTAATCGCTTTTATGATTGCTCCTGCCGCAACGGCATACCTACTTACAAATGACTTAAAAAAAATGATATTGCTAGCCTGTATTTTTGGTATAACCGCAGCAATTTCTGGGTATTGGTTAGCACATGGCTTAGATGCTTCTATATCTGGTTCTATGACTACTATACTCGGTATCATATTCCTAATCGTTTACCTATTCGCTCCAAATCGAGGATATTTCTCTGTTCTATATCGGCAGCGACAACAACGAATTGAGGTCTCTTTACTAACCTTTCTGTTACATCTAGGCAACCATGTTGACGATGAAAACGAAAGACATGTGAAACATCTTAATGATCATATTAACTGGCAAAAAGTACGATCAAAATCAGTTTTAGATTTAGCGCTAAAAAACAATATGATTACGATTAAAAATGACATTGTTTCTTTAACAGAAAAAGGCCAACATTTTACGAAAGAAGCTATTGATTATATTATCACAAATAAGAATTCGGAGATCGAAAAAATGAAAGATCGATTTTTCTTATTCCGAGGATAATCATTCCCCGTTAAACATAAGACATTTAACAAATTACCTAATAAATCTTATTACTTTTAGGCAAAAGATTTATAATGATCTCTCTTAAAACATATATTAGCATATTTATTTTCCTGAATACCTTATTCTTTACTACTATTTTAGAACAAGAAAAGCCTGTATATTTAGTAGAAGATGTGCAAAAAAAACGTACAATTATATATGTACAGAATAACACAGATTCTGACAAAAGTGTATTTTTAAAAATTGACCCAATTGGTTATAGAAGAAGTGCGCAAAGACCTATAATTAAAAATGTTCCTGCAAATAGTAAAGTACAAATGCTTATTCTAATTCCTTTTACAGATCAAGAATCATCATATACCTATGATCTTATTGTGAATGAAGAATTAGAAAACATTTCTGCGAAGCGAAAAAAGCAAAAATCGAATTAAATCTTGCCAAAGACCATTATTAGCTATTTATTTTTATGAGACTTACCCACAGACTAAGAATAACTTTATAAAAAAGGATTTAAGTTTCTTTTGAAAATGTTTTATAGTTAAAAAATATGGTAGCAAGCTCCAGAATAATATATTTGCCAAAAAGCAACATTTACCACATGATTCGCAACATTTTACTCGGCCTCTTAATTAGCTTAACCCTATTTAATATATCTTCTTGTAGTTCTGATGACGATAATAATAATAATGAACAAGCAATACCTAGTTTCATTGTTATTGGAAAAAAAGATAATGACAATGCCTTCCAATATGATTATAATAGAGAATCTCAATCTGGCGAACTTATCAACTTAGGAGAACAGCAAATCCCAGCTAATTATAATTCTGTAGATTTTAAAGAAGATGTGCTATGTTTTGTTGCTCCTCAATCTACATCATTCAAAAATATAAGAACTAATGAAATAACTACGGTAGATCTTATCTTTAATAACTCCAATGGAGAGTTGGCTTTTTCACATACATATTCCAGTTCCCATATATTCTCGGCATATCAAAAAATGGTAGGATCAAATGATATGTATATACGATCAAAAAATATTTTTGATGCTTCAGAAGTAGATATTCCTATTGGAAAAGCAGATCTAGTAAACGGGTTATTATATTCTCAGAATCGCTTAGTGGTAGCATATTTAGTAAGAGAAAATCTACAAACATTGTATTACGTCACAGTACTCAATACCATTGATAATTCAATTGTAAAAACACTTGAGTTTGATGCTGGAGTTAAATTTATAACTACCGATACTTCAGGAAATCTAATGTTAGGATCTTTCAGTTCTTCTTCTACTTCTTCAGAACTAAAAGTTTATAAATTAAATTCTATGGAATTATCAGCAGAATATACATCTAGTTCATTTTTCACGGGAATAAGTAATGGTTTATTTCAGAATAACAACTTGTTTTACCTACAACCCTTTCCGCAACCTAGTGCTATACCTTTTTTACCATCTGTTTATAATATTGAAACAAATGTAACCAACACTATTGATATTTTACCTGCTTTATTTAATTATGCCATGAACGATGATGATATTGATAATATTTCATTAATAAACAGTATTGTTAATTTTGAAAACAACACCTTATTAGTTTCTACAAATTTCACCCAAATTAACGGTAATAATCTTATCAATAAAGTAGGTGTCTTTTTATTCGATTTTAATGGAAACATACTCTCAGATATAGTGATTGATGAAGATTTCCGACCTTTACATATTTATCTTAAATAAAACTAATTCAGTAAATAATTGATCCTTTTGCAATTCAATGATTCTATACCCAAATGAATTATTATGAATTTTTACACTATCAGGATCTTTTTCTACCTGATAAGATACTGATGGTGTGATATATTGACGAACATTTTTGTCGAAACGATCATCTTCCATATGATAGTGACCTGAAAAGATAAAAACTTCATTAGGAATTTGATGCAATACCGATAGAATGTTTTCTCTTCCTTCGAGAAAAAATTTTTTATCCGTAAATGTAGGAACAGATAGAATAGGATGATGAACAAATAATAAGATCTTTTTTGAGGTAATTGATTCTTTTCGAAACCAATCTAGCTGATCGTCATCTACTATTTCTTTACTCGAATCTAAGAATATGCATTTAAAGAAATCTGTTTCTATACTATAAAAAGGAGTGTCAATCCCAACAACTTGTTGTTCTTTCCAATAAGGGAATATCGTAGAAAAGCTATCATGATTTCCTAATGAAATGAACCAATCATATGGCTCTAAGGATTTAAAAAACCAAGACAAAGAATCCCTTTCTCCTATATCTCCACCTATGACAATTTGTGTAATGCCTCTTTTGGATATATCCTTAAGGACTTTTTCCCAGTTTTTTCTGGCATCTACAGCCACAGTTTTAGGAAACTGCTCACCTAAGTGCACATCAGTTATATAGGCAAACTTTTTAATCACACTTAACACTCAGCACTTTGCCCTCTTTTTTTGCTTTTTGATCCATAGCAGCACCTATTGCTAAACCAATAGACATTCCTAGTGGCATACCAAAGCTCATCCCAAAAATCAAACCGTTTGATTTATCAGATCCAAAAACGAGTCCAAAAACCATCCCCAAACTCATTCCCAATGACATTCCTATACTCATACAAATCGTCATATAATGTTCACTGGAAATCAATGAGAGTTGTTCTTTAACATATTTGATAAACTCAGAAAGTTTCTTTTTAAAATATTGTTTTCTTTCTTCTCTTTTAACTTCAACAACTATATCTTCTAGGGCATTGTATATGCCATTTAATTGTTCATCAGAAAGATCTCTAGATGCTAATTGCAACAATACATTTACAAACTTCTTATATATTTTCACTTCAGATGTATCTTCTGTTTCAGTTATAAGATTCTTAAAAAACCTCACTGCTTCATTAATATCCATACTATAAAAATTTAGCGTTAAAAACTACTTTCTAAATAATTAGTGCATTTTATAGCATTTTTGTTACACATTACTCATTAAATAACATAACAACACCTATCTATTCTGGAAAATAATTATCTTATCTGCATATGATATAGAAAAACAACCCTAAGCCGAACAATCGCAATCATCAATTAAAACAAGACTCCATTTATCATCTGCAGTCATAAAATACATAGTTTTGATAATGTTTTTGTATTTTAAAATATCTACCTTAATTTTTTCACTTTCATGATATTTTTCAGGAATATCAATTTGTCCAGTAGTATCTTTTTCCATATCGTAAAAGTAAGGGAATTCATCTATTTTACTGTAATACACTCCATCTGCATCTTTACTATCATCACAAAAACCATCTTTAGGCGATTGATTTTTAAATAATGTAAGAGGATCTATCGGAAGAAATACAGGTATATAAGATTCAAAGCTATCCAATACGCAGGTTGAACCTGGATTAAAAAGTCGATGTACACCTATTTCTTTTTTTACAAACTGAGTCACTTTAGGTGATTTATCTCTAATAAGAATATTTATATCCTTGTTAAAAAAAGAGATCTCTAAAAAGTATTTTAAAAAAGGCTGAAAATTGTGTAAAGAAGCTTTTTGTTTTATCGAGGTTTGCGAACCGAAAACCCATCCTTTTTTACCGTTAAAATCTATATAATACCAAAAATCTCTCCTACCTCTGATTACTTGTGCATCTGATTTTTGTAGAACCATACAAACATCTCCTTCATTTAGTTTCATGACAACTTTGCCTGTTTTAGGCTTCTCACGAACCCAGATATCTTTACCTTCTATAAGCAACGTCTCTTGCCCCAAAAGCATATTAGCACTGAGCATAAGTGTTAATACCAAAAACATGAATTGATTTACTTTCCTCAGAATGCCGTTTCTCATAACGATTATTATCTCTACTATTAGGAAAACAAATTTGAACAAAATCCAATTGTAGTACCACACCGTTTTCAGTGAAATAAAAAAAAACCACACTTCTTTCAGCATGGCTTTTCAGGATTAGTCAACTCTTTAATTAAACCAAAATAATTTCTACAATTACAATAAGGTTAATTTTTAATAAATTTTACTGTTTCTTCTTTTGCATTAGATTTTATTTTCGCAAAATACAGCCCTTTTGGAATAGAACTTACATTAACACCTTCCGAAACTAAATAAGACGTATTCAATATTCTTTTTCCTTGCACATCATATATTTCAATCTTTTGATTTTTGGAATACAAGTTATCTACATACAAATTATCTTTTACTGGATTTGGATATATCTGCACAGAGTTTTGAACTGAAAAATCAGTTATACTTAGAGTTTGATCCTGAAAAGTAACAATTCTTTGATTTCCTAAAGTCCCATAAAATGTATCATCTAAATTAACGATCCCTAACATAGCGGCTGGATAACCTGATAAAACTGTAGTAAAATTAGAAATAGGAAGCACTGCATCTTTTAAATTCAATCTTATAAGCAAATGACCTCCTGCAGCTTCTACAGAAGCATACATAAAATCATCAACCACATGCATCTTCTGAATTGTCCCGCCAGAAAAACCAGTATCCACTACTAATTCCTGACTCAAATTAGAGGCGGATAAATCTATTTTGTATATAGCATTTCTCACTCCAGAACCATCTGTATCACTAGCATAATATAACTCGTTATTATAAAACGTTAGATCTCCCATATTACTGGTTTCATCTGTGTAAATAGAAGTATAACTAGTTGGTCCCACGTTTAAGTCGATAGTATGAAGAGATCCATTGGTGGCTTTGTATAGTATATTATTACTTAATGTTAAGCCATCCGAAATACCAGTAGCAGAAAACGCTTCCGATACCATTGGTATTGATGCATCAAGATCTATTTTTCTGACTTCGGAAAAACTACCAGCATAAATATCATTATTCTGTTCATCATATATCATTTTCCACGGACCTTGTGCTACTGTCCAACCAGTAGCTACTGTTTCTGGAACAGGATCGCTATCGGTTAGATCTATTCTCGAAACCTCTCCTGTATTAAATTCTCCCACATATAACATATTACCTACCAACACTATCGATATTGGAAAATCACCATCGTACACATCTGTATATACCGTTTGGGCTTTTAATATGTTTACTATGAGAATAAATGTAAATAAAATAGTACGTTTCATTATTTATCGTTTTTTGATAATTTATGGCAAATATAAAAGAGATTATGAATTATTAACAATAAAAAACCACATCTATAAATGATGTGGTTTTTTTATATTCTTCTAGAAATGCTTCTACTCTAAAACTCTCTATTTGCATCAAAAGCTTCTAAATAGTCTTTCACTCTTTGTACAAACTGTCCTCCTAATGCTCCGTTTACTACTCTATGATCGTATGAGTGAGACAAAAACATTTTATAACGGATTCCAATAAAATCTCCATCAGGTGTTTCAATTACTGCAGGTACTTTGCGAATTGCTCCTAAAGCTAAAATAGCTACTTGAGGTTGATTAATAATTGGAGTTCCCATAATACTACCAAAAGTACCCACGTTGGTTACCGTATAAGTCCCATCCTGAATATCATCTGGCTTTAAAGCATTGTTTCTTGCACGATTTGCTAAGTCGTTTACAGCTTTGGTCATCCCTACCAGATTCAACTGATCTGCATTCTTAATAACTGGTACGATAAGGTTTCCATCTGGTAATGCGGCCGCCATTCCTAAATTAATATTCTTCTTTTTGATAATAGAATCTCCTGAAACTGAAATATTAATTAATGGGAAATCTCGAATTGCCTTAGCAACAGCTTCCATAAATATAGGAGTAAACGTTAGTTTTTCTCCTTCCCTCTTCATAAAGTCACCTTTTACTTTATTTCTCCAATTCCAAATATTTGTAACATCAGCTTCTATAAACGACTGTACATGTGCTGAAGTTTGTACAGATGCTACCATATGATGAGAAATCAATTTACCCATTCTGGTCATCTCGATAATTTCATCATCTCCACTAGCCACCACTGGAGTTGCTTTTGGAGTTTCTTTCTTTGGAGCTGGAGCAACTTCTTTGGTAACTTCAGTTTTAGGTGCTGCAACTACAGGAGTTGTTTTTCCAGCTTTTCGATCTTCAACATATTGTAAAATATCATTCTTCGTTACCCTACCATCTTTACCAGTTCCCGAAATACTTTCTAATTCTGCCACCGAAATACCTTCTGCAGAAGCTATATTTTTTACTAATGGCGAATAAAACTTAGAACTTTCAGAATAGTCAGCAGTTGCATTTGCAGTAACCGCTTCTTTCACCGCTGCAATATCATTTTCTATAACCGCTGCTGCTGCTGGAGCAGCAACTTCTTTAGGAGTTTCTGCTGAAGACACATCAACACTACCTTCTCCTTCTGTTTCTATTATGGCAATTGTTTGACCAACTTTTACGACATCATCAACTTCAAAAAGTTTTTCAACCAATACTCCTTCTACTTCACAAGGTACTTCACTATCCACTTTATCCGTTGCAATTTCCAATACTGCATCGTCCATTTCGATAGTATCTCCAACCTCTTTTAACCAAGTTGTTATTGTTGCTTCTGCAACACTTTCACCCATCTTCGGAAGTTTAAGCTCAAATTTTGCCATATTCTTAATCAAAGGTATTTATTAGTTATATTTTTTGCGAAATTAATAAAATTAAAGCTCTTAGATTATTTTTTCTTTATTAAAGTTTATTTAAAAAGTGATTACCTCTCCTTTTCCATCACTAAAATCGCTTCCTAACATAAAATCACATCCCTTGGGAATGATCTTAAAGGTTATATTCAAATTCTTTAATTGTTGCATTTCTTCAATAATCTCTCCAAAGCTTACAAAATCATTGTCAAAGATAAGTTCGTTATTACTATATCCCAAATTACGAGCAGATTCCAAAGAAGTAAATTGCACTTCTTTTTGTAAAGCGTTTATGAGTCGCTCCCTTATCTCCTCATTTTCAGATACCAAATAATAACTTTCAGTTATCTCCTTTTCTTTACTGTAATTTTTGAAAGACTGCACTATGGAAGTAAGTCTAATCCCTACTGAAACTATTGTATCTAAAAACCAATTACTTTTAAAGTGTTTTCGATAAAATAATCGCATTGCTCCGTAAAAACGCTTTATATACTCAGCATTTCGGTCTGTACTTTCTCCTTTGTAATGAATCACAGGGATCGAACCTATATAATAGTTCTCCAACCCCTTTCTCTTGATTTTATAAGAAAGATCAATATCCTCTCCATACATAAAATAATCCTCATCAAAGCCGGACACAGATTCATAGACAGTTTTTTTAACCAAGATAAAAGCTCCTACGAGTATATCTACATCACCAATATCAGTTTCGGATATATGATCAGCATAATAATTTTTAACCTTACCTAACTTTATTCCAAAAAGACGTCTAAACGATGTTAAAGGAGAAGGTACATTACGTTTACTCTCTGGCAAAAAACTACCCGTTCCATCAATTAATCTAGGTCCCACCATTCCCATATGAAACAGTTTCTTTGAACTCGACAGAATATTAGAAAATGTATCTTCAGCAACTACCGTGTCCGGATTAAGAATGCATATATATTCTCCCTTTGCTAGCGCAGCGCCTTGATTGTTTGCTTTGGCAAAGCCTACGTTTTCTTTATTCTCTACAAGTATAACATTGGGAAAGCGCTCTTTTATTACTTCACAACTATTATCAGGAGAATTATTATCGATAACAATAATTTCTGCATCTAGATCTTTGGTAGCCTCCTGAACACTAAGAACACAGAGCTCTAAAAAATAACGTACGTTGTAATTAAGAATGATAACTGATAGTTCCAGGAGATATTTTTTTAATTAGGTAAATTATTAAGAACTTTTTAAAGCATTTTCGAAAGGAATTCGATTTATGATACTTCGCCCCAATGTAACTTCATCTGCGTATTCTAGCTCATCATTTACTCCAATTCCTCGAGCAATGGTAGCAATTTTAACTTCTACACCTTCTAATTGCTTATAAATATAAAAATTGGTAGTATCACCTTCCATAGTAGCACTAAGCGCAAAAATTAATTCGTTGACCTGTCCGGATTTCACCTTTTCGATTAAAGTATGAATTTTAAGATCCTGAGGACCGATCCCATCCATTGGACTAATTTTTCCTCCTAAAACATGATACAATCCTCTATACTGCCCAGTACTTTCTATTGCCATAACATCCCGAATATCCTCTACAACACATACAATGTCTTGAATTCTATTTGGGTTACTGCAAATATCACATATTTCTACGTCGCTAATGCTATGACATTTTTTACAGAACTTTACATCTTCTCTTAACGTTCCTAAAGCTTTAACTAAATGTTGAGTTTGGGTTTCTGGTTGACGTAATAGATGTAATACCAATCTCAGTGCAGTTCGTTTACCTATACCTGGCAATTGAGACATTTCATACACCGCATTTTCCAATAATTTTGATGAGAATTCCATAGCGATACAAATGTACTAAAATAGTATGTGAGTTGGTTAGTTTTTGAGACTTAGAGTTTAGCAGGTTAATTCTATAAAAAAATCATCAAAATAAACCGTTAATTAATCACTACAATACTCACTTACTCTACTACTAGAAAACTCACTACTATTTTACTACTTTTACCACAAAACATCGAACCATGCTTGAATCACTTTCTGAAGAAACCCAATTGGTATTGCTTGTTATTGGAATTGCAGTATTATTTTTCATTGTTCGCTGGAATTCTGCCAGAAACAAAAGAAAATTATATCAACGAGACGGTAGAGATTTTAGGAAAAATTATTTTAAGAAGAAAAAGAAATGAGTTTTCCATGGTTTTGGATCGCAGTAGGTATTGGAGCAATATTTGTTTACCTGAATATTAAAAAAGCTAAGCAAGATATTTCGAATCATAAAAAGGAAAATCAAGAAAAAACAAATGAAAATATACACAAAGACAGGAGATAAAGGTACTACAGCGCTTTTTGGTGGTACTAGAGTTCCAAAACATCATATTCGTATTGACAGTTATGGTACTGTAGATGAACTAAATTCTCATATAGGACTTATCAGAGATCAGAAAATTGACGAACTCAGTAAAAATATATTGGTAAAAATTCAGGATAGGTTATTTACCGTAGGAGCTGTTTTAGCTACAGATCCCGAAAAAGCTATTTTAAAGAGCGGAAAGAAAAGACTAAATATCCCTACTATTTCTTCTGAAGACATTACGCTTTTAGAAACAGAAATGGATCGTATGAATGAATCTTTACCGCCAATGACACATTTTGTTTTACCTGGAGGACACCAAACCGTGTCATTCTGTCACATTGCACGCTGTGTATGTAGAAGAGCTGAGCGTTTAGCAACTGCTTTATATGAAATATCACCTTTTGAAGAGACTACTTTACAATACTTAAACCGACTATCTGACTATCTGTTTGTACTGGCACGAAAGTTGTCACACGATTTACAAGCAGAAGAGATAAAATGGATTCCTCAAAAAGATTCTTAAATGCTCTACAGCTTTAAAAATAAATTAAGGGTAATACCCAAAAAATCACGTTCTTATAATTATTGTTTAAATAATTAATTTTTTACTTGACTTTTTAAACTAAAAAATTATTTTTGCAAAAAAATTAATACCAGCAGCATATGTATTGGACTTTAGAATTAGCATCTTATTTAAGTGATGCACCTTGGCCAGCAACCAAAGATGAGTTAATTGACTATGCAATTCGTACGGGAGCACCGCTGGAGGTTGTGGAAAACCTACAATCGATTGAAGATGAAGGAGATTCGTATGATTCTATAGAAGAGATATGGCCAGATTATCCTACCGACGAAGATTATCTTTGGAATGAGGATGAATATTAAAAAAATATTTAAATAGTACTAAAAGTCTCGCAAGAGGCTTTTTTTTTGCGTAAATTACGCCCTTCTCTAGGCTTACCAAAGCCCAGTGAAGCATTGTATAATATTGCCTGTAAGGCACAGAGATTACCACAAATTCAACAAACCGAAATAGTAGTTAAAATACTATTAGATGATGTAACAAATTGAATCTTATTGTATATCTCAAAATAAACACATAACCATAAATCAATCATGGGAGTTTTAGATTCTGTATTAAAAGTATTCGTTGGAGATAAATCCAAAAAAGATATAAAAGAAATTCAACCAAAAGTTGAATTAATAAAAAAAGCAGCAGCAGGCATAGCTGATCTTTCCGACAATGAACTACGCGAAAAAACGGTAGAGTTCAAAAAGTTTATTAACGATGCACGTGCGGATATCAATGCTAAAATAGACTCTCTAAAAGAAGAAGCGGATGCTACAGAAGATATCGATAGAAAAGAAGATATTTATGGAGAGATTGATAAACTAAAGAAAGATGCTTACGAAGCTACTGAAAAAGCATTGAATACCATTTTGCCAGAGGCTTTTGCTGTGGTTAAAGAAACGGCTAAAAGATTTGCTGAAAATGAAACGATAACCGTAGAAGCAACTGCATACGACAGAGAACTTTCCGGAACCAGAGACCATATCACCTTAGACGGAGATCAAGCTATCTGGTCTACTAGTTGGGATGCTGCTGGTAAAGAAGTAAAGTGGGATATGATTCACTATGATGTGCAGTTAATTGGTGGTATCGCTTTACATGAAGGAAAAGTAGCAGAAATGCAAACTGGAGAAGGTAAAACGTTAGTAGCTACCTTACCAGTATACTTAAATGCATTGTCTGGTAATGGTGTACACTTAGTAACGGTAAATGATTACCTAGCACGACGTGATAGTGAATGGATGGCACCGATTTTTCAATTCCATGGATTAACGGTAGACTGTATTGATAATCACAGACCAAATTCTGCAGAACGAAGAGCTGCTTACAATGCTGATATTACTTACGGAACAAATAATGAGTTTGGTTTTGATTACCTAAGAGATAACATGTCTCACGCACCGGAAGATTTAGTACAAAGACCACATAATTATGCTATTATTGATGAGGTAGATTCTGTATTAATCGATGATGCTCGTACTCCTTTAATTATTTCTGGACCTATTCCGAAAGGAGATATTCACGAATTCAATGAGCTAAAACCAAAAATTGCAGATATTGTTTCTGTACAACAAAAATATTTAACGTCTGTTCTAGCCGAAGCTAAAAAGTTAATTAAGGAAGGTAACACTAAAGATGGTGGTTTTAAACTTTTACAAGTTTATAGAGGGATTCCTAAGAATAAAGCTTTGATTAAGTTCTTAAGTGAAGAAGGAGTAAAAATGCTACTTCAAAAAACTGAGAATTTCTATATGCAAGACAACAATCGCGAGATGCACAAAATTGATGCGGATTTATACTACGTGATTGAGGAAAAAAATAACCAAATAGATCTTACCGATAAAGGTGTTGAATATCTTTCTGGTAAGGATGATCCAGATTTCTTCGTACTTCCGCAGATCGGAATGGAAATCGCTAAAATAGAAAACCTTGGTCTTTCTAAAGAAGAAGAAGCTGAAAAGAAAGAAGACCTATTTAGAGACTACAGCGTAAAAAGCGAACGCATTCATACTTTACGACAATTATTAAAAGCATATTCATTATTCGAAAAAGATGTAGAATATGTGGTTATGGATAACAAAGTAAAAATCGTAGATGAGCAAACTGGTCGTATCATGGATGGCCGTCGATATAGCGATGGATTACATCAAGCAATAGAAGCCAAAGAAAATGTAAAAATTGAAGATGCTACACAAACTTTTGCTACAGTTACTTTACAGAACTACTTTAGAATGTATGGTAAGCTATCTGGTATGACGGGAACGGCTGTTACAGAAGCAGGAGAACTTTGGGAAATCTACAAACTTGATGTAGTAGAAATTCCAACAAACCGACCAATTGCAAGAAAAGACAAAGAAGACTTAGTATATAAAACAAAGCGTGAGAAATATAACGCAGTGATTGATGAAGTTACTGAGTTAGCAAGAGCAGGAAGACCAGTGTTAATTGGTACTACTTCTGTAGAAATTTCTGAATTACTAGGTAGAATGCTTACAATTCGTAAAGTACCCCACAATGTATTAAATGCGAAACTTCACAAAAAAGAAGCTGACATTGTAGCAGAAGCAGGAAATCCTGGAGTAGTTACTATTGCAACAAATATGGCTGGTCGTGGAACGGATATTAAATTAACCGACGATGTAAAAGCTGCTGGAGGTTTAGCAATTATTGGTACGGAACGCCATGACTCTAGACGAGTAGACAGACAGTTACGTGGTCGTGCTGGGCGTCAGGGAGATCCAGGAAGCTCTCAGTTTTATGTATCTCTAGAAGACAATCTAATGCGTTTATTCGGTTCTGAACGTATCGCAAAGATGATGGATAGAATGGGATTAAAAGAAGGTGAAGTAATCCAACATTCTATGATTTCTAAATCTATTGAGAGAGCACAGAAAAAAGTAGAGGAAAATAACTTTGGTGTACGTAAGAGATTATTAGAATATGATGATGTAATGAACGCTCAGCGTGAAGTAGTATACAAACGACGTTACCACGCCTTATTTGGAGAGCGCTTAAAAGTAGATCTTGCCAATATGATTTATGATACTGCAGAGGTGATTACAGAATCTAACAAGAATGCTCAGGATTATAAGAACTTTGAATTTGAACTGATACGTTATTTTTCTATGAGTAGCCCTATAAGTGCTAACGAATTTGAAAAAATGGATACCCAGAAGATTGCTGGAGAAGTTTACAAAGCAGCTTATGAACACTATCAGGATAAGATGAAGCGTAATGCGGAAGCAGCTTATCCAGTGATCAAACAAGTATATGAAGACCCATCAAGCAATTATGAACGTATTTTAGTTCCTTTTACAGATGGCGTTAAAAGTCTAAACGTTGCTACTAATCTAGAAAAAGCATATAAAAGTGAAGGAAAACAACTAATAACAGACTTTGAAAAGAATATTACTTTAGCCATTATCGATGATGCTTGGAAAACACATCTTCGCAAAATGGATGAATTAAAGCAAAGTGTTCAGTTGGCTGTACACGAACAAAAAGATCCTTTGTTAATCTACAAGTTCGAAGCTTTTGAGTTGTTTAAGGCGATGATTGAAGATGTAAATAAGGATGTGATTTCATTCTTATTCAAAGGAGAATTACCAACTGGTAATACACAAGATATTTCTGAAGCTCGACAGGTACGTAAAAAGGAAAAATTAGAAACTTCTAAAGAAGAAATTCCTAATATGGATGAACGTGCTGCGCAAAATAGAGCAGCAGGACAAACTCAACAACGTCCACAAGTAACAGAAACTATCACTCGCGACCAACCAAAAATAGGACGTAATGATAAAGTTACTATCAAACACGTGATGAGTGGAGAAAATAAGACCGTAAAATACAAACAAGCAATCCCATTAATCGAAAAAGGAGAATGGGTACTTGTGAATGAATAAGTAAGTATTAAACAATAAAGAAAAAAACTCCCTTAGAAATGATATCTAAGGGAGTTTTTTTTGAAGCTAATTTCTAAGCCAAAGATTTTTTATACATCGTAAAAAATAAAAATGGAAGGTATCCCACTGCAAAAATAAGTCCTCCTGCCAGCAATAACACCTCTGCTCCCATCCAATGCATTACTTTAAATAGACCCGCCAAACCAACGACAACGGCTGAAACGCAACCAAGAATGATTTTTAATCGTTCTGATAGATTTTTTGCGATCGTTACTTTATACTTATCTATAGTTACCATAGGAACAAAAATTAATAACAATACTAAAAAACCTGTCATCAATAACATGTTAGCACCTGGGTACCAAAGTAGTTTAAATACGATCCCTGTTGTTAACGTCAGTGATCCAATAAATCCAATTAAATACATCAGTTTTTTCATCATAATAATTCGTTTTGAGTTTAATAAAAAAAATGTTTTCTTTTCTAAATCAATCAATCCATTCGGTGCCAGATCAAACACTGCATCCTTTAATGACTGATCGAATGTTTTTCCTGCTCTAAGATCACTCTCTACTACACAGCATAGATGATCAAGAATATCATCTCTCAGAGATACCAACCTAAAGTCTTGCTTGTCTACAAATTCTTCGATTCTTTTTTCCTGCTCTTCATCTAATCTCATACGACATCTAGTTTTGGAAAAATCACCTTATTCAAGGTTTCCATAAAATCCTTTAGTTCTTGGAGATAGTTTACTTTTTCCTCTTCGCCTTTAGTGGTTAATAGGTAATATTTTCGTACTCTTTTACCCACATATTCTTCCTCACAAGACAATAGACCATCTTTTCGCATTTTTTGAAGTGCTGGATACAAAGACCCATCTTTCAACAATATTTTACCATCAGACCTTTCCTTTACCTGTTGAAAAATCTCATACCCGTACATTCTTCCTTTTTCTGATAAAAGATTAAGAATGATTACCGATAATGTTCCTTTTAAAAGTTCTTTTGAATACATAGTTCAAATATACATAAAAAAACAATACATCATAATTCTATGTATTTCTTTTTTATTTTGGAAATATTTATAGCAGATCATCCCCGCAACCATCTGGGCAATTTTGAATCTTATAACAAACAATCAATCATGAAAAAATTATTTTCCTTACTTGTACTATCAGTAATTACAATTTCTTGCAATAATGACGATGAGTATATTGAAATCACCAAGATTAAGGTACATCATTATATGGATACTGGTTTTTTTACCTTTTTTGGAGATCTTGGGGTGATTAACTTAATTCAAGAAGGAGATCAGATAGGAAAAGAAGAATTTCAAAACAGCTATCAAGGAATTAGAGGCTTTGAGTATGAATTAGGCTTCACATACGAATTAATGGTCAGTAAAACACATATATCAGATCCTCCTCAGGATGGTTCTAGTATACGAATGGACTTACTTAAGGTTTTGTCTAAAACACCTGCTTCTATCGAAACAGAATTTAAAATTCAAATGACTCTTAATTCTAATATAGATACTTTTTTCAATTGGGTAGAAGTAGATCAGGAAAACAACTTTTATTTAACCAACTCCAATATTTCAATAAACTGCGGGGATTTATGTTCAGAGTTATTAAACCATATTAACAATCAAGAACAAATAACCGGGGTGTTTACACATGGAGAAGAAGACTCCTACATCTTAAAAGAAATAATAAACGAATAACAAGCTAAAAACCGTTATTAAAAATCAAAGCGGACTGAAAATCAATCCGCTTTAATTAATGGATCCTAGATCCTGTTTCCCCCCACTTTTACAGATTTTTACAAATCTGTAAGTGTATTTTGACTTTCTGTAAACTTTTCAACGATTACAGAAGCTCCTTTACTATTTTCTAAAACATATAATCCTACAGGTAATTGACTTAAATCGATTACGTTAGTAGTTTTTGACAATACGTGTACCGTATCTTTTACTTCGAATAACTTTAATTTATCCCCATCTTCAAAATCTATCACTTCAATAACATCACCATTTCTTTCAATAGCTAATAAGTTGTCATTCTTATTTACATATGTATTGATAAATTCCTTTTCTACATTTACATTCTCTTCAGCCACTAATTCACTATCAGCCTCCACTACAAAATCTTCTTCTATAGAAACAACAGCTCCATCTATAATAAGTTCTTCTTCCTGACGGTCAATGATTACAGACTTTCCTTCGTTATTCTCTAACAAATAAGATCCTATTGGTAATTGACTTAAATCAATAAAAGAGTATGATTTAGATAAAATATGATCACCAGACTCTAATTCAAATAATTTAAGCTTGTCTCCGTCTTCGAAATTAAGAACTTCGATCGTCATACCATCCTGCTGAACAGTAAGCTTATTATCTTCGTTTGCAAAAATCGTTAGTGATAAAAATAGACTGAATATTAGGGCTGTAACTTTCATTTTATTTGGGGGCTTTAAAGTTAAGTTATTACGGCTTTACCATACAAGTATAGTTCAAAATATCTGTGCCACCAACTAGAAATCAGACTTTTAGATCAAATAGCTCGAATTTTCGTTCAAATACAAAAATATTGTTAAAAAAAATATAAATAACTGATTATCAATATTTTAAAAATAAAAAAACAAAATAAAGCTGTTTAACGACATTGTTTAATCGTTTAAAAACACAAATTTCTTCATACAAATCATCATAGATTTAAAAAATTGAAAAAATAATTAACAAAGCATTTACATACTTTTCAGGTAGTTTATTGGCCAAATCGAACTCAAAACTGTGAATTATCTTTATCTAGAAGTCTTAGATCTTTAATAACAAATTAGGGTCAGGACAATTCTCTAGATAGAAGTCTAGATCTATTTTATTAGATACACCTGGATAATCACCCTTCTTATCCTGAATATCTTTTATAATTTGAAAATGTAAATGAGGGGCATAGTCACCATTAACTTCTGCAGATCCCAATTGTCCAATCACTTCTCCTTGTTTAAAACTTTGACCGATAGTGAGCTCTTCTATCGATTTTTCACTTAAGTGACCATACAACGTATAAAAGGTAATAGTTTGAATCGTATGCTCTAAAATAATCGTTGGACCATAGTCACCAAAGTTTTGATTATTCTTAAAACTATGAACCTTTCCTTCTAAAGGAGCTAACACATCTGTTCCAGCATCACACCAAACGTCTAATCCCAAATGAATATTTCTTTCGGTTTCAGGATCTTGTTGATTAAAATGTTCGCTCCTGTTATAAATTCCTCTTTTTTCATTATACCCCCCAAAAGCAACTAATGCTCTGTGTGTCTTTAAATATTCATTTATAAATATCTCGAAGGCAGCAGAAGAAGAAACATCTATTACCTTTAGAGATGGATTATCTAATGATAAATCTATGGGAGCATAGTGTTCTTTAGAAAACTGCGCATTAACTACTGGAATGAAATTTTGAGAAAGTGTGTTTATAAATTTAGAAAATGAAGTTTCAATCATGATTAGCTTTTTGTGTTTTTGGTGTTTTATGAATCCAATTTTTAGGTAATTGCTTTAGCAATGCTTTCCTAAACTTGTGATAATCGACTGTTATGGTATGCCTGGGAGTATCAATTTGTCTATAATGTGGATGTGTAATTTCTTTTTTACATAGCTTACTGATATCCGAAGGCATTTTCCATGTTCCTGTTAAATAGTTAGCTAGTAATTTACTTTGTAATTCTGATCCAGGCCAGATACACCCTAAAGGTTGAAACATTCCTACAAAAAACAAATTATGATACGTTTCATGAAACATCTTTAGATACAAGGGAACAGCTCCTGAACTATAATCAATAAATGAAGAATCAAAAAACGGATGCTTTAATATATATCCTGTACATGCAATAATAGTATCAAAATCCTCTTTAGTTCCATCTTTAAAAGATACTGTTTGCCCATCTACCCTATCAATATCTACTTTTGGATGCACTTTTCCATGTCTTAATTTATATAAAAGCTCATCATTAATTGTTGGATGTGTTTCTCCGAATTTAGTTTTAACTTCTTGTAGCCCATACAATTTATTACTACCAAGCATTATTTTGAGCAAGATATCATTAAACCAAATTCTGATCCTAACTGGAAGCCAAGCTGACCTTGCTCCCACAACGTCTGAAGGCAACCCAAAAAAGAACTTAGGAATAATACGATAACCTCTTCGCCAGCTAATAGCAGTAGTTTTACTAACTCTACTTGTCTCTACTGCTACATCGCAGGCCGAATTACCTCCACCAATAACAAGAACTCTTTTGTTTGTAAAAGGAGCAGCCTTTTTGTAGGCATGAGAGTGGATAAAATCACCAGAAAACTTTCCTGGATAATCTGGAATTCTAGGAACAGAATGATGCCCATTGCAAACTACTAAATCAGTGAATTTTTCTAATCGCTCTTTTCCGTTTTGAACAATCGAAATATTCCATTGCGTTTCATTTATTCTTTTACAATGCTTTACTTCAGTTTCAAATTCTATAAAAGGATACAAATTAAAACGTTTGGCATACGCCTGAAAATATCTTCTTAATTCATCATGTGAGGGATAATCCGCTACTGTGGCATCAAAATCATCAAAAGTAAAATCTTCGTATTGTGATAAGGTCTTAGAGCTAATGATATGAGTAGTCTCGAAAACACTAGAATGACTTATATTCTCAGAAAAGATCCAATTACCACCCACATCCAGATTGCGATCATATACTACAACCTCAAGATCTTTGTCCTTTAAATTTTTTAGCGCTGTTATTCCGCTAGGACCTGCACCAATAATACATATTCTTCTTTTCATACTTTAAGCTAACTAAAGCGTAGGTAAAATAAAGAATGTATTGATTTTTAAAAAATATTTTTGGTTTGCAACACTAAAAAATCCTAAACAGAATACGATTTATCCATTCTTCTTTTGATTACGGTGATTTGTATAGCCAATAAAATAGCTAAGAAAATGATTCCGTACATTGTAGTGTTATGGAATTTAAAGCCTGAAAATGGATTTTCTATTTTAGGTAAACTTATTAAAGACCCATTTATATTATTCAAAAGAGAATTTCCTTCAGAAAAATATAGAAGAATTGCCAACATACTGAATACTATTATGCCGATGTACATCCAAGCTTTTTTGGAAATTAGCGGTTGATACACCAAAGGTTCATGTACTGGAATAGTTTTTACTTCTTGCATTACATTTTGCAAAAAATCCATGGATGGAGATTCGTTTCCGGCTTCCTTTACTAATCTTCCTATGTCATTATATTGCTCTTCCATTCCTAGTATTCATTTCTGGTGAAACATAATATCTAAGTATCGAATATAACTTTTTTCTACTTCGATACAGTTTTATTTTAATATTTTCTTCGGTTAAGCCTACAATTGCTTTTATTTCTTTTACACTTTTTTCTTCAAAATAGTATAACGTTACAATTGCAGCCTCCTCTTCTGGTAGTTTAAGAATGCTATCAGCTATTATTTTCTTCTTTTCTTTGGTTTGCAAATAATTTAATGCGTCATTTACCATTCCTATTTCTCCTTCGCTAATCTCTTCGATTAACTCTGTGGATACAAACCGTTTTTTTACCTTAATCGCATCAAGGCTTTTTCGATATGCTATAGTATAAAGCCAAGTAGAAAACTTTGATTCTCCACGGTAATTAACCAATGATTTGTAAGCTTTCACGAAAGTATCTTGCGCTATTTCTTCTGCCTCTTCTTTATTCTTAACCATTCTATACACCACTGTATATACCAAACTTTGATAACGCTGCACCAGTATTCCATAGGAATTTGCATCTCCTTCTAATACTTGTTTGATATAATATTGATCTGATTGATGGTTCATTTATTCATAAGACGAATAAGAATCTTTTTCGGTTACAAAAAATATACAAAATATTTTTTTCTTATTTTTTTGTAACCATAGTTTAGGAAGTACCGTCATAATGAAAAACGAACAGTTAAGTTAAATTTATTAAATCTAAAAATTATGAGTTTTATTGAAGCACTAATACCACTATCTATATTTGGATGTATTTTTGGTATTTTCTATTTGTTTATAGCCGCTAGAAACAAAGAACGCATGTCATTAATCGAAAAAGGAGCCGATGCTTCTATTTTCTATAGCAGTAAAGAAAAAAGAGTAACTCCTGTTTGGAAAGTCTTTATTCTTAATTTTTCATTATTATTAATGGGTATAGGGTCAGGAATCTTTATTGCTGGTATTTTACATTACGCTTTGGGAGTTCATGGAGAAGTTGCATATCCTGGTACGATATTCTTTATGGCAGGTGTAGGATTGTTCACTGGTTTTACGATGACAAAAAACCTTGATAAAAAAGAAAATTAAAATAATCATAAATTATAAAGACCTATCATTTCTGATAGGTCTTCCCCAAATTCTACTTATTCTATATAAATAAAGTAAATCTTAATTATAAGCTACGATATCGGTATACTCCATCTCCATATCATATTTCTCAATGATGATAGACTGACCTCTATCGTTTTCTAAAATATATTTTCCAACTGATAATTGAGTTAAATCAACCTTTTTAGTTGTTTTTGTTAATACATGAATTTTATCAACCATCTCAAATAATTTGATGGTATCTCCTTCTACAAAATCCAAAACAGTAAACACATCACCTTCTCGTGAAACTGCTAAAGGATTTACTTCAGAGCGATAGTAGATATCTTCTAATTCCTCCTCTACTGTAATTTCGGTTGCAGCCATTCGTTCACTATCTCTTTCAACCATATATTCAGTACCAAGTTCTTCTATAACAATTTCTTCGTCTGTTCTTTCAATTACAACAGATTTTCCTTCATTATTTTCTAATAAGTACTTTCCTAAAGGCAATAAACTTAAATCAACCTGACCTCTTGTTTTAGACAAAATATGATCTCCAGTTTCAACTTCAAACAACTTTATTTTATCTCCTTCTTTAAAATCTACTACAACTACAATAAATCCATCCTTAGTAATTTGTAAACTATCTTCGTTAGACGCGTTTACATTACTAAAGAAAAAGAATGATAAAATAATTACAAAAGCCCTCATTGTCTGGAAATTTAACGGTAAACTTTTTACGTGATTACCATACAATAATATCGTTTAATTACCGTTAATCGAAAAATTTGAGCAACTTTTAGATCAAATGATTTCGATTTTCGATCAATGACACAAAACTGCATTTTTATGTAAGTTTTAATATTTAAATAATTGATTTTCAGTTGTTTAAATATTTTTAATTTGTAAGAATCATAGATTAAATACATATTATATAGTTAAAAAGACGATTACACATATCTTTATTGTTATAGATTTCTTAAAAAATTATTAATAATTCAATCTTAATGTAAATTAATTTAACATTACATTAAGTAAATTTACATATACTGAATTGCTGTATTTTGATAACCAATTATTTAGAATAATCGAACAGATTATACTATTTTTTAACGATCAACGCTTGTTTATTATCGTTTATTAACAGATTTCTTCCCTTTAAAAATTATCAAACAACAGATTCCTATAGTTTTTATGGTTGATAATTTATAACTAATTAAAAAAGCCCTGCCAATTTATATTAGCAGAGCTTTTAAACAATTAACACATTATAATAAAATTATTGTAGTATGATATCGCTATATTTAGAATTAATAGTGATTACTTTATCAGTATCTCTCGTCTTATTAAACCCATTTACAAATACATTCCCAAAATTTCTTCGCGCATTTACTTCCATTGTTTTGGGCAATGAAATTCTACTTTGCACTCCGCTATATGCAATATTAAAGGCAGCTTCAGGTAATTTTAATTTAAAGTCACTGTTCTCAACTGCTAGATCCAAAGTTGAAAAAGATTCTGAAAGATTCGCAATTGTAATTGCTCCAAAACTACCAGATATGGCAGCGTTATCTTCTAACTCCTGAATAAACAAATTACTCGAATCTGCATTAACTCTAAGATTTTTGGCTTTTTGAATTCTACAATTCTTCACATAGTTTACCGCTAATCTTCCATTATTCCATTGTTTGATAGCTATAGGAGAATAAGATGTTCTAATAAAGGTACGATCTCCATCTATTATATCTCCTTGTAAACTGGTATGAGATAATGAAGCTATCATGTTCGTTGTCTTTTCAGCCAATTGCACATTTCCATGTCTGATATTCAGTTTCAATAATGCTGCTTTGGGCATTTTAACCTTTACTATTCTATGTACTGTCCCCGAAGAATTATTCATTCTAGAACTATATCTATACACAGTTACATTTGAGCCATTACGTTGTGTAATTTCTAAATCTCCAGAGAATTGAGAAGCCCATGCTTGCATTCTTCTAGCAAACTCTTCTCCTGCCCAATCTTGAGAATTCAAGTTAGAATTCGGT
Organism: uncultured Aquimarina sp.; assembly: GCF_947492965.1. Taxonomy (GTDB): domain Bacteria; phylum Bacteroidota; class Bacteroidia; order Flavobacteriales; family Flavobacteriaceae; genus Aquimarina. The sequence continues at coordinate 152,659 of NZ_CANLOZ010000004.1, read as the reverse complement.
TGAATCTGTTGTGCGTTTTTGTTTAGTTCATTTGTCCAATCTTTGACAACACTCTCATAATTATCTCCAAACTTTTCTTTTATTTGATCTCCCCATTGCTGAATATATTTCTCTTCATTTTCTTTAAACTTGTTCGTATCGAAATTCATACTTGCTAAGTTTTCAGAAAGAGCGCTAGGCATTGGATTGTTTTCTATGTTTTTCAGAATAGGTTTTAACATATCTGAAATTACTGGTTCCAACCTACTAAACTCTGGTTGGTCTGCAGTGTTATTATTGGAAGATATATTTCCTGACCAGAAGTTCCCTGTCAATGAATTAATCTTAATCTCTCTACTATTACCTAAAGCTTCTATCTTCCAGTTTTGAAGAAAACGTTCTTTATTAGTATCATTAATATCATCTCCTTCAATGTATGCCTCGACTTCAACAGAGTTTTTATTCCAGCCTTCGAAAACAATTTCTGTATGGCTAGTATTTAATTGAATAGTAACATCCTCATTTACTACAAACTTTTCACTAAGCTTTTGTAGTCTTTCCTGAGCAAACACACCAGAAAAACATGTTACGCTAAGTGCAAAAAGATTAAGCTTGTATATCAATGTAATTTTCATTCTCAATTTTTTCTAATTCTTTTAGTTTGTCTTTTAGTCTATTTAAGAGAGATAATCTAAGTGTCAAATTTTCTATCATTGCCTCGGCACTTTGTACGTTAGGACCTACTTCTATCAATTCCTTATTAAGATCCAGATACTCCGTATTTAATTTTTCTAATCGTTTCATAAAACTTTCTACTAAGTCTCTATTAGTATCATCTACATTAATTTGAGATAATTGAAATTTTATTCCTGTTAGTAAATAATTCTCTGTTTTTTCATACTCAGGAAACATCTCGGCTAGTGACGATGTCTGCTTGCTCAAAACCACGGTAGCATTTTTTACTTCTGAATTATCAGCATTTACAATCTGAGTATTATTACCTCCATTTTTTCCAAACTCATTGAACGCTAACATTGAAACCGACAAGATCACAACTACGCTCGCGGCAATCCTTAACCAACCATAGTTAAACTTTCTTGCTCTTTTAGGAAGTTCTTCTTCTAATCTAGCTAAAAAACGATCCTGATGACCTTCTGCTAAACGTTCAGAAGGAATCCGATTATCTTGCTTAAGCAATTCTCTAATATCCTGTCCCATCTCTTAAATGTTTTAGTTGATCCTGAAGTTGCTTCTTTCCTCTATGCACTAAAGTTCTAGAAGCAACTGGGGTAATATCTAATATCTCACTTATCTCTTTATGATCGTATCCCTCTATTAAAAATAGCATTACGGCATACTTATACTTTTCTGGCAATCTTTCAATTGCGTTTTTCACTTCCTCTACAGTAGTTCCATCAGAAACAGACCAATCATCCTGTTCTTCTACCGTAGACATCACTTGTTCATTGATAGCAACCATATTCATTTTTTTCGCCTTCAGCATATCAATACTTTTGTTAATCACTATTCTTTTTAGCCACGCGCCAAAGGTTACATCACCTGTAAACTGATGTAATTTCATAAAGGCTTTTATAAAAGACTCCTGCATAGCTTCTTCAGCCTCGAAAGGATCTTTAAGAAATCGCAAAGCAACATAATACATACCATCACAGTATTTATTATAAAGCTTCATCTGCGCTTTACGGTCGTTAGCTCTACACTGTTCTATTAGCTCGCTCTGTAACAAACTTACTTGAATTTTGGTTAGTGATTACTTCTTTAAAACTGTTCTAATTACTATTCTCTTCTAAAGACGAGATCACTGATTAATATGTTGCAAAATTAAAGATAAAAAAACGAAAAAAATCAAAAGGACTGATTTTCAAAACATTAATAAAAAAATAAAATGCTAGTAAGTTTTTAAAGAAATCAAAGACTACTCTAACAACAACATCATTTTAATCACAAATTATCAAACAAATGTATAACTCAATTAATTACAACTACACAAACTCAAATGAATTAGAAAGTGTGATGAATCTTATGAAGAGTAATGTTGATCATACCAATGCAATAATTAAGCAGATTGATAATTTTTTAGAATCAAAACCGCTTCCGAAGTCAGTTCTAGATCTTTTGGTTAGTCAAAGAAATGCATATGCAGTAAACGCTATGAATTTTATGAAAGTAATGAAAGGAATATAGTATCTAGTACTTCGCCGCTATCTCTTTAAATTGTTTACTCATATTCCACTTTATGATAGTAGTAGACGTTAGAATTCCACTTCCCATTGCACCACCTACACCTACCAATGTGATATCTTGCCCAGTTAGATACAATCCTTTAATATGAGTTCGAGGTCTTAAAACTTTTGTCTTATACCGTTCTGGAGCATGTGTAACTCCATAAATCTCTCCTTCTTTATAGTTACTAAACTTTCGGGTTGAAACTGGAGTCGAAACCTCTGCATGAATAATATGTTGCTCTAATTGTGGAAATAACTGAAATAATAATTCTAATCCTTTCTGTTTAAAATCTTCTTTAATCTGATCATATGCATCACCACGATTTAGCCAAGGCTTATCCTCATAGCTCTTAAAATCTGGATACCATGCACGTCCAATCAACTGAATAGTAGCTTGATCTGGATGCTCTTTTGACCAAGCGCTATCTTTTGCAGAAGGGAAAGAGATATAAGCAAAGGATAACTTATCGTTAGAAAGATTATTTTTATCATTTAGAATCTGATCAGTATCCTTATTTTCATACCACCAGATGTTATATTTAGGAAGCTTCAGATCAACATCACTTTTGTTCAATCCTATATATAAACATAAATGACAAGTAGAAGATTGTACGTTTTTAAAATGGATGTGCTTTTTATTAATTACTGATGGATCTAATAAATGTAAAAAAGTATTTCTAGCACCTGCGTTACTTATTACTTTTTTACAAGGATACTCTTTTCCATTAATCAATAGTCCTTTTACTGCTTTTCCTTTTGTAATGATCCTTTCTACATTGGCTTTAATATATACTGGAACGCCTAAAGATTCTAAATTTTCTATGATGGTCTCATGAATTCTATTAGCACCTCCTCTTGGATAATAACCACCTTCCATAAAATGATTTATTACAATACAATGCGAAGCAAAACTACTTTCCTTTGGCGACAATCCATAGTTACCACATTGTGCACATAAGGCCGCAATTAATTCTTGATTATCTGTGATACTACTCAATACTTCATAGGTAGTTTTACTAGAAATCGGACGTTGAATTCTTCTAAACAAAGGACCTAGACTAATACTTAATAGACTAGGGAAAGCTTTTTGCGCAAAATATAAAAGATTTTTTTTAGTAGAATTCTCTAACAATTCCAAATATTTATCAATTGCCGACTTATCATTTGGAAAATATTCATGAAATCTTTTCCTGAAATTTTCCTTCCCAGCAACAAATTCAAACTTACGATCTCCTATATATGCAACATCATACGGATCTCCCATGGCATCCCATTCCAGTTTGTTGTCGGATAAATAATTAAATATCCTACGCAATCCAGAATTTTCTTCCATATTCCCAACATAGTGAACACCTACATCCCAAACTAATCCTTTTCTTCTTTTGAAGGTATGAGTAAAACCACCTGGTGTATAATGCTGTTCTAATACCACAACTTTCTTACCTGCTTTTGCCAAAAAAACTGCAGTTGTTAATCCACCAACACCAGAACCAACAATTACATAAGTATCATTGGTAAACTCAATATCTTCAGTAAATTTTTTATAGGATTTTTCTACCATATATATGAAGTAAGGAATCAAAAGTAAGAAATATATGTATTTGCATATATAAAAAGAGGTATCTTTAAAATTAAAAAAGTGTATGTCTATATTTCAGAAAAGATCATTCATTTTATTAATTGGAATTATCAGTCTCTCTGTAATCATTGTGTTTATTCTTAAACTCAATACCAAAAAGCACAGTCCAGAAGATACCATCACACACATTAGTAAGGATAATACTTTTACTGTATTCTATAACCGCCCCTTCAAAAAAGGAAGGGTAATTTTTGGAGATCTAGTACCATTTGATCAAGTTTGGAGAACGGGCGCGAATGAAGCCACTACTTTTACTACGGATAAAAACATACTAGTAGATGGTTCTAAATTAGAAGCAGGCACCTATACGCTGTGGACAATACCGGGAAAAGAATCTTGGAAAGTGATTTTTAATAAAGATCAATACAAATGGGGAGTGGATCTAATTAATGGAGAACCAGCAAGAAATCCAGAAGAAGATATATTGACTATCGAGGTACCAGTACAACATTTGCTAAATATAGTAGAGCAATTTTCTATTTATTTTCAGGAAGCAAACAACTTTACTATAATGTTTCTAGCTTGGGATCAAACTAGTATTGCTATACCTATAAAATCTGAGTAATTGCATATCTTTAGATTACTTTAGAAATACTACAATTAACTGAAATGAATTCATACATTTGTTACTTTGCCGCTTTTTAATTGAGATCAAATGGAACATCGTGATAAGTCTTCGAAACTACCCCATAGCACTAATAAAAGTGCCATTGATCGATTTAGAAAACTACAACAAAAAGAGATTTCAATTTCCGATATTTTTGAAGGGATCATTACACAAAACACCGCTGCTCTTAGTAAAGGTATTACCTTAGTAGAAAGCACCCAACAAAAGCATAGTGCAAAAACGCAAGAACTGATTGAAAAATGTCTTCCACATGCCAATAAATCAATTAGAATTGGTATTACAGGAGTTCCAGGAGTTGGAAAAAGTACATTTATAGAAGCATTAGGGAATGTTCTTATTGAAAAAGGTAAGAAAGTAGCTGTATTAGCTGTGGATCCAAGTAGTACTATTTCTGGCGGCAGTATTTTAGGAGATAAAACAAGAATGGAATCTTTGGTCAGATCCAAAGAAGCGTTTATAAGACCCTCTCCTTCTGGAAATTCATTAGGTGGTGTAGCTCAGAAAACACGAGAATCCATTATTTTATGCGAAGCTGCTGGATATGATGTGATTATTATTGAGACGGTTGGGGTTGGGCAGAGCGAAACAGCTGTGCATAGTATGGTTGATTTCTTTTTATTATTAAAACTTGCAGGAGCTGGGGATGAATTACAAGGCATCAAACGGGGTATTATCGAAATGGCTGATGCTATTGTTATTAACAAGGCTGATGGAGATAATGTAAAACGCGCCAGAGAGGCCAAAAATCAATTTAAAAAAGCTTTACACCTCTATCCCATTGGAGAAAATGCCTGGACTCCTCAAGTACTTACTTGTAGTGCATTAACAAAAAACGGTATAGAAGAAGTTTGGGAGTTAGTTCTAAACTATTTAGAAATTTCTGCTAGTAATGGATATTTCGAAAAAAATCGAACCGAACAAAATAAGTTTTGGCTACTGCAAACTATTGAAGAGCAACTAAAAAGTTCTTTTTATAATCACCCAGAAATTAAAAAGGCTTTATCTGATCAGTTGGATGCTATACAAAAGCACCAGATTACTCCTTTTACAGCGGCCAAATATTTATTAGACAAGCATAAAAACTCCTAATACTCATAAAATCCTTAAAACTAGATAAGTTAATCATCAAGATCTACCTCTCCTACTTGTTCTTTTGTCACTGATGTTGGAATTTCAGAATCGGAAGTATTTTCTTCATAATCTTGCATAACTCCTGCTAAGCGCTCACTAATTTTCACTAAATAAATAGTGTCAATGGTTTTTACTTCTACCGCTTCTATGGTATCATTATGATGGTTTTTGAAAGATATTATATCTTTATCTGAATAGCCATCCGGAAACTTTTCTACTAAAAGATTTACAATATCTTTATTAAGCTTTTTGTAGTCAACAATTACTCTTTTCATAGTCTATAAGAATTAGTTGGTTATGGTACTACTGAATATCTTATCCTATTTCATATCAAAAACTTAAACAACTGTCAGCTAAGTATTTCACATGAATTTCTCTCACTATATTAATGTGTAAATGACTATTACAAGTTAAAATAAAAAAATTAAAATCTTTGCAAATAATCTTCAAAAAAATGGGGTGTTTTCCTCAAACTTTCAATTTATAAAAATTAAAACCTGTACATTTAGAAAAATAATTTAAAAAAGTAACACTAATATTACTTCTAATGTCTAAGTATACTTCGAGTAGTTTATTAAAAATCTCATTAGGCATTCTTTTATTTTTTTCCTTCTTTCTTTACCTATTCACTGAGGAAGTCTATACACAAATTGAAGCTACTTCGATTTTCATAAGAAAATGGTTTGGTGGTTTTTATTTATGGTTAGGGCTAGGAACAGTTTTACTCTTACTAGTATTAGCAGTCTCACGATGGGGCAAACGTCGTTTAGGGCAGGATCAAGACAGGCCACAATTTTCTAGACTTGCTTGGATATCCATGTTATATAGTGCGGGAATGGGATCTGGGATATTATTAAGAGCGGTTCAAGAACCTGTATTTATGAGATGCTATGCTCCTATTTACACTAACAATACGTTAGAAACCATAGCGTTAGAGTACACCTTTTATCAATGGGGTTTTACTGCATGGGCGTTTTATGCAGTTTTTGCTATTGTTATTGGATATTATCTTTTTGTGAGATCCAAAAAAGTACTGTCTAGTAGCGCTTTTAGTTCATTAGAAAGCATCATCGTTTCCAAAAACACTCAAAACTTGGTGTTTAAGGGGATTGATATTCTTGCAATATTAACGACCGTATTTGGACTAGTAGCGGCGATTGGATTAGGAACCACTCAAATAAAAGGAGGACTTGATCATTTATTACAGACAAATTTTGATTCTAAAATTACAATCCTCTTACTAATCCTAATTTCTGGTTTGGCATTCATATCGGTTTTTAAGGGCGTAAACAGAGGAATAAAAGTGATTTCCACTTGGAATATCTATATTACTTTTGCTTTGTTGGTTTTTGTTTTTACTCAGAGCGATATCGTATCGATTCTCTCTCAATTCTGTTATTCGCTTTTCCATTATATAGTTGATTTCATTCCCTTAAGTATCGCATATGGGGTTTACGATCCTGGAGAAAGCTTCCTAACAGATTGGACCTATTATTATTGGGCCTTTTGGCTTGCTTGGGCTCCTTTTACTGGTATTTTTATTGCCAGAATTTCTAGAGGAAGAACACTACGAGAATTAATCATAGGTGTTTTGCTTGTACCGTCATTAGGAACTTTTTTCTGGTTTACCGTATTTGGTGAATCTGCATTTCAAATAGTAGACAATCTTGATTTCTATCAGGGAGAATTTGACAATGTCTTTAGTTCTATTTTTGTTTTTTTTGAAAATTATCCTTTTCAAGGATTTATCAATACCACTGTTATACTGCTACTTATTAGTTTTTTAGTTACATCCTTAGACTCAGCAGTCTTTGTACTCAGTATGTTTACTGATCAGGGCAAACAAAATCCTTCTAAAAAACATCGTTTATTATGGAGTATTGTACTTACTATATTTGCTATTGGCATCATACTATTAGGAAATGCAAAAGAAGACATTAACGTCTTGACCGCAATGCAAAAGCTACTAATTATTACTTCGCTCCCTTTTTCGTTATTAATGGTTATAATGATCCTATTGTTCTTTATAGATTTTAGAAAGTCTAAAATCGACTAAAATTCATATGTGATATTATTTAATCGGTAAAAATTGTGGTGAAATATACTAATACCTGTTTTTCTGCGTATTGATACATACATGAATAAACCAACTTAAAACTTTACTTATGAAAACCTACATATCACTTATGCATAGCCTTGCATTTATCTGTATGTTCAACTTAAATGCACAAAACTGTAATGATACAGTTCATACAGGAGAAGGTACTTACTACGATGGTGTTGATGGAGGTATTTTTGGAAATTGTTCTTTGCCTGTAGCAACAGGAGATTATATGCATTGCGCACTAAATACAATTGACTACGACAGCAGTAATGCATGTGGAGCTTGCATCGAAGTAACTGGAGCAAAAGGCAGCGTACAACTAAAAGTTGTAGACCGATGCCCAGAATGTGCTGAAGGCGATGTGGACATGACAGAACAGGCTTTTGGTATGATAGCAGACATTGTAGATGGAAGAGTACAAATATCGTGGAAATTTGTGCCTTGCAATATTGCGAATAACGAATCTATAAAAATTAATTTTAAAGAAGGTTCCAGCATATACTGGACAGCAATACAATTTAGAGATATTAGACATGCAATAACCAAAATGGAATATCAATTACCTGATAATACCTGGAAATCGGTAAACCGTGAGTTATTCAATTTCTTTATTGAAACGGATGGTATTGCTTCTCCTATGAATTTAAGAATCACCTCTGTTTTGGGAGAAGAATTAACTTTTGAAAATATTCCGATGGACTTAAACGTAGATTATAATACTGGAAAACAATTTTCTACCCCATCAGAATGTACAGAAGCACTATCTGTAGATGACCTTGAGACAACCAAACTTTCTTTTTATCCAAATCCTGCTTCTGAAATATTATATTTCGCTAATAATTCTAGACCTTGGGTACTTTCTGATAGTAATGGTAAAAAAATAAAAGAAGGAAACGCTAATTCTATAAACACTTCTTCATTACAATCTGGCTTATACTTTTTGTCTATCGAAAATAAAAAGCCTCAAAAAATAATTATAAAATAGGCGTGTTATTGGGTGCCGTATTTTGCCACTAAAAATGTATGTAGTTTATATGCTCCAAGTCCCAGTAGAATACCTATAGCCATTCCTGTTATGATATCACCGGGATAGTGTACTCCAACATAAATTCTGCTGTAGCTTACAACAATCGACCAAACAACCATAAATGGGAAGATATATTTAAGCCTTTTTTGTAACGCCAAGCCTGTAAAAAATGCCAATGCCATAGAACTTGCTGCATGCGCCGAAAAATAACCGTGTCTTCCGCATCTTTCTGCAATAAATCTTGTAAACTCTCCAACACCTTCCGCTCTACAAGGTCTTGGTCTCATAAATAATACATTTTTAAACAAGTTAGATAATTGGTCCGATGCTGTAATCAATGCAGCCACAATTACGAGTGTAATTATGGTTCCTTTTATTCCAAAATATTTATAGAAAAAATACAAGAGTAATACGTACAATGGAATTTGATAAAGCTTTTCGGTCATAAATAACCAAAATCCATCCCAAAGCGGCGTGCCTAAGTTGTTCAGATATAAAAAAAGATCTTTATCTAGTTGTATGATTTCATCCATAAGAGCACTTGGTTATTTATTTGATAAATATATGATTTTATAATCCTATTCTTCGTATCGTTCGATCTCACGATCATAAAAATCATTAGCAGCCTGGAATAAATTCTCAGCTTCGCTCTCAAGTTCTTTCTCATCGCTTTTATCAAATTCTTCGAACCATTCGACCTCATCGTTTTCTAAATTGATCACAAATCTTGGAAACTCCGTATGGATTACAAAGATGGCATCAGGATAATCGGTATTATCACCTAATAAGAATTTTGGAAGACTCATATACACTTAAATTATATTCAGCAAAGCTACAAAGTTTACAGATAAAGTAACAAAAACAAAAAGAGGTAAATCTATAAATTAGAATTTACCTCTTTTTAAATATCTTTCTAACGCCTATTATTCTATAATAATTTGTACTCTAGCATTGGATCCCAACTCATTATTATCGACTCCTTCTTCTTCTCTAGGCTGGGAATTACTTACACCTTCATAGGTTATTAAAGTCTCATCGATGCCATTGGCTATTAAATAGTCTTTTACAAAACCTGCACGAGCAGATGATAGGATCTCATTTTCGAATTCAATTTCCGAATCATTGGCATGACCTACAATTTTTATGCTATTAAACTTGAATACTTTTAAATACTGTAAGTACGAATCTAAAGCAGCTTTGATTTCTTCATATACTTCACTCTCTCCGATTAGATATTCGATATCGGAGAAATCTAATGCCATATCACAAATAGCATCTACATTAACTCCTCGTACATCTTGCATCTCTCTTAGCTCCACATCATCAATATAATAATATGCATCACTGAATGTACTTCCAGATCTTAATGATTTCCCATTTGGATTGTCGGAAAAATATCCAATTGAGATATATTTTTCAGTTCCTTTTGCTTTATACACTCCACATACCTTTGTCCAATTTTTCGTATCACAAATCATCTCCGAAGACTCTATATGTAGCTTATATTCTGATGTTTCAGTAAATCTTGGCATTCTAGCAGTAAAATACGATCCAATAGAAGATGTACAAGAATTAGTGATATCACCTTCTCCCAAGGAAACATACATATGAAAATAATAATATTTACCAGCTTTTAAAGGACTTTTTAATTTAGTTACTATAGATTCTTTAGTATTATTACTAGTTATATATAAACCTACTTTAGCCTCACCTGATCTTGGCTCCTGAGGACCAAACTGATCAAGAAAACCAGGAGCTTTGTGAGTAAATTTCATTTCGCTAACTGCCGGATGATGCGCATCTGGTGTATTTGTTAAGGTTTTCCAATCTGAAAGAATACCAAAGTTTCTCATGGCATGCTTCATCTTTTTTACTGAAGGATTGGTTTCTTCAAAACTTGGATTAGGAATTAAATTTTGGGCTATTGCATTAGAAGTAACACTAATCATAGCAATGGTAATCAATAAAAGGTAAAGGTTAGATTTTGGGCTGTTCATCTCTTTTCTTTTCAGGTTTAGATATATTCGAAATATAGTTAAATATTTCTTAATATGAAATATACTTTGACAAGTAACAAAAACTAGTCCAAAAAAAGAAACGAACCAAAACTATCTATATTGTAAGTGACAAAAAAGATTCCAAAACTGTTATGAATTATCCTTTTTAATTACCAAATCTTTACTCAAATAATGAAAACGAGCATAAAGTAATAAAGCCGATGTTGTTAGACCTGCCAATAGGCCAATCCAAATTCCTACACTTTTATATTCTGTATACAACCCAAGATAAAAACTAACTGGAAAACCAATCACCCAATAAGCAAAAAATGTAATAGCTGTTGGTATTGTTACATCTTGTAATCCTCTCAATGCTCCTAGTACTGCCACTTGGATTCCATCAGATATTTGAAACAAAGCAGCAATCAATAAAAGCTTTGCGGCAATAGTCATTACTTCTGTATTATCCACAAGGTTTTCCATATCATCTACATCCAAGTAAATTTCTGGTAGCATATTATTAAAAATAATAAAACACAAGGCAAAAATAATCTCGATAAAAAATGTGAGTAGAAAGATCGAAAAAGCAATTCTTCTTAACTCTCTATATTGTTGCAGTCCTTTTTGGTTACCTACTCGTACCATAGCTGCGACACTTAGTCCCATAGCGACCATAAAAGTCATAGCAGACAGGTTTAGCGCTATCTGATTTGCTGCTTGTGGATTTTTACCTAATATCCCAGAAATCCAAATCGCGGATGTAAAAATTCCCACTTCAAAAAACATCTGTAACGCAGAAGGAAACCCTAACGTAAGTATCTTTTTGAGCATATTACTTTGAAGAACAAAGAGCTTAATATTAGTAACATAAGCTTTAGATTTTTCTCTTCTTTTTAAAAAGAACCATAAAAAAACAACCATTACCAATCTGGAGACCAAAGTCCCTATCGCTGCACCCACGATACCCATTTGCGGTAAACCAAATTTTCCAAATATTAATAAGTAGTTTAAAAATACATTTACAATATTGGCGATTAATGTAGCATACATCGGATACTTGGTCATGGATAATCCATCAGAAAATTGTTTGAATGCCTGAAAAATAATTAAGGGTATTAATGAAACTGCTACTAAATCTAAATAGGGAATCGCCAATTCTACAACCTCTACAGGTTGTTCCATGTAATACATTAAGGGTTTGGCAACAAGAATTCCTAAAAACAGGATAATTCCAAGAGTAGTACATAAAAATAGTCCATGCTTAAAGGCGAGCTTTCCACTTGCAAAATTGTTCTCACCATCAGCCTCGGCAATTAACGGAGTAATAGCAGTGGAAAATCCTATTCCAAGAGACATTGCTATAAACATAAAACTATTCCCTAAAGATACCGCTGCCAATTCAGCAGTACCTAATTGACCTACCATGATATTATCTATCAATCCCACAAAAGTATGTCCAAGCATACCTAGCATAACTGGAGCTGCTAACCGAAGGTTATAGTTAAACTCTTTTGTGTATTGTTGCAACATGAATACAATTTAAAGTTGTCAAAGATAAGGAGATTCCTTTTTGGAATATTGTATGATTAACGCAACTTTAAGCACAAAAAAAAGGTGCTTTCTCAAGCACCTTTTTCTTTATCAAACTATTGTAGTTTTATAAATTAGTTCTTCATAAATTTAGAAGTGACTGTACTTCCGTTAGTGCTTGTTAAACTGATAAAGTACATTCCCGAAGACAAATCCAATGTTGGTATTGAAATTTGATTTGCAGTAACATCAGACACTTTCACAGACTTTACTGTGGCACCAGTAATTCCAGAAATAACAATTGTCGAATTTTGAATTTTAGATAAATCTCCAGAAAGATACAGCTCATTCTTTACTGGATTAGGATATAATTGAAATCCTAATGTTTCAAGTTCATCTACGGATAATGATCTCGACGGTTCGATACCCCAAGCCAAAACTCCATCTGCATAAATTGGTACTCTCTCAGATTCTATTAGTGTACTACTTAGACCATCATAAGAAAAATCGTTGGTAGGATCCCAAGAACTTTCCGCAGCATTATTAGGTACTGATACTCTTACCTGAATTTCTTTTCTATGTTCTCCTTGACCACCTGGGAAAGGCATTTGGTCACTATCGATCGCAACCTCTACATAATAAATATTGTTATCTGGATCCCAAGCTTGCAATCCACCTGTTGCTCCACCATTTCCTCTTCCTGTGATTTCATAATCCTCTGGAGCGTATCCCGCATTAATTCCTTCCGTGATATCGATAAAATATCTAGCTGTTAGACTTCCTGGAACTCGAGCTGGCCAAGCCGATCTATTATTTAACCAAATTGCTAATTCTGTAAACCTCCCAGATTCGCTATTGATTTTAGTTTCATTTAAAAACTCTACTCCAGAGTCTTCTTCTGTTGGGAAATTTGGTAATTCTGATCCTCCGAAATCCATGACCATTTTTGCTAATACACCCTGGTAACAAGCATTGTAATCACAAGCTACCTCATTTGCCTGAAAATCTGAACGATTCTCAACAAATACATCATCAGGGTTTCCAGGTCCTCCCATTAATGCACCCCACAAAGTGTGTCTAGATTCTTCTGGGATAGACTCACTTCGGGTCCAACTAGAATGTTGACCTCTATGGTGTGGCTTGGTTGGTGGATTTACTCCAAATCCAGTTACTAAACTTCGGTTGTTTGGATTATCTCCCAAAGCATACTTTACCTGACTTACAGCAAAGTCATAATAGTCTTGATTATTAGGAGTACTTACATTATTCACAAAAATCAAAGCTGTTAATGCTGCATTCATCGAGTGACGTAGTGATCCCCATTGCGTTAAATGGGCCTGACCTCCTGGAGAATACGTGATTCCATTACCATTATCTATCCAAAATTGCAAATGTCTTTCTGTGTTATCAATATATTGTTGCTTACCCGTAAGTTCTGCTAACAATACCATATTACCATATCTTTTATCGTCCCATACAAGACTCCATAGATAATCAGGTTCTCCATAGGTAGCTTCTGCTTTTTGCAGGTATGTATTATCTCCTGTTGCTTTATACAACCAAAGTGCTCCCCAAGTTAATTCATCTTCGTATCCACCAGAAGAATAGGTTCCTACAGCAGGAATACCACCTTCTTCGGTATATTTACCTTTATACGTTTCACCGAATTCATATAAATCTTTGGCGTGCTGTAACAATGTAGCACTGTAGGTTGGATCACTGTCTTTAAAAATTATACTGGCAGAAGCTAATGCAGCAGCTGTTTCACAAACTACTTCCGTTCCTGGATGACTCGTATCTAGTTTAAAGGATTCTCTTTGTCCATATTGTGGATGAACATCTATCATTTCTGCTGGCATCCAGAAACTATGATCCTGTCCTTTTTTAGAAACCTGAGCATAAAACTCAAATTTTGTTGGGTGACATTTAATAAAGTAATCGGTTACCCACTTAATATTTCTTTTAAAATGTTCTGTTTGATTTACCGCGTCATATCCATCTTTGTATTCTAAAAATCCCCAGTTTAATGCGGTAACTGAAAATGCCATAGGAAATCCAAATTTTATATGATCTCCAGCATCGAACCATCCGCCAGTAAGATCCAATCCTACATCTTGACCATCATTTACTCCAGCATCACTTCTCCAACTTACTCTATTCCAATCCGGCAATACTCCAGACTGTTGGGATTCATAAAATAAAATTGATTTCTGTAATGCTTCTCCATAATTAAATTGCGCGACGACTTGTGTTCCTTGTAATCCCAAAAAGATTACCAATAAGCTTAGTAAGTTTTTTTTCATGTTTTGAATGATTTGTGTTTATATAATTTGTGTGGTTTGATAAGTCATTATTAACTCCTTTTTTAGCCTTTATATTATATTTTTTTTGATTTGTTAAGAGAGTGATAAGATCTTTTTTAGTTTTTGAAAAAAAATCCTACAAGAACATTTTTTATGTTATTCTAAAATTAAGAAGAGAAACTGCCTTTAATGAAAAAGACAGTTTCTCCTGACTGAGTTTGTGTTAGAACTCTATTGATAGTTATTCAATATTTGTTTTTGGTTACCTAAACTATTGTTTGATTATTTTTATAGACTTGATATTCTTATTTGTCTTTCCTGCTTCTAAAATATTAACGATATAATATCCAGATGACAAACTACTCACGTCCATAAAATCCTCTCCTTCTTTCATCAATTTCTCTTTTACTAATAATCCTTGAACATTAAAGACCTTAATCGTCTTTCCTGTCATTTCTTGAGAAAAATTAATGCTATTGATTACTGGATTTGGATATAGTGATACAATTTCATTTGCATCATTATTATCACGGTTGACAGTATATGTAATTACTAATTGTGGTTTGCTAACAGATCCATTCTCTTTGGAAGCAAATGCAAAATCATTTCCTGAAAGTGCACTCACGATTAACGAAAGTCTATTCCCTGAAATTTGAGCAGTCTTTAGAGGTACTGTTTTCGTAGCTCCAATTTGGAAATTAGCGTTTAATGAACCTAATTGTGTTCCTTTTCCTGGCTTATTTGAATTGGATAAATTAGCTTCAGTCCAGTTATTACTATTTCCTTTATTGATTGCAATGTTACCATTTCCTGGGTCAGAAAATATGGTGAATTTTAGGTCAGCCTTTGTAATTGTTCCGTTAATGGAAGAAAGATCAAACATTAGGAATCCGGTTCTCTTATTTGATTCTATACGAACCATACTATTATTATATCGAGTAGATCCTTGCATATACGCATCATGTATCGGACTTAGTGTTATCGTTTGCTCAACAGGTTGAATTTTTGTAGTTACAACTTTATCGATATTATACAAATAACCAGCACCTCCCTTAAACGATAATCTTAAAGTTTTTTCACCTGAAGAAAGAGAAACTGTTGTGGAGTATTTCTTATAGTCATGCCATTGTCCATTAACCGGGATATTTACCGAACCTACTAAATTCCCCGATTCTAAAATATCAACTTTACCACCAGCTCCTTGACTTGAAGCATAAACATCTACAGTATATTGGCTAGTTCCATTTACTTTTACTTTATAGGTCGTAAAATCATTATTCCTTATATATCCTAAATTTTTACCAGAATTGGTACCTGGAGTATTTTCTATTCTTACGCTACCTGATTTAGCTTCAAAATCTTCCACTTCAAAAGAACCTGGTATCGCAATTGCATCAGTTGGTGGAGTGGAATCATCTTTAACAGTAATCGTAATTGGCTGAGAAGTTTTTGTAGCGCCATCATTATCCGTGGCTTTTGCTGTTATAGTGTAACTTCCTGCTGTATTAATAACCGTTGTTGTTTCATAGGGAGCAACCTGCTCTGTCGCTGTTAAACCATTATTTATAAAAAATTCCACTTTGGAGATAGATCCATCACTATCGGACGCATTCGCTTTTAGAGGTATCGTTTGACCCACCTGATAACTTGCTCCATTTGCAGGTGCAGTAACATTAACTGTTGGAGGAGTATTAGGATTTGTATCATCCACTAATCGATAAGAACGTACCCAATCATAGTAGGTAGTACGATTTTCTAGAGAATCATTCATTCCATCCTGACCATTTTTTGGTGGATTCCAATCATAAGTCTCGACCACCATGCGTAAATACATTGGAAGATTAAAATCTGCTGGTGGCTTTATTTGTCCAACAAACTGACCATCTAGATAAAATAAAATCTCACTTTTACTTTTCCACCAAACTCCATAAGTATGATAATTCTTCCAAGAAGCTTCTCCTAATGGAGCTTTGTTTCCCTGCTGTCCAACAGGTGTATTATTACAATTGGTATTTCTACTATGTGTATTAGAATTCATATTGGTGATCATATTATTCACCCAATTTGCTCCATTAGAATTAACACCAACCGTCTCTGTAATATCTAACTCTGTTACACGAAGATTACATCCACTACCTTCATTTCGTTGATTAATAAGCCAAAAGGTAGATGACATAAAGGTTTTATTACCTTTCATTCGGGTTTCGTAATATCCGTATGTATTTTTTGTTAAGGATCTAACAAGACCTCCGTTATGAGTCCAACCGTTGAATGGATTGGTCTTTTTAGAAGCAGAAATCTTAAGGTTTCCGCTACCAACAGAAACTGAAGATATTTCAAATCTGGCCGGTTTTCTACCTTCCCATTGAGGACTATTTATTGCCCATTTATTAGTATTTAATGAAGAACCATTAAATTCATCAGACATGATGTCTATTTTTTCCCATTTCTTTCCATTTGGAGGTGTTGGTTGCGCAAAAACACTTACTGTTAGCATACATAACAATAAGAATATGATTGATTTGTTATTTTTTTTCATGATTAAAATCGTTTTATTTTTAGATCAAAACTCAATCTTGTGCAGATTGCATAACAAGAGAATATCTAAATGTTTTGAGGTAAAAAATTTAAAACCTTTTACCATTTATACTGATAATACATTAGAGGAAAAGGCGGTCCCAAAATGACCGCCTATTTTCCTATTATTCTCTTTAATTCTATTTTGATCTAATAAAAGATGAAAGAATTTGATTAACGTTTTAATACTTTCTTAGCAGAAAGAACCTTATTCGTTTTACCTGCTTCTAAGATATTTATAATGTAATATCCAGATGACAAGTTGCTCATATCAACAGTATTTTGACCATCCGTTAATGCTACTTCTTTTACAAGAACACCTACGGTATTAAATACTTTGATTGTCTTTCCTGCAGTAGAACCAGAAATATTGATTATATCTACAACTGGATTTGGATATAATGTAATATCATCTTCTACCTGTCCATCATCTCTATTTGTAGTATATGTAATTACTAACTGAGGTTTCGATACAGATCCATTTTCTTTAGATGCAAAAGCAAAATCATTTCCTGAAAGCGCATCAATAATCAATGAAAGTCTATTTCCTGATATCTGTCCAGTTTTTAGTGGAATCGTCTTTGTGCTACCTTCTGGAAAATTAGCATTTAGAGATCCTAACTGAGTTCCTTTTCCAGGCTTGTTTGAATTTGACAAATTACCTTCTGTCCAGTTATTACTGTTTCCTTTAGTTATACTAATGTTTCCATTTCCAGGATCAGAATATACAGTGAACTTAAGATCTGCTTTGGTAATGGTTCCGTTGATAGAAGAAAGGTCAAACATTAAATATCCTGTTCTCTTATTTGATTCTACACGAACCATATCGTTATTGAATCTTGTTGATCCTTGCATGTATGCATCATGTATTGGAGTAAGCGTTACGGTTTGCTCTACTGGCTGTATTTTTGTCGCAACCACTTTATCTACATTATAGAGATATCCTGCTCCTCCTTTGAATACGAATCTCAATTCTTTTTCTCCCGAAGAAAGAGACACTGAAGTAGAATACTTCTTGTAATCGTGCCATTGCCCATTAACTGGTATTGATACAGATCCTACAACTGTTCCTGCTTCAAGAATATCCACAGTACCACCTGTTCCTTTACTAGAAGCATAGAAATCAAGAGTGTATTCGCTAGTTGTATCCACATTCACGTTGTATGATACGAAATCTCCATTATTAATAAACCCTAGGTTTTTACCAGTACTATTTGGAGTATTTTCTATTCGTACACTTCCTGATTTTAATTCGAAATCTTCTGCTTCAAAAGAACCAGGAATATCGATTGCATCAGTTGGTGGAGTAGAATCATCTTTAACAGTAATAGTTACTGGAGAAGACGTCTTTGTTGCTCCATCATTATCAGTAGCTTTTGCAGTAATTGTATAACTACCAGCACTATTGATGGTTGTTGATGTTTCATAAGGCGCAACTTGCTCTGTAGCTGTTAAGTTGTTATTGATATAAAACTCAACTTTTGCAATAGATCCATCACTATCAGAAGCATTTGCCACTAATGGAATTGTTTGACCTATATCGTAGCTTGCTCCATTGGCAGGAGACGTGACAGAAACTTGAGGAGCTGTATTTTGATCCTGACAATCTGTATAGAATACCTCAGGTCCTGCACCTGATGGCTTATTATATGCTTTTGATAACACAAATTTATCCATTTCGAAACCATCTTCTCTCATAGAGAAAGAGATTGTATGCACTCCTGCAGAAGGAATGTCTAAATAGATCTTTTGTGCTTCTCCACAGTGATTTGCATTGGTTCTTTGCTTGCTTTCCCAAGTCCATTGGTTTTTACCAGCACACCATTGCATTCTGGCACCTGATGATGGCCAGTTTCCATTTAATCCTACATGAATTCCATTATCTTCGGATCCAGTAGAATGTGCTCTAACCCATACAAAATATCTTCCTGCACTCGTAAACTTAACTTTGTAATCGATGATCGCTACTTGTCCAGGAGTATTAGAAAAACTTACTCCATTTACTAATGGATCACTATGAGTTACTCGCGTATCTGGTAAGATTTCTAAGTATCCTCCTCCACTAGCTCCATTAGAGTGATCTGGATCTGGGTCTGGTGTAGGAGTTGAAGCCCCACTACCATCTAATACATACCATTTTCTATCAGCTACTTTAGTTTGGCTTTCAAACTTCTCTGCTTCTACGGCTACGATTCCATTTTGTTCCGTTGGGATACAGTTATCTCCATCGCCACCGCCGTCTCCGCCGTCGCCTCCATCACCTCCGTTGTCGGTACAAGTGAAGTTTAAAGCTGTCCATCTTCCTCTAGAATATGCAGTACTATTACCTTCTGGTATGGTACCATTGGTATGAGAGTTAAATTCTACTCTAATTTTATCTCCTTTAGTAACCTGAATACCTGTAAAAGTTGTACCTGATGCAGTATAATCCGTGCTGGTTGTTGGGTTTACAAACTCACCAATGCGTGTTCCATTAACAGAAACTCTATATGTTGATTCACCATCAATTTCTGTGAGCGTAGCTAAATTGATATCATAAGTCCCTGATTCTCCATTAAAAGTTGCTTCTGCAGCAGCAAACTTATCTTTGTATTGTGCAGCATTAATTGCTAAGGCATTTCGGGCATTATCTTTATAAGCAGGTGAAAAACCAGCAACCGAAAGTGTAGGGAAATCTGTAATTGCTTGCATAGAAATTGTACCACAATTTCCTCCTCCATTATTATCACCATCTTTACTGGTTACTAATGCTACCCAGTCATTATTATCTGGAGCAACTAAATTGTTTCCTAGTGTTTGTTTCGCGGATAAATTCCCACCAGAACGTGGGTTGTACCATTGTACATCATATTTATTATTACCTCCTGGTAAATTTAATCCTGTAGATCCACCATCAGGTCTATAAACCGCATATACACTTCCTGCCTTAGCAAATACGTAATCATTACTATCTGATGTGACTCCATCAGAACTTACCATATTTACCATATTAGATTGTAAGTAACGATTGAAGAAATTAAGAGCGTAACCTCCTTCTTTATATTTATTACCTCTTTTTCTATGGTCATTACCATTAATATCACCATCATCATTGGTATAACCGCTATAATATTCTACTCCTGTTCCTCCTGCCATTAAAGTAGCCCAAAGGATTCTATGTCTTACTTCTTTGTCAGAAATTCTAACTCCTGTAGATGCTGGTCCTTGCTCATCATTGGCAACCACCCATTTCTTACCGGAGTTTCTGGATTTTTCTAGCCATCTTCTTACGTCATTATGAACATTGTTCTTCCCTGTCTGAATAGAAGCTCCTGTTAAATCAGAGTTGTTTCCTAATAATGGATTATATCGTTGATCTTGCTGATTTGGATATGTATGAATCACAATATTGTGATCATATGGATCAATATTCTTGATATAGGTAGCAGTCGCTTTTGCAACTTGATCTTTTAACGTTGTTTCTTCTGTTAAGTTCCAGTTTAATGCCAAATGATGGCTAAATCTAGCAATTAATTCTCGATAGTATAATTTTCTTTCTCTACCGAAATTATCACCATCCATTTTATTATCATTTTCTGTCTCCATGGTTTTAAAGTGCAGATATACTCCTTTTTTATCGGCATACTCCATCACTTTTTCCCACTGAGCCATTTTAGATACATCAAATCTATCGTGGTGTACTTTATTCCACTGCTGTGCTCTGGAAGTATTTCCGTACTCTTGCTCAGAAACTTTTAGTACATGAGGAAAAACTGCTCCACCATCACCTGAAGTATTCCAGGTTAGGAAAGAAACAACATTAGCTCCTTCGCTAGAAAGGTAATTGATCATACCTAAGATTTCGGTTCCTTTACCATTTCCCCAAGTATATGCAGAAGCATCAGCGGCTACATAATCTCTTTGGTGTGGTTGCCAAGTTTTATTTCCTATTTTATTAAGGTTGTTGTTATAACTTGGTGTAGCATCAAAATCAACATAATTGAACGCATTTTCCGGTGAATCTGCTCCTGCCTTTACGAACCAAGGTCCGTTAGGGCTACCTGGATTTGATCCAACATGCTTTAAGTAATGTTCTCCAATGTATTTTAGTCTTCCAAGATCTTTACTTCTAAAGTCTCTTCCAGACTTGTTTGATTCTGCTACATTAAAAGATCCAGTATCTCCATTCATAAATCCTGCATTAGAACCTCCTCCATTAATAGCTACATTAGAACCAGATTTAAAGGAAGCTGACCAATTCCATGTACCTGTTCTATCAGGAGCAAAATGTACTCTCCACTTATTTCCTGAATTACAACCATTATTTTCTGCATTACCACAAGCTGCAAAATATCCTGGTACTGTATAACTGGCATTACTGCCTTGATGTGTAAATGTTACATCCAAACGATAATCTGAAAATGGATTGGGACTTGCTGTTTCGGACGTATTAGGTCCGTTAAATGTCAAGGTGACTTTATGCCACCGTTTTAATTCTCCTTCTGGGGTTTGTCCTTGGACTAAAAATCCTAAGAATAACAATGCTAAGAAAGCATTAAACTTGGTTAATTTCATAATTTTAAATTGTTTTTTGCGTGTGTAGTTTTTAAATATGTATGAGTTTATGTAAGACCTCAAAGAACGGATTTTATTGCGTTAAATTCCAATGCTAAAATCCACATAACCATCCAGTTAACAGCTTTTAACACGTATTAAACGTTTTAAAAAGTTCTTGAGTTAAAGGGCCAAAAATTTCTGTTTTTTTTAAGAATTTATTAAACGATATTTCGCGAATAGAATTCGTTAACTTTTATCTAGAATTCGATAGTTAACCATTATGTTATTCTATTCTATTTTTACTTAAAATGAATCCTTGAGTATCATAATCCTACTAAATTGATTTAATTTTTTAACTTTTATTTAACTTATTTGTTTATTGTTTACAAAATATTTTAAGAATCGAAAAAGAGGTATTGAGAAGGATTCATCTCCCCATTGTTATAGGTTCTGAAATTATTTTAGTTGATTTACTCTTTTACAAATTGTGTTTTACTCTTTCCGAAAACAGATAAGATATAGACTCCTGATTCCATATCTGAAATAGATATCGATTCATCTACAGAAGTTAGCTTCGCTCTCTTAATTGTCTTACCAGTGATATCATAAATGGTAACAATATCATTAGCCTCTACTCCTAGAATAGCGATCGATTCTTTGGATGGATTTGGATATACCGCTAATAATGAATTATCTGTTGTCGGATCTTGTCTGTTTCCATCAGATAAAATCTTCCACTTTTGATTTGCATTGGTACTACTATAATTCCAGATAATAGCATTTGCTCCAACTGCTCCTCCTGCTCTGTCCAAACCTCTCGATAGACAATGCATTGGTTTTATCCCATAAATACCGTTGCCATTCGTAACGATTTTCCATTTCTTATGTGAATCTACATCATCGGTCCATGTGGCAACATTGGTTCCATTTTCGCAACGAGCATAAGGAACTTCTAAATATCTATTAGTCCCCACGTTTCTAATGGTATATGAATTATCACTCACATGCTTGATCTCCCATTTCTGATCATCAAAATTTGCTGGCTTATGCATTCTGGCACTATGGCTTTCTAAGGCACGAGCTAATAATCTTTCATTATTCTGAGGAGATTCTATATGATAAATACCATTTGGAATCAACTGAGTAAAACGAGCATTTACTGTCACATTATTTACCTGATCTCTAGTAATAGCATCTTGCCAAGAGGAATTTAATGGTCTAATATGAACTTTATAAACGTATCCGCTTCCTGCTGCAGGCAAACTAGGTAGGTTAACAGTAATTGTTTTTGTACCTGAACCTTTAGCAACTTGCTCATTTTGTTGTGCAATCCAACCTGTAGATGACCAAAACTCTACGATGATATCTCTGGTGGTCGAAGCTTCATAATTAATATCAAATGAATATGAAGTAGCTTGTACAATAGTAGTTGGTGCATTGCTAAAGGAAACCTTATCTGCAAATGTTTGGTTCGCAACAGTTACATTTTCTACCTGATCTCTATCGATAGCTTCTTGCCAAGTAGTTCCTACTGGTCTTATATGTGCTTTGTAGATATATCCAGTACCTGGAGTTGGTGCAGATGCTAAATCAACGGTAACATTTGCTGTTCCTGTTCCTGCATTCACGGTAACCATCTGCTGACCTAACCAGCCAGTTGATGACCAAAATTCTACCACAATTTCTCTATTCGTGGAAGCACTATAATTCACTTTAAAATCGTAGGAAGTTTGTGGTTGAATAGTCGTTGCTGGATTTACAAAAGTAACCTCATCAGGAGTAGTACCAACATTACAATCTTCTCCTGGTAGTCCATAGCATCCATTTCCTGTAGGACCTAAATCTGCATTCCAGTTGATTCCTGTTCTAAATGGTGGTACACCAAATTCATAAGCTCCTACATCAGGCTTGTTTCCTTGATAACCATCTGTATATCCACTAATCACTCTTCCGTAATCAATTGCTTGAGCTCCTGATTTTAGGGTATAATCATTATTATTATAGTTTTTAAAAGAATTGCTGCTTACTAAGTTATTCTGCTTATCGGACTGTGGCTCCCAAGTACTTTCAGTTTCTTGATTTCCATCTTGATCTGTAGCTTCTTTATCTGTAATGTTATTCCAAACTTTTACATTACTGAATTGAGTACCTGGTTTGTGCCATGCTCCCATGGTTGCAGAACCTTTAGCAAAGGTGTTATTGAAAATATTGAGGTTTGTGCCATCCCAATTAATCTGTATGTTGGTCCATTTAGTGTTCCATACAACATTATGGTGGACATCCCAATTTTTAGAATCGTTATCTAAATAAATTCCTGCTCCTTTAAATCTACCAGTTCGAGCTTTAGAGTCATGAAAAGTATTATGATGAATAGATGATTTAGCAGCTCTTGCATTAGTCGTATAAAGTAGTCCTCCATCATCGGCGATAAAGTTATTATGACTGATATCATTATATGCAAACTCTCCACCATCAACATATGCTTGAATTACATCTTTACCAGCTCTAGTTAGGGTATTGTTTCTATATTTTCCTCGTTTTGCTCCACGAGTATTTAGCACACAATCATAGTTTCCTAAATAATTAAAATCATGAACATAAGAATTCAACAATCTATTATCATCCCCTTTATCATAAACTCCGTTTCCTGCTCCCCAAGCAATTTCGCATTTTTCGATAAGGTTTCTATTACCAGTGATCAGAACACTTTGTCGTCTTGAGTCAAACCCATTGATAACACCTAAAGTATGATTACCATAAAAACTTGAAACCGCGTACAACTTATTATTATTACCACTAATATCAATGGAACCGCCAAAAACAGCTATTCCTTCAATGTGAATGTAATTTTTATTTAGATTTATAGTTTGTGTTCTTCTTCTAAAACGAATAGAATTGTTTGCTGGTGCTCCTCCACCTTCAATTTGAACATAAAGTGTTTTATTTTTTTTATCATAAAACCACTCATTTTTATAATCCAAAGCCTCTTTTATCCCTTGAAGAAAAAACTCTCCTTTTTTGATACCGTGTCCAGTATATCCAGGATTATGTCTTAATTGAATCCAGTTTTGTGCTCTTTGCAATTTGAAGTCTACTCTATTTGAAGAGGAATTGGTTACATAATCTGTCCAGGCTAAAAATCCTGCTCCACCATAAAAGTGAATCGAACCTCCATTTTCCCATTTACCAGCATGAGGAATACTTGTCGCATGCCCATTGGATTGACTTCCATTATAATTTAACCAAGTTTTTCCACCACCTGCGGCACCTCGATTACAAGCAGGTAAATAATCACGCTCGAATAGGTTTTGGGTTACATTGTTGGGCCATCTAGCAAGATCCATCAGTTGATCCTTATGTAGTGCCATGTTATCTTGTCCTAAATCCCAAGACACTTGTGCTTTATAGATCTTTCCTTGGTCTTTCGTCCAATTGTTAACAGCTTGCATTGCTGTTATGATTACCTTTTCTCCTGTCTTGGATCTGTATATTATTGGATTTCCTGCTGTTCCAGACCGTGCAGGTTGTAACAATTCTTCATACGTTCCTCCTCCAATGATCACCACATCTCCTGCTTGAGCAACCGAAGAAGCTTTTGCAATCGTCTTATATGGTTTAGTTTGGGTTCCGGGATTATTATCGTTCCCGTTCTTGGAAACATAAATATTCTTAGCACATAACGATGACGCTAGCGTTAAGAATAATATCAAAACATATTTTTGCAATATGAATTGAAGTTTTTGGTTAGTTTTCATGGTTTTTGAGTAGTTTTTGGTTTTTAAATGTATAAACTACATTTAAAAGTTGTTTTTCTATTTTATTAATCGCTAGGATTCAAAAAGAATTCGTTGGATATTTTGAGACCATTATATAATTTAGGACTATATCAAGATTTTTTTTGCTCTGGATAAAGATAATTTCCCTAAAAATTTTGATCTAAAATATCAATCGGTTTAGTTCGCTAACATCACCTTACGCGCTTACCATATTCTTGATAACCGCATAAGGAATGTTTTCTTTGAATTGAATAGTTCTCAGAGTATGTTACTCTTTTACAAATTGTGTTTTACTCTTTCCGAAGACAGACAAGATATAAACTCCAGATTCCATATCTGAAATTGATATCAATTCATCTACCGAAATTAGTTTGGATTTCTTAATTGTTTTTCCGGTGATATCATAAATGGTGATAATATCATTAGCCTCAACTCCTAGAATAGTAATAGATTCTTTGGAAGGGTTTGGGTATACAGCTACTAATGAATTATCTGATGTAGGATCCTGTCTGTTTCCAACAGATAAAATCTTCCATTTTTGATTTGCATTGGTACTACTGTAATTCCAAATAATAGCATTTGCTCCAACTTCTCCTCCTGCTCTGTCCAAACCTCTCGATAGACAATGCATTGGTTTTATTCCATAAATATCGTTCCCATTCTTAACGATTTTCCATTTCTTATGAGAATCTACATCATTGATCCAAGTACCCACATTACTTCCATTTTCACAACGAGCATAAGGAACTTCTAAATATCTGTTAGTCCCAACATTCTTAATGGTATATGAATTATCGCTTACATGCTTAATCTCCCATTTCTGATCATCAAAATTTGCTGGTTTATACATTCTAGCACTATGACTTTCTAAGGCACGAGCTAATAATCTTTCATTATTCTGAGGAGATTCAATATGGTAAATACCATTTGGGATTAACTGCGTAAAAAGCTTAGTAATCGTAATATCATTTGTCTGGTCAGCAGCTAATGCATCTTGCCAACCGGTTCCTACAGGTCTAATATGAACCTTAAATAAATATCCTGGGCCAGGTTGTGGCATATTCGGAAGATCGATTGTAATTGCTTTAGATCCATTTCCAGCTGCTACTACTTCCTCTTGCGCTGCAATCCATCCTGTAGCTGACCAAAAAGACATTACAATTTCTCTATTAGAAGAAGCCGCATAGTTTACATCTAAAGTATAAGAAGTGGCTTGTACCATACTATTCGGAGAATTACTAAAAGATATTTTATCTTCAAATATTTGGCCTTGCACAGTTACATTATTAATCTGATCTGTATCAATTGCCTCTTGCCAACTAGTTCCTACAGGTCTAATATCTGCTTTATAAACATAGCCAGTCCCTGGATTAGGCACAGTAGGCAATTCTACGGTGATTCTAGCTGTATCAGAACCACTTCCAACAGTAATTCTCTTTTGACCTAACCATTCGGTAGCTGACCAAAACTGTACCACAATATCTCTATTGGAATCTGCACTGTATTGTACTTCAAAATCATAGGAAGTTTGAGAAGCAATTGTAGTGGAAGGATTGATAAATGCTATTTGATCATTAGCTACATCTCCTTCTCCTGTATCTTCTATTGCATCAATTCCTGCGGTCCATCTCGTTCCTCCTCGTTCGTAAGCTCCAATATCTGGTGCAGAACCTTTATAAGCTTTTTCGAATCCTGCAATTACTCTTCCACTATTTACTACAGATCCATTAGATTTTGGCATAAAATTTAGACCATTTGCATTCTCAAATGGAGAAGTAGCACTTATAATATTATTCTTGTAATCAAATCCTGGAGCTTCATGCCATCCCTCTTTATTCGAATAATTATTATAAACTCTATTATTACTTTGTGGATAACCATTTACCCATGAACCCATTGCTTCTCCTGCATTCCAGATAGTGTTATGAAAAAAGTCTAAATGTTCATTATTCCAGTTTACCTGATAACCGGTCCAGGATACATTCCAAACTACATTATGATGGACAACATATCCTTTACTATTATTATCTAGGTATATCCCAGCCGCTTTATTTCCAGCATATGAAGGTGGTTTTGAATCATGAAACCAATTATGATGGATTTCTGTTCCTTTTCGTCTATCGTCACCAACCGTATAAAAAACTCCTGAATCAGCATTAATTAACTGCGCTCTCGATACATCATTATAAGCAACTTCGCAGTTATCTCCACTAACGTACATTCCATCTCGTCCTGAGTTGATTATTTTATTCTTTAGGACTTTTACATTATTGGCTCTCGTTCTAATTGGTGTTGCATGAATTCCTAAATAATCGATATTAGAAATAGTATTTTTCTCGATAATAGAATTATGAGCATTTGCCCAACTCTGAACCGAAATTCCATTTGCAGAACTATGATTAACAGTACAATTTCTTATAATGGTATTTGGTCCTAAAACTTCAATTGAGGATTCACCTACACCTGCACTCGTACTATTTATATTATCAAAACCTTCGCTACCATGGATTACTTTATTACTCTCAAAGATATTAGAACGTCCATTGATCTTTACACTTCCTCCAAAAAACTCAATACCCTGAATTTTCACATAATCTCCTTTTATTTCAGCAATAAATTTACGAGTAGCATACTCTACAGTATTATTAGCAGGTTTTTTACCATTAGCTGGCTGAAAATAAAGCGTTTTAGTAGAAGTATCATAATACCATTCTCTGGCATAATCTAAGGCTTCTAACTTATTAAACAGATACAATTGTCCTCTATGTCCATTTCTTACAATTGTCGGGTTATGAGGATTGAATGGCCATTTATTAATATTCACTCCTGCATGTTCAATTCTATTTCCGGTACTACGAGTAATTCTTCTCGTCCAACTTGTACCAGAATGTCCTCCTATATAATACACTAATCCGCCTGTCCAATCGAAGTTTGGTACCCCTGAAACACTGAAATAATTACTACCCCCATTATCAACAAACTTACAATCTACCGTAAATCTATTATTATCAACATTATTTGGCCATCGCGCCAAATCCATATATTGCTGATTATGGTACACATTCCGGAACCTTTCTTCAATGGTCATATTAACAGAAGCTTTATAAATATTACCTGCATGTAATTGCCATCCATTTATAAACTTTGTTGCCTTGATTTTTACATTTTCTCCATTTGCTGCTTTAAAGGTGATATAACTATTCGGAGTTCCTTTTTTATTAATTATTAAAGGCTCTGTATACACTCCTCCTTTGATAATACATACGTCACCAGCTTTCATTACTGAAACTGCTTTAGCAAAAGTTTTGAAAGGACTACCTAAAGAACCATTATTACTATCATTCCCGTTAGTTGCGACATAATAGTCTTTGGCAAGTAAACTCTGGGTAAAAACTACCCAGAGAAAGCCAATTAAAAATTTAATTTTCATGGTTTGATTATTATAAATTAATCTAATTAGCTGATTTACTCTTTTACAAATTGTGTTTTACTCTTTCCGAAGACAGATAAGATATAAACTCCAGATTCCATGTCTGAAATTGATATCAATTCATCTACAGAAGTAAGTTTCGCTTTCTTAATTGTTTTTCCAGTGATATCATAAATGGTAACAATATCATTAACCTCAACTCCTAAAATAGCAATCGATTCTTTGGATGGATTTGGATATACTGCTAATAATGAATCATCTGATGTAGGATCCTGTCTGTTTCCAACAGATAAAATCTTCCACTTTTGATTTGCATTGGTACTACTATAATTCCAGATAATAGCGTTTGCTCCAACTGCTCCTCCTGCTCTGTCCAAACCTCTCGATAAACAATGCATTGGTTTTATCCCATAAATACCGTTGCCATTCGTAACGATTTTCCATTTTTTATGTGAATCTACATCATCGGTCCAAGTAGCCACATTGGTTCCATTTTCGCAACGAGCATAAGGAACTTCTAAATATCTATTAGTCCCCACGTTTCTAATGGTATATGAATTATCACTCACATGCTTAATATCCCATTTCTGATCATCAAAATTTGCTGGCTTATGCATTCTGGCACTATGGCTTTCTAAGGCACGAGCTAATAATCTTTCATTATTCTGAGGAGATTCTATATGATAAATACCATTTGAAATTAACTGAGTAAAACGAGCATTTACCGTAACATTATTTACCTGATCTCTAGCGATAGCATCTTGCCAAGATGAATTTAATGGCCTGATATGAACTTTATAAACATATCCGCTTCCTGCTGCAGGTAAACTAGGTAGATTAACAGTAATTGTTTTTGTACCTGAACCTTTGGCAACTTGCTCATTTTGTTGTGCAATCCAACCTGTAGATGACCAGAACTCTACGATGATATCTCTGGTAGTAGAAGCTTCATAATTAATATCAAATGAATATGAAGTAGCTTGTACAATAGTAGTTGGTGCATTGCTAAAGAAAACCTTATCTGCAAATGTTTGGTTCGCAACAGTTACATTTTCTACCTGATCTCTATCGATAGCTTCTTGCCAAGTAGTTCCTACTGGTCTTATATGTGCTTTGTAGATATATCCAGTACCTGGAGTTGGTGCAGATGCTAAATCAACGGTAACATTTGCTGTTCCTGTTCCTGCATTCACGGTAACCATCTGCTGACCTAACCAGCCAGTTGATGACCAAAATTCTACCACAATTTCTCTATTCGTGGAAGCACTATAATTCACTTTAAAATCGTAGGAAGTTTGTGGTTGAATAGTCGTTGCTGGATTTACAAAAGTAACCTCATCAGGAGTAGTACTAACATTACAATCTTCTCCTGGTAGTCCATAGCATCCATTTCCTGTAGGACCTAAATCTGCATTCCAGTTGATTCCAGGAACCCATTTTGTTCCTCCATATTCATATGCCCCGGCATCTGGTGCAGATCCTACAAAACCATCGGTTATACCTGATATTCTTCTACCAGCATTTACGGCTGGGGAGTTTGACCTTAACGTAAAATCATTTCCGTTGTAGTTCGTATATCCTAATTTAGTAATTACATTATTTTGTTTATCTGCATCTCTTTCAAAAGTACCTTCGTCTTCCTGTGTAGAAGGGTCATCTTCAGTTCTAACATCGGCAATATTATTCCAAACTTTTACATTTGAAAATGCTGTTCCTGGCTTATGCCAAGCTCCCATTGCTCCTCCTTCTGTCTTAACTAAAGTATTATTAAAAATATCAATGTCTTTACCATTCCAATTAATCTGGACTCCAGTCCACTCTACATTCCATACTACATTATGATGTACCGAAAATGCTTCTGCATCATTATCCAAATATATGGCTGCAGCTTTTCTTAATTTTCCTCTACCTTCACTATCATGAAACCAATTATGATGAATCTCTCCATAATGCGGTCCACCTACCGTGTACAGCAAGGCACAATCATCATTAATTAAGTTTGACCTGTATACATCGTTATAAGCAAACTCACTTCTATTATTAAAGAATTGAATACCATCTCTTCCGGCTCTAAAAATTGTGTTTCCTTTGAAAAGTGTATTTTTTCCACCTCTAGCATTTATAGGCGCATCATAAGATCCGATATAATTAAAATCATGAATTCTAGAATTAAGGATTCTATTTTTATCTCCACTTACTTTGATACCATTAGCAGCTCCAAAAGCTATCTCACAACGCTCTATAGTATTATTATTCCCTTCCATTAAAACGCTTTGTTTATTGGCGGAAAAACCTTTTTGAACTCCTTGTGTATGATTCCCATAGAAAGAAGAAACACCATAAATCACATTATTGTTTGAATTTCTAGGCATATTAATCGATCCTCCAAAAACAGCGAGGTTTCTGATATGAATAAAACTTCTTCCACTTAGATCTACAGTTGTTGTTCTTCTTCTCATTTGCACAACCCCATTAACTGGTGCCTGCCCACCTGGCATTTGCACAAATAGTTCCTTTGTTTGCTTATTAAACCACCATTCATTTTGATAATCTAGAGCCCCTTTTACTCCTTCTAAATAAAAATCTCCTTTATCAGCTGGAGCATGAAACGTTCTAATCCATGCAGGATTTTTATCAAGTGTAAAATTCACCCTTCCTGAAGAACTACTATTAATAAATGCTTTCCAGGCAATCCACCCTGATCCAGGTTTATCACCATAAAAGAAAACGGATCCTCCTGACCAATTAATATTAGGTATTTGTGAAGAGGTTAAAAAAGCTCCGTTAACGACATTGCTTCCACTACCTCCATCATTTCTACGAGAATTTAATGTAAAAGGATCTCCATCTGTATTATTAGGCCATCTAGCTAAATCCATCGCTGTATTTCCATTTAAAACAAAGTTTTCTTGTCCTAAATCCCAATTTATTTTGGTTTTGTAAATAGCTCCATTGTCTTTTTGCCAACCGCTAAGCGCCTGCATCGCACTGATGATCACCTTTTCTCCTTGTTTTGAAGTATATGTAATCGGTTGACCAGCTTGCCCCGACCTAGCTGGTCTAATGACTTCTTCATAGGTACCTCCTCCAATAACAATAACATCGCCTGGTTGCGCAACTGAAGATGCTTTTGAAATAGTTTTGTAAGGTTTGGCTTGTGTTCCGGGATTAGAATCATTCCCGTTTTTCGATACGTAAATGTTTTTAGCATTTACAGAAGATACGATGGCGATTAAAAACACCAAAACATACCTCCTTAAGAGAGTTTTAAAATTTTTCATGACTGTTAGTTGAGTTTAGTTGCCCGAAAGTTAGTTCTACTATAGCTTTCCGACGTTATAGTTTTAGTAATCGTATTGTTTATTGAAGAATTCGTTAAGTATTCCAGAAAAAATTATGACAAGAGAAGACAATCTTAGGAAGCTTTTAATTGTTCCTATTCTTCATAATTTTTCCTGAAATACCTGATATCTGAGTTATCTGTTTACAAAAATTTTCTTTAGAATGGTTTGATTGCTTTCTGTATCTTTTATTTCAAGAACATAAATTCCTTGATGCAATCCTTGAAATGAGATAGACACTTGCTTTTGTTGCTCTTTTAGTTTTTCTGTTTTGATGACGTTTCCAACAAAATCAGTCAGCTTATATTCTGGATTTTTTAGAGATTCAATACCTGAAAGGTTGACAAAATCCTTTGTTGGATTTGGAAACACCTTAATCTCATCAAAAATTCTTGATGCCACCAAAGAAGAGGATGGTTCTACACCCCAAACCAAGTTATTATTGCTATATAGGGTTATATTTTGATTTGATTCGTACGCTATTCCAGCAGATTGATATGAATAATCATCTGATTCATTAAAGGCACTCCAGTTTGCTTTGGCAAAACGAGTTTGAATAGGTCCGGAATTTTGAGAAGGATCTAATACTCCAGCACCGATATCAAAAGTAATTTCTAAATAATCCATACCTCTATCCTGACCAAAAGTACCATTCACAAGATTAGTTCCTAGTTGTGCCCAATCACACCAAAAATTAAGATCATTATTATCTTCTGAAGTAAACCAATATCTAATGCTTAGCTCTTCAAAAGATACCGATTGGCCTCCATTATTTACTATTCTGAGATGTGGATTGATCATATTATCCGTTGCATTTCCTCGCCCTCCATCAATATATTCTAGTACTAAATCACCACTAGGTGTATCGGTAACAGAAATTTCTAGTGATTTTGTAGCTGTTTGTCCAACACCATTATCGATCGTTAATGAAACTAGATATGTTCCAATGCTATCAAATGTATGCGCAATACTAACTCCATTTCCGGTAGTACCGTCTCCAAAATCCCAAGTGTACGAAAGTGAATTTCCTAATGGGTCAGAAGATGCTGATGCATCAAAATTTACAACCAAAGGAGTAATCCCTGATTGATTATCTGCTGTAAAGTCAACAATAAGGCTTCCATCGGAAACGGTTATTGATTTAGTAATCATATCCTCTAATTTCCCATCACTTACTGTAAGCTTGACTTCATAGACTCCTGGATTTATAAATTCATAATCGGTAGTAATTCCAGTAGCTGTATCACCATTTCCAAAATCCCATGAATACGTTAATACATCATTATCAGGATCGGAAGACCCAGACGCATCAAAGCTTACCAATAATGGGGCAATTCCAAGATCAACATCTGATGTAAATTGAGCTATCGGAGCTTGATTAGCATCTAGTACTTCTATTGTTATTGTAGTACTATTAGTGTTTCCATCAGGATCAGTTACGGTAAGTGTTACTAATTGATCTCCTATTTGTGTAAATTCATAAGATGTAGTCACTCCAACTGCGGTATCTCCATTTCCAAAATCCCAAGCATACGATAGTGTGTCACCATTAGGATCACTAGAAGCTGAAGCATCAAAATCTACTAACAATGGTGCAAAGCCTGAAACTGGTGTTGCAGTTACTCTTGCTAAGGGAGCATTACTTCCGCCTGGTTCGATACCACTTACTAACTTTCCATTGAGATATAATGCTACTTGATCCCAAGGCGCAAACTCTTTTTTGGTACCATCGTAAGAGTAATCATTAGATTGATCCGTATCCGACCAATTACTATTGGCTATTTTGGGTTCCATTCTACCAGAACCATCACTTCTTCCAAGCATACCTGCTGCTGGATCAAAAGTAATCTCCAAATAATGATTATTCCCTTCGGTATTTACGATTTGTCCCTTTACATTATTACTACCGATCATTGCATAATCCACAAAGAAATTCAGCGGTAAATCCGTTTCTGTTTCAAACCAATAGCGAATACTTAGATCAGCGTATGCAACATCTTCCGAAGAATTATTAAAAATTCTAAAATGTGGTTTGATAATATTGGTAACTGCTCCTTCTGAAGCATCCTTATACTCCAATGTTAGAATGCCATCTCCACCAATTTGAATGTTTCTTGGAGTTGATGTTTTGGTTACACCATTGATTCCTGTCGCTACAGATGTAATTTGATAATTTCCATCTGGCAAGCCAGTTACATCTAATTCATAAGGTGCTGTTGTATCTTCACCTACTAATTCTCCATTACTAAAAAATTCTACCTTAAGAACATTATTACTTTCATTTAATAAGTTTGCTTCTATATGAACCGTACTTCCTGAAACGTATTTATCACCAGATTTTGGAGACATTAATGACAAATAGATAGCTTCTCCTCCAGACATTGCTTCCATTTTTAGGGAATGCTCTTTATATATAGCCACTTCTACATCTCCTTCAAAAACTCCGAATTTATCCCTTGGTGTATTGTTATCTGGAAACCACCAAAACGCACTAGCGCCAATCTTTTTTTGTTCGATGAATCCATACATTTCTTCCCACCATTCGTATCGCTCTTGAATTTCAACATTAAATTCTCCTATGTATAAAGGTTTCTTTAGAATTTGATGTGATTCATCAGCCCAATCACAGACTAGTTTTAAGGTTTCTTCTAATGTGAAATTGGACCAACTCTCACGAATATAGGGATGTGCAGAAGCAAAATCTATATAAGGCGATTGATGAATTTTGATAAAATCATTTCCTTCATCTCCACCAAACCCATAACGCGTTCCATGTGCTTCTAAACCAGTACTCAATAAGTGATTGGAATCAATTGCTTTGATAAAAGCTCCCATATCATCTACCCAAGCTCTTAATACATCAGAAGTTACATCATCTCCAAATCCTTGATACCTTGGCTCATTCATTAACTCCCAAGCGAGAATTGTAGGATCATTTCTATATTCTACACCGTCATAGTGATTAACACGAGTAAGAAAATATTCTACATAATCTTTATATCCCTGAATAGCAGAAGCATTTGTAAAGAACTGTCCTTGATCATGCGTTCCAGCTCCTTCTACCTCGATACCTTCCCATTTGAGTCGATCTTTGATGCCTCCGTAATCATTCCAGTAATTTTCTAAAGCCACGATCAGTTTAATACCATTTGCTTCTGCAGATTTGATCACATAATCAAATAGTGAAAATTGTCCTTCACTGTAGACTCCTTTTTGAGGTTCGAATCCATGCCAATCCTCGTGGCTAAAACCCCATAGTCGTACTACTCTCACTCCATTTTCATATAACCTTCGCATATGTTCATCAATGCGATCTTTGTCCATAAATTGCGTTTCGATATCACCGCTAGAAGAACCATAAGTAAAAAAGTCATATACATTGGCCCCAGAAAAATAATAGGGTCTTCCGTCTAGCATAAATTTCTCACCATCCGTGTAGACAAAGTCTGATGATGGCATTCTTTGCGAAAACGATTCCATACCAAAAAATAGTAAGCATAGAAATGTTATTGTGCTAATGTTAGTTTTCATCTTAAAATAGATTAGTTGAGTTTTTAAATTTGTTGTTTTTTGAATTGTATCTTTTGTACTCCAACTATCAACACAGCATCACTTAATCACAAGACATTCCCCTTTTTAGTCCTGGATCAACGATCACTTTTTACTTTTTTAATTTGATGTTTTAGATAACTGTTGGATGCCTATGAAGAATTTGACACCCAACAGTTTCACATTTATTTGGCAATCTGTTTAATTATTGTTTTTCTGTCTACTTGAATCTGAATAAAATACATACCTGACTGAACTGAAGTCATATCAAGTTTCATTTCTTTTATATTGTCTTGAATATATCTAGATGATATTGTTTTTCCACTAATATCAACCACACGAATGAAGGCATCTTTAAAACTGTAATTACTATCTAATATTAGATAATCTGTTACCGGATTTGGAAAAGCAGTTACACTTAAAGATTGTTCTGACAATGAAGGATCATTTTCTTTATTTTGACAGTCGGGAATGTCGCTCTGATTCGTAAAATAAATGGTATATTCTCCACTTTTAGAGACCAGAACAAAATTATCTCCATCCATGGTTACCAGATAAGCACCATCAAAATTTGATATTCCAGTTCCAGACAAAACAATATCAGGCCCCACTTGCCCAAATGTTTGGCTGGTAATAGCAGCTTTCAAATCTATCCACCATCCTGGATTTCCATTATTTGTGCTCATAGAAAGTTGCCATAATCCATTATTTTGTAAATCCCAATTGACTGTAAAATTGGTTACGTTACTCAAATCTGGACCATTCTGACCTAGCACATAAACTTTATCATAGGAAATATTAGCTAAGGTTGGTAATGCGGTACTCATTGGTGCTCCAAAACTACAATCATTACCAGATGATGGTTGGGTAATGGTAATAGTTTGTGCTACGCTATCTGACAAAGAACCATCACTCACCGTCAATGTAATTGTATATACTCCTTCTATAGTATATGTATGATTTACAGTTTCACCATTTCCCGTAGTACCATCGCCAAAATCCCATACATATTCTAAAGCATCTCCATTTGCATCTGAAGATGCTGATGCATCCATAGCTACGATCAATGGGGCTATTCCAGTAGTTACAGAAGTATCAAAACTTGCCTCAGGAGCTACATTTCCTTCCAAAACAGTAATTGTCGTTGCTATCGATGTATCTGATTGTACTCCATCACTAATGGTTAAAGTAGCAGCATAAGATCCAGCTAAAGTATAGGTATGCGAAGGGGTTTCTAAATTACTAGTAGTACCATCTCCAAAATCCCATAAATAATCAATGCTAGCTCCTGAAGGGAACACCGAACTTGAAGCATCAAAACTAACTAGTAACGGAACATCTCCAGAAACTGGCGTAGCCGTAAAATTAGCTTCCAATCCAGGTAAGGTATTTCGTACTTCTATTGTCTGAGTATCGGTATCTGTTTTTCCATTGCCGTCATCTACAGTAAGTACCACTTGATAGGTTCCAACTTGTTGATATGTATATGAAGTAGTTACTCCTAAAGCTGTATCTCCATTTCCGAAATCCCAACTGTAAGTAAGCACATCACCATCTGGATCATTAGAGTTACTGGCATCAAAACTAATAGCTAATGGAGCTTCTCCCGAACTAACATTGTTCGTTATCACTGCATTAGGACTTCTATTCGTATTATCTCCCGAAACTGGTTCTAATCCCCAAACTAATACTCCTTGATAGTACAATGTTACGAGTACATGTGGTTTTAACGAAGTTTTAGATCCATCGTAAGAAAAATCATTACTCTGATTATGTGTTTGGAATCCTGCATGATGTAATCTGGTTTGTATCTGTCCAGACTTACCATTTGCATTGATATTACCTGATGATGAAGAGAAACCTACTTCTACATAATGCTCACCATCCTGAACTCCAAAAGTACCATTAACACCAGTAGGTTGTGAATAGTCAATATTAAAATTCATCGGAATATCATGTTCTGGAGTAAACCAATATTTTATTTTGAAATCGTCTAACGAAACACTTTGATTAGATTCATTTACAATCTGAAATACTGGTTTTAATTCTACAGTAGCAACTCCTGAACTATTATCACGATATTCTACACTGAAATCTGTATCTGGTAAATCTCCAAATCTTTCATCTACAGTAATTGTAATCTCCGTAGGATCACCAACTATTTCTCCATCTGCAGCAGCTCTTACTAGTTTTATGGCATGTTCTCCTTCAGTAAGATTTGAAACCGCAATTGGTGCTACCGTATACACCGAACCTTGTTCTACATTATCAATAAAATATTTAATATGCTGACCATTAGGAGCAATATCCCATAAGAATGTGGTAAACTCTATTTCAAAATCCGGACCTACCAATCCACCATTAGAAGGAGATTGTATCATAACCGTAGGGTCTTGAGGTAATTGATCTTTGGTGACAATTACCGTAATTGTTTCTCCCAGATCTGTAACTGAGTTATCACTACGTTCCATTTGTAAGGTTAATTCATGAGGACCCTCCGATAAAGCTGTTCCATCTGCATGAGGACCTTCGGCATCAATCAATCCTCTGTCCTGACCATCTATTTTAAATCGAAGTTTATATTGCTGTGAAGGTAATTCCCAGCCTTCTGTTTCAAAATTGATGGTTATTGGAGCATTCACCATTTGCCCATCCACAGGAGATGTAAAGAAGATATCTGGCAATGGTCCAATTGGAGTAGTAGCATCACCACCATGTAATGTCCAGATAACCGCAGCATCAAACATTTTAAGCCCTTGCTCCGTTAGTAAATGCATAAACTGATCTCTTAATGGAAAGGCTGTTCTTCTGGATGGAATTGAAATGCTGGCTTCGTATCCAAACAAAATTGGTTGCGTTCCTGCTTTTGCCACAATAATAGCTTCATCAGATGGGTTCCCGAATGGTAAACTCTGAGTGATTCCATATAAAGCGGTTTGTGTATCAGCACCAGCTGCCATTGGATGATCTGTATCTGCAATGGTAACCTTAGAAAACCCTTCAGAGGTAATTCCGAAGCCAGAATTTAATGGTCCTGAAGTCATTCTTAGTTTTCCATACATGAAAGGATTCCATGTCATTAATGGCACACGTGCACCTTCCAGATCATTCCCTAGTTCCCTAGGATCTACGGAAGAGGAAATTAATACTAAATCAAAAGGATTAGCAGATTGAGGACTGGTAGCTTCTTCATCAGAGAATAACGTGATTGCAAATCCTAACTTTTGTTCTAATCTGGATTTTATACGTTGATCTTCATTAGAAAGATTATCCTTATCTCCTACTACAAACATCACTTTGATCGTATTCTTGTAGTTTACTTCAATTTCTGGTGTAATCGAAGCTGTTTTGCCCGCATTATAGAAAACCTTTGCTGTTATTCTATACGTTTTCCAAATCACAGGGTTCCAATCCATTTCATAAGGCGAGGTTGCTACACTTCCTATTAAATCATCATCTATATAATATTCGATTTTAGAAACATCCGTAATATTGGTATTTACAGCTAGTCTTACAGCATCCGAAGTATCAATTTGAGCCCCATCAACTGGAGAAGATATTTCTAATAGTTGAGTTCCTGCTATCGCGGACTCTGAACCATCTATCTGCTTGATATATGCTTCTAGTTGATCAATTTCACTAGCACTCAATGTAGATACCGCTCCGTGTGCGTCATTTGGATTATAGGTCGTTAGTACATCTCTAATTGTTGGAGCAGATCCATCATGAAGATATGGCGCAGTAGCCCAAACATCTTTTAACGTTGGAACGTCAATCCCTAACAATGATTTTTCTAAACGATTCCCACTTGTAGCAATAATAGTCCCTACATCGTGTAATTTTCCGGATGGACTATCTGTAAAATTATCTCCACCATGACATGACATACATTGCAGATCTGCGAAAATTGATTTTCCAGCTACTGCATCGGCGGTCAAGGAACCATCTTGATTTCGGTATGGACTTGGGTCAAATTGATTTAAAGATTCAATATATGCTGCTAAAGCATCTAAATCAGGAGATTTACCAGCTTTTGGACTTCCTAAAGTTAATGCTGTAGTACCTTCATTAAAAGTAGCATTATCGATAAATCCTTGTCCTTTGAAATGAAAACGAATATCATTCTCAAAATCTTGAATCTCATCAAAGTTGGCACTCCAATGTACTCTTCCATGACCAGTTCCTGCTCGACCAACTAAAGAAATAGTGTTACGAAGCCCTTCTCCACGATCTGTAAAATCCCAGATTCTTCCATCTTGGGTTCCATCAATATGACAACTAGCACAACTTACATAACCATCTGTTCCCATTCTAATATCAGCGGCATCATAGAATATCTGTTTTCCTTTAAGAACCTCAGCACTTAATAATTCTTGAGTAACCGTATGTATTGTTGCTATTTCTTCTAAGAGTGTTGTTCCTTGTGTAACCATTTGATCTGCATCAAATACAGTAACCGTCCGATCCATAAAGTTCTTCACAAATAATCGATTCGTAGCTTGATCAAACACCATTCCCTGAGGTGCTTTACCTACATCTTTTTTATTTAGTTCTAAACCAGTTTTAGGATCAATAACTACGATTCGGTTATTACCTTGCATCGTGATAAAAAGATAATTTCCTGTAGGACTAAACAATGCCGAAGAAGGCTGACCATGATTATCAATATCTAGCCTATTCTGAAGGATCTCGGTTCCGGTTGTTAGATTTAGAGGTGATATTGCAGTTCGTACCACATTATCAAAAGTTAATGTTTTTCCATCTCTAGCCAAACCTCGTAATGTATTATCTTTTTTTGCTACAGACCAAGCTGTATTGTTATCTGGATGAATACTGATTCCAGCAATATAATTAGGTAATCCTCTTCCTTCATTACCATTATCCACTGTAAAGTCATCCAATGCTAATCCAATGGTATTTCGAAGAGTAAAAGTAGATAGATCTACTTCCCATATTTGACCTTCTTGATCTGGTGATATAAATCTTGTTACTAATAGTTTTTCGCCATCACCTGTTATAGCAAGTGCTCTTGGCGTATTTCCTATAGCTATTGAAGATGTTAGAGTATTTGTGGCAGCACTAACCTCTATCAATTCTCCTGATCCAAAAGCAGAAACAAAACCACGAGTGCCATCTGGAGTAAATACAATACCGTAAGGTCTAGATCCTCTATCTAAAGCTATTTTCTTTATAAGAATACCTTGATTATTTAAAATATAGAGTTCATCCGAATCTCTACAGGTGATCCAAGCATTATCATTAGTGTCCAATGCTATATTTACTGGATCTTCTCCTACAGTAACTTCGTCGATAATGGAAAAATTATCAGCATTTATAAGTGTAACTGAATTATTATCTGGATTGACAGACCATACAATTCTATTATCCTCATCCACTATAATTGGACTTGATTGCTTTGGTCCACTACCTGCTATATTATTGGTCACCACTATTGACTGCGATGCTACTGCAAATCCCCCATTATTATCAGAAACCTGTACCTGAACAGTGTAGTTTCCTGCTTCGGTAAAAATGTGATTTGTAGTATTCCCTATCCAATCTGTTTTCGGAGAACCATCACCAAAATCCCATCGGTAGTTCAATGAATTACCGTCGGGATCTGTGGCATTTACGGTAAACTCTAAATTAGTACCCACAATTATTGGTGATGGAATATTCAATTCTATATTAGTAACTTCTGGAGATTGGTTAGAAGAATCTCCTCCTGTAGTAAAATAAAATGTGTATTCTTCCATTCCATTACCAACAGCATCTTTTATTCCGTCTTCTACAAACTTTACTTCATACGTAGTATTAGGTAATAACTTTTCTTTTGGGGCATAATTAATAACTTGATAAGAGGTAGTTGTTATATCCCCTTTAATCGGCTGACCACCTAACGGACTTACCTGAATTGTTTGATCATTAAGAGTAAGATCATTTAGAGTTTCGTTAATTACAAAACCAATAGTTGTGGTAATAGGCTGATTAATTGCTCCCGCTACTGGGAAATGATGTCCAACAGAAGGAGCTTTAGTATCTAAACCATCTTGGTGTGCAAAAATTGATGTCTTATCATCTCCACTAGCTACCAAAATATGTCCGATTGGCATCCATTGATTGTCTATGAACTGTAGCGTCTCATCACTAGAAGGAGGTATAAATTCTTGTTCAATTTCCATGGTTTCAAAATTGAACTTCACCCCTCTATCAAACCTTCCAGAAAAACCATATTCATCCTGAAAGATCATGTATCGACCTAAAGTAATCTGATCAGAATGTAAACTAAATCCTCTTTTTACATTTGTAGGATCACTAATATCAAAACCTACTAATGCATCAGGACCTTGGTTCCCACTCATAAAAACTAGATAGTTTCTCCAAAGTTGAATTCCCGTGCTATATTGTTCATGTGGAATATCTCCACCAAAAGATCCTAAAAACTTAATGTCATCAGGGTTTCCAAAATCGAAAACACTAATATCACCAGTTTGAGGAGCGTAAAAGACATAATTCCCTACACGTACTACTACATCTGGTAGTGAGACCGAAACAGGTATATCATCTACCTGCACTCCTGATCGCATGTCGAATACTCTACTACCATTAATTGTATGCGGAAACGTCTCTAAATTATCATAGTTAGACTGTCCGTCTTGAACAGTATACAGTATATCCGAAGAAGTAACAGGCTTACGATCTAACATATCAGAAAGATCCAGATATTTATACCCTGTACCCTCCACTTCTGGCACAGAATATTCTCTATAAAAAAGATCGCCATCTAGTTTCCACCACCGATGTCCATTATTTGCTGCATCACTAAACTGAACTCTTTTTGGAGCCGTAGGATTAGAGATGTCCCAAACTCCTGTTCCAGCTTGCCCATTAATCATTAAATAATTGCGGTGGTAGGTATTAATTCTATCCCCTTCCGGAAAGTTGGCCAGAAAAGTTCCTGCAGGCCAGGTTTGTGTTGTCATTTCCGGACCGGCAGTACCATCGTACATCATATTGAATGAAGATAGTGCTACCAGACCAGATAAAATGAGAACTCCTATTGTGTAAAAAAGCGTTTTACGTACATTTTTAAAATACGCGAGCCATCCACACTTATTTTTTGGTGTTGGTCCCATAATAAGTTGTGAGTTTTTTGAATTGTTTTGTTGTACTTTTTATTTAAAAAAAGCTGTTTTTGAATGCTATAAAAAAGGAAAGAGACTAAAGAGTTAAGGAAGGTAATAATCTCTTTCCTTTGATGATTTTATTATTGTTTTATAATCTGTTTTGTGATTGTTTCTTTTTGGTTTCTGATTTTCAAAAAGTAAATCCCTGATTTTAAATCTACCAGATCTACTTCAATAAAGTCAGTATTCATGTTTTTGTTTAAAGAAACCTTTTTCAGTACTTTCCCTGTTACATCAACAATATCTACCTGATTGGTTTTAAGAATACTCTTTGATGATATTATTAAATTATCAGAGACAGGATTTGGATAAACTTTGATTTCAATAGTAGTATCTTCTTCAGGCTTTCTTAATTGATCTGTACAATTAGGTGCCGTATCACTATTACTAAAATAGATGGTGTAGGTTTTATCCTGAGCTACAAGAGCAAAATTTTGACCATCTTGTGTTGCGTAGTACGCTCCATCAAGATTTGCAAATCCAGTTCCAGAAAGTGTTATGCTTGGCTGTGCTGAATTAAAACTTTGACTAGTTACATTGCTTTTAAGATCATTCCACCAACTTGGAACTCCATTATTGGTATTCATGGAGAATTGCCATAATCCATTATTTTGCAGATCCCAGTTGATTGTAAAATTAGTTACATTGCTTAAATCTGGACCTCCTGATCCTAATACGTAAATATTAGAATAAGAATTATTAGCAATAGTTGGTAGCGGATTTGCTAATGGAGCACCAAATGTACAATCGTCTCCATTACCTGA
Organism: uncultured Aquimarina sp.; assembly: GCF_947492965.1. Taxonomy (GTDB): domain Bacteria; phylum Bacteroidota; class Bacteroidia; order Flavobacteriales; family Flavobacteriaceae; genus Aquimarina. Next base: position 108,915 of record NZ_CANLOZ010000004.1, on the reverse strand, counting down.
TCCTGTAATAGTAATTGTTAACTGATCTGTATCCGAAATTCCATCAGCGTTTGTTACTGTTAATATAGCAACGTAACTTCCTGCTGTTGTATATTCATGATTTATACTAGATCCAGTACCGGAAGTACCATCACCAAAATCCCAGTTGTAAGATAAACTACTACCATCTGATGATGTAGAACCTGATCCATCAAAACTAATTGTCGCAGGTGCTATTCCAGAATTACTATCTACCGAAATACTCGCTGTAATTATTGGAGTAGTATCATCATTTACAGTTATGGTTTTACTAGTTGTATCATTCAAAGAACCATCACTAACTGTTAAACTTACCTGATAGCTGCCAGGTGTGTCAAAAACATGTGAAATACTAACCCCAGTAGCTGTGGTTCCATCTCCAAAATTCCAAGAATACGATAGTGTATCACCATCGGGGTCTGAGGATTGAGAAGCATCAAATTGTATTGTTAATGGTGCGTTACCAGTACTAAGATCATTTGTAAAACTAGCAGAAGGTGGTAAATTACCTGTACCTCCAATAACATTTGGAATAAATGGTGCGAAGTGTGGTCGAAGTACATCCATTTTCCATTCATTTACAGTAGTCCAATCATCTTGTAATATTCCACCCGTATCTCCTGAATTAGGATTCATCGTCCAAAATGTCCAGGAATATATACTTCCCATAAAATCAACCCATTCTGTAAACCAAGTAAAAGCTACTCCTCCGAAGGCATCTTGATCTTTAATTCCAAACTCTCCAATAAATAATGGAGATGTTTCTTCTTCGTATAAATAATGAAAATTTTCTGTCCATATTGGTGGCATGTTCTGAGGAAATGAAGCTGCTTCAAACCAATCTTGAGGTGCCACTTCTGGTCCATATTCATGAGCAGAATACATCAATTTCGAAGGGTTTGATAATTGTACAGGATATTGTCTTGCTCCCATTAATTGTCCTCCCCACCAATAGGAATTTCCTTCAAACTCACCAACGCCTTCTACAATGATTAACACATTAGGATTTACTTCTAAAATTGCATTTCCACATCGTTCTGCAGCTTTATTCCAATCAGTAGCCGGATTGCTATTACCCCAAGAAGATCCATGAGGCTCATTATTTAAATCCATACCCACCACAGCCGAATAGTTTTTATAACGTTCAGCCATGAATAGCCAATCATTGATCCATCTTTGTTCTGAATATTCATTCGTATACCAAAGATCTTCTATTAAGTATCCATCTGCTGCTCTGGAATGATTATCCAATACAATTTTAATATCATTATCCTGACACCATTGCACCAAAATATCCATCAACTCAATAGGCTTAGTGATCTTACCCTCTTCTTCATTCATTGGCGAAATACCAGTGTAGGCATCGGTTCCATAAGAATTGATACTAATTGTTGAGCTTGGGTTTAGCATTTCATTAGACCAAGGTACTCTAATAGTATTGAATCCTAAATCTTTGATTTGCTGGAGTACACTTTTCATATCACGACTCCAAATTCCATGAGGAAAATAGGTTTGTGTTTCAAAACCGAACCAATTCACCCCAGTAAGTCTTACTTCCTTTCCTGTGGAATCAAATAATTTATTCCCAGAAACCGAAAGCCAGTTTTGTTGTTGTGCATAGACACCTGATACATTGCCCAAAAGCAATAGCAGTGCTACTGTATAGTTTATAAATTGTCTCATTTGTAGTTAGTTTTTTATTGTTTTTGATCTAAGATGAAACTTGATCATCTAGAGTTTTTCAGAATACATAGTGCAACTTACTAGCATCCTATTTTACTATTGATAAAAGTTAAGTGGCTGATTTTATCAGTAAATTTTAATATTCTAAAATATCTTTATTGATTATGTATTTAGATTTTAGAAGTGTAGATATAGTGATAACCAATTTCTTCATCAGATTGATTAAAAAAACTACTTATCACTACATCTTCTTCTTTTATAAAGGGCAAAAAAAGTAGAGAGAGGCACATAATACCTCTCTCGTTTTGGACTTTAATTTTTAATAATTTTATCTCTGAATTTATCTCCTGAAACTATATCATAAATTTCTAAGATATACATTCCAGTAGGTAGTTCATTTACTGAAAGTCTAGTAGACTTTTGTTTATTCACTAGCGATTCTGTTCTTACCACATTTCCAGCAATATCAATTATTCTAACTCTAGTATTTTTCATATCAAAATTAGTTGTGATATTGATAAACTCTGAGGCTGGATTTGGAGTCGCTGTTACTTTAAGTACTTCTTCTGGAGCCTTAGTTCCTGGTTCTTGATCTGAAAAGAAGAATCCAAACTCAGCATTAGCCAAAGCAACTTCTATCTGAGCCCAACTTCTATGGTAACGTTGTGTATATTCTTCTCCAGCATTATAAGCTGTTTGAAGTCTATCAAATTCTGGATCATTTTTATAATCAGATCTTATATCCAAAAATGAAACACCTGGTTCGATCACATCGCCATTAGGCATCGTTCCTGTAAAACCATTTGGAACATATACTTCTTGCTCGAAGATTCTTGCGAAATCACCTCTATCTTCAGGAGAAGATACTCCTTTATCATCTCTATAGGTATTCCACATTCTATCAAGTACTTCTTTAGCAAGGTCTCTAGCGTCTGTGTCAAAAGTAGCATGTTTCTGAGTAGCTGCAGCATAATAAATTAATGCCTTAGCCATAGAAGCTGCAACTCCCAGATCTTTTCCATAATCCGTAACGGTAACACTTAAATTATTGTTACTTCCTGGACTATCAGCGTCCCAAGTATCAGGCTCTCCAGTCCACTCTAGTGTAGCCGGAATTTCGAAATCATCCGTACCGATAAGTTTTACTTCGCTTTTTACCCATGCTACCCATTTATCCATTAAGTTTTTGGCCATTGGATCATTGGTAATATAGTAATACTCAGCTACTCTTTCCATAGACCAAGCTTGCCATCCGAACCAAGTTCCACTTCCTGGATCATGATATACCGGATCTTTGTCGTACGCCATTCCGTAGAATGTAGATTTACCTGAAGGATACGCACTATAATCACCGTTCCAGCTGTTAGTAGCACCACCAGCGATAGCTCCTTCTTTAGACTGTAACCAAGTATAGAACTCCATTTGTCTAGTTAAACTTTCATTCCAGTCTCTTTCTCCATTTTGAGATTGAGGTTTTAGTTCATTCACTTGCGTCAATGCGTACGCAGCCATTGGATTTTGATATCCAAAATGGCAATGACTAGAACTTATTCTAAATGCCCACTGCGAAGCAGGATCTGCCGAACCACCCCAAGACATGTACCACGACATTAAGTAATGTGCACTGTCATATCCAGACCCCGCTCCACTAGAAGCACTTTGTACTCCTAAGGGCTTAAAATATTTATCAAACATGGCTATTCTCAAATAATCTCCCATTTTGGTAGCTTTATCTAAATCTAAGCTTCCTAAACTAGCTCCTTGTTCTTTGGCATATAATTGTGCCCAAAACATTGCTTGTACTGCTCTAGCATCTGCATCTGGAGCACTTGTATATCTCCATTGTTGCGCATAATTCTGATCTTCTACAAATAATGGTAAGAAACCATCTGATCCACCCCAATCGAATGACTCCCAAGACGGATGTGGTATTGTTTCATATACAGATTCTTGCTCTCCTCTTTGGAATGTATTTATATAAGATGGTGTACTTACTCCATCTCCTCGATTACCATATCCATAAAAATTATCATTATCCAATAACCAATGCATTTGGTATACATCTGGTCCATAGGTTGCTGTTAAATCTGCAGAAACAGGATCAACTCCTACAGGCGCGTTAAACTCTAACGGAGCTGGATAATCACTTGGCAATGGGAATTCTGCTGCAAATGCTGCTGGAGAAGAAGGGTTATAAGCTGCATTAGTTGGTTGGTCGGCTGTTGTAGGAATAATAAACTGTTCTATCTTGTCCCATACGTTACTTAATGGTGCCCAATCTTTTGTTATTCTTCCGTTCATAACCTCTAACCATAGCCAATAGGAATACAATTCACTTGTAGATTCATGACCATAATCTGGTGCCTCCACAATTAATGTTTCTATAGAATGATGTGGAGAACCATCTGCACTAAAGTATCCGTTAGCCGGATCATAGAACTCATTTCGTAACTCTATAAATCTGTTGATATACGCATTATCTGAAGGAGGAGTAATGATAATATCACCATCCGTAACATTAATGGTAATAACAGCTTGGTCCGTTCCTCCATTTCCATCATCTACTACCAAGGTTACTGAATACGTTCCTATAGCAGTAAATGTATTTTCAACTGTTACTCCATTGGCTGTATTTCCATCACCAAAATCCCATGTATAGCTTAATGCATCTCCATCTGCATCAGAAGAAGCCGAAGCATCAAAAGTTACTAGCAATGGTGCATCACCCGAAATAGGAGTTGCTGAAATATCTGCAACAGGGTCAGTATTACCTCCACTATTGTCACAATCTGGCGCAATAGCAGAATTACTAAAGTATATCGTAAATCCTCCCGTTTTAGAAACCATTACAAAATCAGTTTCATTAATAGTAACCCAATAGTCTCCATCCAATCCAGCAATTCCTGTTCCTGCTAAGCTTGCTTCAGGATTTGCAGCGCTAAAGTTATAAGTCAAATTACCTCTAAGATCTACATACCAATTTGGTTGCCCATCATTTGTGTTCATAGCAAATACATACAATCCTGTATTTTGTAAATCCCAATTAATTGAGAATTCTCTAAAATTGCTTAAGCTTGGACCTCCTGTTCCTAGTACATGAACATGAGAATATCTGTTATCAATACTTGGTAAAGCTGTAGAAATTGGTGTTTCGAAAGAACAATCATTTCCATTTGAAGCTGGATTTCTAGTGACAGTAATTGAATTCGAAAGATCAAAATCACCTACAAGATCCGCTGCATTATTACCTACAGCTGCTCCTTGTAATCCGTCTTCGAAACTTAAATGCCAAATTAAGCAAACTCCTGTACCAGCTCCATCAAAGTCTACTCCTTCTACATCTGCTATTGTTGCTGGTAATCCTAAAATATTGTTTAGATCATCGGTGATTACCCAAGTACTATTCGTTCCTTCGGCTCCAGCTAAAGTTATTCCAGATACGTTATCCGCAACACCATCTCCAACAGTAAATGTAAATGGTCCACCAGAAATTGTTCCTCCATCAACTACAGGAGTAGCCACTGGATTTCTAGTTACGGTTATTGAATTCGAAAGATCAAAATCTCCTATAAGATCCGCGGCATTATTACCTACAGCCGCTCCTTGTAATCCGTCTTCGAAACTTAAATGCCATATCAGACATACTCCTGTACCAGCTCCATCAAAATCTACGCCTTCTACGTCTGTTAAGGTTGGTGGCAATCCTAAAATATTATTTAAATCATCAGTGATTACCCAAGTACTATTGGTTCCTTCAGCTCCCGTTAAACTTATTCCAGATACATTATCTGCAACACCATCTCCAACAGTAAATGTAAATGGTCCTCCTGCAATTGTTCCTCCGTCAACTACAACTGGAGTAACAGTACCACATTGTGGTTCTACATCAGAGTTTGTAAAGTAAATTGTAAATCCTGCAGTTTTAGAAACCATAACAAAACTTCCTTCGTCAATTGTCACCCAATAAGCACCATCAAAACCTGGGATTCCAGTCCCTGCAAGAACAGCATCAGGACTAGCTGAGTTAAAGGTCTGGGTAAGATTGTCTCTAAGATCTATATACCAATTTGGTTGTCCATCTGTTGTATTCATTGCGAATTCATACAATCCATCATTTTGCAAGTCCCAATTAATAGAGAACTCCCTAAAATTACTTAAACTTGGACCACCTTCACCTAAGACAAATACATTATTATATCTATCATTAATATTTTGTAGCGGTGTTGCAATTGGTGTATCAAAAGCACAGCTCGTACTTCCATCGGTAACATTAATAGTTTGCGTAGCAACATCTGTATCTCCTGCTGCATTTGTTACTGTGAGCGTCACTGTAACCTGACCTATTTGCGTGTAAGTAGTAGACGTGCTTACTGTAGAAGCGGTCTGTCCATTACCTAAATCCCAACTATATGCTAAACTACCACCTGTTGGGTCTGCAGATCCTGAAGCATCAAAAGTAACATCCAAAGGAGCAACTCCTGAATCTGTACTGACTGTAAAAGAAGCAATCGGACTTCCGTCTGTAACAGTTATTGTAATTGTTTTACTATCTTCTTTACTTCCATCACTAACAGTTAATTTTGCTTCATACTCTCCAATGGCTGCATATTCATGCGTTATGGTTACACCAGCACCTGATTCTCCATCTCCGAAATCCCATATATAGGTTAGCGAATCTCCATTTTCATCTGTAGATGCGGATGCATCAAAATTAACAGATACAGGAGCAACACCAGATGTTGGTGTAGCCGTAAAATCTGCAACAGGAGCAATATTACCATCTAATACGGTAATGGTTCTAGTAAATTCTGAAGATGTATTTTGTCCATCACTAACGGTTAATGTTACTAAATACGAACCTATTGCCGTATAAGTAATAAGTGGATCTACTACTGATGAAGTCTGTCCATTTCCAAAATCCCAGTTGTATGTTAACGCATCTCCGTTAGGGTCCGAAGAAGTAGAAGCATCAAACGAAACTTCTAACGGTGCTGTTCCAGATTCTGGAGTAGCGGTAAAAGAAGCAGTTGGTATTTCTCCACCATTTGGTTCTTTTCCTCCAACCAATACCCCATCTGCATAGATTGGTACGTTATCAGAAATTTTTAAAGTATTATTTAGTCCTTGATACGAAAAATCATTAGATGCATCCCATGCACTTTCTGGTGCACTTGTAGGAAGAGAAATTCTTAATTGTATTTCGCTTCTATACTCTCCTTGACCTCCTGGGAATGGCATCTGATCTTGATCCACCTCTATTTCTGCATAGTAAATATTACTTGCAGCATCCCATTCTTGTAGACCGTTAATTGTTGTTCCTCCAGCTCCTCTAGCTGTTAGTTCATAATCACTAGCAGCATATCCAGCTGCTATACCTTCTGAAATATCTACGAAGTAGCGAGCTTTAAGAGTATTCGGAACTCTTGCTGGCCATCCAGAACGGTTGTTAAGCCAGATTGCAACCTCTGTAAATTTTGCTTGATCATTATTGAGTTTAACTTCGTTTGCAAACTCTAATCCTGGAGTTTCCGGTTGTGGAAAATTAGGTAATGGTGATCCACCAAATTCCATAACCATTCTTGCTAAAACTCCCTGATAACAAGCATTGTAATCAGTTGCTACTTCATTAGCCTGAAAATCATCTCTATCTTCTTCGAAAAAGTCATCTGGTTTAGCAGGTCCTCCCATTAATGCACCGTACATTGTATGTCGAGACTCAACAGGATTAGCGCTACTTCTTGACCAGCTCGAATGTTGTCCTCTGTGATGCGGTTTTGTTGGAGGATTTACACCGAAACCTGTTACTAGACTTCTATTATTAGGATTATCACCCAATGCATAATTTACCTGATTAATTGCAAAATTTTTGTATTGATTGCTTTTTGGAGTATTTACATTATCACTATATATTAATGCTGTTAACGAAGCATTCATAGCATGACGTAAAGATCCCCACTGTGTTAAGTGAGCCTGACCTCCCGGAGAATAGTTTACTCCTCCATTACCTTCTTGCCACCAATCTAAATGACGCTCGGCATCCGTTTTATAAATGTCTTTTCCAGTAATAATAGATAATAAAACCATATTACCATATGACTTGTCTTCCCAAACCAAACTCCATAAAAAATCTGGCTGTGTATATTCTGCTTCTGCTTTATCCAGATATTTCTGGTCTCCAGTAGCTTTATATAACCAAAGTGCACCCCAAGTTAATTCATCCTGAAAGTTTCCAGATGTATAAGTTCCTACTGCTGGAATATTTCCTTCTGAAGTATATAATCCTCTATAAGTATCTCCAAACTCATATAACTCAATTGCATGACTTAATAAGGTCGCACTATATGCTGGATCACTATCCTTAAATATAATACTTGCAGATGCCAAGGCTGCTGCAGTCTCGCAAGCTACTTCTGTACCTGGATTAGCCGTTGTTAATGCGTATGATTTTCGTTGTCCATACATAGGATGCACATCAACCATCTCGGCTGGCATCCAAAAATTATGGTCCTGTGATTTACTATCCGCTACTTGGGCATAAAATACATTAGGAGAAGGATGACATTTAATAAAGTAATCTGTAACCCATTTAATGTTTCTTTTGAAATGCTCAGTTTGATTAGCAGCATCGTACCCATCTTTATATTCTAGAAACCCCCAGTTAAGTGCAGTGACTGAAAATGCCATTGGGAAACCAAATTTTACATGATCTCCTGCATCATTCCATCCTCCAGTTAGATCGAGTCCTACATCTGCTCCATCATTGATTCCAGAATCAGACCTCCAACTTATTCTATTCCAGTCAGGTAAGACCCCAGATTGTTGGGTTTCATAAAAAAGCAAAGATTTTTGCAATGCTTCTCCATAATTAAATTGTGCGGATAAGTGTGTGCAAAATAAACACAATAGGAATACTGTGCCCATTTTAATTAAATTTTTCATTGTAAGTGTAGTTTTAAGAATTGTGTTTTTAGATTAGGTTTTAAGTTTTTTGTTACCATTACCGAAACGACAAAACTAGCTGTGAAATCAATTTTCTTTTGGGACTAATTAGTAATTGATATGGTTTAGAAAGAATTTGTTGGTTTTAATGTAATACTCGATAGAATTGGTTAACCAATTTTAAAATTTAAAATTATTCTACCTGAATATTATAGGTTCTTAATATCCGATTAGTCTAAAATCATTCTGAGAATTCAGCTATAGAATGTACGCTTCGTTTTTGAGATCAGAAGTATCCTATTAGATACAATAGCGCTTGAGATAATAGTATCTCTTTGGTTGTGAGTTTGTGCATAGTTAGTTTAGTTTAAGTTCAATGTCATTAAAATTATATCATTGATTTTTTAGGGAAAATATATGACACAATGTGTGTTATTTTAAATCATTCCGTTTATCGATGTTTTATTTTATCAGATTTGGTTTTCGTTTTTTTATTATTAACATCTGATTACCATCATAACGATACTCAAAGTTATAACAAGTCTGATGTAAAAGTACGAGCATTGATACCTTTACTACCTCTTAACACGTCTTCATATAAACATAGACAGTATTCATAGACAGTTCTATAGCATACGGTTTTAGGGGAAAAAAGAAATATGAACTATTTGATTCTTAACTAAAAAAAAAAAGAAAAAAAACACTTTGTTAAGAAGATACTAAGAAATTTAAGCAAAAATAATTTTTATAAAATCAATTTTTTATAAAAAAAAATAACTATCTCAATGGTAAAACCATAAACCTATTTAACAAAAAAACAATTTCACACATGTTTTCCTATAAAAATCTTCTTAAAATCGTTAATTTTTTAAACAAGAAACAACTTACAGTACATTGGAATTTTGAAAAAATATTTAGATCAAAAACATAAGATTTTTACATTATTATGTCCAATTAATTGAAATATTCCCCTTTTTACATGTGTTTTATTGAACAAAAACATACTAACACAGAATTATACGCTACAGGAATATTATGATAGCAAGTTGATCATAAAGATAGGATGCTACTTAAATGAATTAGAATATTATTAGAAATGAATCCCCTAGCCAATCGGTAACATTACTAAAATCTTCTCTTATTTTTTAAAGAATAAAAAAGTACAAGTCAATTACGCTTTAAAACACTGAGAATTAAAGGTAAGTTAAGCCAAAATATTTATTATTTATTTTACTCCGTATTTATCGAATAGATAAACTAGACTTGCCATGGTAGCAGCTCCAAGTTCTAATTCTCTTTTGTTTATAGCATCAAACGTATCATTTTTAGCATGATGATAATCGAAGTATCTTTGGGAATCTGGACGTAAGCCAGCTAAAACAATTCCATCTTTCTTTAATGGTCCAATATCTGCACCACTTCCGCCTTTTGCAAAATAATGTATCAAATAAGGTTCAAAAAGTGGTTTCCAACTTTGAATCTGAGTATAATTATCCATATTACAATCAAATGAAAAACCTCTGGGAGTAAAACCTCCAGCATCACTTTCCAGCGCAAAAACATGATTTTCTCCTTTAGTCTCTGCTACCTTAGCATATTTTTTACCTCCTCGTAATCCATTTTCTTCGTTCATAAATAAAACTACTCTAATAGATCTCTTGGGTTTATATCCTGTTTCTTTGAATAAACGTAATACTTCCATAGATTGCACCACACCAGCACCATCATCATGTGAACCATCTCCTAAATCCCATGAATCCAAATGACCACCTACAACCATATATTCATTTGGAAATTCACTTCCTGTAATTTCTCCAATTACATTAAAAGATTCCACATCCTTCCATGTTCTACAGTTCATATTAAATAAAAACTTGATTTTTGGATTTAGTGTTAACATTGAATGTAATAACTCAGCACCATTTGTACTTATAGCAGCAGCTGGTATTTTTTCTAAGTCCGTTAAATTACCGTAACTCATCGTTCCTGTATGAGGAAAATCATCTAATCTTAGATTCAGAGAACGAACAATTACTCCGACCGCTCCAAATTTAGCAGCTTCAGCAGCTCCAGAATATCTCTGATCAACACATCCTCCATAAGCTTCAAAAGTATTGATTAAATCTGCCTGCATCGGACGATTATAGAAAACGATCTTTCCTTCTATTTTATCAGTCCCTAATTTTCGAAGATCTTCTAACCCTTGTACTTCCACAATTTCTGCTTTCACACCTCCTATTGGAGTTGGTACAGAACCTCCCAGAGCACAAATAGGTACATTGGTAGTCTGACCTGGTTGTGTTTCGATATAAGCAAACTCGGTAACACCTCTTGTCCATTTTGGAACCATTACGGACTGCAGCCATACCTTATCTAAGCCTATTTCTTTTAGTTCAGCTTCTGTCCATTCCACCGCTTTCTGTGCATTTAAAGATCCCGACAATCTTGGGCCAATTTGATTAGACAAATAATCCAGCCAAGAATAACTCTTACCTTTTAATAATGATGAGTTATAAAAATTTTTAATGGTTATCGAATCTTCTTTATTAACTTTCTCTTGTCCGTAGGACGTATAGAAAAAAAATGCGCAAAGTATAAGGACTATCTTTTTCACTGAGGTATTTTATATAAATTATTTATCTTTCTAAATGATCAACTATTCGTTTTCTAACTGTTCTTTATATAATGATAAATTGGATTTTGTTTCATCGTCCAATTCTGGTTCTTTAATATCTTCAAACTTCGTAAGGGTATCGTAAAGTGTTTTTGCTACAATATATCGTGCAGTTGGTTTATCATCTGCAGGAATTATATACCAAGGAGCATGTGGAAGAGATGTTTTATTAATTGCATCTTGATAGCAAGACTGATATTGATCCCATAGTTTTCTTTCTTTAAGATCTCCAGCAGAAAACTTCCAGTTCTTTTCCTTCTTTTCTAACCTTCTAAGTAATCTATTTTTTTGTTCGTCTTTTGACAAGTGTAAATAAAATTTATAAATCAAGGTGCCATTTTCGGCAATATGCTTTTCAAAGTTTCTAATTTGCTCAAATCTCTTTTCCCAAAATGCATCATCAATATCATCTACCGAGTTAACATTTGGAAGTTTTTCACTCATAATATATTCTGGATGTACTCGGGTTACCAATACATTCTCGTAGTGCGTCCTATTAAAGACTGAAAACTTACCTCGTTGTGGCAAGGCTATATAATGCCTCCATAAATAATCATGACCTAGTTCCAGTTCTGTAGGGACTTTAAAACTATGAACTACAATACCTCTGGTATTAAAATCTTTAAAAACTTCGCGAATAAGACTGTCTTTACCAGCAGTATCCATTCCTTGTAAACATATTAGGATGGCATATTTATCATGTGCATAAATGGTATCTTGAAAGTCCCCTAACTTTTCCCGAACCTCTTCTAATTCTTTTTCTATTTTCTTTTTATCCGCTCCAAGATCAAATGTAGTAGGAACTTTAGACAATTCTATTGATTGAGAAACTTTAAAATCTTCGTGATTGATCGTATTCATAGTATGATTTGTATTATCTTTTGTAAGATACTAAAGTTTTGGATTGTTGAAAAAAGAAAAGTCGTAAGTACTAGAATAGATAGATAAGAAGTACCTCCAATTGATAATTTAACGTCAAACTAAACGCAGGTTATCTGGCATCGAAATCATAGCTAAATCCGATAAGAAATGTATCGTATCTTCTGCCGAGACTTTTAATGTTTAATTCTGCAAAAATATGTACCGGAATTGATATTTGGTGCAAAGCTCTAAGCTTTATCTGAGCTCCATGATTAAAATCTCCACTTCTAAATGCTATTAACGCATCATCTTCAATTTCTTCGAAAATACTAGAATCATTACCAATATAGCCGAAACCTGCTGTTATTGTGGTTGGGTACCAATTAAACAGAATCAGATTTACCCCAATTGCCAATTCATTATACCCTTCTACCTCATCACTAGCACCAATAGAAAACAATCTATTATATTCTCCCATATAAGTGGTAAAGCAATTAGGAGCATATTCCAAACGGGCTCCCAATCCGACCTCTTCTACAGAACCGAAACTTTTGATAGCAACCAAACCATAATTAATGGCACTGGGTTCGTATTGCGCATTTGATAAAAAGCTAGCAAATAGTAAAATGATAAAAAGAACTCTCTTCATTAGGGGCAAATATATTAGAGATAAGTCGCAAGATAATGATTCTCCTTACTTTGCAGCAAAAAGTTTAACATCTTCCTCGCTTACTTCGTTTCCTCCTAATATAATTAGGCGTTCGACAACATTTCTTAGCTCCCTTATATTACCAGTCCAATCATATTGTTGTAATTGCTTAATAGCTTTATCCGAAAATGTTTTTGCCGGAGAACCTTGTTCACCTGCAATCTTCTTCGTAAAATAATCTACCAAAAGTGGAATATCTTCTCTTCTATCATTTAGTGCAGGCACTTTCACAAGGATAACAGCCAAACGATGGTAGAGATCTTCTCTAAACTTGTTATCTGCAATTTCTTTTTTCAGGTCCTTATTTGTTGCAGCAACTACTCTTACATCTACTTTAATGTCTTTATCACTACCTACACGCTGAATTTTATTTTCTTGTAAAGCCCTTAATACTTTTGCTTGCGCGGAAAGACTCATGTCTCCAATTTCATCTAAAAAGATGGTACCTCCATTTGCTGCTTCAAATTTACCAGCTCTATCTTTATTAGCCGAAGTAAATGCACCTTTTACATGACCAAATAATTCACTCTCGATAAGTTCACCAGGAATTGCCGCACAGTTAACTTCGATCATTTGTCCTTTAGAACGATCACTTTTTTGATGTATCCAATGTGCTACGAGTTCTTTACCAGTTCCATTTGGGCCTGTAATCAACACTCTAGCATCGGTAGCAGCGACTTTTTCGATCATATTTTTGATGTCTGTAATAGCTGGAGACTCTCCAATCATTTCATAATTCTTAGACACCTTTTTCTTAAGCATTTTATTTTCTACAACCAGTTCTTTTCTATCCAATGCGTTACGAACTGTGTTAAGTAGTCTATTTAAATCTGGCGGTTTAGAAATATAATCGAAAGCTCCTAAACGCATAGTATTCACCGCTGTGTCCAAATCTCCATGACCAGAAATCATTACCATTGGTACTTCTGGTTTTATTTTTTTTGCAGCTTCCAATACCTCTACTCCATCCATTTTAGGCATTTTGATATCACATAATACCAAATCATAATCATCACTTTTGATCATATCAATACCTGCTAATCCATCTTCTGCCTCAAAAACTTCATATTTATCATTCTCTTCAGATAATATTTTCACAAGTACTCTTCTGATTGCAGCTTCGTCTTCTATAACTAATATTTTCGCCATTATAATTTTAATTTAATTCCTCCTCGCATATAGAACGTATTTCTATCATTGAGAACTAATACATTTTCTTGATTTTTATCTCTAAGGCGGATTTCGTTACTTAATGTATATCCACCATATGCAAACAGCAATAAATGTTCCGTAAAATAATACTCATAACCCAAAGCACTATTTATAAGTAACATCGAAGCATTTTCCGCAAGTTTTGCATCTCCATTTTCATCTATAAACGCTCTGTTATTCTGTATGTTACCATAAAAACGATCCAAACCTATAAATGCCTGTAACGTATTCTTATCATTAAAAAAATATTTAATACTTGTCTTAGGCGTACCTAACGAATAGGACCAATTAGGATGAAAACGTTTTGAATAGTTAATGATTGGTAATGGAAAATTAATGCTCGCCGGAGAGGCGTACCTAAGACCAAGCACCAATCTAGAAGAATTTATTGCTTTTTTATCTCCATAGCTCTTCACAAAATAGACAGAACCTACATATCTAAAATCGTCACTATCCACACCCGAAGCTTCTAAATTAGAAGAAAGTCGGGTTCCTAATTTTGCTCCAAATCTCCAATCATTCTTCATTTTAAAGGTATATCCTAGTTCAAATCCAAATGTATGAAACTCCTGTAGACCTTGAGTATCTACAATAATATCATCCTTAAGTTGTAGATTATTCAATCGATACTGAAAGGCCAGTACTAAGTACGTACCTTTTTCATTCATTTGAATAGGGTAATTCCCTGAAACCCTTAGACTATTATAACTATTATCACTTTTGGACTGAGGTATGTATGCATATTCTACTCTAGCCAGATTTGTATCTTGTGATTGCACTATTTGAATAGCACAACAGATCAAAATAAAGGGCACAAGTAGTCTTTTATAATTCATTTTTTACCTCATAAAACTTTATATTACTCTTTGCTAGGGTTTAAGATCGTTACTTCTCGTTGTGGGAATGGAATACTTATATTGTTTTCTCTAAACAAACGATCAATTTCGAATCTTATTTCACTTTTAGGAACGGCAGCCTGAAAACTATCATTCATTGTAAAAATAAGCTTAAAATTTAAAGAGCTATCTCCGAAGTTAGTAAATAAAACTAGTGGTTCTGGATATTGCAAAATCTTATCATTTTCGACTGCGATTTTTAGCAGTAATTCTTTTACCAAATTGACATCGCTTCCATAAGCCACTCCAATCTCTACCGATTCTCTAGTGATTTTACCATTTTGTGTCCAATTATATAATGTAGACGTAAGATACTTGTGATTCGGAATAATCAGCACCTTGTTATCTATGGTTACTGCCCTTGTAGTTCGTAGTTTGATATCTTCTACTCTTCCTACTTTACCTTCTAATTCAATAATATCACCGACGTGAACTGTTTGATCAATCAGAATAAAAATACCCGATATTACATCCTGAATTAATGTTTGCAATGCTAAACCAACTCCTACTAGTAACGCTGCCGAAGCTGCAAAAATAGCCGTAATGTTTAAACCAATACTATCTAGAGTGATCAGAATAACAATGACATAAATAAAATACTTGGAAAACGAAAAAACCGATTCAAATTTTAATTTATCTTCTTTTCTCAGTTTCCTGGTGACAATTTTCCGAATAAGTCTTAATGATACTGTAGTAACAACAAGGATCAAGATTACAAAGAGTAACAGACCTACTGTAAGTATAATCGAATGGTCATCTGGACCAATATGAATGATTTCATAATCCAGAAACTTCTTGATGTTTCCCCAAACATCTTCCTGAATTACTTCTTTAACTTGATCTGTTATTTCCTCTTGTATCATACTAATACTTCAACCATTTAAATAACTCCTTATAGCTTGGTTTTTTACCATACATCAAAATACCTATTCTATATATTTTACCAGCAAACCATACCATAAAAATAATACTTCCAATTAATAACGAGATGGACACTAGTATTTGCCACCAAGGAACTCCAAAAGGAATTCGCATTAACATAACTATCGGAGAAGTTAATGGAATCATAGAAAAAACCGTTGAAACTGTTCCATGAGGATTTTCTATAACCGCAAAAAAGCCGACATAAATACCCAACATAAGCGGCAATATGATTGGCAACATAAATTGCTGAGAATCAGTCTCACTATCTACCGCTGCTCCGATTGCTGCATATATAGCACTATATAGGAAATACCCTCCTACAAAGTATATAAAGAATGACAAGACTAATTCTAACATAGGAAGTTTAGAAACTTCAAGGAAGAACTCTCCAATATTTGCCATCATACCCTCATGATTTGCTTCTAATAATTTGGTCGCTTCCTCCAGCGTATTTGCCTCAAGACTAGATCCGAAAATACCGTAACCAATCATCATTATGATTCCTCCTAAAAATACCCAAATCAAAAATTGTAATATTCCAGCAAAAGAAGTTCCTAAAATTTTACCTAGCATTAATTGCATAGGCTTTACAGAAGATATAATGATTTCTATAATCCTATTTGTTTTCTCCTCTATCACAGATCGCATTACCATATTTCCATAAATGATAATGAACATCATCAATAAATACCCTGCTAAACCTCCAAATCCCATTTTTACATAATTAGATATTTTAGAAGTCTTCTCTCCTGAAAAGTTTTCTATCTGTATATTTATTTTTGCTTTCGATCTCTCTATAACCTCCAAATTAAGACCTTCATTCTTATAATTTTGTTCCGTTAGTTTATTAGAAATGATTCTTTCTATCTTATTTAAAACAGAAAAATTAGGAGATTCTTCTGCATAAAACTGAATAGACTTAGCCAGATCATTATTAGAAGTTTTGTTTGGAATATACAGCAGACCATACAGTTTTTTAGATATCACCGAATCTTTAGCAACATCAAGATCAAAACTGCTATAATCCAAATAGGCTACCTCTTTTGTATTTTCAAAATCACCTATAAACAACTTGGTTTCATCTACTACTACAACCTCTTTTACTTCATCACTATTTAACGTTGTTAACCATCCAATTAGTCCGATCATCCCCACAACAATCAATGGGCTTAAAAAAGTCATTACCACGAAGGTTCTATTTCTAACTCGAGATATAAATTCTCTTTTAATAATCAACTGTAAATTACTACTCATTTTCTGTGATGGTTTTAATGAATATTTCGTTTACGCTTGGTATTACCTCATTAAATCTAACTACTTGTGCTCTTTCTGTTAAAAAGCTTAAAAGTTCATTCGGTGCAACTTGTTTATCCAATGAAATTTTAAGTTTTAATTGCTCATCTATAGCTTTGAAATTAGCAGGTTCGGTATTAAACTTGTTCTGTAAAGTTTTTTCTAACTCCAACATATTATCTGATAACAACCCAACTTCAAAAGTATTTGATTTATACGCTTTCTTAATATCTGAAACTTTACCTTCTAATATTTTGTTAGACTTGTGAATCAAAGCAATATGATCACATAATTCTTCGACACTTTCCATTCTATGGGTAGAAAAAATCACCGTTGCTCCTTCATCCCGTAGTTGAAGAATCTCATCTTTAATTACGTTTGCGTTTATAGGATCAAATCCACTAAACGGTTCGTCAAAAATTAATAGTTTTGGTCTGTGCAAGACAGTTACTATAAACTGTACTTTCTGTGCCATTCCTTTAGACAATTCCTGTATTTTCTTATTCCACCAATGAGAAATATCAAATTTATCGAACCAATACTTTAATCGTTCTTTTGCTTCCTTTTTACTTAATCCTTTTAATTGAGCAAGATATAGTGCTTGCTCTCCAACTTTCATTGATTTATACAATCCTCGTTCTTCTGGCAGATACCCAATATCTTTAATATGATGAGATTGCAAAGGGTCTCCATCTAAAAACACCTTTCCTGTATCCGGAAGTGTTATTTGATTGATGATTCTAATAAGTGTGGTTTTACCAGCTCCATTAGGTCCTAGCAAACCAAAAATACTTCCTTTAGGTACGGTAACAGAAACGTTATTAAGAGCTATAAAATCTCCAAATCGTTTTGATGCTTCTTGTACCTCTAAAAGATTAGACATATAAATAATTTGATTTGTGTAAAAGAATTAAAAAACTATGCTAATTAAGTCAAAATATTGATGAAATGAAATAAATCTCCTACATAAACCAATTATACACCTACATATTGTTTAATGCAATCTAATCATGGCTTATAAAAGGTAAAATCATGATGCTTCTTTCATCTAAAAACAAAACCCACCCTAAATACAAGTATTAAGGATGGGAAAAAAATTGCTATGAAAAAGAAAAATTATCACTAAATGCGCTAGTGATGTCTCAAATATACAAATTTTTATTAAACAAAAATTAGCATATCGAAATGATTCTTCTCATATTTTTTTGAATTTCCTTTTTAAGAAAACATATCTTTAACTTTTTCGAAAAATGACTTGTCTTTACTATCAGGACTTGGTTTAAAGTGATCATCCTGTGCCATTTTTTCGAAAAACTCTCTTTGTTCTTTATTAAGGGTCTTAGGAGTCCATACATTTACATGTACTAAGAGATCACCTTTTCCATAGCCATTTATACTTGGAATACCTTTCCCTCTAAGACGTAATATTTTACCACTCTGCACTCCTTCTTCGATTTTAATACGAACTTTTCCTGAAACTGTATCAATTTCTCTAGACGCTCCTAGGGCAGCTTCTGAAAAACTGATGTAAAGATCGTAGTGAAGATTATCACCTTCACGTTGTAATTGTGGATGTTCCAGTTCTTCGATTGCTACCAATAAATCTCCAGCGATACCATTTCCTGGAGCTTCATTTCCTTTACCTGACACCTTAAGCTGCATTCCATCTTCCACTCCAGCAGGAATTTTAATACTCACAGTTTCTTCAGATACTTTAAGACCTTGACCATCTGCATCTGCAGGCCTGTGGTCTATAATCTGTCCAGATCCACCACAAGTAGAACAGGTAGTAGAAGTTTGCATTCTACCTAATATCGTGTTGGTAATTCTTGTAACCTGACCGCTACCATTACAAGTAGAACAAGTTTTATAGGTAACTCCTGGTGCTTGAATTTTTCGTTTTACCTTGATCTTTTTCTCTACACCATTGGCAATTTCTTCTAAAGTAAGTTTAACTCTAATACGAAGATTACTTCCTTTTACTCGGCGTTGTCTTCCGCCGCCGCCGCCGAAACCACCAAAGCCGCCAAAACCTCCGCCACCGAAAATATCACCGAACTGACTGAATATATCATCCATATTCATTCCGCCACCTCCGAAGCCACCTCCGCCTTCAAAAGCTTGGTGTCCGAATTGATCATAACGCGCTTTCTTATCAGGATCGCTTAAAACTTCATACGCCTCGGCAGCTTTCTTGAATTTTTCTTCTGCCGTAGCATCTCCAGGGTTTTTATCCGGATGATATTCTATAGCTTTTTTACGGTATGCCTTCTTTATCTCAGCTTCCGTAGCATTCTTACTAATACCTAAAATATCATAAAAATCTTCTTTCATCTCTCTATTATTGTCCGGTTACCACCTTAGGAAAACGAATTACCTTATCTCCTAACTTATATCCTTTTTCTATAACATCTACAATTTTTCCTTTGAGCTCATCACTTGGAGCAGGAATTTGTGTAATTGCCTCATGATCATCCGCATTAAAAGCATCTCCAGCACCTACTTCTACCTCTGTTAGTCCTTTACCTTTTAAGGTTTCCTTTAATTTATTATGTATTAACTCGACACCTTTTAAAAGATCTTTGTCTTCAGACTTTTCAATTTCCTTCATGGCACGATCAAAATCATCAAGTACTGGCAACATTGATTGCATAATATCCTGGCCAGCAGTTTTAAATAACTCTACTCGCTCTTTTGAAGTACGTTTTTTATAGTTTTCAAACTCAGCAAAAAGCCTTAAAAATTTATCTTTTTCTTTTTCAAGATCCTCTTTTAATTGAGTTTCTACATCTTTTTCTTCTACTTCTTCCACTTCAGTTTCCTCTATTGTTGTGTCAAGTACCTCTTCTACCTGATCTTTTACCTCTTCTGTATTTTTATTTTTCTTACTCATGTAACTAGTACCTTTTATAAGTTTATTTTCTGAAGATGCAAAAGTACTGCCATTTTTGAATTAATGTCATAATGTCACAGGAATATTTTAGTATATATTTAAGAGTATTCATTTTGGAAAAAAATAATTTTGATGTTTAAAACTATAAACTAACATTATTATGAAAACTAAATTAGTGAATCTACTTGCAATTGCTGCAATTATTGTTTCTGCAATGTCTTGTAAAGGAGAGAAAAAAAATGAAACTGAAGCTACTGCTGCTGAAGAAGTAAAAGAAGCTCCAGCAGAAGCTATCACTTTTGTCGTAGATAACGCCGCTAGTACTATTGATTGGGTGGGAAAAAAACCTACCGAAAATCATACTGGTACCATTAGTATCGCAAAAGGAAAAGTAAAAACACAGGATGGAAAAATTCAAAGTGGTTCTTTCGTAATCGATATGACTTCTATCAATGTAACTGATTTAGAAGGAAAGCAAAAAGCTGGATTAGAAGGTCACCTTAAAGGTGAAGGTGAAGGAAAAGAAGATCACTTTTTTAATGTAGCTAAATTCCCTAATGCTTCTTTTGAAGTTACTGGTATCACTGAAAAAGATGGTAAATCTATGATCGAAGGAAATTTAACTATTAAAGGTATTAAGAAAAATATTTCTTTTCCAGCAACCACCACTGTAGAAGGAGATACAATGACCTTAAACAGTGAAGTATTTACTATTAATCGTACTGATTGGGGTGTAAATTACGGTTCTAAATCTGTTTTCGAAAACCTAGGAGACAAGTTTATCTTAGATGATATAGAATTAAAAGTAAGCTTAAAAGCAAACAAAGCTTAATATTGGACATTCCAACATGATAATAAAATAAAGGCTAACATTTAGTTTATGTTAGCCTTTATTTTTTATCTGCTATTTCCCTTAAATAAAAAAAGTCGAAAGCCGTGTAAAAAGACTTCTTGAAATTAATATTTAGATTAAATCTTCTACGGCGTGCGTAATATTATCATAAGTAAAACTAAAACCAGTCTTCATTATTTTATCACAGCATACTCGCTGGCTTCCAAATAGCAATACATGCATTTCTCCTAAAACAAGTTTCATTACGAAACGTGGAATACCTGGTAATACTATTTTCTTGTCTAATCTATTGGCAATAGTGTGCGTCAACTTATGGTTGGAAACCGGATTCGGAGCCACAGCATTGTACAATCCATATATTTCTTCTTCTACAGCATATAGAAACAATCGGGCTAAGTCTTCCACGTGTATCCAGCTTTGCCATTGTTTTCCGTTTCCGAAAACAGCTCCTATTCCTTGTTTAATTGGTTTTACTATCTTCGGAAAAGCACCTCCTTTAGATGATAGCACAAGTCCGATTCTTAGCAACGTTACTTCGACATCTAAGGTTTCAAAATCCAAAACTGCAGATTCCCATTTTTGTACTACCTCTCCTAAAAAACCTGTATCCACTTCTTCAGAATCCTCCATATAATAATTCTGAAAAGAATCCGGATAGATGCCAATAGCACTTGCCGATACAATTTGACGAACAGAATGCTTTATCTTTTGTAAAGAATCAATAAGTAAAGAAGTAGTGACGGTACGGCTATCTAGTATTTCTTGCTTATAGCTTTTGGTCCAGCGCTTAGCCACTGTAGCACCAACTAAATGTATAATTACCTCGACATCTTTAAAACAATCAAGATCTATTTCTCCTGCACTCGGATTCCAATAATATCCTTTATAATTATGCTGAGATGTAAGTTTACTTTTACTTGTTGTTAGGTAATGTACATCCATATTTGATTGATGACATAACTTTACAATTTCCTGACCAACCAGTCCAGTAGCACCCGTAATTAAAACTTTCACACGTTTAAATTTTAGTAATTATTTTATAAACTATTCATTATAAAATGAAGAACATCTCTTATCAATCTGTTCTCTTTTTAAGAATTTTAAATATTCTCTAGGGCGAAGTAATTTTTAAGTTTCTTAATGTTTATTATATTAATTTTAGTCACTTTGAAATCAATAAGATCAAAGATGTCGTTTACGACACAAGACAGATATCTTCAAAAAAAGACTCATTACTACTATTATGAACTGCAAAATAGTATGTGATTTTAACAAAACCTATCCCTTTATTATAGGTTTAACAAAGTAGTTAAAACCTTCTTATTTCTATGAAAAACTTGGTGTTTATAAAATTTTTGAAGCTCTTAGCATTTCTCTTTTACCTGGAGGACCTGGAAGTCGTTCTACAGTAAAACCAACTTCTTGCATTGCTCTTCTTACACTTCCTTTTGCAGCATAAGTCACTAGTACTCCATTAGGCAATAAGGCTTTATACATTTTCTTGAAAATGGTTACATCCCACAAATCAGGCTGTACTCTTGCCCCAAATGCATCAAAATAAATCAAGTCAAAAGCATCTTTATCTTCAATATCTTCGAATAACTGTTGACGTTTCATTAGAAAAAAAGAATCAGAAATTGAGTTCATCTTTTCCCAAGATGATTGATGCAAACTATCAAAAATAGCCTGGTAATCTTCAGCGTTAAGTTCATTCACATAATTAAGGAGTTGTATTTCTTCTTCCAATATTGGATACGCCTCCACTCCTGTATACTGAATTTGTTGTCCTTTCTTTGATGCCTCTAAATATGTAATAAACGTATTAAGTCCAGTTCCAAAACCTATTTCCAGAATTTTCAATTCAGAAAACTGCCTAGAAGCCAGAAGATGATCAAATCCACTCTTTATAAACACATGTTTTGCTTCACTAATAGCACCATGTTTAGAATGATAGTGTTCATCCAATTCTGGAAAGTGGATGGTCGTTGAGCCATCTGAAGTTTTAATAATCTCTCTCTTGAGTTTTTTCTCCATTATTGTTTTACCAAAACGCCATCTGCCATAAAAGAATAGGTCTTTTTAGGACTAGTTATTGCAGCAATTTCGGCTTCGGATTTTCCGGCATCGGATGCTAAATGTTTTAATTCTTCTACCGAAGTTTCCGAAACATATGCTCTTCCTTGTACAATGATGGTATCATTTTCTATATCTTTCGGTACAAAAAAACTATAGTCTTTAAACTTCACCATAGTTTCCTGATCATTGGTTAGGGCTACTTTCATCCAGCATCCTTTTGCTTTACACACATCATTTACAGTACTCGAGAAAGCAATATCAATAGTATCACCTTCTTTAAGTTCCTCATATTTTTCGGTTATTGCGTTTTTATATAAAACAGTATTAGAAGAAACTTCTCCTCCAAAAGTGTTGTACTCGCTTATTTTTATATCCTGCATTGCAAAAGATTCTTTTTCGTTTTGAACCGAATTACAAGCTACTAAACATGATAATCCTGCAAAAAATAGTGCGATTTTTTTCATAATGTGTTATTATTAATAATGTTTAGCAAAATTAAACATTTTTAAAATTCTTAATTTATAAGAAAAGGGTATTTTTGTTTAAAATTTGAACTACTGTAAGAATCATCGTAAGTTTCGGACTTATCATAATGTATACTAATAGTAGTTTTTTATCAAACTTTCACAACCTTATAAATAATTATCGGATGAGAAATGCAGTTCCGCAGGAGATTGAAATCACCAAAGTACAAGAATCAAAAATTGGACAAGTAGATTTTAAAAACTTAGCTTTTGGTAAAGTTTTTACAGATCACATGTTTATTTGCGATTATGTCAACGGCGAGTGGCAAACACCAAAAATAGTCCCATACGGACCCCTAACACTAGATCCTTCTGCGCGTGTATTTCATTACGGACAAGCTGTTTTCGAAGGAATGAAAGCTTATAAGGACGATAATGGAGATACTTTTTTGTTTAGACCAGATGAAAATTTTAAAAGAATTAACAAGTCTGCAGAACGATTAGCAATGCCAGAATTTCCTGAGGAATACTTTTTTGATGGATTACATACTTTATTACGTTTAGATAACGAGTGGATACAACC
Source organism: uncultured Aquimarina sp. (assembly GCF_947492965.1). GTDB lineage: Bacteria > Bacteroidota > Bacteroidia > Flavobacteriales > Flavobacteriaceae > Aquimarina. The sequence goes on along the minus strand of NZ_CANLOZ010000004.1, from coordinate 84,837 downwards.
AGGTTTTGGGAACTCGTTATATATTCGCCCGTTTGTGATTGCTACACAACCTAGTGTTTCTGCTTCTGAAGCTGATGAATATCGATTTATGATCATTTGTTCTCCAGCTCAATCTTATTACAGTGGAGATGTAAGTGTTTTAGTAGCTGAGAAATTTAGCCGTTCTGCAAATGGAGGATTCGGATATGCCAAAGCAGCTGGAAATTATGCTGGACAGTTCTACCCAACTAAATTAGCTAAAGAACAAGGATATCAGCAAATTATCTGGACAGATTCTAATACACATGAATATGTAGAAGAAGCAGGTACTATGAATGTATTCTTTAGAATAAACGACACCTTATTAACAGCTCCAACGAGTGATAGAATTCTTGATGGGATTACTCGTAAAAGTTTGATTGCATTAGCAGAAAAACAAGGATATAATGTAGATGTAAGACCTATAAAAGTTAGTGAAATCGTAGAAGCTTTTAAAAATGGAAGCTTAAAAGAAATATTTGGTGCTGGTACTGCTGCTGTTGTAAGCCCCGTAAAAGCTTTTGGTTATAAAGGAGAACATTACGAACTAGAAAAACAAGAAAACTCATATGCTTCTTATTTCAAGAAAGCATTAATGGATATTCAGTATAACCAAGCTGAAGATCCATTTGGATGGAGAGCAAAGGTGTAATCAGTAAATTACAATTAAAGAATTACGAATTTAGATATTAAGAAAATGCCTTAGATGAATTTCTAAGGCATTTTTTGATTTAGTTTTTATCTATCTAAAATCTCTTTAATATTTGGTTTAAAATAATTAGGCCCTTTGAGTACTTTACCATCTTCTCGATAGATAGGTTTCCCATCTTCTCCTAATTTACTCATGTTACTACGTTGAATCTCCTCAAAGACCTCTTCTATTTTGTGCTGCATACCGTGTTCTATAATCGTACCACATAAAATATACAACATATCGCCCAACGCATCTGCCACTTCTACCAAATCGTTATTTTGAGCCGCCTCAAAATATTCTTCATTCTCTTCCTTCATTAAATTAAAACGAAGCGTATTTTTCGCTTCTCCTAAATCTGCAATAGGTTCGTTTTTAAATCCAATTTCAAATGCTGTATGAAATTCTTGTACAGCGGCAATTTTATCTTTCATGTATTTATACTGTTGTTTTAGAAGTTATTTAGAACCTACCATTAATCATCTGCTTTGTGTCAAAATTTTGTTATGGTGTATTTCAAGTGATTCTTCTATAAGTTATCTTTGCGGTAAAAATAACAATTTATGTTTAGTACTGGTCAGTTGATTTTTGCAGGATGTTTTGTAGTTGCTTTTATTGTTTTGATGATTATTAGCTATCGAAAAGACTTACAACTACATCGCAAATATTACAAAGGCAGTATTTTTATTCTCATCGGTTTTATTATCTTTATTTTGCTGCTTTTTGCGTTAAAAACGTATTTAAGACCAGAATAACAAACTATACCCCTAGTTTTCAATTAAATAGTAATTTTTATCATCTAGGATCATTGGATCACTAGTAAATCCTTTTTGGTGTTTTTCTAAAAAATTTTAGAAAAATACCGGGTATTGGGTATGGGAATAACTGTGGGTTTTAAAGAGATTTGGAGTAACTAAATAACCTAAAAACATAATAATATGAGTTTTGAACTTTCAGGCACAGTTAACTTACTAGAAAATAATTCTATTAAAGACCTGAACAAAAAGAATAGCGATGATACCATATTATCATCCAGATATCAATTTGTATATGCTAGTCAGCTTTACAATACTTTTTTTGGAATTTTTGCAAGATTTGAAACATCAAATCTTAATCATGAAAATAAATTATGTAATGTTGATGCCGCAGAATTTATTTTGGTTAATTATTCTGGTCAAATAAATTTAGGCATAAAATCGATTGATAATATAAAGTTAGATGAATATTCAGTCCCTGCTTACGATGGTATGCCTACGGAATTAAAATGCTTAAATTTTGATATAACAATAAAAGGTCTGGAGAAAGGGTTTAAACCTGAACCAAAAATATTTGACAAACCGATAACTTTGAGCACAAAAGAGGAGATTTACATAAGAATAAATAGAAAAGTCGCACCGCTTATTGATGGATCAAACCAACCATCATTTTCTGATGTTATTTTTGATACAGAAAAATATAATAGAAGTGGCGTATTTTATAATCAAAAAGCATTATTAGGTAAAAACAACAGTAATTCTGACCAAAGGATTAATTTACCAGACAGCACTCAAATACCTAAAGCACCTTGGGGATCTTGTATTCCTGGATATAATAAAATTGTTTGGACAGACTCTTCATTATAATATTAATATTATCACTAAAAAGTGTTACTCTCTACGGAAATGATTTTGTAGAGAATGACACTTTGGTAAATTTATTCTTCAAAGAAATAAAGAGCTTAAATTTTGAAAATTCAAATAACTTAATCTCTCAGTTTAAGAGAGAAAAAACCAAAGTCATTCTTAACAACATCTCAGATATTGTATATTTTAGGGATAATTATCCAATACAAAACCAAATCAAAATAGATACTATCTCTGATTATCTAACAAATTCCCTTTCTTTTTTAGCATTAGGATATAGAGACTTATATATCAATACAAATAATTCTAAATCCTTCTATTATTTCTCAAAAGCACTTCTAAACGCTAAGAGTACAAACTATATCGAGTTAAAAAAATATTGCATTCTATCAATATTAGAATTTCATCGCCAAGAAATACTACAAAGTAATACTCTTTATGATAAGTATATAGAAGAATACTCAGATATCGCTGATCAACCAATCGACTGGTTTTGGATCAAACTATATGGAGTAATTTTTCATACTAAATCAAAAAAATTAGACCCTAAGTTCTTTACACTTATTAATGAATTAAAAAAAATAGAACTAAAAAATAAAATAAACTCTAAGTTATTATCTAGGTTTAATATCCAAAAAGCATACAAATTTGAAGTACTTAACCAAACTGATTCAGCAAGTTATATTTATAAAAACATCATCAAAATCAATGAAGATCTACCTTTCAATAAACATTTAGTATTTAAATCTCTAATTCGATTATCAGAAATATACTCGAAAAAAAAGAAGTATCAAAAAGCCCTCGATGCTATAGAATACTCCAAAAAATTCCTGAACAAATCTGATTTAGCGAAAAGTAATTTTTATATTTTAAGATATCAATCCAAAAACTTAGAAAAGCTAAAAAGATATGAAGAAGCTTATAGTTCACTACAGAAATCCTTAGAAATTGAATATGATTTAGACTATAGAAGAAATACTTTACAGAATTCAAGTTTAGAAATACAATTACAAACCGCTGAAAAAGAAAAACAGATCCTAATCGAACAGCAAAAAAAGAAACGAAATCAAAACATAGCAATTGGATTAGGCGGTTCTCTTTTTTTGGGAAGTATTATTGCAATTCTTGTATATCGTAACACCAAACGCAAACAACGAATCGCTGAACAACAGCGAGAAATCGAAATTCAAAAAACCGAAAAACTACTTAAAGAACAAGAACTAACGGCTATCGACGCCATGATTTCTGGACAGGAAAAGGAACGACAACGCTTAGCGAATGATCTACATGATAACTTAGGTAGCACCTTAGCGACTGTAAAACTTCATTTCGATCATTTAAAAAACAATAGAAACAATCCTTATGTAGAAAATGTAGAAGAACTTTACAGTAAAACCAATAATTTGCTAGACGAAGCATATCAAAAAGTACGAACTATTGCTCATGAAAAAAATAGTGGAGTTATGGCAAATCAGGGATTGCTTCCAGCAATCAAAAAATTAGCCGCAAAAGCTTCCAATGGAGATCAGCTGCAAATAGAAGTACAAGATTATGGATTAGAGGAACGCTTAGATAATGCCTTAGAAATTTCAATTTTTAGAATGATTCAGGAATTGATTACCAATACCATTAAGCATGCCAATGCCACAGAAATTAATATTTCTCTTACCAACCATGATTCTTTATTAAATATTATCGTAGAGGATAACGGAAAAGGATTCAATGCCAAAGTGTTACCAGAAAAAGATGGAATGGGATTAAAAAGTATCGAGAAACGTATTGAACATCTGGAAGGAACTTTCGAAATTGACTCCACTATAGGAAAAGGAACAAACATCATCATAAACATACCCATATGATCACAGTAGCTATTGCAGAAGATCACCAATCATTAATAGATGGTATTGATTTATTATTAAAATATGAAGAAGGAATCAGTATTGTTGGTATGGCTAATGATGGCGAAGAATTATTATCCATTGTAAGAAGAAAACAACCTAAAGTCGTACTAATGGATATTCGGATGCCGAAAGTGGATGGTATTGCCGCAACTAAAATCATCAAAAAAGAATTACCGCACACCAAAATTATAGCCTTCTCCATGTTTGATCAAGAAGATGCTGTAAGACAAATGGTAACAGCAGGAGCTTCTGGATATTTATTAAAAAATTCCCCTCTAGAAGAAGTACTTACTGCCATATATGAAGTGACTAAAGGAAACACCTATTATGATGCATCTATAGACCCTTCTTTTTTCTCAGAAGACACTACTCAACAGGTAAAAAAACAAGTACTATCTAAAAGCGAACGAGAAATCCTTACACTAATCGGACAGGGAAAAACCTCATCCGAAATCGCTGCTATTCGTTTTAATTCTGTATCCACTGTAGAAACACACCGAAAAAATATCATCCGTAAACTTGGACTCAAAGGAAAAGGAGAATTATTACGCTATGCTATCGAGAAAAAATATGATTTCTAAGGTCTAAGACCTATTGAAAACTGAACAAAATACCCTTTTATGGGTATTTTTTCCCGTGATATTTCGGAATAATTTTAGGAATCATTAACTCCTAATTATTTCAAATCATGAGAACAAAATACATTGTAACCATCGCAATATTATGCCATAATTTCATTGCGATAGCACAGAGCGCTGAAGAAGAAATATCACAACTAGCAGATCAAAACAAAAGTTCATCTGAATTCATAGAACTATTAAAAAACAATTACAATATTGAGAAAAATGAGTACTTCGGAATTTTCAAATTAGTAGATACGACAGGAATTGAATTATATCAAACTGATGTATCAGTAACATCTGAAATAAATTCAGAAACTATAGATATTAAAAAAGTCATTATCGAAATTAAAGATGGTGAAATGTTCAATATCAAAGTTTTCCCTACAAACGATCAAACTTTGTTTTTTTATAACAAATCCCCAACTAATATCTATAGCTTTAATTCTTATAAAAACAAAACTAAACTTTGGAGTAATAAAAAGGAAGGCGTATACATCAAACTCATAGACTTTATCACTTATGATTATCAAAACGGCAAACGATACATCATAGAAAATGAATTAATCAATCTTTCTTCTCACAAAGACTCCACACAACATAAAATTTTTATAAATAATAATTTAAAATCCATCATAGATTTTAGGGTTTATACAGATTTTTTAGGGTTAATAGATGAATCGTCTAATGGTATTGTAAGCTTCGAAGGCAATAGCACATTTTTTCTCAACCCATTTAATCTTGGACGCTTTCACTATTTATTTAAAAAATTTAAAGCAGGAGTTAGCTATTCTAGATTCGACAATGATGATAGAGAAGTTAATCTTCCTGTCATAAATTCCTTAGATCTTATACAAAAATCATCTTTAACTGCAGAAACTGAAATAGATATTTATGAGGTCCGGTTAGGTAAAAAATTTCCTTATAAAATTCTAGCGAAAGCGAAAGGAAGTCTTAGACTCACTGAAACTTCTGAAGAAAACTCAGAAGACTTAGAAAACACTACCACTTTAGGGTTGGGATACGGCACAGAATTGCAAGTTGAACGGTTTTCTAATTTTGGAATAAACGCTTCTATATATTTCAACAGATATCAGAATAACAATATAGTGGAAAACAATATTGTCAATTTCGATACTTTTAGTATTCATTCTGAAGTGTACTTTTTTGTACCACAAAGTGATAACGCATTTTTTTTAAGAATGAAATACGAAGAAGGTCGAAGAGACCTGAATGCTAGTGCTAACTTTTTTAATATTCAGTTTGGTTATAAAGCCGAAATAAATTTCGCAAAGAATGATTAACGATAAAAAACGAAGTAGCGACAACATCAAAATACCCTATTACGGGTATTTTTTTGTGCTTGTTCGAAAGGTAGTTTTGGTATAAACAAAAAACACCTTTTCAAATGAAAAATTTTTATGCACTTACACTTATTGGAATACTATTTTGCTACAGCTGTAGCGAAGACAACGGAGATTCCGGAAATTCTGGTATTTCTGATCCTGCTCAAATTGCTAACCTAATGAATGACAATTTGATATTACCTGCCGGATCATTTACCGTTGATCCTAGCACTGTTGGAATTGATGAATCTATTACCATAGGAACTGGATCCTCTAATATCGTTCCCATTGCTTCTGGGCAATCTATGACAAATGCAATATCTTTTAACGCTCCCAATGGCAATGTCAATGCTGTGGGTATGCGCTTTGGAACCACGGGTCCTATTTATTTTGTTCCAATCAATACTAATGGAGCTACAGCAGGTACAGGAAACTTTGACTTTTTAATTAATCAAGGAATTTGTGCCGATCTTTCGCAAGTATGTCATGATATCAAATGTTATGAATTTGCCCAAACATCGTCCGGAAATATTTCTCGAGCAAATATTAGGGATGTAGCTATGCTCTGCGGAAATTGCGATGAACCATCTTGTCAAGGTTTGGTAGATGCATCGGATTGCGGCGGACTTGCTGGTGAGGATGGAAGTCCTAGATTTAATCTTACCTGGTCAGGGAGTGCCGATCTAGATCTTTATGTAAGAGACCCTAACGGCGAAACATTATCTTTTAACAATCCACAATCAAATTCGGGTGGAGCTTTAGATGTAGACTGCACCGGAAACTGTGCTGGTGGAAATTCAGAAAACATTACCTGGGCTAATGGCGGTCCTTCTGGAACTTATCAGTTCTACGTAAATATTTTTAGCGGAAGTACTACTTCTTATACAATTACGGTTAGAGACAATGGTAGTACTGTAAATACATTTAATGGAACCATCAGCAGTGGAAACTCCAATACGCTAAGCTATACTAAAAACTGATTTGTTGGGATATTTATAACCAACATCTCCAGAAAATACCTTTAACTGGGTATTTTTTGATGAGTTCGTGGTTTTTAATTTCAACCCAAACTTTAAAATATGTTATTATGACTAAATTGAAACTTTCTGATTTCGAAATCGAAAATGCTTCTAAAAGCTACAATTTTAGAAGGACATTTTACTCAGCTCTCGTAGTATCATCACTCGCCGTAGCAACATCTTGTACCTCGGACAGTGCTGTATGTACAGATAGTAATAGTGGTGATGCAGTTGCTGCAGGAGTTAATTGTGTTGATTCTGATTAATTTAATCATTCAACTCTTAGAGTTATGCCACTATAAAATACCCTTAATTGGGTATTTTTTCATTTTATATTCCAATGTAATTTTATCATAAGACTAAACACAATGTTATGATAAAATCTACAATCTCTAGAGTTATATTGATAAATAGAAAGCGTAGGAAATTGCCGATCAAAATAATTCAGATATTATTACTCATTTGTATGATTCCACTTCACTCCTGCTCTTTTCATTTTACAATGAATATTTAAACACTAATTAATTACTTATCCATAAAAGCCAATACAATGAATTTACAAGAAATATTATATCCTATTACATCCGATGTTTTCTTTAAAGATTATTACGAAAAAAAACATCTAATTATTAAGAATAGAAGCAAACGCTTTTTTGATGATTTGTTATCAGTAAATGATCTTGACACTATATTATTTTCATTAACTAATCATCATCCTGATTTCCGATTAGCTGATCATTCTAAAACTGAAAAACCAGATCCTAAAGAATACACAATTAAGGGATCCGATATTATAGATCCCCTAAAATTTTCTAACGCTTTTGAAAATGGAAGTACCTTAGTAATGTCTGGATTACAAAACAAAATTTATAGTTTGCGAAAACTGACCAATGAGTTAGAAACTTTTTTTAAACATCGTATTCAAACCAATGTTTACCTAACACCAAAAAAGTCACAAGGTTTTTCTACTCATTATGATACGCATGATGTATTTATTTTTCAATTCGAAGGCTCTAAACATTGGCGTATTTATGATGACCCAGTTCCGTTGGCAGATAAAACAACTCCTTTTGATAAGGAAACGTTTGTTCCTGGTAAAGTAATCGATGAATTTACTCTTGAAAAAGGTGATGTATTATACATCCCAAGAGGTATTGTTCACGATGCTTATTGTACCGATGAAAATTCTGGGCATATTACTACCGGAATTGTTGGCAAAACATGGGCAGAACATCTGGCAGAGGTTCTTATAGAAAAATCTAAAAACAACCTACCGTTAAGAAAATTCACGAAATTTCATTTGACAGATGAGAAAGAAAAAAGTAAAGAGCTTGAAGAAATAAAACAGGTTGTTACAGCTCTAATAGAAAATCTGCAACATGACGAAGAGATTTTAGATGATTTCTACAGTAGACAAAAAGCCATTGCGCAAGGACAATTGAATCAAATGATAAACATTGATCAGATTAATGAAAATTCAACCATTAAAATCCGTGAAAAAAATAAATTTAGAATAACATCTCTAGATACTAAAATTGATGTAAAATTTTATGATCTCAAATTATCCATGCCTATCCAATGTGAATCATTTCTGGATAGATTGATTGCCGAAGATCATCCTTTACCTATTCATAAAATTGACTGTAACCTTGATAATGAAAGTAAAGTTTTAGTAACAAAACAATTATCTAAAATTGGAGTACTTGATATTGCTTCTTAAAATGTAGCATTAAAAAACGCCTTCTGAATCTGATCAGAAGGCGTTTTATTTTATACCAAATGTTTTTTACTAATTTACTTCTGGTAAGAATCCAAATGACTTACTATATTCTAACATTTGTGTTACAAAATCCTTGGGCTGTGTAACATTTATTTTAGTAATTTCTCCATTTTCATCCATTTCAGGTACTAAAACAGGATTTACAAAACCACTGTAAGGAGCGGATGTAAATTGCTCATTTCTTTTTAGAACTTCTGCATGAATTGCTTGATCAACTTTTACTCCGTAACCTTCTACTAACTCCTCGGCAGCTTTGAAATCACCCTCAGACTTAATACGTTGTGTTTCACGAAGCAAACGTCCAAAAATTTCACGCAGCTTAGCATAATCATTAATATTATAATATGTTTTCCCCTCTTTACTTACTTTTTCTATTACATTGTCCTTAGTTCCTTGCTCATAAGCCCAAGCACTTACCCATTGACGGTTACGCATATGTGCTTCTTCTACATCATCACCCAAATTAAGACGTATTAATTGCGTCATAAGTCCATTACGGATATAACCATCATATGCTGCTTTTCCAACTTTTTCCCAGTCTTCGACTAATCCCAGCTCTTGTAGTTTAGGATCCATTAGATAATATAGTCCTACTAAATCTGCTCTTCCTTCTTCCATAGTTGAAGCGTAGTTTTTCAGAGTTTCCTTAGTTTCTCCAACACCAGGGTTTAATTGACCAGATGCATGCCCTACCACCTCATGTAAAGCAGTATGTAATTTATCTGCTAATTGTCCGTATTTTTCTTCTAACTCATATTCTTCCTCATCATGCACAAACTCTTTAAGACGTCCTGACCCTCCAGCATTGTTATAGGCATTAATTATATTTCCTAAGGAAACAGATTTAGATCCAACTGCAGCTCTAATCCAATTGGCATTCGGAAGATTCACTCCAATTGGAGTACTTGGTGACGCATCTCCAGCTTCTCCTGCTACTGTAACCACCTTATAAGTTACACCAACAACACTGTCTTTTTTATGTTCATCCATCAATGGAGAATTATCCTCAAACCATTGTGCATTCTCAGATAAAACTGCCATTTTTTTTGACATATCAAAATCCTTTATCTGAACAATAGTTTCATAAGACCCTCTATATCCAAGAGGATCATTATACACTTCTATAAAACTATTGATGTAGTCGATATTTCCTTCAGTAGCTGCTGTCCAAGCAACATTATAATCATCCCAGATTTGTAAATCTCCAGTTTTGTAATACTCGATTAGTAATCCAAGCGCATCACCTTGTGCCTGATTTTCTGCTACCTCTTTTGCTTTTTCTAACCACTTGATAATTTCATCAATTGCTGCACCATACAAACCACCAGATTTATAAACCCTTTCTTTTAATTCTCCATTTTCTTTTACCAATTGAGAATTTAAACCATAAGACAGAGGCTTTTTAGGATCAGGCGATTTCATTTTTCCATAAAAAGAAGTAACATCCTCATTAGTAACACCTGGACCATAAAAATTAACAGCAGATAATGCTACGTTATCTATACCTTTTGCCTGATTCACTTTTTTAGCATCACTATCATCAAAAATAACTGTAAGCGCATCCTCACTCAACTCTGTTTTTGTTGCTTCCAGAAGAGTAGTTAAATACTCCTTACTAAACTCAGGTTTTATTTTATCATTACTATAGTGATGGTGGATACCATTAGAAAACCAAACTCTTTTTAAATAGGTTTCGAAAGAGATCCAATCTTTGCTAGTTTTATCTCCATTATAAGAAGTATATACATTTTCAAGTGCCTTACGAATCTTTAGATTATGACGATAGTTTTGATCCCACATAATATCTCTACCACTCAATCCTGCTTGTGTTAGATAGTATACTAATTTCTGTTCCTTTAATGTAAGATTCTCCCATCCAGGGATCTTATATCTTAAAATCTTAAGGTCGGCAAATTGCTCAACAACATAATCGAACTTCTCCTCTTCAGCTTCTTGCTCGGAAGTTTGTTCGGCTTCTTGTTGATTGATCTGATCCTGAATGCTTGGATCATTTTTACATCCAATTAGCAATAAGCTAATTAGCATAAAATACATTATACGTTTAATTATCATTTGTTTATGTTTATTGTTTCCAGCAAATGTAACGAAATAAAAAAAATCACATTTTTAAGTCACCTACAAAGAACATTTCTATACTTCATTTAGACAATAAAAAAGCATAACACCCTGAAAACCTACACACTAAAAACCATTTTAAAAATTGATTATCTTAGCTACTCAAATTTTCTAAACTAACTAACATGAAAATCATAAAATATTTATTTTTTCTTCTTCTTATTATTGTTGTTGGTGGTGGGGCTTACGTAGCAATGATAGATGGCAAATTTCAATTAGAAGAAAGTAAAGTAATTAATTCTCCTAATGAATTACTTTTTGACACGGTTAATGACTTTAAGACATGGGAACAGTGGAATCCTTGGATGACTGATTCTGATAATCTAATTATTGAATATTCTAATCAAACTAGCGGTGTAGGAGCTTCTTATAGCTGGAAAAGCGAATCGCAAGAAGATGGGGGGATGAAAACTGTAAAATCAGCTCCTTTTTCTAGTATAGATCAAGAGTTAACAATGGTACTACCTGTGGTTGATCAAATTACCAATGATGTTTATTGGAAATTTGAAAAATTGGAAAACAAAAAAACCAAAGTAACTTGGGGAATAAAAGGAGAACAAGGTTTTATGGAAAAGCTATTTTGGATGACTAGAGATAGTACGGTATCCGAAAGTTTAAGACCTATGTATAAAAAAGGCTTAGAAAAACTAGATACCTACACTCAGAAAAAAATGGAAGAATATTCTATTAATGTTGATGGTATAACAGAACACAGAGGCGGTTTTTATATGTATAACGCAACAGCATCTTCGATAGCTGAAATTCCAGAAAAATCAGCACAGATGTTATCTTCGGTTTTAGCATATGTAAGACAGAACAATCTACCGCAAACAGGAATGCCTCTTACAGTCTTTAATGAATATAATGAAGCCTTAGGAACTGCTATTTATTCTTCAGGAGTCCCGGTACGAGAAGAAGTAATAACGCCGGCTGATAGTAATATCTTATGTGGGTCACTCCCACGCCAAAAAGTTGTAAAAGCTACTTTAAAAGGAGATTATAAGAATTTAAAAGAAGCATGGGAAGCTGCCAACCAATATGTACAGAAAAGCGGTTTAGTTCCATTAACTGAATCTCCGGCTTTTGAAGTTTACAGATCAGGTCCAGATTTACAACCTAATCCGGCGGAATGGATAACGGAAATATATATTCCTGTTCAATAAACCCTTTTGACAAAACAGTAAAGGAAAAGTCTAATATTATATAAATGAAACAGATACTGCTCGTGTTTATAGGAGGAGGTACCGGTAGCGTAGCCAGGTTTCTTATAAGTAAATACCTAAATAATGAAACTAACGGAATACCCTATGGGACTTTTACAGCCAATATACTAGGTAGTTTTCTAATCGGTATTATACTTGGGCTTGCTCTAAAGAACAATGTATTATCACAAAATACTGTTCTATTAATTGCCACTGGTTTCTGTGGAGGGTTTACAACATTTTCCACTTTTGCATATGAAAATCATATGCTTCTACGATCCGGAGACTTTGTGAATTTCGCAGTGTATACGCTTGGTTCTTTTGTGATAGGGTTTCTTTTAGTATTTTTAGGTATGTGGATCGTAAAATAACAACTACAATTCTATCAATAATATAAATTTAAAGTATCATTTTTAAATAATAACCAACACCATTATAACCAATGAAAAAAATAGAAGCAATCATTCGTAAATCAAGATTTAAAGAAGTAAGAGATGCCTTGCATGATATAGAGGTAAACTTTTTTACTTATTGGGATGTTACGGGTGTTGGTAATGAAAAAAAAGGCCATTTATACAGAGGTATTAGCTATAGTACTTCTGATATCCAAAGAAGATATCTATCGGTAGTTGTCTCAGATGAATTTGCAGAAAAGACAATACAAACCATAATTGATGCTGCAAAAACTGGAGAAATCGGAGATGGAAAGGTATTCATTTCGGAAATACAAAATACCTATAGAATTCGAACTGGCGAGCATGGTAATCAAGCTTTGAATTAAGAAAATCCTGACTAATAAAAAGAGCTTATCAGAACTTGATAAGCTCTTTTTTTATTATATCCTCATTAACTTTTATATAACTTAATTTAACAATTAGTGAAGATTATTTACTTATTTAACATCTTTACAAAAAACTACACTTTCAAATTCTTAAAAAATCGACCTACAAACGATAATGTCTAATTTTTTAGGGGCATAAAATAGTAAAAACGTAAAAATAGGGGTGGATACCCCTTTTTTTATTGGGATAAATTTGTTTTAACATAGTTTTACAGCTCCAATTAAAAACAAATTAATACCAATTAATGTTTATTATGAAAACAAAAACCGTAACAACACTTTTTAAAAAAGTATGTCTTTTTTCTCTAGCGCTTATTAGTTTTTCTGCAATCGCACAGGAAGAAGAAAAAAAATGGTTCGATAATTTTTCTGTTAATGGATCTGTAGATGGATATTTCAGATATAATTTTGGGGCACAAAACGACAATTCTACAGCACCTGCTACTTCTTTTGCTAATCAATCTGGATTTGCATTAGGTATGGCTAATTTAATCGTGGGTTATGAAGGTGAGAAAGTAGGATTTGTAGCAGATCTTGTTTTTGGTCCTAGAGGAACAGATGCGACTTTTGCCTCTGGTTTTTTTGATGCTGGTGGAAACAGAGTCGGGGATGCCACTGCGAACGTTATTAACCAATTATATGCATACTGGAACGTAACTGAAAAATTCAAACTTACTTTTGGTAACTTTAATACTTTTCTTGGGTATGAAGTAATTTCTCCAACTGGAAATTTCAACTACTCTACTTCCTACATGTTCTCTTATGGTCCATTCTCTCACACTGGGTTAAAAGCCGATTTTGCTTTAAGCGACAAGTGGTCTGCGATGGTAGCCATTATGAACCCTACGGATTTTACAGAAAATAATCCTTTTGACACATACATTTTTGGAGCACAAGTAGGTTATGCTGTAGATAACGGAAGTGCATATCTTAACTTTAGATATGGAAACGAAGGCGAACCAGGATTAGTAGGTCCTACTTTTCAAGTTGATCTAACAACAGGATGGGATCTTTCTGAGAAATTTTATTTAGGAGTTAATACCACTTATTTAACTACGGAAGATCAAGGAGATGCTGATGCATCAGGATTCTACGGAGTTGCTTTATATCCACAAGTAAAAGCTACTGATAATTTCAGCATTGGATTAAGAGGTGAATATTTTTCAGTATTTAACGGTGGTTTAGTTGATGTAGTAGGTTTAGATGGAGAAGGTGATGGTAGTGTTATTGCTGCTACGCTTACAGGAAGTTATGATATTGGAGACCTAACTCTTAAGCCTGAATTAAGATTAGATTCTACATCTGAAGATTTCTTCACTGACAATGATGGAGACGCAACAAAAAGCCTTTCTTCTTTTGTTCTCGGAGCAATCTATAAGTTTTAATATATTATAGTTTAATATATTGTTTGTTTATGCAAAAAGCACTCTGATATCAGAGTGCTTTTTTATTCAATAAATATTAAGTCATTAAGGTTTCAAAATTGCACCATCCATATCTGTGTCAATATTACCACCAGTGCCAGGTTGTTTAACCAATAAATTAGCTGTTCGACTATATCTAAAAACATGATTAAAAGTATTATTTCTAGCTATAGTTGACACAAAAACATTGTCTCCAGAACAACCAATATCTACAAATTTCTTAAAATTCACATTATCAATTGAAGCTACTGCAGTATACTGCCCATTAACAATAGTAACTATTGAATTGGAGTTTATAATCCATGGAATACCTTGACTATCCACACTTATTCTTGAACCTGAAACAGGTTCTTTAGCCCAAACATTATTTCTTATTCTTCTAAAAACTGAGGTCGTTCGAGTATTAGTTGCAATACAATAAACGTTTCCTCCACCTTCAGCAATATCCAACTTTGTATATCGTGAGAATTTTCCAGTTCCAAAAATAAATGATTCTAATGTAGTTAAAATTTCACCATCTCGAGAAATATCTACAGAAGGTCTCAGAGTATTTCTATATCTGTTTTGTAAAACTCCGTTCCTATAAATTTCTAAAAACCTACCATTTCTTCTTGCGTAGCATACATCACCTCTATCATTTGCTCCCACATCATAAGAACCTGAATTACCAACTGATCTAATTGCAACAGGATACATATCCCTTAATACCTCGATATCTGTTTGAGACAAATTATTCCTATTTATATTGTAAAAAGTTCCATCTCTCCTGGTAATTGTAGCTTCATTTGGGTTGCAATTACAATCTCCATTAGGAAAACAAGCGTTTGCAAAAAAACAAGGACCATAAAGCATTATAGAATTAAAATCAAAAGCTCCATAATTTAGTGCCGGTTTCACATCAAATTGACTTCTCCTACCATTTTGTATGTTTCCATAATTTAGTCTTAATGAGCTATCTCTATCCGGTCGGGATTGTTCATGCCATATCCCTAAGGCATGTAATATTTCATGAATAATATTCCCTCTAGAACACCCATTTGATAATGTTATGTTTTGTCTTCCCCCTTGTTTTCCTAGTTTAGAAGAACATCCTTCTCCAAAAACAAATGCTATATAATCACCTTCTCTCCTCTCATTAAAAACTAAATTGGTTCTATTTTGAATTTGATCAATTGCCCATTCTATATCAGCTCTCCTATTTGGTATTTCGATAGTATAATTTACTAGACTGTTATTCCATCTTCCTGCAAGAGTTCCTGGAGCAGATTTAGAACTAAAATCAGAACTGTTAATGTTCTGCATAAGTTTAATTTGAGTGTCGTTAAGAACAATATCTCCCTCAAACACATTAATTCCTTCTATTTTTTCAAATGAAAATGTTGTCCCATCTCCTCTATCATAAGAAATTACCTTTCCCGATTGATTAGGAAAAGCAAACTCAGTCGCTACGTAATCTTCATTCAAAAAAATAGTTTTGTCATTATCTAAAGAGTCATCATTTTTACAACTAACTAAAAAAAGTGAGACTGCTAAAAACAGTAAAATACTATTATTCATAATTTAGGTTTTAAAGTTAATAAATACCTTATTAAGTGCATTAAAACAAAATTATGTTACTACTCTTTTTTTAATTTAACTTTTTATTAACCTACTTATTTTCTTCTACGGTACTATACTTTTTGACTCCAACTGGAATTTTTAAATCTAGATGATTTTCTTCTGGAGGAATAGGGCAAGAATATCTAGCGCTGTAAGCGCAATAAGGATTATATGCAGTGTTAAAATCGATTATAATTGTATCACCTTCTGGAATAGTAAGATCTATAAAACGTCCTCCATCATACGAACTATCACCATTCGTTAAATCTGTAAAAGGTAAAAAAAGATAATTTTCGTACTCAGGTTGTGTTTTTAATCCTTGATTTTGATAAATATTAAGTTTTTGTTTTTTGTCTTCTAAAACAAATTGAGCTTCACCATATTTCACATAAATTGGTTCTCTATTCGTTGTAGTCTTCATAATAAAAGGAGTTTCATAGGGTGTCCTTACAAACTTTGCTTTTATGCTGTAGTTTGTATCAATTTTGAAGAACTCTAATGCCTTAAATGTTTTAAAGTCCTTTGGTGTTAATGGTGATTTTTCTTCTGAAGCGAACTTCTTATTCAATCCTTCTTGAAAAGCTAATATTTTTTTTATTGCTGTAGAATCTTGAGCCACTAAATGGCTAAAGCATAGCATTAGTAAAAAAGATAATCTATACACTGTCCCCTTATTTTTTGCAAAAGTACAAAGCATTCACAATAAACAAGTTAATATTCTCTAAAATTGTATCCAATTTTTCGACAAAAAGCTACTTTTACGGGTTCTAAACAAATCAACTAACCATATCGTGAAAAAACTGTTTCTAAACTATATAGATACCTTCTCTGGATTATCCAAAGAAGTCTGGTGGTTAGCACTGATAACACTGATCAATAGAATGGGAGCTATGGTCATCCCATTTTTGTCTTTATACCTTTCTGATGATTTATGTTTTACACTACAAGAAATTGGGTGGGTTATGAGTTGTTATGGTTTAGGCTCTTTATTAGGTGCTTGGATAGGAGGAAAATTAAGTGATCGAATTGGTTATTACAAGGTAATTTTAGGATCTCTATTGCTAACCGGGATTTCTTTCTTCGTTGTGCAGTATTTCTCAAGCTTTTTGAGTATTTGTATTAGTTTTTTTATTTTAATTACGGTTGCAGATGCCGCAAGACCAGCATTTTTCGTAGCACTTAGTGCATATAGTAAACCAGAAAACAAAACTCGATCATTAACATTTATAAGACTTGCGATAAACCTTGGATTTTCTATGGCTCCAGCTCTTGGAGGATTTTTAATAGTTACCTTAGGATATTCAGGATTGTTTTGGGTAGATGGAATTACTTGTATCATCGCAGGACTTATTATGATCAAAACTTTACATCCTAAAAAAGCCAGAGTAATTGATAAAGAAATTGTCATAGAAAACCCTACTCCCGCAGCAAGTGATGGAATTTATATGCTATTTCTAATAGCCTTAACATTGTTTGGATTTATTTTTGTTCAATACTTTTCTACCATACCTTTATACTATAAAGAAGTTCATTTTTTATCAGAAAAAAGTATAGGTCTGATACTTGCCATGAATGGAATTCTAATTTTCATTTTCGAAATGCCCCTAATAGCTTATTTAGAATCTACCTCATTATCCAAAATAAAAAATGTAATTCATGGATTTATTCTAACAGGTATAAGTTTCCTGTTATTAGTGATCACTCCTTGGGCTGGGATTGTTATTATAGGTATGATCATAGCTACTGTCGGTGAGATGATTTCATTTCCTTTTGGTAACGCTTTTGCTCTTGACCGTTCTAAAAAAGGAAAACAAGGAGATTATATGGGCTTCTATAGCATGTCATTTTCTTTAGCACATATATTGGGACATAATACAGGAATGCAATTCATTAATAATTTTGGTTATAATAATGCATGGTTATTTATGGGTAGTATTGCCGCTTTAGGAACGTTTTTATTGTTTATTGTGAAATATAAAATTGGAAAAGAAAAAACAGCACTGCATGAAAAAACTTAATTACCAATAAAACCAGTAGATTCAATATTTTTAAACCACAATATCATTAAAGAATACATAAAATAAAATATAATTTATTCCTATGAAGTACTTAATTCATATCTTGTTAATTATCATATTATTCAGTTGTAAAACGGACAAGCCCGAACAATCTACATTGGATATGAAAGAACCCAAGGAAACTGCACAAAAACAAAAAACATTTCCAAAATTAGTAGCTAACAGATATAATGTAGGTTTTTTAATTATGGATGGCACCTACAACACGGAATTTACTGCTCCTTTTGATATTTTCCAGCATACGCAGTATCGAGAAAACATCAAACAAATGAATGTGTTTACGGTTGCTAATACCGATAAACCTATAACCACTTTTGAAGGTGTAAAGATTATCCCAGATTACAATTATGTGCAAGATTCTATTCCGAGGATTGATATATTAGTAATTCCCAGTGCAGAACATCATCTCGATACAGATCTACAGGATACTACTATGATCAATTTTGTAAGAAAAATAGCTAAAACAGCTTTATATATGACATCCCACTGTGACGGTGCTTTTGTGCTAGCCAAAGCTGGATTATTAACAGATAAAGTTTCTACTACATTCCCAAGCGATATTGATAAAATGAAAAATATGTTTCCTGATCTGGATATCAGAAAAGATATTCTATTCGTACATGATGGAAAGTATATCACTTCTGCTGGTGGTGCTAAAAGTTTTGAGGCTGCCTTGTATTTGTCCGAACATTTATATGGTGCGGAAATAGCAAAATCATTAGCCAAAGGATTGGTAATCGATTGGGATTTGAAAAACATCCCACATTTAGTGATTTCTAAGTAAGCTAAAAAGTGTATAGAAAATATAAAAGCGCTTCCCTCGGGAAACGCTTTCATCAATTTTAGGGCTAATTACGTACTCTCTTTAGCTTCAAGATTTGGGGTCTTTCAGACTAATGTCCTCACACTTAATATGCCCTGATGTATTCCAAACTAATATTTCAAACCTGTATCGTCATACAGCTTAAAAATGTTAATTCTGGCCATACACCGTTATGTTTTTAAGCTTATGTAAATATATTGTAAAAAAATTGTTAATACAAAATTTTTAACGACAAAAAACACAATAATTCGATGAAATACACAAAAACACATGGTTTTATAGATTTTTAATATCTCCCCATTTATTTAAAACAGGGATATTTCTTCTTTTACTTCCTTTTTTTGCTGAAGACAGATATAGTTATAAAACAAAAGCGATCTAAAATAGATCGCTTTCTCTTATGGGTCAAATTACGTACTCTCTTTAGTTTTTAGATTTGGGGTCTTTAGACTAATGTCCTCACACTTAATTCATCCCAATGTGTATTCCAAATTAATATTTCAAATCCATATCGTCATATTTCTTGATATGTTAATTTGTATCATACACATCTTTAATATTTTACGTATTATAAAGATAAACGTTTTTCTACTTCAAAACCGTAATTATCTAAAAAGTTATTAACAAAAATACGATTAAATGTTTATTAAGTACGACGAAATGCACTTTTTACAATGTTTTAAGCACTAATACGAATAGAATTTGGAGGAACCTAAGTACTTTTTAACAATCATATTGTACTCTTTAGAAATTCTAAGAGTCAAAGTTCCTTCTATAGCGTATAAACTGTCCATTTCTTTATATCCCTGTTCCAGCATTTTTTCTAAATAGAATAATGCAGTTTGATTATCCTCATCTCTAGCGCTCAGAGAAATTATATTTTTGTAAGACTTAAAATCCTTTTTATTAATTATAGTACTTAATATATTTAAGAATATTTTTTTATCAATCTCCTTTTTAGTGTCTGACAATTCATTTTTGTAATTAGCTATTACATGAATCAAAAATTTTTGTATTCGCTCTTTCATTGCCTTGGCATACGGTTCATTGTTACTAGAAAGTTTTTCTAATTCCTCCATTTTGTATTGCCACCAACCAAGGTTATCATATTGGTTTGAGGCAGCATCTTCATTTAAAGATATTATGAACGACTGTTTTAAAAGCAATTCTCTATTTCGATATTCATTTCTTTTCCTTCTTTCATTCTTAAATGCTCTTATTTTTTTAAGCTCTTTTTGTTCTCTTTTCAATTCGTCCACATCCAAAAATGAGCTATATAACTTTCGCATTTTGATTAACTCATCATATGCATCCAAATATTTACCTTTCTTCTTAAGTAGCTGCACGTTCTCTTTATCTTTTTTATAATTAGAAGATATCCACAATGAATCATTAGGAATATTTCCTTTGGCCATAGCGTCTAATGTAAAAAAGGGAAAAACTTTATTAATTATATTTTCGGAAGGTAAATTACTATCTCCTCTGTACTCATATAAGACAGTAGTAAGTCCACGTCTCTTTAGATACTGATCAGCATACAAGAAATCCTGATACCTAAAATTTTCATCACTAACTATTCCGAAATATGAGAAATTTTTATTCCTATGCAATTTTTGATCATAGTCATAACTGTCATTAATAGCCAATACACCATTAAACTGCTTATAAAACAAAGGTATCGAAGTATTAAGAGGAGCATCTTTTCCTACTCCAAAAACATACATTCTTTTATTTTTAATCGGAAAAAGTGAAATAATATGTTTTATAAGTAAGGGCATATAAGTCGATTTATCGCTTACACTTTCTTTGTTACCATAGTTGGATACTACTACTACATATCCAAATTCTTCCGCTGCATTTTTAAACAAATGCGTTAGATTACTCATATTTTCGGTACTATCAAAACCAAATAGGATAGGCCATGATTTTTTAAGATCAAAAGATTTTGGTACATATATACTATAAACTCCTTCTGTTTCAGGCACTAATAATGAGTCGGTGACCGCACCCTTTTTAAGTCTTAAGGTATTCTGACTGGACGCAGATGTTACGATACAAATAAATATAAAAAGTGACCAAATTTTGGTAGAAATACATTTCATGTTAGAAAGTTTATGCTATTACATTGGCCACAAAAAAAATGCCATTCCCTGATGTATATTTGTCTTTATCAAAAGAATAACACTTTATGCTCCAATCTTTCCTAACTCCACTCCTTCTGAGTAAGCAACTTGGATATCATGTTCACTAAAAGCCTTCTTAATTTCTTGATGCGTAATAAAGGTTACCTCCCAGAAATCATCGGGCTTTACATAAGGCCGTACAGCAATTAGAATATTATGAGAATCAAAGTTTTCTATTCCTATTTCGGTTTTAGGGGTATCCAAAATTTTATCAATCGGATCAATTGCATTTTCTATTACTCTTTTTACCTTAGAAAAATCTTCGTTATAAGGCATGGTCACAGTAATTTCTAATCGTACAACTCCCCTTTTAGAATAGTTAGCAACTACATCGTCTGTTATTTTAGCATTTGGAATAATTAAAACTTTATCTCCTGGTGTTACTACAATAGTGCTAAAAATACCTATTTCTTGCACTTTTCCAAATGAATCTCCTACCTGTATCCAATCTCCCGCCTCATAAGGTTTTAAGAACATAATTAATATTCCGGAAGCAAAATTTCCTAAACTACCCTGTAAAGACATTCCGATTGCAAATCCAACTGCAGCCAGAATCGCTAATAATCCTGACAGATCTACTCCTAAAATGGTGACAATAGCAAAAACAACAGCTATTTTTAAGATTACCGAGATAATAGACAACAAAAAAGGACGCATAGTATCCGAAATTCCTGTCTTCTCCAGTGTTTTGTCTAATAACTTAAGTAGTTTTTTAATAAGTTTAAAACCGATCCAAAACACTAAAGCAGCCGCAATAATTTTGGGAGCAAAAAAAACAACTTTATCAATTGCTATTTCAAAATATTCCTGTAGTTTTTCCATAGTTAGGTTTTTGAAATATCTAAAATAGAAAAATTAAATAAAAAAACGCTCAGAGTTTTGCTCGAGCGTTTTTCCTATCCTTTTCCCGTACTCTCTTTGGTTCTAAGAACCAATGTCCTCACACAAGATTTTGATAAATTTTACACACTTATAATACATCAAACCTTGTGCCAAAATTTAGAAAATATTGACCTAATTAATTACTATTAGCAATTGCATTTTTATACTTCTTTAATTCAGTTGCTACTTTTGGAGTTAGCATAAATAATCCTATTATATTAGGTACTAACATCGAAAAAATCATGGCATCCGAAAAATCGGTTACAGCAGTTAGACTAGCCGCAGAACCAATAATTACACAAATACAAAATATAGTTTTGTAGATATAAGCCACATATTTTTTTCTTCCAAATAAATAGGACCAAGCTTGATAACCATAATACGACCAAGAAATCATTGATGAAAAAGCGAAGAGTATGACTGCAAAACTTAGCAAATAAGGAAACCATGAAATACCACTTTCCAACGCATTTGCTGTTAGTAGAACACCTTGCTCATCAGATATTTCGGCTCCAACATTAATTTGACCAGTTATAATTAAAACCAATGCAGTCATTGTACAAATCACGACTGTATCGATAAATGGTTCTAGTAAAGCTACTAATCCTTCGCTTGCCGCATATTTTGTTTTCACCGCTGCATGAGCAATGGATGCGGATCCAATACCTGCTTCATTAGAAAAAGCAGCTCGTCTAAATCCTTGTATCATAACTCCAACCATTCCACCAGCTATCCCTTTTGCGCTAAAAGCACCATCAATAATGGATATGAAAGCTTCTGGAACTATCTGATAATTGATTACTATTATTGTAATAACAGCGAGTACATAGACTACAACCATTGCAGGTACAATCTTGTCTGTTACTCTGGCAATTTTCTTAATTCCTCCTATAATTACAATGGCTACTAAAATTGCCATGATTAAACCGAAAAGCCATCCTTTTCCATAAAAGAAACTGTTTTCTCCTCCAGTTACATGTTCGAACAACTTAAAAGCTTGGTTGGCTTGAAACATATTTCCTCCACCAAAAGAACCACCAACGCACATAATTGCAAATATTACTGCTAGTATCTTTCCTAATTTAGAAAATCCTTTTTCTCTAAGACCTTTACTTAGATAATACATTGGACCACCATAAACTGTTCCGTCTTCTGTAACTTCCCTATAAGCTACTCCTAACGTACATTCTACAAACTTGGATGCCATTCCTAAAAAACCTACTAATATCATCCAAAAAGTAGCTCCTGCTCCACCGATAGATAATGCAATAGCTACACCTGCAATATTACCTAATCCTACGGTAGCTGATAAAGCAGCTGTTAATGCCTGAAAATGACTTACCTCACCAATTTCTCCTTCTACCGTTGCTGTATCTGGTTGATCTCCATTTGTGGTTTGAACAGATTCCGAGACTTGTAATGTTTCTGAATCTTCAAGTGCATCATATTTTCCTCTTATGATTTGAATAGAAGTCCAAAAACTTCTAAAGTTGATTCCCTTAAAGTAAATGGTAAAATATGAGGCACCCAGTAAAAGTACAACTAACACCCAAGGAATACCTACCTGCGATGTGATTGGAATTTCAGCAAAAATTGCATCCACAAACCAATCTGTCATATTTTTAAATCCTGAATTAATCTTTTGATCAAAAGACTGTATTTCTTGCGCTGTTCCCTTTACGTATCCTAGAAAACAAAGACATCCCGTTATAATTTTTTTCATCTGACCGATTTTTTGATTTCGGACGAAGATTGAATAAAACTATCTATGAGAAAAGATTACGCATTGATCAAATTAGCTATTATAAGTACTTAAGCACATACTTAATCACTAGTATCATTATCTAAACTGGCATATTGTAAAAGTTGGTTTGCTTTAGCAAAAGCAATAAGTTGTTCTTTCCCATCTGCCCCACTAATTTTAAGTACTTTTTTAATCTGATAAATATGGGTTTGAAAACCATCCAAACTAATATTCATAGCTTCGGCAATTTCGGTATAAGATTTACTTTCACCACATACACCCAAGTTTCCTAAAACCTCTTTTTGTCGATCGGACAACGTAATTTTTGTTGATTCCTTTAAAGAATTTATTTTAAGTTCACTCTCTTTTATACGTTCTTGTAATCTTGCAATAGTATCTAAATGACTTTCATTAGCCAATACCAACTTCTGCTGTTCTTTTAGTAAAATCTCTTTTTCTTTATTAAGTAACTCTACTTCATTTTGCTTTAATTCTTTTTCAGAAAGAAACTTCCAACTGTATAACAAAATAGAAAATAGCAATATAAATAGAAACTTAAATGACAATCCTGTTATAACTCCTAGCAAACTCCAAAATTTCTGGTCTAGAAGTTCTAATGCTTTATCCTGAGGAATGATTCTTTGCGTAACCGCTATAACGATCAAAACGAAAAGTAAAAAGCACGGTACTACCATAAACTTCATATTACGATTTGCGAAAGCTTTATTAAGCTCATTTAACAATGCAAAAGCAACAATTAAAGAAATAGGAATATCAATAAGCCAAATAAAATTATTACTAATCTCTGTATTACTGTAAGAGGTTACTATAAATACAAAGGCAATCATTATTAATATTCCACTAAACAAAGTGACAAATTCTTTTTCGGAAAAACGCTGAACTAATCGAACCACTATATTGCGTTTCTTGTGATGCTCTATGGATGGTAATGAAAGTAGAATACTTAATGAATTTGCCAAAGAAATTAGAACTCCTACATAAATGACAAGTTTATGTGTTGGACTTATATGAGATACTTCTATTAATGATATATTAATCAGGGCTCCAAAACCCCAAAGGAATATTGCCAAACCGAACCATTTAATACCAATGATGGAAATAGAAGATTGATTTTTGAACTTTTCTTTTTGATAAATCCTTTGAATTACAAAAGCTGTAATCAAACATACAATGGCTGTAACATAATATTCTAAAGTGACATACATAACGTCTTAAAGATAAGATTTAATCTATTTATCGTCCTTTCTGTTCAGAATAGGATTGTTTTCAACCACATTTGATAGAATAATATGTGTTTTGGCTTCACCATATGTAATCAATCTATCAATAAACCCTTGAAGATGAACCTGATCTTCCAACACTACTTCCATAATGATATTTTCATTACCAGTTATTCTATAACAATTAAGGACTTCTTTGAATTCTGATATCTTTGACAAAAAAGGTTTAAGGCGTCCCATAAAGGCTCTGATTGTTATAATTGCTTTTAATTGATAACCAGTTTTAGCATAGGAAACTTTGGTAGTATATCCTTCTATAATTCCTAAGTCTTCCATTTTTTTTATTCGCTCTGCAACTGCAGGAGAACTTAATCCTACATTTCTTCCGATCTCTGCATTTGACAATCTAGCATTCTCTTGTAATAGCTGTAGAATTTTCCAATTTGTATCGTCCATTATGATTTTAAATTTTCTAAATGAAAAACTTTAATTTTTAAAGCAAAATAACCATTATGCTTTAAACTAAAAAGCAATATCCTTGTAAATACACTTAATTTTGATAGTAGAATGGAGAGACGCCCCAAAAATATAATTCTATACCAAAAAGCTTTGGAAATACTTATACTATCTAAAAGTGTTTCTAAATATTTGGCTTATGATTTAGCTCCCTTAGAAAAAAACGGTAATGAAAATCCGTTTATTTACTTTACTGGTGATATCGTAAAAGATTCTGATTCTTTGGTTCCTAGAATTATAGATGTTGAAAATCAAGTTTTCCAGGATGATCGTCTAAAACATGCTAACCTTTTAGAAAACCTAACAAACAAACTATACAAAAACTGTGAACGACTGGAACGTTCTCATAGTAATGGAAAAGACTTTGTTCGACTTTTAAGAAAAGAAGTAAAGAAATTCAAAAAGTTACAGCATCATTGGATGATGACTTTATAATTTCTAATCCTCACTTTTTTGGATAAATCAATCCTCTGATTTTATCCGCTAACTCCTTTTGCTTCGTATTAGATTGGTATAAATTTGGATTATTCATAGAATACGCAACTGCAAAAATCTGAAATCTCAATCTCTCCAACATTTTTTTCATTTCGGGATCATCATCCTCATCTAACTTTTTTAGTTTCCCTAATTCTTTTTCCCACCAAGAGAATTCTATGTTATTTGGATTTTTATAATCCTCAAAAAGACGTGTCGTAAACTTTTTCGTTAAGGTAGTTTCCTTATTAAATGCTTTGGATACTGATTTAAGTTTATTTTTGTACGCTTTACTTTTATGAATTGCTTTTAGTTTGTTCGAAACGCTATCTAAATTGTAAAATGAGTTAAAGGTAATCAGCGCTCGTTCATAATTTTCAATAGCATATAATAAATCTCCTTTTTTTTCGAATTCCTGAGCCTCTCCGTATATCTTTTGATAGCTTTTATAAATTTCGGGAGCTTCTTTTTTCTTTATTCCTTTTAAATGTGCCTGAATTTCTAACCAATCAAAAGCCCTGAGAATTTGTTTTGAAGGGGTCCAACTATGATTCCCATCGTAGGTAATTAATGTGTTAGAGAAATTTAACTGTAATAAATATCCTTTTGCTCGTATCATTTCCTGATAGTTCATATCGCGATCTCCACAAACACCGGCATACGAAAAATTTTGAGTACTAGGTAAATGTGAAGACTCTAATGAAAACCCTGCACCACATCCCACTACGCCAGCAATTTGATTGGTTAATACAGCAATAGCAGAAGCCAAACGGGAACCTCCGGAAAATCCTGATAAGTATATTTCATTTTGTTTGATCTTAAAATTGGCAAACATGAAATCAAACAAACGATTGGTAATATCAAAATTTCTATCATACGGGCCGTTTCTGGTATGATTAGAACAAACCAAGATATATCCATAGTTTTCTGCAGCTTCAATAAAAGGTTGAATACCTCTTTTTCCTTCTGCTCCTGGATCAAAAATAAAAACAATCGGAGATTCTTTGGTTGCATCAAATGAATTCGGCAAATACAGCGTAAACGTTTCTTGTGTTTTTCCTGAAACCAAAACAGAATCTATAACTTTTCCGGTTTCATAGTTTTGTGCAAAGCAATTTGCGTTTACCAATAGCAACGGCATTAATATGATCCATCTAAACATTACTTATATCTTTTTCCATGTTTTATAATCACATCTACATCCTGAAGCAAACTTACATGTCTTAACACATCTCCTTTTACAGCAATGATATCAGCATACTTTCCTTCGGTAATAGTTCCTACCTTGTCCGAAACTCCCATCCAAACAGATGGCCAATAGGTAGCTGCTTTAATAGCATACATGGGATCAATTCCAAATTCATTTACCCACACATCTAATTCATTCCAAGTAGATTGACTATGAAATTTCATAGGAATTCCACTATCAGTTCCAATCATTAATACCACACCCGCATCCATTAATTGTTTAATTTTGGTTTCTAGGGTAGGCTTTCTTAATGGTGTTAATTGAAAATAAGGTAGGCGATCTTTATGCTTAAAGCTACTTTTTATATCTGCAATTATAGTATCGTGTAACCCTCTGTGCCATGAATCATTATCTAAGTGTTCTCCGTAATCTCGTACATATTCATAATTGTATAATCCTTCTACTGTAGGACACCAAAAGAGCGGTCCCAAATTCATTTGTGCTGTACGCTCTCTTATAGCATTCATAACATCATCCGGATATCTAGGCGCTGATGACAAACCTGTATGTTCGAAACAATCTGCACCCATTTTAAGTCCGGTTTTTATTTCATCAGGACGATGTCCATGCGCTACTACTTTCAATTTATACTTATGAGCTGTATCTATGACTGCTTTTACTTCTGCGCTTGTCATTTGATCCTGATCAATTAACTTAATACAATCCACACCAGCATCTGCTAGTTTTTTAATTTTCTTTTTGGCATCCTCAACTCCATTAATTCCCCATCGAAATGCTTCCGTTCCTGGATACGGCTTTTTTTGTATAAATGGTCCAGAGACATAAAGTGTTGCTCCTGGAATCTCTCCTTTATTTATGCGATCCCTAACGGATAAACTTTCTTTTAGTGGGCCTCCCAAATCTCTGGCGCTTGTTACGCCTGCCATTAATAATTGCTCAGCAGATGCTGGCATAATTACATCTTCTAATAATGGTGGATACGTTTTGTCCCAATAGGTATAATCCGCATGACCATTAATCATTGTATGTACATGCATATCCCACAATCCGGGTAAAACAGACATTCCTTCAGTAGAAATGACTTCTGCTCCTTTTGGCACTTTTAAAGTTGCTATCGTACCTATTTCTTTAATCTTATCTCCTTCGATAAGAATGACACTATTTTTAATTGGAGTGGCTCCAAAACCATCTATTAATGTTCCGCCAACTAGTGCTTTTAACGATTTTTGTTGCCCAAAAGTGCTACTACAAATAAAAAATATCAGAAGTAATTTTTTCATGATGAGTTGTGTTTCTCTAAAGATAAAAAACTATAAGAAAAGAAAAATCCCGTTATAAAACGGGATTTTAACTTATTTTCACTTAATAAGGTATAGATCCCAAAACAAGTTTGGGGTAAGCGACCTCTAAGCTTTTGCGAAAGCAAAAGCAAGAGTCTGCTTACATATTTCTTCGATACTGTCCTCCCACTTCGAATAAGGCAGAAGTAATTTGACCTAAAGAACATTTCTTACAAACCTCCATAAGAGCTTCAAATATATTTTGATTATTCACGGCTTTATGTTGTAAATCTCTCAATAATTCTGCAGTATCATCTGTATTCCCTTTATGTAATTCATTAAGCATTGTAATTTGATACTGTTTTTCCTCTTCTGTAGCTCTGATTACTTCTCCAGGAGTTACCGTTGGAGAACCTTTAGAACTTAAAAAGGTATTCACACCGATAATTGGGAATTCTCCTGTATGTTTTAAGGTTTCATAATACAAGCTTTCTTCTTGTATCTTACTGCGCTGATACATAGTTTCCATGGCTCCTAAAACACCACCTCTTTCGGTAATTCTATCGAATTCTGTAAGCACAGCTTCTTCTACCAAATCTGTTAGTTCTTCGATAATAAAAGATCCTTGAATCGGATTTTCATTCTTAGCTAGCCCTAATTCTTTATTGATGATAAGCTGTATAGCCATGGCTCTTCGTACAGATTCTTCTGTAGGCGTTGTGATAGCCTCATCATACGCATTGGTATGCAACGAATTACAATTATCATAAATAGCGTATAACGCCTGTAATGTAGTACGAATATCATTAAAATCAATTTCCTGAGCATGCAATGAGCGTCCAGAAGTTTGGATATGATATTTAAGCATCTGTGCTCTAGAATTAGCTCCATATTTATACTTCAGTGCTTTTGCCCAAATCTTACGTGCTACTCTACCAATAACCGCATACTCTGGATCAATTCCATTAGAGAAAAAGAAAGATAAATTTGGTCCAAATTTATTGATATCCATTCCTCTACTTAGATAGTATTCCACATACGTAAATCCATTCGCTAATGTTAAAGCTAATTGTGTAATTGGATTGGCTCCTGCTTCTGCAATGTGATATCCAGATATAGAAACAGAATAGAAGTTACGTACTTGTTTGTCGATAAAATATTCCTGTACATCTCCCATTAGTCGCAAAGCAAATTCTGTAGAAAAAATACACGTATTTTGTGCTTGATCTTCTTTCAAAATATCCGCCTGTACGGTACCACGAACCGTATTTAAGGTAGTTGCTTTAATTTCTTGATAGACATCTGCAGGTAACACCTGATCTCCAGTAACACCTAATAACATTAGTCCTAATCCATCATTTCCTTCCGGAAGATCACCTTGGTAAGCAGGTCTTTCTACGCCTTTGTCCTTGTATATTTTCTTAATCTTTGCTTCTACATCAGCTTCAAGACTATTTTCTTTGATATATTTTTCACAATTCTGATCAATTGCGGCATTCATAAAGAATCCTAACAACATTGGAGCTGGTCCATTAATCGTCATACTTACAGATGTCATCGCATGCGTAAGATCAAAACCAGAATATAGTTTCTTAGCATCATCCAAGCAACAGATAGAAACTCCGGCATTACCAATCTTACCATAAATATCAGGTCTATGATCAGGATCGTTTCCGTAAAGCGTTACAGAGTCAAAAGCAGTTGACAAACGTTTTGCTGGCATTCCCAAACTCACATAATGAAAACGTCTATTGGTTCGTTCTGGTCCTCCTTCTCCTGCAAACATACGTGTTGGATCTTCTCCAGTACGTTTAAATGGATATAAACCAGAAGCAAAAGGAAATTCTCCTGGAACGTTTTCTTGCAAACACCATTTTAGAATATCTCCCCAAGCTTGATACTTTGGCAAAGCCACCTTTGGAATCTGACTATGCGATAGGGATTCTGTATGTGTTTCGATCTTTATTTCCTTATCTCTAACTTTAAAAGTATAAATAGGATCTTTATATTTTTGAACTTTAGCTGCCCAACCAATGATAGTTTCCCAATTATGAGGATCAAGATTTAGTTTTACTCTATCAAACTCTGCCAATAATAATTTTAAGAAATCTTCATTATCCTCGTTTTTTGCCTTTCTTAATATCTCATCATCAATTCCATTCTTGGACAGGTCTATAAAATCTAGATTTACAACGCTACAAATCGTCTTATAAATACCATATAACTTTTGCGCTACTTCTACCTGAGTGCTAACCGTTTTGTCATAGGCTCTATTATTTTCTGAAATCTCAGACAGGTAACGTGTTCTACTTGGCGGAATAACAAAAATCTTTTCAGACATTTCCTTAGAAATATGAAAATCCGATTGTAGATCTGCACCAGTTTTCTCCACTACCTTATCCATTATTGCCTTGTATAAGGTATTCATTCCAGGATCATTGAACTGAGATGCAATAGTTCCGTATACTGGTAAATCATCTTGTGGAACATCCCACAACTGATGATTACGCATATATTGTTTTTTTACATCTCTTAATGCATCTAAAGAACCTCTTTTATCAAACTTGTTAATAGCTACAAGATCTGCAAAATCAAGCATGTCGATTTTTTCTAACTGTGTAGCAGCTCCAAACTCTGGCGTCATTACGTATAAAGAAGTATCACTATGCTCTAGAATTTCGGTATCAGATTGTCCAATCCCTGAGGTTTCTAATATGATCAAATCAAACTCAGCAGCTTTTAAAACTTCAATAGCTTCTGCTACATATTTTGATAATGCAAGATTGGATTGTCGTGTGGCTAATGAACGCATATATACTCTTGGAGAGTTAATTGCGTTCATACGAATTCGATCTCCTAATAAAGCTCCGCCGGTTTTTCTTTTTGAAGGATCTACAGAAATAAGTCCAATGGTTTTATTCGGGAAATCAATTAAAAAACGACGAACTAGCTCATCCACCAGAGAAGATTTTCCTGCTCCACCAGTTCCAGTAATACCAAGAACTGGGGTTTTGGATGTTTTATTTTTCTCGTGTATTTGATCTAAAGTCTTTTTAGCGATTTCAGGAAAATTTTCTGCAGAAGAAATTACTCGAGCAATAGCTCCAATCTCTTTATCTACAAGATGATCTGCTTCTCCATTAAGACTATCTCCAATAGGAAAATCAGATTGCTGTACCAAATCATTAATCATACCTTGCAATCCTAACTCACGACCATCATCCGGAGAATAAATACGTGTGATACCGTACTCCATCAAATCCTTAATTTCTTCTGGTAGGATCACTCCTCCTCCTCCTCCAAATATTTTGATATGAGATGCTCCTTTTTCTTTTAGCAAATCATACATATATTTAAAGTATTCATTATGACCTCCCTGATAGGAAGTCATCGCAATTGCATTAGCATCTTCCTGTATTGCGCAGTTCACTACTTCCTCTACACTTCTATCATGACCTAAATGAATTACTTCAACTCCTGTGGATTGAATAATTCTACGCATAATATTTATAGCGGCATCATGACCATCAAAAAGAGATGCTGCAGTTACAATTCTAACTTTATTCTTTGGTTTATAAGGTGCAATTTGTTCCATTGATAATAAAAAGGATTTTTAGCGCTGCTAATTTACGAAATACGCATTGAAAACGAATATTTTTTTAGAATTATATAATTTATTTAACCCTATTTGTCGTTTCATTAATTTTCATTCAAAGTTACATCTATTTATTTTTATGGATTACGACAAAAACTTATTTTAATTGATGGTAAAACTCATTAATAAAATGTTAACACTATTGTTAAAGAATTTCAAACTATATAGAGAAAGTGATATCTTCCCCGATTATTGAACAAATACTTTTTTAAAATGAAAATTTCATCATCAAAAAACAAATTAATCATCTTATCGCTCGCTTTTGCATTAGGGTTGGGGATCCAAAATGCAGATGCACAACGTAAGAAAAAGAAAAAATCAAAAAAAGGAGATACTGAACAAGTTGATACTCCTAAAAAGGATTCTAAAGAAAAATCAATTGAAGATCTTACCAAAAAGAGTAAAAAAATCGAAGGTTTATTTACCGTGTATAGAGATACCATAGACGGGAGTACCCAAATGCTGATCAAAAAAGATCAGATTGGAAAAGAATTCATTTATTTCAGTCAGATTTCTGATGGAGTTTTAGAAGCAGGTGCTTTTAGAGGATCCTACATGAATAATAAGGTTTTTAAAATTGAAAAACATTTTAATAAGATTGAATTTGTAACTCAAAATGCGTCTTTCTATTTTGATGAGAGCAGTGCTTTATCAAAAGCCTCCAACGCTAATATTAGTGAAGGAATTATGGCTAGTTTAAAAATTGAAGCGCAGGATGATGAAAAAGGTTTTTATCTTATAAAATCGGACAACCTTTTCCTTAAAGAAACTTTTGAGCAGATTAAAATGCCTAATTTTCCGGGACAATCTCCTTTCTCATTTAAAGTAGGTTCTCTTAGTAAGGAAAAAACCAAAATCAAAACGATTAAAAACTACCCAGAGAATTTAAATATCAACACTCATTATGTATATTCTAAACCGAATGTACTTAATGGAGGGTCTGCTGCAGTGACTGACGGTAGAAATGTAACCATTAAGGTAGAACATAGCTTAATAGCGATGCCAGAAAATGATTATCAACCACGATTTGATGATCCAAGAATAGGGTATTTCTTTACACAAGTAACTGATATGACCTCTGCAAGTGCTACGCCGTACAGAGATCTTATACATCGTTGGAATCTTGTAAAAAAAGACCCTAACCTTGCACTTTCAGAACCTGTAACACCGATTACTTGGTGGATAGAAAACACAACTCCAGTAGAGTTTAGAGAAACGATTAAAGAAGCTGTTTTAGAATGGAATCATTCTTTTGAAAAGGCTGGTTTTAAAAATGCTATGGTCGTTAAAGTACAACCAGACGATGCAGATTGGGACGCTGGAGACATTAGATACAATGTACTTAGATGGACTTCTTCGCCAAGACCTCCTTTTGGAGGTTACGGACCTAGTTTCGTAAATCCAAGAACTGGTGAAATATTAGGAGCAGATATTATGCTAGAATATGTATATCATACGAATCGCGTTATGTATGATCGTCTTTTTAACTTATCTGCTAACAGTTATACAGAAGAAGAAAATTATCCGACCATGGCAAAGAATAAACATATGTATTGTTCTTACGGACATGTAATGCAGGAAAATTCATTATTTGGTCAGGCTGCACTAACCGCTTTTGGTGCTAGCGAAAATGAAATGGAAGGTATGAAGAAGGAAGCAATGAAAGAGCTTATCATGCATGAAGTAGGACATACTTTGGGTCTCAATCATAACATGAAAGCTAGTCAACTATTTTCTCCAGAAGAACTTAGTAATCCAGAATTCATAAAAGGAAAATGTCTTACAGGATCAGTAATGGACTATACTGCAATAAATGTTACTAATGATCCTACAAAACAAGGAGCTTATTTCTCAACAACTGTAGGACCATATGATGATTGGGCGATTCAATTTGGATATACTCCAGTAACATCTCAGAATGAATTAGAAAAAATTGCGAACCAATCTAATAAACCTGAACTAATTTTTGGTAATGATGCTGATGATATGCGTTCTCCAGGTAAGGCTATTGATCCGAGAGTAATGATTGGAGATATGTCTAACGATCAAATTACTTATTCTATCAACCGAATAGAATTAGTGAATGAAATGATGAATAAAATTAAACTGAAGTTTAGCAGAAAAGGAGCTTCCTATCAGGAATTACGCCAGGCATATTACATCCTTAAAGGCCAGTATGCTAGTGCTGGAAATGTTATTTCGAGATTTATCGGAGGTGTATATGTTGATAGAAGTATGGTTGGTCAAGATCCAAATGCTAAGCCATTTACTCCCGTTAGTTATGAAGATCAGAAAAGAGCCATGAATGCACTTAAAAAATATGTATTTGCTCCTGATGCTTACAGTGTTCCTAATGATCTTTACAATTATATTGCAATGCAGCGAAGAGGATATAACTTTTTCGGTGGCCCAGAAGATCCTAAAATTCATGATCTTACACTAGGTCTTCAGAAAAGGGTTTTAGATCACATTCTACACCCAAATACCTTACAACGTATAACAGATTCAGAATTATACGGTAATAAGTATATCTTATCTGAGTATATGACGGACTTAAATAACGCTATTTTCCAAGCTGATGCTGCAGGATCCATTAATACATTTAGACAAAACCTTCAGTTAGAATACACAAAAAGGCTTATTAATATTATTGCATCCAACACCGCAAAAGGTCCAAAGTATACATATGCCTCTAAGTCTATGGCTTTATATAACTTAAAGAGAATTAGATCAATGATTTCTAATGGATCTGGAAATAAGTTATCAAAAGCTCATAAAGATCATTTAAGAACTTTGATTAACAATGTAGTAGAAGACATAAAATAAACTTCTATGTCTTAATAACTTAAAAAGGCTGATTTATAGAATCAGCCTTTTTTATTACCAATACTTCAGAAAAAACAGAGATATATTTTAAAATATCTAAAAAGGTTTTACTTATTTCAAATTTGTAGGAGATTATTACAAATTTTATATACTAAATAGTATGTTTATATCTTAATTAAACTTAAACCAACCCACCACATTAAGATCAAATGAAAAAGACCACACTTCTTATTCACTGTTTAGACAAAAAAGGAATCATTGCCACAGTCACCAATTTTATCTTAGCAAAAAAAGGAAACACTGTCTACATAGAGCAACATGTAGATAGAGAGTTAGGTGAGTTTTTCATGAGGTTAGAATGTGAATTTGATCAAGATGAAGAAAAGTTAGCATTATTCAAAGAATCCTTTAATAAGGTGGTTGCGGATAATTATAATATGCATTGGGAAATGTACAACGCAGAAAAAAAGCCTAAAATGGCTCTTTTTGTCTCTAAATATGATCACTGCTTGTATGATATTTTGAGTAGGCATGCTTCTGGAGAGCTTAAAGCAAAAATACCTATCATCATCAGTAATCATCTTGATCTAAAACCAATTGCCGATAGTTTTAAAATTCCATTTAAACATATTCCTGTTACTAAAACAAACAAAGCCGAAGCTGAAGCGGGACAATTAGCACTACTTCAAGAGCATAAAGTAGATTTCATTGTCTTAGCGAGATATATGCAAATACTTTCAGAAAACTTTGTAAATCAATTTACAAATAGAATTATTAATATCCACCATTCTTTTTTACCAGCTTTTCCCGGAGCCAAACCATATCATTCTGCTTATGAACGTGGTGTAAAAATTATTGGTGCTACTAGCCATTATGTAACTTCAGATCTGGATGAAGGCCCTATTATCGAGCAGGAAGTAGTTCGTGTATCACACATCCATAACGTTCAGGATTTTATTCTAAAAGGTAGAGATCTGGAAAAAATAGTGCTATCGCGGGCCATCAAACATCATATAGAAAGAAAAGTGTTGGTCTATAATAACAAAACAGTCATTTTCTCATAAACCGAATACATCTCCTGTATTAGCAAACTTATACCCTTCTTCTTCTAACTTTTTTCTATCCTTATTTTCTGGATTTATTAAAGGGTTAGAGTGATTAAAATGGATGAATATAATTTTTGATTTCATCTCTTTACTTTTATTATTGAACAACTCTATGGTTTCTTGAATAAACGGATGAGGAACTTCAGACATAGGTCTAGGAATTTCTCCATCCTTAAAAAAAGTAGCATCCAAAAACGCATAGTCTACCTTTTTTACCTCATCCACAATATTATTTTCCCAAAGAGACCATTTATTAATATCTGGAATAAATAATGCCGTCTTGGTTGGGCCCGATATTTTATACCCTACCGTTTCAGAAAATTCATCTCTATGAGGTACTGTAAATGGAGTAACATTAATCTCATTTGTTATCCTCAAAGGTTCTTTATCATTCAAACTCTGTATCCTGATATTATTTAGTGCTAACAGTTGAGACCAAGGTCCATTTGATTCTAAAAAAGATTTCATTTTAGGCATAGCAAAAACATTAATATCTTTTGCTCCCATTGCTTCTCTACCAAAATACATAAGACCTGTATAATGTCCGATATGCGCATGCGTTAGAAATACACCATTTATAATAGGATCTTGATCAAGAAAATGTGCATCTAACATTGCCAATTGTTCTGGCAGATCAGGAGTTGCCTCTATCAAAAACTTTTTCTTCGCTTTTTCATCTACTAATCCTAAAGAAACCACTAACTCCTTTTTAATTTTACCAGAAGCCACAGCCTCAAATTCATTGGTATTATTAATATGAGGATATCCTCCATCCTGTGCGATTCCTAATACGGTGATATATTGTAGTGCGTCATTATATCGCGAAGATGTTCCTTTTGTCGAATCTTCTTTATTTTTACAAGAAATAATGAAAAGAGATAGAGCGAAAAAAATTAACTTTGAATTCATAGAGAAGAATATCTACTCAAATCTAACAATAAATTAAGAAATGATTGGTGACATGTAAATTGTCCACGAAAGAAACTCTTCCTAGATTACAAATACTTAAACACAAAAAAGATGAAAAGATTTTTGCTAATACTCGTTATATTTCAACTTACCAGTTGTGCAGAACTGCAGCAAGTTATAGAAAGCCTTCCGCAAGAAACTACTGGTGGTATCGGTCTTAGTAATGTTGATATTGGAAATGGTCTACGGCAAGCATTAGATAAAGGGATCGACAAACAAGTAACAAAACTTACGCAAAAAGATGGTTTTTTTAGAAATGAATTGGTAAAAATTGTATTACCTGATGAACTTAAAAAAGTAGATAAATCATTGCGAGATATTGGATTAGATAATTTAGCTGATGAAGGTTTAAAAGTATTAAATAGAGCTGCTGAAGATGCGGTAAAAGAAGCGACTCCTATTTTTGTAAATGCAGTAAAGCAAATTACATTTAATGATGCTAAACAAATTTTACTTGGTAATCAGGATGCTGCGACACAATATCTTAAGGGAACTACAAAAACTGCCTTATACTCAAAATTTAACCCTGTTATAAAAAATTCACTTTCCAAAGTAGGAGCAGATAGAGTTTGGTCTAATATTATTAATAAGTATAACAGTATTCCTTTTACGAACAAAGTAAACCCTGATCTTACAGATTACGTTACAGGTGAGGCATTAAATGGTGTTTATACCATGATTGCAGTGGAAGAAGGTGAAATAAGAACCAAATTAAGTTCAAGAACTACCGATTTACTTAGAAAAGTTTTTGCGCTTCAGGACGGTAAATAAAAGCTCAGAAGGAATAACCTTACACTTTATACACTTCATCTAATCTTGTATGGTTTTCAACGATTTTTCAAATTTTTCACAAAAATTCAGCTTTTTATTTAATTTATAGATTTAATAACAATCAATAAGATTTTTTTATAAGAATACGGAACCCCTTCAAGAGAAGGGGTTCAATTATTCTCAAAACCGAACCATCCATTTCAAGGAGGTAATTATGTTGTAGGACTTTTTTTATCGAGAGATTCATTTAATTTCGCGTCCGATTTTAAAAAAGCCCTCAATGAAAAACTTAATCAAGCTTAGCATAGCTATAGCTATTTTCGTATGCTCTGGTCTTATTCAGGCCCAAGAGAAAACAGTAACCGGAATGGTTACAGACCCTTCAGGAATTCCACTTCCAGGAACAAATATTTTAGTTAAGAACACTGATAATGGGGTACAAACCGATTTTGATGGTAATTATTCTATCGAAGCTAATATCGGTGATACACTTATCTTTTCTTACGTAGGTTTCGAAACACAAGAAGTTATAATCTCCTCATCTTTAGTAATCAATGTTGCGCTTAAAGATAATGTTGAAGGATTAGACCAAGTAGTAGTAATAGGATACGGAAGTTCCTCCAAAAAACAAATTACCACGAGTGTTGCAAGCATACAAGCTGAAGGAATAGGTGATATTAACACTCCAAGTATTCAATCTTTGATGACCAGTAAAGTTACTGGTGTTCAAATAACTCAACTTTCTGGAAGAGTTGAATCTGGTATAAAAGTAAGGGTAAGAGGTGTCTCTACAGTAGGCGCATCTCAAGAACCATTATATGTTTTAGATGGAGTACCCCTAATTAATGATGATGAATCCATCAACAACTCTCCTATCAACCCATTAATAGGACTTAATCCTAATGACATTGATTCCATCGACTTCCTTAAGGATGCATCTGCAGCGGCCATATATGGAGCTAGAGGAACTAATGGTGTGATCATTATCACTACTAAAAAAGGCAAAGCAGAAAAGACCAAAGTTACATTGAACACTGCTTCTGGATGGAACTTTGCTACCAACAAAAGAGAGTATTTAAACGCCGAACAATATGTTGATTTCTACACCGAAGCCGCATTAAATAGCGGACTTTCATTAAGCGAAATTGAAAGTCGATTTGATCAACTATCTCTAGGGAGAGATTGGAGAAATAATCAAGTGGATACCGATTGGCAAAATCTTGCATTAGTAGAGGGTATCACTCAAGATATAGATTTATCCGCTTCTGGCGGAAGTAAAAATCTAACTTACTATGTTTCTACTTCATACAACAAAACAGAAGGTATTATACTTGGGAATGAATTAGACCGCTATACTTTGAGAGCTAAAGTAGATGCAGACGTTACTAAAAAATCAAAAATTGGAGCGAATATAAATATCTCTAAGGTAACGATTGATCGTCTTTCCAATGACAATGCTTTTATTTCACCTCTTCAATCTATAGCGCAATCTCCTCTTACACCCGCTTTATTAGAAGATGGCACAGCTAACGTAGATGGAAACTCAACTTTATTTCAAAATTTCTTAGGACAGGAACAAACAGGAAGATTTGTTACCGACATTTGGAGAACTACGGCAAATATATACGGTGATTTCTACATTAATGATTATTTAAGATTTAAATCTGAAGTTGGTTACGATTCTAATAATCAGAATGCAGAAAGATTCTCTGGAAGTTTGACAGAATTTGCTTCAGCAGGAGGTGTTGGTACGGTTAGTAATGCTATTACCGAAAGATATATTTTAACCAATTATCTAACCTATAAACGTAATCTTGGTGATGCAGTGGATTTTTCTGCTACACTTGGAGGTAGTTTCGAGGAAACCAATCGCAAAAGTCAATTCACGATAGGACAAGGTTTCCCATCAGATGATTTACAAACCTTAGATAATGCAGTGTTAATAACAAACGGAGGATCTAATAAAACCAAATATAACTTTCTATCTTATTTTGCAAGATCCCGTTTTTCTATTGCAGAAAAATATCTTATAAACTTAAGTATTCGTAGAGACGGTTCTTCAAGATTTGGCCAAGATTCTCAGTTCGGATGGTTCCCTGCTGCTTCTGCTGCTTGGATAGTTAGTAACGAACGATTTTTAAGCAATTCTTATTTCCTAAGTAATTTTAAATTAAGAGGAAGTTGGGGTATTACTGGAAATGCAGAAATCGGAGATTTCGCAAGTAAAGATCTCTATGGAGTTACTACCTATGATGAAAGACTCGGTGTCTCTCCAATTCAAATAGGAGATAATGAATTACGATGGGAAAAAACTACTCAGTATGACTTAGGAGCTGATTTTGGCTTGTTTAATAATGTCATTTCAGGAGAGTTCGATTATTATAACAAAACCACAAATGATTTATTATTTAATCAGCCATTACCAGGTACTTCAGGTTTCACTTCAGTTGTAAGAAATATTGGTGAGATCGTAAATGAAGGGTTTGAAGTAAGCTTGAATGCAAGAATTATTTCAAAACCATCTGTAATATGGAGTATAGGTGCACTCTTTACTAAAAATACAAATGAAGTTACTGATCTTCCTAGTGGAGACATTATAGATGGAGTAAATATTATTAGAAAAGGAGAAACTTTATCTTCATTCTATCTGTATGAGTACGCTGGTGTAGATCCTGCTAATGGAGATGCATTATTTTACACAAATACATTAAATGCTGATGGTTCGTTAGATAAATCAACTACGAATAATCTGTCAAACGCAAATAGGATAGTTACTGGAAACCCTTTTCCTGAATATCAAGTTGGATTTACCAACAATCTAAAAGTGAATGGATTTGATTTTCAATTTACATTCCAAGGAGAATTCGGAGCTTCAATTTTTGATCAAGCAGGTAAATTCTCTTCTGGTAATGGTAAATTTTTCGATAACCAAACTGTCGATCAGTTAAACAGATGGCAAAACCCAGGTGACATTACCGATGTTCCACAAGCAAGATTAAATCAAGACAATGGGCAAGCTGATTCTACTCGTTATCTTCAGGAGGCTGACTTCATTCGACTTAGAAATATTACACTTGGATATACGATCAATCCTACCTTTTCTAAAAGGTTCTATTTAGAAAAAGTAAGATTCTATTTTAGTGGTTTAAATTTATTTACTATTACTGACTATGATGGATATGATCCTGAGTCGACTGCAGATTTTAATGGAAATTCTGGAGTAAGAACTGGTATCTCCTTCTACTCTGCTCCACCAGCAAAAACATACACATTAGGTTTAAATATAGAATTTTAATACCGCTATTAAAACCTATATATCATAACCAAAAAGTTAAGAAAGAAATGAAAACATATATAAAAACATTATTAACCATAACTGTTATACTAACCCAAATCAGTTGTGAAAACAGATTAGATACAGACCCTGAACAGTCGCTAACTACAGAAAACGCTTTTGATACTCCAGAAAAAGTAACAAACATATTAATTGGAGCATATGCACAAGCAGGACAAGGTGCAAGTTATGGAGGTCAATTATATACCATAGCAGAACTACTTGCAAATGATCAAGAGTTAGGATGGAACGGTACTTTTTCTGATCCAAGTGAGTTTAATAATAAAACCATAAATACCAATAATACTTTTGTTGCAGCTTTATGGTTAAATGGATACGATATCAGTAATCAAGTAAATATTGTTTTAGACAATTTAGATATATTCGAAAATCTGGATAGAAAAAATTCTGTTGAAGGTCAAGCTAAATTCTTAAGAGCGGTTACCTATTTTGATTTACTACGTTTCTTCTCTAAGCACAACAACAATCGTATAAATGATGGTGAACTTGGAGTTCCCATTGTTAGAACACCTGTTATACAGCTAGACGATATTACGTACCCAACTAGAAATACTATTGGACAAGTATATGATTTTATTATAAACGATCTAGAGGATGCTATTGCATTGTTACCGCAAACCAACGGTGTCTTTGCTTCTGCTAACGCAGCCAAATCATTATTAGCCAGAATATATTTACAAATTGGCAATTATGAGCAAGCTAGGGATCTATCCAATGAAGTAATTCAATCTGGAATATATACCCTTACAGAAACTCTTGATGATGCGTACAATAATGATGATAATTCTACTGAAGACATTTTTGCCTGGCAAGTAACCGATTCTGATGGCACAAACGGTATGAATACATTTTGGGCCACAGATAGATTTGGAGGAAGACCAGGAAATCCTGACATCTCCATAAAAGATGCATTTTTTGGAATATTTGACGATGCTAATGACGCTAGAGCGAACTATTTTTACATAGATTCGGAAACAGGATCGGGAATAGCTTCTTTTAAATGGATATTTGGAAATTCAAATATACCATTTATCAGATTACCGGAAATATATTTAATTAGAGCTGAGTCAAATTTTATTCTTAATACAGCTATTGGTGATAGTCCGCTAAACGATGTGAATGTTGTAAGAAATAGATCTAATGCATTTCCTTTCACAGATATCGAATATGTAGATATCATTTTAGAAAGATTACGCGAATTATCTTTTGAGGGTCACAAATTACATGATTTTAAAAGGTTGGAGATTTCAGTTGGAGAGCTACCTTTTGATGACAATAGATTAGTATTACCTATACCTCAAAGAGAACGAAATATCAATCCTGATTTAGAGCAAAATGAAGGGTATTAGTATAATTAATTTGAATTAGCCAATAAAGGATCGTGCAATTTAGTTTGCCCGATCCTTTTTTTAGTATAGCATTAAATAAACTTAACTTAGTCTTAAGAATCATTTTTACTGAGAGCTAATACTTTTGCATAAAAAGTAAAAGAAAGAAAAATGTTTTATTGGTCTAAGGATAAATCTGATCTCGAAAAACTACAAAAACGCTATTGTCGTTTAATGAAAAGCTCTTATATCATTGCCTTAAAAGATAAAGAAAAGAGTGATAACTTAAATGAGGAAGCAAATAAGCTTTTGATGGAAATCAAAAAATTAGATCATCAGCAATCCTAATTACTTGTCTCCTATTTACTAAATTGATGTAAGAAGGCTAAGGATTCTTCATTAAAAACCTCTGGTTGTTCTACATTTACTACGTGCCCAGAATCTTTTACCACAAAAAGATTCGAAAATTGGTGCATAGAAACAACTTTCTTTATCGATGGCAGAAATAAATAGTCTTCTTCTCCCATTACATATAAGGTAGGTATTTTAATGTCTTTAGATCTAAAGAATCTTAGTAAAGGATTGATTTCTGAAGTTAGTCTAAACCAACGAACAAATTCTTTCTGATATAGTTTTTTAGCCTCATTTACGAAAAGAACTCTTGATTCTTTATGGTTCTTTTTGGGCATTATGATAAAAGCAAAAAACTTATATAAAAACATATAAGGCACTACTGATTTAAATACAATCCCAAGCTTCATTAATACCTGCGACCTAAAGTTGAGTTTCATAATCGCTCCACCCATAATCATGCTTTCTACACGATCAGGATGTTTTTCGGCAAGATTTCTAATTAATATAGTCCCTAACGATATTCCAATAAAATGTGATGATTTAATTTCCTCTTTATCGATCACCTCTACAATATCATCTGTTATAGAATCAAAAGTATATTTAGAATTAAAAGCATCTTTAATTGCAGGTTTGGAATTACCATGACCTCTTAGATCCAAAAGGAGTACATTATAGTGCTTTCTAAATTCTCTAACTTGTTTATACCATATAGAAGAACTTCCACCTGCTCCATGAACAAAAGTTACCCATTTAGGATTCGTATTATGACGATATATAGAATAATTTAGCATATACTAACTGAAGATGTAAAGATAAGTACTTATTAGTCACTATTTGCAGAGTATTAACAGTATTTAATAGATTGTTCAAGAATTATTGATCAATGGAGGCTTTTAAAATACTTAAAAGCTAACGCAAGTCTTGATCCATACCACGAAAAATATTCTCCATCTACCAATACAACTTTGACATCTGGTATCATTTTTTCCACTTCTTGTTTATGATTTTCAGAAAAAGGAAAAGGTTCTGATGATAATAAAATCAAATCAATATTTTCTATAGATGTTAATTCCTCTTCTGATATTTCAGGATATCTTTCTTCGTTTCCATAGACATTGATAAATCCATTCAACTCCAGTAAATGATGAATAAATGTTCCTTTTCCAGCTACCATCCAAGGTTTTCTCCAAATAAAATAAGCAACTTTTTTCTGCTTTTTGTACTTAATAAATTCTAAAAAATCCTTTTGCTCTTCAAGAATCTTAGAAACTAAAAGCTTGGCTGCTTCTTGAGTATTAAAGATATCCCCGTATTGATAAATGAGTTCTATCGCTTCATCCATAGTACTAATATCGGATACATGAACTGGATGTTTTGTTTCTAACGATTCAACAATTTCCTTAGTGTTTTCTTCTTT
Organism: uncultured Aquimarina sp.; assembly: GCF_947492965.1. Lineage (GTDB taxonomy): Bacteria > Bacteroidota > Bacteroidia > Flavobacteriales > Flavobacteriaceae > Aquimarina. Next base: position 40,426 of record NZ_CANLOZ010000004.1, on the reverse strand, counting down.
ATTACAAAGAATAATGTCAGGATTTAATTCTTCAATTTTATCCAAATGAATATTTTTCGTGCCTCCTACTACAGATTTGTCTTTTCTAATATGTATTGGATGCACACAGAACTTTGTAACACCTACTATACAATCCTCTAATCCTAATGCTACTAATAGTTCGGTTTGCGAAGGAACCAAAGAAATTATTCTTTTGGGTGTATTTAACAGTTCGATATTCCTATGTAATTGATCTTTATAAATCATGGTTATCTACTTAGCCATTTCCCACAAAACACTGTCTTAAAAAAAATCACAAACATTTAACTAACAGGTTTTTAAATTAGGAATTCCTACAAAAAATAAGTAAATTGTAAGAAAGAGTTTTAATTTAAATATTTGGGGCTATGAATTCAATAATACTCAACATTATCATCTATTGTTGCTTAGCATTTTTTGTATTTTTCATTGCATACGGACTTATCGGTTATGCAAAACAAGTGTTTAAAGCCAATAGACGTTAATCGATTTTAAAATGTAATTAGAAAAGAAAATTGAATTTAGGTTTAATTTCCTTTTTTAAGATTGAGCCTTTAGTATTTCTTCCATTTGCTGTTGTAGTTCTTTTGCTTTTTCTGCCGCAACTACATCAAAATCTGACTCTTTAGAAGCGTAAATAATACCTCTCGATGAATTAATTAATAATCCAATCTGATCATTAATTCCATATTTACACACATCTTGCAAATTTCCTCCTTGTGCTCCTACACCAGGTACTAATAAAAAACTATCAGGAACAATTTTTCTTATTTCTCCGATAAACTCGGCTTTGGTTGCTCCAACCACATACATCAAGTTCTTAGAATTTTGCCATTCTTTAGAAGTTTCCAGTACTTTTTTATACAATTCAATTCCTCCTATTGTTTTTGTCTGAAAATCAAATGCTCCTTGATTAGACGTTAATGCCAGCATAATCGTATGCTTTCCTTTAAACGACAAAAATGGTTCTATTGAATCCTTTCCCATATACGGAGCGACGGTAACAGAATCAAATGCCAAATCTTCAAAAAACGCTTTGGCATACATAGCACTTGTATTTCCAATATCTCCTCGTTTTGCATCTGCAATCGTAAAAATCTCGGGATGATTCGTATTTAAATATTGAATCGTTTTTTCTAAAGATTTCCAACCTTTTAACCCATAAGCCTCATAAAAAGCGGTATTTGGCTTATATGCTACTGCCAAATGATGTGTGGCGTCTATAATCTTCTTGTTAAACTCAAAAATTGGATCTTCTGTTTCCAACAGATATGAAGGTATTTTATTAAGGTCCACATCAAGACCAATACATAGAAACGATTTCTTTTTCCAGATTTGATCTACAAGTTCTTGAGTTGTCATTGTTTTTTATTTAAGCTTAATTTATTTATTCTTTACCGTCTACGTATTCTTGCAAATATTGGTATCTAGGTGTTAATTTACCATTCTGCGTCATACGCGCTCGTTCTAAAACACCATCCTTATCATCATTAAAAAAGGCTGGTATTACATGTTCTAAAAACATGTTTCCAAATCCTTCACTAGCATCTTTTGGTAACTCACAAGGTAAATTATCTACTGCCATCACCACAATAGCTTCAGGATCTTTAAAATCGATTTCTTCTTCTCTTTGCGCATGATATCCATAAATTGGATCTGCGATTGTAGAGGGTCTTATAGTAGTTGCTACTGGTCCATCAATATCACAAGAAATATCTGCTACTACTTTTATATTAAAATCTTTTGATTTTGCATCTTCTCTAGTATAGATAAAAGGAGCTCCATCTCCAAAGAAATGACCTGCCATGTATATATCACTTACTTTAGCAAACTTCATAAAATCACTTACATACTCCTGTGGATGATCATAAAAATCTTGCTTACTGATTACTGTTCCGTCTTTGCGTTTATTGTAATCCAAGACATCTATTTGCGTATAAACTGGTTCTTCAAAATCATTTGCTATATATTCTTCTGCAGAAACTTCTTTGATTTTCATCGCATCCAAAATTTCTTTCGCTCCACCTCCAACTTTTCCCTTTCCGGTCAATACAATTTTGATATTGGGCAACTTGATCTTAGACAGTTCTTCTTCAAGCGCTTTTTGATCTGGTAATGTTTCTGCTTTGGGAAGGTCAAAACTTTCATTTTTCAACCCAAAAGCTCTAAACCCATTATAAGCACCAACGATTCCAGCATACCTACCAAAACCAATTAATCTCCATCCACCCTGATTTACTACTACCTCATGATCATACAATTCTATGTTCTTATCCAGAATTGCTTTCAATAATTTACGATTATAAGGTTGTTTTTTTATGGTATGAGAAAAGAAGAAATACTTTCTATTAGGGATCAATGCATCAATGGGAACTTCTTTTACACCTAACAATACTTCGCAATCATTGATATCATCTGTAACATCAAAACCAGCTGATCTATACGCTTCATCAGAAAAGATTCTAATATCAGAACTTTCTACTTTAAAAGAAGCTTCTGGAAACTTGGCCATTGTGTCATTAAGACCTTGCGGAGAGAAGACTACGCGACGATCTGGCGGGTTTTTTCGTTCTCTGATGATTCCAAATGTAGTCATATAGCTTTGGTATGTAATTTGTTTATGTAAAAGCGCGGCTAAGATATGACAAATATGATTATCTTTGCCAACCATTTTGGTATTCAAATGAAGTTTATTGGATCAATTTAACTTTAAATGAATGCATTATATAAATTATCGGGGTCGACTGGTTTTGACAGCGAGATTAATGGAGTGGTAAGCACGTCGAGCGCTGGAATATAGCTCGTAAATATCATGTTTCATCTTTTTTAAACGGCGAGAATAACTACGCCCTAGCTGCATAATCTGAATTATAGTAAGATAGTGCCTCGGTTCGCTAGGCGAACAAGCAGGATACCTCTCAAGAGCCTTGGTTTACGGCGATTGGTTTTGAGGTATCGTAAAAGTAAACCTAGAAATTATAGTGTCTTGATATAATTTCGAAATTTAAGTAAGAATAAGCAATAGGTTGGCGGTCTTTGGTCTTTCTTATCGACGAAAATTAAACAAGGACTAAGCGTGTAGAAAGCTGTTGTATTACTTGTTTGGACGAGGGTTCGAATCCCTCCGACTCCACATTCAAAAACCACCTTCGGGTGGTTTTTTTTTGTGCACTCGGGGGATTCGGCAAACGCGGCAGACCCACACCTTCACTAAAATCATCCACAGGATAATTTTTTAACGCTCGATCGTCTCCGACTCCACATTCAAAAACCACCTTCGGGTGGTTTTTTTTTGTGCACTCGGGGGATTCGGCAAACGCGGCAGACCCACACCTTCACTAAAATCATCCACAGGATAATTTTTTAACGCTCGATCGTCTCCGACTCCACATTCAAAAACCACCTACGGGTGGTTTTTTTGTGCACTCAGGGGATTCGGAAAACGCAGCAGCTGGCTCCTGCGTTAAATTGATCCACTGGATCAATTCTTAACACTACAGCCCTCTCCGACTCCACATTCAAAAACCACCTACGGGCGGTTTTTTTTATGCTCTCAGGGGATTTGGCAAACGTGACAGGCCCGCACCTTCACTAAAATCCTACTTTATGGCAGAATGTAATGTTTCTGGAGATTCAAAACCTTTTTAGTATATATTTTGTAAATATGTAATAGTTCTTTTTCGGAACTTTTAAAATATTGCTTATTCTTTTGTTAAACCTTAATATCTCAACTACTTATACTGTAATCATAGTATTATTTTCATCAATATTTACCAAAAATTGCGAACCTTTAGTATTTGGTTGCCATCCGAGATTTATTGCTTCCAAAATCCAAGTTGAAACTATAACAGGAGTAATAGGAATTATTTTTTCAGTGGCAAAGTCATTAGGATGTTTATGGTTCGAAAAAATAACAAGCGTTGTACCTGGATTTTCATTTAAATCTACTGCAACATGTAAAAAACCAATACCATAGTCAACTTGACTGTAAGTTGCCTTTTTACGAATTAACCATCGATACTTAACACCGTTTACAGTAATTAGTCTAAAACCTTTTTTAGGAATTGTCATTATTTTATTGAACTTTAGCTTTCCATTGTTTTATAATCGTTCTTGTCATTAAGAAAAATAATATCAAAAAAATTACCAAAAGTGGTGTCCCGATAATGTATAAAAACTGAATCATACAACCATCACCAGAGCAAGGTCTATTACCAGCTGCGATCATTATCAAAGAAATAATTAACCCAGCTATTGTCAAAACATAAAGAATCCAAAATATTATTCGCATGAACTATTTAAACTTTCAATTTGTTGTTTGGGTTAAAAGTGTTTTACTTCAAAAAATGGTTATATTTTCTTACTTTTTGCTGTCTTCTGTTCTTTAATTTTAACGTAAATCAATTTACTTCGACCTTTTGGATTTTCACGCTGTTCTATTTCAAATTTTTTAATCGATTTAATAAGTGGCGTAAGTTTTTCAAAACCATAATTCCTTGAGTCAAAATTTGGGCGTTTTTTCTGAATCAAACTTCCTACATCTCCCAGAAAAGCCCACCCATCTTCATCTGATAAATCGTTAATTGAAGAAGAAATGAGGTTGATCTCTTTATTGGTAATTTTATCTACAATAGCGTTATCTGTTTCCTTGGACTCAGCTTTATCTTCAGTTTGTTTTCTCAAGATTTCTATGTAAACAAACTTATCACAAGCAACAATAAATGGACTTGGAGTCTTTTTTTCTCCAATTCCAATAACTAACATCCCTGCCTCTCTTAATCTAGTAGCTAATCGAGTAAAATCGCTATCGCTTGAGACTAGACAAAACCCTTCGACTTTTCCGCTATATAAAATGTCCATAGCATCAATAATCATTGCAGAGTCAGTTGCATTTTTCCCAGTTGTGTATCCGTATTGTTGAACTGGAGTAATTGCATTTTCCAACAGCAGGTTTTTCCATTTTGTCAATCCAGGTCTTGTCCAATCACCATAAATCCTTTTAATCGTTGGATTTCCGTATTTAGTAATTTCTTCCATCATTTCCTTAACATTCGCTGAAGGAATATTATCACCATCAATTAAGACAGCCATATTTATATTTTGAGTCATTTAGTTTACTGTATTTATTATTTCATAATACTTCACATACCCTTGGACTAATTTTCAAGAGCATCCAAATTTTGTAAAAAGTGATCGTAATATTCATCGAATTCGTACCCTCTATCGCCTAATAAATATCTATAAAGGTCTCTTTGAGATAATAGAACTCGGTATTGGAAATTTTCCATTTTATAATCATCAGGAGGGTTTTTAAGAACTTGTATACGCCTTATCAAATTATCCACTTTTTCCAAAAGTGATTTTATTTCTTTTTCCGATTTCATATTATTATCGTTGTATTAAGCTTTTGATTTAAACTTCTCGATATTCCATAAAGCTATACTAGATGCAATAAAAAATATTATTAATATTATGTTTAAATACCCACCTTTGACTATAATCCAAACATGGTTTGGTAAATATTTAGTGACTAGGTCTTCTACTAAAAATGGAATAAGCGGAAAAAAGAATAGTATCCATCTTGGATATAAAGTTCTCCTTTTCCAAACTGGATAAATAAATAGAAAAGACAAAACCGCAACAAAAGGATAAACGATTAATCTCATTATTTCGTTTATTCTTTCCGAAAGCAGTGCGGCTTGTTTTAAATCAAGATGATGCTCAATCGCTAATTTTGAAGTGGTTGCAATTGCTAGAAAAGCTCCATGAACTATTCCAAATGCTATTAAGACACACCCAAAAAAAATCAGAACCCCTGTTTTATAAATGGGTTTAGTTGGTTTAAAAGCAACATAAATCTGAACTAATCCAATCATATAAAACCACGTCGCAAATAAAGCGCATACACCACTTGCAATGATTCTTAAATCAGAAGCATTACCCATATTTCGTTTTAGGCTCATACTAATTGGGTCATAATACAGAAGCATATCTCCAGCAAATAAAATCAATCCTCCTATGATTCCAAACACTCCACAAACCCTTATGTAAAACTGATTCATTTTATCTAGTAACTGAGTTTTTAACTGTTATATAAAGAGTTGTATTTATATCGTTTTATTAAACTTTTATATTTCATAAATAGAAGCTCCTTTGATTATATCAGCAAAGACTTTCCATTGGGCTTCATCTGCATTAATAAACTGATTTGTATTTTTATAATATTGTTGAACAGAGTCTGAATATATGATCATGGCTTCGAAGAAGTCTTTAATATTTTTATTTTCCCAGTTCTCTGGATGTTCTTTATATTCTTCTAGAAGTTCCTTCAAAAAAATTATAAACTCTTCTCTGGTTTTAATATTAATCATCGTTTATTTTGATCTTCTGTTTTATATAATCTATTTAAAAAATGAGCTAAAATTGACAGACCAATAATAATGAAAATAATAGGGACATACCACCATTCTTTAATTTTACTGTAATACTCTTAGAAATAAGTCATCCATAATAAAATCCTCCAGACTATTCAAATTCTCCTCAGAAAATTCATTTGTTATTGTTCTCTTAATTTCGAATTGCATAAGATTCTGGCTTTACTATGGTTTATTGAACTTAATATTACAAACATACCTCATACGTTTTTCACAAAATCAACAAAATCCTTCTCTCTTGGCTTTCCTTTTTCATAATCAATCTCATAAACTCTAACCTTTAATCGTTTTTTTAATTGATTTGCTATATCGGAAAGAGTGTTAGAGTAAGATAACATTTTATCTTTTATAGACTTTTCGGTAATACCAAATTTCTGATTGGTAGCTTTATTTCTGTTATGTTCTAATGAAGCTAAATAATCTATATTAATAACCTTTAGATACCAAGCACATTCAACGGAGATATTTGAACTATTGAAAAAATCAATTAACAAACTAAATTGCTCTAAAGTTCTAGGAAAACCTAACATTAAAAAGTCTTCACTTTGTGAAGACATCTTTTTTTCAATCAATTCAAACAATAAGTTATTAGGTATCAATTCACCATTTTCGATATAAGAAAGCATTTTACTCCCAATCAAACTTTTGCTTCTAAGTTCTAATCTAACTATTTCAGCTATTGAGATGATTTCAAGATCATAGCAATCGCTTAACCATGATGAAAATTTATGATAATCTACATAAGAATCCGTTATCAACAAGTGGTTTTTTATCATTTACTTATTGAACTTTAACCAAATTATAAATAATTAGTAATGACACACAAGTAATACTGAAAATCAATAAAAACCTACCGAAACTCCTAGCGGATTTATTAAACTTGTGTTTTTTAAATTCGCCTTCTCCCTTTTTCCTGTAAATGATATAAAGACTAATTATTAGTCCAACCCAGGTAATTGAAGGAAAAATTAATAGTATTTTTACAAATAAAGGGATTTGATGCTCTGGTTCATTCCTTTTATAAAAAACCAAGTACAATGGAAATATAAAAAATAACAAAAGAAGAGCTTGCCAAGGTCCTATCATATTTATATAGTATTAGAATCGTTTTATTGAAGTTTATCAATCATTTACTATGTTTAACATAGTAGAATTTCCATCAATTTCAATTTGCAAAGTAAACTTTCTAGATTCTCTATCAAAATCATACCCTAATCCATCAAACCCAAACCCTTGTGCCTGAATAAGAGAACCGTTTTCCTCGATACTAATTTCAACATAAGAGTCTTCTGGATTTCCATCGATCATAATATAAGGAGTTATTTCATCGGGTGAAATATTTTCGAAATTATAAACCAACTCACCATTTTTAAAAATGACTTTTGAGTAATCAATTGCGCTAGTATTCTCAATTCTGAATTCCGTAGTAGTACTAATTATTTCGTCACTATCATTTTCGCTACACGAACAGATGATAAAGGAAAATACTACTAGAAAAATTAAATATGATTTTTTCATTTTCATTGTTTATCAGACTAGGATTTTTAATTGTTCGAATTTCTTTTTATAGTTATACACTATTTATGATTATAAATTCTTCCTATTTCTACTTTTATCTCATAAAAAAGATAATCGTCAAAATTATTTGTAATCCTTTTAATATCTGAAATGATAGGTTCTAAAGAATAAAACAAATTACTAATAATCGTAAAATAATCAGATGTCCTTTCAAATAAATTAGCTACTTCATGGATATCCGTACCATCTTGAATAAACTTTGTTTTATGATGGACAAGTGTATTTCTTATTTTAATAACATCTTGTAAATAACCATATTGTTGAGAACTTCTATCTAAAGAATTACCATATATAAGTGTTAAAACTATTTCCCATTTAGATAAAATACTTAGCTTATCCAAATGCTTCTTATAGTAGGTTGATCCTAATTCAACCACACCTATTTCGTTTATTAACGCTTCAAAAAATACCACAATCATAATTATAGATTGAAATATAGCTTTTTCTCTTTTGCGATCAATAAAAGAGCTTTTTATCAAATAATCCTTATCGCTAATAGAAAACACTACTCCTTTTTCTCCCTTTTCTTTTATTCCATATTTGATTTGTAAAAGCTCCGTTTCCTTATCACATTCTTGGATTTCAAAAAACCTATCAATAGCGGCTTGCAAAAAAATATTAATCTCACCAAACTTCAAATTACCCTTATCATCAGGAACCAAACTAACCATAACTAAACTTTTAAACTTTAAAAAAACTGACACTTAGTAGTGCCAGTCCTAAGAAATAATTATCTGGTGGATTTAAAAATCTTTCTTAGATAATCCCAAATCTTAATTAGACTTAACGCAATACTAAGCATCAGACCAATATTTTCTAATATCATATTCATGATCAGGAAATTTTGGATGTTAATATGTCTACATAACTTTAACAGCTGCATTTATAATTAACTATTAAATGTTTCAGAATATTGAACAGCATGCGCATTCAAGATTAAAACCTGGCAGCACAACATCTAATAGTATAATTGAATTCAATATTTTGAATTTTAACTTTATTTCATGGAAATCATTAAATTAAATGAAGCTTCGCTTTCAAAAATTGAATAAAAAAATCTAGTTCAATATGAAAAAATAACTCATTCCTCTTTTTCAATTTATTTCATTAATCTTTTCATTAATTCTCTATCTGCATGCGCTGATTTTAATTTATTTCTCAAATCAAGTAATTCATCATCTGATCCCAAATTATTCGCAAACGACTGACAGTTATTTTTTAATTTCTCAATTAACTTAATAGTTTCCTTGTCATTTGTTTCAAAATTTGATAATCCATCTTTAATTTTATAGAGATGATCGAAAGATAAATCAATTAATCTCTCTATAATCTTCGTAAAGTTATTTAACACATCCCTATTATTTTTTAATTGAATTCTTCTTTCCTGAAATTTTTCTAAGACAGTTCTATAATTACTAAGACATAGTCTATCATAAGCTAAACGACAATGATCTTCATTGTCTTTCTTTTCACCTTCATGCAAAAACTTGAAAAACCTATTATTAATACCATTATCAAAAAGGTCTAAAGCAATTAAAAAAGAGTGACAATTTATATCATGAAGGAATTTATTTCTAAAATTCATCTGGAGCCCCATATCTAAATGCATGTCTTTTGTTAAAACATCTATATCAAAAAGCAAATCTATCTTACTTTGAAAAGAGATACCTGCCTTATTTCCAAAGTTTTTGGTTTTAGAATTATCATCGATGTTTAAATAAGTTGATAGAAGACGATTTATTGAATCTTCTAATTGTAAAGCATATTCCAGTATATGAGTTCTAAGTTCCACGAATAATCATTTTGAATATTATAGAAAGTGAAGGAATAAATTTTGTAATGTTCCCTTTTATTTTTTATTTCTTAAAGATCGTTTTTATATTATAAAACTAAGAAATATTCCCTAAAAATTACAACTCTCAATTACAAAGTCTCATTGTTTATCCTAACTTCCCCAGTACTTTCATTCTTTCTACTCTTGGTAATTTTCTTAACCAACATTTTTGTTGTATTCATACTTCCCATTTATTATTAAACCTAGCTCTTAAATATTTCTTGATCGATCCATTAAAAATCCAGAGTCTCTTAAATGTAGATACAAAACGATCAAACAACATCTGATCTCAAAAAAAATATAAATCACTTCATCTAAGTCCACAAAAAACTCCCAAATCACTAATGATTTGGGAGTTTTTATTTTTTAAATTCCTTTTATCGTTGACTAAACAGTAACGCTATCTAATATCCACACCATCTTTACCTTTATAAAATCTTTTGAGTTCTATTCGATTTCCAACAGAAACTTTCATGACATAAAGACCTTCTAACAATAAAGAAATATCAATATCTCTATCCAGATGAAGCTTTTTTTCGATCCTTATAAAACCGGATGCATCCATAATCTTAATAACCATTGGTTCTTTTATATCCGAAACGATAGATATATATTGATCTGCCGCTGTAGCTTTGAGCATTATAGCAGGAGTTTTATCATTAGAAAAATCTATAGGTATTGTTATATCCACAGGAGGATTGGAATACATCGTATTTATACCGAACATCACAATTAAAACAAGTAGTATTTTTTTCATCTTTTTTATTTTTAATTTACTCATTTTCAAATAATTATTAGGTTAAATAAATGATAAAAAGCACTTATCTTAAGACAACTTTAGGATATATTGTAACGATGCAGTTAAAAATTACTTTGGCTAGCATTATGAATTGTATAATTCCTAGTAATTTCATGTGTGAAACTTAAAAAATCAAACTATTTTTATTAAGAAAGTTTGATTTTAGGAGCTTAAAATTAAAATTTACTAGTATAAAGCAACTAAAACGAACCAAAAACCTTTCCACTTCATCAAACAAGTTTTGCAAAATAGGTAAGTTAAAACCTACTTATTTTCAAATGAATGACAAAAACAAACTTTCGCATAAAACCTACCAAAACACTAGGATAATCACTTTTTCAGCTTCTATCATTTAGGATAGGATTTGTAATTTTCACTTTTTATTCCCTAAAGGTATTTAGCTAAAAAAGATAACGTTATATCGAAAAGTGGTATCAAAGTGAATTTCAAAACAAAATAAGATTTAACTTTATAAAGTCACACACAAACGTAACCCAAATGAAAAGTGCCAACCACACCCAAAATTTTCTTTTAATAAAAAATATGTCTTTTACGTACCAGCAAAAACATTCGCCCAATTAGCTTTTGTAGTAGCTCACTAGTAGTATTTATTATTTTTTTCGACAATAGATGAAACCGAACCATGTCTATTGTTGATGTCACACCCTAAACCCATCAAAGCTATGCAAGAATTTAGCGTTGTTGTGGCATATGATGACCCACTCAAAAGATTAGGCATCAAAGCCATGTTAGAAGCCCCAAAAGACATGAAATTTAAGCTATATGAAGATATATCAGACTTAGAAAACACCAGAAAAGTTATTGTTAATAATCAACCCGATTTTATCGTCATAGATGCTACTTTAAACTCTAATAAATCTGGAATCGAACTGGCCAAATATACCCGATTACACTCTAGGAAGACTAGAATTATTATTATGGCTTTTACCTTAGAAGACTGGTTAATTAAAGAACTTAAAACTTTGGAAATTAAATGGATTCTATACAAAGCAGAAACAGTACAAAACATTACTAAATGTGCTGGTAGAGCTATTCAAAATAAACCATATGTAAGCAAATTATTTAGAGAATCCTGGTGGAAAGAAGAAGGAAATCCGATTCCGAGTGTATCAGATAAGTCTTATCATCAATTATCAAAAACTGAAGTCAAAATACTCAATCAAGTAGCACTTGGTAAAACCAACAAGGAAATTGCTTTAGACTTATTTAAAAGTGAAAAGACCATTAAAAATCATCGCCAGAACATTTGTAAGAAGTTACAAATAACCGGTAGTAATGCGCTTTTTAAATATACCATGAGGCTAAAGGATATATATCATTAATTTTTTATTAGGATTATGTTTCAATCATAAAAATGAGCACTTGTACCCATTTTTTTAAATAGAAGAGTTTCTAATTTTCCATTCGAAAACTAACTACTCTAAATACAATGAAAAACACTACACTAAAAACCTTCTTGGTTTTACTGTGGCTGATATCACTATCACATGCTCAAGAACTTATTCTAAAACAAGACAACCAGATTTATAGTAAGAAACAAAATGAGAAAATTAGCACTCTAAGACTCAGTAATAATCAATTATCAATAACTGCTCAGATTGATCATATAATCTACCGACAGGATGCTATCAACTCTAAATTTCAGATAACTCCTGATTATGATTTTTTTCAAGGATTACAAAGTCCATTTAATCCAAACCTATGGATATATATGGAACGTGAACAAATTGGAGGTGCATTTCGACTACATAAAGTTAATCTAAAAACCAATATTCAAACCACTCTATTGAGCAAAGTGAATAAAAATAGACAGGAAAAGGCTTTCAAACCGATTGCATGGACTAATGATCCAAATAAAATATTTGTGGAAGCAATGTATTTGGATGCTGCAGAAGAACATGAAGGTATTTTTATTTATGATATAAAAACTAATGAATCTCAAGAGATCCATATCCCTTTTGCATACACTAGAACTCCATTGCTTGCATCCAATAGAAATACATTCATATTCTCTGGATCTACGACATCGTCCAAACCGGATTATCTACATGGTGTATCTGATATTGTTTATGAGTATAACATCCAAACAAAAAAGAATGAAGTTATCCTTAAAAGCAAAGGAAAGCATATTGATATAGTAGGCTGGAAAAGCAAGGTAAAAACAGGCAAGCAACAAAATAATAACAAATCTGCATTATCTTATTATTTACCTTGGGATTTTGGAGAGGAGAATTGTGTATCTAGACATGGAACTCCTGGACCGACAGGTTCTCATAGCCCCGTTGGAGAGTGTGGTTTTTTTACACCTGGTGGACATCATGGATATCATGCCATAGATTTCGCGACATCACTATCTAGCGATGACAATGTAAGAGCTTCTGCGGCTGGAGTGGTTTCTTTCTCAGGAATTAGTGGTAGCCTATCAAGCGGTTACGGAAGGTTGGTTATCGTAAGACATAGCGATGGAACACGAACCTACTATGCGCATAACAAAACACTGCTGGTAAGCCAAGGACAATCCGTACAGAAAGGACAAGTAATTGCTTTAGAAGGAACCACCGGCGGATCTACTGGTGATCATATCCATTTTGAATGGAGAGCCGCTGGAGGAAATGCTTCTACTCCTGGATCTTTTGTAGATGCAGGGCAACCCAGACAAAACTTTATTTATCGATCTCAAAATTCTTTCGGATCACAAGCGGATACTCAAGCTCCAACTACTTCAATTAGTGCTTCTGGAGGTAATACACAATCAGGAGATTTTACAGCTAATTATAATGATTCTGATAATGTTGCTGTTACAAGAAGATTTTATCAGGCATTAGAACAATATGGTACGAATTGGTACGCTAATCGTGGTAATGGATTTTTTAATGACAATTTTAATGTATTATACTCTGGCTATACCTATGGAGAAGGGAACTGGAGTATTAATAATGGACATTTACGTCAATCTAATACCGCTTCTGACAACACAAAATTGAATACATTTTTATCACAGAACTCTGGACTCCCCTACTTATATGAATTCTCTGCAAAAACCATATCAACTTCCGGACCAAGAAAATTCGGTATTCATATCATGGCAGACAATCCAGACCAAAGCCAACGAGGAAATTCTTATTTGATATGGTTTAGTGGAGAAGATAACAAAGTAAGAGTTTATGAAACCGTAAATGATCAACTTAATTTCAGAGCGATTGATGATGTTGCATTAGACAACAAATGGGCAAATTATAAGATTACCTATAGTCCAGCATTTGGAGTCATCGAAGTATTTAAAAATAACAAATCCATTCTTAAATGGACAGATACTTCTCCAATTAAAAACGGTAGTACCATTTCTCTAAGAACAAATAAGACCATCATGGAATTTGATGACTTAAAGGTGTATAAATTTAGAGCCGATGCAAGTACATTGATTACCGCTGGTTCTGGAATCACAAAAGATATTAGACGACAAAATGGTAAAATCAAAAGCTTAGTTAGAGATGCTGCTGGAAATTGGTCTCAACCTGGTAATTTAGATGTAACCATTAGTTCACTGACTAAACAAAATTCTCTCATTAAAGATGATACGTATTTAGAAAGCAACATTCAGGTATATCCAAATCCTACCAATGGTAATGATATTAAGTTGACCAATCTATCATCATACAATTCTCCTATTTCTATTTCCATTATAGATATTACTGGGCGAGTTATAACATCTGTTAGAGAAAACATTGAAGAAACTGAAAACCAAGAAATTGACCTAAGTAGTTACTTTATTCCATTAACAAATGGACATTACTTCATACAAGTAAAGGACGATAGGTCATCGAAAACAATCTCGGTAATCAAAAGGTAAGTTTTTTGTAAGTGTGTAAAAAGGGCTCTACTCATCTGGTTAACAACGAGTCTGAGTCCTTTTTCTTACAAAACTATCTCTAGAACACAAACTTAAACACTATCATCATTATGAAAACTAACAAACAATTTATCTACACTATTCTGTGCATACTACTGCATCAGGTAATTTGGTCTCAAGAAACTAATTTTAAAGGAGAAGGTTCCGCAGAAAATGTAATCTCATTAAACTCTAAAAAAACGATTAGCTATATCTCTGATAATTCAAAATTTACCGACAAAGGAGTTATTTTTTCTAAATCATCTAAGACAAAAAAAATTGTTATCAGTGCAGTAGAAATTCCACTGAAAGATCCTGAACCTTTTATTAGTTCTTATCTTCAATTAAAGGGAGCGAACATGGATCACGATGATATCTTAGTAACTTACAGAACTTCAGAACGAGGAAAAACTTGGTCAGATTGGAAAAAAGTTCCATTTGAAGGACATTCTGATAATATAAATGATACAAACTTAATTACTTCTCTATTATACTTAGATAAGTCTATTTCCTTTATCCAATATTCGCTGGACATTACTACCGATAAAGAATTGGTTTTGGAAAAAATGTTACTAAAACATTATAGTCCTGGAGCTACGCCAAAAAAAATATTGAAAGAAATTAATAACACAAAATCTAAAAATCAAAGTAGGAAGGCTTGTAGTAAACCATCTGTAGTTTCGAGATCTCAATGGGGAGCAAGACCAGCCAATAGCACATTTCCTACTTCTAAGGTAACACATCTGATCGTTCATCATGAATTTGGATCTAATTCTAGCAGTGATTGGGCAGCTAGAGTTCGATCTGTACAAAACTTTCATATGAACTCTAACGGATGGTCAGATATTGGATACAATTTCTTAATTGATCCTAATGGTGTTATTTATGAAGGACGTGCTGGTGGTGATAGCGCCATCGGTGCTCATTTTTGCGCCCGAAATCGAAATACCATGGGAGTTTGTATGTTAGGTAATTATTCCTCCGCAACGCCTAAAGTTGCTACACAGAATGCTCTAAAGGATCTATTAGCATGGAAAGCCGTAAAAGAAAATATTAACCCTTCTGGATTTGCGTATCATTATTCTATTAATGGTTCTCTAAGAACAATATCTGGACATAGAGATGGTGGTGGATGTTCTGCCTGCCCAGGAAATGGAGGTTACGCTATTTTGCCAAGTATTAGAACTGGAGTACAAAATCTAATCGATAATAACTGCTCGGGATCTGGAGGAGGAACAGATACCGAAGCGCCAACTACCACTATCAGCGCTTCTGGAGGAAACACACAATCCGGTGATTTTACAGCAAATTTTAACGATAATGATAATATATCAGTAACCAGGAAATTTTATCAAGCTCTGGAAAAATATGGTGATAACTGGTATGCTAATCGCGGTAATGGATTCTTTAATGATAATTTTAATGTGTTGTACTCTGGATATACAATAGGAGCTGGAAATTGGGATATTAGTGATGGACATCTACGCCAATCCAACACCACTTCTGACAATACGAAATTAAACACCTTCTTATCACAAAACTCAGGCTTACCATATTTATACGAATTCTCTGCTAAAACTATTTCTACCAGTGGTCCAAGAAAATTTGGAATTCACATTATGGCTGATGATGTTACACAAACTCAAAGAGGAAACTCGTACCTAATATGGTTTAGTGGTGAGGATAATAGAGTAAGAATTTATGAAACTATCAACAATCAACTAAACTTTAGAGCCATTGGAAATGTGACTTTAGATAATAATTGGGCAAACTATAAGATCACCTACAGTCCAGCATTTGGAGTTATAGAAGTCTTTAAAAATAATAAATCATTATTACGTTGGACAGACACATCACCTATTAAAAATGGGAGTTCTATATCTCTTAGAACCAACAAAACTAGTATGGAGTTTGATGATCTAAAGGTGTACAAATTTAGAGTTGATAATACACAAACCATTACAGCAGGATCTTCAGTAACAAAAGATATTAGAAGAAGAAACGGAAAAATAAAAAGTTTGGTTCGCGATGGCGCAGGCAATTGGTCATTACCAGGAAATCTAGACGTAACCATCAGCTCCCTTTCTCGACAGAATCCGAACCTTTTAGATGACACAAAACTGGATAACCATAAAATAACTTTATATCCAAATCCTACTGATGGAAATGGTACAACACTACAATTTCCTTCTGTAAAAAATGAAAAATCAGTAATCAAAATCTATGATTTAACCGGCAAAAAAATAAAAACCATCACTTATAAAGGTTCAAATACTGGAGTTGTGAATCTAAATATTGATACCGAAATCTCTGATATGTCTGCTGGACACTATTTTATAAAAATATCTAATTCCAGGATTTCAAACACCATCAATTTTATAAAACAATAACAATTCATCTACAGACTACCAAGCCTAATCAATATCGCAGCCATTGGTTAGGCTTTATAAAAAAAGAAAGGAGGTGACCTAACAAAATTAAAAACCAACTCCACCACCACAGATAACCACACAAATGCAAACTCATAAACTTCATACTAATGAAAAAAATAACTTTAATAATCTCTGTGGTTATCGTATTCTTATCATGCTCAAAAGACGACATTACAGAAATTCCAGAAAATAACTCTAATCAAAAATTATATTCTATAGAAGAAATAAATAATTATATTTCTGATCAACTCAAGAAAAATGGGGATCTCGATTGGACCAAAACCCCAACTGACATTTTGTGGAGTGCCTTAGTACACAGTGGAGGGTATTTAAATATTGGTTACGGAAATGAGGGTGAAAGCTTTTCTAACAACCGTTCTACCAGACTCA
Organism: uncultured Aquimarina sp.; assembly: GCF_947492965.1. GTDB lineage: Bacteria > Bacteroidota > Bacteroidia > Flavobacteriales > Flavobacteriaceae > Aquimarina. Next base: position 23,031 of record NZ_CANLOZ010000004.1, on the reverse strand, counting down.
TTAATATAAAATCAAAAATTTTAGAAATCATAGATGAGACAGAGGAGCAAGAAACTTCCAAATCCCTAAATCATGATGATGAAATCTTGAACTATATTGAAGTCCTAATTACAAAAAAAGAGACTCTTGAAAATATTAAAAAAGCATCCCATATTCGTTATGTAGAACCGAGTGAATACAACTATTTCTTACCAGATCCTGAAGAAAAAAACTTTGGATGTGCTTTTGAAGGAAGAATAGTTAACCCAGAAGACTATCGTGTTATCGCTCCTAATTCATGGGTGCCATGGACATTCGACATTCATAACATTCCTGAAGCTTGGGAATATAGTACTGGACGCGGAATTACGGTAGGAGTAATCGATTCAGGAATTTCGCAATCACAAAAATTCTTGGGAAGTGATTTTAATGATGGATTTTCTAACGGGCGAACAGTTAAACAATTCGGAACATTTGATGATTCTGTTTTTGATGATTGTGGACATGGAACAGCAATGTCGGCTGCTATTGCATCTCCGCGAAACGATGACGCCATGCCTGTAGGAGTAGCTTATAACTGTGATCTTGTTGTATACCGAGGAACTGGAGATGTACTTCTGGAAAGCAGAAAAGAAAGAAAAGCTGTTAGCAAAGCACTAAAAGAACTAGCAGACATGCCAGATGTTAAGATTATTTCCATGTCCATTGGCTGGGTTTGGACCGTAAGAAACATAAAAGATGCTGTAAAATATGCTTATTCAAAGGATAAAATGATTGTGGCTGCAGGAGGAACATCAACAACTTTCACTAACTGGTATGCTGTTATTTTTCCAGCGAGTATGAAAGAGACCGTTGCTGTAACGGGAATAAAAGAAAACGGAAAAAGATGTTCGATTTGTCATGATGGAAAAAAGATAGATTTTACAGTAGCTATGCAAAGAGATGCAGATTCTAATAGAACTATGCCTGTTTTAGGATTTAGCTCTGATGTAAGAAATGTAGTTGGAGGATCTTCTATCGCTACGGCTACTACCGCAGGAATCGCAGCTTTAGTTTGGGCAAAAAATCCAGATCTAAGTAGGCAAGAAGTTCTGGAAAAAATGCAAAAAGCAGGAGAATATTATCCTGATAGAAGCAATCGATACGGATACGGAAAAATAGACGTCGCAAAGGCTGTTCAATAATCTGATCTTTAATAAAAAAGGTTGCTAAAATTAGCAACCTTTTTTATTTGTTATTTTGTAACAGGTTTTCCTTTATATTTCCATTCGGTAATACCACCATCGAGATCATAGATCTTGGTAAATCCAGCCTTTTTCATATAAGCAGAACATTTACCGCTTCTACCTCCACGACCACAATAGACAGCCACAGGTTTAGTTTTATCAACTTCGGATAATAAAGTTTCAAAATTCTCATCCGTAAAATCAATATTAATAGCACCTTCGATATGTCCATCAGCATATTCTTGAGGAGTTCTTACATCCACCAGCTGTACTTTCTCCATTTCTAACAAGGAATCCATTTCCTCTACGGTAATAAGCTCCACTATTGCCGTATCTTTATTCTGATCTTTACAGTTGATAAATAACACAGAAAAGATCATCGCGATGGCTATTGTTTTAATTTTCATACGTATGAGTGATTTTTATTCAGCAACTTCACCATCCCAATTCATAAATCCGCCAAGTAAGTTATATGTGGTTTCGAATCCCATTTGATTCATCAGCGTACAGGCCTGAGCGCTACGACCTCCAGATCTACAGTAGACATAATAATTTTTTGATTTGTCTAATTTTTCGATCTCATCCAGAAAACCTTGCCCTTTTCTTATGTCTATATTCAGCATATTTGGAATAAAACCATCTTCTACTTCTTCTTCGGTTCTAACATCCAAAATTACTGCATTATCGTCTTTAGCAATTAGATCTTCCCATTGATCTTGAGTTATATCTTCGGCCATTGTATAGTTTCGTTTATTTAATTGTACGTAAAGATTAGTAATTCCTTACAAATATAAGTCACAAGGATGAATTCTACGAGAATATTAATCGTAATTATATCGGCTTTTCTTTAATTAAGCTTTAATGCTACAACCAATTGCTTTGGTAGTCTCTATGGCAATTTTTTCTCCTTTTAACAAGGCATTTACTGCATCTTCTACATACTTTTTATCTGCAGCAACAGCATCTTTATAATTATTATCAATCGCACCAATATAACGCACTAAATTGCCAGTTCCTGTTTTTTCTAAGATATAAACGTGAGGTGTTTTAGTTGCTCCATATTGTGGATAGATCTTTTGACCATCGTCAAATAAGTAAGGGAATGTAAATCCTTTCTCTTTTGCGCGAACCTTCATTTCATCAAAACTATCCGTTGGATAAGCTTTAGGATTATTAGGATTGATAGCGATAACAGGATATCCTTTTGTCTTGAATTTCTTATCCAATTCGATAATTCTATCTTCGTATGCAACAGAATAAGGACAATGGTTACACGTAAAAATAACGATAAACCCTTTGGCGTCTTTATAATCCTCTAAAGAAACCATCTTATCATCAATATTTTTCAATTTAAAATCCGTAGCAGTATCACCTATTGCATAGCCTTTATCAGCTTCATTTACATTAACTTTATCAATAGCAAATGCACTTACTGCAATTACTAGGACTACTACCACTAAAATTTTTAAAGTTTTCATTTTGTTTGCGTTATTAAGTTTTTCTGATATCCAAGCCCAAAAATATTATCATAATATTTTTTTAAGTTCTCTCTCTAATTCGTCATACGTAAAAGAGCGTTCATAAAAATTTGAAGTATTTCCTTTGTATATTATAGTTGCAGGGATAGAACCTGACCAATTTTCATTTACTTTAGGAATCCAGTTATTGGCATCCGGATCATCCAATAATACTATTTTACTTTGTATGCGTTGTTTTTTAACGAAAGGAATCAGCTTAGACTCTACATGATTCGGTAAGTCTAAACTTACTAGTATTACTTCCACCTCTTTATTTGGATATCTACTATTAATAAGCTCGAAATAAGGAAGCTCTGCTACACAAGGTTTACACCACGTTGCCCAAAAATTAATGACACGTGTTTTCCCATCATCAATATTCAGAAGATGTTCGAAGTTTTCAAAATCGTACACAGGTATCTCTACCCCTTTGTCAGAAAAAACATTAGAAGCTTCAATAGCTATCTGTTGTTCTCCTTTACAATTCGATAACAATATCGCTAATCCTATATATAAGACCAATTTTCGCATTATACTAAAATATTAAAACGTGTTATTACCTAAAAGGAAATTAACAAGGTTTAAATAATTCATATAGATAATTTTAGGATTCTAGAACTTAGGTTAATTTGACAATAATAGTATTTACCATTGTATCCATAATAATTTTAACAAAGAATTAGTATCTCTTTTAATTTTCTTAAAAGGTAAAATCTATACATTTGTATAAACAACAATTGTATATACAAATGAATATTGAAGATATCATAAAAACTAATGCATCTTTACCACTATCAAAAAAAGCAGTGATCAATTTATTTTACACAAATAGTATTATTAATGATCAGATTCATGCAGTTTTAAAACCTTTTGATATCTCTATCCAACAATTTAATGTTTTACGAATCCTGAAAGGACAAAAAGGAAAACCATCAAATCTATCGACGATTCAAGAACGCATGGTAAGTAAAATGAGTAACACAACCAGACTGGTTGACAAATTAATATCTAAAGGTTACGTAAATAGAACTATTTGCCCATCAAACAGAAGAAAGGTAGAGATCACTATTACACCTCTTGGTATTGGTTTTTTAGATCAAACTAGTATTGCAGTAGAAGGATTAGAACAAAAGATTACCTCTAATCTTACAGAGCAAGAATTAATTACCTTTAATACATTATTAAACAAACTAAGAAGTTAAACAAGTAATCACAATTTAATAATCACTAATATTTCAAAATCATGAAAACCAAGCTTAAATTAGTAATTTTCGCATCTATTGTATTCATTACAGCATCTTCAATTGCGCAACAAAAAAAGATCAATGTTGCTGAAAGCACTATAGAATGGACAGGAAAAAAGATCACTGGTCAACATACAGGAACACTTAATTTTTCTAGCGGATTCTTGACTTTCACTAACAAGGAGTTAACTGGAGGAGAATTTGCTGTAGACATGACATCAATTCAAGTAACAGATCTTGAAGCTGGAAAAGGAAAAGAAAAACTCGAAGGTCATTTAAGTTCTGATGACTTTTTTGGAGTAAACAATTACGCGACAGCCAAATTAGTTATCAAAAAAGCAACAAAAATAGCAAATGGCTATAAAATAGCTGGTGACCTTACCATCAAGGGGAAAACCAACCCAATAACCTTCGATCTTGCCGTAAAGGGAAGCTCCGCAAGTACTACTCTTAGCATTGATAGAACTAAATACGATATTAAATATGGATCTGGTAGTTTCTTCGACAACCTAGGCGATAAGGCTATTAACGATGAGTTCGAATTAGCAGTAAACTTAAAAATGTAATTTTTTATTTTTTGAATTGTAATTAATTTATATATTTGAGCCAATTAAATAAAAAATGAATTTAATCTTAACAAATACTTGGTGGTGGTTGTCTTATAACGAAAACGTCGTGAGATAGCTCCTGTCATATAGTTAAGTAAACATATCAAAGGCTTGTCAAATCACGACAAGCCTTTTTTTATTGGCATAATCAAAGGGTATTCTAAAATATAAATATCAAAATTTAAAATGAGTTATACATTAACCACACATTTCAAACAAATTCTGGCTGATACCATTACACCGGTAAGCGTTTATCTAAAAATCAGAGATCGATTTCCTAATAGTTTGCTTTTGGAAAGTAGTGATTATAGAGGAAATGAAAACAGTTTTTCCTATATCTGTTGCAATCCAATTGCTAACATCAAAATAGAAAATGAGACCATCTATCAGTCTTTCCCCGATAAAACTCACATAGAAACCGCTATTACAGAAGAGACAAACATTCCTTTGGTTATTGAAAATTTTGGACAGCAATTCAAAACCTCTAAAAGCGATTTTAAATTCATTAATAATGGATTATTCGGTTATATCGCTTATGATGCCGTTCGCTATTTTGAGAATATCAGTATTACCAAAAAAGAAGGTGCTTTAGATATACCAGATATGCAATACACCGTTTATCAAAATATCATTGCCATCAATCATTTTAATAATGAAGCCTACATCTTTGCACATTGTTATGAATCAGAAAGTAATATTGCAGAAATAGAATCTCTTTTAAATGTAAAAAACTTCGCTTCCTACAACTTTAGTACTGTTGATGAAACCACCTCTAATCTTGATGATGAGCAATATAAGGAACATGTAGCCCTAGCTAAAAAACATTGTCAACGAGGAGATGTTTTTCAATTAGTATTGTCTAAACGTTTTTCTCAAAAATTCAAAGGAGATGAATTTAATGTATATCGTGCATTACGAAGTATCAACCCATCTCCGTACCTATTCTACTTTGATTATGGTGATTTTAAAATTTTCGGAAGCTCTCCAGAAGCTCAATTAGTAGTAAAAGACGAAATTGCCGAGATACATCCTATTGCAGGAACATTTAAACGAACCGGTAATGACGAGCAAGACGCTGAACTAGCAAAAAAACTTTCTGCTGACGAAAAGGAAAATGCTGAACATGTAATGCTGGTAGATTTAGCACGAAATGATTTAAGCCGTAACGGTAGTGAGGTTACAGTAGAGACCTATAGAGAAGTACAATTTTACTCTCATGTGATCCATTTAGTTAGTAAAGTTACTGGTAAAAAACACAAAGACACCACAACAATGCAAGTAGTTGCAGATACCTTTCCTGCAGGGACTTTAAGTGGCGCACCAAAACATATGGCAATGCAACTCATCGAAAAATATGAAACCGTGAACAGAGACTTTTACGGAGGCGCTATTGGATTCATGGATTTCTCCGGAAACTTTAATCACGCTATTATGATTCGTACTTTTTTGAGTAAAAATCATACACTGCATTGGCAAGCGGGTGCGGGATTGGTAAACGAATCCAATGAAGAAAACGAACTACAAGAAGTATATAATAAACTAGGAGCATTAACCAAAGCATTAAAACTTGCTGAAGAAATATAAAGAGCTTACAAACTCTAACTAAAAAAATGAAAAAAGTATTAGTAATAGATAACTACGATTCATTCGTGTATAACCTAGTTCATTATTTAGAGGATCTAGGTTGCGAGGTGATAGTAAAACGAAATGACCAACTACATATCGAGGAAGTAGCTGCTTATGATAAAATATTACTATCTCCAGGTCCTGGTATTCCTGATGAAGCTGGGTTGCTAAAGGACATCATTAAAACCTACGCGGATTCCAAAAGTATTTTTGGAGTATGTCTTGGGCAACAAGCAATTGGAGAAGTTTTTGGAGGAAGTCTTATTAATCTCGATGATGTATATCATGGCGTTGCTACAAAAGTAAAACTTACTGTATCTGACGAAGTAATTTTTGAAGGACTCAATGACTCTTTTGATGTTGGTCGATATCACTCTTGGGTGGTATCAGATAAAGACCTACCTTCTTGCCTAGAAGCTACTTCGTTTGACGAGAATGGGCAAATTATGTCTATCCGACATAAAGAATTAGACGTAAGAGGAGTTCAATTTCATCCGGAATCAGTGCTTACTCCCGATGGAAAAAAGATGTTAGAAAATTGGATTAATAATTAGTATCTGACACACAAAAAAAGAAGTACAAAATCAAAACACACAATGAAAGCATTACTAAATAGATTAATCAATCACGAAACAATCTCTAAAGAAGAGGCAAAACAAGTACTTGTGAATATCTCTCAAGGAGCTTATAATCAAAGCCAAATTGCATCTTTCCTTACTGTGTACATGATGCGTAGCATTACTGTTGAAGAATTAGAAGGTTTTAGAGATGCACTATTAGAACTATGTATCGCAGTAGATCTTAGCGAATATAATCCTATAGATCTATGTGGTACTGGAGGAGATGGAAAAGATACTTTTAACATTTCTACACTGTCCTCTTTTGTTTCTGCAGGAGCTGGAATCAAAGTTACTAAACATGGTAATTATGGAGTTTCTTCAAAATGTGGTAGCTCCAATGTGATGGAACATCTGGGAATTAAGTTTAGTAATGACAAAGACTTTTTGAAAAGAAGTATTGATGAAGCTGGAATTTGTGTACTACACGCTCCTCTATTTCATCCTGCCATGAAGAATGTAGCTCCGATACGAAGAGAATTGGGAGTAAAAACGTTCTTCAATATGCTAGGACCAATGGTAAATCCAGCATTTCCAAAGAATCAAATCGTTGGAGTTTTTAACCTTGAACTGGCAAGAATGTACGGATATCTATATCAAAATACAGATAAAAACTTTACCATTATTCATGCGTTAGATGGATATGACGAAATTTCACTTACCGGAAGTACCAAAACCATATCTAATAATACCGAAGGAATGCTTACTCCAGAAGATTTTGGAGTACAAGCTTTACAAATGGAAGATATTGTTGGTGGTGATTCCGTAGAAGAATCTGCTACTATTTTCATGAATATCCTGAGTGGTAAGGGTACCCAAGCACAGAATGATGTAGTTTGTGCCAATGCGGGTATGGCAATCGCCACTGTGGAAGGATTACAACCTAAAGAAGGCTTCGAAAAAGCAAAAGAATCGTTGCTATCAGGAAAAGGGTTAACAGCCTTAAAAAAAGTACAGGAACTTAGCAAAAACTAAAGAAAATTGTCATTCCAGACTTGATCTGGAATCTAGAAAAAGAATATTAATTAATAAGATCCTGAAACAAGTTCAGGATGACAAATGATGAACATACTAGACAAAATAGTTGCCGATAAATACAAAGAAGTTGAACTTAGAAAAAGTATCATACCAGTTCAACAACTAGAAAATTCAGTATTATTTAATAGACAAGGGAACTCCCTTGCTGAGGCTCTACTCAACAGTGATACTGGAATTATTGCAGAACATAAACGTAGATCGCCTTCAAAAGCTGTCATTAATCAAAAGGTTAGTGTACAAGACGTGGCTATTGGATATGAAACCGCTGGCGTATGTGGAATGTCAGTACTTACGGATGGAAAATATTTTGGAGGATCTTTGGATGATTTAGTACTTGCAAGAGCATCCACATCGATGCCTTTATTACGTAAAGAATTTATTATTGATGAATATCAATTGTTAGAAGCCAAAGCTTATGGCGCAGATGTTATCCTATTAATCGCTGCAGTCCTATCAAGAGATGAAATAAAATCACTTTCTGAATTTGCTAAAAAATTATCACTGGATGTATTATTAGAAGTGCATAATTTAGAAGAATTAGAAAAATCTATTATGCCATCTTTAGATATGCTCGGAGTTAATAATCGTAACCTTAAAACTTTTGAAGTTAGTACGGATGTCAGCAAAGAACTTAGCAAACATATTCCTGATGACTTTGTAAAAGTTTCAGAAAGTGGTATTAGTAGTATCGAAGCTATCAAAGATTTACAGCAATATGATTACAAAGGTTTTCTTATTGGTGAAAACTTTATGAAAACAGAAAATCCAGGTCAGAGTGCTATAGAATTCTTAAAAGCATTGCAATCATGAAGCTAAAAGTCTGCGGAATGAAATATCAGGAAAATATGCAAGCAGTCGCTGAATTACAGCCGGACTATTTGGGCTTTATTTTCTATGAAAAATCACCCAGAAAATTTGATGGAGACATTCTAAGGTTACCTGCTGAAATAAAAAAAACAGGAGTTTTTGTAGATGTTTCCATAGATTTTGTAATTGAGAAAGTAAAAAAATACAATTTTAAGGTAATTCAATTGCACGGAAACGAATCTCCGCAATATTGTAGAGATTTACAATCTGAGTTGGAGTGTTTTTCTGAAACAGAAAATACTGAATCTATTGAAATATGGAAAGTTTTCTCAATCAAAGATCAATTTAATTTTGAAATACTACAACCTTATGAAGGTATTGTAAATTATTTCCTTTTTGACACCAAAGGCAAAGAAAAGGGAGGAAATGGATATACATTTGATTGGAGTGTTTTAAACAACTATCCATCCGAAACACCTTTTATTTTAAGTGGTGGTATTGGATTAGATGAGATTGAAAAAGTAAAAGAAATTCTAAAAACAGATTTACCCATTTACGCCATTGATGTAAATAGTAAATTTGAAACAGCACCAGGATTAAAAAATATCGAGGAATTAAAGATTTTTAAAGAAGAATTAAATAGAATGCGTGAGGGATAGCAGTGTAAATCCCGGAGATTTGTTTTGCTCTAATTGTCATACTGAGCTTGTCGAAGTAGAAACAGAGAAAAATAAAACGAGGAATTGCAACGGATAGCCCGACCTGAGGAGAGCGAAGGTCACGCCCAAAACACAAAAACAAAAAATAAAATGAGCTATCAAGTAAATGAAAAAGGTTATTACGGAGATTTTGGTGGAGCATACATCCCAGAAATGCTATATCCAAATGTAGAAGAATTACGATCTACGTATTTAGACATTATGAACGAACCTTCTTTTAAAGAAGAGTTCGATCAACTATTACGCGATTATGTAGGTAGACCATCACCTTTGTATTATGCGAAACGACTTTCGGAAAAACATAATACCAAAGTGTACCTTAAACGCGAAGATTTGAATCACACAGGAGCACATAAAGTAAACAATACTATTGGTCAAATCCTTGTTGCCAAAAAATTAGGTAAGAACAGAATCATTGCAGAAACAGGAGCCGGACAACATGGTGTGGCTACAGCAACTGTTTGTGCGTTAATGGGTATCGAGTGTATCGTATATATGGGAGAAATTGATATCAAACGTCAAGCTCCGAATGTAGCACGCATGAAAATGTTAGGTGCGGAAGTACGACCAGCCAAATCAGGTAGTAAAACCTTAAAAGACGCTACTAACGAAGCTATTAGAGATTGGATTAATAATCCAGTAGACACCCACTATATTATAGGTTCTGCTATTGGACCTCATCCCTACCCTGATATGGTAACTCGTTTTCAGTCTATTATTTCAGAAGAAATCAAATGGCAGTTAAAAGAAAAAGAAGGTAGAGAAAATCCGGATTATGTTGTAGCCTGTATCGGTGGAGGAAGTAATGCTGCCGGAACTTACTATCATTTCTTAGATGAACCGAGTGTTGGGATCATAGCGGTAGAAGCCGCCGGAAAAGGAGTGAACAGTGGTGAAAGTGCTGCAACTTCGCAGTTAGGTAAAGAAGGAATCATTCATGGATGTAAAACCTTATTAATGCAAACTCCTGATGGACAAATCACCGAACCTTATTCTATTTCTGCAGGATTGGATTATCCAGGAGTTGGGCCACTACATTCGCATTTATATAAATCAGGACGTGGAGAGTTCTTTTCGGTAACCGATGATGATGCAATGACCGCTGGTTTAGAATTATCTCAGTTGGAAGGGATCATTCCGGCTATCGAGACATCGCATGCCTTAGCAATTTTTAATGACAAAAAATTCAAACCAGACGATATTGTAGTGATTAGTTTATCCGGAAGAGGTGATAAAGATCTAAATACGTATATCGATTATTTTAAATTGTAAAATTAGCAATGAGTATTTAGTCGTTAGTGTGAAAATTCTAATGTCTGGAATACTTCGTTTCTTCCATATTTTATAGTTTAATACTCAATAAAATAATATAACTATATAAGAAAATTAAGAAATTGTCATTCCAGCGTAGGCTGGAATCCATAATAAAACAAAATGCTAAAACCAGAACATCAATATGCTGTATATATTCTTTCAAACAAGAAAAACGGAACACTTTATATAGGGATGACTAACAATCTTGAAAGAAGAGTTTTTGAGCATAAAAACAAATTGATTGACGGCTTTACAAAAAAGTATAACCTGAATACATTGGTTTACTTTGAAACTCATCAGTATGTAAATGATGCTATTATCAGAGAAAAAAGATTAAAAACTTGGAAAAGACAATGGAAAATTAATCTTATAGAAGAAGACAATCTTTCTTGGAATGATTTGGCTTCCGATTGGTATAATTAAATATACAGAATGGATCCCAGCCTACGCTGGGATGACAAAATAAAGATAAACCATCTAAGAAAATTAACAGCTTGTATTTAATATCAAAGTCATTTTTACTCAACACTTTATACTAAATACTCAATATTAAAAAACATGAACAGAATAAACACAGCTTTAGCACAAGACAAAAAGCTATTATCTATATACTTTACGGCAGGATACCCATCATTACATGACACAAAAAAAATCATTCAAGATTTAGAAAAAAGTGGTGTAGATATGATCGAAATTGGATTGCCTTTTAGTGATCCTTTAGCAGACGGTCCAACCATCCAAGAAAGCTCTACAGCAGCTTTAAAAAATGGAATGACCACCAAATTACTTTTCGAACAGTTAGAAGATATTAGAGAAACTGTTTCCATTCCGTTAATCATCATGGGATATTTTAATCCAATGATGCAATATGGTGTAGAAGCATTCTGCGCAAAATGCCAGGAAATAGGAATTGATGGTTTAATCATTCCAGATTTACCTGTTGCTGAGTATCATGAACAATACCAAGAAATCTTTGAAAAATATGGATTAATCAATGTATTTCTTATTACTCCACAAACTTCTGAAGAACGTATTCGTTTTATAGATAGTGTTTCGAATGGGTTTATTTATATGGTAAGTTCTGCAAGTACTACAGGTGCAAAAAACACTTTTGGAAATGTACAACAAGAATATTTTGAAAGAATCGAAGGGCTTCAATTAAAAAATCCACAAATCGTAGGATTTGGAATTAGTAATAACGAAACCTTTTTACAAGCTACTAAAACAGCAAAAGGTGCCATTATTGGATCTGCTTTTATTAAACATCTAACCCAAAATGGCGCTGATGCGGTGGAAGATTTTATTAAGCAAATACGATAATATGGTACAAAACTTATAACATACTATATTTTTCTATATTTTTAATCCTAAATACATTGAGACAAATCCAAGAACTTCTATAACAACATCATAACTGATGAGTTTTATATCTATACCACTAATAATCGCAATTATTCTGATTTTCGTATTCATTAAATGGTTTAAACCAGGGTTTTTAGAATTTAAAAAAGATATTCAGAAAAAACCAGAAGGCTTATTAGATGTAGATGATCGATATAACGTTAGTAAAGTTGAAAAGGAAAAGGAGCTCAACGATTTATTAGAAAAAATAAATGATCAAGGTATTGATAAACTAAGTAAAACAGAAAGAGAACGATTAGAAGAGCTATCTAAATAGCTTTGCTATTCTTTTTTGAATAAGTTGTCTAAGAATTTTTCTAATTTTTCTCTTTTTAATTGCTGAATATTCAATTTTACTTTTGATATAAAACCATAAGAACCTCCATCGATTCGCATAGAACCAGAGATATACAATTCATCTTTATCATCTAAATGCATCTTCCCTAAATCGAGAATAGGATACTTAAGATAAATCGAAGTTTCACCATTTATACCATAGCTAGGATCTACTTCACCGGTATCTAATAGTTTTTTGATCAGTATTTCAAGTTCATTATCCAAACTTGTAGAAATAATAAACACTTCTCCTTTTTTATTTACAACAAAATTAGTGTTATAAATATCAGCACTATAGCTCATTTTTCCACTATCATAAAATGAGGTATCAGGTGTACCATCAACATCATATTTACGAATATGATAAACACCTTCAGAATCATCTTCCATTTGAGAGGTGTATAGCTTTTCATTACATAGTATAATCTGATCAAAGGATTGATAATTCTCTTCGATAGTAATACAATCCAACTTATTATAAGCCATCTGATCACTATCTAAACTTGCCAAATAGGTAGCTTGCTCTTGTCCTCCATCTATAGATTCAGAATACGCTAATAACAACTGATCATTATCCATTGCAGAACAATTGAGTGTAAAATCATGATCGTCATATAAGCCAGCTGATAGTGTCTCTCCAACACCCGAAAGCTTAAGAATCCCAATCTTTTCTTTTTTAGCAGCACTATTAACGTTAAAATGCTGCACCTTGGCCACAACGATTATTTCGTCTGTAGAAGAAGCATGGATATATTGACCATAATTATCATCAAAATTATCCATAATATTCTTTTTGTAGAATCCGCTACTACCGAAACCAATATTCATCATACCATCTTCATAAAATTCATTTACGGAAACCATCCAGCTATGCCCATTCCAAAAATTAGATAGCACCAATACACTTCCGTCTTCTTTAGAATCAATTGCTACAGGTATTGTATACTCATTATTAAAACTACCTGTTCTAGCCGAAAAATCAGTATCCTTCTTACCGTTTTTATATAAACGTACCAAATGCTTTTTGGAGTCTGCCTCGTATAAGACATTAATCTTGCTTTCGGCAACAACATCGAAATCAATGATATGAGATGATTCTGATCCAAGTTCTTTAAATACTAACAAACCATTTCTAGAAAAATCTATGTCAAGCTGTTGGCCATAGGAATAGCCTGCTAGCAGAAATATAAAAACAAATAAATGATGAATTCTCATAACGAAATATCCTAGTAACTAATTTTAGTCACCTTCGCTAAGAGGTATTATTTCAGATGCAGACTAGGGGGACGAAAATAAATACTTGTTTGTATTTTGAAACAATTCATTTATTTTTAATCTGGCCTCAAAAAAAAGAATTAATCTTTTATAATGCAAGATTTTTCTTAATAATAAAACATTAATAACGTTAATAAAGTCAAAATAATATTTCATGCATAAACTTATTCTATTCTTAATCACTTGTACGTTATGTAATATCATAACAGGCCAAGAAGATTTTTACAAAAAGTTATCTGATGCTACCTTAACATTAACAGAACAAAAGGTTACGTACGACCCTTCTTATTTCTCCATTTCCTATCCTAATGGTGACGTACCTAGTGATAAAGGCGTATGCACCGATGTAGTTATAAGAGCTTATCGCAAACTAGGAATCGACCTGCAAAAAGAGGTACACGAGGATATGAAATCAAATTTTAGCAGCTATCCTAAGAACTGGGGATTATCTAAAACTGATAAAAACATAGATCATAGAAGAGTTCCTAATCTTATGAAGTTTTTTTCCAGATTTGGTACCGTAAAATCCATTTCCAATAAGCCCGAGGATTACCTACCTGGAGATATCGTTTGTTGGAGTTTAGGTGGCGGACTCACGCATATCGGATTGGTTGTAGATAAAAAATCCAGTGACCAAAAACGTTATCTCATCGTACATAACATTGGCGGTGGACAAGTACTAGCTGATTGTTTATTTGATTATACCATTATTGGGCATTATCGCTATCAAAAATAATATTCGCAATATCTTAAAAGAACTCACGATATTGCATCATTCGAAAATCAATGGTATTAAATTTTGGGTCTTTACTTTTTAAATCTTTATAAAGTTGTAGACTACCAATGGCTCGATTTGCAGTACCTGAAGGAGCTGTTAATGAAACTGTTTTTATAAAACGATTATCTAACTGAAACTGATGAATTCTAGGAATTTCGTTAGATATTACCTCTAACCTAAGGTTATAATCTTTCAAATGCTTTCTAAAAAAATATTCTGGTCCATTTTTACTATTACCTCCAGTAAATATGAGCATCTCTATTTCGGGATACAGTTTTAAATAAGACACAATATCTCTCAGTTTTGGATTTTTCATTCCTAAATCCGAAGCGTCTACTTTTTCACGAACACAGCTACCCACAATATCACAAACTCCTATACCTCTTGAAGTCAAAAAGTTTCTGCGCTGTTCTGCAGCTTCATGAGTCGTTTCAAATTTTAAATTTAGATCAAAAATCTTATCTAGTACAGGCCATAACAATCCATTGCTACTTCCATAACAGAAATCAACATCTCTTTCATTTAATTCTCCTGTTGTAAATCTCGGTGGCGGCAATGTCCCTACTATCAATTTAGTAGCACCTTCAGGGAAAAATGGCTCATATGGATGAATATGATGAAACACGCTTACATAATTTTATACTGATGGAAATAAAGTTCTTTTATGACAACTTTTAAATCGTATCTTAAAATTAAGATTAGAACTGAAAATAAATAAATGGTTGAAAATCGGCTGCATAAGTTTGATAACATATAATTGCTACTATTGTAGCTATAAGACCTTTGATAACAATATTACTTTTTATAAACTGTTCTAATATCCAATCTTTTGTTTTATAGGGTAACCAATGGGTAATATATCCTATGAGCATTACGATAAAAACCAATCTATACTCCCATAATACCGTTAGAGCGTTCCCCCAATCCATATTGGTCATTACTGCCTGATAGAAACGATCTATATGATCCATACTATTTCCTCTAAAGTAAATTCTAGTAAAAGTTATAAATGCGAATGTTAATGCAATTCTCCACAATAACGCATACCAAGCTGTAGAATTCTCATAAGGGCTAATTTTACGCCAATATTTATAGGTTACAATCCCAATACCGTTAAGACCTCCCCAAATAACAAATTTCCAAGAAGCACCATGCCAAAGGCCTCCAACCAACATTGTAATCATGATATTTACATTCCTATTAAAATGCCATGCTACTTTAGAAGAAAACACCGTTATGATTAATAAAAAACCTATGAAGGCTGTGGAAATGATAGCAACACCAAAATCCGCAAATGCAAAAGCTCCCAAAAAGGTAAATACAATAATAAAAACGTAAGAAAAAATACTTCCATTACGATTTCCTCCTATAGGAATATATAAATAGTCTTTTAACCAACTTGATAAGGATATATGCCAGCGCCTCCAAAAATCCCCACAATGAATAGCTTTATAAGGAGAGTTAAAATTAACGGGCAATTTATACCCCATAAGTAGAGCCAATCCGATAGCAATATCTGTGTAACCAGAAAAATCTCCATAAATCTGCAAAGAATATCCGATCATTGCCATGATATTTGTAAATCCAGAAAACATATCCGGCACATCAAACACCCGATCCATAAAATTCATGGCTATAAAATCTGCAAACAACATCTTTTTAATCAATCCTTTTAGGATCATAAAAGTTGCATTACCAAATTCTTCTTTGGTAATTGAAATTTCCTTTCTGATTTGAGGAACAAAATCTGCAGCTCTAACGATTGGTCCGGCTACTAACTGAGGGAAGAAACTTACAAAAAACCCAAAATCAATGATCGATTTCAAAGGTTCTATTTGCTTTCTGTATATGTCTACACTGTAACTAATCGTTTGAAAGGTGTAAAAAGAGATTCCTACTGGTAAAATGATAGTATCTACGGTAAAATAATCTGCATTCGCCCATGAATTAGCAAATTGGGCTAAATAATTAATTACCTCATAATCTGTATTAAAAAGAGTATTATAGGATTCTGTAAAGAAATATGCATACTTAAAATAACATAGCGTACTAAGATTAATAATTACACTAAATGCAACCAGTAGTTTTTTTACTATAATTGATTTACTATGATATATAGCCTTTCCTAAAAAGAAATCATTTACAGTACTAAAAAGCAAAATACCAATAAACAGACCACTGGTTTTGTAATAAAAAAGTAAGCTAATCGCAAACAAATATGCACTTCGTAAATTCTTTTTACTGTAAATAATTGCATACAGGAAATAGATCACTGCGAAGAAAATCCAGAAATCTGCTTGTGTAAATATCAAAGGAAAATCCTCCGAAAAAGAAAAAATGTCTATTAATCTATTCATTAATAATTTGATTCAAAACAGAATTAGGAGCTAACTGTAATTCTTTTTCCCATGAATTCGTAATAGCCTGTAATAATAAATCTGCTTTAATTCTATATCCCAATTGTGTAAAATGTATTCTGTCTTTTGGCATCAGTTTATGTTGATACCAATCTCTGGAAGAATTAAATCCTCCCATTATTTCATAAAAATCCCAAACGGCCATTTTATGTTTCTCGGCCAATTTATAGATAATTTTTTGCATTACCCTTGTTCTAGGATTTGGATATTTCCTTTTGTAATAAGAATCATTAGGTACAGTTAACAAAATAGCACAATCAGGATTGGCTTTTTGTACGTTCAAAATAAGATTCTCGTAATACATGGTATACTCTTCTGGATCAAAATCAGGATGGTACGCATCATTGGTTCCGACCGAAACGATAAATAAATCAGGAGTATACAACATCAACTGATCATTAAAGAACTTACAGCGATCATAATAACTAAAACTAGCACCATTAACTCCAATTGTAGTGTACTGTACTCCAGGATTATCATTCATAAGCTCCATTCCCATCATTAAAAACTCTGGGTTTTCTGGATTTCCTATTCTTTGTACACAAAACTCTAATTCTTCTAACGTTTGTGTCAATACGTATTCTACAAAATGAGCTTCTTTGTTTACTTTGGTGTCTGCTATTAAACCTTCTTCTTTAAATCGAATTTCATAATCTTCACTCCAGTTATCATAAAAGATTCGAATCCTATTAAAATCATATTGTTGCGCATCATATCCTCTGTGATTCGCCTTTATTTTAATATTAGCAATAGAATCTTTAAAAACTGCCGTCACACCAGACATTCCCCAAGCAACACTATCTTTTTTGATGGAACAACGGTATCCAGTCCAGTTTCCGTCGTACTCAACATTATAGTTACTTGGATTGTTGGTATGCGCTATTTTATATGGAAAAATAAAACCCCTTTGTCCTTTGGCAGTAGGACTCATATGCTGTAAATACGTCCTTAATCTATTGGAATAAATATCTGCTTGAATATGAGAGCCTCCAATATGAAAAATATGAACATTTTCTTCTTTTCCTTTGGCAATGGTATCAAGTTTTCGAAATAGCTTCGCAAACGAAGGAGCATTTTCTACAAACTTAATCTGATTGGCTTTCCAATTGATAAATGAATATTTATTCTGAATGGTATCCAAAGTGTAATCTTGTCCCCAGACTAAGGAACTAGACAAAAACACATAAAAACATACTATTTTATGTTTCATCATTCAGTTCTTCTTTAAGATCTAGATATAAAGCGGTAAAAAATAATTCTGAAATAATTTTAGTTCCTTTCCATGTAAAATGCATGTAATCATTCGCAGTTAACTTCTCTTCTACCCAAAAAGGCATGGATCCCTTTCCTCCCATTGCATCGTACATACTCCAATAAGCAACATTATTCTCCGAACAAGTTTGTATGAGTTTTTCATTCAGATAAGGTAACAATGGATAAGTTTCCATTTTACCATTAACAGGAAGGCACATATCTGTAGGGCCAATAAATATAAAACTTGCATTCTTTGTCCTACGTCTTAACCAATTAATCTGATTTACCATAGATTTTGCATAGCTATCCACTTTTGTAGAATCTTTAAGATATGGCATTGTATTCCCTCCATACTGCATAATTATGATTTTGGGGTTTAAGTTTCTTGCCATTTGTCCATATGCAGAAGCATTTGTACTAGAAAAAATGGTTCCCGAAGAACCTCGCATAGCCACATTATCCATTTGCACTTTTGAGCCTCCGTCCAATGTAAGTCCATAAAAATCTGCACTTATCTTACCTTCCAATTCTATTTTTAAATTACTTGGAGTAGTATTGGTTTTGATTTTATATTTATGATACTTACCATCTGCTTTTAAACTATCTTGTTGAATTAGCTTATCGTTGTTGTATACTGAAATTTTTATTGGGTAGTTACAGTTTCCATAATGTAATCCAATATTCGTAAACCTTCTAAATTTAGCATAAGCTTTCTTAGATTTACCAATCACAACAGATGCTTTTATAATTGGCATAGAATCCAATGCAGTACTATCTGGAGGCGTTTTAAGATGTTTTGTAAATCTCGAAACTGACATATAAGCACCATACTTTCTATGCTTAAATTTTTCTTGCGTGGGATCAAATCTAGCATACCTGAACCAATTCTCACTTGGTTTTACGATCGCTGCAATTTGATTATAAACAGGTTTCACAGGAATAAATCCTGGTCCGCTACCACCATACATCCCTTGTAATCTATTTCTAATATATCCTGTAATCCTATCCCCCTCAATTTGCGAATCTCCATAATGAATAATTCTACAAGATCGGGAAGAAAGTTTAGCTTGCAATTCTTTAGCAAAATCAGGATTGCTGGCAGGATAACGTATCCGTTCAATCTGAGTAGTATCTATTTTAGAAAAATCAGGACGTTGAATACTATCTTTTTTAGCAACCATCTCAGGAGAAGTATTTTCTTCTAAATCCCCTTCGTCGGCTACAGGAGTAACAACCTCCGTTACTTTTAGTATATCTTCTTTAGTAAGCGAGGAATCTTTTTCTAAAGCTAAAAAAGTCTTATAAGTAGGATATTTTAAAGATAACCCTTCATAAGAAAATCCATCTTCCTGAATCTGTTCTTTTTGGATCCCTCCTTTTTGACTTAAAAACATTAGTCCAAATAATCCACCCAATATGAGTATTAAGAATAGGGATATTTGAATAGGTTTGATTTTCAAGATTCTCGGGGGACTTTGATTTCTGTAAAAATAGAAAGTTTTTGCGAAATGCAAAGGGAATATAAAGGGTTAATGCGAATCCAATCAGAATTATAGGTATTATTAGTTACTTAAACTAAATAAAAAGGTGATCAAATATTTACTCTAGGATAAGGAAGTCAATAGTTTTTTAACGTCATTTACCACGCCTCGATATCTATTACGATTGGGTTTTGACATATGTTGAGATTCTAAAACAATTTCAGATAAGATTTCTTTTGCATCTGCATCTTTTCCTTTTTCTAAAAAGAATTTAGCTAGTGTATAACGTTCTTCATAATTAGAATAGCGTTGATCTATTGGTTTAAGGTTCTTCTCTGCTTCTTCAGATTTCCCCTCTTCTTCCAGCGCCAAACCATATAAAAACTGACTTCTGGAACCTTTAAAATCCGATCGTTTTGAGATATGTTCTGCACAAAAAATAACTTTTTGGTATTCATTTGTTTGATAATACCCTTCTAATAGCTTTTTAACTACTCCAGGATCTGATGTATAGTTCCCTTTTAAAGCTATTTCATATTCTCCGATACCAGATTTATAATCACCTATTTCATATAGAGCATCAGCCAGATTTATTCGATTTTGAAAGGTGTCAGCAAACTCTACTTGCCTTCTAAGGTCATTAACTTTTTTTGTTGGATTAATGACACTTACAATTTCATTTTGCACTTTATCAAGATCTCTTTTATTAAATACTTGAGTTACCAAATAGATGAGGCTACCGATTACTGGAAGAAACAAGATCAAAAAGTACCAATAGTACTCACGTCTATTTTTAATTACATGATAAATACAAAAAACTTGCAACGCTATAATTAGGAAATAAGGCATGTCGCAAAAATAGAAAACTTAGCTATTTCTAACTAAAAATTTAGAGGCTTTAAAAAAGTAATTTAAGACACATTAAAAGTAACTTTTTCATGTCAAAAATCACTTTGCTAAAAGAAGCTTAAACAACCCAAAGTTATCAACAAAAAATAATTATCTATATTTACACCGTAAACATTTAAAAACCTCAGAGTCATAACAGTAAGTACTTTTAAAGAATAAAGCTCTTAATTTATATTGTTAATAACTTTTAAACAAGGTGTTGACAACTCTAAAAGAGGTATGCCCTAAATATTTTTAAAGTGAAAAAAAATACATTCTTTTTTTTATTATTGATTATATTACATAACGCTCATAGCCAGTGTACTATAGAAAATGAAGACCAGACACTTATCGGTGCAACAACGGGTAATTCTGGACAAAGCTTCACTCCTACTTGCAATGGAATTCTTGATAATATTAGAGTGGTAGCTACTTTTAGCACACTGGTCACGGTTACCCTAAGAAGTGGAGAAGGATACTCTGGAACAATCTTAGGAACACTTAGCAACCAATCAACCAGTCCATCCGGAAATCCTATAACGTTTACTGAATTTGATTTTTCAGCCTTAAACATAATATTAATCGCAGGACAATCCTACACCTTTGATGTTTCTAGTGAAATTAATCTAATTTATGACAACGACGATGCTTTAGACTATATTGATGGACAACGTTATCAAAATGGAAGTGCGCAAGTGGGAACTGATCTGTTATTTAATGTAAATCTTACTGCTATTCCTTGCACCGATCCAGATGTACCAATGGTAACCCATAGTCCTACAACAATTTGTAATGGCGAATCCACCACTTTAACAATCAACGGAAATCTTAATGATGCTACAGAATGGCATATTTATACAGGATCTTGTGGTGGAACTGAGATAGGAACAACCACCTCATCAACTTTTGTAGTTACACCATCCGCTGCAAATACTACGTATTTTGTAAGAGGTGAAGGTGGTTTATGTGTTGTACCAGGTGCTTGTGGAAATACTAACGTTGTTGTTACTCCAGACGATGTCGTTACTTTTAATGCTCCTGCAGATCTATGTATCGATGCTGGAATACAAACAGGATTAGGTAGCGGCAGTCCAAGTGGAGGAACGTATTCTGGGAACGGTGTAACTGATGATGGCAATGGAACTACTTATTCTTTTAATCCTACTACCGCAGGAACAGGAACCCATACAATAACATATACCAGTTCGGGCACCTGTAGTTCTAGTGCAAGTGATACTATAGAAGTATTTGAATTACCAATAGTATCCTTTACAGCTCCAGCTGATCTATGTGTAGATGCTGGAATACAAACAGGATTAGGTGGTGGAACTCCGAGTGGAGGAACGTATTCTGGAAATGGAGTAACTGATGATGGCAATGGAACTACTTATTCCTTTAATCCTGCTACAGCAGGAACAGGAAATCAAAATATTACCTATAGTTTTACCAATGCAAATGGGTGTACTGATACTGCTTCTGATACTGTAGAAGTGTTCGATCTGCCAACAGTATCCTTTACAGCTCCAGCTGATCTATGTATCGATGCTGGAATACAAACAGGATTAGGTGGCGGAACTCCTAGTGGAGGAACATATTCTGGAAATGGAGTAACTGATGATGGCAATGGAACTACTTATTCTTTTAATCCAATTACCGCAGGAACAGGAAATCAAAATATTACCTATAGTTTTACCAATGCAAATGGGTGTACTGATACTGCTTCTGATACTATAGAAGTGTTCGATTTGCCAACAGTATCCTTTACAGCTCCAGCTGATCTATGCATCGATGCTGGAACACAAACAGGATTAGGTGGTGGAACTCCGAGTGGAGGAACATATTCTGGAGACGGAGTAACTGATGATGGGAATGGAACTACTTATTCCTTTAATCCTATTACTGCAGGAACAGGAAATCAAAATATTACCTATAGTTTCACCAATGCAAATGGGTGTACTGATACTGCTTCTGATACTGTAGAAGTGTTCGATCTGCCAACAGTATCCTTTACAGCTCCAGCTGATCTATGTATCGATGCTGGAATACAAACAGGATTAGGTGGCGGAACTCCTAGTGGAGGAACGTATTCTGGAAATGGAGTAACTGATGACGGCAATGGAACTACTTATTCATTTAATCCTATTGCTGCAGGAACAGGAAATCAAAATATTACCTATAGTTTCACCAATGCAAATGGATGTACTGATATTGCTTCTGATACTATAGAAGTGTTCGATCTGCCAACAGTATCCTTTACAGCTCCTACTGATCTATGTATCGATGCTGGAATACAAACAGGATTAGGTGGTGGAACTCCGAGTGGAGGAACGTATTCTGGAAATGGAGTAACTGATGATGGCAATGGAACTACTTATTCATTTAATCCTACTACTGCAGGAACAGGAAATCAAAATATTACCTATAGTTTTACCAATGCAAATGGGTGTACTGATACTGCTTCTGATACTGTAGAAGTGTTCGATCTGCCAACAGTATCCTTTACAGC
>NZ_CANLOZ010000003.1 GCF_947492965.1 uncultured Aquimarina sp. | reverse complement strand
CTTAATTCTTATTGTAATAATATCAGTATAAACCAATATTAATACGCGCTGTCAATCAATATATCAATGAACTTTTTTAACAACCCAACACAATCTTCATCGCTGGCTGTATTTGCTAATTATCAAGGAATCGAACCTTAAAAACAAAATCTCTTTTGCCCTACTCCAGTATAATTTCTATGCTTATGAACTTGGCTTGTTTCTCAAAGCGGGTGCAAATATAAAACGCTTTTTTATTCCCCGCAAAACTTTTTTGAACTTTTTTTAGAAAAAATTTTTATCAACTAAAAACTCTCCCAAAACATCCTCAAAAAAACCAAACTCTCTCAATGAACTCTCAAAACTTATTCCGTTTTGCGGGTGCAAACATACAACCCTTTTTCTTTTCCACAACAAAAAAATACAACTATTTTTTAACCTTTTTGTAAAACACTCTAAACATTAAAGTTACAAATCAAAAAAAATAATTTCTAAACTTTCAAAAAAGCAAATAATAAGAAAAACTAATAATTCGGCTCCTTTAAAATGCATATCTCTAAAAAACCATAAGAAAATTTGTCAGATTATCTTCTGGGTCTAATTGCAACTTTTTACGAAGCTTATGCCTATTTACATCTACACTTTGGGGACTTATACCGAGAAGCGGTGCGATTTCTTTTGAAGACAAATTCATTTTAAGGTATGCACACAATCTAAGATCTTTTGAAGTTAGACCAGGGTATTCCTTGGACAACCTTTCATAAAACTCCTGATGAGATTTATCGAAGTTAATTTTAAAGATCCTACTTTCCTTATCTGTTATATAATATTCTACAAGCCTTCGTAGATCCATATAATTACTCTCATGAGATCTAACATTAGAAGACTCTTGTATTTTTACGATTTTATCTCTGATTTTTTTAAGAATCTTGTTTTTGTTAAGATTTACATATGCCACTTGAGTAAGCTCTCTACTTTTTGCTTTTATTTCGTCTTCTAATTTGGAGTTTTTGAGTTCAATAATCTTGCGCTCTTGCTCAATCTTTTGTGCCTTATATTCTTCTCTTTGCTTTTGCAGTTTTTCTTCTTTTAGTTTTAGCAATTTATTTTTCTGCTTTTTCATTTTATATCGACTTATAAAGATACCTACCAGCACAAGACTTAAAAAAAGCAATACATATATTATATATGCTAACGGTGTTCTATAGATAGGTGGACTAATTTTAAACGAAAAAGAAGATTCTTTTATAATATCATCATATTTAGCTCTTACTTGTAGTTTATAGTCTCCTTCTATTAAATTATACAATGTCCTTTCTTGAGAAGCTGTCCAATCACTCCATCCATCATTATTGATTTTCGATTGATATAACACTTTTTTACCATAGAGTGGTAATGCGTATTTTACTTTAAGGTCATTATCTCTAAAAGGGATTCTTGATTTTCTAGTATACGAGATATTACTATTAACAGACACAAAGTCTCTAATAATAACATCATTCCTAGCATTTTTAACAGAAACTTCTCTATTTCGGACGTATGCCGAAAAACCACTATATATTGGAATAATTTCTTTGTCTCCATCCAATTCAAAAACATTCAAAACATCTGGCACCAGTTGATTTTGCAATTCTTCTAAATTGACTATTTCATCTCCAGTATCAATTATTACACTTTCATTATCCACATACCAAGTCTCCGTTTCCTTTTCTATAATTCTAGGCGCATACCCTTTATTCATTCCCAATGCTTCTTTTGCAAAAGAATTATTCTCTGCATTATAAGTATACATATGAAATCCAGATGTTATTATAATGTCATTCTTAGTTTTCGAAAGTGACAATACCACTCCTTCAAAATCACTTAGTGGAAAGAAGGATTGTTGTATTAAAGTTTTCTTATCTATATCTAATTTAAATTTAAAAACTCCTTCAGAGCGAAGGGCCAACCAAATATTATTTTGACTATCGACTTCTAAATACCTAACCGATTTATTAAAACCTTTAAGCTGATATTCCTGCCAGTCATTATTCTCTTTCTGATATAAAGCGACACCATTATAATTAGGAGATAAAACGAACTCTTCCTCACTAAACTCATATTTTCTAAAATCCCAAGCCCCTTTACTAGCACCTATTTTTGTGAGATCTTTATCTTGAACAATATAAGCTCCTTTATCATGACCAACCCAAATCTCATCATTAATAGAAGCAAGATTCCAAACCTGTCCATTCAACAACAGTTTAAAATCTTCTTCTATATCAGTTGGTTTCTCATCCAGCGTATACAATCCTTGATTGGTTCCCAAATAGTAGAAACCCCTATTTTTTACTGCCGCATAAGTTGTTCCTAATAAACCATAATAGTCATAATAATATTTTAAGGAAGAATTTAATTTGATATAATCAACTCCATAATCTAATGCTAACCACAAATTATGTTCATCATCCTGAAAAATCGATAACACCGTATTATTTTGAAGACCTTTTAATTTATTAATATTTTCAACATACCCAGAATCAAGATCCACAATATAAAGTCCGTTTGTTACGGTCCCTAAAGCAATTCTACCATCATTTAATTTTAAAAAAGAAAAAATCTGTGCACTACTAATTTCACTTGATCTGGAGAACTGAAGTAAAGTTGCTTTTCCATTCTTAACAAGATACAAACCTTTTGTGTCTGTAATAAGCAACATCTCATTATCAAAACTAGAAACTCCAATTATATTCCCATTTAACTGATCATCATCAAACACGTTAGAAAGGTTTGATTCGGACAGTTTAAAAACTCCACTTTCATAATCATTTACAAACAATTCTTCACCCACCATATAACTCCATTTAAAACAGCAGGGGGCAGGTATTTTTGTAATTATATTTCCTTGATTAATATAGAGATTACTAAATGTTTGAAAGATTATTTCATTGTCTAACTGATGTATCCTCCAGTATTCTTCAGTTTTATCTGATAGCTGTTTATTACTGTTATTTAAAAGAGAAATTTCAAAATCATTATACGCTTCTTGTCTATTTTTTAATAATCCAAAGTGTCCATCAGCACCAAAATAAATAGAGTCTTTATTTTTAACGAAAAGACTTCTGTTTGCCATAGCGTTGTTAGTTTCAATAGAATTCCATTCACTGCCATCATATATCAACACTTTATTTTCGTTGGCGATATAAATCAAGCCATTTTCATCTTGTTCGATATCCCAAGATTGTGCTCCGAAACCAAGAGACTTTGTATCATAATGAGTAATTTGATACTGAATTTTATTTTCAATTGATTGGGAGAAAGAAAAAAAATGTAATAAAAAAATTAATAGGCAAGTACGATTCATTAAACGCTGTATTTACACTAAGGGTAGTATTTCAAATATACTAAAAACTCACGAAAAATCTTAAAGAGTCACTAGAATAAGGAACTGTAAAAAAGTATTATTCTGTCAAATTTCCATGATAAAACAATTAAAATTGAGCAAACAATATTTCTTTAATTTCTTTAAGAAAAAGACGGATAAAATGCCGGAGGAACATAAAACTTACTCACTCCAGCATCTTAAAACAACTAATCTAAATTATTGAAATTCTAAGCTTTTTCTAACAGATGTTTAGATAGTAACATCTAACCTTTCTTATTTTTATCCAATTCTTAACAATCATAAAGAAGAATCTAAACTCTCTTTTTTGAATTCGGCTAACTCAATTAAACTGTAATGGGTAAATAATCCATAAGCAACAAATATCTCTCTTCATAACGCTTTGTTTTAAACCTTACATATGTAGTAAAGTCTTAATTGATCTATTAACCATTTCGGAATGATTATGTGGTTAATTTCTTTCTATCTTAAAAATTACTTTATTGTTATTGCTCGAAACGAAAAGAAAAACAGGGTAATTACAAAATACCTTGTTTTTTTCTATTAACCTTTATCAAAACTACAATAAAATTACATTTAATCTATCAATTTCATAATCTTAACTATATATATACAATCAAGAAATCATTCTTAAATATAAAAAACCAAAAATCCTGTTAAAAAACTGAAAAACAAATATTTAACCCAAAAAAGCATCCTTACCCTCCTTAAATGTAGATCCTAACCCATACACATCGTATTATAGATTCTTTCAATAAGCAGATAATCCCAAAAACTCTATTATTACAGTCTTATTTAATCGAAAAAAATAAATTTTGTGAAAGATTTTGAGGAAACTTCAGTATTACTATTATTATTGAAACTGATGATAGATGTCATAATCTACTAAATCAATTATAAGATATATTGGCACAAAAGTTTACAGGAAGAAATTCCATACCAGACCGAAACGAATCACGGCATCTCTAGGAGCATATCCAGGAGCAGAAAATTCATTGTTCTGACTGAAAGCTTCTCCAAAGTTCTCTACTTTAAAATAGATTCGTGTTTGTCTTATTCTAGCATTAAAAAAGATATCGAACTGAGGAAAGCCACCAAATGTTTGTCTTGTATCAATAATTTCGTCTGGATCACTATTATCAAATTGATCAAAATATTCAATCTCATTGGGGCTTTGTACATAAAATTCTGACAGTACTGGATCATAACCATCCGCGTCATACTCCGAATAATATTTAAAAGTTACACCTGTCTGTAAAAACAATGCTCTTTTAAACCAATAGTCTTGATAATAAACACTATTTCTGGTAACAATATTAGGAACATTATACACTTCGAAGGTTCTAACATCTCCAACTTCATTTGTAGTATTGGTTGCATTACTAACATTCTGATATACTATTGAATTATCGACACCTAACCAACCAAATTTTAAACTATTGGAAAGCTTAAGCTTTAATAAATTCAAACTACCATCATACTGTTCAGGAACAGTAATAGAATCTGTGTTTTTTGTAAAATATGTATAGTTGTCAATGGTCGAATAGCTAGCTTCTATATTTGCCCAATTCTTAACCTGCACATTAGCATGAATTTTTTGAGTTTCTACATTTTTAAAATCATTAGTAGCATCAGTATTATTAAAATTCTGCCAGTTATAACTAACGTAATCACTCTGATATAAAAGAAAATTATAATTCGGAGCTGAAGAACTTGTGCTTATACCTAATTGTAGACCATAATCACCGAGCTGATATCCTGCGGAAGCATTTAAATAATTCCCATCAAAATCACCTGATATAATGGACATTCCATCTGCAGCAAGTTGAAATCCTTTATAATATTTTTGATAAGATCCTCCTACAGAAACTATATTTCCTTTAATTCTATTTGTAATATCCGTACCATCTTCTAAAGTAAGAATTGTATTGTATCCGTAATTATAGTCTGAAATACCGGCATTAACAGTTAGGCTACCTAACCAATTATTATCTACATTTACAAACAATTGATTACTAAAATCTTCTAGCGCAGCTTTATCTTGTAATGCTCCAGAATCATACGACGTTCCAAAAAGATCACTTGGTGCAGCCTGGTCAAACTGAAAAGATTTATCGGTAAGATCTAGAATATGTCCCACAGCTATATTCGTATTAGTACTATCTGTTTTTTTAATAATATCGTATTTGTGATTTAGATAAAACCTTTTTCCAAGTAAAATACTCTCAGCATTTTCAAAATTCACCTCGATAGATCCCCTATCGGAAAACTCATCAGCTTCCTCTCTAAATTCTTCAGTATTATTAAGATATTGATTTAGACCTGTTTCTGAGAGCCCTCCATTCTCTTCGTTTAATAAGTCTTGAGATACAAAATGAGTTCGTATACTATATCTGTCATTTTTAGTTCTATAATTTGCTGTAGCTCTAAAATTACCTGTACTCGTAAGTGCATGTTGGTATTTTCCTAATGACCTATTCCCTTTATATGCAATCGATAGATTTAACCTAGGAGAAGTATTTACCGTAAAAAACGCATCTAACTGTTGCCCTTGTTCAAAAGTAGTTTTAAAATACAATTCAGTTAATGGCGTAGGAACATTATAATACAGAATATCTTCCGCTTCCATAAAATTAAAATGTCTTGCCCTTGCGCCAAAAAGAGGTAATAAATGGTTATATTCTTCTACTTTAATCAAACTATTGTAAGTTTGCCCGACATTATTTATGGGCTGTAATCCAAAATCATCTCTTCGCAAATAGTTGAAGTTATAATCCCTTTGGATCGTTAATGTAGTATCTACAAAAGTAGTATCATTTTTAATACTTATGATCTTATAATCCGTAATCGGAGGTTTGCTTTTGGTTTTCTTTGCAAAAGGCTTCCTTTTTTGAGCGAAATCAGGAATCTGTTGCGTATTCGTCCCTCCTCCATCGAACTCTTCTTCATTACCTTCCTGAGCACTTGCTATGGAACCTATTAGAAGTATAATTATAAATACTAAATTCTTTTTCATCTATATCGTAAACTGTTGGCAAAAATATACTTTTTTAACGAAAGTCAATAGCTATGAATTATTCGTTTTAATGCTAAGTTTTTTTCTTGATTCTTAAAAATAGTTTTCTGATGTTCTGTTCTTACATTATCTTCGTAACATGCTCGAATTAAAATTAAAACCTGATCTCATAGAATGTGGTACAGATGAGGCAGGTCGTGGTTGTCTGGCAGGACCTGTTACTGCTGCTGCTATTATTTTACCCGATGATTTCAGTAATGCGATCTTAAATGACTCGAAACAGCTTAGTGAAGCAAAACGAAAGCAACTAAGACCACTACTAGAAGACTGCTCTATTACCTATGGTGTGACACATATATATATGGAAGAGATTGATAAAATAAATATTTTAAACGCTTCTATTCTGGGCATGCAACGTTCTATAGCTCAATTATCACCTCAACCAGAACATATTTCTGTAGATGGAAATAAATTTAAACCATATCATAATATACCACATACCTGCGTTATAAAAGGAGATGGTAAATATCTTAATATTGCTGCAGCATCGGTTTTAGCAAAAACCTATAGGGATGAATATATGGAAAAGATCCATGAAGAATTTCCTATGTATAATTGGAAAAAAAATAAAGGATACCCAACTGCCGAACATCGAGAAGCAATACGAAAATATGGTGTTACCAAATACCATAGAAAAAGTTTTAGATTATTACCAGAACAGTTATCACTAGAGTTCAAATAATTATCTTTGGCAACTGAGAATATTTGGTAGATAGAAAAACAACCAAATTATTACAAAACCAAGAACAAAAAGGAAAACAAAACACATGAAAAAAATAGTTGTACTTCTAATCTCCACAATTGTTTTAGCTTGTAACACTACTACCGAAGAACCAAATACTCTTATTGATTATATCCCCAAAGATGCTCAGGTGATTATAAAAATCAATGATCTGGAGCAAACAAAAAATATGCTTAGGGATAATGACTTTTTCAAGAAAAATAAAAATCTTGATCTATTCAACTATTTCAAGACACTTCCCGTATTAAATCAAGTAGACCAATCTAGCGGCCTATTATGTTTTTCTCCAATCGGTAAGAATGATTTTGAGTATACGTATATTTCTACATACGATCCAATGATTATAAATAAAGATTCGTTAGATCAAAAAACAATAGAAAACATCAATTACTCTAATAAAATCATACATAAAATAACTTCTGGCAGTGATACTTTTTATGCCACCAAACAGGATAGCTTATTAATCGCTTCTTCTTCTCAGATATTGATTGAAAACGCAATTCGCCAGCAAGAAAATAAAATTCCAGTTAGTGACGACCTTATAAAAGCCTATGAGGTTTCTGATGTGAAAAATCCAGTAGCTTTAATAGCAAATGGAAAACAGCTACAAGAAATACACAATTCGTTAATCCCGAATAATGACTTGATAGCGCTGTCAAATTTTAGCGGATGGATCTCGGTAGATGCTAAACTAGATCAGAATGCATTATATATAGATGGAATTGCCATTGAGAAAGACTCTTTATCGACTACCATTGGGATTTTTGACAATACTACCGCCCAAGAAAACAGAATAGCTAGTATTACACCGATCACTGCCAATGGTTTTGTATCCTTTACTTATGACGACTTCTATACACTAAAGAAAAACCTTGCATTAGCTCAGGAAAGGGAAATAGAAAATATTCCTGATGATCTAGACGAACTGTTTTCGGGAATTTCAGAAATTGGAATGATATTTTTAGAAAATGACAATGCATTAACTTTTACCTCACTAGCTCCAGAAAACACCTTAGAACAATTAGCAGGCAATCCTGCAGGTTCATATAGAGATATAAATATATTTAGCTACGAAGAAAACACTACGTTTTCAGGATTACTAAAACCTTTAATCCCTGAATTTGAAGCAAAATACTATTTCTCTTATGAAAATCAGATTGTACTTGGTTCTTCTAAAAATGCCTTACAGACTATTATTGCTAACATTCTTAACAAAACCGTATTACAAGAACAACCATATTACATAAAAACACTGGAAAAACTCTCCGACGAATCTTCTATACTAGTTGTAGGAACTGTAGAATATTTAAAAGAATATGTAAGTAGCAATATTGAAGAATCACAACAAAAACAGTGGAGCGAAACCAAGACTAAAGGTTATCAAATTGGGGCTTTACAACTTATTAAAGAAAGTAATTTTGCCCATATCCATGGCGTATTACAGAAAGATATTACCAAAGGCTCTGCAACCTCTGTTACGCAAACAACATCAACCACTTTAGAAAATAAAATTCTGAATAGGCCAATTTTGGTAAAAAATCACCGGACAAAAGGAATGGATATTGCCGTACAAGATGTGGACAATAATCTTTATCTAATCTCTGACAAAGGAGTCATCTTTTGGAAAAAACAGATCAACGGCGCTATCATGGGAGATATCCAACAAATTGACATTTATAAAAATGGCAGATATCAGCTCCTTTTTAATACCGAAAACACTTTATATTTAGTAGATAGGGATGGTAAAGATGTTACTTCTTATCCTAAAAAATTCGAACAAGCTATTACGCATCCGATTTCTTTATTTGATTATGATAAAAATAAGCGCTACCGTATTGTTGTGACACAAGGAAACAAAGTTAGCATGTTGGATGCAGAAGGAAATGTGGTCTCTGGATTTGGTTTTGAAGGAACTGAAACCAACATTATTTTACCGCCAAAACATATTAGAATTGGTAGTAAAGACTATATTTTAATCTCTGAGGAAAATGGTAAAATAAATATTTTAGATCGTTTAGGCCGAACTCGTGTTGACGTAAAGCAATCGGTAGATTTTTCTAAAAACCAATGGCAACAATATCAAAATAAGTTTACTTCTACTACAAAAGACGGAAAACTGATTCAGATTCAATCAGATGGTTCTGTTAATATAATAGACAAAGAACTAGACCCGAATACCACTTTAGTTTCGACCAACAAAACGTTAGTTACTTTCTCGGAAAACAAATTAACTATTAAAGAGAACACGCTAGAACTAGACTATGGAGTTTATACAAAACCACAGATATTCTACATCAATAATAAAATTTATGTAGCCATTACAGATAAACAATCCAAAAAGGTATACTTATATGATAGTAATGCAGAGTTATTTCCGAATTTTCCAGTATACGGAAACTCTATTATTAGCTTAGGAAATATGGATAAAGATCCTAATCTAGAATTTGCAGTACAAGGAGAAGATAACAGTATTCTAATTTATCAAATCAATTAACCTCTAATTTAAATTTTGTAAAAAAATGTTGACTTTTTAGTTGTAGGTATCACTAATGTGAAACCAACTAATTAAAATGTCATGAAAACTCTAAAAATTTTATCGCTATTATTTTTAGCCGTATTGTTGTTCGGTTGTTCGGACGATACTATTGATAATGAAGAAATAGATCTCGAAGCGACTAGTATTACATTCTCTATAGTAAAGGATGATGATTTTACAGGGACAGCTACAATTACGGGAACTATTACAAATATTGGAGATGACTCTTTTAGGTCATCTTCTGGACAACAAGCGTTACGTTTATACCAAAGAAATCTTGGAGCACCAGCGCCAGGCGAATTAGTTAGCACTGTCAGTTTTACAGATTTAGCTGCTGGCGAGACATTAACCATTAGTTATTCTAGGCCTTGGAATTCATCATCCCCTGCAGAAGGTGAATTTCCGCCAGATTATAGTATAGTTTTAGATTATGATCCTGATATTTTTATTGATGGTAATGACAGTAATAATGATGAGGATCTAACAAATAACAGTTTAACAGTAAGCGGATCAGAAATCAATGACCTATTTGTTAATTAAAAATCAACCTCAATCTATTCGATTTGTTTAGTTTTTAGTCAAAAAAGCCGAAGTAATTTATACTTCGGCTTTCTCGTTATACCATTTCTGCTTCGAACAAGACTTTAAAATGTTTCAACAGTTTCTCTTTTACTTCAGCTATATTTACGCTTTCTACACCTAATTCTACATGTAAAGAAGTAACGGCTTTATCATTAATTCCGCATGGAATAATATTATCAAAATATCCTAAATCCGCATTTACATTAAATGCAAACCCGTGCATAGTAACCCATCTACTGGCTCTAACTCCCATAGCACAAATTTTGCGAGCAAACGGAGTTCCTACATCCAACCAAACACCAGTTTCCCCATCACTACGAACCCCTTTAATTCCGTACTCATCTAAGGTAAGTATCACCATTTCTTCTAAAAGGCGAAGATATTTATGAATATCTGTAAAGAAATTGTCTAAATCTAAAATTGGATATCCCACAACCTGTCCCGGTCCATGGTAGGTAATATCACCTCCTCGATTTATTTTATAAAAAGTAGCTCCTTTTTGTTGTAACTGCTCCTCATTTAAAAGCAAATTACTAATATCGCCACTTTTCCCTAAAGTGTATACATGCGGATGTTCTACAAAAAGAAAATAGTTATTGGTATCGAGATTAGCATCTTCTCGTCTATTCTTTATTTTCGTATCCAGAATTCCTTTAAAAAGAATTTCTTGATAATCCCAGGTTTCCTTAAAATCCTTTAAACCTAGTTCTTGTATTTCAATCTTCTTATTCATCACTGCAAAGATACGGGATTAAAAAAGTTTCTATTCTCCTATTACCTTTCAAAACAAGATCTAACCAATAATAATTATATTTGCTTTTTTTTAACATATAATCCCCCAAAATATGAAACACTTATTACTAGCTACATTTCTATTAATTTTTTCATTTTCTTTTGCACAAAAAATAAAAATCAAAAAAGGAGAAGTCTTTTTTGATAAAGTTAAAGTAGCTCATATTGAAAAAATAAAAGTAAAAGGCTTACGCCATTTTCAAGTTAGTGATCTTGACAAGAAACCTCTATTCAGAGCAGGAGATCTGAAAAAATATTCTCTACTTTTTCATTCTGACAAATCGTATCCCTACAATGCCTTTTTCGGAGATCAATTGAAAGACACATTACTTATAAATTCAAAAAATCATTACTTTTTATCCAAGAAGAAAATTTTTCAGCTTGCTATAGAAATGGGAATTTTTAACGTGGAAGGTTTTCACCAATCTAAAGCAAATGAGCTTATTCTGGAGAGTCCTAAAATACCCGAAAGAATCGTCAAAAAACTTGATAAAGAACGAAAGTTATTAAGTGGAAAAGGACATCGAGTAGATCGCGATTTTAAAGATATGGATATTCACCTTGTAGCACATTCTTCCAAGAAGGCCTTCAGTCAATTAAATAAAAGTATGGTAGATCAAGTTAATTATGACATCTACATTGGAAATCCTAATATAGAAGAAAACAATTCTGTTTTAATTGGTTCTGCCATTAGGGAAATTGGAACCGTAAGCGGAGAATATTTTTTTATTTTTAATACTAAAAAATTCCCTGTAGCTTCTTTTCATTCAATGACTTTCAAAATTTACAGCATTAAAAAAGAATTAGAACTTATGGATCACAACATAAGACTTACTATGGGTAGTAAGAGAAGTGAAGCTATTGAAGAAATGGTTCGAGAACTTATTAAACGACAAGAATTATAAAAATTATTACCAAACAAAAGAAGCGCTATTCTAATTTAGCGCTTCTTTTATTTTATCAATCTATTAATAAAATAATTAATCTTCCAGCTCTACCTCTACATCCAATATCTTCGGATTTTCCATATAGTCAATAAACCCAACTTCTAAGGTAAAACTTTTTCCATCCTGACTAAATAATGCTTCCTTTGAAGAAATATTTTTTATTCTTCTTGGGAAATGATATTTGATTTTATATTTGGAACTTGCTAGAAACATCTTCATTTGTTCTAAACTATCTAATCCCTGTTTCAATTGTTTTTCATCTAGAATTTCAGTTACCCTTTTAAATTTATTTCCTTTAAAAGTATATGAAACTTTGGTCGGATCATCTCCTTCAGTGTTAGACAATGGATCTCCCGGAGCTCCAACAGAGCTACCTGCTTTTTTTCCTCCTAAAGAAGAAGCGGTTTTAAAATCATTAAAAATATTCCCTAAATCCGATACATTCTTAAAATCGGAATACAAATCAAAGTTCATCTCCATCGTTTTGGGATCCATGAACATATGCATTTTAAAGTTTTCTAACTTTTTTAAACGTTCTTGTTCCGCTTTTGGCAACTGTGCAATACTATCCTTTTTTTCCTCTAGGTAATCTTTAAACACCATTAAAGTATCTATCGCCTTTTCTTCTTTTTGTTCTTCTCCCAGACCTTCTCCTAATTTATCTCCAGCCATTTTAAGCAACTCAGAACCATCAAAACTGAAGGCTATCTTTCCACTTCCATCTTCATTAATATGTAAATCCTCCGAAAACTGACATCCTACAAAAAGAATTGCTACTAAAAATACCTGTATCAATAGGGATACTTTTTTCATCTATTTAAAATTTTTATTTGTTGAAAAATTCACTAAACTTACTATACAACTTTGACTTGTTGTTATACTTTTTAATGATCATTCCCAACTGTAGTGAATGACACTAACTATTTGTTAGGGTTATTTAAAATTACCAGTGCTGCAATTACACCAGGAACCCATCCACATAAGGTTAATAAAAGTACGATTATAATTGATCCACAACCTTTATCCAAAACGGCTAGTGGTGGAAAAAAAATCGATAATAAAACTCGCAAAAAACTCATAAGCAAAAATAGATTAAATAATATAATTATAGGTAGTCTTATCTCTTATTATGTTACACTACTATCTTAAAATTATTTTATCTTCGATTCGTTTATTATACACTGAATATATTCTATGAAATGGAAACAAAGTATTTTTTGGATCTTTCTAACGTTGTGCTGTACTAATGTTTGGAGTCAATATCAATTCTCTGGATATGTAGATCGGCAAAATAAGGACACCAATGTATACCTATCGCTAATAGAGGATTACAGAAAAATGTCAGGTACATACCAAGAACAGATTATACAGAAAGTATATCCCGACTCAACAGGGTATTTTGTATTTACCGAAAATAACTTACCTGCAAAGAATAGGATCTATCGCATTCATACAGATAATTGCTCGGAAGAAGAAGCTACTATTCATTTTAACGGGATTTGTTTAAATAGTCAGGAAATTCTATTTATTGCCAAAAATGATGATAAGATTTCATTACCATTTACTAAAGAAGAAGAAGCCTTTTGTGAAATCATTTCCACAAACGAGCGTAGTAATACATTTCTAAAGGTAGATTCTCTAATAGAAAACATGAGGTATGCATTTAGCTCTTATCGAAGTGAGGCAAATAGAAAAGTAAATTCTATTAAATGGTTTAAAACCTTACAAGATTTTGGAGAACAACAAGAAGAACCTCTTACCGAGTTATATATTTACTCATTTCTTTCTAATAAATCCAATAATCTATACACCTATTATCTTCAGGACCTGAAACAGAACACTTATTATGATAAGCTATTAGAAAGATTGCAAGAGCAGTATCCCAATAGTCCCTACACCAAACAATATGAAACCGAATTAGCGGCAGACAAATTTTCTATATCCATAAAAAAAGAAAACACATCTTATTGGACGTGGATCATTACATTCTTTCTAATTATTTCTATTACACTGAATATTTTATTATTTCGAAAATTAAAAACGAAAAATAATGCTGGTAATGCGTTGGAGGAAAAACTCACACAGCAGGAAAAGAAAATCTTAGATCTAATTTTGCAAAATAAAACGAATAAAGAAATTGCTTCTTTACTATTCCTGAGTGTAAGTACCATTAAAACCCATATCAATAATCTCTACAAAAAAGTTGAAGTTGATAACCGAGAAGAATTAAAGGCGTTATATAAAAACAAGTGATTAGCTGGTAATTACAAAATTCCAACTGGGGTCTAGTCCCTATTTCCACCCCTTTTTCATTGCATTTTAAGGCACATGTCTAGAATTTTGAACAAAACAGAATTCAAAAAAAATAATCCTAAAAATTATCAAGACATGAAAACTAACATTACAACCGTATTTACTTTTATCATCCTATGTGCAACTATTAGCTCTTGCTCAGACGTGCAAAAAAACAACTCTAGTAGCACGATAGCAATGACTACAAATTCAGAACCGATTACAACTAAAAATTTGGCTCCACAGATGACTTTTGCAGAAACAGAGTTTGATTTTGGAACTGTAACTGAGGGTGACATCTTAAAGCATAATTTTTCCTTTACTAACACAGGCAATGCTCCTTTGGTAATTGTAAATGCAAAAGCAAGTTGTGGTTGTACCGTTTCTAACTGGTCGAAAGAACCTATTGCACCTGGAGCATCAAGTGAAATGCTAGTTACCTTTAATACCAATGGAAAACCAAATCATCAAAACAAACAGGTTACTATCACTACAAACACAGCTATTGGAAAGCACATTCTAAAAATAAAAGCGATGGTTACTCCAAAAATTAAGAACACTATTTCTGGTGTTCCTTTAAGTAAATAATTTCAGAATTAGAGGCTATAAAAAACCTCTTCTTAGTGACTACACATTGCATGATTGATCTAAATGATCATCTTAATACTATACTTTCAATATCATCAATATTATGAAAAAAATTGTGCTATCATTATTGATATTAACAATAGGAGCTGTTTGTTATTCTCAAACATTTAATCAAGAAATCACCGATAACAAAGGTGTTCGAAATCTTACTGGCAAAATCAATTTTGAAAAACTAAATAACAATCCTTATAACACTTGGTTTACTAAAAATTACGATGCTTATAAGCCTAATGAAAACATCATATCGTCTATAAAAGATAGCTTGCAAGAATATACCATACAGATATTTATGGGAACTTGGTGTGGAGATAGTAAAAGAGAGGTACCTCGTTTTTATAAAACATTAAATAATGCAGGTTTCCCACTTGATAGATTAACATGCATAGCAGTACAAGCTGATCGCGAACATTATAAACAAAGTATTGGAGGTGAACACGAAGGCTTAAATATTCATAGGGTACCAACCTTTATTTTTTATAAAAATGGTAAAGAAATAAATAGAATTGTAGAAGCTCCTATAAAAACGCTGGAGGAAGATATCAAAGAAATTGTATCGGGGACATATGTCCCGAATTATTCAGGTGTGACCAAAGTACATGAAATGATATCAAAAAATGGAATTGCTTCTTTGGCAAAGGACCCTCAACTTATAAGCGAACTGAAGAATGAACTCGCGAGCATGTATGAATTAAATACGTATGCGAATGTTTTATTTTTTAGCGGAAATATAACAGAGACGATAGAAGTACTAAAACTTAATACTTCTCTTTTCCCAAAAGAAGCAAATACTTACATCAGTCTTGCCAACAAATTTTTAATAGCTAACAATATCCCTGAAGCTATTGCAAATTATGAACGTTCCTTAGAAGTCAAAAAAGATCCTGAAATAAGCAAAAGAGTTGAAGAATTAAAGAAATCTCTTTAAGTAAAATTAGTAGAGATGATAAAGAAGAAAAGCGAATTAAATTCGCTTTTCTTTTTCTTTTTTACAAAAGTCCGCAAGCTGGATGTTCTGGTAAAACGCATAGACCATTACAGCAAATGTGATCAGGAACACCACAAAAGAAAGAATTAGGTGTTGGATATTCTCCATCAAAATAAAATCCACCTTGAATACCTTTTTGAGTAGATTTATTTAAAACCTGAACGCCTTGGATTTTTGAAATTTTCTTGAACATAATATATTTTTAAAGGTTAATCCTAACAAGATATTATGTTTGCTTTTTGGAATGATGTTAATTGGCACTACTTAACAGAAATTTCCCCATTTTAAGATTGTTTAGAAAGATGTGATTTCGCCTTCGTCGGGTTTTAATTCTATATATCTTTTTATTTTGCTTTTAATCTCAGGTACATAATGTTGATATTCTTCTAATGCGGCCATTTGCTTAAAGCCGTAAATATCGTCTCCTCCTTTTCCTCCATCTCTATTACTAGCAAAATATCCCATTCTTTCTTTTTCATTAATAATAAAAGTAAAATCATCTTTATTGCTATTAATAGGTGCACCCATATTATAAACTTTCCAACCAGATTGTTTATTCGGCAATACCATAAAAATATCAAGCCCACCAAAACCCAAATGACCATCACTTGCAAAAAACAACCTTCCTTTATCGCTTATGTAAGGAAAAGTTTCTCTACCCTCAGAATTTATAAGACTTCCTAGGTTTTCTGGAGTTCCAAAACTACCATCTTTATGCACCGCCACTACGTAGATATCTGATTTACCATAACTCCCTGGCATATCACTAGCAAAGTACAAGAACTTTCCATCAGGAGATAAGGCTGGATGTGCGGTAGAATACTCATCACTATTAAAAGGCAATTCTTGTACATTTTTCCATTTCCCATTATCGTATGTTGCTTTATAAATTTTTAGCAAAACACAACCTTTCGTACTACTCTTAATTTTTCTTTTAACGTAATTATTTCTGGTAAAATAAACTGTTTTCCCATCTGGACTAAATGTTGCCGATGATTCGTGAAATTTAGTATTTATAGATCCCTTTAACTTTGTAATTCCTTTGTTAGCGATATTCCTATTAGTCCTATACAAGTCCAAGAAGGGTTCATTAGAACCTTCCTGAAGAATCATAGTCACGGATTTTTTACTTCTGGAAGACGCGAATACCAATTCACCATTGTAAAAACTTGGTGCATAATCAGAGTTTTTAGAGTTAAATGGTAAAGTCTTTACCACAAAATTCGCTGCTAAAGGTTTCGAAATGCGATCCGATAAAAACCGATATCTCTTAGATAATTGTTTATCATGAGCAATTATCATCGAAGAAGTATCTTGATTATTTAGATTGGCTGTTTCTACAACACCATCCTGCCCCAGTGAATTATCCACTAATGCAGAATTTTTTTGTTGAGAAAATGTTGAATTCATTAAACAGAAAAAAACCAGCCCCAAAAGGTTTTTTTGCAATGTCATTAAATTACTTTTTTGTTGGTCACGTACAACCGTATATCCTAATTATTATAAAATTAAGTGTACCTAAAGACATCTTAGCTTATCTAAGAGTAATAAAGGATTGATTCGTTTTTATAAGAATTATAATGCTGCTATCCCCATAGCATTGAGTTGTACACACTATGTGTTACTTACGGCAATGTACTGATACTTAATAAAATAAACTATTAAAAAAACAAGAAAAATAGGAATTCACTTATAATTTAACAGGTGTAGGAAATTACTTTTTAAAAAAAATCACAGTATACACAAGAGGAAAAACACCCATTTTTTTCAATATTTCTAATAATTCAAATAAAACAAAAATGAGCTTTCTTTTCTCATTATTTGAAAGTGATACAATACTTAAAAATCAATTGAAAGATTATATCATACTTTGTATCTTTGCAGGCTTAAAACGGCAGCATTATGCAATTAACAGAACAAGAACTTGTAAGAAGAGAAAAATTAAAATCTCTACGTGATTTAGGTATCAATCCATATCCTGCAGCATTATTTCCTGTAGATCATACTTCAGAAGATATAAAACAAAAATTTGAAGAAGGAAAAAAGATTATCATCGCTGGAAGATTAATGTCTAGAAGAATACAAGGAAAAGCTTCTTTTGCTGAGCTCCAAGACTCTAATGGGAGAATTCAGGTATATTTCAATAGAGATGAAATATGTACTGGTGATGATAAAACGAAATACAACGATATCTACAAAAAATTACTGGATATAGGTGATTTTATCGGGATCGAAGGAGAATTATTCACAACGCAAGTAGGTGAAAAAACTGTGATGGTTAAAGACTTTACATTATTAAGTAAAACTTTAAAACCTTTACCTCAACCAAGAACCGATGCAGACGGAAAGGTATATGATGCTTTTACAGATCCTGAGCTTAGATATCGCCAACGTTATGTAGACCTGGTTGTAAATCCTCATGTTAAAGATGTTTTCATAAAGAGAACAAAGCTCTTTAATGCTATGAGAGACTTTTTTAATACTAAAGGATATTTTGAAGTAGAAACCCCAATATTACAACCAATTCCTGGTGGTGCTTCTGCACGTCCTTTTATTACTCATCATAATTCATTAGATATTCCTTTGTATATGCGTATTGCAAATGAATTATATCTAAAGAGATTAATTGTTGGAGGTTTTGAAGGAGTTTATGAGTTTTCTAAAAACTTCAGAAATGAAGGAATGGATCGTACCCATAATCCAGAGTTTACAGCTATGGAAATCTATGTAGCTTATAAAGACTACAACTGGATGATGGAGTTTACTGAAAATCTAGTAGAGCACTGTGCGATTGCTGTTAATGGAACAACAGACGCTACTTTTGGTGAGCATAAGATTAATTTCAAGACTCCGTATGCTCGAGTAACAATGACAGATTCTATCAAACACTTTACAGGATTTGATATCACAGGTAAAACTGAGGAAGAAATTAGAGAAGCTGCCAAAGGTATGGGTATCGAAGTAGATGATACGATGGGTAAAGGGAAATTAATTGATGAGATATTTGGTGAAAAATGTGAAGGAAACTATATCCAACCAACATTTATTACAGATTACCCTAAAGAAATGAGTCCATTATGTAAAGAACATAGAGATAATCCTGATCTTACGGAGCGTTTCGAATTGATGGTTTGTGGTAAAGAGATTGCTAATGCGTATTCTGAGCTTAATGACCCTATAGATCAAAGAGAACGTTTTGAAGCTCAATTAAAACTTAGCGAAAAAGGTGATGACGAAGCTATGTTTATTGACAACGACTTTATCAGAGCTTTAGAGTATGGAATGCCTCCAACTTCGGGAATGGGGATTGGAATGGATCGATTAATTATGTATTTAACCAACAATCAATCGATACAAGAGGTACTGTTCTTCCCTCAAATGAGACCAGAAAAGAAAGCGGTGGAGTTAAATGATAACGAGAAAGCTATTTTTGAGATTATCAAAAAAGAACAACGCATGGAGTTAGCAGATCTTAAAACCGCATCCGGATTAAGTAACAAAGCTTGGGATAAGGGGATGAAAGGTCTATCTAAATTAGGTCTTACCAAGGTAACCAAAACGGAAGATAGCTTACTAGTAGAGCTAGCGGAATAAAAAACATACATTTTGTAAATAAAGTGTGTTCTAGTAAATAGTCTAGAACACACTTTTTTGTTTGGTGTTGTTAAAGTTTATAACTGTTAGATTTGTTAACATTTTTTTAACTAATTTCGCTGCGCCTTAAATTTAAAACTAAAGTTTATGAAAAATCTCCTACTACTTGTTAGTATTGCTATTCTTACTTTCTCCTGCAGTTCAGATGAAGAAACTGCTATTCAACTACCAATCGCGTGTTTCTCTATCGATAAAGAAGTTGTTGAAGTAGGCGAAGAATTTGTAATTACGGACTGTTCCGAAAATGCCACAGAAATAACCTTTAGTTATACAAATAATGAAGAAGAGAAAACAACAACTGAATCTTCATTCACCTTATCATTTTCTTCTCCAGGAACACAAACTATTCAACTAACCGTTTCTAATGAAAATGAAACTGAAACTATCTACAAAAGAATATCAGTTCTGCAACCGCGAACACGATACAAATTCTTCGACTATCCTAACGGAACTCGTGGATTCCCTATTGCTAGTGGAATTAACTCAGAAAACAATAATCTATTTATGATCGAAATTATAGATGATATTCTAGATAATAGTCTGGGAAAAATATTTTACAGGGAAATTGATAACAATAATGAAATTATAGAATCTTTATATATCGGAGACCAAACTGATAATACTGGTAATTGCTTTAGATTTAATAAACTTAATGGAGAATTGGTTTTTACCTTCGTTAACACCTTGGGTAATTATTATTCTTCTAGAGAAATAATTCTCGACCAATCTGGAAGTTTAGTAAAGAATGGTAGATCAGATCTTACAGTATCTTATAACAATATCAAAGTAGGTGATGAATTTGCATTTTTTGGGAGTAATCGAGTTTCTGTAGATACCGAATTTAAACTCGCACCTGCTATTCAAATAAGAGATGTTAATAACAATGTCATTAAAACAATGAACTATCCTTCCATGGAAGAAAATGCATTCATTGGTGATTTAACTAAAACGTCTGAAGGATATATAGGTTACGGAGGAACATTTACTTCAGAAAATGATATTTTAGAAAACTATGAACCTGTTTTATTTTTATTAAATGAAAACTTTGAATTAATAAAAAACATTAGATATACTTCTCAATTAACCTCAAGTGTAACATCTATAAATGATCTGAACGGGTCGTTCCATATTGAAGAATTAAGTTCAGGTAATTTTGCTTGCTATAGTCATAATGAATTAAGAGTTGTAGCTCCTGATGGAAATGAAATTATGTCAAAACTTACTCGTGGTAGCTCAGGTATTAATGATCTATTGAATTTAAACGATTCCTTTATCGTAACCGAAAATCGATTTTTAACAAAATATGATCATCAAGGAAATGAATTAAAGAGCATACAATATGGGGGGCAGTTCATTTCAGGATTGATCCAGAAAAATAATATCATATACTTTATTGCAGCCGAGTCTTCCTCCGATTTGGTCGAAAACTTGGGTAATATATCTCTTTTAAAAGGATTTATGGGAGCTGTAAATGATAATTTGCAAATAGTAGACATTAATAATAACTAGTTCATTTTATTATATTCCATCTCGAACTATAGTAGAAAATGTTTGATAATATAATACAAAACGGAACCTAACAATAGGTTCCGTTTCTTTTATCCTTTGTTTTTTAAATATTTATACTATTTTTGCCGCTTTGATTTTAAGATTTATTTAACATTAAGCCCCATTCAAATGATTCGAATTTTTACTTTTGTCTCGGCATTACTTTGCTGTACGATCGCACTATCTCAAAGAACAAATCTAGATAGAGAAAATTTCAGAACTTCCTATGTTAACTTACCCTCTAAACCTATTCTAGACAACACAAAAAGAACATATTCCATTAACATTGGGAGTATTACGATACCTGGTTTTAAGAAGCTAAAAAGCGGTGGTTCATTGGATATAAACTACAAGTTTCATGGAACCAAAATCGGAACAGTAGATATCAAAAAAGAAAAACACGAGAAAAAAGACAAAGAAGGAAAAGTATTATCTACAAGTTATACGTACATCGTTAAGACAACATACTCATCATCGGCAACACTGTCTGTAAATAATGGTACAAACGCCGAATCTTATGAAAAGTCATACTCCGAAAGCGAGGATTATGCTAGTGGAGAATTTACAACTTATAAAAAGGCACAAGATTATTATAATAATAATCGTCATAATTTACGAGATAAATATA
The DNA here is from genome assembly GCF_947492965.1 of uncultured Aquimarina sp. Lineage (GTDB taxonomy): Bacteria > Bacteroidota > Bacteroidia > Flavobacteriales > Flavobacteriaceae > Aquimarina. The sequence goes on along the minus strand of NZ_CANLOZ010000003.1, from coordinate 731,334 downwards.
GAAATGATCACAAAAATCAATTTCTAAACTCGGCAAGAAGGCATTTGATTAATACCTACGGATACGATATCGAAACGCATGAAAGAGAGTTTTTCTGGATTTTAAAAAGCAAGAAACATCCAGAATATGCAAAGCATCAAGAGGCATATGAGAAATTAAAAACCGTTTTTTCAACCATGCAGCATAACCAACCTGTGGATTCTATAAAGACAGAACTACAATCCGTAATCGAATACTTTAACGGAGTAATTCCTAGGTACGAAGGTGATAAAAGAAAAATAAGAAAAATTCGATATGCAAGTTATTATAACATCGGAAAAATATATTACTACCTAGACATGCCAGAAAAAGTTAAAGAGTATGCACAGAAACTAATCGATAATGATTACGATAAATCTGATGGTAGATATCTAAATGAAATTGCAGACGACCTCATCAAGGATTTTGAAGCCAACAAAACAAAAACACGTCATTTTGATGTAAAAACAGAAGATCTAAGTAATCAAACCGATGAAAATGAAGCTACTGAACTTACAGACATAGAAGTAAACAAAGCTTACTTAATCACTAAAGAAAATGACACACTATTGGTTGATATTAAAACTTCTGATATGAACAAAATTGCGTACTCATTAAAAACGGTAGAGTACGATAAAGAAGGAAAACCATTTGGCACCAGAGTAAGAAAAGCTAAAAAGTGTAGTCAGTTAGTATTTGTAGATGGAGATCACTATAGAAATATAAAATTTAAGGAATCTTCTATAAAAGGCGGAGCTGTAGATGTTGATCAGATGGTTTTAGGAGGTGCTACCGATAAGCTTTGTAAAGTTCTTTTTGAATCTGAAAAGATCAACCTATATCTTTTTAATAATAAAGAATTGGTTATTATGCCAGCTGGTGCAGAAAAAGGAAAATCTACTATGTCTGCAGGTTATGTGTTTGGCTTTAAAAAGAATCTAACCAAACTAGCAGAGGGTTGTCCTTCTGTACAAGAAAAAGTTGCTAGCAAGACTTACAAAAACAATCAAGAAGATCTTCTTAGTTTTTGTAAAGATCTTACCAATTGTTCTGCAGATTAAGAACCTCAAAGTTTAAAAAAACAAAAAACGCAACCTAAATAGGTTGCGTTTTTAATTCTAATAAATAAAAACTAGCTATACGAAACTGTCTCCCCAACAGTAACCGTATAATCTTCTTGTGAAATGGTATTGATATAATTCCATTCTGCCTGACTACTACCCGACGTAAATGTTACTTTCAGGAAACCTCTTTGGGTAGCGTCCATATATTGTAAATCATCTATTAATAACTGTAAAGCCTGCTGAAAACCAATTGCCTGATTAGCATCTACTCCTAAAAATCCTTCAAATCCTGGAGAAGTTACAGAAGAAGTTGCAAACTCCACTCCTATTTCTTTTCCAGTTGCATCTTTTAGTTGACTATACCAAGCATTATGAGTATCTCCAGCTAGACAAACGGTTTTCTTATCGCCTAATATTACAAAAAGCTGTTCTCGCTCCATAAAATATCCATCCCATGCATCTAAGTTATACGGAACAACTGATTGAACTCTTGCGATTTCTTCTGCAGTAAGCGTAGTATCTCCAGCTAACAATCTTGATTTAATAGCAGTCAACTCTGTTAGCGCCGTTTGGAATGCCGCTGCGGTTTCTGGAGTAGCACTTCCCAAAGCACCTATTTCCGCTACTAACGTGCCAATAAGTATTAGCAATTCTGCTGGCATAAACATTTTACCCATGAGTACCTGCTGACCCAAGACTTGCCAATTCGCACTACTACCCGAAACTACCCCTGATAACCAACTTAATTGTTCCGATCCTAATAATGTCCTACTTGGATCTTGCAATGCTGTCTGAAATGCTGCTGCATCGAGTCCTGTACTCGGATCGAAGAAATCATTATAAGACAATTGCTTATCTCTACCAATAATTCGGGTGTCTAGCATATGCAAACTTAAAATACTACCAAAATCAAACGTCCTATAAATTTTAGCCGGATCCGTTGATCTAAGCGGTAAAAACTCGCTATACACCTGAATAGCAATTTGTTTTCTTGTTTCATAAGAACCTTCATTATCTTGGTGATTTTCTGCGCCATCTACATAAGCATCATTGGTTATCTCATGATCATCCCACACGCAGATAAAGGGTTTCTTTTGATGTGCTAACTGCAACTGCTTATCACCTCTATATTGTTTATATCTCGCACGATAATCACTTAAGGACAAGATTTCATTTGCTGGTTTATGAACTCTATCCAAGGCAACAGTATTTTCGTTAGTACCGTATTCTCCTTCTCCATATTCATAAATGTAATCTCCTAAATGCACGATCACATCCACATCAGAATTAGCCATTGCCCCATACACGTTAAACAAACCAGCTGCAAAATTAGCACAAGAACATGCTGCTAGTTTTATATCATTTACGGTATCTCCAACCTTGGGTAATGTTATAGTTTCTCCAATTACAGAAGAAGTTTGGGATTCTAAATCAAAGAAACGATAATAGTACTTACTGTTAGAAGGTAATTCCTGAACATCGATCGCTACCGTATAATCACGATCTTCACCTGTTATAAACTCGCCACTACGAACTATATCATTAAAATTATTATCTGTAGCTACCTGCCAATTAATAGTCACATTTGCAGTTCCTGAATTGGGAGTAAAGCGTGTCCATATAATAACTTTAGAATCTGTTGGATCAAAACTAGCTACACCTTCCAAAAAGTTGTCTGTACTAAGATCTGGAATATTAATATCCATATCATCATCACTATTACAACTGATGTACATAGGAGCGATCATAAAGCCACCGGCAGCCAACAAAGATTTTTCAAAAAAGTTCCTTCTATTCATTGTGTATATTTTTCCTTCAAAAATATTTTACCACAATAAACTTGATGTTATCCCTTCTTTAAAAAAAGATCAAAACCAATAGACAATATTCTCCGAATAGTAATCTTTAGATAACATAAAATTAGAACCTACTCAAGTATAAGTCATTACTCCACCCAAGGACAGTAGCAAGCATATTTCTTTTCTCTACAAGAAAAATCAATTCCCAATGTAATTTGGTGAAAACCACCACTATTAAAAGTAACTGGATTCGATTGATATGAATACGTATAAGCAAACATGAACTTTCCATAATTAACACCGATAAAAGGAGTTACAAAATTCAGTGTTTGACTTCTTATTTCTTCACCTTCTACAAAATCTATAGAATCAAAACTTCTTCTATAAGACAATCCTCCCCATAGTTTTCCAAAACTTAGATCGCTATATACTTTTAAATTAAAATCAATAGTGGACTGGGAAACTCCATCTCTATGTGAAAATAAAATAGAAGGTTCATAGGAGAATGTCTTTCCAGGACGGTCAATAACGTATCCCACCGAAACTAAATAATTCCTTAAGTTATTGGTTACCTGCAAATCATTGTTTACCCCAGAATTTTTCAAAAGGTTTTTTACGGTTACGTGCGTGTAGAAATTATATAAATTATACGAAAATCCAGCATCTATGTTAAACTCGCTTTCGCTTATTGATCCAGGTCCAACTAAAGGATCATTGGGATCAAACCTTGTTTGATCTAGTCTGTATTGGATGATACCAGCACTTAATCCAAAAGAAAGTTGATTCAGATCTACTTCACTTCTAGAAAACATTAAATGATGCGCATATGTCACATACCCTCCTGTTTGAGAAGAAAATCCATTTTTATCATTGTAAACAATAGCTCCTATTCCAGATTGAGAATCTCCAATTCTACCATTATAGGCAGCAGTATATAATCCTGGACTGTCTTCTTCTCCAAGCCAATTTCTACGACCAGTTAATCTTACCTGAGAACAATTGGATGCTCCTGCCATTGATGGGTGTAACAAATAATAATTATCCGTAAGATAATCCGAATATATGGACAACCCTTCCTGAGCTACTCCAATTTTCATAACGAATAAGACTACTATTACTATATATATTTTTGTAAGTTTCATTTTTTTTATTTTGAAAGAAGAAAAAGCTCCTATTATCGTTTTAATGTAAAGTGTCTTCTAAAGGTCGCTGAACCATCTTTAAACTCTGCGACAAACCAATAGTCTGTTGCTGGCATAGGTCTTCCAGCATACGTTCCATCCCATTGATTATCATTATTTAGCTGTTGCAAAAGTTTCCCGTATCGATCAAAAATATAAATATCCATTTCTGGTGTATCTGCATCACCAATCACTCCCCATTGATCATTTCTTCCATCATTATTAGGTGTAAAGAAAGTAGGGAAACCTACTACAAAAATAGAAGCAGTAATAGAACCACAGCCATTAACATCTATTGCAGTTACTTCGTGTAATCCTGGAAGCACATTATTAAATACATTACTACTCTGTGGACTACCTCCATCTAAAATATATTCATACGTGCTATCACCTACAACAGTGGCCGTAATATTAGTGCTATCCGAAAAGTCTCCAGATGAAAGATCTAAATCCATGCTCTGTGGATCATTTATTCCTGTGATGATTACTTCTGAAGTTGCTGTACACATGGACACTACATCAGTATAGGTAACAGTATATGTTCCCGCTTGTGAAGCATCGTATGCAGATTGTGTAGCTCCAGGAATTACTGTTCCTTCAAAACTCCACTCAAACGAAAATTCATTATCATTCAATTCCGTATCTATCAAAAAAGAAGTAAATGTAATTGGACCAGCACAGATAATCCCGGATTCTAGTTCTAGCTCTTCAAGATCTACTATCTCTACAAAAAATGCTACTTCATTCTCACAACCATTACTATCGACTTCTCTTAAAAACACAGTTTGGCTAACCTGAATTACATCTCCCGCGTTGAGTTGAGTTCCGCTACCATTAGAACTAGTATAATATGCTTGTCCACTCTGCAGCGCCGGCAACACATAACTATCGCAAAAACGATCTCCGGTATTTACAGGAGCTATCGGATTAGGTAAAGGATTAATGGTAATATCCAGTTGTTCTTCATCGAAACAATTTGGGGTTGTTCCCGTTTCAGCATACACATATATTACCTGAGTCGTAGATATAATGTCCCCCGCATTAAGTTGAGTACCGCCTCCATTCACTGCCGTAAAATAATTCCCCACAGATAATGTAGGCAACACATAAGATTCACATGCATTTACGGGATCCATAGGATCTACTACTGGAATATCCAAAATATCATACGTTACTTCTATTTGACTACTTACACAGTTTTCCGCAATATCCAACGCTTCTACGCGATAAATATAGTTTCCAACTGCGGTATCCGTAGGTGTGTATGTAGTACTATTCATAATCAGCGAATTCCCATTCGAATCATACCAATTTGCTGTTTGACCAGCCAACACATCTACAGATAATGTTGGTGCGAGAGAACCAACACATATACTCTCGTTAGTTGGATTTGTAGGCTCAGCTATTGTTGGACAACTACAATCTGGTGCTGTAACCACTAGCGTTTCCTCACAAGCAGTATTAGCAGGATTCATAGCTATTACAATAAGATCAACTCCCGCTGTAACACCTGTTATCATTGAATTAGCAACATCCACAACGCCTTCATTCGGTGGGTCTGTAGAAATATCCCAAGTACCATTGGTAGTAAATGAAATATTATAAGTTGCTCGGTCAGCAGCACAAGTAGTGGTTCCTAACGCTAAAGTTGGCACTTCACTTATTGTAACCGTAACGATCGCAGTATCGGTACATCCGCCACTAGAAACTGTGTAGGTATAATCACCAGATAATGCAGCAGCTACAGAAGGATCTATAGTACCTCTGTCATCTGCACCAAAAGGATTATTATTTGGATCTGTCCAAGAACCACCTGTACTTGGAGTACCATTAAGACTATCAAATAAATCAGTTACACCATCATTAGAACAAAAATCAATTGCACCGTCCTCTCCAGCATTGGCACTAGTGTTTTGACTTACGTCCACCATTGCAGATCTCGAGCAACCACTTGTCCCTACGGTATAAACATATGTACCAACAGGATCAGTAGCAGGATCGAAAGTTCCTCTGTCATCTGCACCGAATTGAGCTCCTGAAGGATCTGTCCAAACACCTCCAATTTCTGGAGTACCTGTTAAACTATCAAAAAGATCGCTTGCAGCATCTCCGACACAAAACTCTAGTATGCCGTCCATACCTGCGTCAGGAACTGAAACAATCGTTACTGTAACTTCTGCTCTTCTTGGAGGACATCCCCCAATAACAGGCAATGTATATACATATACTCCTGAAACATTTACATTCGCGTCAAATGTACCTAATTCTCCATTAGATAATGGTGGTGCTCCTGCTGGTCCTGTCCAAGTACCCCCAGGAATTTGAGCATCCATCAACTCATCAAACAAGTTAACAGTTGGAATCCCATTTGCACATCCATCTACCGAAACCATTTCATCAATTTCTGTAAACTCTTCTCTGTAATCTACGTCATTTCCTGGGTTATGATTATCTGGGAAATTTGCAGCTACTTCGCCTCCATCAGTAGGATTTGAAATTGGTGTAGTCATGCCCAATGCAATCGTATCAAAGGCGTCATCCATACCATCTGTATCCGAATCATTCCCACTAAAAGAAATATCAGAAACTCCATCCTGATCAATATCGTAGGCTTCATCCGTATCATCCAAACAATCATCATCCGAGTTAAGATCTAAATAATCAGGAGTTCCATCGATATCAGTATCTATAGGGGTGATAGAATTTGGTGAATCATATGCATCATCAACACCATCTCGATCTGAATCGTTTCCACTTGGAGCTACATATCCTACCGTTAATTGTGCTTCAATATTATCTTGAATACCATCATCATCAGAATCAATATCCTGATAATCTGGAAAACCAGTTCCATCAGTATTAACCGGAGTTAATCCTCCTGCTGCCGCAACAGGAACACCGTTAGCATCAACAGCACCATCTACAATACCATCTCCGTTTACATCCAGATTACCAAAACCAGCTTCAACAATGTCGTAAATCCCATCATTATCATTATCCAAATCTAACGAATTAGGTATTTCATCAAAATCAAAATCACATCCCAATTCGGCAAAACGAACATTATCTATACCTATATCATTTCCATTATTTCCTAAAGGTTGCTCGTTAATTATTCGTAGAGTTAAAAAAGTGGTAGAAGTAGCTGTAAAATTAAGTAATAACGTTCGCCAGATATCATCATTAGCTACTCCTAAACCTGCAGAAGTCTCTGTGAAAATAGGTGGTGATCCTGCTGGTAAATTTTGATCAATAAGCTCCAGTCTTAGTATTGGCTCGTTAAAACATTGACCAGGATCATCGCACAATCCTGCTAAATCGATTCTAAAATTATAATCAGAGCCGTTAACTATCGGTATATTTTCTATTTGATAAATTGGTTGATTTACGTAGTTGAGTGCTATATTCATAGCCAGGTATCTTCCATTTACATCACCTCCACCATCTGAGTTCGCAATTGGATTTGCATTGGTTGCAACAAAGAATACATCAAAATTAGCAGAATTCAAGAAAAAGTTAGAAGTACCTACGTTATATTGACCATCATTAGGCCAAATAGCCGTATATGTATGTCCCACTATATTTGGATCTGTAGTAGGAGTAAGTCCAGTTCCAAAATCATTATCAACTAAAGGTAAAATTTCTGTAAGATCACTAGGATCAGTACAAGTTCCATTTTCAACGGCATCTAAAATTCCATCATTATCATCATCCAAATCAACATCATTCAATACTCCATCATTATCAAAATCATCATCAGTACATTCTCTCACAACCACCCTAGCAGAACTACCCCCACAGATTGCTGTTCCCGCTACGGAGTATAAGTATTCACCTGGAGTATCTGTACCTACTACAAAATTACCTCCACCACCAGATAATGGAGGATTCCATGTTCCTCCTGTATCCGGATTACCTTGTAATAAAGTAAAAAGATCTACTGTACCCGTTATATTACATAATAACAAGTTACCTTCCGTTCCTGGATTTGGAGGATCTTCAACAATAATTTCAATTGTACTTGAAGCAAAACCTCCACCACCAGAAACCTGCACTTCTATGGTAAAAGTTTGTTGAATTAATCCGAAAAAATGAAAAGTTCCTGGATCGCCTACTTCTCTTTTTATCTCAGCTCCTGTAGTCACATTTCTCCAAAAATATTCGTAATTATCATTTTGAGGAGTAGCGATGGCGTTTATCTGAATATTAGATCCGAAACAAACAGTATTCGAACCTCCACCATCTACTTCTAAGACTAAATTACTTTGAGAAAAAATACTGTTCGCACCTAGCGTTAGTACGAACAAAAAAATCACATGTATTCTTGTGTTCACGTTGGTTAAGTTTTGGTTAATAGCAAATATGACCGTATTCTATTTTCGACTTAGGGTGGGTGGATTGTAAAAATAGAATACCGAAAAAGTAATAACGTTTCAATACTCATTATATTTCCAGATTTTACAAGTATTCGATATGATGTAATTAAATGACGGTATGCGTATCACAAAATCAAAAAGTCGTGCTTTTTTAAAGAAAAAATCTTACAATTTTAGACTGTTTTTTCTTAGAAATACTCTTCAAAAACGTTGCTATTCTCACAATTATTTGCTTTCGACACAAAGCAGTATTCAGCAACTGTTACGGTTTATCAGTAATTTAATTTTTGCATAAAGTAATAATCACCTATATTTGAAGACATTAAAACCACGACTCATGCCTTATATCAGTGATGATGAACTACTAGACTTTCAGGTTCAGATAGATGATGCTAAAGAAGAAAAAAGAGTAACTAACTATGCTCATACGAAAGCTCTTAAAGAAGAACAGGAAAACACTCGAAAATTTAAAATAGCAACGATTATTCTTGGATTTGTTGCTCTTTTAGGAGTAGCAGGTACTATTTACTTTATGCAGTTTAATACTTCTGACAGTGTAATTTCTAAAAGTGAAGCAAAAGCACAAACAGATATTCTTAATAATAAAATTGCAGAATTAGAAGACACTATCAAAAACCTATCTATGGATCAGGAGATCAATGCTTCTGACGAAGGTTCGGATACTCAAGAAGAAAAAGAGAAAGCTTCGCTTCAAAATGAATTAGTATATGCCGTACAGATAGGTGCTTTTGAAAAGAAAGATCTATCCATGTATTCTGATAAATTTGTGAATTTTAGAGAAATCAAAGCAGGCAGTTTCAATAAATATGCTCTTGGTAATTTTGCTTCATTAGCAGAAGCCAAAAAGTTTAGAAGAGAAATAGTGCGCCTAGGATTTAGAGGAGCTTTTATTGCTTCTTACCGAAACGGTGAACGTATAAAAATTGAAGAAGCGTGGTAATAAAAAAACCTTGAGGTCTCACACAAAACCTCAAGGAATCTTACTTAACTAAACTAACCAACTCAACTTTTCATATACTATACATTTACTACTACATAGTTCCTTCCGGTTCTTTTGTAGTAAACACCTTTATATCTATAATACTTTACTCCTCGAACTTTTACTACTCTGTATCCAGTAGGTAATGTTTTTACTCTCACTCCAACTGGAGCGGCAACGGCAGCATACCTTCTATTCTTTTTAACATACCAGACACCACCACTTCGATAGTACTTTACATTTTTATGAACTACAACTCTTGGATTATGTACTTTGGTTACCACCACTTTGTTTGCTGGACGTAGGCGTACAGTTGTAGCACAAGATGTTGTAAATACTAATAATAAAAGCCCGAATACCGATGTTTTAAATAATGTCTTCATAATTCTCTACTTTTTCGTTTTCAATACTATGACCATCAGTTTTTAAAAAGGTTTAATCCGCTATTCAATTTTTTTATTTTTCCACATATTCTTGAATAGGCATATCGTATATGTACACATCCTTAAGAACAGCTTCATCGTCCTTTATATACACCAAAGCATATACATTAATAGGCAAACTATCTCTATTTGCCTTGGTATAAGCAACCTCTGCATCATACGCTTTGGTTTCTTCCATATAAAATGTATTAAAAGGCAAATGAAAATTCACTTTATTATCATAATAGTAACTAACTCTTGCAGTCACATAATCTTTTGAAATCTCCAAAGGTTCTTTACTTATTTGTGAAATTTCAGCAAAACCCTGTTCATCCTTTTTGAGATAAATATATATTTCCTCACCTACCACATAGGTAGAATCTTTTGTTTCGAAATGATCCATTTCATATTGTAGGGTTATATATTTTCCTCTAAACGGATCTGTAGGATCGATAGGTCGGGTTTTGAATTTATACGCAACTCCAGACATTAACGTATCTTCTTTATCAACAATCATATGCAATGGAACAAAGATTTGTGCCAAAGCAACGATCATAAAGAGTATGAATAAATAAATAACTTTCATCTTATTATATTTTAGTTTTTTTTCAAGTGTTAGATAGAATTTACGAATAATCATTTCCTCTTATGAGGTAATTTCTAAACTCCCCAATGTTCTCTTTATATATTTACTTTTCAACTTTTACATAGTTTGGCTTTTTCGTTGCTTTTTCAGCATAAGGTAATTGGTAAAGAAAAAACCAGCTCCTACAATGACAAACAACAGCCCTCTAATCACAAAACTCATATCAGTGTCGAAAAACCTGCAAATAATAAGAATAGAAACGATCAATAATCCATAATTAAGAATTCCAAAATTCAACTTATCAGATCCAATCTTAATTGCAGTTATTCCTAAGATAAATACCAAAATATTTGTACAGATCATAGCGATAAAAGGATTCGCTGCCACTAAAAAGAATAACATCCAAAAAAGTATAAATGACACCTGAAAAAGATTGACAGATTGCACTCCTTTTTTAATAATGGTGTAACACAGGAACAATACTGCTATTACTCCAAAAAAGCATGAAATGTAGAATTCCTGAGAATGATATACCCATGTATCAAAAAGCTCTTCCCAAGGCCATTTAAAGGTGAATATCATGAGAAGGGTTATTGTTCCTAGAGAACCCAGTATTAAGAATCCATTTCTAAGCGTTCTTATTTTTTGAAAAGCTGGTAATTTCCCAATATTATAAAATATTCCAAACAGCGTAACATACATTACAAATCCTAATTCACTGTTATTACTAATAAACGCTCCTAAACCAACCATAAAACTAGCGGACAATATCCAATTAAAAATAGTAGTCGTGTTTGCAGTAATGTGTTTTCTAACCTGAAACCAATAGTGCGGAAGTACTCCAAGAACAAATAAAATATAGAACCAAGGAGTATTATTACTTCTATAGCTCCATATCCCTACCTCTACAGCATAATACGTACCCAAGAGAATAACTAATAATCCTACTGCATGAGAACGAAGTAGATATAAAAGCGGAAGACAAAGCAATGTCCAGGTTTTTAAGAAATCACCTAAATCTCCAGAAATATTATATATCTGACTTATGAGAGATATGCTTGCTCCTACTGCAAAAAACAAAAAGGTCCCTGAAGCTTCTTTCCAAGTACGACTTTTATCCTTTAGAATAGCATATCCAGCAATCAATTGCCCTAAGACTAATGGAAAAAATGCTAATATGGTTTTGGTCATTCTGGAAAAATCATCCCAATTATGTGCTAGCATAAGTATAATTCCAGAACCTATTAATAGAGAACCAAAAATACCAAATATGGTAAATAACTTGTTTGGTTGCCTACGCCTTTTTTGATCATAGTATTCTGATATCTTATTAGATATATCTTCAGAAATCACCTGATCTGCAACTAGCTGTTGTAATTCTTTGTGAAATTTAAGACTCATGATTATTAGTTATTATTAGATGATAAAATTGCTTTCTAACATTATCATTATTTCGGAAAAAACTGTTCTGATAAAGAATTTGAATTAGAAGAGACTTTAAAACTCTTTTCTCCTAATTCCGTTCTTTTCTTATAAAAACTCAATAAAAAATAAAGACCAGTCGCCGCTAGAATATGCTTTAATGAATGTCCACTGATAAATCCTAAAAATTGATAAACTTGATCATCGAAATGTTCCAAAACTTTAGCAGCCATATAAAACACTAATAGCACCCAATATTCCAGTCCTTTAGTGTATTTGGATTTAAAGAAAATAAGAATGACAGGAATTGCTACCATTGGATAAAACTGAATTAAACCATAAAACCTTAAATCACCTGATTCTCCATATACCCAATAGAGTATAGAACTTAAACCAATTAGAATAAGAGGTAATAACATCAATCTTCCAAGTCTTACAGATATAAATTCCCTAATGATTATAGAAAACAACGTCATAAATACAATAGTCATTGGTAATCGATCCCAAACCAATGAATATGAACTTGGAAATAAGTGATAATATCCTGAACCTACTGCTATCAATATTACCCCCAAAAAAAGTAACATATATGAAAAATGTAATTTGTTATTTCTTGTAAAATATATTACACCTAGACCTCCAACAATCACAAAAGGGTAATTAGAAATTACATTCCAACAGTTCGGAATATTCATAATACTTCTTCTATCACTGAACATGTGATATGCTTCATCTTGAGGAATGGGATCAATATAAAAAAGTATCAAAACCGCCATCACTCCTAGTACAAATAATAAAACAGCCCCTATATTTTCTTTTTTCAAAATAGTTTGATTTTGTGGTTAAGTAGAAGATACTATACTGATAAAAAGACAGCCACAGCGTTGTAGCTGCCTTCTCTAATCATCAAAACAAGGAGCCACACAATAGTGACTCCTCCTTTTGATTGAATTTCCAATTATAACTCCCTGTTTTCTATGAATTTTTTATCTCGTGTATTCTTTTGTACTGCAATTGCTGCGAACAAACTAAGTGTAAATGACATTCCGTAGAACCCTTTTTCACTTAGATCCAGATCAGCATTCCATAATCCGATAATTAATAAGATAATCGAAGCCAAAGCAGCAAACCAACTGATCCCATAATAGATCTCCGTTACTTGCACTCCTTCTAGCTTATCTCGCACATTTTTCTGTACGGATACTGCGGAGAATAAACCAAATAAAAGAATGGTAAAGTAATACCCTTTTTCGTTAAGAGCCATTTCTGCATTCCAAAGACCGGTACAGAAAGACACCATTCCTGCTAATAATGCCACCCATGAAGCGCCAATAAAAGCTGGGGTTGGTTTTTGATCATATACTTTTGTTTCGTGTTTTTCGATGTTTTCGTTTACGATTTCTTCTGTTACATCGTTACTAAACTTGTAGTCCATAATAATTGATTTTGATGATTAATTATTTCAATTGTTTGTTTTGAACAGGACAAATTTGCAACCTCTACCTCAGCTTCTCAATTCAATTTTTACAAAAAACTTACGATATATTTTTAAAATATTATCTATTTAATCAATATTTACAGTATTTTTAAATCATTATTACTTACGATATAATGAACACTTTATCTTCTATAATTGCGACTTTATCTAGTGAAGAGAAACAAAGTTTTATTCAGCATCTAAAACATAAAAACAAAAGAAACGACACCAAGAACATTCAACTATTTAAACTATTAGATAAGTTTCCAGAACAAAAAGATATAGACATAAGGTTATATGGAAAAAGTGCAAAAGGTGCTTTTCATGCACTCTGCAAGAGATTACACGATAGTTTGATTGATTTTATTGCTGTTAAAAGTTTTGACAGTGAGACTTCAGAAGAAATGGAAATTTTTAAACTAGTGTTGGCGAGTAGAATCTTTTTTGAACAAAAGCAATATAAAATAGCTTTAAAAACCATAAAAAAAGCAGAATCAAAAGCACAAGCCTTTGATCTTTTTAGCTTTTTGCATGAGATTCATTATACCAGAATCCAATATGCTCATGTAGATCCCAATACTCCTCTAGAAACTTTAATTGAAAATTTTAGAAAAAACCAAAACCTACTAAGACAAGAAGAAAATCTAAATCTTTTTTATGCAGATATTCAGGATAAACTTTTGAAAAACAACATTAATATATCTCAAGAGATACATAAATCGTTAGATAAGTTCGACATCTCTATCACAGGAGACATAACATTTAGATCTCTTTACAAACTTTTAGAGATCATAAATCAAGCAGCAAATCTAACACGTAACTTCTATTCCGTTCTTTCTTTTGTAGAAACTACCTATCAACAAATTGAATCCAAAGAACAACTTACAGACAAACATCTGTTCTACCATATACAGATTTTATATTATGTTGCTAATTCTTATTTTAGGAATAAAAACTTCTCTGTTTCCGAAAAGTATCTGTTACTGATGGAACAGCAAATGGAGAAACAAAAAAAGAAATATTTCAAAAGATTTTTTCCTCAATTACTATTGTTAAAAACTTTAAATTACAATTATACAGGTAATGGTACTAAGGCAATTGCATCATTAGAAGCTTTTAATTTTCAGAAGACTAAAGACCAAACTTCTTACATTTTAGATCTAAAATTAACGTTAGTCGTATTTTATTTTCAACAATCAAAGTTTAAAGAAGCACTAAGGCTACTTAATCAATTACATCATAGTGATACCTGGTATACCGAAAAAGCCGGTATCATTTGGGTAGTACAAAAAAACCTAACCGAAATATTACTGCACATAGAACTGGATCATCTGGACTTGGTGGAATCACGAACCAAAAGTTTTAGAAAAAAACACCGATCTTACTTGGTAAACAATAACGAAAATCGTGCTCTTGAGTTTTTATCTCTTGCCACTAGCTTCTATTTTAACCCTGAAACTATTCATTCCGAAGAATTACTATTTAAAATAGAACATACATTAATTCAAAAAAGTGCAGATCAGGAAGATATTTTTGTAATGAGTTTTTACGCCTGGTTAAAAGCAAAAGTATTGAAATTGGATTTATACGAAACCACTTTACAAGTTGTTCATCAGTCTTAACATATAGAACCTTAGGCTTTATCTTCTTGTTTCGATTTTATAAACTTATCTAATACTAAAATAAATAAAACTGGTAGCATCCACTGATGGTAAATAAGATATCTGGGAATACTATGTTGTACCACACAGATCAGTAATATATTACTAAAAGTAAGCGATATGCATACAAAAGCAAATAATGCTAATTTCTCTTTATAGCGATAGTATAGATATAAAGATCCTATTAAAACTAAGAGAGATAACCAAATCATATAAAACCCGCCAAAAGCATGTGCTACATTTTTGTAAAACAGATCTGCGCATTTCCAAAAGTTATCTATAACGAGAGGTAGCCACATACTCACTAGCATCTTATCATTAGCAATTAATGCATCGTGAGAATCTGGATCAGAAGGCATTAAAAACTTTCTTCCTTCTATAGAAAACACTCCATAAGAAATGTTTACAAAATTATAGTCAAAATAATGAAACACATTATCATTTAAAGGAATATAAAAATCATCTAATAGCTTGCGATCATAGGCAATTGCATACATCTTTTTATAATATTCCTGAGTCTTGGTATCTTCATAAAGCCTGTAATCTGCTTCATCAGCAACAAAGAAAGGCATGATCATTATCTGAAGTCCTGTACTCGAAATGTTTATATATTTCCCTTGAACGATATAGTTAAATGTTTTTTGGGATAATGACACAAAAACAGGCAAACATAAAAAAAGTATGATGACAGATACATACCGCTTAAAGTTTTTAGTCTGATACCATTTGTAGAGGAATAATATTAACAAAACAGGAATGATAAAGAAAAACTGAGTTCGAATGAGCAGCATTAAAAAGATACTAATCAGTAAAAAGAAAACATCTTTTTTATTGTTACCAAAAAGAAACCGGATTAAAAAAGCTGTTATAACTAAAAAACCAGGGTAAGCTAAACCTTGCGTCACTATTCTATTTACCGTTAAAAATTCTGGAATTACTATTGGAGCTAGTAAAATAACATCTAAAAAGAATAACCATCGTTTATCAACTTTAAAAAACGTTTTGATCGTCTTAATAAGATAAATACAAGAGACAAAACCGATTACCAATTGTACACCTACAACAATCGGAAAGTATATATCCTCTCCAAATATTTTTCTAAAAACAAAAAGAAAAGTACCATATCCAGGAGGTGTGATCAAGGAAAGCCCCACATAACTACTAGTATCTGGTTCTACCACTACCCCAACCCAAATCACATAGATGCTTATGAGTATATACAGTAATACTCTTAAAAAAGAGTTGGAAAAAATGTGTGATATATAATTAATCATAATTTGGGATTAAAAGTAATGTAAATATTCTAGTTAGCACAAAACTTCACACACCTAACTGATGATCAAAACAATACAAACAGAACTGTCATTTCATTTTAAAAAAAACACATTTTATATTTTAACAGTAAATAGTTTACGTCTTACCAATAAGGAGTAGATTCCCTTAAAATGTATATTTGAAGTAATAGTATTTTAACATTTTTAACAAATACCTTTAATCCTATTTTTTACGTATTTCATCGATAAAAACTAGATTTTCATATATAATTAAACTAGTAAAAACCTGGTCATTTTCTAATTTAGAAAATCATTGTCATAATAAGTACACCATGAGAAAAAATTACCTCTTCCTACTATTTTTGTTAATCAGTTGTATTCATATGACCGCCCAGCTGAGTAATGTCCACTATCTCCCTCCATTAAAACAAGGTGGTAATAATCAGGCAATACGACAACAAGCTTTTTATTTATCTACACCAGAAACAACGGCTTTTGATGTGAACGTTTTTCAAGGAACCAACACTACGGCAGTTGCTACATTAACTATATCCAATACTGCTCCAGGAAAATATGATGTTGCAGACGGAGATAATAACATCACTCTCGTAAATAACACAAATACGGGTGTAGTACTTAGTAATAGTGGTTTGCGATTTGAATCTGTTGGAGGAGAGAATTTTTATGTAAACTATAGAGGAAGATCCTCTGCGCAAGGTACTTCATTAACATCAAAAGGAAGGCAAGCTATAGGAACCTTATTCAAATGGGGTGGTAGACCGAATTATGGAAACGGACAAACGAGTCTCAATGCGACTTTAGGGATTATGGCTACAGAACCTGGTACTACTATTGTAAATATCTATGGGTACGGAACAGATTGCGAATTCCGATTACAAGAAGATAATGATGGTATTACAGATGACACCTTAACTATAACATTAACACAAGGACAAACCTATGTTTTAGAAGCTTGGCGAAATGCTACAATTGCAAACATAGATTGTTGGTTAGGTGCTACCATCCAATCTGATAAAAAAATTGCGATTTCTAATGGAAATTTAAATGGAGCTCCAAGAGTAGGAAGTAACAGTAGAGATGCTGTTATTGATCAACCTGTTCCTGAGAATGTTTTAGGAAGGGAATATGTTTTTATTAGAGGAAATGGTGTAAATGACATAGAAACACCTATCATTATTGGAACACAGAACGGTACTGATATTTTTGTTGGAGGTGTATACCAAACAACCATTAATACAGGAGAATACTATGTAATCGATGGGAGTAATTACGTTCCTGCATCAACAGGAGGAAACATGTATGTAACTACCACTAAAGAAGTATATGCTTACCAACATCTTTCTGGATCAAGCGGAATCCAAACAGGGGGATTAAACTTTATTGCTCCAGTAAACTGCTTATTACCAGATAACTTAAGTAATATCTCTAATATTAGAGATGTAGATGGCCTAAATTTTAATGGAGGGATTACCATTGTAGCAGCTTCTATTACTCCAAATGCAAATATCATAGTTACCGATGATACAGGTACTGTCCCTCTTGCGAATGAACAGACCGTTACCGGAACAGGAGATTGGAAAACATTTTATATTCCTAATCTTACGGGAAATGTTTCCGTACAGTCCTCTGGTCCAATCGCCGTTGGGTTTTTAGGAGTTAATAGTAATGCTGGGATTGCAGGTTATTTTTCTGGGTTTGATACAGTACCTGTAGTAGAACTTGATATAACTGGAGGAGGCTGTTTGCCTGGTTCGGATGTTTTCGAAATAACAGGAAATTTTGATGCTTATCAATGGTTTCAAAATGGAGTGGAAATCATGGGAGCTACAACGAGTGTATTTACTCCAACAGAACCTGGAGATTTTTTTGTTAGAGTAACACGTGGAACTTGTACCTATAACTCTGCTATTTTATCCGCTTATAATTGTATTCCGGAAATTGTAATTTCTAAGACCGTAGATAACTCTCCTGTCATTGAAGGAGATACTGTTACTTTTACTGTTACTGTTGAAAGTTTAGGACAAGATCCTGTAAGTAATCTGGTTATTAATGATATTTTACCTTCTGAATTAAGCTTTGGAACCGTAACTCCTAGTTTTGGTACCTGGTCAGAACCGAACTGGAATATTGGAGACATGTTTCCTGGAGAGGTTCATACCCTTACAATAGAAGCTACTGTAAATGAAGTTTCTGCAGATGTTACCGTTACAAATACCATCAATAATACTCAAACCGAAGTAGATACAAACGCCTTACCCGATGACCCTACTGAAGATGTTACTATTATTAACAATGAACTAGAAATCACTAAAACAGACAGAACTGCTCCAGATGGCAGTTATGATACCGTTGGAGAAATAATAACCTATGATTTTACGGTTACAAACACAGGAAGTCAAATAATTCCGAGTGTTACGATCTCTGACCCTAATATTGATGCTGGTAGTCTATCTCCTGCTTCTGTCTCTAATTTAGGAATTGGAGCAACAGCAAATTTCACAGCAACTCATACAATTACTCAAGCCGATATTGAAGCAGATCAAGTGGTGAATACAGCAACTGCCGAAGGTACTTTATCAAATGGTTTTGTTATTACTGATATCTCTGATGATCCAGATGATCCAACAACATCAACCAGTGATCCTACTATTACTCCTATAGAACAGATTGGTGCCTTGGTATTAGAAAAAATTGCACAACCGGCTCCTGATGGCTTGTATGATACATTAGGAGAACTAATTACCTATGAGTTTACAGTGATCAATACTGGAAATGTAAGCTTAGATAATGTAACCATTACAGATGTAAATATAGATGCGGGTAGTTTAAGTCCAACCTCAGTTGCAAACTTACCTGCTGGTGAATCTGCTGTTTTTACAGCTACTCATGAAATCGTTCAGTTAGATTTTGACAATGGAAACACGACAAACATGGCTACAGCTACCGGTACCGAACCAGTCGAAGGAACTATGGTTAGTGATATGTCGGATGATCCAACTACCTTAGCACCTAATGATGCTACTGTGGTTAGTATCCCGCAATTTGGTAGATTAGATGTTACTAAAGTGGATGATGCCCCAACAAATGGCCCTTATAACACCATCGGACAAACCATAACCTATACCATTGTTGCCACCAGTGTGGGTAATGTTACATTAACTAATGTAAATGTAGTAGACCCAAATGCGGATACCATTACTCTA
Organism: uncultured Aquimarina sp.; assembly: GCF_947492965.1. GTDB lineage: Bacteria > Bacteroidota > Bacteroidia > Flavobacteriales > Flavobacteriaceae > Aquimarina. Next base: position 711,830 of record NZ_CANLOZ010000003.1, on the reverse strand, counting down.
ATTAACACTACAGGAACTGATACAGGTACTGATGATGTTGTAGACAGCATGGCTCCAATGGAAACTGCAACCTTTGAGGCTACCCATGTAATTACGCAGGAAGATCTCGATGCAAATCAGGTAGTAAATACAGCAACGGTAGGGGCTCAGGATCCTGGATTAGGTAGTATTACTGATTTATCGGATGATCCTGACGATCCAACAACCTCTACGAATGATCCAACGATAGTGTCTTTAATATCGACTCCGGGGATTTCGGTGACAAAACAAGCCGATGACGATAGCAATGTTGCTGAAGGACAAACAATAACATATACTTATACGGTTTCAAATACAGGAAACGTAACTTTCGATGAAGTAAGCCTTTCTGATTTACATTCTGGAAGTGGTTCTCTGGGAACTATAACGCTTCAAAGTACAACCGGTACAGATGATGGAATAGATAATGACGTAGATGAACTAGGTCCAGGAACAAATGCAGTCTGGACTGCAACTTATACTATAACGGCAACGGACATTTCAAATCAAAGTGATATCACCAATACGGTTACTGCTAGCGCTACGCCAAGAACTGGTAGTATAGCAGATCCTACAGACTTTACCGCAACAGAAGTCGTAACAGTAAATCCTAAAGAAACTATTTGTGGCGGTCAAACCTTATCACATGATTTAACAATGGATGTAGATCCGAGTATCGTTTCTTTTAGTTGGTCTACAACAGATAATCCATTAATTTCTGGAGAAACAACTACCACTTCTACAGATTCTAGCATTACTGACACTTTAATAAATATTGGAACTACAGATCAAGAAGTAATATACACTATCACTGGATTTGATTCTGGAGGAACTCCTCAAGATACATATACATACACCGTTACTGTGCAGCGTGCTCCACAAGTTTTAGACACTACTAGAACTGTAGACATTTGTACTGGAGATTCATTGAATCAAAATTTAATAGGACACGTTGATAACTATAATGACAGTGTAAATTTTTCTTGGTCAGCTATAGATAATGCAAATATCACTGGAGAAACAACTGCTACTTCAACCGATGATAGAATACAAGATACTCTTGTAAACACTTCTTCGGTTCCTCAGGATGTAGTATATACAATTACCCCTTCGGATAATACTAGCGGATGTATTGGAACTATTTACACCATAACAGTAACTGTAGAGCCTCCATTAGTAGTTCCACCAAATGATTCTGCTACGGTAGAATGTCTTGCTGATGCCACACAACCTGCCGCTCCTGTAGTTACTGATAGTGGCGGTACACCAATTACTCCTGTGATTACTGAAAATACAGATCCTACTTGCGAAGGAGATAAAGTCTACACCTATACCTATACCGATTGTGCAGGAAACGATTCTATCTATACATTTACCTACACCATCGATGTGACAACACTTCCAGTTGTACCAGCCAATGGAACAGCAACCGTAGAATGTTTAGCAGACGCTACTCAACCAACTGCACCAATAGTAACGGATGTATGCGGAAATGATATTACTCCTGTAATTACTGAAAATACAGACCCTACTTGTGAAGGAGATAAAATATACACTTATACGTACACCGATTGTGCAGGAAATGATTCTGTATACACATTTACCTATACTATCGCCGTAACGACACTTCCGGTTGTACCAGCCAATGGAACAGCAACCGTGGAATGTTTAGCAGACGCTACACAACCTACTGCACCAATAGTAACAGACGTCTGTGGAAATGATATTACTCCTGTAATTACGGAAAATACAGATCCTACTTGTGAAGGAGATAAAGTCTACACCTATACTTATACGGATTGTGCAGGAAATGATTCTGTATATACATTTACATATACCATCGATGTAACTACATTGCCTGTTGTACCAGTTAATGGAACAGCAACTGTAGAATGTATTGCGGATGCTACGCAGCCTACTGCACCAACGGTAACGGATGTATGTGGAAACAATATTACTCCTGTAATTACTGAAAATACAGATCCTGTTTGCGAAGGAGATAAAATATACACCTATACCTATACCGATTGTGCAGGAAATGATTCTGTATATACATTCACGTATACCATCGATGTAACTACACTTCCAGTTGTACCAACCAATGGAACAGCAACAGTAGAATGTATTGCGGATGCTACGCAGCCTACTGCACCAACAGTAACAGATGTATGCGGAAACAATATTACTCCTGTAATTACTGAAAACACAGATCCTACTTGTGAAGGCGATAAAGTGTATACCTACACCTACACCGATTGTGCAGGAAACGATTCTGTATATACATTTACATATACCATCGATGTAACTACATTGCCTGTGGTACCAGCCAATGGAACAACAACCGTAGAATGTTTAGCGGACGCCACACAACCTACTGCACCAATAGTAACAGATGTCTGCGGAAACAATATTACTCCTATAATTACTGAAAATACAGATCCTACTTGTGAAGGAGATAAAATATACACCTATACGTACACCGATTGTGCTGGAAACGCTTCTGTATATACATTCACGTATACCATCGATGTAACAACACTTCCAGTTGTACCAGCCAATGGAACAGCAACAGTAGAATGTATTGCGGATGCTACGCAGCCTACTGCACCAACGGTAACAGATGTATGCGGAAACAATATTACTCCTGTAATTACTGAAAACACAGATCCTACTTGTGAAGGCGATAAAGTGTATACCTACACCTACACCGATTGTGCAGGAAATGATTCTGTATATACATTTACATATACCATCGATGTAACTACATTGCCTGTGGTACCAGTTAATGGAACAGCAACTGTAGAATGTTTAGCAGACGCTACTCAACCAACTGCACCAATAGTAACAGATGTCTGCGGAAACAATATTACTCCTGTAATTACTGAAAATACAGATCCTGTTTGCGAAGGAGATAAAATATATACCTATACCTATACCGATTGTGCAGGAAATGATTCTGTATATACATTTACCTACACTATCGATGTAACGATACTTCCAGTTGTACCAGCCAATGGAACAGCGACAGTAGAATGTATCGCTGATGCTACCGAGCCTACTGCACCAACGGTAACGGATGTATGTGGAAACAATATTACTCCTGTAATTACTGAAAATACAGATCCTGTTTGCGAAGGAGATAAAATATACACCTATACCTATACCGATTGTGCAGGAAATGATTCTGTATATACATTTACCTACACCATCGATGTAACGACACTTCCAGTTGTACCAGCCAATGGAACAGCGACAGTAGAATGTATTGCGGATGCTACGCAGCCTACTGCACCAATAGTAACGGATGTATGTGGAAATGATATTACTCCTGTAATTACTGAAAATACAGATCCTGTTTGCGAAGGAGATAAAATATACACCTATACCTATACCGATTGTGCAGGAAATGATTCTGTATATACATTCACGTATACCATCGATGTAACGACACTTCCGGTTGTACCAGCCAATGGAACAGCAACAGTAGAATGTTTAGCAGACGCTACTCAACCAACTGCACCAATAGTAACGGATGTATGTGGAAACGATATTACTCCTGTAATTACTGAAAATACAGATCCAACTTGCGAAGGAGATAAAGTCTACACCTATACTTATACGGATTGTGCAGGAAATGATTCTGTATATACATTCACGTATACCATCGATGTAACTACACTTCCAGTTGTACCATCCAATGGAACAGCAACAGTAGAATGTTTAGCAGACGCTACGCAACCAACTGCACCAATAGTAACGGATGTATGTGGAAACGATATTACTCCTGTAATTACTGAAAATACAGATCCAACTTGCGAAGGAGATAAAGTCTATACTTATACGTACACCGATTGTGCAGGAAACGCTTCTATATATACATTTACCTACACTATCGATGTAACAACACTTCCGGTTGTACCAGCTAATGGAACAGCAACAGTAGAATGTATTGCGGATGCTACACAACCAACTGCTCCAATAGTAACTGATGTCTGCGGAAACGATATTACTCCTGTAATTACTGAAAATACAGATCCTGTTTGCGAAGGAGATAAAGTATATACCTATACGTACACCGATTGTGCTGGAAACGATTCTATATACACATTTACCTACATCATAGATGTAACTACACTTCCGGTTGTACCAGCCAATGGAACAGCAACCGTAAATGATATTGCAGATGCGGTTCAGCCTACCGCTCCTCTAGTAACTGATGTCTGCGGAAATAATATTACTCCTATTATAACCGAAAATGCGGACCCTTTATGTGACGGTGAAAAAATATATACCTATTCCTATACCGATTGCGCAGGAAATACCTCTGTTTATACATTCACATATACAATTGATGTAACTGCTACTTTAGAAATTTCAGATACCTCTACAATAGTTTGTAGTGATACAAATATAAATTTTGATCTTACTACCTTAACTAGTCTTCCTGATGTTACTTTTGATTGGGTGATAACGCCAAATCCAAATATTAATGGAGCCAATAATGGTAGTGGAACTTCTATTACCGATAGTATTGAAAATATCTCTGGCAGTAACCAAGATGTTATATATACAATAACTCCCTTTAATAGTGATGGTTGTAATGGAAACACTTTTACGATAACCATAACGGTGTTACCAGAACCTTTTAATAATACTCCACCATCTGACATTACCTGCAGTAGCACTTCGATAAATCATGATTTAACTGGAGATGTGAACTTGATGAATACTACTTTTAGTTGGGTAGCAAATGACAATCCTAATGTAGTTGGAGAAACTACCACTCCTTCAAATTCTAATTCCATTACAGATGTACTTATTAATACTTCAGGGATAGTTCAAACGGTAATTTATACTATTACCCCCACAAGCGAAGATGGTTGTGCAGGTAACTCATACAACTATACCGTAACTGTAAATCCAGAGGCTGAAATGGTAATTACAAAATCTTTTTTACCTGCTGCAGATGGAAGCTACGATACCCTTGGAGAAATCATTGAATACGAAATCATCATTAATAATATAAATGATGTTGAAATAAATAATGTTGTAGTAAGTGATATGAATGCCGATTCAGGAAGTATAACTCCTTCTAGCATAACTACAATTCCTGCAATGAGCTCTATTACAGTAAATGCCTCGCATACAATTACCCAAAGTGATTTAGATGCTGGACAAGTTGTAAATAGTGCCTCTGCTACAGCTATTGACCCTTGTGGAAACATCGTGAACGATGTATCTGATGATCCTTCAACAACTACACCAAATGACAATACAATTACTCCTATACTTCAAAATCCTTCTGTTTCTTTAGAAAAGATAGCAACTTTTAATGATGAAAATGGTGATGGATTTCCACAAGAAAGCGAAACCATAACCTATAATTTTACAGTCATCAATACGGGTAATGTGACATTGACCAATATTACGGTTTCTGATCCTGTGATTACAGTTAACGGAGGACCTATTGCTTTAGCGCCAGGGATTTCAGACAGTACAACTTTTACAGGTACATATACCTTGACTCAAGGAGATATAGATTCAGGAAGCTTTAGTAATTCTGCCACTGTATCGTCAGAAGCTCCGGATGGAAGTATCATTTCTGACACCTCTGATGACCCTAACAATCCTACTAACGATGACATTAATGGTGATGGAGAACCTGATGATGCTACAATTACAACATTACTTTCTAATCCTGAATTAACTCTAAGTAAAACTGGTGTTTTTATTGATAGCAATAATGATGGTTTGGCACAGGTAGGAGAAACGATTGAATATACTTTCGATATTTCTAATACTGGAAATGTTTCAATTTTTGGAATTACCATTTCTGATCCTTTGGTTACTATTAATGGAGGTCCCATTAATCTATCACCAGGACAAACAAATAGTACTGCATTTACAGCTATTTACACTTTAACCCAAGATGATATTAATACAGGAAGTGTGACAAACTCTGCTATTGCTTCTGGTACTGATCCAAATGGAGGATTGATTGAAGACGTTTCTGATGATCCAACAACAACTCAGGATAATGATGACACTATTACAACCTTATCCAGAGATCCTCAGTTAACATTATTAAAAACAGCAAACTTTAATGACGAAAATGGAGATGGTTTTCCACAAATTGGTGAAACCATAAACTATATTTTTGATATTAGAAATACTGGAAACGTAACGATATCCAACATTACAATTTCTGATCCAATAGTTACAGTAAATGGAGGCCCCATTAATCTTGATCCCAACCAGTCTGATAACACTTCCTTTACCGCTGTTTATACAATTACGCTGGCAGATTTGAACAATGGAAGTATAACGAATTCTGCCACAGTAAACGGTCAAGGTCCAGATGGAAGTACCATTACCGACATCAGTGATGACCCTAATAATCCAGATAATAATGATATAAATGGTGACGGTGATCCAGATGACAGCACGATTACCACATTAGATGCTAATCCTCAGATAAGCATTTCAAAAACTGGTATATTTCAAGATGAAAATGGAGATGGATTAACACAAGTTGGAGAGACTATATTATATGCATTTGATATCATTAATATCGGTAATGTAACCGTATCGAACATCGGTGTAACCGATCCATTGGTAACAGTTACAGGAACCCTGATTGATCTGGATCCTGGACAAAATGATAACACTACATTTACCGCTACATATAGTATTACTCAAGACGATATTGATGCTGGAGTAATTCAAAACAGTGCGATTGCTAGTGGTCAAGATCCAAATGGAAACATTATATCTGACACTTCGGACGATCCTAATAATACAGATAACAATGATACAAACGGAGATGGCGAGCCAGATGATATTACAAACACTACTATCCCAACGCAAGGAGAACTTAGTCTTATCAAAACTGAATTACCTGCTTCAGATGGTAGTTACGACACCGTTGGAGAACAAATCATCTATGAGTTAACTATAACCAATACTGGAAATGTTACTTTAACCAATATTTCGGTCACTGATGCAAACGCAGATCCAGGAAGTATTTCACCGGCAACGATTACCAGTTTATCTCCTGGGCAGAGTACAATAGTAAATGCTATTCATACAATTACACAGGATGAAATAGATAGCGGTATTGTAAATAACTCAGCTTCGGTAGAAGCAATAGATCCTTCTGGCAATTTAATTACAGATATTTCAGATGACCCAGATAATCCTACTGATACAGATCTCGATGGAGATGGAGATCCAGATGATATTACAGAAACAATAATAACACAAAACCCTTCTATTTCTTTTGAAAAAATTGGCAGCTTTAATGATCAAAATGGTGACGGTATCCCACAACAAGGAGAAACGATAACCTACAATTTTAATATTACAAATACTGGAAATGTATCCTTAAGTGATATCACCATTTCGGATCCTTTAGTTACCGTTAACGGCGGTCCAATCTCCTTAGTTCCTGGACAAGTTGATACAAATTCATTCTTTGCAGTATATACGATAACACAATCAGATATTGATAATGGAAGTATTACTAATTCTGCTATTATTACTGCAAATGACACAAACGGAAACCCGATTTCGGATATATCTGATGACCCAAATGACACAACTAATAATGATACAAATAATGATGGTGAACCAGATGACACTACAGTCACAACTCTAACAAATAATCCTGAGCTTACAATATTTAAAATAGGTGTCTTTATTGATGCTAATAATGATGGATTAGCACAGGCAGGAGAAACCGTTGAGTATATTTTCGATGTCACGAATTCAGGAAACACAACGATCACCGATATTACTATTACTGATCCGCTAATTCCTGTTACTGGAGGACCTATTGACTTGGTTCCTGGACAAACAGATAACAGCACCTTTACTGCGACCTATATATTATCACAATCAGATGTAAATACCGGAGAAGTTATAAATACTGCAACAGGTTCTGGTACTGATCCTAGTGGAGGATCTGTAAGTGATACTTCTGATGACCCAACGACTACAGATGATAATGACCCAACAGTTACCACTTTAGCAAGAGATCCAGAGCTTTCGCTATTCAAAACTGCTAATTTTAATGATGAAAATGGTGATGGAATTCCACAAAGCGGTGAGACTATCTCTTATACTTTTGATGTAAGAAACACAGGAAATGTAACCATTACTAACATTACTATAACCGATCCAATTGTACCGGTAACAGGAGGTCCAATTACCTTAAATCCAGCTCAAATTGACAATACAAGTTTTACAGCATTATATACAATTCTGCAATCTGATATTGACTCGGGAAATATTACTAATAGTGCTTTGGTAACAGGCGAAGATGATGATGGTGGAATAATAACTGATGTAAGCGATTTCTCTGATGATCCCGACAACCCAAATAATGAAGATTTAGATGGAGATGGAGATCCTGATGACCCAACAGTAACTGATTTAGTTGGAGATTCAGAATTAACCTTATTAAAAATCGGAACGTTTAATGATACAAATAATGATGGATTTGCCCAAGTTGGAGAAACCATTACGTATACTTTTGAAGTAATCAACTCAGGAAATACCACTATTACCGATATAGAAATCACAGATCCATTAGTAAATGTAATAGGTGGTCCAATTGATTTGATTCCAGGAGAAACCGATGCTACGAGCTTCTCTGCCACATATGTAATTACACAATTTGATGTAGATACTGGAAGTATTACAAACTCTGCAGTTGTTTCTGGTCAAGACCCCAATGGAATTACAATTACAGATAATTCCGATGATCCTACAAATACAACAGATCAAGATGACAATAATGACGGAAACCCAGATGATGATACAGTAACAACGTTTTCTTCCCAAAGTGGTATTTCTATAACTAAAGCATCTCTTCCAGCAACGGATGGGACTTATGATTCTGTTGGAGAACAAATTACTTATTCTATTGTGATAACGAATACTGGAAATACAACCCTTACAAGTATCAATATCACTGATAACAACGCAGATATTGGAAGTATTACTCCTCAAAATATTACTATCTTACTTCCGGGAGAAACGATAACAGCTTCTGCAGTACATACTATTACCCAAGCTGATCTAGACAACGGTATTGTATCTAATACGGCTATTGTTGAAGCTATAGATCCTTCAGGAAATATAATATCTGATATTTCCGACGATCCAAATAATCCAACTAATACAGATGCTGATGGAGATGGCGATCCAGATGATATTACGAATACTGATGTAAACCAATCTCCATCTATTAGTCTTACAAAAGCAGCAGATAATGCTCCAGACGGATTGTGGGACACAGTAGGTGAAGTTATTACATACACATTGCAAGTAACTAATACAGGGAATGTAACCTTAAGTAATATTAATATTTCTGACGCTAATGCCGATGTAGGTAGTATAATACCTGCTGATATATCTAGTTTATTGCCTGGTGAAACAGTAACAGTCATAGCTGCCCATACGATAACCCAACAAGATTTAGATACAGGATCAGTTACTAATACAGCTACGGTTACAGCCGAAGATACCAACGGAGGAATAATTACGGATGACTCGGATGATCCTAATAATCCAACAGATAATGACACCAATGGTGATGGAGATCCTGATGACGCCACAGTAACATCCACACCACAGTTAGGAACAATTGATATATTAAAAACAGTTGATAACATTACCTATACTGAAATTGGTGATATCCTTAACTACACTATCACAATAACCAATACAGGAAATGTTACTTTATTAAATGTAAATGTGATCGATCCTAATGCGATCTTAAACGATCCTACGTCGATACCCACACTAGGCCCTGGTGATATGTTTATGATAACAGGAACACATGTAATTACAGAACAAGATATCATTAATGGTTTTGTAGAGAATACGGCTTTTGCCAATGCTACTATTCCTAATTCCTCAATTACAATAACAGAAGATTCTGACGATCCTGATAATAGTACTAATACGGATATTGATAATGACGGAGACCCAGATGATCCTACCATTAGCTACTTAGATACAGACGGAGATGGTATCCCGAATGTATTCGACCTAGATGATGATAATGATGGTATTACAGATATAGAAGAGCAAAATGGAGATCCTTTCCTAGATACAGATGGCGATGGTATCATTGATAGCTTAGATCTTGATGCCGATGGAGATGGGATTTACGATTATATTGAAGCAGGGCACGATGGTATCGATAGTGATGGAGACGGAACAATCGATGGACCATTTGGAGATGATGGTATACCTGATCAAGTACAAGATGATCCTGATAATGGAACTGTAGATTATGACCCTCAGGATTCTGATGGTGATGGAATTGATGACTTCCAAGATATTGATGATGATAATGATGGAATACTAACAGAAGATGAAAATCCAGATCCTAATGGTGATATGGTACCAGATGACGCTTTTGATTCTGATGGTGATGGAATTCCAGATTATTTAGAACCCAACAACTCCGATCCTACGGCAGAGGACGATATAGAAGTATTTAATGGGGTTACACCTAATGGAGACGGAAATAATGATGTATTTATCATTCGCAATATTGAAAAATTCCCTGATAATGAATTAAAAATATTTAATCGATGGGGAGTATTGGTCTATGAAGCGATTGGTTATGGTCAAAATCAAGAATTTTTCCGAGGAGAATCTAATGGTAGGGTAACTATAAGTCAAGAACGTCAACTCCCTGTTGGTACATACTTCTATGTGTTAGTCTACAAAAATGCTATGGGAATATCCAAGACACGAACTGGTTATTTATATATCAATCGATAGTTAACCCATCTAAATGATGAAAACTCTTTTTAGCAATAATCAGTTTATGAGTAGATCATACATATTAGGTATTCTAGTTTTTTTAATCTTTATACAAGATATAAAAGGTCAACAAGATGCGCAGTATACACAATATATGTATAACACCATCAGCATCAACCCTGCATATGCAGGATCTAGAAATGCTATTAGTATTGCCGGATTATACAGAGATCAATGGGTGGGCATTAATGGAGCTCCAGTGACGCAAACTCTAAATATTCACTCACCTATTGGACGAGCCGAAAAAGTAGGTCTAGGATTATCAATAGTAAATGATAAAATTGGTCCTACCCAGGAAACTTATATCGACATAGACTTTTCTTACACCATAAGCACCTCTGAACAAGGAAAGTTAGCTTTTGGTGTAAAGGCTGGAGGGCATTTACTTGATGTTAATTTTGATCGATTAAACCAGTATTCAACTTCGGATATTCTTTTGGACACCAATATTGATAATAAATTCTCTCCTAATGTTGGAATAGGTGCTTATTATTATACTCCAAAATTTTATTTTGGAATCTCAGCTCCTAATCTACTGCAAACAAAACATTTTAATGAATCTTCTAATGATAATACTGCTTCTTCTTTTTTAGCCTCAGAAAGAATCAACTATTACATGATGCTAGGATATGTATTTGAAATCAATGATTATCTAAAACTAAAACCCGCAATATTGGGAAAAGTTGTTGCTGGATCACCGTTGCAAATAGATGCTTCTGCCAACTTCTTATTATATGACAAGTTTACACTAGGAATAGCTTACAGATGGAGTGCAGCACTTAGTGGTTTAGTAGGGTTTCAGATTACAAACAACCTGATGTTAGGTTTTGCTTATGATTGGGAAACTACTGCGCTAGGTAACACAGAATTTAATTCAGGTTCTTATGAATTTTTCTTACGCTATGAAATTTTTAAGAAAAAGGAACGTGTATTATATCCTAGATTCTTTTAACCAAAAACAAACAAAAATGATGATATATAGAATTCTTTACAGTATTGGTTTCCTTATACTCATCCCCTCATTTTTGTTTTCTCAAAATTCGGATTTCAAAAAAGTTAATAAACGGTTTAATGACTTTGAATTTATAGAGGCTATTGATTCGTACAAAAAAATTATAAATCAAGGAAAAGGATCAATTGAAGTATATCAAAAACTCGGAGATGCTTATTATTATAATTCAGACCTAGAAAATGCAGGAAAATGGTATCAAAAAATGTTCGAATATAGAACAGAACAATTAAATGATAGTATCATTGTAGAAGAACTGCAACCAGAATACTACTATAAAGCGGCTCATTGTTACAAACATTTAGAAAAATATGATGAAGCAAAGAGACTAATAACCCTTGCCAAAGAGAGTAATGCAAACGACTCAAGAAGCAAAAGATTAGAAGAAAACCAAGATTATTTAGAAGATATCGAAAAGCAATCTGGCAGATACGAAATCAGTGATTTTGAAAACAACTCTGCATTTACAGATTTCGCTCCTTCCTTTTATCAAAACGAGCTTGTTTTTTCGTCTTCCAGAGGAAAAAGAAAAAATATATCAAGCCGAAATTCATGGAATCAACAAGCATATTTAGGATTATTTCAAAGCATAAAGGATGATTCCATCGGCGTATCCTTTTCTAGAGAATTTGCAAAAGAATTGAGTTCACGTCTTCATGAATCTACCTCATCATTCTCAAAAGATGGTAATGTTATATATTTTACACGTAATAATATTTCCAAAGGTACTTCAAGGAAAGATTCATTAGGAGTTAATCGACTCAAAATATTTAAAGCTTTTAAAACTGCAGAACAAAAATGGTCACAACCCGAAGAACTTCCTTTTAATAATGATCAATACTCTGTTGCGCATCCTACACTTAATTCAGATGGAACAAAATTGTATTTCGCCTCTGATATGCCTGGAGGTTATGGCGAGTCAGATCTTTATGTAGTTGACATTAATAATGATGGAAGTTACGGAGAACCAAAAAATCTGGGACCAGAAATTAATACAGAAGGTCGAGACACCTTTCCTTTTATTACTACATCCGGGATGCTATATTTCGCATCAGACGGGCATCTTGGACTTGGTGGACTAGACATTTTTGTAACAAATACAACCGCATCTGAAAAAAAGGTTGATAACATAGGTAAACCTGTAAATAGTAATTACGATGATGTTACTTTTATCATCAATGAAGATACTAAAGAAGGATACTTCGCTTCAAATCGTAAAGGTGGACGTGGAGATGATGATATTTATCGTATTACTCAGAACAGCCCATTAGTTACGGATTGTATCGGATATGTTAGTGGCTTGGTAAAAGATCAAAACTCTCAAGAGATTTTAGTCGAAACAGAAATAGAGGTTCTTAATCAAGATAAAGAAACGATATTTAATGGTAAAACAAATGAGGAAGGGTTTTTCTATGTACCCTTAGATTGCAATAATAAAAGTTTTGAGTTCCTACTAACAAAAACAAAATACAAACCTCTAAATATTAGTATAGATACTAATAATGATAATCCAATAGCAAATAAAGATTTCTTTTTAGAAAAAGACACACCAAAAACTGGTGTAGATCTAGGAAAAGTACTTTCGCTCAAACCGATTTATTTCGCTTCTAACAAAGCTTTGATTCTCAGTAGTACTGCAGAAGAACTGGATAAAATTGTCTCTTATCTGAAGGAGTTTCCTTCATTAAAAATTGAAATCCGATCACATACCGATAGTAAGGGAAGTGATCTATACAATCTAAAATTATCAGCAAAACGAGCTACTGCCACAGCCAAGTATATCATCGCTAAAGGTATCAATCCCAATCGAGTAAAAAGCAAAGGATATGGAGAACTGCAATTAAAAAACGATTGTAAAAATGGTATCCCTTGTAGTAAGGAAAGACATCAACAAAATAGAAGAAGTGAATTTATAGTAATTGAAAACTAATCTACACCATATCATAAAAGTTCCCTTCGCCTTTCAGGTAATCAGCAATTAGACATTAAAAGTTAGATTGTTTGTAATCCATATATGAAGTTGAATTATACCTAAAAACGTCATAACTCTTTCGAAAATCCATAAAAACAATATATTTTGTAAGAATAATACTACTATATTTGTTTTTTAAATTGATTTTTGTGTATTTTGTAGATGTAAATTGTTTTTTAATCTATTTTCCCAAAATAAAACATATGAAAAAAGCGATTTTTACATGGATCTTATGCGTCCTATTCAGTTCATTTAGTTTTTCTCAGAAAAAATCACTGGATAGTATCATACCTTTCATAAAAACGGAAAAAGACTCTGTATTATTTGATACAGCCATGAAATATTTTGAAAATATGTGGAGAGCGGAAGAGTTCGACATGGCTTTATCATACGAATCTAAATTATTATCTATTTCAAATACTATAAAGTATAATAAAGGTATTGGTAATGTATACCAACATATCGGAAACGTTCATAATTTAACTCAGCAACATATAAAAGCTTTTTACAATTATGACCAAGCTGCCACATACTTTAAAAAAGCTAATCACCAACGAGGTTTGGCAATTATTAATAATAATAAATCTACTATTGAACAAGGAAGAGGTAATTCTGAAAAAGCAATACATCATATACTAGAAGCAAACTTATACTTCGAGCGTATGAAAGATAGTTTAGTCTTATCCAGTACATATAACAATCTTGCCAATATTTACTCTGATATTGATAATTATGAACTTGCCGAAGAATATTATCAAAAATCGATAGCCTTAAAGAAAAAATTCAGACCAAATAAGGTAGGGTCAGCATTAAACAATTTAGCACTGATCTATATCGACCTTGGTAAAATCGATGAAGCAGAAAAACTGATTAACGAAGCCTTAAAAATTAGCAAGAAAAATAATCGAACTTTAGACAAAGCAATGGCATATACCCGACTAGCTAATCTTTATAAGGCAAATAAAGAATATGAAAAATCAAAAAAATATTACGATTCTTCATATTGCAATGCTGTACAAGCACAAAACTTTAGAGTGGCTGCAAACATCAAACAACAGTTAGGCGAGATTGCGATCAAACTAAAAAATTATAATGAAGCAGAAGTTCTCTTAGATGAAGCTAGAACAGAACTAGTAAGACTAGATATTCCACCATTGCTTTTGACCAATTATAGACATTCTGCTACTTTAGACTCAGCGAGAAATAATTTTGCATCTGCCTTTATTTGGCAAAAAAAATACCAGCAAATTGCAGATCAAATATCCAGAAATGAATCCACCGAAAAAATCTCTAAAGCAGAGATTCGTTTCAAATCCGAATTAGAACAACTAAAACTTCTTGAAGAAAAAGAAAAACAGGAATTAAAAACACAAGGAGCATTATTTAAATATAGAATATTTACATTCATAAGCATAGGAATGTTTGTCATAGGTGCAATATTTTTATTCTTTATTATCAAAACCAGAAGAGAAAGAAAAAGATATATTGCTGAATTAAACGAATCTAACCAAGTAAAAAACAAGCTCTTTTCTATCATTTCTCATGATCTAAAAAATGAAATACACGGACTTGATGGCACCTTAAATCTTTTAAAAGAAAATGCCATTTCTAAAGAGGAGTTTGAAGAAATTGTTCCGCTACTTTCCAATAGAACGCATCAGACTTCTATAATGCTTAATAATTTATTGAATTGGTCCAAATCCCAAATGAATGAATTAAATGCAAAACCTACCGAGTTTAATATTAAAGACGTTATCCAGAATAAATTTAGCTTTTTCGAACCCAAAGCAGCACGTAAGAACATCCAACTTAACAATAAATTAGACGCTACTTTGGTATATGCGGACAAGGATATGTTTTCTATTGTGTCACAAAATTTATTAGCAAACGCTATTAAATTTTGTAAATCCGGAGATTCTATAACCTTGCTATCTAATGAAAAGGAGGAGCACTATGAAATTTATTTTCAAGATACTGGAGTAGGAATTCCGGAGGAAAACCTTCATAAACTATTCTCTGAAGACACTTTTACTACAAAAGGTACGCAACAAGAAGCAGGTACAGGTTTAGGATTAAAAATTTGCAAAGAACTTGTAGAATTAAATAAAGGTGAAATTAAAGTAAAAAGTATTTTAGGTGAGGGTAGCACATTTTGCATCACATTACCAAAAGCATCATAAGATTTTATAAAAAGATTAAGATACAAAAGCCCTTGCTCTCTGAGGTTTTAACGTTCTTTTCACTTACAACGCATTGTTATTTCTTTATCTTCGGCCGATAAAAAAAATTACACATGCTCAAAAATACGCTTTATTTGCTGCTGGCGTGTACCATTACACTATCCAGTTGCTCATCTTTACAAAGTAAAAAAACAAAGAAACCAGCAGCAACAGCTGCTAAAAAACCGGGAAAAGATAAAAATGCTATTAAACCTTATAAAGAGGTTATTACAAAAAAGGCAAAAAGTGATCCTGGACTTTTTACTGTTCACAATATTGAAGACAAATATTTTTACGAAATACCAGATTCTCTATTTAATAGAGAAATGTTAATGGTAACCAGAATTGCTAAAACTGCAACCGGTATCGGTTTTGGTGGAGGAAAACAAAATACGCAGGTCCTTAGATGGCAAAGAAAAAACAAAAAAGTATTACTGCGTGTAGTATCACACCAAATATATGCTGCGGATTCTTTACCTATTCATGAAGCAGTAGAAAATTCCAACTTTGAGCCTATCTTATTTTCATTTCCTATCAAAGCATTCCATAAGGATTCTGTAAATAATGCTACAGTGATCGATGTAACAGATATGTTTACGAAGGATGTAAAAGCGATTGGTTTTCCTGCATCAAGAAGAAAAAGATATAAGATAACAAGGTTAGACCAGAGTCTTTCCTATATAGACTCTATAAGAAGTTACCCTCTTAATATCGAAACCAGACACGTAAAAACATACATGGCTGGAGATCCACCATCAAACGCTAGCACTGGAACCATCTCATTAGAAATGAGTAATTCCATGATCCTATTACCAGAAACACCAATGAAAAGAAGAATTTTCGATCAACGTGTTGGATGGTTTGCAAGAGGACAAACAGATTACGGATTAGAAGCGCAAGAAAGTAAGACTATTAGATATCTAGATAGATGGAGATTAGAAGTAAAAGAAGAAGATATTGAAAAGTTCAAAAGAGGCGAACTAGTAGTTCCTAAAAAACAAATTGTCTATTATATTGATCGTGCTACGCCTAAAAAATGGAGGAAGTATATAAAACAAGGTATTGAAGATTGGCAGGTAGCTTTTGAAGAAGCTGGTTTTAAAGAAGCGATTATCGCTAAAGATCCACCTTCTAAAGAAGAAGATCCGGATTGGAGTCCTGAGGATGTAAGATATTCTGTAGTACGTTACCTCGCATCTCCTATTCCAAATGCAAACGGACCTCATGTTAGTGATCCAAGATCAGGAGAAATTCTAGAAAGTGATATTAATTGGTATCATAATGTGATGACATTGCTTCGTAACTGGTTTTTTGTACAAACTGCAGCCATTAATCCCGAAGCAAGAGGAGTAGCTTTTAAAGACGAAATCATGGGTAGATTAATACGATTCGTATCTGCTCACGAAGTAGGACATACATTAGGATTACCTCATAATATGGGTAGTAGTGTTGCCTATCCTGTAGAATCGCTTCGTGATCCTGCGTTTACGAAAAAATATGGTACAGCTCCTTCTATTATGGATTATGCACGTTTTAATTACA
This sequence comes from uncultured Aquimarina sp., assembly GCF_947492965.1. Lineage (GTDB taxonomy): Bacteria > Bacteroidota > Bacteroidia > Flavobacteriales > Flavobacteriaceae > Aquimarina. The sequence continues at coordinate 694,228 of NZ_CANLOZ010000003.1, read as the reverse complement.
TCGCGCAACCTGGAGATGGTGATGTAGCGCTAATGCCAGAAATTGGAATTTATGACAAACATGCTATTAGATGGGGATATCGACCTATTCTGGATACAACAGAAGAGGAAGAAAAGAAGACTTTAGACAGCTGGATATTAGCACATCAGAATGATCCTAAATATCGTTTTGGAAGACAACAATTTGGTGTTATAGATCCAAGCTCACAAACAGAAGATCTTGGAGATGATGCTGTAAATGCCAGTACTTATGGAATTGCTAATCTAAAAAGAATTATTCCTAATCTAATAGAATGGACTGCTGAGGATGGTAAAAACTATAATGATCTAGAGACAATGTATGGTCAGGTACTTGGACAGTTTAATAGATATATGGGACATGTTTCTTCTAATATCGGAGGTGTATATGAGTATTTTAAAACATACGATCAAGAAGGTGCTGTGTATACTCATGTTACTAAAGAGAATCAAAAACGTGCTATGAAATTTTTACAAGAAGAATTGTTTAGCACGCCAAATTGGTTATTAGACACCAATATCTTTAACAAAATAGAATCTGCAGGAAGTGTAGAACGTATCAGAAACTTTCAGACCAGAACTCTGAATAATCTTTTGGATTATGGAAGAATGGCCAGATTAATTGAAAATGAAGCATTAAATTCAAATGCATATACTTTAATTGATCTAATGACCGAATTAAGAGCTGGTTTATGGAGTGAACTAAGAAGCGGATCAAAAATAGATGTTTATCGTCGTAACTTGCAAAGAGCTTATATAGAGCGTTTAGAGTTTTTGATGACAAAAGAACAAACACCAATACCTGCTAATTTTAGACGTTTCGTGAGACGAACCAATGTGGATGTTTCGCAAAGTGATATCAGACCTATTGTTCGTGCAGAATTAAAAAACTTGCAGAGAGACATTAGAAATGCAGTTGGACGAACATCTGATAGAATGACACGTTATCATTTGCAGGATGCAATAGAAAGAATTTCGTTGATATTAGATCCAATAAAATAATCGTAATCAAAGAATTTAGATTCTAAAATTATGATATCAAAAAAGCCAATCTTTTAGAGATTGGCTTTTTTATAATTTATAAACTTTCTGCCGTTATCCTTGCAGCGTTTATGGTTTCATCTAAATCTTCATAGCTAAGTGCGTCTGTAATGAACCAAGTTTCAAATGCACTTGGGGCGATATAGATCCCTTGATCTAGCATCCCATGAAAAAACTTCTTAAAAGTATCATTATTTCCAGCTGCTGCACTTTCGAAATCAACCACAGGTTTTTCAGAAAAATGAACAGAAATCATAGAACCTAATCTATTAATAGTATGTATTATATTTTTCTCGATTAAAACCTTTCCAATTCCTTCATGTAAGTATTCGGTTTTCTTAGTTAAACTATCAAACACTTCAGATTTTTCATTTAATTCCGTTAACATTGCTAATCCCGCTGCCATTGCCAAAGGATTACCACTTAAAGTTCCTGCCTGGTATACGGGACCTAAAGGAGCAAGATGGTTCATGATTTCTTCTCTTGCTGCGAATGCTCCTACTGGCAAACCTCCGCCGATAACTTTTCCAAAAGTTACGATATCCGCATCTACTCCTAGCAATTCCTGCACACCTCCTTTAGCTAATCTAAAACCAGTCATTACCTCATCAAATATCAACAGTATATTATGTGCATCACATAGCGACCTCAAACCTTCTAAAAAACCTTTTACCGGAGGGATACACCCCATATTTCCAGCTACAGGTTCAATAATAATACAGGCTATCTCATCCTTATTAGAATTGATAATTTCTTCTACATTCTCTAGATCATTATACCTTGCTAACAAGGTGTCTTTTGCTGTTCCTGCAGTTACACCAGGACTATTAGGACTTCCAAAAGTAACAGCTCCACTACCAGCCTGAATCAAAAATGAATCACTGTGACCATGATAACATCCTGCAAACTTGATGATTTTATCCTTTTTTGTAAATCCTCTTGCCAATCGTACAGCACTCATACAAGCCTCTGTACCAGAATTTACGAATCGTATTTTATCAATATTAGGCACCATAGATACCGCTAGCTCGGCAATCTTAGTTTCAATTTCTGTAGGCATACCAAAACTAGTTCCCTTTTTGGCTTTTTCAACCACTGCATCAACCACAGGTGGATATGCATGACCAAGTATCATTGGCCCCCATGAATTGATGTAATCGATTAAACGATTTCCATCTTCATCATATAAATAAGCACCTTTTGCTTCTTTCACGAAGATTGGATCACCTCCTACTGCTTTAAATGCACGAACAGGAGAATTAACTCCTCCAGGAATTACTTTCTGAGCCTCTTTAAACAGAGCACTACTTCTTTTATAAATCATAGTACGTTAAAATTCGTCAGCATCGTCCTCTGGCTTTTCTATCTTAAGTACTTGTCCAATGGCGATTGCGTTATCTTTTAAATTATTGTAAGCTTTTAGTTCTGCTACTTTTAGATTATATCTTCTGGAGATAGAATAAAGAGTATCGCCTTTCTGCACGATATACTCACCATTTTTGATCTTTGGAGCTTTCCTTTTCTCCACTTTTTTAGGCTCTACAGCTACGTAAGAAGTCCCTAACACCTCAGCATCATAGTCATACAATTTATAGCGTTCTATAATACTAATTAGTTTTACAGGGTATTTCTTATCCGTGGCGTATCCCGCAGCTCTTAAACCGTAAGCCCAAGACTTATAATCACTTTGTTTATAGGTAAAAAGCTTGGAATATCGCTTTCTATTTTTAAGAAATAAAGAATGATCTCTAAATGATTCACTCGCTTTTTCGTACTTCCTAAAACATTCTTGGGAGCGATCATCATCATGGTATACTCTATCACCTGTCCAATCATGACATTTAATTCCGAAGTGATTTTTGGCTTTACTTGTCAATTCTCCATAACCAGCTCCGGATTCTAAAATACCTTGTGCTAGTGTAATACTCGCAGGGATTCCATATTGCTGCATCTCATGTTTAGCAATACTAGCATATTCGAAAATATAATTCTGAACTTTTTCTTTATAAGAAACCTTAGCGAGAGGTTTTTTAGCAACTTCTTTTGGCTTTTCTACCGATGTTACCTCTCTACTAACCTGCGTTTTTCTAGACGAAACAGTTTTAGTTTTTGTTGTAGTTCTTATTGTTTTCTTACTACCTCCACAAGAAATTAAGAGTGCAGTCACACAGCACAACATTATTATTTTCCTCACATTCATATTAAATCCTAATAAGAGGGATTTTCTTTTTACTCAGTTTTTTATTCATCCCAGCAATACCTTGCAGACCTCCTGTATGAACGGCTAAAATACGAGTATTTTTTGTAAAATCCCCTTTCTGTATCTTATCAAAAATACCGTATATCATCTTGGCCGTATATATAGGATCTAAGGTGATATACTGTTCTTCTTTAAACCTATTCATAAACTCAATTAATACAGTATTTATTTTACCATAACCCCCAAAATGATATTCCGTATTCAAGCTCCAATTCTCCTTATTAGTATATTTATTTATCTCAGCATTTAAAAAATCTCCTTTTAGCGCTGGGAAACCAATAACCTTTTGATGATCACTACTTCTATTAATGATGCCAGCAATAGTTCCTCCTGTTCCAACTGCACAACAGAGATAATCATATTGATCATCTGAGGATATAAGAATTTCTTCACAACCTTTGACAGCTAATTCATTTGTTCCTCCTTCGGGTACTACATAAAACGAGCCAAATTCTTTCGTGAGTTTTTTTAAAAAAGAAGTTGAAGTCTTTTCCCTGTAGTCTTCCCTGCTCACAAACTTTAATTGCATACAATGATCCGTAGCAAATTGTAGGGTGTCATTCTCGGACAAAACTCTTGGTAAATCATTTGCTAATTCTTCTCCTCTGATAACTCCAATAGTCTTAAAACCCATTAATTTTCCTGCGGCAGCAGTAGCTGCTATATGATTACTATAAGCACCTCCGAAAGTAAGAATTGTTTTGTATCCATTTGCTTGTGCTTCTCTAAGATTATATTTCAGTTTTCTGAATTTATTCCCAGAAACATATGCATGAATTTGGTCTTCACGCTTTATATCAAGTTTTATCCCAGCTTCATCTAATAAGGGATGTGTTATTTTTTGGTTGATTACGGTAGAAATTTCTGAAGAAAAGAAATCCATATCACAATTAGAGATATTTTGTAAAACTCCAGATTTTTCGATGCTCTAAATAGGAAAGTTCTCCTTCCATTTCGTAAGCTTCACGCTCAAAAGAGATATTTCGATAAGCTTCTCTAGAATTTCCATACTGAAATAATCTAATAATGTACTCCAATAGATAAACAATATAAAAAGGCAATACCAAAAGCTCTAGCTGCTGTTTTAAGTGAATTCTTTCATGGTTGATAAACACCTTATCCTCTTTTAACCGTGGATCTTTTACCACAATAAAAGGCCAAAGTGCTATACCCACAAAATGACGACCTATCAAATATTTGTTAACTAAAATTGGCATCTAACCGCAAGATAGTATTTTTGTAGTGATGAGCAACCCAAAAAGAATACTAAAACCCGAAGAAGGTGATTACTATCTTACACCTGAAGGGTATCGATGTTTTACAGAACAATATCATCTACGAAGAGGGTACTGTTGTGAGAGTGGCTGTAGGCATTGCCCATACGGTTATGATAAAAAAACAAATAAGTATACCAAAAAGTAGATTTTAAGTCACTCATGGTATGATTATTGTGCATTTTTTACCAAAAAATTGTTGAACTTTTTAAAAACATAGGATTATGAAATCTTTCTCTCTTTTATCGCTGATCCTAATCATAACACTCAGCTCTTGCTCTAGTGTAAGAGTAGCTTCTGATTATGATAGGCAAACAAATTTTAATAGTTACAAAAGCTACGCCTTTTTTAAGCCAGGAATAGATAAGGCTGAAATTAGTGACTTGGACAAAAAACGCATCCTAAGAGCCATTGAAGCGGATATGGCTGCTAAAGGATTTACCAAATCAGAAAATCCAGACGTATTAGTAAGTATTTTTACAAAAACTAAAGAAAACGTAAACATTTATCAAAATAATTTTGGCTTCGGATGGGGTTATGGATGGGGATGGAATCCTTGGTTTTGGAACAATGGATTTAATACCGTTTCTAGAACAACTGAAGGAACTTTATATATAGATCTTATCGATGCCTCTAAAAGAGAGCTTATCTGGCAAGGTATGGGTACCGCAGCACTTACTGAAAGGGTAGAAAGAAAACAGGAAAAAATGAATCAAATTGTAACCGCGATATTAGAAAAATATCCTCCAGAATTAAAATAAGCATTTCATCCGTTTAGATATCATAGCCTTTCTTTTATAGAGAGGCTATTTTTTTATGTACTTTTATATACAGAACCAGATTCTTAAAAGTATGCGTAATTTTTTACTTGGTGCTTGTATTGCAGCATTTATTGCTTTGGGAATTAGCTATTTTATTATTCAGGCTAAAACTCAAAAAACCGAAATACAATCTTCTGATTTAATTTTAGATCAGATAAAAAACGTAGGAAAACTTGTGGTTACCGAAGGACATTTCTCTGAGGTCATTACCTATAAAGACGCAAAAAAATACTATTTGGATATTTTAACTGCAGAAAAAAAAGCTATTGTGGTGGTAAACGCTGAAGTTACGGTTTCTTATGACCTTAGCAAAATAGAACACTCCATTGATAAAACGAATAAAACAGTAACAATTACCCATATTCCCGAAGCTGAAATTAACATCAATCCAACGATAAAATACCATGATCTGGAAGAAGATTTCTTTAATCAATTTAATCCAGAAGATCATAATAAAATACAACAGGAAGTAACTCGTCAGTTAAATGAAAAAGTAGAAGCTTCTACCCTAAAATCTAATGCCGAAAACAGACTGATAAGCGAACTACAAAAGATTTATATTCTTACCAATAGCTTAGGATGGAAGTTGGTGTATAAAGGAGATACGGTTACCAATTCTGAACAATTGATTTTATAAAACCTGAAACAATATGATTCTTAGGTTCAAAAGCTAGTGCTTTTTTAAATTCCTGATAGTACTTTTAAGCATTGCAGGAACAATTAATTTATGAAAAGGTTTCACTGGGAAGAAATATAGTTTCCCGAACCAATTGTTAAAATGTACCACAGTAGATATGGTTAGGTCTTTTGTATGATCTGGTTGAGGAACTAACAATAAAGAAACTCTAAAATTTAAATGAGAATCGTTTTCTCCTAAAATTAGCTCATTATCTGCCTTATCAAATACTTTAAAAATACCAACCTGATCGCCAATTTCTCCTTTAAAATTTTGAAGCACTTCTTCTTTTTGTTCTAAGCCATTCCCAGTTTTAAGTCCAAAAACTGAAACTATTTTATTTCTCAAAGCGAACAAGCTCCCTATCCATTTTGGAGAAAATGAAAAAAATGCTTTGGTAACCGCTAAAATACCAATCTCGTTTTTTGGATCCGAAAACCTGCTTTTATAACTATCAGAATACTCATAAACTTCCTCTGATAACAACGAAATCTCCGGCAAAGCTACTTTCTCTACTTCGATTTTCATACTTCAATTTTTTGTAAAACAGGATTAAATGCTTTTGAAGCTACAATAACCTTATCTCCTATTGCTAAATTGACAATTTCTTGTTCCTGAGCTACAACTTTTACTACATTTTGCCCAATAAGAACAGTAACTATATAGATAACATCTTCTTTCGTAATATCAATCACCTCTCCGACAAACTGAAACTTACCACTAAGCTGATTACTTGCAAATACGGTCATTGGTTTTCCAACCTTTTCTACACCACCATCTTGAAGCTTATATACCACATCCGACATTTTGATAATTTCTCCAATATCATGACTTACCAAGATAGTAGTTAGATGGTATTTTTCATGAACTTTTAAAATATAATCTTGCAGCTTGGAACGCATTCTTATATCTAATGCAGAGAGTGGTTCATCTAACAACAAAACTTCTGGTTTTTGGACCAGTGCACGAGCTAAAGCTACACGTTGTTGTTGACCACCAGATAACGTTTCTGGTTTTCTATCTTGTAATTCTTCTAATTCTACAATGCTAATCAACTCATCAACAATTGCCTTATCTTGTTTTTTATCTAATGCAAATTCCAAATTTTTACGAACTGTCATATGAGGAAATAGCGCATAATCCTGAAAAACATATCCTATCTTACGCTGCTGAGGAATGCGATTAATTTTACGCTCTTTATCAAACCAAATACTATCATTTACCATAATACTTCCTTTATCTGGAGATAGCAACCCAGCGATGATTCTAAGTGTCGATGTTTTTCCTGCACCAGAAGGCCCATACAATGTTACGAACTGACCTTTCTTAACATCTAATTCGATGGCAAGAGTCATTTTTCCAGCAGCCGAACGTAAAGTTTTATGGATAGTCGCTTTGATCATTTCCAGAACTTTTTAAGATATCCACCATTTATCATATATACTGACAATAGTACTATAAACGTAATTAAGAATAAAATCATAGAATATGTATTGGCATGCGCATAGTTTAATGCTTCTACCTCATCATAAATAGCAATCGATACTACTTTTGTTTTTTCAGGAATATTTCCTCCTATCATTAAAACAACGCCAAATTCGCCGACGGTATGCGCAAAAGCCAAAACGATTCCTGTAAGTAACGATGGTTTTATATTGGGTAACAATACAATAAAAAGTGTTTTCAATTTTGATTTTCCTAATATATACGAGGCTTCTGATAGAGAAGATGGTAAACCCGATAATCCAGATTGGATAGGATTGACCATAAATGGTAAACTATAAATCATTGATCCAATTACTAATCCCGAAAAGGAGAATATCAATCGTAAGCCAAACCATTCTTGCAACCAGGCTCCAAAACTATTTCCAGGGCTAAATGCCATTAACAAATAAAACCCTAAAACCGTTGGAGGCAATACTAATGGCATGCTTACCAAAGTTTCTATAACAGGTTTCATTCTTGATTTAGAAAATGCTAGCCAATAGGCCAAAGGAACAGACACGATAAGTAAAATCACAGTAGTTACCAAGGCAAGTTTAGCTGTTAATATGATAGGTCCCCAATCAATCATCTGGAAAGCATAATTTCGTTAACCTTTATCATAGCAACTACTTTTTGATCTTTTTCTAGAGAAAGCTCGTCAAGAATTTCAGAAGTGATCAATGCTACGATTTCTCCAATACTACTTTCTAATATCACTTTACTTAATAACGCTCCTTTTTCAATATTTTTAATGGTAGCTTTGATTTTATTTTCGATACTGATCAAGGTATTCTCTTCTGTGGAAATGATAACCTCTGTTTCTTTAAACAAAACAGTAATCTGATTTCCTTTTTTTAGATGAGAAGCTGTTTCTGGAGTTTCGAGCAAAATAGTTTTAAGCAAATTATGCTCATCTAGCTTAACGGAAACTATCGATAAACTTTTGCTTACTTTTATATCAGAAATATGTCCGGAAAAAACATTCATTAGTTTATTTATAAACTACTTCAGTGCGTTAAAATATCGATTATCGAGTAAATATCCGAAATCTTCTAATATTTTCTTGGCTTCTTTAGAAAAAAGAAAATCATAAAACTTTGTGCTATTCATATGCTCCTTATTCTCTCGTTTTATTAGTACAACACCTTGTGCTATTGGTGTATAAAAACTATTATCTAGTTCTTTCCAATGTCCTTGCTCTCTCATTTGAGGAGACATTACTACAGATTTTGCTGTAAAACCAATTTCTGAAGCCTTAGAGGTAATAAACTGGTTGGTTTGAGCAATACTTTCTCCATACACTAATTTATCCTCAAGGAGTGTATACACTCCCTTAGATTTTAAAAATTCTACAGCTGCCTGTCCATAAGGAGCAGTCTTCGGATTTGCTAAAGCAATATTCTGAATCTTAGGATTAGAAAGTCCCGCAATCGAAAGTTCTATATCATGATGTAACGACCATAAAACCAACTGACCATACCCGTATATTTTTGGAGGTGCTACTGCAAATCCTTCTTTATAAACATCATTAGGGTATTTCATATTAGCAGACACAAAAATATCATAAGGAGCTCCTTCTTTGATCTGTGCGGTTAGTTTACCAGAAGAACTAATAATCAGATCACAAGGAATCCCTGTTTGCTTGGTAAAAGCATCCGAAATTTCTTTAATAGCAAACTGCATATTGGCTGCTGCCGCTACGGTAATATGACCCTTTTTCTCTTCTGTGCACCCTAAAAAGAATACAAAACCCAATACAACAAAAAGCAGCTCTAATTTTACAAAACGTATTTTCTTATACTCCACTAACTCTTAGATTTTCTGATAATAATCCTGTAATATTTCATCGATAGCATCTACTACTTCTTTTGCATTTTCTTTTGTGAAACATAATGGAGGTTTTGTTTTTAACACACTATCATCAGGACCGTCTGTACTAATTAATATAAATCTATTTCGAAGCGCATTTTTAATATGATGTGCCAACTCACGATTCGTTTCTTGATTTCCTTCTTTTACTATTTCAATACCTAGAAAAAGACCAGATCCTCTAACATCGCCTATACACTTATGTCTATCCTGAAGCTCAATCAAAAGTGATTTATAATAATCTCCTACTTCCTTAGCATTTTCCTGAAGATGTTCTTCTTCTATAACTTCTAAAACAGCCATTCCTACAGCGCAGGAAACTGGATTTCCTCCAAAAGAACTAAAAAACTCTACTCCTTTACCAAAAGATTCAGCAATTTCTGATGTGGTAATCACCGCTCCCATTGGATGTCCATTAGCAATAGGTTTTCCAACGATCACAATATCCGGAACCACATCTTGTTGTTCAAAACCCCAAAAGCAATCTCCCAATCTACCAAATCCAGTTTGGACCTCATCACTAATACAAACTCCTCCTTGTTTTCGAATCTCAGGATATATTTTTTTCAAATATCCTTTGGCTAAAGGTACTTGTCCACCACAACCTACAACTGGTTCTGAAATAAAAGCACCTATCGGATCTTCAGAATCTTTAATTTGCTCTATGGCTTCTTCAGCATACAATCTTCCAGCATCATTATCTTTGTATTTTCCTCTATATGTATCTGGGAGTTGTGTTTTTAGAATATGCCCTTTTTGACCATCACCTTTTGGATTATTAAACTTATAATCACTAATATCAATAGAAATTTGTGTGTTTCCATGATACCCATGTTCCATCACCATAGTCTTTTTATGTCTGGTATGCGCATGCGCCATGCGAATAGCAAGATCACTGGCTGCACTTCCCGAGTTTACAAAAAAAACTTTATTCAGAGATTTAGGAAACTTAGATAATAGCTTATCTGCGTAATTAGGTAACACATCATACAAATATCTCGTATTTGTATTTAGTTTTGCCATTTGCTTCTGTCCAGCTTTTACCACTTGCGGATGAGAATGACCAACGTGCGGAATATTATTGTAGGCATCTAGAAAAGTATTTCCTTCTTTATCATACATATATTGAAAAGCCGAACGATCCATGAAAATCGGATCCTTATAACTTAGAGATACCACTGGACTTATATATTGATACCTTCTTTTTATTTCTTCATCTACTGCTTTTATTTCTACAAGAGGTAAACTAATTGCTTCTCTAAAAGCATTTTCTGCATGAATAGGATTAATTCGCAACCATTTATGCAACATACTCCAAGCATATTTCTCGCTCACAGTAGCATATGTGTTCTCGGGATCCATTTTTTTAGCATAAGCAGAATTGCAAACACTTGTACAAAGTCTGGCTGCTACCAAATAGTATAATACGCCAATTTCTTTTTCCTCTAAAGGAAGAACATCGTGATATCCTTTAATGATGTCTAACGACCAGTCTAGCGGACGTTCTTTATCATAACATCCATACGTGATTGCTATAGCCAACTCATTGATCAACTGAGAATATGCAATATCTCCAAAATCGATAATTCCAGAAACTTTGTTATTATCAGTTAAAATATTCCACTCATTCGCATCATTATGAATTATTTGCTTCCGTAATTCAGGAAGTAATGGAACTACATTTTCTTCATATTGCATGAAAAAATAGCGTACGATGTTTCTATCATGTGGATCTGTAATATATTGTAGATACTTTTTATTTAACGGAAAATATTGAAGATCCCACTCCCAGGTTCTGGATTTCAAAACATAACTTTCGATTCCTTGAAGCCTCTTATTCATACCAGCCACGAAAGCTCCAATATCATAAGACAGTTCTTTAGTAGGCTCAACATCTCCTAAGAATTTGCCTTCTAAAAAAGACAACATTCTACAAATAGATAAATTTCCTCCGATCTCGATCACTTTAACATACTCCTCATTTGCAAAAGCAATAGGTTGAGGAAAAGCATTGTCATTTGCTGTACTTAGATGCAAAAGAATTTCATTTTCTGCTTCAAGAATTGCTAACAATTCTTTGTCATAAGCATATGTTTTAAAAATAGATATATTGGTATTTGTCTTGACAATATAATTGATATTATCATAGCCATTTATTTTTTTTACCTTTGGTTGATTTAAAGAAAATTCAACTTCTAACAGCTTCTCTATCATAACAAAAACACTATAGAATTCTTACAAAAATCTTTTGGAATATCGCAGGCTAAATATACAGTATTAATGGTAGTTAAGATTAAAAGAAGACACAATTAATTTTTTAAAAAATCAATGCGGCAGTCTAGGTTATATTTCTAATTCCATCTCATATAAATCTAACCCTAAACCCCAATAATCTTTTGCTGTCTTTTTGGTAATAAAACCAAATTTTTCAAAAAAACCATATGCAAGTTGAGAGGTTCTAACAGTTACTTTTTGTATCTCACTATTAGACTTTAAAATGGACAAACAATGGGTAACAGCTTTATTTCCGAAACCCTTACCAGCAAACTCTGGATGAAAAAAAATCCATGTAATTTCTCCTACTCTCCTTTTCTCAAGATAATTACATCCTACTCCTCCTATTATTTTATTCCCAGATGTTATTGTAAAATAGGTGCTTTCGTATACCGCTAGATATTTTTTAAAATCCTGGATTTCCTTACGATCAAAATATTTAGGAGTATTTAAGATAAGAACTTCAACTAGTTCCTTTTTGTCATTGGATGTATAAGGTCGTATCATTCCAAAATTTTTCTGGTATTGGAATATATTAATTAATCCGGATCGAAAAATTATCCACAAACAATTCAATATCCTCCATAGTAGGGTTTGCAGTGGCTCCTACTTGGACTCTTTCATAAAATACAGGCTCTTGTAACGTAAAATCAATTCCATTTTCAGCAAACAATTCTCTAAAAATAGTGGCATTAGGCAAATTCATCCCATTACTCATGATTACCTCATTCCCATTGATAGATAAGCTATTCATTCCAGCATCATCATCCGCTAATGTTAATTCCCATCGTACGGTTACCCATTCATTTCTGGGAAATTGTAGAGATGTTTGTTGCAAATTGCTCGCTGAGATTTTACCTCTTTCGATGGACAAAAAATCATTTCCTCCAGACATCATCAAACGGACTCCAGGACATTGATTATCCTCCACCGTTGGATCCCAACAGGAGCAACATTCTAGATCAATTAATAGTAAGTTTTCAATATTAGCTGTGGAATTCAAGTAAAAATCTGCTTCGATAACAACCAGATCATCTGCAAAAGCCTTAAATCCTTCTTTTTCTATGTCCATTTTAGATAATACATTATCAGATTGCAACGCTAACAAACGTAATGCATTTTGACCTTCAGAAAACGTAGTGGTTGAAATAGAAATCTCATTTGATGGGTTTGTTTGTTGTATATTCGTCCATCTACTTCCATTCGATTCAAAAAGTTCGTCTACATCATTATTTTGAGTCTCGAATCCATCTTTAAATAAAAATGAATTTGTAGTAAGAGATGCATCATTATCACTATTGGAGCATGCAATACAGAACACAAGAATTATCAAAAAATAAACAAACTTCATAACTAATGGGGATTTGTTATGAAGATACTATATTTATTTTATTCTAAGAAGAATCCTTAGGAGTCTAGTAGTCTTCTGTGATAATTTATTTGACCTAAATGATAGGTTAGATGTGTTGTTAGATGTATTAAAAATCGATGCGTACTAGGATTCTTATCCATTAGTATTCTAGGATATTCTTTCTGAAGATCGTCTGGTGTAATAGTATCCAATGCTGTATCCACTATTTTTTGTACCTCATCAATTTTAGCAATCATTTCTGATCTGGGAACATCTTTCGCGGAAAACTCCAGATCACGTTGTCTTATATATCCAGTATTTCCAAACTCTGCTCCAATATACGTATTCAGGTTTCCAATCAGGTGTAAACAAAGGTTTCCTGCAGAATTACTTATTGCTTTTGTCTCTATCCACAAGTTCTCTTCTTTGGAATAAGCATTAATTTCTGCTTTAAGTTTGGTTAAATCTCGATCGAAGATGGTTTTTAGTATGGCTATAAGAGAATCATTCATTAGATATCATTTTATTAATTAATGTTATTTGTCCTAAGTGATAATAGGCATGTTCGATCATTGCATCAATATTTCTTTGATAAGTCCCATACTTTTCATCTACAAAGACTTCATCTAATTGCACATCCGACATTTGCTCAATCAAATCAGCAAAGCTTTCGGAATTATTATATAATCTCTGTTGTAACGCTTGCCAATCTTCTTCTGAGGTAATTGATGGTGCATCAAAACTATACTTATCCCTAATTTCTAAGTCTCCTCCTTTTAATACATTTAGAACACCTTCTATATAATAATTGATATGAAATGTTAGTAACCCAATGGTATTTAAATCACTTACTTTTTTATTCGCTTGTTTCCAACCAATTTTAGACAATTGATCTTTATAATTGGTATTTGCAATCCAACGTCCATTTAATACTACTTCTCTAAATCGATTGGCTATCTGTTTTGTTCTCATCACGGTATAAAACAAAATTAATTATAGCTAAAAATAGTTTTTTTACTAAAGAAATGATAGATAAATATCATAGAACCTTGTTAAAAATTTTCTTCAAAATCTGCTCATTCTAATGATCAATCACCACAAGATATAAAAGAAAGTGATTGATATTCCATTGTAATCAGCTATTAACAATATCCCTAATTGCAACCCAACTAAGATTAGTTGAACTTACTTTAAGCTTCCATTTTCAATACAATAATTCAACTCCTTAAAATCACCTATTAAAAAAGTAAGAAAAACAACTACTTGTCGTCTGAAGTAACTTCTAACAATTTAGTAAGATTTAGTGCTACTAAAATTCATTACTTTTAACAGTACTAACTAAACTCACACAAACATTGAATACCTACACCAAATATTGGTTTCTCGAAGGGTTTAACTTGTTTAACAAGTTAGGAAGAATCACTATGATGCGTATGTGTGAGATTCTGGAAATGGAAAACATTAATAAAGGATCTGTTATAGAACTTCTAAAAGACGATCGTAAAAGTATATTTTTCTTAAAAAAAGGAACTGTTAAGATTATTGATAGTAATAGCAAAACGGTAAAATATATCGTAAAAAAAGGAAACATCTTTGGGGAATTGGCACTCTATGAAGAATCAGAAGAAATCAAAGAACAAGCGATAGCATTAGAAGATTGCATTGTTTGCTATATAGAATCTTCGAGAATGAAAACTATTATGGAAAAACATACATCTCTAAAAAATGGTGTTCTAAAAGTTTACGGCCTACGCATTAAAAAGTTAGAAAGAAGATTAGAAGATCTATTATATAAAGATAGTAAAACACGGATTAAAGAATTCATTGTAGATTATATCAATGAATTTGGAGAACAGATTAATGAAACGCTAGTTGCAAAAAATTTACTAACGCATAAGGATATTGCTAACCTTACAAATACCTCTAGACAAACGGTTAGTAACACCTTAAGTATCTTAAGAAAAGAAGATTGTATCGATTATAATACACAGATTATTACCTTACTTCAAAAAGAAACACACACAATTCATACATAATTTACTCAAACCATGAAAAAACCAGTAGCAATTGCACAAATTAATGATTTAGAAAACAAACAACCCTCACATGCATTAGTCAATGGACTCGATCTTGTAATTATTAAATTTGATGAAGAAATATCTGTATTATATGGAAGATGTTTGCATAGAGGTGCTCTTATGGCAGATGGACATATCGATGGGCATAATCTCATTTGCGGTGTACATGGTTGGGATTATAGATATGATACTGGTGTTTCTGAATATAATAATAATGAAGTACTACATAAATTTAGCACCAAAATCGAAGGAGATACGCTATATGTAGATGAAGTAGAAATAAATAGTTATTTAACTCAACATCCGCAACCCTTTAATAGAGACGAGTATTTAGGCGCTTTTGCAGATACACATCCTGAAGACACAGAACCCTATACAGGATACATTAAAGAACTAGCAAAAAACGGATTAAAAAATCTAGGGCATCATGGGTTTTCTTCCTCAATGGGTGTGGATCGAAATACGCTTCCAAAATGGAGTGACATACAATTCTTGCCAGCACAATTGGCCAGCAGACCTTTGTTAGATCATGAAGATGTAGCAACTAAAGTAATTATTGGTCCAAAGGCAAAAAAACCATTAAGTATTGATATTCCATTATTTGTAAGCGATATGAGCTTTGGTGCTTTATCTAGAGAAGCTAAAATCTCATTATCCAGAGGTGCAGAAATGGCAGGAACTGGTATTTGCTCAGGAGAAGGTGGTATGCTACCCCAAGAACAAGAAAGCAACACCAAATATTTTTATGAACTTGCTTCTGCGCAATTTGGGTTTTCATGGGATAAACTAGAAAAAGTACAAGCCTTTCACTTTAAAGGTGGACAAGGCGCTAAAACCGGAACTGGTGGCCATCTTCCAGGAAATAAAGTGAGTAAGGAAATTGCCGAAGTTCGAGGATTACAAGAAGGAGAAACTGCTATTTCTCCAGCTACGTTTCCTGATTTTCATGGAGTACAAGACTTTAAAGACTTTGCTGAAAAAGTAAGAGAAAAAACAGGAGGCATTCCTGTTGGTTTTAAGATTGCTGCAAGTCATATAGAAAAAGATATTCAATTTGCATTAGATGTAGGTGTAGACTATATCATTTTAGATGGTCGCGGTGGTGGAACAGGTTCTGCTCCAACAATTTTAAGAGATAATATCAATGTACCTACAATTCCTGCTTTGGCAAGAGCCAGAAAATATTTGGACAAAGTTGGCGCTACTGATGTAACATTAATTATTACTGGTGGATTACGAATCGCAGAAGATTTTGCTAAGGCCATGATGTTAGGAGCAGATGCTATTGCGGTTTCTAATGCTGCGTTGCAAGCAATTGGATGTTTAGGAATGAGAGCCTGTGGTAGTAATAATTGTCCTGTTGGTATTGCCACGCAAAAAGAATCTCTGAGAAGTAGGTTGATTATAGAATCTTCTGCTAAACAATTATGTAATTATTTTGAAGCCACTAATAACCTCATCAAAGTAGTGGCAAGAGCTTGCGGATATGATGATATTTCTAAGTTTAATCATAATGATTTATCAACTTTTGATCGAGATATGCATCAGTTAACAGGTATCAATTATGCAGGAGTTTTATAAAACCTGTGTTTCACAAAATCAAAAATAAAACCATGACAGTACAATTGCACTTAGCTGCCCAATATCTAGCAGCTGCCGGAATCTCATTTGTAGATAAAAAAGAAGATGATAGTCATACCAATCTCGGATTTTCTATCGAAAAAAGAAGTCTCATTACTAGAAATTTGGATAAAAAATCAATCACACTTTCTCTTAATTACCAAACCTTTGGATTAGAATGGAATGACAATGAATCCATTGCTATATTTCTGCTAGATGGTAAAACTCATAACCAAGTTTTGGAATGGATAAATAGTATGGCATCAAAAAGTAAACTATCTAAATCTTACATCTATGATCTTCATTATGAACTCCCATATCAAATAACTGATGACTATATATTCAAACTAGAAGATGCTGACAACTTACAAAAACTAAAAGAACAAAGAATCTTAGCAAATACTATTATAGAAGAATTTCTAAATACGAATAACTTAGAATCAGAAATTAGGATTTGGCCACACCATTTCGATACTGGCGCCTTCGTTCCTAGCATAAACGCATCAGGAATATCAATTGGCCTGGGAATGGCAATACCAGATACGATGATAGATGATTATTATTTTTACATCAGCGGATATCATGGACATGATGGTGTAGATACTTCTGATTTTAAAAAGTTATCAATAGGAACCTGGAAAAATAATGGATTTAAAGGAGCGGTGTTACCAATTACCGGAATTGAAAAAGAACAAGGTATCAATTTCTTAAACGAAGCGCTAACTGCGTACAAAAGTTAATAACTATGGAACATTGGTATATTCCTGCAACCATCATTCCTGGCATAGGGCTTTTAATCTTATCTACTTCCAATCTTTTGGTAAATCTCTCATCAGAGATCAAAGGAATGATAGATCAGGAGGGAAGTACTCCAATACTTATTCAACGAAAGCTTAAACAGCTTAAATTATTAAACAGTGCTATGGTATTCATGTACATCGCTGTAGCATGTTTTGTAATCGCAGCATTGGTCTCTGGAATTTATAAAAGTGTAGAAGGTAATTTCGATTCGGCCATTTATATTACTATTTCAGGAATTATTAGCGCATTATTAGGACTTCTAGCGCTCATAGTATATTCTTTTAAGGCTGTAAAAATTAGACAAGATCAATTTAATAATAAATGTTAGCCCTTTAGAATCATGCTACAATCCTTCAGTATTATTTTTTCTATAGCCGCGTTTTTTAGTTTTATCAATTACAAATGGCTAAAAATGCCTGCCACCATTGGTTTAATGATCATGAGTTTATGCACCGTGATCATCATTACACTTAGCAAAAGTATTGTTCCTGATTTTTATGAATTCTTTTGTGATATTGTTGCCAATTCTGATTTCAAAACCTTACTATTAGATGGTATTCTTAGTTTTCTTTTATTCGCTGGAGCTTTACACGTAAATATCGAAGAACTTACCAAAGAAAAATGGTCTGTTATCCTGTTTGCAACACTGGGAGTTCTAATTTCTACTTTTTTAGTTGGCGGATTAACCTTTGGTGCAGCAAGACTATTGCATATAGAATTACCGTTATTACATGCACTGCTGTTTGGTGCACTTATCTCGCCTACAGATCCGATTGCGGTAATGGCCATTCTGAAAAAAGCCAATATTGCCAAAAGTTTAGGAATTAAAATCGAAGGAGAATCGCTGTTTAATGATGGTATTGGAGTGGTTGTATTCTCTGGAATACTAATTCTTATAAGTATGGAAGGAAATCTAGAAGGATCTGTAGGCGCCGAAATTGGAAAATTATTTATGGAAGAAGCCATCGGCGGCATTGTATATGGAATTGTTTTAGGTTTTATCGGATACCATAGTATAAAATCTGTAGAAGAGAATCCACAATTATCCGTAATGATTAGTTTGGCAATCGTAATGGGTGGATATTCACTAGCATCGCTGATTCATGTATCAGGACCATTAGCAATGGTAGTTGCTGGAATGATCATCGGTAACAAATTAAACGTTGCTACCAATAAAGGACCTACCAGAAAACTAATGAATGACCTCTGGGAAGTATTAGACGATATTTTTAATGGTATTTTATTTGTTCTTATCGGACTAGCAATTCATTTATTAAAATTCGATACTGGAAATCTAATACTGGGAATCATAGCCATATTCATTGTATTATTTTCAAGATTTATTTCGGTACTACTTCCCTACTCTTTATTAAAACATACAGAAACAAATCCGATTAAGACCGTAACCATATTAACTTGGGGTGGTTTACGAGGTGGTATTTCATTGGCATTAGCATTAAGTTTAGCCGATAATCCATCTGCAGAAGTAATCCTATATATTACCTATGTGGTTGTTTTCTTTTCTATTCTTGTACAAGGATTAAGCATTGGACAATTGGTCAAAAAACTATATCCATAAGTCCCTTTTTAGCATTCTATAAATCTTCCATAAAATACTATTCGACACAAACGACTACAAACGTTTACAACCGAAAATAAACACTTCCTAACCGTATGTAACTTGCTTCTACTCCTATGTTTGCCCTGTCGAAACATAAGAACTCGATAATCATTATCTAATTTATTTGCGCTATGCAGATTATAAAAATCAATGTCATGAATACATTAAAAAACAAAGTACAATTAATCGGAAATTTAGGACAGGAACCAGAAATTATCTCTTTAGATTCCGGAAGAAAACTAGCCAAGTTTTCTATCGCTACCAACGACTACTATTATAACAAAGCTGGAGACAAAATCACGGATACGCAATGGCATAATATCGTTGCCTGGGGAAAAACCGCTGATATTATCGAAAAATATGTAACCAAAGGACAAGAAATAGCCATCGAGGGTAAACTAACCTCTCGCAGTTATGATGACAATGAGGGTAATAAAAGATACATCACCGAAGTAGTTTGTCACGAATTATTAATGTTAGGAAATAAATAACGTAGCTATGAAGGATACATTAAGTATATTTTTTTACCGCTCGTTTTAATTTTTCCTGAATTCTATTACGTAGTTTTTCTGGTTGTAGTACTTCGATACTATCTCCAAAACCGAGAATCAATCGTTCCAGCTCAAAATTCATTTGCACTTCGATGCTAAAGGTCACTCCATAATCATCTCGTGCAACTGTTTTCTGAGAGCTATGAAAAGGTTTTGTAGTCACATAAGGAGCATTACGGCGATCAACGCGAAAGCTAATCAGTTCTGGTCGAACATTTTCTGAAACCGTCACGCCTATCACATCTTTGTAATAATCGTCTCCATCGATATGATGGTCTACATAAGGTATGTCTGTATCTGAAGTAGCAATACTAATGATGCGATCTAGAGCAAAGGTAGTAAGTGACCTTCTGTTATGACCAACTGCCAGTAAAAACCATCGGTTATTAAATTCTTTTAATAACTGTGGGTGGATCTCGATTTCACTAGGTTGTCTGGCTTTAAAAGAACGGTAACCAATTTTCAGGACTTTCTTATCCAAAATAGCGTGGTAAAGCATATCTATATGATGTAATCCTTTTAGCTGCTCATTCTTTTCGAGGTGAATAATAGGTTTGTTATTCTTTTGGGTAGCATATACAGAATCTTCCAATCGCTCTAACACACCATTCATCTCTTTAAAAAGCGAGAAATCTTTAAACTGTCGTAATATCTGTATGGACTCATTCATAATCTTAATATCATGATCGGTAACCGGAATATTCATAATACTATAATCCTCCTCTGCATATCGATAATATTTGCGCTGATATACTTCTATCGGTGCATTATACCCCAATTTATCACTACGCATCATCTGTATATCCAACTGAACCGTTCTTTTACTTACGTATACATCTTTTCCTTCGTATTCGTACAAAGCATCAGAACAGGCTTCGATCAGATCATCCAACGTCCATGTTCTAAAGCTATTACGAAGACACTGATCAATGGTTTTATAACGAATTAGAGCATTTTTATTCGACGCCATGTTAAAAATTTTAAGAAAAATATGAATTATCTTTTTACTACGCAAAAAGAATGCGTACTAGCACCAGATATTTGTACTATAAATAATGAAACAAGAGGCACAATGATAGTGTTTCGAGTAATTAATAAGTAAATCAGGGGAAACCTGAAAATGTTTAAATCTCGATTATCGAGTAAAAAATATAGTACAATGAAGTTTAATCAATTATCAAAAAAGGAGCAGGAGATCAGAAATAATCTGTTTACCGATGCATTCGCTGGCTTCGTTGGGATAGGATTTTACACTTCAGTTGTAAATACTACTCCACCAAAAATGCCAAGTGCAGACAGTAACAAGATACTGGAAAAAGCACTAGATCTAATGAACACTAGCTTTCGCAAAGCGTTCATAACAGACAGCTATACTTCGCATATAGTTGGAATTTCGTAAGCTTTTTATAAGTACTGATTAGCGAACGGTGCAACATCGATCTAAAGGTCGAAAATTTACATCAGTTGAAGTACCCGTCCAGGACGGATGTATCGAAGACCCGCCTACTGGCGAGGAAGGCAAGTAAATTCTAAAGCACCATACCAAACAACCAGCTGCTTATCTAAAGATGAGAATACCGAAAATATCGAGTATATCCAGTAAAAATTTTCTAACAAACCCAAAAAAAGCATTGGTAACTAAAGGTGTAACAATCGATGGTTACGCCGAGCCACACTACCAATGAACATACGAAGATGTCGCACCTAGATGCTACACCAAGATGTTACGCCGAGATATCACACTGAGATGTCATACTGAGCTTGCCGAAGTATTGTCAAAGTGTTATCGAAGTATCATCAATGTGTTCTCCAAGTGCCATCTAAGTACCATCCGAGTGCAGTTCGCTACTACCCAAAAGGGGAAAGTAGGGTAATGCGACCGCACGAGGATCACTTTCCCGAAAACAAAGGATCATTTCCCATAGGTGAAATGTATGTATCCGCATACTAGCTGGGGCTATCACTTATGGGCGTACCCCAACAATTGGAATATATCAATCACAAAACAACTAACAACATGAAAACTTTAAGATTTATATTATTAGCTATATTACTAGGTGTTAACCTTGTTTCTTGCGAACCTCCAACCATCCAGGATGAAATCGGAGTTGAAGAAGTAGAGAGTAAAGTCTCACTTACGGAAGAGGAATCTGGTACAGTGGATACAGAAAATGAAGAAAGAGATAATTAAAATAAATATCTTTGCTTGAAGAAGGCTTTAAAATACGTAAAGCCTTCTTTCATTCTACAATTAAGATAGTTATTTATAAAAAATGAGAACATCAGCTTTTTTTTATATATTATTTTTATTAATGATAATTAGTTGTACAACTAAACCTCAAAAAAAAAATAATGAAAAAGAGAGTGCATCAGTTAAAAACTATATTTCCAACGCCTTAGATACAAAAAAGGATAAATCCGAAAGAATACAAAATGCAGATAGTGCTTTCAAAATATTAGATTTAACTAAAAATGATTTAAAAAAACGTAAAAAATTAACCCAAATATCTAGAGTTTACCTTGACTTAAACGATAGTCTTCGCTTCTTCAGATCAATTCACCAAATTCTAAAGCTTTCAAAAGAAATTAAAGATTCTTCAGGAATAGCTTTTAATTACATAAGGCTAGCCATTTTTTATGAGAAAACGAATAAACTAGATAGTGCTTATGTAAACTACAAAAGATCTGAAAGAATGTATGTCCTATTAAATGATAGACACCCTTATCAGCATGGAAGAACTTTATTAGGAATCGCAATAATTCAAAGACAAGTAAAAGATTATGTGAAAAGTATTTCTAATACGGTGAAAGCAATTCAAAAATTTGAACTTGACGGAAAAGCTAACAATTACCTTACAATATGTTACAGTAATCTGGGAATAGTTTCTAATAATCTCGAAGAATATAATAGAGCAATAGAATATCACTTAAAATCAGTCAAATATGCTCAAAGTTTAAAAAATAAATCAGAAAGGGAAATTTTAGCTTTTAATAACATTGGTATAGTTTATAAAAATCAAAAAAAATATGACAAAGCTATCGAATTTTTCGATAAAGCTCTAACTTACAAAGATTTCCTTAATAAGAATCCGAAAAGAAAATCATTACTATTAGATAATTTAGCCTATGCGAAATTTTTATCTGGTGAAAAGACTAATATAATTCATGAATTTAACGAGGCTTATAATATTCGAGATAGTATTCAAGATAAAATTGGTCTAACCACAAATAATTTGCACATAGCGAGATACTATCATTCAAAAAATAATAAAGATCAAGCATTAAAACATGCTAAAAATGCCGAAACCCTTTCCCATATTCTTAAAACTAATAAGGAATTATTACAGTCCTATTTACTACTTTCCGAAATATCTCAAGGGAAAGACAAAATCCATTATTTACGAAAATACATCAACCTAAATGATAGTTTAATTAAAGAGGAGAGAATTTTTAGAAATAAATTTGCTCTTATCGAATTTGAAACTGAAGAAAAAGAAGAACAGATTAAATTGGGAAAACAAAAAATTGATGAAGTACAAAATCAAAATACCATCTACCTGCTTGGGATGCTCCTACTCGTTACTTTTATTGCTTTTATCATCTACTTTTCGCGTCAGCGTACCCGATATCTTGCACAACAGAATAAAATTGTAGAATTTCAGGCAGCCTATGAAACCGAAACCCGTATTTCCAAACGTTTACACGATGAATTAGGGAATGATATCTTTCAGGTAATGATGCAATATCAGAACGATCCACATGATCCACAGATTACCAAAAAATTAAATACTGCCTATAATAAAGCCAGAGATATTTCTAGAGAAAATAGTGAGTTCGAAGTGGATGAAACCTACACCGAAGAACTTACGGATATGTTGACCAATTATACCGAGAATCATAGCAAATTGATTCTTAGAGGTATTGATAAAATCAATTGGGATATGGTAGATAAGAATCTAAAAATCACCATCTACCGAGTATTACAAGAACTCATGACCAATATGCAAAAGCATAGTCAGGCGGATTTGGTAGCCATTGTGTTCAAAAATGAAAAAAACAAACTTTTGATCAAATATTCTGATAATGGTATCGGCATCGAACAAGAGGATATCAAATCCAAAAACGGACTGCGTAATACCGAGAAACGTGTTCAGGCCATACAAGGAAACATTACGTTTGATTCTGCAAAAGACAAAGGCTTTAAAGCAGAGATCAAAATTCCTGTATAATCCCAAAACCGTCAATTCGAGGGGTTTTTCGAAGTGAAACGTAGAAAATTGTACTTCGACAAGCTCAGCAGAACTATCGAGAATCTTTTAAAGACAAAAACTAAACAACATCTCGATACATTTTTAGTTCCGCTATCGCTACACAAAAAACACTCGATGTGACGATCAACTATATAAAACCCAACTTTCTAATAACAAACGGCCTATCGAAAAATT
Organism: uncultured Aquimarina sp.; assembly: GCF_947492965.1. GTDB lineage: Bacteria > Bacteroidota > Bacteroidia > Flavobacteriales > Flavobacteriaceae > Aquimarina. The sequence goes on along the minus strand of NZ_CANLOZ010000003.1, from coordinate 670,044 downwards.
GTTGTAAAATTTGAAGTTACACTGAGCCTGTCACACTGAGATGTCACACTGAGCTTGTCGAAGTGTTATCGAAGTGTTGGCAATGAAAAAAAGAAAATAGAATCCTTTAAACGTAAATGTAAAAAAGTCCCTCTTTGAAAACCTGTCAGCTATTTGGAGGAAGGGATTTAGGGAGATGTTACTTAATATGATATCAGAAAAACATCCATCCCCAACCCTTCCTTCAAAGGAAGGGAGTAAAAAACTCCTTTACAAAAAGATAGTTGACAAGATCTTTCTCATAATAAATCAAAAGAATACGGAAAAGCGTAATCAACCTATTTACGGAACAATTATATTTGACCTTTATAACAGAACTAAAACGTATACGATGTTTACGAAAGTATTGGTTGCAGAGGATTATGAAATCGCCAATCAAGGAATTATAAAAGTAATACAAGAAGGGTTAGGAATTCAGAATATCCATGAATCTAAGTATTGTGATGATGCCTATCTCAAATTCAGAAAAGCATTTCAGGAGAATGAACCTTTTGAGTTACTTATAACAGATCTATCATTTAAAGAAGATCACAAAGTACAAATCAGAACTTCCGGAATCGATTTGATTCAGGATATCCGAAAAATACAACCCAATATAAACGTCATTGTATACTCACAAGAAAGCAGACCAGACAAAATAAATATGTTATTTCAAAAACTAGATATCAATGGCTACGTATGCAAAGGGCAAAATGCAGTAAGAGAATTAGTAAGCTGCGTGCAAGGTGTATTTCGGGGAGATACCGTTTTACCGCCAGAAGTTACCGAAGCCAGTACCGATAATATCGTCAATCTAGACGATTTTGATATCATGTTATTAGAAGAACTATCACAGGGACTGACTAAAAAGGAAATCGTACAAAAGCTTAAAAAGCTTAAAATAACTCCGAATAGCGAAAGTACGATTGACAAAAAACTAAGCAAGCTTTTTGATGACTTCAAAGCTAAAAACACTACACATTTAGTCGCTATTGTAAAGGATTTGGGATTACTATAGCAACTCCTTGATGGCGATCTTCTCAAGATTATCGACTCGATTTATAATCGAGATGCTTTCGAGAAAAGAAAAAACCGTCAATTCGAGTACTTCGATTTTAGGAGAAGTGTATCGAGAATAGGTTTTAAGTAATATATCATCAATTCAAGTACTGATATAAAATATAATTCATAGACTGTAAACGGCCTATCAAAAACTTGTTGTAAAATTTGAAGTCACACTGAAATGTCACACTGAGCTTGTCGAAGTGTTGTCGAAGGGTTGGCAATGAAAAAAAGAAAAGTCAGAAAACATCTCGATAGTTCTGCTGAGCTTGTCGAAGTACATTTTTAGTTCCGCTACCGCTACACAAAAACACTCGATGTGACGATCAACTATATAAAACCGTCAATTCGAGTGCTTCGACTTTAGGAGAAGTGTATCGAGAATAGGTTTTAAGTAATATATCATCAATTCAAGTACTGATATAAAATATAACTCATAGACTGTAAACGGCCTATCGAAAAATTGTTGTGAAATTTGAAGTCACACTGAGATGTCACACTGAGCTTGTCGAAGTGTTGACAAAGGGTTGGCAATGAAAAAAAGAAAAGTCAGAAAACATCTCGATAGTTCTGCTGAGCTTGTCGAAGTACATTTTTAGTTCCGCTACCGCTACACAAAAACACTCGATGTGACGATCAACTATATAAAACCGTCAATTCGAGTGCTTCGACTTTAGGAGAAGTGTATCGAGAATAGGTTTTAAGTAATATATCATCAATTCAAGTGCTGATATAAAATATAACCTATAGACTTTAAAACGGCCTATCGAAAAATTGTTGTAAAATTTGAACTTACACTAAGATGTCACACTGAGCTTGTCGAAGTGTTGACAAAGGGTTGGCAATGAAAAAAAGAAAAGTCAGACAACATCTCCTTAACGCACATTGAGCAAAAGCAATAAAAAATTTATCCATAACAATTCGGTGAATTACCAAATCTTTTTCCTCTCTACTATCACCCTGATTTTATGCACGCTTAAACTTCAAAACATAACTTTTAACAAAAAATTTCCTTCGATTACGGAAATCCGTAAGGACTTCAGCCAGAGTAGATTTATGTTTGTATCGTCAAAAAAAGGAAATACATACTTAATCAGTATACACATCAAAAAACGTAGCAGTTAAACAAAAAAGGTAATGGGAAAAAGGAATACGGATCAAGCAGTTATAAATGGTATCTTGAATGGGGATCAAGAAATACTAACTATTTTTTACAGAGATAATATTAGCTATATCCAAGGATACATTCTTAGACATAGCGGTACGATGCAAGATGTTGAAGATATTTTTCAAGATGCGCTGGTTGTACTCTACCAAAAAATTAAATCTGGAACTTTTGAAATCCGTGTTCCTTTAACTACCTATTTCTACGGAATCTGTAAAAACACCTGGAGAACTCGATTACGCAAAAAACATCAAATCGTTTTCGACGAAACGATGATCGATACAAAAAAAGAAACAACAGATGCCATTACAAGTTCAATAGAAAATGATGAACGTGAGCATTTATACCGAAAACATTTCCAAAAGCTAAGTACTAGTAATAAAAGTTTAATGCTCCTTTATTTCGAAGGAAAATCAGTAAACGAAATCTCAAAGATCACTGGATATACTCCAGGATACACCAGAAAAAAGAAGTTCGATGCTAAAAAGGAACTTTTAATGAGAATCGAACAAGACCCGATGTTTCAAGAATTGAGAGTTCCCGCGTAAATTTTATTTTTTACCAAGAGAAACAATTACAAATAAGTATAAAATCAGAGCCAGATTACTCAGAGTGATCTGGCTTCTTCAGTTAGTATGAAGAAAATTTCGATGATAAAAATGACTATTTGTGGTTTTTGATAGTAAAATCAATCTAATTGATGATTTACCGAAAAGAACTCAAAACCAACTCTTAACATATCTTTTTTCGATAAAAAATAAAAAAAATCACATTATTTTTTCACTGCGCAAAAAGAATGCGTAGTCACTTAAAACATTTGCATTGTAATTAACAACAAAATGCGAATAAGATGAAACGAGCATTAAGAAATTTAAAAATTATTTCACAAAGGAAATTTTTAAAATTCTTAATGAGAGAACGAAGTGGTAACATACGTTCTCAATTTTATAATTAACTATTTATTAAACAATTATTAAAATTTAAACGTATGAAATTTAATGTATTTACAAAATCAACAAATGAGGTAAGAAATTATCAAGGTGCTAAAGCATTTAGATTATCTCCTGAAATGGAATTGTACACGGCTGTTGTTAATTCCACTTTAGAAAAAACCAATTACGAAGCTACCAATGATCGATTAGAAAGAATCATTCAATTGGTTCAAAAAAACGATCCTTACTTTGTAGCACAGCTAGCTGTATACGCAAGACAAAAAATGTATCTAAGATCAATTCCTATTGTATTGGCAGTAGAATTATCTAAGGTTCATAGTGGTGATAATTTGATTAGCAAAACCGTAAATGGTGTGATCCAAAGAGCGGATGAAATTACAGAGCTTTTAGCATACTATCAATTTGCTAATCAGAGAACTGGAACTAAAAAGTTGAACAAGCTTTCTAAGCAAATTCAAAAAGGTATTGTAATGGCTTTAAATAAGTTTGATGCATACCAATTTGCGAAATATAACAGAAAAACTGAGGTTACTTTTAAAGATGCTATCTTTTTAACGCACCCAAAACCAAAAGATAATGTACAACAATCTATCTTTGATAAGGTGATTAATGATAGTTTAGAAGTTCCTTATACTTGGGAAGTTGAGTTATCGACTTTAGGTCAGCAAAAGTTTGCCAATGATATCGAAAAGCAAAACGCCTTTACCGCAAAGTGGGAAGAACTTATCGATAGCAACAAACTTGGATACATGGCGCTAATGCGTAATCTAAGAAACATCCTTGAAGCAGAGGTAAGTCATGCACATATTGCCAAAATCGTTACTACTCTTACTAACGAAAGTAATGTAAAACAATCTAAGCAGTTACCATTTAGATTTATGGCTGCATACCAGGAATTAAGTGCGGTAAAATCCTCTTACACTTCATACATTTTAGATGCTTTAGAAAAAGCAATCCAAATTAGTGTGATCAATATGAAAGGATTTGAACTAGACACAAAAGTGGTAGTAGCATGTGATGTATCTGGATCGATGATGCAACCTATTTCTAGAAAGAGTAAGATACAAGCTTACGATATCGGATTAGTACTAGGTATGTTGTTGCAAAACAAATGCAAAAATGTGATCACAGGTCTTTTCGGAGATCGATGGAAACAATATGTATTACCAAAAGGTAATGTATTATCCAATGTGATGAAGCTAAAAAGAATTGAAGGTGAAGTTGGATATTCTACAAACGGTTACAAAGTGATTCAAAGTCTGAATAACAACAAAACCAAAGTAGATAAGGTGATGATCTTTACGGATTGTCAACTATGGAATAGTGGTCATTACAATTCGGATAAGCATATTGAAACTGAGTGGAAAGCATACAAAAAGTTAGTTCCGAATGCTAAGCTATATATCTTCGATTTAATGGGATACAACAGTGCTCCATTACAAGTAGAACAAAATGATGTATACCTAATCGGCGGTTGGAGTGATAAAGTTTTTGAAGTGCTAGACGCTTTAGAAAATGGAAACTCAGTAATCCAATATATCAAGGAGCAATCCTTATAACAGTAGTAAGCTCACATCTATGGATGGTGTGAGCTTCTTAAACAAGTTCATTGAAAACATAGAAAATATTGAAAAAACAAGTGCCGTAAAAAAGAGTTACTTCGTAACTATAACGGTCCTAAGGTAGCGTAGCACAAGCGATTGTGTGAGCGAAGCTGGGTTAAAAACCAGCAGGGTGAAATGCATATATGCGCACATCTCTCTGAGATTTCGAATCACCGGTTCACTGTCCGCCTATGGCGGATAAGAACGGCGCTCTTCAAAGAGCATCTCTCTTTTTGCTTTTTGCCTTGTTTAACATAAAAATATTAAAAGTAAGTGTCGTAAATAAGAGTTACTTCGCATTCATAACGCCGTGGTCGTGGGTTCGAGTCCCACTCCGCCTATAGCGGATAGCTCAGTTGGATAGAGCGCGCAACAGTCTCTTATTGCTTTTTACCTTACTTCAATAAAAGAATACTCAAAGTAAGTGTCGTAGAAAAGTTTTACTTCGTTGTCGAACTATTGGGGTCATGGGTTCGAGTCCCATTCTGCTTAGGCAGGTAGCTCAGAGAGGTTAGAGCACAATACATAACAGACTTTTTGCTTTTTACCTTACTTTACATAACATATATTCTCTAGAACATAAAGTGTCGTAGACTAGTGTTACTTCGTAGGTTCGATTCCGAATTCCTCCACAAAAAACTATAAACACAACAAATATCATGGGGGAATTGCGCTCAAATTTGGTGAGCAAGATTCACTAATCGCTTTTTACCTTTATCAAAAAGAGAATACAAAAACAATTATAAAGAGTGTCGTAGAAAAACGTTACTTCGATTCAGGTTCCGGTAATGTAGGTGCAACTCCTACCCTCGCAAGAGGTCGTCTAATAGTAGGACGCCGTTATAGTCGTTTTTTGATCATTACCTCTTTTTAAAAAAATAAGAATAGAACAAGTGCCGTAGACAAAAGTTACTTCGCACTTTTAATGCCGGTGTTGCGGGTTCGAGTCCCGTCTCTTCCACAAATATTCTTTTGGATAAAACTAGAAGAGTTCAATCTCGATTATCGAGAGAAACTTTTAATCGGGAGAGTAGCTCAATTGGTAGAGCACGTATTTGTCTTTTGTCGTTTTTTGCCTTGTTTTTAAAACAAAAATCAAAAAATAAAGAGTGTCGTAGAAAAGTGTTACTTCGCACCGACAGTTTGAACAATTTTCACTTTTCAATCAGTTACCTCTTTTTTTTAGCAGCATACCAGAATGTGCCGTTTTGTAATCATACTTCGCTTTTTGGATAGGTTCATATGGGTTCGAATCCCATCGATATTAATTGATTATACACTTGTAGCCATTCTGTACTATTATTAAATAAAAAAGAAAACCAGGTTTGAACCTGGTTTTCTCGATTAAAAAAACATCCACTGACGACTGACTGGTCGATTATGAATTGAGGTATTATCTTTTTATAGCATTTACTTACATAAACAGGCTTGTCGACCAAAACCCTAAAAAAAAAGTAAAAAAAATTACATTTATCTTCAAAGTACTGGTTTTACTCGTCAAAACGCGATATATTTTATTTAAATTTATCACCTAATTTATCTGAATAACATCAACCTAATCAACATGAAAAAAGCTTTAGCTCTTATTGTAATTACCATCTGTATACTATCATGTAAAAATGAAGGAAAGAAAGAATATTCTGATGAGAAAACATCCGAAACTTCGAAGGAGGAAATAAGTACAAATAACACCCCTTCTACTACTGCTGAATTATCTAATTTGGATTTTGCTAAAGAAGTGGAAAACTTTATTACCTGTAAAAAAACTGCTACCGAAAGGAATGATTGTAGAAATAGTATTACTAAAACTATTACCAAAGCTTTTGATCTCACCGAATTTAGTGACCCAAAACTTGGGTATGTCATATATGATAGTATCCGTCCCATTGTAGAAGATTCCAAAAAGTGGTTACAACTTGGATCCATAAGCCAAGAAAGCATCGATCAAGCATTGGCACATACCAATAGAGGAGGTTTGTCTTTAATCATTGATACTGCAGAAACCTATGGCCATGTAGTAATGATTGTTCCTGGTGATGCTAAAAAATCTGGATCTTGGGATATGAAACTACCAAATGTTCTTTCCCTGTCTAATTATAAACCTGAAAGTTCTTTTAGCAACAAATCACTCTCTTATGCCATGAGAAAAAGTGATGACTTAAAAATCTATGTAAGACAATAGAGTTAAAAGTCACATTTGGATTACTAGAAAATTTAATGATATTGTAAAATAGGCTTCTTTTTTTTGAAGTAAATCTATTTTTACAGTTAATTTTTTGCACACTATTTCCCCATTCATTTCTCAATCATAATTTAAGTTAATTTTTATAAAACCTTAAAAACAACACCTTGATTTTTAATGGTTTAAAACCTGTTTTATCCATAGATATTAGTAATTTGAAATCCGAAACTTTATAAAAAAGGCGTGATGACAAACACACACATCAACAGACGAGAATGGTTAAAAAAAGGAGTATTAACTTTGGGATCTATAGCTCTTATTCCTTCAGACATTTGGGCAAAAACAGTTATCGAAGCTCAAAGGCATAATCAGAAGTTTTTATATCAGAATTCGTTGTTTGATGAGTTTACGCCACCAGAACTCCCTGATTTAAGTACCGTAAAAGCGCGCTTAATCTGGAATGAAAACCCTTATGGGCCTTCAAAAAAAGCTGCAAAAGCTTTTCAAGAACGTGTTTTTGATGGCAATCACTATTCTTGGAAAGCTTTGTACCAGCTGATAGAAAAAATTGCTACTAAAGAACAGGTAAAACCTAGTCAGATAATGATGGGGCCTGGTTCTTCGGATCTATTAGAAAAAACCGCATTGGTTTTATTCCAAGAAAAAGGAGGAAATGTGGTAAGCGCAGATCCTAGCTATATGTCTTTAGTCCATGTAGCAAAAGCATGTGGTGGTAACTGGAAGTCTATTAAATTGACTAAAGATTATCAACATGATCTGGATGCCATGGAAGCGGCAATCGATGAACAAACTAAGTTAGTTTATATTACTAATCCTAATAATCCTACTGCTACTATTACCGATGCCAAAAAACTAAAGGATTTCTGCGCTCGAGTATCAGAAAAGGTTCCAGTGTTTATAGATGAAGCCTATATAGAACTTAGTGATGCTGGCCATAAAAACAGTATGGTATCACTCGTGGCGGAAGGCAAAAATGTGATGGTTGCCAGAACCTTTTCCAAAATTCATGGGATGGCAGGGTTACGAATTGGATATATGATGGCTTCTGAACCATTATTAGAAAAAATTCAAAAAATTACCAGAGGTGGAATGGGAATTACCGGACCCACCATTGCTGCAGCAAGTGCAAGTATGGATGATACCGAGTTTCTGGATTCTTGTAAGCAAAAAATTGCAGAAGGAAGAACCTACACTACCAATTTCTTAAAAGATATGGGAATTGAATGCATGCCTTCGCAAACTAATTTTTTGATGTTTCCTATCCAACTGGATGGAAATGAATTTTTAGAAAAAATATATGCTGAAAAAGTGGTTGCCAGAGCATTTCGATTCTGGGATCAAAATTGGTGTAGAGTAAGTATAGGTACTATGGAGGAAATGAAAATCTTTACAAAAACAATCTCCCAAATCTTTGCATAATTCTATGGAAACCACCATTCAAAAAACCATTGTATTTGGGGTTTTTATACTTATCGGATTTTTGTTAAAACGCAAATTCACCTCTAAAGCGGAAACGCAAGGATTGAAAAAGATAATTCTAAACCTTGCGCTTCCTGCAACTATTTTTATAGCATTAATGGGAGTGAAAATTGACCAAAATCTATTAACACTTCCTTTTATCGCATTACTAATCAATGGTCTTTTATTTTGGATGTTCCCTTTTGTATTACCCATGGTAGGTTTCAAAAAAAATACTCCAGAATATAGAACGTTACGATTGCTACTACCTTCGTTGGCTCCAGGATTATCTTGCTTTCCCTTTATTGCAGAACTCTTGGGCCCTAACTATCTCGCCAAAGCAGCCATGGCAGATCTAGGAAACAAGGTATTTGTTTTGATCATTTTGTACTGTGTGGCCATGCACTGGTATATGAAATTATCAAACAACACAAATCAAAAACAGAACAGAAAATTAAAATCACTAATTACAACCCTTCTATCTGAACCCGTAACAGTATTGATATTACTAGCGATCGGATTACTGTCTTTTGGGTTATCTTTTCAGAATTTACCCAATATGGTTCAGGATGTATTACAGAAATTAAGCCTGTTGATGACTCCACTAGTAATGATTTTTATAGGTTTATCCGTAAAAATTAGGAAAGATCAGTTTATAAAAATAGTATCTGTTCTGATATTGCGGACAGGAGTAGTATTATTAATTTCAGCTGGAATTATTGGACTAATGGGAATTACGATACGAGAAGAAATCTTATGGTTGATTTCCTTTTCCTTAAGTGCATGTAGTTTTTGGCCTTATGCGCATATTGCGGGTATTGGAGAAAAGGAGAAACAGGAATACGGCAGTGAAAAAACATTTCACAATGGATTAGCCATAAATGTACTGGCCATATCGTTTCCATTATCAACTGTAATGATTATGGGTATCATGCTAAATCCATCACTTGTTGGAGACCCTTATCGCATAACCTTATTAGCTATTGGCTGTATAGGTATTGGAGTGATACTCACTTTTTGGGTACGCTATCAAGAAATTAAAGATGTTGCTAAACGAACCACAACCATTGGTCCAAAGCAAAATATTTGGATGACGAGACAAGCTTCTAAAAATTAACAATACCCTTCCTTAAAAAAATAGATTTTTTTCTATTAAAATTATATTACGCAAAATCACTGCGTAATACAACTTCATCTTTGCCTTGTTATAAATCAAAACTCTCTTTAGCATAAAAGGAAGTGCTGCGGAAAAAGACCTTTTACGTAACCGTGGAGTGATTGGATAATGTCGTTAGTGGCGCGCCCGCTAATGAATAGGTTTTGCAGAAGCACCGAAATACACAGGATGTAAAATAGGGAAGCGCATTTAGAGCCAATCTGTTCGCTTTGGCGAAAGTCTCAGTTCGAATCTGGGAAGAGAGACAAAAAAACATATAAAGATGAAAACAAGATTAGAAAACATAGAAAAAGAGCGCGGTGTACATATACCGTTTGCCTGTGAATCTGGAAGTAGAGCTTGGGGTTTTGCTTCACCAGATAGTGATTATGACGTACGTTTCCTATACACAAAACCATTAGATTGGTATCTGTCTGTATCTGAGAAAAAAGATACAATAGACATCATGGACGGTGATTTTGATGCTGTTGGTTGGGAATTACGTAAAAGTTTACAACTACTTAAAAAATCTAATGTACCAGCAACAGAGCATTTATTTTCACCTATCATTTATATAGGAGAAAATGAACTTCTTACTGAACTTAGAGAGATCGCATCAGAATGCTTCTCTCCTATAGCTAGTATGTTTCATTATCTAAGCATGAGTAAAAAATATGAAGAAAAGCTGGCTACAGAAACGATCAAATTAAAGAGTTTATTCTATGCCCTAAGAACTTCAATGGCTGGTAAATGGATTTTAGAATACAAAACCATACCTCCAGTAGTTTTTAATGAAATGCTATCTTTAGCTCCTAAAGACGTAGTTGAGGAAATCTTAGATTTAATGGACATCAAAGCCAAAGAAGATGAAAGTTATACGCACCTAAGAAATGAAAAAGTCATAGCTTTTATCTCCGAAACGATAGAGACGAATGATCGATTTGCAAAATCTCTTCCTTCGGGAAAACCAGATCATGAAAGAATAGATGCTTTCTTATTTAAAAGTATCACTTCAAATTAATTTAATGAATATGTCAGACCAAGCTTATCGAAGTCCAATAATACTTCGGTAAGTTTAGTGTGACCTCTAAAAAAATATTATAATACATGAAAACTATAGAAGAATTAAAAGCATCAAGCACTATTATATTTGAATGTATTAGTGGAAGTCGTGCTTATGGTTTGGATACTGCAACTTCTGACACAGATATTAGAGGAGTTTTCATTCTTCCAAAAGAGCAATTCTACTCTTTAGAATATATTGGACAAATCAATAATGAAACAAATGATATTGTGTATTACGAGCTTAGAAAGTTTATCGAATTACTATCTAAAAATAATCCAAACATTTTAGAGCTATTGAATGTTCCATCTGAGTGTATTTTACAAAAGCATCCTGTTTTTGATCAACTCAAAATGGAATATTTTGTATCTAAATTATGCAAGGATACCTTTGCTAACTATGCCTATACTCAAATCAAAAAAGCCAGAGGATTGAATAAAAAAATTGTCAACCCTGTTGAGAAAGAACGGAAAACAGTATTAGATTTTTGTTATGTAAGATCAGAAAAGCAATCTATTCTTGTAAAACATTTTTTGGAGTTAAAAGAATTAAATGCAACAAATTGTGCATTGGTAAAAATCCCTCATATGAAGGATTGTTACAACTTGTTTCACGGAATAGAAATGGGGTATCAGGGAATAGCCAGAGAAAATGCAAATGAAGTATGTCTTAGTTCTGTACCAAAAGAAGCGTTACCTATCGGAATGTTATATTTTAATAAAGATGGATACTCTTCTTACTGCAAAAAGTATAAGGAATATTGGAGTTGGGTAGAAAAACGTAATGAAGACAGATATAAAAACAACGTTGCTCATGGAAAGAATTATGATACCAAAAATATGATGCATACCTTTAGATTACTTCATATGGCAGAAGAAATTGCAAAAGAAGGAATGATCAATGTTAAAAGATCGGATCGAGAGTATTTATTACGAATCAAAAATGGAGATTTTGAGTATGATGATTTAGTGAGAAAAGCTTCAGAAATTAAAGATGAGTTAGAAGCTTTTTATGATGAATCTAATTTACCTGAAAAACCAAATCTTACTCAGGTAAATGGACTATTAGTGAATATGAGAGATAAATTTTATTCACTAAAGCAATAAATTTAATTTCAAAATGGAACTAAAAGAGGAATTTGTAAGATATCCCAGTGGCCTTTCCGAAGAAAAACTTGCTAAAAGATTTGGTTTATATTGGGATAACGACACGGAAGATTGGGAATTTGTTGTTTCAGATTTCGGTAGAATCTCAGATTTTCTTAAAGTATACCAACAAGAGCTTTTAGATGATGATGATAAGTTTACTTTGATGGGATTAATTGTTTCCTCTTTTGATGATGGAATTTCTAATTTTGATCAAGAAACTGCCAAATATTGGAATATATGTAGTAATATATTAGAAACAGAATGCTATTTACATTATTCTATAATGCATTATTGGAGTTTGTTAGATGAAAAAGATGATCAAAATGTATTTGATATAACTCCATATATGCGAAAGATCTGGAATACAGTAAAAACAAAATTTATATAAATTATTTCAATACGCAAAACTATTGCGCAATACTATCTCATCTTTGCTTCATTAATTAAAAAACAGATGAAAAATAAAGTAAACATTACAGGAAAAACATTAATCGATTTAGGTTTTAGATCTGGAAAGTGGTTTCCAGAAGCCATCGAATATATCAATGCAAATCAGCTGGAAGATGAAGCGATGTTTGCCTATTTAGAACAATACAAACTACCTCCTTTACAAGAATTACATATAGATGCAGTGGATTTTAACATCAATATCAAAGCAGAGAATGAACAAGAAGAAGACAATGTTACTGCGGTGTTAGATTCTATGAAAATATTAATGAAAACACCAACGGTTATAGACGGTGCAGTGATGCCAGATGCTTGCCCTGCAGGTCCTAGCGGAACCATTCCGGTTGGTGGTGTTGTGGTTGCTAAAAATGCAATTCATCCAGGAATGCATAGTGCCGATATTTGTTGTTCGGTGATGTTAACAGATTTTGGTAAGACAGATCCTAAAAAAGTATTGGATGCTGCACACGCAAGCACGCATTTTGGACCTGGTGGAAGACCAAGAGGAAAACAATACCAGTTACCAGATGAATTACTAGCTGAGTTTAAAAACAACTTCTTTCTAAACGAAGATAAAGACATCAGCATGGCGAGAGAACATCTGGGAACACAAGGCGATGGAAATCATTTCTTATTTATTGGTACTTCTTCTAAAACGGGCAATACAATGATGATTACACATCACGGATCCAGAGGTGTGGGTGCTCGATTGTATAAAAAAGGAATGCACGTTGCGAATAAATTTAGAAGAGATATTTCTCCAGATACTTTGAAGCAAAATGCATGGATTCCATTTGATACCGAAGAAGGAAAAAGCTATTGGTCTGCTTTGCAAACGATTAGAAAATGGACAAAACTAAATCATGAGGTGATTCATGATGCTACGTTAAAATCTTTAGGTATGAAAGCTGAAAACAGATTCTGGAACGAACATAACTTTGTCTTTAAAGATGGAGATTTGTTTTACCATGCCAAAGGCGCTACTCCGCTTGATGCTAAGTTTATGCCAGATATTACAGGACCAAGATTGATTCCATTAAATATGGCAGAACCTGTATTGATTGTGGAAGGAACCACAACAGATACAAATCTTGGATTTGCTCCGCATGGTGCTGGTAGAAATTTAAGTAGAACGCAGCATAAAAGAAATAAAGAAGGACAAACGAGAGAAGAAATCTTTGAAATCGAAACGGCTGGACTAGACGTTCGTTTTTTCTCTAATGAGATCGATATTTCTGAATTGCCGAGTGCTTACAAAAATGCCAAAGCCGTGAGAAACCAGATGGACGAATTCGGACTAGGGCAAGTAATCGATGAGGTGATGCCTTATGGATGTATCATGGCCGGAGATTTCCAGATCAATGCTCCATGGAGAAAGAAAAGAAGAAAGAAACAAGGGAAAAATGAATGATGTAGTAAACAGTATTTTGGATTTTTTCAAAATAATTTTAGTAATACCGATCATTATAATCATAATGTTATTACTAATACCATTAGCTATAGTGTTCTTTGTGTATTTAATCTTTAGGAGTTTAACAAACCATATAAAATTAAAAGTTTACTTGAAAAAATATGATGGACAGATCTATCTAATTTATGCAGATTATAATAATCTTGATCTATCTAAAGTCACTCAAGATCTTGATGGTTTAAAACATATAAAAGTCAATAATAATCGTGTTAAAGGATTATTAGAAAGACGCTTAATCAAAGGACTTCAAAACAAAAGTTATCCAAGATTAGTGAAAATCGATAATGGAAAAGTAATACATAAAGAGCACTATAATTCTTTCAAAAGTCTAGTGAAACGAAACAACGATCTAGACAGTTTTTATGATCTTTTAGTGAGATCTTTTAACAATCTGAAGAAATAAAAAATGGCAACAAAAAAGGAACTCTGTATTAAGTTTCGGCTTATCAAAAGTTTGTTGTAAAATTTTAAAGATAAGACCTGTCAGGTTTTAAAAACCTGACAGGTCTATAAAAGAAAAAAAATTGGAAATAAAAGAGCTTGAACTAACCATATCCGAAGTACTTGTAGACAAGATTACAATTGATGAATTTGAAAGTATCATCTATCAAGACTTTTATGTTGATCAAATAAAATCCAACAATTTTATTAAAAATGTAATAACCATTAATTACAGGAATAAGAACTGGAAAAAAGAACTAGAAGATCTAATTCGTCAATCCTGGGATACTAAAAAATACTTGGGTTATTCGATTAGAAATTATTGCTTAAAATTAATTGAAACTGATAACCCCGATATAATATTTAATTTTGTTAACAAGATAGCAGAGTTGAATATAAAATATGATTATGAATATAAAACCTTAATGCAATTTTATCTTTTCAGCAATGAATTAGGATTGATTGAATCAGGATATGGTTCTTATTCAGTTGAGAAGCTTATTAAATACATAAAAACGTATGCTAAAAAATACATCAATACTTATAGTTTTGATATCGATACTGATCTGCTTTTAAACCTTGAGCAAGATTTTGATAAAACTTATAAAAAAAACAGGAAAGTAATTGAACACAATACTGCATCTCATAAATTAAATAAGACTAAAACTGATAAAAAATGGTTTCAATTTTGGAAAAAATAAGTCAAAAAAAAACCTAATTAATACGATGTATTTATATCCTATCTTACAAAACAGCATACCTTTCCTTTCAGAATCCTGGAAGAAAACGTATGCTGCTTTTTTCGAAGAAGAACATTTACAGGTTTTCGCAAATACACTTCAGAAATGGCACAAGTATGGTGTGCCTGACACATTACCACTTCCTCATTTCGAAGAAGAAACCACTCCTCCACTATCCCAAGCATTCGAAAATTTTAAAACGATTGTTTCCAAAAAAGATGCGACTCCCCAAGATTGGGCAACAACAATCGAAAATACTCCTTTCGAGTATCTTTTATTGCTAATTGGTCAACGATGCACCTCAGCCACATTACAAAATTCAGCAGCGATTCCACCAGTAAAAGAAACATTATTAGCTAGTTGTTTCACTCCTTTTAATCATCAAATCTGTATAGCTACCAGAGCTTGGGAAAAACATATCGGAAGATCCGATGACAATTTCTGGGGAACGATGAAAGGAAATCCAGCTCAAAAAGAAGAACAAGTAAAAAACCGAATTCTGGAGATCATAGAAAATAAAACCTGGTGGAATATCTTTTACCATTATCAACACGAATATGTATATGAAATCCGAGTTGCTAGTGGTCATGGCATCCGATGGAATCATAAAGGAACAAAACTTATTGGGTTCTTAGAACCTTTTTTATAGACAAGTAATTTATAGAAGTTGGTTTACTTACCTTTGTAAAAACCAAGTGCCAGCTTAAAACTATTGTATGATTTTTACCATCCAGAATGACCGACTAACCGTTTCTATCAATTCTGTTGGAGCAGAACTCTCTAGTATCATTACTAAAAAAGATAACAAAGAATACCTATGGCAAGGAGATCCAACTATTTGGGCCAGTCAAGCTCCTGTGTTGTTCCCAATTGTAGGCGGATTAAAGAATGGAACGTATCATTATCAAGATCAACAATACAGGTTGCCCAAGCATGGTTTTATTAGATATAATGAAGCCATAAAGGGAATTCAAAACTCGGAAACTAAAGTATCATTTACACTATCCTCATCAGAAGAAACTTTAGTAAAATATCCTTTTCAATTTACATTTACTATTAGTTATGAACTTGCAGAGAATCAATTGATCGTTTCGCATACCATAGAAAATACAGACACAAAAACTATGTACTTTTCTATTGGTGGTCATCCAGCATTTAACTGCCCTATAAATCATTCAGAAAACTACGAGGATTACTTTATCGAATTAGAACAAACTAAAAATACAGATTGCTTTGTGCTTACCTCTGATGGATTAATTAGCGATGAAACGATATCTGTGGTTAAAGACCATAAAATCTGGCTTACCGATACTATTTTTGATAAGGATGCGCTGATTTTTAAGGATATTCAAGCAAATAAAGCTACGCTTATTCATAAAGAAAAAGGAGCTATACTTTCTATGGATTTTAAAGATTTCCCAGATCTTGGTATCTGGGCAAAACCTAAAGCTCCTTATGTATGTATCGAACCTTGGTTAGGATATGCTGATGTAATTTCTACAACGCAAAACATTATCGAAAAAGAAGGTATTCAGCACTTAGAAAGAGAACACATACATCGTAGTTCTTATAGCATCACTATCACCAACGCTTGATTATACAATTTTACTAATCTTCAGCACAATCTGTCATAGACAGACTACTCCGAATGATGTCTTTTTTCACTCTAATATTCGTATGAGACGCTTTCATCAAAATTAGCAACATTTAATATCAATTGGTTCCCTTCTACCTGTAGATTAGAAATATCAAAATCTAACTCTTGTGTAATAAAAGCTAAACAAGCTTCTTCATTTCTTAAAGACAATCTTAGATTTCTTTGTGGTGGATCAGATTCTAAAACAATACCAGAATCTATTAAATTTAGTTGCCAGGTATCTCCATCACAACCAGATGCTCCAAAATTAATTTTCAAACAATTGTCTGTTATAGATATACTATTAATCGAAACCGGATCAGAAGGTCCATTTTCAAATTCCGTAGCACTGATCAAGGTTGTCATATCACAGTTAGTAGGAGTTATATTGTTATCATCATCGTTAGAACAACTCAAGATTGTAATTATAATTAGTAATAGAAGTAAAATACGTTGCATGAGTAAGGATTTATGTTTTTCTATAGATGAAATTTTATCCAAATGGTTGCGATGAATTTTGTAAAAGTTTCATTTTGACTATTGCTTTAACATAATTTCAAACCATCTTCTCCAAATAAAACGCTTCTTATTAAATCAGCATAATAAGTACTTATCAAAAATTAACGGTGACGCTGTTGCACCCTCATATTAGGAAGGCTTTTGTTTTTATACTCAGATACCATTGTTTTTTCGTTTTTCATATAACTTTTATGAACCCATCTTTTCTCATCCATATCTTCTGTGATAAAAACAATATTCCCTATTTTATCCTCTACTGTTTTAAAATTAGTTGTCTTGTTGATATTTTTAACAACCTCATTACTTTGATTTTTAACTGCATTCATAAAAGTTTGAACATCTACTTTTGTGCAAGATGCTAGATCAGCATCTTTTTGTTCGCTAATAGCCTCAACAATAACAGATTCTAATATTTTACCCCACAAACTTTTAAAAAGCTTATGATTATTATAGAGCTCTACTCCGTAAACTTCTCCATTAATTGCGTAGGCATATCCCATAGCATTATTCATATCTATAAGATCTTTAAGTTTATTGTAGTATTCTTCTTTTGCTGTAGCTAATTCTTTGCTCTCTAATGCTAACTGTAAGCTTGTTTGCGATTCTTCATTAGCTACATTTATTGCTTTTCCATTTTTTCTAGAAAGGTTCTTGTTTAAACGATCTTGCTGTTCTGATACTTTCCCCCATACCATACTTTGGTTTTTTTCATGCCTTGCTGCCAGCTTTAATTCTCTAGATGATAACATTTTTGTATTGGAACCAAAAGAAGAAAGTGTTTCATTACCGCGTTGCCTCCATCTACCTTGTTCTACACAAAAACTTTGTAATGCCACATCCTTAGAGTTTGGTGGAATAATTACGTCATAACTAATGGTTCGATCTTGTTTTCCTCCTTTTACGATATCTCCTGAGTGAATAAATATATAATCATCACTGTTATTATCTAGTAATAATTGATTTACACTTCCCGTTTCTTTTACCATCACTTCTTTAGTATCCATTGCTTCGGATAATGTCTTGTAAACATTACCTGATATTTTTTCATTCCCTGTAATCATAAATAACGTAAGGTTCTGAACGGTTGTTCCTTCACCAATTCTAATTTGATCTGTCACTTGTTCATTACCAGAATTATCTATGGTCTTTTGGTCTTGCGAGACTTCAACCGCAGTGAAACCAAATAATAGAATACAAATACTAAAAACTGATACAATAATTGAGTATGCTTTCATAAGTGTTTTTATTCAAAAGTATCTGCTAAGAGATTAACCTTCAATATCAATCGAGGGAGAAGATCTTTTCATTTAGGGAATCATTTGTATGGTTGAGGGAACTTTGTAGAAAATCCATAATAAAAAAACCTATTTCTTTTGTAAGCTTTATTTCTTTATCTTGACTAAGGACGCCAACAACTATCTTAAAACACTTTTTTTTGATTTATAAAAAAAGAAATATTGCAATTCTGATTTTTGCACTTTCGCAAGAAGAAGAAATGAAGAGAAAGCCTTTTCTGGCAAATAACTCCATCCAAACAGATCTTACCTCACAAACCATTGCTGTAGCTAAGAAAACAGGATTAGATTATTTCCTTTACAACGAAAATCAACAATTTGGAACTAGTTTTGGAGAACGCTTTTCGAATGCGATTGAAGATATTTATAAAAAAGGGTATGATGCGGTAATTACTTTAGGAAATGATACTCCTAATTTGGGGAAAGCACATTTACTAAAGGCAGTTGAAACCTTAGAAAGCGGACAATCTGCCATCGGTCCTTCTTTTGATGGAGGTTTCTACCTTCTAGGAATTCATAAAGAATCCTTTGATAAAACAGAATTTACCAAGCTTTCCTGGAATACCTCTGAAGTAAGAAAAGATCTATATAGCTATTTGGATTCCAAAAACAAATCCTTTTATCAACTAGATTTTTTATATGATCTTGATCACTTTTCGGATGTTTTAAATATATACAAAACGCTACCGTTTTTATTAAAAGAATTACGAAGAATATTACAAAGCTTACTTCAAAAAGAAGAAAAAGTAATTCGTACAACACAACTTCTCGTATCCTCAATAATTTTAGGAGCACATTTTAACAAAGGCTCTCCTTATCTCTCCACATAGTACATAAAGGATACAATCCTATATCAAGTACGTTTCTTCATATTCAGTTAAAAACCAATCATATTTTCCTAAGATCAATATGGTGTACAAGTGTGTTTAGATTCTTTTTAGATGTCTTGTATCCATATACTCTTTAGAGATAAATAGCAAGCTCAAGTATATTTTCATGTATGAAATGAGCTATAAAACAATACACATAGACGAATGAAATTCTTTTTTAAAGTTCTTTTTATTAGTATTATATCAAATACAGTTGTTTCTCAGGAAACTACTGGAACACTTCAAGGTACACTTACCGATACTAAAAACAACCCTATACCTTTTGCAACAGTGCAATGTATTGATGTTGCAACCAATTACAAATACGGAACGATTTCTGAAGAAAATGGCTTTTATAATATTACCAACCTATCACCTTCTAATACTTATCGCATACAAATCTCATTTGTAGGGTTTCAAACAATTGTTGAAGAAAATGTTACGATTCAACTGGGAAACACCACCATCAAAAACTTTGTCATGTCAGAAGACAGTGTGTCCTTAGAAACAGTAGTCATCACTGGTTCATCTAAAAATCAAAAAAATGGTAATGAAACTTTGCTTGGAAAACGAGAGCTTAGAACAACTCCAACTATCAATAGAAGCATTCAGGATCTTACCAAAAACCTCACGGAAAACAATCTTAATTCCTTTGGTGGTGCTAGTAATCGTTTTAACAATCTTAATATCGATGGTATCGCCAACAATGATGTGATAGGTTTTCAGGAACCTGCAAGTGGAGCTGCAGGATCTTCTGCCAACGGAACTCCAGGAAGTCTCTCTAGAACACAACCCATCGGATTGGGTGCAGTTAAAGAATTATCGGTAAAACTTACACCATTTGATGTGAGCATTGGAAATTTTAGTGGTGCCAGTATCAATTTGGTAACCAAAAATGGAACAAACACTACCAAAGCAGAGGTTTATGGATATGGAAACAATCAAATTCTATTGGGAAATTATGCAGATGGAATCAGACAGGAAAGCTCCAATTTTTATGATGTACAGTTTGGTGGTGGAATTGGTGGTCCTATAATAAAAGATAAATTATTCTATTACATAAATATAGAGCAAGCACTTTCTGATAATCCGGTATTAAATGCTCCTGGAAGTGCTACGTCTAATATCTCATCCGAAGACGTAGAATTAATTGCTGATCGTCTAATCTCAACTTATAATTATGATCCTGGTTCTTTTACAGATGCTTCGATTAAAACTGCAAGTACTAAAATATTTGCACGATTAGATTATAATATATCTGATCAGCATAAACTTACCTTGCGCAATAACTACGTAAACAGTTTTGCAGATAATTTAGAATGGAGTTCATCTATTTTTAATTTTGGAAACCAAGGCTATCGACATAATAGCATTGCCAATAGTTTAGCGTTAGAATTAAAGTCAAATTTCAACAATGGAATCACAAACCAACTGACATTAGGATATAATACAGTAAAAGAAGACCGAGATTTTGACGGTCGCGTATTTCCACATATACAGATTGCTTCTAACTCTAGTAATCGCATATTTGCTGGAACCTATCGAGAAGCTTCCGTGTATAATACTGATTTTTCTACCTTGCAATTAGCCGATAAAATATCATACACTTCGCAAAAACATACTATCACAGCTGGTGGATTGGCTCAATTTCATGACGTGAATTACGGATTTTTATCGGCATGGAACGGACGTTGGGAATATCGCTCTGTGCAAGATTTTCTAGATGATCGCCCAAGTCGCGTGCGAGGTGTCTATAACATCAACAATAATAATTTTGATTTCGTTACCAGTAGACCATCAGCAACCGTATCTGTTATAGAAACTGCATTATACATACAAGATCAATTTAGAATAAACAATCGGTTTTCTGTTACTGCTGGTATTCGACTCGATGCTCAGTTTTTACCAAGTGACTTACCTATCAGCCAAGAAGTCCAAAATACATCAGAATTTAGTCGGTTTGATAATAAAATCTCTAATGCTCCACAGTTTAATCCAAGAATAGGGTTTAATTATGCATTAGATGCTTACAACAACTATAAAGTGCGTGGAGGTACGGGATTATTTTCTGGTAGAATTCCATACTTATGGTTTGCCTATGTAGAATATATTTCGGGAACGGAATACTTTAATATTGATGTACGCCCAACAGATCCAACTCCTCTTACAGAAAATCTAGCAGATTTACGAAGTGTACAACCAAATCTTACCGAAATTAATTTAATTGATAATGACTTTACATTACCTAGAGAATGGAAAACAAACCTAGCTTTTGAAGCTAAATTACGTCATCAATGGACATTGAACCTAGAAGGAACTTATACTGAAATATTAAATGGATTATTTTTTCAATCTATTAATAGAAGAAATGAACTTGGAAATTTTGCGGGTGCCGATAATCGCCCTTACTTTTTGCAAACGGGCGAGGACATCAAAATCAACCCTAATTTCACCAACGTATTTTTACTAACCAATACAGATAAAGGGTATCGTTATAATATTACCGCAAACATTACTAAAACCATAGGAAATTACAGAGGAAGTGTAGGATATACTTATGGTAAAAGTAAGGATATCTCCAGTACCGTAAGAAGTTCTCCTGCGGCTAATTTTGAATGGAATCAGGCTATTTTTGGGAATGAGCCAGCAATCTCTTTTTCTAATTTCGATTTAAGACATAAAATTATTTCTACACATTCTTATGAAGTGAATTTTGGACAAACAAATTCTTTAGGGGTTTCATTTTTGTATAATGGTCGATCCGGAAGCCCATATTCTTTTGTGTATCAAGGCGATCCTAATCGAGATGGTTCTTCTAGAAATGATCTAGTATATGTACCAAGAAATCAATCTGAAATACAATTGGTAGATATAGTTGACAGTAATGGTATCGTAACTACTTCTGCAAATGAACAGTGGCAGCGATTAAATAGTTATATAGAAAACAATTCTTATTTGAGAAGTAGAAGAGGTAATTATGTAGAGAGAAATGGTGCAAAAACTCCTTGGAATCATGAACTGGATATGAAGTTACAATATGGCAAACAGCTAAAAAATGGACATACGATCTCATTATCACTAGATATGTTGAATGTACTAAACTTCATCAATCGAGATTGGGGGCGTTTAGTTTTCGTTCCTAATGTGGTAAATTCTAGTTTTAGTTTACTCAACTTTGTGGGTATTGAGAATGAACAACCACAATATCAATTTAACGTTGATCCAGATGAGGAGCCTTGGAATATAGACTTACAAAACTCCCGTTGGAGAGCCCAAATAGGACTTACATACAGTTTCTAAAAACGACATAGCTAAATTAATATAAAATGGCGTAAAAGATTTTGGAGATCAAAAGCAAAGTTCGAGACAAAAATTTGAAGCATAGCAGTAGCTACGATGATAATTTTTAACGAAGAAATTTGTTTTTTAGTTCAAAATACTTCTGTTATTTTATGTTGATTTAGCTATACATCTTATTGAGAATTAAAATGAATTAGTGCTCAAATTTGGATTTCTCTTTAAAATAATCCCATATTTGCAGCTGAAGTAAGAACCAAAAAATCAAGTTTAACATCTATGAATCCATTTTCAATACATAAAAAAGGACGCTGTAAAGTCGTTTTCGAATAGAAAGCATAGATAAAAAACTAGAATGATTATATTTCTTTTAAGCGTCCAAAACAAATTGGACGCTTTTTTTATGTTTTTATTCTAAAAAAATTGCAATCAGATACAAAGTTATTTGAACGATAGTAAAAAGATTCTCAGCTGATTAGATATTTGTCGAAAGACAGACAGGATTTTCTTTGCTCAAAAATAATCATAAATACCTAAAAATCAATTAATTAAATTGAAATTTTATTTGCGTAATTAAAAAATAGATTTCATATTTGCACCGCAATAAAGCAATAACAAATGTCGCACTGTCCCGATAGCTATCGGGAGTCGAAGTGTAAAGACAAAAAATTAATAACTATTAATAACCGAAGTATAATGACCTTTAGAGATTTACACACAGATGCACTAAGAGAACAAGGTTCTTTTATGCATATGCTTCGGGACTTCTATAACTCATAAACTGCATACAACAGTTTCTTATAAAGTCCGAAGCCAACAAAAGTTTCGGACTTTTATTTTCATAAAACTTCTTTTTTACTAGACTTTCTAATCTGGGTTGCTTCACCAAGCGTACTCAAGTTTTATAAGAATGTTATTGAAATGTTCCGAACATAAAACATTAAGAACAAACTTTTAAAAATAATTCACATGAAATTTTATAGCCAAAACAGTTAGGATTTCAGGTATCAGAAGATAAGCTGGAATCATTTGTAAAACTATTACAAACGAAACAATATGTTTAATGAGACCGGCACATATCAAAGGCCAAAGGCAAAAAGAAGTTCGAAGCATCAAAAGGAGACAACGCAAAATTTGGGCAGCACAACGAAATCTTGGATATATAAAATTAGAGAAACCTATAAGACATGGATGGTTCAAAGAATCAGTCATTACCAAACAGGTCGAAAAATATAAAAACCAAGAATATATCATTGAACTGCACGAAAAGCTTGTAAAATCCTTTTGGGGAAGAACAAAAGAAGAAGCTGAAAGTAAATGGTACGAGGAAATATCGAGGTATTTAATCCATAAAGATTTACCAACCATTAGCAGAAGATCCTTTAATAAGCTTAGTGATGGCGCACAGCGAATGTGTGTACCGTTTCGATACTATACAAAGGAAAAAAAAGTAAGGCTTCGATTTTATGTAAATCTCCCCAAAGGCAGCTATAAGATCAAATTTACAAGAGCTTATGTAACCCATAGTAAACGGATTGATCCTAAACTAGAAAGTGAAGACGCTTTGTTAGAACAGAAGTTGTTAAAACACGGATACTTCGAAGAAGTACAAAAACAATATAACTGGAAAGATCATTGGCAAACACCAAAACTTAGAAAAGAAAAGCTACAAACGAATAGCAAACTAAGAGATCTTAAAAAATATAATATCCAGGACATTATAAACGAAGAAATATCATGGGAAAGAAATTAAGCGGAAAAGACTTAATCAAATTAGGCTTTCCAAAAAACAATAGTATTAATGTGACATTGGGTCAGATTAATCGATATCAAAAAAGAGTAAAGAAAGAACAAATATTACAAGAAGCAAAAAAAGTATTACTAAATCCAGAAGCATATCAAGGTGACGGGATTTGGGGTAAAATTGCAGAAAGTTTGCTAAAACCTGTTGAGGTAAAAAAGCATGCGTTGAAAACCACGAGAGCTCCATTCCAGATCTATGGTGAGAATGAAATCGAGGATCAAGCAAAATATCAATTGTTTGATGCACTAAAGTTACCGGTTTCGGTTGCTGGAGCATTGATGCCAGATGCACATAGTGGTTATGGTTTACCTATTGGTGGTGTGTTAGCCACCAAAAATGCAGTGATTCCGTATGGAGTTGGAGTAGACATTGGATGTAGAATGTGTTTAACTATTTATCCAATAGCAACTTCTTATCTAAAAGGAAAAAAGCATCAGCTAGAAAACATCCTTTCCGAACATACAAAATTCGGAATGTATGAAACCCATAAAGTAAAGCATGATCACGAGATCTTTGAGCGATCGGAATTTAAAGATATTCCGTTAGTAAAAAGATTAAAAGACAAAGCTTATAAACAATTGGGAACTTCTGGCGGAGGAAATCACTTTGTAGAATTTGGAGCAGTAGATATCTCAGATCCTAATAATCAATGGGGATTAGCAATCGGTTCTTATATAGGTGTGTTATCACATAGTGGTTCCAGAGGACTAGGAGCCAATATTGCAAAGCACTATACCTATTTAGCTACCAAGCAATGTCCATTACCAAAACATGTACAGCAATTAGCATGGTTGGATTTGGATACGCATGATGGACAAGAATATTGGTTAGCAATGAACCTTGCAGGTGACTATGCGCAAGCATGCCATGATAATATTCATGCCAGAATTGGAAAATTATTGGGAGCAAGACCTGTAGCCAAAATTGAGAATCATCACAACTTTGCCTGGAAGCAAGAGGTAAACGGCGAAGAATGTATTGTACATCGAAAAGGAGCTACTCCTGCCGCCAAAGGTGAGTTAGGAATCATTCCTGGATCTATGGTAGCACCAGGGTTTATTGTTCGTGGACTTGGAAATCCAGAGAGCTTGCAGTCTGCTTCTCATGGAGCCGGAAGATTACATTCCAGAAGAAAGTGTAAAGAGAAATTTACCAAAAGTGACATCAAAAAAGAGCTAAAAGCAAATGATGTTACCCTAATTGGTGGAGGAATTGATGAAGCTCCAATGGCGTACAAGGATATTACCAAAGTAATGGCAAACCAGCAAGAGCTTGTAGAAGTTGTAGGAACCTTTACTCCTAAAATTGTACGAATGGATAAGTAAAGTGATTTGGGCGTTACCCCGATGCATACTTTTCGGGGTCAGGCTTTCGCTCATACTCCTTGATTGTTTGCCCTTCGAGGACCTCAGGGCACACAACCTGTGGGGTAACCGCTTTATCCTTAACGCAAAAAGAAAATAAAAATGAAAACTAAAATAATTCAAATAACGGCTGGAAGAGGACCTTCAGAATGTTGCTGGGTAGTTGCACAAGTCTTAAAACTTTTTTTAGAAGAAATAAAAGCTAATGCATATAAGTATATAGTACTACATAGAGAAAAAGGAAGTCAAAATGGTACTGTACAATCGGCAACAGTGCAATTAAAAGGAAAAGAAATTGATACTTTTCTCTCTACATGGTTGGGTACTATTCAATGGATAGGAACCTCAACATTTCGAAAATATCATAAACGTAAAAACTGGTTTATAGGAATGTACGAGATCAAACAGGTAGAACAGCTAAGTATTAAAGCACAAGAAATCTCTTTTCAAACCATGCGCAGTTCAGGTCCTGGTGGCCAAAATGTAAACAAGGTGAATTCTGCCGTAAGAGCTACCTATCACCCAACAGGAGATCAAGTAGTGGTAATGGACAGCAGATCACAACATCAAAATAAAAAAATAGCAATCGAAAGATTAAAAGAAAAAGTATACCAAAGTCAACTCCAAAACATACAAAAGTCGCTATGCGATCAATGGGAAAATCATTTGAATGTAGCACGTGGTAATCCTGTTAGAAAGTTTAAGGGAACTGATTTTAAGAAAATAAAGAAAAAACAATCGTACGCCTCAAATCGTCAACAATTAAAAAACGATTTGCGCAACGAATTAAAATACTAACGTCATGAGCAATTTACTAGACAAATATTTATTTCAGGCATTAGATGCTTATCCATACAATCTGGAAGAAGCGGTAGAATCTTTGAACTATGCACTATCATATGATGACAAAAATCCAATAGCGTTATGTCTAATGGGTCAGATCTATGCAGAGAATCTAAGAAATTACGAAGAAGCAAAGGAATATTATCAGCAAGCATTAGCTGCAGATATGTATGCGTTAGATGTGTATCCAAAATATATCAATGTATTACTTTGGAACGAAGACTATGATGAAGCTGAAAAGTTAATCGACTTTGCTTTAACCATTAAAGGAACAGATAAAGCGGTGTTATATCTAAAAAAGGGAATTCTTTTAGAGCAAAAACAAGAGTACAAAGCAGCTCTTAAAGTATTAAAAACTGCTAAGATATATGCATATAACAACTACTTTATTAGTGATGTAGAAGGTGATGAAAAAAGGATTAAAGATAAAATGCCGAGGAAGAAAAGTAACAACAAGAAAAAAGCCAAAAAAACTAAGAATTCTTCTAAAAAGTCGAAGAAGAAAAGTAACTAATTATACAAACATGTCATTCCAGTCTGTTACATTGAGCTTGTCGAAATGCAGGCTGGAATCCATTTAGTGAATTGTTTTATCATACAACAATGGATCCCAGTCTGTACTGGGATGACAAAAAAACAAAAAACCATGGGAGCACCGCATAATAAAAAAAGATATGGAGAAGTATGGCCATCCTATAGAATCAAATATGCATTAGAAGCGTTAGAACTTCTAAAAGATTTAGTAATTCTATCAGGTGGGTGGGCCTGGCATTTTCTCTCTCCAGAAGGTCATACAGAATATAAACATGCACATGATCATAAAGATATTGACCTCTTTATTGATCCGAAAGATGTAGCCAGTGTCATGTGTATATTATTGGAGAATGGATTTCAAAAAGTATGGACGCGCTATGATCATTTACCAAGCGATGAAAATTTTAGACGCTACGAAAAAACGGTAATCACTGAAAATGAAAAATCCATACGAATTACCATTGATTTTTTCGTAAAATCTGAGATCCCTCATCGCACTGTAAAAGGTTGGAAGATTGTAGAACCTACCTATTTATTAGGATTGTACTCTAATATACACTCTAGTGATAAGTGTTGGGCAGTTCAATCAGCAATCAAACTACTAGATAAAGGAATCGATCCTTTAGATAGAGAAGAATTGGTAACAATTCCAAAAAATTAAATAACTACAACCTCACAGGTCTTTGGGATTTGTGAGGTAAAAAATAAATAAAATGGAAAACAAAAACACAATAATAATTATAGATCTAGAAGCAACCTGCTGGAACGGTAAGATACCTCCAGGACAAACCAATGAAATAATAGAAATTGGTATTTGCTTACTAGATATGCAAACTGGAGGGGTTACCAAAAATCGAGGAATCCTGGTAAAACCAGAAAAATCAGAAGTAAGTCCGTTTTGCACGGAACTAACAACAATTACTCAGGATTTACTGGATCGAGAAGGTATTTCTTTTGCCGAAGCATGTGAAATTGTAAGGACCGAGTACCAAGGACATCAATTTACATGGGCTAGCTATGGGCTATACGATCTAAATATGATGAAAAAGCAATGTAAATTTCGTGATATCGAATACCCTTTATCGCAAAACCACATAAATGTAAAGGACCTTTTCCAAAAAACCAGAGGGTTACGAAAAAAAGTTGGTATGAAAGGAGCTTTAGGTATTCTTGATATTCCCTTAGAAGGAACCCATCATAGAGGTGTTGATGATGCGAAAAATATTGCAAAAATTTTACAATGGTCTCTAGTTAAAGAAAAAATGATAAACAGATAACATTCTAGAAATCAATTCTTACAAAAAAGATGCGATACATCATAATATTTTCATAATTCAAAAAAAAAACTCTTCACAACATCAAGATACATTTATCTTGATGTTTTCCCTCATTATCATCGCTTACAAAGCCATTCTCCAAACGATAAAAAAGAATATTTTGATACTTGAAAACCGTAATAAAATGTTAATTTTATGTTAAAGTGTTGTTTTTTTGTAAGGTTCACTAATTTTAATCATTTTTCTTCTTTTTCACTTCAAAAATGATGTTTTCTTACTTGTATTTTATTAAATATAAGCAATTCTACACTTAAAAAATCGTCATGAAAAATTCTAAATAATCTTCCTTTTTAGGCATCCTTAAATTCAATTCTAGCATCAATATTAACGGGAATTTTGATCATAATAGTTCACTTAAATTTTAAAGTCATTTTTGCATATCTGAACCCAATTTTGTGAAAGAACAAAACACTATTCAGAAATTAATCTTGACCGTAAATCACTAAAAGGTTTAACAGTAAAGAAGTTACAAGTTAATTTCAACTTATGTAAGAATTATATTATTATCATTTCTGTCACAAAGTTGCATGAATGTATTACGTCCGTTTTTTTGTTAATTTAGTCCTTCCTAACGTTGAAAAAAATGTAAATAACCCCAAAAAAACTAACAAAATGAAGATCCCAAAATCCCTATTACTAATTTTATTTTATTTAGTATCGTTCCAAATCAATTCCCAGGAAACTGTCGACCATTCTCCTTGGGACCAAATCCTAGTTCTTAATGTTACAGAAGATGGTTTAGTAGACTACGATGGAGTTACAAATGATGTCATAGTATTTTATAAGTATTTTAGATACTTACAAAATGTTTCTCCCGAAAATCACTGGAGTAAAGAAGAAAAATTAGCTTATTGGCTAAATGTATATAATGCAACGGTGATGAAAATGATTATTGATGAATATCCTATCACATCCATCAATCAATTAGAAGATCCTTGGAAAAGAAAAGTTTTCAAATCGAATAATGTGCGCTATAGTTTAGATGATATCGAACATAAGATCTTAAGAAAATTTGGAGATCCTAGAATTCACTTTTTACTAAATTGTGGATCTATGTCCTCTCCAAGACTATGGAACAGAGCATATACTAGTGAGAATATTGAGTACGCACTTGATGAAAGAACAAGAGAGTTCATCAACGACCCTCAGAGAAATCAGATTAACTCTCAGACAGTTAGAATTTCTCAATTATTCGAATGGTATGAAGATGATTTTATCAGTAACAATATAGATGTTATCGATTTTATAAACGAATATTCTACAACTACCATCGACAAAAACATGAAGAAAAAATATGTTACCTACGATTGGAATTTGAATAAAAATCACGAGAAAACCCCTATAACTAGTAATAATTAGCCAAAATTGCCTCAAAAATATTTTGCCAGAACTATCATGAACTAACCTTACGCTATGCTTGTATGCTTTAGCAAAAAACCATGAGTAGTTATCAATACTAAATTGATATACTTTTAAAACTAAATTACCCTCTATTATGAATAACATTATTACCCTTAAAACCTCACTATTTATACTCTGCTTAACTTCTTTTTCTTCATTAACAGCACAAACAATCATCAATGGTTTTTTTCCACAAAAGAACGAGTTTACAGTAGCTTCATCATATTCGTACAAAAGCTATGACAATTTTTTTATGGGAAATACGCAAACGGAAACGACCCCAATGAATATGGGAGAGATCAGCTCTTCTGTAGTCAGTGTCTATGGAGAATATGGAATTCTGGATTGGCTCTCAACCACAGTCACTCTTCCTTACATCTCTATGCAAAATGAAACAGGTGTTTTAGATCCTGTTTCGCAGACGGATCAGGTAAGCGGAGTACAAGACTTAAGTATGTTTTTTAAAGCCCGAGTTTTAGATGCTCAAATTAACAACGTATCGAAAATTGCTTTCGGCGCCGCCGCAGGTGTATCCGTTCCCGTAGGAGGATATGAAGAAGCTGGAATTCTATCATTGGGAAACGGAGCTACTGCGATTGATGGATGTGGATTTGTACAAATCAATGCTTCCAGAAATCTGTTTGTAGAATTGCAAGCAGCGTACAGCTTGCGTAACAATGGTGATTTTGAAATCCCAAATGCCACTCTTTTTAGTGCGAAACTGGGATATTATAATAAATGGTTTTACGCTCATGCAAAAATAGGAACACAAAATTCTTTGGATGGCCTCGATATCGGTACTCCTGAGTTTGCTGAAGCAGGTGGTGCGGCCGCACTACCAGAAACTGAAGTTGATTACACTAACTTTTATTTTGACCTCTATGTCCCTGTATATAAACAGAGTATTGGAGTTTCTACAGGATACACTACCAATATGA
Source organism: uncultured Aquimarina sp. (assembly GCF_947492965.1). Lineage (GTDB taxonomy): Bacteria > Bacteroidota > Bacteroidia > Flavobacteriales > Flavobacteriaceae > Aquimarina. Next base: position 639,278 of record NZ_CANLOZ010000003.1, on the reverse strand, counting down.
GTGGAAAGAATTATGATCGAGCCTCTGGATTTTCCGTAGGACTCGTGTATAAAGTTCCTTAATACTTTATTATTAACATTATTACCTACTATTAAATTTAACTTATGAAAAAAATACTTTTTTTTGCCCTTATTTCCACTCTATTGGCATGTGAGCAAGACGAGTACATTCCATTAAACTCGAATGAAGATCAAAATTTATATTCTAAATCTGGACCTCCTGCAAGCGGTTTAGACATGCAAATTTTAGATACACTTGAGATTATTACAGGAGGTATTGGTGCTTCATTTTTTATGCTACCACAAAGTGACCAGTATAGCATGATACCTCAGGATCCATTAAATCCAATTACAGATGAAAAGGTAGCTTTAGGAAAGCTTCTTTTCCATGAAACTGCAACTGGAGGAAACCCAACGACTGCATCTAACTTATTTACGTATTCATGCGCCTCTTGCCATCATTCAGCAGCTGGTTTTGGAGCAGGAATCAGACAAGGAATTGGTGAAGCTGGTGTAGGTTTTGGTACTAGTGGTGAAGCACGTGTTTTTAATCCTGGCATCGCAGTAAGTGATGCGGATATTCAACCAATTCGTTCTCCAACAGTATTAAATGCAGCGTATCAGGATATCATGTTGTGGAATGGTCAATTCGGAGGATCAGGTACCAATCTGGGTACAGAAGCGAATTGGACCAACATTCCTGAAAACTTTATAGGATTTGAAGGTGTAGAAGTACAAGCGATTAAAGGACAAGGAGTACATCGATTATTAGTTGATGGCAATTTTGTATCTAGTTTTGGATACCAACAGATGTTTGATGATGCTTTTCCAAGTCTTCCTGTTTCCGAAAGGTATACTACACAAACAGCAGCCTTAGCTATTGCTGCCTATGAAAGAACCATATTATCAAATCAATCTCCTTGGCAATTATGGTTACAAGGTAACTATGAAGCTTTATCCATTCCTGAAAAGAAAGGTGCAAAAGTCTTTTTTAACAAAGGGAAGTGTTATGAATGTCATACAGGACCCGCTTTAAATGACAAGAATTTCTATGCCTTCGGAATGGGTGATTTTGAAAATTCTAGCGATGCTGTTGTTTTAGATCCTGTTGGATTCGAAAATGTAAAGAAAGGAAGAGGTGGATTTACCAAAGTAGCGGCAGACGAATATAAATTTAAAACTCCTACACTATACAATTTAGTTGACAATGGTGGTTTTTATGGTCACGGAGGAACTTTTACATCTGTTAGAGAGGTCATAGAATATAAAATTGCTGGTGTTCCTCAAAGTTCTGAAGTTACAACAGCAAATCTAGCTCCACAGTTTGGCGATATTAAACTAAACAAAACCGAAATAGATAATCTTGTATTGTTTATTGAAAATAGTTTAAGAGATCCTAATTTATCTAGATATGATCCAGATCAGGTAAATTCTGGAAATTGCTTTCCAAATAGTGATCCTGCATCGAAAGCCGACCTGGGTTGTAGTTAAATCATCAAAAATCAATACAATACATATAATTTAAAAACGCATAGAACATTCTATTATCTTGCTAGAGCTCATTGAAAATAACTATTTCCCAAATAAAATAGCGTCTAACACAAACTTAATTCAATGAGCTTAGCAGGATTTTTTATCTATCACCATTTATCTGGCAATTATTTTCACGATATCCGAATACTGATCACCAATAATCTTTAGAAAAAACGTCCCTTTTTTATCTAAATTAAAATTTGTCGATTGATGATCAGTTATGGAAATTTCGTCAATTACTTGACCAATGGTATTTACAATCTTTACTTCAACCGGGAAAATTGTAGTCTGTGGAAGTTCTAGATTAAAAACACCATTTCCGGGATTCGGATATAGTATAGGTTTTTGAGTATTTGTTGATATATCTTCTATCGATAGGGTTTGATTTTCTAAAAAAACTCTACTATCGCCATTATCAAATGTGTAGTTCTGAAGACTGTTCCAAATAAAGTCTACTATCACATTATAATTATTTTTTACTGTATCAGGAATTTGAATGGGACTAGTTAATGCCGCATCCGGAAACTGAAAATTAGCTGGTGGTCGTTCTCCATATATTACAGAATAATGTACCAATGCTGCCAGAAAATACAGTACCGGATACCCATGTGGCGCCGAATCTTCGTAAAGTGTAGTTGCCGAAATATCTGATAATATTCCTTGATCTGAAAATAGATCTGCTAAAATTGGTCCAGTAGGAATTAATTTCACTTCAGCATCTGGCCTTAATGCTAAAACCTCATCTTGGAGCGTAATCCACCAATCATGAAAATCTCCACGAGTATAATCATAAAAAGCTCCAAACTCTTGATCTTCCTGTGCTTGAGAATTTGGAGGAAATGTCCCGTTAAACTCTGGCCAGTTTTCATAAATATAGAAATGAATTCCTGTTTCTTCTGTTCTGGCATAATCTAAAATTCGCAAAACTGCCTCTACAGAACTTAACGCATTAGGATCTTCATTACAATCTTCTATATATTGTGGATCACAAAAGGCATTTTCTGAAGGTGTGGAGGTTTGCTGAATAAAGTTAGCTAGTGTAACAATTACGTTATCATAATTCCAACTTCCAAAATCATCGTTAGATTCATTGGTTCTGGTATTAGGCGCATCTATAAACCCCCATTGAAATATTGGTGGCAACTGTTGTAGTGGTAAAAAATTAAACTGACCGTCTACTGTATATTGGTTACCTGCTTGTTGAGCAAGCAAATACATCCAATCCGGTATATTGCTTCTGTTTTGAGTCGCTTGATCAGCACTATGATTTACTAAACTGTGACCAAAAATATACGAGTTATTAGATTGCTGAGAAAAACTTGCTATTCCTATCAGTATAAATGCAATCAATAACATAGATTCTAAAATGCTAATAAGAGCCGGTTTATTAGTAGTTTTGATCATCTTACAGCGTAGTTTTTGTTCATTTATATCAGTTGTCGTTATCTATAAAACGTACTACATAAGAAATACCCTACCCCCTTATTTTTATTTTTTTTCGGCCTTTTATTTTTATCTATTACGCCCATTTGTTTAATTACTATATTTACTCAAAACAATCAATACAACGATGAAAGACAAATTATTCGAGGAAGTAGTTGACAATTATGATGCGCTAAAATATAGCTTACTAACAGCGCAGACATTTGATGAATCTCATTTTGGTTTCCCTGAAATCTACTATAAGATTATGGAAACAGATAAACAACGTGTAGATGCTTTTCATAAGGCTTTTCAGCTCAACGATAATTTTAAAGATGCTACTGTTTGTGAAATTGGCGTTGGAACTTTGCCTCTTACCAAATTATACATGCCTTATGTAAAAAAAGCATATCTGATCGAAAATAATCCAGATCTCATTCCTTTTATCAATGAAGAAATTTCCAAATATCCTTGGGCCGATAAAGTAGAAGTGATCTATGCAGATGCCCTCACTGTAGATTTACCAGAAAAAGTAGACTTTGTAGTTGGTGAATTAATGAGTATTTATTGTGCTAATGAATTTCAGGTACAGATTTTTCAGCATATGCGTGAATTTTTAAAACCTGGCGGAAAATTATTCCCAAACCGAATTGTAAACTTTGCCAGACTTTGCGAAGCTGAAATTGATAAAAACATACATCATTACCCTGTTAATTTTACCAGACATCAACCGATGTTTTTAACACAACAGTTTTTGGTAAATGAAATCGAATTATTAAAAGAGAAAAAACAAGGAGTTAAACTAAGTTTTTCTGTTCCTGTTTTATTTTCGGGAACGGTAAACGCATTATACCTAGAATCCTATGTAGAAGTTACTGAAGGTGCTAATTTTACTGGAACTGATAGTCTAATGCCTCCAACTGTATTAAAAACTACCAATACTCAAGAAGTAAAAGCTGGAGATTTAGTACATATAGATTTTAGTTTTGATTATGGTTCTTCTTTAGATCATATCAGTTGTGTGTTGTCTTAATGTTTTCCATTTCTAGTAAAACCTACTTGTTAATGATTTTAGACAAAATTCTATCTTTTTTATTCGGTATCAAAAAATCCAAATTTGAGATTACGGAACGTGAACTAGAAAAAATAACAGATGATGTCGATGAAAATCATGAAAATGACAAGCATGAAAAAGAAATCATTGATGTAATAACTACTCCTCTGTTTAAATACAGTTTTGAAGAGTTATCCAAAACCATTTTTGAAGAAGCCAAACATAAATTTAAAATCAACAGATATAATTATTGGGCTCCGAAGTTCACGAGTTTAGATTCATATATATTTCTATCTGAACAACAAATATCTTTCAAACGGGATTTTGCTTATTGGATTTCGAAGGAAATTATTTGGTTTGAAACCACTCCAAACATAGTTAAGCCTCCCTTAAAAACTCAGTATTTACAGGAAATATTACAACTTCTCCTAAGATCGAATCTGCATTTTAAAGAAAAAGATTTCGAATACTTCATGAATCTTTGGGTAAAATATCCCACTTATGTATCAATTGCTTCTTTAACTTCTAGACTGAGAAAAAAAACAAAAAATGATACAGTAAGTAAAGAGTTTTATCAGTATCTCCAAAAGTTTTTAAAAACCCCAAGGTTTCATAATGAGTGGTACAACTATTACAAAACTCCTAGGAATACAATACAACGTATATTGCATTTATATGCTCAAGACAATGATGAAAATCAACCCTCATTTTTATTAGCTTCTGACCCTTTTGCTGATTACATCAACAAATTTATTCGAAACTGTGATCAAAAAGAACAAGATGCTTATTGTCATATATTCAAAACTTTTGAAGAGAATAAAGAATTTTACAATTCTTTTAAATTAATAGTTCTCATTCAGGAAGAGCTAAATACTATAGGAAGGAATGCTTATAAAATACAAATGTTGCATTTTATTAAAAAAGCCTCTTTATTCAAACCTAAAATGAGCAATCTGAGGGTTGAAAAAGTAACGTATAACACAGGAAAAGAAGTAAGATATAATTGTCAATACATTAAAAAAGAGAACATAACAATTCTCAAAAGTATTATCATTTCATTAGCGGATTTCAAACACAAAAAAAGTGCAATCCCTCATCTTCTTAGAATTACCGAACGTTCTTTTTCTAATGCTAATGCAGTGCGGCTAGGCCAAACCTCTCAGTCATTAGGCAAGCTATGTGTCTATACATTAGCAAATCATTATGAAGAAACCGGAATACAAAAAATTAAAAATCTCTATCAAGAAACTACCTATAAACAGATAAAGCAAACAATAGAAAAAGAGTCAAAAATACTTAAAGAACAAATGGGGATTAGTTTGATTTAAAATTCATAAAGAATAGGTTTGGCTATAAACATTAAGAACATATTATCATTCTTTGGAATCAAAAAAACATTTGAAATATCTAAGGAAGAATTAGAACATTTAAGTTCTGAAACTTCCTCCCAAGAAAAGAACGTCCCCTATATTATAGATCTTGATTTTTCAGTTGAAGACTCTCCTATAGCAGAAGAAATGCTAACGAATATTTATGAAGATGCTACTTCGCTTTTTGATTACAATCATGACAATCTAGAAAAGGTAATTTTCAACTCTTTGGAGCATCATAAAACCTTACTAGGTTCTCATCCCGAAATTAAAAAAGAGGTATTGTATTATCTTTTAAAAGAACGCTCTAAAAACAGAAGATCCTCTTCCAAATCTGAGAGTAAATTAGTTGATAAAATCCCACAAGATTTTAAACACGCCATTGGATATCACTTATTAAATTCTAAAATGCGTCTTACCAGTCAGGACTTTACTTATTTCTTCCATAAATGGAAAGACACCTACGCATACGATTATCCGCTTCGGCCATTATTGAGGCAACTAAAAAAGCATTCCGTTAATTATAAGATAAGTCCTGAGTTAAATGTGAGTTTACATTCTTTCTTACGCTCTAGATCGATACAATATCTTTCTATAAAGCAACATATGGATGCTAAAAGTATTATTCATAGAGTTATTCTGGAAAACAGTAAAATCAATTTAATCCCTTCGGCATATGTTTTTCAGTTATTACCAGATCCGTTTGGAGTTCATGTAAACAAATTGATCTCTAATATGAGTGAGAAATACCAACATAATATTTCGAAAATCCTTAAAATTCTCTCCAAAAACATTCATCAAAAATCCTTTATACAGATTAATGAATGTTTAGAAAAGATACATCAAAAGAAGTTCGATGATTTTAGCTACTCAATACTCCGAAAATTTGCTTATTTACGATTACGAAATGTAACACTTAGGCAAAAAGAGGACAATAACGAAAAAGATATTATCTATGGTGTTTATGAGCATGTTTACCAAGAGAATATAAATCTGATCAAGGGATTGATACAACTACATGGATACAGAAACAATCAAAGCTGTATTAAACTTATATCCAATATTCTAGAACGATGCTATGCTGTTTCCATAGGTTCTAATTACGGTGCCACATCACAATCATTAGGAAAAATTTGTATTCAAACACTTGCGTTTCAGTTTGAAGATGCTGGGAAAGATGAATTAAAAACTGTATATGAGAATACCAGCTTTAGACTCATTAAAAAACAAATTGAAATCATCTCTCATAAATTACAAGAAGAAACAGGAATATCTTTACTCTAAAATATCAATATCAAATCCGATAATATCTCGGATTCCAGGTTTAGAAATATCTTCTGGTTCTATAGGTGTTACATAATGCCATAGATCATTTCCGAAAGTAAATTCTTCTCCCGTATCTGCTTGAAAAATAAGTTCTCCTGGTTGTAGTACTTTTTTAAAGATCAGCTCATTGGTTTCTGCCATTGTCTTTTCGTAAATCTGACTCTCAGCACCAGTTATATTTTGTCTATTGACCACTAAAGCAGACATGATATATTGAGCTCCATCTTCATGAACACCTTCTGGAGCGTTTTCTCCTTTTATTTTTTCATGAGAAATAGTTCTCATAAAATGACTGGTGATTTGAATCTTTCGAACTTCGGGATGTATGTGTTTTACCAATCTTGCCATTCGCTTCAATAACTCAAAAAACATCTCATTTTCTACAGCTGATCTGGATGCTTGTTTGAAAACACGTTTCCAAACACGAAAATCATCTACATCTTGTTCAAAACCTTGCTGTATGATCCGTTCTACAAAATATTGATCATCCCAAATTTCAATCAAAAAACTTGAGATATTGCGTTGTCTGGTAATGGTAGATAATTGCTCGAATTCCCTTTGTTGGTTATCGGTAAGTTGTTGTAACCAATAGGCTAACGCATCCAAGGTCTTAGTCCCTTCAAAATACGCTTTATGTAACTTCTCTATTGATACGGAATCCTCTGGAAAAACTTCTTTTAAAAAGGCGATTTGTTTTCCTCTAACTACATATGCATCGTCTTGTAGCTCTGAAAAGAAAGGTCTAAAAAAATGTAAAAAAGAACTAACATCAATCTTTAAATCAGTAACACTTCCAACTCTGATAGGTGATTTTACTACTCTTCCGATTTGTTTTGATATTTCTTTCTCGGTAATCATTTGGCAATTCTTACTTTCTTAGTAATATGATGTAAACATTCTTTTTTATTATGTAACCAATATACGTAAGGTATCGTAATAATTGGTATTTGTGTTCTAAATAACGTTTTATATTGATCTATTGAAAATGTCTTTTCCAATGCTCCTGGATACCCAACCAAGTCTATACAAATGGTGCGTTGTTTATGTGTTACCAAAATATCCATTACATAACCTGCGATAGGATAATTTACAATAATATCTTCTTGCTTAATTCCCAACTGGATTAGCTCTTCTAATACTTCTTCGGCAAAATTATCCATATATTCCTCCACAGAATTTTGAGGATATTGGATCCTTGTTTCCGATAAATAATCGATTACTAAATGTTTGTTTTTAAAATTCTTAGGATCAAAAGAATAGTATAGAAATTGCTGCTGCTTGGCACGTGTTATACTAACGTTAAAAACATCTTCTCTATCTAGATATTGGAACACCGAAGTACTTGTTTGGTTATCTATAGTGAAGGTAATATACATCTGATCACGTTCTTCTCCCTGAAATTCAAAAGGCGTACCTACAGCAATTTTATGTTTTTTGATAGCAGCAAGATCAAGCTCTTCGATTTTATCTTTCAAGTAATTTACCTGATCTCTAAATGGTGACAGAATTCCAATCGTTGTAGCTACTCCAATAGCTACTTGATGTTCTTCATCGATAACTTTTTGTATATCTTCTAATAATTGTTCTGCCTCCTGTAAATTGGTTCCGTTTTTCAATTTTTCACCTTCACAGAAAACCCAATGTACTGCAGAGGTTTTATGATGGATTTGTAAGTCCGACATCACCTTTAGCTTCTCAAAATAAAATTTTTGATTGCTATATCTTATGATGCTTGGAACACTTCGGTAATGCTCATCTAAAAAATGCACATTGCTCTGAGAAGGCAGTCGCTCCAAAGCATAATCTAGAAAACTAGTTTCTCTGTAATTCATCACTTCTTCGCCTTTCAACAAACCATAAGCATTGGCTGTATCTTGCATAACTTGTTTAGACAAAAATGAAACGTGTCTTAATTGTTTTGTATCTCCAACAACTACTACCTTCTTCGCTCTAGCTAGTACTGGAATCATCGTAGCAATATCACACTGGGAAGCTTCATCTATGATCGCTACATCAAAAAGATCATTTTGTAATGGAAAAACATCGCTAACATCGGTAGATTTTGTTATCCAAATCGGCAAACATTGCAATACAGATTGAAAATCGACTTCCTGAAACAAACGCTCTCGCTCTTCGATATTTCTGGTCTTTACCAATTTTGAAAACTTAGATAGTGTTTGATCCTTTGATAACAAATCAGAAATCTTATCTCTATATTTTAAAGAAATGATTTCTTTAATTAATTTATTTTTTTGATGAATATAATGTTCCAACAATTCTATTAACTGCCAAAATGGATATTCTTTTAAGACTTGCTTAGAAACATATTTACGTTTTAATCTCTTAAAAAAAGAAGGGTTGTAATCTAAAAACAACTCAGCGTTTTTAATTTCTCTCTCCTCTCGATCTCGAATTTCATCACTAATTTCCTTGATCTTATTTACAGCATGATCAATCTCTTTTTGTTTTTTAGGGATGAAGTAATCCTTCCCTCCTTTTTGAAAAACATTAATTGATTCTAGTTTCTTTTTTAATTTCGCTTTATGACTACGGCCAGATCCAGCGCGTATAGAAAGCCCTTTTACGCCCAAGTCTTGTACTATTTTTTCTTGCAGTACATCTACTGCCTGATCAGATTTAGAACATATTAAAACACTTTTGTTATGATATACCTGATCCAATGCTAATGAGGCTATTGTGTACGATTTACCAGTACCTGGAGGTCCTATCACCACTGTTATATCATTGGTCTTTACAGCTTGAATAATCCCAAGTTGTGAACTACTTAAATTAGACGGCACATAAACTCCTTCCTTAGATATTGCATCAGTGTTAATCTCAGTTTTCCTTCTGGAGAAAAACCCACGAAGCATATCATTGAATAAATGACCTTCTTTGATTTCATCAATCTCATGCAAAACGTCACGACTCGATTTTGATTTTTCTACAATCCCTAAAGCTATAGCTGGGAGTAGTTGTAGAGTAAGAGATTTTGAATGTTCCCTAATTTTTTGCCCTTCTAAAAGTACTGGTAAAATTTCTAATTCGCTGGTATGAATAGGTATATATTCTTCTAGCTTTTTTGCAATTCCTTGGATATCTTGTTTAGAAGGTTCCTGATCATTAATTAGTGATTTTATCTCTAGAGAAAAGGAATCATCTAGATTAAAGTTTGATTTTAATACATTTAATAAAGCTTCATTTACTCTATTTTCTTCAAAATTATAGTTGATGTGATAGAGTGCATCACTATTAATCTCTAGGGTAGCAGGAGTTACTATTAATGGAGCACATATTGTTCTTTTTCTCCCTAAAAAAGTGAGTTTCCCTGTTATAAAAAAACTACACGCGACAAAGGTTTTCTCTTTTCGGTAAATTTCTAGATACTTATATAAATCCTCGCCAAAATCGATTTTCATAAACGTAGGATCCTCTTCTCTATATAAGCCTGTGCTATTTTTTAAGAAAAACCGTTTATCGACCTTTGTTCCTAAGAAATTAAGGACATCGTTATCTCTAAATTCTTGTTTGTAACAATCCTGATAATAGGATAAGACTTTTTCAATATGCATTGCGTGCTAATTTAAGCTTCTTCTTCATCTTTTTGAAATCTAAGATAATCGTCCACCGTTTGATTAATTGGTGGAATATCTTCTTCAACAATTGTCTTTAGCAATTGTTCGGTAAGTGGTGTAATAGCTACAATGCGATTCGCTTGATACTCTATAATTTTTTCGAATAAATTACGTGCTACTCTGGCGTTTCCAAAACTTTTATGTCTTTTTTCGTAAAGTTTATCAAAAATAAACTCCAATTTTTCTTTTGCTTCTTCCGCTAACACAAAATCATTTTTGAGACAGAATAGTTCAAAAATACCTATTAACTCTTTGGGTTTATAGTGATCAAAGGTGAAATATCGATTAAATCGTGATTGTAGTCCTGGATTAGATTCAATAAATTCTTCCATCTCATCTGGATATCCTGCTACAATCACTACTAGTTGATCTCTATGATCTTCCATTTTCTTAAGCAATACCTCAACTGCCTCGTTACCAAAGTCTTTTTTGTTATCCTTGGCTAAAGAATAAGCTTCATCAATAAATAAAACTCCGTCCAGTGAAGTTTTGATTACCTCTTCGACCTTCAGGGCAGTTTGACCTACGTAACCGGCTACCATTCCTGTCCTGTCAGTTTCCACCAGATGTCCTTTTTCTAGATATCCTAGGTGTCGGTAGATTTTAGACACCAAACGCGCAACAGTGGTCTTTCCTGTTCCAGGAGGTCCCATAAATACAGAATGTAACGAATTGTTTACATTTTTAAGCCCTTTTTCTTCTCTCAGCTTTTGCACTTTCAAGAAATTAGACAACTCTTTAACAGCCGTTTTTATATTATCTAATCCTATTAGTTCATTGAGCTCATCCATTACATCATCCAAGGTCTCATTTTCATCAATCTCAGTTTGCTTTACACCTTCTAATTTTTCTTTGGGGTGTTGCAACTTATCATTAATCTTCTTTAGCAAGGTTTTTTCCTCTTCAGAAATAGTATCATCTACCTTTGCAATTAACGAAGCAATCCGATATAAAAAAGAGGCTGAATTCGCAAAATGCTGACTATCTAATCGTTTTAATAAAGATGGCAATAAAAATTCGTTCTTATAATCTTCTCCTAAATCAAAAAGACTAGCTGTTTTTATGATTTCGATATTCTCTTCAAACTTTTCTGACTGCACAAATTTGTTGATACGCTCTATAGAAAGTGAAGCTATGATATCATTGCCTTGCAACTTTTCGAACATGAATGCAAGTAAAAATTTCACTTTGGCATCGGCAACTGTATTTTCTTTATCCGTTAAAGGATAAATCATATTAAATACCTTAATAATATCCTGCAAAATCACATGTTCTGCCTGAAACTCTATCGCATCATCGGTCTTATGAACAATAGCATTGATCGTATTCGAAAAACGTTTGTTATTATTTAAATCCTCAGCAAGGTTTTGAATTTTTTCACCTTCGTTTTTTAAGATCTGTAGAAACTCATAATCCACATCATAATCTTTCGCTACATCTTCTTTTTGATTGACAAAATCTTTGAATTTATTTGTGAAATCAGCTAAAGTCTTTTTCTCGTCTTTTTTAGTAAGCAAAAGATCTTCCATCAAAGAATCTAATAATACTATGTGCTCTTTTGGAAAAGCACTAAATTTTACATCCTTAAAAATATCCTTATCTAGAGAAAGTGTTGCACCAGCAATATGAATATGCTGAGTAGTAATGATAAAATCTAATTCATCTATAGATTCCTTTAGAGAATACAATAGTAGTAAGTCTTCATCTTTTATTTTTAAGGAAGGAAACGCTTCAGTGATCGATAGTATTTTTAAAGGATTAATAGACTTTCCTTTAAAAAAAGAAGCTTTGTGTTTTTGATCTAATTTAGAAAAAAACTGGTCTGTGGCTTTATGATATTTTCTGTTGGTCATAAGATTTTTTCAAGAAAAATGAATTATGCTTTTAATTGTTCTTCGGATTTCTTTTTAGCCTTTTTATCGGCTTCTATGGCAATTAGTACGAAACCGATCAACAATGAAAATAAGGCTGTTGTTATCAAAAATCCCCATAACTTATTATCAGGATAAACCGCTAATCCTTTTGGAATTGTCACCTTTGTTTTCTTACCTGTATCCAACAAAGTTTCTCTAAGCTTTATAAGTACATTGGTTCTTTCTAAGGCGCTTTCGGATTTTAAATTCTGTAACTCATTTTGACTTGCTTTTAAGTTTTTATACCAAAATCCAATATCTTCATTTGGAGTTTCCCACATCATTGAAGTATATCCACTTGTTAAATTATTAGCTTCTAAATACGTAATTACCTTAGTCAGTTCTTCATTTGCAATCTCAATTGTACTTGCATCAGCTGCCCTTTTTAAATATCCTGATACATTTTGCTTGAACTGTATTTTTTTAGAAATTCTAACTCCAAATATCACTAATGATACCGTAATCAAAAATATCCCTATTACACTTTTCATTTCCTTGTAATTTTATTTTAATAGGTTAAAAAATACCAAACTTTTAACCCTTATTGAAGTAGGAGTAGAACAAAAAGATTTTGTAAAAAGCAAAAATCAATTACCTGCGTCAATTTGCATCATAGCATCCTCAACTTCATGAACCAATTCATCAAAATGTGCTAATCTTTTCGTTTCACGTGTTCTATTAAAAGGTAAATCAATATCGATATGCTTTACAAAATTCGATGGTGCATGCTTCATAATATAAATATCATCTGCTAAATACACTGCCTCTTGAATATCGTGGGTAACAAATAAGATCGTAGGACTAAACTTTTCCCAAATACCAATTAATAGATCTTGCATTTGCAAGCGAGTTTTAATATCTAAAGCTCCAAAGGGTTCATCCATCAATAAAATCTCTGGGTTAGACATTAGGCTTCTGGCGATAGCTACTCGTTGTAATTGCCCACCAGAAAGGGTTGGATATTGGGCATATTTCCTGTGATGACCTTCCAGGCCAACTAACTGGATCATTTCCATCGCTTTTTCGTCGCGTTCCTTCTTTGAAATTCCTTTAAAACGCAATCCTAACCCTACATTGTCTAATACAGTCATCCAGGGCAAAGAAGAATACTGTTGAAACACCATACTCACTCTATTCTCCTTACTTACTGGTTTCCCATTAACCAATACCGTTCCAGAGGTAGGCTTTTGCAAACCAGCAATATATCTCAATAAAGTAGACTTACCACATCCAGACATACCTAATATAACAGTAAACTGACCTTGCATAGGCTTATCTTCTACCAGCAAATCCAAATTTTCTATAATCTTGGTTTTCCCTCCATCATAAGATTGGGATATCCCTCTAAGTTCAATCACATTATGTGCCTGAGGAGCATCTGTAAACTGTAATGCCATACTAGTGTTTATTTCCTTTATTAATATGCTTGAAAGAGAATAATATTTTATCAATCAATACAAAAAGTCGATCTTGCAGAATTCCAATTACTACGATGATTATAAGAATCGCAAAAGCTTTATCGATTCTACTCTGTCGTTTCGCAGTCCAGATTAATTCTCCAATCCCTCCTCCTTTATTCAACATTTCTACGATAGTTATATAGGTCCAAGATATTGCTGTTAAAACCCGAATATCGTCAATGATCTTAGAAAACACATACGGCATATATACGGTTCTAATGGTTTGCCATGATGTAGCCCCTAACGTAAAAACAGTATTGAGATACACATTCTGTACCTCATCGATCCGCTGAATGACGACAGGTATCAAATAGACAATGATACCAAAAGCTAAAAAGGATACCTTCATATCACTTCCTAATCCCAACCACATTATAAAAATACCAGTTACAGCAGTAAGTGGTATAAATCGATATGAGTTTATGATCTGACTAAACAATCCTCTAAACAATGGGATCAATCCTAATAAAAAACCGATTGGTATTGATACTAAAATAGCTACTAGATACCCTAAAAAGTTTAGTTTTATAGAGTAGAATGTATTCCCAACAACGTCATCATTCTTATGTAAATCAGGAAACGCTTTAATTACCTTTACGGGTGATGGTAGTAAAGGATATACTTTGTTTTTCTTAAGTCCAAAAGAAGTCAATTCTTCTAAACTCATCTTTTCTAGTGCATCATAATTGGCTACCAACAAAGAATCACTTTCGTAATATTTTCGCTCACTCTGCGCTATTTTCGAAATATCAATGGATTCATCTTGAGTAATTACAGATGTGGACAGAAATTCAGCTAAGAGGAACCATAAACCGATAAGGATTATGGCTCCGATTGCTGTTAGTATTGCTTTGTCTTTGGATGCTAAATTTCCTCTAAGCTCAAAAAGTTTTTTGATCCCTGCCATTAGTCTACTACCAATTCAAAGTCTGTTCTTCTGTTCTTAGATTTACAATCTGCATTTTGGTTACGCTCACAACCAGGAACTGGTTTATCTGGACCATTTCCTAAAATGATAAATCGGTTATGAGGCATTTGATGTTCTTTCTCTAAATAATCAGCTACCGACTGTGCTCTTTTCTTAGATAAAGCAATGTTGGATGCACGATTTCCTACATTATCTGTATTTCCTTCAATTCTAATTCTCGCATTGGCAAATGCCTTTGCAATTGGAGTGAACTGTAGGTCTATTAATTGTTTTGAATTTTCATCTAATTGAAATTCTCCTGTTCTAAAACTAATACTTACTTTCTTAGAAGATAAGGACTCTTTTTTCTCTAATGTTTCATCCACAGCGGTAAACTGTTTCTGTTGCTCTGCATTGTGAGAATTACCAGAAAGTGTAGTTCTATTTACTAAGTCTTTTGTAGATAACAATCTCCAACTTTTTGCACCCGCTGTACTATAACCAAGGTTATTATATTTCACTTTCATTTTATTGTATAGATCTTCTCCAGTAACTCCACTATAGCTAGGATTTAATCCAAAGAAATCTTTATTATCTCCATGAGTAGCTAATCTAACATTATTAATGGCATCGTAGCAGAAATCTTCTGGCTGCGATAATCCTTGTGCTAAAATTTTAGCTGCTTTTCTCTTATTGATATCTGAACTATTTAATTCTGAAGCTCCAATCATCCATCCTTCATACAGATCTTGTAGTTGTTCTTTATGAGTTTCTACAAATTCCTTTTTAGACACAAAAACATCTGCAATAATATGGGTAGCATTCTTAGTACTTTCCAACACTTTTGCTCCTGCCACTTTAGCTACACAATCCGCATCGTCTGGACTCCAAACTACTGCAGCATCTACTGTATTACTTTTAAAAGAATCTGCCGCATCAATAGCACTAGGAACTTCTACTAATTGTACATCTTTTGTAGTCATATCACTAGCTTCTAATAACCAGATCAAGAAAGAATGTGAAGGTGTCATTGGTGCCACTGCAATTTTCTTTCCTCTTAAGTCACTTACCTTATTTATACCTCTTGCTGCGACAATAGCATCTCCTCCTCTACTCCAATCTGCCTGAAATACTACTTGAGGTTGATATTGAGATAATCCTTCTACCTCTGTTGGGAACGCATCAATCGTAGCCCACATTAAATCTATGGAACCATTTTTAAAAGCATCTCTAGAAGCATCGAAATCATCGATTACTTCAAAATTTACTTTAAATCCGTAATCTTTATAAAATCTAGAGTTGGTATTTGCCTTAAATCCTTCATTGAAATACTGTCCACCAGCATATCCACCCCAAGTCACGACTCCAACATTGATTACATCTTTATATCCCTCTTTTGTTTTTCCTTCTTTGTCTTTAGAAGTGAGTTTCTCTATTTGTTCTTTAGCATCTGGATTATTGGTTACAAATTTAGTTATAAGAAAATATAGCCCTCCGAGGATAAGTGCTACAATTAAAAGTTTCGAAAATGGAGTTAATTTAGCTCTTGCCATAATATTTGATTAGTTATTACTATTAATCTTCGAAATTGAATAAATCCGAATATTGATTATTTTGTGTTTTAGTTTTTACAATTGGTGCATCTAAATCTACGCTATGCTGATCATGCACTAATAAATCTTTTTGATTTCCTAAGATAAGAGAAACGCCTTCTTTTTCCCATTTCTCCAATAGCTCTAGCCCTTCTTCTTCAAAAATTCCATTTTGCAAATCAATAGAATCCATGAAATTAGTAGACATATCCATAAAACGTTCCATCTCACCTATTTTCATACTCACGTCTTCGGCAATTACCTCAAGAGCGCGATCGAACATTTCTTTTTTATCATTATTACCAGAAATAATATTCATGGCAGATTTCATTGCAGAATGACTGGCTCTTATCGCTTTTCTTTCCTGCTCTTTCACCATTACTTGATCTTCGATATCTTCTAATAGAATTTCAGAATTCTCATACATTTTAATAAGAACTCTATATAGAACTTCCATTTTTTTGTAGAGCCCATCTAGCTTAAGATTAGATTCTTGTAAACGTCCTGCTTTTCTAGATTTAAGGATCATAATTCCTTTTTTATCTTTTTCTTTTGCAGCACTTGCTAGTTTTAGATTGCTATTGATACTTTTCTTATTGTCATAGATGATTTGCTGTAATCGCTTCATTTGTCCTTTTAACACAGCGATCTGCTTATTCATCTTTCTAAGATTATTCTTTAAATCATCTATATAACTTTTTAGAATACCTATTGGATCTATTTGAATAAAAATACCTGTAATCCAGCGCATAAAAGATTTATACATATAGAAAATTAGGTTTCGCATCTTAGGATCTAATACCATATAGATTAAAGCTCCCAAAACAGCTAAAAGCACCCCTAAATACAGAGTGTTTTCTGCAATTTGTATCAAAAAGGGCAGCACTTTATACAAACCATATAATCCTCCGGCTCCTAAAAGCCCCATAAATAACATCCCTGTTTTACCTTCGGGTTTTTTCCAAAATGATTTTGGTTTTAATGAGTTGTCGTCCATTTACTTTAAATATTTCTGCATTTTAACAATATCTTCCTCAAACTGTTTCTTCAAATGACTGTAAGATACTTTAAAATCGTTCTGTGTTTTATTGATTTTATTATTACTCTCCTCTACTTTGGCTTTTAAATCACTAATCTGTTGCTGATGCTTCGTAATTTCTTCAGTCAATTTTTTAATCTGCTCTGACTTCTCTTTAATGATAGATTCGAACTGAGCAATTTCTCGTTCTCTACCGGATACCTTACTATCAAATTGATTTTTAAATGCCCCTAAAAACTGCTCATTTTCTTTATCTAAAACACCAATATAAAAATTAGTCGTTTGCAAAAGCTTATCTAGCGTTACTCCCATAGTAGATGCTGTAGCAAAAGCAGAGCGATACTTTGTAGCTTCGTCCATTGGCATTTTTTCTAATGCTTTTAGCGATTTCTTATATTCTAAATAGTCAAAGCCGTCTAGATTATTTTTTTCTATCGCTTGCAATAATTTTTCAACTATTTTATTATCAAGTGTTCCTTCAGAAGAAACAGGCACAGGATTATTTGGAAGCGGCGGTGGAGTCGAAGCCGCTGGAGCTGCTTTTTTTTCATTGGTACCCGTATTATTCGCTTTGGGTTCTGAAGCCTGCTTATTCTCTGCTTCATCTTCTACTATAAATAAAGACTTTAAGTTTTTTAGCATGGTTAGTGAATTTAAACAAATTTATAAAAATAAGTGTTCGGTAAGGTTTTAAAATATGTATTTCCTACTTCCCCTATATTATATTGGTATCATTTGACTCTAAAATGTTACAGTTATTACAGCATCTGCTATCTTACAATACGATCCCAAGCAATTTTTATACCTATTAATAATAACAAGAAGAATCCTATTAAATACTGGAATCTACCGACAAAGAAAACTCCAAAAAACATTCTTTGTAATATGTAGGTGATCACAAAGGTTATCATAATCAACATAAAAAGTCCAGACAATTTACCAAAACCTGGTATCTGAGACATGGCTACCGTTTTATTAATGATTATTAAACTAGCTATCATTCCGATTAAAGGAACAAAATACGTAACCAAATCTAACTGAAGTAGATTCGTTTTTAGAAAGAAAAAACTATAGAGAAGTAAAATTAATGCTAATAATCCAGGAATGGTAACTGCGTAAATAAGAACCCCATAAAAATAATTAATAGGGGCTTTGAAGTTTGAGGGTTTTACAAAGAGTAAACCTATTAGAGAAATTATGATCACTATCGCAAAATATCCTAATACTAAATTAGGATGGTTACCGAACCAATTAATAAAATCTTGAACTGTCATTTATAAGAGAATAAATAGATTTTCGTATATATTTTGGTAATATAGAGAATAAATTCAGAAAAAATAATACTCATAAGTCTGAAAAATGCAAGTAAAATTTGGATTATCTAACAAGATTATATAATATTTGTGATAGAAATGATGAAAAACAAAGCACATATTACGCCGAGATCACTGTTTAGTCAGTGTGATTATCGATGGATAGGAGAATTATCCCATCGAAAACGGACGTTGTGTAGCTAATTTTAATCCTTATATATGAAGTGATTTAAATAAAAACTATATAAAACCACAAGCGTCCAAGAAATTGGGCGCTTTTTTTATTGAAATTTTTTAGAAAAAATGAATAGAGCTTAATTAAGACATAAAGAATAGCATTTGGAAAGTAAGCATCAGGGAGACAGACAGTTGCCAAAAAATCCAAAATTCGTTGAGAAACGAACAGGCATTCTTATGCTTAAATTTTAACATAACTAACTGATAATCAATAAAATAAATTGAAAAAATATTTGGAGATTAAAAAAAAGTTTTGATCTTTGCACCGTAATCATAACGAAACAACGAAGCGATTGCCTAATTTACAAGAATATAAAAATTAAGAAATGATACCGAATAATTTAAAACATAGTTTAATCCAACTCTTTAGCGAACAAAGAGGATATTGTTCCGATTGGAATAGTAGTGGTGTCTATTATATAGAAAAGAAGTGTATGCGAACATAATTCGACATACCATCAAGATATATAAAAGGCGCCTGAATCAGGCGCCTTTTTTTATTCAAATAGTTCATTGACATACTGAAAGCCAAAATTGACACGTAGCTTAATTGGAAAAGCACTCGACTTTTAATCGAGGTGATGTGGGTTCAAGTCCCTCTGTGTCAACTATAATGATAAGGAAGAGCAAGCCAATTGGCGGTGGCCGCAGTCTTGACCCGAGCCGGGCAGGCAAACAGATGAACTCTTAAACAGATAAAACTGATGTGAATAAAACTGTTAGGAGTTAATGACTCGTGTGGGTTCGACTCCCACTTCTTCCGCTATGGAGGATAGGCAAATATTGGTTTGTTGCGCCTGTCTGCTAAACAGGTCTGCATAATTGCAGTGAAGGTTCAATTCCTTTGTCCTCCGCAATATTGATACTGTAGGGTAATGGTCACTTATTTATAGTGTTGTTAACTCTCGAGATGTAAGTTCGAGTCACTGGTATCGCAAAAGACAAGATGGCTGAAGGGTTAAGGCTACGGACTGCAACTCCGTTTTTTACAGGTTCGAATCCTGTTCTTGTCTCTAATATCTGGAAGTATTGAGCAATTGGTTGGCTCCCCAGACTGTAAATCTGGTCTCTTCGGAGCTTGTAGGTTCGAGTCCTACTACTTCCACTAACTCATGCTTGCGCTTTTAGTGTAAAGGTAGCACGAAGGTCTCCAACACCTTTAGTCTGGGTTCAAATCCTGGTGAGCGCGCAAAATTCAATATTGAATTTGTTTAAAATATTCCCTCTTTTCCAAGGGAATTTATAGTATCGTAGCACAACGGCTAGTGCATCCGACTGTCTCTCGGAAGGTTGCGGGTTCGAATCCCGTCGGTACTGCAAAGAAGAATGAAGGAATTGGACTTTATTCAACAAATGTTGTCAATCATTTCTCATTGACAATAAAAATACGGAAGAGCAAGCCAATTGGCGGTGGCCGCAGTCTTGACCCGAGCCGGGCAGGCGAACAGATCAACTCTTAAACAGATAAAACTGATGTGAATAAAACTGTTAGGAGCTAATGACTCGTTTGGCTTCGACTCCTACTTCTTCCGCTTTTATTCTAGAGATATAACAATGGTAGTTTACCCGCCTTGGACGCGGGAGGTTGTAGGTTCGAGTCCTGCTCTCTAGACAAACTGCTCTGTTCGTATAATGGTTTAGTACACCTCACTTTCTATGAGGAAATAGGAGTTCGATTCTCCTACAGAGTACAATTTTAATGCAGGAATGGCGGAATGGCATACGCGCTTGACTTAGAATCAAGATCCTGAGAGTTCGAATCTCTCTTCCTGTACAAACGCTCCGCTAGCCCAAATGGCAGAGGTATCCGGTTTAAGCCCGGTTCAGTCTTGGTTCGAATCCAAGGTGGAGTACAAATTTAGGCTCATGGTGTAAATGGAAGCACCCAAGGTTACGACCCTTGAAGTATAGGTTCAAGTCCTATTGAGCTTACAAACTGACCTGTGATGTAAAGGTAGCATCCAAGACTTTGACTCTTGGTGTAAAGGTTCGAATCCTTTCGGGTCATCAAACTAAGGTATAACTCAGTGGTAGAGTACCGCGGCCATATCGCGGGAGTCTTGGGTTCGATTCCCAATGCCTTTGAAATAACTCTAGAATAGTGGAACTGGCAGTCACTCTCTACCAAGATTTAAGGTTTTGAGAGTGTACTGTCCAAGTTAAGTTTACATCTATTCTTAGTGTAAATATGAAGTATTTTTATTTATTACCTCTAATCCCTAAAAAAATTGCTAATCCACCAGTAAAGAACATTAATAAACTATAAACAGCTGGAGCAATTGCATACGAAGTATTATGTAGTATAGCAATGGCAATTGATATCGCAAGAGTTCCATTTTGAATACCTGACTCAATTCCTATGGAAATAGCACCTTTATGATGAACTTTGAAAAGCTTTGCGGAATAATATCCAATAGCCATTGTGAGAATATTTAATAAAAAGGCCACTAAGCCTGCTTCTTGTAAATAAGAAACGAAATTATCTTTTTCTTTTACCAAAATACCAACAATCACCAAGGCTAATACAACAGCTGAAGCAATTCTTACTGGTTTTGCCATTTTAAGAGCGAAAACCTCATTATATTTTCTGATTATCATCCCTACTGCAACTGGTATAATTATAATCACAAAAATTTGAATAATTGTTTCTACAACATTCAGTTGGATTGTTTGATTCTCAGACAAAAAATGAAGTAATGAAAAATTGACAATAAAGGGTATGGTAATAATAGTAATCAAACTACTAAAAGCAGTAAGTGTAACAGATAATGCAGTATCACCATGTGCCAAATGAGAGATCAAATTAGAAGTTGCTCCACCCGGACAAGCAGCTAATATCATAATCCCAATTGCAATTTCTGGTTCTAGCGATAGTATAGATACCAAAGTAAAACCTACTAAAGGTAAAATAATAAGTTGATTTATAAGTCCAACTAAAATAGCCTTGGGGTAGATCAATATCCTTTTGAAATCAGATATAACTAAAGATAATCCCATCCCCAGCATAATAATGATTAGGGATGCTGCCAATATAATAGTTGAAATGTTATCCATTTAGGTTGTTTTCGAATGTATAGCCTAATATAAAGATTTATTATCAATATCCTGAAAATCAAACAATCGTATATATGGTGTCTCTAGCTTATCAGGTAAAGCGTCTCACTGTGAATGAGAGGAACAGGGTTCGAGTCCCGGAGTACACCCAAAAAAGGAATAGTAGCAAAGTTGGTCAATGCAACGGATTGAAGATCCGAAGATACAGGTTCGATTCCTGTCTATTCCACTAACAATTAAATTTTACAACTATGAAAAATCAATTATTACAAAGGTTTTTATGCAAAACTGAAGACACAGGCAGATTCATAGTTCAATCCAAAATTACTGGTATTACCTATTTCGTAGAACCAATAGATCATGGTAAACCAGATAAACTTTGGGGTGATCTGGATCCTGCAACAAAAAAACTTACTGGTGATTACGGAAACACCAGAAGAGGTGCCATTAAAGAGGAAGATTCTTTAATCTCCAAAGAAAATGGATTTCGCAACATCTCCACTTTTAAAGGAAGCCCTTTGGGAGAAATTGACAGACGTGATCGCGAATATGAAACATTATATAATCCGTGAGACATTTTTAAAAATTTAAAATCATGAAAAAACAACTAACAACTACCATAAAACAAACCAAAAACAACTTACTTAATAAGTTGATCATTAATTATATCAATAATATAACAACAACACTGTTTTATGAAACCGATTATCCTATTAAGAATAATAGAAATCGAATTTTTTACAAATAAATAATTACTACGCAAATACATTGCGCTAATACATTACACATTTGCATAGTAATTAAAACAAACCCTTTTACATGGGGGAAACAATTGGGGTTTGAAGTTGTGCCCTGCTATAAAGTGAGGATGAAAAATAGCAGGGCTTTTGATAAAAATAAAGCCGAAAAGCGTAATTGATTAATAAGATTCCAGCCTTCGCTGGAATGACAGTATCAATCAGGTCTTGTTGAGTGTTTCTGTATAGCACTACTGTATGAAGAATTGCAGTTTTTGTATGATTGCTTCATATGCAACTTGATTTGAAGGTTTGGCTATTAACCAAATAATAGTCTCTCTATAGGTCGTGGGTTCGAATCCCACCGGGACCACTACATCATATTAATCATGGTCCCGTAGCTTAGTGGTTAGAGCGATAGATTTTTTGTTCATGTGGGTTCGAGTCCCACTATCTCCAAGAGATATGGCGGAATTGGTAAACGCACTAGATTAGGGATCTAGCGAACAAGGCACTGAAAATGCCTTTTACGTTGCACGGGTTCGAATCCCGTCGAGATCACCAACTTAGGTTTCGTAGCTCAGTTAGGTAGAGCACTACACTCATAATGTAGGATAAAAGCTAATCATCTTGTAAAACTGATTCACAAAAACCGTGATTGCAGATCTGTTTTTATAATACTCTTGCTATAAAAACAATCTTAAAAGTACTTTGAGATTTTAGCCATGTTACTATTAAACATGGGTACTTTTTTGAATCCAAATATTAGGTGATGATATAATTTAGAATATCTAGTCTTCTATTTCGATACTAAAAACTACTTATCAATAATATAGCATCCTACAATTTCCGTATTGGAAAGATGATTTGCTTTCACTGTTTTTTATAAAATAAACTGAAATCGATAATACCTCCGTTACAGGGTTATCATCCAATTAATGTTAAATCTGTCTGTATAGTTACGGACACAAAAATTAAGAAAATGAAACGAGTACGAATCAATGCTGGTACAATAGGCTTGGTTTTCAGAAAAGGTGACTACAATCGTGTAATTACACAAGGAACACATTGGTTAGGATGGAATGAACGTATTACAATATACGATCTTTCCAAACCATTTACAGCTCCTGTAGCACTAGAAATCTTATTGAAAGATAAAACATTGGAAGATATGTTACATGTGATTGAAGTAAAAGATAACGAGATTGTTTTAGTATATGAAAATGGTAACTTTAAAAATGTATTCTCTGCGGGAAGATATACGCTATGGAATGGTTTATATACTTATGAATTTACAAGAATAGATCTTAGCAAAATCTATATTACTGAAAAAATTGAAAAGTCTTTGTTTAGTAATTATGCTTTAAGAAACTATATCAGAACGTTTGAAGTAGCTGCTTACGAAAAAGCAGTACTTATAGTCGATGATGTATATAGCAAAACATTAGATAGTGGTACCTATCGTTTTTGGAAAAATGACACTACTATTAAAATTGCGAAGGTAGATCTGCGTCAACTACAACTTGAAGTAGCTGGTCAGGAACTACTAACAAAAGATAAAGCTGCTATTCGTATTAATTTCGATGTTCAGTATAAAGTGATAGATATAGAAAAAGCATTATTGGATAATAAAGACTATTCGAGACAATTATATATCGCGATGCAATTAGCACTAAGAGCTTTCGTAGGAAATTATACCTTAGATGAATTGCTGGAACGTAAGGAAAATATGGCTACTGCTATATTAGAATCTACTAAAAACCAAGCAAATAAACTAGGTGTAAAAGTATTGAATTGTGGTATCAGAGATATCATTCTTACTGGTGAGATGAAAGAAATCATGAACCAGGTTTTGATAGCACAAAAGAAAGCTCAAGCTAATACTATTACTCGACGCGAAGAAACTGCATCAACCAGAAGTCTGCTAAATACAGCAAAACTTATGGAAGAAAACACTATGCTCTACAAACTAAAAGAAATGGAGTATGTAGAGAAAATCGCAGATAAAATTGGTGAAATTACAGTTTCTGGAAATGATGGAGTTTTAGGACAGCTGAAGGATATATTCTCTACGAATAAGTAATTAAAAAAATGTGTGGATATGTATTATCTGCACATTTTATTTCTATGGGAACGGTATATCAGTTTATCTTGCAAATTATAAAAATAAAAAAGAGCGTCTCCACGCTCTTTTTCTTCACACAAATCATCTTAATTTTTGTGAAATTATATAACTACTTGATTTCAAGCATTTAGAGAATTAAAGTTTAAAAATAACTATCAATATCTAGTAAAAACCCCTCTTCAAAACCCCGCTTAATTTTAAATAAAATTTAGATAATTTAAGTAGAATTTAGAACTATGATATTACAAAAAGAATTATGTGTCTATTTAAAATATTGGGTTTTCGTATATAAAAAATAACTATTTCCATAAATGGCTTTAATAGTAGCGGGAGCAGGACTCGAACCTGCGACCTTCGGGTTATGAGGACAGATCAAAAAAACCACAACACTTTGTATCAGAGTTTTTTATATTTTTTGGAGCATGCAAACCGATACATTTAACAACAATTCCGTACTAAAAAACCATGCTCCAAAACGGAGCATGGTTTATATTTCTTTCTAGAAGCAAAAAACGCAGTACTGAAATGCTTATAATTCCAAATATTATGTTAATAAATCAATAGGTTTTTAAACATTTTAGACAAAAACGTAGTAAATAAAACATATAAGTGATTATAAACCATGTTCTGAAATCTTAAATTTTATTACTTTTCCTATAATAATATCAAATAGTACCAAAACTGTGATTTATGTAACATTCAACTCTTATTATACAACCTTTAATTAATTAATTATAAAGATATTTACATTTTGAATTATGATTCTTTTTTAAAGAAAGACTATTCTCTTACAACCATTTTTCTGTTTCTTTTTATTAGTAATTTACTAATAAAACTTTAGGTTCCGGCGATTATGATCCTCCAAGTATGATCTCCGGAATTTAAAGAAACTTAACAACTCTAAGAATAAGATTAGAAGGATCAAATTTTATTAAGGAGGTATTAAAAAATTATAATATAGTAGATATGAAACTTGATAATAAGGTAATTGGTAAATACAAAATAGGAGATACAGTATTCACTAAAATCAATCCCAATATTTCCCTTATCGTTCGAAGATATATTAATGGAGTTTATTACTGTGGATTTCAAAATGACCCCGATAGATGGGAATTAGGTTTGACCGCCAGAGCATTGGTGGGAAGTTAAACTATTCCAAGATCTATTTTTTATCTTAAATCGCACAAATTATGAAAACATCAGCAATAGTTTATTGCGAAAATGAATTTGGCAAATTAGATGGTAAAGTCGCAAATGGTCTTGTCAGGCATTCTGGAAAGTATAAAATCGTTGGGATTATAGATAGCACTAAATCAGGTCTTGATGCCGGAGAGTATTTGGATGGAATTAAAAATGAGATACCAATATTCCAAAATTTTAATAAAGCGATTGAGATATTAGATAGCGTTCCAAAATACTTTATCTATGGGATTTCTCCACTCTCACCATTACTTAATAATGAAGAGAAAAAAGTTATTTACACAGCCATTAAATCTGGAATGCATATTGTAAATGGACTACCAGAGTTTCTTTCGGATGATCCAGTTTGTATAGAGCTTGCAAATAAATACAATGTATCTATTTTTGATGTAAGAAAACCACCTTCAAAAGAAAACCTTCATAATTTTACAGGGCAAATCAGAGACGTTCAAACTCCTGTCATAACAGTATTTGGTACAGATTGTGCGGTTGGTAAGCGAACTACGACACTTAAGCTAGTAGAAGCCCTAAAGAAAATAGGTTTAAATGCGATCTTCATAACTACAGGTCAGACAGGAATACTTCAAGGTTCCAAATATGGTGTTGCCATAGATGTACTAAGCTCTGGTTTTGCAACCGGAGAAGTTGAAAATGCTATTCTGGAAGCAATCAAGGAACAACCCGATATTATTGTAGTAGAAGGACAAGGAGCACTGAGCCATCTGGCATTTACCTCTTCAAGTGCGATCCTAAGAGGTGCTATGCCTAAGGCTATTGTCCTTCAACATCCACCAAAAAGGCGCAACAGGTGTGATTTTTCAGATATTCTAATGCCAACACTTGAGAGTGAAATAAAAATGTTAGAAACCTTCACTGGGTCTAAGGTAATTGCAATCACAATCAATCACGAAGATATGAATGACGAAGAAGTTGAAAATATAATAAAGGCTTATGAAGTAAAATATCAATTACCTGTTACTGATGTCCTAAAAAACGACTGTGGTAAGTTGGTAGAAAAACTTCAAGAAATATTTCCTGATTTAAATCGTATCAATCCACTACTATGCCAACCCCAAGAATAGATATTAATCTTAACAAAATTGCTAATAACGCTAAGGGTTTAAGTTCCCTTTTTCGGTCAAAAGGTATAGATATCATTGCTGTTACTAAAGGAGTTTGTGCGGATCCTCATATTGCTAATATTTTGGTAAAGAGCGGGATTAAAATTCTTGCTGACTCCAGAATATCAAATATCAAAAAAATGCGTATTGCTGGAGTCAAAGCAAATTTCCTGTTGATTAGAACTCCAATGATCAGTCAAACGGAATCAGTAGTATTAGATACTGATATGAGTTTAAACTCGAAATTATCTGTAATAAAAAAACTTTCAGAATATGCTATCCTACACCGTAAGATCCATAAAATTATACTAATGGTAGAATTAGGAGATTTACGTGAAGGAATATTACCGTTACAATTGGAAAACACTATCAAAAAGGTACTAACTCTAAAAGGTATTAAACTTGAAGGTATAGGTACAAATCTTGCCTGCTTTTCTGGAGTTAAACCCACCGCGGAAAAAATGGACATACTATCCTCTATTGCTAATAGTATTGAGAAGAAGTTCAACATAAAGCTATCTATAATCTCAGGAGGGAACTCAGCTAATTATAATTGGTTTAATACTACAAAAGATTTAGGCAAGATTAATAATTTGAGACTTGGAGAGTCTATATTTTTAGGTTATGAACCTTTAACCGGAAAGCCGATTCCAAAACTTTATCAAGACGCCTTTATGTTGACAGCCAAGGTTATCGAACTGAAAAACAAATCATCAGTACCAGATGGCGAAATTGGTCTTAACGCTTTTGGTAACAAACCAAATTTAAAAGACCAAGGCATGATAAAACGAGCTATCTTAGCCATGGGGGTTCAAGATGTAATGGTGACTGGATTAACCCCAAAATTAGATATTGAAATCCTAGGAGCGGGTGGGGATCACATTATAATCAATGCCAAAAAAGAAGATTTAAAAGTTGGAGACGAGGTGTCATTTACATTAAAATATGGAGCATTAGTTACCGCTATGAATTCACCCTATATTTTTAAAAACATCAAGACTCCAATAAGCGCAAAAGATTATTGTCTTGTAGTCGAAGAGAAAAATAGGTCGCACAAAAAGAAAGCAGCCATTATGACTATCAAAGATGATCTAAGCCCATTGATAAGTCTTCAGGATTCTAATTTTAATTTAATATTCGAAAAGTCCATTCAAAAAAACTATCGTTATTTAGTTAGAAAAGAGGTCTACGAAAAAATAGGTCGAATAAGTAAGCTTCTGGATGATCAGGACAAAAGGTTAATTATTAGATCTGCCTGGAGATCATTTGAGCATCAGCAGAAACTATGGGAGCAAAAAGCAAGTTTTATGAAAAAGAAATATCCAAAAAAAAACGCAGAAGAAATTAATGAGCTAGTATCAAGGTTTATCGCCCCAAGAAAACAATCTACCCATTCAACTGGAGGCGCGGTTGATGCTTTGATTTATGATTTGCGAAAGAAATGTGTCCTGGATTTCGGAACTAACGATGGCCTACATATAGATTTAAATGAAAAATGTTACCCCAAACATCCTAGCATTAGTGAGGAAGCAAGGAAAAACCGTAAGCTACTTATGAAACTTTTCGAGAATGAAGATTTTGTGTGTGATCATAAAGAATATTGGCATTTTGACTATGGCAATATTGGTTGGGCAGTAGAAAAAAATAAAAAATATGCTCACTATGCCATTTTAGAAGAGTCTTATGTACAATCAACTGTTTTTAAATACCCTGACAAAACTCCCTTTTATCTTTAGGATATACTGATTTGTTAATCTTCATATCTATACATAACTCATCATCTTAGTTTCAACATATATTTGTTAAATCTTTTTATATGAGTTCTAATCTGACTGGCCGAATAATGCCAAAGATATCTGACTCTTTCATAATAAGTGCATCAATTCCTTCAACCGTAATTTCTGTGCCCGAATATTTATCATATAATACGGCATCACCAATTTTTACGGTCATGGGTTCATCTTTCTTTCCCTTTCCGACGGCTAGTACTATACCTTTTTGAGATTTCTCCTTAGCAGTATCCGGTATAATGATACCTCCTTTTGATTTTTCTTCTGCGATGTCTGCTTTTACAAGCACCCTATCAGAAAGAGGTTGTATTTTAAATTTATGCATGATTATTTTTGTTAAGTATAATTCAATAGGTTTGTAATTCAGCAAAAAGTACTTCTAGCTCTGTTCTTGTTTTTTTAAGTTTAACAGCAAGATTATCAAGCATTGCTTCTTTTTGTCCATCTTTAAAATCAAAATCCCCGTCCGATAGAAAAGAAAACCTTCGTTTTAGCATCACCTTTTGCTCCTTCCAACTTCTCGTAATATTCATTTTAGCCATTTTACTATTTATTTATTGCCATTAAGTTTTCTTAATTGAGTAGGAGGATTTATAATTGTTTCTGGGCTTAATACGACACTTTTTTTTGTATCCATATTATGAGTTGGAATAAGATTAAAATCTATATTAATAGCATTATTTAGTATTGGATCTGCTTTTATAGATTCTTCCAAAAAATCCAATACCAACACATCAATATTCTCATCAAATTCTCGGGCGAATAAGTTGTCTCCTTGCATCAAAAAGTCAATATCTGATCCAGTCAAAGTTTTAGGTTTCAATTTCATCCCTTCGTCAGACATCCATATAATAGCTCTTTTATCATCATTTACGATTGTTTCTTTGAATGAAGTATTCATTAGTACTGTTTGAAAAAATGATTCATCTGCCAACCATATATTGTGATAGAAATCTTCAAATTTTTTTACTTCAGGGTTATAGCAGATAAATTCACAGCAAGTCCTAGTCAAGATCATCCATTGCCCTCCTATATATGGGGTTACATTTTTCATGAAGGATCTTTGATAAGGTATGCCCGAAAAACCAATATCAGTTTCGTGAAAATAGTTTTCAATTCGATTCATCGTATCTGGGCGATCTCTAATCTGATTAGCAATCTTCATGAAGTTTTTACCGATGTTCTTGCCCAAAAAATCAAATATAAAATTGTTAGATTTCAAAGGAAAATCCTGATCGCTTAGATTAATAAAAAAATCCCATTTGAGGCAACGTTTTAAGAGATACTTCATTCCATTAATTTCAGACTGTACTCGACTGTATCCTCCACACACTACATTCTCACTTCTTAAAATATAAGCATTAGAATAATCTTCTAAAAAAGTTTTAATACCCTTTTTAGTAGAAGCATCGGATTCTTGATCAATATGGATTAAGTAGTGATTTCCTGGGTGATAAATTGTCTTAAATAATCGTCTGAATTGTTTAGGGAAACGATGTGCCAATATGAAGTAAGCAATCTTCGGTTTACTTTTCGGGATATTGAAATGAAAACTTTGCTTTTTTGCTATGTGTATTTTTTTTGTCATTTATATGTATGTCATTTAATTCTTAATTTTTATTATTTTTAACATTCATTGAACAAGCTCTCTTTCAAAAAATACTACTTCCTTTTTCTTAGGATCTTCAGCAAACGTACAATAGTATATTCGCCGGTAATATAACCGTACGACCAATTTGACTTCAGGGTTTACTTTGGCATAAACGGTATCGCCCGGTTTGAATTTACTTTCTTGCCTTTCCATATACTTTATTTTCAAATTTTAGATACTTACATCTTCATAACCACTTTTAATGATAATCGATATCATTTTAAATCGTTTATTTGCCATCATTATATTTATTGCATGAGCAGGGATAATAATTGCGTGACCTGTTTCAACAATATTTGATTCTTCATTAATAATAATCTCAGCTTCCCCATCAATAATTTGAATAAAATTGTCAAAAGGAGAAGTTGTAAAAGTCAAGGCTTCTCCCTTATCAAATGATGATATGGCTACTATTCCCGTGTTTTTCTTTAGAATTGTTTTCATCACCACAGATCCAGGCACATAATCAATGGTATCAACCAATTTATACTTATAGGATTTTTCTAATTCTTTATTCTTCATAAAAGATATTATGGATGATTAATGTTAAATTAGAATACGTCAGCAACGATTTGTATTTACTAATTATTCCTCGCTCCGTTTCTCCTTTCTTTTTGCAGCTTTTGCAGCTCTCTTTTCTTTCAAACTTTTTACAGGTGCTTTTTTACCTAACTTAGATTTACCTTCTTTTCCTTTTGCCATGGTTTTTGTTTTTAGATAATGAATACCTCTTCATCTATAAAAAAGAGTTCGTTATGGATACGAAATTCAGTTAATTAATACTTTAATGTGTTACACTAGTTTAAGCCTACATTACATATATCACACTTTTCTGCAGTATCAAACATTTTGAACATCGAACAAGCTATATGAATTTATGTTTATTTATCATAAATCCTCTAGACTTTGTTTACGTTTTTCCTTCAGTTTTTTATAAAAAGTGGGTGTTAAACCTGTGATTTTTTTAAATTGATTAGATAAGTGAGCAACACTGCTATAATGAAGTTTATAAGCTATTTCTGTAAGATTTAGTTCATCATAAATAAGTAATTCTTTAACTTTTTCTATTTTGTGGATAATGATGAATTGCTGAATAGTAATTCCCTTCACTTCTGAAAATATATTTGCTAGATATGTGTAATTATAACCAACTTTTTCACTTATATAATCAGAATAATTAACTTTGGGAATTTCATTTGTATAATGAATCATTTCAACGATAACATTTCTTATCTTTTCAATTAGAATGCTTTTTTTATTTTCCATCAGTTCTAAGCCAGATTTACTTAGATTTTTCTTCAGTTCAAGGCGTTGGTCTTTAGTTATATCTTCCAAGAGCTCAACAACACCTAATTCTAAAACCAAATAATGCAATCCAAGTTTTTTTAACTCTTCTTTGACCATCAGTTTGCATCGTAAACTAACCATGTATTTTATGAATAGTTTTGTACTCATATTTGTAATCGTTTATATGTAAGGTATTTATTTATACGTTAGGAATTAGGATTTTATATCATTCTAGAAGATATTGTCCAGGTACAAGCTTTTGTAAGCGTAATATGGTTGACACTTCTATACTCTTTTTTTTCTCAATAATTATATCCTTAGTAAACGAGATGATAAAATTTTCTCCAATATTTTTATCCGTATGTAATGGATATTTTTCAAGTATAACAGACAAAATTTCATTAAAAACCAATATCTCATCAAATCCAGATACGGTTTTATAACAAAACGAATAACCTCCTTTAATACGTCCTTGATACACTCCCTCTAGTTGTTCTATTCGATTTATTTCTTGGGAATAGCCAATCGTAAAAAAAATCAGTGCTATTAAGGAAAGTTTTATCTGTATTGTCATTTTTTTGTTTTTTGTATGGAGTTTTACTTTGGGAACATATTTTTAAGCATTCTCATACGATCACAACACCTCTATTATATTTGAGATTAGATATTAGATACTCAAAATTTAAGTGTATTGTCAGTATAGGATATAAGACATAAAAAGCCATCTTCAATAGATGGCTTTTCAACATTTTTAGAGAGGTAGGACTTGTTATTTAATCAATTCAACATTGACTGCGTTCATTCCCTTTTGACCTCTTTCCATCGTAAATTTTACGTTATCGTTCTCACGAATTTCATCTATAATACCGCTTTGGTGTACAAAAATATCTTCATCAGAATCTTTGAGTTTAATAAAGCCAAATCCTTTGGCAGTATTGAAAAATTTTACTGTTCCTTCTTTCATTACTTTGTAATTATTATTTATTATTCTATTTAATGTTTGTTTTATAATATTCATTGTTCTTTAATTTATTATCTTAAAATTGTATCTGGATTCTATGTATGACTTGCATTTTTCCCAACTTTCGCAAAATTCTAATATGGTCCATAATCGCTGAAAAAAATGTTCTTTTTGTATGATAGGGTATTTCATATTCATTAGCTGTATCGGAAGCAATACCAATATTAATGCTAAAAAACCGCAAGTATTACGATATTTTTAAAGATCATGCTGTTATTTGTATGCTTGTCGATTTAATCTGTTTTGAAATAATTGTTAACCTTGTTTCTCAATGTTTTTGAAAACTCAGAGTTTGTTCTTTTTGAAAATTTTAGATTTTTGATACTATCAACTTTTTGTTTTAAGCCTATCCCCTTATAATTCGGAGATAACATATTAACGTAATATGGATGGAGAAACAAACAGGAATATTCAATTATGAAAACTTGTTCTACGTTGGAAACAATACTAAAATCTACGTTGTTATCCTTAAAATTGTTTTTTGCACTATTGCCGAGAAAAAAAGAGAGCAATAAAAGAATAGTGAATCTGAAAAAACAAGATTAATTTGAAGCTTTACGAATTTTATCACTCTAAAGATACTTTTAATTTAGTTATTATCTCCAAATCATATGTTAAATATTGATACTTTAAAAAGTGGTATCATATTGTAAGACATTATAAATGCATCCCAATATATCTGTTGACTTATCAAATTTCAGTAATATAATTTGATCATTTAAACTCAAAACCTTACTTCATATAAAGTTAAAAAAAATAATCTAAGTTTATCTGTAGAAGAAGAATTCCAAAAATAAGAATAGTGAAATATTACACATGTAAAGTTCAAACACTCTTGAGACACCTATTAATTTACACTGCTTATTTTCCTGTACAATATTCAAATTACTCCTTTTCCAAATTGAAAAAACAGACATCAATCGGTTTTAACCATTTTTCAGAAACATCATCTTAGATTTTTATTCCAATATTATTTCAGCAAACCGAATACTAAATTATTAGAGTAAAAACTAATCTTTGCAAAATTTTATATCTCATAAAAAGTATAAAGTTCTCACATTTCGATTAACAAGAATATTTATGTTGTATTCAACTTTTGACCTTGATCCTTCTTGACCTTACAAACCATAATTTCAAACAATTTACATATTCTCAAGCAGTACTCTAATGAATACCTCCCCGAAGTTCGCAAAAAAACCATGTCCTATTGAAAAACAAAAATCTTAATCAGGAATAAAGAAACAGAACAACAAAACAAACTGATAAACAACAACTTAAATCATCAACTGAAAAAGCACATAAAATAAATCAACAGTACCCCACTTTAAAATGAGATCAATTTTAGATCTAAAAAGTAACACAAACCATGCTCCATAACCATGCTCTATTGTTAAAAAATAGTTTTTACAACTCAAAAAAAGTCTAAAAATAAAAATAACCACTTCAAAATGAAGCGGTTACTAGTAGCGGGAGCAGGACTTGAACCTGCTACTTTAGTAAGGATAGAATTACAAGTTAAAAATTAATAGAATATTTTAAATCGGATACTCCTTCACAAACTTTTCAATATCAATCAAATCTTGAATCAAAAAGTTTGGCCTCTGAGAATTTGGGGTTACTGAACATAGCGAAAGAGGCTGTCTGAAAAGACAGTTTTTTTATTTGATCGTAAAGCAGTAAAAAATCTTAGAAAACCCCGCTTAAAAACCCCGCTCTATATTAAAAAACCAGATTTGTAATCCAATTAAACCACTTACATAAGAAAACATAAACCCATGAATTACAAATAATTAAATTAAAAAAGAGCCTCTATTTTATCTTTGATTCACACAAATTGTAATGATTAGGGTATTGCCTTAATATCAATAATTATATTTTTAATTACCTGAAAAATAAGGCAATAAATTAAGTTAGTTTTTTAAGCTTCTTAGAAATGGCTTATGCACTTTATCATACAAAAAAAGTATATTGTAGATCAAAAATAGCTTAGGCACAAATAAAAGAGGTTTTTTCTTACAATTATGTTTTAGTTAATTTTACTTAAAGATTATGTCATAAATAAAAAAGAGCGTCTCCACGCTCTTTTTCTTCACACAAATCATCTTAATTTAGGGGCTTATTCTAAAATTAAAACTCACTTTTTTAAAATTGCTTTCACCTTGGGGAAAATGAAAGCACTAACTCATTAACTCTGGTGTAAAGATACCATCATTTTTTAATTCTCCAAACAAAATTGTGTATTTTATCTAAAAAAAATGCTTTTTAACATATTTAAATATTATAAATATGCTATTCTGTAGGTTTTTTCTTTCACTTTAAAAAATATTTAAATAAAACCATTTTTTTGGTAGGGTATATGTATTCTATTTTGTTTTAGGGTTGTGAATTTTAAGATATTACAGAGTGAAAATTAAAAATATATAACCGAAACCATTCTATTATAACCTGACCACAATAGAAAATGAAAATTTTTTACGTTAAACCAACAAACCTTTAGAATAAGATGTAGAGTATTAGAACAGGTAGATTGATTATTATAACTATTTACTACCTGAATATTAAATAATCTATTAACTTATGCCAACTAAACAAAATAAAAATGCCTGAACAGCAAGTAAGCGTATGTGATGAAAGCATATACGATCAATTATATAGAGAACATGCAGAAAAGATATGCTATTATCTTTATTACAAATATGGTGATATGGAAAAAGCTCAGGATATAGTACAAGATAGTTTTGCCAAACTATGGATGAATTGTTCCAAAATTATTTTTGGTGCTGCTAAGAGTTTTCTTTATAAGATAGCCAATAATGCTTCCATAAACGAAGCCATACATCAAAAAACCGTCTTAAAATACAAATCGACACCACAAAAAACATATACCAATGAGTCTCCTGAATTTCAGATGGAAGAAAAGGAATTCATGGACAAGTTAAACCAAGCGATTAGCGGATTAAAAGAAGGACAAAGAGAAGTTTTTCTTTTGAATAGAATCGAAAAGAAAACCTACAAAGAAATTGCTGAAATGCTAGGAATTTCGGTAAAAGCAGTAGAAAAAAGAATGCATTTAGCCTTGGTAACGTTAAGAAAAAAAATAGGGAAAATTTAAAGTTCCACTTATATAGTAAAGAAGTGAAATTTAGACATGTAAATAGACACCTGTTTATAAACAGGATTTAAAATATAAAAACATTCTTAGATGAATAAAAGTGATAATAATTTCTTAGGGAGATGGTTGGCTAATGACCTCTCTGAAAAAGAAAAAAAAGAGTTTGAGAATACTCCAGAATATCTGGCTTATAAGGATATTCTAAAAGGCGTTGATAAATTTGAACGTCCTGTATTTGATATTGAAGCAAATCTGCAAAAGCAGAAGGAATATAACCAAACATATCTAAAGAACGTATCTAAAGGTTCTAAAGTAATAAAATTACGTCCTTGGTTATATGCGGCAGCAGCTGTTTTCCTTGTGTTAATTGGTCTACGAACCGTATTTTTTAATACTACAACGATCAATACCAATTTTGCAGAAACAAAAACCTGGACATTACCAGATAACTCTATAGTAACGCTTAATGCTAAATCTACTATTGAATACAATGACCGTTCCTTTACAAATGATCGGTCTATTACGCTAGATGGGGAAGCATTTTTTGATGTTGCCAAAGGATCTCAGTTTACAGTAAAAACTAAAAATGGAGCTATTAAAGTATTAGGGACTGAGTTTAATGTATATTCTAGAAATACCACTATAGAAGTACAATGTTATGAAGGTAAAGTCTCTGTAAATAACGGAAAGAATCAAGCTATACTAACTCCTGGTAAAGGTGTTACTTCTATAGATAAAAGCGCACTAAATTCGGTTGAAATTAAAGAGTCTGAGCCTGGATGGATGCAACAAAAAAGTACTTTTAATCAAGTATCGCTAGGCAGACTTATTGCAGAACTCGAAAGACAATACGACATTACTATAGAAAAAGGAGATGTAGATACAGACCGTTTGTTTTCTGGTTTCTTTACACACACAGATCTTAATACCGCATTAAAGACTTGTTTTGAACCAATGAATATTAATTATATATTTAAATCCTCTAAAACTATTGAATTAAAAAACAGGTGAGGTTTTTATCACTAATACTATTTTTATTTTTTTTCTGGCATATTGATATTTATTCTCAAGAAATTACAGTAGTACGTTCTTCTGAAAAACAATCGCTTAGAATAATTTTAGAAGCGTTTAAAGATCAGTATCAATTCAGTTTTTCTTACGATGCTGATACTATCAAAGATATAACACTATCTATTGATAGCGAACTAATTACCATTGATTCTCTACAAAAAATAATAGAGTCTCAAACCTCTTATCTGCTTCAAAAAGTAAGCAATACGGATTTTATTCTTGTTAAAAATGATAAAATAGTAAATGTCTGTGGTGTTATTATTGATGCAGTTTCTAAATTCGAACTACCGCAAGCAGATATACTTCTATATAATAAAACTGTTGATCTTACAGATAACAAAGGTTTTTTCGAATTACAGCTTCATCCTTGGGACTCCATCTCTATATCTTACCTTGGATATAAAAACAAAATTATAAAAATTTCCAATCTTACTAATAGCTGTGATACTATTCGTTTACAACCTGAAATTCAAAATTTAGGACAGGTTTTAGTTAAAGAATACCTTACAGGAGGTATTCAAAAAAATCAAGATGCTTCTGTTAATATATCTACTAAAAAACTTCGAATTCTTCCAGGGCTTGTAGAACCCGACGTATTACAAAGTTTACAATTACTACCTGGAATTAGTAGTCCTACAGAGGATCCTGCAGGACTATATATTAGAGGCGGAACACCTGGTCAAAACTTGGTGCTTTGGGATGGAATAAAAATGTATCACAACGGTCATTTTTTTAATCAAATCTCTACTTTTAATCCGTTTATTACTAAAAACGTAACCGTTTATCGAGGTGGAACCAGTGTTCGGTATGGTGATAGAATATCTGGAGTGGTAGCTATAGAATCCGATGATGATCTCACTGATAAGTTTCAAGCTGGAGGTGGTTTAAATTTTACTCATGTAGATGCATATATTAAAGTACCATTATCAAAAAAAGTAGGTTTTATGCTTGCAGGCAGAAGATCCACCACGGATATCTATCAAAATATTGCTTACAACAATCTAGTTCGAAAAGTATTTCAGAATACCAGATCGAATATTCCTGACAATGATGAAGAAGAAACTCCTGAGGGGCGCACCAGAACAGATAATTTTTCTTTTTCTGATAGTAATTTTAAATTTCTTTGGGAACCTAACAAAAAAAATACGATTAAACTCAGTTCTATCTTTGCAGAAAATAGACTCGACAATGATAAAACCGTAAGAGTTCCCGCAGCCAATATCGAGGCCGATGTAAAAGATGTTTTAAAAATTAGAAACTTTGGTCTTAGTTTACATTGGGATAAAAAATATACAACTGACATCTATCAAAATATTAATTTTTACTTCTCGTCTTTTGATCAAAGATATAATAACATTGATGTAAGGTCATTTAATAATTCTTCGGAAAACCTAATTATTAATAATACTGTTAAAGATATAGGAGCAGAATATACAGTACATTTTCCCGTTACTAAAAAACAATCTATAGACTTAGGGTATCAGTTTACCTACAATGAAACGGGATATGAAACTACAACTATTTTATCGGATGATTTTGGAACAGATGAGTTTGGTGCTAGTATTAATGGAAATGGAACCAATCATACCTTATATTCCGAATATAAATATAAAACTCCTAAAACATATATAAATATTGGGTTAAGAGGATCACAATTAAGTAATACGAATTCCTTTTTCCTTGAACCCCGTATGTTTTCTTCTTATAAAATATTGGACAACTTTACTCTGAATACCTCTGCAGAGCTAAAAAACCAACAATTAAATAACTTTAATACATATAACAGTGTGTTCGGAACAATTCCATCACTTCCTGTTGCAGATAATATTTGGATTCTTTCTAATAATAATTTCGATGGAGAATTTCTGGAAGAAGTTCCTATACGTGTGGTAAAAAGTATGCAATTTACGTTAGGAGGCTTATATACTTATCAAGGATGGAATTTTGATGTAGAGGGATATTATAAAAAAATAAAGGATGTATCTTCATTAACCGATCTAATTCTTGATTTAGCATTGCCTGATGATGATGATTCATTAATATTTTATGGAGAGGAAGAGCGAATAGGTTTTGATGTATTGATCAAGAAAAGGGTTCAGAACTATAGATTTTGGGCAGGATATTCCTTAAGTAAAACCATATCTTCTTTCCCACTAGTTCAAGGCACTTATTTTGATGGGAATTTTGATCAACGTCATACATTCAATTTTTCTCAAACATTGAAAGTAAAGGATTTCGAGTTTGCTCTTGGCTGGAATTACGCAACCGGCAGACCTTTTACACAAATAATTCGGGATGATAATGATCTCGATGGCGGAGTGATCGACCCCAGAGGTATAAACTCCAGTAGATTTAAGTCTTACCACAGACTGGACGCATCTGTTACTTACAGATTTAAAATTGATACGTCAAAAGAAACAAATGGAATGATTGGAATTTCACTGAGAAACATCTACAACCGAAAAAATACTATTAGTCAAGGTTTCAGAAATGTTCAGGATGAAGATTTCAACTTTTATCTTCAAGGTTTCGAAAATAAATCTTTACGCTTTACTCCAGATTTTGTTTTGAGATTTAATTTTTAATCAAAAAAGACAACAACTATAAATAAGTCATTGTCTTTTTTATCTCTTTTGTAATTTACACTCTGGTTAATACCTGTCTAAATTCTCCATCTTCATCATTCCTTACAATGGTCATAGTATTTCCTGAAAATGTAACTGTTGCTTCAATTTCTAAAGTACCTTCACCTTCTGTATCATCAAAAGTAGTTTTGTACTTGTTGTCTCCAAGATTCTCCCAAGTCCCGGAATAAGTTCCTCCTACCTCACAACTAGAAGCTCCCATCATATAATAGGTTCCACTATATGTCATATCGCTTTTGACAGTTATAGTTTCTTCTAAATCGCAAGCTTCTTGCATCACTTCTACTCCATTTTCGAATTCTTGTGTTATTTTCCAAGTACCAACAAACGGATCTTGCATATCTACAGGTCCAGCAGCATCATCATCGGATTTACAAGAAATTACAATTGTAGAGATTACGGCTAATAATAAAATGATTTTTTTCATGGTCGTTTTTATCTTTTTACGTTTATGTTTTACGACTCCTAAAACATACGAAAATCAAAACACCCTACTTTTTTTTTATTTTTTTTAAAATATTATTTAATCTCTTTTGTTTTCATACAGAGTAATGATTCCTTTGGGAATCGTTTATAATAGTTAT
This sequence comes from uncultured Aquimarina sp., assembly GCF_947492965.1. Lineage (GTDB taxonomy): Bacteria > Bacteroidota > Bacteroidia > Flavobacteriales > Flavobacteriaceae > Aquimarina. The sequence goes on along the minus strand of NZ_CANLOZ010000003.1, from coordinate 599,080 downwards.
CTTTAAAAATTTTAAAACATAGCACTAAGAAATAGGTGAAATTATCCAGATTTATTCCAGCCCTACTACTCTTTTGTACTGTTATTTCTTATTCTCAAGAAATAAATTTACCAACTACTACCGAAAGACAATCTTTAGTTTCTATACTGGAAACTTTTGAAGATCAATTAAAGTTTAATTTTTCATATGATGTAAAAGCTATCGAAGATATAGCACTGAAGCTTACGAATACACATCTATCTATTACCAATCTTCAGAACATTATAGCACTTCAAACCTCTTACCTATTGCAAAAAGTAAGTGAGACTGACTACATTTTAGTAAAAAATACTAAAAAAATTACTATCTGCGGAGTTCTCATAGATGCTATTTCCAAATTTGAGTTACCACAAGCAGATATCATTCAAAATAGTAAAACCATTGACCTTACGGACAACATGGGGAATTTCGAGTTACAAGTTCATCCATGGGATTCAATTTCGATAGGATATTTTGGTTATCAAAACAAAACTATTAAAGTTTCAGAACTAACTATAACATCTTGTGATACTATTAGCTTACGGCCAGAAATTCAGAGTTTAGGTCAGGTATTAGTAAAGGAATATCTAACTGGAGGAATTCAAAAAAATCAAGACGCTTCGGTAAATATATCAACTAAAAAACTGCGTGTGTTACCAGGTCTTGTAGAACCTGACGTATTGCAAAGCCTTCAATTATTACCAGGCATTAGTAGCCCGACAGAAGATCCTGCAGGGTTATATATAAGAGGAGGAACACCCGGACAAAACCTAGTGCTTTGGGATGGTATCAAAATGTATCAAAGTGGTCATTTTTTTAATCAAATATCTTCATTTAATCCCTTTATCACCGAAAATGTTCAGGTGTACAGAGGTGGTACAAGTGTTCGCTATGGAGATCGTATTTCTGGAGTTGTTGTCATTGAATCAGACAATGATCTTACTGATAAGCTACAAGTTGGTGGTGGTTTAAATTTTACTCACGGAGATGTTTACTTAAAACTACCGCTATCTGACAAACTGGGAATAATGCTTGCTGGACGAAGATCTACAACGGATATTTATCAAAATATTACGTATAACAATCTGGTAAGAAAAGTATTTCAGAATACTAGAGCGAATATTCCTGATGCTAATGAAGATCCAACACCTCTCGAAACTTCCAGAGAAGATGATTTTTCTTTTTCTGATAGCAACTTCAAAATGCTTTGGAAACCAAATGAATATAATACGATAAAGCTGAGTGCTATTTTTGCAGAAAATCGTTTAGACAACAATAAGAATTTACAAATCCCAGCAACCACTACGCAAACCAATATTAAAGACATTCTTAAAATCCGGAATTCGGGATTTAGCCTCAATTGGGATAAAAAGTATCGCAATGATATATCACAAAATATTAACTTCTATTTTTCTTCTTACGATCAACGCTATAACTTTATAAATAGTCCTTTAGTCTCTGATACTGATAATGAACAAAGTTTAGCTATTAACAATGAAGTTAATGATATTGGTGGTGAATATGCTCTTCATCTTCCTATAGCAAAAAAGCATAGTCTTAATGTTGGTTATCAATTTACATATAACAGAACTGAATATGAACTTTTTGAGAGTTCATTTCCTGAGGATGTTGTTGCCTTAAAAGGGAATGGAACAAATCACACTCTTTATTCTGAGTATAAATATAAAACTCCAAGAACCTTTATAAATATTGGTTTAAGAGGTTCGCAATTAAGTAATGTAAATGCTTTTTTTATAGAACCTAGAATGTTTTCATCGTATCAATTATCTGATAATTTTACATTAAATACTTCTGCAGAATTAAAGAATCAACAACTCAATAATTATCTTACTTATAATAGTACAGGTGGTATATTTCCAACCCTACCGGTATCCGACAACGTCTGGATATTATCCAGTAACTCCACAGAGGGCTTGGACAATGAGGATGTTTTTGTTCGAGTTGTAAAAAGCATGCAATTTACTTTGGGAGGTTTATATACTTACAAAGGATGGAATTTTGATATCGAAGGATATTATAAAAAAATAACTGATGTATCTTCATTAAGCGATCTCATACTTGATTTGGCACAACCAGATACTGATGATAGCACTGTTTTTTATGGAGAAGAAGAACGAATTGGAGTTGACATACTTCTTAAAAAAAGAATTCGTAATTATAGATTTTGGACAGGATACTCCTACAGCAAGACCATCAGTTCATTTCCACTTGTTCAGGATTCTTATTTTCCAGGAAACTTTGATCAACGACATGTATTCAATTTTTCGCAAACACTAACAGTAAATAATTTTGAATTTGCAATGGGTTGGAATTACGCCACAGGACGACCTTTTACCAAATTATTTAGAGATGATAATGATTTGGATGGTACGATTACCGATCCTACAGGAATTAACTCGAGTAGGTATAAAGATTATCATCGATTAGATATTTCAGCTTTATATCGTTTTAAACTTGACAGAGATAAAGATTGGAAAGGTATGGTAGGTGTATCTATTAGGAATCTATATAATAGAAAAAATGTGATTAGTCAGGGATATCGTGAAAATGTTGATGAAAACTTCAATTTCTTCATAGAAAGTTTTGACAATGAATCTCTTCGTTTTACTCCAGATTTGGTTTTACGTTTTGATTTTTAGTATATAAACTAGAAGACTGCATATTATTGCAGTCTTCTCGGTATATAAATAATTTTAAGATCTTGTTAGTACCTCCTTCAATTCTCCATCTTCATCGTTTGTTACGATCGTCATAGTATTACCAGAAAAAGTAATAGTAGCTTCTATCTCTTCTGCTTCTGGTAGATCTGGTGTAATTTTGTAGATATTATTACCAAGATTTTCCCAACCACCGGTTAACGTTCCCTGCAATGTACAGGTGCCATTTTGCACATCATGTGAAGTGCCACTAAATTTCTGATCATCAGTTACAGTCAATGTATCTTCAAGATCACAGGCATCCAGGGTTACTTCTACTCCATCCTCGAATTCTTGTATAATCTTCCAAACACCAATAAATTTATCCTGTGTATCAGACGGACCTGCATCATCATCGGATTGACAGGAGACTAGCACTGTTGAAATTGCTGCGAATAATAAAATGATTTTTTTCATAATTACTTTTATATCTTTTTAGTTTATGTTTTACATCTCCTAAAACATACAAAAGCAAAAACACCCTACTTTTTTATTTTTTGATAAAACTATGTAAGTTGAATAAGTGAACAGGAAAATATATAAAAATAAAAAAGAGCGTCTCCACGCTCTTTTTCTTCACACAAATCATCTTAATTTAGGGGCTTATTCTAAAATTAAAACTCACTTTTTTAAAATTGCTTTCACCTTGGGGAAAATGAAAGCGCTAACTCATTAACTCTGGTGTAAAGATACAATCATTTTTTAATTCTTCAAACAAAATTGCGCATTTTATCTAAAAAAAATGCTTTTTAACATATTTAACCATTATAAATATTTTGTTTTGTAGTAATTTTATTACAAATGTTAATAGCATTTTTATCAAGGTGAAGTAATCCACAATTTATATTCACCTCACAGAAGGGATAGAAAAAAACATAAAAACAAAAAAGAGCGTCTCCACGCTCTTTTTCTTCACACAAATCATCTTAATTTAGGGGCTTATTCTAAAATTAAAACTCACTTTTTAAAATGCTTTCATCTTGGGGGGAATGAAAGCGCTAACTCATTAACTCTGGTATAAAGATACGATCATTTTTTAATTCTCCAAACAAAATTGTGTATTTTGTCTAAAAAAAATGCTTTTTAACATATTTAATATTCAAAAATGTATTATTTTGTAAGTATTTTCTTTCTTTTACTTGTTTTTACTAGTAAAAAAATCCCTAGCTATATAAATAACTAGGGATGAAACAATTATATTTTACACCTACTAATACTTCAACAATTCATGTATTTTGTTTTTTACTTTTTCTGTTGAAGGAATCATGGTCTGTTCTAATGTGCTATTTAATGGAATCGCTGGCATATTTTCGGACCCAATAGTCATCACAGGAGCATCTAAAGATCTGAAGCATTCTTCCTGAATTTTTCCTGCTAGTGCTCTGGCAAATGAGTTATTCGAAGGCTCTTCTGTAACTACTAAACATTTTTTAGTTTTTCTTACAGATTCCATGATTGTATCTTCATCTATTGGATGTAGCGTTCTTAAATCAATAATTTCTACAACATCTGCTATGTCTTTCGAAGCATTCAATGCCCAATGCACTCCCATACCATACGTAACAATAGTTATGGTTTCTTTTTCATCTTGTGCCCAAATACGTTGTATTACACTCGCTTTTCCAAATGGTAATACATAATCTTCTGATGGTTCTATAGTTCTTGCTGCATCAGTACCTTTTACTTTGGACCAATACAATCCTTTATGTTCAAAAATCACTACTGGATTAGGATCATAATACGCTGCCTTCATTAATCCTTTAAGATCTGCTCCATTACTAGGGTATGCAATCTTTAATCCTCTAATATTTGTCACTACAGATTCTACCGAAGATGAATGATAAGGACCTCCACTTCCATATGCCCCTATAGGAACTCTCAATATCATAGATACCGGCCATTTACCATTAGACAAATAGCAAGAGCGACTCACTTCTGTAAATAACTGGTTTAATCCTGGCCAAATATAATCTGCGAATTGAACCTCCACTATTGGTTTTAAACCAACCGCAGACATCCCTACTGTTGATCCGACAATAAACGCCTCTTGGATAGGTGTATTAAATACACGTTCATCTCCAAATTTCTGTGCTAAAGTAGCGGCCTCTCTAAAAACACCTCCTAATCTTCCTCCAACATCCTGACCATATAACAGACACTCTTTGTGTTTTTTCATCAGCTCTTCTACTGCAAATAAGGCGCAATCTACCATAACCACCTCATCCTTATCATCAGGTGCGCGTTCACCAGACTCTTCAAGAATTGGCGTAGGTGCAAAATCATGAGTAAACAAATCCTCAGGAGTTGGATCTTCAGCTTTCATAGCTTCTTCCAAATCTTTCTTTACAGCTATTTGCGCTTCTGCTTCAATTTTTTGAACTTCTTCTTCTGTAAATCCATTTTCTAATAGTTGATTCCTAAGTACTGGATATGGATCTCTAGATCGAGCTTCTTCCAAATCATCACGATACCACTCCATTCGTACACCAGAAGTATGATGGTTTAATAACGGAACCTTGGCATGTACCAACATTGGTCTTCGCTCTTCCCGAATTGTTTTAATCACTTCCTGAATAGCCAGGTAGCTTTCCATAAAATTAGCCCCATCAATAGTAATAGCTTCTAATCCATGAAAACCTGCCGCATATTCATAAGCACTTTGCGCTCTGGTTTCTTCTTCGTTGGCAGAAATATCCCATCCGTTATCTTGTACCAAATATAATATTGGTAACTGTTTCAAAGCTGCCATTTGAAAAGCCTCTGCTATTTCTCCTTCAGTAACCGAAGCATCTCCCAATGAGCACAGCACCAAAGGTGCAGCCATAAGCTGTTCAGATATCTTACTCTTGCTGGAATCGTTATGTGGAATATCTACTAACTCTTTATACTGCATTCCTAACGCTACACCAGTAGCTGGAATGGCTTGCATTCCCGTTGCGGATGATTGATGCGGAATCTTTGGTTTATCAGCATCTTTTAAACTTGGATGCGAATAATAGGTACGACCGCCAGAAAAAGGATCCTCTCTTTTTGCTAATAATTGCAACATCAGATCATAAGGACGCATTCCTATACCCAATAACATAGCATCATCTCTATAATAAGGAAATGCATAATCTTGTGGCAACAGCTGCATTGCTACAGCTATTTGAATAGCTTCATGACCACGAGAGGTGGCATGTACATACTTTGATACTACTTTGAAATTATCTTCATACAGCTCTGCCATAGATTTGGCTGTGCATAATAGCGAAAATGCTTTTTGTAAAACTTCCTTTGCTACCGTTGTTGATACTATCATATCCTCTAGATTTTTGATGTAGGATTTACGAGATACGATTACTTTTTATGCCTTTCCGTCGTAAATCTTAAATCATAATTCGTAAATTAACTTACCTCCTCTTCTACTTGTACAGGAATAATCCAACCATGATTATCTGCTTGTTTTTGGGTCTTGATCTCATCCATGGTCTTTTTCATATCCTGACTCACCGGATTTTCTGATGGTAATGTAATTACTTCATCATTATACCCTATCGCCTCTACCATAGCGATAGCAACTGCGGTACCTGTACCAAAAGCTTCTTCTAATTTTCCTTGTTTTGAAAACTCAATAACCTCGTCGATTGTGATTGGCCTTTCTGTAACTTCAAAACCTTTATCTTTCAACAAAGTAATCACACTATCTCTGGTAATTCCTTTCAGAATAGATCCATCTGTACTAGGAGTAATAAACTTACCTTCTACTTTAAAGAAGATATTCATGGTTCCTACCTCTTGTACATATTTATGTTCATTGGCATCTAGCCATAACACCTGATCGTATCCTTTTGCTTTTGCTTTCTCAGTAGGCAGAATAGCTGCTGCATAATTACCCGCAGCTTTTGCCTCTCCTGTGCCTCCATCGGCAGCTCTGATATATTCTGTTTCGGCATATAACCTAATCTTTTTGGTAAAAAATGGTCCCGCTGGAGAACAAATCACAATAAACTTATAACTTGTGGCTGCACGCATCCCGATAAAAGGCTCATCTGCATACATAAATGGTCTTAGATATAGTGCGCTACCTTCCATTGGCGGAATCCAAGAGTGTTCCACTCCTACAATTTTTGCAACTGCTTCCACAAATAGTGATTCTGGAACGGTTGGCATTCCCATTCTTCTTGCACTATGATTAAAACGCTTTGCATTTTCTTCGGGTCTAAATAGTAATGGAGTATTATCATTTCCTACAGTCGCTTTCATTCCTTCAAAAATAGCTTGCCCATAATGCAATGCCATGGCTGCCGGATGCGTAGGAATTAATTTTAAAGGTTCTATTCTTGGATTGTTCCAGCTTCCATTTTCATATTCACATATAAACATATGATCCGTAAAAACTGTTCCTAAAGGAATATTATCAAAATCTACGTCTTTTAATCTTGAATCTGAAGTTCTTGTAATTTTGATTTGTTGTTCCATAATTATATTTTTTTGGCGCATCCCTTCTTCAGTCGGGTCGGGCTATTCACTATATCTTTTTTACTTGTTCTCGATACATCCTTCATAAGAAGGATACTCGAACTGACGCAAAAAAAGGATGCCGTTGCTATCCCTTGCGTATATTATATTTCTCTATTTATATCAAAAGCTTCTAACTCATCTCCTACTTTTCTTAAGAAGGATCCTCCCAAGAAACCGTCTACTACCCTATGATCAAATGATAAGGATAAATACATCATACTTCTTATGGCAATTTCATCTCCTTTATTTGTAGTAATAACTTCTGGACGTTTTTTGATAATTCCTAAAGCCAGAATCGCAACTTCCGGTTGATTAATAATAGGTGTACCCATTAAACTACCGAATGTTCCTACATTAGAAATAGTGAATGTACTACCTTGAATCTCTTCTGGTTTCAAACTATTAGTTCTTGCATTATTGGCAAGGTGATTTACTTGTTTTGCCAATCCTAATAGATTTTTTTCATCCGCTTGTTTTACCACAGGCACAATCAAATTACCACTAGGCAGTGCTGTTGCCATTCCTATATTAATATCTTTATGCACAACGATTTTGTTTTCATCAACAGAAACATTGATCATAGGATATTCTTGAATAGCTTTTGCAACTGCTTCAACAAAAATTGGTGTAAAGGTTAGTTTCTCTCCATACTTTTCCTGAAACTTTACTTTATGATTATTTCTCCATTCAACCAAGTTGGTCACATCAACTTCTATATAACTGGTTACGTGAGGAGAGGTATGTTTTGAGTATACCATATGATCAGCGATCATCTTACGCATACGATCCATCTCAACAATTCGATCCTTTCCTTCAACAAAAGAAATTGGCGGTGCTTTATAGGTTGATTTTGAAACCTGAGGTTGTTGAGGTCTACTAGGCAATGGATATTTTCTGTTTTTCAAATACCCAATAATATCACTCTTACGGATACGTCCTCCTTCTCCTGTTCCAGCTATATTTTGAACTTCTTCTATGCTTAAATTCTCCTTTTTAGCTATACTAATGACTAAAGGCGAAAGGAAACCATCATTCTCAGAAGAACCTATTGCTTTAAATTGCCCTCTCTGTCCACTTGAAGTGGACATCTCTCCCAAAGGGAGAGAAGCTGAACTTGATTCCTTTTCTTGAACTCTTTCTATAGATGTTTCTTCTTTTTTGGTTTCTTTTTGTGCTACTTCACCATCTACATCTATAATGGCTATAACGCTTCCTATTGTTACTACTTCATTCGGTTCAAAAAGGATTTTAGAAATAACGCCATTACATGGAGCAGGTACTTCAGAATCTACTTTATCTGTAGCTACTTCTAGAATAGTTTCATCTTCTTCCACAGGATCCCCAACCTTTTTTAACCAATTTAAAATGGTTGCTTCGGAAATACTTTCACCCATTTTGGGCATTTTTAATTCTATAGTCGACATTTGGTTAACTAATGTTTGTTAGTTTTAAATCTAAAATTAAAATTTCTTATGTTACTGTACTATTTTGTAACACTTCCGAGATATTATCCCATAGTGCTATTCGGTTGGCTAGAGCCATTTTACTATATAACAATGCCTCTTCCCAATGCTCTTTAGTTTCGCAAAGAGACGCTATCATTTCTAAACTAAGTGGTCCATGTTCCTCACCATCTAATTCTATATGTCTTTCTAAATAGTACACTAATTTTTCCAGAGTAACATCCGAATTATCTTGAATTCCTTTTACTATTTCGATAAACATATCAGGAATCAGGTCTTCTCTTCCAAATGTAAATACAGCAGCTATAATATGAGGTTTACCAGTTGCGATAACCTCGAATGTAAACTTCATAAACATTTTTACTTGTTCAGAAATAGGTAAGCTATCTATTGCATTTTGGACATTTTCTCCTGCAGCGATATTCTTAACCAAAGCACTTACCTGATCAGTATTTGCTCCCACTTCTTCCATTGCATCCAGATACATTTCAAAATGGCTAACTGATTTACCCGATCGATCAATATCACTTTCTTCTCCTAATACAATTTCATTAATAAATCTTCTCACTTTTGGATTACTAGAGGGTATCCAAGGTAGTGATACAGTTGTTAAATGTATTTGCAAGCTTTTTAATAATGACATAAAATCCCAAACTGCAAAAACATGACTTTCCATAAAAACTCTTACATCCTGTACTTCCTTCATTTGATTATACAAAGGATGTTTTGCAAGCTGTAATCGCAATGGTTCTAATTCTTGTATCAGTTGATCTATATTCATCTTTTTTCTTTAAATTCTTCTAGTGTTTTATAAAAAGCTTCTTGAGTTGGTCTATCCTTAGGAATTTTTCTTAAGGGCTCTACTTCTTGTAATGACTCAAAACAATCTGTCGGTAACTGCTGATATAATTGGGTTCCTTTGGTTTTCCAATGAATCATTTCATCAGTAACCTCTTTAATAACTTTTGCCGGATTACCAACAATAAGACTTCTTTTGGGAACAATTGTTTTTGCTTTTACAAACGACATCGCTCCGACGATACACTCATCTCCAATTTCTGCATCATCCATAATTACTGTATTCATACCTATAAGGCAATTACGTCCTAAATTAGCTCCATGAATTACCGCTCCATGACCTACATGTGCACTTTCCTTAAGCACAATGGATTTACCCGGAAACATATGTACGGTACAATTTTCTTGTACATTTACTCCATCTTCTAAAACGATCTCTCCCCAATCTCCTCTAATAGCAGCTCCAGGACCGATATAACAGTTTTCACCAATAATCACATTACCGGTTACTGCTGCTAGTGGATGTACAAAGCTGCTTTCGTGTACTACGGGTATATATCCTTTGAAGCTATAAATCATATTTATTTTTGTCAGTCTGAGCCCGTCGAAGACTCTTTTCCTATTCACTAATTGTTACACTTCGACAAGCTCAGTGTAACAACCAGGTTTTTATTTGAATCTTTTTAATGTTTCTTTTGTAAAATCACTTAGTACTAATCTACCGCTTATCACTGCTCTTTCTGCCAGTAAAGTATCCCATTGTTCTGTACCTGTCCAAAATGCTTTTTTCATTTCTGACATGGCTTCAGGATTGTAAGTGCATAGATGCGCTGCAAATGCTTTTACCTCTGCATCCAAGGCCTCCGTATCTTCAAAAACTTTGGTAAACAAACCTTTATCACGAGCCCATTCTGCTTCATAAAAAGAATTCGCGTCAATAGCTATTTGTGACATAGCAGACAATCCAATTTTCCTCTCTACCGCAGGACCTACTACAAAAGGTCCAATCCCAACATTTAGTTCACTTAATTTAATCGAGGCGAATTTACTAGCCATACAATAATCTGTAGCAGACGCAAGTCCTACACCTCCTCCAACTGTTTTACCTTGTATACGACCAATAATGAATTTTGGACATTTACGCATAGCGTTTATGACATTGGCAAAACCAGAGAAAAAGATTTTACCTGTCTCTGCATCATTGATATTGATCAACTCTTTAAAACTAGCTCCAGCACAAAAGGTCCTGTTACCTCCACTCTTTAAAATAATTACTTTTATCTGGTCATTCTCACCAGCTTCAGTAATTGTTTGTGCTAGTTTAGCCAGAATATCTCCTGGTAATGAATTATGCGCTGGATGAAAGAACTCTATTGTTCCTATCCCATTTTCTATATCTATATGTACGTAAGGTGCTGTCATAGTTTCTTCCCGCGTAGGCGGGAATCTTATTTTCGGTTTCTAAATATTTATTCAATCCAATAGATTGAACTGCTCAAAATGATGATTCATATGCTTCACATTCAATAGATCCCACTCAAACTTATTCATCTCTCCAAAAACTGCATTTTTGGTCACTGCTTCTGGATTTTCTTTAAAAAATATCTCCAGGTTATCCAATGCTTCTAACAATTTGGTTTTAGCAGTAGCAAGGTTTTCATGTTTTAAAACTTCTAGGTCTCCTTTTTTCATCAAAGGATGTTGATGTTCTCTTGGCATGGGTTTATGATTATAAACCATCTCTTGTACTTTTTCTAAATACTCCTCTGGAGTGGCGATCTCAAAATCCTGAATTTCACCAGCTCCAATGCGTACCGTATATTCTAGATGTTCTATCATATGTTGTGGTGTCATGATGCCCCACTTCGGTTTCATATCATCAGTAAGCTTTGCTAAATATCTTTCAATATTTGAACGATTCACTTGTACAAATGGTGATTTTTTTTGTACCATCGTTAAAATTGTAGCTATTGCGGCTAATTCATCTTCTTGATCAAATACCTCTACGAACCACTTTACAATTCCACTCGGTAACTCTTTTCCTCTATGATCACGATCAATCTTTTGCTTACAAGTAAGCCTTACATATACCGTATCATTATGGTAGATGGGTCTCAGGAACCTACATTCCTCTAAACCATAATTTGCCGCTACTGGACCTTTATTAGGATATACAAAAAGACCTGCCGCCGCTGCTAATATAAAATATCCGTGTGCTGTTCTTTTTTCGAAAATACTTCCTTCTAGCGATGTGATATCTGTATGAGCATAAAAGTGATCCCAAGTAAGATTAGCGAAGTTTATGATATCAGTATCCGTAACTGTCCTTTTATGTGTTTTTAAAGACATTCCTGGTTCGATATCTTCCCAGTGATATGCAAATGGATGCTTATCTGTTTCTTTGTATTTTGAATTGGCCTGGTAAATCCCGGTTACTTCAGTGAGAGTTGTTGGAGTACCTTGTACGGCACATCGTTGCATATAATGTTTAATTCCTCTCATGCCACCCATCTCTTCACCACCACCAGCTCGACCCGGACCACCATGGGTTAACATTGGCAATGGAGAACCATGACCAGTACTTTGCTTAGCGTTTTCACGATTTCCAACTAAAATACGTCCGTGATGTGAAGCTGCTCCAACTACAAACTCTTTAGCTATTTGATCATCATAGGTAAAAATAGAAGATACCAAAGATCCTTTACCCATATGCGCAAGAGTGATGGCATCATCCAATGTATCATATGGCATGATGGTCGAAACTGGTCCAAATGCTTCTATGATATGTGCTTCTGTATTTTTGAAGGGATCATCTTGTCTCATCAAGATTGGGCTTACAAAAGCTCCTTTTTCTGCATCTGCACCAACCGTTTCTATGGTATCTAAACTACCATATACCATTTGTGCAGTTTTTGCTATTTCGGATACATTATTACGGAAACTTTCTACTTGTTGTTTGCTCGCCAAAGCTCCCATTCTTACTTCTTTCAACCTTGGATCACCGATAGTAACCTTATCTAATTGTTGTCCTAATGCAATTTGAACATCTTCTACTAAATTAGATGGAACAATAATTCTTCTGATTGCGGTACATTTCTGACCTGTTTTAACGGTCATTTCTTTCCTAACTTCTTTTATAAAAAGATTAAACTCAGGAGTTCCTGGCACTGCATCTTTTCCTAAAACTGAAGCATTCAAAGAATCTGCTTCCATTGTAAAAGGAACTGATTCCTCAATTAATCTAGGATGTGCTTTTAACAATTTACCTGTATGTGCAGATCCTGTAAAAGTCACTACATCCTGAGATTCTACTGTGTCCAAAATATTTTTGGTCATCCCACTAAGTAGTTGTAAAGAGCCTTCTGGCAGAATTCCAGAATCGATTATCACACGTACTAGTGCTTCAGTCAAATAAGCTGTCTGAGGAGCAGGTAATACTACCGATGGCATACCAGCCATCCAATTGACTGCACATTTTTCTAACATCCCCCAAATAGGAAAGTTAAATGCGTTAATATGCACTGCTACTCCACGTTTTGGCACCAAAATATGGTGCGCCATAAATCTTCCGCCTCTGGATAAATCTATTGGATCTCCTTCTACATGATACGATTGATTAGGAAACAACTTTCTAAGAGATGCATTGGCAAATAAGTTTCCGAATCCTCCTTCTATATCTATCCAACTATCAATACGAGTTGCTCCGGTACGATAACTTATCTCGTAAAACTGTTCTTTTCTCTTAGTTAAGAACAATGCTAATTTTTTAAGCATATTTCCTCTCTCCTGAAAGGTCATTTTTCTTAATACCTCACCTCCTTTGGTTCTGCCGTATTGTAATACCGATGGAATATCTAATCCATCAGTTGTAGAACGACCAATTACTTCTCCGGTTACGGCATCATGCATAATGATACCATCACCATCTCCTTCTGCCCACGTTCCATTGATATAGCTTTGTAGTATTTTCATGCTTTCGCTTTTTATTTTTCTTTTTTTATTTCCTTTTTGTGTAATGTAAAAAAGAAACAAAAAAGTCTAATCTTATATAGATTCCTGCCTCCGCAGGAATGACAATTTTTCTAATATTCTCAAACCTCACAGCGAGTGAAGCGAGTGTACTCAACACTCATCGACTAACTCACTCGTTCAATTACACAGGCATATCCTTGACCAACTCCTACACACATCGTAATAAGGGCATATCGTTTATTTTGCTCTTGTAATTCGAGTGCTGCGGAATAGGCAATTCTAGTTCCTGTTACTCCAAGAGGGTGACCTATTGCAATAGATCCTCCGTTTGGGTTAATTCTAGGATCATCATCTTTTAATCCCCATGCTCTTATACAAGCCAGTGCTTGTGAAGCGAAAGCCTCGTTTAATTCTATAATATCAATATCATCCATCGTAATCCCTGCTTTTTCTAGCGCCTTATTAGATGCTTGTACAGGGCCTATTCCCATAATTCTCGGCTCCACTCCAACTACGGCAGAACTTACTATTCTTGCAATAGGACTCAACCCATATTGCTTTACTGCATCCTCTGAAGCAATAATGGTTGCTGCTGCCCCATCATTAAGACCTGAAGAGTTACCCGCAGTAACACTACCTTCTTTCTTAAAAGCAGGGCGTAGCTTTGCAAGCACCTCTTTTGTTGTAGTTGGCTTTATAAACTCATCCTCAGAAAACAGGATTGGATCTTTTTTACGTTGTGGAATTTCTACTGTCGTAATCTCTTTTGCTAACCTTCCAGATTCTTTTGCTTTTGTAGCTTTCATTTGACTCCAATAAGCAAATGCATCCTGATCTTCTCGAGAGATATTATATTTCTCCACCAAGTTCTCTGCCGTAGTCCCCATACCATCAGTACCATACAATTCGTGCATTTTTTGGTTCACGAATCGCCATCCAAAGCTCGAATCATACATTTTAGAGTCATTACCAAAGGCCGAAGATGGCTTTGCGATTACATAAGGACCACGAGTCATATTTTCTACTCCTCCAGAGATAAAGAGATCTCCATCTCCTGCTTTAATTGCTCTATTAGCATGAATAATTGCTGACAATCCAGAACTACATAAACGATTTACAGTTTCTCCAGGAACGGTAAAAGGTAGGCCTGCCAACAAAGAACACATTCTCGCAACGTTCCTATTATCCTCTCCAGCCTGATTAGCACATCCCATAATTACATCGTCATAGGCTTCTTTTGGGATATTAGGATTGTTTTCTACCAGTTTTTGAATAACCAAAGCACCTAAATCATCCGTACGAACAGCTGATAACGTTCCTTTGTAATTACCGATCGGAGTTCTTACTCCATCTATGATATATGCTTCTTTCATTGTTTTTTATTCTTTCAATTTTGCTGATAGTACTGATTTTTCTATTAGCGGTAAATATTTGGATTCTTCCTCTTTCATAAAGTAGGAAGAAATCATGATCGTTTTGTTCTCTCCTGCATCAAAAGCATGCATGATCATCATCATTTCTCCTCCAGCATCATCCAAGGTTTTTGACTTTTGGACTAAAACAGTTTTCCCTCCTAAATCCACTTCTTCTATTCCTAAAGAAGTGACTCCATTTTGATCTTCGGGTTCTTCCATCATTCTCTTTTTAAACGCTTCATAGGGTTGTGGTGCTAACATTTTCATGATACCTGCCGACATATCTTCATTTGCTCTATTCGTTCCATTATCAATTACGAAAACGGATTCATCAACTTCCATATCAATTTGATCATTAAACAACCCTCCCAAAGCACTTTCTACCTCTTCGGATCTTTGTTCTGCAGTTTCAGTGGTAACTGGTTCCGTACCTTCTAGTGTTTCTTTTTTAGACTTTGTTTCTTTCCCGCAGGAAAGAAATGATAACAGGATTACTGTTGTTAATAATACTCTCATTTGTTTGTATAAATAATAGTTAGTTAAAAAGCTATTCCCAGTTTTTATTTGTTCTGTAAACAACTCCTTTAAAAAGCGCTACAATTTGTTCTCCTCTTTTTACCTCTACGATATTAAACCCAACTTTTGTTTTTGCTATATCGGTAACAGCTTCTGCAGTTAGGTAATCTCCTTCTTCTAGAGCTTCGATATGATTGATAGATGTTTCTATAGAGACAGCGTGCTTACCATGAGTATTGGCGGAAAAACCGAAAGCTGTATCTGCTAAACTATAGGATATGCCTCCGTGGGCTTTACCCATACTATTCAACATTTCTTTTCTAACCGTCATTCCTACTTTGCATCTACCTTTTTCTACTTCTAAAACTTCGATACCTAACCATTGACTAAACGGATCAATGCTTAGCATTTTTTCAGGAATAGTCTGAGAGTTTTTAAGTATGCGGGAATTTGTGGTATTATTCATTGTAAATTCTGAATTATGACTAGTATCAATTATTACTATCTACTGCGTGTTCTTGTTTCGCAAAAAAGGTTCTATTTTCTCTATCCATTTTTCTAAGTAATGGACTACATCTATATCGATCTTCATGATATTCGTTATAGAGCTTATCTAGTTTATTTACACACCAATCTATACCTTTTTGATCTGCCCATGCCAATAAACCTTTAGGATAATTTACTCCTTTGGTCATAGCATTATCTATATCTTCTGCTGAAGCAACATTCCAAAACAATGCATCTGCAGCTTCATTAATCAACATCACCAATACTCGGTTGAAAATATATTGTGGAAGTTCTTCTTTGGATAATTTCTCCACTTTACTTGAGCTTTTAGGACTTACTATATTTTGTGAATCTATTTTCCCCTCATCATTATAATTGTAGTATCCTTTTCCAGATTTTCTACCCAAATATCCTGCTTCGGACAGTCTTTTTTGTGTAAAAGATGGTTTGTATCTCGGATCATAATAAAAGGCCGTAAACACGGTTTCAGTTACTGTATAATTGACATCATTACCAATAAAATCCATCAATTCGAAGGGGCCCATTCTGAAACCTCCTAACTCTTTTAAACTTTTATCAATAGTACTTATATCTGCTAAACCTTCTTCAAAAATTCGCAGTGACTCACCGTAAAAGGGTCTAGCTACTCGATTCACTATAAATCCAGGAGTATCTTTTGCTAATGCAACTACCTTTTTCCAGTTAGAAATAATTTCTATAACTTTTTGAGTAACACCTCCTGAAGTCTGTACTGCTGGAATAACTTCGACCAGCTTCATTAATGGTGCCGGATTAAAAAAGTGAATTCCTATACATCTTTCTGGCTTTTGTAATGAAGCGGCAATAGATGCAATTGATAAAGAAGATGTATTCGAAGCAATAATGGTATTTTCTGAAACATATGATTCTAGTTCAGAAAAAACCTTCTGTTTAATATCTAAGTCCTCTACAATAGCTTCGATTACCAAATCGGTATTATCCAAATTTTTTAAGGAATCGACATACTGAATATTACCTTGAATACGATCTTTATCAGCTTCTGTTATTCTTCCCTTTACTATGAGACGTGATAATATTTTTTCTAAAGCGAGTTTACTTTTCTCCAGTGCTTCTTTTCTAGTATCAAATACTTTTACAGTATTACCAGCTGTGGCTGCCACTTGTGCAATACCGCTACCCATTGTTCCTGATCCTATAATACCTACTATCATTTACTTTCCTTTAAAAACAGGTTTTCTTTTTTCTATAAAGGCATTAACACCTTCTGAATAATCTTCGGTCTCAGCAGCTTCTATTTGAAGATCTGACTCTAATGAGAGTTGTTGATCTAAATTATTAACCATAGATTGATTCAGTAATCTTTTTGTCAACCCTAAAGCTTTTGTTGGCATCATAGCCATCTTATTTGCTATTTTCCCAACTTCTTCAATGAAACTTTCTATCGGGACTACTTTGTAAACCATACCTAAGGATTCTGCTTCATTGGCTGAAACCTTATCTCCCAGCATCATTAATGCTGACGCTTTTTGAAAACCAATAAGTCTTGGTAAAAAGAATGTTCCAGCGCTATCTGGGATCAACCCTATTTTACTAAATGCCTGAATAAAACTTGATGCCTCTGACCCAATAACAATATCGCAAGCTAAAGCAATGTTTGCTCCAGCTCCCGCAGCAACTCCATTGACTCCAGCTATGATAGGTTTTTCAATTTTTCGGATACGTTGAACAATAGGATTGTAATGTTCTTCTAGAATTTTTCTAAAACCAGGATTTAGTTCTGGAGATGTAACTTCATTTAAATCTTGTCCTGCACAAAATGCTTTTCCATTACCAGTTAACACAATAGCTCTTACCTCATTATTACTTTCACAATCATCTAGTGTACTTTGAAGTGAAAGTGCCATTTCTCTATTAAAACTATTAAATGTTTCTGGACGGTTTAAGGTAATCCAGGCAACTCCGTTTTCTATTTTTATTTGTATTGAGCTCATAAACTATGTATCCTAATTTTTTTCAAGAAGAAAAATTTTTAAGGATTATTTTTTTGATTATTGTGTTTCTATTTTAAAGTATGGGTTATAAATAATTCCGATAACATTATCCCAAGGACATTTCACTGTTGCCACCATGAGTTCTCCTCCTACATTAGTTGGTTTTTCATGAGATATAGCTCCTAAATCAATAAGTCTTTGAAATTCTTTTTCAACATCACTAACTCCCCAATAGGATAGCACATTTTCAGTTTTTTTTGCAGGAGTTTCTTCTTCTTGTTGTAGACCTAATTCGAAGCCACCAACATTAAACCCCACATAGTAAGGTTCATCAAAATAAGGTGCAACTTCAAAAGCCTTTGTATACCATTTTTTGGCTTTTTCAAGATCGCTTACTTTGTATATTGTAGTTCTAAGTCCTAACATTCATTTTAAGCATTTAAAATAATCAAATGGTTCTAGACAATCTTCGCATTGAAACAATGCTTTGCATGCTGTAGAACCAAATTGACTGATCATTTTCGTATTTGTAGAACCACAATTGGTGCATTTTACAATCCTCTTTCCTTCTAATAAAACAGCCTTATCAGCTTCTTCTCCTAGTGGAGCTGCTACACCATACTCCTCTAATGCTTTCCTTCCGTTTGGAGTTATCCAATCGGTAGTCCAAGCTGGCGAAAGTACTAATTGCACCTTGGCTGTAATGTTTTCTTCAGCAAATGCGCTTACAATATCATCACCAATAACATCCATCGCTGGACATCCACTATATGTTGGAGTAATTTTAATTTGAGCTACATTGTCTTTCATTATTGCGGAACGAACTACACCCATATCTAAAATTCCCAACACGGGAATTTCAGGATCGTGAACCTTTTCCAGAATTGGAATCAGTTTTGGATCGATATGAGGTTGCAATTCTATAGTCAATGTATACTTGTTTTATATTAAAGATGAGAATCTATTGGTTTTCTTTCACACTTAAAAACATTCCTTACCACTTCATGTTAGGGTAAGTTCTCTGCATATATTGCAAATCGGATAACAAATACCCCATATGCTCACCATGAATTCCTTGCTTGCCTCCTTTTTGAAAATATTTTATTTCAGGAACTGTTAAGGTCGCTTCTTCGAGAACTTCTTTTACAATCCTATAATAATCCTCTCTTAGTTGTTTCACGTCTATTCCTACTCCTTCATCGGCAACTATCATATCATTCTCTGTCATATGGAATAATTCATCTGTGAATCTCCATAAATCATTAATCGCTTCTTGAACTTTTTGATGACTTTCTTCTGTTCCATCACCCAATCTTTTTATCCAATCAGAGGAAAATCTTCTATGATAGCTTACTTCCTTGATCCCTTTTTTAGCAATTGCTGCTAAGGTTTCATCTTCGCTTCGTTGCAATTCCTGAAGTAGTAAAAGGTGAAAAACATCGAATAGAAATTGTCTTGCGATTACATATCCAAAATGTCTATTAGGTTGTTCCACTAACAGTACATTTTTATATTGTCTTTCTGTTCTTAGAAAAGCTATATCATCTTCCGTTTTTCCTTCACCTACTAGGCTGGCTACATATTGATAATAACTGCGTGTTTGACCTAAAAGATCAAGAGCCATATTAGTACCTGCAATATCAGTTTCTAAACTAGGACCATGACCGCATAGTTCTGATAAGCGTTGTCCTAAGATCAAGGCGTTATCAGCTATACCATATATATATTGGACTAAATTTTCGTTTTTCATGATACTGTCCCGCCAAAGCGGGTATCTTTTAATTAACTTTTAGTTTACCTAAAAACTTCCTTTTATAGAAGAATTACATATGCTTTACCTCATCAGGTAGATCATAAAACGTTGGATGTCTGTATATTTTATCCTGCGCGGGTTCAAAAAGTTCTCCATTATTATCGGGATTTGAAGCTGTAATATTCTTTGACTCCACAACCCATATACTAACTCCTTCACTTCTCCTGGTGTATACATCTCTGGCATTTTCTAAAGCCATTTCTGCATCTGCAGCATGCAAGCTTCCAAAATGTCTATGTTCTAAGCCGTTTTTACTTCTAACAAACACTTCCCAAAGTGGCCAATTATTTTTCATTTCTTATATTTTAGATTGCTTCTCTCAGCTTTTTATCTTCTTGTTTCTTTGCATAGGCCATAGCTGCATCTCTTACCCATTCTCCTTTTTCCCAAGCATTTACTCTAGCGTTCATACGCTCTTTATTACAAGGACCATGTCCTTTGACAACTTGCCAGAATTCTTCCCAATCAATTTCTCCAAAATCATAATGACCAGTTTCTTCGTTCCATTTTAGATCAGGGTCTGGCACCGTTAGTCCAATTAAATCAGCTTGCGGCACTGTTTGATCAATAAACTGCTGACGTAATTCGTCGTTCGTTTTACGTTTTAGCTTCCATTTCATAGATTGTGCTGTATGCACTGACTCGGCATCTGTAGGACCTAACATCATCAAAGATGGCCACCACCAGCGATTTAAAGCGTCCTGTGCCATTTCTTTCTGTTCTGGAGTTCCATTAGCTAAAGTCATCATAATTTCAAAACCTTGTCTTTGGTGGAAACTCTCCTCTTTACATACTCTGATCATAGCTCTTGCATAAGGACCGTAAGAAGTACTGCATAATGGTACCTGATTAATAATAGCCGCACCATCTACTAACCAACCAATAGCTCCAATATCTGCCCAAGTTATTGTTGGATAGTTGAAGATACTCGAATATTTAGCTTTTCCTGTATGTAATTGATTATATAATTCGTCTCTAGAAATACCTAGGGTTTCACAAGCACTATATAAGTATAGTCCATGTCCTGCCTCATCTTGTACTTTTGCTAATAACGCTACTTTTCGTCTTAGAGAAGGTGCTCTTGTAATCCAATTACCTTCTGGTAACATTCCTACGATCTCAGAATGTGCATGCTGAGATATCTGACGAATATGAGTCTTTCTATATTTTTCCGGCATCCAATCCTTTGGCTCAATCTTTTCATCTCTGGCAATCTTTTGTTCAAAGATTTCTTCTAGATTTTTTATTTCTTTTTCACTCATAACAATAGTTTTTATTATGACTCAAATCCTAGCAACGAAGCGAGTCATTAAGAATGTTAAACATCAAAATCTACTACCACTCTTTCGGCAGTAGGAACAGCTTGACAAGAAAGTACCAAACCTTTGGCTACCTCATCTTCTTCGAGAGCATAATTAATTTTCATTTCCACACTTCCTTCTACAACCTTACATTTACAGGTACTACAAACACCTCCTTTACAAGCAAAAGGAAGATCTGCTCCCGCAGCAAGTGCTCCATCTAGTATATTATCGTAATCATCATCCATGGCAAAGTGAAATTCTTTTCCTCCATCGATAATTGTTATTTCAGTTCCATCAACTTTGTTATCAAGTACCTCAGCTATCTTTTTCTGATTCTCTTCAGAACCTCCAGAAAAAAACAGCTCATAATGAATTTTTTCTTTAGGCATTCCTGCCTTTACCAGCTCGTCTCTTATTAGAAATATCATTTCTTCAGGACCACAAATAAAACAGTCATCTATGTTATTTACATCAAAAACTTTTGTAGTTAAATCCTCTAACTTTTCGGAAGTAAATCTTCCATTTAGCAATGGAATATCTCTATGCTCTTTAGTTAGGAAATAAAATATCTCTAATCGACCAAAATATTTATTTCGTAAGGCTTCTATCTCTTCTTTAAAGATAATGGATTTCGCATTTCTGTTCAAATAAAACAACTTAAACGTACAATCAGGTTCTAGCGCGAGATGTGTTTTAATAATAGAAAGTATGGGAGTTATTCCACTTCCTCCAGCAAAAACAATATAATTTTTGGCGCTATTATGATCTACTGGAGTAAAAAAACTACCTGTAGGAGGTAGCACTTCTAATTCATCACCAGCTTTTAGAACGTCACAAGCGTAATTAGAAAAAACACCTCCCGTTATTCTTTTAACCGCTACCTTCCAAACATCTTCAACAGGGCTAGAACATAAGGAATAACTACGTCTTATTTCTTCTCCATCAATGTTAGTTTTTAGCGTAAGATATTGTCCTTGTGTGAAGGCAAAGACGTTTTTTAACTTTTGAGGAATCTCGAAAGTAATAGAGGTACAATCTTTTGTTTCTTCCTGAACCTCAGCTATTTTAACTGTGTAAAAATCACTCATACATGCTACACTATAACGTTATAGTATAACAAAACTAACAATTGTTAGTTTTATACACAACTAATTAATTGTTAATTTTAAACCAAGCCTTTTAACAGTACTGAAATCATATCTTTTTTTAGGATATCTGCTTCTATATTTTTCTGCTTAGGATACCATAAATAAAGTGTTCTAAGAGTAGATAAAGTTGAAAATACTATGATCTCTATATTATTGGGTTTTATTTCATTTGTATTTACCCCAGAAATCACAATCTGTCTAAAATTCTCCTCATAATCATTTCTCATTTTTTCAAAATATAGGAGATTATCTTCTTCCAGATGCATCCAATCATTATTTAGTGAAGCCAATCCATCCGAATTACGCAAAGTAACATCTATATGAAGACTTATTATGTTTTCTAATTTTTGAATAGCACTATGATCCGAATTTACAATTTGATTCATTCCGGTAGTAAACTCTTCAGCCAGTTCTATTATAATCGTGGATAAGATCTCTTGCTTAGACTGGATATGATTATATAGGCTAGCAGCTTTGATTCCCATAGCAGTGGCTAAATCTCTCATAGTAACTGCACTATAACCTTTCTCTTTAAAAAGAATTGCCGCAGCATTTACAATTTCTTGCTTTCTACTCTCTTGTTTCATTGGCGCAGGGGTTTTACGACTGTTAATCAAACATTACAAAAAACTTATTCCATGTTTTGATTACAGATTAAACACTAAAAATATAATAAATTTGTTATATTAGAAATTATACGACATCCTTTACTCCGTTTTTTGATAAAAATCGAAAACCTATGAAATATTATACTTTATTGTTTACTTTTTTTCTATTCCTAACTAACTGTAATAGCGTAAATGCTGTAAATTCTAACAATAAAGAAGCCCAGGATACATCCAAACTTAATGGTACTTACATGGTTACCAATCTCTACGGAAAGGACGTTTCTGAGTATAAACTAACTATGATTTTTGATACTGCTAAAAACAGTATTTCTGGTTTTTCGGGATGTAATTCTTACACTTGCGATTATAAATCAGACAAAAACTCTTTGAATACTGGTTTCCCAATAGGTACTAAAATCTATTGCGAAGAAACATCTGATGTAGAGAAAGAGTTTTTTAAAGTGTTCGCAGAAGAGAAATACAAAAACTTAGAAGGCAATACACTCAACTTAACGAACCACAAGGGCATAACTATTCTTTCTGCTAAGAAAAAACTTTAAGGAAAATACCCCTTTTCTTATTCTACTATAATCTTTTTAGTAAAATCTCCTCCTTCGGAAAGGTTTTCCATGTATACAAAATACATTCCTGAAGCTATCGATGATAAATCTATGGTTCTTTCATTAGTGATTTGTCCTCTAGCAACTACCTGACCAAAAATATCAAATACTAGATAATCAAAAGTGCTTTCTTCTTCAGAAATTGTAATCATTCCTTCCGTAGGATTTGGATAAAGAACAATCTCTGTTGACGGTTCTCCACCTTCTCCAGGATCAGGATCATTTCCTTGTGACAGTGCATTAAGAGCTGTTTGACCCGTATTTGTTGGATCTAACCAATTAGATAATCTGGTAGCATCTGTAGTTCCGAAATCCCAAGAAATACTAAATCGTCCATAAAAATCAGGTGCTCCATTATCATCTGTTCCAGAACAAGCGGCTCCTCCTCCTGCTAATTGCCCTACTATTCTACCTTGTGGATCAAAAATCGCAGAACCCGAAGAACCTCCTTCTGTTACTCCTAAATCCCAATCATCTACTCTCCAAGTATCTACGGGATCTGGTATCCCTCCAATATTTACATTATCAGCTATTGTTGGACTTATATCTTCTCGACATACTTTCATAATATCACCATCTGGATGATGAATTCCGACCACAAAGTCAGGAGTATTTCCTGTACGATCCCATCCTGCCCATTCGATATCCCAATCTTGATCCAATCCGCCAGTAATCTCTACTAATTGCACATCAGATTCTGGATTTACGGCTAGTGGTGTTGCCCCACTTGTAGTTTGAAAATAATTAGAAGGACCATTATCTACACTATCCTCTGTGGTTGCGCAAACAGCATTTGTACTTATCCAATTAAATCGAAACGCCCAATTAGGATTAGCAGTACCACAATGATTCGCTGTAAGAAAATATGGTGCTCCATCTCTACTAGTGTTATTAATCAAGGTACCTGTACAAAATCCATTTGTTCCCACCAGAATAATACCCACAGCTTTTTTTACAATATCTTTAATACTATCAAAATCAGATCCTACAGGGCAATTTACATCTTGATTACAATCCCCAGAAGTGTTCAATCCCTTTTGAAACGCCTGGAAGTTACTTTTACTTCTATAGCCATGAACTACAGAACCGATATTTAATTTTCCTAAACCTCTAACAAGTTTTGGCTCATAATATTCTATTATTATATTATCACCATCGGCAAGCCAGGTTCCTATTGTTTCGTCTGGGTTATTCATTTTATCCGTATAAGCTCCTAGGTGAAATGATTTATCCTCGTTATATAAAAAAACTTTTCCTCCTTCGGGAAGTCTGAACGAATTAAACACAAAATTTAAGGTGTTTGCACCTTCCGATATGATTCGTATCCTCCATATTCTATCTCCATTTGGTAATTCTGTCCATACTCCTGCATTTGCAATCCCAAGATCTACTTTAAACTCATGACCGAATCGATATACCTTAGATTTATCCTGATCGTTTATAGCGTCTTCTTTCTTTAATGCTTCTAGATCTATAGAAGCCATCTTTACAGAAGGTATTTCTACATTATCTAATGTTTTGCTAAATTGTACTTCTGAACTTTTGGGAAGTTCATTAGTTACCTGACCAAATACCACTACCGTAAAAAGTAATGAAACACTAACACATATAAATTTTCTTATCATTGTATATAATCTTAATAAGATTGACAATCTTTTTCTTATAACGGACAAAGCGAACAAAAATTAAACTACTATCTATAATTATAACATAATATTAGAATAAAACCCTACTGTTCGTTAACAAAATTAGTTAATTAATTCTAATCTTAGTTTTAAAACTAGTACTTTTCGGAATCCAAAAATTAGCACACAAAATTTGATTTATACATGTCATCACCAATAGAATCTAATCCTTTACTTGATAGACTACCACCTCATCTTAAACAGTTCATCAAACCGCAAAATTATGATGAATACACACCTATAGATCAGGCTGTTTGGAGGTATGTAATGCGTAAAAACATTGCTACATTAAGCAAAGTAGCTCATAAATCATATTTAAAAGGGTTAGAAAAGACTGGAATTTCTATTGATGAAATTCCCAGTATGTATGGTATGAATAGAATTCTTAAAGAAATCGGATGGGCAGCTGTAGCTGTAGATGGGTTTATTCCTCCAAATGCTTTTATGGAATTTCAGGCATACAACATATTAGTTATTGCTTCTGACATACGACAACTCGAAAATATAGAATATACACCTGCTCCTGATATTATTCATGAAGCAGCAGGACATGCTCCTATCATCGCTAATCCGGATTATGCAGAATACCTCCGTCGTTTCGGAAAAATTGGCTGTAAAGCGATTTCTTCAAAGAGAGACTACGACATGTATGATGCCGTAAGAACACTTTCCATACTAAAAGAATCTCCTGATACAGATCCTAAAGAGATTGAAAATGCGGAAAAAAGAGTAAACGAACTACAAAACCAAAAATCAGAACCTTCTGAAATGGCACTGATAAGAAATCTGCATTGGTGGACGGTTGAGTATGGTTTAATAGGAACAGTGGAAGATCCTAAAATTTATGGTGCAGGATTACTCTCATCTATTGGAGAAAGTGAGTGGTGTATGACTGATAATGTAACAAAACTTCCTTATCATCCAGATGCTGCGTTTCAAGATTTTGACATTACGAAACCTCAACCTCAGCTTTTTGTAACTCCTGATTTTGCTTATCTATGTCAGGTATTAGAAGAGTTTGCTGATACAATGGCCTTACGAAAAGGAGGTCATCGAGGACTTGCAAAACTAATAGAATCTCAAAACTTAGGCACTATAGAGCTCAGTACTGGTCTACAAGTCTCTGGTGTTTTTACTAGAATGATCAAGAATGAAGACAATGAAGTTATTTATTTTGAAACCGAAGGTCCTACTGCTCTTTCTTTTAGAGAAAAAGAATTAATTGGACAAGGAATTGATGCACATCCAAATGGATTTAGATCTCCATTAGGAAAACTAAAAGGAATCAATCTAGCGATAGAAAACATGTCTCCAAGAGATTTAAAAGCTTATAACTTTTATGATGGAGAACATATTGAATTTGAGTTTGAAAGTGGTATTACGGTAGCTGGAATCAACGTTACTGGAATGCGTAATATCAAAGGAGAACTTATCCTTATTCAGTTTAAAGAATGTACTATCAAATATAAAGATGAGTTCTTATTCAGACCTGAATGGGGAACTTTTGACCTAGCTGTAGGAAAAGAAATTGTTTCTGCTTTTTCGGGCCCTGCAGATGATTATTCTTTTGATATGATTACTCATAATCCCAATATGAATACCATAAAAAGGTCATATACCGATCAGGAAAAAGAATTACACGCTCTATATCAGGCTGTAAAAAATGTTAGAAATGGTGAAAACACAAAATTTTCTCTGGAAGCGGTTTTTGCGATTATAAAAAAAGATCATTCCGAAGATTGGTTATTACCTATAGAAATTTATGAATTGATTTACGATCGAGATGCAAACTTTGCAGATAACATTTTACAACATTTAGATAAGATCAAAGCAGCTAAACCTTCTATCGCTCATTTAATCGATAGTGGTATTGAAATTATTACAAAAAAAGCTTTAATCAGCTAGTTAAAACCATATATACATATATCAGACCAAAGCATCATAAACCTTGGTCTGATTATTTATCTTCTTCGGTTATTTTATTCGAAACCCTACTCCTATATGATGGGTTACATTAGATAATCTACTAAAATTAGATCTATAGCTTACGAACCAATCTCCTTTCCTGTTATATTGAAGTCCCAAACTAATATTATTAAACTGTCTTTGATTACCACCTACTTCTCCAAAAGCATACAAACCACTTCGATAAGCCTTCGGGTGCTCTATAGTATTTGTTATTTTAATTTCTCTAGGGACTTTTAATTTATAAGAAAAACTACTGGAAAGTAATTCTCCCTTTAACAAATTGTAACTATAAATCTCTAGATCATCCTTAAATAAAGTATCCCGGTATTCTCTAGCTTCCTCAAAAAGAACTTGTTCTTCTTTTGTTAAAGCTTCTTTTTCCTTAACATTTAGATTAATTTTTGTAGATGCTACCTTTTTAGGAATATACACTGTTTTATATTTCTCGGTTTGTAAATAAAATGTGTCTATTTTAACCTGATAGACAGTATCTGTCATAACAGTAACCTTAGGACTTTCTGATTGTATATTTTGATCAGAAGAACATTGTTTTTGAGCCAAAATATATACAGACAAGACTACAATAATAATCAACAGCACTTTATTGCTCGACATTTTATACCACATTCGAATATATTTTAAATTAGAAAGGTATACCAGATTGAAGTACATCAATCTGGTATTTTTAGAGTTATTTGAATTAATGAACTAATAAGAATTAGACCACATTATCCAAGGCTATTTTCAAACTTTTAAGAGATATTTGAGCGACTATCTTTCTGGGATTTGTTGCAGTTGTTAATTGTAAATTTCCGTTTACGATATCAATGTTTTCTATCATACGATCATTCATTACTTCAATTTGATCCGCTTCTGTTTCTATGAAAATCAATTCAAATTTTAGAGAGACATCTTCCAGAAGTTTATTAGTAATTGGACCACTATACGATTGCATCCTATAACCCGTATAATTATTATAGGAAACAGTTTCTTTTGTGGTATCCACAATTAAAGAAAGAGGATGTTTGTTCGCTCTGATTTTAACTTTACCTTTATTTTTAAAATAGGCAAATGCTCCTGTAGAAGAAGAATACACGTTTTTTACAAAGAAAAAACTCCCCATGGATGTACCATCAGTATCAAGCAATTTATCTACTTCGATAAAATCGGTATCAAAAGTAATTTCATCTGCTTTTACGTTAGCATAGGTTCTAACATTGTGTTTTAAAACAGAATTCTTTAATGCTCTATATTCACCTTCATTTATAGACACCTTATTTTTTAGTGCTACTGTAATCGCATTATTACGAACAGGGTTCACAGACGCGTCAGATAACACACTATCCACTGTGATATTACCACCAGTTGACGATAATGATGCTAATTTCTGTTTTTCTGCATCTGTAAAATCATTAGAAGATAATCCTTTACCATCCTCAATAGTTACTTTATTAGTTAGTGCTTCTAGTAATCCGTTTATCTGGTCAATATCCCAAGAGTTAGGAATATTTAGTACGGTTCCATCCGTAAATTCAACTAAAACAGCTTCATCATTATCTTCTATTACCTTCTTTACAAGTTTCCCCTCATTTTTATGATAAAAACCATCTATTAATTCTTCATATTGCTGTTCTGTTGGAACATCTCCAGTTTCGAAATATGATTTTAATTCTTCTTTTGTTTTTATAGACATTCTTTATGTATTTCTATTAGTTATTATTCTATTTCATTAAAAAAACCACTACACTTTTGCGAGTATCAATCCTAAATTTTATCATATAATCGTCCACGCAACTACCTGCCAGGTATTACTCATACGCAAATGCTTAAAAAATAAAAAACCTAAGATTGTGTTATCTAAAGTGTAGTGATTCTGATCATCTCTCTATTTTTTTCCTTCTTTAGAGATGGTATTTATGGTCTCAGAAATACCTCCTGATCTTAGCATACTTACTAAAGCTTTAAAAAGGTCTATTCCATAAATTTTATTGAAGTTTTCTAAAATTGATTTTATCTCTGTAATGGCTATAAATCCAGCAATTATTTTAAGAAAAGGAACTTCATCTACGATAAAAGTTTCTAATAAGAAAGATGCTAGAATTACCAAATTATAGATAAAAAATTTAGAGATCGTATTACTTATTCGTTCGCTACTTATAGGAACTTTGTTTTTATAGGATGCATATGAACCTGTAATAAAATCCACCAGAATCAGGAAGACCATTGTCATCATCACTCCATTCACTGGGGACAGGATCGCAAGCAGCCAAAATAATATATTAATAATCTTATCCATTTTTTGTTAATTTTTTATACTCTAAAACTCGATTTTTAGGATATGCCTGAATACACACCTTATTGTTTTGATTTCCTCCCAGAACATATACAAATCCTTTTGTTTCTTTGATAAAAAAACCAACATGGCCTTTCCAACTGGTTCGGCTTTCTCTCCATAAGACTACAACATCTCCCACACCTGGAGTGTTTGTAGATTGTCCAACATTAAGCCAACTTCTAGCCGTAAGCTTACCAGAATAGGAATAACCAGATTTTTTAGCTACCCAATTAGCAAATGCACTGCACCAAGCAGTTTCATCATGCAATTGAGCGCCATCAAAGCCAAGTTCATTAAAATAGGAAATGATCTGTGGATGATCTTTGGAGCCATTAATCTCCGTAACGCCATACTGAGATAGCGCCATTTCTAAAATATTCATCTGTTTTTTGTTTTTTTAGTTTATTTGACTATCAGATGTAATTTGCCATTAACCACCTAGGTTACTACCTACATAGTAATCATGGCTTATTTCACATGTTAAAAATGATTGATTACTCCCACGTAAATAATATTGTTCAAAAAAACACTTAATTCACTCCGAAAACTGGTGATATGTTTGCCTTTTTTTTGAATCTTTTTAATTACGCAGAACTTGGTTAATTGCACTTAAAAAGAGTGAAGTTTTTAGGCTTAATTATAATACCTGCAGGAACCCAAAAACCCGTTCTTTTTTTGCACATTACACAGTAAACTGTTAATACACTCTGATCATTGAATCGTCATCAAAATCAATGATTTACAGTGCTTTGAAAAGCGTATACAAATATACGAATACATTAAGGTTTTGAGAAAAATTTCGCCTACTACCTACTGCAACTACGGGATGAAAAAAGGTCAAAATTCAAAAGAAAAACTCTTCGAATTTTGACCTTCTAAAAAAGATATTTTATTGCTTATAAAACAGAAAAACTATTGTACTATAAATCTTTCTATTCTTTTATCAGACTGATCACCAACTTGTAACAAATACAGACCATTAGATAAATTACTTACATCTATTTTTCCGTTATCGAACTTTGAATTTATTAGTATTTGACCTGCGTAATTATAAACTTTTATTTCTGTATTTGAATTATTAACTCCATCAATAAAAAGAATTCCGTTCGTTACAGGATTAGGATATAACCGAAGTTTTGCATTATTATCAAAATCATCCGTATTGTTTATAGTTGTTACCACCTTTGCGCTACCAATATTTACGGTGTAATCCTCCACCTCTCCATAGGTAAAGGTTTCGCAAGGAGTAGCCGTAGCATTATATTTTAAAGTCACTCTCATTCTTGTCGTTCCTGATAATGCACTAGAAGGCACCGTAAAATCATAAGATTGATTTGCATCACTTCTGGTAGATTCTGAAACAATTTTCTCCGAACTTTCAAAAGTTCCACTCTGATCATAATCTATCCATACATTCCAGTATTCCGTATATACCGTACCAGTGTAATTTAGGCTGAGAACAATAGTGTTTTGTCCATAAGCAATTGTTCCTGTTTGGTTTGTATAATCAGAGTATCCTGTTGTTGCTCCAGAAGTATTATCAATTCCTCCAATACTTACGTAGTCAATAAATTCATCATTTACGTTATTACCTTGACTATCGCAATAAGTAATTACAACTCCTGTCGTGGTAATAGTAACGTCGTTACTTTCAGCTGAACTGTTACCAGCAGCATCTTTAGCAATCACAACAAATGTATATGTAGTATTTGGGGTTAATCCACTTACTGTGGTGTTTACAGAAGTTGAACTAGCAAAGAGTGTTGTTCCCTGATACACTTCGTAAACTGATACTCCGATGTCATCGGTAGATGGATTCCAAGATAAATCTACAGTTGTTCCTGTAACATTTGATGCTGTAAGGTTTGTTGGTATGGAAGGTGCTTGCGTATCTGGTGTGCTAGACATAATCGCAAAATCATCTATTGCTATGTCACTTCTGAATCCATTTCCGGTAGTCCCCTTAAACTGAAATTCAATTACAGATCCGGCATACGACGATAAATCTATCGATGCCTGATTCCATTGATTCCCTTGACTTCCGCTTCTAGACCAAAGGGATGTGTAGCTTGCTCCTTCATCTGTACTAACTAATACTTCTAACGATCCCATATTAGTTCCATTCATATGATACGCAAACTCCAAGGTAGCTCCACTAAGGTTTCCTAAATCAATACAAGGACTATTTAACAAAGCAACTTTTCCTGGATAACCACTGCCATTACCTGAAGCTTCGGTGAATAAATAAAAAGATCCTTCTTGAGCAGAAGACGGTCCTGTTCCACTGGATGGAGTTCCATTACTATCTCTTGTCCAATTTATATCGTCATTATTAGCATTTAACCAAACACCCAAATCGGTTTCAAAACCTTCTGTATACGGAAATGTGCTAATTCCAGCACATGCTGGAGTTGCCGTTGTTGTAAATGAGATAGCATCGCTATAAGGAGATGTAGTAGCTCCCGAACAGATGCTACGAACTTGAGCTTCATAAGTAGTTTCTGATAATAATCCACTAAGTGTAGTCGTATTTGTCGATAGATTTACTACTGTCCAATTTGTCGTTCCTATTTCCCTATATCTAAGATCAAAGGTAGCTCCAGCACTTCCTGTCCAGCTTAAACTAGCGCTACTAGACTGTACTGCAGATGCGGTTAATCCTGTTGGAGCTACCGCTCCAATCGGAGTTAGCTGCACATTTTGTATGACTGCCTGATCATCAGCGATCACCACATTTGTAATGGTTTTGGACTCATAGCATTCTGCTTCATAAAGCACGTCATATACTCCAGCTTTGATAGGTCTGTAATAATCTCCTTCTGGTAATTCGGTAGGAGTCCAGGTTTCATAATTCTCTTTTCCAACTACTGTTATTTTTGCATCAATTGCCTGATTAGTTACTGCATCGATAACCACACCTCGAATTCCATAATTGACTTGTTTCAAAAATCCGATAAGTGCTTCTTGATTATAATTCCAAAAATTGACCAATTGATTTGCGGGAGGAGTTTTAGCATTCGAAAGTTCTACCGTTACTTCCCTTCCTTTATGAAAATAAATTTGATAATCTTGTCTTCCTCCCTGTACTTCATACCAAGCATATCCGTTTGTAATTCCATTGTTAAGAGCATCAAAGTATCCATTTGGACTATTTTGCTGGCAAAAATCTCTATATTCCTCGGAGATGTGAATAAAATAATCTTGATCTGGATGTGCTCCAGCGTAGGTGTCCCAAGGATAATTAATCAATTCAATTCCTCCGTGAAAATTTGCAGATAGCACAAAATGTTTATCGGCTGCAAAATTCATAAAATGTTGGGTTTCTATCTGATGACTATTCCCATCAGGATTTGGCCCATCATCTGGATCTGGATAGTTTCGATTCAGATCTACATTATTAGCATTCCCTCGGGTAGCATTAGCTACCGAAGTATTATTCGCACTATTTCTAAACGTTCCATCTGGATTGGCTAGTGGATTAATCCATACCTCATTATTATCTAACAATTGTTTAATTTCTGCATGTCTTGGATGCGAAGCGTCATTATAGGTATTTAACAAAAAATCAATAAGATTAAGCATCATAGGATATCCTGCGATCTCATCACCATGCATAGAAGATGTATACATCACTCTGGGTTCTTGTTCATTAGCCGATACGTTATCCGAAAGTTTTACAAAAAGTATTGATTTATCCCCTTCTGTAGTTGCACCAATATTTTCCACCTGACAAATAGTAGGATTATTCGTTGCAAAATCATTCATCATACTTACATAATCTGCGTACGTTGGATAGGCTGTTAATGGAAAGGTTGCAGCTTTTACGGAAAGATCCGAAGTCATGGTTTGATAACCAACAATATTGTCTTCTTTACTAACTGTGAATGAGACGTTTCTTTGCAAAAACTGATCAAATTGAGATTGATTAGCCATAAGCTTAAGAATTCCAGTACTTTCATCATAATTAACAACTGAAAGTCCCTGACTAATAGATTGTATTTGTAAAGGGTTTTTAATAGCTATATCAAATATTACTTCTCCTTTAAGATTTATATATTCAATAGCTTGTTCTTTTGGAGTTTGCTGTGCAAACATAGGATAACTTAGGATCATGCCGATCCATAAGATAAACGGAAGTGTTTTCTTCATGGTTTTAAGAGTGTTTGTGTAAGTTCTGCCTTGGTTAAGAAGCAGTGTTTAATTTTAAATTGGTTTTAACAATCTTAAAGATAGGATAAAAAACATCAAAAACCCCTTCTAAACCCTAATCTTTTCCATCAAACACACCCCAGTAAATCAATAGATTAACTATTTAAAATCGTTTTACAAGCTTGTAAAAACTATCATCTTTTAAGGGGAAATATCATAAAAAAACCGCTCAGATTGAGCGGTTTTTGGGATTATAATTTTGTTTTACACAGCTCTTATTCTTCAGTTAAACCATTCATAAACTCTTTAAATGAGTTTGCAAGTAATTCAATATCTTCATCATCATCCATATCATGATACCAAATAAAAATCTTCCCATAGTTTTTCTCATCCAACGCGATACATATTTGATTCCCTCCACCATCGTAAGCAAAAGGAAAAAAACCATCGGGTAAAACATCTGAAATAACATTTAATGTCTCTTCCAAAGTTCCAGAATCTCCATACTTTATTGGGTAAAAATAGCTTAAACGGGTGTCTCCAAAATAATCCTTATCAGGTTTACCTCCATTATAAATCAAAATATGTGATTTATAATCTATTGGTAATATAAAACCTTGCTCTTTTTCAAACTCGCTTAATTCTTCTGGTAATAATTGTTTTTTAGTATTTTTAAAATTAATCATTATAAGTATTTTTTGATATCCAATAATTCCTGTAATTGTTTAGCTGATCCAAAATGCTTGTATGTTGCTGTGTGTATAGTGGATTTTACTAATTGCATAGTACCTTCCAGGTTTTCATCCAAATCATCAAGATGATGCCAGGTATAGCCTTCTGGAATTTCGTCCAATTTCATAAGCTCATTTGCTTGTGCAAAATCAACATCTCTTGAACCGGTAATTTTTATTTTTACTTTTCCAAATTTAGCATTTCCTTGATACAAATATTCAGTTAATCCATCAAAATCTGGTGAAGTACCGCTTTTACTAGTTGGAATATCATATCCCTTATCCAAAGTTTTGAGTTGATTATATTTTGTAGTCTTTCCTCGCAATGTTTTCTGCATTTCCGATATCAACTTTCTTCTTTGCTCCAATGGTTTATTAATAAACTCTAAGAATTTCGGCACATCATCCGGTAACCCTCTAAATACAATCTTACCATTACGATCCACTACGTCTAAGGTTTTTGTTGCCCTTGGTTTTCTTTCTACTTTTAGTTTTTTCTTTTTGAGAATAGAAAGCATTTCTTCATTTAACCCAGAAGCAATTTCATCTAAACGCTGTTTCAGTTGGTTTCGATTAACTCCTGCTTTTTTATTAAAATCCGTTAAAGCATTAAAGAAATTCTGGAATGGCCCTTCATAAATCACATCTCCGTATTGAGTTACAACCGCTCTTTCCGTTCCATTAAGTAGAGTTCTAGCAATATCTACTCCTAAATCCTGTAGTGCTCTTATCAAACCCTTAGCAAATTGAGCATAAGCATCTATTTTCTTCCCCACTTGCAAAACCTCATCCAACCATTTCCCTAAATCATCTAAAAGCTTTGGAAAATCATTCAGTTGTTTTTGTATTTCTCTGATGATAGTTAAAATGCCATCGATTGTAAATTTGATGGCCTTTTTAGAAGCTCGATATACACCTCTAATCAAGCTTTTATAAGAATCAGCAGCCAGTTTTAGGGCTGTTCCTACGGTTTTTGCACCTCCAGTAAGAATCGCAAACACCACCTCTTCGACAATAAACCCGATTAAATATCCTATTCCATACCCTAATTTATCAGAGGAAATAGATGGTGGAGACGTCAGGAATTTCACAAAAAGCCCAATCATAAACTTAAAGAACGCTTTGATATTTTTTAGCGTAAATAATTTTGCAGTAGTCTCCATAGCATTTTCGAAAAGCTCCACAAATAAGCTAAACATAGATGCTGGAGTTTTGGCAGTTTGCTCGTGTGCTTTATTGATTCCTATAACAATCTTGCAGATCAACCCTATCAGATCAAAAATACCTTTAATGACATCAACCAAACTATTGATCAGTCCTACTAAAAAAGAATTGAGAAAAATAAAATAGCTTTTGGTAAACAACAGCACCTGTGAAGCAACTTCTTTTAGAAATGATTTCCCTTCATTAATAAAATCAAAAAGGACACTTACTTTTTCTTTTACAAAATCACGAATCAACTGAAAAGGGATTTTATCAATTCCTGTTTGCAACTGACTCTCCAAAGCATCTAACTTTTGAGTAAATCCACTTAATAACTGATCATAATCTATATTCTCATTCAGTGTTTCTAATTGTTCTATCAATTCAAAACCTGGAAGTATTGGACTATAAGTTTTATCAGGATTTCCTTCTTGATCATATGCTTTCCAGTATTTACTTCCTATCTTCAGGTTATCTTCGATACCTTTGGAAACAGCATCCATCGCATCTGCTACTTTTTCTAAAGCAAAATTGGCAGGAATATTTACTACTTCGATACCTTTTTGAAATACATTTCGAATCAGATAAAAAACACTGTCTTTGTCTTTTACATGATCTTCTAACACATCTTTGATCGCAGAAGAATTAACTCCAATTTCAAAAGTTTTGGTTAATTTGGCAATATCATTAAATGGAATTTCAGTGCTTTCAGTAATCTCATCACCAGAATTTACTCGTATCACCGAACCAAAGGTGTTATAAGCATCGTCTTTTTCCACAAACATGACAATCTCATTAGGACCGAATTGATCTATTTTTTGATAAGCACGTTCTAGTTTTGCTCCATCTTTGGTAATAAATAAAATCACTGATAATTCCGACCCTTGCAATTGCTCACTCAACAACGTAAGATCTGGCGCGAATTTTTTCTTGTTACCTGTTCCTTTAGCGGTAACTACCACCTCATCTAAAATCACAATTTCAGGATTGAAAACGAAGTAATTTCCTTTAAACTCAAAAATTTCTCTTTGGGCAGAAAACCCAACAATATTTCTCGTTTCTCCTGTTGATTGAAATTGGCCAAACTTTTGCAAATATTCTTTTGTAAAAAGATCTGAATATTCGATTCCTGAAGGCGTAATTCTTGCGTAAGAATTGTTATTCTCATCCAAAGTAACTTGTTTATAAATAAGAACTTCTGAGAACAATGAACTGGACTGGTCTAGTACTTCTATTTGATCATTGAAAACCGTTATATTGGGAAAGGGTTGATATTTTTTATTAAAATTTCTAACCCCATAATCGTATGCATACATAATTACTTTCTTTTGTATTAACATTTATTTTAGGGCATACAGCATCCCTATCCCCAAGAATAGGGACACTTGTATGCGATGAATAGCAAACCATTTTTCAGGTTTTATAACTCATCATTCCTTTATAATTGTTGGGATTAAGAAACCGCTGTTTCTCCAATAATATCAGTACCTACTCCTTGTGAAGTCTCATTACCTCCAATAAGATTATCGGTTTGCTGGATAGGATTGCCATCAGAGTCAAACTGTGTCCAATCGGCACAATCATCATCGCATGGTAATCCTTCTACATTGAGACCAATAGATCCTGCTTGAATTACGGTAAGCGAGGTCGGAACTCTAGTTTCCCAAGTTTCTTCAACTACACTTTCTGGGTTACGTAATTCTTCTACGATAGATACAAATTCTGGATCATCGATTGTCGGCACTTGTCCGCCATTCCAGATTTGACCTGTTGCTAAATACCAGTTAACCATTTCTTCGAATCCAGGCCTTACGGTTACAATAACTCTGGCCATACCACTTTGCAAGAATGCTTTGAATAGTGGATCGTTATTCTCGATAATGTATCGCTTAGACCAATTATTTTTACTTGCCCAATAAAATGGATAAAATTGATAGCTCATAATATCCCATTCGAAGGCTTGTTCGAAGAACTTTACTTTGGCAGCATACGCATCTAATCGATCACTCGTATGATCTGGACGATATTCATCTAGCTTATTCTGGTTACCAGTGAACATATTGAGTCCCATATTTTCATGACCTAATAAATATGTGATACAATTCTTGCGTAAAACGGTTTTTTCTATTTGGCGATAGAATCCTGGATTGGTCTTGAAGGTTTCTTCTTGTAATTGCTTTTGTTCTGCTAACTTCTCTTCATATTCAGCTAACTTAGCTTCATACGCCTCGATAATTTTACCAAAAGAATCCATTTGCCATTGTTGCTTAGCTTTATCTGTTAAGACGCATTTTGCAACAACATTTACGCGAATTCCTCCCACATCGGAACCAATTACAGAAACTCCTAATTCATTTTCTACACCATTTAGATACAAGGTTCTTTCCTGATCCCAATACGCTCTTCCGGAAAGGCTAAAACTTTTATCACCTACAGAAATCGTAGCATAACTTAGCTCTATTCTATTTGGAACAAACACATAACCTCCATTTACATAAGCTCTAGTAGCTTTGTACCCTTCTGGAATTCTTAGGCTAAAGTCACTTGCACCAGGATAGTTGTGCGAGCTTAAATAACTGGTTCCAGTTACACTAAATGAATCAGAAACATTCATTTCTTTTGCAATACTATCGACTTCTACATTGTAAATCCCTGCCCAATGCGCTAAAGTACTATCAGTAATCTTCCTAAAATCTTTAAGATTCATTGTTCCTGAAGCTGTTCTAGGATCTAATGGTTTTACTAATACCTCTGCATCGCTATCTCCTTTTAGTTTAACCGCCAGATCGTGAAAAGCAGCAGGTTCAGGCACCATAAACTCATACATTAATCGTTTCCCATAATTAAGGATTCTATTATTGTAGATTTTATCAACCCAACGATATACTCCAGAAATATGCTTATCTCCTTCTCTGTTATCAAAACCATGCGAGCTATTTTCTTCGTATTCCTCAATTACCTTGGTAACTCGCTCTTCTCTCACTTTTTGAACTACGCGATCTAAAGCTCGTTCTGTTACTTCTCTTGCTTGACTTACCGCCTGAATATCAGATTCTTCTTTACTGGTATTACTTGCAAAACTTGCATTAGCACTAGCATTAAATCCGGCATTAGAATACGAAACTCCTGCTGATGCAGCAAATGATCTATCCTGCGCTAGAACTGAAGCAATCTCTTGATTCATCTCGAAACGACCTGTGGAAGTAGTTTCCGTTAATGTTTCTAATTCTTGTTCTGTAGCAACAATTACTGTATCTTCTTGCCTTCTTAATCTTCGAGTAGATTTTTCTTTGTACTCACGGGCCATAATGTTCTCGATATGAGAAACTTCTCCTGGCACATAGCAACAAACTTCTTGTTCCACTTTGCGATAATCTGCAATTCCCAAACGCTGAATTCCAAAACCATTTGGTGCTTCCTCTTCTGGAGTACCCGTATCTCCTCCAGAAACTAGAATTAATGATCCTGTAGCACATTGAGTGGGTGTAAAATCTGGAATATTGAATTTGTATTTCGCACCATTTGAGAAGGTTATATTCCCTTTGAAATTACTAACAGGTTTATCAATTACAATTCCGGAATAGAGGCTTAAAGAAATACTATTATTAAATTTTCTTTGTCTAAAAAACCCATTGGTATTTGATGTTCCATCGGCATAGTTCATATGATACAAAGTACTAGTAACATCTAGGGATGTATCAGGAACTTTGATCGTCATGATGATAGAATATCGATTACTTCCCAATTCTGACAAAGAACAGCAACTAAATGTAAATGCCTGTCCAGGATTGATTTCTGATACTGGTAATGTTGCTCCCAAAACACTCACTTGTTTGGTTCCTGATGAGGTGTTTTCAGAAATAACCTCAGCATTTTGTTTGATCTGATCATTGATCACATCTTTCACTTCTTCTAAAGAGTCTATTGCCAAATCTGAAACCAAAGTATTTATGTAACTTTTGGTTTTTTCTCCCAATAATGCTAATACCTTAGGATCTTCCAACTCATTAGTTATAGAAAAATCATATTCTGGAAGGACTAGATTTTCATATTCCTGAACTACGATATTATTTCCCGATCCAGGATCTTCTATAATTTTATCAATAATCGTAGCATCCTTGTACGCTTTTGACACCAACCCATCATAATCTCTTTGGTAAATTTCTCTAGCCTTTTCATTTTCCCTTACATACACTGTTTCTGCACGTTCAACTTCTTTTAAAATCAAACTCAACTCTTCATTTTTCTCGATAGCTGTAGCAATATCCATTTCTTTCTGAAAATCCTTTGCCATCACTACCGGAGTTGGAAGAGGATCAGATCCTTCGTCATCATTATTTTCGAATAAAGATTTGTCGATGATCACTCGTGATTGTGCCATCTTTCTGTAAGCTTCATCGGTTTTTTCTAATCGTACAGATTGTTTGATAAAATAATCCGCTACAATAATAGAAAGTAACAAATCTCTGAGATACGGAGAACCACTTGTTAGAATACTGTTGTGCAAATCATTCCAAAGCGATTTTAAGGCTATAGTTGATAAGGTTTCACCGGCTACATCGGCTACTCTATCATCTGTTTCTACTACCGTTAATTTAGTTCTATTTGTAATTAACCATTTTGCAAATTCAGCCAAATCTGGAAATGCTTTTTTAACATCCTCTACAGTTTTAAATTTAGGAACATATATAGAAGCAACTGCAGTTAATTCGTTTCGAGAAACATCCGCAGTCTCATCTGTGATCAAAGCAGAAGCCACAGCAACATCTGTTTGAGCCTCTGGATAACTGATAAATCCAATTCTCTTTTCTTCATCTCCAATTAGCTCTGCAGAGCGCATCGTAACAAATCGATACAGTGTATTCTTAATGTTTTGACTCATATTTAGTCTTTTAAAATATTATAAATTGTTTTTTCGGAAATGAAGAGCTGTTCAATCAGCTCTTCAACGATGACTTTCATTTGTTTTTCTGAATTGTTTTGTACATAATTATGAACAAACTGTTTACGCTTTTCTAATAACAGTTTACTTCGTTGCATAGGTCTCTTATTTTAAAATTAGACACAAAAACATCACCCTATTCAAACAAAAGTTTGAACAGTTACCCGTCTAAAGTGATTTTAGCACGACGTCTTATACTATTTCACCTGAAAATGTTGCAATAGAATTAATACAAATGTTTGATCATGAATTCTTTTTCGTATTTTAGCAACTAATTACAGTACAAATATACAACATTTTACAGAAATTTACAACAAAATGCAGAAAAATTCTGTAAAATGTTTAATTTTATTTTCATCATATGTTTTTAACAAAAAGAATGGGAAAATGGTAGAAATTGACACGAAAATAAGGGAGATAATAGATTTTTTTGGATTAAATAATCATTCTTTTGCCAAACGAATAGGAGTCACCAGCACAACAATAGATAGCATTACCACAGGAAGACTGCAATCTGACGGCTCTAGAAAACGAACCAAACCTGGGTACGATTTATTAGAACGTATGATTGAAGAATTTTCTATAGATCCCGAGTATCTTTTTGGTAAGAGCAATCAAATATTAAAACAAAAACAACAAGAAATTTCAACATATGGTGGAATTCCGCAAGTTGTTGCTGTAAATCAAGAAGGAGACGAAAATGTAGTTTACGTACCCATAAAAGCACGTGCTGGTTATTTAGATGGATATGGAGATACCGAATTTATAGAAACACTTCCTTCTTTTAACATGCCTCATCTTACCAATGGAACCTTTAGATGTTTTGAAGTACAAGGAAATTCTATGGTGCGTACGTTTTTTGATGGAGATTTGGTTTTTGGGAAGTATGTGGAAGATTTACAGGATATAAAAGACGGAAGGATCTACGTAATTGTAAGTAAGAATGACGGTATTGTGTTAAAACGAGTAATCAATCGCATTGAAGAAAGAGGTAAGCTTATTCTAAAATCTGACAATAAAAACGGAAACTATCCTACCTATACAATAAATTCTGAAGAAATTATGGAAGCTTGGTATGTTACCATGTTCGCTTCCAAACAAATGCCTGAACCTGTAGATGTTTATGACAGGCTTCATGATTTAGAAACTAAAATTGTTTTATTAGAAGAGGAATTAAGGAGAAGTCATTAGATAAAGATCGGGCGCAACCACCGTAGTCATCACCCGATCTCACGTAAAAAAACCTCACAATAAAGACTTTTATACTTATATCTATCCTTCCTTTTGTCTTTCAATAAATCAAAAGGTTAACATTTTATAGTGTATATTTATGGAATATTTTTTGATATTATTTTTCTTCAAAACCTACTAACCTTTTGAAATATGAAAAATTTTAATCTTTTATTCTGCGTCGTTTGCTTTGTTTGTATTCAAATACTACCTGCGCAATCGCTACAAAATCCGTCATTGACAAAGAAAAAGAACGTTCAGAAAACTTTAATTATAGATTCTATTCCCGTTTCTGTGTCTAAGAACTATCAATTAACAGGAATCAGTAAGAATAATGTAGACTATCGACTTTTTTTTGGTGCCTCAAGAATTTCTGATTACCCAGTTTTTGGAATCTCAAGATCTCGTCCATTTGTTGCGGTTACGAGCAATGCTTTTACTCATGAATTCTTATTTGACCCATTTACATCTTATTCTGTAGATCGAAGAAATTGGGACAATCCTTACAATACCACTTCTCTTGGTGCAGGAATATTGGCAGGAAGTCTGCAATTATTATCTGGTTTCCTAAATTAGAACTTAATAAAAGAATATTGCTGCTGGATTTGTAGTTTTTTTTGTTCTAATTTCTGAAGAAACTGATGATGTTGGTCGCTATCGGGATTAAAAGGTCGATGTGCTATCCCGTTTTGTATTTCATTTACCTTATCCATAGTCGGCAGGGCATTTTCATCAATCCAGGTTTGCTTAAAACGTTCCCAGATATAATCAATAGCTAATGAACTGGGATGAATCATATCTTCTTTATAAAATCGATAATCCCTAAGTTCATCCATCATAATCTCATAAGAAGGAAAGTAAGTACTATTCTGATCAACGCTAATAATCTGATGTATTGCAGCGATAAGATGCGACTTGCTACGATTATTTTCTACAAAACCGTCTTTACTATGTCTAACAGGAGATACTGTAAAAATTATCTGAACACCTGGATTAAAACTTCTGATCAAACCAACACTATTCTGCAAACATTGCACTACTTCGGCAACGGACAATATTTCTTTAGAAAATTCTTTTTGAGGAATTTTATGACAATTTGCTACAATCATGTCTAACGCTTGCAGTCGATATACCCAGGCTGTTCCTAGGGTTATACAAATATGCGTAGCAGATAGCATATCATTATATGTATGATCCAACCCTTGATTTAGTGTATTCAACACTGTTTTTTGATCTGGGTGACTCAATTTAGAATGTGCATCAAAGCAATGCCATCGTTCGTTATGAAAAAAT
This sequence comes from uncultured Aquimarina sp., assembly GCF_947492965.1. Classification (GTDB taxonomy): domain Bacteria; phylum Bacteroidota; class Bacteroidia; order Flavobacteriales; family Flavobacteriaceae; genus Aquimarina. The sequence goes on along the minus strand of NZ_CANLOZ010000003.1, from coordinate 556,151 downwards.
AAATCCGTTTCGGTATACTTTTCCTGCTGAGTAGCCATCCACAAAAATGTCTCAATAGCTTTGGGATGAAAAAGTATACCGAAAGGATTTACTAAAGACTTATATTTAAAGTACGAGAACTTCTCTCCAATATTTTCAGCAAAACACGATCCTAGTAACACTAGATTAGAATCATAATTGATTTTAGGTTGCTGAGGTTTTAAGGGTATGTTGGTTTGTAAGTTCATATATATTATATCTCACAGAGACGCAAATAAGGTTTCACTCTACATCTTAACGAGCTATCAGTTTAAATATTCTTTTACTTTTTCTAAGGCTTCTTCGATACCTGCTGGATTTTTACCACCTGCAGTTGCAAAAAACGGTTGACCACCGCCACCACCTTGGATATATTTTCCAAGTTCGCGAACCACCTTACCAGCATTAAGCCCTTTCTCTTCAACCAAGTTTTTAGAGATATAACAGGACAATAATGCTTTGCCATTATTATCCGCTCCAAAAAGCATAAATGCATTTGATACTTCTCCACCTAATTCAAAGGATAGATCTTTAATTCCTGCTGGATCTAGATCCACTTTTTTACTTAAAAACTGAATTCCATTTACTTCTTCAAATTCAGCTTTAAGATCTCCTTTTAGGTTTTTGGCTTTATCTTTAAGAAGCGCTTCTATTTGTTTTTTAAGACTTGCATTCTCCTCTTGCAAAGCAGTAATTGCTTTTACAGGATCTTTTGCATTTTTCAATACTGCTTTTACTTCCGAAAAAGCTTCCGATTGATTTGTAAAATAATCTTTAGCAGCATCACTCGTGATGGCCTCTATTCTTCGAATTCCTGCAGCAACAGCACTTTCAGAAGTAATTTTAAAATGCCAAATATCACTAGTGTTTTGCACGTGAATTCCTCCACATAATTCCATAGACTCTCCAAAACGAATTGCTCTTACTGAATCCCCATATTTCTCTCCGAATAATGCTATTGCACCTTCTGCAATTGCTTGATCATAGGATATGCTTCGCTTTTCCTCCAATGGCAATCCTTCTCTAATTCTAGCATTCACAAAATCTTCTACTTGCTGTAACTCATCTGCAGATACTTTAGAAAAATGAGAGAAATCAAATCTCAAATTCCCACTATGTACCATCGAACCTTTCTGAGCTACATGAGTTCCCAAAACAGTGCGCAATGCCTGATGTAATAAGTGTGTTGCCGTATGATTAGAAGCAGTTCTGGTACGTTGTTTTGTATCCACTACTGCCTTGTAAGTTTCTCCTAAATGCTTCGGCAAACTTTTAGCAAAATGGATAATCAAATTGTTCTCTTTTTTAGTATCAACAATATATACCACATCTCCATTGGCAACTTCTAAATATCCTTTGTCACCTACTTGACCTCCACCTTCTGGATAGAACGGAGTTTGATCTAGTACTAATTGATACAGCTCTCCATCTTTCTTACTATTTACTTTACGATAGCGAGATATTTTAGCATCTCCCGTAGTATGATCGTATCCGATAAATTCTTCTTCAGCATCTGGCAATAAAATTTCCCAGTCTCCTGCTTTTACTTCAGAAGCTGCTCTGGAACGGTCTTTTTGTTTTTGCAACTCTACTTCAAAACTCGCTTCATCATATTCATATCCTTGTTCACTTAAAATAAGTGCTGTTAAATCTTTTGGAAAACCATAGGTATCATACAACTCAAATGCTTTTTCTCCCGAAACTACTTTTCCTTTGGTATTCTTGATCACATTATCCAACAACACCAATCCTTGGTCCAAGGTTCTTAGAAAAGAATTTTCTTCTTCCTTAATTACGTTAACAATTAAGTTTTTCTGAGATTTCAATTCTGGAAAAGCATCACTCATCTGATTGCTAAGCGTATCTACCAATTTATAGATAAAAGGTTCTTTGGTATTCAAAAATGTGAAACCGTATCGGATAGCTCTTCTTAAAATTCTACGAATTACATATCCAGCACCTGTATTACTAGGCAACTGTCCATCTGCAATCGAAAAAGATACTGCCCTAAGGTGATCTGCAATTACCCGTATAGCAACACTAACCTTACCACTATCCTCAGTTGGGATACTATCTTTATCATACGTACTATTCGTAATCGTTTCTATTTCTCGAATTAACGGAGTAAATACATCTGTATCATAATTCGACTTTACTCCTTGCAACGCCATACACAAACGCTCAAATCCCATTCCTGTATCTACATGCTGTGCTGGTAATTTTTCTAAAGAACCATCAGCTTTACGATTAAACTGCATAAAAACCAGATTCCAAATCTCTACTACTAATGGATCATCCTGATTCACTAAATCACGTCCAGGAATTTTTGCCTTCTCTTCTTCAGATCTTAGATCTACATGAATCTCCGAACACGGTCCACAAGGCCCTTGGTCTCCCATCTCCCAGAAATTATCTTTCTTGTTTCCCATAATGATACGATCTTCTGGAACTATTTTTGTCCATAAATCGTACGCTTCTTGATCCATTTCCAGATTTTCATCTTTTGCTCCTTCAAAAACTGACACATACAAGATATCCTTATCGATACCGAAAACATCAGTTAGCAGTTCCCATGCCCATTCGATCGCTTCCTTTTTAAAGTAATCACCGAAACTCCAGTTCCCTAACATTTCAAACATAGTATGGTGATACGTATCCATCCCCACTTCTTCCAAATCGTTATGCTTACCACTTACTCGCAAACATTTTTGGGTATCTGCAATTCTATTATTTTTTGGTATCCCGTTTCCTAAAAAGAACTCTTTAAACTGGTTCATCCCGGCATTGGTAAACATCAGTGTAGGATCGTCTTTGATCACCATGGGTGCAGAAGGCACTATGCTATGTTTTTTGGATTCAAAAAACGCTAAAAATTGGTTTCTGATGTCTTGGGATTTCATTTTTCTTCTATTTTATTTCTTATCAGTTAGTTATCGATAGTTCTAACTTCCCGACACCATCGATAATTGTCAGTTTTTTCTGGACTTTGCGACAATTTATTATATTTGTTGCAGCCTCAAAGTATAAATTAGCCTGTTTTTGGCTAACATCCTGCAAAAATAGTATATTTTAGATTATGTCAAAGGTTAAATATTACTACGATAGCGAGACGCTATCTTATCGTAGAATTGAGCAAAAAAAGGGTCGTAAATTTGGTTTTGCCATCTTGGGGATTCTTGGTGCTTTTTTAGCAGGCTTCATCCTTCTGGTAATCTACCTAAATATTCCTCAATTAGAAACTCCTAAAGAGAAAGCATATAAAAGGGAATTAGACAATATGAAACTGCAATATGAGCTTATGAACAAGCAATTGAAAAAAGATCATGCTGTTCTTGCTGAAATTGCGGAAAGAGATGATAATATTTACCGCTTATATTTTGGTGCACCACCAATTCCTGAAGAAGTACGAAGTGCTGGATTCGGTGGAGTAAATAGGTATAAAGGTTATGAAGGTTACGATAACTCTGAAATGATTATTGAAAGCCAAAAACAAATAGATAAACTTACCAAACAAATCGCTGTTCAATCTATATCTTTAGATGAGATTAAAGAATTAGCAGAACAGAAAGAAGAATTACTTGCCACGATTCCCGCAATTCAACCGATTGAAAATTCTGATCTAAAACGTATGGCCTCTGGTTATGGATGGAGAAGTGATCCTTTTACCAAAGCACGAAAGTTCCACTATGGAATGGATTTTTCTGCAGCTACAGGAACCCCAATTTATGCTTCTGGAAATGGAACAGTTACTCGTGCAGATGCAAACTCAAGCGGTTACGGAAAACATATAAGAATAGATCACGGGTTTAACTATGTTAGTTTGTATGCTCATTTAAGCAAATACAACGTAAAGAAAGGACAGAAAGTAAAACGTGGAGATATTATTGGATACGTAGGTAGTACCGGTAGATCCGTAGCGCCTCACCTTCATTATGAAATATTTAAAGATGGTGAACGTATTAATCCTCGTAACTTCTATTATGGAAGTTTAACTTCTGAGGAATTTAATGAAATGCTAAAAGCTTCTTCTCTTATTAATGAAACTCTAGACTAGTCTATATGCGCAAAGCACTTCTTTTTGTAATTCTAATTGGTTTTAGCACTACAATACAAGCTCAGAAATTTTCAAAAGAAGCCATTGACTCCATGACCACAATTGTGGAGGATTTTAAACTAGAAATGGAAAAACTGTCTGCTCCCAAAAGCATAAAGTTAATGGCTGTTGGAGATATCATGATGGGAACCAATTTTCCTAACGAAAGTTACTTGCCTCCAAAAGACAAAGGACCATTCGATAATGTGAACATAGTATTGCAACAAGCAGATATTCTTTTTGGAAATCTAGAAGGCACGCTTACTGACGAAGGTAAAAATGCCAAGCGTTGTTCTGACCCTTCTAAATGTTACTCGTTTCGTTCTCCGGAATTCTTTGGTCAATATTTAGAGGAAAGCGGGTTTGATGTAATGAGTGTTGCGAATAACCATATTGGTGATTTTGGTGCTGTAGGTATTAAAAACACAGCTAAAACTTTAGAGAAACATAATATTGCCTATGCTGGAATTTTTGCACAGGAATCTACTATTTTCGAAAAAAATGGAATCACGTACGGATTTTGTGCCTTTGCCCCAAACAAAGATTGCGTAAAAATTCATAACTTAACCAAAGCAAAAAGGATAGTAAAGGAACTGAAGGAAAAAGCAGATATTGTAATTGTTTCTTTCCACGGTGGTGCAGAAGGATCGGATCATACGCATGTACCTAGAAAAACAGAACGTTTTTACGGTGAAGATCGCGGTAATGTATACCTGTTTGCACATACATTAATAGATGCAGGAGCAGACGTTATTTTAGGCCATGGACCGCACGTTTCCAGAGCTTTTGAAGTATATAACAACAAGTTTATTGCTTATAGTTTAGGAAATTTTTGCACTTATTCTAGATTCAATTTAACCGGAATCAAAGGATATGCACCCATAGCAGAGATCGATATCGATCCGGAAGGTAATTTTATCCAAGGCAAATTACATTCTGCTAAACAGATTGATGAGATCTATCCGTTTATGGATGACAAAAAAAGAGCTCTAAAAGAAATTAAAAAATTGACAGAGGAAGATTTTCCAGAAAGCAATTTGGTATTTAAAGAAGATGGGAGTTTTACCCAACAAAAAGAGAACTAAATATGTACGTAGACTTACCCAAAAAATTATATTATGGTATTGGTGAGGTAGCTGATGCATTTGATGTAAATGCTTCTCTTATTCGTTTTTGGGAAAAGGAATTTGACATTCTAAAACCTAAAAAAAATGCCAAAGGAAATCGAAAGTTTACTCCAGAAGACATTAAAAATTTAGAGCTTATCTACCATTTGGTAAAAGAACGAGGTTTTACCTTAGAAGGTGCTAAAACTCACCTTAAAGAACAAAAGCAAGAAGCTTTAGATAGCTTTGATATCATCCGAAAATTAGAATCTATACGTGCTCAATTGTTAAAGATTAAAGAGCAGTTGTAATACGTTTTCCTCCCATTTGATAAAGTCTAAATAGTTTTTTTCTTTTTTTTCATCAATAGAAGACAGAAGTCTGATGACCTAATTAGGAAGAGGAAAAACTATAATCTCCCAAAACACACAATATCCAACACCCATCCAAAACTTTTTACTAAAAAAGTCCGATTTCTATAGTAACATATCTTCTTGTTTTGACACTATAACGAATGTCACCTTTCCTGATAATACGGATTGACAACTTACATCTTTAGCATCCTATCCCAAAAAGCTAACATCTCTTTTAAGAAAGTTTTAATCAAAGAAAAAATTATCTTTTCCAACCTCTCCCTTTTTTCCCAAACTATTAAATTTATAACTAAAACTCAACATAAAATATTGCTGTAAAACTGTACTTTCTGCATCCTCAATATAATTAGATGTCGCAATACGTCTTGCGTTGTTATTTTGATTTAGCAAATCATATATTTTTAAAGTAACAGTTGCTTTCTTTTTCCATAAAGAATAAGCGACTGTGGTATTCCAAAACCAGGAGCTTCGTTGAAAGCCGGCTGCTACATCTGGATTATAATTATATTTGATATCATTACTCCATTCTAAATTTTTAGGCACAAAAGTTGTTGTTCTTAGCCATAAATCATGCCTTAAAAAATCTCTATTATCAAAGAGATCAATATCATAAGTAGTATTCGTAAATGAAATACTATATCTAGGTCTTAATTCTAAAATATTTTTCCATGTAAACGTAAAACTAAGATTAGGAGTTAATGAGGTAGTATTAGTCCTGTATTGTATTTCATTATTAAAATTTACGATCCTATTTATATTACCATATAGCCCAAGGCCTACTTTTATAGTTCTTAATGAGTCTATTTTATAAGATTTACTCTTTGATAAACTTCCATAAATTCGATAATCGCCATTAACATTATCAAAAGTTGTATTTGACACCAAATTTTCATCAATGATCGTTCTTGCCACTACTTTATCGTTGGTTGCTCGAATATTAAAATAACTATAAAACCCTGATCTTTTCTGAAAATCATAGTCATTAAACCCAACATATACGCTATGCTCATTAGAGGGTTTAAGATTTGGATTTCCTGTAATAGTATTTAAAGGATTGGAAACATCCTGAAACGGTTGAAGTTGGGAAATATCTGGTGGCCTATTACTTAACTGATATCCCGTGTACAATGAAGCTTTTGGACTAAATCTATAATTAACTCGCCCATTAAGTTCAATAGCATCAAAGTCTTGTTCAAATTCGACACCTCTTAGTTTGTCTTGATTTTCTAAAGTCCTAAACACATAACCAGTACCAACACTTGCTGATAGTTTTTTTCCTTGATATACTAATTTTGCTCCTGGAGTCTTTCTTGTATTAATAAATCTAAAGTCAGTGCTTAAATCTTCATTAAAGTCATCATACTGCTGTGTAACTGTGTTAAAATTAAAAGTACTTTCCAGGTTTTCTCTAACATCCCATCTATATGAGTAAGAGACATCTAAAAATACCTTTTTTGAAATTAAAGGATGTCTATACGTAATATTAGCATACCAACTTGTAAAAGAATTTTCTGTATTTGTAAACTGATCTCTAGATAAGGTTTCGGGTAAGTCTCCAAATATATCTGTATTTGATTGCAGAAACTCATCACTAGAAGCATTATTAAATCCAGCAGAGGTATTAACCTTTAGAAAAGCACCACGATTACCAAACCTCTTGGTTACATCGATATCATTTGTAAATCTTTTATCTAAACGTTCCGAATTGGTAAAAAGATTTGATCTATTAAGTTGCACTCCATTTTCATCTCTAGAACTATCTGTACTCTGAAAACGAGAATCAGATGTTATAAATTTTAAAGATGGTTTTATATTGATTAAAAAAGTAGAATCCACTTTAATATCAAAACTAATATTCACATCATGATTATCTATTTTACTAATAGAATTAGAAGAAGAAGTAGAAAAAAAACGCGTGTCTGGCAGGATGTTTTCTCGCTCACTAAGCCTTTCATTTTCTGAATCTGTTGAGCCATAAAAATAGTTAGCATTCACATTTATTTTATTATTTAAATCATCAGTGTAGTTAACCCCTGCATTTCTAGAAGTCACTATACCTTCTCCTCCTCCAAAAGAGATTCCATCAATAGAAAATGCTCCACTATCGTTTACAGACATGCTTCTGGCTCCTCCGAACATCTTCCGTATCTCACCAAAACTAAATCCAGGCGAGTTGATATTATTCCCTCCCATTAAAACACTAATCCTTTGATCATCATTAAAATAATTAATAATCCCAGCTGCTTCATAACGTTCATCTGTTCCAATACCGGCTGCGACTCGACCAAAAGTTCCTTTATTTTTATCTTCCTGGATTGTTATATTTATGGTTTTATTTTCTCCATCGCCTTCTTCTCCAGCAAATGCTTCTGCATCTGTTTTAGTATCTGTAACCTGAATTTTATCGACAATGTCTTTAGTTAAATTTCTAGTAGCAATTGTAGGATCGTCTCCAAAAAAAGGTTTTCCATTTACCAAAATCTTATTGACTTCTTTTCCATTCACTCTAATTTTTCCGTCATCGCCAACCTCAACTCCTGGTAACTCTTTTAATAAATCTTCAACATTAGCATCTTTTTTAGTTTTAAATGACGCTACATTAAATTCTAAAGTGTCTTTTTTTATCGTAACAGGAGCTCTTGACTTTACTAGCACTTCGTCTAATGATTCTACTGCAAAATCCAAATTAATTTGCCCTAAATCAATTTTTGGATTTGTAAGCTTAATTTTTTTAAAATAGGGTTGATATCCAATTGACGAAATGAAAACCTTCGCTTCTTTTCTTGGAGTGTTTCCTAAAAGTTGAAAATTACCTTTTGCGTCAGAAATCGTATACGTAATTAGCATACTATCTTTCACAGCTTCTAAATACACCGTTGCGGCTTCAATTGGAATGCTTTTTTCCGCATCGGTTATTTGGCCTGTAATTGAAAAGTTCTGTGCATGCAAAAGGAAAGAACAAAAGAATAATATACTCAGAAGAGTAATTTGTTGTATTTTCATGTATAAAATTGATTGAAGAATTTGTGATTACTTAAAACTAATTATCCATTATTCATTAAGTGTTCGTAAAAGCAAAAATGTTACCTTCATTTTATGCTTTTTTTTGAAAAAGTTTATATACCACTTTTAAGAGAAGAAAGAAATTGAGAAAATCTGCACTCAACCATTTTTTTAGATTATATTTTTATTAAGAAAATAACTCTAAAAACACATAAAAAATCATGTAAATCTATTTTAGGATTAATATAAACTTTTTTAGGAAGAGACAGTATTTCAGAAAACGAAATTCCACTGCTGGCACGAACGTTTTGCTCGTGCTTAGCACAACACATTTAAAAACAAAAGTTGTACGTACCATTTCACAACTTTTGTTTAATTTGATGTAATAAGTAGAAAGCAAAAGTTTCCTAATATATCTGTTGCATACTTTACTAGCTTTATTATTTGGCTGCTAGATTAATTTAGGTTAATAAAATAGAAAAGCCACCAGTTACAAACTAGCGGCAGCGACGGGAAAGAAACACCATCAAATACAGATACTAATGTATTGAAAGAACAAAGAAGTATATTACTTAAACAAGTTGAAAGTCAACAAAAATAATTTCAAAATGCAAAAAGCACTTATTTTTTTAGGAACTATAATTTTATGCCTTAGTTGTTCGACCGTTCCTAAATCTTATTTTAATGATGAGTTATGTACTCCTAAAAAAGATTATCAAGAGAAAAAAGCTCTTACAGCATTTAATGCTTTAGACGATAAATATTCATTGATTGTTTTTAAATCAGCTTTCAATGGAGAGAAAATTCTAGTAACAAATGATTCAGATTCATTATTAAATCAACAAATCCACAGTGATAAATCCATGGGATTAGCTAAAGTTATTTGTATTAATAGAAATTATAGAACAGAAATTACTGAATTAGATAATGGTTATTCTTTTACACTTGATTTGGAAAACACAAAAAAAGGTAAATATATTTATATTAGTAAAGATCAATATTCTAAGAAGATTAAATATGAAATAGTCTATAGTAATGCCTTATGCGGATTTAAATAATCCAGATCCCCGCTACCGCTAGTCTGTGACTAGTGGCGTCAAAGATTGGCAATAACAAACAAGCAATCTAAAAGCTATACTATATCGGTATAGCTTTTGTTTTATTTGGTAATATGAGTAGAAAGTATAAGTTTCCTAATACATCTGTTGTATACTTCGCGAGCTTTGCTATTGGGTGCTAGATTTATTTGGATAATACAATAGGAAAGCCACTAGTTACAAACTAGCGGCAGCGATTGAAGAATTAGTGTCAGACAGATTGCAAATCCACGCTATCTTGATTGCTTCATTTTCAGGGTTTACTTTTTCCTAAAATACACTGCTACGGGTACACCATGAAAATCAAATTGTTTTCGTAATTGATTTTCGATAAAGCGTTTATACGGATCTCTGATGTATTGTGGTAGATTACAGAAAAATGCAAACTGCGGTTGAGGTGTAGGTAATTGCATGCAATATTTAATCTTTACATACTTTCCTTTATACGCAGGTGGTGGATTATGCTCAATAATAGGAAGCATGGTATCGTTCATAACACTCGTTTTGATCTTTTTAGAACGATTTTTATACACTTCTACAGCCGTTTCAATGGCTTTAAATATACGTTGCTTGGTTAACGCAGATATAAACACAATAGGCACGTCTGTAAATGGCTCTATTTGCTTACGAATATACTTTTCGAAATCTTTAAGGGTATTGCTTTCCTTATTTTCGATCAGATCCCATTTATTTACCAGAATTACAATTCCTTTTCGGTTGCGTTCTGCTAACCAAAATATATTCTGCACTTGTGAATCAAATCCTCGCGTAGCATCTACTAACAATAAACATACATCACTATGTTCTATCGCTCTTACCGATCGCATTACGGAATAAAATTCTAAATCTTCTTTCACCTTCGATTTACGTCGGATTCCTGCAGTATCTACAAGATTAAATTCAAAACCAAAACGATTGTACTTGGTATCAATAGCATCTCTTGTAGTTCCCGCGATATCTGTAACTATATATCGATCTTCGCCGATAAGGGCATTAATAAAAGACGATTTTCCAGCATTTGGTCTTCCTACTACAGCAAAACGTGGTAGCTCAGAAACTTCTTCTTCTTCTTGTTCTGGCAGAGCTTCTACTAAAGCATCTAATAATTCTCCTGTACCGCTTCCGTTAATACTAGCAATAGTATAATATTCTCCTAATCCCAGATTATAGAACTCAACAGCATCAGCAGCTCTTTTGGCATTATCAACCTTATTTACCGCTACAAAAATTGGCTTATCTACTTTGCGCAACAGATTGGCGACTTCTTCATCCATACCAGTAATACCAGATTCTACATCTACCATAAAGATAATTGCATCGGCTTCATCGATAGCAAGTTCTACTTGCTTATCGATTTCTGCTTCGAAGATATCATCACTACCAACTACATAACCACCTGTATCGATCAATGAGAATTCTTTTCCATTCCAATCACTCTTACCATAGTGACGATCACGAGTAACTCCACTCACCGCATCTACGATAGCTTCTCTCCTTTGGATCAGTCTATTAAAAAAAGTAGATTTTCCTACATTTGGTCTCCCTACAATTGCCACTATATTGCTCATTATCTCGAATTCTAAAATTTGTGCAAAATTAGTCTTTTTATTCTTCCTAAACTATTGATCCTGTAAGATGAAGTAAATAAAATGTAATGAAATAGGTGTAAAAAACGAAAAAGCTCAACGGTCAGCGCATCGACCTATTGAACTTTTTCATAATTGATAGTCAGTCAGTGAAATAATTACTTACCTCAAAGATATAAACAAATCTATATAAGTTGGTTACTGTAAAACATCAAAATTTTTATGGATGCTTTTATTTCACCTCGTAGATAGCCACAGAATTAGATACTTCGTGTGTAACAATCACCAAAGCATTACCTGTTGGACTATCCTCTGCTTTAACGGTAATCAATCCTTCTGGAGAGATATCAGCTGCATCACGCAACCAATCGATAAACCTCGGATTTACTGGATTAGAAATATCATACACCATTACTCCTCCTGTTCTTTCTAAACCTACAAACAACAACGTACTTCCGTCAACTTTTAGCACTTCTACAGCTTCTGGCTCTGCTCCTTTATCATCAGATCTATTATCTACTCCATCTCCTTCATTACTATTAAAGGCGCTAGGATCAAATTCAAATACGGTTCTTGCAATCTGATCACCACTATCGTATACTTTTGCTCCTGTTGTAGTCCAAATGGTAAAAGATCTTCCTCCATAAGCATAGATTTGATCTACATCACCATCTCCGTCTATATCACCATTAGCAGTAGTTGTCTTTAAACGTCCAAGATTTTCGTCTAATTGTAATGTCTCAGCATCTGGATATGCAGTAGGATCAAGTGTTAAATCTTTTACTCTTTCTTCTTCAGAATATCCATCATAATCTCTTGCATCACCTTCGTTTGCAGTAATTAAAAATCTCGCTCCACGTATTTTAGCAAATGTCATAGCATCTGGATGATAATACCCTAATACTGGCCAGTTCTGAAAGTTTCCAACAATATCATCTCGATCACTCGCATCGATCTGGTTTTCTGGTAATGAATAATCCTTAGTTCCCAAACCAGTAATATAACGTACCGTTTTAGTTCTTAAGTCTATTACGGCAATACCATTATTTTCTTGTAATGCTACATACGCTGTTCTAGAATCATCAGATACAGCTATATATTCTGGTTCTATATCCTGAGCAAATGTTGCATTTGGACCAAAAACCCTAAAATCATTGCCAATAGAAACACCATTAAACCTAGTAAACGTTACCTGGTGCACTTGACCTGTTGCTACTTCTATAATCGTTACAGAACCTTCTGGATCAATGGTATACTCATCGTTTGGCTCTCCTTCATTTGCAGCTATAATATATTTGCCATTTGGACTAAATGTTACCATGTCTGGTAATGCTCCTGCTTGATAGGTTGTTAGCAAAGTTTGTGAATCTGCATCGTATGTTGCTACTGTACCATTTGCCTGTTTATCTGCTGCATTTTCTAACGCTACAGCAACCAGTCCATCATGTACTGCTACACTATTAGGAATTCCGTTTAAAGAAATATCTGTGCCAGCTACTGGATTAGAAGGATTAGAAAGATCCCATACAGAAAGTTCCACATCATTAGGATTAACTACAAACAGTTTTGCTGTTTCTGGATCAAAAGCAGAAATTTCTGCAAAGCCTTCATCTCCAGTTCCGTTGATAAATCCTCCGATTTTGTTAAACGTAAGGTCGTCTGTATTACCACCTCCACCTTGATAATCATCGAGATTACAAGAATAAAATAATCCTAAAGCCCCAATTACAAATAGACTTGATTTGTTAAAGATTTTCATTATTAATTTGATTTGCGTTAGCTAGCTAAATTCAATAATGCATATATCCTTAATGTTACCATAATAATAAATTACGTCTATTTTACGAATTCTTAGAGTTAAGAAATTGTTAGATAGAAAAAGCGCTCTAAAAAGTGTTACTTTTTAGAGCGCTTTCAAATTTTAAGCTATATCGAAGAAAGTATTATTCTATAATAAACTTCTTATATTCAACACCTTCTTCTTTGTGTATCTTCACTACATACACTCCTGATTCCATTGATTGTGTCATGTTAAACACTAACGAATTTTTACCATTCGTAATTACTGACTCTTTTGTAGGAGTCATTCTTGAACCATTCATATTGTAGATAGTTACTCTTACATTTTGTTCTTTCTTAGACATGATATCTATGGTCATATCTTCTCCAGAATGTAATACTGTTGGATATAGTTTTGTACTTATAATACTCTCATCACAATTATCCACAAATACGGTAACCTCATCAGAATCGCTACAGTTTCCTGTAGTTACTGTAACTGTATAATTCGTAGTAACTGGTGGAGATACAATAATAGTTCTTGTTGTTTCTCCGTTAGACCATAAATAACTATCTCCGATAGAAGCTGTTAAAGTTGCCTCCTCTCCAAAACCTTCACATAAAAATCTATCTCTTCCAGCACTTACCTCTAATATCGTTACTCCTACTATAACTTCATCCATAGATTCACAAGCTCCATCTGTAACAATTACAGAATAAGTAGTTGTATTTCCTGGTGATACTGTTATAGTTCTAGTTGTTTCTCCTGTAGACCATAAGATATCTCCTTCCCCTTCTACCGACAATACAACTTCCTCTCCTAAACAGATTTCCTGATCTTCTCCAGCGTCAGCAACTAGTGAACAACCTTCTACAAATACCGTAACTTCATCAGTTGCTGTACATCCATTATTAGTTATGGCAACAGTGTATGTTGTAGTTTCTTGTGGTGAAACTTCGATACTAGCTGTAGTTTCTCCTGTAGACCATAGAATAGCTCCTTCTCCAACAACAGTTAGTGTAGCGGTTTCTCCTACCGTGATTGTTTGATCCTCTCCTGCATCTGCAGTTGCTGAATTTACTGTAACTGTTACTTCATCTGTAGCAGAACAGTTTCCATTCGTTACTGTAACTGTATATTCTGTTGTAGCATCTGGCGAAACATCAATACTTGCTGTAGTTTCTCCTGTAGACCATAGAATAGCTCCTTCTCCAACAACAGTTAGTGTTGCCGTTTCTCCAACGCAAATAACTTGATCATCTCCAGCATCGGCTGTAGCCGAACCTACTGTTACTACTACCTCATCTGTAGCAGAACACTCACCATTGGTTACTGTAACTGTATATTCTGTTGTAGCATCTGGCGAAACATCAATACTTGCTGTAGTTTCTCCTGTAGACCATAGAATAGCTCCTTCTCCAACAACTGTTAATGTAGCTGTTTCTCCAACACAAATAACTTGATCATCACCAGCATCTGCAGTAGCATTATCAACGGTAACAGTTACCTCATCTTCTCCAACACACTCTGTACATCCAGTTACTGTAACAGTATATGTAGTATCTTCTTCAGGTGAAACGGTAATACTTTGTGTAGTTTCTCCTGTAGACCATAAATACTGTACTTGTCCTTGTCCTTGAGAAATGCAATCTCCTAAGTTTATATTAAAATCTCCAAACGAATCTGGGTTTCCTTCTAAGTTAAACCATCCAGATCCTCCGTAAACAGCTGGAGTATATTCGAATACGTTAGCACCATTTCCTACCTGAAAAGCTTCACCTCTTCTGGAGATATCATAACTTAAATCACCTCCAATTTGTGTAATCGTTCCACTGATTCCTGTATAATATACCCAACCTGTTGCATCTTCTGTTTGACAAGAACTTGCTTTAGGACTTCCTGCTGGCGGTGTATCTGTAAATCCAGTAAAGGTAGCATCTACTGTAAAAGCAGTGTTCGTGGAATTGTATTCAAATACTTCTCCTTTTAACGTTGCAGTTCCATCAACAGCATTTTCACTCCAAACAAGATCAACGTTTCTAAACCATAATCTGGTTCCGTTATCATTTATGAAAACAACAAACTGATGATGTCTTCCTCTGCAATAGTCAGTATCTTTAATACCATATTCTATACAATCACCACAATTATCTATACCCGTAGCTTGTGCAGTTAAAGTAACTTCTTCTCCTAAACAAATCTCTTGATCTTCACCAGCATCAACAATCACTGGATCATTAACTACCACCGTAACCGAATCTGTAGCCTCGCAACTTCCACTAGTAGCTGTAACAGTATATGTAGTTGTTTCTGTCGGAGATACTGTAATACTTTCTGTTGTCTCTCCTGTTGACCATACAAATGTACCTTCTCCGGTAGCTGTTAGTGTTACTTCTTCCCCTAAACATACATTTTGATCATCTCCTGCATCTACCACAGCAGATTTCACAGTTACCACTACTTCATCAGTTGCTGTACAACCATTACAATTAGTAACAGTAACTGAATAGGTAGTATCCTCTTCCGGAGAAACAGTAATTGAAGCTGTAGTTTCTCCTGTAGACCATAAGAAAGTTGTATTACTCGTTTCTGAGGAAATACAATCTCCAAAATTAAAATTAAAATCTCCTACAGGATATTCATTATCATCTGTATCAAACCAACCACAAGCTCCAAATTTTCCTAATTCAGTTTCTGTTTGATTTGCTCCATTACCCATCTGGAAAGCTGGCCCTCTTCTAGTTAAGCTAGTTGACCAAGATCCATCTTCACTAGTAATTGTTCCAGTAAATTCTGTATAATATTCCCATGCTGATTCGTTTTCATCATTACAAACATGTGATTTAGGACTATTTGCTGGTGCTACCGAAGTTTTTCCGGTAAATACCACGTCTACTTCATAATTAGATTGTGTTACCGTATAATCAAAAACAGTACCTTTTAATGTTGCAGTTCCATCAGCAAGTTCATTCCATTCTAGATCTACGTTAGAGAAAAATCTATTACCTTCTAACCACAACACATAGTTCTGATCTCCACGACAATACTCTGTATCCTGAATACCATATTCTACACAGCTTTCACAACTTTCGTTGTTGTCTGTAGTAGCAGTTAATGTTACTTCATCTCCAAGACAAATTTCCTGATCATCTCCTGCATTTACCGTAGGAGCTTCATTAATGATTACCTCAACGGCATCAGAAGCTTCACAATTCTCACAATCTTTAACAGTAACAGTATATGTTCCTCCTTCATTAACTGTAATAGAAGGTGTAGTTTCTCCTGTAGACCACAAATAACTTACTTCTGTATTTGTTGTTGTAACACAGTCGCCTAAGTTAAAGTTAAAATCTCCTCTATTGTATTGACCATCTGTAGTATTGAACCATCCACAAGCTCCTAATTTACCTAGTTCCGTTTCCGTAACATTTGCTCCATTTCCTAACTGAAATGAAGGACCTCTTCTAGATAAATCAATAGACCAAGATCCATCTGTACTAGTTACTGTACCAGCTAATTCTGTATAATAAACCCAATCATTCGTATTCTCTGAATTACACTCATGGTTTTTAGGACTATTAGCAGGTGTAGAAAATGTTTTTCCAGATAAAACTGCGTTCACTTCATACGTAGTTTGCGTAAGGGTATGATCAAAAATAGTTCCTGTAAGCGTTGCAGTTCCGTCTGCCAACTCATTCCATTCTAGATCTACATTAGAAAACCATCTTGGATTGCTCCCATCCGTTAACCACATCACGTAGTCTTGATCTCTTCTACAGTTATTCGTATTTTCTACTCCATAAGTCCCAATACAATCCACACACTCAGAAGCTCCATTAACTCTGGCAGTAAGAGTTACTTCTCCTTCTCCACAGAATTCAGAATCTTCACCTGCATCAACGGTAAGTTCGCAAATATTGTTATCCGTACAAGCATCAAAAACATGTTGATGTAATTCTCCTTGGATATGATAATAATTAGCAGCAATTACCTGACCATTAATATTTCCTGAAGAATCTTTTGTAACATCTGATTTTGGTGCAAACAAACTTCCTATAATTGTAGAACCCCCTTTTAGTGTAATACTATTGTTATTATAAAAATTCCAAATAATAAATGCTCCTTGCGGGTCTCCTATTCCAGCTATGTTTAAAATATTCCATTCAAAATCACCTGGTGCATCTACATTAATAATTAAAGGAGTATCCTGATTAGGGGCATTCTCAAAAGTTAAGTATGGAAGATTTTGCAGTTGAGCTCCCGTAAGGTTTAATACATTCACAGTATTTGGAGCTAATGAAATTTTATTATCACTACTAACCGTAAGATTTGGTGTTAACAGACTATAATCTAATGATCTCGTTTCAAAAGCTCTAAAAGCCGCTTCAAAATCTATTAAACCTCCATTACTAACAGAGTTCTCTACTTGTTTTCTTTGTACCTGTACTCTAGGTTTTGCATCATAATCTCCAGAAGTTACTCTTGTATTTACAGATGCGTTATTTCTATCTAAATCAAATACAGAAGAACCATTAAGATCCCCAACTTTCACATATCCTTGATTTAAATGAATTCCTTCTCCAGAAGTATAAATTATTCTTCCGTTTACCACTAATGATGAAGGCTGATCATCACCGTTAAAAAAATTAGTACCGGCAGTTTGTGCCGCTACAGTAATGATACCATCCATTGTTAAATTTCCACCTAATGCTATAGGCCCTTCGGTATCACCTCCTTTGAGTGTTGTATTATATCTTACAAACGCGTTATACCCTAATGCTTCTCCTAATGGATTGCTACATACGGTAGCAGG
Organism: uncultured Aquimarina sp.; assembly: GCF_947492965.1. GTDB lineage: Bacteria > Bacteroidota > Bacteroidia > Flavobacteriales > Flavobacteriaceae > Aquimarina. Next base: position 538,281 of record NZ_CANLOZ010000003.1, on the reverse strand, counting down.
AGCACTATTATTTTTATCTAATACAGAATTAAATCCTGTTGTCATCATAAAAATGACGATCATGGTTAGGCTAAAGATAGTCGCTCCAACATTTGTTGCGCTTATCTTTCGGCTTAAAGAGTTAAGCTTTTTAGTAAATATTGACATTGTGTAGTTTTTTCTTTTGAATTCGGAGATCCAATATGGTTAATTATTTTGGGTTATTTCATAAACAATTACAAGACAAAAAGAGTCAATAAATTCATTATAACATGAACTGTATTGTCTATTGTTTATTAAATTTTAAAAGTAAAACGTTATTAAAAAACGAGTGAAGTTAAAGTAAGTTTCATATCATATTTTAGGGCTTTAGATATTTGTTATGTAACAAAATTAGAAGATTCGCATTAAAAAATCATAGAAAAACCTATAAAAACGTTTAAATGCAAGGTTTTATCTTTCAAATACAGTTTTACCGTAAATCGTTAAGTTGGATAACTTATAAAAATCTTACAAACAAAGTTTTAGAAGAATTTAGAAGTGCTATGATTATTGATTATAACCAAAACGTTTTAATTGACGCTGATTATTTCTCCAATTTTTATTCACTTTTACGTACAACTCTATATGTATCTGCTTTCCAAAAAACTTCTCTAATTCCTTTCTAGCTTCTACTCCAACTCTTTTAAGTGCAGAGCCTTTGTGACCTATAATAATTCCTTTTTGAGAATCTCTTTCGACCATAATAACAGATCTAATCCTAATGATTTTTTCGTCTTCAAAAAATTCTTCTGTTTCCACTTCTACAGCATAAGGAATTTCCTTTTTGTAATGCAACAAGATTTTTTCTCGAATAGCTTCATTTACAAAGAAACGTTCTGGTTTATCGGTTAGCTGGTCTTTAGGATAAAAAGGTGGTGAGTCTGGTAGTAATTCTACAATCCTTTCAAAAACTTCTCTTACGTTAAAATTTTCTAACGCAGATATTGGATATAACTCTGCATTTGGAACTTTTTCTGACCAAAACTTTACTTGTTCTTCTAATTGTTCCTGGTTGGATTGATCGATTTTATTTAATAATAAAAACACTGGGATCTTAGCATTTGTAATTTTCTTAAAAAAAGCTTCATCCTTAAGTTCTTTCTCACCAATTTCTACCATATATATAAGAACATCTGCATCTTCAAAAGCAGATTTTACAAATCCCATCATAGATTCCTGCAATTCGTAAGCAGGCTTGATAATCCCTGGAGTATCCGATAAAATTACCTGAAAATCATCACCATTTACGATTCCTAAAATTCTATGCCGTGTTGTTTGCGCTTTTGAAGTAATGATGGATAACCGTTCTCCAACAAATGCATTCATTAAAGTTGATTTCCCTACATTAGGATTTCCTATAATATTTACAAAACCAGCTTTATGACTCATACTTATAATTTTGATGCAAAGTTAGTTGATTATTTCACAAAACTACGCACTCCTAAAAACTATTATCTTTTTCAATTGATTAAAATTTATATACATAAAACACAGAAAAATCTGATATAGAAATACAATCTAAAGGTACTCTTGTTAATTTTTTGTAAATTCAATTCCAGTATATTTTCAAAAACCCCTGAAAATAAATTATTGACATTAAAATACTGGGATCATTTTGGGAAATTGTTCTATATCATTTTTTATTAATTTCAAGACGTTTCATACGGTATCTATTTATGCTGTCATGACGTTATTTTTGATATCAATAAATTGTTTTTCTCAAAGCACAGAAAAGTTACTTTCTAAAGCGGATCAAAATTTTGAAGCATTAGCCTATATTAATGCCAGAGACATCTATCTCGATGTTGCAAAGAAAGGATATTCATCACCAGACTTATACAGAAAATTGGCAGATTCCTTTTATTTTACAGGAGAACCCGAAGCATCTATCGAGTGGTATGAAAAATTGATCTCGAATTTTTCTGATCAAATTAAACCAGAATATTTGTTCCGCTATGCGCAAAGTCTAAAAAGTGCTGAACGTTACAATGAAGCGGATACTGTTATGGAAAGATTTAATTCGATAACTGGTAATGATAAACGAGCCAAATCTTTTGTTGACAAAAGAGATTACTTAAATTTTATCGAAATGCAATCTGGTAAATATGACACTTATACATTAGATATAAATTCTGAATTTTCGGATTATGCTCCAAGTTTTGATTATAAAGGAAATCTTGTTTTTGCCTCTTCCAGAAGTAAAAATTCAAAACTACATGAATGGAATAAAATGCCTTTCTTAGACCTGTTCTCCTCAAAAATAAATGACGATAATATATCAACAAAGGAATCTAAAAAACTAAAGGGTAAGATAAACTCTAAATATCACGAATCTTCTACTAGTTTTACAAAGGATGGGAATACTATGTATTTTACCAGAAACAATTTCACCAATAACAAATTAGGAAAAAGCAGAAAAGGTGTTGTGTTACTCAAATTGTATAAAGCAACATTCATTAATGAAAAGTGGACTAATATTGAAGAACTACCTTTTAACAGTGATAATTATTCCATTTCGCATCCGGCACTAAGCCCTGATGACAAACAGTTGTTTTTTGCAAGTGATATGAGAGGAACCCGAGGTAAGTCTGATTTGTTCGTCGTAGACATACTTCCAGGAGGAGGCTATGGGAAGCCTAGAAATCTTGGAGATTCTATTAATACCGAAGGAAGAGAGACATTCCCATTTGTGAGCAACAGTGGACAATTATATTTTGCCAGTGATGGTCATGTGGGACTTGGAGGTTTAGATGTTTTTGTTGCTATCCCAAAAGAAGAAAACTCTTATGAAGTATTTAATGTAGGGAGACCTATTAATAGTCCAAAAGATGATTTTTCTTTTGTTATTGATGAAGAAAACAGAACAGGTTATTTTGCCAGTAACCGAAAAGGAGGGAAAGGAAATGATGACATTTATAGTTTTAAACAAACCGAAGAACTTATCACTTCCTGCAAAGAGTATTTAACTGGAATTATTACTGATGAAAAAACAGGTGAAACAATTGCAAATGCTGATGTTATCTTATTGGATACAGATGGAAATGTGATTAATGAGATCAAATCTGATTATAATGGTAGTTATAACTTTGAAGTAGAATGTGATAAGCAATATATTATAAGAGTAGCAATCGATGGTCTTAATCCTAATGATATTATTTTTAGATCAGACAATACCTATGAAACTCTTAACAATGTACCTATCAATTTCACAAAAGAAAAACTACTATCTACATCATCCGAACCTGTTTCTATCGGTGACGATATAGTAGACCCTTTACAATTAAATACGATTTTCTTTGACCTAGATAACGATGAAATAAGACCTGATGCAATTGCTGACTTACAAAAAGTAATTGCCGTTATGCAACAAAATCCTAATTTAAAAATTGAAGTACGTTCGCATACTGATAGCAGATCAAGCTATTGGTATAACAAAAGACTTAGTGTAAAACGTATGCGAGCGACGGTACGATACATAATCAGAAATGGTGGTATACATTGGCGTAGAATTAGAGGAAAAGCGTATGGTGAACGAAGACTTAAAAATAAATGTGCAAATGGTGTTCCTTGTACAGAAGAAGAGCATCAAGAAAATAGAAGAAGTGAATTTATTGTAAGAGAATAAAACTACTGTTTGCTTGAAAATGCATCTTAAATTATAATACAAACACGAGAAATTAAAAATGATATTCCTCGTGTTTATCTTAAATAATTAAAGCCCTAGAATATTTGCATCTACTCGAAATACACAATCGACTTTTATCTTATGATCTTCATTTATGGTTTCATCGGTAGTGGTGGAAGCTCTCAGAGTAAACGAGTCTTTTTTTAAGAACTCTTTTAACTCTGCTCGGGTCGTTTCCAACTCGATCACCTTTAGGTTTTCATTTTCTAAATCTTCGGCAAATGCGATTTCAGTTTCTTCTAATCCCTCTGCATCAATAAATAACCTAACCTCTTGAAGAAAGTTAAAATCTCCACTTTCCGGACTTTCTATGATAAGGCTAAGTCTTTTTAATTGAATACTCTCTATTAGTGAACTACTCGTATTATTACTTTCAAATTCGGATTCCGAATTAGTTGGTACCGGAGGTGTTTCTATACTTATTGGCACATCAATAATTGTTGTTGAAGCCACTGTAAATTCAGAATCGTAGTCAATCTCAAATACTGTTAGTCTTTCCAATTCTTCACAGGAAACAAAAAAAAGCATCAATATTACAGATGATAAATAGGTAAACTTGTTCATATTTTCAAAAATTTGGGTTAGAACAAATATATACGAAAAATAGGAGACTTTGGTTTTCTGTAGTTTCTCCTATCAAATAATACTAGTTTAAAAAGTAGTTTTACAGATTATTTGGAAGTGATTTTTTCAAAGTACGTTTTTGCCTTGTCATTTACCTTTTTTGACAATAATAACCCGGAAATTACGGTGGGAATCGCCATTAAGGCAAATGCGCTATCTATTAGGTTAATAGCAAAATCTATTTTTACGACCGCAGCAACAACAATAGAAAGTATATAGATATAATTATAATACTTTCCGAATTTTGGTTTGGTTAAAAAACCTAGACAAGTAACTCCATAATACGAAAACGAAAATAAGGTTGAAAAAGCAAAAACTAGTACCATAGTAATTACCACAATATCTCCAATCCCATAAGGCAATACAGAATTAAATGCAGCTAGTGTAAGTGAAATTCCATTATCGTCAGAGTGCTGCCAAACACCAGTAGACAAAATAGCTAAGGCTGTTAAGGTACATACTAAAAGGGTGTCTATTGCAGGTCCAATCATAGCTACCAAACCCTCTCTTATGGGCTCGTTCGTTTTTGCGGTTCCATGCATCATCGGAGCAGTTCCAATTCCAGCCTCATTAGAAAAAGCGGCTCTTTTTACACCTGTTTTTATTAGATATCCTAAGGCACCACCAGCTGCCGCTTCTCCAGAAAAAGCATCAGAAAAAATCAACATAAACATTTCCGGCACCTTATCGATTTGTAATATTAATATGGTAAATACAGTAATAAAGTATAATACCACCATAAAAGGCACTAATTTACTTGCAACAAGACCAATCCTTTTAATTCCTCCAAGAATGACAAATGAAGCTATAACCGCTAAAACAATTCCTATATATAGCTTAGTATGATCCTCCCAATCTAGAACATCTACCAGTGTCTGTGTTAATTGATTAACAGTAAAAGCGGGTAATGTTCCTATTAATCCAGCAATAGCAAAGAAAACTGCTAATGGTTTCCAACTTTTCCCTAATCCTTCAACAATTACATACATCGGACCACTAAGAGTTGTACCTTCTTTACTTTCCGATCGATACATAATCGCCAGAGTACAGGTATAAAATTTAGTCGCCATTCCAATTACAGCACTTATCCACATCCAGAATATTGCTCCAGGTCCACCCATAACCAAGGCTACTGCCACTCCACTAATATTCCCCATACCAACTGTAGCGGCTATTGCAGATGATAATGCCTGAAAATGGCTTAATTGTCCAGGAGCCTCTTCATTATCATACTTACCTCGTAATATTTGAATAGCATGTCCGAAATATAAAAAAGGAGTAAATCGAGAATATAAAAGAAAAAAGGCTCCTCCGCCAATTAAAAGAACTAACAAGGGCCAATCCCAAATCCATGAACTGAATTGGGCTATAGATTTCTCAATTATTTCGAACATAGAACTAAATAAGTTATAAATGTACTATAAAAAAAGTAGTTCTATTAAACTGTTGTAAATTGAGGCATAAAGATATATTTCGATTCGGACGCGCTTCAAGAACTTTTATGAAGATGCTCTAATAAACCTTGGCTTATCTATACCTCTATCATACATCACTATACTTCCAGCTACAGCAACATTAACACTTAGCTCAGATGAAAATTTTACTAAAAAATGTGACTTTTCGATTGCTAATTTAGACAAACCGTGATCTTCTGCTCCTAATAGATACACACACCTTTTTGGATGATGAAAAGTTTCTAGTGGAACTGCTTCTCCAGTCAATTCTACTCCTACAAGCATAGCTCCTTTTGGTAAGTGACTATAAAAATCTTCGAAAGTATTATAGTGAAAATATGGCATGGATTTTACCGCATTATGAGTATCACAAGCTTGCTTAGCATAACGATTACCAATAGTAAAAATATAACTAGCGCCCATATTTTGCGCGGTTCTCCATAATACTCCTAAGTTCTCTGGCGTTTTCCCATTTTGGATTCCTATTCCAAAAAACTCATTCTCGAAATTATTTATCATAGCGCAAAAATAACTATTAGATATGAATCACTATACAACGAATTCTCAATAAGGAATATTCCTTCATTATGTTAAAACCGTAATTAGTGATACGAATTCTAAATTGATTCTAACGAATTCTAAAACCAGCAATTTTGAACGGTGTAACGCCTATACATTTGTATCAAATAATCAACCTCAAAATAATACTGTTATGAAAAAGATCATTGTTTTTTTCATCCTAATTTTAGGATTTCAGTTTATGAAAGCGCAAAGTTTTCAGAAAACAGGAAAGTATAAAGCAGTTACTGAAATTAAAGAGAATGGGGCAGAACAACTGACTTGCATTGTTAATCTGATTCGTTTGGGGGGAATTTCAGAAAACGTTTTTACTTTCGAAGTAAAAGACAGTGAGCTTTTTGAGGACATCTTTATCACCACCTTGGAGAACCCAGGTCTGGAAGGGATCTCTGAGGTGATTAAGATGGAAGTGGAATATTTAGCCTGTTGTGCTGAGGTAGATTCCTATTATTTTATGGTGAATGATAAAAATGAACTAATTAAGTTACCACATCTAACGAACGTTTATTGCGATAATTCAAACACCGATTCTCAATATACTTTTCCTAGCCAAGAGTATGGTATCCATGGAAATATATTAGAAACTGAAACATTATATAAAGAGACATCTGAAATAAAATACGTAAATCTAAAACAAAGTTTTACCTGGAATGACAACAAGGTTACTACTCCAAAAAATACAGCGATTACCAGTAATTAATTTATTGAATATAAATTCAGCGAATTTCTATTATTCAATCATATTATTTTATTGCGCTATTTTATTTGTTTTTATGGTTCTATTGAGCATTAAGATGTTATAATATCATATTAAAACCATTGTATACGGCAGGCGCGTCCAATTATTTCCAATTTGTTTTTTCCCAAAAAAACTGCCTGCTTGTATACGGTTTTACTTTATTTTCCTTTTTATCATAAGTATTTTATGGGTACCGTTAACAAGAAATCAAGTTTGATTATATTTGTTATCAAACCAAAAGTTATGAGCCCCAATCGCTTTTCATACCTACTATTCCTTTTATTATTATATATCGGAATTGGAAGCTCCAATAAAATCACAGCCCAGAATAATGGCTTAAGAGCCTATACCTTAGAAGATGGACTACCGCAATCACAAGTTCATGATATTATCCAAGATGATATCGGATATCTGTGGTTAGGAACTCGTGGCGGTGGACTTAGCAGATTTAATGGAGAGGAATTTGAAACCTGGAATGAAGATGATGGGCTTTTATCGAATTATATTCATTCATTACTTTTCGTTAATGACAGTTTATTCGTAGGTACACGATTAGGACTTTCGATAAAAACAAAAAAACAATTCCACAATTTTGAAGGACTTCAGATCAATAAGATTTTTAGAATTCATAATAAAACCTATCTAGCATCAAATGTTGGAATTTATATATACACAGCTCGTAATGGCCTGAAAAAAGTACAATTAGATCCTAGAATCAATACCAGTATTGTAAATGATATTGTATTCGACGGAAAGCTATTTTGGATCGCAACTAATAAGGGGCTTTGGAAACTAAATCAAATTCATAAAGATGCGAGCATTATGGTGCGTCATAGTGCTTACAATTTTAGCGCTGCTCTTTATCATAAAACCAAAGTATTTGCTTCCGCTTTAAACCAAGGAACTCTAGTTTTAAACACCAATGCCAAAAGCTATGGAAATAAATGGATACAGGAAACACTAAATGTTAATGATATTTCGATCATTAACAATGAACTATGGTTTTCTACCAGTAATGATGGAGTTACCATTTTAGATGCTACCAACTATCGATTAAAGAAAAAAATAAATCGTAAAAACGGACTAGCTGTATCTAATATCAGAAAGAGTATTACAGATCGTCAATCGAATATTTGGATCGCTACTTCTGGAGGTGGATTTTATAAATATTCTCAGAATAACTTCACACATTACAATCAAGATACAGGTTTAAAAGGAAATCGCGTATACGCTGTCCATCATAAGGATGATGAAATCTGGGCTTCTAACTCAGAAGCTGGACTTATAAAAATTGATAGCGCAGGAATTCATCAAATAAAACAAGATAAAAAATTATCTGAGTTAAAAATTAAAACGTTAACTAGTGATAGCCGTGGAAACATATGGGCTGGTACTGAAGGAAAAGGTATTATACTTAAAGAGATAAAACTTAAAGACAGCATTTTTACTACCAAAAGAAGATCTAAAAGGGCTAAGAAAGATACCATTACTAAAGAAGTTATTAAAAACTATGTAATCAATAAAAAAAGAGGACTTTCCTCTAACTGGGTAAGATCAATACACATCAGTAACGACACCGTTTGGGCTGCCACCTACTCCTCTGGAATTACCAGATTTATTTATGATTATAGAAGACATAAGGTGAAATCTGTTCGCAAATTTGCTAAAAGAAGAGGAATCAAAGACTTAGAAATTAAGTATATGTCAGCCGATAAAAAAGGTAAGATTTGGTATGCTACAGAAAATGGAAGTCTTGGATTTATAAAAAGAAATAAAGTCACTCACCTCGGCAATGTCCTAAATCAAAAAGTAGCCATAAACAGCTTTGTTTTTAAAGACAAGAAAATGTATTTAGGTACTGCTGGACAAGGAATTTGGTGGGCTGATCTGAGTGAAAAAGAACTTTCTTTTAAAAAATTAAAAGGCGAAAAAAATCTATACTCCAACAATATCTATCAAATGATATTTGATAATGAAGAAAACTTATGGATTGGGACCGAACGTGGTGTGGATCGTGTAGAAATTAATTTACTCAATCAAATTCAGGATATTTTTCACTATGGTCGCAATGATGGTTTTTTAGGTATCGAAACTTGTCTTAATGCGATTACTAAAGATAATGATGGGAATTTATGGTTTGGCGCTATCTATGGCCTAACAAAATATGAACCAGGAGAAACAGATAAAGAACCCATAAAACCTGAAATTCATTTCGAAAATATTGAAATAGCATACCAAACACTAGATTCCATTAATCCAGACGATTGGGCTAAAAACAATTATGTTTTACAATTAACTCCAGAACAAACGGAGTTATCCTTTAGTTATAAAACAATCGATTTAGATCACCCTAATGATATAGAATATCGATACCGTTTAAATAGTACTGCCTGGAGCCCTTGGTCATCAGAAAAAAAGCAGAACCTGGCTGGATTAGCATATGGAGCACATTCTTTTTCTGCACAATCTAGAAATTATCGATGGGAAGAAAGTCAACCCATAACGTTCAATATCTTTATAGACAGTCCTATTTATGAAAAACTTTGGTTTCAACTGACCATGTTAGGTATTCTTCTTTTAATAGTGACCCTTATTGCCCTATTTTACATTAGAAAAGTAAAACTTAAAAACAAAGAAGAACGAGAAAAGCTGCAGATGCAAAACCACCTCCTTTCATTAGAACAAAAGGCCTTACGTCTTCAAATGAATCCTCATTTTATCTTTAATGTGTTAAATGGGATTAAAGCGATGGGAACTAGTAATCCATCAAAAATGAATAGCACCATTAATACTTTTGCTACGTTATTAAGAGAAACTTTATACAATTCTAGAAAAGATCATATTACCTTGGATCAGGAAATGAAAACCTTGAAACATTATATAGAAGTAGAAAAACTAATGGCCACAAAACCATTTGATTATACTATTTCTATTGATTCAGAATTTGATCCAGAAGAAGTACTTATTCCACCGATGCTAATACAACCTTTTGTAGAAAATGCTATACGACATGGAATCCTAAAAGGAAATAAAGATGGAAAATTAAAAGTCTTTTTTGATACTAATGAAGAATTCTTACATTGTAAGATATTAGACAATGGGATGGGTATTTTTCAATCCCAAAAAGCGAAGGCAAAAACGGATCATCAATCCATGGCATTGACGGTTACCAGAGAAAGATTAGAATCTATTTCGGGAAAAGACGCCTTACAGATTAAAGAAATTGTACACGAAGATTCTTCCATTGAAGGAACTGAAATTTCGTTTAAAATACCATTACTAACTGATTATTAAGTTAACTATGCTTACAGCAATTATTGTAGAAGATATGCCAGACGCACTTCAATTATTAAAAAGTGACCTGGAAACTAACCACCCCGAAATAAAAATTACTGATACTGCTAGAAGTGTAGTAGAAGCCGCAAAGGCATTAAGAACTCAGGAACCCGATATTTTATTCTTAGATATTATGCTTGGTGATGGTACTGGTTTTGATGTACTGGAAATATTTCCTGAATTAAAATCCAAAATCATCTTTGTTACTGCTAGTGATGAATATGCTATACGAGCTTTCAAGTTTGCTGCTATAGATTACGTATTAAAGCCATATTCTAATGAAGAACTTGCCCAGGCTATTAGCAAAGCCAAACAACAGATTCAGCCTAATAAAGAACGCCTAAACATTCTGAAGGACACTTTATCTGCTCCAGAACAAAAACCTGATAAAATATCTCTTCATACTTTAGACAAGATTATCATTGTAAGCCTGGATGATATTGTGCGTTGTGAATCTGATAGTAATAACACTATTTTCTATCTACAAGATGGTCAGAAAGTTTTTGTAACCAAAACACTAAAATATTTTGCTGATATGCTTAAGAATTATCAATTCTTACGCGTTCATCAAAGTCATTTGATCAACCTACAATGCATTAGCGCTTTCATAAAAGCTGATGGAGGTTACCTGATGCTAAAAAATGGAGAAAACGTTCCGGTTTCTGTTCGAAAGAAAGTAGAAGTAATGGAAATATTAGATAGAATGCACCGATAAAACTAGGAAATCAAAATAATTTTTATTTAAAAAGAATAGGCTAAGCCATTGGTCCATTCATATTGTGTATCTGGTATACCCATTGCTGGGAAAGAATCAAACAACAAGGTAAAAGTGGATTTAAAAGCGAAATTTTTAAAAATACTAAACACCAATGAAGTCTCAGTAGAAATACGATAATCTTTTAGCAGATCTATTTTGGGCTGGTAATATGTAGTACTTATGATCGAAACCTGATTGGATGGATAGAGGTTTACAGAAATATAAGTACTTCCTCTAACATCCGAATTAGTAATTATCTGATCTAACTCTTCTGTTTCTTCATATTCATACATTACCAAGGTACCGATATAAAACTTATGTTTTTCGGAAGGTAATACTTTAAATCTTGGTCCAGAACCTAACAACCCTCTAAACTTTATATTAGAAACAGGGTCATATTGAGTTTGCACAAAGGCTTCCCAAGTTACTCTAGAATGAAATCTATAATTATACCGAAGGTGCTGAATACCTCTGTTTACAAATCTTTCGGAGTCCAATTGCTGTAGATTAAGATCATTAATAAAAAGCACCAAATTCTTATCTGTTTTATATTGAATATGAGTTCTATTAGCGATCTTAAATATATCACGCTTGTTTTTTATCAATGCTACATCCAAACTTACAAATCCATACCATCGAGAGGTATCTGACACTTTTCGTAGGGATTCTACATTAACGATCTGAGCACTAGCAGTTATACAAAAACAACTAAAAATTAAAAGTATATATCTTTTGAACACCAACTAAATATGTAAGGTTAAAATCCTTTATATATAAATTTGAAAAAATTTATAGGCAGTAAAGAATTACATCATAGATCTACCAAAAATATAAAAAGGTTTTTAATTAAATTAACTTATAAATCTCATTTTAAAACCGCTACAACTTCCTCTTTTTACGCTCAATTTTTGATCAGATTTTATCATTTATATAGATTTTGATTCACTCTTTTTTGACGTTTTCACTTTCCAAAAACAGTTCAAAACCGCTGAAAACAGAAAAACAATTCTATTTTAATTTATTTTTTTCTAAAAATAATTCAGTTACAAATAACGAACTTTTTGTACTACTCTAAGAGTAATTAGATGCATTTCAAATACTTAATTTTCAATTACTTACAATAAAAAATCAGCATTAGAATTTACACCCAAAAATTATATTTAAACCACTTTGCGAAAATTTCATTTTTACATTTTTTAATCATTTTAGCGAACGTTCGCTTTTTTTATCAAAAACTTTTTTCTAATATTGTCCTGTAATTAATTTACTAAGACGCTTAGAAAATAATATTACAGCAAAATGAATCTAGTTGAAGCCTGTAAGTAGCAATTGGAATTCGGATTATTAATGAACATTAAAGATTATAAAGATGAAATCAAAAGCAAAAACTAAGACACTAGTCACTAACTGGGCGGTCAACAATACGATTGATTACAATTCAGAAAAAACCACTAAAGCATAAAAAGTAAATCCTTGAAATAAAATTTAAATACAAAATTATGACTACTTATAATTCGGCACTTGATACAGTACGAGCATTAAAAGCAAAATACGGAAACACTTGGGCAACCATTAAACCAGAAAATGCTGCGAGAATTGCGGTACAAAATAGATTTAAAACTGGATTAGACATTGCAAAATATACGGCTTCCATCATGCGTAAGGATATGGCAGCATACGATGCAAATAGTGTTAATTATACTCAATCACTAGGTTGCTGGCATGGTTTTGTAGCACAGCAAAAAATGATTGCTGTAAAAAAGCACAAAGGAACTACCGACAAAACGTACCTATACCTTTCTGGTTGGATGGTTGCGGCTTTACGTTCTGAATTAGGACCTTTACCAGATCAGTCAATGCATGAAAAAACAGCTGTACCAAATCTAATCGAAGAGATTTATACATTTTTACGCCAGGCTGATGCGGTAGAGCTTAATGATCTTTTCCGTCGTTTGGATGCTGGTGAGGATGTACAAGATCAAATTGATAATTTCGAAACACATGTAGTACCAATTATTGCTGATATTGATGCTGGTTTTGGAAACGAAGAAGCTACTTATCTTTTAGGAAAAAGAATGATTGAAGCTGGTGCATGCGCACTGCAGATAGAAAATCAGGTTTCTGATGCAAAACAATGTGGTCATCAAGATGGTAAAGTAACTGTACCACACGAAGATTTTATTGCAAAGTTGAATGCTCTTAGGTATGCATTCTTAGAATTAGGAGTTGATGATGGTATCATCGTAGCAAGAACAGATTCTGAAGGTGCTGGTTTAACTCAAAAATTACCAGTTTCTAAAGAAGAAGGTGATTTAGCTTCTCAGTATATGGATTTTGTAGAAGCTGAGGAAGTTCGTATTGATGAGGTAAATGAAAACGATGTTCTTTTCAAACGCGATGGAAAATTAGTTAGACCTGTGAGATTACCTAATGGATTATACAAGTTTAAAGAAGGATCTAATATCGATCGTGTTGTATTAGACTGTGTAACTAGTTTAGAAAATGGTGCTGATTTATTATGGATCGAAACACCTACGCCTAATGTAAAACAAATTGCTCATATGGTAAACCGTGTAAAAGAGCAAGTACCAAATGCTAAATTAGTATATAACAATTCTCCATCATTTAACTGGACAATCAATTTCCGTCAGCAGGCATATGATCTTATGGTAGAAGCTGGAGAAGATACTTCAACATATAATCGCGAAGAGCTTATGGATGCTAAATATGACGGTACCGAATTATCCAATAGAGCAGATGAAATGATCAGAAATTTCCAGGCAGATGCATCTAGAGAAGCAGGAGTATTCCACCACTTGATCACATTACCAACATATCACACTACTGCACTACATATGAATGACTTAGTAGAAGGTTATTTTGGTGATAAAGGAATGTTAGCATATGTAGGTTCCGTTCAGCGTCAGGAAATCAGAAAAGGAGTTTCTTGTGTAAAACACCAACGTATGGCAGGTTCAGATCTTGGTGATGATCACAAAACATTCTTTGCTGGTGACAATGCACTAAAAGCAGGAGGAGCTAAAAATACTAGTAATCAATTTGAAGCTAGTACTGTGAAAGAACCAGAAATGGCATTAGACAAGTAATATATTATACATTTAGTTTAAAAAGGCGATCTAAAAATAGATCGCCTTTTTGTTTTCCATTAAATACACCGATTACTAATCTATCTGTTAGTATCTTCTTAGAGATCTTTTGTAAAAAAGGCTGTTCATACGGGAAAAGAACAGCCTTTAGAATGGGCAACAACTAAACAATCAATGAAAACAACATTACTATCGTTAATTATTATATAAGAGCGCTTTACGCTTATTGAGTTGAGTTTTTAAACTTTTTATCGTTTCATTCAAAGCACTTAAGAGATCACTATTATGCGAAGAAGCATATAATAATGGACCAGGACCACTAAGACGAATTCCACATATATATCCTTGCCCCTTTTCTTTAAGACTAAGCTCTTCCTTAAAAAACACATAGCTTTTTACCACAAAAGGATATTTTTTAATTAATCTTTTCAGTTTTTTAGTTGCCATGGATGACAAGTAACCACTACTTCTTGCGTTATGATATTCAAAAATTACTTCCATATTTTTTCCTTTTAAAGTTTCCTATTCCATAAACTAATCAAACAACTACCCTAACATACCTCGTAATCTTCTATCGATTTTACGTTTTTTGTTAGTTACAGACTTCATAATATCCATTAACTCTGGATCTTTTGTTTTTTTATACACTTCATTAATTGATAATACAATCGCCTTGGCTTCTCTGGATGCTACTACCCTATCACTTGTGCTCATATTAGCCATACTTCTTTTTATAAATTCTGATGCTTTATTTAATAATTCCATGATCATTTGTTTTTAAGTTAAACTCTTGATTAATCATCTCCTGCTATAAGAAAAGGTGCTTTACCATCTGTAATAATCACTTTGCTATTCGGAGATTCTGAAAGTTTGTTAAAAGCTTCGATACTACGGATTCGTATAATTTCTTTTGTAAGACCTTCTGCTATTATTTTTTGAGCATCTCTTTCTCCTTTTGCATCAATGATTTTCCTATCAGCTTCTAGTTTTGCTTGGTCGATTACAAATTTCATTCGCATGGCATCTTGCTCAGCTTGTAATTTTCTTTCTATAGAATTTGCCAAACCTCTAGGTAACTGGATGCTTTTCATAAGTACTGCAATAAGCTCAATACCATCCGCCTGTTTTTCCAGGTTTTCTTTCATTTTCACTTTGATCTCTTCTTCTATATTTGCTCGCATTCCAGAATGCATATCCTTAGCAAAAAATTTCGCACAGACATCCGAAGAAGCTGATCTAAATACACTTGTTATAATGGATTCATAATCTCTTCCTAAGTTTTCTAAAACACTCGGTATTTTGTTCTGCTCTAACCTGTAGAGAATAGAAATCTCGGAATTAACACTCAATCCTTCTTTACTAGGAAGATTTAAAATCAACTTGATATTATTTGTTTGAGTAGATTCTTTTATTACTCTACTAACTAAAGGATTGTAGAACATTGTTCCCTGAGTAGAAACATTATTTGACAATTTTCCAAGTGTTTGTTTAACACCTGCCTCTCCGGGTCTTATTACTGCGCAATTAGATAAAAAAACAATAAGCCCGACATAAATTAAAACTCTGATTTTCATATTACTTTCTTTTAATTAACCAACCTTTCTGTTCTAAATTACTAGTTTTGTCTCATTAATTATTATTTATATTTATTATCTAATTAATAAATATTTTTTATGAAAATTTTCATTATACTTTGTTTAACAAAACAACTGTTCAAAATGTTAAACCATTAGAGCTTTCAAAAATCCAATAAATACTTGAAAAACAAATACTTGAACTCATAAATCTTTAAGAAATATGTAAAAAATTGTTAATGAAAAAACCTTAACAAATAAGAGATGAGTTAATTATAATTTTTTATTATGAATATTATAATTAATATAAATAATATTAAATGTAAAAAAGTATAGAATTTTGCGGTCAATATTTATCAATTAAACCTTCATTAAATCTAATATTATGACAACAAGATCTTATTTTACCTTATCATTATCACTTGTATTGTTACTTTTTGTAGGGTCTTGCAAAAAGGAAAAATCTACTTTATCGGGAGAAAACGTGACAAGTAATCAAACAAATGAGCAAATCAATACTGCAAGTATTTTTGGAGACTTAAAAGGTGATCCAAAAACGGCAGAAGATATAATAATAATAACCAAATCCTTTTATAAAAAGGAAAAAAACTACATTATTGATTATAAGTATCCTTATTTAGATATTTCATCCAACCCATCTTTAAAAAAATTTAATGATTTTATATCCAATAATTATTTATCCACTAATGTTTCTGTAAAAAACACTTTGAATGAAACAAAGTTGCAATGTGATCTTGGTTATAATTCTTCTGAACGGCACAAAAGATTAATTAATTATAAAATTTATTCTCACGAGAACATTTTTAGTATTCTGTTATACAAAGCAAATCATTATATCGATGACAACCAATCATCTTACATGTTTAAAGCATTAAATTTTGATCCTAAAAAAGCTGAATTCATCAATTACAACAACATTTTCAAGAATGGATCTGAAATAGACATGTTGGATGCAGTAAATAAAACATTGACTAAGTATAAAAAATCAGAACCACAATATGAAGAATGCTGGCAATTAGACCTAGATACTTTTCAACAGTACAAGAATAATTTTGTAATCAATCAAAATACAGTGAAATTTTATTTTGATGATTGTGTTATTTGTCCAATCTACTCAGGCAGTTATGCTGTTGAAATACCTAGAAGTAAAATTTCAAATTTATTTCTACAGAAAGATTGAAGAGATTGTTAGCAAACCTTCCTGCCACTAGTCGCTATTCCATAAGCAGATAGTACATCTATAAGCAAGGTGATCTACTCTTAGATCGCCTTTTGCTTACAAATTATCTTCTCTTTTACATTAAAATATTGTTCTTGATTTTAACGCCAGGTGGTAAATCTTTTTCTCCTAACATTTCTCTAAGGTCAATTTCTATTACCCGACAAAGCGATAACATAGGAATGTCATTCGCCATTCCCTGAAATGGATTTTCGGAGTAATCACCTACTAATTCCATCATTACATATACCCATCCTATCAATGATGTAATGGGTACGGATAACCAAAACCCCGTTTCTCCTAATTTCATTAACTCTGGTATCATACTAAATGGTAGTAGGAAAATAAAAATCCACACAAAAATTCTACTCATATTCGCATACTGCCTGGGAAGTGGAAATTTTTTAATACGCTCGTTCTTGCCTTGTAAAGCATAAAAGCTTCTCAATAACTCTGCCATCCTCATATGACGAAAATCTTCGATCAGTCCTTGCGCTCTAAGCTCTTGTAAATCTTGAGACTGCTCATTAATAATTTGTGTAGCTGTATTTACATTGGCTACCAATCGATCATGCTCGTCTTCTGGCAAAAAGTTCTTTAATTCTGTTCGTGTATATTCATCATCTACTAAGCCTATTCCGAATTTTTTCCGGTAATATCTTGCTTTTCGGGCAACAGGACCTCCTTGACTAACGTGTTCCCAAGGTGTTGGAACTAATAATTGACTTCTATGTGCATACAACCATGCTATATGTCTATAAATTAAGCGTTTTTTAATCTGGTGAATTTTCCTTTCGGATACCTCTGTATTAGAGAACAAATTGGTAACAAAACCATCTACGTACATCCCCCAGGTTCTACTATCATTTACAATGCCGCCCCAAATCTTCCGTGCTTCCCACATTCGATCATACGACTGATTGTTTTTAAAACCTACATAAAAAGCTACTGCAGTACCAATAACAGATATTGGCAACCAAGGCATACTTACTTCTATAATCTTAAAATAATACAAAGCCGCTACTCCTCCAGAAAAAATAAGTAACCAAAGTATGTGGAATCCTGTCCATTTAATAATTTTAAAAAAGGAAATAGTCTTTGCCGTTTGCATAGTGTATGAGTTAAGCTATATAACAAATGTAATTTTTATAAACTATTGATCCAATTTTGGGAAAATCTAGACTGAAATCCGGTACGATTTATAGGACTTACAAACAATATTTCTTTTAGGACAAAAAATTATTCTTTTCCGGACGATATCGTTATTATGAATGATTCACTATCAAAAGAATCATAATCTTTTTAGATGTAGCTGAAAAAATTAAGATATATCTTGATTATTGATATCGATTAAAAAATACTTATGAAAGAGTTCATCAATTTTAGATGGACTTAAGGGTTTTTTAATTGCTCCAACTACATTCCTATACTTACATATCTTCTTTAAGTCTTGTTGAGGTATCGTCTCATATAGAATAATTATTTTAATCCCTCTGGTAATTCTAGGTCCTAAATTAGAAAAGTGTGAGAAAAACTCTGATTTATTCATCATTGCCAAATCACAATTCAGGATAATTAAATCTGGTTTTAACGAAAGGTCTTTTTTAGCTTTTGTCAAATAATCAATTGCTTCATTACTATTAGAAACTTTAATGATATTTCCAAGCGCACAATATTTCAGTAAACGGTACTGATTTAAAAAATTATGAGATTTATCGCTATTAACAAGAAGCACGCTATTGACTATCCCTTTCATCGATCTAATTAATTTTAAAGAAAATTAAAGATCGATGTCTAAAAAAATGAATTTTCCATTAAATCAGATAAAAAACATCGTTTAAACGCTTATAAAAACGACGAAAAGCAGAACTTATGAAAGCTATATCAATGTAGCGAAGACAATAATTCTTTTGCTTCTTTATTCTTAAAATTAGTAGGTTTCTCTAATAGAAGTTCTAACTCGGTTTTGGCTTTTTCCACATCTTGATTCTTCAGATAACTGAGTGCTAAATACCAATGGGCTTTATCCGCATCCAAGGTGTTACTCTCTAATAATTCAGTAAAACTATCAATTGCAGCTGTATTTTTATGTAACTCTAATTGAGATATTCCCTTGTACATAAGCAACTGCGGATTTACTTCCTGATCATTATTCAAAACATAAGTATTTAGTAACAGCAATGACTCTTCATAATTTTCTGCTCTAAATTGCTGTTCTATTTCCGTTAAATCAGAATTTTGATCTCTTAGCGTTAATGATGGCAGCTCATCCCAATTCTTATAAGTCGCATATAATTGTTCGGTATTAGTCCCTTGATTGTATTCAACAACCAAAAATAATCCCGCTATAAATATTGCTGCAACCGCTACATACTTTAAAATTTTTGTTAACCTAAAAGGTTTCTCATTAAAATACGATTGTTCTGCTGATTTAATACTACTGGCTATTTCTTTTCCTTTATCACTTCTTAAAAACTGTTCGTATTGTTGAACCTTTTGATTTGTAGTTTTTTTATCTGATAATTCCCAATCATTCTGATCATAAACAATATGCATTTCTTGATAAAGACTGAGCAACTTTTTTGCCTCTGGATCCGTATCTATTTTATTTAGAAAAGCAGCTACCTCTTCTTGGGTCATTTCATTATTAAGATATCTCTCTATATCCTGTTCCATAATCTTTTACAACTCTTTTAATTCATTATAACGTTTATCAGAATATATCGCTTCTTTTAATTTTGACTTACACTTAAAAATACGCTGTCTTACTGTATTCTCCGTTGCATACCCTAGTTTCTTAGCAATATCGACATAAGGCACTTTATTAAAGAAAAAAGTTAAAACTTCTCTACAGTTCTGTGATATTTCTGATAGTTTTTCCTGAAATAGCTCCCATTTTTCTTGTTCATAAGCTGCTAAAGCTATTTCTCGTTCTTCATGTACAAGATCCAAAACACCTTCATTTGTTACCCGAGATTTTGACATTTTTGCTGCCCTTCTCCATAAGTTCTTGGCAATGGTCACAAAATAACCATCAAAACTCGATGTAATTTTAAAATCTGCAGCCTGCGCTCTGGCTAGTAATTGTAGTAATGACTTTTGCATAATATCCTTAGCATCGTCTTCTGATCCGTCATGACTGAGGATATAGTTCCTAACCTTAGGATAAACTTTCTTGTAGATCTCTTTTATACCCTTGTCATCACCATCAATAAGGCTTTGCAATAAATAGTCATCTTGTTTCTGAGTAGCCATGTGATTTCTTGCGTAATTATAGGTGCTATTTAATTACTTCAGATTATGAAGATCACAAACATAAGATAATTCGTAAAACTTCATCAGGGGGATATACCTATTTTTTTTAGGGTTAACTTCTTTTGATTTCATATATAGTTTCAATTATAACTTCAAGAACAAATTATCATTACAAAACAACAATCCATTAATTATCATATAATTAAACACAAAACCATCATATCAAAATCACAATGAAAAATAAATTTTGATATAAAAATTTAATTATTCCAATTTTTAGGGTAACATTTCGAAGGTTTTTGAATCGAATGAATGGATACCAATTTAAAAGTGCAGTGCTACAGGTATTGTTATGAGTACTGCTCACCTAAAAAACTAATCAATTATCATGAAAAAAAGTATTGTAACATTAAAATTAATCTGTCTTTCATTACTAGGAATATGGGGATGTTCTGTTGATGAGGATGGAATGGAAGAACCTTTAAAGGAAAGTAATGAGTTATTTACAAAGAACTCTCGGGCAGAAAGTATGGATCCCAAAATTATACCAAATCAACTGGTTGTTAAATTCAAACAGGATAATCTTACCGAAGAAGAAAAGTTTAACATCCGAAATAATTTCAAGAATAAATATAAAATTGATATCGAATATAAAGAAACTTGTGACTGTGACAATAATACTATTGAACTATGGACGATAAACCTCAGTAATTCTGATTTTCTAAAGATTGAAAATTTAGTGTCTAATGCTGAACATAATGACGATGAAGGAGGAGTAGAAATAGATTTGAACTTTTTCTTTCAAATAAAAAATGATCCAGTTTTTGGAAGTCATTATGCTAAGATTGAAGAAAAAGTAGTTCATAATGCAACGGAAGATGCTATAAACATTGCGATTATTGATACAGGAATCGATTATGATTTTTTTCCTGATCCATTTTTATATAACAGTAGTGATTCCAGTTCTTGTACAGATGAAATATCTGGATGGGATTTTGTAAACGATGATAACGATCCGAGAGATGATAATGGTCATGGAACTATCGTTACGAAAATCATTACAGATCAACTAGATCATTATCAAGTACCTTATACAATTATGTCTATAAAAACCTTTGATCACAATGGGAGAGGATCCTATTGGGCGAATGTTTGTGGACTGAATCATGTTGCTGCAAAGAACAAGCCTTTTATTGTGAATACGAGTTTTGGGTTTTACAAACTAAGCAATCAAGATATTTTTAAAGACATTGTTGAAGATGCTAGTGATCGATTACTTTTAATTTCTTCTGCAGGTAATCTTGGAATAGACACCGACATCCCCGGCAATGAACATTTCCCTTCTGGATACGACAGCACTAATATCTTAACAGTAGGAGGATATACCAAAGGAGAATATTTTACGTATCCTATACATGGAAATCCTTATGTAAGTGGTTTATTAAAAGCGCCGAATTCTAATTATGGAGTATCTACCATCGATGCACTTGCTATTTTTGATGAACATCGTTTCAAATTAATAAACGCATCTAATCCTAGCGAAGTCATCCCTGTTGATGTTAGAGGAACCTCTTTCGCAAATGCGGAAGTTACTGCTAGAGCAGCACAATTGCAAAGTGATCTCCATGGAAATCCGTTTCTTCTTAAAAGAAGCACTTTAGACTCTGGTTTTAAACAGTATAGCCTTAATGGAGTCATTGGTGGAGGAAGAGTAATCATAAGAAACTTAATCAATTCGCAAAACTCGGGACCTGTTCATAATTAAAACAAAGCATATAAAAATAATTCAATCAAATGACATTCTATAGAGTCCAATTCTTATTGACTATCTATAGTTATCAGATAACACTTTTACATTTTGCGGGAATAAACGATTGGTAATCCATATATTTATTTTATGAAATACCGATCGTTTATTTTTATGTGCATTTGTTTTTGTGCATCCATTGGAATCTACTCTCAATCGTTTACAAAATTCAAAGACATCTTATCTCAAGATATAGCTATTGACAGTACTCAAAAGCTTGTAAACTCTTTTTTAGAAAAAAACATAGAAAGCTTATCAAAAGAAGAGTTAGCAGAATGTTATCATGCATATGGTACGTGGTTTTACCGAAAACAAAGAAATAAAGAAGGTATTAAAAGTGCTATTATATATACCAATAAAGCAGCCAATCTTAAAAGAAAGATTGAAAACTTAAACCCTAAATCACTCAAAAAAACTTTATACAATTTGGGTTTTTTTCATGGAAAGGATGACGATTTTGCTTTTGCTATTAAATATTACCAAGAAATAATAGAAATCTCCTCGATCAATAAAAAAACTATAGAAGCACATAGAGCTCTGGGTAATATCTATATTCAGTTTGGAGATTTTCATAAAGCACTGGATCATATTGATCATATGATAGAGCTACTTCGTGATGATTATGGCACTAAAGAAATATTAATTCAAGGATATTTAACCAGAGCTGATATTAATTCTAAAATTGGTTATAATACAAAGTCAAAAGAAATCATACGAGACATCCAAGAGATTGATCAGTTATTACAAAATATTGAGCTTCCGAAAAACAAACTAAATAGTTATAAGGTTAGAAAAAATCTTCTCCAAGGAAATTTATTTTTGAAAATTAACGAATTTGACAAAGCAATTATAAATTTCAATAAAACATTAGATAACTTATCCTTATCAGATTCTATAAACAGAGCAATAACGCATAATAGTCTTGGTCTTTTATTTCTAAAAACAAAAAAAAATGATCAATCCGAAATTAATTTAACTAAAGCAATCAATTACAACAAACTCTATTCTCTTAGCTATGAAAATCTTGGAGATCTATACATCGCCAAAAAAGAGTTTACAAAAGCTTTAGAATCATATCAAAAAGCAATTCAGTACAATATTGATCCAAACAAACCACATGATTATAAAGATAGCATAGAAATCGAAGACCTGGTATTATTATCTAATAAGTACTATACTTTAAGCCATCTTATCCAAAAGGCTAATGCTTGGATTCAATATTATCACCATGATCAAAATAAAGATAACTTATATCAAGCTATCAAAACCTTTAAAATAGCAGATCAATTAGTGGATATTATTCGTTTTGAAAGTTCGGAATACAGATCAAAATTATACTGGAGAGAACGCGCTTCCGCTTTGTATCTAAATGCGGTAGCAGCCTCTTTTCTGCTTAATAATCATAAAGACGCTTATTATTTTATGGAAAAAAATAAAGCGATCTTACTGCTCGAAGATATTACGAACGAACAAGCTAAAGAGAACACCAAACTACCTGAAGACTTAGCCAACAGAGAGTTTTTATTAAAACAAAACATCTATTTATCCGAAAATAGATTGAATACTCTTACCGATACATCCGAAGATGCTCCGCAAAAGACTAAAAAAGAAATTTATAACCATAAAAAGAATTATGAAGTATTTGTAGATTCGCTTCATCTCCTATATCCTGATTATGCCATTAACAAACAGAAAATAAAAGTACTACCCTACGACAGTTTTACATCTCAATTCATTTCAGATCAAGAAGTTGTATTACAATATATTTTAAGTGAAGATGAAGGATATGGAATTTTTCACAGTAGAGATCAACAGTTATTTTTTAAAATCCCAAGGGTGAACGAATTATCGCAAGATATTACTCTTTTAAACAAACAAGTTACGAACTGGTTTAGGAATGAGGAAGAATTAAAAGCATACCACAAAACAGCATATCAAATTTTTCAAAAACTAATCCCCTCATCTGTTTTCTCTATTCTAAAAGGAAAAAATATCACTATTATTCCTGATTATGCATTACAGCAACTCTCTTTTGAAACACTTATTACTTCTGATAAGGAGCATAGTTATTTAATTAAAGATGTTGAGATACGATATGCATACTCCATGAGTTATCTGGACCAAAATGATCAAAAAGAAAGAAATGCGCCATTGGATTTTCTTGGAGTCGCGCCTGTAGATTTTAAGATAGAAAACTTGGGATCTTTGGTTCATAGTAAAAAGGAAATAACCACAATCACGGACATATTGTCTGGTGACGTATTGTTAGAGGAACAAGGAACTAAAACCAATGTGCTGGATAGTATAGATCAATATCGTATCATACATTTATCAACACATGCTGATATCGAACATCATACAAGTCCATGGATTGCATTTAGGAATCAAAAAATCACATTGCAAGAGATTTATGCCACCAAGAACCAATCGGAAATGGTTGTATTAAGTGCATGTAAAACTTCTTTAGGAGAGCTTAATAAAGGAGAAGGTATTATGAGTTTAGCAAGAGGTTTTTTTCATTCGGGAACTAATAGTGTCGTATCTTCATTATGGTCTGTAAATGATAAAGCTAATCAAGAACTTATGATTAATTTTTATAAAAACATTGATCAAGGACTTTCTAAATCTTCTGCCTTACGAAACGCCAAACTACAATACATTAATTCTCATGATGGAAGTGAATTATCTCCTTTTTATTGGGGTTCTTTGATACTTATTGGCAACAACGATCCAATACCCTTTTCTAATCATTTAAGCAGTTTTTTATGGATAGCTATTTTACTGGTGATCATCGGAATTATAATCCTAATTTATTTTAGAAAAACGAGAAAATCTTGAAAACAAAATAGAAATACTCGATTCCATATATTGCTTTCAAGATTTGTAGTGAAAATAGTTTAATGATCTGTAATTAATACTTTATGAGT
Organism: uncultured Aquimarina sp.; assembly: GCF_947492965.1. GTDB lineage: Bacteria > Bacteroidota > Bacteroidia > Flavobacteriales > Flavobacteriaceae > Aquimarina. Next base: position 513,176 of record NZ_CANLOZ010000003.1, on the reverse strand, counting down.
CTTTCTAAAACCATTTGTATCAGAAATTTTAAGCATATATACTCCGCTTGGGTAAGGTTTTACATTTATTTTATAATATTTTTGAGTGATTATTTCAGAAATCAGTTTGGTTCCTTTTAAATCAAACAATTCTATCCGAAGTCCATTCAATTTATCATTCTCTGACTCTATTTTTACTTGAATTTTATCAGATGTAGGATTAGGAAATAAAGTTATCTCATACGAACTCAAGACACCTACACTATTAGTATTTAAAGGATCTCCTATATTCTGTTTGTTATGTAATTCATTGCTGCGATACATACTAGACAATTCTGGATATTTTTCATAATAAAAGAAATCAAATATTTCGTAATACTTTAGAGCCAGTATATGTTTTTCATTATGTGGTGTTGCTTTTACAGTTAAATAATCATTTTGAACTCCATTTAAGTACCAATTATCTAACCTTCCTGTTCCTGAATTATTCCAATTTTGTTGAAAATTGGTGCCATTATAATCAGCAGTAGCAGACCAAGTATTATTAATATTTAAAACCTCATCCGTAGCATCCTGATCAAAGTTACCTATCAAAATTTTCTGTTGATTGTTTAACGGTAATATCTGCATATTTGCAAATTTTGAATCTCCATATTGACTCCAGATCCAATTCCATTGCGAAGTATTAGTATCAAATCTCAGTACTGTTACCCAAGTATTAACCCAAGTTAAAAGTTCATCTGCATTCGTAACCGTAAATCTCCCAGGTGTATACCGATTATCATAATTAGCATCTACACCTCCAATTCTTCCGCTTCCACTATTTGTCCATCTCTGACTAAAAGTACCTCCTTCAAAATCAAATAAGCTTGACCAATTATAAGAGAATCCTAACAATTCATCTTTTCCATCCCCGTCAAAATCTCCTATCTGAAATTGATCAGAAGATCTTATATGCCATGTAGAAATATTAAAGCTGCCAAAATTGCTCCATTTATAATACCAAGAATTGGTAGCTGCATTAAATCCTTGTAACGTAGCCCATGCATTACTAACAGAAATAGACAATAAATCTGTAATTCCATCTCCATCAAAATCTCCTGTATAATGGCGATCTCCTTCATTCATATACCAGGATCCTATCCATCTGCTTCCGTGATTATTCCACATATCGTACCAATCTGTTCCCGTATCACAAGAATAATCTTCCATACCAGACCAGGTTGTACTACTCATAAAAAGTAGTTCTTCATCGGTATCTCCATCAAAATCACCTACTAGTTTATGATCTCCATTATTAAAATACCATCCTCCTAATCTTCTTTTGTTTCTTTCATTAGTCCAAGTCATTTCCCAATCATTTCCTACCGTCGATGAATTAATATTATTTAAACAATTACCATATGAAGCAAGGTGATTTTGTGTTTTCGAAATACTAGAAGCATTAAAAAAATATCCTCTAGTACCGTAGCACATAATTCCTGGAGTTGTACTACATTCGGTATTCCCTGAAACTTCAAACGGATGCGGCATATTTAATAGATGCCCTATTTCATGTGCGATGGTCATATATGCACCAGCCGTTCTTCCAATAACCGTACAGGCATATGTAGGGTATCTACAAGTGGTGCCGACGTAAGCAATTCCAGCTACAGACAAACTTCCATTATCATCTTTCATGCTAGTTAACCCTGTAAATAACATGCTTATATCTCTGTTAATTCCAGAAAAAACTGAGGGACTATTAACCCTAAATTCTATTAAACGATCTTCAGCAATAATTGATGTATAAGGATCCATGCTTGAAGTTTGTACATTTTGCCCTGTTACACTAAAAAGAATATTAAAATAAATAGAAAAGATTCCTTCTGTTTGATTTAGTAAGGATAAAATCTCTGGATTAGACCCACCAGTATTTCTATAGTATTGATAATGTTCATAATCTGCATCTGTAGCAATTTCTAAATATTTTGGTGTACAAGTAGAAGTACCGCCTTTTGATGAAAATGTTTGCCCTCCAATATTAATTTCTTCTCTATCACTTATATCAGCTATCAACTCTTGACATTCTCCAAATGCATTTTCTCTCATATCTTTTAGATGATATACTAACAAATAATTTCTTGCTTCATCATCTTTAAGAAAATGTCGTGTTGATTCAAAAAACAACCAATCCTCCTTTTCTTGATTATAAATATATCCCCAAAAATTATCTTTAGTGATAGTTACTCTTACAATATTATTTCTGTTTTTATCTGCTACTCCTTTATACGTATTTGATTGAGTATTATTTGCCTCATCTGTTTGATTTATAATCTCTCCATTAATACTTTCTACATACTCGGGGCTTCTTATATCATTAGATTGTAAACTAATTTCATATTTCCAATTTTCTGCAGCTAGTAGGAACTCTGATATATAATTATCTCTTTTAACATGATGATATACTTCTTCAAAATCAAAATCTAAAAGTTGATAGCTCTTAAAATACTCTTCTAAGCTATCTATACGCTCATTAGTATTTTTTAACTGGAAGGTCTTAGGTCTATAGTCATCTATATGATCAAAATCGCTTCCCTCCTTAATCTGCTCTTGTCCATAAAGCATGGTCAATCCCAAGCTTATAAACAACAGGTTTGTTACAAAAGATTTCATCGTAATGTATTTTTATCCACCTTTATGAATAAAAATCACAAAGGTGGATTATTTGATATTAGTTATTAATTGTCCAGACACCAAGATCTGTACAGCCCGAAGGATTCATCGTAACTGTAGACAGGTCGATAATCGAAGTGTAAATCGGCCCTCCTGGAACGCATAAACATAAACAAGCGTTTAGCTGGAATACACTATTAGGACACACCCAAAATTCTACAAATCCATTTGCATCAGGGGTAAAATGGCCCGAAAAACCATTATAAGTAAGTCCTGTAGCCCAAACATAACATCCAGGATCTCCATTGGTATATACCACTTGTACTCTCACACATACTAAAGCGTTTGCACAAGGATCATCTGCATTCCACGAACTATTAACCGATGTAATCTCTCCTCTTAATACATTTCCTTGATTAACCAAAACTCCAGAAATGTCCCAGTATCCAGTTTCTTTATTCAATTCGTATAAATTCACTTGTTCTGGCGTATTTTCCGTTTGTATTGGAAATGAAGCATCAATTACCGCTCCTTCATTTAGATCTAAAGGAATATTTTTCTCGGGTATTGTAGCTGTAATTTCTATCATTCCAAAAGATGTTAATGGATATAAAGTCCCATCTTCCTCTTCTGCTATGTAACTTCCAGGAGCACTTCTTAATTCAAACGGATCAGTTACATCTATATAAGTGGCTCTTATTTCTACTTTACCATTATACGGCTTTCCTCTATAGTTAAACGCATTGCTAGGAATTGATATTTGCCCTTGAAAGTCCACAGGTATTTCTGCCCCTTTATCAGCATCAATCACATGAGCTTTGGCTCTTTCTTTCATTAAAACAAATAGTTTTGTGTTCTTTTCAATTACTTTAGAAACTGTAACAAAATCCTCATGCTCTATAGTTAATACATCTCCTAACCTAAAACTGTTTTCCTCTAAAACAAAACCTCCTTTCGAATCGCTGAATGCTATTATATCGCCTCGAAGTTTAATCGTGGCATTTACAATTGGTTTATTGTTTTTAGTTTGAAGAGTCCCACTTAGGCGATCTAAAACCCCTTCTCTTTTTAAAGTAGTTTCCAATATATCTACACGCATTTCTGATGTAGTAAACTCATCATTACAAGCCCAAAAAAAAGTGATGAGCACTAAAAATGAGAGTAGTAAATATGTTTTAAAATTTTTCATCTATTCTATATATTAAATTGATTATAAAGACTATTGTACCGCTAATTGTTTTGTGATTACTTCTCCAGAGTCTTTAATGATTCTTACGAAATACATCCCTTTAGGTGTTTTCGCATCTATATCCAAAAGGATCATACCTTTTTCTTTTTTAAACGATATGGATGCACTCTTCCCTGTAAATGTTACTAATTCAACATTTTGGATATCCGTAGTAGTTGAGGTGGTAATGGTAAGCACTCTTCCTGCTGGAACTGGATTAGGGTACATTTCGATTTTTGAAATTTCTTTATCATCCTCCACAAAACTTCCCTCTTCATACTCTTCAAAAAGTTCGAAAATTACACCAGAATTAATGAGTTCATTGATCTCTTTTGTATAGGCACTATCTGGCTCAAAAGGATATTCTTTGGTTTCTAATACAAAACCTCCAGTATTATTCTCACTTTCCTGTATCTGAACTCTAAAATATCTTCTAGTTTCTTGCCATTCTTTACAATCATTCCAAATTCCATGTTTTATATAATACCAAGTGTTTGTAGAAAGTCCTGAAAAAGAAGCGATATCGGAGTTACAGCAAAAACCGCTAATGACATTATGATTAACGTCGTAGACTTGCCAGCCGTGATAAACCGATACAGGATTTGGATCCGCCTGTAGATTTACATTTACCAAACCACCACTAGCACTAAGGCTTAGTGTAAAATCTGTGGTATATCCTATCCAACTTACAGAATTAGGTACAATTTTTCTGGCTTCTTGCCATGGATAACAATTCTTATCAGAATCTTTCCAAACACCATGCTTTATGTAATAATTTTTGGTTCTACTTAGTCCACTAAAAGTAACCGATGTTCCTCCTTGAATAGGTCCTACTTGTGTACCTCCTGTAGTAGTCGAGGTAGCTGTTTCGAATAATCCCCACCATTGGTAGGCATTGGTTGTTGTAGCTGTTGCCTGAATCGTAATAGTTCCATTACCTGCACAACTAGCATTCATTGTAAAATCAGGATCCAAGGCTGCATTAGGTAATACAGTAAACCTCTTAGTTAAAGGCAGCCAACCGATGCAATCATTCCCTAACGCTACTTTGATTTCATATTCATAACCTGCTTCAAAATTTACATTATTACTAGCAAATAGATTGGTTAAATTCACCGTTTGTAATTGTCCTGCTGTCCATCCTAATCCAGATACATACTGAAAACTTCCTAAACTACCGCTAGGTCTTCTCCAGGCATCAATAAAATAATGAATCTCGCCTTGAGAAGCGCTTCCATTCAGTAGAATAGTCTCTCCCTCGCAAAAAGTATTCTTATGAGTACCAGCTGTATCTTCAAAATGAAAATCCACACTAAGGTTTTGACTTTCCTGAATCACAATATCATCAATCGCCATCTCAGCCTGTTTTACACCTCCTGTGTATAATGGATTTATTAATAATCTAGAATAATTAGCATTAGGTGTAAACGTAGTGGTTACGGTATGCCAGTTATTCCCTAAATAGGTTCCGATAGTATTAGAAAATATCGTTTGTTCTGTATCAATACTTCCATTTTGAAAATTTACAGCTCTTAAGTTTACGGTACCATGATCACTGATATCCTGATTGCCTCTATCGTTCGTTTTTACTTTAAAAGAAACAGCGTAACACTTCCCTTGTTCAAATGCTACTGGAGTTTGGATACTTTCATAATGATCATTCGTCCCTCCTGACCACATCCAGGCATGTGGATTTGATGATACTCCATGTAGGGAAGGACTTCCGGAATAGGAGTTCCAATCATCTACACAATTGGTGTTTGCTGATCCAGTAAAACCAAAACTAAAATCATTACAGTTAACATCGTATTGCGAGAAATCTCCGTTTAACACCAGGTTTTGACTTATCCCCAGATATATGCTTGCTATCATAAAAAATAGCGATAAAATATTTTTAAGCTTCATTGTATTAAGTTTTAAAAGAAATGCTTACTCTTTCGCTTTTCGGCTTACGCGTTTTGCTTTGCAAAAATTATTTAGGTTGATCAGACCAGATAATAAATGTCCATTTGGTAGAAGGAGTTCAACTAGATTAAAATGTTACCCACAACATTTAAAAATTTTTATTTTTTGATGAATATGACCCTAAGTTTTGGTCTAAATGTAGAGGAAGACTTTATGAATAATTCTTGTTCCAAACATTAATATCTTAAAACCAAATTATCCAAAGAGGATCTACTTTCTGTTTTTGAAATACTGGAGGAAATCCAAAATCAAATCTGTATCAATACATCAAAATATAGTAATGCGATCTACCCTCTAGTAATCTCCTTTTATATGATAAAGATCATATTTGATCTAAGGTTTAAAAGGTAATTTTATGGTATAAATCAAACATCATGAAGAATATTCTCTTACCCACAGATTTTTCAAAAAATTCTTTAAATGCTATTGACTATGCTACGGATTTTTTTAAAAAAGAACTATGTACTTTTTATATTTTACATGTACAAAAAGCATCTCATTATACCACCGATGATTTGATGAGCGCTCCGACAAACACTTCTCTTTATCATTCGATAACTAATGAATCAAAAACAAAATTAAATCAGCTTGTCGACGATCTAGAAATTAAATATTCTAATGAAAACTATGCTTTCGAGAAAATAATTGATTATGACATTTTCACGGATGCCATTAGGCAAGCTGTCGTGACTAAGGAAATTGATTTAATTGTTATGGGTACAAACGGAGCTACTGGAGCTGCTGAGGTAGTTTTTGGAAGCAATACACTAAAAGTTATCCGTAAAATTGATTGTCCAGTTTTGGCAATACCAAATAATATCAAATTCAGAGTTCCAAAGACAGTGTTATATGCTTTGAATATAGATGATCATTTTACAACAGAAGGAATTGATCCTCTCACCGATATTTTATCAAAACACAATGCTTCTCTAAGAATTTTGAAAACCAAAGAAGATGAATTGGTAACCATAACAGAATTTGATGATAAAAAGAATCTAGAATCATTTTTTAAAGACTACAACCATACTTTTCATACTATTAGTAATATACCGTTTTCTTTAGCGATTCATAGTTTTGTGCAGGTGATGGAAGTAGATCTTACTGCAATATTCGTAAAAAGAGAAACATTTTTAGAACGCTTTTTTAAAGGATCTGAAACTTCTAAAATTAGTTACGGAACTCAAATTCCTTTATTGATAATGCATTATTAAGTTTATCTTTAATTTGTGATTTATTCAATAGGTATTATTATATACATAATCATTAGTGCAATAATTACTATTAGATTATTGCTTAATGGTATGAGACCTACCAAAATATTAGGATGGCTTTTTGCTATTTTCACAATTCCAATAGGTGGTATATTTCTGTATTTTATGTTGGGAAGAAATCGAAGAAAAAATAAACTCTTTCGATTAAAAAAAACACCTAGGGTTGCAACTTTCATGGAAAGAGCCGTTGCAGAATGCGCTCCTATTTCGACAAAAGAATTTAATGAGCATCATAAAATAATTTCGTTGATTACTCAGAACTCACTTTTTAGACCTAGTACAGGAAATGAAGTAAAACTACTCAAAAATGGAAGAACTACGTTTGAAGCCATTTTTGAAGCTATAAAGAATGCCAACAAATTTATCTATCTTGAATATTATATTTTTGAAGAAGGAGGACTTACTACAGAGCTTTTTAATCTATTCAATACTAAAATTAATGATGGAGTAGATATTTATATCCTTTATGATGGAATAGGTAGCTTATCTCTGAGTAAAGCATACATCAAAAAATTACAGAATATCGGAGTAAAAATTCATAAATTCTTACCCATCCAATTTGGTAAATTTATTTCTTCTATCAATTATAGAAATCACAGAAAAATCATAGTGATCGATGGAGAAATAGGATTTACAGGAGGAATTAATATTGCGGATAAATATATAAAAGGAGATCCCAATTTAGGAATTTGGTATGATACACATTTACAACTAAAAGGTCCTTCTGTAAACAACTTAAAAGCAATATTTGCTCTTGATTGGTATTTGGTCAGTAATGACGAATCTATATTAAACACATCCTATTTTTCTAAAAACCTTGTTAACGGAAACTCTACTGTACAGATAGTTCATAGTGGTCCAGATGATAATTTTCCAGCTACAAAACAGATGTATTTTTCTATCATTAATGAGGCAAAAGATTACGTATATATTGCGAATCCTTATATCATTCCGGGAGAATCGATTTTAGATGCTTTGAAGGTTGCTGCATTGAGCGGAGTGGATGTAAGGCTACTATTATCTCAAAAATCGGATAACCTAATTGTAAAGTGGTGTGTTCGTTCTTATTTTGAAAATTTGTTACAAGCTGGTGTAAAGATTTATCTTTTTGAAGATGGTTTTTTGCATAGTAAAACGATTGTTTCGGACGATACAATATCATCAGTAGGCACTACCAATTTAGATATAAGGAGCTTTGAACAAAATTATGAAGTGAATGCTGTAATTTATGATGATGATTTTGCACTTCAACTTAGAAAAGAGTTTGTAAAGGATTGCCATAAGAGTACTCTTTTAGCGTATGATACTTTCGTAACAAGACCCTGGTCACACAAAATAAAAGAAGGTATCGCTAAAATTTTCAGTCCAGTTCTTTAGTCAAACCCTAACCATCGATATCCTTTAATACGGGTGTTAGCTCATTCTGCGGTATTCCTCCATTTTGCCAACTCTGTATATTATCAAAAGTAGTTTTCGCAATATTATGTAATGCTTCTTTAGTCGCGAATGCCTGATGCGGTGTAATCAAAGAATTGGGTAAATCTATTAGTTCCTGTAAAAGTGGATCATTTGGATGATTTTGAGATCTATCATAGAAAAAAACTCCATTTTCATACTCGTAAACATCCGAGCCATACGCTGCAATCTTTTTTAATTCCAAAGCTTTAATGATATCCTCAGTTCTTACGATACCTCCTCTGGCTACATTAATAAGAATTAGGTTTCGTTTCATATACTCAATAGTCTCTGTACGAATTAAGTGATGTGTCTCTGAAGTCAAAGGCGTACTTAAAAATAGGATGTCTGATTCTTTTAATAGTTCCTCTAATTTGTAATATGTTACTTTATCATTTTCTACTAAATCAGGATCTTCTATCAAATCATTAGCAATAATTTGGCACCCAAAACCATTCATGATTTTAGCAATTACCTTTCCTATTCTTCCCGTACCAATTATCCCAACAGTTTTTTGATTAAGATCAAAACCAATAAGATCATCCAGCAAAAAATTATAATTATGAACCTGTTGATTTGCCATTATTATTTTACGATTTAGTGATAATAATAATGTAATGGCATGTTCTGCAATAGCGTGTGGTGAATATCCCGCAGCATTGGCCACTCGAATTCCTAACCTGCTAGCTGTTTTTAGATTTATATTATCATATCCAGCAGAACGCAAAGTAATATGACGTATCCCAAAATCTCTAAGCCTTTCTAAAACCGAAGAAGAACAATCATCAGCAGAAAAAATAGAAACCACATCAAATCCAAGAGCTAAAACTGCTGTATCTTCGGTAAGACGTTCCTTACTATATTTGATATGAAATTGATCTTTATTAGCCTGCTCCAAAAATGGTATTTCAAAATCCTTTGCACTATATATCAACACCTTCATAATAGAGTTCATGCTTTACAATTAATAGTTTTTGTTCTTTCAATGCCCAGACTAACATATTCACATAATCTTTTATAGCCTTTTTTATATTATCAGGCATGGTAACGTCTATGGATCCTTGCCAGATCACTTCCTTTTCTTTTTCGGGACAGATACAATACAGTGTGGACTGAGCATGAAATATTTGATACTCTTCATAATAATCCTGATCATGATAAATTTCCTGATTCTGGTAATAATCTTCTCTAAAATTATTAAAAGTTCGATCAAGGTTTCTCATGGAAGAAACTACCGTAACCTTGTCTTCTACACCAAGAACTTTGGAAAGTAATATAGCATCAAAACCTTCTTGAATCAATTCTTTCTCAAGTTCTAGTAATTCTTCTTCAGTTTTTGGCGAATCGTCATAGAATTGTTCAAAAAGGTCGAGACTAGTAACAGCATTAACTCCATTTTTTTGTAACGTTTTAGAGAGCCTTTCTTCAAAACTTTTTCGATTCTTACTATCTGCAGTAATTCCGACCACCAGTACCTTTTCAGATTCAAATACTTCGATATCTGGATGTTTCCAATTTTCTACTAATTCACTCGAAGAACAACTCCAAAGCAATCCTATGATCAGTAAGTTATATATAAACACTTTATTCATTATGGTTAGTTTTTGTATTTGATAATATTTTATCTAGTCTATGGACTATCTCATTTGTATATTCTGGCAGTTTTTCAATAATGGATTCGCCAGATATTACATCTACATCTTGTAATGTGATATGACTGCTTCCAACGGTAGAAAGAATAATCAATCTATCAAGATCTTCAGGATGATTTTTGATATATCTCTTCACATTAGATGGCGGGCTTCCGTATTCCCAAGAATTGATAATCACAATTGCATCCCATTTATCTATTGGTACTGTAAACAGTGTATACACATCAATTACTTTAAAATAAATAGCATCCTCTTTATAATGTTTTAATACTCTTTGTACCAATGAATCTTTAAACCTGCTTCCCTGAGAGGCGATAAGCACTTTTGTTTCTAGATTTGGATCATTTACCTGAAATGGTATTACGGTATCCATGGAATATGTATACTCATACCAAATCCAAAATCCCATAAACAAAAGAACTATCACAATTGATATGTTCTTGAGTATTCTCAATGCTATTATTTTGATATTCGTTTTACTTTTTCCTTTTTGATAAAGCTTTTAATTAGTTCAAAAATTATTCTCTTGTGAGCTTTATATGTTTCTAAATAGCTATTTACTTCTTCCGATAATAATCGATGTGTTTGCTTATACTCCTTTTCCTCCTCCAATTGATCTTCACTGTCTACTAATACAAGAAGTTCATTGTTATGGTTCCTAATTTTCTCAAGCAGAGGATCTATCTGTTCAGATAATTTAGCAAGACGATCCGCAGTTTCTTTGCTTTCTTTTACTTCTATTTCTGAAATTGGCGTTGCCGGATAGTTCCTGATAAGATTTTGAAGAAATAACTGTTCATCTTTACTAAATTTTAATTCAGAAATCCAGCCTACGGTAATTTCATGTAATTCATCAGCGCTTTTCCACTCAGCATATTTTATATGTTGCTCATCGGTTTTCATATTTCTGCTCTTATTGATGATAGTTTTAAAATAGAAAAGGCAGAAAATTAACCCCACATCATTTTCTGCCTACCTCTTTTTCTAAGCAATTTCTATTACTCTTTTTGGTGGTTCCTTAGCCTCTTCTTTTTTGAGTAAATTCAGGGTTAACAAACCATCTTTGTATGCCGCTTTGACCTTCTTATTTTGGTCAATACTATTGGGTAACTGTAGTCTTCTTTGAAAAGAATTATAACTAAATTCTTTTCGGGTATAGTTTTCTTCTTCCTGAACAGCATTATTACTATTTTCTGCAGAGATATGAAGCATATCATTTTCTATAGTTACAGCTATATCCTCTTTAGAAAAACCTGGAACCGCCAGTTCTACTTCAAAATCATCTTTATTTTCCTTAATATTCATGGCTGGTAAATCCTTATCTCTGATGAAAAAATCATCAGAGAAAAAACTATCTGTATCTAACCAATTACCAATACTATCATTAATCCAAGGAAATCTGTTTCTTTTAAATTTAATTAGTGACATAATATTTAGGTTTTATAGTTATTATCTGTAATAAAATTAAATCAGTTGAATGAGGAAAAAAATGATATTTCTCAGCTTTAAGATTTATTTCTTCTTCTTTTTAAGCACTCCTCCAGCATAGCTAAACACCTTTGTTTTAAAAAACTGATAGTTTTTATAAAACAGATCAAATTTCTCCTTTAATGAAAAATGTTTATCACTATAAAAAATATCGCAAGACATGGTATCGCACTCCATCATTCCACCTAATTCACTTTCTTGCTTGCTTATCTCTAAATAAATATTCTCTAATTCTGTCTGTACAGTTTTTATTTGTGTTTTAAATTCCTGAAGTCTTTCAAAAAGGTTTGGTGTATTGGGTTCAAAAACATAGGAATTAAGGAGTTGATTAATGAATTGTACTTCACCTTCAATAAATTGAAGTGAGGATTTCCATGTTAACATTTCAAAATGAAAATCTTTTAACCTTGTTTCTGTTTCGTGTATTGTTTTCATTTCTTCAAAATTTTATAATTACCGTTTTTCTAGTATGCGTAAAAAAAGTAGGATTCATATTTAAGAGTACTATCAATACTTCTTTTACAGATTAAAATAATCTCTTACCAATGCTTTGGTTTGATTTGCGGTCATACTATCAGTTTTAAAAACACCTTCTAGTTTGTCATGTAGATCTTTATAGTAGTATCCTAATTCTTTTTTGAACTTTTCTCCAGCCTCTGCAGGTCCAAAAACAACCAGTTTATCGACGTCTTTTACATGAGAAGCTATTTCTTTAAAATAAGCTTTGAACTGATGTTTCTCTCGTTCCAAATATTTACTGTCTTGTACCACATCTTGTGGACCTCCTTTTACTCTGGTTCCGGAACCTCCATGAATGCGATATGTTTCTATTTGAGATGGGATGGTGATCATCTCTTTTTCGTTTTTATTAGGGTTAATAATAAACGCCTTTTCTTTATCCATCCAGATGCCTATGTTTTTCATTGTATATGGTTTTAGTTTTTTAAATCGTGAAGTGCCAGTACAGGAACTGTAGCATGATGTCCTAAGTTTTTAACTAAGGGTCTAGAGAATACACTACCAAAAAAGCTATGCTTATGATTTACAAAAGTGATCATATCACTATCTCTACTTTCTACAAAACAGCTCAAGCCTCCAGCCACATCTACATTATGCAGCGTATGAAATGTATAAGGGACTTCTTCGAAATATTCTTTTAATAAATCCTGATTATTCTTTTGTTCTTCAGAAAGTGTATCGTCTTGTGTGATATATAACACACGAATTGCTGCATTATTTCGTTGAGCGATCTCTACCAAATATTGTAATTCTCTTCTCTTAAAATGTGTTTTATAATCCGTTGGAAATACTATTTCTCTTGGTTTTCGGTATAGTGTTTCTTCTGGAACCATCATTACAGGACAGTTTCTTACCTTTTCCATAACGGATATAGCGTTGCTTCCAAATATGACATCTCTCTGATTACCGGTTCCCTTGGTTCCCATGATAATCATTTCGATATCTTTTTTATCCACGATATCTTTAATGGCCTCTAACAGACTATTCATCTGCGAGATAGCAAAGAATTTATGTCCTGGATATTCATCTCTAAATGCTAATCTTTCCAAGGTTTTTCCAAGTCCTTTTTCTGATTTTTCTTTAGCTGCATCATATAACTTCTCTCCTGGTTCTGGAACCATCATACTTTCCAGCGCATAACCAGACACATCAAACGTATTTAGTAAATAAAATTCGCACTCATCGCTTTTATACAATTCTATAGCATAACAAATAGCTGTCCATGCATTTTTAGAAAAATCTGTTGGTAATAAAATCTTCTTCTTCATCAGTATTGATTTTTAAGATTAGTGTAGTAAATGTACCTCTGTTATTTATCGTAAACTATGATAATTATCAGCTTGCGTCAGGAATAATTAAAAAGGGAACTACAGGATGGAAACCTATACTTTTTATTACTGGTTCATGAGTGATATTTTCCATCAGACTATGCTTATAATTCACCATAGCCAGCATATCAACATCCATATCTCCAATAAAATCATTGATCAATTTTGATTTTTTTGAGAATTTTGAAATCCAATGTACAGTCGGATTTATGTCCTTCAGGTATTTTTTCAAAGCTGTAAAATTATACTCTTGAAGTTCATCTAATTGTTCTTCTTCGTGAATATGAAAAAGCCTAATGTTAGCATCAAAAAGTTTGGTCATATCTACAAGAGGTTTCAACTCCTCTTCCAAATAGAATCTTTTAAAATCAGTAGGAAATGCAATTTCCATAGGTTTTACAAACTCAAATGCATCTGGAATCATCAAGATAGGACAGGATTTTATCGATTGGATCACCTTCACCGTGTTACTTCCCATAAAGATTTCTTTAGCTCCAGTAGCTCCTTTTGTTCCCATAACTACCAAGTCAATCTTTTTACTTTTAACAGTCTTATTAATAGTGTCTATTAATTCTTTGGAAATAGAAATCGTTTCAAAATGATGTTGCAGCTCTTCGGTATCAAGAGTTATTCTATGTTTTGTTTCGAGTAACTTTTCTTCAGATTCTTTTCTCAATTTCTGAAAGAGTGCATCTCCTTTACTCGTATCCAAACGACTAGTTAATATTGGGGTGTTAACCTCAAAAGTATTGAGTATATAAAAATGGCAAGGTTGATTCTGAAACAATCGAGTAGCATAAAAAAGAGCATTATATGCATTGTTCGAAAAATCGGTAGGAACTAGTATTCGTTTCATCGTTAAACTATTTATTAATTATGAGTAAATCTAATTCCTGTAGAAACGAAAAACTATGACAATTCTCAGTTATCAGCAGGGATTACCAGAAATGGAATTACAGTATGAAATGTTATTTTTTTAATAACAGGTTCTCTTAATAATCGCTTGATAAACCCATGCGGGTAGTTAATCATGGCCAATACATCTATCTCCAGTTCTTCTATAAAAGCCTGTATTGCATTTTCTATTGTAGAAAAGTCTTCAATTACATGAAAATCATGCTTCCTATTACTAAAATAATGCTCTAACGTGCTGGAATTAAAGCTTTGCATTTCTGAAAGTTTTGGTTCTTCATATACCTGAATCATTCGTATAGTAGCATCATGAATCTTTGCTAAATCTTTTATAGGATTGATTTCAGATTTGAAATACATTCTTTCAAAATTAGTGGCAAAAGCAATATTTGAAATTTCTTGATATCTACACTCTTCAGGAATTACTAAAACAGGACAACTATCCAGATATTGAACAACCTTATGCGCATTACTTCCCATAAAAATCTCTTTTGCCCCAGTAACTCCTTTAGTTGCCATCAGAACGAGATAATAATGATTTTCATTGATTAAATTTTGAAGAACTTCCACTAAATCTCCTAAACGAGAAATGGTTTTAAAAGAGTGAAGCATACTAGTTTTCGAATTTTCAATATCCTTGACAACCATATCCAACCCCTTTTGTGATGCTGATCTAAGAAGTTTATACTGCTCTCCTATCTTTTGAGAACTAATCGTAGTTAGCAATTGTGTCGCAGCTAAATCATAGGCATTTACAATATGAAATTCGCATGGAGTATTCTCAAAGAAATTAAAAGCATACACTATTGCATTCCATGAATTATCGGAAAAATCTGTTGGAATTAATATACGTTTCATATCGTTATATTTTTAAGATCTAATCATAAATTTATTATTGTCTTTCTATTGAAGGAATCACTAAAAAAGGAACGTTTAGATGATATGCAATCTGATTGATCACCGGTTTAAACAAAAGGTTCTCAAAAAATGAATGCTTATTGTGAACCATCACTAATAAGTTGATAATATGATATTTCTGATAGTCTTCAATAGCTTCTATAACATCCATGCCGTCTGCAATTTCAAAAACATGAGCATTCTCTTCGAAATAAGTATCTAAATATACTTTTGTATCCTTCTGTTGTGTAACTAAGGGAACACCATAATATGCATTTAAAATATGTAACCGCGAGTTATGGATGTCACATATACTCTTAATTAATGGAAATAAAATTGGGTTTGAAGTATTGAGATTATAGTCTGTCGGAAACAGAATTTCTTTAGGTTTTTCGTAAACAAATCCATCTGGGACAGCAATAATCGGACATTTTACTTTTTTCATGGTATACATAGTTTGGGACCCTATCAATACTTCTTTAAGTCCTGTTGCACCTTTTGTACCCATGATTATAAGATCAATATTATACGTTTCAATAACATCCTTTATCTCAGCAATCAACATATTAAAAGCAGAAAGCTTTATAAATTGATGCTTCTCATTTGGAAATTCTATTTGAATCTTTTGTGCTACTTTTTCTATTTCTTTTTTTGAATGTCCAAGTGCAACCTCCTCTATACCATAAGGTGCAGGATTCTCTATAAGGTATTCTGCTGTATATGAAATAGGAGTAAATGTATTTAGCAAATAGAACGTACAGGTTTCGTCTTTAAAAAACTGTACTGCATATTTTATAGCATTATATGCATTATCCGAAAAATCTGTTGGTAATAATATCCTTTTCATCTTTTCAACATTTATTGTTTACTAAATCACCACATCATGACAAACCATTATACCTTCTCATAATTCTTGTGGTCTATTTTTCCTTGTTATTTTTAGAAGTTAGATTCTTGGTACATTTTGCATCACCAAAAATGGAATTTTGATCTCTAATCCTATTGTATCTATTGTAGATGTATACAATATGTTCTCCATGTAGGAATGTCTAGAATTTACCATCACCAAAAAATCTATTCCTTTATGCTCGATAAATTCATTAATTGCTATAGTCAAACTCTTTGACGAGATCCTATGAGATTCTAGTTCAACACCTGATAAACTTGTTTCTAAAAACTCTTTATTGTCTTCTTGTCGTATGGACAACTTATCATTAGTAGATACCCATAAAAAGTTAATTTTAGATCTAAAACTTCTAGCCATTGTATACAATAACTTCAACTCTCTTCTTTTGTATGGTAATTGATAATCTGATGGAAATAAGATACTCTTCGGAGACGTATATGTACAACCATTAGGAATTACCAAAACAGGACTTTTAACGTATTTAATTACCTGTAGTGTATTACTTCCAAAGGTTATTTTGCTGTTATCCGTTTTTCCTTTGGTTCCCATGACAACAATATCTACATTTTCTTCCTCTATAATTTCATTACTCTCATCTACCAACTGACCAAACTTAGATAGTGTTTTATAAGAATGTCTTGGGTTCGGAGAAATCTGTTGTAATATCTCCTCTATTTTGGTCAATTCTTTTTCCGAGTTTTGATAGACATTGTCTTTTATTTCATTAAAAAGTTCTCGAGCCATATGAGCATTCTGATCATATACTTCGTCCGCATAGGCATGTAGTATAAAGAAATCACACTGTTCATATTTGAAAACCTCAACAGCATATTTTAATGCGTTTAAAGAATTCTCTGAAAAATCTGTGGGGATTAGAACCTTTCTCATGATAAATAGTTTTTATTATATCCAAAACTAAGTCCTGTCTAGGAGATGAACTATGACTAATATCAGTTATACCGTATCTTTTATCAGATTTTGATATCTTTTAGATACGTCTTTACCTATTTTAGAGAATGAAGTACTCATTCCTATTTCTGGTAGTATCATAAAAGGAATTTTTGAATAAAACGCTATATTTTTAATGACAGGTTCTCTGGTTAATTTTTCTAAAAAACTGTATCTATAATTCAACATTGCTAATAGATCTACATTCGATTTTTCTGCAAAACCTTGTAAAGTTGAAGCTATAGAATCACCCATGTTTATGGTATGCACATAACTATCTATAGCATTAAAATATTCTTGTAATATTTCTGAATTAAATTTTTGTTCCTCTGATAAAGAACCTGCTTGCTTCGGAATGTGTACAATATCGATTTTCGCACTTTTATGTATAGCTAGGTCTATTAAAGGTGTTAATTCTTCCTTACTATAAAAATGTGTAAATTCTGTTGCAAATGCTATATGCAAAGGATGGTTTATCAAGGAAAAACCAGATGGTATGACTACAACCGGACATTTTTTGATAGCTTTTATGATTCGTACAGCATTGCTACCTATAAATACTTCTTTTGCAGCAGTAGTTCCCTTAGTCCCCATAACGATAAGATCTATTTTCTTGGATGCTACTATTTCTGATGTTACTTCAGTGATCGTGCCAAAAACTGCAATGATTTCAAAATAATGGTTCTTATTAACATTCGCATACTCCAAGCTTTTCTTTATGTGTTTCAGGTTTGTTAAAACATCTAATTGTACTGTATTTTCTACACTACGCTCAGATGGATGATCGGAGAGATGAATAGCTTCATAAATAATTTTGCTGTAAGCATTTACTATATAAAATGTACAAGATTCTTCCTTAAAAAGTTCTGTAGCATAATCAATAGCATTCCAGGAGTTTTCTGAGAAATCGGTAAGTAGCAAAATCTTTTTCATGGTTTTTAGTATTATGTTGATATCTCAAAACTATTTTATTTGCCTTCTCCAAACTATGATTTTTGTCATATGATACGAACGTAGTCTTTATGATTTTTGTACAAAATCTAATAGATATGATAGCTACAAAATGTTTTCACTGCGGCAATGAATGTGATAAAACAATTGTGAAATTTGATCATAAAACTTTTTGCTGTAATGGATGCAAAACAGTGTATGAAATTTTTTCCACCAATAATTTATCCTGCTATTATGATTTACAATCTACTCCTGGAGCCATTCCCAAAGAGCTCGAAGGAAAGTACGATTATCTCGATAATCCTGATATTATTGAAAGATTAATCGAGTTCAGCAATGAAAATATCCAGATAGTTACCTTATATATCCCTCATATACATTGTAGTTCCTGTATTTGGATTTTAGAAAATTTGCATAAGCTTCATACATCGATTTCTGCATCACAAGTAAATTTTCCGAAAAAAACGGTAAGAGTAACTTTTGATACTTCAGAAACTACCCTAAAAGAAGTTGTTACTTTACTTAACTCCATAGGATATGAGCCTTATATTAGCTTAGAGGATTATACTAAGGGCAATCAACATATTAACCGAAGTTTATTCTATAAATTAGGAGTTGCAGGTTTTGCTTTTGGAAACGTGATGTTTTTATCTTTCCCTGAATATTTTGAAGTGTCAGAATATTGGTTAGAACAATATAAACATGCTTTTAGATGGTTAATGTTTGCTTTTTCGATACCTGTTGTTTTTTATGCGGGTCAGGAATATCTAATTTCTGCCTATAAAGGGTTACGAAATAACATATTAAATATCGATGTACCTATTGCCTTAGGTATTTTAGTACTCTTCATTAGAAGTACTGTAGAAATAATATTTGATCTAGGCACCGGTTTTTTTGATAGCCTCACCGGTTTGATATTCTTCCTATTATTAGGGAAGTTTTTTCAACAAAAGACATATACTTTCTTATCCTTCGAAAGAGATTATAAATCCTATTTTCCCATTGCAGTCACCAGAATTTCTTCAGACCAGAAACTAGAAGAGAACATTCAGGTATATGAAATTAAAGAAGGAGATCGTTTATTAATTAGAAATGAGGAATTAATTCCTGTAGACAGCATATTAATTAATGGTAATGCAAGGATAGATTACAGTTTTGTTACTGGAGAAAGTGAGCCTGTTTCTAAACGATCTGGAGATAAACTTTTTGCAGGAGGAAAACAGATGAACGGAGCAATAGAAATTGAAGCGCTCAAATCCGTAGAACAAAGTTATCTAACTCAATTATGGAGTAATGATATTTTTAAAAAGAACAAAGCCGATTCTTTTACCAATCTTACCGATATGGTAAGCCAATATTTTACCATAATCATTTTATGTATCGCAGTTATTGCAACTAGTTACTGGTTATTTAAGGATGCATCCAAAGCCATGAATGTTTTTACAGCAGTCTTAATCATTGCATGCCCTTGCGCATTAGCATTAGCCAGACCATTTGCACTAGGAAATGTACTAAGGTTCTTCGGTAAGCATAAATTTTATCTCAAAAATGCTGACGTTATCGAGCAAATGGCAAATGCAGATACCATTCTGTTTGATAAAACAGGTACGATTACAGTACATAAAAAAAATAATATTGAATATCATGGGCAACCTTTATCACATACCGAAGAAGCATTATTAAAAAACACTCTACGGGCTTCAAACCATCCGTTAAGCAGATCTTTATACGATACACTTGCAGCATATGAAATTATGACTTTAGATGAATATCAAGAGTATATCGGTAGTGGTATAGAAGGAAAACATGCCGAAAACTCCATTAAAATTGGTTCTACGAATTTTGTAGGAAATCCTGATAACGAAAAACAGCTTAACACTTCCGTACATATAAGCACAAATGATAATTACCGAGGCCATTTCATTTTTTACAATCAATATCGAAAAGGACTCGAAAAATTATTTAAAAAGTTATCTATTACTTACGAAGTATCAATAATCTCTGGTGATAATCAGGGAGAAAGATCTTATTTACAGAAAATACTTCCTAAAACGACTTCATTACTTTTTAATCAAAAACCAAAAGACAAACTTAACCATATCAAGAACTTGCAGGAAAACCATCGAAACGTAATGATGATTGGAGATGGTCTTAATGATGCCGGAGCACTGGCACAAAGTAACGTAGGAATCGCTATATCAGAAAATGTGAATGTATTTTCTCCAGCTTGTGATGCAATTTTAGATGCATCAGAATTTGAAAAAATCAGTGATCTTTTACATATTTCAAAAAAGACAATCCAAGTAATTAAATCAAGCTTTATTATATCATTTTTCTATAATATAATTGGCTTGTATTTTGCTGTAATAGGTCAATTATCTCCTATCGTAGCTGCCATTCTAATGCCATTAAGTTCAATTTCTATAGTAATTTATGTGACGGTACTTACAAATTTTATGAGTTTTAAGCTATACCATAAAAAGAAAGGAGATGTCGAAGCATTATAATCCCATAGAACACTTCCAACAGTGGTTTTATGAAATAAAAAACTTGGATACTGGAGATGAAATAAATGCTATGCAACTTTCTACCATTGGAATAGATGGTTTTCCAAAAACCAGGATTGTTTTATTAAAGAGATTTACTTGGGAAGGTTTTATCTTTTTCACCAATTATAAGAGTGAAAAAGGAAAAGCGCTTGCAAACAACAATAGAGCTTCACTATTGTTTAACTGGAATAAATCGCAAAGAGAAGTACATATTTACGGCCATACCGAAAAAATACCTGAAAATTTATCAGAAGGATATTTCGAATCTCGTCCTAGAGGTAGCAAACTTGCAGCTTGGGTTTCTGAACAAAGTACTATTATACCATCTCGAACAATTCTGGACAGAGGTATGGAACAATTGGAACAGAAATTCCAAAACAAAGAAATTCCAAAACCACCCTATTGGGGTGGTTATATTCTTAAGCCTATTCATATGGAATTTATAAAATACGACGCATTCACTAAAGCAAATAAGGTTATTCAATATACACTCCAACAAGATTATAATTGGTGTAAAACCAGTTCATATAGATTCCTTTGATTATAGCTTTATACCTGTATTAAAAACTATTTGTTTCTAGTGCGGCTAAAATTCTAAATCTGTATTCCATACAAAAATACTTTTTACAAGATGGATTTCGAAACCTGATAAATGTCATTTTTTAAGAAAAGGTTGGCACATACTTTTGATGCATAATAAAATAAGTATGGGTGTTATTTATGTGCTCTTAACGATTAGTATTCTAGTAGCGATTGTCTTTTTTATTGCTTTTATATTTTCTATAAAAAATGGACAATACGATGACGTTTATACGCCATCTATTCGCATGCTTTTTGAAGACGAACTCGTAAAAGAAGGCCAAGAAAAATCTTCAACACCTTCTAAAACCAAACAATCTTAACATGGAAATGGAACAGTTCTATTACGATAATAAAATCGTAAAAAAATTCTTGTACGCTACGATGCTATGGGGTATTGTAGGAATGTCAGTTGGTCTACTTCTGGCGTTCATGTTTTTATTCCCTAACCTTACCGATGGTATATCATGGTTGAGTTTTGGTCGACTAAGACCGCTACACACCAATGCTGTAATCTTCGCCTTCGTAGGAAATGCCATTTTTGCAGGGGTATATTATTCTACACAACGTTTATTAAAAGCAAGAATTTTCAGCGATATTCTCAGTAATATTAACTTCTGGGGATGGCAATTAATTATTGTTGGTGCTGCCATTACGCTTCCTTTAGGTTTTACAACATCCAAAGAATATGCAGAACTCGAATGGCCTTTTGATATTGCTATAGCAGTAATATGGGTTGTTTTTGGTTGGAACCTTATTGGAACAATATTAAAAAGAAGGCAACGTCATTTATATGTCGCCATTTGGTTTTACATCGCTACCGTTGTAACTGTGGCAGTACTCCATATTTTTAATAGTCTGGAACTTCCTGTAAGTGCATTAAAAAGTTACTCAGTGTATGCAGGAGTACAAGACGCATTGGTACAATGGTGGTATGGTCATAATGCAGTGGCTTTTTTCCTTACTACTCCATTCTTAGGATTAATGTATTATTTCATTCCTAAAGCTGCCAATAGACCTATTTATTCATATCGATTATCGATAGTACATTTTTGGTCCCTTATTTTCATATATATCTGGGCTGGTCCTCATCATTTGTTGTACTCTTCGTTACCAGATTGGGCACAAAATCTTGGAGTTGCTTTTTCTATAATGCTTATCGCTCCATCATGGGGTGGAATGATCAATGGTTTATTAACTCTTCGTGGAGCCTGGGACAAAGTCCGTACAGATCCTGTACTTAAATTTATGGTAGTTGCCATCACTGGTTACGGAATGGCGACTTTCGAAGGTCCAATGTTATCTCTTAAAAATGTAAATGCCATTGCCCATTTTAGTGATTGGGTGATCGCTCACGTTCATGTGGGCGCATTAGCATGGAATGGATTTTTAACTTTTGGAATGGCATATTGGTTAATTCCTAAACTCTTCAAAACCAAATTATGGTCTACAGGATTGGCAAATGCTCACTTTTGGTTAGGTACTCTTGGTATTATCATGTATGCATTACCTATGTATGTAGCAGGATTTGTTCAAGCTTCTATGTGGAAGCAATTTAATCCTGATGGTAGCCTGGTATATGGAAATTTTCTAGAAACCGTAAATGAAATTATACCGATGTATTGGATGCGTGCTATTGGTGGAAGCATCTACATATTAGGAATATTCATTATGCTCTATAATGTTGTGAAAACAGTGAAAAGTGGAAGCAAAGTTGCAGACGAACTTGCCGAAGCAGCTCCTCTTACTAAGGTAACACGACACAGAACAGCTAAAGAAGGGTACCATACCTGGTTAGAAAGAAGACCCGTAAAGCTTACCATTTTTGCAACTATCGCTATTCTTATTGGAGGAGCCGTACAAATCATTCCCACATTAATGGTTGATTCTAATATTCCTACTATCACAAGCGTGAAACCTTATACGCCTCTTGAGTTAGAAGGACGTGATCTTTATATTAGAGAGAGTTGTGTTTCTTGTCACTCTCAGATGATTCGGCCTTTTAGAAGTGAGGTAGAACGCTATGGAGAATATTCAAAAGCAGGAGAATATATATATGATCATCCTTTCTTATGGGGTAGTAAACGTACAGGACCAGATCTTATGAGGATAGGAGGAAAATATTCTGATAATTGGCATCTTAATCATTTCTACGATCCACAAAGCACCTCTTCTGGTTCTATCATGCCTAGCTACAAATGGTTGATAAAAAATAAGCTCGACAGATCTCAAACAGAGATAAAAATGGAAGCTATGGTAACCCTAGGAGTTCCCTATACTCCAGAGGAGATTGCAAGAGCACAAGAATGGATGGACGAGCAAGCTATACAAATTGAAAAAAATCTATATACCGATCCTGATTTTGCAAAGACCTATGAAGCCGATAAGAAATATGCCGAAGAAAATGGGTTAGACTTCATAGAGATGAGACATCGAGAAGTAGTAGCACTTATCGCCTACATTCAAAGATTAGGAACAGATATTAAAGTTAAAAATCAAGACGAAGAAACGATAGTACAAACTAAAGAATAAAGCTATGCTAAAATTTATAAAAGGTCATATGGAAAGTATCGAGGGAATAGAAATCTATCCTATGATTTCTCTCCTGATATTTTTCATCTTCTTTACCGCATTATTTTGGTGGGTTATTTCTGCAAAAAAAGAACACATCAAAGAAGTAAGTCATATACCATTAGAAACAGAAATTGATAAAGACCTAACATTATGAAAACAACCGCATCATATATAAGAGTATGTACCTTTTTACTCATTGCGTATATTTTAATAGAACTTACAGTTGAAACTAACGGCAATTCAGCATTTATTGAAGAACCTCTTAGCTGGTTAGTATTAGGTATGATTGCGTTATTTGCTATTGCGATAGAAATTAGTTTAGCTGCATTACAAAATATACTATTCCTATCTCTAAAACCAGATGCCCAAGAACGTTATGTACTTGCTCAAAAGATTAAGAAAGAAAAACAATTCAAATGGTTAAAAGATATCTATCTAAAGCTTCTTGATAGTAAACCGGTAGCACAAGAGGATGAAATCATCCTAGATCATAATTACGATGGCATTAAAGAATTAGATAATAATCTTCCTCCTTGGTGGGTATATGGATTTTATGCTACCATCGTATTCGGCATGATCTATATGATACGTTTCCATGTGTTTAATGACTACACCCAAAGAGAAGAGTATGAAACAGAAATGGCTGAAGCTAAAATTGCGATCGAAGAATACAAAAAAACCGCCAAAGATTTAGTCGATGTAAATACGGTTACACTATTAACTGATGCTTCGGACATGAGTGCAGGAAAAGCTATTTTCACAGCGAATTGCGTTGCCTGTCACAACGCTGATGGCGGAGGTGGAATTGGTCCAAATTTAACTGACAGATATTGGATTTTGGGTGGTGGAATTAAGAACATATTTCGTACCATTTCTGAAGGAGGTAGAGATGGTAAAGGAATGGTGGCCTGGAAACAAACATTAAAACCTGCAGAAATGGCTCAGGTAGCTAGTTATATCATCACCTTAGAAGGAACAACTCCTGCCGAACCGAAAGAAGCACAAGGAGAACTATGGATAGATCCTGATACTCCAAAAAAAGAACAATCAAAGGAAGAAACACAAGAATTAGTATCAGATTCAACCTCTGTCGCACTGAATGAATAATTGAAAATCAAAACTCTTGGAAACACCAACAAATGAAAAATTCAGAGATTCGATTGCTACTGTAAATGCAGAAGGAAAACGAGCATGGGTATACCCAAAAAAACCAAGTGGAAAATTCTATAAATATAGAAAGTGGGTAAGTTACGGATTATTAATCTTTCTGTTTTCTGCTCCTTTTATTAAGATCAACGGAAATCAATTCCTGCTTTTTAATGTCCTGGAAAGACAATTCAATATTTTTGGAGCTCCTTTTTGGCCTCAGGATTTTCATTTGTTTGTGATTTCCATGATTATAGGAGTTATATTCATCACCCTATTCACTGTGGCTTTCGGGAGATTATTCTGCGGTTGGGCATGTCCACAAACGATTTTTATGGAAATGGTTTTTAGAAGAATCGAATACTGGATAGAAGGTGATCGAGGAAAACAAATCCGACTTGATAAGCAAGTCTGGAATGCAGAAAAAATCAGAAAAAGAATAATAAAGTGGATTATATTTTTTATCATTTCCTTCTTAATCGCCAATGTATTTTTGGCTTATCTTATAGGAAGTGATCAATTATTACAATATATCATTGATGGCCCTTTAAAACATGTTAGCACTCTAATTTCATTACTGATTTTTACGGCTGTTTTCTATTTTGTTTTTGCATGGTTTAGAGAACAAGTATGTATTATAGCTTGTCCTTATGGTCGATTACAGGGAGTATTATTAGACTCAAAATCGATTGTAGTTGCGTACGACTACAAACGTGGAGAAAAAGAGACAGGCAGAGCCAAGTTTAAAAAAAATGAAGACCGCCAAAGTACTGGAAAAGGAGATTGTATAGATTGTTTTCAATGTGTACATGTATGTCCTACCGGTATTGATATTCGTAACGGCACCCAGCTAGAATGTGTTAACTGTACTGCCTGTATAGATGCTTGTGACCATATGATGGAAAGCGTGAACCTACCTAAAGGACTTATTCGATATGCAAGTGAGGAGAATATTGCAAAAAAAGCGAAATTCGAATTTACTTCCCGATTAAAAGGATATACCGGTGTATTATTGATTCTGACAGGTGTACTTACTGGAATGTTATTCTTAAGAAATGACGTAGAAGCCAATATCCTCCGATTACCTGGTCAACTTTATGAAAGAAAGGAAAATAATATGATTAGTAATGTATTTACGTATAAGTTGGTAAACAAAACCACTGAGGACATTGTAGATGTACATTTTGAGTTGTTATCACATCAAGGAAAAATTGAACAAGTAACACATAAAAACTTTGTTGTGCCTAGACAAGGACTGGCCGAAGGAACATTGTTTATTGAGGTTCATGCATCTGTGCTAAGTGGGGATAAAGACAAACTAAAAATAGGAGTTTATAGCAATGATACACTAATAGAAACAACTTATGCGGCTTTTTTGGGGCCAAGAAGTTATAGATAGAAATTAAAAACCTAAGACTATGAAAA
This sequence comes from uncultured Aquimarina sp., assembly GCF_947492965.1. Taxonomy (GTDB): domain Bacteria; phylum Bacteroidota; class Bacteroidia; order Flavobacteriales; family Flavobacteriaceae; genus Aquimarina. Next base: position 486,748 of record NZ_CANLOZ010000003.1, on the reverse strand, counting down.
TAAACTGGGGAACCGCAATCGTATTGGTATTTATAGGATTCATAACCTTTATTATGTACTTCGTAGTACGTATGAATACCAACAAGAAATATGAGCACGACCTCGTAACCGAGGAATATTACAAAAAAGAACTAGCTTTTCAGAAGGAAATTGACGCTGAGAAAAATGCAAGAGCTTTGCCTAATGACGTTTTTATTAAAAAAACACCTATAGGTCTGTCCATCACATTTCCTGAAGAAAAGGAATTTCAAAAAATCAGTGGAGTAATTTCATTATATCGTCCATCAAATAAGCAACTAGATTTTTCTATTCCAATTAATCTTGAAAGAAATACCATAATAATTCCAGACGAAAATATGATCGAAGGAAAATGGAAAATTACAATAGATTGGAAGTATGAAGATATCCATTACTTATATAAAAAATCATTTACATATTAGATGTTAATATCTGCTTTCATATTAGGCTTTTTAGGCAGTTTTCATTGTATAGGAATGTGCGGGCCAATCGCATTTATGCTCCCAGTACATAATTCCAATAGTGCTAAAAAACTATTTCAGGTTTTAATATATCATTCTGGTAGGCTATTAGCGTATGGAATGATAGGTTTTTTCTTTGGTTTACTGGGGAAAAGTTTTCATATTTTTAATCTACAACAAGGATTATCGATCGTCATCGGAATTTTAATGATTCTTATAGTCCTAGTACCAGCAATTAAAGCCAAGAAAAAAACTTTTACCCGACCAATTTATTATGCAATTACAAAAGTAAAAGCTGCTCTTGGTCATAATTTGCAAAAGAAAACTACAGATACCTTTTTAACCATCGGTTTTTTAAACGGTTTTTTACCTTGTGGACTTGTGTATATGGCTGTTTTTGGTGCTATCACTTCTTCAAACATATTACAAGCAAGTTTATATATGATTCTTTTTGGATTGGGTACAATTCCATTGATGACTGCAATAGTCTTTGCAAACAACATATTCAAAGGAACTTGGATAAGACAACGGATACAAAAGATGATCCCTATATTTATCATTGTAATGGGATTACTTTTTATTTTAAGAGGAATGGGACTAGGAATACCTTATGTTTCTCCAAAACAAGCATCCCCTATTGTCTCTACCAATTTTGAATGTCATTAAACCCGAATCATACGGTATATAATTCGGGTTAAAATTGAATAAAACTATACTGGTTTTTGTTACACTTCAATATTGAAGCTTCTTCGTATTCTAGATTGTCATTGAAAACAATTGCGTTTCTGGTCTATTGCGCTGCAATCTTAAATCAAATGCCATGCAAATATTACGAACAAAAGGTTGTCCTTTTTTGGTAATTCTTATATTATGATTTGTCACTTCTACTAATCCATCACTTTCCATTTCTTCTAATCGATCAGATACATCTGCTAATTCATCAAAATGAAGATTATCTATACTCCAATCTGTTTCAAAATGACACATCAAATTCAGTATATGCCTTCTGATGATTTCATCTTCTTTCGTTAACATATGACCTCTATAAATGGGTATGATTCCTTCATGAACTAAGTTCTGATAAGCTTCAACACCTTTTACATTTTGAGCAAAACCATACCAACTATCACTAATGGAAGAAGCGCCCAAACCAATCATCAATTTGGTATTAGAAATGGTATATCCCATAAAATTACGATGCATATCTCCTTCCATTTTGGATGTATAAAGTGCATCACTTTTGAGTGCAAAATGATCCATTCCAATTTCTATATACCCTTCATTCGTTAATAATTCTTTACCTATTTCATATTGTCTTCTTTTTTGAGCAGCTGTAGGAAGATCTGATTCTTTAAAGCCACGTTGACCGTTCCCTTTTTGCCAAGGAACGTGTGCATAACTATAAAAAGCCAATCGATCAGGCAGTAATTCTTTTGTCTTTTTGATTGTTCTGATAATTGCTTCTTCTGTCTGAAAAGGCAATCCAAATACGATATCATGACTTATGGATGTGTAACCAATTTCTCTGGCAACTTCTGTAACATATTTCACATTTTCAAAGGGCTGAATACGATGGATAGCCTTCTGTACCGTTTCATCATAATCCTGCACCCCAAAACTTACTCTTCTAAAACCTACTTCGTATAAGACCTGTAACTGTTCTCGTGTTGTATTATTAGGATGCCCCTCAAAACTAAACTCGAATCCTTCTGCTTTTTTTGCAAAGGAAAAGATACCTTGTAGTAAGTATTGCAAATTTTCAGAAGAGAAGAATGTAGGAGTACCTCCTCCTAAATGTAGTTCTTTAATTATTGGCCTGGTTCCAAATAGGTCAACATACAATTGCCATTCTTTTATAACGGCATTAATATAAGGTATTTCTACTTCGTGTCTTTTGGTAATTCGTTTGTGACAGCCACAGAAAGTACACAAACTCTCACAAAATGGCAAATGTATATAGATACTGATTCCTTTAGAATTATTGGTAACATGAAAAGATTTTTGAACTGATTCTGTCCACTTTTTAAGCGAAAACATATCATTGTTCCAATAGGGCACTGTTGGATAGCTTGTATACCTAGGTCCTGGCACATTATACTTGGTGATTAAACTTGTACACATTCGTTAGAAATTATTAGGGTTTATTATTCGTGTAAAACAAAAAAAGGAATATGGGTGTGATAACTAATTTTTTCTACTGTAGGACGAAATAAAATTCGCTGAAAAAAATTCACATTTTTTGCAATCATCGTTATCATATTTATATTACTACTTTCTACAAAAGATTGAACTCCTTCTTCGATATTAGCGGTAGAAAGAAAATGAAAACTGTGCTTTAGAGTATCTCCCAGATAATCATCAAGAAGGTTTTTATTTCCTTTTTGTAATTCAGAAAGTTCTTTCTCTTTTTTGGCAATATGAAGTATTCGAAAATTTGCATCACTAGTGGCAACAACAGTTCTAATGGTATTTAAAACTTTGCTTCTATACTGTAGATTATAGTCTGTAGGAAAAGCTATTTCTATTGGTTTTATATAAGTTGCTTTTTCGGGTATTACTAAAATCGGACACTTCACTTTGGTAATTACATCTCCAGTATTGCTTCCGATCGTTCTTTCTTTCCATCCAGACGCCCCTTTTGTACCCATGACGATATAATCAATAGACTTTTCGGATACAATATTTCGTATAGTATCTACTAAATAACCATATTCATGAAGCGTAAAAAAGTGGTGCTTTTGGTTGGTGGAAAACTGTTTGATTTTTTCTCGAAGATCTATGAAACGTTTTGATACTGTTGTTTTTTCTTCAAAAGGATTCATGATAATTTCAGAAGTGATTCCTGATGCCACCATTTCGGAAGCGGAAACATGAAGTAAATAAAAAGAACATTCCTCTTTCTTGAAAAAAGAAATGGCATAATCCAAAGCATTCCATGCATTATCAGAAAAATCAGTCGGAATTAATATATTATTCATGTCTTTCGCCACCTAGTTATATACAAATATATCTGGTCGCTACCTCCCGAAATATGACAAATGTCAGGTTTGGAAATTTATTGAAAAATTATTCCATCAATTGTAATGCAGATAAATCTAATATCTTGATATTTCGGCCTTCAATTTCTATTAGACCATCTTTTTTAAAACTAGACAGTGTACGTATCAAGCTTTCAGTGGCTATTCCTGCCACACTAGCTAAATCGTTTCGTGAAATTTTAATGTTTTCCTCAGTTTTTTTATTTAAAATTTCTGCAAACTGAAGTATTGTTTGTGCTGTTTTTCTGCGTACAGAGCTATAGGCCATCTGTAATAATTGTTCCTTGATATCTGAAAGATTATCTGTAAGGAGCTCCATTAGTTCCAAGGATATATTATTGCTTTTTGCTAAAATATCTTTTAGTTCATTTTTAGAAACTCCAGCGAGTTCGGTCTCCTCTACTGCTGTTGCAGATTCTTGATACGGGATATTATCCATGAAAGAAGTAAATCCTAAAAAATCATCGGGTTTGTACAAAGTTGTGATCAATTCCTTCCCACTTTCATCCATTTTATGAGTTTTTACCACTCCTTTTAGGATGAGATAAATTTTATTAGAATGATCTCCTTCTTTATATATAACTTCTCCTTTTTTATAATTAGAAATCTCACCTTGATCATCAAAAAAGTTCTTCAATTCATGTAAGTTTCGCAGCGTATCCTCTTGATCTTCTGAAGCAACAGCACTACCTGTCATCATCTTTTTTAAAATCGCTGCTTTAGCCAAGCGACTTTCGATTGCACTTATTAATTCTTCTTCTTCAAAAGGTTTGGTAAGGTAATCATCAGCTCCCAGATCCATCCCTTTGCGTATTTCTTTATGTTCTGTTTTTGCCGACAAAAAGATAAAAGGAATCTGATGCGTATGATTATGTAATGATAGTGCTTCTAGCACTCCGTATCCATCCACTTCGGGCATCATAATATCACAAACAATAATGTCTGGATTTTCGGTTTTTGCTTTTTCTATACCTACTTTGCCATTAGGTGCAGTAGTAACATCATAGTCAGACAATTCCAGTAATTCTGCTGTGTTTTCTCGTAATGCTGTATCATCTTCTATTAATAAAACCTTACTCATCATTTAGTTATTTGTGTATTGCTTTTATAGTTGTAGGAATTGTAACAGTAAAGGTAGTACCTTGATTTTCTACACTTAAAAAAGTAATAGAACCTCCAAGATTTTCTATATGACTTTTTACAATATTTAGTCCTATGCCAGTCCCTTGATCCAATAATGCATTTTCTGCTCTAAAATATCTGTTAAAGATAAACTTTTGTTCTTTTTCTGGGATCCCGATACCTTGATCAATTACCTTAAAAACGAAGGTCTCTTTTTCTGGATAAGCTTGCAAATCTATGGTAGTACCTTCTCCAGAATATTTGATCGCATTTCCTATTAAATTGGTTAGTGTTAACTCCAATATTTTTTCATCAAACTCTAGGGTATATTCATCAATATCCTGAGGATAATTGATCTTTTGTCCATCTTTTAGCAGCATATTGGCATCGTAGACTACTTCGTTAATTACTTTGCTCAAAGGAAAAGTGGAAAATTTATAATTTACTTTTCCACTATCTAGCCTTTCTATAGACAAAAAATCTGTTAAGATATTATCAAGGTACTTCACCTTACTTTTAATAGTATGAAGGTGTTTTTCTCGCTTTTCTTGTTGTTCTGTTTTTTGGTATTTACCGATCAAAGTAGTTGAAGTTAGTATGCCACTTAAAGGGGTTTTGAATTCGTGTGATACTAATGATAAAAACTTTGTTTTTAACTCATTTAGTTCCTTTTCTTTCTCTAAAGCTTCCTGTAACTGTTTGGTTCGCTCTTTTACAGTGCTTTCCAGTTTTTCTGTATAGTTTTTGCGTTCTGTGATATCCATTACCAATGCCATGACAAATGTTTTATCATATATCTGAAATGGGCTTAATCCTGCTTCTACAGGAAAGGTATCTCCATTCTTTTTTACTCCATGAATATCTCTCCCAATTCCCATTTGCCGTTTTTGACTATGTTTCATAAAGCTTTGGAAATGTCCTCCATGATTTCCTCTATATTGTTGTGGAATCAGAATATTTAGCGATTGTCCTTTAAGTTCTCCTTTTTCATAACCAAAAATTTGTTCTGAAGCACTATTTGTGGCAACAATCATTTGATTTTCATCTACAATAATTACTCCTTCAGAAATCGCTTCAGAAAGAATATCAAAAGTGTTATCACCGGTTAATGACATATAAATGGAGGTTGTTTTTTTGGGTGTATCCACAAATTTACACAAAAAAACAGCAACCTGATTTATGTCATAATTTTTCTCCGTAACACCTATTACTTTTACTTCAATATTAAAAAAATACACCATGAATACAACACAAAATATTGGAGTAGCATTGTATCAAAGCTTAGGTAAACTATTTTATGCCATTGCTGCATCCGACAAGGTAGTACGCGTTTCAGAATATGAATCTTTGCATAAGATTGTACAATCAGAATGGTTGCCACTAGATGATCTCGAAGATGAATTTGGAATAGATGCAGCGTTTCAAATAGAAATTGTTTTTGATTGGTTAGATTATGAAACACCTAATGCAGAAGACTGTTTTGAGGAGTTCCAAAACTTTTATACGGAACACACTTCCATGTTTTCCAATCAGATCAAAGAACTTGTATGGTCTACCTGTAATGCCATTGCCAGTGCTTTCTCAGGAAAAAATAAATCTGAATTAATGATGCTTGGGAAATTAAAATTGCTTTTCGAGAACTAATCTTTTTTTTCCATTACTGACAAATATCATATTTCAGTTCTGAGACCTGATATACCTTTACAACAAATTAAAAACCAAATTATTATGACACTATATGCAAAAATAAACACCGACTTTTCTGAAAATTACATTGGATATTCTGCTTTAGCAATTATCGCTTCCACCTGTCTAGGTTCTGTAGCAATTATGTCTACTTTAATGGGTGGTCATGGCGCTGTAGAAATGTTTACGGTATTTCTAAGTGTAGCGATTTGTAGTGCTCATAATGCAGCTATATTAACCGTACAAAAACCAAAATTGGTATTAGATCTTTTGATCACCAGCTTAGCAATAAACTCATTAATTATTCTTATCAATACTCTCTTTTAATTTACATTATTAATAAACTTGAAAAAAGAGTGAACTTTTATTAAGGTTCACTCTTTTTTGTTTTTAAAATCTGTTCGATAATTAAGATGATAAAAGTCATTTTTATTCTAGCATATCCGATTTACATTGATATTATAAAATTATACTTATGAAATATTTAATTCTTATCCTGATTATATGTACTATAGGTTGTAAACCAAAAGCATCTTCTCATCCCGAACCTTCTCATACAAAAGCTACTAATCACGATACAAATAGTGATGATATCGATTCTATAGCTGTTTTTTCTGAAGAAAATCTAGAAATGCACCAAGAAAAAACGAAGGCAATCAAAAGAAAAAAATTAATTACTGCTCCCGATGATAAAGCACAGCTGCAAGATTTAGTTATTAATAAAAAATTATACAAGGCAGAAGATTATTATGTTTTGGATTATACCTATCCATATCTGAACGAAGACATTAATAAAGGGTATGCTGTCTTTAACACTTATATAAGTGAAACTTATTTAAACATTGAAGCTACTGAAAATGAAATCATGGAGGATAACGTAATCTTTTGCGACAGTATGCAAATAGGACGATGTATGGATAAAAGATTGATCGATTACAAAATATACAATGCCAAAAACGACTTAGTCAGTGTAGTTATTTATAAAGAAAACTATTATTCGGGTATGAAACATTCTACGTATATGTTTGAATGTCTTAATTATGAAATGGATACACATCAATTTATATATTACAATGACTTCTTTGATCTAGGCTCTGAAAAAGAATTATTGAGTATTCTGAATGATGAAATAAAAGCAGCTATCCATTCTGGAGAAATGTATTACGACTGTTGGGAAATCTCCGAATCAGATTTTAATGCTTATAAAAACAATTTTGTGATCAATGACGAAACTATCACTTACTATTTTGATGATTGCATTATTTGTCCATCCTACACCGGAACGTATAGTATCCAAATTCCAATAACAACGGTTATGCATTTAATTAGGAATTATAAAGACATTCCTATGATAGGTAACTAGCAGTTTTCATTAGATTGAAAACAGTTCTAGTGTACTAATTAATATACTAGGAAAGAAAATTTATATCCTTCCAATAATAGATAAAAAAATAACGGTTGACTATTTGTCAACCGTTATGATACAAACTCAACTTATTTTATATGTGATTTAAATTCTAAATGTAATCACAGGTCTATTAGCATGATTTGCTATATCCTCTCCAATACTTCCATTAAAAAAGTGTGAAAGTCCTTTTCTTCCATGAGTTGGAATAGCAATCACATCGGCATCTACCTGATTACTATACTTGTAAATACCATTTTCTACGGTATAATCATTATAAAAAACAACATCCTTAAACCTTTCAATACTTCCAGTAGCAGCTTTAAACAAAAACTCTTTCACCCTTTCTTCTATTTGGTCAGAGCTTCTAAAACTATCTCCAGGAAGATTAATATACAATAGGTGTATTTTAGCTCCAAAAGCTTCGAACAAGTTAATCGCATTTACATAAGGACGAATATTTTCTATTTTGAAATCGCAGGCAAAAACCACTTCTTGTATCTTAAAATCTGTGACCGCTTGCTTAATTACCAATACGGGTACATCCGAAGTTCGTACAACTTTCTCTGTATTCGAACCAACGAATATGTCTTCGCTCATTCCACTTGTTCCGTGTGATCCCATTACGATGAGATCTGCATCATATTCTTTAGCCACTTTATTTACCTCGCTAAAGATTTTATAGTTCTGAACTGTTTCGGAAACTTTAATTCCTTCTAAATACGGTTTATCTAAAAAAGTGCTAAATCTTTTTTCTGCTAGTTTCATATAATACATAGCTTCTGCTACTTCCTGACTTTCATCTTTGGTAAGAATGGCTTCTGATAAACCAAGCATATGTAATACGATAATTTCTGAGTTTAATTTTTTAGCAATAATAGCTGCGGCTTCTAAAGCGTATTCGGAATATTCCGAAAAATCTACAGGGACAAGAATTTTTTTCATCTGTTTATATTTTTGTTGTTTTTTAATGGTTAGATGGAATGACCATCTAATCATATCGGTGAATATCAACTTAATTGTTATGGCTTATTTCATGGGTTTAGATGCATGGATTTATAAATAAATTCATAGAGCAAGACTAATTAAATAGGTATATTGATAGATAGCGCCCTTTAGAATCGAATATTATCAAATTTGTAAATGGTACTAATGATATGGTTTCATCTCCTGCTTCTTTTTCTTAAGCAGTGTCTCGATATCCTTAAGAGTTTCTTTAAATGCCATTTCAAAATTATTTTCATTGGAAGTAGCATAAATTCTAGGACCAGGAATACTTAGTTCTATATCACAAATTTTCCCTTTTCCTTTGGGATCATTTTCTTTTTTGAAAAAAACATCGGATTTAATAATCCAATCGTATTTCCTGTAGAGTTTTTCTAATTTTTCATGCACATAACCCTCCATAGCTTCACTGGTTGGCATCTGCACGAACTGAATATTTGTTTTCATAGGCATTACTTTAAAATATACTCCAAAAGTAATTCCTGTAGAATCCGATAAATATGACATTTATCATGAATGTGTTATGTTTTTGAATTTTATGTGAGCTTATGCGAAGAAAACCAAAATACCGCACATCTAATTTTGAGAATAAAAAAAGCTTCAGATTATTTCTGAAGCTTTTTCCTAGTAGCGGGAGCAGGACTCGAACCTGCGACCTTCGGGTTATGAGGGTGAATATTCACAAAATAAAGTATTGATTATCAATAATTTAAATTCTTTAAAGTTGTAAAAACATGAAAAAACAGTAAAAAAACCCCCACCAGAACCCCCCACCTGAAAAGTTAAAAAAACAGGTATTCATGTACCAAATCAATATATTCACTTTATTTGGGTTTATGTTTGATCTAGAAAAGGTTCTTTTTAAGCCTAAGTCACTAACTAAACAATGGCCACTTTTAATTCTTTAATAAATCTTTCTATCTCGGAATTATGCTGTACTAAAGGCAATGTCCAATAGGCTATTTCTCTTGGATCATAATTTTCAATTTCTAAAATTTTATTTATCGTATAAGCCATGGTATCATAATCAGATGCATTAGGAATATTTCGAGGCTTTTGTAAGTCCCAAGCAGCAAGAGCAAAAATTATTGGAATGTTTAAAGTACTATAGGAGTTATATCGACCCACCTGCATCTCCCCTGGTCTTCGAAGATGAGCATCATTATGTTTAGTTCCGGATGTACTATAAGCTTGAGGCATTAAATAATCACAAATTCTAGCTAAAAGAGCTCCCCTCCCAGTAAGTTTTACATCTGAAGTAAATCCAAGTTTAGTATCACCTAATTGATTTTTAAAATTATCTCTTAAATAATTTGAACACCATTGATGTTGACTTCCAATTTTTCTCCAATTCTTCTCTGCATCAAGAAGGACAGACTTTATTCTAAATTCTTGAACAATTGGTAAAATTTGATCTACAGCATCCCTTATAAAACCTCTAAAAGGACGTGGAAAAAACATTAAGTGAATATTCAAATATAACCCTTCATTCTGGAAGCTATCGAGGGTTGTTCTTAATCCATCAATAATTTGATTTTGACTTTTATTATCCAAAAACTCAAATGAATTAGGAGAGTTAATTGAGTTCAAGTGAAAAACAACATCAGTTATTCCAGTATTCTTTATCATTTGAATCCCTTCTTTTCTAAGATCATCTTTGTAAGGCATACGTGCTCGAGTCCAGCTCCATATATTTGTAAAAAGAGCATTTTCCGAAATTTCAACTTCCTGATTATCATTATTCACGCTAGAAATTAACTTTTGAATTTTAAAAGACTCTTGAACTCCATCAGAATCTGTCCTTTCAGCCTCAACAGACTGACCTTTACTTACAGCTTCCGAAGCAATCTCAGAAAGTGATGGCCTGCTTTGCTCTCTTTCAAATTTAGCCTCATTGCGAATACTTTCGCCACCATCGATTTGTTGTTGTAAATGTTGTCTTGTTAATTTTTTGGCATCTTCATCAGATATAACACCTTCGTTCTTAGCCTTGTTTATATCACCTTGTATTCCTTTAGCATTTTTAGTATTATGCTGTTGTTTTGCTAAACTAGATGCCATTTCTGCATATTTCTGTGCGGCTTCAGTATTTGCCTTAAAGGTTTCAATCGCATTACTTTGATTAGCGGCTAAGCCAGTAATATCTTTAAATACATCGGATTTGCCGAGTAATTGATTTATACCGGATAATCCTGTAGCAGGTGCTGGGGCATCCGGAGCATTTTGAATATTTACTAAAGGTTGAGCAAAATCCTTGTATTTAGGTGTATATTGATTTATGGTTGGTGTTGGGGTTATGATAGGAGAGATAGATGTTGTCTCTTCAGTTCTAAATTTATCCCAATCTTGAGAAGAGTTTTCCTTAACCATTTCACATGCATCACAAGAACCTTGAACCGCTTCCATAAAGACGCCTCGTGTTGGCACGCTTATTCTATAAGGAGGGATAGGTGTTAAGGGTTTATAATAATCTAATAAAGAAATTTCTTGGGTTACATTATCACCAATAGTTTCAAGAATTACATTCTGTCCAACTTTATACCCATCAGCTACTGGAAATACCAAAGAGTTACCTGTAATATTTATTAGTTCATTTTTTACAACAGAGGCTATACTTCTCATTTTGCCTTTATGACCTGAGGAAGTGTAAGTTTGAATCGAAAATCCATCTAACAACATATAACGCCTATCTGGATCTAAATTTTTCCACAACACTTTATTATAATACTCTAAATTGCTATTAAGATGTTCAATAAGTTCATTTACTAGGTATTCGTCTTCTTTTCGCGGATTTATTTTATCCCTTCTTGTTAGAGGAATATAAAGATTAGTGCCATCTAAAAGATCATCATTTACATAACCATTAAAAATTCTTCCTGTGAAATGGGCAGTTGAATAGTGCAAACTCACTCTTCCTAAATTTAATTTGATATGATTTTTTAAATCGTATATATCCTCATTATTAGAAATAATGCTTAAATACTTTTCATCTCCTCCCAAATCCTTTCTCGTTTGTCCAATAGACCCTGTTGATCGAAAGTTTACATTTATTTTTTTATGCCCTCCAGTATATTTTGTTTCTGTAGAAAAGTCTAAAGGTAATCCCGCTCCCTCCGGTTTAAATTTATAATCAGTAACAATTTTTGATTCTCCATTAATTGTAACTGTCTTTTTAATTTCTGAAGTGGTTACCGAACCGTAATGGATTGAAATGGAATCGACTATTTTAGAAAAAACAATAGGCAAAATATCTTTATAGAAAATTTCATCCCATTCTGCAATTAATCGCCCTTTAAAATAATAGTCTAACATATCATAAACGGCATCCTCACCTGTATAACCCAAAATCTTGGCATAGGATTCCCATAACAATTTATCTATGTGTCCTCCATCAAAGAATTCTTCTCTTTGTATTGAAAAATTCACTCCATTATTTTCAACATTATATGGCCTATGAAAATTGACAACTCTTATACATTGTGCAGCTGGCACTGATTGAAAATTATCATCCATTATCATAAAATGATCAAACATTTTAGCTTTTTCTAATGTTCGAGTTTCAACTTCTTTGAATTTTGGACCCCAATCCCAAGGCCAAGGACTAGCGAAAGCTTTTGCCGTTGCTAAAGCATCAAACTCACTGTGTTTCGTTATTTTTGTAATAATTGGTAAGGACTTTATTCTATCGTATTTTGTTTTTGGTCTTGGCATATTTACATTCATGGAAAATCTTCCCTGAATACTTTCAACATCTCCATCTGCATAAGTTTCTCCTTCTTTAGGAAAATCTACACGATCATAGTTTGTTTGAATTCTTTTATTAGCATCAAAAGCTTTCAACAGTGGATGATTTCTCTTTCCAAAGAAATATGAAAACTTACCTAAATATGTATTAGAAGGTATTGGTAATAAATTCGTTGCCAATATATCTTTCCACTTATTAATATTTTCTGTTGTAAAATGAGTTAACAAAAGAGGAATGAAAACACATTCTTCTACATGAGAAACTTCTTGATAAATGGCATAGTGCCTAAGAACTTCAAAATACATCATTGTTAAAGAATGACAATGGTTATGATTCGCTATAGTTTCTGCTGTAACGCCATAATTTTGGTCTTGAGTAACTGTGGTGACAACAGAGGCATTTAACGCTCTATAACTTTCTGCATTTTGCATTAAAGATTGTCTTAATTTTTCTCCAAAGAACTGAGAGATGTTTCTAGAGCTATTTTGAGATGCTGAAGAATTCGAATTCGAAAATCCACCAGCTACTCCCAATGAAGCACCAATGCCTCCATAAGAACCTGCAGCACCTAGACCTGCCGACATCCCAGAGGTATGTGCTTTACTTTGTCCATTTAAAGATTCATTAATCCCGCCACTAAGTTGGTCTGTTATGAATCTATCGCTAATTAACCCTGCAGTAAGACTTTCTCCTTGTGATAGAGATTGTGATTCTGCACCTTGTAATGCATGCGAGGATTCAAAAACTACAATTTGCTTTTTCTGACCCGGTGCTAATGGAAGTGAATACACCAAATCTCCTAATGAATATCCATCTGCTTTAAATACAGATTTAAAATACAATATATGACCAGTAGCTACAGTCACAGCTTGATAGAAGGATAAATCAGAGTCTTGATTTGGATAATTAGAAGCTTTTGTTACCAATGGAGAATCTTGCCAATTTACAGGATTGTTCAAACCTATTTCTTCTCGATTATAAGCTTCTTCTCCATCTCCGGGAGTTAAATTGTAGCGTATGGTTCCATCTTCTCCTTCAATCTTTTTAAAAGTGTAATTTGACACTTCAGGATCTGTAATCCTTACTATTGCATTGTAACTATACTCACGAAGTGTTCTGTTTGGTGTAGATAAATTAAGACAAGTGCCTCCAATATCTTGTGAATATTCATCAGACTCAATTAAATCTGCTTGATCAGGAAGTCGCTTTGCTTTTTTGGTTTCATTGCATCCACAATCGTCTTCTTTTTCCTTATCTAGATCAATTACACTTTCCTCATCTAAAAGTAAAAAAATAAAATCATCAGAAATTGTTTCGTTATTATTATCCGGATATATTTTTATTTCTGCCGGACTGTTAGGCATTAATGATACAAAAATTTGAGCTTCCGTATAATTACCATAAGGATAAGGCATAAAGAAATTTCCCGATTTATCTGTAGTTGTTACTGCTACAATTTGTGATTCACTATCTATTTCTTTTTTTGCCTTAATGGTTATTGTAAGGTCTTTCAATTTATGCTTATTACTATTCTGTAAAACTTTACCTCTAATTTTTTTTATACCCTTGTTAGAACCTATATTTGATCCTAAGTTGATATTCCCTGGGAAATACTCTTCTATTTCTATGGAAAGGTTTTGTAATTTTTTATCATTAGGACTAAATCTTTCATTCCACAAAGTAGTTCCGTCAAATCCTTTCAATTTTACAGTAACAAAATTAGATAGACTATTAGTAATAATTGGAGTACTGTTATCAAATGAAAAATCAATCTTATTGTTTGAAATAGTATCATTAGATGAATTCCAAATGTACTTTAATATCAATGGAGTATTATCTATTCTCGGGGCTTCCAGAACTAAACTGTAAAAATCTAAATCTTTATTAGCCACTTCCTTATCTGTTAGAAATTCTAGGTTTCCTTTTACTGAAACCGTTTTTATTTTAGCAAGCGTGAGAGGGAAATCCAATAAGAAATTCTGATATTTATTTATGCTCTCATATAGAAAAGCGATAACTGGGCTATTTGAATCGTAATTCACATTGATCTTTAATATATTTTTTAAATAATCATTAAGTTGAACGAGATAAATATCAGGATTTACGTGGTCCTGTTTTAGATCTACAACAATTTGTAACAAATCCAAAATTTGAGCTTCGGAAATTGAAGAAAGACGACTAAAATCATCAGTACGAATAGTTTTTGATTTAGTATATATGTCTAATTTGAAAAACTCAAAAACCTGTTTGTTTAAAATAAAAACATTCGGATTTCTTTCTTTTGCTAAATTTTGTAATGCTTCGATGTTGTATATCCTCCCTAATTGCGAGTTTTTATCATAAGGTCTATAAGAATTTTCGTAATCAGAAAGTTCTTGGTTAAAATTTCTCTCATCAAAATCTGAAGAAATTGAAGCTTTTTGATAAAAAATCCCCTCAAACATCTCAGATTTGATTAATTGTCCAAAACTATCCTTAATGTTTATCTTAAATTGAACTGAAAAATCATTGATATCAATCTGAGGGTTCAATACATCGATAAAATAATATCTAAAAAAACCATAAATATCTTCAAGTTTATTTCCAACGATCTCTGATAAAGGCAAATCAACAAAATATTCTTTATCAGTTATTTGATGTGATGCCTTAAATTTTTTAATACCATTTGTAAACCTTCGAAGAGTTCCATGATCATTAATAAATGAAAATCGAGGAAATTCTACTTCAATAATTAAGCTTTGAATCTCTGAAGAATTTTCTAAGTTTTCAGTATTAAAGGTATATTGTAAAGAAGCCATACAGTATGAATTTAATAATTTATGCAAAAAAACGGGGTGAGATATCTTCAAAATAAATCTTATAATGACAATCCAATTATCAGAAATACGACATAATCTATCAGAACTACGACAAGTCAATGACAACAGTGCTTAACAAAGAAATCAGTAGGTGAATTATACAGAAAACAGTAAGAATTTAAGACAGATATTAGTTTTTATATTGGTAATCGGTAGGACTACATCCATACTTTAATTTAAATCGCTCGGAAAAATAGGACGGACTATTAAAACCCACATCATACGCTACTTCTTGAATTCTGATACTCGAATCTTTTTTTAGTAGTTCAGCTCCTAATTCAAGTCTGTGAGATTCAATAAACTCTACAGGAGTTAACCCGGTTAGGGATTTTAACTTACGTTCTATGGTTCTTAAACTGGGATTAAGATGTCTACTAAATTCTTTTACATTAAATGAAGGATCGGTCAGCTTTTCATTAAAAACAATTTCAATTTTCTTCAAAAACTCTTTGTCCATTGGAGAGATGTCCAAAGGATTTATTTTGAAGATTGATTTTCCACTATACTTTTCCTGCAGCTTTTTTCTGGATTCTAGTACGTTTTTGACTTTGGCTACTAAAATTTTTTTACTAAAAGGTTTATAGATATAGTCGTTCGCTCCAGTCTCAATTCCCATAAGTTCATTTTCTTCACCTACCTTAGCAGTTAAAAGTATCACAGGAATATGGCTAGTAGATTCATTGTTTTTTAATTCCTTAGTTAGAGTGACACCATCTTTTACAGGCATCATAATATCCGAAATGATAATATCAGGGATATACTCTAAAGCTAGCTCTACACCATTCTGTCCATTATTTGCTATTACCACGTTAAAACTGTTTTCAAAAGCTTCTTTAAGAATTTTGGTAAGATCGACGTTATCTTCTACAATTAATAAAACCGGAACATCTTCAGAACTTATTTTATTTGATTTAATCGGTAATGATGGATCCAAATGAATTTGTAAATTTTTATTTTCATTTAATTCAGCATTCAGTATTTCTTCCTTCAGATAAACATCGTTAGATATTGGAATTTTTATACTAAAACAAGTCCATTTATTAAGCTTACTATCAACTTCAATTGAGCCTTTATGTAATTCTACTAATTCTTTAACTAAAGTTAAACCTATACCCGATCCTTCCTTATTCTCATCTACTTGATAGAATCTATCAAATATCCTGTTTAATTGTTCTTTAGATAGTCCGCTTCCAGTATTTTTTATTTCAAGATTTAACCAATTATCATCACTACTTGTACTTGCTTTCAGAATAACCGAACCTCTAATCGGAGTATACTTAAAAGCGTTTGATAAGAGGTTAACTACAATTTTCTCTACTACATCAGGATCAAAACGGGTTTTAGCACCTTCGCCTTCAGGAATTTTTATATCATAAGAAATGTTCTTTTTATTACTCAAATGAATGAAAGAATTTGCTATGAGATTTAGGAGATTATGAATATTACCATTCCTAACCTTAAGACTAAGACTTCCTGCTTCTATTCTTGACAAATCAAGTAATTGATCAACCAAATTCAATAAACGCTCATTATTTCTGTTGATCATTTCAAAATCAGAACGATCTTTTTCAGAAATACTATTGTCTTCCAACTTTTCCTGGATAGGTACTGAAATCAAAGTCAATGGTGTTCTAAACTCATGTGATATACTTGAAAAGAATTTACTTTTAAATTCATTAATCTGTCTTAGTTTGTCACTCTCTAATGCTTTTTTAAAGTTTCTAAGATCCAAATATGATATTACACTCATAAAAAGCGTCGTTTCTATAACTATAAGAGGTACCAGAATAAAGAAGTTGTCTAATACAAGACATAGTACATAACCGATAAGTAACATGATACTTCCTATAAAAATAATTGCAGTATATGTGAGTTTTCTCTTTACAAACATATATACTACAAATCCTAAACTTATCAGTGATAAAATATACACAGAGGTTTTCATTATATCTTCGTGATAAGGATAAAAGGGATTAGTGATAATTATAATATTATAGATAATTATGAATGTTATAAAGAGATAAATCGCAAAATTATAAACCGGATTAAGTTTTGGATAATACTGTTTGATATCAATAAACTGTTTAGCGAAAAACATATAACTCAAATTTGCCAGCATTTGGCAATTTTGATTCAAATAGAAATACAAGTTTGGATGTATTTCTGAATAAAAATTATAGAAATACGGAGTCCTATAACCATAATTAAATATTAGAAAAAAGAGGTACAAAGCGTAAGACAGAAAATATACTTTCCCCATAATCAAATAGTGCAAAAGCATAAAAACAAAAGATATCATTATCATCCCAATCAACAGAAAAAACTGAAAATCAAATGTTGTATGATCAATCAATCTTTTTCGAAACCCTATATTTTCATATAGAGGTTTCTTATTATAGGCTACTACATTACTTTGTTCGTTTACCGACTGTAGCCCATAAATAGTCATTGGTTTATTATGGGTGTAAAAGAGTTTTGAAAAATCAATATCTTTTGCCCTTACCAGTATTTTTGAAGATTCTTGTAGCGAAATTATTTTTTGGGTCGGATAGGAAAGTCCCGTTACAAAATGATCATATTCTTCATTTATTCTAGGGATGTATAGTGTAATTTTATCAGTTACAGCAAAGCTAAACTCAATATACTTTGGTGGTACATCAGTATTTAAGGTAAAAGAAAAGATATTCCAATACGAAGTGCCTATTTCAACATTTTTTATCTCCCTATTTGAAAATTCTTTTTTGTCAACTTTTAAAATATCATCTATAGTAAGTTCTTCTTTCGAAATATGGTAATGATTTTTGAAATTTTTAGGAACATTGACAGAGTCTAATACTATGTTCTGACTATTGCAGATTAAGACAGAAAATAAAAGAAAATAAGTAGTGAGTATATTGGGCACTTCAAAACATATTTTAGAGTAAATGATATAAAATTGAGTTCTAACTATAGATTAAAATAAATTGTTACACCTCAATTGGCAACTCAATTTCATTTTCGATTCTTATCGACTCATAAACATCGATATTTTCATTTAAAACTTCTATTGACACAATTATAGCATATGGAACAGCCTCAAGGTTTTTATCCCAGCTTTTATGACCTCTTACCGAAAAACTAAGTTCTTCAGGAAGATCATAGGATTTTAGAATAGCCCAGTCTTTTTGAACCGTACTATTATTTCTACTAAATCCTTCCACAGTACCCCAATCCCTATTTTCTCTAATTTTCCATGGAATAATATTCCGTTCTACATTTTCAGGAATTTGTATTTCTTGATCTTCTATCTCTTTTACAACTCTTTTGGTGAAGTTTTCTTGAGACTCCCCTAAATAAGAGCTGGTCCAATCTAACCAGGTAGCCAGATAAGATTTTGTTTTTTGTCTTGTTCTTCTAACTTTTGCGGTATATGATAACGTTACTTCAATCAATATATCATATTCATCCGCTTGATTCCTTAGATTTTCAGGTATCCTTAAAGAATAAATTTTCCCTTCTTCAGCTGCTATTGAATCCGTATTATAAAAAGTAATTCTTTGTGCGTTGTTGTTCGTAACCCTATCTATTGAAGGTAATCCATACCCAAAGTGTTTTACACTTTTATTTGTAGGATTTAAAAAGAAATCGTTAGGCAATCGTGATCCTTGCACTACAAGTGATTTAATAAGGTTAATATCTTCATCAGGATATATTTTCCTTAATTGAGCAACGATATGACTTACTTTAGGAGTAGCAAAAGAAGTTCCTACAGTATCTTTGCCGAAGGCATTGCCACCATGCAATGTGGATCGTATTAATTCTGTAGAAGTAAACTCATTCTCATTGATAGAGTTAATTCCGTTTTTCGAACGGATAAGTCCTCCACCAAATTCCACTACATCCGGTTTGATATGCTCCCAAATACCAGAACCAATTCTTGAGAAGCCAGAAACATCATATTCACTTCCTAATGAATACCAATTTTCATCTTCAAATGAGGTATGATTAATAGAGCCAACGACTAACCCAAAACTACTTTGTGCTGGATTAGCTAACCCACAGAAGGGTTTATCTAAATAATCCGGATAAGAAACTCCATTATTTATGTAATTTCTGATATCAGGTTTTCCAATATTACCTGCAGATATTACAAATAAAATACGATTGTCATGGATTAGAGAGTCAATTGTTGCAGCCCATAATGACATATGTTTTTTACGAAAAGGAACTTTAGAATTTATAGAAAGATTAAAGATTGAGCAATCTTTGTTTTCTTCCACAATTTTCATCATTAATTCTGCGGGAAATTTGTTTACAAGGGTATTATCTTGGTTTAAAACACGAAGGTTTCTTACGAAACAAGGAAGTTGATAATCCGCATCTATTTCTGATATACCATATGGATATAAAATTGCGCCTGCGACTTTTGTGCCATGTCCACCTCCTAAAACTTTGTCCATAGTTGAAGGATCACCTTCTACATATGATTTAGAATTATCGTTTACTATGGCAGGTGCTAAATATTTGTGTTCCTCCATAATACCACTATCAATAACTCCTATTTCTGGCGACCCTACTTCAGGAGGCAGAATATTGAAATCTATGTCCTCTCCTTCCTTAACATTCCCATCAACACCTCCAACTTCTTCTACTTCAGAAATATCAAAAACAAAAGGATAATTTTGAACTAAATCTTTTAGTCCCTTACCATTAATTTCAACTTCACAACCAAAGCTGTCAGAAAGATGAATAATACTACTTCTTAATTCACCATAATGATTTATAAAATTTTCAAAGCCTTCTTCACGATCCATTAGCAGTTCATCCCTTTCAATTAATTGATTTCTATACCTTTCAAGACGATCTACCCCTCCTCGCTTTTCAGGGTCAGGTTCTTTTCCGATAGGTTTGTCAAATGCAATACTTACTTCTAAAAGAAATATATCGTTGTCATCAATATTAGGCCATTTGGATAGAAGTTCTTCTGATAATATATGTTCAGCTTTCCAATTAGTATCATTTCCTTCAATAATTTCCCAAAACTCAGCAATTTTACCAGTACCATGTTTAGATTCGATGAAACCATTAATCTTTTCTTCTAAAGATTGTAATTTATCAAGAGATGCACCAATAATAAAACCATTTTCTTCCTCAGAAATGATTTCAATACCAAATTGTTTTAGTTCAAAGTCACTTGTTAATATATCGGGATTTATCTGTAAAAAAATAGGAACTACCTCAGAATCTATTGGAGCTAAACCTTGATCTTTTCTCTCTGAAAGCATTGTATTCCAGTCTTTTTTAATATTGCCAGTCTTGTTGAAAAGAAAGTCACTATGCCCTTGTCTATTGTCTTTATTTTTGGCAGTTCTTTCACTAGTTTCTCCACCTCCATATAATCGAGGTTTTCCTATAACTTTTTGAACAAATTTTAAATGTGGAAATTTTTCCATGTATTATTTATTAAAAGCTAAGTTTTCCTCTAGAGCTTTTAATAAATCGTCTGGTGATATTTCATTATTAGAACTAATAATGGAATTTTTAGCAGCATCAATGGCAATTTTTACTATCACTGCATAAGATAGACCCTGCATTCTTTCGGCGAAATCACTTAAATTGATGGATTTACTAAGCTTTAAGGCGGAAAAAGTAGTAGTTAGTAAATTCACTATTTCTTTCTTATTTGGTTTTGGCAACTCAATAAAATCATCAAACCTTCTAAATAAAGCATTATCTAAACTATCTTCTAAGTTAGTTGTAGCAATTAAGATGCCTTCTCCATCATACTCTTCTAGTAAACCTAATAGAATGTTCACAATACGATGAATTTCTCCAACATCACTAGATTTAACATCTCTTTGCTTACCTATTATGTCAAATTCATCTAAAAGTAACACACAAGGATAATCTTTAATACTTTCGAATAGCTTTTGAAGGTTAGCAGCAGATTCTCCCAAATAAGAAGATATAATTGAGTCAAAACGTACTTTATAAAAAGGTAAACCTAAATCCCAAGCAATTTTTTCTGCAGTCATGCTTTTTCCACATCCAGATGTTCCATACAGCAAAATCTTCTTTCTAGGTTTTAATCCGTGATGAGCTAGTCTTTCTCTCGCTAGATATTCTTTTTCAATTCGTAGAATTTTATTTTCTACCTCTGGAGAAAGTATCATTTGATGTCTTAAATGATCATGCTCAATATGAGTAGCTAGAGGTAACTTATATCTTCTATCAGCAGGAATTTTAAAATCAGCTTGCTTAGCAATTTTGAATCCTTTATTTATAGCTGATTTTTCTGACTTAGCTATATTGCTTTCTATTATATTACTAAGTTTATTTGCTAATTTAGAATGTCCTTTTTCCTCTTCGGCTCTAATAATACTGTACGCTATCTTGATCAAAGGAGTGTCTTTGTTTCCCTCAATGGATTTAAATAATCGAGTAAGTAGCGCTTGATTCATTTGAATAAAAGTCTAATACAAAACTACGAAATTTAATAAAACTATTTTTAAACTAACTTCTTAAGATTTGATAAATTACAGGTTTCCTAATTAATGTTAACAATACTAATACAAACATTTTTTTGAATTCTTTACTTTTATTTTATCAATATCCCAGGAAAGAAAAATTAAGCATCTTTTTGAGAAAAAATTAAAAATACCCCCCACCAAATCCCCCCACCTATATTATATAAATCAACTAAACCCTTGCCTTAAACAGAAATCAAAATATTCATTATCAATTATTTATATTCAAAATGAGGATAAAAAAAATTTGTGTCCTTCGGGTGGAGAAGACGAAAGTCACACTCATTTTCGGACAAAACTGGCCAAAAAAACAAAAGCTAAAATACTGAAATTCAATATTTTAGCTTTCTTCGTAGCGGGAGCAGGACTCGAACCTGCGACCTTCGGGTTATGAGCCCGACGAGCTGCCTACTGCTCTATCCCGCGCTATTGGACGGCAAATATACAACCTTTTTTAGCTTTACAAAGGATAATTAACAAAAAGTAACATTTTTTTTATCCTATCATTTCTTATAACCTGATTTTAAATCAAATACCAAAACAAAAAATATTGGTTTTTCCCAAAACCTCTATCTTTTTTATCAAATCATCTAAAATTTAAGCGAATTTTGAGATATATTTAAAACTACTCCTTACTTTACCATTTTATTAGCTGATATCTTCCATAACTCGTAAATTCACCTCCTTTTTAACATTTTAATAACAAGATGCTAAATGCATCGATTGTATTGCAGAAAAGATCGTAAAAATGAGTAAGACATTATTTGATAAGGTATGGGATTCCCATGTAGTTCGTAAAATAGAAAATGGACCCGATGTATTTTTTATTGATCGTCATTTCATTCACGAAGTAACTAGCCCAGTAGCATTTTTAGGATTAAAAAGTAGAGGGAATACAGTTTTATATCCAGAACGCACATTTGCAACCGCAGATCATAATACTCCAACTATTAATCAACATTTACCAGTAGAAGATCCGCTTTCTGCGAATCAACTAAAAGCCTTAGAAGAAAACGCAGCCGAATGGGGTATTTCACATTGGGGATTAGGACATAAAAAAAATGGAATTGTTCATGTAGTAGGTCCTGAAAATGGAATTACACTTCCAGGAGCTACGATTGTATGTGGAGATTCACACACCTCAACACACGGAGCTTTCGGGGCTATTGCCTTTGGAATAGGAACATCAGAGGTTGAAATGGTGCTATCTACACAATGTATCATGCAGCCTAAACCTAAAAAAATGCGGATCAATATAAATGGTGATCTTGGTTTTGGGGTAACACCAAAAGATGTTGCTTTATATATAATTTCTCAGCTAACCACTTCCGGTGCGACAGGATATTTTGTAGAATATGCAGGGGACGTTTTCAGAAATATGACCATGGAAGGTCGTATGACGGTTTGTAATCTTAGTATCGAAATGGGTGCAAGAGGAGGAATGGTAGCTCCCGATGACAAAACATTTGATTATATAAAGGAAAAGCCACTAACTCCAAAAGGTGAAGCTTGGGATACTGCTATGGAATATTGGAAAACACTTTATACCGATGAGGATGCAGTCTTTGATAAAGAATTGACTTTTAATGGTGCGGATATAGAACCTATGATTACCTATGGTACGAATCCAGGAATGGGAATCGGAATTACCAATCATATTCCGGATGCATCTACTGTAGAGGGAGGTGTTGCCACCTATAAAAAATCTTTAGGATATATGGATTTTAACGAGGGTGACGCTATGATTGGCAAACCTGTGGATTATGTATTCTTAGGAAGTTGTACCAACGGTAGAATCGAAGATTTTAGAGCCTTTGCTTCTATTGTAAAAGGAAAAAAGAAAGCAGAAAACATTACAGCCTGGTTAGTTCCAGGATCTCATGAAGTAGAAGACCTGATCAAAGAAGAAGGTTTACTAGACATTATAAAAGAAGCTGGATTTACACTTAGAGAACCTGGATGTTCAGCTTGTTTAGCAATGAATGCGGATAAAATCCCTGCAGGAAAACTTGCTGTTAGCACCTCCAACAGAAATTTTGAAGGAAGACAAGGACCAGGATCCAGAACTTTATTGGCTAGCCCACTAGTGGCTGCTGCCACTGCAGTAACTGGTGTCGTAACAGATCCTAGAACACTTTTAAAAGAACAAACATTAGCATAAATCGAATTCGAAATTCTTAATCGATATAATTCGCAATTAAAATGGCATACGATAAATTCAACATACTAACATCTACAGCGGTTCCATTACCAATAGAAAATGTAGATACAGATCAGATCATACCAGCTCGTTTCCTAAAAGCTACCGAACGTAAAGGTTTTGGAGACAACTTATTCAGAGACTGGAGATATCATAATGATGATACCCCTAAAGAAGATTTTGTATTAAATAATCCTACCTATAGTGGTAAAATACTAGTGGGTGGTAAAAACTTCGGTTCAGGGTCTTCCAGAGAACATGCTGCTTGGGCAGTTTATGACTATGGTTTTAGATGTGTAGTCTCTAGTTTCTTTGCAGATATTTTTAGAGGTAATTGTTTAAATATTGGGGTATTACCCGTTCAGGTAAGTCCAGAGTTTTTAGAACAAATCTTCAGTGCCATCGAAGCAGATCCTAAAACTGAAATAGAAGTAAGTTTACCAGAACAAACCATTACTATCAAAGCTACTGGAGCGTCAGAATCCTTTGAGATTAATAGTTATAAAAAAGAGAATATGCTTAATGGATATGATGATATTGACTATCTCACAAAAATGAAATCAGAGATTCAAGAATTTGCTGCTGCACGTCCTTTTTAATTAGAGTTTGGGCGTTCGAGCGGGCTATACGCTATATCTTTTTTCTTATTGTAGAAACGTCTTAATACAAAATTAGACTTCTAGACCAGAAGTAAAAAAGGATGCCGCTACTATCCCTAACGCAAAAGATGCTGAATATGAGTATACGATCAATCGAAATTATGGATACTACCCTCAGAGACGGAGAACAAACCTCTGGGATATCCTTTTCTGCTTCAGAAAAACTAACCATTGCGCGACTTTTGATAGAAGAATTAGGAGTAGATCGTATCGAGGTGGCTTCTGCTCGGGTATCAAAAGGTGAATTTGATGCGGTAAAAAATATCATCGATTGGGCAACTAACAATGGATACATTGATCAGGTAGAGATACTAACTTTTGTGGATGGTGGTAAATCTATCCAATGGATGAAAGATACCGGAGCTAAAGTGCAAAACCTATTAACCAAAGGATCTTTAAATCACCTTACGTATCAGTTAAAAAAAACTCCTGATGAACATTTTAAAGATATCGCAGAAGTTTTCAAAAAATCCAAAGAAGAAGGGATTACTACTAATGTATATCTAGAAGATTGGAGTAATGGTATGCGTAATTCTCCAGAATATGTATATCAGTTTTTAGACTTTTTAGCTACACAACCGGTAAAAAGAGTTTTATTACCGGATACATTGGGAGTTCTGATTCCTTCTGAAACAAACACTTATTTGTCGGCCTTAAGAAATAAATATCCTGATTTGCACTTTGATTTTCATGCCCACAATGATTATGATTTAGGAGTAGCCAATGCAATAGAAGGTGTAAAAGCTGGTGTTAATGGATTACACCTTACTATGAATGGTATGGGAGAACGAGCAGGAAATGCACCATTAGCAAGTGTCGTTGCGGTGATTAACGATTATCTTCCTGAGGTGCATATCAATGTAAATGAATTAGCTTTATATAAGGTAAGTAAATTGGTAGAAACCTTTTCAGGGTTTAAAATCCCAGCTAATAAACCTGTAGTTGGAGATAATGTGTTTACCCAAACAGCCGGAATACATGCTGATGGCGATAATAAACATAATCTTTATTTTAATGATCTCATGCCAGAGCGTTTTGGAAGAAAACGAAAATATGCCCTTGGCAAGACTTCTGGAAAAGCGAATATCGAAAAAAACCTTCAGGAACTTGGACTAAAACTAAGCCCAGAAGATATCAAGAAAGTTACACAGAAAATCATCAAACTGGGAGATAAAAAAGAGGTAGTGACTCAAGAGGATTTACCTTATATTATTTCCGATGTACTAGATAGTAACCTATACACCAAAAAGGTAAAAATCAAATCTTATGTTCTCAATCATGCAAAAGGCTTAAACCCTTCTGCCACGTTGGCTATTAAATTGGATGATGAAGTAATCGAAGAACATGCACAAGGTGATGGTCAGTACGATGCTTTTATGAATGCTTTAGCTAAAGTATATCAACGAAAAGACAAAAAGCTTCCTAAATTGATTGATTATGCAGTAAGAATACCACCAGGAAGTAATTCTGATGCCTTATGTGAAACAGTAATTACCTGGAGAACCGAAAGCAAAGAATTTGCCACCAGAGGATTAGATTCAGATCAAACGGTTTCCGCAATAAAAGCAACAGAAAAAATGCTGAACATTATTGAATTATAATAATATATAAAACCAAATTGTCAGTCTGAGCTTGTCGAAGACGATTTGGAATCAGAATATAATACTTCGACAAGCTCAGTATGACATAACTAGTAAATTACTATAAATTAGAATTAACAAAATGGAATTAAATATCGCGCTACTTGCCGGAGATGGTATTGGACCCGAAGTAATCGATCAAGCTGTAAAAGTATGTGATGCCGTTGCAAAAAAATACGACCACAAAATTAACTGGACATCCGCATTAACGGGTGCAGCTGCTATTGATGCTGTAGGAGAACCTTATCCTGATGAAACCCATGAAATATGCACCAACGCAGATGCTGTATTGTTTGGAGCTATTGGTCATCCTAGATTTGATAATGATCCTTCAGCAAAAGTACGCCCAGAACAAGGATTACTAAAAATGCGTCAAAAACTTGGATTATTCGCTAATGTACGTCCTACATTTACATTTCCATCATTAATAGATAAATCTCCCTTAAAACAAGAACGTATTGAAGGAACAGATTTAGTATTCTTGCGTGAATTAACAAGTGGTATCTATTTTGGAAAAAGAGGAAGAGAAGACAATGGTGAGACAGCTTATGATACTTGCACGTATACCCGCGAAGAAGTAAAAAGATTAGCCAAAAAAGGGTTTGAAATGGCAATGGCTCGTAACAAAAAATTATGTTGTGTAGACAAAGCTAATGTATTAGAGTCCTCTCGTTTGTGGAGAGAAACGGTACAAGCCATGGAAAAAGACTATCCTGAAGTGGAGGTTAGCTACGAGTTTGTAGACGCTGTAGCTATGAGATTAGTGCAATGGCCAAATTCTTATGATGTATTAATTACTGAAAATCTATTTGGAGATATTCTAACAGATGAAGCTTCTGTAATATCTGGATCTATGGGGTTAATGCCATCCGCTTCGCTTGGAGAGAAAACATCTTTATTCGAACCGATACACGGATCCTATCCACAGGCTGCAGGAAAAGATATTGCCAATCCATTGGCTACCGTATTATCTGCTGCTATGATGTTTGAAACTGCTTTTGGGCTTCAAGAAGAAGCGCAAGCTATTAAAAATGTCGTGGATAAGTCTCTAGAAGAAGGGATTGTTACCGAAGATTTAGCTGGTGATGCTAAAGCCTACAAAACTAGTGAAGTTGGAGATTGGTTGGTGAAACACATATAAATTACAAAACCAGCTAACCCGTTCCAAAAGTTAGCTGGTTTTCACTTTAACTATGCTTGCGGTAAAACTCTATTTCTTATTTACTTAACCCATTATTTACTAATATTCTACAAACAGTACATTACCGCAACCTCAACTTATGTAATTTTCTATTTCATATAGTATAATTTTGTATTAGATAATTATTTCTCTTTCTTTTCTGATTATTGAAGAATACTATGCTGCAATTGGCTGCGTTGTATTTCCATATATTTCCAACAAAGGCTCATAAGTAATAGAAGGATTAATGGTAAATGTTGATATCACATTATAATTAAACCAAATCAAGATTAACCGATATGGAATTTCTAAAGAATCCTTCAACCCTAATTTAGAATCTTCAATATGCACCCATCTTTTTAGAGGCTGTTCATATATCGCTTTGGTTATTTTGGATTTTCCAAAATACCGTTTCATTCTAATAAACATTTCTACATCAAAAAGCCATTTACTCAAAAAGCTCTCGGTAAATAGAATAGGTACTAATTCTGCCTTATAAACTTTTGCTCCACATTGTGTGTCGCTAATGGACAAACCCACGATTAAAACAATTAATATATTTATTACTTTAGAGATCAGCGCTCGTATCTTATCTTTTTCTATGGCTTTAGATGCATTTTTAGCTCTAGAACCAAATACAAAATTTAATTCATTATTTATTTCCAAAGTTTTTACTAAGTCACCAAAATCCTCAAAATCAGTAGAGAGATCAGCATCAATAAATCCTATATAATCTATATGATGATTGCTGTAAAAATATCTAGATCCTGATCTTACAGCGGCGGCTTTCCCTCCATTTTTTTTCATATCTATAATACTCACCTTAGATGGATTTGCTTCTTGTATTTCCTTTAACACATGGATGGTGTTGTCCTTACTTCCATCATTCACAAAACATAAATAATATTCATTTTCCTGTTGTACAAATTTGATAAACGCATTTTTATTTAATCTTTTTTCCTCGTTATAACATGGTATAATAATTCCAGTTTTCATGATACATTCTTTTGGGTTTTGATTCAAAAGTATGTTGAAGCGGCACCGAATATTGGACTATTTCGATCACTGAAAAAAAGCTATCGACGAATGGTTTTTGTCTAAAGACATACCACTCGTCGAATCCAAAAGCTTTATTGTATATTTAGTTTTAGCAAACTTTAGTTTATATTTAAAGGGAAGTTTCCGCTTACGGTTATTGGATGGATAAAAAAAACACAAACAAATATTTAATTAGTGCAATACTTATTGGGATCTTATTCCATGGATCTAGTATCTTCTTTACCATAGAAACTACTTATGATGCCTTAATTCATCTTTTCTTTGCCGATCACTATGCCAATAGCTGGTTCGATCCATGGAGTTATAGTTGGTATACAGGGTTTACGGTTCAGGGATATCCTCCTCTGGTACATCAAAGCATTGGACTGTTTTCATTAATCGGCGGACTTAAGTTTGGTCTATTTTCTGTGGCTTTCATTGCTATTTTACTTTTTATAACCGGAGTATATCGATATTCTCTTCTAATAACTGGCAAAAGGAATGTGGCGGGTTATGCTGCACTTGTTGCAGTATTTTCATCTTCTTTTGTAGAAACGCTTCATATCTTCGGACAACTGCCAAGTATTGTAGGTGTTTCCGTTTTAATGCACGCATTACCAGAAATATATTTATGGATTAAAACCGGTAAGTATACCTATTTAATTAGAGCATTTAGTTTATTAGCGGTTACTGTTACCTCGCATCATGTTACTCCTATTTTTGGAATGGTATTTTTTATATTTCCGTTAATCGGTATGGTAATCATGGATAGTGCAAAAGACAAGGTTGATTCCTATCGAGCAGTACGATTTAAACATTTTCTACAAACTTTCTTTAAGCTGTTTTGGAGAATTGTAAGTTTTGGTTTCGGTTCTTTATTCCTTATTATTTTTTGTATCCTACCCTACTGGATTAATACCAAGAATAACCCTATCACTCAGGTCCCTATTCCTCATGGTTCAAGAGATAATTTCTTAGAAGTTACTTCTTCTGGATTGGTGTTTTTCACAATTCCTTGGGGTATTATTTTATTTATTTTCCCCTATTTATTTTATAGATATTATAGTAAACGATACTTGTTTTTTGGCCTTTCACTTACCTTATTAAGTATTCTAGGAACTGGTGGCACCACTCCAATCCCAAAAATGATGTTGGGGGATAATGCCTTTAATATTCTTACGTTGGATAGATTTACTCTTTGGGGTTCTATTATGGCACTTCCTATCTTCGGTGAATTTTGTTATCGATTTATAGAAGGTGATATAAAAAATAAAATTCAACAAAAATTTGGAAGCGTGTATCACCGAATCCTCGGAGGAGCTTTTGCTGGAGCTTATATTTTTGTCTGCATTTTTACGATGAGTTTGGGTTATTTTAGACCTTCGCAGCCACAGAAAATTAAAATGCTTCCAATCTTAAATTTCCTAAAACAAGATCAACACGATCACTGGCGGTACCTTCCGTTGGGGTTTGGCGATCAGATGGCATGGCTTTCTGCGCAAACGAATGCCATGACCGTAGATGGTAACTACCACTCTGCAAGAAGACTTCCCGAACTAACATCGAGAGCCGTAGAACGATTAGAGAATTCTAAATTTAGAGGCGTAGAAGGCATTGGCTCTTTACAGCAATTCTTAACTGTACCAGAGAAATACAATCTCAAATACGTATTCTCCAATGATAAGTTTTATGATCCAGTTCTCTTCTTCTGTGGTTGGCAACGTCTAAGACAACTAGAAAATGGGATTATGGTATGGGAAAAACTAAATGTCCCACCCATTCCTAATATTATCCCTAAAGATGATGTGGCATTACCTCTAAAATTAATGTGGGGACTTATTCCTGTAACTACTGTACTTATTGCCTTTATCATCAACATACAATTCATTTGGATAAGAGCCTTAAAAACAAAAGAACGAAGTCTCCTTGACTTTTATAATTATCGTATTCAATATGGTGATTTCAAAAATTATATGATCCGTCTACAACATATTTGGGTTGTTTTCCTATTAGGTGTGATAGCTTTTGGATTTTATATTTTCTATCTCAAAAATGCCACACAAATTAGTCCAGAAAACATAGTCAAATCCTATTATGATGCGCTGGATTTTAAAGAATTTAAACGAGCTTACAGCTATATAGATCCCGAAAGTGATAAAAAGGAAGAACAATATATGCTAGAAATAGCAGTAACGGATGGTTTATTAAGTTCTTATGCCAAAATGGATGAGATTACTGTTGATATTTTGGAACAAACAGATAGTACAGCAAAAGCCAAAGCTACTACCTACTGGATTACTCCATTAGAACGTATTGATAAAGTATTTTATCATGAATTGGTGAAGCATAAAGGAAAGTGGTTTGTAAAACCTCCTAATTATGATCTTGATATTCCACCGGATCAATTGTTTTCGCAAAACAAAACGCAATTCTATAACCATGGAAGAAGACGAATCTCTTCTGAACAAACTTTCCATGAAGATGTATTGAAACAACCAGTGCTGGAGGTTCTGAAAGCCAATCTAATTCAGAATGACACTACCTATACCATTGTAGGTGAGATACAAAATGTTGACAATGTGCCTGCAGACGTAGTTATAAAAGCAACTTTATATAATAAGGAAAATGAAGAATTAGCTATTTATAATGCTAAAGATCAAATAAAACACAAACTTGTACCTAAAGAGATTACCAGTTTTAGAGTTAATTTTGAGGGAATTGCCTGGATGAATTCTGATAAACCTAAAACTTTTAACCCAGATGAATTTACAGCTATAGAACTCGCTGATATACCGACCACTTTTAATTTGCAATGCGCAGGAAATGTTGCTACCACTGATTTGTACAAAGGACTATCGATCTCTGAAATTAAAATAAGTAACAAGAAAGTTAGAGGTATTTTATTCAACTCTGGTTTACAAGAAGTTACTATACCTCAATTAATTATTTCTTATTACAACAGTGATAAAGAACTCATTTGGGTTGATCATTCTTATGTAAGAGAAGGTATCCGACCTCAACGTAAAAAGGTGTTCGAATTTGAATTAAAAGAGTTAGAATGTATCAATTCCTTAAGTCAGGATATGGAAAATATTTATATAAATGGATTACCTAATAAAGCAATCAGTCATAAAGTAACACCTAATAGACGAATTAAACAAGATGATTATATCCTCATCCCTATCGAAGGCAAAGGATATGATTATATAAAAGTAGAAATAAACAATTATATCGGAGCTCCTTATTAATGAAATTAAATATTTATCCATATCTGTTAGTTGCAATTGTATTGGTTTTTGGATTTACGATCCACACAACCCATACGGATACTGTTATGGATAAGGAAATTGTTCTATTCGATGCAAAAGATGAATATACCGCCGGAGAAGAAATCGTTTTAAAATTTAAATACGATACCATAGAAAATTTGGTATTAGCAATCCAAAGTTCTTATGGCACTACATTACTTACACCAGAAAAACAGCTTGATTTTGTAGTTTTTAAAATCCCAGAATTTGTATCTAAAAAGAGAGGAATACTTAATTATCATCTCGTTAAAAACAAAAAAAACATATATACTGGAGAATGCTACATTACTGCGATGACTGATATAAAAGAACCATTAGAATCTTACTTAGGTCCTCCAAGCATTACTGCAGGAGGTACTGATTACAGTATGCTTTCCATCATTGCTTCAGATCGCTACGATAATCCTGTGAAGGATAGCACTCTAATCGTCGTCAAACATCAATTCTTAGACAAAGAAATTGACGATGATATTTACAGTAAAGATTTTATCGTTTGGAAAAACATATTTTCCTATGAAAAATCTGGAAGAATACTGGTAAGTGCAAATTTGGATAACATCCCCTCTAAAGAGTTTTCATTGGATGTATTCCCTTCTCAAGGACAGGATTTTGAATTATTTGTGAACACAAAACATAATTATGCTGACGGCAATCAAATTGCAGAATTTTTTACCTCAACAATAAAAGATGAATTTGGGAACATTATCAGTGATGGTCGTATTGTAGAATTTAGCATTCTAAAGGACAATAAAGAAAGGTTACGCACCTCAGGAACTACCATAGATGGTGTAGCAAAAGGCTTTATGGTGCATCCTGATCAAAAATCAACCTGGAATGCTCAGGCTTTTATTCCTGAAATGGCAGAAAGTAATAGTATCGAACTAAATTTTGAAGCTGCCGTTTCTGATTATAAGGTCTTTTTTAAAGAACAAAATAGAACTATAGAAATTGGTCCTATTGTAAGTTTCATGGATCAAATCATACCAGATGGAGCTCTAATCACTTTGGATATCTATCAGAATGATCAATTAATTGAAACGATAACTGAATTTTCATCCAAAGGATTTGTGAATTTTCACCTATCCGAGGATTTCTTTCCAAAGGGAATTTATACCTTAGAGATCAAGGGAATGGGAGTACATAAAAAATATGATCGCATCGAATTAGAATGAAGAAAAAGAATAAAATGATATACAGGTCTTTCATTATCACATCATTTATTGCTATAAATGCCTTAATCCTTTTTGGAATAAGTCAAACGTTATCATTTCTTAGCACTGGTGCAGATCGTTCTATGATGCTACATATCGGTGTGAAAAATAAGCAAGCGTATATTCCCAAAGTCGAATGGAAAGACACTATAAATCCTGCTCGACCGATCGAAAAACAAACCATGTATGATATCCAAAAAGATTATGTGAATTCGTGGTACGTTAGAAACGTAGGATATGCTACTTATGACTCCTTAGGTATTTTTGATTTTTATACCGAAAGCGCCCGAAAGAACTTAGTTGATGGAATTCATTTTAATAAGACAAATGACGTACAAATTGTGAGTACCACATTAGACCATCATCTTGCTCTAGACTTTTATAGCGCAGATGGGCAGTTAGTAGTATTTGAAGATCAAAACGTAAGATCTTACACCCAAAGTTTTAAAGAAAACAACTTGCAATATGAAACTACTTCGGTAGCAAGTTATAAAATTGCAATGCTTCTAGAAGACGGGTTTTGGAGAGTACGACATATTGTAAAACAACCTAATATCACAGTTATTGACACCAATACACAAAAAGAATCTCCATATATCCGAGGAAACCAAATTATTGTAGACAATACACCTTATCAAATAAAAGGTATCAATTATTATCCGCAAGATACTCCATGGAATATGTTTGGTGAAGAATTTGATATTGATATTATCCAAAAGGATTTTAAAATTATTAAAGATGCTGGATTAAATACCATCAGAATATTTGTTCCCTA
Organism: uncultured Aquimarina sp.; assembly: GCF_947492965.1. Classification (GTDB taxonomy): domain Bacteria; phylum Bacteroidota; class Bacteroidia; order Flavobacteriales; family Flavobacteriaceae; genus Aquimarina. The sequence goes on along the minus strand of NZ_CANLOZ010000003.1, from coordinate 452,893 downwards.
CGAAGATTTTGGCAAAGAATATGTACTAGCAGACAAACTCATAAAGCTAAAAGAAGTGATGGATCTGGCAGAAAAGAATAGTCTAAAAGTCGTACTTACGCTCTTCGATTTCTATGGTAATTATGATATAAACGATTGGACCTTTACGCATAGACATGCTGAGCAAATCGTAAGTAGTATCAAAGAGCACCCAGCGCTTCTTATGTGGGATATAAAAAACGAACCTAATCTTGATTTTGAAAGCAGAACAAAAGAAACCGTTCTTGCCTGGTTAAAAGAAATGATTCATCAAATACGCACTATAGATACAGAACATCCCATAACTATTGGTTGGTCTTCTATAGAAACTGCAGATATTCTGAGTGAAGATGTGGATATTGTATCTTTTCATTATTATAAAGATTTGACTCAGTTTCAGGATATCTTTAAAACTATATCATCTTTAGAAAAGCCACTCGTTTTGCAAGAATTTGGGTTGTCTTCTGATAAAGGATTGTGGGCTCCCTTCGGGAATAATGAAGAAGATCAGGCAGCGTATCATGAGGCATTTTTAAAAATCATCCAACAACATGAATTACACTATTTATCTTGGACATTGTATGATTTTAATAAAATCCCAACAGATGTAGTTGGAAGATTGCCTTGGAGAAAAAATGCACAAAAGCATTTTGGATTTATTGATGCAGATGGAAATAAAAAAGATGCTTTCCAATTTATAAGTTATTGAAAAACATCTTTTTGAAAAAAACATCAAAACACTTAATTATTATGGCTTAAGTCATTCTATTAAGATAATGACAGTACTTAAACCGATATTCCTTGTAATTCTTTTTCCTCTTTCTTTTTCTTACTTTTTCCGTTTTTAATACTTTTAAATGAGTCTATATACATTTTGGTTATCCTGCTCATTGGAAATGCGGTAGCCGCTTGATAATTTGCTTTTGCCAATTGATTTCTATATGCTTTATCTACCACGATCTTTTGTATTGCTGTAGCCAAACTATCCGTACTTTGAGGATCAAAAAACTCACCTCTATATCCTTCTTCTTTTACTAATATGCTCAGGTCTCCTAAATCCGGCATTACCACTGCTTTCCCATAGCTTCCTGCCTGATGTAATACTCCAGAACTTCCAGTAGTAGATGTATATGGAAATACTACCATAGCACTTTCTCCAAAAATTACTGGCACATCTTCTTCTTCTACATAGCCTGTAAATGTTAGCTGTGGTATATCCTGATATTGTTTTTGTACATTTTCTAAATATCCTGGTGTATTCGGGTTATCGGTTCCCGCGATGACCACTTCCAGATCCACTCCGGTTTCTTTTCTCACTTTTTTAACAGCATCGATTAAGATTTCTACTTTTTTATAAGTCCCAAACTTTCCGAAAGTCATTATTTTTAATGGTCCTTCTGGTAATTCGTACGAAGGTTCTCTGGGAATTTCGAAAGTTCCATGAGGAATCAAAACCACATTCTTCGCGTTATATTTTTTCTCTAATATTTCCACATATTTACTAATCGTTACTGCCACACGATCGGAAGCTAAAACAAACCTTGTTAAGACTGTTCCAATAAAATTGAAAATTGCTTTTAAGAAAACATTATTTGTAAAACCAGCTTTGCCTAGATCTACCTGTTCCATGATATTATGTAATAAGACAATCGTTGGTATCTTTTTCATTTTGCATAAGAACGGTAATAGCAGTCCTAGTGCCGCAACTATCTTTTTATCTCCGAACTTCATAAACTGAAGATTGAATAAAATAGCTTCAGGTTTTGTCTCTTTAACTGCTTTCATGACAGTTCTAATACTCTTATAACTATTAAATTTCCAACATTGTTTTACAGTAACGCTGCAACCTTCTGTTTCAAAATCTAAATTTGCTTCTTCTTCGGTAATATCAGTTAATAAAACCAATTCTGTAATTTCCGCTTGCTGTCTAAAATGTTTTACTAAATGAAATGCATATTCATTTAGAGTCACCTTACTTGGTGGATATGCTGTTACGATTGCTAATTTCATGTGTTTTGATTGTATGTTGATGTAAATTTCTTTTTTATTTATCTATTTGTCTTTTGATATTCGTTGGGTTACCGTTTTACTTCGATCAATAACATTTTTACTTCTTTCATCTATTTCATTACTACTTTTTAAAAAAGAAGTATATCAACTGAATTACTAATAAAACAGCCATCGCAATTATCTGCACAACCACCACTTCTAATAAAGAACTATGAAAAAATACGATGAGTAAAATCTGTGAAATTCCTAATAAACCAGAAACGACTACAGGCATATATTGATCCAATGACAAAAAATAGTACGCGAATATATTAGACACCGCAAATAATGCTGTTGCTATAGCGTATTTCCATAATAAAGGAGCCATAGATAGGTATGCATCACCAAATAATAAATGAATCGCTAATTCTGGAAATAGATAACATCCTAAAACAACAACGGATGCTAGACCTACTACATAACCAACATATTTAACCAAAATTGGTGCAGTAGCTTCTCCTAGTTTTTTCTTTTCTATAACCGCTGGAAGTAATAGCATTACAAACATCCAGGTAACAAAATAGACTACACGTCCGATTAATGCTAAAGAGGCGTATAATCCTGCATCATATTCTGGGAAATAATGCTTCACTAATAAGATATCACTATTATTGATAATGATCTGAGTCAACTCATAAAATGCAGTAAGCACAAAAAACTTACTAATCTGACTAGACTGCTCTTTACTTAGTACATTCTTTACCTTAAGCACAAAGTTTTCTTTCTTAAATGGTAATAACCCAAAAAAGAAGGATGCAAAGATTCCTATGACTACTAAAATTGATGAGCTTACGGTAGTGATGGTAAAAATCAATAAAAGTGTAATGGCTAATCTACTAAACATTTCTCCCTGATAGGTCCAGGCAAGTTTTTCGAATCGTTTGGTACCTTGATAAAAACCACGATTTACACTCATGATAAAATACACAGGTACTCCCAATCCAAAAATGGTAAACATCAAAGAAGATTTAGTATTAAATAATTGCTGTAACTCTCCAGAAAATACAACCATAGCGGCTCCGATGACAATACCAGTAATACCTGCATATTTATAAATAAGAGCAATGAAACTTTTAAAAGTAGCATTCTCAAACAACACAGAAAATTTTGCCGTAGCTAATTGAAAAGTCATAGCAACAAAGGATAACACTAACAAAAAAGTGATCAACAAGGCTGCATCTGCAAACATTTCTGGACCAAGAATTCTTCCTAACAAAAGGTTATAAAGATAATTCCCAGCATTCACTACGATAACACTAAGCATAAATTTTTGCTCTGATGTTAGTTTTGGAACCAATGTGCTAATAGTCATTTCTAAAAATATGGTTGAGTTTATTTGATTTTAAGGTCATAAACACCTTCTTATTTTTCTTTCCTAATACAAATAATACTTTCTTTCTACGCTGCGCTTTGGCATAAATGCCTTGTAACACCTGTAAAGCTTTTTTATCTATCTTCTTTACTTTTTTTAGACACATTACTACTTCTTCATAATGATCTAATAAGTAATTAAAATGATCTTTTACCTTATGGACATTCTCGGAAGTAAAATCTCCTACTACTTCCATGCGTCCTCTTACATTATTTATTTCTAATTCCATTTGGGGCTAATTTTGGGATTAGTAATAATTACAGAGACTCCTTTCTTATAACATAATTTACTTTACCAAAGGCCTTTTTTATAATGGCATTCTCTGCTCCAATCAAATAGAATATCTTATTGTTTTTAACTGCTCTTCTGTATAAATTGCTAAGTACTTGGATTCCTTGCGTATCAATCCTCTTTACCTTATCCAAGGATAATACGATTTGCTCTGACGAAAGCATTAATTGTTCGAAATGATTTTTTACAGATAAAGCGTTCTTACCTACTACATTTCCTTCTAGTTCAAAAATTCCGTATCGGTGTGTTATTTTTAGGGCCATAATAATTTAGTTTTTGATTACTCTCAATATCTTTATTCTTTTCTACAATATTCTCTTGTTTTAGACCAGATACTTTTTATGATCGACGAATGACAAATATCATTAGATGAAGTATTTACCATCAGCGCCATTTTAAAACAAACATCTATGGTATTGTGCAATAGAACTATATACTATCATAAATTGGTCTAAAAGTTTTTTAAAGAATACATAACATATATTTTTAAATCATATACGTTCTTCAAAAGCACTTTAGCAAAGGATTTCTTCATTCCAAAACTTTTGCTAGATCCTATAAAACTATGTGTCGCGAAAAGGAATAATGATGTGGATTGTATTCATTGTTGTTTAAGATTTTGGGGCCTTGCTTTTATTTGTTGTAAAAAACAAGGTAAAAGTGTTGTTGTTGTTATAAATTAATCATTTTAATTTCTACTTTCTTCGAAGGGCAACCGAAGATTTATTCTTTTAATTTATGACGACTAAGCTGAATATAAATAACTATGAATCAACTTACTGTAAAGTTAAATGTATTATCTTTTAAATAAATACTGTAAAACCGTAATTTTAGTAAGGTCTTGACAAGAAATCATGTATTACAACGGTTTTAAATGCCTTTAATCGATAAAATTAACATTTAATTAACTTTTTAAAGTATAAAAAACCTCTTTTTACCTCTTTTTTTAACATTTAAAACTGAATCTTTTTTTACTAAAAGGGAGAATTCCGTCTTATAAAGTTGAATATTCCCTCAAAAAAAGTACGTTTATATTTTTAATATTAACTCAAAAACTTAACTTACAAGTATTATATTCTATGGAGAATTTATCTTCAAAAAATATTAGTAACTTGTTATTCCAAATACGGTATATGAACAAAAAAATACTTTTGGTTTTCCTTCTTTTTGTAATAACCTTGACCAATGGTCAAGATATGAAAGAAGGGTTTGGTTATCTAGAAAATGGTCGCTACCAAGAAGCCAAGTCCTTTTTTGAAGGTATCCTTAAAAATTATCCCGATAACAGAACTGCAAAATTATGTTATGGGCGTGCAATAGGACTATTAGGAGAATCGGAAAAAGCAGTTGCTCTTTTTACAGAACTAAAAAGTATATATCCAAATGACTATGAAATAAAACTAAACTATGCAGAGTCTTTATTATGGAATAAGAATTATGAAAAAGCGGAAACCTACTATCAAACTATAGTGGAAGAAAACAGTACTAGTTTTGCAGCGGTACTAGGATATGCAAATACCCTTTCTAACCTAAAAAAATATCCCCAAGCGCTGGAGACTGTTAATAAAGCATTATCGATACAAGCAGGAAATCCAAATGCTCTGATTTCTAGAAAATACATTAGACTAGGATATGCTTTCACACTATCCCAGAATAAAGAATACGAAGAAGCATTAAACCTATTAGAGCAAAATCTAAATGATTTCCCTGAAGATAAAGACACCTTGCTAAATCAAGCTAATATCTATATCATTCTAGAACAGTATGATAATGCAGAAAAAGCTTACCGTACGATTGCTACAAACCCTAAAGATAGTATTACCTCTTTACAAGGACTATCGTTAGTATCTCACAAAAGATTTAAAGAAAAGAAAGCATTAGAACAGGCAAGTGAAGCACTTCGTAAAGCGAAAAAATTATCTCCATCAGATGAGAATCTTCTGATATCATCCTACGAACGCTATATCCAGGCCTTATTCTGGAATAAAAAGTTTAAAGAAGCAAAGAGCACATTATTAGAATTTGAAAAACAATATCCAGAAAGTACTAACCTTTTAAGTTTACGAGCTACTTTAGGAATGTATACTAGTGATTTTGGACTGAGTCTGGATCAATATCAAAAAATTCTTGCTAAAAGCGAAAGCTCATTCGATGGTAATTTGGGAATCGCCAATGCATATAGAGCATCTGGTTTAGACATGAAGTCTTATGAATTTGCCTTTAAAACTTTATTCTTTTATCCAAAACAACCCGATGCAGAAAAACTAATCGCTACCTTAAAAAAATCTCATACGCCTTTTATAGAAAATAGGACGGCATATACTTTTGATAATGGCAATAATGAAGCCATAAGTACCAATTTTAATACTGAAATACCACTATCTCCAAAACTAAAAATAAGAGGCAGCTATTCTTTTAGAACTACAGAAAATACTGAAACAGGTAGTAAAGCCGAGTCCCAAGAAGCTCTAATTGGGTTGGATTATAAATTTGGAGGCAGGATAGGATTAAAAGCAAATCTTGGATTTAATGCATCTGATGCAAATACAACCAGTTATACAGGTGTCATTGGTGAAGTGATTATTAGCACCAAACCTTTCAGACTTCAGAGTTTAGATTTTGGTTACAAAAGAGAATTACAAAATTTTAATGCAGATCTTATTGATAGAGAAATTATCATGAATAATTACTCCATAAATTATAACCTTGGTACCAACATTAATTTAGGATGGTATACTCAGGCCATATATACAACTCAATCCGATGATAATACCAGAAATTTATTGTTCACTTCATTATACTATAATATTTTAAACAGACCTGTTCTAAAAACCGGTATTAATTATCAGTATATTTCTTTTAAAGATCAAGTACCAACCATTTATTTCAGTCCGTCATCATTTCATTTAGTAGAAGTTTTTGCTGAATTGTTGAATGACCAGAATAATGATTGGTTTTATAGTTTAAGTGCAGCTGTAGGACGCCAGTTTGTAGAAGAAGATCCTGCTTCTACTACCTTTAGAGCAGAAGGAAAAATTGGTCATCATTTTTCTGAAAGATTTATGGCTCACATTTATGGAAAGTATAGTAATATAGCTTCTGCAACTGCTGCCGGTTTTGAATTTACTGAAATTGGTTTTAAACTAAAATGGTACTTCTTAGAAAAACCACTTTTTAATAAAAAGATTGAAAAATTAAGATTGTAATTTGATAACAATTGCTAATAAAAAATTAAAAGATTTCCATAAGGAATAAAGCATAAAAAAATAGCGAGGAAACAACACCTATCCTCGCTATTCTTAGTAGACCCCAAAAACCCAACCGAAATCAATACTCTATTTTTTCATAAAACTTCCTTGGTAACTTTTCTTGTGATCATCTGATACGATATACTTATATAATCCTGCTGTTAACTCTTCTCCGTTGAATCTAGCTACATTAGGAGCTACCATTTCTAGTTTTTCATTTCTAATTACTCTTCCTAGCATATCAACTACTGTGATTTGAATATTTCCTTGCATTGTTTCAGGCACTCTAATAGAAGTGGTCATCTGAAATGGATTTGGATAATTCATTACTTTGGTCAGCTTATCCTCAATCTCATACTCATCTACGCTTAGTACAGAGCTGTTTGTAAATGCTACTTCTGTAATAGCTACATCAAACAGTTCGAAGTTTTGATAGTCTCCTTGTATAGAGAATACGATACTTCTTACATCTGCAACTTCTGTACTTGCTCCTTGTCCATCTACAAAATCTGAGAAAGCTATTGTATGCATTTTACTTTTAGCACCTGCTTTTACAGTATATCTTAATCTGTTATTCCAATCTACAAGATCTTTTGTTACTAAGATTACTTCAATGTCTCTGTCTGTATTCATTTGGAATTGTAATGCATCATAAGCTTCTACATTCAATGTACCTTCTCCTGCTACAATATTTCTGAAGATATTCATTGTTTCTTTTACTTCTCCGCTCACTGTAATGCCTCTTTCTATCGTATGGTTCTCTTCTGTAGCTCCTTCTATTTGCTCTAACACTTCGAATGATTCTATAATCACTCCTTCTTCTGTATAATCAATTCCCCAAGGACCATCTGCAAGGTATAATGCATCTAGTTGTGTAGATTCTGTTCCATTTACTGAGAATCCGATATCGAATAAGAATCCAGTTGCTACTTTGATTTCTTCTCTATACTCGCCAGACAATGCTATTGCTTGGTTCAGTTGTACTTCTGCTGATAATTCAGTTCTTCTAATATTTCCATTAAAGTCCATCGAAGAAGCTCCTGTTGTATTTACTATACTTAATGTAAGTTCTCCATTTGTATAGTTTCCTTTTTCTACATACACTGTCGGAATTCTATCAGCTACTTCGTGACTTCTCATTGGCTTTTCTGCGATAAAAGTATCTAAGATATGATTCGCAATATTAGCTACTTGTGCTACAGAACCGCCCCACACCTGGAAATTGGTATAATCTCCTTCTGGATAGCTATCTATATTCCAAAGGCTATAAATTTCATTTTCTGATTCTCCTTCTTTGATAGAGAATGTAAGTGCGTACTCAATCTCACCAGAAGCTCTCTCAATTCGCGTACTAATGATCGTATGGTTTCTGATAGCTACAGTTCTTAAGTCTAACAATTTAGATCCGTTAAGACGATCACAGATTGTTTTAGAATGATCATATATCTTACCTGTAGTAGAAGTTGCTAAAGCAGCTGCCACTCTTTTTTCGTTATTATAATAATCAACTGAAAATACCGTATTTGCATTTGTAATTTCTAATAAATCTTCTGGACTAGACACATATGCTGACTCAGATCCAAGTACTCCCGTTGCAGGGAAATATGTACTTAAATTTCCATTATTTTTTGAGTTATAAGAAACAAGTCCTGGCTGAAAGCTTCTCTGCGATTTTTTAGTATTAAAAATCGAATTAGATTTTGTTCTATTAAAGTTACGCTTAGCAATTAAGCTAGCTAAATCTCCGTTACTTTCTAATCCTCCATCATTTGCCGATGTAACATCTGTAGCACTATTAATATCTGCATAATTATCTGTTTTTATTGCTGTAATAGGACTTGCAGTGATATAGAATAATGCATCATTAAAATCCTGATCGCAAGACGCATAATCTCTTCTAATATCTTCGAATCCAAGAATTATTCTTTCAGAATCCGGATCGTTTAGCAATACGTTATGGTATCGTAAAGTTTCATCACTTTCTGGGTTGTAATCAGGATTAGAGTATAATTGCCAGTTTCCTGTATCTACACATCCATCTTTCCATGCATCTGCTAATAATACCCATCCAATACCTGTATTAGGAGGAAAACTTCCTATTTTTACTTTATCCCCTATTTCTAACTCACCTCCACTACCTACGGCAGATACATTCGGAAAAATTACTGTAATGTCTTCTGGCTGCGGAACGGTAGTATATGGATTGTCTGCATCATACGTATAGAATCCAAGTGTATTTTTATATCCAGCTCCTTCTCCTACAAAAGTTACCCAAATCTCAGCATTTTCCTGTACTACTACATCCGTATCATACCCTGATGAGATATAATGAGGATTAAAATCAGGAACTGGATATCCTTCTGGCAATGCATTATGTATCATATCTACTGTTTCCTGAGAAACCACATCTTGTCCATCTAAATACAATGGTTTTCCATTGGAATTAAATTCACCTAAGTAGTTATATCTATCGCAAATTGCTGGTATTGGAAAATTGGCTGGTGTTTGACCTCCATTTTCAGAATCAAAACCTGTTTTTCTTTGATCATAGTGATCATCTAATCCATCATTATCAGAATCTACTCCAGAAGCTTCTGTTTCTGCTACACCATCACCATCACTATCATAAGCTTCTATATGATCAGAAATCCCATCATTATCAGAATCCGTATCTAAATGATCATACGCATCGGTATTATCTGTATTCACTGTTCCATTTGTAGTTCCACCAAAATCAGGATCGAAGTTATCATCCATTCCGTCCGCATCTTCATCGTTACCCGAAAGTCCTAAAAAGGAGTTCTCTTCCTGACCTTCTATTAGATCTATAATTCCATCGTTATCAGAATCGATATCATAACAATCATATACCTGATCATTATCTGTATCTAAAGGAATAAATTCTGTACCTAACTGATCTACATCATACGTATCAGCGATTCCATCATTATCTGTATCCTGATAGTTTATATCTTGATTATTAAACACACCATCATTATTGGTATCATTAGCTCCTCCACCTGCTTCTACGATATCATAAATACCATCATTATCAGAATCGATATCTAAGAAATCTGGATTCCCATCACTATCTCTATCAAATGCATCTTGTACTACATTGTCTCCGTTACCACTGATATCATTATCTAAGTAGTTAAACATTCCATCATCATCTATATCTCCATAAGGATCTGTACCATTACACTCAAATACGTTAGATAAACCATCTCCATCTACATCTGCATCCATAGAATCCAAAATACCATCTGCGTCTTTATCTAAAGGAGAAATACCACTTGCACATTTAAAACCGTCATTGGAATTGGTAGTTTCTGTTAAGTTTAAAAGAGTTGCCGAAGGATTAGCGCCTTCATAATCATTGATTAAATATAAACCTCCATTATTGTCTGAAAAATATAATCTATTATCTGTATCCGCATAAGCAGCTCCAAACGTACTGGATGGTAAATTGGCTACTGATTTACTCGAAAACACAGGAGTTCCTGAAGATAGATCCCATTTAAAAATCTTACCTCTACTACCTCCGTAAAAAGCTCCATTTACATAAACGATGTCTGCACATGTACTTGGCGCAGTAACATCTGCTTCTACAATCTCGAATTGCGGAGAATAACTACCATCATAGTCTTTAAGATTTATTATTTTATGGAAAGTTCTTTTTGTATTATTTTGGAATACCCATAAGTTACCATCTGGATCTACATCAGCTGCATATCCACCTCCAAAAACTGTAGTTCCGTTTGGAGCAACTGCTCCTAAATCTATCACCATATCTTTTGCGATACGTAATAAGTGTTTATCACTCTTCTTAATAGCATATAAGTAGTTATCCACTACGTTATAACCACCAGCGTTATAAGTATCATAAGAATGTAAGGCTTCAGAATAAGAACCTGTAATAGGATCGTAGGCTTTCATTGATCCAGAGATTACCTGGTAAAAAGTTCCATCGTTACATTCGAACGTTTGTTGGGCATTTGCTGCGAAGCAAATTAAGGCTAATAAAAAGGTAATAGTATTTTTCACGGCTTTAAATATTTGGTTTCTATATCTCAAAAGTATTGAAGATGAAGCCTCTAAAAAGAATTACTCGATGAATGGTTTTGTTGATTAGGTGAGTGGTTTTCTGACCTCGATAAAGGTAAAATGTGCTTAAAACGATTTAAAAAACGGTAGGAAGAGATCAAAATCCTACCGTTTTAGGTAAACATAAAAATCGAAACACATTATTTTATTATACTCTTTATATTTTGTACTGGGTTTATTAGTAATAAGATCTATTAGATTAGTTGATACTTAAAATCTTATTATACATCGTATCTACTTGATCACTATCAAATTCTTTACGTAAGTAAGGTTTTACTCTGCACATAATGTTTCCTTCTACCTCTTTGTGAGAAAGTCCTAATGCATGCCCTATTTCATGTGGAGCAGTCGTAGTGAATAAAAATTCATCAGTTATTAATGCTCTTTGCTTCAGTCCAATTCCTGCAATAGCAACCGTATTTGTTCTTGGAATGATATATATGTTCATTCTATCTTGTCTATAAGAATCCTGAGTTTCTGTATTGAATACCGAGGATTCTTGATCTCTGTTATCCTTAAGATCGTATAACTCGCTATTAATAAGAACTCTGGATTCTCCCATCTCGAAACCAATGTTATGTCTATTAAAAAAACAACCATTGATAAAATCCATAAATCTAGTTTCATCCATTGCGTACTTTGACTGATTATAGTTTTTTGAAGGTACTACATAGATAATATCAACTAATAATTTTGCTGATGGATTATCCATAAATATTGGTTCTATAGATGTTGGAACGTAGTCGTCTTCTACAGCACATGAAGGTAATAAGAACAGTAAAAATAAAAACAGTAAATATCTCATAGCAAATGTCTTTTTAGGGTTATTAGTAAATAAAAAATAGAACGTGGAATCATAAAGTGCGCATACCATATTTTTCCTACAATGAAATTACTCAGATAACCGATTAACGGTTGTATTTTTCGACGAATGGTAGATGTCTATCGACGAAATGTAAGTTATTGTGTACGAAAATTTTCGTCGAAACTCGATTTATGGTAGTAATTAACTGTTTAACAGCAGCAAACTTTCGATAAATGGCATTCGTCTTGTTTAACCATCAATTTTATAAATTCGACAAACTGTTTTTATATACAAGTAATTCTAGTAAACGATCTTCGAACTGCACAATAATTTCGATCATTTAAAAGAACAATTTCAAGACGAATTAAGGATAATGAAAAGTTTATAGTACGTTTATTAATACAAAAGAGATACTTTAATACTAGAATAGATGCATACATTTTTTTATTGTGACTATCTCAGTTACTGGAGGACTTTTGGCTTCTTTCCTTTAAAAAGAAATATTGATAATGATGATGCCAACTTGTTAGGTAGAAAAGGGGGAAGATGTTTTTCCAAAACAAAAACTGCAACTATTTTATCCTAAGAATATATGATTATAGTCTCTATTAAATCAAAATTATGTGTTTTTAAACTGATTGATTTGAATACTCCAAGGTAACTTTATTATTAAGCATAAAAAAAGATCGTGTAGAACACGATCTAAATAAAAATATATTTTTTGATGCTGTTATAGAAGATTTAATCGTCTCATTAATTCAGGACGCTTAGATCTACTCACAGGAATCACATCTTTGGCGATTAATACACTGTTATCTTCTATATCGATGATTTTCTTGAAGTTAATCACATAGGATCTATGTACTTTTAAAAAAACATCTTCAGGAAGTTTTTCTTCGATCTTTTTTAAAGTAGAATGCACTGTATAATTTTGCTTTTCTGTTTTAATAAGAATATAATCCCCTTTGGCTTCTATCACATTAATAGTAGGAATATCTATTTTAATTAATCTACGATCAATATTGATATATAGATCATTTTCTTCAGAACCTGTGCCTTTAGCTTCTCCCGTACTCGATGAAGATGCAGCTACATCCAAAGCAGGAGTACTTTCCGCTTTTTGAATGGCTTTTAAAAATCTCGGTAAGGTTACAGGCTTGATTAGATAATCTACAATACACTCATATTCAAAAGCTTCTAAAGCGAAATTCTTGTCTGAGGTAGTTAGAATGATCTTAGGCGGATTCTTAAGGGTTTGAATAAAATCAAACCCTGTAAAATCAGGCATATGAATATCCAAAAATATAAGATCTATAGACTCTTTATTCAAGAATTTGATAGCTTGAATGGCGTTGGGAAACTCTTCAATTACATCCAGATCATCTACCTGAGTGCATAATTGACCAATAATTAACCTCGCTGCTTCTTCATCGTCTATAATAATACAATTCATTCTCCTTATAAATTTTTAAGAAATTCATCAATGGAGTCTAAAATAAGCATAAATTTTGAAAATAAGGAATATTCTCCCTTAAGTAAGCCTTCTTCAAAGGCGATCGTAGTCTGGTATCCATCTTCAAAACCAAGCATTCCGATCTTATGCTTTAATTTGTGAACATTTTCTGCTGCTGCTTTAAATACACTACTGTTGTAATTATTCAAAAATTCATTTTTTTCCTCAGGAAATTCTCTTTTGAGCAATCCGATTATTTTTTCTTCAAATTCTTCTGATCCGGCTGATAATTCTTTAATGTACGACAAATTTGGGGCTTCGTTCATAGTTCATTCTTTTTTTAAAGAGAAACTAAATGTGGTTCCTTTACCTTCTTCTGATTCTAATAGCAGATCACCATCGTAATAATCGATAATTTTTTTGATGATTGGTAATCCAATTCCAACGCATTCCTTTTTAGAATCTATGCTTTCGAATAGCTCAAAAACCCGTTCTTGATATTTTTCTGGTATTCCTTTTCCATTATCCTGAACGCTACATTTTAGTTGTGTTTCTTCTCCTTTTATGTTAATACTAATTTTTCCTTTTTTATTTTCCTCGTCAATACTATTGACCGCATTACTTATTAAATGTTGAAACAGGTTTTGAAAGAGTGTTGGGTGTATCGATAAGGTAGAGATATTACTATCTACCATGATTTCTATATTGTCAGGAACCTCTAAAGATTCTATAATTCCGTCCAAAAATGTTGCAACCTCAATCTCTTTATCATTTTCTTCGAACTTATCGATCGTAGAATATGCATGTAATCCCTTTATAAGGTTATCCATTTTCTCGATGTTATCCTCAATACTTTCTAAGTTTTGCATAACATCATCCTGAAGATTTTCTCCATCTTCTTTCGTCCAGGCAATTAAAGTAACAATATTTCTTAGTGGAGATTTTAAATCATGCGAAATCACCTGTGTATATTCTCTTAGCTCTTTATTTTGCTTTGTTAATCTCTTTAGTAAGTTATCTCTTCTCATAAAGGATTCACAGGCTTTTAGAGAAATCGAGAATTTTTCCATAATCGGTGTTAGCTGATTAATCTCTACCTGATTAAATGGGGTTCCTTTATGATTCATGAGCATCAATCCCTTATCGTTTTTTAAGTTAAAAAACAACCAGGAACCTTGTGTTCTACAGGAAGAAACCATTTCCTTCGTATTATCTTCAAACATACCGGTTTTTATAGTGTCATCCTTAAAACAATCTGTAAGGAATCCACTATGCTCTATCATTCTATCATCTACCAATCCATCAGGATATGCATAAGATCTCGTAAAGTCATCTCCTTCTTTGGAGATTACACAGCAACCACTTAGGTTTTTTCTGGCCAACAATAGCTTCAGAAAGTTATCACAATTCTTATGAAAATCTAGCGTCTTTCCTATGGACATAGAAAACTCGTAGAGCTGAAGAATGTCTGCGATATGTTTGTTGATATTTACACTCATTTTTTACCAAATAGTCCGACTACAATAGTCTTATTAAAAAGTTCTAAATACCCATTAAAAGAAGATATTTCTCCTAATGTTAATGCTCCACCAATGAACATTTGATCATTTTGCTCTTTCAACAAATCTACTACGGTATCTAATTCGTTTTGAAACTCTTCTTCTAAAAATAATGCACGAGATATACAATCGATGATGACTCCAGACCTGGGATCCGAAAAATTCTCAATGGCCATTTTCGCGGCCTTCTCTGCAGACTTTACCAGGCTACATCGATTTCCTTTTAATACATCCACAACGGTGTTATTAAATACCTCACCCACACATATTAATTCTCCTTTTTCATTTGTAGCAATAGGGTCTCTTACGATACATTCCGAGTTATCTTTTACAACACCAAACGGATATGATTTTGCAATATCAAAGAAATTTTCTTTACCTATTTCTTTATTGCTATCTGCTTCTACGATTTCTTTATATACCTCGAAAGCATTTCTCCAATTCAGTTCTTGTATTACATTTTTATCGGTTTTTGTAGCGATGATAGGACCTTCAATTTTTTCCCATCCGTGTTGCACACCTAGACTGCCTGAACCTTCATAAACTACGGTTATGGCTGCATTCATAAAAAAACCTTCATTACTAAAAACACAAGGTTTTTGTTCCAAAGTAAGGCTTCCGGCACCTCCGCCTAGATATAGGCAATTATTACCGAGCACCCGATATACTTCTGATAAATAATGGGATATATTACCAGTTAAACCATCTAGCATGGTAAAAGCGCAATAATCTTTTTCTCTTTCAAATGGAATTTGAGGAATAGTAAAATCTTTCTCTCTAATGTTTTCTATCACAAACTGAGTTACTACGTGGTCTAAAAAATTAGCAACCACACCTTCATCTAACACCATATTTTGATAAATGATTTTGGGAACAATTCCTCCCATGAACTGCACATCGAGTTTGTTCAATTCTTCGATAAGCATTTCGACATCTACCGGATAATTATCTGGTATTGATAGTACAACGTTTCGACCTTTTGATTTTTCTTTAATTGTTTTTGCTACATTATGGGGGTCTGTAGAATTTATTAACATACTTTTTTCATTTTTTTATCGTAAAGTAGAAGGTAGTTCCTTCACCGACGACAGATTCCAACCAAATTTTTCCTTCATAGTAATCTATGATCTTTTTAACAATAGATAATCCAATTCCAGTAGACTCTTTTGTGGAGTCGATACTCTGAAACATTTTAAAAATCTTTGTGTGATACTTTTCCGGAATCCCCTTTCCGTTGTCTTTTATGTAAAATTCCCAATACTCTTCTTCTTCTCTAGAGCCAATATAGATATACCCTTCTTCCTTATCCATTCCCTTAATCGCATTGCTAATCAAGTTTTGAAATAATTGCTTGATTCTATGCGGATCCTTTTTTATTGTAGGAAGCCTATTATCTATACTAAATTCTATAAAATCTGGGGCGTGTAGTGACTCAATCGTTTGATATATCAATACATTTAAATCTACCAGATTTACAATTTTATCCTTTTTGTCGACCAGCGAATATTCCAAAATTCCTCCGATCATATTATCCATCTTACTTATATTCTTTTCGATATGAGCAAGATGACTTAATGCAGTTCCTCCCATTTGCTCAGCATCTTCCTTTATCCAAGAAATCAGGGCACTTACATTGCGCAAAGGCGATTTTAAATCATGCGATACTACTTGTGCATAGCTTGTAAGCTCTTCATTACTTTTTTCTAAATCCCTGAGCATCTTTGCTCTTTGCTTTTCAAAGGCAGAAATCTTAGCCGCTTGTTCTTCTATCAATGTGGCTAACTCAATTCCTGTAAGATCTTTGATTTCTTTGGTTACTTCTTTGTTACCTATAGATTGAAGTGTTTTTATAACATCATTCAATCTTTTTATCACCATTCGCTGTTGTTTGGCTTCTTCTGTTAGTCTTTTATTAGCGTCAAACAACTCTTGTGAACTTATCGACATCGCCCTCTGCAGCATCGAAAATTGCTCTTCGTAGGTGTTATATGAACCTTCGATTGCGGCTAAAAAGCTTTGTATCTCAGGATTATTTTTTAATTCTTCAGATAAGTGTTTTCTTATCTGTCGCTTCAATAATGAATTCATTGTTATTCACTCAATAAGGTTAAGGTCATGGTTTGATTATGGAGTTCGCATCTTGTACTATTACTAAAAGGTGCTAACTCTCCATAAGAATAAAAACCTGTAATCGCTGCATTTTTACCTACCTCTTCAATGACTTCCTCTATCTCTTCTTCTACTCGTTGATCCATTACCAATTTTCTTCCGATACAACTTACCAATAGCGCTAATTGTGGATCTTTATCACGAGACTCCATAGCAATTTCTGCTGCTTTCGAAGCTCCTTCCGCAATTTTATCGATATTAGCCATCATCAACTGCACCACAGATCCTTCTGGTACATCACCTGCTAAAATCATGGCATTTTTTTCTTCGTCGATATTTAGTATCGTTCTTACGATTGCTTCTTTACGCCCTTCCGTTTTCACACTTAGTGGATATAAAAGAGCGGACTGTGGCAATTCTGATGCTTTATCTCCTAAGTATTTTTTGTACAAATCCAGCGCTGGTTGATTGTCTAACTCGTATAAAATATTATCTACTGATTTTGTAATAATTCTTTCTGGACCAAATGGATTCCATCCTCCATATTGAGCACTCGTAATCTGTAAGGTATCTCCATAAAATCCAACTGCAACAATTTCTCCTTCTTTGGGCTTTTCGTTATATCCGACTAGTGTTTTTTCGAACCTTGCATCATCACCACACAGTCCTCCAGTACATGGAATGTCTTTATATACTTCTTCGATACCATCAATTAGTGCAGAACCATTTACAAAACTTCCTTCACTAACAATAAAAATATGTTTCAGGTTATCGGCGGGTAATCCAGCTGCTAATTTTTTTCCTGTTTCAAAGGTATTCTTATCATTATCCAGAATATTTTGACGACTTAGTTTTATGGTACTTCTTTCGAATTCTATAGCTGTTAGTGAAACTGTATTGTCAGAAACATTACCTCCTAAAATTTCTCCAGCAGAAGAGCCAATAATTATTTCACTGGTTCCAAAAAGTCCTGATACCTCTTCTAAAATCGGTTCTTTTTCTAAAATGAATCGATTTCCAAATACTAAAACCAACGGGTTCCGTAACTTTTCGGTATAGGATTGGGTAGCTACCCATTCACCTTGTCCGTTTCTTTCGTATTGTTGAATTTTCATTTAGAGGTTTTTTTAAGAGTGAATAAAAATGTTGTGCCTTTATTTTCTTCGGATGAAACTTGTACTTCTCCGCCATACATATTAACGATCTTTTTTACGATCGATAATCCAATACCGGTAGACTTAGTTTTATCCTGTGCTGTTTGAAAAATCTCAAAAATTTTGCGGTGGTATGCCTTTGGAATTCCTGGTCCATTATCTGCAAGCGTAAACTCCCAAAAACCACCAATCTCTCTACATTTGATATCTAAAACACCTTTTTCTTTATCATTATATTTTATTGCATTACTAATAATATTCTGAAACAATTGTTGAAATCTAAACTTATCTCCCATTACAACTGGTAACATATCATGGATATTTACGCTAAAAGTTTCTGGGATGAAAATCATTTCTAATATATCGGATACAATTTTATTAAGATTGACTTTCTGCTTCTCCTTCTCGTTTTTATCAATACTCGAATAGCTTAAAATCCCGTCGATCATATGATCCATTTTTTCAATTTTATTGAGTAATGAATCGAATGATTTCATAGCTCCTTCGTCTAGTTTATCTTCATAGTCTTCTTTGAACCAGGTAATCAGAGCATTCATACTACGAAGTGGTGATTTTAAATCATGTGACACCACGTGTGCAAAATCATTTAGCTCTTTATTACTTTGTTCGAGATTCCTAAGTAATTCTTCTTTTAGTTGCTGTGCTTCTATCTGGCTTGTAATATCTCTTACGATACCTTGAGCCGCGATTACTTCATTATTTTTATCTTTGATTACACTACCATTAATATGCACGATACGCACACCATTGTCTTTCGTTACTGCTCTAGCCACATAATCTGTAAAAAATCCTTCGGTAACAAGCTCCTGAAAAGAATTCATCGCATAATTAATATCCTCTTTATGAATCAGAGAAATCACATTTAGTTTTTCATTCTTAGGATCGTATCCGAATAGTTCTTTAGCTGCATCGTTCATTTCCAAAATATCTCCATTTACCTTCATGAGCACATAGGCATCAACAAGATTATGAAACATTCCTTGAAGCTCTGAACTTTTCTTTGCTAAGACCGATTCTAATTGCTCATTAACTGTTTTTAATTCTTGAGCAACATTGTATAACTCTCTGGACTTATCCTCTAAAATTCCTTCTGCTTGTTTCCGAGCTGCTTTTTCTCTTTGTAGCGCTCGCTGCAATATGTCTGGTTTAATTTCACCCATTAGTCATTTGAATCATAAATTTAACTTCTGTTCCATCATCTTTTAATTTATCGCAAGTAATGACAGCCTTTTTGTTAAAATGTTCAAATGTTTTGTGCATGAGTCCTAGTCCAAAACTATACATAGCTCTACTAGATTTATAAATCATCGCTAATGAGTCTGGAGTTCTTTCCAACACCTCAAAAGTAGGGAGCTCTGCACTAGGGTATATTTTTCTTACCTCTACATGAATGTGATTTTCAATGGATTCTAATAAATCTAGAGGGTCTGTATATCTTTCTATAAGTTGAGGATAGCCACCAGCCAGTACTCCAAAAAAATGTTCGGCATAGGTAAGTAGCAAATCATCTGTTTTTATGTTTGTGTTCTTACTAAGGTTGGTAATCAGACTAAGCATTTCTGAAAACTCATAAGTTCCTATGGCAGTATACACTCCATTAGATGGTAAGTTGGATTCCTCAATAATTTGGTCTACCATTTCCAGACCAAATTTATCTTCGACTAATTGTAAAAACTCTGTAAATACGATTCCTTTCATAATATGTTGTTTAGAGATTAGTTAATTTACGAGTTTTCTGGTACTTTAAACAGAAATTAACTCATTTTTTCCCCAATATTCTATCAAAGCTTTTATCTTTTCTACGTAATCTTCGTACTTTAATGGTTTTACTAAATATCCCGCAATCCCTTCCTCGTAGCACCTTTTAAGATCCTGATGATTATTTGATGTACTTAAAATGATAACCGGAACATATTTTAATTGACTGTTGGATTTTAGACTTTTTAGGAACTCGATGCCATTCATTTTTGGCATGTTCAGATCTAATAAAATTAGGTCTGGAGTTTTGGTTTCATCTTCTAAAATTTCTACAGCTTCTTCACCGTTAGTAGCTTCTTCCAATTTACAAGCGTAGTTATTTTTTTTTAACACTCTTGTAAATTTCATTCTTTCGATCTCGTCGTCTTCTATTAATAAAATTTTTAAATTTCTCATCAGGTTTTAATTTTAAACTTACGGGAATTCGCTCCTGTTTAGTAAAATTCAATAATTTTAACGAGGTAATCCCTTACATGTCGTTAGAATCATTTTAACTGTAGACGAATGGTAATTTACTGTCGACGAATGGAAATTCAATGGATTATTGCTCAATTTTCAACGTTTCGAAGGGAATTTATACCTGTTCTTCGAAACCTGGATACATCTCAAAGTGGTTGCAATATACTTCGCAGTCTTCTACATATTTTTAGTGAAGATCAATAAATAGAAATATTTAGGCTATTATAAAAAAAGATATTCTAGATAAGTGCGTGTTATTTTATTCTTTTAGCCTGCGTGGTAAAAGACAATCCTTGCTGTCCTAATGTAGAAGTCATCACCCCTTCAAAAAGTGGTTCTGGGCAGTCTTTGGGTGTTTTCCATTCAAAAATAAAATTGGAGCCTGTTCCTCCGGATATATCGATTTCATCGATTACGATTTCTGTTGTTTCCATTGGAGCCAAATAAATTGAATGATCAAAATATTTCCTCACGGATTTACCATTTGTATCATAATATTCTGCTCTTAAAATATAAATTGTATCCAAATCACTGGTATTTCTTAAACTAACCATTGACGTAAGATTATGGATCTTATGTTCATTAATACTGTAAATCTGAGAATAAACTGACAAATATGATTTTCCATAGTTTAAAGAATCACTTAATTGTGATGTTACCTTTCTTTTAGCCCAGTTTTCGGGATTTAAAGATCTATTTTCTTTATTCTCATCACAACTTAAAAAAGCAAAAACTATGATTAATGTGTATAAAATTCTCATTTTATTATTTACTATTTTTTTGATTTAGAAGAACACATAAAAAATTTGAAAAACTGTTTTTATGTTACTCTTCAGAATGATATTACCGTAGTTCTTAAAGATAAACTTTTGTTATGATTTTAATATCATAAATTAAAGGAATGTGTAATGAAATAACAAGAGCTAATTTGTACTGTTTGGTAAACAAAAGGTATTTATTGTTCTATATTCAACGCTTCGAAGGCTATTAATACCTGTTCTTCGAAACGCGGATGTATCTCTATAGGATTACAGCATACTTCGCAATCTTCTACATATACCTGATATGTAATAGAAGGATCTAATAACATTGATATTTCTTCCCAGCAGTAGGGACATTGAAAAAAATGTTCGAACATACTATTATATGTTGTTATTTTTTGATCTTTTACTATCAAAAATACTTCGAATTGCTTAAAATTCAATATTTAGCAACTGACCTGTAAGTTGCAATAATTGCAATTCTGCTAACTTAGCATCATATTTAGCCAGGTTTTTATTTGTTTTTGCATTTATGAGATTAATCTGTGCTTGTCGAAACTCTATAGAAGTAATCTGTCCCAGCTTGAAACGTTCTTTCGAACGCTCAAAATTATTCTGATTCGTCACTACGTTTTGCTGTTGTATTTCATACACTTTCAGCCGGTTTTCGTAGTTCCCTAAAGCATTGGCAATATCCCTTTTAACTTGCTGTTCTACTTGTAACTTGGCTAATTCCTGATTATCTAAAGCTATTTTAGCATTTTTTACTCTTGTAATCGTTCCTCCTCCATCAAATAGATTCCAACTTAAACTTACTCCTCCTGATAAGGTATAGGTATCTGCAACATTCCCTGGAAAAAACGCAGATGGTGGATTTCGATTTTCATTCCAGCCATAAGATCCATTCAAGCCAATTGTTGGTAAATACCCAGATTTACTTACCTTAATATCGTAATCACTGATACGAATATTACTTTCATTCTGTAATAAGGTGACGTTGTTTTCTATAGATTTTTCTATATAACTATCCATTTCTAATCTAGAGATAAACTTCACTATCGTATCTACAGAGAATTGTTTTTCTAACTCATTATCTACGATTACGTTTAAATCCCTTTTGGTATTGGTCAACTGTTGTCTCGTATTTATTAAATTGATACTATCATTAGCGACATCTACTTCGGCATTTAATACATTAAGTTTTGTGTTTTGTCCATACTCGAACTGATAATTCGATCGGGTTACTCGCTCTTTTGAAATACGTAGTGTTTCTTCCAAAATCTGCTCATTCTCTGTAAGTCTAGCCACTTCATAGTACACCGTAAATAATTGTAACAAGGTGTTTTCTATAGTTTCTCGTGCTTGTAGCTCTGTAAGATTGTATTGCTCTTTTAATCTTTTATAATTATAGTATCTTCCTAATCCATCAAACAATGTATAGTTAAGATTTAAAGATGCGTTATAACGCTGCGTTTCCGCTCCCTCAATTTCGATATCTGGTCTAGGTAAACCCGTATTTTGATCGATGGCACCTTGGAATGACGTATTGGAAGATGCTTCTTGATAAGTAGCTCCAGCATTTCCTGTTAATGTTGGAAGGTATCCCGAATTTAGAATTCCCTTATTGTTTTTAGCAGTTTCGATGGTATTGGTTGCTATTAGAATTCCATAATTGTTTTCTAATGTTAACCGAATTGCTTCTTGTTTCGTTAGTTTTTGGGCAGCAACACTACCTGCAACTACCACCAACAAGATAAATGTAATCAGTGATTTATGGTTGTAATTCATATTGCTCTTCTTGTTCCTCTTTTTGTTCTTTGATAGCTCTTTCTACTTCTTCTTTCGTTATTTTATTACCGGTAGCTAACCATTTAGTTCCTACTTTAATGGTATTACTAAACGATAAAAACAATGGTAAAACTAATAAGGTAAGTACGGTGGCAAATCCAATCCCATAGGCTATTGAAATTGCCATTGGTATCAAGAATTTAGCTTGTCTACTTTCTTCAAAAATTAATGGTGCTAATCCTGCTATGGTAGTTAAGGATGTTAGAAAAATTGCTCTAAATCTTGATTTACCAGCTTCATAAATCGCATTATCGAAAGTCATTCCTGCTCTTAAATTACTATTAAACTTACCTATCAGTACCAAACCATCATTAACCATAATACCGATAAGAGCAATGATTCCTAATAAGGATAATATATTAATTGGAAATCCGTGTATCCAATGTCCAAAGGCTACAGCTGGTAGGCTTAATGGAATCAACAGAAGTAATAATAAAGGTTGACTATAACTTCTAAAAGTAAAAGCAATGGTGATATAGATTAAGGCTAATGCTGTTAAACCAACTGGACCAAGAGATCCTAAAAACTTACCTGCCTCTCGATTTTGTCCTTCATATGATGGAGTAACTGTAGGGTATTTTGCAATAATATCTGGCATGATTTCGGATCTAATTTCTTCTAACACATCCGTAGAACTTGTTGTTTCCGGATCTTTTAAATCTGCCGAAATTTGTACTTCTCTCCTCCCATCTAAATGATTGACTGCAACATCACCTCTTTCTATAGAATAATTTACAATTTCGTTTAACGGAATTCTTGCTCCAGTTGGTGTCGAAATTCGCATATTATCCAGATCTAAAATAGAAGATCGATTTTCTCTATCATATCGCACCCAAACTCGTATTTCGTCCTGACCTCTTTGGAATCGTTGTGCTTGTATTCCAAAAAAACCACCTCTTACCTGAGCCATCACATCTCTAAGATTAAGTCCTAAAGCATATGCATTCTCTTTAAGTTCTATTTTTATTTCTTTAATACCGGCTGGGTCATTATCTGCTACATCTTTTAATCGAGAATCATTTTCTAATATCGTCTTAAACTCTTGCTTTGCTGCTTTTAATTCTTTGATATTACTTCCTAAAAGAGAAACAGAAACTGGACTTCCTCCAAAATTTCCTCCCGATCCAAAAATTAATCGTTCGGTTCCAAAAACCGGACCTACTTTTTCACGAATACGATTGGCTACTAATCCAGAATTTAGCACATTAGGTCGCTCTTCTCCTGGTAGCATGTTAATTCTTAATGATGCATTTGAAGACGACGAAATACTTCTAATAATATTTTCGAAAAGTTGTTTCCCTTCATAATCTTCTCCTCCCAAATATTCTTCGCTAAGCTCTTTATTTACGATCCAAGCTTTCTCTTCGATCATAGAAATGATAGAATCTGTAATTTTCTCATTGGTTCCGTTAGGCATTCCTAAGTCCACGGAGATTACATCACTAGCGATACGTGGAAAAAATGCTGTTCTTACAATTCCTCCTCCAATACTTCCTCCTGTAAGGATCAGAATCACTAGAAAAATAGAAAAGGTAAAAATCTTATTCTTTAAAGAAAAACCGAGCATTGGGCTATAAATATTATCTCTAAGCCATTTCATAATTCTATCTCCAAACTTATTAATATCTCTTAGCTTAGAGAAGAGTTTAGCGATCCCTTTCTTTGGTTTATTATCTTCTGCTTTTAGTGCTTTTGAATGCGCTAAATGCGCAGGTAAAATTATCAGTGCTTCTACCAAAGAAACGGTAAGGGTAAGTACTACAATTACGGAAACTTCGCCAAAGAAATCTCCAATACGACCATCGAGAAACAAAAAGATTCCAAACGCTAATATTGTAGTAATAATGGCAGAAACGATCGGTGGTATCACTTCCATAGTTCCATCTATCGCAGCCTGAATAGGACTTTTCCCTTTTTCATAATGTTGATAGATATTTTCTGCTATAACGATACCATCATCAACCAAAATACCAATTACAATAATCATCCCAAAAAGAGATAATACATTAATGGTTACATCAAAATAACCTGCAAACACAAACATTCCTAAGAATGCTATCGGAAGTCCAAAAGCTACCCAAAATGCCAATCGTGTATTTAGGAACAATGATAAAAATATTAATACCAATATCATTCCGATAATGGCGTTTTCGGTAAGCAATTTGGTTCTCTGCACTAAGGTGATCGAACGGTCACTAATTACGTTTAACTGAACATTGGTATACTTCTCATTAAATTCTGTAATGTATTCTTTTGTTTTTTCGGCAGAAGAAATTAGATCCTCAGTATTAGTACTTGTTATTTCAATGTTAACCGCTAAATCTCCATTAAAGTACGATGCGTTTGGTGATTCGGAAAAACGATCTCTTATCTCAGCAACGTCTTTAAGTCTAATAGTTCTACCCGATGCTTCTGCTCTAATTACCAAATTTGAAAGTTCACTAGCATAATAAGACCTGTTATTCGCTCTGATCAAATATTCTTCTGCATTTGTTTTAATGGTACCACCAGTAGTCAAAATATTAGCTTGACTTACTGCTTGAGCCACTTCATTAAAACTCAACTGATACGCTAATAAACTTGTTTCATTTACCGCTATCTCTATTTCTTCATCTGGATATCCTGTAATACCAATTTGAGAAATTCCTTCAATTCCTCTTAGATCATTTTCAATCTGTCTGGCGATTTGTTTTAGTGTACTTAAAGGTATTTCATCTCCACTTACCGCAAAATTAATGGTTTGCCTAATGGCCTCTTGCTTCGACACCACTATAGGCTCCATTCCTGTTGGAAATGTAGGTACTCGATCTACAGCATTTTTAACTTCGAGTAGCATAAAATCGATATCCTTTCCTTTCTCGATTTCTACATTGATACTACCGCTATTTTCTCTGGATGTAGAAGTTACTCTTTCCACTCCTGCTAATCCTTTAAGATTATCTTCGATCTTAAGAATAATACCTTCTTCAACTTCTAATGGCGAAGCTCCTGGATATATCACACTAATACTAACATTCTTGGAATCTGTTAGCGGAAAGAAAGAAGACTTAAGAGAAAGCGCTCCAAAAATCCCAAATACTATAAACGCAATTACAATAACATCTACAGCAACATGGTATCTAATAAAATAAGAAATAATCTTACGCATAGTTACTGTTTTGAATTTGTACTAATGATATTATTACCTTTTGCCCCTTGTTTATTTGTTTTTGATTGATATATCTTAACTAACATCCCAGCGTAAGCTCCTGGAACAGGTTTATTTAATATCACATCACCATCGGGAACTCCTGTAAGAATGACTTTCTTATCCGAAAAATATACAGGTTGCACATTTATCACATCTAAAATACTATCCCTAACCACAAAGACTTTATTATTTTGTTGTAACAAATTCCTATCGATCTCTATTGCATTTTCAGCTTTTCTTGCATTCAAATTTGCTTCTAAATACATTCCTTCTTTTAATGAAGGATCTTTTACTTCTATAAAAGTAGTTATGGTTTGAGTGGCCTGATCTACACTTCCATTAATTCTGGTTACAACACCTTGATATTCCTTCGATTTATCTAAGTTAGAAAGCTCAACAGTTTCTCCAATTTTTAATAAATCTGAATATTCTTTACTTATAGCCACTTCTATTTCATAAGCACTTGTATCTATAAACTCTCCAAGTTTCTGCCCTTGCCTGATTAAAGTTCCTTCTGTAACCAATGCCTCTGTTAAAATACCAGAGAATGGTGCAGAAATAGTATATTTAGATAACCGCTGCTCAAGATTTTTTACATTGTAATAAGTACTATAAATATTACGTCCTGTGATAAAATATTTTTCCTTTTCGGAAGTGGTTTCCGGAAGCTCTGGAGTTACTTTATTAATATCAAAATTTGTTAAATACGCTTGCCACTTATCATAGATATCTGGGTAGTCCAAACGCAAATCTGGCATTATTGACGTAATTAAGTTGTATAAATTACTCTTGGCAGATTGTACTGAAGCGTAATATTCTGAAGCATCAATTCTTATTAACTTTTGTCCTTTTTGATAAGGCTGTCCGGTTTTAAAAAGCTTAGCACCTCCTCTAAAAACACCTTGTACTTCCGAAAAAAGCTCTAATCTTCTCTTTGCAGTAAGATTGCCATTCGCAGATATCTTTATAGGTACAGTTCCATTTTGTACAGTATCTACAAAAACTGTTTTTATAACTTTTGCAGCTTTTGGTTTTATTTTGGTCTTACTATCGACAATCTTCATTGCTGCAAATACTGCAACAACTATCAATAATATACCAAGAATAGAAAGTATTATATTTCTCATACACACTTAATTGTTTAAACTTACAATATGATAAGCTGCACAAAACTATCAACTACTAACTTGGGTTCCAGTTAAAGAACTCATAAAATAAACTTCCTACATAAAAACAAAAAAGACATCTATATCTCAGATGTCTTTTTTAATTTATTTTTAGGACTAACTATATATTAATCCGCTATTTCTGCTATTTTGGCTTTCACTTTTTTCAAAGTGTTGATTAGATTTTCAATCTCCTCTTCTGTTAAGCTTTCTTGTACTGCAGGAATAAGATCATACATAATAGGCGTCACTTTTTCAATAACTTCTTTACCATAATCGGTAAGGAAAATTCGATTAACTCGTCTATCGTTTTCATCACTTTTTCTTACTACAAGATCCTTACTCTCCATCGTATTTACTAATCTGGTCATGGATGTTTTATCTCGATGTGTAATAAAAGCTAAATCATTTTGTGATTGACCATCGTTTACATTGAGGCGTTTCAAAACACTCCATTGTTCTTTTGATAAATCCAATCCGTTTTCACCAAACGCTTTTTGAACTAAAAATCCAAAATCGTAGTGAATCTTTCCAATCCAAGACAAAGCGTGCGCATTTAAATCAATTGCTTTGGTATCATTCATACACTGTATAATTTAATTTACGGTACAAAAATATCTATAAATATTCATTTGTGCCTGATACTAACGATAAAAATTACACCGCAGTATATCGGTTATTTAGCCTTAACATTAAGGTAACACACTCAAATTCAAGGATGTTTAATAAAACACCAATTACGATATAAGAATGACAAATTAGGATTCTATTTTTTAACTTTTTTTAAAATTTATACAGAAAGTTAATTCTATGCTAAAGCATCAATTTCTTCTTGTATTAACTCCCAACTATCCATTAAAGAAGCTAATTCTTCTTTTTTTGCTTGATATTTATCAAAAAAATCAGGTTCTGCTATTGTTTGATCATAGTTAATAGCTAATTTTACATCTATTTCCTTGATTTCTTTTTCTATCTTATTGATCTTAGATTCAATATTACTCAATCGATTATTGAGTGATTTTAGTTTTTTCTGATTTTCATAAGATTGTTTCGCACTTTCTTTGGTGTCAGAAACGGTTTTAGATTCTTTATCCTTCTTTTCGATATCTCTGAGATCGTCTACTCTTCTTTGCTCTAAGTAGTAATCGATATCCCCCAAATACTCCTTAATCTGTTTGTTTTTGAACTCATATACCGTATTAGTCAATCCTTGTAAAAAATCTC
Source organism: uncultured Aquimarina sp. (assembly GCF_947492965.1). Taxonomy (GTDB): domain Bacteria; phylum Bacteroidota; class Bacteroidia; order Flavobacteriales; family Flavobacteriaceae; genus Aquimarina. The sequence goes on along the minus strand of NZ_CANLOZ010000003.1, from coordinate 424,301 downwards.
TATCGTGAGAAACCAGAATTAAAGTTCCCTCGAAATTTTTTAATGCTTCTTTTAATATGTTTTTAGATTTAATATCTAAATGATTTGTCGGCTCATCCATTACCAACACATTAAAAGGTTCTAGTAGCATTTTACATAAGGCTAATCTATTTCGCTCTCCACCAGAAAGTACTTTTACTTTTTTTTCTACGTCATCACCTCTGAACAAAAAAGCCCCTAGCATATCTCGTACCTTACTACGAGTTTTTTCATTGGCAGCATTGATCATCGTATCGTGAATGGTTATCTCTCCATCCAAATACTCTGATTGGTTTTGGGCAAAATATCCAATTTGCACATTATGCCCAAGCTTCAGATGACCTGTATGAGATATTTCATCAATAATAATTTTGGCTAAAGTGGATTTTCCTTGACCATTCTGACCTACAAAAGCCGTTTTGGAACCACGTTCTACTAGTAAATCTATATCTTTTAAAATTTCTTTCTCTCCATAGTTTTTACCTACACTTTCAGCTTCAATAACCACTTTACCAGGTTGCACGCTTACAGGAAAACTAATGTTCATAACTGCATTATCATCTTCGTCTACCTCTATTCTCTCTACTTTATCTAATTTTTTAATCAGAGACTGCGCCATAGAAGCTTTGGTAGCTTTTGCCCTAAACTTTTCGATTAATTTTTCGGTTTGTTCGATCTGCTTAGATTGATTTTTTTGTGCGGCAAGTTGTTGCTCCCTGATTTCTTTTCTTAACACTAAATATTTAGAGTAAGGCTTATTATAATCATAAATTCGTCCGAGAGAAATCTCAATAGTTCTATTGGTCACATTATCAAGGAACATTTTATCATGAGAAACGATTACCACAACTCCCGCATAATTTTTTAAAAAATTCTCTAACCAAATAATTGATTCTATATCTAAATGGTTAGTAGGCTCATCGAGCAACAGGATATCATTATTTTGCAATAGTAATTTCGCTAACTCTATTCGCATACGCCAACCTCCAGAAAAGGTGTCGGTAAGCTTATCAAAATCTTCTCGAAGAAATCCTAAACCTTGTAAAACTCGTTCTGTCTCTCCCTGATAGTTATAACCGCCTAAAATCTCATATTGCTGTGTAAAATCACTAAGATCCGTAATTAATTGGTTATAACTTTCACTTTCATAATCTGTACGTTCTGCCAGCTGAGCATTGATCTTATCAATGTCTCTTTCTATTTTCTTTATTTCTGTAAAAGCCTCATACGATTCTTCTAGCACCGTTCTACCTAAAACAAAATCTATATCTTGTTTTAAAAACCCTATTTTCACGTCTTTATCCATAGCAATTTGCCCTGAATCTGGCTCTTGCTCTTTGGATAAGATTTTAAGCATTGTGGATTTTCCTGCGCCATTTTTTCCAACAAGTCCTACTCGGTCTCCTGCATTTAATCTAAATGCTATTTCTTCGAAAAGGTATTCTCCTCCAAATGAAATAGAAAGGTTGTGTATGTTTAACATCAGCTTTAGAATATTTTGTGCAAAGATGATTAATTTTGTAATAGAATAAAAGTACTATGAGCTTCTTAAAAGGAACTAAAATATATAGCATCTTCACTGGCACTTGTCCTGTTTGCCAAAATGAAAGTATGTATAAAGAACAAAATCCTTATAAGTTAGGAAGGATTTTTCAGATGCACGAACGTTGTAGCCACTGTAATACAAAGTATAAAATAGAACCTTCTTTTTTTTATGGAGCCATGTATGTTAGTTATGGAGTAGGAATTGCATTTGCGGTAGCCGCTTTTGTCATAGGAAATCTTATTCTAAAATTTAATTTACTACAAAGCTTTTTTATCATCGTCGGTACGTTAATCGTATTTTTTCCTGTTATCCTTAGATTATCCCGTAATATCTGGATTAATCTATTTATGCACTACGGAAAAAAGAAAACAGCATCTTAATCAAACCTTTTGATGTCTATTTCAGTATGCAATGGAATACTCTTCGTAATATAATCGTATAACCCTTTTGCGGCATACGGACCAATTAATATACCTCTACTTCCTAATCCATTAATTATATGCAAGTTTAGGTGTTCTCTATGAGTTCCCACAAACGGTCTTCTATCTCTTGTTGTTGGTCTAATCCCTGCTACTTGATCAACTATTTCGTAATCCGCATTTAGAAAACGATCTAATTTCATACGTAATTCTTCTTTAGCCAACTCAGTAACAACAGAGGTTTTATCATCTCGATTATATGTAGCTCCCACCTTATAAAGATCACCTCCCAAAGGAATAATAAATATAGAAGACTTTACTGCTTCCTGTAACTGCAAATCTTTGGACTTAATAATAATATATTCTCCTTTATTTCCTTGCAGGGGCAAGTAATTAAAAAATGGATTGTTTCGTAATCCATAACCTTCACAAAAAATGATATTCTTAGCTCTTATCCCTTTATAACTAACATAGTCTTCTTGAACATCTAAGGCAGTGTGCTCAAAAGATTCGTTAAACAATAGTTGTCTAGCCTCGATATAACTTAGATAAGAAGACAACATTTTTTTTACCTCAATTCTTCCTGTATGTTTTACTTGACCAAATTGGAATGGGATATCTAAAGCTACATTTTCATTTTTAACTAAATCCGAAGAAAGAAATTCATTCAATATGGGCTTGTCGCAAGCTGTAAACCATAAATTCTGCTCTTCTACAGTATTAAATCTTCGCAAAACTGGAAGTTCTGTGATAAAAGATTCATTAAGTTGTTTTTCTACATTTTTATATACTGATAATGCTAAAGCCAATTGCTCCGAAGCCATCCAAGCAGGTGTAAATCTCTTCAAAATTACTGGATTATATAATCCTCCAGCTACTCTTGAAGATAGCTCTGAATTATTCTCAAAAACCACATAAGACTTTTGATTTCTATCCAGTATTTCTGCAAAAGACAATCCTGCTAATCCAAAACCTACGATTATAAAATCCTTCATATATTAAAAATAACAAAACGCCCAACAAGAGTTGGGCGTTTCAATATTATATTAGAAACATTAGAGTTTAATAACTCCACATATCCATTTCGAAATTTCTGATACTTTCTTTAATTCGTTCACTTTCTAACAACTGCATTAAAGCATTGTCTATAATATATTCATTCACCTCTCGGTCACCCTGAATATTATCTTCTTTATATATGACCGAACTAAATCGTCTTGCATTTAAAATATGATCATAAGTAAAAGGCATAGAAGTATTTTTCCTATTAAATGCTTTCGCTTTATGTAAAATCTCTCTTACATCAGGATACCACACCCAAAATAATGGAACCATATCTGGCTCATCATCATTAAGGAAGTTAACATCCGGAGCTACTGGGGCGATACCTAATAGTCGATATCTTAATTCTCCTTGACGCTTGTCAAAATACCAATATCCTCTAATTTTATACTCTGATATATCCGCAGCACCAATTGTAGTTGTCTCAATATACTGAGGATCTACCGGCTCACCTGCATTATACTGCTCATATCCTAAATCTAACGTATCTATTTTAGATAATGTACCATCTAAATCACTTAGCGTACGTGTTTCTGTAAAATATGAATCTGCGTAAATCTTTTTAATTTTCCCGTTTTTAACATTAGCTAATAAGATATCGTATAATGCTCTTCTATCAGAACCAATGTTAACGGTATCAATTGGGTAATACAAAGGGAAATTAATACGCTCGTCTAAGTCTATAGTCTCCCAAGTAGTCTTTGCCCACAATACATCACGCTCATCAACATAACCATACTCTAACGGAAGGTCATTATCTAACTGAATTTGTTCGATTGTCTTCTTCCCAATATCTTCTGGGCTTCCAGCATTCAAAATGTTAGCCTGACCAAACGAGAACATTGTCACGAATAGGCTAAAAACGGTTAATAATAAATTTTTCAAATTCATAATTATTAGTTTACTTTTAGTTCGTTAGCTCAACGATCACTGGAGATATTTTCTTTAACTTATATCCTTTATTCGTTTTAAGCTGAGCTTTGATATCCATTACCTGAACTGTAGATCCTCTTTTCGCCTTTTTCAATGCTGATTTTGCTCTAGAATCTAATCTACGACCTCTTACATTAATCGTTGGTTGTCCACTTACTTTAAACTTAAAGCTTGTAACATCTAACTTAATGTCGAAATCAAAGTCTGGAAGAATCGCACCAATAGATGCTTTATCTAAACCACTTTTAGACATTTTGATACTTCCGTCTTCTCCTCTTACAGTTCCAACAGGTCTTGGAATATCTTTAATTCTAAATTTCTTGCTATCACTTACAGAACTACCATTTGGTAATTTTCCGCTTACTTTAATAGCCACTTCTCTAGCTTTTATCGCTGTAACGTTCATTACATACTTACCAGCTCCACCAACTTTCTTAAGTCCTGGTGCAGTAGCATTGACTGAAGGTACTCCTGGGATAGAAATTGTCATTGGGTTTTGCACTCCTCTATATACCACATTCATTTTATCTGCAGAAATTACAGCTGAATTTGGCTTAGGAATTACAGCATAAGAACTTTTTATAGGAATAGTTACTGTTGAATCTCCTTCTTTAAATTGTAATTCACCTTTTACTTCTCTTTCTCCTACGTTTCCAGCTGGAAAATCAAGCATTATCTGTCCATTTTGAACTTCTGACTGCTCTTTTCCGTTAACCATTACTTTAGTAGGCTTTAATGTAGCATCAAAACGCCCTAAAACGATACGTCCTTTAAATTTCTCACCACTAAAAAAAGCAGTCTTATCTGGTACAACAATTGCCTCATAGTTACTAAATGAAAGTTCTGAAGCTTGCTGACCTGCTAATAAAGCAGAAAGCACTTTACTCTCAGTAGTCTTAACATCTGCTTGCATCTGTGTAAGCTTAGTGATAGAAGCTACTAAAGGAAATCCTTCAAAATTGTAGTTTAACCAATCTTTAGAAACTCCATCTCTATCTTTTACTTTTTCAGTATTAAAAGTAGTCTCTACATCTGTAGCTACCTGACCATCAACTTCCTTTACAGAACGGATAGCAGTAACAACTCCTTCTCTATAAGTTTTAATCTTTTCTAAGAACTCTGTTGCAGCCGCAGTAGTTTTACCTCCTTCAAAGAATTTAGTATCTAATGCATCTGGCTTATCCATGGTTTCATAATCTGTTGGATCATCAGCTGTCTCCAATAACTCAGACTTTAACTGTTCTACATACGTATTAAATTCATTAGAAAAGCTACTAATTTGATCAGCTTTTTCTTTTAATGGAGTGTATTTCTCTGGTTGTTCCGAAACTTTTTCGGCTAGACCAGTCATAAATGCTGAATTACGCTCGGTAGCAATAGTATTCGCTGAAGTCAATTTCTCATTCATTAAACCGAATGCAGATAATACTTCTTTTGACATATTCAATGCCATCATCGCAATAAATACCAAGTACATAAGATTAATCATCTTCTGCCTTGGTGATAATTTTCCTCCTGCCATATTTCTATATTTTGGTAGTTATAATTTTAATTAATGTTAAATACTAGCTTCTGTTCATAGCACTTAACATACCACCATATACTCCGTTAAGAGAAGACAGGTTACTTGACAAGCTCTTCATTTGCTCTTCTAAAGCTTTTGCATTATCCGCGATAGCCTGATTTGCTTCAGCTTGTTTAGCAGAAGATTCTAACTGCACTTTATATAAGCTATTTAAAGACTCTAAGTGAGTAGCAGCAGCAGCCATTTCTTCGCTATATTTTTTAGTTCCTTGGATAGCATCTACGCTAGGAGCAATTCCTTTTGCAGCACCTTCGAAATTACGAATACTTTCACCAAGACTAGTCATTAAACTAGTATCTAATCTAGCTTCTTTCAACATTTCATCTAATTTCTTAGATAATAATCCTTCTGGAGTTTCTTTTTCTTTCTTGTCTCTTTTAGATCCACCAGCTAATTCTGGATAAACCAAAGACCAATCTAGCTCGTCATCTACAGGTTCAAATGCAGAAACTGTAAATACTAATGCTTCTGTAATAAGACCGATGATTAACATCTCGTTACCAAAAGGCCAGTGCATAATTTTAAATAAAGCTCCAAGGATTACTACAGCCGCTCCGAGACCGTATACCATGTTCATTAACTTCTTGCTTGATTTTGAATTTGCCATAATAAATGTGTTTAGTTTTTTTAAATTTTTTAAATATTAAATTAAAAAAAAGGGTTAGTAATTAGGGTTGATAGATAAATTTTGGGACTTATTCTAATTTCGGGTATTATCTTCTCCAGTAACGTCAGTACCCATATAATCCTGTACCGTTCTGAAACCGATATAACTTCTAGCTGAATCCGCGTATTCGTAATCTCGAGTACTTACCTGTAGGAAATAAGCAACATCTTTCCAAGATCCACCGCGTACAACTTTTCGTTTGTTCTGATCATCATTAACATTTGGGTTCATTGATGATACATATTCGTAGGCTGCAGGATCATAAGATGACTGCACCCACTCAGAAACATTTCCTGCCATATTATATAAGTTGTAATCATTTGGCTCAAATGTTTTTGCTTCTACTGTATAAAGGAAATTATCTGCAGCGTAATTACCTCTAAGAGGTTTAAAGTTCGCTAAGAAACATCCTCTATCATTTAGGGCATAAGGACCACCCCAAGGATATGTACCTGACTCCAGACCACCTCTAGCCGCATATTCCCATTCAGCCTCCGTAGGTAATCTAAAATAGTTTACAAACTCCTTATTACGTTTTTTCTGATATGAATTCTTTTCTATAGTTCTCCAAGTACAAAAAGCTTTTGCTTGCTCCCAAGAAACTCCTACTACCGGATAATCATCATAAGAGCTATGCCAGAAATAATCATTGTGCATTGGTTCATTATAAGAATAGTTAAAATCTTTTATCCAAACTGTAGTATCAGGATATACTTCTATAACAGTTTCTTTTACGAAATCTTTTCTTCTACCTTTTTTAGCGCGTGCTGCAGCTTGGATATCCATCCAAGTAAACCTGAATTTGAAGTTTTGAACATCGAAAGTACGTCTACCATTGTAAGATTCCTCTAATGGTATATATAATGAATCCATAACCTCAGTATAGAACTCATCTGGATAATCTTCTGTATCCCATTCAATATCTATATCTTTATTAAGCTTACGACCTTCGTATCCTGTTTCTCCAGTTCCACTATAGTTATCATAAACATACTTTTCATACACAGACATGTCTTCGGTATTTGCATCTAAAAACGCGTATTCTCCAATACCATCGTCTCCTGGAGTTTTACCCATTTCATCTGCCATGATAGCTAATTTCATTCTTACGGTAGAATCACGAACCCATCGAACGAATTGTCTATACTCACTATTGGTAACTTCAGTCTCGTCCATGTAGAAAGATCGAACGGTAACTGTTTTTGTAGGCGCATTAGCAAGTGCTGCCTTATCATCGTCTGATTTACCCATAATAAACGATCCTCCGGGGATGAGGGCCATTCCATAAGGTTTCTCTGGATGCCATTTTTTACCCTTTACTCCAACTAGTTCTCCGCGGTTTCCGCCACCACAACTATATAGCATTGCTACAATAGCAAAGAGTGATACAAATTTCTTCATAACGTGTTTTAGGTTAAGATCTTCGAGATTTAAGGTGGTAAACCTATTTATTTATTTTCAGAAAAACAATTTTTTTCTAAAAAAAACCTTAATTCTCCCTAATAAAAATGTTAAACTTCGTTTTTTCGTTTTGCCTTATACCATCTTTCAGGTATTTCTTGATTACAAGCACGCTCATAATCGTTGTATGTGCAAGGTAATAACGTATGTCTTTTTAATTTATTATTCCCAGATGAAATAAATGGTATTTCTATCCACCATCTTTCTGTTTTTGGGCTTTTATAAAACGACAAAACTTCATCCTCGACAGGAACATTATAATGTAACGTACTTGTTTTATTCTTAATATTCAATTCATTGGACCTATAATTCACCCCTTCTATAAAATACCAAAGTATTTGAGCAATTAGTAAAGCTGCAGTCTCTTCATGCTTAAAATTTTTAAATTCATACACTCCAAAACTTTTCACCTTATCACTGATACCAGCATATCTTGCGATTGCACATATTTCTCTTCCATTAAAACCATTTGGAGAAGCGTATTTATAATCCAAACATGTAGAACTCATTGCCCCAAGATCCACAGCAACAATATCCGCGTCTCTCATGATTGGTTCCACAATCGTAACATCAGATATCACCTCTCCTAATCGATATGCATCAAAATATAGTTTTTCTATCAGATCAATCTCTTCTTGCGAATTAAAATATGTCTGATATCCTATATTACTGTAATTAAAAAGATTATAAGGTTGTTCTACTATGATTTTTCCAACAAAAGAATTGTTTTTTATGGGTTGCGAAGTATTTCCTAAATCAAATCTACTATCGACATTCACAAGGTTCACCATTCTCTCCAGGATATCAAAAGATCTATATTGACCATAAACAAGATCTTGACTTCCACCAATAATTAAGGGGATTACATTTTTCTGAAGAAGCATTCCAAGAATATCCTTCATTAAAAAATACGTGTCACTTACCTCCTCTCCTGGCTGAATATCCCCAAGATCAACAATAGATGTATCCCAATTACCAGGAAAAAGCTCATACAAAGAAGTTCTAATGGTATCAAAATGCAATCCTTCTCCTAGATAATTAATGTCATTTCTATTTTCTCTGACACCTATTATTGCAATATCAACTTTATCTAGATCAGGAACACCATCTGCTATCGTATGAATATTAATTTGCTTACCTAAAGATTGATCTGGAAGCAATGCAACATGTGCTGCCACTATTTCACTAACTGGCGAAAGAAATTCTAAGGACATAAAATTTATTATTTCTTTTTAGCAGTCTTCTTTGTTGTTTTCTTTTTAGCAGTCTTTTTCTTGGGCGCATTTTTCTCGATAAGATCTTTCACCTTTTCTAAAGTAAGCTTGGTAGCATCTACCGTTTTAGGTAATTCAATCTTAGTCTTACCCTTTATAATATTACTTCGACCCCATCTTGCTTTTTCAACTCGAATACCTTCTTCTTCCCAATTATGGATTACCTTATCAATCTCTTTCTGCTTTTTCTCTTCTATAAGCTGAATGATATCTTGATCAGAAAGATTATCGAAATCGTACTTTTTATTTACATTGATAAACATCCCATTCCATTTTATGAATGGTCCGAATCTACCTGTTCCTTTTTGCACAGGTAAATTTTCATATGTATATATTGGAGCATCTGCTTTTTCTTTAGCATCTATCAATTCGATTGCTCTTTCTAAAGATGTACTTAATGGATCTTCTCCTTTATCCAAAGAAACGAATTTGGCTCCAAATTTTACATACGGTCCAAAACGTCCATTATTCACACTTACTGCTTCTCCTTTATAATTACCTAATTCTTTTGGCAACTGAAATAAATCCATTGCCTCTTCAAAAGTTATATTACTTAATGTTTGTCCAGGTGCTAAACTTGCAAACCTTGGTTTTTCTTCATCTTCAGCAGTACCAATCTGAACCATAGGCCCAAATTTTCCAAGGCGAACACTTACCGGTTTTCCAGATTCAGGGTCCTCTCCAAGAATTCTTTCTCCTACTTCACGCTCTGCATTTTGTGCAACATCTTCTACTCTAGGATGAAACTCTTCATAAAACTCTTTCATTACTTGAGTCCAATCTTCCTGACCTTCGGCAATTTCATCGAAGTCTTGTTCTACTTTTGCTGTAAAATTATAATCTAAGATAGAAGAGAAATGATTTACCAAAAAGTCATTCACTACCATCCCAACATCGGTAGGAATTAATTTTCCTTTATCACTTCCTACTTTTTCCTTAAGATTTTTTTCTTTTATAGAATCACCAGAAAGCGTAATCTGTATATACCCTCTCTCTTCTCCATCCTTAGAACCTTTTTCTATATACTTCCTATTCTGTATTGTAGAAATTGTAGGCGCATATGTAGATGGACGACCAATCCCTAACTCCTCTAGTTTTTTAACTAAAGCAGCTTCAGAATATCTACTTGGTGGTCTTGTAAATCTTTCAGTAGCTGTGATGTAATTATTAAAAAGACTCTCTCCTACTTTCATTGCAGGAAGAATTCCGCTTTGCTCTTCATCCTCATCATCATTACCTTCCAAATACACTTTTAGAAAGCCTTCAAATTTTATTACTTCTCCATTAGCAGTAAATTGTTCTGAATGAGAGTTCGTCCCAATTTTCACATTTGTTCGCTCTAGTTTCGCATCACTCATTTGCGAAGCTATTGCTCTTTTCCAAATAAGCTCATATAATCGTTGTTGATCAGAATCAACAGGAACAGTATGTCTAGAAAAGTCCGTAGGTCTTATCGCTTCGTGAGCTTCCTGAGCACCTTTAGACTTTCCTTTATATTGTTTTGGATTACTATATTCATCTCCATAAGCCGAAACTATTTCTGCTTTAGCACTATTCTGAGCTTCAGTCGACAAGTTTACACTATCTGTTCTCATATAAGTAATAAGTCCAGCTTCGTATAATCGCTGTGCCATGGTCATGGTCTTGCTTACAGAAAAATACAATTTCCTGGAAGCCTCTTGTTGTAATGTAGAAGTGGTGAATGGTGGTGCAGGAGATTTTTTAGCTGGTTTTGTAGTTAAATCCGCCACCTTAAATCCAGCACCTAAATTTTTCTGTAAGAAAGCCTCAGCTTCAGCTTTTGTTGCGAAATTCTTAGGAAGCTTTGCTTTAAAAGATTTCCCTTTCTCATTAGAAAATTCTGCATCAATGCGATAAGAAGGAGTAGGTTTAAAATCTAATATCTCACGTTCTCTTTCTACAATTAACCGCACTGAAACGGACTGAACTCTACCAGCAGACAACCCTCCTTTTACTTTTCTCCATAAAACTGGAGATAACTCGTAACCCACCAACCTATCTAACACTCTTCGAGCTTGTTGCGCGTTTACTAGATTATAATCAATAGTCCTAGGATTTTCTATTGCTTTTAGAATCGCCTTTTTGGTGATCTCATGAAAAACAATTCTACGGGTCCTCTTTTTATCTAATTTTAATTCCTCTGCCAAATGCCAAGCGATTGCCTCTCCTTCTCGATCCTCATCACTAGCCAGCCAAACCATTTCTGCTTTTTTAGAAAGATCCTTTAATTTTTTCACTACATCTTTCTTATCCTTAGAAACGATATATTTCGGCTTAAAACCTTCCTCTACATCTACTCCTAGTTCTTTTGCTGGCAAGTCCGCAATATGCCCAAAGCTCGAAGCTACGGTATAATCTTTTCCAAGAAATTTCTCTATTGTCTTTGCCTTAGCTGGTGACTCTACAATCACTAAATTCTTAGCCATAATCCTCTTTTTTCATCTGTTGATAATTGACATTTATTAGTTGACAGATGGAACTTCTAATAAACATTTTTAGTTGGTGGTTACCTTATAATAAGGGATTTTCTGAGAACAAAAGTATATGAATTTTTTGAGATCAAAATTTTTTCACAAAAAATTATATTAAAAAAACCTGCAGAACTGCAGGTTTTATTTTCTATTATTCAACGATTACATTCCAGCTTTCGGATTTATTTTCCTCTTCAAAACCTATAGTATCTTTATACATATAATACATCACTACATAGGAAAAAAACAATGTTGCTATGACACCTATATAACACAATATGATTCCAAGTGCAGAAAGTAATCCAGAGATAAAGATTAATCCAAAAAAAGTAAACCAATATTTATTTCCTAATTTAAAGGCTGCTTTTATAATATTTTCCACACTCATTTCAGGATTAAAAATAAATATCAGAATTACTAACTGTAAGGGTACCATGACGTAGAAAAGAGGGAAGTAACAAGCTAACATAGCTACTATTGATATTCCCATATTAGCAAGGGAAATTAAAATGATTTTACCAAAATATTTCTTTGCAATCGTAAAATAACCTCCTGTTTCTTCCGTCAAACCGAGATCTTCATTCTTAACAACCTTAAGAAAATGACCATATATAGATATATTTAAAACTTGCATAACAAATGACAATGCAAATATCACTATCACCCAAACAATAATCATAACAACAGAGAAACCTTCTAAAAATGTTGGTTGGTAGTATGGATCACCTGCATTTTGAAGCATATCTATATAGAAAGGTAAAAGAGGAATATAAACAGCAAGTATAAAAGGAATTGCTAACGCAAACATTATCAATGCATGTATGATGCCTTTAGAAAACACTTTCTTATATAATTCAAAACTTTTAGATAAAATATCACCAAATTCTGGTTTTTTGGAGTTTTCTATTCTTTCGAAGAGTTGATTGGAATTCATATATAATGATGGATTTAGTTTATTAGTTCTCTCAAATATAAATATTTAAACAAATATTACCCTGCCACTTTGTCATATATTGTTTTAAAAAGTATCTTTGCACACTATTTGAATTGAATTAGCAAGGATATTATAACGCATGGAGAAGATTATTGATGAAAACATACAAGGGCAGGCATTGTCACTTGATAAAAAAGAAGGAAACACCAGAAAGCTTTTTATAGAAAGTTATGGATGTCAGATGAATTTTAGTGATAGTGAAATTGTAGCCTCCATCCTAGCTAAAGAAGGGTTTAATACCACACAAAATCTAGAAGATGCAGATTTAGTATTGGTAAACACCTGTTCGATCCGAGAAAAAGCAGAACTGACCGTTAGAAAACGTTTAGAAAAGTACAATGCTGTTAAAAGAATCAATCCTGGAATGAAAGTAGGCGTTCTGGGTTGTATGGCGGAGCGACTTAAGAGTAAGTTTTTGGAAGAAGAGAAAATTGTAGATCTTGTTGTAGGACCAGATGCTTACAAAGACCTTCCGAATCTTATTGAAGAAGTTGATGCTGGACGCAATGCTGTGAATGTTATTTTATCCAAAGAAGAAACTTATGGCGATATCTCTCCTGTTCGCTTACAAAGCAATGGAGTATCCGCTTTTGTATCCATAACCAGAGGATGTGATAATATGTGTACTTTTTGCGTAGTTCCTTTTACTAGAGGAAGAGAACGCAGCCGTGATCCGCAGAGCATTATAGAAGAAATAGATGATCTTGTTGCTAAAAACTTCAAAGAAATTACCTTATTGGGTCAAAATGTAGATAGTTACTTATGGTATGGTGGAGGTCTGAAAAAAGACTTTGAAAAAGCTAGTGATTTTCAAAAAGCAACAGCAGTGAATTTTGCTAAATTGCTGGATATGGTGGCCGAAAAGCATCCTAAGATAAGACTTCGTTTCACTACTTCGAATCCACAAGACATGACGATGGATGTTATCGAAGTAATGGCAAAACATAAGAATATTTGTAAATACATTCATTTACCTATACAAAGTGGAAGCGATCGTATTCTGAAAGAAATGAATCGTTTACACACACGTCAGGAATATTTTGATCTAATCGATAATATTAAACGTCTGATTCCTGACTGTGCTATTTCTCAGGACATTATCACAGGTTTCCCTACAGAAACAGAAGAAGATCATAAAGACACCTTATCCTTAATGGAATATGTAAAATATGAATATGGATTTATGTTTGCTTATTCTGAACGTCCTGGAACACTAGCCGCCAGAAAACTCGAAGACGATATTCCAGAAGAAGTTAAGAAAAGACGATTAGCCGAAATTATCGAATTACAAAGAGCTCATAGTGAGTATCGCCACCAAGCATTTATTGGAAAAACTGTAGAAATTCTTATCGAAAAAGCATCTAAAAAATCTGATGCACATTGGAGCGGAAGAACTACACAAAACACTGTTGCTGTTTTTCCAAAAGGAGACTATAAAGTTGGTGATTTTGTAATGGTAAGAGTAGATGAATGCACGAGTGCAACTCTGATTGGAGAAGCTGTAGGATATTCTGACAATAATTAAATAAACAACAACCAACTAATATAATTGTATTAATGGAATCAGTTCAAGCCACAAAACAACGATTCGGAATCATAGGAAATGATCCTAAACTAAATCGATCTATAGAAAAAGCTATTCAGGTAGCTCCTACGGATATTTCGGTTTTAGTTACCGGAGAAAGTGGTGTTGGAAAAGAAAGTATTCCTAAAATTATACATTCCTTATCTCATAGAAAACACGGTAAATATATAGCCGTAAACTGTGGAGCTATTCCAGAAGGAACTATCGACAGTGAATTGTTTGGTCATGAAAAAGGAGCTTTCACAGGAGCAACCTCTACTAGAAGTGGTTATTTTGAAGTTGCTGATGGAGGAACTATTTTTTTGGATGAAGTTGGAGAATTACCACTAACTACTCAGGTTAGATTACTTAGAGTTTTAGAAAATGGAGAGTTTATCAAAGTAGGTTCTTCTAAAGTACAAAAAACGGATGTTCGTATCGTTGCAGCCACCAATGTAAACATGTTCGAAGCGATCAAGAAGGAAAAATTTCGTGAAGATTTATACTATCGTTTAAGTACTGTTGAAATTCTACTTCCCCCTTTGCGAGATCGTGAAAACGACATTCATTTACTATTTAGAAAATTTGCTTCTGATTTTGCCACTAAATATAAAATGCCAACCATACGATTAGAAGAAGCTGCTGTACAGCTTCTAGAAAAGTATCATTGGAGTGGTAATATTAGGCAATTACGCAACATTGCGGAGCAAATATCAGTCCTTGAACAAAACAGAACGATATCTGCCAATACATTACGAGGATATTTGCCTGACATCGGAAGTAATTTGCCAGCTATTGTTTCTTCCAGCAAGAAAGAAAGTGATTTTAGCAATGAAAGAGAAATTTTGTACAAAGTGCTTTTTGATATGAAAAATGATCTTAATGATCTCAAAAAGTTGACTATGGAATTAATGCAAAGCGGGAATTCACAACAAGTACAAAAGGAGCATGAAGGACTTATTAGAAAAATCTATAGAGATGACAAAGCAGAAACCGAAATACCTTTTGAAGAACCAATAACAGAACATACTACAGAAGTGTTACAAATAACACCTGCTGAAACATCATCTATAAAGGAAGAAGACAAATATCATTTTGCTGAAGAAATTGAAGAAGAAGAAACCCTTTCGTTACATGATAAAGAGCTAGAACTCATTAAAAAATCGCTAGAACGCCATCGTGGAAAACGAAAAGCGGCTGCCGAAGAACTAGGAATTAGCGAAAGAACATTATATAGAAAGATCAAACAATATGACCTCTAAATTAAAATATTTGGAATTCGTAAATTATTAAAACAACATACCTTGTGATACAAAAAATCAAATACACAATCATAACACTCGTTGGAATCTTTATTATTCAAGGATGTGGAGCTTACTCTTTTAGTGGAATCAATACTACCGCAACTTCTTTCCAAGTAGATTTTTTTCAAAATCAAGCTTCCATTATTATTCCAGGTATTGATCAAACTTTTACGAATCAATTACAAGATCTAATTCTTAACCAAACCAATTTAGATCTAGTAACATCCAATGGAGATATTGCTTACGAAGGAGAAATTGTGCAGTATTATGTAGCACCTACCAATGCTACTTCTGCCAATACTGCAGCGCAGAACAGACTAACAATTGCAGTGAATGTTCGTTTCTATGATACCAAAAATCCCAAAGAAGATTTGGAGCAACGTTTTTCTTTCTTTTTTGACTATCCTGCGACTCAAGCAGAGACAGCGGTTAGAGAGGAGGCTATTCAGGTAATTTATGAACGAATTACTCAAGATATTCTTAATGCTACTTTAGCCAAATGGTAACTTTGTAAATCCTCATTTTTGAACACTAAAGAGCTTACATACTTGTTTCAAAACCCTTCTTTAATCACTAAAGAACACACAGAGAATCTGGAAAAAATTATTCAGCAGTTTCCATATTTTCAACCTGTAAGAGCCTTGTTACTTAAAGGATTAAAAGAAAACGAAGATTTTAGATATAATCAGGAATTAAAGACCACTGCAGCTTACACCACTGACAGAGCGGTATTATTTGATTTCATTACTTCTGAGCTTTTTGACACTAACATCCAAAAAACGGTAGAAAAGAAAAGTAAAAACGAAATAGATGTAGTAGATCCTCAGGAAATCAAGGCACTTTCAAGAATGTCTATGGATGACGCTGTTGATATGAATATTGAAGAAGCAGAAGAAGTTTTAGACCCTTCCTTGTTTTCATCAAAAGACACGACGATTGACAACAATATTACCATTATTGAAACGATCATAGAGCAATCAGAAAAAAATGAAATTGATGAAGTGTCTGAAGAAGAAAAAAGTGCTGCTGAAACGGCATTAGAAATCCACAAACCTCTCGATTTCAACAAAAAAGAATCTCATTCGTTTGCGGAATGGTTGAAACTAACATCGGCACTACCTATAGATCGAGAAACTGATTCGACTATAAACCCCAAGGATCAGGATCAGCAAACTGAAAATGAAAAGCCAAATAAACAGGACCATAAATTCCATTTGATCGATGAATTTATAGCTAACAATCCTAAAATAAAACCAGCAGAAAAGAATGCCCCATCACGCAATTTAGCAAATGAACATATGGTTGCTCCAGACGAGTTAATGACAGAAACTTTGGCACGTGTTTATTTAGCTCAGAAAAAGTACAAAAAGGCAATTCAGGCCTACAAAATATTAATTTTGAAAAATCCCGAAAAAAGTGGTTTCTTTGCAGACCAAATTCGAGCAATCAAAAAATTACAAGAAAATAAATAACAATATATAATGACAACGTTTTCAATATTTTTAATACTTATCATCATCGTTTCTTTTTTATTGGTGGTAGTAATTATGGTACAAAATCCTAAAGGAGGAGGTCTTTCTTCTTCTTTTGGTGGAGGTGGAACTCAGCAGTTAGGTGGAGTAAAGAAAACCACAGATTTCTTAGACAAAAGTACATGGGCTTTAGCTACTTTATTGTTAGCACTTATTCTTTTATCTAACGTAGACTTAATGGGTGGTGATGCTGGTCAGGATCCAACTGTTGATACTAACGATGTAGAGGTAATTCAGGATACACCTGACACACCTGTTATAGATGACACACCTGAAGAATAATAAGGTTAATCCAACTATAAAAAATGCCGACTTGTCATACAGTCGGCATTTTTTATTTCAATTTGTCAGTATCAAGTAGCTGGCATAATTTCTGAATTACACAGCATCGAATAATTCGTTTAAATTTTAAAATACAAAACTAATCATAATGGGAGTAAATATTAAACCTCTTTCAGATCGTGTGGTAATTGAGCCACTTCCAGCGGAAACGCAAACGGCATCAGGATTATACATCCCTGATTCAGCACAAGAAAAACAACAAAAAGGTAAAGTAGCTGCTGTAGGTAGCGGTAAAAAAGATCACGAAATGACTGTAAAAGTTGGTGATACTGTACTTTACGGAAAGTATTCTGGCACTGAATTAAAATTAGATGGTAAAGACTATTTAATTATGCGTGAGGATGATATCCTAGCAATCGTTTAATAATTCAATCAAAACACAACTCAAAATTTCAATATTTCCTATCTAAAAATAGTGATAGGATGAAGTTTAAAAATTAAAATATTATGGCAAAAGACATAAAATTTGATATAGAAGCACGTGACGGTATTAAACGTGGTGTGGATGCATTAGCCAATGCAGTAAAAGTAACATTAGGACCTAAAGGTCGTAATGTAATCATTAGCAAATCTTTTGGAGCTCCAACTGTAACAAAAGATGGAGTTTCTGTTGCTAAAGAAGTAGAATTAGAAGATGCTCTTGAGAACATGGGAGCACAAATGGTAAAGGAAGTAGCTTCTAAAACAAACGACCTTGCTGGTGATGGTACTACTACCGCTACCGTTTTAGCACAAGCAATCGTAAAAGAAGGATTGAAAAATGTTGCTGCAGGTGCGAACCCAATGGATCTTAAGAGAGGAATTGATAAAGCTGTAGAAGCTATCACTTCTGACCTAGAGAAGCAGATGAAAGAAGTAGGAAGTTCTTCTGATAAAATCAAGCAAGTTGCTGCTATATCTGCTAATAACGATGAGACTATTGGAGATCTTATTGCACAAGCTTTTGGTAAAGTAGGAAAAGAAGGAGTAATTACTGTAGAAGAAGCTAAAGGTACAGATACCTACGTAGACGTAGTTGAAGGAATGCAGTTTGATAGAGGATACCTTTCCCCATATTTCGTTACTAATAGCGAAAAAATGACTACAGAATTAGAAAGTCCATATATCTTGTTATTTGACAAGAAAATTTCTGCAATGAAAGATTTATTACCAATTCTTGAGCCAGTAGCTCAGACAGGCAAACCTCTTTTAATCATTGCTGAAGATGTAGATGGTGAAGCTCTTGCTACGTTAGTAGTAAATAAACTTCGTGGAGCATTAAAAATTGCTGCGGTTAAAGCTCCAGGATTTGGAGACAGACGTAAGGCAATGCTAGAAGATATCGCGATCTTAACAGGAGGAACTGTAATTTCTGAAGAGCGCGGATTTACTTTAGAAAATACTACCATTGAGCATTTAGGTACTGCAGAAAAAGTAGCTATTGACAAAGACAATACTACGGTTGTTAATGGTGCTGGTGCCGAAGACCTAATTAAGAACAGAGTAAATCAGATCAAATCTCAGATCGAAACTACTACTTCTGATTACGATAGAGAAAAATTACAGGAACGTTTAGCTAAATTAGCTGGTGGTGTAGCTGTATTATATGTTGGTGCTGCTTCTGAAGTAGAAATGAAAGAAAAGAAAGATCGTGTAGATGATGCTCTTCATGCAACTCGTGCTGCAGTAGAAGAAGGTATTGTTGCTGGTGGTGGTGTAGCTTTAGTAAGAGCAAAATCAGTACTTGACAGTGTGAAAACTGAAAATGCTGATGAAGCAACTGGAGTACAAATTGTAAACCGTGCTATCGAAGCGCCATTAAGAACAATCGTAGAAAATGCAGGTGGAGAAGGTTCTGTTGTAATTTCTAAGGTTCTTGAAGGAAAAGATGATTTCGGATATGATGCAAAATCTGAAGAATACGTGGATATGCTAAAGGCTGGAATTATTGATCCTAAGAAAGTAACTCGTGTAGCATTAGAAAATGCTGCTTCTGTTTCTGGAATGATCCTTACTACAGAATGTGCTTTGACTGACATTAAAGAAGATGCTCCAGCTGGAGGAGGAATGCCTCCAATGGGTGGTGGAATGCCAGGAATGATGTAGATCGCAAGACGAAATCAAAAATAATTTAGTGATTTTGGTAGCATCTACCATTCACTAAAAAATATACAATCCCTGTTTCAAAAGTTTTTGAAACAGGGATTGTTTTTATAAAACAGTATCTTTGAATATTAGAACAGAAATTAACCAATAGTAACTTTCAATATTCTATGTCGAGCTTATATGATGATTTGTTTGAAGAAGACGGAAAGGACAACAAACCTAAACCCACAAAACCTCAACCTTCTCCTATAGACGATGACAGGTTTCAGGCATCCACCACAGAATCTCTGGATGAAATTTTGGCATTAACCAAAAGATTCAATTTAAAAGCAGAACCTTTTTCACAATTGCTTACCAAAACCAGAGCTATTGACCATGAAGTTGAGAAAGGAGTATTGGATTTTTTCTTAGTTGCCAAAGATCCGCATGACCAAGGAAGCCTTGCTAGGGAACGTAAATACTACAGTATGCTTCAATCAAAATTTGAAGCAGTAATCGTTGAGATGCGAGTACTAGCAATGATTCACTTAGAAACCATTAAACAGTTTAACAGAGATATCGATAAAGATTATTATTCGGTAGAAAAAACTGACAAACAAATACAATCTGATAAAGAGATTGCTATCGATCAGATAAACATCCAGCGAAAGATCCTTGCTGATGCCGCTACGAGCTTGTCAATTCTAGAAGATGCTTTAATCACTACAGAAAAAAGACTACGAAATTATATCGATGTAGGAGGAGTTAATAATATTTCAAGGTCTGAATGCGAAATATTATCGCAAAAACGTCAGGATTTAACGAGTGGAACATCCCATCATTTTGATTATACATTCTTTAAAATAAATTTATTAGACAAAGCTGCTATTGCCATGGGTATCTACCTTAAAGAAACTACAACTCAATATTTGGATAAATTAAGTACTACTTTTATAAAATAAGTATGTATAACTATGCTTGCTGTACCAACTCTAACAGTTTAGCTGCTATTATTTCTGAAAAGTCTTCTTGTAAAAAATGAGATCCCTCTGTTTTTGTTATTTTTTCAATTTCTAAAGCTTTTTTAATCGGAACACCATACTTTTCATAGGTAAGTCCTTTATCATTCATACCCCAAATTAATTGTTTAGGAACGTTCAGATTTTTTAAGGATGAGATATAAAGATTTTCTTTGGCAGCTGTAGGCTCAAAACTTCTCATTATTTTTAAAAAAGACCTGGCTTTATCTTTCCCTTTTAAAAACTGAAGGTATGCTTTAGCCACTTCAATCCCAAAAGCTTCTTTTCTATAAATTCCTCTAAGATGCATTAGCTTTTGTAATAAAAAGGGTGTTGTAGTTGCAATAAATAACTCCCCAACTCCTGGTATCGGAAAAAATCCCATCGGGAAAGGTTTCCTAAATTGAGGTAAGTTTACCAAAAGTGTATTTAAAATGGTTACTGATAAAATTCGATCTTGCATTTTAGAAATCACTTCACTCCCCACAGGACCACCAATATCATGAAGTACTACATGAAATTTCTTTAATTTTAATTTTTCTATAACCTCTACCGACCAATTCCCAAGACCTGTCCAACTATAATCATAATCCAATGGTCTATCAGACAATCCCATTCCTAACAAGTCAAAAGAAACACCTCTCACTCCATGATTAGCAATCGTATCGATAATTTTTCTATACAAAAATGATGATGCAGGAACACCATGAAAGAAAACAATAGGAACTCCTTCTCCTTTATCAAAAACAAAAGCATTCGTATTGGATAGTTGTATGTATTTACCTTGTTTTTCGTGTTCTACAAAAAAGGTATTATTCATGTTTTGTAGTTGATAAGATTAAGAATACTCTTTAACTATATCCGCTACTAACTGAGAAGTTCTTCTAAACCTTTCTTTCGACAACAAACGTTTTGGAGGTGCTTTTCTTACTTCGCAATCTGCAATAGAACACGATTCGCAGGTAACACCTACCTTTACTTTTGGTATTTTAGAATCGTTTACAAAGCTGATCTTCTTTTCTAAGGCATTAGAGATTAGAAAACCTATTCCTATACTACGGTAGTAGTCTTTTCTAAATGGATCTTTGGTTGCCGAAGTAAACACTAAATATTGCTGATCCGTATCTGCATAATCTGATATCTGTATATCAAATGAATATGGCAGATCATTATTAGCAGTCCTCTGCAAAGTTTTAATTGCCATCCACCTTCTACAATAATGCTCATTGATCTCATTAGCATGTGGCTGTTGTTGATGGGTAATATGCAATTCTTTTACCAAATTAAATCGTTCAATTCCTTTCTTATGTGTAAATCTTAAAAAGAACACATTTTGCATTCCAAAATCCTTTGGCAAGACATTGGTTAAACGCTGATAAAACGATTCTGGTGAAGCATTATACAACTTCATTATCTTATGAAATGCATCTTCAGAAAATTTCTTTCCGCTAAACAATTCCTTGAGATGATCTTTGAGGTGGTTTCTCGGAATAATAAGTGCTCCAGCAAAATAGGACGCATAGAAATTATGTAACACCTCTTCGAAATTATCATAACGAATCCATGAGAAAGTGTAAGGCCTTTCGGTAATATTCATATACTGATACCCCAATTCTTTTGCATAGATAAACGTTTTTTGAGGCTCATCCACTCTATCTGATAATAACAATGTTTTTGTTGTAGGAACAAACACTGATCTCAAATTATCCAGTTCTTCCTGTTTCGGTATTCCTTTTGTATTTATGGTATATCCATATTCTTCTATCAGGATTTCTTCCAATTCTGCAGCACCAATGTTACCAGATAAATCCAACTGATATGAATTTGCAAAACGCACTGCTGTATCTTCTAGATCCTTGAAAAAGTTATTATGCGCTTCTTGATAAGATCGTAAAGAAGCTAGATAAAACCCCTCTCTACTCATATTATAATGCTGCGCTATTTCTATAATAGTACTGATAAAAGCATTTACTTTAGAAGGTGCATTTGCAATGATATCAATAAGATCACTTTGCTGAATGCCAAATAATTCAAGTGGTATTTCATCCAAAATTCCGGATTGCAAAATCTCTCCAATCGGCGCAAGATTTTTATCCAACTTTAGAGAAACCAAACTATCATAAGGCACCTCTAAAGTTTCAGCTAGTTTTATAATTTTATCCGTTTTCGGATATTTTTTTCCTTTTTCTATTTCATTTAAATACGATTTAGACAATCCACTTAATTTAGATAAACCAAAAAGTGATAAATCCTTATCTGTTCGTATCTGCTTGATTTTCAGACCAAAAATAAGTCTGATATATTCTTCTGCTATTGCCATAAAACCAAAAGTAGGGATTTTTGCGAAAATTTTCAAAAACAAAAAATTCACATTTAGCGAACGTTCGCTTGTTTTATCAAAAACTTTTTTTTAATATTGTTCACTCAAACGATATAGTTATGGAAACTCAAACAAACCTAAGTCAGAAAATTAGCTTTACGAAAGAGGTGAAAAATTATCATCCAGAAATTCTAACGGATGGTGCTTTAACTTTTTTAGAGGCTTTGCATAATCGTTTTGACGAAAGACGATTAGAACTTTTAAGAAACAGAGAACAGCAACAGCAGTTGTTTGATTTAGAAACTTATCCAGCTTTTCCGGAAAACACGAAAGAGATCCGTAATAGCGAGTGGTGCGCCGCTCCTATTCCAGCCGATCTTCAGGATCGTAGGGTAGAAATTACCGGTCCGGTGGACAGAAAAATGGTCATCAACGCTTTAAACTCAGGTGCCAAAACATTTATGGCAGATTTTGAAGACAGTAATGCGCCATTATGGGAAAACTGCTTACAAGGTCAAAAAAACCTGAAGGACGCCGTCAACAAAACTATTTCGTTTTACAATCCAAAAAAAGACAAAACCTATCAACTTAATGAAGAAGTTGCTACCTTAATTGTACGTCCACGAGGTTTACACCTTAATGAAAAACACTTATTAATTGAAGGTAAAGAAATTAGTGCTTCTATATTCGACTTTGCTCTTTATGTATTTCATAATAATGAGCGATTAAAAGAAAATGGTACTGCGCCTTACTATTACATTCCAAAATTGGAGCATTTTACAGAAGCAATTTGGTGGAATGATGTAATTGATTTCACAGAAGAATACTTAGGATTAGAGCATGCTACGATTAAAGTAACTGTATTAGTAGAAACGATTACAGCAAGTTTTCAATTAGATGAAATTATTTATGCTTTAAAAGAGCATATCGTAGGACTTAACTGTGGTAGATGGGATTATATATTCAGTTATATCAAAAAACTGAGAAATCATAAAGATTTTGTAGTTCCAGATAGAGCTCAGGTTACGATGACCAGTCCATTCATGGATGCATATAGCAAAAGAGTGATCCAAAGGTGTCACAAAAGAAATATACTAGCCATTGGCGGTATGGCGGCTCAAATTCCGATCAAAAATGACGAAGAGCGAAACAATCAGGCTTTTGCAAAAGTGAAAGCAGATAAAGAACGTGAAGTAAAGAATGGGCATGACGGAACTTGGGTAGCACATCCTGGACTAGTTCCTTTAGCTATGCAAGTTTTTGATATGCATATGCCAGAAGCTAATCAGTTAGATGTAAAAAGAAATGATGTAGTTGTTACCGAAGAGGATCTTTTAGAAATCCCACAGGGAACGATCACCGAGAGAGGAATTCGAGAAAATATCAATGTTGGTATTCATTATATCGCTACCTGGTTAGGAGGAAATGGTGCTGTGGCATTGTACGACTTAATGGAAGATGCTGCAACAGCAGAAATCAGTAGAACGCAGATTTGGCAATGGCTTAAAAATGAGGTGAAACTAGACAATGGTTTACGATTGAACTCCAACATGTTCCATATGCTTTTTGAAGATGAGCTAAAAACTGTGGAGAAACAAGCTGGAACGGATCTTTTTAATGGTAAAAATTATCAAAATGCAGTTCAGATTTTCTATAAACTAGTAACTGATGAGAGATTTGAAGAATTCTTGACCACACAAGCCTATAAATACTTATAGATAGATGATATGTTTCTGACCGTAAACTAATTTCAACTATTATTTGAAAGAGTTGGCTAACAAACACAGAAACTGAACAATTCTAATTTTTTCCGATTTTATAATTGTGCTCGTACGACATCCGCTTTATGCGGATGTTGTTGTTAGCAGTTATGTCCTAACCACACTTCCATTTAAAATCAGCAATCTTAAACTTTTTGTTTTTAAAATTATAGTGCCACCATTCGGTACGTATGGTAGAAAAACCATGCTTTTCCATAGTTTCTTTTAGCAACTTACGATTAGCAAGGATTTCATCTGACAACGCTCTATAAGAATGATGTGCTTCTTTCCCAAAATGATCAAAATCAGTACCCATATCTAATTGATTTCCTTGTAAATCTGTTAACGTAATATCTACCGCAGCTCCTTTATTATGAATTGATCCTCCTTTGGGGTCTGCCACATAACCTGGATTAGGAAATATTTCCCACATTTTCTTTTGTACACTATGAGGGCGATAGCAATCAAAAAGCTTGATTCTATATCCTTTTTCCATAAAATCCTTATTGGCATTAATCAATGCTTTTGCTACAACTCCTCTTACAAAACATTTAGCACAAGAATACACCGCCTTTTTAAGAAAGTTATCCTCTGTAGCATATTTCATATCCAATACAAAAAAGTTAGAAAGCTCTTCTATATTTACAAATTCATCGTCTTTAAACTGTACTTTAGACTTCTCTGAACTTCCGAATCGATCCAAAGAATCTTGCCAAACTTTCATATGCTGTTCGACTCTCTCTGCTCGTAACTGAATAGCTTTAGATTTTTCTAACAAGGCTAGTGTACTCGCACTAGTCACTGTCTGTACAGGTGTTTCCTTACATGAAAATAGTAAGGATAAAAATGTAATAAAAAGTAGTTTTTTAATCATATTCCCAATCTTTTCTGATCACATTTATTTGCTTGAGTATCACATAAAAAATCGTTGCGCATTTAATGCCTTTTCTGTAAAAACATAATGCACAATTAGTAATAACTGTAATCTCTTAAAAAACGTAATCCAATATTTCCCTAAATTAAAGATACGTCGTTTTGCTTAACCATTAAAATAAAATTGTATTATTTTACAAATCAAAGCTTTAAACATAATAATTCTAAGTAAGCTACAAGTGCTCTAAAGTGTTGATTACACTGCCGCAAGCAAGCATTGCATCACCAAAATAAGGGTTTCTAACTTCTTTTTCTTTACTTAACCAAATGGCTCCTTTATTATCATTAGCCATAGGGCATTTTTGTATGTAGATTGTTTGAGTAGTATTCCCGATTTTATGGATTAGACGATTTAAATTTTCATTCAGATCTTTAAAATGAGCTCTTTGATGTATTAGATCTTCTTTATCAGAAATACCTTGTAAATGCTTTTTAAGGTTTTGTAGATACTCTAACTCATCATCTGGCAATTCTGAAATATTTAGATTCTTTAATTGGGATAACATTTTCTCCGAAAAAGTGGCAGAAAGATTTGCATCACTAGCCACCAGCGCATCTTTGAGACTAAAATAAGACAACAATGCTTGATTGAACAATTTTCTAAAATCAACGGATATTGAGACTTTTTCAAAATCTATATCTTTTGTAGAATCACTTTGATTGATTCCTAATTTCATCATTGATTTTTTTCCTTGTAATTGTGCCGCAGCATCTACAGTAAAGGTTCCATTAGTAACTATTTCCTCTCCTTTCTGTAATCCAGACAAGATCTGGTAGGAATCACTATTCGAGTTCCCTAATACTACTTCTCTCATTTCAAAAACTGGAGTTATAGCCTCCTTTTTCACATATACTAATGAGCGTTTCCCAGTCCAAAGCACCGCACTTTTAGGGACTATTATGTTATCCTTTTCATCATTGTTATTAGAGACAGCAATAACTCCCTCAATAAACATTCCTGGCTTAAACATAGCATCTTTATTAGTTAATACAGCTCTAGCACTAACCGTTCTGGAAACTTTATTAAGAATTGGATCTATAAAGGAAATTTTTGCTTTTATCTTAGTATCTGGATATGCATTGGTAATCACATTGACATCTTGTCCATTTTTTATTAAAGAAATCTGATTTTCGTACATATCAAAATTCGCCCATACCGTATTCAAATTTGAAAGCTTATACAATACTTGTCCTCTTTCTATATGATTACCTTCCTCGACCATTTTTTCAGAAACTATTCCAGAAACTTGCGCATGCAAGGGGAACATTTCCATAATATTACCCGAAGATTCTATTTGATTAATTTGGTTCTCCGATAGCTTTCTAAGTTTTAATTTATTTCTTACTGCTTTATACAATTCAGGTTGCTGTTCTTTAAGCTTTGCAGCAGTTAATAATTCTTGTTGTGCAGCCACTAGTTCTGGAGAATAAATTAGAGCAATTCTTTGTCCTTTAGCTATTTTTTCTCCGATTGCATTTACCAAAAGTTTTTCAATCCTACCTGTAAAATGAGTAACCTGCACTGTTGTCTCTTCTTCATTTTCTTCAATCTTACCAGATAGTCTTATCTCTTGGGAGTTCTCACTTCCATCTCCTACAATAGATGTTTGAATATTAGCTAATGCCATAGCATTTTCTGTCATTCTGAATTGATTTATATCTAAATCAGCTGTCATATTTGTAGTAGGAATTAAATCCATTCCACATATTGGACAATCACCAGATTCTGATTGCTTAATCTGAGGGTGCATGGAACACGTCCAAATTTGATCAGCCACTTCAGTATTTTCATCATGAGCATGATCCGAGTTCGAGTGGGAGGAGCTTCCAAAAAGTAGATACCCTATTCCAACTCCAACAAATAATACTACTATCAAATAAATGGCACTTTTCTTCTCCATAATTACTTTTTTATCATTCTTCTAATCGTACTAGATGAGACATACCACAATACAAAGCCACTTATTACTGTGATAAGTCCTAATAGAGAAAAGATTCGTAATACTGATGTATTAAAATCATCTCTCCCTTCGTAATCCATGGTATGGGTCATCCATAAAAAATCAAACCATCTCCAAGATTGATGTCGTACTCGCTGAAATGATCCGTCTAAAGCTGCTACATACGCTTTTACATTTTCGGGATGATCATAATTAATCACATAAGCTGGTAAAGACCTTCCTCTATATTCATGATGCTTATCGACTTCAGTTATATAATCAACCGAGATTACTTGTAAATCGTCACGCATTTGCATTTCTGCAATTTTTAAGGCTTCTTCCTTAGAAATTTCTGGCTTTATAGATCCAGATAATGCATCTACCAGAATGCTATCATTAATCCAATAATATGGTTTATTAGCAATCGTTCTCAATTCTAATGCAGAAACTTCCATTCTAGAAGTGATAATATCCAATCCTTTTAAATTGCTATGAACTATCTTTTTCTGCTCTTTTTTAAAATGATCTCCATGTATTTCATCAATATCCGTCCAACTGAAATACAATCCACTTATTGTCCACATCAAAAACTGGATTCCAAGAAACAATCCTAAGTAGCGATGTGCTTTTCTAATCCATATTGCTGTTTTTCTTTTAACCATACATTACCTATTATAAAGCATTAAAAATGCCATAACAAGCATGATAGCATTTTCTATAAAAGTAGCTTTCGTCATGGGTAACTTTAGCGCCGTTCCCAAACACGCACATTGAATGCTCTTTTTATCCAATAAAACTTTTGTTACTCCAAATGTGGTAATACCTAAAACTACTATCGTAACTAATAAAGCTATCTGAATATTAAATCGCATCAGGAACATCAACCCTAAACCAATTTCGATAAAGGGATATACCCAAGCATAAGAGGAAAGCTTATTTGCGAGCGGATCATACATCGCAAAAGATTTGGCAAACCCTGACAAATCCAATAGCTTAAAAAAGCTAAATACAATATAGAACAATCCCATGAAATCCATCATAAAATTATCAGCATCCCATTGTTTATAATTCAATAATATTGATGCCATTGTTATATACACCAGAATTAAAAAAAGAGGAAATAACTGTCTAGTTTTTGTCTTTTCCGTTGCAACAATATGATTAGCATTTGACTTATCTTCTTTCTTTTCAGTTATGGTGTACTTTTTAGGCATCTCTTTTAATACCTTATCAATATCCAAAGGCTTATGCAAAACTAAAGATGCTTCTTTTGTTTCAAGATCTACGTGGGCTTCTTTTACCTCAGCTAACGAATTCAGTATTTGTTCTACTTGAGTTCGACATCCATTACAGGTCATCCCTTCTATGTGATACTTTACTTTCACACTTTTAAATTTTGGTAATCGTTAAAAATCTATCCTCCTAACTCCGCAAAAAAGCATTGTATAGTTTTTACTGTATGGTTGTATCTACTTTACCACAAATAAGCATCTCATTCCCGTAATAAGGATTACGAACTTCATCAGAATTAGACAACCAATATCCTCCATTTCCTCCGAAAGCCATCGGGCAAAACTGCTTATACACTTTTCCAGAGGTTATGGTCGCTCCACCTATTATTTTTTCAGTTTCTTCTGTTAGCGTAACAAAAAAATCTCTCTGCTTTTTAATCTCTTTCGTGAGAGAAATAAGCTTTGCAGTTGCCTTTAATTGTTTATTTTCATCCGAATCATCTATCAACTCCCCTAATTTCTTAGCTTCTTTTTGTACTAATTTTGATTTTGAGTTCACTAATTGTTTTTTTACTAAAAGATATTGATTATATAATTTGGTAATTTTTTCATCACCAAAAACCACTTCGCTTTTTGAGGATGTCAGATCCAGATCTTTATCCTCTTTTACACTTCCTTCTTCCGTTACAGGAGTATCTTCTATATTTTTTGTTGGTTCCTTTTTATCTTTTGCACAGGACATCATAAGACCTATTATTACGAGTGCTAATACTTTATACATTATTCTATTCATGATGATATTTTTTATTATGGGTTTGTTTTATCTTAAGTAATTTAAAATTGCTGTTTGTTTAAAATATTGAGCTATTGCTTTCACTTTCTCATTTTCGAAATTCAATAGCATTTGCTGTACATCCAGTATTTCTTCAAAATCTAACTGGGTAGTTTCATAACCTGATACAATAATTTGCTCGGCTTGTTTTGCTTGTTCGATATTTTTTTGCTGAGTATCATAATTAATTCGAGCTGTAATTCTATTATTTATTGCTTTTTCCATCATATTTTCTAAACTATTTTGCGAAGCTTCTCTTTTTTGATACACCTCTTCTTTTTGAAGTTCGTATTGTTTAGATCTAGAAGAATGTTTTTTGGAAAAAATAGGTATAGAGAGTGATAAAGAAGGCATTACTATATCTTTCCCATTATCCGAAAAATCAATATTCGGTCGTTCTTCAACTATGACATAATCCAAACCTACTCCAATTGATGGCAAGGCTTCTTTAGTATTCACATCTTCTTTTTTATCTAACAAATCATTCAAAAAATCGTAGGTCATTAATTCTGGGTGAAACGTAATATCATCTAACATCATAGTTGGTTCCTCATCCGGAATAAAAAGATTATCCGGGACAATTAATGGATCAAAACCATCTCTATGCAAAAGTTGATTCATAACAGTTTCCGAAGTAAGAATTTCACCCTTTAAAATTTCCTTTTCGTTTTGAAGATTATTTTTCGCAATATTTAGTTTTAATACATCTACGGTTGAAGCTCTATTGTTTTCAACTTCCTTAAGCGCAATCTCTATATAGGTGTCTAACAATTCTTCTTGTTTAGTCAATACATTTTGTCTTGCTTTTAGCTCATATAAATTGTAATAAGCTTGCTCTACTTGTAAGGTAATTTTTCTAATTGCAATTTCTAGTTTATTCTTAGAAACCTCACTTTCTAAAGATGCTGTTTCCTTTCTGGCTTTTATAGTACCAAACCAAGGTATACGCTGTTGTGCACTAAACTTTGCTTTTTGTGCACCTGTTCTAGTTTCTGGTTCACTCACAAAATACCCTGTTCCGATAGTTGTATTTGGTAGTCCTCCTACCTCATTGACTCTTTCTTCACTAACTTTTAAGGCATTCCGAAAGGCTTTTAACTCGGGATTATTTTCTTTTGCTTCTTTTATATAATCCTGTAGCGTTTGCGATTTTACCTCTTGAAAGAATAAAAACAACAAACCACAACTTATAAGTGTTTTGAGAGTTATCCAAGGAATCATATTTTGAAAAAAAGTTATCTTTCTTAAATTCATTTTATTCTTTTTATGCGTCTTTTTCAATTCTATTTTCTTTTTTTAATACAAATTCTTGTTGCCAACTAAATAAGATTGGCACTACAAATAAAGTAATCAAAGCGATAAACATTCCACCAAAACTTGGAATCGCCATTGGTATCATAATATCACTTCCTCTTCCTGTTGATGTTAGTATTGGAAGCAACGCCAAAATGGTAGTTGCTGTAGTCATTAAACAAGGTCGTATTCGTTTTTCACCAGCCTGTATTACAGACTCATGAATTGCTTTGATAGTTACAGGGTGATTTTTCTTAAAAGTCTGTGTTAGATATGTTGCCATAATAACTCCGTCATCGGTAGCAATTCCAAACAATGCAATAAAACCAACCCATACAGCTACACTTAGGTTTATCTTCTGTATTTGAAACAAAGATCTTAGATTATCACCAAATATATCAATATCCAAAAACCAACCTTGACCATATACCCAAATCATTAAAAAACCTCCTGCAAAAGATACGATAACCCCCATAAACACCATCAGAGAAATTGTTATAGACCTAAACTGAAAATACAAGATCAAGAAAATACTAAGTAAGGTTAAAGGAACAATAATGGAAAGTGATTTTTCCGAACGTAGTTGATTTTCATAAGTTCCAGTAAACTTATAATTGATTCCTTTTGGTTTTATTAATTCACCACTATTTATCTTCTCTTGCAACACTTTTTTTGCATTTTGTATGAGATCTACTTCTGCATACTCATCTGCTTTATCAAACAACACATAACTGACTAAAAAAGTATCTTCACTTTTGATAGCCTCAGGGCCTTTTTCGTATCTAATTGTCACTAGTTCGCTTAAGGGAACTGAAGTGCCTTGCTGAATAGGGATATATATATTCTTTATATCCTCTGGAGTTGTGCGCAGTTCTCTGGGATATCTAACTCTAATATCATATCGTTCTCTCCCTTCTACTGTCTGCGATATTTTTTTACCTCCTAAAGCAACTTCCAGCTCTTTTTGAACCTTTTCTACAGATATTCCATACTTTGCTATACGATTTCTATCGAGCTCTATTAAAAGATAAGGTTTACCAACTACTCTATCAGCAAAAACTGTCTCCGTTTTAATTCCCTTAACCTCTTTTAAAACAGTTTCTAATTGCAATCCAAAACTCTCTATTAATTTTTGATCTTGCCCTTGTATTTTTATTCCCATCGGTGATCGCATTCCTGTTTGAAGCATCACTAACCTGGTTTCTATAGGTTGTAATTTTGGAGCAGAAGTAACTCCTGGCAATTTGGTTACTTTGGTGATCTCTTCCCAAATATCATCGGGGGATTTTATATGGGCTCTCCAATTTCTATAAAATGCTCCATTCTTATCTGGAATTAGTTGTTCTTTTGTTGCATTAGGACTAGCAACAAAACTTCCATTTTTTAATTCGAAAAGTCCATCATTATTTATTTTAAACCTTTGTGGTTTTCCTTCTGCATTTGTAGCAAACTCAGGTTTATAGATGATAACATTCTCATACATCGATAAGGGAGCTGGATCAAGCGCAGAGTTTACTCTTCCTGCCTTACCAACTACTGTTGCTATCTCTGGAATATTTGCTACTGCCATATCAAGTTGTTGCAGCACTCTTTTATTTTCATCGGCTCCAGCATGCGGCAATGAAGTAGGCATTAATAGAAACGTTCCTTCATTAAGCGAAGGCATGAACTCTTTACCTAAAGATTGAAAAATAATAACCCCACAAATTACAATCGTTATCGGCAGCGACATAAATAATAACTTATTACGAAGTGCCCAGTTCAAAATACGAACATAATACTTCTGAAACAGAAAGAAACTTCCTAGTAGACCTGCACATAGGAGCACAACAAAAATCAAATTCCAAAAAACACTTTTATCAATTCCAAGAGGTCTCCAATGTATAGCTAACAGAAAAGCAACCGTTATCCCAGAAACAATGATATAGATGTTATTTGTTGTTTTTTTAGAAATCTTATCTGTAGTGTAAAGTATTTGAACAAGGCCAAAGACAATAAGTACTATACCCAAATACAAATTATTAAAAACACTTATTAAACCTAGTATAATAAGAACAAATTGAATTAGATAATTTATTCCTTTTGTTATGGAACGTTTTTTAAACAAAAACGCTGCAAAAGGAGGTATTAAGAACAATGCAATTACAATCGAAGCAATTAGCGCCATGGTTTTGGTGAAAGCCAATGGTCTAAAAAGTTTTCCTTCGGCCCCTATCAACATAAAAACAGGCACAAAGCTTATAATCGTTGTTAATACAGCGGTTAAAATTGCGCTTGACACCTCTGTAGTGGCATTATAAACAACTGTATTCACAGGTAATTCGCCCTTATTCCCCTTAATATGTCTAATAATATTTTCTGAAAGTATGACTCCAACGTCAACCATAGTACCAATAGCAATTGCTATACCTGATAGGGCTACAATATTAGCATCTACCTTACAAATTTTCATCATGATAAAAACCATTAAAACTGCCACAGGTAATAAGGTCGAAATCAAGATAGAGGCACGTAAGTTCAGTAGCATCATTAACACTACGAGTATGGTAATTAGCACCTCCAGCGTTAAAGCATCTTTTAATGTCCATAACGTCTCTTTTATCAATTCAGATCTATCATAAAAAGGCACAATGGTTACCTGAGAGGTTCTTCCATCTTTTAGTGTTTTTGACGGTAATCCAGAACTTAGTTCTTGTATTTTGTTCTTTACATTACTTATTACTTCCATTGGATTAGCACCATATCTTGCTACTACTACACCTCCAACAACCTCTGCTCCTTCCTTATCTAAGATACCGCGTCTTGAAGCTGGTCCAAGTGAAATCTTTGCAATGTCTTTTATACGGATAGACACATAATCTTTAGAACGCACTACCGCATTCTCTAAATCATTTATTGACTTAATATATCCTAAGCCTCGGACAAAATATTCTGCTTGATTAATTTCCAAAGTTTGTGCTCCTATATCACGATTGCTTTCTTTAACCGCGTTCACAACCTCTTGTAATTCTATGGAATATTGTTTTAGCAATTCAGGATTTACATCAATTTGGTATTCTTGCACATATCCACCTATAGAAGCTACTTCTGCAACGCCAGAAGACGAGGATAAAGCATATTTAACATAATAGTCCTGAATACTTCTTAATTCCTGCAGATCCCAACCACCTGTTACGTTACCATCCGGATCTCTTCCTTCTAACGTATACCAAAATATCTGCCCTAAACCTGTAGCATCAGGACCTAAAGAAGGTTGAACTCCAAAAGGTAATAAGCCATTAGGTAGAGAGTTTAATTTTTCCAAAATGCGACTACGACTCCAATAAAACTCTACATCCTCTTCAAAAATGATATATACATAAGACACTCCAAACATAGAAGAGCTACGAATGGTTTTAACACCAGGAACTCCTAATAAAGCACTCGTTAAAGGGTATGTTATTTGATCCTCCATATCCTGTGGGGATCTTCCTTTCCATTCGGTAAAAACGATTTGTTGATTCTCCCCTATATCGGGAATTGCGTCTACCGAAATGGGATCGCTTGGTAAAACGCCTAAATCCGAAGAAAAAGGAGAATATACCAACCCAAAGCCTACAAAAATAAACAGGAGTAGTAACGCTATAAATTTATTTTCTATAAAAAACTTAATGCATTTGTTAAGCATACATATATAATTTAGTCTATTATCAGTTTTATTTGCTTGCTATAAAACAACCAAAGATTCGTATCAAACAAAACCTAGTTTTGTCCAACAAACAACAATAGTCTAAATCAAATTAAAAAAGTCTCGAATAAGATTTGTATGTCCTTATACCTTTCGGGAGGAGAATACTCTTTTGGAATAAATGCTTTTTCCTTTTGCAAAAGGAAAAGATCTGCAAAAGAATAAAAGAAAGAAGTTATAAATAATTGATCAGAAAACTCTAATTGATCAAATGATACTTTGAGTTCATCCTGACCTTCTAAAACTACTATTTCGTCTTTACAACAGGATTTTTTTTTCACATGGTCATCTGATGAATCGTCATGGTCCATCATATCCATACCACAATCTTTGGCTTTTGAATACACTGCTACATCCACTAAGAAACGACCGCAATAGTGTTTCTCTACAGTAAAAGAAAACGTAGAAATAAGCACTAAAGATGCTAATAAAAGAGATGATATTTTCTGAAAAATATGTTTCATTGATAAAACAAAAATACATAATATTTAAAGAATTGCTGTTTTTTTACATTTCCCTTAGAAACTTTTAACAAAACAATACCATTCTAAAAATCTGTCAATCTTAAATATTTTAGATATTTTAGCCGGAAAAATTGTAAGGAATGCCATTTGAAAAATTAAAGCCAGAAGTTGTTAATATACTTGATAATCCAGAAAAAAATGTAACCGATCGCCTTCATGAAGTATGTAAATTACTGAATGATCATATTGATTATTATGATTGGGTTGGTTTCTATTTTAGAAATGGTGATAAGGAGGAATTAAAGCTTCGTACCTATGTTGGTGAGCCAACAGATCATGAAATAATACCTTTTGGAAAAGGAATCTGTGGACAAGTAGCAGTATCGAATGAGAATTTTGTTGTTCCCGATGTTCAAGCTCAAGATAATTATATTGCATGTAGCTTTACAGTAAAATCCGAAATCGTAATTCCCTTGTTTAAGGATGGTGAAAATATTGGTCAAATAGATATCGATTCGGAAACTCCAGATCCGTTTACAGAAAAAGACGAAAGATTTCTTGAGTTTGTAAATCAAGAGGTTGCTAAAATTTTATAATAGTAGTTTTTACTTTCTAGATACATAAACTTCAATAATCAATTCTTCTTGTAAGTGAGAAGTAATGAAGCTTAGATACCTATAACAAAAACTAATCCAACAAGTAAAATTTTTGGAATCTATGAATTAAGTTTAATTTTATACGTATCAGAAGCTTACTATAATTATGTCTCCATTACTTCAAAAAATATACGATCTACAAGATATCAATAGCTTATCAAAACACGAGCAAATTGTGAACGGTATTATAGATGCAATTGATGCTGGGGTATTGAAAGTAGGAGATAAACTTCCTTCTATTAATGAAATGGTTGCAGAAGTCGGATATGCACGAAAAACTTTTGTAAAAGCATATACTGAGCTAAAGGAAAGAGGGCTTGTAGAATCCAAAAATCTAAAAGGTTATTATATTATTAGTGAAGAAACGAATGTTACCTTAAAAGTAGCATTGATTTTATTTGCATTTCATAGTTTTCAAGAAGATTTTTACAATACCTTTAGAAAAGAACTTGGTAAAAAATACCATATTGATGTCTTCTTTCATCATAATAATCTTAGTTTATTTAAAACAATCTTAGACAATATATCTCGTAAATACGGAATGTATGTAATCGCCCCGATACAAGAAGAAGAAGTTCCTGCCATGCTAAAGCAGATTCCATCAGATCGATTATTAATTGTGGATCGTTACCTAAAAATGCCTAAAGATTATTCTTATGTTTCACAGGAATTTGAAGATATTACCTATCAAAAATTAGAAGAACTTACTCCACAGATAAAAAAGTATGACAGATTTGTGTTATTCTTCAAAAAAAATTCTGACTTCCCTCCAGAGATTTTAGCAGCTTTTAATAGATATGTTGATAATTATCAAATCAATGGAATTGTATTAGATAGTTATGAACCGAATACACTTAAGAAAAGTACTGCCTACTTTTCTATCAGTGATACTCAACTCTGGAAGGTTTTAAAAGATGCTCGAAAAATGGAGTATCGAATTGGAGCAGATATTGGTATTCTGGCTCATGATGATAATATTGTGAAAGAAATTGCCTTTGGAGGTATCACTACGATCTCCACCGATTTTACGCTAATGGCAAAAAAAGCTGCTCATTTTGTAAAAGAAGGCAATCCTATCAAAGAAATTACACCTACCTATTTAAGACAAAGAAACTCTTTATAGATCCATAATCTATTTTGGTTTTACCTTCCTTTTCGAACTATACTACAAAGGGAATACACCTCTCTTTTAAATTTAGCATGTCTTATTAAACATCAACTGAAACTATTTCATATATCTAATTTTTTACACGTTTAATTACGAATAATTCAAAATATAATGCAATAAAATTTTGATATAAAAATAAATATTCTACTTTTGTATAGTAGCATAGAGTATCATAGCATAATTTATTCTTTACTCAAATTTTGTCGAAAAGACAGAAAATCATTAACAAACACACAAATCATATGAGGCAAAAAATATGTAATCGTATAATGATGTTGCTGCTTGGATTAAGTACTACCTTAATATATGCGCAACAAACTGTTTCTGGAACAGTAACAGAACCTAACGGTCCTTTGCCGGGAGCAAATATCTTGGTAAAAGGAACCACCAATGGAACAACTTCAGATTTTGACGGAAAATACACTTTAGACAATGTAGCTCCTGATGCTATACTTATCTTCAGCTATGTTGGTTTTATCGCTCAGGAAATTCCTGTAAATGGTCAAACCACAATAGATGCTCTATTACAAGAAGATGCTGCAGCATTGGATGAGGTAGTTATTGTTGGATACGGATCACAATCCAAAAGAGATGTTACGGGAGCAATATCTCAGATTAAATCCGAAGACATCAACCAAGTAGTAACTGCCAACCCAACTGCAGCTTTGCAGGGAAAACTTGCGGGAGTGCAGGTTGAAACTGCCGGTGGTGCTCCTGGTAGTCCAGCCAATGTATTTGTTAGAGGTGTAAGCTCTTTAACCAATTCTTTTCCGCTCTATGTTGTTGATGGTACTATTACAGACAATATCAACTATCTAAATTCTAAAGATATTGTCAATCTTCAAGTATTAAAAGACGCAACTTCTGCAGCAATCTATGGATCCAGAGCTGCTAATGGAGTTATTATCGTAACTACCAATAGAGGGAAAAAAAATGCCAGTCCAACAGTAAACATAGATGTAAGAAGTGGTGTTAATACGCAATCCAAAAAATTGGATCTACTAAATGGCCCAGAATATATTGCTTTTCTAAATCAACGAAGAATTAATGATGGCCAACCAGGTGACATCGCGGATCCAGGTATCAATACAGATTTTCAAGATCTAACCATCAATATGGGAACCATTCAAGATTTTGGTTTCAATATCTCTGGAGGTGGTGAGAATTCTAAATACTTTTTTAGTGCCAATTATTATGATGAAGAAGGACTTCTTATAAGTGAGGAGTTTAATCGAAAGAACGCTCGCTTAAATAGTGAATTCAAATTGGGTCAACTAAAAATCCAAGAATCATTTGGTTTTTCTGAAAACCGATTTACGCGAAATAATGCCTTCGGAAATCAAGGAGGAACAGTTCCTATAATTCGTCCTTTTGCCCCAGAAAATGATGGAGGTTTTGAAGCGATTAGTGATCCCGTATTTGGAATTGGAGGAACTAATAAATTTGCTAATGCACAATTAGTTGACGATCAAAATATCGAACGCAATTTCTTAGGCAACATAAATATTTCCTATGAAATAATAGAAGGACTTACCGCTAAACTTAATTTCGGTACTGAGTATACAAGTTTTTATAGAAACACATTCCAACCTACTTTTTTTCAGAGTAATATAGATAGTGAAGTAAATGCCAATCCACTAAATGACCTTACCGAAGTACGGGGAGAACGATATGCTACCAACGTAGAACCAACACTTAATTATAAAAAGAGCATTGGTGATCATAACTTTGATCTTCTTGCTGGAGGTGCCCGTCAGGATATTACAACAAACACACTAGCTATTTATGCGGAAGGACTACCAAGTAACAATATAACCAATATCGCACAGTTTACGGATAATATTATAAATTCAGGTGGTGGGCGTTTTGATAATAAATTATTCTCCGTTTTTGGACGTGTTAACTACAATTACAAACAAAAGTATTTACTTACGGCTATCGTAAGACGTGATGAAACTTCTTTATTTGCGGATGGTTTTAATACAGGAACATTCCCTTCCTTCTCTGCAGGATGGGTCGTAAGTGATGAAAATTTCTTTAACCAAGAAGGACTTTTTAATTATTTAAAAGTAAGAGCTGGATATGGAGAATTAGGGTCTCAAAATGTTGATCCTTTTTCTAATCAATCAGTAGTAGAACCCAACTCTCCGATTACTGTTGGTGGTGCAGCAGGACAAATTCCTGGATTTGCTATTACTAGCTTGGTAGATCCTACACTAAGTTTTGAAACTTCAACAACCATTAATTTCGGTATTGATACCTCATTATTAAACAATGCTTTAAAATTAAGTTTAGATTACTTTAATAGAGATAATGAAGATGTTATACAAGCAGTTGCTATTCCCGATTCCAACGGATCCGTGAATCCTGTATTCCAGAACGCATCTTCTATTAATAATAAAGGTTTCGAATTTGAAGCTGCGTATAATTACGATACTGGTGGTGATTTAACTTTTAATGTAGGCTTTAATATTTCTGCTATTGACAATGAACTAACTGATTCTCCAAATCCTATTGTTGGACCATCCTATAATGAAGAAGGATTAAGAGCAAACCGTTTTGAAGTTGGACAACCACTTGGGTTTTTCTTTGGGTTCAGAACAGATGGAATCTATAATAACCAAGCAGAAATCGACAATGATCCTTTTTTAGCAAACGATCCAGATCGTAGAGCTTTATTACAACCTGGAGATTTTAGAAGAGTTGATATTAACAACGATGGAATTATAAACGATGAAGATCAAACATATTTAGGAGATCCAACTCCAGACTTTGCATATGGTATTAATCTTTCTGTAAATTATAAAAATTGGGATCTTGGCGCTTTCTTTAATGGTGTTCAGGGAAATGAAATTTATAATGTTACCAAATTCTTTGGATACTTCTTCCTAGATGACAATAAACTAGGAATTGTAAGGGATGCTTATACTCCAGAAAATCCTAATACCAATCTCCCTAGAGTAACCACCCAGGATACTGCAGGGAATCAGCTTCCTTCAGATTTCTTTGTTGAGGACGGTTCTTTTTTCCGTCTTAAAACCTTAGAAATAGGGTATAACTTAACCGATCTTGTTGGAAAGAAATGGGTTTCTAATGCCAGAGCATTCGTAAATGTTCAAAACTTATTTACTATTACCGATTACTCAGGTTATGACCCCGAAATTGGATCCAATAATAGCGGATTAGGAACCAATAGAGGATTCTTTGGTTTTACACCTTTAACCAGTGCTGACTCTGTTTTTGACAGAGGATTAGACGTAAGAGCACAGCCTAGACCACGTACTTTTACTTTTGGTTTACAAATGTCTTTTTAAAAAATAAAAAATATACTAATGAAAACGATTAAAAAAATACTACCTCTTATAATGTTGTTACTTTTTGTCGCATTCTATTATAGTTGTGATGAAGAAGATCTTAATATTTCGAATCCAAATAACGTAGCAGAACCAGAGTTTTTCCAAACGGAAAATGATTTTAGGTTAGCTGTTAACGGAATGTACCACCCTATTACTGCAGTTTTATTCTGGGGCCGTGTAATTCATACAGGTGCTATGCTTAGATCAGATGCTTATAATGTTATTCCGTTTCAACAAAATACCACTATGTCTACTTTAGAAGGACAACCGGGTATCTCGAGATGGGCAGTGGATTTATATCCACAGTTATATCAATCTATTGCAAGAGCGAATAAAATTATTGAAGAAGATGCCAGTAATAACGTGTTGTCGGGTGATGTACAAAATGAAATATTAGGACAAGCACATTTTCAAAGAGCATTTTGTAATTGGTATTTACTAAACCTATTTGGAACCGCACCACTGGTTATGAAAACACCAGATCCTCAAAATCCAGAAGAATTCTTCCCATCGAATGCTACACCTGCTATGTTCAATGATGCAATCATTGCAGACCTGACCGAAGCTATTAATAGACTACCTCAGTCCTGGGGAGAAAACGACATAGGACGACCTACTAGAGGATCAGCACTGGCTTTGCGTGGTAAAACCTATTTATATTTAGAAAATTGGACAAATGCTATTGCAGATTTCACAGAAGTAACCACTTTAGGATACTCTCTACTTCCATCTGATAATTATGGGGATAACTTTTCATCAAACCCAACGTTAGAAAACAATTCAGAATCAGTATATGAGCTTCAGTATGTGGCGCAAGACAATTTTGTATGGGGAGCAGACGCGCCACTTACTGGATCTCAGTCTAACTGGCATATTGACTATTCTCCTCCACACGTAAGTTTGGATCAGGGACATGTAATCAATCCACATATACTTCAAGTTTTCGAAGACAATGGAGATGTGATAAGACGAAATAGAACAATTGCCTTTGACTATCCCGGAGCCACTGGATATGGTGGAGCCCCTTTTACAGAGGACTTTGCTCCAAGTATAGAAGTAGCACAAAATCTAGGAGTTCCTGCATTATTCTCCAGAAAATATGCAGGTTTAGATGAAGGCTTGTCTAGTGCAGAAATTCCTGGCTTTGGACATACTTTGGGGACCAATTGGAGAATTATACGCTATGCCGATGTGCTATTAATGCTCGCTGAAGCGCTAAATGAAAATGGGGCTACACCAGATGCTATTCCCTTTATTAATCAAGTTAGAGAACGTGCACAAATCTCTTTATTACCTAATACCCTAACTAAAGAAGAAGTAGAACAAGCCATTATTGATGAACGTATCATGGAATTAACTGGAGAAGGACATCGATTTTTTGATTTAGTCCGTTGGGAATTGGCTGATGATATTTTAGGACCAGGTTCTACAGTTGCCGGAGGACGTCATCCAAAATCATTAGCTGGACCTGCTGCCGTATTTACAACAGGACAGGATGAGCTTTTATGGATCCCACTATCCGAAATACAAGCTAATCCTAATTTGAACCAAAACGATGGATACTAAACGTAATACGTAAACCACAGTTTGATTGTAATATTTAATTGTTTTAGTTAACCAAGCAAACCTTTACCACAAGTTTGCTTGGTTTTTAAAAATTCAGAAACATTCCTTGAAAAACATCCTCATACATATCTGCATTATTGTTTTGTTTTTTAGTTGTAAAAATAAAACCAATCAGGATTATTTATTTACGCAACTACATGCATCAAAAACAAGCATCCAGTTTCAAAATACAATCACCGAAGATGATAAGATTAACGCCATAGATTTTCAGTATTGCTATAATGGTGGTGGTGTAGGTATTGGAGACTTTAATAATGATGGATTACCTGATATCATTTTTACAGGAAATCAAGTGTCTAGTAAAATTTATCTTAATCTTGGAAATATGAAATTCCAAGATATTTCAGAAGTATCTAATTTTTCTACCTCTTCTTGGATAACTGGTGTTAGTATTGTAGATATCAATGCTGATGGGTGGGATGATATTTATTTGAACGTAGGAGGCTCGGATTGTAACAATAATTGTAACAACCTTCTTTACATTAACAAAGGCATAAATCAAAAAGGCATTCCTAGTTTTGAAGAACAAGCTAAAATTTTTGGCCTAGATGATGGAAACTATAGCCAACAAACTATTTTCTTTGATTATGATCACGATGGAGATTTAGATGCTTACATAGTACATAATGGTAATACGAAAAGAGATAGAAACACACCTATACCCAAAAAATATCTACCCGATCATTTGTCTGATTATCTTCTAGAGAACACAACAGATCCAAATACCAATCAAATCTATTTTCACAATATCTCTGACAGCCTAGGAATTACTCATAAAGGATTCGGTCTTGGTGTGGCTATCAATGATTTTAACAATGATCATTGGCCAGACATATATGTGAGTAATGATTTTATAACTAATGATCTACTCTACTTAAATAAAGGTGTTAATGAGCAAGGAATACACCTCGGATTTCATGAAATAAACCAACAAGTACTATCTAAGCAAACATATAATGCCATGGGAGTAGATGTAGGAGATATTAATAATGACGCTTTACCCGATATATTGGTATTAGACATGCTTCCGAATGATTACGAAAGGCAGAAAAAAATGTTGGCAGCTAACAATTATGATAAATACCTCCTTTCTCAAAGGAATGGATATACACCTCAATACGTCCATAACACACTACAACTTCACAATGGAACCGTTTCGAATAAAATATTACCAACCTCCGAAATTGGTTTTGCCTCTGGAATAGCAAGTACCGATTGGAGCTGGGCTCCTCTAATAGCAGATTATAATAATGATGGAGATAAAGATATCTACATCACTAACGGTTATGTAAAAGATATCACGGATTTAGACTTTATCAACTACTCTGAAAACAATAATATTTTTGGGACACCAAACGCACGCAAGGAAAAATTTAAAACTCTAGTAGATCAATTACCTGGGATTCACCTTTCGAACGTATTTTATCAAAATAATGGGAGTACAAAATTTACAGATGTATCTTCACAATGGACAAAAAGTATAAAAACCTATTCTAATGGTTCTGCTTATGCTGATTTAGATCTAGATGGAGACTTGGATTTAATCGTTAACAATATTAATAGTCCCGCATCTATACTAGAAAACCACGCTTCAGAAAAGAATAAAAAGTTCCTTAGAATACAACTTAAAGGAAGTTCTAAAAACAAGCATGGCATTGGATCCAAAATTATATTATGGGAAAAAGGACAGGAACAGACACAGTATCAATCGGTAGTTAAAGGATATTTATCTTCTGTAGAACCCATTCTTCATTTTGGGATTTCTTCAGAAAAAATAGATTCGATACAGGTAATTTGGCCAGATCAAAGTTCACAAACGATCAAAGATACAGGCACTAATCAAACCCTATCTATCGACTATAAAAAAAGCTCATATAAGCAACCTATTAAAGAAGAATTTTTAAGCTTCGAAAAGGATTTTAATATCTTCCCTTATTTACATGAAGAAAACTACTTAAATGATTATCTACAGCAATCATTACTAAGTCATCAATTTAATTCATTCGGTCCTTGTTTAAGCTCAGCAAATATAGATACTCAAAAAGGTGATGAGATTTTTATTGGTGGAAGCAAAGGAAAACCAGGTGTTCTCTTTAAGGAAAATCAAAATGGAATATACCAACCTATTCAACAATTTGAAACGGATTATGAAGATACAGCCTCGATATTTATAGATATAGATCAAGATGGAGATAATGATTTATATATAGGTAGTGGAGGTAGTGATGCTGGAAATAGCACAAAACTCCTTAAGGATCGAATATACCTAAATAATGGAAGTGGTTCATTTTCAGAAAAACAATATAACGTGCTTTCAGAAATACAAACCAACACTAGCTGCATTGCCTCTAATAATGTGACAAATGGATTACAACATATTTTTATTGGTGGAGGCGTGCAACCAGGAAAATACCCGCTATCTACCCCTAGTTTTTTAGTAACAAACAAGAATGGTACTTTAACAAAAAGCCACAGTACATTTTCAAATACTGGAATTGTTACTGATGCGATATGGGCAGATATAAACAATAATAAAAACAAGGAATTAATTGTAGTGGGACAATGGATGCCAATTATGATGTATCATATCCAAGACGAGAAAGTAGAAGAAATCCCTGTACAATGGGAAAACAAGGATGGAGAAGTTATAGAGTTATCAGGATGGTGGAATGCTATTGCTCTAGAAGATTTTGATAACGACGGTGATCTGGACATACTTGCTGGAAATCAAGGGATGAATGGCTTCATACAACCTACTTTTGATCGACCATTGTATGTCTACAAAAAAGATTTTGATCAGAATGGAAGCATTGACCCTCTCTTAGCCCAATACTTTGAAACTACTGAAGGGATTTCTCTTAAACCTGTTCATACCAGAGATGACATTATGAAACAGATTGTTAGCCTGAAAAAGAAATATCCTACTTATCATGATTTTGCAAAAACAAGCTTCCAAGAATTATTAAGCATAGAAAACCTAGAAGAAGAAACGTTCCGTG
Source organism: uncultured Aquimarina sp. (assembly GCF_947492965.1). Classification (GTDB taxonomy): domain Bacteria; phylum Bacteroidota; class Bacteroidia; order Flavobacteriales; family Flavobacteriaceae; genus Aquimarina. The sequence goes on along the minus strand of NZ_CANLOZ010000003.1, from coordinate 379,719 downwards.
CCAACATATTTCAATCTATTTATGCAGAAAACATAGGGAATAATACTTTTAGAATTTCTTACTTACCAAATGTTTGCCAGCAATCTCCTATAAACGATTTTCTGGTAGATGATTTTGATAAAGATGGCTACAAAGATGTTCTCATTGTGGGAAACAACTACTCGGCAGAGGCTAATTACGGAAGACACGACGCTATCATCGGCATATACCTAAAAGGCACAAACAACGGATTCGTTCCTATACATAATACTGAAAGTGGATTTGTGGTGGCCAAGCAGTCTAATCATATTATTTCTGTACAAAATAAAAATGAGGAGAAACTAATTATAGCTACCCAGAACAATGATAGCGTCGTAGTACACCGCTTAAACAATAAACAATCAAAAGATGAACTCTCTGGCAATTAAACAACCACACTTGGATATCAACGAATAGAGGAAACATGAAAGAAGTAATTACTACTCATACTATAGAAATACAACAAAAATCTAAGGATTTTAAGGTCAGTATTCATTTACTTGAAGAACAAAATAACGTTACCATTTACAATATTAATTTTTCTTCAACATCCGAATTTCAACCTCAAGAAGTAATACTTAGATGGAAAATTCCTGCAGTAAATGTAAAAGGAGTATGGAAACCTACTACTGATTTTGCCAAAAGAATTATGGACGACTGGGAATTAGAACATATGGAATCGAGAATTTCCGTAGACTCGCCAGTTATTTCACTATTTGGGCATGATGATAGCAATGTTATGACTTTTGCATGCTCGGATGCCATAAATACTAAAAAATTAAATGCTTTATATCGAGAAGAGGATAATTGCATGTATTGTCATATCTCATTCTTTACAGAGAGGCATCATAAAATTACCGATTATAATGCACAGCTAAGAATTGATCAAAGTCAGCAACATTTTTCAGCATCTCTAAAAAGTGTAGGAAAATGGTGGGAAGGTTTTCAAAATCTCATCCCAGCAAATGTTCCAGAATTAGCTAAAGTTCCTGTCTATTCCACCTGGTATCAATATCATCAAAAATTAGACACTATAGATCTTATCGAGGAATGTAAAATAGCAAGTACATTAGGATATGAATTGATAATCTTAGATGATGGATGGCAAACAAAAGATGAAAATCGAGGGTATGACTATACGGGTGATTGGCTTCCAGAACGAATTCCTGAAATGGAAAAGTTCATACAAGACATTCACAAAACTGGTATAAAACTCGCATTATGGTACTCTGTTCCATTTTGTGGTAAAAAATCAAAGGCTTATCAAAAATTTAGAGGTAAGTTTTTAACCGAAGAACATCGTTGGGCTCCTGTTTTTGATCCCAGATATCCAGAAGTAAGAGCATACCTCATTAGCTTATATGTAAATGCTTTAGTAGCTTGGAAAATTGATGGTTTCAAACTAGATTTTATAGATGAATTCAAGGTGTATCCGAGTACAAAACTCACTAAAGAAGATGGACGTGATTATTCATCTGTAAATCTTGCTGTAGATCGACTTATGACCGATATTATTAGTTCTCTTCATGCTATAAATCCGGAAGTTGTCATCGAATTTCGACAGAAATATACTGGCCCCGCAATGCGTAAATATGGAAACATGTTTAGAGCTTTCGATTGTCCAGGAGACTCTGTTATGAATAGAGTACGGATTACAGATATCAAAATGTTATGTGGAGATACTGCGGTACATAGTGATATGTTTACTTATCATAAGGAAGAACCTTTGGAGATAAAGGCGTTACAATTAGTAAACACCTTATTTGGAGTTCCGCAACTATCTATTTTACTTAAAGATGCGTCCCCTGAAGAACTTTCCATGATACACTTTTATACACACTACTGGAAAAATCATAAGGAGATTTTCTTAGATGGCAGATTTACTCCTCAAAGACCTTTGGCTAATTATCCAATACTAAAATCAGCTTCTGAAACACATACCATTATTGGAGTATTTGACAATTATACTATTGATTTTTTAGAAAACACCAATAAAGTAGATATTATTAATGGCCAGTTCGAAACTAAAATAGTCTTAAGTAGCGAACAAAATTATGGTGCTTATAATTGCATCATTTATGATTGTACCGGTAAAAAAATTAGCGAAAGTACATTAATGATATTAATCGGAGTCATACAGATAAAAGTTCCAGTTTGCGGATTAATCAGATTAGAAAAAGTCTAGAACCATAAGGAATTAGCTCTCCAAAAACGAACAAAAGAGAAAAAATGATGTATAAAACATAATACAAACGATTACATTTTTTTTAATTGATGATTCTCTTTTCAATTGATATAATAATTCAGATATTTATAATCAACCGATTCATCTTCTGTAAAATTATCAGTTTTTAAGATGATTATCTAATAATCAACTAAAACAAAACAGATATAAATAAAGCTAACTATTGCCTAATGGATAAGAAATATATCATAGCCTTTGACCAAGGAACCACTAGCACACGAGCAATTATTTTTGACACAAAAGGTACTATTTGTGGCATCTCTCAGAAAGAACTAACTCAATATTATCCACAATCAGGATGGGTAGAGCATGATCCACAAGAAATTTTTAGGCATCAAAAAGAAGTATTCGAAGAAGTATTATCTGAATCTAAAATACCGGTAGATCAAATTGCGGGAATTGGTATCACAAATCAAAGAGAAACCACAGTAGTATGGGATAAAAATACTGGTGAGCCTATCCATAAAGCTATTGTATGGTTAGACAAAAGAACTTCTAATATCTGTAAAAACTTAAAAGAAAAAGGTTTAGAAGAATATGTTTCCAAAAACACGGGGTTAGTAATTGACTCCTATTTCTCAGGCACAAAATTAAAATGGATATTAGACCATGTAGAAGGTGCTAGGAAAAAAGCGTCAAAAGGAGATTTATTATTCGGAACTATTGACACCTGGCTTATTTGGAAATTTACCAATGGTAAAAGACATGTTACGGATCATTCTAATGCATCTAGAACGATGCTATACAATATTTTGAACTTAGAATGGGATTCAAAAATGCTCTCTGAACTAAATATTCCAAATTCGATGCTTCCAGAGGTATTACATTCCTCGTCAGATTTTGGCAGTATCAATTATCAAGGAAAAGAAATTCCAATATATGGAGTGGCAGGTGATCAGCAGGCTTCTCTTTTTGGGCAGGGAGGTTACAAATCTGGTATCGCCAAAAACACCTATGGAACCGGTTGTTTTTTACTACTAAATACCGGGAAAAAACCTTATCAATCCAAAAATGGTTTACTTACTACCTTATGTTGCAGTCTTCCTGGAGATAATATAAAATATGCTTTAGAAGGAAGTGTATTTGTAGGAGGAGCTTCTGTACAATGGTTACGAGATAAATTACAAGTAATAGAAAAAGCATCAGAAACAGAAGAGATTTGCAAATCTACTCCAACAGCGAAGGATCTGTATGTAGTACCTGCATTTGCCGGTTTAGGAGCGCCTCATTGGGATATGAATGCCAAAGGAGCAATTTATGGTCTCACATTAGATTCTGGTAAAAACGAAATCATAAAAGCTACTGTAGAAGCCTTAGCATACCAAACTCGCGATGTATTGGATGCTATGGTAGAAGATAGTGGCAAATTAATGAGAGAACTTAAGGTAGACGGAGGTGCGTCTGCCAATAATTATTTAATGCAATTTCAGTCGGATATTCTTAATGTAGATGTGGATCGTCCGGCAATGTTAGAAGTAACTGCACTCGGCGCGGCATTCCTGGCAGGAATAAAAGCTGGGGTTTGGACAAAAAAAGATATATCAAAAATTAGAATTGTAGATACTACGTTCAAACCCCAGATTTCTGAACATGAAAGAAATCGGAAGTATACTGGTTGGAAAGATGCTGTGGAGCGCACGAAATCTGCGAATGCCAAAATGGTTGCCGCTAAAGAACAAGGAGCCATACGTTTTTCAATTCTGGACAGAAACAGACAATTATTACAAGCTCAAACTACAAAATATGATTTAATTATTATTGGTGGTGGAGTTACTGGAGCAGGAATAGCATTAGATGCTTCCTCCAGAGGTCTAAAAGTATGTTTGGTAGAGAAAAATGATTTTGCTTCGGGAACCAGCAACAAGTCTACTAAACTCATTCATGGGGGGTTACGATACCTAAAGCAAATGGAAATAGCTTTAGTAAAAGAATCAGGAAGCGAACGAGCTACCGTTCATAAATTGGCGCCGCATCTGGTTGTTCCTGAAAAAATGTTACTTCCCCTAATAGAAGGTGGAACTTACGGTAAAATGATGACTGCTATTGGACTAAAAGTCTATGATTTTTTAGCCAATGTAGAAGGAGATGATAAACGAAAGATGTTGAGTATAGAAGAAACAATAGCCAAAGAACCTTTACTGAATAAAAATGGACTTACTGGAGGCGGGTATTATGCAGAATACAGAACCGATGATGCTAGACTAACTATTGAACTTCTAAAAAAGGCAGCATCCTATGGTGCGAATATCATCAATTATTGTGAAATGACAACCTTTAACTATAATGACGAAGGCAAAATTAAAAGTCTGCAATGCTTAGATCATAATTCCGGAAAAAGTTTTACGATAAAATCCAGAAACTACGTCTCTGCCGCTGGACCTTGGGTTGACCTGTTAAGAGAAAAAGATGATTCCATGAATAATAAACATCTACATCTTACCAAAGGAGTGCATATAGTTTTTTCCCGAGAGAAGTTCCCACTTACACAATCAATCTATTTTGATGTACCTGATGGAAGAATGATTTTTGCAATTCCACGTGGTAGAGCTACCTATGTAGGTACCACAGATACTAATTATAGTGCTAATTTAAATCGTGTTGTAGCTACAAAAGAAGACGCTCAGTATCTACTAGATGCCGTAAACAATATGTTCTCAACGCTACATCTAACCATAGAGGATATTGAATCTAATTGGGCTGGACTAAGACCTTTAATTCACGAGGATGGAAAAGATCCTTCAGAACTATCCCGAAAGGATGAAATTTTTATTTCTAAAACAGGGTTAATCTCTATTGCAGGTGGAAAACTTACAGGATATCGTAAAATGGCGCAACGGGTCATTGATGCAGTGCTAAAAACTATGAGTAGTAAAAGAAGAGAGCAATTTTCTAAATCCTACACCCAGAATATTCAACTAACAAGTGACCCGTTGGAGGACACTGCTGAAGTTAACCAATATCTAGAAGAAATTAATCAACAGTTAAAAGATAAAGGCCTGAATGATGTGTATTATGGCTGGTATTTAGCTACTACTTATGGAAAACAAGCAACTATTATCATAGATAAGATCTCTTATTTCTTGAACGATGCAATTGAAGAAAAATTAATACGATCAGAAGTCTGGTATGGAGTACATCATGAAATGGTAAATGGCTTGGCCGACTTTTTTGTTCGTAGAACAGGAAGATTATATTTTGATATTGGCAGTGTACATCAATACAGATCTGTAGTACAAGAAGATCTAGTAAAATATCTTGGTTGGGACGAAGAACGTCTGGAACGAGAAAATCAATATTTAGATCTCTTATTATTAGATGCATCTACCTATTACGAATATGAAATTGTATAAATGTAAATAAAGAGCTCACTTGGCTTTCTAAACTCTTTTAAAAACAAAACATATGGGAATACTTTCATTTATTGGATTTACATTATTAGTAGCAGTATATGCCTGGTGGAAAACAAGAAGTACAGATGAAAAATCTGCTGATGGATATTATCTTGGAGGAAGAAGCCTTGGTGCAATTACGATTGCAGGTTCTTTATTACTTACAAATTTATCTGCGGAACAAATCGTCGGATTAAACGGACAAGCTTTTTCTGAAGGTATTCTTGTTATGGCATGGGAAACACTGGCTGCTATTGCTATGGTGCTTACCGCTATATGGTTACTACCAAAATACATGAAAGGTGGTATCACTACAATTCCAGAATTTATAGAAAAACGTTTCGATGAAAATACTAAAGCAATATTATCCGTTTTATTTCTAATCGCTTTTAGTATTGTATTATTACCTACCATCCTTTACTCAGGATCATTAGCCTTTAGTACCATGTTTGACTTACCATCTTTATTAGGTTGGTCTCAATCTGCATCAATCTGGCTTTGTGTTTGGAGTATAGGCTTGATAGGGATTATCTATGCCATTTTTGGAGGTTTAAAAGCTGTTGCAGTATCAGATCTTATAAATGCAATTGGATTATTAATCGGAGGGCTACTCATCCCTTATTTTGGTTTAAAGCTGATTGGAGATGGTAGCATGATGGACGGTATGAATACCTTGTGGACCGAAAATCAGGATAAATTTAACGTTACTGGAGGTGTTACTTCCTCTATTCCCGTAGGAACTATATTTACAGGAATGATGATTGCTCAGATGTATTATTGGGGCACGAATCAATCCATACTGCAACGTGTTTTTGGTGCCAAAAGTTTAAAAGAAGGGCAAAAAGGCATGATGCTCGCAGCATTTGTAAAATTTCTAATACCTGTAATCGTTGTACTCCCTGGAATTATTGCATGGAATGTATTTAATGGAGAACTTAGTTCTGCGGATCGAGCATATCCAGAACTAGTTCGTAAAGTACTTCCACCTGCATTACTTGGTTTTTTTGCAGCAGTATTATTTGGAGCTGTATTGAGTTCTTTTAATAGTCTATTAAATAGTAGTGCTACACTTTTTGGATTTGACTTATATAAGAAATTTTTTAATAGAAATGCAAGCGAACTCCAAACGGTAAAAGCGGGTAAATTATTTGGCTTTATTGTAGCCATGATTTCTATGACGATTGCTCCTTTTATCGCCAACGCTCCAGCAGGTCTGTTTTCTTATATCCAACAAGCATTAGGAAGCTTAAGCGTACCTATTCTGGCTGTGGTTATCATTGGAATTTTGACGAAAAAAGTGCCTGCAATTGGTGCTAAAATAGTGTTAATCGGTGGTGTACTAATGTATTTAATAAGCTTACTTATTTTGGGACCTCATTTCACAAATAAAGCGTTATTAGAAGCTACTACCAATGGTATTACAGATCCTGATCAATTAGCTATTATAAAAGCTGAAGCCTATCCACACTTCTTGCATGTTATGGGTATTTTGTTTGTCATTAATGTTGCTATCATGCTAATTGTAGGAATATGGAAACCTAAAAAAGATATCTATACACCTATAACTACAGAAGTTATTGATACCACACCCTGGAAATATGCTTTTGCTATTGGAGGACTTATTACACTACTCGTATTGAGTACTTATTTAATATTCTAACCATTACATAAACTTATTTGTCATCTGCTTTCGGTTATAAAGTGTATTGTATTAACTTTACAACTCGTTCTAATAAAAACTCTTGAAAACAAAAAAATGAAAATATTAGTAACCGGTGGATTAGGGTTTATCGGATCGCATACGGCGGTAGAACTACAAAATGAAGGGTATGAAGTTGTTATTATAGACAACTGTTCTAATTCTTCTCCAGATGTTTTAAAAGGTATTGAAGCAATTACTGGAAAACAACCAATTTTTGAAAACTTTGATCTAAGAGAAAAAGAAAAAGTCCAAGACTTTTTTAAACGTCATCATGATATTGAAGGAGTTATCCATTTTGCGGCATCAAAAGCAGTGGGAGAAAGTGTTGAAAAACCTCTGTTATACTACGAAAACAATATTAATGTTCTTGTATATATCCTTCAGGAATTACAGAAAAAAGACAAAACTAGTTTTATCTTTAGTTCTTCATGTACTGTATATGGACAAGCTGATGAGCTTCCCATTACCGAAAATGCACCTGTAAAAGTAGCAGAATCACCATATGGTAACACCAAGCAAATAGGAGAAGAAATCATCAGAGATACCTGCAAGGTACAACCCAATCTAAACGCTATTGCTTTGCGCTATTTTAATCCTATTGGTGCCCATCCATCCGCAGAAATAGGAGAATTACCCATAGGTGTTCCACAAAATTTGGTTCCATTTATTACACAAACTGCTATTGGACTCAGAGAGCAGCTTTCTGTTTTTGGTGATGACTATCCTACAGAAGATGGTACTTGTATTAGAGATTATATCCATGTTGTTGATCTTGCAAAAGCACACGTAGTAGCATTGCAGCGTTTACTTAAAAATAATAATGTTTCTAATTATGAAGTGTTTAATGTAGGGACAGGAACTGGTAGTTCGGTATTAGAGGTGATACAATCTTTTGAAAAGGTTTCTGATCAAAAACTAAATTATAAAGTGGTAGACCGAAGAGAAGGCGATATTACATCAGCTTATGCGAACACTGACAAAGCTAATAATGAGTTAGGCTGGAAAGCAAAAAGCAGCTTAGATGAAGCATTATCATCTGCCTGGAAATGGGAACAAAAGGTTAGAGCATAAAATACCTTTTTCTATATCTTATAAACAAAAAAATCCTGAAGCATGCTTCAGGATTTTTTATTATCTGTTAGATACTTCTACTAGTAGAAGTTTGCTCTTTTATCTTCGATATCTGCTGCTTCTTTCAACGCATTAAAAACTCTTGTATTAACAGCGTTTGCTTGTGTTTTAGATTCTTGGGCAGCATAACTCATATACGTATCTAAACCACTAGCAGGTGTTTTCTTAGTAACTTCTACAACGTATACTCCATTATTACCAACAACTGGTTCAGAAATTTGACCACTTTCTAAAGCGAAAGCTGCTCCTACTACTTTAGGTTCTGTTCCAGCACCACTAATTGTTGGAGTCTTCATATTAAGTGCAGAAGCTGTTTTAACAACTTGTGATTGACTCTTAGCGATTTCATCTAAACTTGTGCCAGAAATTTTATTCTTCAACATTTCCGCTTTCTTCTCTTTGATAAGTATTGGCTTAACAGTAGCACTTGCATCTTCTACCTTTTGAAGTCCTTTAGATGCTTTTCCAGTCAACTGCACAACCGCATATCCATCAGTTACATCAAAACGTTTTACATCTCCTACCTTTGTCTCTTCATTAAAAGCCCATTGCACAATTGATCTTTGAGCTCCAAGTCCAGCAATATTTTCTGCTAATTCACTAATCTTGTTTACAGGACGAACGTTATACTCACTTTCTTTTGCCTTCTCAGCGAAGTCTCCATCCTTAGTAGCTATCTGAAACTTTGTAGTTTCGGTAAATATATCATTAATCGTTTTCTCACTTGCTTCTATTTCTCTAGCAATCGTTCCAACTTTTACAGCCTTTTGCTCATTTTTCTTGTCTTCGATATTAATGATATGATATCCAAACTGTGTTTCTACAACTCCCATATCACCAACATTGTTATCAACGATATAATCGTTAAATGCTGGAACCATTCTACCAGGAGCAAAATATCCTAGGTCTCCTCCTTTATCCTTATTAGAATTATCTGCAGAAAAATCTTTTGCAAGTGTTTCAAATTTAGCCTTATCCGTTTTAACTACAGCAAGTAAGCTATCTGCCAATGTTTTTGCTTCTTCTTTAGTACGCTCTGTATCTCCTGCAGTACCTAAACCTTTCCAAGAAACTAGGATATGACTTGCTTTTAATGAATCGTGTAATTGTTTATTCGCAATTACTTTAGATATTTTAATATACTTCCCATCCTTATATGGTCCATAAACTTCTCCAACTGGTACGTTATATAACGTATCAGCAACTGAAGTAGGTAAGTCTTTTTTAAACAGGAAACGATCATCATATTTTAAAGCAGAACTTTGATCAACATTGATAAATTCTTCAATATTTTCTGCTTTCTTAAGTGCTTCCACTTGTTCTGCCACTTCAGCAGTTAAACGCTCTTCGTCTTCTTTACTAGGTTCTTCTTTAAAGAACACATATCTCATATTTCTAGACGCTTCTGCCTGATATAAATCAGGATGCTTATCTATATACGATTGAATTTCTGCATCAGATACTGTTACGTCTGTATCAGGAATACTTGTAAAAGGCAATTGAACATATTTAATATCCACTACATCATTTTCCATTTTGTATGCCAACTCACCTTCTTTAAGAGTAGCTCCTACTCCAGCCTTAATCATATTAAGGTATGTTTGCTCTAAAGCTCCTTTTCCTAAAGATCTCTTATAATCAATCCATTGTTGGTATGCTACAGGATTGGCTTTAATACTTGCCACATATTCTTGCATTTTTGCTTTATCAAAAACTCCTGCTTCGTTTTGAAAGGTAGGGTTATTAGCTAATCCTTCTTCTAATAACTGATTTACTTCATCAGCACCAGCTCTAATACCAAGCTCTTCGAACTGACCATCAAAAACTATTTGTCTTACTTCTTGATTCCAAACATAGTTTACAGTTTGTAGGTTAGATCCACCACCAAAATTTCTAGAAGCTGCTTCTACCTTCTGTGCAAAATCAGTTCTATCAATTTCTTTCCCATTTATAGTAGCAATAGTATTTGCTGCTTTTTGAGAAATAGCTCCTCCATTTCGAATCAAATCCGCCAATACAAATGAGAAAAGCGCTAATGCGATAATCACAATTAAGAAAACGGAACGTTGTCTGATTTTATTTAAAACTGCCATTTTAAGTTTAATTTATTGAAATATAGTGGGCGAAAATACCATTTTCTTAGAATATTACCAATTAAAGACAGAAAGTCTTTACAACTTTTTTTACATTTTATTTTTCATGAAATTTTACCGTAAAAAATTACAGATTAATCCCACAAAAAACATAGTTCAATTAACTGATTTTAAAACACATAACGAATAAAAAAGGAGTCATCAACTGGAACAAGCTTTCTTAATAAAAAAAAGAAAAGTTATGTGATTTTTACACCAGAGGAATTTTGTTTTATAGAAATCAGTCTTCTTCCTTAAGCTTTAATTCTACGATTTCTATTTTGGTATTAGAAGTTTCTATAATATTTACCGTTACCGAGTCGATATTCACAACATCACCTTGCTCTGGAATTTCTTCTGTATGATTTACAATCATTCCACCTAAGGTTTCATAATATTCACTTTCAGGTAGATTTAGTTTATAGGTTTCATTGATATAATCTACTTCCATTCTAGCCGAGAAACGATAATGATTTTCTGCCAATTTATCTTCTATCAAATCCACAGAATCGTGCTCATCCTCTATTTCTCCAAAAAGTTCTTCTACGATATCTTCTACCGTAATAATCCCACTAGTACCTCCATATTCATCTATAACTACAGCTACACTCTTGTGTTTTTTAGTAAGCAAATTTAAAACATCCTTTACGTACATGGTTTCAGGTACAAATACTACAGGAAGTAAAATAGATCTGATTGACTTCGGCTTTTTAAACAGTTCAAATGAATGCATATACCCTATGATATCATCAATAGTATTATTATACACCAATATCTTAGACAATCCCGTATCAATGAACAGCTGGGTTACTTCTTCTAATGGTCTTGACTTCTCTATTGCAATGATCTCGGTTCTAGGAATCATTACCTCTCTGGACTTTACATCTGAAAAATCGAGCGCATTTTGAAAAATTTGAATTTCACTATCTATTTCATCATGTTCCTCTACAGTTTCCATTTGCTCTGTAATATAATCTCCAAGCTCAGTTTTGGTAAAAGCAAGTTGTACCTCATCACCGTCAGTTTTCAAGAACTTTTTTAAAACAAAGTCAGAAATCCAAATAACAAAAGAGGAAATAAACCAAAAGATTACATAAAAAAAATAGGCCGGCACAGCAAACACCTTTAATAAGGTATTGGCATAGATCTGAAAAAACACCTTTGGTAAAAACTCTGCCGTGACTAATATTACAAAAGTAGATATAATTGTCTGTAGCAATAAATTAACACTTGCTGCCAAATCCGGATAATACCCTTTTATGAATCCCATTAACAGCTCTCCCATGTAGAATCCATAAACTACCAGTGCAATGTTATTACCCACTAACATGGTAGCAATAAATTTGGAAGGTTTTTTTGTTAATCGAGATAAAATCGTAGCAAGAAAACCATCTTGTTTTTTTTCTATCTCGATATGAATCTTATTCGAAGACACATAAGCAATCTCCATCCCAGAAAAAAAGGCAGAGAGAATAATAGAAAGTACAATTACAACAATTTGTAGCTCCATTATTTGTTATCCTGGTTACTATTGGCATCAATTCTTTTACGGAAATTTCTCTTAAAGAAGAACATAAAAACAGCTACTCCAGCGAAACAGAGATACAAAATACTTCTACTATCTTGTTGTCCCCATTCCTCATATGCTTGATATAGAAAAAAACAAGTAATAGCTAGATAAGCAAATTCAAAAAATCTAAAAATTTTCATCATATTCATTTACTCTTCGATGAACATTATTCCTTCATTAATGCGAGAATTCAATATAGTAAAATCCTGATTAGCATCAAAACCATCTGCTTCATTGACATTACCATCTGGGAGTATACTTTTATAAGGCTGATCTGTAAAAACCCAGTTGATGCTTTGATCCCAATATAGCTGTTTAGCCATAAGATGTGTACTATCTGCTGTTTTGATATCTACATTTCCTCGCATATCGATAAGTCCTGTTTCTACATAAGAAATAGCATAATCTGATGTTACCACACTTACTTTCCCATCCTTATCAATAATATCTAAAACAATACCTTCTGGAAACTCACGATATCCAAAACCTTTATTTGTGTAATCTTTTATTTTTGGAGTTCTAAGAACTGCTGTAAGCCTACCAGAATCGGTATATTTAAGATTAACCTCAAAAGCCTCTGCTATAGGTGCATCATCATCAATACGATATGAATTCGTTTGGGACGTTTTAGATTGACATGAAAAAAACAATGTCACAGCAAAAGCTGTGACAAGGTTTCCTAATATATATAAAATTCTCTTTTGCATTATAGTTTCGGTACCTTAACCGTTTCTCCGATCCAACATCCAATCTTTACGGACTTAATCTCTGGATTATTAAAGATATCCGTTTTGGAAGGTGCTTTTGCTCTATAATTTGCTGCAGTTCCAGCAGCAGTTTTCTTTAAACTAGCATCAACTTTTCCTGCTTTTAAAGCATATCTCTCAGCTAACCAATATACCGCTCTTTTGCTAAACACATCAGTACCACAATCATTAGCACTCTTCGCAATCATATTAGCTATTTTTAAATACGCTTGTCCTAAAGAAGGCTTGTTAGCTAGTGCTTTTTTATAATTAGCTCTCGCTTTACTGTAGCTACCTTTTTTTCTGTACACCTCAGCAATCTTGTAATATACTTTTGCTTTATCACTTGCTTTGGTTTCTAACTGAGCAGACTGATTATAATATTCTAACGCTTTAGAAGTATTTTTATCCTTAAGCGCAAGTATTCCTAGGTAAAGCGCTGACTTAGCAGATGGATCTGCTTTGTGTAATGCTTCCACCATTTTGAAAAACAATGGATCATCAGTACATTCTTTTGCAGACATTCTGCTTGCAGCACTTTTTAACCAGTTAATATCATTTTTCTTACTATCAAATTGTCCATTATATAAGGGAATCAAGTTTTTACAATCTGCAAGTTCTCCAAGCTTCTGATTAACTCCTGCTTTAACCTTACTGTAATTATTAAGGATTTTATCGTACGTTTTTAATCTTTTCTTTTCTTTACTAGAAAGAGCAGCTCCAGATTCTTCTTTTTCCGTTAATTCAGAAACTATTTTCGCTTTATTACTTTCTTCATCCTCAATTTTTTCGATTACATCATCATATAAATCGAACACATCCTGAAGTTCTTTCTTTCCAGCAGCCTGAAGCTCTACTAATAAATAAAAGTAGGTATACACCTTTTTAGGACTAGAAAAGTTCTTTTTATCCTCTGTCCAAGCTTTATTGAACTCGGCAAACTGACTTTCCTTAGTACCAATATTATTATCATACATGATCTGACCAATATCAGAATGCATATCTCCTAATTCCACTTTTGCTGGAAAATATTGTTGACGCTCTTTCCACAAAGCAATCATTTCATTTGCAATAGCTGTTTTATCAGCACCAGTTGCCTTTTTATATTTTGCTTCTAACAATTTTTTTCCGAATTGGAAAGTAGCAACACTGTGCGTAGGGCATTCTTTTCTTACTTTCCATAAAGGTGCTTCTGCAGCCTCCCAATTTTTTACTTTAGCATGCTCATAGGCTATAGAAGCCGTAGTTGCACAGTCTGTAGCCTGTGCACTTACACTAGAAGTACCTAGAACTAATCCTGCTGCTATCGTAAATAAAACTTTAGTATTCATAGCTGTATAATTGTAGTTAATTAAATTTCACTTTTCTAAACCATCTATCATTTAGTGATAAACTTAATGATAGATTAAAGAACTCTTCTCGCACTAATCCAGCGTCTGTTGTTCCGCGTGTACCGAACTCAAAACCTACATTAGCATTTGAGAATAAGTTTCCTACTGGTAGACCTACTCCAAAAGATATGCCAAACTCATTAATCGCTTGTCCATTAATATTCAACCCAGTCTCTTCATATCTCAATCCTGTACGGTAAACTATCCTGTTCAGATAACTAGTAAGGGAGTTATATTTTGGAATATAATAACCTCCTAATCTAAATTTTGATGCATTTTCGTAAACCACATTATCCGCAGTAAAAGATCTATTATCAAAATCTTTAGCATCCAAATAAGTATACTCTGCCCCTACAAACCATTTTTTAGGCTCTCCTATTCCTGCGCCAAATTTCAATTCTGCTGGAAGATCAAGATCCCTATCTTCTACTTCCAAGTCCTGTCTTTCCACAACCAATTCAGATCCATTAGTTAATATCTGTATCGTAGCAAGCTCAATAGAATTTTCTGAAGCTAGCTTAAATGATGGAGTAGATACAAAAGATGTTGTTAACTCCAGTTTTTCGGTAAGCAGTCGCTTGTAGACTAAACCAAAAGATAAACTTACTCCAGAAAGATCGGAATTATCAATCTCTCTGGTATCAAATTGCAACTCGGGACGTCTCAGAATAGCTTTATTCTCAATGTTTCCAAAGTTATAATTAATATCTAAACCAACACTTAAATTCTCGTTAACTTTAAAACCTGCAGCTATGAACACTTTATTCAAGCCTCCGGTTCCAAAAAACTGACTTTCAGAACCATCACTATTAAAAGTGTTTGTTTGATATCCTACCGAACTTACTGGAAGTACTCCAAAACCAAAACCAAATCTTCCTGCTGGGATTCCAATTGCTAGATAATCTAAAGATGCATTATCCTTGTAAGAATCGTCTCCTGCGGCATTATCTAGGTTTAATCCATTATAATTAGCTCCTAACGTATACGTAGTTAGCCTCAACTCTCCATAAGATGCTGGATTCTGAAGATTTAAGTGAATACTATCTGCAAGTATACCCAATCCTCCCATCGATTTATTTTCCACTGTCCCCTTGAACTTCTGTAATCCTACACCATAAAAAGAATAGGGCGACGATGTTCCTTCTTGAGCATTAGATACACCGGTAATTACTACCAAAACAACTACTAAAATCTTTTTTATCATTGACTATTATTAAAAGCTAAAATGTAATTTAGTCCCTCCAATAAAAAATTAGAGGTGGCAAATATGCTATTTTTTAATCTTTTAGACAAAAAATGTGCATCTCCACCGGTTAAAATAACTGTTAAATCAGGGTAAGTGTTGCAATATTCGGCAATTGCTCCTTCAATTTCGTATAAAATACCATTTACAACACCTGAATGAATTGACTGATTTGTACTATCCCCTATATGATTTTTTGGTACCTCTAGACTTAATAATGGTAATTTTGAAGTGTAGTTATTGAGACTAGCATATCGTAATCCAATCCCAGGTGCGATTGCCCCTCCAAGATAACATTCGTCTTTATTTTTAAAATCATAGGTAATACAAGTACCAGCATCTATAATCAATGTATCCTTTTTAGGAAACTGACAAACCGCTGCTGCCACTAGAGCTAATCTGTCTACGCCCAACGTTGTTGGAGTAGCATATAAATTCTGGAAAGGCATCTTTAAAGTATGATCCAAAATAAGAGTATTAAACTTATTTTTTAAAAATGCTATTTCTTTTTCTTGAAAATTAGCCACAGAAGATAAAATAGCTTTATTTATAGATGAATAGTCTTGATGTAATTTCTCAATACACTTCTGAAAATCATTCAATTTCAGATTTTCCCTATGTATCATTATGTCTTTTTCAAAAACACCTACTTTTATAGATGTGTTTCCTACATCAATCACTAAATTCATGTATGTATTTTTTATAGTACATTGTAATCAGACATTTTTATCGGAAGCCAAATATTTTTTCTAAGAATATTCTTCCCTCACATCTTCTAGATTACAGCGGATTACGAGTTTATTTTATAAGTTTGCAAAAATACGAAACGATTTTTTTAATTTTTTCTTTTGAGTATTAAAAAAAGCGTTCTATATTTGCATCCGCTTACAGCAAGGTGCCTTAGCTCAGTTGGTAGAGCAAAGGACTGAAAATCCTTGTGTCCCTGGTTCGATTCCTGGAGGCACCACCTTGAAAACCCGAACAACTTCGTTCGGGTTTTTTTTGATCCTTATCAAACTTCGTTAATCAATAATAAGCAAGCAATTCTGAATATTTAGTTCTTCTTTGCCAATAAGTTATTATTTTTGTTTATCAAACCTCATAGTATGCAGCGCTTATACACTTTATCCCATTGTATCCTCTTATTTATATTTTCAACAAGTATTTTTTCCCAAGAACAACTAGATACGTCTAAAGAAAAAGATTCTATCTTATCCAATACTGAAGAATCCGCTTTAGAAATGACTCGCTGGCAAATGCTTAAATATGATGGTGTTTCCGCATTTGGAGGAATAACCAATGCATATACTCAACCTTTGAGATGGAAAGGAAAAGATTGGGCTACATTTGGTGGTATTGTTGCGGGATCTGCCCTAATTTATTTAATTGATGAACCTGCTAATGATTTTTTCACTGATCAGGAAGAAGATATTCCAGGCTTTGTTAAAGAAGCTGGATTCCGCTTTGGAAAACCTCTAGTAAATTATGGATTAACTACAGGAATATATGCCTTTGGACTTATTACAAAAAATGAAAAAGTTAGAAAAACAGGAGTATTACTAATTGCCTCTGCCACTGCAGGAGGAATTATACAAACTGTAAGCAAAACTCTTGCGGGTCGTGCCAGACCTTATACTGGAAAAGGCAAAGATGCATTCAAGTTTTATAGTAGCGAAGCAGACTATCACTCTTTCCCTTCTGGGCACGCTATATTGTCTTTTACCACAGCATATGCGATAGGAAAACAATTTGAAAACCCTTATATTAGAGGCGGTATTTATGCACTTGGACTCGTTTCTCCTGTTTCTAGATTATGGGCAGGAGCGCATTGGTTAACTGATGTCACTCTCGGCATTGTATTAAGTGTTGTTATGGTAGATGGTATTGATAATTATCTGAACCGAAAGCAACGTTTTACTTATAACAACAAAAAAAATAAAATTAAATGGGATCTTGCGATCGGGCCTGGACAACTAGGAGTAATTGGCAGGTTCTAAAAAATTAATAATAGAAAATTCTCACTCAATTCTTTTTTATTTTAAAGGCATAAAAATTTCGGCTTTCCATTTCGAAGCATCCCCTTCTTGCATCGGATTGTTATAAAATATCTCTAAAGGCTTTTTTTCAATAAGAATATTTCTTCTTTTGGCATATTCCATAATAGCGAACCATGCTTGATCGCTATGTCTATAGTTGCCATAAAACGTTGCTTTTATAGCTTTTTGAGTAGCTACTTTAGCATACTTAATGATAGAACTAACTGGTAACGAGTCCTTATACTTTATTGGAAACCCAAAATCAAATTGAATCTTATCATTTATTTCATTCCATTCTTTAACTTTTACAAATGGTAAACCATTTATTTTCAAATTGTTTTCCTTTATTTTAGGAAAAATATCTGCATTAGTTCTTAGCATCATTCCGGCTTTACCAGATCGATTAGCATTAGAAGAAATATAGAGATATTCAAGCACTGGTATTTCCGATGTACCTTCAATTTTTATTCTAAAAGTTTTAGCAAAATTATTTAAACCTTTCCCAAATTTTTTAAATTCTTTTTTTAGTGACCTTGTAAAAATAGTTTCTCCAGTAAGAATACTTAGCCGATTCATCAAAGATTGATTTTCTAAAAAAACTCCTACTTTTATCTCTGATATTGAATCATTCACACTGGTTATATCCCACTTCAAATTTAAAATAGTATCAGGTAGATTCACCTTTTGCTTTATTTCTTTATACAATACAGTATCTACAGTAGTAATATTTTTGGCTTTTACATCCTTTCCCCAAGATTCCCATCCTACGATCTGATGATATATACTCCCTGGAGTTCCTTTGGCCGTAAAAGTAATCTGATAGTCATATTCTTTAATAAATAAATACCATATCCCCAATACCATCAGAATAGTAAAACAGAAAATAATAACTTTCTTCATTCTAATTTGCACTTACTACTTCAGAATTTGGAGTATTCATTTTTAACTTACCAATTACAAAAGCTCCTAAAGAACGCCCTTGATCCAATCCTAAGTCAATAGCGGCTCTGTAATGAATTCCTCCATACAATCTACTAATCGCTGCTTCATCTGCTGCCTGATTAAAAGAAGTAAAAGAACGTACTGGCAGTCCATACTGAAGTTCAGTATCATCCTCAAAACCAAAATTATCTCCAAAAATATCTGTTAACACAGTAGATGCAGCTCCTGATACTACGGAATGTCCACTAGTATACTCAGGAAACGGAGGCGTTTGTAAAACAGGAGTCCAGTTCTCATCGATATGCTGATTGATTAATGTTTCCGGACGAATTAGATTACTTCTATATTTCTCATCCCAGCAGCTTATAAAGGCATCTGCAATGGCAATGGATGTTTTGGTATAAGCAAAAACAGTTTTTGCAAAATCAGAATTTGTTTTTTTACAAGCTATTTTACATATACCAATCCAATGTGCTCCAGGCGTGATCTTTTTAGTAGCAAACATTAAATGTCCTTTATGGGTTGACACGTAAGGATTACAATCCCAAAACTGCGCTATTTCCAATTTCTCAGATTTTTCACCTTCTTCTTTAATAAGATTTCCTACTTCATAGGTTTCCATCAATTCTTTATAAAAAGGCGTGTCCTTTTCCAAAGAGAAATCAGGATATCTTGCAGGTTTAAACTGTGAGGATGAATCTATGATCGAAGGTCTAATTTTTTTCCAATGCGGTTCTATTCCATCCATATAGTCTGGTGGAGTAGGTTGCCATCTCGAAGGGTCTTCGGTATTTACAGAAAACTTTGGCATTGTTCTAGTTTGCGCATAATTATCGGTGGCATACCAAGTTTTTATATGTTCTGCAACTTTTAATCCATACTCTTTAGAATCATTGAACATTTTTTCATTTTGAAGTTGCCATGAACTATACAAGCTATCTCTATACACTTCAACTCTATCCTCTGAAAAAAGCAATGATTTTCCTACTTCTAAATACGCTACCAAAGCCGCTATTTTATGATTTACGCTTTTTGTAGTATCGATAGCTGGAACTGATTTCAAATCATGCAACTGGTTAGATAATGTTTTATAATCTCCTCCTTCTTGGCTAATCACTTCATAAGCAGCAATATTGGAATAGTTATATATTCTACTGGCTACTGGTGGCGAGAAAATATCATGCACCATAACTTCAGTAATCTTATCTACTGCCTTATGATAATCATCAGCAGTAATTTGAATCTCTTTTTCTTCTTTTTGACAAGAGTTTAAAAGCATTACAGAAGAAACGAATACAAATATCTTCATACTTTTTAATAGATTACCTATTCTTATAGATTCATCAAAGTATCTCATAAACCTCTGCTTTTTCATTGTTTAGTGTGATGAGCAAATAATCCTTATTTGCAAAATTAATAATATTTAGCCCTCTTACTGATTTCTGACTCAAATTAATCCCCAATTCTGAAGCCTTTACCACAGTATTCCCTTCTTGCAATACAGCTCCTGCAAATGCATCAAATCTACCATGATATGGAATCACTCCAAAATAATTTCCAGCCAATAAAACTTCTTGTTTTCCATCTTTATCAAAATCAAATTTTAACATGGACATTATAGGAGCTAATTGAAGTTCATTTTCGAAAGGCACAAAAGAAAACTTACCGTTATCATTTCTAAGATATCCTGATGCAAGTTGATGCACATAAAATGATTTAGCTTTTTCTAAAACATCCTCTCCAAAAATCTCTTCTACCGTTTTTCCTGCGAAACTAGTATATGTTGTAAATTTTTTCTTCAGAAAATTTAATTGACTTGATAATTCATCCAAACCTAATGCTGTATAATATTTTCCATCCTTAGGTACTGCTAAAATTGTTTCTGTGGTGCTGTTATTATCAAAATCAGCATAATACATTTTTAAAGGGTTTTCTGATGATGTATTTAGTTTTGTATTTAATCCAAAATTTCCGAGTACATAATCCCTATCACCATCATCATCTATATCGAAATCAATAATAGATTGCCATAAACCATTTAGCTTTTGTTGATACATACTGTTTGTTACATCAATCAAATCACCATTCGTATTCTTAAAAAAATGTGGTGACATCCATTCTCCAACGACAATTAAATCTTTTATACCATCATTATCAAAGTCACTCCAAACAGCATCAGTTATCATTCCTACTTCTTGTAAACTGTTGTTTGGTTTTATACTGAAACTCCCTTGTTGGTTAATAAGCAAATAGGAATTTGGTATTTTTCCAAAGTCATTAGAAACCGAATACCCTCCAATAAATATATCCAAATCACCATCTCCATCTACATCATTAGTTTTTATCACCGATTCATGATCAAATAATTCTGGGAAATCTGTTTTTGACAATCCTATATCTGAATTTAAATATAATCGATCTATTAACTCTTTGGAGTTTCCATAAAACTCGCCTCCTGCAGAAGAAACGAGAAGATCATTTTTAGCATCTCCGTTTACATCGGCAATAATTGCAACTACATCTTCTTTCTTTTTATCTTTTTCTAAAATTTCTGATTGTTGCTCTTCAAAACCTGTATCGTTTTGCAAGTATATTTTTGAAGGTTCCAACTTAGAACTACCAAAGAAGACATCATCTTTTCCATCTCCATTTAGGTCTCCTATTGCTATTGCTGGTCCTCGATCGGAAATCTTGTAAGGAATGAGTTTTTGACGATTAAAATCCGTGTAATTATTTTCTTTATGCTCATAATTTAACCCAGGAACTGAATCAATTTTTCGGAACCATTTTCTAGTCTTTGGAAATAAATTCTCATAATCAACCCCATTTCTTTTGTACACCAATCTAATGGTCAGACTTTGGTTAGTAGCAATATTTTCAGCGATTTGAATTGTGTTATCTGGCCATATAATTTTCAACGAGTCTATGGTGGCTATGGTATCGTATCCAAAATGAACTATAGGTTCTGAAGAAGACTGAAACCCCTTAGACGTAAATAATTGTTTGTATTGTGCAATACCTTTATGATAAGATATTACTTTAGTTCCAATTCCAAATTTATTATTGTCTTTAAAATTGAATTTAAGCTTTAAAAAGTTAGATTTTTGATCTGTTGTATTTTTGTAGAAAGAAACCGGCGCATTAATATTATTAGTGACAATATCCAAGTCTCCATCATTATCAAAATCTGCATAGGCACTTCCTGTAGAAGCTGTATTTTCTTGTGGTAACCAGCTGGAAGATTCATTGGTAAAAGTAATTCCTTTATCTCCACGAAAAATATAATTTGGCACCTCGCCTGACGGCATAATATTCAGAGCATCATTATCTACCAATTTATTGGTATTTAGCTTCTCCTGAATCTTCTCGTTAGAAATATATTTTATGTAATCTAAATCATTTGGTCTTTTAGGAATACCATTAGATATAAAAATGTCTTGTTCTCCATCTTGATCATAATCTGCAAACAAGGCTGACCAACTCCAATCTGTAGCAGCAACTCCACTAAGTAAAGCCGTTTCTTCAAAATGATCTCCTCTATTAACCTGAAGCATATTTCTGGCGTACTGATAATGGTATCCGAGTCTTTTAATTCGCATCTGAAGCATATCTACCGTTTCGTCTCCCGCTGAAGCTTTTAATACAGTTTCACCTTCTGGAGTCATATCTAAAGTCATAATATCAGTAAATCCATCATGATTTATATCTGCTACATCGCTACCCATAGAGAATCGGCTTGTATGACCGAAGTTTTTCTTTAATGACTCGGTAAAAGTTCCATTTCCATTGTTTAGATAATAATAATCGTCTTCATGAAAATCGTTGCTTACATAAATATCTGTATACCCATCATTATTAAAATCGGCGGTAGCTACTCCAAGTCCATACCCATTTCCCCCTCCAAAAATACCCGCCTCTTCACTAACATCTGTAAACACTTCTCCATCATTGCGCAATAACTTATCTCCACTCTCATTACTCCTTTTATTTCTGAGCTTTGCACTACCAAACGAATTCTGTGTATGCACTGCATGATTAAGCAAATACATATCTAAATCTCCATCATTATCATAATCGAAAAAAGCTGCAGATGTAGTGTAATTCTCAAAATCTAATTTATAGGAAGCTGCTTTTTCGGTAAATGTATTATCACCGTTATTAATGAACAGTTCGTTTTTCCCTTTTAAACCCTGTAAACCAACAACAGCACAAACATATATATCTAAATATCCATCTCCATTAATATCCGCCATTACTGTTCCTGTATTCCAATCAGAGTTTCCCGCAACTCCTGCCCCATCTGTTATATCCTCGAACTGAAAATTTCCTTTATTTAAATACAACTTGTTCTTTCCTTGATTGGCTGTAAAAAACACATCTGGCAAATCATCTTTATTTATATCTCCAACTGCTACACCAGCTCCATTATAGTAATAAAGATAATCTAAGATATTAAGCTCATCGGTTGGGTTTAATGTATTCTGAAATGTAACATTTGTAGTTTTCGAAGTCATTTTTTCAAATAAACTACTTTGCTCAATTTGTTGCTTTTTACATGCAAACAAAAACGATAATCCGAATACTAATATGAATACTTTATTGGTCATCTCCTGAATTCGAATCTAGAACTTATTTTGTGTTTATTTTAAAAAGCTTTGGCATTTGGTTATTAACCCCAACTAGTAGATACTTTTCTCCAGATTTATTTTTCATCCATCGCATCGCTCTTACCTCATCCTCTACCAAAAATCCAGTATTTTGTTGATTGGTAAAACTTCCATTTTCGTTTCCAAATAAAACATTACCCCGACTTGCATCTAATCTTGAAAACTGAGGTTTAAAATTGTAATTATTACCTGCTAAAATAAGATCTAAAAAACCATCATTATTAATATCCTCTGTTTCTATATCACAGACACAGGATAATTGTACTTCTTTTGGTAATTCTTTGATTTTAAAAGACAAATCTCCCTCGTTATAAGCGATCAAACTTGAAAAATTGTTTACAATTTTTACTATCGAACTTTCTAAAATCTCTTTTGAAAAAAGTTCATCAATAGCTTTAGTCGCGTATTCTGAAAACTTCAGGTTTTGCTTTTTCAATACATTTATTTGTCCTGTAATCTCCTTTTTTAGATGAATCGGAATATCCTTACCATTGATTGTTTGGGTAACAATTTGTTCTACTGTTCCATTATTATCAAAGTCATTGATATACATCTTAGTTGGATTTTCTTCATCACTTTGGTAAATAGAATTTAAACCTCTATTTCCTAATACAAGATCGATATCCCCATCCTTATCTATATCTGTTGCTTCAACAGTATTAAACCAACCCGAAATTTTATCTAAATCAGTAGCAGCTACGGTTAACTTCTGACCATCATTTATCAGTATCTTAGGAGACATCCATTCACCTACTAAAACCAAATCTTTTTTACCATCTTTATTGACATCCTGCCAACTTGCATCTGTAATCATTCCAATAGTTTTGATGTCAGCCGCTTTTGCACTTGTGATATCTACAAAGTTTCCGTTTCCATCATTTTCCAAAAGATAACTTTCCGGGGAAACACCATATACTCCAATAACACTATGACTTCCAACAAAAATATCTATATCTCCATCCTGATCGTAATCATACGCCTTTAAAACAGAAATGTTAGTATTTGTAGGCTTTATAACATTGCCTCTGGCAAAATTACCATTCCCATCATTTATATAACTTCTAACTCCAGTTCTAGCTCCTTTAAAATTACCTCCTGATCCTATCACCAAATCCAAATCTTTATCTCCATCGATATCTTCAAAAATAGCTGTAACATCCTCAAAAAACTCCTCGGTTTCAAATTGAGTTTCTTTTAGTTTTCCAGAAGTGTTTTGAGTATATAGCTTTCCTTTTTGACCATAGGCTCCTCCAATAAACACATCATCATTCCCATCATTATTTACATCTGCGATGGCTAAAGCAGGGCCTTCTCTAGATTGCATCTTATAGATCAACCCTTCATAATCAAAATCTACATATGGATCTTCTTTATGCGCATTAAGACTATGTGATATTTCAACAAAATAAGGATTTTCTTTTTTAGAAACATATTGAAATTGCTGATCGGCATCCTTATAATTTAGGTTTATTTGTTTATTCAGAGCTACTTGATCCAATAATTGTGATTTCCCATCTGGATAAATAACTCGTAGTGAATCTATTTTATCACTCTCTCCAATTCCAATGGTCATTATATAGTCTATCGAAGATTGAAAACCTCGAGTAGGTATTAGCTCTTGCCTAATTACCTGATTATTGAAATACGCCTCTACAACACTTCCAATAGCAAAGGTGTTTTTCTCACTTCCAGAGACTTTAATTTTCAAATAGTTATTCCCTTTTTGCTGACTATTATTTTCATAGATTCCGACTGGCATATTTAGATTATTAACTACTAGATCTAAATCTCCGTCATTATCCAAATCTCCATAGGCTGAACCATTAGAAAAAGTTGGTTCATCAAAACCCCATTTTTCTGTAACATCTGTAAAACTTAAATCTCCATTGTTTTTAAACGAATAATTAGGTATTGGCGTAGAGGGCATTTTATTAATGATAGAGTCCACTTCCTCTTTTTTACCTGTCAATGTCATCTTTTGTATGATATCATTCGCAAAAAAGTTCATAAAATCTTGATCTGTAAGATCATGGTAAATCCCGTTGCTTACATAGATATCTCGATAACCATCATTATCCATATCAAACAACAAAGCTCCCCAACTCCAATCTGTTTTAGCAACACCGCTGTAAAAAGCTATTTCAGAAAAAGTATTATCTCCATTATTGAGCTGAAGAGAATTCTGCATATATTGATTATAGAAGTCCCTACTTTTCTTCAATTTATACACATCATAACTCTCAAAAGAACTTGTTTCTTTTAATCGTTTATCATCTTCCGGAAGCATATCGGTCACAAAAATTTCAGGACGCCCATCGTTGTTAATATCCGCCATATCCGCTCCCATCGAGGAAAGACTAAGATGTTTTACCCAATCTTTAATTTCTTCATTAAAAGTTCCATTTCCTTGATTTATGTATAGATAATCTCTTTCATAGAAATCATTAGACACATAAATATCAGGAAGAAGATCTTCATTAACATCTCCTATAGTAACCCCTAATCCAAACCCAATAAGACTACCTAATATCCCAGCTTCTTCACTCACATCTGTAAACATTCCGCCATCATTTCTTAATAGCTTGTCTCCTCCTCCCTTTAGAATTTCCGGAATATCCCAGTCTTTTGCTCTTAAATTTCTTTTATTTACATACCCTAAACTACTTACAGGAATAAAGCTGTTATTAAGAATATACACATCTAAGTCTCCATCCTTATCATAATCAAAAAAAGCTGCATGCGTAGTAAAACCACTATCGGCAAGGTTATAATCTTCTGCGCTTTCTGTAAACGTTAAATCACCATTATTAATAAAAAGCTCATTCTTTTGATCATCACCTTCTACATTTCCTGCATTACAAACATAAATATCCAACAAGCCATCCGCATTAATATCTACCATCACTACACCTGTAGACCAAGCATTTTTTCCCATTGTTTTTGATGATTTTGAAATATCTTCAAAAACAAAATCACCTTTGTTTAAATACAGTTTGTTTTCTTGTTTATTTGCTGTAAGGTAGATATCGGGTAAGCCATCATTATTAATATCCCCAATCGCGACTCCTCCGCCATTATAAAAATTCCTATAAGTAAAAATGTTCAGGTTTTTCTCATTATCTACTTCATTAATAAAATGAATATTCGTTTTCTGTGGAGTAAGTTTATTAAATAAGGTTTCTTTTTTTGCAATAATATTTTCCTTCTCCAGATTTTCTTTACAGGAAAAAAGAAGAACTATAAGAAGTGTACTATATAAAAGTTTATTCATGTTACTTATATGTCTTTTTTACAAGTTGAATACTATCATTATTAATTCCAAATAAAACATATTCCTCATCTTTTATTTGGATTGATTTAATCGATCGTACAGCTCCATCAATCTTCAAACCTGAATTTTTAACGCTATCAAAACCTCCTTTTTTATTATTGATTAAAATGGTACCATAAGAGCCATCTAATCTACTCAATTGTGTACTGATCTCATAGCTATTCCCTCCAAGAAATATATCCGGATACTGGTCATTATTGATATCTTTTATTAAGATATCATGAACTGAAGAAATTTGGGTTTCCCAAGGAAGCTCTTTTGCCGAAAAGTTAAGGTTTCCTTTGTTTTCAAAATAAGTGGTTTTCAATGTGAAAACTTGCTTCTTTTGAGCAGTTTCAATTTTCTCTTTCGAAAAATAATCTTCAAACTTAGCTTCTGCAAAAGCTTGATATGACAAAAACTTCTTGTTTAACTGAGGAATTTGTTTCGTAAGCTCATCTTTAGTGGCAATTGGAGTCTCCTTACCTTGATAAAAATAAGTAACAATAGGATCTATTTTTTGATTATCATCGAAATCAGCTAAGTAAAGTTGTAAAGGTTCATTTTCTGATGCTTTTAATCTACTATTTAACCCCCAATTACCAGCTATAATATCCATATCACCATCATTATCCATATCTTCTATTGCAATACAATTCCACCAACCATTTGTTTTTTGTAATGACTGATTTTCATCCTTTACTAAGTTTCCTTCTTTATCATTCATGAAAATGGTAATTGGCATGTAGTGACCTACAACAATCAAATCTTGATAATCATCCTGGTTGATATCAACAAATTTAGCATCATAAATTTGCCCGATGGTCTCTAAATCCTTAGATAATTCTAATGTATGATCTATAAAATTACCTTTACCATCATTTAAAAATAAGTAGTTCTTTGGTATCTTACCGTAATGTCCAGGAACACTATTGCTTCCTATAAAAATATCTTTATCACCATCTTTATCAATATCAGCAGTTATAACAACAGAGGCGTTTATTTTTATATTTTGAAAAGAGCTCTGACTTATCTTAAATTTCCCTTTATCGTTTAAAAACAATATAGGACCCGACTCATATCCTTCGTAATTTTCATTTCCTGCGTATACTGTAATAAGGTCTAAATCTCCATCTGCATCTGCATCAAAAAAGTGTTGACTTACATCTTCATACTTTTTATATAACTCAACATCTTCTTGCTTTGATTTATTAAATTCTCCTAATGCATTCTGAAGAAATAGTGAACCGGATCTAAACTTACCTCCAGGAATAAAAATATCATCTAACTGATCATTATTTACATCTACAACTGATACATGAGGACCTTCATTAGATATAGCATAGGGTGCTAGAGGCTCAACGCTAAAATCTTTAGTTTCATAATCCTGATGTTTAAACTTAATTAAGGATTCACTTTTTTCGAAAATTTTGGAATCTCTATCATCAAGTACAACAGAATCTAATGATTGATCTTGAAGCAAGTAGTTGACAGCGTTTATCTTTATATTCTTGTGTACTGATAAATTCCCGTTAGGCCATCTAATCTGAATGGAATCAACCTTGGTACGATTCTCTATCCCAAAATGTAATATGCTAGAAACAGACGATAAATAACCTCTTGTTGGGTTTATACTCGCTATTTGTAATTCATTGTCTATAAACAGTGTAGCTTTAGCCCCGATGGCATGTAAATTCTGCCCTATGCCTTTTAATTTTAGTTTGACATAATTGTGTTTTGCCAATTCATCCGAATGGTTTTCATAAACGAAAGCAACATCATCTATATTGTTAGTTACAATATCCAGATCTCCATCATTATCTAAATCTGCAAAAACAGCTCCGTTACTATAAGAGGGTATATTTTCTGACCAGTCAGCGGAAACGTTTTTAAAAGTTAAATCACTATTATTACTATAAAAATAATTAGTTGTTTTTTTACTGGGTAACTCATCGATTAATGCTAAATCTTCCTTTGTCATCCCTTCTTCTATGCGCCTTTGAATATTTTCATTAGCGATAAAACTAATAAAATCCATATCATTAGTCGCTCCTTTGATACCATTAGAGATAAAAATGTCTTTATAACCATCATTATTTAAATCTACCATTAAGGGTGACCAACTCCATTCGGTTGCAGCAATACCAGAAAAAAAGGCTATCTCACTAAAAGTATTCTCTCCTCTATTAAGTTGTAATGCATTTTGCATATACTGAGGTTGATATCCATTTTTAAGATATTGATTATAGACTGTAAAGCCATATTCAGTGCCAGATGACTTATAGGTGGCTAAATCTTCAGGCAACATATCTAAAGATAAAATATCAAACAAACCATCATTGTTAACGTCTGCAATATCCGTTCCCATAGAAAAATGTGAAGTATGCTGAATGATATTGTGTTCCGAATTAATTACTTCTTTAAATGTCCCATTCTTTTGATTAATATATAAGTAATCATTTTCAAAAAAATCATTACCAACATAAACATCGGGATAGCCATCATCATTTATATCATCTGTAATTATACCTAAACCGTACCCTATAGATCCCTGAAAAATTCCTGCTTCAGCAGAAACATCATGATATGTTCCATCATCATTTCTATACAACCTATCTCCCGACAAAGAATCAACTTGCTTTCTTTTAGAGCCTCGGCCGTAAGCACGATTAGGGTGTACCGAATGATTTAAAAGATACATATCTAAGTCCCCATCTAGATCATAATCAAAAAAACTTACTTGTGTAGAAAAACTAGATATATCAAGGTTATACTTCGACGCTTCATCCTTGAAGAAAGGAACGCTATCACTATCTAAACCTTGATTTACAAACAATCTATTTTTTCCAAATATACCTCTGTAATTACCAACTTTACATACATAAATATCTTGTAACCCATCATTATTAATATCCACTACAGTAACACCGGTAGACCAACCTTCTTTATCGGCTAAAACTTCTGAGTTAATTTTTTTGAATTGAAAATGTTTTTGATTCAGATATAGGTGATTTTCTTCTTGATTGGATACAAAATATAGGTCTTCCCAACCATCATTGTTAAAATCACCTGCTGCTACTCCAGCCCCATTATAAAAATAAAGGTATCTAAGAATATTAAGGTCTGGTGATTTTTTTAACTTATTTTGGAAAGTAATACCCGTTTCTTCTTTTGAAATCAGTTCAAAAAGATATGTTTCTTTTTTATCCTTTTTACAAGAAATCAAAAGATTCATAAAAAGCAGGCTAAGTATTATATTTCTTGTGTAATGAATCAATTATTATTAGATAAGCGAAAAATATGAATTAGTAGAGCCCTTCAAGGAATGAAGGGCTCTACTCTAACAAATCTTAGCAATTTAATATGTTAGTAACCAGGATTTTGTGTTAAATTAGGATTAGAAATAAGTGCACCTGCAGGAATCGGGAATAATACTCTAAAGTCTTCAGTATTACTTTTTAATCCCCAAGCTTCGGTAAACTTACCAAAACGAATTTGGTCATTACGTCTCCAGAATTCTTTATACAACTCTCTTCCTCTCTCATCTAGAATGTCTTGTTCTGTTAATGAACCTAAACTATTAGTAGTATTTCGAATAGATCTTAGTTCATTTACCATTGCTAGCGCATCATCACCAGAAGAACCACCTCTAAATATTGCTTCCGCTTTCATTAAGTGAGCATCTGCATATCTAAATACAATCTCATGGTTCGTAAAAGCACCATTATCAGGGTGATATTTAATCGTTCTAATACCTCTATTCTCATCATTCCCAAGTAAACCAGCAAAATCTCTAGTAAAATTAAGCGGTTGTCCTGGTCTATCTGTTAATGGATCACCATTCTCATCATACTGCTGTCCTACTAAGAAACCAAAACCAATACCTTGGAAAGAACCATCTGTTGGAACGAAACCTCTTCTTTCTTCTTGACCACTTCCTGGAATATTAATATTTGGATCTCCTTCAAAAAGATCATAAAACTCAGCAAGCGTAGAGAAACCATTCCATCCACCTCCACCATTACCTTCGGCGTTTTGATTATAATGCAATCCATTCCAAATTCTATTACCTACACCTGTTTCTGCAAACCAAATAGTTTCGTTATCTACGTCTTGTTTAAAGATATCAAAATAACCTGCTTGTAACGCAAAACCATCAGCTGCGATAGCATCTACCGCATTCACCACAGCGGTCATATCTGCTGCATCGGGTGTACCTGATCCATTATAAATATGTTTATTTAATAACACCTTTGCTAATAAATAATTCCCTGCTGCTCTAGAAGCTCTATTTGTGGAAGCACTTGGCCCTATCACTGGTAAATCAGGAATAGCTTCATTTAAATCCGTAAGTACAAAATCTAATGCTTCTGCTCTTGTAAACACTCTAGGATCAATTTCTGGACCTTCATCTGGCTCTCTAAATGGTACCTGACCATACATATCCATAATCCAGAACATACTGAATGCTCTTAAAAACTTGGCTTGTGCAAGCTGCGCCGCATCTGCACCACTTCTTGAATCAATAATTTCAGTTGTATTGAAAACGTTGGTATTCATGTTATTCCAATTATTCAATACAAATGGGTGGATCGCACTCCATGTATGCTCGTGTAAATTTCTCCACAATCCATTATCACCCCAGTCAGTTCCTCTTGTAGGCACTAATAATTCATCTGAAGTAACCTCATTCAATGCATATAAATCTGCTTGATTTCCTAATTGTCCATATATAGAATTGTAAACATTAGTAATCGCGGCATCTACATCTCCAACTCCAGAAAATTCACCGGTTAGATTTTCGATCACCGAATCAGTGGGCTCTATCTCCAAATCAGTACAGGAGACTAATAGCATTATTGAGAATAATGCCGATAATCCAATTTTAAATTTCTTTTCTTTCATAATCTTAATTTTTTAAAAAGTTGCATTTAAACCAAATGTATAGGTTCTCGGTCTTGGAAAGGCTGTATAATCAATTCCCGCAGTTGGTATACCATTTAACGGAGCACTTACATTTACTTCTGGATCTAAACCACTATAATCAGTTATTACAAATAAGTTCTGCCCATTTGCAAAAAGTCTAAGGCTTTTGAAAAGTCCTTCTCCGGATAATGGGAAATTATATCCAATAGAAGCATTTTGTAATCTTAAGAAATCTCCTTTTTCTAAGAAACGAGTAGATACATCAGGAGCGTTGGAAGAAGCTTCTCCATTTGTTAAAACATCTACAGTAACGTTTCTTCCACCGTTAATACTTCCTGCAGTGAAAAATGCATTTGCGGTGTTATTATATATGTAATGACCAAATTGACCTGCAAAGTTCATAGAAGCATCCCAGTTTTTATAGTTGAAACTTGTGGTAATACCAACATTGAAATCAGGCAAGGCACTTTTACCAACAAACTCTTGAACATCTCCGTTAGGATAAATTGATTGACCATCTGCATCAAACCCAGCAAATTCTCTTAAGAAATAAGAAAATAGTGGCTGATCCTCAGCTAATAATTGCGCAAACGCACCTGTTAATCCTTGTCCACTGATCTGACCAGATTGGATCTGACCATCAAAGTTCTGAAGCTCATTTTTATTATAAGCGATATTAAATCCAAAATTCCAATTTACGTCTTCTTGCTGGATAATATCATAATTGATTGCAAATTCTACCCCTTGGTTGATTACATTACCATCTATATTAGTAAAGTTAAAAGGTTGTGGTGTTGGTTGGGCATTTGCTGCACTTAATAATAAGTCTTTGGTATCCTTATGATAAAAATCTATAGTACCTGTTAAACGATCTCCAAAGAATCCAAAATCAACACCTACATTGGCTTGACTTGTTTCCTCCCATTTAAGATCATCATTAACAAAAGATACCTGACTAGTTCCCGGTGCATTTATCACACCATCTTGAGCGATTCCACCTGGGCTAAATCTACGTCTGATTGTAAAGTTACCGAAACCAAGTCCATCTTGATTTCCAGTAATACCGTATCCAAGTCTTAATTTCAGTGTAGAGAATGAATCACCAATAAAATCTTCCTGATCTAACTTCCAAGCGAATGCTGCAGATGGAAAATATCCATATTGATTGTTAGGTCCAAATCTTGAAGACCCATCAGCTCTAACTGTTGCAGTTAAAATATACTTATCTGCTATGGAATAGATACCTCTTACAAAAAAGGATTGTAACTCATCTGTAAAATCGAATGTATCACCTAATACTGAAGAAACTGGTGTTGTTGGTGCAACCAGAGCCTCACCTTGAACGATATCAGGGAAAAGTCTATTTACGAATGAACCATTAGGTGCCACACCATACTGCTGGAAAGAACCTTCAATAACACTTTCGATCAGATCTGCAGAAATTTCAAGATTTTCTCCCATTTGATCCAAATCTGTTGTTCCAAAGCCAAAACCTTGTACACTTCTTCCTTTTCTCCCAAAATCTTGATAAGAAAAACCTGCTAAAGCGGATAATTTAGAATTTCCAAATTCTTTCTCATAATTCAAAGTTATATCTAAAAGTCTATTCTCTACTTCGATATCATTTAAAGTTCCTCTACCATTTTCAGGAGCTCCATTATTAAAACCAGTTATATTTCCTGATAAAACATTTATAGCAGTAGACTCTGAATTATCATATCCTACACTTACCTTAGCACTTAACTCAGAAGTAATCGCATACTCCGCAGAAAGGTTAACTAAATATCTATTTGTTTTTGTTTCATTCTGACTAAAAGTCAATAATGCTAAAGGGTTAATATTAGAACCACCTGGCTCAAACCCTGCAGAAGCAGGCCATGTTGGATTTGCAGAGTACGCTGCTCCTAACAAATCTCCTTGGAAACCTGCATTATTTGTAATTGGTGGCGCTTCATCGTTTACTCTTGATAGTGTCCCTTGAAGATTTAATTTTAATTTATTGTTAAAAAATCTATGGGAAGCATTAATTCTTCCAGTAATCCTTTCTAAAGAACTTTTCTTAACAACACCAAACTGCTTTCCATATCCAAAAGAAGCTCTTACATTACCAGTTTGATAATTATGTGAATACGACAATGTATTATTAGTAGATTCAGCTTGTCTAGTAATTACATCTTGCCAATCCGTGTTAGCTCCAAAATCCTGTGCAGCACGATCTCCACCGAACTGATCAATAGCATCTAAATATTGTTCTCTATTCAGCAAATCAAATTCTTGAGCAGGTCTAGCGATACTGAGAGTAGAAGTATATTCGAAAACACCTTTTGGCGCCCCTCTACCTGCCTTAGTGGTTATGATTACAACTCCATTCGCACCTCTTGATCCATATATTGCAGTTGCGGATGCATCCTTAAGAATACTTACACTTTCTATATCATTAGGGTTTAAGAAATTAAGCGGGTTTCTTGCAGAACTAGTTCCAATCCCTAAATCACTACCTCCAGCGGCAGTATCGTCTCCAGCCAATGGAACTCCATCAACTACAAATAAAGGGTTATTGTTAGATCGAACAGAAGTTGTACCTCTAATTCTTAATGCTACGCCTGCTCCTGGCTCCCCACTTGCTTGTGTAATTTGAACCCCTGCTGTTTTACCTTGAATAAGCTGCTCTGGTGATGCAATAGAACCTGAATTAAAATCTTCAGAAGTTACTACTGCAACGGAACCCGTGGCATCTTTTATAGACTGTGTTCCATAACCAATAACCACAACCGCTTCTAGTTCTGCAGCATTTTCCTCCATGGTTACATTAATGGTTGTACGACCACTAACTTCCACCGCTTTAGTTTGAAATCCTACGTAACTAAAAATTAATGTAGCGTCTTCTGCCACATTACTTAAGGTATAGTTCCCATCAAAATCAGAAACTGCCCCATTTGAAGTCCCCCTAACAAGGACATTTACCCCTGGAACTGGACCATTTGCATCCGAAATCACCCCCGTAACCGTGATTTGTGCAAACATCATATTCCCTGAGATAAATACTAAAAGAAACATGAGTTTTTTAAGTATCATACTTTTCATAATTTAGAGTTTGATTAAATTTAAATATTTAGTTGTTAATTATTACTACTTTTATCGTTAAAAAAATTAGTTTTATTCAATATTTTAAGTAACAGGGGCGTCTTAGTCTTACTAGAACAATCGACATAGTAACTAGAAATTAATATTTAAATAAAAGTTACAATTTTAAAACGCCCCTAATGTTACCTCTTATGAAGAAGTTGCTATCAGATAAACTCCTTCGCTAACAAACAAAAACTAATTTCACTTTCTACTTTATTCATATTTGTTTTAAAATTATATTAATCTATATCTAAAACTAACCCTTGATAAGGTCTAAGGATTAAGTCATTTTCTTTACTATGCAGATCTGCATAATTATTTATCAAAACTTTGTACTCATTCACTACACCAGAAGTTTTAAAAACTTGATCTGATTCAGTAAAATTAAGAGCAACAATAATTGACCTATTTTCCAAGGTCTTTTTGTAGATATATAGATTAGGGCTATTAAATTCTATTTCCTCAAATTCTCCAAAAACAAACACATCATGCTGTTTTCTAATTTTGAGCAAGGATCTATAAAAATTCAGAATAGAATTAGGGTCATTTTCTTGATGCTTAACATTAATAACATCACTATTTGGATTAGCTTTTAACCACGGATCAACTATTGAAAACCCCCCATTAATCTCATCATTCCATTGCACAGGAGTTCTAGCATTATCTCTACCTTCTTTATTGATCATTTCCAAAGCCACTTCCTTAGAAAATTTAGATTTAACTAAATTTTCTTCATAAAAATTCAATGACTGAACATCTTTGACTTCTTCTATGGTTTCTAAGGTTATATTAGTCATACCTATTTCATCTCCTTGATAAATATTTAAAGTCCCATTTTGTGTAGCTAACATTGTAATTAACATTTTAGCAGACTCCGAATGATATTCTTTATCATTTCCAAATCTTGATACCATTCTAGCGAAATCGTGATTTCCCATAGCGTTTGCAATCCACCCAGTGTTATGCACTGCATCTCTCCATTTTTTAAAAATCCTTTTTATTTGCACTAGATCAAAAGGAGAAACCTCTTCAAATTTCCCGTTTACAATTGTACATTCAAGAATATCAAAATGATACAACATATCTAATTCCTTTCTGTCTCTGTTTACATACAAACCAGCTTTAGTTTCATTAATACCAACTCCTTCAGCTAATGAAAACGCATCGTACTTACTAATCACCTTCTCATTCATTTCATTCAGATATTTATGAACGGTTGGTCCATTGGCATATACATCTTCTATAATTTTTCTAAAACCGACTTCTGGAGCATCTGGATACCCTTCTGGTTTAGATATTAATGGAATCACGTCCATTCTAAAGCCATCCACTCCTTTATCCAACCAAAACCTCATGGCATCGTAAATCTCCTCTCTTACCTTAGGATTTTCCCAATTTAAATCAGGTTGCTTCTTTGTAAATAAGTGGAGATAATATTCTCCAGAAGCATCGTCCAATTCCCATGCACTTCCTCCAAAGAATGACTTCCAGTTATTCGGAGGACCTCCATCATCTGAAGGCTTATGCCAATGAAAATAATCTCTGTATGGATTATCCTTAGACTTTTTAGCTTCCTCAAACCACATATGTTCATCAGAACAATGATTCGCAACCAAGTCCAATATTAATCTCATACCTCTATCATGAATTCCTTTTAATAATTCATCAAAGTCTTCCATGGTTCCAAATTCAGGCATAACCCCACGATAATCACTAATATCATATCCGTTATCATCATTTGGTGAACAAAAAATTGGACTTAACCAAACAATATCAACATTCAAACTTTGTATATAATCTAGTTTCTCTATGATACCCCTTAGATCACCAACTCCATCATTATTACTATCATTAAAACTACGAGGGTATATCTGATAGATCGTACCTTTTTTAAACCAAGTTAGTTTCACTTAAATCTGTATTATGTTTTTAAATAATTTCATTTTACTAGTCTTATTCGTTTTGGCATTGAAATCCTTCAAAAACACACCTAATAATCGATTTAATAAAAAAATAGTTAAAAAAATCTAGTATTACTATTTATTACATCGTTTGATTACCAAAACTACAATATTATTTATATAGAATTTCAAAAACACAAATCTTTACATTACCTATACAATGTCGATATAATAACCTTAAAATTATCACAACAATCTATTTACCAGTCACTTAATCAGTAATTTCAAAATAAAAAATTCAATAATAAATAAAGAATTCAATCGATTAAGTATAGATTTTATATAGACAAGTACTTTATAAATTTCTATACAATTAAGAAAAAACAAACAATAAACTTCTTATCAAACCTATTTTCAATTTCTCTAAAAAACATATGCTTTAATTTTATTTATCATAAATTAGCGTAGGTAGTACAAATACAAAATTTGACTATTTTTTTTGGGGAAGGTTGTGTAAAATGAGCGTTTTATAATACTTTACTTTACATTAGTTTAGAGTGCTTTTTTTACGTTTATACAAAATACATAACAAATAATCTCCTTAGAAAGTAAATCAAGAACAAATAATAATACAAACGTTTGTATTATTATATTTTTAGCAAAATTAAAATTTTATTGATAATTTTTTAATACTTAATTTGATGGTTTTTAAAAAAAGAAGGGTTAAACTTGAAGATATCGCAAGAAAACTAAATATTTCTATTGCGACAGTATCAAGAGCATTGGATAAAAACCCTAGAGTTAAAAAGAGTACTCAAGAGAAAGTATTTAAAACTGCCGAAGAAATGGGGTATATGCCCAATCAGATTGCTAAAAGTTTGAGCTCTGGAAAAACCAACATCATAGGAGTACTTATACCTAGATATGACGAACCTTTTTTTATCGAAGTA
Source organism: uncultured Aquimarina sp. (assembly GCF_947492965.1). Taxonomy (GTDB): domain Bacteria; phylum Bacteroidota; class Bacteroidia; order Flavobacteriales; family Flavobacteriaceae; genus Aquimarina. The sequence goes on along the minus strand of NZ_CANLOZ010000003.1, from coordinate 342,294 downwards.
TGTAGAGGAATAGATCAATATGCTAGAAATCATAATTATAAAATTCTAATCAGTTCCTCGAGAAACTCGTATCAATTCGAAAAAGAAAACCTTATATCATTCGAAAAAGGTTTGGTTGATGGAATCATTTTATCCCCTACACATGAGACAGAAAATGTTGCCCATTTAAACGATCTTACAAGTAAAGGTATGCCCATGGTATTATTTGACAATATTAGAGAAGAAGTCTCTGGAGCGGACCATGTAATGATTGATGATATAAAATCGTCTTTTAATGCTGTAGAGTTTCTTATCAAAAAAGGAAGAAAAAAAATAGCATTTATAGGAGGAATAAAACAAAAAAAAGTATTTCAAGATCGGTTTACAGGATACAAGTCGGCTCTTAACAAATACAAGATCCCTTTCCATGAAGAATTAGTCTTACATTGTAACTCTTTGGACAGAGAGTTTGAGGATAGAGAAATACTAGATTTTTTTAAACATCTTACCACCTCTCCGGATGCAGTTTTTACGTGCACTGACAATTATGGATTGTTAGCAATGAAAACACTATTAAAGACCGAAAAAAAAATACCTGAGGAAGTCGCAGTAATCGGCTTTGGAGATTTGGGACTTGGAGAAGTCTTTGTTCCAACCCTAACCTGCGTATCACAACCAAGTTTCGAAATGGGCCAAAAGGCTGCTGAACTCCTTATCAAGCAATTAAATGAACCTGAGGACATACTTCATAAAAAAACAGTTGTTAAACTGGAAACTAAACTTACGCAGCGAGAAAGCACTTAAAGCACATTCATTAGAAAATTACATAATTTTAATCAAATTCACGATTCTGACTAAAAAATGATAATACAAACGCTTGTATTGCCATGCTAATTAGTTCAATTTCACTTTTCAAAATTTGTTTAGTAAATTGTGTATTCTATTTATTTTAAGATCACTAGATTCTTATTTCACAAAATATCTTGATTATGACACTAAAGAATTCAAAGGCTTTTCTTACTCAATTCGTGTGCTTTTTTATGACTATATCTATCGCAGCGCAAATTGATGGATGGACAATTTCCACTACTGATAATAAAAATTACACAGGAATTGTATCTGCAAATGGAAGAATCGGAATACTACCGTCTTCTAAAATATTTGAAACAGACAAAATAATTCTGAATAATGTATATGATAAGGAGTCACCACTTGGTGTTAGCAGAATTCTTCTGGGAATGAATTTTGGAAATCTTGAACTCTATATAAACAATACAAAATTAACCAATGAAAATATTAGCAACTGGAAACAGACGCTCAATATGAAAGACGCTAGCTTTACTACAACCTTTACCTATAATTCTATTGCAGAAATTTCTTATACCGTATACGCTCTTAGAAATGTACCCTATTCTGGTTATATCGATTTTGAAGTATCAGCAACTAAGGATATTGATCTAAAAGTTGTTGGAAAAATACAAACACCAGAAGAATACCTGCAACCTTTAAGCACATTTAGAGTTCTTAGAGATTTAGAAACCACAATGCCCATCTTACAAACTGTTGCAAAAAGCAGATTGGGAAAACATACAGTAGGTACTTCTGCTACCTTCATATGGCATGATATTAATTCTACAAGAGAAAATCAACGTCCAGAATTAGTACACACCAAACTTTCTGAATACGACAATCAACTGTCATTTGAAAAAAAAGTGTCTAAAGGAAAAAATTATAAGTTTTCGTGGACAGCATCTCAATGCTCTACCCAAGACTTTTTTGATCCTCAAAGTGAAAGCGAGCGTTTTGTAATTTTCAATTTATTAACTCCTAGAAAAGACCTTCTATATCAACACACAAATTTATGGACAGATCTTTGGAAAGGTGATATCATTATAGAAGGCAATCTACAATCTCAATTAGATGTTCGCTTAGCCCTATATCATTTATACGCTTTTTCTCGAGGAGACTCGGATCTTAGTATTGCTCCAATGGGATTAAGCTCTCAAAACTATAATGGTCATATTTTTTGGGATACGGAGTTATGGATGTATCCTCCTTTATTGGTACTTAATCAAGATATCGCTCGTTCATTAGTGAATTATCGATCAGACCGTCTCGAGGTAGCAAAAAGGAAAGCAATCAATTTTGGATATAAAGGAGCTATGTTTCCATGGGAAAGCGATGACACCGGAGAGGAAGCTACTCCCGCTTGGGCGCTAACAGGAACTTTCGAACATCACATCACAGCTGATATAGGTATCGCTTTTTGGAACTATTATCGAGTTACAAAAGATAAAAAATGGCTTCAAGAAAGAGGGTATCCTCTTCTAAAGGAAGTTGCAGATTATTGGGTTAGTAGATCCACAAAAAATTCTGACGGATCCTATTCTATCAAAAATGTTGTAGGAGCAAATGAGTTTGCGCCTAATGTAGATGACAATGCTTTTACTAATGGATCTGCCATCACTTGTCTAAGATACGCTTCTTTAGCTGCAACCGAAATTGGAATCACACCGAACAAGACATGGAATGATGTTGCAGATAAAATAATCATTCATAAGTTTAAAGACGGAACAACAAAAGAACATAGCAAATACTCAGGAGATAGAATAAAGCAAGCAGATGTTAACCTGTTATCTTATCCTCTAGATATCATAACTGATAAAGAAACCATTTTAAAAGACCTAAAATATTACGAACCTAAACTCGCAGAAGAAGGCCCAGCTATGGCTCAGAGTGTGTTTGCCGTTATCTATGCCAGATTAGGTGATGCAGAGAATGCCTTTAGGCTTTTCAAAAGAAGCTACGAACCCAATAAAAGGCCTCCGTTCGGAGCATTAGCAGAAGCAGCTACTAGTAACAATCCCTATTTTGCGACAGGTGCAGGAGGAATGTTACAAACAGTTATTTTCGGTTTTGGTGGCTTATATCTTACTGACAATGGAATAATTCAAAAAAATCCAATATTACCTAAAACTTGGAAAAAACTTACGATAACAGGAGTGGGAATAGATAAAAAAACTTATGTCGTCGAATAAAATTAATTCGTTGAATCTCTGAGAATCAACGAGGTTTTAACAATTTCTGTGGTTGTTTTATAATTATTCTCGGTAGTATTTAATAATCTATCCAATAATATTCTCGCCGCCCTAGCTCCTAAATCTTCGGCATGCTGAGAGACCGTCGTTAACTTAGGATAGGAGTGCTTGGATAGTATTCCATCGGTAAATCCGATTACAGATATATCCCCTGGAATTTTATACCCTAGCTTATTCGCCATATTGATAGCTACTGCTGCTGCGGTTTCATCCAAACCTAACACAGCATCTATTTCATTATTTTTAAGAAAAGATTCAATCTCCTTCTCTTCTAATTCAATATTATTTATTGGCAATTCAACAAGTGTTACCCCTTCATTATCAGCCACTTCTTCATGAGCCCCTTCTAATCTTAATCTACCAACGCTTAGATCAAAAATGGTAGAGATTATAGCAATTTTTCGACAACCTGTTTTAATCAAATGTTGCACAGCCGTTTTTGAAGCGTGCTTATCATCCACAATAACCTTATCACAATCCACTTCTGCACTTACGCGATCAAACATCATAAGTGGCACATTATCACGCTTCAAATCTTTAAGATGATCTAGCTTATTAAGCATCTGAGTTTCCTTACTCAAAGCTAAAATAAAACCATCTACACTACTATAATTAAGCATTTCTACATATTCTACTTCTTTCTCATAAGATTCGTTAGTAATGCAGGTTACAATTTTATACCCTTCTTTAGAAGCTTCTTGCTCAATCCCATAAAGTACTTTAGCATAAAAATGATTAAGAATCTCTGGCAGTAAAACACCAATAGTATTTGTTTTGTTACTTTTTAAACTAACAGCTAGTGCATTTGGTTTATAGTTATAAAAGTTAGCTAACTCATGAACTCTATTGATAGTTTTCTGACTTATCTCCGAATCATTCTTTAATGACTTAGAAACGGTAGAAATAGATAGATTTAACTCTTTTGCAAGCTGTTTTAGGGTAACCTTTTTCCTCATGACTGTGCTATTAGAAATTCCTTATTTAAGACTGATAAGAATATTAGTCAAATTGTCTTTGGAGTCTAAATTAAGCTTTTTTCTTAATCTATGCCTGCTAACATCTACACTTTGTGAACTTATTCCTAATAGAGGCGCTATTTCTTTAGAAGAAAGATTCATTTTCAGATAAGCACACAGTCGTAAATCCTTGGAAGTTAGGTTAGGATAATTATTCGAAAGCTTTTCGTAAAATTCTTGATGTGATTTATCAAAATTAATTTCAAACAACTTGCTTTCTTTATCTGTAATATAATAGTCCACTAATCGCACTAATTCATTGTAACTATTGGTTGGCAACTTTTGATCAGAAGCATCCTGAACCTTTACAATCTTATCCCTAATCTTTTTAAGAATTTTATTTTTATTCAAATTCACGTAGGCGATCTGAGTCAGCTCTCTACTTTTTGCTTTTATTTCATCTTGTAATTTAGAGTTATTAAGCTCGATGATTTTATGCTCCTGTTCTAATTTTTGCGCTCTATGTTCTTCTTCCTGCTTTTTTAATTTCATTGCTTTTTCTTCCAATAAAATCCTTTCCTGTTTTTTCATTTTATACCTATTGATCCCTCTTACTGAAATAATCAATATCAAAAACAAAATCAAATAGAGCATATATGCCCAATGTGTTCTATATATTGGAGGTTTTATACTAAAACTAAATGTTCCTAATCGATATTCTCCATTGTATTCTGCTCTTACTTTAAAAGTGTAATTTCCTTCTTTCAGGTTATAAAGCGTTCGCGCTGTACTCGTGGTTTTAGGACTCCAATCATTATCATTTAAGCTCGTCTGGTACTCTATTGCTTGTCCATAAATTGGTAATGCGTAGTTAATCTTCAGATCATTATCAGAAAATGCAATTTTATCCCCAACAACGTATGAATTTCCACTATTTACGGAAACAAAATTTCTAATTAGGATATCACTTTTAATAGTTTCCGAAATCGTATTATTCTTTTTGGAATACATAGCGAAACCATTAAAAACAGGAATTACAGTATTTGAATAATCAACAGGAAAAACATTCAAAACATCAGGCACCAATTGATCTTTTAATTCGTGAAGCACTATTGCATTTTCAGATTTTTTTACTGCAACTTTATCATTGCTTACATACCAAGTTTCTTCTCCATTTTTAAAAATCCTAGGAGCAGATCCTAGATTTGCTTGTATTTCCGTTTTAATAAAATCTTTGTTCTGATGAGAGTATGTGTATGTATGATAGTTTGAAGTTATTACTATTTTGTCATCTACCATGGAAAGCGCTATTCTATCACCTTCAAAATCACTTACAGGATAAAAAGCCACATCCTTTAATTGTTTTTCGTCATAGTCTAGCTCAAATTTAAACACACCATCACTATACAGTGCTACCCAAAGGTAATTTTCCTTATCTACCTCTAAATACCTACCGGATTTTTCAAAACCACTCAACTTAAACCCTTCCCATTTACCTTCTCTTTTTTGATATAGCGATATACCATTATAATTTCCAGAAACAATAACATCCTCTTCTTCTGAAAGTTTATATTTCCTGAAATTCCAAGCACCTAAATCTTCTCCCATTCGAGTTAAGACTTTACCTTCTACGGCATAAGCCCCTTTATCATGACCAACATAAACATCATCATCAACCTTTTCGATATTCCAAACCTGACCGTTTAATAGTAATTCAAAATCTTTATTAAAATCCGAAGAAGTGGTGTTACCCGCATAAAGTCCTTGATTAGTTCCTAAGTAAGAAAGTTTTTGATCATTTACAATCGCGTAGGTAGTTCCCAACTCTCCAAAGTAATCATAATAATAGGTAAGAGGAGAGTTTAATTTTATATGATCCACTCCATAATCTAACGCTAACCAAAGGTTTTCCTCATAATCTTGATAAATGGATAGGATCGTATTGTTTTGGAGCCCGTTTCTCTTATTAATATTGTGAGTTTCTCCTGTACTTACATCTAATAAGTATAATCCATTAGAAACTGTACCAAGAGCTATTCTATCATCATTAAGTTTAAGAAAAGAAAAGATCTGAGCTTTTTGAACTTCTTCTGACACAGAAAAAGTAATAGGTATGAGTTCATCATTTATTACTTTATATAATCCTTTAGTATCAGTTATAATAATTAAATTATCGTCAATTTTAGTAACGCCAACTATTTTTTCATTTAAAGTTGGATCACTTATTACAGGGATTAAATTGGTTTCCTGCAGTCTAAAAACCCCATACTTTAAATCATTTACATAGATCTGATTGTCGATACTATAACTCCACTTAAAACGATACGGAGCGGGAATTTTGGTAATTATATTTCCTTGATTAACATATAAATTTCTGAAGGTTTGAAAAATGATCTCATTGTTAACAAAATGTGTTCTCCAATACTCTTCAATATCCGCAGCTACATCTTTTTTGTTATTTCTTAATGGCTGAATTGTATAATCCTCATATCCATTTTTAATCAACATCCCATGATGCTCATCAGCCCCAAAATATATAGTGTCTTTGTTCTTAACAAAAAGACTTCTATTTACCATTTCTGGATTGGTGTCTACTGAAGTCCAATCAGTGCCGTCAAAAATTAAAATCTCATTCCCATTAGCAATATATACTAAACCATTTTCATCTTGTTTAATATCCCAAGATTGCGCATTAAATCCCATGTTTTTGGTGTCATAATGGGTTATCTTAGGAAGTGTTTTATTTTTTATGGATTGCGAAAAAATCGAAAATGATAAAAAATAAAATGTAATAAAAAGACGATACATGAGATGAGTTTTTACATAAGTAGGCTTATCAAATATACCATTAAAATCTTAACATACCTTATTTACACTTTGTTTATAAGATATCAATAAGCACCCTATTCTTTTTAATTTTAAAATATGGGTATTAATTTTTATATTATTTAAGCTTAATTTTCTTTTTTAAATCTCCAATACTAATCTCAAAATCTCCAGGCTCGGCAATAGTCTTTAACTCCTGATTTACAAAGGAAAGCTCATCCTTAGTGATTGTAAACGAAACCTCTTTAGACTCTCCTTTGCTTAAAGCAATTTTCTCATATCCCTTCAAAGCTCTCACTTCGGGAGTAATACTGGCATACAAATCACTAATAAAAAGCAACACCGCTTCTTTTCCATCTCTACTACCAGTGTTTGTAACGGTTACTGAAACGTCAATAGAACCATCTTCATTCATTTCTTCTGCACTTACGGATAGATTACTATATTCAAAAGTTGTATACGATAATCCATCACCAAACTCATATTGTTGATCATAGTCCGAATCATAATAGTTTGGAATGGAAATGTTATCAGAGTGTTTGTGATTATAGTTTACAAATGCATGTGGATGTTTTGGATAATTTATTGGCAACCTTCCAGAAGGGCTTTCTAACCCATACAATAAATCTCCCAGAGCATCTGCTCCGTGGTTACCTGGCAAATATCCCATAAATACAGCATCTACTAAAGGCTCTATCTCGTTAAAGATGATTGGTCTTCCTTCTAGTAACACAAGCACTATTTTCTTACCTGTTTTTGCCAATGCTTTTGTTAGTTCTACTTGATCCTTTGGCAATAAAATAGAATTAATATTTCCTGGAGTTTCTGTATAGGAGTTTTCACCTAAACATAATAAAATAACATCAGTTTGTTGAGCAGCCTTTACAGCAGCAGCAATATTCTTTTGATCTTCGAAAGAAACCTCTTTTAATACAGTACTATCGATACCATTATCTTCTTTAAACGAAACTCCCTGAACAAATGTAGCATTACCTAAACCTACAATAGCTTCAGCAATTGTATTTTTATCTTTAGCATAGTTATCTGCTTCACTTCCCTGCCAATTATATGACCATCCTCCATTTAGAGATCTCATGGTATTGGCAGTGGGACCTGTTACTAAGATTTTTGTTCCTTTTTCTAGTGGCAGTACCTCATCTTTATTTTTTAGCAATGTAAAAGATTCTAACGATGCTTTTTTGCTTACTGCAGCAAATTTTTCTGATCCAAAATCAGGATAATCTTTAGGATCTGTGACTGGGTTTTCAAATAGACCCAATTGCATTTTTACTTTTAATATTCTAGAAACTGCACTATCGATTCTTTCCTCAGCTACACTCCCCTCTTTCACCAACTCTACCAACAGTTCGGCAAACTCAAAATCATGAGGTACCATACTCATATCTACACCTGCGTTTATAGACATTTTGATTGCATCTTTAATTGTTTCCGCAACTTTATGCCTCGTATGTAGATAATTGATATCTGCCCAATCCGTTACTGCAATACCCTCGAAGCCAAGTTCGCCTCTCAATACATCCGTTAACAAGAATTTGCTAGCATGTACAGGAACTCCATTTATTTCTCCCGAATTAATCATTAAGGTTACAGACCCTGCATCTACAGCTGCTTTAAAAGCTGGTAAAAAATATTGTCTTAATTCTCTTTCTGGAATCCAAGCAGGTGTTCTATCTTTACCAGACAAAGGAACGCTATATCCTAAATAATGCTTCATACAAGAAGCTACAGTATAAGGGTCTCCAAGTGTTCCCTGATAACCCTCTACCATTGCCACACCCATTGTCTTTCCTAAATAGACGTCTTCACCAAAAGTTTCCCATAACCTTGGCCATAAAGGATTTCTTCCTAATCCCAAAACAGGTGAAAAATTCCAAGGAATCGACGAAGCTCTTGTCTCATAAGCAGAAATCTTAGCAACTTCTTTTACCAAATCTCGATTAAAAGTTGCAGCCAATGCGATCTGCTGTGGAAATAACGTTGCTTCTGTAGTGTAATTAACACCATGAATAGCATCTATACCATATATAATAGGAATTTGCCTAGGTGTTTTCGCAGCCTCATCTTGAAATATCTTTATAGTTTTATACCAATCTTGTCTGGATAAAGGAACTCCTGGAGTATTTAATATAGAACCAACTTTATAAGTATGAATTGCCTTGCGCACTAAGGCAGAATCCAACTCATAAGGCTGAGCAGAACTATACTGATTATCTCCTTTGGTAACTACATCTAAAGTAATTTGAGTCATTTGCCCTACTTTTTCCTCTAATGTCATTTCGGAAAGCAGTGAAGCAACTTTTTTATCAATCTCTGTATTCATAGAAGGTTTTTCCTTTATTGTTTTATCATTGTCTTCGGTTGATTTTGAGTTACAACTTAATACCAAAAGACTGAATACGATAATATATAATTTGTGCATCATTTAATTATTTAAAAGAAAAATTACTTTCTAGTTCTGTTTTTGAGCTACCTCCTATAAACACTTTGAAATCTCCTGGTTCTGCTTCCCATTTTTTATTAGCAGTGTAAAACTGAATCGTTTTTTCATCTATCGTAAAAGTGACTGTTTTACTCTCTTGAGGACCAAGTTCTATCAGTTGAAACCCTTTCAATTCTTTTACTGGTCGTGTTAAGCTACCTATTAAATCTCTAAGATACAGCTGTACCACTTCCTTGCCTTTTACTTTCCCCGTGTTTTTGACTATAACAGAGACTAATAATTTTCCTCCTGCACTAAATGTTGGAGCACTCACTTTTAAATCCTTATATTCAAAATCGGTATAACTTAATCCGTGACCAAAAGGAAACAAAGCATCATTCTTTTCATCAGTATAATGTGACCAAAACACCATACCATCCTGATTTACTGGTCTTCCTGTATTTTTAACATTATAATACAGAGGTGCTTGACCTCCATGTCTAGGAAAAGATACTGGTAATTTCCCTGAAGGGTTATAATCACCAAATAATACATCTGCTATTGCATTTCCAGAAGTTGATCCAAGATGCCAAGTTTCTAATATTGCGGATGCTTTTTCAGCAATATTAGAAAGAGCCATTGGACGACCATTCATAAGCACAACTACAATATTTTTGTTTACTGCATAAACAGCATCAAATAACTTTTGTTGTGGCGGAGTTAATTCTATACTCACCTGACTTCTTGCTTCTCCAGATTGAAAAGCTTCTTCCCCTAATGCTAAGACAACCACTTCTGCTCCTTTAGCAACACTTACTGCGTTTTCAATTCCCTCAAAATTATCTCTATTAACTTTCAAACTTCTAACGAAACTTCTTTCACCCACACCTATCTCAACTCCTTTTGCGTGTGAAATTTTTGCAGAACTAGATACAGCAGCCTTTATACCTTCTAGTAATGAAACTGCCGAATTCGGTGTTGCCATTCCTCTCCAACTTCCAATAGGAGTATCTTTATCATCCGCAAGAGATCCAATAACCGCAATACTTTTTGCATCTTTCTTGAGCGGTAACATATTACCATCATTTTTTAACAAAACAATTGATTTCTTGGCAACATCTCTAGCTATCTCTAAATGCTCCTTTGTATATATCTCTGTTTTTTCACGTTCTTCATTACTATATCTAAAAGGATCATCAAACAACCCTAATTCGAACTTAACTCGTAAAATACGTCTAGCTGCATCTTCTATAAGTTTTTCATCTACTTTTCCATCTTTTACCAACTTTTCCAAACCAACTTCATAAGCTCTACCTTCCATGTCCATATCATTACCCGCATGTATCGCTATATCAGCTGCGTGTGTTCTATCTTTTGCATATCCATGAAAAATCATTTCAGCAATAGAAGCCCAATCCGAAACGATAAAACCATCCCAGTTCCAAGTATTCTTCAAAATATCTCTTTGCAAACCTTTATGACCTGTTGCTGGAATTCCATCTATCTCATTAAACGAACTCATCATTGATGCTACACCAGCATCAACTGCCGCTTTAAAAGGAGGTAATACGGTATTGTGTAATTCATATTCTCCTATACTTACTGTGTTATAATCTCTTCCTCCTTCTGCAAAACCATAAGCTGCAAAATGCTTAGCACATGCAGCAAGTGTATTCTCTTTTGCTAAATTATCTCCTTGAAATCCCTGAATTCTGGCAACTGCTATTTTCGATGCTAAAAATGGATCTTCTCCTGCTCCTTCCATAACTCTTCCCCATCGAGCATCTCTAGAAATATCCATCATAGGACCAAATGCCCAATTAATACCAGACGCAGTCGCCTCCTTTGCTGCAATTTCTGAAGACTTTTTAATAGCCTCTAAGTCCCAACTTGCACTTTCACCAAGTGGAATAGGAAAAATTGTTTTAAAACCATGAATCACATCATATCCAAACAACAATGGAATTTTTAATCGCGAATTTTCCATTACCGTTTTTTGTAATTCTTTAGTACCTGCTACTGATGTAGCGTTAAGCATAGCCCCTACTTCTCCGTTGCGAAGTTTCTCATATTTTTCTTTATTCCCAACATCCGAAGGTGGTCCGGTTACATCCCAACTACCATTATATAAAACAAGCTGTCCTATTTTTTCCTTTAATGTCATTAAAGCAATAACAGAATCCACTTTCTGCTCAATATTTTTATTCTGAGAAAAACCCTGTAATGGAGCACCTACAAATAACCCCAATAGGACAATACCACAAATATTATTTTTAGCATATTCTTTAATAATTCTCACCTATCTTATTTTTTAGTTACGTCAATTAAATTTATCTTACTTACTTTCTTAATATAAATCTGATTCGTTTTTTAAAAATCAGTAAATAAACACTTTAGATTTTTATCTCGAAATATTGATAAAGCTACAACATTACATTCTAATTTGCGCTAACTAGATAATCTTAACATTATCATTACATTTTAATTCAATTATCCCATTGACATTTATATATGTCTAAAAAAATCACTGTTAATCAACGAATTGAGCGATTTAATTGTTAAAATAATAGAAAGTTATCAGGAGTTAAAAACAAAACCTAATAAAGATTAAATAAATATATTATAACAAATGAGCTTAGGGATTAACATCTAAAATGCAACAAATCTTTTAGTAAAAAAACATGCTTTTTATCTTAACAATTGAAGAGTAAAATAATTATAGATCAATATAATTCACAATTCCTAATAATGGGTGTCAATTGGTTATTTTAACGTGTATGATCGGTATATTTTTGACAAAAAAACTTAAATATTTAACATTCCCTTTTTTTTTATCTCCATAATGTTGATTTTAGACATTATGAATAAAAGATAAATTTATTGTAAGTTTTAATCTATATCTTACGACATACAATAACTATCTGTTTTAAAACAACGATTATATGTCTAAAACATATTACGATCCTTCGGATCTTAGAAAATTTGGAAAAATTACTGAATGGAGCGAAGAGCTAGGAACTAAATTCTTTGATTATTATGGAAAGGTTTTCGAAGATGGTGCATTAACGGCGAGAGAAAAATCTTTAATCGCCTTAGCAGTTTCCCATGTGGTAAAATGTCCTTATTGTATTGATGCCTACACAAAAGATGGTTTACAAAAAGGAATTACTAAAGAAGAAATGATGGAAGCTGTTCATGCAGGAGCTGCTATAGAAAGTGGGGCTACACTAGTACATGGTGTACAAATGATGAATAAATACGAAAAGTTGTCTATGTAAGATTGAGGCTGATATCTTAAAAGACAATTTTAATAAAAATGATGTATGGCTACTAAGTCACTGAAAAAAAGAAATAACGAATTAGCAGATTCTAATAGGCAATTAGAAATACTAAACAATGGTATTTTTGCTAACGGTGAACTACCAAAATTTGCTGATAAAATTGCTGAAATTGGCAAAAACCCTTTACGTCCTAATAAACTTGAAATATTACAGATCAATGTTGGATACATGTGTAATCAAGTATGCGAACACTGTCATGTAGATGCAGGTCCTGATCGTAAGGAGATTATGACCAAAGAAACTATGCAACAATGTTTGGATGTTATTAGAAAAACAGGAGCGCACACACTGGACTTAACTGGTGGAGCACCAGAAATGAATCCTAATTTTAGATGGTTTGTAGAAGAAGCCAGTAAGGCTGGAATTAAGGATTTCATAGTACGTAGTAACCTGACAATCATAAGGGCAAACAAAAAATATTATGACTTGCCTGATTTTTTCAAAAAACATAATGTTCATGTAGTTTCCTCAATGCCACATTGGACGAGAGGTAAAACCGATAAGCAACGTGGAGATGGTGTTTTTGACAAATCCATTAAAGCGCTTCAAGAACTAAATGAGCGCGGATATGGAATGCCCGACAGTGATCTTCGCCTTGATTTAGTATACAATCCTTCTGGTGCTTTTTTACCAGGTGATCAAGCTTCTATGGAAAAAGATTTTAAAAAGGCTTTGCTAGAAGATTTTGGAATTCACTTTCATAATTTGTTTGCAATCACTAATTTACCGATCAGTAGATTTTTGGATTACTTAATTGCTTCTGAGAATTATGAAGATTATATGTATGCTTTGGTCGAAGCTTACAATCCTGCAGCTGTGGCTAATGTTATGTGCACAAACACAATTTCTATAAGTTGGGATGGATGGCTTTATGATTGTGATTTTAATCAAATGTTAGATCTAAAGGTAGCAAGCAAAGTAAAACATATTAGCGAATACAACGAAGAATTACTTCAAAACAGAAATATTATCATTTCCCAGCATTGTTATGGTTGTACCGCTGGTGCAGGAAGTAGTTGCCAAGGAACAGTAGCTTAATTATGAATTTAAAAACCGCCATATTAGTTTTTGCAAACTCCTCTAAACAGGAGGTGCTCAATAAACCAATATTTGGAGGTGATAAACTATTCTCAGAGCTTAATAAAGCTACTCTCAAAATAGTACAAAGTACAGGGATTCCATTTTTTGTATGTACAGAGAGAGATCAGATTGGAAATAGTTTTGGAGAACGTTTTGTAAATGCGATTCAGAATATTTATGAACGAGGATATGAAAGTGTAATTACTATCGGGAATGACACACCTCATCTACAAAAACATCACTTAGTTGAAAGTGTTAAGCAACTTAAAAATAATAATTTTGTACTTGGACCTTCTGTCGATGGTGGATTTTATTTAATGGGGTTGCACAAATCTCAGTTTAATAAAAACACCTTTTTAAAACTCCCTTGGCAGTCTAAAAACCTGGCTAAGAGCGTATCTCTTTTGATAAAAACTTCAAAAATCGAAGTTACTCAACTCGAAGTTCTTTATGATATAGATACTTTAGAAGATTTAAAAACTATTTCTAAAATTGGTTTTGGTCTATCTAAGATGATGAAGACCATTATCAATGAAATATTACGCCCTTTTGTTCAAATATTTCGTGGTGTAATAACAAGTACAGATACCTACCAACAATATTCTTTTTACAATAAAGGATCTCCACTCTTATCTTAAGACATTTATAAAGTCAATTTAGATGATTCCTATACCTTATTAGGAATTATTGCTCTTATAAAACTACAGCGATCAAAAGCATATCAACATTTTAGTATTGACCAATCAGTCTCTTTGAGATTACAGCATTACGAACATCATCTGTATGAAGAAAGTAACTCTTATATTTTTCTGTATACTATTACCCTTACTCGGAATAAGCCAAAATTCCTTAAAGGAGTTGTTAACACTACACAATAGTAAGAGTATCCCTTACATTACTGTTAAAGAACTGAAAACTTCTAAAAACGATGTTATCCTTTTTGATGCAAGAGAGCTTGTAGAGTACCAAACAAGTCACTTAAAAGGTGCTATTCATGTTGGGTATGATTTTTTTGAAATAAAGAAAATAGCGAATCAAAACATCCCTAAAGACTCAAAAATTGTAGTGTATTGTAGTTTAGGAATACGATCAGAAGACATTTCAGAAAAGTTAAAAGAATTTGGTTATACCAACATATATAATTTATACGGCGGCATATTTGAATGGAAAAATGACGGTAATGAAGTAGTGGATATGAACGAAAAAGAAACTAACAAAGTACACGCATTTTCAAAAGAGTGGGGAAAATGGTTGTATAAAGGAAAAAAAGTATACAAAAGGTGAAAGAAAAGAATCTATTATTAATTTTTACCCGAAACCCCGAATTGGGTAAATGTAAAACAAGACTAGCAGCTACCATAGGCGATCATGCTGCTTTAGAGGTATATCAAACTTTATTAAATCACACAGTGCGTATCACAAAAGATCTAGATATCACGAAAGAGGTACATTATTCTGTAAAAGTTAGAGAAAATGATATTTGGGATAACCATATCTATCACAAAAAACAGCAAGATGGTGAAGACCTCGGACAACGAATGAAAAATGCATTTCAGAATGGTTTTACTAATGGATATACCAATATCATTATCATCGGAAGTGATATGTATGACCTAAATCAGGAAGACATCGAAAACGCATTTAGAGCTCTCCAAGATCATGAATATGTAATTGGTCCTGCAATGGATGGAGGATATTATTTGTTAGGGATGAAAAGAATGAACTCTGAAGTTTTTGAAAACAAAGATTGGGGTACTGAGACAGTCCTTAAAAGTACATTAAACGATTTACAACAAACCAATATAAAATTACTGGAAGAACGAAATGATATCGACTATTATGAAGATATTAAAGACATCTCGGCCTTTCAACACCTATTAAGTTATCAAAATGATTAAATACATTAAAGAAACAACAGAGTATCTACAGGAAAAAGGATTTGAAAACCCAGAGATAGGAATCATCTTAGGAACAGGACTAGGACAACTACTTAATGAAATTGAAATTCTTAAAGAAGTAAGCTATAATCATATTCCTAATTTCCCCACTGCAACGGTAGAGTTTCATAAAGGAAAATTAATTTATGGAAACCTAGAAGGAAAAAAGGTTGTCGTAATGCAAGGTCGTTTCCACCTATACGAAGGATATTCTCTTCAGGATGTTACTTATCCTGTACGTATCATGCAGCAGTTGGGAATTAAAACATTGCTAGTTTCAAATGCTTCAGGAGCCATTAATCTAAATTTCAAAAAAGGAGAGTTAATGTTAATTGATGATCATATCAACCTTCAGGGAGGATCGCCACTTGCATTTAAAGGAGTAGAACAATTAGGAACTCGTTTTACGGATATGAGTGCTCCATATGATGCCAATCTTAATCATCAATTGGAAACCATTGCAAAAGAAAATAACATCACTTTGCACAAAGGCGTATATGCCTCTGTGGTAGGGCCACAATTAGAAACACGAGCAGAATATAGATACTTGAAGATAATCGGAGCAGATGCAGTAGGAATGAGTACTGTTCCAGAAATTATTGTCGCTAATCACTTAAATCTAAAAGTAGCTGCAGTTTCTGTACTTACGGATGAATGTGATCCTGATAATTTACAACCTGTAGATATTGAAGAAATTATCGCTATGGCAGGAAAAGCAGAACCAGAAATGATTCTTTTATTTAAAGAACTAATAAAATCCTTGTAGAAGCGTAAGATAAACCCCATTAATAGTAAAAAGAAAGTATAAAATATGAGTTATTTAGAAACCACACATGATGTTTATAAAGAAGCAGCATTAACTCCAGATGTTGGACTATGTTGTACCACAAATCCAATTTGGGAACTACCAGGATTAAAAATCCCAAAGATCATGCAAGAAATGAATTATGGATGTGGAAGTACTGTAAATGCCCGAGACCTTACCAACAATCCTAAAATTCTATACGTTGGTGTTGGTGGAGGAATGGAATTATTACAATTCTCTTATTTCTCACGCCAAAAACATGGTGTTATCGGTGTAGATGTAGTACAAGAAATGTTGGAAGCTTCTCGTAAGAATTTTAAAGAAGCTGAAGAACAAAATGATTGGTTCAAAAGTGAATTTGTAGATCTTAGATTTGGTGATGCTCTAAATCTTCCAGTAGAAGACAATAGTATTGATGTAGCTGCTCAAAATTGCTTGTTTAATATCTTTAAAGAAGAAGATCTAAAAAAAGCTATCGAAGAAATGTATCGTGTCTTAAAACCTCACGGCAGATTGGTGATGAGTGATCCTACTTGTGAGCAGCCAATGAATGAAACGTTAAGAAACGACGAACGATTAAGAGCTTTATGTTTAAGTGGTAGTCTTCCGATTGCAGAATATGTAAAAGCACTTACTGATGTTGGTTTTGGAACAATAGAAATTAGAGCACGTAAGCCTTATCGTATATTAGACCCTAAAAACTACGAAACGGATGAATTAATCTATATAGAATCTATTGAGGTGGCTGCTATTAAAGATCCAATGCCAGAGGATGGACCTTGTGTATTTACTGGGAAAGCAGCTATTTATTATGGAGATGAAGACTATTTTGATGATAAAAAAGGACACGTTTTATTAAAAAACCAACCTCTTGCCGTATGTGACAAAACTGCTGCTGCTATTGCTGATTTGGGAAGAGATGATATCTATATTAGCGAATCTACTTTCCATTACGATGGTGGCGGATGTTGCTAAATTTATTAAATATGTAAGCATTCATATCCCTAGAACTTCTTTTAGTTTTGGGGATATGTTTTTTTAGAACTTCTTCGACATTGCTTTTCTAAATTCATATATAATCAAAAGCATAGAGCACCAAAGCGGACTCATATTGATTTTCAATCCTTTTCCTTTCGAAAACCTTATAATTTGTCTGGCATAAAATCCTCCTTCGGCTGCATCTTCAAATTGTTTAATTCCCGTACGCAAAACCAAGTTTTCTAATCTAGGTAACTTCCCTTTTAGAAAATCCGATATCTCATCCCTATTCGTAATAAAAGGACGAGCCATACCAATTAGATCTACTTCGCCATTAGATAATACTTCGTTACAAAAATCATATGACCTAAAACCTCCAGTAATCATTAGTGGCAACTGACTGATTGCTCTTATTTTCTTAGCAAAATCTATAAAATACGCCTCTCTGCGTTTTGTACTCTCTTTTAGTTTTTCATCTTCTTCATTCATAGTAAAAAAAGCAAGCTTTTCATAGGTTCCTCCAGATATCTCCAGTAAGTCTATCTTTTCATTATCCAACATTCGAACTACCTCTAAGGATTCTTCCTCTGTAAAACCTCCTCTCTGAAAATCAGCAGAATTCAATTTTACGGCTATAGGAAAATCAGCTCCTACTACTTTCCTAACTTCTTTGATAATAGTTAGTAATAAACGACTTCTATTTTCAATACTACCTCCCCATTGATCAGATCGCAAATTGGTATTAGGTGATAAAAACTGGCTCAATAAATATCCATGAGCAGCATGGATTTGAACACCAGTAAAACCAGCTTCTTTGGCTAATTGTGCAGCCTTGGCAAAACCTTTAATTACTTTTAGAATATCCTCTTCTGTCATAGCTTTAGGTTTACCAAAAAGCCCTAACTTTTTTAACTGAACTTCAGAAGGTGCTAAGGGTCTACTAGTTCCAAAACGATTTGTTTGTCGACCAGAATGCGAAATTTGGACCCAAACATGATTACCATGTTTTTTACCAGCTTCTGCCCATAACTTTAATTTTGGGAGCATATTTTCATCATCAAAACATACATTACCCGCAGATTCTAAATGTTTCCTATCGATAACTACATTTCCGGTTATTAGCAAGCCTGCTCCAGTAGCAGACCAATCTTCATACAACCGATTATGGCCTTTAACAGGTTCATAATTCCGATTGCTGATACGCTCGGTCATAGCGGATTTTACCAATCTGTTTTTCAATACCGCTCCGCAAGGAAGTGTCAAAACTGTACTAATCATATAGAAATAGTTCGATTACAATAATACACATTCAATAAGTAAGTTCCAATATAAGGAACTATGAATTACGAATAACATCTGTAAGGAATGGCACAGACTTTGGACTAACCTCGAGTATTTAACGAATATTTATATAAACATTTCGTTATTTGGAAAAACAAAAAATAAATTAAGTGTCAAACCTAACCATTTGGAATAAAAAACATAAAAAATGAAGACCCCAAAACTATTTGTATTCGCAATTATTGCATTCATATCACTACAAACGAAAGCACAACAAAAATTAGATCATGCCATCTGGGATCAGATATTATTGATCAATGTATCTGATGACGGAAAAGTAGATTATAAAGGATTTATGAGAGACAGTGCAGAGCTATATAAGTACTTCAACTATCTTTCTGATAATCCACCTGCAGAAAATTGGAGCAAAGAAGAAAAGTTAGCATACTGGATCAATGCTTACAATGCCTATACTATCAAGCTTATCATTGATAACTACCCTTTAAAAAGTATTAAAGACATTAAAAATCCATGGGACAGACAGTTCTTTAAAATTAATGGCGTACTACACAGTTTAAATGAACTAGAACACAAAATTCTTAGAAAACTAGGAGAACCTAGAATTCATTTTGCTATCAATTGTGCTTCTTTTTCTTGCCCAATAGTATGGAATAGAGCTTTTACTGCAACTAATGTTGATAATGCCTTGGAAACACTTACTGGAAATTTTATCAACGACCCTAAAAGAAATACGATTACTGAAGAAGTAGTAGAGGTTTCAAAAATTTTCAGTTGGTTTAAAAAGGATTTCAAAGTAGATGGTGAAGATGCAAAATCTTTTATCAATAAATACTCTAAAGTTAAAATTGATAAGCAAAAAAAGAAAGGATATAAGAAATATGATTGGAGTTTAAATGAGTAACTTTATACCATAAATAACAGCTGACCTTTTGAAAATTTCTATCGTCATTCCTATTCTTAATGAAGCGGCTTCTATATGTAAGCTGCTTTCGCATTTGATACAGGTTTCTTATGCTAAAGACACCATTAGTGATATTATCATTGTCGATGGTGGAAGCACTGATAATTCAAAAACCGTGGTACAACAGTTTGCAGAAAGCCAAGCTGTAAAGATTAAATTAGTAGATTCCGAAAAAGGTCGCGCTAAGCAGATGAACACAGGAGCATCGGTTGCTACAGGTGAAATTCTGTATTTTTTGCATGCTGATTCCTTTCCTCCAAAGCATTATGATAAGGATATCATAACGGAAATAAAAAAAGGTAATGAAGCTGGATGTTTTCGTATGAAGTTTGATTCAAATCATTGGTGGTTGCGATTTCTAGGCTGGCTTACAAAATTTGAAAGTAAACGCTGTCGTGGTGGCGATCAAAGTCAGTTTATAACCGCATCATTATTTAAAGAAATAGAAGGTTACGATGAAAATTATATCGTTTATGAAGATAATGATCTAGTAGATCGTCTTTTTGCGATTAACAAATTTGTTATCATTCCTAAATACGTCATTACTTCTGCAAGACGTTACAGAGAAGTCGGAGTTTGGCGATTGCAATACCACTTTTTAAATATTCATATGCGACGGTGGTTGGGTGCCTCTTCAGAAGATTTATATAGGTATTATAAGAAAAAAGTTGTTTCTTAAATCTACTTCTTTATCTTTAGGGAAGTGGAAACAATACCAATACTTTTAGTTGTTTTACTCCTAATTGGAGCTATTCAGGGAATCATTTTCGGAACCATATTATGGCAAAAAAATGGATTACATTATATAGCTAATAGGTTTCTAGCTGCCATTTTATTCTTCTTTTCTTACCGACTTATTGTAGAGACATTAAATATATTTGGTTTAGGCCGTTATGATGTTTGGTATCATATTTTGCTAGAATATAATTGGATTTACGGAACGCTTATTTTCTTTTTTGTAAAAAGTTATGTGAATCCAAAATTCGAATTTAAACGGAAAGATTGGATTCATTTTCTACCAGTATTCATTGAATTTGCCTGGAGCTTTTTTATCAAAGCTCAAAACTTTTACTGGGATGGAACCAGAGAAAGCCTTACTTGGTTAGGATATTGGGGATATGTAGTATGGATGCATTATCCAACGATGTTTGTCATTTCTGGAGCACTCATTATTTTTTATAGTAGTAAAGCCGAAAAAATACTAAGTAATATGACGAGTGTAGAAGGATATAAGATCATTCCAGGAAAACTCGACTGGATCAAAAGAGTAATTTTGGTGATGAAAATATTCTCTATTATTTATGTTCTTGGAATTTTAATAGACTTTTTCTTTTTCAATTTTGCCAGTAATTTTTTCTACGGTCATCCTGTATTTATAGGCATGGCGATTATTACTTATTGGTTAGGGCTCGAAGGATTTTCTCGCAGAAAAGAAAGTGCATTTAAACCAACAACAACTGTCTCAGATAAAGAAAAAGAGCAACTTGTGACTATCAGTAATGCATTGAATCTTAAAATGCAAGAAGACCAATTATTTAAAGATCCTGAACTTACCTTAGCTTCCCTATCCGAACAACTATCTGTAAAACCATACTTGGTAACCAAGTGCCTTAATACCATCTACGAGAAAAAGTTTAATGATTACATCAATGAACTTCGTATTAAAGAAGTAAAAAGGTTAGTAAATGACTCAAAAAATAACAATTTTACCCTTTTAGCATTAGCTTATGAAGCAGGTTTTAACTCTAAAGCTTCTTTTAACCGAGCAGTTAAAAAAATAACCGGTAAACCTCCTAGCGCTTTAAAATCAAATAGTTAAACAGTCTCAATTAAAAAATTGAGCCCTTAACTTTCTTCAAAATTTGTCTCATTTAGCGAATTGAAACGATTTTAGTTGTTAAATGATCAATATTTGTCTCGAACAATTCTAAAATCAGAACAACATGAGACAATTAATGACATTTACAGTAATCGTATTAGTAACATCTTTCTATAGCTTTTCTCAAGAAGACACAAAAGATCTACAACAATTAGTTGGCGAATGGAAACTGGATATGAGTCCACAGGACACCACAGATTCCAATTTTGCTATGATGCGTATCGATAAGATTACTTCCAAATCCGTAGAAGGAACATTTTACAGAGAAGGTGTAAAAATGAGAGAAGGAAGAGTAAACACTCAATTAGATGTGATTTATGTAGCACTTGTCTCCGGTGACAATAGTGGTGACTATAATACCACATTTTACTATAAAAATGGAAAACTTTATGGATCTACACATGCTATAAAGAAGGACTTTTTAGCTGTATGGACTGCAGAAAAAATAAAATAATCATGAAAAAAGTCATCTTACTATGCGTTGTTATGTATACGTTCTTACTAACAGCGCAAACTAAATATGGAACACCTATAAATGATAAATTACCTGAGAAATTAAGCAGTTTACGCAGAGCTATCTCCGTAAAAAATTTTCCAAAATCAATTGATGCAATAAAAATTGATGATCGATATTACTGGAAACATAATACCGCTATTCTATGTAAAGAAAGTGAAATAACAATTATTGAATACGGTGCATATCTATTCTATAATGATACTTGGAATTTAAGAAAATCATATCCACTAAAAGAACTAAACAAAAATTTCAAAACCAAAAAACAGGTAATGAAACAATCTCAACCTTATACCTGGGCAAACAATTGGCGAACAGATGATACGCTGTTTGGAGGATGGGCCATGTGGTATTTTATTGGTATAACCGAAGATGGAGAAACTGTATGTGGTTATGAGAAGATTGAAACAACAGATAAACTTTTAAACTAAATCAATTATGCCAACATTAAAAAATATAGTAATCATAAGTCTAATCATAATTGGATTACAAAAGATACAAGCGCAGAATTACACTTTAGATGTAAAAAGTTCTGAACTATCATGGACTGGAAAAGCTGCCTTTAACTCGTACGCACTTACTGGAACTATTACACCTAAAAGTGGAACGGTAACAGCCTTGGACAAGACAATTTCTTCCTTACAACTAATCATTAATATGAAGAGTATTGATCACGAAAATAATGACCTAAAAAATCACCTTAAAAATGAAGATTTCTTTGAAGTAAAGAAATATCCAACAGCTACCTTCATCGTTAATAACTCAGTTACATTTGAAAACACAGAAACTGTTTTAACAGGAAGCCTTACGATAAAGGGCAAAACAAATACAGAAAATATTCCTGTTACTATTGAAAGCAAAGGCACTGATATCTTGATTACATTTAAATATTCGATAGATAGAACAAAATATGGAGTGAATCATAATTCTCCGAGTATTTTTAAAAGAATGAAAGAAAATGCGATCGCCGATGAATTTATTTTAGAGGGGAAATTATTATTTAAATCGAAATAAGTTCTGACCGAAAATCGTTATTTTTATAAAACAACAGTATTTTACCCAACGATTTTTTAAGATTTTTGTTTGTTATGAAAGTAGTTCCACAAGCATTCTACCAGCATCCAAAGATTGAAAAGGTCTTAGTAGATGGTTTATCCTGTGTCATTCTTAAAAGCGTACAGCATGCAGATCTTCAGAATGAGCGTTATTTAGCATCGCATGCATTAACATTAGTGTTAAACGGTGGATTACGAATTGAAACCAAAGAAGGAGATCTTTCGATTGTAAATAAGAATCAAATGATACTTCTCCCAAGAGGGCTATATATGATATCCGATATCGTTCCAAAAAATGAATCTTTTGAGGCTATTGTATTCTTTTTTGATGAAGAAATCACGGATGAGTTCTTACGAAACTTCGAAGTCTCAGATATTACAAATTCTAACAATAGCATTATTTTAGCATATGATCAAAATATTAGATTATTCACGGACACGCTCATTACCTTATATAGAAATAAAAATCAACATCAATTTACCAAACCGAAATTACTCGAATTATTGCATTTGATTAGCCTTTCTGATGCAGGTGAAGCTTTTGTAAATAGATTACAACATCACAAGAGAAGAGCTAAAAAAGACATTAAAGCTTTTATGGGTGATAATTATGATAAACCTTTGGATATAGAAGATTACGCATATCTAACAGGTAGAAGTATTTCGACTTTCCGTAGAGATTTTAAATCCAAATTTGGAGTTTCCCCTAAGAAATGGCTAGTTCAGAGACGAATGGAAAAGGCAGCGCTCTTATTAAAAGATACTCCTAGTTCGGTAACAGCTATTGCACAACAAGTTGGTTATGAAAACACATCACACTTCATAAAAATATTTCAAAATAAGTTCAGCCTTTCGCCTAAACAATTTCAAATCAAATATCGAAAAGATATCCTTTTATAAAGTTTTGACCGAAAAACACTATTTTTTGTTTTTTTGAAAAGTTAGCACATTTATTTTCCTAGACATTTGTACAAAATAAATATATACAGATGAAAAAAATAGGATTTATAGGACTTGGTATTATGGGCAGTAGAATGGCGGCCAATCTCCAAAAAAAAGGGTATGATCTGGTTGTATATAACCGGACCAAAGAAAAAGCAAAACATCTATTGCAAAACGGTGCAACTTGGGCCACTTCACCCAAAGAAGTTGCTAAAGAAACTGACGTGATTATTACAATGCTTTCTACTCCTGAAGTAGTAAGAGAAGTAGCTATAGGAAATCAAGGTTTTCTCTCTTCACTTAAGGACAACAGTATTTGGTTGAATTGCAGCACGGTAAACCCTTCCTTCACTAAGGAAATGGATATCATATCAAAAGAATTCAGAGTTCGCTATTTGGATGCTCCTGTAGCAGGAACAAAAGCACCTGCAGAAAATGGAGAATTGCTTTTTTTAGTTGGAGGAGATACTGCTTCGGTAAATGAAGTATCACCATTATTAACCATCATGGGCAAAAAGACATTGCACCTAGGAAAAGTTGGAAAAGGTGCAGCTATGAAAATGCTAATCAATCAATTATTAGGGCAATCGATGGTTGCTTTTGCAGAAGCAATGGTGATGGGAGAGGCATTGGAATTAGAAAAAGAAACACTCTTTAATGTGCTTCTAAACACTCCAGTAGTAGCTCCTGTTA
Source organism: uncultured Aquimarina sp. (assembly GCF_947492965.1). Classification (GTDB taxonomy): domain Bacteria; phylum Bacteroidota; class Bacteroidia; order Flavobacteriales; family Flavobacteriaceae; genus Aquimarina. The sequence continues at coordinate 317,508 of NZ_CANLOZ010000003.1, read as the reverse complement.
TTTCAAATCTACGTCATAAACTCGAAAATTCGGATTATGAAGCTAATTTCCCTTTAAAATGGATACAAAAAGATCTTCACCTATCTAGTATATCAGCGTATGAAAACAATGTAGCTGCACCTAATCTAAATAGTACAAAAGAAATTTTTGCACAAGCAAAACAACAAGGATATGGAAACTTGGATTTTAGTGCAGTATATGAATTTTTAAACTCTAAAAAATAAAAAAATGAAATTATTACGAATCGATGCTAGTTCTAGAATTGAGAATTCAGATAGCAGAAAAATGGCAGATTTATTTCAAAAACAATGGCAACAAAAAAACCCAAATAGCACTTTAGTTGCAAGAGATATTATCAATACTCCAATACCTCATATCCAACAAAAAACTATTGAAGGATTTTACACTCCAACTGATCAACTTAGTGATGATTTAAGTAAAGCTATTAGATTATCTGACACCCTAATTGCTGAATTAAAAGAAGCAGACATCTTGTTGATCAGTACACCAATGTATAATTTTAGCATTCCTTCTGCTCTAAAAGCCTGGATTGATCATATCGTTAGAATCAATAGTACTTTTGGAGTCAATGAAGAAGGTGGTTTTTATGGAAAAATTGAAGGGCTGAAAGCCTATATCATCACCTCTGCTGGAGCTGTATATGATTCTCAGGAAATGAAAGCCTTAGATTTTCTTCAGCCATATTTACAAACTGTTTTAGGACTTATTGGAATTACCGATATAACCTTTCTACCGTTAGAAGGAACTACTATGAATGAAGAAATTTTTGTAAAAACAAAGGAAAGTGCTGAGGAAATAATAAACCATTTATAAAAAGCAACAAATTCCCCGTTTTTCCGTTCTTAATGTCATAGACATAAACCTCAAGTGTCTCTAAATGTTTGGGGAAATATTATTCTTAAAACCTTAATTATGTTAAAAAGCATTTTAAATTTAAAAGACACTCAGACCCTTAGTAAAGAAGCGCAAAGATCTGTAAATGGTGGAGCTGTAAGAGCAACTTGCCCTACATATTCACCTCAAGAATGTCAGGCTTGTGGTGGATATCCACTGCCTAATGGTTGTTGTTTAGGTACTAGAGAAACGCATATGTGTCTAACGGGTATATTTGAATAATAAACAAACAAGGATCTAGTTTTAATTACTAGATCCTTGTTCTTTTAAAATAACTATTATTTATAAAACCTTATGTAAAAATGCTCTCATTTTCTTAATAATAGATTCGCTCTCTTCTTCTAAAGCAAAGTGTCCAGTATTATAAATATTATAATCAATATTCTTTACATCTCTTTTATAAGCTTTAGCTCCGCTCTCGGGAAAAAAAGCGTCGTTCTTACCCCAAACAATTAATAATGGTGGTTGATTATCTCTAAGATATTTTTGCCATTTTGGATATAACTTAATATTATTTTGATAATCATAAAACAGATCTAAATTTACCTTGTGAGCATTCGGTCTAGACAATCGTAAGTAATCCAAATGCCAAGTATCGGGGTTTACATTCTCTGGGTTTCTGGTTCCATGAGTATATTGCCATTCCAATCCTTCTAATGAAAATACTGGTAATAAAGCCTCTTCAGTTGCTGAATTCCGATTAGTCCAAAATACTCTAAGATCTTTCCAAGCAGGTCCTAATCCTTCTTGATATGCGTTCCCATTCTGATTTATAATTGCCGTTACTCTTTCTGGATGTTTGGTAGCTATTCTAAATCCAACAGGAGCCCCATAATCCTGAATCATTAATGCATACGAAGTTAGTTCCAACTTTTCTAAAAAAGTATTAATCGTATTTGCAAGATTATCAAATGTATATTCATAATCAGTTTCACTAGGGAAGTCGCTATTACCAAAACCTGGATAATCAGGTGCTATCAAATAGAATTCATCAGATAATTGATTTAATACCTTTCGATACTGGTGTGAAGAAGCAGGAAAACCATGTAATAATACCACTGCTGGATTTTTTGGATTACCCGCTTCGCGATAGGCTACTTGTACCCCATCTACATTGATTTTTTTATATTTCACACTATACGCTTCAGTAACTACATTATCATTACTAATCAAGCTTAGATCAGACCCCAACATGTTACTTGTAATAGCGAATATTAGGATTAAAACTAGATGTTTTGTTGTTTGAATTTTCATTTTGTGTATGTATTTAAATTAGACTATAATTTTCTGTCAGATACTGTTATCTCTAGATCATTGATACTAGCGTATCTCTTTTTCATAAGGCCATTTTCATCAAATTCCCAATTCTCGTTGCCATACGCTCGAAACCATTGTTCCTGATCATTTTTATACTCATATTCAAATCGAACTGCAATCCTATTTCCTGTAAAAGCCCACAGTTCTTTTTTCAATTTATATTCCTGTTCATTCTTCCATTTATCAGTTAAAAAATCTTGTACTTCTTTTCTTCCGTTGATAAATTGATTCCGATTTCTCCACTCGGTATCTTCGCTATATGCTTTAGACACTTTAATTGGGTCTTTTGAGTTCCAGGCATCTTCTGCCATTTGCACTTTTTGTTTTGCTGTCTCCTCTGTAAAAGGAGGTAAAGGATACTTTTTTTCCATGATGATTTTATTTATTACCGAACGTTCGGTATAATTATTATTCAAAAAAATACGTTAGCCTATATAGTATTTTCCTATTTCTTCTAAAGTTTCTAAAAACAACGAATTATCAGACATTGCATTAGACACTACCAAACTTCCTTGTATACTAATAAGACCTCGTCTGGCGATCTTAGAAGATGTTTGCTTATCTAAGCCAAACTCCAAACCGAAATTAGAAAAATGCTGAATCCAAGATTCCATTTCTGATTTTATTTTTTCACCAAAGATCTCCATTCCGGCTTCCATAGATAGTGATCTTAATACACAAGTTTCCTTTCCTTGATCGTATAACTCACCAATTTTTTGTAATACTAATTCTAATCTTTCTTTTGGTTCTTTAGTCTCATCCAAAAGTACTTTGTAAAGATTTGTTTGCAGCCAATCCGAAGAATAAGACAGTACAGCTAAACCTATTTGTTTTTTACCTTCAGGAAATCTATGATACAAACTCGCTTTCTTAAGACCAGCTCCTTCCGCTAATTCATTTAAACTAGCACCTTCATACCCTTTAGTCCTAAATACTTGATTCAGGCCTTCTATTAACTGTTGATCATCTACTTTTACTGGTCTCATAACGTTGCAAATGTAGCCTTTTTTAGTTTTTTACCAAACGTTCGGTTTATTATTAACTTGTTTTTAACACTAAAACATTATTCTTCTAAAAATATTGACCTATTCCGAATACGAAACCATTAGTAGCATCTTCCGTAACTCCATATCCATAATCGATTCTAAAAATCGCATTAAAAATTCGCTTATGCATAAAACGTAACCCTACACCTGGATAGACTCTAAAATTTTGAGTATCTCCAAAATCTCCAAAATCTCCTCCAGGATTTCGCCAACTTCCACCATCGACAAAAACATTACTTTGTAATACAAACCAGTCTTTATCCATCAACGTATGCCTATACTCTGTATTGAGAACTATGACTCCAGTACCCCTATCAATGGTATTACCAACTCCTCTAATATTCAAATTGTTATCCACCGCAAATGGCGCAAAAGGAGATTCATCATTACTAGCCAATCCTACACGTAATCTCGATGCCCAGTTTCCTTTTTTACCAATTCTGTGATAATACATAAAATCGTTCCATCCTATTAAAAAGTCAGGGAGCACCTCTTCTGTACTGATTACATATTGAAAATTCGCAACGCTTCTAAATCCAGAAACATATTGGAAATAAAAATCTAAGTTATTGTATTCATAAATTCCTTTGAAAAGTAATTTATTTACGTCAAAATCTAAGGGAACATCTGGTGCTGTTGCTCCAGTTCTATATGTATAATCTTCATTAAAATAGTTAACACCTAATTCAATCCTATTTTGAAAATTAAACTGGTATAATCCTAACAATTCATAGGAAGTGTTGTTATATTTATAATCTGCGGTGCCATTGTCTAAAAACACAGGCTCTTGTGTAGTGAGACTTTGATAATTAAATGCTAAACCAAACTTTTTACTAAATAAAAAAGGGGCTCTTATATTCACCCCAAACGAACTATAAATATCATCTTGATAGAAACCTCCCAAAGCCACATTTTGCCCAAACAAATTAAATTCATACAATCCCACTCTAAAGGCAAATTCATCGTTGTTAGTGGTATATACATTAGCGCTAGGAATGATCGTAAAATTTTCTTCTACTCCATAAACCACCTTATAACCGTTTTCCTTTTTATGTACCTGATAATAGGCATGCGCAATGCTTGGCAATCGTTTTAATCGTTTGATATCTTCTTCTATTTGAATAGAATCTAGCACATCACCTTCTCGAATAGAGTTCAATTTTGCAATGGCTCTTGTTTTTGTTTTTTTATTTCCCTGAATAACGATTTCGGAAATTACATTTTCCTGAGCGTAGCCTAAACAACAAAAACAAAAGGTTATGAAGACAAGGGTAAGTCTTATTCGCATTTAGTTGTAAATATTTGAAGCAATTTCCTAACAAAGGTACGTCTTATTACACTGCAAATCAAAAATATTGGCCAATTCCAAAGGTAATTCCGTTGGTTGCATCATTTCCAATTCCGTAACCGTAATCTAATCTAAAAACTGCATTAAAAATTCGTTTATGTATGAGTCGTATTCCTGCTCCAGGATAAAACCGTAAGGTACTACCATCTACCAGTTCTACTAAATCTCCTCCAGGATTTCTCCATGTTCCGGTATCTATAAAAACATTACTTTGCACTACAAACCATCCTTTTTCGTATAAGGTATGCCGATATTCTGTATTTAATACAATTGCAGCAGTACCTCTATCAATCGTATTTCCAGCCCCTCGTATGTTTAATTGATTATCTACTGCAAAAGGAGCAAAAGGGGTATCATCATTCGATGCATATGCTAATCTTAGACGATTTGCCCAGTTCCCGCGTTTTCCGATTCTTCTGAAATATTCAAAATCATTTCTTCCAATAAAAAAATCATCCAACAAACCTTCTCCACCAGTTACAAAACGGAAATCCAATAGACTTCTAAAACCAGAAACATACTGATAATCGATATCAATATCGTTATATTCATATTCTCCTCTGTACGCAATTTTATTAGCAGAAAGACGGGTTGGAATTTCGGAAGGCAAATCTCCTTCTATAAAATCATATTCTTCTTTAGAAATATTAACACCAACCTCAGCTCGGTTATGAAAATCAAACTCATATAAAAAGTTCAATTCAAACGCTTTTGTATCAAACTTATAATTGATGGTATTATTATTTTCTAGAAAAATAGGTTCTTGAGAAACAAGATTTTTGTAATTAATACCTATCCCAAATTTATTTGTAAATAGATATGGTGCTTCCCAATAACCTCCATAGGAATCAAAAACATCTCGCTGATAGAAACCTCCAAAAATTTGATTTCTTCCAAATAGGTTGAATTCGAAAAGTGAAACTCTATACGCAAATTCTCCATTATTGTCTGTAGCAATACTTAAACCAGGAATAATGGTGAAATTTTCTTCAATAGCATACGTAATTTGATATCCGGAATCTCGATTTTGCTTCACTACAACTTCTGCATTTGCTACACCAGGAAGTCTTTTCAATCTCTCGATATCTGTTGCTACTCGTAAAGAATCATAGGTAGATCCTGGTTTTACTTTTACCAATTTCCTAATAAAGGATTCCTTGGTTCTTTTTAAACCGGTAATTTGTAATTCTGAGACAACAGCTTCTTGAGAAAAACTTCCGCAATAAGCAAAGAAAATCAGTGCTATTAAGATGTTCTTCATAACATTTTTTATCATCGTAGACGCAAAATATGTTATGATCTTACAGGAAAATCTAAATAAAATTAAGGTTGAAATTCTTTTTGTATCAAAAGGTTCACCCAATTGTCTTCACTAACACCCATCAGTGTAAAATTATAAGAGCTTATAGCTTCTAACGGTAGTGGTGTTCCCATGGTGATATTAAGCACTACATTTTCAGTTTTGTAATACTGAAATTGTTTTTCGAAAGTATAAGTTCCCGAAAGTAGTTCGTTATCACTATCGGAAACCACCTGAAAATAGATAGCATTATCATCAAACACCCCATCTTGCCAAGAAAATACTGGCATGCTTTCTGTTGCCAAATCAATATTTACTTCACTTGTAAATTCAGTTGGTTTCGTCTTATGCTTTAATCGAATTGGATTCGATAAGTGTAGTTTTCCTTCTTCAAAAAAAGTTATAACTACCCATTTTTCTTCATCTGTATTCCTAGTAAACTTTCGAAGGTAGCCATTAAAAAAATCCGTCGATTCTATGAGTATTCTTTGGTAATTACTATAATCGTTTTTATCTACATCGATATTAGAGGTTTCATAATATCTAATATCAGTTGCTTCGGGTCTCGGATAAACGTAAGCAATGATACTATTTTCATCAGATTCAGATCCAGAAGCACATGCAATAACATTATCTACTTCTATATCATTAGAACTTACTAACGTTGCTAAAGAAGTATTTAATGCTATCGTATTTTCATCACTGTTGCACGCATATAAAACGCAACATAGAAGACATACGATATAATTGTTTTTACTCATCTTTATACAACTCCTGAATTAGCTTTTCTGATGGTTTGTTTTGTATAGTAAACCTATTATTCTCTTCTCCTCCTACCTTTTCATGATTGTGATACCATTTCCATAAAAAACCACCAGCAAACCAAGGTTCTTTCCAAAACTCTGCATACAATGCAGTTAATGCATTGTTCTGACCTTGCAGATCTATATTTCCTTGTACTCTGTTTGAATCCCAAGGTTCTTTTCCTGTAAAATGTACACTTCGGTATCCATATTCTGTAAACAGTACAGGCTTTTTCACCTCAACTTGTACATTTTCTATCTTACTTTTATGCACTTGCCAACCTTTTCTTAATTCTTCTACAGTTGGTGTTTTACTTTCTGAAACTGGAAAATATGCATCAATCCCAATGTAATCTAACTGATCCCAAAAAGGTACTTTAGCAAACTGATCCCAATTCTCTGCATAGGTTAGCTTTCCTTTGTAGACTTCTTTGATTTTTTGAATCAATTGATTCCAATACTCCGGTCTTTTCTGTACAAAACTGTGTAATTCGGTACCTATACATAACACAGGAACTTTAAGTTCCTCTGCTAATTGAGCATACAACATAATAAATGCTTCATATGAGTTCTGCAAGGTTTTCCAGTCTTCTTCGGAATCCATAGAAATATTACCTGTAAACTCTCCTCTCCATACCCAAATCTGTGGTTTTAGCATTACTTTGATTCCTCGCTGATTTAGCAATTCAATCGTACGCTTTGCTCCATCCGCTCTTTCTCCCCACCATTGTCTCTCTATATTAAAAACTACTGTTGGTTCTTTCAGGTTTTTCACAAACCCAAAGGGCATCACTGCAGCCCAATTTGCATTTACACTTACTACAGGTTCTATATGTGTTTCATCAATCTGATCAGGTGAGGCTACAAAACTTATCCCGTTCATTTTTGGTTCCTGTCCAGAACAGCTACTAAAAAAAACGAAAATCAGCGGCATAAAAAGATGTCTCATATCAATTTTTTATACCGCTGAAAATACAATATTATCTTAGAAAACCGCTCTTAACCCAATGTTAAAAGTTTCTCCTAAACCTGTTCTATCTCCTCTAACAAAATTAGTATATAAGGCTTCTATATTCAGTTCTTTTGTCAATTGATACTTAGCACCTCCACCTAGTGCAGTAAAATTCTGATCAAAATCATTCCCTAAATCAATCAATTCTGAATGCTGAGCTAATGCTAATACTGTAAATTTAGAACTTGGAAAATAACTAAAAAATACTCCAGGCGTTAAACGTAAACTATCATTAGCAAAACTATCTTCCTCATCTCCAAAATTTAACTCAGAATTCAATTCTCCAAAAATCTGAAATTTGTTTCCAGGAAATGTATAGTCGTAAAAGAAACGGTTTTGCCAAATAAATCCATTTTGATCAAGGAAAACACCATCTTCAGTTTCATTATCCACTAGCGGAATAAAAAATGAACTTTGAATAGAAAAGTTATTTACATTCTTAAGAGGTACAAATTTTACCGATGGTGCAATAGATGTTAATCCTGATCTTGCAGAACCTCTTTCTCCATCAAATTTAAAGACATCCAAAGCATCTCTTCCTCCAACAGCATTTGATCTAAATTCTAAAATAGCACCAATATTCCATCTTTTATTATTTCCAATTCCTGTGTAAGCTTCTAAAGTACTTGTAAAGAAAGTATTTCTAGGAATGTCTCTTTCTTCTCCGTTAGGTCCGAAAAGATCTTTAGTTTCCGTATATAGGTTATTAAACCACTTAATATCATACTGACCTTTCCCGATTAATTTAGAGGGTGTTAATGTTTGAATTACCGAACCCTGATCATCATCATCCTGTGCAAAAGCAAAAGAAACGGTTAATAAGAGACAGAAAGCGGTTATAATGTTTTTAGTAAATTTCATGATTACAATAGGTTATTAAAAATTAGTTTAGGTTATTATTAGATGTTAACCTTATATTATGATTTGTTATTTAATGATATTTAGAGACCAGTTATATGGATAGTAAGAGATTCTCGCATTTGAAGGGATCTTTTCTTTTCTAAACTGATTTACGTAATCAATTTCGGATCCGTTCTGAGTAAAATCACCTTTATACCACTCGAAAATTTGAGAAAGCTGTACTTTCTTACCTTTTACTTTTATAAAGTTTGGATTGTTTAATGCTATCGTGGTCTGGCGTTGTAATTGTTTATCTAATAAAGCTGGTGTATACGCTTCTGATATTATTGGAGGACATCCTAACCCTGCACAAACTAATGCAAAATGGAAACGGGCTTCTTTTGGGAAATTTTTACGTAGTATCTTATTCTCCAAATCATTTAGCGTAGTTTCCTTACCTGCTAACGTATATTTAGTTTTATCAAAAAACCCTTTAATCTTTAGTGGAGACTTTGTTGGGAAATTATTTACTATTCCTTTTATAACAGATAAGTTGTACCCATTAATATAAAATGCCTGAAAGGTTTTTGGATCACTTTTAGAAACACTTATAGTAGCCGCCATATCTAATAGCTCATTAAGAGTCTCTGGATTACTTTTTATTGTCTTATAATCTACTCTACCATCTGTAACATGCTTTTTAAAAAAGGCATCAGATTTAGTAAAGAATTCCTTTGTACTTTGAGAAAAACTATTCGTTATAGTTAATAATGTTAGTATATAAAGTATTTTTTTCATGACTATTTTTTTTACTTCTTACATATGAAGTTGTGTTTACATTTAAGTTTATAATTTACCTTGGTAACGGGCATTGAGTCGAAGCCTTTCTGAGCTACTTACAAATTATTTTCAAAAAACCATTCGGAAAGTGCACTTGTGTTTTGTGAAGTAAATGCCGTTCGAATTCAAAAAGAAAACTTACAAAACCTCAGCTTTTTAGATTAATTCTAAATTATTGAAGCTGTTTAAGTTCTTATATTTATATACGACTTACGCACAGAAGCTTCATTTTAAGAACTAGAATTAAAATCAACTAACATAAAACTCTATGGAACATATTGCAATAATCGGCAACGGAATTTCTGGTGTGACAGCTGCAAGACACATCCGGAAAATGTCTGATAAAAAGATTACCCTGATCTCTGGTGAGACGGATTATTTTTTCTCCCGTACAGCTCTTATGTATATATACATGGGACATATGAAATTTGAACATACACAACCCTATGAAAACTGGTTTTGGGAGAAAAATAGAATAGAACTAAAGAAAGGATTTGTTTCTAAAGTAGATCATGAAAATAGTCAATTAATCTTCGAAAACGGAGAGAATCTGCAATATGATAAGCTCATCATAGCTACGGGATCCAAACCAAATAAATTTGGATGGCCTGGTCAAGATCTGGATGGAGTAATGGGAATGTATCATAAACAAGACTTAGAAAATCTGGAAAAATATGCTCCTAATAAAACAGTTTGTAAAAGAGCCGTCATCGTTGGTGGTGGACTTATTGGAATTGAATTAGCCGAAATGCTAAATTCCAGAGGTATTCCAGTAACGTTCTTAGTTAGAGAAGATAGCTTTTGGAATGGTGTGCTTCCTGCAGGAGAGAGTGGAATGATTAATAGACATATCAAGAATCATCATATTGATCTTCGTTTAGGTGTAAATCTGAAAGAAATAAAGGCTGATGATCATGGAAAAGTAAAATCTATTGTAATACAAGAAACTGGTGAGGAAATTGAGTGCAATGTTGTTGGTTTAACGGCTGGAGTATCTCCAAACGTAGATTTTTTGAAAGATTCTGGTATAGAACTAGGAAGAGGTGTAAAAGTGAATCGTTTTTTGGAAACTAGCATTCCAAACATATACGCTATAGGTGATTGTGCAGAACAGCATGAAGCTATTGGAAATAGAAGGCCAATCGAAGCTGTATGGTATACCGGTAGAATGATGGGTGAAACTGTGGCGCAAACCATATGTGGAAACAAGTTAGAATACAAACCAGGACATTGGTTTAATAGCGCAAAATTTTTAGATATCGAATACCAAACTTATGGATGGGTATTTGGTAGACCCAAAGAATATGAAGCACAATTTCATTGGATACATGAAAGTGATACCAAATGTGTAACTGTGTCTTATCATAAAGAAACGAGAGAGTTTTTAGGAATTAACACTTTTGGAATTCGCATGCGCCATGAAGTATTCGATCGATGGCTAACAGAAAAACGAGATGTAGATTACATAATGGAACATCTTCCTGAAGCGAATTTTGACCCTGAATTTTACAAACATTTCGAAAAAGATATTTTAAACGCTTTTCAGAAGCAACAAACCGTAAACGCATAAATCATGGCAGTAGAAAGAAATATGGCTTTAACAGGACAACCACCTAAAAGCCTAAATACAATACAAAAGATCGGTGTTCTTATTGGAATGTCTGGACTTTTAATCCTATTATTAGCAACTTTTAATGTTAACCTACCGAATCAAGCATTATGGTTAACGGTATCCTTAGTGGCACTAACCACTGGTATTATTGTTTTTTCAAAAGGAGCTTACGATAAAAAATTGGAAGGAATAAAGAATGATGGAGTATGGTTTAAATCCATGTCTTCTCGTGGGGTTTTGGCTTGGATTGCAGGAGTATTCTTAACAGGTTTTTATATCGTTTTATATTTTTATGCAGAGCTTTTAGGTCTTGGGCAAGGTGCTGATGGAGCTAATACGGGATTGATTGGATTATTTGATCCCTTAAGTTATGCCCTAAAGAACGAAAAAGCGAGCGAATGGTTTGTATATGGAACTTTATATACCGTTGCAATCATTGCATTTGGGATCAAATTTATGATGAAATACAAACATAATCGCTACGAGCAATTACGTACAATTAGTGTAATGTTTTTTCAAACCGCATTTGCATTTGTAATCCCAGAATTAATGGCACGTTTAAATTCAGATGATTTTTCTTTGCCTTATAATGATATAAAATTAATGTGGCCATTAAATTATTATGCCTTTGATCAATGGAGAGTGGATCAGTTTATTAACGCACAAACGATTGGACTGTTCTTTTTAATACTTGCTGTACTAATGGTTTTTGTAATCTCTCCTTGGCTTACTTACAAATACGGAAAAAGATGGTATTGTTCTTGGGTATGTGGTTGTGGTGGATTAGCAGAAACTGCAGGTGATGCCTTCCGTCAGTTATCTGACAAAAGTGTTAAAGCATGGAAAATTGAACGCTGGTTGATTAATGCAGTACTTGTATTTGCTGTAATTTTTACAACAGCTGTAATCTCTACTTATCTTGGATATGATAGTACTAAATATTGGTTTACGAAAAATAGTTTCCTTATATCCTCTGGAGCGTTCTTAGTTATTGTATTTGCGGCAGTTGTGTATTGGAAACGTGACCAATTAAAAAAAGATGCTTTTATAGGAGCTACAGTATCTTTAGTTATCACCTTAGGGTTCTTTGTGTTATTAGCTTTTGTAGATATTAATAACATAAAAATTAACGCAAGTTATTTGTCTTTTGGGTTAAACACAAAAGAATATGGACTTGCTGATGGTTTGCGTAGTTTCTATGGCTTTGGTATTGGATCTATTTTCTCTGGTGTTATTGGAACTGGATTTTATCCAATACTCGGTAATAGAATATGGTGTCGCATGGGATGTCCTATGGCAGGAATTCTGGGAATTCAACAACGTCTTTTCTCTAAATTCAGAATCACAACCAATGGTGGTCAATGTATTTCTTGCGGAAACTGTTCTACCTATTGTGAACAAGGAATAGATGTTCGTGCGTATGCTCAGAAAGGTGAAAACATTGTACGATCTAGCTGCGTCGGATGTGGAATTTGTTCTGCAGTATGTCCGAGAGGAGTTTTGAAATTAGAAAATGATAGTTTAGAAGGTAGAATCAACTCTAACGATGTCTTATTAGGAAATGATGTTGATCTCATGAATTATGTAAATAATAAATAGTAATTATTACTAGTAGTCATAAAAAAACAGCCTATTATTTAGGCTGTTTTTTCGTTATGGTATTTTTTTGGTTTAGTCATTAAGCGCTCATTGTATGTGGAAAATAAAGATTAATTGTGGTTCCTTTATTATATTCACTTTCGATCTCTAAAACTCCATTCTGCTTTTCTACAAGTTTTTTAGCTATACTCAAACCAAATCCAGTTCCTTTTTCATTTTCTGTTCCTGCTGTAGAATTATTTTTATCTGTTGTGAATAGGCGAAATAGACTATCAGTATCCATACCTACTCCTTTATCTTCTATCGCTATTCGTATCTTACCTTCCATTTTTTCTGACTTTACAATGATATAGGAACCTCTATGAGAAAATTTAATCGCATTGGCTATTAAATTTCTCATTACAGTTTCCATCATAGCAGGGTTTATGGTAATTTTTAAATCTTCTGGAAGCTTATTAATAAGGCTGATTTGTTTACGTTTTCGTTTCATATCCGAAAACTTAAATACTTTATCTACAATCGTTGACACTTCTTTATCTTCTAGCAATACCTGAGATTGTTCTTTGTACATATGTCCCCATTCTAATAGATCCTCTAACAATTGGTTTCCTTTACTCGCAGATTCTTTGATCATTGCTTTGATCTTTGTCTTCTCCAGTTCATTTTCAGCTTGATCTACCATATCAATTAACCCTTCTAATTGATAAAATGGTGTTCTTAAATCGTGTCCAATAATTCTAAATAGATCATCCTTAGATTGGTTCATTTCTCTAAGCTTATCATTCTTTATACTAATTAGTCTGTTCGCTTCTTTCAACTCTCGAGATAGTTTTACCAAAATTCGTTGACAGAAAAAGGCCATTAATCCGCCACCACTTACGATAACTGCATAAAAAGCAAGCTGAACCAATGGAAGTTCTGGATATCGGAATGCACAAAAACCTATAAATATGAAATTAAAAACCAGTAATGAAATGATATGTCTAAAATGTACTAGCATACCTACCGCAAAAAGTAATAATGATACTATAACTTCAACTTTAAGAAAAAAAGATTCGATAGCAAACGCTGGATCATTAACTGCCCAGAACATGGTTGACATCATCAATAACACTACTGAATATACCGATGTACCTAATAAAGTTGATTTTCTGATATGAGATGTAATATATAATACCAAGGCAATGGACACAATAATAAGATTTACCACACCACGATAAAAATATAAACTCACTCCTCCGTTATAATACTCCGCTAATGCATCTAGAATTACTCCTGGCATTACGATAAAGAGGGTCGTAAATAAAACTTTATCAAATTTGAAAAGACTTTTGGTTTTTTGGGGCGAAACACTCATAATCTTCTAAATTTATTAGAAAGCCTTGATGATTGTGATAATATTACGACACTAATATAATGTGTTTATATTAAAAAACCAAATAAATTGTGTATTTCATCCTAATAAACATGTATTTCATCGATTAAATAAAAATAAAAATGTAAGAAATTTACTCTTAAAAACAAGCTCAAAATACTAATAAACAAACATTTACATTAAAAAACACATACATTTAAAGATGTGTCTTAATTTTTCATACAGTTTCATCTATAATTGAAAATCTCTTTTTTAATAAAACACCCAAATAAGAAAATATGAAAGTAAAATACACTATTTTAAAACATAACTCAGTATTACTAGTTTTGATTAGGCAAAATCTATTGAAATCAATAATATGAAAATTAATAAGCGTTTTTTAGATACTAAACTATGATTACTTATATGAAGAAATAGAAATTAGGCCACCATAGGGAAAGTGAGAATTACTTTTGTACCTTTTTCTAATTCGCTATTAATGGATAAAGAGCCCATTTGTTTTTCAACAAGCTTTTTTACAATTCCAAGTCCATAACCCGTACCTTGCTCGTTCGCCGTACCTGATGTCGATACCACTTGATCTTCTGAGAGTAATATTTTTAATTGATCAGAGCTAATTCCCACTCCTCTATCCTCTACAGAAATATCAACATAGTTATTTTTAATACTGCATTTAACGATGATGTTAGATTTTGGATGAGAAAACTTTATAGCATTACCTATTAAATTTCTAAAAACTGTTTCCATCATAGATGGACTAATTTTAAGCTTTATATTTTCTGGCAATTCATTGATCAGCTTAATTTCTTTGACACCACTTTTAACTTTAAAAAACTCAAAAGTTTTATCTACTACCTTAGCAATAGAAGTTTCTTCTAAACTAACTTGAGTAGTATCCATATTCTGTTTTCCCCAGTCTAATAAGTCTTCTAAAAGCTCACTTCCTTTGGTAGCAGATTCTTTAATTAAATTAGCATATTGCTGGCGTTCATTTTCATCTTTACTTTCTGTAATCAATTCTACCAATAGATTTAACTGATGAAAAGGTGTTTTAAGATCATGTCCAATAATTCTAAATAACTGATCTTTTGAAGCATTCATTTTTTTTAATTCGGCATTTTGCCGTTCTATCAAAATATTAGCTGCTTTTATTTTTTTGAAAAGTGATTGAACGAATTTCTTACCAGCATAAGCAATAAAACCACCTCCGGATACCAGCACTGCACAAAAGACAAATCTCCAAATTGAATAATCGCTACCATAGGTTAGCGCGCACATGACTATGAATATAATGTTGATTGTATTTAATACGAAAAGATGTTTAGAGTGAATCAGCGTTCCTGCAGCAAATATTACCGTAGCAAAAATCATCTGTACGTGAATAAAATTATATTCAAATGCAAAATTAGGATCAAAATAGGCTATTATAAATGTGTAATCGATAGCGAATCTTATTGTATAAAGCGAGATAACTATTAATTGTTTTTTACTAATCAAAGAGAACTTCAATACTACAATTCCCATGATCAAGATGAGCACATTAATGACATCTCTAAAAAAATACTGGCTTAACCCAGTGTTTAGATATTCCATATATCCATGAAGTGCAGTACCAGGTAATATAACAAAAAAGAAAGGAGCTAATATCCTGTCATATTTCTTTGTATTTATAAACCTTGATAAATTCCACTTCATAAATTTCCGCTAAAACTTCATTAACACAATGCAAATGTGTATTTTAATTTGTCGACAAATATACCTAAAACATCGACAAAAAGCATTTTTTTCTTAAAAAAATCCAAAAATAGGTAAGTTTTTTACTTACAAAAACTACGCCTCTCTTATTTTTTAAAAATATTTTGTAGGTATAGCTAAAGCTTTTCGTCTAAGCCCCTAACCAACGCTTATAATGATGAAACACCTGACATACTTAATTGTTACGATATTTCTTTTTTCGTTTCAAATACCTGCTAAAAAAGAATATCATAGAGAATTTTATGAAAGCGGTGCTCTTAAAGCAGAAGGCTGGAAAGTACAAGATCAAAAAACTGCTTATTGGTATAATTATTATCCTAATGGAAATATTTCCGAGAAGGGGCATTTCAGAAATAATCAAAAAGAAGGATACTGGTATTTCTATTCTTCTGACAAGAAACTAATAAAAGAAGGACACTTTATAAACAATAAAGCCGAAAAATGGTGGATTATTTACGATATTGCCACGAATAATAAAAAAGATAAGGTTACAAGAAAGTACCAATATCGAAATAACAAAAAAAATGGGTATTGTCTCTTATACAAGAATAACAAGCTCTTTAAAGCTGAAAAATATATTGAAAATCAAAAGATTGGAGAATGGACAGACGTTTCTAGCTTTAGAAAAGACAATCCCAATGTTTCTTTATAAATGAATCCTTTAATTAAAGTAATCATACCAGCCTTCAACGAAGAAGGTTCTATAGGCCACGTAATTAGTGAAATTCCCGAAGTTGTTTCTGAAATTATAGTTGTAAGTAATAACTCTACAGATAACACAGAAGCTGTGGCTAAGAAAGCTGGGGCAACGGTCTTAAGAGAAGAACAAATGGGATATGGTTATGCTTGTCTTAAAGGTTTATCACATATTGCCTCTCAAGAAATTACTCCCGAAATTATCGTATTCTTAGATGGAGATTATAGCGATTATCCGGAAGAATTATTAAAAATTATCGATCCTATAATACATCGAGATATAGACATGGTGATAGGTGCTAGAGATAAAAAATTAAGAGAGTCTGGATCCATGACTATTCCTCAGATTTTTGGAAATTGGCTAGCAACCAGCTTGATGAGATTATTTTTTGGAGCAAAATTTACAGATCTAGGGCCTTTTAGAGCTATCAAATACGACAAACTTCTAGAATTAAATATGCAAGACAAAACCTATGGATGGACTGTGGAAATGCAGTTAAAAGCAATAAAAAAACAGTTTTCTTATACAGAAGTTCCAGTAAGATACAAAAAGAGAATAGGTGTCTCAAAAGTTTCAGGAACCATAAAAGGTGCTATCTTTGCAGGCGTTAAGATTTTAAGTTGGATTTTTAAATATAGCTTTGCGTAATGGATATTGCAATCATCGTTATTTACACGTTAGCACTACTTATCATTTTCTTATACAGTTTGGCTCAGTTGAACTTACTTTTCAACTATCTCAAATCCCGTAAATTAGATGATAAGTCACCTACTTTTGATCTTTCTAAAAAAGATGAAACGCCTTACGTTACGGTTCAACTTCCTGTTTACAACGAATTATATGTAATGGAGCGTTTGTTGGATAATATCTCTTTATTAGAATATCCAAAGGACAAATTAGAAATACAGGTATTGGACGATTCTACAGACGAGTCGGTTCATACGACCGCTGCTCATATCGAAAAATTACAAAAAACCGGATTAGACATTCAACATATTCGTAGAGAAGACAGAACTGGTTTTAAAGCTGGTGCTCTAAAAGAAGGACTCAAGATCGCTAAAGGAGAGTTTATTGCTATTTTTGATGCCGATTTCCTTCCAGGAAGTAAATGGTTACTTCAAACGATTCCTTATTTCAAAGATAACAATATTGGTGTAGTACAGACACGATGGGGACATATTAATAGAGATTATTCTATTCTTACCAAAATACAAGCTTTTGCTTTGGATTTTCATTTTACTATGGAACAGGTAGGACGTAATTTTAAGGACCATTTCATCAATTTTAACGGAACTGCTGGAGTTTGGAGAAAAACGTGTATTGAAGATTCAGGAAACTGGCAAGGAGATACACTTACTGAAGATCTCGACTTAAGTTATCGAGCCCAATTAAAAAAGTGGAAGTTTAAATATTTGGAAGATGTTGAAACTCCTGCAGAATTACCTGTAGTTATAAGTGCTGCACGTTCTCAGCAATTTAGATGGAATAAAGGAGCGGCAGAAAATTTCCAAAAACTATATTGGAAGTTATTAAAAGACAAGACAGTACCTTTTAAAACTAAGTTTCATAGTTTCTTTCATTTACTGAATAGTAGTATGTTTTTATTAGTATTACTAGTTGCAGTACTTAGTGTACCTGTAATGTATATTAAAAACAGTAATCCTATGTTTAGCTGGTATTTTAATGTAATCGCCTTCTTTGCATTGAGTACAGTGATATTCTTCTTTTGTTATTGGCATACGTTCAAAAAGATTCATAATGGAGGCTTTTGGAACTTCATAGAATATGTAAAGATGTTTTTTACGTTCTTCTCTATTGCTATGGGATTCTCCGTTCATAACTCCATGGCTGTTCTAGAAGGTCATTTCGGAAAGAAGAGCGAATTTGTTAGAACTCCAAAATTCAACATTAATTCTTTAAAAGATTCTTGGAAAGGAAACAAATATATAAATAAGAATATCTCTGGTAACACCATTATTGAAGCCTTATTAATGTGCTATTTTGCTTTTGCCTTATACAGTGCATTCAAACTACAGGACTTTGGATTATTCCTGTTTCATATCATGTTATTTCTTGGTTTTGGATTTGTATTCTTTAAATCTGTTACCTCTAAACTGTGATGATTTTACAGCTATGGAAATACCATAAGTTTTCCATTTTATATGCAACTGTTTGTTTCTTATTTTACTGGAGTTTTGCTTATCAATTAGAACGTACGGATTTTATAAAAATGTTTGGTCTTTGGGCGGGATTATTCTTGTTTACTTATCAAATTATTAAAATTAACCCAAATAATATCAAATTTTTAGCGGGTTTAGCATTAGTATTTAGAATCCTTTTTTTATTTGCCATCCCAAATCTCTCTCAGGATTTTTATCGATTTATTTGGGATGGAAGAATGTTATTAGAAGGGTTTAATCCATACTTATCATTACCCGAAAATTGGATTTCACAGGGTAATCCACCAATAGCTCAGGCGCAAGAGTTATATAATGGTATGGGAGCTTTAAATGGTAGTCATTTTACAAATTATCCTCCAGTTAGTCAGTTCTGTTATCTAATCGCTGCAATATTTGGCTCTAGTAATATTTGGGGTTCGGCCGTTGTATTACGCTTGTTGATCATTCTTTCGGATATCGGAACTTTTTTTGCAGGTCGTAAACTACTACAAAGATTAGCTATCCCAGAAAAAAACATCTTTTGGTATTTATTAAACCCATTCATCATTATTGAACTTACAGGAAACCTCCATTTCGAGGCAGTAATGATTTTCTTTATTGTATGGTCCTTATATCTATTACAAAAAGGTTATTGGTATTGGGCTGCAATTGCTTTAGCACTTTCTGTATCGGTAAAATTGATCCCTTTACTGTTTTTACCATTATTTTTCCAAAAATTCATGGTAGGACAAGGTGGATCTACTATATTTCAAAGGTTTTTGAAATTGGTAGGTTTCTATAGCATTGTAATCATAACAACAATACTCCTTTTTGCTCCTTTCTTATCTTCTGAATTTATTTCAAATTTTAGTAAAACGATTGGTTTATGGTTCCAAAATTTTGAATTCAATGCGAGTATCTATTATATTATAAGATGGATAGGATATGAAACTATTGGATGGAATATTATCGGTACCGTTGGAAAAATCCTACCATTAATTACCGTAGCAATTCTTTTACTACTTACTTTTTTTAGAAAAAATAAAGAAACAGATCAATTAATTGCCGTAATGATGATAGCGATTTGTAGTTATTATTTTTTATCTACCACAGTTCATCCCTGGTATATTGCTGTACCGTTAGTTTTATGCGTATTCACAAAATATAAATTCCCAATTTGGTGGTCGTTTGTCATCATATTTAGCTATACTGCTTATATAAATCCTGATTTTAAAGAAAATTTATGGTTTGTTGCTTTAGAATATATTACTGTATTTGGTATTTTTATTTTTGAAGTACTTAAAAACACTTCTCGAGTTTCATTAAAATCTATCTATAGTTGATTTTTAATAGATATAAAAAAGTAACAATATTGTCATTTTTGATGTTTACTAACTTTCTCTTTTCTCAAGATACAGAAGTGATAAGAGCATATTTAGCAGATAACTGGAATTTTTGCAAATATGTAACAAGCAAACATTATTGCGAGAACAATGAGCGTAGATTGAATTGTGAATTTCAAATTATATTTTCCGAAAATAAGTATACCTTATTAAGAGACTCCATAAAAATAGACACCGGTACTTTTGAGATAAATCATCAGTACGATGAAGTATATTTCATTAATTTTGATTCTGTACAACAAGGTGAAATTTTAAATATTCTGGGAATATCAGGCGTTCAACTTCGTAATCAAGAGGATGGTTTCACGTTATTTGTGGAACAAACTTCTGATTTATATATTTTAAAAAAATAAATTATCAACTTGAGAATCAATTTCAAAAAAATAGGAAGACGATTATTACGAATCATGGCTTTTATCGTCATATTAATCCTTGGTGTTTACATATTCTTATATGTGAAACAAGAACGTTTCTTTTTTAACCCAAAGGTATTAGCAAAAGATTACTCCTATTCTTTTGACCAACCTTTTGAAGAAATAAATATTGCTGTAGAAGATGATGTAAATCTGAATGCATTATTATTTAAAACGGATTCTATAAGTAAAGGATTAATTTTATATTTCCACGGAAATGCTGGGGCCATCCATGAATGGGGAGAAAGGGCGTATCTGTATACAGAAAATAAATTTGATGTATTGTTCGTGGACTATAGAGGTTATGGAAAGAGTGATAGTTTTTATGAAGAAGAATCTGAATTGTACAATGATGCCCAAAAAGTGTATGATTTTGCGCTTACTCGTTATAAGGAGGAAGATATTATTGTATTAGGTTTCTCATTAGGAACAGGGTTTGCCTCGTACACTGCCTCTAAAAACAACCCTAAACTACTTATTCTAGAAGCACCTTATTACGCTTGGAACGAATTTATCGCTAGTATGGCACCCGTACCAGAATCCTTAATTAACTACGAAATACCTTCATATAAATTTCTGGGAGAAGTACAATGCCCAATTAGGGTGTTTCATGGATCTAGAGACTTTTTGATTAAACCTGAAGAACATTCTAAGCGATTAAAGGATCTATATCCAGATAAAATAGAACGTACATTGATCAAAGGCGCAGGACATAGTGTACATCTTACAAAACAATATTACGACGAACTAAAAGAACTGTTGGCAAGATATTAAACCACTATTCTCTTATTATTCTGATAATAGCAATATCATCGGTTAGTACCTGATTGTACTCCAATTCTAAATCACGGATTTTCTTTTCTAGAAAGTTGTCGTAATTTTTTCCTTGCTTATCTCGTAATAAAAACGCAATAATCTCCTCTTCTTTCTTTTGTTGATTAGGATTTTTAAAATTTTTAAAGGAATAAATTCCATCTGTAGAAATCGATAAATCCCTAAAGTCAGTAATTGATAATCTTTGTTCTTGGGATTGATACCAAGTATCAAAATCTTCGCCTAAATGATACCCTAAATAATCAGGCTTATCATTTTGTTCGTATTCTACTGAAATGTCATCATAATGAATCAATCCATCACCAACTGATAAAAACTCTGCATTAGATGTATGCTGATCTATTACACCTATTATAAGAGTCGACAATAATTCTTCTGTCTCTAGGCCTAAATTATTTTTTATAGTTTTTAATTGTAAAAAAAGTTTTTTGAGAATTTCTTGCAGGCATAATTGCAATTCCTTGGTATTATTATTTAAAAAGTCCTTGTAAAACTCTTCTTTAGCAATATTTCTAAGGATCTTACCAATCAGCATAGAGGCAAAAACAGATTCTTTACCCATAGTACAACCATCCATAACAGCTATTATGAATCTGTTCGTACTAATATTCTCGACTATTAAAAAATCTTCGCAATAATTGGTGTGAAAGTCTCCTATATTAAGGGTGGAATATATTTTCATAAAAACAACTCCACGAAAATAAAAAACTAATTACATCATCCTTAAATTAATTACTTCTTGTTCCGTATATATTAGAACTATTACTAATTATAACGAGTGGATCCAAAATTCGTGCGTACCGTTTGCCCAACTCGTCTTGCATCTCCAAGCAATGTAATAGTTCTTTCAACAGGCCCTGTCCACCCATAAACTTGCCGATCCAATTTAAAACTTAATTCCGTTTTTTCTTGATTAAGTTGATAATTATATAAAGTACCGCAACAATCATCAACTAAAAATATTGAACCATTATTAGGTATTGCAAGTTGTTCTGTTAAATTTATTCCCTTAATCAATACTGTGTCATCAACATTATAAAATTCTTTATCTAATGATTCTACTACAGGGATGTTATCTGATGAGATGTTAAACGCATCTATGGATTCTGAAACAAAATCTGAATTTTCATATACAACTTTATAATTATCATTAGAAGTAATATTTTCAGGCATTTTTACAAATAAGTTATAAATTCTTGTATTTAAGGATTCGTATGATTCACTCGACAAAACCTCTAAATTAAAGTTGGTAATACCATCTGTTAAATATAAGTTGAAATTTTCTGATTGGGGGTTTAAAAATTTACCTGAAATCCATAATTCTGCGTTAGAGTATACCCATTTCGAATTAAAATACCTCGCACTAATTGTTTCTATTTCTGGCGCATTCACACGTACATTGTAAATAGATTCATCTCCATTTTCAGCCGTAACAGTATATGAAACTGTTTCATTAAAATTAATAGGAGTTTCTAAATCAGGCGTAATAGTAGCGTACTCTGAAATTAATATTTGTGGAATAATCCCATTTAAATCAGTGTTGATCAAATCAAATTCAATTATTTTTAATTCTTCATTAATAGTAGCTATTAAAGTCTCATCGTTGCTATCTGTTACCGAAAATTCTAATATCTTATTTTCATTACTTAAAGGTCTATTCTCTATTATAACTCTATATATGTTAGACTCTCCATTTTCTGCAATTACGGTGTAAGAAACCTCCTCGTTAAAGTTTTGAGGTTCGCTTTCTTTAGGTGAAATAGCTGCTTTTTCGGAATATTCTATTGTTGGAACCAAAGAACTTAATTCAGCGCCTACAAAATTAAAAGAGATCGTCTTATCATTCTGATTTATAAGTCCACTAAAAACTTCATCGTTTATTGTTAATTTAAAATCTGTGATAGTATTCCCTGAACTCAATACTAGAGGTAGAGGAGTATCATCGTCACTGGAACAAGATATTAAAAGCAATATTGAAAAAATGCATGTAAGAATTCTAATATTCATTTTATGTGTTTTTTTATTTAATTTTTTAGTCCGTGTATACTCGGATAGACAACTTCTTCTCCATTACCTATGACAATTATTGGGGGAGAACTCAAACCTACAAATGCTTCTTTTTTCCAAATTAACTCACCAGTTTGAGCATTTAGACAATAGAGATTTTCAAAATCATCAAAATATATATTCCCCTCATATACTATTGGTGAGGAAACACTTCGATTATCAAGTACAAACCTCCAATTCTCATTCCCATTCCCAGCATTCACAGAAACCAAATTCCCTACACCATTAATTGATGATATTGCATATACATTGTTCATATACACATATGGCGATGTCCCAAAATATTCACCAGTATTAAAACTCCAATTCTGACTACCAGTATTCTTATCATAAGAATACAAACCGTAAACTGTTGCAACGATTACACTTTCATCATGTAGTATAGGAGAACCTGAGAAAGAGTTAAATAGCCCTGCATTTATACTCCAATTTTTATTTCCAGTATTTATATCAACGGAGTAAAATCTACCTATAGTATCCCCAAAATAGATGTTATTATCTACAATCAAAGGATTTGTTTCTATTCTCGGGGCAGAACCCGTTGGGTTAAAATCTAGATCAAAACTCCAGTTTAATTCACCATCAATCTTGTTAATAGCATACAAATAATCATTATTCCTACTGCATACGAATACATTCTTTTTGTCTATTGATAAAGGTGCATAAATATTTGAGAAACTTCTCTCCCATTTTAAATCCCCTGTATTTTTATCAAAGCAATGAACTTTATTGATTTCATCCGCGTAAATATTATTCTCATCGGTTATGATATTTCTATAGTAGCCTTCTTTTTCAAATGAAAAAACAACTTCACCACTTAAAAGATCTAATCCTGAGACTCCATTAAATATTTTATTCTCACAAACGGTATGTGCATAATTACCTTGATTAGAACTATTTACCGCCCATAAGATTTCATTTGTAATCAAATCAAATGCTGTAAGTTTTCCACCAATGCCTCTAAAAAAAAGTATTTTACTCTTAGGGCTTTCAAAATCAAAACTAATTTCTGAAACACCTCCTTTTCGATCAGTAGCTATAATTCTTCCATTGTAGGAATTATTATATTCCAGTTCTCTGGTTACTATAGACTCAGTAGATTCAGATATCAAGACTGAGTCAATATAGAGACTATAAAATATAATATCTCCATCTGCATCTTCGATATCATTCCAATCAATTGTTACCTGTTTCCCAACAAAACTAATGTCTTCAATTTTCAAATTTCCTGGAACAGAATTTACAGGTGGAACATAATTATCATCTGAAGAACAGGAATAACATAAAACAAACAACAGAAAATAAAGTATAGATTTTAGTTTCATTTTAAAAAAATATAAGCGTATACATATTAAGTATCTTTTAAAGGGAAAATGTTACCCTTATATGTTATATATTTTTAAAAATGTTTACATCATCCTTAAATTAATTACTTCTTGTTCGGTAAGTATTCTCCAATGACCTCTAGGAAGGTCTTTTTTGGTCAATCCTGCAAAAATCACTCGATCTAATTTGACTACACCATAATTAAGGTGTTCGAATATTTTGGTCACGATTCCATTTTTAGAAGACATTAACTGTATTCCTATTTCATTCTTAGAAGCTCCTTCGATATATGAGATCTCATCTACTTGTATAAAACCTTCCTGCAGTTTAATCCCCTTTTCTATCTTCTGAAAATCTTCAAATTTTAGATTACGATCTAATTCTACATGAAAGATTTTACGAACTCCTGTTTTATGATGGGTAAGTTTTTTTTCTAGATCCACATCATTCGTAAAAAGTAACAACCCAGTAGTATTTCGTTCTAATCGTCCTACAGGTTTTAGTCTGGCTTTGGAAGCATTTGCGACCAAATCCATAACTGTTCTAGTTTTTTCAGGACTTGTAGAGGTTACAAAGCCTTTTGGCTTATTAAGTAAGACATATTCCTTTTTTTCAGGTGTAATGAGTCTACCATCGAACTTAACCTCATCAGTAAGCTTTACCTTATATCCCATTTCTGTAACTGGCTTCCCATTTACCCAAACACTACCCGTCTGAATATATAGATCAGCATCTCTTCTGGAACAAACACCAGAATTAGCAACAAACTTGTTTAATCTAATTTCTTCAGAATCAGAGATCTTTTTTGGCCCGTTACTTTTATTCCTTACAGCAGCATTTCCTTTTGTATACGAATTTCTTTTAGGCTTTGCTCCCTTTTTCCCACTTCCTCTTCCTTTTTTGGAATTGTCTCCGCGACTCATATCTTACATTTTTTGCAAAGATAGCTCTTTCGTATTTAGAAATAATGAAAATTAATCTTCATCTATCCAAACGGTACTTTGGCGTTCTCTATTTACACTTAATTGTGTTACATCTGGTCTGGAATAATGCCCTACAGGATCAAAATTCTGACGTTCTTGTAAGACACGATTAAAGTCTAAGGTTTCTATAAGTAATCCTTCATTATGGAGTACTGGTTCTAAAATCCACTCTCCATCAGGTCCCGCAATACAAGAACCTCCATTGCCAAGAACATCTGGAGCCTTTTTAAGGATTTCGTCTAAATGTGGTGTAGTCGCTGGGAAATCTTCCTTTCTCATTAAACTAGAAACAGAAATCACATAAGATCTAGATTCACGTGCAATAAACCTGGTAATATCTTTGGTATTATAATCGCTACCAGGCCAAACAGCTACGTGCAAATTTTCTCCTTGACCATATAATGCCACTCTAGGCAAAGGCATCCAATTTTCCCAGCAATTCAATCCTCCTACTGTAAAAGCTTTTAGTGGATGTACTCGAAGTCCATTCCCATCTCCAGGAGACCAGGTTAGGCGTTCTTCGTATGTTGGTTGTAATTTGCGATGTACTGATTTAATTTCTCCATCACTATTGATATAAACCAAAGAAGCATACAAACTATGTCCACCGCGATCTAGAGGTCGCTCAATAATCCCTAAATAAACAGCTAAGCTATATTCTTTGGCTAAAGCACAGATAGAATCTAAATCACCTTTCTCTATAACTATAGCATTCTGTGCATAATGCGCATGAATTTCTTTTTGGATCTTGTTATCAAACTGTGCACCATCTGTAAGCGAAACCCAGAATGGGTACCCTGGTAATAATGTTTCGCCAAATACGATAAGCTCCGCTTTTTTAGCAGCTGCTTCGGTAATTGAATTTTCTATTTTTTTTATGGTAGCATTTTTATCCAGCCAAACTGGTGATATTTGTGCTAAAGCAACAGTTAGTAATTGATCATTCATGTAGCATATTTATTTTATCTCGTATACGTCAAGTTTTTCCTATAATTCTAAAAGTATTGCAAACTAGTTAACGAATTATTAACATTTAAAAAATTGAATTTCAATTAGTTAAACAACAAAACTAGCTTTACGGTTAAACCTTCACGTAACATTAAGTTAACATTAGAAAACATCCAAAAATTAAACTATTCGCATACTTGTTCATTACAGTACTGAGAATTTGATATCAAAAAATCTTATCCTCTTTCATACTTCTAAAGTAAACATATAAAAAGTACTTTTTATTCAAAGTTGAATTTATGTTAAAACGCACTAATTTTTACATAATGGTAAAGCTAACAATACATTCTAATAAAATTTAAACTTAAAAAAAGCTGTTTTTCAGATCTACATTTGTCATGTAAAATTTAAACAAACAATATCTTAAAACTCAAATCAAAAACACGTAAAAAATGAAAAAATTAGTTGTATTAGCAGTCGCAATTTTAGCATCTACTCAGATCTTTGCAAACGACAAAAACACTGAGGAAACGAACGAACAAAAATTAAGAAGTGAAATCGCACTTCTATTAGAGAAGCCACAGATCCAGTTGGATACTGATGAAATCAAAGCTAATATTGAGTTTATAGTAAACGGAAAAGGAGAAATCGTAATCCTATCTATTGATTCAGAAAAAGAAGCTATCGAATACTACGTAAAATCTAGATTGAACTACAAAAAAATAGGTAACGAAATTAACAAAACTGGTAATAAAATATTTAAATTAAGAGTAAAGGTATTAAATCCTGAAGCTTAAGATATTTTGAATATATAAAGGATTCATCCTTACCTAAAAGTTAAGCAGCTATATAATTTCATATAGCTGCTTTTATTTTTTTACTACCAAAGTAGTCTGTCTAAAATCATATTTACATCAATCAGAACGATACTAAATACTCCAGCAACAATAATGAACTTCAGAATATTATGTAGCCAAACGTAATGTGTTCTTTTATTTGATTTCCATAGTGCAATCAAAAACGACAATAGCAATCCCAGACAAGCGTAGAAATAAAAATTCATTAAACCAATTTCATAAGAGGTTAGCAATAGATAAATAGGACCGCAAGAAGCCAGGACAAGTAGACTAATTAGTTTTTTTGATGTGGGTTCTCCATAAATAATTGGAATTGTCTTATAATTCTGTGCCATGTCTCCTCTAAGGTTTCCAAGATCCTTTACCATTTCTCTCATTACCAACATTAAAAACAAAAAAGTAGCATGCACAAAAATTACCTCATCGAAGTTTTTGTAATAAATAAAAACAGCAAAAAATGGTGTAATGGATAATATGGAAGCTACGAAATTACCTAAAAAAGGTTTTCTCTTGAGTTTATGTGAATAAAACCAGATTCCGAATACATATAAAGAAAAAAACAACACAGCTTTAAAAGAAACATAGCTGGCTAGAATTACTGAAAGAAAATTGAGCACAAAGTATCCTGTTAGTTTAGTTTGCTGACTTACCAAACGATCTAACATTGTTTTCTGTGGCCTATTGATCAGGTCTTTTTCTCGATCATAGAAATTATTAATAATATATCCTGCAGCAATTACACCTGCAGACGCTAGTACAATAACAAATAAATTGGGATCAAAAAGCACCTCTCTTAAAGGAATATCTGGTGCTAAAATGAATATGGACGTAAGATATTGAGCAAAAACAATAATAAGAATATTGTAACCTCTAACAATAGAAAACAAACTCAATAACTTAAGAAGGATGAGCTTATTTTTTCTAGAAAACATCTTAATGGGATGCTTTTAGAAGTTGTATACTACTTCTAATTTATAGTCTTTTAGTGCAGATTGCGCTTTATCTAAATCTTGTGTAAATCCTAAGATATAGCCGCCACCTCCAGAACCACATAATTTAAGGTAGTAGTCATTGGTTTCTATACCTTTTTTCCACAATTCATGAAATTGTTGAGGAATCATTGGCTTAAAATTATCCAATACTACATTTGATAATTGCTTAATGTTGGAGAATAAAGATTTTATATCTCCTTTCAGGAAATCATCTACACAGGCATCAGTATGCTTCACAAACTGATTTTTGAGCATTTTTCTAAAACCTTCTTGCTTCATGTTTTCCATAAAAATACTAACCATAGGTGCTGTTTCTCCTACGATACCGCTATCTAATAAAAATACAGCTCCTTTTTTATGATCTACACTTTGGGAAGGAATCCCAGCAGGCTCAATATTATCTTTAGAATTAATTAGAATTGGAAGGCTCAAATAACTATTTAATGGATCTAAACCAGAACTACTTCCATGGAAAAAGGACTCCATCAAACCAAAAATTTCTTTCAGTTTAAGTAGTTTATCTCTAGTAAGGTTTTCTAAAACTGTAATTTTATCCTCTGCATACTTATCATAAATCGCAGCAACTAAAGCTCCACTACTACCGACTCCATATCCTTGTGGAATACTGCTATCGAAATACATTCCTGCGCCAACATCTTCCTTCAACTTTTCTAAGTTGAAACTGACTACACCTTTACTCTGCACTTCTTCGAGATAATTTGTGAACTCTTGTAGACTTTTATTAGACTTTACAGCGTCTTCACCAGGATTATCTGAAACTTTTAGAGCTCCTTTATAAAAATTATAAGGTATAGAAAGACCTTTGGAATCTTTAATGATTCCATATTCGCCAAACAAAAGTATTTTCGAGTAAAATAATGGTCCTTTCATCAGTTTATTTTCCTTTTTACTAATTTGTCTAATTATTTAGGATAAAGTTACAACAATTTAGCACCTAATCCTATTTTATCGCAAATATACTGCCCTTTCTCACAATACACAACTAACTCACTCTTAATGAAATCCATCACTTCATTTTTTTCTGAGTTTGGATATAACACATGTACATTTGCTCCCGCATCTAGCGTAAAACAAATTTTAGAACCTGTATCCTTTCTATACTTCCATATTTTATGTATTACGGATAACGTATTAGGCTTCATTAAAATAAAATACGGAAGAGAAGTCATCATCATAGCATGCAAGGTTAGCGCTTCACTTTCTACTATTTCAATAAATCTATCCAAATCACCAGAAACAAGTACATCTTTAAGTTTTGTGATGTTGGTATTTGCCTGAAAAAATCGTTGTTCCGCAAAAGGATGACCATGCATTAAATCATGACCTACAGAACTACTTACTTGTTTTTCTCCCTTATCCACGAGCAATATAGTATCCTGATAATTATTAAAATTTTCATGAATGGTATGTGGAAACTTCACTGCGTAAGCATCGCTACTTCCTTCAATTTCATTATGATTACCCCAAACGGTTACAGGACCTTCTATACTTCTACTAGCACTTCCTGATCCTAATCGTGAAAGAAAAGAAGCTTTCTTAAGAAACTCCATATCTGTTATTGAAGTGTCCATCGATCTTTCTAAATGCATTATACAATACGCTAATGCACTCATTCCACTTGCAGATGATGCAATTCCACTACTGTGCGGAAAAGTATTTTTAGTTTCTATTACAAACTTAAAGTCTTTTAAAAAAGGTACATAAGCTTCAATTCTTTGGAAGAAACTTTGAATTTTTGGTTTAAAGTCAGGTTTTGGCTTTCCTTCAAAAAGTAACTCGAATTGAAAATCTTCTGATGGATTCTCCAACTTTTCGTATTGCAAAATTGTTTCGGTTTTACAAACATCCAAAGTAAAACTAATGGAAGGATTTTCTGGTAATTGTATCGGCCGTTTTCCCCAATATTTCACTAGTGCAATGTTACTTGGTGATGAGCAGGAAAAGAATCCTTTGTTAGGGATATTTACACTTTTTTTTGCAATAAACTGACTATAATCGGCCATAATCTAAAAAATAATTTTGGCAAAGATACGTGGATAAGCTGTTTTAAGAGTAAGCTAGTAAAAATAAATTATTATTTTAGTGATTAACTAACTAATTCTAAATGAAGAAAAAATTACTACGTATAGGCGTTGCTGTCTTATTGTGTCTTTTAATTGGATTTTTAAGCAGCATTGCTACTCAAACATCGATTAGCACCTGGTATGTAGGATTGCAAAAACCATCTTTTACTCCTCCGAATTGGCTTTTTGCTCCTGTATGGACAGTTTTGTACATTTTAATGGGAATTGCTGCAGGTATTGTTTGGAGTAGAGGTTTTTATCATAAATGGGTAAAAACTGCGTTATATCATTTTGGGTTTCAACTTTTACTCAATGCTGCGTGGTCCATTTTTTTCTTTGGAATGCGCAATCCATTGATTGCACTTGTGGATATAATTGCCCTTTTTATCCTACTTTTGTTTACCATCAAATGGTTTAAAGTTGTAAACTCAACAGCCGCTTACCTACTTATCCCATACTTGATTTGGGTTGCTTTTGCGACTGCATTAAATTTTAGTATATGGCAACTTAACTAAACCAAGAATGAAGGAATAATTTTTTTATGAACAAAAAGTCGATCGTCTTACAGACAACTTTAGAATTAATCACAAAACAAGGAATACGGGCAACTTCTCTCTCACAAATCATTAAAGAATCAGGTGTTGCTAATGGAACAGTATATCATCATTTTAAAAATAAAGAGGAGATTATCACTGAGCTATATTTAATGCTCACACAAGATTTCGGAACAGTAGTTATGAGAAATGTTCCGGAAGATGACATTAAAAAACAATTTTCGATCATGTGGCTCAACTTATTCCACTATTTCGTTAATAACCCTCTTGCCTTTATATTTTCTGAACAAATAGCAAGATCTCCAGAGATCCCGCAATCTTTAAAAGATAAAGCGAGACAATATTATGGAGATATTGAAAATTACTTTAAAACTGGTATTCGACAAAAAGTATTTAAGTCTTACAACACTCTAGTGATGGAGGAATTATTTTTTGGGAATGTAGTATCACTAGTAAAAATTCATGAAAATGAGAAGGTAAAACTACTTGACAAACATATCAATCAGGCTATAGAAATATCTTGGAAAGGCTTTTTAAGAGATTAAAAATTACATTATTAGTTTTTTTATAATAAACCCTACTCTGAAATATAGAGTAGGATTTATTATAAAACTTCTTTGATGTATTAGTTAAATATGACATTGACGCAAGAATCTTTATACAGTTTTTTCACTGCTGCTTGTATCGCTTTTTTGGGTTCTTTCGTTTTTCCAATGGATTTTCCATTATAATAAACGCCTCCATTTCCTTTCCATGCAAATTCTTCGCTATGCGTTTTAATAACTCTTACTCCATCTTTCTTAGTTATCTGAAAAGACTCTAATTTCTGATCATATTCTAATCCTGCAGGAAAATATACTTCAGTAACAAATTTTGTGTCTCCATTTCCGTACATATAGCAAACACATTCACCAATATCTTTTGCTTCAGACACTCTCACCATATTATTCTGCACAATCTTCCATCTTTCATTTACTTTAACAGCGACCATATCCATTAACATAGTGCCTTTTTCGGCTAATTTTTTATCTATAAAAGATTCGAAATTAACTACTGCCGATATAATTCCGGCATTTTCTTTCTGGCTTTGAAAAACAATATTCTCTAACTTAAGTTTGAAACTATAATTGTCATCATTTATAATATCATCTAACTGGGAGGAAATATGTTTTTTATCGTACTCTTTTCGAACCAAAGCTCCTGATAAATTTACGTAGACCGTATTGCCACTATATTTTTCATCAAATAGAAGTAAGACGCTATTTTTCTTAGCTCCTTTTTCTAAATTATTCATTTTAGCTATATAGTCCATTAATAGCTTTTTAATAGGCTCATCATCTCCTGCTCTGGCTGTAAACGAACTTTGACAAATAAGAATAATAAGTAGTAGTGTAATTTTTTTCATAGTATATAAGGTAATAGTTTAACCTCTTTAATATACGAAATTTTACACAAATCTCTTAGGTGTTTATCTACAAATCAACCAACTAAGGAGCAAATTTCCAATAACTTACTTAAAGTTTTCAGGTTTCTAGCAGTAGATTTATTTCCTAATTTCTTTTCAAAAAAATTATTGTGAAGTTTTGTTTTTCCGTAACCATTTGCAGCATATAAATAGATGACATCAGGTGTGATTATAAATTCTTCAGGAGCTACCGAAAGCTTATTAAGTTCTATGATGGCATTTTCATTTGGGGCATCACAAAAGACCATGAAATATATTTTTTTGAGTTCGGCTTCGTCATTACTAAATCTCTCTTTGAAAGGATTTTTTGTTAGAATTTTCTGTAAAGTTTTTTGTGTTAGCACTACAACAGATATCTCTAAATCAAAGTTCTTTTGGATTACTTTCTTTATTTTTTCTTGTAATTCTTTAATGTTTTCAGATCCAGCTTTAAAAACAATATTTCCACTTTGTATATAGGTAGTTACCGATTCAAAACCGGTAGAAAGAAGTGCAACTTTAAGATCAGCCATTTTAATCTTGTTATGACCTCCAACATTAATACCTCTCAATAAAGCGACATAAGTTTTCATGTGTTGTCCTTTTATTCTTTCGATGTAATTGCCTGAGCCGCTATATAAGCTCCTGTCCAGGCATTTTGAAAATTAAATCCTCCTGTTATCGCATCTATATTTAAGACTTCACCAGCAAAATATAAGTTCTTGTATTTCTTGCTTTCAAAGGTTTTAAAATTAACTTCTCTTAAATCTATACCGCCTGCTGTTACGAATTCATCCTTAAATGTGCTTTTACCTACTACTTTATAAACTCCTTTAATCAATTCTTCAGAAAGTCTAGTTAGTTGTGTTTTATTTACATCTGCCCACTTGGTTGTATCACCAATATCTGCGGCTAACACTAAACTTTGCCATAGTCTTTTGGGCAAATTAAATTGAGCATATTTAGAAACTTGTTGCTTGGGGTGCTCGTTTTTTAAAGCCTTTAACATATGAAGGGTTTCTTCTAACGAATAATCTTGTAACCAATTGACAATGATTTCAAAGTTATAATTAAAATTATACAACTCTATTGCTCCCCATGCCGAAAGCTTCAGAATTGCAGGACCACTCATTCCCCAATGCGTAATCAAAAGAGGACCTTCGCTGAATAATTTAGAGTCTTTGACCTTTACGGAAGCATTTGTTGAAATACCTGGTAGACCTTTAATCCTTTTGTCCTTTATATTAAATGTAAATAAAGAGGGCACTGCATTTACCGTTTGAAGTCCAAGGGATTTAAGTTTTGCCCAGATTTTGGAATTACTTCCTGTAGCTATCATCATTTTTTTACTTTCAAAATCGCCTTGATTTGTACTTATTTTCCAAACCTTATCTTCATAGTAAAAATCTTTTACCACATGATTTTTAAGAATTTCTATTCCTAACCTTCTGGCCTCAGACAAAAAACAATTTATAATAGTTTCCGATGAGTCAGAAATTGGAAAAATACGACCATCATCTTCTATTTTTAATTCAACACCACGTTTATCGAACCATTCCATAGTATCACCTGTCATAAAAGTATGAAAAGGACCTAATAGCTCTTTTTCGCCTCTTGGATAGTTTTTACTTAAAGGATCTGGAACAAACTCCGCATGTGTAACATTACATCTTCCTCCTCCAGATATTCTAACTTTAGAAAGCACTTCTTTTCCTCTTTCTAAAATGGCTATCGTAAGATTTGGATCATTTTCAGCTACGTTGATTGCAGTAAAAAAACCGGCCGCTCCGCCGCCAATAATTAGGAGATCATATCGCATTAAGCAAAATTAGGAAAATCAGTTATGATAGTATCTACTTTTAGCTTTTTTGACGATTTAATATCCTCAGGATCATTTACCGTCCAGACATACACTTTATAGCCCTTATCTTTTGCCAGCTTCACCTCTTCTTCCGTTAATATGGCAATTGGCGGATGAACAGAATAGGCTTCTAAACTTTCGGCTACTGATAAAACTGAGGATATATTTTTCTCTGTTAACACTCCTAAATTAAATTCGGAACTGGATCTTTTTATCTGAAATAGTTGAGAATGATCAAAACTAGATAACACAAAATTATTATGCTTCCAGTTAGTGTTTTTAATATAATCTTCTAAAAGCTCTATAACAGGCATCACCGTTCCTATTCCTTTTAATTCTATGTTTATATCACATGTTGTATTGACCAAATTTAATACTTGATTTAACGTAGGAATCTTGTATCCTTCGATCGTTGTGTATTTATGTAATTCCTGCAGTGTAAAGTCAGATACTTTTCCCTTACCGTTAGTTGTTCTTTGTAATGTTTCATCATGAATTACAATAAGCTCGCCAGACTTACATTTATGAACATCTATTTCAATTCCGTCGACCTTATGATTTAAGGCTTCTTTAATAGACTCTATTGTATTTTCTGCAACCAATCCAGCGGCTCCGCGATGCCCAAATATTTTCATTTATTTTTATTTTAAAATTATACGATTTGAAAATGTCAAACTATCACTAATACATCCTACTTAATTTGTAATAAGATCCGAAAGAATTACTTGTGTAGATGGGTTTCCATGTTTTGCTAAACGATCGATAAATTTCTGCAAATGACCACTATCTTTTACATTTATTTTCATAATCAAACAATTCTCTCCTGTAACTCTACTACAATGCTCTATTTCGGGATAGTCTTTCATAATCTCCACAAAAGAATGGAAATTTTTACTTTCTAAACTCATCAGAATATAAGCCGAAACAGAAAGTCCTATCTTTTTCGGATCTATTAATGTCCTATATCCTTTGATAACTTCCGTTTCTTCCAAACGCTGAATTCGTTCACCAACTGCCGATGCCGACAACCCAATTTGTCTCCCTATCTGCGCATAAGAAGCTCTAGAATTTTCTTTTAAATAACATAGGATCTTACGATCTAATTCGTCTTTCACCACAATCCAGTGTTTTTGTATATTAAAAAACCGTTTTCGAAGGAAATTGCGTGTTATATCCCACGAATCAACATATCATCTCGCTAAGATAAAACTAAATTTACACTGTAAGAATAAAGTACTATTACTTTACATCATTTTCATAAAACCGTAATACATGTTTGGAATTATCAACTTTGAAGCTTTTATACTTGCAGGAATTCTTTTAAACTTAACACCAGGCGCGGATACTATGTACATCCTTGGAAGAAGCATATCCCAAGGAAAAAAATCGGGTATTTTATCTGCTTTAGGAATAACAACTGGTGCTTTGATCCATTGCTTGGCAGCAGCTTTAGGCTTATCAGTATTACTAGCGAAGTCTGCCCTAGCCTTTCAGCTCATAAAATATGCTGGAGCTATTTATCTCGTCTACTTGGGTATCCAATTATTACGATCTAAAACGGTACAAAATTTTGAAGTAAATGAAAATATTGAAAATCACATAAACTACTCTAAAATTTATGTTTCAGGTATATTAACCAATATTCTGAATCCTAAAGTAGCTTTATTTTTTCTTGCTTTTTTGCCTCAGTTTATTAGTCCTGAAGCTGTAGAAAACCATATCCCATTTATGATTTTAGGTTTAACCTTTGTTACTACAGGAACAATATGGTGTCTTTTTCTTGCCTTTTTTGCAGCCAAACTATCTGATCGAATACGTAAAAACTATAAAATAAAAACGTGGTTGGATAAATTCACAGGAACTACCTTTATACTACTTGGAATCAAATTAGCCTTCTCTAAACAATAATTTATCACATTAAAGTATGGATATTTTACAACAAATGCGAACAGAATTATCGGAGAAAAAGCTATTCGATAAAGCTCGTTCCTTTGCTTATGACTATATAGATGGGATTGAAAAGATGGATGTATTTCCATCTCCCGAAAATATTAAACGATTAAACGTGTTCGATGAACCTCTTAGTGAAAAATCAGGTTCTACTGAGGAAATTATGCATCTATTACACGATGTTGGTTCTAAAGCTACAATTGCACAACTAGGAGGACGATATTTTGGTTTTGTAAATGGAGGCGCCGTTCCCATAGCATTGGGAGTAAAATGGTTGTCAGATGTTTGGGATCAATGTGGAGGATTATTTCTTACATCTCCTATAAACTCCAAGTTAGAACAAATTTGTGAACAATGGCTTAAAACTATTTTTAATTTACCAAATGAAACGGTTGCCGGTTTTGTTAGCGGAACATCTATGGCGAATCTTTCTGGATTAGCAGCTGCACGTTTCAGATTACTTAAAAATCTAGGATGGGATATCAACATAAAAGGAATAAATGGTGCTCCGGAAATTAAAATTTTCGCCCATCAACAAGTACATGCTAGTATAAAGAAAACCCTTGCTATACTTGGCTTTGGTTACGAAAATATCAGCTGGATACCATCAGATGATCAAGGAAGATTATTAATCGATAAACTTCCTGAGTTAGACAATCATTCTCTTTTGATTTTACAAGCTGGCAACGTAAATACTGGTAGTTTTGATGATTTTTACACCATATGTGATCAAGCCAATAAAGCTGGTGCTTGGGTACATATCGACGGAGCATTTGGACTATGGGCATCAGCCTCAAAATCTCTTTCTTATCTTACGAAAGGAATCGAAAAAGCATCATCTTGGGCTGTAGATGGTCATAAAACTTTAAATACTCCGTACGACTCTGGAATTATAATGTGTAAAGATTCTGAAGCGTTAATATCTGCATTACAAGCCTCTGGAGAATACATTACCTATAGCGATCAAAGAGATCCTCTTTTATATACACCTGAATTATCAAAACGCTCCAGAGCTATAGAATTATGGGCTACCATGAAATACCTAGGAAAAGAAGGCATGGATACTATGATTACAACATTTCACAACAAAGCAAAACAGCTAGCAGAAGGATTATCTGTAAATGGTTTTATCATTCTGAATGAAGTTGTATTTAACCAAGTATTAATAGCCTGTGAAAATGATCAGCAAACAAAATTGGTTTTACATACAGTTCAAAATTCTTCACAATGCTGGTGCGGTGGATCTCGTTGGAAAGGAAAAGATGTAATACGTATTAGTATCTGCTCATGGATGACTACAAAAGAAGATATTGAAAAGACAATCAGCATATTTACTAATGCTAAAAACCTAATTAAAAACTGAACCAATTATAAAAGTATACTCCTGCATAAATAAATATTTTAGGTTTAGAGAGTGATAAAAACTATCTCATAAAAAAACGCCTTAGGAAAACTAAGGCGTAATTATTACGAAAATTTATTTTGATTTTTACTTAAAAGCTGGAATACCTGTAATATCCATCCCTGTAATTAATAAATGAATATCATGAGTACCTTCATAAGTGATTACACTTTCCAAATTCATCATATGTCTCATAATACTATACTCTCCTGTGATACCCATTCCTCCCAGAATTTGTCTTGCCTCTCTCGCAATTTTTATTGCCATTTCCACATTATTACGTTTTGCCATAGATATCTGAGCAGTCGTCGCTTTACCTTCTTCTCTTAGCACCCCTAATCTCCAAGCTAACAATTGCGCTTTCGTGATTTCGGTAATCATTTCAGCTAACTTTTTTTGTTGTAACTGAGTTCCACCTATAGGCTTATCGAACTGAATTCTTTCTTTAGAATAACGAAGTGCTGTGTCATAACAATCCATTGCTGCTCCTATTGCTCCCCAAGCTATACCAAAACGAGCAGAATCCAAACAACTTAACGGTGCTCCTAAACCACTTTTTCCAGGTAATAAGTTCTCTTTAGGAACCTTTACATTATCAAATATTAATTCACCTGTTGCAGATGCTCGTAAGGACCATTTGTTATGTGTCTCTGGTGTAGAAAAACCTTCCATACCTCTTTCTACCACTAAACCGTGGATTCTTCCTTCTTCATTTTTTGCCCAAACCACAGCAATATCAGCAAAAGGTGCATTGGAAATCCATAATTTTGCTCCATTTAATAAATAATGATCTCCTTTATCTTTGAAATTGGTAGTCATACCACCTGGATTAGATCCATGATCTGGCTCGGTAAGACCAAAACATCCCATAAATTCTCCAGATGCTAGCTTAGGAAGATATTTATTTCGCTGTTCTTCTGTTCCGTATTTCCAAATAGGATACATCACCAATGATGATTGCACTGAAGCTGTAGAACGAACACCTGAATCGCCTCGTTCGATCTCTTGCATGATTAACCCATAGCTTATCTGGTCTAATCCCGCTCCTCCATATTGTTCAGGTATATATGGACCAAAAGCTCCAATTTCTGCTAATCCTTTAATAATTTGGTTAGGAAATTCAGCACGTTGTGCATACTCTTCTATGATTGGAGACACATCTCGTTTTACCCAACTGCGCGCAGCATCGCGTACTAACTTATGCTCATCAGTCAAAAGTTCGTCTAAATTATAGTAATCTGGTGCTTCAAAAAGATCAGGTTTCATAGCGTAAATGGATTATTTTTTTATGATATATTCAAAAATAGTGAGATTAATTAAAAAATAATCAAGAAAGATATCAGATTATTCCTTTTTGCATTAAAAAATGTCAAATCTATTAATAACCCTTGTAATAAAGCTGTTTTTGATTTTCCCCAATCATCCTTCTAATCCTTTTATGATCAAACTTACTTCAAACAAAACAAATTGTGAGAAGCGTTTATCATACGTTTTGCATATCTATTTTGAATATAAATTTGTGGTTAATTTCCGCATTCTCAATCTGATTTCTACACATTTTAGATACTATTAACATTATTAGCATTTGTTTTAAAACACTGTATTACAGATATTTAATCAACATTAAAGCATTATCAATCCTCTGGCATAATTCTTCCTCTTATTTAAGTATCGAAATAAAAAATAATTAAAACCTGAAATTAAAATGAAAAATTTATTTGTATTACCAGTAGTAGCTTTAGGACTTTTATTCGGAACTAGTAATATCACTGCTCAAGTGACTTCTTCAGATGAAGCTATAGAAATTACTGCTCAAGAAAAATATATTGAATTAGCTGTTGAAAATTTACCGCAACCTGTTTTAGATGCTGTTGCGAAAGATTTTAAAGGTGCGACCATCAATAAAGCTGCTGCTAAGGAAGACGCTTCAGAGTTTAAGCTAGAACTTACGAAAGAAGACGGAGAGACTGTAGAAGTATTATGTGATGCAGAAGGAAACTGGATCGGTAAAAACTAATAGCATTAAAAATCTTTAAGATTGTTTACACTTATAGAAATATAAGTTGAACTACGTAGAGTGATTGAATTTGGAGAAAGGGGAGTCTACTAGACTCTCCTTTTTTACATTTTTAAATAAAAATCTCGAGTAAGGTCTACATATTCTGGAGTATATTGGTGCCTTTCATTCTCTATAATAAGCTCATCCAATTTTACTTCCATCTCTTCAAAACCAAATAACAAAAGTGTTCTTTTAATTTCTGAAGATGGGTTTCCCTTTACTCTTGTAATTTTTTGAGGATACAAGCCTACTTTATGGGCAATTTCAATTACTACTTCCTCTTCTTTATAAGGTAAAATTACTCCAAACCTACCATTCTCGGAAAGCAAATGAGTTGCTCCTATAAATAAATGTTCAAATGGCAATGCGTCTTCAAATCTGGCTAAATCCCTACTAGAATCTTCTGTTTTATAGGTATCTTTATAAAAAGGTGGGTTACTAATGAGAAGATCATACTCATCATCAATTTCCTGAAAGAATTCCTGAAAAGAAGCATGATAACAAAATAGCCGATCTCCCCAGTCAGAAGCTTCAAAATTTTCTACTGCTTGTTCATAAGCAAGCTCATCTATTTCTAGTGCATCAATAGTTCCTGCATGAGAACGCTGTGCCATCATTAGAGCAATGATTCCTGTTCCAGTACCTATATCTAGTATAGTATTTACAGTTTCTGAAATCGGAACCCAAGATCCTAAAAGCACTCCATCAGTACCAATCTTCATGGCACATCGATCCTGGTGAACCATAAATTGTTTAAAATGAAATGGTTTAGACATTATTTTATAAATAAAGATCGATCAATCCTTCTGGAGTATTTACAAAAACAGTACGCTGTTCTCTATCCACCTTATCAATGAATTCGTCATTCATAGGTATTAAAATTTCAACACCGTCCCTGTCTATTTCGAAAAGTGCTTGTGCAGTACTATCATTGATATGAGTAATAACTCCTACTTTTCCAAAAGCTCGATCTACAATACTAAAACCAATAACTTCGTGAAAATAAAATTTATTTCCTTCCAACTTAGGCAACAAGTCAAGTGGCAAATATATTTCTGCCTTCATTAGATCATCAGCATCCTCTTCGGAGTCTATATCTTCAAACTTTACTCTAAGCAAATCGCTTTTATGAAGTTTACTTTTTTCTATAAAAAATGGAACCAAATTTTTGTTATAGTTCACAAAAACTGATTCCATTTTTAGATAACTTTCAGGTTCATCGGTATCAAGTTTTATCAACACCTCCCCTTTAAAACTAAATTTACTTACGATTTTGCCTAGATAGAAGCAATCTTCTTTCTTCATCGTCAATAATGCAACTACTCTTCCTCGTTGCTAGCTTCTTCAGTTACTTCTGCTTCAGCAGCTTCAGCAGCTACTTCTTCTGCTTTAGCGGCAGCTTCAGCTTCTGCAGCTTCAGCTTCACGCTTAGCATTTACTTCTTTTTCTGCAGCAAGTGCTTTTGCTTTTGCATCAGCCTCTGCCTTTGCTAAAGAATCTTTCTTAGCATTTACGGATCCTTCTTTTTCCTGAACCCAAGCGTTAAATTTCTCTTCAGCTTGTTCTTCAGTTAAAGCTCCTTTTTTAACACCTCCTGCAAGGTGATTTTTCAGCAATGCTCCTTTATAAGAAAGAATAGCTTTAGCAGTATCGGTTGGCTGCGCTCCATTTTGTAACCATTTTACAGCTCCATCAACATTTAAGTCTATAGTTGCTGGGTTAGTGTTTGGATTGTAAGTACCGATTTTTTCTAAAAATCTACCATCTCTCTTTGCTCTAGCATCTGCTGCTACGATCCAGTAAAAAGGCTTTCCTTTTTTACCATGTCTCTGTAATCTTATTTTAACAGGCATAAAAATTAATTTTTGGGTACACGACCCTGTTTATAATTAAGTGCGCAAATGTAATCATTTTTAGCAAATTAGCATCGAACTTATTCTTCTTTCATTAAATAATTTAGAGCTATCGAAGAATTAACACGTTTTACTGTTCTTTCTAACCGGACTTATAGACGTTTCACGAGAAACGTAAATACCTACTTTTATTAGATATAAAATATAATTTTGTGTATTTCATCGATATTAAAATGTTATTAATCGTAAAAAATTATGATTTTATCTTCAAAAAAATTGTTTTCTTCAGAATTTCGTGATATGTTTGTATTAAATTATTTATTGATAGTTGGTTATCTATCTCTAAATTTTTTAAAGCCCCAAGCGTATGATTAAAAAAATTACCCTACTCCTGGCATTTATATGCCTTATTTTCAGCTCTTGTAGTACCGATATAGAAGTAAATTCACCAGGATTACAAGCTACTATAGACGGAAAGTTATTTAGACCCGATATTAGAAAAGCAATCATTCATGAGGATGGTACATTAGTAATCATCGGAAACACAGGAACAGAATCAATTAGCTTCACTACTTCTTCTACAGAAAGAGGAACTTATAGATTAGAACAAGCCATTAATCAAGTAACATTCGAAAACAACGATGCTAAGTTCGTTTCTGAAGAAGGTGCTAATAATGGACAAATAGTAATTACGGAAATCCAGGACAATTTAGTTTCTGGGAATTTCTATTTTACAGATTTAAAAGGAAGCAATGGAAAATCAATGAGTTTCCAAAACGGATGGTTTTATAGATTACCTATAGAAAATTTTGTACCAGAACCTGAAGAAGAGGAAGAAGAGGAAGAAATCATTATTACCTCTGAAGAAGAAGAGCAAGAAGAAATCAACCCTTGTCTTTTAAACGCTTCTTTAACAGCCATGATTAATGGAAACGAGATGATTACTGATGATCACGATGCAATTCCTTTTGGAGTGAACAACCCTTCAATACTAATAAAAGCGAGTAATGAAGACGAGGAAATAACAATCGTTTTCCCAATCAGTGTGGAGGTTGGACAGCACTCTTTAACAGGATCAGGAGAGTATAGCGCGACATATAGCTTATACAATGATAAAGCATCAGCTGTTTCGGGTAGACTTACCATAACATCTCATGATACCGAAACAAAATGTATCAGCGGAACTTTTGAATTCGTGACTACAACAGGTGTTGCAGTAACAGAAGGACAATTTGAATACGGATATTAATCAAAACTCAACTATAGCGAAAAAGGCGTTCACTAATTTATTTTAGTGAACGCTTTTTAATTTTTAGCATATTACATTATTTCTTAAAACAATCTTTTCATTGATTCCTCATAAAGGAAATCTTAAGTAGTTAATAATTCTGGATAACTTTTCAATCACCGAACACATCATTTTAATTATTTTTGATGATCACTTTGACCATAAGACAAAACTTTCTCGAAACATATTTTTATGTATTTAATTTTTGATACCGAAACAACAGGTTTACCTAAGCGTTGGGATGCTCCCATCAGTGATACTGATAATTGGCCAAGATGTATTCAGATCGCTTGGCAATTACACGATGAAATGGGTAATTGTATCGAGCATCAAGATTATTTAGTAAAACCAGAAGGATTTAATATTCCATATGATGCAGAAAAAGTTCATGGAATTTCAACTGCCCTTGCCGAGCAGGATGGTATTAGCCTAGTAGAAGTTCTGGAAAAATTCAATATTGCGTTATCAAAAACGAAGTTTGTTGTCGGTCAAAATGTAGGGTTTGATGTTAATATCATGGGTGCTGAGTTTTATAGACTTGGTATTAGCAATCAATTACAAGAGTTGCCCGTGCTTGATACTTGTACCGAAACTACTGCAAGTTTATGTCAAATTCCTGGAGGTCGTGGAGGAAAATTCAAATTACCTACACTTACAGAGTTACACGAGTTTTTATTCGGAACCGCATTTGGAGAAGCTCATAACGCAACAGCCGATGTAGAAGCTACCACTCGATGTTTTCTAGAATTAATCAGGAAGCAAGTTTTCACAAAAGAAGAGCTAGATGCTCCTTCAGATTACTTTGAAAACTTCAAACGTGTTAATCCAGAACCAATAGAATTAATAGGTTTACAACATATTAATCTAAAAAGAGCTTCTCAAAAGATCCAAGAAACACTGGATAAACAGGGAAGCTCTGACATTTCTCAACAAGAAATCAAGGACAATATTGCGGCTTTGGATGCTGTAAATTTTGTTCACTTACATAACCATACGCAATTTTCTGTCCTACAATCTACTACCAGTATTCCTGATCTGGTAAAAGAAACAGCCAAACACAAGATGACAGCTGTAGCCATGACAGATCATGCAAATATGATGGGAGCTTTTC
The DNA here is from genome assembly GCF_947492965.1 of uncultured Aquimarina sp. GTDB lineage: Bacteria > Bacteroidota > Bacteroidia > Flavobacteriales > Flavobacteriaceae > Aquimarina. Next base: position 273,461 of record NZ_CANLOZ010000003.1, on the reverse strand, counting down.
ATTTTGTACAAGCAGTTACCAATCACAATAAAAGTGTAAAAGCAGCGAATGCAGAAGCTATCGAAAATGGAGAAGAACCAACAGGAGTTGAAATAAAACCAATTGTTGGATGTGAGTTTTTTGTTTGCGAAAATCATAAAGACAAATCCCGAAAGGATAATGGATATCAAATAGTTTTGTTAGCTAAAAACAAAAACGGATATCACAATCTAGCCAAAATGTCTTCTATTGGATTTGTAGACGGCTTCTATTACCTACCTAGAATTGACAAAGAAGTTATTAAACAATACAAAGAAGACATCATTGTACTAACTGGAAATCTGTATGGAGAGGTTCCTAGTAAAGTACTAAACATAGGAGAAAAGCAAGCTGAAGAAGCTTTGCTATGGTGGCACGAGGAGTTTGGCGACGACCTTTATATCGAGATCATGCGCCATAATCAAGAGGATGAAAATCGAGTAAATCAGGTTTTGATCAACTTTTCCAAAAAGCATAACATCAAAACAGTAGCTACAAACAATACTTATTATTGCGAAAAGAAGGATGCCAATGCCCATGACATTCTACTATGTGTAAAAGACGGAGAAAAACAAGCGACTCCAATTGGAAGAGGAAGAGGATATCGATATGGATTACCAAATCAGGAATACTATTTTAAGTCTTCTGAAGAAATGAAAAACTTATTCAAAGATCTCCCTGAAGCCATCATGAATATTCAGGAGATCGTGGATAAAATAGAACCTTTTGTACTAGCAAGAGACGTATTATTACCTGCATTTGACATCCCAGAAGAGTTCCAATCTGAAGAAGACAAAATAGACGGAGGGAAAAGAGGAGAAAATGCTTATTTAAGACATATCACCTACAAAGGAGCAAAGATTAGATATGGAGAAATTACTCCAGAAATTGATGAGCGCCTTGATTTCGAATTAAAAGTTATTGAAAATACAGGATACCCAGGATACTTCCTGATTGTGGAAGATTTTATAAGAGCCGCAAGAGAAATGGGGGTTTCTGTAGGTCCTGGACGTGGATCTGCTGCTGGATCTGCGGTAGCCTATTGCCTATGGATTACCAATTTAGATCCGATAAAGTATGATTTACTTTTTGAGAGATTCCTAAATCCGGATCGTGTAAGTATGCCCGATATTGATATTGATTTTGATGATGAAGGACGAGGACGTGTAATGGACTATGTAATCGAAAAATATGGAGCCAATCAGGTAGCTCAGATAATTACATACGGTACTATGGCAGCAAAATCTTCTATTCGAGATACTGCTCGTGTACTTGATTTACCTCTTGGTGATGCAGATCGAATTGCAAAGCTAATCCCAAATATGTCTAAACTTGGAAAAATATTTGGTGTAGATGAAGCGGTATTAAAAAAGAAGTTTAGAAGTGATGAATTAGAAAAAGTAAATGAACTACTTAATATAGCAGAAGGTAGCGATCTCGAAGCCGAAACCTTAAACCAAGCTAGAGTTTTAGAGGGTTCAGTTAGAAATACAGGTATTCATGCTTGTGGAGTGATCATCACACCCGATGATATTACCAAGTTTGTCCCAGTTGCGCTTGCCAAAGATTCTGACATGTACTGTACGCAGTTTGACAACTCTGTGGTAGAAAGTGCTGGTCTGCTAAAAATGGATTTCTTAGGATTAAAAACATTAACCCTAATTAAGGATACCGTAAAAATTGTAAAAGCAAAACATGGTGTAGAATTAGATCCTGAGAATTTCCCTCTTGACGATGAAGAAACGTACGCATTATTCCAAAGAGGAGAAACGGTTGGTGTATTCCAATATGAATCTCCCGGGATGCAAAAATACATGAAGGAACTAAAACCTACAGTTTTTGCCGATCTAATTGCGATGAATGCTTTGTACCGACCAGGACCTTTAGAATATATCCCAAGTTTTATTAATAGAAAACACGGTACCGAAGAGATCATATATGACTTAGAAGCTTGTGAAGAATACCTAAAAGAAACCTACGGAATCACAGTATATCAGGAGCAAGTGATGCTACTTTCTCAAAAACTTGCTGATTTTACCAAAGGTGAAGCGGATGTACTCCGTAAAGCAATGGGTAAAAAACAAAAAGCAGTATTGGATAAAATGAAACCCAAGTTCATTGAACAAGCTGCTGCCAAAGGACATGCTGAAGATAAATTAGAAAAAATATGGAAAGACTGGGAAGCATTTGCAGCCTACGCTTTTAACAAGTCTCACTCTACTTGTTATGCTTGGATTGCGTATCAGACCGCTTATCTAAAGGCTCATTATCCTGCAGAATATATGGCAGCTGTACTATCCAATAACATGAACGACATCAAGCAGGTTACTTTCTTCATGGAAGAATGTAAGCGTATGAAATTAGATGTATTAGGACCCGATGTGAATGAATCTTATAGAAAATTCTCTGTAAACAAAGATGGTGCAGTACGATTTGGAATGGGAGCCATCAAAGGTGTAGGTACCGGAGCCGTGGCTACTATTGTAGAAAACAGAAAAGAAGATGGACCATACAGATCTATTTTTGATATGGCAAAACGCATTGACCTACGTGCGGCTAATAAAAAAGCTTTTGAAAGTTTAGCACTTGCCGGCGGATTTGATTCTTTTACAGAGACGCATAGAGGTCAATATTTTCATCAGGATGGAGATGGAATTACTTTCTTAGAAAAAGCCATGAAATATGGATCTAAGTATCAAGAAAACGAAAACTCATCTCAGGTAAGTTTATTTGGCGAATCTAGTGATGTTCAAATTCCAGAACCAGTTGTTCCTCCTTGTGAAGAATGGGGCACTATGGAAAAACTAGCTAGAGAAAAAGAAGTAGTTGGTATTTATTTATCTGGTCATCCACTCGATGATTTTAAATATGAAATGAAATATTTCTGCAATGGAACACTTTTGAATTTTGCCGATCTAGAAAACAATCTCAATCGTGAGATCTCCTTTGGTGGCGTAATCACAGGTGTGGAGCATCGAACATCAAAAAATGGAAAAGGATGGGCCACGTTTACCATAGAAGACTATAACACTGCTCATGAGTTTAGAATTTTTGGCGAAGATTACTTAAAACACAGACCCTTCTTAGTACAAAGCACCTTCGTGTATGCAAAAGCTTTTATAAAAGAAGGTTGGGTTAATCGCGATACGGGAAAAAAGGGAGATCCTAGAATACAATTCAATAGTTTTCAGCTACTACACGACGTAATGGAAACCTATGCCAGAAAGCTGACAATTCAGCTAGATATTAATGAACTTTCTGATACTAGGATTGATAAGCTAAAAGAATTGCTCACTGAACATGCTGGAAATCACACGTTAAATTTTGTGATTTTCGAAATGGCAGAGAAACTTAAGTTACATATGCCAAGTAGAAAACAAAAGGTAAACATCTCTCCAGAATTGTTAACCGCATTGGAGAGCGATTCTGTGTATTACAAATTAAACTAGAAACGATCTTTAATTCTGAAGTTTTTAATCCCACACTTTTAAGAAGAAGGGAAAATACCTCCTATAAAAAAGCCAATAAAAACCTCATAATGTGTTAGATAGCTAACACTTACAAGTTGTTAAGGATTCTTAAAAACTAAAGCGATCTAGTTAATTATTTCCTAAAAAACATTGTTTTTTTACATTTTGTAATCATAGCCTTTTTTCATATAAAACCCTTTAATTCAAAGGGTTTCAATTCACAAGATCTACAAAACCAACACTATTTTTTAAAATTCAAAATTCCCCTTGATGTAAGATTAAATATTTATACCGTCTCAAAATATGTAAGATCTTAAAACCCTAATTACTTTAAACGATTGGCCAATTGTTTTCTTAATGATTTTTTCAGAATATAACTATTAAAAACACAAAAAATGAAAAATTTTAAAACCTTACTTTTAAGTATTTTCGCCGCCTCATTATTTATGGCTTGTAACAATGATGACAATCTTTTAGAAGTTGAAACGAATCAAACGATCACTGATGAAATTGCAGAAGATGCATTAGAAGAAGAAGCTCAATCAAAAGGCTTATTACAATCATTTAGAGCTTTAAAAGAAGCTAAAATATTACTAGCAAGTATCCGTAAAGATGGCGGAATTCCTTATAACTTTTTTAACCCAGCTTTACGATTCACAGACGCACAAAATGTTTTTGTACCAAGTGTTTTGGGAATTGATTTTAGAATTGATAGAGATGTAGTTCCTGCAGGCCCCACAGTTAGACTGCCTATGTTTAAAGGTTGGGAAACTTTACCAAATGGTCAAAAGAGAGAGCTTTACTACGTAATCACAGAAGTATCTGACAGACTGATGGCTAAAAAACTTGGTGTTATTTTCGCACCAAGAATGGCAGCCTCTATAGGATCTGGAGGGGAACAAAAAGGATATTTTACAAGAACAGGGCGACTTGTTTTTGAAGGATCTGTAGATTTTTCACCAAAAAGATCTTTAGTTACTGGACCAGCAGACGGTTTACTATTCGGATTTCCTCCAGCAGAAGCAAACCCAGGAGCAATTGCAGATGGTAAATGGTCTTCATATGTTGTCTTACCTAGTGGAGTAGTAATTAATGCGCAGCCAGTAGCCAACAGTACAGGTCTTCATGACAGAGTACCAAACCCTCTTGGAAACGAGCAAGAGCAAGAAGATGATTTAAACAATCCAAATTTTGCACCTGATCAAGCTTCAGTTGTTATGCAATTACTTGATGGATGGCATGCTAATAGACCATATTACTTCCATATTGTTACTGATACTTCAGATCCAGGACCTGCAACTATCGAGTTAGGAGTATTTGCACCAAGATTAGCAAATCTACCAACATTTGGATTATTCCCAGGAGGATCTATGCTACCCTTTAGTCCAACAGCTAATGGAAGAACAACAGATACTGATGGACTTGGAGTACAAGGATTAAATACTGCTTCTTTAAGTAACAGACAAGTACAAGATCCAACCAATACATTCCCTATAGATCCAAGTGATACAAGATATGCTCCGATGTGGGATGCTCACGTAACAGAATTTACCGTTCCAGAATCTGAACGTCCAATCCTACAGAGTTTTGATCAAATTAATGATCTATTAGCAGATGGGACTTTGATCCCATTTAGAGGAAATGCTAATCCAAGCCCATTAGCTAATTCTTTATCAGATTTATTAACAGCTACAGGAGCTATTATTAACTGTCCCGTTATTACACAACCAGATGATAGTGTTATTGGTACTCAAATAGGAATACCTACAAATAACTAATAGCAACTCTTAAAACCTTATGGAAAAGCTCAGCAACCAATAAGCGCTGAGCTTTTTCTTATTTATATAGAAATATACAAAAAAGCCGACATCAGGTTGTTGAATCACAACCTAGGATGCCGACTCTCAAAAAAAATACTTTTTTATTGGCAAGTCCTTACTTTCACTTCTAGGAAATTTCGGTAGGATTCAAAACAATCTTCATGTGCGTGAACATATCCTCCAATGTTATCCGTCCATTTATTCTCGTAACCAGTACCTGCTTTTGCCCTATCTACATAATAGAAGATATCATAAGCTCCATCTGGCGGAGTAATGATAGTCTGCTCACCATCTACCTTATTATCTTTCCAGACAATTTCATCGTATGGTACACTTGCACCTTCCTTTAGTTTATATTCAATTCCTATTCTAAAATTATCTACCACTGTATTTTTAAATACTATTCGATTATGCACACGCTTTGCTGTAGTACAATTTAATGCAACATAATCCGTACTATATCCCATTTTTGCTAAACTATTATCCTTTAAAAATCTAATGGTATAAGCAATTGGAAGCCCTGGATTATTTCTACTATACACAGCATTTTCTCCTTTGATAATAGATTGTAAATCACCAAAGTTTTGTGCAGAAACGGCCTCAGAAGCCACAGAAGCGTTCCCTCCTATTGTTACCGTAGTGATAGTAGATTCATTTAAAATTTCTTTATACTTAGCCTCTACATCACCAGATGCATTAGTCACACCACTTGCATAATTAAAAGCTCCTGTGAGTTCTGATTCCGTAGCTTCTGCTGTAGTCTCCATTCTAAACATAATTATTCTACCATAATTTACAGAGTGCACGTACGCGGGTGGTGTTGCAGAATTAAATGCATTTTCGATTCGTGATAATGGCACGTCAGCTCTAAATACACTCGAAGGATTTTCAGGAGTATCCATAGTAATTGTGTAAAAAACTTGTTTAAACACCATAACAGCTACTCTATTGGTACTTGTAGTTTCATAATTAAATTGTGCAGAAACATCTCCCGTTGCCCATTCCGTATTCATTCCAACTTCCAGACTCATCTGCTTAGAACTATAAGAAGTACTGGCTGAGTAAGAGGAGTTCGAAGGGTTTACATACCCTTCTTGATATGCATTTGTATTCCAATATTCTAAAGCCTCATCGATCTTGGATTGCACATTAGAATTCCTGGGATCCTCTACTCTAATATTCCCTGCTTCCCCAATGCCTGGTAAATCTAATCGTATAGTCATTGGTGCTCTACCTAAAGTAAAAGCCTCTGGAAGACCATCTCGCATAGTTTGATTTCCAACTACCAATGCTCCTGGCCAAACAACACCATTTGTTGGACGAAGGATTGCCACATCTTCAAAATTGGCTTTTAGGTTATAATTCACGCTCACACAAGTAGTTTCTATTCCAGAATCAAATGACTCATCTGTATTGGTCCCACCAGGTGTTTTGAGCAATGCTTCCCCTCCAGTTTCTTCAACCCCTAACAATTCACTTGGATTATATTCCAAATTATTAATGAATTCATTGATTGTATTTGCTTCTGGATTTACTGGTTCGGAAGGCAAACTATCTTCATCTTTACTACAAGAGCTGCATGCTATGCAAGTATAAATCAAACTAATTAATATAAATGCTTGGGGCATTTTTAAGATTGAAGTTTTCATGAGTTTTCTTTTTAATGATTCAACGATCCAAAACTACTGGCAAAGCGTTTTTAGTCCTAATTTCAGTCATGGACAAAGCATGGACACCTATTAAAAACCCATAAATTAACTTGGAAAGAAATGAGTGTTTTTACGAATACTAAACTGAAGAGTTCTCTACGTTTTCAAAGTATTAAGAGAGGATACCTAAGGGAAAAAGCAACCTAAAGATCTTGTAAACTCCCTTCTACACTTTCTTTCGAAATACAGAGTATTCGACAATCATAATATTTATTAATTACCTTAGTTGTCAACTAAATGACTCGCTTTTATGAAATTCCAATCTCTTCTTATTACAGTATTTATATTTTGTACCCAACTGGTGATTTCTCAAAACCTAAAATTAATTGACAGTTTAAAAAATGCTTTAGACAATCATATCGAAGAAGATAGTGTTAGGGTTGATATTTTGACCGAGCTTCATGAGAAATTAATGTTCTCTGCACCTTTAAAAGCTAAAAAATACGCAGAAGAAGAACTGAAAATTTCAAAAAAAATTGATTACAAAATGGGGATTGGCAAAGGCTTATTGCACTTAGGTGATTTTTATACCAATCGAAGCAATCTAGATTCTGCTCTTTATTATTACAAACAAGCAAAACAAGAATTTAGCAATCGCAATTCTTACAGAGGTACTTTATTTGTTAACTATTCCATTGCGGACATCTTGCGGAGCAAAGGTGATTTTGAAAGCGCTATTCATATAATTCTGGAAAACCTTGAACTTATAGAAGAAAATGAAAAAGTGGATAAAGCTAAAGCAAAATTTAAGGGTGCACAATATAATAGCCTTGCTACTATTTATATGGAAAAAGGTAATTACAAACTTGCTTTAATTGAAGCGTTAAAAGCATTGGAACTTTTTACAGAAATCAATGACGTCATGAGAAAAGCTGATATTCTAAAACTTTTAGGTGATTTGGAATACGCAACGGAAAACCACAAAAAAGCACTTACCTATTTTAAAGAAGCAATGGCAATTTATTTAGCTCAAAATGATGAGATTTATTTATCCTATGCAAAAAACTCAGCTGGGAATGCCTTAAAAAAATTAAATCGCATAAACGAAGCTCAAACACACTATGAAGAAGCTATAAAACTAGCAAGAAAGCATGAGGCAAAATCCCCATTAGCCAATGCACTTTATAATCTTGGTGAATTATTCAACATTGAAAAAAAATACGAAAAAGCAAAAGCATCTTTTATAGAATCCAAAGAGATTACAGAGGGCGAAGACATAAAAATTGGGATTATAAATGCATATAAAGGATTAAGCCACACCTTTAAAAATGAAAACAATATCCCTGAAGCTATTAAAAACATTAATCAAGCGATCAACATAGCCGAAAAAATTGGTACCATGTCGAATCTTCAGGAATTATATGAAAAACGCTCTAACCTTTTTCAATTACAGAATAAAAATAAAGAAGCACTTTCAGACCTACATGCATCTCAAAAAATAAGAGACAGTTTATTTTCAGTGAAAAAATCGCAACAAATAGAAGAATTACGAACTATTTACGAAACAGAAAAAAAAGAAGCTGCCATTACTTTACAAAAGGAAGAAATCAAAAATCTAAATCAACAAGTAGAGATCAGTAATCTTCGAAAAACGCTCTATGCAGGAGGAATGATATCTTTCATTGTGGTATCGGGATTGTTATTTTTTGGATTCAGACAACGCATTAAAAAGAATCAAATAGAACGAGAAAAACAAGAAGAAATATACCGACAAGAAATTGAATTTAAAAGAAAAGAACTTACCTCGCAAACGTTGCATTTGGTTCAAAAAAGTAGCTTTATCCAAGAACTCAAAGAAAATCTAGAACGTATTAAAAACTCTCCTGAACTTTTTAAAGTAGAGTTTAGAAGATTGGTAATGTTATTAAAAAAAGAAAGTGCTGAAGACAAAGATTGGGAAGTATTCAAGTCATACTTTGCAGATGTACACAATAATTTCGATAACAAATTAAAAGCAATTCATAATGAAATCACTGAAAAAGAAATACGATTAGCCTCCTTTCTACGAATGAATCTTACTACTAAAGAAATTGCTAACATGCTAAATGTACTACCAGATAGTGTATTGAAATCAAAATATAGATTAAAAAAGAAACTTCAGCTGGGGAAAGAAGAAGATCTCTATGAATTCTTAAATACTCTATGATAAGAACAATATTGCGTTTAATAATAATTAAAACTTAAACTTCTTTGCATTAATTCGAACTTATTATCGTTCTTAAAAAATAACCCAACTATTATTCTTTAATTGAGCAAGCAAAAGATTCAGAAATATCTTCCTACAGAACAATTTAATAGTATATTTGGTATCAACAAAATCAATAGCCCTATAGTCAAAACAAATATTTTGATTGTAAGCTTTGGGATAAATATTGACTAATTTTGTGAAATTAATAAATAACAAGAATTAATAAACAATAAATAAAACTATGGCATTAGAAATAACAGATGCTACTTTTGATGAAGTAGTACTTAAAAGCGATAAACCAGTATTAGTAGATTTTTGGGCAGCGTGGTGTGGTCCATGTAGAATGGTAGGTCCAATAATTGAACAGATCAGTGAAGAATATGAAGGTAAAGCTGTTGTAGGTAAAGTAGATGTTGATGCAAATCAAGAATTTGCTGCAAAATATGGTGTACGTAACATCCCTACAGTATTAGTTTTCCAAAACGGAGAGGTAGTTGGACGCCAAGTTGGTGTTTCTCCGAAAAATGTATATGCTGAAGCACTAGATTCTTTAATCTAGAGAATAATTTTAGAGATAAAAAAGGGTTGACGGATTGTCAACCCTTTTTTATTGAAAACAGATTAGTATCCGTATATTGTTAGCACGAAAGTATTCGTTAATCTCATAACTCGCAAAGCAATATGAATATCCAAAATGAAATTAATAGCACCAGTGGTTTTACCAACTTAGAGCTTTTAGCCAAACAGGTGGTCGAAGGTTTTATTTCCGGTATGCATAAAAGCCCTTTTCACGGATTTTCTGCTGAATTTGCCGAGCATAAAGTTTATAATAATGGAGAGAGTACAAAGCATATAGATTGGAAATTGTATGCTAAAACTGATAAATTATTTACTAAAAGGTATGAAGAAGAAACAAATCTAAGATGTCATATCATTATTGACAATTCTTCTTCTATGCATTACCCCCAAATCAAACAACATCATTTAGAATCCCTAAATAAGATAAGTTTTTCAGTATTAGCAACAGCTTGTCTTATGAACATTCTTAAAAAACAGCGTGATGCCGTAGGTCTAAGTATATATAGTGATACCTATGATTACTATACGCAAGAAAAAGGTAGTGAGCGACATCATCAGATGCTTTTAAGTAAGTTAAGTCAGATAATTACTACTCCAAAGGATACTAAAAACACAGACACTTATACTTTTTTACATCAAATAGCAGAAAAAATTCATCGCAGATCTCTCATATTTTTATTTACGGATATGTTTCAGGCTACTTCAAATCCAGAAAAACTATTTGAGGCTTTAAGACATCTAAAATATAATAAACACGAAGTTGTGTTATTTCATACCTTCGATAGTACTAAAGAATTAAATTTTGATTTTAGCAATAGACCTACTCGATTCGTGGATGTAGAAACTGGTGAATTTGTAAATTTATATGCAGACAATATCAAAGAAAATTATCAAAAAGCTGTGAGTTCTTATTTCTATGAACTAAAATTAAAATGCTCTCAATATAAAATCAAGTATGTAGAAGCAGATATCACAAAAAATTTCGACAAAATTCTTACCACCTATCTTGTTGAAAGGCAGAAATTTGCGTAGAATCACAAAAAAATACTTAAAAAAAGTTCAAAAAACATTTGCGGGTATTAAAATGAGGTGTATATTTGCATCCGCAATAAGGCAATGGTCTGGTAGTTCAGTTGGTTAGAATACCTGCCTGTCACGCAGGGGGTCGCGGGTTCGAGTCCCGTCCAGACCGCAACAATTGCAAAAGCTTCAATTACGGTTGAAGCTTTTTTTTGCAATGTACAATGTTGTGTTGTCCCATGCCAATTGCATGGGTGGTTTAGTAAACCAATGAGAAGCTTTTCCTGAAAAAGGAGAGGCTTTTTTTAATTTCTTTTGTATCCACTTCCACTTACAGTTAGATCAATCATTCTTTTCATTAATAGGTTATATCTTTTTAACTACTTGAACAATCTATTATATAATTCAAAAATGTAAGTTTTTTCTTGTTAAAATATTTAATTTTTAAATTAACTATGTTAAAATTGCATTTTTTTACGATAAAATACACAAAAAATTTGGAGCTAACCAAAAAATCACTATCTTTACAAAGTGAAAATGAGTTAGTGCTTTCGTTCCCCCCAAGATGAAAGTTTTTATAAAAGTGAGTTTTAATTTTAGAATAAGCCCCTAAATTAAGATGATTTGTGTGAAGAAAAAGAGTGCGTTAAACGCACTCTTTTTTTGTTTTAATATATTTTATTAGAAGACAACAGCGATCAAAATATCGCTTCCCAATGTTCCCACACTTTATTAACATATAAAATGATAAAGGCGATAGACACGATGAACTTCACAAAAGTACCTGCAAGAAAACCTAGAAACGATCCAAATGCAGCTTTTAACGCTTTTGATGAATCTTTGCTATCCTTTATAAGCTCTCCAATAAAAGCTCCAGCAAAAGGTCCTATAATTATCCCAAATGCACCTAAAAAAAGTAATCCTATTACCAATCCAATAGAACTTCCTATCATTCCGTATTTTGTGCCGCCAAAACGCTTTGTTCCCCATGCAGGAACGATATAATCTAATATCCAAACGACAATAGCAATTCCCAGAGTAATTCCGAGAAAAGTCCAGTTCTGTGGGATCACATCTGTAAAATGAAGTATCAACAAACCAATCCATGAAGTAAAAGGACCCGGCAACACTGGAAGAAAACTACCAATGATACCAACCAAACATAATATAAAACCAATGATTACTAACGCTATATCCATAGTAAATTATTAGACTATCAAAAATGAATATTGTTACTCTAATATTATTTTTTTTCTAAAATACTTAAAACTGTAGTAACATCAAATTAGCTAATAAATCATAATTTTGTAGGAAACGAAGTACCCTTAGAAACCTATTCTATCCCCGAAATGAAAAAGTATATCTATATAACCTTATTGGTTACTTTATCCAGCTTCTATTCTTATTCACAAAATAAGCCCACAACACTTAAGTGTAAAAACAAATCCATAGAACGCGTCCGAAAACATTGTATTTGTAAGGATATTGAGCAATACGTGAAAAAAAATTACGACATCCTCGCTGTTTCTTCATATGCTAAATCAGGAATTAATCGCATCTATACAAGGTTTAATATTTCTAATAAAGGGAAAATTGAAAATATTGAAGTAAAAGGATTCTCTCCTGAAATCGAAAAAGAAGCTATAAGAACACTTCTATCCTTCCCGGATATTATTCCTGCAAATACCATATCCGAAGCTAATACTAATGTAAATGACTCTTATACCATAATGATTCAGTTCGAAATCAAAAATACCATCACAAATCTTTAGTAACACTAACACCCTATTATTGATACATTTATAATAGTTTCCATTCCAAAACGAGCTGTTTTTACAAGTAAAGAAGCAGTAAAAGGGCTATTTTTTTAAATTTTTAAACTAAATATTTAGTTAAAAAGAAAAAATGTATATATTTGTCATTCAACTAATCTATTAGTTGAATAGATATAGATATCTATAGAACAACTGGGGGACGTCGACCTGAGTCTACTATTTTTGGAATACAATGTAGTAGGCTCTGGATTGACACGATAACAATGTTTATGTAAAAGAAAAAATATGCTCCACTACCTACTTCAAATCCTTATTTTTCAATCATTATTCCTTTTGGTTTATGACGTTTTTCATAAAAAGGACACCTTTTTTAATTGGAATCGTTTATACCTAATTGTCACTCCATTTTTATCATTAATACTTCCATTTATAGAATTAGACTTTTTGACTTCTAGTTCTACAGAAATTGTTGTTACTAATATCGAGCGTTCCATCATTGTTCCTACCGAAAAAATAATCTTTAATACCAATGTAACCAGAACAGATGCTGGTACAAATGGAATACAAATAAATTGGTGGATAGTGACATATTTAGCAGGAGTTTTGCTAAGCTTTATAAATCTGTTATTGAAGTTTCACAAGCTTCATATCCTTAGAAACGTATCACACATATCCAAATCATTTAATCAGAAAATAGTAATTCTTCCAAATAGTATGCACGCGTTTTCTTTTTGGAATACAATTTTCATTGGAGATTCTCTAACCGAGGAAGAACAACAACATATTATATCACATGAACTTGTTCATGTAAATCACAAACATACTATTGATCAAATAGGAATCGAGCTCCTAAAAATCTTATTATGGTGGAATCCTTTGGTATATATCTATCAGGCAAGAATTACACTGCTACATGAATACATTGCAGATGCCATTACCATTCATAAAGTAAACCAAAAAAACTATATAGAACAATTATTAAATTCTGCTTTTCAAACAGAGAAAATCACATTCATTAATCAATTTTTCAATCAATCATTAATCAAAAAACGAATATTTATGTTACAAAAGTCCCAATCAAAATCTATTGCCAAATTTAAGTACCTGCTTTTAATTCCTGTACTAACAGGGATACTTACCTACACCTCTTGTAAGGATGGTTCTTCTATTAATGAGTCAAACGAACCGAAGACTACTCCAGTAACAGAGGTTTCCTCTAATAATGATAAAAAAGCTGTTAGTAATCAACCTGCTTGCCTTAATAAAGGATCTAAATATGACTATAAATTAGATAATTATTTGAAAATTGAAAATGGCAAAAATGCGGATATTATTGCAAAACTTATCTTATTAGAAACAAATGAAGTGACCAGAACTGTTCTAATTTATAAAAATCAAAAACGTTATGTAAGAAACATTCCTGAAGGTATATATAGAATAGATGTTACCTATGGAGAAGATTATATGGAAAAAGAAACCGATGGAGTTTGTAATGGTAGTTTTCAAAAAGAAATCCTATTTGAGACTGGAGAAGACATATTAGACTTCACTACTATCATTACAGACCAAGGCAAAAATGTACCATCGTACTCTATGACTTTAGATTTACTTCCAGAAGAATTAAGGAAAAATCATAATCATACTGATGAAGTTCCTGTAACCGAACAAGAGTCTACACGAAAAAAAGCAATGGATATGGCTCAAAAAATGGCAAAAAATAAAACTGGAAAAAAAGACGACATTTCTATTCCTATTTCAATTTCCAAAGAAAAAGTAGAGCTTAATTGTGCTAACAATGCCTCTAAATATGATACAAATCTTAACAATTATTTAAAAATATCAAATGGAAAAAATTCCGAGATCATTGTAGATATTGTCAATCTAGAAACATTAGAAAGTGTAAGAACGATACACCTGCCTAAAGATACTCAGCATTATGTCAGAAATATTCCAGAGGCTACCTATAATTTGGAAATTGTTTATGGTACCGATCTTAGAAAAACTAGTGCAAACGGAAATTGCAAGCTTTCTTTTAATAATAAACTGGCAAAAGAAAGTGGTAAAGACAAATTAGATTTCCATGTAGCTAGAACTTCAACTGGCACGAATGTTCCTTCCTATTCTATCACTTTAGATGTCTCATATCTAATAAAATAAACATCTTGTAATAACCAGAAAGAATTAAATTTAAAAGGTATGCTACAATACATTATTCAAACTATATTATTTCAGCTAATATTTTTAATAGCGTATGATTTATTTCATAAAAAAGACACCTTTTTTACAGTTAATCGAGTATATCTTTTAGTGTCTTCACTTCTTTCCTTAATGCTTCCTTTTATTAAGGTAAAAAGTATTCAGGAAACCATACCCGATGATTATGTTGTGAATTTACCGACTGTGTTTATCGGTGGAGCGCAACCTATTAAAAATACAGTTGTAGAAACAACAAATACCGTTGCTACTGCTCCGCTGAATATCAACTGGTGGTTGGTTATTTACATTATAGGAATTGCGATCACCTTGTTTTTATTTATCAGAAAAATTTTCATTATATATTCTTTAAATAAAAAATCAACCAAGGGAACATTTAATACCTTTCCTATTAGGATATTGCCCAATAGCAAAGACGCATTTACATTCTGGAATACTATCTATATCGGTGGCGAATTATCGAAAAATGAAAAAGATCAGATCTTAATTCATGAAATTGTTCATCTAAAACAAAAACACACCTTAGACCTTCTTTGGTTTGAGATAATTAAAATCATTTTCTGGTTTAATCCTTTATTATACATCTATCATTCTCGAATTATCACTTTACACGAGTATATCTCTGATGCTTCTGCGATTAAATTACTAGGAAAAAGACAATATTATGAGCAGTTGCTCAATGCAAATTTTGAAACGAAAAACGTACAATTTGCAAATAATTTCTTCAATCATACATTACTTAAAAAAAGAATCATCATGCTTCAAAAAACGAAATCAAAATCAAAAGCTAAATTCAAGTATTTAGCTGTAGTACCATTACTAGTGGTAATGCTTACTTTTACTGCTTTTTCACAAAAAGCTGTTGCCTTAGCAAATATTTCTTCAGAAAAAATTACCGATGAAATTCAGGAAATCACTAACTCATTTTCTAATACAGATACTACAGACGAAGTCCAAATCGCCAATGAAGTTCCAGTAAAAGAAATCATAGTACCTTCTGAAACCGAAGACCCAAAAATGGAGGAAGCATCTAAAACACTTCCTGTAATTAATAAAGAAGAAACAAAAGCAAAAAAAGCTATTGCAACTATCGCTAAAGATTCTTTATCGGAGGTAGATCAAAAAATTGTGAATCGACTTTTAGAAATCAAAGAAGATATAACGATTCATAACAAAAGTTTTGCTAGTAGAGCTGTATTATACTCACAGGATCCTGGATCCAAAGGAAATGGTGGATTCTATTTTGTGCAAAAAGATACTCCATTTCATGAAAGCTTTAAACAAGTAGCATTTAGCCTACAAGAAGGTGAAATTTCGGAACCATTTAGAACTCCTTTTGGTTGGCATCTCCTTACTGTAGAAAAAATTAAAACTGATGGTGTAGATGTTAGACATATTTTAATTATCAGAGAACAAAATATTCCTTTTGCCGTAGTAGAAAAAGTACCAGCTACTCAAAATTGCAAGGACTTGGCCAGTAATGAAGAGGTAAAGAAATGTGTGTCTGACGAAATCAAAAAATATGTAAATAAACATTTCGATATGAACATCCCAGAAAACCTTGGTTTAAAGGGTATAAACCGGGTTTATGTTAGATTTAAAATAGATACTTCAGGAAATGTCGTAGAAGTAGAATCTAGAGGTCCAGCTATCGAAGTAGAAGAAGAAGCGAATAGAGTGATTAGCTCTTTACCTAAAATGATTCCTGGAGAACATAAAGGTGAGAAAGTAAATGTGTTATACTCCTTACCTATCGTATTTCAAATTGGAACCGAAGTTGATCAAAAGGATAAAAAAAAAAGCGATAATTAAAAACAATATCAACGAAGATACTGTCCTCACCGAAAATCTTTCTAATGACGAAAACAATGAAGTCGAAAAAGGATATTATTTAGTAACGGGAATTTTTAAGCGTAAACCTTATTTTGAAAAAGGAATGGCAAAACTTAAAAAGATGGGGCTTGACCCAAAATGGTTTAAAAACCCCAAGGATACTTATCTATATGTATATCTAGATAGATATGATACACTGGATGAAGCCAAAGGAATGTTATATTCAGATTATAGAGGAAAATATGACGGTGATTTATATATCCTAAAAATTCAATAATAAATTAACAAAACACAATACCCTTATAAAAGACAGATGAAACAATTAACAAAAGCAGAAGAAGAAGTAATGCAGCTTTTATGGCAACTTGGAGAAGGAAATGTAGCCGCCATTATCGAATGCATGCAAGAGCCTAAACCTGCATATAATACTATTTCTACAATTATTAGAATTTTAGAAAACAAAGAATTTGTATCTCATCGAAAAGAAGGAAAAGGATATATCTATTTCCCTTTGGTTAAAAAAGAAGAATACAGTAATCAATCGTTAAACAAGTTGATGAATAATTACTTCAATGGTTCTTTTAGAAATATGGTCTCATTTTTTGTCAAAAAGAATGATATGAATATCAAAGATTTAGAAACCATTCTAAAAGAAATCAACAAAGAAGATCATGACGCTTCTTAGAGCTATTAAATATTGCATCTTTATTGTTACGCTACTTGCTTTTACCATTGCTAAAGCTCAAAAGGCTTCATTAAAGGCAGCGGATAGTCTATATACAATTGGTAATTATACCGAAGCTATAAAAGTATACCAGAATATCGAACCAAAAGATGACTATATTTTACTAAAAATTGCCAAAGCACATAAAGCAAAAGGAACCTATAATGATGCTTTATCTTATTATGAAAAAGTACTTCAATTAGATACTGAATTATTATCAGCAAAACTGGAATATGCTAAACTATTAACCACTACCAGAAAGTATAAAAAAGCAGATAGTGTATACACTGGTTTAGTATCCCAATATCCTGATAACCCAAATTTTTATTACCAATTAGGTTCTGTAAAGAAAAAACAAAAAGATAGTACAGCAATTGTTTATTTTAAAGAAGCTTTTAAATTAGATAGTACACACCAAAAAAGCTGTTTCGAAGTAGCAAAACACTTTCTAAAAAAGAGAAATTATAATAAAGTCGAAGATATTGCTAATAAAGGATTATCCTCTTATTCAGAGAATCCTGAATTGATCAATATATTAGGGCAAAATTATCTTTTAAGGAAGTATTATTCTGAAGCTATCCCATATTTTAAGAAACTAATCTCATTAAATCATGGTAATGAGTATGTACATGCCTCGTTAGCGCTATGCTATCATAAAAATTATGACTATAAGCTAGCGATAATCCAATATCAGGAAGCTCTGAAATATAATGATCAAGTGCCTCTTAGATATACCCGAATGGCTGAAGCCTACACCAGATTAAATATGTATAACGAAGCATTAGCTAATAATACAAAAGCACTACTTTTAAAAAATCTTCCTGTAGAACAAGAATTTTTCAATGTTGCGATGAGTCATCGTCATTTAGAAAATTGGGAAGAAGCGATTAAATATGTAAAACTAGCGATCAAAGAAAATCCAGAATTCTTAAGAGCCCAATATCAGCTAGCCGTATTTGCAGATGCTTATTACAAAGACCCAAAAGTGAAACTGGAATACTATAATGTATTTATGAAAAAATTTGGAGAAACTAAAGATGCCAAAAACTTTTATGGATTTATGGTCAATAAAAGAATTACTCAACTCGAGAAAGAAATTCAAACTTCTGAAAAAGCTGTAGTGGAAAAATAAACATCATCTCGTCTATTCATTTTCAGACGATAGAAACCCTTCAGCAATGGTCTTTTAATAAAAAACTTTAATTTTAGGGGCTTTATATACACATCTTGTATTTTTACACCTCATAAAATTAACGAATGATTAAAAGGGTATATTACATATATGTTTTCATCTTCCTATCATTTTCCTGTGATAAATTATTGGTAAAAAAACAAAACCAAGAGGACGTTTTTAGAGAAAAATGGAGTGAAATTGATGAAAATCAAGTAGATAAACCTCCGCTATTTGAAACCTGTATTAATGAACCTGAAGAAATAGATGATTGTTTTCACCAAACTATTATCAATCATATAAAGTCCGAAATAGCTGACACTAAAATTTCGGTAACAACATCCATAAATGATACTATATGGATACCATTACTAGTGGATAAAAGAGGAAAAATCAACTTAGAGGAATTTACTATACCAGAATTAATAACTGAGCAGATTCCTAACTTTAAAGAAATTCTTATAAAAAGCATCAAAACGTTGCCAAAAGCAGACCCCGCTATTGTACGAAGTACTCCAGTTACCTCTAGATACAAATTACCACTAGTTATTCATATGAATTAATAAGCTATTGCTTAGTTTTGTAGAAACGAGAATTTCTTGGAAAACGAAAAAATCATACTAGGTATTGATCCTGGAACTACCATTATGGGATTTGGATTGATAAAAATTATCAATAAAAAAATGTCCTTTTTACAATTAAATGAGCTACAGCTTGGTAAATATGATGACCATTATTTAAAGTTGAAACTTATTTTTGAAAGAACAGTAGAGCTTATTGATACATATCATCCCGACGAAATAGCCATCGAAGCGCCATTTTTTGGAAAAAATGTACAGTCTATGCTAAAACTAGGACGTGCACAAGGAGTCGCTATGGCAGCTGGATTAAGTAGAGAGGTACCTATAACCGAATACTCCCCAAAAAAAATAAAAATGGCAATTACTGGTAATGGTAATGCCAGTAAAGAACAAGTAGCTAAAATGCTTCAAAACCTTCTAAAAATCAAAACACTGCCTAAAAATTTAGACTCTACCGATGGATTGGCAGCTGCTGTTTGTCATTTTTATAATATGGGAAGAGCAGATATCGTAGGAAAAAGTTATAGTGGTTGGGCTGCTTTTGTAAAACAAAACGAAAAGCGAGTTAAAAAATGACACGTTTGACTATTCTATATTCTCAGATATAACCTTAGATTTGTAATAATATAGAATTGTTAAAACTAAATAACAACTGATTTGTCTGGTATATACATCCATATTCCTTTTTGCAAACAAGCTTGCCATTATTGCGATTTCCATTTCTCAACTTCTACTAAAAAGAAGGATCAAATGGTATTTGCTTTGTGCAATGAGATTAAACTAAGAAGATCAGAAATTGACGATCACCAAGTTATTGAAACGATATATTTTGGAGGAGGAACACCAAGTATTCTTACTGTTCCTGCTTTGAAATTTATCATAGATACTATCTACGAAAATTATCTAGTATCAGATGATGTAGAAATAACCGTAGAAGCAAATCCAGATGATCTTACAGAATCCTACGTAAAAGCCATTGCTAGCACAGAAGTAAATCGACTAAGTATCGGTATCCAATCTTTTTTTGACGAGGATTTGAAACTTATGAATCGAGCGCACAATGCCAATGAAGCTAGTAAGAGTATATCCTTAGTTAAGGAATATTTTGATAACTTTTCTATTGATTTAATTTATGGAATACCAGGAATGTCAGCCGATAGATGGAAAGAAAACCTAAAAATAGCATTAGACACCAAAGCTCCACATATCTCTAGCTATGCACTAACGGTAGAACCCAAGACCGCCTTGGCTTCATTCGTAGAAAAAGGCATTATTGCACCCGTAGAAGATGAACTTGCTCAAGAGCACTTTGACATCTTAGTAGATACGATGGAGCAAGCAGGATTTGAATATTATGAATTTTCTAATTTTGGAAAACCAGGATATTTTAGTAAAAATAATACCGCATATTGGCAAGGAAAGCATTATTTAGGTATCGGTCCTTCTGCACATTCGTATAATGGTAATGAACGAAGTTGGAATATTAATAACAACACAAAATATATCAAAGCGCTGCAAGAAAATGAGCTTCCTAGAGAAGTAGAAAAGCTAACCACTACCGATAAGTACAATGAATACGTAATGACAGGATTACGAACAATTTGGGGTGTTTCTCTTGAAAAAGTGGAAAATACTTTTGGAATTACCTTTAAAGAATACTTACTAAAACAAGCTAAAAAACATATAGAAGAACATTTATTGTTTTTGGATAATGACACGCTATCAGTTACTAAAAAAGGAAAGTTTTTAAGCGATGGGATTGCAAGTGATCTTTTCTTATTAAATTTAGGCTAACTCAGAAGATAGAGGAACACATTTTCATGATTACAACCATTCAATACCAGAAGACTTCTTATCAAATTGATTTATCTAAACCATTGGATATCTCTATTTCATTGAGAGCAACGGAAGATAACGTAAATGCCTGGTATATCCCTGCTCCAAAAATAGAACCTGTAAAAGATGGTGATTGGGTTGGAAAAGTTTCTGAAGGAGCTTCTACTAACTTTAATAATATATACTTTAATCCTCATGGACATGGAACACATACAGAATGTGTTGGACATATCACTCCTGAATTCCATAGCATTAATCAAACTTTAAAACAATTCTTTTTTACGGCTGAACTTATTACGATTGACCCAGAAATTAACGACGATGATTTTGTAATAACAAAAGAACAAATCAAAAAAGCGTTGCTTTCAAAACCAGAAGCACTCATTATACGAACAACCCCTAATCATGCAGGTAAATGCAACAAACAGTATTCTCACACCAATTGGGCGTATTTATTAGAAGAAGCAACACAATTTATAAGAGAACAAGGAATCAAACATCTTTTGATTGATTTACCATCTGTAGATAAGGAAAAAGATGATGGGAAATTATTGGCGCACAAAGCTTTTTGGAATTATCCTCAAGATACCCGATTAGATGCAACTATTACAGAAATGGTTTTTGTAAAAGATCAAATAAAAGATGGACCATACATGCTTAACCTTCAGATAGCATCTTTCGAAAATGATGCTTCTCCTAGTAAACCTGTTTTATATAAAATAATACAATCATGATGAAAACCACTTTGCAGTTAGAAGAGCTAGCTATGCTTGTTTTAGGCATATACCTTTTTAGTTTACTCTCATTTTCTTGGTGGTTATTTTTGGCTTTATTTTTGGTACCTGATATTGGAATGTTAGGATATATTATCAACACTAAAATAGGAACTTTTTCATACAATATATTCCATCATAAAGGCATAGCTATTGTAATCTATCTGATTGGCGTATACCTATCCAATGAATACCTATTGTTATGCGGAATTATCCTATTCTCTCATTCCGCCTTTGACAGAGTTCTAGGATATGGTCTTAAATATGAAAAAGGGTTTAAATTTACCCATCTAGGCGAGATTGGGAAAAAGAATTAATATGGAATTATTATTTATTGGATTATTAATAGGTGCTATTTTGGCGTATTTTATTTTTGCCAGATTTAGTGCTGTTAAAAAAAGAGCTACTGTACAAACACAATCCACTATTCTTATGGAAAAGATAAGAAGTGTTTGCAAACTTGTTACGGTAGAAGGGGATTTTGCAGAAATATACCACTACGAAAGTGTAAAAGAGAAATTCTTTAATATCATAAGAGGCAAGAAAAAGGCATTAATCCTAATTGATGCAAAAGCACATGTAGGATTCGATCTTTCCAAGATAAAATTAGAAAGCGATACCAAAAACAAAAAAATTATTTTAACCCAATTTCCACAAGCCAAATTACTTACTATTGAAACGGATTTTAAATATTATGATAAGAAAGAAGGTTGGTTAAATCCTATGACTTCTAATGATCTTACCGATATTAACCAGGAAGCAAAACAATTTATTATAGATAAAATTCCTCAAAGTGGGTTGATAGAAGCTGCTGGAAAAGAATTATTAACTGTAATATCTCTTATGGAAACCGTTGCGGAGTCTATAGGTTGGAAATTAGATTATTCTGCTTTAGAACTCAATAATGAGTTAGATCAAAAGCTTCTTAACTAGAAAATAATGAGCATTACAATCTCTACGGATAACTCAAAACTAAATATTGATTTTATTCATCAATTTTTAACGAATGCCTATTGGTCAAAAGGAAGAACCAAAGAAGAAGTTCAAAACAGTATAGAACATTGTCTTAATTTTGGCGTTTATCTAAATGGTGAGCAGATTGGTTTTGCTAGATTGTTAACAGATTATACAGTTTTTGCATACCTTATGGATGTATTTATTATTGAAAATTATAGAGGTAATGGATATTCCAAACAACTGATCAAAACGATCGTAGAACATTCTGAACTCCAAAAAGTACATCGGTGGATGCTTGCTACTAAAGATGCGCACGGATTATATAAACAATTTGGATTTGAAGAATTACCAGATCCTAATTTGATGATGACAAAATGGACATAGAAGCTTTTAGAGCATATTGCTTATCAAAAAAAGGTGTTACAGAAGAATTTCCTTTTGACGAAAATACACTGGTTTTTAAGGTAATGGGCAAAATGTTTGCCTTAACGGGATTGGAAAGACTTCCCTTCAGCGTAAACCTAAAATGCGATCCCGATAAATCTTTAGAACTCCGAGAATATCATCCAGAAATCGAACCTGGATATCATATGAGTAAAAAACATTGGAATACTGTTAACTTTTCTGGCAGTTTAGCTACTCATATGTTATGCGAATTAATTGATCACTCTTATGACTTAGTTGTTAGTGGACTGACCAAAAAAGCAAAACAAGAATTAGAAAACCTTTAAAACAAAAAAAGAAAATCCATATCATAGTCTTTTCGGCTTATAACATTTTCTTTTTACACATACAATGAACAAACCGCACGAATTTTATGACTCGCAAATAAAAAGTCATAGCAACTCTTTAAGTAAGATAAAAAAACAATTAGCTATTTCTAGTACCATTAGACTTCTTGTTTTTCTAGGGATTATAGCCGGAATCTACTTTGGATATCCTAATACGCAGATCATTCTGGGAAGTATTATTGTAGGTATTGTGATTTTTATTGTTATGGTAAATCGTCATACTAACCTATCCTATACCAAAAATAAACTCCAAAAATTAATCGATCTGAATCAACTAGAGTTAGACGTTTTTAATAACGACTATAGCAAACTTCCTGCAGGAAAAGAATTTATCGATGCTACCCATGAGTATAGTCATGACATTGATCTATTTGGAGAACGGTCTTTCTTTCAATACACTAATAGAACTGCTACCATAGCTGGTAAAAACATGCTTGCTGAGCTACTAAAAAGTAATAATATAAAAGAAATAAAAGACAAGCAAGATGCTATTAAAAACCTCTCTAAATTAGCTTCCTGGCGACAAGAGTTTACAGCTATTGCCTCCTTAGTAGAAGTCTCCATATCCATATCCAAAATTCAGTCTTGGTTACAAAAATACACACCCTTTGTCCCAAAAATAATGAAAGTACTTCCTGCTATTGTTTCTACAATCTCTGTTATATTATTGGTGTTGCTTTTTATAGAGATTATTACATTTCAAATGTTTCTCATTTGGTTTTTTATTGGCTTAGGAATCACAGGATCTCAACTAAAAAAAATAAACAATTTGTATAACGATGCTAATAAGGCAAAAGATACCTTCGAACAGTATTATAAGCTAGTTGATCTTATTGAAAAAAGTAAATTCGAATCGAAATTATTGCAAATAAAACAGCAAAATGTCATCAATGAAAAAGAAAAAGCTTCATTAATTCTAAAACAATTTGCTAGTATCCTAAATGCCTTTGACCAACGAAATAATATGATGTTCGGAATTTTTGCAAATGGTCTTTTTCTTTGGGACATCATACAATGCTATCGAATTGAAAAATGGATAGCTGCTCATCATCATAAAGTAGACCAATGGTTTGAAGTCATCGCATTTTTTGATGCTTATAACTCCTTAGGTAATTTTGCTTTTAATAATCCTAATTATGTATATCCAGAACTGACAAAAGAAGGGAACATCATTGAAGCTAAAGCATTAGGACATCCAATGCTAAAAACCTCTAAACGAGTTGATAATGACATTACTATTAATAAAGAAGAGTTTTTCATTATCACTGGTGCTAATATGGCTGGTAAAAGTACTTTTTTAAGAACTGTAGCCCTACAGATTGTGATGTCTAATATAGGACTTCCCATATGCGCAAAATCTTGTACCTATAGACCAATTAAATTGATCACAAGTATGCGAACTTCTGATTCGTTAAGTGATGATGCTTCTTATTTCTTTTCAGAATTAACGCAACTTAAAAGAATTGTAGATGCCTTACACAAAGACGAATATTTTATCATTTTAGACGAAATCCTAAAAGGCACTAACAGTAAAGATAAAGCTGCGGGATCCAGAAAATTTGTAGAACGATTGGTAAAAGCAAATGCCACTGGTATCATAGCTACTCATGATTTAAGTTTATGTGAGATAGCTTCCGAATTGAACTCTGTAAAAAACAGATTTTTCGATGCTCAAATTATTAATGATGAGTTATTTTTTGATTATAAATTCAAAGATGGGATTTGTCAAAATATGAATGCTTCCTTTCTATTGAACAAAATGGGGATCGTTTAGTCTTCTTTTATAGGCAGAAGGAGTAATACCCTTTATTTCTTTAAACTTTCTATTAAAATTGGATAAGTTTTTAAATCCACTGCTGTAAGAGGCTTGAGATATCGTAATCTCTTTTTCTTTGGATAATAATTTACAAACATTTTCAATTCTAACTTCTATCAAGAATTGAAAGAACGTTTTGTTCGTTCTGGTTTTAAAATATCTACAAAATGCATTCGGAGTCATATTAGCAAGATCCGCTGCTTCTTTCAAGGAAAAGTCTTTACTAAACTCATCCATCACAGCTTTAAAAACTTTTGCCATCCGTTTTCCTTCATTATCAGTATACACCCTTTTAGAAATAAATGAGGATATCGTTTGAGTATGAGCTGTTTTTAATAACTGTAATATCTTTAAAAACAATACGAAACGATCAAAACGATTTTCTTTTTCTAAAATTCTCAGAAACTGTTTTTTAAGCTTCTGCTTTTTAGAAAGTACTCTAATTCCGTATGCCGAACTTCTAAAAAAATCCGAAAGATCTTCAAACTCTGGGAGTTCAAAAAAAGATTTACCAAAAGATTCTCTAGTAAAAAAAAGCGAAATCATATACGATTCTTCATCCGAAGAAGCGCTTTTTAGCACATGTGGTACATTACTACCAAAAACCAAAATATCATTTGGCTTATAATCTGTAATAGCATCTCCTACAATTAAGCTACCTTCCCCTGATATGATAATAGATATTTGTATCTCTTCATGCTGATGCAGCTTATCATATAGCACAATTCCCCTATCTTCCTGAATAAGCAACGTATCTGTAGAAGATTTTGGTATTTTAAAAGGTAGGGCTTTCATTTACAGATGAATATATTCCAATATTAATCATATTAATGTAAATTTCAATAATATAAGATAATATAGTATTAGTTTTAGATAATTTCACCATATCCTAAGCTGTAATTTGACAATATCTTTGAATAAAAAAACAACAATGAATATAAAATGGGAAGGTGTGATGCCTGCAGTAACTACAAAATTTACTGATCAGGACACTTTAGACTTACAGATGTTTACGACTAATATTAAAGCTCAATTAGACGCTGGTGTTCATGGTATTATACTAGGTGGTACTTTAGGAGAAGCCAGTACACTTACTGATTCGGAAAAAAGCACTTTGGTAAAAACTACTGTAGACATCGTTGATAATAAAGTTCCAGTGATTATCAATATCGCTGAGCAAAGTACAAAAGGTGCTATAAACGCTGCTAAGAAAGCTAAGGAAGATGGCGCGAATGGACTAATGATGTTACCTCCAATGCGATACAAAGCTGGAGATCGAGAAACGGTAGTATACTTCAAAGAAGTAGCTAAAAATACTGACTTACCCATTATGATTTATAACAATCCTGTAGATTACAAAATCGAGGTTACACTGGACATGTTTGAAGAACTTTTGGAAATGGATAACATTCAGGCAGTGAAAGAATCAACAAGAGATATTTCTAATATTACTCGCATCAAAAATAGGTTTAATGATCGACTAAAGATTCTATGCGGTGTGGATACGCTTGCCTTAGAAAGTTTACTTATGGGTGCTCAAGGTTGGGTGGCTGGATTGGTCTGTGCTTTTCCGAAAGAAACTGTTGCTATTTATGAACTACAAAAAGTAGGCAGAATCAAAGAAGCCTTAGCAATATATCGCTGGTTTTTACCATTGTTAGAATTAGATATAAATCCTAAATTAGTACAGAATATCAAACTGGCAGAAGTTGCTACAGGTATTGGAACCGAAAATGTTCGTGCTCCTAGACTTCCGTTAATTGGAGACGAACGAAAAATGGTTTTGCAAATTATAGAAAATGGGATCAAAACAAGGCCTGTTTTACCAGATTACAAATCATTAGTAAGTAGCTAGTTTGAAAGCTACCACAAAAAGACAATAAAATTATTACACTCATTAATGTATCATTTATGATAACGGGCAAAAACTACATAGGAAATCAACTTTCATCTGAAGGATCAAAAACATATAAGACCTTTAACCCCAAGTTAAATATTGAGAACACCCCTCTTTTTCATGAAGCTTCATCAGAAGAAATAGAAAAAGCAGTTTCTTTAGCTTCAAACGCCTTTGAGATCTTTAAAAAGATTTCAGGAGCGAAAAAAGCTGAATTTCTGAATGCTATTGCTGATGAAATTTTGGCATTAGACCAAGCTCTTATCGAGACATATATGTCTGAAACAGGCCTGCCAGAAGGAAGAGCAAAAGGGGAACGTGGAAGAACTATTGGACAATTACGAATGTTTGCCGAATTGGTATTAAATGGATCTTGGGTAGAGGCTACTATCGATACAGCGGATCCAGATAGAAATCCAATACCAAAACAAGACATCCGAAAAATGCTTGTGCCATTAGGACCTGTTGTAGTTTTTGGTGCTAGTAACTTTCCTTTGGCTTATTCTACAGCTGGTGGAGATACAGCCGCTGCATTTGCAGCAGGATGTCCAGTTATTGTAAAATCACATCCTATGCATGCAGGAACTGGAGAATTGGTTGCTAGTGCAATTGCAAAAGCAGTTGAAAAAACGGGAATGCCAAATGGAGTTTTTTCAAACCTTAATAGTTCGGGAATTGAAGTCGGCACACAACTCGTAGAACATCCAAAGGTTAAAGCCGTTGGTTTTACAGGAAGTATTATAGGAGGAAGAGCGCTGTTTGATTTAGCGTCACAAAGACCAGAGCCTATTCCTGTTTTTGCAGAAATGGGAAGTATTAATCCTGTTATTTTATTGCCAAAAGCTACAGAATCTAAAGGTAAAGAACTTGCCAAAACCTATGCACAATCCATAACTCTAGGAACAGGACAATTTTGTACAAATCCAGGATTAATAATAGGTATTAAAGGATCTTCATTAGATAAATTCATTGAATCCTTATCCGATGAAATCTTAACAATAGATCCTTCCTGTATGCTACATCCTAACATCATAAGTAATTATGAAAGAAATAAAAACCGCGCATTAGAACAGAATGGACTAATAACTACAGCCGATTATCATGATGATGTCGCAGTTAATCATGCAAGACAAACCATAACTACAGTAGAAGGTAAAACCTTTTTAGAAAACACTACATTACATCAAGAGGTTTTTGGACCATTTTCTATGGTAGTACAATGTGAAGATATAGAAGAATTAACTGCAGTAATCTCTAATCTAGAAGGGCAATTAACAGGAACTATTTTAGCAGAAAATGATGAATTAAACTCATATCCCTTTATCGTCGATGCCTTGCAAAACCGAGTAGGTAGAATTATTTTTAACGGAGTTCCTACTGGTGTGGAGGTTTGCCCTTCTATGCTTCATGGTGGACCTTACCCTGCTTCTACCGACAGTAGATTTACCGCAGTAGGAATTCACTCGATAAAAAGATGGGTTCGACCATTTAGTTATCAAAATTGGCCCAATCATCTTTTACCAGATGAATTAAAAAATGAAAACCCTTTAGGTTTGTCTCGTCTAGTAAATGGCTCGTCAACCAGTGATCCCATCTAATCATGTCTAGAACTGTTTTTAAATGTATCGACGCACATACCTGCGGAAATCCTGTAAGAGTAGTCACCACAGGACATCCAAATCTGCAAGGGAATTCGATGAGTGAAAAAAGACAACATTTCCTCAAAGAATATGATTGGATCAGAAAAGGGTTAATGTTCGAACCACGAGGTCATGATATGATGAGTGGTAGTTTTTTATTTGAACCACATAATCCTGAAAATGATTTTGCCATCTTATTTATCGAAACCTCAGGTTGTTTGCCGATGTGTGGCCATGGAACTATTGGTACTATTACCATTGCTATTGAAGAAGGACTCGTACAACCAAAAAATCCAGGAATCATAAAAATGGAGGCGCCTGCTGGTTTGGTAGAAATCAGCTATCAACAAACTTCAAATAAGGTGGATTGGGTAAAGTTGAAAAATGTAAAATCATATCTAGCTAGCGAAGGCCTCAAGATCCAATGTCCAGAGCTAGGAGAAATTACTTTTGATGTCGCCTATGGTGGTAATTATTATGCCATCATTGATCCGCAAAAGAATTTTAGTGGTATACAAGATTTTACTGCTTCTAAATTGATCCAGTTTTCGCAAATACTAAGAGAGAGTATTAATAAGAAATATCCTAATCAATTTATACATCCAGAAAATCCAACGATTCGAGATGTAAGCCATGTATTGTGGACAGGAACTCCTTTAGATGTTAAATCTTCGGGTAGAAATGCTGTTTTTTATGGTGATAAAGCAATTGATCGCTCTCCTTGCGGAACAGGAACCTCAGCAAGAATGGCTCAATTATACGCAAAGGGAAAACTAAAAAAAGAAGAAGAATTTATCCATGAAAGTTATATAGGTTCTAAATTTATTGGAAGAATTGAAGAAGAAACAACATTAAATGGTAAAAAGGCCATTATTCCAAGCATACAAGGATGGGCGAAAATATACGGATATAATACCATTATTATTGACGAGGAAGATGATCCATATGCGCATGGGTTTCAGGTAATTTGATAAGATGTATTAATAAATCAATGAAAAAATGATATAATAAAGTAATTTATGATTTTAGAAAATAATCAAAAAGAGATTAAACTAACATATGGAAAAGGTAGAATTCATTGAAAAATTTAAGGATCGAACTAAAAAATTATCTGTAGACATAATTCTGATGTATAATAATTTGAATAAATCAGAAGCCACTAAGGTTATTGGTTATCAAATTATAAAAATTGCAACCTCGACAGCAGCGAACTATCGAGCTTCGTGTATTGCTAGATCCAAAAAAGAATTTTATTCTAAAATTTCAATTACAACTGAAGAGGCAGATGAAACCGTATTTTGGTTAGAAGTTTTAAAAGATTCGGGATTAGCATCTGAAAAATTAATTAATCCACTCTTAAACGAAGCAGAAGAAATTCTAAAAGTAGTATCAAAAGCTAGAAAAAACACCACATTTAATTAAATTATTTATACCATTAATTAGATCATTGTTTCACTAAACCATTCATACATTGAAAAATTGTATCATTATAGGAGGAGGTATTATCGGATTATCATCCGCTTATTACTTACAGAAGGCTGGACATAAGGTTACCATTATTGATCAATCCTCTATGGACTATGGAGCTTCTTATGTAAATGCAGGATACCTAAGCCCAAGCCATATTATTCCGTTAGCAGCTCCCGGAGTGATGAAAAAAGGATTAAAATGGATGTTTAACCCAGGAAGTCCATTATTTATTAAGCCACGTCTAAAATCAGATTTTTTGCAATGGGCATGGGCATTTAACACTTCTTGTTCTGTCAAAAATGTAACTAGAAGTATACAGCCTATTAAAGATATTACCCTACTAGGTCAGCAATTATATTCGGAAATAAAAAAAGAAGAGAATTTCAAGTTCCAACTAGAAAAAAAGGGACTTTTAATGATTTGTCAAACTCACAAAATGCTAGACGAGGAATTAAAGGTCGTGGATTTAGCAAAAAAAGAAGGACTTGCAGCAAGAGAATTATCCTTAAAAGAATTACAGCAAATAGAACCAAATGTACAAATTGACGCTAAAGGTGCTGTTTTATTTGAGTGTGATGCTCATACTACTCCAACTACTTTTATGGAAGAAATGAAAGCTTATCTAAATAAAAATGGTGTTACTATTCTTAAAAATGAAAAGATACGAAGTGTACAAAATGAAGGAGAAAAAATAATTTCAATAACGAGTGATTCCAGCACCTATACAGCAGATGAATTTGTAGTAGCCGCAGGATCCTGGTCAAAATTACTTTGTAAAAAACTAGGCATCAAACTTCTGTTAGAAGCAGGCAAAGGGTATCGAATTAACTGTACTAGAGACCTTGGTATTACTATGCCCGCTATATTAGCGGAAGCAAAAGTAGCAGTAACTCCAATGAATGGTTTTACCCGATTTGCTGGAACTATGGAAATTGCCGGAATTAATCATCATATTAATACAGTTAGAGTAGATGCTATTGCCAAAGCAGCTCACAACTATTATCCAGACATCACTATATCCAACTCCGAAAAGAATGATGCTGCTTGTGGCTTAAGACCTGTAACACCAGATGGAATTCCTTACATTGGAAAATCTGGAAAATGTAAAAACCTAACTATAGCTACAGGACACGCAATGCTTGGTTGGAGTATGGGAACATCTACGGGAAAACTCGTTTCAGAAATTATTTCTGATAAAAAAACATCATTAGAGATAGAAGTGTATCATCCAGATCGAAGGTTTTGAGTATCTTTAGGATCACTTTACACAAACTCAAATCTCATGACTGTATCTAATTACAACCTACTTTCGCTTGTCCAAAAAACAACTTTAATTGTTTTAATATCTAACTTCTTTTCATTTTCATTAAATGCTCAGCAAACATTAACCAATACGCTAATGCATGATGGAATACAAAGAGAATATATTTTATATATCCCTGCCAGTTATTCAGGTAATGTAGAGGTTCCATTGGTTTTTAATTTTCATGGATATGGTTCAAACCACACCCAACAAATGAACTATGGGGATTTTAGATCTATTGCAAATCGGGAAGGTTTTTTAATAGTACATCCGTTAGGAACCGTTGATAATAATGGAAATACTCATTTTAATGTAGGCTGGGGAACTAGTACCGTGGACGATGTAGGATTTACTGCAGCGCTAATTGATGAAATATCATCAAACTATAGTGTTAATCAAAAACGCATTTACAGTACTGGTATGTCTAACGGCGGATTTATGAGCTATAGATTAGCTTGCGAACTCAGTGATAAAATTGCTGCTGTCGCTTCTGTTACAGGAACCATGACTGTGGGCCAACAGAATAATTGTACAACTTCACACCCAGTACCTATTATGGAAATACACGGAACGAATGACTCCACAGTTCCCTACAACGGAAATGGTGGTTTTGAATCTGTTGAAAACGTACTTAATTTTTGGGTAAATGCTGTAAATACGGATTCTACGCCTACGATCACAAATATTGATGATGTTAATCCCAACGATAACTCTACGGTAGAATATTATGTATATCCTAATGGTGATAACGGAGTCCAAATGGAACACTTCAAAATAATCAATGGAGGTCATACATGGCCTGGAAGTGCTTTTGAAATTGGTCCTGTTACCAATAAAGATATAGACGCGTCTGAGGAAATTTGGAAATTCTTTTCTAAATACGATATTGACGGTGCGGAGCAACTCTCCGTAGACGAATTTAATGAAGGTGACTTAACTGTGAACATTTATCCAAATCCAACCAGTAATTATCTTACCATAAACACAATTTTTTTTGAACCTGTACCGTACAGGTTGTATTCTGTATCAGGAAATGTAGTATCTACCGGAGAAATAGACACTGTTGATCAAAAAATCAATATAACTAGCTTAGCCTCTGGCATCTATTTTTTAACTATTAAAAATAGTTCCTATAAAATATTGAAAACGGAGTAATTAGGTATATTTTTTAGTGGCGATTAATGATAAAATTTATGAATAATTTCTACGAAATAGATGAAATAGGAAAAATGGAGCTTTTAAGCAATCTGAATTGTTACAGTAGCTTAAAGGAATTTAAGGTTGAAGAGTATTCAATAACTATAGGAATTAATTCCACTGATGAAAATCAAGCCAAAAATCTCCATAAATATATACATCTAATTTTGAACCAAATTTCAAATTTTGATAGCAAAGCAAAGGAAAAACTAAAAGAGCTATATAATCCAACTAAAAGAGAGCTTGAAGAAATAAAAATCAGTCATAATAGATTTTTATATCAATAAAGATTTTGATTTACTTTATAACCTCCTGAAGGTTTTCCAATGGAATATTTAAGTATCAAATTTTCCAAACATGGGGTAATTATTGATTCTGGAGGAGGAAATTATTAAAAAATGAACCACAACAATATGTAGCCAAAATTAAAAATTGGCGGTTATACACAAATTGCTATACACAAAATACACCTTTACAGAATATCTGTTTGTCTTTTATAAAAGGCGTCTTGTTGTTTTTGCATTAATTCTCTAGCGATTTTCTTTTTGTACTGATACAACTCATCTTCTTCAGCAATATCATTGTAAACTCTATCATTTACCACATGATCCGTTTCTAGCAAGGCTTTACGTTGATCTGCTTTCTGCGCAGTCCATGTTTTGACCTCACCTTCTAAATCTTCTATTTTAAAATCATATTCCCCTTTGGGAGATAGTAATTTTGCGAAAATCGGAGAAGTTTCGATCGCTAAAAACAACAAAAAGATAAAGAAAGAAGGTAACCAAGGTAATTCGCCCAATGCATTTACCCTCGCCATTAATCCATCAAAATTATCAATAATTGGCTGAGAATCTTCTACCTGTTTTTCATATGCTTGTGCAAGTTCACCTTTCTGTACTTCCAAATTTACAATTTTTTCAGCATTCGTTTTCTTTAACTCCACTAATTCTGCTAATTGCGCATCATGCTTTTCTCTTTTTTCTTTGTAAACAGGACCTTTACCCACGAGCTCTGTTCCCTTTCGCCCTTCTGCTTCGGCAATATATGTTTCATACAATTCATTGACTTCCGCTTCTTTGGTAGTCACTTCTTTTTTTAGTGCTTCAATTTCAGTATCAATCCCTTCTACAACAGGCGTATATTGCGTAGCTATCTGTTCCTGATTTGCCAACGTAAGATCATTTTTTTGCTCTAAAAGCACTTGATCTATTTCCTTTTCAAAAATCTTTAATTCTAGAGGTTTAGATATCACTACTGCTATGATGACTGCCAAGATAATTCTAGGAGAAGCCTGCAAAAGCTCATCCAAAAAACTATCCTTTTTCTTTATGGTAGAAACGATAAACCTATCCAGATTAAAAATTAACAGCCCCCAGACAATTCCGAAAAACACTGCTGTAAAATAATTATCAAAAACTGTGTATAACGCATAACTAGCGGCTAAAAAAGCCATTAATGCTGTAAAAAATACGGTTGCGCCAATACCGGCATACTTATTTTGTTCTCCGTTGGAGCAATTAGCCAAAATATCGGCATCTGTGCCAGAGCACAGAATAAAAAATCGTTTTAACATAATCTAAGGGTAATTTTGATTGACAATAGACTTATAACGCTGATTACTAATCAAATGTTGCACAAAAACCCCACCAAAGTGAGGTTTTAATGCGTTTTTATGTATTGATGAATGATATCTAAATAATTAATCTTTGATAATCACTTTAGATTTACCGTTATTAGTAGAAGCATCAATGGATAGCGGATTACCCGAATCCTCTACTAATTTGAGTGCTTTTTTAGCGGAGATTTTCTTTCCGTTATAATAGAATTCCGCGTCGTTTTTTGCCATGTTTTCTATTAATTTAGCAGGAGTCTGGCGTTTAGCTCGTTGTTCTGCTTTTCTAGCATTCATTTCTGCAGCGCGCATAGCACTTTCACTTGCCAACATTTGTGCTCTAGCATTCATTTCTGCCTTGCGCATTTCTTGTCTTGCTTGTTGTTCTGCTTTTCGAGCTTGCATTTCCGCTTCACGTATTGCTTTTTTCGCATCCAGTTCTGCTTTATAGGCTTCAAATTCAGCTTTTACTTGCTCTTTTTGGGCTTTTCTTTCAGCCTCTAGAGCTAACTTTCTGGCTTTCGTTTCTTCTTTTCGCATTGCCTTCTCAGCCTTTCGAGCTTCTATTTTAGCTTTTCTCATATCTTTTGCCGACAATTCTCTCAATCTTTGTTGTTGTTCTAATACCTCTGCTCTTTGTTTCTCTGCTTGTTCAGCTGCTTCAGCTCTGGCTCGTTCTGCAGCTCCTATTAACTTCTGCATTTGCTCCATTGCGATAGCTCGTTTTACTTCAGCTTCTTCAATTCCAGCAATTGCATCTCTTCGATTTTCCTGCTCTACTCTTTCTGCTTCTGCAATTAATCGCTGAGATTCAGCTAACACTTCCATTTCTTCTGCTTTTATCTCCTCTAATGCTCTTTCTTGTTCCGCTTTTTGTTTCGCAATCTGAGCTTCCACTCTTTTGACATAAGCTTCTTTTTCTTCTTGGGTCAAGTCAGAATCTTCTGAAAACATTACCTCCACATAATTTCCATTCACTTTTGAAGGAGCTTCTGGAGCAGGTGGTGGCGGAGGTGGAGGAACATCACTTTTCTCACCTTTCTTTACTTTCGGAGCTTCTGGCGCTGGTGGTGGAGGCGGTATATCAGGAAACTGCTCCGACCTTTTGCGTTGATCTGGATTCATCTTTGTATAAATATTTATCATACGATAAATCTCACTATGCTTTACGCTAACTGGTTTATTCCCTTTAATCTTGGAATTTAAATCCTTTGCCCAGATATTATATTCTTTTACCATTTCTTCAGTTACTCCATCCTGAACGTCTTTCTCTTTCCAATTTTTGGAAATGGTCATAGTTCTTTTCTCAGAAGTATTTTTAGTTGATGATGGTTCAAAAGATTGAGGTTCTTCAACATAACCTTCATTTTTAAACTTAATATCACCCATGTTAAGGTCTTTAAGCGCATCTAATAATGGAAGTATAAACAAATCCTTATTAGCTTCTTCATGAAAAGTTATATTAGCATTCGCATCTTTTTCTGAAGCATTATTTTTTACATATTCTTTTGCTAAATTTCTCACTTCATCAATACTAATTTTCTTTTCTTTATGATAAAGATTGTTATTGGCGTCAATTGTTAATTCAAAATCATCTGTAACTAACAGTTCTGGGACTTCTTTGATAATTTCCTTAGCTACAATATCATTATTAAATGACAGTAAACCAATTGCTAGTAACGGTAATACGGCTAGCATCTTTAAGATTGCCCTCTTGCGGGAAAAATTTTTAGTCATCATCTGTAATCGTTTTTTCGTTAATGAATAATTAATAGGACTCGATAATTCAGCCTGATTAGAGCTGTTTTTGTAATTAACGAGTAGGTCAAAATAACTCTGTATTGAAAATTGTTGTTTTAATACATTCTGATCTGCTAAGAACTCATGATTTAATCTGATTGATTTTTTGATAAAAATAAATACTGGATTAAACCAAAAAATTACTTGCAATAATTCTACAAACAGTATATCTAAGGTATGCTTCTGAAGCACATGTGTTTTCTCATGAAGAAGGATTTGTTCTGGAATAGCGTTTTGTTGAAACTCTTTTTTGGAAACAAAAATAAAGTCAAGAAACGTATGCGGAACAATGGAGTTTCCCACCAAAACGTTTACATGAGATGTCTCCTTTAAACGTTCATTTCTTCTCACTTTTTTGCCAATATCGATAAGATTCTTAATGAAACGAATGCCAAAAATCAACACGCCGATACCGTATATACTCCATATGATAATTGATGTATAATCAAGTGGTTCTTTTACATCACTTAGTTCAGATACATTCATCATCAATGGAGCTGTCCCATCTACCACTATTTCTGGTTGCGGAGCAACTTCTACCTCATAAGTAAGTGTAATAAGAGGTACGCTAAAAGCAAACACTAAACTAAAAAGAAGATAGAATCTCTTTAAAAAATGAATATTCTCCTTTTCTAAAAACAACTTATAGAAACCCCATAAGAGCATCAAACACAAAGAAGATTTAAGAATATAGGCTATCATTTTTGTTTCTTTAAAAGTTCTTGATCCACTATTTTTTTAAGCTCCTCTAACTCGGAAGTAGACAAATTTGTTTCGGAAGTAAAAAACGAAGCAAACTGTGAAGCAGAATCATTGAAGAAATTCTTTATTAAGCCATTCACATGCTTAGAAAAATAATCTGTCTTTTTTACCAACGGATAATATTCTCTCGATTTACCATATAATTTGTAGTCTACAAAACCCTTGTCTTTCATTCTTTTTAACAAAGTTGCCACTGTAGTTGTAGCAGGCTTTGGTTCTGGAAAGGCATCGAGTAAATCTTTCATAAAAGCTTTCTCTAATTTCCAGAGATACTTCATTAATTGTTCTTCGGCTTTTGATAATTGCATTCTTCTACGTTATTAGAATTAACTCTACAAATGTAGAATAAAAATTTATATTTCCAAATATCCTTATTCTAAAAAATAAAAAAACCGCTCATTTAGAGCGGTATATCATTAGTTTTATAAGAAAAACTTATTTAAACAATTCGGTAAAATATTTATAAAATAACGGAATAGTTTCTATTCCTTTTAAATAATTCCAAACTCCAAAATGTTCATTAGGAGAATGAATCGCATCGCTATCTAGTCCAAATCCCATAAGAATAGTTTTACTTTTCAGTTCTTTTTCGAACAAAGAAACAATTGGAATACTACCTCCGCTACGTTGTGGGATTGGAGTTTTACCAAAAGTATCTTCATAGGCTTTACTTGCCGCTTGATATCCCACGCTATCGATTGGGGTAACATATCCTTGTCCTCCATGATGCGGAGTGACTTTTACTGTTACTGCTTCTGGAGCAATTGCTTCAAAATGTTTTGCAAACAACTCTGTGATTTCTTCCCAATCCTGATTAGGAACTAATCTCATGGATATTTTAGCGAATGCTTTACTAGCTATCACAGTTTTTGCACCTTCTCCTGTGTAGCCTCCCCAAATTCCATTAACGTCTAAAGTTGGTCTAATAGAATTACGCTCATTAGTAGTATAGCCTTCTTCGCCATATACCGCTTTGATATCTAATGATTTTTGGTAATTCTCCAAAGAAAATGGAGCTTTTGCCATTTCTGCGCGCTCTTCTTTAGAAAGCTCTTCTACTTTATCATAAAATCCTGGAATGGTAATATGGTTGTTTTCATCATGAAGTGAGGCGATCATTTTTGTCAGAACATTAATTGGATTTGCTACTGCACCTCCATACAATCCACTATGTAAATCTCTGTTAGGACCAGTAACTTCAACTTCTACATAACTCAAACCTCGCAAACCTGTAGTAATAGAAGGAACATCTTTTGCAATCATACCAGTATCACTAATCAGTATTACATCGTTTGCTAACTTCTCTTGATTATTTTCTACGAACCAACTCAAGCTACTACTTCCTACCTCTTCCTCTCCTTCTATCATAAATTTTACATTACAAGGAAGCTGGTTAGTCTTCGTCATTAATTCCAAGGCTTTTACATGCATATACATCTGTCCCTTGTCGTCACAAGCTCCTCTTGCAAAGATTGCTCCTTCAGGATGTAATGCTGTTGCCTTAATAACAGGTTCAAACGGAGGACTGTCCCAAAGATCTATAGGATCTGGTGGTTGTACATCATAATGACCATATACCAACACTGTTGGCAAATCTGGATCGATAATTTTTTCACCATATACAATTGGATATCCTGGAGTTAAACAAATTTCAACCATGTCACACCCTGCTTTCTCGAGGCTCTTTTTAATCTCATCAGCAGTTTTAATCACATCATTTTTATAGGCAGAATCTGCACTGATCGACGGTATTTTGAGTAGTTCTAAAAGTTCGTTGATAAAACGATCTTTATGTTCCTGAACGTAAGATTTAATATTTTGCATTCGTATGAGTTAATTTTCGTTAAATGTAATAAAAGTTTATATTTTTTAAGAAGGTTGTTTTTATTTTAAAAGTATTGTTTATATTTGCACCCGCTTACTAACAATAGTGGGTCATTTTGTACTAAGTCCTAAGTGGTACAAAATAGTAAAAATGCGGGCGTGGTGGAATTGGTAGACACGCTAGACTTAGGATCTAGTGCCGCGAGGTGTGAGAGTTCGAGTCTCTCCGCCCGCACAATAAAAGAAAAAGCTGAATCAAATGATTCAGCTTTTTTGTTTTATAAATTCCTTGAGTATTACAAAAGTTTACTCTCCTTTCTCAAACTGTTTATCGTTCAATGTTTTTATAAATGCGATTAAAGCTTTAGATTCATTATCAGTTAAGTTTAATGAATCAGCTGGTAGTGTTTGATAAGGCACATTCAGTCCCATTCCTTGTCCTCCCCCTACGTTATAAAATTTAATAACTTCCTCCAAACTGTCATATACTCCATTGTGCATATAAGGTGCGGTTAATTCTGCATTTCGAACAGTCGATGTCTTAAAGAAGTTTCGTTTTTCTTCTACCTCATACGGATAATATTGACCTGGATCTTCATCTAATATTGGGTGTTCAAAACTTGCATTTTTAGGAACTCCAAGATTTTCAAATTCAGTTTCCAAGTATTTAGGAGGAACCGTACCATTAAATGTTGGTGGAAAATGACAAGTTGCACAAGCAGCTTTACCCATAAATAAATTGAAACCTGTAATTTCTACATTAGTAAGCGTATTTTCAAGACCTTGCATGTTTCTGTCAAACTTCGAATCAAAAGGAGATAAACTTCTAATATACGTAGCTATGGCATGACGTGCATTACGATTTGAGATATTTCCATCATATAAAGAATCGAATTGCTGTACATAAGTCGGATTTGACCGAATACGTCGCTCTATCGTGTTTAGATCTAAATGAAATTCATTTTGATCATTAACTACCTTTACAATTTGATCTTCTAAACTAGCAGCTCTACCGTCGTAAAAGAACGTACGTTGAAAAACTGCGTAAGATAATGTCGGTGTATTACGGAGTAATTCAATATTATCAATTCCTTTTGCTTTTTTAAGTCCGTCTGTAAAGGCTTTGTCTTTATGATGACATGTAGCGCAACTAATGGTCCCTGTACCCGATAAGGATTCATCATTAAAGAGCATTTTTCCTAAAGCAACTCGCTCATCAGTAATTTCTGGTGAGCGTGGCGTTGAGAATTGCGCCATGTTAAAAAAGTCTTTATCAAAAAGATTGGTCGATGATGGATTGAGAGCGCGAGAAGTGTTTAAAGTTACCTTCCAATCTTTTGATGTCAAATTAATAAGCTCTAACTGTTTGTTCGTATGGTTTTTGATAAATGTATACCGATCAAACGTATCAAAGTTTCCTGATTTTAATTCTGAAATCGTATTATCTATTTCTTTTACCCAAGATTGATATAACTCCTTTGAAGCGAAAGCTTCTTTATACATACCAAGAACTTCATTAATAGTCTCATAATTATAAATGGCTTCATTTAGAGAATTTGCCAACATGGGTGAATCAAAACCTGTGATACCTTTTGTAGCAATATTCACGATGCCATCACGCAACATTTTTAAATGATGCCTATCACGTTGCTTTATAATGATATGATTCTTCCTAATGTAAGGGATACGAACCTGTAGATACTGTGCAACCCTAAATATCTCTTTATTTTCAGGGTTTTCTTCAGCATATAATAATTCTTCTAGAACCTGGTAACTTTTGGGCTTTGATTTTTTAATATCTTGATAATCCTCCATTTCGATTTTCAGCAAATTCGGAGCATTCATTGAAAGGTAATTCTCATAGTCATAAGCTATGAGCAT
Source organism: uncultured Aquimarina sp. (assembly GCF_947492965.1). Taxonomy (GTDB): domain Bacteria; phylum Bacteroidota; class Bacteroidia; order Flavobacteriales; family Flavobacteriaceae; genus Aquimarina. Next base: position 232,800 of record NZ_CANLOZ010000003.1, on the reverse strand, counting down.
AGGCTCTGCACGTTTGTACCATTTTCTGCTTTCTAGAAAACTATTTTTATTTTCTTCTAATGTCTTCAACGTATCTATCTTCTTAATATAAAAAGCAGCACTATCTAAAGTTTTAAAATAGTGATTTCTAATAACGTCGTTGAACATCGATTCAGCTTTTGATGAAGTTGATACTGCCAATAGCTTTTCTTCTTTTTTACAAGAAATGGTAAGAAGTAAGACAAACGTTGTAAAAAAACAATACATATTTTTCATAGCGGAAGAAATAATTTTAAATACACAAAAAGCTCCCTAATACTTAGGGAACTTTTTATTTAAGTTTGTTATCTTAATATCTATCTTGGTAATCCAGTGATCTTAAACAAGAATGAACCTTCAAGTCTAGCAGAAGACTCATCGATTGCAGTAGGATCGTAGAATTTAGCACCATCAGCACGTACAGCTGATTCAGGTTGACTACTGTAATTCCATCCATGTACTTGTGCCCCACCAATGAAAGTAGACTCTGTAGCACCTATAATATCGGTAACATCAATTAAACCAGTTATTTCCCAATAGCTATCTGTATTTCCAATACCCATTCCGGCTGCTGCAACTTGATTACATTCCATTACTTCGGTTACGGCTCCAGTATTCAAATCCAATTGCCATAATTTAGCATAACCTGTAATGTCAGCGTTCAAATCTGCGTAACCATTAGGATCTTCTTGAATGTAAGCATAATTTTCAGTCACTAATATGTTATCAGGAGAATGCATACCATCAGCTTTACCACCCTCAAGGTCTCCATCCATAACTACTTCTAAAGTAGCAGGTCCAGTAGGATCGTCTGGATTCATTACTAATTTATATACACGTCCAAAAGTTGTACCTCTGTTCGCTAAATCAGGATTGTCACTTCTGTATCTTCCAGTAGCATTAAAATATACCTCTCTGTTAGCATCTGCAGAACCTCTTCTCCAGTCGATATCCTCAATTCTCTGAAAACCGATAGCTAAAGAGTCTATTGCTTCTTGATTTAATTCATTTAAAGTTCTCTCGGTAACTTCTACCCATTCCACATCATACGATGTACCTTCTGCCATACCCATTTCGAAAAGTTGACCACCAGCACCAGGAGCTGTTTCAGTAGGGTTTGTTCCTCTTAAAACATATAAGCTTCCTCCATTTAAATCTCCTCTAGCACCAACATACATAGCAAAGTGAGCTTCTGGATAATCATTGCTACTATCATCATCTCCCATAAAAACTACTGTTTGCGAAGGATATGCATCTTTACCAATAACTACTGCGTTTTCTGTTGACCATTCACCAAGTGCAGGTAATCTATCAGCCTCTACTCTATCATCTGTAGAACGGAATGGATTCACTCGGTAAACACCTTTTGCATTTCCACCCCACTCACCACCTGAAAGGTAAAGCGGTCCAAAACCATGCTCCTCTGTAGTGATAGAAGAACCTGAACATTGTGCAGTAAAGGCTGTAGCAGTAGCATTTACAATGTAATCACCTTGTAAAGGTTGTAAATCTGAATTCATCATAATTCTAGCGATAGAAAAGTCAGACTCTAGGTTATTGATAAATGCGTACATGTCATTACCAGCAGGATAAAGAGCTGCTCCATCCATGAAAGAACCATAAACGAAGGTAGAATCAGAAGGAAGTATATCTGCTGATGTTAATATCATTTCTAAATCGGCAGAAGAAGCGAAACTACCTTTAAGCTCAAAAACGTCGTTAGATACAACTGAGCTTTCTAAAGGTTCAGACTCTTCAAGTGTTAAATCCATACCATCTACACCATCTTGACCGTCAGCTCCATCTTGACCATCAACCCCGTCGATTCCGTCGATTCCGTCACGACCATCCTCACAGCTATAAAATCCGATGTTCACCACCGAAATCATTAAAATCCCTAATATTAACTTTCTAAGTTTCATAATTTGTGTTAGTTTAAGTTTACGTTTATTCTTAATTCTGACTATACTTATATTGAGGTCAAAACTAATTCTTGATTTTTGTAAACCCGTTAACTGAACGTGTTCTATACTTGAAGAAAAATTAAAAAAAATGTTACCTTTTTAAAGAGAATGTTATTAATAAGATCCGATCTAAATAAGCGAGATTTTTGTTGAACTACATAAGTTTATACTACAACAATTTATTATGAGAACTGCACGCAAATATGAAACTTCCCATCCTCCATTAAAAAATTTCGATAAATCTCTACCCGACTATACAACAAAGAAAAGAGGCTGTCTGAAAAGGCAGTCTCTTTTTTTTTGCTAAAAGCTTTAGACTTTTTATCTTTAGGTATGAGTCGCCACGTTGTTTTCAAGAGGTATGATCAAGATCAATTACGTCTTTTACCTCCCAGTTATGATGATCTGGTTCTCCAAAATCATCCTGTCCGTATAGTAAGTACTATTGTCGATCATTTGAATATCGATAAACTCACCAAAACCTATAAGGGAGGTGGTACTTCGAGCTATCATCCTCGTATGCTGCTGAAGGTTATTATCTATGCTTATTTACGTAATCTTTACTCTTCTCGTAAGATAGAACAAGCTTTACAAGAGAATGTTCATTTTATGTGGCTCAGTGGTGGAAATACTCCTGATCATAATACAATCAATGATTTTAGAGGTAAACGCTTAAAAGGTCATTTAAAAAAGATTTTCAATCAAGTAGTTATTTTACTGTAAGCAAGGATATTTGTCGTTGAAAGATTTATATGTTGATGGTACAAAAATCGAAGCCAATGCCAATCGTTATACTTTTGTTTAGGCAAAAAGCATCAACACCAATAGAGGTAAGATAACCAAGCAACTCAAGGAATTATGGGCTTATGTAGAAAAGGTCTATGCTACTGAAGAACAAGCACCTAATACTCCAAATTTTGAAGCCATTGACCCAGAACAGGTATCCCAAACCATTGCTCAAATCAACCAAGCATTAGAAGGTAAAGAAGTGGATAAAAAAGTAAAACAAAAACTTAGCTATGGCAAAAAGCACTGGCCTTCTAATATTGACAAATATAATAGACAAGAAGCTCTGTTAAAAGATCGTGGTAGTATGAGCAAGACGGATCCTGATGCCACTTTTATGCGTATGAAGACTCAAAAGAAACGTATTCCACTAACTCGTGGATTACTAGGGCTTTTAAAAAAGTTTATCAACTTTGAGCAATCCCTACGCGAATCTCACCCGATCACTTTTAATGTTGCTTACTATCGTAGGGTAGCCACTATCAAAAAAATCTACACACAACAAAAAGCATATTTTAAGACAGGAGCAAAAATAAAAGACCGTATGGTAAGTATATCCAAAGACTACGTGCGCCCAATTGTACGTGGTAAAGAAATCAAGTCCGTTGAATTTGGCGCCAAGGTCAACAAACTACAGATAGATGGTATTAGTTTTATTGAGCACATTAGCTTTAATGCCTTTAATGAAGGCACAAGATTGCAATCAACCATCTATAAAGCCCAAAGCCTCACCCATAGAAAAACCAGGGTTTTAGGAGCCGACGCTTTTTATGCTACCAACAAGAACAGGAAATATGTTACCCATCATAACATTAAAACCGACTTTAAAAGGAAAGGAAAACTCCCAAAAAATTATAAAGCAGAAAAAAAGCTAAAAGTACTTATTACAAAAGAAAGAGCGACTCGATTAGAGGGTAGCTTTGGTAAAGAAAAGGAGTACTATCATCTCAAAAAAATCAAAGCCAAAGCCAAAACCAAAGCCACAGAAATACTTTGGATTTTCTTTGGCATACACACCGCAAATGCCCTAGAGATCGGAAGACGAATGTATCTAGCTCAGCAGCTAGCAGCCTAATTCTTTTAATTTAAAAATGAAAATCACGGGATACCTATGTCTGAATACTACCCAAAACAGAAAAAACTACACCTGAGAGCTTAAAATCAAAAATCCAAGACTACAAAATCGAAAATCTTGGATTTTTTTAAATTCTTCTTTGAAAATTAGGCTGTTTTCTGAATGCGCCTATAAAGCAAAAACATAAAAAATAGAAAGCAGTAAAATCAGCACTTTATCGGGCTGAAATTGGGTAAAACACTATCTAAAAGTCAAGTAAATCAAAATCACAATTACACAAATAGCTACTCCTACTGGAATGGTATATTTCCAAGGTGTAATATTTACTTCCTTGGTATATTCAATTTTAAAAGCTTCTTTACGTGGAAACATTTTACCAATTATAATCATTATTAAAATGTTAATGGCAAATAGCACTCCTTGCACATGTAAAAAATGAGGAAATGTACCCTTCATCACTGTATTATCTAAAATAACATAAATCAAGTACACCACTGCTCCTAAAATAATAGCTACTTTGGCCGCAACAGCAGGAATCCGCTTTGTTAAGTATCCCATAATTATGATCGTTAAAATAGGGATTGTATAGCATCCGTTAACTTGTTGTAAATACCCAAACAAACCCGAAGGAGCATTTGCAATCAGTGGTGCAATAAACATAGATAATACTGCGAGAATGATTCCGAATACCTTTCCGGTTTTTACGATCTGTTTTTCAGAAGCACTTTTATTGATATAGCCTTTATAAATATCTACTCCAAAAAGAGTAACAGAACTATTTAAAGCACTATTAAATGAACTCAAAATAGCACCAAAAAGTACAGCAGCGAAAAAGCCAATCAATGAAGTTGGTAAAACTTTACGCACTAAGGTAGGATAGGCTTCATCTGGATTGGTAATACTATCTCCGTATAAATGAAACGCAATAATTCCTGGTAACACCACTAATACTGGTCCTAATATTTTAATAAAAGAAGCTAAAAGGATTCCTTTTTGTCCTTCTTTAAGGTTCTTAGCACCTAATGCTCGTTGAATAATTGCCTGATTTGTTCCCCAATAAAATAATTGAACCAACATCATTCCTGTAAAAATAGTACTGATAGGTACAGAAGAATCTTCGCTACCCATTGATTTAAATTTATCAGGATTTGCTGCCCATAACTCCGTAAACCCTTCTACCATATTACCATCACCTACTAACATCAAACCTAAAACAGGAATAATCGAACCACCTATCAACAATCCAACTGCATTGATTGTATCTGAAACCGCAACTGCTTTAAGTCCTCCAAAAATTGCATAGATAGAACCAATAATTCCAATGGAAAATACTGTAATCCATAATGCGGTTGTTTTATCTACATTGAGTAATGTTGGAATATCAAAAATGGTACTAATGGCTAGAGCTCCAGAATATAAAACAATAGGTAAAAGCACTACCACATACCCTGTAAGAAACAATCCCGAAGTAATCGTTTTAGTGTCAACATCATACCTTCTTTCTAAAAACTGAGGAACTGTTGTTAATCCTTCTTTAAGATATCGTGGTAATAAATATAAGGCAGTTACTACCATGGCGATTGCGGCTAGTGTTTCCCAAGCCATTACCAAAATTCCTTCAGAAAAAGCCTGCCCATTTAACCCTACAATCTGTTCTGTAGATAAATTAGTAAGTAATAATGAACCTGCAATCACTGGAGCTGTTAAGCTTCTACCAGCCAAAAAATAACCTGTATATGATTTCTCATCCGTTTTTTTTGTTGCTAAATATGAAATCAAAGCTACCAGCAAGGTAAAGCCAAGAAAAGTGATAATACCCATAAGATTTTGATAGAATTATTTAAAATTGAAAACAACAGTATTCTTCCTTTTTACAGGATTTTAACCCATTGCGTTTCCTGAAGCAATTACGATTACTCCTAATATCATTGCAGTTAATCCTAGATAAAGAATTTTTCTCGGTTTAGCACTCGTGCTACTCCACTCACCAGTAAGTATTCCAGTAATTATAGCTACAGCAACACATACCGTATTAAATATGGCATATCCAACCGTATTCCCTGAAGATCCTAATTTGTAAGCTGCAAAGGCAAAAGTTCCTGAAGCAGCAAAGTTTAAAAGTGCCATGATAAATGTATAAAACAAGTTTTTCGATGTATGCGAAGAATTGAATTTGCTCCACAATTTCTTAGCACTCAATTGATATATAAAATAAGGAATCACAAAAATAGCTCCAGATACATAGATGACCACCATTACCATAACTGCCGTAATCCACTCTGGATTTCCAGCTTCTTGACAAGCCTGATGCAAATACGGTCTTCCATAGGCATTCGCATAACTAAAACCAGTAGCTAACAAACCTCCAATAACAGCTATAATAATTCCAATAGTCATCGAAGACGCTTTTCCATCTAATTTTTCTCTACTATTTTTTTGATCTTCTGCTTGTCTCAGCATTCCTGCTTTCCCATTAAAAGACACCCCAAATAGCACTATTAAAATTCCTAAAAGGATTACCATAAACACATTATTGGAAGGTAATCCATCCACTAAGAACGGTAATAAAGATCCTACAAGAATAACGGTACCAATAAAAATCGAAAAACCTAAGGACAAGCCAATGTAATTAATTGCTTTTCCCCACATCATAACACCAATACCCCAAAGAATACTGGCTACTCCCATTTTCCAAAGGATATCAGTTGGGATATTCGAAATGATAACATCAAAGTCTTTCACTAATAAAAAACCAGCAGCTATTGGAATAATGAGCATATTGATAAAAAACATCATACCCCAAGTGTTTTCAAACTCGTATCCTTTGGTATATTTTTCGGGCAATGCATATAGTCCAAGCATTAATCCAGCGAGGACTGCAAATAATATTCCTATAGTCATAATTATTAATTTTAAAAGTTGAGTATTGTGCTATTAATTTTATATATCTTCTTGACTACTTAATTGTAGAAAATTTGAATATAGTAGTACTGGTAAATGGTTCTTCGGGATAGGTAATCGTTTTAGGAGCATCCTCTAAATTTACTCCATTCGGATATCGATGGGTTTCGCAACAAAATGCCTTGTATTGTCCATACTGATCTCCTGTTTCTCTTTTTAGTGCATCAGAAGTAAAATACCCTGAATAAAATAGCATTCCAGGTTCTGTGGTTGAAACTTCCATAGTTCTTCCAGTTCCTGCATGCTCAAAAGAGGCTACTTTCCTTAACTCAAAATCTTTTGGGAACAAAAAATAATGATCAAAACCAGTTTCCATATGATCTAAAGCTTCTTTAAAAAACTTTCCATTCCTAAAATCTTCTGGTCTTCCATCCACCTCTATTACTCCTCCTTGAGCTACTCCTTTGTCATCACCTTCTAAAAAAGCATCTGAATGAATGGTTACTTTATGATTGTGAACAGTTTCTTCGAAACCAGATAAATTAAAATAAGAATGATTGGTTAATGAAATTGGAGTCGCTTTATCCGTATTCGCTTTATAAGAAATAATTAGTTCGTTTTCGTTGGTAAGGGTAAAACGAACCTTAGCATTTACATTTCCTGGATATCCCTCTTCCATATCGGGGCTTTGTAAACTCATGATGACCGTAACTTCATCTTTCATATTATCATAACCCTCTACTGTCCATATTCTTCTGTCAAATCCTTGAGTTCCTCCATGTAAATGGTTTCCTCTATCATTACCAACCAAGGAATATTCTTTACCTTCTAAGGTAAATTTTCCTTCATGAATACGAGAAGCACATCTTCCTACTGTTCCACCGAAATACGGAGCGTTATTCTTATACTCTTCTGAAAAATAACCATCAATATTCTCAAAACCACAGGTAATCTCTCTGGAGTTACCTTGATTATCTGGTGTAAGAATAGCCGTAATCGTTGCTCCGTAATTCGATACTTTTACTACCACACCATTATCATTAGACAATTCATATAGGAAAACCTGATCGCTTTCTATATTACCAAAATTTGTTTTTTCTACTTTCATTGACTATTAAAATGTGTGGGTTATTAAATAATTTATGTGAATCGTACTAGTGCTGTTCAAAAGGCTCTAATTTTCCCCAATTGAAAACAACACCAGTTCCAGCAATATCAGGAGCTACTGCTCTGTGGTTTTCTACAATTAACGGTCTTAATGTATATTCATCAATAGGAAAACTATGCACCTCTAACCATCCTGCATTTTCTTGGGAAGACACCAAACTTACATGCAATTCTTGCATGCCATGAGAACATACCGGAATGTTATGTTGTCTTGCCAGTTGGGCAACACGCAACCACCCTGTAATACCTCCACAATTAGAAGCATCTGGTTGTATAAAGGATAATTTTGATTGCTCAAATGCATATTCAAACTCGTGAATTGTATGTAGATTTTCTCCCATAGCTAGAGGAAAGCCTGTTCTTTCTACTATTTCACCATATCCCTTATAATGATCTGGAATTATAGGTTCTTCAAACCAAGTAATATCATATTCTTTAAATCTACTGATCGCTTCGATAGCTTTATCAATACTCATAGAATAATTGGCATCTACCATAAAAGTAACATCAGGACCAATATGCTCTCTCACTGCCTTTATACGCTCAATATCTTCATCTAAATTTTCTCTACCAATCTTAATTTTGACCGCATTAAAACCATTGGATAGATAGGTATCCATGTTCTGTAGCAACTTTGGCAATGGAAATTGTAAATCAATTCCTCCACAATACGCTTTGCACGTATTATTTGCTCCTCCAGCGACTTTCCAAAGAGGTTGTCCTAGCCTTTTACAGTGTATATCCCACAAAGCTATATCTACAGTAGAAATGGCAAAAGAAGCAATTCCTCCTCTTCCTACATAGTGGATATGCCATTCTAAAAAATCATAGATTCCTTCAATATCAGCACCATCTTTTCCGATTAGAGCTTCTTTAAAATCATATGCTATCATTGCTTTTATAGCTCTACCACCTTTACCACCGGTATAGGTATATCCTGTACCTTGACTTCCATCATTTAAGGTAATGGTGGTAGTAACTAACTCAAAATGATAATGATCTCCATGTTTGGCGTCAGAAAGTACTTCTGGCAGAGGTACTTCGAATAATCTAACTTCTATATCTTTAATTTGGGTATCCATTAATTGTAACCTATTATTTATAATTCATATAAAAGGTTTTCTTTTCCAGATACTGTTCGAATCCGTACTTTCCATCTTCTCCTCCGCTTCCTGAAAGCTTATATCCATTATGGAATCCTTGATGCTGCTCTCCATGACCTCTATTCACATAGATTTCACCAAATTCTAATTCATCATTACAACGTAATATGGTTGCCATATCTTTGGTAAAAATCATGGCTGCCAGTCCATATTCGCAATCATTAGCATATCTAATCACCTGATCAAACTCAGAAAATTTAATTACAGGTAATATCGGCCCAAATGATTCTTCGTGTACGATAGTCATTTCTTGAGTTACATTTGTAAGTACTGTAGGTTCGAACCAATGCCCTTTTTCAAATTCAGCTCCTTCTGGTCTTTTTCCACCCGTTGCAACAGTGGCTCCCTCTTTTATACTTACCTCCACTAAATGTTGCATGTTTTTCAATTCTGAGGCATTCACTTTAGGTCCCATCGATACACTTCTATCTAAAGGATTTCCAACCTTGTAAGTCTTTAAATGCTCCATAAATTTCTCCATAAACGCATCGTATACATCTTCATGCACATACATACGTTCATTACAAGTACATACCTGTCCACAATTATCAAATCTGGAGTGGAATGCTGCTTCAGCAGCCTGATCTAAGTCTGCATCTGCAAATACTATAGCTGGTGCTTTTCCTCCAAGTTCTAACTGAACATGAGTAAGGTTTTGAGCTGCTGCTTTAAAAATCTGCTGACCTGCTGGAGTACTACCTGTCATGGTAACCATTTTGGTAATTGGATTTTCCACTAATGCATTCCCAAGTACTCTTCCTGATCCAGTTACCACATTTAATAATCCTTTAGGTAAACCTACTTTTTCGGCAATAAAACCTAATTCTAAAGTTGCTAAAGGAGTTTCTTGTGTTGGTTTTACTACAATTGCATTTCCGGCTACCAAAGCTGGACCTATTTTTCTACCAGCTAAGGCTAGAGGAAAGTTCCAGGCAGTAATTGCTACAACAACTCCTCTTGGAATTTTATGTATGTAAATATGTTCATTTTCATTATCAGAAGGCATAATATCACCTTCTATATGTCGAGCCCAATCACAAGCATATTCTATAAAAGTTGCCGTAACTTCTACTTCGATTTCCGCCAAGGAAATAATTTTACCTTGTTCTCTGGTTAATAATTCTGCTAGATATGGCTTATTTGCTCTTATTTCGGCAGCAAACTTTCGCATAAGTTCTGCACGCTTTCTAGGAGGAACTTTTCTCCATTCTTTTTGTGCTTTTTCGGCTGCTTCCAGGGCAATTTTTGCATCTTCTTCTACACCCATTTGCACGGTTCCGACAACACTTTCATCTATTGGACTGGTAATATCAGCAGTTTTTCCAGATGTGGCGTTAGCCCATTCTCCATTAATAAAAAGTTGATATTCTTTTGCTTTCATCTTTTCTTTTTTTGAGGTGTTTTTAATTTAATTATCTACCCATCCATCCGCCATCAACAACCATAATGGATCCATTCATATAACTTGCTGCTTCTGAAGACAGAAATACTACTGGTCCTGCAAAGTCTTCGGGATCTCCCCATCTGTTAGTAGGAATTCTTGCTAAAATTGAGTTTGCTCGATTAGGATCGTTTCTAAGCGCTTCTGTATTATCGGTTGCTATATATCCAGGAGCAATGGCATTTACATTAATTCCTTTCGATGCCCATTCATTGGCGAACGCCATGGTCATCTGTCCTATTGCACCTTTACTAGCAGCATATCCTGGCACTGTAATTCCACCCTGAAAAGTTAGTAGAGAAGCTGTAAACACAATCTTTCCATTGCCTCGATCTACCATATCTTTCCCTATTTCTCTTGTAAGAATGAACTGAGCACTTTGATTTACTTCTATCACTTTATCCCAATATTCATCTGGATGTTCTACTGCTGGTGCTCTTAAAATTGTACCTGCATTATTAACAAGTATATCAATTATTGGAAAATCTGATTTTACTTCTTTGATAAATTGATATAATGACTTTCTATCTGAAAAATCACATTGATATGCTTTAAAGTCTTTTCCTAATTTCTTAACAGCGTTTTCTACATCACTTCCTTCCTTTTCAAGACTTGCAGAAACACCAATAATATTAGCTCCAGCTTCAGCTAAGCCAATAGCCATAGCTTTTCCAATACCTCTTTTACAGCCTGTTACTAAAGCTGTTTTACCTTCTAAACTGAATTTATTTAAAATACTCATTAATTGTACGTGGTTAGTTTTATTGTTGGCAATCCATTAATACTTTTAAGCCGTCTGGATTGTTATCTATATTTTCAAAAACTTCTTGGATTTTAGTTAAGGGTTGAACATCCGTAATTAGCTCTTCAAAAGGAAGTTCATTAGTGGTTATCAATTGTATTGCTTTTTCGTAATCTTCCTTCTCATACACCCTTGCTCCTATGAGTTTTAGTTCTTTCCAAAAAAACTTAAATAAATTCACCGGTTTAGGTTCTCCGTGGATAGCTACCATCACTATTCTTCCTCTTATACCTGCCACCTCGGTCATTACGTCCAACGCTGGCTGAACACCTGCTACTTCAAATACTACGTCTGCTAATCTACCTTCTGTATTTTTTCGTACATAAGCTACCAAGTCTACTTCTGCAGGATTCACTGTTTCAAAACCTAGTTCTTTTGCCTTCGTTATTCTAACTGGATTTACTTCCGAAATAACAACATTTGCACCTGTATCTTTGGCTACCATTGCTACTAACAATCCAATAGGTCCTCCTCCTAAAACTACAGCAGTTTCTCCTTCTTTTAGCTCACTCAAACGAACATCATGCACTGCTACCGATAATGGTTCGATCAATGCCGCTAATTTTAGATCTGTTTCTTCTTTTAATTTATGTAATGTAAAAGCGGGTACGTTCCAAAATTGTTGCATAGAACCAGGACTATCAATCCCAATAAACTTTAGCTCTTCACAGATATGATTGAAGCCTTTATCCGAAGGTTTTACTGCACGATCATCTAATGGTCTTACTACAATCTTATCACCTAATTCGTACCCTGTTACTCCTTCGCCAATAGCATCAATAGTACCCGACATTTCATGACCTATGGTTTCTGGAATATTTACTCTTTTATCCATCATCCCATGATAGATATGCACATCGGTTCCACATACTCCAGAATATGCCACTTTGATACGAACTTCTCCTTCTTTAGGTTCGGCAATCTCCTTATCAATTACACTAAAGGTTTTATTACCTTTATATATCGTTGCTTTCAATTTTGTCTACTTATTAATTATCTTTTTGCTTATCTTTTTTCTTTTTTCCGTCTGGCGCTTTAGCTCCTTGTGCTACATGAGATGTTTTGCGGTAGGAATCAAAACGCATAATACTCTGGTAGTTCCAACTATTATACACGTGTGATAATCCCCAATCAAAAATTCCAGTCGGATTATCTATTGTAGCTTCAATTGTTCTGTTTAACCCTATCGCATGAGGCATATTTGCACCTTTTACGGCACCACGAATCTCAAAATTGATCCCATCTGGTGACCATTGGAATGTATTTCGTTCAGGTCCATCCGTAGTAATTAAAGAAGCAATCCCTCCATCGACGGGCCATACACAGATTTCATGTCCTGAATTGGAAATAGGATTATACTTGGATTTTACATAAGGTCCTTTCGGGTTATCAGCTACTGCAACTCCATGTCGAATTTGACGCCCGCCATATAATATTTCTTCTCCCATTTGCTCTCCTTTATAATACAAGTAGAACTTTCCTTTGTAAGGAAGAATACAAGGGTCATGTACTTTATGTGAATCAAAATCTCCTTTCTTTTCTACCATAAAACGATTTTGTTCTTCTCCTTTCCAAACACCATTATCAGCTGGTTTTAGAATAGGTTCTTTGCTTTTTTCCCAAGGACCAAAAGGAGATGATGACCATGCTAAACCAACTTCGTTTTTGGTACGAACATCATATGGTGACTTAATAGTTTGATAGCATAGATAGTACATCCCATCCCATTCCATAATTTCTACCGTAAATATGGATCTATCGTCATAAGATCCTTTCTCTCCTAAAGGAACTGCTGCTTCTTTATCTTCTTTCCAAGTCCATCCATCTTCCGATGTTGCATGCCATACGGTACAACGATCCCAAGGAAAAACTTTATCGTTTTCAATATCACCACCAAATCCATCTGTTGCACCTACACTTTTTGAATACCAAACATGATATAATCCATCTACTTTGATTACTGCAGAAGGATCTCTACGAACAACACCTTCTTCATAAGCTAAATCTCCTTTCAATGGTTTCATTGGATTAAAAACTCGATACCAATCGTTCTCCACATACTTCCACTGAAGTGCTCTTTTTGAAGCTGCACTTAGGTATTCTTTATTCGTTATTCCAAAGCGATCTAATTTCTCTGGAGATACATCTAGTACCGTTTCACAAGGTTTTTCCTTTTCCTCTTCCACAATTTCTTGTTTACTAGGTTGATTGCAACCGACAATAAGAATAGTTACTAATAAATGAAATACGATTTTATGATTTAGCTTCATATGATATATGCTATGATTAGATACTGTAAAGTACAAGAATCTACTTAATATTTATGGTTAACTGATTACTGGTTAGTTTCTCTGATGTAGCAGATATTGTGATATCTCCTTTATCTTTTTGGGACTGAATAAGAAATAAACATTTTCCGTTATTGGTTTGAACTGAATTTGATTTATAATCCTGAACACTAAAAGCAGATCCATTATCCACGCCTAATATGCTAACATTTCCATCCACAGAAAATCTTATCTTATCCTCTATGTTTTTCACGGGATTTCCATCAGCATCTTCCAATTGTGCAATGATATGAGCTACACTATATCCATCAGCTTGCATTACCGTTTTATCGGTTGTTAGTTTAATATTTTTAGGTTCACTAGTAGTCTTTATTGTCTTGATTTCTTCAATCTCACCATCCTTTTTTCCAATGATTTTTAGTTCTCCTTTCTGAAAAGGAATAATCCATTTATAGATTCTATCTTCGAAATCTTCTAGTTTTTTCGTCTTATAACTTTGTTCATTTACACATAACTCTACCTCATCATAATTAGAATACACTTCTATGACCACTTTTTCCTGATCCTTATAATTCCAATGTTCATTGACATCGTGCCATACCCATAAAGCTTTTTTCCAAGCACCTTTTTCTTTTTCTACTGGCTCTCCTGTTTTTTCGTCTTCCTTAAAAATTGATTTTTCTAGTTTTTGTGTTGCTACATAGATATGAGGATCATCATTCCAAAGAGTTTTCATCATATGATAGGATGGCTTTTCGAATCCCGCAACATCTAACATTCCGCTTGGCGTAGCTTTTCTTGGCCATTGCCCGTTAGATTCTCCCATATAATCAATTCCTGTCCACAAAAATGTTCCTGAAATAAATGGACGTTCTTTAACTGCCTTCCATTCATGCCATTGCACTAAATTTTCGGTTCCCATAATTGGTTTATCAGGATAGTTTTCATGTCCATAGTCATACAGTACTCTTCTATAACTATACCCTACGACATCAAGTTCATCAGCATAACCAGAAAGATGACTAGCAGAAGGTAAAATACAATTAGCTGTTATATATCTTGTGGTATCTAATTCTCTAGTCCACGCTGCTAGTTTCTTAGCTGTTTTTCCAATATCATATTTTCCACGTGGAAGTGTTGCCAATTTTTCTTTAATCTGTGCTGTAGAATGTGGGGGTTCCTCCCAGAAATAGTTTCCGCTCCAATCCATATTATTAAAAAAGCCAGTTGCATCAGCATTCCTAGGGTATGTCCATTCTATTTCATTACCAATACTCCATTGAAAAATTGAAGGGTGATTTCTATGTGCCAATATCGTATTTTTAAGATCTTTTTCTGCCCACTCCTGAAAGTATTCTGTATAACCACGAGTGATATCATCCACGCTTCTTTCATTCATGTTAAATCTTTTATCCTTAGGATTGTCCCATTCGTCAAAAAATTCGTCTTGTACTAAAAACCCCATTTCATCACATAAATCTAAAAACTCATCAGAACCTGGATTATGTGAAATTCTTATCGCATTACAACCAGCATCTTTTAATTTCTGCAATCTTCTTCTCCAAACATCCTTCGGTACAGCGGCTCCAACAATACCCCCATCGTGATGTAAACAAACCCCTTTTATTTTGGTATGCTCTTTATTTAAAAAGAAACCTTTATCGGCATCAAATTCAATCTCGCGAGCACCAAATTTTATAGTATTCTCATCTATAATATTGTTATTCTGAACTATGGAAACAACAGCTTTATACAATCTTGGGGAATCTAGTTTCCACAAATACGGATTGGATATTTCTACAGTACTTTCAATCTCTAAGTCACTCATTGCTTCAATACTTTTAGATTGACTAGTCTGAAAAACCACTTCTCCTTGATCATCATAAATCTTGATCTGTATCTCAAAATTTTGGTTTTCCGGAAACTTATTTTTTAGAGAAGATTTGATATTTACAGTTGCTTTTTCTGTCGTAATCTCTGGAGTAGTTATAAAGACTCCCCAAACCGGAATATGCAAATTGTTCTTTCTAATTAGTTTTACATTTCTATATATACCAGAACCAGTATACCATCTACTGTCTACATATTTCTTGCGATTGACATCAACTTTAAGTTGGTTTTTTCCTGTAGTCGTATTTAAATGATCCGTGATATCGAAATAAAAAGGAGAATACCCGTAAGGATGAAAACCTAATAATTTATCATTCAGATAAAACTTACTATTATTATAAACTCCATCAAATAATAGATAAGTAGTGGTCTCTTTTTTATCACTTATCATAAATTCCTTCCTATACGTACCCTTTCCGCCAGGCAAATATCCAGTTGCTCCTTCTCCTTTATCAGCATCGAAAGGAAAATCCACACTCCAATCATGCGGAATGCTGATTTTTGTCCAATCATCATATTGTTCAGTATCGTATATTCCAGTATTTTCTACTAATTTAAATTCCCAATGCTGGTTAAAATCGTGATTACCGATTTCTGAATAATTTTGAGCATTCAATGAGAAAAAAACAAGAATAACGCTAATTTTAAGAATAGATCTTAAAGCAATCTTCATAATTTTAAAAATTAAGGTTCGACAAAGATCACATTTACTTAAGAATCTTGATTTAAATCATACTAGACATAAACTGAACATGTGGTATTTTGGGTTGAAAAGTACTAGACAAAAACACTATTTTTGCCTAGACCTCTTGAAACACAACTTTAATGCTTCTTTATTTTCGTTACTTTATATGAATTACGCAAAGTATTCAGGTTTTAACAAAGAATATATCAGCAAACAAAGAAGAAATAAAACAATATTTCAATTATAACCCAAAAACGCCTTAGGCTTACTCGAAGAAAAAGTTATGTTTAAAAGAACCCCAATTTCGATAGTTTTTATAGCATTTTGCATTAGTATCTCATGGTCGCAACAACTATATAAAACAAATCAATATCTCGAAAAGGCTAGAGAAAATAAGTTTGTAAACTTTGAAAAAGCTATACATAACTACGAAAAGAGTATTGAGTTTTTTACATTCAAAAAAGACACTTTCAATTTAATTAATAGTATTAACGAACTCTCTGAATTGTATGGTCACAATCTTAATTATGGAAAAGCCTATGATGGATACTGGAAAGCATTATTTCTTGCTGAAAAAAGTGATGATTCATTCTCTAAATCCAGAGTGTATCAATCTCTAGGATGGCTATACAGTTTTTATAATCGTAACACCAAAGCATTAGAAAATTTTGGTAATGCTCTTACTATTAGCAAAGATCTTTCTTCTAAAAATGGTTTTAGTATCGATTATACTATTAGCGACTATTTTTCTATAGCGAATTTTTATAGATATAATAAGGATTATGAGACCGCAAGGACTTATTTGGATAGTTGCTATCTCTATTTTAGGTCTAAAAATGAAGGAGTTCGAAACTATTTTTTAGAATCTGAAAGAGGATTTCTTTTAGCAAATGAAGGAAAATTTGAAAAGGCGGAAGAAATACTTCTAAAATCACAAGAATATTTCAAAGAAAATAACGAATCTTATTTGGTGATTATCCATTACTTTCTTGCTAGATTATACCAGCTTAAAAAAGACTATAAGCAAAGTAAATTTCATTATAACAAATCACTTGAGGTATCTTATGTACATAATAGTCATATGAACTATCAAATTATTAATCACAAAGAAGTATCCCAATTATACTATGACTCTAAAGATTACCAACGTGCATTTTCTCATATCAAGGAAGCCATTGATCTGGAAAACAAAATATTTGGTATTAATAGTAAAAATAATGAGTACCTATTTGAAATTAAAGATCAATATCGACTACAAAAAGAAAAGCAAGAAAAACTCCTTAAAGAACAACGTTTGTCGGAACTAGAGAGTAAACAAAAAATATCTCTTCTTAGCGCCACATTATTGTTTGTTACCCTCTTTTTTCTAATTATTGTGGGTATAATGACCTTTAAAAATCTAAAAAGAAAACACAAAAGAGAACAACGGTTGTTAAAACAAAAACAACGCTTAAAGCTAAATGAAAGTAAAAAAGCTATAGAGCTAAAAAATAAAGAATTGGCGAAATCGGCTCTTCAGCTTATCGAAAAAGATGAGTTTATTGTTGGCTTAAAAAATTCACTAGCAGAAAATAAAGACAATTTAAATTTAAACTCCGTAAATAAAATCATCAAATCCATCCAATCTGGAATGGGAAGTAACTGGAAAGAGTTCGAAGCTAGGTTTATCAATATAAACCAAGGTTTTTATAAAAACTTAAAATCTAACTTTCCAACGCTAACCCAAACGGATCTAAAAATATGTGCCTTGATAAAACTGAATTTTTCCAGTAAAGATATGGCTTCATTACTAGGAATTTCAGTAGAAAGTGTACATACTTCGAGATATAGATTGCGTAAAAAATTGCAACTCGAAAGAAATGACAACTTAGTAGAGTTTATATCTAACTATTAGTTGGGAATATATAATACAATCAATTGCTAAAACAGTTTAATAATTAGCATTTACTAAACACTAATTTGCAGCTAACAATTATACTTTTATAGATGTTAGCAAAAGCAGCAATTACTGATGGAAATGGCGATTTTTCCATTGAAGATATAACGATAAGCGAACCAAAAGGAGACGAAGTTGTCGTAAAAATAATGGCAGCAGGATTATGTCATACGGATTATGATTCTCTTCACTGGGGAAGACCTGTAATATTGGGACACGAAGGCGCCGGAATTGTAACAGATATTGGACCCGATGTCACCTCTGTTTTACCAGGAGATCATGTAATTCTCAATTGGGCCATTCCTTGTGGAACTTGTTTTCAATGTCAAGAACAAAATCAACACATTTGTGAAAACAACTCTCCTGTAGTTGCGGGGGACGCTTTACCAGATGGAGAAGTTTCAGCAGGACACGCTAGATTAGAAAGTACCACTTTTAATGATAAAGGTATAGAACGCTCTTTTAATATTGGCACTTTATCTACCCATACTGTTGTAAGAGAACAAGCTGTAGTAAAATATCAAACTGAAATTCCTTTCAGTTCCGCATCTATTGTTAGTTGTGGAGTAATGACTGGATACGGCTCTGCTGTAAATACAGCAAAAGTAACTCCAGGATCTACCGTAGCGGTTATTGGAACTGGTGGTGTAGGTCTTAATGTAATTCAGGGAGCTAAAATATCGGGCGCAGCTAAAATTGTAGCCATAGACATTAATGAGTCAAGATTAGAAATGGCCAAGCAATTTGGTGCGACCCATTTTGTACTAGCGCAAAAATCTGATAAAGGTTTAAAAGAAGCTACGACAAAAGTTAAAGAAATCGTAGGCAAAAGAGGTGCCGATTTTGCATTTGAATGTACTGCCATACCAGAATTAGGTGCTTCACCTTTAGGAATGATTCGTAACGCAGGTACAGCAGTTCAGGTAAGTGGTATCGAACAAGAAGTAACCATTGATATGCAATTATTCGAATGGGATAAAATTTATATCAATCCATTATATGGTAAATGCAGGCCTCATATTGACTTTCCTAAAATTTTGGAACTTTATGATAAAGGCGATTTGTTACTAGATGAAATGGTAACCTCAACCTACAAATTCGAAGAGTTACAACAAGCTTTTGATGATATGCTAGTTGGAAAAAATGCGAAAGGCGTCATTGTTTTTGAACCTTAATGAGGCATTAAAAATCAAAAAAAAGTATCGTTATGACATCAAAATTCAGGACAACAGAAATTTCAGACCCTCGTTTTGAAGCCAATCACTTACGGCACATTACAATAAAAAGTGGCCATCTCAAACAAAGAGGTGATATTACCGCATATGTTCCTTCTGTTAAAAATCTGAAAGATCTACCAATAACCATTCTGCTTCATGGAGTTTATGGCAGTCATTGGATTTGGTCTCAGAAAACTGGTATTCATTTAAAAATGGAATCTTGGATTCAAAACGGTGAAATTGAACCTATGATTATCGCTATGCCATCTGATGGATTATGGGGCGATGGTAGTGGTTATCTTCCGCATACACATGCCGATTATGAGAAATGGATTACCGAGGATGTTATAAATGCTGTTATCGAATTGATCCCACAAGCTAGTACCAACTCCAAAATATGTATTGCCGGACTATCTATGGGTGGATTTGGTGCTTTACGATTGGGAATCAAAAACCATCAAAAGTTTGAGGCCATATCTGGATTATCCTCTATAACGATACTAGAAGAAATGAAACTTTTTGTAGAAGAGCCTTTAGATGCTTATTTTCAGGAAGAGAAAGAAAATGAATCCATCTATCAAACCATCTTAAACTACAAAGAACATCTTCCTAAACTACGATTTGATTGTGGTATAGATGACCTTCTCATTGAAGGTAATCGAAAATTGCACCGCCAATTAAAAGAATTAAATATAGCGCACACTTATCTGGAACATCCAGGAAAACATGAATGGAGTTATTGGGAAACTCACATAAAAGACACGATACTTTTTTTCAATAATATCCTTCAAACTGATAAGCAAAATAGGTTAAAATAATTTAACTATTTATCAAAATAAGCTAATTTCTATCAAACACATCTCACTTACTTTGTTACACTAAATAATTCAGCTTATGAAGAATAGTAAGTTTTCTGATCCTTTTAATAAAGCTCGACAAGAAAAGGGATACGGTGAAATGAATGATCAGGATGATCCTGTTACTATGGTGTTACGTCTTAAAGATGTCAGAAAGTGCGCCCATAATTGGAAAACATATCAATCTGGAGCAGTTCCAGGACGAATTGTAATTCCATCAGAAGTTCATATACGAGATACGCGACAAATCCCATTTGAGGTAGACCCGCCAATGCACAAAACCTATAGAGATCTTATTGAAGATTGGTTTAAAAGACCGCTACTTCCAGAGTATCAAGCTCAATTGGTTAACATTATTGAAGATATAGTTGATGAAGCCGTTACTAAGGATGGTTCTGTAGAAGTTGTAGAAGAATTTGCGTTACGCATACAATCAAGAGCCTTAACCTTATTACTAAATATTCCGTATGAAGAATCTGAAACTTGGATCTCTTGGGGAACTCATGTATTTAGAAGTGAAGACAGTGCATTAGATGGTAGCAAAGCTAATATCCTATATGATTATATAGATGCTCAAATTGAAAACGCAGTAAAAAACCCAGGTAAAGACTTATACTCCGTTTTATTAAACACAAACATTGAAGATAGGAAACTCACAAGAGAAGAAGTAAAGGGAATTATGATTCTAACCTTTGCCGGAGGAAGAGATACCGTAATTAATTCTATCACAAATACGATTGCCTATTTTGCTGAACATAAAGAGTCTTTACAGTTACTGAAAGATAATCCTGAGATCATTAGCAAAGCTGTAGAAGAGCTGATACGATATTTTGCACCATTAACACAAATGGGAAGAGTAGCTACTCAAGATACAGCAGTTTGCGAGCATGCTGTAGAAAAAGATACTCGTATTTCATTATGTTGGGCATCTGCTAATAGAGATGAAACTGTATTCGAAAATCCAAACGAAGTTATGTTAGATAGGAAAATTAATCCTCATGTAAGTTTTGGGTTTAGTCATCACAAATGTTTAGGAGCTACACATGCTCGTCAAATAATGAAAAAACTCTTACAAGTCTTAACTAAAAAAGTAGCTTCTATAGATATTATTGACGCTCAAGAAAATATCGAGGAGCTTGGAGAATTTAAAAGAAAAGTAGGTTTTGATAGCTTAAGTGTGAAGTTTAACTAATAACTCTCTTTTCAAAAAAATAATTAAAAAATATAAGTATGCCTAAAATAACTTTTATCACTAGTGAAAACGAAACCATTTCGGTAGAAGGAACTTCAGGATCTGTAATGCAGCTAGCTGTAGATAATGATATCAAAGGAATTGACGGAGATTGTGGTGGTGTATGTTCATGTGCTACCTGTCATGTTTTTGTTCATCCAGATCATTTCGAAAAAACAGGTGCTGCAGGAGAAATAGAAAAAGATATGCTAGAACTAGACGACAATGTAACCGAATATAGCCGATTGTGTTGTCAATTAGAAATTAGTGATAGTTTGGATGGCTTGATCGTCACAGTTGCTCAATAAATTTATGATAACCAGTCCAGTCTAATTACCTCAATTATTACTATGCTAAACGAAAACACAAAAGCTCCAATATGTTTGGTTATTGGAGCAAGTCATGCAGGAGTTAATTTTGCATTTTCTCTTAGAAAACAAGGGTGGACTGGTTCTATAATTATATTTGACAAGGATCCAGAGACTCCTTATCACCGTCCTCCATTGTCGAAGTCTTATTTAACCTCAGCAGAAGAGACAAATAATAACTTACTGAAGTCATTAGAAAGTTATGAAAAAGAAAATATTACATTACAACTTGGTGTTTCGATAAAGAGAATTGACCGTATTCATAAAACTGTCATTACAGAAGATGGTGCTATACAACAATATGATAAACTTGTAATTGCTACTGGTGCAAGACCTCTAATTCCACCTATTAAAGATTTAGAACAAGCAACTGAAATTTACACGCTTAGAACAGCATATGATGCTACTAGGATTCGAGATAAAGTTAAAAAGGATACCAACAAAAGAGTGCTCATTATTGGTGGAGGATATATAGGATTAGAAATTGCTGCCTCCTTAAGAAAACTAGGAACTTCTGTTACTCTTTTAGAACGCGAATCCAGAATACTAGCGAGAGTGACATCTCCAGAAATGAGTCAATTTTTTTATGATGTACATACCTTAAATGGAGTTCAAATTCACACCAACAAAAATGTTTCTTCAGTCACATCCATAAATCATACAAATACGATCACTTGTGATGATGGTACCACATATGAAGCCGAATTAATTATATTAGGCACTGGAGTTATTGTAAATACTGAGCTAGCAAAAGATGCAGGAATAGAAATTGAAAATGGTATAAAAGTAAATCAGGCTTGTCAAACAAACGACAAAGATATTTATGCCATTGGAGATTGTACGTTTCATCATAACCTTCATTATAATCGTTTTGTACGTCTAGAGTCTGTACAAAATGCCGTGGATCAAGCAAAGATTGCAGCCGCTTCAATCTGTGGAAAAGAAGTTGTTTATAATGCAGTCCCATGGTTTTGGTCGGATCAATATGAAATTAAGCTACAAATGGTAGGTTTGCCTTTTGATTACAACGAAGCAATTATTAGAAATGAAGAAGAAACTACCTATAAGTTTTCTATTTGGTATTTTGATAATGATAAATTATTGGCGGTAGATGCTATCAATAATGCGAAAGCATATGTGTTAGGTACTAAATCCATTAAAGAACACTTAAAACTCAATAAATCTAATCTTCGAGATTCTTCTTTAAAGCTAAACCTTGCAAATCTAATCTTGAAAAACTAAAAAACCACTATCAATCTTTAGCAGATTTTCGCAGGGTATAAGGCGAAACATTTTCTATTTTTTTAAACTGTCTATTAAAATAAGGAACAGAATTGTATCCACATTCGAAAGCAATTTCTTTGATTGGCATGTCTGTATTAATCAATAATTTTTTAGCAAAATCTATTCGTATTTTATTTAAGTAATTGGTAAAGGTAAAGCTAGTTTCACTTTTAAAATATCTACAAAAAGCGGATACCGTCATGTTTACCATTTCGGCACACTTTTCTAAAGAGACATCTTGTTTATAATGCTCCATTATAAATTCGTGCACTTTTAAAATCCGATTTGATTTAAAATAGAAACTATTTTTCAAATAATTTTCTGATGCTAATACCTGATATCCTGAAAGATTAATAAGGTCCAGTATTTTAATTAGTTTTAGCAATTGATCTAAAGGAGAAAGCTTAGGGATTTCCTGAAGTAACTCAGCGATATGAGTTCGATGTTTTCCTATAATTTTTATACCTCTTTCAGATGCCTGTAGCACTTTACGAACTCCTTTCAGTTCGGGTACATCTACAAAATGAGATCCAAAAATATCTTTTCTAAATTGCACATAAATAGACTCACAGTACTCTTCAGAACTCTCCTCCAGAAATCGGGCATCCGGAATCCAAGCATGAGGTAAATATCCACCAAGCAAAACCAAATCTCCTACTTCAAAATCTTCACCATGATCCGCTACTAATCTTCTGCCTTGCCCGTTAACAATCAATAATAATTCAAATTCGGGATGATAATGCCAGTTACCACTAAAATAAGGTTGCTTATACACTCCTGTATGAAAAGAAGCGTGTTGTGAAGTTTCTATTTTTTCTAATGAAACTTCTATTTTAGGATGTTCTGAAACTGGTTTCAATACGACAATAAAAATTAACTTATTGCAAAAATAGTACAATTACTATTCTCAACAACATTCTATCTTCGTGAAATCGATATACCAGAACTATTTATTTTTATAAATAGATTATTTATTATACCGATAATTGTATCTTCCATTTCATTAATTTCTTCATTTCACAAAAATGGCTAATTCCAAAAGAAATATTTCTATCACTGGATCTACTGAGTTTTCTGATTT
The DNA here is from genome assembly GCF_947492965.1 of uncultured Aquimarina sp. GTDB lineage: Bacteria > Bacteroidota > Bacteroidia > Flavobacteriales > Flavobacteriaceae > Aquimarina. Next base: position 208,646 of record NZ_CANLOZ010000003.1, on the reverse strand, counting down.
ACTAGTAAAAGAACCTTCTACCTATGCTGCTGGAACTAAGGCTGTAAAAGTAGCCTTACAACATGCTTTTAAAGAAATGGGTGTTGTAAAATCATTAAAAGGACTTGCTCAAATGAATCAAAAAGAAGGTTTTGATTGTCCTGGTTGCGCATGGCCAGATCCTGATACACCTTCAAAAGTTGCGGAATATTGTGAAAATGGAGCAAAAGCATTGGCAGAAGAAGCCACCAATAAAAAAGTAGATGCTGCTTTTTTTAAAAAATACTCGGTAGAAGAAATTTCACAATGGACAGATTATCAAATTGGGAAAAGTGGTAGAATTACGGAACCCATGGTTTTATATCCAGGTAGCATACATTATGAGCCGATTAGTTGGGTGAAAGCTTACGAACTTGTTGCCGAACACTTGCATCAACTTGAAGATCCTGATGAAGCTATCTTTTATACATCAGGAAGATCCAGTAATGAAGCTGCTTTTTTATATGGACTTTTTATACGTGCTTTTGGCACTAACAATATGCCAGATTGCTCCAACATGTGTCATGAATCTAGTGGTGTGGCGCTTAGTGAAACGCTAGGTATTGGCAAAGGTTCCGTTACACTAGATGATTTCGAAAAAGCTGAAGTTATTTTAGTTATAGGACAAAATCCAGGAACAAATCATCCTCGTATGTTATCGGCATTACAAAAATGCAAAGAACAAGGCGGAAAAGTAATCAGTATCAATCCTCTTGAAGAAGCAGGACTTATCAGATTTAAAAATCCTCAGGAAGTAAAAGGTCTTATTGCAGGAGGAGAAGCGCTTACTGATATTCATTTGCAAGTAAAAATCAATCAGGATGTAGCATTATTAAAAGCTATTCTTATCAAACTTGCTGCATTAGATAAACAAACAAAAGAAGTGTTTGATCATGAATTTATTCAAACTTACACGCAAGGGTATGAATCACTTTTGGAACATCTGCAAAATTTTGATGCCCAAGAATTGATCAAACAATCAGGAGTATTATCTTCTTTAATCGACCAAGTTGTAGAACTACTAGCTCATAAAAATAAGATTATTATTTGTTGGGCTATGGGACTTACTCAGCACAAAAATGGCGTAGAAAACATTAAAGAATGTGTAAATCTATTATTATTGAAAGGAAGTTTAGGCAAACCTGGTTCAGGAACTTGTCCTGTAAGAGGACACAGTAATGTACAAGGAGATCGGTCTGTTGGAATTGTACATCATGCATCTCCAGCATTTAATAGTGCTGTAGAAAATGTCTTTGGTTTTACACCACCTACTAAAGCAGGGCTTGATACTGTACATTCTATAAAAGCAATGCATGAAGGAAAGGCGAAAGTATTCTTTGCACTAGGTGGGAATTTTGTGTCTGCTGTTTCAGACACACAGTATGCCGCTGATGCTTTACAAAATTGTGAGTTAACCGTACAAGTAAGTACCAAACTAAACCGGACACATACTACTGCGGGGAAAACAGCATTAATATTACCCACATTAGGAAGATCTGAATTTGACCTAAAAGATGGGAAACCACGATTTTTCACCGTGGAAAATAGTATGGGAAAGGTACACAGATCAAAAGGAATGCTATCTCCTGCTTCTGATAATCTTAAAAGCGAACCCGAAATCATCGGTGGCATTGCGGATGCTTATTTTAAAGGAAATCATCCCGTAGATTGGCTACCATTAAGCGAAGATTATACGGCTATTAGAGCAAAATTACAAGAAGTTATTGCTGGTTTTAAAGGACTAGAAGAAAAATCCAAAGGATCAGGCTTTTATCTTCCTAATAATGTTCGTGAATTAGATTTTAGCAAATTACCAACTGGTAAAGCTCAATTTAGTAATTGTTCTGTACCAGATCATCATTTACAAGAAGATGAATTTTTAATGATGACTATTCGCTCTCATGACCAATTTAATACCACTATCTATGGTATGAATGATCGTTATCGAGGTATTTTTAATGAAAGAAGAGTGGTTTTAATGAATCCTAAAGACATTGAGAAGTTTGATCTAACTCCTTTAGAAAATGTTGATCTTACTAGCAACTATGACAATGTTCCTAGAAAAGCAGAAAACTTTAAGATAATCTCCTATAATATCCCACAAGGAAATATTGCTACGTATTTTCCAGAGACTAATATCCTAGTTCCCTATAACCATTACGCAGATAAAAGCAATACTCCGATTAGTAAGTCGGTAGTGGTTAAAATATTGAAGAAAGAATAATCGAGATATGATCTAATTTGTACAGACGAAGTAATACTTCTTTTCTATAAAATTACTTTCTTATTTATACCATCTTCTTTTTTAACAGAAGTGTTCCACAGGTATATTTTTTCTAGGTTTTTAAATTTAGAAAGTTGTTGGATACTTTTATTCGTTATTGAAGAATTACTATGTAGGTTTAAGCTTTCTAATTGTTCTAAGCTAGTTAGATATTGAATACCCGTATCCGAGATATTATTTTTTTGCAAAGCCAACTTTTGTAAACCTTTAAAACTACCTATTATTTCTAGATGGGTATCTGTAATTCCTTGGGATGGCAATGACAACCAAACAATATTATCCTTAATTTTTGAGAGTTCTTCCAGAATTTCTTTTACAACTTTTACATCAAATTCTTTGGTGTTTTTAGGTAACATAGATACATCATATCGATTTGATTCTGAAACGATTTCTCTCATGTTCACACCTTTTTGTAGTAAGCTTGCTATAACTTCTTCTGATACTGGTGAAGCTACACTCATCGTTGACCCAACAGAATGATCATTATCTAAATAAAGTTGCTCTATTAATAGTTTTTTAATTTCTTCTGAAGTATCTATCGTTCCTACTGTTGCTGTAAAATCCGCCTGACCATGATCTATCCAATACTCAATTATTTTTATCTCTTCTTCCGTTAAAGGAGTCTTTCCTTCTGGTGGCATGAATTCTTTGTCATCTGGATCTAGATGAACTCTTTTAATCAACTCTGATTGTTTACTATTACCAGCAATTAAAGCAACACCACTTTTTCCTCCTTTTAGAATTGAAACCTCATCTGCTAACGAAAGGCCTCCTTTTTTCTTAGAATTATTATGACAACTCAAACACTTATTATCCAAAATAGGATGAACGACATGAGCAAATAGTTGTGCCTCTTCAATAGAATTTATTTTAGACACTTCTTTTTTTTCTTTCGTACTAAAAGGTAAATAGGCTGTTAAATAATCTGATCCATGAGTTAGATTACCTCCATAGTGTCCTGTAATACTTAGTAACAAAACAATAAAAGTAAGTGTTGCGATATTTAATCTAACAGACTCTTTTACTATATTTTTAATTCTTTTTGTTTTCAACAACCAGGCTAGTATAGCTATGACTGTAGTTGCTACACCAAACCAAAAATGTTTATCCAAAGCTTCACCTTCATACTCGCCGCTTAATGACAACATATATCCCAACACACAAGAAATAATAGCACTGAATCCTCCTAAAGACAAGGCTAATGGCACAGATTCTTTCAATAGCTCTTTTTTCTGATATTTTGCTGCTATTTCTAGTATAAATGCAAAAAATAGAAACCCAATTGGTAAGTGTACTACTAGTGGATGAAATCTTCCTAAAAACAAAACAAGATCAGATACTTCATTCATGAATATTCTTATATATTTTTATTACAATAGCTCTCAAACTCCAACTTCATAGTTTGAGAATATTACTTTACTTTTCTTAAACTCTTTCTAATTTTAATGGAGGCGTTCCATTGGCATTCCATTGACAGACATATAGGTTCTTATCCTCGTCAATACATACATCATGGCCATGTAAAATTGGCTTATGCTTAAGCTGATATGATTTTTGTAATTCTCCATTTACATATGAAGGTTTTGTCCCGCCTGGATTAGATACAACTTTATCATCTTCTAAAATGGTTACAAAACCTGTATGATCTTTCCAAGTAGTTCGTCCGACTTCAGGTTGCGACCAACAAACACCTGCATATAAATTTTGATCATCGAAAACAGGTCTACAGACTTGCATATTTGGCAAATGCAACGTTTTCACATATTTCCCTTCTAATGTGAACCATTTAAAAGATTCTTCATTTCTAGAGGTACATACTACTAATGGGTTCTTTTTATCACGATAATCGATAGCCACTCCATGAGCATTATCTAATCTATAATTAGGATCTTCATTTTGTTTACCACCCCAATGTCTTATATATTTCCCATTAGCATCGTATTGAATGATATAATCCATTCCATATCCATCTGCTACATAAATATCTCCGTTAGGTGCTATGGCCGTTTCGGTAGGGCAAAAATGATCTCCAGCATTGTAAATTTCAATCGTTTGAGGATGTCCAATATCAAAAATAACTTTCCCATCGGTGGTAGTTTTTGTAACTCTTCCATTATGATGTATCCATTTCCCATTTTTATCTAGAAACCATCCAGAATCCGTAAGAAATAATACATCTTCTCCTCCTTCATCAAATAACGTAAGACCGTGTCCTCCTGGATATGCAGTACCCCAATAATCCAAAAGCTTTCCCGATTTATCAAAAATCAAAATGTTATTATCCGTATGATCTCCCATCATGATTAATCTGCCCTTGCTATCCATTTGCATCTCATGACAGTTAAGAATAGGATTTCTTACCGTACTGACATCTGCCCAATCTCTTATAATTTTGTATTGATAATCTCCGTGACCTACTATATTTTCCTTGTTCACAGTATTCTTTTTAAGAATATGAAATCCGAAAGAAGGAACGGTCGCCGCACCTGCACTTAATAAGGTAGTATTCTTAATAAACTCTCGTCTTGAATTTTCTTTATTCATGGGAAGAAAAATTAGCTTAGTATATCTTTTACTATATGTCCGTGTACATCTGTCAATCTGAATCTTCTTCCTTGATGCTTGTAGGTTAATCGTTCATGATCAATCCCGAAAAGATGAAGTAATGTAGCTTGGAAGTCGTGTGTATGCACAGGATCTTTAATTACATTATAACTAAAATCATCTGTCTCTCCATAGGTAATTCCAGGTTTTACACCTGCTCCCGCCATAAACATGGTAAAGGCTTTAGGGTGATGATCACGACCATAATCTGTAGCCGTAAGTTTTCCTTGCGAGTATACTGTACGGCCAAATTCTCCTCCCCAAATCAACAAAGTATCTTCAAACATACCTCGTTGTTTTAAATCCTTGATCAAAGCAGCATTTGCTTGATCTGTTTTTCGGGCATTTCCTAACACTCCTTTTGGACATCCGATATGCTGATCCCAACCTTGATGATATAACTGCACAAATTTGACTCCTTTTTCCAGCAATTTTCTTCCTAAAAGGCAATTTGCAGCATACGTACCTGGATCTCGACTATCTTTTCCATACATATCGAAAATATACTCGGGTTCATCACTCATATCAGTTACTTCAGGAATCGATGTTTGCATACGGAAAGCCATCTCGTATTGAGACATTCGGGCATTAATTTCGGGATCTCCGTAGAAACTATGTTGTACATCATTCAATTTTCCTAGATAATCTAACATGTTTCTCCTGTTATGACCATCATAGTTTTCAGGATCTGTGAGATACAATACGGGATCTTTTCCGCTTCTAAATTGTACTCCCTGATGTTCTGTAGGTAGAAAACCATTTCCCCAAAGTCGAGCATATAAAGGTTGCCCTCCTCCATTTTTAGAGATTAACGTAATAAATGTGGGTAAGTTTTCATTATCAGAACCTAAGCCATAACTAATCCATGAACCTATAGAAGGTCTTCCTGGCTGCTGACTACCTGTCTGAAAAAAGGTGATTGCAGGATCATGATTAATCGCATCAGTTTGCATCGATTTTATAAAACAGATATCATCTACTACTTCCGACAAATAAGGCATAGCACTACTCACCCAAGCTCTGGATTCTCCGTATTGTTTAAAGTCGATAATAGATGGAGCAATAGGTAATGACGTTTGATCAGCACTCATACCTGTAAGACGTTGTCCTTTTCTTACGGAATCTGGTAATTCCTGACCAAATAAATCTTTTAGCTTCGGTTTATAATCAAAAAGTTCAATTTGAGAAGGACCTCCACTTTGAAATAAATAAATAGCTCTCTTTGCTTTCGGAACATGATGAGGTAATCCTAAATCATTTCTGCTAAACATTCCTAAATCAGGTTGAACGTTATTTTTAACAGCGCTCCAAGCTTTATCCGCATTTAGAAGAGAACCTAAAGCCAAAGCACCAAAACCTAAAGACGTTTTGGTCAGAAAAGCTCTTCTATCCATCATTTTTTCTACTTGTTGTAGGTCTTTATTATCAGACCGTAAGGTGTCGTGGTGATCGCACATAGACGTATTATCTTTTAGTTATGGTGGCATCAGAATTCATAATGGTGCTGGCAACTATCGCATTTGCTGCGATCATCGATAGGTTATCATCTGGATCAAAAGCAAAATCTCCTGATGCCAACCAGCCTTTTGCTTTTGAAATATTACTATTAAACCTATCATATTCTTCCTGTTGAAGAGTAACTAATAACTGTAACTCCTTTTGAGATATCTGTCTTCCTGTTAATCGGATATAGATATCTTTAATACCTTCTTCTACAGAAGCAAAGGCTGTCATATTTTTACCCATTACTTTAGAAGCTTCAATGTATGTAGGATCATTTAGCAACACTAAAGCTTGCAAAGGAGTATTCGTTTCTTGTCTTCTAGTCATACATATTTCTCTAGTCGAAGCATCAAATGTTGCAATGGTAGGATTGGGAGCTGTTCTTTTCCAGATAGTGTATAAACTTCTTCTGTATAACTTATCTCCAGTATCTCTTTTGTAAGGTAAGTGCGTCATCTTCCAAAGTCCTTTTGGTTGGTATGGTTTTACACTTTCGCCTCCTATTTTAGCGTTTAACAATCCACTTGCTACTAAGGCATTATCACGAAGCATTTCCCCAGACAACCGTTTAGATGGTCCTCGAGCCAATAGTAAATTATCAGGGTCTATCTCTCTTAATTCCTCAGAAACATTAGAATCTTGCTGATAGGTTTGAGACATCACAATCTGTTTATTTAATGCTTTTAGATCCCATCCAGACTCTATAAAATTAGTTGCTAACCAATCCAGTAACTCAGGATGTGTTGGTAAGCTTCCTTGATTACCAAAATCTTCGGACGTTTCTACAATTCCTTTTCCGAAGAAATTCTGCCAATACCTGTTTACAGCTACTCTTGCTGTTAATGGATGTTTAGGATCTGTTAGCCACTTAGCTAATCCTAATCTGTTTTTTGGTAAATCTTCTGACATTGCGGGCAAACTGCTTGGCGTATTTGAGAAAACTTCTTCTCCATGAGCATCATATTGTCCTCTTTCTAATAAATATGTTTTCCTGAGTCCTGGAGAATCTTTCATTACCATTATCTCCTTAATGTTATCTGCGCTATCTGCTTGGATCGTTCGAACTTTTTGAAGAGACGAAATGGCTTCTCTCGTTGGAATGGATTTTACGGATAAATAATAGTCCGTGAGCAGTTTTTTATCGGTATCTGAGAGTTCTTTGGATGTTTTTGAAATCAAAGGTTTCAAAAGCTTAGTATCAGAAAGTTTTAAGACTTCCAAAGGAGTTAGCTCTTTGCTAAATACTTTTAATTCATCTACGATTGCTCCTGCAATTCCCTTACCACGCCATCTAGCTCCGATTTGTAAACCAGGTTCTATGGGTTCTGGATAAATATAATCCTCTAAATCATGAAATATAATATCTTTATATAGGTTGTCAATTACTACATTAGTTTGCATATGCTCTCCATTCACGTACAACTTTAATCCACTAGCTTTGCTAGATCCATCATAAGTCATTGTTAGTTGAACCCATTCTTCTCTCGGCACTTCTTTAATCGTGGTCTCTACGATAGCATTATCTGGCCAAACATGCGCTAGCAGTAACTCAAAAGTGTTGTCTTCTGTAATCGACAGATGATATCCACGATAACTATGTAATCTTGTCCCTTGTGCTTTATGAAAAATTACTCCTTCTTTGAGATCCTTCGGAATAAAAACACGTATTCCAATACTGAAATTCTCACTTCTCTGGAAAACTCCCACTTTATCTAAATCTAACCACGCATCACCATCAAACTGAAGTCCCCTTCCTTTATATCCTTCTTTTAGAACAATTTTTTGATTTCCAGCAAACTGGGTTTTCATTTCCCCTTTATCTAAATAATTTAAATTGTTTCGCAAAGAAGAATTCTCGAAGTCATAATATGCTACCAAATGTTTAGAATCTGTAAATGAATCTCTTCGATATTTTTCTTTAGCAATCCACTGATTTACTTTTTCTTTTTCACTTTCCGTGACACGTTCTATTTTACGCTGAGAATTATTTACAAGATCATCAATGTAGGCTATCATTTGTTCTTCTTCTTTGGTCGGAAGTAACATCGTAGGAACGGGCATTGACCAATCCCATGGAATTTGACCAGATTCATTTACCTGATTAAAAAAACCGAATAATTCAAAGTAATTTTTTTGAGAAATCGGATCGTATTTATGATCATGACATTTAGCACAGGCAACGGTTAATCCCATGATACCTTGTCCTACGACATTGGTTCTATCAGAAACATACTCTACTCTAAATTCTTCATCGATAATACCACCTTCTAAATTCTGGGGGTGTAGTCTGTTAAATCCAGTGGCCAAGATTTGGTCTTTAGTAGGGTTTTCTAATAAATCACCGGCTAACTGCCAAGTTATGAATTGATCATAAGGCATGTTTTCATTAAAAGAGTTAATTACCCAATCTCTCCAAGGACTCATATCACGATAGCGATCTACAAAATATCCGTGCGTATCTGCATATCTTGCGACATCCAACCAATCGATTGCCATCTTTTCTCCATAATGTTTTGAAGCCAAAAGTCTATCAACCTGCTTTTCATAGGCATTGGAGCTTGCATCATTCAAAAAACCAAGCAATTCCTCCTTGGTTGGTGGCAAACCAGTAAGATCAAGGGAGACTCTTCTTAATAACAACTCTTTACTAGCTTTTTTTGATAGATTTAAATTGTTTTCAGATAGTTTTTTGATTACAAAATTGTCAATCGGATTTTTTTCTAAAGTTCTATTTTCTATACGTGGTATCTCTGGTTTGCTTGGAGTAATAAAGGCCCAATGATCTTTATATTCTGCGCCTTCTTCTATCCACCTAATCAAAATTGCTTTTTCTTCAGAAGAGAGTTTTAGATAGGATTCTGGAGTGGGCATCACGAGTTTAGGATCTTCGGACAAAATTCTATGAAAAACTTCCGATTTTTTTAAATTTCCCGGATCTATAGCAAATTTACCAGGTGATTCTGGTAATTCCAGAAAAGCAGTTTCCTCGGAATGTAATTGTAAACCCGCAGAGATCTTTGCTTTATCAGGACCATGACATGCAAAACATTTATCAGATAGAATTGGTTTTACATGCGTATTATAATCTATAGTTTTAGGAAGTTTCTCATATGCATCAGCTACTTTTTCTGGCAATGAAGGCTTACAACCTATACAGATATTCAAAAGAAACAGTATTGTCAAAAAATAACCTTTTTTCATTTTTTATTAATTATTCCACAACATTATTGGACCAAAACTACTATATCATCAATTTTAAGTTGACTACATCGACTGAACAAAAACTATACAATCACTGTTTTAAAACTAAACCGATATGAATAAATCAGTAAAAATCTCATCAATTTGTAAGAAAAATCGAATAAGACAAGATGTTTATAGTATCTAGTTTTTGATCAGAATTTTTTAGCTAGAAGTACTGAAAAACAAAACAAAAGGCCTTTACTACTAAGAAGAAATTGTAAATAATTTTTTAGTAGCAATTCTTCACATTTTCTTCTTGTTTAGTTTTTGTCCAGTCTATTTTTTTTAACAAACTAGAGAACTTTGTAATTTTCAATTTCTAATAAATAACACAACCACAACTTTTATATTCATATTTCCAATCATGAAAAAAGCCTGCTATTTCCTTATTTTATCTACCTTGCTTCTAGGATGTTCCAATAAAAAATCACAAAAAGAAACAGCATCTGACCCTACATATATAGAATCACCTTTTACAGGTATTGATACCATTGCCACAAATGATTGGTGGAATAGAAAGTCGAACACCATCATTGATGTAAAAGTTCCAAGAGGAGAAGTTATTGCATTTGGAATTTATACAGTTAGTAATGAAACTCTTAAATTAACAGCACAACTATTCCCGCTGTATCCAGATGAAACTAGAGAAGTTCGGTTAGAAATCAAAGAAAATGGAACATGGAGAGAAGTCCAGAAAAAAATGGTGAACGAACTTGGTTGGTCAGCTACTTTTAGAATCAATAATTGGAACTATAAAGAAAATATATCTTATCGAATTTTACATAGCACTGAAGCTAGGTATGAAGGTGTTATTAGAAGAGATCCTACAGATAAAGACGAAATTACTTTGGCTGCTCTTTCTTGTAATAGCAACAAAGATAGAGGTGATAGAGATAATTATATACGAAACATAAATTTTCAGGATCCTGATTTAGTCTTTTTTGCTGGGGATCAATCATATGATCACCAAGAGCATACTGCTGCTTGGTTGAAATTTGGATTGCAGTTTAGAGAAGTTTTTAGAAACAGACCTTGTATCACCATACCTGATGATCATGATATAGGACAAGGAAATTTATGGGGCGAATATGGTAAGAAAGCTTCTACTATGGCCGGAGATGATGGTGGTTACTTTTATCATCCTGAATATGTAAAAATGGTTGAAAGATGTCAAACCGCTCATCTTCCAGATCCGTATGATCCAACACCAATACAGCAGGATATTGGAGTTTATTATACTAATTTGATTTGGGGAGGTGTTGATTTCGCCATTATTGAGGATAGAAAATTTAAATCAGGCCCAAAGGGTAAGATTCCTCAAATTGGCCCAAGACCTGATCATATTAGAGACCCTAATTATGATCCTAACACTGTAGATCTAGAGGGATTAGAATTATTAGGGAATCGGCAACTTGAATTCTTAAAATCTTGGGGTAGCAATCAACAGACAACCGATTTTAAAGTAGTTTTATCTCAAACTGGATTCTGTGGAGGAGCACATTTACATGGTTCGTTGGACAACAGATTACACGCAGATATGGACTCTAACGGATGGCCACAAAAGGGAAGGAACAGAGCTTTAGAAGCGATAAAAAATTCCAATGCAATACACATTGCTGGCGATCAGCATCTCGCAACCGTAATACAACATGGAATTGAGTCATATGATGATGGTCCTTGGGCTTTTGTTGTACCTGCCATTGTAAACAACTTTTACAGCCGATGGTGGTGGCCAGAAGATGCAAAACCTGCTACATCTTCTGATAAGCTTCCTTGGATCGGCAAATATCTAGATGGCTTTCATAACAAGATTACTATGCACGCTTATGCCAATCCTGATAGCCCTTCGAACGGGGCTGGTTATGGTATGATTAGATTTCGAAAAAATGAAAAAACTGTAACCTTTGAGTGCTGGCCAAGGTTTGAAGACGTTCGTAAAAAAGGGGCTAAACAATTTATTGGCTGGCCAATAACTATAGAAATAGAATAGATTGATTTACTACTTAAATTTTGTAGAACCTCTTTCTATTAGATAAGTTTCCAGTACTGTAGTTTCATAGGTAATAGCTTCCTTCTGGTTATCTTCTAACCTACTAATTATATTATTAGCAGCTACTTTTCCAAGTTCTACAGCTCTTTGATCTACAGTTGTCAAAGGAGGATTACTATTACCCGCAAGAATCCCGTCAGTAAAGCCAATAACAGAAACATCTTCGGGAACTCTATGACCCGCACCAATTAACAAATTCATTGTATAAATTCCAGAGAGTTCATCAGCCGCAACAACACCATCTACTTTATTATCCTTTAAAAACGCTGTAAAGCTATCTGTAAACTTTTGGTAATCTTCAATTACCAAAACCTTAGGCTTCCCTTTTCTTTTTAATATGTCCTTTAATGCTTTTTCATATCCACTTACCCTATCTAATCCTACACTTGTATGATGAATTGGCGTTACAAAAACAACATTTTTACAACCCGATTTGATTAGCTTTTCTGTAGCGGTATAAGAAGATTGAAAATCGTTAATAACAACTTTATCACAATAAACTTTATCAGTCACCCTATCAAACATGGATATAGGTAATCCTTTATCTATAGCTCCTTGCAAATGCTTATAATTCTCTTTTACGAAAGTCTCTTTAGATATCGATATGATAAATCCATCAACACTTCCATTTGCTAGCATTTCTATACTTTTTACTTCTTTTTCAAAAGATTCATCCGAGATACAGGTAATAATATTATATCCTTTTTCTGTTGCCTCTTTTTCAATACCAGATAAAACTTTAGCGAAAAAATGAGCCAAAATATTAGGAATTATCACTCCTATAGCTCTTGTTTTTCTCTCTTTTAGGTTTTTGGCAGTTATGTTTGGTTTATAATTGTAAAATTCTGCCAGCTTTTTGATTTTATTTTTGGTCTTTATACTAATCTCAGGGTTATCAGCCAATGCTTTTGACACGGTAGAAACCGAAAAATTAGATAGCTCTGCAAGTTTTTTTAATGTCATCATTTGATTACTCATATCTCACTTTTTATCCACCGCTTAAAGAAAATTATCCTGTAGTATAATGTACTGTTGATAAGGATTTTAATGTTTCTGCTGCTTGTTCTGCCGTAATATCACGCTGTGGATCTGCAAACATCTCATAACCTACCATAAACTTTTTTACGGTTGCTGACCTTAATAATGGAGGATAAAAGGACATATGAAAATGCCATTCTTCATGAGGGTCTCCATCTGTTGGAGCTTGATGAATCCCTGCAGAATATGGAAAACTGCAATTGAATAAATTATCATATCTAATGGTTAAATCCTTTATGATTTGTGCAAACGAAGCTATCTCCTTTTCATTTAGCTCTTTAATACTTCGTTTCTGTTCTTTTGGTAATATCATAGTTTCATAAGGCCAAATTGCCCAATATGGTACCAGAGAAACGAAGTGATCATTTTCTAAAATTATTCTTTCTCTTGTCTCCAATTCCTGTTTTAAGTAGGCTTGTAATAAACTTTGATTCGTATCAAGCCAATATTTCTTCATTTGCGCTGTTTTCTTAGAAACTTCTAGCGGAATAGACTCTTGAGCCCATATTTGACCATGAGGATGAGGATTACTGCACCCCATGACATCTCCTTTATTTTCAAATATCTGAATATGATTGATATATGACACCTCACTTAATTCCTCATATTCCCTTTTCCATAGTTTAACGACATTCTGAATCTCTTCTACCTTCATTATAGGCAATGTCAAAGAATGATCAGGAGAAAAGCAAACTACTTTACAAACCCCTCTTTCAGATACTCCTTTCAACAATCCTTCGGAAAAAACCTCTTTTGGAGTTTCAGACAACAAGGCAGAAAAGTCATTTACAAAACTATAAGGTCCTTCATATTGGGGATTTGAAGCTCCACTTGCTCTAGTATTTCCTGGACACAGATAGCAATTCGGATCATAAGAAGGTCTCTGGACTATAGATTGTTTTTCTTCTTTTCCTTGCCATGGCCGTTTAGTACGATGAGGAGATACTAAAACCCATTCTCCTGTTAGTATGTTATATCTTCTATGGGGATTTTCGTTAATCATGTGATATCTTTTTTAGCTTACTATGATACTTTAGACTCTGTAAATTCGATACTTGTTCCTTTGCTTGGCATTACCTGAAAAGAATCTAAATCGATATTAAATCGTTCTTTATATGCTATACTCACTTCTTCTGTATACGCATCGATATAATCTTTATGCACAATATTTACTGTACATCCACCAAAACCTCCACCCATCATTCTCGATCCAATTACATATTCTTTTTCTTTGGAAAAATCCACTAAAAAATCTAATTCATCACAACTAACTTCGTACTTATGTCGAATTCCATCGTGACATTGATATAAAAGATCTCCAAACTCATTTAGCTCGTTGTTTTTTAGAAACTCCGCGGCTACTAAAACTCTTTTATTTTCTTGGATAATATATTGACATCTTCGAAAAACAGTTTGACTTACTTCATCTTTTACCTCTTCTAGCATATCTAAATCGACATCTCTAAGAGACGAAACATGTGGATGTCTTTTTTTAATAAAAGCTACTCCTTCCTCACATTGCTGTCTTCTAACATTATACTCGCTAGTAGCCAGATTATGTTCTACATTGGTATTTAGAATTAGTATTTTAAAATCCACCAAATCAATTGGAATTAAGCTATGTTCGAGAGATTTACAATCAAGAAAAAGAATTTTGTTTGTTTCACTAAAAACGGAAGCATACTGATCCATTATACCACATTTGGTACCAACATATTCATGTTCAGCATCTCTACTTAGTACAGTGATATCTTTTTTAGAAAGCCCTAATTCAAACAATGAATTTACACCGTATGCAAGACCACACTCTAGAGCAGCAGATGAACTTAATCCAGAACCAATTGCTAACTCGCTAGAAAAGAAACAATCAAAACCTCGGATCTTATCTGATCTTTTTGATAGCTGATGTAGTACACCCAAAATATAATTCTCCCAATTTTCTGTGCTAGGTGAAATATTATTTAGATCTACTCTTAAGGATTTATCATAATTTCTACTGTAGAAATTACAAATATCCGCTGTTCCATTTTTTTTAAACTCAAAACGTATTTTTTTATCAATAGCAGTAGGAAGTACAAAACCATTATTATAATCCGTATGACCACCTATAAAATTTATTCTCCCTGGAGAAGATACTATGAGCTCTGGGATAAATGTATTTTCTTTGTTCATTATTAAAACCTTTATTTATAACAAAAATAATAAATGTAATTATTACATTTATTATTTTTTAAAGAATATTTTATGGAGTTTGCCAAAAATCAGCAAAATAGTTGGTATGAAAATAAAGAGCAGGTATTAGTTGCTGTAGACTGTATCATCTTTGGATTTGATAATGAAACTTTAAAACTTCTTGTTTTTAAGCGAGAAATACAACCTCTTAAAGGTTCGTGGTCTTTGATTGGAAGTTTTATCAGACAAAATGAAAATGCTAATCAAGCTGGTTTAAGGATCTTAAAAGATATTACGGGCCTGGAAAACATTTTTATGGAAGAGCTAAAGACCTACTCAGCAGTTGATAGAGATCCTGGAGCACGCTGTATTTCTATTGGCCAATATGCGCTAATCCGAATCGATGAGAATAATAAAGAACTAGTGAATAAACATGGTGCCTTTTGGTTTTCACTAGATGAGTTACCAGAATTAGTATTAGACCATAATCAAATGGTAAAAGATGCTTTGGATAGACTACGTGAAAAGGCTAGATTTTCTCCAATTGGATTTGAATTACTTCCGAAATATTTTACTTTACCGCAAATTCAAACCTTATACGAACAAATCTTTCAAAAAAGATTAGATTCTCGAAACTTTAGAAAAAAGTTACTATCTCTAAATTTTTTGAAAAAAACTGAAATTAAAGATAAATCGAGCTCCAAAAAAGGTGCTTACTTATACGAGTTTGATTATGAAAAGGAAACAGATCAAAGCTTTATATTTAAAGGATAGTATAAGATTTCTTAAATAGAATTTTCGATATTCATTTTTCAAAATTAAGAACTTACTTCTCAATAGTTTTCAGCAAGTTTGAAAAGAAAAGCTTAGTTTATAACTAAAAGTAACGAGTCTTACCAAGCTTTTATCTTTTCTCACTTACTTTAAACAAAAATCTAATCTAAATCAATTAACTTCTTTAGGTTCATATATACGTATCCAGTCTACCTTAAAGGTATGATTGTCTTCATTTTGGATCTCTGAATTAGAAGGAGTTCTCCCATTACAAGCGTTCCAATTTTGATCCTCAACATTAATAATAATATCCATTTCTTTATCCAAATTCATCCCATTATTAAGATAATTAAGAGGGTCTATAACACTGGTAGAAGAATTGCTTTGCGCTTGATCCAAGCTACTCGCTTGATTAACTGCTTGGAATCCATTGGCCGCAGTTGGCAAAGAACCATTGCTAACAGGTTGTGGATAAGTATAAGACCAATTACCATTAACATCTCTACTTGCAAATGCGTTATCCGAAAGTATTCTTACTTTTTCACCATCAATGTAATATTCTAAATGTTTTGGATCTCTCCAATACACTCCAATTCGAACCCATTGACCACCCCACTGACTTACTCCATTTTTTCTCCACCAACTTCCTGCATCTCTTGGCTGATAATCCTGAAAAGGATTCCTAATAAAGGTATGGTGACTAAGGTGTATCCGCTCTGCTAGCCATAAGTTTCTATCATCTTCACCAGTTCCACCATAGGCTTCGATAATATCTATTTCCTGTGTGTCATCTGGGCTTAATAACCAGACATCAGAAGCTGTAACTGCATCTGCAACTCTTACTCTTGCTTCTACATATACAGGGTATATTACTCTAGTGGTAGAGGTAATACAACCTGCTCTAGTAGTAGGTAAGGTCCAAGTTTCTACAACACCATCTACATCACAATCTACATCAAAAGATTTAGTCTCTCCGGTCACTCTTGTAGCCTTGATTTGAAGATCTCCATCTCCAACAGAAACATTTTCTCTAACCCACTTAGTAGGACCTGGCCCTTCCCAATCATTGTGATAAAAATTAGTCCATTTTCCTCCAAATGTCGCTGCGCTTGGTGTAGCAGTAAAATTGTAATTAAAATCATCTGAAGCATCCTGATTTAATTTCCAAAACTTGCCTTCGCCTGCTTCTGCAGGAATATCTATTCCTTCCCAATCAAATCCTTGATCATCTGGATCTGTGACAACAACATCAGGATCGGGATCGGGATCAGTAATCGTTACAGGATTTCCAATATCATCTCCATTAGAACAAGATTTTAATGATATAAATACGCTAAAAAGTAATAAGATTGATATTTTCATTTTCATAACGTTAAGCTTTTTGTTCTCTAAAATTTATGGGGTTTTAAAAGCATTTCTTACGATTTTAAAAGTATTATTCAGTTTAATTATCTTCTAATTTCCAAGTTCTCACCCAGTCAATTCTCATGGTATTAATCGTATCATCACCTAAATCGGACTTTGGTGGAAGTCCTCCTAACCAATTAGCTTCATTAGTCCATAAATCAAAAATTATTTCTAAATCTCTGGTAAAAACACGACTTGGAAAATTATCTCCTGTTTCATGGTTCCCAACTACTACACTGCCTGCAGGTTCACCATCTAGATAAAACTGAACATTTTTATTATCCTTCCACCATACTCCCACGACATGATATTCCTCATTCCATTGCACTCCTTTTAGCGGGTTTGCGTCTGATAGATTGTTATTACTATAATTCCCTTTATTTCTAATAGTAACTGGAGTTAGATTTGAATCGGCATGAAAATACTGAGAATTCATAGTTGTTGGAAAGTCTGGTTGACAGTTACAAGAAGGTTTAGAATTGTTCTCTATAATGTCAATTTCATCTCTATCAGAAATATCTCCATTGTTTAACCAATAGGTATTATACGCAGATATATGAGCTGTTTTTATCCTAGCTTCCGTATACATAGGATAGCTTGTTTTCTCTCTGGAATGGATTCTGGCCGTTTGAAACCATCTTTGTTCTGGGTTAGATTCATTAAGAGTAGCCTTTATCCATAAATTACCGTTAGCAACGCCAGAATTTTCATTGGAATTAGACATAAAAACTGGCACTCCATAGTTCCAAGTAGACTTAAACCATTTATTAGCATCCCAAACATCAAATTCATCTGACATTGCTTCCATTTTCACCCATTTTTTATCAAGAGGTGTTGTATCATCAATAGAAACAAAGGATGGTAGATCAGGATTTATATTATTAAAATCATCTGCTGTAGGTACAAACGGATTTACAGTTATACTCACACTCGCTGTTGCTTCATCTCCATCTGCATCTGTAATGATATAGGTAAATCGGTCAGTTCCATCATAATTATAATTAGGAATATATTCGAATACGCCATCACTAATTTCAGTAAGTGTACCATTAGAAGGTTCTGTAGATATTTTATAATCATCTCCATCTCCACCATTTTCTCCAATAATATCATTTGTAGAAACATTAATTCTATTCGCCTCACCAGAACCACTATCTTCCTCCACTGTTAAGGTATCATTTACAGCTACGGGTTCACTATCCATAGGACTCGTATCTGGTTTTGACTCCTCATTGGAGCAATTAGACATTATCATAGTGAAAGCAACTATTGGTAGAATTCTTAAGTCTATATGTGAATACAATTTTTTAAACATTTTCTTTTTCTTTTTATTTAATTCAACTTTTTTACCGAAGCTTGATTCCATATCACAAACTTCTAATCTGATAGGATGTGATGAAACAATTATCTCCCATAATTAAATGTTCTAAACATAATTTTACGATCCAAAATAATTCGTTTAGGAGTATTGTATAAATGAGTATGATTAGGCATTTAAAAAACGCCCAATCATACGAAACAATAAAAACTAATAACTCTAAATTAGATTTTTACAAATTTTCCAGTTCCTTTTTCAGTTTGTATAAAATAGGTACCTGCTGCTAATTCTTCGACATTTAATGATGATGTTCCTTTCACCGACTTTACTGTTCTTCCTGTAAAATCAATAATAGTATACTGATCTGAAATCAATTCATTATTAAAGTATAAAACATCCTTTACTGGGTTTGGATAAAAACCACTTATACTTTTTTCATTATCAAAGGAGTCAATAGATAGAGTAGAGTCTACTGTTATAGCTGTATTATCATTAACAAACCCACCATCATTATTATAGGACATGAATATGATTAATAAGTATTGGTTTCCAGATGACAAACTTGTTGAATTTGGAGCACTAGCATCAATAGTATAATCAAAGGTGACATTGCTTTGAGCATTTGGTTGTTGACCAGCATTCTCATCAATAGGAAAAACCTGATTGTAATCCTTTACTATACCAAAGGCAGCATCCACTTCTCTTAATATAACACTAACATAGAAAAAGTCTTCCGAGCCTGCATCATAGGAAACATCCATATTAATAGTTTCGCCAGGAGCAACTGCGCTTATTGGATTATTCCATGTGATACTCTGAGAAAAACCTAAAGAAATAATAAAAAGGAAATAAATTAACGTAACTTTTTTCATGATCTTAATTTTTAAAGATCTAAAATTAATATTTAATAAAACGATAAGATAAATAAGCAACTAGACTAAAACTGAACTAAACTGTATTACAACTAAAAAAAATTTCGAAATGACATATTTCTACAATTGTAAAGTAATGATCAATAGTTTTTTCTTAACTATTTTTGGAACAATTAATCTTTTGACACCAAAAACTGAAAATAGCAAGCGTTTGTAAAACTATTTATCCTATAATTATTCGAAAAAAGCTCAAAGCCTTAAAACTTTGAAAATCAACTATATTATAGCCTTATAATTAATTTTCATTAACACAAAAAAGGAATTACCAGAAACAAACTACAGGTCTTATGAAAATAAGAAAAGTGAACCCTATTTTTATCTCAACTAAGTAAATATTTAACATTTTTTTTTATAAAAACACATTCGTCTATTTTTTGTCTAGTTCCTTTTTTTTTAATAAAACCTTAAGATTTATATGTTTGTTTTGATCATTTCAGTGAATTGAGTTTAAAAAAATGAGAAATCATTAATAAGTATTAAATTTTACTAAGTTTCTATTATCATTTATGAAAAATAACAAAACAACTATGACCAAAAAATATCATTGGTTACTGATCTGTATACTGATGTTATGTTTCGTCAGTACGAAAGCGCAAGATAAAATTAACATTACCGGACAAATTGCAGATGAAACCGGCATGCCTCTATTAGGAGTTAATGTTTTAGTAGAAGGAACCAATAGAGGTGCCGTCTCAGATTTTGATGGAAATTACACTATAAAAGCTTCTAAAGGAGAAGTGCTAGTATTTTCCTCCATAGGTTTTACGAATCAGTCTATAACTATCGGGGACAATACAACTATCAATATTGTTTTAGCACAAGATAGTCAGGAATTAGAACAAGTAGTTGTGATCGGTTATGGAACCCAACGAAAGATTGAAGTTACGGGAGCTGTAAATAAAGTAAGTGCTGATCTTATTTCTAAAGCCCCTGTATCGGATGTTGCAGAATCTTTACAAGGTCAAGTTGCTGGTGTTAATATACAAGCCAGTAATGGTAGACCTGGAGAAAATGCTAACATTGTAATTCGAGGTATAGGTTCTCTTTCTCCTGGAAGAAACGAACCATTGTTTGTGGTAGATGGTGTTCCTTTCCAAGGAAACCCAAATATAGCCCCAGAGCAAATAGAATCTATAGATATTCTTAAGGATGGTGCTTCTGCAGCGGTATATGGAACAAGAGCATCGAACGGAGTTATCCTAATCACCACTAAAAAAGGTAAGAAGGGACAACTTACTGCAGATTATAGCACTTATGTTGCAATTCAAAATATAACATCAGGAATTCCTCTGCTAAATACTAAACAACAATTTTTTACTGATCAATTGACTGCCGATAGAGAAGGAACTATTAATGAAACATTATTCTTTAACCCGAACGCATTGAATATTGATAATGATTTTGTTGATGACGTTCAAAGAAATAATGCTCTAATTCAAAATCATAATATTAATGTTTCTGGTGGGATCGGTGATTTAACATTAAACCTTAGTGGAAATTACTTTGACCAAGAAGGTGTATTAGTTAATTCTAGTTTTAGTCGATTAACAAGTAGAATCACTGGTCAATATACTAGAGAGAGATTGAAAGTTTTTTCTTCGATAGGTATTACTGATGAGATAAGAGATCAAGAACCTTTTGCTTTACTTGAACTAGCAATCGCTCAAAAACCGTTTCAACCTGCAATTAGCGATGCAAGACCTGTAGATGGTGTAGTTGATTTAAGTGAAGGAACTGGGCAAGCAGAATTATTAGGTTTCTTAACGCGAGAACTTGCTAATGAAGATAGAAGAAGGATAAGAAGTACCAATGTAGCTTTTAGTATCGACTATGAATTATTGCAAGGGTTAACATATAAAGTTAATCTCGGGCGCAATAGCTTTGATTTTAGAAGGAAATTTTTACGCCCACAGTATTTATTATTTGATAATATGGGAAGATTTGTTCCTACTGCATCAAGACCAGATGCTATCTTACAAGAAAGTTTTATTTTTTCTCAAAGAAGCACTGTAGAAAATTCCTTGAGCTATAATGTTGATTTTGGTAATCATAACCTGAAGTTGCTTGCCTTAGGTTCATATGAACAGTTCGATAGCGAGACAGTAAACACAGGTGTAATTGGCTTATTAAGCAACGACACAGATGTTCTAGGAGCTGGAGCAGAAGGTATAAGACCTAATGGGCGACGTGAAAGACAAGTATTTACAGGTTTATTAGGAAGATTACAATATAATTACGACGATAGATATCTTCTTTCAGTGAGTGTAAGAAGAGATGGTTCTTCTGTTTTTGGACCAGAAAATAGATACGGAACTTTTCCAGGTATCTCAGTTGGATGGAATGTTAGTGAAGAAGCTTTCTTTGAAAATATCAACTTTATATCCAATTTTAAGTTAAGAGCGAGTTGGGGAGAAGTTGGAAATGCACGTATCGACCCATTCTTATTTGTTCCTTTAATTGAATCTGGATCGAATTTTATATTCGGTAGCCAAGAGCAATTAGCAATAGGTCAGATCGGAAGAAGGTTTGTTGATCCAGGTATCAAATGGGAAACTAGTATATCACGTAATATAGGTATTGACTTAGCTTTTCTTAATAACAAAATTAACTTTACTGCTGATTATTACTTTAACGATCAAGAAGATTTATTATTAGAAGAACAACTACCGCCATCTGCTGGTGCTGATGCGCCAGGTGATCAAAGCTTTAACGCAAGACTTACGAATGCCGGAAGCCTTACGAACAAGGGTATCGAATTTGCTGTATCTTATAGAGATGAATTACAAAACGGTTTAAAGTGGAATTTATCAGGTACGTTTACCAGAAATAAAAATGAAATCACAAGTCTTAATGGAACTGCAAGAGGTTTTCAAGGTGGTGTCCCTACCCTAACTTTCCCTACCGGAGATCCAACTACATTTTTAGCTGAAGGGTTTGAAGCAGGGGCATTCTTCCTTATACAAAATAATGGCGTAATCAAAACGCAAGAACAGTTAGATGCTTACCGACTTATTGATGATACTGCTCGTTTAGGAGATATTCAGTACATCGATGCAAATGGAGATAATCAAATAGATGAAAATGATAGAGTATATGCAGGTTCGGGTCAACCAGATTTCGAAGCAGGTCTATCTTTAAACTTGGAGTATAAAGGTTTTGACTTCTTTTTACAAAATTATGTATCCTATGGAGCTGAAATATACAACGGAGCTAGACTAGCAGCTTTTGCGTATGATAGAAGTCTTGAATTAGTTAATCAATGGTCACCACAGAATCCGAATTCTGATATTCCTGCTGATAATGCTGGAACACTAACGGAAAATGTTAGATCAAGATCAGATTTCTTTTTAGAGGATGGAAGTTACTGGCGTATTAGAAATATTACTCTGGGTTATACGATACCAAAAGATTATTTACCAGAAGCTATAAGAAATGTAAGAGTATATGGTACCGCGCAAAATCCATTCACATTTACAGAGTATACCGGTTTTGATCCAGAAATAGGAGGTGATGGAATTTTCACAAGAGGTGTGGACACTGCAACATATCCAGTAAGTAGAAGATTCTTATTTGGTGTTCAATTAGGTTTTTAAAAAATTATGAAAAGTCAATATAAAATGAAAAATATATTTTTAAAATTCTTGCTCGGTGCAGTTTGCATTTTATCCTTAACAAGATGTGGGGATGATCTTTTAGAAGTTGAAAATCCTAATGCCATAACGGTAGAACGATTTTTTAATAATCCTACTCAATTTAACGCTGCTCTTAATACGGTATATGCAGCATTACAATTTCAGAGCATCAGCGGATCTGGATTGCAATTTGAAATGATACAAACTGATGAAGCTGGAACAGAGTTTTTCTATCCAAGACAAATAGTTCATGCAAATTTAAATTTTGGTGATAATTCTGAACAAGTGATTAATAAATGGAGCCAATCTTATATAGGAATAAATAGAGCAAATCAGGTTTTATTAGGGTTAGAAGAAAATCCTGATGCTTTTGATCCTACAGAAATAGAAGAACGTAATCAGGTAGAAGCACAAGCCCGCTTTTTAAGAGCATTTTACTATTTTCAAATTGCGCATACATATAACGGAGCTGTTCTAAGAACAGATCCAAGGTTAGGATCAGATGCTAGTGCTCCTTTTATTTCAATAGAAGAAATTACGAATCAAATTATTATGCCAGATTTGATTTTTGCTAAAAATAATTTACCACAAACTTGGCCAGATGAGGATTTAGGAAGAGTTACTTGGGGAGCAGCCACAGCAATGTTAGGTAAAGTGTATTTATTTCAAGAAGATTGGTCTCAAGCAGCATCCGAATTTAGAGAAGTTATCGATTCTGGAATATATGCACTAGCTTCAGACTTCGGAGATAATTTTTCCGTGATGGGAGAGTACAATTCTGAATCAATTCTTGAAACACCGTATTCTGCTGAACTTAATCCTGGAGCTCCTGGAGGTCAAGTTGATGACACTCAATTCTTAACTGGAGCTGAAGCTTCAGCGCTAGCAAGAGATATTGGTCAATTGCGATTTGGTGGATTTAATACTGTACTACCAACTTACTACATGCACGAGTTATTTGTTAGAGACGAAGTAGATCCGAATAACCCAGTTAATGATGGAAATGTACAATCTAGACGAATGAGAGCAAGTATTGCCCCTATTAATGATGAGGGTCCTTTCTATCAGGTTGCGCCAGACCCTGCAAATGGATGGGCTTTTGGACAAAGTGCGTATACTAAAAAACATACCAATTGGGAAACCTTACCAAGTGAAGATGTTAATAGTAGATCAGGTATAAATTTCAGACATATCCGTTTAGCAGATGTTTTCTTAATGTATGCGGAAGCTGTTTTAGAAGCTAATGGCGACATAAATACGGCAATTGACTTTATAGATCAAGTAAGAGCTCGCTCTGGAGTTATAACACTTCGTCAGTATATTAATGACCAAGGTGAATTTCCTGAATTTCACAAGAGTATTCTTGTAGACGGAAGAACCCAAACAACAGTTGCTCCTAGTGTTGAAAGTATTATGACACACATAAGGAGAGTAGAAAGACCTTTAGAACTTTATATTGAAGGACACAGGTGGAAAGATCTAGTAAGATGGGGTATTGCAGGGCAGGTATTCAATGAACTTGCAGAGGACGAAAGATGGAGACTCGACGCAGAAGCGCAAGAAATAGCAGACCCAAATAACAATATACTTAATCTTTTTGGTGGTGGTAATCCTCCTATATTTATTAATGGTAGAGTTAGACCTGACTTTACACAATCGAGTGCCAATTACGGCCCACAGGTAGATTACTTTCCACTACCGGCAAGAGAAGTACAAACAAATGATCAGTTGAATAATTAAAATAAAGCATATGAAAAGATTTGTAAAATTAATTTTCTTTCTGATGATAGCAATTACTGTTATCCTCAGCTGTGAAAAAAATGACATTAATACGGATGATGTCCCCAGTCAGAGAGTTATTTATACTTCAACTCAAACCACTGGGAATATAATTAGAGTAAATGCATCCGTTACATTCGGAGATGTTTCTCCTGGTGTTGTATCAAGGTTATGGACATTTCCAGAAGGAAGCTCTGTAAATGAATCTGCAGAAGATGTAGTTACTCCAATATTCACAGAAGTTGGAGAACAAACAATAAATCTACAGCAAGTTTTTAAAGAAAATGCTTTCGCTAACGGAGCTTTGCGAGGAACTGAAATAGATACTACAATAACAATTACGGTATTGGATTCTATTAGAACAACACTGAAAGCCAATATTTTAGATTCCGATGGCAATCTTGGTAATGAACTAACTATCGAGAAAGATGCCAAAAATCAAATCCCAGCTGGTAGCGTTGTACGTTATACGATTGAGGCCACAGGACAACCACAAAGGATAGAATGGACTGCAGAAGGAGGTAGCCCAGAGGCACAAACAGGACAGGCTTTAGAATTTGACGTAACCTACAGACGCCTTGGAACTTATGACTTAAGCACAAATTCTAGTACTCAAAATCCTTTTGACGAAGATGATTTAGCTTATGAGAACTTAATAGAAGTAATTCCATCTACCGAACCTGTGGTTCTTGAGCAAGTCAAAGGTGGAATTGATGATGGATCACTTTCACTGGTCTTTAGTAGAGAAATGGATCCTGCAACAATTCAAACAGATCAATTTTCTGTTTCTATTATGCATGACGGAGCAATGATTCCTTCAGCAATAGACAATATAACTGTAGACCCTAATGAAGGTAACATCTTAAACATTTCTCTAGTGGGTGGTGAACTGGTTTATACAGATGATGTAGTAACAGTATCTTATACCGCAGGAACTCTAACCACAACAGATTTTGTTGCAGCTACCAGTTTTTCTGATCAACCTATTGATTTCGGAAACGTAAATCTTTATGAAGCTGGAGGGATGGATTCTGGATTTGAGACCTCTGTTGATGATAGTAATTGGCCATTTTTAGGTTGGGATTCTCCATTTAATAGTTACACATTCTCTATTTCTAATGCTCAAGCACATTCTGGAAATCAAAGTGCACTAATAGAAATGGATCCTAATAAAGGAATGATCATAGGACATAGTGATGGAACTTTTGCAGTACAAGCAGGCAAAACTTATGAAGTTGGAGTTTGGGTATTTGTAGAATCTCTTGGAAGCACACCTCCTACCAATCTACAACCAGACATTAGATTTTATTGGAGCGAAAATACCGATTGGGGTGTTGGTCCTAACCCAGAATTTAATTCAAGCTTCCCAGTAAATCAATGGGTATTTAGTTCTATTACTGTAACAATATCAGCAGATTCAGATGCTCAAAATCTATGGATAAGAGGATTCAATGAATTTAATCCTGAACCAATGAGATTCTTTATGGATGATATAAGTTTCAGGCAAATCAATCGCAGACCCTAATCTATTCTAGGTAATACAAAAATAATGTTACCCTAAAACAGATATATATTAGCCAATTTTAAACTATTTGAAAATGGGGTTACTTATACTACTCAACTAAGTAACCTCTTTTTCAGATAGCCATCAACCCCAGTCAGAACCTAACTAAAATCTTTTTTTAGATTTTATGTAATTATTAATAGCCAAACACAAACTTAACTCTTAAACTTAAAAACCAACACCTTACTTCGTTATAAAAAATACTTTTACGAGCCTACTACTTTCCAGACCACCTGGTAGTATTACTTTTTTAATTGCCCAAAAAGCAATTTCTACAAGACAATTCTAATTCTTCTTTTTACATAGAAAATAGCTCATTATTAGCTCTTTCAATGTAAGAATGACTGATTAAAAAATTTACTAAATAGAATACAATACCGTATTTCAATCGGTTAGTTCTTAATTCAATATATCTCATCTTTTTTAAAAGTATATACACTTTTAACAGGGAGATCTATTGTCAAAAAAAACCGGCTGAGAATAAAACACCTCCGAACCACACACATATATTTTATAAACTCAATCTTATTAATCATGAAAAAAATCAATTTCATTATTGTAATGGGGCTTTTTATGCTATTTCCCGTAGCAAACAGGGCTCAAAACGTCGAAGTAGACGTAAATCTTAACATTAAACATTCGGTTGGAGGCATCTCCGATTTTGGGAGAGAAAGGCATATTACAAATCATGCTAGCATTTTTGAAGCTGACTATGAAGGTGAAATAAACCGTGTAGATGAATTATTAAATGAATTAGATGTAGCCTTAGGAAGAGATAATGGAACATCTTCTTTTCTTTTTCAATTTACCCCAGTAGATGAAGAAAGACCCAATAAACACGATCGCGATAGTTTAAGTGTTTTATTAGACTTCTGGCAGGAAGAATATCAAAGACGCTTGGAAGATCGTGGATTAACATCCTTCAAAGGAAATACCACATCCATCATGGGAACCAACCCTCATCCTACGTATCCAACCTTATCCTATTTTGATAATGGAATATGTGGTTCTAATTGGGGTAGAGAAAATGGTCAAACTTGGATACCGCAAGATATTGAAACTTCCGCGGAATGGATGGTTCAATTCATGGATGAATTTTTTGTTGATAATATTAGTCAAGATGGTATTGTAATGCCCGAATATTGGGAGGTTATTAATGAGCCAGATTTCCCTTTAAATACAGGACAATTTATGATGTCTAGTTGGGAAGACATATTCGAGTATCATAATCTCGTTGCCAAAGGTGTGAAGGAAAAACTAGGTAGCAGAGCACCAAAAATTGGTGGAATGACTTGGGGACTTCATGATTTATTTAATGGTGATGGGTTTTCTAGATTCCAAAGCGTAGATTATGTAAATGGTTTTTATGGTAATACTCCAGGGGATGAAATAGCAAAAGCCTATGCCAGAAGTCAAGTAGATAAACCTTCTTTTTTTATCGACAGAAATAAACCATGGTATCAGTGGGATGTAATGTGGAAAGGATTTATCGATATAGCAGGTGAGAATATGGACTTTTATTCTGTTCATTTTTATGATTGGCCAACATATGACGCCACAGGAGGAACTACCAGAAGTGGTGGTCATGTAGAAGCAACACTAGAAATGCTGGAATCTTACGATATCAATAAATTTGGAACACGAAAGCCTGTCATTATTTCAGAGTATGGAGCGGTACAAAATGCCTGGGATGATAGACCCCATGACAGAAGATATGACTGGGAGAACTTAAAACCGTTTTCTAACATGTTGATGCAATTTTTGGAAAGACCAGATTATATAGAGTTATCTATGCCTTTTACTTTAACCAAAGCAACATTCAGAGATGTAGATAGTAATGGAGATGGTATTCCCGAAATTGTATATCACTACAAAATGCTTAGAGATGACGATGGTGATGGTAACTGGGAATGGAGCGATATGATCAAATGGTATCGATTATGGGATGACGTTGATGGAACAAGGGTTGATACTATGTCTTCTGATCCAGATATACAAGTGGATTGTTACATTAATGGAAAAGAAGTTTTTCTTATTCTAAATAATCTTGAAGATGAAGACACTAATATTAACCTTAACTTCTTTGAGGATTTTAATAATCAGGCAGAAAGTGTTCGTATAAAACAGTTATTCTTACAAGGAGTTAGAGATGTTACTTTATCAGACGATACAACTACAGACATTCCTTCAACAGTTACTCTCAGAGCAGATGCAACAATGGTTTTAAAATATACATTTGCAGATGAAGTGAATATTAATGAGTCCTCTACAGAAAAAAAATTCTATGGAGCTTCAGTTAGTAATGATCAAAGAGTAGAGATCCAAAGTGGAGATAATACTTTTTTCGTAAATGGCGTACAGGTACCTCAAAACCCTGATAATACAGAAGCAATGTTAAAGGTTACTGTAAATCTTTTTGATGCTCCTGATAATGTAGAAAATGGATTTTTATCTATAAATAAATTAGTCTTTAATGGTGTAGAAGTTGAAACTCCAATTGACTGGAGAGGTGGACAGCAAAATAGAAGTAGGTGGTTTGGAGCTTTGGAAATTCCAGTTCCAGCAAATCTGCTAAGACAAAATAACACCATTACCCTAGATTTTCAACATGTAGGAGAAGTTTGTGTTGTAAACCTCCTTACTTGGGAATTTACCAAAAAACCTGGAAGATCAGATGAAGGACCAGGAAGTCCTGATCCTGTAGCAGTTACTAGTGTTACTGTTTCACCGACATCTATAACCTTAGATCAAGGTAATACTACGACAATTACAGCAACAGTAACTCCTGCTAATGCTACTGATAAAACAGTTACTTGGTCTTCTAGTAATCCTTCGGTTGCTTCCGTTTCTAGCAATGGTGTGGTGACAGCCTTAGCAATGGGTTCTGCAATCATAACAGCAACTACAGTAGATGGTAACTTTACTGCTACTAGTACTATCACTGTTAATGACACCTCTATTCCTCCTTCTGGAGATCAGATCATTATTGAAGCTGAAGACTTTATCGCCACTGGTGGTACATTTAATGATGCATCTGCAGGTGGACCTGGACTTGGAGTAAATGCCACTACTAATAATATCAATTATGTAAATAGTGGAGATTATGCAGAATATTCCATTAACGTTGGAAATCCTGGTGCTTACAGAATCGATTATGAAATATCTACACCTTCTGATAATGCACAAATCCAACTACTCATTGATGGAACAGTAGTAGCTACAGATAATGTGCCTAATAATGGACAATGGGATGATTACAGCGTATTAGTATCATCTAGTACGATCTCTAATCTAACTGCTGGTGTACATACAGTTCGTGTAGTAGCATCTGGATCCAATCCGTGGCAATGGAACTTAGATAGAATTACACTGACTAGAATAACAGGAAACACACAAGTAGATGGAGGAACTATAACGGGTGGTCCTTTTGTATTTACTGTAGGCGACGGAATTGAGGATAATGTATCTGGAATTACACTTACAGGAAATTCAGGAACTAATTCACAATGGGTGGTAACCGATGACCAACAAAATATATTAGGACTACCTCCTACTCCTGAAGCTGTAAACTTCGATGAAGCTGGAGATGGATCTTGTTTTATCTATCACCTAAGCTATGAAAATGGAATTAATGGATTAAGTGCTGGAGCTAATCTATCTGGACTTTCTGGAAACTTCGACCTTTCTAACAGTATAGAAGTGATCAGAAACTCAGTAGCATCTCCTAACGCATCCTTGATCATAGAAGCTGAAGATTTTATAGCTACTGGGGGTACTTTTGATGATGCTTTTGCTGGAGGACCAGGTTTAGGAGTGAACAGAACCTCTTCTAATATTAATTATGTAAATAACGGTGACTGGGCAGAATATACCATTAATGTTACAACAGCTGCAACGTATAATATCGAATATTTGATCTCCACGCCTTCCAGTGGAGCACAAATTCAATTATTAGTAGATGGAACTCTTGCCGCTACATCAAATGTACCTTCCAATGGAGCCTGGGATAACTTTACTTCTCTTGTGGATGGAACAGTAACTTTAGCAACAGGAACACATACCATTAGAATACAAGCATCAAGTAATACAACATGGCAGTGGAATCTGGATAAAATTATATTATCTACTGATAATGCTAATCGCATTAATCCTGATACTACAACCAAGCCCATAGCACCAAAGGTATACCTATTCCCTAACCCCGCTACTGGTAGTGTATTTATCCAAGGATTATCTCAGGAAAAACAACACAACATCAGAATTTATGATATCAAAGGAGCTACTTATGTAGACCAAAAATTAAACGAAAATCATATCATAAATATACAAAGTTTACCTCAAGGTATTTATTTCTTAACCGTAGTAAATCCTACAGATGGAAACAGAACACTAAAACTGATCAAAAAGTAAAATCCAAACTACCGATTGAAATGTAAATACTATTTCAATCGGTAGTTTTAAATGATATTTTTTTTGCTTCGTACATAAGAAAATTACAAGGTGATTTTACAAATACAAGAATGACCATTTTATATCTAGTTTTATTTAGTTTCTAACGGATTTTGTTCAGTTTTTGTCTATCTCTTTTAACATGGATTGACAAGGGTTTCTTTTATTCTTGTAGTGATATTTTATACTGAAAAAACCCTTTGTTAAAATTAAATTTTCAATGATAGGGATAGCTATAAATTATCTAGCAAGTCAGTGATTTTTTTCCTACACTTTCCCACCCACTTTTAGGTAATTATAAATCACAAATATTAATGTAGAACCAAATTTTGGATAAATTCCAAGCTGGATTGTGGTACGTTTTAACCAAATCCTCTAAAGTTTATTTCAAAAAGATTTCTACGAACCTAAATATCATTTAAAACCTATTAACTAAACAGTAATTTATTGTAAACCATGAACTTTCTAACACACTTTACAAATAACTCATTTGTAAAAAATCAAACTCAACTATTATTTTTATTCTTTTTATGTACTATTTCTTCCATCGCACAGGATTGGAATGGGATACCTGTACCTGCCAATGCAGGACAAGGAAATGTTTGGGAGCTTCAGCCAGCTCCGTCAGATGATTTTAATTATACCTTTAACGAAACCAATCAATTATCCAACTTTGGGAATAACAAATGGTATAACTTTTATCATAATGGCTGGGATGGTCCAGGTACCACCTACTGGAAATATAATCATGTATCCGTGGATGGTAATGATTTAATACTAAGGGCATCTCGTTGGAATCGCACTGGCGGTGACCTTCCTATTACAGGGCTTCCTGATAAAATGGGACGCCCTAATGACGGAGTAAGTTCAGGATGTATCACGGGTAATACACGTGTTAAATTTCCAGTTTTTGTAGAAGCAAGTGTAAGTGTTGCCGATATTGTACTGGCATCTGATGTTTGGCTTTTAAGCCCTGATGATACACAGGAAATCGATATCATCGAATGCTACGGAGGTGATGAGCAAGGAAATGAATTCTTCTCCGAATTTATTCATCTAAGTCATCATTC
The DNA here is from genome assembly GCF_947492965.1 of uncultured Aquimarina sp. GTDB lineage: Bacteria > Bacteroidota > Bacteroidia > Flavobacteriales > Flavobacteriaceae > Aquimarina. The sequence goes on along the minus strand of NZ_CANLOZ010000003.1, from coordinate 176,809 downwards.
GTTTATTCGAAATCCATTTACAGATTATCAACCAAGAGACTTTAATAGTTGGTGGAGTCAATCAGATGTTTCTGTTTGGGGAGAGCACCACTGGAATAATGGAAACAGAAGATATGTTCGCATTGGTGTGAATTGGATAAGTCCATTTCATTTTGAGTATTATATAGACGGTAACCTAGTACGTGTACTATATGATAAAGCAGTTGCTACTAATAGAAATGGCACCTGGACATATGCATACCCAACGATGACAAATGGCCAGCTGGATTTTGATGCTACAGGCTTCCAACAAATGACGGAATTTGCAACAGGAACTTCTTATTCTTTTCAAACTCTACAACAAGCCAGTAATACATCTTCTGTAAGTATTATTGACCCATTTAATTTTCAAGGAGGTAATGGATTTACCAAAGAAATGGATATTATTATCAATGTAGAATCCCAAGACTGGCATGTATTAGCCAATCGTACACCTACTGATGCAGATCTAAGTGACCCTGCTAAAAACACCATGAAAGTAGATTGGATACGCGTATATAAACCCGTTGGAGGAGGTACAAATGTACCTGTAACTGGAGTAAATGTAACACCTGCCAATCTTACGCTGGTAGCTGGAACTACAGGAAATTTAACTGGAGCAGTAACCCCTGCAAATGCAACTACTAAAACCATGACATTTACCTCTAGTAATACGTCTGTGGCAACGGTAACACAAAGCGGTGTTGTTACAGCAGTTTCCGCTGGTATGGCAACCATTACTGTAAATACAACCGATGGTAATTTTACAGATACTGCTACCATAACTGTAACAGAAGGTTCTACCGGAGATGGACAAACACCATTTGGCGGTAGCCCTCATCCTATACCAGGAACTATCAACTCCGTTGATTTTGACAATGGAGGTCAAGGAATAGCATATAATGATTCAGGATCTGGTAATAACGGAACCGGACCAAGACAGAATACTGATGTAGATACCGAGTTTAGAACTCCTGCTGGTAATATCGGATGGATTTCTAATGGAGAATGGTTAGAATATACTGTTAATGTAGCTACCGCAGGAACTTACACTATTGATGCTCAAGTAGCTTCTATAAATAATAATGGAGCCTTTCATATAGAATTTAATGGTAATGATGTTACTGGACTACAATCTGTAGGTTCAACTGGAAATTGGGGCTCTTTTGTAAACAAAACAATATCAAATGTATCTCTTCCTGCCGGTCAACAGATAATGAGAGTATTTATGGACCGTGGACGTTTTAATTTAGGATCCATGAATTTTACAGCTACTGGTGGTGGCACTAGTAATTTAATCATAGAAGCAGAAGATTTTACTGGTACTGGTGGAACCTATGACGATACTTCTGTAGGTGGTCCAGGATTAGGAGTTAATAGAAGAGCTACTACCATCAATTATGTTAATAATGGTGATTGGGCAGAGTATGCCGTTACTATTCCTACTACAGGATTCTACAATATTGAATATCTGATTTCCACACCATCCAACGGAGCACAAATTCAGTTATTGGCAGATAATGTTCTGGCATCTACCACTAATGTTCCTAACAATGGATCTTGGGAAAGCTATGAATCATTAAATGGTGGTGTTGTAAATCTTACAGCAGGACAACACACTATAAGAATATTAGCGTCAAGCAATACTCCTTGGCAATGGAATTTAGACAAAATCATACTTACTAGAGATGTTAATAGAAGCAATGATGAAGAACTAACCAAAGAATTTGATAGCCTTGAAATGTATCCAAACCCATCATCGGGAGAAGTATTTCTAGATGGTTTAGATGCTGAATTAGAATATCACATTCGTATATATGATATCAAAGGAACCACACATATGAATACACCTTTGAATCAAAATCATACTATTAATATTGAGAATTTATCTAAAGGAATCTATTTCTTATCTATAAAGCATCCTAGAAAAGAGACTAAAACACTAAGATTGATTAGAAACTAATTAACTTCTAATATACCAAAATTTGCCTCAATCCCGTTTCGATGATAAAGTTGTATAACAACATCGAAACGGGTTTTTATTTTAAAATAACTGTATTTTTTACATTTAAAAAATGTAATTTTGAAATCATTAAAAGTAAGTCAACATTTTGTTCTTAATGACCTTATTATTTTATTATAAAATTACATTGAGAACAACAAAACCTTGCAGATGAAAAAAGTTGTAACCTTTGGTGAGATCATTATGAGGATTTCACCTCCTGGCAATAAAAAACTCATCCAATCGAATCAATTGGAATATTATTTTGGTGGAACAGAGGTAAATGTAGCCATATCCCTTTCGCAATTAGGAAATGAAGTAGATCATGTTTCTGCAGTCTCTAATGACTTTCTCGGAAAAGCAGCCACAAGTTATTTGAATACTTATGGAGTTGACACTAAATTTGTGCAGACCTCAGAAGCCCCTTTAGGTTTATATTTTCTTGAAGTAGGTGCTGTTATGCGACCAAGTACTATAAGTTATCATAGATCGCATTCTGCATTTTCCAAAATTAATTCTTCAGATCTCGACTGGGAACAAATTTTAGAGCACTGTAACTGGTTCCATTGGACAGGAATAACACCAGCATTATCGGAAGAAGCTTATATAGGATTAAAAAATGCGCTTTTAGTAGCCAAGAAAAAAAATATTCCTGTTTCTGCGGATCCTGCGTACAGGAAAAACCTTTGGAATTATGGAATTGATGCCAGAGCAGCACTATCTGAATTATCAGGTTTATCAACGATTTTTATCGGTGGTCCGAATGAGATCAATGAATTATTAGGTACTAATTTTACTAATGATACAGATGATTTTATCAAAAGTTGTAAGTATCTACAAGAGCAGTTTCCCTACATAGAAAAAGTTTTTGATAAAACAAGAGTATCCTTAAACGCCAATTGGCATAAGATTAAATCTCGAATGTGGGATGGAAACACTTTTCATGAAACAGAAGAATTAGAAATTACTCATATTATTGACCGAATAGGAACTGGAGATGCCTTTGCCTCTGGGTTGATTCATGGACTATTACATTATGATGATCAGAAAGCATTACAATTTGCCAATGCATCCTGTGCATTAAAACATACCATCGAAGGAGATGCTAACTTGGTAAACGAAGAGGAAATAGCATCCGTAATAGAAGGAAATCTAACAGGAAGAATAAAAAGATAAACATGGCTAAATATACTAGAATAGAAGTTGCACAAATAATGGGAAGTACTAAGATTGTTCCTTTATTTTATCACGAAGATATTACGATAGCAAAAAAAATATTAAAAGCTTGTTATGATGGTGGTGCTAGAGTATTTGAATTTACCAATAGAGGAGATCATGCTCATGAAGTTTTTTCCGAATTAGTAAAATGGGTAAACCAAGAATTACCTGGTATGATATTAGGCATTGGATCTGTAGTGGATGTAGGTACAGCTTCTATTTTTATCCAAAATGGCGCTAATTTTATCGTTTCTCCTGTACTAAATCCTGATATGGCTAAAGTATGTAATAGAAGAAAAGTTGCCTGGTTACCTGGATGTGGAACATTGAGTGAAATTAATTATGCAGAAGAATTAGGAGCTGAAATTGTAAAAATATTTCCAGCTGGTCAAATTGGTGGTCCTGATTTTATTAAATCGGTAAAAGCACCTTGTCCTTGGACACTTATCATGCCTAGCGGTGGTGTTACTCCAGAAGAAGATAACTTAAAAAAATGGTTTTCTTCTGGTGCTTATTGTGTGGGATTAGGTTCTAAATTAATATTTAAAAACGATGCTGGTGATTTCGACTACGAAGCGATCACAGCCACCACGAAAAAATCTATTGCTATAGCTTCTAAGTTTTAATAGATTTCTTGATAATCGTAAAACAATTTATATGATGATCTCTGCAATTAAAATCCAAAATTGAGTCCTAGAGATGCTCCACTATATTCGGCTATGTTATACTCTAGATTTGCTTTAAAAAATCCAAGAGAAACCTTTGCTCCTATCGTACCTCTTACACCAGATACTTTACTCTCTATCGAAAAAGGATCTGTAATCTCTTCGGATGATATAACACCGGATTGTACTCTGTAGACTCCTTTTAAATCAGTATTAGAAGTTCCCGAGATATAACCAATTCCGCCATAGACATTAAAAACAGGTAATTTTGTTGATCCAATCAACTGAAATAATAGCGTATTGGTATCATTTTCGAAACGTTGATTTTCACCATCTACAATACTCGTATCTGTAAAATCATAACTCCCGTCTAAGTGCGTGTAGGCTATTAACCCAGCAATTGCCACTGGAAATAATTTCTCAGCTGGTAACCAAGATGTAAATTCATGTTGTACACCTATTCCATAAAATCCAACCTTTGCATCACTTGTATTAATTTGCGGAAAAAAGCGTGCTTTTATTTCGGTTCCTTTTAACGGGCTAAAACTTGCTTGTAAAAATGCCGTCGGTACAAAATTGATATTAGACTCTCCCAAACCAGTTGGTAATTCAAATTCAGCATCTTGTGGAGGTAATCCTGGTATAGTACTTTCTCCTTCAACAAAAACAACAACTCCTTCAATATCTCCAAAAGCGGTTGCTACTTCTTGTTGCGTACTCCCATCTCTAAACTGAAGATTTTCATACTGCGAGGTATCAAGAATAAAAGACTTATTATCACTTCCTACGAAAGAAGCATTAGCAATAAGAGAAATTTCAAATCTAAATTTCTTTTTGGATTTTGCGCTATTAAACCAACCTTGATTCATACTATAAATTAATCCATCTGAAGCTGGGCGTAAGTAATCTGTTGCAAAACGTTGGGCATCATTTACTCCGGCAGCCAATAAATCATCAATATTCTGTTGTCCAAAAGTGTAAGAGAGATTAAACACTAGGATAAGAAGTAGTAATTTTTTCATAAGACTTTGGTTTTTAGGGAATTTTTTATCTACTACAAGATAACTTTTTATTAAAACAAATTCGATTTTTTGCATCATCTTTATTTAAACCAAAAAAAAAACGTCCCTGCAATTTATTTGCAGAAATCGTTTTTTTATGATTAGAAAACTCTTGTTTCCTTATAAAGCTGAGTTTGTGCTTACAACTTCCCAGTAAGACATTTCTGAGAAATCCGTACACTTTCTTTTTTCATTTTGTTTTTTCCAATAGTCGATAGCTGTTTTTATTTTTTTTGAGTTTTCTGTTTTTTCCAAAATATAAATGGTTTTGTTTATGTGGTTTTTATTATAGTGAATATACCATCGCGTTGATGTTATATCTTTTTATTAATCTTTCTGCATGTGCTTTATGTCCTTTGGGAGCTAACAAATGTAATTTTCCTCTTTTTACACCTGCGATAAAACTTAGTACTTTCCATTTTACAACTTGCTTTTTAGTATCCATATTTTTTAACGCTATTTCTATAAAGTGTTTAGCGCCTCCATGGGTTACAAAAGATATATCTGCTCTGATTTTTTCCTTTGAAGATTTACTAATAAAAGCTTTTGGATCTTCATAATCTTCTGCTATAGAATTTACAGATACTGTTGATCGTTTTTCGACCCAGGATAATGCTTTTTTCAAATATTTGTCTTTTCTCATATCGTTTAGCTATATATAGCTTTTTTAGGTTTCATATTATGTTTTATTTTATTTTGGAGTTTTCTTAAAAAACCTTTGCTTCCAAAATATTTTTTTCTCAGCCCAGGTCTTTGTATTTGGTCTTTATGTTTCATAGTTCAAAAATTAAATGAGTATTATTGTTAGTTTCAATTCATTATCGATGAATAGCATTGCTGCTGGCAGCGGGTAATTCTTTCACAAACTTCATCACGCTATTCATTAATATTCTTAAGTATCTATAATATATTGTCATAGTATTTTCTTTAATGTGATTATATTTTTGAAACTGGTAAAGAAGTTGATTTCTCAACCTCTCTCCAGTGTATATTATTTTAGATCTGGCTTATTTTAATTCGTCATAAGTTTCTACACTTATTAAATGTCTATCTCCATTTGCAAAGGTGAGTTGGTATAACCCTTCATCATTCAATAAATCAGTATCAAGCATTTTTCCATTTTCGATTTTATCAATCCCTTTTATGCTATTTTCTTCATCATCTGCCGATACAGCCAACCCTTTACTGGTAAGATCAAAATCATATAATTCTTTTTCTCCTCGTCTATAAAATAATGAGATCATTTTGTCATAAGACTCATCGCTATCGTTATCTAACATAATTACTTTTGTAACCTTATGTGGTATATCCGATCTATCCTGATTTAATTTATATCTATCTTCTTGATCCAAAACAATAGGTTGCTCTGCAGACTCTGTCTCGAATTGCTTAAAAGTAATTTCTTGCCCATCTTTAATCACTTTGTTCTCTTTTTTTATAGTCTCTATCAATACATTTTTATTCTCCTGAGCGAATGCACTGATTAAAGCAAATGTGAATAGAAATACTGAGGTCAAGGTTAGTATGATATATATTTTGTTTTCTTTATTATTTGTTTTCATATGTCTCAATTTTGTATTTGTAATTATTTTTTCAATTCGTATTCTTTAATTTATTCCAAGGGTTTCTAATTGTTTTAATTCACTGGTTAGGTGCTTTTCATTTACATGTAGTGTTCGGATAGGAAATGGAATATTTACCCCATTCTTATCAAAAGCTTTTTTAAGCTGAATAATCGCCTTACTTTTTGCCCTTAATCTGTCTAAACCACTCATTCCTTCAACCCAAAACCTACATAAGAAATTAATAGAACTGTCCTCAAATCCTGTGTAATAGAATTCTATCTGTTTATTAATTTTTTCTTGGTCAAATAAGTTCGAAATTGTTTCGATAGTAAGCTTTTGAACGGCTTCCAAATCAGATTTATAATCAATACCGCATTCTAAAGAAATTCTCATTTCCTTGGTTAATGAGAAGTTTTTAAACGGATTCTCAATAATTTGTTTATTAGGAATGACAACTGTATTGTTATCTACCTCCTTTAAAACAAAATAGTTTAAATTAATATCTAATACTTCGCCAGAAAAACCATTAGTTTCGATCCAATTACCAACCTGAATATTATTTCTAAAAGACAAAACAATTCCGGATATAGTATTAGACAATGTGCCTTGTAATGCTAGTCCAATCACTAAACCTGAAACTCCAGCACCTGCTAATAGACTTGTTAATACTTGCCCTAGATTTAAGGCTGCTAATGCTAGAAACAATCCTCCTAAAACAACTATAATTGAAGCTCCTCTGGCAATAAGTTTTGTTATAGATGTTTGTCTTACTCTTTTATAAATTAACTTTAGCGTTACGTTATAAATTAATCTAGAAACTAAATAGGAGGCTATTAAGACCACTATCGCAACCCCGATATTAGGAAGGTTTGCTAACAGCGTTTCCCACCAACTATGTAATTTTTCTGTAACAGTTTCTAATGATTCCGGAACTTCATTTTGTAATAAGAACATAACTATTACTTATTAAAATTTAGAGAAACTGTTTCCAAGTGCATTTTTGGTCTCTTACTCCAGGTTGCTAGAGTTACGCTAGATTTTTTTATTTCATTTATATATGATTGGATCAAGTCCTTGGTTTCTTCATCTCCTGTTATTGTCGTATTATTTCTGATACTTTTCATCCGATCCAATAAGACAGCATGATCTCTTATAATCTCTTTTATCATTTCCTCATCTGTTTGAGGAAGTAAGCCTCTTTCTATCGAAGTAATTTTCTTTAATTCTCTATATCCAGAAATAGGCTCGTCTTGTATATCTGTTATTCTTTCTGCCAAACTATCAATGTTAGTCTTAGCATTGGTATATAATTGTTCAAATCTATCATGTAATTCATTTTGCTTAATGCTACCTATATATCGATGAAAATTTCTTATTTTCTGATAATACATTTGAAAATCAGCAAGCAGTGCGTTACACTCCCAAATAGTAGAAATTCTCAAATTATTATTTATAATTAAATGATTCATTTTTTAAGTTTTGATTTAGTAAATGATATGTATTGCATCAACAGTTAAAAACTAGTTACAGAAAGTAACAGAAAAGAAAATGTTTTTTTAATCGGGATGCTGATTATAAAACAATACACTTGTAATATAGGGCTCAGTAGAATTTTGTCAAGGCATTTAACGGGCTTTAACTTCAGTTAAGAATCTTTAACATAAGTATTTCTAAAATTACCTCTTATATGTTAATAAAAGCTTAATTCATTTAACACTAAAAAATATGTTTTTACCCAAAAACAAGATAAAAAATAGCCAAAACCATCATTTTTCAATCAAAAAACATCATTTTTTAATCAAAAATTCAAATTTTTTAAAAAAATGAAATACAATAAAAACATCATGTTTTTTATTAAAAAAATCATAACTATCATTTTTCAACATATTTGAAGTCACTAGAAAAACTGAGTTATTTTGTATACAACCTCCAATATAATTTCGGATATTGCTTACGCAAATAGTTATGATCTATTTGTATAATCTTTATAAATCAGAATCATGAGGTATTTACAGCGTTTGATGTATTTTTTAATATATATTGTTTTATGGTCTTGTGTGGAAAAAAATCCCAATAAAGAAGTAGAGCAAGGAATTCTGAAAGAAAACAAAATGCCCTTATCAGAAGACGGTTTTAATTATCCTATTAAAAAGGAAGTATATGTTCCTATTTACTCTGATATTTATAATAAAACCAAAGACTTTAGATTTCAACTAACTGCTACTTTAAGCATAAGAAATACAAGTCCGAGAGATTCTGTGTTTATTAAAAATGTTGACTATTATAACACTTCTGGAGATTTTGTTAGAGGTTATATACAACAACCCATTTTTCTGAAACCACTAGAATCTATAGAATATGTGATAGAAGAAGAGGATACTACTGGAGGTAGTGGTGCAAACTTTCTAATTACCTGGGGTTCTAACACAAATATTAAACCATTATTTCAAGGAGTGATGGTAGGTGTCTCTGGTCAACAGGGTTTCAGTTTTACCACTGAAGGTATTACCGTTTCTGAATAGAAGCTTTATTTTCCAGAACATACCGAATGATTAAAAATTAAGACAATCAACCCAAGAACTACTTTTATTCTTTGTCTTTTTTTCTTTCAACAATTTCAATCCCTTTTTGAATTACCAGAGAATTAGGAAGTGTAATATTTTTACCATCATCAGTTCTTATGAACAAATAAAACCCAGTAATATCTACTAGCTCGCCTGTCCAATCAAAATCTTTATCTAAAACCCGAATCTTATCACCAATTCTAACCGGATGACTAAAAAACAAAATAACACTGGCAGTTAAACTGGAAAGTAAAGACCACTGAGCAAAAAAACCAATACCTAATACCGCAAGTACCGAAGAAATAAAAACTATGAACTGTCTGTAGTCTACACCCCAAATTACAGCAAGTATCGAAATAGCTATACCATAAATAAAGAGATAACTAAGATTTAAGATGATTTTTCTACGGTTGATTTCGATAGATCGGATAAAACTAAATCTTCTGAGAGCCCTCTTAGTTAATATGATTATCCCAGTCATGGTTATAACTAATATGACTGTAAAAAGAATTTCTTTCTGATGATTAAACATGTGACTACTATTTTTACAGATTAAACAGTGTAATCTTGATATATCAATTTTCTAAAAACCCAAAAAATGCATGAGTTTAAAACTTGAAAAAACTGACTTTTAAACTTCATACAAAGTTAAATTGTTTTTAATGATTTATCTGATTGATTTCATATTTTAAAAACATTTTAAAAGTATATTTGAAAGAAATCCTGTTTACTAAAAGCATATGTTGTTTATAGCTTCCTTAGATCCGATAATTATACTAATTGCAATTTTTGCTATTTTAATTATTGGTATCAGTATCATCCTCAAAAAATTAAACCAAACCTATATCATAGGTTACATTCTTGTAGGCGTTATTTTAGGAGAGCACGGAATGAACTTAGTTCAGGATAAAGAATCGATTCACCTTCTCGGAGAACTAGGTATCATTTTATTATTGTTTTTTATAGGCATGGAAATCAACCTTATTGATTTCATAAAACAGTGGAAACTTGCCGCAATAGGTACTATTTCGCAGATTGGACTTAGTGTAGCCATGGTATTGCTGATAGGATATTATTATGATTGGAGTTTTGCCAGATCAGTTGTACTTGGATTTGTTATTGCATTAAGTAGTTCTGCAGTTGTGATCAAGTTACTTCAGGATAAGAAATTAATAGATACTAAAGTTGGCAAAAATGTCCTCAGCATTCTACTAGCTCAGGATGTTGCTTTGGTTCCTTTGCTTCTAATTATTTCTCAATTAGGTGGCAAAACAGAATCTATAGAACACATACTTCTTATGATCTTAGGAGCAATCCTTATCGTTGGCATTTTGGTTTATATTTATATAAAGAAAACCATTACACTGCCCTTTTTCTCCAAAAAAATAGAACGTGACCATGAGTTACAAGTTTTTATGGCCATATTTTTGTGCTTTGGAGGAGCGCTATTCACCTTGGTGTTTGGGTTGTCGGCTGCTTTAGGAGCTTTTATTGGGGGAATTATAATGAACTCGGCAAAAGAAACCGATTGGATTCATGATACGCTCCATTCGTTCCGAATACTATTTGTCTCTTTCTTTTTTATTAGCGTAGGACTGCAATTAGACCTTTCATTCATCTATAAAAATTTGTGGTCTATATCTATTGCAATTTTAGTTGTCTACTTAACCAATCATTTTCTAAATTCAGTTATTCTACGGTTTTTTTCCTGTAATTGGAAAGAAGCATTGTTAGGCGGTGCTCTTCTTGCACAAATCGGTGAACTGAGCTTTTTATTAAGTTCAACAGCATTTAGCTTAAATATTATAGAAGACTTTGGTTATAATTTTACCATTAGCCTTATTTCATTAACTCTGGTTATCAGTCCTTTTTGGATAGGTATTACAGAAAAGCTTACAGGAAAAAAGTGATTTTCACACGATCGTTACAACCATTTTTTACGTTTAAAATACATCAGTAGGGCTATAAAAATTAGTAACAGAACTGCCCAAAAAACATAGTATCCATATTTGAATTTGAGTTCAGGAATGTTTTCAAAATTCATCCCGTAAATTCCCGCTAAAAACGTTAATGGAATAAAAATCGTAGCAATAATCGTGAGCACTTTCATGACCTCATTCATTTTGTTACTGATCGTTGTCATATACATATCCATTAAACTCCAAGTCATCTCCCTGTAGATTTCTACATTTTCAGAAACTTGTATGATATGATCGTATAAATCTCTGAGATATAAACGCGTTTTTTTAATCACGAGTTTATGTTCGTTTTTTTCTAGTTTATTTACTACTTCTCTTAATGGAAATACGGCTCTTCTTATTTTTAGGATTTCTCGTTTAAGACCTTGTATTTCGAACGTAATGGCGTCGGTAGATGTATTTTCGAATAACATATCCTCTAATTCTTCAATCTTATCTCCAACTACTTCTATTAAATTGAAATAATTGTCTACAATAGCATCCATTAGCGTATACAACAGGTAATCTGCTCCCATTGTCCGAATCCTACCTTTATTATTTCGTATTCGATTTCGAATGGAATCAAAAACATCTCCATCAGATTCTTGAAAAGACAAGACATAACCATCGCCTAAAACTAAACTAACATGCTCTATACATAACTCATGCTCTTCATTGAAATACAACATCTTCAATACCACAAAAAGATAATTATCATATTCATCAATCTTGGGTCGTTGATGCGTATTTACAATGTCTTCCATTATTAATGGATGAAGATTGCAATAAGCTCCAAGTTTTTCGATAGTCTGGGTATGACCAAGACCATTAATATTTAACCAGGTGATCGGTTTAGAATCTATATATTGATAGGCATCATCAATGCTATGTAATTCATGTTCTTCCATAAAACTCTCATCATAATCAAAGAGTTCTATACTAACATCTGTAGTATTTTTTTTTCCTACATAAACTACGGTACCAGGAACTAAGCCTAATGATTTCTTAAAGGAAGACTGTTGTATCTCTTGCATTCTTTTTAATTAAGAAGTACAAATTATCACATTTTTTTGTCTCCTCAAAACATTGTAAAATATAGAAAGTAATCTCTTAATTAAGCGAACTAATAGAATATACAAACATCATATTGATTTAATAAACCCAACCACGATCTACTGTAAAACACTTTATTTCTTCACAAACTGAACTCCTTCTAAACTATCATCAATTTTTACAAAATAGGTTCCTCTACTTAGATCTCTGATATCAATTGTATGATTCTCACTTTTAATAAGTGTATCTTTAACAAGTTTACCTGCAAAATCAAAAATCAGTACTTTATGCTTTCCAGATTTCACCCCTAAAAGTTGAATTTCTTCATAAGAAGGATTCGGTGAAATACTGAATGGTTGCTCATATTTTGTAGTATCGATTTTTGATTTCGAACCATTTGGCACAGTCACATTATCCTGAATACAAATTGAAATGTTTTGCTGCCATCCTGTTCCTTCTGGTCTTATAGCTCCTCGTAAAGAATATGTTGTTCCTGAAACAGGAGCATTTGGTACGGTAATCGTAACATTTGCAATACCAGATCCTGCAGACACGGTAGTTTTTCCTACTCCAAGCCAATTGGTATTCCATAAAGCAACGATTACATCTCGATTAGTGTTTGCAGCGTAGTAAATCGGAACCGTAATACTTGTATTCGAGTTGATTTTAACAGGTAACACAGAACAATCCACAAGTTCAGTTCCGTTAGCAACAGCAATATTTTCATTTGTACATAATGTTATACTTTGTTGCCAAGGAGCATCAACAGATCGAATAGAAGTTCTAAATTCGTATGTTGTACCTGCTACTGGAGTACTTGAAAAATTCATCACTACATTAGCAACTCCAGAGCCTTTGTTAACTGTAACTTTACCTGTACCTGCCCAAGTATTATTAACATAAGCTAAAACCACAATATCTCTAGTTTGATTTGCCGTGTATCGCACTGGAACTACAATGGATTGTTTTGCAGGAATCATACTCGGTATCAAATCACATGTTGCTTTTTCTTCTTCTGTTATATTACCATCTGTGCTCAAAACTTGATTAACTGATTCATTTGTGAATGTTTTAGTTTCACCATTGCGCCACCTTACTGTTACTTCTTGAATTTGAGCATCATTACCCAAACCAAAATGAACCATATTGAGTAAACTTTGAGAGTGTGCGGAGCCTGAAGAACCAACCCGCTTAAACAATGTTTTTGTATTGGTTTTTACAGTTATTTCTGCAGAAATTGGATCAATATTCGAATTAGGAGAATACCCTACGTTTACTATCACGTAATTATTAGCATCTGTTCTTTGGTTTGAATACAGATGCCAAGTCCCACGTTCATCACTTCCGTCCAAAATATCTACATCTCCATCAAGATCGTAGTCAAAAGCCTGACTTTGATCTCCATGACTGCTTTCACCTGCATCATCAGCTCCATGAGAAGTAGTCACCTCAAACTTACCATTACCAGTATTTAACAACATATAATCCGAAACTCTTTCGTTCAATAGTGGATATCGATTTACAAAGATATCTGCAAACCCATCATTATTAAAATCACCAGTTGTAACACCCCAACTGTTTCCTCCTAAAGGAACATTCCAATCATTAGCAACATTTACAAATTTGTTTCCTTCATTTTTAAGTAATATATCATATACATTTTTGTTGTTGGGTGTAAAACCTGGAGTTGCCGAGCTAATACCTTCAAGAGTCCATGATATCGACCAGTACAGTACACCTGTTCTAACGGATTCTAGTTTCCAGTTTCCATTACCTGTATGACCGATATATATCCCATTTTGATTTCTTGCCGATGGCCAACCTTGTGCTTGGTTTTGCTTGATAATACGTTCTCCTGTAATTTGAGTTAGATCAACTGGTGTTTTTGCACTACCTAAGAATATTGGATAATCTCCATTATAAGTACTTCTAAAAACAGCTTCAAAACCTTTTAAGGTAAAATCTCCTACTGCTGTAAAATCAATCAGAGATCTCCCTTCATCTCCTCGGTCTTTGACGTGCATAATCTGAGTGACCGGATTATAGTCAATTGCCTTATCTGCTACTTGCGTATAAGTTTTTCCGCGAGAGATATAAATATCCAAATCTCCATCATTATCCATATCAAAGTCAGCCATTGCGAGCATACTAGGAAGTCCTTGTACTCCTGCTGGTATCCATTGAGAGGTTACATTTGTGAATGTGAAATCTCCATTCCCTTTCCATACAGATATTGGAAAGAAAACAATAAAATCATCTATATGATCACCATCAATATCTGTAAGCAAAAATCGATCTCCGGCCGCATTTTCAAAATTTGGAACCCGTATAGTTTCAAAACGTCCATTTCCATTATTTCTATAGATCACATGTTTTCCTCCATTAGGATTATTCCATTGTGCATTCAACAAAACTAAATCCAAATCATTATCCGAATCAAAATCTCCCCAGACTGCTGATCTTCCTCTAGCGCCTTCAGTGATGCCTACCTGATCATTCCCCAAAGTTAGTGTTCCGTTATTGTTAATATAAAAATCTGGTGTATTTGGACTAGTTCCATTTCCTCCTCCACGTGTTGCTACCAAATCTAAATCTCCATCATTATCAAAATCTGCTGCAGAAGATCCGTGTAAATCCTGTAATCGCCATCTTGCCAAATTAAAAGAGCGATCAAAAACTCCATTACCATCGTTCCAAACTAACTTGCTCGGATTATTAGGGTCATTATGATTATTAAAAATCATATCATAATCTCCATCATTATCCATATCCGCTATGGTAGGACCTGCATATTTTAGAGCAGGACCTGTGGTAATTCCAGCAGATTGGGTTACATCTGTAAATAATGGATATTGAATAGAGATATCCTGAAAATTCAATTGGTTAATAGTAACATTACCTGATCGGGTTGCAATAGTGAGCGTTATTTGTCCACTTTGGGGAAATCGCACGATAGCATTTAGCGAATGGGTCCCACTAGAAATGATATCAATATTATCCAAAATAACCTTGCCATCAGCCAAAATACTAAGGTTTGCATAATTAAAAGTAGTAGACACGTTAATGGTTACTTTTTTTTCTAATGAACCAGAAACAGTATAGTTCAAATTTAAGGGAGATAACTGATTTAAAAAGGTGGGATTATTGATTTGAGATAAAACACCATTAATAACAATGATAGATAATAAAACAAATAGTTTTAGTTGTCTGTGTTTAGCGCTGTTTTTCATGAAATATGAGTTAAGTTGAGTTAGTCTAATTTTTTAAAAAACGCTACCGAATTTAGTTATAATTCGTATCTCAGCACTATGTTTTTACTGCACAAAAACTAGACAGAAACTCATTTTTCACCCATTTTTAATCGTGTGCCAACACAGATTATGGTATTAATCTGAAAGAAATATGGGAAAACCTTTTGCGGACACTTTTGATAGGAAATTTATAAATATATCCTTCCTATTTTTTAGTTTATAAAATCAGAAGGACTGATTTCAAATTCTTTTTTAAAGCATTTCGAGAAATAAGAAGGACTCGAAAAACCTGTCTGAAAAGCTATTTCTGCAATCGTACTCTGTTTACTCATTAATAATTCTTTGGCTTTATGCAATCGAATAGAAGATATCAATTGATTTGGAGACTTATTGGTAATGGCTTTGAGCTTTCTTTGTAGTTGTCGTTCACTAACTCCTATCTCTCTACACAGTATTGTAACTCCGTAAAAATCATTGCTTAAGTGATTATTAATATTTTGAATAACCCGTTGTAAAAATGAATCCTTGTATGGGTCTTTAACTTTAGGAATATGAGAGACAATTTTTTCAGACTTCTGCTTTTTCGAGGCAGTATATAAAAGTATAGAAGTACCTAAGTCGGTTTTAAAGACTGCCTTTTGCGGAGTGATATTAATATTTACACCGATAAGTAGATTCTTTACGGTTTCTGTTAATATGATTTGATTTGGGATTGCTTGATTCGCTACAAGGGCAACAAAATCTTCAGTTTCTTCACAAATACAATCTACTACAGAACATTCTCTAATGTCAATTCCTATCGAAATCTGAGCATTAAAACTTTGCACTGCTTCTACCAGCTCAGTACTACAATGTACTGCCTTGCTAGGTCCTTCAAAGGTAATGGTAAAAGAGTTTTTAGTATCGATTACCAAATTTCCTTTATACGTATTTGCCAATTTCTTAACCAAATTTCTCACCGAATATTGATATGCTTCTGCAGCTTTTAAATGTCCAACCATAAAGGTGTACAACTTTCTTTCATATACTGGTTCAGAAGTTACTTTAATACTATCAACAAAAGACTTTATTTCTTCTAAAACTTCAAACGTATTTCCTGCCCAAAACAAATGGTCATCTCCTTCTAGCTCCACCAATCTCGAATCTGGAATTCGATCTGCAATAAATCTTCCTTCTTCTATTTTTACATCGATATCACCGACTCTCTGAAGTAATAATGTTGGTACTTTTATGGAACCTAAAATATTAACAATGTCTACTTGGGTATTCATTTTGGTCAATATCATGGCAGCTCTAGGACTGGCTCCAGATCTAAAGTAGTTTGCCAACCACTCCATGAACACCTTATCCTTAGCTTTTGATGGTGCCAACGATTCTAGATTCATAGCACCGCTCCCCCAATTGTTTTCGATCATGTCATACACTTCCTGACGCTCCTGATCGGTTGGCGCCCAAGGATAGTCATCAGCATATCTTCTCTTTGCAAAAATTCCAAAAGCAATTAATGAAATAACACGATCTGGATACGTAGCACTAAACAATGCCGAAACACTTCCTCCTTCTGAATGTCCAAATAATATAGCTTTTTCGGATCCTGCTGCATCCATAACAGCAGTAATATCTTCCATTCGTTCTTCTAATGTTGCAAATTCTACAACTCTATCGGATAAACCTGTTCCTCTTTTGTCGAAAAGAATCACTCTGGCAAATTTTCCTAATTCTTCGAAAAAACTAACCAATTCCGGACAAGACCACATTAGATCTATATTAGAAACCCATCCTGGTATGTATACTAGGTCTACGGGTCCCGAACCGAATACCTGGTAAGCGATATTTACATCTCCACTCTTTGCATAAGCTGTCTTTGGTTTTGTCATTGTGATCGTTTTAAGAAGGTTAATAACTGTAGAAAAATCTACTTCTGTAAAACTATAAAACAACAACACGAAACCCACAATAACAGTAAGTACAAAGTGTATACGACCTGTATAAAACTGTTAAAAAAGCGTATACATTATGTAGACAACAAATATTTAATTATATGAATATCAGTTCTTTAAATATTAATATCAATAAAATTTCAGTGAACAATGATACTTAGGTGTTTTCCTTTTCTAGCTGTACCAAATAGGAGAAAATTTCTTGTTCTGGAGCTAGTTGTAGCTTTTTTCGAAGTCGATATCTTGCCGTTCTTGCACTATCTGGAGAGATCCCCAAAATACCAGCCATTTCTTTTACATTAAGATTCAACCGAATTAAAGAACATATTTTTAGATCGTTGGTACTTAGGTCTGGATGTTTTGATTTTAATGAAACATAGAAACCTTGATGGGCATCTTCAAAAAATCGACTAAAATCTTCCCAGTCCTTATCAATACTTATATTCTTTCGAACGATCTTATTTAGATCAGCAATTAATTTTGTTTTTTCTATTGAAGGAGATTTTTTAATTTTCTGTATAGTTTGCTGAATATTTTGTACAATTTCGTTTTTCTTAATAAAGTTTAAAGTATAGGTACTCAACTCTTTATTTTTAAACTCTAATTGTTGTTTTAATTCTTTTTGTTTTAGCTCTGAGTTTTCCAACTCCTTTTTTAATAGTTCTTTCTTGTTTACGGCTAATTGGCTACTCTTTTTTGCACGTTGTACAGAAATGATATAAATAAAACAACCACTAATAGTTATGATAATTACACTAAGCACCAAAATAAGCTGGATAATATCATCTTTCTTCTCCTGTGCTTTAAAAGACACTAATTCCTTATCTTTTTTTTCTAATTCATTCGCAAATTCTATATACGCTATCTGTTTAGATTTTTCTAAGTTGAAGAGCGAATCTCGTAGCACAATATACTTGTCATAGAAATAATAGGCTTCTTCGGGTTTAGACTGTAGCTTTTTAATCTCCTTTAATTCCTCATAAGCAAACAGTTCATATTTTTTAAGGTTGTTCTCTTTGGCTAACCTCAATCCCATACTAATTTCTTTTACTGCCTCATCTAATTTACCTGATAGTCTTAAGATTTTACCATGGAGAATTAGATTATTCGTTAGTCCATCTGTATCACTTACCTTACTGCCTAAATCTTTGGATCTGTTAATATGGTAATACGCTTGTTCAATTTCATTTTTATAGAGATACAGAATTCCTAGTTTGTTATGAGCTTCTGCGATACCATAAGTAAAGTTGGTATCAGTATGCATTTTTAATGCATCGGTAAGATATTTTAAGGCTTCTTCATATTTTCGTTGCTCTACCAACATGGTTCCTATTTTGGTAAAGGTGGTCGCTATTCTTCCTTTTAATCCTAAAGCAGTAAACTCATTAATAGCTCGCTCATAATATTGTTGAGCCTTTTTGTATTCTTTAAGATCGGCATACACCATTCCAATATTAAGTGTAGAATTGGCTATACCTTCTTTATCTTGCATACTTTCATAGGCTTTATAAGCATTGTTTAGAAATAGTAAAGCTTGCGTAAGATTCCCTTGTGCCCAATAGGCTACTCCTACTACTCGATTAGCCCTTGCTATTCCTTTTGGATAGGATAATTTTTCTGCCAGTTTTAATGCTTCAGAACCAAAATTTATGGACTCATTAGCATCCATAATCCAATATTCATATCCTATGGTGTTGAGAAGGTTTACCTTTATGGTATCTTCATCTGTATAGGCCTCCGCTAAATTCCGAAGGCTATCAATCTTTTTCGATTTTTGTGTAGCAAAAGTGAGATTGATGCAGAGGAAAAAGCCTAGAACAATAAAAAAGCTTTGGTTTTTACCAATAACATCGTACTTGGGTATATAAGATAGTACCTCAAAGAATCTCATCAAAAATCAGGGTTACAGGAATAATTGGTTTACAGTAAAAAACAAAGCTACTTATCATTTTCTTAATCCTATCGCTAAGAATTGTTAAAACCTGTCCTTCTAAACAGATTTTGACAACATCTCACTAAATTCCTATTTAATTTATGAAAAACACATCTTTGGTTCTAAAATATCCTCCTCGTTTTACAATGAAACTCCGATCAATACTCCAGCACCTACACCAGCAATCCCAATTAATATTTTCTCAAAAACACTCTTTCTTCGTTGTCGTTTTGCTGCCTTTTCTACCAATTCTAAACTGGTACTTGCTTTATCCAAACTATTAATCGTATACTCCAATGCTTTTTGCGTATGATCCAAAGTGTTTTGAGTTTTTTGATATACTAACAAATCCAAACTATCAGTCTTCGCAAAATTAAATCCTAATCGTCGCTCTAAATCCATATTTCTTCGCAAGGTTTGGGTATATTTTTCCACCAACTCTTTGGTCATTCTATCCTGATCAATCGTACTCTGATATACGTTCTTAATAGCCAAAAAAGACTTTTTATTCACTAAGAAAATATCAGCGGTTCCAAACCTATACAAACTATCTTTTTTAACGGTCAATGGTTCTCCAGAATGATCTGCATAAGCAGCCGGAATCTTGATAACCTGCAAAGAATCTGCTACCTGACTGAAAGCCTTTGGTATTACAAAAATGAAAATGAGTACGATTATTTTATTCATGATATATTAATTTTATAAGAAGTCCTTGTTACTGATTTAATCCGAATAATCCTTCTAATAGCACACGGTCTTTTGTCAACTGATTATTCGTTTGCTGAATAGAATCTTTGATGTTTTGTAATTCATTCCAATCCTTTGCGTTTTTCTTTTTAAAAGCAAATAATATAGAATCTCGCTGATGAATCAGTAAATCTTTTTGTGCCTTCATCTGTTTAAATTCTATTCTAGAATTTTTTAAAAGATTTTTTGTAATAGCCAGGGTATCTTTTGATATTTTCAACTCTTTATTTGCTTTCTCTAACTCTGAAGTAATTACTTTCCAATTTTCACTACTATTAAAAGTCATGTAACCAATAATGATCAAAAAGATCAATGCTACTATTTGAAGTACGGTACTAATATTTATGGATTTCATCTATCTTAGGTTTATTAACTTCCTTTTACTATTACAGCTACATTATCTAGCGCTAATGCTTTTTAGACACCTGCGGTGCTTTGCATTTACTCTTCAAAAGTATAAATACATTTTTGACGAATCTAGGACAAAAACGGATAATCTGTGTAAATTTCCGACGAAAAATAATGGTACAAACGTGAAATCTTAAGAGGGCGAGTACGATAGATGTAAGAAATCTAGAATTATGTGATTAACAAAGTGCTTTTGCACACATATCACAGTACTACTAAATGATATGATCTAGCTTTTTCGGGGTAGGTATTTTTTCTGTATAATATTAAATATCAACTAAAAACAACATATCCGATAAACCATATAAGTGCATAGAAAATAACTAGTACTAATTCCAATCTATATTTATTTATCATTTTTTCCATATCGGTATACTATATATTTTTATTACTTGGTATAATACCATTTCTCATATGAAATAACAGTATAAAATTGTCTCTTTTGACTTGATGCTTCGTCACAAAATGTATCGATTGCTAGGGCTATCCATAAATTTTCTTCCTTGTCTAAATTCAAAATAGCTCAATTTCGTATTTCAGTAATTTCATATAAGAACTGGTAAAGAAGGTTATTAAAAAGGTCCTGTGAAGGAATACGCAGGACCTTTTCTAAAAATTACTAACGAAAATTTATCCTATAAATTTTAGTACCTCTTATTTCTTTATTAATTGTTTGACAACACTTCCTCCTACACCTTGAATACTAACAAAATAAGACCCACTTTCTAAATTTGAAACATTAATTTCTATGTCATCATTCGATTTACTTTTAGAAGATGTTAATACCAATCTACCATTGATATCATATATCTCTATTTTGTTTAGCGTAGTTTTATTTGAGTTCGTAATATGTAATATATCAATTACCGGGTTTGGATATATGGATACTCCAGCAAAAAGTTCGAATTCATTTGTACTCAGCGTTGGATCTACAGTAAGCTCAAAACTACAGCAGATCTCTGTTCCACTTTCATCTGCTGCACAAAGAGTAACGATTGTAGTACCACTTGACAATAGTGTTCCTGGGGCAGGATTCTGTGTAAAAGTGACTAACGGATTAGCGCAAGTTCCTATTGCTATTGCTTCTCCAATAGCAAAGTAATCCGGTAACTGATAGGTGTCATTTCCTTCATCTGACGCTACAGTCTGATCAGCAGGACAACTAATTTGTGGTTCTGAAGGATTTTCTACCGTTACAATAGCAGTACAACTATCTGTATTACCATTATTATCTACTACTGTTAACGTTACTGTATTTTCGCCTATCGATCCACAATCAAAAGTAGTCACATCTATACTCATTTCTGCAATACCACAATTATCAGATGATCCGCCATCAATATCTGCCGCAGTAATACTTACCTGACCATCTTCATCTAATTGAACGGTTATATCCTGGCATACAGCAGTAGGAGTTGTAGTTTCATTTACATTTACGGTAAAAGAACAGCTTGTTGTATTTCCAAATTCATCAGCAATCTCAAAAGTATTTACCGTTTCTCCCGCGGGGAACTCACTTCCACTAGCTAATCCTGCAGTTTGCGTAATTGTTCCGGTTGCGGTGGTGATGTTATCTATAAAGCTAGTTGCTATAAGCTGCATGGTAGCATCATCTACCAATCCGCTATCTATGCTAGCAAACAATAAATAATACAATCGATTGGTGTTTATAAGATCTGTTACCTGATGCTGATCATCATCGGTATCATCCGCAAAATTCTGAGAAGCCTCTACATTTTCTGGAATAATAATCAAATGGTTAACAGAAGGGTCACTAGAACTACCATCTAACTCTTCTCTTACTCGTTTTACAAATATGTTATAGTTGATCGTGTTTACGGTAATAGTTGCTGTAAATCCATCTGCTAAGCCATCTCCATCTGCTCCTAACTCACCCGTAATATCAAAATCAGTAACACCATCTAAATCGGCTGCTAATAACCATAAATTTTCTACTTTTCTGGTAAAGTACGCACCATTTGTACCAAAGTCAGCAAGAGGTACAACCACATTATCTGAATAGGTAATCGTTCCTGTAGAAAGATCTGTACTGATAAAGTTTCCATCATCGTACATATCATCTCCTCCATCATCAATAGATGACGCATTAAGACCCTCGTCTAACTGAAAATCAAATGGATTTGGAATTAGTGATGAAACCAAAGAGTTTTTTCGATTAAAAAGTAACAAAATATCATCTAAGGTATTATCAAATACAGCGAAGTTATCGCTGGCACTTGGAAGATCGAAATTTACTACCATACTACAACTAGTTTCATCTAAATCAATTACAATATCATCTACACAAGTAACTACTGGAGCCTCTGTATCGTTTACCGTAATACGTTGTTCACAGCTTATGCTATTACCTTGATTATCCTCTATTGTCCAATTTACTACAGTGGTTCCTACAGGGTATACACCCGAAGCATCTGAAGTATTGGTATAATCATTTACAATTGAAACGTTACCAAACTGTGGTAATCGCAATCTAAAAAAGTTATTGTCTATACTTCCACATTGATTATCGTCCACAAAATTATTTTCCAACAATGTAAACGTAATAGCATCTCCGAAAGTGTTGATCCATGTATTCCATGTTTCCTGTTCTACAACTACGAATTGCTTTACAATAGAACAACCGCTATTATTTTCTTCCAGCAATATTTGATCATCTGGCCCTGTTAATACAAACTTCTCATTGTCAGCATCATTATGATCTCCATTAAACGTTATTTCTAAAGTAACATCGGCATTAGTTGTGCTGAGTCCAGATAAAATAGTCGGAGTATCGATAAGATCTCCTGAATCATTGAAACGATAGGATACATTAAAAGTATCTGGTATGACTTGATCTCCACAATTATCTCCAAAAGCTGGTGTAGCTATTGTAATTGATGCTTCATTGGAGTTAGGATCAGTCGCAACTGAGATGTCCGGTGCACAAGTAATAGTGGGTGCTGTATCATCTGCAATAGTAACATCAAAAGAACAGCTTGCGATATTACCACTATTATCTTTTGCAAAAAATGTATTGGTCGTAGATTCAGCTAAGAAAAAATTACCAGATTCTTCTCCACTAATCAAAATAGGACCTGTAGTATAATCATGAAATTCTACAATGAATCTTGTGGATACAGTTCCTGTAATATCATTCCAAAGACCAGAGGATGCTATCATCCTTACAAAATCTTCATTCCCTACATTATTCGGCTCACCAGAGTTGAAATTTCTAAAAGCAGCAGGTTGATCACTCTGCCATACAAAGGTATCTTCTTCAACTTGATCATTCAATCCAATTAAAACACCATCAATCGTATTATCGGTTAAAAACGTTTGTATAAACTCATTTTCTTCTATAGTATTAATGGTAAGAATATCCAATCTTTCTTCTTGCGCTTTTTGGAAAGCTTCTGAAGCAGTCATTTCTTGATCAGATATAAAATACGTGCTCGTTCCTAAAGTTCCTAATAAGGTAAAACCATCTAAAATACTAGGAACTTCGGCAAAATCGCAATCTGAAACTGCTACTTCATAGGTTACTATGTCTGGACAATCCAGTGTTATATTTTCTGGACAGGCAATAACTGGCGCAGTGATATCTTCCACTGTAACCATAGCTGTACAAGTCGATGAGTTTCCACGGGTATTCGTTACTGTTAGCGTTACTTCATTAGCTCCTATATTAGAACAATCAAAACTACTGGGCGTAACAGAAAAAGCCGCAATACCCTCGGTATCGGTAGAACCCGCATCCATCTGAGTAGCAGTTATTGAGACTGTCCCACCTTCATTTAATTGTACGGTAATATCTTGACATCGCACCACAGGAAAATCATTAGCTATAACGGTGACGATTGCTGTACAACTAGATGAATTTCCACTTTGATCAGTAACCGTTAAGGTTACCTCATTTTCTCCTAGATCTGCAGTACCAAAGGTATCTTGACTAATACTCTTGCTATCTATATTGCAATTATCTGCACTTTCCACTTCAATATCTGCAATTGATATAGATCCCTGGTCATTGCTATCCAATTGGATTGTAATATCCCGACATACAACTGTTGGATTCAATCTATCTTCTACTGTAACCGTAGCGATACAACTAGAAGAGTTTCCTATAGCATTAGTAATCGTTAAAGTTACTTCATTTGCTCCAAGATTATTACAATCAAAATTATTGGGTTCTGCTGTGAAAGATTCAATACCCACATTATCTGTGGATCCTCCATCAATATCGTTCCCTGTGATTGTTACCAGACCATCATCATCTAAAGAAACGGTGATATCTTGGCAAACTGGTGTTTGTATGGGGTTTGAAACAGATAGAAAGCCAACCCAGTTTCCGTCTTGATAGTCTGTTTCCGTACCTTCTGGTATTATTAAATCAATAACACTTTTATCTCCAAAAGAGCCATTAGAAATTCTTGGTGGATTTACGATTTGTGAAACTACTTTTGTGAGTGAGTTTCTGAAGAATGCTTCTACTCCCACGGTAGTCACACTTGCTGGTATAATAATGCTGGTAATTCCTCCATTATCTCTAAACGCACGAAACTCTAATGTTGTAAGCGTTTCAGGCAATACCACACTAGTAAGTCCTCTATTCCTAAAAGCAGCTGTACCAATAGTGGTGATTGTATAGGTAGTGTTATCTCCTGGATCAGTAACAGTCTCCGGAATTATCAAATCACTAGGAAAACCAGAACCTCCTGTTACGCGGACGGTTTGGAGATCCACATCAATGATCTCAAAGTTTAAATTATCCGAGGTAAAGGTTTGTGAAAAACTTACTATATAAAATAGCAGAAAAAATGTAGTGTTTAGTAATTTAATTCTCATGTCTTACTTTTTTGTTTACGTTTAATTCTAAATTTTACAGACTATCAACCCTAATCGATGAATTAGGGTTTATTATCTGTATATTTATATGAAGGTCAAAACTAGATCTGTTCTAAAAAACTTGATATAACAAACCCGCAAAAGACTTGTAATATTCCGACATGTAAAATGATAGTTATATAAAGTATTTGATGGTAAGTCGTATAAACAGATTTAAGAAAAACAGAAAGTCAATCAGATAGCCAGAAACGCTTTTTATAAATCATCCTATGATCTCTTGTATTCCAATCTTATGAGATATCATAGCTTCAAAATAAAAATCCTTACTCAGACTGTTTCTTTTAGAGTTTCGCCGCTACTCTTTTCTTCTACCTTGATTGTATATTTCTCTTTATACAAAATCATAAGATTACAAAACGAAATGATAAATCCGGCAGAAAACATATAGCATAAAAACAAGAGTACGATTAGTTGTATCCTGTTTGATGCAATACTTTCTTTGGTCCATGCCTTTTCAGGATCTCCTAATAAGATCATCATCTGTTCATTTCGAGCTGGTAAAAATCCATGAGAAGCTTCAAACGCTTCAAAAGGATTGCTATTCTTAAATTCATTACCAATCACAATGTCTTTTTCTAAATATGGTAATGTTTTTGCTTCTCTGGTAAAATGATAGGCAGCATAGGTTCCTATTAAAATAACAATGAAATTAATGGATAATCGCATCCACGTTTGGATCATTTTATTTTTTAAAGAATATAAAATCAGAAAACCTGCTAGCGCCGTAGCGATGAAAACTCCGAATTTCATCAAAAACACGGTATTATCATCCGATGCATGCCAAGATGGTAATGGGATGATAAACGCTCCTGCTACTGAAGCTATCCAAGTACTTAGCAATGTAATTTCTTTCCAAACTTCTTTTAGTTTTGCTACTAACATGATATCTTATTTTGGGGTTTGTAATACCAATGTTTTCTCTTCCTCGCCACCATTACTCATAATCAGATGTAGTTCTGGCGCTCCTACTCGGCCATCTTTTTCTAACCAAAATAAATAATACCCAGGCACAAAATCCTGAACAGCATTTTGAGTAGGTTGGTTAAACCGAAATCTTTTAATATCCTGTCCCTGCTCAAAGGACAATTTTCCGAACACAAAAAATCCTTCTTCTTCATTTGAATTTACAATTACTTTAATTTTTGTCGTTGCGTCATTTTTCGCAGTATTATTGATGGTCTGTAATTTGGCATCATAATCCTGATAGATTGCATTGATGATATATTCCTTATCAGAAATAGTTTCATAATTTCTAGCCAGATCACCCACAATTCTTTCTGTTTCTTTAAGCGTAGCTACATATTCTGGAGTCAATGCATACTTATCATTACAATTTTCTAATACCGGAAATAACTCTTTACTTTTTACTACTAATTTTTCAAAAGACTCTTTTTCTTTTGGTTCACTAGAAGCTGTAATTTTTTCTTGTAGACTTGTCAGGTTTCGTTGGGTGTTTGACAATACTACCGTAAGGTCTTTGTTTTTGGGTCCGTAACTTGCACAGCCCGAAAGCATCACTGTTATTAGCAACAGCATAACTTGTGTTTGAATTTGTCTCATTTTAAGGGAATTTTAATGAATCTAAGGGATTATTTTGATTCAAAATTACAGGGAATTACCCCTTATTCTATATTACAAAAACGGCAAATTGAAGTAATTTTCCGACTTTTGATATTGAGATTACAAAGCTTGGATAACTTGATCCCAATCAAAAGCAGGACCTATATCCCATTTACCCGAAGATCTGTAATTAACATGAGATGTAATTCCTCGGAAATTAACTAACTCTTCTTCTGCTACTATACCATATCGCTTATCTTCTGGTAAAAACGATGCAGGAATGTTATACTCTGCCGTTAAATATTTAAGTAACAAAGCCAAGCTTTTATATTGTTTAGCCGTATGTGTCGCAAAGTATTGTTCTCCTCTAAATGGAATATCTAATTGGGTATAAAACTGTGTATCGCTAATATGACAATACACATCATTATCATTATATACAGTCACTAAATTATCACCGATTCTTTTCAAAAATCCAATGTTAGACATTTCGATGGCGATGGTTCTTCTACCTCCGTTTGTATTTCCACCTACTGCTCTAGAACCTAAATGATAAGCCCAAAAAGCAGAAGACCACATATTAAGAATTGTTCCATTTCTAGCGATAATAAATGGTACAGATACTCTATGATTGGGTCTAGACAAAGCGGCAACATCTCCTTTTAGATAACCAGCAGTATAATGTAGTACAATCTGATTTTTGGTATGTTTTTCTTTTACATAAAAAGAAGTGTCTCCATTTTTTGTACGACATTGTACATATGGCATCTTCTCATGACTTCCTGTAATAGAAACGGAACTTGGTGTTAAAATAAATTCCTTACCGGCAGTATCTCTTCCGGTATCAAAAAAACTTTTCTCATGCTTGGCAATACTGGTAGCTTTCATACCTCATCGAATTTATAATTATTAATACCTCAAAATTACTGGCAGTTCTATACAATCACTATTACAAAAACGGTAAATAGAGGGAAAATTGCGACAGATTCTGTATGAACTTATGTAAGCTTAAAAACATTCGGACTAACCCTATCTATTAAATAAGGAAACAAAAAGTCCCTCAGGTCATGGAGCTTGTCGAAATGAGAGAGGGATTTAGCGAGATGTTTTTGCAAATCAAAAAAGTTATTACAACGTCCTAATGCTTCTCAAAACTTTTTTCTTGACTAAAAGTCTTCATCATTTTTTCGACATCTAGATGGATTCTTCCTTTTACCAACCAAGCTACTGCAAATGCATATACTGCTACCCACTCGATCCAAAAGGTATACGCCGGAATAATAGTATCGAAATTAATTCCTAATATGGCTTCAAGTGCAAAAATAGCAACCAACGCTCCTACAGATGCCCAAACGATAATACCACATCGTTTAAACAGTCGATTTCTGGATGCTGACGCATTGTGGTTTAATACAAATTTGAAAAAACTCATATAGCCCAACAAAACAAAGAATGAAGCTGCACTCAACAAATGGATAGCTCCTAAAAACCCATTAGACTCGTGCCCAAACAAATATGGAGATCCTGTGAAATATAATTGACCCAATGGATTCTCTGATTTCGTAGGTATCAATACGGTAATTAAAATACAAATACCTGCGGCAGTAGTAACAAACCGATCGCTTAGTAGTTCTCCTTCTTTTTTGGGATAGCCTTTATAATTGATTAATATCAATCCAAAAGCCGATAAGATCAATATAAAAAATACACTTCCAGCGGTATAATAATAATGACTCATACTAGAAAGTAAATCCTGATGTGCTGCCAGAAGTAATAATGGTAATGCCAACCCTAAAATTCCTATTGTTTTTCTTAGTGAATAGAGTGATGTTTTATGTTCCATGATATACTGATTTATGTTTCTCCAAAAGTAGTATCACAAGACAGCTAACGGCTATCACAAAAACGGTAAATAAAGGGAATTTTGCGACAATCTTACAATGATCCTACTATAGGCATGCTGATAAGGCTTACAGTCTATAAAGAAGTACAAACATAGATTACTATAATCCATACTTGGGTAATTTTATCAGTTGTTACCCCATTACAAACTGTTTCGAAAGGATAAAGAACTACTTATAAAGATTAAAATGAAACTTCCAAGTAGTTCTTTAAGGTATTGATGCCCTAAGATGAAGCCCTAAAACCCTAAACCTATCTCATCTAAGAATTACATTGATTCTTAAAAGTGCTTCTTTTTGGGATCATCACCCTTGCTCTATCTTTTCGAACTATTAAAGTGATTGTTGGAAGTATTGTTTTGATGTTTGGAAGTACTTCTGTAAGGGGTAGCCCTAATTGTTTGAATGGAAAGCTGGTACTAAAATTAATAGCAACTATTCATAAAAATAAAACTATTGGAGACTTTAATGGTTAATCATTTAAAACAATCTGTTTTAGTATAGGATGATTGGTTACCCATTTTGTTAAAAGCTCGTTGTAATCATGGATAGTGTCTTTCTTTTTTAATTCTAATTCTTTTAAAGTAGGAAATTCTTTAAGTTTTTCTTGTTCTAAGCGCTTCTCCTCTTCCTTTCGTGTCTTTTGTTCTATATCACTAGTATTCAACTCAATTCCCTCAAAATCCTCAAGTTCTTCATCTATTGTTTTTATCTCTCCTATTATCACCGTTACTTGTTCAATTTCTCTGTTGATACCTGCGATTTCTTCGGAAGATTGGTGAGCTATATTGTAAAGTATATTTAAATGTCTTTGTTGAAAACCTTTTATTTCAAATGGTTGAGCCGCACCACGAGAAGGATGGTATTCTTCATTTCCATATTTATTTTTTGCTACTTCTATCAAAACCTTGTCACTATCTAATGGTACTCTAGAAGATAATAAGTAATCATTATTACTTTGAACTTCATTAAAATAAGTATCAAAAAATTTATGATCTAAAGATTTCTTCACAGAATCAGGCACTTGATAGCGCTCTACTCCGTGCTCATGAATTTCTATTCCAGGACCATCCTCATGTCTTAATCGGATCCTACCGTTTGAAAAATAAATACTACCCGTTTTTCCATCTTTTGATGACATATACTGAATATCTTGGAGATCAGGGTTTCCACTACTGGTTTGCATAAGTCCCTTGACTTTAGCAACATCAGGTTCTATTTCTAAAACAGCCTTTATTTCTTCGAAATCCGCTCCGGTATTGAATAAATCAATTAAATCTTCAATATAGATGTTCTTTTTTTTTGAGTGTTTATAGATCTCATTCATCTCTTGTATGCCCACCGAAAAACCATGATAATCTAACTCTACCTGCATCCTACGCCTTTCTTCTTCTTCTCTTTGTAATTCCTTAATACGTGATGACCGTTTCAATTGAATTACTTGCTTTTGATCTGAGATATTTGGGTTTTGTATCGATTCTTGCAACTTTCTTCGATATATTCTTGAACGTCTATTATCTATAAAAGAAGCTTCTCCGATAGTAGCGTATTCTTGTCCTTCTTTTTTTATAGTTTGTAATTGCGATTTTTGAGTTTTATCCTTTTGTACCATCATCGTATTTCATAAGTTTTTTGTTGATACTAATAATAAGCTTTGCCTAGTAATTGTAAGATATTGGTTTAAAAAATGTTTCTATTCTCATGGCTCTCTACGCGCTTTATCAAATTTTATTTTCAGGTTTAGTAACTTTGCTTTGATACTATTTTTCAAATAATCCGGTTTGCTTTTCAAATAGTTATAGATAGGCATGTCTAAATTATTTATTCCCAAAAAGTCAACAAATACAGTTTCCATGAGCGCTTCTTTGCTGGATTGACTGTCAACATAGCCTTGTCCTTGTTGATATTCTTTACCTTGTTTGACTCCTTCCCAATTACTAGCGGCTCTTCGTTCTTTTTCTGAAAAATATCTGGTGTACTCTTTATCTGTTCCTAAACAATAATGTTTGAACAAATTATAAGCTCTATGCACATATTTTCCCATTCGTATGAAATCATTCATATTTTCTGCGGCATTCAAGCTATGAAATGCAAAACCTATCTGCTCTGTAAATCCGTGATAATATTCGGCGGGTGTAAGCTTTAGTTTTAGATATTTTGTAGACCTGTCATCTTTATACATATTATCGAGTATCTGTTTATTCACTACTACCCCGATTACTGCTCCCTGAGTATAATAAGCTTCATTGGCATAAGCTAAGGCTTCTGATTTTGCTTTTTTAAGATTTTTATACGCTCGATCGGTTCTATTTTTTAGGTCTTGATCATTTGGATTGTTCTTAAGCTTCCATTTTACTATTTGATATTCCATTCTAGCTTCAATGACTTTTTTAAGCAAAATCTTCTCATATATTCGATTCTCTGGAGCTATTTTTGCTAAATCCGGGGACAAATTTGTAGGGGCATTACCATTTGCATTCAAAAGCTGGTTTCGCTCTGTATACTTTCTTTCAACTTCCTGTAAAACATGTTGTGATATTAATCGATTGTTTTGGTTAAGTGGATTCAATTGATTTGTATAATCTGTCCAATCAGCTTGATTCATGTTTACCCGCATCATGAGTAAAGAGGCTATTTCTTGTTCTTCTTCATCTTCATTTTTTATTGCTTCATCTTCGATTTGATATGTTCTCCAATTATCATTCTGATAATATTTTTCGTTACCATTTTTATCTAGTTCTCCTCTCCCTTTTAATCCAAAAACCTTTTTAGGGACAAAGTCCTGAGCATAAAAATTAATATCATAAACTACGCCTGATTCTCTACCGTTTCCATATTTTTCTTTAAACTCACGATTAAGCCAGTACACAGCAAACTCAGTACCATCACCACTCAGGTTCACATCAATATCTGAGGTAGGATTCATACTTCCAGGCACATTTCCTTTTAAAGGTTTGATAGGCTCATCGACCTCCCATTTTCTATTAAGTCTGTTGTCCTGTCCGTGAATATTATAAAAGTTCTTTTGTCGTTGTCCTTTTTCCCAATCTTTAACTGGTTCTATGGCATCTTCTAACAATTTTTCTGTGATCATTTTTCGATACATTAATAATGCGTTCATTCCAAAATAATTTAAGAACGAATTCTTACTATAACTCTTTAATCCGTCCAGTGACCCAACCGATCCATATAGTGCAGATCCTTTGTAATGCTGTAAGGTTCCGTTTTGTAACTGTTCTAGAACTTTAAACCAATTATTTTCAGCATTTTCATTTACATAAGTATCAGGGTTTTCTGCGGCTTCTTTATTTTTTTCTGCATTATTTACAACCCTACGTTGAATAACAAAATTATTCCTAGTTACATTCTTACTATTTTTTCGTTGTATAGTAGTATTGCTACTGATCATACGATCTACCGTTTTCTCTCTAGTAGTATCTACTTTATAACCATTTACTGTAGTGTCTCCCTTTGGTGTACCGTGCAATGTATTATCAATTGCGTGTGCTACTTCGTGTTTAATATTCTCTGTAGTATCCTTTCCCGGAGCAAAATGAATGTTCTTGCCTTGTATAGTTGCTTCAGCATTTAGTGTTGCTGGAAAAGAAGAATTATGAGTAGCTTTTAAAGAGGAAGTATCTACACCGTATTGCCGGCTCATTTGTGAAGCTATTTTTTGAAAGCGTGAGGAACCTGTTGGTTTTCGCTGAATAGGTGTTGTTATTTTTTCAGAACTACTTATTACAGATTTTAGCTTGCGTTGTACAGCAATAGCAGGTCGGTTGTCAACAATAGTAGACTCACCACTAGAACTAGGTTCTTGTTGTATATTTTGCACTATCTTTTTCTGTTGTTCTTGAGTGTTTTCTAGTGGTACTTTCATTACTCTTTATTTACTTATTTATAAAACAGCACAGATTGCAAATCCGCGCCATCAAGGATAATCTCGGCTTGCAATTCTTTGGTATACTCTATTGATGCTTTCACGGTTTTTACAGCTTATTTATTAAATTGATCATTATGACAAGTGTGGATACAAGTCAAGACCATCTTAAAAACATTTTAAAATCCTATAAAACAACAGTTATAAGGGATAGGTTCATCTAAATATTCATTCCAAATATTTAACCATTCTGACTCAACGTGTTCAATATCTTGACCATGCCTAATTTCAAAGACACCTGCATATTGATCTTTCTTTGTTTGTAACCCTGAATGTTCCTCTAAATAATAAGTATCTGGTATTTCTCCTGGTTCTGAATTATTTATTATTCCGACATACACCCGTTCTCTAAAAGCATTCATTCTTTTAAACAAGCTATGTTCTTGTAGCGCTAGCCATAAAGAGTCAGCTATACGGCGCCTAAAAATATTATTTCCTGCCCATAAATTCTTATTATCCCACGAACTTACGGCTACTTGGGTCTTAATCGTAGTTTTGGGAAGAATTGGATAGTTATTCTTGGGGTGTTTGGACCTTTTCATAGAGTTTTCTTGGCGAAGTGCTAAATACATATACTGAAAAACAATACTCCGTATATATGGTTTATCTTCTTCTGCCATTCCGTCTACTGAAAAAACATTATACTTACTGACAAATGTATTCCACAAATTATCTTCTTGTATATATCTGTCTTTAGGTCCTTTTAATACAGTATCATCCCACTCATCTGCGTAATCTTTAAAAATACTTTGTACATCTTCTAAATTCATACCTACATTAACCTGTATATTTCCGAGTAATTGACCATTTGGTAATAATGTATTTCGAAGGCTTTCTGGAATTTCATATCGATAATCACCTTCGACATACGAGTTTTCTCTTCCAATTGCTGCAATAACAGTTCCCAACCAACTTTGTATATTAGTCATTATATTCTTTGCATCTTTCCTTTTAGAAACTGGTTTTGTAACGATTTCCACGGCAGAATCAGTCATTAACTCTCCGCTACCAGCAGCATTTCTTACCTTTGGAACATGATCAACCATTGCCTCCCACCCAATACCTTTATGAACAACTTTTTTATAACCAGGATCGAATTTTTTTCTAAGTTTTTCTGAAGCTTTAGTTGCAAACTTTGAAAGTCTTTTTTCTTGATTCGCATCCAAAGAATTATTTATACGGTAAGCAGAGATTAAGTTCCAAAGTTCACCTTCGTATTGAGGTTTTATGACTCTTCTGATAGCTTCTCGATCTTCTACAGGATAATTTCTTTCTGAAATAATCTTAATAATTT
The DNA here is from genome assembly GCF_947492965.1 of uncultured Aquimarina sp. Lineage (GTDB taxonomy): Bacteria > Bacteroidota > Bacteroidia > Flavobacteriales > Flavobacteriaceae > Aquimarina. Next base: position 142,823 of record NZ_CANLOZ010000003.1, on the reverse strand, counting down.
TACTCCAAACATTGTTCGCTTCAGTTACTTCATTATCTTTCCTAACGGGCAATGTGGTTTCAATCTCGATTCCAACCTTTGCATCTTCACTTTTTTTCTTCAACTGTGCAACATTTGAATATGTCTTATACTCATCGACAGTTTGCCTTTGTATACCAAAGGGAACTGTTCTCAGGGCTTTATTTCCCATCACATCCGCTTCTTTCTCCAACCCAGCATCGTCATTAATATTTACTTTACTTTTTAATTGTTTAGTAGGTTTTACACGCCCTTGTTTTTGTTGTACCACATGCCAGGCTTCATGAGGTAGATGTTTTTCTTGCCCTGGTGCCAAATGAATATCTGTTCCTTGTGCATAGGCGTGTGCCTGTAATTGGGCTGGTTTGCTGGAGTTATAGTATACTTTTACGTCATCCATACTGTAACCTGATAAGTTTTCTATACCGGATTTTAGGTTGTCGGGTAAACCGGTCTTATTCCTTCGACTAGGCTCAGGACTAGTTTTTCGTTGGATCGGATTGTTATTATTATCCATACTATCCATTCCAGATCGTAATTTTCTTTGACTAATAGAAGAGGTACGGTTATCCATAAGTTGCGCCGTACCTCCGTTGCTAGATTCACTAGCAACTCTCGAGGTAATCGAGTGCTGCGGTTCTTGAGTTTTATCTTTTTGTGTTTTCATCGTATTGTGTTTTGTGTCTAGATTTTACTATCTACTTCAGCTTAAAAAAACCTATTCTCGATACGTTTCTCCTATGTCGAAACACTCGAATTGACGGTTTTCATGGTTGCTACTTATATTGGTCTTTTTTCGTCACATCGAGTGGTTTTATCATAAGCAAGAGCGGTTGATAAAATTGCCTGTCCGCCTTTGGAGGATATCGAGATGCAATCAATACTAGTTGCTTTAATAAGTTCTCGATACAATTACCTTCCATTACATTTCAGGTGATCACTCGAACTGACGTTCTTTAACTTATAATCACTCCCTCCTTCTGTAACTCCTGCTTTATAGCCGTTTCCAGATTTTGTTGAGAGATGGTTTCTTTTTCATGGGTTACTGCTTGCAGTGTACATTTCCGTATCACATTCATCATCAATCCACCGGAAATATCATAGTGTTCTGCAATTTTCCATAGATCTGCACTGACATCTAATGGTAGTTTCTCCGCAAACGATTGTTGCCATAGTTGGTAGCGTTCTTCTACTCCTGGCATTTTAAATTCAATCATAGATTGGAATCTTCGGGTAAAAGCGTCGTCTATATTGTCTTTCAAATTACTTGCAAGGATTACTACTCCAGGAAAATCCTCAATACGTTGTAGTAAATACCCTATTTCCTGATTTCCGTATCGATCATTAGCACTGCTTACCTGTGTACGCTGCCCAAACAGAGAATCAGCTTCATCAAAAAACAAGATCCAATCGTGTTGTTGTGCTTGATCAAATACTTTGGCTAGATTTTTTTCGGTTTCTCCTATGTATTTAGAAACCGTCATACTCAGATCTATTTTATACACCTGTTTTCCTGTACTTTTCCCTAATAATGCAGCAGCCATACTTTTACCAGTTCCTGGCGGTCCGTAAAACAAACTTTTGTATCCGGGCTTTAATCGCTTGCCGAGTTCTAGAGTTTCTAAAACTGTTTGCCCATGGGTTACCCAATCCCTGATTTCCTGTAAGCTACGTGCTGTAGATCTAGAGACGATGAGATCATGCCACGATAACTTAGTATGTAACTGTTGTGCAGGGAAATCAGGGCTATATACTGCTTGATAGGGTATTCCTGTTAGTATGGAGGCTACATATTCATTAGATACCATCCATATACTGCTTAGTAAAGGACTGTTTCCTTTAGTCGGTGTCGTACTGATCATTCCTTGTCGAATGCCTATAAAATGCTGAGTAACCAATCCATGATATATCAATCGTTTTTGGAGGTCATCTCCTGCCAATAAAAACATCGCAGTTTCTGCGGTAGGTATTAATCCCAAATGCCCTTCTAATAATACTCCTCCAAACTCACTATACCGTCTGTCATAATCCTTGTTTTTAGTAAGTAAAATATCTAAAACCTCTGGTTTTAGATGTGGTACTAATGCCAGAATTAGTAGTAGTCTTTCTGCAAAGTTGAGTTTGTGTTCTTGGATAAAGTTGGTATAACTCCCTTCCTTACCCATTATATCTGGAGGAGTTAATTCTTCAACAGATTCATATGGTGTTTCCTGTTGGAAATGTAGTTCTAAGCGAGTTTGTAACACTAAACTTAACCATGCAAGTTCAGCTTGTAAAACTTGGGCATTACTACTATTTACGTTTGTAATAGTTTTATGATGATTTTTTGTTTCTATGATTGTTGATTTTTCCATATCTCTATTTTTTTAAACTGCACTAAAGTTCTTCCTTGTAAATCGGACTTCGAGAACCTCAGCCCTCGTTTTCGTATTTCATATTTCTATTGTCATTATGGACCTTCTTTTTTGCATTGCCCTACACTTCGACAGCACTTCGACAGCACTTCGACAGGCTCAGTATGACAGCTCAGTGTAACAACCAAACCTCAAACCCAACATCTAACACCCTTAAATCACAACCATTCTACTACCAAAATTTCTTGCATCCATGGTAACTTTATGGTATGAAATCCCCATGGTATTTTTTCTAATGTAATATCATGAGTTTCTCTTTTTACTTGCAATAACCAATGCCCATCTCTAGTTCTCAAAGAACCTTGTCTACACAAATAAGAGGCTCTAAATCCATCAGAAGATAGATTTTTCCATTTGGGTCCTTTTGCTATCACAGCAGTTACCAAACCTTGGGCTATTTCTTTTTCTTCGGCTGATAATTCAATTGGCGATACTACCGTATCGATATCTAGACCACATACTATTTTATTCAGTACTAAATCACCTTCAAACAATTCTTCTTCTTTGGTTTCACATAAATACTGTAATACACAAATTGCTTTGTTACGAGCTACTTCATCTATGAAATTCTTATCCTTCATAACTCCTATATTTTCAAAAAAGCGTTCTAAAAATGGCCAGAACAATACTAATCCTGCATTTTGTATGGATATAAAATCCGTATCATCAAATGGTGAAGACAACTGTTCTGTTACGATAGATTTTGGCTTTGATCCTAAATGCTTCAATTCCTTTTGCAATCCTTGTAAATGCAATGCTAAAGGCTTCAACAAATTATTGGCATCTAGTTCTTCTATAGTTCCCTTAGAAGTATTGCTTACATCGGTAAGTAATGATTTCGTCTCTTTCAATATCTTTGTCGATAGCCGATCAAAAAAAGGATGATTTACCAAAGATGATACTTGCTTAAAAAACTCCTTTCCTATTGCATTTTGTGCATACAAGGCACTACAAGAATCCACTAATCTTTTAATCTGATAAGCATATCTCCCATTATCTACTATAAGTTCTTCTTTCTCATCAATCCCCAGATCCAGAAGTACCTCTTTTGTACGTTCTTTTAGGAATGCGAAATCGGTAGTAGCTACAGCATATTTTAAGAAAGCTGTTTTCCAAAAGCTATTGATTATTTTCTTCCTTTCTAGAGTATATTTCTTCTGAATGTTATCAAGAATAATGTTTTGAATCCTCAGTATCTGAGGAGATGAAAGGTTAGTAAGCAGTTTAAAAGAAGCTAATAATTGATCTTCTGTACTTGCATATACAAAGCGTTGTAGGTAGGTAAGGTTCCAAGGCAACTCTTTTAACAATCTAATAAATGTGCTACTTGGTTGTTCTAATAATAGTGCTAATTGCTCCTGAAAATCATTTTTGTTTCCTTGTTTTGACCACCAAGGTAATACTCCTGTCTTTAGATAATAAATGATAGCTCTTAATGGTGTTTCTTCATGAGTATTATCACTATTTTGTTTTTCTAAAACTACATTTGCTCGTTGATATGCTATGAGTTCTTCTTGTAATTTTTCGGTAAAAGCAGTTTCGAAATTTTGCAAAGACACATTTCCTAAATCTAATGTTAGTCTATCAATCTGAAGTGATGATTCTGATACATTCGCTTTGCTAAGCACACGATCCAACACAGTCGTCAATTGATTTCTACACAACAAACTCAATTCATGCTGTATCTTCGATGTATCCGAATGTTTCGGTACATGAATTTCTAAAATCTGTTTATTAACTATGTGTTTTTGCTGTGCCATAATCCGATCTTTTATCCGTTTTTAATTTCAGTAAGAAAACGATGATACACATGGTCAAATTCTTGCATCTCTTCCTGGTCCAACCATTGAATATTTGTTCTGATATGCACGGGTGTTTCTTCTCTAATGGTTAAGGCAATGAATTTTTTGAAATCATCATCCTGATATCTTTCTATCCATGAAGGAAGCATAAACGTGAGCTGCAAAGAATACGGATCTTGTGAAGTTTCCGTAGCCATCCATCGTCCTATTTCATCTTCCTCAGCAAAAGGCACATCGATTTCAAAACCATTGTTGGATATCGAAATAATGGTATGCGTTCCATTATAATGAGTGGTTTTAGTAATCTCTACAAGGTCACCAACTTGTAAAGAATGTGATCCTATGTGACAAAAAGTATGGTTTGTATTTGTAGATGCCTTAAAACTATGAACAACAGCCGAACGTAAGTAATATCGTATATCGTGCGTACGCTTCCAAACGGCTCCTGATTCTGATGCTTGAAAAGGTGCTTTAATCTCAAAAAAATCATCCCCAACAGCTAATACAGTATAGATACCATTATAACTATCATTGTTGGTAATTTCTACTTCTTCTCCTGGTAGCACATCATGATTACCGATGATACATCGTGTAAACTCTTCTGTGATAGCGGCCTCAAATGTTGTAATTGGTGATGCACCGTAACCCGCTACAAAAGGATAGGGATAGGATTTTCTAGATCGCAACAAAATATGTTCTACCATATGTAAACCTGCGGTTTCCCCATTCCCGAGATTTCTACGACTATAATCTTCGATCCCTATCTTTAAAGCGATTCTTTTTTCTAATCCAGAGACATTTTTCGTATCCCAAAGATCACTTTTAATATCATATCCTTTTGCTTTGCAACCACTAACCGCAGGATATTCTTTTAAAAATCGTGCTTTGTCTTTTATCAATTTTTTATCCGAAGTATCCTGATCATCGGTAGTATCTTTTAATACCATTCCGTAAGAAGTAAACTTCTCGGCAAATCGAGCTAACAAATGATTCAAGAATTTATTTTTTCTTAACAGCCCCGTATTCGTATCAGCAGTCATTTCCTGTAGATACGAAGTATAATTCTCTGGACTGTCTAGCAACTCTGAAATTCCAGGAACACAATTCAACAAATTTTGATTAAAATATGTACTGGTATCGTTCCCATCAAAACTCATTAGTTTTTTAAAATTTGCTAACTGAGAAAAATAATTAGCAAGGGTTTGCTCAAAAAACAGTAAATAACCACTCAATTGTTTTGCTTGTGCTTTTCTGGTAGCAGAAGCAGCATCTGGTAATCCTATTTCTCCGATACCATAATTCATCGGAAATTGATTCTGAATCGGATAGTATTGATCCAATGATATTGCATCGGATATAGGTAGAACGATGTCTTTTTCTATTAACGATCCTAATCTAGAGATTTCCTCTGTTCTTTTTTGATTATATAGTTGTTTGATTCGTTCTGCGTCAACACTTACAGTAAGCCCTTTGGAAGTAAAAGATAATTGCGATAAGGTACCATCAACATCTAGAATAGGTGTTTTGGAAGTATCTAATGGTAAAAGCCAATTTTTTATGGTATTGGTCCCGGTAGCAAGTGCCAGTTTATCGATCACCAGAATACCGGGTTGATCCATTATTTCTTTAATCACATCCGAGGTTTGAATTTCCTCTTTCCGATAGGCTTTGGTGATATCCTGATCTTCCATAAAACCATGATGTAATCGAGGACCATCAAAAATTTCATCCGTTGTTTTACCTTTTTCTAATTGTTGTTGCAAGGTATAAAAAGGAATACGTGGCGAAAAATGGGTGCCAACACGATGTAACATATTTGCAATAAGCTCATGGATATTGTCTACGTTATCAGCAATTTCGATTACACCTTGTAAGCGTACTCCTTGCGTATCCAATAGTTTAATTTCTTCAAAATCTTCACAAATAGAACGACAGCTATATAATTTTTCTCGAACGGCAGTTATGATTTTACTACCAGGAATATCAAATAATCCATCTTTCTCTATAAACACACGAAACAATCCTTTGGGAATACTAGATACAAGTTCATTGGCACTTTTAGGAACTACTTTTTCTACCCATGCATTCTTAACTCCTTCTATATCAATCACCATCTTACGAATATCCATAAGAGTCACCGGATTTGTAGTCAAAATGGTTGCTGGACTATACAAACTCTTATGGTCATTCCCTATCAAATCCTGGATATCATATTCCATACGATAGGCAAGGTCAGTAACAGCGTAACATACTTGTTCTAAAATCGTAATACCAGGATCATGGATATTATGATCTGTCCATGTATCTGCTGCCATTTTTTGGATCAATTGCATTCCTTCTGCTCTTAGGAATTCATAGCTCAACGTACTGTCTTTTGGTACTTCTCTAGGTATGGTGATTGTATCTGTCATGGTAAAAGGTAATTATTGTTCGTATTTCTCCAAATTGATATATATATCTTGCCGTAGTTTTTGAAATGATTATAATTTCATGATGTATGCTAATACAAAATATGGTGGACGGTTTTCATGGGCTTTATTGCCTCCTGTTGATTTTAAATCTGCTTTGGCAGTATTAATAGAAATATCTGTTTTATTCTTCTGAATTGTTCCAAAATTATTTAAGGCAAACTCTTTACCAGCACCAGGATTATTATCCATTGTATCAGTAGTATCCTTCCCAGTAAACCTAACCAACCCATTAAAACTTCCATGATTATGATTATGACCAGGATCCGTTATATTATGTTTATGCCCTTTATCTAAATGAGTATGACTTGGCATTTGTGCTTCAGTAAGCGTTACTTCTTTTGCCCCTCCTTTTTCCCCAATTTGGTACTCTGGATTGTTCTTTTCCATTCCCACAATAAATCTTCCTGATAAATCAGGCGTATTATTGGTTCCATCACACAACACCCAACCTTTGGGAATATCCTGTCCAGACCACATAGAAATGAGACCTTTTGGCAAACGTGTATCCACATAGGTCTTTACCGCTTTTTGGGTGGCGAGTTTATCATGACTGGTGGTTGTATTATCCAATTCTTCGTTATCCGAAATATTAGATGCCTTCAGGTTTCCTTCTACTTGCAATGTTCCTTTTATAGCAACTCCTTCTTTTTTAGAAACCTTAAAAATAGTAATGGGGGTATTGGTGGTATCAGTTATAGAAACTAATGGAGCTGTATCTTTGCCTTCAACTGTAAGTTTGGCTGTAGGTTCTATAGTGCCTACACCAACATTTCCTTCTCCTGACTTAATAAATAATCTACTTTGTCCAGTAGTATCTTTGATATTAAAACCAGGTTGATTGCTATTGGGTGTGTCAGAATTTACTCTTGGATTCAGGTTAATAGACCATTGCGGATTATCATCAGAAAAACTCTCATATAGATCCAACACTTCTTGCGTACCCACTCGCTCTCCTTCTGCTTGCACGGATAATGGGTTTCCTTGTACTTTTGCGACACCATCTTCTGCCTGGTTCAACACAGCTTCTATAAAATCTGCAAACTCCTCTTGTGTAGGCTTGTCATTAATCTTAAAAAAACCTTTAAGTTCCGTTCTATTTTTTTTATTGATTTCCACTTCTTCTAATTTTTTTAGGATGTTAAATCTTCTGTAATTACTACAATCTTTTCTTTTTGATTTATAATTTCATGATATATGCCAATGCGAAATACGGTGGACGGTTTTCATGAGGTTGATTGCTTCCAGTCTTATTGGTATTAAAGGAATGTCTATGCTTACCCGCAGGTTGGGTAGTTCTGGTGAATGCTTTGTAATAGTCATTAGAACTTCCTGTACCGGATCCATCTCCTCGTTTAGCTGCCCCCGTAAAATTATGTGCGTGTTCGCCAGCTTCTCCAGTAGTTCCTGAATGACTATGTGATGGTAATTGGCCTGTTGTTAGAGTAACTTCTTCTTTTCCTCCTGTTTTTCCTATCTGATATTGTGAATTTCCTTTGTCAAATCCTACAATAAATCTCCCAGATAAGTTTGGAGTACCTTGCTGTCCATCACACAATGCCCATCCCACAGGAATACTACTAATATTTCCGGACCACATGACAATCACTCCTTTTGGCATCCTTGTATCTACATAGCTTTTTACTGCCATTTGGGTAGGAATTCTATCATGGCTAGCACCTTCTTTATCTAAATCTGTACTCGTAGAAATATTCTCTGCCTTCAATTTTTTTACTGTCATATCTCCTTGAACTGATACTGCCCCTTTAATAACAGTTCCTCCATCTGCTAGAATCTCTAGCTTTCTAGTAGTAGGATCACTATTCGTTGATTTTCCAAATAATTTTAAAGTAGTAGTTCCTACTTCAATCTTTGCAGAATCTTTATGCTCATTCGTATTATTGCCTCCAAATAGGATTGTATCTTCAGAAATTTGCATTGCATCGATAGGTTTGTTAGAAGTAGCATTCCCTTTCACCGTAAGAGGAGCCACAGGTTCAATGGTACCAATCCCAACATTACCTTCTCCAGACTTTATAAAGAAACGACTTTGTCCTGTTGCGTCTTTGATATTAAATCCAGATTGATTACTCGATGGTTCTTCAGCATTTACCCTTGGATTTAAATTAATAGACCATTGCGGATTATCATCTGTGAAATTTTCATAGAGATCTACAATCTCTTGTGTACCTATTCGCTCTCCTTCGGCTTGTATAGACAAGGGATTCCCTTGAACTTTCGCAATCCCATCTTCAGCTTGATTAATACTAGCTTCTATAAAATCTGAAAACTCTTCTTGAGTAGGTTTATCATTGATCTTAAAATATTCCTTGAGTTCTGTTCTGTTTCTTTTATTGATTTCCATAAGACTGTATTTTATTACTTTGGTTTTAAGATTTTATTTCACAATAAAGTCTTTACTGATTTCCATATAATTAATTCCTTCAAAGCTATCTTCTTCGAATCCACTTTCGTTAACTACATAGACTTCGTGTATTTGGGCAGCTACCATAATCATATTAGGTTGTGAAGGCGTTACGATAGATTTACCATCATTCAGACTTCGTACATCGGTAAATGTCTTTCCATCTTCGCTTTGAAACAATTTTAGGTTCGCTACATAATCGATATAAGGACGTTCTGCAATGAAGTTGATAATCATACTAGCATGAAGCGATCCTCCGATTTGAATTTCGCTATCCTCACCATATGCCCATGGAGACATGAATCGTTTGATTTCTTCTATTAACTTGTCTTTATAAAAAACTTCATCATATCCAGGATAAAATTTCACAACACATTCTGTAGAAACTTGTAAATAAGAAGGATTCGAAACGGATATCTCGGCATAGGTTGGAGCCAGATTTTCTAAATAAGAATTGATCTTAAAAAGTGTATCTGCTGCTACTTTTGGGGCAAAAGGATTAAATGGTAATTTCCCTTTAATATCTGGAACTACAATCACATCTACTCCTCCAATACGATCCAAAGCTGGAAGACATTTCGTCTTATAAATTTCAGGAAACTTATGTAATATCATATGTTCATAATCCCACATCGTAAGCGCTCTATTCTTGTGCCGTAAACGTTCACTGATTCGCTTGTACAAAGCATCTCCTTTTTCTACCGGTTTCCCTTTACTAGATGTAAAAGGTTGTGATATTTTTGCTATTTCAGGTATTTGATTGAGTTCTTCGGTAATCGTATCTACTGGCAATGGATTTTCGAAATGCACTGGTGCTACTGTTTCACTAGCAAGTGTAGCGCTAATCACCTGACTCTGAATATCAATAGTATCAGATACTCCTTCAATATTTTTGAACGCACTTATCTTCATCCAATGTAAATCAGATGGCATTAACGTACCACCTTGGGTAGCATCTTCGGGTATTCTAATTTTTACAATTCCTGTATTTAGTAATCCATTAGTACCATCCTGTAAAAGATTAGTAGGTGCCAATGTTATCCATTCATTATTTCGCAGATAACTCCATTGTACTACTGGTTTTTCTATTTCAGGATCCGCACTCCCTTCTGCCATTTGAAATAAAATTGAAAGTACCTGTGGTGTATTTACCTCTTCAATTCCAAGATATAGTGAACCTTCGTCCTTATACGCAGGTATTAATGTACTTGTTGCTCCAAGAATGATATCATCATACCCAAATGGGTGTATATGAAATATCTTATTCGTAGTGCTATGGGTTGCTGTATTTGCTAGAATAGTATCACAAGACGTATATGAAATTCCTAGTTTTTTAAGCTTAGGCTGATATGGCGGATTGATCTTTAGATTTTTTATTTCTGCCTTATCCGATATTGCTTGTTTGACAGACAAGGTATTAAATACCGAATGCTGAAAGTTTATTGGAGTCAATTCTATTCTAAAATAGCGATCCCAAAGCAATGCTTCTTCATCATCTGTCTGTATTCCAAAACGTTCTTTATATTGATAATCAAGACTTGTATTTTTTATCCTTGCAGGAATATCATTGATAGATATATTTTTTTCTTTATTAAAAAGAGGAAAACCTTCTGTTAGTTCATTGCCTTGTTCATCTTCAACCTTGGCAGAAAGTAACAGCTCTGCATTGCGATCATGTAAAAACACATCAGCCTTAAAATCATGTTCATTCTCAATGATAGCAGCATCAAAACCTAACTTTTGATCCATAAGTTCGGCCAATTGTTCATCATTTAGTGTAGCGAGTTCTTCCTCGGTATGATCTGCCTGAATCAACCAATAATTTTTGTAATAATCCACAAAAGATGTTGGCTGTTTTATCCATTCTAAATGTAACTGTACATCTTGCAATCGTTTCTGTGATATTTCGTCATTGGCGATGTAAAAACTAGTTCCTATTTCCGGTTGAAAGCCAAAAGGTTCAAATGGTTTGTTGGTATCAATTGTTCCTTCATCATTCTCTACGATACTATGCTGCATCTCCTGAACATCTACTCGAATATGGGCTTTTTGTAATGCCACATCTACTAAATGTTGATAGCTACTTCGTATCCTGTTTTGATCATCTTCCTCTTCCATTAAAGATTGCAAGACACACACCATAACAGGATAATCCGATGCTATAAAAGCAGAAGAAGATGGAAATGAAATGATAGGCAAATCATTATCCTGAAGCTTAATTCGGATTCTCAGCGCATTTAGGTATACTTGATCCTTGCTGTATTTTTGCGTGTTTTCTATGGGTTTTTCTAATACTCCAACCTCTTTAATCTCTACAATTTTCACATCCTTAAAGTCTACAATCTCATAAATTTTTTGAGAGGCATCCACGATGTAATCGCCTATATCGGTTACAGTAAAATTAGTCGTATCTAATCGGGTAATGGTTTGATCCTTTATTTCAACGTTTAGATTATTCTCTGATGAACTGCCTACATAATTCCCTAAAGAATACTGAACCGCATCTGGTATAAACCATTGTTCTGCACTACTTAAATAGGTTTGAAAAGGATCTTTTCTATCAAAAACAGCTCGTAACTCTTTTATTTTTTGGCTGCTAAGATTTAGATCTAGAAATACTTCAATAGTACGTTTTCCGTCTTTGAGCAATAAAGTGGGAGAACTAATTGCAAATCCAATCTCTGATGGTTTTAAGGAATTATCTGCAATAGCAGTTAGTCTATCCCCAAAAGTTTTGAACCTTTTACTTTCTTCTTCCTCATCATATTGACTAAAAAGAAAATCCTTAACGTTAGCAGTATCATAAATATCAGATAATTGTTCTGTTTCTGGAGAAGGAATTACCACAGCACGTAGCTGTCGTTCAGAAAATTCTAAAATACGGTATACTTTATTTTTATCTTCTTCGGAAATAGTACTATCACTATTAGTTTGCATAACATGAATAAAATCTTGTTTTCTCAACAATAATTCTACTTCCACATATTCTAATGCTTGTTCAGAGTTCTCATTTGAGGCCTGTAAATCTTGAAGTACTTTTTCTAAAGATGTTGTTTCTCCATTGTATAAAGGCAAAGAATCTCCTGGATTTGGATTACCATACACCTTCTTTAACATGGCATCAAATCCATTGGTGAGGTGTAGTTCTTTTAAACTTTGTTGTCTCTGGTGAATAATTTTTCTTTCGTATGCCTTTTCTAATAACTCGTACTCAGGTTCCCAATCTATAGGAATACCTTCTTTGTCTTGTCGATGCTTTAAAAAAATACGATCAAATTCATCTCTTTCTAAAAACAATGCTTCTTTTACATAAGTAAGTGCCTCAGCATTCTCATTTTTTACAGCTTCTTCTAATTGAAAAAGATCTTCTATTTGTAATGCTTCTGGAAAATCTGGTAGTGCATCACCTGGATTTGGATGCCCTAATGCCATTTCCATCATGTCTACAAATGCCGTATCCTTTGTTTTTCTTCGCTCCTGATGTACATTTCGGATAGTTCGTATTTCCTTGGATACAAAAACACTTTTTAATTGCGTAATTTGGGCTTTGCTAATCACCGTATCTTCATTGGTGACATACTGTAATTCGTTTCCTTCAGCATCTTCTCCCGCCTGTAAGATGGTTCCTTTTTCTACTTCGAGATATTGAGTATTCTCTTCTAATTCTAAAAGTACATTCACTACATCTGGAACTGCCTGTTTTGGATCTAATTGTAGATACTTTCTGTAGTAAAAATCGAGATGCTTTTCGGTAAGTCCATTTATTTTAGACTTTACATGATTCATTAATTTAAGAAAGGTGATAAACAACACTACATGAGGTTTTGATAATTTTGCCTTCTTTTCGGTGTTATTATAAAACAGCTCTGGGTTTTCTACATATGCCGCTAGTTCTTTCGCCCAGTGTTTTTGTTGTATTTTTCTCCCTTCCAGAGAGTTTTGATTAAATATATTGGGATCATCTATAAGAAATGATTCCCAAGTACCTGTAGGTCTATTTTGTTCATCAAAAAACTGAAGCTCTTTGGCTAACCGCTGTGCTTCTGTAATCAATTCTTCTAAACTACGTCCTTCGATAGCTACATAATCAGTGCTCAGAGCATCCGAATTGCGATCGTTCTGACTGGTTCCATCTCTAAGAAGTATGTTATCTATATTTTGAATCGTATTCATCTCTTTTTACAACTTTTAGGTTATTTAGATTTTAAGTAGCTTTAATTTTTGCATTTGAGGGAACTAGTTTTCCTTGTCCAGGATACATGGGTAAAGGATCTGGTGTATTTGCTGGAGGTGGCTGTTTTGCTGGAGAAGTAACCTTAAACTCCGCTATAAAAATGCTCCCTTTTATAATAATGCTTTTGTTTCCACTTTTACTTTTGGTTGTTAATTGATCTGGACCTAATTTTTTAATGGTTAATGTACCCTGGCCAGGAATCACAAATGGAGGTGCTACATACGAACAGTTTTTAACTTCCACTTTAGATTCGTCTCCTGCCACACATACTTTTTTACCTTTTACAGTCGTTTTTCCTGAAGCTGTTATCTTACCTGGTTGTACACTAACAACCGCACTTCCAAAAGCTGGTAAAAAATTAACTGTATCTCCATCTATCACTATTAGATCCATTTTTCATTTAGTTTTAATAAGTATCGATTTTATTATAAATCAAATGCCACGCTAGAGGCTTCATTGATATAGAATGGATAGATAAGATTAAATCGATTATTTGTTGCTCTTACCATATAATCTATATCGATATGTACTACGCCATTTTGGGGATCTATGTCGGTTATAGCAACATTATTCACCTCAATTCTTGGTTCGTATAATAGCACGGCACGAGATACCATATCACTTAACTCATTGGCAAATTTCTCATCCAATTCTTCAAACAAAAATTGCGTAAGATCACACCCAAAATCCGGGTGCATGATTCGTTCCTTTAGCGATGTGGATAACAAAATCTGAAGACTTTGCTTGATATCTTCTTCTCCTGAAGTAAGTATCACCTCAGCGCCTCCAATTCCAAAAGCAGGAGGAAATGACCATCCGTTTCCTAAAAATTTATTATTCATAGCTCTTATATTAAATCCACTTTTTTTCCTTTTACTTTTACTTTTCCTTTAGCATTGATGTCAAGGTCTCCTGCAGCTTCTATTGAAAAATCTTTAGCACTAATTATTTTAATACCATCTTTACCCATTAGAATACTATTACCATGAGCATCTTCTAATGTGATTGTTTTCTCCTTCTGATTGATAGCTAATTGCTGCTCATTGGACTGGTCTTTATCCGCTGTAGATAATGTTATTACTTCTTTTTCCTCATCAAAAAGCAATTGATAATTAGACTTGGTAAAAATCCCTTTGTATTTATTTTTTTTCTTTTCGGTATGTGGTGCTTTGTGGCTGTGCATTGCTCCTAAAACAACTGCTTGTCTCGGATCATCATTTAAAAAACCAATCACTACGCGGTCTCCTTTTTCTGGAGGAAAGAAAATTCCATGATCTACTCCAGCATCTAATGTCGTATACATGGCCAATACTTCGGTAGCTTTAGCTTCTTGATCAAAAGCTGGTATATGAACTTTAATTAGAAATCCGTGTTTCGAATCTTCTACATGTTCCAACACTGTTCCCACTTGTAACCCATTTACACCTGGTAATAAACCAGCAGCTTTTGTATCTACAATATCAGATTGCGAACTAAACCAATTGGCATCCATTCCTATTTGTAGGTAGGTATACCATCCAGAACCCATTACAAATCCATGTCGAACTCCAGTAATGATATGTTCTCCATTAAATCGACTTACATTTTCGATTTTCAGCGTCTGACCTACTTTTACTTTTCCATTTCCATTAATCCTAATGGTTCCTTGTACCAGAGACAGTCTTGACTTTACAAGTTGTGCATCTGACCAAGATTGCAATTCTAATGGATCTGTAGGTACAGCATGCACCAAGTTTGTTTCTTTAGCTCCAACTGCATCTGACAATTGTGAAGTTTTGTAATCAATACTAGTTAATAATTGCTCTTTACCTTTTTTGGGAATACTAAGTGCTAATTCATCCTTTTTTGTATCCAAACCAAATGAATGCACTTTCTCATATTGATGACGACTACTAATTTTTAGATCAAAATGAGCCAGATCTATCCCAAAGGTTAGGGTATGATCGGTACTACCAATTTGTGGCGTAAAAACAGAAACCTCTCCATTATCAACTTGTACAAGTTGCCCATTCGCTTCTGCTCTTGATACTATAAAATCCCAATCCGAAACATAGTACTGTACCATCTGTGAATGTGCCAAAGAAGTATTTTCTATATTCTTAGCTTTTACATCTCTGTAGGTACTGATAATGTCTTTTATAAGTTTGTTATCCGTTTTATTCCGAAATACTTTGTTTTTTCGTAAACTGGTCATTTTTATAGACGGATCGCAAAGCTCTATCGTAAATACTGATTGGTATTGTGAGCGTTCGATTTCCTGATTGATCACAATACCTTCAAAAATCTTCGTCTCGTTTGTATTATTTCCTTCGTACCGCAAAAAGATTTCAATTTCAGCTCCTGGTATAAAAGCATTACTTTCTAAGGTGGTAAACTTTTGATTTGCTACACAACCATCAGATAGCTTAAGTTCAGCTAAAGGTATTTTGTTAAACTCTTTGCTCGTATCTATCGACAATAATTCATACGATCCTAATGGCAGGATCTTACCGTTACTTTTAATCGTACTTGTTACTACAGTTGATGACATCTCTTATTTTTCTATTGGTGGGAAATAAATTTCTTGACCTGGTGTTAGATTTCTAAAATCCGTTAGTTTATTTACACTTGCTACCAATGGATAATACATTGGAGAGCCATATATTTCCTGACACATTAATGGTAATTGATCACCTGCTTTTACCACACGATAATGCGTAAGATCAGGAGATTGCAAATTCAACTTGGCTAATTGTGCTTTGGGCGTATCATCTCCAATGAAAGAAACATTGAGTTCGGCTCGCAAAGGATCTCCATTTCTTTCGAACAAGGTGTAATTAATATCTAAGCTAGAAAGTCTACAATTAAACTTTAATGTTTTTCCCCAACTAAGAACTAAATAGCGCGGCTCGTGAATTTTACCTTTTATTTCTGTAATGTCTTTTCGAAAATCATCTATTCTTTCTGCAACACTTTTTTGAGTTCCTCTTAACAATCTAAGCGCTATTTCTGCTCCATATTGATCTACATTGGTTCCATCAAAAATTAGACTCATACTCACGGTAGATGACCCACTATACGTAAACTTGGTAGTACTCTCGTTCTGAGGATTACTTGCCTTATCGGTAAACTTATTTACGAAACTTCGCCTAACGGATTCGGGATTAAACATCACTTCTAATTCCTTCTTACCAACGCTTCTTTCTTCATTATCAAAAGAAATAATGGTAAGCTTTTGTAGTTTAAAACTTAATTCACTTAATAATGCCATGATCTATCTAAGGGTTTTCTTTTTCAATATTTTTAGTACCTGATGCACGCATTCTTGTACTATATCACATTGCTCTTTTCCGGTATCCAAAGTTGGTCTATCTTCATCTGTCTGTGAAGCATCTGATATGATGGCTCGAATGACAATTTCTTTAATCTCTACTGCCATTTTTATAATCTTAAAATTTGAAATCGTGTATATGCTAACTCCATTGTATCGATGGCCACGGAATTGGATTGTGCATCCAAATCAGATACGGACCATTTTACTGGATATGCTTTTAGAAATAACCACCCACCAATCGGAATACCATTTTCGTTAAATAATGTGACTAGTACATTAGAAGGATTAAACTTAAAAAATGAAAATGTCGCATTGAATTCAGAAATCAGCGGAGAACGCATCTGACCAAAACCTGGTAGACTAAGGCTATCTAAACCATCAGCTAAACTACTGGCCACAAAACCTCGCTCCAGTACCAAATTGTTATAATTCATCTTTTTGGGTACGCGATGTGCGTGTAGGTTTTGTCCACCTTCATTTATCGTATCCAATTGCACTTCGGTACTAATACCACTTACTTTTTGAAACCTAATATCTATTGGATTAGGAATAACGCCGCCTGATAGAAAGAATACTCCAAATCTATGTGATAATGAAGGCTCTTTATCTGCAAAATTGATTGCTCTTAAAACATCTAACATATGGTAACTCTTTAATTGTATTTTACTCGTAAGTCATGAGCTATTAAATCGAGACTCTCTATTGCTACTTCACTGGCGCTAGCGCTAAACGATGGAGCATCTAATTTGAAAGGTAATGCTCGGGAAACCTCCCAAACTACGATGCCCATCCCAGCTTCATCACAAAGCTCTATTCTAATGTCTTTCTTTTCGCCAGATTTAATCCAGTCATATAAATCACTCCTACGTTTGATCAACCCTCTTTTTAAAGAAATATTAATCGGTTTTCTTTGGCCACGGATCAAATGATCTCCAACTGCCCAACTAAAACCATGTCGATACAACACGTGATCATGGTCAATTTCTAAACCTGAAATCTCTGAGAACGACATGATTTCAACTCCGTTAATCGTTACCTGATAATTGTATACCGGTAACGGATAGGTTTCGCTAATTTTCTGTTTATCAATTGCCACAATACTTTGGTTTTTAAAATTTATATTGACTTATCATTCTGGTTTTATTTCCTAGAATAGAACTTGCTTAGTTTACTTATCTACTATGCCTCTTCCATAGTTACTCTAAACGCCATTAAATCCATAGATTCTATAGCTACATCATTAGAACTTGCATCAAAAGAAGGCGCAGTTAATTTGGTTGGAAAGGCATCAATAACTTTCCAGCTCACTACAGTACTACCTGTTTCATCTAAAAGATGCACTACGATATCTCGTTTATCTACCTGATTCAATTGTATATCATTGATCCAATCATAAAAGACAGGAATGCTCTTTCCTTTTACCAATCCTTTTTTCATAGATATATTTACGGGTTGGATCTGTCCTGGCATGTACATAATATTCGGGCCTACTTTTCCTCCTGTAGCAAAGCTTTCCTTATATGTTGTTGTTTCGAAGGATAATTCTAAACCTGATACCTCCGAAAAACTTATAGATACTCCGTTGATATCTACCCTATAATTGTAGGTTACTAAAGGGTAATCTGTCTTTATTTGTTCTTTAGTTAAAGCCATTGTTTTACTTTTTACTTGTTCATTAAATTTTCTGCGCTAATTATGCTTCTTGTAGTTTATGAGAGAATTTCAATATGATAAATTCTGCAGGACGCACAGCTGCTAGTCCAATTTCTACAATCATCTTTCCTTCTAAAATATCTTGTTGCGTCATGGTTTTTCCCAATCCGATATTTACAAAATATGCTTGTTCTTCAGTCGCTCCAGCTAGTCCACCTTGTTGCCAAACGCCATATAAAAAACTTTCGATCATAGCCTTCATCTTTAACCAAGTCACGGCATCATTAGATTCAAAAACTGCAAACTGAGATGCTTTTTTGGTAGATTCTTCTATCATATTGAATAACCTTCGTACTGGTACATATCGCCATTCGTTGTCATTTCCAGCTAGTGTACGAGCTCCCCAAATCATGGTTCCTTTTCCAACAAAACTTCGGATAGCATTAATGGATTTACCACTTGTAGCATCCACATTTAGTTTTTCTTGATCTTTAGAAGTAATTTTTGAGATAGGACCTATAACAGCATTTAAGCTTACGTTTGCTGGTGCTTTCCATACACCTCTTTCCCTATCTGTAGTAGCATATGCACCGGCTACTGCTGCACTTGGTGGTAAGATGATGCGTTGTTTTGATACCTCACTAATAATTCTGCTATATAACTCAGAACGAGACTCCTTGAAAGTTGACAAACTAACAGATGCATTATCACCACCAGTAGTAATAAGATCAGTGGTTCCTGTAGAAGACTCTACAACGGCAGCACCATCTAACAAAATAATATCAAAATCGCCTTTGTTTGAAAATGTATTCCATTCATTTATAATTTCACTAGCGGGAGTTCCATCTCCAACATTCATGGTTAATACAGCATCAGCAATACTAAAAGAAGGTATACTTCCCGATCCTTTGTTGATCTTAACTTTAGGAGCATCTTGCGAAGATCCATTGTATTCAACTCTAATCGCACCGGCTATTTCTAATTGTAGGGTTTCAGTTGCCGAAGAACCTGACACTTGCACAAGATCTTCTTCGTAACGATAGGTAATTGATGTTTGTAAATACGGAGTATAAGCAGCACCATATTTTAGATTATTTGTACCTATTCCATTTCTAAAAGATGTTCCATCTTCATCATCTTTTTTAATATCAAAAATGCAAAATCTGTCTTTTAATTCTTGACATTGAGCTAAAGCACTTTGACATACTTCGTGATAATCAGGCGCATCTAATTTTGTTGCTTCGCCAAGCATAATCAAGGTAGGTTCATCTTCCTTACTCAAAGCTTCTAAGCCATTTAAGAATGATTCCTTATCATGATCATCATTATGACTTCCTATGGATATAATATAACAATCACCTCCACCATTTTTAAAGTATAAATCGATGGCATGATATAAAGTATGCTTCGGAGCTTCTACTTCTATATTTTCTACAGCATCATCATCCGAAATACTTACCTTAAAAGATGCTGATTGTGCACCTCCAAAAGCCTCTTTAAACTCCAATAAAGTAGATACTCTAATGGCTTTGTTTGTAATATCTTTCCCATTTTTTACCGCTTTTTCAGTATATCCAATAAAAGCTGGTACCGCAGTAGAAACCTCTGCTACAGATTGTGGTAATAGAGGTACTTCCTCTGTATACACATCTGGTGTTAAAAATCTAGACATATTCTAATAGTTTTACATGTTTATACTAGGCTTTTCTAAAAACCAATACGTTTTTCCAGATCCGCCTTTCTTATTTAATTTTAATTATTTGAATTCCTTGTTGTTCTGCTCGAGGGTTGGGTAAATGATTGATAAGAATATCACCGTTTTGAAGTAGTTTGATATTCTTAATGGGTTTATTACTGTAGGGAACCAAATCTTTAGATTCGAAAATCTTAACTTGGGTATTCGGAAAATTTAATTGAATGGAATTTATAATCTGATCCGTGGTGTTTTCATCGACCACCACTTCATTGAAACTAATTTGATTATCTCTAGACTCTAAGCTGATATCCGTATCTTCGGTATTAGAAACAAAATAGTATTTCCACTTTACCGACTTTGCTCCAAATACAGCTTTAAAAATTATTGGTTCTTCTAAAGATGTAAGATTAATTTTATGACCTATAATATGAATACTTCCTAATGCAGGATATCCTCCAAAAACTCCTTCCTTGGCTACTTGGCTACTTACTAATTCCTGACTATTTTCTGAAAGATCTTGATTAGAAAATGAGATCATATGACCTTCATCTATCTTAGAAAAATCTGTAATCTCCTGAGTAGTATCTGAAGTTGGATATATATAAAAAGTAAAGTTGTCATCTTCGCTCAAAGGCTGGAAACCGATATTTCCCTGAGATATGGGAGCTAAAATCTTTATTCCTTTTTCTGTTTTCTTTATTACAAATCCAAGGTTACTTAAGTGTTTTCTCGTTTCATTTTTAGGTACAAGAACTACAGCATTAGATTCTAATAAAACAGGGTGAAAAACCTCTATGTCAAAAATTTCGCGATATTCCATGTTATACTTTATTTGATTCGATATTGGACTTGTTTATAGATCTATTTGTTAAAAGCTTATACTTTTTGATGAAGATTAAGATTCGTTTTGGATATTGGTTCTCCCACAAACTCCATACTTTGATCGTCTATAAAAGATAGCAGACGTACTTTATATAATACTGAGGGCAGGTATGATGTGTTTAAAGAATGCCATACTTGATTTTGTTCTTCTAATGGAAGTGATATTAATTCTACGATCAACTTCTCTATATTTTCATCTGATAATTGCGGTGAATTCAGAGGATCAAAGATTCGGTTGACCTGAAAAAACTTAATAACATGTGATAAAAACTTAAGTGCCTGATCATATTTATTGAATTTGGATACGAACAAAATCAATAACTCAATTCTTATTTCAGGATTTGCTTGGGTTTTTATGCCATTTCGGATTACGCCAGCATATTGATCTGCATTTCTAAATTTTCTATCCTCTGAAATATTAATGAGAAAAGGAGTTATTTTATCATTAGTAAAAGAAACAGGATCGTTATTATTTGTACTTATAAAGTCTATAATATTAGATTCTGTAGTACCTACTACATTTTTAAAATACTCATTGAGCTTATCCTTTAAAACTGTTAATACAACATCGACCATGATTTAGACTAAGTTTATTGATTTTTGATGTTTCAAAGGTACTTGACTAAGCAGCGCAAAGGCTAGCACTTGTCCGTCAAATGATTAGAAATTTCCGACAAAAAAATGTCGTAAAATAGACGCAATATCACTTTTACGACACTTAATTAAACCTTGTTCCAAAAGGATTCTAATATTTTTACACTAGGGAAAGTTCGTCCAGTAAGGATGTTGTTTTTAGTACATAACTAAAAAGAAGAAAATTAGAGATATTTCTCTATTCTATAAATCACATAGACATCCAAAAAAGAAGTAGCTGCCCTTGAAAGCAGCTACTTAGGTAATAATTGATAATGAAAGCATCACAAATAAAGAACTATATAGGGCGTTATATAGTTCTTTAACTAATTCAAATTTTAGTATAAGCTAATTTTTCTTTTTCAAGTTTGTGTTTTCCAATAGACATCATATTAATTGAAATTAAAGACTAGAATAATTATTTAGTTTACGTAGTAATGAGTCCTTTCAATCTTTTATCTATTTTTCTTTTTTTCAGAGTAATTAGCTTCATAACAT
Organism: uncultured Aquimarina sp.; assembly: GCF_947492965.1. Classification (GTDB taxonomy): domain Bacteria; phylum Bacteroidota; class Bacteroidia; order Flavobacteriales; family Flavobacteriaceae; genus Aquimarina. The sequence continues at coordinate 120,787 of NZ_CANLOZ010000003.1, read as the reverse complement.
CCATAAGTTTTGGGTCTTTACTTTTCTCATATATTTCATTTATACTTAATACTAGTAATTTAGCTTTTCTAGAAGCAGATACGCGGTCACTGGTACTCATATTACTCATACTTCTTTTTAGGAAGTCCTTTGCATTTTTCAATAACTCCATATATCTAAATTTTAAATGATACACTTTATTTCGTTATGGATTCAAAACAATATTTATAAATATTTGTTAATCAATGACTTTATTTTTATAATCTCTAATTTACAGGATATTTTTCATATATTTTCATTTATATTTGTAATTACAATCATTAATTATATTTATGAATTATACTTTGCATCAATTACAGATTTTTCTAAAAATCGCAGAAAAACAAAGTATTACAAAAGCCTCGGAAGAGCTGCATCTAACCCAACCTGCAGTTTCTATTCAGCTTAAAAATTTTCAAGATCAGTTTCCAATTCCGCTAACCGAGGTAATTGGAAGAAAACTTTATGTTACTGATTTTGGTAAAGAAATCGCTATTGCTGCAAAAAAAATAATCGATGAGGTAAACCAAATAAGTTACAAGACTAATGCTTATCAAGGACAGCTATCTGGTATTTTAAAAATATCGGTTGTTTCTACTGGTAAATACATTATCCCATATTTTCTGTCAGATTTTATGAAACAACATGAAGGTGTGGATCTTGTACTAGATGTAACCAATAAGCAAAAAGTAATAAAAAGTTTAGAAGAAAACACTGTTGATTTTTCACTTGTTTCAGTACTACCAACGCATTTAAAAATCGAGAAAACTAAATTGATGGAAAACCAATTATTTTTGGTAGGAAATACTTCTGAACAGTTTCATAAAAAAAATTATAACAAATCTATTTTTACCGAACTTCCATTAATTTATCGAGAACCAGGATCAGGAACTCGACATACCATGGAAGCCTATATCGAACGTAACGATCTACCAGTTCGAAAAAAAATGGAACTTACTTCTAATGAAGCAGTAAAACAGGCTGTAATTGCTGGTCTTGGTTATTCGATCATGCCTCTTATTGGTATTAGAAATGATTTAGAAGCTGGACGTTTACAAATTATTCCAGTGAAAGGATTTCCAATTAAAACTATATGGAATCTAATATGGTTAAAAAACAAAAAGTTTTCTCCAGTAGCAGAGGCTTTTTTAAACTATGTTGAAGATAAAAAGGATGAAATTATTAAAAATAAATTCCATATTCTAAATTGATCTCCTCCTACAAATCTCGTAACCTATAATCAGCATTTTAATCAAAAATATTCCTCTTTTATTGATTAAACAACGTACTTATTAAGTTCTTTCAGCTGCTACTTTTACCCCAAAACAAAGCAACCAGAGTTCTTTCTTTTTCGAACAAAATCAACGTGTTACTAATTAAAAAACCCTTAAAATCAATAAAACAGGGGTTTATACCCATACCAAAAATTCCCTTTCGATTATAACTTTGAGAAGCACTGCTTTATTAAAATTATAACTCACAATTATGTCCGGTAAAAAGAGAAAAATATCTCAATACGAAAGCGTAAAAGAGATTCTAAATTCATTACAGGGAAAAACGGTTCCTAGTTATCAAGGATTGCATGCTTTTTGGTTAGATCCGGAAGTTTTCATAACTGCTTCCTTATATGGGCAACGTCTTATTGCACCAAAGGCAAATAACACTTCAAGTGAAACAAAGGGATGTTGCGGGTCTAGAGATGATTCTCACATAAATATTCCTGCTTCACAACCCACAAAAAAAAGTGAAGGATGTTGTGGATCTCAACAAAAATCCTCAGATACTGCATCTCAACAGCCAGCAGTATCTTCGGTACAACAACCACCAATACATACATCTATTGGAGATTGTTGGCCTTCAGGAGGGCAAGGAGGTGGAGGAGGAACCCATCCTCCTGTATATAAAAGGAGTGATCAGTCTGCAATTATTAAAGGCTTAAAAGGATTGTATCCTTTTGATGGTAGTATTTTTCCAAAATTACTGTGGGATGCTACTGCAAAAGCTTCAGCAGATCAAATTCAAATAATAGCAAATTGGATTGATGCCGATTGTCCTCTGACGCTGGAAGAAGAAAATTCTAAAAAAGAAGTACACATAACTCCCAGCAATAATCATCTTGCTCTAGCGAACGGAGAATTGCTTCACCCTGTATCTTCTAATACCACAAATCAGGATCATAGAGATAATAAAGGATTAACCATTAGAAAAGAGGTAAGTTCCTTATCTCCAAAAGAACTAGGAACATTTAGAGAAGCTTTGAATTGCATGTTTCAATACACAGATTATTGGCAAGATGAGAGAAGCTTTGACTACTGGGCAAGGATTCATACTGATTCCTGTCAACATGGGTGGGAACAATTTACAACATGGCATAGACTCTATCTTTATTTTTTCGAACAAAAATTAAAGGATTATGATCAAGATATTGCGCTACCCTATTGGTCTTGGTCAGATTACGCAGATCAAAACAAAAACACTTTTAATAACAAAGAATATGACTTAGGAGTACTTCCTGAGGCTTATGGCTGTTTTCTTACTCAAAAAGGATTAGATCAATTAAAGAATCAAAAAACAAGCGAAGGAAAATCTATACTTACTAAAAAAGAAATTGCTGCCTTAGAAAAAATCGTAAAAAAGGGAATTATTTATAACTCTGGATTGCGTTTTTTAAAAGCAGCTGGAATACCTTATGAAATTATCAATGTAAATAATGTTGCTGTATGGTCTGATAAAATTCGTGCAATTTATAATACCCTTAAAGAAATAAATCCACTTTGGTTTCCAAATCGATGGCCTGGATCTATGGGACCTCTTTCTCATTATCCAACCAAAGATGACATTGATGTATTACTTTCTTTAGACAATTTTGGTGATTTTGGTGGCGGACCATCCTATGACCATCATTATGGTTCTTTGGAAAAAGTACATAATGGAATGCATAATTTCTCGGGTGGTACGAATCCTAATTATCCTTATAAAGGAAATACCAAGTGGCAAAAAATTTATGCTGATTTAGGCCTTACTATAGATCCTCAGAACCAAGAAAATCCTATTTACGGCTGGATGACAGATAATCGAATCACTGCTTTCGATCCACTGTTTTGGGCACATCATTCTAATGTAGATCGTTTATGGGCACGATGGCAAGAATTACACAACGGAACTCCTCAGGAGATGAATGCTGTTTTGGCTCCATGGTCTATGACCGTTCAAGATACTATGAGCATTCAGAAACTCGGGTACACCTACATGAGAGATTCTGTATTCTATGATGTCTCTAGCAAAGTAGGCTTGGTAAAATTTAATAGTGCACCAGCTACCATTTCGACCAATACATTAGATACACACAGAAAAGCCGAAATAAAAATCCATCGTGTACAACGTGGTAATTTACCAAATGCACATATCAGAGTGTTTCTAAACAGTCCAGATGCTACAATAGATACTCCAACCAATGGAAATGATCACTTTGTAGAAGAAATCTCCACATTTCATGGAAGCTGCTATGGTGGACCAGGACATTGCAATTTACCACTAGACAAAACAAGAAATTTTGACTACAGGCAATTACATCATCATGAACCTAGAAACTATAAAATCAATGCTACAGATGCTGTACAAAGGATATTAAACAATGGTGCTAAGAATATTACCGTACAACTAGTTATTGCAGGTATCGATGGCAAACCCATAGACAATGCTATCTATATCGATGGTGTATCATTAAACTTCATGGACTAATTAAAGCAACACATAATGGACAATACATATACCACTTTTAAAATTCACCCAAGTATTGGAATCGCAAGGCTTGGTAATACAGATGACGATTTTTATCTAACTCCAGAACAACCTGGGACCTTACCAATTGCTTGTGATGAAATGGGAAGAGAACAAAAAGACTCTAAAGGAAACCCTATAAGGGTTAGTTCTTTTAAAGACAGTAATGATTTATCTAAAATCAAAAAACAAGCAGCAAGATTCAGGATTTTCTCCTATGAAAATGGAGACACTAAAGGAGAAGAAATTAAAGTAGGAGGCAGTTACAATTTTGTATATGAGACTGCAGTTACTGCCCCAAGAATTGTAAAAGGAAAAGTTACTGATATTGATTGGACGGTTCATCTAGCCAATAAAAAAGCTTCCTGGTATGAATTTCAGGAAAACAACGGACAACAAGGGTATGCACCAGACCACCCACTTCGTAATCCAGAAGTAACACAACCTGATCTAAGAAGACAACTGATTATCGATCCTGGACCATTAACTGTAAACCTAAAAAACAATAGGGGATTTTTTGCAAAATTTGGTTCAGAAAGCAAAAAAACAGATGCTAGTAAATACAAAAAGGTATCCTATCCACAAACATTTCCTCCTTCGGATATTCAACCAAATGCTATAGAAACCTTAGGCAGTTTATTAGTAAACGAACAAGAAAAAAACATCCGATTGATTGTATTAGGCGGAAATGGAAATTCAGGTTCTACCAAAACTACCGTTATCGAAAGTTTTGTAAATAATGATGGGTGGTTTGATGATATTTCCGATGGGCCAGTAACAGCCAATATCGAATATACATTTATGGATACTGTTTACGATGGTGATAAAGAAAAAAAGGTGAAAACTACTGGAACCATGGACGTACAAGTCCCTGCATGGGTAGTCGTTGGGTATCCAAGATATGTACCTGAAATGGAAGATATGATTACCATGGATGAAAAGATGTATGATCTTTTTGTACGTAAAATGGCCTATGATCCACAGGTATTTGGAGTTCCTCCTTTTACCAAAGAAACTAATAGTCCAAAAACACCAGAAGAATTTGATATCTGGAGAAATGAAGCTCATTACAATCCAGATTATTATCCAAAATTTTATAAAGAATTGTGGCCTCAACTACGAAGACCTGATGATTTTAAGTACACTTTTGTCTTTGATTTCTTCGGTGGTGGTGATCCTCATAATAGAGGAACAGGAGGTAATCTAGATTATAAAACACTTTCTATTCCACCAAAAAACGGAAAAGATCCTTACTACAGGTTACGACAATTCGTTTATGGAATCATGAGGAAAACAGATCAACTCAATGCGTATGAAGTAGAAGGCAATTACAACCTAACTTCTAATAAGCCAAGATTGATGCCACTACTTTGTGGAGATAATCCATTAACCAATACCGCTCCTCAAAAATTTCTTTCTATGACAGAAACCCAGCTGTTTTTCTTAAAACAATGGGCAAATGGAAAGTTTGTAAATGAATGCGATGAATGGGGAGAAAGTAACTCATCCTGCACAAATCCTTGGGCAAACCCGCCAACAACAGGAATCGGAATTGATAGAGGCGTATTAAGTAATGTATTGGGTGGTGCATTTTGTCCTGGAGGAGAACTCTCATGGATTGTAGACAATCCTGCAATCTATAGCGAACCTTATAGAATAAAACATGCTACCTATATCGCCGGAGGACTTAGCATTCCTCAACCTATCGCAAACAAGGATGGAAGTACTGCACCTAATATTGCTGCTGGAATGGAACCTGGAGATCTTACAAAATATATTGGAATTCCATGGCAAGCAGATTTTCATGAATGTACTTTTCAGAACATCAATACTACCTACGAAAAATGGAACAATATTTATCCAGAATCCATTGGTGATCCTGTAGAACAGCAAATAGCATATAATATTCCTTGGTGGCCAGCTCATAGACCTATTGTAGTTCCTGAATCTTTGAATGGTTCTCAAGTGTATTGGGCATCTGGAATACCGAACAACAATGCAGGAGATCTTCAAATGGTAGAGGCTTGGAAAGATCTTGGGTTTTTGATATCCGAAGGAGAAGGAATCACACGGCAATTCTATCAGGTAGAACGTAATAATGAAGCATTAGGAGACCCTGTACAACCAGGTAATCGTGTTTTAGGTCAAAGTTTTGGCGAATCGAACAAAGAAAATAATTCAAATTAAAAAATCATGAATACAGCTATTAACTCTGTACCGGAAATTCTAACTGGCATATGGACCTATCGAAGTTTTCTAAGTAATCCTGATCTGGATGCAGACTTTGATTCTTTAGAATTTGGAAGGGGAAATATAAAAATAAACGAAGCTCCATTTCAAACATTAGATGGTCTGATTTATGGTCCTGGATGGGAATTAAAACTAAAAGGATCAATTGGCTACGGCAATCCTTTCACACTACAATTCCAAGGAAAAGGTATTGTTGGAGGAGCCGAATGGATCTATAATTATTTAGGATATTTCGTTCCGAACTGGATGAATGGCGTTGACCAACGCCCTGCAATTGTGGGGTCTATCGTTAGAGCAATTCCTCATCCTACAGGACCTAATAGTAAATCTACAGCTCCAGCTGGAGTGGTTGCACAATGGATTGCTGTAAAACAAGACTATAATTAATGACCAACAAGAAACTGACATATGATGTTTGTATTATAGGTGGTGGAGTTGCAGGATGTGCAACAGCAATAGCCTTAAAAAATAAAGCGCCTTTTTTATCTATTGTGATCATAGAACGAGCAATAGAAATGCTACCCAATGATGCATATTTACCGAGAATTGGAGAAACCATTCCTCCGCAAGCATCTCAACAATTACAACAATTAGGAATTTGGGATTCTTTCGTAAAGTGTAATTTCCAACAGTCTTATGGCACCTCTGCTTCATGGGGTTCTTCCGAATTGTATTATAATGAATATATGTATTCTACTTATGGATATGGCTGGCATCTGGATAGACTGACTTTTGATCAGTTTATGATAAAAGAAGCCAAAAAAAAGGGAGTATCTATACAATTTAAAACTAGTGTCTTATCCTCCGAAAAAAAATCCGAATTCTGGTATTTAAAGACCAATTCAAATCAGAAACAAACAATTATCAAATCCCGTTTTGTTATTGATGCTACAGGAAAAAAAGCTGCTTTTTCATGTCTTCAACAAGTGACTAAAATAAAAGAAGATCGAATGGTAGGTATTTACCGCTTTTATAATATTGCCAATTCTAATAAAACAGATTTAGGTACTGGCATCTTTGTAGAAACCGATCCATATGGGTGGTGGTATAGCGCTACACTGCCTAATGAAAAACTGGTAATTGCATACATGACAGATGCAGATATTGCAAATAAAATGCAAATTCGAAGAACCGATATTTTTGACAAGCACCTATTTAAAACAAACTATACAAATTCGAGAATAAAAAACTCAGCAAGTCTCATAGAACCACAAATCGTTGCTGCACATACCCAATTTCTAAGCTCATCCGTCGGTAATTCCTGGCTGGCTGTTGGAGATGCTGCATCCAGCTACGATCCTATTTCTTCCTTAGGAATTTTCAAATCTCTAACAATGAGTCAATTTGCAGCTTATGCTACTGTTGATTTTTTAAAAGGAGATCCCTCAGCGTTACCAAAGTACCAATACATTATTACGCAAGATTATAAAGGGTACTTAAAAAAAAGGCAAGAATACTATGCACAAGAACAACGTTACTCTAATTCTTCATTTTGGGAAAGAAGACAGCGATTACAAACAATAACTAATTAACCTAAAATTATATATTATGAAACGCACAGAACAACTTTTATACACCTATTTTAATAAGCTTTGGGTAATCCCATGTATCTCGATGTTATTCTTTTCTTGTAAAGACAAGGTTACCGTTAAAGAGCAGATCGATACTGCAGAAGTTACTATAAATACTAATGATTACAAAAAAATTCCAGCTCCTGTAACATTTTCTCCCGATATTCCAGTAGATGTAAATCCAGTAATTCAGCAAAAATTCAAAGACAAAAAAGACATTTTTGGACTAAATCAAAAGTTCAATGAATACAGTTGGCAAGCTTTTATTGCAATTATGTGGCCAAGAGATGAAAAAGGAAAGCCAACAGAAAAATTTACAGATAAAGGAGAACTTACTTGGTTAGGATGGAAAGAAGCATTTCAGGTTTACAGAGCAGACGGAAAAACTCCAGCTCCTTGGGGAAGTCCAAGAACTACCTCGGGATTAGGTTTATCAGATGCTATTTTATCTAATAACGATGCACGTGTAGTGCTTTCTAAAAACACACCTACAAGCAGTAAAAACTTTGATATCGCAGATGAAGTAGATCAGGCATTCGCCGGAAAACTTTTTGATCAAAACGGAAATGTAGTTGTATATGAAGTACTCATGAATAAAGAGGAGTTCGATTATATCGTTTCTAATAAACTTTATAATATTAATGGTCAGACTAAGTTCTCAGAAACTGGAATTGCTAATTTTCCTAAAGGGAATTATGAGGAGAATAAATTAGGAGCTGTAGAAATCAAATTTGCATGGAAAATACTTACTGTCAAAGATTATAAAGATCGCTATTATACAGAAGAAGGATATATTATTGGTCCAGATGGCACTTCATTAGTTAAAAAAGATTTAGGAATGATTGGTTTTCATATTAGTCAAAAAACACCGACAGGCAAACAATGGGTATGGTCCACTTTTGAGCATATTGATAATTTAGATCAAAATGTAATTGAAAAAGACGGAAAAACTACAGTAATTCCTCCATCGCTTACAGACCCTAACTGCGAAATTTGTCCTGTAAACATAGATGTTACAAAAAACGGAACAACATATACTCATAATAAAGGAGTTCATGGAGATTTCTGGACAATTTCTAGTAGTACGGATAAATATTTTGCCAACAGTGATGTGATGAAAACTCAGGCAAAACGAATGGTAGATATACCCGTAAGAGTACAGCGAATTAATGAAAAAATGCAGACCTATTTTAAACAACAAAAAAGTGTTTGGCAATACTATCGATTAATCGACACTCAATATCCGTTAGATCAGAATGTCCCTCCTGGCAATCACACAGAAAGTGGTTATAAAGTACCAGAATCTGTAGTTAACAAACCTGGTGGAAATCCAAATCTTGCATTACTTACCAATATCACAATGGAGACCTTTTTTCAGGGAGGGAATCAATCTGCCTCAAATTTAATGGAGGCAAATCCAGTAAGTGATATTACTATTTTTGGTACAGAGAGTTGTATGGGATGTCACTCTAGTGCTGGCATCTACCTATATAAGAACGGAAAGTTAACTTCTGGAGATCAATTGAGTGGAGATTTTAGTTGGTTATTAGGCAAAGCACAATGGGAAAAAGGTGTCCCTAAAAAACCCTCAAAGTAGACGGTTTTACTCAAATAGTATTCATCTAATTAATTTTTGATAATACCAAGTAAATATTATGTAATCTCGATTATCGAGTCTAGTTTCATAACCAAACACAACAGCAATATGTATACCTTTAAAAATAAACCTTGCTCTTGTACTACCGAAAATGCTAATAAACCATCTGGTAGCTCTACAAAAAAGATGAGTGTTCTAAATATACTATCCGCTGTTGTGTTTTTTTTATTTCCTAAATGTGCATTTTGTTGGGCTGCTTATGCTTCATTTTTTAGTTACATCGGTTTCGATCAATTAGAATATAATTCTAAATGGAAATATGTAATACTTGCTCTATTCCTGTTGGGAAGTATTATTTTAATGTGGAAGCATTATAAAAATAAATCCTGGATCAATATTATAGTATACACCGTTGGATTATTCATTTTACTTATTGCCTATTATCTAAACTACAATCAAACATGGTGGTTATATATTGTAGCTTTTTTAATGATTTTAAGTAATTTCCATTTAAGAAAAAATCGAACTCTTAGTCATCCATAATATTTATCAAGTACTACGCTTTTAAAAAACATAGAGTATTGTATATTTATACAAAAAGTACCTTCTATGTCATCTCAATCCCGTTTGGATCGCGCTTATAAAAACGCAAAAGTTATCCCTTTTGATGACAGTTCTAAGTTTATTCTTTTTAGTGATTGCCATAGAGGTGATAACAGTTTTGCCGATGATTTTGCGAATAATCGTAATATTTATTTCCATGCTTTACAACATTACTTTAGCGAAGGATTTACCTATTGCGAATTAGGAGATGGGGATGAACTATGGGAAAATATACATTTTGAAACTATTCTGAGAGCACATAAAAATGTGTATGAATTACTCCAGAAATTCTATTTTAATGATAGATTAGCAATGATTTGGGGTAATCATGATATGGTATATAGAGATCCAAAATATGTAAAAAAGTATCTAAGTTCTTTTTATGATCGAAAGATTGATGATGATGTTCCTCTTTTTCCAAATATTGAATATCATGAAGCAATTATTCTAAGACATACCAATACTAAACAAGACATTTTTTTATTACATGGCCATCAGGCAGACTTTATGAACTATGTTGGGTGGAGAATCAATCGATTTTTGGTTCGCGTGTTGTGGAAACCTTTGCAGGTAGTGGGTATTGCAGATCCTACAAGCCCTGCTAAAAACTATAGAGAGACTAAAAAAGTAGAGAAGCGAATAAAAAAATGGATTTCGAATCACAAAAATCAGTTTACAATCATAGGGCATACGCATCGCCCTCGTTTTCCAGAAGCAGGTGAATTAGCACTTTTTAATGATGGAAGCTGTGTACATCCCAGATCAATTACTGGAATTGAAATTGAAAATGGTTGTATCACGCTAATCAAATGGCAAATTGCTACAACAGATGGTGGTACATTAAAAATAATTAGAGTCCCGTTAGAAGGACCTCAGAAGTTAACAGATTTTATTACAGAATAAACCATTGCTGCTATGGAACAAGTACAGCAGATCATAGATCAAATTCCTATACGACATAATTTTGCTTCCTATTTTATTAGTCTTGGTATATTTATAGGATTACTAATCAGTTTGGTAATTCTTCTAAGAACTTCTAAAAAAAGTAAAGCATTTAGAATTTACGGGTGGTCATTACTTATACAATCCATTATAGCTACAGACGTTTTTTTATGTTATACAGGTTTGATAAAATATGTACTCCATTTTAATGACAGTACAGAACCTTTAGTTTTACTTTTAGCACCATCTATTTACTTATTTGTATACTCTCTTCTGGTTAGAAAACCTATTACAATAAAAAAGCATAGTGTACATTTCTTACCAGCTATTCTATACTTTTTTACACAAATACAATATTATTTAGAACCTATTTCGGTAAAAGTAAATGCATATTTAGGAGCTTACTATCCTCATGTAAAAAGAGCTGTAGTTCCAGAAAACACAGACTACACCTATCAATTGATTAAGGATGAATTCCGATGGTTGGTTTTATTTAGCTTTGTTTTTTATATAGTACTTTCTATTCGCCTTATCATCATACATAAAGCTAAAAGAGCAAAGACAAATTCAGAATACACTAGGATTGACAAATTCGATTTTTCTAAGAATACGTCTATAGGATTACTTGCATTTTTCTTACTGATTTTTATAGTGTATTTAAACTATGATGACGATGGAGGAGATCATTATATTTTTATCTTTCATACCATAATAGTTACTATAACAGGTATTGTTTTGTTATCAGAATCTAGATTTTTCGAAAATTCGTGGATTGCAGATAAATATGAAACTTCTAGTTATAAGGGGCAAGAAATTTCTATAGACGAGATAAAAAACTTCGTAGAAAGTAAAGAGTTTTATTTAACCAGTTCGGCTTCTTTAAAAAGATTATCTGAGGAATTAAATTCGAGTGCTAATTACATATCACAGATCATCAATACCTCTACTGGTTTAAATTTTAATGATTTTATTAATCAATATAGAATCGAACTATCTAAAAAAAGATTAACAAATCCAGAATATGCTCACCTTACGATTGAAGCTATTGGCAACTCAGTAGGATTTAACTCAAAATCAGCTTTTTATAATGCTTTCAAAAAACATGTAGCCATGTCTCCAAAGGCTTTTGTAACCTTACAAAATACAACTTAACATTATTAAAAAAGGTGTAGTATTACAATATAGGACGTATTTAGACACTTTTTTGCTCTAATAAAAAGAGATTTATTTCACTTTTGGAGAAACAAATTTTCAAAAGTTATGGATCAAAAAATTCGTCGATACGACTTAGATTGGTTACGAGTAATCGTATTTGCATTGCTTATTTTTTATCATGTAGGAATGTTTTTCGTTCCTTGGGGATGGCATATTAAAAACAATGACATCTCAGAAGGAATGCGGTGGCCTATGTTATTCTTAAATCAATGGCGGCTTCCTATTTTATTCGTTATCTCGGGAATGGGAACTTACTACGCTTTATCCAAAAGAAGTTTATGGCAATTTAATCTAGAACGTTTCTTACGGTTGGGTATTCCTTTAGCCTTTGGTATGCTATTAATTGTACCTCCACAAATTTATTTTGAAAGATTAGCCACAAACGAATTTGTAGGGTCTTATTTTTCATATCTAACTACAGAAGCGTATACAGGAGTCTATCCAGAAGGTAATGTCAGCTGGCACCATTTGTGGTTTTTACCATACTTATTTCTATACTCATTGTTACTATCACCCATCTTAGTATTCCTGAAAAACAGACATACTAAAATACTACAATGGCTTTCAAGGCAACTAACAAAACCTTTTGGGTTTTATATTTTCATCATTCCTTTATATCTCATAGAAACATTAATAGAACCATTTTTCCCAGTAACCCACGCACTAATAGATGACTGGTTTACATTTATCAATTTTATGGTGCTATTTTTTTACGGATTCTTGTTAATCTCTTGCGGATCTATTTTTTGGGAACGAATTCAATTATTTAAGCAAAGAGCCTTATGGATTGGAATTATTGCATTCATCATACAAACTATCATCTGGGTAATCGGTAAAGACAGCATAATTATTCACTTCTCAGAAGGTGTAGTAAAGGTGGTTAATCTCTGGTCATGGATATTAGTACTATTTGGTTATGCGGCAAAGTATTTAAATAGAAGAAGTAACATCCTCGCATATTGTAATAGAGCCGTATATCCTTTTTATATTCTACATCAAACTATTACTGTAGGTATAGGATATTATCTGATGAATTTAGAATGGAATATCACTCTGAAATTTATCATTATGGTATTAGGAACTTTTTTAATTAGCTGGATTATCTACCATTTTATCATTCTAAAAATCCCGTTTTTACAACCATTATTTGGTCTTAAAAAAACATATGCTCAAGAGAAATAATCCTCTTGAGCATATGTTTTTGTTTGTATTAACGAAATATAGATTATTCTATATTTACAACTTCTTCGATCTGAGGAGCATATTTTTTAATGGTCATCTCTACTCCAGATTTTAACGTCATCTGATTTACGCTACAACCTACACAAGCTCCTTCTAACTGAACTTTGACTCTCTTATCATCTTCAATACCTACCAATGAGATATTACCTCCATCACTTTCTAAAAACGGACGGATCTCATCAAGCGCTTTCTCTACATTAATCTTTAATTCTTCAGATGTCATTTTCTATTTTTTTACTGCAGAACATCCTGCCATTGTTGTTATTTTAATTGCTTCTGTAGGCGGTAAATTTTCATTTCTATTTACCACTTCTTGCACCACATTTCTTGTCAATTCTTCAAAAGCTTTCTCTATAGAAGTAGCCGTTTGTAATGCTGCAGGGCGACCTACATCTCCCGCTTCACGAATACTCTGTACCAAAGGTATCTCTCCTAAAAATGGTACATTAATATCTTCAGCAAGGTTTTTGGCTCCTTCTTTCCCAAATATATAATATTTATTGTTAGGAAGCTCTTCTGGAGTAAAATAAGCCATATTTTCTACAATTCCTAAAACGGGAACTTTAATACTATCCTGTTGGAACATAGCTACCCCTTTTCTAGCATCTGCTAATGCTACATTTTGCGGAGTACTTACTACCACCGCACCAGTAATAGGTAAAGATTGCATAATCGATAAATGGATATCTCCTGTACCTGGTGGTAAATCCAATAATAAGAAATCTAACTCTCCCCAAGCAGCGTCAAAAATCATTTGGTTCAATGCTTTTGCCGCCATGGGTCCTCTCCAAACTACTGCTTGATTAGGTTGCGTAAAAAATCCTATCGATAAGATTTTTACTCCATAGCTTTCTATAGGCTTCATCTTAGATTTATCACCTACCTTTACAGATAATGGTCTTTCTCTTTCTACATCAAACATAATAGGCGCCGAAGGACCATAAATATCAGCATCCAAAAGCCCCACACTAAATCCCATTTTGGATAAGGTAACTGCTAAATTAGAAGTTACTGTAGATTTACCAACACCTCCTTTACCAGAGGCAACGGCAATAATATTTTTAATTCCTGGTATTGGTTTCCCTTTAATCACGTTAGGTTCCTGAGGTTTCGGTGCTGGAGCATTTACCTTAATGTTTACTTTTACCTTAGCTTTTTCATAGACGTTAGCGTGGATAGCCTTCATCACATCAACTTCAGCTCTTTTTTTGATGTGTAGCGCTGGTGTAGACAGTTCTAAATCTACAATCACCTCATCACCAAAAGTAATTACGTTTTTCACAGCTCCGCTTTCTACCATATTTTTACCTTCTCCTGCAACTGTGATAGTCTCTAAAGCCTTTATGATCTCTGATTTTTCTAACTTCATTTGTAATAATTCTTTTCCTAAAGCAAATTTAACTGCAAAGATAGCTCTAAAAGTTAAGATTCTAAAACCTATAAATTGAAATGAATTATCATAATATTGGCAATGCTGATAATGAAATTTTCCAAAATGGTACAGTTTGTGTTTTTGGCTATTAAGATTTAAAATCTGTAGCCCCAATGAAAAGAATTATCGGCATGATTTGCCTTTTGTTATTTTTTGCACTAACAGCTTCTGGTCAAGGTTCACTAGAAACTGCACAACAGCGATTATCCAAGGAAAATAACGCTGATATATTTCGAACTAATCCTAATAGCTCGGATAATCTTTTATCTCAAAATGATCGTAATTTAGGAAGAATTACCAAAGTTTTTGTGGAGATTGGTTTGTATGCCACGTACTATGGATTAATAGAAAGCCCGATGGAAAGAAAACATAAAGGGCGTAAAGCATTTATTACCAAACACCCTTATTTTATCTCCAATAAAGGTAATTACTCATATAATTGGGGAGCAGACACGAATCTATACAGAATTACAGCCGCTAATAGATTCCTAAAAGATACAGACCAATTATATGGCAATACTGCTCATATAGATTTTCGGTTTTTAAAAAGAATGAGTTTAGAAGCTAACTATCTACAACTCTGGGAACATGAATCTTTCTATAGCAATAGTTCTCTGGCTACCTATACCATTCTTGCTAAATATAACAGAATCCGAACAGAGAAATTTAATGCTTATTGGGGTGTAGGAGCTACATATATTGCTGGAGAGGTAGAAGAATTTGGTTTTACCTACGGTATTGGCGCAGAATATTTCTTTATAAATCCATTGAGTATTGAAATCAATTACAATCAATCTTTTATCAACTCTTTTTCTTCAAACAGACTAAACAGCTTATTGAATTATCATATCAATCAATATAAAATAATTGGAGGGTATGAATACTTGAGAATTGGTGGATTTAATTTCTCTACTATTTCGGTTGGGTTAGGCCTTTTTATTTAAAAATTAGTGTTCTTAAATCACTACGATTATAGTTCCTTCATAGGATCCCAGAATAATTTTTCAAAATTTTGAATTTGATTTTCAATAACCTCTACACCTTCGCTTTCTAATAACTGCTGCATTAAGTTAGTACCTTCAAAATGATGTTTCCCAGTTAATACACCTTTGCGATTTACTACTCGGTGTGCAGGTACATCTTCTTGTTTTCCAGATGCATTCATAGCCCAACCAACCATTCTCGCACTTCTTGCAGCTCCAAGATATTTAGCGATAGCCCCGTAAGATGTCACTCTTCCGTACGGAATCAATCTAGCCACCTCATATACCCTATCAAAGAAATTATTGTCTGTATTAGTACTCATAGTGTTCCTATTATCCCTCGTTCCAGGTATAAATTATCCTTGCAACGGTGAGCATTACTAAAATCAGCATCAATATTCCCATAAAATAATTGGAATACTTAGTGATAGAAGCAGTTTTCTTTTCAATTTTTAAAAACGATAATACATAAAAATAGAGCGTTACAAAAGTTCCTGCTCCTGCTGCAATTCCAAATATAAAAATTCGAAGCGCATCGTATTCTATCTTACCACTTACACTCAT
This sequence comes from uncultured Aquimarina sp., assembly GCF_947492965.1. Lineage (GTDB taxonomy): Bacteria > Bacteroidota > Bacteroidia > Flavobacteriales > Flavobacteriaceae > Aquimarina. The sequence goes on along the minus strand of NZ_CANLOZ010000003.1, from coordinate 104,590 downwards.
GGCAGCTGCTATAGTACAGAAATAAGGTATTGGTAATACATTTACCAGAGACATCATTACTCCTTTAAAAAAACTGCGAGAACCTGCATGCTTGTATACCTTCATTTTGGTTCTTCTTTGTTTTGCCTTCACAAAAAAATAAATTGCCATTAAAAAAAATATCACTGCTCCTGTTCTAAGCAGCATATTCTTTACATACGGATTAAAGAAGATATATTTTGCTAGTAATATTGCAAATAATGCCTGTACAAAAACTATGGAAGATGCTCCAATGGCTACCAAAATGCCATTTTTCTTCCCCCTTTCTAAGCATGTTTTAGCTACCGTCATATTGATCAATCCTGGAGGAATTACTCCAACTAGAGAAGCAAAAAAAGTAACTAAAAAGAGTTTAGTAGTTTCCAAATCGATGACGCAATTTAGGTAATTTTAAACTGGATGTAAGTTATAGGTTTATTTTGTTCTAGGTATTGTTTTTCATAAAAAGTTTGAATAGAAGTTACCTCTTCTGGCGAACCCTCCTGATGATATACATTATGGTTCGAATAAAGTACTTCATGTCCTTCTCCATGTAACAATCCTAAGGTATATCCATGCATAAACTCACTATCTGTTTTAAGATGCATAATACCATTTGGCTTTAAGATATTTTTATATCGCTGTAAAAACTGATGGTTAGTCATTCTATGTTTTGTACGCTTATATTTTATCTGAGGGTCTGGAAAGGTGATCCAAATTTCATCGATCTCATTAGCATCGAAAATATACTCCACTAGCTCGATTTGTGTTCTAATGAAACCGACATTTTTCATTTCGTTTTCGATGGCTGTCTTTGCACCACGCCAAAATCGAGCACCTTTAATATCGATACCTATAAAATTCTTATCTGGATATTTTTCTGCTAATCCTACAGTATATTCTCCTTTACCACATCCTAATTCTAATACAATCGGATTTTGGTTTTTAAAAAATTTCTCACCCCATTTCCCTTTATAACCAAGAGCATTGTTCAACACTTCCTCCCTGGTTGGCTCTACCACATTCTGAAAAATCTTGTTTTCGTTAAAACGCTTTAATTTGTTTTTACTTCCCACTGATTTTATTCTTCTTATATGTATTTGACTGTTTAATGCCGATTATGTTACGCTCAGATCTCAATTATTTATTTTACTTCTAAAATAAGATCAAGCAACTAAGATGATATACTCACGTTAGATTCTCTTTCAAATGTAAACTACAATCTAACGGATCCCGTTCTTCAACGGGATTGGTTCAGCTAATACATGCAATGCGCTTCGCTTTTGAACGTAAACACATAATCTAATGGATCCCGTTCTTCAACGGGATTAGTTCAGCTAATACATGCAATGCGCTTCGCTTTTGAATGTAAAGCTTCACTAACCTAAACATAATTTTTTGGTAAAATTAAGGAAATATATACTTACGAGAATACTATTAATTTTAAAATTAGACGATGTCTTTTTTTATATGATTAATTTACAAAACAACTGATTTTGAGTAAAAAAGTTCTTGTTGCACCGCTAAATTGGGGATTAGGTCACGCTACTCGCTGTATTCCTATAATAAACGCATTAATCCATGAAGGTTTTGAACCTGTTATTGCTTCTGATGGAGTAGCTCTTGCATTGCTTAAAAAGGAGTTTCCAAACTTAACTGCTAAAGAAATTCCTTCCTATAATATAGAGTATTCCAAAAAGGCTAGTAACTTTAAATTAAAGATGCTCTTAAACAGTCCAAAAATTGCTCATGCTATTACAGCTGAAAAAAAGGCTACTAAAAAAATTATAGAATCTGATGATTACTATGGCATTATATCGGATAATAGAATGGGTGTTAGACATAAAAGCCTCCCATCAGTTTTTATTACACATCAGCTAACGGTATTAAGTGGAAGTACAACTTCTATAAGTACAAAAATTCATAATAAGTATATCAAAAAATTTGATGTATGCTGGGTACCAGACATGGCCGACGATCCAAGTTTAAGTGGAGAATTAGGACATCCTAAACGAAGCAATATTCCGGTTACCTATCTAGGACCTTTAAGCAGGTTCAATTATCAGAATTTGCCAAAGAAATATGATATTATGGTACTGCTCTCTGGACCGGAACCTCAGCGCACTTTATTGGAGAAGAAGTTATTTCAAGAATTTGAACGTAGTGACAAAAAAATCGTTTTTGTAAGAGGTGTCATCGAAGATCAACACGAAACCTATGTTAAGAATAATATTACCGTTCATAATTACCTAACAGGCATTGCACTTCAAAATACCATTAACAGTAGTAATATTATCATATCCAGATCTGGATACACTACAGTAATGGATCTTGCAAAACTTAAGAAAAAAGCATTCTTTATACCTACTCCTGGTCAATTTGAACAAGAATATCTTGCTCAGCGTCTAACGAATAATAAGTTGGTTCCAAGTTGTAAACAAAATGAGTTTACCCTAAAAAAATTATATGATCTTAATATGTATAAAGGACTAAGCAGTTTTAGTACTGACATCGACTACAGGGAACTTTTTCACTTTTTCCAAAGTAAATGAAAACTCACTTCCAATTCGATAGTCGCTTTCTACATATATACGTTCGTGATGTGCTTCGATAATATGCTTTACAATAGCTAGTCCTAGACCAGAACCTCCTTCTTTTCTAGAACCACTTTTATCCACACGATAAAAACGTTCAAAAAGTCTAGGTATATGTGCCTCAGCAATACCTTCTCCATTATCCGTAACTCTAATAATTACTTTATTACGTATTAAATTTTCTATGCTGACTTCTGTAGTACCATCTTCTTTTCCGTACTTAATAGAATTTACAATAAGATTAGATAATACCTGCTGAATACGTTCTTTATCGGCATGAACGATGATCGGGGTTTGATAGTTCATATCAAAAGTCAAAGCAATATTTTTCTTAGCGGCTTTCATCTCAAAAAGATCAAAAACACTTTGCACTAATTCTACAATGTCAAAATTGGTATAATTTAAGTTAAGATCACCAACTTCGAGCTTTGTGATCATATCTAAATCCTTTACGATATAAATCAGCCTTTCCACTCCTTTATTGGCTCTGTTAAGGTATTTATCTAAAATCACTGGATCATTCATAGCACCATCCAACAGCGTTAGTATATACCCTTGAACTGTAAACAAAGGGGTTTTGAGCTCATGAGAAACATTACCCATAAATTCTTTACGATAATCTTCTCTGATTTTTAATGTTTCTATTTCTGTTTTACGTTTTTGCGCAAATTTTTCTACTTCCTTTATTAAGGTTCTCATATCGGTAGTAACCGGACTTTCGCCTCTGGTATCTACATCCAACATTTCTATATCATCATAAATTTTCCGAACTCTACGGTAAATAAATTTCTGAACTCGATACTGAATAATTAGAAAAGCAACTCCATAACATATAATCATAAAGCCTAATACAAACAGAATATTAAATTGATTCTGAACATATAAAAAAACGCTCACTATGAGCGTTAGTAGTATTGTTATGTATAAAGATGACAGGTATGCAAACCTGTACGATCTTTTAAAATTTTCTGCCATTATATCACAAACTTATAGCCTACCCCTTTTATGGTTTTAAAACTATCATCACCTAGTTTTTCTCTAAGCTTTCGGATATGAACATCTATAGTACGTCCTCCAACGATCACTTCATTACCCCAAACTTTGTCTAATATATCTTCTCTTTTGAAGACTTTACCAGGTTTTGAGGCTAATAAAGATAATAATTCGAATTCTTTTCTTGGCAATATAATTTCATTTTTATCCTTTACAATCTTGTATTCATCTCTGTTAATAACAAGATTACCGATCTTCACTACATTTTCGGAAGCATCATTTTCTTTAAGTCTACGAAGTAATGCTTTTACTTTACTTACTAAAACTTTTGGTCTAATAGGTTTAGTGATATAATCATCTGCTCCAGCATCGAATCCTGCTACCTGAGAATAGTCTTCTCCACGCGCAGTTAGAAAGGTAATAATGGTATTTTGCAAATCTGGCATTTTACGAATCTGTTCGCAAGCTTCGATTCCGTCCATTTCTGGCATCATTACATCTAAAATAATCAAATGTGGTTTTTTCTTTTTTGCAATTTTTACAGCTTCGTTTCCATTTTCTGCTGTTAAGACATTGTAACCTTCGGTAGTTAGATTATATCCTACAATTTCCAAAATATCAGGTTCGTCGTCTACAAGTAAAATGGTGATGTCTTTTTTATTCATTTTTCTAATTGAATTACTTCAGTAGTGGTAAATATACTAGCTTAAAATGAAGTATCGCTAATTATAGAACCTATAAACAATAAACTAACATAAATATTTCATAACCTTAACATTAAGCTAACATTATGAGATATTCTATAATCATCTAATCCTGATGATCTCTGTAGGTAGTTAATAAATTCATAGTAGCTGTTACAAGATCTTTAGTTTCCATCAACAACCCAAAGTAAAGAGTTGTGTTTTTAGGGCTACTTTCTTCTGTTCTTGTTCGTTCTACTTGTTTATTAATTTTATCTGTAACTAAGGTAAAGAGATTTTGTTTTTCTTCGATGATAGCATTCAACTTTCCAAATTCTCTGGTGTCAAAAATATCTTTGATACTCCCAAAAAACTCCTGTAGTTGCTCCTCAATTTCTTTTAGATCCTTGATTTGATTAAATCTAAGTTTCTTATGATTATTATTTACGTGTTTGTGACTATTTTTAGATATATATTCTAGGGATTGTGTAATATCTTCTAAATGCCCTAAAATAGAAATATAAAAACTACTGGCTCCAACGCTGGATTCATCAAGGTTTTTGATAAAGTAAAAGATACTATCTCTCAATTCTTCTACTTCCGTTTCCAATTTAGCGATCCCTTTTCTACTCTTTTTTAAGGATGCAAGATCATATTTAGCTAAACTATCAATGGTACTTCCGTAGATTTTATTCCCTCGATTTACAAAAGATTTGATATTGTCAGCACTCTCTTCTATCACTCCTTGTATAGAGCTACTTTCAGATTTTTTTAGACTATCTTCTGCTTTATCCGCTCTTGTTTTATTTCGATATCTAATGGTATTTCTAACCAATAAAAAGACTGCTACTAGAAGTAACACTCCGGTCATAATTGGCTGATTAAAATTAATCAAGAAAGCAATTAAAGCTGCTGCCAAAAATGCACTAATCGCTGTAAAAAACCATCCTCCGATTACATTTAATACTCCGGCCACACGATATACAGCACTTTCTGTTCCCCAAGCTCTATCTGCTAAAGAGGTACCCATTGCTACCATAAAAGTAACATAGGTAGTAGAAAGTGGAAGCTTCATAGAAGTAGCGATGGAAATTAACACGCCTGCTACCATAAGATTTACTGCAGCTCTTACCATATCAAAAGCAGGAAGATCTTCCTTTCTAGTCGTAGCCGCAACTGGAACTTCCTCAAACTGCTTTTCAGAAAAATCTTTAAAAGCTGCTGGAGTAATCGAAGAAATTACTTCCGAAATAAAAACCGTACCTCTAACAACACCTCTAGATAGAAAATTAGGTCGAAACTTTTCATCACCTTCTCCTTGGCGAGATAAATCTATGGAGGTTTTTACTACATTTCTGGCTTTTGTAGAAAACCAAAGTGTGAGTACCATAATTAATCCTGCTCCTAATAAAAATAATGTCGGGGTTTCTGCTTTTCCACTCAAAGAACTCATTAAAAATTCATTCGCAGGTATATTAGATGCACTCCACATCTCATACCCTTCATATGCCGCAATGGGAACTCCTATAAAATTCACCAAGTCATTTCCTGCAAAAGCAAGTGCTAAAGCAAAAGTTCCTACTATGATTATAAGTTTATAAATATTAACCTTTAAAAAGTTCATTACTACAAAAGAAATCAATGAGAGTAATGCAAACCCAGAGACAACTATGGTAAATACATTCGTTTCCAAAAATCCTCTTAAGGTTGTAGAGATGGTTCCAGCCTCTGCATCGATCTTAAAAAGATCTTTTTTAGCTTTTGCCATTTCTTTTAGCGTTTCATATGAGGTTTCGAAATAAGCATTTGCCCATTCTAAAAATCCTAAGCGTGTATCATTAGAAACAGTGTCTACAATTAGTTTTGCGTAATTGGTTCCTTTAATACCTTTAATAAATATGAAATATAAAATTGCTGTTAAGGCAATACCTCCAAATAAAGATCCTACCCATTTAGCTTTCTTTTCAAAATTAAAAGACAGTAAAAGCCTAGATAAATATTGGACGAAAGCCCCTACAGAAAAAGCTACCACTACCGACAATAAAATCCCCGCGATGATTTCACCAGCTTTCTTAGTATTTATATAGTTACCTAAATCGGCAACGGAAAGATCCGCATCTGCAGCAATTTTAAGTAAGGCTACACAAACAGCTGCTCCTAATAATTCAAATACAATAGATACCGTTGTTGAAGTTGGCATCCCCAGAGTGTTGAAGAAATCCAGCAGCAATATGTCGGTAATCATCACTGCCATAAAAATGATCATGATTTCATCGAAGTAGAACTCTCCTGGTACAAAAATCCCCTTACGGGCAACTTCCATTAACCCGCTAGAAAAAATAGCTCCAGCTGCAATACCGACACTAGCAACTATCATAATAGTTCTAAATGAAATGGCTTTAGAACCTATCGCAGAATTCAAAAAATTAACGGCATCATTACTAACACCAACAACCAAATCAGCAATAGCCAAAAAAGCTAAAGCTACAATCATCAAAATATAAATATCGTTCATATTTTCTTCACAATCTTATAAACCACAAAAGTGTTACTAAAAATCTTGCCGTATGTTATTGAAATGTTATCTTTTTTACACTATTTCATAATCGAAAAGCAGTTTACATTCTTTAAAAACAACAATTGATTCACAATGAATATACAAGGGTTTGAAATTGATTGTGATAAATATATTTCAAAATAAAAAACATATCAATCCCTTGATGAATTAATAAGCAATCTCATATAGCCTTTATTTTCTGGCAATCTCAAAAGCATGAAAGTAAATAAAAAACAATAAAACCTATGATTCAGTTACTTTGTAAAGTGATTTTACTTGTTTTTTTTTCACTGCAAACGGTCAAATTGTATCTTACATACAACTGTTAAACCTTACAAAAAACCATAACAAACCTTTTTGTTTTATAAACAAAATACTGATTTACAAATATTTACAGATCTAATGTTAATTTAATGTTACCTAAATGTTGTTTAAAAGTAAAATTAATGTTACATTTGTAATGTAATCATTAAGAACACCCCAATAAAAAATATAGTATGAAAAGTTTAGTATTAACATTAGCAGTTCTTTTTTCTGGTGCAATTATGGCACAAGACGTGAAACCTACTTTCGAAAAAGAAGGAAATACTATAAAAGGAACGTATTATTATGACAATGGTGAAATTCGTCAACAAGGGTTTTACAATAAAGAAGGAAAACTTCACGGAGAATGGAAGTCTTATGATGAGACAGGAAAGAAAATCTCAATGGGACAGTATGAAAATGGTGTAAAAACTGGAAAATGGTTCTTCTGGGAAGGTGAAAAATTATCAGAAGTAAACTATTCAGACAATTCTGTTGCTTCTGTAACAACATGGTCTAATAAAAGTGACGTAGTTGTAAATTACAAACAATAGTAAAATTTGCTACAATAATTTATAATGTGAAAACGCTCGGAAAATATTTCGAGCGTTTTTTTTATATCCTGTTTTTCGAGTAAAAATCAATCCTGTAGATGTACAAATTTGACTTTTTTATAAAAACAATTATTAAATATATTTTTACAATAAATCAGAAAAAATGTATTGTTAACATTTAGATAACTACCTGAAAAAAATATTTCAAAAAACTGATTATTAGGTTTTTAAATATTAAATAGCTTCAATTTTCAGAAAAGAAGTTATGAAAAACACTCTATTCAGATAACAATTACGTAACACTATAATCACTCTTATTTAATTTTTCAGTAACGCACAGGTAACAATAGCTAACGTTATTTGCACCGAATTTAGAACACGTTATGAGAAAAATTGTCATTCTCTGTGCACTATTCGTTGTTGGAATAGTTAGTGCGCAGGAAACTGGCTCTATAGCCGGTACTTTGCTTGATAAAGAAGCAAACAATCAACCGTTACCTTTTGCTAACGTACTTATAAAAGGCACGAGCAAAGGTACTACCACAGATTTTGATGGTTTATACACTATCGAAAATGTAACTCCAGGAACTTATACTTTAGAGTTTAGCTTCGTTGGTTATGAAACTTTAGAAAAAGAAGTTGTTGTAAAAGCCAATGAGACTACCACAGTAAATGCTACTATCGGTGCAAGTGCAGCTGCCTTAGATGAAGTTGTTATTAAAACCACTAGTAGAAAAAAAGAAAGTGTGCAAGCACTTCTTTTGGATCAAAAAGGAGCCGTAGTACAAAAACAAAGTATTGGTGCACAGGAGCTTTCTAACAAAGGAGTAAGTAACGCCGCAGCTGCAGTTACTAAAATTTCAGGAATCTCAAAACAAGAAGGTGGTGGTAATGTATACGTTAGAGGTCTAGGGGATCGATATCTAAACACCACGTTTAATGGATTATCGCTACCTGCAAACAATGTAGACAAGAAAAATATTGATCTTGGGTTGTTCGCTTCTGATGTTATCCAAAATATTGGAGTAAGCAAAACCTATGCTGCTAATTTTTATGGAGACTTCGCTGCTGGTAATGTAGATATAATTGCTAAAGAACATGTAGGAAAAGCTTATATAAATGCTGATTTAGGGAATAGTATAAATACCAATGCTATTGGCGAGAGATTTGTAAAAAGTGAAGGTACAGGATTCTTTGGGTTCTATAATAGATATAAAAATGATCCTTTTGCTGTCGTACTATCTCATGGAGTAGATCCTGTTTCATCAGAAGGACCTGTTGGGCTTTCTGGATCTATTACAGCAGGAAAATCTTGGGATATTGGCGAAGAATCTAAGCTAAGTATATTTGGAACTGCATCTTTTGGAAACAGTTACGAATATCTAAGAGGGGAAGCAGCCAATGTAACTGCAGCAGAAAACCAAATATTTAGAGATACTGAAATTTTTGAATATAGCAGAACTACTACTGCAATGACAAATATTGTATATCGTATCAATTCAGATCATAGCTTAAAATTCACCTCTTTATTCATTAATGATGCTACAGATGAAGTAGGACGTTTTGGAATCGATGGAAACGGGTTTAACCGTAACACCATCGCCGATATTGATGATTTTGGATTCTTTACACAAAATGTACAATTCGAACAAGACATGATCTATGTAAACCAACTTTCTGGAAAAAGTAACATTAACGAAAAAATAAAAGTTGACTACGGAATTGGTTTTAACAGTGTACTAGCTCGCCAACCAGACAGAAAGCGTATCGCTCTAGAACAATTCGACTTGGCATTGGATAATGATCCTACTACAAACCCAGTTCTTTTCCGCAACGTAGATTTCGACAACCAACGTTATTTCCAAAACATTGAAGACGAAGAATGGAACGGTCGAGTAAATGTAGCGTATGAGCATAAAGAAAATTTATCCTTTAATTTTGGGTACAACGGAAGAATCAAACAACGTGATTTTGATAACCAACGTTTTGGACTAAGTATTATAGAACCAAGAACCGAAGTTACAGATGTTAATGATTTCAATTCAATCTTTAGTATCGACAACTTAGGCGTTACGTATAATACAGTGGTGATAAATCCATTAGATCCTTCTATCGGATTAGGAGACACTAACCTTCCAGGACTTGCAGAAAACACCTATACTGGAAACTTAGATATTCATGCACTGTATGCAAATGCTATCTATAAATATGGTGACAAGTGGACATTTGTTCCTGGGTTACGTGTAGAATCTTTTAACCAGAGTATCGAATATGATGTAATCAATCTTGCATTTAACAATCCTGGACGTAATGAAGCTACTGAAACCTTTTTATTACCAAGTTTAAACGTAAAATATGCTTTAAATGAAGATCAAAACTTACGTTTTTCGGTAAGTAGAACAGTTTCTAACCCAGAGTTTAAAGAAGTTGCTCCATTTGTATATGAAAATGTAACCGATCGTATTGGAGGTAACCCAGATCTATTAAACGATCCTGCATTCTCTTCGATCATTAATTTAGATTTAAAATACGAATGGTTCTTCGATCAAGGTCAGATATTCTCTGTCGCAGCTTTTGCAAAGCAGATCAATGACCCTGTAAACTTAGTATCTGCAAATGATGCTACCGGAACACAACGTTTCTTTAGAACAGGAGACAAAGCAGAGGTATTTGGTATAGAACTAGAAGCACGTAAGGCATTATTAAAAACTTCTGAAGAAGAAAACCTTCTTTCTGCTGGTGTAAATATTACCTACACTTCTACCAGACAAGATTTAAAAACAGTTTCTGGTACATTCAACACCAATTTTAACAGAGACTCTGATCAATTACAAGGTGCATCACCATTCTTAATCAATGCCGATGTAAGCTATACACCAACTTTTGGCGATTACAAACCTGTAGCAAACCTAGTGTTCTCTTATTTCTCTGATCGTATTGATGCTTTAGGAGCTGGACAATTAGGAAATATTGTAGAAAAAGGAGTACCAACATTAGATTTTGTATGGAAAAACAAGGTACGTGACAACTTTGAAATCAACCTAAGTGTTAAAAACTTGTTGAACCCAACAATCGAAAGAGTACGTGAAAACGCTACCATATCAGAAGATGTTCTTACAACATTAGGAATTCCATTCAGCAGAAACGCTAATAACGAAATTAATCCAATAGAAGAGTTTGCTCTATCTAGTTATAAAAGAGGTGTAAACATTGGATTACAATTTAAATATACATTTTAACATACATAAAACGAACACGAATAAAATTTATTAAAACAAAAACCATGAAAGCAAATATATTTCTTTTAAAAATCGTTGCCATCGCTATGCTTTTTGCAGCTTGCGCAAGTGATGATACTTCGGATATTACTATCAATATAGATGGTAATGGCTCTCCAGTAAATCCAACAGATAATGTAATCGGAGGAACACTATCATCAGATCTTACACTAGAATTGGGTACAGAGTACTCTCTAACTAGTGCATTAATTGTACCAGAAGGTATTACGCTTACTGTAGAACCTGGTGTGGTAGTAAGAGCAGCAACTGGATCTGATGTATATATCGCAGTATTACAAGGAGGAGTGATCAATGCCGAAGGAACTTCTTCTAATCCAATCGTATTTACCTCTGCTACTTCTACTCCAAATCCTGGAGATTGGGGAGGTCTTATCTTATTAGGTAGAGCACCTATAAATTCTGTTGTTGGTGGAGACGCAACTTCTACTTCAGAAATTGGAGGATTACCATATGGTGGTAGTGTAGTAGATGATAATTCTGGTATCCTTAGATATGTTCGTATCGAATATTCTGGAGGAGCAGCAGATGCAGCTTCAGAAAATAACGGATTCTCTTTTTATGCAGTAGGAAATGGAACCACTATCGAATTTATCCAGGCTTTTGAAGGAGCAGATGACGGAGTAGAATTTTTTGGAGGAACTGTAAATGCTTCTTTTATCTCTGTTGTAGGGGCACAAGATGACTCTGTAGACTGGACAGAAGGATACACAGGAACATTAACTAATGTATATATCGAGCATAGACAATCTCATGACAAAGGAATCGAAGGAGATGGATTTAATACAGATATCGGAAACAACTCTAATCCAGTATTTTGGTCTGCACCAACAGTAACAAATCTTACAATTAACGGTCTTGGTTCTTCTAATGAAAATGAAGCGATCAGATTACGTGCTGGTACAAGAGCTACTTTTACTAATGTATTGTTAGAAGGTTTTGCTGAAGGTTTTGATTTAGATGATACTGAAACTGGAAATGGTGTTATTAATGACGAAACCTCTATCACTGATATTACTTTTGATGATATTACATTAAACCTTAAAAATGATACAGGAGCTACTTTTGGAGAAGCTGATGTAATCTCTGGAGTAGGTAACGGAACTGGAGCAGACTACAATTCATGGAACTCTGGTTGGACTCGTAACTAAACTACCACATCCCTACGGATGTTATTTTATAAAAAGAAAGCTGTTTAAAAATGATCTAAAATTTTTAAACGGCTTTTGTCGTGAAGAAAACTACTTTCTTAACCTTTTCTTTTCATTCTTAGCACTAAGATTACATTCTCATAATACAAGTATAATACTCCAGTAAAGTTTAACTAAAACAAAGTATTTTTATTTGTATCGATTAATTCAGAACGAGTTTTCTGGTGTATCAGACATCTCAGAATTTCAACAAACGACTTCTTATACATACATACGATAGGGAAAACTATTTTCTTTAAATAGCATACTACGATACGTGTTCGTAGAAGGCTGGAAGGTCATTATTATCCAACAACAATAATGGTTCTCTTCAGCCTTCTCATTTTTAATAATCTTCTATAAATGAATTTTTTAATATTTTCTTTAGAAGAGACACATGGTTGTACAGAAAATCTTACTTCATTCTCAAAAAAATACAAAAATATATTGAGTATTGATGAATTCACTTTATGCGATTGTTAACACAAAGATCTTTAAAATACTCTGTTTAACATTATCATAATGTTTATGTAATCTTTTCAAAAAACTAAAAAACCATAAAAAGGTAGTTTTTTTCAAAATTAAAATTCATCTTTTCAGATCCTATACTGAAACAAAATTATTTTCATATAATTGATTTTTAACGATTTACACAACCTGAAAGATTTCTAACAAAAAACCAAAAATAACTACACAAATCTACTTTCATTCTCGTGTTCTACAAATTACAATCCCTTAAACTAAGGATAATAGTAGGGTAAAATTCTTTACTGGAAAACCGTATTTATTTGTACCAGATTTATTAAGAACACGAAATGAGAAAATTTTGCACAGTTATCGCACTGTTTATTCTTGGATTAAATTTTGCACAAGAAACCGGAACCATCGCCGGAACACTTCTAGACAAAGAAGTAAACAACCAACCACTACCCTTTGCTAACATCGTCGTATTAGGAACTACTCTTGGAACCTCTTCTGATTTTGACGGAAAGTACGAAATCCCAAATGTACCCGCTGGGACGTACACCTTAGAATTTAGTTTTACGGGTTATGAAACCTTACGTATTCCGGATGTGGTTATCGAACCAGATAAAGTTACAGTAATCGACACTGCGCTGGGAGCTACCGCTGCAGCACTAGAAGAAGTAGTGATAAAAGTACAAACCAATAGAGAAAGAGAAGAAGCTTTATTATTAGAACAAAAAAATGCAATAACTCAAAAAATATCAATAGGAGCACAAGAATTAGCTAAAAAAGGTGTAGGTGATGTAGCAACCGCCGTTACTAAAGCTACTGGTATTTCTAAACAGGAAGGTTCAGGAAATATTTTCGTTCGCGGGTTAGGAGATCGATACAACGTGACTACCTTAAATGGTCTTCCATTACCATCAAATGACCCTTCAAAGAAAAATATTCAATTAGGGATTTTTAACACTAGTATAGTCGAAGCTATCGGCATTGACAAGACCTATAATGTCAGAAATTATGGAGATTTTGCAGGTGCCAATATAGATATAACATCAAAAGATTACAAAGGCTCTGGGTTTATGGAAGTTGGAATATCGACTGGTATTAATACTGAATCTGTAGCAGTAGATGAATTCTTCCTTACCGATGGACCAAGTAGAACTGGCTTTTATGATACCAACGCTCCTGAATTCCCATTGAATAATTATAATTTCACTACTAGTTGGGATAGAGAGAAAACATCTAATCCATTTAATTCCAATGTTTCCTTAAAAGGTGGAGATTCATATTATCTCTTTGGAGGAGAGACAAAACTTAGCATTTTTGGTGTTGGATCTTTTGGTAATAATTACACGTACCAAGAAGGTGTTTCGCGAGGTAGTGTAAATGTAAACTCTGTTGCACAAAGCGATTTTGACTATTTTGATTTTGGATACAATACCAATACTACCTTAATGGGTAATATTGGATTAAAATATCGCAATCATAAAGTTGTATATAATGTTCTATATCTTAACAACACTAGCGAAAGACAACGTGAATTCTTCGGAATTATTGATGTGGAGGATGATGCACCAAACGGTGGAGGTTTTATCCAAAGATCTGTATTCTTAAGAACTTCATTAATTACCCATCAGTTATTAGGAGAACACAAAATTTCAGAAAACTTTGAGTTTGACTGGGGAGCATCTTATAACTTTTTAGAAAATAATGAGCCAGATAGAAGACAAGTAACTTTAGTTCCAAGAACTCCTAATGAGCCTGATGGACCAAAGTCTTTCTTATTAGTGTCTGCTGCTTCCGATAACCATAGATTCTTTGCCGATCTTATTGAAGATGAAATAGCAGGAAGATTTGAGGCTTCCTATAAATTTAAGAGAAATGAAGAAGACCTTTTCGATGGTAAACTGTCTATTGGGTATAGTGGAAGATTCAAAAATGTTGATTTCGAAGCTGAGCAGTTCAACTTTCAAATTTTTAATAGAGTTCCTCAACCAGATGTTGACGTAAGAAACGTTGATGCTTACTTTAATCAAGAAAACTTAAACGCAGGCTTATATAGAATCAGAACTTTTAGAGGAACTTTAGATACTCCTGGAGCACTTAACCCCCAATTTTATAAGGGAGATCAACAAATCAATGCAGCATATTTAAGTTTGGAATATAAATTTGCATCTAAATTCACTTTACTAGCAGGAATTAGAGCAGAACAAATAAACCAAAATATAGAATGGAGTACCGTAATTAATGGTGAAGGAGAAAATGAACTAGATGAATTAGAAATACTTCCTTCATTATCTTTAAAGTATGCCCATAATGAAAAACAAAACTTTAAACTTGCCGCAAGTAAATCATATACTTTACCACAATTCAAAGAAAGAGCTCCTTTCCTATATCAAGAGGTGAATCAAGATTACTTTGGTAACCCATTCCTGACACTATCCACTAACTATAATGTAGACGTTAAATGGGAGTACTTTCCAAAATCTAGTGAAATAATTTCCTTAGGCGTTTTCGGGAAAATTATCGAAAACCCAATAAATTCCATAACAATTCAATCAGCTTCAAACGATATAACTTGGGCAAATACAGGTGATCAAGCAACAGCTTTTGGTGCAGAATTAGAAGTAAGAAAACTATTATTTCAGCAAGAAAGAGAAGTTAAAGACCAAATCTTAAAGCAAAATTTTACAGCCGGCATAAATGCAGCTTACATGATCCACAATCAAGAATTAGATGGTCAAAAAGTATTAGATGAATCTGGATTAAGTTTTGACCCAACATATTCTGAAACTGGGCTATCTGGTGCTTCTGATCTAGTTGCAAATGCAGATGTAAGTTACTATAAAGATTTTGCAAAAGACAGAAATCTACAATTAACCCTAGCTGCTAATTATTTCTCTGACAGAATCTTTGCTTTAGGAAACTTTGGGAAAGGAAATATTATTGAGAAAGCTGTACCAACTTTAGATTTCATAGCTAAAACACAACTATCCGAGAGAGTTTCTTTAGGATTGTCATTTCAAAACATTCTAAATCCCGAAATCGAAAGATTTCAACAAGAAGTAACAGACAGTAACGGTGATATAAATCCTATAAGAAGTGGAACAGATCTTCAACAAAGAGATGTTGATATGTTGTCTTACAAAAAAGGATACAACCTAAAGCTGTCTTTTAACTATACTTTTTAACTAAACAATGACTTTTTATAAAAAAGCGAACAATTTTTATTCACAACTAAAATTCAAAAAAATGAAAAAAGTTCTTTTTACATTAATATTAATGTTTGCCACAGGCGCATTTGTCGTGTCATGTAGTGGTGATGATGATTCAGGTTCCACCGCATCTTGTACTGATGGTGTACAAAACGGTGATGAAACTGGTATTGACTGTGGTGGCTCTTGTACCCCTTGTACTTCTGCTAATTTATCTGGTGATGTAATAGCTGATACCACACTAGACGCATCATTAGACTACGAACTTACTGGAGCTTATGTAGTAAAGTCTGGAGCTTCTTTAACAATCCCTGCTGGTACTGTAATTAAAGCTACGGGTGGAACTGCTGCATATATAGCAGTTGAGCGTGGTGCTCAAATTTTTATTAATGGTACTTCCGCAAATCCAGTTGTAATGACCTCAGCTTCTGCAAATCCTGCTCCTGGTGATTGGGGTGGATTAGTAATTTGTGGTGATGCTCCAACGAACAAAGGAAATAATGTAACATCTGAAGTTGCTGATCTTCAATATGGTGGAACAACTGCTAATGACAATTCTGGTTCTATTCGTTATTTAAGAGTTGAATATACTGGTGCTACTTTCTCTAACGATAAAGAATTTAATGGTGTATCTCTTTTTGGTGTTGGTTCTGGAACTACGTTCGAATTCGTTCAGTCTTTTGAAGGTGGTGATGACGGAATCGAGTTCTTTGGTGGAACTGTAAATGGAGAAAATCTTGTTTCTACTAATAGTGGTGATGATTCTATTGACTTCGCAGATGGATGGGCAGGAAACGGAGAAAACTGGTATATTTCTGGTGGAGCAAAAGCTGGTATAGAAGGATCTAATAATGGGGACAATGGTAACGCTGCTCCAGTAACTAATACTACCCTTGCTAATATCACTGTAGTTGGACCAGTAACTGAAGGTGCTTTATTTTATAAAGAAGGTGGAGGAAACTTCACAATAGACAATTTCTATACAAGTAATGTAAATGTTGGGATCACTGTATCAGATACAGATGCCGAAGCTGCTGCTAGAATCGAAAATGGTGACTTAACTATAACGAACATTCAGTTTGCGGATGCTCCTACTGATCTTGATATTACTAATTATACTGGTGCTAACCAATCTTTCTTTACAGAAGGTATTGCTACTGGTGCTGGTAACGGCGCTGCTTCTCCAGATTGGGCTGCAGGATGGACGAGAGGTCTTGACAATAGTGGTGCTTCTAGCACGCAAAATTTAGCTGGTGAGATAACAGGCGATGTTACTTTAAGCGCGGATGTTGAATATCAATTAACTAGTTCCTTTTATGTAAGATCAGGTGGTTCTTTAACTATTCCTGCTGGAACTACGATCAAAGCTACTGGAGGTACAGCTGCCTTTATTGCCGTAGAAAGAGGAGCTCAAATCTTTGTAAATGGTACTGCCACAAATCCAGTTGTAATGACTTCTGGTGCGGCAACACCTGCTCCTGCTGATTGGGGTGGATTAGTAATATGTGGAGATGCTCCAACAAATAAAGGAACTAATGTTACTTCTGAAGTTGCTGATCTTCAATATGGTGGTAATACTGCTAATGATAATTCTGGATCTATTCGTTACTTAAGAGTTGAGTACACTGGTGCTACTTTCTCTAACGATAAAGAATTTAACGGTGTATCTCTTTTTGGTGTTGGTTCTGGAACTACTTTTGAGTATGTACAATCTTTAAACGGAGGTGATGACGGAATAGAGTTCTTTGGTGGAACAGTATCAGGAAACTTCTTAGTATCTATAGGAAGTGGAGATGATTCTATTGACTTTGCTGACGGATGGGCAGGAAACGGAGATAGCTGGTATATCTCTAAAGGTGCCAAAGCTGGTATCGAAGGATCTAATAATGGCGATAATGGTAATGCAACACCAGTTACTACTACAACACTTTCTAACATTACCGTTGTAGGACCAGTAACTGAAGGTGCTCTTTTCTTTAAAGAAGGTGGAGGAAACTTTACGATTACTAATTTTTATACTGAAGGTGTAGATCTTGGTGTAAACATTAGTAGTACTGATGCAGAAGCAGCTGTTCGTATTGAAGCTAACGCTCTTTCTATCAATCCAATGCAATTTGCAAGTCCTGCAACAGGTTTTGAACAAACCAATTATGGAGGTGTTAACCAAAGCTTTATCACTGTAGGTGATAATACTGGAGCTGGTAATGGTGCAGCAGAACCAACTTGGGCTAATGGATGGGCTACTGGTTTCTAATCATAACTAAAATATAAATGAATACTAAAAACACCCTCCGAGAGGGTGTTTTTTTTTACCCCAAATCAACAAATATAAATTCGTTAGACCCAACCAAAGTCATATGATTATCATCTTATACATTCTTGTTCATTAATAACATATTTTAATCAAAGGCTATTTCATGATTATAAGTAAAGTAAAAGTGATTTCTTTCTTAGGGAAACATTAATAAAATCCCACAAAATGAACAAATCATTAATTGAGTTTTTTAGCACGTAACATTAGTACTACAAATGACACTCTATGTTATAAACCTTTTAAAACTTTACTAATGAAAAAAATCTATGTATTATTCATTCTATTAACGTCGATGATGCAAGCGCAAGTCGATATTCAAAACTTTAAAGTAACCTCTCCTACTAATGAAACTTTTACTTGGAACAATGGTCAACGTTTTAAATACAAATTTGACATTCGAGGAAATTATGGTTATAACGAAATCAAATTGAAAGTCTATGCCGAATCTGTAACATCTAATAATCTTATTGGATTAATTAGATGGAATCGTGAAGGCGATGACAACCTATCATTTAGCTCTTATACTACAAAATCTATGTGGGTAAGTATATTCAACAATTGGAATGGCAGAAGCTTTAACACTAACCCCACAAAAAAATTCTATTTAGTCGCAGAGTATCAAGGAAATTCACGAACCTATACCTATACAATACCCGACGGTGATAACGATGGAGATGGTGTTACTAACACGCAAGATGAATGCCCAAATGAAGCAGGACCAGCTTCAAATAACGGATGCCCTTTACCTCCTGATCTTATAACCGCTAATTTAACGATCAAAACGAAAACATCTACAGGTGGTTCAATCACATATAATTATGATCATATTACCTATACACCTTCTTTATACTACAATAAATCGGCAGAATTCTCTGTGAAGGTTAAAAATAAAGGAGCAGGTAAAACCAATAGATCGTGTGAATTACGCGTAGTTATTGCAGCGAATAAAAATTCGTATCCAGATTGGAATCCGGGTGAAGCACAACCTTACGTTTACAGAGATTTTACAGTTCCTGTTTTAGAAAGTGGAGAAGAAAAAACATTTAAGTTTACCGAATACTTAGCCGATTATATGGGTTCAGTACCTCTGTATGATGAAGTTACGTACTACATATTTTTCCATATTGATTGGAGAGAAGTAACTAATGAGCCTCCCTCTGCATTCAATAATAACATCAATAGATATGCCTTTAAATATATAAAAGACAAATCCTCTGGAGGTATTGGAATTATTGTACCGATTGATTCTGATTTTGACTCAAAAAGTAGTATCCCAAATGAGTATTATAATGTAGCTATTTTTAATCTTCAGGGAATTTTGGTAAAACAAAAAACAGTTACCGATGAGCAAGAAGAACAAAAGTTAATTGAAGAACTACCTAAAGGATTCTACATCATTAAAAATGATCAAAGAACTTATAAAGTAGGAAAGTAATTAAACTTAAATAACCTTATCCTAATAACAGTAAAACCCGTTTCAAATTTTGAAGAGGGTTTTTTATTCTAAAAATTTAAAAAAAGTTGTTTTTAAACGGTCACAATGTTCTTATAAAATGGATTAACGATAGTAAAAACATATATCTAATTTTAAAACCATTTTTATGATGAAAACAAAGACAAAAAACTACATTTTATTATTAACGTTTTTAACGCTCTCGATATCGTTATCTGCTCAATCTCATAAATATCATCGATTGGTAAAACTAGGAACTTCATTGACCGATAATATTATAAATTCAGTTTGTAATAATCAGGATTTCGATGTCCCAACTTTGAAAGTAAATATAAGGCTAAATACTCCACTAGCAGTTGGAAAAATATACCTCATTAATATTACTGATGGTGATTTAAGTATTCCTTATAATACTCCTACGTACTATTTGGTAGAATTAGCATCAAATTCATCTAATTCAGATGCAGAGAATATTATTACTGCACCTATTGGTCTACCTGAATTCATATTTTGTGATAGTGATGGAGACGAGGTTTCAGACGAAGACGATAATTGTCCAACAATACCAAATACAGATCAGAAAGATTTAGATGGAGATGGAATTGGTGACGTTTGCGATAATCAAGATAATAGAGATTTCGATAATGATGGTGTAGAGAATTATGAAGATCAATGCCCAAATGAAGCAGGACCAGCTTCGAATAACGGATGCCCTTTTCCTGATCTTATTACCGCGAATTTAACCATCAAAACAAAAACAGCTACGGGTGGCTCTATTACTTACGATTATGATAAAATTACCTATACCCCTCCTTTATATTACAATAAATCAGCAGAATTCTCTGTGAAGGTAAAAAATAAAGGAGCAGGTAAAACCAATAGATCGTGTGAATTACACGTAGTTATTGCTGCGAATAAAAATTCGTATCCAGATTGGAATCCAGGTGAAGCACAACCTTATGTATATAGAGATTTTACAGTTCCTGTTTTAGAAAGTGGAGAAGAAAAAACATTTAAATTCACCGAGAACATGTTTGATTATATGGGCTCAATCCCTTTATACGATGAAGTTACGTACTACATATTTTTCCATATTGATTGGAGAGAAGTAACTAATGAGCCTCCCTCTGCATTCAATAATAACATCAATAGATATGCCTTTAAATATATAAAAGACAAATCCTCTGGAGGTATTGGAATTATTGTACCGATTGATTCTGATTTTGACTCAAAAAGTAGTATTTCAAACAAATCTTATAATCTAGCTATTTTTAATCTTCAGGGAATTTTGGTAAAACAAAAAACAGTTACCGATGAGCAAGAAGAACAAAAGTTAATTGAAGAGTTACCTAAAGGATTTTACATCATTAAAAATGATCAAAGAACCTATAAAGTGGCGAAGTAATTAAAAATAGATGACCAGAAACTTAGTAATACATAATCTAAGTTTCTGGTTTTTTAATTTTTAAGTTTTAGCATTTCCTCAAGAAGCTGGATTGCTTTTTTTCGATAGCGACCATCATATTCGATAAGATTCTTTACATAAAATACAGCTTTTTGTAAATCACCTATTTTTAAATACGTAAGAGATAAATACCATTGTGCATCCTCGTAATAACCACTCTTATAAGGTATTTCTTCAAAAAAGGCAATTGCCTTTTTTTCCTGGTCAACGAGTAGATAGCTATTTCCAAGATATATTTTCATTTCGTCTGTAAATACGGCATCTGATATCTCGGATGATTGTAAAATCACTTGATCATATAATTTTTTACTGTACGCAATCTTAATATTTTCCAAAGATTTTGATACTCCTGACCGAACTTCATTATTTACAGGAAACGGACTAAAATACTCACTATACAATGCATCCGCTGGATTAGAATAATTTAAATTTGTGTATAACAAAACTCCCACACTGATGATGACGGCAATTGCAGCAGCAATACCAATATATCTATAGCGATGTCGTTTCGCTTTTTTGTTCTCTTCTTCAATTTCCTTTCCTATAGTTGTAAGTTCCTTTTTAAAGGACACTAGTTTTTTTTCTTGCAAAACGGTTTTAAGGGTTTTATGTCTGGCTACTTCTAATTGTAATTTAGGATTAGCATCCAATTCTTTCTCAAAATCCGCTCTTTCAGACGCTGATAAAGTATCCGAAAGAAATCTATCTATGGTATCAAATAATTCTTCTGTTCGTTTCATAAGCTTGATTTTATGAAATCTTCATATTTTACCTCATCATATAATGGATCATTCTCTATTTGTTCCATTAAGGATTTTTTGCATTTATATTTCTTTCTTCTACAGTACAATTCAGAATAACCTGTGATTTCAGCAATTTCTCGCATACTTTTATCCTCAAAAACCAACTCTAATAGTTGCTGACATGCCAGAGATAAAGAGACAAAATATTTACGATATAAATTCCCCCTTTCTTGATTTGTTAGATCTTCTATAGTAGTATCTTGCATTTCTCCTTCTTGAAGGGTGTTAGTAAGAAAAATGCTACGCTTCTTAGCTAGTCTTTGTTTCCAAAGGTTTTTACATATCCCAAAAAAATAGGTTTTAAGTCTAACGGTAAGTTTCAGGTTATTGGATAACAATTTTTCGTACAACACTACCATAGCATCTTGAAACACATCTTCTACATCTTCCTTATTACCAGAATTTTGTATGATATATTTTCTTATATATTTTAAGTTATCTCGGTAAAAAGCTTTAATAATCACCCGATCATTTTCTACAATTCCGTTTAAAATCTCCTCGTCACTCATTATAACTACCTTTCCAAAGCTTTCATATTTTTTTAAATAACATAGTTTTTTGCAAACGAATTATTAATGAAAATATTGATTAAAATCACAAACGAATTTCGTATTAATAAATTATTAAATCATCATATTTTCATGAAAAAATGACACATTTTTAATTCCTTTGTTTGTCTTTTATTTTATCACCCATCCGTTAATACATATCCATGCACCAATCCCCTTTTGCAAAGTTTTTTATTATTCTATTTTTCTTAAGCCATCATCTTTTGGGACAGACTTCAAAAGATACAGTTAATGCCAATTTATATCAACAAAAAGGAGATTCTTTAGTACAGCGTCAGCATCTAGATAGTGCGATTATCTATTATCAAAAATCAGCAGATATTTATAAATCTCTTCAATATTGGAAAAAAACAGCCTCTAGTTACAATAAAATAGCTAGTGTATACCTAAAAAAGACAACTCTGGACAGCGCTCTACATTTTTCCAAAAAGGCATTTAGTATATGTGAATCAAAACTAGAAAAAAATAATATCGAAAAAGCCAATTCCTTAGAAAATATTGGCTGGTATTATTATGAGCAATCTGAATTCGAAAATGCTCTGAGAAAATTTAAAGATGGATTGAAAATAAAACTGGAAATACTTCCCGAAAATCATATTGCTTTTGCTAATGCATATAATAATTTGGGTAGAGTCTATTCTAAAACTGCACAATTGAATTTATCGTTAAATGCATATCAAAAAGCATTACAAATTGCTAAAAATTATCCAAACAGCCCTAATAGTAATATTGGTCTTTATTATAATAACGTAGCAGGTATTTTTTATCGGAGAGGAGAATACGATGAAGCAATTGAAACATTGAAAAAAGCAATAGAATTTCAAAACGATATTTCAAATCATCACCACCCTAAAAGTGTAAATTATTATAATAATTTAGGGAATTTATTCATGTCAAAAGGAGATTCAGAAAATGGATTAAAAAATTATAAAATAGCATTAAATACTCAAAATTTTATTAAATCTACTAATAAATTGTTGACAGCTTCTATTTATAATAATATAGGCAATGCTCATAATTCTTTGGGAAATTTCAATAAAGCGTTAACATATCACAAAAAATCTTTAACGATTCGACAAAAAAGATATGGTGAATTACATTATTCAATAGCATCATCCTATATGAACATAGGAAATGCTTTTTCAAATTTAGATGAGATTACCAGCGCACTAGAAAACTATACTAAATCACAAGAAATTTACGAAAAAATATTCTCAGAAGAACATCCTAGAATTGCACAAATTTATGGTAATAAGGCAATTGCTCTTCAAAGACAAGGAAATACAGATGAAGCTCTCAATTTTTTAAAAAAAACATTAAACATATATACTACTAACTATGGAAACACGCATCCCAAAGTAGCAAAAACACATTCTACAATTGCTTGGTACTTCTACGAAAACAAATTGTTAAACAAAGCCCTATTTCATTCAAAAATTGCGCTAGACATTAACAAAAATCTTTTCGGCAAAATAAATTCAAAAAATTCTGAACTTTACAATTTTTTTGCTAGAGTTTATATCGAAAAAAAGATGGGCAAAGAAGCATTGGACTTTTGTGAAAAAGCTATTATAGCTAATTCAAGATATCAAAAAAAATCAAAAACCCACTCAGTTTTTAATCCTAAAATTTATTTCGACCCTAGTATTGCTTTGATGAGTTTGAAATTAAAAGCAAACTCTTTTAAACTTTTATTTGAGACCAATAAAAAAATTAAAGACTTACAGAAAGCAACACAATATTATCAAAAAGCAGATAGTATTATACATTATCTTAAAAATTTCAAAAAAAATCATCAAGACAAAGTTATTTTATCCAGCGACATAAAGGAAATTTACAAAAATTCCATCGAAGCTGAATTTCTTTCTTATAAAGTTAAAAACAATCCTACGCATTTAATAAAGGCTTTCGAGTACAGCGAAAAAAGCAAAGCCAATACTCTTAAAAATTTGCTTACAACTACTAGAGCCAAAAACTTCGCTGGTTTGTCTAAAGAAACGCTCTTATTAGAACAGAACCTAAAAACCAATCTGGCATTTTACACTTCAAACATTACTAATCAATTACAGACGAAAAATCCTGATACTGCAAAAATTAGATTCTATGAAAATAAAATATTTGATATATCAAGAAAACAAGATTCTTTAACCGATTTCTTAGAACAAAATCATCCGAACTACTATCGTCTTAAATACAAAAACACATTTCTTACAGTACCCGAAATTCAGGAAAGATTATCTAACAACACTACAATTCTTGAATTTTTTACTGCTGATAGTGTTACGTATGCTTTTACGCTAAATAAAAATGACATCAACGTTTCTAAAATAGCCACTCCCAATATTGCACAGAAAATACAGCATTTTAGAGAACATATTACTTCCAAAAATATTATTGATTACAAGAATAATGCAGAAAGTTTATATACAACACTTATCAAACCCATAGTTCACCAACTAAAAGGAGATGAATTGATTATAGTTCCAGATGGTCCTTTATGGCATCTAAATTTTGATTTACTATTAACTAAAGAAAGTACTAGCAAAGATCCAAAGCAATTGCCCTATATGCTTCGTGATTATGCTATATCCTATGCTAATTCTGTAAATGTTCTTTTTTCAAAAAACCATTCCAACAAAAACTCAAAACTATTGCAAGAATGTTTGGCCTTTTCTTTTTCGGATAGTACACAAATTACAGATTCTGAATCCTTATCATTTAATATGCTAAGAAACGCAGATGCAGATCTTCCTGGCACTAGAGAAGAGATTAGTGCCATTTCCGAAATTGTAAATGGGCAGTATTATTATGGCGCTCAGGCGATAGAAAAAAACTTTAAAAAGACAGCTCATCAATATAATATACTGCATTTAGCATTACACGGAGAAGTTGATAATGAACATCCTGAAAACTCTAAGTTATACTTTACGAAAAGTAATGACTCAATTGAGGATGATTTGTTATATAGTCATGAGTTATTTGCTTTAGATATTCCTGCCGAGTTAGTAGTTTTAAGTGCCTGCAATACTGGAACGGGTAAAATCGCAGAAGGCGAAGGAATTATGAGTCTAGGAAATGCTTTTCAATATGCTGGTTCTAAAAGCTTATTACTAACAAACTGGGAAGTTCCTGATCAAAATACTCCTGAGATTATGCGCAATTTCTATACGCATTTATCATCTAAAATGAGTAAATCAAAAGCGCTGCAACAAGCTAAATTAAACTATTTAAAAAATGCCGATATTACAAGATCACATCCCTTTTATTGGGGAAGTTTTTATATACTTGGAGACAATAAAGCTATAGATCTTCAAACTCCGTCTGATATATCTAAAACAATAACTTGGTTTGTTTTACTTATACTAGTTTTATGTTTAACCTATTTTATACTAAAAAGAAGAAAAAAGCTATCTAAAAAGTAATATATAATTGTCAAACTATGCTTCCTCTATAAGCAGATAGGCGCAGAAGTTTCTAATCATTTGATTGTCAGTCAATCTTCAACAGATCCTGTTTTGAGCCTGTCGAACGGCTCAGAGCGATAAATACAACTTTTTAGTACTTTTTAAACAGCTTATTTCCCTTCACACCTTCACCGATTTCCAGTTCCCTTTTCTAAACCATATGATACTAATTACAGCAATGAGTACTTCTGCAAAAGTAATGGCAAGAAAAACTCCCATCGCTCCCCAATCAAATAATATGGCAGCTAGGTATGCAAACGGTAATTGAAATACCCAAAAACAAAAGAAATTGATAATTGTTGGTGTTTTGGTATCACCTGCTCCATTAAATGATTGAATGATGACCATACCATACGCATAAAACACATAACCTGCAGCAATCACACGAAGACTTAACGCGCCATAGGTAATTACTTTTGGTTCCTCACTAAAAAACCCGATAATATATTCGGCCAATATTAGGTATACAAAAGAAACGAACACCATAAAGATTGCATTATACTTACCGGTTTTCCATACGGATTGTTCTGCTCGATCTGGTTTGCCAGCTCCCAAGTTTTGTCCTACCAAAGTCGCAGCAGCATTACTCATACCCCAAGATGGCATTAAGGTAAACATCAAAACTCGAATTGCAATCGTATATCCTGCTAATACTTCGCTACCAAACTCTGCCATAATACGCATTAAAAACACCCAACTAGAAGTTCCGATAATAAACTGTCCAATTCCACCAAGAGAAACTTTTATCAGATTAAGCATCACTTTAGATCGCAGTACAATATCTTTTAATGTTACTTTAATTTTGCTCCAGCCAAAGAATAAAATCATTAATTGTAGTACTACTGCTGTTCCTCTACCAATGGTTGTGGCGATAGCTGCGCCTTGTACTCCAAATTCTGGAATAGGTCCAAACCCAAAAATAAATAGTGGGTCCAAAATAATATTAAGAACATTAGAAACAATCAACACAATCATTGCCACTGATGCATCACCTGCACCTCTAAAAACTGCATTGATCAAAAACAAAAGCATGATGGTAATATTCCCTCCTAATAAAACCTGAGTGTAGCCATATCCTTCGGCTATGAGATCCGCTTCTGCTCCCATGAGTGCTAAAATTTCTTTCGGAAACAGTATCCCAACGATACTAATGAATATTGCTACTGCAATTCCAAGAAATATAGACTGTACTGCTGCTTGAGAAGCGCCTTCGATATCTCTTTCGCCTACTCTTCTTGCTACAATAGCAGTTACACCCATACTCAGTCCAATCGCTACCGCATAAATAAGTGTAATTACAGATTCTGTGATGCCAACGGTTGCTATTGCATTTGCTCCCAAACTAGAAACCCAATATGCATCTACCAATGCAAATATGGATTCCATCATCATTTCCAGAATCATAGGAATGGCCAGCATGAAGACCGCCTTGCGAATACTGCCGGTTGAAAATTCTTTTTCTTTACCTGTTACAGCTATTTTAAAGTAAGAAAATAATTTGGTTAAGGTTATTTTATTGTGTGCCATGAAAAATGGATTATGTTTAAAAAAAGAAAAATGGAATAAGACTAAATGAAGATTTTTTAGTCTAATAATACCGAATCCGATATTTCCATAAATGTGTACATAAATCCTTATAACTTCATAATAAACAAAGATGAGACTTTTTCCCGAGACAACAAAAAAGAAAAACCTTAATTATGAAAAGGATATACCATAAATGTGAAAATAAATTTGTTATTTTGTACATATTTAACATTTAAAAATGGTTGCCCTAACTCTATTTTTAATAAAATATTGTACTTTTATAGTCCCAAAATAAAGTTTTATGAAGAAAATCTACTTACTACTCATATTTATCGGCATTTTTGTCCTTTCTTCTACTACAGAAGTTCAGGCGCAATCATCCATTGAAATAAAGGATCAAGAAGAAATTAGTATATTTCCAAATCCAGTTACTGGAGATGTTTTAAACATCACTTCCAAATCTGGAAAATCAATAACGTGTAGAGTTTTTAATGTATTAGGTAAAACTGTTTTATTTAAAGTAATTACCACAAGAGAACAATTGGATATTTCCGCCCTACCACCAGGTGTATATGTATTGAAGATTAAATCTGGTAAGGAGATTTTTTCTAAAAAATTAATTAGACAATAATTACATCATCTTTATAGACTATATTTTGTGATATCGAAAGAACGCATATCATAACCCATAATACTTAAAAAACACCCTATTTATAAAGGGTGTTTTTTTATACCTTTGTTTCAAAAATACATTGAAAAGTTTATGCTATCCGACAGAATTTTTGAAATTGAAAATGATGCAGAATTTGAAGAGGTAGCCTTAAGAGTTTTTCATCATCAATACATTCATTGCAAAGTATACCAGCGTTTTTGTAATTTATTAGGTGTTACTAAAAACTCCGTAACCCGAACTACACAAATACCTTTTCTTCCGATAGAATTTTTTAAACAAGAAACTATTGTAAGCTCTCCAGCAAATGTGCAACAGATCTTTACTAGTAGTGGCACCACTGGAAGTATTACCAGTAAGCACTACGTTACAAATCTAAAGATTTATGAAAACAGCTTCAGAAAGGCATTTCATTCTTTTTACGGAGACATTTCAGATTATACAGTTTTGGCTTTATTACCTTCATACTTAGAAAGAGAAGGCTCTTCCTTAGTATATATGGCTGATCAATTTATAAAAGCAAGTAACAAACCTAATAGTGGCTTTTATCTTAATGAAATAGATACACTGATTCAAACCATCAATCAGCTAGCAGAAAAACAAGAGAAAGTATTGGTAATCGGTGTTTCTTTTGCGCTTTTAGATATTGCAGAGCAACACTCCCTCCATTTAAATGATAATATTGTAATCATGGAAACAGGAGGAATGAAAGGTAGGCGTAAAGAAATAGTCCGAGAAGAATTACATGAAGTATTAAAAAAAGGGTTTGGTGTTTCTAAAATTCATAGCGAATATGGAATGACCGAATTATTATCACAAGCCTACTCTAAAGGCAATAGTCTTTTTAATTGTCCTCCTTGGATGAAAATATATACTCGCGATCCAGAAGATGCCCTCACTTTATTAAAACACAACAAAACGGGTGGAATTAATATTATAGACTTAGCAAATATTAATTCTTGTTCCTTTATTGCCACACAAGATCTGGGTAAAACTCACATAGATGGAAGTTTCGAAATTCTTGGCAGATTCGACAATAGTGATATTAGAGGATGTAACCTAATGGTATTGTAACCTCACTTTTTTCATTTTATTCTATACAATTAAGATTCTTTTATGATCTTTTTATGCAACATAGAAAGTGTTCACACGTATTTATAAATGTATAGGTTTTAGTATATAGCGCATATCAAATTGGATATTCACAGATATTAAAAACTTATAATTATGTTAAAATTGTAATGTCCTGTTTTTTTTACGACTGAATGGGTGTAACAACAAAAAAACATTACTCAGAATGAAAAAGTTCTTAATCTTACTGTTTTTAGGATTAGCCGCTAACTTAACAGCACAGAAGATTGATTACAATCTAAAAAAAGGTTTTGTCGCAGAAGGATACGATGTAACAGAATACTTTAATAATAAAGCTGTGAAGGGAGAAAGTAAATATACTACTACTCATGACAATGTGAAATATAAATTCGCAAGTCAGGCAAATTTGGATGCATTTAAAAAGAATCCAGAAAAATTTGTTCCTCAATATGGTGGTTACTGTGCCTACGCAATTGGAGCGAAAGCAGAAAAGGTAGATATTGATCCTGAAACCTATGAAATAAGAGATGGTAAACTGTACTTATTCTATAATTCCTGGGGAATAAACACATTAACCAAATGGAATGATGAAGGTGCAGAAGCCTTAAAAAATAAAGCCGATGAGAATTGGCAAAAAATAAAAGCAAAAAAATAATCGAGCAAATTCTCGATAAACATATAGAACGTTAAGTTTTTTTCAATAATTGATTGGTTAGTTGACAAAGCCTGCTAAGAAGAGATTCTTGCAGGCTTTGTTTTTTTATGTGGTTTTGTTATTTCTTTATACTGCTCTAATCACAAAATAGTTTTTCTTTCCTCTTTGTAACAGCACGAACTGGTCGTTGATTAAATCATTAGAAGTGATAGAATACCCGTCTTTTACTTTTTCTTTATTCACAGAAATAGAGTTTTCTTTTAATGCACGTCTTGCTTCTCCATTTGATTTTAAAAACCCCGTATGTTCCGCTAATGCTCCAATAATATCTACACCATTGCTGATGTTATCTTTAGATATTTCTGCTTGTGGCACACCATCAAATACATCCAAGAAAGTAGCTTCATCCAACCCTTTTAAATCTTCTGATGTAGATTTACCAAACAATATATTAGAAGCTTTGATCGCATTATCCAAATCTTCTTGAGAATGCACCATAATAGTGATCTCATCTGCTAACTTCTTTTGAAGAATTCTTTGATGTGGAGCTTCATTATGAGCGACAATTAGGTTTTCAATCTCTTCTTTCGTTAGAAAAGTAAAAATCTTGATATACTTTTCAGCATCCTGATCACTTGTGTTTAACCAATACTGATAAAATTTATAAGGAGAAGTTCTTTTCGCATCTAACCAAACATTACCACCTTCAGATTTACCAAACTTAGAACCATCAGATTTTGTAATCAATGGGCACGTAAGGGCATACCCTTTACCGCCTCCAATTCGTCTGATCAATTCTGTACCAGTGGTAATATTACCCCACTGATCACTACCTCCCATTTGCAATGTACAATCATGCTCTTTATACAAATGCAAGAAATCATATCCTTGTACTAATTGGTAAGTGAATTCTGTAAATGACATCCCATCAGAAGATTCTGAAGAAATTCTGTTCTTCACAGAATCTTTGGCCATCATATAATTTACAGTAATATGCTTACCTACATCTCTAATAAAATCAAGGAATGAAAATTCTTTCATCCAATCATAGTTGTTTACTAAAACGGCAGCGTTAGGCTCATCACTTTCAAAATCCAAAAACTGTGATAATTGTAGTTTTATAGCTTCCTGGTTATGGCGAAGTGTATTTTCATCCAAAAGATTACGCTCTGCAGATTTACCAGAAGGGTCACCTATCATTCCAGTAGCACCACCAACTAGAGCAAAAGGTTTATGACCAGCACGCTGATAGTGCGCCAGTAACATAATTGGTACTAGATTACCAATATGTAAAGAATCTGCTGTTGGATCAAATCCTACATACGCCGCACGCATCTGCTCTAATAAATACTCTTCTGTACCAGGCATTGCATCATGCAACATTCCACGCCAACGAAGTTCTTCTATAAAATTTACAGCCATTTTTGTAGTGTTCAAATTATGGCGCAAAGATAAAAATATGGATTATATAGCCCTATGAATACTGTAGAAATTAGTATCAGCTGATTGAAAAAATTAATCTTCTAATTTAGCTAATAGCTCTTGTGCTTTTTCTTTGTAAACACCATCAAAATCAACAATGTCTTTTAATAAGGCTGAAGATTTTTCAGCATCTTTTAGCTTTAAATAAGTTAAGGCCTGATACCAATTAGCATTTTCAGAATATTTACTATCATCACCTATCTGCTGAAATTGCTCCAAAGCTTCTTGCTCTTTTCCTAAATTTAGATAACTATTCCCTAAATACAATCTAAATTGTTCCGTTAATGGAAATGAAGTATTATCAGAAAGTATAGCTACCACCTTTTGGTAATCACCTTCTGCGTAACTTTTCATAATAACATCTTTTTCTACCTGAGTACTTCCTCTGATAACATCTTCTACAGGATATATTTCATAATACGCAGCGTATAAATCAGAAAAATCACCTGAAGTATTTAGCGTATTCCATAATAAAGTACCAACCCCAAAAACAATTACTATCGAAGCTGCTATTTTCCAGAATAATGAATAAGAAATAGTACTTTCTTCTGAACTTTCTCGTTTGATCTCTGTACTGATTTTATGTAACTTTTCTTTAAATAGAAGCGTATCCGTATCACTTAACACTCGTTGCAGTTCGCGATGCTTTTCTACTTCGAGTTCTAGCTCAGAATCCATAGATATTTCCTTTTCAAAAGCAATAACCTCTTGAGCAGGTAACTCTTTTGATAAATAAAGCTCTATTTTTTCAAATAATTCCTGAGTTCTTTCCATCACATTAATCTTTTACAGAAGTTATTTTTAATTCCTGAAACATAGGGTCTTTCTCTAATTTTTCTAACAACGCTTTCTTACATTCAAACTTTTTCTTTCTGGTGTATCCGTCTGAATATCCTGTTATACTTGCAATTTCTTTCATGTTATTACCATCAAAAACAAGATTCAGGATTTCTTTACAAGAATCACTTAAAGCAAGAAAATACTTCCTATACAAATGCTCCCGCTCTTTGTATTCGATCTCTTCACTTATTGACTTTTCTATTCTTTCATTTTCTTCCAGCACCTCATTATCTACAATCATTTTCTTTTTCTTTCTCAATCGACTCCTCCACATGTTCTTACATATCGCATAAAGATAGGTTCTAACTGTAACGTTGGAATGTATATCCAAAGTACCTGCTTTTAATTTTTCATAAATAACTATTAATGCATCCTGAAAAATATCCTCAGCATCTTCTTCGTCTCCCGAATTTTTTAAAACAAAACCTTTTATGTAACTAAAGTTTTTCTTGTAAAAAGCCTTAATTGCTTTGGCATCACCAGCTAGAATTCCTTCTAAAATTTTGCGATCATCATTAATACTCATAGGTTAATGTCCTAAAACAGCAATCTGTTACCTTATTAGTTTAATTTTTATTTATCTGTAAAAGTAACATTTTTATGTGCTATACTATAAATAAATATAAATGGTTATCTATTTTTGATTTTAAAAGTACATAACCAACTATCTAAAATAACAAGCTTATCTGAGAACACCTATTGTCTATGCATGATTTAAGATAGGTTTTAGATAAAAATCAAACAATCTAACATTAAGGATGTTTATATTGTCATCAATGGAACGACTGGAATATTTTTTTACTCTTAAGATTGTATATATTACTATTCTTTTTCTTCCATTATGCCAAATTTTAGCACAGTCATCTAAGGACACGATACTAGCCTCACAATATCTACAAAAAGCTGAATCTCTATTTGAACAAAAGAAACTTGAACGTTCTGTAGAATACTATAAAAAAGCTTTGGATGTAGAATCTAAAATATATGGTCAGAATCATGAAAAAATAATTATTCATTACAATAGAATAGGCCTTATTTATAAAAACTTGGGTGAACATGAAATTGCACTTGATTATTTTAAAACTTTTGTAAGACTATCGATTAAGAAATATGGTTGGTATCATTTTTATACTGGAACTGGATTTCTATATATTGGAGTTACCTACAAAAACCTTTTGCGATATGATTTAGCACTAGAAAACTACGAGAAATCACTGCTTATTTTCCAGTATTCTAGAAAAAGGGATATGATCGCTTTTACTTATGACAATATCGGAGATGTTTACATTAAAAACGGCGCACACGAAAAGGCAATAGAGTATTACAACAAGAGTATTCTTATAGGAACTAAGCTGTTTGGAGAAAACTATATTGAAAATGGAAAGAGTTATCAGAATATTGGTAACCTCTACAGGGATCAAAAAAAGTATGGAAAATCACTTACAAACTATCTAGAAAGCTTAAGAATACACATACAAGCTTATGGAGAAAACAATATTAATGTAGCCGAATTATACGCTAATATTGGAGACATCTACGACTACAGAAAAGAATATGACATCTCATTATCTTATTACCAAAAATCTCTTAACGCCTACTCAACTGTTTTAGATGAAAATGATCCAAAAATTGTGAACTTAAATCTAAGAATTGCAAATATTTATATTCAGAAACAGAAATATGAAGACGCCCTACAATACTATGAAAAAGGGTTAATTACATTTCAAAAAACCTATGGTAATAAACATATACTAACTTCGGATTTCTACTATAACATAGCGAAAGTGTACGATAAGAAAAAAGACTTTTCTAAAGCAATATCTTACTATGATAAAGCCGTAAAAGCTAATAGAAAATCAAAATATGATACCCGAAGAACAAACGTTTTTGATCCTAGCGAATATTATGATTTAAAATTACTATTAACCGTACTCAGGGGGAAAGCTACTACACTTCTATCGAAATATGAAGAGTACGAGAATATTGAAGATCTATGTAAAAGTTTAGAGATCTATGATCAAGCTGATGTTTTGATTAATTATATCCGAAAATCCTATCAAGATTATCAAGAGAAAATTTTATTCGCAGAAAGTGCTAGAATTATTTATGCGGATGCTATCAAAGCACAATTTCAGTTTTACAAGGAAATAGGAGCTAAGCATACTCTTGAAAAAATAATTTACCTAATAGAAAAAAGCAAAGCAAA
Organism: uncultured Aquimarina sp.; assembly: GCF_947492965.1. Lineage (GTDB taxonomy): Bacteria > Bacteroidota > Bacteroidia > Flavobacteriales > Flavobacteriaceae > Aquimarina. Next base: position 70,179 of record NZ_CANLOZ010000003.1, on the reverse strand, counting down.
TACACTTAAGGACTTAATCAACGAATCAAAGACTAAAGAGTTTGCCGGCTTATCTCCTGAGTTATTAGAACTCGAAAAAAACCAAAGGATTAATAGAGCTTTTTATCAATCTAGAATAGTTGAAGAAACATCCAAAGCAAACATCGATGGGTCTAAAATTCAGGAATACGAAAACAAATTACATAAGTTAAGTCTGATAGAAGACTCTCTAGCCTTTGTATTAAAAACAAATTATCCCAAATACCACAAATTAAAATACCAAAACTCCATAATATTAGTAGATGATATCCAAGAAATGCTGCACCCGACATCTACGCTTTTAGAATTTTTTATAGCCAATGATATTGTATACACATTTATCATTACCAAAAATAAAATTGCGGTTAAAGAATTAAAGATATCTAATCTAAATGAAAAAGTTTCGGAATTCAGAATGACGATAACCGATAGAAATACAAAGACATATAAGAAAATAGCTCATTTATTGTATAAAGACCTTATAGCTCCAATTAAAAATGAGCTTCTAGGCAAAGAACTTATCATTGTTCCAGATGGTGCTTTATGGCATCTTAATTTTGATTTACTACTAAGTAAAGACGACATTACTAATAACCCTAAAGACCTATCCTATTTACTAAAAGATTATACTGTTTCTTATGCCAACTCCGCAAACTTATTATTTTCGGATAGAGATAAAAGCTTATTTAATTTTAAAAACACACAAGAAGAATGTCTAGCCTTTTCTTTTTCTAATAAAATTGATAAACAAAGTTCAAATACCATAAGTTTATCAGATCTTACTCAGTATACAAATGATTTGCCAGGAACTCGCAAAGAAATTAAGGCCATTGCCAATATTATTAATGGAAATTATTTTTATGGATCGGAGGCTATTGAAACTAATTTTAAAAAGAATGTGAGTAATTATAGTATCTTACATTTAGCATTACATGGTGAAGTGGATAATGAGCGACCAGAAAATTCAAAGCTATTTTTTACAAAGAGTAATGACTCTATCGAGGATAATTTACTCTATAGCCATGAACTATTTGCATTGGACATCCCAGCAGAACTAACAGTTCTAAGCGCCTGTAATACAGGTACAGGAAAAATTGCGAAAGGAGAAGGGATTATGAGTTTAGGAACTGCGTTTCAGTATGCGGGAGCTAAGAGCTTATTGCTAAGTAGTTGGGATGTTTCGGATCAGACTACTCCAGATTTAATGACCTATTTTTATATCAACCTAAAAAATGGCATGAGTAAATCACAAGCTCTGCAACATGCAAAATTAGAGTATCTTAAAAATGGGAATATCAATCGTATCCACCCTTTCTATTGGGGAGGTTTTTATCTTTTAGGAGATTCTGATCCTGTCCAATTCGGAACGAATCCTTTTTGGTATTGGATAGCAATAGGAGTTACAAGTATTATCATAATCTTTTTAGGTGGGTTATGGTACAGAAACAAAAAAATAGGAACAGTGAGCAAAGATATTTATAGCTAATTGTTTACATTAGTATTCCAGAAGAAGAAGAATGATTTTAGTTACCGGAGCAACAGGTTTAGTGGGCACTCATTTACTGATCAAACTATTAAAAGAAAAACATCAGATACGAGCCACATACAGAACAGCAACAAAAAAAGATTATGCAAAAAGCATCTATTTAAAGTGCTGTAATCCGGAAGATCGAGAAGCATTTGATACTATTGAATGGATTAAAACTGATCTGAATGACATTCCTGAATTAACTAAAGCCTTTGTAGACATCACTCATGTTTATCATTGTGCTGCCATGATTTCTTTTAATCCTTCACATTTCAAAAAATTAAGAAAAACAAATATTGAAGGAACTGCAAACATTGTAAATCTATCTTTATTAAACAATGTTCAAAAACTATGTTATGTAAGCTCTATTGCAACATTAAGTGAAAACGCATTACAAAATCCTATTAATGAAAATTCAGAATGGAATCCTGAAATTTCCGATTCTGTTTATGCCATCACTAAATATGGAGCAGAAATGGAAGTATGGAGAGGTACTCAGGAAGGATTAGATGCAGTCATTGTAAATCCTGGAATAATTATAGGTCGTGGTTTTTACAATTCTGGAAGTGGTTTTTTATTTAAAAAAATACACAAGGGAATGCCTTATTACACCAATGGAACTACTGGCTATGTTGCTGTGGAGGATGTAATAGAAATCATGTATCGTCTCACAAATAGCACTATTAAAAATCAACGTTATGTGGTAGTTGCCGAAAATTTGAGCTTTAAAAATGCGTTTACTCTTATTGCAAAAGCTTTACAAAAATCAATTCCCAAAAAGAAGGTTTCTCCGTTAACGATTAAAATAGCATATTATATTCAAGAATTTAGTCATTTCCTTTTTAGAACTAAAAAAATTCTATTTAAGTCTTCTATAAAAAGTGCGTTTACAAATTCTTTCTATGAGAATGATAAAATCAAAAAGGAATTATCCTATGATTTCTTACCAATAGAAAATGCTATAGAAACTACTGCTTCTTTTTTCCTGAAGGAGAAGAAGACTTAACCCTCTTTTTAACAGCATTTTCCATCTCCGCATTCATCAATTCTTCTTCTATTGATTCTAATTTATCTAAATCAGATGGTAGTATTTTTTCATTTTCAAGACCATTTTTGATTCGTTTCAAAGAGTCTTCTATCTTTTTTAACGAATCCTCTTCCTTCTTAAGTTTCTCAAACTTAATTTTTGAGACTTCTATATTCTTTTTTACCTTATTGAATATTTTTTCGTAGTCATCGAGCTTGCTAATATACCATCTATTGTTTTCTGCAAACACTAAGCTATCGACACCATGTTTTTCTAATATATATAACTCTGGATTTATTTTTTCGATATCAAAAACCTTTTTATAACTTCCTTTAGCAGCTTTCACAAAAGCTATATCCGTAAGTATCTCAATCATCTTATCTTCCTCGATAAAGTTTTCGGGTTTATCAATCTTATCCAGATTTTGACAAGAGAACCCTACGAGTATCAATAATAAAGCACTATAAACAACACTTTTTTTCACATATTTTAATTTTAATGATTATCAAGAACTAACCATAAAACCGAGAACTACACACATCAACTTTATTGTATAATTCAAAAGTTTTACCAATATAAAATTGAAGCTTTTCTTAACGATCAAAAGTTAATCTTTGTGCATTTTTAACATCATAGAACTTAAAGTTCTTATACACCAAACTTCCATTAATAAAAGTATGCGTAATTCTAGATTTAAAAGTTGTCCCCTCAAAAGGAGACCACCCACATTTGTACGCAATATTATCTGAGTTTACAGTCCAAGGCGCATTCAAATCTACCAAAACAGCATCTGCACAATATCCTTCTTTAATATACCCTCTTTTTGATACTTGAAAAAGAATTGCAGGATTATGACACATTTTTTCGGCGATTTTTTCTAATGAAATTTTACCTCTGTGATAAAACTCTAACATCGCTGGCAAAGCATGTTGCACTAAAGGACCACCTGATGGTGCTTTGGTGTATACATTACTCTTCTCTTCTTTTGTATGTGGCGCATGATCCGTAGCAATTACATCTAATTTATCTGCCAATAATGCTTCAAATAATGCATCTCGATCTTTAGCAGTTTTCACTGCAGGATTCCATTTAATAAGAGTTCCCTTTTGCTTATAATCTTCATCAGAAAACCAAAGATGATGTATACAAACTTCTGCAGTTATTTTTTTCTCTTTCAGAGGAATTTTATTGGTAAAAAGTTCCAGTTCTTTTGCTGTAGAAAGATGAAATACATGTAATCTAGCTCCAGTTTTTTTAGCTAATGCTACAGCACTAGAAGAAGATAAGTAACAAGCTTCTTCACTTCTTATTACCGGATGCATTTCGATAGGAATGTCATCCCCATATTGTTCTTTATACTTTGCTGTATTATTTCTAATCGTCTCTTCATCCTCACAATGAACCGATATTACTAAATCCGTCGATGAAAAAATCTTTTCTAATACTTCTGGATTATCCACTAACATATTTCCTGTAGAAGACCCAAGGAATAATTTAAGCCCTGCCACTTTAGATGGATCTAACTTTATTATCTCTTCTAAGTTATCGTTAGTTCCTCCAAACATAAAAGAATAATTCGCATAACTAGTTTTAGCTGCGATATCAAACTTTTCTTCAAGTTTTTCTACCGTTGTTGTCTGAGGATTTGTATTAGGCATTTCTATAAAAGAAGTTATTCCTCCTGCAACAGCAGCTTTAGACTCAGTTTCGATAGTTGCTTTGTGTGTTAATCCTGGCTCTCTAAAATGAACCTGATCATCGATTACCCCAGGAAATAGGTACTTCCCTTCTGCATCAAAAACCTGAACATCTGGAGATTTTGCACTTATCTGTGCTGCAATTTCTTTGAAAAACCCATTTTCTATATATACGTCTCCATTGAAAATTTTTCCTTCATTAACAATGTTCGCGTTTTTAATCAATACACTATTCATAATTATATATCATAACTATTAAACAAACTCTTTAATTTCATTCCCAAAACTCCAAAAATCGCCTCTGAAATGATTCCTTTACTCATCTTAGAAGCACCACGTGTTCTATCTGTAAAAATTACTGGGACTTCTTTTATTTTAAACTTAAGGAGATAAGCCTTAAACTTCATTTCGATTTGAAAAGCATACCCAACAAATTTAATTTTATCAAGATTTATTTTTTCTAAAACCTCTCTTTTATAACATACAAAACCTGCTGTTGTGTCATGGATATTCATACCTGTAATTAGACGCACATATTTTGAGGCTAACCAAGAGAGTAATACTCTACTCATTGGCCAATTGACCACATTCACTCCAGTTACGTATCTTGATCCTATGGCCACATGAGATGATCCTTTGGCACAAGCATTATACAACCTTATTAAATCATTAGGGTTATGAGAAAAATCAGCATCCATTTCAAAGATATATTCATACGAATTTTCCAAAGCCCATTTAAAGCCCGTAATATAGGCTGTTCCTAAACCAAGTTTACCTTCTCTTTCTAATAAAAACAAATGTTCTCCATATATTTCTTGCAGCTCTTTAACTTTTGCCGCAGTTCCGTCAGGAGAGTTATCATCTACAATCAGTATATCGAAATCACGCTGTAATGCAAGCACATTTTTAATAATACGCTCTACATTTTCAATTTCATTATAGGTAGGTATAATTACTAAGGCGTCTACCATCTGGGTATTTTCAGGCAAATATAACTAAATAATCACTAGATTATTTCCAGTTTTTTTCAGTAAAAATATAGTTTAATAATATAACTACCAGAAGAAATTAGTGTTGCATCTTTATTTACTTTATTTTCATTTTCTTATGTAGCAACTATGATTTAATTTTGGAGCATCAATTATGGAAGTTATTACAAGAGAAATTATAACAAGCGACTGGATTACCATTATATTTCTGGTATGTTTTATATTGTTAGCTACTGCAAAACTCATGAACTCAGTATTGTTTCATGAATTTACAATGCTTTTTAACACAAATAAGTATGTGGTATTAAATCATAAGGGGAATAAACTCTCTAATGCATTTAATGCAATACTAATATTAGTGCAAATACTGTCTGTGTCTTTATTTGCATATCTATGCGTTGAAACTTTTCAATGGAAAGTAAACGAATTAAATATGTTATTCTATTTCAAGATCACTTTACTCTATTTATTCGTATTTCTATGCAAAATTTTAATCGAAAAAATTGTTTCTATTGTTTTTTCTATAGAATCCTTGATAGACGATTATTTATTCTATAAAATATCATATCGTAATTTTTTAGGCGTAATTTTATTACCTCTTAATTTATTCTTCATTTATACTGCAAAACCTTCAAAAATTGTTCTTCTAATTATTATAGGATCTTTGGTACTACTTAACTTAATCACTCTCTTTTCTGCCTATAAACGAAATGAAAACATTATTTTAAAGAACTTGTTTTATTTTATTTTGTATCTTTGCGCACTTGAAATCGCGCCCTATTTTATGCTTTACAAACTAATGGCATAATTTAGGAATACGTGTACTAATAAAGATTATATATGAAAGTGAAAACGATTTTGGTGTCTCAGCCAGAGCCTAAAGTAGAGAATTCGCCTTATTTCGATCTTGAAGAAAAGGAAAAGGTAAAAATTGACTTTATACCGTTTATTCACGTTGAGGGAGTAGATGCGAAAGAAGTGAGACAACAAAAGGTAGATTTATCTCAATACACAGCAATTATACTTACCAGTAGAAATTCTGTTGACCACTTTTTTAGAATCGCTGACGAAATGCGTTTTAAAGTACCTGATACTCTTAAATATTTCTGCCAGAGTGAAGCTGTAGCATATTATCTTCAGAAATATGTAGTTTATAGAAAGAGAAAGATTTATGTAGGGAAACGTACATTCCAAGAACTAACACCTTTGATTAAAAAGTACAAAAATGAAAAGTTCTTACTTCCTTCTTCCGATCAATTAAAACCTTTAATTCCAGACACTTTAAATTCATTGAAAGTAGACTGGAAACAAGCTATTTTTTACAGAACAGTAGTGAGTGATCTTTCTGATTTACGCGATGTATTTTATGATATTTTAGTATTCTTTAGCCCTTCTGGAATCAAATCATTATTTGAAAACTTTCCAGATTTTAAGCAAAACAATACGCGTATAGCAGTTTTCGGTAATTCTACTGTAAAAGCAGCCGAAGAACATGATTTAGTAGTGAATATTCAAGCTCCTACGCCTGAAACTCCTTCTATGACCATGGCGCTTCAGAAATATATTAAAGAAGCTAATAAAAAATAAGACATTTTTTTATTTCGATATAAAACTAAAAAGCCTGAAATTTAAATTTCAGGCTTTTTAATATCTATTACTTTTTATTTATTTAAAAAGCATATCGCTGTGGTCCACCTCTACGAATTTCTTCATTCGCATAAGATTCAAACTTTTTAAAATTCTCTCTAAATGCATTTGTTAGTTTAAATGCTGTCTTATAATAAGCTTCATCATCATTCCACGTTGCTCTAGGACTAAGCACACTAGTAGGAACTCCAGGACATTCTCTTGGTTGTGCTACCCCAAATACCGAATGAATATGATAGTTATCATAAGAATACAGACCTAAATCTCCGTTCAGTACTGCCTGAATCATTGCTCGCGTATATTTCAGTTTTATTCTGGTACCAACACCATAAGGACCACCTGTCCATCCAGTGTTTACCAACCAAACATTTACTCCAGTATCTTTCATTTTGTCAATAAGCATTTCTGCATATTTCGCTGGGTGTAAAGGCATAAATGGAGCACCAAAACAAGCAGAGAATGACGGAGTAGGCTCTACAACTCCTGCCTCTGTACCCGCAACTTTTGCTGTATATCCTGAGATAAAGTGGTATGCTGCTTGACTAGGCGTTAACTTAGAAATAGGAGGAATTACTCCAAACGCATCTGCCGTTAAAAAGAAAATGTTTTTTGGGTTTTTTCCAATAGAAGAATCCTGAATATTTTCAATATGATGTATTGGGTAACTTACTCTTGTATTTTGTGTAATTGAAGTATCTGAATAATCTACTTCTCCGTTATCATCTATAATAACGTTCTCTAAAATAGCTCCTTTTTTAATCGCTCCATATATCTCAGGTTCTTTCTCAGCAGACAGATCAATCACTTTTGCATAACATCCTCCTTCAAAATTAAAAATAGTATTTTCTTTTGTCCATCCATGCTCATCATCACCAATAAGCTTTCTATCGGGATCTGTAGATAAGGTTGTTTTTCCTGTACCTGATAATCCAAAAAATATGGCTGTATCTCCTTTTTCACCAACATTAGCCGAGCAATGCATTGGCAAGGTATTTTTATATACTGGCAAGATAAAATTCAAAGCAGAGAAAATTCCCTTTTTAATTTCACCTGTATAGCCTGTTCCTCCTATAAGTGCAATTTTTCTAGTAAAATTTAGAATAGCAAAATTATGCTGACGTGTTCCATCTACGGCAGCATCTGCCATAAAACCAGGAGCATTAATTACCGTCCACTCAGGATCAAAATCTTTTAACTCCTCTTCCGTTGGCCTTAAAAACATATTATAAGCAAACATATTTGACCAAGGATATTCATTAATTACCCTAATGTTTAATTTGTAATCAGGGTCTGCACACGCATAACTATCTCTAACAAATATTTCTTTCCCAGAAAGATAAGTGATCACTTTATCATATAAAGCATCAAATGCATCTGGCTCAAAAGGAATGTTAATATCACCCCACCAAATCTTTTCTTCAGTAATTTGGTCTTTTACAATAAAACGATCCATTGGAGAGCGACCTGTAAACTCACCTGTATTCACAGCAAGTGTGCCTGATTTTGTAATTCTTCCTTGTTTTTTTTGTACCGTTTCTTCCTGAAGTTCATCAGGAGATAATTGGTAACGTATTGTCGCATTTTCAATACCGTAATGCTTTAACGAAATCGTTTTCGTAATTGGATACAGTGGTTCCATAAAAATATGTTGTGTTTGTTATGTGTGGCAAAATTATAAATAAAAAGTACACCAACCGTCAAAAAAATCACTTAATCTTACTGAGATAAATCATAAAGAAAATCCATCCCAAAATTAAAACAGAACCTCCTAAAGGTGTAATAAAACCAATGCTTTCCAGAGAAATTCCCAGCACTTCATCTAGCACTAATAAATAGATCGATCCCGAAAAAAGAATAATTCCTATCAGGAATAAATAAAAAACACGTCTTTTATGAAGCTGTTGTAGCATATTCATATTTCCTAAGATAAGACAACCAATTGCATGATACATTTGATACCGAACCCCAGTTTGAAAAGAATTGATATTCTTGGCATCCACTAATTTTTCCAATCCATGTGCTCCAAATGCACCTAACAAAACAGCTAATAAAGCTAATATAGCACCAGTAATCAAAATTGTTTTATTCATTCTTTTTTTTGCAACAATTGATCATTTTTTGGTTTAAAAAATGATTTTTAGACATATTTTAGAGAAAAACATAACGAATACTACAAAATCAAGATCTTACTTTTTGATGTATTCATTACTTTCGTATCAAAGTTATCAAAATAATCATTAGTTATGAGAAAGATATTGGTCATTGGTGCAGGTAAATCAACTGCTGTTTTAATCAAGTATTTTCAAGACAAATCTTCTTCTGAAAATTTACACATTACTATCGGAGATATCTCTCTAACTAATGCAGAAGAACTTGCTGCAAATCATCCTAATACCAATGCAATTGCTCTAGATGTTTTTGATCAAAAATCGAGGGAAGAAGCCATAAAATCAGCCGATATTGTAGTATCTATGCTTCCTGCTAGATTTCATATAGAAGTTGCTAAAGATTGTCTTCGATTTGAAAAATCAATGGTTACAGCTTCTTATGTAAGTGATGAAATGAAAGCTCTAGATCAGGAAGCAACCAATAAAGGCCTTGTTTTCATGAACGAGATTGGTGTAGATCCAGGCATCGATCACATGAGTGCTATGCAAGTGATAGACAGAATTAGAAATCAGGGCGGAAAAATAATATTATTCGAATCTTTCACTGGTGGCCTTGTAGCACCAGAAAGTGACACTAATCTTTGGAATTATAAATTCACATGGAATCCAAGAAATGTAGTTGTTGCTGGACAAGGAGGAGCTGCTGAGTTCTTGCAAGAAGGAACTTATAAATACATCCCATATCACAAACTGTTTAGAAGAACTGAGTTTTTGGAAGTAGAAGAATATGGTAGATTTGAAGCCTATGCCAATCGAAATTCTCTAAAATATCAAAGTATTTATGGTTTAGATGATATTTTAACTTTATACAGAGGAACTATTAGAAGAGTTGGTTTTTCTAAAGCCTGGAATATTTTTGTGCAGTTAGGTATGACTGCCGATGATTATACACTAGAAAACTCGGAACACATGAGTTATCGTGATTTCACGAACTCTTTCCTTGCATATTCCCCTACAGATTCTGTGGAATTAAAACTGCGTCATTATCTCAAAATTGATCAGGACGATATCATATGGGATAAATTATTAGAGTTAGATATTTTCAATACCAATAAAAAAGTTGGAATTCCAAATGCTACACCAGCGCAAATTCTGCAAAAAATACTAATGGATAAATGGACTTTAGATCATGGAGATAAGGATATGATCGTTATGTATCATAAATTTGGTTATGAAATAAATGGCGAACGTAAACAAATAGATGCCACAATGGTAAGTATCGGAGAAGATCAAAAGTATACTGCTATGGCAAAAACCGTTGGACTTCCTGTTGCAATAGCTACATTAAAAATCCTGAATAAAGAAATCACGACTCCAGGAGTTCAAATACCAATTCAGGAAGAAGTATACACACCAATTCTTAAAGAACTAGAAGAATACGGAATTATATTCAAAGAAATTGATCGGGAATACCTGGGCTATAATCCTGATGGTGTAAAAGGATAATCCCTACAAGAGTTTCAATTTTATATCTAATACCTTATTTTTGGTTAAGATTTGAAACTTCTTTTTTATGAAAGGGCAATACGGCAACTTAAAAATTGATGGTATAGACAAAGAGATTCTTCGCAATCTTATGGAAGATGCACGAAGACCCATCCTAGAAATTGCAAGAAAAATTGGCATATCAGGTGCTGCTATTCATCAGAGATTAAGAAAACTAGAAGCATCAGGACTTATTACTGGATCCAAATTTATCATTGACCCAAAGATACTTGGATATAAAACCATGGCATTTGTCGGTGTTTATCTAGATAAAGCTGTAAGCAACCCTAAAGCTGTAAAGCAACTTAAAGACATCCCAGAAGTAATAGAATGCCATTACACCACCGGAAATTGGTCTATTTTTATTAAAATTCTTTGTAAAGACAATGAACATTTAATGAATGTTCTTAATAAAGAAATTCAGGCAATAGAAGGTGTTTCACGAACAGAAACCTTTATTTCCTTAGATCAACAAATTAGTCGACAAATAAAAATCTAAGAAACAGATGAAAATTAGCAACAAAAGCTTTATTCTAGGTCTAATTGGAATTCATCTTTTATTTTTCATTATTAAGATTTGGATTGGAGATTATTTCATTATCGATTCCTTTGAATACTATAAGCTATCGGAAAATATTCTATATGAATTTGAGTTTTATTGTGGAGACTTAAATAGCAACATTGATTTACGTAATTACAATCGAAGACCACCACTTTATTCAATATTTATTCTAATAAGCTCTTTATTTTTAAAATTTAACATTGGAATCTTACTGTTTCAAAATGTACTATCAGTAATTTCTTTAATATTAATCAGAAAAATATTTGAGGAGCATTCTTTTAAAATAAATACTGCATTATATTTTTTATTTATAGGCACTTCTTTAAACCAGTTTATTTACAGCAATTTAATCATGAGTGAAATATTTTTTCAGTTCATGATCATTATTTTATTTTACAGCTTACATCGGCTTATTCAAAACCCATCCTGGAAAAAACTTATTATTTTTCAACTATTTATTGCTCTTGGATTTTTAATTAAACCCGTTTTTTATCTATTCATTATTCCTAATATAGTACTTACCTACTTAATCTATAAGAAAACTAAAATAAGATGGGGATTTCTGAGTTCGATCATACCAATTTCAATTTTTGTTTTGTACAGTTTCTGGAATTATACAAGAACAGGTAGCACTGATTTTTCTAGCATGCAGAATTTCAACTTACTAGAATGGAATGTGAAATATTTTCATCAAAACAAATATGGTGCTCAAAAAGCCATAGCTATTAATGATTCTATACTCTCTAAATCCAAGGAAATAAAAAGCTATCCCGAACGTCAAAATTATATAAAAAACACATCTATTGGATACATCAAAGAGGATTTACTAGGGTATGGTCTTTTTCATTTAAAAGGATGTTTTAGAATTTTTATAGATCCTGGTAGATTTGATATTGCTAACTTTTTTAAGATTGAATCAGAGAATTCTGAACTCGGAATTTTACATCATTTAAATAATAGTGGATTAAAGGGCGCTTTTAACTTTTTAAAATCTCAAAATATCTTCTTATTCATTTCATTTTTTATAATCCTATTTTTTAACCTGATTAAAGCAGTGGGGTTTATTTGGTTCTGGATCAAAAATTACAAAAAAGCAAATCTTACGATACTTATTATATTATCAGTAGTGTTATATATAGTTATTTTAACCGGACCTCTGGGAGCTTCTCGCTTTTTCGTTCCTATTTTACCAGCTTATCTTCTGTTTGCAGTATTAGGTTGTAATGATATAGTTTTAATAATCCACAGAAAAAAATTAGAATGAAGTATTCTACAATAAAAAACTCTAAATACAGCTTAAACTAATCCAAATGCTTTTGTTTTACTGTATCAAAACATCTTTAACCTCTCCATCTTCCTGATATCCTGTATCTGTATTAATTTTCCACAAATCTACATGAGTATTGTTTACAATATTCTCAGCAGCAAGAATGCCCATTAAAATAGAATGATCTTGATTATTATATTTAAATGCTCCATATCTACCTATCGGAGTTAATTTATTGATCCCCATCAAATAATTTTCAATAATGTCTAAATGAGATCTATATCCAATTTCATACACAGGATAGCATTTTGGAACTCTTACAATCTTCGTATTTTCTACTACTTCTGTTTCTTCTATTAATTTCAAAGCCTTAAGCTCTTTGATTGCTAAATCACCAAGATATTGATCCGTCTCTTTCCAAATAGGATCCGAATCAAAAGCCCAAAATTCTAAACATAAAATCGTAGTCTTCTTTCCTCTATTCAAACTTGGACACCAATTCCTAAAATTGGTAATTCTTCCATGTTTGACTTCTGGAGAATGCACATAAATCCAATTATCTTCAAACAAATCTTTCCTATCTATTTCTAGATATACTAGAATAGTATTTCGAAAATATAATCTGTCCACTGACTTCAAAACTTCTTCAGGAACATCATTCATACCATGCAATAGATAGGTAAGAGGCATAGAAGATATCACATGATCAGCAGAATATTGTTCTCCATCTTTTGTAGTGACTCCTGTACACACACCGTCTTCAATAACAATGTTTTGAATTGGAGTATTTTTATGGATAATTCCACCTTTTTCTATTACATATTCAGCCGCACGTTCATACAACGTTCCTGTTCCATTTTTGGGATAAGAGAACTCATCAACCAACGTTTTATGTTTATTTCCTCGATTTCCCTTAAAAGCACTCCAAACAGCTTCAAAAAGTGACAATCCTTTGATCCGTTGTGCCGCCCAATCTGCATCTATTTTGGAGCATGGAATGCCCCAAAGCTTTTCGGTATAATATTTAAAAAAAATGGTGTAGAGCTTTTTACCAAAGCGATTTGTCACCCATTTTTCGAAAGTATCTGGATTCTTTATAGGAAAAACCCGTTGTTTTGCATAATAATAGAGAATGCCTGTGATAGTTATAAGACTAAGATTACCCAATACATTAAAAATTTTTAGCGGGTAATCAAAAAAGTTCTTGTTGTAAAAGATTCTTGTTAACCTCTCTACTTGGGTAAAATCTTCCTTAATCAATTCATCAAAAAAAGCATTAATCCTAGGGTCTTTAGAAAAAAATCTATGAGGTCCTAGATCTACTCGTTGACCCCAAAGATCAAAGCTCCTGGACATCCCTCCAACGAAGGGAGAAGTTTCAAAAACCACCACTTGCACATTATTCTTCATCAATTGGTAGGCCGCTGCTAAACCAGCTGGTCCAGCACCAATAACAATCACCTTTTTATTCGACATTATTAGTCTATCAAAATTAAAGGCAAAAGATACACATATTTGATCTTTGAATAAGAAAAACTACGAGTTTTCGCAATTACTAATCCCTTCTTCCTAAAAACATTGAAATAAAATAAAGTAACGTAGCTAGTGATCCTAAAGCTGCTACTAAATACGTTCTTGCCGCCCATTTTAAAGCATCTTTGGCACCATCATATTCTTCACTGGTAACCATATTAGCATCTTCTAACCAAGCAAGCGCTCTATTACTTGCATCATACTCTACAGGCAGCGTAATAAATGTAAATAAAGTAGTAACAGCGAACAATATAATACCGAGTAGGAGAACAAAATTTCCAAATACACTACCGCCTACAGACAAAGCTAGACCTACCATTATTACAATGTTAGAGAACTTACTAGCTATTCCTACCGCAGGAACAATTTTAGACCTCATCGTTAACCAGCTATATGCTGTAGCATGCTGTACTGCATGGCCAACCTCATGAGCTGCTACTGCTGCAGCGGCCGCATTTCGTTGATTATATACTCCCTCACTAAGGTTTACAGTTTTATTTCTAGGGTTATAATGATCCGTTAGCATACCAGGTGTAGATATAACTTGTACGTCTCTGATTCCATTATCATCTAACATTTTTTGAGCGATCTCTGCTCCACTCATTCCATTACGCAATTGCACCCTTGAATAATGTTTGAACTTACTTTTTAATTTATTGCTTACATAGGAGCTCACCAAAAAGATAACACCCGCTATGATATAATATCCCATCATAATTAAATACTTTTAAGATTAAAGTTACGATAATAAAAGCAAAAACCTCGCCATAAAGACGAGGTTTTCAGTTAAATAAACTTGAGTTAGCCAATAAGTCGAGTTTAACTTAAATAGTTATTTACATCTTCCAAAGGAAGGTTAAATGCCTCTGAAATAGCAGGATACACTACAGCTCCATTAATCACATTCAATCCTTTTCTAAGTGGTTCGTTATCTGCACAAGCGGCTTTCCAACCTTTATTTGCCAATTGAATTGCGTATGACAAAGTTACATTGGTTAATGCCAAAGTAGATGTATATGGTACCGCTCCTGGCATATTTGCCACAGAATAATGTACTACATCATCAATAATATAAACAGGATCCTGATGTGTAGTAGGTTTTGTAGTTTCGAAACAACCACCTTGATCAACAGCAACATCAACCAATACAGTACCCGTACGCATATCCTTAAGCATATCGCGTGTGATTAACTTTGGAGCTTTAGCCCCAGGAATTAATACTCCTCCAATGATTAAATCAGAAGTTTTTATATGTTTACGAATAGTATATTCGTTAGAGAATTCAGTATTTACATTAGCAGGCATTACATCATCTAAATAACGTAATCTTTTCATACTAATATCTAGGATCGTAACATCAGCACCCATTCCTGCTGCCATTTTAGCAGCTTGCGTTCCTACAACACCTCCACCCAAGATTAAAACTTTGGCAGGAGCAACTCCCGGAACACCACCTAAAAGAATTCCTCTTCCCTTTAATGGTTTCTCTAGATACTTAGCACCTTGCTGTATCGACATTCTACCAGCTACTTCACTCATCGGAGTCAGTAAAGGCAAACTACGATCTGGATCTTCTACAGTTTCATAAGAAATACAAACGGATCCACTTTCGATCATAGCCTTTGTTAAAGGCTCGCTAGAAGCAAAGTGAAAATATGTGAATAATAATTGATCCTTTTTAATCAATTTATATTCTGGTTCAATAGGTTCCTTAACCTTAATAATCATTTCAGCAGTAGCATAAACCTCTTCTATTGTAGGTAATATTTTAGCTCCAGCTTCTATATATTCTTCATCACTAAAACCACTCTGAAGACCAGCATTTTGCTGAATGAAAACAGTGTGACCATTTTTAACGAGTGCCATTGTTCCGGCAGGTGTTACACCTACTCTGTTCTCGTTATTTTTGATTTCCTTAGGAACACCAATTATCATATTCTTAATTTTGGGTCGAAAATAGATGTTTTCTTGAAATAAAACAATAAAATACCTTTAAAAAATATCTTATCCGTAATTTAGGAAAACATATTGAAAGTTGTTAAAAAACAAGAGAGTCGTTAATTTTATTTAGTTTTTATAACGAAATTTAAAATAAAGTAGAAAAATTCCTGATACTGCAGTAATCGCATTTGCCAAAATTACAGGAAAGCTATCGATCAAAAAACCGTAAACCAACCAACAAAGAACGCCACTTTCAAAAACCAATAACATCGTCATCGATAAACTTTCTGCAGATTTTGTTTTCCAGGTCTTGTATACTTGAGGCAAAAAAGCCACTGTAGTTAATACAGCGGCTATTAATCCTAATATTTCTATGGAATCGATCATATCTGTTGATAAAAAACTGTAAGCCTATCGTAGTCACACTAAGCTTGTCGAAGTGTTATAATACAAAAAAAGTCTTCGACAGGCTCAGACTGACATAAATTTCTTTCCAAAAATCACCCTACGATGTTCACAATTTTACCAGGCACTACGATCACTTTTTTCGGTTCTCGTCCTGCAAGTTGTTGTTGTGTCTTTTCGTGAGCCATTACTGCTGCTTCAATATCCTCTTTACTCATATCTAAGGGAAGTTCCATGGTAAAACGCATTTTTCCGTTAAAAGATATCGGATATTGTTTTGAGCTTTCCACCAAATGTTTCTCTTCAAATATTGGAAATGCTGCTGTAGCAATGGAATCATTATGACCTAATTTACTCCATAATTCTTCTGCAATATGCGGTGCATATGGAGATACCAGTACTAGTAGTGGTTCTAAAATTGCTCTAGCATTACATTTTTGAGCAGTTAATTCATTTACGGCAATCATAAATGTACTTACAGAAGTATTAAAAGAGAAGTTCTCTATATCTTCTTCTACTTTTTTAATCGTTTTATGCAGTGTCTTTAAGTTATCCTTAGAAGGTTCTGCATCAGTTACACCAAACTCTTCTCCATTATGATATAGCTTCCAAAGCTTCTTCAAAAATCCATGCACTCCTGTAATACCCGCAGTATTCCAAGGCTTTGCTTGCTCTAGTGGTCCTAAAAACATTTCATACAAGCGTAAACTATCCGCTCCATACTGCTCACAAACTCCATCTGGGTTTACAACATTAAACCATCTTTTAGACATTTTTTCGACCTCACGCCCAACAATATATTTCCCATCTTCTAGTTCAAATTCAGCATCTTCAAATTGTGGTTGCCAATTTCTTAAATCGTTTGGATCCAACTCATCTGAAGCATTAATCATATTTACATCTACGCGAAGTTCTTCAATCTGATTCTTATACTGATCCTTAAGTCCTTTAGAAACATATGTATTCGTACCACTTATCCTATACACAATAGCACTTGTTCCCAAAATCATTCCTTGGTTGATTAGCTTTTTAGCAAATTCATCTACAGGAACGATTTCACGATCAAATAAGAATTTCTGCCAAAAACGTGCATATAATAAATGTCCTGTTGCATGTTCGCTACCTCCTATATATAGATCTACCTCTTTCCAATAGTTGATTGCTTCTTTAGAAAATACTACCTCATCATTATTAGGATCCATATACCTATTAAAGTAATACGAACTTCCAGCCCAACCAGGCATTGTATTCAACTCTAATGGAAAAACGCTAGTGTTATCTATTTTTTCATTACTAACCACTTTATTGGTTTCTGTACACCATGCCCAAACATCAGCACGACCTAAAGGTGGTTCTCCAGTTGCAGTTGGCAAATATTTTTCAACTTCTGGCAACTCAATAGGCAGATGTTGCAGATCTATCATCTGCGGCATTCCATCTACATAATATACTGGAAAGGGTTCTCCCCAATATCGCTGACGGCTAAATACCGCATCACGTAATCGGTAATTAATTTTACCCTTTCCTTGACCGATTTTCTCTAATTCGTAAATCGCTCTTTTCATTGCCTTCTTATAATTCAGACCATCTAAAAAATCTGAATTCGCAATGATTGTTTTTTCTTTATCCGCAAAAGCTTCTTCGCTGATGTCTACTCCATCAAAAATGTTAGGAATCTCAATCCCAAAATGTTTTGCAAAGTCATAATCACGTTGATCTCCACAAGGAACCGCCATCACTGCTCCAGTACCATAACCTGCTAATACATAATCTCCAATCCAAATCGGCACAGGTTCTTTGGTAAAAGGATGTTCTGCATAAGCTCCTGTAAACACTCCACTAATGGTTTTTACATCTGCCATACGATCACGTTCACTTCGTTTTGCTGTAGCTTCAATATATGCTTCGATCTCTGCTTTTTGTTCTGGAGTAGTAATCTTAGTTACCAATTCATGTTCTGGTGCTAATGTCATAAAACTTACTCCGAAAATAGTATCAGGTCTTGTAGTAAATACTTCTATTACCTCATCATGATCTTTTACATTAAAAGTAACACTCGCTCCTTGAGAACGACCAATCCAATTAGTCTGAGAATCTTTTAATGGTTGTGGCCAATCTATCGTTGTTAATCCATCCAATAAACGTTGTGCGTATGCAGAAATTCGCATACTCCACTGAGTCATTTTTTTACGAATTACCGGATGACCACCACGTTCAGAAACTCCATTTACAATTTCATCATTTGCCAAAACAGTACCTAGTTTTGGACACCAATTCACTTCGGTTTCTGCTAAATATGTCAATCTATATTTTAGAAGGACTTCTTGTTTTTCTAAGGACGAAAAATCATTCCACTCCTCAACAGAGAAAGTAACCACATCTTCATCACAAACAGCATTTATAGTTGTATTCCCTTCATTAGAAAAAACTTCTTCCAGTTCATTTATAGCTCTTGCTTTATCAGCATCATTATCATACCAGGAATCAAAAAGTTGGATAAAAATCCACTGCGTCCATTTATAGAATTTTGGATCACTAGTTTTCACCTCTCTACTCCAATCAAAAGAGAACCCTATTTTATCTAACTGCTCTCTGTAACGGGCAATATTCTCTTTGGTGGTAATTGCGGGATGCTGTCCAGTCTGAATCGCGTATTGTTCAGCCGGTAATCCAAAAGAGTCGTATCCTTGCGGATGTAATACGTTAAAACCTTTATGACGCTTGTATCGTGCATAGATATCACTGGCAATATAACCTAATGGATGCCCAACGTGTAATCCTGCTCCAGAAGGATAAGGAAACATGTCCAATACATAATATTTTGGTTTATCGCTATTATTTTCAGCTTTGAATGTTCCATTCTCTGCCCAATAAGCCTGCCATTTGGCTTCAATCGTATTAAAGTCGTAACTCATGATCTGAAATTAAGACCGCAAATTTACGATTTTATGTGAGTTTCCTATAGTTTTTTAGGTTAGTTTTTAGTGCTTCGAGCTTTTGCTTCCATTGGTTGTAAGCAACTATAAATAAACGTATTTGTAGGTGTATCTATACCTAGTTTTTTACCTTCATTTACAATAAAACCATTAAAATTTTCTAGCTCTGAAGGTCTACCTTCCATAATATCTCTTTGGGTAGATGCTGTGGCATCATAAGGCTGATTTTTGATAAAATTCATGATACCTTCTACAATGGTCGGAGGCATTGCTACTTTTTTCGCAATAGCAACTTGATAAATTTCGGAAGCTGTAGCTCTCAATATACTATTAAGTTCTGGATGCGCAAACATCTCTCCAATGGTAGCTCTGGTTAACGCTCCCAATCCACTTACTGTGGCTATAAACATAAACTTACTCCAAATATCTACCTGAATATCCTCAGAAATTTTATTTTTAAAACCTGCTTTATCAAATACTTCTTTTATACGAAGTAGTCGATCTGATTTACTCTTATCTAATTCTCCAAAAATAATCTCTGGTGGGTGTCCAAAATGTGAAATTATTCCTGGTGATTCGATCTTGCTGTAGATTTTGCATAAACCTCCTAATACATATTTCTTATCAATTACGGAAATGATCTTTTCTGCATTATCAGCTCCATTTTGTAACGGAATTACAACAGTAGTATCTTTAAGTAATGGTTTTATGATTTCGGCAGCGTCTTTAACTTGCCATGATTTTGTACAAATCAATATTAAATCGGCTTTATCAATTTGATGTATATTATCCGTTACCAAAAAAGGTGCTGTAATAAAATCTCCTTCAATACTCTTTACTTGCAATCCATCTTGGAGTATCGCTTCGAGATGTGCTCCTCTTGCCAGCATAGATACTTTCTGACCCGAAAAAGCAATCTTACCTCCAAAATATCCTCCTACTCCTCCTATACCAATTATTACTGTATGCATATGATTTGGTTATATTAAAAATAACAATGTTTGTAAGTTTACGTTATCTGATAAAGAAACTAAAATTAGGTAAAAGATTATTATAAATTGATCTTAATTATTAGTGCAACTAATTCTGAAATGAGATGTATTTAGCATCAAAAGTCTATTAACTTTATTATTTTTACCTGCAAAACAAATCTTTATGAGCTCATCCTTTGAAAAATATCAGAAACGCAGACTTATATCTTCTTATTTCTCTGTGGTGATTAGTATTTCTCTGGTACTTTTTTTATTGGGATTATTAGGTCTTTTGGTGTTGAATACCAAAAAGGTAGCCGATCATTTTAAAGAAAAGATAGCGCTAACTATCTACTTAAAAGACACTGCCAAAGAGGTAGAAATTAAACAAATGGAAAAAAGTCTAGCTTTGGCAGAATACACAAAGTCAACTACCTATATTTCCAAAGATGAAGCGGCAGAAGAGCATAGTAAAGATATTGGAGAAAACTTTATGGATTTTCTAGGATATAATCCTTTACAAAATTCTATCGATGTATTTCTTAAAGCCGATTTTGTAGATCAAGTAAAAATTGATGAAATAACCACAAGCATTACTAAGAAAGATTTTGTAGACGAAGTAATTTATGACAAACCTTTAATCTCGCTACTAAATGACAATATCAAAAAAATAAGTTTTTGGGTATTACTTATTAGTGGGATTTTCACATTTATTGCGGTGTTACTTATCAATAGTTCCATACGATTGTCTGTATACTCAAAACGTTTTATTATTAAAACGATGCAAATGGTAGGTGCTACCAAAAAATTCATCCGTAGACCCTTTGTTTGGAAGAGTATTCGTCTAGGTATGATCGGAGCAATTGTTGCATTAATAGGAGTAGGAGTTGTATTATATTATTTGGATCAGGCTTTTCCTGAACTAGGTTTATTGAATGACAAAATCTTACTCATTGGTTTATTTGGAGGAGTTTTTGGAATAGGTGTTTTTATCACATGGCTTAGTACTTTCTTCGCTACTCAGCGTTTTCTTAATCTTAGAACTGATGAATTATACTATTAATTATCTGAAGCTATCATGAAAAAAACCGGAAGAATTTTCTTTTCCATATCATCGGTATTGTTCATCATTTTTATGTGGGTTGCCATTCAAACGTTTAAACCAATACGAGATGTACAACCTGATGACGTTATAGAAATTACTGGCGTTGTTGCCAAAGTAGAAGAGAAAAGCGGTTTTGATATCGCCATTACTTTAGAAAATGATGATCATTACTATTATATCAATCGAGGATTAGAGCAAGGATTGACTATCCAACAATTACAAGAAGAATTAATAGGCAAAAAAGTTACTTTGTATTCTATTCATAGATGGACTATATTTACACGTGATAAAATTATGGGACATATCTCTAAATTGACAGTAGATGATCGTGTAATTTTTAATGAAATTCAAGAAGAACAATAGTTATAAAAACATAAACATTGGAATTCTATCTTCCTTGTACACCTAGATAGAACAACAACATAAATAACGACATTCATGAGCAAACAATCCAACAATAGCACAGTGCACAAACCAGATTTCGTTTTTGGGAAGAAAAACTATGTAGTAATGGCAATTGGTATTGCTGTAATTGCCTTAGGTTTTATCCTAATGGCAGGAGGTGGAAGTGACGATCCTAATGTTTTTAATCCTGAGATTTACAATTTCAGAAGAATTCGATTAGCTCCTATGATTGTATTAACTGGATTTGGAATTGAAGTTTATGCCATTTTACTAAATCCTAACAAGAAGAAAAGCGAGTAAACAAACGATTTATCTTCTCGTAGTTATATATTTGCATCGAATTTTACAAAACGTTCCTTATGGAAATTATTGATGCTATCATTTTGGGTGTAATTCAGGGACTAACCGAATTTCTTCCAGTTTCTTCCAGTGGTCATTTAGAATTAGGAAAAGCTATTCTAGGTGATAAGAGTGTACCCGAAGAATCCTTGCTTTTTACTGTTGTTTTACATTTTGCAACAGCACTTAGTACTATAGTTGTATTTAGAAAAGATATTCTACAGATTCTAAAAGGTCTTTTTCTATTTAAAAAGAATGAAGAAACTATGTTTTCTCTACGCATTATAGTTTCTATGATTCCGGCAGTGCTTATAGGTCTATTTTTTGAAGAACAATTAGAGCAGCTTTTTAGTGGGAATATTATGTTCGTTGGTTTTATGTTATTGATCACGGCGATTCTTTTATGGTTAGCAGATAAGGCCAAAGACACTAATAAGGTCGTAAGTACACCTAATGCTTTTATTATAGGAATTGCTCAAGCTATTGCCATGCTACCAGGTATTTCTAGAAGTGGAGCTACCATTTCTACTTCTGTACTACTAGGTAATGATAAAACAAAAGCAGCAAGATTCTCATTTCTTATGGTAATTCCTCTAATCTTCGGAAAGATTGCCAAAGACCTATTAAGTGGGGATTTAAACATCTCTTCAGAGAGTAGTTTCCCTTTAATTCTTGGGTTTTTAGCAGCTTTTATTTCTGGACTTTTTGCTTGTACATGGATGATTTCTTTGGTAAAAAAGAGTAAATTATCATATTTTGCCTTATATTGTATTGTTGTTGGTGTAATAGCCATCATCTTTGGTTTTATTAAATAGTCCCCAGTAATGCTAACCGAACAAGATTATAAAGACGGTCAGATCGTTCTGATCGACAAACCGCTTCAATGGACTTCCTTTCAGGTTGTTAACAAAGTACGTTGGCGTATTCGTAAAACTTTCGGGATTAAAAAAATTAAAGTTGGTCATGCTGGTACGTTAGACCCACTGGCTTCTGGATTACTAATCATTTGCACTGGTAAGTTTACAAAACGAATTCAGGAATTCATGGGACAAACCAAAGAATACACTGGAACCATTACCTTAGGCGCAACGACACCTTCTTATGATTTAGAGACTGAAGTAGATCAGACTTTTCCTGTAGATCATATTTCAGCAGAAAATATACAACAAGCCACAAAAGGGTTTGTTGGAGAAATTGAACAATATCCTCCGGTTTTTTCAGCCTTAAAAAAGGATGGAAAAAGATTATATGAGTATGCTCGCGAAGGAGAAGAAGTAGCCGTAGCAGCAAGAAAAATTACGATTTCCGAATTTGAAATAACACGAATAGAATTACCAGAAGTAGATTTTAGAGTAGTTTGCGGAAAAGGAACCTATATACGATCACTAGCACATGATTTTGGAAAAGCATTGCAAAGTGGTGGCCATCTGAGTGCTTTGAGAAGAACTAAAATCGGATCTTTTGATGTTACGGACGCAATAAGCCCTGAAATATTTGAAAATCAGCTACGTGCAGAAATCGAAACCTTATAAAATATTGTAGAAGAAAAGGAGTTATAGATACCTATGCAATTTATAGAAAAACATAAAGCATTAATTATCACATCTATGTTGATGGGTATTTTTGTGTTGACGCTCTACAATATTAATATGGTGAATAAAAAGAAAGAGCAGTCAGAAATTCTTATGGAAATCCCAGAAGAGTTAATGGAAGAACTTGCAAAACAAGAAGAACCAGAAGAAGAAATAGCTCCCGAAGAAAACAGAGAATTAATCGCCTCTAAAAGAACTCATGATGCGTTTAACGAAGATTTCGAGGATTCTGAGGATTTCGAACAACGTTTAAAATCTCTTACCGAAACAGCAGAAGCAACGGAACAAACTTCTGATAATGAAGAAATGGTAAAAGGAGAGGAAGTAGTGAACGAAGAAATCATTGAGGAAAAGGTTGAGGAATCTAAAAAAGATGAAAAACCAATTTCTGAAGAAGTTAATAACAGAAACAGTTCGGTTACTTTTACACTAAAAGGAAGACAAAAAAAAGACATCCCCAATCCTATTTATACTTGTAATGGGAGTGGGAAAGTCGTTATTAAAATTGAGGTAAACCAGAACGGTTATGTTACCGATGCCAAAGTTGACAAAAAAAGATCTACCACACGAAACGAATGTCTTTTTGAGAACGCAATTAATTATGCGCGAGATGCTTTATTCTCCTCTTCCGAAATAGAAGAACAAAAAGGTTTTATCACGTATTATTTTAATTACGGAGGATAGCTTACAGAAGCTTTACTAAATCTTCTGCGATGTTATTCCCTTTGTCCTTGTTATACCAAACCTGCAAATCTTGCTTAAACTGAGGATCCAGACTTCCATGTAATTCTTTATAATCATTTACCATTTTAGTAGCTACTGATGGTCTTGGCCCCCAACTATCTACTACTTCTTTAGTTTCTTTATTGTAAGCGATCAACTTAGGAATTGACTTGCCACCGTTAGTAAGAAAGTTATTCATTAGTTCGTCATTATCATCTCTAGAAATAATTCTTAGCTTAATTCCGTCGTTCATTTCTGCAAGCTTATTAATTACCGGTAAGGATTGTGCAGCATCACCACACCAACCTTCGGTTAACACCAACCAGGTAATATCTGTTTTAGCATTCGTAAACGCATCCTTTACTTGATCATCTATTTTTAAAGTTTTGTCCAGTCTTTTCATTCTACGATCATTCAGCATACTGTAATTAGTTAATGCATCAGACTGTTCATGACCTGTAGACTTACCTTCTGCTAATAGGTCACTTACTAAACTTCTATATTCCTGATAGGAATATGAATTATCGATTCCTTTTTCTATTAAATTATGTATTGTCATTGTTGTTTCCATAGTTGTTATCTCTCTTACGAACTAAGACGAGACCGAGTTTCAAAACTTACAAATCATGTAAACCCTTCTACAGTGTCAAAAATACCATTTCGATAAAAAACATTTATTCAGTACTTCAAAAATATCAATAGGAATACTTTATTTTAGACAATAATTTTTAAAAAATACTTTATGGGAAAAACTCGATGCGGATGGTGTATTGGCGACCCTTTGTATGAATCTTATCATGATAATGAATGGGGTGTTCCATTGCACGATGAACAATTATTATTTGAATTCTTAGTTCTAGAAACCTTTCAGGCAGGATTAAGTTGGATTACAATTCTTAGAAAACGTGATAATTTTAGAGTTGCTTTTGACAATTTTGATTACCAACGTGTGGCGCGATATGACGATAACAAAAAAGAAGAATTATTACAAAATCCAGGTATCATCCGAAACAAGCTAAAAGTAAATTCTGCAATTACGAATGCTCAGAACTTTATCAAGATCCAGGAAGAGTTTGGAAGTTTTGATGCGTATATCTGGGGATTTGTAGATGGAAAACCTATTAAAAATGCTTGGAAAGACCATAAAGAATGTCCTGCTAACACATCGCTTTCGGATAAAATCAGTAAAGATTTAAAGAAACGAGGTTTTAAGTTTGTTGGATCTACTGTAGTGTATGCTTTTATGCAAGCAATTGGAATCGTAAATGACCATATCGTAGACTGTTACAGGTATAATGAGGTGTAAATTACAATTTGGATCCGTAAGAAAGGTCTCCAGCATCTCCTAATCCAGGAATTATATATCCTTTGGAATTTAGCTCTTGATCAATAGCAGCTATCCAAAGATGTGTATTTTCTGGAAATATTTTTTCTACATACTCCACTCCTTTATTGGACCCAATAACTGAAACTATATGAATTTGCTTAGGTGTCCCATGACTTTTTAAAGCTTTCATGGTATTTTCTAATGTTTTTCCGGTAGCTAACATTGGATCTATTAATACTAACACCTTATTTTCTATGGAAGGAGATGCCAAATAACTTACCACCACATCAAATTCATCACTATTTCCCTTATGATCTCTATAAGCTGATATAAAAGCATTTTCTGCTTGATCAAAATAATTAAGAAGTCCTTGATGTAAAGGCAAACCTGCTCTTAAAATAGCACACAATACAAGATCTTTTTGTGGAACCGAGATTTCTTTAGCTCCAAGAGGCGTCTGAGTCATTTCCTCAGCATACGTCAAAGTTTTACTAAGTTCATATCCCAAAACCTCTCCTATACGCTCTATATTACGCCTAAAACGCATAGCATCTTTTTGGATAGCTGTATCTCTAATTTCTGCTATAAATTGATTTAAAATAGAATTTTCGGTTTCAAGATTATGTATAATCATAAAGGTTTGATTTTCTTATATAAATCTACTTCAAAAATTTCATAAAATCATCTCTTGGAATTTCTTTTGCACCCAAACTTTCTAAATGATTTGTATGTACCTGACAATCTATTAACTTCACTTCATTTTCCTTTAAAAACTCTACAAGTTTAACAAACCCATATTTAGAAGCATTACTTACTTTAGAAAACATACTTTCGCCACAAAAGACATTCTTGTCTTTTAGCCATACTCCATACAAACCTCCAACCAATTCCGAATCTTTCCAAACTTCTACTGAAGTTGCATATCCCATTTTGTGAAGTGTAGTATAAGCTTTTTTCATATCTGGTGTTATCCAAGTTCCTAATTGATCTACTCGATCAATCGAAGCACAATTGTCAATTACATTTTCAAAATCCTTATTAAAAGTTACAGAAAACGTATTTCTTCGTAACAGCTGCTTCATACTTTTACTAATCTTTAGTTCATTCGGAAAAAGTATCATTCTAGGATCAGGACTGAACCACAAAATTGGCTGATCTTCATCATACCATGGAAAAATACCATGATGATATGCCTCTAACAATCTAGGCACTGAAAGGTCTCCACCAATTGCTAATAATCCGTCGTTATTGGCCTCGGATACTGGTGGAAAAGCAATAGAATTATTAAGTATGTACAAATCTAAATTCGCTAACGTTTCTACAACGTTAAATATCAATTAGTTGTTTGAATTGACCAAAAAAATCGCAATATTTGTTAAGACCTTTTAAGATAAATTTTGTTCATCATTGCTTTTTTGAGTTTTATTAAAAGGTTAACCTAAAACCACAATATGAAAAGTCCGACACATATGTATCGGACTTTTTGCTTTGTAATTCAATATGTTGCTTAAAATTTTTGCAACATGTTGAACTTAAAATGGTAGATCGTCGTGATCTTCTTCTTTAAAATCGGTAGCAGGTTCAAATGCATCAGCAGGAGGCATTGCTGCTGGAGCCGAAGGAGCTGCTTGTTGTAAGTTTTCGATTCTCCAACCTTGAATAGAATTAAAATATTTTGTTTCTCCCTGAGGATTTACCCATTCGCGACCACGCAAATTGATACTTATTTTTACATCCTGACCTATCTGAAAGTTATTTAATAAATCACATTTATCCTGAATAAACTCAACCATTATATGCTGTGGATATTGCTCATCTGTAGTCACCACTATCTCACGTTTTCTGAAACCATTGCTTCCAAACGTCTGCGTTTCACCTAACATCTTTACTTTACCTTGTACTTCCATGTGTTTAATTATTGTATTGCTGCTAAAATATTCCAGGCAGTTTGAATATCATCTTTATCCAAATACTGCTGTGCAAATTTATGAATTTCTATTAGGTTAGCACCCTGAATTTTATCCTTAATATCACTATTGTTATTAACAAAATCTTTGGCTTTGTTTATTTCAGGGATACTTTCAATATTTCCCAATTTACCTAAATCATTACCAGTAAAAACACTACTATTCTTAATACGATCTGGTAGTACATCAATTCCAATTCCTATAGTGCTTAAAGGTTTTGGCACTTCAAACATTCCCATGTTTGCTCTAGAATACCAATTACCACCCATACGAGCTACCTGATCAATTTTATATTGGTCGATCTTACCATCAGCATCTAATATATCTTCTTTTACGTGCATCAATAAGACCTCGCAAATAACCAAGTTACCAGCACCACCATTATCACCCAATGAAACAACCTCGTTTACCTTGCACTCAAACTGAACTGGAGCCTCAGCTACTCTAAAAGATTTTATTTTTTCTGAAGGTAACATGGTCAATCCAGCTTTCTCAAACTCATTAACACCCTCTGGATATTCTGTACTAGACAAGGACATTTGCTGAACAATATCATAATTAACAATATTAATCACTACCTCATCAGTTGCTATAACATTCTCCAGGGTATGCTTGGTAGAATTATCTCTCACTCTTCGCGCAGGAGAGAAAATCAGAATAGGTGGATTAGCACTAAATACATTAAAAAAACTAAAAGGAGAAAGGTTTGGATTCCCTTCCTTATCCACGGTACTGGCAAAGGCTATAGGTCTTGGGCCTATTGCACCAAGCATCATTCCGTGTAATTTTCCAGTGGAAACTTCTAAAGGATCAATTCGTATCATATAAAAATCTAATAAGACAAAGATAATTAAACTTTAACCCGATCAGCATTCATTTGTTTGGTTTTACTTACCTTGGTATAAAACAATAAAATCGTATAAAAACGTTTATATTTAGGACTTGCAATACACTTTTTATGAACTTTTCTGACGAACGTAATTTAGCTAGTTACTTTATAATATTTGCCGTTCTTGTAATTACAGGTCTTGTATTATGGAACACCTCTTTGTTTTTGCAGCGCTTAAAGAAAGATGAAAGTATCAAAATGCAAGTTTGGGCTCAATCTTTTAAAGCGCTGAGTAGTTCTGGTTTAGACGGTTCGGATGAACTTAGTCTTGATGATTATTTAGAATTATCAAACCTAATCAATCGTACTAACAATACAATACCTACCATTATTACAAATGCAGAAGGAGATTTGATCAAAGACTCCAAAGGAAGAATTGACATTCAGGGCACCACGTTAAACCTTCCAGAAGACATTTCCGAAACTGAATTAAGGGATCATCTGGACAACATGAAATCAGAAAATGAACCTATTGTTTTAGATCTTAAAGATACCGTACAATACGTCTATTATGGCAATTCTTCTATTCTTAATAAATTAAAATACTACCCTATAGCCATTGCATTGATCATTTTTTTGCTCATTGGTGTTATTTATTTCTTTTTTACTACTTCTAAAGCGAGTGAACAAAATAAATTGTGGGCTGGTATGGCTAAAGAAACAGCACACCAGATCGGAACACCACTTTCTTCATTAGTTGGCTGGAACGAAATTTTAAAAGCAGAACAAGTAAATCCAGAATACATTGTAGAAATCGAAAAAGACATTTCTAGATTGAAAGTAATTACAGAACGATTTTCTAAAATTGGCTCGATACCGAACTTGGAAGAATCAGATATTGTAAAAGAAACGAGTGAAGCATACACGTATTTACAAAGTAGAAGTTCTAAATTAATTAATTTCTCAATAAACATTCCCGATGAGTCTATTGCGGTACTTCTAAACTCTCAGCTTTATAGTTGGACCATAGAAAATTTGGTTAAGAATGCGATAGATGCTATGAGAGGAAAAGGAGATCTGAATATTGATTTATCTCAGGATAGTAAACGTGTTTACATTAGGATTACCGATACTGGAAAAGGAATCCCAAAAAGTAAGTTTACTAAGATTTTCGAACCTGGTTACACCTCTAAAACCAGAGGTTGGGGACTTGGGCTCTCGTTGGCTAAGAGAATCATTGAAGAATACCATTCTGGTAAAATTCGAGTACTAAGATCGGAAATAGGAAAGGGTACTACATTTCAGATTACTTTAAGTAAATATGATGCTTCTAGCATAACATAATGTTTTTACACACGTTATCTTTTAAAATAAATATAACGTGAAAACTGAGTATATCATTTTAAAAAACACCATTCTAAATAACAATTGTCCTGAATGTTACGCTACAAAAAGCCTACAACTTTCTTTTAAACAAAAAAAGGTTCTTTCTAAATTATACATTAAAACAGAAAAGGATGTTATAGAAAGTATGGATTGCCAAAAATGTGGCACCACTATCTACCCTGGTCGATGGACCGATGATATCGAAAGAGTTTATGAATATCATAAGAAAACGATATCCGTAGCATCTTCTGGAATCAGATTTACTAAACTATTTTACGCAATACTCTTTTTACTTATTCTGATAGTTTCTTGTGCTATTGGAGCATTTCTATTTTTCCCGGATCTTTTTACTGATAAACTCTAAGCATATTCATTCATTACTGCTCTAAGATCCTCAGGAATAACAAATGTTTTATCAATATTAAAGTCAAAACAAACAGCTACATCGTTACCAACAGCACATAAAGTACCATCATCATTGTAAAGTTCGTGATACAAACCAAAACTTGAATTTTTGATATAAGCTACTTTTGTTTTTATCAATACATTTCCAGGAAAAAATAAAGGATTTTTGAAATCACATTTGGTAGAAACCAACATAGGTCCTTTTTTGGTTGCTGCATATAATTTTGCCAAACCAGACACCTCCCAAAACTGAACACGCGCACTCTGCATGTATTTCATGAAGTTAACATTATTTACGTGCTGATAGGTATCCATTTCACTCCAATCAATCCTAAGCTGTAGTGAAAGTTTAAATTCTGAAGAGGTACTCATTTACAAATTAGATTGAATCTTTTCGGCTAATGTTTCAAACTCTTCTTTACTCATTGATACTTTATGCTGAAATGTCATCTCTCTCATATCATTAAGTGGAATTAAATGCACATGAACATGAGGTACTTCTAGACCCACTACAGCAACCCCAACTCTTAGACAGGGTACAGATTTTTCAATTGCCTTTGCTACTTTACGAGAAAAACGCATCAGTTCTATATAAGTTTCTTCGTCTAGATCAAAGATTTTATCTTCTTCCTTTTTTGGAATGCATAGCGTATGCCCTTTGGCATTAGGGTTAATATCTAAGAAAGCATAAAAGTGCTCATCTTCTGCAACTTTATATGAGGGTATTTCACCAGCAACTATTTTCGTAAAAAGGGTAGACATTTGTTATAAATTTTGGTTGGTTTATTGTTACGAAATATAGAACATTTCTAGGAAAATAATAATCATAAAAAAACCTTTCTCATTTTTTTAAGAAAGGTTTTCGTATTCTATGTTATTTATACTATTCTCTTGTTATTTCTACTACATCAAACTTCATAATTCCGTTAGGAACTTGAATCTCTGCTACCTCTCCAACGCTTTTACCTAGAAGACCTTTGCCGATTGGAGAATCTACCGATATTTTTCCAGTTTTAAGATCTGCCTCACTTTGTGCTACTAGTTTATACGTCATTTGAGCACCATTAGTTTGGTTTTTTATCTTTACCGTAGAATGTATTAGCACTTTTGAAGTATCTAACTGAGATTCATCAATAAGACGAGCTCCAGCCAAAGTCTCTTCTAATTTAGAAATTCTCATTTCTAAAAGTCCTTGTGCTTCTTTTGCCGCATCATATTCGGCATTTTCACTTAAATCTCCTTTATCACGTGCTTCTGCAATTGCTTGTGATGCTTTAGGTCTTTCTATATCTTTAAGGTTATTTAACTCGTCTCTTAATTTTTTTAGCCCTTCTGCAGTGTAATAGGATACTTTGCTCATAACTTCATCGTTTATATAAATACAAAAAATCCCATAGCTATGGGACTTTATCTAAAACAAATATAAGAAAAAATAATACCGAATCACATTTTTGACTAATTTGGTCGTTTAAAAAATCCCTGTTTTTGTAAATAAAGAATATCTTTCTTTTTTTAAGAGTAAACAAATGAAAAAAATACTATTTATACTATCCATTTCGCTATGTATCATTTCTTGTAGTAGTGATGATAATCGTTCTAATAACCCTAACCTTCCGTCAATCAGTTTTAACCATACGGTAAATTTAGATCTTCCACAATTTAATGATCTTAAATTTCCTGGAAACTCTGAAGTAATAGGAATTGAAGGAGTTGGTATCAAAGGTGTGATTATCTACAATGTTGACAACACATTATATTCTGCTTTTGAACTTAGCGATCCTAATATTACTCCAAGTGACTGTTCAGCTCTAAATGTAACTGGTATTAGAGCCGAATCTAATTGTGGCAATGATAATGCTTATGAAATTATAAATGGGCAGCAATTAGAAGGAGAAGGTGGTTTTCCTTTATTGAGATATCAGATTAGAAGAGAAGGAAACATTTTAGTAATTTCTAATTAAAACGTAGACAATCCATTACTTAAATTAATGAGATGAAGATCATTTCTTTTTTCTCTAATAAGTTCTATTGCTCTTTTACTACGAATTCCTGATTGACAACAAACCACAATTGGTTTGTTCCCATTCAATTCCATTATATGATCCGAAATACTTTCTAAAGGAATATGCGTACCGCCTATGTTAAAATGATTAAACTCTTCGAAAGATCTGACATCTAAAATTTGATAATCTTCTATATGTTTTTTCAGTTCTACTGCATTGATTTCTTCAAAACCATAAGAACTTATTCCGCAGAAAAAATCGTAATCCTCTTCTAGTTGGTCTATTTCAATATCATGATTTTTCTTGAATGCAATGACCTGCTGTTGCATCGTTAGCGTATCAAAATAAAAAAGCTTTCCTCGTAATACTTCTCCAATTCCTGTAACCATTTTGATTACTTCATTGGCTTGAAGACTTCCAATAATACCTGGTAACACCCCCAAAACGCCTATGTCAGAACAATTAGGAACAGCTCCTGGAGACGGAGGAGAAGGAAATAAACAACGATATGTTGGTCCATCCTTATAATTTAAGACAGAAACTTGTCCTTGAAATTTAAAAATAGATCCAAAAACTAGCGGTTTATCAGCTAGTACACAAGCATCATTCACTAAGTATCTGGTCGGAAAATTATCGCTTCCATCCACTATAATATCATAGTCTGAAAATAGTTCTACAGCATTGTCATTATCTAGTAATTCTTCATATACCTTAAAAAAAACAAAAGGATTTATTGCAGCTAACCTTTCTGAAGCTACTCTAGCTTTTGACTTTCCTATATCATTAATCGTGTATAAAACTTGTCTTTGTAAGTTAGTTTGATCAACTACATCATTATCAATAATACCAATCGTTCCAACTCCTGCGGCAGTAAGATATTGTAAAATTGGACATCCTAAACCACCTGCACCGATAACTAAAACTTTGGCAGATTTTAATTTTTCTTGCCCTTCGACACCTATCTCATCGAGTAAAATATGGCGACTATATTGAATGTTTTCTTCTTTGTTTAACATATGCAGTACTGACTTATCCTTAGTTATTATTGCCAATTATGTGCCCAATCTTTCCAAACTACTTCTAAACCTTTAGATTTTAGCATAGTGACCACTTCTTCGGTAGAACGCTCATCAGAAATTTCGAACTGTTCCAAAGATTGAGGTTCTACAGCATATCCTCCAGGATTTGTTTTAGATTCTGCACTTATAGAAGTAATACCTAGATTGACAATATTTTCTCTAAAAACTTCACTCTCACGAGTAGACATAGATAACTCCACATCTTCATCTAATAATCGAAATGCGCATATTAATTGTACTAAATCCGAATCTGTCATTTCTACTTTAGGCTCTAATCCTCCACTATGCGGTCGTAACCTCGGAAATGATATAGAGTATTTAGTTTTCCAATACGTTTTTTGAAGATATTGTAAATGCAACGCAGTAAAAAAACTATCTGCTCTCCAATCTTCCAACCCAAACAAAGCTCCTAACCCTATTTTATGAATTCCTGCACGTCCTAATCGATCTGGAGTTTCTAACCTATAGTCAAAATTAGACTTTCTCCCTTTTGGGTGATGCTTCTTATACTCTTCTTTATGGTAAGTTTCCTGATACACCAACACTGCATACAAACCACTTTCTATAAGCAACTCATAATCCGGTTGATCTAATGGTTGTACTTCTATAGTGATATTTGCAAACTTCGACTGAATTAACTGTATCGCATTATTGATATAAGATACACCTACAGTTCTATTCGCCTCGCCGGTAACTAATAAAATATGATCATATCCTTTTGACTTTAAATATGCTACTTCCGTAAGTATTTCCTCATCGGTCAAAGTTCTTCGAGGAATTTTATTAGTCATACTAAAACCGCAATATGTACAAATGTTTTGACATTCATTACTAAGATACATGGGTGCATACATCTGTATGGTATTCCCAAATCGTTTCTTAGTAAGTTGATAACTTAATTGTGCCATTTGCTCCAAATACGGTTTTGCGGCTGGAGAAATTAACGCTTTAAAATCCTCAATAGTTCTTTTCGAAGTATATAAAGCTTGCTGAACATCTTGTTCATTTTTTTGTAAAATATCGGAAAGCACATCGTTCCAATCAAACTTATCGAATATGTCTTTGAAACTACTCATTCAAAAAACTTGTTAATGGACTACTTGCTTCTGCGTGCTTTTTAACTGGCGCTAATTTTGCATTATAAGCTAGCCTACCTGCTTTAACAGCCATTCTAAAAGCCTCTGCCATAGCAATAGGCTCCTGAGAAACTGCAATCGCCGTATTTACCAATACAGCATCTGCCCCAATTTCCATAGCAAAAGCAGCATGTGATGGACTACCGATACCTGCATCTACAATTACAGGGACGTTACTTTGATCAATGATTATTTCTAAAAAATCAAATGTCTTTAAACCTTTATTACTTCCTATTGGCGCTCCTAAAGGCATAACACATTGCGTTCCTACCTCTTCGAGTCTTTTGCACAAAACAGGATCGGCATGAATATAAGGCATTACTACAAATCCTAATTTTACAAGCTCTTCTGCCGCTTTTAAAGTCTCTATAGGATCTGGTAACAAATATTTTGGATCGGGATGAATCTCTAATTTGATCCAATTCGTTTCTAAAGCTTCTCTTGCCATCTGGGCAGCAAAAATAGCTTCTTTGGCATCTCTAACTCCCGACGTATTTGGTAATAAATTAATTCTGGGATGATCTAAATGCCCTAATATATCATCATTATTATCTTCGACATCCACCCTTTTTAGAGCAACTGTTATCAATTCGCTTTCTGATGCTAATAACGATTTTCTCATTAGATCAGAGGAACTAAATTTTCCTGTACCTGTAAATAATCTAGATGAAAACTCTTTATCTGCAATTTTTAATGTATCCATGTTTCTTTTAATTCATTCAATATGCATCAGCTCTTGACCATTATAAGGTCTTTTAAGTTTTGTACTCTTTCTTCTAATTGCTCTTGGTTGGTCAACATTCCAGAAACAGCAATTCCAGATACACCAGTTTCCATAATACCAGCAATATCTTCTTCAACAATACCACCAATCGCTACAATTGGCATTTCTATTTCCTGAACTCCTAATTCTGATATAACAGATCGATATCCTTCAATTCCAAGAATAGGACTTAATTTTTCTTTGGTTGTAGTATATCTAAAAGGACCAAGGCCAATATAATCTACTCCATCATTCTTATGTTGTATACAGTCCTGCAGTGTATTTGCAGTACCTCCAATAATAAAATTAGGACCTAAAATATTTCTGGCTTCTTTAGGGTTCATATCATTTAATCCTAAATGCACTCCATCTGCCTGCGATGCCTGCGCGATACTCACGCTATCGTTTACGATCATAATCGCTCCGTACTGATCACAGATTTCTCTACATTTTAGAGCAGTATTTAAAATGGTAGCTGGATCTTCTTTTTTTAGACGTAATTGCACCCATCTTACACCTGCTTCACAAACTTCTCCTATATGCTGCAAATGCTCTTGTGGAGAATTTCCTTGTGATATATATTGTAAGTTTATCATATTAATACATTCTTAACTTCTTCAACTACTTAACTACTAAAACTTATGATAGCCCAATAATGTCTTATTAGACCTTAATACATTTTCTGTATATCTTTTTCCTCTAAAACATGCTTTCAATAAAGGAAAACCTAAAGCCAAATATGCAGCAACAGCAGATGATAATACACAACCACTACCATGTTTTTCTGTGATTCTATTGCGCTTTGGGTTTAATGTAAAACAATTACCTTTTTTAGTATACAATTCATCCTTACCAACCATTTCTTTGCGATGCCCTCCTTTTAGAAGCAGATTCGTATAGCCAGAAATATGATTTATAGTTTCTTTTATGTTCTTATCATTATACAGTTTTTCGATCTCTTCGTAATTAGGAGTAATTAGATATATCTTTTGCAAGACTTCTTCGAAGTACTTTTTATCATCTTTACTATCTTCATGATCTAGTTTTTCACTTTCGGAATGAAAATCATAGGAAGAGCTAGATCTCAATACTGGATCCAAAATGATTTTTATCTTACTATTATTTTTCAATAAAAAATCGATAATTTCATTTAGTACTTTCCAATTCTGAACAATTCCGATCTTCACGAAGTCAATGCTAAACTTTTTAAAAAGAATCGCAATTTGATTTTTTATCAACTCAATATCATTCCATATACATGCTTCAAAATCAGTATCATTTTGTATCGTATTGGCGGTACATACCGCAAATCCGTAACACTTTAAAGCCTCCATCGTTTTAATATCAGCCGTTAATCCAGCTCCCGATGAAGGATCAAAACCGGCAATTGTTAATACATTAGGACGCTTTTTCATACACTCTCAATTCATAATCCTAACAACAGCATCATGAACATCTTTAATCTTAATAAAACTTTTTATTGGATCTTCTGAATTCCAAACACCTCCTAAAATTCCAACCCCTTTAAATCCTAAATCATAGGTTTTTTGTAGTGTGCTTTCATTGATACCGCCCATACCAATTATAGTATGATCCATATCAGTTACATCGAAACCTTTACCTTCATATCCAGCTTTAGATATAGAACCAAAAACAGGACTTAATAGCACATATTCAAAAGCAGCTTTACAGTCCCTAATATCTTCTTTGGAATGGAAAGAACTCGTTACAGAAAAACCTTTGTTTTTATAGACTTGAATAGTTACTTCTAAAGCATCTTCCAGATCAATTCTTGCTTGTTCTTGCAGGTGAATCCCTCTTAGATTATACTGTTGTGTTAACTCAGGAAATTGATGTGTCATAATTCTATTATGATACTTTCTGTCTATCTGGTCCAAAAGTGAGCGATATCCATCTATCGTAAATGTAGGTTTACGTAGATGCAATATTTCTAAGCCTTCTTTAAACAATTGATTAATTTGTTCTGCCTCATTTGGCAAAGCTCTTTCTGATGTAAGCACGATGATCATTTTTCTGCTTGCTATTCTATTATACATGGAATCGGGTACAAGATTCGATCTCCGATACCCAACTCCAAATACCTTGATACTTATAGATAAACTTCGCTTCCTTTTTCTTTAAACTCTTCTGCTTTTTCTTGCATTCCTTGTTCTAGCGCTCTCTGATCATCGATTTCCTTTTTAGCGGCATAATCTCGTACTTCTTGAGATATTTTCATTGAGCAGAATTTTGGACCACACATACTACAGAAATGAGCGATTTTTGCTCCTTCTGCGGGTAAGGTCTCGTCATGATATTCTCTTGCTCTTTCTGGATCTAAGGCAAGATTAAATTGATCTTCCCATCTGAACTCAAATCGTGCTTTACTCAAAGCATCATCTCTATGTTGTGCTCCTGGATGTCCTTTTGCCAAATCCGCGGCATGTGCTGCCAACTTGTAAGTAATCACTCCTGTTCTTACGTCTTCTTTATTAGGCAATCCTAAATGCTCTTTTGGAGTTACGTAACATAACATTGCAGTACCATACCATCCTATCATTGCCGCTCCAATTCCTGAAGTAATATGATCATATCCTGGCGCAATATCTGTAGTTAAAGGCCCTAATGTATAAAAAGGAGCTTCTCCACAAGCTTCTAACTGCTTATCCATGTTCTGCTTAATCATATGCATAGGTACATGACCTGGTCCTTCAATAAAAGTCTGCACATCATGCTTCCAGGCAAT
This sequence comes from uncultured Aquimarina sp., assembly GCF_947492965.1. Taxonomy (GTDB): domain Bacteria; phylum Bacteroidota; class Bacteroidia; order Flavobacteriales; family Flavobacteriaceae; genus Aquimarina. Next base: position 32,200 of record NZ_CANLOZ010000003.1, on the reverse strand, counting down.
TTTTGTTAATTCACCTAGTGTTTCTAATTCTGCAAACTGGGCTTCATCATTAGCATCTGCAATACTTCCTGGACGTAAACCGTCTCCTAATGAAAATGCTACGTCATAAGACTTCATGATTTCACAAATCTCCTCGAAATGAGTATATAAAAAACTCTCTTTATGATGCGCTAAGCACCATTTTGCCATGATCGATCCTCCCCTAGATACAATTCCTGTAACTCTTTTAGCAGTCATTGGCACATATGCTAAACGTACACCTGCATGAATGGTAAAGTAATCTACTCCTTGCTCTGCTTGCTCAATTAAAGTATCTCTAAAAATTTCCCAGGTAAGATCTTCTGCCTTACCGTTTACTTTTTCCAACGCTTGATAAATTGGTACTGTCCCTATTGGTACAGGAGAGTTACGAACAATCCACTCTCTGGTTTCGTGAATATTCTGACCTGTAGAAAGGTCCATAATATTATCCGCTCCCCAACGGCACGCCCATACAGCTTTTTCTACCTCTTCTTCGATACTGGAAGTAGTTGCCGAATTACCAATATTAGCATTAATTTTTACCAAAAAGTTACGCCCTAAAATCATTGGCTCTGCTTCTGGATGATTAATATTAGAAGGAATTACTGCTCTACCTCTTGCTACTTCCTCTCTTACAAACTCTGCAGTAATTTTCTTAGGAATACTCGCCCCAAAATCCTGACCTGGATGCTGTTTGGCAATTCTAGTTGCTTCCTCTATTTTTTGATTTTCTCTAATGGCAACATATTCCATTTCTGGGGTAATGATTCCTTGCTTTGCATAATACATTTGAGAAACATTCTTACCAGCTTTTGCCCTTTTTGGTTTTCTAAGATGGTTGAATCTTAGGTGATCTAAACTTGGGTCATTTAGCCTTTGATTACAGTATTCAGAAGAAAAACCATCTAGCTCTTCGACATCACCACGATCTAATATCCATTGCTCTCTTATACGTTCAATTCCATTATGAACATTAATTTCTTTGGTAGGATCTGTATAGGGTCCACTTGTATCATATACTACTACAGGCTCATTTGCTGTTTTTTTACGAGTCATCGAATCTACTGTATCACTCAATTCTATTTCCCGCATCGCCACATTGATCTGTGGATGGATACTTCCTTTTACATATACTTTTTTAGAGTTGGGAAAAGGTGTTGTAGTAATTTTTTCTTGCTGTGGTGCGGTATCTTTTTTCTTCATAAACATGTTGTTTTAGCTTCTGGTAATCGTTTATCTGTAATGTATTTATCCTCCTTGAGTAGCTTGAATTATAGTAATATTATCGCTTACTTTGATTAAAGTCTGGCTCCATTCTTTTTTGGTAACAACTTCATTATTTATTGCTATTGCAATTCCATCTTTAGCAATGGATAGCTGCTCTAACAAAGATGTTATGGAACTATTTTCGGAAATAGTTTTTTCTTGATTATTAACGTTTATGGTCATTCTAAAATCTTAAATCCATAAACTTTAGGCACATACCTATAACGAGAAGAAAAATCACATACAATAATGCAGTGACATTAACTTTTCCCTTCATCAGTATTAACTGCATCAGGTTCGAAGGGTATTTCTCAGACTCCTTTTTCGGAGACACCCCTAAAGTTTATTTGGTAAAGGTAAGGAATCTAAAAATAAATACAGTATCTACTTTCCTATTTATAAACTTTTTATGAAAATATAAAGTCTAGATGCTAGAGAAAGACAAGGGTAATCCTTGTTCAAAACAAAATGCTATATGTGAGTTGTATCATCAATAAACAAGGTGGTTCCAATGATTTATTGTAAATTTATAAATCGGTTAAACAATGCTTCTCCTTTTTTGAAGTTAGTATACTAAGAAATAAGTTATTACTATCAATTTAAATCTAATTAAATTGATTATTAGAGATTCCTCTTTTAAAATTGGAAACTCAATACATATAAACCAATGAAAAATACCAAACGTGCTATAACATCAAAGGTAATTATTAGCTATAGTCTTGCGACCGTTTTGGCCGTTCTTTCTTTTTGGATAATCTATAGTCAATTAAATAACTACACAGAAAGCACTAAAATAAAGAATGAAAATAATGAAAAATTAGTTCTTGTCGGAGAAGCTATTACCAGATTATATGAAGCGGAAAGCCTTACAAGAAATATCATTCAAACTTCTAATAAGAACAAGAAATTTCAAAACTACACTGCCAAAGTAGATTCTATTATTAATACGATCGATCAACTTGCATACGTTTCCTCCGATAGTGTTCAGATTAGAAAAATAGATAGTATTAAAATTTTAGTAGATAATAAAAATAAAAACTTTGCAGAGTTAATAGACATTTATAAACAACGTAATCGAAAAGGTACTTATCAAACAGCTATAGATGAGTTGAAAAAAACCAATTCTAACTTCGAAGATTATGACACCAACTATGAAAAACGTTTTAAAGACAAGTCTCCTGATAAGAGAAAACTTTTTTCTAATGTGATAGAATTATTAAAAAAGGACAATGAAAAAAGGTTAACCAACGAAACAGTAGAATCTCTTACCAATACGGTAAAGGAAGTACTTGCAGAATTAGAAGCAAAAGACCGGAGATATAGATATGAGATTTGGTATAAAGAAAACAAACTCTTAAAAAATGATCAGGTTATTACTCAAAAATTAAGAGATATTTTAGCTCATATTGAACAAAACGAGAGAAACGAATTTAAAAAGAGATTCCAAGCTTCGAGTGAGGTCATGGATAAAACCTTTACGTTTATCATTATTATCTCTGCAATAAGTCTTGTCATTGCTATTATTTTTATTGTATTAATTACTGGTGATATTTCTAAAAGTCAGAAATTCAGAAATGAATTGGAGAATGAAAAAACATACACAGAGTCTTTATTAAAAACCCGAGAATCTTTAATCAACACCGTTACTCATGACCTACGTTCTCCTCTAAACACAGTGATTGGATATTCTGATTTATTAGAAAAAACAGGATTAAACAATAAGCAAAAACATTATCTAGGTCATCTCAAAAAATCATCGGATTACATTCTACATTTAGTGAATGACTTGCTTGATCTATCAAAATTAGAGGCTGGTAGAATGGTGATCGAAGAATTACCTTTTTCTCCAAAAAAATTAATAATAAATACCATTACAAGCGTAATACCGGTAAATGATGCTAAAAACCTTGATATTTTTATCAATACCAAAAATGAACTAAAAAAACAATATTTAGGAGACCCTTTCCGTATCAAGCAGGTACTCACTAACTTGCTTAATAATGCGTATAAATTTACGGACGTAGGCTCCATTACGATTGATGCAGAAATTACGGAAAACGGGCTAGCAGAAAAAGAACTTAAAATCTCTGTTAAGGATACAGGAATTGGTATTACAAAAGAGCAACAAAAATACATCTTCGAAGAATTTTCTCAAGGCGATGATGACACTGAAAAAAAGTATGGTGGATTTGGTTTAGGCCTGGCTATCACAAAGAAAATAATCAAACTACTTAATGGTAAAATCCGCTTAGAAAGTGAACCTAATAAAGGAAGTAATTTTACGTTTTGCATACCTATTAAACTTGCTAAAAATCAAATTCCTGAAGAAGAACATGAAGTAGTAAAAATAGAACATTTCACAAATAAAAAAGCGCTTATTGTAGATGATGACCTAAGTCAATTAGATCTAACTAGTGAAGTTGTTTCACTTATGGGATTATCTTATGATATCTGTGAAAATGGTTTAGATGCTCTTGAACTTCTCAAAAAAAACAGCTATGACCTTATTCTTACAGATATTCAAATGCCCAAAATGGATGGTTTTGAACTTTTGAAAAATGTAAAAGAAGACTCAAAATATGTGGATACTCCAATTATCGCACTTTCAGGTAGAACCGATACTACAGCATCGGAATATGAAGTAGCAGGTTTTTCTAGTAGCTTGCGAAAACCATACGCACCACAGTCACTTATAGATCTGGTAGCATCCGTATTAAAAATTGATGCACCTGATATTGAATACGAAAACCCAATTACTGATCAGGAAGAAGAATCCGATTATTCTTTAAGTGATCTGATGCTTTTTGCACACGGAGATTCTGAATCTCTTTATGCTATTTTAGAAACCTTTTGCGATAGTACTACAGACCATATAAAAGAATTAAAAACAGCCGTATCAACTAATGATGGCGATCTAGAACAAATTAAAAGGTTAGCGCATAAAATGCTACCTATGTTTAAACAAATAAAAGCCAAGGAAATCGTACCTATATTAGATACACTTGAACATCTGGATGACTACGAACTAAACTCTGAAGAAGTTCTTTCTCTCACCAAAGAAGGGATACAAAAGATAGAAAACCTAATTGATAAGCTTAAAGTAAAACACTAAAGACTTATATCGTATTGCTTTAATTTATTGTAAAGTGTCTTCCTATCTATATCAAGCATGCGCGCAGCTTTTGCTTTATTACCATTAGCTTTTTCTAAGGCATCCAAAATCAATTCTTGTTCATTTTGGTTTTTAAACAACCCATAGGTTTGTTTCGCATTATGTGAAGCATATGCCACATCATTTGGTAATACATCTAGGGTAATCATATCATTTTGCGAAAGTAACACAGATCTTTTTACGATATTTTTTAATTCCCTTAGATTTCCAGGCCAATCATATTTCTTAAATGTGTCGAGAACCTCATCTGCAAAACCTACAACGTGCTTATCTAGCTCTATATTAGACTCTTCGAGAAAATAATTTGCGAACAACATTAAGTCCTCAATTCTATCCTTTAAAGGTGGAACTTTTATTGAAAATTCATTTAGTCTGTGATACAAATCCTCTCTAAATTCTCCTTCTTTTACAGCATTACTTAAATCCTCATTGGTAGCTGCAATCACTCGAATATCTACCTCTATCTCCTTATTACTTCCTACAGGCTTAATCTTTCTTTCTTGCAATGCTCTTAGCAACTGTACCTGTAATTCATAACTTAGGTTTCCAATTTCATCTAAAAATAGAGTTCCTCCATTCGCTGCTTCAAAATGACCTACCTTATCATTAACAGCACCCGTAAAAGAACCTTTTATATGTCCAAAAAATTCACTGGAAGCAATTTCTTTAGGAATTGCTCCACAATCTACGGGAACAAAAGGTTTATCTGCTCTCTTACTTGCTTTATGAATACTACTAGCTACATATTCTTTTCCTGTACCACTATCACCAATTACCAAAACAGACATTCTGGTAGGAGCCACTAAAGCTACATATTCATTTAGTTTTTTGGATGCATCACTAACTCCTTTGACAAAGGAATTATTCTGAGACACTACTACCTCTTCTTTTTTAGAAGATTCTTTTTTTACGGGTTGAGAAATATCCTTTACCTTTAAGGCATTTTCTAAAATTTGTAGTATTTTATCTGGATTAAATGGTTTAGAAACATAATCAAAAGCCCCTTGCTTAATAGCACTAACTGCCATATTAATTTCGGCATAACCAGTCATAATAACGACTTGCGTTTTTGGATTTTTTGCTCTAATATCATCTAATAAAGTAATTCCATCTCTATCTGGCAGTCTTACATCTGTAAGGACTATATCAAATGTATGTTCTTGAATTTGTAAAACAGCTTCACTACCAGAAAATGAGGTTGATACTTCATATCCTTTTTTTTGTAAAAAAGTCTTAAGCATTGTGCAAAAAGCCACATCATCTTCAACAATCAGTAATTTGGACATATGATATCATTTAATTCTAAATGTATTATATAAAATTAAATATTAAAAACATTTAATAATTCTCTTCTTCAAAGAAACGTAAAAAATAAAAAAGAGACCCTTGGGATTGGGTCTCTTTTTAGCACTAAACAACTTTATATCGTCTTTTGGTTGCAAAACGATATCCTTTTCTACCCCTAGATTTAAGATTTGTCGTCTGGCTTAATCCATTCGCCATTAGCGCTTGCAAATACAACTTTAGTATAGTTATCTTTACCTTTAAGGACAATTTTATAGGTATTATCCTTTGATATATAAGCTCTATAAATACGTAAGTTTTCAAAATCTTTAGCAGCTGCATCCTGAACCATCATAGGTAATTCTACAATTTCGATTTCAGTATATTCTTGCAGCTCATATTCGTAATCCATAAACTCCCATCCATCATTTTCAGCTAACTCATCCTGTGCTATCACTCCTTGTGCTGAAATAATACTTACTACTATCGCGATGATCATTTGTAAATTTTTCATTTTGTTAATATGTAAAAACTCGTTTTACGATTATATAGAAAGGAATAATTGTTCCAAAAAATAAGTAATACAGAAAAAACTGTAAAATACTGTAAAACAGTTTTTTACAAATTAAATGAAAAATCAAAAAACTGTGGAAACTCGTAAAATCCACATAAAAGTGTAGAAATTTTACACACTTTTTGATAAATGCGGCAAATCAAAAAAGTGGTTTCTTACGATTTGATTTTTTTAAGGAGTGTTGTTTTTTATTCTCTAACCTTTTTTTGACAGATACTTTTGTAGGCTTTGATGGTTTTCTGGACTTTTTCACCTGTAAGCTCGCTTTTAGAACATCTAAAAATCTAGTAATCACAAGTTCCTTATTTCTGTGCTGACTTCTTGTATCACCACATTGTAAGATCAAATGACCAGATTTTGTTATTCTAGAAGCAAGCTTATTAAAAATCTTTACTTTTTCTTCTTCTGTAATCCCTTTTGAATCTTGTATATGAAAACTAAGCTCTACTTTGGTGGACACCTTATTTACATGTTGACCACCAGCTCCAGAACTTCGTACAGATTTAAATTTCAATTCGCTGAGAAGAATAGAAGTATTCACGAAAAAAGTTTTACTTGATGAGCAGATTTAAGCAAATCATTTACAGTTTTTACAGGATTAAAAGTAGTAAGAGGAACCTCCACAAAAACACTAATCCAATTTGCCATGGCACCATTCCACAATCCTGGAAGTTCTAGCGCTTTCAAAACTTTTCCATTTAATGATTTAGTAGTTATGAATCCAGCATTTGGATCAATATATTGCGTTAAGTCAAATTTATTTCCTTTATAGTCTCTAACTCCACAAACCAGATCTACTGGATTAAAATGAGTAGCGCTTTCCAATATTTCACGTTGTCTATGATCCTGTGTATTAATCTGAGGAGTTTCTATAATCTGTAACACTAGCCTTCCATTATCCTTCTTAACCCAAAAAGGTCCTCCTCCAGGTTCTCCCTCATTAATTACCATCCCACAAACTCGGATCGGTCTATTTAAAGATTCCTGTAAAAATTCGATTTTATACTTCTCAGAAAATTTGTCAAAGTCTAAAGGCAAACGAACATTAAGTTGCTCTACCAAGAACTTCTTTATGTCAGTTAGCTCTGCTTCAGTTGGGGGTTTTTTGTCAATAGCATGTAATATTCTAAAAGCTTCTTCCTGAATTTCTATCAACTTACCGGCCAGTATCTTTTTATATCCAGAAACCTCATCCTGATATTTTCGAACGACCACATTATCAATATTCTTTATGTAGATAATATCAGAATCCAGTTCGTTTAAATTTTCGATCAATGCTCCGTGCCCTCCAGGCCTAAAAAACAAGGAACCTTTTTCCGTTCTGAAAGGTTCGTTATTTTCATCTACTGCAATAGTATCTGTTTCTGATTTCTGAAAAGAATAAGTAATGATAAAGTTAGTATCTGTTTTCTCCTCTACCTTTTTCTTAATTCTCTCAAACTCATCTTTAAATGCATCCAAGTGATCTTTTGAAATAGTAAAATGCAGTTTAGAATCTCCATTAACGCTTTTATTATACCCTGCAGCTTCGTATAAATGTTCCTCGAAAGAAGTAGCTATACTATTTGGATATTTATGAAATGGTAATAAACCTTTTGGATATGAACCAAAATTCAAACCTTTTTCTTTTAACATCATCTCAATAAATATATATAACTGACGTCCTTCAGAAAGAGACTCAAAATTAGGATACGAATTCTTCACATCTTGCATTACAGTTTCATAAAAAGGAAACTTTTCTAAACCAATCAGGAATAAACGTATAGCAGTTGCTTTTTCATGATTTGTATAAGAATTTAAACTCTCTTTTTTGTATTCGTAATTATCCAAAAACTTAAATAGGTCTTTGAACATTCTAGTTGCTGCACCAGATGCAGGAACAAACTTAATCGTATCTAAATCTGCGGACTTAGATTCATATAACTTAGTTAATTCGGTTTGATAATGGTCTGAAAACTTCAAAATACCATTCTCTAAACTTGCCGCACTCCTTAATGCAACAAAGGGAATTTCATTTTTAAAGGTTTCTATCTGGGATAATACCCGTTCTACAGTTAATCCTTTTGAGGTTATCAGCTTAATATCTTTATCTGTAATATTCACTTTTGTAAATTCTTTTATTAGTCAGAAACAAAAACACAGTATTCAATCTTGTTTTCAATTTTAACAGTTAGTTTCCGCTTCGAAAGTCTATTTTATAGTTATTATTCGGTTTATCAATATAAAATAAAAACGTGTAAAACCTAGTTATTTCTATTTTAAAAAATGATTTATATTGGTAAAGCATATACACAGGTAAAGCCTTCAAACTCTAAAAAAGTAATATCATAATAGCTAATTTTGTTTTTATAATGTAAACTTGCCGTTGTAAAAGGCATTCCGAGGTTAAATGGTGTTACATGAATATTTTGCTCAAAACTAAGACCTGCCGTTCCATATAATTTGTACAAAGACTCTTTGGCCCCCCAAATAACCGTCAAAACCCTAACCTTTTCTTCTTGAAATTGCTCGACAAATTCCTGTTCTGATTCCACAAATTTATGAGCAATCCTAACAATCTTATCTCGTTGCTTTTCGATATCAATTCCCACTAATTTATCACTAATTATAACACCAGCAAATTCATAGGAATGTGTAATAGAAATTTGTTTCCCATCTTTTAAATGTGGTTTCCCAAAATCGTCATAATATAAATCATGATCTGTATATCCAAAAATGGCTAATAAATGACGAACACTCATAAATCCCCTTCTATGCAGATCAGATTTCATATTGTCAACTCTATTTTGACAATGATCCGTAAGTTCAATTCCATCAGACAGATCTTCAAAAGACTCTTCTATCTTCCAAATCAATATATTAGTGGTTTCATCTACTGTTATAGTTTTGTAAAGAGGCATGCGAATTCTTAAAGTTATTATGTACCTTTGCAAACTGAAAATTAGGAGTGAAGACCTTAATTTTCGGGAAACGAATTTAGAATAATTTGGTGCGAAATACTAAAATTATTGCACTTGATAACTATAAAACAGATACTATGAGTACCAAAACAGTACCTTATGTTCCTTACAAAGTTAAAGACATTTCATTAGCTGCTTGGGGGAGAAAAGAAATTGAACTAGCAGAAGCAGAAATGCCAGGTCTTATGTCCTTAAGAGAAGAATATAAAGACGAGCAACCTCTTAAAGGAGCTCGTATTGCAGGTTGTCTACATATGACTATCCAAACTGCAGTACTAATCGAAACATTACAAGCTCTTGGAGCAGAGGTTACTTGGAGTTCATGTAATATTTTTTCTACTCAAGATCAGGCAGCAGCAGCAATTGCAGATGCTGGAATACCAGTATATGCATGGAAAGGAATGAATGAAGAAGAATTTGATTGGTGTATAGAGCAAACACTGTTTTTTGGAGAAGATCGTAAGCCATTAAATATGATTCTAGATGATGGTGGAGATTTAACAAACATGGTATTGGATAAATATCCAGAACTAGTGGATGGTATTAAAGGACTTTCTGAAGAAACCACTACTGGGGTTCACCGTTTATACGAAAGAATGAAAAACGGTACGTTGCCTATGCCAGCAATTAACGTAAATGATTCTGTTACTAAATCTAAATTTGACAACAAATACGGTTGTAAAGAGAGTGCGGTGGATGCCATAAGAAGAGCAACAGATGTAATGTTAGCTGGTAAACGTGTAATTGTTTGTGGATACGGAGATGTTGGTAAAGGAACAGCTGCATCATTTAGAGGTGCTGGTTCTATTGTTACGGTTACCGAAATAGATCCGATCTGTGCTTTACAAGCTGCAATGGACGGTTTCGAAGTTAAAAAACTAGAAACTGTAATCGGAAATGCGGATATTGTAATTACTACTACAGGTAACAAAGACATTGTACAAGGACATCATTTCGAAGCCCTTAAAGACAAAGCAATTGTTTGTAATATTGGACATTTCGATAACGAAATCGATATGGCGTGGTTAAATAAAAACTACGGAAATACAAAAGACACCATCAAACCACAAGTAGATAAATATAATATCAATGGTAATGATGTGATCATTCTTGCAGAAGGTCGTTTGGTGAATTTAGGATGTGCAACAGGTCACCCAAGTTTTGTAATGAGTAATTCTTTTACCAATCAAACTTTAGCACAAATAGAGCTTTGGAAACATAGCGAAAACTATAAAAACGAAGTATATATGCTACCAAAGCACTTAGATGAAAAGGTAGCTAAACTTCATTTAGCTAAAATCGGAGTAGAATTAACAGAATTACGAAAAGATCAAGCTGATTATATTGGTGTTACGGTAGAAGGACCATTTAAACCAGAACACTATAGATATTAATTAGGATAATATCTTAAAACGTATATTTTTACAAAAAACTCCTTGTTTATTAAACAAGGAGTTTTTTTATTGGTTTAAGCTATAAAAATTTGCAAACCTAATCTACAATACTAGTATACCATATTTAAGTTAATATTTCCGTTTCCGGAAAATATAACTCATCCATACCGGATCATTTTCTTCAGAAACTACAGATTGACGGTCTACGAACTCCCAATTGGCTGCATTCATATAATTCAACAAATCTGAAGTCCCATCTAGATCTTCAACTTCTTTAATCGAAATCGCTTTACCTTTTAAAGACTCCTGTTCTTCCACCTTTATTCTTTTAATACTTCCACTATTATTAGCTTTTTGGACAACTATGATTTCTAAATAATCATATTTTGGTATTTCCTGCGAGGCTACAGTGCTTACGATCAAAAGAAAAACAAAGCAAAGCACAATTCGGTTTAGTAGTAATTTCATAAAATTTAGGTTTAAAAGAAGTTTAATTCAAATAAAAAGCCCTTTTCAAGTTTATTTGAAAAGGGCTTCGTCTTTATTACAAAGGAAAATATTCTTATGCTTCAAAAGGAACTATAGAAACATAAGATTTATTATCTTTTTTCTTAGTGAATTTTACTACACCATCTACTTTAGCATGAAGTGTATGATCTTTACCAGCGTAAACGTTTTCACCTGGCTTATGTGCTGTACCTCTTTGTCTTACAATGATGTTTCCAGCTACGGCAGCTTGTCCACCAAAAATCTTAACACCTAATCGTTTCGATTCTGATTCTCTACCATTCTTCGAACTACCAACTCCTTTTTTATGAGCCATAATTTCTAGGTTTTATTATGTTAAACTTAAAATTGAATGAAGCAATTAAGCTTTACCACCATCCAATTCGTCTTGCCATTTCTTTAATTCGTCCCACTTCCCTTCAGCAGCTAATTTTGCTTGTGCAGGCCAAGTGTCTGTTACGTGGTTACCACGTACTTCAGCGATGATTTCTGAAATCTTAGCAGCATCAGTCTTTGCTAAATCAGCAAAAGTGGCGATTCCTGCTTCTACTAATGTAGATGCGATTTTTGGTCCAATACCTTCAATCTTTTTAAGATCATCTGCTTTCGCTTCCTTTTTAGGAGCAGCTTTCTTTGGTGCTTCTACTTTTTTCTCAGCTTTTACTTTTGGCTCAGCCTTCTTAGTTTCTTTCTTAGGAGCAGCTTTCTTAGCTCCAGAAGCAACAATACTTTCAATTACGATTTCAGTAAGAGATTGACGGTGACCATTTTTTACACGGTAACCTTTACGTCTCTTTTTCTTGAAAACAATAACTTTATCACCTCTTAGGTGTCTTGTGATTTTCGCTCCTACTTGAGCTCCATCTATAGCCGGGGCGCCTAAAGTAACATTATCTCCATCTGCAGTAAGAAGAACTTTATCGAAAGAAACTGTATCTCCCTCTTCTCCTGCTAAACGATGAACAAAAACTTTTTGGTCTTTCGCAACTTTAAATTGCTGCCCTGCTATCTCTACAATTGCGTACATAGCGTAACGTTTAATTAATTTTTTATATTTAAAGAACAACCGCCTATTAAATAAGCGGATGCAAATATACTGCTAATTAATTAACTGACAAATATTTTACGCCTTTATAGGGTGAGAATGATGCTTTTTCTTAATATTCCAACTTTCTTTAAATAATTGCATAAAGGATAAGGTAAGCACAAAAGTTGTAGCAAATCCCATTATGGCAGCTACAAATACCACAATACCAACTCCTACATGATAATGTGAACTCCAATTAGCCAGCATTTCTGGAAGAAAGCTTGTATTGATATTGGTAACGTATATAGCAAAGAAAATAGTAAAGATTAAAGTAGCATTAAATCCAGTAAATAAACCTGCCATAAATCCTTTTTGATATTCAAATTGACTTCCTTTTTCTAACTTATAATCCCTCATTGCTCTGTAGAGACCATAAGCAACAATAAAACCATTACCTAAACTAAAAGCTGGGTTGGTTTGTGCTCCAACTAATGATAAAAGTAAAAAATAAGCAATCAATCCAATTGCAATCAAAACACCATATTTAACAGGAATAGTAGACTTTTTCATAATTTTCTTGTTTAGTTTTTACAGTAATTTATAGATAATAAACGGCTTTTAACCTTAAAGAACTGTTAATTTATTAGTAACTAGCTATTTACAACGTTAAAATTCTTTTTCGTTTAAATTGTAACAAAATCCGATCTTTGCATACAAATTCAATAAACAAAATTGTTATAAATGAAAACTAAACTTTACACAATTGCTTGTGGATTCCTGATGGCAGTATCAGGAAATGCGCAAGAAGTAGAATACACAGAGTATGACCTGGATAATGGTCTACATGTAATTCTACATCAAGAAAACAAAGCACCTGTTGTAACGGTAGGTGTGATGTATCACGTAGGCGCTAAAGATGAAGAAACAGGAAGAACAGGGTTTGCCCATTTTTTCGAACACCTATTATTTGAGGGTACTAAAAATATAGAAAGAGGAAAATGGTTTGATATCGTTTCTGCCAATGGAGGAAGAAATAATGCAAATACCACTCAAGATAGAACTTACTACTACGAGACTTTGCCATCTAACAATCTAGAGCTAGGATTATGGATGGAATCAGAACGTATGTTACACCCAGTGATTAATAAGATAGGTGTAGATACTCAAAACGAAGTAGTAAAAGAAGAGAAAAGACAACGTATAGATAACGCTCCTTATGGAAAGATTATCTACAGAACTGGAATTAACAAATACATCTTCAAAAAGCATCCTTACGGACAATCTGTGATCGGAAGTATGGAAGATTTAGATGCTGCTAAACTTGATGAATTTATTGCTTTCAACAAAAAATTCTATAATCCAAATAATGCAACTTTAGTCGTAGCAGGAGATATTCAGATTGAAGACACCAAGAAGATGATTGCTGATTATTTTGGTCCTATAAAAAATACAGGTGATAAAATAACCAGAACCGTAATCAAAGAAGATCCTATTACTACAGAGATCAAAGCAACAGAGAAGGATGCCAACATTCAGATTCCTGCAAAAGTACTGGTTTACAGAACACCAAAACAGACAGATAAAGATGCTTATGTTTTAAACTACATATCTACAATTCTTACTGGAGGTAATAGTTCTAGAATGTACAAGAATATGGTAGAAGACAAAAAAATGGCATTGCAGGTACTAGCTTTTACAGATGCTCAAGAGGACTACGGAACTTATATTATGGGTGCCTTGCCTCTTGGAAATGTAAGTCTGGATAAACTACAAGCAGAAATGGATGCTGAAATCGAAAAATTACAAAACGAATTGATTTCTGAGAGAGAGTTTAAGAAACTTCAAAATCAATTTGAAAATAACTTTGTGAATTCCAATTCTAGTATAGAAGGGATCGCTAATTCATTAGCTAGATACCAAATGCTATATAATGATACTAGTTTGATCAATAAAGAAATTGACATTTACAGATCTATTACAAGAGAAGACATTCAGAACGTTGCAAAAAAATACTTAAATAAAAACCAACGTCTTAATCTTGACTACTTACCTGAGTCGAGTAAATAATAAAAAAGAATATTACGATGAAAAAACATATAATCTTTATCATAGCATTTGTATTGGTTGCTGTTAGTGCTCAGGCGCAAATAGATCGATCTAAAATGCCAAAATCAGGACCTACACCTGTAATTAATTTAGGAGAACCTTATACCTTTAAAATGGGTAATGGTTTAACGGTACTTGTGGTAGAAAATAAAAAGCTACCAAGAATCACAGTAAGCTTGTCCCTAGACAATCCTCCAAATGCAGAAGGAGAAAAAGCCGGAATTGAAGCAATCGCTTCGGAAATGATGGGAAAAGGAACTAAAAGCATTAGTAAAGACGCTTTTAATGAAGAAGTTGATTTTCTTGGGGCGTTTGTAAATGTTGGTGCATCTGGCGGTTTTGCACAGTCATTATCAAAATACTCTGACCGAATCATTGAACTATTCGCAGATGCTTCTTTAAATCCAAATTTCACACAAGAAGAATTAGATCTAGAAAAAAAGAAACTTATTGAAGGAATTAAATCTGGAGAAAACAGTGCTGAAGCTGTTGCAAGTAGAGTACGAAGTGTATTAGCTTATGGGAAAAACCATCCTGAAGGAGAATACATAACGGAAAAAACTGTAAGCAATATTACATTAGCAGATGTAGAGAAATATTATAGAAAGAACTTTGTTCCTGCAAATGCCTATATGGTAATTAGCGGTGATATCAATAACGATAAGGCCAAAGATCTTGTAGAAAAGTATTTCACTTCTTGGACCTCTGGAAAAGCACCTTCTTTTGGCATTCCTGATGTAAAAGATGCTCAATACAGACAGATCAACTTTATCGATATGCCTAACGCTGTACAAACAGAAATGGCAATTATGAATATTTCTGATCTTAAAATGGCAGATGAAGACCATCATGCTGCGCTGGTTACTAATTATATCCTAGGAGGATCTTTTGGTAGTTATGTAAATATGAATTTAAGAGAAGAGCACGGATACACATACGGTGCGAGATCTACAATGCCTAGAAATAAAAATTTCAAGACTGCATTTCGAGTTACTGCCAAAGTAAGAAACATGGTAACCGATAGCGCTGTTGTAGAAACATTAAAGGAAATCAAAAGAATCAGAACGGAAGATGTTGATGATGAAGTATTAAAAAATGCAAAAGCAAAATTCTTAGGGAACTTTATCTTAGCTTCTGAAAACGATAGAACAATTGCTTCTAGAAGTATTGATATCAAAACTCAGAATCTTCCAAAAGATTTCTATGAAACTTTTATTGCTAAAATTAATGCTGTTAGTAAAGCAGATATCAAAAGAATTGCTAATAAATATTTTAATTTAGATAAAGCAAGAATTGTATTAGTTGGTAAAGGAAGTGATGTTCTTGAAAACCTTGAAAAAATCCAATTCGAAGGAAAGAAAATCCCTATCCTATATTTTGATAAATTCGGAAATAAAACCGAAAAACCAGATTATAACACTGCATTACCAGAAGGAGTTACGGCTCAATCTGTTTTTGACGCTTATTTTAAAGCTATTGGAGGAAAAGATAAATTAGAAGCAGTTACTTCTACATTTACAACAGCTCAAGCATCTATGGGAGGAGCTACCTTAGATATGATTCTTAAAGTGACCTCTAAAAGCCAAACACTTTCTAATATCTTATTTGGCGGAAATTCGGTAAACAAAAATGTTTTCGATGGAACTAAAGGGTATGTTATGGCGCAAGGCCAGAAAATCGACTACACAGAAGCGCAGATTGCTGATGCTAAAAAGGATTCACATCCATTTTCTGAATTAAAAAATACAGATGCTACACTAGAAGGCATAGAGCCATACGAAAACGGAAAAGCATACAAGGTAAAAATAAGTGATAAGAAAACTTCATTCTTTGATACAGAAACAGGACTTAAAGTAAAGGATATCGTTATCCAAGAACAAGGAGGACAAAAGATTCCTTCTACTGTTGGATATAGCAACTACAAAGAGGTAAATGGTATCAAGTTTCCACATACTATCTCCATTGCTGCTGGTCCTCAGAAATTCGATTTTAATGTTTCAGAAATTAAAGTGAACGAAGGAGTAAGTGATGAAGATTTTAAATAAAATCTAATTCAAGACAAAAGATGATAAAGGTTCGTAGTAATACGGACCTTTATTTTTTTCTGTTAGCAATGTACACTCCAAGAATAATTACCCCTGCTGCCAATACCTGATAAAAAGAAAATTCCTCTCCATCTAATAACCCCCACATCAATGCCACGATAGGTATGGTGTATGTTACAGAAGTAGCAAAAACAGGACTGCTAATCTGCACTAATTTATTGAATAATATTTTTGCGATACCAGTACCTATAACCGCAAGTATGGATATATACATCAAACTGGTATGTACTTCTGGACTTTGAACAACTTCAGCTTCAAAAAAATCTGAATAATATAAAACAATAAGCGAAGGAATTACCAACACGATAAAATTACCATTAGCAATGGCAATTGGAGAAATCTGTTGCATATACCTTTTTATAATATTCACGTTGGTAGCATAACAAACCGAAGCACAAAGGACTAAACCGGCATACCAATAGTTTTGATTTGGATTCACAGAAGCTCCTTCTAATATAAGTGCTAAACAACCTATTAAACCAACGATGACTCCAATAAGCTGATTTCTACTAAAGTTTATAGAAAATAGCACAACTCCTAATATTAATGTAACTAGAGGAGTAGTCGAATTAAGTACCGATACTACACCACTATCTATTTCGGTTTCTGCAAAAGCAAAAAGAAATGCAGGAATAAAGGTTCCTAAAAAACCTGATATTATCACCCATTTCCATTCTTCCTTTTTAATGGTTTTCATACTACGAAAACCTATCAAAAACAAAAATGCCGCAGCAAACAAGGTTCTCAATGCACCTAACTGCATTGGTGTAAGTCCAATCAAAGATTTTTTGATCAAAATAAACGAGCTACCCCATACTAACGACAATATCGCCAGATATATCCATTTAAGCTTAGTCTGTTGCATTGATAATTAATAAGCTGCAAAAATCAATAAAATAAATAAGCTACAATTCGTTATATAGAAAAATTAACGAACGTTTAGCGTTATTCTTTCCACTGCACTGTTTCCATAAAATGGATTACATCATTTCTTAGATATTTTGCAGCAGGAAGAATCGAATCGTAGTTAGGTTTCACTTTAAAATAAACCGAACCAGAGACAAAATGTTGTACACTATCCGTTAGATAAAACTGACAAGAAGAAGCTGCATTTCCACTAACTTCATATATTCTTCCGTAGACCTTTTTCTCTGGATATACAAAATCCCTAGATTGTATATTATCAGCTTTGATATAATGCTCCTGAGTTAGATTTTGAGCATCACGTAATAAGGAATCTAAATTTTTATCAATGTCATAGTACGACAAATAGATAGTAGCTTTTAGCTGTGGATATTCTAGATTATACCAACAAGTCTTTTTATTTCTTGCTTTTTGAAAAGAAGCTAAACTATTTTTTTCAAACGAATACGAACAATCTAGCAAGGCTTTTTCATATTTTGGAGATGGATACGATAAACGCAACATTGCTTTTGGTTTTGGTAAGGTCTCACCTCCACATGAATACAATACTCCTATTATGATAGAAGTCAAAAATATGTATAGCCTACTCTTCGTCATTAATTGTTAGTTTTATCCTCTTAATACGCTTATTATCTAAGGATTCTATTTTAAAAACGTACTGTTCCAGCGTTATTATATCATTTATTTTAGGAAAACTTCCTGACATTTCCAGCAATAAACCAGCAATCGTTTCTGCATCTCCTTTCTTATTTTCAAAAATAGAATGATCCTCTAGTTTTAGTACTTTGTAAAAATCTTTTAGTGATGTTCTTCCTTCGAATACATAATTTTGATCATCTAATTTAGAAAACACCAAATCTACATCATCAAATTCATCACTAATATCTCCTACAATCTCCTCGATAATATCTTCTAAAGAAATTAGTCCACTTGTACCTCCATACTCATCTACAACAATAGCCAAATGATTCTTTTTATCTTTAAAATCATTTAGCAAATCATCTAGTTTTTTGTTTTCAGGAACAAAATAGGGATCCCTAACTAAACCAACCCAATCAAAGTCTTTATGATTAATGTATGGCAAAAGATCCTTTACATATAAAATCCCTACCACTTTATCGATACTATCTTCATATACAGGAATACGCGAATATCCTTGTTTTATTATCTCCGGAAGTACCTCTGCATATTTCTTTTCTTTATTTAACGCAAAAATATCAATCCTAGGCTTCATCACCTGCTTGGTATCTGTATTTCCAAAAGAT
Source organism: uncultured Aquimarina sp. (assembly GCF_947492965.1). Classification (GTDB taxonomy): domain Bacteria; phylum Bacteroidota; class Bacteroidia; order Flavobacteriales; family Flavobacteriaceae; genus Aquimarina. The sequence continues at coordinate 13,595 of NZ_CANLOZ010000003.1, read as the reverse complement.
ACAATCCCTTCTAATATTTTCTTTTCTTCGGAAGTAGTATCGGTATCCGATGTTAACTCCAATGCCTGTGATAGTTGATCTACACTAATATTGGATTTTTGTTTTCCTAATCTATTGTGAATTAACAAGGTAACACTACGCATAGGTAAACTAATTGGAGTAATGATCCAATCTAGAAACTGCAAAGGACGCGCCATAAAACTTGCAAACTTTACTTTATTTCTACTCGCATATATCTTTGGTAGTATTTCTCCGAATAATAAAATTAGAAAAGCCACCAAAATTACTTCTACTACAAATCGCACATCAATCCAGGTGGCCCAAGGAATTACTAAATCATCAAGATCTTTAAAAAACACCTCTCCTAGAGTATTAAAAAGCAATACAATAGCAATATTGATGAAGTTATTAGCTACCAAAATCGTAGCCAATAGTTTTTTTGGCTTGCTTAGTAGTTTTGAGATTATTTTTTGATGAATTGTTTCTTCTTCTCCTTCTATTTTTAGATCAGAAGGTGTAAGCGAAAATAGAGACACCTCGCTGCCGGAGATCAATGCCGAACAGATCAATAGTATAACAAGGACAATCAGATTGATTGCCTGCATCGAATCAAAAGTTGTTAAAACAATAAATAACGGTTCAGGATCAGGGTCCAAATTATAGCTCTTTAGTTAAACAAATTAAAACGGAAGATCATCTTCTTCCATTTCTGTTGGCGAAGATGTAACCGATTGTGGTGTACTAACCGATGGAGTATTACCCATAGTTGGTTGTTTTTCTGGAACTATTTCAGAGTGCTGACCTTCAGTTTTAGGTGTTAAAAATGTAAAATCAGTACACTGTATTTCGGTACTATATCGATCTTTTCCTTGTTCGTCTTGCCATTTTCTGGTTTTTAGACGACCCTCGATATATACCTTATCTCCTTTTTTTAAATACTTTTCGCAGATCTCTGCAGCTTTATTGCGTACTACTATATTATGCCACTCGGTAGAAGTAACTCTTTCTCCTGTGGTTTTGTTTACATAAGAATCATTAGTTGCCAGTGGAAATCTACCAATACAGTTTCCTCCTTCAAAATAATGCATCTTTACCTCATCACCCGTATGGCCAATAAGCATTACTTTATTCAACGTTCCAGACATATTCTTTATTATTAATTATAGTAAATGTAATAAAAAAGCATCATACCTTAAAAAAGGAATCTATAAAATTACCTAATAATATAGGAACAGGATATTCTTTGATTTTATCAATAGGTATTAACTGACAAGAATCATCAAACTTAGGAGAATTATCTGTCCTTATAATATAGAACCGTGTGTACAGGTGCTGATGCGAAAGTTTATGAATTTTAAACTCTTCTTCATACACGGTTATATTATAGGAAGAGGTTGACATACTTTCCTTTAGTATTGCATGCTTTTCTACATATTCCAAATTCACATCTTTATCGCTTTCGATTAATGGAAATTCATATAGATTCTGCCATATTCCTTTTCCTGTTCTCTGACGAATCACTGTATGCTTATCGTCTACCAAAAAGATCAAATAATTAAAATATCGTTTTTTAACTTTTAATTTTTTCAATTTTACTGGCAATGACGCTACAGTTCCTTTTTGCAAAGACTCACAACTATCATTTAGAGGACATACTATACAATAAGGATTTTGTGGTTTACATTGTAAAGCTCCAAATTCCATGATTGCCTGATTGTACGTAGCAGGTTCCTCTTGCTCCATAACCTCTATCGCCACTTTTTTAAATTCCTTTATTCCCTCTGTACTATTAATAGGAGTGCTAATATTAAAATATCTGGATAACACTCTATATACATTTCCATCTACCACAGGTACTACCTCATCATAACAAATAGAGGCAATAGCACTAGCAGTATAGTCTCCTACTCCTTTAAGCTTTAATAACTCTTTATATGAAGTGGGAAAAACACCATGAAGATCATTGGCAACATATTTTGCAGTAGTGTGTAGGTTTCTAGCTCTCGAATAATACCCTAAACCTTGCCATAATTTTAGTACTTGTTCCTCTTCTGCATTCGCCAAATCGAAAACGGTTGGATACTGCTCTGTAAAAGCTAAATAATAAGGCAATCCTTGCGCAACTCGAGTCTGTTGCAAGATAATTTCGCTTAACCAAATACGGTAGGGATCGGTAGTTTCTCGCCAGGGCATCGATCTTTTGTTTTGTAAGTACCACGAAATGAGTTTTTTAGAGAAAATCATAAGGAATTCTTAAGTTTTGTAAAATTAAACCATTAAAAGATGATAATTTCATCTTAAGTATTGATATTTTGGATTTTAAATTGCTATATTTGCCCCCTTGAAAATTTAAAAACCCCTAAATAGGTAATATAATGACTAAAGCAGATATTGTAGCAAAAATTTCAGAAAAACTAGGAATTGAAAAAGGAGATGTTCAGGCAACTGTTGAAACATTCATGGAAGAAGTAAAAAGTTCTTTAGAGAGTGGAGACAATGTATACTTAAGAGGATTTGGAAGCTTCATCATCAAGACGAGAGCAGAAAAAACTGGGCGTAACATTTCTAAAAACACTACAATCAAAATACCTGCACACAATATTCCTGCTTTTAAGCCAGCGAAAGTGTTTGTTGAAGGTGTAAAAACTAACGTAGAAGTTAAGTAAAAAATTAATAATCAATAAATAAGACGCACTATGCCAAGTGGTAAGAAACGTAAAAGACACAAGGTAGCTACGCACAAGCGTAAAAAAAGAAGAAGAGCTAATCGCCATAAGAAAAAGTAGTTTTCTAACTACTTTTTCTGGTATTTAAGAATGTTCTTTGAAATCGAAATAGAGTTTCTTATATCACTACCTTTATAAGACTTTGTTTCAACGGAATTATTAAAAATTCCTGTGAAAAAATTTGTTTAATCCATTCCGATATCATTCGGAATAAAAATCTAATCAGAGTGAACAAAGAATTGATCATTAGATCTGGTTCCTCTACAGATTTTGCCTTATTAAAGGATGGAAAACTAATTGAATTACATAAGGAAGAAGACGACAGTAATTTTTCGGTTGGTGATATATTTATTGCCAAAATTCGAAAAGCTGTTCCAGGTTTAAACGCTGCATTTGTAAATGTAGGGTATGAAAAAGATGCGTTTTTGCATTATCATGATCTGGGTCCTCAAGTATCTTCTTTACTTAAATTCATTAAACGTGTAAGCACAGGTAAAGTAAAAGATTACTCTCTTAAGAATTTTTCTTTTGAGAACGATATTGATAAACACGGCGTTATTACCGACGTGTTAAAATCAAATCAATCGCTATTAGTACAAATAGTAAAAGAACCTATTTCTACAAAAGGCCCTCGAATTAGTTCTGAACTTTCGATTGCTGGTAGATATATTGTTTTGGTACCTTTTTCTAGTAGAGTTTCTATTTCGCAAAAAATAGAATCTTCAGAAGAAAAAGAACGTCTAAAAAGGCTCGTAAAAAGTATCAAACCAAAAGGTTTTGGAATTATTGTACGTACAGTAGCAGAAGGCAAAAAAGTAGCAGAGCTAGATAGAGATTTGCAAAACTTGATGGACCGATGGGAGTCTATGTGTAAAAAATTATACAAAGCACACCATCCATCAAAAATTTTGGGTGAAATGAACAGAGCATCTTCGATATTAAGAGATGTTTTTAATGATACCTTCACCTCTATTGTTGTAGATGAACAAGATCTCTACAACCAAATTAAAGAGTATCTGCAAGAAATTGCACCAAAAAAAGAATCAATTGTAAAGTTACACACGTCTAAAGTACCGGTATTTGAGAAATACGGTATTGAAAGACAAATTAAAACCAGTTTTGGCAAAACGGTATCCATGAGTAAGGGAGCCTATTTGGTAATTGAACACACTGAAGCAATGCATGTCATTGACGTAAACAGTGGTAACCGATCTAACAAAGCCAAGAACCAAGAAGACACTGCACTAGAAGTCAACCTAATCAGTGCAACCGAAGTTGCCCGCCAACTACGTCTAAGAGATATGGGAGGTATTATCGTAGTCGATTTTATAGATATGAATAATGCTGATAATCGTAGAACACTCTTTAACCACTTACGAGAAGAGATGAAAGACGACAGGGCGAAGCACAAAATTTTACCACCAAGTAAGTTTGGTTTGATTCAGATTACGCGACAACGCGTTCGACCAGAAATGAATATCAAAACCCGTGAGGACAATCCAAACGGAGGAAATGGCGAAGTTGAGGCGCCCATAGTTTTAGTAGATAAAATAAAGGTCGATTTAGAAAAATTAATTAAAAAAGATCATAAAAAGTTGACGCTAAGCGCGCATCCTTTTATTGCAGCTTTTTTAACCAAAGGATTTCCATCCGCCCGATCTAAGTGGTTTTTTGACCATAAGAGATGGGTAAAAGTTATACCTAGAGACGCTTACACGTATTTAGAATATCACTTCCATGATAAAGATGGAGAAGTGATACAATAATAATCAAAAACCCAGCTTACCATTGTAGGCTGGGTTTTTTTGTTGGATATTTCGATAAACCACTACCATACTTGTAAAATATTGCTCTTCTTCTTACTTATATTCAACGTAGTACTCAGTAGCGTCGCCATTATTTCTTATTCTTCCAAACACTTCTCTATTTCATAAATTAAAATAAATCCTGAAAAACATTTTTAGAAAAAAATCAAAAAACAGAGGTAACAATTTTATTCTTTATGACACAAAAGAGATAGAAAACAGAATTAAAACACAACAAATAAAATCAAATCCATCAAAAATCACTTTATGAGAAAAATTGTTTTAATGCTACTACTCAGCATGAGCTTGGGGGTATATAGTCAAGCCATTCCTGGGGGTGCAGGTCCTATAGTAGATTACAGTGAAGAAGTCACTCGAATCGCCAGCGCTGCCACAGCGCCAGAAGCCGCCACTTTAACTAAATTCGGTAATACTCCTGTAAGCTTATATACTGGAACTCCAGAAATCAGTATTCCATTGTATCAATATCCAGGTCAGGAATTAGGGTTACCTATTCAATTATCATATGATGCACAAGGTGTAAAAGTCGAACAGCAAGCCTCTTGGGTAGGTCTTAGTTGGAACCTTACTATTGGCGGTCGTGTTTCGAGAATTGTAAATGGGATGCCCGATGATTATATCGATTCCGATTATCAAAGCATCTTCGATAATTCCGTCAGATCAAAAATTATTGAATATACTGCAAACAATTTCTCTTTTGATACACAACAAAAAGCTATCGATTACTTCTACTTTTTAGAAAGCGTAAATAAAGGACGTAAAGAAATAGAGCAAGACTTTTTTAGTGTTAATGCGCCAGGTCTTAACGAGATGGTAGTCATTGATATGCAAACTCTACAGGCTCGAGGTCTTAAAAACCCAAGAACTAAAGTAGAATACTATAGATCCGGATATATTCGCCATTGGACCATTACCAGTGAGAACGGAACTAAATATTATTTCGAACAGCAAGAAAAAACACATACTCAGGGTAATGACGCTTCTGCCACAGGCGGAGTGATTAAAGAGTATGTATCGTCTTGGTTATTAACCAAAATAGAGTCTCCAACATTAAAGGATACATATGAATTTAGCTATACCAGTACAGGATATTGGAATCAACCTTTTTCATCGGCTCCAGTAAGTCATGCTACCAATCCCATGCCAGATAATCCTGGAGGAAACACCTTTAGCAATCCAGGTGGATCCACCTTTCAACCAGTTACTAAGCTAAATCAGTCCTTTTTAAGTCAAATACAACACAATGGAAAATTGATCGTATCCACTGTTCTTAAAAATAGATATGACATGAAACTGACCGTGCCTAGTGGACTAGATGAATTGCGAATTTATACTCCACAGAGCAGTGGATTAATAGCTCCAATACTTAAAAAGATAAAATTTACACATTCTTACTTTGGAATCTCTCCTTCAGCAAATCCTGCCAATAGTGATGCTTATGATATTCGTCTAAAACTAGATAATATAGAGATTACGGATGCCAATGACAATGGCTATCAACAATATTCTTTTACATATGATAATGCTCCAGGAGTACCTTCCAGAAAATCCCTTTCTCAGGATTATATGGGATTTTATAATGGCAAGAATAACTCGGTATTATATCCACAATACACTAGAAATGGAGATATCTATAATGGAGCAAACCGATTACCAGATTTTGACAAAGCTAAAACAGGGATGCTTACCAAAATCACCTACCCAACAGGAGGATATACCACCTTTACTTATGGATCCAATAGAGCATCCAGTGGAGGATCTTCTAATACTATTGTAACAAGAGAAGTAGTATATGGAGGAGCAAGTTTAACCGGTGGTCATGATCCTTCGAATGCAGATGTTTGTGGAAATGCATGTGAAGACAAATTTGGTGATGTAATACCAAAAATTCAAAGTAACTTATTTACGATCACAGAACCTTACTATTACGAACTAGACTATAAAACAACTGGACTAGGAAATAGAGAAGCTTATATTTTAAGAGTATTTGGAAATATTGATCTTGGTGATAATCGAGATGACAACCCTCTTATAGATCCTGATTTTACTCCGACTGTAATTCCTTACGATCAAATTGTAAATCAATCTACGGGACAAATAAGCTCTTCTGTCTTATGGAGTAATTATGGTACCGCGGATAGAAGACAAATTCTTTTAGAGCCAGGCACCTATCAAATCACTTTGGTAAATTCTCTATCTGGAACTTCTAATGTTCGGGTATTTAGAGAAGAACAAATTGATGAAACAGAAACAACCAATGGACAATTCTTAAAAGCAGGAATTCGTATCCAAAAAATTACAGATTACGACAGTAATAACCAAAAAGTATCTTCTAAAAAATATGTATACAATTCTGGTAAAACAGTTTTTGATCCTACACTGGTATATACAACAGCTAAAGTAATTACCAACCAACCAGGTAATCCTACTGCTTATACTCTACATAGATTAGCAGGAGCATCTAGTAACCAACCTCATGTGGTATACCCAAAAGTTACTATATATGAAGAGAATATTCTAAATGGTAGTACAGGTAATGGACGCACTGTTCATGAATTTAACACGGGATCCGATGGAATCGTTACCAACGAAATAAGGCCTTTTACTAATAGTTTTATCCCAACATACAAAGTGGGTAAGGAAAAAAAGAACTTTGTTTTTAATGCTGATAATGATACCATTTCTTCTTCAGAAAACAGCTACAATAACCCTTTATATTTTTCTACAGCCGGAATTTCTCTTACTCACAATGAAAACAATAGCATCAAATACATACAAATTTATTACGATGCTTCTACAAATAAATACAGGTACCGCCATTTAGAACCTGTTTGGTTTCAAGGATTTGTAGGTAGTGCAGGAGTTGGTGGAATCGTACAGGCAGAAAATAGAGCTTATACACCGCAACGACCTGCAGGATGTGATGCTCCAGGAGCTACTTGCATTGAACGATTTGATCTCTCTACCCTTTCTTTAAAGAGAAATCTTATGCAAGGTACTGCTGGTAATACGATCCAGGTGAAGTCTACTCAATACTTTGATGACAAGCAAACTACTACAGTAAGCAATATGAGTTATGATCCTACTGTAGACTATTTACTACGTACTAGCACAACTACGGGAATCGATGGCGCTAAAGAACAAAGTATGTTTTCTTATCCGAAGGATTTTAGCGATGCAGGTAGTCAATTACTGGTAACTAGCAATCGTCTTACCGAAGTGATCCAAACAGAAAGTAGCACCATCAAGGAAGATGAAACTACTCTTAAATTAGCTACTCGTAAAACTATTTACAAAGATTGGGGTCAGGGCATTGCCTTACCAGAAAAGGTGCAATTTGCCAAAGGAAATACCACGCTAGAAGATCGTATGTATTATAAAAAATACGACTCCCATGGAAATCCTTTAGAAGTAACCCAAGCCAATGGAACCTCGATCATATTTGTGTGGGGATACAATAATCGTTACCCAATTGCAAAAATTGCCAATGCTTCTTATACAGGAATGCCTACAGCTGTCACCAATCTTATCAATCAAATAAAAACAACCTCTAATTCTGAAAATTCAATTAGCGAAGAAAATACGCTGAGAACTCAGTTAAAAAACTTACGAGATAACACATTTTTTGCCAATGCACAGGTAACTACCTATACCTACAATCCATCTGTAGGAGTCACTAGCATGACAGACCCAAAAGGATATGTGATGTACTATGAATATGATAATTTTCATCGATTAGCTAAGGTAAAAGATCAGGATGGAAACATTTTATCAGAAAATGAATATCACTATACAAACAACTAATACAGCAGTATCATGAAAACATTACAAAACATACTAATAGCCATCGCTGTATTATGCATTACAGCCCTAAGCGCACAGACACAAACAGAAAACTATGTGAAAACCACCACCTACCAAACCGATGTGCAAGAAGGTGAGCAATCTGAAGTATTAGAAAGTGATAAGATTGTATCGGTAAATTATTTTGATGGTTTAGGAAGAGCCAAACAATCGATAGCCGTTAGAGCTGGTGGACAACAACAAAACACCAATATCTTAGATTGGACAGATGATTGGACGGTAGGCACAGGAACTACTCCTTTATTTAACATCAATGGCCAATCTTCTGATAACCAAAGAATATTTGACACCAATCCTTTTGGAGAAGAATCTCTTGTATGGAGATGTGGTAATGATAGCAATAACGATGCTGATGGTGGTTGGAATACTGATTATATCCCAGTGGATAAAAATGTAGCCTATAGTTATACCGTTTGGGTAAAACGTACCGGATCGCAAGACGGAAGAACATATCATGGAACACAAAACGTAAACAATTTAAGTGGTACCGCTAACAATAATCCTTATTTCTGGTCTGGAGATATGCCAAATCTGAATCAATGGTATTTATTAGTTGGAGTCGTACATCCGCATACCTATAGTGGTGGTAATTCTGGTATTAGTGGTGTCTATGATATCAATGGTACTAAAGTGAAATCAGGAAATGATTTTAAATGGAGAAACAATACGACCACTTCACGATTTAGAAGTTATTTATACTATGCTACAGACACCAATGTACGTCAGTACTTTTGGAATCCTGTGTTGACTAAAATTGATGGAAATGGCGTACCTGTTACAGAACTCATCCAACGGACCAAACCCAAAGATATCATTACACACTATGCATATGATAACTACGGTAGACAAGCCAAAGAGTACCTACCTTACGCATCAGAAGAAACACAAAATGGTGATATCTATACCAATCCACTAGCAGAATTAAATGCTTTTTATAACACTCCAAAATATCAGAATACGCCTAATCCATATTCGGAAACTATTTTTGAAGCATCTCCATTAAACAGACCCTTAAAACAAGCTGCACCAGGAGCAGATTGGCAAGGGAGTATTACAGGAGACGATCATACCATCAAACTGGATAGAACTCTAAATAGTGATGCAGATGATGTAGTGTATTTTAAAGTAAACTTTACTGGTGGCGACACAGAAAAACCAACATTAGTAAAAGTTGGTGATTATCCAGCAAATGAACTTTTTGTTACCATTACCAAAGACGAAAACTGGACAGAAAGCTATCAAAACGATCACACTACACAGGAGTATACTGATAAATTAGGACGGGTTATTTTAAAAAGAACATTTAATAACAATACTCCTCATGACACGTATTATGTATATGATGATTTTGGGAATCTAACCTTTGTATTACCTCCTAAGATTACAGTAGCAAATGGTGTATCTACCACTGAGCTTAGTGAACTAGGATACCAATACAAATATGACTACCGTAATAGATTGATCGAAAAGAAAATACCAGGAAAAGGTTGGGAATATATCGTTTACAACAAACTAGATCAGCCAGTGATGACACAGGATGCATTATTAAAAGCACAAGGTGTTTGGCTATTTACCAAATATGATGCACTTGGAAGAGTTGTCTATACAGGGTCTATAAAAAATAACGAATCCAGAGTATCTCTACAAAACTCAGCCGATACCAATACAGTCTATAGTGCATACGAAACCAAAAAAACAAGTGCTACCACTATTGCAGGAACTGCGGTGTATTACACAAACAATGCAATACCGCGATTTATGGATAAAGTTTTAACCATCAATTACTACGACAACTATACTTTCGATAGAGATGGTATGAACAAACCGGCCAGTGTCTATGGAATAGCTACTTCCAATACCACCAAAGGATTGGCTACAGGATCTAAAGTACGTGTATTAGGCACAGATCAGTGGATCACAACAGTGATGGCCTATGATACCAAAGGACAGGTTATTTGGACTGGTAGTCGTAATGATTATTTAAACACTACTGATAAGATAGAAAATGAATTAGATTTTACTGGAAAACCAATCCAAGTAAAAACTACACATACTAAAGGGAGTAATGCTGCCATTGTTACCACAGATACTTTTACCTATGATCATATGGGACGATTATTGACTCAAAAACAACAAATCGGCAATCATCCACAAGAATTAATCGTACAAAACAATTACGATGATCTGGGACAGTTAGAAAATAAAAAAGTAGGAAATGCAGAACAAGCACCACTTCAAATCATAGATTACAAATACAACGTACGTGGATGGCTAACCGATATTAATGATGTAGCTAATATAGGAGACGATCTGTTTACTTTTAAAATTAATTATACAGACGTAGAAGGGCTTTATGATGTACCAGAGTTGTACAACGGTAATATTTCCCAAACCATCTGGAGAACGGCTAATGATAATACCAAAAGATCGTATTCTTATCAGTATGATGCCCTTAATAGAATTACCAGAGCTAATAGTCTTAAAGACAACTCGCTAATGGCTGGAGATGCTTATAGTATTTGGGGGATTGCATATGATAAAAATGGAAATATCGGAAGAATTACCAGAAATGGAAGACCTGGAGGAGGAGCTACCAAAACCATTGATGAGCTTTATTATACGTACTCCAATAATAAATTAGAAAAAGTTAGAGAGGCGATAACCACAGTTCATAAGGATGAAGGTTTTATAGATGGTACTAATACCAATAACGATTATGTTTATGATGTAAATGGTAATATGACAGTAGATCGTAATAAAGGAATAACTAATATCGCTTACAATCATTTAAACCTGCCAACATCGGTTGTAATAAATGATCAGGTAAGATCCAACGTGGGAAATATTAGCTATATTTACGACGCTACTGGAGTCAAACAAAAAAAGATCGTCTCTGGTGGAAGTTCTTTAACAACGGAATATGCTGGGAACTATATCTATGAGAATGGACAGTTACAGTTTATGAGCACAGCTGAAGGATATGTAGAACCCAATGGAAATGGAAGTTATGATTACATCTATCAATATAAAGACCAACTAGGAAATATCAGATTATCTTACTCTGACAAAAACAAGGATGGTAAAATTGATGTTCTCAGAAATGATGTAGATGTTGATGGGGATAGTGACTATGCGCATGAAATCATGCAAGAGAAAAACTATTATCCCTTTGGAATGAGACATAAAGGATATAATGATCTGATTGTATCTGAACATAAGTATGGTTTTAGTGGGAAAGAAGAAAATGATGAGTTAGGTCTACAATGGTTAGATTTTGGAGCGAGAAATTATGATTCTAGTATTGGGCGCTGGATGAATATTGACCCTCTTGGGGAAGTCTATTATGGAATAAATCCTTATGGTTATGTTTTCAATAACCCTGTACAGCTTTTTGATCCTGATGGAATGCGTGTTAAATATGTTAGACAGGAAGGACAAAGCCGTAAAGAGTTTAGGCAAGCCAGAAGAGAGTTTAAACGTAGAAATCGACAATTAAGTAGAGAATCTAAAACTCATAAAGCAAATTTTAGACAACTGAAAAAGTCTAAGAACACTCATTCAATAAGTTTTAATAAAGGAAAAGGCTCTAGTGTGGAACAAGTTGGAACTAAAAATAGAGAAACTGGAAATGATACAAATATCAGCATAGATTTAGATCAACAATCCGATGGAAATCAAGGTAATGAATTTGTAATAGCTCATGAGCTACAACATGCTATTGAAGATGATAATGGTACAAGTAGCCCTTTTGAAGCTGATATTGATTATATGAATGATAGTCCAAAAACGATTACCAGTAAATCTTTAGATCAGAGTAATAAGAATAAAGAAATAGATGAATCCAGTGCTTCTCATATTGAAAACATAATAAGAGGAGAAGTCAGTAACTCAAGAGGTATTAAAATACCCTTACGCGCAACATATACCATAGGCGTTGAGTCTATTTTTTTAGGAACATATGAAAATAAAGAAAAAGTAATTAATGTAATAAAAAAGAATTATGATTATTATAAAAAATCTGATAGCAAAACTGATGAAAAATAGATCTTTAGTGTTGTTAATTATTCTGATCTCTTGTTCTTCTACTAAAAAAGAGGTTGTTAAAGAGATGAAGTCAGATTGTTATGTGACAAAGGTTGACTCCTATAAACTTCCAAAAGAAATTAAAGAATCTACAGCTAATTTGGCTGAAAGCTTTTCTAATTCCAATTATGAATTACAGATATTACATACAAAAGTGATTCAAGGGTATGACTACAAAGTCGATAGCAGAATAATCTATTTTGAAAATAATAGGTTTTATATTAAGGATAATCAAGGAAATATAGAAGAAATGAATGATCTTAAATTTGACATAGTCTCAGAAAAACTAGATCAAATAGGTAAACAAAATTATGTGGCTTTTTGTAATCATAATAGTTCTTCGAAAGAAATAAATCAGTTTTACCTAAAACAAAAAGATGAAATTACGTTTAGTTTTGTACTTACAGGAAAAGGACTACATGAAATAGATACAGATCTGTCTAAAAATGAAATCTCATTCATTAAACTTTTTATTTAAAATTATGAGTCGTCCTAAAATAGGTTGACAATTTTACAAGATTTTATTTAATCCCTCGAAGCTAGCTAGCTTCGAGGGATTTTTTGTTATGTATAAAGTTAGGTGTTTTTAAGTTAAGACTCCAATGTGGTCTTTTGTTATTATAAGTTTCTATGGATTGTTCAATTAATTTTTTTAGTTCTTTTCCATTATTGCAAATGTTAATCAAAAACTCCCCAGTATTCCCCAGATTTCCATGATAAAATCAAGGGTTAAAAGTTAAAATATTAGGCAGCAGCTTTTTGATAAGGTTGTTGCCTTTTTATTACAGCACAGACTCTATGCACAAGTTTGTTTCTAACGTTGTTAATGACGAGCATTTTAGATTTTCCTTCTTCTACTTTTCGGTTATAGTAATTTTTGAGTTCTAGGTCATATTGTATTGCTGATAAAGCACATAAGTGTAATTGTTTTTTTAGTGTTTTATTAGCCATATGATGGACTTTAGACCTTTTTCTTATACTAGTTCCAGAGGTATGTTCAAAAGGCACTACCCCACAATAACAAGCTAATTGTTTAGCATTTTGATAGCGCGTAAACATGTTTGTAAAAATGGCTAAATATAATGCTGTAATTTTT
>NZ_CANLOZ010000002.1 GCF_947492965.1 uncultured Aquimarina sp. | reverse complement strand
CGAAACCGAAACAGTATCTGTAACAGAGAATGGTTCTATAACCTTAAGCAGTACTGCGCTAACGAGTGCTAATAATAGCTACCAGTGGTATAAAGATGGAGCTATCATCCCAGGAGCAACGGCTAAGGATTTAGTAATAGCTAATGCTACCGCGGTAGATGCAGGAGTCTATCATTTTATAGCAACTAATAGTATTGTTACTGGACTTACCTTAGAAAGAAATCCAATTACCCTAACTATCGCTGAAGATACATGCGGAGTTTCTGAAGCTGAAAAACAAGCATTGATTGATTTATACAATAGTACAGATGGTGCCAATTGGACCAATAATACCAATTGGTTAACAAATGCTCCTGTATGCGATTGGTATGGAGTAGTAGTTGAAAATAGTAAAGTTACTAGGCTTCTTTTACAAAATAATAATTTGACAGGAGAAATTCCAGTTAGTATTGGTAATCTGATTTCTATTGAAATTTTGAGTTTTCAGTCTAATAACTTATCAGGAGTAATTCCTAATGAAATTGGAGACCTTCAAAATTTATTATTTATCAATTTTTTTGAAAATAGTTTAAGCGGGTCAATACCACAAAGTATTGGAAACCTTACAAACCTTAAAGGGCTTCGTTTATATAGTAATGAGCTTTCTGGTATAATACCTTCTGAGATAGGAAATCTCACTTTGTTGGAAAATTTAGAGCTTTATAAAAATGAACTTACTGGGATTATTCCTGTTTCTATTGGAAACCTGATTAATTTAGAAGTAATGGATTTAGAAGGGAATAATCTAGAAGGAAGTATTCCTAGTACAATCTCCGCTTTAAAAGAGTTAGTTCGTATCAGATTAAGCAATAATAATCTTTCTGGTACGATACCACAAGAAATAGGTTCATTAGATATTATCACTTTACTACTTTCTAATAATCAATTTACAGGTTCCTTGCCGTCTAGTTTGCAAAATCTACGGCGATTACAAAACTTGGGAGTACGTCAAAATAGGCTATCAGGTGACCTTCTTGCGAATATTGAAAATATGCCTTCAATAAGTTCTTTTAGAATTGATGATAATGAATTTGTGTTTTCTGGTTTAGAGGAGGATTTTACAAAATACCAGACGGTATTAAGTGCTAATGGATTTTCTTATTCCCCACAAGCCAAAGTAGATCAAGAAGAAACTATTGAAGTACAATTAGGAGGTTCGGTTACTTTATCCACTACACAATTAACAAGTCCTAACAATACCTATACTTGGTATAAAGGAACGGATGAATTGATACAAACTACCTTACCACAGATTACAATTGACAATATTACAGCTGCAGACCTTGGCGAGTATTATTTTACAGCTACCAATAGCATTGTAACAGGGCTTACTTTAGAGAGAAATAAAATAACGCTCGTTTTAGGAAATCCAGATTCAGAAGATTGTGATATTCTGGAAGGAGTGGTAGATGGTAGTTTTGAGCAGTGTGCAAGTGTAGCAGGTATAATTGGAACTGAGTTAACAAACAATGATTTATCTTGTAGCAGTTTTGAAACACCAAATAATCTGATGTATTCTTGGACAGTAGATCAGAATAATCAAGGTGTTTTAGGAGAGATAACTAATTTAATCCAGCCCTCTCCAGATGGAGGTGCATTTGCATCTTGTAGAGTTTATCAACAACAGAGTTCATTTCCCTCAATCATACTTTCCGCTTTAGAAAAAGATATAGAAGCACTAGAAGTGGGGGCGGAATATGAAATCTCCTTTTATCAATCAAATGGTGGATATTTTGGAGCAACTACAGAATTCGAAGCTTCTTGGAGAGTTTCTTGGGGTGATGGTTTTGGAGGATCAGGTATTTCTCCAGCAATGTTAGTTAAAGGTGGAATAGGTGGTAATACAACCGAAGCCCCTAGTTGGGATTTGGTGAAACTAATTTTTATCGCAACAGATGAAACTTTGAAATTAAAATTCACACCAGTTGTACCGGCACATAATAACGTTGATAATGGTGTGTTAACACATTTATTAATTGATGGAATAAAGATAAATAAAGTTGATGGTTGTAATGATGATATTACAGAACAACGTTTCTGTGGAGCGTATGAGACAGAACCTACTATTGGAGACTTAGTATCTCCTATACCCAATACAAATGTAACTTGGTATGCTTCTGAATCAGCGAATGATGTATTACTACCCGCAACCATATTGTCGGATAATACAGTGTATTGGGCTGGTTCTACTGCAGATAATTCTCTACCAAGAGTAGGAGTTCTAGTAATTTTGGAAAATACATTCCCAGCAGGACCTGCTACTCAGGTTTTTGAGGCTGTTAATAATCCAACGGTGGCAGATCTTCAGCCAAATGGAACAAATGTCCAATGGTATTTATCTGAAGTTGGAGGATCGCCTCTTAGTAATACTTCCGCATTAGCTGATAATACTAAATATTATGCATCAGAAAATAATGGACTATGTAGATTAGAAGTTTTGGTTACAATTAACACTTCTGGTGGAGGAGATGATTGTAATCTATTAGATGGAGTAGTAGATGGAAGTTTTCAGGATTGTGCATTGGTAGCAGGATCTACGCTTACTTCAAGTTATAACAATAATATTCAGTGTGGTTCTTGGGAACCCTTGGGAGCTGGAGAAGGAAACCCTATAGATCCAAATGCTGTTCCTAGTACTTGGATTGTGGATTTGAGTGGTTCAGCTGGTTTAAACCCTGTAATATCTACTGAAGTAAGACAATCACCAGATGGAGGAATTTTTGCTTCTGCATTAGTAACTCATGGACGAGGATCATCTAATGTGATTAAAAGTCAAGGATTTAAAACTACATTGAGCAATTTAGAAATAGGAGCAACTTATACGGTTAGTTTTTACCAATCTAATGGAGGTGGTTTTGAAATTACAGGAAATCCTTCGGTTCCAAATATTGAAAATGTTTTAGCGAATTGGAGAGTGTTTTTTGGAAATGAAGTAAAGAATAGTGATCTTATTCCTATTCAGTCAATGGCAGATATTTCTTCTGCTCCTGTTTGGGAAAAACAGGAAATTACCTTCGTCCCTACAGAAACAGAACAAGAGTTAAGTTTTGTCTCTTTTGGATCTTTAATTAATGTAATTGAAACGGTATTTTATTACAATCTTTTAATAGATGGAATAAAAGTTACTAAAGTAGGAGAAGACTGTACAAATGATATTTCAGAGCAACGTTTTTGTGGAGAGTATGAAACATTACCCACCGTTGGAGACTTAGTATCTCCTATACCAAATACAAATGTAACTTGGTATGCTTCTGAATCAGCGAATGATGTATTACTACCAGCAACAGTATTGTCCGATAATACAGTGTATTGGGCCGGTTCTATAGCGGATAATTCTCTTCCAAGAGTTGGGGTTCGAGTAATTTTGGAAAATACATTTCCTACAGGACCTACTACGCAGGTTTTTGAAGCTACTAATAATCCAACGGTTGCAGATCTTCAGGTAAGCGGAACGAATATTCAATGGTATTTATCTGAAGTTGGAGGTTCGCCTTTATCTAGTACCAATTCATTAAGTAATAATACTAGATATTACGCATCAGAAAATAATGGTCTTTGTAGACTCGAAGTATTAGTAACTGTAAATACTTCAGGTGGAGGAGAAGACTGTGATGTTTTAGAAGGTCTTGTAGACGGAAGTTTCCAAGATTGTGCTTTGGTAGCAGGGGCTACTACAGAGTCAGATCCAAATAACAATATTGGATGTAGTAATTGGGAACCTTTTAATGGACTATCAGGTCCAAGTACCTGGATTGTAGACTTAAGCGAAGAAGAAGATAATCCTGATTTAGGCGATCCTGATATTATTATACTACCAGGTGATGGTGATGTAGTACAGATGAGTAATTTGGTTAGGCAATCACCGGATGGCGGAATCTTTGCTTCTGGATTAGTTTCATACAAAATCTCTACTGGAGAAGGTCAAGGTTTTAAAACTACATTGACCAATTTAGAACCAGGAACAGAGTATACGGTTAGTTTTTATCAATCTCATGGAGGTAGTTTTAATGATCCTTTTGGGCTGTCTATTTTTGCAGATACAAAATGGCAAGTGGTTTTTGGCGCAGAAACAAAGGTGAGTAATGCAATTGCTGTTTCACCAATTACTGACATTTCAGCAACACCAACTTGGGAAAAAGTTGAAATGATATTTATTCCAACAAGTACAGAACAAGAAATTTCGTTTTCAACTATTGGAGTTTTAAATGCAGATAGACCTACGCCAGATATAATAAGTTATCATCTTTTAATAGATGGAATAAAAGTTACTAAAGAAGGAGAAGACTGTACAAATGACATTGCAGAACAAGAATTCTGTCTTTCTGAAGGAATTCCAACCATCAATGATTTAGCATCTCCTTTTCCAAATTCTATCGCATGGTTCGAGAATGAGACTGGTGGCGCACCACTTCCTTCAGCACAACAAATAACAGAAACAGTAGTGCTTTGGGCAGAAGGTAATTCGTCAAACCCAAGAGTGGCGGTAAGAATTGTTATCAAAGAAGGAGAAGATTGTTACGAAAATCTTGTTCAGGAGTTTTGTGCAGATGAGGGGATACCAACAATTAATGATCTAGCATCACCTTTTCCAAATTCTATCGCGTGGTTCGAAAATGAAACTGGCGGAGCGCCATTACCAGCAAGACAACAAATAACAGAAACAGTAACACTTTGGGCAGAAGGAAACTCTTCAAATCCAAGAGTTGAAGTGCAGATTATCATCATAGAAAATTGTAGTGGGATTGCTATTCAACGTTTCTGTATCCTAAATGGAGATATTACCATTGGAGATCTACAATCTCCCTTTATTGATAGCGATGCAAATTGGTTCCTAACAGAATTAGATAAAGCACTAATCTTGCCAGAATATGTAATACCTGAATCTGGAACTTATTGGGCTGAATCGATAGAAAATCCTTCGCTTCCAAGAATTCCGATCAATGTAATTCTTGATGATCAGATTCCGTTTGGCGATACAACACAAATTTTTGATGTAATGAATGGACCTACAGTAGCGGATTTACAAGCAACAGGTGCTAATGTTCAGTGGTATTTGTCAGAGAATGGAGAAATTCCTCTTATCAGTACTATACCACTAGTAAATAATACTTATTATTATGCTGCAATAGGAAATAGTCCATGTAGGTTACGTGTTACAGTTGTTATAAATGGGGTGGTTGATGATTGTAACTTGCTGGATAATTATGTAGATGGATCTTTTGAAAATTGTGAATCTATAGCGAGTTCTTTCGGACATAATGGTAATGTTACTTGTGGACAATGGATTAATGGAAAGGGATCCGCAGACACTTGGAGTTTTCCTTTTAATGTAATTCATAGTGGTATTGCAGATAACGTTCAGCCTTCACCCGATGGAGGTGTTGCTGCAGGTGCTATTGCGAAATCTTTGGATAGATTAGAATTAGAATCATTTTATACCAACCTCGATGCGCTTAACATAGGGGAAACCTATAGAATTGAGTTTTATCAATCTAATGTTACTGGTAATTTCAATCCTACAGAAGGACTTGAGCAGGCAAGATGGAAAGTAATTTTTGGAGATCAAACTCAATACTCTGAGTTTATGGTCGTAACTGAAAACCCAGTATGGCAGAAATCAACACTAGAATTTGTTGCAAATACTTCGCAAGCTAGATTAGAATTTAATGCTTCTTCCACTAATATTACAAGGTCTACAAATTATATATACATGTTAATTGATGGGATAAAACTAACACAATTAACTGGAGAAGGTGCTGAGTGTAACGATGATACTGTTTATGATACGCAAAGTTTCTGTAGCATGTTTGGCGATCCAACAGTGGGTGATTTATTGCCACCTGATGGAGCTACTGATGTAGTTTGGTATAGCAGCCAGGTGGGTGGGAACCAGTACTCTCCAGATGATCTTCTTTTAGTGGGAATAAACGGAATCCTTTCAGCAAATGTGTATTGGGCAGAAAGTTCTCAGTTTATTGGAAGAAAACCCGTTCGTGTAATTATAGATGAAGGAATTCCGACTGGAAATACACTCCAGTTTTTTGAAACTTCTGATAATGCAACTATTGCGGATTTACAAGTGACAGGTACTAACGTACAATGGTATGCGTCACCTTTTGATCAAACCGCGTTGCCACTTGATACAGCACTAACAAATGGATATACTTATTATGCCGAACATAATGGTTTAGAATGTAGATTAGCAGTAGAAGTAGAGATAGAGTTGAGCGAATTCGATGTAGATGGAATACAAATTTTGTGTGCGTCAGATGAGCCAACAATTGCAGATCTAGTTGCAGTACCTTCAAATGCTTCTTACACTGTGAATTGGTATGATTCTATAACCGCTACAACGCCATTAAGTCCTGATACACGAATAGAAAATTCTAGATTTTATTTTGTAAGCCAGTCTAATGGAAATACAGAGTCGGAAAGAGTATCTGTGTATGTTTCGATCATATCAGTACCTCCTCCTTTTGGAGCTTCAGTCCAGACCATATATACAAATGATGGAGCAACGGTAAGAAATTTAATAGCGATCGGTGTAGGAGTGCAATGGTATGATGGAGATGGAGTAATACTTTCTCTAGACGAACCTCTGGAAGATGGAGGAATTTATTATGCAGATCAAACTGATATTTCTGGTGTTTGTAGAAGTGCAGAACGTTTAGAAGTGCGTGTACGAATTCTACCAGAATTAGCACCGCAATATTTTAGCTGTGAAAAATTTAGACCTAAACCTGGCTCAAAATATGTAGTAAGTGGATGGATAAGGGAGAATGGTGTTAAGATTGCATCTACAGAAACAAAAAATTATTCGGAGATTAGTGAACTTTTTGCACAGCTTTTAAATGAATTAAAGGAGATTATTGTTACGCAAACACCAGTTCCACCTGTTTATGTGCCTTCACCAGAAGATAGAGCCTACGATGCCTTAGTTCCTTATATTAAAACAACAGGTATTAATAACCTCACCATTTATAACCTTAAACCGGTGAAAGAGGATCAAGGTGGTTTTGTGAGAACAGTAGGATTCTCGTTTTCTTTTGATGAAGAAGGACAAACAACGTTCACCTATAAAACTCCATTAAATAGTTTTACTTCAAACAATATCTATTATAGTTTTCCAATAATTGGAAATGAAGATGCGATTGATATCAATTTTACCGGATTACAAAACTGTTCACAAGGTTTATGTGTAAATACAGTATTCACCTATAGAACAGTTATAGTGATTATTCCGATTACTATAAATTATGACCAAAGTGTCTCAGTGACAAATGTTATCAAGGAAAATGTTGATTTCAATACATATGTTCCAGATCCAGAGTATCAAGTTATGGATTATATGAAATCATTATTAAAAATCACCTATACGGATAGAGAAGGAAAGGAATTAGAAGAAGGTGCTACTATTAGCTTGAGACCTAAAGGAAATATCATTGATGGATGGCAACGCATCTCTGCAGATTTCACAATTCCGAATAATGCAGAGTTTATGACAATCTCTCTACAAAGTGAAGATAATAATCTAAATGTATACTTTGATGATATAAGATTCCATCCTTTTGATAGTAATATGAAAACTTTTGTATACGATCCTGAAACACAAAGATTACAATCAGAATTAGATGAAAATAACTATTCAACATTCTATGAGTATGATATAGAAGGAGGTTTGATTAGAGTGAAAAAAGAGACCGAAAGAGGAGTATATACTATTCAGGAAACGAGATCAGGAAATTCTAAATTAAACAATAATGATTAAACATATGGATATGAATAACTTTAAAAGGTATAGTGTTCTTGCACTGATGGTGCTTCTTCCCATATGTTTTTATGGACAAGAACCAAAAGATGTCGTATCAATTATAGAGAAGACAACTAATTTTTATGAAAATACTTCCGTGTATAGTGTAGCGATTAAACAATCACTGTTTAGAGGAAAAACTGGGGCTAAGGTCTATGAAAGTTATAACGGGAGTTTTGTGAAAAATCAAGGATACTCAAAACTGGTTATGCTAAATTCAGAGGTGATTCAATTTCCAGGAGTTAGTCTCATCATTGATAATGATAGCAAAGCGATAGAATATAGTAAAACCCCAAGAGGTCCTGCAGCTCCAATAGATATTAAAGGTTTTCTCGAATATTATAAAGGAGAAGAATTGCAGAGTAACGAAAAACAATGGATTTGTGAATTAAATGTACTTCCTGCTGCGTCGTTTGTTCCTTGCGATAAAATTGTATTGTATATAAATAAAGAACATTACTTCGTAGATAAACAAGTTTTGTTTTTAAACAGGGAACTGCCTTTTAAAACAGATGGTGGGCAAACAGAGCAGGATTTTGGACGTTTTGAAATCATTTTTACCCATGATCTAACGGTTTCTAACGCTAAAAAGGATAAACAAAGTAATTACATACGTAAGAAAGGGAATACAATTGTTCCTGCCGAAAAATACAAGGAATTTAAGATAGTTGATCTATCTAATAATTAAAATATAAATAGGAATTTTCACTATAGGAAAAATATGAATACGAAAACTTTACATAGCAAATTCTTCCTCCTTTTATTGTTGATTGGATGTATAGGTTATGCACAGAATGAAGATATTTATACTGCCAATCAGTTAAACGATATCATTACCAATGCTAGTGCTACCATTGTTTTTGAAGAATCAGAATTGCCTAATGACAATATCATAGATGAAAACCCTATGACCTACATTGCCTTAAATGTAAATGAGGTATTAGGAGCAGAATCTTGGTTTACGTTTTCTATGGAATTGGAAATTACACCTTCCTTTCCTGCAGACGCTGTTGCAGAGACAGTGGTTTTGGAAGTAGAGAGCAATAATATTCCAGGTTCTGGAGGAAGTTTTACAAATATCAATAAACACTTATTAAGAGGTATCTATGGAGCTTCTATTAGAATTCTAAACACTACGTTTAAAAATGTTGATAATGATACTCCAGCTCAGGACAATGCTACTATTCCTGATAATGTAACGCTTACAGTAGGTTTTGATGTAAAGCGTTATCGTAATTTAGATCCTTCATTAGCTCCATCTGTAACAATACCAACTCCTCAGGATATAGCGGCAGCAGATGAAGTAAATTTACGTTGGACTCCAGTAGAAGGGGCAATTAGTTATGATGTGGAGTGGACATGGGTGGATAGTTACTCTAAAGATTTTACAACGCCACAACCACCAACGGCAATAGATTTTTCTACCAGAGATTTTGAACTAGATAATACCAGAATCCAAACAACCGAAACCAATTATTCCATTCCATTGATCTACTCCAAAGGATATATCATTTTTAGAGTACGTGCGGTAGGAAAATATTTAGAAAATGTTACCAAATATAAATATGGAAGATGGAGTAGTGGATTTGAAAATAAAGAAAAAGTTGCTGACTGGGCTCCGTATTTTGTAGAAGTGGTAGAAGATCATGAAAACAACAAAAACTGGCAATTTCAAGCCAGTTATGCAGAAGAAGGAAAGAAAAAAGAAGTAGTAAGTTATTTTGATGGAACTTTAAGAAATAGACAAACGGTTACTAAAATTAATAGTGATGATAATGCCATTATTGGAGAAGTAATCTATGATTCGCAAGGAAGACCTGCAATTGAAGTATTGCCAGTTCCTGTGAATGAAAATAGAATTAGATATTATGAGAATTTTAATGTAAATGAGTTAAATGCACCTTATAGCTATCAGGATTTTGATACAGAAGATAAAATCTCTCCTAATGAAGTAAAGACAACCGGAATGTCTTCATCTTCTGGAGCCAGTAAATACTATTCTGGTGATAATGATATCGCAAGCATCTTTAGAGATCGTATTGCACAAGCTAGCGGAAAACCATTTTCACAAATAGAATATACATCCGATAATACAGGACGTATTAAAAGAAAAGGTGGTGTAGGGTCTGACCATCAATTGGGTACTAAGCACGAAATGCGTTACTACTACGGAAAGCCAAAACAAAAAGAATTAAATAGACTTTTTGGATATAATGTAGGTAACGAGATACATTATAAGAAAAATGTAGTAATTGATCCCAACGGTCAATCGAGTGTAAGTTATATAGATCCACAAGGAAGAACAATTGCTACTGCATTGGCAGGCGGAAATCCAAATAGTTTAGTAGCATTAAGAGACGAAGAATTAAATAAGTTACACGAAGAACTAGAATCAGACCTTTTTGAAGACCCAAAGAGTAATACTTTATATTCTACAGGTAATTTTGGTGAATTGTATGATGCGAAGTTTTACGCATCTCAGCAAGTGAATGCGGCAGATTTTACCGATTATTTCTTTGATTATGAATTAGGCGTTGCTGAGTTGCGATTCTCATACGAATGTGCAAATGGAACCAATGCCTATCCTTATGTCTACGATTTGCAGTTAGATGTAATGAATGATACAGGGGAGTCTTTATTACCAAATACCATAAATACTACAGTAACTTCAGAAAATGGATTAGCACTGTTCTCATTAGAAGAAGAAGTAGAAGGTATGGAAGCAGGTTCATTCGGAATAGCGAAGCTTCTAAAAATCAATAAAGAAAAACTAGAAGAGTTTACTAACGATTATATTGCCAGAATTACGGATTCTACGAATGTTGATTGTTATCTAGATCCATCGCCATTTTCTCCTGAAGCTAGTTTTAACGGATGTTTTATAGAAAGTAAAGAAGATTGTTTAGATGCCATTCTTTTAGGACAAACAGTAACAGGTGCGAGACAAAATTATATCAAAGAGCAAATAGCTGGGTATGAAGATTTTTCTACTGATGAAGAATTAGCATTATTGGAACAACGTTTTGCCAGAGAGTTCGATTTGTTAATCGCGGCTTGTGAGGATGCATTTGGAACCGATGGTATTATTACTGATGGAACCGATGAAATTGATGAACAGGATGAGATCATTAGAAACTCTATTTCGTGTAGTAATGATACAGATGCATTAATACAGGATATGAATATCGCGGGTCAGTACGGAATGCGATTTGAAACAGAAGTTGAAGAGAATCCGCAATGGGACGCATTAGAAGATTTAAGTATTTTCAAAGACAATAACCTTTTATTTAGTGCCAACGGAAATACTTGGAGAAATCCTTTCCACTATGAAAAAGATTTAGGATCAGATTCAGGACATTATTATGACGAAAATGGGTTTATTAGTTATATCCGTGTTAAGTATGATAGCGAGAATGAGACGTATGAGCCGGCGTTAATTGAAGATGTAGATTTTGATCTAATCCCAACTGGGCAGGAAGATTATTATAATGTAGAACCACAGTATGTAGAGTTTGCCAGCGTTAATGAATTAAAAAGCTATTGGCAGGATTCGTGGGGAGAATCATTAATCGTATATCACCCAGAGTATAAATATTTAGAATACTCTTTCGCGGTTTGTGCAGAGATTAGCGCTATTGGCAATGCAAGAATGAACAGTGATGGTTTTAATAATTATATCATGGGGCTTCAAACCTATGAAGATGCAACAGCAGCAGGATTTAATATTTTTGCCAGGTATAATATGCTGGTAAACAACGATCCTTATTTTAATCAACCGATACAAGCTATCGATGAGAATAATTCCAGTTCTAGTTATATTAATAGAAGAGCGTTAATGGAGCATGCCTTAGAAACAAATTATGATAATTTCGGGACCTTTATGCTTCAGGTAGCTTATAATACAGCAACTTGTAATAGTGTATCCTCTTGTGGTAACGGATTTAGTAATTTTGATGATTTGAGTGACTTTTTGGCTAGTTCTTCACTTAATGCAGATGATAAAAACAGAGTTTGGCAACGATATAGATCGTATTATCTGGCACTAAAACAAAAGATTCAGTTTGTATTGTCTTCTTTATATGCACACAATAGCGGATTTTATAATACCTGTATCGGTGTAGATGAAGCACCAGCATCCTTAGTAGCAGTAATCTCTGATTATCCACAATCTGGAGCAATTAATGGGTTGTTTAGTCAACCTGCTAATAATTTATGTAATTCCAATGGAAACGAATTATACATAGAAAAGGAGAAACGTTTCCCACCAATTGATGATTTATACAACTCTGGACAAGATTCTGGAGATGTGGTTCAAGAAACTATAAATCAAGCCAATTACGAATACTATATCAATACAGGTATTTGTCCAATGGCTAGAGATATGGAGTTGTATCTAAACGGATTGGCAACAGAATTAGATGCCAGTAATGAACCAATTTCACTAGTAGGTAGTAGAGACTATAAAGGACAGTATTTAAGTAAAGATTTATTTGAGGACCTTGGAGGAACGCTTCCTGTAGGTGCTTTTGATGTGGTAGGAACTCCAAACGGAAACACTTTATCTATTGCTTTTAATGGAGGTACTCCAACAACCTTAACAATAAGTGAGACAGACGCTTCTAATTATTCTTGGAGCGGATATAACAATCAATGGTATATTACCAGATTGACTAATATATTTTATCAAGAAGATCCAAACAATACAAACACCGAGACTTTTGACTTCCAAATTTTGGCACGTGTACAAGGAACAAATGAAAGCGAAGGTGCTTTCGAAGAAATCATACTTTCTGGAACTACGAGAGCTAGAATCGGAAAGTGTTCTATCAATAATTCTGGTAATGATGTGGGTCAGGATTTAGGTTCTGGAGCAGAGGGAACATCCGTTTTTAATGATTGTGATAAGCAACCACGTTTCAAAGCAGCTTTGATTAATTTAATGAATGCTTTGGTGCAGAACGGAAATATCGGAAGTACTGATTATGAAATCACGAATCTAGATGCTTATAGAGACAGTTACTTGCCAGAGTATTTCGAAATTCCCGTTGGAGAAGACGTATACTGGAATGTACTGGGTAATACGTGTTATATAGAAACTGATAGCGAAACGCATCTTACCTACATACTAGATGGCAACTTACCTGCTGGATCAGATTACACGATAAGTGGACTATTTATTGGTGAAACTATCAATAATTTCACAGGAGTATCAAATGTAGCAAACCTTACATATTTAGACGCTAATTTCTCTAAGGTAAAAATAGAAGGAAGAATTTTTAAAGAAGCAAAAACATTACTTAATTTCTCTTGTTGTGGAGTAGTGGATAATCCTGGTGATCCAGATGGTTTTCCAACTTGTGATCAAGGAGCGACAACCTTAAAACCAGAGGCGGCTTTTCATTTTAAAAATTTAATGAATGCTTTAATAGCTAATGGAGATTTTTATGGCACTGCAAATTTATCAGCTTATCCAGAGTATAATGAGTTTTTACAGAAATTCTTACAGGCTAATTTAAAATACTCTTGTTCTATAAATGGATGTGATTCAAGCCTTGATAACGTTGATTACTTTGATACTAGTAAGGTTACTTGGAGTGGAAACACACTTAATAATGATAATGTTCAATATATAAAATATGATAAGTTACATAGTTTTGGATTCATTTATCTTGAGCAGGATAATGTACAACCTTTTGTTAATATTAAGAATATTCGAACGTTCGATTTTAGAGATAATAATTCTACTACAGCTGGACCATCTTCGGAAATCATCGTACAATACGAAAATAACAACGGGGATCTTGTAGACTACTCAAGATTTTCTTTCGTTCAAGATCCAAAGGGTGATAATGAACCTACCTATTATCAGTGTGATCTGTTTGATATACTAGATGAAGAACCAGACGATTGTTCAGGAACTACTGTTTTAATAGATGAGTCTTTTGAAGCTATACAGAGTTTAGAATTTTCTAATGGTGGTATTGCTACTGCACTTAGAAGCACTTTTCTTGATGTGATTCCAGAGTTTACCGCATCACCTTTTGGACCTCTTGCTTATTGGAATACTAATGAAAATACTGTTATTGTCAGTGATCATCCCGCAAGTCCGGATGGTGGTGTTTTTCTCGGTGTACCAGGTAGTAGTATTCAGGGCATTAGTGGTAGCTTTTTTACGGAAATTGATATTATAGCTGGGAGAACTTACAAAGTTTCATTTTATCAGGCTTATGGAGGGCATAATTATGAAACTGTAAATCATCCCATATCAGAAGTAGGAGATCAAAGTAATTTTATAATTACATTGAATGGACAGGTTAGAAATGCTCCTACAGTTACTTTTAATGGTTTTGGTAATCAAAGATGGGGAAGAGTAGAAGTAAGTTTTATTGCTAATGAAACAAAACAGAATGCGGAATTAAAGTTTAGCGTCAATGTTATACCGGATAAAGCAAATTATTTAACAATCGACGGTATTAGGGTAGTAGAATCTTGTGGAGATATTCTTCAGCCAATACAACCTGATTCTCAATCATTATTTGCTAAGAATTCAGACTTTAACACTAAAGCGCTGGGAGACGAAGAACAAGAACCCGGTTCTTGTGTACCATGTATTCCAGAAACGGTAAAACCTGTGAGTTGTACAGATGCCTACGAGTTATTACAAACAGTAGCGGATGGTATTGATGGATATAACTTGCCAGAATTGTATACATTAGAATATTTCTGTGACATCCGATATGCAATAATCACAGAAGATTATAAATACTATATAGATAAATTAAGGATCAGTTCAATCGAGAGTTTACAATTCTTAACCATTGCAGAGTTTGCATCTTCCGGACTTAATTTTGGTAGTAGTTCCACACAAGGAGTTATTGATGAGTACGTTGTTCATGTAA
This sequence comes from uncultured Aquimarina sp., assembly GCF_947492965.1. Lineage (GTDB taxonomy): Bacteria > Bacteroidota > Bacteroidia > Flavobacteriales > Flavobacteriaceae > Aquimarina. The sequence continues at coordinate 815,214 of NZ_CANLOZ010000002.1, read as the reverse complement.
ATCCTGATCCTGCAAATGCTGATAGTTGGGTTGATTTTGTAGGCGAACTTATTGCAAATAATGAGCTGCCATGTTCGCAGCCTCCAATAATAACTGTTGTGCCTGATATAGAGGTAGATATCGTGGATAATGATACCGATTGTGAGGAGTTTATCCTAAATGTTAGCGAAACCTACAATGGGGATAGTTATAACAATTTCCTAGATGCAAAACGTTTGGCATTTAAGAAAGCATATCTAAAAGCAGCGTTACAGAATGCGAATGAGACTTTTACTATGCGATATTTTGATAAAGAATATCAATATACCTTATACTATTATGATCAGTCAGGTAATTTAACGCAAACGGTACCTCCTGCAGGGATCGATAGATTTACAAAAGAAGAACTAGATGCGAATGGTATTCATGCACAAATTAATGCGCATAGGCTAGAGGACAGAGCCACTGAGAATCCTGCATTATTACCAAAACATAGGTTGGTTACTGAGTATAAATACAATTCTCTAAATCAATTGGTATGGCAGTATACTCCAGATGGAGGCGAAACACGCTTTGCTTATGATAATTTAGGAAGAATTATTGCTTCCCAAAACGCTCGACAAAAAGAAGACAATACCTTTAGTTATACAACCTACGATCATTTAGGGCGTATTACGGAGGCTGGAGAGATGATCCCTAAAGTGGATATCGCGATAGAAGAAAGCACAGGAAAGCTAGTATTCTCATCTACTCCGGATAATGATTGGGTGCCTAATAAAGTATCGGATAATTATCCTAAAAATGTTTCTGATAATCAGATAGAGGTTACTCGAACGATTTATAGTACTCCGGTATTTAATGCGGCTACGATCTTTAATACCATTACTGGTACCAACGATGATCAGGTGGCGAATTCCAGAAACAGAGTTACTGGTATCTATTATTTCGATACTGTAGAGTCAGGAACCTTAACAAGACAATATAATAATGCGATTTTTTATCATTATGATATCCACGGAAATGTAAAAGAGATTGTACAGCATAATAAACAAATGGCGATCGATCCTACCAACAGTATTTCTGGGATTAAGAATATCGAATATGAGTATGACCTGATCAGTGGTAATGTACAGCGTGTAGTGTATCAAAAAGGAAAACCAGATCAGTTTATCCATAGATACGAATATGATGCGGATAACCGTATTATCAATGTACAAACATCTGATGATGATATGATCTGGGAGCAGGATGCTACCTATCAGTATTTTGCACACGGACCTCTAGCCAGAACCGAATTAGGACAGAGCAAAGTACAAGGTATGGACTATGCCTATACCTTACAAGGTTGGTTAAAAGGTGTAAACTCAGAAAACCTTACGCCAGATGCTGATATGGGTGGTGATGGTGCTGTAGGATCTGCCGTAGCAAAAGATGCGATGGGATATTCATTATCCTATTACGGAGAGACAGATCCTCTTACCACTAATGGAGATTATACTTCTGTGGGTAATACAGCTACTAGTGCCTTCTCTAATGGCAATAGTGTAGGTAAAAATCTTTATAATGGTAATATCAAGCAAATGATTACCAGTTTGATAGATAATGATGAGTCCATGCTAGGATTACAGCGTAATGAATACGAGTATGATCAGCTAAATCGTATCAAACAAATGCAAGGGTATGATGGTGATGGTAATGAAAATTACAAGACCACCTACGATTATGATAACAACGGAAACTTAGAAAAGCTAACCCGTACGGATCATACAGGTACGGTAATGGATAACTTTACCTATAACTACAATGAAGAAGCTACCGAAGATCCAGTACGAGAGAAAAAGTATAAAATCTCTAACCAATTGCGATCTGTATATGATGATCCAAGTATCGATGCCGTATATGATAAAGATATCGATAGCGGACAAGATTTAGACAATTATATCTATGATGAGATCGGTCAGTTAATAGAAGACAAAGCTGAAGGTCTATTGATCGAATGGCGTGTAGATGGTAAAGTAAAGAAAGTGACCAAAAACGATGGTACTACGATTAGTTTTGGATATGACGGTTTAGGAAATCGTATTTCTAAAACCGTAATGCCAGAGAATAAGACTACTTTGTATGTAAGAGATGCACAAGGGAATACGATGGCGGTATATGATACCTATTCTGATGGAATACCAAATCCAGAGATCAATCCTGTAGAGTTAGACCAAAAAGGTGAGAGTATTACCGATGCGCAAGACTTTAAAGCGGTAGATTTAATTACTGTGGGTAGTACAGATGAAGAAGTAGTGGTAGAAGCAACGGCAACCGTAAGCTATACTGCTGGAAATGGAATTACCTTACGACCAAATACACACTTAAAATCTGGAGCAGATATCGTAGCGAAGATTGCACCAGTAGAAGGAATGGTAGGTAATGAAGAAGGTGTATTTTTAACAGAACATCATATCTATGGTAGCAGTCGATTAGGATTAGAAGAAAAGCGTATCAAAACCACCGATGAAGCTGCTGAGGTAGCTACTACGTTTACCAATGGAGTAGGAGATAAGCGATATGAGCTAAGTAATCATTTAGGAAATGTATTGAGTGTAGTTACCGATCGTAAGTTGATTGATACGGAGAATTTAGCTACTTTTACAGCAGACGTTCTTGCATATAATGATTACTATCCGTTTGGGATGCTATTACCGAATCGTAATGGAAATGCCTCTGAATATAGATATGGATTTCAAGGACAAGAAAAAGATGATGAAATCAAAGGAGAAGGGAACTCTGTAAACTTTAAATACAGAATGCATGATCCTCGTATAGGGAGATTCTTTGCGGTAGATCCGTTAGCAGATGAATACTCTTATAACTCCCCTTATGCTTTTAGCGAAAATAGAGTTGTTGATGGTGTCGAATTTGAAGGTGCAGAATATTTACCCGCTGATAATGTTGATAAATTAAATAATGTAGTATTTGATATTTGGAATAAGGAAGGAATTTTTGAGATGGCTTTTGAAACAGTTGAAGTTCATGGAAAAAAATACTATTGGTTAGGTTATGATATTATGGATTTAGAAGGTAACAAAATTACTACATGGATAGATGATGCATCTTTTCATTCTTCAGAATTTAAAGATTATCAAAATTATATTAAAACAAATGCGAGTAAAAGGAAGTTTGTGGGTCCTGTAGCATATATGAATGATATAGGATATGGTAGTCATGCAGATAATAAACATGATTGTTTGACTTGTGTTAATAGAAGTTATGATGTTGTACTACGTGAGGATATACCTATTTATTCATTAGGACATAATCCAAATGGTTCTACAATGCTAGATCAATTGGAGATTTTAAATGACAAAGGTTTTGGTGGGGATCAATTTAAATATACTTTAAAGAGTCAAATGACACCATCTGAATTTATATCAACAAAGGTAGGCGATGTTCCACAATATGCATTCTTTGGTATTTCCATGAGAAATGCTTACCATAGTGCAACAATTGTAGTAAACAATACTGATCCTAACAATCCGACATTCAATATGTTTGATCAACATGGATCAATGTTGAATTTTGAGGAAAAAGATAAAATAGGAGGTATTTACAAATGGTTTGATGCAGATACTCTAGATCTTGTTATAGAAGTATGGACCAAATATGAAAGTGCAAGTACTGTTATTCAGCAAATAGAACATAAAAATGAAGATAATAATTCTGAAGATAATGGAGGTGGGTAATAATAGAATCAAATTATTAATTTGGTTTTGTTGTTTATTCTCTTACAATGCCCATTGTGAATCAAATTTAATGTTTAGAAATTCATCGACATTGCCGAAAGCAATATTGTCAAAAGAAAAGGACTCTATTAAGGAATATTTTAAGAAGATAAAATCCACTGTAAAAGAATCTAAGCTTATTAAATTAGATGATTTAGACCAAGAATTAGAATTTACAAATCTTCCTATCATTATTAAACTTTTGGAAAGAAAAATCATTGATTCCATTCCAAATGGAAAGATCATTAGTAGCAATTACAATTGTATTGACAAAAGAGACTCTTATAAGTTTCAAATAATGTTTTTTGATAAAGAAAATGAGGCTTGTGATACTTTTAAAATTTTGGAAGAAAAGGTAAATACTTCTTCATATTTTGAAAAGCCGTATAAATTCTTTTTTAGGAAGAACAATATGATTTTTTATATAACATCTGATACAAAAATCACCTGTTCAAGTAGAATAATTGAATACCTAGCAAAGCATCTTTTTAACTATGATGTTGAATATTCTTATCTATTCTATCACAGTAAAAGGAAAAGAAAACCCCTTGACATAGATTGAGTGTTTTTTGGATTTTAATTTTTATATAGGAATTAAAAGATAACTCATCACAAGTTTCACAAGTAAAGTGAAGGCATACAAAAGAGAAAGATCAAATAATAAAATGATTAAATGTTAGGCAATAGCATAACTAACAGTTACTTAAAAGCAAAATAGTATATTTGAGATCCCAAAATTAGCTTCATGAAAAAAACTACCCCAATCTTACCTTTGTTTAAACAGTTTATTCGAGATTCTGAGACTGGTAAGCGTTTAAAAAAGAATGGAACTAAAATCACCAAAGGTACTATTGATAATTATCGCTATGTGCTTCATAACCTCATAGAGTTTACTACCACTACTGATTTTGATTTACGTATTAGTGATGCCAGTAAACTAACCAAACGAGAGTTAGCTTCAGAAAAGAACTATTGGAAGAAATTCTATCGTAAGTTCTCTGATTTTATGTATAAGAAAGGATGCTACGATAACTATGTAGGTGCTAATATGAAACAAATACGTACCTTTTTTAATTACCTAAAAAATGAAAAACATTATAACACAGGTGATTTTCATAAATTACTGTATGTACGTAAAGAAGAGGTAGATATCCTCGTATTATCACCAGAACAATTAAAGTTCTTAATACACGATCAGGAGTTTCAGATGCTATTAACACCTGCAGAAAAAAGAATAAAAGACATTTTTGTGTTTGGCTGTACTACAGGTTTACGATTCTCAGATATCTTTTTGTTGACTAATAAGAACTTTGAGCTACAGAATGGAGAGTGGTACCTAAAGGTAAAAAGTAAAAAAACAAAATCGTATAGTGCTGTAAAACTACCAGGATACGCGGTTGATATTTACCAAAGATATAAATCCAGAAGTGTACGATCTTTGCTTTTTACACCGATTACCTTATTTAATTTTAATAAAACCTTAAAAAGCATTGGCGAGAAAGCTAATTTTACGGCTCCTATCGAACTTTCTAGAGAAAGACAGGGAAAAAGCTATAATGCATCTAAAAACCCGCAAAAAAAGCCCGAACGCTTTTGTGACAAAATGAGTTCTCATATGATGAGGAGAACAGCTATTACCACTTTATTAATTTTAGGAATGCCAGAACATCTGGTGCGTTCCATCAGTGGCCATAGTGCCAATAGCACTTCTTTTTACCGTTATGTTCATTTCGCACAATCCTATGTGGATACAGAAATACAAAAAGTACATAGTAAATTAGAAACATATTAAACTTTCTTCTATACCTCAAAAAAACAACAAAGCCACTAAAATAGTGGCTTTGTTGTTTGTATATTATTCTCAGTCTATAATCGCTCGCGCAAGTTTGGAACTTAAATCCAAGCTATCGGGTAAACATCTGATAATGTATTTATTTAATCTATTTTAATTGATTTTTGATATTGTTCAAATCAAAAAAATCCGTATCACGAACAAATTCAAGTAATAATTCCTTTATTATTGTTTTTTTTTCATTTTCATGAATAGTATTATGATTATCAATCAAGGTAGTAATCACCAAGTGTTCATATTCTTTAAATGAAGTTATTATGTCTAAAACATCTCTAATCAAAGAATTATCTTCCTTTAATTGATTCAGGAATAAATCTAGATTTGATGATAAATAGGTTCTACAAGCGATAACTAAAGGTTGTTTTATAGCTTCTTGTTTATTACTCGGAACAAAATGAATAAAAGGATCAAGCCTAACAGTGTAATTAACTTTTTCATCAAAGGCGGCGTATCCATTTAATATTTCAAACAAGTTATCAAAAATAATTTCTTTTTGAGTAAAACCGCTCATTCTTATTGAATTACAAAGAAAAGGTAGTATGTAAAATGCTCCTTCTGATAATCTTCTATCTGAATATAAATGACTTTCAAAATCCCATAAACTCTTTTCATTAACTTCTAAATCATTAAATCTTTGATTAATAAAAGCGCAATTATTCCGAACACCATTTATATTTTTCCAATCTATACTCCTTAGAGTATTTAAAAAGTTATAATAAAACTCCATAAACTAAAATTAACCACCTACTTTATCACCGATGGTATTTGTTCTCTTTTCATTAGTTGCTCCATCTGATTTGAATTTAGTGTTTTTTTCCGGAAAAGCCTCTCTACCAAACTTTTCCTCGCATCTTTCACATACAGGAATTACCTGATCCTTTCTTGGCCTCAATGCCTGAGTAAATTTTATATCTTTAACATTTCCTCCCAATTTATCTACCAACTCATCATATACTAAATCCTCAGCACAAGAATTACATCCTTGAATATCACCTGCATATTTAACTCCAACTGCAACTTCACCTGTTTTTTGATTATATGCTGAAACAACAGTCACAACTCTTTTTCTTTCTTTGTTTGATTGCTTCAATATTTCCCCATATATCTGATCTCTAGCTAGTACCGCATCCGAAAGAAAATCTGATGAATTCTTAAAAACGATTGGAACGTATTTTCCTCCTAGTTTCAGAACAGCACCACTTGCGAATGGAATAAAAATTGCTGCTGTATATGATCCTGCAGATACATAATCATCTCCTCTTTTGGTGATTGAAGCTTTACCTGCAAAGTAGGCAGCTAATAAAGGATCTCCTATTACATCAACACCAGGAATAGAATTTACTGTTTCAGCAGTTATTTCCAAAGTGGTAACTCCTACTTCAGCAACATCTATAACTCCATCCGCTAATTTTAATCTTCGCTCTAATTCCAAACGTTGGGGATCTATAGATGGATCTTTTTCTAGCGCAATTTGATTATGCATGTAATCGGTTGTAGTACTTTCTCTAATCTTCTTTACTCCACCCCAAAGTTGTTTTTTCAATTTAGCTTTTCCTGCTTTTGCAGCCCAATATATCTGAAGCCAAGCAGACTCCCATTCTGCTCCTTCTAATTCTACTCCATCAATAACTCTATTCTCAGAAAATGCAAATGGACTATTATGAGGGTAACTTGCTGATAAAGGATCTAAGCTTAGAAAACGTCCAACTCTAGGGTCATGCATTCTAAATTTAAAGTTTATAGAATTCCCTTCTCCTTTGATTTCATCATCTTTTTCTTGTCCCTGGAAGCCGTATCTATAATCTGAGGCATTTCCATTACGGTTAGGTAATAGCATCCCAAACGGATAGTAATCTAAACCATGGGTACATCAGTATATATAAGAACTTCTTGTTTTTGTTATCAGATAAAAACAACCCTTTTGTGTAAAAAAACAGCAAAATTTTACTCGCTTTTTTTGGTGTTTTTTGGTTGTTGTTTTTTGTATTTTATGACAACAATTTTTTTTATAAAGATACTAAACTCATTGATATGTATTGTAGATGATATTGTAATATATCACAGTTCGTCTAAATGTTGTCTTCCTATTATTGTCATTATTTCCACGACACCTTCGTACACTCTAAAATAAATGCTATCCACTCCACACACACAACGTCGATACCCTTTTTTTATAATATCTACAGATTCGAAAGAAAACGGTCTCTCTGCTATCATATCAAAATACTCAAAAAACGAATCAAAATATTTGCCCGCTTGAGTTATTCCAAATTTATGCACTCCGTAATGATGAATACGAATTAAGTCGTTTTTAGCTTCATTACTTAATCGATATTTAGTCATTCAGTAAAGACTTAGACTGTGCTAAAATAGCCTCCTTACTGTCATTAGTAAATCCACTTTTTTCAGCTTTTTCTAATTTAGTACGAATCCAATCAACTTGAACTTGTTGTTTCCGCGCTTGTCTTATCAAGTCATTTACCAATTCACTTTTACTAGAGTATTCCTTATTGTCTACCTGAGATTTTAACCATTCGTCATTTGGTTTTGTGAATGATATACTTTGCCTAGCCATAATTTTATTTTGATGTAAAAATACACCATATCTGTATCAATAGCAAATTCCAAGTTTTATAGATAATGTATGTTCTAGGTTTACGTCATAGAAAAAGGTATTGGCAGAACTTACTTAATTGTGAATAACTATGCATGCATTGTTAATAAATTGTGCATAAAATTATTTTGTATTATTTTTTTTGTACATTTAGCCTGCTTAACATTTGATCTTTATATGATTATATTTCAGAAATGAATGAATCATACGGTAAAAACAAGTCATGAATCGTCATTAATTTAAACTGCTTACCCCTATAATGAACAACTACAAGCTCACGATTATTGGATTGGCACTGTCCATCTTCGTTTATTTTACCTCAGTTTTTTTAGAATTAGACATTTTTAAATATATCCTAATCGCACTTTCTAAGATAGAACAGTTGCGATTCGATGAATTAATTCTTCCTTTCTTAATTTTTGGAATTTTCTTAGCACTAGATGCACGCAGGCGTATCAAAAAAATAAAATTAGAAAATGCAAAACTTCAAATTTATAAAGCCATGCTATCTTCTAGCCATCATATCTTAAATAATTTTATCTATCAGATGGATATTTTCAAGATTACCGCAGAAGATACTCCTGGTTTTGATGCCAAAACACTAGCGTATTATGAAGATATTATTAGTAATACTTCGGATCAGATACATTCATTAAGCAATCTGTCGAGTATCGATGAGTATTCTATACGCACCAGCGTAATGTCTGCTTAAGGTAATAGTTTCAGATTCAATTTCGTTTTCTTTTTACTAGTGTAAGTATCGATTATATTTGCCGACTTTAGAGCAAAAGTATTTGTATGGACATTATCGATTACCTATTGGGTAGAGGAGGGTTTGCTATTTTGGCGTTGATTGTTGTTGTCATTCTACTATACAATAAGATCAAAGCACGTAGACAGTTTGGAGTATCTAATAAAAAGAAAAGGAAGTAAGTTTTTGTGATATACAATTTTGATGAGCTTCATTTAATACTATAAAAAGAGGATAAGAAAACTAACTTGTCTTCGATACAATTTTTTGTCAAAAATCACTCTGACCGACGTGCGTTTTCGTTTTTAAATAATTCTCGATTGATCTGTCCATGACATCATTAAGTGGTATTTTATTATGGTATATATTTATCAAAACGTCAGTTCGAGTTATTTTTCGCAATGAGAATGGAGAAAAATTGTATCGAGAACAAGGATTTTTATATCGATACGATCTTTCCAAGACAAATCACACTTTTAAACACGTATTAGGATATTTATGGATAATTAGAATTTTCTCCTTTGAAGTAGGATAGAGGAGAATGTTTTTCAATCTTGATTATCGTCCTCAACTGAAGCATTTTCAAAAAAGCTAAAAACAGAACCTCCATACTTTCTCGAATTCCTAAAGTTAGGAAGGTCTTCTAAGGATGTGTGCTTAGAATGTTCTATAATTAACACGCCATCATCATTGAGTAATTCGTTTTCAAATACTAACGCTGGTATTTTGGCAAACTCTTCTACCGTAAAATCATAAGGAGGATCAGCAAAAATAATATCAGACGTCCTTTTCACTTTCTCTAGATAGTTATATACATCACTTTTGATAGTATCTATGGAAAAATCAAGCTCTTTAGCTATACTTTTTATATATCCTACGCATCCATAATGAGCATCTACTGCAGTAATATGTTCGGTTCCACGAGATGCAAATTCATAGCTGATATTTCCCGTACCGGCAAAAAGGTCTAACAACGTAACTTCAGAAAAAGCATAATGATGATTAAGAATGTTAAATAATCCCTCTTTTGCCATATCGGTTGTAGGACGTACAGGTAGTTTTTTAGGTGCTTGTAACCGTTTTCCTTTATATTTTCCTGAGATAATTCGCATATTAAAAATGACTTAATAACAAATAGTGTTCATGTTCATGAATGGTTGAGATTTCTTCTGAAAGATTGATAAGATTACTTCTTTTTCCAAAACTTATATGTCTAATATAAGTATATGCAATAGTGTAGCAACTACTTCTTTCCGTAATGTCTCCTAAAAAGATAAGTTCAAACTCTTCTGGGTTTAACCGAAGTTGTTCTGCTGCAAACATTACATAATATAAAAAGTCTTCTTCGTTTGCGTACAGATACGAGTTGGTTAATAATAGTTTACCTTTTGATGTAATGACTAAATCAAAAGATGCAGCATTCATATGAGCATATATTTTAGTACTATCGCTATTTTTTTCTTTAGCTAATAAAGTGTCCACTAACATTGTAGCGGCATGTCTATAGGTAAAAGTACCAAAGGTGTCGAAAAAGAAATTATTGATGTTTGCATAGGGTACATATACTATGATGATATCATGCTGGTGTAATTCGTCATAAGCAATAAAATCATTTTCTAATACCTTGATATTGTATTTTAAGTATTCTTTGAGCTGTTCCTCATCAAACAAGGCTTTGGGAACACAAGTATATAAGTCATTCTGATAAATAACTTCTACACTTTCGAAATCATTGTTGAACTTAGGATGGTGATCAAATACATATTTGATTTTATCCAGTACCTGTTCTGGAGACAAGTGGATCCCGAAATTATCTTGCTCTAAGGCAATGATTTCTTTTTCTGAATTTGCGATACAAAAAGAAAGTCCATTCAGGCTAACCTGAATGGACAATGTATGTTTTTTATTACCAGAGGTGTTACTCTTCTGTGGTTGTAACGTTGGTGTCATAAAGTTTTGGCCAGTTTCCTTTAGTATTAACTTCCTGCATAGAACCTACTGACAAGAATGGTCCGTTTACCTCTTCAACAGAAACAACTTGCTTTTCCTGAAATAATAGATCTTTATCAAGGTCGTGTAATAAAACTTCTTTCGCTACTCTTGCTTCGAAAACACTTACACGAATACCATTTTTATCAATGAATCCAGCATCTAATTCAAAATTAGCTTCTTTACCTTCTACAGGAACTTTCATCATATTCTTATAACGATCACTTCCTTTAAATAACGAATCTTTTACAGAAGCATAACCAAGAGTATCTACTACAACAGTATCTTTTGGCTCATCAATTTGTAATATTTTATTAAATCTTACAAAACTTGAATCTCTACGCTGTGTAAGGGTAAATTTAGCAGTATCTATAAAAGCAATTAATTTAGTTGGATCTTTTTCGAATCTACCAACCACGGTTTTATGAGCTAATTCTGCTTGTCGGATATCTCTTAAGTTTTCAATGGCTTTTGCGTAACGCGCTTCTTTAATTTTATTGAACCTTACAGGACCCATTACAGAATTAAATACCAGGTATCCTAAAACTCCGATAACTACCCATAGAACTAATTGAAGAACAATTTTCATTTTATAATTTAGCTTTTAGACATTAGTGTATACGCAAATCTACAATTTTTTTTTAATCGTAAAAGTTTATAGCCAAAAAATCATTACTATCTTTGATTTATTAACAGATTATGGATTTACGGAACAAGAATTTTTCATGAGGGAAATAGAGTTTTATCAATTATTAAAAGATGATTTTCCTTTTGAACCCACTCTAAAACAGGATGTTGTACTTCAAAAACTTTCAGCTTTTATTTTATCAAGTAAAAAAGATGATCTTTTTTTACTAAAAGGGTATGCCGGAACAGGAAAAACTACTTTAATAGGTACTTTGGTAAAAAACCTATGGAAAGCAAAGTTAAGCTCTGTTTTATTAGCGCCAACAGGTCGAGCTGCAAAGGTAATTAGTAATTATTCTGGACGACAAGCACAAACCATTCATAGGAATATTTACTATCCTAAAAAAACCAATAGTGGTGGTCTAGCTTTTCAACTAAAACAAAACAAGAAAAGAAATACCATTTTTATCGTGGATGAAGCTTCCATGATACCAGATACTCCAAGTGACAGTAAACTGTTTGAGAATGGTTCATTACTAGATGATCTAATGATGTTTGTTTATTCTGGTCATAATTGTAAGATCTTGTTTATAGGAGATACTGCACAGCTGCCGCCAGTAAAACTGGAAGTTAGTCCCGCTTTAGATCCTGACACCTTATCAATGGGATTTAATAAAGAGGTAACTCAAATAGAATTGGATGAAGTAGTAAGACAAGCCGAAGATAGTGGTATACTCATGAATGCCACTAATCTTAGGGAATTATTAAATGGTGGTTTTTATGATTCTTTTCAGTTCGATATTCAGGGATATCCAGATATTATTCGATTAGTGGATGGTCATGATATCATGGATGCTTTAAATGATTCTTATGCCAGCTCAGGACACGAAGAGTCTGTTATTATACTACGTTCTAATAAAAGAGCTAATATCTATAATCAACAGATTCGATCCAGAATCTTATTTCAGGAAGAAGAGTTATCTTCTGGAGATTATCTAATGGTGGTAAAGAATAACTATTTTTGGTTAGATAATAAAAGTGAAGCAGGTTTTATTGCAAATGGAGATATCATTAAAATTCTTGAAATTTATGCAATTAAAGAATTATATGGTTTTCGTTTTGCAGAAGTAAAAATAATGATGGTGGATTATCCTGATCAAAAACCATTAGAAACAGTATTAATTCTTGACACCTTAACTTCGGAGAGCCCATCATTGTCCTATGAGGATTCGAATAAATTATATCAAGAGGTTTTAAAGGATTTCGAAGATGAAAAATCTAAGTATAAGAAGTTTTTAGGGGTAAAAAACAACAAGTTTTTTAATGGACTTCAAGTTAAATTTTCATATGGGATTACTTGCCATAAATCGCAAGGAGGACAGTGGGATACAGTTTTTATAGAACAACCTTATCTTCCTGATGGAATTAATAAAGACTATCTACGATGGCTGTATACTGCAGTGACCCGAGCGAAAGAAAAATTATATCTTATAGGTTTTAAAGATGAATTTTTTATCGAAAATTAAAGTAAAAGTATATGCAAGAGACTATTTTGAGTATATGTTTAGGAGTTGGTTTGGCTGCTTCCGTAGGATTTAGAGTTTTTTTACCCTTGCTAGCAATCAGTATAGCAGGTCATTATGGAGTTATTCCTTTAAATTCTGAATGGGAGTGGGTAGGGAGCAATACTGCGTTAATCGTTTTATCTATAGCAACGGTAGTAGAGATATTGGCTTACTATATTCCTTGGTTTGATAATTTGCTCGACACCATAGCAATTCCACTTGCAGCCATTGCAGGAACAGCAGTGATGGTTTCTACCGTCGCTAATTTGAGTCCTGTAGTTACTTGGGCACTTGCAATTATTGCTGGTGGAGGAACGGCGGCTACTGTAAAAAGTACCATGGGAGCATCGCGGTTAACATCTTCTGCTACGACTGGAGGATTGGCAAATCCGATAATAGCTACAGTAGAAACGGGAACTGCAACTGTTATATCGATATTATCTGTATTTCTTCCATTGGTAGCTATTATTTTGGTAATAGTGTTGTTTTTTGGTTTAAGAAAAGTTTATAAAAAACTATTCAGGCGCTCTTCTTGAAAATCGATTTAAAAAACCTATTTTTGACCCGCAAAAGCAAGCAATTTTGAACAAAACTGAACTAAAAACTATCGCAATGATTCCTGCGAGATACGCTGCATCCCGATTTCCAGGGAAACTTATGCAAGATCTTGAGGGAAAATCCGTTATATTGAGAACATACGAAGCCGCGGTAAAAACATCATTATTTAGCGAGGTATATGTAGTTACCGATAGCGAAATTATATTTGATGAAATTACATCTCATGGTGGTAAAGCTATTATGAGTAAAAAAGAACATGACTGCGGAAGCGATAGAATTGCTGAAGCTGTAGCAGATATGGATATCGATATCGTGGTTAATGTTCAGGGAGATGAGCCATTTACAGAAAGAGAAAGTCTTGAAAAAGTCTTAGAGGTTTTTCAGGGAGAAGATGCAGATAAGATCGATTTGGCAAGTTTGATGACCCCAATGACCGATTGGGATGATATCGTAAATCCTAATAGTGTAAAGGTAATCGTAGATGAGAATGATTACGCATTATATTTTTCTCGTGCTCCCATACCTTACCCACGTGATAAACAAGTAAGTCATACCTATTTTAAACATAAAGGGATCTATGCATTCAGAAAGCAAGCAATTTTAGATTTTTATCGCCTACCGATGAGAACGCTAGAAGCTTCAGAGAAAATTGAATGCATACGATATTTAGAATATGGTAAGAATATAAAAATGATAGAGACACACCATGAAGGTGTGGAAATAGATACCCCAGAAGATTTAGAAAAAGCAAGAAATTTAATTAACAAACAAAATCTTTTGAACATTACATCTACGGTTACTCCTAAAGTAAAAGAATCTTTCCATAAGAATTTTCCTATGGTGCCAAGAGTGGTTTTTGGTAAAGGATCCTTTAATCAACTAGGACAAATCCTCTCTGCAGAACGAAAGAATGGAGCCCCATTCATCTATCTTATTGATGATGTCTTTGAGAACAATAAAACATTTATCGAAGATAGGATTGAATTATCAGGTACAGACAAGATTATATATGTTTCTACAAAAGAAGAACCTAAAACTTCTCAAGTAGATCAACTTGTAACGGAATTAAAGCAAGAATTTGGCTTTACTCCAAGCGGAATTATAGGAATTGGAGGAGGATCTATCATGGATCTTGCTAAAGCGGTTGCTATTATGATGAATAATTCTGGAAGTGCTACTGAGTATCAAGGATGGGATCTGGTGCATCACAAAGCAGTGTACCATGTTGGTATTCCCACAATATCTGGAACTGGAGCAGAGGTGTCGAGAACAACAGTATTGACAGGTCCTGAAAAAAAATTAGGTATTAATTCTGATTTCACTCCGTTTGATCAGGTAATACTAGATCCAGAACTTATAAAAGACGTACCAAAAGATCAGTGGTTTTATACAGGTATGGATTGCTATATACATTGTATAGAATCTCTAAAAGGTACTTATCTTAATGCATTTAGTCAAAGTTATGGCGAAAAGGCGTATGATCTTTGTAAGGAAATATTTTTAGATAATACTTTACACAAAGAAGAAGCTGATGCTAAATTAATGATGGCTTCATGGCATGGAGGAATGAGCATAGCTTATTCTCAAGTTGGTATTGCTCATGCTATGAGTTATGGATTGGCATACGTTTTAGGAACAAAACATGGTATTGGTAATTGCATCGTATTCGATAAATTAGGTGAGTACTATCCTGAAGGCGTAGCGATTTTTAAACAAATGAAAGAGCTACACAATATACATATACCACAAGGTATATGTGCTAATGTTTCAGAAGATCAATTAGATACTATGGTCTCTGTGGCTCTTGGATTGGTTCCTTTATGGGAAAATGCGCTGGGTAAAAATTGGAAGGAACATATCAATGCAGATAAGTTAAAAGGTATTTATCGCTCTTTGTAACTTCTCTTTATAATATTTAATAACTCATGAGAAAGCTATCATCTTTTATATTTCATAAAATTATGGGCTGGGAGATGATAGGTGATTTCGATGCTGATAATGTAAAAAAGTGTGTGGTCATTGCTGTCCCTCATACTAGTTGGCACGACTTTTATATAGGGCTGTTAATTAGACAATTAGCAGGTGTTAAAATTAGCTTCATGGGAAAAAAAGAGCTTTTTAAATGGCCTTTTGGATGGTATTTTAGAAAGGTGGGAGGGATTGCACTTGATAGGACACCTGGGCAGAATAAAGTAGAAGCGATTGCTAAAGAATTTGAAAAGCGTGATGAATTAAGAATTACCCTAGCTCCAGAAGGTACCAGAAAAAAAGTGGAATCTTGGAAAACAGGATTTTATTATATCGCAATGGCAGCAAATGTTCCAATAATCATGGTAGCCTTTGATTTTGGAAAAAAGCGAGTAGTGATTTCTAAAGCTTTTCATCCAACTGGTGATTTGGATAAGGATTTACAGCATATGTACAGCTTTTTTAAAGGTGTTAAGGGAAAAGTTCCCAAATATAGTTTTGATCCTTAAATCTTTTCAATCATACCATAAAAGAACAGTGTTAATGTTATGAATAGTAATCGATTACAGTGTCCTAGTTGTGGAGCAAATGACTCTTTTAAAGAGAATAAACCAAATCTATATACTTGCTCATATTGTAATTCTGTTTTTGAACATGTAAGTGTTATTGATTATAAAAACATAGAAGACGTTCTATATAATCAAGTAATTACACTTCTTGAGGAAAGTACTCTACTAACTCCTGATCAACCCAAGTACTTAGTCAATTTTTATGCTAAAATGGAACAAATCCATGCATACCTTAGTCAATTGGATAAAAGTAGTTTTTATCATAAGTTGTTCTCTAGATTTGAAAAAGTATTAGATCAAGAAATAGTAAGGTTACATGATATGGGTGTTTCTCTTGATGCTAGTAAAGAGTTTTTATTTGAAGAGGGTAATTATATGAAGTTTTATTCATTGATTAATTATCAAAAAATGAAAGCACTACATCTAAGTAAGATCCATGATAAAAAGGATGGGCTGTTAGAAACGCTAAAAATTGCTCAATTGGCAAAAGATATTCAGGATAAGTTCATTGGAGAATATCAGGAGGAAATAGTAAGGTGTATTCTATTTTTATTACAAGAACTTAAGGAGAAAGAACGTTTGTCTTTATATCTGGACGTCTTATGTAAACAATATAAAGATAACAATACTGAAATGGAACAGCTTGATTCTGATATATATGAAATTATTGGAAAAGAAGGATATACTGAATTTAAGAATCGAAATAATTAAAATTTTCGCGTACTCTCTTTTTTAATCACTTCTTTTTTAGGTTCTTCCTTTTTTTCTTCTTCTAAAGCACTGGCTCCAAAAAGTAATTCTGTACTAGAAAATGTAGTCCCAAAGGTTTTGGCAGCAAGATAAACCTGTGATAAAGCGCTTTCGACTTGTTCCGTGGTAAGTTCTTTTAACGGGTGCACATAAGCAGACCATAGGATTCCATTAGAAATGGCGTATTTTACATCTAAGGCAGAATGAAAATTCGCAGTCATAGAATCTAGTAATAAATCTTTATCTAGATTACTGGAGTCTGTTATTGGAGCAATGATTCTCATTCGGTTATTCCTTTCATCGGTAACACACAACATTGGGATTTCTTTATAAATAAATTGCCAATTACCAGTGATTCCATTTATCGTATCAGCTTTTTGGGTAATTATTTCTCCTAGTGTTTCATTATTCATTTGTTGGGCTGTAACGCTTACACCAAACGATAATAAAATCAAAAATATCCATTGTTTCATTGTATGTTGTTTTGATGTAAGTCGAAAAAATTATTTAAACATAACAAAAAAGACTGCCTTTTATAGACAGTCTTTTCATAAAGTATTGTTATACTTTTAATTATGCTTCAGAAGAAGATTCTTGCATAGTATGATATACATTTTGCACATCATCATCTTCTTCAATTTTTTCTAAAAGCTTTTCTACATCCGCTGCTTGCTCTGGAGTTAATTCTTTAGTTACTTGTGGGATTCGCTCAAAACCAGAAGAAAGAATTTCAATTTCGCGACTTTCTAATTCTTTTTGGATAGTTCCAAAACTACCAAAAGGAGCATAGATTAAAATTCCATCTTCATCCTGAAACACCTCTTCAGCACCAAAATCAATAAATTCTAGTTCTAATTCTTCTGGATCTAGACCTTCTCCGTTAATTCTAAAATTGCAAGTGTGATCAAACATAAATTCTACAGATCCCGAAGTTCCTAAATTTCCATCGCATTTATTAAAATAAGATCTAATATTGGCAACGGTTCTATTATTATTATCGGTAGCAGTTTCTACAAGAATAGCAATGCCATGAGGAGCATATCCTTCGAAAAGAACTTCTTTATAATCTCCTTGTGTTTTATCAGAAGCTCTTTTGATCGCACGCTCGATATTGTCCTTTGGCATATTTACAGACTTAGCATTCTGTATAACCGCTCTTAAACGTGAATTAGAATCAGGATCTGGTCCTCCTTCTTTCACAGCCATTACAATATCTTTACCAATTCTAGTAAATGCTTTGGCCATTGCAGACCAACGTTTCATTTTACGTGCCTTTCTGAACTCAAAAGCTCTTCCCATAATCTAAATTTAAAATCTAATTACAAACATAAGTAGAAACCAAAAGTTTCACAAATAGATGTTTGATTCTACAGCATATTTTTATTCTTCTTCTACGATGCCGTCAATTGCCTTTGCAAGCTCAAAGTCTTTATCCGTTACTCCATCAGCGTCATGTGTAGACAAGGATATATTTACTACATTATATACATTAGACCAATCTGGATGATGATTTAATGCTTCCGCTTCAAAAGCTATTCTGGACATCGCAGAGAAAGCATCTTTAAAGTTTTCAAATTCAAAAGATGTATGTAGAGCATTATCTTCATATTCCCATCCGTCCATAGTTTTAAGACGATCCGTAATTTCAGTTTCTGAAAGTTTCATTTGGTATAATTTTATTTTATTGAATAATAATTTTTTGACTAAAAGTTTTCGTTTTATTTTCGGCAGTTAATATATACATTCCTTGGTTTAATTTAGAAACATTTATGTAATCTTTAATTTTGGTTTCAATTAATTTTTTTCCAACTAGAGAAGAAATAGTTACTGTATAGTCTGAAGTATCTATATCATTCGGGAATTTAATTTTTATTTGATTTTTAGCAGGGTTAGGATATACCACTAACTTTGAGTTCTGAGTGTTGGGCGTGTTTATCGACAAAGTATTATTAGAATCTGAAACAAATTTTGATAAAAGTCTAATATATGCTATCTGATATCCACAACTATTTTCAGAAATTGACCATGAATTCAATGGCCAGTTGTTATTAAAATCTAGATAAGATTTCTGATCAGGTTGTCCTTTAGGAGGATTGACGGAAATAGCATTACACAAAGCATCATTTGCGGTACTTCCACAGCTACTGTTACAGCATTGATCTCTATCATAGCTTGGATTAGGTCCTCCAGGAACAAAACCGGGAGCAGGACCATATAAAGAAACACCTGTTTCGTCCCAATCCGTTCCATCCTGAAACCAAGTGTGGTATATTTGATTAGCACAGCGATCACCTCCATAAGAATACATATTGGTTAGGTATACCATATTCAAAGGGTTTACTCCATGCATATAATGAATGTAGTTTTCTGCCGCTTTTTCTGCATCTACTTCTCTGGCATTGTTAAGTGCATATTCTTTAATACTATAAAATGTTAGCCCTTTCTTAGCTTTCGTGTTATTACTTCCCCAAGTGTAGGTGTCTAAATGAGCCATGTAAGGATCAACCTTTTTATCAAATGACATAAAGTTAATAGCATTAGAATTCATCGAACCGTTATACGTGTTCACAATATTATCCTTAACATTGGTAGAAACTCCAGGAATTCTAGTATAATACAATAAAGTTTCTTGTTCTCTAGCTTCGTAAGGAAAAACAAAGTTCCAAGCGATCATATGAGTTTCTGTATAGTTACTTTCAAAAAATGTTTTATAGCTATCTTGATTTGTAATTTCATACAAATGTGCTGCAGCACGCAGTTTGTACATGGCTCTTCCGTAATCATCTACTTCTTGTTGCCCAGCACCAATACCTTGCGATCCATTAGCCGCATCATTATTTCTCCAGACTACATTAGGATTTGCCGTTGCCCAATTCCATGCACTTGTAGCTGCCTGTTCTAGGGTGTTTGCATAAGCAGTCATTCCTAAAGAGGCAAATATTTTGGCTCCATAAGCAAAAGTACTAGCAGAATTCCAAGTGCTACTTGTATTAACGGCTCCATACAAACTTGGTCCTGTTGCAGCAGAAGGAGGACTTGCATGACTTTCGGATACTACGGCAATCATACTACCATCATTATTTTGTAATCGTAGTAAATGATCCATTCCCCATTTGACTTCATCAATAATATCTGGAATGGCATTACCCGATTCTGGAATATTATAATTATCTCCCCAAACATCAGGTGATTCCTCATAAGCCAACAACATTTCGTAAATATAGTTAGAAGTCCAGTTGGTGTATTTGTTGTAATCACCAGCATCATACCAACCACCACTTACATCCTTTTCTGTACTAGCATCGTTTGGAGCATCGTAACTTCTGCATTGCGTATCTTGTAAAGCGCCCATATGACTGGCACCATCTGCCCAATTAGGTTCTGCGTAAGGAGTCTCTTTTGCAAACCCTACACGCTGATAATAAAATGTTCGAACAGCTTGTTTGAGTATTTCATTGTAGATATCCTCTCGAATTTCGAATTCAAAAGAGCGAACATTATTAGTAGTATCTAGAATATAATAAGTTCCAGGATTTGTATGACTACTAAAATCAAACCACCAAGCTTTATCTCCTGATGATGTGTCTTCTGCACCAGCATTCCAGGTTACAGGAGTTCCTGTAAATACCTGTTGATCGTTGGAAGCATTTACTAACGCGTATGTATTTCCTGGATTAAAAGATTCGCTAGAATCAAAACCTGTTTGTGGATCTCTAATTACCGCGATTTTGTCAGAGTTTGGTCTATATCCAAATTGATCAATAACAATATGATTCGTTAACGACTGTGCTTGCATTTCGCATTTGCACATGAGTAACCATATGCATAACATGAGTTTTTTCATAATTAAGTAGATTTGTTAAGTTTAATTCTTTGGTAGTAGCAATTTCTTAATAAATGCTTAGTTTTCCTAATATCACTTAACAAATATATCTCAAGAAATAAGATTTTTTGTTTGGTTTTCAGTAAGTTATGAAAAGGTTGTGCAGGTTTGTATTATTTCAAATCTAAAGCATCTCTAAGAACTTCATCTTTATTACTGTTCTTTCCCCAATACGCAGATTTAATGCTTTTTAATTTTGTAGCTGTTGTTACTAATTCCTTTGTGTTTGGACCAAAATCACTTGTAAAAGTTTCTGTCCAACTTTCTATTTCATAAGGAAAAGAAGTTGAAAAAGTAATATTCAATTTCCTCTTTAGTTCGGGATATTCCAAGCTATAATTACTATAGTTACCTTCTTTAGTGATGGTAGCTTTGGCGTTGTAAGCTTTGATTTCTTTATGTTTTAATCGGCAATATTCCAGGGATGGGATTACTTTTATATCTCCAGTAGGGAGATTTTCAGGATCTATTCTAATCTTAGTCCAGAGTTCATTTTCCAAAATATCCTTATCTAACGTAAAGTTTTGATCAGCCTCTCCTTGAAAATAAGAATGCGACGTAATCTCATAATTCTCTTTGTTGTTAATTTGTGCGTATACATGACCACACCATTCTTGCATAGAGCTGGATACTTTAATCGCATGTTTATTGTCAGATACTGGATAGAACGTACTTTGCATAATGGAATAAGGATAGATTCCAGTATTAAATTTTTTAGTAGCATTGAGTTTTAGAACAGGCACGTTAGTATCGTTTTGGTAATCAGCTTTTACTTGTTCTTTTGGTAAAAAATCCTCTGTTACATAAATCAGCACAGCTTTTCCTTCTCTTATTTCTCCATATCTTGCTTGTTCTAGAGTATAAGAAGTGATTTCTGCTTTTCCTGCATACCAATATTTTTTAAAATCTTCCGAAAGTTCTTTTGCTGGTTGTAATTCAGATTCTGCTGATTTGGAACTATTGTTTAATGCCGTATTGTTTTTTTCATCAGCTTTGATATTACTACAGGCAATAATAACTAAAACTCCAAGTACACAAAATAGTAGTAAAGACTTTTTCATAGCGGTAATTTTAAGTTTTATGATCTATATGATTATTCAAAATCCTTCTTACTAGTAATCCTTTTGAATAATAGATCAAAAAAACTAAATTACGACAAAGCTATGATCTAGCAAGCGCTATTAACGTTTCATAAACAAGTTGTACGGGTAGTCCCATAACATTATAGTAACTACCTTCTATATTAGTTATACCGATATATCCTATCCATTCTTGTATTCCGTAAGCACCTGCTTTATCTAATGGAGAAAACGTGTCAACATAATAATCGATTTCTTCTTTCGATAAGGTTTTAAAGGTGACTTTGGTGGTTTGGTTAATAATTTTAGTTTGGTGTATCGTCTTAAAACACACAGAAGTGATGACTTCATGAGTCTTGCCAGATAAAGAAGCAATCATTTGTTTAGCATCTTCAGGATTTTTTGGTTTGCCTAATGCTTTATTCTCATGCCAAACGATAGTGTCACTTGTAACTAAAATATCATTGGGTTGTAAATCAGAAAACTCTCCAGCTTTTAGATTAGCTAAATAATCTGATATTTCGGAGCCTTTTAGATCTTCGGGATAGACCTCATTTACTTCTCTTATTTGTATGATAAAATCGAGATCTAGATCTTTAAAAAATTGTTGTCTTCTGGGTGAACCTGAAGCCAAAATAAGTTGATAATCTTTTAAAACAGTTTTAAGCATAGCTTATTTCAATATGAATTGATACAATAGCATAGATAAAGAAGTGGCAAATAAGACTAGTTTTAAAATTATACTTAAAACTTTATAATCTTTGTCATTTTCTGCTCCCCAACTTCTAAACATAAAGTATAATAAAGGAGCTACCAATACTGCTAAGACTATAACAACAGCGGTCGAATTATTAAACAAGTAAGTGTATACATAGTAAATAATCAAACCAATAGGAATTATAGTAAGACCACTGATAAGCTTTGCTGTTCTGTCTTTTCCTAAAGCAATTGGGATGGTTTGTAATCCTGTATTATGATCTTTATCAACAGTAAGAAGGTCTTTTACAATTTCTCTAATGGTAATCATAATAAACGCAAACACTGCATAGTCTACAATAATAAGGAAAATAACTTTTTGAGATGCCTTGTTCTGCTCTGTGATTGCAGGAAGTAAATCAAAAATGGCTACAGCAATTAGCCCTAAAGCCATCATTATACCCATTAGTGCATTTTTGACCACAATGATTTCTTTTAAATAGGTGGTGTAAATATAGAATATGCCAGAAACGACAATGAATAAAGCAGCCAATTTGGGTCGACCAATAATATTAGAAAGGTAAAAACCAATACCTACAGCAACAACATTAAAGATGATGAAAAGTCGGTTTGCTATTTTTTCAGAGATTACAATATTCGATTTTTCTTTATCCTCTAGATATAGCATAACATTAAGAGCCGCTACCAGAGAAACAGTCGCTATAATTAGTAATGAGATACCGAATCCATTTAGTGTAATATCAATTCCGAATGGTTCAAAAAGCCCGTACTTAATGCATAATTGAGCTAATGCTATAAGAAGAAGATTATCAAGTTTAATGAGCTTTAGATATGATTGCATAAGTTGATTGAATTGATTTGTTCGCAAATGTAATAATTAATCTTTTTTATAGCGGTATTAACTTAGCCTCTTCAATCCTTTATATTATAAGGGTTTTTCATGTTTGTTAACGTTAATGCATGGTTAACGATCTGTAATTTTTCGATTTCTTAGAAAGCCTTCTATACTTTTGATACCATCAACAATCAAAAAACGAATAGTAATGTTAAGAATCATCATCATTTTAGGAATCGTATCGAGTTCATTCGCCCAAACAAAGTATCAAAAGGATTTTAACACCTATTGGGAAACAGTGGATCAATACTTTGCTTATTTCGACGTTCAGAAAACGAATTGGGATAAAGTGCGAAGTATTTACCAACCTATTGTAGATACGATTCAAAATGATGATGATTTTATTCGTTTGTTAGAGATGACTAATAATGAGCTTTATAATGGTCATATTGGTCTAAACAGGAATTTAGCTTCTTCTAGTAGAGTAATCCCATCAGGAACTGATATATGGGTTTCATATAAAAACAAACAATTCATTGTATCTGGTATTAGAGACGGTTTTTCGGCACAGAAAACAGGAGTTAAATTAGGAATGTGTATTACAGCATATAATGGAGTTTCAATATCAAAAGCTATTAAAAAGTTTTTACCTAAGGGTGTTACCACGTATACAAAAGAAATGTATGAGTACGCAGCCAACTTATTATTGGCAGGGACACATAATCAAAGTAGAGTTTTGAATGTTAATGATTCATTAACATTAGAATTAGAAAAGGTGAGAAACAAAAATTATGAAGAATTGGTGACCTCAAAAATCATCGATAATAATATTGGGTACATAAAAATAAACAACTCATTAGGAAATAATAATACCATTGCTGCTATCGATGAAGCATTACGCGCTTTAGAAAATACAAATGGGATGATATTAGACCTTAGAGATACTCCTGGAGGCGGAAATACCACAGTAGCAAGAGGAATTATGGGAAGATTTATCAACAAAGAAGCAGCCTACCAAATACATAGCTTTACGTATGAAGAAAGATTATATGGAGTAGAAAGAAAAACGATAGAATTGGTTATGCCAAGAGGAAAGATATATGGTAAGAAGTTAGTTGTTCTTTGTAGTAAATGGACAGGAAGTATGGGAGAAGGAATGACGATTGGTTTCGATGGATTAAAAAGATCCGAAACCGTAGGTGCTGATATGGCTGATTTATTAGGTGCCATCTATAATTATACTTTGCCAGAAACGAAAATTGGCTTTCAAATTCCTGTAGAAAAACTATTTCATATAAATGGAAAGCCTAGAGAAGATTTTAAACCAAAACACTTTATCTTAGATTCCCAAGATCAGTTGCAAAAGGCAATTGAAGTTATTAATGCATCTCTATAATGAAGAAAAATATAAACTTATTAATTATTACTTCGGTTATTGCTTTACTTGCTTTATCTGGTATACAAGGGTATTTGATATATAATACATATCAATTAAAGAAAGATGTCTTTATAAAAGAAACAAAGAAAGCTATTAGCAATATAGATAATACCAAGGAAATGGATTCTCTCGCGGAACAATGGTATACATATCTGAGTGAGAATTTAGTGGAGTACAAGAAAAACAAAATTCAAAAGAAAGAAGCTCTTGATAAGTTTAGACCTAAAACAGATTCGTTAAATGATCTTTTTAAAGAATATTATAAGAAAGAGATTGCCAAACGCAATTTAGAGTATGATATTCAATATAAAAAGGATATAAAAAGTATCGTCCTTTTTGAAGATGAAAGGATGGACAGTATATTTTCTGCAGTAGACGGTGAAAATATATACACTTTCGGAGAAAAGTTCCCACAAAAAGATGAGGTGGTAATGAGTAATGCTCGATGGTTTACAGATTTTGAGTATGAAGATGAAGTAAATAGTGGTGGAATTAAAATATCTATGGATTTAGAAGTTCGTACTGTAGATTATATCAATATCATTGGTTGGAAAAGAATCGTATTTGGGCAAATGGCATCATTGTTTATTTTTTCAGTTTTGTTAATTCTTTTTGTGGTAATACTACTATTCTATTCCATTAGGAATTTGATTCAACAAAAGAAATTAGCGGATATTAAAACTGATTTTATTAATAACATAACTCATGAATTAAAAACGCCAATGGCAACTTTAGGAATAGCTTCTAAAACCCTAAGAAAACCTGAGATACAAAGTTCACCAGATGCTTTTGCTAACACTTTAGATATACTGGATCGACAAAATGATAGATTGCAAAAGTTAGTAGATCAGGTGGTTACAAATAGTTTGGGATCCGAAGAGATTATTCTTAAAAAAGAAGAAGTATTAGATGATACTTATTTTAAAAATGTATTAAAGGATTTTCAATTATCAGTACAAGACAAAAATGTTACCGTCACCTCCAAAATAGAATTTAGAGAAGTGAATTTAAATATAGACAAGTTTATGTTTACAACTGCATTGTTAAATATTTTGGACAATGCGGTAAAATATGGAAAAGATGAGGTAGAAATTGTTTTTAGAACTTATCTAAAAGATGATTTGTATGAAATATCAATACATGATAATGGAATTGGAATTTCACCAAAGGAACAGCGAAGGATTTTTGAAAAATTTTACCGTATTACCGAAGGAGATGTGCACGATGTGAAAGGATTAGGTTTAGGATTGTTTTTTACCAATCAAATTGTAAAAGCACATCAGGGCAATATAAGCTTGGAAAGCAAATTAGATTTAGGAACCACATTTACCATCAATATACCAATCAATGAATAAGATGAAGCATATATTATTAGCAGAGGACGATTTTGATTTCGGAAGTATTCTAAAACAATATTTAGAGCTTCATGGATATAAAGTGGTATGGGCCAAAGATGGGAAAGAAGCTTTAGAAGTATTTGGGCAAGAACAATTCGATATCTGCGTCTTTGATGTTATGATGCCCAAAATGGATGGATTTACATTGGCAGAAAAAGTTATCGAAATACACCCAGAAACTCCCTTTGTTTTTTTAACAGCAAAAAAAATGAAGGAAGATAAAATACGAGGATTAAAATTAGGTGCAGATGATTATATCGTAAAACCTTTTGAAGCAGATATTCTTGTATTACGTCTTCAAAATATTTTAAAAAGATCTCAAAGATCTCAAAGAACTCAAGTAATAAAGGAAGAGGTGTTGTCTATCGGTGATTTTAAATTCGATGCTGTAAATCATTGTTTAAAATTGAACGAGGATCGACAAAAATTAACCGAAAAAGAAACAATATTAATTCAGTATTTGTTTGATCATAAAAATACTATGATCAAAAGAGAAAACCTACTGAAAGATGTTTGGGGAAATGACGATTTCTTTTCAGGAAGGAGTATGGATGTATTTATCAGCAGACTAAGGAAGTATTTTAAAAAAGACAGTAAAATAAAAATCGAAAGTGTACGAGGTGTGGGACTAACATTTCAAATAGAATAAATTAAATCAATCATCAATCATCAATCATCAATCAAAAAACGAACATCATGAAAACATTACAAGTACTACTATTCTGTTGCATATCATTATATGTAAACGCTCAATTAAAAGGAGAGCAATTAGATCAAAAGCTGGAAAATATTTATAAATCCAGTAAAATTGCTGGTTTTGGTGTTTCCGTATTTACTCCTAATCAAATTTTGTATCAGAACGGTTTTGGTTATGCGGATAAAGAAACACAAAAGCCTTATACGATCAATACAGTACAAAATATCGGTTCGGTTTCTAAAACTTTTATAGGAGTAGCACTAATGAAAGCTGTCGAAGAAGGGAAACTTTCTGTAGACACTCCTATTAATGATATTTTGCCTTTTAGAATAAATCATCCAAGACATCCTGAAACACCAATAACGGTAAAACATTTGGCAACGCATACTTCTTCGATTTTAGATACAGATGCTTATGAAAAAAGCTATGTTTTAGAAAATGAAGCGGAATTTGTTGAAAAAAATTATACCAAAAGTGAGTTAAAGGACCTTATCTTGATGAAGGGCAATAAAAAGTATAGTCTAGAAGCTTTTCTAAAAAATCATTTGACATCAAAAGGGGAGTGGTTTCGAAAAAATAACTTCTCTAAGCATCAACCAGGCGACCGATATGAATATTCCAATATAGGTTCGGCACTATTAGCATATATTATTGAAATAGCCACAGAAACTTCATTTACAGAATATACACAACAAAATATACTAGACCCATTGGGTATGAGCGACTCGGGTTGGTCTTATGAAGCATCAAACCCAGAAAACTACGCATCAATTTACACAGAAAATGGGAATAAAATACCAAGGTATGATTTAATTACGTATCCAGACGGAGGATTCAGGAGTAGTATAAAAGACCTTTCAGCGTATTTACAAGGATTGATGAAAGGATATTATGGAGAAGATTCTGTATTAAAAACCGCATCTTTTCAACAAATGATGTCCGCTAAACTGGATAAAGACCAGTTAAATAATAAAGGAAATGAAAAAGATAATTATGGTTTCTTTTGGGAAGTAGGAACTTCCGGAAAGATTGGTCATAATGGATCGGATCCAGGAATCTTAACACTAATGTATTTTAATAAAAATGATCAAATAGGAGCTATATTTTTTATGAATACAGGTTTGGAAGAAGATAAAGATGTTCTTCAATCAGTAAAAAGTATTTGGAAAGAAGTAAAACAATATAGATCCGAGTACTCCAAAAGCTTGTAAGCTTCTACAAGCAATTAATATATAAATCAATCATTAACATAGTTGAGATTTCGTATTAGCGATTTCTCTTCATAAAAGCGAACAATATGAAAACAGTAATTTTTGTTATTGTAAGTCTTGTATTTGGCTTACTAACAACACAGGCACAAACCGATGAAAGCTCATCAGGATCTTCTTCTAGTATTTCTATAACCTATGATACCGATGGAGAGCATAAGACATTTTATAGATCATTTGTTACGCTCGATACAGATGATAACTATCGTATAAAGATTAAGTTTATGAAACGCATGAAGTCTCACATAAAATCTTATTTGATCGATCAGTTTGGGCAAAAGGATATGGTAATAAAGGACAATACATATTCTTGGACAAAAGGTTTAGAAGATGAAGAGGTATACGTAGTAAAACTAAAAGGAAATAAACTAAGAATAAACGTAAACAAAGAATTAGCTTCAGATAAATTATTAAAGAGATTTGGGCTTATCGGTAAAGAATTAAAAGAAATGACTTCCCAAGAATCAGGAAGTTAGTATTAGTAATTATTAAAATCAATCAATAATCTTTTCACTTAAAGTGAATCATTAATCAAAAATATGAATTATGAAATAAGCCATAACAATGTATTGGTGTTGACTGATATGTTATATGGCGATTCCATATGACCTTTGGAAAAACAATAAATATAAACATATGAAAACAATCATTTTTATCTTATGTATGACAATGGCACTGCCAACAGCACATGCGCAAACAAATTCAAACACTAAAGTAACGGTTAATTATTCTAGTGATGATACCGATAAAGGATATAATATCAATATTTCTGTCTCCAATACCGATGATAGTTATAGATTAAAAGCAAGTTTTCCTTCTGATAAAACAGATAAAGTAAAAAAGTTTTTAAAAGATCATTTAGATGCAAAGATGTCCAAAAGCTATGGAACTTATGAATGGAACTATTTGGCTAAGGGAGAAGATGGGTATAAAGTGAAACTTAAAAAAGGAAAATTATCAGTCTTTTTAGATAAAGATGCAGTTTCTATTGATTTGGTAGAAGATCTTATTGATGCTTTTGATGATCTAAGAAGCTTAATAAAGGATAACTAATACAATGAGTTTTGTCTCAATAGCTATAAAAATTGAGATGATTTTAGAGATGAGCTTTATCTGTGATGATAAGGCTCATTTCTTAAGATGGTAAAACCTCTGTAGAGTTGTTCGATAAAAAATAAGCGAATCATTTGATGAGAAAATGTCATTTTGGATAAAGAAAGTTTTCCGTTCGCTCTATTATAGACTTCTGGACTAAATCCATATGGCCCTCCTATAACAAATATTAATTGTTTAATACCACTATTCATATGTTTCTGTAATAGATCAGCAAAACCTATAGAGTCATATTGCTTTCCATTCTCATCCAATAAAACTAGCACATCAGAAGTGGTTATTTTCTGCAGGATCAATTTTCCTTCTTTGTCTTTTTGTTGTGCTTCACTAAGATTCTTGGAATTTTTGATATCAGGTATAATGTCAAAAGAAAACTTGATATAAAAACCTAGTCTTTTAATATATTCTGCAGTAAGATCCTGTAATTGTTTATGATCTGTTTTACCAACTGCAATTAATTTAATAGTCATTCGTATTGATTATTTATGCACTTTGTAGTTACTACTTCATTCTTCCAACTACTTTTCCTACTTTAGCAAAAATAACCATTCAATATGATTACAAAGGCTCAATTCGACAACGAAATTGAATTAATTATTGCTAATGCTATTAGAGAAGATGTAGGTGATGGAGATCATAGCTCTCTTGCTTGTATTCCAGATACAGCAACTGGCAAAGCAAAACTTCTCGTAAAGGATGAAGGAATATTGGCAGGAGTAGATTTTGCTAAGAAAGTATTTAACTATGTAGATCCAAATATGGAAATCGAAGTAATGATTGAAGATGGATCCAAAGTAAAATACGGAGATATTGCCTTTTATGTTTCTGGAAGCTCTCAATCTATTCTTAAGGCGGAGCGACTTGTATTGAATGCAATGCAAAGAATGAGTGCTATTGCTACAAAAACAAATCATTTCGTGCAACTTCTGGAAGGAACGGGAACTAAAATTTTAGATACTAGAAAAACAACTCCCGGAATTAGAGCTTTAGAAAAATGGGCTGTAAAAATTGGTGGTGGTGAAAATCATAGGTTTGCTTTATATGATATGATTATGCTAAAAGATAACCATATTGATTTTGCGGGAGGAATCACAAAAGCCATAGAAAAGACAAAAAAATATCTAGCTGATACCAAAAGAGATTTAAAAATAATTGTAGAAGCTAGAAACCTTGAAGAGATCCAAGAAATTCTTAAAACACCTGGTGTCTATAGAATTTTGATTGATAACTTTAATTATGAAGATACTAGAACAGCAGTAAAGCTTATCGGTGATACCTGTCTTACCGAATCGAGTGGTGGTATTAATGAAAATACAGTTCGTAAATACGCAGAGTGTGGTGTTAATTATATAAGCAGCGGTGCGTTAACGCATTCGGTATATAATCTAGATTTGAGTTTGAAAGCAGTATAATATATGTCTAAAGAAGTCGAAGATAAACTCCATAAAATTCCGATTATTAATCTTTTTGTTAAAATCGGTAAAAAAGTAATTCTTCCGGGCTTCGAAGGACTATCATTATATGATTTAGTAGAAATTTATTCCATCGGTATCGTAAAAGGTACATTTTCGGCAAGAGCAAGTTCTATATCATGGAGTTTTTTCTTATCCCTGTTTCCCTTTTTACTTTTCTTACTTAATTTAATTCCTATAATTCAGATTGATGGTTTTCAGGAAAATTTCTTTGAGTTTATTACCTCTGCTTTACCCAATCAATCAAAACTTTTTTTTGAAGGGATTTATAAAGATATCTCCGATACACCAAGAACAGGTTTATTATCTACAGTTTTTGTTTTATCCCTGTTTTTAATGACGAATGGGATCAATGCAGTTTTTTCGGGATTCGAATACTCCTATCACGTAACACTGAACCGCAATTTTGTAAAGCAATATATAGTTGCCTTAGGTGTGTCTTTAATTGTGGCATCATTGTTGCTTATCACGGTAATAGTAACATTATATTTTAGTTACTTGTTAGAAAATCTAAAAGAAATAGGAGTAATGGACAATACCGTTTTTTGGTTACAATTTGGAAAATATGGATTATTCGTACTGATGATCTTTCTTATTGTAGCTACTTTGTTTTATTTCGGTACTACTGAAGGTAAAATGAATAGATTCTTTTCTCCAGGTGCTTTTATGACCACCATTCTAATTATGGTTACGACCTATTTGTTTGGTATTTACATAGATAATTTTTCTAACTATAATAAATTGTATGGTTCTATAGGAGCAATGCTAATTCTAATGGTATACATTTGGCTCAATGCTAATTTACTTTTATTAGGATTTGAATTAAACGCATCTCTTATTAAATTGAAGAAGAATTTTTAATATTTTAGCATCATACAAACATTTAATTTAATAAAAATGAAAAAACTAAGCTTATTATTTATTCTTTTAGCAATTGTAGGAACTACTCAAGCTCAAGTGAAGGTAGGAGATGCTACACTTCCAAATACAGTAACGTTTAGCGGAGAAGACCTTTCTATAAATGGAGCTGGATTAAGAGAGAAGTTCTTTTTCGATATTTATGCTGGAGGTTTATATCTTAAGAAGAAAAGTGCTAGTGGGAATACGATAGCGGCAGCCGATGAAACGATGGCAATTAAATTGCATATTTTATCAGGAATGATGTCTAGAAGTAAAATGGCTGGTGCCTTAAGAGATGGATTTAAAAAATCTACAAATGGTAATACAGCACCTTTAGATGATAGAATTAATACATTTATTGGTTTCATAAAAGATGAGATCGAAGAAGGTCAGATATACGATATAGTATATGAAAAAGGAAAGGGAAGTGTGATCTATAAAGATGGTGTAGAAAAGGGATATGTAGAAGGTTTAGACTTCAAAGAAGCACTTTTTAAGATATGGATTGGAGATAATCCAGCAGATAAAGGGTTAAAAAATGAAATGTTAGGTGCTTTTTAGGATAAAATGCTTATTTTAGCGGTGAAATACACAATTTAACGTTTTTTTTTGAAAATTGCTATGCGCGCATAACAGATTTTATTACTTTTGAAAACTTGATGGAAAAATTGATATTAATATACCCCAAATAAAACTTTGACAAAGATGAAGAATATTACTTTATTAATTGTAGCGTTAATTTCTCTAAATACAGCTACAGCACAAATTAGAGTAGGTAAGGCTGTGTTACCTTATGAAGAGAATTTTGGCGATACGGATCTTAAGTTAAATGGTGCGGGGATGCGCGCAATGTTATGGATTGACCTATATGCTGGAGGGTTGTATTTACAAAAAAAGAGTAAAGACCCTAGAGCGATTTTGGATGCGGATGAAACTATGGCAATAAAGTTGAATATAGTATCGGGATTTGTTACTCAAAAGAAAATGATCAAAGCTGTTAGAGATGGATTTAACAAAGCGACTTTTGGTAATACAAAATCATTAGACGAGAGAATCAATAAGTTTATTAAGTTCTTTAATGAGCCTATTGTAAAGAATGATATTTTTGATATTGTATATATAAAGGACAAAGGTGTTCACTGTTTCAAAAATGGAAAAAAACTCGGAGAGATAGAAGGACGTGACTTTAAATATGCGTTATTTAAAATATGGTTAGGTGATGAACCTGCTAGTGACGATATCAAAAATGGAATGTTAGGATTACAATAATTCTACTTTTCAATAGCATAAACATAAAAGCTACCTGAGCTCAGGTAGCTTTTTTAGTATCACAATATTTTTTTAATATTATATTCTAAAATAAATACTCAATATGAAATTACATCAAATCATTATTAGCTGTTTTATATTACTATCAAGTTTTGTAAATGCTCAAAATGGAATTATTGGAAAATGGAAAACAATAGATGATACTACTGGAGAAGCCAGATCTATCGTAGAAATCTACAAAAAGGGAGATAAAATTTACGGAAAGATTGATCGAATTTTAAAGGAATCGGATAGAGGACAATTATGTAAAGAATGTGAAGGAGAAGATTATAATAAACCTATCGAGGGTATGGTTATTATAAAAGGTTTAACAAAAGATGGGAATGAATATGAAGATGGAACAATTTTAGATCCTGAAAATGGAAAGGTGTACAGATGCAAAATTTGGTTAGAAGAAAATGATCCAAACACCTTAAATGTAAGGGGTTACATTGCCTTTTTATTTCGTACTCAACAGTGGGTTAAAGCATAGTGTGTTTCTTAATGGTTTAATGTTTAAACAAAATTTTAACATTTTTGATTGTTAGTTTTTAAAAAAATACAGAACTAAGACTTTGTAATTTTTAAAAAACTAAATCATGAAAAAAATAATTACCCTATCTATATTACTGCTAGTTGCAACAATGGCAACAGCTCAAATTCGAGTTGGTGATGCAGTAGTTCCTTATAAAGTAAATTTTGAAGGAGAAGAACTTACCCTTAATGGTGCCGGAGTTAGAAAAGTACTTGGCGTAGAAACATATTCCGGAGGTTTATATACCGTAAATAAATATACAGATGATAGAAAAGTTTTAGATGCAGATGAGAGTATGTCTATTAGATTAGTTATCAATTCTAAAAAAGTAACTAATAAAAGGATGATCAAAGTGTTTAGAAAAGGTTTTGATGATGCTATGTTTGGAAATACACAAAGTTTAGATGAAAGAATCGATAAGTTTTTAGAACTATTTGGTAGTAGTACGCAAATCAATGATTTCTTTGATCTTGTTTACATAAAAGGAAAAGGAATAAGAACGTATAAGAATGGAGAAGAAATTGGATATATAGAAGGAAGAGATTTTAAATATGCGTTATTCAAAATTTGGTTGGGAGATGAGCCAGCGTGTAAATTAATCAAAGGAGGAATGTTAGGCCAAAACGGATAAAATAAATTTACCCCAAAATCTAGCAAAAGCCAGGTCAATTGATCTGGCTTTTGTTGTTTATAATTTGGCTAAAGATGTATTTTTGTATGAATCAAAAATGTCGATGCAATATTATATAGATGTAATTCTTCCAATTCCTCTTCATAAAGAGTTTACGTATAGTGTTAATGAGAATGAGGCTCATTTCCTTAAACCTGGAATGAGAGTAGCTGTACAATTTGGTAAAAGTAAAGTGTATTCTGCATTGGTAACGAACATTCATCAAACAGCTCCTCAGGTTTATGAAGCTAAAGAGATCGAGCATATTTTGGATGAGGTTCCTATTGTAACAAATGATCAATTACAACTTTGGTCTTGGATATCAGAATACTATATGTGTTCTAAGGGAGAAGTAATGAGAGCTGCCTTACCTAGTGCATTCTTACTCGAAAGTGAGACTATTATTCTTAGGAATGATTCACATACAATAGATGAACAAGAATTAAAAGATGATGAGTTTTTATTATACGAAGCACTGCAGCATCAAAGTTTACTTCGCATACAGGAGGTAATGGATATTGTGGGAAAGAAAAATGTACTTCCACTTATAAAAAGACTTATAGAGAAAAATGTAATTACTGTTCAGGAGGAGATTTATGAGCGATACAAACCTAAACTAGTTCGGTATGTTAAATTACAGATTGCGTATAGTACTGAAGAAGCATTACAAGATTTATTAGATTCTTTAACAAGAGCTCCAAAGCAAAAGGAGGTGTTAATGCATTTGTTTATGTTGCAAGCCAAAACAAATAAAGCTATTAAAGTAGCGGACCTAATTAAAGTAGCTAATAGCAGTACTAGTATTATTAAGACCTTAGTTGATAAAGGTATTTTAGAAGAGTATCACAAACAAACCGATAGAGTAGAGTATACGTCTAATATTAGTGTTTCTAGTAAAGAACTGAATTCTTTTCAAAAACAAGCATTAGAGCAAATACAAAAACATTTACTGGAAAAAGATGTCTGTTTGTTTCATGGGGTTACTTCTTCTGGTAAGACAGAAGTATATGTAAAACTAATAGAAGAGCAAATTGCAAAAGGAAAACAAGTTTTGTATTTGTTACCCGAAATAGCTTTGACCACGCAATTAATTAGTAGATTGCAAGAATACTTTGGTGAAAAATTGACCGTATACCATTCAAAATATTCGGTAAATGAAAGAGTAGAAGCTTGGAATAATGTAAAAGAATCTAAAGCAAAAGCACAAATAGTTATTGGTGCTAGATCTTCAATCTTTCTTCCATTCACAAACCTTGGGTTAATCATTATAGATGAGGAGCACGAAAGTTCGTTTAAGCAGTATGATCCAGCTCCTAGATACCATGCAAGAGATACAGCAATTGTACTTTCCAAACTATTTAATGGTAAAGTAGTTCTTGGATCTGCTACTCCTTCTTTAGAATCATATTATAATGCCAATCAAAAAAAGTACGGATTGGTTACTCTAAATAGAAGATATGGTAATGTATTGATGCCAGATATTAATCTGGTAGATCTTAAAACGAAGTACAAGCGTAAAGAGATGAAAGGGCACTTTAGTGATACCCTATTAACAGCTATCGAAGAAGCTTTAAAAGAAGATGAACAGGTAATTTTATTTCAAAATAGAAGAGGGTATTCTCCTGTTGTAGAATGTAATACTTGCGGCCATTCTCCGCAGTGCCCTAATTGTGATGTTAGCTTAACATATCATAATTATAGAAATCAATTGAGATGTCATTATTGCGGATATCATATCGCAATGTTGCAAAAATGTCTTGCCTGCGATAGCCCTGAGTTAACAACAAAAGGTTTTGGTACTGAACAGATAGAAAATGAACTTAAAGAGCTTTTTCCAGAACATCATATTGGTCGAATGGATCAGGATACTACAAGAGGAAAGCATGGATACGAAAAAATTATTACCAAATTCGAAAATGGAGAAATTGATATTTTAGTAGGAACTCAAATGCTTACTAAAGGACTTGACTTTAGAAATGTAACCTTAGTGGGTATCATGAATGCGGATAATTTGCTCAACTTCCCTGACTTTAGAGCGCATGAAAGAAGCTTTCAATTAATGCAACAGGTAGCTGGTAGAGCTGGTAGAACCAGTAAAAGAGGAAAAGTTCTGATACAGACCTATAATCCTTTTCATCAAATTCTTCAGCAGGTATCTATTAATGACTTTGAAGGAATGTATAAAGATCAGATGGAAGAGCGTTATCAATATAAATATCCTCCATTTTACAGGATTATTAAAATAACAGGACGTCATAAAGATTATAATAGAGTTAATGACGCTACAGCCTGGTTTGCTAAATCTCTTAGAATGAGTTTTAAAGAACATGTTTTAGGGCCCGAATTCCCTCCAATCTCCAGAATTAGAAACCAGTATAATAAAAATATATTGGTTAAAATACCAGCAGGACAATCTCTAAAAAAAACAAAAGACGTTATTAAAAAAATTGAGAACTCATTTAAAAGTATTAGAGAGTTTTCTGGAGTACGGATAATTATCAACGTCGATAATTATTAATGCTCATTATTTATTAGGTTTCATTAAATAAAAAATCCCATCACTTAGAAGTAACGGGATTGTATATTTATAATACTTTGTTTTATCCGCTTAACGCCTCTATCAAAGAATGTTTTTTATGTCTACTTAGCGGTATTTTTTCATCCGCTATTTCTATGTTACGACTGTTATAACGTTCTACTTTATCAAGATTTACGATGTACGATTTGTGTATTCTTAAAAAACGATCGCTTGGTAATTCTGCCTCAAATGATTTCATCGTAGCCAAAACCACAATAGGATCACCATCTTCCATAATTAACTTTACATAATCACCTAAAGCTTCTACATACTTTAATTGATTTAAAAATATTTTTCGTTTTTTCAGATTACTTTTTACAAAGATGTAATCATCATCCTCTACAGAAGCTTGTTCTGAATTTAAACGAGACATGCTAAGTGCTTTCTCTACAGCTGCATTAAATCGATCTTTTTTTAGGGGCTTTCTTAAATAATCGATAGCATCGTAGTCAAAGGCTTTAAAAGCATATTTTGTTTTTCCAGTAACAAATATGATATGAGGTTTGTTTTCCAGATCATCTAAAAGATCAAAACCGGTGAGTATTGGCATTTCGATATCTAGAAACAATAGGTCGACCGGAGTATCTAATAATCCGTTTTTCGTCTCAATAGCATTGTTCCACTCAGCCACTAATTCTAGTGATGAGTGTTCATCTATTAATTTTACAATTGCGAGTCTTTGGAGACGTGAATCGTCTACTACTGCGCATTTTAATTGAGATTGTTCCACTTGCATAGGTTAATATTCTATACAATATTAATGAATATATATTATTTCCACAAACATTTTACGCTTTTTATCGATAAAAAATGTGTTTCATCGAAATGAAAAATTCCGATGTTTTTTTATTTTAAATGTCATTTTTTAGAATCACTTTAATCACAGTTACTTGTAAATAATTTTTATGGTTATTAATACTAAAAAGATTTTAAAATATCCCTTAATTCTTGTTTCTTTTGTCTACTAATGGGAATGGCCTCGTTTTTAATTTCCAAATAACTGGAGGTAAAACGTTCTATTTTTTCCAGATTTACAATAAATGATCGATGCACTCTAAAAAAGTATTGTTTTGGTAATAATGATTCTAAGTAAGTCATCGTGCCAGTTACAACCAAAGGAGAGCTTTTTTCTAAATGAATTTTTGCAAAATCTCCCATTGCTGATACGTATAAAATGTCTTGTAAATAAACCTTATATTCTTTTAAACCGCTTTTTATGAATATCGAAGGACTATTTTTTTCCGCTTCGATTTTTTTATGAAAATTATCGGCTTGTAAAAGTTTATCTATGGTGATAGAAAAACGACTTGATTTCAAAGGTTTTTTTAAAAAATCTATTGCATTATAATCAAAGGCTTTATGAGCATATTTCGATTTTCCAGTAACGATGACAACATGAGGCTTGTCTTCTAAATAATCAAGAAGATTAAATCCATTTAGTACAGGCATTTCTATGTCGAGAAATAATACATCCGTATGTACATCTAGTAATCCATTCTTTGCTTCGATGGCGTTGCTCCATTCACCTACCAGTTCTAATTGGGGTTGTTTTCTGATTAATTGGGTTATAGCAAGACGCTGCATATTAGAATCATCTACGACTGCGCATTTGATTAAAGGTTTTTTCATTTTATTAGATTTAGGATGTTACAATAGTACTCAAAAATTATCTAAACTTAAATGAATTTGTGTATTTTATCGATGAATTGTGTTTTTTAACGATAGATGGATGATTTTTACATTTTTGATAATACTTTTTATTTACTCTCTTGTTGAGTTTATTGAATATTTTAAAAAATAGTATTACTTTTGCAGCCAATTTTAATTAAAAATAGATTTTTTATGAATCATTATGAAACTGTTTTCATCTTGAATCCCGTTTTATCTGAAGAGCAGATAAAGGAAACAGTTAAGAAATACGAAGACATTCTTGTTTCTAACGGTGCCAAGATGATATCTAAAGAAGACTGGGGTCTTAAGAAGTTAGCTTATGCAATCCAGCACAAGAAAAGTGGATTTTATCACTTATTTGAGTACACTGTACCAGGAGAAGCTATCAACACTGTAGAGGTTGAGTTCAGAAGAGATGAAAGAGTGATGCGTTATTTAACTGTAAAATTAGATAAGCATGCAATCGCTTGGGCTGAGAAAAGAAGAAATAGAAACAAACAAAAAGCTTAATTATGTCATCGATAGAACAACAAGCTAAAGGAAAAAAAGATGGAGAGATCAGATATCTTACTCCATTAAATATAGATACTTCTAAAACGAAGAAATATTGTCGTTTTAAAAAATCAGGAATTAAATATATTGATTATAAAGATCCTGATTTCTTAATGGCTTTTGTAAACGAACAAGGGAAATTATTGCCTCGTCGTCTTACAGGAACATCTTTAAAATATCAACGTAAAGTGAGTGTTGCTGTAAAAAGAGCAAGACACTTAGCATTAATGCCATACGTTGGAGATTTATTAAAATAAAATTCGTCATAACATTATGGAACTTATATTAAAGAAAGACGTTGAGAATCTAGGATTCGCAGACGATGTAGTAGAGGTGAAGAACGGTTATGGACGTAACTTTTTAATCCCAGGAGGATATGCAGTGTTAGCTACTCCATCTGCTAAGAAAGTATTAGAAGAAACGTTAAAGCAACGTGCTTTTAAAGAAAAGAAAGAAATTGAAGATGCAGAGAAATTAGCGAAGAAAATAGCTGCTTTTGAAATTAAAATCGCTGCAAAAGTTGGAACAGGCGATAAATTATTTGGTTCTGTTTCTAGTGCTGATGTTTCTGAAGCTTTAGCTAAAGAAGGTGTTGAATTAGAGAAAAAATTCATCACAGTACCAGGTGGAACAATAAAACGTCTTGGTCAGTACGAAGCTTCAATTCGTCTTCACAGAGCTGTTATTACTCCACTTACGTTTGAAGTTATAGCGCAAGCATAATACTAAATCGGTTAATAAACCAGTTTATAAGAATATAAAAACCGCTCCTTTGGAGTGGTTTTTTTGTTTATTTTCATTGTATTCACACAAAAACGATCAATCAATGAAAAAAACTCTTATCAATCTAGTCTTTGCCTTATTGGCAATTACTATTCATGCTCAGGTAACGACATCCAATATTTCTGGTTTGGTATATGATAATGCCAATCAATTACTACCAGGAGCTAATATTACTGCTGTTCATTCGCCTACTGGAACCACTTATGGTGGAACAACCAATTTCGATGGTAGATTTGATCTTATTAATTTACGAGTAGGAGGACCCTATCGTGTAACAATTAGCTATGTTGGATTTAAGAAAAAGGTATTTGATGATGTGTATCTTCAGTTAGGGCAAACGTACAATATTGATGTGGTTATGATTGAGGACGCTAATCAATTAGAAGAGGTTGTAATCACTACGAATAAAAATGCTACGTTTAGTAGCGAAAGAACAGGTGCTGAAACCAGTATTGGTAATAGAGAAATAAAATCGTTACCGACGATTACTAGGTCTGCAGCGGATTTTTACCGTTTAGAACCAACAGCTTCGAGTAATGGTTCTTTTGGAGGAAGAAATGATCAGTTTAATAATTTTAGTTTAGATGGTTCTATTTTTAATAACCCTTTTGGATTAGATGCTGCAACTCCAGGTGGTCAGACCAATGCGCAACCTATTTCTTTAGATGCTATTGATCAAATTCAAGTCTCTACAGCTCCTTATGATGTTACACAGGCTGGATTTACCGGAGCATCGGTAAATGCTGTTACCAAAAGTGGTACGAATGAATGGAAAGGTACTGTATATGGTTTTTATCGTAATCAGGATTTAACAGGAGATAAAGTCGGAGATGATGATATTATAGTTCCAGATTTGACCCAAGCACAATATGGTTTAAGTATTGGAGGACCGATTGTAAAAAACAAATTATTTGTTTTCGCAAACTTCGAGATAGATGATCGCGAAGATTTAGGTTCTAATTTCTTAGCAGCCAGACCTGGATTGACTGGTGCGAATGTATCTCGTGTTTCTGCGGAAGATTTAGAATTTGTGTCAAGGAAATTAGACTCATTAGGGTATCAAACAGGACCTTATGAAGGATATACGCATAATACAGAATCAACAAAAGGAATTCTAAAACTAGATTGGAATATTAGTGATAATCACCGGTTAGCTTTAATTTATAACTTTTTAGACGCTTCTAGAGATCTACCAGCAAATCCAGAAGCAATCGGCAGAAGAGGGCCTGATCTTACTACTTTACAGTTTAGAAATTCTGGTTACACAATTAATAACAAGATTAATTCCTTTTTAGTAGAATTAAATTCCAATTTTGGAGGAAATATCTCTAATAAATTTCAGGCAGGTTATACCTTGTTTGACGATAGTAGAGATCCTTTTTCAGCAGCAGCTCCACCTATTAATATTGCACAAGATGGTGTTCGATATATTGTTGCCGGGCATGAACCGTTTTCTATAAATAATAGATTGGAACAAAAAGTATATCAGGTAACTAATAATTTAAATATTGTAACCGGTAAACATACAATTACTCTAGGAGGTAGTTTTGAAAGATTTGAGTTTGATAATTCTTTTAATCTTGGAGTATATACGTATTTTAATGCCGATGGTGGGGTGGGTACTTTTGCGCCAGATTTTGATAGTGTAAGGATTACACCTGGTTCTACGAATAGTTTTGAGCAAGCTGTAAATAACGGTCTTATTACAGAAGCGCTTGCGAATGCTAGAAATGTATTCGATACCAATAATTCGACAGATAATTGGGCGTTGGCAGAAACAAATGTTGGGCAATTGGCTTTTTATGCACAGGATAAATGGAGAATGAGTGACAAGTTTACGTTAACTTATGGGATTAGAGTGGATCAACCACTATTTTTTGATACCAGAGATAAAATTGTCGAAAATATCGAAAGAGCAGCGGGTGGAGAGTTCCCAGATGGGAATTACCAACCTGGAATTACTTATTTTGATGAAAATGGAAGCCCAACTAATTTAAATAGCTTAGACTTACCTTCTAAAAAATTATTAATTTCTCCTAGATTAGGATTTAACTATGATATACTAGGGGATAAGACATTACAAATAAGAGGAGGAACAGGGATTTTTACGGGGCGACTTCCTTTTGTATGGATAGGGAATCAAGTGGCAAATCCAAATTTCTTCTTTTACACTACGTCTTCTCCAGATTTTCAATTCCCTCAAGTATTTAGAAATAGTTTAGGAATTGATTATAAGTTTAAAAATGGGTTGATCGCATCTACTGATATTATTTATACTGAAGATATCAATGCACAAATGGTTCGTAATTTTGGATTAGGGACACCTTCCGGAACATTAAATGGCGCTGATAGTAGACCTATATATTTGGCATCTGATAGGGCTGTTAATGAGTTTGGAGGGGTTACAAATGCCTATGTTTTTACAAATACGAATGTAGGACATTCTTTTAATTGGTCATTTAAATTACAAAAGAGTT
The DNA here is from genome assembly GCF_947492965.1 of uncultured Aquimarina sp. GTDB lineage: Bacteria > Bacteroidota > Bacteroidia > Flavobacteriales > Flavobacteriaceae > Aquimarina. The sequence goes on along the minus strand of NZ_CANLOZ010000002.1, from coordinate 772,846 downwards.
TTAAGAATGGATTATTTGCCAGTGTTGCTTATAACTTCTTAGAGGCTGAAGATGCGAGTTCGCTTGATGCAGAAATTTCGAGTGATGCTTATGATAGAAATCCAGCTCTTGGAAATGTAAATCAAGCGATAAGTACTGCATCTAGATATGGGGATAGGCATAGAATTGTGGGGCAATTAAACAAATCTTTCCACTATGGAAAGAATAAACAATGGAGAACATCATTAGGGGCTTTTTATGAATATGCTCAAGGAGGAAGATTCTCTTACACCTATTCTGGAGATATCAATAATGATGGATCGGTATTGAATGATTTGATTTATATTCCAACACAAACAGAATTAGGGACTTATAACTTTAGTGGAACTCCAGCAGAACAAGAAGAGCAAAGAGCTGCGCTAGAAGCATATATCCAACAGGATGAGTATCTTAGAGGAAGAAGGGGTAATTATGCTGAGAAGTATGCAATTTTAAGTCCCTGGCGAGGAAGATGGGATGTAAAACTTTTACAGGATTATAATTTTCAAATAGGTGATAAGACGAATACAATCCAATTAAGCGTTGATATTCTAAATTTTGGAAATTTGTTAAATTCTGATTGGGGTGTGATTCAGATACCAGTAAATGATCAGCCAATTGGTGTTACTGTGGATGCTACTAATACACCTACCTATTCTTTTGACACTTCGCAGACAAAGACATTCGCAAATGATTTTAGTTTAGACTCTAGATGGCAAGCACAAGTTGGTTTGCGCTATATATTTAACTAAAACCATTGTATTCAGAATACTATAAAAAATCCGTTCCTAATTATTAGGAGCGGATTTTTAATTATTACTATTTTTGCAGCCAATTTATAGAAAAGATGAAGTATAAAAGGCTCACCAAAGAACAATTAGAAGAATTACATCAAGAGTTTATTAATTTTTTAGCGACACAATCTATTACAGCTGAAGAATGGAGTGATATCAAGGCAAATAAACCTGAAGTGGCAGAGGAAGAGATAGATGTTTTTAGTGACCTAGTTTGGGAAGGTGTTCTTAATAGCGCTCAGTTTTTAGAACATTTTTCTAAAGATCTAATACATCTGTTTCATCTTGGAGAAATGGAAATGCATTTGATTGCTATAAAAGTAAATGTAGAAGATATTGATATCACTACAAAAGAAGGATATGATTGGTTACGAAATAATTTATTAGACGATAAAGTAGCTTTCTATAATGCCAATAAAGCTTACGGAGAGGATCCAAATATGGATAAGTTTAAACTGATTCTTCAAGGTGCAAATATCACCAAAGGTGAGTTGTTTCAATATTTTGATAAACTTATTGGGGATAAAGAATAGTAAGCTTGTCTTACAAATTACTCATATCGTAACGATTCTATAGGATCTTGTTTTGCTGCTTTTACAGCTGGATAGGACCCAGAAACAACTGCAGTTAAAAATGAGGTAACTACTGCGGCGAAAATCGCTAACCAAGGCGTACTAAATTCAAAGCCTGAAACAGCTACAATAATAGCTCCAATCGTTATTCCTAGTATAATACCTACTACGCCACCGATTTGACCAATAATAACGGTTTCCATAAAAAATTGGGTAGAAATTATGTTCTTTTTAGCTCCTAGAGCTTTTCGAACTCCTATCTCTCTGGTTCGCTCGGTAACAGAAACGAGCATGATATTCATAAGTGCAATCGAAGATCCGAAAATAGTAATGATACTAATGATCCATGCTGCCCAATACAAATATCCAGTAATGCTAGAGATACGGTTAATCAAGTCATCACTTCGTTCTAGACCAAAGTTATTTTCTTCTATAGGATTGAGACCGCGTATTTTTCTAAAAGTAATAATAGCTTCATCTTGCGCGCCTTCTAAAAACTGTTTATCATCTACCTTTACACTGATGTTATAGTTAATGTTTGGTAAAGTATAAATCGAACGTGCTACTTGCAAAGGAATTAATACTTTAAGATCTTGATTGTTTCTGAAAGTTGCACCTTTGCTCTCTAAAACACCAATCACTTTAAATTTCACACCTCTAATGCTAATCGTTTTATTTACAGGATCAGTATCTTTAAAAATATTCTTCTTAAAATCTGGTCCGATTAGACAAACACGATTGTTGTTTTCTATATCAAAAAAAGTAAAATTTCTTCCAAATTCTACTTCAGTACCGCTATTTTCTAAATAGTTTTCATTAACTCCTACTACCGAAGCTTCAGGATCTGTTTTTTCATTTTCAAATTTTACTTCTGCATTTCGTGTTCCTGTAAATGAAATTGAAGTTTTAGAAAAAGGATATTGGAATTTTTCTTTAAACTGTCGTACGTTTCTATAACTAATAATAGGGTTTATTTTCTCTCTTTCGCCGCTACCACCTCTTCTGGTAGTAAATTCATAACGTTGAATATTAAAAGTATTAGAACCCATAGAGGCAAAATCTCCAGTAATGGTGTTTTCTAAAGCTCCTAAAAAAGTTAATATTCCTACTAATGCTGTAATACCAATAGCAATGATTAATACGGTAAGAATAGTGCGTAAAAGTTGCCCCTTAATAGAATCTAAAGCAATACGAACATTCTCGCGAAAAAGTGAAAACATAATTAGTGAATTAGTATCGTTTCCTGTATAAGACTACAAAACGTCCTTAAAGTTACTCAAAAAAGTAAATTTTATTTAAATAAGTAAAACTCTTTATGTTTTTTAATATAAAATTTTAAGCTTTTTTAGATCTTTACATCCTTTATAACGAATCAGAATTAGTAGTAAAAGTATAAATAAAGAATTGTATACTTTTGCTGAAAATTTAATAAACATATATGGCACAAAAACCTTCTATACCAAAAGGAACACGTGATTTTTCTCCAATTGAAGTAGCTAAGAGAAGTTATATTATGAATACTATTAGAGAACAATTTCAGTTGTTTGGTTTCCATCCCATAGAAACTCCAAGTTTTGAAAATAGTGAAACATTGATGGGTAAATATGGAGAAGAAGGAGATCGTCTTATTTTTAAGATATTGAATAGTGGAGATTATCTAAATAAGGTAGATGATACATTGTATGCTACAAAAGATAGTGGTAAGATGACCTCTAAAATCAGCGAGAAAGCGCTTCGTTATGATTTAACAGTTCCATTTGCTAGATATGTAGTTCAGCATCAAAATGAAATTGATTTTCCGTTTAAAAGGTATCAGATTCAACCTGTATGGAGAGCAGATCGTCCACAGAAAGGAAGGTTTAGGGAGTTTTATCAGTGTGATGCAGATGTGGTAGGTAGTAAATCTTTATGGCAAGAAGTAGACTTTGTTCAGCTTTATGATAAAGTGTTTTCTAAATTAGGTTTAGAAGGAGTTACGATAAAAATGAATAATCGTAAGATTCTTTCAGGGATTGCAGAAGTGATTGGAGCTAGTGATAAATTGATTGATTTTACGGTTGCATTAGATAAACTGGATAAGATAGGAGAGGAAGGTGTTAAAAAAGAAATGCTTTCTAAAGGTATCGAACAAACCGCCATAGATAAGGTACAACCTCTTTTTAATTTTACAGGAACTACTGCAGAGAAGTTAACTAAATTGAGAGAGCTTCTGAATGCCTCTGAAGAAGGTACAAAAGGAGTAGATGAATTAGAGTTTATCATAAATGCTATCAAGGAAATTCCGTTAGAAACTGCAGAACTTGATTTGGATGTTACTTTAGCACGAGGTTTAAATTACTACACAGGAGCAATTTTTGAAGTATCAGCTCCAGAAGGAGTCAAAATGGGCTCTATCGGAGGAGGTGGTCGTTATGATGATCTTACAGGTATTTTTGGACTTAAAGATGTAAGTGGAGTAGGTATCTCATTTGGATTGGATAGGATATATTTGGTTATAGAGGAATTAGGGCTGTTTCCTGATACCGTAGCACCAGGAACTAAAGCCTTATTTATTAATTTTGGAACGGATGAGGGATTGTATAGTCTTAAAGCGGTTGCTCAATTAAGAAAAGAAGGTGTTATTGCTGAGCTATATCCTGATAGTGCAAAAATGAATAAACAAATGAAATATGCTAATAAAAGAGTAATACCGTTTGTTGTTCTTGCGGGAACTTCAGAAATAGAAAATAACAATTATACAGTTAAAAATATGAAGACTGGAACACAAGAAACTATGAATTTTGAAGAATTAAAGTTACTTTTAAGCTAAAATTACAACCAATAAATATACCGTACTAAAAGCAAATACTATTAACTACCCTAAAATTATAATTATGAAAAATATCTTATTGAGTTCTCTTTTATGTCTCTTATTATCTTTTGCGGTATCCTGCAAAAAGGATCCTAAAGAAGATAAAGTCGAAGTTGTCGAAGAGGTGGTTGACTCAACGGATGTTGTTGAAGTTGTAGAAGAAAAAAAACCAGTAGTAAAGAAGAAAAAGAAACCTAAGAAGAAGAAGCCAAAAACTGAGGAAATAAAATTACCTGCTGGAGCACCTTCATTTGATAGTCAGGAAGCGAGAAAGTATATCAGGGATTATGAAGCTTATGTGGCAAAATATAAAAAAGCTGTAGAGTCCAAAGCCGATTTGGACGCTTTTCTAAAGCTGAGTGAGTCTAGTACTAGCCTTACCAAACAGTACAGGAAATTAATTTCTACATTACCTGCAGAGGAAATGGAAAAGATGAGTAAGTATATGCAGGAAAAAACAAAACAAATAGATGCTTTAAGCAGACAGATGTAGCATTAGCATTTTATTAAATAACAAAAACCATCTTAAAAGATATTTTAAGATGGTTTTTTGTTTCGATAGTTATTCAATTTCTTATTAGTTTAGTTTGATTTAGACGTTTTAAACGGATTTAGTGCATGATGGTAAGAGTTTTGTTATACTTTTTAGATAATATAATATGTAACTACGAATTCTTTCATAAAACCAAAAAAGCCCTTATTTCTAAGGGCTTTGTGAATTAATGTAGCGAGAGGGGGGCACGATCCCCCGTCCGCCTTAGGAGGATAAGAATCCTTATCTATAATATTAGTTTGTCTTTTACCCAAGCTCTTCCTTTCCCAGATTTTAGGAATTTTTCTCTTTCTAAAGCTTCCTTTTTGTTTGTAAAAAACTCTATATAGGCTACCAACCAAGGTCTATATTTTATCGTGAATCCTTTTGTTGCAAGTTGATTGTGGGAGTGAAAACGTTTAATTAAGTCAGAAGTATAACCAGTATAAGTTTTATTATACTTTTTAGATAATAATATATAAACTACGAATTCTTTCATAAAACCAAAAAAGCCCTTATTTCTAAGGGTTTTGTGAATTAATGTAGCGAGAGGGGGGCACGATCCCCCGTCCGCCTTAGGCGGATAAGAATCTTTAGCTATAACATTAGTTTATCTTTTACCCAAGCTCTTCCTTTTCCAGATTTCAAGAATTTTTCTCTAATAATAGCTTCTTTTTTAGTTTTTAAAAACTCCAGATAGACAACTTTCCAAGGTCTATATCGAATGGTAAACCCTTTTGTTGCTAATTTGTTATGAGATCTAAAACGACTTATTAGATCAGCAGTGTATCCCGTATAGCTTTTGTTATACTTTTCAGAATATAATATGTAGACTACAAACTCTTCCATAAAACCAAAAAAGCCCTTATTTCTAAGGGCTTTGTGAATTAATGTAGCGAGAGGGGGGCACGATCCCCCGACCTCTGGGTTATGAATCCAACGCTCTAACCAGCTGAGCTACCTCGCCAAATAGATGCTACATCATTTTAATTCGGGTGCAAATATAAAAACAAAAACCATTGTAGCAAACAATAAAGTAGAATTAATTTTTTTCAAATATTTTTAAAGTCAATAATTAATCTATATATTGGCTTACTAACAATTTCCAATATGTCTGAAAAAATAAAATACGAGCTTGAATTTGTAATACAATCTTCTCCTCAACTATTATATCAATACATTTCTACTCCTTCAGGACTTTCTGAGTGGTTTTCTGATAATGTAAATTCACGAGGTGAAATGTTTACATTTATATGGGACGATAGTGAAGAGGAAGCAAAGCTTTTAAGTAAAAAAAGTGGTGAAAGAATTAAATTTAGATGGTTAGCGGATGACGAAGATGGGAGTGATTATTTTTTCGAAATGCGAATTCAGGTAGATGAAATTACCAAAGATGTATCCTTAATGGTTACAGATTTCTCAGATGATGATGAAATCGATGAAAATAAAATGTTATGGGAGAATATGATTAGTAACTTAAAACATGTGTTAGGTTCTGCTTAATTCCTATATTTTTATAATGTATATTTGCCCCGCCCAATGATAATTGGTAATAAGGGGCTTTTTTTATGATCAATATAAACGGAAATTTGTTGAAAGATAATGAAGCTACATTATCTACAGCCAACAGAGGATATGCCTACGGTGATGCCTTGTTTGAAACGATACGAGTAAATTCTGGTACTATTCTATTTTGGGAAGACCACTACTTTAGATTAATGGCTTCCATGAGGATTCTAAGAATGCAAATTCCGATGAAGTTTACACCAGAGTTTTTACAGGAAGAGATTTTAGGTCTTATAGAAGAAAATGGTTTGTCAAACTCTTCTGTTCGTGTAAAGATCATTGTAAATAGAAAAGAAGGAGGTTTATATACGCCAGCTACCAATGATATTGATTATTCTATTTCGGTAAAGCAACTTACGTCGTCTTTTTATACTTTATCTGAAGATTTTTATGAAGTAACATTATTTAAAGATCATTATGTTGCTACAGATTTATTATCCACACTAAAATCTAATAATAAATTGGTGAATATTCTTGGTGGTATTTTTGCTAAAGAAAATGGATACAATAATTGTTTATTACTTAATTCCAATAAAATGGTTATTGAGGCTTTAAATGGAAATTTATTTTTGATAAAAGGGAATAAGATAAAAACTCCGCCAGTTGCTGATGGTTGTCTTAAAGGGATATTACGTACCCAGTTAGTAAGAATCATTGAAAAGTTACCAGAATACGAAATAGAGGAAGCTTCTATTTCTCCTTTCGAATTGCAGAAAGCAGACGAACTTTTTATAACTAATGTAATACATGGTATTCAACCTATTACTAAGTTTAGAAAGAAAGAGTATAATTTAGATATTGCTAGAAGATTACTTGGGGTATTAAATGCACAAATAAGACTGGGAAATTAATTATAACTAGGATCTGCAGGCGCGTTGGACCACAGCACATATTCTCCTCCAAGTTCGATCATTTTTTCTTTCCAGAAAGTATTATAGGATTTTCCTATAATATTCTTCTCATAAGTGTTTTTTACAATCACCCAAGAGTTAGCTTCTAATTCTTGTAGTAATTGTTTTGCATCCCATCCAGAATACCCTAAGAAAAAACGAATTTCATTAGGTGTAATTTTATTTTCGATAATTAATTTAGATACTACCGAAAAATCACCACCCCAATAAATTCCTGAAGAAATCTCTACACTATTAGGAATTAACTCTGGAATTTTATGAATGAAATACAGATTATCCTGCTCAACAGGACCTCCGTTATAAATTTGAAATTCTGATTCTACTTCAGGAACTAAATCAGAAAGCACATAATCTAATGGTTTATTCATGATAAAGCCTATAGATCCCTGATTACTATGATCTGCTAAAAGTACGACCGAACGATTAAAAGAAACATCGCCAATAATCGATGGTTCTGCAATCAGAAGGTGTCCTTTTGCTGGTTGTAATGAAATCATAGATGGTGTAGTTTATACTAAAACTAAATAATTATTTCTAATAATCAAAAAGTATAGCCGATTTTTAGCTGTTCTCCATAAAAAAAGCTCCTTTAAAAAGGAGCTCTTTATAATATCAAAAACTAACTAAATTAGTTAACTGAACTAGATAAATCTGCACCAGCTTTGAACTTTACAACGTTTTTAGCAGCGATCTTGATAGTTTTTCCTGTCTGAGGGTTTCTACCTTCTCTTGCAGCTCTTTTAGAAACTGACCAAGAACCGAATCCAACTAAAGAAACACGGTCACCTTTTTTAAGAGAACCTTCAACATTTCCTAAAAAAGACTCTAAAGCTTTCTTTGCTGCTGCTTTTGTAATTCCAGCATCAGCTGCCATTGCATCGATTAATTCTGTTTTGTTCATAATTCTGTTTTTAAATTAATTGTTGGTTAAACCAAATTTTTGTTAAACGCTCTACAAATTTATACGGATTTATGATTCGTGCAAGGATTAGCCCAGTAAATACGGGCTTTTGTTGATAACTCAAGGTGATTGTTAATAAACATATATAAATTATTGGATTTTTCTTACTCCTTTGATAGCAAGGGCTCAGCACATTTTAGCATCTTTATAAAAAGTGTACCCGTTAAGGAGTGCTTTAGCTTCCATAGCTTTTTTCCCCGGAAGTTGAATCTTATTTAAAATAATATATCCTTTTACTACCGAAACTTTGATTTTAGAATCTTCAATGATTACTTTTCCTATCTCAAAATTATGTTCTATAAGTTCTATTTCAGCTTCATATACTTTTATAGATATTTCTTCTCCTTTATTATATAGGTTACTCCAGGCAGAAGGATAAGGACTCAAACCTCTAATAAGGTTGTAAATATTTTCAATTGAGTCCTCCCAATTAATCTTGGTATTTTCTCTATGAAGTTTATAAGCGGTTTTAAAAGTCTCTTCTTTTGGTTGTTTTGTAGTAGTAACCGTTTCGTTTTCTATGGCTTTAATGGTGTCAATTACCAAAGCTGCTCCTTGTGTCATTAATTTATCATGAAGTATTCCTGCAGTGTCCTGTTTTTTAATTTCTACTTCTTTTTGAAGAATGATATGACCAGTATCAATTTTTTCATCGATAAAAAAAGTAGTAATTCCAGTTTTTTGTTCTCCATTGATTATAGCCCAATTAATTGGTGCAGCACCTCGGTAATCTGGTAATAAAGATGCATGAAGATTAAATGTGCCATACTCGGGCATGTTCCATACTACTTTTGGTAGCATTCTAAAGGCAACTACGATATTTAGGTTTGCTTCTAAGGAAGCTAGTTCTTTTATAAAATCTTCATTTTTTAGATTCGTTGGTTGTAATATCGTTAGACCTTGGGATAATGCATATTCTTTTACCGCAGACGCTCTTAGTTTTCTACCTCTTCCAGCAGGTTTGTCTGGAGCAGTAATAACACCAACAACATTAAATTTATTTTCTATAATTGTTTTAAGGGTTTCTACTGCAAAATCAGGTGTACCCATAAATAGAATTCGTAAGTCTCTCATGTATTTATACGAGTTGATAGTTGTTATAAGAATTTATTTTTATAATACGATGTTCGTTTAATTCTCTTAGTATTTTTAATCCTTCTTCTTCGGAGCAATCTAGTTGATGTAGCAATTCTCTGGAGGATAAGTCTTGTTTTGTTAAAAGAGTGAGTATTTGTTTTTTGATTGCTACAGGATCAATAACTGATTTTTTTTTGGCAAGGCATATATCACATATTCCACAATCAGCAGCATCTTGCTCTCCAAAATACTTTAGTAAAAACCTACTTCTGCATATTTTCTCGTTTTGTACAAAATCAATCATTGCATTTACCTTTTTGGTTTTTGATAATCGCAATTCTGTTATATAAGGTTTTATTCTATTAATAGTATGATCATCTTCTCTAGGTACTAAAAAAGTAATATTAGCATCCGTTAGTTTATGCTTAAAAATAAGAAGTTCGGCTTCCTCTAGTTGTTTTAATGTGTCGATTACATCCGTTTCTGTACAATTAACTTTGGAAGCGATTAGTGATAGATTAACTTTTACTTCTTCGTCAAAAATACCTCCATATGTTCGCAATATTGCTTTGGTAATTAATGCTAAGTGGGGTTTTTGTTCTAGATACCCTAAAAGATGATTTCCAGTGGTAGTGATATGGATTGTACTCTTTTTGGAGTATCGTTGAGAAAAACTTAATACACTACAACGATCTAAAAACTGTAATGCATTGTAGGTTATCAGTGTGTTTAAATTATAAGTTTTGCAGAATATATTAAAATTGAAACCATGGGAAGATTGTTCACCTTCTCCATAAGATATCCGAAAATAATTGCAAAGTTTACGATAAACCAGTTTTACAAATTCTATATCGGGTAATACTTTTATAAATTGATTTTGAACGTTGCGGATATCATTATTGCTATTTAATAAGAATGCAAATGATTTGGTTCCGTCTCTTCCAGCTCTTCCTGCTTCCTGAAAATAACTTTCTATACTTTCGGGAATGCTATAATGTATAATGGTTTTTACATTCGATTTATCAATACCCATTCCAAAAGCATTGGTAGCTACCATAATAGTAATTTCCTCTTGCATCCATTGTTGGAAACGTTTGGTCTTTTCTTTTGCGTCGACACCTCCATGATAGTAAGTTGCCTTCAGTTTATTTGCGTTTAGGAAATCGCTAATCTCTATGGCAGATTTTCGATTTCGTACATAAATGATAGAACTACCTTTATATTTAGAAAGAATCCGAAGTAATTGATCATTTTTATCTAAAGTTTGGGTTACGATATATCCCAGGTTATTCCGGTAAAAAGATTGTCGGAATACTTTTGGCTGAAATAAATCTAATTCAATTATAATATCATCTACTACTTCGGGAGTAGCAGAGGCCGTAAGTGCAATTATAGGAACAGAAGGTTTTAGCTCTCTTAGAGTTCTTATTTTTTTATAAGAAGGCCGAAAATCATTACCCCATTGTGATATACAATGTGCCTCATCTACTGCAATCAGATTAATGTTCATTTTTTTTAAACGTTCTTTCACTAGATCTTGCTGTAATCGCTCTGGCGAAAGATAAAGGAACTTATAATTACCATAGATGCAATTATCTAATAGCGTATCTAGTTCAGAATATTTGATTCCACTAGTAAGCGCTATTGCCTTAATACCTTTTTGTTGTAAATGTTGTACTTGATCTTGCATTAAAGCAATTAGTGGTGATATAACAATACAAATACCTGGTTTTAAAAGGGCTGGAATTTGAAAACAAATGGATTTACCTCCACCAGTAGGTAGTAGACCAAAGACATCATTATTTTGGAGGAGCGCATTGATGATCTCTTCCTGAAAAGGTCTGAAAGAATCATAATTCCAATTTTCCTTTAATAGTTGAATAGGGGAAATCATCAATACTATTTTATAAAACGTGTTCTAATATAAAGGTACTGCGTTCTTTTACATTTCCAAAAGGAACTTCTATACAATTGTATCCAAACTTTGTATAAGTGTTTAATAAGTGAAGGTAGATTTGTTTTGCTTCCTCAAAACTTTCATATCTTTCTTCATCAGAAGTGTAAATGTCTTCCCATGGAGGAAGTATAAAAATCTTATTATACCGATACGACTTACAAGCATCAATAAAAGTTTCATCATATGTTTGATCAAACAAATCCATGTACGCAAGAACATCAGGAATTCCACGATCATAAAATGAAATTTGTTTATCACTAGCCTTAGGATCCCGATACTGATCAATTCTACCTTGCAAAAGTTGTAAATTGAAATCGTAAGGATCATCAACAGATACAATAGGATTAGAGGCGATTTCCATCGCGTCGTTGCTAAGTTTCACCTCTTGAGTTATACTTCTAATAAATTCTGGAAAACAAAAGAAACCATCATCTTCGAGTTTGTTTATGATGGATGTTTTTCCAGTAGAAGGACCTCCTGTAATTACTATTTTGTGTTTCGTCAAAGAAATATTTTTTTACAAATTTCGGAATTATTAAAGGATTTTGAAAATAGATTGATAAGGATACCATAAAGCTCTGTTAAAGTTGAATTGCCCAGTATTTATTTTTATTACTTTAAAAAAGCGAAAATGGATTTTTAGCTTATTTAGACTAATTAAATACAAATCTTTAAAAATTAAACTCATGCCTGTTTATAATCTAAAAGTAAATGGTAAATCACTTTCTGTTGATGCAGATAAGGACACACCATTATTATGGATTCTACGAGATCATTTTGATTTAGTGGGTACCAAATTTGGTTGCGGAATTGGACAATGTGGCGCTTGCACAGTACACGCTGATGGAGTAGCTACAAGAAGTTGTCTGTTACAAGTATCTGTAGCTGCTGAAATGGGAATAACTACAATAGAAGGGTTATCTGAAGACGTTTCGCATCCAATTCAACAAGCTTGGAAAGAAATAGATGTTCCTCAGTGTGGATATTGTCAGGCCGGACAAATCATGACTGCAGCAGCGTTTTTAGAGCAGAATCCAAATCCTAATAGAGAGGAGATTAGAACTGCTATGAGTGGAAATCTGTGTAGATGTGCTTCCTATAATAGAATAGAAAAAGCTGTAGAAAAAGCTGCAAGTAAGCTAAGTTAACCAATTTAAATCCAAAAAAATGAAACGTATTACAACACCTTCTGTTAGTAGAAGGTCATTTATAAGAACATCCGCATTGGCTGGTGGAGGAATGTTAATTGGTTTTAACCTATTTCAGGCTTGTAAACCAGAAGCTGCACCTCCTGTAGATATTGCTGATTTGAATTTTAATGATTTTAATGCATTTATTAAAATAGCAGATAATGGAATGGTCACTATTTTTTCTCCAAATCCAGAGATTGGGCAGGGAGTAAAAACTTCGATGCCGATGTTAATTGCAGAAGAGTTAGATGTCGCATGGGATAATGTTGTAGTAGCGCAAGGTGCATTAGATACCAAAAACTTTACTAGACAAGTGGCTGGAGGAAGTCAATCTTTAAGGCATGGTTGGGAACCATTAAGAAAAACAGGAGCTACTGCCAGGCAAATGCTAGTGAATGCTGCAGCGGCAAAGTGGGGAGTAGATCCTTCTACATGTACTACTAAAGAAGGAGTGATAACCAATAGCAACGGAGATAAACTCGGATACGGAGAAGTTGTTAAAGAAGCAGCTTCTTTGGAGATTCCTGAAGATATAAGTTTAAAAGATCCTAAAGATTTTACCATTATCGGAAAAGATATTCGAAATGTAGACATCGATAAAATCGTATCTGGTAAACCTCTATATGGATTAGATTATAAGGAAGAAGGAATGCTATACGTTAGTGTAGTGAGACCGCCTGCATTTGGTAAAAAACTAGAAGATTTTGATGCTACAGAAGCTAAAACGGTAAAAGGTGTTATCGATATATTTAAGTTCGGTGATAAGATTGCTGTGATGGCTGAAAATACTTGGTCAGCGATGAAGGCTAAAAAGATCGTGAAAGCAAAGTGGAAAGATGATTCTAAACTAGAGAATACAGAAGATCATGATAAAGCATTAACTGCTCTTTTGGATGGGAATGAGTTTAATACGATGAGGGCAGACGGAGATGTTAAAAAAGCTTTTGCAAATGCAGACAAGGTTTTAGAGAGAACATATGAATCTCCTTTTCTACCGCATAATTGCATGGAACCTATGAATTTCTTTGCAGATGTAACCCAAGAAAAAGTGCGTTTGGTTGGACCTATTCAAACACCAGCAGGGACGGCAAGAAGAGTAGCGGAACTATTAAATAGAAAGCCAGAAGAAGTTACCGTAGATATGACCAGAATGGGTGGTGGTTTTGGTAGAAGATTATATGGGGATTTTGCTTTAGAAGCTGCAGAAATCTCCAATATCGCCAAAAAACCGGTTAAGGTGGTGTATTCTAGAGAAGATGATATGTCTGCAGGAATTTACAGACCAGCAATAAAATATAGAATTAGTGCTGCGATAAAAGATGGTAAATTAACAGGTTATCACTTAAAAGAAGCTGCAGTGAATTCTAATATGTATGGCTTAATTCCTAATTTCTTTCCTGCGGGAGCAGTGGAAAATTATCAGGTAGACGTTGCTAAATATGATAGTAATATTACCATAGGAGCTTGGAGAGCGCCATACACGAATTTTCTTGCTTTTGCAGAGCAAAGTTTCTTTGATGAGCTAGCTGAAGTAATGGAAGTAGATAATATACGATTGCGACTAGACTTATTGCAGAATGTGAAAGGTCATGATGATGAAAGAATTCAATATTCTCCAGAGCGATTGGAACAAGTGATCAAAACCGCAGTTGAAAAATCTGAGTGGGGTAAAAAACCTGAAGGAGTATTTCAAGGGTTTAGTTCTTATTATTGTCATAATACACATGTAGCCGAAGTAGCAGATGTAGTCATAGAAGATGATCAACCTGTAGTAAAAAAGATAACTTGTGTGGTTGATTGTGGTATTGTTGTAAATCCTTTAGGAGCTAAAAACCAAATAGAAGGAGGAGTTATCGATGGAATAGGGCATGCTATGTATGGAGATTTCACCTTTAAAGATGGTAAACCTCAGGATACTAATTTTAATACATATCGTTTAATTAGAATGAATGAAACACCTATTGTAGAAACACATTTTATCGAAAGTGATGTTGCGCCTACAGGATTAGGTGAACCTACATTACCACCAGCAGGAGCTGCAATTGCTAATGCTATAAAAGCCGCAAAAGGTGTTCGGATGACAAAACAACCTTTTGTAAAAAATATGAAGGAAAAAGAATTGCTTGGGTAGAATATGACTCATGAGTTTAAAGAAATAATAGCTTCTTATAAAGAAGCAAAGAAAATAGGAATGCGAGCCGTCATGGCAACAGTTGTTGATATTGATGGCTCGTCTTACCGTAGACCAGGAGTTGGAATGTTGATTCTGGAAAATGGACAGATGACCGGAGCGGTTAGTGGCGGATGTGTAGAAAAAGAAGTGTTAAGGCAAGCTCAATCCGTTTTTGATTCTGGACGAGCTAAGGTTATGACCTATAACGGAAGGTATCGTTTGGGTTGTGAAGGTGTTTTATATATTTTGATAGAACCTTTTCTAATTAGTTCCGAAAATATAGACGAAATAGAGTCATATTTACAATCTCGAACATCTTTTGAGATGAGTTCTTTTTATGCAAAAGAAGAGAATACGGAACTCCTTATGGGATCTACTTTGTCTTTTGATGCTACTCATAGCTTTAGATTCTATGACAATTTTGAATTAATGTCAATAGATGATACTAATGGAATTCATTGTTTTAAAAGAGAGATGAAACCATGCTTTCGATTAGTAATTATTGGTTCTGAGCATGATGCAGTAGTATTGAGTGAAATAGCCCATAAAACTGGATGGGAAGTAGAGGTGGTAAATTCTCCAAAAAATCCTAAGACTATAGATGATTTTCCTGGATCTAATAGAATCATTAATAAATCTCCTGAAGATTTAATAATTGATAAGGTAGATAAACAAACTGCAATTGTGTTGATGACACATAATTTTGCGAAAGATCTTTTGTATCTGCAAGCAATTAAAGATACAAGTCCAGTGTATATAGGTTTGTTAGGACCTTCTAGAAGAAGAGAAAAATTGCTGTCTGCATTTATAGAATATTTTCCTGAAGTTACAGATGAGTTTATGGATTGTATTCATGGGCCAGCCGGACTTAATTTAGGAGCAGAAACTCCACAAGAAATAGCTATTTCTATTATTGCAGAAATACTTTCTGTTGTTCGTAATCAGAGGCCTATTCCGTTACACGAAAAAATAGGAGGTATTCACAGTGATTATTCCAATGATCTCGCTCATAATACAGTAAAAGATCATTAAAGAAATAGCGCATATCATATTAGCAGCAGGAGCTTCTACCAGAATGGGATCTCCAAAGCAATTGTTACCTTGGAAAGAAGAATCTTTGATAGTATCTGAAATCAAAAAGGTTCAAAAATTATCTCAATTAGAAACTTATGTCATATTAGGAGCTAATTTTGATCTCATTAATAAGGAAATAGAACATTTACCAGTTCGTATTTTGTACAATCAAAGTTGGCAATCTGGAATGGGAACTTCTATAAGTACAGGAGTTCGACATATAATGAGTGCAACGAAGAAATATAAAGCAGTATTAATATCTTTAATTGATCAACCTTTTATAGATCTTGCGCATTTCAATAATTTGATACAGCATTATACCGAAAATCCAAATGCGATTGTAGCTACAGCAATGCAAGCTAAAATAGGAGTTCCAGCAATGTTTTCTAGCATTTACTTTGAAGAATTATCAGAGCTTAAAGAAGATTTTGGAGCAAGATATATTATTAAGAAATATAAGGATAAAGTTATTACCTTAGATGGTAAAAATAAGACGGATGATATGGATACAATGGAGCAATATCGGTTGTTAATTAAAAGACTAAAAGAGTAATATATCACTTCTTAATATATAAAAGAGAAGGTGTATCTTTGCCCAAAAATTTTGTAATAGATGAGTGACCCTTCAAAATCTGAAGAATTTTATAAAAAATTAAAAGCCCAATTAGCAGATACGGCCCTTTGGCCAACAAACTATTTGTATAAGTTTATCGTTCCTACAGAAACTGAAAAAGTGAATCAGGTAGAAGAGATTTTTAATAATCTTGGCGCTGTGATTACTACCAAACAGTCCAAAAATGGAAAATACACTAGTGTTTCTATAAACGTTCGCATGAAAAACCCGGACCATGTTATTTCTAAGTATAAAGAAGTAGCGGATAGAGTAGAAGGTGTAATTTCTCTATAAGAATGAATATTTTTAGATTCATTTTAAGCATACTAATATTATTTTAGTATTTTGCAAACAAATATTGAGCCGCCTAAAAGTCAGGATATATTACTTACCATTCCTTTTTGTAGATGCTCAAGACTACTACTTATACATTTTATAGACTTTAACAATCATATGAGTATAAATAATTTAGAATATAATACCGATCGGGATAAGTTGATTATTCCAGAGTATGGTCGTCATCTTCAAAAAATGATTGATCAAGCTGTTGAAATAGAAGATAGAGAAGAGAGAAATAAAGTAGCAAAAGCCATTATAGCGGTTATGGGAAATCTTCAACCTCATTTAAGAGATGTTCCAGATTTTCAACATAAACTATGGGATCAGCTTTTTATTATGAGTGATTTTAAACTGGATGTAGAAGCTCCTTATCCTATACTCACAAAAGAAAAGTTAGAAGAAAGGCCTGAGCCTTTAGAATATCCTCAGAATTTCCCAAAATATCGATACTACGGTAATAATATCAAGAGAATGATCGATGTTGCAATAAGTTGGGAAGAAGGAGATTTAAAAACTGCGCTTACATATACAATTGCCAATCATATGAAGAAATGTTATCTCAACTGGAATAAAGATACGGTTGATGATCAGGCAATTTTTAATCATCTTTTGGAATTAAGTGATGGTAAAATAGATCTTCGTAATAGTAGTGAGGATTTAAGTACTTCTACTGATCTACTTAGAGGAAAAAAGAAAAACTATCGTGGAGGTTCTGGAAAAAAGAATTATCGAAGCGGTGGTAATAACCGAGGAAAAAAACGTTATTAACCAAAACATTACCTTAACCAATCAACTTTTATGAGTACTTTTCAGATAGAAGGAGGGCATCAGCTCAAAGGTGAAATTACACCTCAGGGAGCGAAAAACGAAGCCTTACAAATTCTTTGTGCAGTATTATTAACTCCAGAAAAAGTTACGATTTCTAATATTCCAGATATTAGAGATGTAAACAAATTAATAGAGATTCTTAGAAATTTAGGAGTAAAAATTCAGAAACTTGGAAAGGGTAAATATACCTTTAAAAGTGATGAGCTGAATCTAGAGTATCTGGAGAGTGAGCAATTTAAGCAAGAAGGAAGTGGATTAAGAGGATCTATAATGATAGTTGGGCCGTTATTGGGCCGTTTTGGAAAAGGATACATCCCTAGACCAGGAGGAGATAAAATTGGGCGTCGTAGATTAGATACTCATTTTGAAGGATTTATCAATTTAGGAGCAGAGTTTAGGTATAACAAGGAAGAACGTTTTTATGGCGTGGAAGCTCCAGAAGGTCTTACAGGTACTTATATGTTATTGGATGAAGCCTCTGTTACAGGAACGGCTAATATCGTAATGGCTGCAGCATTAGCTAAAGGAAAAACAACAATATACAACGCTGCTTGCGAACCGTATTTGCAACAACTTTGTAAAATGATTAACTCCATGGGCGGTAAGATTCAAGGTGTTGGATCTAATTTGCTAACTATCGAAGGAGTTGAATCTTTAGGTGGATGCGAACATAGAGTATTGCCTGATATGATCGAGATTGGTTCTTGGATCGGTCTTGCTGCTATGACCAAAAGTGAAATTACGATCAAGGATGTAAGCTGGGATAATCTTGGTATTATTCCAAATACATTTAGGAAACTTGGTATCACTATAGAACGTGTAGGAGATGATATCTACATACCAGCTCATACTGATGGTTATCAAATTGAAAGTTATATAGATGGATCCTTTATGACAATTGCTGATGCTCCATGGCCTGGATTTACTCCAGATTTGTTAAGTATTGTACTTGTTGTAGCTACACAAGCTAGAGGAGAAGTAATGGTACATCAGAAAATGTTCGAAAGTCGATTGTTTTTTGTAGATAAATTGATAGATATGGGGGCTAAGATCATTTTATGTGATCCACATAGAGCAACTATTATTGGTCATGATTTTAAATCTACATTAAAAGCAACCACTATGGTGTCTCCAGATATTAGAGCTGGAATTTCTTTGCTAATAGCGGCTTTAAGCGCAAAAGGAACATCTACGATTCATAATATTGAGCAGATAGATAGAGGATATGAAAATATTGATGATCGATTGAGAGCCATAGGGGCTAAGATTATTAGAATGGACTCATAAGTAAAAAAGATATACTTATATTGAAAAAAACAAAAAGAGGAACTGTTTAGTTCCTCTTTTTATTTTAATCCTTTAAATCATGGTCACTCTAACTTTTTTCTTTTTTAGTCGAGTATTTGTAACCTGTTCGATTACTTTTTTTGCTTTAGAAGCCTTTACGGCTGCAAAAGCACAATCAGGTTTGATTTCAATAATGCCTAATTCATCTCTGTGTAACTTTCCTTGTTTTATAAAAAGACCAGCAATATCTCCTTTGGATATTTTGTCTCTTCTTCCTCCAGAAATAAATAATGTTTTCCACTCAGATTTCTCCGGAATGGGAGCATCTATCAATTCTTCTACTTCAACTTCATCTATAAAATCAGGAAGTATTTCTTCTTCCCATTGCAGGATATAAGCAGTACCATTAGCATTCATCCTTGCTGTTCTACCATTTCTATGTGTGAATTCCTCACGCTTCATAGGTAAATGATAATGTATAATATATTTGATTTCGGGAATATCAATTCCTCTTGCAGCAAGATCTGTGGCAACGATTATTTGATGTGTTCCATTTCGGAATTTTATTAAGGCTCGTTCTCGATCTTTTTGTTCCATACCTCCATAAAAACAACCATGATCTATCTTGTTCTCTTTTAAAAATGCGCTGACACGTTGTATAGAATCTTTGTAATTACAGAATATAATTCCTGGCTGATTTCCAATGTGTTTAATTGTTTTTACTAATACTGGTAATTTGTCTTTAGATTCAGAGATAACCCTTTTTTGCGTTAATTGAGAGGTGGCTTGATCTAGATAATTGATTTTTATTGGATTGTGAAGTCTCACAAAATCTGGTATTGTAGACTCTTGCGTGGCAGAAGTAAGTACTTTTTTCTTGATATTGGGTAATGCATTGATAATCTCTATCATTTCTTTTTCGAAACCTACTTCCAATGATTTATCAAATTCATCCAAAACAATAGTGGTAAGATGAGCTACTGAGATGTTATCCCGTCGAAGTCTATCGGCAATCCTACCGGGAGTTCCAATAAGAATCGCAGGACGATGTTTTAAATCTAATTTATCTTGTGAGCCCGATCTTCCTCCATAGACGGCATTGATCTTAAATCCAGTTCCCATATCTCTGGCAACTTTTTCTATTTGTATCGCAAGTTCTCTAGACGGAACTACTATAATCGTTTGGATTTCTTGGCAATCAACATCTAGATTGGCAAAGATAGGTAACAGAAAAGCAATAGTTTTTCCTGTTCCAGTTGGAGACAATAAAATGACATTATCGCTGGAACTAATTGCCAATCCTGCTTCTTCTTGCATAGGATTAAGCTTATCTATACCTAGTTTTTTTAAAAATACCTGCTGGTTTTGATCTGTAAATGACATTTTGCAAATGTACAGGTTACTGAAAGATTAACTACTGTTTTTCTAACTATTATAAAACTATCTTTAATTGATTTTTTCGAATAAAAACTGTAACTTGAATTACACAAATATTTTGAAAATAAAATTATCTACTTGTGTGTTTAGGTGAAAATTCCCTAAATTTATAAAACAACTAATAATATCTTTAGTGATTTTGTCGCTAACAGATACTTCCACAAATCCAAATAGTACAGGCTCGATTAAGATTTTATAATAAGTTTTAAATTAGATATATAATGAAAAGAATTTTAGCGATTGATGATCAGCAACTAATACTATTATCTTTAGAGAAACATCTTACGGATTTAGGATATGAAGTAAAATGTGCGGATAGCGGACAAGAAGGATTACGTCTTTTTGATTCTTTTGACCCTGATCTTATCATCGTGGATATTAATATGGATGGAATGTCTGGTTTAGAAGTGATAGAAACCGTAAAAAGAGAGAAAAAACCTGATGTAAAAGTATTAGTACTTTCCGGGAATAACGATGAAGATACCATCATTAATGGTTTTGATTTAGGGATCGATGATTATATGAAAAAACCTCTATCATTGAATGAAGTTTCGGTTAGAATAGGTAGGATTTTAGGGGTGAAGAAAGACAGGATTCCTAGCGATGATTCCAAAGGTAAAATACTACAAAGAAATTGTGTGGGAGTGGTAATTCCGTGCTACAATGAAGAAAAAAGATTGTTAAGTAAGGAATTTATTGATTTTACGAATAGTAATCTAGGATATCATTTGTGTTTTGTTAATGATGGAAGTACAGATGATACACTTAATGTTTTATTAGAGTTACAAAAAGGGAGAGAAGATAATATAAGTGTTTATAATTGCGAGAAAAATGGTGGAAAAGGTGAGGCAGTGAGACAAGGAGTATTACATATGGCAAAAGATAAACAGTTAGATTATATAGGATATCTAGATGCCGATCTTTCTACAGATTTCAAGGATTTTGATGACTTGGTAAAAACAATAGCCTCTTCTGATTTTAAAATTGTAAGTGGATCCAGAATGAGTAGGATGGGAGCGGATATCACCAAGGAATCAGGACGTAAAATAATTAGTAAAACTATTAATCTGATCATTCGTAATATATTAGGCATGTCATTTAATGACACTCAGTGTGGCGCCAAAATAATGGATAAAGAGGTTTTTAACGAGTTGTTTAAAGAAAAGTTTATTACTCGATGGTTATTCGACGTTGAGATTTTTATGAGAATGCGAAAATTTTACGGAAAGAAAAAAGCAATTTCATATATATGCGAACAACCACTTAAAAGATGGATACATGCTGATGGTTCCAAATTATCCATGAAAGACTCTGTGAAAATTGTTGGACAGTTGGGTCAAATAGCATACCACTATAGTTTAAAAAAGTAATATGACAAGACCTTATAGAGTTTCTGCTAAATAAGCAGTGATATTAGTTAAGATATTTTCAAACTCCTCTTTTAGTACTTCAGAGGATTCTTTCAGATTGTCTTCATATTTCTCTGCAACATCATATCCTTTTTCTAACCCTAAGATGCTAATCTTGTGTTTAAGCTTATGAACATCTTCTGCTGCTTTTGTATAATTTCTAGATTTTATACTTAAAAAATACTTTTCTTTTTCTTCAGGAAATTCTTTTCGAATTACTTTAAAGATTTTTTCTTCAAAGACTTTATCTCCATTAGAGAGTTTAGTAATAAAAGATAGGTTTGGTTGCTCCATAAATCAAGTCTATGTTTGATTTTTAATTATTTGACATACAGTTTTTTATAAAGATTGTGTGTTGATAATAGGGGAATTTACCTCTAATTTAAGAACAAAAATTATTAAAAACTACAAGTTTTTATCAAAATGTACATACTGATATTCTTTAGAAATAATTCCACTTTTAATCATGAGCAACGGTTTATGAACTGTTAAAGCATTAGTTTTTTAAACTTAGTTGAGGTTTACCTTCATTGTTTTCAACATAAAATACAGTTATTAACATAGTTATTAACACTTTTTGAAAGTTTTAGACTACAAAATTAATTTTTAATATGATTTTAATTGAATTTAATCCTAATATTAGTACATATAAACAAATTATGAACATAATTTAAACAATTTTTTTGTTAAATTGTTAATAACTATGTATATTTATCTTGTTTAATCTTTAAATCACACAGTTATGAATCACCTTTATTCTTCTATTGAGCTTATTTTAAAAAGTGCAGTTGATTTTTTAAGAGACCTTCCCGGAGCATCTAGTTATGCGATCCGTAAATAATAAATTGTTTAGTTGTAGTTTATAAATAGTCGAAAAAGGTTACTTCTTGTAAGTGGCCTTTTTTTTATACCATAAACTCATTCCTCTCCTAATACTTGGTCTTTATATAAATATTTTGTTCTTTCGTTGATATAGCCATAAGTATTGAAAGATTTAGAAGAAAAAATACGGTCTTTTACACCAGTTAGCGATTCGGATATGGAATTTGGGCTTCAGTTTTATAAAAAAGAAACATATAAAAAAGGAATGTTTCTCGTAAAACCAGGGCAATATATCCGGGATTTCTATTATATGAAGCAAGGTTGTGCCACCTATTATACTGTAGAAGATGGTGTAACAAGGGTTATGGAGTTTTATACGGAGAACACTTTTTTTACAGATTTATATCCTTATATAGAAGAAATACCTTCAGAATCATATTTGGAACTTACAGAAGATTCAGTAGTTTATGCGATATCTAAAAGTGATGCATTAAAAGTTTTTGATCATTCTCATGCATTAGAGCGCTTTGGGCGATTGTCAATGCAGAAGGCCTATATAAATAATTTTCAAAAAATTAATCGCATTAAAAATTTGTCAAATCAGGAACGATATCTTCAGTTGTTGGAAAAAAGGCCTTCACTTTTTCAACGAGTTCCCCAATATATGATTGCTTCTTATCTAGGATTAACACCAGTAGGACTTTCAAAAATAAGAAAACGTCTTAGTCAGCAATAGAGCTTGTTTTTGTTATATCGAAAACCTAAGGAAATCTTAAATTTCTCATTTATTAAACATGTTTAATGAGAATGTATTAAATATTCACGAAATTTAATGAGTTGTCAACAATCAACTTCTTAAAACTTCGTACAATGGCTAATCAATATGTAGATATAGATACTTTAAAATTCTTTTTATATGACGTTCATCATTTAGAAGAGGTATTACAGCAAGAACGTTTTGCCGATCATGATAAAGATTCGTTGAATTTGTTTATAGATTCGGTAAAAGAATTTTCGGATAGAGAACTATTTCCGTATTTCAAGGAAATGGATGAAAAACCTGCGTATCACAAAAATGGTGGAGTAGTGGTTCATAAACAGGTAGAAGTAATGATGAAAAAAGGTGGAGAAATGGGACTCATTTCAGGAACCTTTGACTATGAGGCTGGAGGATTGCAAATGCCTATGATGGTTTATACAGCCTCTTCTTTTATTCAGGATGCAGCCAATAATCACTTACCTGGTTATGTAGGCTTAACCTTAGGAGCGGCAGAACTCATCATTCATTTTGCTAATAAAGAATTGAATGACACATACGTTCCTAAGATGTTATCTGGTGATTGGGGAGGAACAATGTGTTTAACGGAGCCCCAAGCTGGTAGTTCACTCTCGGATGTGGTTACAAAAGCTTCACCACAGGATGACGGCTCTTATAAAATTTCAGGACAGAAAATATTTATTTCTGGAGGAGACCATCAATATGCAGAAAACTTTGTCCATTTGGTACTCGCACGTATTGAAGGAGCTCCAGCAGGAACAAAAGGAATTTCCTTATTTATTGTACCTAAAAAACGACCTGATGGTAAAGGAGGACTTATTAGTAATGATGTTACTACGGTTGCAGATTTTCAAAAAATGGGTCAACGCGGTTATTGTACTACGCACTTAGGTTTTGGCGATGCAGATGATTGTAAAGGCTGGTTAGTTGGTGAACCACACCAAGGACTGAAATATATGTTTTTGATGATGAACGGTGCAAGAATCGCTGTAGGAAGAGGTGCAGCGGCAATTGCTACAGCTGCTTATCATGCCTCATTACAATATGCAAAAGAACGTCCGCAAGGAAGAAAGCTAGCAAGTACAGGAAAAAAAGACCCTGAACAAGGCCAGACGTTAATTATCAATCACCCTGATGTTCGTAGAATGCTTTTATTGCAAAAAGTAGTTGCAGAAGGTTCACTAAGCTTGGTATTGTTAGCTTCAAAATATTATGATCTTAAAGAGACTGTTACAGATCCTTTAGAAAAAGAAAAATATAGCTTATTGTTAGAATTGATCATTCCGATGGTAAAAACATATCCTTCAGAGATGGGAGCACAAGCTGTTTCTAATGGTCTACAGGTATTAGGTGGATATGGGTTTTGCGCGGATTTTATATTGCAGCAATATCATAGAGATATAAGAATATTTCCAATTTACGAAGGTACTACAGGTATACAATCTCAAGATTTACTAGGTAGAAAGCTTTTAATGGAAAATGGAAAGGCTTTAGAATTACTTACTAAGGAAGTAATGCTAACTATAGAAAATGCATCTAAGTTCGAAGATCTAAGAAAATATGCAAATACCCTTGGTGGTAAACTTCAATTAGCTCAAAAAGTAATTGGATTTTTAGTCGGTTTTGCTAAAAAAGGCGATTACGAAAGGTTTTTATCTGATGCTTCTCCTTTTATGGAATTTTTAAGTAATATCACCCTAGCTTGGGTTTGGCTAGAAACAGCAACTTTTGCTAAGAGCACATTGGTTTCTGGCGCTTTAAAATATTCAGAAGAGTTTTATGAAAGTAAAATTCATGCAATGCGGTTTTATTATAAATACGAGTTGCCAAAGACTACTGGATTAGCAGAAATTCTAACGAATGAAGAAGTACTTACAGTAGCAACTGAAAAAGAGATCTTACATTAATTTATCCCACAATTTAAAAATTATTAATTCATTAAACATCTAATGAAGAGTATACAACAATCATTCAATTTAAAAGGAAAAGTAGCTATCATAACTGGTTCTAGCAAAGGAATTGGAAAATCAATCGCTCAAGGATTGGCAGAATATGGAGCCAAAGTGGTTATAAGTAGTAGAAATCAGGAAGCGGTTGATAACGTCGCAGAAGAATTCAATAACAATGGTTTAGAAGCGATTGGAATTGCTTGTCACATCGGTAAAGCCGATCAACGTAAAGAGCTAATAGAGAAAACCATAGAACATTATGGTGGAGTGGATATTTTGGTAAACAATGCGGCTATTAATCCTATTTATGCTCCAATTGAGGAAGCTGAAGAGGAAGTATTCGACAAGATCATGGATGTAAATGTAAAAGCACCTTGGCTGTTATCTAATCTGGCATTGTCTTCTATGAAAGAAAGAGGAGGTGGTAGTATAATTAATATAGCCTCTGTAGAAGCTTTGCATCCAGGAGCTGGTTTGGGTTTATACAGTACGAGTAAAGCGGCTTTACTGATGTTAACTAAGAATCAAGCTAAAGAATGGGGACAATATGGTATCAGAGCGAACGTAATTTGTCCAGGACTTATCAAAACTAAATTCAGTGCTGTTCTTTGGCAAAATGAAAAGCTACTTAATAAAATAGAAAAATCATTGCCCTCATCTCGTATGGGAATGCCAGATGAAATGGCAGGGATTGTTTGTTTACTAGCTTCAGATGCTGGAGCTTATATGACTGGAGGAGTGTATACTGCAGATGGAGGTTATATGATAGCAGGTTAATCTTGAGAGATAGATTTTGAAATAATAATTATAGCTAATAATAGAGAGTATATGAATTTCGATTACTCAGAAAAAATTATAGATCTTCAAGAGAGACTTACTTCGTTTTTTGATACGTATATTCTGCCTGTAGAAAAGGAGGTCAATGAATTTCTGTATCATCCTGATAATCTTTGGAAACCATGGCCTGGTATGGAATCATTAAAACAGAAAGCCAAGGAGGAAGGTTTATGGAATTTATTTCTACCCAAAGCGTACGAAGATCTAAGTCCAGGATTGTCAAATCTGGAGTATGCTCCTCTAGCAGAAATTATGGGACGTATTTTATGGTCTTCAGAAATCTTTAATTGCAGTGCGCCAGATACTGGGAATATGGAAGTTTTGGCAAAGTATGGATCAAAAGATCAACAAAAACAATGGTTAGCGCCTTTGTTAAATGGTGATATTCGTTCTGCTTTTTTAATGACAGAACCTCAAGTCGCTTCTTCGGATGCAACAAATATCGAAACTTCCATTGTGAGTGATGGAAAGGATTATGTGATTAATGGAAGGAAATGGTGGTCTTCTGGCGGAATGAACCCTAATTGTAAAATAGCCATCGTAATGGGTAAAACAGATCCACAAGCTCCAAGGCATCAACAACAAAGTATGGTCTTAGTACCTATGAATACACCTGGATTAAAAATAATTAGACCTTTATCGGTTTTCGGCTTTTATGATTCACCAGAAGGGCATGCAGAGATCTTACTAGAAAATGTTCGTGTTCCCAAAGAAAATTTGATTCTGGGAGAAGGAAGAGGTTTTGAAATAGCACAAGGAAGACTAGGTCCTGGACGTATTCATCATTGCATGCGTCTTATCGGAATGGCTCAGAGATCTTTAGAGCTAATGTCAAAACGAGCTTCAGAACGTATAGCTTTCGGAAAAACATTTAAAGATTACAGTAGTATTCGGCAAGAAATTGCAAAATCACAATGTGATATCGAGCAGGCTAGATTATTGACACTTTCTGCAGCTGATAAGATGGATAAATTTGGGAATAAATTATCCAAAGATTTAATTGCTATGATTAAAGTAGTAGCTCCAAAAATGGCATTGAAAGTAATTGATAGAGCCATGCAAATTCATGGTGGAAAAGGTGTGGGTCCAGATACTCCTTTAGCACATTTTTTTGTTGCTGCAAGAATGTTAAGGTTAGCAGATGGACCAGATGAAGTGCATATGTACCAATTAGGAAAAAGTATTATAAAAAAATACGCTGAGTAATATATAAAATCAACGCTTTTTAAAGATTAGTATCATGCAAGATGTTCGTAAAGGAGAGGAACTTAATGAAGAAGCATTAAAATCATTTCTACAAAAAAATGACCTTATACAGAGTATAGAGAGTCCATGGAAGGTTACGCAATATACTCATGGCTACTCCAATCTTACATATTTAGTAGCAATAGAAGATAAGGAGTATGTGTTAAGACGTCCTCCATTTGGTGCCATAAAACGAGGACACGATATGGGACGAGAATTTAGAGTTCAGTCCGGTATTTATAAGGCGTTTCCAAAAGTTCCCAAGATGCATGCTTATACTGATGATGAAAGTATTTTGGGATGCCAGTTTTATGTGATGGAAAAAGTGGAAGGAATTATTCTAAGCATTCAAGAAGCAAAAAAGAGAAATATTAATGATACAAGTTTTAAGAAAATAGCAGAATCTTGGTTAGATACTTTTGTTCAATTACATGCGATAGATTATAATAAAGCAGGGTTAGAAGATCTTGGTAGGCCAGAGGGATATGTGGAGCGTCAGGTATCTAATTGGAGTAAGCAATATGTAGCCGCAAAGACTCAAGATGTTCCAGAAGCGCAAAAAGTAATGGAATGGATGGAGACACATCAGCCAAAAGAGTATACATACAGCTTAGTTCATAATGATTTTAAATACGACAATATTGTTTTTAAAGATGAGAACTGGAATGAGGTAAATGCTGTTTTGGATTGGGAAATGGCAACGCTAGGAGATCCTTTAATGGATTTAGGCACATCTTTAGGATATTGGACAATGCAGAGTGATCATGAATTTGTAAAAAAAGGAATTCCTTCACCTACCATAATGGAAGGCAATCCAACTAGAAGTGAAATTGTTCAGAAATATGCAGTGAAAAGTGGAAATACTGTCGATAATCTGATTTTCTATTATGCTTTCGGACTTTTTAAAATTGCAGTGATTGCCCAGCAAATTTACTACAGGTATGATAAAGGATTAACAACAGACCCGCGTTTTGCCCAATTGGATCAGGCATCGGCTTTGTTATGTTCGTTGGCATGGAGGGCAATCCAAACAAAAAAGATTGACTAATACTGGAAAAAATGAATTATTTAGAGGAAACATACTATTACGATTATCAAAGTGCTGATATTAAAAATATGATACAGGAGTTTGATAATGAAGAGCTAACACAAAAGGAAAAAGCGGTTGGTTTATATCTGAAAGTTAGAGATGGGTGGCGTTATGATCCTTATCATATCCGTTTAAAAAAAGAAGCGTATAAGGCAAGTGCATTAGTAAAAAGAAATAGTGGGCATTGTTTAGATAAATCGATCATATTAATCGCAGGATTACGAGGTCTTGGAATTCCTGCAAGAATACACTTAGCAAAGGTAAAAAACCACATAGGTGTGGAGCGATTGATTGAAAAAATTGGAACGAATGAATTAACACCGCACGGAATGATTAATGTCTTTCTTAATGGAAAATGGTTAAAAGCTTCTCCAGCATTTAATAAAGAGTTGTGTAAAAAATGTAATGTAGCACCACTAGAATTTAATGGAGAAGAAGATTCCATGTTTCAAGAGTTTGATAATGAAGGAGGTGCTTTTATGGAGTATTTAGAGGATTATGGGCATTTTGAAGATGTACCATATGATTTTATTTTAAATAATATAAAAGAACATTACAGCGAAATTTATAACAAGTATGAAGGATTAAAAGAAATAAGATTGTAAATATCAACTTTATGAAAACCTATACTAGTATAACTGAAAAACAATTAAGTGATTTTTTGAAATTACCTATCGAAGGATCTTTTCAAATGATTAATCTATTGAAATTTAAAGATATTATAGAAGAGCAGGGAATAACTGGAGAAGAAGCATATGCTCAGTATATGAAAGCAGCACTTCCCTTTTTTAAAGCAACAAACGCTGAAATAGTTTACAACGGAAAACCGATCTATGGATTAATTGGACCTGAAGATACTGTAGAATGGGACAAAATATTAATTGTACAATATGAAAGTAAAGAAGAATTTATGGGAATGATTAGTCATAAGGCTTATCCAGGGGAAATGAGAAGCAGATCCTTATTAGACTCTCGTCTTATTTTATGCGCAAATCATTAAGAAACAACTTCATCAAAAGTAAACGAATATGCAAGTACAAAATAAAATAGTTATCGTAACAGGAGCAGGTTCTGGTATTGGAGCTGCTACCGCAAAACATTTTGCAAAACACAAAGCAACGGTCATAGTATCGGATATAAAAGAAGGAAAAGCAAAACGTACAGCGGATCAAATACTCGATGAAGGAGGAAAAGCTGCAGTGATTCCAGCGAATGTGGCAAGTTATGAAGAGGTAGAAACTCTTATTACGAAAACAGTTGATCAATTCGGGCAGTTGGATGTAATGGTTAATAATGCAGGAATTGGTCCTAGAAATATGTCTAAAACAGCAGAATATACATTGCAAGACTGGGATAATGTGATTGCCGTCAATCAAACAGGAGTTTTTTATTGTATGAAATTAGCACTACAGCAAATGATGAAACAAGGTCATGGAAATATTGTAAATATAGCTTCTCTGGCTGGTCTAAAAGCATCATTAAACAACCTGTCATATAGTGCTAGTAAGTTTGCCGTAGTTGGAATGACAAAGTCAGCTGCATTAGAATACGCTACGAAAAACATTAGAATCAATGCAGTATGTCCCGGATATACAGAATCTGCACTACTTAATAAATTATTATCTGTAAGACCAGATATGGATGATATGCTTAAAAGTGTAATTCCTATGAAACGATATGGTCAAGCAGAAGAAATAGCAGAAGCGGTAGTGTGGTTAGCATCTGATGCTACAAAGTTCATAACAGGACAAACCATAACATTAGATGGAGGAACATCTTTGTAAACAAATTTTAAGATAAACTATTTATACAGAAAAGAACTAAACTCATAGAGAAATAAAACAATACACATGAATAAACAAATCATCTTAAAAAATAGACCAGAAGGACTACCAGATCAAAATACTTGGGAATTGCAACATAAAGCTATTCCAGAACCAAAAGAAGGTGAAGTTCTAATACAACATCATTACATATCATTGGATCCTGCAATGCGAGGTTGGATGCGAGAAGGAAAATCATATATAGAACCTGTAGAGTTAGATGATGTAATGAGAGCTGGATCTATAGGTAAAGTGATAAAGTCAAATAATCATCCAAAGTTTAAAGAAGGTGATTTTTTAACAGGTTGGGGAGGTGTTCAACAGTATACAGTAACGAATGGTGAAAATTGGTATCCTGTAGATCCAAGCTTAGCGCCTTTACCAATGTATATAGGAACGCTAGGTATGCCTGGAATGACAGCGTATTTTGGTATTCTCGAAGTTGGTAAGATTAAAGAAGGAGATACTGTTTTAGTTTCTGGAGCTGCAGGAGCTGTTGGCAGTATTGTTGGGCAAATCGCTAAGATTAAAGGATGTCGTGTAATTGGTATAGCTGGAGGGACTGAAAAATGTAAATACATAAAAGAGGTACTAGGTTTTGATGGAGCTATAGATTACAAGTCTGAAGAAATTTATGATGCAATCAAAAGGGAATGTCCAAAAGGAATTGATGTTTATTTTGATAATGTAGGAGGTGAAATTTTAGATGCAGCTTTATCAAGACTTAGAATGCATGCAAGAATAGTAATTTGCGGAGCAATTTCTCAATATAATAATATGAATGATGTAAAAGGCCCCAAAAATTATTTGTCTTTGTTAGTAAATAGAGCAACTATGCAAGGAATGGTTGTCATGGATTATGCAAAGGATTATGGGAAGGCAGCTAAAGAAATGGGAGGTTGGCTAGCACAAGGAAAACTAAAAAGTAAAGAAGACGTGTATAAAGGAATTGAAAATTTTCATGATACTTTTTTGCGCCTTTTTTCTGGAGACAAAATGGGGAAACTAGTGCTAAAAGTTATAGAGGAATAATTATGAAGGCTATTGTGTGCAAAAATTATGGACCTCCTTCTGATTTAGTTTTTGAGGATGTAGAAAGTCCGAAATTAAAGAAAGATGAAGTTCTTATTCAGATAAAATCTTGTGGAGTTAATTTTCCCGATACCTTGATTATTCAAGGGTTGTATCAGTTTAAACCAGAGTTACCATTTGTTCCAGGAAGTGATGTTTCGGGAATAATTAAAGAAGTGGGTAGTGAAGTGAAACATTTAGAGGTTAATGATGAGGTTTTTGGATTTGTAATGAAAGGCGGATATGCGGAGGAAGTAGCAATGCCAGCAAATATGTGTTTTAAAAAACCTCAAAAAATGTCTTTTGAAATAGCCTCTTCATTTATGATTGCATATGGGACATCTTACCATGCATTAAAAGACCGAGCGAATCTAAAGGAAGGAGATACATTGTTAATTCTTGGAGCTTCAGGAGGTGTAGGTCTTGCTGCCATTGAATTAGGGAAACTAATGGGAGCTAAAGTAATTGCAGCTGCTTCTTCTGAGGATAAATTAAAGCTATGTAAGGAGTATGGTGCCGATGAGGTTATTAATTATACCACAGAAGATCTTAAATCTAAAGCGAAAGAGTTAACTGATGGCAAAGGAGTAGATGTGGTATATGATCCGGTGGGAGGAGACTATTCTGAACTAGCATTACGTTCTATGGCTTGGGAAGGGCATTACTTGGTGGTAGGTTTTGCAGCTGGCCCAATTCCTAAAATCCCACTAAATTTACCCTTGTTAAAAGGATGTTCAGTTGTGGGTGTTTTTTGGGGCAGTTTTGCGATGAAGAATCCTAAAATGAATATGGATAATACGATACAATTAATGAAATGGCTAGAAGCAGGAAAATTGAAACCTCATATTCATAAGGTATATGAGCTAAAGGATGCTGCTAAGGCCTTAGTGGAGATGATGAATCGAAAAGTAAAAGGGAAAGTAGTGATTCAGTGTTCTTAATAATATCGATATAATTATTAACGAGATGAGATTAAAAGATAAAGTAGCTGTTATTACAGGCGGAGCCAGAGGAATTGGAAAAGCAATTTCTACCTTATTTGCAAGCGAAGGTGCTAAAGTAATTATTTGGGATCTTTTGGAGGAAGGTAAGGATGTAGCAAGTACAATAGCTGATCAAGGTCAAGTAGCCGAGTTTACAAATATTTCTGTAACTGATAAAAATGCAATTGAAATAGAAGCAGAAAGGATATATCAGAAATATGGAAAAATTAATATATTAATAAATAATGCAGGAATTACGAAAGATCGTACATTACATAAAATGAGCGAAGCCGAATGGGATGCCGTTATAGATGTAAATCTTAAAGGAGTTTTTCTCTGTACTCAGGTTATTTCTAAGTATATGAAAGAAGCTGGCTACGGTAGAATAGTTTCTGCAGCATCGAATGTAGGGCTAAGAGGAAATTTTGGACAGACAAATTATTCGGCAACTAAGGCAGGCGTGATTGCCATGTCTAAAACATGGACTATGGAGCTTGGAAAATATGGTATTACGGCGAATGCTTTAGCGCCAGGTTTTACGCTAACAGAAATGACTGATCAAATCCCCAAAGAGCATATAGATGGAATAAAATCTCAAATACCGTTACAAAAAGCTGCAACACCAATGGATATTGCATATGGATATTTATATTTGGCTTCTGATGAAGCTTCTTATGTGTCAGGAATTTGTTTGACCATAGATGGAGGCGTTTCTAGGTAAATGAATCTATACGTAAATATATGGAACAGCTTATTTGTAAAAATTTTGAAGAATTTAAAACTCACAAAGGAGAGAAGTTGCCAATAGGAGAATGGGTTACTGTTACTCAGGAAATGATTAATTCTTTTGCAGACGCAACTCAAGATTATCAATGGTTACATGTTGATTTAGATCGTATTGAAAAGGAGTCACCGTTTAAAAAACCAATTGCTCATGGTTTTTTGTCGATTTCACTTTTATCCAAGATGCTAATGGATCTTGTGATTGTTGAAAGTTTAGAAATGGGTGTAAACTATGGTTTAAATAAAGTTAGATTCCCACATCCTGTTATTGTTGATAGTAGATTGCGATTGCATAGCAGTATCGCAGAGATAGAGCCATATACTAAGAAAGGATTAAAGATTACTTGGGATTGTTCTGTCGAAATCGAAGGTGTTAGGAAACCAGCCTGTGTTGCAGAATTTGTTTCATTGATGTTTGAGAATCAAGAATGATATTATTTAAATAATGAAAAGTTATAAAATTGTTATTTATATTTGGAATAGATCTAAATAACATTTAGTTTTGTTCTTGGAATATGGAATTACTATTTGCCTCAAAATATTATACTTCTTATCAGTCTGCTGAAGATCGTTGTTTTTATATTGATTTTGGTCATAAATTAATAAAAGTATCCTTTTGTCAACTATTGAGTCTTCGATACAAAGCAAAACAATTATCTACCAAAGAACATATAGCATATATGCTTAATCAGAATGATACCACTCTTCTGTCGTTTTGTGATAAACAACATGTATTATTATTAGATACACTTCAGGTGTTAGATTTTGTGGAGCTAATTCATGGAACTTTTACGATGATAGAATTGCAAGATATTCTTGTTACCGCCTAATCTTACTTATATTTAGACTTCTTATAAATTGATAGAGGTATTATTTTCTCTTTCTTTTTTTGTTTAATTTTAAATAAAAATTAATAGACAAATCACACAGAAAGATGGAAAATATAGCAAGACAACAGATCAGTATCAATTTAGAAGTAATGGATTTGCTTAATGCTCAAATTGCAAAAGAGCAACATGCATCATCTGTATATTTAGCGATGGCCTCTTGGTGTGATCAAAAGGGTTTGCTAAAAAGTGCTGATTTTTTCTACAAACAATCTGAAGAAGAAAGAGAGCATATGATGAAAATTTTTAGGTTTATCAACGATGCTGGAGGTGCTGCGTACTCTCCAGAAGTGGCAAATCTATCAAATGCTCATGAATATAGCTCTTTAAAAGAAGTATTCGAATCTGCCTTAGAGCAGGAAATTAGTGTTACCAAGTCTATATACAAAATAGTTGCTAAATGTAGAAGTGTTCTAGATTTTGGAACAGAAAACTTTCTGCAATGGTTTGTAGAAGAACAAATGGAAGAGGAGCAAACGATAAGAGATATCTTAGATATGATAGATCTTATGGGTGATATGCCTTTAAAATTTGTAGATGAAAGAATTCCGACAGAATAATTAATAAATCATTTCTTTATTTTACTATTCCTTCCGGTAAGGAATAGTAAAATAAAATATACTTCCGATATCCTTTGTACTATCCAGCCATATACTACCACCCAACATTTCGCTGTATGCTTTAGCAATGGATAAACCGATACCAGCTCCTTCAATAGCATAATTATTTTCAATATCCGCTTGTACAAAACGTTCAAAAATGGCTTTTTGTCTATCCTTAGCTATTCCCATACCAGTATCTTTTACATAAAACTGTAAAAAATCATCCTCTAATTCATAACCAAAGGTAATAGAGCCTTCGGGAGTGTATTTAAGTGCATTTTTGACAAGATTTGTAAGTATTGCGTTAAACTTTTCTTTATCCGTTTTAATAATAGAATCACTATCAGGCAGTCCATTTTTGAAGGAAAGTTCCAGATCTTTTCTGTCTGCTTCGGGTTTAAAGAAATTATATAAATAACCTACTTGTTCATTTACATTTAAATCAGATAAGAATACTTTTACCTGTCCGGATTCGATTTTAGAAATATCAATAATATCTCTAATAATATTTAGCATTCGAGCACCACTCTCTTCGATTAAACTAATGTATAGTTGTTGCTCATCACCAGTAAGTACTGGTTCTTTTAATAACTCGGCAAATCCTAATATCCCATTCATCGGAGTACGGATTTCATGACTCATATTAGCAAGGAATGCAGATTTTAATCGATCACTTTCTTCGGCTTTATCTTTTAGTTTGTTAAGTTCTATTTCATAGAGTTTTAAATCTGTGATATCTGTGGTAGTTCCAACATAGCCGATCACTTCTCCTTTTTCATTATATTCTGGAATTGCTTGACCCAATACCCATTTTATTGTTCCATCAGGACGTAAAAAACGATATTCTGCATGAGAAGAATCTTTTTTCTTAGAGTCTTGATACCATCCTTGCTTTAGTTTTTTTCGATCTTCTGGGTGAACCGCTTTTAACCACCCATCATTCATCGCTTCTTGCTGAGAAATTCCAGAAATCTGGCACCATTTTTCGTTTACAAAAGTAGTTTTTCCATTGGCTTTTGTCATAAAAATTCCTACCGGAGATATATCAGTTAGAGTTTGATATCTATTTTCACTGAGCTGAATAACTTTTTCAGCTTCTTCAAATTTTTGACGGTAGGTTAGAGAATGATATACATCTTTAAAAGTGGCATAGGTATTTTCGTTGATTTCTTTTTGTATGTATTTTAAATACACAGTAAAAATAATCCCATAATAAAAACTCATAGTAATTTTAGAAGCTAAACCAGATATTAAAAAAGATATCATATTACTATTGTTCCAAAAGCCTACTACGCTAAAGAGAATCGCATCGAAAGTGAGGATGGTAAGCATCGTTAAGAATATGCGAAAGAATAGATTTTCGATATATTTAGAGATATATTCATATATGAAAATGAGTAATATAGAATCGACAAATAATAATACCGTACCATAAATCAACAAAAAGATGTTTGTGTTAAAAAAATCAGAGATCATTTTAAAAGACACCTGATGTATCTTAGAGTCTTGTAAGTTGATGCTGAATAACAGTAATAAAATTACGATCATCAAATTAGCAATGACTAAGGCATAAATAAGTCTTCTGGTCAGTAATGCATCTTCCTTTATGTAAAATATTAAAACTGAAAATAGAGTAACAGAGAAGAGTACAGAAGAGCCAGGAGAAACAGTAATACCATCATATATCTCGAAATACATAGTAGTCGCGGTGAATACCTGTATGAATTGAAACATCCCAAGTGCGGTAAAAAGTAAACCATTACCAGTGACTTTGCGAAAATGGAACAATATCAATACCAATGACGAAACAACAAACCCTTGTAGTAGAAAAACTGATATTTGATAAAAATTAATAGCTTCCATAGAACATAATTAATCATCCTAACTTTCATTGAAAGAAAGAAATTTTTAGTGCCGTTTTTAAAAAATCTTCAAGATGATCGATGTGTATATCGTTAAGAGAATTAATGTATTGTTCTAAGATACAAAAGTATTTATATATACGTCCTCTTAATATTTAAGTTTTTAGAGATATGATTTTTCTCCCTTTTTTAATTACCTGCTGTTTTACAAAATTTGGAGTTTTTTTGTATTTTTAAAGGTGAATTTAAATATGTTATTTTCATATTTATTTCAACCATAAAAACTTTTAGAACCTTTTAAATAAACAACAATGGGGATTTTTTTAGGCACATATGTTCCAGAGTTAGGAATGAGTCCTGATTCTGAAATATGCCATACTTTCGTCTACAGATGGCTAATAGCTAATGGAAATTTTACAGGAGATTATCCAGATCCGTTACAGAATATCTCTTCTGTAGAAGCAGAACGATTCTTTTTTCCTGATATGGGTTTGCCAGCTAGAGTTGGTGGAGAAGTTCAAGTTCGTGAAAACTCTGTAATTGGGTTTTGGGATCATGGTGGAGTTTTACAACACACCATGTTGGCAATAACACCTACTTCTTGGGTAGGAGCTAATAATACAGGATGTTTTGGAGTACAAGGCGGAAGAACCCAAATTAACGATGTGGATGAGTTTGTAAATGGTCCTCGAAGTCATTTCGGCTGGGTAGGTGATGATAATGCTTGGCAAGGACAATATCAGGGTTTAACGGTTACCTACAGAGATTTACCAAGAAGAGCTTTTTAGGTTTTATAGCAGCAATTTATATGGTGTTTTGAAGATACGTATACACAAAAAATAAGGTAGCAGCAAATACTGCACTAATCATAAATAGAGGGATTCGCTTTGGATCCTTTTCTTTTTTGGAACTAATTATCTGTATTACTTTGGAAATCCTATTCTTTTCAAAAATTAAAAGGACGAAAAGAATTACAAGAAATACAATTGCATTAACCGTAGCACCGGTCTTTACTTCGTAAAAAATATCAAATAATACGATATTAGTCATAATTGGAATTAGTAGTAAAATACCAATGATTTTTGTTCTATGAAATAATAGAAATATAGCTCCTGTTACTTGTAATAATCCAATAATTATAGGTAGTGTTTGAGTGTATCCAAAAAAAGACCACATAAGTTCCATTCCTGTAAGTTCACTTACAAGTTTATCTGGAAATCCATTGTTGTTTTGAAATTGTAAAGGTTTTGCAGCTCCATATACGAAAATGAAAAATGCTACGAAATAACGCAACGTACGTTCGATAATATTTTGAAAAGCCATACAGGAAAAGATTTAGTAATCAGACGATTTACTAGAAATGTTGTTACAACATTAGGTCTTTGAGATTTTTCTTCTCCAAAAGGTAACAAAAAGTAAAGTAATTACAGATGGGGTTATCCAAACCCACAGAGTGCTTGAGTCTAAGGCGGCAAGAAGGAATGCTGTTACGGCTGCTCCAAAAGCTCCAGACATTTTACCAAGATGATTGGATAAATAAGCTGTAGGATTTGTTTTAAAGGTTTTGTAGAGTTTTATGTCTCTTATAGTGGCCATAATGCCAAATCCTCCAAAAAAGAAAAATAAAGCGCTCTTAGGTATCGCATTTATTAGATAATACACTCCCACAGCAATCATTCCCAGAAAAACAATACCCATTACTGAAGTAATAATAATGTCCGTATTACCTAGGGTATGATTTCTTTTAAACTTAAGTACACGATTTCCAGAAACAACCAAATAGATAGTAAAAATAGAAAGTAGGTGTAATAATAAGTTTTTATGATTTGGTAGCAATGTGATTGGTATAGCAATCAATGAACTTATAAGCATACTTATAGAAAAAACTACACCACCTTTCTTATGGTAAAATCTTCCTTTTTTTCCAACTAAACTTATAAATCCAGATAATAATCCAATACTACCAAAGAAAGCATGAATATAAATAAGTGTTTTAGCTGTTAATTCCATTTAAGTAATTCCGATTCTTAATAGTAAAGATAAAGAAAAGGAATTGCGAATCATGTTATAAAGTAGAAATATACTTCATGATATAATAAATTAACCTTGCTGCTAATCTAGCGGTACAATTATCAACATCATAAGCTGGATTAAGTTCTACAATGTCAGCGCTAATAAGTTTTTTAGAATTACAAATCTTTTCGATAGTGTGTAATGCTATAGAAGGAGAGAATCCAAATGGAGAAGGAGCACTCACACCAGGAGCATATGCAGAAGAAAAGCCATCTAAATCTATAGAGAGGTACACATAATCAACAGTATTAATGAAATTGGTGAGGGTTTTGTCTATATGATCTATATGGCTCATAGTAAATTCTGTGTTTTTGATGAAGTTTACACCTAATTCACGAGCGGTTTCAAATAAAATCCTATTGTTTGCTTCTTCCTGAATGCCTAAGCATAAGTATTTGAAATGATCGTTCTCATTTGCTATTTGGTAGAATGGAGTACCGGAATTTCCTTTTTTGTTAGGGACTCTTAAATCAAAATGAGCATCCAAATTGATGATTCCGATAGTGGCTTTTGGGAGATGTTTTTTAAGACCATTATAATGCGCATATCCTAAATCATGACCACCTCCTAAAACTATATTAAAATACTCTTTTTCAAGTGATTGTTTTATTTTATTTGAAGTAAAACTTTGAGTTTTTTCTAAATCATCATCAACACAGTTTACATTGCCAATATCAATGATATCCACATCATTCTTGAAGTGATTTGATAAAGACCCCATCATTTTTCTAATAATATCAGGAGCAGCTACTGTACCTATACGACCTTGGTTTCTTTTAACTCCTTCTTCACATTCATATCCTAATATGGAGAATCCAATATTTTGATTTCTAGTTAATTCCTCTTTTTCAAGATCGATGCATTGCACCTTTTCATGCAGGTATAGTTCCTTGTCAGATGTTCTTCCTTTCCATATATCATCAGAGGTCTTTTCGTAACTAGTCATGTTTATAAATTTATTAGATCTATTTGATTATAATTATTTTGAATGTAAGCTTTAAAATATTTTATCTAAAATATTAGTATTTAATTTATTAGGAATCGTTACTTTAAGTGTTGGTGTACGTTTCATTTCTCTTTTTATGGCAAAAATGGCCTCTTCATTTCTTGCCCAACTTCTTCTGGATATACCATTATTCACGTCATAAAAGAGCATGTTTTTTAATTTGATTGAAGCTTCATTAGATCCATCGAGTAAAAGTCCAAATCCACCATTGATTACTTCGCCCCAACCAACACCACCTCCATTATGAATGGATATCCAAGTGGCACCTCTAAAACTATCACCAATGACATTATGGATAGCCATATCAGCGGTAAATTTACTACCATCATAAATATTGCTCGTTTCTCTATATGGAGAATCTGTACCGCTAACGTCATGATGATCTCTTCCTAAAACAATAGGAGCAGATATATCACCTGATTTAATAGCTTTATTAAACGCCTCAGCGATTTTTATTCTTCCTTCTGCATCAGCGTATAAAATTCTTGC
Organism: uncultured Aquimarina sp.; assembly: GCF_947492965.1. GTDB lineage: Bacteria > Bacteroidota > Bacteroidia > Flavobacteriales > Flavobacteriaceae > Aquimarina. The sequence continues at coordinate 732,957 of NZ_CANLOZ010000002.1, read as the reverse complement.
TTGAGAGCCTACAACAAGCTTATTTTGTTTTGCTTCCTCAATCCATGTAATGTTGTCTTGCATTTGTTGTTGGATTTCTTCTGGTGCTTCTGCTTTTATTTTTTGCATTATGGCAATGGCTATTTGATCCGTTTTGTCCAGATCCTCTGACTTACCAGATGTACAAACCCATCTAAAGGGTCCAAATCCATAGTCAAAACACATAGGACCCAAAATATCTTGGACGTATGAAGGGTATTTAAAATCCACTCCGTTAGTACTCATTACATCCGCACCAGCTCTTGATGCTTCTAATAAAAATGCATTTCCATAATCAAAGAAATAAGTTCCCTTGGCTGTATGCTTATTTATTGCTAAAGCATGTCTTTTTAGAGATTCCTGAACTTTTACCTTGAAACCATCAGGATTGTTGGCAATCATTTCATTAGATTGTTCATAGCTCATATCTACAGGATAATATCCTCCAGACCATGGATTATGCAATGATGTCTGATCGGATCCTAAGTGGACATAAATATTTTCCTCATAAAATTGTTCCCATATATCAACCACATTTCCTTTATAGGCTATAGAAACAACTTCAGTATTAGAAATTGCTTCTTTAACACGATTTACTAATTGATCTAAATTGTCTATAATTTCGTCTACCCAACCTTGCTCATATCTTTTTTGTGCAGCGGCAGGATTTACTTCTGCACATACGGTGATACATTTAGCGATATTACCAGCTTTTGGTTGTGCTCCGCTCATTCCACCTAATCCAGCAGTTAAGAAAATTTTTCCTTCAGAAGTTTCTCCTGGTTTGAGAGTTTTTCTAAAAGCATTCATTACTGTGATTGTAGTACCGTGCACAATTCCTTGAGGACCAATATACATATAACTTCCAGCAGTCATTTGTCCGTATTGAGTAACTCCAAGAGCATTGAATTTTTCCCAATCATCTGGTTTTGAGTAATTTGGAATCATCATTCCATTTGTAACTACAACTCTTGGAGCGTCTTTAGAAGAAGGAAATAATCCCATTGGATGACCAGAATACATGTGCAGTGTTTGTTCATCAGTCATTGTTGCTAGATAATGCATTGTTAGTAAATACTGTGCCCAGTTTTGAAATACTGCGCCATTACCTCCGTAGGTAATAAGTTCATAAGGATGTTGAGCAACTGCAGGATCTAAATTATTTTGTATCATGAGCATAATTCCAGCGGCTTGTAAACTTTTTGCAGGATATTCATGTATAGGTCTGGCGTACATATCATAATCGGGCATAAATCTGTACATATAAATCCTGCCATATTCATTTAGTTCTTCAAGAAACTCTGGAGCTAATTCTTCGTGCCATTTTGAAGGAAAGTATCTCAGAGCATTTTTAAGTGCTAGTTTCTTTTCATCAATTGATAATATTTGTTTCCTTTTTGGAGCTCTGCTTATGGTTGTGTTAAATTCCTTTTTTTTAGGAAGAGTTTGTGGGATACCTGTTTTTATTTGCTCTTTGAATGCAGTCATGATAATGAATTGTAATTGACTTTTAATTACTAGATTTTTTGATCGATTGGTTATTTAGAATACACAGTTTCACCTCTTTTCCATACTTGTGAAGGAGTGAGTTTGCCTTGATGATATAATATTTCGTTATAATGATGAGACGGAAATAGACAAAAATCTGCAAGCATTTTTGGTGCTAAACTACCTCGATCATTTAGTTTTAATGCTGCAGCAGCTCTGCAAGTTATGCCGGCTAAAACTTCTGCATTGCTAAGTTTTTGAAAGGTTCCTAGAATGCAAGCTTGTGTTAGTAAATCACCCATAGGTGCAGAGCCAGGGTTCCAATCACTCGCTATTGCTAAAGCGCCTCCTTGATCCAAAATTTTTCTGGCAGGAGTAAAGTCACACCCTAAACCTATGGATGCTCCTGGTAATGCCACTGCAATAGTATTGCTTGTTGCTAATTTTTCTATTTCCTTTTCTGTGCTGGCTTCTAAATGATCAGCACTAATAGCGTCAAATTTTATGGCTATTTCACTACCGCTGGTTGTAAACTGATCTGCATGCACAGTGATATCAAATCCCATTTCCTTTGCTTTATGAAAATAAGGTTCGATGTGTTCGTTAGAAAAAGCGCTTTGTTCTATAAATGCATCAATTCGATTGCTTAGGTTTTCAGTTTTTAGAATTGGAAATAGTTTTTCGGCAATTTCGGCGAGGTAAGTATGATGATCACCATCATAATCTTTTGGTAACATATGTGCTGCCAAACAGGTTGGTATAAGATCGGATTCCGAATTTGAATTCGCTTGATTGATTGCTCTAAGCATTTTCAATTCTTCTGATATGGAAAGTCCATATCCGCTTTTAACTTCTGCGGTAGTAACCCCGTTTTTAAGCAAGCAATTTGCTCTTTTTATAACCGAATGGCATAATTCTTCTTGACTTGCGGCTCTTGTTTTAGTGACCGTATCCCAGATACCTCCACCAGCTCGTGCGATTTCTAAATAGGTCTTTCCCGAATTTCGCATAGCATAATCATTAGCTCTGGAACCTGAAAAGCAGATATGCGTGTGCGCATCTATAATACCAGGCATGCAAATATAATCTGTATGTAATTCAATGCTCTTGGCATTCAATTTAAGTGCAATTTCCTTGATTGCTTGATAATCGCCAACGGAATGAATTAACTCATCTTCTATTAGAATTCCTGCATTTTCAATTACACGAAGTTCTTCATTTTTTAGAGCACCTTTTAGTGGAATATTATCCATCGGTAATACTTGGGAAATAGGCCCAATAAGTGTATGTTTTTCCATAATTAATATGTTTCAAATAAGGAAGAAAACTTGGTTTCTAAGGATAAGTTGTTCTTTTCGGTTACTTCATTTGCTAGGTTTATGAGACTATTGTTTCTAATAATATCAATTCCTTTTCCTATATCATCTGAGAAAACCCGATCTTTTTCTGCAAAAGAAACTTTGGTACGCACCATTTTATGGATTTCATCTAAGATAGGACCAGATTTCATCGGTTTTCGGTATTCGAATGCTTGTGCAGCGGTTAAAAGTTCTATTGCTAGTATCTTTTCTACGTTATCAATCACTCGCATAGCTTTCCTTCCTCCAATAGATCCCATACTTACGTGATCTTCTTGACCTAAAGAGGTTGGAATACTATCTGCGCTAGAAGGGAAACATAATCCTTTGTTTTCACTTGCTAAAGCCGCTGTTGTGTATTGCAAAATCATATATCCAGAATTAATACCTGTGTCTTCCATTAATAGCTTTGGAACGCCAGGAGAATTTCCTTCTAAAGCGAGATATATACGTCTGTCTGAGATATTTCCTATTTCGGATGCAGCAATACAAGCGTAATCTATTGCCATAGCTAAAGGTTGTCCGTGAAAGCTCCCGCCACTTATAGTTAATTCTTCATTGATAATAATGGGATTATCAGTTACAGAATTTAATTCTATCTCCAATAATTCTTTAAGATGAAGCCAAGCGTTTCGAGAAGCTCCATGTACCTGAGGAATACATCGCAAAGAATAGGGATCTTGAACACGGTCACAATCAATATGATCTTCCATAATTTCAGAACCTTTTAATAAAGATTTTACTCTGGAGGCAACATGAATGGTACCTTTGAATGGTCTTAAAGCGTGTAATTCATTATAGAAAGGTTTAACAGAACCTTGCAATCCTTCTATCATCATTGCTCCGATAATATCCGCTTGAGAAAGACAATTATGTAGTTTTTCAATAACTTTAACGGCATGAGCAGCAATAAATTGCGTTCCGTTAATCAAAGCTAACCCTTCTTTTGGTCCTAATTCGATAGCTTGTAAACCTGTAAGCTCAAATAACTTTGATGTGCTAATTTCTGTACCCTTATAGATTACTTTTCCTAAACCAATTAGAGGTAAAAATAAATGAGAAAGGGGAGCTAGGTCTCCAGAAGCTCCTACAGATCCCTGCGAAGGTACTATCGGAATAGCATCATTATCAAGATGCCATAAAATACGATCTAAAGTTTTTTCTGCAATTCCAGAATACCCTTTGGCTAAGGATTGTAATTTCAGGATTAGCATGAGTTTGCTAATTTCCTGATCAATTGGATCTCCAACGCCCACGCTATGACTCTGTAGTATATTGGTTTGTAATATCTTAGTTTCTTCTTTAGAAATCATCGTAGTACAAAGCGGTCCAAATCCTGTATTGATCCCATACACAGGCTTTCCCGTTTCAACAATGTTTTCTACGATGTGTCTGCTCCTTTTTATTTTTTCTCTCGCATCATTAGAAATTACCCCTTTTAGTTCTTTTCTAGCTATTTTTATTGCTTTTCCAGCAGTTAAATAGTCTTCTCCAAAGTGGAAGTGTGATGATATTTTAGACATTTTGTACGATTCTTTATTTGTGTACATAAAGATAATATGTATTTTTAATACTTATAAATACTAATTTAATCAATAATTAATAACTATGAGTTATCAATTAGAACTTCGACATTTTACTTATTTTTTAGCAGTGGCTGAAGAATTACATTTTCGAAAAGCTGCAGAGCGCCTGTTTATTTCTCAGCCTGGGTTAAGCAGACAAATAAAGCAAATGGAAGAGATTATCGGAGCTGAACTTTTTATTAGGAATAAACGTAACGTAAGTTTGACCGCTGCAGGAATGTATTTGAAAAAAGAAATATCTTACATTTTTAATCATATTGATTTTACTGTAAAGCAAACAGCTTTAATAGATAAGGGTAGTGAAGGGGAGATACGAATTGGGTTTTTGGGCTCCGCCATGCAAACTGTTATTCCTAATCTTCTAATAAATGTTAATAAAGAATTTCCTAAGATTCAGTTTAGTTTAGAAGAAATGTCTAATTATGATCAGGTAAATGGAATATTAAGTGATCAATTGGATGTCGGTTTTGTAAGATTAGCGAGAGTTCCAGATGGAGTTAGTATTAAGCAGGTGCAAACCGATACTTTTTCATTGGTGCTGCCAAAAAATCATTTTTTGAATCAAGAAAACTTTACTAGTGTGGCTCAAGTATCTAAGGAGCATTTTGTTTTATTTTCTTCAGATTATAGTTCTATTTATTATGATAAAATAATGAGTATTTGCGAAGATCAAGGTTTTACACCAATTGTATCCCATAAATCTGTTCATGCGCAAACTATTTTTAAATTAGTAGAAAGTGGTCTTGGAGTGGCTATTGTACCTACTTCTTTACAGTATGGTTTTGATTTGAAAGTGAAATTTTTAGAAATTCCAAGGATTTCTCAAAGAGCTGAGTTGTCTGTAATATGGAAAGAAGATAATCGTAATCCTGCTTTAGCTAAGGTGAAGCAATTATTGTTTTAGATTTTTTAAAAACCCACTTCTTTTTAAGGAATTGTTATTTCATGAAGAACGTATAATTATTGTTGTTTTTTTTCGTTGGCAATTACACTAACAAAATAATCAACTTACATGAAAACTATTATCACGTTAATGGTCACGTTACTCGCGTGCCAACTTTTCTCACAACGTTCTAAAAAACCTTGGCATAATCATGAGAATTACAAAGAAGATGTCATTAAAGCTATTAAGCAGAGTCCTGAAATTTTAAATCCAAAGGAATTTTTTGATTTTCCAGAGGAATCTACTACTACAATCAATAATAATTATGAACAGCAATCTAATGCTAATATTTCGGAGTTCGTAAATGGTATAAATATCGCTTGGGTTTCATTTGGTAGGGATATAGGAGTAGATCCAGAATATGGAACAGAATACCATCCAGATTTAGATACTTTTAGTTTGGTTATGGATAAGGTAGTTAATGCTGGTGGGAATGTTTTGCGTTGGTGGTATCATACAAATGGTTCGACGAATCCAGTTTATGATATGGATCAAAAAGTAACAAATAACCCAGCTTTTTTTCATGAGGATGTTATAAAAATACTAGATCTGGCAGCTTCTAAAGGGTTACAAGTACAAATATGTCTTTGGTCATTTGATATGTTAAAAGATCAGTGGAATGTCGACGCTGTTGCTAATAAAAAAGTACTCACTGAGGATGAGAATATGGAAGCATATCTTACTAATGCCTTGATTCCTTTGGTTCAGGCTGTTGGAGATCATCCTGGTTTGTATGCTTGGGAAATTTTTAATGAAGCAGAAGGTATGACTACTGAGTTTGGGTCTCATTGGCCGGGATTTATAGAGAAAGTTTCAATTGTAGATATTCAAAAATTTATTAATAAAGCATCTGCAGCGATTAGAAGAATAGAACCTAATGTTATGATAACAAATGGAGCATTAGGTTTTCTTACAAACGTAGAAGATATTGATTTGGGATATCAAAATTATTATACGGATCAAAAACTTGAAGAAATTGGAGGTGAATCTGGGGGTTACCTAGATTTTTACAATATTCATTATTACAATTGGGCAGGAGAGAATGGTTCTCCATTTCATAATTTTTATTATGTTGAAAAAGTGGACAAAAAAGCTGTTATTGCAGAATATTATCCTGAGAACACTTTTGGAGTAGAAGCAGAGTACTTAGGAGTTGTCTTAAAAGAAAATGAATGGCATGGTTCTTTAGTGTGGTCTTGGACCGATCGTCCCTGGAGTACTATGGAGCCTATAATGATAAATATAGAATCAAACATATTGTCTGTTTCGGATATTGCACCTTTGGATTCTTCTAAAGTTATTCTGACTCCAAATCCGGTCGATAATCTTATTACAGTACATGGAATCACTAAAAATACGTTGGTTGAAATTAGCGATATTACTGGTAAAACCGTTTTTAAAACCATACTCAATAATGGTTTTCAAAACGTGATCGATCTTGGAGGTTTACAAGAAGGGATGTATCATGTTACATTAGATAAGATCGTGGTAAAAAGAATTCTAAAAAAATAATCTGATTAAGATTTGGAATAAATTTTAATAAAAAAACAAGCTTCATCAGAAGTGAAACTTGTTTTTTTTTAGATTTTACAGAAAATATAGATCTATTACGAAGGCATTGAATAGAAAAACTGTTCTTCTACTATTTTTCCATTATCTACACTATATACAGCTAATTCTTCCATTTGCATCCTTCCTTGACCTTTAAAAGTACAGTCCATTTTCATTCTGCAAGAGAAATGATTGTCCGCAACCACTGGATCAGAAATTTCTCCGCCATGAAATTCTTCTACGGTAGCATACCATTCCTGACTTTTTTTGGTTACAGCATCTTTACCTTGTATCACTGGGTTTGGAGCTCCAGGCATTTCTTTACTAATAATATTATCTGCGTATAATTCCTTTAATGCCTGCATATTCTCACCTTGACGGCAAAGTTCTACCAGACGATTAGCTACTTCTTGTGTATTCATTGGTTTTAATTTTAATAATTTGTGACCCTTAAATTACAAAAAATAGCTATCTGCATTTTTAAAGAAATGTTATAATTTGGTTATCAGGCAACTGCTTCTTTATATACTTTTAAGCAGCGTTCTCTAGCCATTTTGTGATCTACCATGGGTTTAGGATATGTAAGTTCATTAATATCTGGTACCCATGTATTGATATACTCTAGTTTTTTATCGAATTTGGTTACTTGTGTTGTTGGGTTAAAAATTCGGAAATAAGGAGCAGCATCTACTCCAGACCCAGCAGCCCATTGCCAATTTCCAATGTTGGCTGACATGTCGTAATCCAATAATTTTTCTGCAAAATATGCTTCACCCCAACGCCAGTCTATAAGAAGATGTTTACATAAAAAGCTAGCAACAAGCATTCGTACTCTATTATGCATGTAGCCGGTCTCATTTAATTGTCGCATACCTGCATCTACCAATGGATATCCTGTTTCACCTTTTTTCCACTTCTCAAATTCTTCTTCATTATTTCGCCATTCGATTCGGTCGTATTTAGGTCTAAACGCCTTATCCTTTGTATGTGGAAAATGCCATAGAATTTGCATAAAAAATTCTCTCCAGATTAATTCAGACCAAAAAACCTCATTCTTTTCTGCTATAGCTTTTTTTACCATTTTGCGAATACTAACCGTACCAAATCGCAAATGTGGACCTAGTCTTGATGTGCCATCTTCTTTAGCAGGGAAATTCCGTGTATCCTCATAGTTTTCAATTAGTGTAGGCGTAACAGTATAATCAGGAACTGTGATGTTGGATTTATTAAATCCCATATCAGATAATGATAAATTAGGCAGTCGGGTGTTTTTGATAAGATTATCAATATGCTGACTGGTATAATGGATTTTTAATTTTGACTCATCAAATTCTTCTTTCCACTTATTTTTGTAAGGCGTATATACGACATAGGGATCACCATCGGATTTTACAATTTCATCTATTTCAAAAATCACTTGATCTTTAAATGTCTTAAACTTAATAGAATTATCGTCTAATAACTTTTTAATACTTTCATCTCTTTCTTTCGCATAAGGTTCATAATCTCGGTTGGTGTATACTTTTTCTATCTTGTAATCCTTGATTAATGCTTTAAATATATCTAAAGGCTTCCCGTGAAAAAAAGCAATGGAGCTATCATTATTTTCTTGTAACTCTTTTCTCATATTTTGCAAAGTTTCGAATATAAAAGATACCCTCGCATCGTTTTCTGGAAGTTTGTCCAATATTTCGTCATCAAAAATGAATACGGGCAGTACAGGATTTTCGTCTTTAAGTGCTTCAAGGAAACCAATATTATCATCAAGCCTAAGATCTCTCCTGAACCAGAAAATGTTTACTTTTTTAGACATTTTAATTAACGTTTAAAGTAGACATACCTCCATCTACACCTAAGATTTGTCCTGTGATCCAGCTGCTATCATCGCTTAATAAGAACTTAGCAATATTGGCAATATCTTCGGCTTCTCCAACTCTTTTAAGTGGGTGGCGTTGATCCATTTTCTCTCTTTTCTTTTCATTTCCTAATAACCTTTCGGCTAAAGGCGTATCGGTTAGAGAAGGAGCAATAACATTAACTCTTAGTTTCGGAGCATATTCGGCAGCTAGCGCTTTAGCAAAACCTTCTATAGCTCCTTTGGCAGCTGCTACGCTTGTATGGAATGGCATACCTACTTTTACCGCCACGGTACTGAAAAAGATAATACTTGCTTGCTCGGATTTTTTTAGATGAGGAACAATAGCATGCATGATTTTTATTAAAAACATAAAATTAATCTGCATATCTTCTTGAAAAGCCTCTAGACTTAGCATTTTAAAAGGTTTTAGGTTGATACTACCTGGACAGTATACAAAACCATCTAATTGTTCTGGAAGTAAAGAAGTATCAATTTCATCGGTAGAAGCATCATATGGAATATGTGTCACCTCTAAATTCCCTAAATTTTGAGAGGTTCTAGATGCAATATATATATTATGATCTTTATAAAGCTTTAATGCAATTTCAAAACCAATTCCGTGACTTCCACCAATTAGTAAAATATTTTTTCTCATATTATTTTTTATTCTTAAACTGTTGCTGTTTCTTGTTTTGTGTTATGCTTGAAGGTTCCAAAAAGTTCAATTAACTTTTGCTCACGATACTCGAATATCTCTTTTAGTTTTGGCTTAACCAAAAAGGGATGTACCAATTGACCTAAAATGCCAAAAGGGACTTTATAATCAATAATATCTTCCATTTCTACACCTCCAGGAATTTCTTTAATAAAATGTTTATGATGCCATAAAGCATAGGGGCCAAATCGTTGTTCGTCCACAAAGTATTCCTTATCAATAGCATGTGTGATTTCTGTGACCCATTTGGTTTTGATTCCTGCGATAGGTGTTACTATATATTGTATGATTTGTCCCGCATACATTTTTCTATCAGCTCCGGATAAGATTTCAAAACCCATATAATCGGGTGTAATGGTCTTTAGATTATTCGGATCAGATAAGAAATCCCAGGCTTCTTGCAAGGAGATCGGAAGATTCTGTTTCGTCTGTAATGTATAAATTTTCATTGTATACCTTTTTATTAGGATAAAGGTACAATGATTTTGTTTAATTCTTTAACTAAAAAAGTTAAACAAAATTAAAAATAAGAAATAGCCCAAGATTTAGCTTCTTCTAAACAATCAAAAAACACAAATGATTTATCGAACAGTTTTTGCTCTTCAAGAGCTTTATCACGATCTGTTTTTTCTTTTGAAACAATAGCAAGGCCTTTCATATTTGATAGTTGACCTTGTTTGTATACATCAATAGATACTTCGTGATTGTTGAGTCTGTTTGAGATTAAAACAAACTTTTTGTCTTTATAAAAACTACGTAGTTCCTTTCTAATGATATTAGCTTTTTCCAAAGTAAACGTAATTCCATTATTAACGGTTATAATAGCAAACTTTTCATATAACTCTATCGTACAAAAATCTGTAGTTTGTAATTGCATAAAAATTAATAAGCAATAAAGATATGTTAAATAAAGTTAATTTTAAAACGACCGGATTTTAGATATATCAGGTTAACAGTCGTTGCAGCAATTATCAGCTTTTGTTAATCTGCAAGTTAGAACAGCTAAAATAGCGCCTATTATTGGTGCTGTCATATACAGCCATTGGTGTTCCCAATGTCCTGATAAAAGTGCTGGTCCGAGTGATCTAGCTGGATTCATAGAAGCATTCGTCATGGGACCTGCAAACATAGCTTCTAAAAGTACAACACCACCAATAGCAATACCAGCCATCATACCAACTTCTTTAGATCCAGTAGATACATTTATAATGACTAGCATTAAGAAATAGGTAAGGAGTAATTCTAAAACAAATGCTTTATACGCTTCGAAAGATGGTAGTGTACCACCAAGAAACTCACTTTCCGGGAATAAAAATAATAAAACACTACTGGCAGCGATAGCGCCAATACATTGCGCTAGAATATATTTAGGAACTTCTTTCCAACTAAATTTTTTTGCAAAGGCAAATGCGACAGTAACCGCAGGATTAAAATGAGCCCCAGAAATGTCACCAAACGAATAAATCATGGCCATCACAATCAATCCCCAGGTGATAGCAATTCCTACGTGAGTTACATCACCACCAGTTACTTCATTAATAGTCATTGCTCCCGTACCACAAAATATCATGGTGAAAGTTCCTATAATCTCTGCTATATATTTACGCATCATACAATTGAAAATGATGGCAAATATAACACTCCTTATTTTAAGTTTTTGTTAACTCTTAATGTATGTGTAATTATTATTTTCGTTACCAGTAATACTAATTAACGGAATAAAATTAAATACAATTACAATGAAAAAGATCGTCTTATTTGTTTCTGTGGCTTTATTATCATTAGGTGTAAAAGCGCAGGTAGAAACTCCACAGCCAAGTCCTTTATCAAAAATTGAGCAAGTTGTTGGGTTAACTGATGTAGCTATTGAATATTCTCGTCCTAGCATGAAAGGACGTACTATTTTTGGAAACTTAGTTCCTTTTGATAAATTATGGAGAACAGGTGCTAATAAGAATACACAGGTAACTTTTAGTGATGATGTAAAAGTAGAAGGAGCAGACCTTAAAAAAGGTACTTACGCTATTTTCACAAAACCAGGAAAGGAGAGTTGGGAAGTTATTTTTTATAGCGATGCTAATAATTGGGGTACACCACGCCAATGGGATGATAGTAAAGTAGCTGCTACTGTAAAAGTAAAAGCGACTAAAATTCCTATGAAGGTAGAAACATTTACTATTATGTTAAGTGATTTTACGATGGATAGTGCTTTAATTAATATTTTATGGGAGAATACTGAAGCTGCTATAAAGTTAGAGGTTCCTACAAAGAAAAAAGCTACAGAGAGTATAGAAAAGATCATGGCAGGTCCTTCTGCTAATGATCATTATCAAGCGGCTGTTTTTTATAAAGAAACAGGAGATATAGCAAAAGCAAAAGTACACATTGAAAAAGCTGTGGCTGGAAGAGCTGATGCTTTCTGGTATCACAGACAGCATTCTTTAATATTAGCTAAGAGCGGAGATAAGGCTGGGGCAATAAAAGCTGCTAAAACTTCGTTACAATTAGCAGAGAAAGCAAATAATGCGGATTACGTAAAACTAAATAAAGATTCCCTTGCAGAGTGGGGAGCTAAATAAACACTCTTTTTTTTCACACAAATGGAAAAGCGCTCTAAATTTTAGAGCGCTTTTTTTAATGGCTTTTAAAACTCTATGCAAAACAATTGTCTTGGATTAACACAACATCTTTGATCTATGTATGGATTGTTTTCTAGACATTCATTTACGATGTCTGTTAACCAAGGTGGTGTATCTCCTCCTTTTACCGATTTTTGTTCGTTTTTTGATAATGTTTTTGTACCTCTTAGGTTTTTGATGTTTTGTAACATAATAGTTTTAATTTTAATTAAAGAATAATAAAACACTTCTAATACGGTGCTTTTTTAATACTTCACGATATCACTAAAATGTTACTATTTATTATTAATTTTTTTATGAAGAAGTTTACTTAATAGCTTTTTATTTTATTAATAAAAAAATATTAACTGTTTCTACAGGGTTTGTGAATTGTATTACTTCTATCTAATATTCTAGTTTGATTTCTTTTCTAACGTTATCTAGTAATTCGATAAGGTGTAGGCTCTTTTCAAAAGACATTACGGTACTTTCTATATTTCCTCTTTCTAACATATTCTGTACATGAATTGCCTCATAATTATATCCATTAGTTACTACTGGAAATTCATATAATTTGGAATCTCCATCTTTAGTAATGGTGACGGAAGATGGTTCGTGAAAACGACTATTTATTATGATCGTTCCATGTTCTAGTTGAATAATAGCCTTTGTTTCAGTTTTTTGAACAACAGAAGAGAATAGATCAGCAGATACATTGTCTTCATAATGAAGCATTATCTTGCAATCTTCATCTATCCCAGTCTCGCCAAAATTGGCAGAAGCTTCGATTTTTTCTGGAATTCCTATAATGCTTAAAGCAGCGAATAGAGGATATATCCCAACATCTAATAAGCTGCCACCTCCTAGTTCTTTTCTGAATATTCGGTTATTAGGATCAAACGCACTAGCAAATCCAAAATCAGCTTTCAGAGACTTAATTTGACCTAGCTGATTTGCTTTTAAAGTTTGTAAAACAAATTCATAATGTGGTAAAAAGTATGTCCAAAGTGCTTCCATCAGAAATGTATTTTGTGATTTAGCCATTTGTATCATTTCTAAAACTTGAACTTTATTCATCGCGAAAGGTTTTTCACATAGAACGGCTTTTTTCTCATTAAGACACATCATGGTATTTTCGTAATGAAAGGCATGCGGAGTAGCAATATATATGATGTCAATTTTAGCGTCTTTGGCAAGTTCAATATAACTTCCGTAGTGGGTTGGTGTTTCATAAGCATCTCCGAAATCTTTTGCTTTTTCAATATTTCTGCTAGCTACAGCTTGTAATTTTGCGTTAGGAATACTTTGTAAATCTTGAGCAAATTTATGTGCTATTTTACCACAACCTAAGATACCCCAATTATATATTTTGTTAGAATTCATTGTCTTTTAACTCGATGATGTTATGATTTTATGACGGGGATTTTCCCTCGAATAAATTATTGTTTTTGTAGTTTTTTAGAGATTTTGTAATAATTTATCTACAATTTGTTTAAATGTTTAACAAAAACATAAAACACAAAGCTATACTGCTGGATTTCTTTGATCTTTTCATATTTATTGGTAAATTTAAGACACTCACTTTTAAAACCAAACCATTATGGAAAATGACATTACTTTAACACTCTCTCCAAATCGACAAAAGCATACGCTTAGGTTGAGCAGAATGAAAGAAGAGCTTTCTGCTATGCTTTCTGATTTACACTCTTACCGTTGCGAGCCATGCACTCCAGATATGCATCAACAGTATTTAGAATTGGATCATAACGGTCGCAAGTTATCACAAACGTTAATGAATACCACAGATTTACTAAAAGAGGCTGGTCGATTATCAAAAGAGGTAGGAGATGAGATTTTTGGAGTAATGAAAACTTATAATACGTTTCAGAAGGATTTATCTTCTTATCGATCAGAAGCAGTTGCACATCATTGATTATAAGTTCAAATATAATTTTTAAAAACCTTGATCTTTCATAGATCAAGGTTTTTTATTTTTATTTCAGGAGCTGCACAATGAAGTTTATTAACCTCAAGATATTCAGTGCTCTAAACAGAATGAAGTAAAGTATTGGAGCTTTAATGTGTTTTAGAGATCATATTATATGTTCAAAACCCTATATAAATCAATGTTTTTATTATTGTATGCCTGAGAGTTATTCTTATATTTGAACACACAAATCAGGCATATTATAGCGATATGATATGTGATACCAAAAAAATATTACAGAGCGAATGAATCTCTTACAAGGTAAAACTGCTATTATCACAGGTGCTACACGTGGTATTGGCAAAGGAATTGCACAGGTTTTTGCAAAAAATGGTGCTAACGTTGCATTTACATTTAGTTCTTCGGTAGATGCTGCAACAGAATTAGAAAAAGAATTAAACGATTTAGGAGTTAAAGCAAAGGCTTATCAGAGTAATGCTGCAAGTTTTGAACAATCAGAAAGTTTGGTTAAAGATGTATTAGAAAACTTCGGAAGTATTGATGTGTTAGTTAATAATGCTGGGATTACAAAGGATAACTTATTGATGAGGATGAGCGAGGAGGATTTCGATAAAGTAATCGAAATAAATCTTAAAAGTGTTTTTAATATGACCAAAGCGGTTCAGCGTACAATGCTTAAACAACGTAAAGGAAGTATTATTAATATGAGTTCTGTGGTTGGAGTAAAAGGAAATGCAGGTCAGGCTAATTATGCTGCTTCTAAGGCAGGTATCATTGGATTTTCGAAATCGGTAGCGTTAGAATTAGGATCTAGAAATATTAGAAGTAATGTAATTGCTCCTGGATTTATAGAAACGGAAATGACTGGAAAGTTAGATGATAAGGTGGTAGATGAATGGAGAAAAGCAATCCCACTAAAAAGAGGTGGCTCTCCAGAAGATATTGCAAATGCTTGTCTATTTTTAGCTAGTGATTTAAGTGCATATGTTACAGGTCAAGTACTAAATGTAGATGGTGGTATGTTAACCTAAATCTTCAGTTTTTTAATAAGTTTAAGATCTTTTAAATTAAATCTGATTAATTTTCGTTTTGAAATATGAAATCTTAAATTTTAAGATTGTAACAAAAAAGAATGCAGATACATAATATAGGATTGATTATCGCAGCAGGAATAATTGCACTAATTATTTCTATATTTCAGTATATTTATAAAGCAAAAAACAGAACAAAAAAGCATCTGTTTTTTGCTTTATTACGTTTTTTGAGTGTGTTTACACTGTTGATTTTATTAATCAACCCTACGTTTCGCAAAAAATCGAGCTATATCGAAAAACCTTCTTTGATCATTGCGGTAGATAATTCATCCTCTATAAAACATTTGAGTCAAAATAAACCGGTTATTGAACTTGTTGATAAATTTCAAAATTCGGAAGAACTTCAAGATAGGTTTAATGTAAAGTATTATACTTTTTCAGATCGTTTAGAAGATACATTGAATTTGAATTTCGATAAAAAACAAACAAATATTTCGAATGCTCTTGGAAATTTAGATCAGATTTATAAAAACTCCAATGCACCAACAGTTTTGGTGACCGATGGTAATCAAACATATGGGGCAGACTACCAATTCAGTAGTAAAACGTATAAACAACAGGTTTTTCCAGTAATTGTTGGAGATACAGCAAAAGTTGTAGATACTAAAATTCAACAATTAAACGTAAATCGATATTCTTATTTGAAGAATAGATTCCCAGTTGAAGTGATTCTTACTTACTCAGGCATAGATGATGTATCAACAAAATTTGAAATAAAATCAGGTCAGAATACAATTTATTCTCAGCCAGTTTCTTTTTCTAAAGATAATAATTCGGAAATTATAAATTTAACGTTAGGAGCTTCTAAAGCTGGAGTTTTGCAATATACCGCTAGATTAGTGCCGTTAGAAAATGAAAAGAATGTTGTTAATAATAACAAAGATTTTGCAGTAGAGGTAATTGATCAAAAAACGAATATTCTTTTGGTTAGTGATATGACGCATCCAGATCTTGGAGCTATAAAAAAGAGTGTAGAAAGTAACGAGAGAAGAAGTATCACGATCCTTAAGCCAGCAGAAGTTCGAGATATAGAAGATTATCAGTTAATAATCTTATATCAACCTAATACAAGATTTAGCAGTGTTTATAAGAAGATTACAGATGCTAAGAAAAATCACTTTACTATTACTGGCTCTAAAACAGATTGGGTGTTTTTAAACAAAGCTCAAAATTTATACAAGCAGGAAATTACAAGGCAAACAGAGTATTATCTTCCAAGATTCAATAATAATTACGGAACTTTTTTATTAGATGATATTGGTTTCGGTGGTTATCCACCATTAATAGGAACATTTGGAGAGATTGCCATGAATTCTTCTTATGATGTGGTACTTCATAGAAATATAAGTAATATCAGTACCGAAGAACCCTTACTAGCAACTGTAGAAGATAATGGTACCAGAGAAGCGGTTTTGTTTGGAGAAGGTATTTGGAGATGGAGAGCACAATCTTATTTGGATACAAAGAGTTTTGAAACTTTTGATGAATTCTTGGGTAAACTAATTCAATATCTTGCTTCTAACAAGAAAAAAAGTAGACTTAATACGATTGCAGAATCTTTTTATTATGGAAATTCCAGTATAAAAATAAAGGCGGAATATTTTACCAAGAACTATGAATTTGACAATAGAGGAAATCTTAGTATCAGTCTAAAAAACAAAGATACAGAGCAATCGCAAACAATTCCTATGTTATTAAAGAATAATTCATATGAAGTTGATTTAAGTAGTTTGTCTTCCGGGAATTATGATTATACGGTTTCGGTAATTGGAGAAAATATAAGCCGTTCGGGGAGTTTTAGTATTTTGGATTATAATGTCGAACAACAATTATTAAATGCAGATGTAACAAAACTTACTGAAGTAGCGACTAATACGAACGGAAAGGCTTATTTTATGAATCAAGATGATATTTTGATACAAAATCTTATGGCAGATGAAAGGTACAAAGCGGTTCAGAAGAGCAAGGAAAATATCGTATCTTTAATAGATTGGAAATATCTCTTAGCAATACTCATAGCGCTATTAAGTATCGAGTGGTTTATGAGAAAATATAATGGGCTTATTTAATTATTAAAAAACTAAAAAATTATCATGGAAAAATTACCTAAAATAGGATTACCTATTCTAATCATCATTGTATTAACTATTGTGTTTGTGTCGAAGTCAACAGTTACTATCGGATCTGGAGAAGCTGGAGTTCTTTATAAAACATTTGGAGGCGGAGTAGTAACGGATGCACCACCATTAGGAGAGGGATTTCATCTAGTAGCGCCATGGAATAAAGTAATAGTATATGAAGTTAGACAACAAGAAGTATTTGAAAAAATGCAAGTATTATCTTCTAATGGTCTAGAGATTAAATTAGATGCTTCTGCTTGGTTTCAACCAGATTATGGGAAACTAGGTTTGTTGCATCAGCAGAAAGGAGAGGAATATGTACAGCGAGTATTACTTCCAACAATTCGTTCTGCAGCACGTAGTGTAGTAGGTAGATACACACCAGAACAGTTGTACTCTAGTAAAAGAGATGCGATTCAAAAAGAAATTTTCGAAGAAACTAAAAAGATTGTTGGAGATCAGTATATTCAGTTAAATGAAGTTTTAGTACGTGATGTTACTTTACCTCCGACAATTAAAGAAGCGATAGAAAGAAAGTTAAAGCAAGAGCAAGAAGCGTTGGAGTATGAGTTTAGATTAGAGAAAGCTAAAAAAGAGGCGGAGAGACAAAAGATTGATGCAGAAGGTAAAGCTGTAGCCAACCAGATTCTTAGTGCTTCTTTAACAGATAAAATTCTAAAGGAAAAAGGAATCGAAGCTACATTACAATTAGCAAAATCTCCTAATGCGAAAGTTGTTGTAGTAGGATCTGGGAAGGATGGTATGCCTTTAATTCTTGGAAACCAGTAAAACATAACAGAATTTATTGCGGTTAGGTAACTGCAAACTTTTTAAACCCATCTTTCAACTAAGTGTAAGATGGGTTTTTAATTTTGTAACATTTTGGATCATTTAGATACTTATAAATAAAACAAGATTATACTATGAACTATATGTTTTTTGCTTTATTGAGTTTTGCTGGTTTTCTTTCTTTAGAAAATGAAAAGAATGGCAAAAAGAAACGATTGTTTACGTTTTTATATGTGTCTTTAATAGTTGTAGGTTTGCTATACTGTTTTGGAGAATTTATTGGAAAGTTGTTATATAACTTTCTTCATCTGTAATTTGTTGATTTAATGAGAAAGATAGTTCCATTTGATAATTTTGAAGAAGCAATTAAATCCTTAGATAACGGAGGAAGATTTTACAATATACTAACGAAAGCAGAGGATGGTGTGATCTCTACTGCCGAATTGGGTAAGGTTTCTGGCTTGTTTAATGATAAACAAAAAATGATTTTATTTCTGGATGTAGCGACTTCTAAATTAGAAGTTTCTGATAGAAACAGAGTAATATCGTATTTGTCAGATGAATTACAATTGATTTATAATTCACATAAAACCAGGGAAGTTATAGATGCTAAGGAGATGGAGTCGATCGAGTTATCATCAAATGTGATCATCACGGGAATACCCAAAAAGATTGCTTCCAAATCAAATTTTAATGGTTTTATAATGGTTCCCATTGTAGCTGGAAAAGTAACAACTTTTAGTATGATTACTATCATAGATACCTACAATGTTTATGAAATATCAGATATCAATTCCTCTACAAGTTGTATCATTGCGCATTCTAAAGAATTCAAGAAACTTCCAGAAAGACAAATGAAAATAGCGGGTGTAGTAAAAGAAATCACGTCTAAAAAAGACGCAGAAGAGTCTTCTAATAAATATGTGGAAGCACTTTATTATTTAGAACGATAATCATTTCCTTCTTATTTTTAAAAGAACAATTACTGCTACAGCTGTAATAGTAAATAATATCAGGGCACCTATGAGATTACCATAAATAAGATATCCAGTGCCAAATAGCGAGCAATATACAAGCAATACACCTAATAACATAGAGGCTAGATCAATTGTAAATTTATCCGAACTATCATCTAACCCAATATTATCTTTTCTTACTTTTTGTTTAAAACCATTCCATCCATTACCGAAAGGTTTTACTTTATTATAAAATTTAATCAGTGTTTCATTTTTAGTGGGTTTGGTTAGTAAAGTAGCGGCTACCCAACTTATTGTTGTTAAAATTACTCCGATTACTAATTCTTGATATCCTTCTAAACGAGAACCAAATATATGCTCATGGATAAATTCAAACCAAAGTGCAATAATAAATGAAACAATCATCCCAGTTATTTCGCTATAGGCATTTATACGCCACCAAAACCATCTTAGAATAAAAATTAAGCCTGTTCCCGCGCCAATTTGCAATAGTATTTTAAAAGTACTTAATGCGCTTTCTAGAGCCAATGCAATTAATGCTGCAAATAACATAAGGCCTATGGTACTTATACGTCCAACATTAACTAGTTTTTTTTCACTGGCATTGGGGTTCATAAAGCGTTTGTAAAAATCAATAGCGATATATGAAGATCCCCAGTTAAGATGGGTGGAAATAGTACTCATAAAAGCAGCAATTAACGAAGCTACAACTAGCCCTAATAAACCAGCTGGTAATTTGGTTAGCATTGCTGGATATGCAAGGTCGTGTCCAATGATTCCAGAGTCTACATTAGGAAAAGCTTGTTGTATAGAATTTAATTCTGGAAAAATCACTAATGAAATTAAAGCAATTAGGATCCAAGGCCATGGACGTAAAGCATAGTGTGCAATATTAAATAGCAGGGTAGCACCGACAGCATTTTTCTCATCCTTGGCAGAGAGCATTCTTTGCGCTATATAGCCACCACCACCGGGTTCTGCACCAGGATACCAAACGCTCCACCATTGGACAGCTAATGGTATTATCAATAGCGTTATAAGAGAATTGGAGTCATTAAAATCGGGTAAAAAATTAAGCTGAGGACTGACATTTTCATGTGCTAACAAATTAGATAATCCTCCAACTTCAGGAAGGTTAATAAGATAATAAGCTGCTGCAATTGATCCTATCATTGCCACAATAAACTGAAGAAAATCTGTAAAAATCACACCTCTTAGCCCTCCTAATGCACTGTAAATTACAGTAATGATTGAAGCATATAATACACATTCCCAAGGCGCTAGTCCAAATAAAATACCACCAATTTTTATAGCTGCGAGACACACAGATGCCATGATCATAATATTAAAAAAGACACCCAGATAAATAGCTCTAAAACCTCTTAGAAAGGCGGCAGCTTTTCCGCTATATCTAATTTCGTAAAATTCCAAATCGGTTAGCACTTCTGATCTTCTCCATAATTTAGCATATACGAATACAGTTAGCATTCCAGTAAGTAAAAATGCCCACCAAACCCAGTTTCCTGAAATTCCATTTTGTCTAACAATGTCAGTTACCAAATTTGGAGTATCCGCAGAAAATGTGGTAGCTACCATAGAAATACCTAATAACCACCAAGGCATGTTACGTCCGGATAAGAAAAATTCGCTAGCACTTTTACCTGATTTTTTGGAAACAGCAATACCAATGATAGCAAAAACAATAAAAAATGAAATAATGATAATCCAATCTAAGGTAGATAATGACATATAATAGAGAGTTAATTAGATCACGTAAATCTAACACTTTTTTATTATTCTTTATTTCAAAAAAAATGCCTTTAAGCGTTCACCGCTTAAAGGCAAATATTGATTAGAGGTAATTTATATTACTTCTGATTTTTTAGTTTTTCTGCTTGATCGGTCCAATTATCCCGTTCTATTCGACCTGGGAAGAATTGAATCAGTTCGGTAACTGTTTCGATATCTTCTTTGGTAAACCTACTGATTTGATCAAAAGTAAATATTCCAATACTATTTAGTTTTTTCTCTATAAAAGGACCAACTCCACTTATTCTTTTCAGATCATCTTTTTGAGTTTCATCAGCTTTACCGAAACTTTCAAAATTTAATTTTGGTTTTTCAACAGCTTCCGTTTCAACTTTTATATCTGTTGTTTCAATTGCTTTAGGCGCTTCTACAGGAATTGGTTGAGAGAATGTAGTATTAGCTTTTTTATAACTTCCATTTCTAAGTTTTTCCTTTTCCTTTAGACATTTATCTAATTCTGCTTGGTATTTATTTTTAAGTGACCACCTAGATAATAACCATCCTAAAAGGAAAGCGATTAATAATAATAGTAATAGGCACCACCAGTTTGCTTCGTTTAAAAAATCTAACATTGTTATCGTTGGTATTTAGTTTACAGTTATTTCTATTCTTCTATTTTTTGCTCTGTTTTCTTCGCTATCATTAGGAACGATAGGGTCTGTTTCTCCTTTGGATTTTGAAGAAAGCTTTTCTGCAGAGATCCCTTGAGAGATGAAGTACTTTTTTACATTTTCAGCTCTTTTTAACCCAAAGTACTGATTGGATTTGTTATCACCAATATCGTCTGTATGTCCAGTGATCAACACTTTTTTAGCTGGGTATTTGGTAAGATAACTTTTTAACTCGAGCGCATAATTGGCAAGGGTTGCATCCGGTTTGAATTCTTTTGACCCAAAATCTGAATACAATGTTTTATTGGCAATACCTTTTTCTACTTCTTCTAATCTAGATGTATCTAGTGTATGGAAGTTTAAAAGAATTCCACCATTATATTTTCCATTTTCATCATAAGAGTATTCTTGTAATTTTGCTTTAGAAACA
The DNA here is from genome assembly GCF_947492965.1 of uncultured Aquimarina sp. Taxonomy (GTDB): domain Bacteria; phylum Bacteroidota; class Bacteroidia; order Flavobacteriales; family Flavobacteriaceae; genus Aquimarina. Next base: position 711,044 of record NZ_CANLOZ010000002.1, on the reverse strand, counting down.
AGGCGATCACCATTAATTCCTGCATCAATCAAAATATTCTTAATAAAATTAGCTCTGGAAATACCTGTAAGGCTATCAGCTTCTTTTTCGGCAGAAGTTTCATAACCGTATATAATTAATTCCTGATCTTGGTGTTGTCCTATATAATCAGCTATTTTAGATTCAAAACCTTTTAGTTTTTCGGGAATGAATACATCGAGATTAGAATTGTTAATTTGAAGATTGGCAGGATACCTGAAGATATCGTTGTTGTCGATATCAAATGCAAATAATCCATTAGCTAAAGCAATACTGTCTTCGTATGCTTTTTTTGCTTTGGCTTCTGCTTCAGGATCTATTTGTTTGACAATGGTGGAATTACTATCTCTATCTCCTAAACAGATAGGGCAGGAATAGTACCACCACATGGCCAGTAATGCAAATAGGATAAAAATTAAAAAGGAAATTAAATTTCTCATAGGTTGATGATTAGTATTACTCTTTTAAATTTATGAAATGTTTTAATTAATCTGTTAAAGCAGAATGATTTATGCATCAAAAAAAGATGAATTGCAAAAAATTAAGCTGAAATACATTTTGAGTAAAACTTTTTTTTTATAAATTCGCTGCAGATTTAGAAAAAATGAAAAACATACTTTTACATCATCATCATTCTTACATTTCCGCCCAAGCGTGGTAAGTTGATATGTGTAAAAGTGAATCATATATAGTAACCCGTTTGAGCAAAGTCAAACGGGTTTTTTATTTAAACTTGTTTTGAACTGACCAAACACAACAACAAAAACATGTCAAAAATTAGAATTGCTATTCAAAAAAGTGGAAGATTAAACCAAGATTCGGTTCAGATCCTTAAAGATTGTGGAATTTCTATAGATAATGGAAAAGACCAATTGAAGGCAGCCACTAGAAATTTCCCTATGGAAGTTATGTTTCTTAGAAACGGAGATATTCCACAATATTTAAGAGATGGAGTAGTGGATATTGCTATTATCGGTGAAAATGTATTGGTAGAAAAAGGAAAGGATATCGATATTGCGGAGAGATTAAATTTTTCTAAGTGCAAAGTATCACTTGCGGTTCCAAAGGATATGGAGTATAATTCTATTCAGGATTTGGAAGGAAAAAGAATTGCTACTTCTTATCCCAATACTGTCATTGAATATTTAAAGGAGAAAGGTGTTTCTGCTGATCTCCACCAGATTTCAGGTTCGGTAGAGATAGCGCCGAATATCGGTCTAGCTGATGCAATTTGTGATATAGTGTCTAGTGGAAGCACACTATTCAAGAATAATCTAAAAGAAGTAGAGGTTATGCTTACTTCTGAAGCAGTTTTAGCGGTTTCTCCTAAGATTAGTGAACAAAGCAAAGAGATATTAGCTAAGTTACAATTCAGAATACAAGCAGTACTTAAAGCAAGAGCTTCTAAATATGTTTTGCTAAATGCTCCAAATGATAAAATCGATCGTATTGTGGATATTTTACCAGGTATGCGAAGTCCTACAGTATTACCGCTGGCAGAAAAAGGTTGGAGTTCTATACACACTGTGGTAGAGAAAAATAAGTTTTGGGATATCTTGGATGAATTAAAATCAGAAGGAGCTGAAGGGATTCTGGTATGTCCAATTGAAAAAATGGTATTATGATATCAATCACTCTTATACCTAAAGAAAATATCCAAATCATTGTTCCTTTTTTAGAACAACTCAATCCTAATATCAGTAGAGAAATCTTGTCAAATAGGTTAGCAGAAATGATTCTTCAAGGGTACGAGTGTGTTGGTGTATATGATGATAAAACTTTAATTGGTATTTCTGGGTTGTGGTTTCTTACCAAATATTATATTGGGAGACATGTAGAGCCAGATAATGTATTTATTCTTCCAGAATATCAAGGAAAAGGCATAGGTGAGCTTTTGATGAATTGGATTTTTGATTATGCCAAATCTAAAGGGTGCATCGCTTCTGAGTTAAATTGTTATTTAGGTAACGAAAAAGCACATAATTTTTGGGAGAATCAAGGGTATAAGAAAATTGCATATCATTTTCAGAAAGAATTATAATGATTAATATCTCTTACTAATAGAGATCAAAAAGTATTGATTGTTTTGAATAAAATATATAATCCAGAAAAAAGTACGTGGTCGGAAATTTTAAAACGACCAACTCAAACGGTAGCAGATATTGAGGACGTTGTTTTAGATGTTTTTAATGAGGTAAAGGAAGATGGGGATCTTGCTATTAATAAATATACAGAGAAGTTTGATAAGGTTTCTCTTAGTACTACTTTAGTTAGTAAGGAAGAAATAGAAACAGCTAAGAACAGTGTCTCATCTGATCTTAAAGATGCTATTCTTATTGCCAAATCTAATATTGAAGCTTTCCACGCAGCACAAAAAACGGATAAGGTTTCTATTGAAACTGCAAATGGTGTTAATTGTTGGCAAGAGAAAAGACCTATTCAAAAGGTTGGTCTTTATATTCCAGGCGGAACAGCTCCATTATTTTCTACAATTTTAATGTTAGCAGTTCCAGCAACTATAGCAGGATGTAAAGAAATTGTGCTGTGTTCGCCTCCTGATAAAGAAGGAAAAATAAACCCTGCTATCCTGTATACAGCAAATCTTTGTGGAGTAACTAAGATTTTTAAAGTAGGTGGAATTCAAGCGATAGCAGGAATGACTTTTGGGACAGAAACGATTCCTCAGGTATATAAGATTTTCGGTCCTGGAAACCAATTTGTAACCGTTGCCAAACAGTTAGCGACTAAGTTCGGTGTAGCAATAGATATGCCGGCAGGTCCTAGCGAATTGTTAGTAGTTGCAGATGATACAGCAGATCCTTCTTTTGTAGCTTCAGACTTATTAAGTCAGGCCGAACATGGAAAAGATAGTCAGGTGATTTTAGTATCTACCTCCAAAGATTTGATAGAGCATGTAGAGTTAGAAGTAGCGAAACAATGTGATGTATTACCAAGAAAGGAAATTGCAGAAGCTGCCATAGCAAATTCTAAATTGATTTATGTTGCAGATGATAAGGAGGCTTTAGAATTGATTAATGAATATGGTCCAGAGCATTTTATTGTATGTGTAAGTGATGAAGCGTATTATATCAATAATATCTCCAATGCAGGTTCTGTTTTTATAGGTAATTATACTCCAGAGAGCGCAGGAGACTATGCTTCAGGAACTAACCATACATTACCTACAAACGGATATGCTAAACAATATAGTGGTGTAAACCTAGATAGTTTTATGAAATCTATGACCTTTCAGAAATTATCTAAAGAAGGCATAAAGAATATTGGAAATGCTATCGAAATTATGGCAGAAGCAGAAGGTTTACAAGCGCATAAAAATGCAGTGACCTTGCGATTACAGAGTTTGAAAAATGGTTAGATAATAATTTTATAAAGAATATAAACTAAAATTGGAAATTAGTGAGTTGTAGAAATTGTTCATATCTCATATCTGAAAATTCAGATTACTGTCAATCTTGTGGCGCAAAAGTGATAAGAGAACGAATTACTTTTAAAGGATTAAAAAGTGATTTTTTCAGTAATGTTCTAGGGCTAGACAATCTCTTTATTAGAACATTGATTGGTATAGTTACTTCTCCACAAAAGGTTATTTCAGAATATATTTCAGGAACAAGAAAGAAGTATATGAATCCATTTGCGTTTCTGGTAATTGGTACTGCAGTTGCAACATTTACGTTTAACTTTTTTTCTGAGAAATATATCGAATTAATGTTATCCGCGCAAAATGAAGCAATGTATGAAACAATATTTTCTATTACACAACCTGAATTAGATAAAGAATCAACGGCTTATCAGGAACAGTTTTTACAATACAAACAAGAGCAACATGAGATAAATAAAGGAACTCAAAACTTTATGCTTAAATATTTCAACTTTATTGCCTTTCTAATGATTCCTTTTTATGCCTTATTATCATTCTTAGTATTTGGAAAGAAAAAATATAATTATGGAGAACATTTAGTAATTAACTCCTATTTATTAGGATTAGCATTATTTTCAGGAACACTCTTCTTTTTACTTGGATTAATTACTTCACCTTACATATACATGGTAAGTTCTTTAGTTGTCATCTTTTATTACTCTTATACCTATAAAAAATTAGGTGATTATAGTATTGGACAAATTTTTTTAAAGTTCTTAAAGTTTATAGCAGTATTGATCCTTTTGTCTATAGCTTTCGGCATTCTAATTATAATAATAACAATTGCATTTGTATTTCTCTTTAAGTTATTTCAATAAATAAAGAAGCACAATAAATAATGAAAACGATAAAATTCAATATAGACCAATTAGTTCGCGAAAATGTAAAAGATTTACAGCCATATTCATCTGCTCGTGATGAATATGTTTCAGATGGTTCGGAAATGATTTTTTTGGATGCAAACGAAAACCCTTATGAAAATGGGGTAAACAGATATCCTGATCCACAACAAAGAAGTCTTAAAGCTGTATTAAGTGAGCAAAAAAACATATCAACTGATTGTATTTTATTAGGAAATGGGAGTGACGAAGTTTTGGATCTTTTGTTTAGAGCGTTTTGTGAACCAAAAGTAGATAATATCATCACATTGCCACCAACTTATGGGATGTATAATGTATTAGCAAACACCAATGATATAGAAAACAGAAAAGTTCTTCTAAATGATAATTTTGAGCCTAATGTAGCTAAGATATTCGATACAGTTGATCACCAAACAAAAATGATATTCTTATGTTCTCCAAATAATCCTACTGGTAATTCTTTTTCAGAAAAGAGTATAGTAGATATTTTAGAAAACTTTAATGGGTTGGTTGTTATTGATGAGGCTTATATTGATTTTTCATCTCAAGAAACATGGATTGGTAAAATCAAAGAATGTCCTAATCTTATTATTACACAAACATTATCTAAAGCATATGGAATGGCGGGTATTAGACTTGGATTGTGTTATGCTTCTAAAGAAGTTATAGGGGTTTTAAATAAAATTAAACCACCATATAATGTAAATGAACTAACACAGCGAAAGGCATTAGAAAGAGTAGAGGATGTAGCATCTGTAGAAAGAGAGGTAGACAATATTTTAAAAGAACGAGAAAAGATAAAGGTTGCCTTAGAGGAAATTAGCTTTATTGAGAAGATCTACAAATCAGATGCTAATTTTGTCTTGGTAAAAGTAGATGATGCTAATAGTAGATATAACCAACTTTTAGAAAAAGGAATTGTGATCCGAAATCGAACAACACAACCACTTTGTGAAAATACCTTACGATTTACAGTGGGTACGACAATAGAAAACCAAAAATTAATAGAAGCATTAAAGAGTTTGTAATTGTCATTCCGGACTTGATCTGGAATCCATAAATAACAAAATGTTTAATTAAAAATAGATTCCAGCCTTTACTGGAATGACAAAAAAATGAAAAAGAAAGTATTATTTATAGATCGTGATGGAACACTTGTTTTGGAACCACCAGTAGATTATCAATTAGATAGTTTGGAGAAACTAGAGTTTTACCCAAAAGTTTTTCAATACATGGCTAAAATAGCCAGTGAATTAGATTATGAATTGGTAATGGTCACTAATCAGGATGGATTAGGAACGGATTCCTTTCCAGAAGATACTTTTTGGCCGGCACATAATAAAGTATTATCAGCATTCGAGAAGGAAGGAGTTGTATTTAGTGCAATTCATATCGATAAGACATTTCCTCATGAAAATGCAGATACGCGTAAACCAAGAACAGGTTTGTTAACAGCATACTTTGATAAAGAAAAGTATGATCTAGAAAACTCTTTTGTATTGGGTGATCGTATTACCGATATGGAATTAGCTAAGAACTTGGGATCTAAAGGAATTTTCTTATCTGAAGATCCAGAACTTGGCGCAGATGAAATAGAAACAGATAAGAAGACTATTTTAGAAAGTATTGCGCTAACATCAACAGATTGGAAAGAGATTTATGAGTTTTTAAAACTAAATGAAAGAGTAGCGGAAATAATTAGAAAAACGAATGAGACTGATATTTATATTAAGCTAAATCTGGATGGAACTGGAAAAAGTGATATTTCTACAGGACTGGAGTTTTTTGATCATATGCTAGATCAAATTTCACGTCATGGACAAATGGATCTAGAGATTAAAGTAAAAGGAGATTTAGAAGTTGATGAACATCATACCATTGAAGATACAGCAATTGCTTTGGGAGAAGTTTTTAGTAAAGCTCTAAACAATAAATTGGGTATAGAAAGATATGGTTTTTGTTTGCCAATGGATGATTGCTTGGCTCAAGTAGCAATAGATTTTGGAGGACGTAACTGGCTCGTTTGGGATGCAGAATTTAAAAGAGAAATGATTGGTAAAATGCCAACAGAAATGTTTTATCACTTTTTTAAGTCCTTTACCGATGGTGCAAAAGCCAATTTGAATGTAAAGGCAGAAGGAACCAACGAGCATCATAAAATTGAAGCTATTTTTAAAGCTTTTGCCAAAGCAATTAAAGTGGCAGTAAAGCGAGATCCTGAAAAAATGATTCTACCAAGTACGAAAGGAATGTTATAACCAATGCTTTTGTCATTCCAGCGCAGGCTGGAATCCACAGTAAAGTAGAAGGTTTAAATTAAAAAAGATTCCAGACTATGCTGGAATGACAATATAAATGAAAATAATAATTATAAATTACGGAGCCGGTAATATTCAGTCCATTAAGTTTGCAATTCAGCGATTAGGATATGAGGCCATTCTGAGTGATGATCCAGAGGAGATTAAAGCGGCTGATAAAGTTATTTTTCCAGGAGTAGGAGAAGCGAGCAGTGCTATGCAAAAACTTCGTGCTTCTGGTTTGGAAAAACTAATTCCAGAATTAAAACAACCAGTTTTAGGGATTTGTTTAGGAATGCAATTGATGTGTAATTATACAGAAGAAGGTGATACCAAAGGTTTGGGCATTTTTGATACAGATGTGATTAGATTTCAGAAGGATGTAAAAGTCCCCCAGATAGGATGGAATCAAATAACATCTTTAAAATCTTCACTTTTTAATGATATATCCGAAAACGAATATATTTATTTAGTACATAGTTATTATGCTCCCGTTACTGAAACTACAATTGCGGAGTCTACCTATGGAATAACCTATAGTACAGCATTGCAAAAAGATAATTTCTATGGAACTCAGTTTCATCCTGAAAAGAGCAGTACTGTTGGAGAGAAAATTTTAGAGAATTTTTTAAAGCTATAAATTTAAACCAACAACTAATAAACAATAACTATTTACCAAAGAGAAAAATGAGAATAATACCAGCAATAGATATTATAGATGGAAAATGTGTCAGACTTTCTAAGGGAGATTATGATACCAAGAAAATATATAATGAAAGTCCATTAGAAGTAGCAAAAGAGTTCGAAGCACATGGAATTCAGTATTTACATTTGGTAGATTTAGATGGTGCTAAATCGAAGCATATAGTCAATCACAAAGTTTTGGAACAAATAGCATCTAAAACAAGTCTTAAAATTGATTTTGGTGGTGGACTAAAAACGGACGAAGATCTTAAGATTGCTTTTGAAAGTGGTGCAAACCAAATTACAGGTGGAAGTATTGCAGTGAAGAATCCTGAAACTTTTAAATCTTGGTTATCTAAGTTTGGTAATGATAAGATAATTCTTGGAGCAGATGCTCATCATGAGAAAATTGCAGTGAGTGGTTGGTTGGAAGAAAGCGATAAAGAACTAATTCCATTTATTCAAGAATACCAAAAAGAAGGAGTTTCTTATGTAATATGTACTGATATTAGTAAGGATGGTATGTTACAAGGACCTTCATTTGATCTTTATAAAAAGATCTTGGATAATTCCGAGCATATAAAATTAATTGCCTCTGGTGGAATTTCGGCGTTTGATGAATTACCTAAATTGGCAGAGATTGGATGTGAAGGAACCATCATCGGAAAAGCAATATATGAGAACAGAATTAGCTTAAAACAATTAGAAAACTATATTCTTCAAATAAACTAACAATGGATTCAGAGATAATTCAGGATTTTAAAGAACAAATCATCTACAGATTAGATGAAAGTGTCCGAATGATTACCATTAGCTTTGATCAACTTTCTGAAGAGGATATATGGAAACGGTTTAATGAATCTTCGAATAGTATTGGTAATTTGATTTTACATTTATGTGGTAATATTACACAATACGCAATCTCGTCTTTAGGGAATTTAGAAGATAATAGAGATCGAGATGCAGAATTTAGTATTACCGATGGATTGTCCAAATCGGAATTGTTAACCAAATTAACTGCTACAATTACTAAAGCTAAAAAGATCATCAATACTTGTTCAACCGCAGAGTATCAAAGAAAAAGAGAAGTGCAAGGTTTTAATTTTTCTGGAATTGGTATTGCTATTCATGTGACAGAGCATTTATCATATCATACTGGGCAAATTGCATTTTGGACAAAACAATTAAAAAACAAAGATTTAGGTTTTTACGACGGTATGGACTTAAATATAAAAAACAACGATAAGTAATGCTTACAAAACGAATCATACCTTGTTTAGATATTAAAAACGGGCGTACTGTAAAAGGAGTGAACTTTGTAGATTTAAGAGATGCAGGTGATCCGGTAGAATTAGCAGATATCTATTCTAAAGCAGGAGCAGATGAATTAGTATTTTTAGATATTTCTGCAACAGAAGAGAGAAGAAAAACATTAGCAAATTTAGTGCTGAAAGTAGCAGAAAAAGTAAATATTCCATTTACTGTAGGAGGAGGGATTTCTTCCGTGGAAGATGTTGATATATTGCTAAAAAATGGAGCAGATAAAGTTTCAGTGAATTCTTCTGCAGTAAAAAATCCACAATTGATTAATGAATTAGCCGGTAAATTTGGAAGTCAGTGTATCACTGTAGCGATAGACGCTAAACAAATAGATGGAGAATGGAAAGTACATTTGGTTGGAGGAAAAGTACCTACGGAATTAAATCTTTTTGATTGGGCAAAGGAAGTGGAAGAAAGAGGAGCTGGAGAAATCTTGTTTACGTCAATGGATAATGATGGTACTAAAGATGGTTTCGCAAATGAAGCATTAGCAAGATTATCTACAGAACTTAATATACCTATTATTGCTTCTGGAGGAGCAGGAAATATTAAGCATTTTGTGGATACTTTTAAGGAAGGTAAATCAGATGCAGCATTGGCTGCTAGTGTCTTTCATTTCAAGGAAATAGAAATAGAAGATCTAAAGAAAGAATTAAAAAAGAATGACATTCCCGTTAGATTATAATTACATTATGCTTTTACATTCGGGAGAGCTTATACCAAAATAACATACAATCAATATATTTCACTTCAATTGTGAAGTTATAAAACTTAATGATGGAAATAAATTTCGATAAAAATAATGATGGATTAGTGCCAGCAATTATACAAGATGCTTTAACGAAAAATGTACTAATGTTAGGGTACATGAATGAAGAAGCTTATCAGAAGACAGTTGACACAAAAAAGGTTACTTTTTTTAGTAGAACTAAAAAACGATTATGGACAAAAGGAGAAGAAAGTGGCAACTTTTTAAATCTGATAGATATAAAAAATGATTGTGACAAAGACACATTATTAATAACAGTGGATCCTGTAGGTCCGACTTGTCATAAAGGTGATGATACCTGTTGGGCTCAAAATAACACACAGACTTTTGGCTTTTTAACCGAGTTAGAAAATGTTATTCAAAACAGAAAAGAAAATCAAGATGATTCAAAATCTTATGTAGCATCTTTATTTAGAAAAGGGATCAATAAGGTTGCTCAAAAAGTAGGAGAAGAAGCTGTAGAAGTTGTTATTGAAGCTAAAGATGATAATGAAAAATTGTTTTTAGATGAAAGCGCAGACCTACTTTTTCATTATTTAATTTTGTTACAAGCAAAAGGATATAAATTAAATGATATTGTTGAGGTTTTAAAAGATAGACACTAACTGATTTTAATGTGTTTTACTTCCAAATTATCATAGTGATGCTACGATAAGTTTTAAACGAACTTTTAGAATAATTGATTTGATACTTCATAAATGATTAATTCATTTATGAAAATCTTGTTTGGTATATTCTTTTATGTACCTTTTTTCTCTCTTATTTGATGAAGGGGAAAATTTCGTTACTAAAAAAGGCATCAATCTTAATATAAATCATAGTGTTTTTAAATCACTTTTTTTAATATTTACATACTTTTAGAATATTAATCAATTTTATTTCACTTTTGATAGTAACAAAATGTGATGAAATGATACTTACACTTAAACCAATTCATCTTGAAAAAATATTACGTAAAACACTTTTTGATTGTATTTCTGTTTTTTGGGGTCACAAAAAAACTATTTGCTCAATGTAACACTACACAGACAATAACTGTTTGTGATATGGAAACCATTGACTTTGATAATGATGGTAACCCCGATGGAATAATTAATTTATATAATGAAACAGGTATTGTTCCACAACCAGGAGACACTTGGTTTGATCCAGGTTTTAATTTTGTATTAGACGAAGCTACAGGAAATGTAAGATTATGGGATTTAGATGATGCATCAGAGATGGAGAATGATTATGTTTTCATCCTAAGGAATTCTTCTTGTCCCAACGAATTATCCGCTACAATTAATTTTGTCCTAGGACCATATTCTGGAGAAGCATTGCCGCCTGCTGGTCCCAATGAGGTAAATATTGAGGTTTGTGATGTTCATGATCCTTGTAGAGATGAAATTCTATTTGATATTGACCTGTTTACCGCATTAGCATCTTTAGAAGGAGTGCCTTCACCTCATAGAAATGGTGAATGGAATTATGTAGGTGATCCTGATAAAGTAGTAAGATTATCAAACTCTAATTTTGGTACTACCGTGGTGTATGTTCCAGGAGGAGATTTGGTGGATCAAGAGGAGTTTGAGTTTACATATACCGTTCCTGGTTTAGATCCATTTTGTTCGGATGCAGAAATCACCAATGTGAAAGTCTCAGTGGTTAGGCAGGTTTCATCAGGATTTGGTGCTAGTCTTAATATTTGTGAAGGAGAATTGAGAAATGGAAGTTTTGATGGCGATATTAATTTAAGAGATGACAGATTTTTGGCATTAGAAGATCAAGAGGGTACATGGACACTTGATGATGATCAAATTACCAATCCAGACGATTCTATAATTAATCTAAGAACTCTGTATGACAATCTTATGAACACAAATCCAAGGTTTGGATGTCAAAGTTTTAGCTTTACTTATAATGTGGATAAACGTTCTATAGCTTGTTCTGATGCTAGTACAAATGTTTCTTTTACGTTTTATGAAGAGTTAAGACCTTTTAAACAATCGGATGCTCCGGCAGAATTTTGTTCTGATGATATTATCGAACCAACAACTGATCTTTATAGTTTTCTAGAGTTTACAGAAGAGAATGGAGTTCTTTATGATTATCCAGATGAAAGCGTTCCGTTTGATTTTGTAAAATGGACTTTAATAAGTGGGCCGTCGGATTTGGGATTAAGAGAGAATTTTCAAAACGAAGAAATCACCCCAGTTGACCAAAGACACAGAGGAGTTGTTAATTTAAGAGGAGCTCCTTCTGGTACTTATGTTTTTAGATATGAAGTAGACCCCAAAAAATTGTGTTCTTCAGTTAGGCAAGAAGTGAAAATTTTTCCTGATTTCTGTGTTCCTTTAGAAAGTGAAGTTCATCCTTGTGAAGGTCTTTTTACAGATGTTACTATTGTGCTTTATGATAAAGATTATCCAGGAGAGGACACATCTGGTTTAAATTTTTGTGAAACAGAGGACACCTTAGATCTACGTAGTCTACTGGTTACTAATGGAGAAGTTGTCTCCGAAAATGGTATCTGGACAAATAGTGATGGAGATGTGATTGATAATATATTTACTATTCCCGACATCTCGTCTAGTCAAATGTTCATATTTACTTATAGTACTATTAGTGAGAATGGATGTAGAGATCAAGCTACGCTTTCATTTACTGTGTTTACAGAAGCTAATGCAGGTGCAGGAAATGGTACGGATGCTACTTTGTGTTCTGATAATTTGACAATTACTCTTTTTGATTTGTTAGAGGGAAATCCAGATCCAATAGGAATATGGACAGGTCCTTTCGGATATACCTCACCAGATCATTTAGGAGTTTTTGATGCATCCGATACAAGTTTACCAATACTAGGTGCAGGTGAGTATGTCTACACCGTACTGGGAAATGGTGGTTGTGCGTTACCTGATCAAGCTACAGTAACTATAGAAATAGTAGAGCCTGTAGAAATAGGAAATAATCGTAGTGCTTCTTTTTGTGAAATAGACGGTCGTGTGAATCTTTTTACTCTGCTAGATAATGATACTCCTAGAATTGGAAGTTTTGAGGATATTGAAAATACCGGTGCGCTAACTCCCGAAGGTGTGGTGGAATTTGATCTACTTCCTAATCCGGATAATGAGGTTAACATGATATACAATTTTAGATATGTTATCCCCAATTCTGCTCCTTGTGATCAATCTTCATTGAATGTTGAAGTGCAGATAATTGATTTGCCCGAACCAAATGTACCTGATCAAGAGTTTTGTATTCTGGATGCTAAAAGGCTAGATGATATAGAGGTCGATGTACTCAATTATAATTGGTATGCTAGTCTAGAAAGTGATATGCCAATTATTGATAACCCTTTACTCTTCGATAATCAGGTTTTTTATATAGCTACGGTTGATGCTGATAATTGTGAATCAGAACGAGTAATGGTACAAATAAATATCCTAAATATGGGAGAACGGTTTTCTAATGGAGAATTATGTGCGTTGGATTTTCAGGATGGAGTATCTCCAGATGGAAATAACCAAAATGACACTTTTGATCTGTTTATAGAGGATCAATTTAATATTCCAATTGCATTTCCAGATTTTGATTTAAAAATATACAACAGATACGGAGCTTTAGTATATGAAGGGAATAGAGATACAGAAGAATTTAGAGGAGAAAGTAACGTTTCTTTGCGATTAGGAGATGATCTTCCTTCTGGAACCTATTTCTATATTTTTACTCCCAATTTTGAAAATAATTTTCCAATTCAAGGAAGTTTTTACCTAAGCAGATAAATAGTTCATGAGATCACGATTAATTTTAAGTATAGCACTTGTTTTCTGCTCGGTGATGTATGCACAGCAGGATCCACAATATTCCCAGTATATGTATAACATGAGTACGGTAAATCCAGCTTATGTAACTAACCAAAGAGGGCTTATTTCTACCGGTCTTTTATATAGAAAACAATGGACTGGAATAGAAGGTTCACCCGAAACAGCAAATGTTTTTGGTAATATCCCGTTAAACGAAAAGATAGAGTTGAGCGTAAACTATGTAAATGATAGAATTGGAGAAGCGATTCGTACCAATAATAATTATTTTAATGTTGATTTTGCATATATCACTCGTATTTCTGATAAATTTAAGTTATCATATGGTTTAAAAGCTGGTATTACAAGTTTTCAGTTTAATGCCATAGGATCTGATGTGTCCGATGATCCTGCATTTTCCGATAACAACTCTTCTTTGCAACTTAATCTGGGAGCAGGCCTATTCTTGTTTTCTAATAACTTTTATGCCGGAATTTCATCGCCAAATTTACTACCTAATGACGTTGATATAGATGGAGTAGGTGTATCTAGATCAAAAACCCATTTATATGGGGTTACTGGTTTTGTTTTTGATTTGGTTGATGAGGTAAAACTGAAACCGTCTTTAGTAATCAAACAGGTTTTGGATTCACCATTAACCTTTGATATTTCTTTAAATTCCTTAATCTATAATAAATTCGAACTAGGAGTTTCTTACCGCTATGAAGATGCTTTTATTGCGCTGGCGGGATTTAATATTACCAGAAATTTAAAAGTGGGATATGCATATGATTTTAGTACTAGTGAATTAAGTGGGTATAATAACGGAAGTCATGAAATTATTCTTCTTTATAATTTCGATTTACTCAATCTTAGCAATAAATATACATCTCCAAGATTTTATTAAAATATGAAAACTAAGTTACTATTTGTATTCGTCCTATTGATCGGACAAACTATTTTTTCCCAAAGAAAGAGTAGAGCAGATCGTTTTTTTGAAACAGGAGACTATATCAATGCAGCGCTGCAATATGAGGAAGAACTCAATAGAGAAGGGTATAGAAAAGATATATTAGAAAAGATATCTACCTCATATTATAATACTTTTCAGTTTCAAAAGGCATATCGGTATCTTAAAATCTTGACTTCTGGAAAGTTTTATGCAAAAGATAAGAGTTACGATAATTCGTATAATTTTAAAATGTATCAAGTACTTTCTGCTTTAGGAAAATATGAAAAAGCAGTTGAGTTTCTGGCTTTGTATAAGAAAAACAAATCAGAAGAATTACATAGAGAAAGTGCCATAGCTGTTATTGAGGCCTTTAAACTAAAAGATGACGACTATACCATTAGTCCTCTAAAAATTAATTCCAATGCATCAGAGTTTGCTGCAGTTAAGGTAGATAGTGCCATTTATTTCAGCTCTGATAGGAATTCTAATGGTTTTATGGATAAAAGCTATAAATGGACTCATCGTCCGTTTTTAGATATTTATAAGGTTCAGGTGAATGAGAAAAATATACCAACAACTGATATAGAAAAAATTTCGGGAGAGATTAACTCTAAATTGCATGAAGGTAATTTTTGTTTTACCAAAGACGGCAACACCATTTACTTTTCTAAAAGTAATTCTGAAAAAGGCAAAAAGAAATACGATAGTATAGGAAATAACTCAATATTCTTATATAAATCAACCAAGATAGATGGTATTTGGCAAACTCCAGAAAAGCTTCCTTTTAATAATACAAACTATTCTGTAGAACATCCATCACTTTCCTCAGATGGTAAGATATTATATTTTTCGTCTAACATGCCTGGTGGATATGGTGATTTTGATATCTATAGAGTGCTTGTTAATCAAGATGGTACGTATGATGAGCCTGTAAATCTTGGTGCCACTATCAATACGGATAATAGAGAACAGTTTCCGTTTATATCGAAAGATGGCCATTTGTTTTTTTCTTCTAATGGTCATTCAGGTTTAGGGATGATGGATCTCTTTGTATCAGAAAGAAAAAATAATGTTTTCATAAAACCTGTTAACCTTGGAGCGCCTATTAATTCTAGGTACGATGATTTTTCTCTTACGTATTATAATGAAACAGATGGTTTTTTTGCTTCAAATAGAAAAAATAAAACAGATGATGATATCTATTCCTTTTCTCAGATAGGAGAAATATTTCTTAAGGAATATAAAGCTAGATTCACGGTTAAAGATTTTGCTTCAGATTCCTATATACCCGATGCGGATATATCTGTTTCGAATTTAGAAAATCAATTGCATGAAGGTAAGCTAGACAAACAAGAATTTTTTACCATATCCTTATTTCCTGGTAGATATGATTTCACAGCTACTGCAAAAGGCTACAATAGCAAAACAAAATCAATTATAGTAAAGGAAAAAGAGAATGAAGTTTATGTGATTTATCTGGATAAAGAAATAGTTTCTGTAGCAGAGGAAAATGGTAATGATGAAAATAATACAACTGCTCCTAACAAAGACATAGTTGCCAACAAGGAAAACTTAACAGGAGAAAAATTACGTAACACCTTGTTAAATGATAAGGTAGGCCCTCCAGTGATAGAAAAAAATGGGAAACTATATTTCGATCTTCCGCCTATTTATTTTGATTATGACAAGTGGAATATAAGAGCGGATTCTAAAAAGGTACTAGATGAGTTTGCCTTAAAGTTAGAGAAATATAAAAGTGTTTATATTAAAATTTCTTCACATACAGATAGTAGGGGTACAGATTCATATAATCAGGTACTTTCCGAAAAGAGAGCAGAATCAACACGTAATTATCTTGCCTTAGTTGGTTATGTAAATGCGAGAAGAATGAAGTTTGAAGGTTTCGGAGAGTCTATTCCCTTAATTGATTGTAATGCAAAGAATTGTTCGGAGGAAGATCATCAGATCAACCGAAGAAGTGAATTCGAGATTATTAAATATTAGTATGTTTTGGTAATTCTATTTTTAACTAAAAACTTAGTTGTAAGTTTGTTTTTTAACCACAAAACTCAAACTATGAATAAATTCTATGGAATTCTCTTTATTTGTATCAGTTTTATTAGCTGTCAAAAAGAAAGCCCTATTGATTATGCTATTTTCTCTGGACAGATAAAGCATTCAAAAAAAATAGATACTCTTATAGTAGTAGGAGATCGTCTAAAAAAAAGTGTTCCAATTGCGTCAGATGGTTCTTTTTCTGATACAATCCCAATCGATACCATTAATTATTTTCATTTCAATCTAGGAAGAAAAACGGTAGAATTATATCTTGAAAAAGGAAATAAGCTGTATTTAAATGCGGATCAAGAAAATAAAATGAAAACGTTTTACTATGAAGGAGAAGGAGCCAATGAAAATAACTTTTTGGTCACTAAAAATCGTGTAATTCAATCTTTAAAAGATAGTATTAACTTTTTTCAATATTATAATAAACCAGTACAAGTAAAAGAGCAAAGTCTGGTTCTGAAAAATGCTATCCAAAATATTTTGGATAGGACTACTACGATAACTCCAAAATTTAAAGAAAAGGAACTAAGAAGTAATCAATGGAATTATTTGGCTGAGTTACATAAATACGTTCGTTTTGTTCTTAATGATTCATTACCTAATAATTATTTTGAAGGTTTAGATGTTTCAGATTTATCTGACGCATCTAGGTATGAAACCATTGGTAGTTACAAATCTTTAGTTAAAGAGCACTATAATAGAAAATTAGAGCAAATAAAACGTAATTATTATAGTAAGGAGATTTTTGAAAATGTTGGGTTTAAATCATTTTCAGAGGTTTTAAAGGAGATACCAGATGGACTAATAAAAGATGATTTTATGTATTATCATAGTGGTTTACTTCTTTATCCTGGAGAAACTAATGAGACAATTGAAAATATTTTTCCACTTTTAATGACTTCTTCTAATCCCAATCACAAAAAAATATACCAAAATAAATATGAAAGACTAAAACAATTAGAAAAAGGAAAGCCTTCTCCTTCATTTGAATATGAACACTATAATGGAAAAATGGTTTCGCTATCTGATTTTAAAGGAAACTACATTTATATTGACATTTGGGCCACATGGTGTAAACCATGTATACATCAATTTCCTTATTTAGATGAATTTAAAAGGGAGTATAAGAATAAAAAAATAAAGTTTGTTGGAATTTCTATTGATGAACCAAAGAATAAGTCGAAATGGAAAAATTTGATCAAAAAGAAAAACTTAGAGAATTCTATACAATTGTACGCAGGAAATGTTACTAAATCCGATTTTATGAGAGAATATTTTCTAGTAACAGATACTTATTCATATAGTATTCCTCGTTTTATTCTTATTGATCCAGACGGTAAAATAGTAGATCGTAATGCTCCTGCTCCTGCAGAAACTGAGAAAATGGAGAAATTATTCGCAACTTTAAATTTATGATGGTCTAGAATCTATAAATCTCAAGCTTATAATTTTCAAAATTTGTTTTTAGATCTTTATCTTAATATGTTGTTTCCTAATAAATTAAATTGTATTTTTGCAGCCCTTTTTGACGATTAAGAGAATAGAAAAGGATAAATATAATTTAATTTAACGCTTCTGTATAAGTTTTCGTGTTGATTCTCAAACAAATACAGGATACAAATTTTATCTTCAATGTCTGAAGAAACAAAAAACACAGATGTTCAGGAAGTAGAGGCTCCAAAGGCAGCTCCTGCGGCTTCTCCTCAACAAGAAAATCCTGAGCAATTTTTAAAAGATTTTAACTGGCACAATTACGAGGAAGGTATCGACCCAATCGCAGATTCTAAATTAGAAGAGTTTGAAAAGCTAGTTGCAGAAAATTTTGTAGACACCTTAAATGATGAGGTAGTAGAGGGAACAGTAATTAATATTACAGATCGTGATGCTATTATTGATATCAATGCAAAGAGTGAAGGTGTAATTTCATTAAATGAATTTCGTTACAACCCAGATCTTAAAGTAGGTGATAAGGTAGAGGTTTTAATTGATGTACGTGAAGACGCTACAGGTCAGTTAATTTTATCTCACCGTAAAGCTAGAGTAATTAAGGCTTGGGATAGAGTAAATAACGCTCATGATACTGGTGAAATCGTAAATGGATTTGTTAAGTGTAGAACTAAAGGAGGAATGATCGTAGACGTATTCGGAATCGAAGCGTTCTTACCAGGTTCTCAGATTGATGTAAAACCAATCCGTGATTATGATGCATATGTAGGTAAAACAATGGAATTTAAAGTTGTTAAAATCAACCACGAGTTCAAAAACGTTGTAGTATCGCACAAAGCGCTTATCGAAGCAGATATCGAAGAGCAGAAGAAAGAAATTATTGGTCAGTTAGAAAAAGGTCAAGTATTAGAAGGTACTGTTAAGAATGTTACTTCTTACGGTGTATTCGTTGATCTTGGAGGAGTTGACGGACTTATCCACATTACTGATCTTTCTTGGTCTAGAATCAATCATCCAAATGAGATCGTTGAACTTGATCAGAAATTAAACGTTGTAATCTTAGACTTTGATGAGGCTAAGACTCGTATCCAATTAGGTCTTAAGCAATTGAAAGCGCATCCTTGGGAAGCTCTTGATAATGAGCTGAAAGTTGGAGATAAGGTTAAAGGTAAAGTAGTTGTAATCGCTGATTACGGTGCGTTTATCGAAGTTGAAGAAGGAGTTGAAGGATTAATCCACGTTTCTGAAATGTCTTGGTCTACTCACTTAAGATCAGCACAGGATTTCGTAAAAGTGGGTGATGAAGTAGAAGCTGTAATCTTAACTTTAGATAGAGAAGAGCGTAAAATGTCTCTAGGTGTTAAGCAATTAACTCCAGATCCATGGACTGATATTACATCTAAATACCCTGTAGGTTCTAAGCATACTGGTATTGTTCGTAACTTTACGAACTTCGGAGTATTCGTAGAATTAGAAGAAGGTATTGATGGATTAATTTATATCTCTGACCTTTCTTGGACGAAGAAAATCAAGCACCCATCAGATTTCACTAATGTAGGTGATAAGTTGGATGTTATCGTTCTTGAGTTAGATGTAGAAGGGCGTAAGTTAAGTCTTGGTCACAAACAAACTGAAGATAATCCTTGGGATAAGTATGAAACAGAGTTCGCAGTGGGAACTAAGCATACACATGCCATTACTGAGATTGTAGATAAAGGAGCTACTATCGAGTTTAATGAGGATATCGTTGCATTCGTACCGTCTCGTCACTTAGAGAAAGAAGATGGTAAGAAGTTAGCTAAAGGTGAAGAAGCAGAATTCCAAATCATTGAATTCAATAAAGAATTCAAAAGAGTGGTAGCTTCTCATACAGCTTTATTTAAAGAAGAAGAAGCTAAGATCGTTAAGCAAGCTGCTAAGAAAGCTGCCGCTAGTAATTCAGAGAAAACCACTCTTGGTGATATCGATGCATTAGCAGATCTTAAAGCTAAAATGGAAAAAGGAGGTAACTAATCAATCTCTTTATTCTTTATAAATTAAAAGACCGCTCCAAAAGAGCGGTCTTTTTTTTACACGGAAAGCGGGTGCTACGCATTCACTGATATCGGTGTAGTAAAAATCTAATAATTTATAGAATTTAGATGTCATAAGATTATAGTAGTAATGAGGGGTTTGTTTTTATTAGTAATAAGTAACTTGTTTATACATTCATTACATTGTCAGCATATGCATACAGAAGAAGAGTTACAGGAATTTAAGAAGATTGTAAGTCAAACCAGGCAGCTGGGGAGAGAAAAAATAGTATACATCGCTTTAACCGATATAACAGATGATCCAGAATCAGTTTTAAAAAATGATAAAGTTACTATTTCTGTATGGTATAATGATTTGACGGTAAAAGTTGATATTCAAGAGCATTCTCCGATTCGTTATTTTCCAATGAATACAAAGTATCATTTAGAAAAAACCATATATGTTTCTATGGATCATGTCTCTGGTTCCAGCGGAAGTATTGTATACAATCAAAAGAAAGAACAATCTGTAGACCATTTTAGTAAAGTTTTTTTATATCAACATACAGAAGCTAAAAAAAAGATGGTCTCTAAAGTTTTTCAGCTTAATAATAGAAATGATCCTCAATATTATCTAGATTCTGAAACACAAAGGCATATTACTATTAGAGAACATAAGGATCATTATAGGATACAAATTGGTGATCAATATGCTATTACCTATAATATTGATAAAGAATCTGGAAAGATTTATGATTATGACGATCCGTATAAGAATTTTTATCCTACTCCTACAGCGGCACCATTTAAACCTAAACCTTTAGGAGGATCTTGGATAGAAATAAAAGAATGACAAATTTTTATTCCATTCTGACAATAAAATTCTTTTATAAGTAACATTAGTTTTTGAAATACAAGAGCTTATTTTTATCCGAAATCTAAGATTGAATAATCCTAAAATTTGATTACATTTGTATTCCAAATGTCTATTTGGAAATTATGAGTCAAAAATTACTACTTAGTGCAAAAGAGATAGATATTATTCTGCACCGTTTGGCTTGTCAATTGATAGAAAATCATACAGATTTCGACAATACAGTCTTAATAGGAATACAACCGAGAGGTACTTACTTAGCAAAGAGGTTACAGAAAATTCTTGTTGAAGAATATCAACTCCATAATTTGAATTTAGGGTATCTAGATATAACTTTTTATAGAGATGATTTTAGACGAGGAGAAAAACCTTTAGAAGCTAATAAAACAGATATTAATTTTGTCGTTGAAGACAAAAGAGTTGTTTTTATTGATGATGTATTATACACAGGAAGAAGTATAAGAGCTGCATTAACAGCTGTCCAATCATTTGGCAGACCATTAGAAATAGAATTATTAACATTAATCGATAGACGTTTTAGCAGACATTTACCCATACAGCCAAATTATAGAGGCAGACAGGTAGATTCGATTAATCAGGAAAAAGTAAAGGTAAACTGGATAGAAAATGAAGGAGAAGATGCAGTTTATCTTGTAAGTAGATAAAAATTAAATTTAAATACAGAATGAGCGAATTAAGTGTAAATCACTTACTAGGAATTAAATATCTTACCAATGAAGATATTAACCTCATTTTTGAAACAGCGGATCATTTTAAAGAGGTCATCAATAGACCTATTAAAAAAGTTCCTTCGCTTAGAGATATAACTATCGCTAATCTTTTTTTTGAAAATAGTACAAGAACTAGATTATCATTTGAACTAGCTGAAAAAAGATTATCTGCAGATGTTATTAATTTTTCTGCGGCATCTTCCTCCGTTAAAAAAGGAGAAACACTCATAGATACAGTTAATAATATTCTGTCTATGAAGGTGGATATGGTAGTGATGAGACATCCTAATCCAGGTGCTGGTGTTTTTCTGTCTAAGCATGTGAATGCAAGTATTGTAAATGCAGGAGATGGAGCTCATGAGCATCCTACTCAAGCATTATTGGATTCCTATTCCATCCGTGAAAAATTAGGAGAAGTAAAAGGAAAAAAAATTGTTATAGTTGGAGATATTTTACATTCTAGAGTAGCATTGTCTAATATTTTTGCGCTTAAGCTTCAAGGAGCAGAGGTAAAAGTATGTGGTCCTAAAACGTTAATACCAAAACATATAGAAAAACTCGGTGTTACGGTAGAAACGGATCTTATAAAGGCTTTAGAATGGTGTGATGTAGCAAATATGCTACGTGTTCAGAATGAACGAATGGAAATTAGCTATTTCCCTTCCACAAGAGAATATACTCAACAGTTTGGAGTAAATAAGAGGTTGTTGGATAACCTCGATAAGGAGATTGTAATAATGCATCCGGGACCTATCAATCGTGGTGTAGAGATCACGAGTGATGTTGCTGATTCTAAACAAGCCATTATACTAGATCAGGTTCAGAACGGAGTAGCAGTGAGAATGGCGGTTATTTATCTTTTAGCTTCAAAAATAAAACAATAATAGTATGATATTCAATAAAGAAGGTTCTACAACCATTATTACACAAGAAAAAGCAACAGTTGTTGATTTCGTGAAAGCCATTGAGACTAAATACGAGTCAATGAAAAATGATAATATTGTTGCTAACTTATTCTCTTTAAAAAACCTATCAGTTGATGATATCAATGAGTTTCTTAGGGTCTCAAATAAGCACAAAGCAAATAAACGTTCATTTGTTATAGTAACAGATCAGGTATCTTACGATGAATCGCCAAAAGAGATCACTATTGTTCCAACTTTGATAGAAGCTTTGGACTTAATTGAAATGGAAGAAATCGAGCGTGATCTGGATTTTTAAAAATCTTTGATATTTTTTGTAATCAAAGTTAATTTCTAACGTCTTATTTATCATGAATAAAATAGCCCCATTTATTCTTGTGTTTATTTTGTTGCTTTCGACAACTGTAATTGCACAAGACTGGAAATATGATTTTGAAGAAGCTAAAGCATTAGCAAAAGAAAAAAATCAAAATATTGTTTTACTTTTTACTGGTTCTGATTGGTGTCCACCTTGTATTAAATTAGAGAGAAAAGTTTTTTCGAATACTGATTTTAAAAAGTTTGCAGACGAAAAATTTGTTTGGGTAAAAGCAGATTTTCCAAAACGAAAAAAAAACCGTCTATCAGAAGAACAACAGGAAAAAAACTTTTCTTTGGCAAACCAGTATAATAAAAAAATGGTATTTCCTGTCATTCTTGTTATTGATCAAGAAGGCCAGGTGCTCGGTGCAACAGGATACCGAAAAATGTCCGCGAACAGGTATATGGAATTGCTTACTACATTTGATTCTTTTGGGCGTTAATATTGATATATCTATAAGATTAAGTTATCTTCAACTTTTTAAAAATTAAGATATAAAATAAATTGAAAGTTACCATTTTAGGCTGTTATTCGGCTACTCCAAGAACATTTACGAATCCTACATCTCAGGTATTAGAAATTAATAATCATATTTTTCTTATTGATTGTGGAGAAGGCACGCAAGTAGAATTAAGACGTAATAAGATAAAGTTTTCTAGGATTAATCATATTTTTATTTCTCACCTTCATGGAGATCATTTTTATGGATTAGTAGGTTTAGTATCTACCTTTAGAATGTTGAATAGAGAAAATCCTCTTCATATATATGGCCCTGAAGGAATAAAAGAAGCGATTACACTACAACTAAAACTTTCAAATTCTTGGACAGATTATCCCTTGCATTTTCATGAACTAACTAGCAAAGATTCTCAAATTGTATTCGAAGACGATAAAGTGATTGTAAGTACGATACCTTTACAACATCGCATTTATTGTAATGGTTTTTTGTTTCAGGAAAAATTAGGAGATCGAAAATTGCTCATGAGTAAGGTGCTCAATTATGATATTGACAAGGTGTATTATAAATCCATCAAAAAAGGGAAAGATGTAATATTAGATGATGGTCGTATAATTCCAAACTCTGAATTAACAGATGATCCTGCTCCTGCAAAGAGTTATGCATTTTGCAGTGATACAAAATATGATGAAGAAAAAATACCTATAATTCAGGATGTAACTACCTTATATCATGAATCTACATTTTTGGAAAGCCATAAACATTTATGTGAGAAAACAGGCCATAGTACGGCAATAGAAGCTGCTACCATCGCTAAAAAAGCAAACGTTAAAAACTTGATTTTAGGACATTATTCTACTAGATATGGCAATATTGAGCTTTTCAAGGAGGAAGCCCAAACCGTTTTTGAAAATGTTGAGATAGGAGATGACGGAAAAGTTTTTAAATATTAAATAAAAATTAGGGTTTTTATAAATGAGTTTGTTTCAGTAATAGATCTGCAGTTTTGTGTGATCTTATGAACAAATCTCAAAAAAATCTAATTTATGAAAACCAATATCATCTTAATTTGTTGCCTATTTTTTTATTCAACCTTTACGATTAAAGCGCAAACAGCTAAATACGTTCCAGGAGAAATTCTTGTTAAGTTAAACGAAGAATACTCTGGTAAAAAGTTTGTTCAGGATTTTAAAAGGTCTAGTAGTCAGTTGAGTAATCCTGTTTTGGTGTCTAAATCATTAAACATTTGGAAGTTTAGTTTTGATGAAAATAAAACACCTATGAAAACTATTTTAAATAATGTTTCAAAAAATAGAAACACTCAAATAGTTCAGGTCAATCATATTATTACTAAAAGAGCTACTACTCCTAATGATGCTGAATTTGATAGACAATGGCAATATTTTCAAGCAAACGATAAGGATATAGATGCAGAAGAAGCTTGGGATATAACTACTGGTGGAACTACTGCTAATGGACATGAAATTGTAGTAGCAGTCATTGATGATGGAATTCAGTTTGATCATCCAGATATGAAAGATAATATTTGGATGAATATACAGGAAATTGCAGACAATGGTATTGATGATGATGGTAATGGATATATTGATGATGTAAAAGGATGGAATACAGCAACTAATGACGATAATGTTGGAGATTTAGGACATGGAACTCCCGTAAGTGGTATAATTGGTGCAAAAGGAAATAATGGTATTGGAGTAGCTGGTGTGAATTGGGATGTAAAGGTAATGGCTATTGATGGAGGAACAGGAGTAGAAGAAGAGGTGATTAGAGCATACTCTTATGCATTGGATAACAGAAAATTATACAATGAAACTAATGGAGCCAAAGGTGCTTTTGTTGTAGCTACTAATGCTTCCTGGGGAGTGGATTTTGGTCAACCAGCAGATGCTCCACTTTGGTGTGAATTATATGATACACTAGGTGAAAATGGGATATTAAATGCCGGCGCAACTATTAATGATGATCAAGATATTGATGTGGTAGGAGATTTGCCAACAGCTTGTCCAAGTGATTTTTTAATAACTGTAACCAATATGAATCAGAATGATGAGAAAGTACAGTTTGCAGGTTATGGTAAAACTACGATCGATTTAGGTGCTCATGGAGAAAATGCGTTTACGATTACTTCGGGAAGTGGTTATGGAGGATTTGGAGGTACTTCTGGTGCAACTCCACACGTAACAGGTGCTATAGCTTTACTATATTCTGCACCAAATACTTCTTTTGCAGAATTAGCTATTTCCGATCCTGAAGAAGCAGCTAGAAGGGTAAGAGGTTATATTTTGGATAATGTAGATCCAAATACTTCTATACAGGATATTACAACGACTGGTGGAAGGTTGAATTTGTTTAAAAGTTTACAGGCTTTAATGAATGATCAAACACTCTCTATAGATGAAGTGACTAGTCAGCCTAATGATGGAGTTTTCTTGTATCCAAACCCTGCGAGAGATATTATTACATTTGAATTACCTAATAATGTAAAAATAAAATCTGCGTCTATTTATACCAATACTGGGCAAATGGTGGAAAAATTAGAAAATAATGTAACATCTATAAACATTTCAAATCTTGCTAATGGATTATATATAGTACGCTATCAAATAGATGGAGCTAATTCTTTATATCACACAACATTGTTAAAAAGGTAGCTAATTATTTAGTGTTTATTTATAAATTTCTCATGCATTTTTAAAATCAAATTGTTTTACTTTTACAGTATTAATTATTGCGAATACTGTTAAATGAATAGAGATCTTACAGATTATAGAAAATCATACGATAAGAAAACTTTAGAGGAAGACACACTAGAGAAGTCTCCTTTTGTATTGTTTTCTACTTGGTTTAAAGAAGTTGAAGAGGCTGGAGGAGTAGAAGAAGCTAATGCAATGACCATTACCACCAATGGATTAGACGGTTTTCCGAAAGCAAGAATAGTTTTGTTAAAGCACTATGATGAAAAAGGTTTTGTGTTTTATACAAACTATGAATCCGAAAAAGGAAAAGCTATTGCTGCTAATAATAAGGTTTGTATTTCATTTTTTTGGCCTAATCTGGAAAGACAGGTTATAATTAAAGGAGAAGTTGCTAAAATATCGAATGAGAAAAGCAATGAATATTTTCAATCTAGGCCTCGCGGTAGCCAACTTGGAGCTTGGGCTTCTGAACAAAGTAATGTGATTTCGAATAGAGAAGTTCTCGAAAAAACACTAGCAAATTTAGAAGAAAAATATAAAGATACAATCATCCCAAAACCAGACTTTTGGGGTGGTTACTGTATAAAACCATTTTCTTTTGAGTTCTGGCAGGGTAGACCAAATCGTTTACATGATAGAATACGTTTTGAATCTGAGGATAACAATGACGAGTGGAAAATCGAAAGATTATCTCCTTAAAACATAAATAATCAAGAAAAACGGTATTTTGTTGCAGCGTAATTTTGTTAGGGTGTTAGTCCATAATAACAAAATTCGATCTTCTGTTTTTACGATACTCTTCTTCTTCACAATCTTGTCCATCAAGACAGTCGTTTACTGGCCTTGTCTCACCAAAACCTTGATAAGAAAGTATTCTGTTTTTGGAAATTTCCTGATCAACTAGGTATTTATAAATGGATTCCGCTCTTTTCTGAGATAAATCTAAGTTATAATCGTGATTTCCTCTACTATCAGAGTGAGTTTCAATTTTAATGATCATACTGGGATAATCCTCTTTCATTAATTTTACTACCTTATTTAGCTCTACTTCTGCCTTTTCTGTAATATCCCATTTGTCAAACTCGAAGTAAATTTCATTTAACTTAATAAGATCATTAATTGTTTTATCAAGCTTCATATCCGAACTCAATTGAGATGAAGGATCTTGATTAGAGTTTACGATATCGTTATCATTCAGACCTGTACTTTCGGTATTCTCAGATTTGTTTGCAGTATTAACTTCGACGATATTTTTCTCTAGATTCTTTGTTCTTGCAGCAAAATTAGCGTTAAAGTTAGGACAATTTAGTCCGCTCATATCCACTGCTAGTTTTATTTGGTAATAGTCAGGAAGATTACATTTATTAATGTGGTTATATCCTTTAGTATATTTTTTAGTTTCATTAAGAGACCCATTGAACTCAGCTATTACTGGTTGATCTTGCACAAGAACTTCTCCAGTTTCATTCAAAAGCTCACAAGTACTATTTACCTGTATTGCATATCTGATTTCAAAAGGTTCGCTATCCATTTTTACCATTTTATTAGGTACAGAAAAGCTTAGTGTTCGTGTAGGTTCATCATAAGAAACTTTAATTCTTTTAGAAGGAAGAACTACAGATTCTTTAGAAAAGACAACGTGTTCAGGAAGAATATCCTTTATAATCGTATTCTTAGCGTCATCGTTTCCATCGTTATGAATAGTTAGACTATAAACAATTTCTTGATCAGGTGCAATTACATCATTAGGAAATACAAAACTACCATCCGTATATCTAGATCTTTTAACGATCTGAATAGCAGGCTCATAGATTTCTACACTAAAAGCAACTGCCATAACGGAATACCCATCATTATCGGTTAGTAACCTGAAACTCGATTTAGTTTGATTATTACCAATAATACTGTTTCTTGGATTTTTAATTTCAAAAAGGTCAGCATCATATCCTAGAGTATTTTGACTAGCAGGAACTCTGGATGTAATATTTCGACCATTCTCAGTAATATTAGCATTAAAGAAATTGTTCATAGGATTGGTATTATCCGTAATTCCTTTATATTTATTAGTTTCATTAGATAAAACCTGAAAACGATCACCTCTGATACCTTTATCACCTTCATAAGAGATAACTCCTATCTTACCATGAACAGCTCCTTCTGGAATAGTTTGGAAATTATCGAATGAAAATTCTACTGGTTTTGCTTTAGAATCAATATTTACAAAACCATCATATACGTAAAAACGTTTTCTCGGCTTGGAGTTATCTTCGTAAATAACAACCATAGTCCAACCACCAGCAAGGCCATTACCTAAGGTCTCATCATCATTTACTTCTGATGTAGTCGCAGGAATATTAGCAACAGTATAAGTACCCATTGGATCTTGTAAACTTGTTACTTGATCAGTTATATCCTTGTAGCAAGAGTATTGTTTAAATAATGACTTGTCATCATTATAATAATCATGAATGATTTGAGCCCCAGTCAAATTAGTATATTCATTGCTTCCAGGGTATTTTATTTTAATGGAAGTAATATCATGTGCTCTTTCTTTATCAGCGTAAGATGCAGTCCAATATAAACCTACGTGTTTAATAGAAGCACAGCCAGAAGGAATATCTAGATCAGCACTACTAGAATTAAAGGTAGTATCGTCATTATCAATATCAATAAATCCCATTCTGAACTGATTGTTCAGACCACCATTATTATAGCTCTTATTTGGGTTGAAAGGATCCGTTCCGTCATCATTACTAACTTTACCAAGTATGGTGTTGGATACGAATTTGAAATCTCCTTTAATAGTAAATTCCGTTCTTTTTTCTAAAGGAACTTCTACCTGCCCAAAAATTGTTGAACAGTTTAATATTACAAAAGCAGCAAAAGCGCATTGTAATTTTAAGTCTAGTATTTTTGAAAGTCCAATTTTTTCCACTTTTCCTTTTTTAATCCCTGTTATATTTAACTTAAAACTTGATACTAAATTGTGTTTAATTACTAAGGGTAAACATCTTCATTATAAGGGGAAACCGTAGGTAAAGTTAAATTTTAACAACTTATTATGTAAGTAAAAACTGATCTTTTCGATATAAAATGTGGTTTTATCGATTAAATGCAGCTTATTAGTCTGCTCATTTTCATTGTTTTAAGGGAGTTTTTCGCAAATAGATCATTTTAGAGTAGCAGAATAAATCGAGTTTTTCCTATAATTTGTTTACCGCTTTTTTTAACAAAAAATATTTTTATGATAATATATGTAGAATTGTAAATGCTTATTCTTAAACTTGCGTATATGTAAATTTAGGCGGATATAATTTTTTGATTCAATCATGAAAACGTTATACATTATTAGACATGCAAAATCTTCTTGGGAATTTGATTTGGAAGATCATAAAAGACCATTGAATAAAAGAGGTTTAAAAGATGCTGAATCAATAGGTAAAGAGCTTAAAAGCCTTATGAAACCTATTGACAGGGTAATTAGCAGTGATGCCGTAAGAGCAAGAACAACAGCCGAGATTATTCTTGGCCACCTAGATATTGAGGAGGATATTTTTAATTTAGAACCCAAGCTTTATGACTTTAATGGCCATCAGGTTATAGAAGTGATAAAAAATTGTGAGAACCACATTAATACATTGGTAATTTTTGGTCATAATCATGCCTTTACTTCAATTGCTAATCTTTATGGAGATCAAATGATAGATAATTTGCCGACTGCAGGTGTGGTGGGTATTCAATTTGATATTGATAATTGGGCGGATATTAGCGTAGGAAAAAACATACTAACCTTATTTCCCAAAGATTTAAGATAAATGGAGGAAAATCAAGTAAATAGATATATAAATAGAGAATTAAGCTGGTTACAATTTAATGCAAGAGTATTACAGGAAGCATCGGATGATAGTGTTCCATTGTTAGAAAGACTTCGTTTTATCGGAATATTCTCAAATAACTTGGATGAATTCTTCAAAGTAAGATATGCTGCTATCAAAAGAATTGATCTCTCTGGTACTGATGGTAAAAATGTATTAAAAGGAATGACTGCCAGTGAACTTTTAGAACAAATAACTAAAATAGTAATTAAGCAGCAGTCAGAAAGTTTAAAAACGATTAATACGATTAGTGAAAGATTAAAAGATCATAACATCTTTATCATAAATGAAAATCAAGTTACTCCAGAGCAAGATAATTTTATACGTAGGTATTTTGTAGACAAGGTAAGTCCTGCTTTAGTAACTTATATTTTAAATGATTTAGATAAGTTTCCTCATCTTAAGGATAGTGTGGCTTACTTAGCAGTAAAATTGGTTTTGAAGGATACAGTGCCGAAAGAAGGCACCATATCTAAAATCTTACAACAAAAAACCAAAGAGAAAATCTATGCACTTATAGAGATTCCTAAAAATATGGACCGTTTCGTAGTGCTTCCAGAAAAAGATGGTAAAAAATATATCATAATTCTGGATGATTTGATACGGTATTGTATGCAAATTAACTTTAGTATTTTTAATTATATCAGTGCTTCTGCTCATATGATTAAAATTACAAGAGACGCGCAGTTAGATTTTGATAATGATTTTAGTAAGAGTTTTATTGAGAAAATTTCGAGTAGTGTAAAATCGAGAAGAGATGGAGAACCTGTAAGATTTGTATACGATAAAACAATAGATAAGGATACACTCAACTTCTTAATGGAAAAGATGGGTGTGGATAATACCGATAGCATTATACCTGGCGGTAGATATCATAACCGTCGGGATTATATGAATTTTCCAGATTTAGGAAAGAAAAGTCTTGTCTATCAGAAATTGGTGCCACTTACAATTCCTGGACTAAGTCTACAGGGAAGCTTACTCGATAAAATTGCGAAAAAAGACTTTTTACAGTATACACCGTATCATACTTTTTCATATACCGTAAAGTTTTTGCGTGAAGCAGCAATTGATCCAAAGGTAAAGACTATTAAGATCACGATTTATAGATTAGCAAGGATTTCTCATATTGCAAGTTCTCTCATCAATGCAGCAAAAAATGGTAAAAATGTAACGGTACAAATAGAATTGCAAGCACGATTCGACGAGCAGGCTAACATTAGATATGCAGAACAAATGCAGAGAGAAGGTGTTAATCTAATTTTTGGAGTTTCTGGTCTAAAAGTACATTGTAAAGCATGTGTAATAGAAAGAGAAGAAGAAGGAAAGTTAAAAAGATATGGCTTTATAAGTACTGGTAATTTTAATGAGTCCACAGCAAAAATATATACAGATTATACTTTATTTACTACTAACGAGGCAATCCTGAAAGAAACCAATAAGGTATTTAAGTTCTTTGATATTAATTATAAGGTAAGTAGGTATAAACATTTATTAGTGTCTCCTCATTATACACGAAGTGCTTTAACGAAATTAATTGATAATGAGATTAAGAACAGTAAAGTAGGCAAACCTTCAGGAATTAGATTGAAATTGAATAGTCTTAGCGATTATAGAATGATCGATAAACTTTATGAAGCGAGTAGAGCTGGTGTAAAAATCAATTTGATCGTAAGAGGTATTTGTTGCTTGATTCCTGGAATCGAAGGAATGAGCGAAAATATCGAAGCTATCAGTGTTGTGGATAAATTCCTAGAACATCCTAGACTATTGATTTTTGAAAATGGAGGAGATGCTAAGGTATATATTTCTTCTGCAGATTGGATGAGAAGAAACTTAGACAGAAGGGTCGAAATAAGTTGTCCTATTTATGATAAAGATATCAAAGAAGAATTAATTGATACCTTTGATATCTGTTGGAGTGATAATGTAAAAGGAAGAAAGCTTTCAGAAAATCAAGATAATAGGTATATTCGAAATGATAAAGAAAAGGTAAGATCCCAAATTGCCACTTATGACTATTATTTAAAAAAATTAGGAAATTAAATATTTTGTTGACTATAGAAAAATATGGAGCCATTGATATTGGTTCTAATGCGGTGAGATTGTTGATTAGTAGTGTCCACGAAGAAGAAGGAAAAAAGACACGATTTAAAAAAACTAGCCTTGTAAGAGTTCCTATTCGATTAGGAGCTGATGTTTTTTTAAATGGAAAAATTTCGGAAGAAAATATTGGTAGGATGTTAGATGCTATGCAGGCTTATCAACTTTTAATGAAAACTCATAAAGTAGTGCGTTATAAGGCTTGTGCTACTTCAGCAATGAGAGAAGCTAATAATGGTAAAGAGGTCGTAGATCTTATTAAGGAAAATACGGGAATACATATTGATATTATCGATGGCTCTAATGAAGCTGCGATTATTGCTATGACCGATCTCCATGATTTGATAAATTCTGATGCTACCTATCTTTATGTAGATGTAGGAGGAGGAAGTACAGAATTTACATTATATCATAATGGTAAGACAATTGATTCCAGATCTTTTAAATTAGGAACTGTTAGATTACTGAATAATGTAGTATCCGAAGATACTTGGAGCGAAGTTGAGAATTGGATTAAAAAGATCACTGCTGGATACACTCGGCTATCCCTTATAGGTTCTGGAGGAAATATTAATAATATTTTTAAGAATAGTGGAAAAAGTAACGGAAAACCCCTTTCCTTTTTGTATTTAAGTTCATATTATGATTTATTAAAATCATTGTCTTATGAAGAGAGAATCTGGGAATTAAATCTTAATCAAGATAGAGCGGATGTGATTCTTCCGGCAACTAGAATTTATTTGTCCGCAATGAAATGGAGTGGTGCTCAAGAAATATATGTGCCTAAAATTGGGCTTTCTGACGGTATTATTAAATATCTTTATAGTGAAAAATTAGAAGGTAAATAAAGTGTAGAACAACAAGTTTATTGGTATTTTATCTATTTTATGCCTTATTTTTTAGATTAAAAAACATCATTAATTTAAAAATTGCTTTTTTTGTTATAAATTGTACATATACCAAATATTAATAAATACTTATGCTATGAATAAAAAAATACTTTTAATTTTTGTATTATTAATTACTTGTATTACGATAAATGCCCAAGAATCGAAGTATGGAATTAGAATTGGAGCTAATTTAAGTTCTATAAGTTCTGATAATATTACTGGTGATTTGGATCAAAGTAGAATCGGAGTAGTAGTTGGTTTTCTTGCAGATTATAGGTTAACCAACAAATTAAGAATACAACCAGAACTTCAATATTCTGGACAAGGTAATAAAGATAGAGATCTTAGAGTAAATTATTTACAACTTCCTATTTTATTAAAATACAACATAACAGATGTTTTTAATGTTCAATTGGGACCACAAGCTGGTATTAAAATATGGGAGTGGGAAGATAACCAAGCAGACACGACAGATTTTGGCACCTTTGATTTTGCTGGAGTGATTGGTGTTGGTGCTAATATCACGGATAATTTTTTTGTTGATCTTAGGTATGCTTTAGGATTGGCAAATGTTTTTGACGAAGATGCTGGACTAAATATAGACGGTACGAGTCGCAATATTCAATTATCAGTAGGTTACAGGTTATAAAATAAGCTCTTTCCAATAAAATATTTAGAAGCTCACCAATTACATGGTGAGCTTTTTTATTAATATTAAAATGTTCCGTAATACTCAAAGAATTTTTTGGTCAGCGTTAATGTATTTTGATCCGATTTAATGAGTAGTTTACGTTTTAGTTTATTCATGATTTTATTAATGGTTACTCGCGTTACTCTTAAGTAATTAGACATTTCTTCTTGATTTAAAGGCATATTAATAATAATATTCTCCTGATGATCTAATTTATGATCAAACTTATCTTTAAACTCCATCAATACATTAAGAATTCTTTGTTCCGTATTTCTTAGATACAGCGTTTTAATTCTTCTTTCTAGTTCTATGTATTGATCTCCTAAGATTTTCAAAAAACCAATATTCTCTGATATTTTATCCTGTAACAGATTTTGTAAAATCATAATATCAAACTCTTGTATTTCTGTGTTGTTTTTTTGTGCTTCGCAGATATAATAAAAAGGAAAGCTGTCAATCATAGGTTTAGCTCCAAAATATTGACCAGAAGTTAGTAATAAAGGGATAGTTTCTTCTCCATTTTTAGTAATGCTGCTGATTTTTACAATCCCATTTTTTACATGGAATATTTTTTTGTAGAAGTAGGTTCCCTGAACAATGATTTCTTTTTTGCAGTAATGATTAGATTGTTTTTGATCCTTTGGGATCAAAGCGTTTAATGATGTAAGTGACATTGAATTAAGTTGGTTATTTAATTAAACAAATGTTAAAATTATGTCATATTAACATTGTAAAATGAATTTAATTGTAATTAATACATATTTCTTTTGAGGTTAATATGTCGTTTTAAGAGATTCATAATTAAAATAAAGTAGAATTAGTGTTAGAAAATTTATACCAAAGTAGCAGACCCTATACTAATTTCGAGTTGTATAAAAACACAAATAATAACTCTTAAAACCATTTAAAATCATGAACTCAATTCATTTAAAACGGGGATTTATTCTCATGCTACTTGGAGTATTGACTACAGTAATCTATTCATTTGCAAAAAATGATATATCTGAAGTAGTTAAGATCGAATACAAAGAATCTGTAGTAAGCTATTTTGGAGATGAAACAGTAACCAAAAAGGACCTTTTAAAAGAAGCAAAACTTATTGATATCGCAGATCGACGATTCGAAACAAAGTGGAGAAATAAAGATCCAAAAGGTATCTCTGAAGAATACACTACTTCTGGAGCTGTATTTATGAAACCAGGAGTAAAACCAAGAATTGGAAGATCACAAATTGAACAAGAATTTGCAACAAGCGTTAAATCTGTAGATAAAGTAGAATTTTTTCAGGATGAGCTACAGTTTTTCGGAGGAATGGATGTTGCTTTTCAACGATGTCATATGTTAGGGTATGTGGATACAGAAAATAAACCCATATTCGAAGGGTCTTATGTAATTCTATGGAAAAAAGAAAATGGAGAATGGCTTATAGAATATGATATGTTTAATTCCGATAAATAGTCATTTTCTTAAATCTATTTGTAATTACAAAGCTTTGTATATAAGTAATTGTAATTCATAATATCACACTTATAACTAAAGCAGGACTAGACTAATACGATTTCTACTAGAGTCTTGCATAACTTTAATTGTTTAGAATAGAATCGCTTAAAAACGATGGGTCCTATTATCGTAAAGGAATTTTCTATTCGAGCAATAAACACACACACAAATGAAAATACATAATTCAGCAATAGTATCTATTGCTAAAGAATATGGTACTCCATCGTATATTTATGATGGAGATCAATTAGTGAAAAATTATAAAAATCTCGTAAATGCGTTACCAAAATTTGTAGATGTATTTTATGCATTGAAAGTAAATCCGAATGTTTCACTTGTTCGATTATTAAGAAATCACGGAGCATGTACTGAGGTGTGCTCCATCACCGAAATGGAAATAGCACTAAAAGCTGGTGCTACGCCAGAAGATATTATCTATTTAGGTCCTTGTAAGAAAGACTATGAACTTAAAAGAGCAATATCACTAAATATATTTGCTATTGTTGTAGAATCCGAAATCGAATTAGAAAGGATTTCAAATTTTTCAAAAGATTTAGGAGTAGTAGCTAATGTAGCTATTCGGATAAATCCAGACTTTTCTGCCGAAGGATCACCATGGAAAATGGGAGGAAGACCTACACACTTCGGAATTGAAGAACAACATGCCATACAAAACTTTCGAGAGTATTTGAACACTCCAAATGTAAATGTGAAAGGAATTCACGTGTATAATGGAACTAATATTTTAGAAGCTTCTTCAGTATACGAAAACACAAAATACATCCTAGGATTATATGATAAAATTGTGCAGATGTATAACTGCAAATTTACTATGGTTGACGTGGGTGGAGGAATGGGTGTTCCGTATTTTAATAACCAGAAGGAACTAGATATTGAAGAATTTAAGGCATTAATGGTTCCGTTATTCTCTAAATTCAATCAAAAATATCCAGATACACGCATTATTATGGAATCTGGAAGATTTATAGCGGGAACAGCAGGCTATCTGGCTGTTACTGTTAATAATATAAAAGTAAATCATGGAAAAACATTTTTAGTTACCGATGGAGGTACAAACTGTCATTCTGCAGCAGCAGGTTCTGGACGTGTCGTGAAAAGAAATTTTCCAATGCAAAATATTTCAGCGTCGAAGGACAGTACAAATAAGGTATATCAAGTATCAGGACCTTTGTGTAGCCCAGATGATATCATTGGTAGAAATATGGAATTAAAAGAGGCAAAAGTTTCAGATGTTCTTTTGGTAGCATTTTCTGGGGCATATGGCCCAAGTTCTTCTCCAGGACTTTTTCATAGTCATGGTTTTCCCTCCGAAGTACTCATGTATCAAGATAAATCATATTTGATTAGAGAAAGCGATACTACTTCGGATATTATGAGTAAACAAATAATGGTAGATGTTCAGCATCACGATGAATTAATTTTAAACTAGGTAGAAATGAATACAGATATAATTTTAGATACTATAAAAAATGGACTTATAGATAGTATACCTAATATTACAAAAGATCAAATTGTTATGGATGCTCATCTTAAAAATGATCTAGGTATAGACTCATTGTCATCTATGTTTTTTCTGACTTTTTTAGAAGATAATATTCAGGGGTTTGAAGTGAATGCAGATACCATAGAAGCCAAGCATTTTAATACGCTAAAATCAATATTTGAATATGTATTGAATGAAATGAAAATACCTGTGTCTGCTATTTAAAAGAAGATACAATTAACGCCTTTTCATAGACTATCTTATATTATTAATTATTTATATATAGAGAACAATTAAGGCTTTTAGTATGATTAGATATTAGAAGCCTTGATTAATCTTCTTTCTTTATATAACATCACAAATCTTACAAAACAATGATACCAAAAATGCAAAATTTCTTGGAAGAATCAGTACGTCTGTTTCCTAACAAGGCAGCTGTAGTCACCGGGAAAAACATATATACTTTTTCTGATGTAGAACGTCAATCAGATTCATTAGCAATTTATCTTCAAAGTGTTGGGGTAAAAAGGGGAGATAGAATTGTACTACAGTTAGGAAATACGATCGAAGCGGTTATTTCATTCTGGGCAGTTCTTAAAGTTGGAGCTATTGTTATTCCAGTAGGAACAGAATTGAAATCAAACAAGTTAGAATATATTCTTGATAATTCTGGTGCTATAGTTTTTATTTCAGCAAAAGACACCATTTTATTACACAAAAATATCATAGCGAAATCTAAACTTACAAAAGTTATCGTAGTGGATAGAGATGATCAACTCAAAGAAGATTTGTTCGTGGATTATTTCGATACGTTAAAGAATCATCATTCGACATTAAAGCCTTCAGGTTTAATAAGTATCGATCTAGCGGCCATTATATATACTTCTGGTTCTACAGGAGAACCTAAAGGTGTAATGCTATCACATGAAAATATGATCGCTGCTACAAATTCTTTAAATAGTTATCTTAATTATCAAAAACATGACAAAGTGTTATGTGCACTACCATTATCTTTTGATTACGGTCTATATCAGATGATCATGTGTATTTCTAAAGGAGCAACCTTGCTTTTAGAGAAAGAATCTTCTTGGCCTATATTTTTATTAAAAACTATAGAAAAAGAGAAGGCAACTATTTTGCCTGCAGTTCCTACTATGATTATGCTATTACACGAACAAAGTAAGAAATACAACTTTGATCTTTCGAGTGTTAGAACAGTAACAAATACAGGAGCAGCGTTGTTGCCTAGTAATATTCAGATGATCAAAAAACTATTTATCAAGGCAGATATATTCTCTATGTATGGACTTACCGAGTGCAAAAGATGCACGTATTTACCTCCTAAAGAGATTGATACAAAACCAAATAGTGTAGGAATTGCAATTCCTAATACTGAGTTATGGGTTGTAGATGAAAAAGGGAATAGAATTCTTACACCAAATACCGTAGGGCAATTGGTAATAAGAGGAGCAACCGTAATGCAAGGTTATTGGAAAAAACCAGAGAAAACATCAGAAAAACTAAAACCAGGAATATATCCTGGCGAAAGAATATTATACACTGGAGATTACTGTTGCATTGATGAGAACGGATACCTCTATTTTAAGGGCAGAATGGATCACATGATCAACTCTAGAGGGATTAAAGTGAGTCCAAAAGAGGTTGAAGATTATCTAAATACAATCTCAGGTGTTCATTCGGCAGTAGTAACTGGAGTCCCTCATGAAGATTATGGAGAAGCGCTTTTTGCTTTTGTCGTGTTGGAAGAAGGTTCCTTAGTTTCTGAAAATGATATCTTAATTCAATGTAAAGAAGGCCTAGAGATTTATAAGGTTCCAGAGTATCTTAAAATTATTAAATCGATACCTAAAACACCAAATGGCAAATTCAATGTAATTGAATTAAAAAATAGAGCATTGCAGCTTTTAAAAGAAGAGCATATTAATTCTTCGGTGATTTAATTATGGAATTAACATTTGACTTAGGAGACTTAACACTTAAGGCGAAGGCTTGGGGTAATTCTAATAACCCTCCGATTTTAGGAATTCATGGTTGGTTAGATAATGCGAATACTTTTGATAGTATCGCGCCATTAATTTCAAAGGATAAATATTTTATTGCCATTGACATTGCTGGACATGGCTTATCAGATCATAGACCTGAAAATAGCTCATATTTCTTGTGGGATTATGCAAAGGATTTACTTGGTGTTATCGATATATTAGGATGGGAAAAGATTTCAATTCTTGCTCATTCCATGGGTACAGGTATCGCTAGTATTATGGCTGGAGCGATGCCTGAGCTTGTAGATAAACTAATATTTGTTGATGGTCTTGGAGCCCCATTTGTTTTGGAAGATAGTAATGTAGTAGACAATTTTAGAAAATCTATTAAACAACGAAAGATGGCTAAGAAAACCAAATTGTATGGGTTTTCTTCAATTGATGTTCCACAATTTGCTACAAAAGAAGAAGCTATTAAAGATAGGATGAAGAGTAATTTTGGAAATATCTCATATCGATCTTCTGCTTCTTTGATAGAACGCTCCTTGCAAAAAATATCTAATGGATATCGGTGGCGATATGATGCTCGTATAGCCTTACCGGAAATCTATAAAATGACAGAGCATCAAGCACAGCTGTTTATTGACAAAATTAGCTCCGAAGTATTAATATTACTGGGAGAACAAGGACTCTTCGCCGAAGGATTGTTTCATAAAAGACTTCAAAGATTCAAAAAGAAACAGTTGCATTGGTTGCCAGGAGGACATCATCTACACTTAGAAGAACAGCATGAAGAAATCGCTGTTCTAATTAATCAATTTTTATAATCAAAATACACATTAATCATGAAAAACCTTATACTAAAGTTTTTAGTACTGCTATTTGCTACTCATATATTACAAGCTCAAGAATTAGAGAGTGAAAATAAAACAACTTTCGCAACAAAAATTATTCATAATAGTGTTGCTGGATTTTATCCAATTTTCTTCGGGAATTTTGAAACTAGTAAAAATTATGATATTACATTTTACACTATTTTTTGGACAAATCCTGCGTTTGGGAACTTAGAATCAGGAAGTGATTTATTGTTAGAAACATCTGTAGGATTGGGTTTCAAACTATTTGATAAATCATTATATATTAATCCTTCTTTCGGAATTACTAGCGGAAAGTTCTCTTCTAATAGTACAGGAACTAAGATTGCAGAAGGTGTTGTGCCAAGTATCTATGTGAATTACCAAAAAAGGTTTCTGGATTTCGAGGGGTATATAGCTTATTATAAATCTATTCGCGAAGATGATGACATCATCACCAAAGATTATTTATTGAATTGGATGGCACCAGGAATTAATGTAAGTAAGCGAGTTGTTTTGGGAGCTTTCTACGAGTCGTTCGGTATCACAAGACAAGAAGATGGAGATCCTTTGTTGGTTTATCAATGGTTAGGAGGTTCTATTAAACTGAAATTCGATAAAGGAATTGCTTTTAGGATATCTGCGGGAGCAACATTAAATACAGATGCAGGAACATCAGATGAGTTCTATAAGGTATCCGCTTTTATTCCTTTATAATAATATGGGTTGAATTAAATACACAGAAATAACGATATTTCTGTGTATTTAAGTGAATTATCTTTATCCGTGAATAGTTTCTTTTTTGCTTAAAGATTGCATGATCTCTGCTTCGAATTCTAATAAATCTTGCCATTTTTGATCCACTTCCTTGCGATCACCATATTGTCGAGCAAAATTTAAAAACATAGTATAGTGATTTGCTTCACTTACCATAAGATCTCTATAAAACTTTGCGAGTTCTTGATCTTCTAATTCTTCGGATAAGAGTTTAAAGCGTTCACAACTTCTTGCTTCTATAAGCGCTGCATATAGCAATCGGTGTACTAATTGAGTGGTTCTGCTGCCTCCTTTTGGAAAAAAAGTAACCAACTGTATTACATAATCATCTTTTCTATCTCTACCTAAAGTCCATCCTCTAGCAATAATTTTATCATGAACCATTTTAAAATGGCTAATTTCTTCTTTTACCAATTTAGTCATTTCCTGAACTAGTTCTGTATATTCAGGAAAACTAACGATAAGAGATATTGCCGTAGATGTTGCTTTTTGCTCACAATAAGCGTGATCAGTGAGTATTTCTTCAATGTTCTTTTCTACGATGTTTACCCATCGTGGATCTGTAGGAAGCTTTAATCCAAGCATGCTATTTCTTTTTTACTATACATTTTTCTTTTCAGAGGACTAAGATACTGCTTTAAAATAGAGAAGTAATTAAAAGCCTGAATATTATTCATTCAGGCTTTTGATTGTATTAAAAAGTATTAATTCTTTTCTTTTTCTGAAGTAAGCTTTACAAGTTTTTCTTCTCCTTTTGTGATACCAGATTTAACTTTTTCCATTTTCTCTTCATACTTTTTTAATCGTTCTTCGGCTTTTGCTACTTTTTCCATTTTAGCAGTATATTCTTCTTCTGTAATCTTTCCCGCTTCTTTTTTAGCAAGCAAACGATCTTTTGTTTTTTGAATTTTATCCACACCTTTTACTTTGCGATCTTCAAGATTAGATAAACGATCTTTCTTGTTTTCAATTCTTGTTTGTACCGCATTGGCTTTTTCATTCTTAAACGAAGCACGTTTCTCTTTTAATTCTTTTCTTTGTTCTTTAGTCGCTTCTTTATAAGCATCCATTTTTTCTTTAAGCTCAGGGTGTTCTGCTAAATATGCTTTTTTTTCTTCAGCTGTCATTCCCTTCATTTTTTCGCGATGCTCGCCTAAAATTTCTTTTCTACCTTCTTTCAGTTCTTTTTTAGCCTCTTTAATTTCTTGCTTTTTCTCCTTCATTTCTTCTTTCATCTCCTTCCGTTTCTCCTTCATCTCTTTGCGCTTTTCTTTCATTTCCTCTTTCTTCTGCATTTTCTTTTCTTTCAGGTCTTTAGCAGGTTTTTCAGCTTTTTGAGCATTG
The DNA here is from genome assembly GCF_947492965.1 of uncultured Aquimarina sp. GTDB lineage: Bacteria > Bacteroidota > Bacteroidia > Flavobacteriales > Flavobacteriaceae > Aquimarina. Next base: position 669,791 of record NZ_CANLOZ010000002.1, on the reverse strand, counting down.
GTAATTCCGATGCATCCAACTAATAATGCGATAAATATATATTTTGAAAATTTCATTGTGTTTTTTTATAGGTTATCTAATTCGTTTAAAGCATTTTCTAATTCTTCTGCTTCTTTTTCTAAAGATTCAAAATCTTTATCAATTTCAGTAGCTACAGCTTCAATTTCATTATTTAATTCTTCTGTTTTTTTTGCTTCTTCTTCCTGAGCTTTTTTGTCAGTGCAGGCCACCATAAAGAATGGAATTACCAAAAGGAATAAAAGATGTTTTTTCATAATTAAAATTATTTAGGTTAGTGTATTAAAGATACCCAATTTTTTAATTACGAATATAAATTTGAAAAGGGATATTTTAGATATCTAAATCAAAATCAGATCTTAATTTATCGATAAGAGGATTCTTTTCTCGAAGTTTGGCATATTTATCCTGTGGAGTGAAAGCATATTTTTTTGAAGCTTCTTCGTTTACATGGATATCAAGAGCAATACTATAATTATTTAGTTTTTTATATAGAAACTGAAACAATCCAGGTAGCGCACTTTCCATATCGGCTTTCATGGAATGGTTTGGTAGTTCTAAATAAATCTTACCGTCATTCAATGTGGGTATATTCATCGCAAACATAGATCCAATGATACGCTCTCCTTTTTTATCTTGCATTTTACCGTATTCTTCCCAACATTTTTGCATTTGAGCTTCTGTAAAATCGTCGCTAGGTAGATTTTTAGGATCAACAATGGTATCTACTTTTTTCTCTTCGTGTTCCTTTTTCTTCTTTATACTGCTTAGAGATAAACCAGAAGTTCCTCTTTGTCTTGGTTTTACTAGAGGTTTACTTTGGGATGTAGTATGACTAGTAACTTCTTTTGGTTCTGCAACCGCATTGTCCGTTGTAGTGTTATTTGAAGTATTAGCAATAGGTATTTCGGCTACTTCCTTTGTAATTGTTGGAGCAGGAGTATGATCTACATTAGTTAAAGATTGCTTATCATCTGCTTTTTGTTTTTGTTCCTGTGAGATTTTTACAGGTTGAATGCCTTTTTCCTTAAAATAACTAGGAGGGATTATGTAAGGTTGGTCATTTTTTTTTTCTCCGTCTTTAGTAAGTACAGAGGCAAGTTGCATTAGGCAAAGTTCAACGAGTAATCGTTGATTTCGACTCGTTTTATATTTCAGATCACAATCATTTGCCAGTTCAATCCCTCTAATAAGAAATGGGTGAGGAGACTTCTGTGATTGCTCTAGATATTTAGCCTTGGTTTGCTCTCCAACTTCTAACAAATTAATAGTTGCTTGATTTTTACAAACTAAGAGATCTCTAAAGTGCGAAGCTAGTCCCGCAATAAAATGATGTCCATCAAAACCTTTGGATAGAATTTCATTAAATTCTAGTAATAACTGCGGAATGTTATTTTCTAAAATTAGATCTGTAGTTCTAAAATAAGTTTCATAATCTAAAACATTCAGGTTCTCAGTAACCGCTTGACGGGTTAGATTTTTACCACTAAAACTAACAACTCGATCAAATATTGATAATGCATCTCGCATAGCACCATCCGCTTTTTGTGCTATAATCTGCAGAGCATCTTCATCGGCGACAATACCTTCTTGTTCCGCAACCTGCATCAAATGTAGCTTTGCATCAGTAACCGTAATTCTTTTAAAATCAAAAATCTGACACCTGGAAAGGATGGTAGGAATGATTTTATGCTTTTCGGTGGTAGCTAATATAAAAATAGCATGCTTAGGAGGTTCTTCTAACGTCTTAAGAAAAGCATTAAAAGCAGCCTGAGAAAGCATATGAACCTCATCGATAATATAAACTTTATAAGTTCCTACCTGAGGAGGTATTCTAACTTGATCGATGAGATTACGAATATCATCCACTGAGTTATTGGATGCAGCATCTAGCTCAAAAATATTAAAAGCGAAATCTTCATCAGGATTTTCATGTCCTTGTTGATTGATAGTTTTCGCTAATATTCTGGCACATGAAGTTTTACCAACACCTCGAGGACCTGTGAACAATAAAGCTTGTGCAAGATGATTATTCTCTATAGCATTTAGCAACGTATTGGTAATAGCCTGTTGACCCACAACATCCTTAAACGTTTGGGGTCTGTATTTACGAGCTGATACTATAAAATGTTCCATCGCTACAAAGTTAAAAATAGATTGGAAATAGGATATTGAAGATACTTTTTTTTACTCGGTAGTTATTAACAACGTCGAGTTTGTAACATCCATATGAGTTTTATCATTCTTAAAACATCTATAGATCGCTTTCCTTTTTAAGCATTTCGATATGTCTTATTAGTCTTTTTATTTCTAAGGAGATCGTTCCATTATAAACACCTCTTATTCTTCCTTTTGGATCTACCAAAATAAAGTTCTCAGTATGAATGAATGCGTTTTCGTCCTTGGTTTTTACAAAATCTTCGTCTGCGAAATAGGAAGTTCTAGCTAAATCATAAATCATTTCTTTATCTCCAGTAACTAAATTCCATTTACCAGATATAATATCATTTTTGATAGCATAATCTTTCAGAACTTCGACAGAATCTCTTGTGGGCATCACTGTATGAGATAATAATTTAATGGAATCGTCATGCAAATATTTCTCTTGTAACACTGACATGCTTTTTTCTAATTTGGGACATATTCCAGGACAAGTAGCAAAAAAGAAATCTGCAACATATATCTTTCCATTATAGGTTTCGTTGGTAATTACATCTCCATCCTGATTTGTCAGTTTAAAAGGAGCAATTTTATGAATTCTAGTATATTCAGGTGATCCAACAGCAATCCACTCTGGAGTAAATACAGCGGAATTAAAAAAAGGGAGGCTTTGTTTTTCAATATCTGTATTACAGGAAAATGCCGTTAAAACAACGAAAATAACGGTAAAAAATAACTTATTTGTAGGTTTCATCATTGGTACTAACGGTATAACATTTTTTTAATCCTATAAGCCCATAACGTTCTCCATTTTTGGCAACGTAGTTTGCTCTGATTTTTCCATTGGATGACCACATTTTCTGGGAACCATCTTCTTTACCATTTATAAAGTGAAATACTTTAGACTGCTGGCCGTTTTGATACCATTCAGCTACTTTACCATGATATTCACCTTGATTGTTAAATTCATATTGAAATTTTAATTGACCGTTTTTCCACCATCCTTTATGAGTATCCGTTTTCTTTCCATGCTGATAAAATCTCTTTTCTGCTAGGGTAGTATTGTCATATGTTTTTATTTCTTCTCCATGTTTTTTACCTGCTAAATAAGAAATCTTAGTAGTGATTTTATAGACAGAATCCGAAGAAGTTATAATTCCTGAAAAAGGAGTGCCCTTATATTGTAAAACACCATTTTGTAATAAAAAATCTCTAGAATTATAGGTTACATCGAGATCAGATTTTTTCTCCTTACTACAGCCAAATGATATAAATAATACTAAATAAAAAAGAAGTTTATTCATCTACTGACTAATATTTCCAGGAGTTCCAAAATATCCATTTCCATTAATATATGGATCGTCTAAGGTAATATGATAATGATATATTCCGTCTGGAAAATCTGTGGTAGTATGTGTATGTCCGTGATATTCATCTAAATCATCACTAGTAACCATCACGTTATTTTCCTCTGGTCCATATACAGGGAATCCGTCCGCTAATAATCCTAAAAAAGATGATCTTCCTAAGGTATTGGTTAAAAATAAAGGTTCAATATGATAATGATAAAGGCTGCCTCCAGTTGGGTGACCTGCGAATTGATCAAAGGAATTGATCTCATCTGTTAAAGGTTGATTATCTGGTCCCGCATATTGATTGAAAAAAACAACTCCATTAACAGAAATTCCTATCGGTCCCAATCTTGTAGCTTCTTTTACTTCTGCTTCTTCGGGTCTTCTGGGTATTCTGAACACAATATTTTGAGAACTTATCAAGTTCGGATTTAAATTAAAATCAGGGTTTGTTCCATTATACGCTTCGTACATAGGATGACTTTCACCCCAATATGGGCTTGTATGATTGGGTACACCATTAGTGGTAAATTCTATAAAATCGTCTTCGATGACATAGGATACTCCATCTATATTATCAAACATTGATACGATAGAAGATATATCAGCACTTGAGTTTACAGGAGGATTATCTGTGTTATCATTATTTGTATTATTACTATCGTCAGATGAACAGCTTAAGAACAGTAGGAGAACGATAAGGAAGAAAAAGGGTATGTTATTTTTCATAGGGTGTTATTTTATTGTTTTATGTTTATAATTGCTTCTTTTAATAAATTTAATTGTGCTTCGTCTTCTGTCGAAAGTGGTAGCTGGTTGTCATTTAATAAATTAGTGTTTTCCAAAGCATCGTTTTGTAAATTGTATAAAGCTTCACTACCATCTGCAAATAGGATGTACTTATGAGAGGCATTTCTTATGGTGTATTCATCATCATTGGTATCATTGCCTACTTCAGAATACACATACTCTCGAATTGAATTAGTTGAAGGGTTAGTTAATAGTGAAGAAAAGTTTTTACTGTCATGGATAGAAGAACTATTTACTCCTGCGAGATTTGCTATAGTCGCAAATAAATCTGTTGTACCCAAAAGTGATTCATCTATCGAATTAGTTCTAGTTACATTTTTTCCTGAAATAATCATTGGAACATTAATACCTCCTTGATATAATGAACCTTTTACTCTTCTTCTATTATATTCTTGTGCTACTTTACTAGGAGATCCATTATCTCCAATAAAAATAATTATAGTATTATCTCTTTCTGTTTCCGATAGAGAATTGAGTAGCCTTCCAATTTCGGTATCCATAGCCTCAATTGAAGCTAGGTAATATGGCAAAGGGTTGGCGTCAATAGTTGTTTCATCATTAGGAAGATCACCTTGAGAGTGCAAGTCCGATGGAGGAAGGTGAAAAGGAGTATGTGGTGCATTATATGCTAACCACAAGAACCAAGGAGATTCTTGATCATTAATCCAATTTATAGCAAGATCTGTTAGCTTGGTAGTAACATATTCTGTGGAGGTTGTATTTACTCCATTTTCATTTAGACTCCAATCTTCATAACTTCTAACTCCTCCAGATAATAATCCAGCGTAATATGAAATTCCAAAATTACCAGGTTCTGATGCTCCAGTACCAAGATGCCATTTTCCTACGATACCACTATTATATCCAGTAGATTTATTAGTTAAATACTGATGAAGGGAGGTTTCAGAAGGAGATAAATCATCATCTACTTTCAAAACACCAGTTCTAAATCCATATTTTCCTGTAAGTATACTAGCTCTAGTCGGTGTACATACTGGATATGACCAAAAATTGGTAAATCGAATACCATTATCGATCATGTTTTGAAGATTAGGAGTAGTAGGTTTTATGCCTCCAATGGAGTAACCTGGAGTAGCGTCAAGTCCCATATCATCTGCAATAATTAAAAGTATATTGGGCTTATTTGGTTCCTCATTCTCCTCACTTTGGGAGGTGTTGTTATCGCTACTGCAGGAAAATAAAAATATAGCGCAGGCTAATATAAAAAGCAAGTTCACTTTCATAAGGCAGGTTAGTTTTTGTTCTTAGACTTGGGAGAGTCATAAAGGTTTAAATAACAAGTAAATAAATATAATAAAAATCATTGTTTTATGAGAATTTTAAGAAAATTAATCTTTTTTATTAGTTGGATATCAAGGGTTTATTAATAGGTGAGTACGAACCTTAAAAAGCCATATTTTATAGTATATTTGCGGCAAGCAGATCACCTTATCGCCGTGTGCCGAACTTAGTTTGGAACAAGGAGGAAAGTCCGGACACCATAGTGCAGCATAGCGGGTAACGCCCGTCCGTCGTGAGACGAGGACAAGTGCAGCAGAAAGAATGTACAGGTAATGCTGTAGTGAAATCAGGTAAACTCTATGTGGTGCAACGCCATGTATACCAACGCTTAAGGGTTGCACGCCCAATGTTGGAGGGTAGGCGGTTGGATTCTAAAAGTAATTTTAGAACTAGATAAATGATAAGGATCTCATTTAGGTGAGTTACAGAATCCGGCTTATGATCTGCTTTTTATTCTTTATTTGGGCATACTGTTTGATGATTATTAATAAATACATCAGACCATGCTAAAAAAACTCTTCATAGTACTTTTTCTATATATTTCGAATACTACTTTAGCCCAACAAAATCCAATAACAACTAATGATTTTTTAGGTAATTGGAGTATGAAAAAATCCAATGAACATTTTCCAGATATTTATCTAAATAAGTTAAATAATATTACTAATTATAAAGGGCATGGTGTTAGTTTTTTCATAGGTAAATACACTGGTAAAAGAAGAATTAAGATTTTTACTTCAAAAAACCTTCCAAGACGATGCGGAAATTATAACAGACCATATTTTTCTAATGACTTCAGAAATCAAGATGTTTGGAAGTATGATTCTGATACGCAATTATTGATTGTCTTTGATTACAAGACTGATCAAGAGAAGAAGTTTAAAGTCAATAAAATAAGTTCAGAAGAATTAATATTAAATCGTATCGAATAAGATTTTACAACTCTTTTAACAATAAGCAATACTAATTTTCTTGTACATTGTGCAGCGTAAAGAAAATTGTATTTGTGAAATGCGCCATAAATATAGATCACTAATTCGATTCTACAATCATTGGCGAATTCCATCTAACCTACTTTAAAAATAGAATACATAGATGAATATTGCTATTGTTTGTTACCCAACATTTGGTGGTAGTGGAGTAGTTGCCACTGAATTAGGAATTGCACTTGCAAAGTTAAACCATCAAGTACACTTTGTTACCTATAAGCAGCCAGTTAGATTGGAATTATTAAATCCCAATATTCATTTTCATGAGGTAACTGTTCCAGAATATCCGCTCTTTCATTATCAACCTTATGAATTAGCACTTTCCAGTAAACTGGTTAATACAGTTAAAAAGTACAATATAGAATTATTACATGTACACTATGCAATTCCACATGCGTATGCAGGCTACATGGCTAAAGAGATTTTAGAAGAAGAAGGAATACATATTCCTATGGTAACTACCCTTCATGGTACTGATATCACACTTGTGGGAAATCATCCTTTTTACAAACCAGCGGTAACTTTTAGTATTAATAATAGTGATATAGTAACTTCAGTTTCAGCTAGTTTAAAGGAAGATACTTTAAGACTCTTTGATATTAAGAAAAAGATTGAGGTAGTTCCTAACTTTATTGATGCAAGCATTCGTAAAGCTGATTTTACCGAATGTCAAAGAGAATTAATGGCAACACCTGAAGAAAGAATAGTAACACATATCAGTAATTTTAGACCCGTTAAAAGAATAATGGATATTGTAGATATATTCTATAATGTTCAGAAAGAAATTCCTGCTAAATTATTAATGGTAGGAGACGGTCCCGAACGTGAATCTGCTGAAAAGAAGTGCAAGGATCTTGGGATTAAGGACAAAGTTATCTTTTTAGGGAATAGTAATGAGATAGATAAAATTTTGTGTTTTTCGGATTTGTTTTTACTTCCTTCAGAAAGAGAAAGCTTTGGATTAGCCGCTTTAGAAGCAATGGTTAATAAAGTGCCAGTTATATCTAGTAACGCTGGTGGAATTCCCGAGGTAAATAAAGATGGGGTATCTGGTTATTTAAGTGATGTGGGTAATATACAAGAAATGTCTACCAATGCTATTCGTATTCTTAAAGATGACGATACTTTAGTAAAGTTTAAAGAAGGTGCATTCCAGCAGGCGCTAAAGTTTGATATTGATAATATCGTTCCTATATATGTGGAGTTATATGAGAATGCGTTAGCAACTGTATAACAAAGCACCGTTGTCCATGACAACAGTGCTTTACAACTAAACAAAAATCAAATCAATTGATCTTTTATTATTAAAAAGTATATCTAGCGGCAATACCAATATTAACTCCAAAGTTATCTACGTCATTTACTCCTGCAGCATTTTCGATATTATGAATATCATAGGTAGGACGTATACTAAAAGCTACTTGCAACGGAAAATCGAAACGATAATCTACCCCAAAATCAGCACCTACATATGGGAAGAATTCACTATCTCTATTACTGGATATTCCTATACCAAAAAAACTAGTTTTGAAGTCTATATATCCGGCTCCAATTCCAGGACCTGCAAACCAGTTTAGGTTATCCCAGATATTATAACTCCAGTGAAAATATCCACCTCCTCTGTAGGTATTGATAAAAGAATTTGTTCTCCAGCTTAGATTTAAGTCGATTCTATTGTGCTCTCCAAATAATTGTCTTTGATAAGTGATTTCAGGACCGAATCCTTCATCGCCAACTACACCTTCTGATAATCGAATACCGATAGCATTTTTCGGGATATCCTGTGCGTGTGTAGAAAAGGTAGTTAGGATTAAGAATGCAACAAAAAATAATTTTTTCATGATTATAAGGTTTTTTTGAAATTTATCTTTTGTATACATTAGAATTAAAAGGTTAACATTTTAAAATAAAAAAATAACCCTTGGGTATAATTGCCCAAGGGTTATTCATTTTCTAAGTGTATTATTTTCTAGAACTTATACCGTGCACTCAGTCCTAAATTAAATATGATATCATCATCATTATAATCATCGAAATAAATCTCAGGTCTGAAATCAAGTGAAATTTGTAATGGGAAATCAAAATGATATTCAATTCCAACATCACCGGTAACGAAACCAAAAGGTTCCAGATCATCTCGGTTATCCAAATCATTATCAAAATCTACGAGACCACCACCGATTCCTGGACCTACATACCAATTTAAACCTCCATCGATGTTAAATACCCAATGATACATTCCTGTAAGTTTTAAGGCATTGTATCGATTTCTTCCTTGTACACCAAGATCTAATTCGATTCTGGTATCTGAACTTAATCGTGCTTGATAGGAGGCTTCAGCCCAAAAACCATCACTTTCGCTTAATCGTAAACCAATTGCATGTTCTGGAATGTCCTGTGCTTTTGCTGATAAGATAGAAGCCACTACAACAAGGAATGTGAATAATATACGCTTCGTCATTATGAATTTGTTTTTTGTTAATTTTCCTAAGTATAACGCTAGATGCCAATTTTTAATGTAGCAACATTACCTAAGATTTTGTTAATTTCATATGGGTACAAACGTAAATACCTGATTTTATTGTGTTTTTTGAAGTTTCATATCAGTACTTTCAAATATTTTATCTGCAGAATTGGCAATAAAACCAGTAAATAATTTTCCATTATCTTGTGTATATCTAAATGCGAACTCATAATAACAAGAGGTTATTTCTCTGATTCCTTCTACAAACTCCATTTCGATTTTATCCGCTAGAATACTAGATTGTTCTAAAAACTGCTCAGGAGTACCTTTGATTTCACCACCAGATGTATTCATTGCAAAACCATTGTCTTTCAAAAAATCATTTAAAAGATGAAGATTCTCAAAGTTTTTAAGCTTATTTACATCTACCGTGAAATGGTTAGAGCAAAATCCATTAACATACATCCAAGCGGCATATTCAGATTCTTCTTGTAAAGATTGATATATTTCGTAAGAAGGTGTTTCCCAAACTCGTCCTTTTAATATAAGATCGTCTTTATCAAAAACAGTTTGCTCACAAGCATCTAAAATCTTTTTTATGTTCGATTGTAGTTCTTCAGAAAAATGAGCGGTTAGTAATTGACTTATAAAAATCTTTGGAGCGTCTGGATCTTCTAGGTTTTCATAATGTTTTGCATAAAGCTTTTTAGCTTCAAAATGATACTCTCCCATTTCTGTATATCCCATTGATAAAAAAGGTTTGGCAATTACCTCTATGTTTGTTCTGGGGTCATCAAAAGTTCTAATAGCAATATGATCATTATATACAGTTTCATTTTCTTTTTCTAATAATGATTTAACTTTATGAGCAGAAGGTGTTTTATCAGCATACTGTTTCCATAGTGCTGAGAAAAAAAGTGTAGAATTCATTTTTATCTGTTTGTTTTTGATGTAAAAATACTACATTTGACTAGTATTATTGATGATATAAACTTATTTAACTGTTTATTGATTTTTTTTATGTCAAATTGATTTTGCTCGCAGAGAGGATTCTTTGTTTAAGTATAGATCTTTTAAAATTCAATTGTTTATGAGTCATTTTGATTACATAGATCAGCAGATTTTATTGCAAATACGTAAAGATGCGAGGAAACCATTTTCACAAATTGCTGAAGAATTAAAAATTTCTAATTCTCTAGTGCATCAAAGAATTAGAAAATTAAAAGAAAATGGGGTTATTGATAAAGCTGAATTTGTTATTGATGAAAAACGAATTGGCTATAAAACAAAGTCATATGTAGGTATTCGACTCAAAGAAGCTAGATATGCCAAGTCTGTAGTAGATGATCTTGCTAAAATTCCGGAGATATTAGAATGTAATTATGTTTCTGGTAATTATGCTCTTTTTATTTTGATCTTTGCTTTTGATAATCATCATCTTAGAAATATCTTGTATGAGCAAGTACATCAAATCGATGGGGTAGCAGGCACCGATAGTTTTATTTGTTTCGATACAAATTTTAAAAGACAAATCACACTAGATTCATTGGTAAAGGGACAAAGTATATGATACCAGAAAAAGATCTAAATGCCTTAAAAACTCAATTAGTCGGAGACTTAGCATTTGATACGCTTACGAAATCATTATATGCCACAGATGCTTCTGTATATAGGAGAATTCCAACCGCAGTTGCTTTTCCAAAAAACATAAGTGATTTAAAAAAGATTATAGCTTTTGCTAATAAAAATAACTGTGGTTTAATTCCAAGAACAGCAGGAACCTCTTTGGCAGGTCAATGTGTGGGAGACGGAATCGTAGTAGACGTTTCCAAGTATTTTACAGAAATAATAGCAGTAGATGAAGTAAAGAAGACAGTTACTGTACAACCAGGGGTCATTAGAGATGACCTCAATCGATTTTTACAACCTTATGGTTTGTTTTTTGGGCCAAATACATCAACTTCTAATCGTTGTATGATTGGTGGAATGGTTGGAAATAACAGTAGCGGAACTACTTCTATTCAGTATGGGGTAACGAGAGATAAGGTATTAGAACTGCAAACATTATTATCCGATGGGAGCGAGGTTACTTTCTCCGATATCTCCAAAGAGGAGTTTCTTCATAAAACTAAAGAAAACACCTTAGAAGGTACTATTTATAAGGAATTATATAAAGAATTGTCATCATCTGAGGTGCAGAAACATATAGAGGAAAATTTTCCAAAATCTGATATTCATAGGCGTAATACTGGGTATGCAATTGATGAATTGATTAAAACCAATGTTTTTTCCGAAGGTCTTAAGGATTTTAATATGTGCGATTTGTTGGCTGGTAGTGAGGGAACATTAGCTTTTACTACACAGATTACCTTACAATTAGATGTATTACCGCCGAAGGAATCTTTAATGATTGCTTCGCACTTTCATTCGATAGAAGACTGTTTATTAGCGGTAGCTCCGGTAATGGAACATCCATTATTTACTTGCGAAATGATGGATAAAACCATTTTGGATTGTACAAAGAATAATGTAGAGCAGCTTAAAAACCGATTCTTTATAGAAGATGATCCAGAAGCTATCTTACTTTTAGAATTAAGAGCAAATGATTTGCAGACCCTAGAAAAGCAAAAAACAGCACTTATAGAAACCATTAAAGCTTCTAAATTATCCTATGCGAATCCTATTTTATCAGGAAACGAAATACATCAGGCTTTAGAATTAAGAAAAGCAGGATTAGGATTATTAGGAAATATCGTGGGTGATAAAAAAGCAGTAGCTTGTATAGAAGACACAGCTGTTGCTTTACCTGATTTAGCTAATTATATTTCAGAGTTTACAGAGTTGATGAAGAAATATGATCAACAAGCGGTATACTATGCGCATGCAGGAGCTGGAGAATTACATTTACGACCAATTTTAGATCTTAAAAAGAAGACAGATGTTGTACTTTTTAAAAAGATTACAGATGATGTAGCAACCTTGGTAAAAAAGTTTAAAGGATCGATGAGCGGAGAACATGGTGATGGAATCGTTAGAGCTGGATATATTCCTTTTATGATTGGGAATGAAAATTATCAAATATTAAAGAGAATTAAGAAAGTATTTGATCCTAATCATATTTTTAATCCAGGAAAAATTGTGGATGCTTTTCCTATGGATGAACAGTTGCGCTATGAGATTGATAGAAAAGAACCAGAAATAGAAACCTTATTAGATTTTACGGATTCTTTAGGAATCCTTCGTGCTGCAGAAAAATGTAATGGAAGCGGTGATTGTAGAAAATCCGTAGAAGCTGGTGGTACAATGTGTCCTAGTTATAGAGCTACCAAAAATGAAAAGGATACTACACGAGGAAGAGCCAATGCATTAAGAGAGGTATTAACTAATAATACAAAGGCTAATAAGTTTGATACAAAAGAGTTGAAAGAAGTCTTTGATTTATGTATTAGCTGTAAAGGATGTTCTTCAGAATGTCCTTCTAATGTGGATGTAGCTTCGTTAAAAGCAGAGTTTGAGTATCAGTATCAAAAGGCTAACGGTGTTTCTTTACGAACAAAATTGTTCGCATATAATAACCGATTAAATGATTTGGGAAGAATTGCGCCTGGAGTCACAAATTTCTTTTTTAAGAACAAACTAACTTCTGGAATTCTTAAATCGACTTTAGGAGTTGCCAAAAAAAGAGAACTACCGCAGTTAAGTCGTAAATCTTTGAAAAAGTGGTGTCAGGAGAATTTAGCCACCTTGCAACCTCAAAATCCTATCAAAACAGTTTACTTTTTTGTAGATGAATTTACAAATCAGTTAGATACTGATATAGGAATTGATGCTATAGAACTACTAACCAGTCTGGGATATGAAGTATTAATTACTGATCACAAAGAAAGTGGAAGAACATTTATTTCTAAAGGATTGTTAGAACAGGCAAAGGAATTGGCTAATGAAAACATCGATATTTTTAGCAACATAATTTCCGAAAAATCACCTTTGATTGGATTAGAGCCTTCTGCTATATTAACCTTTAGAGATGAATATTTAAAATTGGCAGATAAAAAGGAAGAGGCAAAACAGCTTTCTAACCAAGTATTTCTAATTGATGAATTTCTGAAATCTGAAATTGAGTTAGGAAATATAACTTCAGATCAATTTAGTAGAGAGGAAAAAACAATAAAACTTCATGGTCATTGTCATCAGAAAGCATTATCTAATATTCAAACAACGTTTGTATACTTAAATCTTCCTAAAAATTTTAAAGTAACGATCATACCGTCAGGTTGTTGTGGTATGGCAGGATCATTTGGATATGAGAAAGAACATTATGATGTAAGTATGCAGATTGGAGAACAAACCTTATTTCCCGCCATTCGAAAAGCTCCTGAAACTACTGTAATTGCAGCGGTTGGAACGAGTTGTAGACATCAAATCAAGGACGGAACAAAGCGAGTAGCCAAACATCCTATTAGTATTTTAAGAAATGCTTTGAACTAATAAAAGATGTATAAAAACACGAATACATTTCTTTTGATTAGAAAATCACATTAATCAATATTTACTTATTAAATATGTTTTTTGTGGGAAACATGGTAACAATAATCCAATTTGAAACACTAATATCTGGAAGTACAATATTAAAGATTTATTAAACTTCTAAATGTTATATAATTACAAAAAAATAAATAATGAGAAATATAAAATGTTCCTTTATAGTGACCTTTTTGTTAATATCCAGACTATTGATAGCTCAATCTTCTGAAATCGAAGATCCATATATTTGGTTAGAAGAGGTAGAAAGTAAAAAATCTTTGGAATGGGTAAAAACACAAAATAAGATTTCTGAAAAAAGAATAACTTCTAATCCACTTTTTGAACCATTAAAAGAAAAGTTATTAAATACATTTAATGATAAAGACAAAATTGCTTATCCATCTATAGTTGGGGATTATGTTTATAACTTCTGGACGGATGAGAAGAATGAACGAGGTCTTTTAAGGAGAATGCTTTTTAAAGACTATGTAAATCATAAGAACGATTGGGAAACAATTCTCGATTTCGATGAATTGTCAAAAAAAGAAAAAAAACAATGGGTTTATGAAGGTGTTTCTTGGCTAAAACCAGATAATAAACTATGTCTAATTACACTTTCAAATGGAGGAAAAGATGAAAGTGAAATCAGGGAGTTTGATATAGAGACTAGATCATTTGTACAAGATGGTTTTGTATTGGGGGAAAGTAAAGGTGGTGCTTCCTGGATTGATCGAGATCATTTATTGGTATATAGAAATTTTGGCAAGGAATCCTTAACAGAATCAGGATATCCTAGACAAGCAAAAATTTGGAAAAGAGGAACTCCAATCGAAGAAGCTAAAATGATTTATGAAACTGATAAAAATCGAATAGGAGTTTTTGGTCAAAATTTTTACCGCAATGGAAAAAAGATTACTATTATTCTTAATGCCAAAACTTTTTATGAATATGAGGCATACTATTTACAGAATAATAAATTGAAAAAGATTGATATACCTTCTGATTCGAATATTTATGGTTTTTTTAAAACTGAAGCTATCATAGACTTGCAATCTGATTGGAATATTAATGGAAAAGTGTTCAATAAAGGTTCTTTAGTGAGTTTTGATTTAAACCAAGCATTGGAGGGAAAATTTGACGTAAAAACGATCTATAAACCTAATAAGACCTCTAGTTTCACTTCTACTTCTATTTCCAAAGATTTTATTATCGTTAATACAATGAATAATGTGAAAAATGTTCTTTACAAATATAAATTCGAAAACAATTCTTGGGCTGGAAAAGAAATTGAAGCACCGAAATTGGGAAGTATTTCACTTGGTTCATCGAGTATGGGAGAAAATAATAGATATTTTTTTACTTTCAGTAATTTTATTACTCCGACGACATTATATTTTGCTAACAATGACGATATAAAAATATTTAAGAAGAATAAAGATAACTTCAATACATATGGGTTAGTAGTAAATCAATATATGGCTACTTCAAAAGATGGAACTTCCATTCCGTATTTTATTGTTCATAAAAAAGATATTATTTTAAATAGCAAAAACCCGACATTAATTTATGCTTATGGAGGTTTCAATTCAGCTAGTCGACCTAGTTACAACACAAGTAGAGGAATTGGTTGGATAGAGCAAGGAGGAGTATACGTTTTGGCTAATATTAGAGGAGGAGGTGAGTTTGGTCCTGATTGGCATCAAGCAGCTTTGAAAGAAAAAAGACAGAATGCATATGATGATTTTTATGCAGTCAGCGAAGATTTAATTAAAAAAGGGATAACATCACCTAAACATTTAGGTGTTTATGGCTGGAGTAATGGTGGTTTAATGGCTGGAGTGGTTTTCACGCAAAGACCTGAGTTGTATAACGCTGTTGTCGTAGGTGCACCATTATTGGACATGAAGCGCTATTCTAAATTATTGGCGGGAGCTAGTTGGGTAGCAGAGTATGGAAACCCAGATATTCCAGAAGAATGGGAATATATCAAAAAATATTCTCCATATCATAATATACTAGAAGATAAAAAGTATCCAGAAGTACTCTTTGTAACGTCTACTAAAGACGACAGGGTTCACCCAGGTCATGCTAGAAAAATGGCTGCTAAAATGATGAATATGGGGCATCCTTTTCTTTACCATGAAACAGTTGAAGGAGGTCATGGAGGTGCATCTACCAATGAACAAAGTGCGGATATGTTAGCTACGATTTATACGTATTTACATTTAAAATTAAGTGAGAATCAAAATAATTAGTTAAGGAGATATACAAGAGAAAGAATTTGTAATCTAATATGAAAGCTAAAAGCTTAAATATTTAAAATCAGTTTAATATAAAATTGTGAATATCTAATCCTAAAAATCATATAAAGAACTTTTTTTAAGATATATATTTGGCATCCTAAAAAAACGAAATATATGAGTCCTACTTGGTATGAATGTAAAGTAAAGTATAGAAAGATAAATGATTCTGGTGTACAGAAGGTTACTACAGAACCTTATTTGGTGGATGCAGTATCCTACACTGAGGCAGAAACAAGAATCAATGAAGAGATGTCGGCCTATGTAAGTGAAGAATTCATTATCACCAATATTAAGGTTGCGAATTTTGCAGAAATACACCCTTTTGAAAATTCGGATCGTTGGTTTAAATCTAAAGTTTCTTTGATTGCTTATGATGAAGAAAGTGGTAAAGAAAGAAAAACAAATATGTACTTATTAGTACAAGCCAATGATGTAAAGGAGGCGTTTGATAATACCAATAGTGTTATGAAAGCTACAATGGGAGATTATACTATCCCTGCAATTGCTGAATCTCCGATTATGGATGTGTTTCCATATTTTACAGGAGAAGAAGAGCAATTAGAAAGATTTAAAGCACTTAGAGATTCTATTCAAACGGTAGAAGAAGTAGAAATAGATAATAGTGTTCCTGCAGCTCCAGGTTTTATTGGAGAAGAAGAGGAGTAAGATCTTTATAAATGGATAAGCTTCTTATCCTAATTAATAAGTTAAAAGTTTTTGTACATGTGCTATTGAATGCACAATACAAAAACTTTTTTGTGTTTAAAGGGTAACAATATTTTTTGTTGTTGATATAGTGGTATAAAACCTAAAAACTTAAGACAATGAAAAATTTAATTTTAAACAATTTGTTAGTATTTCTAAGTATAACTGCAATTATTGGTTGTACTAAGGATGAAGAAGTTATTGATACAGCTGTATTAGAAGCACAAGAATTAAGAGAGCAAAGACAATTATTAGAAGCATCAGTAGCATTCTTAATAAACACAGACTCTATTTTGGCAGAAAGAAAAATCGAAACAGTGGAAGTGGTACGTTTTGATAGTGATTACAAAGCTTTAGATTCTTATGATGTTCATGGAAAGAGCTTTGTAGATGACGGAGAAGGGTTTGATGTCAAAAAAGGAGATGGTATTTATACAGCACTGGTAATTTCTGATCAAACTGATATTTTAGAAGCTAAATTGGCTACAAACGATGAATTTAAATATGGAGATAGATTAGATGGTTTATTAGAAACAAGAAAGTTAAAGATTAAGATAAAAGTAAAATGTCGTGCGACTTCTAAACAAGAAGGAGAAAGTTTATTTGGATTTTCATGTGAGAAGTGGGGAGGATGTGTAGAATTCGAAGATTGTAAAGTTGAAGTAGAAATAGAATTGTAAAATATCGTTTAATTCTGGTTAGTTAGTTTGATCAACCTTAAAAGAATCTTGCTTTTAGGGTTGATTTTTTTTTAAATATTTCGGTAACTAATTTTTTATTTAAGCGTCATATATATAACAATATTAAAACAACCACAATCAATCAAAATATCAATCACATGAAATCATTCAGAAAAATTAAAATTCTATCAACTTTGGGATTATGTCTACTGCTTACATATTCCGTTAATGCTCAGAACTTAGAAAAGCAGTTAGATGATATCGTTTCTTCTGTGTATTCTGTAGAAGAACCAGGTATTTCTATTTTGGTAGCCAAAGATGGGAAAGTTGTATATCGTAAAGCTTTTGGAAAAGCAAATCTAGAATTGGATGTTCCCTTAAAACCCGAAAATGTATTCGAAATAGGTTCTATTACAAAGCAGTTTACTGCCGTTGCTATTCTGATGCTAGAGGAGCAAGGGAAACTGAAAATCGAAGATGAGATTACAAAGTACATACCTGATTATCCAACCAAAGGAAAAAAAATAACCATTCATCATCTATTAAATCATACTTCAGGAATTAAAAGTTATACTGGAATGGGGAATTTTATGGAATTGACCAGACAAGATATGACACCAACAGAATTGATCGATGTGTTTAAAAATGAACCTATGGATTTTAATCCAGGAGAAGAGTTTAGATACAATAATTCGGGATATATTTTATTAGGACACATCATAGAGGTAATTACAAAAGATACCTATGAAAATTTTATAGAGAAAAACATTTTTGATAAAGTTGGTATGAAAGATTCT
This sequence comes from uncultured Aquimarina sp., assembly GCF_947492965.1. Classification (GTDB taxonomy): domain Bacteria; phylum Bacteroidota; class Bacteroidia; order Flavobacteriales; family Flavobacteriaceae; genus Aquimarina. Next base: position 651,687 of record NZ_CANLOZ010000002.1, on the reverse strand, counting down.
TACTACGGTAAAATGAGTCAAGTAATAAAAAATAGAGCTTCAGGGTACAAACAAGACAAGGGTTCTTATTTAAATGCAGATTATCTTAGTTTAACTTTACCATATGCTGCTGGATCTTTAATGTCCACAGTAGATGATTTGTTAAAATGGCAAAATGCTATCAGTGCTAATACATTGATCAAAAGAACGAGTTTGGAAAAAGCGATTTATGGTTCTAAACTTAATAATGGAGATGATATTAATTACGGATATGGTTGGGGAAAAACAAATATACAAGGAGCTAAAGGATATGCGCATAGTGGAGGTATTTTTGGTTATACGACAAATGGGATCTTTTTAGAAGAAGAAAATGTATATGTTATAGGGCTTACCAATTGTAACTGCAAAAATGTAGGAGAGATTACTACCAAAGTTGCAGCTACGGTAATAGGAAAACCTATACCTGATAAAAAAGATGCTATTTCATTACCGGAAACAGAGTTGAAAAAGTGGGTAGGTGCTTATGAGTTTGATGGAGGTGTTATACGTCATATTCAGTTAAAAGATGGTAAGCTATTTAGCCTTAGAGAAGGAGGACCAACACAAGAATTTGAAATTTATCCAATGAAGGACGGATCTTTTATTTTCGATGATGGTACCATTTCTTATAATTTTTCGATGACTAAAGATGGTAAAAGACAAACTATTTTTAAAACATCAGATGAAAGTTCATTAGGTAAAGGTATCGATAAAGCTCCTCCTGCGGGAAGAAAAGAGATTTCTGTAGGTTTAGATGTTTTAAAAACATATACCGGCACTTATGAATTACAACCTAATTTCTTGATTGATATTACTGTAGAAGGAAATTCAATATTCGCTACCGCAACAGGACAACCTACATTTGAAATTTTTGCAGAATCTGAAACTAAATTTTTTCTAAAAGTTGTACCAGCAGAAATTACATTTAATAAAGATAAAGAAGGAAAAGTAGAAAGTTTAACCTTGAATCAAGGAGGCAGAAAAATGCCAGCAAAAAAAGTGAAATAATTGTATGGGAGTTTCACGGGTGATAATAGTTCTTAATTCGTAAGAACAATATCATTTTTTAGACTAATTAGTAGGAAAAGCGGAATTGAAATAATAAGTTTTCAATTCCGCTTTATTGGTTGTAATTAAGTCTATAAAAAACTTAATTCTGATATAAATAGTTGGTTTAATTTATTAATTGTTTAGAGGAGTATCAAGTTTAATCATGTATAGAGAACTGGCATCTATAGTTGGAGTTTCTCCAGGAAGGATTTTTTGTTCTATGATACCATTATCATCTTCATCTGTAACTGCAAAATCATCATCATTTATACAGCCTAATGTGTGGTTATCAATAAGCCAGATACCTTCTAATTTATCATGTGGATATCCAGTCTTTTGAACCAAATCAGCAACCAATGTTTTGGTTACAGGAACAATTCCAGCATTCTCGATTTCGGACCAGGTAGATTCTTCTAGTGTTTTCCCATTAAGTAATAAACCAAATTCATCTTCATCATTTGCCGAACTTACATCTGTAGCACCAGAAATATTGATTTTATACAAATGCTTTTGTACAGGTCCTTCACCAGAAAATTTACCATCTCTTTCGATAACAAGAAATTCTGTAGACGATAATCCAACGATTTCTGAATTCGATAAATTCGTATTCTCTTGTCTATATAGATATTGTTTGGTTTTTCCGGTTCGTAAATCAAATAGTAAAATTCTAGTAAGATCTGTTTGTATACGTTCTGGATTATATATAGTAGATTGCATAATCCCTGCTAATGTTCTTTGATCAGGAGTGATTCCTAATCCTTCCATTCCTCTATTAGGTCTACGTTTTGCAAATACAGCAGGTATTTTTCTACCGCCGTTACCTTCATTTATACCGTATGGAGAAATACGTTCTAATTCTACTCCATTAGCAGAATAATGAACGATATGAGGGCCATATTCATCAGATACCCAAAAACTGCCATCATGTAGTGCTACTAAACCTTCAGCATCTAAACCAAAATCATCAAAAGGTAATTGATTTCCATCAATGTCATAAGGGATTTCACCGGTAGCACCTTTACCTTCAGGATTCGGAATTCCAGAAATTGGGTTGCCATTAGGATCTTTTAGAAGAATTTCTTTTTTTAAAACGATTTCACCATCATTCGTGACAGAAAATAATCCAATTCTTGGAGTGTAGTCTGAAACTGGAAACTTTTTTCCATCAAGAAAATCAGTATTTGGTCCTCTATCGGTAATAGCATAAAATTCTCCCCTTCTCCTGGGATGAGCTGTTGCAGCAGAACCATAACCTCCATTCCTAATTTCTACATCTTCTTGAGTGGTTGTTAATACTTCGAATGGTAATTCATATTGTATATTTTCTTCCAAGACTAATTGAGGAGGAACAGAAATAGGACTACCAGAATAATCATCTAAGTACTGACAGGATACAAAAAGAGTTAACACTGAATATAGCAGTGCGGTTTTAAGAGTTTTCATAAGTTTTAAGTTTAGTTATGTAATTAAGAAATTGTGTAAATTCTATAATTATGGTTAGTACTTTTTTTCAAGGAATGAATTCAAGAAAAATGAAGGTTGTAATCCTTCCAGATCAATTGCTACATTATCAATCTCTTCATTTGACTCTTCGATATAGGTCTCTAATTGTAATTGTTGGTAATGAACAAGTTTCCATTCTTTATCGTGGTATTCAAGTGAGGTAAGATTTTCTATCCAATCCCCAGAATTTAAATATAGACATGATCCGTTCTTATCTTTATAGGTTCTCATTTGAGGTTGATGAATATGCCCACAAACTACATATGAATATTTATTTTGGATAGCCAATTCTGCTGCTACTTCTTCAAAATCATTGATATACTTGACCGCTTTTTTTACGCTGTTTTTTATTTTTTTGGAAAGAGAAAATTTTTCTTTTCCCAGGCGTATCAAAAACCAATTGATACATTGGTTTAATAATATTAACATATCATATCCCCATCCTCCTAATTTTGCTAACCATTTTGCATTTTGAATAGAAGCATCAAAAATGTCTCCATGAAAAAACCAAGCTTTCTTACCATCTAGTTCCAATACTAATTTGTCTACCAATTTAAAGTTACCCATAGTAGTATCACTAAATTTTCGCAACATTTCATCATGGTTGCCAGTAATGTATACCACTTCTGTGCCCTTAGAAGCTAGGGTGATAATTTTCTTTAAAATTTTTAGATGAGGTTTAGGGAAGTATCTTTTTCTAAATTGCCAAATATCTACAATGTCTCCATTAAGGATTAATACCTTAGGTTTAATACTATTTAGGTAGTTCAGTAATTCTTTTGCCTGACATCCAAAAGTTCCTAGATGAACGTCAGAGATAACAACGAGGTCTACAGTACGTTTTTTCATAAAAATGACTTACTACTACAAATAAACTATGAAATGGTTAAAAAATAATTAACCGATTATGAGCATATTGTTATCTGTTCTTGAACATTTTAAGTCATTATTACCAAAACATTAAACAGATATTATTATCAAAAAGTTGTAAACAACTAAAAACATAATGAATCGATACTTTTTTGATCAATTCATTAAAAAAGACACTATTTCATTGTGGATTATATTTCTATATACTTTCTTAACAATGCTCCAATTGGTTTGTTTTGCTTTTTTCTTATCACAAAGTATCTATAAATTCGTCAACCAAATCTTAACAGTATTCTTACTGAAATGATTTAGATTTCTTTACACTAATACAGATACACTATGCTCATTTTTTCAAGGAAAATTTATGTTTATCAAGTGGTGATTTTAAGCATGATCTTTTTGCTGTCATCATGTAATTCTGAAGTAACGATCACAGAAAAAAAAGGTGAAGTAGACGATCCAATTGAGGCTAAAATAGACAGTATTGTATCTAAAATGTCTTTGGAAGAGAAAATTGGTCAAACTGCGCAAAGAGGAAAATCAAGTAGAGTTAAAGAATTACCAAAAGATTTAAAAGATGCCGTTCGAAAAGGACAGATAGGTTCTTTTCTGAATATCATGAATAAAGAAGATGCAAAAGAATTACAACGAATAGCCGTAGAAGAAAGCCCTAGTAAGATACCATTAATTTTTGCACGAGATGTAATTCATGGTTTCAAAACAATTTTCCCCGTTCCGCTAGGGCAGGCGGCTTCGTTTAATCCGACGCTAGTTCAGGAAGGTTCTAGAATTGCCGCTATTGAAGCTAGCACTTATGGCATAAGATGGACTTTTGCGCCTATGTTGGATATCTCTAGAGATCCGAGATGGGGTAGAATAGCAGAGTCTGCTGGAGAAGATCCATATTTAACAAGTGAAATGGCAAAAGCCTACATCAATGGGTTTCAAGGGGAAGATTTATCATCTCCGACAAGTATGGCAGCTTGTGCCAAACATTTTATTGGATATGGAGCTGCAGAAGGAGGAAGAGATTATAATACAGCGAATATCAATGATAATTTATTGCATAACGTTTATTTAAAACCGTTTAAATCTGCAGTAGATGCTGGTTCTTCCACTTTTATGACAAGTTTCAATGATCTCAACGGAATTCCAGCTTCTGCAAATTCTTATGTGTTGAAAGATATTTTAAGAGAACAATGGGGATTCGACGGTTTTGTAGTAAGTGATTGGAACTCTATTAAAGAAATGGTGAATCATGGATTTGCAAAAGATCAGAAAGAAGCAGCAGAAAAAGCAATAAATGCAATGTTAGATATGGAGATGACCAGTACTGCTTATCAAGATCATCTTAAGGAGTTAATACAAGAAGGGAAATTTTCTGAAAAAGAATTAGATGTAATTGTAAAAAACATTCTACGAATTAAATTTAGATTAGGATTGTTTGATAATCCGTATTTTGATCCAAATGATACGGTTTTGTATGCTAAAAATCATTTAGAATCTGCACAAAAAGCAGCAGAAGAAAGTACCGTATTGTTAAAGAACAGTAATCAGGTATTACCCATAAATTCTAAACAAAAAATTGCAATTATTGGCCCTTTGGCGGATGCTCCTCACGAACAGTTGGGCACATGGACATTTGACGGAGAAAAAGAGCATACTATTACTCCTTTAAACGCTTTTGAAAATGATAATCAATACACAATAGCGTATACTAATGGATTATCGTACAGTAGAGATAGATCCACCAAAAATTTTCAAAAGGCAGTTTCTATAGCAAAATCATCTGATGTGATCTTGTTTTTCGCGGGAGAAGAAGCTATTCTATCTGGTGAAGCACATAGTAGAGCAAAAATCAATCTGCCGGGAGAACAAGAAGCATTAATAGATGAACTACACAAAACAGGAAAGCCAATTGTATTAATATTAATGGCAGGAAGACCAATAACCTTAGAAAATGTAAAAGACAAAGTAGATGCAATTTTAATGGCGTGGCACCCAGGAACAATGGGAGGACCAGCTTTAAAAAATATGATAACAGGAGTAGTCTCTCCTTCAGGGAAATTACCTGTTACATGGCCAAAAGAAGTAGGTCAAATACCTATACATTACAATCATAAAAACACAGGAAGACCGGTAATTCCAGAAGAGTTCGTACAAATGGATTCTATTCCTATTGGTGCTTGGCAAAGTTCATTAGGAAACACCTCTCATTATTTGGATGCTGGATTTTTACCAGAATATCCTTTTGGGTATGGATTGAGTTACAGTCTTTTTACCTATTCTGATATTTCTATTTCTAATAATACTCCAAAAATCGGAGATACAATCACAGTAAAAGTAACCGTAACGAATGAAGGGAATAGTACAGCTAAAGAAACTGTACAACTATATTTCCGTGATATGGTAGGTAGCATTACCAGACCCGTAAAAGAATTACTTAGATTTCAGAAAATAACATTGGGCGCAGGAGAATCCAAAGAAGTATCTTTCACATTTGTTACTGATGATCTAGCTTTTTATGGACCTGACAAAACATGGATTACGGAACCTGGTGATTTCAAACTTTGGATAGCAAAAAATGCTTCAGATGAAAGTAATGTATTAGAATTTACCATAGAATAATTATCTTATATGCAGAATGCTATAGTCTATATTGTATTTGGAGTTTCCGGAAGTGGTAAAACTACAGTTGGAAAAGCTTTAGCAGAAAACTTAGGGATTCCGTTTTATGATGCAGATGATTTTCATCCCAAGGAGAATATTCAAAAAATGTCTGATGGTTTCCCATTGAATGATATAGATAGAGGACCTTGGCTACAAAAATTGGCAGATGCAATTTCTGAATGGAATACAAAGGAAGGAGCGGTATTGGCGTGTTCTGCTTTAAAAGAATCCTATAGAAATACCTTGCAAGGTGTAGGTCCAAATTATATAAAATGGATTTTTTTGGAAGGAAGTTTTGAGCTTATTGCAAACAGGTTGGAGGCTAGAAAAAATCACTTTTTTAAGAAAGAAATGTTGGTTTCACAGTTCGAAACTTTGGAAAAGCCAAAAGGAGGTATTGTTATTCATATTGATAAAAGTATAGATCAAATCATAAATGAAATTAAATCCAAGTTGAATACGAACAAATCAGAAATAGGATTGATAGGGTTGGGAGTTATGGGTAAAAGCTTAGCTAAAAACCTGTTATCTAACAATTTTAGACTCTCTGTTTATAATAGACACGTCGATGGGATCGAAGTAGATGTAGCAAAGAGGTTTGTAGAAGACCAATCTGAAAACGATACTGTTTTAGGTTTTGATGATTTAGAAAAATTCGTAAACTCTATAGAACAACCTAGAACGATCATGGTAATGGTCAATGCTGGTAAACCCATTGATTTAGTAATAGAAGCATTAATTCCATTATTATCAAATGGAGACTGTATCATAGATGGAGGAAATTCTCATTATAAGGCTACCTTAGAAAGAAGTGAAAAATTGGCTAAAAGTAACATTCATTTTTTGGGTACCGGAATTTCAGGAGGCGAAGAAGGTGCATTAAAAGGACCTTCTATCATGCCTGGAGGCGCTAAAGTGGCCTATGAAAGATCTGGCAAGTTCCTAGAAGCTATTGCTGCGAAAGATAAAAGCGATCGCAGTTGTTGCACGTATATAGGACCAGATGGATCTGGACATTTTGTAAAGATGGTACATAATGGTATTGAGTATGCCGAAATGCAACTTTTGGCAGAGACTTATCATTTATTAAGATTTTATCTTTCTAAAATTCCTATTGAAATCTCTGATATATTTAAGAATTGGATAAACAATGGTGCGCAGAGCTATTTACTCGAAATAACGGCAGATCTTTTATTAAAAAAAGAAAATGAGGATTTTTTGATAGATAAGATTTTGGATAAAGCAGGGCAAAAAGGAACTGGAGGATGGTCCACAGTTGCAGCTTTAGAACTGGGAGTTTCTTTACCAACGATCTCAGAATCTGTAATGGCTCGTAATGTTTCTGGAATCAAATCTAAAAGAGTAGAAGCCTCAGAAATATATAAATTAGATAAAAGTCAATGCGACTTAGATGAGGAAACGTTTATCAATAATTTGGAAAAGGCTTTTATCGCTACAAGTATTATTAATCATCATATTGGTTTTGAATTAATGCAGGAAGCTTCGACTACGTATCAATGGGAATTAAATCTTTCGGAAATAGCTAGAATATGGACTAATGGATGTATTATACGAAGTACCATAATGGAAAAGATTTCAGAATTATTTCTTTTAAAGGATCAATCTTCTTTACTGCTTTTTCCGTCCATTGTTCAAACTTTAAAATCTAATGTAACCGCTCTTTCTGAAGTAGTAAGTGCTGGTTTAAAATCTGGATATCCACTTCCTGTATTGTCATCCGCGATCAACTACTTTTATAGCTATACATCTGCTCAATCATCAGCGAATATTATACAAGCGCAACGAGATTATTTTGGGGCGCATACCTATCAAAGAGTTGATAAACCTCTGGATCAATATTTTCATACAAACTGGAAAAGCTAATCTATGGACTATCAATTATTAATAGCAGTAGGAATTGGAATTGCTGCTTTACTTTTTATGATCTTAAAGCTTCGTATGCAAGCATTTATTGCTTTGCTTATTGTTTGTATTATTGTTGGAATTTTAGCAGGATTACCAGCAGAAGATGTTCTCAATAGTATAAAAAACGGAATGGGAGGTACGCTGGGGTTTGTGGCTACCGTAGTAGGATTAGGTGCATTGTTTGGAGGTTTACTTGAACATTCGGGTGGCGCACAAGGATTAGCAAATTATATACTAAAATTAGCTGGAGAAAAAAATGCTTCATGGGCTTTGATGATTACGGGATTTATCATTGCAATCCCCGTATTTTTTGATGTAGCTTTTATTATCCTTATACCTATTGTGTATGCAATTGCAAGAAAAACCAAAAAATCATTATTGTTATATGCAATTCCTTTATTAGCTGGTTTAGCAATTACTCATAGTTTTATTCCCCCAACACCAGGACCAGTAGCAGTTGCTGATATATTAGGCGCTAATTTAGGTTGGGTTATCGTTTTTGGATTTTTAACAGGAATTCCTGCTGCTATTATTAGTGGTCCCATGTTAGGTAAATATCTTTCAAAAAAAATTAAACTAGATATTCCAAATACAGAGGTTATTAGCACTACTATTGATAATCCTCCAAATCCAATTGGTATTATTGGAATTATTATGTTCCCGATAGTATTTATTGTACTAAAAACAGTATTGTTGGGAGATTGGTTTGATCAAAGTCAGTTCCCGAAAGCAATACTATATACGATAACATTATTAGGACATCCTTTTACAGCACTAATTATGGCAAATTTAATTGCTTGGTATTTCTTAGGAATTAAACGAGGTGTTACCAGAGATGATTTATTAAAAATTTCTATGAAGTCTTTTAAACCTGCAGGAGCGATCATACTGCTTACAGGAGCTGGAGGCGCATTTAAACAAATATTGGTAGATACAAAGGCTGGAGAATTGTTAGCTTCATCATTACAGAGCTCATATATTCATCCGTTATTATTTGCTTTTATTGTAGCAGCATTAATAAGAGTTTTGCAAGGTTCCGCAACTACAGCAATGATCGCTGCAGCTGGAATTACTTCTCCAATAATTATGGCTGGTAATTTTAGTGCTGCACAGATAGCATTATTTGTAATTTCTATAGCATCTGGAGCAACTATGTTATCACATGTAAATGATAGTGGATTTTGGTTAGTGGGTCAATATTTGGGTATGACCGAAAAACAAACATTTCGTTCTTGGACTGTAATGACAACTCTGATAGCTATAACTGGAGTTATAATGTCTTTGTTACTATGGTATATATTTTGAATCCCGTGTTTATAAGTGTTAATGATTCGTTTCTATAAAAGTTTAAATTTATTCAATTCTTTATCGTATTATTAATAGTAAAGCAATAGGAAAATTATTTTCTTTGCTTTTATATGAATCCTGAGATTTTTAAACATATCGAGTTGTTATTAGGAAGTGTTGGCCTAATAATTGCCTTGTTTTTTGGTACCTTCTTGATCATCAGTAAAGAACAGCGAAAAAGTGCAAATATTTTTTTAGCGGTATATCTTCTGGCATTTAGTTTAAGGATTGGGAAATCCTTGTTTTATAACTATTTTCCTATTGATCCCATCGTTAGAAATGTTTTTTTGGGGATGTTATTAGCTATAGGTCCATCTTTATGGCTATATGCTAAAAATCTAAGTGCCAACAATAAGAAAGAGGGGCATAAGGTATTGCAAGTACATTATATTCCGCTGTTATTTTTCGTAGGATTTTGTTGGCTAATTCCTAATGATGGTTCTCAGTTTTCCAGAATGATCTTTATTGGATTATTACTACATATTTTAGGATATGGAGTTTATACTTTGTATTGGTTGCTAAGAAGTAAAGAACGGTTGATTGTTAAAGAAAAAAAGACATATACTTGGCTGTTCTTTTTGACATTACTTACCATGCTAATGTCACTTGTACAAATTGGAGTTTTTTTTCGATGGGTACCTTATTTAAGTACAGCATTTTTATTTTCAATAGTAATAATCACCCTAGCGATATGGGGATTAAAAAATGTATCTCTATTTAAAATAGAACCAAAAAAATATACGGGTTCTTCCATTTCTGATCAAAATGCAACAATCTATCTCGATAAGCTTATATATCTAATGAAGGAAGAGAAATTGTATTTGGATCCAGAAATTACCTTAACTAAGCTTAGTGATAAAATCGGAATAACATCTAAACAATTATCACAGATTATTAATCAACATAAAAATGAGAATTATTCTCAATTTATCGCTAGATATCGAGTAGAGGAAGCAAAGAAATTATTGGGTATGCCAGCGTACAAAAATTTTAAAATTGCCGCAATTGCCTATGAAAGTGGTTTTAACAGTATCTCATCATTTAATGCTTCTTTTAAAAAAATCACCAATACTACAGCTTTAAAATATAGAGAATCTCTTTCGTAATCATCAACTGTATAAAAGATTATTGTACTTAAAAATATTCCTTATTAATTTCTGAGGTAATCGTTTTTATTTTTTCTTTTAATGGAATCTCTCCGCGAATTTTTATAACCTTACAATTTAGTCTCTCTATCCATTGGAGATGGACTTTGAGGGTTCTACCGTCAAAATCTGGATTCTCATATTGATTGGCCCAAGATAAAAAAGCTTTTGAATGTTCTTGAGTGCTTTTATCGTGTAATAACAGCGTTCCATATCTTTCTTGTTCTCTTTGGATCAATCTGTTCATTCGTTCTTCATTGTTTAGATATATAAAAACTACGAGATCAAATAGTGATTCCCATTGTTTTCCCCAACTCACTAAGGAACCACTGATAATTACATTTTCATGAAGATCAAAAGCAGCTTTCAGATTTTCATTTCTTTCTGGTAATGGTATTTTTTTCTGGAAAGGAGGTGTTGTTTTTTTCCAATAGAAGTCATCAGAATCTAAATGAATAAAATCTATACGTTTAGCAATTTCTTTAGCTAATGTTGTTTTTCCTGTACCCGAAGCTCCAAATATTAAGATTTTCATTTTCTCGAAGAATACATTACTAATAAAATTCCATTTGACAATACCCAAGCAGCTATACTAAAAGTAAATATTCTAAAACCTACTAAACTTGTAAATACAAAATCTGTGAATCCACCAATAATAGAGAAAATAATAATAAAAATCCCTAAATAACTGATCCATTTTGGATGTTTTTGCTCTAAAATATTGGCAATGGAATAAAGAAAAATTGCAAAACAACACGCTACGATAAAGATATAATCCAGAGGAATATTAATAGCAAATCCATAGTTTTTAATCATATTTAAGGTTTCTATATTCTGATCCAGGTTATCAGCATATTTGTTCAAAAAGTAGGGCAGTGTAAGTCCATTAAAAAGCGCTGCAAACATTGCTGCAATAAGTCCAAAAGTAATTACTATTAAAGCTAGAATTGACAACCTGTATGTATCCATAAGCGCGTTAGTAAGTCCATAAAATCCAAATAGTAATATGGGCAAACTAAAAATTGCCAGTGCATGAGTATTTTGAATAGATCTTGAAATTTTAAGAATATATTCGATAGTCCCTCCTGAAGGATGTAATACCATGGTTACTATTATTAATAGCGCTCCTAAAATCAGGGCAGAACCCGTACTTTTACACATGTGATGTTTCATATGTTTTAGATTATATTAAAACATCAAAGATCTTAGGTTTCATTCATTGGATCACTTGATCCAAATCAAGAAATTACTTTAACCTTTTTCGCACTCGACTTAAAGTTTCGGGAGTAATATTTAGATAAGAAGCTATAATTTTTTGAGGAAATTTTTGGATAATGTGAGGCTTATTATCAAGAAGGTATTTATATTTTTGATCAGGAGTATTATTATTCAACAGAGACATTCGTGCTGTAGCTTCTTGTAGTACGACGCCCATTTTTAGGAATGATTGGGAAATTCCAATGAGTTTATGAATCGAATCTATCGTAAGTTCCAAGATTTCACTATCCTCATAGGCTTTGATATCATATTCAGATGGCTTTCTAGAAGTAAAACTTTTATGGTTGAGAATCCAATCATTTTCCACGCCTAAATCTATCGCATTTTCATTGAGATCAGTATCCATTTTAAAGTGATAGAAACTACCAGAAATAATATAACATAATGAAGAACAAGTTTCTCCAACTCTTAATAGGAAGTCATTCTTTTTATATGTTTTATGGAGTACTTCTTGTGCTATTAAAAAAGATTCTTCTTCGGTAAAATCTCCAAGTTTATGAATAAATTTTGAAACTGATGGATCCAAGATGCAAACGTGTTTATTGATTGTTAAAAGTACAGATTAAATTACTTTCTGAAATTTAAATTTTTTTAAATCATTTATTTTGTAGGTTTGAATCTGAAAACTTATTAGCCATTGAATATAAAGAGAAATCACACTAAGAAAGTAAAGAAACCTTGGCCTACAAAGGAAGCGATGGAACAGATTTACGATAAGAATTTGTGGGGTTCGGACGGTTCTGATTTCTATTCTGGCGAGGGATCTCATCATCCAAATATCAAGAAGCCATATGTAGAGAAGCTATCTCAGTTTTTAGAATCTTTCGAAAGTCCAATTACCGTTTGTGATTTGGGTTGTGGAGATTTTAATGTTGGTAAAGAACTGGTGCAGTATGCAAAAGAATATTTTGCTGTGGATATTGTAGATAGTTTAATCCTTCGAAATAAAGAAAAGTTTAAACATGATCACGTAACTTTTTATTGTTTAGACATCGCAAAGGATGAGTTACCTGTAGCAGATTGCGCAATAATTCGTCAGGTATTTCAACATATATCCAATGCCGAAATTGAAAGCACACTTGCAAAACTATCTTCATATCGATACGTAATTATTACAGAACACCTTCCAAACGAAAGTTTTGAACCTAATATAGATATTATATCTGGTCAAGGTATCCGTTTAAAAAAGAAGAGTGGTGTGGATGTGTTAGCGCCTCCTTTTAATTTTAAAGCAAAAAAAGTAACAAATTTGCTCACGATTCCATTAGGTACAAATAAAGGAGTGTTAGTCACTAATTTATACAAAACCTATTAAGGGATTGATACGGTTTTATCGATTTGATACATTTCTAGCATTTGTTTTTCAATCATTTTTTTGGGAGCATTCTTTAAAAAGAAATTTCTAAGCCCTTTTCCATATCTCCAATGTGCTATTCTCCCAGTATTCCAAGATTGTTTTACAATTTGATTTACTTTTTTTCTTCGTTTTTGTTCAAATATTTCGAAAATGTTCTTATTCGTATTTTTACTAATGAGTTCACTTAGGTAATAAGCATCTTCAATAGCCTGTGCACCTCCTTGTCCCATATTTGGTGTGGTCGCATGACCAGCATCTCCTATCAAAAGGATATTGTTTTTATGCCAAATTTCTAAAGGTTTTATATCGCTTATATCATTACGAATTATATTCTTTTGTGAAGTAGCGGAGATTAAGTTGCTTACGATAGGATGGAAGTCATTAAACATTGAGAGAAGCTTCTTCTTGGTATCAGCTTCGTCTTTTTCATTTTGTTTATCTATTGCTACGGCAAACCAATATACTTTGTTTTCTGATATTCTGGAAATTCCAAAACGTATTTGGTTTCCCCAAAGTTCTATTCCTCGATGATGAAATTCTTCATCCAACGATATATCTGCAATTCCGCGCCAGCAAGTTTGTCCAGAATATCTAGTTTTGCTACCAGGGAAAAGTTGCTTTCTTACTTTAGAATGTATACCATCACCACCAATTAAATAGTCTGTTTCTATACTTGACCCGTCTTCAAACAACACTTTTATTTTGCCATTAGAAAGTTCTTCATAACTATGAAAACATTTGCCAAGGTGTTTTTTATTTTCTGGAATCTTTTCAAATAATAATTTTTGAAGTTTTGCTCTATGAATTGCAACCGTAGTATATCCAAAAATATCTTTTATGTAGTTTTGATAATTATCTGAAAGCGAAGTTAAATCAGCTTTTCCTAAAGTAATTCGATCAATAGTATTTCCTTTTTGCTGTACCTCTTCTAATATATCTAAATGATCTAACACTTGTAAAGCATTCGGAGCTAACCAAATTCCTGCACCAACCTCTAATAATTCAGGTGTTTGCTCAAAAATTTGAAAATCAATACCATTTCTTTCAAAAGCTAATGCAGTGGTTAACCCTCCAATTCCTGCTCCGATGATCGTGTAAAGCATATATTATTTTATTTGATGTATGTTTTGTAAATTATATTTTCTATAAGTACTGTTATTCGTTAGATATTGGTAACCCGTATATGGTAGTTTGCATTCCTGCGATTTTCCAGTGACCATCAACTTTTTCCATTAATCTTGTTTCTCGTTTCAATCCGCGTAGAGAATCTTGCTGTTCATAGGTGACCCAAGCACCATCACCATAAAGTCGAACATTAATTTTGTCTAATAGTTTTGGAATAGGTTCTGGTTCCGGATGTTCATCCATAAATGTTTTTACAAATCGACTAATTTCTTCCCAGCCTACTGATTCTGAGAATTTTTTTGTTGTAAAATCAAGATATACTTTTGTTATTGAAGAATCCTGAATCCAGTAGTCTTGCCAAGCTTTATAGTCTCTACGAAATGCAGCTTTGGTTTCATTATTTAAAGTATTTAAGATGGCTTGCTCTTCTTTTAAGATATTCGTTTTATGATCTGTATGAGATAATGTATTTGTATTCTCACCTTTACAGCTCCAAGCCATTGTAAAAACTAGAAATAATAGTATTATAGTTCTTGCTTTTTTGAGAACATTCGAATATGAAAGTTTTTTGATGAATAATGCGTAATGTACCATGATATCTCTTTATAACTTATATTCTAAAATTTAATAGTTCTTCATAAGGATCTCCAGATATCCGCAATAATTCTGCAAAGGCTGGTTCTGTTTTTATTCCTTTTCTCTTTAGCATTCTAATATTCTCCTTAAAAGTAGGGCTCATTTTCTTCAAAATTTCATACTCTATCATCATATGCTTATATGCCTTTTGTTCTTGAGTAGGAATATTTTGTCCAAAAATTTCAATAGAAAACGAGGAATAGCTAAAATTGGCTACCGTGTATGGAGAAATACGATGATTATTTGTGGCTATTCGAAAATCCTCTTGGTCAGAGAATAATGTAAATACTGTATTTGTAAATTCTTCATGATCATGACATTCACAAATAATATCTAAATCACTATTATCAGTATAAATATCAATAGGAATGGTACCTGTTAGAATAGGATCGTAAGATTTTAGCTGTTTAAAAATTTCCAAATTCCGAAGTACGTTATAGGTGTCTTGTTGGTATTTATTACCTGATTTTAAGTATTCGATATTAGTAAAATCCACCATTGCTACTGATATCTTTTATGAAATTTTGTATTGCTGATTATTGTAATTCAGCTATTTAACAATTCTGTTATAAAATCACTCTAAAATAGCCATTTATAGCTGTATTAGCAAGAATTAAATAGGTAGATTTTATTTGATTTTAAGGAGTGTTTTTACGAAACATGACTCTGTATAATATCGTATACCAATTCTTTTGATAATTTTTGATTACCTGCTTTATTTCTTATGATTTCGAAAGAACATTGAAAATTACAACCATTATTGAATTCACTACAGCCGTAAGCTGTTTTTCCTTTTAGTATATGACCTTTCTTGCATTTAGGGCATGAGATCTTATCGGGTACAGTTTGAGGTTGTGTTGCGATTTTTTTAGTTTCTAAAACCAATTGATGATCTTCATCAAAACGTACTAAACCTTCTACTGTTTTCTCTTCTGTTTTGAAGCCTTTTAAATTTACTGTACAACCTTTTTTGAGTAATCGTATATATTGTTTTTCAGAGATTTTTTTACCTGTAAAAACAAAGGGTAATTGAAAATCACAACCTTCTTTATATGCACTACATCCGTAAGCGGATTTTCCTTTCAATAGCGTTCCTTTGCCACATTTAGGACATTTCTCCTGTAAAATAGATGATTTAGTAACTTTTTTAGTTGCTTTTTCTGTTTTTTCGGAAGTGGTATACGATATGTTAGCTCTAGTTTTTTCAGTTCGTACTTCATATACTAAATGATCTACCATTTGCTTCATGTTTTTAATAAAAGCACCAGCATGAAATGTACCTTTTTCTATCTCTTTGAGTTGCTTTTCCCATCGACCAGTTAATTCAGCAGATATTAATAGTTTATTTTGTATCGTATCTATCAATTGTATACCTGTGGTAGTTGGTAAAATCTGTTTTTTATTACGTTCTATATATTTTCTTTTGAATAAGGTTTCAATAATGTTAGCTCTAGTAGAAGGTCTTCCGATTCCATTTTCCTTCATGAGTTCTCTCATTTCTTCATCATCCACCTGTTTTCCTGCTGTTTCCATAGCTCTTAATAAAGTAGCCTCTGTAAATTGTCTGGGAGGTTTGGTTTCTTTTTCTAGAAAAGAAGGTTCATGAGGACCTTTTTCACCTTTTACAAATTCAGGGAGTATTCCAGATTCTTTTTTACTAACACTTTCTGGTGTTTCAAATACAATACGCCAACCTTTTTCTAAAATTACCTTTCCAGTCGTTTTAAAAGATACGGTATCAGCTTTACCAATAACTGTTGTATTGGCTACTTTACAATCGTCATAAAATACAGCAATAAAACGTCGTGTAATGATATCATACACTTTTTTCTGATTGATCTGTAAGTTGGTTTGCTCTCCTGTAGGGATGATAGCGTGGTGATCAGTGACCTTTTTATCGTTAAAGACTTTGGTAGATTTTTTGATCTTTTTTCCAAGAATTGGAGTAGTTAGAGCATTGTAGTCTGTTAACTTTTGTAATATACCCGGAACTTTTGGGTAGATGTCATTTGGTAAAAAGGTGGTGTCTACTCTAGGATAAGTAACTACTTTTAATTCATATAACCGTTGAACAATTTTAAGTGTTTCATCTGCAGAAAAACCAAATTTGGTATTACAGTATACTTGTAAACCAGTTAGGTCAAACAATTTTGGCGCATACTCTTTACCATTCTTTTTGGTAATAGAAATAATCTCAAAATCACTTTGTTTTACTTTATTAGCTAATATTTCGCCGTCTTCTTTTTTTAGAAAACGACCTTCTTCATAACTAAATAAGGTATCTCTGTATAAGGTTTGTAATTCCCAATATGGTTGTGGTATAAAGTTTTGAATTTCCTTAAATCTATGGACTACCATGGCTAGACTAGGAGTTTGTACCCTTCCAATAGATAATACTTGTTTGTACCCTCCATGTTTTACGGTATACAGTCTAGTGGCGTTCATTCCTAATAACCAATCTCCAATAGCTCTAGAAAAACCTGCATAATACAAATTATCATATTGTGTAGATGGTTTTAAATTCGTAAAACCTTCTTTGATAGCTTCTGTAGTAAGAGAAGAAATCCATAAACGTTGAACTTCACCAGTATAACCGACTTGATCGATTACCCATCGTTGTATCAATTCTCCTTCCTGACCAGCATCACCACAATTAATTACTACAGTTGCTTTTTCGAATAATGATTTTACAATACCAAACTGTTTTTGGATACCCTCATTATCCACAACTTTGGTTTTGAATTTTTCAGGGAGCATTGGTAGATTATTAAGATCCCAACTTTTCCAATGTGGTTTGTAGTCATTAGGTTCGTATAGCGTGCACAAATGACCAAAAGTATACGTAACAGCATATCCATTACCTTCATAATATCCATCGCGTTTTGTGGTAGCTCCTAAAACAGTAGCAATCTCTCTCGCAACACTTGGTTTTTCGGCTATGCAAACTTTCATTAATTCGAATTACTTTTCCGGTGGAAAATTAGTCAAATTTTAATTAAAAATGATGCGTTTAAATTATTCTATTATCATGTTTTAGTGTGCCAATATCATGATTTAGGAATGAAAATCGCAGTATATCCATCAAATTTGTAAAAAACCTTATTTATGGAAACGTATAGACATAATAGAAGAAAATTTTTACAATTAGGGAGCACATTAGCTGTGGCTAGTTCTATAGCTCCGATTACCTACGGAGCTTCTTTATTGGAACAAAATGATTTTAGAACCCTAGAAGAAAAAGAACCCATACGCTTATTCTCTAATGAGAATCCTTACGGACCTTCACAAAACGTAACAAATGTAATAAAAGAGCATACATCGAGAGTCAATAGATATGCATCTTTTAATTCATATGCTACAGACGAGTTAAGAAAAAAAATAGCTAAACAGAATCATATTCAGGAAGACCAAGTGATTTTGGGCCATGGTTCTTTCGAAATTTTATGCATGCTTACTCGAGCTTTTGGGCAACAGCAAGATAGTATTATAGTACCTGCAACCACTTTTAATGTTACAGCAGCTTTTGCTGATAGGATTTTTGATCATAAAGCCAAAAGAATATTGTTAACAGATACTATGGATATTGATTTAAAAACAACCAAAAGTGCGATTACGAAGGCTACCAGATTGGTATATATCTGTAATCCTAACAATCCTACTGGTAAAGCTTTATCAGCGAATGATTTACTATCTTTTTGTAAAGAAGTAGCATCATCTAATTGTACGGTGGCTATAGATGAAGCCTATGTAGAACTTATGGACCCCAAAAAGAAACCTGATACGATTAAATTATTACAAGAAAAATATAATGTTCTGATTATTAGAACATTTTCTAAAGCCTATGGCTTGGCAGGTTTAAGAGTAGGGTATGCTATGGGCTTATCAGAAACGATAGCCAAATTGAATCATGAGTTTTATAATTTTGATGGATTAATCAGCAACCCTGGAGTAGTAGCCGCGATTACAGCTTTAGAAGATCCTTCATATGTGAATGATTATCAAAAGAAGAATTCTGAAGTAAAAAAATATATGGAAGATAGTTTAGATGATTTAGGACTTCAGTATGTAAAAAGCGATACAAACTTTATGTTGATAGAAGTAAAGGATGTAAAACGACTAAAAGAAGAATTAAAAACCTTTGGAATTGCAATTTTTCCTAGTGGAGGAAAACATTATCCTACTTGGGCAAGGGTTAGTATTGGAACATTAGCACAGATGCAAAGTTTTATGAAAGCCATTAGTACAATGAATTGGTTAAAGGTATAAATAAGGTAGAAATAAGTATTGTTCAAAAAATAAGTTTTAAATATGAAATAGTAATAATTTTCGAAAAATATTGATGGGTTTTCTATCAAATTACTATCGCATTTTTGAAGATTAACAAGTACATTTGTTGAAAATTGTTTTTGAATGGCAGGAAATACATTTGGGAACCTATTTAAGGTAACCACTTTTGGAGAATCTCACGGACCAGCAATAGGAGGAGTCATCGATGGATGTCCTTCTGGAGTACAACTCGATCTTGATGCGATACAAGCAGAATTAGATCGTAGAAAACCAGGACAATCTGCAATTGTTACTCAACGAAAGGAGCCTGATACCGTAGAATTCTATTCTGGTATTTTTGAAGGTGTTACGACAGGAACACCTATCGGATTTGTGATTAAAAATGCAAATCAAAAATCAAAAGACTATTCGCACATTAAAGATTCTTACAGGCCATCACATGCAGATTATACTTATGATCAGAAATATGGTATAAGAGATTATAGAGGAGGAGGACGATCATCGGCTAGAGAAACTGCGAGTAGAGTAGTAGCAGGAGCTATAGCAAAGCAAATTCTTTCTGGTATTAGTTTTAATGCTTATGTGAGTGGTGTGGGATCAATTAAATTAGAGAAACCGCATACAGAACTAGATTTTTCATTAGTAGAAAGTAATATTGTTCGATGCCCTGATACCGATAAAGCGCAGGAGATGGAACAGTATATCAAACAAATACGAAAAGAAGGAGATACCGTAGGAGGATTAGTAAGTTGTGTTATTTCTGGAGTTCCTGTTGGATTGGGAGAACCAGCTTTTGATAAACTCCATGCAGAATTAGGAAAAGCGATGCTTTCTATTAATGCAGTAAAAGGTTTTGAATATGGTAGTGGTTTTGCTGGAGCAGTACTAAAGGGAAGTATGCATAATGATCTTTTCAATACGGATGGTACTACAAAAACTAATCTTTCTGGTGGGATTCAAGGTGGAATTTCTAATGGAATGGATATCTACTTTAACGTGGCGTTTAAACCGGTAGCTACTATTATGCAAGACCAAGAGACTATTGATAAAGAAGGGAACATAGTTAATATGCAAGGAAAAGGTAGACATGATCCTTGTGTAGTGCCACGCGCCGTTCCTATCGTTGAGGCAATGGCAGCTTTGGTAATTGTTGATTACTGGCTAATGAATCGTACGATTAAAAAATAAGCACTTAAAAATATAGTTAATGTTACGGTAATCTTAACAAGGTTACCGTTTTTTTGTTTTTAATTTATATCTTCGACCTTTTATACTCGGAAAAATTGAGAATTCGCATGAAAAAATTACCCTTATATCTTAAGATTATTATTGGACTCCTTTTAGGAATTTTATGGGCCGTACTCTCTAGTTATTTAGGCTGGAGTGAATTTACTAATAATTTTATTGCTCCTTTCGGAACTATCTTCATTAATTTATTAAAATTAATTGCAGTACCGTTAGTTCTTTTTTCAATTATTAATGGAGTAGCGGGAATAGGAAGTTCTTCGAGTCTTGGTAGAATGGGTGGTAAGACATTGCTAGCATACTTATTAACTACAGTGTTAGCTGTGGGAATGGGACTTTCTATCGTAAATATTATAAAACCAGGAAGTCTAATTGATGAAAATACCCGAATAGATAATCGTATTTCTTACGAGATCTGGGCGTTAGAGAATGATCAGGAGATCAAAGATGGAGTAAGCTATATGAGTGATCCTGCAAATAAAGAAAGAGTTGATCGAATTAAATTACAGCTACAGAATCAGTCAACAGATGAAAAAGTAGCTTCTAAAATGAAAGATGCCGAAAAGACTAAAAATTCTGGTCCTCTGCAACCTTTAGTCGATTTGGTTCCATCAAATTTATTTAAAGCTTTGTCCAATAATGGATTAATGCTTCAAATCATCTTTTTTGCGATATTTTTTGGAGTCAGTCTGTTATTAATTCCCGAAGAAAAATCCGAACCAGTTAAAAAAATAGTAGATGGTATCATGGATGTATTTCTTAAGATGGTAGACTTGGTAATGCAAGCAGCTCCATTTTTTGTATTCGCTTTATTAGCTGGAGTGATTAGTAAAATGGCCGGTGATGACCTTGATAAAGTATCAGATATTTTTCAAGGACTTTCTTGGTATACGTTAACGGTGTTCTTAGGATTAATGTTTATGATATTTGTGGTGTATCCATTAATACTTAAAATCTTGGTAAAGGTAATTCCATACAAGGGTTTTTTCAAAGCTATGGGATTGGCACAAACTACCGCTTTTTCTACATCAAGTAGTGCAGCTACTTTACCAGTTACCCTAGAATGCGTAGAAGATAATTTAGGAGTAGATAAGAAGATTACAAGTTTTGTATTGCCTATCGGTGCTACTGTAAACATGGATGGTACATGTTTGTATCAAGCTGTAGCTGTAGTGTTTTTAGCACAATTACATATGATTGATTTAACTTTTGGGCAGCAACTTACCATTGTAGTAACTGCGACCCTAGCATCAATCGGATCAGCAGCGGTACCTAGTGCAGGATTGGTAATGCTAATTATCGTATTGGGATCGGTTGGTTTAAATCCAGCATGGATAGCTATTATTTTTCCTGTTGATCGTATATTGGATATGTGTAGAACTGTTGTAAATGTTACAGGTGATGCTACGGTATCTTCTATTATAGCAAAGGGTGAAGGACTTCTTCATTACGATCCTAATAAAAATCCAGATGACGCTTTTGATCCTAATGTAAACTAGTACCGAATCAAAAACTAATGAAATATGAGACAAAGACGGCTACAAAAGCCGTCTTTGTTTTTTCATTTAATAACTAGTGTTCTATGTTATGAAAGTGTTTTAATGGGTTATATACCCTTTTTTGATAATCTTAACGTAATAAGGGAACTCTTTTTAAATTACATATTTAATAATATTTATGGGGAATTTTTAGATAAAATGTAATTAGGTTTTATTAAATTATTGCTTATTAAGATTTTATAGAAATCGCATTTGTTTCAATGGTTTTATCCTGGATTTATTAGTGATCAAATAAGGTTAAATAATTGTTTTTTTATTGTATATTAGGAGAATATTCCCCGATAAAGTTAACTTTTTGATAAACAATTTAAGCTTCTATACTTTTTGAAATAGAATAATTTTGAGTATCAATTAAAACTTAAAATCATGAATATTACAAAAAAACGAACAGAAGCCACTCTGACTATTAACCAACTTACTACAGATTTCCAATCACAATTATCTAATGATAATTTTGTCCTCTTATCATCCAATGATATTGATGAGAAAAATGAATTTACTCATGATCAAATCGAAGAATTTAAAGATTTTTGGAACTATTTAGAATTAGATCCTTATATGCCTGATGGTGGTAAATACCGCATGAGAAGAATAGGGTATTTATCATATAATTTAGTGACTAAATCTTTAGAACCTTTAACGGAGAATGTTGCCTTTGTACAAAGTAAATCTATCAACAAATTTGTTGGTGATGTAGAACGAGTTTTTGAACCTTCTAAAAAGGAATTTCTCGAATCTAAGTTGTTAGAATCTATCATAAAATATGTTATAGAGAACGTACTAACACTTTCAAATATTACTACCAGTGAGATTAAAATTAATGTGCATCAAATGAGAATAAAAGCTTCCTACGGAGCAATCGGTTTACCAACTCCAGAAGGTATCCATCAGGATGGTCATAAATTTGTTTCACAACATTTGATTTCTAGAAAAGAAATTTCTGGAGGGATTTCTGGTCTTTATGATTTGAACGAAGATCCATTAATTCATAAACAATTATTTAATTTTTTGGATACAATTGTTGTTTCTGATGAACACGTAAAACATGATGTATCTCCAATTTATTCTTTTTCGAATATGGAAGGTGGATATAGAGATATGTTAATCATAGATTACAACCTATAAAGTTGTGCAATCTATATAGCATCAAAATATATTAATAAGATAAAAAATGAAAGATATTCTAAATAAAGCGCTTCAATCTTCTTGGATGATTGTAAAGCTAGTCGTTCCTTTTGCAGTTGGTATTGATATTCTGAATTATCTAGGTGTAATTGATAAGGTATCATTTTTATTTGAACCTATTACCGAGATATTAGGATTACCAGCTGGTGTAGCGTTGGCTTTAGCTGCGGGCTTCTTCTTTAATTTATATGCAGGTATTGCAGTCGCTGCGAGTTTAGGTCTTAACGGATTTGAATGGACAATTGTTGGTACTTTTTTAGCAATTTGTCATTCTATTCCTTTGGAGGTAGCTGTATTAAAGAAGGTAGGTTTTCCCGTGATTCCTCACTCGATAATCAGACTAATAGCAGGTTTGTTAGGTGGAATATTAGCAGCAAGTATTATCTCTCCAGATTTAGTTCAAATAACAAATGAAGTTGTAGTTAGTCAAAAGAGTGAGACTTTTTGGACTATGATTATCACTTCAATTAAAAATAGTATTTATCTAACGGCAAAGATTATTCTTTTAGTTACGGTATTAATTTTTCTATTTGAGCTATTAAGGAATTGGAAGCCCGTAGAAAAGTATCTGGATAAACATACTTATTTATCTAGTTTGCTAGTAGGCGGTTTATTAGGAGTTACTTATGGAGCAGGTATTTTACTAAAAGACATGAAGTCTGTGGATCCTAAACACAAGATGTATCTGCTTACTTTTTTAATGTTAGCTCATGGATTAATAGAAGAAACATTATTGTTTGGACTATTTCATGCAGATCTTCTGGCTATTTTTGGTATTAGACTAGGAATCGCAATCATTGGTGTCTTGTTAATATATATTTATTCAACTCTTCAAATTTCAAAGAAAGTAAATCCATCTTCAAAATTTTCACATTAAAATGACTGGTAATATATATATAACAGATAGAATAACAAATCCTACAATAGAATCAGAAGTGATCGGTGAATATCTAACGACTGATCCAACAAATAATGTAGAAGTACTATTAGTATGGCATCAAGAGATTACCGAAGCTTATTTAGCCAACTTCCCTAAGGTTCATACGGTAATTCGTTATGGAGTGGGATATGATAAAATAGATCTTCAGGCATGTAGTAAAAGAGGTGTCATCGTATGTAACAATCCTGATTATTGTACCGAGGAAGTAAGTGATACTGCATTAACTTTTATTCTTAACTGTAGTAGAGAAATTACACGATATGATTATAAAAGCAAAGGGTATGTTTCTGGATGGCAAGAGAATGTAAAAAAAGATATAAAGAGAAATAAAGAAACGACAGTAGGCTTTATAGGTTTGGGAAGGATTGGATCATTAACTTTAAAAAAAGCGAAATATCTTGGATATGACACTTGTTTTTATGATCCTTACATCACTCCTGGGTATGCTAAAATTTTTGATACTAATAGATTGGATACGTTAGATGATTTATTAATGAGTAGTGATATTGTATCACTTCATTGTCCTTCCAATCAGAATACGATCGGAATGATCGATGATAGTTTTATTAATAGAATGAAGAAAGGAAGTTCATTAGTTAACACTGCACGAGGAAACCTTCTTAAGGATCTTTCTGTGATAGAAAAAGGACTAAAATCAGAACACTTAAATATGGTTTGTTTAGATGTATTGCCGCAGGAACCACCAGTAGAGGATCATAGTTTAATCCGAGCATGGAAAAACAATGAAGAATGGGTTAGTGGTAGATTAATCATTAATCCACATGCTTCCTACCATTCTATTCAGAGTGAATCAGAACAGCGATACAAAGCAGCAGAGAATGCTTTATTCGCACTGCTTGATAAAAAACCAAAATATATTGTTCACCAACCTTTATCCAGAAGTGAGTACGAGCTAGTATAATAGTATAAAAAGTACTTAAAATAAAATAAACCCGAAGCATTATGTTTCGGGTTTATTTATTCTATGAATTACTATATTTTTGTTGAATTACTTTAGATACATTATATCGTTTACATGAAAAAGGAAGAGTTATCAAATCTTTATAGCCCTAAAGATTTTAGAGAAATAGGACATCAGTTGGTAGATATGCTCGCAGATCATCTGGAGCAAGTACAATCTGATAAGGACGCACCAGTCATCAAATATCGAAATCCAGAAGAGGAACTGTCTTATTGGAAAAATGATTTGTCTTCCGGTTCTAATATGATGGATTTTTACAAAGAAATCTTAGATAGATCCATACACGTGCATCACCCTCGTTATATGGGGCATCAGGTTGCTGTCCCATCCGTAATAAGTAGTTTATCGGGATTAGTAACAGATCTTCTTAGTAATGGTACTGGAGTTTATGAAATGGGAATGGCCTCGAATGCTTTAGAAAGGATCGTAACTGATTTTGTTTCTGATAAAATTGGATATGGAACAGAAGCTGCTGGTTTCCTTACTTCTGGAGGAACATTAGCTAATTTAACAGCCTTATTGGCTGCCAGAAAAGCAAAAGCTCCTGGATTGGTTTGGGAAGAAGGGCACCAAGAAAATCTAGCTGTTTTAGTTTCTGAAGAAGCACATTATTGTATTGATAGAGCAGCAAGAATATTAGGTTTTGGTGCGAAAGGGATTATAAAAGTACCAACGAATTCCTCTTTTCAGATAGATGTAAACGTAATAGAAGAATACTTAGAAAAAGCTGAGCAAGATGGCTTAGTGGTCATTGCTATTGTTGGGTGCGCTTCTTCTACAGCAACAGGTTCATATGATGATTTAGCAGCGTTAGCAGAGATTGCTACAAAGCACAATTTATGGTTTCATGTAGATGGAGCTCATGGTGCTGGTGTAGTTTTTTCTGAAAAATATAAACATTTGGCTAAAGGAATAGATCAAGCAGATTCTGTGGTCATAGATTTCCATAAAATGTTATTGACTCCTTCTTTAAATACAGCATTATTGTTTAAACAAGGAGAAGAATCGTATAAAACTTTCGAACAACGGGCTCAGTATTTATGGGACTCTCAACAATCTAGAGAATGGTATAATTCTGGGAAAAGAACTTTTGAATGCACCAAATTGATGATGTCTTTAAAAGCCTATTCTATTATTAAGATGTATGGAGAGGATGTCTTCGAGAAAAATATCAATCGATTATATGACCAGGGAAAAGTATTTGCTCAGACCATACGTAATCGCGATGGATTTGAACTGTTAATGGAACCTGAAGCCAATATTTTGAATTTTAGATATCTAAAGTTTTCAGATTCCGATTTAAATGCAAACAATTCCAAAATACGAGAAGCACTATTGCAATCTGGTAAATTTTATATTGTACAAACGATGATTAATGAACAACGTTATCTTAGAACTTCTATAATGAATCCATTGACTACAGAGGAAGATTTTGAAGCATTGTTAGATGAAATAGAAATCATTGCTACATCACTCTAATGTTGTTTTGTGTGATCTACGCAACCTTTTTATAATGAAAGCATCTAAATAGTAAATTAGAAAATCACACAAGTTTATGAGACGATTTTATTTTATTTTACTGTCAATTCTTATGATGAGTTGTAGTAATGATGATGATGGTAACGCAGTTGTACAATCTACAATAGAAGGAGAATGGAGTTTAGTAAAGGTTACTGGTGGTTTTGCCGGAGTTGATGAAGATATAGATAAAGGTACAATCGAATGGGATTTTGACGAAGCTTCAGGTATGGTAACTATTACAAATACAATATCCGATGCATCTTTTAATACCATTTTACCCTCTGGAACGTATACTTATAGTATATCAGCTCCTGCAGATGCCGATGATTTAATTGTGAACAATGTAAATCTAGGAAGACTTACCTTAGAAAATAGCTTTTTTACCGTCGAAGAATCTTTAGTAGATGGATTTACTTTTCGATTCGAAAGATAGTAGATAATTACATTAAAATAATTTTATGTAATAATTAGTTTAACTAATATATAGTTCAAATAGGCTTGTTACAAAGCCTATTTTTTTTGCTTAATATGTTTAGAAAATGAATTTTAGCTTCTAATTATATAATGGCTTACATAGTTGGTATGGAGTTTGATATTATATACCCATAATGAAAAAGGGGGAAAACCCCTATATGATTTCTAGCTAAAGTCCCCTTAATTTGCTTCAGATATAAACATACTTTTGAACCGCACATAAAATAAACCTTAAATTAACTCAATATGAAACGGCTTTTTCTACCCTTAGCTTTAATATCTTTTGCAGTGATCTGTTTAAGTATTGTACATATAGATAATGTAAATAAGTTAGATAAAAAATATAATCAGTTAAGACAAAAACATCAGTTAGATACCAATGATAATACTGAGGTAACAGCTATTGAGCAGCTGGATAAAAAATGAACATCAGCTCAAGATACGTTACAAACCAATAAACAAGAGGGAGCCATTATTCCAGAATTAGTGGAATAGAGGGGAAAACAACAAAAGTAACGGATAACCACCCAAAGACTGTCTTGCCTAATCTTGGCAAGGCAGTTTTTTAGTTAAATAATGGGAATATTTGGTCTTTGCACTGCTATAAATTTTCAATATCAAACGAATTCTAATTGAAACCCAACGAATTCTAAAATACCTACTACTTAGGTCATGATTGATAATTACTTTTAAACCGTAATTAAAAGATGGTCTTTTTTTTGCTCCCAAATTATTTTACCCAAAATAAAATAGATAGGATGAAACAATTGTTATTACCGGTAATCCTCATATGTTTTGCCATATGCTGTTTAGGATTTGTACATATAGACAATATGAATAAACTGGAAAAAGAGACAAGTAAAATTGAACACACTAACACAAAAACAATCGTATAAGTTGGATAACCTATAACCAATTTAGTCAATGAAAAGGGCTTTAAGCTCCGGAGTTGGGATTACACAATTATCTCTTTTACCAAACCATTTGTATCTGTTTTTTGAAATAATGTCATAAACCCAATCTCTTAAAAGCTTAGGAAAGATTAAAAAAACAGAAAGTAACGGATAACCACCAGACAGCTGCTTTGCAATTTGTAGAGCAGCTGTTGATTTATGATAATATGTGTTTTGCTCTATTAATAAGATAGTATCTAATTTAGAAGTGTCTACACCTCGTTCTGCTGCTAGTTGTTTTCCTATATCACTTTGCAGCGAAGCATATCGAAACACATCGTTTTTATCACGTTTTATTATAAAATTGACAGCACCATTACATAAATTGCAAACACCATCAAATAATATAATCTTTTTCCCTTCTAAGTTCATAATACAAAGATACATACCAATTACGAATTTACCTTAGAATTATAATTTTGTTAAGAAGGTATATTATTTAATGATTACAGATTCAATAACTTCTTTAGTAGTGATTTGTAGGTTTTTTGGAAGTATGTTATCCTTTGGCAATACCGCTAGGTACCTATCATTATTAGAATCAAAAACTTGTTTAAACATAGGATCTTCTAATTGTAAAGTATCACATATTTCAGTAATAAGATCTAAATGATAAATAAGATCAGTACTTCCCAAATGAAAGATTCCTTTTTTATCTCTGTTAATAATGTAGTGTAATTGTTGGGTTAATTTAGAAATCGATGTGGCATTAATAATTACATTTGGGAAAACTTCTATAGACGCTTTAAGATCATGTAAAGTTTTAATTTCTTGTACACGCGGTGTATTAGCACCGAATACCATAGGTACCCTCGCAATTACATATTTATCAGTAGGTAATCGCAATAGTGCATTTTCTATTTTAATTTTAAACTTACCAAATATACTTTCGCTTAAAGTTTTATCATGTTCATAAGACGGATAATTACTAAAAGTATCAAATACATTAGCGCTAGAGATAAAGATTAGTCTAGCCGTATTTCTTTGTAACCAACTAATAATACGGTAATGTGCATCTATCTGAGAATTGAAATTACCTCTTAGCGCAGAAACAATAATATTGGGTTTTAAGTTATCTAATAGGATAGAGATATCCTCTAGTTCCATATCATACTGAAAAAATTTTTGATTCTTTTCATAGAAAGCATTATCCGTATGATACGTTCCATAGGTGTCAAAATAGGAATTTAGCTCCTTATACAAGGAATTTCCTATAAAACCACTGGCTCCTATGATTAAAATTTTTTTCAATATTGGGGTGCTAAAAAAGTTAAGTTTCAGAGATCACTATGTATTAGTATCTGTAATCCTGAAACTTAACTTACGGTTTATTATTGTTATAAAGAACTTATCCTTTATAAAAAGGTAATTTTACTACAGTTGCAGGAATCGCTTTTTTACGAACCTGAATATTAATTTTACTTCCTGGCGAAGCAAATACTGTTGGAACATATCCTAAACCAATTCCTTTCCCTAAGGAAGGAGACATGGTACCAGAGGTTACAATACCTATTGCGTTTCCATTACCATCTACAATATCATAATCGTGTCTTGGAATTCCTCTTTCATCTAGTTCAAAACCTACTAGTTTTCTTTCTGCTCCACGTTCTTTCTCTTTGGCTAGTTCTTCAGAATTAATAAAGTCTTTAGAGAACTTAGTAATCCATCCTAAACCAGCTTCGATAGGAGAGGTTTCATCATTAATATCATTTCCGTATAGGCAATATCCCATTTCTAAGCGTAGCGTATCTCTTGCTGCCAGACCAATTGGTTTGATATCAAAATCCGCTCCTGCTTCGAATACTTTATCCCATATTTGTTGTACTTCAGAATTTTTACAGTAGATTTCAAATCCACCACTTCCAGTATAACCTGTTGCAGAGATAATCACATGTTCGATACCAGCAAAATCAGCTACCTGAAATGTATAAAACTTTAATGCTTCTAAATCTACAGAAGTAAGCGATTGCATAGCTTGTGCTGCTTTTGGTCCTTGTATGGCAAGTAAAGAATAGTCTTCTGATAAATCACGCATTTTTGCATTCATCGTGTTATGACTTTGTATCCAATCCCAATCTTTTTGGATATTGGATGCATTTACTACTAATAAATATTTTTCTTCTTCTAAACGATATACGATTAAATCATCTACGATTCCTCCTTTGTCGTTTGGCAAACAACTATATTGTGCTTTTCCATCTACTAATTTAGAAGCATCGTTAGAAGTTACTTTTTGTATGAGTTCCAAAGCATTTGGACCAGTAATAAGAAACTCACCCATATGAGAAACATCAAAAACACCTACACCATTTCGAACCGTTTCGTGTTCTACATTTACTCCTTCATAAGATACGGGCATATTATAACCAGCAAATGGCACCATTTTGGCTCCTAATGCCATGTGAGTTTCAGTTAGCGCAGTATTTTTCATAAATTATAAATTAATAGAATTAGCAATCAAATTGACGCCGAAAGTAAAAAACTTTGCGTTGGTAAACAATGCTTTTAGATGATAAATTGTTAACTTTTTACTAATCTAAAAGCTATTTATTGAGAATTTGATAATTCGTAATCTTGCTCTATTCGTTTTTTTATAACTTTAGCATACTTCGTGTAATAAATTAGTGGTTATGTCTGTAGGGTATTCAGGAACACCTTTGGCTAAAAAATTGGGAATTAAGGCAGGAACAAGTGTATTATTGTATAACGCACCAGATCATTATTGGAAATTGTTTTCTGATATACCTAATAATCTTCATATCCAGAAAAAGGTTGTACAGGAAGAGCTTGACTTTATTCATGTGTTTTGCAAAACTCAGAAAGAATTAGAAGGGATCATACCAAAATATAAAGTTGGATTGAAAAAGACAGGCATGCTTTGGGTAAGTTGGCCAAAGGGAACTTCTACTATAGTTACGGATTTGAAAAGAGATATGATAAGAATCTACGTTTTACAACAAGGACTGGTAGATATAAAAGTAGCAGCGATAGATAATGATTGGAGTGGATTAAAGTTTGTATACAGGGTTGGTGATAGAAAATGATACTCTGTAAATAAAGAATCTAAACCTATTATTCTAGTATTTATGAAGCAACCATTTGTTTGTTTTTGTATCTACAAAACGAATACATAAAAGATAAACTCATGAAAAAGCGTTTCTTTCTTCTAGTAATCCCATTTTTAATGTTGCCAGCTTGTAGCAATGATGATGATGCAAACATCGATAATCCCGATTTGTTAGGAAAATGGGGATTGATAGAGCAATTAGTCGATCCTGGTGATGGAAGTGGTACATTTCAGCCGATTTCAAGTGATCAGGAATTAGAGTTTCTTGAAGAAGGAGTGCTAAACGTTACCAATGGTGATATATGTACATTAGCTATCGATTCTGACGGAGAAAATACCGTTAGTTATTCTTTGGATGAAAGCACTATTACTGCAGATTGCGAAAATTTCATCGGTATTAGTTTTGAAATAAAGGAAGGAAGATTGTTTCTATATTATTCCTGTATAGAAGGTTGCGCTCAAAAATATCAAAAACTTCCTTAATAAGATATATCTAATGTATTTGCATATATTTTAGGATACGAACCAAGATAAGTGTAATTGCTGTTAGTATCGTAATGACTGTTCCTATCTTTTTCCATTTTTTTATTTTCTTAGGATCTCCAAATCCATGTGGTTTTTGAAGATATAATCCATTTGGAATTTGCATCGAAGCAATTAGGATAAACAATTCATCGATCGTTATTTTACCTCTTAAGAAATCTATAAAAACTGGATTTTTACGAATAAGGTCATGATTTCCTTTTTGCTTTATAATAATATATTCATCATCCTTATAAATCTTGGTATCTAAACTTTGCATATAGACCAAGTTTATTTCTTGTTTAGGGACTTCCTTTTCTGTGTATAAGGTGTAATTTCCTATAGTTTTTGAGGTAAGCAAATTTTCACGACTTTCAAAAGGGTTCTCTTTTAATGCTTTTTCAATATTGCCTTTGATAATTTGTAGTTCAGCAATTGCTAATTGTCCTGAACCTCCAAAGTTGAGCAAGTAAGTTTTTAGATGTAAATGTTTTTCATGGTTTTTTGCAATCAGTTCATCTTCACTCTCTGAAGTCAAAGTCAAACCAATAGATGCAATTTGTTGCTTAAAAACTTTTCGGAATTTATGTAGAAGTAACATATTGATTTTTTAGTATTAGGATGTGGAACATTGTGTATGCTAAGACCAACAAATCCCGTTCTAAACAGAACAGGATTTGCTCAATAACCCCTATCAATTATGATAACTAAACTTAATAGGTCCTAAATGATTACTGCATTAGCTTTTTAGAAAGCTCCTGTAACTCAGCCGACTTAGCTGTCATATAATCATTTAGCTTTTTTACATCATCTCCAGAAAGGTTACCCATAACTTCCTGAGCTTTTGTTCCTAACTCCTGACCTTTTTGCCCTAAAGAAGCGAAAGCCGTCATATCTTTACTTTCTACTGCTTTTTTGTATTCTTCGATATAAGCTTCATAAGAATCTACATATTCCTGAACCTTTTGGTCACTAAAACTAGGAACACCATCAGATGATGTTGATTTTGCTTCACTGCTTTTTTCTTCAGATTTTTCTTCAGTCGCTACTTCTTCAGTCTTATCTGCAGTATCAGTAGCTTCAGATTTAGTTTCATTTTTACAAGAAGCTGCAAACAAAACAGCGATAATTAATGCGAAATTTAAAATGGTTTTTTTCATGATTTTTATATAAGTGTTAATTAATCGATTGGTTTTAATTATGGTACAAATATATCTTCGTAATAGAAGTCGCCAAACACTCTTTTCCGTGAAAAAAACACCCTGTTTTCAGGGAGTTGACTGTTTGTTTCTTTTGTAGAAAATTGTTTAGGAGGAGTTTGTGTATTATTCTTTTAAATCGTTCATTAAAAAACGAATTACTTGCTGCTTAACCATAATCAATAAGGGACAAATCCCTGTTTGTAAAGGGTAAAACACCTATTGTCTTCACGTATAGTGTCTTGTAAGTTTACGATATCAACTTTAAAAATATATTACAGATGAAATCAAAAACAACTATTGTATGGTGTATGTTGCTATTGTTTACGACAATGGCTTGGGCACAAAAAACAAGAACAATCAATCAACAACAGTTCTCCGAGGAAAAAGAGGGTTGGAAATTGGTAGACGAACAAACGGGGCAGAAGTTTGCACTAAGTGATGAGATCACGATTCAGTTTCAAAAAGCACCTTCTCAAAAGGCAATTCAACGATTAGAAGAAACCTATGGGATGAAACTGATGAGAAGTAACAGACTTGGTTTTTATGACTTTAAAATCATTACCAGAGGTAAAATTCTGGACACGTATGATAAAATGGCCCGAGAGGTAGATGCTCAGCAAATCTTTACAAATACTATGGGATCGTATATCTTAACGCCAAATGATCCGCTTTTCGGTGTGCAATGGGGATTGGAGCAGGTGAGTGATGCCGATATTGATGCCGAAGATGCGTGGGATATTACCACAGGAAATAGTAATGTCATTGTAGGGATATTAGATAGTGGAACCGATTGGACTCATGAAGATTTAGGATTAGGAACCGACGGATACCAAAACGTATACCTTAATCCTGGAGAAGATGCATGGGCTAATCCTAATGATCCTACCACAGGAAATGGAATTGATGATGATGGAAACGGTTTCGTTGATGATTGGAAAGGTTGGGATTTTCATAATGGGGATAATGATTCCAGAGGACCTTTTTGGCATGGAACTCATGTAGCAGGGGTTGTGGGTGCTAAAACCAATAACAATACTGGTATTGCTGGTATCGCTGGAGGTAATAACGGTGTCGGAGCAAGATTGATGTTAGAAGGTGTTGGAGATTTTGCACCAAATGCTGCTATTTTAGATGATGCGATCATATATGCAATGGATAATGGAGCAGATATCATACAGTTGAGTTTGACTGTTGGTAGCTCTCCTGCGATTAATACAGCATTACAAAATGCATACAATGCAGGCGTATTTATTGTATGTGCAGCAGGTAATTCTGGTGGAGGCGCAATATCTTATCCAGCTTCAAATGTTAATGTGTTTTCTGTTGCAGCAACTACCAATACAGATGCTAAAGCAGGTTTCTCTCAGTTTGGACCTAATCTAGATCTTGCTGCTCCTGGAGTGGGAATTAGAAGTACTCAGAATGGAAATGTATATGCCAATAGCGATGGAACTTCCTTTGCTGCTCCTGCGGTTTCAGGAGTAGCCGCTTTAATGCTATCTGTAGATCCAACATTAAGTAATCAGGAGATTGAAGATATTCTAAAATGTACTGCTGATAAGGTTGGTGGTTATGACTATAACTGGAATGCAACAGAGCCAGGGCATTCTCAAGAGCTAGGATATGGTAGATTAAATGCGCATCAGGCAGTATTGGCGGTGGATACCTCTGATATGTATATCCGAGATACCGTGGCAGATGACGGAACCGAACCATCTTCCGGAACGATGTATCTAAGCCCAGATATTTGGGTGCGAAACGATGATGATGGTATATTAACCCATGAAAATCCGGAATACAAACTCTTAAGTCCTAATTGGGTGTATGTAAGGATCAATAGAAAAAACTGCTCTAATATCGATGATGGAGTGCTTAAGCTCTATTTTAGTAAAGCTTCTACAGGATTATCTTGGCCAGTACATTGGAACAATTACTATCAAATGGTAGGAGGAAGTAATATTCTGCATGGCGATTTTATTGGTGATGTAGCCATTCCTACGTCTCCAGATGATGAGATTATTGTAAAAATTCCTTGGTACCCACCAAATCCAGCAGACTTTGTAAATGATGTACACCACTTTTGTTTACTAGCAAGAATAGAATCTGCTACCGATCCAATTGGAGTTGAGGTAGCCTCTGTTTGGCAAAACACTAAAAATAATAACAATATTGCATGGAAAAATGTTAGTGTCTATGATATAAATGCGTTCAACAATGTAGCACCTGCAGTATTTATCAGAAATATAGATAAAAGAGTGAGAGCTATCAATCTTCAGTTAGCTGTTACGGAAAACAAAACAGGAATCCCTTTTGAAAAAATAGGAGCTTTTTATTTAATGCCAGATGAAAAACTAAATGAATTGTTAGGGGAAGCTAAGATGGAAGGAATTGAGCGTGTGGATAGGAATATTTATAGAGTGTATGAGCCTAAGGCGATGATTTACAACGTTAGGGCTGAACCTTATGAAACCTTTAGTCTTAAACTACTCGTAAAACCAGAAGTAGAGCTAAAAGAAGGAACGTATCTTAATTACAATATTTTACAAACAGATGAAGAATTCCAGCCTATGGGAGGAGAACAATTTACGATAGGCAATTTTGGTGGCAAGCAAGATGATAAAGAAGATGCTAGACCGGTAGAAGAAATCAAGACGATTGATTTTAGTGCATACCCTAATCCAACACAAGGAGAAGTAGCAATTCAGTTAAATGATACTTATACCAATGTGGGGATAGTGATCAGAAATATGGCTGGTGATGTTATCTATGCGGATCATCAAAAAGAAACTGACCGTTTTGATGTTGAGCTAAAAGGATATAAAGGATTGTATTTTGTAAAGATCATCACTGAAGATGGTAAAACGAAAACAATGAAATTACTTAAGAATTAATCCCAGAGATATACCCCAAGATTTGTCAAAAACCGCTCTTTTTACGGAGCGGTTTTTTTGTTTTATACTGTTAATTAGAACCCTGAGGCTCTCGAAGGGTGGGCAATACAAAAAAGAATGGATTTAATAAAAAACTTAGGTATTAGAAATAAATGTTATTGGGCTTCAAGACGGATGCTGAACTTCCTCCATAGGCGGACAGGTGTCGAAGTACAACCTTCGGATTGATTTGAACCCTGAGGCTCTCGAAGGGTGAATTTATAAGACCTTCATATATATGATGAACTTGTTAGGCCTCGAAAACCTAAGCCTTTTAATTATTATCCATTCAAACCTTGTAGAATACCATTCGTCTACACTTTTTGTTTATTAACCGAAATATGTGTACCTTTCATAGGTATTTTTTTTCACTCAGATCATAGATGTATTATTTTTACACTATGCAATACCTTAAAGACACTGTATTTTTTCGCGAAGCCATCCAGGAGTTAAATTATTCCTTTGGAAATTTTTATTTATTCGATGGTTATGTTGTTGGCGAAATCAATGAAGATGTTGTTTTTACCTGGGATGATCATGCCAAAATTCTGGTAGAACACCTTACCAATTTATATGATCACGATGGCGGAGAAATTGTATATATTACCAATAGAGTACATTCTTATGCCGTAAAGCCAAGTGATTGGATTAAGTTTTACAGAAGTGACTATAAACTTCGTGCTTATGGTATTGTAAGTTATACTCCCAAAGGGTTAATGAATGTGTTATTAGAAAAGTTGTTTATGCGCAACAAGATCAGGGGATTCGATACTTTAGGAGATGCTATTCATTGGGCCAAAGTACTTACAAGTGTCATCCG
The DNA here is from genome assembly GCF_947492965.1 of uncultured Aquimarina sp. Classification (GTDB taxonomy): domain Bacteria; phylum Bacteroidota; class Bacteroidia; order Flavobacteriales; family Flavobacteriaceae; genus Aquimarina. The sequence continues at coordinate 615,075 of NZ_CANLOZ010000002.1, read as the reverse complement.
ATCAAAGGCTAGTTAATCAAGCATTCCTCTTTCAGCTCAAGATATTCTACAAGAATCGATAATTATGAGCTTTCATACTTAGTTTCTCCAGTAGTAAACTGGTTTTGGATTGCGGCTAATATCATACTTTTAAATTTCGTCCTTAGAAAATAATATGTGAAAAATGAAGAGAACGAAGCGTAACATAAAATTCGCAAAATGTTCTAAGACAAAGTATAGTAGAAATATTATAGATCAAATGATTGCATATGATACTATATACAGCTTCATTTTATGTAGCGGATTGAGCAAAATTTTTAGTATTGTTTTCTTCAGACTACCGTTTTTTTGTTAGTCATCCTGAGCCTGTCGAAGGGTGGACAATGCAAAAAAGAATGTGTCTAATGTTAGAAATAATTTTATGAACTCATGTTTTATACGGTTTATGGATGTACACTAATTTGTAAAATTGAGCTTCCTTCGTTGGCGGACACGTGTAGAAGTGCTTTCAAAGTGAAATCAATAAAATAAATGACCTTTTCAAAAAATAATCTTTCGACATGCTAGATCCTACATATACTTAAAAATATCATTTTTGTAGGAAGTTTATCCGGGAATTTATACCTATATCGAAATAATTTGTTTGCATGTAGCTCCTTCCACATATTTTTGATATTTTACTGCTCCAAATTCCAAATTGTCACGCTATGGCCTTTCAGGCGAAACTTTTTATTAATGACGAAGAACGAAATGTACTGAACAGCGCATTTTTGTATCAACAATTGGTAGATGCTAACGGACGTCCACAAACGACTATTCAAAATGGTAAAATCCATTTACTTGTAGAGTCTACCAAAAATGATGAATTATTTTATGATTGGATGTTTTCTACCCATACCATGTACAACGGTTATGTTCGCTTTTACAAGAGGGATGGGTTTAGTAAGCTATTTGATTTTGAGTTTGGTAATTGCCACTGCGTACAATTAGATGAAAAATTTAATGCGGAAGGCAATGATCCCTTAAAAATGGAACTATTGCTATCGCCAGGTATTCAGAGAGTACGTGGACAGGTTTTCGAAAAAAACTGGAATCCCAGCAATCCTTTTGCTGAAGCTGCTCCGATTACGGAGAGGGAGGAGAATGTTGAACCTGAAATAGAGGATATGTATTATACCGATATGGATGGAAATAGGATACCAGATGATGAATTACAGTCAGGAACTGCTGTTTATCTTGTATTGAAAACTAAAAATGGTGTAGGTAAAGATGTTGATATAGATCTTGATGATAATCAAAATGACTTTAAGTACAATGGAGAAGTGCTAACAAATGATATTATTGAAGATCTAACAATCACCTCAGATACTCAAAAAATTAAATTAGAGATTATCACTCAAAAGAAATAGAATATGCCAACGCTAACATTCAAGGATTTTCCTAATATATTTAAATCAGTCCCCTCTCTTAAAATAATAAGACCAAAAGTGACAAAAGCCTATTTTGCGGAAGCTACTATAGAAGAGATTGAAGTGGAAAGTGAAACAGGTGCTCAAGATAATGAAATATACACTGTGCAATCTGGTGATACATTAAGTAAAATAGCTAATAAGAAAGGTACAACAGTTGCAGCTATTATAGAAAGTGATGCAACAATTACTACTGCAAATCAAAACAGTCTTAATATAGGACAAGAAATTACTCTACCTATACTTGTTGCAGCAAAAGAAAAGAAAAAGAAGATAACTTTTAAAAAAGTTGATCAAGGTAATATTGGAAAAGAAATCTATGTAATAGTAGAAACTGAGTTGCTTCAAGGTAGGACTATGTCGATTAATGTCCGTCAAGGAAAGGAAAAGGGGATCGAAGAGCAAGATGAGAATATAATGCTTAAAGATGATCAGGGTAATTACAATACTATGGTAAAGACTACTATAGGAGGTATGTGCGAGACTGATTATTTAAATAAAGATGATTTTGCCGATCAGGCTATTTTTAAAATAGCAATTGATAGCAGTAATGAAGAAAAAAAAGATGGTTGGATAAAATCATTAAGTGAAGCAACAGGTAAAAAGACATTATTATACATTTTAGCTGATGCACATACTTTAGAAGGACAAACTGAATTAAATATTCAATATCTCGGAGATACAGAAGAAGGAGAAATAAGAGGAGAAAAAATTACGAACAGATGGTTAGATACGGATGGACAATGGTTTGAATTAAAAGGAGGTCCTAAATTTCCTATTACTCCAGAGCAATTATTGGAAATATTTCCAAAATCAAAAAAAACAAGGAGAGAAGAAGTCGCAAAAGCAATTAATAATAATAGTGATGAATTCGAAATACATAATTTGGACAGGATGTCTCATTTTCTTGGACAGATTGGTACTGAAACAGGTGAACTAAGAGCTTTGCAAGAAAATTATGGATATAAAGCAAAAAATATTTATGATACTTTTTTGAGAAAAGTTTTAGTTTCTCATCCAACCAAATCTGGTAAATACACATTTAAATATCATGATTTAATTGAAGGTTATGATGCAACACTAGAATGCGAATATTCTAATCCCACAACAAATTATCAGAAAAACTATGGTCATAAGAGAGATGTTGATGACCCTATTGAAGTAACAAGAGTTCTTTTAAAAGGAAAATACGTAGCGTCTTGGGACTATGATGCCTTTAAAGAAGATTATAGCATAAAGTCGTCTTATATTGAAAGTAAGACTCTTTTTGATTATGTATATGGATGTAGAATGGAAAATGGTAAGAAATCTACCGAAGATGGTTCTGATTATTTTGGTGTTGGTTTTATACATTTAACAGGAAAGGATAAGTATAAGGCTTTAGATGAAAAATGGAAAGAATTATATCCGGAGGATACCAAAGATTTTATGGGTGATGATATTTCTCTTTTAAAAACGGATGTAGAGGTCGCTATTAAGGCATCTATGATAATATGGACTCACGTTCAGGATGGGACAAATAGTAAAGCAGATCAAGGAAATAATAATGCCGCGATCACATCCGTTACTTATGATGTAAACGGTGGCGATAATGGATTAACTCATAGAAAGAGGTATACTAAGAAAGCCTATGAAGTTCTTGATAAATAAAAAAATGATGAAAAACATAAATAAAACGAAGATCTTAATCTTCTCTGTGTTATTTCTTTTTTTCGCCTGCAAACAGAGCGATAGTGTAAAAAAAGAAGAGGTGATTTCCGAAAGCATTGCTGAGGAAGTAATTATTGAGCCTGTACATCAAAATAAATCGAAACATTCATTAGACGATTTTCAAGGTATTTGGGAAAGCTATTCCGAATATCTAGAACATGAATCTGATTTTAAAGATTATAATAAGCATAAATATTATAAGATCATTAGTGGTAATGAAGTCCTTGATATAATTTTGGTGAATGGGAGTAAAAGTAATGTGCAAATAGATCAGTATTATATAGGCTTTTTAGATACTTTTAATGATGATTTTTCTAAAAACAAGGATGAGTTTTTAAATACTTTACAAAAATCGGGTTCCATGTTAGTTAGATCTAAAAAAGGACAAAAAACATATGATAAAACCAATATTGAAAGAAGTATTGAATGTCAAAGATATTTTGATGTAACAGAAGTTTTGGATGATGGCTTTGTTTACGATGAAAAGGACAAGTACGTTAGCTTTAGATTAATTTCATCATTGCCAATAGAAATTTTCAACATGTTAAAAACAACATTGAAAAAAGAAAATTTAGACTATATAAGTGGATATGGTATAAATGAAAAATCAAAAAAAGTAAAGATAACAGTAGGTAAAACTTTTTTTCATAATGAAATGTCAGAAACATCTAAAAGAAAGGCCTTCTTAGTAAAGGGAGATATTGCCTATATGGAAGATGTTAATGAGAACTGGGTTAAAGTGTATTACGATGGAAAGATCATTTCAGGCGGATATATTAAACGAGCAGATGTTGAAGTTTTAAAATGATTATTAAAGGTTCATCTCAATTACTAAAATGCATTTATTTCTGGATTATTATTGCTATAATTTTTAGTTGTAAAAATGCTAAAACTGAAGATAAAAATGTAGTTGTAGAGGTTACAGCTAACACAAAAAAAGAGAATATTTTAGAAAATAAAGAAAATAATTCTTCAAGTATTCAGATTGCTAAATCAATATTTAATGATATCATTTCCATAGATGAGAAGGCTAAAGACTCATTACTATTATTTAATAAATATAAGTTTAACATCTCTCAACAAAAGAATCTAATAAGTTTAAATTTTCGTGAATGTCTTATTTTTTCAAATCAACAATACTTTAATGATAAATTTGATCTAAAAGAAACTAATGTATGGTATGAAGAAAGACTTGAACATACTAATCTTTTCTATTCAGACCATAATAATAAATATATCATTGTTTTAGACTTTTTAAAGGCAACAACATTTAAGAAATGTAATATTTCTAAAGGAAATGATTTGATACTGGACGCGATAAGAATTTTTAAAAAAGAAAAATATACCGAAATATCTAGGAAGTCAAATTCACCTTTTTATAGTTATAAAATGTAAATGTAGTATTTAAAATTGAAATCAAATTTTTCGGATAATTTATATTATGAATTATTATAGATTTTTTTTTCTTCTATTAATATGTTTTTTCTCTTGTAAAGAAAAAAAGAGTAAAAATATTTCTTCTATTGATGATAAAACATCTAAGGATATCAGAATTGATACCATAAGTAGCTATAAACAAATAGATACTATTATACACACCATAAAAAATGATACTTTAATTTTTAAGCTAAGTGATAGAGTTCTTTATTTCTCAGATAAAGTAGAAAATCGTTGGAAGAAGATTCAAGTAAAAAAACTTGAGAATGGAGTCATTACTAATGTTAGTATACCTAAAGAGTTAAGTTGCGAGAAAAGTGATATTTCCAAACGGATTAGAACTATGGAATAAATATAAAGAAAAGTCAATTAATTTAAAAAGTCATGACATTAATGAGTAAACTAAATCACATATTTCTAATTTTATTTTTCTCTTTTAGTTGTCAGTCCCAAAAAGATTTGACCTCTGTTAAATATGAGCTTAAAAAGGATACTATTATCTGTTCAGCTTTGGAAGGAGAATATAGTTTTAATACGATTAAAATAACTCATAAAGATATATTTATTGAAAAGAAAATTAATGCATACTTGTTGGAACAAGAATATGATCAAAACACTAATTCATATATATCAATTTATCAGAAATCTATAGATTCTTTAAAGAAATCTTGTAATGAGGCCTATGATTTCTCTAATTTTATTTTTAATGAATATGAAGTACTTTATAATAGTAATTACTTTCTATCTTTAAAAGATTCCTACTACCTTGACCGAGCATCACAGGAAAATATTTCATTTTATAATTTTAATCTAAGAAATGGAGAATTATATAACGTTTTTGACATCATAGAAGAATCTAAAAAAATAGAATTTTTAGCTCTGATAAATACTAAGGTGCAGAATGCGATTGATAAAGAGATAAAGGATTCTGATACCAAAGAAAAGATAGATCTTGATAGAGTTGAAACAATAAAAGAATATAGAAAAGAATTTACCGAAGAAAATCTAGATTCTTTTTTTCTAAAAAAAGATAAGGAAACTTTAAAACCTCTTTTATCCTTTCATTTCTCATTAGAAATGCCCCAAGTCGTTAAGGCATTCGAACCTCATTTTGACCTTTCTTTTCCTGTAAATGAAATAATATTATATCTCAATCCTTCTTTCACAAAACAATTTAAGTTGAATTGAAGTTGTAATCATAATGTTATGTATAGCGTTAAGAATAAACTACTGTAATTATCGGGTCTAATTTTTATTAATTTTATAAGCACTTAACCTAGAACTCCCTAATCACTATAAAAACAATTGATAAAATATTTTTATTAGTATTAAAAACCATATTATCTCTTACAGGTCATAATAATAAGGCAACGTAAAGAAAAACCAATAGGCTTAAAATCAGAAGGAATAAAGGAATGAAAAAGATATTTTTAGTAGTCATATCTTTGGGTATAATTGGAGGTGCATTTGGTCAAAAGCAATCTATTATACTTAAACAAAAGAATAAAAAGATAGAATCTTTAATTCCAGAAAACTGGACCATTATAGCAATGGATAAGAATGGTGATTTAAATGATGATGGAATAGATGACTTAGTTTTTGTAATTAAAAAAGAAGATGTTAATAATATTATAGCTAATAGCGAAATAGGATCTGATTCGTTAGATGTCAACCCTAAAATACTTGGAATTTATTTTAAAGATAAAAACGGATGCTTTGAAAAACAACTACAACATGACACTTTTGTTGTTGTAAATAATAACCCGACAATGGAAGAACCTTTCCAAAATCTTGAAGTTAGTAATGGCGAACTAACGTTTAAATTTCAAGAATTTTATAATGCAGGGAGTTGGTATGTAAATAATGAATCATATACTTTTAAATATAATGAAGGACTATTTAAACTAATAAGATATTCAAATTTAAATTTTCATCGAGCTACAATGGAATCAGAAGAAGAAAATACTGATTATATTAAAGGAATTACTTTGATAACAAAGGAATCATTTAGTGAGGACGATGATGAAAAAGAAAATCCGATTATTAAATCAAATACAATCAATTTTACTCCTAAAAAATTACAATCATTAAGAGAATTAAAAGTTCCCTTCTTGTTCGAATAAATCCTTTTAATTGTAAGCAAAATACTCTTTAATTTTAAGCTTTTTAGCTAAGCTTAGATATTTTGGAGATAATTGATGAAAATGAATATGAAGAAAGAAATGAACTCAAAGATTTGAGTTCAGAATCAGATTATAAACTATCTAATGAATCTTTGAAGGATTACTCTTTTTTGTTAATAAATAAAAATGGAAAGCATGGTATTGAATTAGATTATGATTTTCCTTTTGATACTAGAATAACCAATGTGTTAGGAAAGCCAGAATTGTTTTTTAGTTTCTCCGAAATAAAAGAGTTTTTAAAGCGAGATTTTTGAGTATTATAAAGTTCATCAAAATTGATGTATGAAAATAATTATAACTAAATTTCAACTATTAATTGTCGGTTTATAGTTGGGGATCAATTACTCTAATTATCAACAGCGAACTATCGAAAAAATAATCTGGCAAAATAGTAACGTAAAAATTTATGCTCATCATTCTATTATTGAAGAAGGAGTGGAAAGATTGGTTGTGTATTCCAATAAAAAAGATACTTTACTAAACTTTTTACATGAAGATGGAGGAAAGATTACATTTCCTTTTGTAATAAATACGAATGAAGAAGTTTTTATTAATTTTTTTGAAATTTGGGAAGGAAGCGGATTTCTCAGCAAAAAAAACTTTTACCATCTAAATCAGCAGGGATATACTTTTGATAAAGTAGAAAATGTTCCAATAGAAAATGTTTTGCAAGCGGTAAAGACAAAATTTAAAATAAAGGATAGTATCTATACTAGAAAAGGAGAATTTTATAAAAACTTTACTTTTGATGAAACCTGTTTTAATGAAAATAAAGAATTACCCTTTTCTCTAGTGATTTATAATCATGATAACCCTAATCTTAATAAAGGTTTAGAAGGTTTTAAAACTGTAAAAGGTGTTTATAAATTCGAAAAAGAAAAGGATTATATTTTAAAACCTACTTTGATAGATCTTAAAGATTAGATGTTAATGCTTTTATACCGAATATTATTAGTATTTACTATCATTTTGTTTTCTTGTAAAGAAAATAAATCTGAGAGAGTTTCCGATAATTTACAAAATAGCTCTTCAGAGAATTCTGTTGCTGATTCTAAACAGTATAAGATTACCAAAAACTGTAAGGATACTACCTACACTATAGATCTAGATTTTAAGAATGAATCAATTCTTATACAAAAAAATGATCAACAATTTCAGATTTTAGCTTCCAATTTAATTGAAGATGTTTCAAATAATGAAATGGTTACAGATTTAAATATCATTTGTAATTGTGGAAGTGATCATAATGAAATAAGTATCAATTACGAATTTGATCTTATTCATTATAAATCTAAATCATTTCAGCATAGGATTGTTTTCAAGGAGGAATATGTTTTTATAACGAAAGCATATCATTTTTATAGCGATAGACAGGAAGAAAGCCTTTTTGGAAAGGTTTTTCAGGATAATATTTCCTATTCATATAACGAATCAGTTGATTTCGAAAGTGATACCACACGAATTATAAATTTCAGGAACTTTCAAGACCAAGCATATGAGCAAAATATAGATCTTTATTCTATTGCTATTGAAGATTTATATAAAACGAGAGAGTTTGATAAATTGAAATTGTTTGGTGATAGTACTGTATTAGAAATTGCATTGTATAATGTAGCAATTAATAAAGCATTAGTACAATATAATGACATAGCGTATTACTTAGAACAAGGAAAAGCTTATAAAGAAGCAATATTTCTTTTAGAAAGAATAGTGAAAGAAGCTCCAAACAGAACCGTTGCATATATTAATCTTGGAGACGCTTATTGGGGGATAGGAGAAAAAGAAGAAGCTAAAAAGGCTTATCAGACGTATGTAAAACAAATGAAAGCTAACGGTAAAGCATCTAAAATACCTAAATTAGTTTTAAAAAAAATAAAATGAGGAAATTAATCGTATGCATTATATTTTTATTTTCTGGATATGTCAATTATGGTCAGGATATATATTATGTAGCCGCAGTAAACGGTCTTATCGTAAGAGATCAACCTTCCTCGATCGGAAATCGTATTAGTAAGCTAAAATTTGGTCAAGAAGTTACTGTTATAAACAAAACTGGAATAAGTTTTTCTGTTATAGATGGAGGTTTGGAAGTAAGTGGAGAATGGGTAGAGATAGCATTAGTTTCTTCAAAAAATCAAGCATCTACAAAAAAGTTATATGTTTTTGATGGTTATTTATTATCCAAAGATGATTTTGATAATTATTCATTAAAAAAACAAAATTTAAATTTCTCACCCATTTACCCCTTATATGAATATGAGCTAAAACCAAATACTATAATCGAATTTATACCTTTAACAGATAGTTTTCCTTGGAGTGAGAATGATAATTCATCAATTATAGATGATAAATACTTGGGAAATGCCAAATATGAAAATGATAATTATCATCAATTAGATGCTAAACATAGAGATATATTTTTTACAAAAATGAATATATCTGAAAACCATAAAATATTCGTTTATAACTTATCTAAAGATAGGATTATTGTATATCCTGTTAAAGATCAACCATTGGTAGGGGTGCTTAGTCCATATCAATCAGGAAGTGGATTAACTCAATATGATTATATAGTAGGATTTGAGATTGCTAAAAGATCTGCAGAAAATGGATATAATAGGGATGTTACTTTTGTCTTTGTAGGAGACAAAAATCCTTTTCATAAAGGGAGTATGGAACCAATAATTTGGAATAAGACAGAGGTTGAACAATCCCTTAATCTGATAAATAAATTAGTGAAAAATTCTCAAATTAATAAGCAAACTACTAAGAATGTATTTAAGTTTACCAAAAGCACTTTAGATTATTATTTATTGGATTTAGAACAAGAAAATGAGAATAGGCGTATGCGATTAGTTGTAATAGATCAGCAATTTAAAAAAGTATTAGCTAATTTTATGTATAAAGAAAGTGAAGGTAGAACTTTTACTCCTTTGATATTAGAAGGTGAACCTTTGGATTATGGTATAGATCAATGGACAGGTAAAATGTTTAAAAATAAGGAATCAGTTATTTTTGGTTTTTTTTATAATTCTTTCGGTTGTGATGCTATAGAATTTATAAATCCTAGAAGGAATTACATTCAGATAAGATGCGATAATAGACATTAATTAAAAATATTCTTTTTGCATATGAGAATGTTGTATTCATCTAAAATCAAAACCTACATGTTTCATAAATATTTGATCATAATTCTTGCTCTAACGATTTCCTGCAATTCCAATTCTAAACCTACCGAAACGAAACAAGAAGGTATTACTGTTTTAGGAGATGGCACTAAAGTAGAGGATGCTGTAGAGCGTATTCCAGAAAGGGTAGAAGACGCTGTAGAAAGTAGAGAAGAACCTGCAGAAACCAATGAAACTTCTGATCATTCTGAAGATATTTTCCAACCAACACCATTTATTGCTAAAATTCTAGACCAATTGGGAGTGCAACCCAAACAAGTATATGAGGAGTTTGTGGTGCAAAAGGTAATGCCTTATGATACCAGTAGTACCATTGTGGTCATTCCTACTGTAGCGAGTCAGGAGTATGATTGGGAAGTTTTTACGTTAAATAGTTATGTATTGGTAGTAGATTCCGAAACAGCAAAGATCAAACAACAGTTTTACGAAAAAGAAAGTTGGTACTCAGATGCTATTGAGCTTCGGGAAATAGGAATTGATACTGCTAACTATATGGTTGCTGAAGGGAAAAGAGCTTTTGGAGTTACACTGTATTATATTGGAGCTTCCAGACCGAATCCTATGAATTCTAAAACCCTGTCTTTATTCATTCAGGAAGAGAATACATTGGTGCAGATTTTAGATGAATTCGAAATACATTCCTTTTGGGGTGAGTGGGACGTTCAATGTACCGGAGAATTTACTAAAGTAGATAAGATTCTGATAATGGATACCAATCCGTATAATGGATTTTATGATATTAAAGTACGAGTAGAAACTAAAAATATAGAATCTTTTGAGAAAGGAGAAGATGATTGTGATGAAAAAGAAACGACACAAACATCCAAACAATTACTACGTTATTATGATAGTTATCAGTTGTATAGTAGAACCTATGTTTTAGAAGAAACTGCTTCTTGTGGATTAGAAATCAAATTAACGGGCGACCAGTACCATCTAAAAACCAGCAAACGAGAACACACTGGAACCTATAAAATCCAAGATGGATATATCACCTTCAAAGGATTATTAGCCGATAATCCCAAAAGAGAAGTACAAGGTAGTTATAGCAAAGATGAAATCGTGATACAAAATTATGGCAATGCTATGAATCAGTTTACTGTCTTCGAAGAATGCTCAGACCAAAAGTACTTGCGTTTGGTGTTAGAGGATTGATGTTTTTAATTGCATCCTTCTAAATCTCCCTTCTAAGGATTATAAATACTTCCATTTAGTCTAAAAATGTATTCATTTTAAGAATCCTTAGTGATTTCTGTTCAGTATAATAATTGCTTTGTACTGGCCTATCAAAAAGAATTTTAAAAAACAAGGCAGCCGTTTGGGGTTGGGATCAAAAACTGTTTGAACGTAGTGAGTTTTTTTCATCCGTGGCTGGTGATGCCGTAGTATTTTCTTAAGTTCGTTTTGTAAGCCTAGACTTTTTTGTTTCTTTTTTTGGCAATGAAAAAAAGAAAAGAACTAAATAGATTAAAGGAAATTACAATGATATAACTTTTTAAAAAATCATCGTATCATTTCGACTTCTATACATACGAACTTCAACATATAATTAGTTATTATGTAAAAAGGAATAATCTTTGTTACATATTCTAAAATCATCAAAGTTTCTTTCTTATGAAGCAATACATTCTTTTAATCATTCTATTATGCAATATCCAAGGCTTTGCGATTCAGCATGACTATATAGCATTAAAGCAGCAAATCGAAAGAGTTCAAAAAGAAAAACAAAGTGCCTATAACAGCGTAGTTTCCGAAGAAGAGAAAGAAGTGATTATCGCAGAAACACGAACTTATATTTTCAATACATTAATTGATAAAGTAATTCCTTTTTGGTATGGAACACCATGGGATTATAATGGTCATACCAAAACACCAAGAAAAGGAAAAATTGCTTGTGGTTATTTTATTACCACCACTTTAGAAGATATGGGATTTAATATTCCAAGATACAAATGGGCACAATCTGCATCAGAAGTATTTATCAAAAAATTAGCGGGCAATAATATAAAACGTTTTACAAACGCTTCTATTGCTAAAGTTGAATCTTATGTATTACAAAAGGGTGATGGGCTATATCTAGTAGGCCTAGATGATCATACGGGATATATTGTGGTAAAAGATCAGAAAATCAAGTTTATACATGCAAATTATTACCAACCAGAAATCGGTGTAATGTCTGAAGCTTTAGATACAGAAAATCCACTAAAAAATTCCAGTTATCGAGTGATCGGAACCTTATTATCAGATACGATGGTACTTAATTGGATAACGAATACGCAGTATCAATAGGAAGTTGAGCTTGTTATATCCTTAAAGCATACTGTTTTTACTTCTAGGAATTAATGTATTAATGAGAATTACAATGGATGATTTTGTAGAATTCATTATATCTAACAACCTTTTAAATGTTGATCAGGACTATTGATACTTTACTTTATTGTTTAAATAGAAATATTGAAAGAAAAAATATTCGGCAATTCAATTTAAAAAAATAAGGGGAATCTTCCAACCATAACAGTGGTTTTCAGGGGTGTTTTTCATGTAGGAAAATTGTTACTTTGATTTCAGCAACTGACAACACACAAAGCTATGCCCATTTTTACGATTCAAGAACACCTAGAACATTATCAAACATTAAAAAGTCAATTTGTATCTCCATATCATAAATCACAAGTACTGATGGAGGTAAACTTATATAAAAAGGTAATACAAACAGGACTTATCCAACATATCCAGAAAAGTCCGATTATCGAATTCTACACGACAACAGACAGAAAAGAAATACCCAAAAAGCATTGGACACCCCAGATGAAAAATGCTGCATTGGCCTATATCAAAGAATATCCTGTTTGGGATGCAGGTAAGAATTTTTCTGTGATAGGGAAGACCTTATTTTCTATAGCAGGTATTGGAGTATTGGCAGCTTGTATTTTTATTTTTTATCTAGCCTTTTTTACTACTCCACAGTCTAAAAATGCTATCGATGAGTTCGTTTCATTACCAGAGATAGGAGATAAGTATTATGGATTTATTCATCAGGTTATAGATGAAAATCAACCACCTTTTTTAGCACATGGATGGATCAAAATAGTAGAAACTAATCCAAAAGATAGTACGTGTAAGTATGTAACAAGCGCTAGTGTAGGAGATCTTACTTTTGATACGCTAGAAGCTGAGCACACCAATTTTTCTGCTCAGTTAATCGAAGGGAAGTTTATCGCCGACAAATCTTCTCAAAAGATCTCTATTGTTTCATATGACAAACGAATGAAGTTTGATGCACAAGTCATGGGAAATAACAAAGGGCATTATAAAATAAACTCTATTAAATAGGAATACTCATTTCAATCACAAATCTATTCAGTGTCTCAAATTTAAAAAAAGGCTTTTCAAGTACTCGTTGTAATCAGTTGTTTAACCATTTTAGGTACAAGTTATTATTTTATAAAAACAAGTATCGATCAAAAGAATCGGACTAAGAAGATACAACAAGAGCTTAAAGAAGAACTTATTCGAGATTGGGATTACCAATATGCCAAACTAAAATACGAAGCTTGTAATTGGAGTAGTATCTATGCACAGATCACATTGATAGAAAACAGAGATACAGTAGCATATGATAATTATACGGTATCTGATTTTTCGAGAAAACATTCTAGAGTGATTCAGTTTTGGGATCGTATTCAAGAAGATCCGTTTATAAAACACTATCAGGTACTGGATCCACAATTAGACAAAATATTTCCATATGGAGATTCTTTACGACAGCTTACCAATACCTATAACAATAGAATGAAGTTATCCGAATATATAACTTCCTTACACGCTTCTTTTAATGATATAGTGAATCATACAAAAGAAACCGATAGTATTATAAAATATCAAACCATACGCGAGGACACTTTTACCACTTATTTTTATTATTTGAGCAAGCTAGATCGTACGTATTATGATCTTCTTTTCGAGGATTATCCAAAAGCATTGTATTATCTCGTATCTGGAGATAAGAAGCTAGAAAAAGAAGCTGTTTCGCGATTGATTTATAGACAAACTCAGGAATTAACTTATGTAAAGGATCATGATAGTTCTTCTCCTATGGGGAAATTTAGAGATTATATGAAAACATATCTAAAGACGAATACTGATTCTTTAGACAACTATGTAGTAAAGAAAAATGATAGTAAACTTTTATTATTAGTCAAAACACTTCAATTTAAAGAAACAGATGCTATAGCGTTAAAAACTGAATATTTACAGGCCTTGATCGATGGTGCATCATTACTCAAAGATCAACATACGAAAGAGGTGTATGTGTATTTAGAATTTTTTGATCCTGAAAATTTCTATACAGATATCTGGATACAAACGCCAGATCAACGATATGATAAGGTGGAGTATCCAGACGATATTCCAAGGATGTTATCCGATTTTTATAATATTGATGCCTATCAATACCATATCAAAGGCTCTTTTTCCGTTCTTGATGCCTGGTATCCAAAATTAAAGCAAGAATAATGTTCTTACTCTCGTCTTAAGAAAATACTTCTTCAAAGAGGACACGTGTCTAAGTGCTGTCGGGCTTCGACTCCGCTCAGCCCTCGGAATCCGAACACTGAGCGTAGCCGAAGTGTGAGTTTATGGTCTTCGAGAGCCTTAACCCTCGGAATGCTTGGAACCCTGAGCCTCCTCCATAGGCGGACACGTGTCGAAGGGTTGGCAATGCAAAAAAGAATGCATAAATCTCTTCACATATCCCTGTCACAACGCCAGTATATTCCTCAAAAACCAAATCAGAGCTGTCAGTAAGGATCTACTGAGAAAGCGTTTAATGAAATATTTAAAATGTAGGTTTCTAAAAAGAATACGTTTTTAACCCTTTGTTTTATAGTGATTTATCAAAACGTCAGCCTGTCAGTAGAAGTTTTGTTGATTGAGAAATATATAATGATTTACAGAAGAAGTTAGTAATTAATAAGTTAAGTTTTGTTTTTAACACAAAATTATCAACAAAGTCAATAAATTCTTAAATTATCGGTATTGTAATTGACGATACATCATCTCAAATGAATGTTAAACTCAATCTGGATAAATTTATAAGGAGTTATGATTCTTATTGTTAGTGATTGTATTATTCAAGAGAAGAACGTTCCAAAGCAGCGCTTTGAAATCTTTTTCACCAGTATAAGATTTGTTATACGTTAAAAAATCTTGAAGCCTTGGAAAGATTTTAGTAAAACAAATCTGGTTTTTATTCGCCTTAGGAGAATAAAAAATACCTTGAAAAAGCGCCCTTTCTTTTGTTTCGTTTTCTTTGGGCGATCAAAGAAAATGAAAGAGTAGGATGATAAGTGAATTTTGTAATTGCTAAATATTTAAACTTCCAGATTACTAAAACAAATGAAGTATGAGTAATGTATTAAACAACCGATTATCGGTAACCGTAGATCCAGCAGTGATCACAGAAGTAAAAAACAGAATTGAGGAAATCAATACGCTGTTACCATTTTTAACAGGATTGACAAAGGAAGAACGTAGAACCCTTCCAAAGATCAATCGTAGTAACAAGATCTTTGTAGAAGATACTTTGGACAGTATGCGCCAAAACGGGAATATCCTTCCTAATTTTATTAGTGTGGATGAAGTGGAGAAGGATTATGATTTGTATAATGAGCTTAAGGTACTGGCATTAGAATTAGCACAGTTAACCGAAAAGGTTAATGACACACATATTCTGGCAGGATCCGAAGCCTATACCACATCCTTATTAGCGTATAAAATGTTTGGCGTAGCTGCTAATAGTGGCGTAGCGGGAGCAGAGGCGTTGCATAACAGACTCAAAGAACGTTTCGTAATTGCTGGCGGTAGTAGCACCGATGACGATACCCCAGACGAAACCGATGAGAATTCGGATGCAGCGTAGTGAGACTTCGAGAGCCTCAGTCTCCACAGAAGAGTGAGGTTCTCGAACTCTGAAGAACCGGGCTTCGACTCCGCTCAGCCCTCGGAATCCGAACACTGAGCGTAGCCGAAGTGTGAGTTTATCGGATTTCGAGATGGATACTGAGCTTGTCGAAGTGCTGTCGAAGTGGTAGCCGAAGTGTGAGTCGAAAGATCGAAGCACAGCCCACGCTATTTACCAAACACCCCTAATCATTAGCAATAATGGTTAGGGGTGTTTTTATGGAATTTAAAGACCTGACTTTATATTAATTGGCAGCCCTATTTTAAAACCAAATCGAAGATCTTTATCTTCTCCTCTTGGATCTTTATTTAAGTCACTCCTGTCTAAAAAGGTTTGAAAGGTTAAAACATTTTTAGTTTTATCTTTGGATTTTAAATTTATTAAAAGTCCAAGCCTTAACCTGCCAATTTCGATGTCTTCTATATCTTCACCACTAGGAAAGTTTGTATAAGAATAGCCTACCGATCCAAATAAACCAATTGGCCAATTCCCATATTTCGGAAGCCAGTAAGCTTCAAAACTAAAATCTGACGACGTCCCATACTGATATTTTTTATCACCAACATAAGCATCTCTTGTACTTACTAGTGTTATAGGGTTACCATTTATCGAATCTCCAGTTGCTTCTGTAAATCTTATATTTCTATTACGGAATGAGCTACGGTTGGAGTTTCTAGAAACCGATATTGCAGCTTTTGCATACCAATTCTTCCACCAACTTATATTAGATTTTATATAATGATTTAATCCAATAGTAGTCCCATATACATCCCCAAATATTTCGCCAAACTGCCTGCTGAAATCCTGTATAGTGCTATCAGGTTGGTAGATAGTAAAATTCTCTCTTTGATAGAAAGGAGAAGCAGAGAGGAACCAGATAGACTTTGAAGTCCAAAGATCTTTTGTTATTTTTTTTTCTAAACCTTGAAGCTTTAATTCTAAACTATCTTTTAAGAATTTTTGAGTTGATTCGAATTGATTAATCAATTTTTCAACATCAATCTTTTGATCAGCACTGAAGTCTTTTTTTAACTTTTGTTTCAGTTGCTTTCCCAGATCTATCTCTAATTTTGGAATAACATCATTATTTTTAATATCCATTTCTGTTAAGACATAGGCAGGATCAATATCAAATTTTACAAGATATTGTTGTTCTAAAGTGGTTTTCTTCTTTTGAGTATCTATTGCATCTGTAATGTCTATATTAAGACTTTGCAATTTTGCTTTTAATTTTTCATATTTAGAAAAAGTTTCTCTGAGTAACTTACGTTTGGCTAGGTAGTTTTGAATGTATACCCGTTCCGCTTTGGCTTTATTATTACCAGTAGATGTTCTAAGACCATTAAATTTTCTAGAAGGTTTAAAGAGTTTATAAAAGTTTACAGTAAACTTTGAGTTTTTGCTGCCATTTCCTTCATCAAAAAAATATACTCCATTATCTACTGAGAATTCACCATCTATTGTGGCAATAAAACTTGAGTCATTTTTTAATAGACCGCTGGCTTTAATGGTTGAATTATTGTCTTTTAATTCGAAAACAAGACCTTGTTGTGGAGTGTTATCCCCGACTACTAAAAAGTTAAGATCTTCAAAAGAAATTTTTCTAAATGTTTGATTGGACACCAAGTTATCTGTCGTAATCTTAGGAATATTTTGCCCATACAAAAATAAAGAGAAAAATAGAAATGCTAAAAATGAATTTTGTTTCATAAATGGTTTATTAAAGTAATTATACTAGACGCTTTAAATGTAATTGTAAAAATATATTTTGATGATAAAATTGATATATAACAAAGCTAAAAGTGGGGAATATATTCAGATAAGAATATAGGTTAAAATAATAATATTTTTTGGTATTTACAGGATTTAAAAACAATTGTATATAACAAATATAAACAACAGAAGGTTTCATCATATACCCAATAATAGGTATATTTTCAATTCATAATCGATGTGTGTGTTAAGGGAAATAATAACTTTTCAAATATTCAAAAACTAATCTGATGATTTCAAACCTTTAGAGATACATACATTTTCTTTAGCAATTGATACTATTAAAAAAGAAATGAAAAAAGGAATATTAGGATAGCTTTTTTCAAGATTATATGAGATAACAAAAGATTGCCTTTATTGGTAGGAAGTAGAAGAAAATTCTATCGCTAAACAAATGGTTTCGGATTTAAACATGTTTAGTGAGATAAATAAAGTGTATGAAGATGATAAAGAAAAACATAGGAACCTTTCTGGAAAAGGAAAAGCAAGAACGAATGAAGTTATGAATATTAGCAAAATATTATATGTAGGCACGGTAGAAGGTAAGGTGAGAAAAAGTGATGGATTGACTACTATTGCTTCAAGGACTTTTCAACATTTAGGATTTTATGACAAAGGAAGTACAGGAGGATTACATTTATTGTATTAGGTAAATTATTAGTTAAAGTTACACGTAATTGAATTACCAAAAGAACTTTTTAGGTATAGTAAAATATTGGAAAAACTATTAGCGGTTGAGCTAAAACTTTTAAGTGGATCTCATAGTTAGATTTAAAACCTTTCCAAATCATTTGTAGTAATAAGGCTTATGTCTTAATTCTTTTCATAATTACATAATACTCTTCCATATTGTTTTTCTGCCTTGTATTTGCAAATTTTGCGTATAGAATCTTTGCAACGACTTAGACCTCTACAGTTTTTATTATAGTGATATGTTAGACTGTTTGTACTATTACAGATATAAACTTCTACTTCGCATTTAGTTTTTTTCTTTTCCTGATCTAAGTTATCATCTTTGGAACGCTTTGACCAAATACCAATATTCTTTTGCTTAGCGATGATTTCTAAAGTGTCATAGTGAATATCAGTAGAATATTTTTTGAAGTGAATTGCATATCCATTAGCTACCAATTCTTTGTTAAGTACTTTATCCTTGTATTTGATTTCTGCTATGAGTCTACGATATCTATCATAACGACCTTTGGATATTACTGTTACTTTTTTACCAAAACAAAAATCAGAAGTGAATTGTTTTGCCTTTTTCCAATAGTCTTGTTTTTTTTCTGGGCAGTCAATATGTTCCAACCTTATGACTATAGGTTCATTATTGTATAAAACTTCGATAGTATCTCCATCTTTAATACCAATAACTTTTGCTTCAAACTCTTTAGGTAATTTGTTAACAACAGTAAATGCGGTTAGCGTAATAAATGATATAACAATTAGTAAATAATTTCCCATAGGCTTTTCTTTTTCAATGTATTAAAGTAATAAATTTATACATCAATTGCATAGACTACGATCTACATAGGTTTTATTGCCATTAGAATTGATATAATAACATCCTCCTCTAGAACCTCGGATATACTTTCTATTAGGTTTGAATCTATATCGTTTCTTTTTAGTGGTACTACTATTAATAGAATTATAATACGAGCTTTTTGAATTGTAATTAACGGATTTTGTTAAGTATTGCTTATTTGAAGTAGAATTTGAAGTATTTCCAAGCTCCTGATCAATAGCATCTATTCTTTGTTGAATTTCTCTTACCTGCTTTAATAGTTCCTCACGTTGCTTTACCAATTCTTCTTTCAAATACAATTTGGTTTCTATGCTTTGAGAATTAGATGGGTAAGAGAAAACTATTAAAAGGATTAAAAGTAGTGTGTGTTTTTTCATCTTTTTAATAAAATAAAGTCCTTAATTATTTTGTCCATATCTGAAGGTAAATCAGCATTTTTAATTGCAAACCGTTTTACTTTCATTGTAGTCAACCAATTGCTCCAAAAAGTTCTAATTACATCTTCTTCATAAGGATTTTGTTTATCTGGGTGAAGTCCTAAAACAAGGATTTCTAAATTAGATAGATCATCTGTAGCAGGAATGAATCCATAACCTTTTTCTTTAATTCTAGAACTCCAGTTTTGTGTATTTAATTTTTGGGATCTTATGTATTGTGGTATTAGATAGGAGGTGAAGTTATCCTTCTTCTTGATAAGATCCTTATGATAAATATAGCCATCAGTAAGTATGATAAGAATATTCCGAAATTCATTTTCAATACAGTAATCCATTACCTTACTTTTAAAAAATCCCCATGTATTTGATCCAACAAAGTCATTATCTGCTATTGCCTGATTGTATATCCCAATAGGTAAGTTATGATATACGGAATCTATTTTACAAAGCAATTCATTGGTTATAGTAGTCTTGTCTACTTGAAATTTCAATCTATTTGATACACTACTTATCTTTTTTGATTTAGGTTCAGGATCAAAGAATAGTTGAATCTTGTCATTCATTTGATTAATTCTTTTTATCCTTAGGTGAAAGTTGAAAGCTTCGGCTATAGATTGTATATATTCAACATCCCTTTCATAATATTCCATTGATTCTTTTGGAAATTTTTTAGGGTCAATTCTATCCGAAAGATCTAAAAGTATACTTATGTTTAGATTTTCCTTCTGATTTTTGTTGGAAGTAAATGCTTTAGGTATTGGTTTACTGTCAAAGCATGATGTTATTTCTTTTTTTTGTTCTTCCTTACCACATGAAAAAAGGATCAATATTGCTATGAAATTTGTGTATAATTGTTTCATTATAGTTGTTTTTTGGTAAATAATAGATGCTGATGATCCATTTGATTCAATTGATGCTCATTTAAATGAGCGGCAGATACTTTTTCGCATTCATCCAATAACTCCTGTTTTTTATCATGGGGTAGTGCTAGTTCAGCATTTATTGACTGATACCACCCTTCTTTATATTGATAATGGTAATGAAGGTACTCTTTGACTGGAAAAACAAACCCATCAATTTGGGATTGTAATTCTGATATTTTCCCTGTAATTGAAGTTATCTCATGTTTTATTTTATCTATGTTACTTAGTAATTCGGTTTTCTTATCTAAAAGATTTTGTAACTCTTCTTTTTTAGCTCTTATAAATGCCTTTATTTTATCAACATTCTCATATTCTTTCATGACAAAATCGAATACTAATCCCCAAATCATATAAACGACAAATCCTGCAAATATGATCATCCAAAATTCTGCTTCTTCAAGGGCAACCGGTAGACCATAAGGTTCAGAACTTGGAGTTCTGTTGAAATCATAGATCTTCTTTTCAATGATATATGCTAATAAGCCATCAAAAAGAAATGTTACCAGAAATAAAATCCCAATTTTCAGATAACTGCCTAGTCCTTTTCTCTTTTGAACCATATGAATAACATATCCTAACCCCATAAAAACAAAGGGAATAGTGATCACTAACAGTCCTTCTAACCAACTAGCTTTTATTGCATTGGTGAGTGCATTGGGATCAAATATGGCCGCGGTTAAACTGTCATCAGAAAATTCTTTAAAGAATGCAGAATACGATGCTGAAATGTAAAAGACCAGTAAGTATATAGAAATAGGTAATAAAATGAACAGACCAATATAAAATTGAGCTTTTGGTCTTTTGTCTGCGTCAATACCAAAATGATCTGGATTCTGTTTTACATCAACCATTTCATGTTTCTTAGTTTCAATATCCCTATTGATGTTTTTTTCTTGCTCCTCGTATATAACTATAGCTGTTTCTCTTTTTTTTAATTCAGTTCTTTGTCTTTCTTGTTCTTCTTTATAAGGTTGTTTTAAACGTTGTTGTTCTGTTAGTTGTTTTCTGCATTGATCTTCAAAACTATTGTATAAATTGTGGAGACCAGTTCTTAATATAATAGGGTTTCCGGATGCTTTTTTTGAAGCACCATAACCGCTTTGATAATAGGTTATCCTTATTTGTTCTCCTTGATTTTCTTCACTATCATTGGAAGCTTTAGGTTTAGACTCAACTTTTTTAAGTGTAAATAGTTTTTTTACAGAATCCATAGGCTAAGATTTTATTTGTTCAATGATTTCTTCTTTACTAATTCCTTTTTGTACACAATCCAAAAGGTACTCTGAGAGTTCTTCAATATTTTCTTCAAGAAATTGAAATTTTCTGCAATATTTTTTTAGAGTAGTTATTTCATCTTCTGTAATTTTTTCATCTGCCCAAATCATCCGTGATAAATCATATAAATATTCTATACGTTCATCAAGGCTATCAGGAATAATGGACTCATGACTTATAGGATTTAGTAAAAGTTTTTCGAGTTCTTCTTTTTGGATGCCTCTTTCTTCAGCAAAATGGTATAACATTTGAAGTTCTGGGACGCCAAAACTGTCATCGGATATAGCCATTTTGTAAAGTCTAAGAAAGTGACTTTTCAATTCTGCTGAAACCGTATAATTCTCCATAATTAAGTTGCTATTGCAATGATTAGTATTATTATTAAAAGAAATATTAAAGAGGCACATCCATTATCTTTCTTGTTATTTGGTTTTGAATATCTTTTACCAGAGTTTGTATAATGACCTCTTACATATGTTCCATCTTTTTTATAGTATCCTCGTCGATATCCCATATTGTTTGTTTTGATTAACTACACTTACAACCAGTTCCAACTATCCATTTACAGCATGGGTCACTTTCGCATTGAGATTTAGGTTTGTTCGAACAACCGCAATTAGTTGTCGAGGCACAAGTTCTTATGCTATTGCCTGGTTCTTCACAAGCTATTCTATCGCCATCTCTATCCAAATCATTTCTACATTCTGGATCAGCATCAAATGCAGCTTGAGCGGCTGCTTGAGAAGTATAATTTGCGCAGTTGGTATCCCTACAATCAGATGATGTATCTAGTTCTGTTTCGGATTCAGAACAAGAGTTGAATAATAAAGTGAGCATTAGCATTAGGAGCGTGTAAAATAAAGTCTTTATATGTTGCATATTTATGTGTATTAGTTAGTTATTAAACAAATAATGAAAGCACCAGAGGTTGCTAATAGTATTAAGGATACAAGACATCCACCTCCTTTTGATTTTTTAAAAGTTTTGCGATAGGATAATCCTGGAATTCCAGTTCTAATGGAATACCCTTTAGAACTTAGGGATCCTCTTTTGTTTCTGTAACTAGGAGTTACTCCAGATTTACTAATATTGATTCCTAAACCTTTTCCTAGTTTTATTCGTTTTCTGTATTTAAAGCCCATATTCCTAACTACTATTTTAAAGGTTTCCTATATTGTTTTTTTAAATCAACTTGTTAGTTTTATGAAATTAACCTTTCAGCTATTTCTTTTTCTTCTATAATTTTTTGATTAGGTAATAACATTAGTTTTTCATTATTTAAAGGATGATCAAAAATGATGAAACCGCTTCTGCAATTCAGATATCTATATCGTAATACTTTTAATCCTGAAATGAGACCTTTTTCACAAGTTTTTTCATATACATAGTTTGAGCACGATTTTCTAAAAATGCAACGCCGTCTTTTAGTTTTAGGAATTAAAAACCAGTATAACTTTATAGCAAATAGAAGTAAGAATTTCATCATGGTTTTTTAAATATTACAAGACCTACGTGAGAAACCATATCAGGTCTAGCTCCTAGACCGAAACATCCTTGATTCCCAGGGATTAGTTTATCGCTATATTGATGATTTACATATTCCCAACCATACGAATGTTGGGCATTAATGATATTTTGTAATTCTGCTGCTACGTCCTTACTTCTTTCAAAATGAACTACTTTAAATTCCATAATAGATTTTATTAATTAATATTCTTCAAACTTACCAGTATTCAAAATCAATTCCTTGTGGTTTTCCACAATGACATTCGTTTTATAACAAAAAAACCTGCCAAGTTTAAAGCTTAACAGATCTACAATAAGAGCTCGTTACCCCATAACAAGCTTTATGTTTGATTCCAATTGTAATATTTTATTCTTCTGAATTATCATTTTCGGTTTTAGGAAGTTCAAGTTGGGGAATCGTTTGTATAGCATTTCCTGCAATCCCTTTAATTGAACTGTACATGTAATTAGTATTCAAAAGTACTTTATCTATTTGCTTTTCTCTTTTTTTCCAATGCCCTTGAATTGAACGTTTTTCTCTTTCTAAATCAGTTTGCATTTGAGTAAAACCTTCAACAATAGCTTCTATTTGTAATTTGAATTCATTGCTGGTTAAGAAATTATAGAGCATAACCATTTTATCGCCTTTATTCTCTTGACTTGCAATCGCATTTGATAGGGTAATTATATTCTCTCGAAGAACCAAACAGAGTCCCTTAAACTCTTGATATGTACAAACCCAAACTCCTTCTAGTAATCCCATTCTTTCCATGTTTTTGGGCATAGCATTGGTTACAAGTACTCCAATATTGGCATTTTGCTCACGCATATCATTTCTAAATTTTTCAATCCAACTCGATTGAAATTCTTTGGTTCTTTTGCTTTCATAATAGATAGAACCACAATTAGCATTAGTTCTTGTTTTTATTATTTGGAGGCAATCAGCACCACGTTGCCCCTTTTTGATTTCTTCAATTTCGTCTAACAGAAAGTTTTTCTTTAACCATGCTTCTATACTTAATTCTTGTATTTCTCCTTGTAATTGTATGGAACCTTGTTCAGCTTTTCTTTGGGCTTCTGAAAGTTGTTCTTTCAGTTGCTTAATTATCATTTCTTTTTCCGAAACTTTTAGCTCATTTTTATCTGCTTCTCGCTTAGCGATTTTGATTTGTTGTTCTTGTAGAATTTCTGTCAATTTCTTTTGATTTTCAAGCTCTATTTCTTGACGTAATTCATTTTTTTCACGTTTGAGTTTTTCAACTTGAGATTTAGCTTGATTTAATTCTATAAGTTTTTCGGATTTTTCAGTTAATTCTGATTGTAGTGATTTATATTTTTCTTCATTTTCACGCTCTAGATCAAATTTGATTTTATTTGTTATTTCTTTCTTTTGGACTAATAGCTTTTCTTTTAACTGACTTTCTATGGTTTCAGAAATTTTCTTTTCCTTTTGCTCAAGCGCAATACCTTTTACTTTTAATTTTTCTTCTTGTTGCTCCAATTCTTTTCTAGCTGCGGAAATTTTAGATTGGTATTTCTTTTTGATGTCTTCTTCTAATTTGTGATATAGAATTTCATCTACATTAATTTCCTTTCCACAATCTGGGCAAATTATATTTATCTCTGTACTCATTTTAATTTTGGTTTTTACAAACCTAAATTCTTAAGAGTAGAACTCTATGTGGTTTCCCACAAAGGATAGAAAATTTAGGAAATTAGTCCCATTCCATCCACCAAATGGATTAATTGGATAGTGGTTTTGGCATCAAAGTCCTGGCGTAGTTTTCGGATTTTGTCTTCAATAGATCGCTTACTATTAGGTTCGATACCTTTTTCTATAAAGTGAAGACTGATTTCGTCTTGCTTATAACCATTTGCCAACAGTTTTAGCAATTGAACCTCATAAGGATCTAATTGTGTAACATTACTTTGGTGCAATGCATGTTTAGATACCGGACAAGTGCAGGTATTTCCAAGATACACTTGTGAAATGGCTTTTTTTAATTCGGATAATCCATAAAGGCCTTTGCAAACATATCCATTAATGTTATAACTGTCGAAAAGAGACTTGATAATAGCAGGTTTATCTTCACCGCTAAAGACAATGACCTTAATATCTGGTTGGATATTTTTTACCTGATGGATCAATTCTTTTCCAGTTGTAATGTTATGAGATATTCGAGTATCTAGATTAAAGGAGAGATCACTAATCAATAAGTCATAAGGTTGTTCTTTGATGATCGCTTCTTTGATTCTTGATAAGGTCTTATCACAAGATTGGTTGGTTTCAGCTTCTGTTTGAGTAAGTGCATTGATGGACGAAACTATACCCAAATTTTCACTGTCAATATCCTCTGCAATAATAATTCTCTTAAACATAGTTTTGGTATTATGGGGCGAATTCAATAATAGCTTTAAAACCTTCTTGCGGTTTGGTTTCAAATGTAATGGTTCCTTTCATATCTTTAATGCGGTTTTCCACATTGTGAAGCCCATTTTTGTGCTTTTGAGTAGCATTAAAATCCATACCAATACCATTATCAGTATATTTTACGATAATATTCTTTTTCTCCTTGGTGATACTAACGGATACTATATTCGCTTGACTATGCTTTTTCATATTGGTCAACAGTTCTTTCAGTATCCAATAAAGTTCTACTTTTTTATAGTTAGTGACTGTTGTCCAAAAATCATCTTCCTGGGTATTGGTAAAAACTTTGATATTCCGATTACCATAAGAATTCAAAA
This sequence comes from uncultured Aquimarina sp., assembly GCF_947492965.1. GTDB lineage: Bacteria > Bacteroidota > Bacteroidia > Flavobacteriales > Flavobacteriaceae > Aquimarina. The sequence continues at coordinate 588,963 of NZ_CANLOZ010000002.1, read as the reverse complement.
GTGATAATAGTTCGTCACCATATTCAGGACCAGTTTCAATTTTATGATCTCTAGAAAAATCTCGCACTTTATTATATACAGCATCTAATCCATGAATGATCTCATTATTAGCAGAATTTGCAGAGCGATGAGTTTCTTGTTGTAATTGAGACATTAAATAGAATACATCGTTACCGACTTCATCGTGTAGTTTTTTGGAAAGTCTTTTTTCGGTGGTGTGGCGTTCCATGATTTTTTCTTTTCGGTGTTTTGTTCTTAAGTAGAAGAATGTAAAAACAAACGCCATAAGAATTATTAGTCCACTTCCTGCATATAGGATGTTTTGATTTTCTTTTTTCTGAAGAAGTAATTCTTTTTCAGCGTTTTCTACTTCAAGTTTTAATGCCGTTTCTCTATCTTTTCTTGAGTCATAACGCATTATTGCATATTTTTTTCTTGAAGCTTCTTTTGCATTATTCACACTATCCGATATTTTTATGTATAAATCAGCGTATTTTTTTGAAAGTTCTAAATTGGAGTGATTTTTTAAGAACAATAACGCTTTAAGTCTGTCATTCACATTATTTTGTTGAATAGTTAACCTATATAGTTCAAGTGCGTGCTTTTTGGCTTTTTGAATGTTTGTTTTCGAATAATAATTCATTAAATGCTCGTTACTTGCTATTAAGCCAGGAATATCTTTAATGGATTTTCTAATATTTATTGAGTTTAGTAAATCAGCTTCAATTTCTAATTCATTATTAGCCAGCCATTTGGTATAAGTTAAATTGTCGAATATCCTATTATACAATTTTTCCTTTTTTTTGACGATAGGATCTTGAAGTAAAACAGTGTACAGTTTTATAGCCTGATCATACTTTTTTACTTCTTTTAGTGTAACACATTTCGTATTTATAAACTCAACTCGGTCTTTACTACTTTTGGTATTATTTATTGCGCTGTCATGAAAAATTAATGATTTTTCAAATTCACCTTGCTCTCTTAAGCTAATACCTAATGTGTTATACACCCGTGGTCTATATAAACTATCGTTCTGAGTTAAATAACTTAGAGCTTCGAGTGCACTTGTCTCTGCTTCATAATAGTCATTATCATCAAGTAAAACTCTTGACATGGATGTTATTCTTTTTCCTACTTGAGAGCTATCATTCTGGGAAAGGAACATTTTTTTTGATAGATCAAAATAGAAGTAAAGACTATCAAATTCTGATTGATCTTTATGATAGCTTCCTAGTTTAAAATAAGCTTTGCCAATTTTTGATGTATCTTTTTTTATCAAAGAAAGTTTAAGCATTCTTTTTGCATAAAATAAAGTACTATCCGTAAATTCTGTTTGTGAGAATATTGCGTTCTTGAGAGAGTAAATGTCAATTAGAAAGATACTATCTTTTTTGTGTTCATTGGAAATTGATAATGCTTTATTTAAATAATCCAAACGTTGTGTGAATGGTAATTTCTTCTCTTTTCCTAGTTTGTATAGGGAAATTATAGTGTCATTATATTGAGAATTTTTGGTGTTTTCAAAAGATGTTTTAGTTCGAGAACACCCGAAAATTAAGAGGAAAATAAAAATAAATAAAAAACTAAATATTTTAAAATTCATAGTTCTAAAGTACTAAAAAAAGCCACACAAATGATGTGTGGCTTTAGTAAACTAAACTATAAATTATGATTAATCATCATTCTCTTCTTCTAGTTGACCATCTTCCCCTTCGGTAGCAAGTTCTTCAATAGCGATTTCTTCTGCTAAATCTGAGGTTGTACAAGAGAATAATGACATGTTAAACAATGTAATTCCTAATATTAAAAGTGCTTTACGCATGGTTTCTGAATTTTAAAATTTGACATAGCGGTTGCTGTCTGAGGTTTTAGCTCAGAGGATAATTGCCAATCAGCAACTCATTTAAATTCAGAAGAGGCCTCTTCCTATTTTTGAGAAGTATGTTTGGAAATAGTTAGACAGAAAAGCTTGTTGTACTTCTCGGATCAACTCCCAGATCCTATCTTATCATTTCCAGTTTTGAATTAGTTTGTATACATTTGTCTTGATAGCTCATCATGACTTGATCCAAATTCTTTTGCAAGATATAGCTGTTTTACCCCACTGATAATAGAGGATTCCGATTATTCCGATCATTCCGCTAAGTTCTTTTGAATTCTTATAAATTCTAATTTTTAAAGTATGGGATATAATACAATTGAAGAATACAGTGCACATATTTTAGTCCGATATAAAGAAAATAATGGAGGTAAGTTGAAAGGCTATTTGTCAAACCCAAAACCTTCACAGATTAGAGATGCTTGTTTGCAACTATATAAAGAAGAGCTAAATAAGGCAGATAAAGAAATAATAAGGACTTTTTTCGGTTTTAGTGAGAATGAAAATGGAGCAAACGAAATTGAGCAATATAAACTAGGAAAACTAAAAGCTGTTTCTGATTTTTTAAAGGAAAAATCCAACTCTTCGAATACACCAAGATTAAATCTTATTGCTTTACTAGTCGATTTTCCAATAAGACCATTTGCTAAGTTCCAGAAAATAGAGCTTAGTATCGATGATCAGAATTTGGATATTATGTCTCTAAAACAAAAAAATAATTTATCAATAACAGAATCAGAACCATATACCGAAGATGCTACAACGGATGAGATCAATATGAATCCTAATGGTAAAATAGAAAAAGAAGATAAAGGTAGTAATTGGAGTAGAAAAATAATCGTAACGATCTCTATTACAATATCATCTGTGATTGCATTATACTTTGGTATAAATTGGATACAAGATAATGGAAAGTGCATGGCTTGGTCTGTAGATCATTATGAGAAAACTGAATGTGGTGAAAATGGAGTTACCCTCAAGTATAATCAAGATTGGGTTGATAATTTTAGAAAGATAGAACTAGACTCGACAATGACCTTTTTTAAAGATGGTGAACCGTTATTTTGGTATTCAAAGACAAATAACACTATTGAGTTTTTTACTAGAGGTGGAACTCATCCGGTAAGTGGAAAAGAATTGTATCGAGCAAAACAAAATATTATTCGAAAATATGTACTGAAAGAATGACAGACAGGTGATTTATCATAAGCGCATATTTATCATTAATAGTTTTGTTTCATTTAGTAGAAATCTTGAAATTAATCATAATCTCCTCACACACCAAGCCCAAACCATAAACAAAGGATGAATAATTAATAATCGTACCCAAGCAACCCATTCATGGACGCATAAACCATCAGGTACACAACTACCAATTGTAATAAAATATACATGAGAAGAAATAAAGGCAATTAGTAATGCAATGATTAGATAAGCAGAAACTTTACGGGTATAGGCAAATAATAATCCAATACCTAATAAGACTTCTGCCACACCGCTACTGTAATTGATAATTTCAGGATATCCTAAATACTCTGGGATGAGAGGTAAATAAAAGTCAGGATGCACAAAGTGATTGATACCCGCGATAAAAAAGAAACCAGAGAGTAGATATAATAAAATTTGTTTTATACCCATTTAATTTTTTTCAGTTGATGCGTTTTTCTAAGAATCAAAAAGAAAGGAATCCACCAGATAAAATCATTTGTAATCAGCGTGTAGAAAAATTCCAAAGGTACTTCTCCAGTAATGTAGTTAAACAGAAATCCTAGCGGTCCAAAGATTTTACCTAAAAATCCAACCATTACTATAGGCCAATGCGTAGTTGGATCTTGTGCTGCCCACCAATAGCCCAAACCATATACACCAATTACCATACCCATACCTTGCCAAATCATAGGATGTGTCGGGAGTTCCATACCTACTAATTCAAAAAAATGATTGGGAAACAATACCACCCAAGCTCCCCATAGTAGATTGTATATCGCTGCAGCTCTTAATACTGTAGACATTTGTTTTGTGCTCATATCAGATCTTTTATACTTTCTAAAAACAAGGTATGTAAAATGCGTTGCGTAACACATTAATCAAATGATAATTTTTCTATAAAGTATGGAGGGAGTATTGTTTTTGTATTACTCACACTTCGACTTTGCTCACCCTTCGACTTCGCTCAGTGTTCGAATTATGTTTGAGGGCTGTATTTTGACAGCACTTCGACTCCCGATAGCTATCGGGACAGTGTGACGCCTAAAAGTTCAAATCGTAATGAGGGCTGAGGCTCTCGAAGCCCAAAAAACAAGTTCTCTTTAAATTAGTTTTGTAGATGCATTCTTTTTTGCATTGCCCAAAAAAGAACCAAAAAACGCTAGTCTGAAGAAAATACTCCTAAAAATATTGTTCACTCCGCTACATAAAATGAAGCTGTACGTATGTGTTCAAGCAATCTGCTGATCAATTTTATTATCAATACATTTTATGTTCTAATATTTTGCGAATTTTATGTTACGCTACGCTTACTTCATTTTTGACGTAGTATTTTCTTAGGACGGAATTTGTTATTTACGAGGGCTGTACTTCGGCAGCACTTCGACAGGCTCAGTGTGACAGCTCAGTATCCATCTCGAAGCCCTAGAGCATTTCGTTACGTGTCCGCCTATGGAGGAAGCTCACACTTCGACTTTGCTCAGTGTTCGAATCATTCCGAGGGTTGAGGCTCTCGAAACCCGACAGCACTTCGACACGTGTCCGCCTATGGAGGAGGCTCAATGTGACAGGTTTACCCTTCGAGAACTTCAGGATTCAAATTAATTCGAGGGCTGTACTTCGGCAGCACTTCGACAGGCTCAGTATCCGTCTGGAAGCCCAGTAAGTTGAACAATGCTCATAATGGATCATGGAAGTAATGCTATTCCAAAATATGATGATTCATGTAGTATTTTTTTAAAGAAGGTTTATTAACCATTCTTTAAGAAAAATCATCCAAAAACACCGAAAACCCACTTATACAAGTGGGTAGGGGGTACTTATGTAAGTGGAGTGTTTTAAATGAGATGTTAACGTGGGGTACTTATATAAGTGGGTAGTGGATTAATATAGCATTGTTGGGGGTACTTTTCAACCTAGGATTGGGTGCCTCAGAACTAGGATGTACCTACTAAATAGCAAAGAAGCACCAACCTCAGAGCATCGTGGTGCTTCCCTCAAACCTTCGTGTCATTTAGTTCTAAAATACCCCTTGGGTACCTTTTAAGTAGGGGGAGGGTACTTCGTAAGTACCCTATGAAGGTTTGGTCATCTTAATTTTTTAACAAGTCATGGGTGTTAAATTTTTAAAATAATAGACATTACAACGATAACAAAACCCATGGTTTGGATACTAAATAGTAGTGCATATATCTTTGAATAAAAGTATCGTAAGATAAAATATATGCGGATGATTAAAAATCGAAAATAGTATTACATATAAACAAAAATGTATGTTTAGTAATCAAACACTTATTGTTCTTTCTATTTTAGGCTTTCTAATGACTTTGATAGGTTTGATGTTATCTAGTTACACATCCATAGAAAATGGAGACTTTCTTTTTACGGTAGGATTATGGTTGATCGAAATTCCTGGGTTATTTCTGTTATTACGTAATGGTACTTTTATAAAGACCCGATATTCTAGAATTTCATTAGGATTAGTGGCATTGATACTGGTAGGCATGATATTTAAAATAATGCATTGGTCATTTCAAAACCTATTTACAGTCATAGGATGTTTAGGAATCATCTTTTCTTATTTGATGCATTTTGTTCAGAAACCCATAAAAAAACGATTAGATTACTTAAAGCTTATTTGGGTAATCATTCGATTTGTTGGATTTATTTTTGTAATGCTTAGAGTACTAGGAGGGAGTTACCAGATGATAACAGCTCTTTGCATGATGTTAATTTTATTGGAGTATAAACTGTCAAATGTTAAAAGATGACACTTGTTTTTTAATAATATTTTATAATCTTGCTCTTTAACATTTGTTTAATACTATGAGAATAAACAGTATATTTGTGGGAAATTGGTTATACAAACAACAGCCCTACCAAAACAATCACGATGAAACTTAAATGGTCAGTCTATATAGTATTGCTATATGCTGCAGTACTTCCTGCGCAGCAATTGAAGGTATTGACTGCTTCTATAGAACCTCTAGAGTTTAGTAAAGAAGGAGAAAAGGAATTCAATGATAATTGGAAAGCATATGAAGCTATTAGCGAGAAGATGCAAAATGGTGTTGATTATGATGATCTTAGTATCCAGGATAAAGAAGCTTTAGATAAAGTTAGCGAAGTACATAGCGATTATTGGCAAGTTGGAACAGACGGTTGTAGTTGGTATTGTGGAGCTAGTGTAGCACAAGTTGCTGCTTCTTCATATTTAAGTTCACAAGGTAATACTACCTATTCTCCAAAAAATGCTCATGATTTTGATTACAAAAGTGCTTGGGTCGAAGGAGTTTCGGGATATGGTATTGGTGAATATATTACTTATAGTTTTCCGCAAGAAAATCCAAGAATCACCACCATTAGTATTGTAAATGGGTATGTAAAAAGTGAAAAAGCTTGGAGAGCCAATAGTAGAGTAAAGAAATTAAAATTGTATTTAGATGATGAGCCTTACGCCATATTAATGATGGAAGACAAAAGAGCAGCGCATCATTTTACGGTTGCGCCGATAGGCAATGGAGATAGACATAACTATGATGAGTTGTCTAAATTACCAGATTGGACCTTGAAGTTTGAAATTTTAGAAGTCTATCCAGGAGAAAAATATGAAGACACGGTCATTTCTGAAATATATTTTGATGGAATTGATGTGCATTGCTTCGCTGCTGGTACCAAGATTAGCATGGCTGATACCACTAAAAAAAATATAGAAGAATTAAGAATAGGAGATGAGATACTCTCCTATAATACTAGCACGAGTACATACGAATCATCTATTATAAAAGAATTAGCAAATCCAGTACACGATCAGCTTATAACTATAACTTTTGATGATGAGTCTCGTATTACATGTACTACGGATCATCCGTTATTAACTCTTGATGGATCTTGGGTATCTTACCATCCTACTAAAACCATGAGAGATTATAACTATGATACTGTGGAGTTGCTAGAAGTTGGTACAATACTCTTGGGAGAAAATCAATCCAAAAGAATTACTGCTATAGTTAAAGATGTAAAAGAACAATTAACCTATACTATTGTGGAATTGGATAATGGTACTAATTTTATTGCTAATGGTATCATAGTGGGTACAGAACCCATTAGAGCAGTAAAATATTGTAAGCATTATCCATTGGAAATTAAAGAATCGGACTAAAAACTTATGAGTACCTATTTACCTATCATATCATTATTACTATTATTCTACACCTTGTATGTTGGGTATACGTTTTTTGTTTTTAAATATCAGTCTATAAGAGTAGATGCAGTAGTGATCCTTAGTCAAGCAGATAAGATGCTACAAGGAGATAAAAAGGCTGTTAAAGTAGGATTATCCTATCATATCGATGGCAAAAGCTACTCTGAGGTAATTACCACCAGATCCGTAGAAAATGTAAAAATAGGAAGCAGTGTACCTGTACAAGTACTAAAAAATAATCCACAAAAAATTACTATGCAACCTGATGAGGTACGTTTACGGAGAGTATTTATCGCACTAGTTTTATTCGTGGCATCTATTATTACTTCCTATTTTATTTAGTTGTCGGGTTTCGAGACGTATACTGAGCCTGTTGGGCTTCGAGAACCTAAGCCCTCGGAGATAGAACGAACCCTGAAACTCTAGAAGTAAAGCACTCAATTGCTATCGAAGGGTGAGGCTCTCGAACCCTGAGATTCTTGTATAGGTAGACATATGTCGAGGTGCTGCCGGGCTTCGAGTGCCTCAGCCCTCGGAGATATAACGAACCCTGAATCTTTAGAAGTACAGCTCTCGACTGTTATCGAAGGGTGAGGCTCTCGAACCCTGAACTTCCTCCATAGGCGAACACTTGTCGAGGTGTTGTCGAAAGGTTGACTAATTACGTACAACTAGAAGAAGTAGGGTAACACATTTCTATTTCAGTACATATATTAATAGAATCTAATTAGTAAATAAGGTGAAAGGTTATATGTATATTTTAGAATGTAGTGATGGAAGTTATTATACTGGTAGCACTAAATGTTTAGAGAAACGATTGGAAGAGCACCAAAAAGGAGAAGGGGCGAATCATACAAAAAAGCACCTTCCTGTAAAGTTAATATATTATGAAGCATATGATAGAATCGATACTGCATTCTACAGGGAAAAACAAATACAAGGCTGGAGTAGGAAGAAGAAAGAAGCTTTAATAAAAGGAGAGTTAGATACATTACCTGGATTATCAATTGCATATAGAGATAAATTATAGTTTTTATCCGTTTTAGAAGAGGGTTTCATGACGTATACTGAGCTGTCACACTGAGCTAGTCGGGCTTCGAGACGTATACTGAGCTGTCACACTAAGCTTGTCGAAGTGCTGTCGAAGTACAGCTCACAACTGTTATCGAAGGGTGAGGCTCTCGAACCCTGAATTATAGTTTCCTTATTGATTTTTAGAGTCAACATTGTAATATTCATTAAACTTTATGATTTCCCGATGTATACTGAGCTGTCACACTGAGCTTGTCGAAGTGCTGTCGAAGTACAGCCCACAACCGTTATCGAAGGGTGAGGCTCTCGAACCCTGAATTCTAGTTTCTTTATTATTCCTGCAAGCTCGGATAAAGCATATTCAATAAATCTTTTTATATTTTTCTATAGCATAAAAGAAAAACATTCCTATAAAATACATTAGTACATCTAACCAATCAGCAGTGTAACGATCATCATATTGAGGCAAGTACCACTCAAAATAGATTGAGTATCCTATGGTTACGAGTATTAATAAAGGTATTGGTAATAAAATACGGGTATCACTTTTTAGTTTTCGTACAGCAAGCTGACATACAGATAATACTAGAGGCATGCATAATAGATCATTTAGATAGTTTTGAAAAAACAGTGGTAATCTTATTTCTAATTGTTGTAAGACATAGATGGAAAAAGTGATTACCGAAAAGATTCGGAAGTAGTACTTATGAGTTATGAGAGCTAGTCTGTTATGCATACTTATCTTTTAGGCCGCTACATATCCAATGATGAAAGCAATAAAACTGCCAATGGCGAGGACGACCACCCAAATAGAGTATAATACTCTAAAAGTATACTTTATAAAGGGGTTAGAGTGCTCTTTAGCATTTTCAAAAAACAATGTAATCTTATGCGGCTTTTTATTTTGGTCCGCTCGTTGTTTTTGTTCCAATCGTTCCGCTCGTTCTTGCTGTCTCCTTACTTGCGTATTAATTAAAGTTCCGCATGTTTTGCAATAATCCTTGTTTAAGTTTAAAGTTCCGCAGTTGGGACATTTTCTGTAAACATCACTCATGTTTTTGTTTTTCTTTTCGTACCTATTAGAAAGAAAGCAAATTTTATCTTCTAAAAAAACGATATTAACTTCTTATAAAGAATTGCTTAATATTTATTCCTAAAAAATGGATTGGCTTTCTACTAAACCTAAACAATAGTTATGGATAATTTTTCCCTTTAAGAACTTTTTATACTTAACCGTTAAACCCTAGTTAAACCGATTGATTTAATTGCTTTGAAGGTGTTTGAAAGTTATATTATAGTATGGAAAAAATATTAGTTATTGGTGCAACTGGCACCACAGGAAATACAGTCATTAAAGAATTAAATAATCATGAAAATTATCATCCAATCGCGATGGTGAGAAAAGAAGAGCAACAAGCTGCTTTTCAGAAACAAGGAATAGAAACAATTCTAGCCGATCTCACTGAAGATGTAACCCATGTTGCGGATGGAGTTGATAAGGTAATTTTTGCAGCAGGTTCTAAAGGAAAAGCTTTGGAAGCGGTGGATCGTAAAGGGGCAATGAAAATAATAGATGCTTCAAAAAAACATAGGGTTCGTAAATTAGTAATGCTTAGTTCCGTTGGAGCCGATGCACCTCAAGAAGCAGAAAAATTACAAGATTACTTACAAGCGAAGAGAGATGCTGATGAGTATCTTGCCAATAGTGGTTTAGAGTTTACCATTGTTAGACCGGGAACTTTAAATAATGATATTCCTACTGGAAAAATTAGAATTGCTGAACAACTAGAAGATAGATCTGGTTCTATACCAAGAGGAGATGTGGCTAAGGTTTTAGTGAAGAGTTTAGAAGATCAAATTGCAAAAAGAGAGGTTTTTGAAATTCTTACTGGAGAAACGGTCATTGACGAAGCATTGGATAGTATGGTAAGTGTTCAATAACACCACTAAAATATCAGGCAACACAAATTAATTTTTAAGAGCCTCACTCTTTACATAAATCGAAAGAGTGAGGCTTTCTTACTTATAGATTGATTATAATCTGTAGATGTTCAATAAGCCTTACAGCTTTAAGACGATACAGAGCTGTTACACTGTCCCAATAGCTATCGGGAGTCGAAGTATTGTCGGGCTTCGAGAACCTCAGCCCACAACTGTTATCGAAGGGTGAGGCTCTCGAACCCTGAATTATAGTTTCCTTATTGATTTTTAGAATCAACATTGTGATATTTATTAGACCTTACGATTTCCGGACGTATACTGAGCTGTCGCAATGAGCTTCTTCCATAGGCGGACCCGTGTCGAAATGCTGTCGAAGTACAGCCCACAACTGTTATCGAAGGGTGAGGCTCTCGAACACTGAGCGAAGTCGAAGTGTGGTGTCACATTATCCAAAAAAAATAACCGAAGCCTACAATGATTAGTAAGCTTCGGTTTTACTTAGATCCTCCCCAGAACCTAAGCAAACTAAACCCGTGCAATAGTATGGATATTCACCTCTTGTTGCTTGCCCTTTAGCAACACACTACCTAAAAACTGACAAGTAAGGTTAGCACTGATTTTAAGATCCTGAATTACCTTTTCCGAAATTAATAATGGAACTTTATAGGTATTACATTGCCCCTGAATTCTAGCAGATGTATTGATTACATCTCCATGATAAGCGATTTCCTTTTTGATAAGACCTACTTCGGTTACCATTAATTTTCCGCCGTGTAGTCCTGCTTTAAATTCTGGAACCACTCCGTATTTCTTTAGATAATACGCTGATTTATTTTGTTTACGTTGCTGGAATGCAAAGAACAAATTAACACAGTTGTTATCCGCTAACCCTTTTTTATAAGGCCAACTAAGTACTACTTCATCTCCAACATACTGATAGATTTCTGCATTATGTCTAGGAACGACCTTATTCAAATCATAAAAGCAGTCTTGTATGAGTTGACTATATTTAAAATGGCCTAGTTTTTCTGCGATCGTAGTAGAATCCTTAAGATCAAGGAACATGAAGATGCGCTTTTCCTCTTGCGGGTTTCTGTATTTTCCTAGCAACATTTTGATGAAGACTCCTTTTCCAAATTTTTCATTAGCTATTTTCAGAAAAGAGAATACAAGAGATGCTATAGTGATATACAATAATAACGTCCAAAAGGATTTATCTAATAACCACCAATCATTTATTTTTTCGATCTCCATTGTAGCTATACCGGCATAAATATCTTTGATATTGGTAAAAACAATCAGTGTTACTAAGAAGTGAAAAAATGTTCTAAAAATTAGATCATTCGTAAGTGAAACTTTGTTAGAAATGGTATCGAATATAAAGTCTACCGCAGTATATAAGATTCCGATAAGTAACCCAATGTTGATGAATTTAATCGAGTAATACAATACTCCTAAAGCCCCTTCGTGTTTTTTGATGATCGTAAGCCCTTCTTCTTCCTCTATTCCATAAAATCGGAATATAGCATATAATACCATTGCAATAGACCAATAAATTACAGATTGCGATATATATTGCAAATGTTGTTTTAGTGTACGATTCATAACTGGTATATTTAAAAAGTCATCAATTATTTTGGCATTCCCCCAATGACTTTGTTTCTGTACCTAAAACATATGGATATAAATAAACCCTACTTTTTTTCCTACAAAAAATATAAAAACGTTCTTTTTAGAGTGTAAGTGTTTGATTTTAAGTGATAAAAAATCTAAAAAACTTTTTGTACTGTGTGGATGTTTACCTCTTGTTGTTTGCCCTTTAACAAGACACTTCCTAAAAAAGTAGCAGTAAGAGGTGTCGTAAAGCTTAGGTCTTTTAGCAAATCCTCGGAGATAAGAAGTTTTACTTTATGATTATTACATTCTGCTTGAATTCTAGCAGATGTATTAATGACATCTCCATGATAGGCGATTTCTTTTTTGATAACTCCTACTTCGGTGACCATTAATTTTCCTCCATGCAATCCTGCTTTAAACTCTGGAATAACACCATATTTCTCCTTATAATAATCAGCTTTTTGTTGTTTCCTTTGCTGAAATGAAAAGAATAGATTTACACAGTTATTATTGGCAAGCCCTTTTTTATAAGGCCAGCTCAGTACTGCTTCATCACCTACATATTGGTAGATCTCTGCTTCGTGTTTAGGAACTACTGTATTTAAATCATAAAAACAATCTTGTATAAATTGGCTATACTTAAAATGTCCTAGTTGTTCTGCAATAGTGGTAGAATCTTTAAGATCCAAGAACATAAAAATACGTTTCTCTTCTTGTGGATTTTTGTATTTACCAAAAAGCATTTTAATAAACACGCCTCTTCCAAACTTTTCGGTTGCAATTTTGATAAAAGAAAAGACAAAAGACACCATCACCATGTATAATATGGTGGCCCAAAAAGACTTGTTTTTTCTCCACCAACCGGTATCTGTGTTTAAATTGATGTTATAGATATCCGAAAAAATATCCATAATGATTGTAAAGATGATCACGGTAGTGATGAAATATAATAGTGTTTGGATGATGATATTATATACCAATGATATTCTGTTAGAACTATATTTATCAAAGAAAATATCTATAGTAGTATACACGATACCAAGCAGTACACCAATACTCGTAAATCCCATTAAGGCTCTTAATGTCCCTTGAATACCACTATATTCTTGAATCACCGTAAAACCTTCTTCTTCATCAATACCGTAATACCTAAAGATAGAGAACAACCCCATAGCAATAGACCAGAAGAGTATAGATTGCCATAATAGGCGAAGATATTTTTTGAGTTGACGTTTCATTTGTGTAACAGAAAGTAGTGTGAAAGGAACATACTATTTTGATATAACAAAAATAACAAAACATTCTAATCACTTCGGAAATTGTAGAAATAGCTTTATATCTGAAAAGCAACTTTTATTTTTAACCATAAAAACTGTGGAATTTTGGTCCTGTAAATACACAGTTGTGTAAAAAATACACACTTTTATTTTTTGGCATATTCTCTAAGCCCTTGTTTTTCAATAATCTTTAGAATTGGTATCAATTTTGGTTTTCCAGTGTGGAAATAAAAACGAATATGGAAATTTCAAGATCAATAGGAATATCAGAATCACCAAAAATCGAGAATGTTTTAGACCGTCTAAAACATAAAATGCAGAACGCGTCTTCTTCTTTTATTCTACTAGCTACGTTTTTAGTGTTGTTTAGTTCGGCTTCTTTATTGTATTTCTTACAACCTTATTTTGAAGAAATTCATTTACAACGAATGAATACTACTTGGGGAATTACTTTAATGATTTCTGGGCTAACGTTATTACTAATAAAAGTAAGCTTTCTGGTATATATCTTGTTTTTATACCTTCGTTACAAGACTGTAGCATCAGTTTCAGATACAGAATTACCGTTATGTACAGTGATTGTTCCTGCCTACAATGAAGGAGAATTAGTATATAAAACCCTACATAGTTTAGCAGAAAGTGATTATCCAGCGGAGAAATTACAAATTATTTCTATTGATGACGGAAGTAAAGATGATACTTGGCAGTGGATGCAACTTGCAAAGGAAGAATTGGGAAATCGTATTTCTATCTACCAACAGCCTAAAAACAAAGGGAAAAGACATGCATTGTACAAAGGTTTTAAACTTGGTATGGGAGATGTTTTTATAACAGTAGACAGTGACTCTATTGTAAAAAAAGATACACTACGTATTATGGCCTCTCCATTTGTTGTAAATGATGAATGTGGTGCTGTAGCCGGAAATGTACGTGTACTAAACAGAGATAAAGCATTAATTCCAAGAATGCTTAATGTAAGTTTTGCTTTTAGTTTTGAATTTATCCGTTCTGCACAAAGTGCTTTAGGATCTGTATTATGTACTCCTGGTGCTTTATCTGCTTATCGAAGAGAAGCTGTAATGAACTGTCGTGAGGCTTGGATTACACAAACTTTTTTAGGGCAAGTATCTAAAATAGGAGAGGATCGTGCGATGACTAATATGATATTGAAACAAGGATATAAGGTATTGTTTCAGAAAAATGCTTACGTATACACTAACACTCCAGAGCGCTACAAGAATTTATATAAAATGTTTATCAGATGGGAGCGAAGTAATATTAGGGAGAATATTGCTATGAGTAAGTTTGCTTTTGGAAACTTTAGAGACGGTGCTAAATCTGGAACAAGGATATTACTAATGAACCAATGGTTAAAACTAATCATGGCGTATCCAGCTACCTTATTAATGATCTATTTTATCGCTACATATCCGATATTGTTTTTTAGCTCTACAATGATGAGTATTCTATTATTTTCTAGTATTCAGGCATTCTTTTATGCTAAAAAACATAGTTTGTCTGAGTCTCTTTGGGCATATCCATATAGTTTGTTTTATGCTTTTACATTATTCTGGATTACTCCTTATGCTATTGCTACTGCAGGAAGAAGCGGATGGCTTACAAGAGATCTTACGAAGAAACAACTTAAAGAACACGAACAATCGGTTTCTATTTCTTAATAATTAAATTGATTACCCATTTATCTCAGTTAACCAACCAATCTATTTCCGTCAAGGGGTCTGAATGTTTTTTCCAATAGGCAATCAGACCCTAGGAGATAACCTTTTTCGAAAAAATACGTAAACACAACACCCAAACTCAACTTCACTCTTTTTTTTGCTTATCAATTTACTATGATAACCAACCTACCTAAAAGCTCCTCTTTCCCCAAATTAGAGGAGCTTTTGCTATGATATAACATTCATTCTTTTTAGAGATTATATTTTGATGGCAATAAATTTTAGCTTGTATACCAAATTATATTATTTTTAATACACGCTAACCAATCTCTACTCGTATGAAAAATTCAATACTTTTAGTTTTTCTTTGTTTCTCATTTATTGCGTACTCACAATTAGAAGATTGTTCTGAATGTGATACCAAAACTTATTCGAAAAAGGATATAGCAAATAATACATTATATGAACTTCAGCTATTACGAAATGAGATTTTTGCCAGGCATCAGTATATTTTTAAGGATGAACGTTTACTAGAACATTTTCAGGATTATTCCTGGTATCAACCAGACTATAACAATCCACCTGAAATCACATTGAATGATATTGAGAATGCGAACATAGCACTTATAAAAAGCGCTGAATCTAATATTAAGAATAAGCGGAAACGGTTAATCTCAGAGCTAAAGGAACTAAAAAGAGTACTGAAAGCGAATGATACAATTACTATTAATTTGTTTTTAGATAATGGACTTAAGGATGAAGTAAACCCCAAAGGCGCGCTTAATGAACTTACTTCCATTTTTTCTAAAATAGACCTGAAAGACATCAATTGGTATCGCGATGAGGCGATATATAAAGTAGCTACTGATAATGGGTTTTTGATTAGAGAAACTTCCTTACGAATTAATGGAAATGAAGTAATCGCCAGTATGGGAGATCTGGCACATTCTGAAATTATGAAAGAACCTTTTAAGTATGGAAGTAATTACTATTCCGAAAGTGAATATAGTTCTTTTTGGATTTTTAAGTTTGATGGTCAGAAATTACGACTAGAACGGCATGAGGTTGCGGGCTAGTGTTATTTAGTTAAGCATTCTGATTGTCAGTCTGAGCTTGTCGAAGACTTCTAACGACTCGATTTTCAATTCATCATTATATGGATTTTCTATTTTTAACTACAACTGATGATTACCGATCGTCTCAAAAAATGATTTGCGATACGTATTTCCAATAGGTAATTCTTTATTTTGGATCCATACCGAGTCATTAGTAATCTTATCAATGTGCTGAATAGAAATAATGTAGGATTTGTGTATTTGTATAAAATTAGATTCTGGTAACCCTTCTTTACAATGTTTTAAGGTGTTATAGGTGATGATTTGTTCATCTTTTAAATGAATTGCGATGTAGTTTTTCAGACTTTCTACATACATAATGTCTTTTATAAATACTTTAGCATATTTGTTTTTTCCATCTGTTTTGAAAAAGAAAAATTCGTCTGTGTTTTGTTGTTTAGATATTGCTTCGGGACTGCTCTGGTCTTTTATTTTGGAAACAGCCTTATAAAAACGTTCAAAAGAGATCGGTTTTAATAAATAATCTAAAGCGGCTACCTCATAACTATCTAAAGCAAATTGTGGATAGGCTGTTGTGAAGATAATTTTGGTGGAGCTTGTAATGATCTTGGATAATTGAATTCCTGTAATTTCAGGCATTTGTATATCCATAAACAATAGATCAATAGGCTGTTTTTCTAGATAGTTTAATCCTTCTAAAGGGTTTGTAAAGGTCTTTTTTACTTCTAGAAAGGGGATTTTAGCACAATACTTTTCTAACAATCGAATTGCAGCAGGTTCGTCATCTATGATTACACAAGTAAATAATTTCTCCATTTATAAAATTGATTGAGTTAGAATTTGAGCTGTAAATATGCTTCAAATTGACCATTCTTGTTTGTGTGCTCTAAAATAAAATTATCCTTGTATAAAACCTCCAATCGTTGTCTAATATTTTCAGTGCCAATACCAGTTTCTGTATGCTGTTCGGATGTGTTGATGTAGTTTTTTGTAGTCAATACCAATGAGTCTTCTTTAATGTCTAACATAATAGAGGCAGGTCTCTTGCTATCATTGATGATTCCGTGTTTGCATACATTTTCGACAAAATGTATTAAAATTAGAGTTGGTATTTTTTGTAGATGTACCATACCCTCGATTTGCAGTAATACATGAAAATTATCTTCATATCTACGTTTAAAGAAATAGAGATAATCTTCGATAAAGGTAATTTCTTTGCCTAAGAAAGTAATATCATTATTAGTCTCATAGGTAACGTATCTCAATAATTCTGAAAGCTTTAAAATATCATTAGCAGTTTCTGGCTTCTCATCGAATAATTCTTCATAAAAGTTGTTTAGTGTATTAAACAAAAAATGAGGACTTATCTGAGACTTTAAAGCTGCTAGTTTCGCTTTTTCATGTGCTATTTCTAGATGGTGTATTTGTTCTTTATGTTCGTTTAATCTAAAGAATAAACAAATAGCAGTACTTACTAAACATACTCTTAAGGTATAATAGAATGAGTCCAATAAATAATTCGCAATTAATTCAGAAACAGGTACGTCAAAATAGTAATTATGCATTCCCGTAATTTGGTATAGAATCACTTCTTCTAGTACAAACCGAATTACTGCAAACAGTAAGATCATTCCAAGAAATGCAATGGTATATTGCCAGTACTTTTTCTTAAAAAGAAATCTTGGCGCACTATACCGATAATTAACTGCATAAACAGATAATAATGAAAGGGTAAATGCAGTCTTAAATAATAAGAAGGGTGGTTGAGTAGCAAAAACATTTTTGTTAGAAATTATGTAATCACCTAAAACATCAACGATTAGGATAATGGCGATAATGATACCATTGTATAAAAGCTCTTTTCTCATATTCATATCTCAAAAGTAAGGTGAAAATACTTTTAGTTTTATAAGAAATGACAAACAATTATTTTCACAAGACAAACAGGGTTTTTTACACAATCAAACCATACGTTTTATCATTACACTCGTTTATAGAACGATATCTCTATTTGGTGTAAAATGCGAATCTATCCTTAGAATACGAGATAATATTGTTGTGAATTTTAAAAACAACATATCATGAAATATCGCTTATTCATACTTACAGTTATCAGTTTTACATTATTTGCTAAAACCTTAAATGCGCAACAAATTTCTAAAGAGACTTCAGAATATCTGAAACCCTATGCTAGTTATTATCCAAAACAAAAAGCTAAGATTTTAGTAGTTGGCACATTTCATTTTGCGTATCCAGGAATGGATTATACCAAAACCAACGAAGAAGATAAAATTGATGTTTTAAAAGAACCTAAGAAATCAGAAGTTTTAGAGTTAGTGGAGTACATCAAAAAATTTAAACCTACCAAAATAGCTATAGAGGCCAAAGAAGATTGGGGAATGGATAAAATGTACAAGGAATATAGACAAGGAAAACATAGAGACAAACGAAATGAAAGTTATCAATTGGGAATGCGTATTGCCAATGATCTTAATTTAGATAAAATTTACTCTATCGATGCGACTACATTTAGTACAGATTTGGAAAAGAAATATCCTAAAATGATGAAAGAATTAACAGAAGGATATGATTTTCAGTCAGACGATCCATACAATAAAATGGTGCAAAAGTCTTTTAATGCCATTACTATTTTACCGGCTAAAGTAAAAATCATAGACTATTTTAAGTATATGAATACTATAGAAGGCCATAGAAATAATTATGGAGCTTACTTTATAGGAGATTTTAAATTAGACAATAATAGAGGAGCAGATTTTTTATCGATTTGGTGGTATAATAGAAACCTAAGAATGTTTAGAAAAATCCAACAAATAGATCATACGAATGAAGATCGAATATTGGTCATTGTAGGAAACGGTCATGCATCGGTACTGAGACATATGATCGAGTACTCTCCAGAATATGAATTCGTAGAATTTAGTAGTTTATAAATTTAAAAAATATCATCAATCAAATAAGAAGAGGCTGTCCAAAGGTTTATTCTAAAATGTCAAACTGAGCTTGTCGAAGTTATTTTACTATCGGATTTTCAATATGTCTTCGACAGGCTCAGACTGACAAATACAAGTTTTAACACCTTGCAGACAGCCTCTTTTGTGTTTTTATAAGTATGATTATCTAAAAACGGAGTACTTAATTACACAAGAATTGTTTTGTCTTTCATTGCATTCCCAGTAGATGATATCCGCATCTACAAATGCCGCTCCTCCAGATCCAACGATCTGAGTAACATGAGCCTGTAAATCATCTTGGTAGTGATCTAAGTTAATATCGCTATCTCCATCTACATAGTATACCATACTTCTGTAGTAAGTATTAACCACATTAGATGGAGGCCAGTTTCTGGTATACGTAGTACACTCACGTACATATCTTTCGAACTCAGAAGAAGCGTTATCAGAGCATCCTTCGTCACCACTTAATGTGCAGTTAGCTTTTTCAAGAATTTGTGGTATTTGATTTAATTCTTCGGTAGTAGCTGTTCTTTGCTCTTCAGTACCAACAAGGTCAAAAGCAGCAGTTCTGTCAATAGATTCGTTTGATTGGTTAAAATCAGTATCGTCGCTACATGAAACGATACATAAGGATACGAATAATGCCCCAAATAGGGATTTGAAAGTTGATTTCATTGTTATGATTTTAAGGTTAAAAGTTGAATAAAAGTAACCAAAGAGCATCGGAAATTAGTGTAGTTAACTTTTAAGAAAACGTGAATATTTTGATTTAGGTTAAGGGGAAATTTCAACTTTTTATAATATATAATTAAAGTAGCTGTAACATATGCATTGGCACAACCTATAAATGCGGTTGTTCTGTAAATACTAAACCTTTAGAGTACCCAAAAAGGCTTTGAAATAATGAATTTTGAATTTGAAAGTAAAGATCTCTAGAATCTTCTTAGATTTGATAAAGAACTTTCAACTTTACTCAATTTATGATACAATCCTATAAACAACGTCCAGTATTAGAAGAAAAATATGATGCTATTATTATAGGGTCGGGAATGGGAAGTCTTACCGTTGGAGCGATTTTAGCAAAAGAAGGGAAGAAAGTTCTAATTCTAGAGAAGCATTATACCGCAGGCGGTTTTACACACGTATTTAAACGAAAAGGGTATGAATGGGATGTTGGTATTCATTATATAGGAGGAGTTCAACAGGAAAAAAGTCCAATTAGGAAGTTGTTTGATTATGTTTCTAATCATCAGCTCCAATGGGCAGACATGGGAGAGGTCTATGATCGAATTATCATAGGAGAATCATCATATGATTTCGTAAAAGGAGTAGAAAATTTTAGAAACAAAATAGTATCCTATTTCCCGGAAGAAGAAAATGCTATAGACCGTTATATAGATCTGGTGTTTAAAGCAAATAAGGTAATGGGAGCTTTTTATAAAGAAAAAGCATTACCAGGATTCTTAAGATTCTTGATAGGAGGTTTTTTAAAAAGGCCATATCTCAAGTTTTCTGATCAGACTACTTATGAAGTACTTAGTAAATTAACGAATAATCAAGAGTTAATAAAAGTATTAACAGCACAATATGGTGATTATGGGTTACCTCCTAAACAAAGTAGTTTTGCAATGCACGCTTCTGTGGCCAGACATTATTTTGGAGGTGGAAATTTTCCAGTAGGTGGATCTTCAAAAATCGTAGAAACAATAGATCCTGTTATAGAAGCGTCATCTGGTACAATTTTGATAAATGCTGAAGTAGATCAAGTAATTGTAGAAAATAACCAGGCAAAAGGGGTGAAGATGATCGATGGTAAAGAGTTTTATGCCAATACAATCATCAGTGGAACAGGAGTATTCAACACTTTTGGAAAATTACTTCCAGATTCAGTTACTCGTACACATAATTTGATGGAAAGCTTACAAAAAGTAACTCCATCGGTATCACATGCTTGTTTGTATATGGGATTTAAGAGTAGTCCAGAGGATTTACAATTACCTAAAACCAATTTTTGGATTTATCCAGAAGATGTAGATCATGATACTTGTGTAGCTCGTTATCTAGAAGATCAAAATGAAGATTTTCCAGTAGTATATGTGTCTTTTCCATCGGCAAAAGATCCAGATTGGTCAAACCGATATCCAAATCGGAGTACGATAGACATCATCACCTTAGTTCCTTATGAAGCTGTGTCTAAATGGAAAGGTACCAAATGGATGAAAAGAGGAGAGGATTATGAAGCCTGGAAAGAAAATATTTCGCAACGATTAATGAAAGCACTTTTTAAGCAATTACCGCATTTAGAAGGAAAGGTAGATCATTACGAACTTTCTACGCCACTAAGTACAGCGCATTTTGTTAACTATGAGAAAGGTGAAATTTATGGTATTGACCATACTCCGGAGCGTTTCAGACAAAAGTTCTTACAGCCCAGAACACCAATTAAAGGATTGTATCTTACAGGACAAGATATCGTGACCGCTGGAGTAGGAGGAGCCTTGTTTTCTGGGGTGATCACTGCATCTGCCGCTACAGGGATTAATTTTAAAAAGAAGATTTTTGTGAATTAATAAGGAATTTATGAAATCTTAGTATTAGACGCTTTGTTCTTTTACTTTGGCTGAGATAAAAGATAAAAAAAAGAGATCATTATCCATAACAATCTCTTTTTAGAATAAATTATGTAACTGGAAATTAAATAACTTCCACATTAACTGCGTTTAGTCCTTTTTTTCCTTGTTCAGTAGTAAATTGAACTTTATCATTTTCTCTAATAGTATCGATTAAACCTGTAGAGTGTACAAAAACGTCTTCTCCCGATTCATTTGACTTGATAAACCCAAACCCTTTTGAGTCATTAAAAAATTTTACTATGCCTTCTTGCATCTTATTAAATTTAAAATTATTGAATATATATTTTGTTCAAGGAAAGAGATAAAATGATTTTTAACGAGCTATGTATCAACTCAATTAAAAATTAAATAAAACTTAAAAAAAATAAAGTAAAGAAAAATAAAAAAGGAAAGAAGAGAAAACTCTTTAACTAATTACCAAATAAATACCTTAAAATTAAAAAGGTGTTCTTTCTAGAACAATGCAAAGATATACTTTTAAATTCTACATGTACATATTTATTTGGTAAATAATTAAAAATCATATTTTCTCATCATCTTTAATGCACTTTCAATATAAGTAAATTGATATATAAGATATAAAAATGGCGGTTTTCTTTCATGCGTTCATAGGCCGTAAAATCTATTAGGATAGGTATGTGGAAAGATTTTTATGGTATTATTCCACCGCCAGTAACTAAAGAGTGGTTTGAGATTAAATAAACTGAAATTCTATTTTTTAGTATCAACTAATCATTTAATTTCCAATTGTATTCTAAATATTCAATATTCGCAGATTCATTAGCCTTTGTAATAGCATAACGATTGATAAATGGTATGACACCTTTCTTAAAATCTACAGCATACCATTCGAATATTTTACTAATTACTATCTTATCTGATCCAATTTTGTTTTTAGAAGTATCATTAATCCAGCTTCTAGAAAGTGTTTCTAATTGATAATTTAGCTTAGATGGGAAAAAGGCTCCTTTTAATAATTTGGGACAAGAAACTGCGGCACAGTTAAAAGCTACATGCAATCTAGGTTCATTAAAATTAGGACGTACGATGGTATTTTCTATTTGGTTTAAAGAATATACCTTACTACCAGATTTAATAAATTTTTTATCCCATGGTTTCCCTGAGTTGATGTTTTTGATACTTTTTACAGGATAAGAACTTGCTACCAACTGAATGGTTGAAGCGTTATAGAGATTAAACCAATATGCCAGTTTTTCATTTTTAGTCCAGTCATTTTTGGGATAGGTTTTTTGAAGATGCGCTAAGTATTCTTCAATTTTAGAAATATTAGATTTAAATCCTCTATAATTTACTTTGCCAGAGGAGGATACATACTTTTTTGTAAGTTGATCCCAAATGCTATGATCTGGTCTAACTTTTACAACTTTGTTCTCTTTCTTTTTGCTAGTTTTCTTTACTTCGGTTTTTATAGCTTCAGCTTGTGCAGGAGTCTCTTTTAGAATTGTATCTGTAATCTTTTCGTTAATAGTATCTTTTGAGACTACTAAAGTATCAGCAATAGGGCTTTCAATCGATTTTTTTGTTTGATCTAATTTAGAAGTATCAGCGACTTTATTAGAAATTATTTGTGGCTCTTTATTAGAAGAAATACATCCAAAAAGAATACAGGCTATAGCAAATTGAAAGGCAATTTTCATAGAATGAGATTTTAGGTATCTGTAAGATAGTAGTTATTCTTAGTACTTACAAAAAACCATTCCTCAAATCTACTGTATAATTTATTTTAAGTTGCTCAGTATAAAATCCAGCTTTTTATTAGTATTTAGATTTTTGGCAAAGGAATCGGTAATATGCGTACCTCTATTTGCTAATCCTAAATCTTGTAACTTGCTGATATGTTGTTTGTTTTCTAAGGTTACTTTACCCGTTAATAGAAGACCGATGTCTTCATTATTATGATAATAATCGTATATTTTTTTAAGTCCCGTGAGGTATAAGTAGTCTTTGGTAAATCCACCACCCCTATGAGCTCGTAATGTGATTTGCCATGCCGCTTCACGATCTAACTTGTATTGACTATATAGTAAATCAAATGTATCTTTAAAGTCATATCCTTTGATTAAACTATCTGCTGCGATTACACGATAGGCTAATTCTTTCATACGCTTTAGTGTAAGACATCCAGACATATATTCGCTAAAAACAGCCAAACCTTCTTGTGTTTCTGTATTATTTACAAAACCGTTAGAAAATATTTTTAATGGTTGACTTTTTCCATTAAAAGTGGTCACCATATGAACACCAATTTCATGATTGGCGAGTACCTGAAGTTCATTATCACTAAACTGGTAGTTTTTCTTTAATAATAGCGTTTCCGAAGCATTTAATACCATAGCAGAGGCAGAGATGTTTGTAGACTTTTTAATAGTAAAGTCAAAATCATATCTTTCTGAGAACTTTCTGAAGTATTTCTCTGCGTCGGTTGCAGAATGCTTTTTTTGCATGGATTCACCTGGATCTTCATCTTCGAAATGAAGAATAAACCTTGCGTTTTCTACATCACGTTCTTTAGGAGTACCAAATACTTTTAACGAATTATAATAGAAATTTTTTCCACTACCGATCGTCTCTATGCACTGGATCAATCCAGAATATTCATAAATAATATCCTGAAAAAGTTTACGAATTTCATCGTCTTCAATTCTCTCTAGTCGTTGATTAAAAAATAATCTTTGCAATCGATATGGATCAAATTTGATTTTCCGATAGTTGAAGCTAGGGTTAAAGCGGTATTTACAAGCAAAAAAACTTTTCTTTTCTTGCTCTATATTTAAAGGATTAAGGTAGTTAAGAAGTTCAATATTCTTTACTAATCGATCCAGATTTTGATCAATTTTGAATAAATCTGTATAGGTGTCGACAACATCTCCTATCATATCTTGTTTTTAACTAGAATGCAAAAATAATAGATTAAGTTGTGAGATACACTACTTTAGGTCAATAAAGCTTTTATAAAATGAGGCGGCGTGCTCCGGTATCCTTACTTGGAGTTCTTTTTCAATAGATTCTACTACTTCTGGATATAGTACATATTTCATTTCATCACAATAAATTTTAGAAAATTCTGTCGCTAATACCAAGGTGTTATTGAAATGATGGGTGATATATTTCAGGAAGTAACCATTTCCTTGGAAAGTATCATTGATGGCTGCAGTAGTTTGGGTGTGGTAAGGTAATTTAATATTTGATAGACTATCACACCAAGAAGAGGCAAAAGAACCAAAACGCTCGTTATCAATATTTTTTGTTCCTAAATTTACAATAGGTACTTCACGATCCCAACGTTTCCAATTGTAAGAGTGCATATCATACACTATAGCAGCACCATATCTTGACTCAATTTTATGAACAAGTTCGTGTACTACTGAATAGAAATTTTGATGTTTTCGTAAAGAAATATCTTTTTCTTGTTTGGATAAAGGCTCTTTCCATAGTTGTTTACCCCAAGCGTCTTCATAAATAGCATTTTCGGGATCTCTATTTAAATCATACTCAAATCTAGAATCACATCCAGCTATAACAATCGGATGAGTTGCTATCATTTGTTTGGTAGCAGGATCTTCTTCATACCAACGTTCATATTCTGTATGAATACAATTCTCCCAAAGTTCTTTTCTAAATTGATGTCCATCATGAACTGCAGCACAGATATAATAGGCGTAAGAATCTATTTTTATCGTAAAAGAATAATCTTCTGTTACTGCATGAAAAAGTTCTTCCGCTTTTATTCTAGAAATGATTTCTGAGACAGACAATCTAAGCATCATCAACAGTTTTTCTTAGTTTGGCTTTTCTATCAAATCGATTTACTCGTTGTACAACCTTGTCTTCAATAAAATCAACGACTTTCTCCTGTAATCTAACCTTATATTTTTTATTGATATAGGTAATACCGCCTGGACTCATTACATTAACCTCTACTAGCATACCGTTAATTACATCTATACCAACGAAGTACAAACCGTCTTTTACCAGTTTCGGCCCTATGAGTCTACATAATTCTTTTTCCTGTTTAGTTAACGAATGTTTTACAACAGATCCACCAGCTGTGACATTGGATCGATGATCGTCTTCTGCAGGGACTCTTCTCATAGCACCAATAGGTTTTCCATTGAGAATTAATATTCTAACATCGCCTTGATCTGCTCCTTCAATATAGTCCTGTAGAATTACATAATTTGTCGTACCATCCTTGTTATCAATATAAAAATCTAGCAAGGACCGAATACTACTCATGGCTCTTTTTTCTATTAAGATCACACCCGAACCACCAAAACCATTAAGAGGTTTAAGAATCATTTTATCGTTTGGGGATTCCTTGATCATCTTTATCAAGTAATCCTTATTTTTTGTGACATGAGTTTTTGGAATAAAATGAGTATCTATATCATCAAAAGCCGCTGTATAGAGCTTGTTATTAGATCTTCTGATACCATCAATATCGTTCATGATAAAGACATCATCCTTAATGGAATCCAAAAAATTAAGCATAATCATATCTAGAGGAGGGTTACTTCTCAAAATAATAACATCAAAGCCCGCCAAAGGCAGCATTTCATCTCTAAAGGTAGCTTTGGTGTAAAAAGACTTCATTGAGGATGATATCTTTTCTTGTCTATTTAATACTTTACAAAAAGAATATGTTACACTATCTCTGATGGTTAAATTAGAAGGCGTAGCCATAGCTACCCCATGTTTTCGCTTTGCGAATTCGTGAATTAACGTAAGACTGGTATCCTTTTCAGGGTTAATTTCCTCCCAAGGATACATTAGAAAACAAACGTTCATGAGTTATAAAAATTTTAGAAAAGAAAAATAGTAAAATTTATGCTTAGATGATTTAAAAAGACACATAATTTTATAAAAGATCTCCGTATTATTTACAATCTAAGTCTATTTGGATGTTTTCTAATTTAGACCAAACAGGATGATCTACTTTTTTAGGAGAAAATTTAAATAATACCAGATGTTTCTCCAGTTCAGGACAAGCTGAATATTTAGCAATAACATTTAGAGTAACTTCTTTTTTTGTTGTAAAAGCATCATGTGTTATTACTTTACCCGCATACGATGTTTCATCGAGTTTCTCGAAAAAAGCTTTAGATGTTGGAATTGAAGAAGTAGTTGTGTCTTTGGATCCAGAAACCACACCCATTAAACCATTAAAATATGTTTCTAATTCAGATTCCAAAATCTTACTGGATAAGGTTGGAACTTCATCTAAATACCACAAAAATGCATATGTAAAGTAATCTTCTGCATCTTTTTTCCCCCAGCCTGGTGCAAATCGCACATATTCAGTACCTTTATAAGTAAGTGAAGGTGCAAACGATAACGGAAATTCTATTGTTTCCTTTCTCCAGTTATCAGGCGCCTTAAGTGGGTTAGAAGAGGTATTACTGTCTGTACATCCGATGATTACAAACAATAATAGTATAAAAAATGGTATGATTTTTGAAAAAGTCATATTAAAAACAATTATTTTAGGGAATAAAAATACTAATTGTAAAAATATTTATTGATTTTTATAAATTTGTTAAAAGGAAGGAAAAAATTAAGAATACAAAAAACAAAAAATGAAGTTATATACGTTTAAAATATTACTATTATTTATTTTTTGTGCACAAATTTCTATGGCACAAGCCCTAACAGATCAGGAAGAAGCTGCAATTATTAATGTTCAGAAAGATATTGTAGGG
This sequence comes from uncultured Aquimarina sp., assembly GCF_947492965.1. Taxonomy (GTDB): domain Bacteria; phylum Bacteroidota; class Bacteroidia; order Flavobacteriales; family Flavobacteriaceae; genus Aquimarina. The sequence continues at coordinate 561,724 of NZ_CANLOZ010000002.1, read as the reverse complement.
AAATTAACAGGACATGAACCGATAAAAGGAAAAAAGAAACTTTCTAGTCGAGCTACCCCATCTGAGAGACGAATTACAGCTGATTATTTGTCTGATTACCTTAAAGGTATTGGATTAAAACCTTTAAAGAATGCTTATAATGTACAGGATAAGAAAGGTAATTCGTATAATGGCACTAATATATATACAGAAATTCCAGCTACCAATGGTAGTGACGAGTATGTCGTACTAACCGCGCATTATGATACCGCAAAAGGAAGTCCTGGAGCTGTTCATAATGCTACTGGAGTTGCTCTTGCCTTATATGTAGCCAGAGAGATTGCTAAATTGGAAGAAAGAAAGGTTAATTTTATCGTCGTATTCTTCGACCAGCAAGAAACAAATATGATTGGTTGCAGAATGTTTGTGAAGAAACTAAAAGAAGACAAGTATAATGTAACCTCTATGCACCGAGCCGATTATGTAGGATGGGATAATGACGAAGATAGAGCAATAGAATTATTGTCCTCTAACATCAGTTTAGAGTCTGCATATAGATTGGAATCTGGAGTACCCGTTTTTAAAAGAAGAGTATCTACACCGGAATCAAAGATTTTTTCTAAGTTAGGGTATGAAACGATTACAATTACTGCAGAATTAATGAATGGTGATAATTCTCCTTATGTTCGTCAGGCAGAGGATAAGTACACTACAGTAAACTTTAAATATTTAGCATCCACATCGTACATTGTGTACAAGGTGATGAAATCGTTTGCTAAAAAAATCTACTAATACTTTTAGTGCACGAAATTTAAAGAACCGGATAATTTCATAATATGCAGAAGAGTTCCTTAGCTAAGAAGGAACTCTTTTAGTTTACTATAATCATTCGTTTTAATACTCACTTTTTCTTTATTCAGTACTTTTTGGATTTGTTTCGGTATCTCAACATTGAGATCTAATGTGTTTTCTACTATGTCTAAAAACTTAACTGGATGTGCAGTTTCTAGAAAAACACCATATTCATTCTCATTAAGGCCATAGGATTTGAGTCCTAAATAACCAACAGCTCCATGTGGATCTGCAATATAATTAGACTTTTTATAGATTTCTTTCATGGCTTCTTTGGTCAATACATCATTGAAGCTATAAGCAGAAAAATCACCTTTAAGCGAGTTGAAATTATTATTGAATAATTGTTGTATCCTAATGAAATTACTTGGATTTCCCACGTCCATGGCATTGGAGATTGTAGCTTTAGAGGCAGTAGGTTCGTATTTCTCTGTATCCATATAGCGTACTACGGTATCATTTACATTTGTAGAAGCAACAAAATGTTTCACAGGAAGGCCTAATTTACTTGCTACAATACCAGCACAGATGTTCCCAAAATTACCACTAGGTACAGAAAACACAATATCTTTACCTTTGGATTTTAATTGTTTGTAAGCAAAAACGAAATAGAATAATTGCGGTAACCACCTTGCTATATTAATAGAGTTAGCTGAAGTCAATTGCATATGATCCGTAATACTGGTATCCAGAAAAGCTTTTTTAACCATATCCTGACAATCATCAAAAACACCATCAACTTCTAGTGCGGTTATATTTTGACCTAATGTGGTTAATTGTCTTTCTTGTATGTCACTTACTTTTCCTGATGGATAGAGAATAACAACGTCAACACCTTTTACACCTAAAAACCCTTGTGCTACAGCACCACCAGTATCACCAGATGTAGCTACTAAAACAGTAACTTTATTTTCATTATTCTTATTAAAATATCCAAGGCACCTGGCCATAAATCGTGCTCCAACATCTTTAAAAGCCATTGTAGGACCATGAAAAAGCTCCAATGTACCGATGTTTTCAGAAATATCAACCACTGGAAATTCAAAACTTAGAACATCTTTTAGAATCTCTCTTAGTTCAGTTTCAGGAATTTCATCCCCAACAAATTGTTTGATAGTTTGATACCCTATTTCCACTTCATCTAGGTTCTCAATATTTTTAAAAAAGGAATCGGGTAGAGGAGTAATGGTTTCTGGAAAATATAATCCTTTATCAGGAGCTAATCCTTTTATAACAGCCTCAGAAAAAGATACCTTTGGGGCGTTATGATGTAAACTATAATACTGCATGAATATGCTATTTATTTAATTAAGTAAAGCAGAAAATTCTATCTCTACCAAAATATTAGGGTCGATTAATTTTGATACTTCCACCATGGCAGTAACCGGTTTTATATCTCCAAAATATTCTCCATGTGCTTTTCCGATATCTTCCCATTTGGTAATATCAGTACAATAGATTCTAGTTCGTATTACATTAGACAAATCAGCGTCTAACTGAGACAACACTTTTTTTACAGCCTCGATAATAGCCACTGTTTGTTCATATTCATTTGCACCTGGAGCAGTAGTTCCTGAAACTTCAATGATGTTTCCTATTTTAATCGCTCTGGAATATCCTACAATATCTTCCCAAGGAGATCCAGTTGCTATTTTTTTTACTTCTTGCATATTACTCTAATATTTTAATTCCGGCACTATTTATTTTGGATATATGAATATCAAAATCTAATCCTGTCGTTGCATATACCTCTCTGATGGCATCAGCTACTTTTTTTGCAGTATCCATTCCTTTGCTTAAAGCAAATATTGATGGTCCGGATCCAGAAATACCGCATCCTAGTGCACCATTCTGAATTGCAGCATTTTTTACGTTGTTAAATTCTGGAATCAGGATAGAGCGCATAGGCTCTATAATTACGTCTTCCAAACTACGTCCAATTAAATCGTAATCTTCGGTAAATAATCCAGAAACTAGTCCTCCTACGTTACCCCATTGATGAATAGCCTGCTTTAGTGTTACTTTTTGCTTGATGACAGATCTGGCATCCGAAGTTTTTACTTCTATTTGTGGATGTATTACGGTCATTACTAAATCTTTGGGTGTATGAAGTTTTATAACATCCAAGGGATCATAACTTCTTACCAGTGTAAACCCTCCCAAAAGGGCAGGAGCAACGTTATCAGCATGAGCATTACCACTTGCTAATTTTTCTCCTTCCATCGCAAACTCCACTAATTTATGAGGAGAAAATGGATTATCGAGAAGATAATTAACAGCCCAAACAGCACCGGCACTACTAGCAGCACTACTTCCGATACCACTTCCTGCTTTGATGTTTTTGTATATTTCTATATCAACACCAATATTCTTTTCATACGTTTCAAGTAATGCTTTCACAGCAACACCAGCTACATTTTTATCGGTTTCTAAAGGTAAATCAGCACCCTTGATTTTAGTGATTCTAACACCTGGTTCGGAGGATAATGATACAATCATTTCATCACCAACTGTATCTAAGCAACAACCCAGAACATCAAAACCACAGGACAAATTAGCTACTGTCGCTGGTGCAAATACTTTTATACGTTTTGTTTGTGATTGCATAGTTTACTTTTTACCAATTCTAATTATATCGGCAAATATACCAGAAGCAGTAACTTCTGCACCTGCACCTGCACCTTTAACAATGAGGGGTTGCACTGGATAACGATCTGTGTAGAAAAGAACAATATTATCGCTTCCTTCTAAATTATAAAATGGATGATCCGCTGGAATGTGTTGCAGCCCTACTTTTGCTTTCCCATCTTCGTATTGGGCAACATATTTTAGTCGGCAATCTTTTTGATTTGCTTCGTCAAGAATTTTTGCAAAATGTTCTTCGTTATTTTTTAATGTTTCGAAGAAATCTTCTACAGAGGATGTTTCCAGGCTTTCTTTTGGTAAAAAAGCTTCTTTTTCGATATCCTCAAGTTCCATTATTTGTCCGCTTTCACGTGCTAAAATCAAGATTTTTCTGGCCACATCTACACCGCTAAGGTCAATTTTAGGATCTGGTTCTGTGTATCCTTCTTGTTGTGCTTGTTTTACAATGTCATAAAAGTTAGTTCCTTCTTTGTAATTGTTAAACACAAAATTGAGACTACCTGATAAAACTGCTTGGATTTTATGTACATGATCACCAGAAGCAATGAGATTGTTTAGTGTGTCGATAATCGGTAAACCAGCACCTACATTAGTTTCATATAGGAAAGAAGCACTAAATTTTCGTGATAATTCTTTCAATTCGGCATAATTTACATATTCATCGGCACAAGCAATTTTATTGCAGGTTACCACAGCCATACTTTCGGCTAGATAATGTTTATAAACCTTTGCGATATCCGGGTTGGCAGTGTTATCTACAAAAATTGAATTACGAATGTTCATTTCCTTAGCAGTTTCGAAGAATTTCTCTGAGTCGGCTTTTTCTCCTTCTGCTAATTTTTCTTGCCAAGAACTTAACTTTATTCCTTGTTCGTCAAAAACCATTGTTCTGGAATTTGAGATTCCAACAACCCTAACTTTTAATCTTAACTTATCTTTTAAGTAGCTTTTTTGTTGCTCTAATTGTGATAATAGTTTACTACCTACGTTTCCAACTCCTGTTATAAAAAGGTTTAATTGTTTTGTTTTTACCTCAAAGAATCGTTCATGTAAGATATTTAGTGCTTTTTTGATATCTTTTTTTCCGATAACAACAGATATATTTTTTTCTGATGCACCTTGTGCTATGGCACGAATATTCACGTTATTTTTTCCAAGAGTACTAAACATTTTCCCACTCAAACCTTGATGATGATACATATTATCACCAACGAGCGCAACAATTGCAGTATCGTTTTCAATTTTAACAGGGTCTACTTTGTGCTTGGTAATTTCAAATTCGAAAGTAGCGTCAAGTACAGTTTTAGCTCTTTCAGCATCTACAGATTCTACGGCTAGACAGATAGAATGCTCAGAAGAAGCTTGGGTAATAAGTATTACGTTGATGTTTTCCAAAAACAAAGCTTCGAATAGGCGTTTAGAAAATCCTGGAATTCCGACCATTCCACTTCCTTCTAAAGAAATAATAGAAATATCATCAATATGACTTATTCCCGTAACAGGTTTTGCTCTATTTGTAACTTCTCTAGTTATCAGGGTACCTTTATCCTCAGGTTGAAAAGTGTTTTTTATTACAATTGGGATGTTCTTATCCAAAACAGGGTGAATAGTTGGCGGATAAATAACTTTGGCTCCAAAATGAGATAACTCCATAGCTTCCTGATATGAAATATGGGCAACAGGTTTCGCTTGTTTTACCAGTTTCGGATTTGCGGTGTACATTCCACTAACATCGGTCCAGATTTGTAATTTTTCGGCTTGTACGGCTGCAGCCAAAATTGCAGCTGTAAAATCTGAACCACCTCTTCCCAAAGTAGTAGGTTCTCCATCAGAAGTTCTAGCTACAAAGCCAGGAAATAAACTAATTTGGTGTTTGTTATCCTGCACATATCTCTTTATTCTGAAGTTTGTCTCTTCGTAATCGATAGTTACCTTAGAGGCTTCTGTAGTAATTATATAGTCTCTTGAATCTTTTAGAACAATATCCAGTTCTCTTACCTTAGCCGCTTCCGAAATGATAAAAGATGATAACATTTCACCAAAGCTAGTGATCACGGATTCGGTTTTTGGGGATAATTCACTTAACAAGAATACACCTTCACATAAGGATTCTAGTTTATTTAGTTCGGATTTTACTTTACTGATAATAGCACTTTGAGAAACAACAGGAATTAATTCCTTAATAACATCCAGATGTCTTGTTTCTACGATAGCTAATGTATTTTTATATTTTTCATTGTTGGAAGAAGCCTCTTTACCAGCTTGAATTAAAAGATCTGTAATACCTCCCAATGCTGAAACCACAACGTATAAAGGTTGATTTTCAGATTGTTTTTCAATGATTGTAATTACTTTTTCTATAGTCGCTGCATTTGCAACAGAAGAACCTCCAAATTTTAGAACGTTCATAATATGGTATTTATAAAAGATGAATTGATAAAGCTTTTTCGATAGTTTCTTTACGTAAAATAAACTATCTACTTGATTTCTAAAGTTATATAAATGAATTAACCCCTAAGGGTAATAATCGTAGCAGTACGAGAAAATGAAGTATAAGCGATCACCGCTGTTGTTCCTAACACGAAAAGTAAAACCGAGATTGAAACCGTACTAAACATTAGTTTGCTTTATATTTAAGTTCAAAAGTATAATTTTTTACTTTTGAACAAAATAAAAATGGTTCTAATCATAAACTTTTATTAATACTCTAATTTATCACCTGATTCGTTAAGGCATTCTTAAAAAAGAATAGTAAAAGGTTGTTTACGTTAGTACCTAATATTTTTAGTTAATTAATTAAAATTAAAGCTTGTGAAGATATTTTCCGCTGATCAAATGCGAAAAGCAGATGAAATAACCATCCAGACCCAAAACATTACCTCTTTAGATTTGATGGAGAGAGCATCCACTCAAATTTTTAACGTATTACACCAAAGACTACAAGGAGCACCAATTCCTATTCATGTCTTTTGTGGAATAGGAAACAATGGAGGAGATGGATTGGTGATTTCTAGATTATTAGTAGAACATGGGTATCATGTTAAAACTTATATTGTAAATTTTAGTGATAAAAGATCTAAAAACTTTTTGGTCAATTATGATAGATTAAAAGAAATAGCTTCTGAATGGCCAACCCAAATTAAGTCTGAGGATGATTTTCCTACTATTAGTCCACAAGATATGGTCATAGATGCTATTTTTGGTATTGGATTAAATAGACCCATAGTTCCTTGGGTTATCAATCTAATCAAGCATATTAATGCTGCAAGAAGTTTTACACTATCCATAGATGTGCCTTCTGGATTATATGCTGATAAAGCTCCAGAAGATAAGGAAGGTGTTATTTATGCATCTACAACAGTTACTTTTCAACTGCCAAAACTTGTTTTTTTTCTACCAGAAACTGGCCAGTATTCTCAGGATTTAGAGGTTATTGATATTGGATTAAGTAGAGAGTTTATTGCTCAGACACCTGGTTTTGCTGATTTGATTGGAAAAAATGAATTACTTTCTCTATATCGACCAAGACACAAATTTGCGCACAAAGGAGACTATGGTCATTGTCTTATTATAGGAGGTAGTTATGGGAAAATGGGAAGTGTAGTTTTAGCTACCGAATCTTCCCTACGAATAGGAGCAGGATTGGCTACTGCATATATTCCAGAATGTGGATACGAGATTTTACAAACGTCAGTTCCCGAAGCTATGGTAATTACTGACGAAGAAGATGACTATATATCCAATATAGATATTAATTTTGAGCCAACAGCTATAGGTATTGGTATTGGTCTAGGAACCGGAGAGAAAACTATCAACGGCTTTGAAGCATTACTGAAGGAAAATAAAAGTAATTTAGTTATCGATGCCGATGCGATCAATATATTATCCAAAAAACAAGAGCTTTTGGAATACTTACCACCTAAAACAATACTAACTCCTCATCCAGGAGAATTAAAGAGATTAATAGGAGATTGGAAAGATGATTTTGATAAAATCAATAGAGTAAAAGAATTTTCCAAGAAATATGATGCTATTGTTGTAATAAAAGGAGCGAATAGTCTGATTATTTATCAAGACCAAATTTATGTGAATACTTCTGGAAATCCGGGTATGGCTACTGCTGGTAGTGGTGATGTACTTACAGGAATTATTACAGGATTATTGGCACAAGGCTATGATCCTCTACACGCAGCGATATTTGGAGTGTATTTACATGGAATGTCGGGAGACTTGGTTGTGCAAAGTGCTGGATATCAAGGCTTGTTAGCGAGTGATATTGTCGCTCATATAGGAAAGGCGTATTTAGAATTGTTTAAAAAACCACAACAAATTCCACCTCAGGGATCACAAAGATCATCATAATCCTAGTTTAACGTCAAAAAATAACGTTAAAAACGTACAATTTTATTGACTTTTTGTAGTTACTTTGAATAATGATATCCATACTGTCAAAAATTAAATTAAAAAAAGCAAAAAATGATGAAAAAAAAGATGATGGCAATAGCTGCAATTGCCTTAGGAGTATTAGGAGTTTCCTGCTCAAGTGACGACGGACCACCAGTGGCAACATTGACTATGGAAGTGGTAGGATTGGAAACATTAACTAATGGTGCTACCTATGAAGGATGGATCATAGTAGATGGAAATCCAATATCAACTGGAAAGTTTACTAGTACTGCAAATACTCAAAATTTTGTTGCTATTGCAAGTCAACTAGAAGATGCTACTTCTTTCGTGCTATCTGTTGAACCACCAAATGATACTGATCCAGGACCATCTGATACCAAAATATTGAGTGGTAATTTCAATGGGACTACTGCAGAAGTAAGAGTAACTAATGTTATAGGTGATTTCACATCTGTTTCTGGTGAGTTTGTAATGGCTAGTCCAACGGATACTGACCCGGATAACGATCAAAACGGAATCTGGTTTATGAATCCTAATGGAGGTTCTCCAGTTGCTGGTTTAAATTTACCGACACTTCAACAAGGTTGGAAATATGAAGGATGGGTAGTTATTAATAATGTTCCTGTTTCTACAGGTACTTTTTCTAGTTTATCTGGTGTAGATGATGCTTCTCCATATAGCGGGAATCAAACAGCTCCAGACTTCCCAGGCGAAGACTTTATTAATAATGCTCCATCACCACTAACATTTCCACAGGATGGAGATGTAAGAGGTAAGCAAGTGGTAATTTCTGTTGAGCCAAATCCAGATTATGATCAGGCTGAACCGTTTTTCTTTAAGCCTTTAACAGGTACTGCAGGTCAGGATTTAGCGCCAGCATTAAATACATTAGGACCTAACGGAACTGGACCATTTGGAACAGTAACAAGACCTAATTAATAATATAGTTTCTTATTATATATAGAAAAACTCCCGATTATGGGAGTTTTTTTATTTATATACTTTTTGTTCAAAAGAGAGAAGGAAAAAACCATTAAAAATCTGTTTTGCACGCTCCACTTCTTCCTTGGAAAATGCATTGTTGTCTAAAAGTAATCCAGCTAATGGATATTTTTCTGTTTCATAGATTTTAGGAATTGTTGTAATCTCATTATTATTAATATGAACCATTAACAATACTTTCATTTTTGCAAAGACGGTTGGAAGTTTCTTAAACTTATTATATCCTGCATGTATCACCCATAATTTTTTCATATCTATGATCGAATCGGGCATATAGGCTAAATTATTGTGATCAATATATAGGAATCGAATTTGCTTGAGATTACCAATAGTAGCAGGTAAAGTTTCTAATTCGTTGTGATCAATCCATAAAGAATATAATTTGGGTAATTGCCCTAATAAGTTATAGGTTTTAGGGTCTTTCATATTATTATACGATAAATTTAAGTCTTTGAGGCTTGTAAGATTTATAATATTTTCTGGAAGCATCGTAAGATTGTTATTTGCCAGATTTAGAAATTCAATTGGTAATTCCGAAAGTCTAGAAAGAGCTACATCTATTAATAAATCTGTGTTATGCGCCAAAGAAATTTGTTTTAAATTTTTGAATTGCGAAATAGACTCTGGAATTATATTAATATCCAAACTATCTAAGATTAGTACCTCGAGATTAGTATGCACTGATAAACGTTCAAACGTATTGTTTAGATCTAAATCTGGATTGTTACTTAGATTAATCATTCGTAAATCTTTGATCTGCTCAATATTTGCTGGTAGTTCGGTTAGATTTTGATTGCTTACATCTAATCGATGAATTTTAGAAATGTTTTCTCCAACTACTTGTTTGTGAGTTTTACTATAAAATGTAGTATACGTAGAGCAGCTAGTGCATAAACATACTAATGTACTTAAGAATATATATCTGATATTATTCCTCATTAGTAGTGGTTTTAAGAAATATATTTCCAGAAGCTTCGATAAAAATCTTGTCTTTAGTGTCTACTTGCCAAGGAAATCTTGGATTTAATCCTAAGCCATCATGTAATATGTTCTGAATGTATGCTCCAGCTTTTTGACTATTAATTCCCATTTTAACGTGTACATTATAATCATTCTCTTGATGCGTAGCATAGCCATATAAGTTGCCATAGAATAATTCTTTGAAAGGAGGTAAGGTAAACCAAACGTTTTTTCTTCCATCATCTGAATTAATAGGGTTTCTTGGAGCAACACTATAATTGGGCCTTGCGGTAAATAAATCAATACCAAAACCAAATTTTTGTACAGTTTCGACATCTCTAATATTTGTAAAACCAATGTCTAAAGATCCTGTAACGCCGTAGTCTGTTCCTGAACCTTTGAACAATCCAATACTAAAATCGTTTTGAAAAGAGAAATGAATATTGTGACTGGCGTTGCTAAATCTCATTAAAAATGCACCTCGTCTGAGTCCATAAGACTTTAGTTTTCCCGGTAAATAATCTTTACTAAATCCAAAACCTAATCCCTGAAAGCCACCTTCTCCTTTTGGATTATAAATAATAGTGGTATTTACATTCGAAACTGTAGATCCAAGAAGGTTACTGTTCTTACCAATTCCAGCAAGTGCAAAGAATTCATAGGTATATGCAAATCCATAGGTTTGGACAGTATGTCGTTTAAGGAATTGATAGGAGAGAAATGATAAACCACTTTCTACAGAGATATCACCATAATTTAGTGTACCAAAACCAGAAGCCCCTAATTTTAACCATTGGTTTTGATTGCCGATAGTAATTTCCGCTTTGAGGATAATACCACCATCTGCACTAAGTCTTTGAGAATATATGGAACAGCCACCTAAGAGAGTTGTTAAAATCAGCGAGTATCTTAAGTAATTAAGTACCATATTATCTTCTTGGGTGATAAGTGTTCATTACTTCGCTTAAGTGGCTTCGATCGACATGCATATAAATTTCTGTTGTTGTAATGCTCTCATGTCCCAGCATTAATTGTATGGCTCTTAAATCGGCTCCATTTTCTAATAGATGTGTAGCAAATGAATGTCTAAAAGTATGAGGACTAATATTCTTCTGAATTCCCGCTTTTTCCACAAGACGTTTTACAATCGTAAAAATCATAGCCCTTGTTAATTGTCTTCCTCTACGATTTAGAAATAAAGTGTCTTCATGACCAGATTGAATGTTAAGGTGATTCCTAATCTCATCTTTATAAATGTTGATGTATTTCTTGGTAATATCTCCAATAGGAACAAATCTTTGTTTGTCACCTTTTCCCGTAACATTAATAAAACCTTCTTCAAAAAAAAGATCCGATAGTTTTAGATTGATCAGCTCACTAACACGTAGTCCACAGCCATAAAGAGTTTCTATAATAGCTCTGTTACGTTCACCTTCAGCTTTACTTAAGTCTACTTTGGAAATAATAAGGTCAATTTCTTCTAACGATAGTGTATCAGGTAACTTTCTTCCTATTTTGGGAGCCTCGATAAGATCCATCGGATTGGTTTCACGATAATCCTCGAATAATAAATAATTAAAGAAACTTTTTAATCCTGAAATCAGACGTGCCTGAGAACGAGCATTTACTAGTTTAGCAGTTTCGTAAATAAATTGTTGTAGTATTTCTTTTTCTATGGAGAGCGGACCGGTCTTAATATCCTGCGACTCTAAATATTTGATTAGTCTCTGAATATCTAAACTATAGTTAATGATAGAGTTATCTGAAAGTCCTCTTTCTATACGCAGGTAATGTTCGTAATCTTTTATTGCGTGACTCCATTTCATTGGTCTAATATAAAAAGAAAAACCATCCTGATCTAATCAAGATGGTTTAATAGGTTTAAGGGGGTAATGTTTTTTATAAATGTATCGCGAATCCTATGTTTAATTGAAAAGCGTCTGTAAAGAAATCATCATTTAAACTTACATTATATCGTAATCCAGGTTCTATGCTAACGTTATCTCCTATAAAGAAAGCATATCCTCCTTGCACTCCTAAAAACGAAGGATCTTCATCTGCATCTGTACTTACACCACTATAATCTACCTGTACTGGTATAGATCCAATGATATAATATTTAGCACCAATTTTATAACTAAATCTGTCTACAGCATCGGCATCAGAATTAGCCTTTATAGATCCATACCCAAGTCCAGCTTTTAATGCCAGATTATCCATAATAAAATATCCTCCTTCTAGACCAATGTTAAAAATGTAACCAGCATCATCCGAGAAAGAAGTGAATTGAATCCCTGTGTTGGCTGTATGAGCAGCTCCAAAATTTGTATTTGCTTCGATAAGCCATTTTCCTTTAGCGGTTTGCTCACCATCTTGAGCGTAAATAAAAGTAAACGAAAGTACAGCAACAACTGTAAATAATAGTTTTTTCATGATAATTGTTTGTTTAAAATTCGAAGTCAAAATTAGAAGAGTGTAAAAAGAAAATAGTCACTGTTTTCAGGTAGATTTTAAACAATTGTTTCCCTGAAATTGGGGATTTTAAATAATGTATAGATTTTATGGATGTGGATGGACCAAAAAAAGAAAAACCATTCCTATTTCAGAAATGGTTTATTACTTGCTGGTATTTGATTTTTATTAAAAGTGCAGAGCAAAACCAACATTTAACTGCAAGAAGCTTGAATATATTTCATCATCGGTTGATAAATTATATCTCAAACCAGGCTCAACACTTATATGATCTCCTAAAAATAAAGCGTAACCACCTTGTAATCCTATAAATGATGGATTGTCTTCAGCATCTTCTATACTTGCACCTGTAAAATCTACCTGAACAGGTATTTTACTTATAATATAATACTTTGCACCAATTTTGTAGCTAAATGAGGTACTACTATCAGAGTCGTTATTTGGTTTAAAAGATCCAAAGCCTAGACCAAGTTTTAGCGCTAAATTATCAATAATAAAATAACCAGCTTCAGCTCCAATATTAAACCCTGAAGGTCCTTCATCTTCAAAACTATAGAATGAAAACCCTGTATTTGCAGCATTACCATTAGATATTCCTATAAATTCAATTCCTCCAAAATTGGTATTCCCTTCCACAAGGAATTTCCCCTTAGAAGTTTGCTCGTTATCCTGTGCATTGATAAAGCTTAATGTGAACACTGCAATAGCAGTTAAAATCATTTTTTTCATATTGTTTGTTTATTTGTTTATATCCCATTAGTGACACTATAGGTTGTTTTGTTACTCTGTTTTTTTGAAAATTTCAGACATTTTTTTGCTGTTATTTTTAAGATGTTTATAATCAGATAATCATGATAAATATTTAACATTCTCTAATTTTCTTTGGTCACACTTTAGAATAGGAATGTTGTAAATATTGGATTATTGAAACCATTTACTCTTATAGTTTTTAAATTACTTGAATAGGTTTACAAAAAATAAAGTTACTTTTGAGTATTAACCTATTTTAATAATATGAAGAAAAGGATTATTGTTTTTGTAGTTGCAATTTTGAGTATTTCAATGGTGAGTGCTCAAAAGATTTCGGATGAAGATCCATTATATGCTCGTGCAGGTTTTAAAGGAGGTGTAAACTATAGTAGTATCCTTGGAGATGCGGATGATGTAAGTGGGAGAGTACGAATACATCTTGGTGCCGTAGTAGAATATCCTATATCAAGTAAGTTTTATATTCAGGGAGAACTGTTATATTCTGCACAAGGATATAAAACAGATGTAGCAGGAGTAGAGCAAACGATAAGTTTAAATTATATTTCTTTACCCATAATTTCTAAATTTTATATCACTGATAACATTAGTTTAGAAACGGGGCCACAGTTTTCTTTATTAACGACTATAGGAAATGATGATGTAGCCGATAATGATCCGTTTTTTGATTCTTTTAGAGATCTGGATATTAGTTGGGCTTTTGGTGCTGGCTACAAATTGGAAAGTGGTCTGTTTTTTCAATTGCGATATAATCTTGGTTTAACGAATATCAATGATCCAGGAATTATAGATGTTACTAATAGAAATTCTATAGCGCAGTTATCTGTAGGGTATTTATTTAAAACAAAAAATAATAGAAGAGTAATACGAGAAGCGTACGAATGAGAATTTTAATTTTGAACGGGCCTAATTTAAATCTGTTAGGAAAACGAGAGCCTGGTATATATGGAAATCAATCTTTTGAAGAGTTTTTTGGAACTCTGCAAGAAAAATTTAAGGATATAGAATTAGTATACTACCAGTCTAATATTGAAGGGGAATTGATTACGAAGATTCAGGAAGCAGATGATACTTTTGATGGAGTAATCTTAAATGCAGGTGCATATACACATACTTCTATAGGCATTGGAGATGCTATAAAAGCAGTTGCTGTGCCAGTTGTAGAAGTTCATATATCTAATACTTTCGGAAGAGAGGAGTTTAGGCATCAATCATATATATCTCCTAACGCCAAAGGTGTTATTCTTGGTTTCGGCTTACAAAGCTATGTATTAGCTATTCAAAGTTTTTTATAAGTGCATAAGACATATTTTAATTGGAGCAGCGGAAAAGATTCTTCTTTGGCATTGTATTATATACTACAACAAGAAGAATATGATATTTCTACTTTGGTAACTACAGTTAATAAGGACTACGGTCGAGTATCTATGCATGGATTAAGAGTGTCTTTATTGGAACAACAAGCTAAAAGTCTTAACATCCCACTACACAAAATTGAATTTCCGGCTGAAGTATCTATGAGTTTGTATGATGAGATTATGCATACAGAAGTCAATAAGCTAAAGAATTCTGGTTATACTCATTGCTGTTTTGGAGATATTTTCTTGGAAGATCTAAAAGCATATAGAGAAAACCAATTACAAACTGTTGGTATACAAGGTGTTTTTCCTATTTGGAAGAGGGATACTAAAGTGTTGTTAGAAGAATTTATAGATCTTGGTTTTAGGGCGATTACGGTCTGTGTAAATGCTAATTATCTGGATGAATCCTTCTGTGGAAGAGAACTGAATCGAGACTTTTTAAGGGATTTACCAGAAAACGTAGATCCATGTGGCGAAAATGGTGAATTTCATACGTTTGTTTTTGATGGACCGATTTTTGAAAAGCCTATCAATTTTGAAATAGGAGAGAAGGTCTTACGAAATTATAAGCCTTCGGATGATGATGACAATTGTTATACGGATCGTGATAGTAAAAGTTGGGATACCTCTTTTTGGTATTGTGATTTAGTCCCTGTATAAATCATAAAAAAACACCTTATCGAAAAAGATAAGGTGCTTGTTTTTGTATTATTAAGTCGTCTTATAAATGAATCACTTCATCATAAGCATCAGCAACAGCTTCCATAACAGCTTCACTCATTGTTGGATGAGGATGTATTGCTTTTAGTACTTCATGACCAGTAGTTTCTAATTTTCTACCTAATACCGCTTCTGCGATCATATCAGTAACACCAGCACCAATCATATGACATCCTAACCATTCTCCATATTTGGCATCAAAGATTACTTTTACAAAACCATCTTTCGTTCCAGCAGCACTTGCTTTTCCGGAAGCTGAGAATGGGAATTTACCAATCTTTAATTCATAGCCAGCTTCTTTAGCTTGTTTTTCGGTCATACCAACGCTTGCGATTTCTGGTGAAGCATATGTACAACCAGGAATATTTCCGTAATCAATAGCTTCAACGTGCATACCAGCGATTTTTTCTACACAAGTAATACCTTCTGCAGAAGCCACATGTGCTAAAGCTGGACCAGCTATAACATCACCAATAGCATAAACACCAGGAATATTAGTTTGATACCAATCATTTACTACGATTTTATCTCTATCTGTAGCGATTCCTAGTTCTTCTAATCCAATATTTTCTATGTTGGTTTTAATTCCTACTGCAGATAAAACGATGTCAGCTTCAAGAATTTCTTCACCTTTCTTTGTCTTTACAGTAGCTTTTACTCCATCACCAGAAGTATCAACACTTTCTACTGCTGAATTTGTCATTACTTTTATTCCAGCTTTTTTAAAGCTTCTTTCGAATTGTTTAGAAACCTCTTCATCTTCTAGAGGAACTAAAGTAGGAAGGTATTCCACTATCGTTACTTCTGTTCCCATAGCATTGTAAAAATGAGCAAATTCAACACCTATGGCACCAGAACCTACTACAATCATTTTCTTAGGCTGAGATTTTAAAGTCATAGCATCACGGTATCCTATAACTTTTTTACCATCTTGTGGTAAATTTGGTAATTCTCTGGATCTTGCTCCAGTAGCAATTACTATATGTTTTGCTTCATAGTCAGATGCTTTTCCATCTTTGTCAGTTACAGTAATTTTATTACTCGCTTTCAGCTTTCCGAACCCTTCGATTACATCTATTTTATTCTTTTTCATGAGGAACTGAACACCTTTGCTCATTCCTTCAGCTACACCACGACTGCGCTTTACAACCGCATCAAAATCTTTATCAAATTTCTCAACTGTTAAGCCATAATCTGAAGCATGTTTTAGGTAATCAAATACCTGTGCACTTTTTAATAATGCTTTGGTAGGGATACATCCCCAATTTAAACAAACACCTCCTAGGCTTTCTTTTTCTATAATAGCAGTTTTAAACCCCAATTGAGAAGCTCTAATAGCAGTAACATAACCACCAGGTCCACTTCCTAATACGATAATATCATATGCGCTCATAAATGTGAATTTTTTGAAGACACGAATTTACGGATAATTCGATTAACCTAAAAAGGAAATGGGAATTCCATTTTCATAATAATTACCCAATAAATATCATAAAAAAACACTATCGTAACGATAGTGTTAATTTTTTGGTATTTTCCTTACTTTTTTAGAATATCTAGCGTGATTGCTAAAATATTTATAGGATTAAAATTCTAAATTTAAAGCTGCTTGAACTTCATTAAAGTCTGCTAGGTTGATATCTGTATTTTCTGCAAAAGCTGCAGGCACAACAACCACTCTAAACGTTTGATTAGTAGTCAAATCTGCCGGTACTAAATCAGGTGCATTACTTTCTAACAATACGTCTACATCTCCAACTGTAAAGTTAAATCGGTAAAGAACAGTGATATCACCGCCATTCCCATCATCTATAAATATAGTAGCTGTTGGAAGCGGTTCCCAAACGTCTAAGCCATTATCCACGGCCTCTAATCTATATACTAATACTACGTCAGAATCAAATATGTTTTCGTTAAAAAAGAAACGATGCCCAAAATCATTTGCCTGAGTAAAACTAGTTGTGAACTCATATGTAGTTCCAATTTCTCCATCTTGACCCGGAATACCTTGTGGTCCTGGAGGTCCTGGATCACCTTCACAAGAAGTAAATAATAATGTTGCGAAAAATAAAAGTCCAAAAATCTTTTTCATAATGTGTAATTATTTGTTGTTTTGATATGAGAAGTATGTATCAATAAGCGTTCCAAAAATTAGTTATTTGTTTTTATTGTGAAGATTGATCGAAATCAATACTTACAGAATTTACGCAATAACGTTGTCCTGTTTCTGTCGGTCCGTCATTAAATATATGTCCTAAGTGACTTCCACAATTAGCACATAATATTTCAGTTCTGATCATTCCATGAGAAGTATCTCTAACGTATTCAATACTTCCTTCGATAGATTCATCAAAACTAGGCCAACCACATCCTGAATCAAATTTAGAGGAACTTTCAAACAATGGTGTATTACAGGCCATACATTTGTAAGTGCCATTTTCAGAATGGATGTTATATTTTCCGGTAAAAGGTCTTTCCGTTCCCTTTTGTCTTAATACTCTGTATTCCTCTTCGGTTAGATCCTTTTTCCATTGTTCTTCAGTTTTATAGAACGGATATTTTTTCATCTATTTGTTGTTTTTTTAGTAATCAAAAGATTCACAATTATGATCATTTAGATTAAGTACGAACTGAATCCAAATTACTTATTCTATCATTTCTTTTTTGGTTGAAACACTAATGCATCCCCGTTAATACAATGTCTCTGTCCAGTGGTTTCTCTTGGACCATCATTAAATACATGACCTAAATGACCTCCACAGGTATTGCATAATAACTCGGTTCTAGCATAACCTAATTTATAATCTACATCTACGGTTACATTCCCTTTAACAGCCCTATCAAAACTTGGCCATCCTGTTCCACTATCAAATTTATGCTTACTTTCATATAAAGCAGTATTACAAGCTGCACAATAAAAAGTTCCATCTGCATATACTTTGTTAAGAGGGCTGGAAAATGGTCTTTCAGTACCGGCTTGTCTTAGTATGTAATATTGTTCACTCGTAAGAATTTCTTTCCATTCTTGTTCCGTTTTAGTAATAGCATATTCTTTCTTTTCTTTTTTCGTGTCTTTTTGTGCGTTTCCTGTACAACTTATTACAAGTATGCTCACACATAACAATATTAATTTTTTCATGGTATTCAATTTTTTCTTTTACTTCTTATCAATAGTCGTTGATTATGAGGTTTCATAACAATACTATTTATCTCAAACTACAACAAAGTCTACAATTTTATTGATGACTTCTTGATTGCCAAGAATTTTTCTATGGCCAAGTTTTTCTGTTAGTAATAATGTTCCATTTTCTAATTTCTTATGAATCTCTATTCCATCATTGTAATGCACATCAACATCTTGTTTATCGTGAACGACTAATGTGGGTATTTTAACTCCTTCCGCGGACACACCACCAGAATAATTGTCCAGATCTTCTCCATAATGTTTATCAAAAAATCGTTTCATCAATTTCGCTGTTTTTTGTTTTAGCTGTAAGTTTTTCGCGAAGTTTTGCGTTATTTTAGTGATACTATTAGCGGTTCCAATAATAGCAAGTCTTTGGATGTTTAATCCAAATTTAGTAGCTCTTAATAATGACATTCCTCCAAGAGAATGGCCTATGGCAGCTGTAAAAGGGCCATGAGTTTTTTCTAATTGGTGAATTGCTTCTATAAAGTGAAGCATATTACTTCTTTTTCCAGGAGCTTCACCATGCGCTGGAGCATCAAAACTAACCGTGCTAAATCCTTTGTCCAACAATCGATCTGCAATCATAGATAATTGTGTACCACTGCCTGACCATCCGTGCACTAATAAAACTTTGGTATCAGCATTACCATAATTATATACCACAACCTCTCTATTTATTTTTTTGATAGTAATGATTTCTTTCTTGCTTTCTAAAGCCATGTTTTTTTCTCGCTCCGGCCGTTTATATCTGAAGGGAGTTAAAAATAATCGAGCCCCAAACCTAGACGCTAAAAAAGGAGAAATCCAATTTAGAATTTTACCTGTATACAAAATTGTTTTTGGGATTAATAATGCCTGAACAGGTATTTGATCTTTATCAATTTTATTCACTATGCGATTTTGAAATACACTTTAAAATTAATTCATCAGAATTAGTAGAGCTAAATATTGTGATTAATTAACATTTGTATAAAGCTTAAAAATATAAGCAAAATATATTTTATAAATTCTTTTTTAGACGCTTATAAAGTATTTAATTTTGTAGTTTACTCTTAACTAAAACGGCATGCGGGTACCGCCCTCTGAAATAGAAAAAAAGGAACAGAAAGTACTTTATGATTATCAAGCGAGAGATATTGATAAAATTTTTGGGCGTCTAAACGAATTTCCTAATAGTTATAATTTATTATATCAATTACCAACAGGTGGTGGTAAAACGGTAATCTTTTCGGAGATTGTAAGAAGGTATATCGAAACTACTAAGAAAAAAGTAGTTGTTCTAACTCATCGAATAGAGCTCTGTGATCAGACATCTAGAATGCTTACTGAATTTAATGTAAAAAATAAGATCATTAACAGTAATGTAAAAAAGCTAGAAGATCAGCATGAATATATGTGTTTTGTAGCGATGGTAGAAACACTAAATAACAGATTGAATGATGACCAATTGGAAATTGAAAATGTTGGAATGGTAATCATCGATGAGGCACATTATAATTCTTTCAGGAAGTTATTTCGTTTTTTTAACAATTGTTTTATTCTTGGTGTTACCGCAACTCCCTTAAGCTCTAATATGAAACTACCTATGAAGGATAACTATAGGGAGCTAATAGTAGGGGATACCATTTCATCCTTAATTAACAAAGGATTTTTAGCAAAACCAGTAACGTTTACGTATGATGTTGGGCTTGGTTCTTTAAAAATTGGTATGAACGGAGATTATACTGTAAAATCATCCGAAGATTTATATACTAATGCTTTAATGCAAGATAAGTTACTCAAGGCTTACGAAGAAAGAGCGAAAGGTAAGAAAACACTAATTTTTAATAATGGAATCAATACTTCTGTTCAGGTATATGATGTGTTTAATCGAGCTGGATATCCAATTAGACATTTAGATAATACCAATAGCAAACAAGAAAGAGCGGACATTCTAAAATGGTTTAAGAATACTGATGATGCGATACTTTCTTCAGTTAGTATTCTGACCACTGGATTCGATGAACCTACGGTAGAAACTGTTATTCTTAATCGTGCTACTAAATCATTGACCTTATACTTCCAGATGATTGGTAGAGGTTCTAGAATATTGCCTAACAAACCAGAATTTTCCATCATAGATATGGGAAATAATACAGCTAGATTTGGACTTTGGAATGGTGATATTGATTGGCAATCCATATTTAGATCACCAGACTTTTATTATGATAGTTTGGTCAGTGATGAAGAAATCGAGCGTAATTTTAAGTATGTAATGCCAGAAGAGATTCGTAAAGAGTTTAGTAAATCTACAGATATCGAATTTGATATAGAGGCTGAATATGCAAATACCAAAAAATACGGATTACGCAGCAAAAGTGTTTTGGAAAAATCCATCGGACAGCATGCTAAGATGTGCGTAGAAAATAGCGAAGACGTATTCGACGCACGAATCCTTAGCAAGCTGCTAAATCAAGATATAGAATATAGAGTTCGTAGATATTCTTATTGTATTAGTAAAAGCACAAAAAATTATAGAGATTGGTTACAAGAAGATTACGAAAGAAAACTTCGATCTAAGATTAATCAATTATTTTTATAGGTAAGTTTGATACTCCTTAAAGTTTATACTTCTAATGCTATCTGAACTGCTTTTTCTGCGTGAATTTCTGTGGTGTTGAAAACAGGAAGATCTACGTCGTTTTGCTGAATCAATAGTGGTATTTCTGTACAACCAAGAACTACACCTTCGGCACCATCATTTTTAAGTTTAGCGATAATATGTTTAAAGGTTTCTCTTGAATCATCTTCAATTTTTCCAAGTACCAATTCGTCGTATATGATTCGATGAATTTGTTCTCTATACGCTAACTCAGGAATGATTACCTCTATACCGTACTTATGAAGTACTGTTTTATAAAAATCTTTTTCCATCGTGAATTTGGTGCCTAGCAATGCCACTTTTTGTAATCCCTTAGATTTGATTTTACTAGCTGTAGCATCTGCTATATGTAAAAACGGAATTGTTGTGTTGTTTATAATTTCTTCGCTACATAAATGCATTGTGTTTGTACAGAGAATTATAAAATCTGCTCCGGCTCTTTCCAATTGCTTGGATGATGCAATCATATGTTTAGCAAGTACTTTCCAGTCATCTTTTTTCTGAAGTTTTTCTATTTCTGCAAAATCAACGGATACCATTACTGATTTTGCAGAATGATATCCACCAAGTTTATCTTTTACTAGTTTATTTAGTAATTCGTAATAGATAGCTGAGGATTCCCAACTCATACCACCAATTAAACCTATAGTTTTCATTTGTTTATGTTTATTTTTGATTGTTCAATGAAGTCTTCGTATAAATAATTAGATTCACCTATTCACTGTGGTTTATTTCATTGTTTAAAAGTTTATATTTCTATGTTACCGATTAAGTAAGGAACGGCATATCCGCTTAAAAACACTCTATCTTGTTCTAGTTTGCAAAACAATTCTCCACCTCTCTTAGAAAGTTGGCTAGCATGTAGTTTAGTTTTTCCTAATTTTTCTGCCCAAAAAGGAACTAATGCTGAATGAGCAGATCCCGTTACTGGATCTTCTAAAGGGATGTCTGGATTAGCATCAAAAACTCTAGATACAAAATCAGATGTGTTTCCTTCAGAAGTAATAATAGTACATAAATAAGGAAGCCCTTTTAGTAATTCTAATCTAGGTTCTTCGGTTATTATTTCTTCCTCGGAAGCTACAGTTAATAATAAATCTCTTCCAGCAAACGCTTGGATGGGAGTGGAGTTAAATGCTTTAAAAACCTCTTGAGGGATATCAATCTGTTTAGGTGGTCGTGATGGAAAATCTAATGTGATACTACCATTTTCTTCCTTTTTAGCTTTTAAAATGCCGCTTTTTGAAGAAAAAGTAATTTCGTCGATAGAAATGTCCAAATAATTAAAAATAACAAAAGCAGCAGCTAAAGTAGCGTGACCACATAGATCAATTTCGGCATAAGGCATGAACCATCTAATTTCATAAATATCATCTTTCTTTACAAAATATCCAGTTTCGGCTAAATTGTTTTCTATGGCAATATTTAGTAGAGTTTCATCGTCTAACCAATGTGGTAAATGACATATTGCTGCTGGATTACCTCCAAATAACTTTTGAGTAAAAGCATCTATTTGATAAATAGGAATTTTCATGAGTTTAATTTTAAAATGGATTTGTTATTGTTTTAGTTAATTGCTAATGTGCTATTCATATTTTTTGAATACTTGTCCTGTTTTATTACTGGTAATTGCTTCCGCGTATACTTTCACAACATCGGATATTTCTACTGGGAAGTAACCAGCAAATTTTTGATCTTTGGGAAAATCACCCGCTATGGCTCCAGGAGCTACGGTATTTAGTCTAATGCCTCGTTCTAATTCCTGTGATGCACTATGCACAAAACTATGTATTGCCCCATTAACTAGAGAAAGGGCAGAAGCTTTTGGTTCATAATGTTCGGCTAAAATACCCGTAGTTAGTGTTATAGATCCATCATCATTTAAATAATCTTTAGCTATGTGTATAAGATTTACTTGCCCCATTAATTTGCTCTGTATTCCTATATAATGATCTTCTTCTGTTAAATCTTGAAAGTGTTTCCAAGAAGCGGTACCTGCAGCATTTATAACAGCGTCTAACTTTGGTAACTTTTCAAATAGCGATATAATAGATTCTTTGTTTGTTATGTCTACTGGATAGGTATTACTATTTCGATGTGCGCCAAAAACTTCATGGGAATCTTTTAAATGATGATACACTTCTTTTCCAATAGTTCCAGTAGATCCAATTATTAAGATTTTCATAATTATATATTTAATTTTATAAATATGTTGTTGTAAATTTTTTATAAATTATTCTTCATTTCGTTTATATACTCTTGTATTGTTTTCTCATTTCTTTGGAAATAAGTCCATTTACCGTGTCTAGTAGGTATGAGTAAACCAGCTTTATGCATAGTAGCAAGATAATTAGAGATTGTAGGTTGTGATAAACCTGATTTTTCTTGAATAAATTGACCGCAAACCCCAAAATCAAAGTGACCTAATTCGGAATGAGGTGGGAAGTTACTAGCCGGATCTTTAAGCCATTTTAAAATGTCTAAACGGGTAGCATTAGCTAAGGCTTTTTTAATTTCTAATACTTGGTCTCTTTTCATAAGACAAATATACATATTTAATTTTGTAAATATGTGTATTTTGTACTCCTATGTTTTGTTTACTAGATATCTCTAATTAACACATTACTATATCGATCTATGTTTTTTAATACCATATCGCTTCCTTTTACTACTACTTCTAGAGGGTTGTCACCTGTATAAACAGGTAATTCTGTAGTAGTAGAAAATCGCTTATCTAGACCTCGTAATAAAGATCCTCCTCCTGTAAGAAAGATTCCTGTATTATAGATATCTGATGAAATTTCCGGTGGAATATCTGATAAGGTTTCTAAGACAGCATTCTCGATTTGAGTAATTGATTTATCCAAACTTTTAAAAATTTCTTTATACGTTAAGAAAGTTTGTTTAGGCTTGCCAGTAAGTACATCTCTTCCTCTAATCGTGGTTTTTTTCGGTGGCGATTCCAGAACGTTGATGGCAGATCCTACTTTAATTTTAATTTCTTCTGCTGTACTTTCTCCAATATGTAAATTATGTTTTTCTCTTACATATTGGATGATATCATTATTAAAAACGTTTCCAGCAATTTTTACGGACTGCCCAGAAATAATCCCTCCAAGTGTAATGACTGCGATATCTGTAGTACCACCACCAATATCAATAACCATATGTCCTTTAGGTTGCAATACATCGATTCCTGCGCCAATAGCTGCTGCCATGGGTTCCGAAATTAGATATACATTTTTGGCGTTAAGACGTCTTGCAGATTCTTTAACTGCTCTCATTTCTACTTTCGTAATTCCGCAGGGAATGGCAATAATCATCTTATATGATTTTATAAATATGGCATTGCTGATATCAGAAATTTTTTTGATCAATATTTTTAGCATTTTTTCTGATAAATCAAAGTTGGCAATAACGCCATTCCTTAGCGGATATAGGGTTTTAATATTTTGATGGATTTTACCACGCATAGAGCTGGCTTCTTTTCCGACTGCTATTATTTTTCCACTTAATCTATTAACCGCAATAATAGAGGGGACATCAATTGCTATTTTACCTTTATGAGAAATTAAAGTATTGGTTGTTCCTAAATCAACAGCAATTTTATTGGTTAGAAAGTCTAATAAGCCCATGTTTTGTGTGTTAAGTTAGTTTTTAGATTTGAGTTGCTAATTGATAATAACTCCAAGATGGTTATTATATTGTCAGTTATTCTTTAAATAACTGATATTCAGTTTTTTGTAACATTTTAGTGCTTTTAGTGTAATTCTTAGGGATTTGCAATGATGTTTTTCAGCTAATAAAACATATGCGATATTGGTTTTTAAGGTGTTTTAGGTTTTATTTAAACGGTTATAAAATTTTTATGGCTAACTACCGTTTTCCAGTTAGTTTCTTTTATTTTTGCTGCTGATGACGCGTAACTACATATTTCTAGTATTCCTGTTTTTAACCACATTTACCTATTCACAAATAGGAGGTAGGTATACGTATCAATTCCTTAATTTGGTTTCTTCACCTAAGCAAGCTGCCCTTGGCGGTAAGTACGTTACCGGTTATAGTATGGATCCTACAGATGCTATGTTGAATCCTGCTGCGATCAATAGTGAGATGGATAACCAACTGTCCGTAAATTATGTTAATTATATAGCAGATGTAAATTATGGGTCAGTAGCTTATGCTAAAGCATTTGGTCGGAATAGACAGATGTTTCACGCTGGAGTTACATATATAAATTATGGAAGGTTTGACGGGTTTGATGAGTTTGGAAATGAGACAGGAGATTTTGGAGCTGGTGAAGTTGCAATCTCAGTAGGTTATGCTTATACGATTCCTAATTCTAATTTTCATGTTGGGGCTAATGGAAAATTTATTTCCTCTAAATTAGAAGAATATACTTCTATCGGAGGGGCTCTTGATGTAGGTTTGATATATCATAATCCTGATACAAAATTTGATTTTGGTTTTTCAGTAAGAAACTTGGGAACACAGTTTACAACCTATGATGAAACGAGAGAAAATCTTCCTTTATCTGTAGATATGGGAATTGCACAAACATTAAAAAATGTCCCTATACGATGGAATTTAACATTAGAGAATTTACAGGTTTGGGATGTAGCTTTTAGAAATCCTGCTAGAGATATCACCGACTTAGAAGGTAATGTCGAAGCTGATGATCCAAGTTTTTTTAATAATGCTCTGCGTCATGTAGTAGTAGGATTAGAGTTTTTTCCCGAAAGTGGATTTAATGTTCGATTAGGATATAATTTTAGAAGATCAGAAGAATTAAGAATAGTTGACCAACGATCTTTTGCAGGATTAAGTGGCGGTTTTTCTCTGAAATTGGGAAAGTTTAGGTTCGCTTATTCCTATGCGCGTTATAATTCGGCAGCATCTTCAAGTACTTTTGGTGTCAACGTAAACTTACAATAGTGAATAAAAAAATTATCATTGCAATAGACGGGTATTCTTCGACTGGAAAAAGTACCGTAGCACGACAACTTGCTAAAAAATTAGGATATATATACGTCGATACCGGTGCAATGTATCGTGCCGTTACCTTGTATGCCATGAAACAAGGATATATTGGCAGTGATCATTTTTATCAAGAAGCATTAGAAAATAGCCTTCCTTTAATACAAATAAAATTTGAAGTAAATCCTGAAACTGGACTGGCAGAAGTTGTTCTGAATGATAAAAACGTAGAAAAAGAAATTAGAACGCTTGGAGTATCTAGATTAGTAAGTCCTGTAGCAGCGGTATCCAAAGTTCGAAAGAAGTTGGTAGAACAACAGCAATTGATGGGCAAAGATAAGGGGATTGTTATGGATGGAAGAGATATTGGAACGGTAGTTTTTCCGGATGCCGAGTTGAAGTTGTTTATGACAGCAACGGCAAAGGATAGAGCAGAGAGAAGGTATAAAGAACTTGTAGAAAGAGGTGATCAAGTAACCTATGAAGATGTTCTTAAAAATGTAGTGAATAGAGATCATATAGACAGCACAAGAAAAGATTCTCCACTTCGCAAAGCGGAAGGCGCTATACAAATTGATAATTCTAATCTAACATTAGATGAACAATTTCAGCAGATTTTAGACCTTGCTCAAAATACTATTGAAAAAAAATAACCAATAACTACTGATTTATTAACTTAAATCATTCGGTACTTTTTGTTTCTCTTAGTTGGTAGTAAAACATCTTACCTTTGATGTATTCTATCAGCTCTTTTGGTTCGTCTTTTTCTTTTATCAAAAGAACTCTATTTAGGATTAAGGTTTTTTCCTTTACCGTATGTTTAAGAGGAATCGAAGTATCTGAAATGGCATACAAAGGTGTTTCTTTAAGAATTTTATATTCCTTACCATTATTTAATACTACAGTTTTATTAGATTCGAAGATGATATTTGTTTTAGATAAAACTTGTCCATAGCCAGATATCCCAATCGCTAATGCAACTAAAAGTATAATTGATCTCATATCAAAACCTGATTTGGTGAAGTGTAATTACGGTAAAGCCGTAAAATTAGTGATTTTATTTTTTTAAATCGCCAAATCTTGATAATTAACGAATGTTTAGAGTGTTTATCCTACTTTTATAGCAAAAAAAGATCTTCTTAAATAGTTAAGAAGATCTAATTATATATGATATCTAATATGTCTTATAGATTAGGGATGATCAATTCTTGATCTGGGTGGATTACGTCAGGATTTTTTAAGATATGAGTATTTGCCTCAAAAATTTCCTTGTATTTCATAGGATCTTTGTAATAATGCTTTGCTATTTTACTTAAAGATTCTCCACTTTTTACTGTATGTCTATGGTAAACAGAATTATCAGCTACATCTATATCTGCTTCAATATCTGATGGAGCTTCTCCACCGATTTCTTTAATCTTATCCCAAAGTTGGTTTTTTTCATATTGCGTGTTAGCAGTTCCTTTTACTTTAAGAACTCCATTCTCTTCAGTTACATCCCCGTTTTGAATATTTAATTCCTGTCCAAGATCTAAAACATCTTGATATTTTGCTTTAACCATAACTAAGTTGATTTAAAATTATTAATTAGATTTACTCAAATATAATAATTTATACAGTTGATTTTAGCATATATGAAGATTAAAAAAGAGGAAATAATCGACAAAATGCAGAATTTATCTATATTCGAATTGTTATAAAAATTAGTTACATGTTTCGAAAACGTTTCTATTACCTTATTCAACTTCAATATTTAGGTTTTAGATATCATGGTTGGCAAAAACAGCCTAACGTGAATACTTTGCAAAGGATGGTGGAACGTACTATTACGTATGTTTTAGATCATAAAGATTTTAAAGTTTTAGCTGCAGGGAGAACAGATGCCAAAGTATCTGCGAATGAAGCGTATATAGAATTGTTTGTGGATCATAAGCAACTAGAGTTAAAGGATTTCTTTGTACTGTTCAATCAAAATTTACCCCAAGATATTAGGGCTTTGAGCATACAAGAGACAGATGAGAATTTTAATATCATACAACATCCCAAGATCAAAGAATATGTATACTTATTCTCATTCGGAAAGAAATTTCATCCATTTTCTGCGCCTTTTATGTATAATGTAATGGAAGATTTGGATATCGAGAGTATGATGCAGGCAGCAACCTTGTTCGAGGGTAAGCACAATTATAGATCTTATTGCCATCGTCCTAATGAGAATACAATCGTTCATGGAGAAATTTTAGTTTGTGAGATTACAAAGAATGATTTGTATAAGGCTAATTTTTTTCCAGATACAAGTTATATGTTAAGAGTTAAAGGTGTTGGTTTTAAAAGAAATCAAATACGATTGATGATGGGCGCTTTATTAGATTTAGGAAAGGGTAAAATTGATTTAGAATTTATAAAAAATACATTGGATCCAAATCATGAAAAAATAACTTTAGAACACATTGTTCCTGGTTCTGGTTTGATATTAAATTCTGTGGAGTTACAGGAATAAAATATTTGAATACATTATTAATTGGTGATGCATAGTTTTACAAAAAATATGTGATTAGATGAAAGTAATATCAACAAATATCGGAGAACCTCAAACCATATCTTGGAGAGGAAAAGAAGTAAAAACAGGTATTTATAAGTATCCTGTGGATGAATCTATTTTTTTAGATAAAGAAGATGTGAAGGGTGATCATGTGATTGATAGAAGAGTTCATGGAGGTGTAGACAAAGCTTGCTACTTATATGCTGCAGAGCATTACCCTTATTGGAAAGAGAAGTATCCAGATCTCGATTGGAATTATGGTATGTTTGGCGAAAACCTTACAGTTTTGGGATTAGATGAGCGTATTATTCACATCGGAAGCATATATAATCTTGGTGAAGCTGTGGTTCAGGTAACGCAACCAAGACAACCTTGTTATAAATTGGGAGTTCGTTTTGGAACCCAAACTGTTTTGAAACAATTTATACAAGCATTAATGCCAGGCGTATATGTAAGAGTATTGACAGCTGGTTTGGTTAAAAAAGATGATGTCTTGATTCCGCAAAAGCTACATACAGAAGGAGTTTCTATTCAGGATATGTACAAACTTTTTTATGACCAGAATTCTCATGAAGCTTTGGCCAAAAAGGCAATCGATGATCCTTTCGTTACTACAAACAATAAAAAAAATATCCTAAACCGCTACGGAAGCTCAATTTCTAAATAGTATATGGATGTTCGTAGAACCAAGAATCTCATTATTGGAGCGGGACCTGCAGGTCTGGCAGTAGCAGGACGTTTTAGAAAACAAAATATTCCTTTTGAGATCATCGAGCAAACTGATAAAATAGCTTGGAGTTGGCATAACCATTATGATCGATTGTTACTACATACGGTAAAAGAGCTTTCTCATTTGCCTCACTTAGAGTTTCCTGTAGATTATCCTAGATATGTGCCTAAAGCTAAATTAGCAGCATATTATGAGACATATGCGGAACATTTTGATATTCGACCTCGTTTTAACACCACTGCAAATTCAGTAAAAAAAGAAGAAGACTATTGGGTCGTTGATACGAATAATGGTTCATACAAGGCTCATAATGTTATTATTGCCACTGGTATAAATAGAACTCCTTTTGTACCAATTTGGGAAAATCAAAGTGATTTTCTTGGATCTATTGTACATAGCAGGGATTATAAGAATGCTTTGCCTTTTAAGGGTAAAAAGGTATTGGTTGTAGGTATGGGGAATACTGGCGCTGAGTTAGCATTGGATCTTAGTGAGCATGATATAGATATTAGTATATCTGTACGAAGTCCATTATTAATTGTTCCTAGGGATATTAATGGCCGTCCAGTACAGATTACTGCTAAAAAATTGGAGAAATTACCTTTTGGATTAGGAAGATGGATTGGAAAGCAAGTTCGAAAAATTGTCATTGGAGATCTTTCTAAATACGGAATCTCTATTTCTAAAAAAGATCCAATTGATCATCTGAAGCAAACAGGTAAAACGCCAGTAATTGATCTCGGGACCGTAAGACAAATTAAATCTGGAAAAATAAAAGTGGTAGGAGATATCAATTCCTTTTATGAAAAAGGTGTAAAGCTTAGAGACGGAACTAAAATAAGTGTTGATGTTGTGATCTTAGCTACTGGATATCGTGCTAAGGTTGAGCAGTTTATTGAAAACACGGATGGTTTATTAGATTCATACGGAGTTCCTAAGAATGTAATAGGAACAGGGATTCATAAAGGTTTATATTTTGTTGGTTTTGATAATAATAAACTTGGCGGAATCTTAGGAACTATTGTTAATGATTCTAAGATTATAGTAGATGATATTCTTAGAAAGACTACATAGTTTTTCACGGTTTACGGTGTTTTATGTTTTCCATGTATACATGAAATTTGATTTTTGAAAATCAGTATAAAATGAAGAACAAATTCCTACTTATAGCATTCTTTTTTATTGGGTATGTTTCAATCGCTCAAGAGTTCTTTAAGCCCTTCGTTGATTTTTACGGTGATAATTTAGTAGTGGACAACTTTCCTGCTATTTCTAACGATGGATCACATTATTTAATAGAATATAGTCAATATTCCTGTTGCATATCTACCGAAACAAAGCTACAAAAGATTAGCGCTAAAGATGGAAGGGTTTTAGATGAAATTATGTTATATCCAGGAGAAGAAGCAACAGAATTTTTAGTTCAAGATTTAGAAACAGCTTACAAGGAGGTGCAGAAGCTTTTGGATAGTAATAACTACTGAACGTTGAAAGAAATTACGAAGTTTAATCATCTTAATGATATCAATAATAAACATAAGATTACTTTTACTCTCGAGGATCAAAAGTATACAAGTGATAAAATTCATCTTCGTAGAATATCATCTCATGGTTTTTGTTGTAATGGAGGTACAGATATAAATGAGAACTGCCAGTTATACCAAAGTATTGTAAATGTTTGGTTTTCTAAAGAACATAATCTTTTACTTATAGAATCTGGTATTATTCATGGAATGGATGGTTGTGATCAAGGTCCTTCTTATCAGCTAATTTCGATAACAGATCATTAACTACTAGGCTGATTCTTTTTCTAAAATGGCAAGTGCTAATTTAATCGTATTATAATCCATTGCTTGTTCAAAATGCTCGAAGTAGGGTTTTAATGTATCCGGATTATCCAACGCTTCTTTCGCAACTCTTACAGCTTTCACATCTTCTTTAGCTATGAATGTATTGAGATCTATATCTTCTCCATCATTATATAATTTCATAATATGAGAAAAAATGGTGGATTGCGCTAGTTTTCTTACTTCAGCAATTTCTTCGATAGATAGACCTTGTTGATATAAAGTTAGAGTTTCTTTAAATGAGTTTCCTTTATTTTTAGCCGGCTTTTTTTTCTTTTTTGTTTTTTCGGATGAATAATCAATGATAGCTTTAATAAATTGATATCCATAATTTTGCATTTTCAATCTACCCACACCGCTGATTTGCATAAATTCTTCATCACTCATCGGTCTTACTTTTTCCATTTCTTTAAGCGATGCATCGTTAAAGATTTGATAAGCAGGAATTCCAGCTTCCTTTGCCAGTTGCAATCGTAGTTCTCTTAATTTGTCGAATAATGTATTTGCTGTTCGCTGTTTCGTTTGTTGTGCAGCAGTTTCTTTAATTTTTTCAAATTCTGCTAAATTCGCCAAACTTACTTTTTCACCTTCGAATAATACCTTTTTTGAAAGTTGGGTGAGTTTTAGTTTATTATTTTGATGAAAAGCGATTTCCAGATATCCCTGATTAATCAATTGGATGATATATTGCTGCCAATCTTGCCATGATATATCATTGGCAATTCCGTAGGTCTTTAGATGTTGATATCCTTTATCAATTACCACAGCATTCTGAGCACCTCTAAGAACATCAATAATAGTTCCCATAGGTTCTTCTTCTTTTATTCTAACTACTGTAGATAGTGCTTTTTGAGCAATTATGGTTCCATCTATAAAACTCGGAGGATTTTTACAAACATCGCAATTACCGCAATCTTCTTCAATCAATTCGCCAAAATAACTTAACAGTATTTTTCTTCTACAACTTAAAGAATCAGCATATTGCTTCATTCTATCTAATTTTGCCATCTGTACTTCATGATTACCAGATGTTGTGGCAAATTTTTGTAATTGAATAACATCTGCAAAACTATGAAAAAGTAGGGTGGAAGATGGTAATCCATCTCGACCGGCACGACCAATTTCCTGATAATACCCTTCTATGTTTTTAGGTAAATTGTAATGAATCACCCAACGAACATTAGATTTATCGATTCCCATTCCAAAGGCAATGGTAGCACAGACTATATGTGTTGTGTCATTTATAAAATTCTCTTGTACTAAAGCTCTTTTTTCATGTGCAATACCTGCGTGATATGCTTCAGCATTAAAACCTTGATTTTGAAGTTTTTCTGCAAGCATTTCGGTAGTTTTTCTACTCAAGCAATAGATAATACCTGCTTCTTCAGTTTTATCTTCCAGAAAATCAAATATTTGTTCTATTCTTTTATTTCCAGGACGAACTTCTAAACTAAGGTTTTTTCGATCAAAAGATGCTAAAAACAATTTGGCATTAGGAATGTTTAATTGTTCGCAGATATCTTTCCTTGTTGCCTTGTCTGCTGTAGCAGTAAGTGCAATAATAGGGACATCATTAAAACGTTTTTTTAGATATCCTAATTGGGTATAAGCAGGTCTAAAATCATGTCCCCATGCTGAAATACAATGAGCTTCATCAATAGCGATTAAACTGATTTCTATCTGAGAAAGAAGATTGTCTATAAAACTTAAGCTTTCTGGCGCTATGTATAGTAGCTGAATTTGATTTTCCTGAAGCTGAGTATAAATCTCTTGTTGTTCATCGTCATTCTGACTACTATTTACATAGGCAGCTTGTATACCATTAGCCTTTAATCCATCCACTTGATCTTTCATTAAGGCAATCAAAGGCGAGATAACTAAAGTAATTCCAGGAAGTAAGAGAGCAGGTAATTGATAACAAATAGATTTTCCGCCACCAGTAGGCATAACAACCATGTTGTCATTACCAGAAAATATAGAATTTACAATATCTTCCTGTAATGGTCTGAAGCTGTCATACCCAAAATACTCTTTGAGCGTAGCGTAAATTTGTTCTTTCTCTGGCATAGTTGCAAAGAACGGAAAAAGGTGGCAAACCTAAACTTTCGAAACTAAAGTTTATGAATTATTTCTCAAGTCTAAACATGTTGATCTAATAAAATGGCATTGCCATCAGGATCTGTTAAAACAACACTTGCAGGACCTTTAGAATCTTCGTCGGCTTCTTTTTGTAGTGGGATACCTTTATTTTTTAAATGTTTTTGAATTTCTCTAACATCATCGAAGTTTTCTAGAGTACTTGCGTTGTGATCCCAACCTGGATTGAAAGTGATGATATTATTTTCAAACATTCCCTGAAAAAGGCCAATTAAGGTGGTTTCATTTTTCATAATGAGATAGTTGTTCTCCAAACTTCCTGCAAAAACTTCGAATCCTAAGTTTTCATAGAATTCTTTGGAAACATTAATATCTTTTACACTTAAACTAATCGAAAAAGCTCCTAATTTCATATCTATATGGTTTGGTGGTTATTTTATAAATGTAAAGAAATTTAAGATGAACTGGTTAAATACTCAATTGAAAATTAAATACTTGTAATTAATCGGGATTTGTGTTAGAAACAGTTTTATACAGTTTTTACCTTTTTTCTCATAAATCCCAAATTTTATATTTGGGAACATATAAAGAAACAGAGACCTTTCAATTAGACATCGATACCCTACGATTTCGTATTGATTTCTGACAATTGTTATTTTCTAAATGTTGTCAATTCACCGTTTTCTATATAAACAATGGCATCAAAATGTTCCAGCCATTTAGTATTAAGGTGTTTTTTTGGTCCGCTCCATAAGTTTGCCAGAAATTTTTGATTTTTTAAGTCATTATTAATTTTAACAGCGTTTTCTATATCAATGAAATAATCTTTGTTTCGGTCTGGTAAGTAATAAAGTAAGCAATTCTTTTTTTTAGCTTGTTTTGATTTTTTTTAATTTTCGGTAGGGCATTTTGATAGAAGCAAAAGCAACGTGATAAGAGTTATTTTGATTTGCTTTTAAGAATTCACAACCCATGGTAGCCTCTCCCATATAATCACTATCCGTTTTTGCAATATGCGCATTAGCGGCCCAAACTATGAATTTTTTGTTTGGAAATTGTTTTGATAAAAAATCTAAGTTATCAGCCATTTGTCGGTCTCTGTTTGCCATACCGACTTTAATATCTTCTGTCGTATAGATTATTACACTGCTCTTAAGGTTTTTCAAAGATTGTAAAAGAAATGGCTCACCTAATGTATTTACTATTTGAGTGATTTGATCAAGTTCATTTAGATATGAGTTGAGTTCAGAATTTGTAATATTCTTTTTTGCATTAAACTGATAATCAACTAAATATTTCGTTTTCGAGATGAATGATTGAGTTAGAGGAATTTTCAATTCATTTAACTTTTCTTTTAATTCAAATTGAAAATTTCTTTTTGAGTAATTAGAATGTAATTGACTGTCAATTCCCCAAATATTAATGTTTTTTTCCTTGATAAAATCAAACAGTTCGATACATTGATTTGCTCCATACCAAGTCCAATAGATGTTTCTTGGATTTTTGTCTAGATACAACCCATAAAAGTCGGATTCAAAAGCAATATTTTTAAATCCTAGTTCCTCAACTAGATATTTTACAAATTTTGTTTTGTAAACTAAGTCAGATCCTGATTTATGAAACGATTCACCTAAAAAAACAAATTGTTTGTTTACAAGGTTTTCTTTGATGATTTCTTTTACAATATTGGAGATCTCATTGTTTTCTGAAAATAAATTGTGAGTGTTGTCTTGGATTTGACTTATACACACATCTCCAGAATACAATAAAATCAAAAGTATAAACAGATGTTTTTTCATAATTTTTGTCAACGATTAGTTTACTTACTCCTCAAACAGAATCGCCATAGATATTGGTGGGATAGAAACAGCGTTTTTAATCATTTCTTCTCCTTCAAAATCAAAATCATCACCCAACACTGCTACACGCCAGAAACCTTCTAGCATATAGGTTAAACGCTCTGGTTTGGCATTGTAGATCACATAAATGTTCTTCCATTTATCACCATTAGCATGATTGCTGATTTTATAACTAATCAACCCTTTAGAGTCTTTTACAAAGGTTAGTTTTTCTCTTACTTCATCCGCAGTATCCATCCTAAAAGCAGGGTGCTCTTTTCGTAATCGGATTAGATTTTTGTAATAGTCAACAACATCAGCATTGTTGCTTTTCCAATACCAATCGATCTGATTAATACTATCTGGTAAATTATAAGAATTATGCTCTCCGTTTTTAGTACGCAACATTTCAGATCCAGCATGCATAAAAGCAATTCCCTGAGAGGTCATAACGATAGCATTGGTAAGTTTTTGCATTGCAACCAATTCTTCATCCGTAGTATCTTCTCTGGAAATTTTTAGTTTGTCAAAAACGGTATGATTATCATGACAAGAAACATAAGAAACTGACTGCCAAGGTTCGTTTGCCCACGGAGCTTTCGAGTAATTTACTTTGTCGTAAGCAATTTGTGGATGTTTAATAGCTCCTACAATCCCCATTTTTACAGATTCTTCGGTGTTTTTAGCCCCACTTACAAAACCAGTACTTTTTTCTTCAAAAACAGATCCTTTTAAACCATCTCTAAGGTCATCACTAAATGCAGAAACTTCAGGCATTTCTAAAGTATTTTTTTTCAGTGCTCTTTTTTCAATCGGTAGAGGAGAATCACCAGCAGTCCAACCTTCGCCATAAATAAATATGTTTGGGTTTACTGATTTTACATTTTTAGCAACTTTATTCATAGTTTCGATATCATGTATTCCCATTAGATCAAAACGAAAACCATCTAAATGATATTCTTTTGCCCAAAAAGCTACGGATTCGATGATATACTTTTGCATCATGATACGATCCGATGCTGTTTCGTTTCCACAGGCAGACGCATCAGAAAATTTACCATCTTCCCACTGGCGGTAATAATATCCAGGAAGCTCTAAATTAAAATTAGAGTTTTCTGTTCTTCCAGTATGGTTATAAACGACATCCAAGATGACACCAATTCCATGATCATGGAAAGCTTTTACCATTTGTTTAAATTCCTTGATTCTTACTTCAGCATTATAAGGATCAGAAGAAAAAGATCCTTCCGGAACATTATAGTTTTGTGGATCGTATCCCCAATTAAATTGTGGAGTATCTAATTTTGTTTCATCAATAGAGTAGTGGTCATACGTGGGTAATAGGTGGACATGCGTGATACCTAATTCCTTTAAATGATCAATTGCAGTACTAACATTTTCTGGTCCTTTGGTTCCTTTTTCCACCAATCCTAAATATTTTCCTGGTTTACTGGATCCAGATTGCGGATGAATTGTCATATCTCTGATATGTAATTCATAGATAATAGCTTCATTAGGACTTTTTATGGTTGGTCCTTTATCTTCATTCCATCCTTCGGGATTTGTAGCATCAAAATCTAATACCATCGCTCTTTTACCATTGACACCAGTGGCTGTAGCATAAATACCGGGAGTTTCTTCTAACCAATTCCCTTCATGCATGATTTGATAGGTATAATAGGTACCATTTAGATCTTTATTGATTTTGGTACTCCAGATACCAGTTTTTACATCAAGATCTAAAGAAATGCTTTCTAATGCAGAACCTCCGTCACCATTTTGGAATAAGTGTAATTGAACTTTTTCTGCAATAGGAGACCAAATCTTAAAAGTAGTAGTCTCTTTGGTGTAATCAACCCAAAGATTTGTTTCTGAAGGAGTAGGGTATTCCTCAAAACTGGAATAGGTTATATTTTTTTCTGTGCATGAGATACTACAAGATATAACAAAAAGGTATAAAAATATACGTTTCATTTACTGGTTTGTTTTTTATAGAAAGAATCATCTTAAGTGCCAATCTAATTAGATTGATATACTTAATCCCATCCTAACTACTGCTGGTTGATTAATTGGTTAAATGGTTATGCTAGGAATTAAGAGTAGTGTAAATTATGAAAATAAATCAGAACTTAAATATCGATCTCCACGATCACAAATAATGGCTACTAAAACACCGCTTTCTAAGGTTTCTGCTAGTTTTAATGCTGCGGTTACAGATCCGCCACTACTCATCCCAGAAAACACACCTTCTTCTTTGGCCAACTTTTTGGCCATTTCTGTAGCTTCTTCCTGGCTAACTTCAATTACCTGATCTACTTTTGAAGGATTAAATATTTTAGGAAGGTATT
This sequence comes from uncultured Aquimarina sp., assembly GCF_947492965.1. Classification (GTDB taxonomy): domain Bacteria; phylum Bacteroidota; class Bacteroidia; order Flavobacteriales; family Flavobacteriaceae; genus Aquimarina. The sequence goes on along the minus strand of NZ_CANLOZ010000002.1, from coordinate 524,347 downwards.
CTTTTGGCCATTTTCTAATTCCCGGAATTCTGGATTCATCAGTGGGTTGTACTCCTACAATCTGAACGTCTTTAGATTGTTCTTTCAGATAAGTAGAAGTCCCCATAATAGTTCCTGTGGTTCCCATAGAGGATACAAAATGTGTAATTTGCCCTTCTGTATCTTTCCATATCTCTGGACCAGTAGTCTTGTAATGAGCTTTCCAGTTATCATCATTGGCAAATTGATTCAGCATGATGTACCCTTCGTTTTTTACTTTAGCTTCAGCATAATCGCGTGCACCTTCAATCCCTACATCCTGAGAGGTAAGGGTTACTTTGGCTCCATAAGCTCTCATGGTTTGCACACGCTCTTTCGTAGAGTTTTCGGGCATTACCAACTCAATATCCAACTTAAAAATACCAGCAATCATCGCTAAGGCAATACCTGTGTTTCCACTAGTAGCTTCGATAAGTTTAGAAGATTGATCAATATCTCCACGATCTAGAGCAGACTTAATCATATTATAAGCAGCACGATCTTTGACGCTTCCGCCAGGGTTGTGACCTTCTAATTTTAGATATAATGTAATATTTGGATTTTTAATTAAGGAAGTAGCTTTTACCAAAGGCGTGTTTCCTATGAGGTCTAAAATGCTATGGGACATTAAATAACTTTTTTGATCTTTATTTCTGAAGTATTTGATATAACAGAGTTTTCTGGTACAGATGATGTAATCCAAGCGTTACCACCAATGGTACTATTAGCACCAATTACAGTACTACCACCAAGGATAGTGGCATTGGCATAAATTGTAACATTATTTTCTACAGTAGGATGTCTTTTTACATTTCGTAGTTTTCTATCTACATATAAACCTCCTAAAGTAACTCCTTGATAAATTTTTACATTATCTTTTATAATGGCAGTTTCACCTATTACAATACCCGTTGCATGATCAATGAAAAACGATTCTCCAATCTCTGCACCAGGATTTATATCTGTTCCTGTAAGTCTATGAGAATATTCGGTCATCAATCTTGGTATTAATGGTAGGCCAAATTTTAATAATTCATGACTTAATCGATAAATAGCAATGGCGTAAAATCCAGGATAAGCAAGATACACTTCCTCTATAGAATTAGCTGCAGGATCACTTTTCATAAAAGAATCTGCATCCTTGTTTAATTTTTCTAATATTTCTGGTAGTTTCTCTAAATAGGATTGCCAAATTTTACTACAAGGTTTTTCAGTTTCCCAACAGGCAAGATCAACTAGCTCCTCGAAAGTTTTTTCGAGAATGTCTATATTCTTTTCTACTTCTGTATCAGAATCGAATAAAGTGTAGAAAAGAAGATTAGTAAAATACTCTGTTCTTTCTTTTAATTTTAGCTTTAGATTAGGATTCTTTTTCTGCTCCTTAATCTTAGCTATAACCTGATCTTTTTCTTTAGTCATTGTGCCTGTTTTGAAAAGTCTAGTAAATATATAGAATAAAGAAATAGAGAAGTCCTAATTCTTTGTAAATACTTACATTTTTTACGGAATTATAACATCTCGCTTCAAAAATTCCGATTTATACATAAAATTACGTTAAACTTAGTGATGCCTTATAGATTTTAGTAATTTTAAATGCCAAACTTTATATATGAATACGATACCAAAAACCGCTTTTGAGTTTCTAAAAGATCTAAAAAAAAATAATCACCGTGATTGGATGCAAGAACATAAAAAGCGATATCAATCTAATGAGAAGGAACTAAAAGCTTTTTATGCTGCAGTTGTAGATAGATTAAATGAAGAGGATGAAATAGAAAAAACAAAAGTTTTTAGAATTAATAGAGATATTCGATTTAGTAAAGATAAGACACCTTATAATGTACATCGAAGTGCAAGTTTTAGTCGTGCTGGAGCGCATAGACGTGGTGGCTATTATCTTAGATTAGAACCTGGAAATTCCCAGATGGCTGGTGGTTTTTTTGGTCCAGAACCTAAAGATTTACTACGTATAAGAAAGGAATTTGAAATGGATGATCAAGAAATTCGTGAGATTTTATCTAATGTAGAGTTTCAAAAAGCGTTTGGAGGGTTTAATACAGATTATCAGGTAAAAACTGCACCAAAAGGTTTTAGTAAAGAACATCCTGCGATTGATTTGATAAAAAATAAGTCCTTTTTTGTTACCAAGAGCTTTACGGATAAAGAAGTCTTTTCAGAAGGTTTTTTAGATAATCTTACATATCATTATAGACTTTTACGACCTTATTTCGACTATATGAGTGATGTATTGACAACGGATCTAAATGGCGTTTCTCTGTTAGAGTAATTCGTGTAATTTTTTACCAGTATTTGCGACTATTAGAATCGAATTTTAACCACAACATAAATCAACAAAATCTTAAAAAATGAAAAGAATAGCAATAAACGGGTTTGGACGAATCGGGCGAGCTGCACTAAAAGTAATTATGGATCAACCCGAATTAGAAATAGTCGCTGTGAATGATTTAATGACCATTGAAAATGCACAGTATTTATTAAAATACGATAGTGTATATGGAATCTATGATAAAGAGGTAACAATCGAAGGTGATTCTTTGATAATAGCTGGTCAAAAAATTAAATATTTGACACAAAGAGATCCCGAACTACTTCCTTGGAAAGAAAACAATATTGATGTTGTCATAGAGAGTACAGGTTTTTTTACCAATAGAGAAGATGCTGAAAAGCATATAAAAGCTGGTGCGACAAATGTTGTAATTTCCGGCCCTACTAAAAGTAAAGATACACCAACCGTAGTGCATGGAGTGAATACAGAAGATGGAAAAACAGCTATTTTCTCTTGCGCGAGTTGTACTACCAATAATATTAGTCCAGTAGTCGAAATATTAGGAAGAACCATTGGAGTTAAAAAGGCAATATTAAATACAATACATGCCTACACGGCATCACAAACATTGGTAGATGCACCATCGAAGAAAAATCCGAGAATGGGAAGAGCAGGAGCAGTAAATTTAACGCCAACTACTACTGGAGCTGCTATAGCCACTACAAAAGCTTTACCACAATTTGAAGGTAAGTTCGACGGAATAGCAGTAAGAACACCTGTTCCTGTAGGTTCTGTTAGTGATGTTACATTTATTGCAGAAAGAAATACAACTGCAGAAGAGATCAATAAAATACTAGAAGAAGAAGCCAAAACTGATAGATATTTGAAGGTATTGGATGTTACCTATGAACCTATAGTTTCTTCCGATATACAAATGAATCCTTATGCATCTACCGTAGATGCTTCTATGACTAGAGTAGTAGATGGAGATTTAGTGAAAATTATGATCTGGTACGATAATGAATGGGGATTCACAAATCAGATGATCAGACAGATATTGGAGTTATAATATTAGAATTTGATACAAACCAAAGTATGAAGACTTTTGTTTGTAATAATTTTAACACAAACTAAACTTTCGTATTATATTTTTGAGATCTTATTGGCACCACTAAAGGGTTTAATGCCATATTATTTTTAAAACATAAAATTTAATACGAAAGTTTTTTTATGAAGTTATGGATTAGTGTATGCCTTTTCTTCTTGCTAGGACAGCAGACTTTTTCTCAAGAGGTAAATAGTTCAGAAAAGAAATCATTTTTAGTGGGTACTACGGAAGAAGGTATGACTATTGATGGTAAACTTGATGAAGCTATCTGGAAAAAGCTAACACCTGCCAAAGACTTCTTGCAATATTTTCCTAATGATTCTTTACCTGCCGCAGCACAAACAGAAATATATATGTGTACGGATCAAAAGAATCTTTACATAGGTATTAAATGCTACGCAGCAGGAAACGATTGGAGAGTAGAATCTCTAAGACGTGACTATCGTGCTGGAGGTAATGATAATATTACCTTGATTTTTGATACTTTCGATGATCAAACAAATGCTTTTTATTTTGGAATTAATCCAGAAGGAGTATTACGAGAAGGAACCATAAGTAATGGCGGTAATGTCATTCAGGATTTTTCTACTTCATGGGATAATAAATGGAGAGGTAATGCCCAAAAGTATGATGGGTATTATACTGCGGAACTAGAGATTCCATTTAGTACGTTTAGGTATCCAACACCTTCTAAAAAATGGGGTTTTACGTCGTATAGATTTGATACACAATCTAACGAAATAAGTGTATATCCAGGCACACCAAGAAATCAGATTGTTTTCACTTTAGCATATCCAGCAGAGATGATTTGGGAGGATGATTTAACGACAAAAAGTAGTGCGATATCATTAATACCATTTGTTTCTTCAGGAATTAATAAAGACTACGAAGACGGAACACCTACGGATCAGATTTTTGAAATAGGAGGAGATGCAAAGATTGGGTTGACGCCTGGATTAAATCTTGATTTAACCGTGAATCCTGATTTTTCACAGGTAGAAGTGGATACACAAATTACAAATCTAGACCGTTTTGAGATCTTTTTTCCCGAAAGAAGGCAATTCTTCTTGGAAAATGCAGATTTGTTTGGACAGTTCGGTTTTTCAAATATCAATCCATTTTTTTCCAGACGTATTGGAGTTGCTCAAGATGTTGTTACAGACGAGTTAGCTCAGAATAGAATTTATGGAGGACTTAGAATTAGCGGAAAACTGGATCCAAAGACACGTGTAGGTCTACTAAATATGCAAACCGAGGCTCGCAGCAGTCAGGGAATTCCAGCGACCAATTTTGGAGTTGCAGTAGCACAGAGAAAGATCGGTGTACGTTCTAATATAGGCGTTATTGCGGTTAATAAACAAGCAATAGACTTTGATCAAAACCTTGATACTTTGGATATCAATAGATATAATCGAATGATAGGATTGGACTACAATTATTCTACTAGAAGTAATACTTGGTTTGGGAAGAGTTTTGTTCACGGCACTTTTTCACCAGATACAGATCTCGCAATCGCCCAAGGATCTACTCTAAATTATAATACAAGAAAGTTTGGAGCCTTGTGGAGACATGAGTATGTGCATGAAGATTATAATGCAGAAGTTGGATTCGTACCTAGAACGAATTATTTCCGGATCAATCCTAGCGCAGAGTTACGATATTATCCGCAAAACGATTTTTTGAATAATCATAATTATAGTGTGTCTGGAGATGTTTTTTGGAGACCTGAATTTGGAAAAACAGATCATTTCTTTTCAGTGGGTTGGGGAGGAGAATTATCCCAACGTTCTAACTTTGGATTTAATCTAAATCATAGTTATGTTTATTTATTCGATCCATTTGATCCTACGGGTACAGATTCTACTGAATTAGCAGCCGATCAAGATTTTTCTTGGGTTAGTTTTACTGGAAATTATAGGAGTGATAGGAGAAAGGTATTTAGTTGGAATCTTAGTCCTTACATTGGTGAATATTTTAACGGGTGGCGTTATGGTACTCGTGGTGGTTTTAATGTTCGTTTTCAGCCCAAAGGCTTTTTCTCTTTAAATTATGCTGTGAATGTATTTGATTTACCACATTTGGAAGGTACTCGTGAGACCTACCTTATTAGTCCAAGAATAGATTATACACTGTCTAAAAGTTTATTCACTTCAGTTTTTGTGCAGTACAACTCGCAAAGTGATAATACCAATATCAATGCCCGAATTCAATGGAGATTTGCTCCAGTTTCGGATCTAATTCTTGTATATACTGATAATTATTTTACAGGAAATGACGCTAGTCCTGCAGACCGTTTTGCCTTTGATATACGAACAAGATCTATTGTGCTTAAAGTTACTTACTGGCTTAATTTATAAGAAAAAGGTCGATTATTAAAACCAACCTTTTCCATACACTAAAACATTGTTTATATTAAATCTGGCTTAGTCCACCATCTACTTCTAATTCTACACCATTAATATAAGAAGCATCTTCTGAAGCTAGGAATAATGCTGATTTAGCAATTTCTTCAGAAGTTCCGAATCTTCCTAGTGGTACTTGTTCTGCAAAACTTTTTCCCATTTCTTCAATTACATCTTCTGATAGTCCCATTTTTCCATAAATCGGAGTTTCAATAGGTCCAGGAGCAATCGCGTTTACTCTAATTCCTCTGGATTTCACCTCAGATGTAAGTACTCTTTGATATGCACGCAAGGCTCCTTTAGAAGCTGAGTATATTCCATATCCCTCAAAACCTTTTTGATGTACAATGGAATTGGTAAATAAAATCGTACCTCCATCATTAATATGTGGTAGTGCTTCTTTAGCGGCGATAATAGGTCCTTTTACATTAATATCAAATATTTCGGTATAATGATCCACTGTAATATCGGTTGTTGGAGTAGGAGGTGCGATTCCAGCATTTAGAAATAAAACATCTATTTTACCATATTTGTTTGTCGCTTCCTGAATAAGATGTTTATTATCTTCTGGTTTAGAAACATCAGCTTTCACAGTGATGAAATCTCCTTCTAATTCTTTAGCAACTTCGTCTAAAGCCTCTTGTCGTCTTCCAGATACAACTACTTTAGCTCCTTCTTGTAAGTATAATTTTGCGGTTGCTAATCCAATACCACTGTTTGCTCCTGTAATTACGGCTACTTTGTTTTCTAATTTTTTCATTTTTTTAGTTCTATTTTATTAATGATTAAATGTTATTTATAATTTCTGTTGCTTTTGCGATTACCTGTTCTGCATCAGCCATAATCTGATCAGAATTAATAAACTCTATATCAGTAATTCCAAGAAAATTCAAGAAGGTCTTCATGTATCCTGTTACATGATCCACACCAGTTCCAAGTTTTGTTCCGCCAGTTGTAATGATTACATATGCTTTTTTGTTTTCCAAAAGTCCTACAGGACCATTTTCGGTATACTTAAAGCTTATACCGGCACGTGAAATAAGGTCTATGTAAGCTTTTAATCCCGCTGTGACCCCAAAGTTGTACATGGGAACAGAAAATATATAAGTATCCGCTTTTGAGAATTCTGAAGCTAAAATATTCGAGGAAGCTACGGCTTCTCTTTGAGTAGATGTTTGCTGATCTTCTGGTGTAAAGTATGCTGTAACGCTATCTTCATTACCCAGTGTTACAAGGTTATCATAGTATACATCCCTTTTTAGGGTATTGAATTGTTCGGATTTTTCAAGTTTCTCTTGTAAAACATCTGCTAGTTGTCTGCTAATGGACGTTTGTTTCCTTGGACTACTGTCGATTCTTAATAGTGCTTTCATTTTATTGTTTTTATTTGAAACGATCGTTTCATATTAGGTTAAAAAAAATTATTTAAGTACTGATAATATTGTGTGTATCAGGTTTTCAAGTTCTTCTTTGTTGGTGTTTAAAATCCCTGTCATTCTTAATCCCTGGATCGAAGAGTACAAATACAATGCGTATTGTGTGGCTGTTTGATCTTCATTAATGATCTTTTCCATTTGACCATTATGTACTACATCTTCAAGAAATGCCATCATTTGCTCTTGATTTTGTTCCATAAAGGAACGAATCAATGGCTCTTGGTTGACCATTTCAGACTTGCAGTTTACAATTAAACATCCCTTGTGATCTTTATCTTCAATAATATCTGTTACATACCAACAAAAAATGGATTGTAAAGTGTCTAAAGCATTTTGATTTTGAACAATTTCTTTGCCCATTTGCTTATTACCATTATTACGATAAAAAGACAATACTTCCATAAACATACCAAGCTTACTTCCAAAAGAATTATAAATACTAGACCTGTTTAGACCTGTAGCATCTACTAAATCTTGCATAGAAGTACCATTGTATCCCTTTTTATGGAATACTTCGGTTGCGTTATGCAATACATTGGTTCTATCGAAAGTTTCTACTTTTGGCATTTTATTGAAATGAACGTTTCAAAATTAAATAATATCTTGATATGGAATTGTTATAAAAATATTAAAGTTTTTAAATAATTATAGTAGTCGTTTCATGAGATGGTCAGTTTGCAGGTCGTTTCCTAATAAAAATGGATGTTCACCAAACTTTATAAAACCATTTCTTTTATAAAATTTTATGGCTCTTATATTTCTATCCCAAACTCCTAACCATACAAAATCCACTGTATATTTCTCAGCAAACGTTATAATCCAATTTAGTATGTTAAGGCCTATTCCTTTTCCCTGATGGGCTTGTACCAAGTAAATCCTCTCAATTTCTAATGAGTTGCCGGTAATAGTCTCCGTTTGAGCAGTTCCGAAATTGAGTTTTATATATCCAACGATATCTTTTTGATGTTTTATAAAATAGAAGTAAGACTCTGGACGTAAGATTTCCTGAGTAATTTTTGGAAGAGTGAAATGTTGATTCAGATATTTCTGAATATTTTCTTCTGTATTTAAAGGTGGTCCAAATGATTGATAGAAGGTAGTTTTTCCAATATTTAGCATCGTATGGTTATCTTCGGGAAGTACTCTTACAAAATTTAATTCCTTAGATTCCATCATCTTTTAGTAGACTATATTATTCGTTTTATCACTCTTAGTTTATGTGTGTATAAACGGCGTTCTCCATTAAAGATACCAGTATGATCTATACGATCCACGCGCACCTTCCCGTGCGCATGGATAATATAGTTATCTTTCATTATAATACCTACATGGGTAATTGCACCTTCATCGTTGTCAAAAAATGCTAAATCACCAGGTTCACTTTCTTCAATAAAACTAAGAGGATCACCTTGCGTAGCCTGCAAAGATGCATCTCTTAATAATTTATATCCATTAAGCTTGTAAACCATTTGCGTAAAACCGCTACAATCGATTCCAAAATTGGTTCTTCCTCCCCATAAATATGGAGCATTTAAGAAAAGATAAGCAGTCTCTATTAGTTTTTCTTTAGGTTGCTGTTCTTGTATTCGGTTGCCTTCATAACTATGTTGAAAATAGTTTAATGCACTTAGAGAAGAACCTAATGAAATCGGCATTAATTGATCATTCTCGCAATTTACGAAGTCAATTAAGTCAGATGCTATATCAATTGGTTTATTATCAAAGTCCTTATATGTTTCTTCGGTAATTTCTAGATATTGTTTATTGTCAATCCATCCTTCATAAGTATCAAAGGCCAATCGTATTCGACTCCATTTTTTACGTTTTTCTAAGACTTTAAAATGTTCTCCGTATAGTACCTGTGAAACCATTTCACTAGGATCATTAGGTTCAGAACGAAGAGGCACAATACTAAGATTGCAAATACCGTATAACATATGTATTCTTAAAAGCTAATTATTTTATTAGATATGATAGGATCAAAAACACTATTATAGACGCTCAATTACCATTGCAGAAGCACCACCACCACCGTTACATATAGCAGCAGCTCCTATTTTTGCATTATTTTGTTCTAGTACACTCATTAATGTAATCAAAATACGAACACCTGAGCATCCTAAGGGATGACCCAGAGATACAGCTCCTCCATTTACATTTGTGTTTGTATCGTTTAATCCTAGTATCTTCATATTGGCAAGACCAACAACAGAAAATGCTTCGTTGAATTCAAAGAAATCTACATCGTCTAAGCTAATACCAGCTTTATCAATTGCTTTTGGTAACGCTTTAGCAGGTGCAGTAGTAAACCATTTTGGTTCATGTGCAGCGTCAGCATAGCTTTTAATCTTTACTAATGGTTTTAGATTCAGTTCTTCAGCTTTTTCTGCGCTCATCACAACTACAGCTCCAGCACCATCGTTGATAGTAGAAGCATTTGCAGCAGTTACTGTTCCGTCTTTTGTAAATGCTGGTCGTAATGCAGGAATTTTTTCCATTTTTACGTTTTTATACTCTTCATCTTCCGTAACCATTACAGGTTCTCCACGACGTTGTGGTACTGGCACAGGAACTACCTCGTTTGCAAATTTACCTTCTGACCAAGCTTTCGCTGATCTTTCGTACGACTGTATTGCAAAAGCATCTTGATCTTCTCTGCTAAAATTATGTTCTGTTGCGCATAAGTCAGCACAAACTCCCATTGCATTTTGATCGTATACATCTACCAAACCATCTCTCTGCATTCCATCTTCAAATGTTTGCGGACCAAATTTGTGACCTGCACGTAATCTTACATAGTGTGGAATTAAGCTCATATTTTCCATTCCTCCTGCGATCACAATATCAGCATCACCTAACGCTATAGCTTGTGCAGCGTGCATTACTGCTTTCATTCCACTTGCACATACTTTATTAACTGTAGTACAAGGAACATGATTACCGATTCCAGCTCCCAATGCAGCTTGTCTAGCTGGTGCTTGTCCATTTCCCGCTTGTACCACATTACCCATAAATACTTCTTGAACTAAAGAAGGATCTAGATTTATTTTTTCCATAGCTCCTTTGATGGCTACAGATCCTAATTGTGTTGCAGGAACGGTTGATAAACTTCCTAAAAAACTACCGATTGGTGTACGTGCTGCGGATACTATTACAACGTCTTTACTCATTATATTGTGTTTAATATATGTATGTTTGTTATTTTGCGAATTTAAGGATTTTTGAAGGATAAACATAGCTTAGTTTTTTACTGATTTCGTAAGTTCTCTATCCCATTATCCTTCTATTTTCTATTCCAATTTGTACTGACTTATTTTTTAGTACTTTTGGATACCCATACGAATATCGAAGTGAAGAATTTTTTTAACAATTTTTATAAAAATCAGTCCCTTTTATACAAAGGGTTTTTGTTCACAAGTACGCTGGTACTCATTGTTTATTTATTTCCAAAAGGAGGTGTTTTTAAATATGAGTTCACAAAGGGGAAACCATGGCAATACGAAAATTTATATGCTCCTTTTGATTTTGCTATAGCTAAAACTGAAGAAGAAATAGCTGCTGAGAAAAAGAGAATTAAAGATAACAACATCCCTTATTTTGAATATGATACAATCATTTCAAATGCAGCTAAAGACACGTATGACGCTGCTTTCAAAAGTAATTTGGAAACACTAGACCAAAGTAGTTCTGGAAAACAAGCAAAACTCTTCGGTAGAATATTACTTAATGACATTTATCGATATGGTGTGTTGCAAGAGTCCTATAGTTATGAAAATAAGCGGCAAATATTTCTTAGCAAAGGGAATAAAGCAGATGCAATTACTTTTGGACAGATTCTAACACCTAGTTCTGTTACTGCGCTTATCAATTCTAGAATTGAAAAAAGCGAATATGTAAAATTTAAGAGCGGTTTTGTTGCGCTTTTTTATGACTTGGTAAAACCTAATGTTTCGCTCAATCAAAAATTAACTGAAAGTACTTTGGAAAATGAACTTGCTCAGGTATTAAGTACTAGAGGAAGTGTATCAAAAGGTAGTAGGATTATTGCCAAAGGGGAAGTTGTAGAAGGTAATCGACTACAGATATTAACGTCGTTAAAAGCAGAATATGAATCCCAAGTTTGGAGTGATAAGAATTTTTATTGGATAGTATTTGGATACGGTATACTAGTATCTTTAGCGTTATTAATGCTATTATTATTTATTAGAAAGTATCGAAGAGATATTTTTGATAATAATACACAGGTAACCTTTATCGCTTTTAATATCTTATTAATGGTATTGATCACCACATTGGTTGTAAAATATAAATCCGATTACATATATATTGTTCCTTTGTGTATTTTACCTTTGATTCTAAAGGCCTTTTTTGATTCTAGATTAGGATTGTTTACACACGTAGTTACTGTACTTATTTTAGGGTTTGTAGTACCGAATAGCTATGAGTATACGTTTTTACAAATTATCGCTGGTATTGTTACGATATTAACGATTTCAGAATCTTATAAGAGAGCAAATCTATTTATAACCGTAGGTCAGATTACAATGATCTATATTCTTGCATATATTGCATTTCATATCATTCAGGAAGGTAATATTACTGATATTGATTGGACCACGATAGGATTATTTATTATCAGTGGTTTTGCTACTCTGATTGTACATCCGTTGATCTACGCTTATGAAAAGATGTTTGGGCTTATTTCCGATGTTTCTTTATTAGAATTAAGTGATACGAACTCTTCCTTATTAAAGGAGTTATCAGACAAAGCTCCAGGAACATTTCACCATTCTCTTAATGTTGCAAATATAGCTGAAGCTGCTGCAAATGAAATTGGTGCTAATGCCATGTTGGTAAGGGTAGGAGCCTTATATCATGATATTGGTAAAATGGCAAATCCTACATATTTTACGGAGAATCAAACCGCTTCTGGAAATGCTCATGATATATTATCTCCAAAAGAGAGCGCAAAGATTATCATTAATCATGTAATTAGAGGAATCGAAATTGCTAAAAAGTATAATTTGCCAGATCGGGTAATTGATTTTATAAGAACACATCATGGTACCAGTACGGTTTATTATTTCTATATGAAAGCGAAAGAAATAAATGAAAATGTAAATATTGAAGATTTTCAATATCCTGGTCCTAAGCCTTTTTCCAAGGAAACAGCTATTCTTATGATGAGTGATAGTGTGGAAGCGGCATCTAAAAGCTTAAAAAACCCTACTAGTAGCCTTATTGATTCATTTGTAGAAAAAATTGTGAATAAGCAAATGGATGATGGACAGTTTTTAAATGCAAATATTACATTTAAAGAAATTCAGCAGGTAAAAAAAGTGTTTAAAAGAAAGCTTACAAATATTTATCATTTAAGAATAGAATATCCAGAATAAATAGATTCTGGTATGCTATTTGATTAGGATAGTACTTCACAAAATCATCAAATTGAAGTACTATGAAAACCAATCATTGTTTAGTAATTATCTTTTCTTTAATCATAGCTAATCAATCTTTTAGTCAAATTAGGATTGGAGGAGGAGTTTCGGTAGATATCAATATAGATCTTCCTATTCCAGAAGTAATTGTTGTTGGGAGAAAACCAAATCCAGAAGTTATTTCTAGACCACCGAAACCTGTTTATGAAAATATTTCTTTCGGTGAAATCCAAAATCAAAACGGGCCATACGGCAGACAAATATATCAAGTAACCGATGCACAGTTAGAATCATATAATGGGGGAGAAGAGCGCCTTATTTACGCTTTGGATTCTGGTGATATACTAGAGATATTATTAATTACTGCAAATCCACAGGACTATAATTACCATAGTTATAATTCTTGCGAATGTTCAGAGAACAACCGAATTGCAGAAGTTATCCTGAATAATCAGCCAATCGAACTAAGAGATGGTAGTGTTTCACTACAACCAAGACAGAACGGATTTCATTCGGTTATCAATCTACACAGTAGATTTGAAGGAGATTTTAATGGAACAATTAACTTTTAGAAAGATATTTTTTATCCATCCAAAAGGTTCCAAATGGTATAATGGAACATAAAAGAACAATAATTAGTGTTTTATTATTCCATTTTTTTTCCGGTTTAATCAGGAAAGCAAAAACGATATATAATAAAAATAAAAATCCGTGTGCCATACCAATCACTTTATTGGGCTCAGGAGAAGCAAATAAATATTTTAACGGCATGGTAACAAACAAAATAAGTAGATAAGAAATTCCTTCTAAATAACTTATAAGTCTGAAAATAGTAGTCATATGCAAATACTTAATTTATAATATCCGCAAAGGTAAGGTTCGTAACAGATTGCTCAGAGAAAAAGTCAATTTTTATTTGGGAAATCCAGCTCAAAAACCTCTAAATGGAAATAAGTAATCGCAGAAAGTAAATGATCAAAGATGTCGGCAACTATTTTTTCATAGTTTTTCCATTCTTTATCATTACTAAACGCATAAATCTCTAATGGAGTTCCATAAGGTGTAGGTGCTAGTTGACGACTCATTATGGTCATTTCATTATTTACATAAGGATGATTTTGTAGATATAACTCTACATATTTTCTAAATAATCCCATATTGGATAAATTACGGCCATTGATTAAAATATCTTTGTTGATCTGTTTTTCTGTATTGTAATTAGTTATACTTTCTTGTGAAGCTTTTATATACTCTTCGATTAAAGAGATTTTTTGAAGTTCGATAATATCAGATTCGGATAAGAATCGAATACTAGAAGCTTTGATTAAAATGGCTCTTTTTATTCTTCTTCCTCCAGAATCCATCATTCCTCGCCAATTTCTAAACGATTCCGAAGTAAGATGATAGGTGGGTATAGTGGTAATAGTTTTGTCAAAGTTCTGTACTTTCACAGAAGATAAATTAATTTCGATTACATCACCATCGGCGCCGTATTTATCCATAGTAATCCAATCTCCAATTCTCACTGTATCATTTACTGCAACCTGTATGCTGGCTACAAAACCAAGAATACTATCTTTAAAAATTAAAAGAATTACCGCAGACATTGCTCCTAGAGCAGTGAGAAAAGTCCAAATAGATTTTCCAGTAAGAGAAGAAAATATAAAGATACTGCCAATAGCCCAGACGATGATCATAAAAATTTGTACATAACTATCTATCGGCTTATCTTTAAAGGAGTTTAAAGACTTTAAAAAATCACGGAATGTTCTTAAGATACTTCTTACAATCCAGATGGTTAATCCGATTACCAAAATATCAAATATTACTTCTAAATAATATTCGGCAACTGGAAATGCTATAAATAACTTTGGTATTACCCAAACACATATCGATAGCGGTATGATATGAGATAGGTAATCAAAGGTTTTGTTTTTTACCAAATAATCATCAAAGGTATTTTTTGATTTAGAAGCATACTTTCTAAATAAACTTAATACTACTTTATGAATAATTCGATCAAGTATAAAAACAACTAGTAGTAAAACTAAGATTCCTATAATTACATTAAGATATTCGGCTAGTTGTGTAGAAACATTATTTTCTACGAGGAGCTTGTAAAAGAATCTTGTTAGATCTTGCATTTTTAGAAATAAAAACGAGAGCTATATATCTACACTAAATTAAAAATAGCTAGCGCGTACAAATAAAATCGTACAAATCGAAGTAATCCAAATAAAAGATAACTTACGAAAGAATATCTAATCATACCAGCGGCTATACTAGTAATGGAAAATGGAATTGGTAACAATGCACCCACTACAATTAAAAAACCTCCCCATTTTCGAGTATTTTTTATGTGTTTTGCCATTTTTACTTCTAAGTATTCGTGTACTGATGGTATTTTGGTGATTGCCTTTCCTATAAAATAAGATATAACACCTCCAAGATAGGATAGTAAAGCCAATATAGATAGATATAAAATAGGACTTGCAGCTTTATCACTCCAAGCAATAAAAATTTCTGGTGGAATAAGTCCTAAAAGGGATTCTGAAGCGAAAAATACACTAAAAACAATATAATCCGCGTAGTTTTCTGTTACATAGATCAATAAGTCATTAATATTAATTACGAAATAATTAATAATTAATAGTCCAGCAATGAACAATAGAATAGGAGGTAAGGCTTTTTTAAGGCTAGTTCCTAAAAACTTATAAAAACCAGTATAGCTATAATACTGATGTAATAATTGTAATCGTGTTTTTTTAACAGATCGGGGATTCATTTTCATAACAATTTTTCCACAAGGCAACAAAAATAATATTTTAATGATTCTTAGACGTTTATAAAATCATAAATTTTGTCGTCAACTTGTTATTATTATTACAAGAATTAACTAAACTTTTTTTTGAAAGATTTATTGTTTTGTATCAATGAAAAAAGACCTTGATAATCAAAGTCTTTTTTATAATATTATTAAATAGAGTGATCGTTAGAATGCGTTCAGGGCATCTCTATAATCAGATAAATCCATGATATTCATTTTGTTCTTAATATCTTTTAATAAAGAAATTAAATACATTAAACTCTCTACAGGATCTACTTCACTATTGTTTTCTGGTGCAACCTCAGTATCTTCTATTGGATCATCATCTGGGATTGGTATTAAGAAACTATCATTTTCTTCTATATGTTCGTAAGTAAGTCTTAATACTTTAACCACTAAAGGTACTTGCTGTTCTAGTGCATAAGACCTTAAATCCTTAAGATCTTCTATTAATGTGTCCGTATTTATTCCAGATGTTTCAATATCGGCCAGAATCTTGTCAATTAATTTGAGTGCCTTTTTATTTTCCAAGGATTATATAATTAGTAGGGTTTTAAAAAAATGATTTCGGCAAATTTAACTCTTTATATACTTCTTTAAAATCTTTTAAAACAATAAATTTATTTTTTAGGCCAAAAAAAATAAATTAAAAAAAAGTAAAATTAATAATTAGAGGAATTTTCCCCTTAATATGCTGATAAATAATCGTTTATTTGGAATAATTTTACGTAATGCTTGTATTCCAGCTAAAGTTTGAGGTTAAACCGTAACCATAATTCCTTAATCCTCTTTATCTTTGAAAAGTATTCCAATTACAATTTTTCCCTTACTTTTTTTGTTTTCCCCAACACTTACCTCCTTGAATACAGGAGGTAAGTTCTTTTTAGGACATATCTATTAAAATAATGCTACTGTAGTATTTTCATTTTCAGGTTTTATAGTAATTAATAGCCTACGTTTTCCTAAAGTACTCACTTTATATACTTTAGTTCCGACAGTCCAGTTTTCCTTTCTAGTTGCTTGTGGCATCATAGGAAAACCATAACTAAATCTTGATCCATCAGGTTTTGGCCCAACAACATAGAATTGATTTCTGGTAATTGAGTTATTTTTTATTTTAAATTTGATAAACTTAGCATTAGGATTTTTGATTTTTTTAGTTTTTGAAGCTATTCTTTTTATATCTCCTTTTATTTTTTTAGGAGTATTCAAAACCTCCAATTTTGCATTTTTATTCAAATTTGTTGTTAATTCTTCTATTACTCGTACTTTGGCACTGCCACGGCTCCAAATATCAATACGTGCATTTTCTGCTATTAAATTAGATGCATTAACTGAAGCCATTTCTGCACCAATTCGTAATTCTTTTGTTTTTCCTTCTAGAAATATTTTACCAATAGGTGCCAAAATCTGTATGTAATCATTATTTAGATTTATGATTCTGGTTATATCATGAGTTCCACTTTCTACAACTCTTAGATTAGGAGCGCCAATTACTATTTTTACATTTTCTGATGGAGATATCCATTCTTTTTGATCCAAATATAAAGTACCGTTTATTATTTCTTTATCAATGTATTCTAATAAATTAGAATCAGTAGTTATTGTAATGCTTTCTTCTTTCGATTGGTCTATAATTACTTGTGCGTAAAAGTTAATTTTTACCTTCGTAATGTTATTAGCGTTATAAGTTTTAGTAACAATTTCTTTGTTACCTCTTATTTGTGCCACTGCTGTAATACTTATGAATAGAACAATTAAATGTGTGATATTTCTCATGACATTATTTTTTTAAATGAAATTTTGTGTTAATTTATTATTAGTTTTAAATGACCACTTCTTAGTTAATACATAGTCAATTCCAAATCTCCCTGATCCTAAAATGAGATTATAAATCCCAATCCATAGGAATCCCATGGCAGGCAACATACCCCATAGTCCTTGATCCCATTTTTGGAAGATAATGGCTACTAGCATTGTACAAATGATAAAAAATGATGCGACTCTAGTCTTAAAACCAAGAGATAAAAAAACGCCTCCAATGGCTTCACTTGCTGCACCCATCCATGCGAAGAATACTGGAAACATGGCAAATACGCCTCCGTATTCTGCTATGTCTTTTGGAAACCACTCTACAACTTCTAGGAATCTTAGATCAGGAGAACCTTCAGGACTCCAAGGAACTCCAAATTTACTTCCCCCAAAATTTACTGCTAAAAAATAACCACATACAATTCTTGGAAAGGCAAATAATAAATCTGCTGACCAATGCTTCATTGTAATAGGTTGGATAATTCTTTTGATCACTGTTTTCATAACTGAAACGATTTTTAGATTGTTTGATGGTTCAAATGTCTGAATCGTTTCTTAGTACTGCGCCCCAAAACAAAATAGGACGGCTCAAATCATGATTTGAGCCGTCCTATTTAAGTGAGTCTTTACTATTACTGCCTATTTCATGGCTTCTAATAATACAATTTCATAATCAGAGTTTATGGTTGCATTTCCATCTTTTACAGTAGTTTCTGTACCGGAATAGGTGTCAATAACGGTTGTTCCATCCTTAAAAATAGTATTTACTTTAAGGGTTTTAGTTCCTTTTCTCTGATTTAATCCAACTACTACTTTGTCAACAATATTATCTTTGTTATAAGTTCTGGAAAAAACATATGGTGATTCGTTGATCATTTTATGTTTCCCCGCACCAATAGATGGATGATTCTTTCTAAAATTACCAAGTTTTTGCCAATGTTTAAGGAGTAATTTAGTGTCTTCATTTTCCAAATCTTCCCAATTCATCTTTGATCTTAAAGTAGCATCACCTTCAGTTCCTTCTATGATTAATGATCTCGCCGTTTCGTCACCGTAGTAAACTTGCGAAATTCCAGGAGTTAATAAAAGCTTAGTAGCTGATTCAAAAGTCTTTTTTCTTTCTTTATCAAATGGATCACCATCATCATGAGAACTGATATAATTCATCACACTTTTTCCAATTAATCCAGTATGAAGCGCTGCACTATATTTACTATACAATTTCTCGTAGTCTAATTTTTTCGCGTCATATTTAAATTGAAAATTAATAAGGTTGTCAAATCCATTGGCATAATAATCAACTTTGCGGTCACCAAAATCATAAAAACGTTTACCGTCAATTCCATATCCATATAATTCTCCTAGAACATAAAATTCGTTATTATCCAATACTTTTTCGGGATTATTCTTTTTCCATTCGGCAAATGCAAGTTTAGCTTGTTCCGCCAGTACAGTCCAGACACCTTCTTCCACATGTTTTACTGTATCTACACGATAGCCATCAATACCTAATTCTCTAACGTAATCTGTTAACCACTTGATAATATAATTTTTAGGTGTTTTTTTAAGCCCAGTTTTAGCAAAAAAGATTTCAAGTTCATCCATTTCACTTTCCAAACGTCCTTCTTCTTTCCATTTTTTTAGTAAAGGTTCTGGTAACTTTACTTCTTCATCACTTTCAGTTTTTACATCTGGTAGATTAGCTACTAAAGTACATTTTACAGCTGTTTCATAATCTTTGTAAGAACATTGAGGTCCAGTTCTTACCCAATCATCGGACCAAACGGGATCTTTTTCTGTAACAGGACCTGTATGGTTAATTACAACATCCATTAGAATTCTAATTCCATTTTTATGCGCAACTTCTACAAGTTTTTTTAAGTCATCATAAGTTCCAAAGTTAGGATCTATTCTTGTCCAATCCTTAGCCCAATATCCATGAAAAGGATAGGTGTTTCCAGTACCTTCATCAACACTGTCGTGTATTTGTTCCACTAACGGATTTACCCAAAGTGCATTAATACCGAGATTAGCAAAATACCCTTCTTCAATTTTTTGGATGATTCCTTTAATATCACCTCCTTCAAAACCTCGTAATACCGCGGTTTCTTTTGTTCTATCAAGAACCTCATCGTTACTAGTATCTCCATTATTAAATCTATCAGCAAGTAAGAAATATACATTTGCTCCTTCCCATATAAAAGGAATTTTGTCAGTAGTTACAGGTGTAACTTCTTTTGTTTCTTTCGTTTCGATTATCTCTTTTGGTGTTTTAGTTTCCTCTTTGCACGAGACAAATATGCTCAGGCAAATTAGAAGAATAGCAGTTGATAAATGTTTCATGTGTTTGTTTTTGTATTCCATAATTTAAATGATGGAACTATCGTAATAAATAAGAGTTTAAGATGCTAATCTATAAAAATGCCTTAAAAAAAACGAGTACAAAGAATTGCGAATTCCATAAAAATGATAGACTTCTAGGATTTGTTTTGCAATGCTACGTATTGAGAAGGGGAAACGTTCGTAAGTTTTTTAAATACTCGATTGAATGTAGCTTTGCTATTAAACCCACACTCATAAGCGATTCCAAGTAGCGACAGTTGTTCTTGTCTTCCTTGGTGAATCATGTCCTGCACAGCTTTAACTCTATAAGAATTTATAAAATCATTGAAGTTCTTTTCAAAACCCGCGTTAATGGTTTCGGATACCATTGCTGAAGGAATACGTAACATTTTGGATAGTTCTGTTAAATTGAGATCTGGATTAAGAAAAGGCTGTTGATCATTCATAAACTCTTCGATTCTTTTCTTATGATAAATAATTTCGTTGCTTAACTCTGTCTTACTTTCTTCAGGAGAAGTTTGTTTTACCGATACAGAAAAATTAAGATTATTTAATTTATTGGTATCCGTAAAGTATCCTTTTATACCTATATATATGATTGCTACCGCTGTAAAAAAATGATACCACCATCTTTGGGTCCAATGAAGATCTGTTATAACGGAGTCGATTACTCCTTGAAAAACACTATATAAAAACAAGAAAGAATAGATGAAAAGAAAGTTTCGAATCCAGTTAAGCTCCAGCGCATAGGTATTAGAAAAAAAGTGTTGTATTTTCTTTCGATACAGATAGTATAATTGAATAGTAAAAGCCAAGTATAATAACATTTGAAGATTTTCTACAATTCCAATTAATGGACTTACGTATTTTTCATCTAAGGCTATTTTCAAATATCCGTTTTGAGTTTCCGAGAATCCTGGTTGAGAAGCGTCATAAATAAATATGACTATTTTATATAAAACGTAAATAGAAACCGGAATAAAATGAATTAGGTCTTTTTTAACAAATCTAAAACCAGATGTGGTAATTGATTTTACATAAAAATAAAGTAAAGGACCTATAGCCAGAGATAAAGCGATTAACCAATAGTTGATTTTTGTATTTCGATAGGTATCATACCAATCCATAAAACCAATAGTATAAGTAGTTCTATGATAGCCGGTAATAAAAATCAGCAACGCTAAAAATAGTGCAGATATGTACTTATGCTTAAAGTATCTTTGCAATAAAAGGGAAGCAAAAAGAAAAGCCTGTAATACTAGCACCAATAAAGGAGTACTATAAATGTTAAACGCAGGAAACTCTAAAGGTATCGAAATCGGCATATGGCTAATTTAAATAATTCATAGAATAATTTTTTATTTTTTTTTGAAATTAAAATACTGTTCCTTTGACCATAATTTTATTGTAATGGCTAATTTAAAAGCGTGGATCTCTGCAGCTAGACTTAGAACCTTACCTTTATCTATATCAGGTATAATAGTAGGTTCTTCTATGTTCAATAATCTAAAAGTTAACACGAATCCTTCTTTAGAATATTCTGAAGGTTTCGGTGGAAAGCTTTTGTATTTCTCAGAGACATCTATTTTTTGGCTAGCGATAGCTACTACTTTGGGATTACAAATTCTATCCAATTTTGCCAATGATTACGGAGATGGTGTAAAAGGAACTGATAATGAAGATAGAGTTGGTCCGCAACGAGCTTTGCAAAGTGGTGCAATTACCAAAAAAGAAATGTTTAGAGGAATTGTGATTACAGCTATTGTAACTTTGTGTTTGGCCATTTGTCTTATTTATCAATCTTTTGGACAAGCATATTTCCTATATTCAGTTTTCTTTTTCTTATTGGGAGTAGCAGCGATCATTGCAGCAATTAAATACACAATGGGTAAAACTGCTTATGGCTACCGCGGGTTAGGAGATGTGTTTGTGTTTGTATTTTTTGGTTTGGTGAGTGTTATAGGATGTTACTTTTTGTTTACAAAACAATTAAATTGGCTAATTATCTTTCCGGCGATTACTATTGGAATGTTAAGTTCAGCAGTATTAAATCTAAATAATTTAAGAGATCATGACAGCGATAAAAAAGCTGGTAAAAATACCTTAGTAGTTAAACTAGGTGTTTCTGCTGCTAAAAAGTATCATTACTTATTGCTTTTTATTGCTTTGTGTTCTATGATAGTTTTTATTGTCAACACTTATGATAGCTACTTTGATTTACTTTTTCTTATTGCTTTTATTCCTTTGATAATTCATTTTTTTAAAGTTATAAAAACTGAAGATACTAAAGAACTGGATCCAGAATTAAAGAAAGTAGCTTTATCTACATTTTTATTATCGATATTATTTAGTATTGGTCAGATTTTTTAACTTTCCATTTTTAATTTAAAACCTTACACAATGAAGATTACCTTTTATGGGCAGAATACATTATTACTAGAAATTGGAAAAAATAAAGTACTAGTAGATCCTTTTATTTCTGGAAATCCTTTGTCCAAAGATAAAATTGATATTAGAGATATAAAAGTTGATTTTATTTTATTAACGCATGCACACCAAGATCATACATTAGATGCAGAGGCAATAGCAAAACATAGTTCGGCAATAATTGTTTCTAATTATGAAATTGCGATGTATTATCAGGATAAGGGTATTGAAGTTCATCCAATGAACCATGGTGGTAGTTGGAATTTTGATTTTGGAAAAGTAAAGTACGTAAATGCTATTCATACCAGTAGTTTTCCAGATGGAACCTATGGAGGACAACCTGGAGGATTTGTAATTGAAGGTGAAGGGAAGAGTATTTATATAGCTGGTGATACAGCATTAACCATAGATATGAAGTTGATACCTCTTTTTACGAAGTTAGATCTCGCAATACTTCCAATAGGTGATAATTTTACTATGGGTATTGATGAAGCCATTATAGCGAGTGATTTTGTGGAGTGTGATAAGGTATTAGGAGTGCATTATGATACTTTTGGATATATAGAAATTGATCATAACGAAGCAAAACAAAAGTTTACTGATAAGAATAAAGATCTCGTTTTATTGGATATTGGAAAGAGCGTAGAGTTGTAATGAAAGCTACCTATCATAAACATATTCTAGAATTTAAAAGACCTAGTGGTACTTCTAGAGGAATCCTAAAAACAAAAGAAACCTGGTTTATTGTCATTTCAGCAGATGGAAAAAAGGGAATAGGAGAATGCGGAATATTAAGAACTCTTAGTATTGATGATCGTCCGGATTATGAAGAGAAATTAAAATGGACATGTGATAATATTCATTTAGGAGTAAACTTTTTGTATTATGAGTTAAAAGAGTTTCCAAGCATACAATTTGGTGTAGAAATGGCATTTAAATCATTAGAAAGTGTAGATGGATTCAATTTGTTCCCATCTCAATTTGTAAATGGGAATGATGCTATTCCGATTAATGGACTCATTTGGATGGGAGAGAAGAAGTTTATGAAAGATCAGATTGTAGAAAAATTAGATCAAGGATTTGATTGTATTAAAATGAAAATAGGAGCAATTGATTTCGATGCAGAACTAGATCTATTAGCCTATATACGATCTCAGTTTTCGAAAGAAGTAATTGAGCTTAGAGTGGATGCAAATGGTGCTTTTTCTCCTGATGAAGCGTTAGATAAGTTAAAAAGACTTAGTGTCCATGATCTTCATAGCATAGAACAACCCATAAAACAGGGGCAGTACGAGATGATGAAAGATCTTTGTAATGATACACCTTTACCAATAGCCTTAGATGAGGAATTAATTGGAGTATTTGATGTAACAGAAAAAAGGAAATTACTACTAACTATACAACCACAGTTTATCATCTTAAAACCGAGTTTGATTGGAGGGTTTAAAGGTACACAGGAGTGGATTGATATTGCTGACGAGTTAAATATTGGGTGGTGGATTACTAGTGCATTAGAAAGTAACATTGGGTTAAACGCTATAGCCCAATTTACCCATACTTTGAACAATAGTATGCCGCAAGGTCTTGGAACGGGTAGTTTATATACCAACAATATAGCATCGCCTTTGCTAGTAGAAAAAGGCACATTAATGTACTCCATAAATAATCAGTGGTCAGTGCCATATTTATAATAAAATTGAATTTATATGTATATAGAACAAGCTTTAAAACCAAAAAATGAATGGTGGAATTATTTAATTGGTTTATTCATAATCTTTATTGGTTGGCAAGTTATAGGAGTTATACCACTTATTGTAGTCGCTTTTATGAAAGTGGATAGTTTACAAGAATTCGAAGCAGCGGCGCAAAATAATTTTGTGGAATTAGGAATAGATAAAAATCTATTTTTAGTATTAATGATATTCAGTTTTGCTATGGGACTATTAGCATTACTTTTTGCTGCTAAATTTCTGAATAGACAAACTATACGAGAATTAACAACTTCAAGAAATAAAACTGATTGGAGTAGAATACGTTTTTCCTTTTTCTTGGTTGTTGGTATGAGTTCAATATTGTTTTTGATTAGTTATTTTACGGAATCTGAGATTTATACTTGGAATTTTAAAGCTGTTCCTTTTCTGATATTGTTTTTAGTTTCAGTTTTATTGTTACCATTACAAACGAGTTTCGAAGAGTATTTATTTAGAGGGTATCTTATGCAAGGACTTGGAGTTATCACCAAAAATAGATGGTTTCCTTTATTATTTACTTCGGTTGTTTTTGGTTTATTACATGGTTTAAATCCAGAGGTTGCCAAATTAGGCAATGTAATGATGGTTTTTTATATTGGTACAGGTTTGTTATTGGGTGTTATGACATTGATGGATGATGGTATGGAATTAGCATTGGGATTTCATGCAGCTAATAATATACTAGCAGCGATTTTAGTAACTACAGATTGGAGTGCCTTACAGACAGATGCACTTTTTATTGACACTTCTGAACCGTCTGCAGGATTAGATATAATTTTACCAATATTAGTTCAATATCCTCTTATTATTTTTATTATGGCTAAAAAATATAAATGGTCTGGATGGAAAGAAAAATTGTTTGGAAAAATAAAGTCTGATATAGTATTAGAACAATAATAACAAAATGATAATACACAATTTACGTAAAGATAACTCATAGCTATGTAAGAAAATTGAAATTTGGGTATGCAAACAGAAGAGCCTTTTTCTATTCCTAAGATACATGAAAACTTCAGTATTAATAAGCAATATCTCGATAATTCGGGATTGCAACGTATTGCCTATAATTTCATTAAAGAAGGAGAGTTTTACGAGCATGAGGTAGGTAATTTTCTTTTGGATTGGCTAAATGAAAAAGATCATATTGTTGTACAAACCTCTGGTTCTACTGGTAAGCCTAAGAAGATCAAAATTTTTAAACAGCATATGGTTAATAGTGCTTTAGCCACAGGATCTTTTTTTAAAGTTAAAGAAGGAACCACTGCTTTATTATGTTTACCAGCAACCTATATAGCAGGAAAAATGATGTTGGTTAGAGCAATGGTGTTAGGATGGAAGATTGATTTGGTACCACCTAAAACGAACCCTTTGGATACTGTATACAAGCAATATGATTTTTGTGCAATGGTTCCTTTACAATTAGATAACTCCATCAATCGTTTGCATCTTATTAAAAAATTGATTGTTGGAGGAGGTACAGTTCCTGAAAACCTTAAGGAATTACTTCAAGGTATCAAAACAAAGATTTTTGAAACCTATGGAATGACAGAAACTATTACGCATATCGCCGCGAGAAGAGTAAATCCAAAAAAGAAGGATAAAAAAGATGCTAAGTATTTTAAAGCATTGCCCAATATTACATTAGTAAAAGATGAACGTAACTGTTTAGTTATTAAAGCACCACAGCTTAATGAGGAAACGATAGTTACAAATGATGTTGTGGAATTAAAAACCTATAAAAAATTTCTTTGGAAAGGTAGATTTGATAATGTAATTAATAGTGGTGGAATTAAATTATATCCAGAAGAAATAGAAACTAAACTTCAACTATTAATAGGGCATCGATTTTTTATTTCTGGAATCCCAGATGATCAATTAGGGGAAAGACTCGTATTGGTTATTGAACGTGATTATGATAAGGGAGTTAAGGAAACTCTAGAAGATGCTATGAAGCATTTAGAAATTTTAACCAGATATGAAACTCCTAAAGAAATATTCTTCCTATCGCAGTTCATAGAAACTGATAATGGTAAGGTCCAACGTTCTAAAACTCTGGAATTGATTACCCATAAATTATCCTAAGCGATGATATCTATTCCCTATTCAAAAAGAACACTTCCCTCAATATAGTTTGTTAGAAATAAGCTAAGAAAGTAGTTTTATTTCATAATCAAGAAATTAATCAATTATGAAAGCACTACACTATTTTATGATGTTTTTCCTAACAATAGGAATTTCATATGCACAAGAAGTAACGATAACAGGTACTGTAACTGATCAAAACACTGGAGATCCTCTTCCCGGTGTAAATGTTATAATTTTTGGAACTGCAACAGGAACCAACACGGACTTTGATGGAAATTATGCTATAAAAGCAAAGGTAAATGACGTATTAGAATTTTCATTCGTAGGATATACTACTAAAAAGATAAAAGTAGAAAAAGGAGTTTCTATTATTAATGTTGTTATGATGGCAGATGAAGCAGTATTAGAGGAAGTCGTTATAACTGCCCAAGCTGTTAAAAGACAACGCAATATTCTCGGATATTCTGTTTCTACAATTTCTGCAGAGTCTGTTTCTAAACGTAGTAGCTCTAAAAGAAGAAAAAACCGTCGAAAAAATAGAAGAAAACAAATTAGTAAACAATTAGCTGGTAATTCAGGAGCAAATAATTCTGTAAGAATAAGAGGCGCAAGTAGTAATTTATCGACAAAGCAACCATTATACATAGTAGATGGTGTTCCTGTAGCTCAAAAAGATGTGGCTAAGATTCAAAATATTAATCCTAATAATATTTCTGGCATAAACATCTTAAAAGATAAAAAAGCAAAATCACTTTATGGATCAAAAGCTAAGCATGGTTGTATTATAATTACTACGCATAAAGGAAACTATAAGATTGAAAATAATGAATCTTATAAAGAGATAGTGGAGAATAATTTTGAAAAAGTTACGATGTCACCATTATCTACCTTTTCTATAGATGTAGATAAAGCTTCGTATAGTAATGTAAGACGAATGATTAATAACGGTCAACAAATACCTGCAGATGCTGTTAAAATAGAAGAGATGATTAACTATTTTGATTATGATTATAAACAACCCACAGGTGATCATCCTTTTGCTATTCATACCGAATATGGAAATACTCCTTGGAATACTGATACAAAACTGGTTAAGATTGGTTTAAAAGGAAAAGAAGTGCCTCAGGATCAGATTCCTGCCTCTAATTTAGTTTTTTTGCTAGATGTTTCTGGTTCTATGGATTCTCCAAAAAAGTTACCATTGCTTAAAAGAGCTTTTAAATTATTGGTAAATCAATTAAGAGAAAAAGACAAAGTTTCTATTGTGGTTTATGCAGGTGCTGCCGGAATGGTATTAAAACCAACATCTGGAGCTAATAAGAGCGAAATTAACCAAGCATTAAATAATTTAGAAGCAGGAGGTTCTACAGCAGGTGGAGCAGGTATAGAACTTGCGTATAAAATAGCTCAAGAGAATTTTATAAAGGATGGTAATAATAGAGTTATTTTGGCAACAGATGGTGACTTTAATGTAGGGATGAGTAGTGATAAGGATATGAAAACATTAATTGAAGAAAAGCGAAAATCAGGAGTATTTCTTTCTTGTCTAGGTTTTGGAATGGGGAATTATAAAGACAGCAAAGTAGAGACTTTAGCTGATAAAGGAAATGGAAATCATGCCTATATAGATACAATGCAAGAAGCACAGAGAATCTTAGGAAAAGAGTTTGGAGGTACGTTATATACGATAGCTAAAGATGTAAAAATTCAAGTTGAATTCAATCCATCAAAAGTGCAAGCATATCGATTAATTGGCTATGAAAATAGAATGCTACAAGATGAAGATTTTGTTGATGATACTAAAGATGCTGGTGAATTAGGTAGTGGGCATACCGTAACAGCATTATACGAAGTGATTCCTGTGGGAGTAAAAAGTAAGTTTCTAAAGTATATTCCAGAATTAAAGTATACAGATACCAAGAAAAACAAAGATTTTGGAGATGAACTATTAACTGTAAAGTTTAGATATAAAAGACCACAAGAAAAGAAAAGTATAGAACTGGTTCATATCTTAAATAAAAATAACAAAGAGGTTTCAAAAGATTTTAATTTTGCCGCTTCTGTTGCATGGTTTGGAATGAAAATACGTAAATCTAAATATCTTGTAAATGATGATATTAACGATATTATTACATTAGCTAAGGAGAATAAATCAAGTGATCCGCAAGGATATCGTGCAGAATTCGTACGATTGATGAACAGCCATCAAACTTTGTAATAAAAATTTAAAAAAGATTTAGAATTATAAAGACATCTGCAAAGCGTTGTGGGTGTCTTTTTTTTATAATATTTTTATTCCTGCTTAATAAATCACACAAATGAAAAAACTACCCATCTTACTTTTACTTATTTTTTTACATGACATACAAGCACAGATTCTTCCCGAAAGAGATAGAGCAGAGGTAATAGATCAGGTACTTGCTGATCGCTTTAATACATTATTGCCCGAATTAATGGATAGAACTGGTTTTGACATGTGGATTTTAATTTCCAGAGAATATAATGAAGATCCAGTATTAAAAACGATGTTACCCGCTAAATGGCTAAATGCCAGACGTAGAACGATTTTAGTTTTTTACAGAGATAAGCAAAAGAATACCATAGAACAATTGGCTGTAGCCAGATATAATGTTGGAAAATACATTGATTCAGCATGGGACAAAGAAAAACAGCCTGATCAGTGGAAGGCATTGGTAGATATTATCGAAAAAAGAAAACCAGAAAATATTGGAGTAAATTATTCTACGCATTTCGGTATTGTTGATGGTATTGTAAAGACTGATTATGAAGAGTTTATGGAAGTGCTTCCAGAAACGTATAAATCAAAGGTTACTTCAGCAGAAAAATTAGCAATTGCTTGGATAGAAACCAGAACCGAACAGGAAATGGAAATCTATAAAGAATTAGTGCAAATCACACATGATATTATTGCTGAAGCTTTTAGTACCGATGTGGTAAAGCCAGGTACTACTACAACAGATGATGTAGTATGGTGGTTAAGACAGAAAGTTACCGATATGGGATTAGAAACCTGGTTTCATCCTACAGTAGATATACAACGAATGGATGAGCCGTTAGAAAATCATATCGTTTCTTTTTCAAATCGACCAAATGATAAAATCATAAAACAAGGAGATCTTATTCATTGTGATTTTGGGATTACCTACCTTAGATTGAATACTGATTGCCAGCAGCATGCATATATTCTTAAGAACGGAGAAATGGGGCCACCAGAATATTTGAAAAAAGCTTTCGCCGATGGTAATCGGGTTCAAGATATTTTTACAGGCAATTTTAAAACAGGTAAAACAGGAAATGAGATTTTATTAGAATCTTTAGCAGAAGGTAAAGCAGAAGGTCTTAAACCTGCTATTTATACACACCCTTTAGGATTGTACGGACACTCTTCGGGTACTACTTTAGGAATGTGGGATTCACAAGGAGGAGTTCCCGTAAACGGTGATTATCCTTTATTCGAGAATACAGTATATGCGATAGAATTAAATACTACTGTGACGATTCCAGAATGGAATAAGGATATTCGTATTATGTTGGAGGAAGCAGGCTTTTGGGGATCCAAAGGTTTTAGATATGTAAATAAGAGACAAACTGAGCTAATCACTATACCAAAAAGGCAATAATTATCACAAAAGAGCGAGATAATAGTGAAATCATCTCGCTCTTCATTAACGATAAGATATAATTACAATTCTTAGTGATTAAAATGTCTTATAATTCATCAGACAATAATTATTACTTATGGACAAATAGGGTTGCAGTCATCTCCAGGACCACCATCATCTCCATTTCCGTTTCCACCAGGTCTTCTTACGGTTCTTCCATCCGCCCATTTCGCAGCTTCAGGATTTACAACCCAGATCCGTAATCCTCTACTTGCAAATTCGTTTCGCTCCAATTGTGATCGAAGACGCAAAGTGATTACATCTTGACCTTGTGCATTTACATACTGTACGCGATCACTACCTCTATAAGTTCCGATAATGTTTGAACCTGTCGTAGTTCTAATATCGACGTATGCGTTATCTTCGAAATTATTACCCACAATCCAAATACAATAGTTGTCATCACATCCAGCTCCCGCTCGAGAAATTTTTGGTGTTCCATCTCGTGATACAAAAGCAGCATTATATCTACCTAAAAATAAATTATAATTAGGACAGTTTCCTAAAGTTAAATATTCTTCCACTACATAGCCTGGAGGAATTCCCTCTATAGAACATACAATTCTAAAGTCGGCATTATTCTTTTCTGATGATTGTAGCTCTAATTGTTCTTCTAAAGTTAAATTTTCCTCTAATAATTGATCTTCTTCTGGTTGACAACTAATTGCACCTACTAGTAATAATAATAAAAGAAGCTTTTTGAAAATATTTTTCATGATAGTTTCATATAAATTGTTAATAAACGATTTGTGTTTCTGCCGGCTTGAATACGGGTATAAAACTATCTTCAAATACTATAAGTTAAAAGGAAAGCAACATCAAATTTATAAATTTGCTTTTGTTTGGTTAAACATAAAACACTGATACATATAGCTTAAGACTTCTATGAATAAAAAATCCCTAAGAAATATATACTTCTTAGGGATTTCTTCTTATAAGGTTATAAAATCTTTATAACTCTATTTCTTCTGTTGTTCCGTCAGGATATGTTACCGTTGCTTTATTATCACAAGTACCATCTCCGTAATCAATAGAGGCACTTAACGCATTTTTAGTCATTACTAAGGTGCCACTAGTAATATATCCACAACTAAAAGTTCCTGCTAATGTAGGGTCCGTAGCTAAAGAGTAACTATCACTACCTAAGGTTACAATCCAGCTTCCTCCAATCGTATATGAAGCGTCTCCCGATCCGAATCCATTTATAGTATATGTTTTAGTTCCTTGTTCAGAAGCAGTAGTTCCATCGGCTAAAGTAATAGATAAGTCGGATGTAACCGCATACACGAAATTACCAGCATCCGTATCTATAGAATAGGTAGTGCTTTTACTTCCATTTACAGAATTACCTGCATAACTTAAGTTATCAAATGTAATAGTTGTAGTCACGGTATTGTTTTCCATTACCACAGAAACATTGATAGCACCGCTAATCGTTTCGCCATCTTCATTTGTACAGTCTGTAAATGTAAGTGTATACCCAGTATCTGTAATACTAAAATCTGCACATCCTGGTTTCCCAACTTTTGATGAGATTTCGCTACTAGATCTATTCATAGAAATATTATCCAACGTCATTTCATCTATGAAGCTAGATATTTTCTCTACCTCCAAGCTTTTCATTACATCTTCCTGAGTGATGTCTACAGCAGAGGTGTTATTGCTATCATCGTCGCTACAACTTACCACAAATAGTCCGACCATAACCGCAACAAGAACTACTTTTAAATTTAAAAATACTTTGTTCATTATTGATATTTTTTTTGAGTTATTATGTTCAAAACGAAACTATTTTTTATTTATTACAATTGGTCATAAATTACCATTAGATAAAAAAAAGAGACTTCAATACAATTGAAATCCCTTTTTTTTATAAAAATTAAAGGATTACACCTGTATTACACCTAGATTAAAAGGTTTTTCTATTGGAGCGTGATCGGCAGCTTCAATACCCATAGAAATCCATTTTCTTGTTTCTAAAGGATCGATAATAGCATCAGTCCAGATTCTAGCTGCTGCATAATATGGCGAAATCTGCTTATCATAGCGTGCTTTAATCTTATCAAATAATGCTTTTTCATCCTCTTCAGAAAGTTCCTCACCTTTCTTTTTAAGAGATGCAGTCTCTATTTGTAATAAAACTTTGGCTGCTTGCGCACCTCCCATTACAGCTAATTCAGCACTCGGCCAAGCACAAATAAGTCTTGGATCATAAGCTTTTCCACACATAGCATAATTTCCTGCACCATAAGAATTTCCAACAACAACTGTAAATTTAGGAACTACACTGTTACTTACTGCGTTTACCATTTTGGCACCGTCTTTTATAATACCACCATGCTCACTTTTACTGCCCACCATAAAACCAGTTACATCTTGTAGAAAAACTAACGGAATCTTTTTTTGGTTACAATTGGCAATAAAACGGGTAGCTTTATCTGCAGAATCAGAATAAATAACACCTCCGAATTGCATTTCTCCTTTTTTGTTTTTTACAACTTTACGCTGATTTGCCACGATTCCAACTGCCCATCCATCTATACGAGCATACCCCGTAATTATAGTTTGTCCATATCCGGACTTATATTCTTCAAAATCAGAATCATCAACCAAACGATGAATAATTTCCATCATATCATACTGCTCATTTCTAGCTTTCGGAAGAATTCCGTAGATCTCTTCAGGATTCATTTTAGGTTTTACAGATGGTACTCGATTGTATCCTGCTTTTTCAAAATCTCCTATTTTAGAAACTATATTCTTAATGGTGTCCAAAGCATCCTTATCGTCTTTTGATTTATAGTCTGTTACACCAGAAATTTCGCAATGCGTAGTAGCACCACCTAAGGTTTCATTGTCTATACTTTCTCCTATTGCTGCTTTTACTAGATAACTACCAGCCAAGAAAATACTTCCTGTTTTATCTACGATTAGAGCTTCGTCACTCATTATAGGTAGATAGGCTCCTCCAGCAACACAACTTCCCATTACTGCAGATATTTGAGTAATTCCCATACTGCTCATTACAGCGTTGTTTCTAAAAATTCTACCAAAATGTTCCTTATCCGGAAAAATTTCATCCTGCATAGGCAGATAAACACCAGCACTATCTACAAGATAGATAATTGGTAATCTGTTTTCAATTGCAATTTCTTGTGCTCTTAGGTTTTTCTTTCCAGTTATTGGAAACCATGCACCAGCTTTAACAGTAGCATCGTTAGCTACCACTATACATTGTTTACCACTAATATAACCTATTTTGATAACCACACCTCCGCTTGGACAACCTCCATGTTCAGGATACATTTCATCACCAGCAAAAGCACCAATTTCTATAGCTTTAGAATCATCATCTAATAGATATTCGATTCTTTCTCTTGCCGTCATTTTTCCTTTGGCGTGTAATTTTTCAATTCTTTTTTCTCCACCACCTAATTTAACCTTTGCAAGCTTTTGGCGCAAGGAAGATACTAACAGTTTATTGTGGTCTTCGTTTTTATTGAAGTTTAAATCCATTTGTGTGTATTGTTTGCACGAAAATACAAAAATCAATGAGTTTTTAAATCATTAATAACAAAACCAAAAACAGCTTAGAATCATTTCAAAAAAGTTTCTAAAATGTTAATTAATTATCTCCAATATTAAGAGTCTATAACATTTCCATAACAGTTTGCTAACATTTGATTATCAGATACTTAACAGTATACAGGTAGTTTTATGGATATTTTAATCCACTGTATAACAATATATTAACTATTAATCTGAATCAATTATGAAATTATTGAAAGCAAATCCTACTTTATGGATATTATCATGTGCTATTTTTTTTACAAGTTGTAACATAGATGATGATAATTATAATGCGGAAATACAAAATGTCTCCAATACAATAATTGGAGAATTCAAAGCAGGAACTTTTTTGTACGATAATGAAGGCCCACACGATTATAGTTTTCATTTTAAAACACAAGAGGGTTTTATAGAAACCTATGAGTCTGGTTCTAAATCTAGTTATGCTGGTGCCAGCGTTAGTCTTTCATCAGGCGATTGGTACTTAAGCGATGCGCTATTAGGTGGTTTGTCTAATGATCGAAAATATCAGTCTAAGTCTGTTAGAATTCGAAATACGGGTTATGCCATAATGTCCTTTAATATGGATAATGGTGCAGAAACTATTAGAATTCGTCATGCTAAGTATGGTAATGATGGTGATTCTACTTGGAGACTAATTGCTTCATATGATAATGGTGGTTCTTGGTATTATGTCGGAAGTACAATTACCACAAATTCGACAACATTAAATACGGTTTCTTTTAATGTTAATGAAACTTCAAGTGTACGATATGGGATACAAAAACTTTCTGGAGGATCTAATAGAATAAATATTGATAATGTTGAAATTATTACCGATACCAATAGCGGATCTAGTCCAGGTATAGATAGTAATATAACTTTTGGAAATCCTTCCGATGCGGGCACAAGTTCAACAAATTATTACCTGTCTAAACCAGACTTTTCGTTATCCTATAATAATAACACCGGAACAGCTAATTGGGTAAGTTGGCATTTAAGTAGTGCTTGGACAGGTGATACTCCTAGATGCAATTGTTTTAAAAGAGACAATGATTTACCAAGTAGTTTTTTTAGAGCAACATCTAGTGACTATACAAATTCAGGTTTTGATCGAGGGCATTTATGTCCGTCTGCTGATAGAAATGGCTCAGAAGATTCTAATGAAAATACTTATTACATGAGTAATATTGCACCTCAGGCACCAGACAATAATCGTAAAAGTTGGGCAAATTTTGAAAGCTATTTAAGATCATTAACATTGGATGGTAATGAGGTTCATATCATTGCTGGAGTTGCTGGTAGTGGTGGTATTGGTGGAAATGGTTTTGCTACAACTATAGATGGAGGTAACATAACCGTTCCTGACTCCTTTTGGAAAGTAGCATTGATATTACCAAATGGTACAAATGACATCAATCGGGTAACAACATCAACCAGAGTTATCGCTATAAATGTACCCAATGATCAGGGAATTACTAGTGATTGGACTCAGTTTAGAACTTCAGTCGATGCTATTGAAAGTTTAACAGGGTATGATTTATTTGAAAATATTACTAATTCTATAGAATCCGTAATAGAATCAGTTGTAGATAACGGACCTTCAAGCTAGAAAATCTCTTGATTATATATAAAAAGTAGGGGTTTATGATTTTATAAGCCCCTATTTTAATTAGTAAGAATACATAAGTATTTGTTTACCAAAGAATAAGATGATTACAGAAGTCAAGAAGTTGTAAAAAAGCTATTTTTTGATGATAAATTGACGATATTTGTATGCTGTTTTTGATTTTAGAGATCAAAACTATTTAACTAAATAACTTGTGATTTATGGGAATGAATAAAAATACGGTATTAGCTTGGGCTACCTTTATAATGGTTATAGTAGGATTAGGATTAATCGCATTAGGCGCATTTAGGTATCGTCATGTTTCTGGATGGGGATTTGCTGCAGTTGGAGTAGGATTTCTTGCTAATGCTTGGGTTTTTAATGCTTTAAAAGGTAGAGTTTAACATTCTTTTCTCGACGCAAAATATATAACAATAGTATTCTTAAAATTTAGGGCTTATGTCAGACGATAAAAAAATTATCTTTTCTATGTCTGGAGTTACAAAAACGTATAAAAGCGCAAATACTCCAGTTTTAAAAAATATTTATCTAAGTTTTTTCTATGGTGCAAAGATTGGTATTCTTGGATTGAACGGTTCGGGAAAATCTACACTATTAAAAATTATTGCTGGAATTGATAAAAATTATCAAGGTGATGTTGTGTTTTCTTCAGATTATTCTGTAGGCTATCTAGAACAAGAACCACAATTAGATCCAAATAAAACCGTATTAGAGGTAGTAAAAGAAGGTGCTGCAGAAATGGTTGCTGTGTTGGATGAATATAATAAGATCAATGATATGTTTGGTCTTGAAGAAGTGTATAGTGATGCTGACAAAATGCAAAAGCTGATGGATCGTCAAGCTGTACTACAGGATAAAATAGATGCAGGAAACGGATGGGAACTTGATACCAAACTAGAGATTGCGATGGATGCCCTAAGAACTCCAGAACCAGATAAGAAAATCGAAGTATTATCAGGTGGAGAACGAAGAAGGGTAGCACTATGTCGATTATTACTAAAAGAACCAGATGTATTGCTTTTAGACGAACCTACCAACCACTTAGATGCAGAATCTGTTCATTGGTTAGAACATCATTTGGCACAATATAAAGGTACTGTTATTGCAGTTACTCACGATAGATATTTCCTAGATAATGTGGCAGGTTGGATTTTAGAATTGGATAGAGGAGAAGGTATTCCATGGAAAGGGAATTACTCATCTTGGTTGGATCAAAAATCAAAACGTCTTGCGCAAGAAAGTAAGTCGGCTTCTAAACGACAGAAAACATTAGAACGTGAGTTAGAGTGGGTACGTCAGGGAACAAAAGGAAGGCAAACCAAACAAAAAGCGCGTTTAAAGAATTACGATAAATTAATGAGTCAAGATCAAAAGCAGCTTGACGAAAAATTAGAGATTTATATCCCTAACGGGCCTAGATTAGGAACCAATGTGATTGAGGCAACAGGAATTAGTAAAGCCTATGGAGATAAACTGTTGTATGAAGATCTTAATTTTAAATTACCACAAGCTGGAATTGTTGGTATTATAGGTCCTAATGGTGCTGGTAAAACTACTATTTTTAGAATGATCATGGGAGAAGAAACTCCTGATAAAGGAACTTTTAGTGTAGGAGAAACCGCTAAACTTGCTTATGTTGATCAATCACATGCGAATATAGATCCTGAAAAATCTATTTGGCAAAACTTTAGTGACGAACAGGATTTAGTAATGATGGGAGGAAGAGAAGTGAATTCTAGAGCTTACCTAAGTCGTTTTAATTTTGGAGGTAGTGAGCAAAATAAGAAAGTTTCTACACTTTCTGGAGGAGAACGAAATAGGCTACATCTAGCAATGACCTTAAAAGAAGAAGGTAATGTATTACTTTTAGATGAGCCTACTAACGACCTTGATGTTAATACATTAAGAGCTCTTGAGGAAGGTTTGGAGAACTTTGCAGGATGTGCAGTTGTTATTTCTCACGATCGTTGGTTTTTAGATCGTATATGTACTCATATTTTAGCTTTCGAAGGGGATTCACAAGTATACTTCTTCGAAGGAAGTTTCTCTGATTATGAAGAGAATAAGAAGAAACGTTTAGGAGGTGATCTAATGCCAAAACGTATTAAGTATAAAAAGCTTGTTAGATAATAGACGTTTATGATTAAACGAATTTTAGGTGTAGTTCTATTTGTATTATTCTCCTTAGAAATTTCTGCACAAGAAGAATATCCTCATCTTTTAGTTTTTAAA
Source organism: uncultured Aquimarina sp. (assembly GCF_947492965.1). Classification (GTDB taxonomy): domain Bacteria; phylum Bacteroidota; class Bacteroidia; order Flavobacteriales; family Flavobacteriaceae; genus Aquimarina. The sequence goes on along the minus strand of NZ_CANLOZ010000002.1, from coordinate 487,298 downwards.
GATGGTACAGAAATAAGAGGAAAAGTAGTTGTTTGGAATAATAACTCGCTTATTTTTAGAGATTCCAGTACCGGTGAGAAAACATCTTATAAGTACAAACTTATTAAGGGAGTCAACAATTTTAAGACAGGAAAGGAATATGATGGATTATATTCCTTGAGACAATTAAAGGATACAGATAAAACACTGAGATTAAAGAAGGCTGTGGTTGGTAAAATGGAATGTTTTTATATTCCAAGAGAAACATCTACTGGTTTTGGAGATGGAACTGTTGTCAGTTCGACTTACTATTTGGGAAGGGAAGGTCAAAATGAAGTTGTAAAAATCCGAGGAGGCATTAAATTTAAAAAAGTTAGAAAAGTTTTATTTGATCTTTTTAAAGATTGCCCAGATGTGATTTCTAAAATCGAGCAAGATTATTTTGATAACAATATTGAGGCCTTGGAAAGAGTAGTAAGATATTATAATACCAAATGTTGAGTAATATAAAAGTAATTGCGTTTGATGCCGATGATACCTTATGGGTAAATGAAACCTTTTTTCGAAAGGCAGAAGAGGATTTTTGCGAATTAGTGTCAGCACATCTTCCAAAGGAAGAAGCAAATAAATTACTCTTTGAGATAGAAATGCAAAATCTTGGGTTGTATGGGTATGGTATTAAACCGTTTACACTTTCGTTAATAGAAGCAGCTATCAAAATAACGAATGGGAACATGGATGTTTCACTGGTTGAAACACTCATAGAAAGAGGAAAAAAAATGTTGCAAGAACCAGTGGAATTAATTGATGGTATTGAAGAAACCTTAGAATATTTATCAAAGAAATATCGTTTAGTAATGGCTACTAAAGGGGATTTACTTGACCAAGAACGAAAGTTGATAAAATCAGGTTTGGAAAAGTATTTTCATCATATAGAAATTGTTTCCGATAAGACTGAAAAACAATATCAGAAATTGGTAGATCACTTAGATATTGACAAGTCGGAATTTTTAATGGTGGGTAATTCTCTTAAGTCTGATATTTTACCAGTGTTAAATATAGGAGCGCATGCTTTCCATATACCTTTTCATACAACTTGGGCGCACGAAGTTCATAATGGAACCATTGATCACCCTAATTTTAAAAGTTTAACACATTCTAAAGAATTACTACACTATTTGTAATGACAAAAACAAAATTAGATCTTTCAACATGGAACAGAAAAGAACACTTTGACTTCTTTAATGGTTTCGATGAACCTTTTTTTGGAATTGTATCTAATGTTGATTTTTCAAAAGGTTATCAAACGGTAAAAGATCATAATTATTCTTATTTTTTGTATTACTTACATAAAGCGGTAAAGGCAGCCAATAACATAAAACCTTTTAGATATAGAATCGAAGATGGAGAAGTATATGAGTATGATCAAGTACATGCTTCTTCTACGATTGGAAGAGAAGATCATACTTTTGGTTTTTCTTTTATAGAGTATCATTCTGATTTTAAGGCATTTGCTCACAATGGACAAAAAGAAATAGAAGCAGTAAAGAATTCAATAGGATTACGTCATAATGATAATGCCAAAAGACTAGATAGCTTGCATATTTCTTCAATTCCTTGGTACAATTTTAGTAGTATCTCTCATGCAAGACATTTTACATACAGAGATAGTGTTCCAAAAATTTCTTTTGGGAAATACACTAAAGAAAATGATAAGATTAGTTTGCCTATTTCTGTGCATGTAAATCATGCCCTAATGGATGGATACCACGTTGGACTATTTTTGGAAGAGTTTCAACGACTATTAAATGAATAAAATATGCAAAGGTTTCAAAGTTATACAGGTATAATATAAATTAATCAGATGTGATGGTAGATGTGTCTATTTCTATGATCTCACCAATACCCATTTGATTTAAATGAATACTTCCTATTCGAACTCTAACTAGACGTAATGTAGGGAAACCAACCGCAGATGTCATTTTTCTAACTTGCCGAAATTTACCTTCTTGTAATGTAATGGATATCCAGCTAGTTGGGCCGTGTCGATCATCTCGTATTTTTTTTGATCTTTCGGGAAAATTAGGAACTGATTTTATTTTAAAAGCTTTACAGGGATTGGTCATATATTTTTTTCCATCGAAACCAATTTCTACTCCATTCTGCAATGCTACAATAGCTTCATCCGTAATTGCACCATCTACTTGTGCATAATATTCTTTTTCAATACCACTACTGCATATATAGTTGCTTATTTTACCGTTGGTAGTAATTAATAAAAGCCCTTCAGATTTTTCATCTAACCTACCAATAGACATACTACCCGACGGGAAATCGTATAATTCACCTAATAATCGTTTTGAATTTTGTTTTTGACCATTATTTACAAACTGACTAAGATATCCATATGGTTTGTAAATTTTAAAGTGTTTATGATTATTCATGGAAATAGTGGTGAAACAAATACCTATAGCAGATACAATAATTTTTAATTACTAGCATCAAATGTAGTTATGATTATAGAATGTTTAAAGCGATCATGTTTACTTTTATAAACATTTTATAACTAATTAATAATCAGATGTAATTTATTGTTTTTAAATAGTTGTTATTATGTCAATTCAATTTATTGGACAGCCTTACCGGCAAGATATTATAGTTGGAGGGTATGCTTCAGGTAGAAGAAGAAACCAAGAACCGAATTATTTTGGTCCTAATCTACTAGAAAATTGGGAAAGTGATCCTGTTAGAGGCTATTACAAGAGTATTTCTAATGAAGATTTGGTTAATATAATGTATACCTCTAGAAATCATGTTAATATCAATATTTATCGTGTTCGATTGTCGGATGTTTCTATTGTAGAAAATACCTTGGATTTAATTCCTTCTGGTCATTTAAGGTGGCTAAAACAACGAAAACCAGAAGGTATTATATTTTCAAATTCTGCAGGAAGAGGAAATTCTGAAAGATATACTGGTGGTTTAAATCCAATTTATGATGACCGTACTACTGATTTTTTTGATGAGCGTGATGGTATAATAATAACCTATGGCGCATTATGGAGAAATCAAAATCTCCGAATAATACCAACTCTAATGCATGAAATTGGTCATGTGATGACCCATTCGGGTAAAATTAGTTATCGCTATTTCTCCGCAGCGGATAGAGAAACATTATCTAATACCAGAGTATCTAGGAATCCAGGAAGATTAGAAGCTCTTTGTAATGCATATATGTATTTTATATGTTATAGTAGCATGTCTCCTGCAGTGCATCTATATGGAGATAGATCATCAGATTTGCAAAGAAGTTCAGAAACTAGAGCAGCATTAAGAAGATGTCCTGCATTTACAAGTAGAATGTTGTCCAGTACAGAAATACATCGCTTTAGAGAACGATAAGAAAAACATTGTTTATTAAAAAATATGGTTTTAATTCTTTAGAATAACCTTTAATTCATGTGTATAGTATATCTTTGTAAGCTTATAAGTATAATTATAAATTTTATACTTCGTCGTTTCTACCGCTAATGAGACCAATTATTAGGTGATGTCATTAACCCTTGTATAATTTTCTGTTAAGTATTTCGATGACTTGTAAAATACTTTAAAAAAATGATATGGGTAGATCACAACAGACTTTTAGTAAGATTGAAAAAGAAAAAAAGAAGTTAAAAAAACGAGAGGAAAAACAAAAAAAGAAGGAAGAACGTAGAGCAAATTCGAAAAAGGGTAGTGGTTTTGATAATATGATTGCTTACGTCGATGAAAATGGACATCTTTCTGATACGCCTCCAGATCTTTCCAAGAAAAAAAAGATAAAGGCTGAAAATATAGAAATAGCGATTCCTAAAAAAGAGCATGTAGAAGAGGATCCAATAAAAAAGGGTAGAGTAGCTTTTTTTAATGAATCTAAAGGTTATGGTTTTATAACAGAACAAGAATCACAAGAGAAATATTTTGTTCATGTCAACGGTCTAATGCAAGAAGTAAGAGAAGGAGATAAAGTTACTTTTGAATTAGAAATGGGACTAAAAGGATTAAATGCAGTTAGGGTTAAAAAGCAATAATTAATTCCTAAGAGTATTTACTTTATATCGGGATACCAATCTAATTGAACTACTTCTATTTCTTTATTACCAGTATTTACAATTTCTTTGAATTTTGATACGTCGCTTAAACCTTGAGTTCCTCTATAATGATAGGGATATATTTGTTTTGGTTTAAAAGTTAAAACTGCATCAGCAGCACTTTCTACTGTCATGGTGTAAGGAAGGTTCATACAAACAAAAGCTTTGTCAATATTTTTTAGAGCTCTCATCTCAGGAATATCTTCGGTATCACCAGAAAAATATAGTCTTTCTCCACCCAATGTAATAACGTAACCATTTCCTCTTCCTTTATTATGGAACTTTAGAGCTTCTTCTCTTAAATTATACATTGGTATAGCTTCAATAGAAATACCATTTACCTCTTTTGTTTCACCATTATTTAGAATTACCAGATGTTTGGTATAATTTGCAGGAAGCTTCTCCGCTACTGCTTGCGGCACTACAATTTTAGATTTAGATAAATCCAAGCTATCTAAGGTTTCAATATTCATATGATCTCCATGAATATCCGTAATTAATACAATTGTAGGTTCTTTTTGATTTTTGAATGCGTTAAGACCACCAGTTGGATCAATATAAATGGTATGTTCCTTGTATTCCAGAACCGTAGTAGCATGTTGAATAGGAATAATTTTCAAATCAGAAATTGGTTTAGTATTATTCTCAGCAACATCAGTAGGAACGTTATTATCTTTATTTTTTTCTTTGGTATTAGAATTGCAACTAAAAAGAAATATAGTGAAAACTAATAATAGGGGATGTGTTATATAGTATTTCATAAACTTTTAAGGTTTAGTTATCTCAACAAGGTATAAAATGAGGATAGAATCGAAAACATTTTAATGTAAGATTAACTATCTATCCATAATTTAATTGCCATGGCAATAACCATCACCACTAAAAATACCTTTACAATACCGTCCCCTTTTTTAACGGACCATCTACTTCCAATCCAACCACCAGAAGCATTTCCAAATGCTAGGACAAGACCATATAAATAATCGATTTGATCATTAAGAGCAAAAATTGCTAGTGCGCCAATAGTGTAGATAAAAACGACTAATGCCTTTACGGCATTTGAACTTACAAGGTTTAAGCGGTTAATAGATGTTAATGCTAAAAGAATGAATATCCCAACTCCTGCTTGAATGAAACCTCCATAAATGCCGATGATAAAAAAAACTACTATGGATAGCAACTTATACTTTCCTTGGGTGCGTTCGGCAATATTGGCAAGATCAACTTTGGGCTTAAAAACCATAAAAAGAACTACGATTAGCATAATAATCGCCAATATTCTATTAAACGTTTCACCTTTAATATCAATCGCAATTTTTGCACCTATTAAAGATCCGATTAATGCAGATATACCTAAATAAACACTTAAAATAGAAGGTTTTATTCCTTTGCTTTTAAATCCGGCAACGGATGTAATACTTTGTATAAAAATACCAATGCGGTTGGTTCCGTTTGCTACTGCAGGTGGTAACCCCATAAAAATAAGCATTGGTAATGTGAGTAAAGATCCTCCTCCCGCAATGGTGTTAATAACTCCGGCAAAGAAGCCAATCAATGCTAGAATAATTAAAAGTAATGTATCGTTCATTAGTTTTTATTACACTTCAAAAATAAATAAAACCATAAAATATAATTGCTTTTTTAAAATCAATTGGCATAAAATCGTAAACTGTTGTAGATTTACAGGAGCAAACAAAAACCAAAATAGACGTTAAAAAAATCCACAAAATACTTCCAATTTTAGAAGCAGTTAAAGGCTATAAAAAGGGCACTTTTGGTGCTGATGTAGTAGCAGGGGTTACGGTAGGAGTTATTCTTATTCCGCAGGCGATTGCATACGCATTGTTAATGGGAACTCCTCCAATTTTTGGATTATATGCCTGTCTTATTCCATTGATTATCTATGCATTATTTGGAACCTCCAGACAGTTAAGTATTGGTCCTGTTGCGGTAACAGCAATATTAGTAATGAGCGGAGTGAGCCAGATAGCGACTCCTTTTACAGATGAGTTTACCAATTTGGTAATTTTCTCAGGTTTGTTAATCGGTTTATTACAAATAATATTGAGTTTATTGCGAATGGGATTTTTAGTAAATCTGATTTCCCAACCCGTGATTTCTGGATTCATTTCAGCAGCAGCCATTATTATTATCATATCACAGCTTGGTGAGTCGCTGGGTATCAAAATTCCTAATTTTGATTATGTGCATCAATCTTTATGGTATGCAGTGCAACATATTTCTTCCGTGAACTTTATTACATTAGGAATGTGTTTAGGCTCTATTTTTGTGATGTTAGTTCTTAAGAAATGGAAAAGATCTTTTCCTGGAGCTTTATTTGTCTTGGTGGTTACAACGGTTATTACGATAATTTTTGATTTACAAAATTTAGGACTTTCAGTTATTGAGGATGTGCCCAAAGGACTACCTTCTTTTAGTATTCCAGATATGAATTATGATTCTATGATTGCTTTGATTCCTTCTGTTTTGACGGTTACATTTATTGGATATGTTGGAAGCATAGGGATTGCAAAATCACTGGAGATGAAAAATCGTGATCATACCGTAAGTCCTAATCAAGAATTATTAGCCTTAGGTATTGCTAAGGTGATAGGTGCTTTTTTTCAAGCGATTCCATCATCAGGAAGTTATAGTAGATCTGCTATTAATGACGAAGCAGGTGGAAAAACTACAGTTTCGTCTATAATTACCGCCTTTATGGTAGTAATTTCTTTATTGTTTCTAACTTCTTTTTTCTATTACATTCCCAAAGCCGTTTTAGCTTCGATCATATTAGTTTCTGTATTTGGTTTAATCAATATTTCTGAAGCAAAGTACCTTCTCAAATTAAGAAGAAGAGAATTTATAGTTATGTTTATTACCTTTCTAGGAACACTTGTTTTTGGAGTAGAGAAAGGGATCTTTATTGGTGTTATTTTGTCATACATTTTCTTACAGTACTATAGTTCTAGACCCCATATTGCGGAATTAGTAAATATCCCGAATACTAATTATTATAGAAATATTAAAAGATTTCCAGATGCTAAGCGATCTTCGAAATATCTCATTATAAGATTCGATGATCAATTGTATTTTGCCAATACGAGTTATTTTAAGGAAGCGATGATTCAACAGATAAAGAAAAGAGACGAATCGCCAGAATTTTTGATTTTGGATAGTACTAATATTCATGATATAGACAGTACAGGGCTGCATATACTAGAAGATGTTCATCGTTATTTACAAGATCAAGGAATACAATTACTAATTTCTGGAACAATTGGACCTGTTCGTGATTTTTTGAAAAGATCAGGTTTTACAGATAATTTGGGTGGTCAACATAATTTCCTGAATATTGAGGACGCTGTAGATTTTACAGAGCATAAAACCATTCAGAAAAAATCCATGGAAGTAGCCGTACAATACAATAAAAAGAGATCTTTTCTAGACTAAATAAAATAAGGTTTATTTTTCATATACATGCATTTTTAAGCCCATTCCGTAGTTCATAAATCCTGTTTGAATGAGCATGTTATTTTCGCTGTATTTCTCATCAAACCGTTGCCAAGTTCTATTTTTAAAAAATATTCTCCTTGTGAATGTGATATTATCTTCAATTTTATTGGTAAACGGTAGCAAAGGCCTAAATGTGGTGGAAACTTTTACGATACCTTTACGAGTTTCGACCTCATGATATTTTTTAGTATGCTGTAGTTTTCCATTTTTATCGGTGTAACCCAAAACTTGAATAGAAACAAAAACACCATTTTTTGGAATAAAAACTTTATGTTCTAAAATATTAAGTTCGAAATTAGTTTTATCATCATTGGTAATTCTAAAAATAATATCATCCCCAGCTAATCGTTTTCCTGGAAACCCATTATCGTTTCTATAAAATTGCATTTTAAATAGGGTAGAGAATGCTTGCTTCCTACTAGAAGATCCTCTAGAAGATTCCATCATTACGGGTAAGTAAACGGATGCAATTTTGGTTGATTTTAATGGATCTCGTGGAAAAAACACTGCAATTTCAGATTCTACTGTAGGTAACCAACATTTAAAATAATCGTCGTGTATTTTGGATCCTTTCCTTTTTGTTTTATATCTACCTAAATTTTCTGCTTTTACTACAACTTCTTGTAATTGTGCTACGTCTGGTGTTAACTCTATTATTTTCGGTAAATTGTTTGTGCTTATTCCTTTTTCTTTATACCCTAAAGCAGAAATATAGATAGAATCAATATCCTTATATCGTTTTTTTGAAAACTCAAATACTCCGTCTTCGTCTGCAAAGAGCCCATTTCCATTACCAAATGAAATTGTTGCATAAGAAATAGGGAATTTTTCACCTGCATCTTGAATAGTGTGTACTTGACTGTAAATACACTGATAGGCAAGTAATACCAACAGTAGGAGTACGTTCTTCATAGGGATTTGAGGGACTTAAATAGTAGTTAAAATTAATAAAAATAATCTAATATCAACTTTTAAAAGGTTTTATTAATAACTCAAAATATATAAAATCATTGTTTTTCTTATTATTAATTAAGCAAAAACCGCTCCATAAAATTATAACTCTTCTTATTTAAGATCCATTTTTTAAGAATAATGCATTTATGTTTTAAAGGATTATCTATGAACTAATTCTATATTTGAACTCTAAAACCAGATAAAAAATAGTTTCAAATTTTTAAAGTGGAGAATATTTGAAGAAGGCAATTTATTTTATGATTCTTAGCACAATTTCATTTACTGTAATGAATCTGCTCGTTAAGTATTTAGAAGGTTTTAGTGCGTATCAATTAGTTTTTTTTAGATCTATAGGAACATTGTTTTTTACAATGCCTTTTTTGCTACATCACAAGATTCCTATATTAGGGAATCAGAAAAAATGGTTGATACTACGTGGATTAGCAGGAGTAACATCTATGGGACTTTTTTTTATGTCTGTAGAATATCTTAAAATAGGATCAGCAGTATCTTTAAGATATCTTTCTCCAATTTTTGCAACTTTATTGGCCGTTTTATTTTTAAAGGAAAAAGTAAAGCATATTCAATGGCTTTTCTTTTTAATTGCTTTTAGTGGTGTTTTAATTATAAAAGGTTTTGATACAGAGATTAATTCTTTCGGATTATTATTAATTGTTTTATCCGCCTTGTTTAGTGGTTTTGTCTATGTATTAATAAATAAAATCGGTTTAAGAGATCATCCAGTAGTTATTGTAAATTATTTTATGTGGATATCTACGATTTTGGGCGGGATATTATCCATATTTCAATGGACAAAAACACCTCAAGGAGCAGAGTGGGCATTGTTATTAAGTTTAGGAGTCTTTGGTTATTTTGGACAGCTTTTTATGACAAAAGCTTTTCAATCACAAGCGACTAATAAAATTGTTTCTCTGAAATATATGGAAGTAATATTTACCATGATTGCTGGAGTATTTATTTTTGGAGATAATTATCCCATTCTTAGCATATTAGGTACAATTATGGTGATTACTGGACTAGTTCTAAATATGTTCTATAAATCCAAATAATTCATGATTAAAAAGAAATAGGGTTTACTTCTATTAAAAAGCAAAACGCTCATGAACTTTTGTTTCAGTATCATGAACGTTTCTTGGGTATTTACGACGATGTATATAATAGTTGAGTTATATGTTACAATAGTTTTGGATAAATGTTTTTATCTCATTATTAATGAGCATATGAAATACAGAGCGTTTGGTGAACTAACTAACTAATTAACTAATCATTTAATCACTTAAAAATCAGACTTCGACAATTGTTGGGGCAAAATGTTCTAATCTAGAAACTAAACTAAGATTACTGCATTCATATACTCAATAATAATATATGGCTAACTAAAATCTTCTCTTAGATAATACATTAGTTTTGCTTTATCTGTAAAACTTTTAATAGTGATTATTTCACCATTTAATTTGTTATATATAATTTCCGCGAATAGAAAGTCAATGTAAAAAACACTGTAATAGAAGTCTCTATTGGCATCATTGATCGAAAAAAGGTGAATACCTTTATTCCAAACATGACGATATTTTTCTGCTAAATTTTGCGAATTAAATCGCTTCTCAAGAGTAGTTTTATGCATAAGCAATGGTTTTAAAGATTTAAGGCAAGACTAAACTACGGAAAAACCGTAATAAATCAAATAAAAAAGTGCAAAAAATTAAAAATTCCCCATTTATTACTAGTAAATAGTTGTAATTCAGTTAATTTTATAATAATTGAACGCTCTTTTGTTTAATTTAATCTTTAGAAATGCTTTCGTTATTTTTGCAACATAAACCTTCAAATAATGCCTAAAAAGGGAAAAGCAAAAAATACTCTCAATAAAGCAAAGCATAAAAAACTCATGGATCGCAAAAAGAACAAATTGCGAAAAGAGAAAGAATTGAGGGTTGCAAGGTTAAAAGAAATTGTAAATAGAGTAAACCAATCTAAAGAAAACTCATAAAGAATGAATAACTGTTATTGCGGAAAGTTGGATTCATTCAAGGCTTGTTGTCATAAAATTCATTTAGATATAACTAATGCTCTAACTGCGGAATCTTTAATGCGATCTCGTTATAGTGCTTTTGTCGTTGCAAATGGAGATTATTTGCAGCATAGTCATCATAGTACAACACGTCCTTCTGCTAGAGAAAAGAAATCCATAGTAAAATGGGCTAAATCTGTTCAATGGGTAAAGTTAGAAGTTTTGAATACAAAAGAAGGTCTTCAAAATGATTCAGAAGGTACGGTCGAATTCAAAGCATTTTACTTCGAAAATGGATCATTACAGTGTATTCATGAAAATTCTAAGTTTATTAAGGAAAATGGATATTGGGTATATTTAGGCGTAGTATAATCTATTTGACATTTAAATTGTTCTTTTTATATACTTATTTCTTCCTCAAGATCAATTCAAATTACTATATCAAATAAAATATTTTTCCCGATGAAGGGTAACAAAATCATCCTTTGTGTATTTAATGTTGTAATGTCCATTTGCGCGCATGGGCACACACTAATCATGAGGCCGCCGAAAATCATATAGAGTAGGCAAAATCTAAACATTCAATACAATGAAAAAAGTATTTTTAATACGCAAGGGCTTGGATAAATTTTCTTCAAAAGAACTTCAAAACATGAAAGCCATTCTTGGAGGTGTAGAAAATAATATACCAGATATCATCTATTACCCAACCAGTGGCGGTAGAAGATGTGCAGAAGGTCAGGTTTGGTCAGAAACATTAGGACGTTGTGTGGCAACAGCTATAGAAACACCTGCACATCACCGATAGTATATACGATATGGTTTCGTATTAGGAACTTACTGTAGGTTTTTCAATCTACGTATAACTAGGCGGAGTATAGTAAACTTGTACATTTTTATCACTATGCTTCGCTTAGTACATTTTTCGCACCTATTGATTCTAATTAAAATATCCTTATGAAATTCGATGCGCTAATTCTAAAAGTAGCAAGTAGATGTAATCTTAATTGCTCCTATTGTTTTATGTACAATCTTGGTGATACTACATATAAACAGCAACCAAAATTTATGTCCTATGAGCTAGTTGATGAAATTTTGGATAAAACAAGACAATATATCCTTAGATATAAAAAGAAAGAGTTTTCATTTATCTTTCATGGAGGAGAACCTTTATTGATAGATAAAAAGTTTTACAGATATTTTATTAAAAAGGCAAACAAATTAAATCAACAACTATCCGACGTAATCTTCAAATATGATATACAAACGAACGGAGTTTTGATCGATAAATCGTGGTGTTCTTTGTTTAGAGAATTAAATATTTATCCTAGTGTTAGTGTAGATGGGACAAAAAAAGCTCATGATATGTATCGAAAAGATCATAAAGGAAATGGAAGTTATGATCGTGTTTTTAAATCAGTCCAAATACTAAAAGAACATATAGGATACGCTGACACAGTATGTGTAATCAATGTAGAAGAGGATCCTCAATGCATTTATAATAGTTTTAAAGATATGAATGTAAATTCGGTTAACTTTTTAATTCCTGATTTTACACATGATACATTTCCTTTCGATAAAACAAAAACGATTATGGCAGATTGGTTGATTCAACTATTTGATCTTTGGATAGAAGATTCAGAAAGATATCAGATACCTATGTTTGCTGGTTTAATAAATCGACTTTTAGGAACTACTGAGCATACTAATAACGAATCTACAGTATTGGTAATCGAGACTAACGGAGAAATTGAAGCCATTGATTCTTTAAAAGCATGCGGGCATGGTTTTACGAAAACGGATATGAATATTAATACTCATAATTTTTCGGATATTAAAAAATCACCACTAGGGAAATTGTATTTTGAAGATAGTACAACAAAATTAAATTCAAAATGTCTTAGTTGTCCTATTATGGAAATATGCCAAGGTGGAAGATTGGTACATCGATTTAAAAAAGAAAATGGTTTTGACAATGTATCCGTATACTGTAAGGATCTGATAAAGTTTACGGCTTACATTCAAAACAAATTGATGATTCTTTTTCCAGATCTTTTTGCTAATGAGAAAGTGGATCAAATGAAAAGTGAAGAGATATGGTCTTTTCTTGATAGACAAGAGTTAGGATCTTCACGATATAAAAGTGATCTGGAGTATTTTGCTACTTATGGAAAATAAATTGATATTTTGAAATAAAATTTTATAGTTTAAACTAATACTTCTACAAGATGGGAAACAAAATTGAAAAGCAAAAGAATTCAATGGGAGAATTTGCTATTGTAGATCAATGCAGTTTACGAGGACACTTAAGATGTGTATATACAACAGGCAAAGAAGTATATCGTGATGGTCGTGATGGAAAAAAAACAATCCATTGGTGGAGAATGTCTTATATAGGAAGAGCGTGTACTAGAAAATTCGGAAAAAGAATAGGTTGGTGGTATGAAGCTTTTTTCGCTGTACCACATTATATTGGGATTTTTATAGGAAATGTATCCGGTTATTGTATGTTTTTAATTTTTGGTAAAAAAAATAACCCTGCATGAATTAGCATATTTAGAAATGAGTATTTAATTTTCTAACAATATGCTGTTAAAAACTTGTTTTTCTTTTCTTCTCAAAAAATAATTTCTTTGCTCTCGGAAAAATTAAAGTCATTGGAAGAACAAGTAGCGAAAGTAAAGAAATTTACCAGAAATAACTTTTTTAAGAATACATACTGTGTTTTTAGAGGAGTTCGATTAAGAGAAATATCTAGGAGAAAACCACATTATCGAAGTGAATCAGGTAGTACCTATTATTATACTACAAACGGGGTTTATCGATTGTCGAATCATTGGGGAAGAGCTGCTAAATGTAACTGGCGATTAGTATCCGAAATACCTGTAGAAATTGATGACCTTAGATTAGGTTACGCTGATTGGACTGACTTTAGAGAAAACCTGAGTGAGGATGTTGATGCCTACTATGTATCTGTTAATTTCGAAACCAAAACTGTTAGTTACAAGCACAAAGACAATCCTGATTATGATCAAATAGCTATTATAAGGCCAGTGGATGCGACCCGAAAACTAATAAAACAGATTAAAACGCTTTTGGAAGATCACAAATGGGCAAAATACTATGACTATGATGATCTAGATGAATTTCGTAAAGAAATCATTTTAGAATTGGTAAACACCAACAAAAGCTTGAAAGATATAAGACGCGAATTAGCTGCAGGTTAGTTATTTATTCTGGCATAACTACATAACTATCATCACCATTGACTTTTGGAAATTGTTTGTTTCTCCATTTTTCTTTTGCTTCTTCTAATCGATCTTTACTCGAAGAAACAAAATTCCAGTAAATATGCCTTTCTTCAGGAAACGGCTCACCACCAAATAATAAAACATGGGTGTTCGGTTCTAATACTATAGAGCAGGTATCTTCAATTTTGGACACTAGCATATTTCCTTTTCCAATAATGGAATCACAAGCACCTATTTCACCTTCTACAATACAAATCCCTATTTCACCTTTTAACTCGCCTTTTATTTGCAGCTCATATCGTTCTGTACTTTTTATTTCAACCATAAAAAGTTCTGAATGCACTGGTAGCGGAGATTGTTTTCCATATCCTTTTCCTGCAATTAATCTAAACTCTGTATCATGGTCATTCCAATAAGGAAGTTCTTTTTTATCTATATGATGAAATTCTGGTTCTATTTCTTCCAGGTTTTTAGGTAATGCAACCCAAATTTGATATCCATGTGCTAAAAACTCTGTACCATCTCTCATATCATCTGGAGTTCTTTCGGTATGGGTTACACCTTTTCCGGCAACCATCCAATTTACCGAACCAGGAGAAATACGCTGGTTTGTACCAATACTATCCTTATGCATAATTTCTCCGTCTAGTAAATACGTTAACGTTGATAATCCGATATGTGGATGTTGATCAACATCCATATATTTTCCGTTTTTAATAATAGTAGGACCCATATGATCTATAAATATAAAAGGACCAACCATTCTTTTTTTTCTAAATGGTATTAATCTTCCTACTAGAAAATCACCAATATCACGGCTACGTTCTTCAATTATCAATCCTTGATTAGACATTTGCTTTATGATTTGTGAATAGTTTTGGTAAAATACACTTTTTAGGATAGGTAATACGTTAAAAATTTATTAAGTCATTCTTTAAAAAAATAGTACGTGAAGTAGGTGAAATTATTTTACTATCTTTTCCGAAGCAATCTTAAACAACCTAAACCAACCAATGGAAATTTTTTCTTCTTATAACCTGATTATAGAAGTATCTTTAGTACTTATTTTATCTTTTATTTTTAATGGAATAGCAAAAAAAACCAAAATACCGGCAGTTTTAATGCTTATTATATTGGGAGTTGTTATCCAGTATGCGATCAAAGCATTTGGTGAAGGTTCTTTTAATTTCTTTCCAATGTTAGAAGTTTTAGGAATTATTGGGCTAATAATGATCGTTTTAGAAGCTGCTTTGGAATTAAAATTAAAACGGGAAAAATTGGTTCCTATTTTAAAATCCTTAGCTATTGCCTTAATAGGTTTAGTGGCTTCGGCTTATGTTGCGGCTGTTGTTTTAAAAGCGTTAATTGACGGTATGACAATGCAATCTGCATTGTTATACGCTACACCATTGTCTATTTTATCTAGTGCGATTATAATTCCTAGTGTTGCGGGATTATCAGAAGCAAAAAAAGAATTTCATGTATATGAAAGTACATTTTCGGATATTCTGGGAATCATGATGTTCTATTTCTTAACAGGAAAGTTAAATCCTGCCGAGGATGCGGGCGTGGCAGGTTTTGCATTTAACCTAATCCTTACCATCATCATTTCGTTGATAGCTAGTTACGGTATCATTTTAATTTTTCAAAAAATTAAGAGTCAGGTAAAACTGTTCTTATTGATTGCAGTACTATTGTTATTATATGGATTAGGAAAGAAGATGCATTTATCCTCGCTTATTATCATTCTAATTTTTGGATTGGTTATAGCCAATATGAAACTGTTTTTTCAGTGGAAATTGGAAAACCTCCTAGACTATGAAAAGGCCAAGGCTATATATCATGAGCTACATGTGATTACCGCAGAAACAGCCTTTGTGGTAAGAACATTGTTTTTCGTAATTTTTGGAATTACAATAACATTATCTTCGCTGTTAAATTTGAAAGTAGCGCTGATAAGCATATTGATAATTATATCCATTTACGCAATACGATATGCGCTATTGAGAATATTTGTGGGTAAAGATATATCACCACAGTTGTTTATTGCCCCAAGAGGTTTGATAACTGTTTTATTATTTTATGCAATTCCGGCTGAAGCGATTATCCCTGGATTTGAACCTGGCATTTTGTTATTTGTAATAATAGGAACAAGTTTGATTATGACTGGTGGAATGATCCGTGATAAGAGTACGAATGAAGATGAGTTAACTCCAGAACAAATAGAGGAAGCTGCCAATGCAGAAGTTGCTTATATTATGGATACTACGACAGATCTTAGTGAAATTGAACACTCTTCTGATGAAGAAGGTGAAACTCCAGAATAAGTTTCATAATGAAAAGATTACATCGATTAACTGCGATTTTAGTAAAACTACAATCCAAAAAAATAGTGCAAGCTGCTGATTTAGCAGATAAATTTGATGTAAGTATACGCACTATTTATAGAGACATGCTAGCCTTGTCCGATGCAGGAGTACCTATTGGCGCTGAAGCAGGAACTGGATATTATTTAGTAGATGGATATTCATTACCGCCTATTATGTTTACAGAGAAAGAGGCGAATGCTTTAATTACAGCTGCTAAAATTATAGAGACTAATAATGACGCTTCGTTAATCGCGGATTATAATGAAGTGGTAGAAAAAGTAAAAGCAATTTTAAACACTTCGCAAAAGGAAAAATTAGAATTACTAGAACAAAGGATTGTAAGTCCGCCTTTTAGGAAATCACCAGAAAGCACCTATTTATCTGTAATACAACAAGCGATTACAGATTTAAGGGTTTTAGAAATTCAGTACACTGCGGCTTCTCAAGAGTTTACAAAAAGAACCGTAGAACCTTTAGGGGTATATTTTACAAATACTATTTGGGTAATGATTGCTTTCTGTAGATTACGTAATGATTATCGAGAATTCCGAACGGATCGTATTGTAAATCTTATAGAAACTTCAGAGATATTTCCTCCAAAATTATTCACTCTAGAAGATTATTTTAAAAAATATAGAGAACACTAGTAATCCTACTGACATAAGGTTGTCATATGTGGTATTTAGTTTTGATAAAAATTAAAACATGTATCACTTAATTCACACTGTTATGCTTAGTCTGTTTTTATGCTGCGCAAGTATATTTAGTCAAAACCAACACCTTATGAAAAACAAACCGTACACCATGGAAGTAGTGCTCTTTGAAGTCAATCCAGAGTATTCTACAAAACAAGCCAAAGAAGCCTTGACCTCTTTAAATGATATCATAAAACTATATGATGGTTTTATAGATAGAACTACCGCAAGTAATGAAGATGGAAAATTTATTGATCTGTTATATTGGAGAGATGCTAATGCTGCAAAAAAAGCATCCGAAGATATTATGAAAAACCCTAAAGCTGTTGCAATATTCGAAATTATCAAACCAGAAACTATGCAAATGTATCATTTAGATGTTTTTAACCAATTCGAAGAATAACCATATCTTTAAACCACACAACCATGTTAGCAGAATTAAAACCAATTTCACAGATTACCAGTAGAATGATTCCTGAACATATTTTACAAAGAAAAGGAGCGAGAAGTACTAAAGATCTTAACCCAGAAGTTCTGGAGTATTTAAATAAAGGTTTAATAGAAACAGCAAATTTGATCGAATGGTTGGCAGTTGATCAATTACATTTATTAAAACTAGTATTAGAAGAATTAGATAAATCAAATTGGTATGATAGTTTTTATGAAGCTGTATCTAATCAAAAGAAACCAACAGCAAATTCTAATACCAAAGTTATTGGAGCTACATTTATGCAGCTCACCAATGATCCAGGTATTATAAATTATCTTTCAAATCATATTTCAGATATACCCAGATGTTGGGCGGCGCAGTATTATGGGGCGACTGATATGTCTATAACAGAAAGATTACATACGATCAAACCATTTGCTGCAGATCGTCATTTTGGAGTAAGAGAAGTAGCCATTTTTGCAACCAAAGAATATATTATTCAGGATTTAGATCAATCTATTATGATATTATCCAATTGGGTTAAAAATTCTGATGAGAATATTAGAAGATATGCGGTAGAAACGATAAGACCTATTGGAGTATGGACGAAAAAAATCGATGAACTTAAAGAATCTCCAGAAAAAGCTTTAAGTGTTTTAGAACCACTAAAATCGGATCCTTCAAAATATGTAAGAGACGCAATAGGAAATTGGTTAAATGATGCAAGTAAAACACAACCAAAATGGGTTACAAAGATCTGCAATCAATGGGAAACAGAATCCAAGACTAAAGAGACTAAGTATATTGTCAAAAAAGGCTTGCGGTCAATTAATAAATAATAAAAAATAGTTGTTAACCATCACCACATTTTCAAAGATTATCATATTATTATAAAATAGCGAATTAATACACTAAATAATTATTAAATTACTATTAAATCTTATTCTTTTTAAAGTTTTTATAGGTAAATGTTTTCAGGATTTTTATAGATTTAAACTCCTTATCAAAGTTATTAACAATAGACCTATTTCATAATTTTAGAAGTAGAAAAGAGTAAGTAATGAAAGTACTTTATACTAGTTTAGAATGTTACCCTTTAGCAAAAGTCGGTGGTCTTGGAGATGTGGTGGGTTCGCTTCCTAAATATCTAAATGAACTAGGTTGTAATACTGAAGTAATACTACCATATTACGATAATGATAAGGTACATCAGCTTGTTTGTGAAGATGTCTTTTCCGAAACAATCAATTTAGGAATACATCATTATGATTTTACCATTAAGAAGGTAATTTCATCAGAATTTGGTTTTCAGATATATCTAGTATATCAGAAAGAGTTATTATTCCGTCCAAATGTATACAGTTATGATGATGACACGGAAAGATTCATTACTTTTCAATTAGCCATACTCATTTGGCTTCGTAATCAAGAGATAAAACCTGATGTTATTCATTGTCATGATCACCATACTGGATTGATTCCTTTTTTGGTATCTCAAGTTCCCGCCTTTCAGGAATTAATAGATATCCCTACAGTTCTCACCATCCATAATGCACAGTATCAAGGTTGGTTTTCCTATGATAAATTAGATTATATTCCGCAATTTGATCTGCATAATATAGGATTGTTGGATTGGGATCAATGTATTAATCCATTAGCAACTGCTATTAAATGTGCTTGGAGAGTAACTACAGTTTCTCCTAGTTATATGGACGAATTACAATCAAAAGCAAACGGATTAGAAGGTCTTTTGCATCATGAAAAAGATAAATGTGTTGGTATCTTAAATGGTATCGATCATACGATCTGGAATACAGAAACGGACCCAATGATTATAAAAAATTATGGAGATAAGAATATTGTTTCTGGTAGAAAAGCTAATAAAAAATGGTTGTGTGATGAGTTTGGTTTGGATGTAGAAAAACCGTTATTTGCTTTTATAGGAAGATTAGTGTATGAAAAAGGTGCTGATCTTTTACCAGATATATGTTTAGAAACACTTCGTAATTTAGATGTGAATATTTTGATATTGGGATCTGGTGATCACCAAGTAGAAAATAGACTTAGAAGAGTAAAAGAAGAATTTCCTGATTCGTATAACACCTATATTGGATATGATGAGAAGCTTTCTCATATCATTTATGCAGGAGCAGACTTTTTATTAATGCCTTCGCGCGTAGAACCTTGTGGTTTAAATCAAATGTATGCCTTACGATATGGACTTATTCCGATTGTTAGAAGAATTGGAGGACTTAAGGATACGATTATAGATATTGGTGATGACGGTTTTGGGATCTGTCATGACCAGGTAAATGTTCAGGATGTGTATAATTCAATTAAAAGGGGAGTTGAATTTTACGAGAATCAAAAATACTATAGAGAGAAACAAAAAGAGATTGTAAAAATTGATCATTCTTGGAATAATTCAGCGAGCAAATACATAGAATTATATAAATCTTTAAAATAACCACAATGATTAACAAAAAAGTCCTTGCGATTATCCTTGGAGGAGGACAGGGAACCAGATTATCTCCCTTAACGGAAAGTAGATCAAAACCTGCGGTTTCTATAGCCGGTAAATACCGCTTAGTTGATATTCCTATAACCAATTGTATACATTCCGATATCAAAAGGATGTTTGTTTTAACTCAGTTTAATTCTGCATCATTAAATAGTCATATTAAAAACACCTATATATTCAGTTCTTTTAGTCAAGCTTTTGTAGATGTATTGGCTGCAGAGCAAACACCAGATAATAAAACGTGGTTTCAAGGTACAGCAGATGCAGTAAGGCAATCTATGCATCATTTTTTAAATCATGATTTTGAGTACGCGCTGATTCTATCAGGAGATCAATTATATCAAATGGATTTTGATGAAATGATTTCTGCGCATATCGAAAAAGGAGCTGATATTTCTATTGCTACCTTACCCGTTAACGCTAAAGATGCTACCAGTTTTGGTATATTAAAAACTGATAATGAGAGTTTTATTAGCTCGTTTACAGAAAAGCCAAGTACGGATAAATTGCCTGGTTGGGAATCTGAAGTAAGTGATGAGATGAAAAATGAAGGACGTGAGTACCTTGCTTCTATGGGGATTTATATATTTAACAGGCAATTATTGGTAGAACTTTTATCAGATCCATCGAGAATCGATTTCGGAAAAGAGATTATTCCACAATCTATAGATACGCATAAAGTATTGGCGTATCAATATGAAGGATATTGGACAGATATAGGTACTATTGCTTCCTTTTTTGAAGCTAATATAGAGTTGGCCAATGACATTCCAAAGTTTGATTTATTCGATAATGAGCGTAATATACTTACCAGACCTCGAATTCTACCACCGTCAAAAATATCTGGTACACGCTTAGATAAAGCAATGATTGCTGAAGGATGCCTCATTCAGGCAAAAGAAATTGAACAGTCTGTAATCGGAATTAGATCTAGAATTGGTAAAAATACAGTGATTAAAAATACCTATATGATTGGTAGTGACCGATATCAAGATCTAGAAGAGTTAGAAACCGATTCTAATGAAAATAGACCTTTTATTGGTGTTGGAGAAGGTTGTAACATCAATAATGCTATTATCGATAAAGATTGCAGGATTGGTAATAATGTGATTGTAAATGGAGGATCACATTTAAAAGATACCGAAGATGATCGATTCGTTATTAAGGATGGTATTGTAGTATTTAGAAAAGGGACTATCATCCCAGATAATTTCAAAATTTAATAACCAATTAAATAGAGTTTCTATTTAGTTAAATATGATATGCACTCATATCATGATTACCTCTTATGAGTAAAGTTATAGTACATAGTTTATTTTCTGAATTTGATATAGATCTTTTTAAACTTGGAAAGCACTTCAGGTTATATGAAAAATTTGGTTCTCATATCGTAACGGTGAATGGTGTAAAGGGAACTTATTTTTCTGTGTGGGCTCCTTCAGCCAAATCCGTGTCTGTTATTGGGGATTTTAATTTTTGGAATGAAAATGAACATCAACTCAATGTTCGTTGGGATGCCTCTGGAATTTGGGAAGGTTTTATTCCAGAAGTCGGAAAAGGAAATATTTATAAATATAAAATTCATTCTCATCATAATGGTGTGATTACCGAGAAGGCAGACCCGTATGCACGTAGATATGAGCATCCTCCTAAAACAGCATCAGTAGTCTGGGAAGATTCATATGACTGGAAAGACGCTGAATGGATGAAAAAACGGAAAAAGAACAATGCAATCGATGCTCCTTTTTCTGTTTATGAGGTTCATTTAGGCTCTTGGAAAAGAAAAATAGAAGAAGACAGATCCTTGTCATACTTCGAATTGGCGGATGAATTAGTGGCCTACGTGAAAAAAATGAATTTTACTCATGTAGAGTTAATGCCTATCATGGAATATCCTTATGATCCGTCTTGGGGATATCAGCTTACAGGTTATTTTGCTCCAACATCTAGATTTGGATATCCCGAAGAGTTCAAACTTTTAGTAGACAAACTACATCAAAATGACATTGGGATCCTATTAGATTGGGTACCATCACATTTTCCGGAAGATGGTCACGGTTTAGGCTTTTTCGACGGATCTTGTTTATATGAACATCCTGACAGAAGAAAAGGATATCATCCAGATTGGAAAAGTCTGATATTTAATTACGGACGAAATGAAGTAAAAAGCTTTTTGATAAGTAATGCTATATTTTGGTTAGATCAATATCATGCAGATGGATTACGTGTAGATGCAGTGGCTTCTATGTTATTTCTTGATTATTCCAGAGAAGATGGAGAATGGGAACCAAACATATTTGGTGGAAGAGAAAATCTTGAAGCGATTGATTTCATGAAAGAATTAAATCAAGAGGTTTATAGAAGTTTTCCAGATGTACAAACCATAGCAGAAGAATCTACCTCATTTCCAATGGTATCCAAACCAACTTTTGTAGGAGGATTAGGTTTTGGTATGAAATGGATGATGGGTTGGATGCACGATACATTATTATATATGGGTAAAGAGCCAATTCATAGAAGGCATCATCAGAATGATCTAACGTTTAGTATGACCTATGCTTTTACCGAAAATTTCTTGCTTCCATTATCACATGATGAAGTTGTATATGGAAAAAGGAGTATTATTGGTAGAATGCCTGGTGACGAATGGCAGAAATTTGCCAACCTAAGGCTTTTATATAGCTATATGTTTACGCATCCTGGAACAAATTTGTTATTCATGGGTGCAGAATTTGGACAGCATGACGAATGGAATTTTCAGGGTAGTTTAGACTGGCACTTATTACAATATGATTATCATTCTGGTGTTCAAAACCTTATTACCGATCTAAATAAATTATATAAAGAAAATCCAGCGTTATATGAAAAACAGTTTGATGCGGATGGTTTTGAGTGGATTAGCTATGATGATCATGAAAATTCTGTAATTACCTATGTTAGAAAAGGCCATAATGATAAAGAGGCATTAGTTATAGCCTGTAATTTTACTCCAGTTCCCAGAAAAGATTATCGTATTGGTATATCTATGAAAGGTACTTTAACACAAATTTTTAATAGCGACGATACCAAATATGGAGGAACAGGAAATTTTAAAGCGTCAAAAATAAAAATAGAATCAAAAGACTGGCATTACCGAGATTATTCTGCGGAAATTACAATTCCACCTTTAGGAGCTGTAGTGTTTAAATTTGATAAGTAGAATGGATGTTTGAGTTTCAATATTAAACAATTGTTAACAGAATATTGTTTCAAACGTTTTCGTAAAATATTCTTGATAAATACTCGATAAAACAATTTAATTATTGCGATAGATATTGTTTTTTTACAATACTAATACAGCAAAGAAACCAACTAAGCTATGATTACTAACACCGAATTAGAAATAAAAGGAAATCTATTTCCAGGAAAGATTGTCTCTTTTTCTCAAAATGTAGATAAAATAAATTTCACAACCGAAAATGGAGTAATTCTACAAGTCACCATTTTAAGAGGTAGTGTTATTCGTTTTAGATATGCTACAGATAATAATTTCGAAAAGGACTTTTCCTATGCTATTAGTGAGAAAGGTGTTAGGGGTTATAGTGAGTTAGCCGTGGAAGAATTGGATGATTCTTATAATATTATTACCAAAAAAGTAATCATCAATATTGCTAAATCAAATATCCAAGTTACCATTAGTGATAGAGAAGGTAATGTAATTTGCAAAGATGATTGGGGTTTTCATTGGGAGCAAAGCTACGAGTATGGAGGTAATATTGTGAAAATGAGTAAATCCGCCCCTCAAGGAGAATGTTACTATGGTTTAGGAGATAAACCAATGCATTTAAATTTGAAAGGGAAGCGAATAGAAAATTGGGCTACAGATCAATATGCATTTGGGAAGGATCAAGATCCTTTATATAAAAGTGTTCCTTTTTATATAGGAATGTATGAAGATAGAGCGTATGGAATATTCTTCGATAATTCATTTAAAACTTTCTTCGATTTCTGTAATGAACGTCGCAATGTAACCAGTTTTTGGGCACATGGAGGAGAAATGAACTATTACTTCTTCTATGGTCCTAATATGCAGGATGTAATAACACGTTATACCGATCTTACAGGTAAACCAGAATTACCACCTTTATGGGCTTTGGGATATCACCAATGTAAATGGAGTTATTACCCCGAAAGTAAAGTAAAAGAGATAACTAACAAATTCAGAGAACTAAGAATCCCTTGTGATGCTATCTATCTGGATATCGATTATATGGATGGGTTCAGATGTTTTACCTGGAATAAAGAATATTTTCCGGATCCAAAACGCATGGTAGACGAATTAGCGGAAGATGGTTACAAAACTATTGTTATAATTGATCCAGGGATTAAAATAGATGATCAATATTGGGTATATCAGGAAGCTATGGAAAATGATTATTTCTGTAAACGTGCCGATGGCCCTTACATGAGAGGGAAAGTTTGGCCAGGAGAATGTTACTTTCCAGATTTTACCAACCCAGAAGTAAGAGAGTGGTGGGCAGGTTTGTTCAAAGAATTAATTGACGAAATAGGAATCAAAGGAGTATGGAATGATATGAATGAACCCGCTGTTATGGAGGTTCCAGGAAAGACATTCCCTGATGATGTTCGTCATTTTTATGATGGTAATCCATGTAGCCATAGAAAAGCTCATAACATTTATGGTACTCAGATGGCCAGAGCTACTTATGAAGGAATTAAGCGTTTTGCATACCCAAAAAGGCCTTTCGTTATTACGAGATCAGCATATTCAGGAGCTCAACGATACACTTCGTCATGGACTGGTGATAATGTAGCTACTTGGGAACATCTTTGGATTGCTAATATCCAAGCACAACGTATGAGTATGAGTGGTATGTCTTTTACAGGTAGTGATATTGGTGGTTTTGCAGAACATCCTACTGGAGAATTGTATGCTCGCTGGATACAGCTTGGAGTTTTCCACCCATTTTGTAGAACGCATTCCTCTGGTGATCACGGTAATCAGGAACCTTGGACGTTTGGAGAAGAAGTGATTGATGTTACTAGAAAATATGTAGAATTAAGATATCAATTACTACCGTATTTATATACAATGTTCTGGGAATACGCTGAAGAAGGAATTCCAATGTTGAAATCCTTGGTGCTTTATGATCAAACGGATCCACAAACACATTATAGAACGGATGAATTTGTTTTTGGAAATCAAATTTTAGTATGCCCAGTACAAGAACCAAATGCCAAAGGAAGAAGGCTGTATATTCCGCGAGGAAACTGGTATAACTATTGGACGCGTGAATATGTAAAAGGAGGAATGGAACAATGGGTAGATGCTGATTTGGATACAATTCCTTTGTTTGTAAAAGAAGGAGCAATTATTCCGAAATATCCAATTCAACAATATGTTGGAGAAAAGAAAATTGAAGAATTAAAACTAGAAGTATATTTTAAGCTAGGAAATAAAGAGGTTTCTAAGGTATATGAAGACGCACAAGATGGGTATGATTATACTAAAGGAAGATATAGTTTACGAAGTTTTTCTTTTACTGGTAAAGAAAATGAAATCATTATTCAGCAACATAAGAATGGAACGTATGTTACAGAATATGAAAATATGAATATAGAATTCATCGCGTTACCTTTTACTATAGGAAAAATCGAAATAGATAATGTAGAAGTATCTCTAAGTGATCTTAAGTTTAATAAGAACTCTATTGTTGTTCCTAAAGACTTTACAGAACTTCATATTATTGCGGAATAAGTAGTTTATCGGAATTTATAGTCTTATATAGATTTTTGTGTATAATTAGATAGCTTTTTATTCTAATGGGTGTATTGAATTTTGTAATTTTATATTACAAAAATTATATCTATCCTTACTTATTATGAAAAAAAGAAAAGTAATAGTTGCATTAGGATCTATAGCTCTTTTCCTTTCGTGTGCAACAAATCCATTTACAGGTAAACAAACGTTAGCTTTGGTACCTAACTCCCAGATTCTGCCTGCAGCTTTTGCTCAGTATAATCAGGTATTAGGAGAAAGTAAAGTGGTAAATGGTACTTCAGATTCGGAAATGATCAAACGTGTAGGGCAAAAAATTGCTACAGCTGCGGAGAGATGGCTTAATGCTAATGGACATCAGGGATATTTAAAAGATTATAAATGGGAGTATGCTCTTATTGAAGATGATGCTGTGAATGCATGGGCAATGCCAGGAGGTAAAATAGCATTTTATACAGGAATTTTACCAATTGCAAAAACCGAAACAGGAGTTGCAGCTATTATGGGGCATGAAGTAGTACATGCAATTGCTAATCACGGGCAACAACGTATGAGTGCAGGTCAATTACAGCAAATAGCTGCCGTAGGAACTGCGGTGGCTGTAAGTGGTCAGAACGAACAAACCCAACAAATTGTAGGTCAAGCCTTTGGTTTGGGAAGCCAATTCGGAGTAATGCTTCCGTTTAGCAGAAGTCATGAAACAGAAGCTGATAAAATCGGATTAACATTAATGGCAATAGCAGGATATAATCCTGACGAAGCTGCAGAATTATGGAAGCGTATGAAAGCTAATAGTGGTGGACAAGCACCACCAGAGTTTATGAGTACACATCCATCTAACGATACAAGAATTGCTAATCTTACAGCGTGGGCGCCTGCTGCAAAGGCGGAAGCTAGAAAATTTGGTGTTACCAGTTTTAAATAATTGTAAAATATCCTTTCTTAAAAAGATAATAACTATTTTAGAAGCTGTTCTGGACAAACCAGAGCAGCTTTTTTAATTTTCGCACATGGGAAATAGTTTACCAAAAGGACATAAAAAATTACTAAATGCCTGGGCTTTTTATGATTGGGCAAATTCTGTATACAACTTAACAATTTCATCTGCAGTATTTCCAATTTTTTGGGGAGCACTTACAATCGTACGTGATAATGATGATAATATCATTAGTGATACTGTTACTTTTTTGGGTGTAAACTTTAATAATGATTCACTTATTAGTTATGTAACAGCTTTAGCATTTCTAATTGTATCATTTATAAGTCCTTTTCTTTCTGGTATTGCTGACTATGTAGGGAATAAAAAGAATTTTTTAAAGTTCTTTTGTTATTTAGGGGCACTTTCTTGCATTGGATTATATTGGTTTTCCTTAGAGAATTTATTTTTTGGTTTACTATGCTATCTATTAGCATTAATAGGTTTTTGGGGAAGTATTGTCTTTTATAATTCATATTTGCCAGATATAGCGTTCCCAGAACAACAGGATGCTATAAGTGCTAAAGGATATTCCTTAGGGTATATAGGAAGTGTTATTCTCCTAATAATTAATCTGATCATGATATTAAAATATGATTGGTTTGGTTTTGAAAATGAAGGATTGCCTACAAGGTTATCCTTTTTAATGGTTGGAGTATGGTGGATAGGGTTTAGTCAGTATACGTACTACTATCTCCCAAAAGGGAACAAAAAGGATAAGTTGTCAAAAGATATATTATTTAATGGTTTTAAAGAACTAAAATCTATTTGGCGAGCACTAAAAGATAACATCGAACTTAAACGCTATTTATTTGCATTTTTTGTTTATAGCATGGCTGTTCAGACAATAATGTTAATAGCAACCTATTTCGGAATAGAAGAATTGGATTGGGGAGAGCAAGATGCAACAACAGGACTTATTATTAGCATCCTTCTAATTCAGTTGGTAGCAATTGCAGGGGCTTTTCTTACGTCTAAAGCTTCTGGTAAATACGGGAATATAAAAACATTAATTGTTATAAATATTATATGGATCATCATATGTGTATACGCGTATACGATCACTACGCCTGGTCAATTCTATGTAGCTGCTGCAATAGTAGGATTAATAATGGGTGGAATACAAGCGTTATCAAGATCTACATATTCTAAATTATTACCAGAAAATGCAGTAGATACTGCTTCTTATTTTAGTTTTTATGATGTTTCCGAAAAAATTGGAATTGTTATAGGAATGTTTTCTTATGGACTTGTGGCACAAGTAACCGGGAGTGTACGATATTCAATTCTATTTTTTATTATATTCTTTGTTATTGGAGTGTTTCTTTTATTCAGAGTCCCTCGAAATGAGAAATAATAGTTAGCATACGAACTAAACATTCTTTCATTTGAGGACGTATCAATTTATAAGCTAAGTTACATTTGCAGTATTCTTATTACAGACTCTTAACAAATATTTTAAGTTGTTTTTAAAAATGTCTTAAGAAAAAATATTAACCTATTTATATCGTTATTTAACCAAATAGCAATACTAATATTAGTTCATCTAGGATTCGGGATTTTTATCGAATAATATCAAATTTTCATGTTTTAAAATGATCAAAATATCTGAGGTGTTATGATATTTGGATTAATGTAACCAATAAACCAAACTTTAAGTAAATATAAAATTGATGAAGAAAATAATTTTAATTCTCACGGTTGTACTTCTGGCTTCATGTTCTGCAAGCCAGAAAACGATAATTGCTGCCAAAAAAACATTAAAAGGAGAATGGTCACTTGATAAGATATCATATGATCGTTCTGGAGTTTTTGAGGTTACGCTATACAATGATGCTTCTGCAGAATGTTTAACAGGTGGAATTTGGAAGTTTATCCCAAATAATAATACTGGGATGTATACTGTAAATGAAAATCAATGTACATCTACAGGGGCGAGAAATTTCAGGTTTACAATTCCAGAACCTTCAGAAAATGGTGAATATAGTTTTTTATTCAAACCAATTGATGAAAAGAAAAAAAGCACAAACAATAACAAAGGCTATCGAATGACGCTTAAGCATTTGGATGCCACTACCATGACTTGGACACAGACAGTAAGTCTAGAAGGAAAACCATTTGTTATTACAATGGACTTTAATAAAATACAATAACTCAAATCATAAAGCAATGATAAAAGCAAATTTAAAATTAACTGCAATTGCATTAACCACGCTTATTATTTTAAGTAGTTGTGATGCCGTGCAAAATGCAAATAACACCCAAAAAGGTGCCGTTATCGGAACAACTACTGGAGCAGTACTCGGTGGAGTAATAGGCAATAATGTTGGTAATAAGGAGAATTCCGTTCTAGGAGCTATTATTGGTGGTGTTGTTGGAGGTGTTGCCGGTGGAGTAATCGGAAAGCAGATGGATAAACAAGCTCAGAAAATAGAAGAAGAAATTCCAGGAGCAGAAGTTACTAGAGTAGGAGAAGGCATTGATATTATATTTGATGAAACTAGTGGAGTTTATTTTGATACTAATAAATCAGATATCAATACAAAATCTAAGGAGAACCTAAATAAATTAATAGGTATTTTTAAAGAATATCCGGATACAAACATTATTGTAGATGGGCATACAGATAGTTCTGGTGATGATGCTTATAATTTAGAATTATCTAAAAAGCGTGCCTATGCGGTAACAAACTACCTAATTTCTCAGGGAATTAGTAAAACAAGGTTAACAACCTATTATCATGGAGAAACCTTACCTAAATATGATAACTCAACGGCCGAAGGAAGAGCGAAGAATAGAAGAGTAGAATTTGGAGTAATGGCCAATGACAAAATGATTGAAGACGCTAAACAGAAAGTAGACTAGTACTTTTTACACTAGATATAGAGAATCCCTAACAAGTATTTGTTAGGGATTTTTTCTTTATAAACCTTTTCTTACACTGTATTCCGTGATGTAATTTTCACTATATATGATGTAGTTTAAAGAGTATTATAAGAGGATATTTGTAGGGTACTTTATTCACATAAATTCTTTAAACCTTTACTTTGAAAACACTTCGTTTTATACTATTTGCAATACTACTATCAAGCTGTGGTTCTACAACTAAATTTATAAGAACTGCTAAGATTTCGATGAATGGTGTATGGATCTTAAAAACTATCAATTATGAAACAGATAGCAAGGGAACTTATGAAATAAGTATTCTTGATAACATTCCTTTATCCTGTCTCGAAGATACTAACTGGGAGTTTATAGCTAATAATCATACAGGTAGCTATTCCTTATCAGGATCGACTTGTCTTAAAAAAGGAGTTTTCAATTTTATCTGGTCCATTCCAAATGAATTACAAGGATATACGCATAGTATTTTACTAAAACCTGTAGATAGTAAAATGAAAAGTACTATAAACAATAAAGGGTATCGAATGCAATTATACGAGCTTGACGGAACTAATATGGTTTGGGCGTATGATATGATTGTAGATGGTCAGAAATTTACTGTAAAGCTCAATTTTCAGAAGCAATAGAATTAATTATTACCAACAAATATAAAACTCACATAATGAAATTACAGATGATCAAACACACAAAAAAAATCAGCTTTCTATTTTTATTTATTTTAGTTTTTGGAAGTTGTAAAACTATGAAAAACTCTGAAATAGGAGGATTAATTGGTGCTGCTGGTGGAGCAGTGATTGGAGGAGTAATCGGTAACCAAGTCGATGATACTGAGCTAGGAGCTGTAATAGGAGGTATGGTCGGAGCTACCGTAGGAGGTATTATTGGAAATCAAATGGATCAACAAGCTAAAAAAATTGAAGAAGAAATGCCTAGTGTAGTGGTACAACGAGTAGAAGAGGATATTAATATCGTGTTTGACGAAGAAAGTGGTGTTTACTTCGAAACAAATAAGCATGATTTGAATACATCATCCAAGGAAACAATCCATAAATTAGCTAGCATCTTAAAAGAATATCCATATTCTAATATCTTAATAGAAGGACATACAGATAATGTAGGTAAAGAAGAATCTAATTTTGTGTTATCAAAACATCGAGCACATTCCGTAAAAGAATACTTAGTAGAACAAGGGATTGATGAACAACGATTTACAGTAAGATACTATGGTGAATCTCAACCCAAATATGATAACACTACAGTAGAAGGTAAATCAAAAAACAGAAGAGTAGAAGTAACAATTTCACCTAATGAAGAGCTACGTAGACAAGCTGTTGCTCAAATAAAAGAGTAACATATTGTAATCTAGAATAATAAATCCCGACTGATAGTTCGGGATTTTTTTATGCTCAAAATTTGTGTATCTTCAATCAATGATTCATAATTCACACATAGTAATTATAGGAGGCGGTTTGGCTGGATTAACGAGCGCTATTCACTTAGCTAAGATGCAAATACCCGTTACTTTAATTGAGAAAGAAACCTATCCTAAGCACAAAGTATGTGGAGAATACATTTCTAATGAAGTCGTTCCGTATTTGGATTTTTTAGGTATTAAATTGAAAGATCTAGAGATAGTTGGCATTTCACAGTTACAGATATCTACCAAAAACGGGAAATTGATTAAAAGTAAATTGCCTTTAGGAGGTTTTGGAGTAAGTAGATATCGTTTGGATCATCATTTATGGATAACTGCTAAAAAATTAGGAGTTCAACTTATAAATGATCAGGTAATAAATGTAGATTTTCAAAGACACACATTTCTTGTTCATACTTCTAATAATGGAATATTTTATACGGATTATGTAATAGGAGCTTATGGAAAACGATCAATATTAGATAAAAATTTACATCGTGATTTCAGTCAAAGAAAATCTCCATGGTTGGCAGTAAAAGCACATTATGTTTCAAAATTTGATTCAGATACTGTAGCGTTACATAATTTTGAAGGTGGTTATTGTGGTTTGTCGGTAGTGGAGAATAAGGCGGTGAATGCTTGTTATTTAGTGAATTATGAAAGTTTTAAAAAGCATAAAGACATAGTGAGTTTTGAAAAAAATATTCTTTATGAGAATCCCTATTTGAAAGACTTTTTTGAAAATTCTGAAATGCTCTTTAGAAAACATATAACAATAAGTCAAATTAATTTTGATCCCAAAAAGCCTGTAGAAAAAGGCGTCTTTATGATTGGAGATGCTGCTGGGTTGATTCATCCATTATGTGGTAACGGAATGGCTATGGCGATCCAAAGTGCCAAGGTTTTATGTGATTTATTTGTAGCAAATCATGCCTCTATACAGTATAGCAGACAAGAGATGGAACTAATGTATGCCAAAGAATGGAATAAAGCATTTTCTAAAAGATTGTATGCTGGAAGAGTACTACAAAAGGTATTATTGCATAACGGATTTCAGCAAATAGCTCAAAAAGTAGCTAAAACCATTCCTGCTATAGTACCAGAAATTATCAAAC
This sequence comes from uncultured Aquimarina sp., assembly GCF_947492965.1. GTDB lineage: Bacteria > Bacteroidota > Bacteroidia > Flavobacteriales > Flavobacteriaceae > Aquimarina. The sequence goes on along the minus strand of NZ_CANLOZ010000002.1, from coordinate 455,233 downwards.
AAACACACGGAAAACCATTAGTATGCTCATAGATCTTACATATAGAAGTAATGAACCAGAGCTTATGGATAATCCAGAAGTTAATGAAAAAGATCTTTCTGTAGCTTTGGAGGATATCGCTAAAGTAAATAAAATGTTAGGTGGTAATGCTATCACTATAGATGCAGTATTAGAGATTATTAAAAAGAAGAATATACCATCAAAGGAGTATGTTATAATGGATCTTGGTTGTGGTGATGGAGAAATGTTAAGGAAGTTGGCTAACATCTTAAAAAAGAATGATATAAATGCCAGATTAATTGGTGTGGATAATCATGATAAATGTCTAGTACAAGCAAGAAATTTAAGTGGTTCTAATACAGATATTAAATATTACAAAGAAGATATATTAACCTTGAATAAAGGAGAATTTTCTTGCGATATTATTATTTGCACACTGACATTGCATCATTTTACAGATAAGGATATTAAGAAAGTAATTAGTAAAGGACTGGAGTTAGCCTCTGAAACAGTTATTATTAATGATATCCATAGAACTCGGTTATCTTATTATTTATTCAAGCTATTTAGTTTTTTCTTTATAAAAGGGTATATAGCAAAAAATGATGGTTTGGTATCAATAAAAAGAGGTTTTAAAAGAAGGGAATTACTACGTTTTGCCAAGGATCTTGGTTTAAAACAGCATCGATTAGATTGGAAATGGGCTTTTAGATATCGATGGATTATTAATCAGTAAAAAAAGGGAATATTGAACGTAAAAATAACATCAGTCGCTAAGCAATTACCAGCGTATGTTAGAGAAACGAAAGAGATTTTACCATATGTATCTCAATGGTTAACAGGACAGGAAGAAAGATTTAAGCGCAAAGTGCTTAAGATTTTCGAAAATGCTGCTGTTGATAAACGATATGGAATTATGAGTATTGAAGAAGTCTTTACTGCTAGCTCATTCGAAGAAAAGAATGATATCTATATCCGAGAAATAAAGAAACTAGGGGAGTCTGCTCTTAAAAAAGCGTTAGATAAGGCAAGTTGGGATCCTACTTCCTTAGATTACATTATCACAGTGAGTTGTACAGGTATTATGATACCTTCTTTAGATGCATATTTAATAAATACATTAAATCTTAGGCAAGATATTGTTAGGCTGCCTGTTACAGAAATGGGATGTGCAGCTGGAGTTTCTGGTATTATCTATGCGAGAAACTTTTTAAAAGCTAATCCTAATAAAAGAGCTGCAGTAATCGCTGTAGAATCTCCAACAGCAACCTTTCAACATACTGATTATAGTATGGTAAACATTGTAAGTTCTGCTATTTTTGGTGATGGTGCTGCATGTGTGTTACTTTCTTCAGAAGAAGATGTCGAAGGCCCTACTATTATCGCAGATGAAATGTATCACTTTTATGACGCGACCTCTATGATGGGTTTTAAATTGACTAATCATGGTTTACAAATGGTATTGGATAAGGAAGTTCCGGAGAAGATAGCAACTCACTTTCCAGATATTATACATCCTTTTCTCAAAAAGAATAATAAGTCAATTGAAGAGGTTGATTATTTAATTTTTCATCCAGGAGGGAAAAAGATCGTCCAAACGGTAGAAACCCTTTTCGGAGACTTGGGTAAAAACATTGATGATACCAAAGAAGTATTAAAACAATACGGAAATATGAGTAGCGCTACAGTATTGTATGTTTTAGAACGATTTATGGATAGAAAGCCTACCTCTGGAGAAACAGGTCTTATGCTAAGTTTTGGTCCTGGTTTTTCTGCGCAAAGAGTATTGTTGGAATGGTAATAGGTAATAAGATAATGATTGTATATAGTTTAAATCATAAAGAAATTTAAAATGAAAAATGTCTGTTTATATATTTTATTCATCACCTTTACAGCATCAGCCTGTTCTGGTGATGATGTTCGCTCAAATATAGATGATCCAACTCCAGAACCTCAAAATGCAGATGTAACTAATGTAACTGTAACAGGAGAGGCGGGTAGTTATACATTTAGCGTAGAAATTAGAAGTCCAGATCTGGGATGTAACCAATATGCAGATTGGTGGGAAGTTATTTCAGAAGATGGAACATTAGTATATAGAAGGATTTTGGCCCATAGTCACGTAAATGAACAACCATTTACTAGATCCGGAGGACCTGTAGCAATAACACCGGATCAAATAGTATATGTTCGAGCTCATATGAATAATAACGGATATGGTACTATAGTTTATAAGGGTAGCATAGCTAATGGCTTTACTCAGGATACATTAGATGCGTCTTTTGCAAATCAATTAGCATCAGAAGAACCATTGCCTAATAACTGTGCATTTTAAAATAATATCATTTGACTTCAGAACAAATTATAGAAAAGCTACCGTATCAATCTCCATTTTTATTTGTGGATGAGCTTAGTAAAGTACACGAAGATGGAATAGAAGGGTACTATACATTAAAAAAAGATGAATATTTCTATAAAGGACACTTTAAGGAGCATCCTGTAACACCAGGAGTAATCCTTACCGAAATTATGGCTCAGATAGGAGTTGTTTGTTTGGGAATTTATCTATTTAAAGAAACTATTTCTGAAGACGCAATGGGAGTTGCTATGAGTAGTAATACTATTGACTTTTATAAACCAGTATTTCCTGGTGAAAAGGTATTTGTGGTTTCTAAAAAGGATTATTTTAGGTTTAACAAATTAAAATGTACGGTACAAATGTTTAATGCTGAGCGCAAACTTGTGGCAAAAGGAAGTATCTCTGGAATGATGAAACCAGTTTCTTTATGAATAAAAGAGTTGTAATTACAGGTTTAGGAGTGGTTTCACCAAATGGAACGAACGTTTCAGAATTTAATAGGTCTATAAAAAATGGTGTTTCTGGAATACGACATATTGACAACTTAAAAGAACTAAATTTTTCCTGTCAAATAGCTGGAAAACCATTATATAAAAAAGATTGCTTAAACAATTACTTTAACTCTATACAATTAAGAGGATTGAATGCTTCAGGATTGGAATATGGAGTAATAGCGGGTATAGATGCTTGGAAAAATGCTGGTTTATCTCTAAATGACAAAGAAGATGATCCAATTTGGGATGCAGGTGTCATTTTTGGAACCGGTATTTTAGGTGTTGATAAATTTAGAGATGCGATTTATAAAGTTGATGAGGGTAAAGTTCGGCGTTTAGGAAGTACGACAGTCATACAAACTATGGCCAGTGGTATTAGTGCTTTTTTAGGTGGTATGATCGGTTGTGGAAATATTACTACGACTAATTCTTCTGCTTGTAGTACGGGAACGGAAGCCATTTTAATGGCGTATGAACGAATTATATCTGGAAAAGCAGAAATTATATTAGCAGGAAGCACCAGTGATAGTGGTCCTTATGTTTGGGGAGGATTTGATGCGATGAGAATTCTGCCTCATAAATACAATGAGAATCCTACAGAAGCATCTAGACCCATGAGTGCCTCTGCAAGTGGCTTTGTACCAGGAAGTGGAGCAGGAGCGTTAGTAGTAGAGAGTTTGGAAAGTGCACAAAATAGAGGTGCTACCATTTACGCAGAAATTCTTGGAGGACATATCAATAGTGGAGGACAGCGAAATGGAGGCAGTATGACCGCGCCAAACAGCAAGGCAGTACGGCATTGTATTCAACAAGCAATCATCAATGCTAATATTCATGCAGATGATATTGATTTGATTAATGGTCATCTCACAGCTACCACCAAAGATGCTACCGAAATTATGAATTGGTGCGAAGCATTAAACAGAAGAGGGAAGGACTTTCCGTTTATCAATTCTTTAAAAAGTTTGGTAGGACATTGTCTTGCTGCTTCAGGGAGTATTGAAAGTGTGGCTACTGTACTTCAGGTATATGAAGACTTTGTTTTCGGAAATATAAATTGCGAAGATTTACATCCAGAAATCGAGGTTTTAGTAGATCCTACACGAATCCCTACTAAAACGGTATCAAAACCTATAAATATTGCAGCAAAAGCCAGTTTTGGATTTGGTGATGTAAATGCTTGTATTATCTTTAAAAAATATTCATAAGAAAACCATTCATGACAAAAGAAGAATTATTATCTAAGTTAAAAACCATTATCGAACCTTATGTTCAGAATGAAGATGGGTTAGCAAATCTTTCTGAAGAAACTAATTTTATTGAAGATTTAGAGATTAATTCCGCTAATCTTGTAGATGTTATTTTGGACGTGGAAGATGAGTTTAATATCGAAATTGATAATGATGGTATGGATAAAATGTTAACCGTTAAAGCCTCTATAGAGGTGATTCAGGATAAATTAGCAGCTAAATGATAGGAAACGATATTGTTGATCTTGCCTTAGCCACGACCCAAAGTAATTGGAGAAGAAAAGGTTGGTTGCAAAAGATTTTTACAATATCAGAACAAGATAGGATTTGGGATGCTCTTGATCCCGATTTAGCGGTATGGGAATTATGGAGTATGAAAGAAGCTACATATAAAGCGTATCAAAGACAATTTTTAAAGGCTCCTACCTATAATCCCTGGGATTTTAAATGTTCTGAAACTTCAGTGATTGTTAAGGGGATGCAATATAAAACCAAAACAACGATAACATCAGAATATATTCATTCCGTTGCCTTTATACACCCAAAAGTTATAAATGCAAAAGTATTTACCAACGAATCGCTAACGTACAAAAAACACCTTTTAGATTATATTTCAAAAACCAAGGGGTTGAATTCCGAAAAAATTACAATCAAAAAAAATGATTTTAGAATTCCTCTTGTGTACATTAATAATTTGCAAACTGATATAAAAGTTTCTTTTTCTAGTCACGGTTTGTTTTCTTCATATGCCGTGGATTTATGAAATAAAATGATCTTTGTTTTTATATTTTTGGAAAAAATAATTCATTAATCAAAATATATACTCACTTTATGTTATTCTATAAAAGAACCTTTGTTTTTATATTTATAAGTCTAGCGTTATTATCTTGCTCAAAGTCTAATAGCGAAATAGCCTCTACACAATCGGACACTTCAGATTTTACGATTGATTACGAAAAATTCACCTTGGATAATGGTCTCGAAGTTATTCTCCATGAAGATCATAGTGATCCTATTATAGCTGTAGCAACAATGATGCATGTAGGTTCTAATAGAGAAAAATTAGGAAAAACTGGTTTTGCACACTTTTTTGAACATATGTCTTTTAACGATTCCGAAAATACTCCGGTTGGTGCGAACAGGAAATTGATTCCTGAATGGGGAGGACAAAGAAATGGTGGAACTTGGACAGATGGAACTGTTTATTACGAAGTAGTTCCGAAAGATGCATTCGAAAAAATCTTATGGATTGATTCTGATCGGTACGGATATATGATAAATACTGTAACAGAAGCGGCATTGGAAAGAGAAAAACAAGTAGTTAAAAATGAAAAACGCGAACGTGTAGATAATGCTCCTTATGGTTACACAGACGAAGTTATAAGAAAAAATTTATATCCAAAGGGACATCCATATAGTTGGACTGTTATAGGTTCTTTACCTGATTTACAATCTGCGACTTTAGAAGATGTAAAAGAGTTTTATCACAAATATTATGGAGCGAATAACGGTTCTTTAGTGATCGCAGGAGATATAGACATTGAGGATACTAAAAAATTAGTTAAAAAATGGTTTGGAGAAATAAAAAGAGGGCCTGATGTTACACCTTTAGAACCAATGCCAGTTACTTTGCCGAGGAGTAAATCATTATATTTTGAAGATAATTTCGCTAAATTACCTGAACTAAGAATGGTATTTCCAACTGTACAAGATTATCATAAAGACGTTTACGCATTAAATATTCTTGGACAATTACTTACGGGAAGTAAAAAATCTCCTTTTTATAAAGTTCTAGTTGAAGAGAAGAAATTAGCTCCTAATGCCTCAGGATACCAACGATCTTATGAATTAGCTGGTGAATTCACTTTTAGAGTCCGAGCGAATGCTGGCAAGGATTTGGATAGTGTAAAAAAAGCTATAGATGAAAGTTTAGCTAGGTTTGAGAAAAATGGTTTTGAAGACAATGAATTAAAAAGAATTAAGGCTGAAGTTGAAACTGGATTGTATCAAGGAGTAAGTACTGTTTTAAATAAGGCATTTCAATTAGTTCAAGACAATGAGTTTAATGGTGATCCTGGATATATAAGTAAAACAGTAAAGTTAACAAATGCTGTAACTAGAGAAGATGTAATGAGAGTATATAATACTTACATAAAAAATAAAAATTATGTAATGACCAGTTTTATTCCAAAGGATCAATTAGAGTTGTCTGTTTCTGATTCAGAAAAGGCAACTGTTTGGATTGAAGAGGTAAAAAATGATGTAGCGAATGAAGAAGTTGGACAAGGTGAGGAGGCTGTTTATGAAAAAACCCCATCTACCTATGATCGTAGTGAACCTGATTTTGGAGAATTACCATTATTCAAATCTCCAATAGTTTGGACCAGTGAAATGGATAATGGAATTGAAGTATTCGGAATAGAAAATAACGAACTCCCTCTGGTTAATTTTGATCTTACTATCGCAGGAGGACATTTATTAGATCCATTAGATAAAGCAGGGATTTCTAGTTTGATGGCGAGTTTGATGATGGAAGGTACTGCAACTAGAACACCAGCTCAACTGGAAGAAGCTATTGGTCTTTTGGGAGCATCAATCTATATGTATAGTAATGATGAAGAAATCATAATTACAGGATCATGTTTAGCCAAAAATTTTAAAGAGACATTATCTCTTGTTGAAGAAATAATTTTAGAACCTCGTTGGGATGAAAAGGAATTTGACCGTTTAAAACAAGCCTTAAAAACTAATTTAAAAGGCCAAGAAGCTAATCCAAGATCGATAGCTTATTTTAATTTTGATAAGCTAATATATGGAGATAAACATATTTTTGGAATACCTAACTCTGGCACTTTAGAGACTGTTGAAAATATATCCTTAGATGATGTAAAACAACACTACAATAAATTGTCATCGAAAAATGCTATTTTTCATGTAGTAGGAGATGTTAATAAAAAAGATGTTGGAATAGCTTTATCATCTTTGGATTCTAAATGGAATACTGAAGAAGTAGAAATTCCGAGTTTTCAAGTTTCACCAAATAAAAAAGAAGATCAATTATATTTCATTGATATTCCTAATTCAAAACAATCTGTTATTTTGATTGGTAATTTGGTTTTATCTGGTTTAAGCGAAGAGTTCAATAACTTAGAATATGCAAATGAAATTTTAGGAGGAGGTTCAAGTGGGAAATTGTTTCAAACTTTACGGATTGAGAAAGGATATACATATGGAGCATATTCATTTATTAGGTCATCAAAAGATATTAGTCCATTTATTGTTTCAACTAGTGTTAGGTCTAACGCTACGCTTCCATCTTTGAAAATAATCCAAGAAATGATAGTTAATTATGGGGAAAACTTTGATGATAATGCCTCAGAAATTACAAAAACAAAAATTTTGAAAAGTAACACTAGAGCTTTCGAAGGATTAAATGATAAACTGGGTATTTTAAGAGAAATGAGTAAATATGATAAAGATCCATCTTTTATAGAGAATAATCAAAAAGAATTAGTTGATATGTCTACCGAAGACTTTAAATCAATTATATCAAAGTATATTTCAGAAAGTGAAATGATTTATTTAGTTGTAGGAGATAAGGCAACTCAATTTGATGAGATTAAAAAACTAGGTAAAAATGTTATAGAATTAGATATTTACGGAAACAAATTATAAGGCAGTCCATTGCCTTTTTATTGAAGAAATATTTAAAAGGGCTCGTCTTATGATTGAGCCTTTTTCCATGGAAGTGATGAGATCCATGCAGATTTAATATAACAAAATCTACAAAGGGTATAAAACCCCCGTTAAAAACCGTATTTATACCCTTATTTTTTTGGTGATTTGTTCTTAACTTCGTGTCAGGGAAAATTAAAGTAAAAATTAAGTAACATGATGAACTCATTATTGCAAAAAAGGAATACAAAACGTGAAGAAAAAATAAAAATCACACGTTTAACAGAAATGAATATCGTTAATAACGAATTTCTAAAATCTTCAGAAAGATTAGCGAAAGCTCACACAATACATATCTAGAAAAAATAGCATCACTTTCAGATGCTATCTAGTTTTATATTAATTTAAAATAGGGAAATCGAATACTATGTTTAGTTTATTCTTTTCCCTTTCGTCATGGATATTCACTCCAAAATCACTGGTGTAAATTGTAGTTTTACCTAAAAGGTTTTTAGTAATATCTAGATCAAAGTTGATGATTACTTCTTTGGTAATACCTTTAATGGTAAGCTCACCTATTACCTTATAATTATTATTACCAAAGTGTACTACTTCTTTGCTTTCAAAAGCAATTTTTGGGTATTTCTTTTTGTAAAAGAACTTTTCCCACATCAAATGCCCATCTCTTAAGAAATTACCAGTTTCTAGAGTGTTTACCAGTGCAGTACCTTTAAAATAAGCGTTATCTGTATCTTCTGGATTAAATGAAATTTTAAAATCTAATCCTCCAATAGATCCACTTGTCTCTTCTGAAACAAAATCAAAAGTAATTTTTGTATTCTTTTTATCAAATTCAAGTTTGATAACATCATTAATTAAGGCATCTTCATGTCCAGTATATCCATCAGAACGATTGGTAATATCACCAGGAGGTGGTGTGAATTGACCATAAATCAATGAAATAGAGAGGCTTAAAAAAAAGATAGAACAGAAAAAGGTTTTCATAGTAATATTTTAGTTTTCAAGATATAAATAAACAATAATCATTCCAACTGCTTTAACAATGCAACGATTAATATTGTTTAATAATTTGGGGAATAATTATAATTTGATGTTAAGGTTTTTTAATTATTCTTCAAAATCCTATAACTTTAGATAAGAAATTAAGTGTCAATCAGGTAACCATACCAAAATTATCATGCATATGGAGAATCAAAAGAAAAAAAGATCCTGGTCAAAGAGAAAATTTGCGGATTTTCAGAACAAGTATCGTAGATCATCAAATTTTGGATACGGATCAAAAAGAGATCAATTTGCAATAGCAGGTAATGGAGAGCTTTCTGTTCCTGAAAATAAGCAGTTACACGATAAAAATCAACAAGATTAAGAAGTGACTACTTTGTCTTTAGAAGAAGTTTTAAGGTATATAAGAATACCTATCGAAATGCTAGCGCAAATCAAAAATCCCAAAAACAGCGGTAATGCTGTGTCCTCAACATATCTACCTATAAAAGTACTTATAGGTACTGCCATTATTGTGCTTATAAACCCCGTAATCGCAGCACCAATTCCGGCAATGTGACCCACAGGTTCCATAGCTAATGCTCTAAGATTTCCAAACAAAAATCCTATTGAGAAAAATTGTAATCCAAAAAAGATCAATAAGATCACTACGTTTGGATTTGTATTTCCATGATATAAAAGAATATAGAGTAGCGATATCCCAAAAAATGCAAATAAAGAAATAGAAACTAATCGCTCCATTCCGTATTTAAGTACTAAAGTACCATTCAAAAAAGTGGCGGTACCAATAGAGATCGCTAATAATGCGAAGATATAAGGGAATTCATTTTTTAGATTATATTGCTGTTCAAAGATCTGTTGGGAACTACTTAGATATACTAAAAAAGACCCTACAATAAGTCCCGATATAAAAGTATATCCCATAGTGTTTTTGTATTTCACCAATTCTCTAGTTCCATCTATAAATATATAAGGAGTAAATTTTATTCGTTTAGAAACCATCAGTGTTTCCTTTTGTCTTTTCCAAAACCAAAAAGAAACTAATACACTAAAAACAAGCTGTATGTAAAAGATAGCTTTCCAATTATAATGATCAAGAATCCCTTTTCCTATAGCTGGTGCTACAATTGGAACAAGAATAAAGACTACGGTAATAAAAGACATAATACGAGCCATGTAATCTCCGCTATATGTATCTCTAATCATTGCTATTGCGATAGTTCTAGGTGCAGAAAGTCCAACACCTTGCAATATTCTACCTATTACCATCATAGTTAAACTAGTAGCACTTATACAGATAAAACTAGCAATGATAAATAGCAGGAACCCCATAAAAACCACAGGTTTTCTTCCAATAGCATCCGAAATTGGACCGAAAATCAAAGGACCAATACCCAGTCCAAGAAATATCATTGTGATAAGCAATTGGTTATCTGCTAATTCTGTGGTGCCAATATCAATTCCAATAATATCCAAAGCAGGAAGCAAAGCATCTATGGCCAAAGCTACAATAGACATCAATGATGCCATGAGTACAATAAATTCTAACTGTTGGAGGTTTTTAAATTGCATTCGGCAAAAATAGCTCATTTCATAAGCTCATCAATAGACTTCTCCTTGATTTAACTAATATTTATTGTGCCATGAAAAGTATAAGTATCTTGATTTTTTATTTATTGTATATTTAGAATGATGAAATTGTTCAATGCACAACGGAAAAATCTTATGAAGGGCAAAGGAATACGGAAATACTTGCTGTACGCAATAGGTGAGATTATTTTGGTAGTTATTGGTATTTTAATTGCAGTAAGTATTAACAATGCTAATGAGGTTAGAAAAACAAAAAATCATTTAAAAAATGTTTTTGTAACCTATCAGGAAGATTTAAAACTCGATACGCTTAAAGTACATAATGCTTTGCAGTTATTGGATACGAGAAAAGCGATGTTCGATCAATTTCTAAGTGATACGGTAACGATCGATATGTATAAAGATACTCCTAGAGCTATGGGATTGGTATTGAGTTATAACCCTTTCGAATTGCAACAAAAAGGTATTCGATTATTAGAAAAATTTGAGAGTAGTAGTACGGAGACGGATAGCTTGGTTATACAGATTTTGGCACATCATAATACTTTTGATGTTTTATTAAAAGAAACTCACAAAAGAATAGGGGAAGATGTAACTGATAATATGGATTTTCTAAAGTATAATCACCCTTGGATTGGAGATTTGTTGTTTGGTAGGTTGGAAAATCCAAAAATGTATGAGTATTTTATTAGTGATACATATCATGCGCGATTAGCGATACATTATATGTTGGTATATGGAAATCTGAGACCATTATTGGATCAACATTTAACGAGTTCTAGAGATATTTTAGGCAAAATTGAAAACCGAATAGATGGTTAAGATCTGTTAAATGACATTATTTTTGGTTCAAATTTTGTAATTTACATTAGGAAATTTGAAGTAAGTAAAAGATAGTCAAATGAATAGGTTGGCAAAAATAGCAGGATTCTTATTGATCACAGGAGGAGTCCTTCTCAGTTGTAATAGCGCGAAAAGTATTGTAGCTCCTACTGCTCAAAGTGAAGCATTAGAAGCGTTAATAGCTGAAAAATCATTTACTATAGAATCAGAGTGGATGTATCCTCTGGCAACTACGAGTCTAAATACGATTGCTAATAGTGGTTTAATACCTCCTGGAAGTACTGTAAATGGAATAAGTCTTATTGGGAACCCTAATTTTGTAAAGATATACGGTGATAGTATATCCATGAATTTACCATTTTATGGCGAGCGTCAATTACCAGGACAATATACACGTAATGAAGGTGGAATCGTATTCGAAGGCATTCCTGATAAATATGAAGTGATTAAAGACGAGAAAAAACAAAGACATCTTATCAAATTTACGGTAAAAAATAACAGAGAATCCTATCGAGTTACGATGACGATGTTTCCCAATTGGACTACAAGTATCAATATTAATAGTAGCCACCGTACTTCAATCCGATATAGAGGTGTGGTATCAGAAAATGATAAAGAAAAAAGTTTGGTCGTAAATTAAGGCAGATTACAAGCTAGCTTCTAATTCTTCAATATCTTCAATATAAGTTTGATAAAACTCTTCTACGTAAGGTCTTCGGCTGTTAGATCCTTGCGCTAATAATTCTTTAGAAGTTGCTAATAACTCCCGAATTGTTGTTTTAGAATGTTTTAATTTCACTAAAGTTTTAGCCTTCCAATAGAATAAATCTGCATTTTTATTCATTTGTATACCCAAGTCAAATTTTTCTAATGCCTTCTGGAAATCACCGGTTTGAAAATAGGTAATTCCATAATACATAAAAGCTCTGCTTTCTATATAATTAATGTCTTTAGCTTCATGATCAAAAAACTTCTTAAAATATTCTTGTGCCTTAGTGTGTTCTTTTTTCATCATATAAGCAACACCACGCATAAAGTCAATGTTCTCTGATTGAGGATAATCTACAAAATTGGGAGTAAGTGCATCTAACTCATCAAAATCCTTTATCGCATTATCATAATCCCGATAAAAATACAAATACAAATATCCTCTATATCCTTGCCAGCTCTTAGGATCTAATTCCACCGCTTTTGCGTATTTCTTCATGGTTTCCGTATTAATACCTCTTTTTACTCTAGGAGCACCCATTTCTCGATGCGGATCCGAAAAATTAGGATCTAAAGCGATCGCTTCCTGAATTAAAAAATGTTCCTCTGGAGAACCTTGATAATATTGACCATGCAATCCTTCAATGAATTGTCTGGCGTATTTTTGAGAAGTTGTTTTATCAAATTCTCTCTTATATAAAGTGTGGTCGTTTGTGCATGAGCCAAATAACAATACCCCAAAACAACAACTAAGGTAAAATATCTTCAATCTTTCCATTTTTTAGTATAAAAGTTATGTAGAAATATGAGTCTACAGGCTGATTTCGGATAATACAAGGTTTCCACTTTTCTACTGAAGAAAGAATCTTGTATAAATGAGTTTTGGTCTCCACATCAAACTCTTTTTCATTGTAATCAAAATCTGCTTCATTGGTGACATACTTTCCTGCTTCTCCTTTACAATTAATAACAAATCGGTAGGTTAAATATCCTGATTCATTTTTAAGTTTCGTCGTGTCTAATTGTTTAGTAACGAGCTTTTTTAAGTTTCCTTTACCACCGATAAATCCAGCTCGATCATTCCTGCCATTATAATAATCGAAAATTGACTTATGGTCGGAGCATAAATTAAAATCTAAGTTTTTATCTATAGTGTCATCAAAATCAATATATCCTACTCGTTTGATATCATGATCTGATAGTTCTTCGAATACGTCTGGTGATATTTGTTCTACCAATACACGTTCTAATCGATTTTTTTCTGTAGTTAGGGTAGAAGAGTAGAGGCCTAAATCCTGAACATAAATATTTCGATAATGAAAATGCATTGTATCCTTTGGTTTAGTACCAAAAACAAAGGTATTGGCTATGTTTTGTTCTACAATTTTAGCAGCTTTAGAAGCTATGGTAGTATCTTTTATAAATTTAGTGGTTTGATGAACAGTAACATAATTCACGCTTTTGGTTTTTAATTTGGCGTTATAAGTAGCAGTTTCTTTTCCAAAAGTTAAAAAATAGTTTTCAGAAGTATTCTCATACGCTGCTACTAAGGTATCTCTCGAATAATATCGTTCATGACTCAGCTCCTTAAGTTTATCATTTAGTATACTAAATTCACGGATGGATGAATTCGTAAAAGCTGGATTATAGTTTATTTGCTCATAAACACTATCATTTATCTTCTTAACGACAGAATAATCTAAGGTGGTTTTTACTGTTTGATTATCCTTTGGGTAGTTGTTAATATAATATTTATTAATGATCCCTTGATTAGAAGCTCCCTTGGGTATAAAAAAACGCTCATAAGATTCAGTAGATGTGTTACAAGCGTAACAAAAAACTGAAATCATTAAGAGTAATAATACTTTGTTCTTCATAAAGTGAGTTGGATTATAAAAGCTGTATGTTTTAAGAATACAAAATTAAAAACACCCCTAGCATGATACCAAATAATGGAACCAGTTTTTTACGTTTATTTTTTTCCTTAAAAACGAGTCCTCCGATGACAACGGCGATCAGTATTTGACTTCGTTTAATAGCAGATAATAGCATGATAAGTGCTTCTGGATCTTGTAAAGCTTTGAAATAAAAATAATCTGCTGCCTGTAGTAACACTCCAACTGCTACAATAGTCCATCTCCAGGTAAATTGTTTCCTTTTTTCGGCATTACCAAACCAGGTAAATGATAAGATCACTAATAAAATCAACACAGTATAAAAACAAAACCAGAATTGCAAGGTCTGTGGAGTTAGTGCAAGCTGTTGTATTAAAAACTTATCATATAATCCGCTAGAAGCACCTAAAAAGGTAGCGCCAATGATGGCAAAAATCCATTTATTTTTTTTGAAGTTGATACCTTCTTTTTTACCGATTTTTGAATATAGAATTACCGAAAAGATGATAAGAAAGAAGCCAATCCATTGCAAAAAGTTAGGTTTTTCTTGATAAATTAAGATGGCTCCTATAAATGTAAAAAATGGACCTGCAGAACGTATCGGTGTTACGATGGTAATCGGTAGATGTTTTAATGCCTGATAGGCCAGTACCCAAGATGCAGCCATAATCATGGACTTTATAAAAATAAAACCATGGGTGCTTGCAGGGATTTGATCAATATAAAACCCAATTTCTTTAGTGTATTCGGGATAGTATACAGATCCTATAAAAAAAGGAAGTAATACCAGAAAACCAGATCCTATAGTTCCTAATAGTACTGGAAATACTTCATTTCCTTGTACAGCATGTTTTTTACATAAATTATGTAATCCTAAAAAAAGTGCGGCCAAAAGCCCTAAATACATCCACATGGCGCGAATATAAAATCATTGGGAAATTCTACCAAGAATAGTCTACACTGAATTTCATCATCATATTATTTGATTACTAAAATGTAAAACTGCTACAGTCAAGACTACTGTAGGAAAATGGTTAAAATCTAAGTAAGAATTATCATACTGTTATTTTTAGTATAACAAAATTGAGAATATTGTAATATTTTATATAAAAAATTGATAAATACTTATTTGAGTAGGTATATTTGCAGCATCAAACCAATTTATTATTCATGCATAATATATGGTAACTATTTAACACAACTCATTTATTTAAAACCTAAAAAATGAAAACTCAACTAAGCTTTATTAAAAAGAACTATTGGTTGGTAGTATTTATGCTACTGACCACCATTGGTACTACTGCACAGCAGGTGATCAATGCTACCTTACAAAATGACGGACGTACAAGACAATATCGTTTGTATGTACCTGCTAGTTATGATCCTAGTAAGCCCGCACCTTTAATTTTAAACTTTCATGGGTTTACCAACAACATAGATACGCAGTATAATCAGAGTGATTTCAGGCAATTAGCAGAAGACAATCAGTTTCTATTTGTTACTCCACAAGGATTAGGAGGTTTTTTCTCTGGATGGGCCATTAATAACAATTTTGGTGGAAACGAAGATGACTTAGGATTTTCGAATGCATTAATAGATAAAATCATTGAAGATTATAATATCAATGAAAAACGTATTTATGCTACAGGATTTTCTAATGGAGGATTTTTTAGTTATCGATTAGCTTGTGAATTAAGCCCAAGAATAGCCGCAGTAGCTTCTGTAGCGGGTAGTATGACTAGAAGATGGATCGATAATAATCAATGTCAACCGCAACATCCTACGGCAGTTTTACAAATTACAGGAACCAATGATAATGTAATTTCTATTAATGGAAATAGTACTAATGAACCGATACAAGATGTTATGGAATATTGGGCTTCTGTAAATAATGCAGATACGACACCAGATGTTATCCAATTAGGTGGTGGTACTACACGTTCTATCTGGGATAATGGTGATAATGGTGTTACGGCAGAATTTATTCGGGTACAAGGAAAAGGACATAGCTGGAATGGCGGAAATATCAATACTTCTCAAGAAGTTTGGAATTTCTTTTCGAGATTTGATATCGATGGTGCGATTGATAGTACACCGCCACCACCAGATACCTGTACTGCTATAGTATCCTCATTTCCCTTTAGCGAAAGTTTTGAAACCAGTATCGGACAATGGTCGCAAGCCACTAACGATGATCTTAACTGGACAAGAGATTCGGGAGGAACACCTTCTAATGGTACAGGTCCATCTACAGGAGCAGATGGAAACTTTTATCTATACGTAGAAGCATCAGGTAACGGAACAGGATATCCAAATAAAAGAGCTATTTTAAACTCTCCATGTTTAGACTTTAGCAGTGTTTCTAATCCTACGCTTACATTTCAGTATCACATGTTTGGAGGTGCTATCAATACTTTAACAGTAGAAGCAAGAACCGATAATACTGGAAGTTGGGCAGCTGTTTTTAATCAGTCTGGTGATCAAGGAAATACTTGGAATGCTGCCAGTGTAAATCTTTTTGCATATGCAGGAGAAGCGAGTGTACAACTACGATATAATGTGGTTACTGGTAATGGTACTAGTGGTTGGCAAAGTGATATTGCTATTGATGCTATAAGTATTCAGGATGGTAGTGGCACTCCAGATCCTGATTGTACAGCTTTAAACTTCAATGATTTTGCTATTTCCGGATTCTCTAATCAGGATGCAGACGGAAATTTTGCCATTACTAATGGAGGAGATGCTTTATCTTTAACAAACAATACATGGAAATTTATTCCTTTGGATTATACGGTAACTGCAAATACAGTAATCGAATTTAGCTTTAGTAGCACGTCGCAAGGAGAGATTCATGCAGTTGGTTTTGAAAACAACAATACCTTAACTTCTTCACGTTATTTCAAAGTCCATGGAACACAGAATTATGGAGTTACTAATTTTGATAATTATACCTCAGGTACTGTAATCTATACGATTCCTGTTGGGAATTTCTATACAGGTGTTATGGATCGTTTGGTGTTTATTAATGACAATGATAGTGGTTCTGGAAATAATTCAGTTTTTTCTAATATTAGAATATATGAAGGATCTTGTGGTAGCTCATTATCAGCACAAGAACTTATTGCTGGATTGGCTACAAAATCACCTGTATTAGGTAATGAGCCTGAAGATGTTCATACACTTAAAATAGCACCAAATCCTGTGAATGATCAATTCTCAATAACCATGAATATGAATGCTAAAACAGAAGAAGATATGCTAGTACGTATCTATACGATGTTAGGTCAGATACAATATGAAGCCAAACTACAAACAGGTACGCAAAACTTATCAGCAAGTAGTATTGGCTTAGGATCAGGAATTTATGTGGTAAAAGTCATATCGAAAGGAGAGGAGCAAAGTACTCAGAAATTGATCGTTCGATAAGTCAATATAGATTGAATCGTCTGTTCGAGTGAATTTTTCACTTTATAAGATGATATCACAAAATATTATGCATATAGAAATGATGCTCCGTATTTATTCGGAGCATCTTTTTTATGGATTCTTGATAAGTACATTCATTTTTCATTTCTTATCTTACATTTGTTATCATGTTTTTGCATCTAATATGTATGCTTAAACTCACAAAATTGATGCTCGTTCCATATGAATTCAATAATTATTTATAAAAGTCAATTGTCTGCTTTTCATCTAATGATGATGATAATTGGATGTCTTTTTTTTGTTGGAATGGGGATTACTATGCTCATAAATACCCAAGAGTCAGGAATTAATTGGGTTATTGTCTTTCCTTTGGGAGCGATCTTTTTTGGAGGTTTAATAGCTTATCATACATTAATCCTTTGTACAATTACTATAACAAAGGAGTATCTTATTCTAACATATCCATTACTAAGAAGGAAGAAAAACATAGAGTGGAAATCAATATCAGATGCTGGTATGAAGTTTATTACTACTCAAAATGATGCAAGCAACTATTCTTATAAAACTGGTAAGGAGATCCGGTTTTTTTCGAATGATAAAAATTATAGAGTTAACACTTTTGCAATAAAAAATTCTGATAAGCTTTTGCTCGAACTTAATAAAAGAATAGATGGCAATCTTAAAAGAAAAATGAAGAGTGAATATGATAAAACAAAACGGGAATTTTTAAAGGAACAGAAACAATATCACGATTGGATGACGAAAATTATTTTGCCTATTTGCTTAGTAATATTAGCATTATTATGGATTTTAAGCAGATAGAAATAACCAATTATAACGGATAAATAAACTAGCAAGCGTTTGGAATTCAGTAAAAACTTATTATTCTTTTTCAGTGCATTAGGTGCTTTTAACGGACTTTTTTTAAGTCTTTATTTTGGTTTTCTCATAAAGAATAGGAGTAGAGCCACGTATTTTTTAGCAGCACTCCTCTTTGTAATTAGTGTACGAGTTACCAAATCAGTATTTCTTACTTTTTATCCTGGTACTTCATCCACATTTGTTAGTATTGGTCTTACTGCTTGTTTTTTAATAGGTCCTTTTCTGTATTTATATACTAAAATAGCCATCAATCCTACCAAAGTACATCGATGGAACTGGTTATTTCATGTAGTGCCGGTACTTGTTTTTATGGTGGTAATCAGCATTCAATATCCCTATCGATCGCATAGATATTTATGGTGGAGGAGTCCTCCCAGAATTTTTGGTACCATTTTGTTTACGCAATGGACGATTTATACTATAGCAGCAATATATCAAGCGCGCCATGTGTTTAGTAAGCTTTGGAGCAAAACAAAATCCATCAACACCTTAGATTTTTGGATACTCAATATCGTTACTGGTGGGTTTATTATTTGGTTAGCATATAATACCACGACCTATACATCGTACATTGTAGGGGCATTGTCATTTTCTTTTACATTTTATATCACTTTGGTTATTTGGATTATCAAAAGAAGAAAAAGTACGCTCACATTTCTAACACCTGTTGTAAAATATGCAAATAGAAAGATTGATACTAAAAAGGCATCTTCGATAGCGGATCAATTGAGTGTTTTGTTTAGTGAACAAGAATTGCATCGAAATCCTAATTTAAAACTACCGGAAGTAGCAGCACAATTGCAGATCAAACCTCATGAACTATCACAATATCTGAATGATAATTTGGGACTTAGTTTTTCTAGTTATGTTAATCAGTATCGTATACAAACGGCTACCCAATTGATACAAACGAATTCTCTATTAACACTAGAAGCTATTGGCAGTGAGTGTGGTTTTAAATCCAATTCTACATTTTATACTGCTTTTAAAAAACAGGAGGGAATGACACCTTCGCAATACAAAAAGTCCTTGAATTCGTGATTTATTTTCTTCGGATTTATAATTCCGTAGAATAACGAGCTTGTTTTTTACTTGATTTATAAGAGTTTCCTATAGTTTAGCTATACAAATCAATAATAAAAAACGAACAATGAAACATTTATTTATTTTAGTGGTAGCACTATTTACTGTTACCATTTCTTTTGCACAATCTGATAAAGAACAAATCACAGAAACTTTACTGCATTATATAGAAGGAACTGCTGATGGTTCTCCAGAAAGAATTAAAAAAGCATTTCATAAAGACTTGAATTTATATTCAATAGCTAATGATACTTTAAGCATTACTTCTGGTAAAAAGTATATCGGATATTTTAAAGAAGGAGAAAAACGAAACCGTATCGGAAAGATTATTTCTATAGATGTGGTTAATAATGCCGCAATGGCCAAAGTAGAAATAGATTTCCCAAAAGGGAAGAGGTTATATACCGATTATATGATGTTACTAAAAGTAAAAGGTGAATGGAAAATCATTCATAAATCCTATACGTTTGTACCTTATAAATAGAACTGAATCCTATGGTTAGATGTTATATACTTTGTTTCCTTTGTATTGGTATTATTTATACTTCGAAATCTCAGCAAATTGATTATAAAAAACTTGAAAATAGCTTAGATTCATTGATGCAAACAACTATGGAAGAGGAGCATATTCCTGGAGCTGCTTTTATCATAGTAAAAGATGGAAAAACACTATTGAAGAAAGGATATGGATATGCCAGTTTAGGAGAAGATGTACGACGTGTAGATCCAGATTCTACCATATTTCGGATTGGGTCTGTTACAAAAACCTTTACTGCAACCGCTTTATTACAATTAATAGATCAAAAAAAGGTAGATCTTTATGCAGATGTGAACCAATATTTAAAATCTGTAAAAGTTCCCAATACCTATAATACATCAGTAATATCAGCACATTTGTTGAATCATAGTGCTGGTTTTGATGAATTAAGAGGTAGAGTAGTGTATCGAGAAAATCAATCCATTCCGCTAGCAGATTTTCTTAAAAATAGACTTGTTCGCGTACGAGAACCAGGTGTTATTTCTAGTTATTCTTCTTTTGGAATTGCACTAGCAGGACTATTAGTAGAAGATGTCAGTGGTCAAAAATTAGATACATATATGAAAGAACACATTTGGGAACCTTTAGGAATGCATATGACATCTATGTTTTTGAATGATCAGGTAGAACAGTATGCTTCGTGGGGATATGAATATCGAAATGGAGTGAATCTACCACAACCTTGGGAGTTTTATCATACCTATCCAGCTTCAGAAATTAATAGTACGGTTGCAGATATGGGCAAGTATCTAAATATGCATTTAAACGATGGTATTCTAGGTGATCAAAGAATTTTGAGTACTAATTTATCTCAAAAAATGAAATCTGCTGAATTAAGAGTTCACGATACCGTTGAGGCATTTGCATATGGATTTTATGAAGAAGATGCGCATGGATTTAGAACTATTAGTCATGGAGGAGATATGTTGGGCTACGCTTCATATATGGCAATGATTCCAGAAGAAAAACTGGGGGTTTTTGTAGTACATCATCATGAAGGAACTCGATTGCGTTATGCAGTGATGGACCTAATTTTAGCAACATTTTCAAAAGAAAAGAATGAACAAGCCTTTATACCAGAATCTATAAAACGAAAAACTGATCTCAATAGATTAGTGGGACATTATATATGGACAACACATTGTCATAGCTGCGAAAGTGGTTGGAAACCCAATCAAGAAGAACTAGTTTTAAATAATGATGGAACATTTACCATTATGAATCGAACTTATGAAGAAGTGGATTATTTAATGTTTAAAAGTACCGATGGTATGCGAACGATGGGTTTTGTAGAAAATGAAAATGGAGAAATAAAATATATGTCTCTTGGAGGAGTCAATAGTTTTGAAAAAGTGGATTAAATTGTATTAAAAAAACAACCTTCTAAAATCTAGAAGGTTGTTTCTATAATGCTATATAAAGTTATTAGAATATGCTATTCATTTATCACCAGTTTTATACTACGTTTATTACCAGAACGATCTAATATATGGACCAGATATAATCCAGAAGTAATTCCAGAAATATCAATTCTCATTTCAGTAGTATTGTTAGGTACTGTTACAGATTGTAATCGTTTTCCACTAAGATCAGAAATGGTAATGATACTATTTTTTAGATCCGTAGTATTTTTAATGAAAACACTTCCTGTTGCTGGATTTGGAAATAATTCAAAGAACGCATTTTCTGCATTATTCTCTCTGTTTATAGCAGTAGTACAATCGGGAGCTGTGGTCGAATTGCTGAAATATATCGAATAATCCTTCGCTACCAGTACAAAGTTACGTTCATCGTTAGTTACCAAGTAATCTCCATCCAATCCAGGAATACCTGTATTTACCAATGTGATTTGTGGTGCTGTACCATTGAAGTTTTGAGTAGCATCTGAAAAATCTATATACCATGGTGCGATATCCAGATTAAAAGAAAATTGATACAAACCATTATTAGCCAAATCCCAATTAAGTGTAAATAAGGTGATATTATCTACATTAGGACCACCAGTTCCTAATACATATACATTTTCATATGATGTATTGATACTTACCAAAGGAGTATCTGTCGGTGTACCAAAGGTACAGTCCCCATTTGGCGGATCTATAATGATATCGTCTGTAACGGTAATATTTACCGAAGCAGAATCGGTTCCGCCATTTCCATCACTTACTGTAACCGTAGCGGTATAATCTCCTGTGGTATATGTATGTGTGGATATCACATCTGTACCTACAGTACCATCACCATAATCAATACTATACGTAAGTGTATCATTATCTGCATCAGTTGATCCCGAAGCGTCTAGAACAACATCTAATGGAGTAACTCCTGTACTTGGCGTAGCAGTAAGACTTGCGATTGGAGCTGTATTACCAGGATCGGTAGTATCACTACAAGATGGTGCGGTATCAGAATTACTACAATAAATGGTGAAATCTCCAGTGGTAGATACAAGTACCAGATTCTCTCCATCTAAGGTTACGTAATAACTACCATCTAATCCTACAAAGCTAGAACCTGTAATGGTAATTAGTGGTTCTGGGGCATTAAAGTTTTGCGTTAATATCGGAATTAGATCGTTATACCAGTTCGGAACACCATTATTAGTACTAAGGGAGAATTGGTATAACCCATTATTGCCTAAATCCCAATTGATAGAAAAGTTACCGATGTTATCTAAATCAGGACCGCCTTCTCCAAATACATAAATATTTGAATATGAATTATTTATAGAAGGTAGAGGAGTGGCTCTTGGTGTATCAAACGGACAAATAACTTCTTCGCAATTGGTATCCACTACTAAATCAATGGTTTGTACGGTACCACTGCTAAAAACACCATCACTAACCGTAAGTGTAACCGTGGCAACATCCAAATTCTCATAGACATGAGAAACATTAACACCTTGGGCAGTAGTACCATCACCAAAATCCCAGGAATATGTAAGTGTATCACCATTAGGATCATAGGAATCACTAGCATCAAAGGTAACATTAGGTCCACCACATCGACCATTATCACTAGTAAATGCTGCTACAGGAGGTTGTGGTTCTGTAGATTGACCAAAATCTACATCACTGGTAGAATAAAATGCTTCTTCGCTAAGTGATCGTTGCCAAATACTATAGATAACGTGTTTTCCAGTTCTTGCCGGAAGTACCACATCAATATCATCAATAGCAGAAGCTGGTCTGGGACCAGTACGTACTAAAAGTTCTAGGCTATCCCAGGTAAGTGGTTGATCTGGAGTCCAATCGGCTTTGGTAATATACACATCAAAATATAGGGTTTGGTGTGGTGCCGAGTTTGTCCAGGTAACGGTAAATGGACCAGGAGTTACTGGTGTAGCGATCCAATCATCACGTACTTGATCTAATCCACCATATTTGTCTGGTCGACCGGCGCTGGCAAGATTTCCATCAGGAATGATGGCTTGGTGCATACCATTGGCATCCATACGAGCGACTTCATTCCAATCATATAGCGCTTGAGTACCGTACATTGCAACAGCATCGATACATGCGGGTGAATCTGGACTTTCAGGATTTTCTTGAAAACATATCCAAACACGACTAGGCGGACTGGTAACCGTACCGTGTGAAAAGAGTGTTTGAAGATAAGGATACATCAGTGCTACACATATTAGTAAGGGTGCAGCGATTTTTCTTAGGCTGGAAATCATCCGACCTAAAACTTCGGTTTTAGAGTTTGTTTTTCTCATGTTGTTATTGAATTGTTAGTAATAAGTTTCGGCTTATAAAAACAGGGTGGTTCAATAACTGTGGTTAAATTACTATATACCGCAATGGATATCAATTAATTAACAGTATTTCAAATAATATTTAACATAAGCAAGAGAGATTTTAATAATCGTTTATGGTTTAAAGAGTGGGTAAATAAAATAGTATATAGTGATTATAAATACATCTGTAGTGTAAAATTGTGATGCACATAAGGAGAAATAAAAAGTGGAAGAATCATAATATTCTGGAATACTCAAAATATTCTATTTTACATAATATAAATTATAGTACAAATGTATTTATGGAAGCAAATTGACGAATGTGTCGCCGACAATTTAAAATGTAGAATGTATTCATTTAAAATGTGGAATTTTTTTGACACTCTAAAATAACTTCTTGTGTATTCATAGTACCTTCGAGAATCTGCTCTGTGAAAAATTTCGTGAAAAAATTGTGAAAACTGGCTTTATTTCCAGTTTAGCATTATAAAAATCTGTGAAAAATACGTTTCTAAGTTTTTTCAAGAAATCCGTAATTCTTATAAATCGAATATTCTGTACAATTATCTAGAAATTTTCAAATACACGTTATACGATCTTTAAAAACTAATTCTTAGTAAGTTTATTTTCTATCAATTTTACTGAAATATATGGTGATGAATTTATATCACTAAAATCAGATTCAATTTTATATTTATCTAATTTTACATTATTCTCATATAGTATTATAAATAATAAACCTTTTACATTAGAATTTTCTGAATAAAATTTTTTTAATCCCTCTAAAGTTTTCAGAGTATCATTCTTTTTACCATTAGTATCTATATATTTAACCTCAATAATTATTTTATTACCTTTTATAGAAAAATCAGCGTTCTTTGTATTCCCATCAAAAACAATGGCAATGTTTTCAGGTTCCATGCTAGGCATCCAAGGTCGGATAATTAAATGCATTAAATTCTGAAAATCATATTCACTAGTAATTATTAATCTTTCTTTATTTATATTTTTTGATTTAAAACCATTTGAAAATTTTGATGGTACTGCTAAGCTTTTTTCTACAACATTTTCAATTTTTGTAATAACTTCTTTAATTGTTAGACCCGACGAAGTATTTGGAAGTCCCGTATTTGAAATATGTTTATTTACTATGTTATTCTGTTCTTCAATTAAGTTTTGAACATATTGTTGTCTAATTTTTACTAAGTGGAAAATAATTGAATTTAACTTATCAGACCATATTGTGGAAGTTTCCTCATAATCTATTATATTCCATAATTTTGATGTAAAATGTTCATGAGCATCAGCTACTTCATCTTTAAAACCAGACATACCTACAATATGAATTGGAGGTTTAATAGAGGGATTAATTAATATTTCATCTAAAAAATTTATTCCATTTTTAGCTAAACTCTCACCTCCATCTTCAACAGGTAAAACTAAATCTAATATCATCAAATCATACCGCTCTTTATATAGATATCTTGACGCATCTTTTTTACAAGATGCTGAGTGAATATAACTTTCATCTATTGTATGATTATTAATTATGGATTCTTTAATCTTTTTTAATTTATCATTATTATCATCAACAACTAAAACTTTTATCATATTATTAAGTCGATTTTAATAGATTAAACAACTTGTCCTGCCACTCTTCATTTATTTGCGTATAAAAAACATAGCCAGCATAATTATCTGTGAATTCTTCTTTTAATTGGTTATCAAGTTCGGTTATTTTTGTGCCATCATCGAAACTCCCATGCATTGTAACTACAATAGCTTTGGTTGGTATATCTCTTAAATACATTTGTTGTAGTATTTTTTTTCCAGCTAATGGCATCCAGTCACCACCATTATCTTCTGAAGAAATATCATAATTTGGCATACTTATATCTAATAATAGAATGTTATATTTATCATTATTCGTAATTAACTCTCTCAAACCACTTATATAAGAATTCTTTGTTATTATTTCTACGTCTTTAAATTTTGAATTTACGTATTCAATAATCTGAGCTTGTTTTCTCGGATGATCTTCTATGAATAATATTTTCATTCTCTTATTTCTTGTAAGTTGATATTAACCAAAACCTTGAACCACTCTTCGTTATCAGAAATGGAAGTACTTATACATTTCCTTGCATTAGATTTTAAATCAGATGTTAAAATTTTATATGCCTTGTGATATCCGGATTTGCCCTCACTTATTAGCTTTTTAACATCCATTGTATTATTGTTCCAAACGGCCTTTAATGCTTCAATAGATTCTTCGTTTGTAATTTCATTTTCAACAGAAATAACTAAAAAATCATGTTCAGAATCAATTAGCGATTTGATTTTACACTTTAGAACATATTTTTGATCACTAGAATGTTTTAAAATGTTTTCTAAAAATATTCTCAATAAGTCTGCCAAATGAGTTTTAAATTCTCCTTTTATTTTTGGATTAAATTGTAAATCCTCTTCTATCGATAAAGTTTTAGATAAATTACTACGATTTACATGTTCGGAAACTAAGGTAATTAAATCGCTTAACATGAAGCTGTTAGCTTTTATCTCACTCCTCTTAAACCATCTACTAATTTTACTCATTACTGTTTGAACTTCTGTAGAACAGTTTTTAATTTCCTTCAATAATTGTTGGCAATTTGTACTTCCAAATTGATTTGTAATTTTAAGTTCTAGATCATCAAAATAGTCGTTAAATTTTTCTAAAATTTCCTTTTCTATTTTCCCTCTAATCAACTCTAAATTTTCATCAGTCCTTTGCCATAAAATTTTAAAAATTTTATTTATAAATTGATCAAAACTTTTTGTGCTAATTGCATCTATAGAATGTAACCACAAATCCGTGTGATCAAAGTCATAATTGAACCATCCATACTCATTAATATCTTTTTTATACACTTGAAGATATTTTTTTATAAGGTCAAATATTAAACCATCAATTTTACTGGAGAAGTCATTTAATAAATGTTGAATTTGTTCTTTTTCATCAGTTCCAAAATTTTTAAAGACAAGATCCCAATGTACATTCCTCCTATAATTAGAACTATTTCCTTGCTTTAGTGTAATTAATTTATGTGTCTCAAATATTGGTCTTAATTCTCCTACTAATACACCATGTCTTATTCTAGTACTTAAATAAGCTACTATCCCAAATTGACTATTCAAAAATTTATCTTTTACAGCATTAAATAACTCATAATAAATTTCATAAACTGGATTATTTGAATATTCAATTTTCTCGTACTCAGTGTTTTCTTTTGTAACAAAGGTCGTTAGCTTCCCTCCTTCTAACATTAGAAAACTTTTGTTATCTCTTGTTATTCCTGATATAATTTCAAATCTTTCATATATAGCTTCAAAATCCTGTAATTCATTATTTATTATTCCTTCTTCGTTTACATAAATTTTGCTTTCATCGAGATCAATTAAACCTTGTTGAATAATTAAGATATTTTCTATACTTTTTATTTCATCTAGTATGTTATCCCTATCAGCATGATTGTTCTTTACGTAATTAAGAAGTATTAGTCTCTCTTCTAATCTCTGTTTAGAATTACTTATAAATGGAGAATGCATCAATATTTTTGATCTACATGTCTTTTCAATGTAAAAATTGAATCTTTCCTTATCAAAGATTGATACTAGATCAATTAATTCTGATGGTTTTTCAACATTATGAGACAAATTAAACAGCTCAAATGCAATATGTGTCTCAACTTCATCAGCATCAACTATAGTATAAAACAAGGGTAAATCTATAGTTTTATCTACATTTCTAAATTTTTCAGAATGAATTGACTTTAAGAGTTCACCAGTTTCAATTTTTTCAACTATGTAATTGTTATAGAAAAAACAATCTACATATAGCTTTAGACAATCATTAATTCTATTAAGTTTTTGAAAACAATTAAATAAATTAACTATTGTTGTTTCCAAAATTGGTATGGTATTCTTATAATTTTTCTTTAAATATTCCCAATGTTCGATAGCTCCAATATAATCGCCCGTATCCTGTAATTTTCTTGCATACTCAACTTTAAATTTACCCTCGGGAATATATTCTTTAAAATCCATAAGATTCTCGATTCCCTTTATTTTTTCTTTAAAAAACTTAATGGTTATTGAATCTGGAAATTTTTCTTCAAGAAGATCTAAAAACTTGATTTTATCTTCATCAGAATTAAAAATTTCATGAATGATGGGGTTTGAAAGATTATATGAAATCTTAGCCAGCATATTTCTTTCTTCTTTGCCAGTAGATTGAAAATAAACAAAGTCCGTTATACCATAACTTATAGTACAACTTGTTAAATTATTAGCAATTCGCAAAAGATTATGACCAGCTTGATCAGGATTTCCTTCAACAGAAATGATTTTATGTAAATTCAAAAGAATCTGATTTTGAATACTTCCTTTTTTTCCAACAGGCTCAAAATGTTTATTTTGGTAAACTAAAGACTTAATATATATTAAATATAAATCAAATTGATTTGGATTATTAATCAAATAATTTTTCAGTTCCTTTTCTACATCACTGTATAATCCACTTGTGTATTTATCCAGTATCCTTATTTCATTCAAACTTTTTTGAACATCAAATGCTGGAAATATTTGATCTCCTGCTAATAGTTTTAACTTGTAAAGTACAGGATCTTTAACTTTTTTTATTAAATAGTTAACTCTGTTTAGTATATATCTTTTTATAACTCCTTGTTTTGACTGAACATCTTCTCGATCTTTTAAATATGAGGATACTACTAAAAGGTTTGATAGCATCCTTACCAAATGTAAGTAGCGATCAATAATACTATGACCAAAATCTAAAGATAAAATTTCTGCATAGTCAATAAAATCAATATGATTCAAAAAAGTAAGCCTAAATCTATAATAATTCTGAAAAGCTTGTTTTGTTCCACTTTCTGGAATGCTTTCCAGAGCATCTTCCAAATCATTATTATATTTATTTGTCGAAAGGGAATGCTCTGCTCTAAGACTAAGGTAATGAGCAATTGAAGACGTGATTGATTTTGATTTATTAACTTGATTGAATAGATTTAGGAACTCTTTGTTTTCCAATGCATTCCCTGACATTTCCTTTAGAAGAAATCTATTTTCTAAAGTCCATAACGAAAAACAAATTTCATTTTCAATTTTATCTAATAATAACTCAGCTTCGTCATAATTACCAGTTAATAGACAAATTTCATATTGTTCTTTATAATTTAAGAATAGATTAATTTCAAACTTATACTTCCTAATACTAATTAAAACAAAATTAAGTTCTGAACTTATATTATGACCGATATAAGGATACTCTTTTAAATTTCCTAGTTCGGAATAATCATTTGGAAGAGCATTACCCCAAAGTAGTTCTTGCCATCTTTTATTCAATTTTTTCTCTAAATAATCAACCGATTCACATAGTTCAGGAAAGGTCAACTCCTCTTTAATTTCGGAATAAGCATTTTTTCTAGTTTTCTCTTTTGAAGCAATAAAAGAATATTTGTTTCTTGCTATTCTAATTCCATATGGTATTTCTTTGATTTTTTTTCCCAAATTCTTCCTTTTAATTTTTTAAATGGAAGCTAAATGTAATTGAAATAAACTAAATAGCCTATTTTGTTACGGGGAAATTATATCATAATTAAAGCAATGTTTTTAGGTCATAAATAAGATCAAATTAATTTATCGCTTTAAGTTATTTCTTCTCCACCCTATAAAAAGTTGCCTTGCTCACCCCTGCCCTTTTACAAGCTTGTTCTATCGGAAGATTCATATTGTCATAGAGGTGTTTGGCATATTGGTATTTTTCGATAGTTTCCTTTTTTGGACCTTTGGGCCTACCCAAAAGTTTTTTTCGTCTGCGAGCATTAGAGAGTCCTACTTTTGTACGTTCACTTATCAAGTTTCGTTCAAATTCTGCTACTGCAGCGAAGATTTGTAGTAAGAATTTTCCATTAGCCGATGTGGTATCAAATTCTGGTTCGCTTAAACTTTTAAAGTGGACCCCTTTTTCGTTAAACTGGTCTATAAGATCGATCATGTTCTTTAGGGAACGAAAAATTCGGTCATTTTTATAGGTAAGTACCTTATCGCCTTTTCTGAGATATTTTAGCATCTCTTTTAATCCAGAACGATCTTCTCTTACTCCGCTGGCAATATCCGTATAGATTTTTTCACAACCTGCTTCTTTAAGTAAGTTGATTTGTGATTCTAATTTTTGATCGGGAGTTGAGACCCTCGCATATCCAACTATCATAATCGTCTCATAAAAAGTTATTTTACAAAACTACTAAAAAAGACGGTAAATGAGACTAAATTCTTATCAGCTGCCAAGCTGTCAGGATTGTATCATAAAAGGATCGTTTTAAAAGACAATTATTTTTTCAATCCTACCTGTTTCTCTATTCCAAGCTTTTTCATTTTAGCAAAAAGTGTCTTATCCTTTATGCCTAGTATAATCGCTGCACCTTTAGGACCACTAACTCGCCAGTTAGTATAATTAAGAACATCTATTATGTAATTTTTTTGCATTTCATCAAAAGACTTAAAATCAGAAGAAGAGATATCGCTAATAGATTTTGGAATCCAAGATCCTGGATTTAATGTAGTTCCGCTTTCAAGTATTACAGCACGTTCTATGAGGTTTTCTAATTCCCGTATATTACCAGGGAAATTATAATTTAAAAGAGCTTCAATTGTTCTTTTAGACAATCGTTTGAACGCCTTACCCGCTTTTGCCGAGTATTTTTCAAGAAAAAATTGTGCTAAAGGAGGTATATCTTCTTTTCTTGCCCGAAGTGGAATATTCTCTATGGGGAAAACATTTAACCTGTAATATAGATCCTCTCGAAATTTTCCTTCTCGAACCATATCCTCCAAATTTCTATTGGTCGCAGCTACAATACGTACATCTACACTTTTTGTTTTATTTCCTCCAAGCATATCAAACTCCCCTTCCTGCAGTACTCTTAATAACTTTGGTTGTAAATCTATGGGCAACTCACCAATCTCATCTAAGAAAATAGTTCCACCATCTGCTAATGAAAATTTTCCAATTTTATCATCAACAGCACCTGTAAACGCACCTTTTTTATGTCCAAACAACTCACTTTCAATTAGCTCATTAGGTAAAGTAGCGCAATTTATTTTGATTAAAGCTCTTTCTTTCCTAGAACTATTATTATGAACAGCACTAGCTAAAAGTTCTTTACCAGTACCAGATTCACCTGTTATTAAAACCGTTGTATCTGTATGGGCTACTTGATGTACTTGCTCTAATACTTTAGAATATGTAGCACTCTTATGAACAATATTATCGGCATTTATCTTACTTTTAATCTCCTCTTGTAAATATTCGTTTTCATATTCAAGTCTAGTTTTTAGAGATTTAATTTCTTCCAGTGCCTCAAACAATTTTAGATCACGCATTTTTCGTTCGGTAATATCCCTAACTATTGCGCAATTAATATCTTCACCTTCATATATTAAATGATTAGCAACAATATCAGCAGGAAACTTAGTCCCGTCCTTTCTGGTTACTAACCATTCCATATGCATGGAACTTTTTTCTTTCAATTCATCAAAATGTTCATACCACCATTCTTTTGTAATATTTGCATCTAAATCATAAATAGAAAAATTGTCAAGTTGTTTTTTGCTGAACCCTAGTTGTTTAGACACAGTATCACTATAATGAAGTAATTTACCTTCTCTATTATATACATAGACCAAATCTTGTGCATTATCTATAATTTCCTTAAAAAACTTAAGCCTATTTTCTTTTTTATGCTGCTCGGTTACATCTTGGTATATGCCAATTATTTTAAATAACTTATTACCTTTTTTAATGGGTTTTGCAATTACTCTAACAAATTTTGATGGTGTTGTTTTGGTTTCTAAAATCTCATCAAACCCTTGACCTTTTCTCCAAATATTACTAAAAAGTTTTTTTGCTTTCTCTTTATTATTAAAAAAATTTACAGCATTACCTGGTAAAAAAGCTTCCTTATCTTTTGTATTTAAAATACGGAAAGATTCCTCTGTTACTATTATTGAATTATCCTGTAAATCAAATTTCCAACCACCTACATTGGCTATAGATTCAGCATCTTTTAATAAATTTCTATAAAAACTAGACTCGGTAATATCATTGATAATGGAGCAAATCATCTTTTTTCCATTATTTGAGAAATATTGAGCAAAAACTTCTGCATCGTAAAATTTACCAGATTTAGTTTTATGAATCGCCTTGAAATATTGTGCTTTTTCTTTTTTAAGCGTTTCCCAATGATTTTTCCAACTTTCTTTAGTAACTGTGACGTTTAGATCATAAATAGAGAGCTTAATTAGTTCTGATTTTTTATAGCCTAAACGCTTGCAAAACTTAGCATTGGCGTATACTATTTTACCAGACTCATCTGCCCATATTACTTCATATGGTAATGCATCAATTAGCCATTCTTTTATTGATAATTCGTGATGTAAAGCAACCATTATTAATTCATGTTTATGAATGTTAAAAATAATTAAAAATTTCTCAAATAGTAGAAAATTCTAAAAAAAAGGAAAAATTAATTTACGTATTAACATTTTAAAATACTGAATATCATATAGTTAGTTAAATGGCACATCGTTGGCTTACTATTTAGCAAATAAAATTCAACATAAACAATGAAGCGTAAAGAATTTTTAAAAAAATCAGTAGCTGGATCAGCAGCGACAATCGTTGGAATTTCTGCTCTAGCAAACTCGACAAATACAGATAAAAAGAAATACGTGGAGCCAGATAATGTTGGATATAACCATTTACCAAACAAAGAATTTAAAACAATGAACAGCGTATTACACAAAGCAGATACAAGAGGAAAGGCTAATCATGGTTGGTTGCAGTCTAAGCATACCTTCAGTTTTGCAAACTATCATAATCCTGAAAGAATGCATTTTGGAGTACTGAGAGTACTCAATGATGATATAGTTTCTGAAAGCATGGGTTTTGGAACACACCCACATAGAGATATGGAAATAATATCTATCCCCTTAGAAGGAGATTTATTACATAGAGATGATATGGGAAATACCGCAGTAATAAAATCTGGAGACATACAAGTGATGAGTGCTGGCACTGGCATAATGCATTCAGAATACAATAACAATCCTGATAAACAGGTAAAGTTTCTACAGATTTGGATATATCCGAATAAAAAGGGAGTCGCACCTAGATATGACCAAATCACACTCAACTCGAACGATCGAAAAAATAAACTACAACAAATCCTATCACCTAATCAAGATGATTCTGGAGTGTGGATCCATCAAGATGCATGGTTTCATATGACTTCACTCGAAAACCAAAAACATTTGGAATACAACTTAAAAGATTCTAAAAAAAACGGAGTCTATGCTTTTGTACTTGATGGAAAAGTAAACATCAATGGTCAATCATTGGACAAAAGAGATGGATATGGAATATGGGATATTGAAAAACTGGATATAAAAGCGGATAGCAACAGCGAATTACTTCTAATGGAAGTACCAATGCACTAACACTTAATATTTAAAACTGAATAATAAACAGTCAAAATTGACACAAATCTAAAACAATGAGAAAATTAATTTTAACAGCAGTAACACTTTTTTCAAGCATCGTTTCATTTGCGCAATGGGATCAATACAATCCTAATCCAAATAATGATCCAGCTAATGCGTCTAAAGAATTATTAAATCCCACAAATCATACTTTGCTATTGATTGATCACGAAAGTCAGATGGCCTTTGCAGTAGAATCTCAACCTATCGAAGAATTACGTAATAATACTGGATTACTATCTGCATCAGCAACCTTATATAAGGTGCCAACTATCGTTACTACGGTGGCTGAAAAATCTTTTAGTGGACCTGTGTTTCCAGAAATTAGAGAGTACTTTCCAAATGAAAAAGATTATATAGATAGAACTACCATGAATTCTTGGGAAGACAAAAGAGTGGTTAAAGCAGTTGGTGATATTGGAAAGAAAAAACTTGTAATTGCAGGGCTTTGGACAGAAGTATGTACATTATCTGCATCTCTTTCAGCTTTAGAAGATGGTTATGATGTTTATGTGGTTACAGATGCCTCTGGAGGAACTTCACAAGAAGCACATGACATGGCTATAAAACGTATGATCCAAGCTGGTGTAAAACCAATTACCTCTCTTCAGTACTTATTGGAGATTCACAGAGATTGGGCTCGTAGTGATAAATATTTGGAAGTAGTAAAAATCTCAAAAAGATATGGTGGTGCGTATGGATTAGGAATTGATTATATCAAAACTATGCAAACCTGGATGAAAGAAAATCCTTCTAAACACTAGAAGATAAAACTAATCAAGGCTTTCAAAAATCTAGCTGAAGGCCTTTAAACTCCACCAAATGAAAAAGACATTTTTATTATTAACAGCGGTACTGCTTTTTCTTATTTCATGTAAGAATAATGATACCAAAAAAGAAGTAGAACAAAAAGAAACTGTAGAACAGATAGAAACAGCAGATTTGATCATTACTAATGCGAAAATTGCTGTGATGGATGAAAATCATTCATTTGCTAAGGCCATTGCAGTAAAAGATGGTAAAGTACTCAAAACTGGAAGCACAACTGATGTTTTAGCTCTTAAAGGAGCGAATACCAAAAGTATAGACGCTAATGGAAGAACTATCATTCCAGGTTTAAATGATTCACATCTTCATCTTACTCGAGGAGGCAGGTTTTTTAATGCGGAAGTACGTTGGGATGGAGTGAAAACCTTAAAACGTGCTTTAGAAATGCTCAAAGAACAAGCTGCACGAACACCAAAAGGTCAATGGGTACGGGTCATAGGTGGTTGGAGTCCTTTTCAGTTTGAAGAAAAACGGCTATTCACCATGAAAGAATTAAATGAAGCGACCGGAGATGTTCCTACTTATGTACTCTTTTTGTATAGTCAAGGATATTTAAATCAAGCAGGTTTGGATGTTTTAGGTATTGATGAAAATACTAAAGCTCCCAAAGGATCTAGATTTGAAAAAGGACCCGATGGTAAACTGACTGGTGTCTTAATAGCTGAACCTAATCCTTCTATTTTATATGCCAGAATTGGAAGCCTTCCTCCTTTAACGCAAGCGGAAATGGAAAACGGTACTAAGCAGTTTTATAGAGAATTAAATAGTTTTGGTATTACCAGTGGAATAGATGCTGGAGGTGGTGGTCATAAATTTCCTAAAGATTATACAGGAACAAAAGCTCTTGCAGATAAGGGAGAAATGCCAATTCGATTATCCTACTATCTATTTCCACAAAACAAGGGTTCTGAGTATGAAGAATTCCAAGAATGGATGGAAAACAATGAAGTGGGTCATAACGGTGAAATCCATTTAGATCATGGATATGAATTGGAAGGTGGTGGAGAGTTTTTGGCTTGGAGTGCCGGAGATTTTGAGAACTTTCTTGCTCCACAACCAATGCTTAATAGAGATAGACCAACATGGCGAAAAGATTTAAAACGTATAGTACGTTTACATGTTGATAATGGATGGCCTTTCAGAATTCATGCTACCTATGGTGAGACCATCTCTAATATGCTTGATGTATTTGAAGAAGTTAATCAGGAAACGAATGGAAAATTAGCTTCCAAGAGATGGCTTTTTGATCATGCTGAAACAGTACAGGAAAAAGATTTAAAGCGTATCAAAGCGCTAAATGGAGGAATCGCTATACAGGCTCGTATGGCATATGCTGGAGAATATTTTGTAGAGCGATATGGTGCGGAAAAAGCTAAACAAGCTCCTCCCGTAAAAAAAATGATTGCTATGGGACTTCCTGTAGGTGCTGGTACGGATGGTACTCGTGTAGCTAGTTATAATCCTTGGCCTGCCTTGTACTGGTTAGTTTCTGGTAAAACTGTAGGGGATTTTCAATTAGCCTCTGAAGAAAATAAATTGACACGAGAAGAAGCACTTCATCTTTATACTCAAGGTAGTGCATGGGTGTCTAATGAAGAAACGGTAAAAGGGACTTTGGAAGACGGGATGTTTGCTGATTTTGCAATCCTTTCTGATGATTATTTTACTGTACCTGAGAAAAAAATTAACTCTTTAAAATCAGTGGTAACAGTGGTAGGAGGAAAAATTGTTTATGCAAGTGAAGAATATAAAGAAATGAATCCGCCATTACCAGAGGTAATACCAGACTGGTCTCCGGTTAAATACTTTGGTGGTTATCAATCAAAATAAATTATAACATTAAAAAAAATGAATTATGGAAACAGTAGTTAAAACTAAATGGAGTATCGATAGTGCACATTCTGAAATCGGATTTAAAGTAAAACATATGATGATTTCCACAGTTAAAGGTCATTTTGAAGAATATGATGCTTCTATAGAAACCAATAAGGAAGATTTTAGTGATGCTGAATTTAAATTTTCTACAAAAATTGAATCAATTAACACTAAAAATACGGATAGAGATAATCATTTAAAGTCGGACGATTTTTTTAATTCGGCTGAATATCCTGAAATGACCTTTAGTTCAAAGTCTTTCAATGGAGAAACTTTAGTGGGTGATTTGACAATAAGGGATATCACTAAAGAGGTAACCCTTGATGTTGATTTTAACGGAGTAGCCGTTGACCCTTATGGTCAAACCAAAGCTGGTTTTGAAATGAGAGGAAAAATCAACCGTAAAGACTTTAATTTAACCTGGAGTGCTGTAACTGAAGCGGGAAGTATTGTGGTGGCTGATACAGTGACATTGGTAATTGACGCTCAGTTCGTTAAACAAGGATAAATATAACCCAAAGGCTGCCTACTATTAAGACAGCCTTTTTTAACCCCTCCAAACTGATGAAAAATAAA
The DNA here is from genome assembly GCF_947492965.1 of uncultured Aquimarina sp. GTDB lineage: Bacteria > Bacteroidota > Bacteroidia > Flavobacteriales > Flavobacteriaceae > Aquimarina. The sequence goes on along the minus strand of NZ_CANLOZ010000002.1, from coordinate 418,849 downwards.
GAGAATACTTCAAGAAGAGCCTTTCTTGAAAAGATGGGCTTATCAACTTTAGCTCTTGGTGCGATCCCAATTATTTCAACTAGTTGCGATACTGATCCTAAAACAAAAAAAAATATAACAGACTCCTCAAATTTATCGTCTGTTGTAACTCGTAGAAATATCGCAGACATTCCAGTTGATGATCCAGAAATTAAGTTGTTGAAGGATGCCATTAAAATACTAAAGGATCGTTCTGAAGTTTCTCCTTTAGATCCTTTTGGGTGGACAGCCCATGGAATGTTACACGCTACTTTTTGTGCAACGAGTATGTATTCTAATCAAGTGCATTATAACTGGTATGTTTGGCCTTGGCATAGACTATATCTATGGGGAATGGAGCAAAAACTACAGAAAGCAGTAGGCGAACCAAAACTAGCTTTGCATTATTGGGATTGGACTAAGTATAATTACATTCCAAAACATTATTGGGGTGATGAATCTAATCCTCTAAATAATATTACTAGATTAGTTTCAGAAACTGATGAAATCCCTAAAGATTTTATCAATGTAGGAGCTGCTTTTCGTGCTGATAAGTATAAGACGTTTGGAGGATATCCTGCTATTAAAAAACGAGGAGATTCCCAACTAGATGGAATTGCAGAACAATCATTTCACAACAATATTCATAATTGGATAGGTGGACAAATGGCCACATTTACAGAGTCTGGATTTGATCCTATTTTTTATGCTCACCACGGAAATTGTGATAGAATCTGGGATGCTTGGAGAGCTTATAACCCAGAAAATAAACTGCCAACTGATGAAGAATGGTTAGAAAAAAGATTATTCGCTACTGACGGAAATGGAAGACCTGTTGACTTTAAAATTAAAGAGCTTCTCGATACGGAAGCCTTAGGGTATCGTTTTGCAGATATGAATCTAAATCCAAGTTATTGCAATCCTTTTATAGAAGCTGATAAACCAAAGAGAAATCAATCTAAAAGAGATTGTATTGCTACTTTGAATCTAAAAACATCTGATACAGACAATATTTATCAAGAATTTGTTGACAAAGAAAGAACCCATGTAATATTACATTTTGAAAGGGCACAACTACCCTATCAACCATATTGTGCTAGAGTGTTTTTTGAATATGATAAAAATGGTGTACAACAAAGTAAGTATACAGGAACATTTACGATACTCCCAATTCTTGATTTAGATTCTGTGCTTTTACAAAACGGTGTGCATTTGCAGATTGAAATTGAAAAAGAAATTGCTGATGCTATTGATTCCAAAAAAGATATTCAAGTGATTTTTCAGCCTGTACCACTTCCTAATAGAAATATTCCTGATGAAATTTTAAAACTAGAGAACATATCATTAGTAACACATTATGAAAACAATTAATCATTTATTTCTCCTGTTATTTGTATTGCTCAGTTCTTGCAAGAAAAAAGAAGTTTTACCTATCCTGGGAGAGAAAAGTATAGATGCCAACACAGGTCAATATGATTATTATAAAACGCCAGATTTTAGACTTACAAATCAATTTAATGAAGAAATAAACTCTAAGAGTTTTAAGGGTAAAATTCAAATTGTTGATTTCTTTTTTACCAGTTGTCCAACTATTTGTCCACAAATGACCAATCATTTGAAGGCAGTAGAGAAAGTATTTTTAAAAGAGGATAATGTAGAAATAATTTCAATAAGCATTGATTCAAAGAATGATACACCTGATCGCTTATTAGAATATTCAAAGAATAATGATATTAATACTGATAGATGGAGTTTACTGACTGGGAATGATAGTATCATATTTGAGTTAGCAAAGAACTATAAAGTGCGTGCATTTGATGATAGTACCGATACTGAAAGAAATCTATTACATGATGGCACTTTTGTTTTAGTAGATGGTAAACAAAGAATACGAGGGTATTATAATGGATTGGATGAAAATGATACGCTCAGGCTAATCAATGATATAAGAATCCTTTTAAATGAATATCCAAATGAATATAAGTCTTAAGAAAATAATTTTTAATCCTGAGGCGGACAAGTCGACATCTGATCTTTCTTTATTAGTATTTCGCATTTTGTTGTCCTTATCTATGATCAATACACACGGAATAAAAAAGCTGCTTGATTTTGAAGGCACTATTCAACACATTCCAGATCCGATGGGTATTGGCGGTGAAATAAGCACCATAATTGCAATTGTTGCAAATATCGTTGCGCCCGTCTTTATAATTCTAGGTTTAGGGACAAGATTGGCAACATTACCAATACTTAGCGTAACATTAATGGGATTCTTTATCGTTCATGGTAATGATCCTTGGTCGGTTAGAGATGTTCCATTAATGTATTCTCTTGCTTATCTTCTTATCTTATTTATGGGGGCTGGAAAGTACTCTCTTGATTCTAAATTTTTTAAAACTAACCAAAAATGAAATCACAACTATTTTTTATAGTGCTAGCTATCATAGCGGGTGCCGTCTTGCCACTTCAGGCTGGATTAAATGTACAATTAGGTAAAACGGTGCATCAACCTATTTTTGCTGCCTTTGCTTCTTTTCTAATAGGAACCATAGGACTACTTATTTATTTATTGATATTAAAATTTGACTTTTCTGCAATAGCTCAGACAAAAACAGTTTCGCCAGTAGTATGGATAGCAGGAATTTTGGGAGCATTTTATGTAGCTGCAGTAATTATTCTTGCTCCAAGGCTAGGAACTGCCCTTACCTTTGTTTTAGTAGTTGCTGGACAAATGACTGTATCCTTAATATTAGATCATTATGGTCTTTTAGGATTACCAGTAAAACAAATTAATTGGCAACGATTATTAGGTGTTGCTTTCTTAGTAGCAGGTGTACTTTTAATACGAAGATTTTAAATGAGATATGTATCAATTATATGGCTTCTACTCTGTTTTAGTTTCGCAAGAGCGCAAGAGATTGAATCAGTATATGATTTTAGTTTACTAAGACAAAATGATGATATCAAAATCATTCAAAAAGATTCCAAAACCTTTTATGAAGATCTAAAGTCACTAAAATTAGGTAAGAATATTACGTTAGGTTTCGGAGGCAGTTATAGATTCCAAACGGAAACTTTTATAAATGAACAATTTTCTAATGAAGAAGACCAGAATGACATATGGTTTTTGAACAGATTACAGTTGCATTCGCACTTTAAAATTGACAATAAATTTGAATTATTTGCGGAGCTAAATTCGAGTTTGATTTATAGCAAAGAAGAATTGGCACCAGTGGATAGAGACGAGTTGAGTTTCAATCAACTATTTGCTAGATATTATTTTAATAAGAATTTGAATCTTTTGGTAGGTCGTCAAAATATGCGCTTGGGAAGTGGTCGACTTATTGATGTAAGAGAAGGTCCTAATGTACGTTTGTCATTTGATATGCTACAAGTTGAATATAAAAACGAAAACACTAATATTAAAGTTTTTTATGCTGTTCCCCTTCAACTAGAAGAAGGAATTTTCGATAATGATGCTTTAAACGTCGAACAAGAAAGTTTAGTAGCCTTGTATTGGAGTCAAAATTGGACAAAAGAAACTGGTACAGATTTTTATGTTTTGTATAAAGAAGAAAAAAATAAAACTTGGAATTCTGGAACTGCTGATGATAATCGAATGTCAATAGGTTTGCGACATTATGGAAATTGGAAAAACTTCACATATAATAATGAGTTCGTATATCAGATAGGAAGATTTGGAGACCAAAATATAAGAGCTTGGACGGCATCGTTCAATATAGAACACCCTTTTAGTCTATTAGGTGAAAACGGGATAGTTGGTCTTAAAACAGAAGCCATTAGTGGTGATACCAATAACGCTGATAATGGTCTAAATACATTTGATGGCTTATATCCAAGAGGAGCTTATTTTGGTCGTGTGGCTCGTTTTGGCCCCTCAAATTTAATTGACTTTCATCCTTATATAAATACTCAATTTGGAGATTTTTCTTTGTCTCTTGATTATGTGGCTTTTTGGCGATTTTCCAAACAAGATGGAGTATACAGTCCCCCACTTATCTTAGAGTACCCTTCTATCAATGAAGAACGATTTATAGGACATCAAATAGGTACAATAACAGGTTTTGAAGTCAATGAGTTTTTTGCATTAGAATTTGAATCAAATGTTATCTTTCCTGATGGCTTTCTTGAAGAAAGTGACTTAAATGACACCTTGTTTCACGCAGTAATTACAGCAGAATTTAAATTTTAAAAATTATGAAATATGACACCCTCTCAGAGGCTATAACAGATTTACAGAATAAAGGCTATTCTGAGGACCTAAATCTCAGAAATGACTGTCTTGAGTGTAAAGCGTTGGATTATAAAATACATGCAGACCAGTTTGAAGTTGATGAAATGCATCGTTTTGAAGGAGACTCCAATCCAGATGACTCTTCTATCCTATTTGCAATTTCATCAAAGACTTTTGAATTAAAAGGATTGCTGGTTGATGCATATGGGGTATATGCTGATCCCCTGAATATTGAAATGATTCAAAAATTAAAATATAGACCATAAAAACCTAATCAATGGAAATAGAAATAAGAGAAAGAGAAAATAAAGGCTTCGCTATAGCTAAAGAAAACGGCAAAAAGGCAGGATTGATGAGTTATTCAATTCCCGGGAGTGATTTTATTATAATTGACCATACGGAAGTTGAGCCAGAACAAAAAGGTAAAGAAGTTGGTAAAAAACTACTTTACAAGATTGTAGATATGGCAAGAAAAAAAAACTTAAAGATTCTTCCTTTATGTCCTTTTGCCAATGCTATGTTTAAAAAACTTGATGATATTAAAGATGTATTAAAACCTTAACCATGGAAAAAATCAAAGAATATAAAAAAGGTGATTTTACAGTAGTATGGAAACCCAATAAATGTATTCACGCTGGTGAATGTGTAAAGCGGTTACCAGAAGTTTACAATCCAAATGATAGACCTTGGATAAAGCCAGAAAATGCTTCAACACAAGCATTGAAAAAACAAATTGACGCTTGTCCCTCAGGCGCACTCACATATAAATAGAATGAATAAACTATGAAAACCAACAGACTAGAGGCTTTTAGTGATGGCGTATTAGCTATTATTATAACTATAATGGTTTTAGAGCTAAAAATTCCCGAAGGTCATACTTTGGAAAGCTTAAAACCAATTATACCAACATTTATTACTTACATTTTAAGTTTTGTATATCTGGGAATTTATTGGAATAATCATCACCATTTAATGCATGCTTCAGATACGGTAAATGGTAAAGTGCTTTGGGCAAATTTACATCTTCTATTTTGGCTTTCACTATTCCCTTTTGCAACTGGATATATGGGAGAAAATCACTTTGAATATTTGCCAACCGCAGTTTACGGATTTGTATTACTAATGGCAAGTTTAGCTTGGGGAATTCTTTTTTATGTATTAAGACAAAAACATTCTAACCAAACTATTTTTCGAAAAGCATATAACCGCGTTTGGAAAGCCTATACTTCTACAGGACTCTATGCAATAGGAACTGTGATAAGCTTTTTTTATCCTGTAATCGCTATTAGTATTTATGTTTTGGTAGCAATACTTTGGTTTATACCTAATAAACAGCTTGAAAAAACTATTATTACTAATTAATTTAAAACACTATGACCGATCCAAGATTTCCTGTCTTAACACAGAAACAAATTAATATTCTCAAAACATATGGTACAGTTGACTATTTCGATGAACAAACATTAATCTTTAAAATTGGTGATTTGTCTTACGATTTTTTCGTAATACTTAAAGGAGAAGTCATAGTTGTAGATGAATCAAACAAGAGGAATCTCATTGTTACCCATGGTATTAATGAATTTACCGGTGATAATAGTATGCTATCAAGTAAAACTGCACAATTTAATGCCTATGCAAGTAAAGATTCTACGTTATTACGGATTAAACCAGATTCACTTAAAGAACTTATTTCTAAACAAAGTGATATCGGAGATGTTTTGTTAACTGCCTTCATTCATAGGCAGGAAACTATGCTTAAAGAATTTGATGGTGGCATAAAAATTATTGGGACTGAGAAGTCCAAAGAATCTTATGATTTAAGAGACTTTTTGGATAAAAACCATATTTGGTACACATATTTAAATACAGAACAATCGCCAGAGGCCATTCAGTTACTTGAAAATTTTAATTTAAGCATTAATGACTTGCCCATAGTACTAGGTGCATCTGGCGAATTACTTAAACAACCATCAATAGAAGAGCTAGCTAAGCATACGGGTGTTTTATTAGATTTTGGAGATGAACTATATGATGTCTTAGTTGTCGGGGCTGGTCCTTCCGGACTTGCAGCATCAGTTTATGCTGCTTCTGAAGGATTAAGCGTGGTTACTATAGATAGTAAAGCACCAGGAGGTCAAGCAGGGAAAAGCTCAAAAATCGAAAACTACTTAGGCTTTCCAACTGGGATATCAGGAAGCGATTTAGCTAACAAAGCCTTTATTCAAGCTCAAAAATTTGGTTGTTATATTTCCATTCCACATAAAGCTAAAAAAGTTATATATAATGGAAAATACTTTACTCTTTTAGCGTCAAATGATATGAAAATCAAGGCTAAAACGGTCATTGCGGCCACAGGTGCAAATTATAAACATTTACCAATTTCTAATATAAAGAAATTTGAAGGGTGTGGAATATTTTATTCTGCTACGGGAATGAATGCTGCCGCCTGTAATAATGAAATAGTTGGTGTTGTTGGAGGTGGTAATTCCGCTGGACAAGCGGTCCTTTTTATAGCTGAATTTGCCAAAGAAGCTCATATAATAATTAGAGGAAATGATTTAGGCGCTAAAATGAGCGATTATCTAGTTCAGCGAATAAAAGCTACTCCAAATATCAAGATTCACAAAGGAAGTAATGTTGTTAAACTTAATGGTGATAACCATTTAGAATCATTGGTTTTGGATACAAAAAACAAATTAGAAACCATCCCAATTTCTAATCTGTTTACTTTTATTGGAGCAAAACCTTGTTCTGAGTGGCTAAATGGTATTGTTTCAACTGATGAAAAAGGTTTTATTTATACCGGTCCTGATGTGAAAATAGATGAGACAATGGACTCATCAATATATAAATATAGAAAGCCACAATCATTAGAAACTAGTATACCTGGATTTTTTGCGGTAGGAGATGTACGGAAAGGTTCTGTAAAAAGAGTGGCTTCTGCGGTTGGGGAAGGTTCAATGGCTATAAGTCAAATACATCAATATTTAACGGAAATTAATCAATTTGATTTATAAAGTATTCATAATTAAATTTTTATTAAGAACAAAGTGAATCAATCAATCTAGTAATCTTAGAATTAACAAAAATGGACATCGTACATATTTAGATTTATATAACGATATTAAATTTCATTAAAAAAGTCAGATAACGTGATCCCAAAATAATCACACAAAGCGGATAAAGTACTTACGGTAATATTTACTTTACTTCTTTCTATTCTCGATATATGTATCCCAGTATCATTATATACATCTTCTTGGGTAAGTCCCTTTTCATGTCTCAAGGATTTAAGCTTTGAGGTGATTTGTTGTAATAATTCTGTGTTTTTTAGATGATTTCCCATGCAAGGGAAAAATCACAAGATTTGATCATTTTTGTAATGACATAAATGTCTGTATATTTATAAAAGTATGGAATACGAAATTGTCATATCACATAAAACCTCTAAGGACCTAGTTGCAGTAATATCAAAATATTGGTCATTTAAAGATGAAGGCTTTGTTTATTCAATAGAAAACATAAATAAAGAATTGTCTAGACTCAAGTATACTCAATCAACTATTCTTGATAAATCTCACTGTATTTTACATTTTTCAAATTGCACCTTATGTTTTTCCAGTTACGAAAAAATCGTTACTAGTCGAAAAGAGTTTTTGAATGAGGTAAATAGTCAAGAACGTGTTTGTAATCCTTGCCAATCATATTCACCAAAATACCTTGAGGGTGTCTCAACAATTTTTCCAACTCAAGAAAGTATTGATGAATTATCAGATTTGGAGTACCGAGTTCTTATTGGAATTATCCAACTTAGAGATAAAATGCTGATTTATAAACATATTTTCAATAATGATTTGGAAAATCAAGAGATATGGAAAATTATCAACATGCTTCAGAAAAAACGAATAATATGGATCGAAAGGACTAATGATTATAAAATTAAATCTTTCAAGTTTTCTGAAAAAATACCAGAACTAATTAAAAATACACAGCGAAATTGAATCCAAGCAAAATATTTTTTACTTCAGATCATCATTTTGGGCATTCCAATATTATAAAACATTCCAATAGACCATTTCAAGATGCTTCAGAAATGAATGAAGTTCTTATCCAGAAATGGAACGAAAAAGTTAGTAAAAATGATCAGGTATATCACTTAGGAGATGTTGGATTGACAAATCCTAAAAAGCTTCAAAAGATATTAGATAGGCTAAATGGAAGAATATATCTGATAAAAGGGAATCATGAGAAATCAGCTTTAGCCTGTAAAGACAGATTTGAATGGATTAAAGATTATCACGAACTAAAAATTCAAGACAATGACTTCCAAAAAAATAAACAGATGATTGTGCTTTTTCACTACGCATTAAGAGTTTGGAATTCCTCACATTGGGGTTCCTATCATTTATATGGACATTCCCATGGAAATTTAAAGGATGATTCCTCTTCCCTATCCATAGATGTAGGGGTGGATTGTCACAATTTTTATCCTGTGTCTTATGATGAAATTAAAATAATAATGAAAATTAAAAAAACAAATACGTCATTTGATACTTAACTATCATCATCCTGTTCTTGATCTAAATCTTTTAAATACTTAAGGATGTTATTATATAACTCACCAAAATTGCTGCAATTTCTGAACTTTGTTCTTATTACTTTGAGATCCGTTATCCCATAGGCAATACAAAATGATTTAATTTCAATAAAAGATGGTGGTCCTAATGCTTCTATTGTTTCTAATCTTCTAAAAACTTCTGGAATACCAATTACTTTTCTTTCTTTCCAATTATACAAATTGTCAAAAAAATATTCTGGACCAGCCAAAAGAATACCAAGGTGATCTATAGTTTGATCTCTCATTTCATGGATATATTCTAACTGACCTGGTTTAAATTTACCAGCTTCATCAATTATAAGTAATGTTTTCTTTTTAAGTTTTTTAATTCTAAAAATTATCATATTCAAAATAACAAATAAAGAGCTTTGAAGCACATCACCTTCATAGCCTACATCCCGTAAGATTTCCAAGTAAAATTCTTTAGGAGTCATACTTTTTCTAACTACAGAATAAATTACATTTTCGTTATTATTCTGAAAATATTTAAGAGCAATGGTCTTTCCCGCTCCAGGATATCCTATTAAAGCGACCATTTTGGAATTTTCTAATGCATCCTTACATAACTCTTCAACAATGTTGAAGTTGATTGTTCTGAAGATTTTCATGATCTATAATTTGTTTAGTTATTGATAGAGTAAATTTTGTTGATTCCTTTCGATTAAAAGCGTGAAGTCTTAAAATGATCTTATCATATGTGGCTCTAAGAGATTTTATCTAATAATTTCAATCTTTTTGTATTTCATCTTGCGAAGTAACTTATTAGACAAATATTGACTTTTCTTATCTGTAGATTTCCTTTTTTTCTTAGGTTTTTGATATTGTATATCGATCATTTCACTTATTAAGAACTGATCTTCTGCTTGACTAAGTATTTTATTCAAATTTTCTTTGGAATTAAATACTTGTACAGTAGGTAGTGACTCCAATTCCAAGGTGCTACTATCAATATCTTCAACTAGGCTATCAAATACTTTTTGAATTCTTTGTCTTATCAAGTGATTATGTTTGGTTATAATCTTTTTATGGTTATTATCAGGTATAATGTCAATAGGTTGATCTGCTTTTACCATACCTAAATACCTGTTTGACTTTGAAGTAAATAGAAATATCTTATATGGAAAATCTTCATCATAACGTATTAGGACATATTCTCCATTCGTTTTATTTGCCAATTGAAAATCTGTTATGGTATATGAATAATTCTTCTTTCCTATTGTAATAAAAATCATTGATCTTCTTACTTTACGTAGTCCTGACCTATAAAACAATTTGGCTATATCCCATTCTTTAAATTGTCTAAATTTAATATTAGATTGTTTAAAACTATGGTCTTCCTCTTTTTTCGAATTATATTCTTTAATAAGGGCAGACACAGTCTTTATCAATAACTCTTTGTTTCTTAAAAAAGGTTTACTCTTATATAAAATTTCTAACTCATAAGGGGCTCTACCTCCTTCTGTTTTTGATTTTATTCCTTCTCCTAAATTTCCAATTAATCTATTGAGATAATATGAATTAAAGGAATTAAACCATCTTTCAACATGTCCTTTGTCCTTAGGATTGCCTGGGGTAGAATTTCTTAAAATTACTCCATAGTCATCTAAGCAATTTGAAAGTTTTTTAAACTCTTGAGATTTATACGCAGAATGATTATCGTGAATAATATGCTTGGGAATTAATTTATACCGTTCAAAAGCCATTTTAATACACTCAATGATCATAATATGATTTTCAGATTCTGAGAAAGAAAAACCAATAATTTTTCTAGAAAAAACATCCATCATTACACATAAATGCAGAAATTTTAGATTGTTATCTTTATCAACATATGGGATGTTCAGTCTAGTACTATCGATCTAAAATACATCTCCTTTGTTTTCAGGATCACGCCTCCTCAAATATGGAAGAATCTTATTTTGGGCATACTTCATTCCATACCTAAGCATATCATATTTATTCTTCATTTCAGGGTTTCTAAGAAATAAGGTTACTGAATTGTATGAAATCTTCTTTAGACCTTTATCTACTAACTCTTCATTTACCTTTTCGGTGATCTGCTTTTTAGAATATCTTTTTGGGTGAGAATAATAGTATATGATTCTTTTTTCAACCAATGGAATCAATCTATAATTATTTCTTCCATCTTTTTTAAATTTATGAATAATTGTTTCTGGGATACTCGATTTTTCAGCCAATAATAATTTTCTACTAAAAGAATTATAGCTTTTAGTTCTAAATAAAACTTTATCAAACTTCAAATACATCTGATATATGTCTTTCAATTTATAATCGGTATTGTTCTTCATATGAATCGCTTCAGCAATTACAGAATGTGTTTTTGCAAAAAGATTTCTTTTTTCAATATCCAAATAATACGCTGAGTAATAAGAAATATATTGTTTCCAATAAGATTGATTGTTCCAGGCATTATAGAGAATTAGCCATATCTCACTAAATTCTTTGTACTTAATCTTTGTTCTATCCTTATTGAAAAGTTTATTAGCAGATGAAATCCTAGGAGGAAGTGATAGCTTCCTCAATTTTGCTTTAGGTATTGTATTATATCGAATCCATTTTTCTTTAGTATTTTGATCAATATGGAATTCGTAATGATCACTCCGATTTTTTTTGTGATTCGATAAGTAATTATCCAAAGTTTGAGGATTAAATCCTCGTTTTATAAGAAAAGATTTGGATAAAAAAACTTCGCTACTTTTAATAGTAATTTCATTTTCATCTAATTCTAAAGATGAGAAAAGCCCTAAATCATTCATAACTTTAGTATATTTAAGTTAGATAATTAAGGGAGTGGTGAGATCCATCATAAATATAACTAAATAAAACTACTTTTTGAAATTTAAAACTGATTTATTAGATAAAAGAGAGTTTATTCTAACTATGATAGGAAATAAGTTAAAAAAAATAAGAACTAAAAAAGGATTAACGCAGACGGAACTGAGTGAAATCTCTGGAGTTTCATATATTCAAATAGGAAGGTATGAGAATAATATTTCCAAGCCAACTTCAAAGATTATTAAAAAGTTGGCAGATGCTCTAGAAATTCCTACAGATCACTTTTTTGAATCCAATGAGGAATTTGTAAAAATAAAGGATATTGATTCACTGTATCAAAAAATGAGAGATCTTGTTTCTGATGATCAGAGCGAAGTTCTAACGATTAAGAAAATGTTTGAAGCCATTATTTTTAAAAATGAAGCACGAAGAAGGTTTCAATAAATTACTCATTTTAAATTATTTTACTTCCCTCCTAACTCCCAATTTCTTCATTATAAATTATTTAATCTCACAACTAAATTTCATCATCAATTTAGACTATTCCAACCATTGAAGATATTTTAATAAATTTCTATATTCTTCATTCTAAATTAACCGTTACAGATGCTTGCATTTTACATAATTGCAGATATAATAACATATTAGTGTTTTATATCGATAGTAATTATGTAAAAGTCAATTTGCGAAACGTTAAGCTCATTCGTAGCTATAATGTAATACTATGTAAAATATCCCAGGATAATTTTATTTCATAGTGATCGTAGCTACTGGGGTCATCATAATTCAAAAAAAACTATTGCTGAAACATTCTGCTCTCATTTGTAGCTATAATTTGCCGTTATGTAAAATTGCCGCGCCCAACCGCTTTATTGCTTTGTAAATAAAAATGCTTAATGCATTTTTCTCTACACACAATTTGCCAACGCTTGGCCACACCAAAAAAAGCAAAACTTTTAGGTAGCTTATAAATCACGTATTTGATAAAATCATGAAAAAAGTTTTTACGCAATTCTCGTGACGTTGCCGCATAAGTATAAAATTACTCTAACGAGATAATTTCTATACACATGCTATCGTAGCAACACAGATTAGACTTTCTAAGAGTTTGCATTATATTTTTCCTTAATGAAAAAGAAACAAAAAATCAAGGCTTCCCAAAACTTTGGAAACAATGTACGGCGCAGTCTCTATATTTTAGAAAACATTCTGACTCATAAGATTGCTTTGAACTAGAATCAATATGCATAGCTTTGATTAAACCTTAGTACTAGATCTCTAAAATATTGACGCTCCTTTGCCTATTGTTTATACCAAAGTTTTCTGAGGCCGGTTTTAGATTTTTAGGTTCTATTTTACATAATATAACAAACACACGAAACTAAAAATTTGAACAATTCATTGTCCCAACCCAACCATGATTTGTTTCATGTCTAAAATAAGTTGTATTACTTTCTATTTTATCTAGAATAATAGCATAGCTATTGTTATTATTGTCTTTTAAATAAAGTGAATCTGAAAGTGAGATCATATTGGGGTCAAAAGAAACACCAAAAATTCCGAATTGATTTACTAGAACTTTTTCTCCGCATAAATCTTTGGCGGAAATATAATTGCTATGGTTATTTCCAACTGCAAAACTTTTGATTCGATCAGGATTGACTCTTAAATTAAAGTACTCTTTTCCTTCGTGATCAGGTATATACATTAATTCTTCAAAAGAATTATTAAAGTCAATGTCAATCATAATAATCCAGGATATATATTTTTCATGTGGAGCAGGCGGATCTGGAAGACCTATAGAAAACTCCATCAGAATACGTTTTCCGTTTAAAAAATCAAATAGAGGTTTATTCGTTTTGGGTAATATGTTAATACCAGAATAGGAATTAGAAGTACTTTTACCATGCATCCCCTTTTTAGAAGCAAGATTCCTTAATTCAGGAAGATACTGTTCAAATAACGATGAATCCAATTCAAATGCTATTAAATTATCAACAGAAAAAGAAGTTGGTAATGGTTTTATAGTAGCATCCATCGATTTAACAGAAAGCTCCTGTATTTCTTCAGTTAGACGTCTCACTTCAGCCGACTCCGCCCTAAGTTCTTCCTGCAACTTTTCATTTTCCTTATCCTTTTTGGATTGCTGGCGATCAGACCATAAACCTCCAATGGCCATAGCTACTGCTCCTATAAAAATTAAAATACCTGGAGTCATAATACGTCGAACTTTTTGAATCATTAAAAAATATTTAAGCTACAAAGCTAGCTTTTAACAAGTTGCAATAGATAATTAGATCTTGAAGTTTTTAACAAATCTGTAAACAGGTGGATAAACTCAGGTGTTTTCAAACCGATATCCGTATCTGTGTGTAGATATTTTTTAATATTTTAAAGACTCAAACACCTTCCCTACTTGCTATATTATTTTTTAGAAGGCGGTGGCGGAGGTGGTTTTTGATAACGAGGCATGCTATTTCCTTTAGGCTTAGGATTGTTGCTTGGATTATTTAATGGTCTTCCTTGTGGTCTTGAATTAGATTCTCTTGCCATAATGTTTCATTTTATGTATTAAAAACTTGTTCGAAATACTCGTCGGAGTTTCTCTTGCATTTTTGTATTATTTTTTTTGGTTTACTCTTTATTGTCTCAGAAACAATTGGATTAATCTCAGTTTCTAAGGATTTTAACGTAAAAAATATATTAGTTGCTTCTTCTTCTGTTATTCTATCGGACTCAAAATCATACCATAATTTTTCTATTTTGTTATAATAATCAGAGTAAAACCTATGAATATCATCTAGATTCTTTAATTGTTTTTCATTCATTATCAAATGAGGTTGCAAAAGCTTTAATAAAGAAATAGAAGCAATGATTATACATGCTACCAAAGGTAAATTGTCCCAGAATTTCCATCCCATTACACCTGTCGAAGAAAATATAAGGACCGTCATATTAAAAGCCCTTAACAAGAATCTTTGATGTTCGGAATAAAGAGAAGAGAATTCTATATTGTGTTTTGACTGTGTTAGCTCGGTCCAAATTCTATTACGCATTGATCTGTATATAAATTATTTATTTCTTCTTTTAGTTGGACCTACTTTAATTGTTTCAATAACTGTTGTACTTGGCCTTCTCTCTGCCTCTTTTATAGTAATAAATTGACCTGTTTTAGCATCTCTACCTCTTTTACTTTTTCTTGCCATTTTGCTATTATTTAATATTAGAATGAAATATAGAACAAATATATAAATTCGTAGAATAAAAAATAGAATATGTTTATAAGTTCTCAAAAATGTTAACTACTTTTGTAATAATGAAGAATTTACATCCAAATCAAGAAAAATTAATAGATATTCTACGTATCAATATCGATAACCCATTAACAATGATTGAATTAATGGAGGAATTAGATGTCGCATCCACTAGTGTAGTTCATCATCATATTGTTCAATTGGAGAAAAAAGGTTATTTAAAAAGAAACCCTTCAAATCCTAGAGATTATCAATTACTAGAAGATCCTGAAAAACCGATAACTTATATTAATCAATATGGCTTAGCTGAATGCGGATCTAATGGTAGTATTTTAGACGGGAATCCAGTTGATAGAATACCTATAGCTTCTAAACTTTTAAAGTTCCCCGCTAATGATGCTTTTATCGTTATAGCCAAAGGAGATTCTATGGAACCGGATATTAGTTCTGGAGATTATATTATTGCGCAAAAAAAACAAACTGCGTCAAATGGAGATATTATTGTATGCGTCAATCAAGGTGTGGCTATTATTAAGACATTCTATAAAAATGACAATCAAGTAATACTTCATTCCATAAACTCTATTAAACACAAACCTTTTATTGCCAGTGAAGATTTTAAAATCGAAGGAATCGTAAAAAATATAATAAAATACTCTTAATTTAACCTATGAAATACTCTCAAATAATATTTGGTAAAGATTTATATACTTTAAATTACAATGATATAGTTCAATTCTTTAATTCTGAAAAGGAAGAAACAATGAACTTAGAATTCAAATCTTACCCACCTCAAGGTAATCATAATGACAAAGAAAATGCAGTATATAAAACAATTTGTGGATTATTAAACTCTGAAGGTGGAATTGTTATTTGGGGTGCTCCTGTTGAAGGAAAAAATGCTCAAGGAAACACTTCTGCAATGGGGGCTTTAACTCCATTTGCTACAACTCTAGATAGAGATAGATTAATAAATAAAATTTCAAGTGTTATTGTACCATTAGCTGTTGGAATTCGTGTACAGAAATTAGATGCGCCTAATGGAGATTCCGTATTCGTCATAGAAGTGGAGAAAAGTAGGCAAAGACCACATCAATTTAAAAATAATTACTATATACGTTTAGATGGTCAAACTAAGATAGCTCCTCATTATTTAATAGAAGCTATGATGAAAAGCACTGACTTTCCATTAATTAGAGGGCATGTTAGACTAAAAAGAATTGATACTGATGGCCATAATTTTATTCTTTCTTTACGAAAACTAGTTTATAATTCATCTAAGTATATTAATGAATTAAATTTAACTTTTAAGTTGATTGCTGGACCAGGAACTATTGTAATAAATGGCAACTCTTATGATGGCTTTTATAATAATTCAGAAGAAATAATGAGTCACGGCAGACCATTAGTTGGAGATTTTAGACTAATAATCCCATCCGGATTATTGACAGAAAACAATAATGAAGTCCAAATAGCTTTAAATTTTGTTGGAGAAAAGTCACCATCAAAAACGTCTATTTATAAATATTCAATTTCTAGTCCAACTCTTGGACCTGTTACAGATGAAAATATTTATCTCTTAGAGAAAAGGGAAAATGAATTATCAGCTGATACAAGTAATGATTCTGATGATGATAAAATAAATTCGATTCTAGATTTATAAATATTGAAATATTCCCATTCCACACACATTCCTCTACTCTCCTACCGTCGTTTCGGGCAATAAGTGTTCCATTACCTTTTTTTAAAGAAACTTTCGTTAGAAAACTTTTAGAGAAAATGTAGAACAAAAAACTTTGCTTTTTCCAAAGCAAAGTGACATAACGCAAGTACATTATAGTACAAATGTATTTATTGAAGTAAATTGACGGATGCTTGCATTTTACATAATTACAGATATAATAACACGCCAGTGTTTTATATCGATTCCCGGCCACATCTTCTCGCAGATGTAATAATTTGCGTAACGTTAAGCTCATTCGTAGCTATAATGTAATATATGTAAAAACTTAATTACTATTTCTTAAGCTAATAATTCGTATAAATCCAATATTCCGTACAATCCTCCAGAAATTTTCAAATACGCGATTTTTCGTAAAATTTTTATTTTGAAATTTTTGTGCTCAAGAATTTTAATGAATTTCTCAGCGTTTATATTATATAAAATAGGAAACAGAATAAAATCTTATTTAATAATACAACCTAAAATCAAGGAGTTTACAGACTTTGTAATGCCTTTGATGCAATTCTTCTACCACATCTAACATATTGTCATCTTCTTTAAATAAGTTAAAGAATGCTATATCAAGATTTGAGCTCGTTATTCCATTAAACTCATGACCATAGCCAGAAACCCCTCTTGCACCAGTGATATCCAAGAAATATTGCGCTTCTTCTTCATCTAAATCAAGCACTTTAGCATTGGAAAAATGTAAAATCTTTCCTTGTAATTTTCCTTCAAAAATTTCTGCAATCTCCTGTAAACTATAATAGTAATCATTCAAACAAATACTATTGGCTTCACCTTTTATGACCAAATAGATGATTTCATAATTTGTAAAATGATGATCATCCATAACCAATGTATTTAAGCTATCCTCTAAACCTTCAATAGTATCACAGGTTTTATAAATACTAGCCACTCCGTATTGCGAAGTCAATTGTTCTAATTTTTTTTGAGCTTCGGTAATTTCGTGCGTTTCTATATCATTCACCGCTTCTAAACAGTAAATGAAATAATCTGTATCTATAGATTCTTGTTGTGGTAATTGCCTTCTTTTCTCTAACAAATTTTCAGGGTCTATACATTGTATACAACAAAAATAATGTATTTCTTTAATTTATATCATCAACCCTTGCCGCTGTTTTACTAATAATTTTCCAATCGTTTTTAAACTTTTTAAGCAAGAACAAATCAATATAAACCCACTCTCTGTTAGGTCCTGCTATTTCTACTTTTGCTGTTGCTATTTCTTTCGTAACCTTAACGTCTAAAATTTTCGCTTCTCTCCCATTGAACTTTCCTTTTTCGGCATTTTTAAAGAAACCTGCGTACTCGGTTGGAGTATATCTTTTGAAATCCCCTTCCCTATTTGTTAGATATAACACTGCATTGTCTGCAAAAGCACTTAATAGCATTTCTTTCTTATTATAAGAACTACCTTCCATATATTTTTGAAGTGCTTTTACTACTGCAGGATCATGAGATGATTTTATGTATGTGGAAGCATCGCTTATGGGATAAAAATTCTCTGTTATTGTAGAAGTCTTTTTCTTGTTTTCTTTTTTAATTAAAAAAGATCCGCCCCAAACTACTTCGGGATACTCAATAACTTGTGCTATCATTTCTCCTAAAGATGGAATCGTACTTTTAAATTTTTCTATAGCCTCCTCTTTTGGAGCCCAACGGAATTCTACATTTTTATTTGTTGGTAAATCGTTGGTAGTAGATTTAGCCACATACACCTGTCGTACGCTTAGCGAATTATTAAAGTCATATTTATAGGTAAAAACACCTTTGAGGTTTGGTTTTAATATTGACACTCCATATTTATTAGAGATACTATCGATTACCTCATTGATCGTGTGTCTTTTCTCGTAAAAAGCACCTATGGTTATCCAACCAATTGTTGCTTTTTTTATTAAAACATCTCCGTTATCATTAAGAATAACTAAACTGATAACTGATGTATTCCTATCTTCATCTATTTTAGATTGCGCATTTGTAAACTGAATTGTTAGCAAGATGGCTACTACTAAGATGTACTTTTTCATTTCGACTTTTTTAATATTAATATGCCGTAAAAGTCTAATGTTTACACCCAGTTTCCTACTTAAATCATGATCTTGGCATACAAAATGGATAGATTCATCACATCTTGATAGGTGTAGTACGAAAACATATTAAGTATGTGCTACACTTTGGCCAAAACATAACACTATTTTCATTTTAGGGAAATCTTAATAAAATTTGATCATAAAAGATGTAATTTCCTCTAATTCTAACTAAATCATCTCTTTTTATGGAAAAATTAAAAAAAGAAGACATTCAACAAGAAGTTTTTGACTTATATGATGATTACGCGCATAATGGTCTAAATAGAAAACAGTTTATAGAAAAATTATCCGCATATGCAGTGGGTGGTGTTACAGTTTCCTCTTTATTAAGTTTTGTATCTCCTAATTATATAGATACATTGCTCGTAAACCCTAAGGATCCAACAATTGATTCTAACTTTATTACGTATGATTCTTCTAAAGGTGGAGGCACTATAAAAGGGCTTTTATCTAAGCCAAAAAATCATGAAACTAAGTTACCAGGTGTTATTGTTGTTCATGAAAATAGAGGACTAAATCCTTATATAGAAGATGTGGGAAGACGTGCTGCAAAAGAAAAATTTATTTCTCTGGCACCAGACGCCTTATCTCCACTT
The DNA here is from genome assembly GCF_947492965.1 of uncultured Aquimarina sp. Lineage (GTDB taxonomy): Bacteria > Bacteroidota > Bacteroidia > Flavobacteriales > Flavobacteriaceae > Aquimarina. The sequence continues at coordinate 399,475 of NZ_CANLOZ010000002.1, read as the reverse complement.
GGAGGATATCCTGGAAATGATGATGATGGACGTGCGCTTCAGAAAAAAAGAGATCGTAATGAGATGTTAGAAGATTTTATTGCCGCCTATGAATATCTAAAAAATCATGAAGATTGCAATGGAAATGTTGGTGTGGTTGGATTCTGTTTTGGTGGATGGATTTCTAATATGATGGCTGTTCGACTGCCAGAACTAAAAGCTGCCGTTCCATACTATGGTAGACAACCAAATGCTGAAGATGCTAAAAAAATAAAAACACCTTTATTATTGCAATATGCTGAACTGGATAAAAGAGTAAATGCTGGATGGCCAGATTATGAGAAAGTATTAAAGGAAAATAATATCCCGTATAAAGCACATATGTATGCAAATGCAAATCATGGTTTTCATAATAATACGACTCCGCGATACGATAAAAAAGCAGCGAATTTATCTTGGGAACGTACTATAGCCTTTTTTAATAAGCATTTAGTATAATCATTTATTGTTGTAATAATCATTAAAAAGAAGTCTAAAAAGTATTTAAAACTTCTGTTTGTCAGTCTGAGCCTGTCGAAGATAAATTGAAAATCAATTGGTTAAAAACTTCGACATGCTCAGTTTGAAAGGGATATGTTGTTTTTTAGACAATCTCTTCCTTAATTAGAAATAGTTAAGAGTGTTTTTTTAGCTGCTTTAGCATGTTCGCCATCAGTGTCTAATGAGATTGCTTTATTTAATAATTCGGTTGCTTTTTTAATATCACCAACTTTTAAATATGCTCTACCTAAGTTTTTATAGGTCATAGCAGAATTAGGGTACATCTGCATAATCATAGAGAATACCTGTATCGATCCTTGAACTTCTGCCATACGACCACTTTCTAATAAAATGTTTCCTTTTTTATTTAATTCAGTTTCAAAATCGCAGAAAGCGTATCGTGGATCTTGTACCATTTGTGGCAATACTTGTGCTAATTTTGCTCCTTGCCCAGTGATATATAACTGTGTGATGTACTCCATAGGTTTTGGCTGGAAACCTTCTGCATTAAAGTTCAACGCAGCTTCTAACACTACATCTTTGTTCTGTACGTAATCGTCATAACTCATAGTAACAGGAACACTTGGTACTGTCGCATCTTTATTTTCTAAAGCAGGATAATCTTGCCACCACAAATAGGATAAATATGCATTGATCTTGCTATTTGGTAATTGTACAGCTCTAGCATCACCATAAAAGTTAATGTTTTCTGCAGTAGGTTCTCCCACTAAAATTGCTTCTGTATACCTGGTAATTTCATTGGTTAAGTTCTGGCAAGCTGAAAAGGTTTCACGACCAATAATGAAATAGAAATTCCCTTTTTTATTAAGCTGTGGTCTAGCCATTAACCCTTTGATCAATGGTAAGTTGTTATAATTATTACCACCTCCGTTTAAACGTACATCATACACTAATTTTTCAACGTTATTTGCATCAATAAACTCAAACAGGCGCTTGTAGAATTCTGCTAAGGTTTCTTTAGGATCATTAAATACTGAGCTTTGTCTTACATACAAAGTCTTTTTATCTTCTAAATATTCAAAATCATATAGTTTTTCATCTAGATTTTTTAAATATAGAGGTGTTGTTTCTGTATCACGTGCTGTAAGCCAATCCTCTGTTGGTAGTGTAAAATTGAAAGTTCTTGGTTTGTCTTTTCTATCGATGGTGGTAAACTCATGCGTAAATACTTTTCCATTTTTTTCAAGTGTTAAAGTTACTTTATTGGATAGTTTAGAAATTACTCCTTGCGCATGTAATACTTCTGCAGATAGTAAAAATCGTACTCCATAGGCTTTAAAATATTGCTCATTTTCTACTGGAACTACTGGATATACTAGTTCTATTGCTTTTTCTATAGGTGTCTCTCCTATCTTCAATATTTTTGCTCCTAATACTTCTTTGTACTGTTTTTGAACACCTTCAATATAAATTCCATCATTGAAATCATATATATTAATTGGTAGAATTCCGCTTTTAGTTACTGTACCATAAGGAATCTGCGTATGACCATATTTAAATGAAGAAACAATTCGTGCTAATCCTACTCGGATTTCATGTTCTTGTAAGTTGGGAATTTCTTTATATAATTTTTCAACCTGTGCATCAAAATCTTCTTTGGTAGTTTTTACAAAAAGAAAAGAATAGTCTTTATGGATGGTGTTTTGAAGAAATCGTAAGTCTTCTTGCCATTGCTTCGTATTTGTTTGTTGTGCAGATAACTGTAAACAGCATAGTAATTGGATAATAATGAGTACTTTTTTCATGATGTTATTTTTTTTAACTGAATTCGTTCAGTGATTGATTATTAATTACATCACAAATATGGTTTTAATCTATCCTATATAGTAGTTGTTTATGCTGAAACGTAGTTATTGTTGGTTGAAACGTCACAGATGTTTTTATTGATCTCAGAAATATTTAAAATTATGCACTTTAGTGTATTCTATTTTCAGTTTCTACTAATATTATTGAGTGCTCTATTGGCAATTAGCTCTTGGTGGTTAGTTTTAAAAATTTTTAATAGGAAAGGACTAAAAGCTACGAGCAAGAATTGATATCGAAAATGATGACTTTCAGTCTATAGTGATTTATCTATTCATCCAATCTTTAAAATCACTTGTTTTTTGTCTACTAACAATGAATTCCTGATCTCTAGGATTTGATATGGTTAGTTTTACACGATGATTGAAATAAGGTTCTATTTTTTGAATTGCTATTTTTGAAATGATTTGACCTCTATTAATTCTGTAAAACTTAGCATGATCTAAAGAATCAAATAATTGATCCATTGTTTCATCAATGATGTATCGTTTATTATGGGTAATACCAAAAGTGATACTATCTTGTGAATACATATATAAAAGCTCAGAAATGCGTATTTGTACAAAACCACTTCCCTCCTTCACCAATATTCCAGATCTTTCTTGTGGGGTTTGCATACTGCTCAGTAATTCTTTCAGAATATTAGCTTCAATAGGATTTGATGGGTTTTGAGATTTTGAAAATTTATGTAGCGCTGCGTCTAAATCGTTTTGTTTGATAGGTTTGAGCAAATAATCAATACTATTTACTTTAAACGCCTGAATAGCATATTGATCAAAAGCTGTCGTAAAAATAATAGGTGCTGTCACTTCTGTTTTCTGAAAAATCTCGAAACTTAAACCGTCTGCTAGTTGAATATCCATAAATACTAAATCTGGAGACATATTTTTTTGAAACCAGGAAACAGAATCTTCAACAGAATCAATTACGTTTAGTATTTCAAAATCAAAAGTAGTTTTATGTAATAAATTTTCCAATTGACGTGCTGCACGTGGCTCATCTTCAACGATTACTATTTTCATAATTTTTCTTTTGATTTGATGCATGTAATAAGGGTAATGTAACTATAAAATTCTCCCCATCAATATAAATGATAGGTGTTTTATCAGCTATTAATTGATATCGCTTTTCAATATTTTTTAATCCAATTTTTGTAGATGGAGTTTGGGTAGACTTGGCCTGAATTTTATTTCGTACCACTAACCTATTTTTTCTTGTGGATACATTTATAATCAATGGTTTGGATCTGGAAACTACATTGTGTTTGATTGCATTTTCTAGTAATAACTGTAGACTCATAGGTACAATCATAATCGAAAGCTTATCTTCTGGAATATTCCATTGTACTTGCAAGTTTTCTCCAAACCTTTCTGATTGTATATGAATATAAGCTTTAGCAAATTTTAGTTCTTTTTCTAGCGATATGATGTTAGAATTACCAGACTCAATAATAAAACGGTACACATCTGATAGATTATCTACAAAACCCTTAGCATCTTCTTTAGAATCCTGATCGATAATATCTCGCAATGTGTTTAAACTATTGAATAAGAAATGAGGACGAGCTTGATTTCTTAATGTATCCAATTGCGCCTGAATCATTACTTGTTTGGCTTGTTCTTCTTCTCGTATAGACTTTTTTAATCGGTTATAGAGGTAAATAGCCTCATAAATCGCCATGACCATAATGGTAATAATCATAATGGGAATTAGCACTTTTAATTCTACACGATGATTAGAATAATACCCAAATAACCTGATGACACGTGCTGTTAATTCACCTCCTACGTAATCCACAATAACAACAGTACAAACTACGGATAGGAAGAGAATACTAATACGCTTTTTATCATCTTTAAAATCAGGATATTTTTTCCTCAAAAAGATTAAGATGTTACGTATCAATAACCAATAACAGATGGTAAAGAATACATTAACAGCATAACCAATAAATATTAGATCGAATGTATTACGTTCTGGTGTAGTGTTGAAAAGGTAATTGGTGATAAAACTTATGATAGCAATACCAATTAGACAAGATCGAACATCGTCGAATCCTAAATATTGTATGCGTTTCTGTTTATTGAATAAAGGCATAAATGCTAGTTTAATAAAGATATGTTCTTTCTTGAAGTAGGGAAAACAATCGTTTATCTCCTAAAACACATAGAAATTCAAAAGTGCTAACATCTAGTTTTCTTTTCTTTGATACCATACATACACGAATAACGGAATTATTTGAATAGCACGCAAACCAAAAAAAGCACCATTGTTAGCCTTATAACCTAGTTCAAATATCTCAGAACTTATGTTGCCATGAAACAAGAATATGTTGAAATGTCGTATTCTATTTTTGAATGGTAATGCCGTTGGTTGTAATGTTATTTATTTTTAAGATTTGTAAATCAATTCCTATAATTGATCAAAAACTGTTAACCATCTTATACCATGCTTAGTGAGTTTATAATCTTTAAGGAATTTTGCTTTTGTTTCTAGTCTTATCGTATCACCTTTGTAAATACCAAGAAATTCATACTGATTTTGATTTATCTTTTTGTAGTCAAAAGTATACTCTAGTTGTGTAGAATCACCTAAAGGTGTTAAAAATAGTTGTTTCTTTATTGTATCCGCTTTGAAAGTAAAACTAATACTCTCTTCATTTTCTAAAGTAATAGAAACCATTTCTGGTCTTCGCCAATGTCCATTAACCAACATCTTTTTCCATCTGTGATTATTAAGGTGATCATTAGGCAAAAGTGTATCCCCATTTTTTACAAAAGTATTTATTACATGCATACTTGCAAGCTCAGGATAGGGATCATTACTTCTGTCTATTCGTTCAGAAAATTCATAATAAGTAGTTATTACAAAATATCCCATTATTAGAGTTTTTATAATATATCCTATTCGTTTGGATATAATAGCATTAAAAAGTGGTTCGTATTTCTTGGGAACTGTAGGTTTACTGCTAATAAAAAATTGAAACATTCCTTTTATGTGATCACTCATCAAAACAATCGTCATTAAAAACAAATGAATCGCAAACATTTTTACACGAACATCATATCCTATATCTAACAATACGACATTAGCCATCGCTATAAATAAGATGAATGTACCAATAAGTGTTGTTCTTCGGAAAAACAAAAGAATACCACCAATAACCTCAATAAGTCCGGAAGAAATAGTGTAAAAATCCGAATAACTCATGAAGTGCCATAGATATCGCATCCCAGACAAGTCTCCAATTTTTGTTTCTAAATTAGAAATATTTATAGTCCCAAATTGTTGCAAAAACACTTTGGATAGACCATATAAAATTAAAGTAAATCCTACATGATATCGTAGAATTGTATGGGTTAAGACTTTAATTTTGCTAGTATAAGATTTCTTTAATTTGGAATCAATAAGAAGCCAACAGAAGGTTAGTATAAGAGAAAGTATTGCTATCAGTAAAAACCTAGAATAGTCATATTCCGAATCAAAACCATTTAATAAACGTTCTCTATTGAATTTCCAGCCAATAAATGTTTCTCCAAACCAAATAGTTATTTCCTTCCAAAAGGATATGTTTTCTGTATTGAGTCCATAAATGTATTCAAAACCGTAAGGGAATATATATAGCAGGAAATACAAAAAGACAAAACGCCAAATTGCTCTTTTAGCAAAACTATAGTTTTCTGAAATCACCTGTGTCATTTAGTTATTTAGTGAGGAGTAAAGGTAAGATTTAATTTATATCAATTTTATCTTGATTTTGATAAACCTAAAATTATAATGATTAGTAGCATTTCTAAATATGTTCAGAGTTCTTACTGGATATAGTTTGCAAATTAAATCATATTGATGAGTGTTTGTAACTGATAATCTTCTCCTTCGAATACTTGCTTTTCACTTCTTTCTATAATGATATCAGGTTTGGTTCCATTGCCATCTAATGTTTTTTTATTGTAATCGCTTACTATCGAAATATTCATTGGAGCTCATTTACATTTTTAGTAGTTTCAAATAGTTCATGGATTAGATGCTGTTTATCCTTTGGAGTAACCATTCTGAAGTAGTCCAACACATCTTGTGATGTAGCATATCTATCTGTTTTGGCTCTTATTTTTCCATTATGGGTATTCCAATCGGAGATAAACCGATGTAATGCTAGATTTACTGACTCCTCTCCTACTTCTTCTTGTAATTTGTACATGGCCAAAGCTCCTTTATGATAATACACAAAATCTTCATTCGTTACCAACGCAAGTGATGGTTCGGAAATAGCCTTCCGTTGTTTCTCATGATACAATTCTTCTTGTAATGCAAGAAATTGAGCTACTTTTTCCTTGGGATACTGCTGCTGTAATACCATAAGCGCTGCATATTGGGATAATGTTTCTAATACAAAATTTTGTCCTTGAACATTAGCCGCTTCTATTTGCATTCCAAACCATTGATGCGCTACTTCATGGGCAGTCACATAAAAAGCCATGTCTACATCCGTCTTATCATCTATGTCTAATACAAATCCTATTCCTTCAGAAAAAGGAATCGTCCCTGGAAAAGATTGAGCAAACTCAGCATACCGAGGAAACTCCATAATACGTAATTGCTCATATTGATACGGACTAAAATGTTTACTAAAATAACTTAATGAGGTTTTCATGGCGCTCATCATTCTATCTAAATTATAAAAGTGATTCTTATCATAATAGATTTCTAAATCCACTGGTTTTATGGTTGTTTCTGTAGATGTCCATTGATCTTGTATTACTTCATATTTTGCAGAGGTGATAGCATAGAAATTGATAATTGGTTGTTCCGTTTGATAGATAAAATAGTTTCTTTCATCTTCTTTCCACTGTTTAATTAGATTTCCTGGTGCAATAGCCGTTTGATCCTTGCTCGTTCCCATACGAACTTGTAACAATATTCCATCAGAATCACTCCCAGAACGAGAATTCACCAATTCTTTTGTATCACTAATTTCCGCTTTGGATGTCCTAGTAGCTAATCCAAATTCTTCTCGTAGATCGTTATCTCGTAGTTCGTACTTTTTATGATAGCCTAATGTTGGTAATATACTATTGTTGAAAAAAGTTCCATTATGTACTATTTGAGTATCTGAATGATCTTCTTCGAATCCTTTTGGAGCAAAAGACTGTGTGAATTTCATTTCTATAGAATCTGAAGGCGCTAAAGGTTTCGACAAGGTATAGATCGTATATTCAAATTTTTGATATGCTGTATTAGCAATGGCACCACCTTGAAAAGAAATGGTATCTAAAGATACATGCGATGCAATTAATTTCTGAATATGAACTTCATGAATAGGTTCTTCTGTAGTGTTTTGTAATGTGTAGGTTCCATTGATCTCATAACTTCTATTTTCTGGATATAATTCCACATTTAAATCTACTGCGGTAATCTTTGGTTGCGGAATATATTCGAATCGTTTTAATGTTTTTTCATACTCCATCCTAAAGGTTTGTTGCTCATTAGCTGTCCAATAAGTATTTAGAATATTGATGTTATAGAAAATATAACTTCCTAACATAAAAAAGACTGAAAAAAGAGCGATACTCGTGTACTTAATAGGTCTTGTAATTCGATTGCTAATAGTTTTTATACGACTAGGTAGCGAGATAGCCACTCCTCTATTTAGTAATAAAGCACTGATCACAAAAACAATAACACCAAAGATGATCCAATATGCTTTCACCCATACATACGGTTTTAGAAAATGTCCATATCCGTTCATTACAGAATATGTACCCAATGGTTTACCACCAAATTTTAATAGACTATGAGTGATACCAAATACTTCTAATCCAATAGTTAAGAGAAAAAAGATTAAGGTTAAAAAGATCCCCAAATACTTGTTTTTGCTAATCACTTGAAAGAAAAAAGTAATGAATGTGTAGAGCATAAGAAAAGGATATATTTCTATAAAAAAACCTGAAAAATAAACTCCTAATTCAAATTTATAATACCCACTAAATGCTTGAAACAAAACACCTGTGCTTATTAAACTTAGCATTAGAATGATATATATACTTTGTAGTGCGACAAACTTACTTGCTAAAGTAATTACATCAGATATTGGTGTGGCATCATTAAGAAGATATTGTTTATTGTTTCTTTCTTTCCAAATTAATTCACCTGAATAGAATAATAAAATGATGATAAAAAAGTACATAGACATTTCTTGCAATTCTGCAATGATAAAATGTGTCTCGGGATAACTATCTACTTCATAAACAGTACCTAAATTCACGGAATTGATCATGATTATGATCATACCACATAGTACAATTGCCCAAAATGAGGCTTCCTTTACTAAAGAAAGAATATAGAATTTAGAAAGTTCGTACAATTGTATGAGCTGCGATCTAAAATCTATGTGTATACTCATATTAGGGATCAAAAGGCTTGTATTTGTGTAATTTTTGCTCTTTTTAACTGTTTTATTCAATATTCTTTTAGGTTTTTTGGTGAGAGCGCTAAATGAAAATTTATAATATCCATAACTTAAAATCCCAATTCCTAAAACCATCCATAACAATTTATTATGTAATAATATTCCGTTAAACGTAATAGCTAGTGAATTGAGTTCTGAAACCGAATACTCTTTAGCGTACTGAGTTAATGTAGTAAGAGAAAAAGGATCTAATAAACCTTGTAGATATTCATTTTTAATTGCTTTAGTAAGCAAAAACAATACAAACACCACAATCCCTTGGGTATACACTACCAGCATTTTTTTGCTCAACATTCCGGTAACAAAAAATGTAGCTGCACCAAAAAACAAAGTTGGTATTACAACGACTGCAAATGATTGTATATAAGGAAAGATACTAAATGCTAGCATCTCTTCTTCTTTATGCCAAGGCATTTGTGAACCAATCATCATTCCAATTACTAAACCTGTAAATATGAATACTAAAACAGTTAAAGAGCCTAGAAATCTACCTAACAAATAATCCCATTTTGTAATTGGATTTGTAAATAATAAAGCTTCCGTATGATACTGATAATCTCGCAGTACAGGAACTCCCATAATCATGGATACCATAATCATAAAAATACCTGTTATCGCACCCATAGTTTTTGCTATGATCATTGGCGCATTCATTTTCACTAAACCCGTTTCTACACCTTGGAAAATAAAATCTACACCAACTATGGAAAATAATAATAGAAATCCGAAAAACACAAAGGTTTCTGGGCGTTGCATTCTATATTTTAACTCGAACTTGAATATTTCGTGCCACATAGTATACTATTTTGATTGATTGATTTGTGAGAAATACACTTCTTCTAGACCTGCGTTTATAGGCTCAAATCCATTACCCGGATTTGAATTATTCATAATCTGAACAACAGGTTTACCCATAAAAAAGGTTTCATTGATCACCTGATATTGGTTTTTATACGTATCAAATTCTGATCTATCAATAGTTTTTTGATAGACTTTTCCTTGTACTTGTTCAATAAGATCTAATGGTTTCCCTTTTAGGATCACTTCTCCTCTATTGATAATGGCCATCTGGTGACATAACTCCTTAATATCATCCACAATATGGGTAGATAATATGACGATGGTATTTTCCGCTATTTCACTAAGAAGATTATAAAACCGATTACGTTCTTTTGGATCTAGTCCTGCTGTGGGCTCATCTACAATCAATAATTTTGGATTATTCAAAAGTGCTTGGGCAATCCCAAAACGTTGTTTCATTCCACCAGAAAACCCACCAAGATTCTGTTTTCTAACTTCATACAAGTTCGTTCTATCCAAAAGTACATGTACAACTTCTTTACGTTCTTTTTTGTTGGTGATCCCTTTTAACACAGCAAGATGATTAAGTAGTATTTCTGCCGACATTTTTGGATATACTCCAAATTGTTGTGGTAAGTATCCTAGTACTTTCCGAATCGCATTCTTATCCTTATAAATGTCCAAATCATTAAAAGAGATATGACCACTATCCGCATTTTGTAAGGTAGCAATGGTTCTCATTAAGGTAGACTTTCCTGCTCCGTTTGGTCCTAATAAACCAAACATTCCTTTTGGAATTTTTAATGATATACCTTGTAATGCTTGTACACCATTATCATAGGTTTTACTAATGTTATCGATTATCAGTTGCATAACTGTTCGTTTTTTAGATTGATATAGACAAACTTAGTAGTGATCCATTTCCCGAAAAAGAAATTGGGATGTATTCATGATGGAATGTTGCGTACGTAACCTTAGTCGTGATAAGAGACGTTTGTGTCACTATTTCATTAGTTCGGATACATTTTTGATACGTTTGCCAACTAATTTGCAAGCAGTACTTTATTTAGGTAATATTGAAGTATGAATTTTAAATGGTCATCCATAAAAAAGGTGTTTTCTATTCGAGTAATTAGAATCTTATTGGTCTTTATAGGGTTGATTATTGTCTTTTTTAATGATTCGTTTGGAAAGCTAGAAGGATTTATAGAATTCCTTTTCTTATATTTTGTAGCAGTCTGTATTGCTGTTTTTCATTGGCTATTTGTTAACATCAAGTTTTTAATTAACCTAAAAAATGAGAAGAAGAAAACGGAGCTTATGCACCTGCAATCTCAGGTAAATCCTCATTTTTTCTTTAATATGTTGAACAATTTGTACGGATTAGTAGATAAAGACAGTGAAAAGGCAAAAACACTTATTCTGAAGTTATCAGATATGATGCGTTATAGTATCTACGAAGGACAAAAAGAATATGTGAGTCTACAGCAAGAAATTGATTTTATATATAACTATATAGAATTGCATAAGATGCGCTATCATAAGGATATCACAATAAATTTTGAAGTGGATATTGATAATGAAGAACTTAAAATCATGCCTTTGTTATTTATCATTTTGGTAGAAAATGCTTTTAAACATGGATTAGAAGTATTACGTACGAATGCATTTGCGAATATTTCCATTACATCAAAACAAAGTAGTATCGTATTTGAAATTGAAAATAATTTTGATGAAGAAATAAAAGGAGAAAAAGGTATTGGATTACAAAATCTTACCAGAAGACTAACCTTAGCGTATCCTAAAAAACATGAATTAACGAATTCAATTAATCACGATATTTACACTGCAAAACTTAGATTAGAGATATAATGAAGTATATTATAGTGGATGATGAACATATTGCTCATGATATTATAAAAGGATATTGTGATGCATTGCCTAATCTTAACTTTGTACAGCATTGTTATGATGCTATAGAAGCCATCGAATGTCTTGCCAAGCATAAAATAGATATCATCTTCTTAGATTTGAATATGCCTAAGCTTAAAGGATTCGAATTCTTGAAGACATTAAAACATCCTCCAAATATAATTGTAACTACTGCTTATCAGGAATACGCTGTAGAAGGTTATGAACTTAACATTGTAGATTACCTCTTAAAACCCTTTAGTTTTGAACGTTTTATCAAGGCCATTAATAAGATCGAAGTTAAAAATGAAGAAAGCATTGCTCCTACTCCAAACATTAAAAAAGAGGACGAAAGCTTATTTCTACGTGCTAATAAAAAGCTAATACAGGTAAAAACCGAAGATATTTTATTTATTGAAGCTACTGGTAATTATATCAAAGTAGTTACAGAAATGAACGAAATTCAGGTTCGAGAAAAGATATCTGATATGTTAAGTTTACTACCCACAAATGCATTCTTGCAAACCCACAAGTCTTTTATCGTAGCCAAAAAGCATATTAATGAAATTGAAGGAAATAGAATTTTAATTCGAGATTTTGTAATACCGATTGGCAAGGTATATAAAAACAACCTGAAAACTTTATTTAAGTAATTGTAATCTGATTCTATTCCTCTTTGTCTATATATTCATTACTCTATTCATTAATTATAGTCTGAAAACACGACAGATTTGGACTGATTTATAGCTTATTTAAAAAAATCCTCATAGTTCATAGACTACGAGGATTTCTTTAACTAATATCAGAATCTAACTAAATACTAAGATATCGTTCTATTCCTTATGGCATTACTACAGTATCAATAGCATGGATAACTCCATTTGAAGCTTCAACGTCAGTAAGAACAACTTTTGATGTTCCTCCCTTTGCATCCGTAAGAACAACGGAGTCACCATCTAAAGAAGCTACCAATTTATTTCCTTGGACAGTAGTTATTGAAAAAGAACCGTTACCATCTTTAATCGCTTTGATTACATCAGCAGCTACAAATTTTCCAGAAACTACATGATACGTTAAAATAGCAGTTAATGTTTTCTTACTTTCTGGTTTTAATAAACCATCTACTGTTCCATCAGGTAGTTTTGCAAAAGCATCATTAACAGGAGCAAATACTGTAAATGGTCCATCTCCTTTTAAAGTTTCTACCAAGTTTGCGGCTTTTACTGCTGCGACTAAGGTGGTAAAATTCTCATTTGATGCTGCTACACCAACAATAGTTGGTTTCTTTTCTTTAGTTACCTTCTCTGTCGGAGTTGTTTTAGTAGCATATTCAGACGTATTTTCGGTTGAAAAATGAGTGAATGATGCAAAAATTAAAAGCCCTCCAAACAAACATGTTGTGATAATAAGTTTTTTCATAATTAGCGTTTTATTTCAAAGGTACTCAAGTAATTGCATCAATTGTTATGTTTTTGTTTAAACTTTAGTTAAAAATATTAAACAAAATATTAAAACTTAATTGACAACTCTCTTATTATAAGTTCAAAATGTTAATAATAATCTCTATAAATATTTAGTGATGGATGAACTCATAGGTTTTGTAATGGAAAAATAGAAATCAATAAATTCACCTTTTTCATTTACTAGATATTTCTGAAAATTCCATTTTACACTAGAGTTTTTCTTACCATTTAAGTCCTTGTTAGTAAGCCATTCATATAACTTATATTGATTTGTTCCTTTAACATCAATTTTTTCAGTAACTAAAAAGGTTACTCCATAATTTCGCTCACAAAACGATTGAATTTGAGAAGCATCTCCAGGTTCTTGTTTTCCGAATTGATTACATGGAGAAGCAATAATCATCAATGTATCCTGATATGTATCGTATAATTTTTGTAAATCTTTATATTGTCCTGTAAATCCACATTTAGAAGCAACATTCACAAAGAATATCTTTTTTCCTTTAAAATCAGCAAGATTAATTTCCTTACCTTCTAGACTATTTATCTTGATATCATAGATAGATGAATTACTTGTATTTCCTTTGTTTTGAGATACTTTGGATTTGGTTTTTATCTTAGTAATGAAATTCATTGTATTTGTTTTAGCGGTATTAACCTGTAATTTTTTGGTTAGAAAATTTTTATAAAGATAATTCGTATTGTATATTTGTTTAACTAATTTAACTAAAGTTTAAACAAATTATGTTTTTTAGTTAGTTATTTACAGAAGGTTTAATACGATATCCAAGTATGATCAAAAATTTTATAAAAAAGGTAGGTGTAATGAATGTGATAATGCTACTAACGGTGATATTTGTTATTTGTTTGTCACATTATTCTTTTAGTGCTGGTAGAAAACAGGAAGCTATATTTATAGGTTTATGGGCTCCTACCATCTTAGGTTTTCTTAACTATTTTAAAAACAATCCCTAATGGATCCTGTAATTATATATTCAATAATCGTAACCACTATTTTTTTGATTTGGATAGTTTTTGTTATTAGGGCATATCATAAAAATTATAATCAGAAGAACGATTGAGATTTAGTAGTTTAGTTATTTAATGGTTTTCGTTCTAATCTTATAATCTTCCAACGGTTTACGTATCATAAAAATACCAATACTTATAAACCATATAATTTGACTAAGACCAAAGATTTCTTTAAATATATTTACTGGAATTACCGTTAAAACACCTGCTAACCCTACTATAAAACCTTGAATGTTTACAGGTTTAGAAAATATTTCTTTTTTAGATCCCAAAAAACTTAATAATAATACCCAGATCCCTCCTACTATCTCATTACCACCACCAAGACCTTCTGAAACGATACTTATGCTCGACCATATTGACATTGCCTTTTCTGGTTCAGTATTTCCTAAAGTAATAACTGAATCGAGACCAATATTAGAAATCATACCACTCGCAATCACCAATCCTACCCAGATGATACCAAAAACTGAGGTTAATTGTGAAAAATTAGGAAAATGATCCTTTATACGCTGATGTGTGGAAACTACTAATACGGCTAATAGCATTCCAAATAAGACATAACTAATAAAATTGGTAATAAAAAGGATATGGTAATTATCAGATAAGAACTTTAATTTTTCTATTGCAATCGCATCAGCATCTGGAAATTCTAGCACTGCGCCATAGATTATAAAAGCTACTATATAAATAATACCAAGTATTATTGCACAAATTCCTCCTAATTTCTGAAACCTATTGAAACCCATAATTTCTCGTTTATTCTGTCGACGAGTTACTTATGGATTTGTTACTCTTCTTTTTAGATAATTAACCGATTGGTTAAACTTTGTATTTTAGTTTTGGTGAAGTTGTATAAGTTTAATAACCTTAATTCTTTTTAGTCTCAAAATCACGTATTCTTCTGATTAATGTGTGTTAGAATATCAAGTTTTCGAAGCTCTAAAGAAGATAATATTTGCATCTCTTCAGTAATAAGTTGTTTGTTGCTTTCAGCAGATTTCCATTTTACAAATAAATCTGAAGATATCCAGAACCATCGATGTTTAATATTGGTAACATCGGGAAGTATTCCATTATGTAAAAGAACTTTAAAACCTTTAGAAAACATAAATAAAATAAACCTAGAAGCTAATCTCCAATTCGTTTGTTTATGATGAATACGATAATCAAAACTTGCGATGATTGACATTGCTCCAGAAAAAACCAAACTCAATTTATCAAATAATGGTTGCACTACCTTGTATTGTTCATGCCATAATATTTGCAAATTTGCGTCCCAAACTAAATCATAAGCTTCTTGATCAACAGTATCATTCTGCATCTTTGTTCTAGCTTCTTGTAATTTATCAAAAGCTTCTATAATAAGTTCATTTTTTCGTTCTAAGACCAGCTGATTACGAAATACTTGATATTCCATTTGACTAAATGTTAATAATGCAGTTCCTATTTCTGAGAATATTTTATTATTAATGATTCTAATGATCTGAAAATCATCTTCCAAAGATTTATTTTTCTTTTTACAGGTTTCAGAAAGAGTTTTGATAGGAGTCGCTTCCCAATCCCAAATGTTCAATTTTTCACCAATATGAAAAGAAGCAAATGCAGCCATGCCTGCCCATTTATACAAAGAAGGTTCTCTTTGATATAACTGAGCATAATATGTGGTAATCGTTCTATTACGCAAAATAACATCACTTTCTGGAGGAAGATTAAAATGATATTTTAAACGCATTATTTATTATTTTTTGATAAATTTTATTTTTTTGGTAGATACAATTTCATTTTTTCAATTTCTAATTCATCTAAATGCCCCATTTTACTTTCATCTTTTGTTATCAGGTGCATGTGTAAAAATGTATCATGATGTGTAAAAACTCCTTTATGTTCGGTTGAAAAGAAACCCACAATTTCCACCTCTTCATTAGTTAGTTTGTAATTAGTTTGACCCTGATGAGCTTCTTTTGGTGAAGTAACTTTAGTGTTTTCCGGTAAGTTCTGAATATGAATAATAGCTTTAGAAGTTCGTCCTATTAATTTAAAAACGAAAGGTTTTTTAAAACTAGCTGTCAGATCAAAAATAAATTGTTCTAAATGTTTAATTGTTTTTATATTCGACGGTAATTCAAATTCTTTCCATTCTGTTACATTCCCGTATACAAAAAATGGGGCGGAAACTTTGTAAGTATTTATAACATTCATTGTTGAATCAGAGTTAACCTTAGAAACATAACTTATTCCATTGTTAATAAGTAATTCACCAATCAAATGACTTTCAGGTCCAATTCCGTAAAGTCCAGTTTTATTAGCAATTGTATCAAGGTCAATTTTACCACTTAATTCTCCCTTCCACATCACATTTCTCATAGCTCCAATAATTTTGATATCGGGATAAGTTATAGATTCACCTGATTGACTCTTCTTTTCATTTGAATTGCAACCAATCAATCCAAATGTTAGAAGTCCGAAAATTATATGTTTGAAAATCAAATTCATTTTTAAACTTTATAAACGCTATATTAATTAAAAGTCTTTAACTTTATAAGATATTGAATCTTTATTATCATTTTTCCAAACTTTTATCCTCTTTTATAATTTCATCAATCGATTGTTTTAAAAAGGTTTCGGTACTTATAATTTCAGACATCAATATTTGCATAAATTCCTTTTGTTCTTCTCCAGTTTTTCGATAGTTGGCAAAAAGATAATCCAGCAATTTTTCAGATTTTATTTTTAATAATTCTTTTTGTTCTTCTATATCGGCTAAAGTAGAAACCGTGCTATAGTCCATTAATTCAATTTTAGAATTAGCAATAGCTTTCCAAGAATTGATTCTTATCGATGGAATAAATATCCCTTTTGCTTTAGTAATAACTCTATCTAAAGACATTTGATCATCTTTTCGGTAGAAGTTAAGGGTATCTATTAGCATACGTTGTTGAACTATTTTTTTATCAATATCCTCTCTAGTTTCGGATAGTTCCTGATGAATAGATGCTGAAATATTTTCAATATAATTGCTGTCTTTTCTATCTTCATTCCAATTATTGATGTACAATGCAATTAAAATACCAATGGTAATGGAAATAATCTCTTTTAGTAATCCCTTTAGTTCCCCTTTCATGTAAATGGTTATAATTAAATCAATTGTTAGTTATTGTCTTTTCTGTAGCGTTCGTTTTTAGGTAATGTCCAGATATTTAGAAACTTATCTTCTTTTCCATTTGTATTGGAAATTGTTATTATTTCTATTTCACAAATTGAAGATATCGCCACACTATACTTTTTATTTTCTAATAAATATCCATCAATGTAGATGTTATTACCCTTTGCTAATCCAAAAAAATCGTTTAATTCAGTTTGTGTCTTACCAGAGATTTTAGTGCTTAAATCTACAATTAGAAGGCCATGTTCTGTAAGATTGTAATCATCATAAGACCTCCTATTTCGTTTGTCTTTTAATATCGATATATCTTTTATTTGTTTTTTTATTTCTTAGTCAGACATTCCCAGTGTAAAAAACAAATATTCATTCCCAATAATCTTTTTATTAAAAATATAGGTTGGTTTTTGTGTTTTTGCATTATCCAATTTGATATAATCATCCTGTGAATATAGTTGTAAGGAAGATATCACTAGAATGAAAGTTAATATGATGGTTTTTAGCATTATTAAATACGAATTATAATTATTATCATTTTTATTTCTACCCTATACTTTATTCCAGTTGATTAATCACTTCTATCACTTGCTTATCTTCTACAGGTTTTTTAATTCTAATATTAATTTTCCTGTAGTTCCAAATTCCGTTGATTTTATCAGCAGCGATATCAATAGAAGCTTTTCTTTTACTTCCACTTACTCTAATAGATAAATCTACTGATTTGTTATCATTAGTATATTGGACTTCTCCTTCTAATATGGCTAATTTATCAATGGGTTCTAATGGACCTAAAAGTTCTATAACTTTTTGATTACTTTGCGCTTTTTCAATAGCTTTTTGATAGAGATCTTTGTCTGAATATAATCGAGCAAAATCACTCATGTGACCTCCAAATCCAGAAGAAAAAAGTAAAATAGGAATAATTAATATAATAACGATAATAGGTATTAACCATTTCCAATTTCTTTTCCACCAGTTATTTGGTGTATATAATTCGTTATTATTCATTGTTGTTTTTGAGTTAATTTTTCAATGTAATTCTTTCTATTAAGAAAGGAAAAGTTAAACAGTAATACTTTATCAAATTTGTAGAATACACCTTAACTATCTACTCAATTTTATACAATACCATACGTTGTACATTGGTAAAAGAATAATTTTTGATGTTTTGTACTTCTTCTATTTCTTTTCCAGAAGTAACTTCAAAAATTAGTTGGTCACCTATTACTTCTGTAGTCGATGTTAAATAGATATCTTCTACTTTAAATAAACTACGCATTTTATTGCCTACAACATATTCTATTAATTGGATACCGTCTCCTTCGTCTAGCCGATAACGACCTTCATTGATATCATCGACCACCAATTTATAATCTTTTACCATTGGTTTTTTGGGTGAGAGATACTCTGTTTTCCATATATAAGTTCCTGTTTTTGCTGTCTGAGAAGCTGTAAATCTTACGTTTACACTATCCCTTAAGTGACCTTTATGATAAATATTCATTACTCCTTCCCATATTCCCAAACACTTTTCCGGAAAAATGATAGTATCTTCTTTTTGGGTATTTGTATTAATTTCTTGAGCTACACCTTGAAAGCTGCTTGCGCATAAAAATAATATTATAAAGTGTTTCATGATCCTCCTATATTTTGAATTGCCATTATAATAAATAATACTCCCAAACTAAGGAACAAATAGATAGAATAGGTAAAAAATGAACGAATAATAATAAGTACTTTATTGCCTTCTTTAAAAAACTGCCAAAACACCCAAAATGTATATAGTACAGTAACTACAAACGGTATTAATTCCAAAAAATATATATCATTAATAAAGACCTTAGGTAATAAGAATATCGTGTAAAAAATAGCTTGCTGTCCTGTAATGTAAGCGTTCAATACCATATGTTCTAGATAATTCCTTCTTAGTCCCCAAAAACAGATAAAAGAAGCAAAAGAAAAAATTGGCAGCGACAATAAGGTCGCATAGGCAAAATTTTGAGATAACCATATTAGTAATACAGGTACTTTGGTATTCTCATCTATTTCTGAAGCGGCATTTGTAAATCCTGAAATAACATCATTCATCCAGGTGTTTTCATTCGTTAAGCGAGATATCAAAAAGTAAATTGTAGAAAATGTAAGTGCATATGCAATAGGTTTAAAATGTTTTTTTCTTTTTCCACTTATAAACTCTCTTATACTATCGCCAGGTCTCAGAAATAATTCTTTTAATGTAAAAAAGATCCCTTTATTTATTTGAAAAACATTTTCTGATATTTCATTTATAAAAGTCGAAAGATTAATTGCCCCAACAGTGGACTTTTGGCCACAATTACCACAATAGTTACTATTTACATTTTCATCACAGTTTTTACAATGCATTCATCATTAATATTGGTGATGTCACAAACATATAAAATATATTATTATACATTTATTGGTATTATTAAGATCATCACTGTGAATATTATGGAGATTAATTGCTCTACATGTAGCATACAGTCTTAAGGAATCAAAGCATAACCTAAACCACTTCGGGACGCCCTAACCTTAGTCTTAACACCATCTATAACTTGATATTCTAATATTTGCGGTGTATAGTTATTCATATTCCTTTAAGACACAGTAAATCAATAATAGTTATAAGACATATTTATTCTCGTTGTTTTTTTAACTTTTCTCTATGTGCATAATACAAGTCCGAACATTGATCTCCAAATCCAAAATATACTTCATCATTAAAGTCTTCTAGATATATTTTATCAAAGTACATTTTTGTTTTTATCGAAGGAATTTTAACGAGTTCTCCTTCGTTATTATTGGCTGTCATATCATAATAATGCCAATTGCCTATATAATCACTTGTTAATAGATTAACACTAGACTCACCACTTCCATCATTAGCAGCATTACCAAAAGAATATCTACTCATTCCGATCAATCTTATTCTTTTAGTTTTTTTATCAAATCTAAATTGGTTAGAATGACCTGAACGCATCCAATGATTTTCGAAGTAAAATCCATTTCTTGCATCTTTTATAAAAGATTGTTCATTTAAGATGTCAATTGGTTTACTTTCTATTTTTTCAAATTGCATACTGGATAACAGACATACAATCGTGGATTTATCAAGGTCAATATAGACGGTATCCTCCACTCCATCAAAATCTATATCCTTTTGCAATTTATCTTGCGCAACCGCGTTAAAACTAATTAGAAAAATAGTTATTGAAAAAAGATACGTTTTCATAGGAGATTTTGGTTTTAAAAATAAAAATTATCCTACTTTTCGTAATACTGCTAATGGTGGACTTTGGAGTACACTTCTTATATTGCTCAAACCAATAGCTAATACTACTAATACGATTGCTGGTAAAAAGACCATAAACGGAATTCCAGAAGGCACAAAGGGTTCTTCAAACAATAAAGTGGCTAACAATTGACTACTAATAAGAGATAATAAGATCCCGGCTAAACTACCCAATATTCCTAAATATAGATATTCTAAAGCAGTGATACGAAGAATCTGTTTACTTTTAGCACCTAGCGTACGTAATAATACACTTTCTTTTATACGCTGGTATTTACTGGTGCGTACAGAACCAATTAGTACAATCAACCCTGTAAGAATGCTAAAAAATGCCATAAAATTAATGACCCAAGAGATTTTTTGTAAAATATCCTCAATCACTGTATAAATTTGCCTGAGATCAAACACTGTTACATTCGGAAATTTACTAACTAACTTTTGTTGTAATGAAGCGGACTTATTAGTGTCCGGTACGTAGGTTGTTAATACATGAAACTGCGGAGCTTGTTCTAAGACTCCTTTCGGAAAAACAACCATGAAATTTAGCTGTAGTCGAGTCCAATCAACTTTTCTAATGCTACCAACAATCGTTTCCATAAGGACTCCTTGAATATTAAATACAACCTTATCACCTAATCCTATTTGAGCATCTTTAGCCAAACCTTCGGAGATAGATATCATAACATCTTCACCTGATTCAATTTCTTTTATCCATTCTCCTTCTACGACAGTTTCAGAAGCTATTAATGAATCCCGAAAAGTAGTTCTAAACTCATGATTTAAAACCCATTCTCTGATAGCGGATGTAGTATCTTTCCGAATATCATTAGTTGCTATTCCTTTAATCTTTTGCATTCGCATCGTAACGATCGAAAGATTATTTAAAACTTCAGAGTTATTATCTTTTAGGGTATTTATAGCCGCTTCACGTTGTTCTGGTTGTATATCTACCAAAATAAGATTTGCCTGATCTGCACTGTTGTCTAGTTGAGTTTTAGCTAATAAAATATCTTTGGTAAAATACAGCGTACTAATTAAAAATGTTCCTAACCCTATAGCTAAAATCAAAACCATTGTTTGATTATTAGGTCTAAAAAGATTTAATAAGCTTGTTCTGGCTGTGAATCCCCAAGAAGATGGAAAATAACGTTTTATAACTTTTATGAATAATACTGAAATACCTGCTAGAATAGCAAAAGTAACAAAAACACCTATTACAAAAGCTGAAGCAAATTTAAGATCTCCGAATATCCAAATACCAAACAATAAAACGAATATAATAATCGCTCCAAAAGCAATTATTCTTGTTTTTCTGGATCGTACAGCAGGTTTTTCGGATACTCGTAATACTTCTAATGGTGATACGAACCATGTCCCTAATAACGGTAAGAGCGCAAATAATACGGACATAAACATTCCTAGCAATAATCCCATGATAATCGGTTGAGGCGCTGTGGTAATTTCAATATCAAATGGCAAAAACTCTTGTAATAATGCTGGTAATGCATACTGCAAACCAATCCCTATTATTGTCCCTACGAGCCCTCCTATCAATCCCATTACTGCAATTTGTATCAAGTAAATCAAAAAACTCTGTTTTCTACTCGCTCCAATACATTTTAGTACAGCTACATCAGTTAATTTTTCTTTGATATAAATATGAACTGAACTAGCAATACCAATACAACCCAGCAATAATGCAATAAAAGCGGCTAGATTTAGGAATCTACCTAAATTATCATAGCTACGACCAATCTGCCTACTACTACTCGTATGTGTATCCAAATCTGCATTTTCATCATCTAAAATTGGATCTAAAACTTTTTCTAATTCGTCCAGATCTTTATCCGGATCTACAAAAAAGTATTGATATTCTTTTCTGCTTCCTACCTGTAATAATTCTGTTTTCTCTACGAATCTATAGGGAATCAAAACCGTTGGCGCTACGCTTGTTCCGATTCCAGAACTACCTGGCATTGAATTGATAGCTCCAATAATTGGAAATGTAACTACTCCTAATTTGATAGAATCTCCAGCTTTTAGATCATATTGTAATAATACTGTGGCATCTACGAGAGCACCTCCTTTTTGTTGATAGGTACTAGCGGCATTTTCTGGTGTTGTTTCTAAATCTCCATAAAATGGAAAACTACCTTCCATTCCCCGCACACGAACTAATTTAGCCGCTCCATTTTTAGGAAATGCCGCCATGGACGGGAAATTAACCTCATAAGCATCGGGCACTAATGAATCGATGATGGCCTTTACCTTTTCATTTGGTTGTTGTCGACTATCAATGATATAATCAGCCCCTAACAAAGATTTCGATTGCCCTTGAATATTTTGCTTTAGATTGGTACTAAATAATTGTATTGATACCACCGCAGCAATTCCTAAGATAATCGAAGCCATAAACAATAATAACCTGGAAATACTTGCTCTTCCGTCTCTCCAAGCCATTTTAAACAACCAAAAAACTCCTGCTTTAGAATATATATTTTCTCTATTCATTAGGATGCTGTTTTCTCGTTGCTAATGATCTTTCCTCCTTTTAATCGCAAAATCTGTTGAGTTCTATTTGCTAAATCTAGATCATGAGAAATAATCACTAAGGTAGTACCAGCCTCTTTATTAAGTTCAAAAAGTAATTTTATTACTTTCTCTCCTGTTTCTTCATCTAGATTCCCAGTAGGTTCATCTGCAAATAATATAGATGGCGATGTGGAAAAAGCTCTAGCTAATGCTACTCGTTGCTGTTCGCCACCCGAAAGTTGTGATGGATAATGATGAAAACGATCTCCCAAACCAACTTTCTTGAGAAGGTCTATGCCTATTTTGGAAGCATTTTTAGCTCCTTGTAATTCTAAAGGTACAATTACATTTTCTAATGCTGTTAACGTAGGCAATAATTGAAAATTCTGAAATATGAAACCTACTTCTTTATTTCTTAATTGTGCTCGTTGATCCTCGTCTAATTCGGCTAAATTTTGTCCACATAACTCTATGATACCAGAATCTGGTTGATCCAAACCTGCACAAATACCTAATAAGGTAGTTTTACCACTTCCAGAAGGGCCCACAATAGAAAAAGTTGCTCCTTGTTCCACATCAAAAGATATGTTATGTAAAACCGTTAGTTTTTTAGAACCGCTATTATAAGTCTTCTCTAGCTCATGGATCTTTAATATCTTTGACATACTATTTTTTTAGAAATGATAAACACGAAAAATAAGCAAATGATTTTAGATTTATTCGCCGACTATAAGTCGATTTCCTTAAAGTTTTGTTATTTTTTAGCAATAAGTATTTTCCTTTCTTGCGGGAAAGATACTTCTAAAACCAAACCTACAGAAACATTCAAAAGTAGTGAAAATACAAGTACAGAAAATCCAATAACATCTTCCAAAACTATTCTATGTTTTGGAGATAGTTTGACTGCTGGATATGGTTTGGATGATATCAACGAGGCTTATCCAGCGTTGCTACAAGACAAAATTGATTCTTTGGGATTAAATTATACCGTAATTAATTCGGGATTAAGTGGCGAAACTAGTGCTGGAGGTAAAAGCCGTATTGATTGGGTTCTAAAACAGCCTGTAGATATATTTCTTTTAGAATTAGGTGCTAATGATGGATTACGTGGTGTACCTTTATCAGAAACCAAAACAAATCTCCAAGCAATTATTGACGCAGTAAGAAAGAAAAATCCAGAAACTAAGATCATATTAGCAGGAATGCAACTCCCTCCTAATATGGGACCAGAATACACCACAGAGTTTAAAACGATATTTCCCGAATTAGCAGAGAAGAATAATCTATCGCTTATTCCTTTCCTTCTAAAGGATGTTGGTGGTATAGCAGCGTTAAATCAAGCGGATGGTATTCACCCAACCACTGAAGGACAAAAGATCCTTGCGGATAATGTGTGGGAAGTTTTAGAAAAAGTAATTAAATAATTCTCTAGTTATTTTCAAATTTAAGGAATGGACCTAATACCATTTTAAATAAAACAAGCTGATGAAAATATATTATTAAAGTACTTTCATCAGCATATTTTTAGAATGGTTTATTCCTAATTATTCAAACGTTTCAGCCAATAATTCTTGTAAACTATTCCAAGATTTTTCATCTGCTTCTGCATCATATGCTAGTGCTAAATTGAATTTTTCTGCATTTGCATCGGCTGCTTTAGACGTAAAACTATGTTTTACACCAGGATATGAGATATATTCATACGTAGCTCCAATAGAATCCATCGCAGTTTTAAAAACAGTTACTGTTTCTTCTTTTATAAAAGGGTCATCAGCTCCATTACACACTAGTACTCGTGCTTTTAATTTATCGTTAGGCATTATAGAAAGACTTACACCACTATGAAATGCTGCTACGGCATCTAAGTCAGCTCCACTATTAGCCATCGCTAATGCAACACTACCACCAAAGCAATATCCAATAGCAGCAATCTTTTCACCATCTACAGATTCATGTTTTTTTAATAATTCTATAGCTGCATTGAAACGAGCTTCTGCTTCTGGTAAATTCTTCATCACGCTACCAGCAAATTTCATAGCATCGTCAGGATGTTCGGCTAGTTTTCCATCACCATACATATCTACAGCAAGAGCAGTATACCCTAGACTGGCTAACATATCAGCACGTTCTCTAACATACTCGTTATGCCCCCACCATTCATGAATTACTAATATCCCAGGTCGCTTTTCTTTATTGTTTTCATCAAAAGCGATATACCCTTTTAAACTTGTAGAGTCAGAAGCATACGTTACCTCTTCTCCTTTTACTTGTATTGTTTTATAATTTGATTCTTTAGTTTCCTCTGTAACAGACTCTTCTGAAGTTTCTGTTTTAGAGGTATCTTTTTGTTTACAGGAAATTAGACAAACAAAAGATAAGCATACAGTTAATGTTAGAATAGTAAAACGTTTCATAGATGAGTTTTATTTAGTTTATTAAATATACTAATTATAGTACGTTAGACTTAGTTAAAACTAACACAATTCCAAAGCTATTGATAAACATATTCTTAAATAAAGGCTTGGATACAACAAGTTGAAAGCAATAGTTTAATTACCTCGGAGTAATAAAAAAAGCTGCATAAATAAATGCAGCTTTTTATCACTATTTGTTCTAATAAGAATCTATTGTTGTAAAATCATTCGTTTTGTCTGAACTCCCTTATCTGTTTGTAATTTGTAAAGATATACACCGTTGCTCATTCCTTCTAAATTAATTTGGAATTCATATTTTCCTGGAGTTTTAGTAGTTTCATTAATTGATTTTACTAACTGTCCACTTAGTGTATACACCTTTAAACTTACAGATGATTGTTCTTGTAATATGTATTGAATATTAGTAATACCCGCAAATGGATTAGGATAATTATTTAATAGTACTGCACCAGTATCAAACTCATCCACTGATAATACCGAAGCACAAGAAGGTGCAGTATCGGTAGTACTAAAATATATAGTAAAGTCACCAGATTTCGAAACCATCACAAAATTATCACCATCTGTAGTTACATAATAATCTCCATCAAAGCCTTGAATTCCTGTACCACTTAACGTTGCTTCTGGAGCATCTTGTTTAAATGTTTGTGTTAAATTATCTCGTAAATCCGTCCAAACACTAACTGCACCAAGGGATTGAATAGAAAACTGATATAGTCCATCATTTGTAAGATTCCAGTTAATATCAAACTTATGATTACTTAAATCTGGTCCATTTTCACCTAAAACGAAAATATCTCTATAAGAACCGATCAAAGTCGGTAAAGCTTCAGCATTTGGAGTATCAAAAGGACAAATAACACCTACACAATCTGGATCTTCTATTAAATCAATAGTCTGAGTATTACCACTACTGAAAGATCCATCACTTACGGTAAGTGTAACATCGGCACTCGTTAAACCACTGTAAGTATGTGATACCTCAACACCTTGTGCAGTTGTCCCATCTCCAAAATCCCATGTGTAGGTTAATGCATCACCATTAGGATCATAAGAATCAGCTGCGCTAAAATTAACTTCAGATCCACCACAACGACCATTATCACTTGTAAAAATAGCCACTGGAGGAGTTGGTTCATTAGTAGCACCAAAATCGATGTCACTAGTAGAATAGAATGCTTCTGGTGTAAGAGATCGCTGCCAGATACTATATAAAACGTGTTTCCCCGTTCGTGCAGGTAAAACAACATCGATGTTATCTGTTTCTGATGCTGGTCTTGGTCCAGTTTCTACTAAAAGCTCTAAACTATCCCAAGTTAATGGCATATTAGGATTCCAATCACTTTTAGTAATATAAACTCTATAATATAATGTTTCATGCGGAGCAGTATTGGTCCAGGTAACGGTTAATGGCCCTGGAGTAACAGGAGTTGCTACCCAATCATCACGTACTTGATCTAAGCCTCCATATTTATCTGGACGTCCTGCACTGGCTAAATTACCATCCATAATAATATCCATGTGCATACCGCCTGCATCCATCCTTGCTACTTCATTCCAGTCATATAATGCTTGCGTTCCCCATCCAATAACAGCATCCTGACAAGCTGGGGAATCGGGACTTTCGGGGTTTTCTTGAAAACAAGTATAAACTCTACTTGGAGGATACGTTACGGTACCATGAGTGAGTACAGATTGGAAAGGGACAAAAAAAGTTGCAATAAGTAACATACTTTGCCAAGGTATTGGTTTTAAGAATTTTTGTAGGTTCTTTTCGAACTTTCGTAAATAACGATTGGAGTTGTTAAGATTATTCATTTTGTAGTATATGTTAGTTCTTAAGTAATTGATTTGGTGATAATTTAAAATTGGGTAACCAAGATTAAACCTCAATTTTAACAATATTTTTATAGTTAATAAAGTTTTAAAGTTGAATTAAAAAAACAATAGCATTTCCTGTTAACAAATTGTTAATGGTATTACAAAATCGAATACTACAAAGTCTATAATTACCTCAAAATATCTCCTTTACCAAAATCTACTTTAAACAAAAAGCAACTCTACAATTAAACGAGAGTTGCTTTTTATTTAGGATTTTCTTTAGTAGCTACGAGACTAAGTTTTCCCTATACTTTCAATACTTTTTGGTCATACTAATTATCAATTAATCCTTGACCTTCGATCCAAGGAGCACCAGCTTGTTTTAAACTTTTTTCTATATCTGGAATACTACTATTTAATACTGATTTTAATTTTAATTTGATCTGTTGTAATTGTTTATTCGCACGATTAAAAGCAGCTTTTTGATTACCTGTAGGGCCATAAGTACTAGATAAAGCAGAAAAAGCAATACGATTTGCATCGTTTGGTGTTGGATTAGAGCGTTCTCCTATTTCATTCTTTACAGGATTACCATTTAACTCTTTTTGAATAGCTAATAAGCTTAATCTAACCTTATTGATTTGTTCTAACAAAGCATCGTTGGAAGTATTTGTTTTATTAGCTGCTCGTTTCATAGCCTTTATTTTCCGAAGTTGTGTTGTCATTTCTAGATTGGTTGCTGTTAGATCTTGTTGAAAAGCAAAAACTTGCTCTCTAAATTGATTCATTTCTTCAAATGACTTACGTGGCAATGCTCCTTTATGCATTGGTATCACCTCAAATTCTTT
The DNA here is from genome assembly GCF_947492965.1 of uncultured Aquimarina sp. Taxonomy (GTDB): domain Bacteria; phylum Bacteroidota; class Bacteroidia; order Flavobacteriales; family Flavobacteriaceae; genus Aquimarina. The sequence goes on along the minus strand of NZ_CANLOZ010000002.1, from coordinate 371,347 downwards.
AGGGCCTTGTAATACTGTGGTTACTCCATCTACACGTTTTATCAAGGTTGCTGTATATGTTCCCGGCGTGGCAAAAACACCAATTCTGTTACCAAAACCTCTATTATTACCTCTTTCCTGAAGCCTTTCTCCACGCTTATTAGGGTAATCTAACTTCCAGTTAACACGATTAAATCCTTTTTTATTAGTTCCTTTTACGGTATTGATTAAATTTCCTTCAGCATCCTTAATAAGTAACATAACAGCAGGTCCGTCCTGATTCTTTTCTTTTTCTAAAGTATCCCAACCAGGAAAATCCGTATTCTTCTTCTCTCTTTCTTTTCGAACATCTTTTAAAGACTTGAATTTATCTTTTAGATAATATGTAAAACGTGCTCCAAACGCAGGATTAGGAGCTATATATTCAGAATCTCCTTGACTTCCTACTCTACTTGAAGGCTTATACCATAATGCTTCTTTTATAGGGAATAAAGTAGCTTCAGCAGCGACAACAGAAGGATTGAAATTACGCAACGGTGTTATATCGTCAAGTATAAAGAATCCTCTACCAAAAGAGGCTCCTACAAGATCATTTTCTCTTCTTTGAATAGTAAGATCTCTAAATGATATTGTTGGAACTCCACCTTTTAATTGTATCCAATTTGTTCCGCCATTATAGGTGAAGTAAATACCATACTCAGTAGCAGCGAATAACAAGTTTTTATCAAGATGATCTTGAACTAATCTCCAGATTAGCAAACGATTTGGTAAATCTCCGTTGATTAAATTCCATGTTTTACCTTTGTCAGTACTTTTAAGTATGTATGGTTTATAATCGCCATATTTATGATTGTCCACGGCAGCATACACTACATTAGCATCAAATAAATCCGCTCGAACATCATTTACAAAAGGAATATTACCTAATCCTTTTACTGTATTCAAATTAAATTTTCTCCAAGTCTCTCCTCCATTTTCAGTAATTTGTATCATACCATCATCTGTTCCAGCATAGATTAAGCCTTCTTGTTTCGGTGATTCTGCCAAGGAAGTAATTGTATTGTAATTTGACATTGCAAAAACATCCCACGCGTTATCCCAACTCTGTTGTTTTCCGTAATAAGGTATTGTAATTCGTTCTTGGTTTAGAGTTAAATCTTTAGAAATAGGTGTCCAATCATCTCCTCTATTCTCTGAGCGCCATACACGCTGAGATGCAAAATACAAACGCTTGGGATTATGAGGACTTACTAAAATTGGAGCATCCCAATTAAAACGTTCATAAGGATCTCCTTCAGCAGGTTGCGGTTGAATAAATACAGTTTCTTTGGTGGTTTGATCGATTCGCCAAAGTGCTCCTTGTTGAAATTCTCCATAAGTAATATTAGGATTACCCGGTTCTATAGCAGATTGGTGTCCGTCCGCTCCTAGTGTTTTCCACCAATCAGAATTAGCAATTCCATCAGAACTCATGGTTTGAGAAGGTCCTCCATGTGAGCCATTGTCTTGAGTACCACCATAAATTTTATAAAATGGTTTTGAATCATCAACCGCTAATTTAAAATATTGCGTTATCGGTAGATTTCTAATAAATTTCCAACTTTTAGTAAGATCAAAACTTTCATATAAACCTCCATCTGTACCAAATAACACGTAGTTAGGATCTGATGATTTAAATGCCATTGCATGACTATCTACATGTTTGTTTTTCTCGTTCATGTTATAAAATGTTTTTCCATGATCATCAGAAATCTGAACATAATTACTCATAAGAAATAACTTCCCTTCATGATGTGGTGACGCATATAATTCTTGATAATAATGAGGTCCTGTACCACCTGAAATAGCATCAGACTGCTTTGTCCAAGAAGCACCTCTATTTGTAGACATGAATAAACCACCTGTTCTTCGATCCAACTCTATTGCCGCATAAATTACATCAGGGTTAAATGGAGAAATTGCCAAACCTATTTTACCAAGATTAGAACTAGGAATTCCACTGGTTAGCTTTGTCCAGGTTTCGCCTCCATCTGTACTTTTATGAAGTCCAGAACCAGGACCACCTCCTAAATAACCAGCAACTGTTCGATGACGTTGCCAGGTAGCAGCATATAAAACATCTGGATTTCTTGGATCAATTACTAAATCTGTTGCTCCAACCCACTCGCTATCTCCTAATGTTCTTTTCCAGGAAACTCCACCATCAGTAGACTTATATACTCCACGCTCACCTCCAGCAGTCCATAATGGTCCTTGAGAAACAGCCCATATAATATTCGAGTTTTCTGGATGAATTACAATCTTAGAAAGATGTTCTGATTTTTTTAAACCCATATTTTTCCAAGTAGCTCCATCATCATGACTTACATAAATACCATCACCAAAAGCTACATGGCGTCCTCCTACATTTTCTCCAGTACCTACCCAAATGGTGTGTGGGTTATTAGGATCTATTGTAATAGCTCCAATAGAAAAAGATTTTTGTTTGTCAAAAATTGGTTTCCAAGTAGTACCAGAATTAGTAGTTTTCCAGACACCACCAGATCCAACAGCAATATACCATATATTTTCATTTTTTGGATGAATTGCAATATCAGCGATTCTTCCAGAAGTAAATGCTGGTCCAATATTTCTAAACTGTAATCCGTTAAAAGTTTTGTCATTTAATTGCTGAGCTTGTAATGTAGATAACAATAACATTGCTCCGAGCATAAAGCCCATTTTAAAGATTGAATTCATTTTTTAGAGTTAGTATATTAAGTTGATTTCTATACGTAAATGATGATATTATTATTAAAACATATCTTGTTTATACTTTTTGATTAGTGTGATCTGACTTATGTGTAAACAAGGAATGTTTGTGATAGATATTTATCAATAAAAATGGTTAATATCCTGCTGCTTGACCATCTTTCCGACTTTCCGAAGCACCATGATACACTTTATTTTTGTCGTCCCATAAAATTGCCTGATATCCTCCATAAACACCTCTTGCTGTTCCTATTCTATGTCCTTTATCCATTAGACCTCTAATAGTAGTGTATGGTATTCCTGATTCTGTTCGGATAGTTCCTGTATTTTCTGTAGTTTGCCCCATTGGGCTTGCTCCACCAGTATGATCCCATCTAGGAGCATCACCTGCTTCCTGCAAGTTCATTCCAAAATCTATAAGATTCATTACGATTTGTGTATGCCCCATAGGTTGAAAATCTCCTCCCATTACACCAAAACTCACAAATGGTTTTCCATCTTTTGTTATAAAAGCGGGAATAATAGTATGAAAAGGTCGTTTTCCAGGCTCATACGTATTTGCCTGACCACGTTTCAAACTAAATAACTCACCTCTATCTTGTAACATGAAACCTAATTTCGGAGGAGCCATTCCAGATCCCATCCCTCTGTAGTTACTTTGGATTAAAGAAATCATAGTCCCATCTTTATCTGCAACCGTCATGTAAATTGTTTCTCCTGCCGAAATTTCACCGGCGTTATATTTTCCTGCACGTTTGCCAATCTCCTCTCTTCTTTTGTTGGCATACTCTTCTGATAAAAGTTGCGAAACAGGTACATCATAAAAATCCATATCAGCATAATGTTTCGCACGATCTTCAAAAGCAAGCTTCTTTGCTTCTGTAAATAAATGAAGATGTTCCGTACTTCCGAATTCTATGTTTGAAAAATCAAATCCATTTAAAATCTGTAACATTTGAAGAGCAGCAATACCTTGTCCATTTGGTGGTAGTTCCCAAACATCATAACCTCTATAATTTACAGATACTGGATCTACCCATTGCGATTTGTGATCTGCTAGATCTTTTGCGGATAAAAATCCACCTTGTTCTTTAATGAACTTACCAATAGTTTTTGCAATGTCTCCTTTATAAAAAGCATCTCTACCACCTTCAGCAATTTTTCTATAGGTATTTGCTAAATATGGATTTTTATAAATTTCGCCTTCGTTAGGTAGGCTTCCTCCGTTTTGATTGATATACGTGTCTTTTATATTTGGAAAACCTTTGGATTCAAAGAATGGAATACTTCTCTGCAGATACCAAGCTATCAATTCTGTTAAGGGAAATCCACTTTCTGCATAACTAATTGCAGGTGCCAAAATTTCTGACATTGGTTTAGATCCAAATTTATTATGTAATTCGAACCATCCATCTACCGCACCAGGAACACTTACTGGCAAAGCTCCATGGGATGGAATTTTACTCATCTTTTGTTTCTCAAAATATTCTAAAGTGAGTCCTTTTGGCGATCTTCCACTAGCATTTAATCCATATAGTTTTTTAGTTTTTCCGTCCCAAACAATTGCAAATAAATCACCGCCAATACCACATCCAGTAGGTTCCATTAATCCTAAAGCAGCATTCGCAGCAATAGCTGCATCAATAGCATTACCTCCTTTTTTAAGGATATCTAAACCAATTTGAGTTGCTAATGGATGACTGGTAGCAACCATTCCATTTTGGCCTAATACTTCGGACCGTGTAGCAAAAGGTTCGCCAGTAATTCGGTCTTGAGCAGTGGAAATTTGAGTTATAAAAAAAAGTAAGAGAAGCGTGTAAAGAGCGTTTTTCACAAACATAAATTTTAGTGTTATTCTAAAGAGTAAATAGATGATGATGTGAAAAATACTAAATAAGCGATGATTAAAAGCTCAGTAAGAGAATTTTATGATTTTTTTAAAACACATTATATCTAATAAAGACATGCCAATAGAACATAATGCCTTGTAGACATTAAAACAAAATAAATGCCCATAAACTTATGCAAATCTATTTCTATATTTACTGGGATTGATTCCTTTTATTCTTTTAAACATCCGATTAAAATAAGAACGGTTGGTAAATCCACATGCTAAAAACACTTCTTTTAGATTATACATAGGATTTGCCAGTAACTGTGTGGCTTTTTGAATGCGTTCTTCGTTAATAAAATCTGTTGGTGAGATACCCATTTCTTGTTTAAACACTTTATAGAAGTGACTTTCACTCATACAAGCTTCCTTACTTAGCTCTTTTATAGTTAGAGGATTACAGATGTTATCTCTAATATACTGAATAACATAAGCCAATCTATAATCACTTGCTAATTCTTTCGTTTTTGTTTGAAAGGTCTTACGCGTGTCTACCTGCAATATTCTAATAATCAGTTCTTGAATCATATTGGAAACGAAAGAATCTTTTGCAGGATGATTTTCGGTATACAAATACACTAAACGTTGTAATATCTGATAAATACTTTGATCATTTGTGAAGTGAAAATTATAATCTAATATGTTCCATTCATTTCCATCCGGTCTGGTCATGCATTCATTCATTAAACGAATAACACTCTTTAATCGTTCCTCTCCTATTTCCATAGCTAAGCACCGGGTTGGATTATCTTCCTGAGCTTCTGGAAAGTCAATACTCATCAATTCGTTTGCAGGTAGTATTAAGGATTCACCAGGCAAGAACTCAAAAGAAGGTTTATCTCGTAAATGCATCACCTTCTTTCCTCTAAACATACTTGCCAAAACAGGAGTAGTAAACTGAAGCTGTACCATTTCTGCTCGGGAATGTGTTTCGAAGATATGCATAGCAGAGTCTTCTAAAATATAAGAGGTTTGATTTTCTACCAGATCCACTAGCTTTCTAGATTTATAAAAGGAATCAGACAATTGCATTGCTAAAATTATAGATTTAACAAAATTTTTGTAGTAATTCTAATGATACTATATTAAAGATAATGATTTTCTGATGATAATTTACTTATTCATAGAATTGTTCATATAGTTCATAGAATTGTTCAACTATTTTGACAATGAACAAAGTATCTTGAAAACACATAACAAATAATCTTAATTTATTACTATGGGCACTGTAAGTACTAACGAAAAAATGGCTTTTAAGAAGCCTCAGTTCAAAAACCAATATGACAATTATATTGGAGGTAAATGGACATCTCCTGTTAAAGGTGAATATTTTGAAAACATCTCTCCTGTGGATGGCAATAGTTTTACAAAAGTAGCTAGATCTACAAAAGAAGATATCGATCTTGCCATCGATGCTGCATGGGAGGCCGCTCCTTCATGGAATAACAATTCCGCTACCGAGCGAAGCAATATGCTCCTTAAAATTGCTGATGTAATGGAGCAAAATCTAGAGTTATTAGCAAGAGCAGAAACATGGGATAATGGAAAAGCATTACGAGAAACGATGGCTGCAGATTTACCGCTAGCGGTTGATCACTTTAGATATTTCGCCGGAGTTATTAGAGCAGAAGAAGGATCCGTAAGTGAGTTAGATGCTTCTACAATATCTATGAATGTGAAAGAACCTCTTGGAGTAGTTGGTCAAATAATTCCATGGAATTTTCCACTACTTATGGCTACCTGGAAAGTTGCGCCTGCTTTGGCTGCAGGTAATTGTGTTGTTTTGAAACCAGCAGAGCAAACTCCGGTAGGTATTATGATTTTACTAGAACTTATAGAAGGTATTCTACCTCCTGGAGTTCTTAATGTGGTTAATGGTTTTGGAATAGAAGCTGGTAAGCCTTTAGCCTCAAGTTCGAGAATTAATAAAATCGCTTTTACAGGAGAAACCACAACTGGACAGTTGATCATGCAATATGCGAGTAAAAATATCATTCCTGTAACATTGGAATTGGGTGGTAAAAGTCCAAATATCTTTTTTGAAAGTATCATGGACGCAGATGACGCATTTTTTGATAAATGTTTAGAAGGTGCGGTTATGTTTGCTCTGAATCAAGGAGAAGTATGTACTTGCCCATCGAGAATATTAATTCAGGAAAGTATTTATGATCAGTTTATAGAACGTGTCATTGAACGCGTAGAAGCTATAAAACTAGGACACCCTCTTGATCCTACCACTATGATGGGTGCACAAGCGTCTAATGATCAATATGAAAAAATCTTAAACTATATAAATATTGGTAAAGATGAAGGTTGTGAAATACTAACTGGTGGTGAGGCTGCTTATAATGAAGGTTTAGAAGGTGGTTACTACATTCAACCCACTTTACTAAAAGGAAATAATAAAATGCGCGTATTCCAAGAAGAAATCTTTGGACCAGTTGCATGTGTAACAACTTTTAAAGATGAAGCGGAGGCATTAGAAATTGCTAATGATACCTTGTATGGCCTTGGTGCTGGTGTATGGACCAGAGACACACATCAAGCATATCAGATTTCTAGACAAGTACAAGCGGGACGAATTTGGGTAAATTGTTATCATTTGTATCCAGCGCATGCCCCATTTGGAGGTTATAAAAAGTCTGGAATCGGTAGAGAAACACATAAAATGATGCTTGATCATTATAGACAAACAAAGAATATGCTTATTTCTCATGACAAAAATGCTTTAGGATTTTTCTAATATGGTAGAGCGTGTTTTAATAACAGAAGAAGCGAAGCGGATCATTAACTCTTTGAGAGACGAACATGGTCCGCTCATGTTTCACCAAAGTGGCGGTTGCTGTGATGGCTCCTCTCCTATGTGTTTTCCAAAAGGAGAATTAATGCTGAATAATACGGATGTATATCTTGGAACGATACATAATTGTGAGTTTTATATGTCTAAAGATCAATTTGAGTATTGGAAACATACACAATTAACTGTCGATATTGTAAAAGGAAGAGGATCTAGTTTTTCTTTAGAAATTCCCTTGGGAATCCGATTTGTTATAAAATCAAGAATATTTACTGAAGAGGAAATAGCTATACTAACTCCTGTAAGCTAAAAGTTTAGAATATATATATCCAAAGGTAGTTCTTATAAAATATTTTTTATAAAATTCTCTTTATAAGCTCTACCTAACGGTATGATGCTATGATTTGATAAAAAGATTTGATTTCCAGATACCTTTTCAATTTTAGAAGTATTGATAATGTAAGATTTATGAACTCTTATAAATTTAGTATTTGGTAACAGTTCTTCCCAGTGCTTTAATGTTTCTGAAGAAACGTGTTTTTTATTGATTGTATGTAATTCTGTATAATCTGCATCTGATATAATATGTGTAATTTCATCAATCAATATCCGTACGTAATCGAATCCTATTTTAACATATAATTCTTGAGCATCCGCAGTTTCAGAATTTTGATTATTCAAAACTGTATCATCATAGTTAGATTTTACCTTAGCTACTGCTTTAACAAACCGTTGGAATGAAAATGGTTTTAATAAATAATCAACTACATCGAACTCATAACTTTCCAAGGCATAATCAGGAAAAGCTGTAGTTAATATAACTTGTGGAGGATTGACTTGGGTTTTAAGAAAATCTATTCCAGAGATTTTTGGTAAATGTATATCTAAAAATATAAGATCAATTTTTTGAGGCTTCATAAGAATCATAGCTTCTATTGCATCCGTAAATGCACCTACTAATTTTAGAGTGCCAATATCTTCAATGTATTTTTTAAGGATACGTTGCGCTGGTAATTGATCTTCTATGATAATACAATTCATTGTTATTTAGCGTTTTTTAGATCAATAGTTAATTCAACTTTATACTTTTCTTGATTGGAATTTATCACCAACGTATGAAGTTTTGGATACATAATCACAAGTCTTTTTTTAACATTCTCTAAACCAATACCGCTATCCAAATTATTTGTATTACTGTCGGATTTAAAAGTATTCGCACAGGTAAAATGAAGTACTCCTTTTTCTGTTATATTTAGGGTGATATCTATTTCAATACCCTCCGTTTGACTGGAACTACCATGTTTAAATGCATTTTCAACAAAAACTACCAATATCAATGGAGCAATTCTGAAATTTGAATGCGCTATTTCTTTTGTAAAGCTAACACTTCCTCGTCCTTCAATTTGTAATCGTCCAAGATTAATAAAGTTTTCTAATTGCTCTATTTCTTTTGAGAGCGAAACATATTCAGACTTACATTCATATAACATATATCGTAATACACCCGATAATTCCAAGATAATTTCTGGTGTTCTTGGTGACTTCTCAATAGCATAGGAATATAAATTATTCAAATTATTGAACAGAAAATGAGGGTTGATCTGAGATTTCAAAAATTGCAACTCACTTTCTTTAACAGAATCTCTTAGTTCTTTTACCTCTTTCTGTTTAATAAGCGCATCCCATCCAAATTTAAATCCTGCTAAAATAGATAAGGTTGGTAGTGTGCCCATAAGATTGAAAACGATCCCCAAAAATCTAGTTCCTCGCGTATCTGGAAAATATATTTTTTCCAAAATCTCTTCTTCTACAAAAATAACGCTAGCTACTACTAAAGAAACATAGAAAGCAAATTTTAAATAAGCTCTTGGGTATAAGAACTTCGGAAGTAATATATAGTTTATAATCAAACCAGCAATCACAAAATTTAGAAAAAAGACATACTGATAAAATTGAATTTCTGGATTACGACGATCGAAAGAATAAAAAGTAAATACGACAACGTGTAGTATGAGCTGAAACCAAACTTCTTTATTCAAAAATATACATTTCATATTGTCATTGATAATCCAACAAATATAACCTTTTGTATCTCTAACATAAGACCAACTACTATAACCCACTTAAAGTATACTACAAACAACAATTCCTAACAGATAAATGAATATCATGTCGTTTGCAGGCTTATAACAGTTGTTTATCCAAATTGATTTTTATAAGTTTTCACTTCTCCCTTTCTTTGATAAAAAAATTACAATGCTATTAGAAAGAAAAATAAAGTTTGTTCTTATTTTAATGTTATATACTGGTGTTAGTTGGTCTCAAAATAGTGAAATCCAAATTACCGGTTTACTAGTAGAAGCAGAAACTGGACAACCTATTCCATACGCTACTGTTGTTTTAAATTCTAAAAGCAGTAAATCTACCATTACGGGTGCAATAACGAATGATGATGGTTATTTTAACCTAAAAACGGTAGAAAATGATTTTTATCTCGAGATCAGCTTTATTGGTTTTAAAACCCTTCAAGTAAGAAATTATACAGTATCAGAAAATAAAGTAGATTTTGGTACTATAAAGCTTTATCAAGATAGTCAAATGCTAGATGAAGTTGTGGTAAGAGGTGAGGTTTCTAAAACCGAATTTAAACTAGATAAACGTGTCTTTAACGTAGGAAAAGATTTAAGTACAGCTGGTGCAAGCGCCTTGGAAGTACTTAATAATGTACCTTCTGTAAATGTGAACATAGAAGGAGAAATTAGTCTTCGTGGTAGTGGCGGAGTTCAAATACTTATTAATGGTAAACCTTCGGTGTTAGCAGATGAATCTAGTAATGCATTGGGAACTATTACTGCAGATATGATTCAAAGTATTGAGGTGATTACCAACCCTTCGGCTAAATACGAAGCCTCTGGTACTTCGGGAATTTTAAATATTATTTTAAAGAAAGAAGAGAAAAAAGGATGGAATGGATCCATATCTCTTAATACTGGTGTTCCCGATAATCATAATGTAGGTGTTAGTTTAAATCGTAGAACCGAAAAATTTAATTTGTTTACTCAAATAGGTGCTGGTTATCGTTCATTACCGAGAGAAAATGAAGCGATCAATAGAAATTTAGAAAATAATGAAGTAATATTTAGTGATGGAGAAAATTTTAGAAATGAAACCTTTTTTAATGTTACACTAGGAACTGATTATCATTTAAATAAGTACAATGTACTCACATTATCAGGAAATTTTGCTTATGAGATAGAAGATCAACCATCGGAAACCAATTTTAGCTTTTTTGATACCAATAATGATTTAGTATCTCGCTGGATACGAAATGAAGATACAGAAGCCACAAACCCCAAGTGGCAATATGAATTTAATTGGAAAAAACAGTTTAAAAATAATAAAGACCACACTTTCCAATTAAGTGCGCTAGGAAGTTTCTTTGGAAAAGATCAATCTTCACTATTTGTAGATACTACGCTCGAAGGTTCGGATGTAGACAGTAATCAACGAACGTCAACTAATTTTCAACAGGCTGATTTCACTTTCAAAGCAGACTATACCAACCCATTAAGCAAAGAATATACTATCGAAGCTGGTGCACAATATGTAATAAATGATGTTGGGAACGATTTTGAAGTAGAAGATCTAATAGATGGAACCTATGTCATAAATGAGAGCTTAACCAATGATTTTGAATGGAATCAAAAGGTATTGGGGGTTTATGCTACTGGTGCTTACGAAAATGAAAATTGGGGTGTAAAAGCGGGTTTACGAGTAGAAAATACAGACATAGGAACCTTATTAGCCAATACCAATGAGAGTAATTCACAAAACTTCACAAACTATTTTCCTAGTTTTCATACGTCCTATACGTTTAGCGAAAAGTTTTCATTACAAGCGGGTTACTCCAAACGGATCTTTAGACCTCGTCTGTGGGACTTAAATCCTTTTTTTAATATTAGAAACAATTTTAATATAAGAACCGGTAATCCAAACCTACAACCAGAGTTTACCAATTCGTATGAATTAACGAGTATTTATAAAATTGGTAAAGCCAGTATGAGTTCTAGTTTGTACCATCGTTATACAACAGACGTGGTAGAACGTGTATCTACTTTTATCGATAATGTAAACTTTACTACACCTGAAAATATTGGTACTAATTCATCTATAGGTTTTGAAACTAATGGAAAATATAGTCCTACCAAATGGTTAACCTTTACAGGAGATTTCAATTTTAATTATTTTGATCGTCAAGGATCTTTTGAAGGACAAGTTTTTGATTTTACAGGAAATCAGTGGTCCACTCGATTAGGTTCAAAAATTGGATTTCCTGCTGATATTGATTTAGAGCTTAATGGAAATTACAGATCTGGTTTTGAAACTGTACAAGGAAAACAAAGTGGATTTGCTTTTATGGATATAGGAATACGTAAGAAAATACTAAAGGGAAAAATAGTGGCTAATCTTGGCATAAGAGATGTATTTGCTTCCAGAATTCAGGAGCGTTTCGTAAACCAACCTACTTTTGAAACTTATAACTTTGGGCAACGTGGACGTTTCTTTACTTTCGGACTAAGCTATGCATTTGGAAAAGGAGAAGCTATCACTTATTCTGGTAGAAGAAGATAAAGCAAAACAAAGTCACTCGCTGTTCTCAATTTATGATTCCAAATGGAATGATGCTATAAGATTTACACGATTTTTCCTATCTTTTGAAAAATTAAGATTTGTGAAAAAAAGCCTGACATATTATCTAACAATTGCAGTTTTAAAACTAAAAGGCATCAAGAAAAGCTTTAGTCAAGATCCAGTCGCGTATCAAACAATTAGAAAAGAGGATGTTTATAATCCGAAAGGAAGTTTTTTTAAAAAAAATATTACGAAACAATTTAAAGTTTCTAATTCGACTATCACTGAGATCACCTGTAATAGTAATCCTAATAAGCTACTTATATTTATTCATGGTGGCGCATTTGTTTCTGGTCCAGCGAAGCATCATTGGGATTCAATAAAAACTATTGTACAAAAGACAGATTACAAAATATGGATGTGTAATTATCCGAAAGCTCCAGAATCTGATATTATAGAAATATCCCACAATATAGACGCTGTTTACGATACTGCACTACAAGATCACAAAGCTAATCAAATCTCCTTTATTGGTGATTCCGTGGGTGGAACCTTAATAACATCATTAATACAAAGATTAATTTCTAAACAGTTACCACTACCCTACCAGATTCTTTTAATATCTCCGGTTATGGATGCCACGATGTCTAATCCCGAAATTGATATAATTGATCCGATGGATCCTATGCTTTCTAAAGTTGGTATTTTAAGTTCAAAAAAGATGTGTGCAAGAAATGTAGATCTTAAAGACACCATGATTTCTCCATTATACGGCAGCTTTGTAGGTTTTCCTAAAACTGTGTTGTTTCTTGGAGAATATGATATCATGTACCCTGATGAAAAATTGGCATTAGAAAAAATGAAACAAGCTTCGATTGATATACAAGCATTTGAAGGAAAAGGAATGCCACATATTTGGCCATTACTTCCTGTGATGAAAGAAGCTAAGCAATCGTTACACCAAATAATTCAAATATTAAATCAGAATAAACCCAATTAATATTTGAACTATATATTTTAGTTTTACACATTTAATAAGATGCTTTCTCGAAATAATCCAAGAGTATATTACCTAATGTTTCTCCAAACATGGAGTTTGTAAATAAAACGTAGCCAAATTTCTTTTCAACATCCATCATATACCAAGAAGTGAATCCATCATTAGAACCGCCATGAAAAAAGCTATTTTGATAAGTACCACCTGCAGTCATAAAACCTAAACTATAATATAACTTAATTCCACTAGGTAAAGTAGTGATGGTAGAATGAGGTTTTAACAACTCCTGATAACTTTCTTCTTTAAGAATCTTTTTATTCATAATCCCTATCATCCATTTAGAGAAATCCAGAGGTTCTGATCTAATAGAAGCTGGTGCCACAAAAACACCTTTATCTTTTTTATACCAATAGTCTTCTTTCCAATTGATCCATTTACCATCGCTATTATAGGGTTCAGCTTTATGTTTTAACGCATATGCATCTTCTATAAATGTAGTATGCTCTAGTTCTAAGGGTATGGCTATTCTTTCTTGGAATGCTTTTTCTAATCCATCCCAATCTGTATTTTCAATATGCTTCAAAACCATTGCTAAATAATGGTAAGCCTCTCCAGAATATCCATAATCTGTACCAGGATCAAATTTTATTTTTAGCTTTTTATCATCCTCATTTTCTCTCCAATTAGGAAACCCGGATCGATGACTTAATACAATACGGGCTGTTATTTGCTTATACCGTTCATCATATGCAATATCATCATAAGGTAAATATTGGTATAATGGTTGGTCTAGATCCAATTTACCTTCTTCTACAAAAGTCATTACAAAGGTGGCAAATACAGATTTAGACATGGAAGCCGCTTCGAAAATAGTTGTTTTCGTTACAGGAATTTTCTTTTCCAAGTTTGCATACCCAAAAGTTTTATGATGTACTACTTCTGCATTATTAATAATTGCTATAGAAAGTCCGGGAATTTTTAATGAATCCATTTGAGAAACCAAAAAAGAATTCAACATTTCAGTAGTAAGATCAATGTTGTTTACATTTTTAATACTTTTCTGGGATTGACAAACAGACCGACTTGACAATAAGATTATTGCCAGTTGTAATAACATTTTTGTTCTCATTTTTTGATTATTGATTATTGATTTGATGAACGATTTTTTCTTTTACATAAGCATTACTTTTTACTTTTATTTTCTTCTACCAGTTTATCATTTTTCCAAACACCTTCGGTAATTACTTTATTATTCTTTCCATAAAATATCCCTGCTCCATTTCTTTGATCATCTTTCCATAACCCAATATATTTTTCACCATTAGGCCAAGAATACGTTCCCTTTCCATTACGACGATCATTTAAATATTGTCCTTCATAAGACTGACCATCCGTCCAATAAAAAGCTCCTTCACCATGTCTTAGATTTTCTTTCCACTCTCCTTCATATCTACTTCCAGTATCAAAAAATGCAATCCCATATCCACTTGCCTTATCGTTTTTTACCTGACCCACATAATGAACCTTGTGCTTTTTTCTATTGGTAAAAGTTAAATACTCACCATACGACTTCTTTTGTTGTTTCTTTTTTACTCGATTTAGTTGTGCCTTTACTTTGGCTAATACAAAACTTAAAGAATCATATTTTCTAATTTCATAAGGTGAATCTGTTTGTATTACTGCTTCTGATTCCTCTATAGATTCTACAACAGATGAATCTTGAACGGTACTTGCCTGAGATAAAGCAATAAATCTTTCTGCTAGTTGTATCCGTAATTGAAGATGTTCACTATTATTGTTAATAGTTTTATTCTTATAAGCTTTTAATGCGGCAACATAATTGCCCTTAATTAATAAGGAGTCTATTTCTAATAAATCGTTTCGAGAATCAATCTGTTCAGAAATCTGTAATTCTTTTTCTTGAGTTTCCTTAAGCTCTTTAAGTAGTTTTTGTTCCTTAAACTTTCCACTCACTGCTACAATAACTGCTGTTAGTAGTAAACCATATAAAACTAATGTTGTCTTTTTTAATTTCATATTGCAGAAGCTTTATCTATAAATATAAATATTAATCATCCAAATGTATCGAAGGAAGCTTATTTTTTACTTTTCTAAAATCTGGAGAGAAATATAAATGCAATCTCGCTGTCCAGTTTTGTTTATACGCTGTCCCGTCGCTCAAAGTTTGTCCTTGAGAATACATAATTCCTGCTGCTACGGTCATTCTTGGAGTTAATATATAACCAAATGAAGCATGTAGTCTAAGATCTTCGAAAGGACTTCCAACTACTGGTTTTCCACTTTGCATAATTAGCTCAGCCTCTGGAGAAAGATAAAATGTTTTGGGAGCTAATGTTGGAGAATTTAAAGGAATTTTCGCTTTAAACATATATCTCCATCTATTTCTAAAATCGTAATTACTTCCCTCGGCAAAATCCTGAGTCCAACGATGCTCTATCCTTATACGATGATAAAACATCATATTAGAAAGTGGCATCGCAAACATATATTGATGCCAAATACGCCATTCTGGTACCAAATTTCGATCTGGAGAGGAAGGATCTGTATTAAAATTCAATCTTAAAACACCTCCTAGACTAAAATTAAACTTTTTAGAATAGATATAACCAATAGCATGACGATTATAAATTTGAGCAACTTGTCCAACAAAAGGAGTCTGTTCCGTTTCTTCAAATCTAAAATGAGTCTGTGCTACCCAAAAGAAACGTTTAGCGATCCTAATATTACCATAGGTATTGATCCATAACTTTGTAACAGGTTCCTTAAATTCTGATTCTGTCGGTGGATCTTCTTGCGCATTTATCTGAACTGAATAACTACAGAGAAGAATAAAAACAAGATATATACGTAAGTTTCCTTTCATCTATTCTTTCTCTTTATTAATAGGATATACTTGAAAACGTTCCAGAATTATTAAAGGATCTTTTTCTTTCCTTAGTTTTTTTTCTAATTTTCTTGTGTTTTCCTCACGCATTTCATGCATACGTTGATGCGTTTTATGAACAGTCTGTATCCATTTTATAGAATCATCACAACTAATATCTTGTTCTACCTTTTCCAGAAAATACGGTATCAAGACATTCTCATACGCTTGGGTAATACGTTTTTTTACCATTTCTGTCATTACAGTAGAAGTAAACGGATTCCAAACATCATCTTGATACTTTTTCTTTATCTCATTTTGTTGATTTGGTAATTTTAAAATAGTTTCTCCTATATTATCCAAAGCATCAAAACAAACTACTAGCTCTTCGGCATATTTTAATTTTTCCTCGAGATCTTCCATAGAAGCATACCTATTCAGCTTACTTCTCGCATTACTTTTTATAGTGCTTAGTGTATTTATATAAGCTTCAGGAATCGTATCTGTCTCAAAAGATTTTTCCAATACCTCTAAATACTGTAATTGACTAATCATTTTTTTCTCTAAGTCAATTGCCTTTTGTTCTCTTCTTTGTCTATTAATTTTCTTTGCTAATATCTCTTCTACAGTACTTAAGTATGTAAACGTTTCTTTAGCTAACTGTTCTACTTCCAATATAGTTCTAGCTTTTGAACTCTCTATCTGGTTTACTATTGGAGTATTTTGAGAATTAAGAGATGGAAGTCCTCTTTCCCAAACCTTATTGATAATTTCACTCCTAGAGAAAAATGGTAGTAAAGATTTGGTATTGTATTCTAAGACCTGCCCTAAAGGTTTTACAATTTTGTTTGAAATTAGATGTACCTCTTCATCTAGTTTAAAAACCTGTTCATCAGACAATTTTAGAATAGAGATTTGAGTGTCCTCTATCAGAGAAACGCAAATAGCATTGGCCTTTTTGTAGTAATCTGCAATTAAGTCTAAACTCTTTGTTTCCTTATTATTCAACGGAAAATATGGTATTCTAACCTTAAATTGAGGAGTAAATGGAGCTTTACTGATTCCGGATACAATGGTATCAATCTCCTGATAATACAAATCATTTTTCTGAAGCAATGAGAGAATACCACTATCGGTAATTTTGGAAGCATTATCAGCCCCCAATTTCAACTTTAAAATTTCGAGATAGGTATTATCTAATGTGATTGTTTTTCCTGTAATATTTGTATTGGGATAAATCTCTATATTGATAGTTTGTCCTCTGGACGTAATCCGAATACGTTCGAGAATCCCTTCACTAAAAAACCAAGATTCTGCATCGTCTATTTCTTGATCGGAATATAAGGTCCATTGATCGTGCGCAATACCGTTTCTTAAAAATCTACCTACAAGTTCTTTTTCCTCATCTTCAATACGAAAACTACGCTGAGGGATTCCATTATCAAAATCGATTGTACTTTTAAAAGTTACCTTATCGACTTTAGAATCTTGAATTTCTTGAGCAGTATAGATCCATGTACCATCAGGTTTTCCTTCGATAAGATTACCTTGTGCTAACCGCTGCTCTCCACTAACATTTACAACATATTGTAGATCTTCGACACTACTTTTACTCTCTGTTTCAAATAGATTAAACGAAAATTTCCATGGACCTGTAGCATAATCATTTTCGAAATTTCCGGTAATTGAAAATGAAGAATCTTTATTTTCTAACAAATCCTTTAAGCTGGCACTACTAAATTGAAAGACCCCATTGAGAACTGTGTCATTTTCGATAATGTTATAAGAAAAGTTAGCATCTCCTTTATAAGATCCTAGTTCAAATTTTCCGGAATACGTATATAATTCCTGAGAAAATAAATTAAAAGGAAGAATTAACAAACATCCTATAATCCAAGTATATAGTAGGTTTCTGTGGCTCATAATTATAGTTCTTTCTTTTACTATCTCAGATTTAATAAGAAAGATGTATAATGGATACAAAAATAGAATAAAAATTAAGCTAACAAGCAATTAACTAATTTTATAATCATTTATTACAGTAAAACTATATTATGTCTGATTTATTAATAGATAAACAATTTATCCAGTCTAAAAATAAAGTTATAAAAGAAAAATATAGTTCTAGAAACTATCCTCCGACTTTTAATAAACCATTTTTAGATTCGAGTGTGATGATAAACTGAGAACCTTTGCCCAGAGTACTTTCGCAATGTATAGTTGCTCCCATAGCTTCTACATACTTCTTAACAATAGACAATCCTAACCCCGTTGATGATTCTCCAGCTGTGGGTTGGGCAGTAAGTTTTTGAAATTTACCAAAAAGTTTCTTTTGATCTTCTTCACTTATTCCTGGCCCGTTATCTTCTACGGTAACATAAGTTTTTCCATCGAACGAATGAACCTTTAAAACAACAACTTTTTCTTTATTTGAAAACTTAATAGCATTAGAAAGCAGATTTTCTAATACTTGTATCATATAATTTTTATCGATTTCTACGAGATGAGTACCCATCATCGCCTCTACCTCTATGGTAATTTGCTTATCCTTAGCGATAAGATCAAAACATTTTCCTACATATTCAACTAATTCCACAATATCTAAAGTCTCTTTTACCAATTTAATGGTCTTCGTTTCTAACGCTTGCGTATCTAGAATACGTCCGATCATCGTTGTCAAACGATCAACTGAATTATTAATTTCATTGAGATACATTTCTTGATCTCCAGATAATGTCATATTAGGAATATCTAAAAGCCAGATAGAACCTTTCATTTGATGTAAGGGTGTACTAAGATCGTGAGCTACCATACTCACCAGCATATCCTTTTCTTTATTAAGATCTACAAGTTCTTTATTTCTTAATGCAATAACAGCTGTTCTTTCCTCTACTTTTTGTTCTAATATGAAATTTTGTTCCTGAATAAGTTTTTCATTTTCTTTTGCAGAGATTAAAGCTTTTAGTTGAGCTTTTTCTTTTTGCTTTTTATACATATTGATTCTATCTCCTAAAGCAAATGAAAGTAGTAATACTTCAAATGCCGAACCGATTTGCATTGCATTTAAATAAGTCATTACAGGAGTAATATTTAAAGACTCCAAAATCGCAAAACAAATGCCCATAATTAGTGCTCCCCAAGCTAGTAAATAGTAAATCGCTGGTCGAAATCCCTTTAACTTAAAACGAATACCTAAAACCAAGAAATATGCAGCCATGGCCAAAAGTCCTACTTGCGACAGTTTCAATCCTTCTATTTTAAATCCTAAAACAACAAGAGCACAGACCAAAAAACCAATAATCAAAAAGATCATAGATATTTTATGTAAACGAGAACCAGATTCTTTAGTATTTAAAAATTGTTGGGTAAATAAAGTAGCTGTAATCATGGTTAATCCTGCACTTATTACTACCCACTTGTTTAAAAATGGATAATCCGCCCAAAAATATTCGAAGAAATAACCAAAAACAGATGCACCAAACCAAGTAATACTCAATACATAAGCGATATAATAAAGATAAATTCTTTCTCTGATAGATATGTATAAAAACAAGTTATACAAGAATATCAGTAACATGAAACCAAAATAGATTCCTTGCAAAAAATCTAGATCATGCTCATATGCAGCAAAACTTGGTAGTGTACCCACTCGTAATAAAAAGAATAAAGGCTGATCACATTTTACCTTTAGATAAAATATATGGGTAGTATCTTTATTGATATCTAGTTTAAATAGGTAATTTCCAACTTCAACCTCCCTAGTTGAAAAAGGTAAATCATCACCAGTGTATCTAGAAGAAAGTAATGTTCCCTTTTCATCAAATTCAAATAGAGAAATAGAATCAATATATGCCGAACCAATATTAAGATAAAATGTCTCTAATGTCTCATTAGTAACTTTAAATCGTAACCAATAGGAAGAAGCTGTACTAGAAAAATTAATAGTTTCCTGAGAATTTGGTTTAAATTTATCTCTAAATTCACTTGAAACTATTTCTGATATGGTGAAATCAGAATTAGGGTCCTCCAAGTAATCCGTTTTTTTACCAATATCTATTAGTTCTTTTGTATCCTTAAGGGACACAGTAGATTGACTCAATGAAATCAACGGTAAGAATAATAGCAATAGTATTATCCCTGAACAATATTTTAATTTTATCATCATTCCTAATTGTGGGTATGGGGAATTTGTATAAAAATTACTTGTTTAATTTACTAAATTATTTCTTGTTTTTAACAATTTAACTTGTAAGTTTATAAAGCTTTTTTTGCGAATATATGAACAAGTTAGAAATACTAAAGGATAATGCCAAAAGGATTGTAGATAATGTATCTGATAATCCACAAGGTCGCTACCAATTACGATATGAATTTTATCAGAAATATGGTCACCCCATTATAAAAGGAAAAGAAGGTTTAGGAAACTCTGAATTAGCTTTTATAAAATGGGAAATAAATCGGGGCACTCTTAATCCCATTGATGGTAAGCCATCCGGAAGTCCATGGTGGAGAGCCGTGAATAGTCATTTTTTATATTTGGCGACACTAGCTCAATTGATCAAAGAATCTGGAGATACATTTGAAGATCTACCTGTTCCAGTTACCTTTTGGTTAGATTATATTCAATTACCTAATGAATGTACATGGTACAGAGCGCATAATTCTAGCATCATTTCTGGTTATAAAGAAGCTGATGAGATCGCTTTTCAAGAGAATATATACGAACAATATTTTGTGAATATAGTGCTCTACAGATTATTATATGCACAATCGATGGTAGAAGGAGTAAGTTTTGGAATATTAGGAAAAATCTTTGGCAATCCAAGAGGTTGTGCCGTTTCCTTAATTACGGATATAGAAGCTTTTTATCCTAGTCATTATCCATTATCTAGAGAGGATATTAAATACGTTACTCATAAAGCTCATAACTTCTTTGGAATCGTAGAAACAATATTTGATAAAATATTTATACTGCCACATCTTGATGAATTATACGAGGAAGCAGCTCAATGGAATAACTCTCCCATTGTTACCAAGTTTATAGAAAACGGTAAACCTATTTACCCAATAAGTGAAAATGAATTGAATGAAACACATTTCAATGATAAGTTAACAACCAAAAAAATCCATATTCCTAAAAACTAATAAACTAATGCAAAACACAGAATCATCTAAAAAGAAAATCGCCATCTTAGGTAGTGGTATGTCATCCCTAACAGCTGCCTATGAATTAAGTAGTTATGAAAATTGGCAAGATCGCTATGAAATAACTATTTATCAAATGGGTTGGCGCTTAGGAGGTAAAACAGCCACTGGTAGAGGTCAAAATGAAAGAATCCAAGAACATGGAATCCATATAGCTCAAGGATGGTACGAAAATGCTTTTCGCTTAATTCAGGATTCTTACAAAGAATGTGAGAAACATAATTTAATGCCTGATAGTCCATTTAAATCGTGGGATGAGGCTTTTGATCGTGAGGATACTACCCTACTTACTCATTTCGATCCTAAAACTAATCAATGGATTAAAAAAAATATCATTTTCCCATCAAACGAATACATTCCAGGACAAGGTGGTCCATTACCATTTTCTGCAATCGTAAAAAAGGCTATCGGACTCGTCGCTGAAATTCTTTTTGGTACTGATCCTAATAAAGATAGTATTATTAAAAAAGCAGATGCCTCTTTACATAACATTAATGCTCCAGAACATCATTCATTATGGTCTGATTTCAAATCCAAATTTGAAGCTTTTGTAAAAGAAAAAGTATTTAAACATGAAGGAGAAAAATTATTACACTATGTTTCAGAATTAGTAGATAATTTAGTAAAAGAAGGTCATGATCATGCGACAAGAAAAGATCATCATTCTATAATAAATGAAATATTCCATGTACTTGCTAAATGGGTTACTAAATTAATTGATTCTATTGCAGATCATAACGAATACTTTTATTGGCTGGCAGTTTTCGTAGAATTTGGCATGGTAAATATGAAAGGTACTTTTGCTGATGTGTATAATCCAGAAACTCATGAATTAGATTATGAAAAAATTAATGATTTGGATTATCGTGAGTGGCTAAAAAGTCATGGCGCTAGTGATCGACTATTGAGTTCTGCGATGGTTCGATTTTTATACACAGGAACTTTCCATAACCTTACTGGAGCTGATCAGCAAGGAAGTTTAGCTGCTGGTGTTGGACTTCATTTTTTAACAAACTCTGCAGGATATAAAGGATCTTTTGTGTGGAAATTTAAAGCTGGTACAGCAGATACCATGATTACTCCTATTTATTTGGTATTGAAAAATAGAGGTGTGAAATTTAAGTTTTTCCATAAAGTTGAACAAGTTCATTATTCCGATACTGGATCCATAGAGAAAATATCTATGGCAGAGCAAGTTACCCTAAAAGATGGAACATATACCCCAACATACAAATTGAAAGGACTAGATGTTTGGCCTGGAGAACCATTGTATGATCAGATAGATGATGAGCAAGCTAAAGCTTTAAAAGAAGGTAAATTTGATCTTGAAGAATCCTGGTGCGGATGGAAAAATGTAAAAGAATTCTCCCTAGAAAAAGGTAAAGATTTTGATTATACGGTTTTAGGTATACCAATCGATGTACTTGGTGGAAATGAAGGGATTTGTAAAGAAATTATAGCTAATAATACTGCTTGGAATAATATGTATACGCATGTTAAGAGTATTCCAACCATGTCTATGCAATTATGGATTACACCTAATTTAAAAGAATTAGGGATGCACTTACCAGATTGGGGCTTTCCTGAGGGGGCGCTTCCTAATCTTATAACCTATGCGGATCCTCAATATTCGTTTATTGATATGTCACAGGTATTACCTTACGAAGATTGGGGTGATCAAAAACCAGGAGTTTTAATATATTATACTGGTTCCTTCCTAGATCCTGAAGTCATTCCTCCTTTTTCGGATCATAATTATCCGCATGAACAATTAGAACGCATAATGCGGATATCCGAACAGTGGTTGCGAGACAAAATGGGTTGGTTTTTTAAGAATGCAACAACTTTAGAATATCCAGAAGGAATGAAATTTGATGTGATTCATGATTTTTCTAAAACCGCTAAAACAGACTATGCAAGATTAAAAACTCAGTTTTTCAGAGCTAATGTAAATCCTACTGATAGATATACTTTATCACTTCCTGGATCCAATAAGTACCGTTTAAAAGCTGATGAATCAGGTTTTGATAATTTAATAATTACTGGTGATTGGATTAATTTTGGAGTGAATGTTGGATATTATGAAGGTGCCATTGTATCTGGACTTCAAGCTGGTCAGGTTGTTAGAAATAAACTTGGTTTACCAAGCGAAACACCTATTTTTAGTGGTGTAACGTTGAAATAAAACCTTAACAATAGATAATAATAGTCGATTATGTATTATAATCGACTATTATTTTATAGATATATTACGCTCATATGAAATATGATATAACCGAAGAGGATTTAGATAAAAGAAGTTATGGAGTTTCTTTTGATTTTTATAATGAAGCCCTTTTATTACTTATCAAAGAGGAAAAAGAACGTAATAACCCATTTTTAAGTGATACTAACATTCAGAAAATGGAAAAGGATATTTTAAAAGCTATTAACTCCAAAATCTATACTTTTTTAATCCTAGGAATTTTGGCATTGGCATATGGACTTTATGTATTGATTTCATTCGAACCTAGAGTTGCTATAAATCTATATACACAATTCCCTTTTATAGAAAATGGATCTATTCCAATAGTTTTGGGCTTAGGACTCATCATTGGTTCTTATTACAGTTATATTAAAAGAACAAGTGTTTTACATTTCAAAGTTAAATCCAAAATCATCGAACATTTTAGAGAATTAAAAAAAGAAAAAACGTTTTCAGCAACCTCTAAAGGAAAGGGATCTAATAAACAACCAAAGAAAAGTAAAAGAAGGAAAAAATAATTCCTTTTATTTCCTATTCTTGCTTTCCCTAAATTTGGAAGGTGTTATACCTTCAAATTTTTTAAACGCCGCGTTAAAAGAGGACAGACTACTGAAACCAACATCAAAAGCGATAGCAGAAATTGTAAACTTATTATTTACGACATCTAAAAACATTCTTTTTGCATCCTGAATTCTATAATAATTAATATAATCATTAAAATTTTTTTCGGCATATTGATTTATCACTGACGAAGTGTGTTGTTTTGTTTTGTCTACTATCTCACTTAATTTAACTAAAGACAACTCTTGATCTAAGTATAACTTCTCTTCTACCATAAGTCGAGAAATTCTATTAAATAAAGAAAGACTTTCATTCACTGCGAAAGCATCTCCATCTATTTCAATTACTTTCATTTGAAAAGCTTTGTAACTTAGATAATAGATTACGATTGAATATACAATTGGCCCTATAATATAGGGAACTGTATTATCTAAAATATTTAAAACATAGGTGATCCAAATAAGTATGCATCCAATTAGCAAGTGATATAACCAATTAAATATAATTTTTTGAGACTTTGTTTGTACAGTTATCTTATAGTCATTCTTTTTGGTTTTAACCATATGAAGACATTTTCCTATATAAAAAGCAATATGCAGATATATAAAAATAAGTCCACTCCCAAATACTACGATTGCCATTTGACTATTTTCATACCACTCTGTCGAAATGAAAAGGCTGGCGACAAAAATCATAACAAACGGCATTAATTCTAGAAAATAAATTCTGTCTAAGGAAAAATCAGGATTTGTCATTGCTAACACATACCATCTTAAAATCGGACCTATTAATAATAAAAAAGCTAATCCAATAAAAATGAATATCGGCTCTAGATCATTGCCAAAATTAAGCATTACTGATTTCCCAATTCTAAAAGCCATAAATATTAGTATAAGCCCTAATAAAATGTTTGTTAACGCTCTCTTTTTCTTTATGAATATTAAATAAAAAGCAAACAAGATCCCATGCAATAATCCTGCACTACTGATAATGACTAATAAGATATCCGAAAAATCCAATAAATCGCTTTTTTCAAATTTAGGTTATATTAAACTTCCTAGAAAATACTATATCACGAAAGTGATCTTTTTATCACTATAATATTAGTTTTCTTTAGATTTGATATAAGAAGTTAATCCTGTAAGACTAAAAAAACCTCCTAATTTTCCCTGCATTGCCGCAATAACACCATGTTTTGCGATTAACACTCTCTCAATATTCTTTTTATCATTATCATATAATTGATCAATCAATTCTTTGGCTTCTTCAGATCCTTGAGTGTGATACGTTTTCAAAATCTTTACTGCGTTTTCTTCGGCAGTAATTTCTCTGTATTTAGGTACGTATCCCATTTGTACAATCATTGTTTCAGCTAATTTCCAAGTAGACCAAGGGTTTTGTCCTGTAATTAAATTCTCATGATGGCTTACATTTTCTAAATACATCTCTCCTTCCGAAAAGGTAGCTCCTTGTTCTTGTAATTTGTCTTGTAAAAGAAATGGAAAAATTTCTTTAGCATCTGATATCAACAACAATTCTTCATCATTTGTAAAACCAGACACTTTCTTATTATTTATCAATGATTTTCCAGAATCTAAAGTAACATTTACCAATGCTGCAGGTCCATGACACACTGCTCCAATAACCTTATTAGACTGATATAAAGTTTTTATAATATTCTGAATACTTTTATTTTCTGGAAAATCATACATTGCTCCCTTTCCTCCTGCAAAAAATACAGCTTCATACATCGTAGGGTCAATTTTATCCACAGGAAGAGAGTTTTTTACTTTATTCTGTGCATTAGTATCATTTAAAAAAGCATAATCATACGCTCCCATATCTTCATCATCAATAACTACGGGAGGTTCTCCGCCAAGAGGACTCGCAATATCCACTTCAAAACCATTGGCTAAAAAAACGTAATATGCTCTTGCTAATTCAGTAAGTTCGTATCCTGTATCTTTATCTGTACTACCCATAACATTAGTACTAGTTACAATCGCTAGAATTTTACCTCGGTTTGGTACAATATTCTTGGATAAATATGGTAAATCAGACATGGTAGAAGATGTAATATCGATTTTATCTTCAGAAGACGGTATAAGACTCATAAACCACCAACCAAAAAGAAATAACGCGATAAACAAACTTCCTAAAATTCCCAGTGACCATTTTAAAATTTTAAATTTCTTAGACATGTTCTATATTTTTAAGTTCATGCCGCTAAATAATTGAAAACATAGCTCAAACAATGAGTAAATGATCATTCCGTCAGAGTAAATGATCAAATAGGAAGATAATTATTAACCAAAAAAGCTTCGTAATCACTTACGAAGCTTGTAACAAAACTAACTAATAAAAACTCACATTTGCATTCTTAAAACAAATACTAAAACTTTATATTTTTTTTAACTATAGTGCCTTAAACCATATTTCAATTCCATTTTCTGATGAAATATTATTACCGTCTGTTCTTGGAGATTGATTTCTATTATTTGATCTACCATTTCCTTGTCTTCCTCCAAGCGCTCCACCACCATTCCCTCCTCTTCTTTGAACATTTCTCTGAGACTGTCTGGAAGATCTTTCTTGATCATTTCTATTCCTTTTATTTTTTACTGTTTCTATTCCAATCATCAGCTTATCTAAATTCTTGTCTGATTCTTCATGAATTAGCTTCTTAGGAATTTCTACTTCATAATTAAAACTATTTTCTTCTTTATTTACAGAAATATCAATAGTTATTTTTTCATTATTCAAGAGAATATTGAATTCTTTTTTGTAGTCGTAAAAACTATATATAGCATTCTGTGGAAGATCTTTATCTATCATATGAGATATTTGATCAAATAAAACATCAGGATCAGGAATCTCTTCTCGTTCATGGTTAAAGTCTTCACTCTTTCTTAATGGCGGTTTATTTTCTTTTATTACAGGGTAAGTGATAGATACATTTTTTTTCTTTTTTCCCTTATTATCAAAATATATATGAATTCCTCTGCGTAGAATTGACCTAGCTATTTTATGATCAAAAGTTTTAATGGAGATGTATAAATTCTTTTCACCTCTGTACACAGTATATGTTTCAGTCTCTTTATTAACAACAGTGGTGTCTGCATAATGTATATTATTCAAAATATTAGCATACATACTATTCATATGTATAACAAAGAAGATAAGAATAAGGATTCTTTTTATCATGGCGTAATAAGCTTTAACGATTAAAATTTTTCGACTGTTGGAAATATAGATATCCACACCAGTATTAGTATTAATAGTAAGCTCATCCCTAATAACATATAGACATTATCTATGGATCTCATATCATTAATAATAAACAGCTCTTTAATTCTATTAGTCCAGCTTCCTAAAGAAATGTTATTGCCTAACGATTTGGTAGACATAATTTTATCAAACTGCACTACTGAAAATTCTAAATAACCAATGGTTTTATTGTTGCTTATCGCTAAGAAAAACAACACAAAAGTGAAAGAAGCTATTATAGTTAATGGGTGTATTGATTTTAATATGTACTTTTTCATAGTGGATAACTTTAGAAACTACACATTAAATGACGGATGAAAATCAAATAAGTTTAAAACGAATTCAATATTCTCAATGAAATAACACCCTTCTTCTGTGGAACCGCTATTCTATTCAGTAAGTATCTTATCGGTATATGATTGTTAGCTGTTCTAAAAGAAGATCATCTAGTCTATTGAAGAATAAAGTATTTTTTAATTTTTAGGAATAGTAAAAGTAAAAGTACTTCCTTGTTTTTCGGTAGAACTTACAGCAATGTTTCCGCCAAGATTCTGAACGATTTTTTTTACGGTCGCTAATCCAATTCCAGTACCTACATTTCCATCTCGATCCTCCACTCCTACTACAGTAAATAGGTCGAAAATTTTCTCTAAATAATCTTGTGGTATTCCATTCCCATTATCTGTTACAGAAAATTCATATTGGTCACTGGTTTCTTCGATGCTTATATCAATTACTATTTCAGATTTTGAATTATATTTAATCCCATTAGTGATCAAATTAACCAATACTTGCATTAACGCAGATTTATTTACCAGTAACTCGTTCGTATTTCCACTTATATGAAAAGTAGCTTTATGCTCAGAATCAGTAATTTGTTTTAATTCTTCTAAAAGATTATCTATATGGATGTTTTCTTTTTTGTTTTGAACCAAATCATCACTTTTATAAAAGTTTAAAATTCCATCGATATAATCTTTCAAAGAATATGAAGATGTCCTCAGATATTCTAGATACTGAAGTGATTCTTCATTAAGTATATCTTTATTATCATCTTCTAATAATTCTGTAAGGGAAATAATATTTGCTAGTGGAGATTTTAGATCATGAGAAACTACACTAGCAAACTTTTTTAAATCTTCATTTCTTTTTTCTAGTTTATCTCTAAGCTGCCTGAGTTTTAAATTCTGATAACGTTGCTCAAAAAGATTAACCACCTGTTTAGACATAGCTAATAAAGCTTCTTTTTGCTCAGAAGTTAACTCTCTAGGTTTTGTGTCGTACACACATAAAGTGCCAAGTTTAAAACCATCAGCATCAATTAATGGCGCTCCAGCATAAAAAATAGCTTTATGTTCGGTGACCAATGGATTTCCAATAAAACGTTCGTCTTCCCTAGAGTCTTTTATGATCGTTATAGGATCATCCGAGTTAATTGCGTGCCCACAGAAAGAAATTTCTCTTGGTGACTCGTTAAACGGAACTCCATAATGAGATTTTAGAAAATTACGCTTTTTATCCAAAAGAGTGATTAGAGATATAGGAACATCACAAACATATGCCATAATAGATGTTATATTATCAAAATTTTCTTCTGATAATGTATCTAGTAATCCGTACTTCTCAACGGCAATTTGTCTATACTTTTCGTTCTTTGGTATTTCTGGTGCTATCATCGGGGTAAAACTAAAATTATTAAATTAGTTCAACTAACAAACTATTTAATATTTACATAATTATAACAGTATTTGTCGCATTCTTTTAGTTTTTCTTACCATAGATCAATAATTTAAAGAAGATTTATTTCGAACTTTGTAAGAGTACATAGAAATCGATAATTAATCAGCATAATAAAATAAAAACATGAGAAATTTTGAATTATACGTTCCTACCAAAATAATTTTTGGTAAAGGAGAAATTAAGAAATTAACTACCGAAGTACCTAAAGACAAAAAGATATTACTATTATATGGTGGAGGAAGCATTAAAAAAAATGGAATTTATGAACAAGTAACAGAGGCGCTCAAAGATCATGAAGTTATTGAGTTTTCTGGTATCGAAGCAAATCCTGAGTATACAACCTTATTAAAGGCCTTAGAAATAATTAAAAACGAAGATATCGGTTATATGCTGGCAGTTGGTGGTGGATCCGTGATTGATGGAACAAAGTTTTTATCCTCTGCAGCATTATATAAAGGTGATAATCCTTGGGATATCTTGGCTAAAAGAATTCGTACATTCGAAGGATTACCATTTGGGACAGTACTTACGTTACCAGCTACAGGAAGCGAGATGAATAGCGGTGCTGTAGTAAGTAGATCAGAGACAAATCAAAAAATGGTAATGGGTGGACCAGGATTATTTCCACAATTCTCTATCTGTGATCCAACGGTTGTGCATAGTATACCCAAAAGACAATTAGCAAATGGCGTTGCAGATGCATACACACATGTTTTGGAGCAATATATGACGTACCCTGCTGATGCTCCACTACAGGATCGTTTTTCTGAAGGAATTCTACAAACATTAATAGAAATTGCTCCTGAAATCATTAAAGATCCTAGTAACTACAAAGCAGCTTCTAATTTTATGTGGTGTTGCACTATGGCTCTAAACGGATATATACAAAAAGGAGTACCAACGGATTGGAGTGTTCATATGATTGCTCATGAGCTTACTGCATTTTATGGAATAGATCATGCACGCACATTGGCTGTAATTTTACCAAGTGCATACACTAAGAAGTTTGATCAAAAAAAGGAAAAACTTGCACAATATGCTGAACGAATCTTTAATATATCCGAAGGGACTACTGAAGAGAAAGCGAAAAAGGCTATTCAAAAAACAGAGGAATTCTTTCAATCATTAGGAATCGAAACCAAATTAAGTGCCTATACCGATGATTATGACGGTTTCTCACAAAAAGTAGCTAAGAATTTAAAGGATCATGGAATGACTGCTCTAGGAGAGCATCAGGATATCACGCCAGAAGTTGCTGCCGAAATTGTAGAAATGGCATACTAACATATCAAATTTATTAACAAAAGCCTTGCATAGTATTACTAGCAAGGCTTTTTTATTTTATGATCAAACATTCTATTTGTAATGTTGAAATCTTATTAATTGATTTATATAATAAAGTCCAATCCCAATAATAACTAAAAATATTGGTGTTTTAGGAATCGAACTAAATATTGCATACTCTGTATTGAATGTATAAAACAGCATCCCTAAAATCGTTAAAATTAATGCACTACAAACTATTATGATCACTGGAAAAGACCAAAAAAGTGATTGTTTTTTCACTTCTTTTTGTAATTGAATACCCTGCATTACTTTATTTACAAAATCATCAGAAGTTTCAATAGTACTTTTACTGATTAATTCTTTAAATTTTTCTTCTTTCATAACAAATTGTTTAAATCGTCTCCTAGTATTTGCTTTAAATGGAATTCAAAATTATCTCTTCCCCTATGCAGGTTTACTTTTATTTTAGAACTCCTAAACCCCGTAATCTCTTCTATCTCCTTTATTTTATATTCGCATAAATAAAAAAGTCTTAGTACCAATGCTTCATCAGGTTTTAATTTTTCCAACGTCATATTAATATACTTTTTTTGATCAGCATCTTTTAAATATTCTTTTTGACGATGAACCATTGAATCTACTTCTGACGTATTATCAATACTAACCATATTTTTTCTTTTCTTCAACTCATTGTAGCTTGTATTCACTACTATCCTATATAACCAGGTTGCAAAAGATGCTTTAAATTTAAAGGTATGTAACTTATCATATACCTTTATAAAAACCTCTTGTAAAACATCTTCTGCAACTACAGCATCTTTTAGAATTGATATAGCAAGTGATAGTGATACATCTTTGTAGGCAAAAATAAGTTGTCTAAAAGCGGATGTATCACCATCGATAACCTTGCGGATAAGATTATAATCTCTTTGTATTTGACTATTCTTCAAGTCGCTTTCTTATAAAATGTGCGACAACTAAGCCTGTAGCGCCAAAAACAAGAATAGTCCCCCATACCAATAAATCTGTAGCATCCTCGGACAATCCAAAAGTTGTAAAAACTGATGAAATCAGGAGTCCAATTCCTAATCCAAAAACAATACATCCTAGATCCAAATACTTCAATTTATTATTTCTATGTTCTTGGTAGACACCTTTTTCAATAAGTATTTTCTTGACCAAATATGTATATCTAGCGATTATAAATACAATTACTACAATGGCAACTATCATTGTAATAAACACAAATACTTCATTTAAATCTTTCATAATTTTTAAATTTAAAAATGTTCTCCTAATATCTTTTCGATCGTTTCTAATAAAGGAAACAAATTATCCGAGTTTCCAAACATTACGAAACCATAATTTTGTTTTGGTATAAACATAGCATATGCTTGAAAATCTTGATTATTTCCAGTATGTAAATGCATAAGCCCATTGGGAGTAGGCTTTTGTGAAAAACCTAGTCCCCATCCGGTTTGTCCAGTCTCCTTTAAAATTTTATTATTTAACTTAAAATGATTATGCTCTTTGAGCATCTCATCTCTGGTTTTCGTACTTATATTTTTAGGGTTCATCATTTCTATTAGAAACATGGCATAATCCTTTGCATCAGAGTGTAGACTAAAACCTGGTCCAACCTTTTTATATCTATTAATTTCAGGATTGGTTTTTCCTTTCATATGTCCGTAAGCCACATCTTTATCATAGATTGTATTCCAAGTATAAAGACTTCTATTT
The DNA here is from genome assembly GCF_947492965.1 of uncultured Aquimarina sp. Lineage (GTDB taxonomy): Bacteria > Bacteroidota > Bacteroidia > Flavobacteriales > Flavobacteriaceae > Aquimarina. Next base: position 339,371 of record NZ_CANLOZ010000002.1, on the reverse strand, counting down.
ATTCCTATTGGGGCTAAAGCTTCTTTTATAATTAAAGAATCTAATTCAGTTCCCCATCCAATTCCTAATTTTGTTCCAAAAGCAGCTCCTAAATGTTGATAGGCTTCTCCTGAATAAGAGAAATCAGTTCCTGGTTTAAATGCAATGGAGATAGGTTTTCCTTTTACCCAATTAGGAATCCCTGTACCATGTGACAATATAATCCTTGGGGTCAATGTTTTATACGCTTCAAAAGAGTCTTTTGCAATAACTCCTTCTGGAAAAATAGGTTTTAAATATGGATATATAGGTTTATCCAAATCTAATTCTCCTTTTTCGACCATTTTCATGATAAAATATGCGAATAATGGTTTAGAAAGAGAAGCTCCTTCAAAAGTAGTTTGTTTGGTAACTGGCTCATTCGTTTTGTAACTTTTTACTCCAAAAACATTATGATATACAATGTTTCCGTCATTTACAATTGCAATAGAAAGCCCAGGAAGTTTGATAGAATCTATAGCTTTCTGAATATGAGCATCTAAAATTGAAGTTTTTATACGTCGACCATCAGGAATCCTAAAAGATGCTTTTGCATTTTGTGCCCAATTTAGATGCATATAGAATCCAAAAAAGAGTACTAATAATATTTTGATTGTTCGTTTTGATTGATTCATTTTTTTTGATTTTGAATATGAATAATTATTTGATTGTGAATTCACAATTATTGGACAAAACGAATTAAAAAAAGGTTACAAAATTAATTTGTTAAGCAAAAAAAAGGTTATTACTCAACCTCCTTATGGTCTAACCATTAGGTACTTAAAAAAGATAAAATAATGTTAAAATAACAATATCTTTTGTGCTAACTTTAGGGTAATTAACTACTTAAATTTTACACAAATGAAATTAAAACTTGCATTCGTAATTATGTTTGTTGTCGCCACAGTAACTGTCGAGGCGCAACAAGGAAAAACTAAAGCATTCTATCATGGAAAAGTCTCCTCCGTAGAATACGTAGCTCCCATGCAATCCAGACCTCAAGACTTACGTCCATCTGACGATTCTGTAAAAGAAGCAAAAGACAAAAGATCTTTGGGCAATCAGATTGTGGCAGGAAAAGATCCTCAATCCAAAAATGATTATTTTGTTTTAAACAAACACCAACAAGAACAGAGTGTACAAAGAGCTCCTGCTAATTTAGTTTTCGACTCTTATACTTCTGGATCTAATCCAACAGATCCATCATTAGCAGTTGGCCCTAATCATGTATTTGTAGTTTATAATACGGGATTTATGATTTTCGATAAATCAGGTAATCAACTACTAGGACAAACAGCTCCGAATCCTGCTATATTTCCATCTGGAGGATGCTGTGATCTAACAGTATCTTATGACAATGCTGCGGATAGATGGGTACTTTCTTTCTTGGGATCTGGCGCTCAGGTAGCTGTTTCTGATGGTCCAAATCCACTTACTGCTGGATGGTTCGTTTACAATATTTCTGGAATTCAGGATTATCAAAAACTTTCTGTTTGGAGTGATGGATATTATATCACAGAAAATACTGGAGGAACTAACAAATTATGGGCTTTAGAAAGAGATGCTATGTTAGCAGGTGATCCAGGTGCACAAATTATTGGTTTTAATCTTCCTGGAATCGTAACTAGTGGTTTTTTTAGCCCTCAGGCATTAAATGTAACTAACGGAGACTTACCAGCTCCTGGTGGAGCAACAATAGTATATTTACAAGACAACGCCTGGAGCGGGGTTTCTGTAGATCATATAAAAGTTTGGACAGCCGATGTAAACTGGAATAATCCTGGAAGCTCCACTGTATCCAGTCCTCAAGAAATCACTACAACTCCTTTTATTAGTGTTTTCGATGGAGGAAGTTTTTCTAATTTAGCACAGCCTGGCGGTGGGATATCCATTGATGCGTTACAAGCTACTATTATGAATCAGGCACAATTTAGAAAGTTCCCAACACACAATTCGGCAGTATTTAATTTTGTAGTAGATACTGATGCTAGTGCTGGAGAATTAGCTGGTATTCGTTGGTACGAATTTAGACAAAGTGGTGATAATCAACCTTGGTCGCTGTACCAAGAAGGTACCTATACAGCACCAGATGGTAGACATGCTTGGAATGCTAGTTTAGCAATGGATGGTCAAGGAAATATTGGAATGGGATATACTTCTATGTCTGGACCTACTACTCCAACCACAGTAAGAGTAAGCTCTTATTTTACAGGAAGATTAAGCTCTGATCCACTTGGAACAATGACTAGTGCAGAAGGTTTAATCGCTAATGGAAATGGAAACTTTACTACAAGTATCCGATATGGAGATTATAGTAAAATCGATGTTGACCCTTCTGATGATTCTTCATTCTGGTTTATTAATGAATATATTAATAATAGCCGAAGAGGTGTTGTTGGTAGATTCGAAATAGAACCAGGAGTTCCTGACACGCAAGCACCATCAAATCCAACGAATCTCACAGCTTCTAATATTACATCATCAGGAGCAACTTTAAACTGGACAGCGTCTACTGATAATGTAGCGGTAGCACGTTATAACATTTCGATTGATGGTACGTCCATAGGAACATCTACCACAACAAGTTTTGATGTAACTGGTTTATCTCCATTAACATCTTACAATGCTTCCGTTACTGCAGAAGATGCTGCTGGAAATGTATCTGGAGCCGCAACAGCAACCTTTACTACCAATGATTCAAGTGGTGTTACCTATTGTGACTCTGCAAGTACTAATGTAAATGATGAATTTATCAGCCGAGTAGAGTTAAATACTATTAATAACACATCTGGAGCACAGTTTTATTCAGATTTTACTGGTATAGCTACCACTTTAAATGAAGGTCAATCCTATGATATTACTATTGTTCCTACTTGGACAGGTACTATATATGCAGAAGCCTATGCTGTTTGGATAGATTATAATAATAATGGCGATTTTGATGATGCAGGAGAATTGGTATTCAGCAAAGCACCATCCACAGATGCTACGAATACTGGATCTTTTACTGTTCCTACTGGCACTTCATTAACTGCTGTTAGAATGAGGGTTTCTATGAAATATAATGACATTCCTACTTCTTGTGAAACATTCACATATGGAGAAGTTGAAGATTACACTATTAATCTAGCGGAAGGATCAGGAGATACCGATCCTCCAACAGGATATTGTGATTCCAATGGTAGAATTACATCTGATGAGTTTATTTCCAGAGTACAAATAGGAAGTATTGATAATGCTACAGGTGCAGAATCTGGAGGATATGGAGATTATACTTCTTTAACTACAAGCCTAAGCGGTACAAATACAATTACCATTACTCCAACATGGACAGGAACAATTTATAATGAAGCCTATGCTGTTTGGATTGATTATAATAGAGATGGAGATTTTAATGATGCTGGTGAGTTGGTATTTAGTAAAGCGCCATCAACAGATACTAGTAATACTGGATCTTTTACAGTTCCTGCAAGCGCATCTTCTGGTGCTACTCGTATGCGTGTATCCATGAAATATAATGACATTCCTGATCCTTGCGAATCATTTACATATGGAGAAGTTGAAGATTATGTAGTGATTTTAGGATCCAGTCGTGAACAGCTATTAACCTTCACTGAGGAGGCGGATAGCAACATTAGTTTATATCCAAATCCAGCAAGTTCTCAATTAAACATTGAAATTGTGGGAGGTAGTTTTACGCAAATAGAAATTTTCTCTTCTACTGGTGCAGTAGCCAAGAAAATTAATCCAAATGTAGATTCTTTATCTATCGATGTTTCGCAACTAGCATCCGGAATGTATTTCGCAAGATTTACGAGTCCTAACGGATTTGCGATCACAAAGAGATTTGTAATCAATAAGTAAAAAATATATTTAGTCAGCTATTAAGTATGTTTGAAAGGCTGTTCATGTAGTGTGAACAGCCTTTTTATATATTTGGAAAATCTAAAAACTTGATGATATCATCGCCACTGTAAAAGAGACAACCCTATTCCAAAAGTAGTCTGTTTATGGTTAAAATCTATTAAACTTTCCCCATACCCATGAAATATCTGTGCGTGTACCTGTAATTGGCCCAAAACTTTAATTGCATAATCAAGTCTTATACTACCTCTACTATTACTACCTCCTCTCAGCGAATGTTTAGCCAAAATACTTAGATCATGTCTACCTTTTGAGAAGACAGTTAAAAATTCCGTTCTTCCTACATAATTTTCTATACCTGGATTATCATCTTCCGCAGCATTTTCGGGCAAGCGCCACCAAGGTCTTAAAACAAAACTCCAAGAAGGGGTTTCCCAACCAAACTGTAATATTATTCTGTTCCAACTTCTAGATAAAGGATTTGATCTTCCATTACTCTGATGATTTATACCAACTCCTGCAAGTACACCATTTAATCCAAAAATTCTATATTTGGTAGGAAATACCAACATTACTTCGGGTTCATAATTTGTTTCACGGAACGGCCTGGAAATATTGGCACTATATAGTTGCCATCTAGACGATTGAGTATATCCTATCCACACATCACCACCTATTTTCTTTCCTAATATATCTCTAACAGCTCTTGTCTTAAAACTTAATTGAAATTTCAATTCAGTATCAGAAAAATCGGATGGTTCTTCCGCAATATTAAGCGGATTATCGCTAGTAGGAAAGTTATTGATATCTGTTGTATAATTTGCACCCAAAAAATACACAGGTTTGTACGGTTCAATTTTAAAACGTTTAATACTATCGCTTTGTATGAACCATCGCTTAGATAAGCTTCCTTGATAATCTTTAGCGTTGGTTTGACTAAAACAAGAAGGGAACGATAATACTAATAGATTTATCAATAAAACCTTTGTAAAAAATCTTGTATACTCTTTAGATGTTTGGAATGGTTTCAAAAAATATAGTTTATTATTGGACAAAATCATTAATTGATAAAAAAACCAGCAAGAATATATCCCTGCTGGTTTCTTTATAAAAAGATGAACAAATATACTACTTATTAATTCCTTCTAAGTCTAGCATAAAGGCATAGTTTAAAGCGGTACGTTTATAACGTTCAAAACGTCCTGAAGCTCCTCCATGACCAGTTTCCATATCGCAATCCATAATTAATAGATTGTTATCCGTTTTTAACTCTCTTAATTTAGCGATCCATTTAGCTGGTTCCCAGTATTGCACCTGACTATCCCAATACCCAGTTGTGATCAAAATATTTGGATATTCTTTTGCTTCTACATTATCATATGGAGAATATGACTTCATATATTCGTAATATTCTTTATTCTTAGGATTTCCCCACTCATCAAATTCAAATGTGGTTAAAGGTATTGTTTCATCCATCATAGTAGAAACCACATCTACAAATGGTACGGCAGCTACTACTCCATTCCAAAGTTCTGGTTTCATATTAAGTACTGCTCCCATTAATAGACCACCAGCACTACCTCCATAAGCATACATATGATCAGCACTAGTGTATCCTTCTTTTACTAAGAAATCTCCAACATCGATAAAATCGGTAAAAGTATTTTTCTTTTTAAGTAATTTTCCGTCCTCATACCAATGGCGTCCCATTTCTTCTCCTCCTCTAATGTGAGCTAACGCATATACAAAACCTCTATCTAATAAACTTAATCTAGTAGAACTAAACCTTGGTTCCGTACTACTTCCATAAGAACCATAAGAATACAGTAAAAGTGGTGTGCTAGCATTTTTTTGTGTTCCTTTTTTATACACCAAAGATATTGGCACTTTTACACCATCTCTTGCTGTGGCATATAGTCTTTCGGATACGTAATTATCTTTTGAAAAATTAGGATCTAATACTTCCTGCTCTTTTAAAACAGTTTGCTCTTTGGTATCCATATTATAATCAATAACACTACTAGGAGTTGTTAAAGAAGTATAACTATATCGTACAATATTGGTATCAAAATCTAAATTTGTAGATGGATATGCTACGTAAGCTGGATCATTAAAAGAGATATAATGATCGTCATTTCCATCCCATTTTCTAATTCGAATAGTACTAAGACCATTTTTACGTTCACTTAGTACCAAATGGTTTTTAAAAGGAGTAAAACCTTGTAACAGCACATCATCTCTATGAGGAATCACATCTACCCAATTATCTTTTGTAGTGGCATTAACTGGGGTTTTTACCAACTTGAAGTTTTTTGCATCTAAATTCGTTCTTATATAAAAATGATCTCCAAAATGTGCTACACCATATTCTAAATCTCTTTCTCTTGGCTGTATTATTTTCCACTCTCCATTCGGAGTATCAGCATCTAAATATCTGTATTCTGTAGATAAAGTTTGATAACTACCACTGATAATATATTTGTCTGATCTGGATTTATATACAAACGTACTGAAGGTATCATCTTTTTCATCAAATACCAATACATCCTGAGATTGATCCGTGCCTAAAACATGTTTGTAAATTTTATTTGCTCGTAGCGTAATCGAATCTTTAGAAGTATAGAATACTGTTTTATTATCATTAGCCCAAGCAACACTTCCTGTAGTGTTTACCAATTTATCTGAAAGGATTTGATCATCTACTAAGCTTTTAAAATGAATAGTATATCGACGTCTTGATACTGTATCAATTCCATAGGATATCATTTCATTATTTGGGCTGACGGATAATCCTCCTAATGCAAAATATGCCAGTCCTTTTGCCATTTCTGGACCATTAAGCATAATTTCTTCTTTGGCATCATCTTCTAATTTTTTACGACAATACAAGGCATAATCCATTCCTTTTTCAAATCTGGTATAATAAGAATACCCATTATCATTGTAAGGAACTGATGAATCATCTTTTTTAATTCTTCCCACAATCTCATCAAACAATGTTTTCTGCAAGCTATCTGTATGTTTCATTGCAGCATCTTTGTAATCATTCTCTGCATTCAGGTAATCTAGAACATCCTGTGTTTGTGCATCAGGAGTTTCTGCATTTTTCTGCTCATCACTTAGACGCATCCAAAAATAATGGTCTATTCGAGTATCGCCATGTGCAGTTAATTCTTCTGCGATTTTTTTAGCAGTTGGAGCTGTTAAAGATTCATGAGGTTTTAATTTCGTTTCTTCTTTCTGTTCAGTTTTACAGCCTATAAAAAGCGCAGAACTTAAAAGAAATAGATTGATGATTTTTGTTTTCATTAAATGAGAATTTATAGTTGAAAAAGTAAATGTACTAGTAATATTTTAAATTTATATAATTCCCCTAAAAGGTTACTAATTAGGATACTTTAAAATAAGTAATATTGGGATTATACTTCATCAATTTTGCTTAAAACCGATTTCCTATATGACTTACTAATCGGTAATTTACTATCATTCTGCAGTATTATTTGATTCCCATCAATCATTTTTAACTTGTTAAAATTTACTACGAATGATTTATGTGTTCTTACAAAATCACCTGACAACTTTTCTAAAAAATCAGATAATGTCACTGGTGTTAAAATCATTTGATCCGTATAGATCTTTATATAATTACCGTAAGCTTCAATATAATAGATACTGTCTACATCTAATTTAATAATCTTTTTATCACTTTTTACATAAACAACACTTGCTTTTTTCTCCTTCTCTACTACGATAGTATCTTGTTGAATAGGTGTAGCTTGCACTACTTTGCCAACAGCTTGTAAAAATCGTTCTAATGAAAATGGTTTTAGCAGATAATCAGTAACCGAAAGAGTGAATCCTTCTACAGCATATTCTGGATAAGCAGTTGTGATAATAACATTAGGTTTTTGTTGCATTGTCTTTAACAGACTAATACCAGAAAGTTTTGGCATATTGATATCTAAGAACAATATATCTACAGAATTACTTTGTAAATAGCTCATTACTTCGAAAGCATTCTTGCAAGTAGCAACAAGCTCTAAATAGGGTATTTCTTTGATATAGCTTTCTATTATCTGGCGCGCAATCGGTTCATCATCTGCTATTAAACATTGTAATGTTTTCATGTATTTATTTTATTCTCTTTACAATTTATTGTTTAATCATTTTACGGAAACACTTACGAATTATAATTAACAGCTTTATTCAGATGATTTCGCTATACATCTAGGGTTAATTCAACAATATAAAAACCGTTATCCTGCTTAATTTGTAATGCATGCTTTTCTGGATATATCAAATCTAAACGTTTTTTTGCATTCTGTAAACCAATACCACTTTTGCCTTTTTCTATATCGGTTTCCGGAACGATTATGGTATCTATTGTATTTGAACATTTAAAAACAATAGAGTTCTCCTCTATTTCTATAGAAACGGAAACGATACTCTTTGTATCTTCTAATACTCCTAAATGCTTAAATGCGTTTTCTACAAAAACTATTAATAACATCGGAGCAATTATTCTGTTAGCCGAGTCATATCCTTTTATATCTAATTGAATATCTGCCTTATCTTCTAATCTAATCTGTTCTAGTGATATGTAATTTCTAAGATATTGAATCTCCTTGTCTAACGGAACAAAGGTCTCTTTAGTTTCATAAAGACTATATCGTAATAAATCTGAAAGTTGCAACATTAAATCTGGAAGCTTTTCTGATTTTATTACCGACAACCCATATAGATTGTTAAGTGTATTGAATAAAAAATGTGGGTTTAGTTGTGCTTTTAATAACTTTAATTCTGCTTCTTTTTCTTCTTGTCTTCTATAAAAACTATCTCTTGCCAGTTTTAATGCGGTACCAAACAGAATTATTAATAAAACCGCACCAAATACATTCAACAACATTTTCCATTGAAACTTTTCGAAGAAATCACTTAAAAGGGATACTCCCAAAAGTGTAAAAACTAAAATATTTAATATAAAAAATGTAATTCCTAAAGAACGTTTCTTAGTAAAAAATAAAGGTAAGATTTTTAGATTGTTTAAATATATCGGTGGCATTATAAAGCCAATAAGTACAATAGATACTAAGAATCTATTATCTGCTTGAATGACCATGATAAAGATGATCAATAAAAACAACCATATAATAATGTTCTGTATTATTTTATTGTCTATCCAAGCATCAAATTTTGTTACCATATTCCTTTAAAAATTAGTACTCAAAAATATGTTTTAAAGGTTGAAACAACATATTTTCATGATGTAATATATCATTTTCAGTTTAAGTTGTCTCATTTTAAGGGTGAGATGACTTTTCTCCTAAGATCACGTTTCGAAGACCTTTCATCATTCTTTTTTCAGTATCAGCACAAATTAAATGAGTTTTGATGTGAACAAATATAAAATTTAAGAAACATGAAAACTTTACAGTACTTAATAATTCTATTAGCTCTCTTCTTTATCAAACACATCGGATATAGTCAAACAAATGATATCAAGGTAATTTCTACAAAGTATGATACTATTTTAAAAGAACAGCATAAAGGAATTGCAATTCTTACCAATAAGAAGAATAAAACTGAAACCTTAAGTCTTGGTGACTATAACCTTACTGCAAATAGTGTTTTTAATATTGGTAGTGCTACCAAAACCTTTACTGCGATATTGATACTTCAGGAATATGAGAAGGGAAATCTAAAAATTACTGATAGTATTGGAACATATCTCACTCCCATTAAAAATGTAGATGGTTCATTAACAATAAAGTCCTTACTAACTCATGAAAGTGGTTTAGATGAAGTAATAGGCAAAAACGTTGTAGATATTTTCTATGGAAAAAATGATGAATTATACAACGCAAATTTACTAGATCAGGTAGAAAAGAATGATCCAAAAATGATTGGTTCGTTTGATTACTGTAATACGAATTATTTTTTATTAGGAAAAATTATAGAAAAAGTAACAGACCAGAATTATTTTGACTTATTAAGAGAGCGAATTTTCACTCCTTTACAGATGAAAAATTCCTATCCATATGTACACAAACATCTTCCAAATTTGGCAACACCATATTTTCAAGACAAGGATGTAACCGAATATTTGGACTATCGCTATTTTGCAAATATCGCCTATGCTGCTGGTAGTATTGCTTCAACATTAAACGATATGCAGATATTCTATGAATCTCTTTTTGAAACAGAAAAATTACTAAAAAAAGAAACTCTGAAAATGATGATGGAATCTGGAAATGAACAATATGGTTTAGGATTATTTAAATTCAATGTTGATGGCGTTACCTATTACGGACATGGAGGAAATAATATAGGATATGCATTTAGAAATCAATATAATCCGAATACCAAAGATCTATACTTAGCATTTACTAATTGTAAAACAATTCCATTCAAAAAAGCGATAACAAATGATTTACTAGCTTATATAAACGATACTCCCATAGAAAATTTTAAAAGTATCAATCTTGATAATTTCAAAAAATATACAGGTACGTATTTACTTAAAGAAGCGAATTTAACCTTAAAAATAACATTGGAGGATAATAAAATGTATTTGGTATCCGAAGAACAAGGGGTTACAAGCGAACTATCACAAAAGGATGAAACATCACTCTATGATACTACTGTAGGAGTTGTTTTAACCCAAATAGAGAATAACCATGATAGTTTGTCTTTTAGTCAAAATGGCTTTACAACTACAATCAGTAAAGTAAGTTTAAACAAATAAACGGAAAGATCATGAGACTAGAAGTAAAGAATGTTTCCAAAAAATATGGTAGAAACAAATATGGGTTAAAAGATTTCTCCATAAATATCGAAAAAGGAATACTGGGGCTATTAGGACCTAATGGAGCGGGAAAATCTACCCTATTAAAAATGATTGCGACTGCCAGCAAACCTACCGAAGGTGTGATCATACTTAATAAAAACAACATTATAAAAGATGCAAATTATATGAGAAAGCAACTAGGTTTTTTACCGCAAGATTTTGGAGTATACCCTAATCTAAATGCTTTTGAATTTTTGCAATACATAGCTGCATTAAAAGGGATTTCGGATCAAAATATTAAGCTAAAAATAGAACAACTATTGTATGGTCTAAACTTATTAGATGCTGCCAAAAAACCCATTGGAAGTTACTCTGGAGGTATGAAACAACGAATAGGAATCGCTCAAACCTTATTGAATGATCCAAAAGTTGTCATTTTTGATGAACCAACAGTTGGACTAGATCCTGAAGAAAGAGTACGTTTTAGAAATTTGATATCTGATTTATCACAAGAATGTATTGTTATCCTGTCATCACACATCGTATCTGATATAGATACTATAGCAGATCAGGTTGCTATCATGAAAAACGGATCATTGTTGTCTTTTGACACACAAGAAAAGCTTATTCAACTAGTAGATCAAAAGGTTTTTGAAGTGCTTATTCCAAAAGAACAACTGGATAACTTTAAGAAAAATAATATCGTGGTTAGCACCGCTAGAAAAGAACAAAAAATAGCTGTTAGATACATTTCTGAAATTCCTATCAAGGATTCTATAGCCCAAACACCAAATCTAGAAGACGCCTATTTATACTTAACAAAAATCAACTAAAAATTAATACACATAAGCAAATGAAAAATTCATCAAACAAAAAAAAGACCGAATCAATAATAATAACAACCATAATGATTCTAGTCATCATCGCTATAATATTAAAGAACGTACATGTAGGAGTATATTATGCTTACTAACATTAAATACCTAGAATACTTAATCTATAAAACTACAATTATACTTAATAAGAACTTAGTAAAATGAAAAAATCATCACAGAAAAAAACAACAATACTATTAACCCTTGTAGCTATTATGATACTCATAATTATGTCTATCGTTTTCAGTAACGTACACATAGGAGTTCATTACGCTTACTAAGATTGTATCTCATGAAAACATTTATTAATATTATAAAATACGATTATTTACAGCGTACTAGAAGTTATAGCTTTCTAATTACTCTTTGTATTAGTTTAGCAATAGCATACACTTTTGTTCCTGAGCCAAATGCCTCTTATTCTACAATTAGAATAGCAGATTACGTTGGATTTTATAATTCGGCTTGGTTTGGATATGTTACTGCAATAATGACCAGTATTTTTTTATCCTTAATTGGATTTTACTTGGTCAATAGTGCAATTAAAACAGACACTATTACCAAAATTGGGCATATTACAGCTGCTACACCGATTACTAATTTCAAATATTTAGTTTCTAAGTTCGTAAGTAATTTTCTAATTCTAAGTACGATTATTGTGATTATATTTTTGATGAGTATATTATTATTTATTCTATATAATGAAGGGTATTCATTTGAAATCTTACAATTTATAATTCCATATATATTGATTCCGATCCCAGCAATATTTTGCATTTCAGTTATTGCGGTAGTTTTCGAAGTTATTTTTAAGAAATACTCTATAATCCAAAATATAGGATTCTTCTTTTTGTTTTCTTATTTGGCTTTCCCTTCGTTTTCGGATAGCTCTTCTTATACATATTTATTAGATCCCTTTGGAACCAAAATAGTAATGGATCAAATGGAAATGAGCGTTAGAGAGTTATTACCTGTTGATCATGATACCGAACTAAATATAGGCTATGTTTTAGGAAACATAACTGAAAATAAAAAATTCGAGTTTAACGGAATTGAATTTCCTAATACCTTTATAATAAGTAGAATCGGATGGTGTGCATTAGCATTTCTAGTGCTTTGCATTATATCACCATTTTTTGATAGATTTCGTACCACTAATAAGATTAATAAGAAAGCTATATTTTCTTCATATAAACAAGAAAATAATTCTCATGAAATAAAGCATACATTATTAGTAAAATCAACAAGCAATTATGGTATTTATTCTTTGATAAAAACAGAACTACTACTGCTATATCGCAAAGGCAAAAAATGGTTATGGATACTTAATTTAATCGGTATAACATTGCTTGCAGTATTACCTATTTCCATTGCACATACCATAGTGTTACCTATTCTTTGGTTTTTACAAGTACATAGATTATCAGAAATATCATCTAAAGAAATGCATCATAATGTACAGTATTTCGCCTTTACTTCATATAAACCCATAAAAAGACTACTGGTTTCACAAGTATTGGCTGGAGCATTAATGATGATACTATTAGCACTTCCTTTACTTATAAAGCATATGATAGTACTGGACGTACAATCTGTACTACATCTTATTATTGGTGCAATTTTTATTGTTTTAATAGCAATTACATCTGGTATTTTGACGAAAGGGAAAAAACTATTCGAAATTGTATTTTTTATTATCACTTATGGAAATATAAATCAAATCCCGTTCATGGATTACTTTGGAGGATTACAGCATAACTCTTTGTACATATTTACGCTCATTATAAGTTCAATAATAATTGGAAGTATTGGACTAATCATGAGAATACAACAATTAAGAAATTAATAGAATTAGAATGTGTCTTTTAAAACAGGTGGATTAACATAGACATATCAATATTCATTTCGACTATTGTAATTCTGCCTATAATTCAATTTCATAAAATTTCCATAAAACGTACTCTTACCCTACCCATCAATTTATTTGATGGGTATTATTTTATATATTTAGAACCATATACATAAATCATCTCATGAATACTCTAAAGACTAATCTTCGCTACAGTACTATTATAACTCTTGTTTTATCTTTTATATTCTTTTCATGCGGGAAAAACACTTCCAAAAAGGAAGAATCTATAAAAGAAGAGGTTAAAATAGATAGCACTAACATAGTATTGAAGCAAGCACTTACCTTTTATGCTTCTTTTGATAATGGTGTAGATGCCGATTTTGCTTTAGGAGATCCTAAATTATACACAGTACCTTCTCGAAAAGCCATAGATTCTGCACAGGCAGGTATACATAAAGAAGGAATTTCAATAGCAGAAAATAAAGGTTTGAAAGGAAATGCTCTTCTTTATAAAGATAGAACTAAAGGATACATCTATTACCCTAGTAAAAACAATATAAATTTTACTAATAAAAACTGGAGCGGAGCAATTTCATTTTGGTTGCAATTAGATCCAGCAACAGACTTAAAACCTGGATATTGCGACCCAATTCAGATTACAGATGTAAGTTATAATGATGCTTCTATCTGGGTTGATTTTACCAAAGAAAATCCGCGAGACTTTAGACTTGGAGTAATTGGAGATAAAACCTCCTGGAAAAAGGATACGACATTATCAGATAATGATGACAGGGACTTTTTAAGTCAATTAGTTCCAGTGACCAATCCTCCTTTTGCAACTGGATCTTGGACTCATGTCTTCATCAATTTTACAAATCTAAATTCTGATAATGGACAGACGTCTTTATATCTGAATGGAAAACTACAAGGTAAAAGAAACGGAATTACAGATCCATTTACTTGGGAATTAGAAAAATCAAACATTTATTTGGGATTAGGCTATATTGGTCTTATGGATGAGCTTTCTATTTTTAACAAAAATCTAACCCAAAAAGAAATTGATGCTCTTTTTAGTCTAGAAAATGGTGTACACACGCTTTTACAATAAAAAATTTCCTACTACATATTTATAAAACCATCGAAAATGAGACAATTTAAGTTCGTCATCTTTAGTCTTACACTTTTATTAGTTTCCTGTAAAACAGAAACAAAAAATACAAATTTAGAACTCACTGAAGAAGAGCAACGTTGGCAAAACTATGCTACAAATACTACAATCATGAGAGATGATTTTGGAGTACCACATATTTATGGAAAAACAGATGCAGATGCAGTTTTTGGATTATTATATGCACAGTGCGAGGATGATTTTAATCGTGTAGAACAAAATTATATCTGGGCAACAGGAAGACTTGCTGAGATAGAAGGTGAAAAAGCAATTTATAGTGACATTAGAGCTAAATTGTTCATGACTGAGGAAGAAGCAATTGCTAATTTTGAAAGAAGCCCTGAATGGTTAAAAGAGTTGTGTATTGCTTTTGCAGATGGTATCAACTACTACCTCAAAACCCATCCAGAGGTTAAACCTAGATTATTAACGAAATTTGAACCATGGATGCCTATGTATTTTAGTGAAGGATCTATCGGTGGTGATATCGAACGTGTTTCTACTCGCAAAATTAAGGCGATGTATGAAAAAGGTATAGAAATACCAATTTCAGAAGAAACTGAAATAGCGAAGGAAAAAGAAATGTTGGAACCGCAAGGATCCAATGGTATTGCAATTTCTGGAGCACTTACACAATCTGGCAACGCAATGCTTTTAATTAATCCACATACCTCATTTTATTTTAGAGGAGAAGTACATGTAGTAAGCGAAGAAGGGTTAAACGCTTATGGCGCAGTAACTTGGGGGCAGTTTTTTGTGTATCAAGGATTTAATGAAAAAACTGGTTGGATGCATACTTCTACGTATACAGATGTAATCGATGAATTTGTTGAAACAACCAATAAAAAAGATGGCAAACCTGTTTATAAATATGGTGAAGAATGGAAACCTGTAGAACAATATGATATTACACTAAAATATAAAGAAGGAGATTCTTTAGTAGAAAAAGTATTTCCTGCATATCGTACACATCATGGACCTATTACCCATATGAAAGACGGTAAATGGGTAGCTTCTGCATTAATGTGGGAACCTGTCAAAGCATTAGAACAGTCATATATTAGAACCAAACAGGATGGGTATAAAGGCTTTAGAGACATGATGGATATACGAACCAATTCATCCAATAATACTGTCTATGCAGATGCTGAAGGTAATATTGCATATTTCCATGGTAATTTTATCCCAGTTAGAGATACTTCGTTTGATTATACGAAACCTGTGGATGGTAGTAATCCAAAAACAGATTGGAACGGTTTACATACAGTAGATGAAACCATTACACTTCTTAATCCTAAAAATGGTTGGTTACAAAACTGTAATTCTACTCCTTATACCGCTGCTTTAGAGTTTAGTCCTAAAAAACAAGATTATCCAAGGTATATGTCAATCGATCGTGAAAATTTTAGAGGAGTACACGCTATTGAATTATTAAAAAATAAAAAAGATTACACTATTGATAGTCTTATAAAATTAGCATATGATCCTTACCTTCCAGCTTTTTCTAAGTTGATTCCTGGTCTTGTAGAAGCTTATGACAAAGTTGACAAAACAAAAGATTTGGGTAGCTATATAGAGATGTTGAGAAATTGGGATTACAAAACTTCCAAAGAATCTAAAGCGATGACTTTGGCACATTTTTATGGGACTAATTATGCAAGACACGGAAAAAGACCGGAAGAACGCATTAGTGATATGCAACTCCTCACCTATTTTGGTACTAAATCTCCTTTGGAAGAAAGAATTGCCATATTTAAGGAAACGGTAGCGCAGCTTAAAAATGATTTTGGAGATATATTGCCCTGGGGCGAAGTAAATCGTTTTCAACGTATTAATGGAGATATAAGACAACCATTTGATGATAATAAACCAAGTACTGCGGTTGGTTTTGCTTCTGGACGTTGGGGTGCCTTGGCAGCCTACGGAGTTCGTTATACGAATAATACAAAAAAAATATACGGTACTAGAGGTAACAGTTTTGTAGCGGTAGTAGAATTTGGTGATAAGGTGAGAGCAAAAACAAGTTTAGCTGGTGGACAAAGCGGTGATCCTACTTCAGTACATTTCGATGATCAAATACAACCGTATGTAGATGTACAGTTTAAAGAAGCTGCTTATTATAAAGAAGATGTATTAAAACGCGCTAAAAAAACCTAT
This sequence comes from uncultured Aquimarina sp., assembly GCF_947492965.1. Taxonomy (GTDB): domain Bacteria; phylum Bacteroidota; class Bacteroidia; order Flavobacteriales; family Flavobacteriaceae; genus Aquimarina. Next base: position 322,650 of record NZ_CANLOZ010000002.1, on the reverse strand, counting down.
CATCCAGGAGAAAAATAAATAAAGTATAAGTTTACATTAACAGACACAATAAATTATAAAACAGATGTTTATACTGGTTTCAATTGCATTAAAAAGCTAATTACTTTTTGATCAGACATTTCACATGGTTTTAATAATTCTGCTGTTGAAGTGATGTAGTAATTTAGACTTATAAAATCATTTCCTTGTAATTCTTTTGCGTAGATCTTAAAAGATTTTCCATTATTATAGATATCTTTTGTAACGCTATATTTTTTCTTTTTATATAAAACTTCTGAATATCCTTCTGGAATTCTGTTAATAGCATCTAACAACATACGCGAACTATGAACTACAGGATAACATAGAACATCCTACTTTATTTCTTGCCCAATCAGGACGCTTGGCAAACCATTTCTCATATTCAGGTTGTTCGCTATAGGGCTTTTTTAGCATTTGATACAACTCTTCTATCAAATCATAATTTCCTTTATCGGCATCATCAATAGCCAGTTGAGCCATATAATTCCGTAAAACGTATTTAGGATTTATGGCATTCATTTTATTTTTTCTTTCCGAATCATCCAAAGATTCTATAATTAGTCTTTGATCATATCTCGAAAACCAATCATTCCAACGTTCCAGAATAGTTCCTTCTACTTCTACTATATTATAAAAAGCATCTTTTATAACTTTCATATAATTATTAGCATCACCTTTGGCATAATCACCAATATTTCTAAAGAAAATAGTCATATCCGTTTCTGTTAGCTGTAAAATTTCTTCCAAATCTTTTATCAATAATTCATCTCCCGCTTGTGGATTGTACAATCCTATTTTAGAAGACATCATATCATGGTATACTTTTTTATAAGTGTATTGATAATCATGTAAGATTTCTTCTATGGGTTCTATTTCTTCTATTAAAGGATATATAGCATTTGCCAATTGATACAGATTCCAGAGAACAATTTCCGGCTGTGTTCCATATCGGTATCGTTTAAATTGCCTATCGGTAGTATTAGGAGTCCAACCATGATCATATCCTTCTAACCAACCATATGGCCCATAATCTATCGTTAGACCGAGGATTGACATATTATCAGTATTCATCACTCCGTGAACAAAGCCTACTCGTTGCCAATCTATTACCATTTTTAAACTTCTATTACTCACCTCTTTTAAAAATGAGATATATCCATCCTTAGTTCCAGCTTCTATTTCAGGAAAAAAGTGCTTTATGGTGTAATCTGTCAACGCTTTTAAAGTGGATTCATCTTTATGAGCTGCCAAAATTTCAAAATTTCCAAAACGAATGAAAGAAGGTGCAACTCTAGATACAATAGCTCCTTTCTCATAGGCAGCATTCCCATTATACATGATGTCTCTTAATACCTGATCACCAGTTGTTGCTAATGATAATGCTCTGGTAGTTGGAACACCAAGGTGAAACATTGCTTCACTACATAAATACTCTCTGATAGACGAACGCAAAACTGCTAATCCGTCTGCATTTCTAGAATAAGGGGTCTCTCCTGCTCCTTTTAATTGTATTGCCCAACGCTTAGAATTATATTCAATTTCTGCTAGATTAATGGCGCGTCCATCACCCAGCTGACCAGCCCAGTTACCAAATTGATGCCCTCCATAATGCATGGAATAGGGTCTTGAGTTTTCCAAAATTTCATTACCTGTCATAAGCTTTAAAAACTTCTCAGATTTTATATCTTCCTTAGAAAATCCTAATTCTTTCATCATTTCATCAGAAACGTGTAGAATCTTTGGATTGCTTGTCTTTTTAGGAGTTACATATGAGAAACAGGCATTTCTGACCTGTCTACGGTAATTTTCCTGAACAGGATCTGCTGGTAGTTCTTCTGAAAAAGTATTTTTTATAGTAAACTCCATATAACCAAATAATTAATATAAAAATATAGAAACAAGAATAATTCCAGTAAAAGCAATTGGTACAATAATCATAACATAAACATAGGTAACTAAGATTCCTTTGAAAAATGTAGATATCCGACTACTCTTGTAAAAATTTCTTAGCGCAATCATCAGATATATAATAAACGAAAAGAAAAAGAGTAGTTTTAACCAAACAGGAATTTCGAATATCATATTTCCTAAAATCAGGAAACATAAAGAGGTGAAAATAAAAGTAAAGAAGTAGAAACTAAAGACCATATGATGAGCAAAAGTTCCTTTTTTCCAATAAAATATCTTTAATAAAAACGCGAATAAAGGAAGCATTAAAAACATAGTAATAGGAATCGTATCATATAAAGTTTTTAAGATTCCACCACCTTTTTGCTCATAAAGCTTTAGGATTTGTGTAAAAAACTTCCTTTTAATTAAACTATCTCCTTCATTCAATCCCATATGCGCAAGCTTCTCTTCTAAGGGAGCACCAGATCTAATTAAAGAGTCCAATTTTTTTTGTGAAAAACTAAAAGTTGATTTTGGATTCTTTTGCTCTGCAGTAAGTACAGAATCTATAACATTAAGATCTTCTTTAGCAATATTGGTAAGAACAGCGTTTTCTTTAAGCGCTTTTTTAGCAATTTCTATACCGATTGAGTCTTTTTTAAAATCTAAAGAGTCTATCGCTATTTCTCCTCTAAACTCTTTTTGAAACTTTTGAGTTAAATCATTATCGGCTTTTCTAACGGTAAAAGAAAAAATAAAAAAGAAAACTACAGATATGAATAAATAAAATTGTGCAGGATGCAAATAAGAAAGACGTTTCCCATCTACAAATCGTCTAGCTAGAATACCCGGTTTAACCATTAATGGAATAAAACTCTTAAAAAAACGTGCATCTACCGCAAAATAGTTACCAATAGTGTTGCTAAATAATACACCAAAAGTTAATTTATCCGCAGATTCCTGACCACAATACGGACAGTAATCGAATGATTCATCAAAGTGTTTTTCACAATTTTTACACTGAGTAGTTTTAGACATGCTCCCCTTTTTTTGATCAGTTATCCAGAATTAAAGATTTCTGAACTTTTCCCTAAATATTATAATTTTAAGTAAACAACCTATATTGTGTGAATTAAGGATGTTTAGCTCAATATGACGAATTTACGAATATAATTCAATTCTAAATCCAGTAAAGTTTCGAGCATAACAAAATTATCAAAATCGTAAACACCCTTCTATAGTACAGTTATTTTGGTACTGCATTAACAAAATCATTTAGAATTTCTTGTATTTTTGGGACATCAAAAATTTAAAATTCGCACATCTTTTATGAAAAAGTTATTTTCCGTTTTAGCCATAGCGCTGTTCGTTGTGGCATGTGGAACAAAAAAAACAGCAACTACCAAGAGTACAACTAAAGTTGCTAATGATCCATCTATTTATGCAAAAACTATTACTTCCGAAGATCTAAAAACCGCGCTATACACCTATGCTTCCGATGAATTTCAAGGAAGAGAAACTGGCGAACCTGGACAAAAATTAGCTGTAAATTATCTAAAGGACCAATATATCAAACATGGAGTGCAAGCTGCTAAAAGCGATGGAAATTATTTCCAGGAAGTTCCTTTAGAAGTATCAAGTACTCCAAAGGTGACAATAACAGTAAATGAGAAACCATTTTCGTATAAAGATGATTTCATATCACTTACATCAGGTAAAACAGATAAATTTTCTTTAGATCAGATTGTATACGCAGGATATGGTATAGATGATGAGAAATACTCTAATTATAAAGATGTTGATGTAAAAGACAAATTTGTATTGATAAAGTCTGGAGAACCTAAAAATGCAGATGGTACTTATATCGTTACTGGCACGTCAGAAGGATCTAAATGGTCTAATATGAGACAACAATTTGCTGCTAAAAGTGCTGCTGCACAAGAAAAGGGAGCAAAAGCTATTTTATTCTATTTCCCAGAAGTATATCAAATGGCAGTTGCTCAGTTTAGCGGCTCATCTGGCAGAATGTCACTAGTAGGAAATGAAGAAGAACCTTATTTCTTTCTTATCAATACAGATTTAGCCAAAGCTTTTGTTGGTGATATTGAATCTAATGAAAAATCTACTACGTTGAAAACCAATATAACAGTAGATTATAAAAATGTTTCTGAAAAAATAACATCCGAGAATGTAGCAGCTTACATTAAAGGTTCTGAAAAACCAGATGAGTTTATCGTAATCTCGGCTCATTTAGATCATGAAGGTGTAAAAGATGGTAAGGTATACAATGGTGCGGATGATGATGGATCTGGTACTGTAGCTATCGTTGAAATTGCCGAAGCTTTCTCCAAAGCAGTGAAAGATGGCAATGGACCTAAACGCTCTATCGTGTTCTTAAATGTTACTGGTGAGGAAAAAGGTCTTTTGGGTTCTCGCTATTATACGGATATAGATCCTATTTTTCCTTTAGAAAATACAGTTGCCGATCTTAATATAGACATGATAGGAAGAACAGATCCTAAAAGAAAAGAAGGAAAAAGAAATTATATATACTTAATCGGAAGTGATAAATTAAGTACCGAACTTCATACTATATCAGAAGAAGTAAATCAAAAATACACGAATGTAGAATTGGATTATACTTACAACGATGAAAATGATCCTAATCGTTTTTATTACAGGTCAGATCATTATAATTTTGCAAAGAACAATATCCCTGTTATATTCTATTTTAATGGAACTCACGATGATTATCACCAGCCAAGTGATACTCCAGATAAAATCGAATATGATTTATTAGAAAATAGAACACGATTAATATTCTATACCGCTTGGGAACTAGCTAATAGAGAAAATCGTATCATTGTTGACAAAGCAGTAGAAAAGACCAATTAAAATTTACGTTTTAATTTAAAGAAGAGGCTTGAATAACATCATCAAGCCTCTTTTTTATTTTAAGGTTTTTTTTGGCTAAGATGCAATGCAAAAGTAGCCGTAAATCCAAAAGTAAAATTACCGTCTTGTAAATTAAAGTTATTAGGAGTTTGGGTAATAAACACATCTTCTACAGTGCTCCATGCATTGGTCATATGAAATTGTAACATTAAATCACTTAACTCCCAATTAACTCCTAAAGCAAAAGCACCAAAAGTATCCACAGATTGAATAGGATTTGCTACATAATAATATTCTGACACTATAGACACATGCCCTCCTACTTTATATCTTCCTCCAATACCAACAGCAAAATGATTATTTGGATCTTCATCAGATAATGATGATCCTCTATGAATAAACGTTGGAGAAATTTGTGCCGAAAACTGTGGTGTAAACTTACGGGCAATTAACACCTGACTTGTAAAAGCCAAACGATCCTGGAACGAAGTGTCTTCAAAACCTCCATAGATTGCCGATCTTCCGTTAGATTCACTTCGATAAGAAGCATTTTGAAATAATGTGATACTCAAAAAAGACTTTTTAGACTTTTTTCGTTGTCTAATTAGGTTATATTTTAAAAATCCGTCGTAAACATCTTCTAAAGTTGTCCAACCAAAACCAGTAGACAGTCTATCCGAAATACCATATTCTAAAGCAAGTCTTGCACTCCATTTATCAGCTACAAAACTTTGTCCTTGATGATTAGGAACATTCCACCATCTATTCATTGCCATTATCTGTAAAACTCCCTTTTTTCTATTTTCTATTGAATGTCCTATCGCAATTCTTGTAGATTTAAAAGTTGCTATTTCATATTGCGGAGTATCCGGATATTCTTTTTCCAAGGTTTCCAGTAAATCCTGAGCTTGTGCCATGTTATTAAAACCAACACATATAATTAATAAGAGAAAAAATATATTATTCTTCATAAGGCTGATATTCAAATCTAAATGTAACAGATATAACTTTGGCTATGTTAGGTCTAAGAATGGGTGGAATTTTAATTTCGAAATCTTTAACGGTTAGTTCAAAATCTCCGGTAATTATAAATTTACCGTCTATATTTTCTATATTAGTTTTAATCTCCATTTCCTTGGAGATGTTTCTTATCGTGAGAGTACCTTTTACAAACTTGGTTTGAGATCCTTCAATATTCGGATCAAAATCTATAAAGTTACCTTTAAAAGTAGCTTTCGGATACAAGTCAGATTCGATATAACTTTCATTAAAATGTTCATGCATCAAAGATTTCTTAAAAACAAAAGCATTCATTAGCATACTAATGGCAATCTCTTGTTTGGATAAATCGATAATACTTAATACTTGATTATTTTTAGCCTCTATATTCTCTACAGAGGTATACGAAAAGAACGAGACTTGTCCCTGACGCGTAATCACTTGCTCAGATATACTGTCTGATGGCACAAAATTGAGCAAGAAAAATAGTTGAATAAGAATTTTATTCATTAGTATTTTGATTAGTAAGCACGCAATTTAATAAAATAACATCTTTAAGGTACCCTTTACAGACTCCTTTAATGGTAATTGTATCACCTTCTTTAAGTTTTTTTAATTTCATTTTGTGGTTTGGTTGTATATCACATATGATACTTGAGCTTTTTGTATTTCCCTCTAATATCAATGTGCTTCTATTATTTAAATAGCTAATTTCTTTGATGCTGCCAGTTACTTCTACTACTTTATTCTTATAATTATCGTTGGCAGTTTGCTCATCTCTACTAAACGATGCAACTAGCGATGTAGAGCTCAAATGTAATTCTGGCTCAGTTGCTACAACATTTATATATTCTCCACCAAAAATCAGATAATACACAGATATACTCAGGAAGCATACGGAAATGAAAAGGAACATTGCTATTTTAATTTTCTTAGTCACTTAGAATATCAAAGTTTATGGACACTGTAGATTTGAAAAACAAAGTAATAGGAAATCATAGAGTATCAAAAGAAAAAGTTTCTGAAAAAGAAAAATAGGAGTTGAAAAGGAAAAAAAAGGCAGTAAGCCAAATATCAATAATTCTTTTATCTAAAACTAACTAGTTATAAAATATTGTATTTTCGTTTTAAATTTGGAGAAATACCCGGCTAAACGATACGATACCCCTAAGCAATAATGAGAAAAGACAGATTATATTTTTTAACTTTTGTTTCTATTGCCGTAATATTCCTAATTATTGCTTCTTTTGGAGTAAAGTATTTTGTAAAAGTAAGCGCTAATCAATTAATAGAAATACAATTAGAATCCAGTAAGCGTGAAGCTGATGAAATTTCTAAACTTACGCATTACCAAATCAATGATGGTATTGAGAGACAAAAAATAATAAGCAATCTTCAGAAAGTAATTGAAAACACGCATAATGGGACCTCTTTTGTCTGTGTATTTGATTGGTCTGGTAAAGAAGTTTGTAATCCTGATATTACAAAGGTTGGACAAAAAGTAAATTCTGATCAATCTCTCCTAACCTCACTTAACGAAGAAAACAGTTCTGATAAATTATATGATTTACTTTTAGGCGAAAGGAAACAAAATGATAGTATTCCTAATAATGAGCTAGAGACGGAGATTGTTTACATTGCTCCTGTTAAAGATTCTGATCTTATTGTTGCAGCACAAATTAATCTTAATAAAGTAAAAGGACAAGTCCGGAAATTAAAGACTAGTTTTTATACCATATTTATATTAATGGGTGGATTAATTATTCTCTCCTCATTTATTGTAGTTCGCATTATAGGTAGTTACTACGAAAAACAATTGGAACAGAAAAACACTGACTTAGAAAGTGAATTACTCAACCTTTCCAAATTGAATACAGATCTCATTGCATACCAACAAAGGATTGTAGATAAAACTGAGGATGAAGTAGTCGAGCCAAATGACTCTTCTTCCGATTTAGCTAATGACCCGAGTAAAAAAAGAATACTTACCTATATCCGAAACGAATTAGTTCCTGTTTCAATCGATCAAATAGCATATATATATACAGAGAATAGTATAACATATGTAGTTTGTTTTGATGGAAAAAAATCAACTAGTAACGTGAGTCTTGATGATATGCTCACTAGTTTAGATCCTTCGGTATTTTTTAGAGCAAATAGACAATTTATAATTAGCATAAGTGCCATTGCAAAAATTATTAAATACGGAAATAGCCAGCTTAAAATTTTAATTAACAACGCTGATGTCGAAATTATTATTAGTAAAAACAAAGCATCAGAATTTAGACAATGGCTAAATATTTAATAAAGTTTTATTCGTTTTTTAGATTCCAAAATATCTACATACTAACTTTTTGATATTATAGATAAGATGAATTCTAATTTCATTTTAACTCAGATGTGATTCTTGAATTTATTCAAAAATCGTAATTATTTCACCCTCTTTTTTTTCCTTTTTAACCCTTTTTTTTCCCTCTCATACATTTTATTTTGTTTCTGAGCCCAGTGTTGACGGTTATTTGTGGCATAAATCATAAATAACTTATTACAATGAAAAAATCATTTTATCTATTACTAACATCAATAGCAATATTAACTAGCTGTAGTAGCGACGACGTAGAAAATATTATTGATCCTAATCCACCAACGACAGCTAATGCAGTACAACTTGCAAACGATGCTACCTTTGGAAACATCCTTACAGATTCTGAAGGAATGTCTCTATATTTCTTTTCAAGAGATACAAAAGGACAATCTGAATGTAACGGTGATTGTAAAACTGCGTGGCCTATATTTTATGAAGCTGATTTAACACTTGATGCAGGATTAGATGCTGCAGACTTTGGAGTAATTACCAGAGCTGATGGAGAAAGACAAAACACATACAAAGGTTGGCCATTATATTATTTTGTAAATGACAATGCTGCAGGAGACACAAATGGGGATAAAGTTGGAAACAACTGGTATATCGCAAAACCAGATTATTCTTTAATGTATGCAGAAGCACAATTGGTAGGAAGAGACGCTGATGGAAACGATCTAAACTTTACTAGTGATTATACTGAAGGAGATGGACTTACATTTTACATCACTAACAGTACTGGAAGAACAATCTATGCTTTTGTAAATGATACTAAAGACACGAACAATTACACAGCAGATGATTTCTCTAATGATCCAATCTGGCCAATCATAAGCCTAGATATTAATAACATACCAAGTATCCTAGATCGTAACGACTTTGGAACTATAGATGTATTCGGAAGAACTCAAGTAACCTACAAAGGAAGACCTCTGTATTATTTTGGTCAAGATGTAGAAAGAGGAGATAATTACGGAATCAGTGTTCCTACGCCTGGAATCTGGCCAATAGTTAATACCGATACAACAGCATTATAACATTTTAGTTTGATTCATTTTTATAATCATTAAGTAGTTAGTTGGTCATAAGAGGAAGACGGTACTTTACTTATGAAGTTAAGCTTCCTCTTATTCTAAATTCACAAAAAACAATGAAATCATTTTCCAAAATCAAATTAATATGTCTTCTAGCTGTAAGTATATTTTACTCTTGCGAAACAAATGTTGAAGAAGAAACTGTAGCAATTGAAGTCTGCGATGATGAAATCTCTTTTTCATCTGATATAAAACCAATCATTAATAACGACTGTATACGATGTCATGGAGGTAGCGGTAATCAGGCGCCAGACTTAACAACTTTTGAAAATATTAGTAATAATGCAAACAGAGTACGAAGAGAAGTTGTAAACAGAACGATGCCTTTAGGAGGTAGTTTAAGTAACAACGAAATTGAGCTTATACGTTGCTGGATAGACAATGGAGCTTTAAACAACTAAATCGTTCGATATGACTAAAAAGACAAAAAAACTCTTAATACTCTATTTTTTCGCAGCGATACTGGTAGTTTCTATCATTACTGTAAAAATATACAACAAACCATTTATAAATATTGCTGAATCCAAACCTAGTTTGTCATTAGCTTCAGAAGCACTACTGTCGGACTTTATCAATGATGAAAGTACTGCAAACACAATGTATTTAGAAGAACTAATACAAGTTAATGGAACTATTACAGCAATAGAGAAAGGAAAAGATGGTAATGATATTATAACACTAGGCAATGAAAATACTATAGGTAGTATCATTTGTCATCTTTCAAAAAATGAAAAAAACTTAAAAACAGGTCAAGAAATAAGCATTAAAGGCATCTGTACAGGATATTTAATGGATGTCATACTCGTAAAATGTGTAATCGTACCATAAACAACACTAACAAAATGAAAACCATACTTATAATATTCACCTTCCTATTATCATCTATTACTGTAGTAGGACAAGGTAAATTCTTAACCAAACAAGGCTATACATCCTTTTATTCTTCCACTCCAATAGAAGATATAAAAGCAGATAATAATCAAGTACTTAGCATTATTGACACTTCTTCGGGTACTATAGCTATAGCCATTTTAATGAAATCTTTTTCATTTGAAAAAGCCTTGATGCAAGAACATTTTAATGAAAATTATGTAGAATCAGATCGTTATCCAAAAGCTACTTTCAAAGGAAAAATCTTAGACTTCGAAACCTTAACAAACAAAGAAACCAAAGTTAATATTATAGGTGACCTAACAATTCATGGTGTAACTAAGAAGATGGAAATACAAGGTAATATCAATTCTACAGAAAAAGATATCTCACTAAAGGGAGATTTTGAAATCGAAGTAGCAGACTTTGGAATTAAAATACCTTCTGTAGTAGCCAATAATATTGCTAAAACTATAAAGGTAACGTATGAATTTGATCACAAACCTTATCAAAAATAACATGAAAAAATTGACAGTTATTGTCTTTTTGCTAGCCATTAATATCCAAGCATTCGCTCAAGATCTAATGGATATTTTAGAAGAAGAGACTACAGAAGCAAAAAACTATACCACTGCTACATTTAAAGGAACCAGAATTTTAAATGGTCATTCGGTAGAGAATAGAAAAAAAGGAACTCTAGAGTTTTTGATATCTCATCGATTTGGAAGAGTTAATCTTGGGGCCGATGAATTATATGGACTAGATCAATCCAATATTCGATTCGCATTCGAATATGGATTAACTGATAATATAATGCTAGGTGTTGGAAGAAGTAGTTTTGATAAAACGTATGATGGATTTATAAAATATAAGTTTTTAAAACAAAGTACTGGTAAAAAGTCTTTTCCTTTCACAGCTACTATATTTTCTAGTATTGCTTACAGAACATTAAAAGATTTTGACCCTGAAGATGAACCTACTTTTAGCCAAAAATTATCTTATGTTTCTCAAATTTTAATAGCACGAAAGTTCAGTCCTGCTTTTTCATTACAAATCACGCCTACTTATGTACATAGAAACTCAGTAGCGATTAATGATGATCCACACGGAATTTTTGCAGTAGGGATAGGCAGTAGAGTCAAGATAACTAAAAGAATTTCTATAAACGGAGAATACTATTATACTGCGAATCCTCTACAGTCTATAGACGCATCCAATTCTTTAGCATTTGGTGTGGATATCGAAACAGGTGGACATGTTTTCCAGATTATTCTTTCTAATTCTATAACGATGATAGAAAAAAGCTTTATTACGGAATCCACGGATAATTTTTTCGAAGGTGATATACATTTAGGATTCAATATATCCAGAGCATTCCAAGTGGGCAATAAGAAAAAGAAAAAACTTAAGCAGATAAAAAACTCTGGTATTTAACAGCTTCTAATAAAACTCTGATATTTATGTTATTACAAACTAAAATTTTTAAAAAAGAGTACAAAGTAAAAGGAGAAGATGTTGACGATTTTATGGTAATGGAAACCTCTGCCTATCAAAAATATGTTGCATCAATATTTAAAACTTTCCTTTTTGAAAATGGTCTTAAAAACAAAACCTCAAAAAAAATAGATTATACACCAGTGACATCATTAAACTCATTAGTTTTAATTAAGCCACTAATGTTTTTACAAGAATTTTGTATCAACTTAGAGCTTATTTGTTCGGATAAAAACTTGAAAAAAATAGAAATGAAAAGTCGATTTTTTAATTCGAATAATGAATTATGTGTTATGGCAAATACACATTTTCTTGATTTTGATAATGCAATGATGAACAAAAATAAAATTATCAATGTCAGTTATTAATCAATTTTCAACAGAACTAATTACTATAGAAACAGGGGATAAAATTGCTATGATAAATGGTTTATGTTAGATAATTGGTTGTTTATGAAGGCTGGATTTTTATGAAATTCAGCCTTTTTTTTGGTTCTAGAATAAAAACAAATCCCCAGTAACTCTCCAGTTACCGGGAATTTGAACACAATCTATCTATAGATACAAAAAACAACCATGTGGTACGTTTCTAAAGTTCTGGGGTAGTTTCTATTTTAAAAATATTTTTCAGATTTTAAGGTATGAATATCTGCGATAAGTTGCTTAATTGAAGTCTTATTCAATCCATTATAAATACCTCTTATATGTTTGTTTTTATCTACTAATACAAAATTCTCTGTATGCAGAAAATCATCATTTGCTTTGGTTTCTCCTAAATCTTCTTCTACAAAATAATAGTTCCTACCTAGATTATAAATATCATCTCTTTTACCTGTTACCAGATGCCATTTATCATTCATCACACCTTTGGCATCTGCATAATCTTTAAGAACATTTATAGAATCTCTTTCAGGTGTTACCGAATGTGATAACAACAAAACTTCTTCATCATTTTCGAATTCTTTTTGTAATACTAACATGTTGGTAGTCATTTTAGGACAAATTCCTGGACAACTGGTAAAGAAAAAATCAGTAACATAAATCTTATCCTTAAATGTTTCATCAGTTACTTTTTCACCTAGTTGATTCACTAAAGAAAAGTTAGGTATCTTATGAAAACCTTCTAATTCTTTAGCATTTGGTGTTAACCAATTTGGCGTAAAACTAGCATCTTGATAATAGGGCAACACCTCTACTCTACTAGACTTCCATTCTTCTTGTTTACAGCTTACACAAAAGCAACAGATGATGAATACGTAAAATCTATTTTTTATATTGAATAATTTCATCCTCCAATTCATAACATAAATTCGCTCGTTTTAAGCCAAAGATTCTTCCATTTTTAGCTTCATAATTATTGTAGACTTTTCCATTTTCGCGCCAAGCTTTTTGCAGCCCTTTTTCTTTACCATTTACAATAGTCAGTTCTTTAAATTTGTTTCCACTTTTATACCATTGTTTTTGAAGTCCATCTACAATACCATTATTAAATCTGGATTCGGAACGTAAATTCCCGTTACTCCACCATGATTTAACTATACCATCTTTTTTACCTTCGACATAATTTGCTTCAAAACTTAATGTTCCATTTTCAAACCATTTTCGATATATCCCATGCTTTTTCCCTTTTTTATATGTTGCCATTTCTGCTTTATTATTAGCTGTATAATAGGATTCTGAAATACCGTTAAAAGGTTCATTTTTATAGTATACTAACCCAAGATTCTTTTTCAAGTTTAGATGGTCCTTGGATACCACGTTAAACACAGGAATGTCTTCAGATACTATTTTAACGTCTTCCTTGGTATCATAACAAGAACCCATAACAACTATCACCAGAAAGAACGAAAGCAACTTCATTACTGAATGTTATTAGGTGTTCCTTGATAATCTCCTGGAAAAAGAATATAAAACTCGTTAAGATATACTTCGTTCTGGATGTGATAATGATATTCTTCTGTATCCGAATATAGCGTTGCACCCGTATGTCCACCAGATTCATCTAAATCCGAAGGATATTCTCCAGAAGGCTCTTTTCTACCATACAAAAAGAAACCATCTGCCATAATACCTATCAACTTATCATCGTCGTTAGACCATGCCTTTGGTTCTAAATGATAATGATAGCTTTGTGGTCCCGTATGAGCAGCAGTATAATCTAAAGATCCAACGGCATTATCCAGAGGAATGTTAGGTCCTTCTTCGTCATTATAAATTACTGCACCGCTTACTGCGATACCAATAGCTCCTAATCCAGTAGCTGTGGAACTTGTTGCTAACTCTGGTGATGATGGAACAGTTAATGAGTAAGAACCATTAAAATTATCAATATTTCCTGGTGCCATTTGTTCAAACGAAGTAACCGTAGGAGCTATAAATAAAGGATGATCCTCGGAGGCGGCAGGAGTTTCTATTACTTCTCCATTGGGTCCCATAAGACTTCTTGCTGTCGTGTTAGACCAATAAGGAGACGTATGATTTGGTCTTCCATTGGTTTCTATAATTACATTAGAACCACTCAGCATAACTGTTACATTATCGGTATCAAACGCTGCGAAAGCATCATGAAGTTCTGCTACCATCCCATCATCATCTGTTGTGGACGTATTATTATCATCTCCGCTACAAGCAATAATTCCAATAGAAATAAGAATAATCACCAATAAAGAGACTTTGGCGAATCCATTTTTAAATATACTCTTCATTTTTCAGGTTTTAGTTAATAAATTATTGACTGAATTATCGATTATCTCTAGGAGGTCCTTTTCTTTCAGGTTTTGGGGCTTTCTCTAATTCCTCTTTGGTAATAAACCCATCTTCGTCAAGATCTATTTTTGCAAAATCTCTTTTTAATGGTCCTTTTATCTCATCTTTAGCTAATTTTCCATCTTCATTAGCATCCATTTTTTTGAAAATTTCTTCTACGGAAGGACGTTCTTTTTGTCTTTTATTATCATTGGATTGTGCATTTGAATGACAAGAAGTAAAAACAAAAATACCGGTCATTATAAGTCCTAAATTAAACAAGCTACTTTTCATATTTTTTCTGTTTTAGTTTCTTGTATAGACTTTAAATTTCGCCAAAAGTATAATGCGAAAGCAGTGTTTTCTGTGAATCTAATCATATACTCAGTGAATACCCTATTTAATTCTATAAACAGTTTATTACAGAAGCTTTAGAATATATTACTTTAGAAAATAAATATTTTATTTTCACTTAATTTGTAATATGACAAGATCTATACGATTCTTATGCCAAGCAGGGCTCTGGGCTACAGTTTGGATTTTTTTATCGATTTTACAGAAAAGGAATGATAAATTTCTTCTTGAGAATACAGTAGTCTTTGGTTTCCAAGTTGCACTAATAGGATTATTAATTTTTTATATAGCAAAACAGTTCTTGTTTAAAAGAAAATACATCCTCTTCACCATCATATCCATAATTCTAATATCAGTTTCTGCATTTACATCATCATCTATATTCTCTGGATCAAAAAGTCATATGCCATTTCGAAGATCCGAAACTCCGAATGATAATCGTAAACCTCCAATTAGAAGAAATAGACCAGTAAATCCACCAAAAAGAGTAAATCCTCCTTCGATATTTATGGTTCACTTTTCGAGTTTAATGATTGCATATTTAATAGCTACCTTTTTAGAGACTTTTTTATTTGCACAACGAAAAGAAGAGGAAATGATCATAAGCAAAAATGAAAATTTGCAAACCGAACTTAAATTGTTAAAATCACAGATCAACCCACATTTTTTATTTAATTCTCTTAATAACATATATGCGTTATCCGTAATTGATTCCGATAAAACACAACAGAGTATCAGTTATTTATCAGAAATGCTTCGTTATGTATTATATGAATGTGACCGTCCTTTTGTAACTATCAAAAAAGAACTAGCATATATTGAAAATTATATTCAATTGTTTTCTTTAAAAAGCAGTAAACCTTATAATATTAATACAGAATTCGAGGTCTCTGATCCTTCAATATTGATTGCTCCTATGCTGTTTATTCCGTTTATAGAAAATGCATTTAAACATAGTAATATTGAGAAACCTGAAAATTCTTTTATGGATATTTATTTATATTCCTCTGCAGAAGTAGTAGTTTTTAAAGTTGAAAATAGTATTCCTAAAGACACCATGATAAAAGATAAAATTGGAGGAATTGGATTAGAAAATGTGAAGAAAAGATTAAATATACTGTATGCTGAAAAACATACATTACATATTGATACTAAAGATCAAATATTTAAAGTAGAATTACGTATAAATTTACCAAATCATGCTTAAATGTATTATAATCGATGACGAAGAATTAGCAAGAACGCTTTTAAAAACATATATAGATCGTTTGGATTATGTAGAGATTGTAGCTTCTTTGGAAAATCCATTGGATGCCATACCAATTTTAAAAAGTCAAACCATTGATATCTTGTTTTTAGATATTCAAATGCCTGATTTAAAAGGTACTGATTTAGCTAAAATGATTTCTTCTAAAACCCAGATTATATTTACCACTGCATATTCAGAATATGCTTTAGAAGGTTTTGAATTAAATGCGCTAGATTATTTACTAAAACCTATTACTTTCAATAGATTTCTTACAGCAATCAATAAAGTTAAAAAAGAAAGCCATTCACAAGAAACAGACGCCACCATTACTATAAAATCAGGATATGATTTGCATAAAATAAAATATAAGGACATTTTATTTATAGAAAGTGATAGTGAATATGTAATATATCATATAGATAATAAAAAGATAATGAGCCATCAAACATTAAAATCATTAGAAGAAAAATTACCTCACTTTTTTATGAGAGTTCATCGTTCTTTTATTATTAACAAAAATTATGTGAGTGCTCTAAAAGGAAAAGATCTTTTAATACATAATACTAAAATACCTGTAAGTTCTACATACTATGAATCTGTAAAAGAAACCTTATTCAGTTAGTTATTTGTTTATGTTTAATGACACGAAATAGTTAAAGCTTTTTGATTCGAATATGTTATCCCATAATAGTATTGGGATATCTTTAACGCTTCACACACTTGATTTTTAGTACTTTTAGAGCAATGTACGGTAAACACACAAATCACTTCTCATGAAAACACTCATCACTTTTATCATCTCATTACTATTTTCTTTTTTTCTTCAAAAAGCACAAGCGAACACATATTTGAAATCCAATTTTAAGACAGGAAATCCAGAAATTTCTTCAATTCACAAAATGACTTTTGGTCCAGAAGGTATATTATTTATTGGTGATAGTGATGCAGCACAAATTATAGCTGTAGATCTTAGTGAACATCCTAAATTAGATAATTCTAAAGTTAAATTAGATAATATAGACAAGCTTATAGCCGACATGATGGGGACAACGATAGATCAGGTACAAATCACGGATATGGTTGTTAATCCGAACAACAATAATATATACTTATCTATTAATCATAGTTCAGGTATTCCAATATTATTAAGAGTTGAAGAAAATGTATTAAAGCAAGTACCGTTAGATAATGTATCGTTTAGTAAGGTGTCACTGACAAACCCAATAGATAAAGAAGCTAAAGATAGACGTGGTCGTAGTTTAAGAAAATGGGCGATTGCAGATATTAAATATACAGACGGGAAACTACTGTTATCTGGTCTAAGTAACCAAGAATTTGCCTCCACCTTTAGTGCTATTGATTTTCCTTTTAATGAAAAACAAGAATCTAGCTCTTTAGAAATTTATCACGCTGCTCATGGTAAATATGAAACTCATGCGCCTATTAAAACATTTATTCCAACAACTGTTAACGGAACTTCACAGATTGTAGCTAGTTATACTTGTACTCCTTTAGTTGTATTTCCGATAGACAAAATAAAACAAGGTAAGCATCATAAAGGGAAAACTGTGGCAGAATTAGGAAGTGGAAATTCTCCAGTAGATATGATAGAAATTGCTAGCGAAGGGAATCGTTATTTGCTAATAGCTAATACCAATAGACCTCTTATGAAAATGGATTTTAAAGATTTAGAATCGTTTCAGGGAGAATTAACTAAACCTGTAGTAAAAAAAGGAGCTGCCGAAGGTGTTGACTATGTAAACTTACCGTATGTAAATGTTCAACAACTGGATAAAATGGGTGATAATGGTTTCATTATTGTTCAACGTGAATCCAATGGAAACCTTGCTTTAAAAACAGGGAATAGTTGGTGGGTAAAATAACTTAGTTTCTTATTGCTATTAGTACACTTAATAGTTTAGGCTTTGAAGTACACTTTTATTTTTTTACTCATCTTATCATCTGATCTTTTAAGTCAGAAAAAATATGATTTCATTTTTACCAAAGATAAAATCACAATACTTAATCATGATGATTCTTTAGAAAAGAAGCTATACTTATATAATGGAGAAATAGAAGAAGATTTGATCACTAGTACTACTCCAATCCTTGGCAAGACTTTTTTTCAAGAAGATTCATTACATTTTACTCCTGTAGTACCGCTAGGATGGGATCGGATTTACACCTTGGTTTACAACCATTCTATTACTTATTTCAAAATACCTATACCAAAAAACTACAAAAAATTATCTGTAGAAGAGATATATCCAACATCTTCCAAACTACCGTCGAATATTTTAAAATGGTACATTAAGTTTTCAAACCCAATAAATAGAAATAACGTATATGATTATTTTCATTTTATAAACGCTAAAGGAGACACCCTATCTAGAGCTATATTACCACTAGAAAATATATTAATTAATAGGGATAAAACTCTGGTAACGTTATGGATCGAACCGGGAAGACAAAAACGAAAACTGATACCTAACCAATTATTAGGCTCAGTCTTTACACCTCGAGAAAATTATAGGATAATAATTTCAAAAAATATAAAAGATAGTAATGGTGTATCGATGCAAAAGGATTATATAAAAAGTTTTTCTATCATAGATGCCGATCGTTCTAAACCAAACATATCGCAATGGCATATAGAGCATCCAAAAAAAGAATCACTATCTCCCCTAATTATTAAATGCTATGAACCCTTAGATTATGGAAGTGTTCTAGAAAATATTAACATTAGTTATAAAAACCAGATAATCAGAGGTACATGGGAGTTATCAAATAATGAAAGGATAATTCAGTTCCTACCTAAAAAGAAATGGAAATTAGGAAACTACCAAATAAACTTCAATAAAACTATAGAAGATCTGGCAGGTAACAATCTTTCTCGTCTTTTTGATAATGAGATTGATAATACTGAAGATGTCAACGCTACAAATCAAGAACACATCTTAGAATTCTCAATATATTAATAAAAAAGACAGCTAAAAAAGCTGTCTCTTCATAAGTAGGTAATGTAATCTCCGTAGTAGTTTTGAGGCTACTAATATTGTAATTTATTTTCCTCCTGCCAATAACACGAAGTTATTTTTAGATACTGGTGATACGTTATAACTCTTAACATTTTTCAGTGTCTTCATATATTTCTCAGCTTCCTGAAAAGCATTTTCCAAAGGACTTCTTGATATATCATTATTCAAAGTAATGGTCTTAGAAATTACAGCTCCATTTACATATTCGATGGTAATCTTCCATTTTTTAACAGAGTGAAAGTTCTTAGAACTTACAGACTTTTCTTCTTTTTTAGACTCTTTTCCCTTTTTGTTTTTATCATTTTCATTTATGGGATTCGTTGCAGAATATCCCACGGAAACAATTAAAAGTGCAGCAATAAGTGAGCGTTTCATAGGTGATGATTTTTGGTTTAGCTTGGAGCTAATATACATATATATTTTTATTAATCAAATATATTTTTAATAAAATTTTATTTGTATATTAAAAATTCCCTTGTATATTTGAATTATGGTAAATAAGAATTTGAAAAAACTCCTTAAGAAAAGTAAAGGAGCCAAAACGGTATACGGTATTTCTAAGACATTAGGAGTTAGCCCGCAGGCAGGAGATTATGTAGTAAAGCGTAAAAACCTTGCTAAAGATTTTGAAAGACTACAAAAGATAGCTGACTATATGGAGGTAGAAATAAAGGATATTTTAGATTTAGATAAGAAATAATCTAAGACACTTTCATTAAAAGTTTGATATCCATTCTATATTTTTAATAGGAAAATAAAGTATTTCCTAGATTTGTGATATGCCTATTTCACCTCTTTAAAAATAGGTTTCAGGAATTATACTTATATTAGGAAAAATAAATTGACTAGTTATATTTTCTTTAATGAGGTTTTTGTTCTGTTTACTTATTGCTTGTTTACCCACCCAGCCTATCATTACACCTGACGCTTATATCGATATGTGGCAAATAGAAGGGGGCTCAATTATCGAGATTTATAAGGATGGGAACACTTTTTTTGGGAAAATAAAAACAAGAGCAAAAAATCCTATATCTAATTTTAATGGATTAGATAACAAAAATCCTAACCCCTCTTTAAGGAAGCGCCAACTTATTGGAATGGATATTCTAAATAATCTCACATATAATGAAGGGGAATTAACTGGAGGGACCATTTATAATGCTGATAGCGGAAAAACGTATGATGTAAAAGTTTGGATAGACCCCGATAATAAAGACATCTGTTTTATAAGAGCTTATAAGGGTATATTATTCAAGACGTTTGAAGCGAAACGAGTTCGAGATTAGAACTTTTGAAATGGAAATGCCAAAAATAAAAAATACCCATGTAGGGTATTTTTAATAATTGAATAAATATGGTACTTCTACCGGTAAACACAGACTTTTTATAATATTTAACTTTTTTTACTAAAAAATCAAACGAACTGAATTTTTCATACAATTCGTTTGATTTGCTCTGAACAAACTTACTTGATAATTGTCGTAAAATTGTTCTGAATGGTGCACATTCACTAAAGGGTTAGTTCGAAAGAATTGGGGCCTTGATTGGGGCTTGTTGTTGTTTAAGATTTAATATAAATTCTTTTATTCTGATATTTTATCTAATGTTTCTTTCAAAGTATCCACTTGCGCATTTGTGAAATCCTTTCTCAAATATGGTCTAATTTGACTCATAATATTTCCTTCCTCTGGATAATGATGTAACCCAAGTGCATGTCCTATTTCATGTGGAGCTGTAGATGTGTATAAAAACTCATCTGTTATTAAAGCTCTCTTATCTTTTCCTATACCTGCAATTGCAACTGTATTGGATCTTTTCATAACATATATATTTATTCTATTGGTATTATAAAAGTCCTGAGTTTCTCTTAAAAACACTCTAGATTCCTCACCTCTATTGTCTTTTAAGTCATATAACTCATCGTTATATAGTGTTTTTACTTCTCCCATCTCTAACCCAATTCCATATCTATGAAAAAAGCTTCCATTTAAATTAGTAATAAAATGATTTTCATTTAGACCATAAGAAACTTTACTGGATTTGTTTGATGGTTGTACATATATAATATCTACTTTAATTACTTTATCTAGATTTTCAGAAAACACTTGTTCTATTTCATATGGTACATAATCATCTTCTGTAGCACAAGATGCAAAAATCGATAACACTAATAATACTCTTAAAAATTTCATGGCCTTCGTTGTTGTTGTTGTTGTTGATTGATACTAAATTCATAAGAACAGAAGGAAAAAACCTACTTATTCTTTATGGTTTTAATTAAGGAATATGATCCCTATTTAAATAAGCCTTCGTTAAGATTATTTCAGTTATTAAAAAGAACTTTTAAAATCTGATATTGATTTGTGTAATAATGATTGTGTCGATCGATCAATCCAAAGGTAGAAAATTATACAAACACAAAATAGGGTATTTTCCCCTATACAAAGTTTTAATAACATTGACTTTCAAACTGTTAATTACTTTTTTAACAAATATCATGTGTTAATGAAAAATGTTAATATTTGCTTAGTATTTTTTGGTTAAGCCTTTTAAATATAATAGATCCGATGCTTTAACACTAAAATGTTAAAATTTTACTATTACGGCTAGACCGTAAATAAGCTACAGTTTAAATAAATCGTATTGAAATTGGTTGAAAACACAATTTTAACACAATAAAACAGTAATTTTAACAAAATTAACATGGTATTTCAACGATATTAAATGGTATTTCAACGAATTTTTTATGTTTTTCACCTAACAATTGTATTAAAATTCCTCTAAAAAGTTTAAAACAAACCAAATTATGCTTCATAATGATGTTTGGTTTAACGTCTTTCTTTATTCCACCTGTTGATTTAAAAACGATAATAACTTTATTTATCGTTATTATTGTAACGTATATAAATATTTTAGCTTTGAAAAAGCTTTAGTCAAATTATGCACTCAAATAACATTCATAATTCACCTTATAACTTTGATAAACTCTGTATAGCTAATAACGGACTGAAAAAATATGTTATTTTTAACCCTAAAGGTTCTCGGACTATCGATTTTTCAGATCCAAAATCTGTAAAAGAATTAAATAGAGCTATATTAATTCATCATTATAATCTGAAAGATTGGGATATCCCAGAAGGGTATCTATGTCCTCCAATACCAGGTCGAGCTGAGTATATTCATCATATTGCTGATTTAATCGAATATAAAAATATCAACGCTCCTATTAAAGGTTTAGACATAGGAGTTGGAGCTAACTGTATTTATCCAATTCTGGGATCTCAAATATATAATTGGAAAATGGTAGGTTCAGATATAAACCCTACTGCCATATCGAGTGCAAGAAATAATATTCAACTAACACCTAATCTGGATAAAAAAATTGAGATTAGACATCAAACGGATAATGCATTTATTTTTGAAAACATCATAAAAACAAATGAGTACTATCATTTTACGATGTGCAATCCTCCTTTTCATTCTTCAGAACAAGAAGCAACCAAAGGCACTCTTATGAAACTTAAAAACCTAAAGATCAGAAAGTCTAATCTTAATTTCGGCGGGCAAGCAAACGAATTATGGTGTAATGGTGGCGAAGCACTCTTTACAAAACGAATGATTAAACAAAGCGTATCCTATAGAAATCAAGTAGGATGGTTCACATCATTGGTTTCGAAAAAAGAAAACTTAAAAAAAATTCATAAACAACTCGATAAACTAAAAGCAAACTACAAAACTGTTGACATGCCCATTGGAAACAAAATAAGTCGGTTTATCGCCTGGAAATTCCCAGAAATTTAAACCACCCCTATTCTGGTGGTCTTCCGTGTATTTCTTCAAATTTTTCATCGAAGTTTTCACGTAAATAAGCATTCAATTTTTTTCTATAATCATCTTTTAACCAAGATAAAAAATTATGGGTGCTTCTGCTTATACATTTTGCATAACTCTGAATTCTGTGATCTATATCATCACCTAACATTTTTGCAAGTGCAATAGCATCATACACATCTTCGCTATTCTCTATGCATATTTTGGCATGCTGAGCAATAGATCTTTCCAGTACAACCTTTGATGACTCTCCGTTTCGTACAGAATCTTTATAAGTTTCTTTAATATCGAAATATACTTCCTTAGAGTTTGCAAATTCTGCTCTTAACTCTTCTGGCATTTCATGTTTAAACTTACTTTCAATTTCCTCATCATTAAGAAGTTTATCCATATAATAATCAGGAGAATTGAATATTTTTTGCCAATCTAAATCTGCTCCCCAAGGTCCAAACCTATGATAGTTATTTCCTAAATCAATCACATTAAATGTTGATTTATTTTTGAGTATACGTGATCCTCTTCCGATCATTTGATAATATAAAGTCAAGGATTTGGTCGCCCGATTTAAAATAATAGTATCTACTGTAGGCTCATCAAAACCTGTAGTAAGAATACTTACAGACGTAAGAATAGCATCGGGAGTTTCTTTAAACCATTTCAATATTTGTTTACGCTGTTTTTTTGTTGCTGTATTATCTAAATGAGCAATAGCATATCCAGCAGACCTAAACGTATCATATACATGCAAGGATGTGTTAATTCCATTATTAAAGATTAAGGTCTTTTTACCTTTAGAATGTTTTTCATATGCCTGTACTAATTGACCCAGCATAGAACTATTGGTATATAAATCTTCAGAAGATTTCACCGTATAATCTCCATTGGATCCAACCTCTAAAGAGGTAAGTCCCATATTATAGGCAAACACTTCTGCTCTAGCCAAAAACTCATTCTCTATTAGAGATTCTATCGTTTCACCAACAATTAATTCATCATAATTATCTTTCATTGGTAGTTTTACATTAGAACTCAATGGAGTTGCCGTTACTCCTAAGATGAAAGATCTTTCAAAAAACTTAAATAATTTGGTAAATGAATTATAATGGGCCTCATCAATAATCACTAATCCTATATCAGAAATATCTAATTTGTCTTCATTCAACCTATTATTTAAGGTTTCCACCATTGCTACAAAACAGCTATAATTAGCTTGATCATCTAAATTCGCTTTACTATCAACTACTTTATTCACCACTCCAAAACCAGTAAGCATACTAGATGTTTGTTTACATAGCTCTATACGGTGGGTCATCACCAATACCTTCTTATTATGGTGTTTTAGATATTGCCTAACAATCTCGGAAAAAATAACTGTTTTTCCTCCACCTGTAGGTAATTGGTACAACAAATGATAATCCTCTCTAGCATCTTCAAAACACTTAAAAATTTTATTTATAGCACCTTTTTGATAACTATATAAATCCTTACCAGTCTTTTTTTCCTGTAATTCCGTAGTTGAATCCGACATATTTTCTTATTTCTAGGGCTGCAAAACTAACTCCTTTTATGGATTTATGCAGATTATTTATCATAAAATATGTCAGGATTTTTTTATGGTTTGTCAATTACACAGAATCTATTTGATTTTTAGAGATTTTATTCTGTTAAAATTACCACGTCAAATTGTACTTCATCAGATAAAAGATTATCCGCTACACCACCAAAAATACTTCCTGAAGCATGCGTTATACCCCATTTTGTTCTATCAATTGCAAACTTTGTTTGAAACTTTACTCTACTATCATTTTCATCGATATTGGCATCAAATGATATCGTGTTATTGATGTCTTTTATCATTAAATCTGCTTGTATTGTTACTTCAGAATTAGTCTTGTACAGTACTTCTCTGATATAAAGCCTAGCGATTGGATATTTCTCTGTATCAAAGAAGTCTTCATTTTTTAAATGATCTACTAATCCCTCATTATAACCACCATCTATATTTACAATAGTATTCATATCTACAATAAACTCTCCTCCTACAATTTTATCGTCCTTTTTATAAAATTCGCCACTTGAAAATTTAACAGTACCATAATGACCACCTGTATGTAGTTTATTAAATCCTTCCCATCTGAGTGAGCTACTATCCACTGATATTTTCATTACAGTGATCGAATCTAATAATGATGTTGGATTTTGATCTATAATATCTATTAATTCAATATCATAGTGTAATGTAGAGTCTGGATGGGGAAATGTTATATTACCTGTTCTTTTACTTAAAGCTGGAGGAACTATTAATTCCTTAATTTCACCTTTTTGCATTCCAAGTAAACCTTCTTCTACTCCTTTAATCACCTGATTTCCCCCTACTAAAATTTTTAATGGATTTTGTCTACTTCTAGAAGTATATACAAGAGAATCATTCATATATCTCGTTGTCTCGTGGATTAGCACTTCCTGACCAGCAATTACTTTAGGCCCATTGCCCGCTTTTGTAATTTTATATTTCAATCCTGAGTCTGTTGTTATATAATCATTTGATTCCGAACAAGCATATAGCGATGTAATTGTAATTATGGATAGATAGATTTTAACAAATAAATCACTCAATTTATTCGCTTGAATTCTTACTTTAGTCTTCATAGATATTATTTTTTGATTACTTTAAGCTAAAGTAGTTTTGGTATACGCTTACCTATATAAATGAGTTGTAAAAAAGTGTATCACAATTGTAAATAATATGTAAATATTAGAGTAATAAGCCATATTCATGAAAAAAAAGGTAAAAGTTGTAGCTATTCTTCTTATTGTATTAGTTGGCTGTATAACGGTATTTAGTTTCTCCTCAAAAAAAATATCATTCTATCCAGAAAAAGTAAAAGTAGCTTTGAGGTCAGTTGGAAATCAATTGCTGCTAAAAAATAATGATACTACTTCCTTGGTATTACCAATAAAAAGAGTATCTGATAAAACATATGAAATATCTTTTCAAAAGGAAATTGCCATTAACCCTGAAGAATTGGTAGAGATTATAGATGTAGAATTGAAAAAAACGAAACTTCCACAAAATTACATTACAGAACTAATAGATTGTACTACTAAAGAAGTGTCTTACAGCTATGAAGTGTTAAGACCTATTGAAGAAAATAGTATTTCTTGTATCGGTAGAAATCTTCCAGAAAGCTGCTATACCATCAAAGTAATGATGCTAGATGATACCGATCACTCTTTATATGGTAGTGTAGGTAATGTATATACTTTTTCTCTATTAGTTTTACTTTTGATTGCAATGTCTAGCTTGACATTTTTCAAAAGAAAAGAACAAAATAACACTACAGAAGTGAACTCTAATCACAGGATTATTGGAGAATTTCTATTTTTTCCGGACCAACAAAAGCTAGTTAAAGATGAAACCGAAATTAGTTTAACAACTAAAGAAAGTGAAATTTTAAACCTACTTGCCCGTCAACCGAATCAGATTGTAAAAAGAGAACAACTTATCAAAGAAGTTTGGGAAGATAATGGAGTTATCGTTGGTAGAAGTTTGGATATGTTTATTTCTAAATTGCGTAAAAAATTAACTAACAATGCTGAAGTTAAGATTGTAAACATTCATGGTGTTGGGTATAAGTTAGAAGTAACTACTAAAAACTAGACTCCTTTATCTCGTTAGGAGTAAAAAAACAAGTGAATACTCAAAAACATAGAACATCTTACTATAACCACAACTAAGATGTTCTATGTTCTAGAATATATTAATGATGATGTTTTTGACCAAATGGTTTAATAATAATACCAACACTTAGGATAAAACCATCGGTTGGCGCATAAATTTCTGCAAAAGTTGGATTATCATTTGATCCTGAAACTAATGGAGAAAATCTACTCTGTCTTCGATCGGTAAAATTTTCAAAATTCACAAAAACGGTGGCCCAATTAAAATTACGCATTCCTAAAAGCCCCATTTTAATAAAATCGGTAGTTTCAGTTCCATCAGATAATAATTGTCTTCCAATATAATACGATTCAAAACCTAATCTCCATTTTTCATTTTCATACATGATAACACTACCAGCGTTATGTCTTGCAGTCAAAGGCTTTTGTGGATTACCATCTAGATAATTTAACCTAGTATCAATAAATGCGTAGTTCAGAAACCATCTAAAATCTCTATAACTGAACTTTATATTAGTTTCAGCTCCCCTACTTACAATATTATCATCAGCATTTTCATATTGAAAAAATCCAGTACCCGTATTTGTAAGTAACAATCCCTTCTGAATAGCAGTAATGTAGAACAGTTGATTTACCGAAAAATTTATCTCATCAGTTAGATAAGTTTCGTAGTTAAAATCAAGATTTACGCCATAAGATCTTTCAGCCTCTAAATTATCCTTAGCAATACCTAGTATATTATTAAAATTGATAAATTCTGCTTCTTCGGTAAATATATCTGGGATTTTATATCCTAATCCTCCACCAATTCTACTGGAGAATGACTGATTAGCCTTATATAGTAATGAAATTTTTGGTAGTGGAAAAAAGCCCCAATCCTGAGCATAATCTGCTCTAAAACCTGTTTCTAATATCCAATCATCAGTAAAATCATAGATATTATTTACAAATAATCCAGCAGTAAGATCACTTTGATCACGCTGCAGACCTATTGACTCTTCGTCAAAATCAGTAGTATACAAATTAGCTCCAAAAACCCAGTCTGTTCTTTCTCCTATATTCTTATAAACAGCCTCTGTAAATGAGTTTAACTGGTTTCCTTTAAAATTAATGGTAGGTACAGTTAAATCCCTATCGAAATAGGAAAAACTATTTTTGATATAAAATGATTTTTCAGCATCAATGTTACTTTTGTATAAGGTTTGTGTACTTAAACGTCTTGAAATATTTTCTTCAGTATATAGATTATCTGCATTATTTTCTATAGCATCTAAATTACCTCCCAACCTATCATCATAGGTGGCATTGACTCCGAACCAAAAGGTTGTTTTATCCGATGGATAATAAAAAAACTTTGGGTTAATAGCAATTGATTTTGTTTCAGGAAGATTACTAAACTCATCATCATCTGGATCAAAAGCCTTTTGGTAATGACCAGATCCGTATAAAGTGACTCCAAACTTTTCATTCCTTTTACTATAAAACACATTTCCTGTAGTTCCTAAAGCATGAGTCTGTGTTAACATAATATCCATATCTGGCTCTTCTTCTGGTGTTTTAGAAATTAAATTTACCAAACCAGCGATGGCACCACCACCATAAAGTGTAGAAGAACTTCCTTTAATAATCTCAAACTGCTTTAGATCTAAAGGAGGAATATGTAGAATACTTAAACCTCTAGAAAAACCTGAATACAAAGGAAAACCATCTCTTAGAAGTTGTGTATATCTTCCATCAAGACCTTGAATTCTAATATTAGCATTGCCACTACTTAATGAAGTTTGTTGCATTTGTATTCCTGTACTTTCTCTCAATACCATAGAAATATTTGTAGCATTCATTGCATTCTTTTCGCTTAACTCTTCTCCTCCAATAAATTCAATTCTAGTAGGAATTCTTTTAAAAGTTCTTGTGCTACGATTAGATTCCAAAATTACTTCTTCTAGCGCTTCTCCATCCTCATGAAGATAAACTGTTAAGATCTCTGGATAAGGTATTTCAATTGTGTTTTCAATAGATTTAAAACCCAAAAAAGACACTTTATACGCGTATGTTCCTTTTGGAATATCATTTATTACCGCAATACCATCTAAGTCAGTGATACTACCTTTATCTATATCTTTTAAATAAACTGTTGCACCAATTAGTGGTTCATTTGTATCTTCTGATAATACCTTTATCGTAATACTATGTGTTTGCCCATTTACATATGCAAATGAGAAAACAAGGAGTATGATACTCCATATTGTATTTTTCATTATGAAATAAAAATTAAAATTAGTTTATGTATCTATAAATAGAATTCGAATGAATTCAATTAAAAATTAGGACATAAACCGTGGCGGCTGCCATATATCAGAAAGAAAGTGATATATATATTGTGGTTGAATTGTGAAATCATCTTTAGAAATAATTTCAGGTTTTATTTCTAAAACATATTGTTTTTGTAATTCATAGGTAATGGTTACCCCACAACATAGACATATGCAAAGCTCCGAACAAGAATCTTCCTCATCATGAGAATGATCATGATCTCCATAAAATGAAAATTTACCCTCTTCATTTATCTCAAAAGCATCTTCGCATGGTTTTATTGTTAAACCAACTATGAAAATCGATAAAAGGACACAAAAAAATCTCATATCTTTTGCAAAGATAAATGAAAAGAAAATTGAGACGATTAAAGTTGATGAATTTTTATGGGAAAATACTTTTACATTATGAACTGTAACAATTTATGATCTAAAGCTTCTTATATAACATAATGAAGAGAACTATATCCTACATTAGTCATAAAAACAAATAATTATTACCTGGTTGCATTTAAATAAATGAAGAAAATAAATAATATAAAAAAAGAAATTTTTCCTGCATTATTGGTATATATATTCACTTGGTTTCTTAGCCTAACACTTGTTATAATTGGCGCTATGAATCAAGGGCTTACATTTTCAGAATCTTTCGAAATATTTGGAAATGCTTTGGTTAAAACAAGGTTTGCCATTGTAATACACATTTTCTTTGTGATATTATTTCTAATCTATTTAGTCTTAAGATATTTTATAAGAGTTTACAAAAAAAGAGGTTTCAAAATAATGTCTAAACAATTTTCAGTACGACTTCTGATGCCTTTAGTTTTAATTTTTGGAATTTATAAACTCTTAATCTTTAAAAACAGTTTTGAGAATTTTGATTACAATTGGATACAAACGGTTGAAAACAATACAGGAATCTCTAAAGATTTGTATCAAAAGGATGGAAAACATCGCGGTATGAGTGTTTTTGGTTGGTTTAATGAAGATTTTGATGCAATTGATGATCTTATTAAAACGAACATAGAATGGGTAGCAGTAGTCCCATTTTTAGATCAAGAAGACGAAGAATCCTTGGAAATGCGGATTCCTAAAGAAATTGGTAAATGGTCAAGAAGAGATAGTCTTCATCTAAGAACCATAACAGCACTCCGAGAGAATAACATACACGTCATGCTAAAACCACACCTGTGGTTAGGTACTGGTTGGAGATCCAATATAAACCATACTAAGAAAGAGAACTGGGATATTTGGTTTGAGTCTTATCGTAAAAATATGCTGCATTACGCTAAAATGGCAGCAGATACAAATGTTGAATTATTTTGTATTGGCACAGAATTGAGAAGTTCATTGGAAAATCAACCAAAAAAATGGATCGAATTAGTTAAAGAAATTAAAAATGTATATCAAGGTAAGCTAACGTATGCGGCGAATTGGGATGGTGAGTTTGAGAATGTTGAATTTTGGGATGAATTAGATTACATTGGTATCCAGGCGTATTTTCCTTTAACTGAAGTCTCATCACCGGATCTAGATGTAATCAAAAAGGGTTGGGAAAGATATACAAAAACGCTATCAAGTTTATCTAAAAAACATGATAAACCAATCTTGTTTACTGAAGTAGGTTATAAAAGCGAAGTTTCTGCTACCATTAAACCTTGGGAATGGGGATCAGCATTTAGTATCTTATCTAAGCAAAAGTCTGACAAAACACAACAACTCGCCTACCAAGCGCTTTTTGAAGAATTTTGGGACAAAGATTGGTTTGCAGGATCATATATTTGGCAATGGAACATACAATCTAAAAAAGATAATGCGCCTACCAATTTAGATTTTTCTCCAAGATTTAAACCCGCAGAAAATACTATTGCTAAATGGTATGGAACAACTGGTAAAGAGTAACTACAGAGATATAAAGCTAACTTACACCATATCAATATAGATAATACTTGAGTACTATTTAAAATAAATGCAACCAAAATGTTGCGCATTGCAGAATTTTGATTAAATTAGCAACCATAAAGTTGCGTAATATTAATCATTTAAAAAACGAACATCATGAAAGATCGAATTATCAAAGAACGTATTCTTAAACATCCAATTGACAAAATATGGAATGCTATTACCAAACAAGAAGAAATATCCAATTGGTTTCTACCTGCTGATTTCAATGCTGAAATAGGTTACCATTATACCTTTAACTCACCAGATAAAGAAAATTGCGAACCTATTATTGGTATTATTAAACAAGCAACCCCTTACACCCTTATCTATACTTGGAAAATTGAAGGTACCGACGTAGATACCATAGTGAAATGGGAACTTACTGAAACTTCTGAAGGCACTAAATTGGTATTAGAACATTCTGGGATTTCTAATTATGCTGGTACAACAGCTATTGAGATGTATACCAGTTTTAATGGTGGATGGGATAACTGCTTAACTGGTCTTTTAAATTATTTAATTCAAGAAGTTCATGCAGGATAAAATCACTCGTATATTGAAGGCTATTGCAGATCCCACAAGACGCGAAATTTTTCACGCTCTTGTTGTTACAGCAACCGCGCTTCCTATCACTCAGGTATCTAGTCAATTCGACATCAGTCGACAGGGAGTTACTAAACATTTAAAAACGCTTGAAGATGCCGGTCTGATTACTATAAGTACAAGAGGGAGAGAACGCTTTTGTAGTGCGGATACCAAACCACTAATAGAAGTTAGCAAATGGCTAAAATTCTATGAAAAATTCTGGGATGACTCCCTAGACAATTTAGGATCTTATTTAGATCAAAGTTCTTAATAGCATAAGATCTAATTCAAGCCAATAGCATCATATATTTGTACCTTATTCCAAAGAGAAGAAGCTTCTTCAATAAATAAAAGATGAGCATCTTCTTTTTGGTATAAATCCTGTTCTTCTTTAGAAGAAAAAGTTACAACAATATTATAGGTATAGGTATTATCTACTACTTCCCTATCTGTTCCTGCCGGAGTTCCCACAAAATTGGTTTTTGCGTATTTAGAGGTTTTTAAAAATTTATCTAACGCAACTTCAAATTTCTTTCTATCGTCTGGATTATTTGGATTTTTAAGCCAAATATATACTGAATGAACAAAATGCTTGTCAAATACCTCTTCTCTATTATTGCAAGACGATACTGATAAAATCATTACACTAATCAATAATAAACAGCATACACGATATACTTTGTTCCATTGCCTTAAGAGATTCATATTATAAAAATTAGTTAGTTTTTAAATTTACAAAAACTAACTGTTGTTTACATAAAATAAAAGATTAAACGAGTAATAATTCTATAGACGTAATACATAATTTTGGTATTACAATGTTTATAACTACATTGTTTTTACAAAACAACTTAATAACCAATCAATTATGAATACAAATATCAAAATCCCCATATGGTTCTGGATTATAAGCGTTATTGCATTATTATGGAATCTTATGGGAGTGATGGCCTATTTGGCACAGGCATACATGACTGATGAGATCTTAAAAACGATGCCAGAAGCAGATCAAAACTTTTATAACAATATTCCCGCTTGGGTAACTGCCGTTTTTGCAATAGCTGTGTTTTCTGGAACTCTTGGATCTATTGCATTACTAATAAAGAAAAAATGGGCTATCATATTGTTTATCATTTCCTTAGTAACTGTACTTGCCCAACAATTTTATAATTTCTTTATTCAGGATTTTGTAGCATTAACTGGTCAACGAATTTATATGCCTATTTGTATTGTGGTATTTGGAGCATTCTTAATTTGGTTCTCTACATATGCAAACAATAAAGGATGGATTTCATAAAACCTATAATTCCTTTTAAACAAAAGCAGTATTTAAATTAATACTGCTTTTGTTTTGTATAAAGCTATCTACATCTTATTCCTCTAGATCTTTAAGGATATTCTCTGCTGCTTCCATGTTTTTACCATATATCTTTTTTACCCACTTTGCGAAGAATATGAAAAAGATAATCCCAAAAGGTATAAAAAATGCTATTGACCAAAGTTTATCTACATCATCAAACAAGTCCTTCCCTCCTATTATTTTTGAGGTAACCGGAAGAATTAAAAATATCAATAAAAAACTCAAATAATATGAAGCTTTTTGAAGTGATTGGAATTGTTTTTTGTGTTTTGTATAGGTAATTAATGTATCCTTATATGTATTTTCATAAAAATTAATACTACTCATTTTATTAATGGATCGCAATGACAAAACTGGCAGTACTAATAATATAATGGCACAACTAACTCCAAATACTGCATTATACCAAGTATCAAGGGTGTTTAACTTTACAATTATTAAAATAGCCATTGCATAACAAATAATAGTTCCTAAAATCTCTGGATAGGCAATTTTGTTCCATTTTTTTCTGTATCGTTCCTGTGTCATCATAATAATCATTTTATCGGTTAATTTTTTTTGTTTTTCTAATTGGTCACTTATATCAGACCATACTGTTTGCATTTCCTCTAATTCCATCCCCATTTATTTTTTAATTATTTGCGTCTTCAATTTTTGCTTTATTCTAGAAATACGTGTTCCAACATTCGTAGCACTTAATCCAGTAATTGTAGCTATCTCTTCGTACTTTTTTCCCTCTAATAGTAATAAAATCAAACCTTTTTCGAGATCATTAAGCATTTTTATATGAGCATATACAACCTTTAATTTCTCTTCGAATTCCGTGTCGTAATTCTCTGTCTGTTTCAATACTACCTGATCAATCCCGACTTTGCTTCCTTTTCTTTTTTCCTTTCTTAGTCTAGTTATTGCAGTATTTAAGGCAACTCTATACATCCAGGTACTAATTTTGGCATCACCTCTAAAACTATCATAGGCTTTCCATAATTGATACACTATTTCCTGATACAAATCCTGTTGGTCTTCAGATTGATCTGTATACACGGTTGTTATTTTGAAAATAACACCTTCATTTTGTTTAATAATGCGAGTAAATTCTTCTTCCTTACTCATTTTTAGATTCTATTTTCTATATAAGTATACCTTATGATTAAAAAATCACATTATTTCTAAAAAAAATTGTAAAAACTTTTATATGAAGTTATAAAAAGTAGTGGAAACCACTTAAAAAAACGGTAGATCGTCGAATAAAAATGGATGAAAAAATTATTCCTTTACTACTATTAAAGTAGCTTTTACACCTGTTGTAAGGTTCCATTCATTAGCGGTAATGATATTACCCTGGTCATCATGAAGTTGGAATTCTGCGGTATTTGGACCAGAAGTACCTTGATTTAAAGCTTGAATATCAATTTTATTAAAACCTTTTATAAGATCAATTTTAAAACCCTGAAAAACAGCATCTAAATAAACACTAGAACGGATAACATCATCGTTCAAAAAGATTCGTACTAAATCTCCGTCTACTGATTCATGATCCCTATAAATAAGATAAACAAACTCTGAATTACTTTTAAAATCACCCAAGTACTGGTCTGATTTATATTCTTCCTTTATTTCTTTATCTTTTTGAAACCACTTAGGAACTGACTTAAAATTTGGTTTTAAAAGTCCATTATTACCTGTCATATCAAAAGGTTTCTGCGTTCTATTAAATCGAATAGAATCTTCTAAGCTGGTATATAAAGAAAAGTTGTTTTTAGGTTTTGTTAAACCCGGAGTAAGTTTATAAGTACTGGTTTTTAAATCACTGTTTTTGTCTATTTGTAAAGATGAAATAGGTTTTTCTATTTGTGCCTGTAGCGTAGCTACAAACCACAAAAAAAATATCGATATAACAGTTGATTTCGTCTTCATTCTTCCTTTATGCCATATAGTCGTTAAAGATAACTAATCCCTTACTTTTTTCTGTTAATTACTTTCAAAAACTCTACCAAACTACGAATAAACCGTACAAAACATCAAAAATCACATATTAACAAAAAAAACACCCGTTGATACTTGTAAGATAAATCCGATATTTATTATTTTGTTATAAAAAACAACCCATGTATATTTTCCCTATAATAATTGTTCTTTTAGCAGTAGTCATTTTTTTAGGTTTTCGATATATCAGTTTAGCATCTAAACTTAAACGAAAAAATGATGAGTTAAGTACTTTAATTAGTTCTACAGAAAAAAAAGAACAAAAAAATCAAGAGTTTATTTCTTCTTTGAGTCAAGAATTAAGAACTCCGTTATACGGAATTATGGGATTAACCAATATTTTGGTAAATGAACACCCAGAATTGTCGGATAATAAAAATCTTAAGTCCTTAAAGTTTTCTGGAGATTATCTATTAACGCTCATCAATAATGTATTACAGGTTAATGTGCTGGAAACTGAAAAAATAGAGGTTGATAAGCAGCAGATTGATCTTAGAGAACTAACTCAAAATGTGGTTAATTCTTTTAGTTACGCTACCGAAAATAGTGGTAATACTCTAAATTTAGAGTTCGATGATGAAATTCCAGAAAAGCTTATTGGAAATTCTTCTATTCTTTCACAAATTTTAATGAACTTGATTAGTAACGCCTTACGTTTTACTAAAAATGGAAATATTGTTTTTTCTGTCAATTTAATTACCAAAAAAGGAAGTATGAATAATATTTCTTTTAAAATTAAGCATGATGGAAACGAGATTACAAAAGAAGATGAAAGATCTATATACCAAGAGTTTATTGATATTGATAAGGTAAAAAAATCGTATTTAGGAAGTGGACTTAATTCATTAATCGTAAGAGGATTGGCTAAATCTATTGAAGGAGAAATTATCGTACAAAATAATTCTCATGCAGGATCTGAATATGCGTTTGTAGTAGACTTAGAAACTGTGAACGAAAATGCGAGCACAAATAATGAGTCTACAGGGAATGAAAAACAAAAAGCACTAATAGTTGATGACAATAAACTAAATTTATTAGTTGCAAATAAAATTTTATCCAAAGAAAATTTTGAATGCACAACAATAGATAACGGGTTTGATG
The DNA here is from genome assembly GCF_947492965.1 of uncultured Aquimarina sp. Classification (GTDB taxonomy): domain Bacteria; phylum Bacteroidota; class Bacteroidia; order Flavobacteriales; family Flavobacteriaceae; genus Aquimarina. Next base: position 286,840 of record NZ_CANLOZ010000002.1, on the reverse strand, counting down.
CTATTGAACTTGCCAAAGATAATTCTTACGACATTATTTTAATGGATATAAACATGCCTAAACTTAATGGTATAGGAACCACAAAAAGAATACGAGAATTTGATCATAAAACACCTATTATTGCACTAACTGCTGTAGATGTGACTCAGTTAAATAGACAGATTATGCAAGCGGGTTTAAACGACTATATATTAAAACCTTATGATAAGAATATCTTATTAGAAATGATCCATAAACATATACCGAATAGTTTTTAGTAAATAACTATTTCTTGTCCGATATTTAGTACTGAATTATATCTTATTTCATTAATCTTACAGATTTCCGAAACTTCAATGTCATGTTTCCTAGCGATACCATGCAATGTATCTCCTTTCTGAACAACATAAACACTTTTAGTAGTTGGCTCTTCAATTATTTTCTCTATCGTTTGTTGAACTACTATTTTACTTTTTCTTGTAGAACGATGTGATCTAGGCGTCATCCACTTTTTGGTAACCGCAATTTGTTCAGACCTTACTTTGGTATTTTCAGAGAAATCAAAAAGATATTCAGGATGTATGCTTTTACCATGGTAGCGCACTTCCAAATGTAAATGACTTCCTCTAGCATTCCCAGATACTCCACCTTTACCGATAACTTGTCCTTTTTCTACAAGATCATTTTCTTTTACCATATATTTAGAAAGATGAGCATAAACGGTTTCTAAACCATTTTCATGTCTTATAACTACCGTTTTTCCATGACCAGAATGTCGTCTTGCATATCTAACTTTACCACTAAGCAATGCTTTTACATTATCGCCTGTCTGAAGATCAATATCTATACCTTGATGTGCTCTTCCTCTTCTCCAACCATACCTAGAGGTAACCACCATTTTATGATCAACAGGTGAAGAGAATACAGAATCTTTAAAATGAAGTAAAAAAGGACGTTTATCGAATTTCTTTTTCAAAAAAGTATTGAAAACCTTGGTGTTCCAATTTTCATCATATACGCTTGTGATGATTTCCTTATTTATAACTCCTACTTCTTCGCTATTCTGAGTAATAATATATTGCCGATTAACCTTGTAGATAGGCAAATATGTCTTCTTACCATCTAAGACCAATTCCTTGTAATCCAATAAAACTTTAGCCTTAGTATTATCGGAATATTGTGCAAACAAAGATGAAGTAGCTATACCGACTAGAGTTAATAAGAACGTGAGTTTCCCTTTATTCAAAAACATGAATGTCAAAAATTTTAAATCCTAAGTAATTTTTATTCAAAGCACTTTTATTTTTAAGTAAGACGATATTTTGTTTAAGGCGTTACAATAATATTAATTATTCATTTAATAACAATATTTCTTTTTTAAAAGCAGTTAAACAAACAAATGGTTAAAAATCAAAATATTACGCAAAAAGCCTTGATATATTTACCGTAAAAACAATACGGGATATATTTTTTATGTAAACTTTTTAACATATTTTAAGAATTTAATGTGAAAAGTTTAGTAGGTAAAATTATAATAAAATGCTCCACAATCAGTTTTAGGTAGCATATAAAAGATTAATTAAATAACCATGAAAAAAGTATTCACACTAATCGCATTATCTGGAGCCTTGATGACTACCTCTTGTGTATCAAAGAAGAAGTATTTGGCTCTTGAGCAAGATCTAAACAATACGCGTAGTACATTACAGAAGACTACCGTAGAGAAAGAAGAGCTTGAGTCTAAATTTGCAAAAATTGAAGCAAGAGTTGCTGATTATAACGCAAAGATTAACTCTTTAAGAGACTCTAATAATGAAAAAATGGTGATGGTGGATGACCTAGCTGTAATCTCTAACAACACCAAAAAGAAAATGAATGAAACCCTTGCTCAGGTTAGTCCTGAAAAATTACAAGGTGCTAGAACATTACAAGACTCAATGAATCTTGCAGTTTCTCATAATTTGAAGAATTCATTGGATGACAGCTTAAAAGAGGATGAAGACATTTCTATCGATATTGATCAAACGGTAGTAATGATCTCTATTTCGGACAAGATGCTATTTAATAGTGGAAGCTACAGAGTAAGTAATAAGGCAAATGATATCCTTGAAAAACTTGCTCAAGTAATTAACTCAGAGCCAAGTCTTGATGTAATGATTGAGGGACACACAGATCCTAGAACTATCAGTACTCCTGCATTAGAAGATAACTGGGATTTAAGTGTTAAAAGAGCAACTTCTATTACTAGATTATTACAAAATAAGTATAATGTAGATCCTGCTAAATTAATCGCTTCTGGAAGAAGTAGTTACCAGCCATTAGTTGAAAATGACACGGAAGAAAATATGGCAATCAACAGACGTACAAGAATTGTATTATTACCAAATCTTGACAAATTCTTTGCAATGTTATCTTCTAACTAAGAAGAAAGAATTTATAATATCAAAAAAGGCTACCATTAGGTGGTCTTTTTTTTGTTTACAATTGGTAGTGTTAGATTCAAATATCAGCACCATGAATCTATACAAAACGTAAATATTGTAATACCATTTTGTCTTTAATTAAAACCACATGAGCTATTATCATTGGATTTGACTAATTATAAAGTATTTACTTTAAATTACCGCACAAATCAATAGCTATGTTTAGTTATTTAACAGTGTTTAAACGTATATAAAAACACAGAAGATAACATCATAAATAAGCAAAAGAGCCATCTCAACAATGAGATGGCTCTTAGTCTGTATAAGGTATATCTTTATTTAATTATTTCACTTTTGCTTATTTCTTAGTACAAGAACTCTAATGCTACAACATCAAAATTAGAGAACTCTCCTTGTGTACTGTTATCATAACAAGAAATCATGATAGAACCGGAATCCAATCCAGCAGCGCCCCATCTGTTTTCTGTTGGTGTACCTGGAATATTGATTGCTCCAGCAGCTTGACCTTCAGCACTATCTTGCTCGTTGTTATTTCCACATCTTCTTCTCGCATAATCTGTATGTCTTAAACCTACAGCATGACCTATTTCATGGGTGATTACATGTTCATTGATGTTATTATTACTATTTGCTAACCCTCCATCAATTCTAATTAATTGACCAGGTCTTCCACCACTTGGAAAATCAGCACGACCACCAACTCCAGTTCCTCCTTGATTGAATACAATCATATCAGCACCATTTGTATTAGATCCAAACGTTAATCTAAAATTTAGATTCGTGTTTAATCTATTATAGTTATTTACAGCCCACTGTAATCCGGTACGCATATTTGTTGTTAATGCACAACAAGAACCTGTATATCCTAAAATATCGATAGTAGTATTAGCACCACTAATTAAATTAAAAGTTCTATACTGTTTAGTGTTGTTTTCACCTTCTAACATAGCGTAGTCGCCATTTAAAAGTTTTTTACGCTCTAGAGCGATATCGCCAGAAATAACATACATGGTAGCATTACCATCTAAATCTGTCATCATTTCTTTTACAGCACCATTAGGATTTACAGCTGCCTTGGTTAGAGCTTCTATTTCTTCAATTGATAAGTCCGATGCTAAATCAGGTTGAGCTTCATTAACATCATTTTTCTGACAAGAGATTACTAATCCTGCCACTACAGCGCTAAGCGCTAATAATTTGATTTTTTTCATTTCTAAGTTGAGTTTGTTTTACTACTAATAAAAGAATGTAGTTAGTATTCACATAGTAGCAAAATGTTTATAAAAGATACACCTTATGCAGACAGCAAAAGATATTGTGTTTATTTAAGTTAATAATTTTCGAAAAGGATAAGGATTTTAAAAAATCTAAAACATAGAAATTTTTAATAGTATAGAATAGTATAAAAATATCTAAAAGCGTATGGTTAAATAAAAACCTTAAAAAGTCCTATTGATGGAGTATATCAAAATAAGTCCTATATTTTTTTCGGAAGGATTTGGTGGGCAAAAAATTGACCAAACCAAGTGGTTTAATTTTATTCGTCTTCATTTTAAGTAGTTGAGTTTGTATAATATATTAAGAACCATAGTTACTTAGTTCTACACTAATTTTTTTCCGAGGAAAATTTCACTATTAATGCGACGGCAAGATATATGTTTTTTTTAAAGAAAAAAGTTAAATACTAAATATTTTTTTACAAATACGGCAAAACCGTAAATAAAATTCAACAAAAAGACGATAACTATTAAAAAAATGGGAAAAACATAAAATACATTATAGAGGTAGTTTTTTTACCAAAATAAAACCTTTCCACTATTATAAAATACGGATAACATTATTCTATATAAGTATTTACACTAGTAGTAAGTTTACATGAGCTATGAAGCATTTTCTTGAATTTTAATGCTAAATGTTCATCATTGAATTTCATCGCCTCACTTATACTATTAGACAAAACCAATTCTCCAATTAGATACTCTACAAAATAAGTTTGATCATCGGTAAGCAATACATATTCGGTCATAAACTATTTATTTCTTAATAATAATTACCCCGCCAATAATTAACGAGTAATATATCATAATTCTAATTGTTCAAATTTACTTTTTAACAAGCCTACTTTTCACTACTGTTTTATGATGTTATCAAATTCTTATTCACAATCATATATATTTCAATTATAAAGGAAGTTTTAAGTTTAAAAATTCATGTTTTTTTCGTAACTTATTGATGGTCAAATATTAAATCATTCCATCATGAAACTCTTCCTTTTAATTACCTGTAGCTTATTCTCAATTAACACCTTCGATAATCATAATTTTAGTAGCACTATGGACTTATATAACCTTGAAGGTGTGTGGGACTTAAAACATCAGTTTTTATATGATCATAATGAAATTTCGGACACTATCTATAATATCAATGGTTATCGCCAAGTAAAAATGTATAGCAAGGGAAAAGTGATGTGGACACGTTTCGATCCGTCAGATAATAATGAATGGTTCGGTTATGGCACATATACCATAAAAGGAACCATTTTAGAAGAGCGATTAGAATATGCTTCAGGTCCAATGATGAAAATTGTAGACACTACCCAAGTATTTAAATTTGAACTAGTCATGAATAAAAATTCTTATCAGCAAATTGCAATCGATGAAAACGGACAGTATTCAAGATCAGAAAATTATATAAAAGTGGAATAAACTTCATATTTTGTTAGATTTTAAAATTATCAAAGGGATTTTAACCCGTAAATATGGGTTCTAATCCCCTTTTTTTATGAACTGTTTCGTTATACTTTTGTTTCAAGTTAAAAGTAATAACACACTATAATTTATCCCAGTTACAATCTTACTCTTTTTCAGGTCTGAGAAATGGTAATAAGCTTCCCCATTAGAATCCCTATTTAGATAAAAATTAACTAATCAAACTAAATACATTTCTATGAAAGCACTTAGATTTTCAACAGTACTAGCCATTTTTATTTTTACCTTTTATTCCTGCAAGAAAAAGGAGATTTCCGAAGAAACACAAGAATTTATTCAAGAACCAACAAAAGAGCAGCTCGATAAATTATTTAATATGGGTATCAATATAGATAATGTCTCTATTGAAGAAATCACTACTCCAGATAAAAAAACAAATACATATTTTATCTCAGGTGATATTATGGTACCTGTATCCGATTTAGATTCTTATGCAGCGTTAGAACCTTTAGAAAATGGAAATAAGCAATACCGTGATATTAATATTGTATCTCCAGCTAATAGAAACATCAATATTCTTGGGTTTACAGGAGGAAGTGCCGGTCTTACATCAAGGATGCAAACAGCCTTACGATGGGCAGTTAACAATTATAATGCATTACCAAATAGTCTTAATTTCAATCTTACATTTGGAGCAAATATTGGTGCAGCCGATATAGTAGTATTCCAGGTTAATAACCCAAATGGAGGCGGAAGTGCTGGATTTCCTGATTTATTAGGTAAACCTTATCCTTGGGTTAGAATTAACTCTGGAACCCAAGCTTTTAGTACTAATGTTAATGAACATGTAATCACCCATGAAATTGGACATTGTCTCGGTTTAAGACATCAGGATTGGATTAACCGACAAAGCTGTGGAAACACTGGAGGCATACAAGTAGAACCACCAGCGATTTGGATACCTGGAACACCAACTTCTCCAGATGCAGATTCGATTATGTTGGCTTGCTTTGGAAATGATGAAGATGGAGAATTTACGGATACAGATAGAACAGCATTGAATATACTTTATTAACCATATCACATATCTTAAAACCTTTTAAAGCCATATAATTTTTTATATGGCTTTTGTATTCATTAAACCTTTTTCTTTTGAACTAGTCTTATTAGCGAACATAAAATTTAATACTATGAAAACTATAAGAACTCTAAAAATAGCATTACCATTATTAGTAGTAATCTTTTTAATAGGAAGTAGTTTTACCATTGCACCTTTAAAATGGGAACATTTGGGAACCAGAACGGTGAATCACAAATTAGATAGAGATGTTATTAAAGTAACGGCAAAAGATGGAAGATTTAAAAAACTAAAACTAAAGGTAACTAATGGTTCTCTAAATATGCACAGAGTGGTTGTTCAATACGGAAATGGTGAAAAACAAGTAATCGCTATCAAAAAGAATTTTGCGAAAGGCGGAACAACTAGACTTATCGATTTAAAAGGAAATAAAAGAATTATAAGAGATATTACATTCTTTTATGATACAAAAAATTTATCTAGGAAACGTGCTAAAGTACATGTTTTTGGTAAGCACTAGTGGTAAATATTTGATATAAAAATGTTGAAGTATTTTATAGTTTATAGAATACTTCAACTTAATTTAATAAATAATACCCGCATTTTAAATATGCTCCTTCTCTAAAAGCAATTGGATGATCAATATCATGAAATGTTTTTTCCAATACCGTAAAACTTCTACCAGCATTGATAATATGTTCTTCACATATGCTAAAAAAAACATCTGATTGTACTCTAGAAGAGCAAGATGCTAACACTAAAATCCCTTTATTCACTACTAAACGTGCACCAAGTCTTGCTAACCTCGCGTAGCTATTTTTTGCTCCATCTATTTCACTTTCTCTTTTAGCAAATGAAGGAGGATCGATTACCACAATATCGAATCGCTGCTTATCATCGATTAATTGTTGTAAACCTTCAAAAGCATCTGCAACCATAATATTATGAGTTCCTGAATGCGTATTAAGCTGAGCATTCTCTTTTGCCATTTCCAAAGCATGCTTACTGATATCGAGGCTTGTAACCTCTTTTGCGCTTCCTGCTAATGCGTGAATAGAAAAACCTCCTGCATACGAAAAAACATCTAGTACAGTTTTATTATTTGCTAATTCCCCTACTCTTTTTCTATTATGTCTATGATCTAAGAAATACCCAGTCTTATGACCTTTGATAACATTCGCGGAAAACAATACAGCATGCTCTCTAAAAATTACAACTTCATCTTTTAATGTTCCATAAATAACATCACCATCAGATACACCAAAGGTATTTCCAGTAGTTTGCAAAGATCTACTTAATCGTAAAACTACCGTATTACAATTAGAGACTTCTATTAAATGAGGAACGATCCAATTTAAATATGGAAACCAAATATGAGAATATAATTTTATTACTAATACTTCGTCATATACATCGGCGATAAAACCTGGCATTCTATCATTCTCTCCGAAAAGTAATCGATAACTATTGGTGTCCGTTTCTAATAAAGGTTTTCTTAGTTGATAAGCTTCCTGAATTCTCGTGGCAAACCAATCATTGTTTATCTGAGCTGCTTTTTTAAATTGAATTAATTTTATCCGAATTGGAGAATAAGGGTCGTATAATCCTATAGCCAGTATCCTATTCTTTTTATTATCATAAATAATTGCTAAATCCCCTGCATTGCCTTTGTTACTCTGTTTCGCAATACTGTTTTCAAAAATCCATGGATGCTCCTTTCTAACCATTTTTTCGGCAGAAGGTTTTAGTTTTATCGCTAGTCGTTGAATTGTGATATCTGGAATAAGATTCATATTCTGCAAGAATAATAATATTTTTTAGTTTATGAGAATTATTACAAATAAAAACGGGATTGTATGTGCAAGACAACCCCGTTTTAACCAAAACTTTTTAAAGTGTAACCTATATCGGAAAAGTCAGATTAGACATATGATAGGTGTGACATCTTACATTGAGATTTAAGAGTATTTCGCGTGTAATATATTTGTTGGTTAATTATAACACGAATGTTAATAAAAGTCTGGTTTCTTATTATAAAAGTAAAACAATTATATCATTTTCTATTGCGTCTTAACCTCAAAAAAAGTGGAAGAAAATAGTTGGAATTTTAACAAAAAAAGAAAGCGCCCATCCCAAGAAGTATCAGGATAAACGCCCAAAAAAAGTATTGTTCGAACTTGTAAATATCAAGTAAAGTAAATCTCGCTTTTTGATTGTTAATCGAATCGATTCTTATCTTTAAAAAGCATACATCCCAAGAAGTATCAGGATCTACCCTCTTTTAGTATTCAATTCAACTTTTGTTTATCTAGTAATAGATCTTGTTGATTTCTCTACTGTTTACATCTATATGACGCACATGATATAATATTGTTACACTTTATTTTATTTTTTTTTTGAATAAAAACAACAAAACCTATCAAATCCCAGTAAAATCAACAGGTTTCAGGTCAAAAAAAAATCATTTTTCTTAGATAGAAAAATGATTTTTATAAATTTAAATGCTTTTTACTGTTCTGAATTATAGCTTTTTAGCATTCTTTACTTTAGTTTTTGTCAAAGCTAATTCCAAAACTTCACTCATTTCTTTTACATAATGAAATTTTAATCCTTTTAGATATTCTTGCTTTATTTCATCAATATCTCTCTTATTATCTTCGCAAAGCAGAATTTCTTTTATATGAGCTCTTTTTGCTGCTAGTATCTTTTCTTTAATACCTCCTACTGGCAACACTTTTCCTCTTAATGTTATTTCTCCAGTCATTGCAATACTCTTCTTTACTTTTCTTTGAGTAAATAAAGAGACTAATGAAGTAAGCATTGTAATTCCAGCACTAGGTCCATCTTTTGGTGTTGCTCCTTCTGGAACATGAATATGCACATTATAGTTACTAAATATTTCCTGATTAATTCCAAGAACATCTGCATTGGCCTTAATATATTCCATGGCTATGGTAGCAGATTCCTTCATCACTTTACCAAGATTACCTGTAATGGTAAGACTTCCTTTTCCTTTTGATAAGATGGATTCGATAAATAAAATATCGCCACCAACACTGGTCCAAGCCAATCCGGTAACTACTCCTGCTACCTCATTGCTTTCATATTTATCGCGTTCTAATCGAGGAATTCCAAGAACTTCTACCACATCATCATTACTCACCTTTACATTATAGGATTCTTCCATAGCAATATTCTTGGCAGCATAACGAACCATTTTTGCTATCTGTTTTTCTAATCCTCTAACTCCTGATTCTCTAGTATATCCTTCGACAATTTTCTCTAATTGAGCCTTTCCTATTTTAAGATGAGATTTATCCAACCCATGCTCTACCAATTGCTTTGGAAGTAAGTGTTGTTTTGCAATTTCTACTTTTTCCTCTATTGTATAACCTGTAACATTTATAATTTCCATACGATCACGCAAGGCAGGCTGAATTGTATTTAAACTATTAGAGGTAGCAATGAACATAACTTTAGAAAGATCGAATCCCATTTCTAAAAAGTTATCATGAAACTCCGAATTTTGCTCAGGATCTAATACTTCTAACAAAGCTGATGAAGGGTCCCCTTGATTTCCAACTGAAAGTTTATCTATTTCATCCAAAACAAACACTGGATTACTAGTCCCCGCTTTTTTAAGACTTTGGATAATTCTACCAGGCATTGCCCCAATATAGGTTTTTCTATGTCCTCTTATCTCTGCTTCATCTCGTAATCCACCAAGTGAAATACGCACATATTCTCTACCAAGTGCTTCGGCTACGGATTTCCCTAAAGAAGTTTTACCTACTCCAGGAGGACCATAAAGACATAATATAGGAGATTTCATATCATTACGGAGTTTTAGCACCGCTAAATATTCGATAATACGTTTCTTTACATCATCTAATCCATAATGATCTCTATCTAAAATCTTTTTTGCTCTTTTTAAATCGAACTGATCCTTACTAAATTCATTCCAAGGAAGATCCAAGAATAAATCCAAGTAATTACGTTGGATAGAATACTCGGCAACCTGAGGATTCATACGACGCATTTTGGATAATTCTTTATCAAAATGCTTTTGTACTTTCTCATCCCATTTCTTGTCCTTACTACGTGCTTGCATTTCCTCTATTTCATCCTCATGTGAAACCCCACCCAGTTCTTCCTGAATGGTTTTCATCTGCTGATGAAGAAAGTATTCTCTTTGTTGTTGGCTCATATCATGCTGAACCTTATTTTGAATATCGTTCCTAAGTTCTAACTTTTGGAACTCCAAATTCATGTATTTTAATGTAGCAAGGGCTCTATCCTTAATACTATCAATTTCCAGTATCTTTTGTTTTTCTTCTACTGGCAAGTTAAGATTCGAAGAAACAAAATTGATCAGAAAAGAATTACTCTCTATGTTTTTGATAGCAAAAGAAGCCTCAGAAGGAATATTAGGGCTTTCCTTAATAATCTCCAATGCTAAATCTTTAATTGAATCAATAATCGTATTAAACTCTTGATTTTCTTTAGCAGGTCTTATTTCTGGAACTTCGATTACCTTTGCCTTGATATAAGGATCTTCTTCAATAATCTGATCTATCTTAAATCTCTTTTTCCCCTGTAAAATAACTGTAGTATTCCCATCAGGCATTTTAAGCACTCTTAAGATTCTAGCTACTACTCCTATAGTATTAATATCTTTAGAACCTGGGTTTTCTACATCTTCTTCCTTTTGAGAAACAACCCCTATAGTTTTATTCCCGTTATTGGCTTCATTTAAAAGCTTAATAGATTTATCTCTACCAGCAGTAATCGGAATTACAACACCTGGAAACAAAACTGTATTTCTTAGAGGTAAAATAGAGAGTACCTCTGGTAAATCTTCTTTATCAATTTCCTCTTCATCCTCTGGTGTCATTAAAGGAATTAATTCAGCATCTTCATTGATCCCTTGAAATGACAAACTGTCAAGAGTTGTTAATTTGGATTTTGTCATAAGTATATATCAAAGTCATTTTGTCATTTGAACAAAATAACATTATTGTAAAAATTAATTTAATCTAACTTTAGAATCGGAAACACCTATAAAATAAGGATATTAACGATATTTCTACTTAACTAATTCAATTGTTATGCCATAAACTTGAAAAAAAATATTTCAAAACTGTAACAAAATACAACTAGCTGTATCTTTATACTAAAACAAATTATTTTTTTTGACACTAACCGAACTAAATACAGAGCAGCTCATAGAAAGATGCCGCAAGCAAGATCAAGGAGCGCAGATGGAAATTTATAATCGCTATTACAAAGCAATGTACAACACTGCTTTTAGAATTATAAGAGATTCAGCAGAAGCCGAAGATGTTATGCAAGAAGCCTTTCTAACAGCTTTTACAAAATTATCTATGTTAGAGGATAGTAAACTATTTGGTTCGTGGTTAAAAAAAATAGTAGTTAATTCCAGTCTTACAATATCTCGTAAGCGTACTACCTATGGTGAGATCCCTTTAGAAGCCGTATCGTATGCCCTTACAGATGAAACAGAAGGGGTTGTAAGAGAAGATTTAACTAGTGTAAAAGCAAATGCAGTATTACAAACGCTAAAAGAATTAAAGGAAAGCTATAGTACAGCATTGTCATTACACTTAATTGAAGGGTATGATTACGAGGAAATTTGCGAAATATTGAATATATCTTATTCTAACTGTCGCACCCTAATTTCTCGAGCAAAAGAAAGTCTACGTAAAAAATTAGTAGTTGCATGAAAACCGAAGATGAAATAGACAAATTATTTGAACGCATGGAAAATCAACTTGATGTATTTGAACCATCAGCTGATCATAAACTTCGATTCTTAGAAAAATTGCAAGCACAAAATCAAGTAATTGCTTTACAACCTAAGAAACGAAATTGGATAAAACCATTAGCGATTGCTGCATCCATAGCAGTATTAATAGGTATGATTTCGATCGCTCCTATTTTTCAGACCAATGAAAAAGCTGAATTAGCTAGTGTTTCTCCTCAGATGGAAGAAACTCAGAATTTCTTTACCGTTGCTATTCAAAATCAACTAGAAGAAATAAGCAAAAATTCATCTGAAGAGACTAATGCACTTGTAGATGATGCTATGAAACAATTAGAAAAATTAGAGACTAGCTACGAAATTTTAAAAAAGGATTTAGTAGAAAGTAGCAATGATAAAAGAGTTATTAGCGCCATGATAAAGAATTTTCAACAACGCGCTTCTCTTTTAGAAAATGTATTAGAAAAAATTAACGATATCAACAAATTAAAATTATCTGAAAATGAAACCAACATACTATAAAATCTTATGCTTTTTGTTTCTTATTCCGACTTTGGTGTTAGCCAACAACGGAATGAAAGGAAAGTATACAAAAGAAAAATCTTTGAAAAAGGAATTTTCTGTAAACAGTAATGCTTTACTAAAAATTAGTAATGATTATGGAAATCTAGATATTACATCTTGGGACCAAAACAAAGTAGTAATGGAAATCACCATTAAAGTTAATGGAAATGATGAAGAAAAAGTGATCAAAAAATTGGAAAGTATTGATGTTGATTTTGAATCTAGTGCTTCATTAGTAGATGCTAAAACTACCTTTAATAAAGAAGGAAAATCTTGGTGGTCCAAGTTTTCTGATGGATGGAACGGAAGCAACATTAAAATGGAGATTAATTATAATGTAAAAGTCCCCATAACTAACAATGTTCAATTAAGCAACGATTATGGTAGTATTACACTAGACAAAATTACGGGTAATGCAAAATTAAGCTGTGATTACGGACAAATTATTGTTGGCGAATTAATGGGTAATGAAAATTATATAAGCTTTGATTATACTCATAATAGCACAATAAAATATATGAAAGCTGGAAAAATTAGTGCTGATTACTCCGATTTTACCTTAGAAAATGGAGAAAACATCCTTCTTAATGCAGATTATACCAAATCCAGAATAAAAGCTATTAAAGAATTAAATTATAACTGTGATTATGGTAGTTTAAAAGTTGAAAACGTTGGTGTTTTCAAAGGAAACGGAGACTACTTAGATACAAATATTGGTAATGTTAGCACAAGCGTAAACATTAATTCTGATTATGGATCGATAGCCATTGATAATCTGGAAGCTACCACAAAAAATGTGACTATTCGAACAGATTATACAGGTGTTGGTATTGGGTATAATTCCAATCTAAACTTCGATTTTAGTATTAGAACTTCTTATGGCGGAATTAGCCTTGATGATGATATCAATATCATGAAAAAAAATAGAGAAAACACTGATAAAGATTATAGTGGTTATAATGGAGAGAAAAATAGTGGTAATACTATTGATATTTCTACCAGCTATGGCAGTGTTAAATTAAGAAAAAATTAATCATTCAAATATTCAATCAATTATGAGAACAGTAACAATCATTTTAAGTTTAGCCATTTGTAGTATCACAACAGTAAATGCACAATGGTGGGGAAATAGCAAGAAAATTGAAGGAGATGGTAATGTAGTTACCAAGACAAGAAATCTATCTGAATATGATCAGGTAAAAGTAAAAGGTAGCCTAGATGTATCTTTAGTATCTGGTACAGAAGGAAACATTAAAATTGAGGGTGAAAGCAATCTTATTCCTTATGTAGTAACCGAAATTGATGGTGATGCTTTAAAAATTTATGTAAAAAAAGGATATTATTTAAAGGTAAGCAGAAACAAAGAACTTATCATAACGGTACCTTTTAAAGATTTGAGCAAAGTAAGTCTTACTGGATCAGGCGATGTATATAGCGATGATGTTATTAAGGCATCTGACTTTAAAACCAGCGTTTCTGGTTCTGGAGATGTTCGATTAGCAGTAGAAGCAAATAATATCCAAAGTTCGGTTTCTGGAAGTGGAGACCTAGTACTAAAAGGTACAGCCGATAATCTAGAATGTACGGTAACAGGTTCTGGAGATCTAAAAGCATACGACTTAAAAGCTAAAGATGTAGTAGCATCAGTGACAGGATCTGGAGATATTAAAGTAACTTCTACATCTTATATAAAAGCAAGAGTTACAGGTTCAGGTGATATCGATTACCAAGGAAATCCTGAAAGAGAAGACAAAAAGGTATCTGGTTCTGGAGATATTACCAGACACTAAAAGAAGCATATTTCAATAATCCGAAAACTGCTTAAAGAAGTTTTACTTCTTAGGCAGTTTTTTTTAAGTCTAATAATTTCTACTTTTGTAATTATCTTGATGTAAGTTAATAAGGGAACTAACATCAATTTAAAGTATACTACTTTAATAACCCCAAAACAAGAACGAACACATTGCATTTTTTATCGAAAAAAGAAATTCCTCTTCATGATATCCTCCCAAAAGGATATGTGGATATTCATTCCCATTTATTACCTGGTATAGATGATGGAGTACAAACAGTCTACCAATCTGCATACATCATTGAGCAATTCAAAAACCTAGGACTAACAAAAATTATTACTACTCCTCACATAATGAATGAAGTATGGCCCAATACTTCTAAAACTATACAGGAGAAACATAATGAAATGCAAAAAGCACTAGCTACTTTGGAGATCAACATCAATTTAAAAGCAAGTGCCGAATATATGCTAGATGATTTATTTTTAAAGAGAATTCAAAATGAAGATATCCTTACATTGCATAAAAACTATATACTGGTTGAGATGTCCACTTTTAACCCTCCAATAAATCTAAATGAATTACTTTTTGAAATTAAACTAAAAGGGTACTCTCCTATTCTTGCTCATCCAGAAAGATATTCTTATTATCAGGATAGTATTAATAAATATAAAGAATTGAAAAAGTCCGGTTTTTTATTTCAGTTAAATTTACTTTCGATTTCTGGATATTATGGCGAATTGGTCAAAAAAACGGCTTATAAAATGTTAAACGAAGATCTTTTTGACTTTGTTGGATCTGATGTACACAATTATCAGCAGTTTGAAACACTTGAAAAGGGCTTTTTACCAAAGTATATTGATAAAATTTCAAAGCTTATGGAAAATAATACGATAGTTTTTAGTTAACCTTTAACTCCATATCCGTAGCCATAGCCATATCCAACCTTATCACCTGCGGCATTCAATAACACAGCCATATTTGGTAAACGTTTTTCTCTGTAGAAATTCTCAGGAACCTGAAGTATTCTTTTGTCGGAATAATTTTCTCTTACTATATAAATACTTAAATCAGCAAAATGACCAATTAGCAGAGTATCGGTTACTAAACTTACTGGTGCCGTATCTACAACAATATAGTCATAATTGTTACCTAGATATTCAAACATTTCTTTCACCCTACCATTCATCAACAACTCTGCTGGGTTTGGTGGAATTACACCAGAAGGCACTACAAATAATGGGTCTTGCTCTCCTTGTTCGTAAATGACATCCTCAGGTTTTAAATCCAAATTCATAATAAAATTGGTAAATCCAGGCGTATCTTTCCCCTTAGGTAATTCAAAGAAATTATGAAACTTGGGATCTCTAAAATCCGTTCCTAAATACGCAATTTTCTTTCCAGATATTGCTAATGTTTTTGCAAGGTTAGATGAAACTAAAGTCTTTCCTTCTCCTGATATAGTAGAGGTAACAAAAATAACTTTTCCAGTTTCTTTATGATTACCTGCCATTAAGAAACCTAAATTCGTTCTTAGAATTCTAAATGCTTCGGCTACTGAAGATCTACTGTTTCTAGAAACAACAATTTTACTTTTCTTACTTTTTGTTTTAGGGATAGCTCCTAAAATTGGCATAGAAAGAGATCTTTCTAGGTCTTCTCGAGAATTTACTTTCGTATTAAATAAATCTAATAAATAGATCGTTAAAAATGGAAGCGCCAATCCAAGGAAAATGGCTCCAAAATAAATCATTTTCTTATTTGGAGATACTGGATAAGAACCAAGAGTTGAGGCTTTATCGATAACACGAGCATTCGATAATGTGATATGACTCGTAATTTCAGCTTCTTCTCTTTTTTGTAATAAGTACAGGTACAACTGTTCTTTAATTCCTTGCTCTCTTCCAATTGCAGTAAGTTCTTTCTGTCGAAGTGGAGCGTTATATAATTGTCCACTAAAATATTTATCCTGCGTTCTAAGACTATTTAAACTTATATTAATAGAGTTTTTAGCACCGTTTAAACTCGCTATTAATCCTTGTCTTAATGAATTAATTTGTTCTACAATATTAACAACCACAGGATTCTGTTCGCTAGAAGATTTTAGTAATCTTTTCCTCTGGCTTATTAATTGGTTATATCGCGCTACCGTAGAAGTAATGGAAGGATCCTCGAAACCTAATGTAGATGGTAGGATATCATATTTACCATCTTGACTTAACACAAATCTTCTAGTAGACTCTATTTTTCTAAGCTGAGTTTCTAACCTATTTATCTCTTGAAGGTTTCTGGAATCTATATCTGCCACTCTTTGCGTTTGCGCAGATACATCATTTGTTAATCCAAATTTAGACTTGTATCCAGCTGCTTCGTCGTCTACCGCGGATAAATCACCAGAAATTAGCTCTAATCTTTCGTTAATAAAACCAGCAGTTCTAGCTGAGGTAATCTTCTTGTTCTCAATGGTAGACTTATTATATTCTTCTACCAAATTATTAATGATATCCTTAGCTTTTTCCTTAACTGGATCATTAAGAGACAGTTTAACAATAGATGACCCTTTACCAATAGTAATTATAGCTAATTTATTTCTATATTTTTGGGCTACAATATTTACTGGAGTGACCTTAATATGGATAATCTTTCCTTTATTAGTTTGAATATCCTCGATACTAGGTGTTATAACAATGTCGCCAATACTTGTGTTGATAGTTTTTCCAAAAGAATGATCACTTAATTTCTGCCCTTCTTTATCAACAAAAGAAAAGTCAGTTTCAGAATTAATAAGAACTCTGAAATCCTTAGCCTTAGTATGCACTATGGAATCAGCAGAAAGAAAATTAATCTCTACTACTGATTTAGGATAGTTTTCTGTTTCTAATACTCTTCCTTTGGTAAAGTATTGCACATTAAGTTTCAGATTATTCACTACGTTAGTTAGTAGCGTTCTTGATTTCATAATCTGAATCTCATTTTCTATTTTATTTTGAGAATCATCTAATAGTCCCAAATCTTTAAAAGCTGCTAATTCTGATTCGCTAACACTTTCCTCTTGAGATATTAGTATAGTTCCCGAGACATTGTATTCAGGAATTGTATAGCGTACATGAAGATAAGCTAGTGTTCCAAAAATGATTACACTAAGTAAAAACCAATACCATTTTTTTACATATTTTAGAATTTCATCTCTAAAATTGAAACTAGACTTTGGTGCAGTGTTATTAACAAACGTATCGTTGTTTTCCGTACTATTATTTGTAATCATACCAACTATCTTAAGATAAGTGCTAAAGCCGCTAGACCAACACTTATAACACTTAACACAACTCCAATGGTTTTATCATTACCTTTAGAGTTTTTCACTCTTGCCTCATTTGGCTCTACATATAATACATCATTTTGGGCTAAGTAATATACTGGAGAATCAAAAATGGACTTAGAAGTAAGATCCACTCTATGATAGGTGTTAACTCCATCATTCTCACGGATAACCATTACATTCCCTCTTTTTCCCATTATAGTTAAATCCCCAGCTAATCCAATAGCTTCAATAATAGTTATTCTTTCATTCGGAATGGTGAATGATCCAGGTTGCCCAACTTCACCAATTACTGTAATCTTAAAGTTTTTCAGTCTCACATTAACTATAGGATCCTTAATATAAATCTTAAGTTTTTCCTTCAACATATCCTTTATCTGAATACGTGTAAGACCAGATATTTTTAATTTTCCTAATACAGGAAAATCAATATTTCCTTCTTCATCAATTAAATAAGTTGGTTCGCTTGCCCCATTGGCAGAAGCACCGCCACTCTCTGCACCAGTCGCAGGTAAACTAGCTCCTTGCATTAAATTAAAAGGCCTTGCAGCATCCATATCCGTAGCAGAAACTGTAATACTCACTACATCATCCACTTTAAAAACTGGAGTGAACGAATTGGCCGATTTAATTTTTTCCATATCTTTAGACTCTTGGAAATACACAACATCCGTTGGTGTTTTACAGGAAAATGTAAATACAGCTAATAATAATATAATAAAAAGGTTATATGAACGCATATGTCTAAGTTCTTTTCTTTAGGGCTTTTCAATATCAAACAAAAATAGAATAATATTCTTGTTTATAATAACAATTTTAAAAGAAGACTAAACTAAAATTTTAGGGGTTTTATTGTTAGTCTCTTGATTTTTTACATCAATACTTTCGAAGGCAGAATTCTTAGAAATAAACTCTGGAACTATTTCCTTAAGTTTTCCTACAATTTTATGGTCTTGATTAAATAAATTCATGATGCATAGGTCATCTATTTTATCCATAATAAGTGGACAATCTTCATCATCATGTTTACTTATCATAATTTTCTTATGATACGTAGGTAATGTGTTCTCCGTATCAGCCAATAGCTCTTCATATAGCTTTTCTCCAGGTCTTAATCCTGTGATTTCAATATCTATATCATTAGGATAATTTAAACCAGATAGTCTGATCATCTTTTTGGCTAAATCAAATATTTTCACGGACTCTCCCATATCAAATATAAAAATCTCACCTCCATTACCCATAGTTCCGGCTTCAATTACCAATTGAGAAGCCTCAGGTATCGTCATAAAGAATCTCGTTACATCTTTATGAGTAACTGTAAGTGGTCCTCCTTTATCTATTTGTTTTTTAAATAAAGGTATAACAGAACCATTAGATCCAAGAACATTTCCGAATCTAGTAGTGATGAACTTAGTCTTGCTTGTTTTATGAAGACACTTGATATACATCTCGGCTACTCTTTTTGTAGCTCCCATCACATTGGTAGGATTAACCGCTTTATCAGTAGATACGAAAACGAATTTATCTACTCCAAATTCCGAAGATAAATCAGCTAACTTTCTTGTTCCTAAAACATTAATTTTAATAGCCTCGCATGGGTTATTTTCCATTAGAGGAACATGTTTATACGCCGCAGCATGAAAAACCATATTAGGCTTAAATCTCTCGAATATAGTTTGTATCCGCTGATGATCTCTGATATCAGCAACTATTGGTGTAAAATTAACAACACCTTTACTAAGTAATTCTTGTTGCAGATCATATAAAGGAGATTCTGCTTGATCCACTAAAACTAAATGCTTATAACTATAAAATGAAGCTTGTCTCACGATTTCACTACCGATAGATCCAGCAGCACCAGTAATCATAATTACCTTCTCGTGTAATTCTTTCTTGATGTTCTGATTTTCTAAAGCAATTGGAGCTCTATCTAATAAGTCTTCAATCTGAATTTGTTTAATTTGAGAAACATTTAATTTCCCGTCTATCCAATCATTAATAGCAGGAATTATCTTAACCTTTACAGATAACTTCAATAAATTATCTGAAATTTGAGAAAGACGTTGTTTATCGATATGCGGAATCGAAACAATAATCTCGGTGATGTTATTTTTTGTAATATAAGTTTGATCAATTGACTGAGATCTATAAACCTTAATACCGTTTATTGTTTTTCCTATTTTTTGTGGATTATCATCAATAAATCCAACAACGGTTACTGATTTGTAAGAATCATTTGTAATAGCTGCTAAAGTTATTAAACCAGAATCTCCTGCACCATAAATCATAACTCTAGAAGAGTCTCCCAGTTTAGATTTTATATATAAATAACAGTATTTAAAGATCAAACGACTAGTAGTGAGCGTAATGATATTCAATAAATAATGCACACATATTATTGAAACTGGAATATTTAGTAATTCAGGAATTAATGACAATCTACTCGATACCATTAATGCTCCACTTAAGGCTATCAGAACAGTTACTGCTAAAAACAAATTATAAGCATCTCTCATTCCTGTATGCCTAACTACTCCTTTATACGAACCTATTAATAAGAAGCTAATGGCCGCTAAGGCGGTCATAACAGGTATCTGATATACAAAATTGGTAAGGTCGAAATCAAAAGTAATACCGAATCTAACTACATATGCTAAAAAGAAATTAAAAATAGTAATAGCAATATCAATAGACAACACAAGCCATTTAGAAGCATGCTTATGCGAATTATTAATTATGTAATCCTTTATCATCTCAACTCGTTTTTAATTACCGATACAATTCTAAATAAATCTTCTTCTTCAAGATTGGACCCGCTAGGTAAGCAAAGTCCACGATCAAATAGGTCATTAGAAATTCCATTGAGGTACGCATCACAATCCTTAAATACAGGTTGAAGATGCATGGGTTTCCATAGTGGTCTTGATTCTATGTTTTCTTTAGCTAATGCTAATCGTAATTTTTCTCTTAATTCAAAAGAGGTGGTTTCTATGCACGTTAACCATCTATTTGAATAAGAACCTTCAGGTTCTTGCAAAAACTTTATATCTGTAGAATCACTTAAATGTTTACAATAATATTCAAAATTATTACGTCTATAACCAACGTGTTTATCCAATACTTCCATCTGTCCGCGACCTATCCCAGCTATGATATTACTCATTCGGTAGTTGTACCCGATTTCGCTATGCTGGTAATGTGGTGCATCATCTCTAGCTTGTGTAGATAGAAAAATTGCTTTTCTTTTAACCTCTTCATCTTTTGCTACTAAGGCTCCACCACCAGAGGTAGTAATAATTTTGTTTCCATTAAAAGATAATATAGCAATATCCCCAAAAGTTCCGCACTTAACTCCATGATAAGAACTTCCAAGAGACTCTGCACTATCTTCTAAAACTGGAATTTGATATTCGGTAGCTATTCTATGGATTGCTTCGGCATTATACGGCATTCCATATAAATGCACAGCGATAATAGCTTTTGGCTTTTTACCTTTAGCGATTCTATCTTTAATCGCTAATTCTAATTGTTCAGGACAGATATTCCAAGTTTCTTTCTCACTATCAACAAATATAGGTTTAGCTCCAAGATACATTATAGGATTAGCAGAAGCTGCAAATGTCATACTTTGACACAACACTTCATCTCCTTGTGTTACTCCTAACAATATTAAACCTAAATGTAACGCTGCTGTACCAGAAGCCAGTGCCGCAACATGGCTATCGTTTTCTAGATAGTTTTCTATATCATTTTCAAAACCATCAACGTTTGGTCCTAACGGTGCAACCCAATTTGCATCAAAAGCTTGCTTAACAAAACTTTGCTCTGTTCCTCCCATATGTGGTGAAGAAAGCCATATCTTTTTGGATTCTACTGCATTCATAATTTTTCCCCATTAATTATTGAACAATAATTTATCCTCAACAATTGCTCCAAAAGTGGAACAAATGCTAGATTCTTTTTCATGACAATCTAATAAAATGTAAGGAAGAAGGGGGTAGTACTTCCAATATGTATTTTACTCTTACTTGCTTTAACCAACGCTAAAATAGTTCAGTTAGATTTAATATCACTGGAAAAATTAATTTTTTAGATAGAATACTTAAAAAAAGCGTTTAACAGCATAACTATTTCGAAATAGTTTGTAAAACAAGGGAATTACCGTAAGAAATTTACTATATATTCTTACACAAAAACCAAGTATTTACCTACATCGCTAGTAGTTTCTATTCATATATTAAGTCATAAAACCATATTTTAATGTTTTATAACCAAATTTAACTTAAAATTCACCCCTTACATTCTTACGTAATCATTCCCTTAAAGAATACTGCAATAATATTAGTTATTTTAACATCAGAATTAAGGAATTTAGCTGTTTTTTAGCAGGGGTTTTGCCCCTTGAATCAATTCATAAAATGTACCAAATAGAGGATTAGAAAATAGTTTCTAAAAAAAATTAAATAATACTTGATTAATTAAATAAATTGCCTAAAATTTACTCGCTTCAAAAAAACAACTGATTTACATTTTTCTATTAACGATCCCCGAATTTTATATTAATGATTATTCATGTTATTTAATTCCTTAGATTTCTTCATCTTTCTTCCAATAGTTTTTATTGTCTATTGGACCCTTTTTAAAAAGAATATAAAACTTCAGAATATTTTTATTCTGATTGCTAGTTATTTTTTTTACGCAATGTGGGACTGGCGCTTTTTGTTCTTAATCCTTGCTAGTACTATTGTAGATTTTATTATTGGACCACTGATACATAATAGCGATTCTAGCAAAATTCGGAAAAGATGGTTATGGGTAAGTGTTATTTTTAATATTGGTCTCCTTGGTTTTTTTAAATACTACAATTTCTTTGTTGACTCTTGGATCGACATGATGAACACAATAGGTTACAAAGCAGATAATTCATGGACTTTACAAATTATATTACCCGTAGGAATATCATTTTATACATTTCAAACGATGTCCTATTCTCTTGATATTTATTACAAGAGACTAACTCCTAATAAAGATTTTATATGCTTTGCTACTTTTGTAAGTTTTTTTCCGCAGCTAGTTGCAGGACCTATCGAGAGAGCTTCCAATTTACTCTCACAAATAACAACTAAAAAAACCTTTAACTATATACAATGTAAAGAAGGTATTAAACTTATTCTTTGGGGTTTATTCAAAAAAGTAGTAATCGCGGATTCTATAGCTCCGATAGTAGATGATATTTTTGCTAATTACGAAACCTACTCTGCCTCTACTCTAGTTTTGGGAGTTTCGCTATTTAGTTTTCAGGTATATGGTGATTTTAGCGGATATTCTGATATTGCGATTGGGACTTCGAAGCTCTTCGGTATAGAATTAATGTCTAATTTTAAGTTTCCTAATTTTTCAAGAAATGTTGCAGAATATTGGCAAAGATGGCATGTTTCATTATCCACATGGTTTCGCCATTATGTATACATCCCACTTGGAGGTAGTAGAGTAAGCAAACTAAAATCCGTTAGAAACATTGTTATCATATTTCTAGTAAGTGGCTTTTGGCATGGTGCTAACTGGACCTTTGTAATTTGGGGAGCTATTCATGCACTTCTTTACATTCCTGTATTTCTAATGGGTCGCAATCGTATTTATATGAATAATGTAGTAGCAGAAAACAGATGGTTTCCATCTATTAAAGAGATATTTCAAATTTTGTTGACATTTTCTTTAGTAACTTTTTCAAGAGTGTTCTTTAGATCGGAATCTATTACGGATGCTTTTGGGTTTTTAAAACAATTATATTCTAATTTCAAATTTGAAACTTATGCGCATCCTTTGGGATACAGAATGATAGATTATTTTATTCTTTTAGCATTGTTTGTACTTTATGAGTATTTAATTAGAAAAGATGAAAGATCTCCATTTAAATTCAAATCAAAAATTGTACGATTTGCTTTATATACTCTGGTAATACTAGGGATGCTATTATTTTTTGACGATAATATAGATCGATCTTTTATTTATTTCCAATTTTAAAATGACTATCTAATCCACTATACACTATGAAAAAACTTATTCTTAAAAGTGCTTTATATTTTTTTCTGATACTCATTTCTTTGGAACTATTGGTTCGTGTTTTTCATTTGGGAAAAGATACTCCCACAAGAATATTAGATGAAAATAACGTTGAAAAATGGTTACCAAACCAACAGGGGTTTTCAGTTACAGGAAATAGAAGACAAAATTTTTCAGAATTTCATATTAACAATTCAGGATACAATTCGTACAGAGAATTTACACCTACAATGGATAAAGTTGAAGTTGCATTGGTAGGAGATTCATTTATTGAAGGTTTTCATCAAAATTATTACAATTCGATTGGTAAAAAAATCGAAAAATCTATTCCTGGAATTGAAGTTTATGAATATGGATATGCAGGATATGACTTTGCTGATCAACTACATTTAGTAAATGCTTACCAAGAGCAATTTAACGCGATTGATCATGTTATTTTGGGAATAAAATTTTCAAATGATTTAACCAGAGGAACCTACAAAGTAGTACAAGGAAGATTAGCTCTAGAGTCGCCAATGAATCGATTGCTCAAAAAAAGTAAACTACTAGTTTATTGTAAAAGCATTGGTATCCTAGACCCTCCTCAAATGTTGCTTTATAGACTAAAAAGTCTTCTGAAACCACCTACTCCAACAAATGAAATTTCTGACAAAGAAAAACAAGAAGCATTACAGAAAAAAGAAGAACAATATTTAACTAACTTCAAAAGCTTAGTTAATACCTATGGTTTTGATAAGACTCGCTATACACTATTGTTAGATTCTAAGATCACTAGTGACTATTTTATCGCATACCTTGATAGAGAGGGGTTTAATCACATCGATTTTGCAGATTATTTTGCAAAAAGCAAAATGCCAACAACATTAATTTATGATAGACATTGGAACGATCATGGTAGAGAGCTAATAGCAAAATCAATTTCGGATTACCTTAAAAAGACACCTATCATTGAAT
Organism: uncultured Aquimarina sp.; assembly: GCF_947492965.1. GTDB lineage: Bacteria > Bacteroidota > Bacteroidia > Flavobacteriales > Flavobacteriaceae > Aquimarina. The sequence goes on along the minus strand of NZ_CANLOZ010000002.1, from coordinate 262,153 downwards.
AAACTATTGTTTTTGTACGATTTTTTGCATTTTAGAAGAACCTAAAATCAAAAATGATTTTTCTTGTTCCGATAAAACCACTACACGGACATCAGAAACCTTATCTATGCTGGTATACAAAAAGTCAAAAACCTTACTACGAATGGATTTATACTGGTCTGAATTATAATCTATCTCGGGAAAATTTTCATCGTAATTTAGATCTTCTATTTTAGAAACTTCATAAGTCTCCGAAGTTATTCCTAGCGATTGTTTACGTTTCGCTTTATAATTTTTATAACGTACATATGCAATTTTGAATACAAACTCTTTAAACAATACTTTTGTATACTCTATGTTTCCTTTTATAATACCTAATAAAGATCTTTTGGGATATATGACCTGATGTTCAAAATTATAAATATGATTGCACCACTCCCTTTTATAACTCAAATCTCCCATACCCATTTCGTAAGATTTATGGTCATTAGCTATCAACCAATCTACCTTTTTATAAATCTCAACACTACCTAAACTAAACTTAGAATAATCAATATCATATGAAGAAATTGCACTAAATAATCGATCCTGAAAATGATGATTTAAGGAAACAATAATTGGCTGATTCCCATCAAAAGCGACAAACATAGAAGCTTTTTTCTCATTGATTAAGGTGAAATACAGTTTCTTATAATAATCCCATCTTAAGAGACTCTGACTAACATCGTTACGTTGCTCAAATCGTCTGATTAGCATTTTTTCAAGACTATCCATATAAGCATCGTAGGTGTCCTTTTCTATGCTACCATAATATGTTTTATAAGTAATATCAAAACAAGTCTCTAATCGCTTAATTCTCCTTCTTATACCTTTGGCATTACTCCTAAAACGATGCTTGATATATGCATCTGCATTAGAAAAACCATCTAAAAAAATAGCATATCCTTTAAAAAACTGATCCACCTTTTTGACAGTAAAGTTTGTATCATCTAGACTTGGTTCTAAATAGTCTGGAATAAAAAAAACAGAATATATTTCATTCGGTTCATTTACGAGTGTACTGTCATGATTTTTATTTTCAATAACTTCGGTGGAACTTTCGGATTTCACACCGGAAAATACTTTAGGAATTGAGGATTTTTCGAAAAGCTCGAAGAAATAATCTATACTGTTTTTTTTCACCCGATTGAATTTCTGGATAATTAGTATTATCTGTTGTTTAGTCTATAATATGGAAAGAAGTAATTATTAAGATCCTCTTTATCTAGCTGTGCATATGTATCGCAAGATGCTAAACACAACTGATCGTAGACTTTCTCATTGATTACCTTTCTACCTGTATAAAAGGTAGCATCTTCATCTTTTGGGAAAAGCGATTTTTTATTCTTATACAATCCATCTCCATCCTTCATTCCTCCTCCTAAAACATAATATTTCTTTCCATTACTAATTGCCCACTCGATTACTTTAACCCGTAAAAAATCATTAGGACGATAGCTAAAATACTCAGCATTCGTTCCTCCTAAAAAGGCAAATATGGTATCCTTATAATTAATAATTAACTCAACAGAAATTGGTATTTCTTGATAGTAAACAACAATGATGGAAAAATTATCAAGATTAGATAAAATTAGATCTTCGAAATAGGTGTTAGAAAAAAAATAAATTTTATCAGCATTATTTCTAGTCATTGTATCTTCATATATACTATGAAATATTTTAATGATGTCCTTTGTAATTTCTTGTTTATGAAATACCTTAAAATCCAAATCATAATTTATCGCCTTCCTATAATTATTACGAACCTTTGGTAAAAAGGCATTCCATTGTTCTTCAAAATCATTAATCAACATTCCTTTTACATTAGAGAGTGTCTTAATCAACGAACCAGAATAATTCTGATGATTTGAATTTAAACTAAAACGAATAAACTCTGTTATTACATTATTTTCCTTGTACCAAATATCAACTAAACGCCAAAACTCGGATAAATCTGCTGCTGTTATATCTTCATTAAACAAGGGTCCACTATACCCATATGGACTAATAGCATCGTAATAAGGAACATCATCATTATTTATCTTGATTTTTCTTAAAACAAAAGGCATTAAAACTATAGGAACATCATCTTTCTCTAACAAAAAACATCTTAGATGATCTCCTTCTTTCTCAAAATAACGCATATGTTCTATAGAATAATACACATTATTTCCCCATCTTTTTGTAAGCAGATCTCTGTAATTCTGTATATCTACAGAATCATTGAGCTCTTTAATTTGTATTTTATAGTTGTTCAATGCAAAAATGTTTGGTATGGATATTTCGGTTTAATAGTATTCTTAATCTAGGGGGATAGATTTTTTTTTATTTCTTTAAATTATTTCATTTTTTGGGTTCTAAAAGTTTATAATATTGATGTATACTCTTAGATAACACTCCTGAAAGCCAGATAATTCTTCCACAATGTTCTACATGCCAGACCGCTTTACCATCAAAAATGTTTCCGGCCAAAAGTGGCCCCATAACATGTAAATTCTTAGATGACTCTAAGGATTCGTTAACATCAAAACCAATATTAGATTCATTAGGAACACATAGTTCTTTTTGAATCAAATTCTTTAACAATTCAGGAACGTCTGATGCTTTTAAATTTGTACCTCCGATACAATTAAAAACAACATCAACAGTATCTTTACTTATCTTATTCGTTTTAGATGCAGTATCTAAATATTCGAAAAAATATGCCTGATCAGATTCTTTTTTAATATCAACAAATCTTCCCGCAATATGTTCAAAACGATTTTCCTCTTTTAAAGCATCGATAGTTTTAGAATAATGGTATCCTGCACAACGTTGTCTACGTCCAATATCATTACCATACAAGCATGCAAACTTTTTTAATTCTTCCCAATTTAATTTTTTAAGTAATGCTCCGAAAGCACCAGATATTATATCGACTGTAGAAGCTGCTCCTAATTTAACATCATCAGCTACATCTAAATCTTTATACGTTGCTTCGGCAATTTGGCTAGCAGTCAAGTCTTCCTTGTCCTTAAGAGCTAATAAATTTTTAGGAGTATATTTCTTCTTTCCTTCTTCATCTATAATAGAATCTGGAGAAAGTCCTTGTGTAGATAACATTGTAAACTTATCAATCTTGGATCCAATAGCATCCAAATCATTCAGTTTATACAACATCTCTAATCCACTCGCATTTGCTCCAACAATTAAAGCATTTACTTCTTTAGCGTTCTTGCCTTTTAAAAACAACTCTAATTGTCCTAAAACTTCACCCAAATTTGGTTTATAAGGGTTATTGATAAACATTAGATTATCCTGCTCAATTAAATCCTCATTCTTCCATAATTTTAGTGTAGGAAGTGAACCTACCGAAAGAATAACTTTTTCTGATGATATTTTTTTATGATCACATAATGATAAGGTATAAGAGTCATTGTTCTTATCAATATCTGTTACTTCGGAGTTGATGTAATCTACCGTTACCCTTTTCTCATTTATGGCTTTTTCAAGAGTACTTTTTACTTTTTGATCAATATAAGAGCCAAAAAAGCGACGTGGAATAAACAGATCTTCCCATTCATTATTTTTAAGCCTTTCTTTGTGCGTGGCTAACCATTCTAGAGATAATTGTCCACCTTCTGTTCTAAATTCATCTAATAGCCATTCTTTATTTAGATTAAGCCATTTAATGAATTTACTCAATTCTGGCTCTGGCAAAAAATTCTTCAACGAAGTAATTAATAAAACCGAGTAACCAGATCTAACACCGTATGGAATACCAGTATAAAACTCTGGATATCGATCAATAATTGTAAGTGAAATTTTCTTGTCAATTGGTTCTTTTTCTAAAAGATCAAGAAAATGTAATATAGAGAATGAGGATGAAATTCCTGATCCAATAAAAGTGATATCTGTGTGGTTAATTTCAAAATCCATAAACTATGGTTGTTTTGTTTTGATTACACGCGCTGGATTTCCAACTACGGTAGTATATTCGGGAACATCTTTAATAATAACTGTACCGGCTCCTATCAATGTTTCTTTTCCTATTTCTTTTACTCCAGTCATAGCAGTAACTCCCATACCTATATAAGCATTCTTTCTAACATTAATGAGCGCTCCAATATTTACCCCAGAAGACATAAAAACTCCATCTTCCAATGTTACATGATGCGCTATGGTACTATCCATATTGATCATAATATAATTTCCTATGTTAGTATGCGGCATTACAATGTTACCTGCTAGCATATACACTGCTTCTCCAATGGTAACATCCGGAGCGATTGAGACAGTATGATGTAAAAAACCGGGAATACCATATCCTTCTTTTTTTAAAGTTGATAAATACTCAACTCTAACAGCATTAACACCAATTGGGCAATACACATCTTGTATTTTATTTTTAAATTCATCCAAAAACAAGTCTTTATACATACCAATAACAGGTATCCCTATAACGTCCTTACCTACTAGATCTGGATTATCATCTATAAAACCGATGATATTAATTCCAGCCTCTTTTAGGTAAGAAGCATATACTTGACCTTGCGTTCCAGCGCCAATGATTACAGCATTTTTCACTTCTTTATAATATAGTTTTTAGTTGTTTTAATTTAGTATGGTTAATTATTACCTGTAAAGGTAGGCATATTTACATTTTCGCCACTATTGATATCTTCTTTAAAGAGAACTTTCTTTATGGTTTTAATTATAATTTTTATGTCAAGTTTAAAGCTAATATTTTCTGTATACCAAACATCTAATTTAAACTTCTCATCCCAAGAAATTGCATTTCTACCATTGACTTGTGCCCACCCAGTAATTCCAGGTTTAACATCGTGTCGTTTTTTCTGAACATCATTGTACAAAGGCAAATATTTAACTAATAGTGGTCTTGGACCAATCAAACTCATATCTCCTTTTACAACATTAAATAACTGTGGGATTTCATCTAATGAGTATTTTCTTATAAACTTACCTGTTTTGGTAATTCTTTGATCAAAAGGAAGCAGTTCTCCATTTTCATCTTTCTTGTCATTCATACTCTTAAACTTAATTATTTTAAAAATCCTTTCATTTTTACCAGGTCTAGACTGAAAAAAGAAAGGTTTTCCACCATTTGCTATTGCTAACAGTACAATTAATATTAAGATAATTGGCGACAAAAAGAGAATGCCAATAAAGCTTAAAGTAAAATCAATAATACGTTTTATAAACGACTGGTACATATAATTTATGCTTGTAATTCTGATTCTATACAATTAAGTAAATCTCCAACATTATTCATGTTCATGAGATCCATTAATTTAAACTTGATATTAAATGTTTTTTCAACTTCTGTAATAATCATCATATGGGTAATAGACTCCCATCCATCAACATCATTTGCAGTTGTTTCATCAGAAAGTTCAAAATTTTCATGCTCTAACACAGCGATGAACGCTGTTCTTACTTTAGATAAAATATCTTCTCTACTCATCGATTGTTTTTATTTTTTAGGTATTTATGTTAAGTCAAAATGTTTTTTTAGTTCTTTTCTATCAATTTTACCATTGATACTATGAGGAAATTCTTTTACAAATCTCACATGCATTGGAATCATATATGATGGCATCACTGATTTCATATGGTCAAAAATAATTTCTGTATCAAATTCCTCAGATTCAATAGCTAATCCAAGCTCAGCGTTTCCTAGATCATTTGTAATATCTAACGCTACCATATTCACTTTTTTTTCAGATTTAGATTTAGCATGAAACTCTATTTCAGCTAATTCCACACGATATCCTCTAATCTTTACTTGAAAATCTGCTCTACCTACATATAAAAAATCTCCATCTTCATCTTTTAAACAAAGATCTCCTGTTTTATAATAACGAATGCTTTTCCCATTTTCTTCTCTTTCGAAAAAGCTTTTAGCATTTCGTTCTTCATTTTTCCAATAACCTGGAGTAATTTGTGGTCCTCCTAAACACAATTCTCCCGTCTCTCCTATTGGAACTTCTTCATTATTATCATTAACCACTAAATATAAAGTATCTTTTTGTGGTGTTCCGATAGCAATTATCCCATTGTGGGCTTTTGTTGCCGTTTCTTTATGATACGGATAAAAACCACTATATACCGTAAATTCAGTTGGGCCGTAATAGTTAAATATTTTACAATTTGGTAAACAATCACTCCATTCCTTCGCTATATCACTATGAAGGGCTCCTCCTCCAAAACTACAATATCGTACATCTGGTGCATTTATTTCTCCAAAATAAGGTCTTAGATAATTGATGATGGACGGAACCATAGTTAGTACAGTTAACTTTTCTTCATTTATTAACTTGAAAATATAAAAATACTTAATTGCTCCTTTCGGAATCGTATACATGCAGGAACCTGCTAATAAAGGAAATAAATAAGCAACTACAGAAAAATCAAAGGTAAGTTCGAACATCTGTAAGCATCTATCTTCCGGAACCAAATTAAAAGTTGGTTCAGCATCTATAGCTCCAACTAAAGCTTGCACATTATCAAATGTAATCGGAACTCCTTTTGGTAATCCTGTAGTTCCTGAAGTAAATAGAATATAAGCTAAATCGTCTCCTTTAATTTTTCTTGGTACCAAATTAATGTTAGTATCCGACAACTCTTTTGACGCAATTACTTCATAATCATCATAAATTGAATTTTCTGAAGAGTCTATTACATACTTCGTTTCAGTTTGTTCAAAAACTTTACTATTTCTTTCAAAAGGAACTTCTGGATTGACTGGTACATACGCCTTACCTTCTAACCAAAGTGCTAAAATACTAGCATAGGTTTGTAAATCATCATTAGTAACCAAACCTATTAGCTTTTCCGAATCGTCAATTTTATTTATAACAGCAGCCCTTATATTTGATATTTGCTGTGCAAAATCTTTATACGTATAACATGTTCCATTTATGCATAATACGTTTAGTTTAGCATGCTGTTCTATTGATTTTTGAAGTCTATTTACAAATTCCATTTTGGTCTGGTTGATTATGCAATTAGTTAATAAAAATGTCCATCTCGATTTAACATTTCGCAATGCTCCGTATCCACGTTGGTTTCATTATGAGCTAAACCTTTCTTAGTTACTTTATGCGTAAATATTGTTTTAAACCTTTTGGTTATGTTATCTGACAACTTAGTATCATCAGTAAACATAAAAGTTGTCTTTTGTCTTATAAAATTTTCTAACAAGGCATCAACACAAATATCATAGTTTTCTTCTTTGTCGACTATAAAATATTTTACATTCAATTCATTATAGTTAACAACATAAGATATAAAACCTACTATTTCTTCACCTTTTGAAATTTTAAGATTGTGCAAATAAATATTGTTACTAATTCCTGTTTGCAAAGACTTATGCGGATGTCTTTCTGGCACAGGAGTCTGTAGGTACTGACTTGCATCTAATTGCCAATTGACATATTCTTTTGTTTTATAAATTAAATCGTTTTTACAGGAAGGTTTTATAAATTCCCAAGTATCATCATCTAATTGATTTACATATTCATACGAAAGTGACTTTACGCTATTTTTTAATTTTGAAGTATTTAGATATCTTATAACTCCTCCTACAAAACCATCTACTCGATTCAATATAAATTTAAATGATTTTAAAAATTTAAACCTCCCTATTAACATAGAGGCATCTAAACTAAAAAATATGGTGTGTCTTAATCTCGATGCTATCACAGTAAAAGGCTGCTTTTCATAAAAAGCAGTTACATTTTCAGCATATGACTTTATCAGTACTTGTTTTCCTGTTAGATTAATTGCTTCATTATATATATAAGTCCCTAAAACAGTATCCTTATAGGACTTATGAACCCACCAAGATATCATCCAATATACCTTTTGGGGCTCTACATTACCAGCGTTTAACAAATCAGGAAACATAAAAATAAAAGAAATCATTTTGTCTCCTTCATATCCTAAAACACCACAATAATCATTCTCTTCAATTCTGTTATTATTTACCAACCATATAGCTTTACTTTTAGGCAAAGGAGCAAGATCATTCTTCCAATACGTATTTTTATCAATAGCTTCTCTTAACATCTTTTTGGTTAAGCCTATAACTTGTAAATCTTTACTCATTCTATATTTGCTATAAATCTAATATTAGTTAGTACCATTAAACCATTCTGAAGTTAACTCATTGGATAAATTAACATCTTCTTTTTTTAATACCTTTTTTAAGGTAAGACCAATTATTTTGACATCTAGTAAAAAACTACAATTTTCTACATACCATACATCGTACTCAAATTTTTTTGTCCAGGAAATTGAATTTCGACCATTAACTTGAGCCCAACCGGTAATTCCAGGTCTTACATTATGTCTTTTTTTCTGTGTTTCGTTATAAACCGGTAGATATTCTATGATTAGTGGTCTTGGTCCAATCAATGACATATCACCTTTCAAAACATTTACAAGCTGCGGAATTTCATCTAAAGACGTTTTTCTAACAAATGTTCCTACAGAAGTCATTCTATCCTTATCTGGCAGTAAATTTCCATCAGAATCCTTTAAATCATTCATCGTTTTAAACTTAATGATACTAAAGATCTTCTCATTCTTTCCTGGTCGCCTTTGAACAAAGAAAGGTTTACCATTATTTGCAATAGCTAAAAAAACAATTAGTATAAAAAACAAAGGAGAAATACATAACAACACCACAAATGCAATGCTAAAATCTAATACTCTTTTAAAAATTTGTTTATACACTCTACTCCTTATTTTAAAAATAAATAACAATCTAAAGCACTAGAAAACATCTGGCTTATACCTTTACTATAAAAATACGGGGGAAACGAGATAGATAAATGACAAATATCTGACAAGGGGAACGCAGTGATCATCATATCTATAATTCTGTATTTAGAATCGGTGGCAAATATACAATCTATATTTTACTTTCTTAACTAAAATTAACTTCTTTTTAAACAAAAATAACACTTGTCGTACATGCCTATTTTAAAGTTATTTAAGCAACGAATTCATTCACAATTGCTCTTTGTTTTCCAGAATTTAATAATGGAATCTCAGACACATATTCTATTCTAATATTTGCATCCTCACCTAAATATCCTCTAAACTCTTCAATAAACTCTGTTTCTTGCTCAAAAATATTCTGTTCTATTTTTAATTTAAAGAGATATTCTTTTTCTGCTTTTTGGATAATCTGTCGTTGTTTTACTTGTTTGTATTTGTTAATGATCAAAAGAATACTAGTAGATAATATCTCTCCTGAGGTATTACGAATCATATCCATTTTTCTACCTTCTACTTTAGTAAGTACAAGTTCAGAAGCGTTGTGATCCTTTTCATAATTCATAATACCAATATCTCCTGTGTCGTATCGAATCATCGGAGTATCGTAATTAAATAGATCTGTAATCACAATTCTTCCGATAGTTCCAGGAGCTACCCTTTCATCATTATTGAAATTGAGAATTTCTATATAATAACTTGCCCAATTAATTTTAAAGAACTCTTTTTTTATTGGTTGTTGCGCTAACATACCATTCTCGGCATTAGAATATCTGGATACCATATCAACATTAAAGTATTTTTTCATCTGTTGTTTGGTATTCGGATCTAAGCGCTCTGACATTCCAATTACTGATCGCAATTTACAATCAATAGGTTTTGAATTAATTGATTCTAAATATTTGCATATTTTATCAAAAGATGAGGCATAACCCAACATTCCTTTATTCGAAGAATCTTGTTTTAGAATGGTAATCAGCTTTTTAACAGCTTCTTCTGATAATTCAAAAACATTTATTGGAATGATATTTTGAAAAAAAGAAGCTAGTCCATTTTTCTTTTTAAACATATTCCAAAAACGTAAATAGTATAACCTATATCCTATTGTGAACCCACATAACTCTGAAAAATAAATGATATCAGCTGTATTTCTATTTTTTTTATTGAGATTCTGGTAAACAGTAAAAGAGGCTCCTGTAGACCCACTTGTAGACACTCCTACTTTTTGTTTATTAATATGTATTTCTGATTGTATATCCTTATAAGAAAGTTTGATTATTTCTTTATTAACAACAGGAAAATTTTGAAGACTGTTTGGATTTATATTTTTATAATAATTAGAAGTTTGAGTAGCATGTTCTAGTATATCTTTTAAATACTGCTCTTTTTTACCTAACGATAGTGGATGATTCGGTTTTTCTATAATGTGCTTAACATCTCGATAATGTTTTCTAACCTTACCTCCTCTTAAAAAATCAATAATCCAAAAAGAAAGATTTCTTATCCTTTCGTTAACTCTCATATACCGTCCACTTAACTTTTATCTTAATTCAAAGCATAGCAAACATCAAAGTCACATAATGAGCTTATACGAAAAACTTCGTGCATATTTACGGGATAAAATATGCAACTACTATTATGACGATGTTATTTACTTTTTTTGTTTTTGGTAAAATAAGAAATTGTAAGAAAATATCTAAATAAAAAGTTAAAATTATAACTTTTTATATTCTTCTAAAATTGACTTCCAAACAAACTTCCTTTCGTATCGTTCACAAATCATATCCCTAGCCTTTAACGATAACTGATTGGTATACGAAGGATCAGAAATAAATTTCTTCATCGATTGGTACAAGATTTCAGAACTTTTAGGAGGAATGATTGTACCATTAATACCTTCTGAAACGATCTCATTACAACCATTAATATCGGTAACAATACTTGGTAATCCCATAGAACCAGCTTGCATTACCACATTCGGAAACCCCTCTCGATAACTAGGAAATGCTAAAGCGTTTGATATTGCAAAAAATGGTCTTACGTCATTTTGCCAACCTACAGGAATGATATTAGGGTTTTCATTAATTTCTTTTTCTGTTTCTGGCAATAATGGATCTAGATCCCTTTCATAAGTCCCTACTAATAACAACTTTGATTTCTTAAATTCACTATTCAATTGTTTAAATGAAGTAATAAGCTCGTTGATACCTTTATCTTTCACGAATCTGCCTACAAAAACAAAAACGAAATCATCTGGTGCTATATCAAGTTCTTGTTTTAATTTGTCATTATCTTCTATTGTATAGCCCGAAGGATCAAAATGAGAAGTATCAATTCCATTAGAACTTCCATTTGCTATTACTTTTAATTTTTTAGCAGAAGTGTATTTGTTCTCTAAAATAATATCATTTAACCCAAAAGAATTTGGATAGATCATACTAGCACAAGCATACGTAATTTTTTCTACAGTATCCAACAATAATCTTTTCGCTCCCGTTGCCTCTAATAATGGTAATCCAGCTATTGTATGTAATCTATAAGGAACACCAGCTAATTTTGCAGCTAACATAGATAATGTTCCTGCTTTAGGTGTATGACTATGCACAATATCTGGCTTTTCTTTCTTAAAAAGTTTATATAATTGATATACTGCCTTTAAATCCTGAACTGGCGTGATCTTACGTGTCATTTGGATCGGAACTACAGCGATTCCTTCCTGTTTCGCTACCCTATCTAAAATATTTTCATCTTTACTCGAAACTCCTATTACCTCATAATACTGAGACATAAACTTTAACTGCCCCTGAAGCAATCCCCCAAGAGACCTTGGAACAGTTGTAACACGAATAATTTTCCCCTTTTTTTCCACTTAATAGAAATAATAAATATTGTGGTTGCAAATATATAGATATAAGGAATGATTAAAATTTTATTTCCAATATTTTTAAAAATCATAAACGATCTATGAAAAAATAGTTTGTAAATTGAAAGTTATGATTCATTTTACGTACAAATGAATACTGAATTTTTACAATATATCAGTTATATAATACAATAGTTAATGATCTTAATACAATAGGGATTAAGAAATTGTAATTATTTATTTATTTGAAGAAACAAATGCAATAATAACATCAACTTATGTATATTTAGACATTGGAAAAATTTAAGACGTAACAAAAAAGAAAGAAAAAACTTACAAATTCACACAAAAACACTCCATTTTTTGGGGAATAAATCCATCAAATTTATGACTCACTCACCTTACCCTAGTATTTACAGTATATTTTATCAAAGTAGTTTTCATTTTGGTTTTAATTTCGGCACGCATTACGGTAAAGCCGTAAGGGTTTAATTGTTTAATTATCAAATGATTATAATTCGTAAACTTTAACATTTTTTTTCGACATAATACACAATAGTATCGATGAAACTCCGTTAAAAATGAAATTAAAAACCTAAAACACCCCCCAACCGAAATGAAAAAGTTACCCTATTTTCTATTATTAGTGTTTGCTATAAGCATTTTTGCTTGTAGTACAGAGAACATTGAAGAAGCAATTTCTGAAGAAGAAGAGGAAGTTATTGAAGATGAAGACGATACTCCTCCAGAGGAAGAAGACGATGGAATTGTTTCTGATACTCCATGCGATTTTGACCTTTCTGGTCTGGCCGCTAACTCTACAGTAACAATAAATTGTCTGTTAGATTTAGAAGGCGCGACCATTACTTTACCTCCTAACACCACTTTTGATTTTGATGGTGGAGATATTTTTAATGGAACTTTAATATTTTCCGGAGGTATAATTGATGGAAGGCTTTTAAACTCTAGTTTAAAAACTGAAGGTAATGTTAGTTTAAAAGATCCTGTATTTAAGTTTAATGCGACTAGATGGGAAAATATTGTTCAAGGGCAAACTAATTCTGATATTGCTTTGAAGAATACTGCTGAATTTGAAGATTTAATGTTTCAGATAAAAGAAATGGGTGGAACTACTTTCGAGACGAATGTTTTTGATGCCTTTTTCGAAACTACGAAAGTAACGAGCACCACAGCTGATCAAAATTTTTATGCTTCTGTAGAAGGAATCAATGTTCCATCTAATTTCCATTTAAAAATGTCTGACAATACCAAGTTAAGACAGTTTCCTGCTGGATCACGAATCGAAAATGGTACAGTTATCGCAGTTAGAGATGCTGACAACGTAACGATTTCTGGTGGAAACATAATTGGAGACAGAAATGATCGTGAATACGCTCCTGACGATGTAGGCCTCTACGGTACTCACCTTATGCATATTCATTCTGGTAGAAATGTTACCGTTGATGGTGTAAATTTTGTAGAAGGATCTAAAGGAGCTTTAACTATTTATTCTATAGGATTTAGATTTGATCCAGATTATATTCCAACATACGGAGTAAAGGTAATCAACTGTTCTTTTACAAATATAAGAAGAATGGGAATTGCTCTTACCGATGGTAACGATATTTTAATTGAAGGAAATACCTTTACTAATGTGGGTCAACCAATGGCTGGATCCGATGGTGGTGAAGTTGGATATGCTATAAATATTGAAGCTTTTAGAAGCAGAGATGCTAGTGGGAATCTATTAGAACACGAAAGAGCTTTTGATATTTTAATTACCAGAAATACTGAAATTAATAGTAGAGTTGGTTTTACTGCAGCAACTATTGGACAAGATATTACTGTAGAAAACAATGATATAGAAACTAGATGTATTCTCTCATTAGCTTCTGGAACAAAAATTATAAATAATAGATTCAATGCTTCTGCAGAAGCTGCCGAAAGATTTGCAATTTTTGCAGCAGGTAGTCATAGTGAAACAGTATTTGATAATGAAATATCTGGTAACGATATTACTGGATACAGTATTGGTATAGCAACAGATACCAATGATATCGATGTACATGATAATAATATTACAAATGGTGATATTGGAATTCAATTAAAAGATACGTCTGATTCTAGATTTTACAATAACATGATTAATGTAAATGAAACAGGAATTAGTGCGACCAATACTTTTGTAAATAATACTAGTATCAACGATAATGAGATTACAGCAGGAAGATTTCATTTATTCCTAACAGGGTTTAATAATACTCCTGATACTAACGGATATACCATCTCTGTAGAAAGAAATAAATTCCTTACTTCGAAAAAAGTAACCATAAATAATGCGAATGGTATTGATTTTATGAATAACGAAGTAACTGGTGGTATTGAATTAGGTACCTCTTCTAATATCAATATTTCTTCTAATACTAAAATTGATCCTAACGATAGTGATGGAATTAGATTGTATGGTTCTCATTCGGATGTGTCTATTACTAATAATAACATTTTGGAACCATCCGGAGCAGATAGATTCGACTGTATTAACAATGATTCAGATACGCCAAATGCCATTGTTTTAAGTGGTAATACTTGTGCTAATCGATAAGACACCTTATAATTGTACTTATATTTTATAAGGAAAAGAGACCATCAATATTGATGGTCTCTTTCTATTTATGATATCCTGTATATAGTACTAATTGCACAGTGTACTCATGCCTCATAAACTAGTTAATATTAGAGAGCTAAAATCTCTTTAGCAAGAAGCTTAGTAAAATACTTAGCTCCTTTATCATTTAGATGAGACGGATCATGAAAAAAATCATGATTATTACTAAATCTCGGATCGTTAAAAAAATCTAGTAAAGGAATATTATGTTCTGTAGCTATCTCATTAATTAAGGAAAAAGATCTGTTTTTTCTATAATTACCCTTTATAAACTTCGGTGATGTAACAAAAATGAGTTTAATATTGTTCGACTTTGCATTTAGAATAAACTCTTTTAAGGCATTTACAAGATTACTATCTATTACATTACTTTTTTGTTGTATATCATTTTCATAATTATCAATTTCCTTTTCACTTACGATCCCATTAAGTGGTCTATACCCTTTATAATCTATTTGTGGAGATACGTAATAACGTGTCATATGTACGATAGTAGAATTAAAAAGATATGATTTAAAAAACATTTTAATATCTACAAACCTATTGTTTACAGCAAAAATAGGTCTTAGCACATCTTTATGATCTCCATAATAAGGATATAGATCATGAAGTCTATCATAAGCAAAGGTCGAATTAAACAAAAAGTCTTCATCAATATTTAAAATAATAGTTTTAGGGACTACTCGTTTTAAGATCATTTTCTGAAGACCTAAATGATATAATAATTGTTGCCCTTCTGCCCCAACATTATAAGCGGATGTTTGTAGTTCTTTTTCTAAAACTTCTGGAACATAGTGTCTATGTGCATGTGAGCTACCAAAAACTAATGTCTCTGCATTTGTTTGATCAATGGCATATGTACTGCGAGCATATTTACCCGTCTTTTGTGTATAGAAAAGTTTTTCCGCTGTAATACCTAAAACCGTATCAACTATCACTATGATGATTAATAGTTTAATAAGCTTAAAAATTATAACCCTATGTTTGTTCATACGATCTTACTCAAAATTGAAAATATATAAACTGGCTATCCCCAAAAACTCCTAAATATAAAATCAAGAAAATTAATAGACTATATCCTAACATTCTGGAAATCTCAGTTTTTTCGGTAATCTGCTTCACAGAACCTATATACTCTCTCCAAATTTCAAAACCAATCAGCACTATAATTGCCAACACAGCATAAAAAGGTGCGGCGATATCATCTCCCATTCCAATATAAAGTTTACCAGGTTGAAGAACTATTTTCTTTATAATATAAAAAGCTTCAGAAACAGTATTAGCTCTAAAAAATATCCAGGAAAAACAGATAAGAATAAATGTGCTTATGATATTTAGAATACCTTTTCTGTTTTTAGCACTAAGCAATACTTCTATAATAAGATAAGCTCCATTAATTGCTCCCCACAATACGAATGTCCAATTTGCCCCGTGCCATAATCCACTTATTAAAAAGGTAATAAAAAGATTAAAGAACCATCTAAATTTCCCAACACGATTTCCGCCTAACGGGATATACAGATAATCTCTAAACCAGGTCGACAATGAAATATGCCATCGATTCCAAAATTCATGAATAGATGCGGCAAAATAAGGTCTTCTAAAGTTTGTCATTAAATCAAATCCAAAAAACTTTGCCGTACCAATTGCGATTAAAGAATATCCCGCAAAATCTCCATAAATCTGAAAGGCAAATAAAACTGTCGCAAAAATAAAACTTAGACCATCATGTAATTCTACATTATTATAAACAGCATTTACATAAATAGCAGCTCTATCTGCAATTACAAGTTTTAGAAAAAATCCAATGATAATTAATTTACAACCAAGTGAAATTGAACCTTGAGAAACACTCCTTTTATTCAGGAACTGTGGTAACAGATGGGTAGCTCTTTCTATAGGACCTGCTACCAATTGAGGAAAGAAGGAAACAAAAGCTGCAAAAGCAACTAAGTCTTTTGTCGGTTTTAGCTTCTCTCTATATACATCGATAGTATAGGACATCGTCTGAAAGGTATAGAAAGAAATACCCACAGGTAATATGATACGCATTACAGTAAATTCTTGGTTTTGTATACCAATAGCGCTACATAGTTCTATCCATGAATCAATGAAAAAATTGCAATATTTAAAGAATGCTAGTAACCCTAAATTAAAGAAAATGCTACAAAACAGCCATCTTTTTTTATGCTTCTTAGAATTTGACTCGTATATTTTTAGACCTACAACATAATCGACAACAGTGCTTAAGGCTATTAATGACAAAAATCTCCAATCCCACCAGCCATAAAATATATAACTAGCAACTAACAGTAATAAATTCTGCAAGACGATTTTCCTCTTATCCAAAAACCAATACAATAAAAAGGTAACTGGAAGAAAAATTAAAAAATCAAATGAATTAAAGTACATTACCTACCAAAAACGAATTAAAGCGAGATTGTAAAATTTCTTTTTACCGCGTCAAACTTTCCATTAGGTCCCAAAGGAATATCATCTACTATATTGATTGTATAGTTTACATTCTGTCCTAATCGGTCTTTTAGATTGTGTACTAATTTTTCCTTCATTTCATCGTCAAAGTTTTGATCAGCTATCAAATTAACTGTGATTTCATCATGATTTTCCTGTACAATTTGGCTTTTTACAATACCCTCTAATCCTTTGTAAGCAGTATCCATCCTACCGACATATCCTTTTTCTTTGGTCCAAAGAATATCATCTTCTCTACCGGTTAATTTTTCGATCATAGGCATCACACAACCACAGTCACAAACTTTTCCTTCATTACAAAGTAAAACAGTATCTTCTATATTATATCTGATAAGAGGAGTTTTTAAATTAGTAAAACTAGTAACCACCAATTGTGCAACTTCTCCTGGTTTTGCCTTTTCTCCTTTTGCATTAATAAATTCAAAAATCCCAGAATCTGTATTTAAATGCAAATTACCATTTACACATTCTGTTATAAAAGGGCTTCCTTCACTAGATGCATATTGATTAAACACATGACATCCAAATGCTTTCTCTATTTCTGTTCTTTGATAATCATACAAGGTCTCTGCAGTAACCGCAATAGCTTTGGGAGTGAACTTAATATCAATATTATTTTGATTTATAAATCGACTGATAATATAAATCGCTGAAGGATAACCGTCTAATAATAGCGGCTTAAATTTATTTAATTTCTTAATATAACTAGGTAAATTTTCATCCGTTAGATGATAGGTCGACATTAATAACTGATTCTCAAAATAATTATAAACCCAGAAAGGAGCTTTTTTAGCATCTGGTTTTACGATTAATCTTCCAGAAAATCGCACCTGTTTTACTCTTCGTGTTTCTAAACCAATAGCTTTATGAAATCGACGCCATAACGCAAAAGATCTATTGATAGATTCTTTATCTAAATAATTTACCGTCGGAGCACCAGAAGTTCCACTAGTATATCCCACTCCATCGGTAGGTCGCTTTTTATTAACCAAAGCTTCTGGATTTGTCTTTCTTTCTGACTTTGTTAATATTGGCATTTTTCGAAGAACTTCATAGGGCTTTTCTTCAATATCCTGTAATGTAATCCCTAAATCCTTCATTTTGGACGTATACCAATCAGAATGCTCAAATACTTCGGATAACAAAACCTTTAGTCTACTTTCCTGATACCTCTCTACTACATCAATATCCGAATCCCATAAATCGATATACTCATTTAAGTACGTTTCAAATTCTTTGGTATAACGTTGTTTAGAATTTTGATAAGCTTTTACATTTAGTAAAATAAACTTAAAAGGATAAGGTAAACTATTATAAATTTTTTCTTGCAACTTCCCCATAATTGCTATCTTATTTGTTCTTTATAGAATTCTTGAATTTCTAATGTATTAGAAACAATATCATAATTACCCTCCACAATTTTCTGTACATTATCATTCTTTATAGAAGCATCTATTGCCAAAATCTTATCTGCCCAGCTTTCTGGCGATTGATCTATGGATAAAAATTCGATATCTTCTGTCAAACTAACTTCTGTAGTTATACTATCAGAAGCAAAAACTTTTATTCCCGCAGCTTGTGCCTCAATTAATGTAACTGGTAATCCTTCATAAAAAGATGGGAATACAAATACATCAAACATCTGAAACAGTTGTGGTACATCTGCTCTTACTCCTAAAAAACGAACATTCTTTTCTATTGATAACTGTGCCGCTTCCTTTTCCATTACTGAACGTAAAGGTCCCTCTCCTGCCATCATTAATACAGCCTCAGGTTTCTTTTGTAAAACTTCTTTGAAAATCTTAAGCAAAAAGGTATGATTTTTCTGACTTGCAAATCTTCCTACGTGCCCAATCACTAGATTTTTTTCTACATCAAACTCTTTCTTGTATTGCTGAGCAATAGATTGATTATATGCAAATTTTTCTGTATCAATTGCATTATTCATAGTAGTAAAAGAAGTATCCTTACCGAACAACCAATTCCCGGCTTTATCACCACATGAAAATAGATCTGTGGCATCTTTTTTTACTTTCTTTTTTAATTGAAGTTTTATCAATTTCTTGAAAGTTTCTTTTATGCTTTCTTTGTTTGAAAAAAGAGAACCTAAACTAACATCATCAATAGCAATATGAGCATGCGCAATTCTACAAGGAATATTAAATTCTTTTGCAATTTTTAATGGAAAACAACTAAAAGTGTTTAAATGAGAATGTATTATTGAGTATTCAGAATGCTTTTTAAAGAAGTCTCTTAATTTATTATAATAATCTCCCGGAAAAAGAGGATTTATTGGATCAAATCTATATATTCTTCCTCCTAAATTTTCTATTTCTTCATCGAAAGCAGCTTTTTCTTTGCGATGTACCAGAAAATCAAACTGTATTTGACTCCTGTCTATTTTTCTATAGTAATTCATGATCATCGACTCGGCTCCACCTCTGTTCATGATAGTAAATACCTGTAAAACCCTTATAACACCCATTAAAACTCTCCTTTAGTTTTGTATCGTATATAAAGATTTAAAAGTACTCCAAAAGGAATGGCTAAAATTGTAGTCAACTTCTTTGGAGATTCACTAATAAAAGACCCATTTTTAGTGAAAATGGCACTAGACACATAATGAATTGCATTTTTAAACTTGTCTTTGAAGTTTTCTGCAAGCTGCATTCTACTTTTTCTAGAAAATGCAAAGCCTTTTGGATGTCTTCTATATTGTTTTAAAATATTCATGCTTGAACCATCCTGCATATATTCTACTTCACAAAGAACATCATTAATAGGAAGTAGCTTATAATCTTGGTCAATCAATTGATATAGATACCCTAGTGGAACAAAACGCTCTCCTTCAAAAATCGGATAAGAAGGATATTTTTTTACAACCTCGGTACGATATACTAATTTTTTGTCACCTAAAACTTTGTGTACATTATACAAATCATATAAAGTAGTTTCTTTTATATGCTCTGGAATTTTAGTTCCGATAATTTTTCCGTCAGGATCAGCATCTAATCCTACAAGACCAGCATATTCTGTTTTATCTTTTATTTTCTCCCAAGCAACTAGTATTTTCTCTATAGCTTCTTCTCCCATGCAATCATCACTGTCTATACATACATTTAACAAGGTTTCTGTTAAACGATATGCCGCATTATGACCACCATGCATTCCTTGATTTTCCTGATAATGATATTGTATATCTATTTTCCCTTCTTTTATCCAAGAAGCTACTAATGATTCTGTATCATCCGTAGAACCATCATCAATAATTAACCAAACAAAATCTTGATTTGATTGCTTAATTAAACTTTCATAACATTTATACAAACAATACGCCCGATTGTAAGTTGGTGTAAATACTGTTATCGTTTTCATTAGTTGATTAATTGATTTGTTGTTAGTGTTTATCCCCAATATAAATAGTACATCATATATGTAAATGAAAAATAGGCCAACATTACTTTCCCAATCATAAAATGATGGTCCTTAAAAAATTCTTTCTTTAGAAATGGATATATGATCACGATTGCCATCATAAACCATGACAGATATGCAAATCGATTCGAGTAATTAGCTTTTATAACTAAAATCCAAAATCCATTGCAAATCAAATAGGTATTTAGCAATTGATAATAAAATTTATCTTCAAACTTCTTTTTATAAATAAAATACCATCCGGCAAAAACTGCAAAAGCACTATGAAACAGGAAGTCCCATCTAAACCCAGTACTTGCAAATGTATTGGCATCTACCTCAGAAGTTAAATATCCGGTAAGTCGATCATCGCCAAAACCTAAACTAGCAAATAGTGTTATCCATAAACTTCCCATTACCAAAGACAACGGAATACAAAATAGCCAACCTTTGAAGAATACTTTGGGATCATTATAAAAGTTGGTAATTATATATGCGAAAATTGGTAAAAACAGGGTTTTATGGAAAAATGTGGCAGCTAGAAAAAACAACGCCATTACTACCTTTTTCTCATGATAACATAATCCCCATAAAAACAAGGAAGTTGCAGCACCATTACGCATTCCGTTTACTCCATAAGTCCAAAAGGAAAAGGAAACGATAAACATTACAAATGAATAGTACCAGTATTGTCCAAATAATTTTTTAGAAATCTTGTATAATGGGAAAATGTATATAAATGCACAAATTGTAAAAAAAGTGTGCGCTGATACGATTTGTGCCAATGTTTTCATAAACACATGCCAACCATAATCATTTACCTCTGGAATTTCTCCTCCAAGTCGATATCTATCAAATGTAACTATATAATTGACCGTATCCCCAAAAATCCCACTTATAGGGCGCTGACCAATATAAAGTATTAGAAAAATTAACAAGAAGTATCCAGAAAAATTTATGAAAACAATATTCTTGTGCTCACTAATCTGTAAAAGTCTAGTGTGTAATAAAGTAAATACCACCAAAAAGAAGCATAAATTAATATACAACGGATAGTAAAACTCTAAAGGCACAAAAGTGTTCATTTTACTAGCTTATTTTAACAGTTATCTTATTACACATCATATTTTCTAGATCTTTTTCCCGTCTTGCTTAATAATACGTGCTGGATTTCCAACTACTACACAATTATCCGGAACATCTTTAACTACAACAGAACCAGCTCCTATAGAACAGTTATTTCCGATCTTAATATCTCCAATAATTATAGCTCCTGTATAAATAGAAACATTATTTCCTATCGTAGGCCTTTTTCCATCTACTTCGCCTACTGTTACCAAATGATTTACATATAGGTTCTCACCTATTTCTTCTGCATTTAGAATGGTGCTGTATGGGTGTCCTGTTAATACACCACCTCCTAATTTAGTACTGATATCAATTCTAAAATATTTCTCTTTTTTGCAATACAAGTTTAGTAGACTAGAGACCATACCTCTATTTCTAAAGTAAAACAAAGTTCTAAAGTCTGGAGAGTTCGCCAGAAAATTTAGAAGCAAAGAAACCTTACCTCCAGTCATCCCTTTGGCCGAGGCCCATCTTTCTATATCCTTATCAATTAGATCTTTATTCTTACTTCCTTTATAAATGATCACATGAGGAAATAAAAAGATCTTATATATATTTAAAATTAGTGATCTCATATTACTTTATTACTTCTGTAAACAAACCCTTCCAAAGATTCATAATTTGTGCTAACTCATACTTTTTAGAATTCTCTCTTGCTTTTGCTCCCATATTCTTAATGGTATCCCTATCATTCATCAGCTCAGTTAACTGTTTTGCGAATTCGGAATTGTCATACATTAGTACTAAAACTCCTGTTTCTTTATTTACAATATTTCTAGGTCCATATGGACAGTCAAAAGAAACTATCGGTAAACCAGATGCTTGAGCTTCTAATAATACCAATGGAAAACATTCATTATGCGAAGTCATTACAAAAATAGAAGAACTTAACATTTCTTCTTGCATCCTATCTGTTGGTCCCATCAACTTCAATGTATCTTGAACACCTACTTCATTAATTCTACGTTGAAGTTTCTCGACATAATTCGATTCCCCACTCCCAAAGATATGAAGATTCCAGTCTTTTTTAGTTTTTGAAACTTCCGCCCAAATATCTATCAATATATCATATCCCTTTACTGCAGCAATTCTACCTGCAGTAATGATTCGATTGTTATTTAGATTTGACACATTATCTGGGAAGAAGGTCAATGGATTTGGTATAACAACTGTATTATTGCTTTTATAATAATTTGTTTCATCTTTATTTAGGATTACCAACTTATCATATTTTGTTTCCACATAATCCGCAAACTTGAAAAAGTACTTTTTAAACAAACTAGGATTTGCTCTTTTGTCTTTTTCTATAAACCTAGAATAATGAAACTCCTTAATTTTAGGAATACTTTTTACTATAAAAGGAACAAAATAAGTATCCACACTATGACTGCACACCACCACAACATCTGGCTTAATTTCTTTTAAAGCAGCCTTTGTTTTGGCAATATGATTCGGAAGTTTTTTTAGGTTTTTAGGATGAAAATAGGACTTTCTTCTATTGTAATTAATCCCTAAATCTTTAAAAGCAATATTTTGATCAAAGGAATAACAAGGTGTGTTCCCTTTTTGTTCTGTAGTGATAATATGTACTTCGTAATTTTCTAGAGAAGCAAAATAATTTGCTTTTATAGAAAGTACTCTTTCGATTCCTCCGTGGAGATATACCTGATCTATAACAAATACGATTCTCATTTGGATGAGGTATTAGTTAAACCGATAAAAAGTTGATTCCATTCTTGAGCAATAGTTTCTGGCAGATACTTTTTTACTGCTTCTTTGGCATTCTTTCCCATAGCTCTCCGTTTATCTTCATCTTCAATTAAGATAAGAATAGCTTTTGCAAAAGTATCGATATCTCCATTTTCTACTAAAAGACCATCAACTTTATCACTAATTATATCAGATGGACCGTAAGGACAATCATAAGAAATACAAGGTACTCCATATGCCATCGCTTCTGTTAATACCATTCCGAATCCTTCATATCTCGACGACATCGTATAAATCGATGCCTGTTGGTACTTTTCTGCTATATTTTTTACTGGTGGATAGAAATTGACTGAATTAGATACCCCTAGATCTTCTGCAAGTTTACTCAAGCCCTCTTTTTCATTAATAGTCCCATAAATATCTAAGCTCCAATCTTGATGTATATCATTTACTTTTTGCCAACTTTTTAAGAGTCTGTCGTATCCTTTTTGAAAACTATGTTTCCCTACAGCTAATACTTTTTTATTTTCTAAAGAACTTTTTTCTTCTGGATAAAAAGATAATGGATTAGGAATAACTTTAAGATTTTTAAATGTCCATTCATTTAAATTCCCATTGGTAAGTACTACGAAATGATCATAATACTTTCCGCCAAAATTCATTAAAGAAAATTTGGTAGCAGTGGTAATTCTCTTCTTTAAAGATCTCTTCCCCTTTTTTATTTCTACATTTCTAGAAACATGTCTTTCATAGATCATAGGACAAGGTTTACCCAAAACCAGGGGTACGAAAAAACCTTTTAACCCATCATCGCAAACTGCAATTACATCTGGTTGTAATTTTTTTATCGTATTTCTAAGTCCTTTAGCATACTTATACATCCTTGATATAGGATTTCCTTTCGCCTCTACATTATGATATGATAGCTTAGGACTAAAATCGTAAAAGAGTTCTCTTGTATTTTGATTTAATGTAACTATATGGATATCATAATCATAATCCTCTGCAAGCTTACTAGCCTTTATCGAAAGTACTCTTTCCAATCCTCCAGGACCGTCGATACGATTTACTATATATACCAGTTTCATCAAATTACGTTTAAGAATAGTAGTATTTGGGGGAGATACTCTTAGTTATTTTTTAATTACGATATCTAAATATGGATAGCAAAAACCACTATTTAGATTTTTATTCATTGATTTTAGGAATTTTATATAACGTAATCCCTTAAAACCAACCTTTAGAAAAGCAGACTTTTCGAACTTCATTAAACTGCTTACTATATTAATTTCTTTTAAAGGTGCTATTGCTACTTCAAACTCGTGATAGCTAGCTCCTCTTCCCCATCTTTTAAATTTCATCATATTTTCATCATCAATTTCACGATAAGAATCTTTAAAATTCTTCCTACTGGAAAATTTAGAATAGTAATACGCTAAATCATCTGGTAGCCAATCATAAAAAGGCAGTGCAGCCGTATGCGAATCATAATACCATAATCTATTCGGAGTTTCTATAACCGCTAGATAGCCTCCGCTTGATAACATTCTCCATGCTTGTTGTAATGATTCTAATCGTTCACTAACTGTCATATGCTCTAAAACCGCATAATAGATGATAAAATCAAACTTTCTATCCTTAAAATTCTCTTCAATTTCTTCTCCATTTACATGATGCAGCTCTGCTTCATATCCAGCTATTCTCATTCTATCTTTTGCTACTTCCAAAGCTCCAGCATCCACATCAACACCTACTACTTTGGCTCCTTGCTCGCTTAAGGCTAGTGTAGAAATACCAGTTCCGCATCCAATTTCCAAAATATTAGCTCCATTTAGATCCTTTACATGGTGTAACCATGGCGCTATTCTATTTCTATTATAGTACAAACGATCAAAAAGCTGTCCACTTACTGCCTGATTATATTCTTCAGTTGATAATCTACTTTTGGTATTTCCTCTGTCTAAGTAGTTTTCTTTAAGTGATTTTGTTAACTCTTCTAATTGCTCTTTAGAAAATGTAGTGTGTTTTTGTTGCATTTTCTTTGGAGCTGTAAAGAAGTTATCCTTTAACAGTTTTTTGAGTACCCTTTTCATCGTTTGTGCGGTTGTTTAGATTTTATTAGTAACTTTTTCTTTTAGTGCATTGGCTAAGTCGTGGTGTTTTTCGAGGTTTTTTACTGTGGTTTCGTTGGTTATTTTACCTTCTAATCCAAAATTAGAAGTATAAGTTCCTGTTTTACTATCAATATCAATTCGATTAAATAATTCTAGAATCCCATCAAATCGACAAGAATCTACAAAACTATCAAAACCATTTACAAAGATTACAGGAGTACCCATCGCCAAACATGGTAATGCGCAGTGTATTCTAGAGGTTATGACTAGCTTTGCTTTTGCATATTTATTTAGCAAATCAACAGCCATATCAAATTTTTCTTCGTCTGTATAAGTATTCGAAGGCGGTTCTTGGTTGATAAACGTAGCTGTGTCCAATACTTCTTTACTGATAAACTTTTTTATGTGTTTGTCTTTTTTTCCTAGTTTGAAAGCAGATCCATTTAATATGTTTTTAATAGTGATTTTTGTATTGTAAAATACCTTTTCTGCTCTTGGATAGCTATATAAAGGATCAACAATATAAATATCCTCTCCTCTCTCTGAATCATCAACTTTATAAGAATCTAAAGTTAATGTCAGGCATCCAGTGAAATAGGCATCAATTCCTTTGGCCTTAAGAGTATCCGCTGTAAATTGATCTCTGCATCCAATAGGTTGGTGCTTTTTTAGATATGCAATACCTTTTTCACTTAACATAGCTGGAGCAGCCGTATTATTCATGTGAAAAGACACAAAAATAGGATCAATATTATCTGACGGTACCCAATTATGAATATTATGAGTAAACCATCCATTCATGATTAACTTTATAGGGTCACCCGTGTACTCTCCTAATCTTTCTCTATTTAATAACGTATCTACTTTTGGCAAAAATTGTTTAGCCGCTAAACTTTGAATATTGTCTCCAACATTAAAAAAGTTCTTATTCTCATCGTATGTAAGCAATCCGTATTTCATTAGTTCTACAATTTACCTAGTTTGTATCTACTTTAATTTTCTATATATTTTTTGTAACCAAGGAAATTTATTTCTAATAATAAATTTCAATCGATTGGTTCCTTTATTTGCATTATTAATTTTTTCTTCTAAAAGTCTATCTACCTTGCCATTTCTAAACTCGTTCATATGGGCAGTTTCAACTTCTTTGTTATCAAAAACATAAAATGTATCCACACTCTTAGCCTTTTCCATTAATTCCCACCAAAAGTATTTTACTCCTTTACTTCCAGAGCCTATATGTAAAATCTGATAAATTTTGTCATAAACCGATCCATCTACATTAAAACCATATTCATTTGGATTTTGGTTATTGAGAATAAGTCCCATTATAGTTCTAAAACATTTCTCGCAATAGCTACAATTAAACTCTGTTCTTTTTTCAGAATAACAAACTCTAAGTCTAAATCTCTTATCTTTATCCTCAGCAAATTTTGCTATTAAATCGACTTTATCCTGTCTTTTAAGTTCATACCCATCATGATAAACTCTAAAACCTGAACCCCAAGTAATTTTTTCATCAATTTCTGGTGTAGATCCCCAATCAATATCAATATGATCAGTATATGAAGACGCAATATAAACCGAACTATAGTTATGAATATATGCTAAAGGAGCAATAGACCCAACTAATGCTAAACCATGCTGTACTTTGCCCCACCAACCTATATCTTTTAGCAGTAATTCTACTTGATACGTATAAAAATCTCTCAGATTGGTTTCTATATATTCTTTGTTATTATCTACTAACAACTCTTCATTTTCAATGAAATCTGTAAACTCTTTCCATTGACCTTTATCAGCAATAGTGATATCTGCTCCATGCAGCGTTATCAAATCAGGTTTTTGATCATAAATTCTAATATAAGTAGCATAAGCATCTACACCACCACTAAAAAGCATTGCCGATTTAGTATGTTTTATAGAGTTTTTTACTAGTTTCTTTGCTACTAACCTTCCTGTAAAAGAACTCGGTACATCTCTTTTAGCAAACTCCTGTTTTATTTTTTCTTGAGCATTATAGAAATCTTCATCAACTTCATCAACTTCTATATCAAACCCAGCAAACCAAGCCATTGGTAAGACATTACTCAAAAACGGAATCACAGCGATACTTTCTGGAGTAGAACTTACATCTATTTGATATTTAGAATAAAAAGGTTCTTTCTCCACAAAGAATTTTTGGATATCAGCACCTACCACATAGTCATAATTGATCTTACGACCGTTATCAGAGTATGTGATTGCTTGTAGTTTTAAGGTATCCATTTTTATATTATTTTCGTTTCAGTAATGAAACAATAGGTTTTCTAAATAATTCTCTTTCGTATTCTAACATTCCTAAGGTATACATCATTACAGCAAAAACTAATGTGTATGATACTCCTTTGGCTATAAAACTAAACCATCCATCACCCGGAATATAATTTATAAAATAACCAACTGCAACCACCAATAATACCACTAATACTACTTTATGAAGTAATTCTTTGAAAAAACGGATAATATTTAATCCTATGGTATGATGATAATAAAAGTTCATCACATTTTGAACAATCATCCATCCTCCGACAAGACCAATTATCATTCCCGTAGCGCTATATTTCATAGCTAAAAACCCTCCAACGACTACACCAACAATCATAAAACTTAAATACAAAATCGCTTTAAAAGAGAGTTTGTTTTTAGCTTCTAAAATAGAGTTCCCAAAAGCTTGTAGTAATGGTAATGTATACCCAATCATTATGATCAAAGCAATCATGTAAATTTCTCTACATTCTTCTGCGGTATACCTTCCATTTGCTGGCGATTCTCCACCACCTACCCAAAGGTTTATAAATTGTTCTCCATACAATAAAAATGCACCAAAAATATACATCAAAATAATGAAAGATAATCTTCCTAGTTTAATCATCATATTAGTTAACTCTTCTCCACTCGCATTATTAACAGACATCTGTGTTGCTCTTGGAAGAAAAACGCTAGAAATTGCTGTAGAAAAAGCTCCATAGTATGTACCAAGAGCTATTCCAATACCATATATCCCTAATACTTTAGGAATACTTATTGCGCCTAATACCCAACTTCCAGATTTCCATTGTAACATATTTACAATAGCAAAAAGGAAAATCCAGCTCGAATATTGAAAAATCTGAAGAATAAAGCTTTTTGAGAGTTTATGTAACTTAAATCGTACTTTCAATTTCACCAATACATAGTAAGCAGATACTGAAATCGTAAGCATATTAAATATAGTGTCAACAATAACCAAGGCTATTGCTCTTCCGCCGAAATATAAAACACATACAATAGTTAACGATCGTAATATATATCGAATAATACCTACAGACTCAGGAAAAACAAACTTTTCGTATCCCTTGCAGATTCCTGTAAATATCATTCCAGGTAATTGAATTGCTAAATTAAAAACTAAAATCACAAACATGATTTTTGCGATTCTTAATTCCTCTGCACTAAATTTTGTGAAATAACTATCAATAAAGAAATAAAAAATACTACCCGATATTACAACTAGTGTAGAAACCGCAGCGTATAGTATTCTAACTGTTCCTAAAAAATTTTCTTCTCCTTCTCGATCTTTTTCCGCACGATATTTTGCAATAAAGCGAACTACTGTATTCGTGAGGCCAAAATCCAATAAAGCTATGGTTCCAATTAGAGCACCAATTGCATTGAATATACCGTACTCATCTTTTCCTAAATAACTAACGATTAAAGGGGTTATTACAATCCCAACAACATTAATCAAAAAGATTTTTAAATACGTTAATAAAGCTCCTTTTTTTAGTTGGCTCAATTTGGTTGGTTTAAAAGTTGTTTTTACTTAAAAAAAAACAGGAAGCATATTTATAATCTTCCGTGCACTTCCTCTTTTAATATTCCTTTTACGTCATATAAAACACCATCTGGTTTCAATAGTGATTTTAAATCAATATCTAAGTACTCCTTATGTGCTACTGTTAATACGACTGCATCATACTTAGTATTAGGTAATTCATTCATAGTTGATAACCCATATTCATGTGCTACTTCAGATGGGTTAGCCCAAGGATCATAAATATTTACATTGGTTCCAAAATCCTTTAAATTTTGAATTACATCAACCGCTCTGGTATTTCGAACATCAGGACAATTTTCTTTAAATGTTATTCCCAGCACCAAAATATCAGCTCCTTTGATTTTGATATCATGATTGACCATCAATTTAATAACTTCGGACGCTACATATTGTCCCATACTATCATTCAATCTTCTTCCTGCTAGAATTATTTCTGGATGATATCCAAATTCTTGCGCTCTTTGAGCCAAGTAGTATGGATCGACTCCTATACAATGACCACCTACTAAACCTGGCTTAAATGGTAAAAAGTTCCATTTTGTTCCAGCTGCTTTTAGCACGTCATTTGTATCTATGTCCATTAGATTAAAGATCTTTGCTAATTCATTTACAAATGCAATATTAATATCACGTTGGGAGTTTTCTATTACTTTGGCAGCTTCCGCAACTTTAATCGTAGGTGCTAAATGAGTTCCTGCAGTAATTACCGAAGCATATAAATCATCTACTTTTTTTCCTATCTCTGGAGTAGAACCTGCAGTTACTTTTAATATTTTTTCTACGGTATGCAACTTATCTCCAGGATTAATACGTTCAGGAGAATACCCAGCGAAAAAGTCAACATTGAACTTCAATCCACTTACTTTTTCCAAAACTGGTATACATTCTTCTTCGGTAACACCAGGATACACTGTAGAT
The DNA here is from genome assembly GCF_947492965.1 of uncultured Aquimarina sp. Lineage (GTDB taxonomy): Bacteria > Bacteroidota > Bacteroidia > Flavobacteriales > Flavobacteriaceae > Aquimarina. Next base: position 232,187 of record NZ_CANLOZ010000002.1, on the reverse strand, counting down.
TCATATATAACTATATCTCCTTTTTTTAATACCTTCCCTACCGTCTCACTTGATTTATATAATGGTGTAAGATCAGGTCTATTGTTCTTATCTACGGGAGTGGGCACTGTAACTACATAATAGTTACAATCTTTTATGTCCTCAATATTAGAAGTACAAAAAAGTCCCTGATCCATTTTGCTGCTTTTAGTTAAAACTGATTGAAGAATTTCATCCTCAACTTCTAACGTAGTATCCTTACCTGATCGTAACTCCTCTATTCTATTTTGATTGATATCAAAACCAATAACGGGAAACTTGGTTGCAAAAAGTCTGGCTAAAGGAAGTCCCACATATCCCAGACCTATAATTGCTATTTTAATATCTTGCATGGCTATAGTTGTTATGTTTATTTACTAGAATGCTCTATTTAAGATTATTCCAATACCATTTTACGGCTTCTTTTAATCCTGATTTCATATCAAATTCAGGATCATATCCTAATAATGTTTTTGCTTTATCCACTGAAGCTAAAGAATGCGGCACATCACCCTTACGTTCTGGTCCATTCTTTACTTCTACATCATTTATTTTAGGATCAAACTCTGAAAGATAATCTTTTAATAAAGTTACTAATTCATTTAAGGTAGTTCTTTCCCCGAATGCTGTATTGTATACATTATTTAGAGCTTCTGTATTATCAGAGACAATAGCTCTAAGATTCATTTGAATTACATTATCTATATATGTGAAATCTCTTGAAAAAGAACCATCTCCATTAATTACAGGAGATTCATATTTCATGAATTGCATTACAAACTTTGGAATAACGGCAGCATATGCTCCATTTGGATCCTGTTTTCTTCCAAAAACATTAAAATATCGCAAACCTACTGTATCTAAATCATAAGTTCTCTTAAAATTATCTGCATATAATTCATTTACATACTTCGTAATTGCATACGGTGATAAAGGTTTTCCGATTTTTTCTTCTACTTTAGGTAATGCTTTAGAATCTCCATATGTGGATGAACTCGCTGCATAAATAAACCTTTTGACACCCGCATCTCTTGCAGCTACAAGCATGTTTAGAAAACCTCCTACATTTACATCATTACTAGTTATAGGATCATTTATGGATCTTGGTACTGATCCTAATGCAGCTTGATGTAATATATAATCAACACCATTACAAGCTTTGTTGCAATCCTCGAGGTTTCTAATATCTCCTTCTATAAAAGTAAAATTTGGATTTTCAATTAATGTAGTCAGGTTTCTCTTATGACCTGTTGCAAAATTATCTAAACCTATTACTTTACTGCCTTTATTCAGTAATGCCTCACATAAGTTAGATCCTATAAAACCTGCCGCTCCAGTTACCAGAACAGTAGAAGAACTTAACAGCTCCAATTGGTTAGTGTTCATGTATTTTTGTATTACCCCTTGATTTTTAATCCCCTGCGCTATGTTTTTGACATAGACAGCGCGAAATTAACATTTAACAACTGAACACACAACTTATATCTCAGGGGATTTTGACCCTTAATAAATACTTAATGTTCCGTTATCCTAAAAAAAAATCAATTCATCGATTTTAAAAAACATAAATAACTAAAAATCAATTATTTAGATATTAATTCGATTTTATTAACAAAAACGTTTTCGGAACGAAAAACAGGTGTTAATACCTATACAATTCTAACAGCTCTTCTTCGAATCTCTTTTTTGGTAAATATTGCTGTTCTAAATTGGGCTCAAAAGGAATAGGAGTATCCAAACTTGAAACTCTTTTTACTGGCGCATCTAGAAACTCAAAACAATGTTCCATTAGCAAAGCAGAAATGTCTGAAGCTATACCTCCAAACATAGAATCTTCTTGCAATATAATAGCCTTTCCTGTTTTCTTTACCGATTTTATAACAGTATCTATGTCAATCGGTTTCAACGTTCTTAAATCGATAACATCTGCATTAATCTCAGAATGAACTTCTAAAACATCTAAAGCCCAATGCACACCTGCTCCATATGTGATTACAGAAATATCCACTCCTTCTTCTAATAAAACTGCTTTTCCAATAGGTGTTGTATAATATTCTTTCGGTACTTCTTGTCTAACACTACGATATAACGCTTTGTGTTCAAAAAATAATATTGGATTTGGATCTTCTATCGATGCTAACAATAGTCCTTTAGCATCTTTAGGAAAGGCTGGGTAAACTACCTTTAAACCAGGAGTTTTAGTAAACCAAGCTTCATTGGTTTGACTATGAAATGGACCCGCTCCTACACCACCGCCACAAGGCATTCTTATAACTACATCAGACGCTTGACTCCAACGATAATTAGATTTTGCTAATAAATTGACAATAGGATTAAATCCTGAAGAAACAAAATCAGCAAATTGCATCTCTACGATTGCTTTCATACCATTAACAGATAACCCATATGCAGTAGAAACTATTCCTGATTCACAAATAGGAGTATTTCTAACTCTGTCTTTCCCAAATTCTTCAACAAAATTTTCTGTTATCTTGAAAACACCACCATAATCGGCAATATCTTGTCCCATAATGACTAGGTGATCATTTCTGCGCATTCCCATCTTTAAAGCTTCAGAAATTGCATCTATAAATCGTAATTCTTCAGATGTGTTATCTAGAGGTTTGCTTTCTACAAAATGAAATTCTTTATAAACATCATTTAGTTCTTTGCTTATATCAACCAAAACACCTTCTTCTTCATTTGTGCGCTTCCAATCCTTATCAATTTCTTCCTTAATTTCAAATTTTATGCGAAAATCTTCTTCATCTGATAAGATGGCATTGTTAATCAAGAATTCTTTATAATTTTCAATTGGATCTTTTTTAGCCCAAAATTGCATGAGTTCCTCCGGTACATATTTGGTGCCACTAGCCTCTTCATGACCACGCATTCTAAAAGTTTTAAACTCAATCAATACAGGTCTTGGATTTGTTCTAATATCAGCTGCTATTGTTCGTATAGTATCATAAACTTCTACTACATTATTACCATCAACTACATATGAATCCATTCCGTATCCTAATCCACGATCAGCAAGATGTTTACAATTATATTGTTCTGAAATAGGTGTAGATAGACCATACCCGTTATTTTCGATACAAAAAATAACAGGCAAACTCCAAACTGAAGCTATATTCAATGCTTCATGAAAATCTCCCTCACTTGTTCCACCTTCTCCTGTAAAAACTGCTGTAACCTTGTTATTCTTTTTCAACAAGTTACCTAAAGCAATACCACAAGCGACACCTAATTGAGGCCCTAAATGAGATATCATTCCGACTAAATTATATTCCTGCGAACCAAAATGAAAAGAACGATCTCGACCATTTGTAAAACCATTGGCTTTCCCTTGCCATTGACTAAAAAGTCGATATAAAGGCACTTCTCTTGTTGTAAATACTCCAAGATTTCGATGCATTGGTAGTATATATTCATCAGGATTCAAGGCTGCAGTAACCCCAACTGAAATTGCTTCTTGACCAATACCGCTAAACCATTTAGATATTTTGCCTTGTCGTAACAATATGAGCATTTTCTCCTCAATCAATCTTGGTTTTAACATTTTGGCATACAATGAAACCAATAATTCCTTACCATAATCCTTTATATCAAAATCAGATAATAACTTTTCTTCTGCCATATTATTAAATCAATTCGTGAAACAATTTCAACTTTCAGAAATAGAAAGATAGCCTAGTAAATGTAGTTATTTTTATTTCAGAAATAGCCTCGACCCGAGAATACTATTAAGTACTTGTTAATTTAACCTAATTAATACTATGATTTAATTAAATTTACTACGTTTTCATTCGATTTTATTAAAATATAATTAATTTGACATTCTTCTGAAATGTTAAAAAAAAGATGAACAGCATGATGTATATTTAAGTAAATACATCTATTTTAGTTATAGTAAATAATACAACCATGAATAATATACCGAGTGTAGATCTTGCCGACTTTTTATCAGAAGATCCATCACGTAAACAAAAGTTTGTTGATGAAATTGGTAAAGCCTATGAAGAAATAGGTTTTGTAGCATTAAAGAATCATTTTTTAAGTGATGATTTAGTCGATGAACTATATAAAGAAGTAAAAGCTTTTTTTGCTTTGCCTTTAGAAGACAAACAGAAATATGAAATTGAAGGATTAGGAGGTCAAAGAGGCTATATCTCCTTTGGAAAAGAACATGCCAAAGGAAAAAAAGAAGGTGATTTAAAAGAATTTTGGCATTTTGGTCAAGAACCTTCGGAAGATGCTAACCTAAAAGAGGAATATCCTCCAAATGTAATTGTCGAAGAATTACAAGACTTTAATCCTACGGGTATGGAAGCCTACAGAATGCTTGAGAAAACAGGTATTTATGTTTTAAGAGCTTTGGCTATTTATATAGGATTAGATGAGAATTATTTTGATCATTGGGCTAGTAATGGAAATAGTATTTTGAGACCTATCCATTATCCACCGATTACCGAAGAACCAAAAGGTGCAGTAAGAGCAGGTGCACATGGAGATATAAATCTCATAACCCTATTAATGGGTGCTTCTACTGGAGGGTTACAAGTGCAACGTAAAGATGGAGAATGGATCGACGCAATACCAGAAGAGGATGAACTGGTAATTAATGTTGGAGATATGTTAGAACGTCATACTAATAATAAATTGCGTTCTACTATTCACCGAGTAATCAATCCACCAAAAGAACAATGGAGTAAACCAAGATATTCCATCCCATTTTTTATGCACCCAAGAAGTGATATGAAGCTCAATTGTTTGGAAGAATGTATCACTGATAATAATCCAAAACAATATGATGATATTACCGCAGGTGAGTTTCTTCATCAAAGATTAGTAGAAATAGGATTGATAAAGAAATAATATAATTATGGATTTAAAAGATCAATTAAAAAATTTATTTCCGGATCATCAATTTACAGAAGAAGAGAAAACAGAGGAAACAAATGAAGGTATTTGGATGCAAGATGATCCTATTATCTGTAAATATGAAAAGAGAAAAGGAAAGCCAATAACTATTTTAGAAGGGTATACGGGTGCGGATGAAGATTTTAAAAAGCTTGCTAAGGAAATTAAAACAACATTAAGTGTTGGTGGAAGCTTTAAAGATGACCGAATTATCGTCCAAGGAGACTACAGAGATAAAATTATGGATATTCTAACCTCTAAAGGTTTTAAAGTAAAAAGAGTTGGAGGATGATTTTCTAATTAACCATTAAAAGAATACATTTTTGGGGGCTAAAACATTACATATAACCAATGGAGATAGTTTAACAGACTATCTAAAAGAGCTAAATCTTGTCGATGGAGAATTTATGATTTGGCGTGAAATGCTTTGTGAAGGCCCCACTTCGATTAAATTTGAAACAGAAAAAGGTATTGCCATAAGAAAAGAATTCTTAAAAAAGTATTACCGAATTTCACATGCAGATTATCAAAGTAAATTTGTGACACAACTTGATAAGTTAGATGCTATTCACAAATTCGATGAAATTATTCTTTGGTTCGAATATGATCTTTTCTGTCATATAAATATGATAGCTGCCATTAGCTTACTGCTTCGTAAAGGAGTTAAAGAAACTCCTATTTATTTAGTTTGCAGTGGACGCGTAGAAAATGCAAAAAAATGTTTAGGATTAGGTGAACTAACAGCTGCACAACTAAAACAGCACTACGAACAAAAAGTACTACTAAATCTTAATGATTTAGAACTTGCTTCGCATGTTTGGACATTGTACTGTGAGTCTAATCCAAAAAAAATAGCTGGACAGATTAAAAAACAATCCTCTTTCGAATACTTATCCATATGCCTAAGAGCACACTTACAAAGATTTCCTAATATGTTAACAGGACTTAATACTTTGGAACATAATATTTTAGAGATGGTTGATAATTACCAAATTAAGAATATTAAACAGTTAATGGGATATGCTTTGGAATATCAGGGATTCTATGGATATGGTGACATGCAAATGAAGCGAGTGTTAGCAAGATTATTTCAATTCTTTGATCAAACCAAAGATCGTTTATTATTATCCGAAAGAGGAAGATTAGCATTAGAGGAAAAGAAAAACTTCTATAATACTCAAATGCTAGATTGGTACTATGGAGGTGTCAAAAAATATGATTACCTCTATAACAAAGAAACACACAATTTATTAAAATTATAAAATGGCGATAGCTGAATCCGAACTGATACTCAACGATGATGGCAGTATCTACCACTTAAACTTAAAGCCAGAACATATTGCATCCACCATTATCACAGTAGGCGATCCTGATAGAGTTTCTAAAGTTACTCAGTATTTTGATAGTATTGAACATGTAACTCGAAAAAGAGAATTTCATACACAAACAGGGACTTACAAGGGTAAGCGGTTAACTGTAATTTCTACTGGAATTGGCACAGACAACATAGATATTGTATTTAACGAGTTAGATGCACTAGTGAATATTGATTTAAAAACAAAAAAGGTAAAAGATGAGCATACGTCGCTTAATTTTATCAGAATTGGTACCTCTGGTGCTATACAACCAGAAATTCCTATTGATAGTTTTATAGTTTCTGAAATCGCCATTGGATTTGATAGTTTGCTACATTTTTATGATAGTGAAGATGTACAATTCCCACAGATATCAGAACCACTAATGAAACATTTAAATTGGAGTAATAAAAAATCATCACCATATGTAGTTTCCTTTGACAAAAAACTTGGTAGACATATGCAAAGTGATGAAACTATTAAAGGATTTACTATTACTAATGTTGGGTTTTATGGGCCACAAGGAAGAGTTTTACGATTAGCAACATCTGATGCCTTATTAAACCAAAAAATAGGCTCTTTTAGCTACGCAGATAAAAAAATTACTAATTTAGAAATGGAAACTGCAGGAATTTATGGAATGGCTAAACTTTTAGGACATCGAGCCGTATCTATGAATGCTATCTTAGCAAATAGAGCTACAGGACGTTTTAGCCAAGACTCTGAAAAAACAATAGACAACCTCATTAAATACACCTTAGATAAAATTATTAGTTTCTAAAAATTAAATTTAACTTTTAGTTAAAAACTAAATGTATAGGATAATTTAATTTTAAATATGGATGAAAATAAATACACCTATAATGATAGGGATATAAATTGGTTAAGTTTTAACGAACGGGTTTTACAAGAAGCGGAGGATCCAACAAACCCATTATATGAGCGGTTAAAGTTTTTGGCGATATTTTCGTCTAATCTCGATGAATATTTCAGAGTAAGAGTTTCCAGACTTCGCCAAATCAAAAAGATTGATAAACAATTACGAAAAAAACTTGCTTTAAAACCTAATAAACAGGTAAAAGAAATACTAAAGTTAGTAAAACTTCAACAAGAAAAATTTGGAAAAATATTTTTTAGCACCCTCATTCCAGAACTTGCCAAAAACGATATACACTTAGTTAATTATCAATTTTATAATACTGACCAACAACAATTTACTACTCAATATTTTATTTCTAAAGTTCTTCCTCTAATTGACTCAAAATTAGTTACTAATTCTGATCAAGAAGAAGTTTTTCTAGAAAATAATAAACTATATTATCTAGTTACTTTTGAAGAGAGTGAATCTTTTGGGGTTGTAAATATTCCCTCGGATCAATTAGAAAGATTTGTTTGTCTCCCTACAGAAAATGAGAGTCATTATATTACCTTTATAGACGATATTATAAAATTAAATCTAAATCAAATTTTTGAAAATCAAAAGATTTTAGATAGTTATCAAATCAAACTTTCTAGAGATGCAGAATTATATATAGATGATGAGTTTGAAGGTATTTTAGCTGAAAAAATTAAAGAATCCCTTTCACAAAGGAATTTTGGACAACCCACACGATTACTTTTTGACTCCTCTATGCCCAAAACACTTAAAAATGAGGTTAGAAAATTATTTAATTTAGGGAAAATCGATATGATGCCTGGTGGCAAGTATCATAACTTCAGTGATTTTTTTAGCTTTCCGGATCCAACAAATAACAGTTTTTTACATTACCCAGCAGTTTCTGAAGTAAGACATAGTGAATTTGAAAAAAGTGACAACTATTTTGATATCATTAAAAGAAAAGATCAATTAGTGCACTTTCCTTATATGTCTTTTGATTATGTGCAAAATTTTATAAATCAAGCTTCTACAGACCAATATGTAACTGAAATAAAAATATCACTCTATCGAGTTGCAAAAGAATCTGAACTTACGAATTCTTTATTAAAAGCAATTGAAAATGGTAAAAAAGTAACCGTATTCATTGAAGCAAAAGCACGTTTTGATGAAAAAAATAATTTAAAATGGGGTAAAACATTTGAAGAAAAAGGAGCTTCCGTTTTTTACAGTTACCCTAAAATCAAAGTGCACTCCAAAATACTTTTAGTAAAGAGAAAAGAAAAAGATATTATCCAGTCTTATGCATATATTGGTACAGGAAATTTCAATGCAAAAACTTCAAAAATATACTGTGATCATGGATTATTTACTTCCAACTCAAAGATCACGAAAGATTTAAGTGAAGTATTTGAAGTCCTGTCAGGTAAAATGATACTTCCTAAGCCAAAACAATTATTAGTAGCTCCCTTTACGGTAAGAAATACCTTCGAAGATCTGATTGATATAGAAATTGAAAATGCTAAAAACGGCAAGCCTGCAATTATAAAAGCAAAATTAAACAGTCTAGAAGATAAAAAGATTATAAATAAGTTATATAGAGCAAGTAGTATTGGTGTAAAAATAGAATTACTGGTTAGAGGTTTTACTTGTCTAATTCCTGGATTAAAAGGTATGAGCGAAAATATCCGAATTACTAGTATTGTAGATCGATACTTAGAACATGGAAGAATTTACTATTTCGAAAATGGAGGAGAATCTAAGATTTTTATTGGAAGTGCAGACTGGATGACACGAAACTTGGATAAACGAATTGAAGTGTTAACTCCGATATTAGATACGGATTGTAAAAAAGAATTAGAAACTATTTTGGATATGCAACTAAGTGACAATAAAAAATCTAGGATTCAAGATGCTAAATCTAGTAACAGCTATAAAAAGAAAATGGACGATGAACCGTCCATACAATCACAAAAAGCAATCAGAACATATCTAAATCAGATACATACTGATAATAACATATTATCCGAACAATATCTTAAGACTGATGAAAAAATTAGTCAATAAAAGTAGCGCAATGAAAACAACGATACCATTTTCTAAAGTGTTACTTTTTAGCTTTGCCACTTTCACTTCAGCACCTTTGTTTTTTAAAAAATTCTTTTTCATAACGATTATTGTTTTTATTTTGGGTTATATGTTGCTAATATAGTCGAATATATCAGACTTATATTTCAAAAGTAATCATATTTTTTCTATTTAAACGATAAAATGTATTTTTTTATCGTTTAAATACAATTTTTAACATATTTACATTATAACTATATGCAAACGATCAAAATTGGAGGCGTTCCAGAGCATTTTAATTTACCATGGCATTTAACAATAGAAGAAAAAACCTATCAACAAAAAGGTATTAATTTAGAATGGACGGATTTTCCTGGTGGCACTGGAGCTATGTGCGAAGCATTGCGCAATGAGACTATTGATATTGCCATTATACTTACCGAAGGTATCGTAAAAGATATGATCGCTGGTAATCCTTCCAAAATTGTACAAACCTATATACAATCACCTTTGATTTGGGGTATTCATGTAGGACATCATTCTACATATAAAACTATAGAAGATCTTCGACATACTTCTGCAGCAATAAGTAGATATGGATCTGGGTCTCATTTAATGGCCTATGTAAATGCACAAAATCAAGGATGGGACACATCTCTTTTAAAATTTGAAGTTATACGAAATTTAGATGGAGCAGTTGAGGCACTAACTAATGATACAGCTGATTATTTTATGTGGGAGCATTTTACAACAAAACCATTGGTAGATAACGGAACATTTAGGCGTATTGCGGACTGCCCTACTCCATGGCCTTGCTTTGTAATTGCAGTTCGAGAAAATATTTTACAATCACATCAAGAGCAAATACAAGACATTTTAGAAATTATTAATTCTACAACTACTGATTTCAAGAAAATTCCAAGTATAGATAAGACATTAGCTTATAGATATGATCAACGCTTGGATGACATAAAAGAGTGGTTACAACTTACCGAATGGAGCCAATCTATGATAGCAATAGAAACATTAGATCAAGTCCAAAATCAACTAAAGCAATTAAACATTATCGAAAAAACAGTTGATTCGAAAAATTTAATTTTTGAAGTATAAGCAACCTTTTTACATTTCAAACATCTTGCTTACAAAGGAAAACAATTTAATTATTATGAAATCAATTCTTATCGTAAGCATTATTTTATGCTCATTTCAATGTACCGTAGCACAAGATCAATCAGATCTGCCAAAACGAGATATTAACAAAAATGAACTTAGTCTAAACCCATTAAATATTGTAGCTTTTGGTGCTCTTGATATTGGATATGAAAGAGTTTTAAATAATAATAGTACTCTTGGATTTGATTTTTTCTATCTATTAACAGATAGAGATGATGATGATATATTTGATGGTGATGATATATTTGAAAAAGACATTGCTTTTACAACAAAGTTCAAGTACTTTTTTGGAGAAAGAATAGCTCGAGGGTTTTATGTAGAAGGTTTCGGAATGTTATCTTCTGGATCAGATGAAATCTTAATAGATGTATTTGATTCTCAAGGTAATTTCATAAGAGTTGATGAGATTGAGGAAGATTTCACGGACTTCGCTTTAGGATTTGGTGTTGGTGGAAAATTTGTAGCCAGGAATGGTTTTTTAATTGATATCGGATTTGGTATTGGACGAAATTTATTTAACAACGATGCTCCAGAAATCGTTATAAGGCCAAACTTGTACTTAGGTTATCGTTTTTAGAGAATTTTCATTTAATTCTCTTTTAAATAAATACCACATGCTTTTTATCTTCATTTTTTGGTAGGGTATTTTATCTATTATATGTTTTAGGTACAGTTCACATCAATTTTGATGATATTAATTAAAACAAAAAAAATGAGACTTTTATTAATTACAATTATTACCTTCTTTACTTCATTTATATCATATAGTCAGGATTCATCTGACATTATACCAAGAGATGTTAATAAGAACGAGATTGGCCTAAATCCTCTAAACATAATTGCATTCGGAGCGTTAGATGTTTCTTATGAAAGAATTTTAAGCAGCGATCATAGTGTAGGTGTAGATGTATTCTATAGGTTCAGTGATGATATTGATAACGATAATGATATCGTAGATAGAGATGGTATTTTCGATAAAAAATTAGCGTTAACAGGACATTATAAATACTTCTTTGGTCGTAGAGTAGCAAGAGGATTTTATGTAGAAGGTTTTGGTATGTTATCAACTGGTGATCATGATAATACGGTAAGAGTAGTAAATGATCAAGGAGACTTAATTGGTTTTAGAGATGTTCCAGAAAATTATACTGACTTTGCTCTTGGATTTGGAGTTGGAGGAAAATTCGTAACCAGAAACGGCTTTTTTATAGATATTGGTTTTGGAATAGGAAGAAATTTATTTAACAATAAAAGCCCTGAAATTATAGTTAGACCGGATTTATATATAGGATATCGATTTTAGAGGTAGGGATATCCATTATATAAACGTTATATATATAAAGGTAAAGATGGCATATGTTCAAATATTTAATAAATTTTTATTAGATCATAAATTTTACCCTATACATCTTTAACATATTTTTAATTCTTAGAGATTACGGGCTTTCCGCAGCTAAAGATTTAAATATTTTTGTACATTTGCCATGCCTACCCCGAAAACCAATTATCAGTATGCACGCAACCATTATATAGTTCTTGCATCTAATAATTAACTAACAAATCAATTATGGTGACATTTTTACTAATTCTTGGAGGGCTTATAGCATTTAATTTTATTCTTCTAAAATTCAGTGTTCAATCGGTTGATACAAATAGAAAAAAGTCTAAAAACTTAAAATCAACTACAGACGCTAACATTGGTAAAGCGAAAACTGCTAGCATAGCAAAAGCTGCTTAAAAAGTATTTTACCAAATTATTGGTGATTGATTTACTTTTTTTAGGTAATCATTTGTTTTACTAAAATGTTTATTTCCGAACCAATATCCTCTATTCGCGCTTAGCGGAGATGGATGTCCACTGTTCAGCACCAAATGTTCTGCAGTATTTATTTTAGCTCCCTTTTTCTTTGCGTAACCACCCCATAACATAAAAACTACGTCTTTTTTGTTTTCTGATATAGCGTTGATTACAGTATCAGTAAATTTTTCCCAACCTTTACCCTGATGTGATCCTGCTTGATGAGCACGAACCGTTAATGTTGCGTTTAGTAATAGTACACCTTGTTTAGCCCAACGTTCTAAATTACCATTCGACGGGAATGATACATTTAAATCAGTTTCTAATTCTTTAAAAATATTAATTAGAGATGGAGGTATTGCTACGCCTTCATTTACAGAAAAGCATAATCCATGAGCTTGTCCAATACCATGATAAGGATCTTGGCCAATAATAACAACTTTAACATTGTCAAAACTGCAATGATCGAATGCAGCAAAAATCTCAGAACCCTTTGGATAACAAGTGTGATCTTTATATTCAGCTTTTACAAAATCAGTAAGAGTCTTAAAATACGGTTTTTCGAACTCACTTTTAAGTTGTTCTTTCCAACTGGGATCAATATTTACGTTCATCTTAGTATCAAAAAAATATGCAATTGTTTACATTTGCTTCAAGCAAAATTATGACAAATACTTTTTAAAAATCGAGCGATACCACAAGTTTTATAACAAAGAAATTAACAAAAAAAGAATATTTCCTAAATCAATTAGGTCCAAAAAATGATTAGAATTTCAGACAAAACACTTAAAGATTTAGAATTCAATACGGTATTAAATCATATTGAAGAGCTATGTAATACAGAACACGGGAAAGCAAAAGCTGTACAAATTGTTCCTTTTTCTACAAAAGAGAATTTACATTTAGCATTACAACAAGTATTTGAATATAAATCTTCATATTTAAACGATTCGAGAATACCTAATCACGGATTTGATAGTATCAATACAGAGTTAAAATTATTAGGAATTGAAAATACGTTCTTAGAAAGCTTTAATCTAAAGAAGATAATATCAATTAATCTAACTGTTAATGAGTTACTTAGTTTTTTTAGAAAAAATAAAGAACTTTACCCTACACTGTATCAAACTTCAAACACCATTACCTTTACCAAAGAAATTATAAATCTCATTGATACAGTAATTGACAAATTTGGTGAAGTAAAAGATAACGCCTCTCCTACTCTAAATGTGTTAAGAAAAAATATACACGAAGTTCAAGGTAAATTGAATGGAAGTTTCGGAAGGGATTTGAGCAGATACAATAGTTTAGGATATTTGGATGATATTAAGGAGAGTATTGTTGATAATCGAAGAGTACTAGCCGTAAAAGCAATGTACCGAAGAAAGGTAAAAGGTTCTATTCTTGGTAATTCTAAAACTGGAAGTATTGTATATATAGAGCCCGAAGCAACAATTCAATTTAGTCGTGCTTTAAATAATCTTCAATATGAAGAAAGAGAAGAAATTGTAAAAATACTCAAAGAATTAACTAATAAAATTAGACCTTTTTCCGAACTTTTAGGTGAATATCAGGAATACCTAAGCGATGTAGACATCATCGCTGCAAAAACAAAATACGCTCAAAAGTTTAATGGAGTACTACCAAAAATAACAGAAGATCGAGAATTAACCGTAAAGGATGCGTATCATCCTTTGCTGTATCTAAATAATCAAGAAAAAGGAGAAAAGACGTATCCGCAAACCATTTCATTAGATAAGGATAATCGTATCATTGTTATTTCTGGCCCTAATGCGGGAGGAAAGAGTATCACTCTAAAAACGATAGGTTTATTACAAATCATGCTTCAGAGCGGTATGCTAATTCCTGTACATGAATATAGCAGAATGTGTTTGTTTAATACCGTTCTTACTGATATTGGAGATAATCAATCGATAGAAAACCATTTAAGTACGTATAGTTATCGATTGAAGAATATGAATTACTTTCTAAAAAAATGCAATGATAAAACCTTATTCCTTATTGATGAATTCGGAACAGGAAGTGATCCAGAATTGGGAGGAGCATTAGCAGAAGCCTTTTTAGAAGTTTTTTACGAACGTGAATCGTTTGGTATCATAACTACGCATTATGCTAATTTAAAAATGTTGGCTAACGAATTACCAAATATGACCAATGCGAATATGCTTTTTGATTCACGCACTTTAGAACCACTTTTTAAACTTTATCTTGGTGAAGCAGGTAGTTCATTTACTTTTGAGGTTGCTCAAAAAAATGGAATTCCCTATAGCTTAATAAATAAAGCTAAAAAGAAAGTAGAACGAGGTAAAATTAGATTTGATAAAAGTATTGCGAATCTACAACGCGAACGTTCTAAACTACAAAAAACTACGTCTTCTCTAAAAACAAAAGAGCAGAAAACAGAAGAAGAAAAAGAACGTTTAGACAAAATCAATAAAAGACTACAACATAAGCTGGAGAGCTATCAAGAACTTTATGATAGTAATCAGCGAATGATATATCTCGGGCAAAAACTAAATGAAATAAGTGAAAAATATTTCCATAATAAAAAGAAGAGAGAACTTATCGACGAGTTTATGAAAATTGTGCAGGTTGAGAACTCTAAAAGAACAAAACAAACTACCAAACAAAGAAAAGCCAAGAAAGCAAGACAACAAAAGGTAGTCAAAGAGGTGGAAAAGAAAGTTGAAGTAATTAGAGAAAAGAAAAAAGAACAAAAAAAGATAGAAGAAAAATTAGAAAAAGAAAAACCCAAAGTGATTCTTAAAATCGGAGATAGAGTTCGTATGATAGATGGTAAATCAATAGGAACCATTGATACTTTAGAGAAAGGGAAAGCTGTAGTAAATTATGGCATTTTCACAACAAATGTAGCCATCGATCAACTTGAATTTGTAGAAAGAAAAAAATAATAATTTTAATCTTCATTCATAAGCAAAGGCCATTAGTATATTATAACTAATGGCCTTTTGCGTAGGTTAAGATCTGCAGATAATTACTTCCCTCCTGCTAAAAGAACAAATGAATTTCTAGAAACAGGGGAAACATTATAACTTTTTACTTTTTTTAAAGTCTTTATATACTTTTCAGCTTCTATGAATGCAAATTCCATTGCACTAACAGAAGCATTCTTATCTACCTCTATTGTTTTAGAAATAGTATCTCCATTTAAATATTCTATAGTCATCTTCCACTTCTTAATAGAATGAAAGTTTCTGGATGCTAAAGCACTTTCGTCCTTCTCTACCCTCTTTTCTTTTTTATCCTTCTCATTTATTAAATCTGAATGTACACTGGCTGCATTCACAAAAGAGACGCAAAAAACAGCAATTATAAGTATGAGTTTCATTTTTAAAGCGGTTTTGATTTGTATGTTCCGAATATACAATTATTATTTGAATATACAAATATTTTTTTAATAAAAATTTATTTGTATATTTATTTGATAGAATTGTATTTATAATGGTTAACAAGAATTTGAAAAAGCTTTTAAAAAAAAGCAAGGGCAATAAAACTGTATATGGAATTTCCAAAGTATTGGGTATTAGTCCACAGGCAGGAGACTATATTGTGAAGAAAAAAAACCTGGCTAAAGATTACGTGCGATTAAAAAAGATTGCAGATTATATGGGTGTAGATATTATTGATATCATAGATTATAAGAAAAAATAATCCAAGGTATCTAAAGTCAAAAAAATTCCTGACTTAGAATAATGTTATAAATACTTTCAAAACAATTGCATTTGGTTATTTTTGAATTTCATCAATCTGGTATTCATGCAAATTTATCTTTACCTCGCTTCTTACGTTTTATTAATTATTGGGATATCCATCTATTTAGCTAAATCTTCTACAGCAGAAGATTTCCTAATTGGGGGAAGAAATAGAAGTGGTTGGACTATATTATTCTCAAAATTTGCCGGAGCCATTGGTGTAAGCACATTAATAACCTACACTGGATATGCGTATAAATTTGGCTGGGGACTTTTTGCTATGTCCATTGGTTCCGTGATTGGTTATTTACTTTTTGCATTTTGGGCTGCTCCTAAAATCAAAAATCTATCTATACAAGGTACATTTTACACACAAGGTGATCTTCCTGCCTTTGTAACCGGTAACAAACATACTTCTTTAGTTACCAATATAATTACAGTAATTGTACAGTTCTTCTGGATTCTATTATCACTAGCTGGTGGAGCAAAAGTCATTGAATTTTTTGGGCTTTTCTCTTACGATACCTCTCTTATTATTACAGCTACAGTAGTATTAATTTATGTAATGTTTTCAGGTTTTAAAGCGGTAATGATTACGGATATTATTCAGGCTCTTATCATTATTTGTTTTTTAGGCCTATTAATTTTCAACATGCTGGAATTAAAAGAACTTCAAACAGTTCTAACAACTAAAACAAATGAAAATGTAGAGTTAGGAAGCATCATTGGTCTTGTTTTATATGGTGGATTATCAGTATTTGGATTAGCGGACAGATATCAGTTATGTTACGCTGCAAAAGATATACGATCTCTAAAAAAGGGGCTTAGTTTAGCTATCATACCTGTTTTATTAGTTGCATTTCTTTTATTAATAGTAGGACTTTATGTATACCAACAAAATAGTGGTTTGGATCCAGATACAGTTTTCATTTTTGCCATGCAAAACTTAGTTACTTCTACATGGATACCTCTATTAGTTGTTTTGTTTTTTGCTGGTTTAATGAGTACGGCGGATACTTCTGTTTTTGCGGTCTCATCGCATCTTATTCCTACATCTTCGGAAAAGGAAAAAGTAAAATCAATCCGTTATGCTACTATAATTACCGTAATTGCAGCTTTCATTTCTGCCCATTTCTGGAAAAGCATTGTAGATATTACAATTGTTGGTGCAGCCCTTAGAATGACACTTTCTATAGCTATGATATATGTAATCAGAAGTAAGAAAAATAGCGGACGTTTTATTGCCAGTGCTATTGGTGGAGTTGTAGGTTTACTTATTGGCTTAATTGCTTTTGGTCCCAAACCAACAATCGCTATCACTGTGCTTTTAGGATCCTTATTAGGACTAATTTACAGATCTAAATAGTGCTGTTAAAGTATCCTTAAACCTAAAAACTGAGAATTTTATCTTTATATATTTGACGAAATACTCAAAATAAGTATCAATTCAATTATTATGCGAAATTTACTTTTTGTAATAGCATTCAGTGTTATTTTTATTCATATTGCTGAAGCACAACAACCCCAAAAACCAAATTCTGTAGAAATTCATGAAGCTATTAAAAAGTTAAACTTTTTAGGATCTGTTTTATATGTCGCTGCACATCCCGATGATGAAAATACAAGATTAATTTCTTACATGGCTAATGAAGTTAAGGCAAGAACGGCCTATTTATCTTTAACACGAGGTGATGGTGGTCAAAATCTAATTGGTCCTGAAATTCGAGAATTATTAGGTGTCATACGAACACAAGAACTTTTAGCTGCAAGGAATACTGATGGTGGAGAACAGATCTTTACACGCGCTAATGATTTCGGTTTTTCGAAACATCCAGATGAAACATTAGCCATTTGGGATAAAAAAGAAGTATTAGATGATGTTGTTTGGGCTATTCGAAAATTTCAACCTGATGTAATAATCAATAGATTCAATCATAGAACACCTGGAACTACTCATGGCCACCATACTACTTCCGCTATGTTAAGCGTCGAAGCATTTGATTTAGTTGCGGATCCTAAAATATATCCAGAACAATTAGCATATGTACAACCATGGCAACCAAAAAGATTATTCTTTAATACGTCTTGGTGGTTTTATGGAAGTAGAAAAAACTTTGAAAAAGCAGATAAATCTAAATTTCTAGAGTTTGATACAGGAGTATATTATCAAAAATTAGGACTTTCTAATACAGAAATAGCTTCTCTAAGTAGAAGTCAGCATAAATCTCAAGGATTTGGAAGTACGGGAACCCGAGGAAAGCAAACTGAATATGTTGAATTAATAAAAGGAGATTTGCCAAAAGATAAGACTAATATTTTTGATGGCATTGACACTTCTTGGAATCGTGTTAAAGGAGGGAAAGCAATTGGTGACATATTATATGATGTAGAAAAAAACTTTGATTTCCAAAACCCTTCTGCATCTATTAATCAATTGGTAAAGGCATATCAACTAATTCAGCAATTAGAAAACCAACATTGGAAAGCTATTAAATCCAAAGAAATTAAGGAAATCATCGCTGCGTCTGCAGGTTTGTATATTGAAGCAACTGCTACAGATGCATATACCACAGAGAATAGTGAAGTTACCGTAAAAATTGAAGCAATCAACAGAAGTACTATTCCTATGAAATTACAATCAGTTGATATCAGTGCCATAGGCGCTTCAGAAAATTCAAACACTTCTTTAGATACTAATAACAGAATTAACTTAGAATTAAAAGGTAAAATCAGTTCAGGAGCTAACAATACAAGTCCATATTGGCTCACTTCCAAAGGTACATTAGGCATGTACAAGGTGGATAAGCAGGAGCTTATAGGAAATCCTGAAACAAACCGTCAAATAAAAGCTGTCTTTAAACTTAATATAGATGGAACAATAATTTCATATTCAAAAGACGTAGTATATAAAACCAATGATCCGGTAAAAGGAGAAGTATATAAACCTTTTGAAATCATACCTGCCATTTCAGCAACTATAGCTAACAAGGTTATGATTTATGCTAATGATATTGCAAAAGAAGTACCGGTAACAATTAAAGCTGGAGAACATAATCTTACTGGAACTATTTCCTTACAACATCCTAAGGGATGGAAAGTAAGCCCAGAAAGTATTGATTTTACACTTACGCAAAAAGGAGAAGAAAGAAAAGTTACCTTTACACTAACCCCTCCAACCAACCAAAACGAAGGGTATATAACTCCAAGAATAAAATTAAATAATGGGAAAGTATACACGGATGAAGTTATTACTATAGATTATGATCATATCCCATTCCAGACGGTTATTCTACCTTCAGAAACCAAGGTTGTAAGACTAGATATTAAGAAAAAAGGACAGAATATCGGATATATCGAAGGTGCGGGAGATGTAGTTCCTGAAAGTTTACAACAAATTGGCTATGATGTAACCACGATAGCTCCTGAATCCATTTCTACCAAAACATTAGCTCCTTTTGATGCTATTGTAATAGGAATAAGAGCGTATAACACCGTAGAAGAACTTAAATTTGGACAGAAGTATTTATTAGAATACGTAAAAAATGGAGGGAATCTAATTATACAATATAACACAAATAGAAGGTTAAAGGTTACGGACAATCTGGGACCTTATCCATTAAAATTATCCAGAGATAGAGTTACTGACGAAAATGCAGCGATAAAATTATTAGCAGAAGATCATGCTGTTCTTAACACACCTAATAAGATTACCAATAAAGATTTTGAAGGTTGGGTACAAGAAAGAGGATTATATTTTCCAAATGAGTGGTCTAAAGAATACACTCCAATTATTGCCGCTAACGACAAAGGAGAATCTTCAAAAAAAGGAGCTTTATTAGTAGCCAAATATGGGAAGGGGTATTATGTGTATACAGGTTTAAGCTTTTTTAGAGAATTCCCAGCAGGAGTATCAGGAGCATACAGGTTATTTGCAAATATGTTATCTTTAGGAAAATAAATTACCTAATTAGATCACATGAGTTTGGATGTAAAATCGATTAGAACCTTTATAGGTGCTAAAAATTATAAGGTTTCTAGAGAATTTTACTTGGATTGGGGTTTTAAAGAAATAAAAATACCCCAGAATATGTCTTATTTCTTTATGGATAATTTCGGGTTTTATTTACAAGACTATTACGTTAAAAGTTGGGTAAATAATTCCATGATATTTTTAGAAGTTAAAGAATTAGAATCATCACTTGATCATATCAAAAAACTTGATTTACAAAACAAATACAAAGGTGTTAAAATTACAGATATAACCTATAATGATTGGGGAAATGTATTTTTTCTTCATGATCCCTCTGGAGTTTTATGGCAAATTGGTGAATTTAATACAGAAATTTCGTAAACTAATATTATTATGAGTGATTCACCCAAAATAGTTTGGAAAAAACTTTATACCGTTGTATTAATTGCTAATATCATTTATTTAGCATTCTTTTATTGGATTACTACAACTTTTTCTTAATAATTCAGGAGATAAAATTTTCTAAAATTAACAGTCATTATTGACAAGATACAACTAACTAACATATGCAACTTATAGACTGGATCGTACTCATTGGAACCTTATTATTCATTGTTTTATACGGTGTTTGGAAAACAAGAGGTAGCAAAAATGTACAAGATTATATTCGTGGTGGTAATGAAGCTAAATGGTGGACCATTGGTTTATCGGTAATGGCTACCCAAGCATCAGCAATTACCTTTCTATCAACACCTGGACAAGCATTTCATAGTGGAATGGGCTTTGTTCAATTTTATTTTGGTTTGCCAATCGCGATGATTATCATCTGTATTGTATTTATTCCGTTGTACCATAAGCTAAAAGTCTATACAGCCTATGAATATTTAGAAAATCGTTTTGATCTTAAAACCAGAACAATCACTGCATTTTTCTTTTTAGTACAAAGAGGATTAGGAGCGGGAATTACCATATTTGCACCAGCTATTATCTTATCAGCAGTCTTAGGATGGGACTTAACAACACTCAACATTATTATAGGTATTTTGGTTATTGTCTATACTGTTTCAGGAGGTACAAAAGCTGTTAGCGTAACTCAAAAGCAGCAAATGGCAATTATATTCACAGGAATGTTTATTGCTTTTTTCTTAATTATTAGCTACTTACCGGAAGACATCACGTTTTCAAATGCATTAGACATTGCCGGAATTAGTGGTAAAATGGAGGTTTTAGACTTCTCATTTGACCTAAGCAATAGATATACAGTTTGGACAGGAATTATAGGTGGAACATTTTTAATGTTATCTTATTTCGGAACCGATCAAAGTCAAGTACAACGATATTTGTCAGGACGCTCGGTTCGTGAAAGCCAGCTAGGTTTATTATTTAATGGTATCCTAAAAATACCTATGCAGTTTTTTATCTTACTTGTTGGTGTCATGGTATTTGTATTCTATCAATTTAATGCTGCTCCATTAAATTTTAATCCAGCAGCTAGTCTTGCCGTTCAGAATACACCATATGCGGAGGAATACAATGAATTGGAGCAAAAATTATCCGAAATTCAGGAATATAAAAAATCATCTGTTCAGAATTATTTACAGTCAAAAAATGAAAAAGAGTCTTTGGATGCTAGGAATTTAATGATCGCATTAGAAGATTCCGATAAAAAAACGAGACAGCGAGCCAAGGAATTGATAAAAGAAGCAGATGCTACTGTAGAAACAAATGATAAAGATTATGTTTTTATCCATTTCATTCTTAATAATTTACCGAGAGGTTTGATTGGGCTTTTATTGGCGGTAATTTTATCAGCTGCAATGTCTTCTACAGCTTCAGAATTGAACGCTTTAGCCTCCACCACAGCTATTGATCTTTACAAACGAAATATTAAAGAAGAAAAAAGTGAACAACACTATGTTTCAGCTTCTAAAGTTTTCACCCTTATGTGGGGGATAATGGCGATTTTAGTCGCCTGTTTTGCAAATTTATTTGATAATCTAATTCAATTAGTAAATATTATTGGTTCTATATTTTATGGAAATGTATTAGGAATCTTTTTATTGGCCTTCTTTATAAAATTTGTAAAAAGTAATGCCGTTTTTATGGCTGCCATTATTACTCAAATAATTATTATATATGTATGGTGGCAAGATTGGCTACCTTTCCTTTGGTTAAATGCTCTTGGATGTGGAATAGTCATGTTCATGGCAATTGTTTTGGAACCTTTTATTCCCACTAGCGAAATTGAAGTAGAGTAAATTAATATCTCATCATAAAAAAATCCACGAATTAACTTCGTGGATTTTTCATATTAGATCTTTTAAGATTCTTAAAAAATTAGATCAAATTACATTTTAAGATCAGTATTATCCTTTTCATAGTTAAACAAATAGTCTATATCCATTTCTTTAACTTCTCCTAGCTTTTTCAAAGCACTCATATCCACATCTTTCTTATTTCCAATCACAAGAACATTATAATTTTCTCCTTTGATATTTTCATTAAAAAATGATTTCAGATCTTCTAAGGTCATGTTCTTAATTGTATTGTAAATTTCTTCTCTATTGTCATTATCAATACCTCGCTTCTTAAGTCCTTCATAAGTCCAAAAAATATTAGACTTGGTAATGCGTTGTGCAGCTATTTTCTTTAATGTTGCTTCTTTAGCTTGATTAAATTGTTCTTCAGCTTCTGGCATATCCGTCATTAGTTCCATCATTGCGTCTACAGCTTGAGGCAATTTATTAGCCTGAGTTCCTACATAAGCCATTACATAATCGGAAGTCCCTACTTCTCTACCCTGACTATAACTAGAAAAGGCAGAATATGCTAACGACTTAGACTCTCTTATTTCCTGGAATACAATAGAAGACAAACCACTCCCAAAATAAGTGTTAAATAATCTTGATGCTGCCATTTTCTTAGGGTCAAATTCAGCACCTTTCGCTAGTAATAACATTTCACTTTGTACCATATCATAATCAACAAAGTACACATTCCCTCCTGTTTCTTTTTCTAAATAAATAGTTTTTTCTGGATAATCTAATAAATCAGATTTTACAATATGATGTTTATCTAAAGAAGCTACAGCTGCATCTAAATCTTTACCATAGTAGAAAATACGTTGTCTGTAATTACGTAATTCTTTCACTTTATTTACTAATTCTTCTGGTTTCATATTTTGTAACTCTGAAGCTGTATAAATATTACGTAAACGAGATTCTTCTCCATATTTACCATAACTCATAAGTCCATTCCAAAATATATTTCCTTTTTGAGTTTTATTATCCTGACGACTCTTTAAAACTTTCTCAACATACTTATTGTAGGTTTCTTGATTAGGAACCGCATTATTCCATAAATCTTCTAACAAAGATAAACCAGCATCAAGATTTTCTTTAAGCCCTGCAATTCCAACATAAGTTTTATCATCTGCTGTGAATACATTATAATTAACACCGATCTTATAAAATTCTTGTTTAAGTTGTTCTGGAGTATATTTATCAGTCCCTAAATAATCTAAATATCCAGCAGCCAAAGACATTTTTGGATCATGGTCTTTCCCCATATCGAATATGATATTTAAACTAAAAATATCATTATTCGGATTTTCTATATGAGAAATAGATAATCCGTTTTTCGTTTTACTATCCTTTATTGCCGTCTTGTAGTCTACAAACTGCGGTGTTAATGCTGGTGTTTTTATCTTATTAAACTCCTTTAAGAAATCAGATTCTTTACCTCGATTCAATTCTACAGGAGTAATACCAGGATTTTCGACCTTTACAATATTTTTATCCTCACCTTTGATTTTATGAACTTCTACATAGTTATTACCATATAATTCGTTAGCAAATGCCACCACTTCTTCTTTCGTAATTTTTTTCATGCTATCTAACATTTCCAGACGATTTTTCCAATCCTGAAAACCGATAAAAGCATCTAGATAAGCATATGCCGTAGAAGAAGCATTTTCATATTCTCTAATTTTAGACAAACGTAAATCATTAACTACTGCGTCTATTAGCCAATCTTCAAATTCTCCTTTTTTGATTTTATCAATTTGTTGTAATAAAAGATCTCTTACTTCATCCAATGTTTGATCTTGTTTTGGTGTACCATACAAAAGATGGAATCCATAATCATTGTCAAAATTCGTAAATGAGGAAGCATTCTGTACCAATTGTTTTTGATTAAGGTTTAGGTCAATTAATCCTGCACTAGAATTTGCAAGCATATAGTCTATTAAAGTAACAATCACTTCTTGCTCTGTTCCTTTTCCTTTTGTTCTAAAAGCAACATATATAGATTCTGCAGTTGGACCATACACCTCTTTTTTCACAGGCGCAGTAAGTGGTGCTAATTCTTCAAAAGTTGGATGAGTTACATCTTTCTTTTTATAAGATCCGAAAGATTCATTCACTTTTTTAATTGTTGCATCAAAATCAATATCTCCAACCAATATTACTGCCATATTATTAGGTACATAATATTTATCAAAATAAGCATGAATTGCTTCCATTGAAGGGTTTTTAAGATGTTCGGATATTCCTATAGTAGATTGAGTTCCGTACGGGTGTGTAGGGTACAATCCTTCCAAAACAGCAAAATATTGTTTTCTTCCATCGCTATCCTGTCCTCTATTGAATTCTTCATAAACCGCTTCTAACTCTGTATGAAATAAACGTAATACTAGTTTACTAAAACGTTCACTTTCTACTGTTAACCATTTATCAAGTTCATTTGATGGTATTTTATTAACGTATACCGTTTGTTCATTAGAAGTAAAAGCATTTGTCCCTTCTGCTCCCAATGAACTAACCATCTTGTCATATTCATTTGCTATCGATACTTTAGATGCTTCTAGAGAAACTTCATCTATTTTTTTATAGATTTCTTTCTTCTTTGTTGGATCTTTTTCTGCTTTATGTGCTTCATACAAATCAGAAATTTGTTTCAAAAACACACTTTCTTTTTCAAAATCCTGAGTACCAATCTTATCTGTACCTTTAAATACCATATGCTCTAGATAATGAGCCAATCCCGTATTGTCAGCTGGATCATAAGTAGATCCCGCACGAACTGCGATAAGAGTTTGAATTTTTGGTTCTTCCGGATTTTTGCCTAAATAAACTTTTAGACCATTATCCAACGTGTAAAGTCTAAGACCAGTTGGGTCATTGGAAACTGTTTCATAAGAAAAGCCCGAAGCATCTGTATGTTTTTCTACTTTGAGCTCTTTTTCAGATTTTGTTTTTTGATCAGATGAGTCCTTACAATTACTTAGTACTAACACCAAACATAAGAGTAAGAGTGATTTTAATGATTTCATTTAGATAATTTAAGTTAATTATATCTTTAATATTCTATTGAACGCAAAATGTTAATGTATGTTACAGTTTTTAAGATTACTTTAACAAAACGGCGT
The DNA here is from genome assembly GCF_947492965.1 of uncultured Aquimarina sp. GTDB lineage: Bacteria > Bacteroidota > Bacteroidia > Flavobacteriales > Flavobacteriaceae > Aquimarina. The sequence continues at coordinate 206,844 of NZ_CANLOZ010000002.1, read as the reverse complement.
ATAAAAAAAAGCACTAGATAAAATCTAATGCTTTTCTATAATAAACCTTAATAAAATAAACTAAGGATGATATCTATATGACTAGCCTAAAACTTCAGCTACTTTCTTTCCTATCTCAGCAGGAGAATCTACAACGTGTATTCCACATTCTCTCATAATTGCTTTTTTAGCAGCAGCAGTATCTTCACTTCCACCAACTATAGCTCCAGCATGTCCCATTGTACGACCTGCTGGCGCAGTCTCACCTGCAATAAATCCAACAACCGGTTTTGTAGTACCACTCTCTTTTATCCATCTTGCAGCATCAGCTTCTAATTGTCCTCCGATTTCTCCAATCATTACAACACAACTTGTTTCAGGATCATTGATCAATAATTCTACAGCTTCTTTTGTTGTTGTTCCTATAATTGGATCTCCACCAATTCCGATAGCTGTTGTAATTCCTAATCCTTCCTTCACCACCTGATCAGCAGCTTCATAAGTTAAAGTTCCTGATTTAGAAACAATACCAACATTTCCTTTCTTAAAAACAAATCCTGGCATGATACCAACTTTTGCTTCTCCTGGAGTGATTACTCCTGGACAGTTGGGTCCAATAAGCCTGCATCCTTTGTCTTTGATATAATTAGAAGCAGTAATCATGTCTGCTACTGGAATTCCTTCCGTTATAGTGATAATAACTTTTATTCCTGCATCAGCAGCTTCCATTATTGCATCAGCTGCAAATGCTGGCGGAACAAAAATAATAGTAGTATCTGCTCCAACTTCTTTAACTGCTTCTTCTACAGTATTAAAAACTGGTTTATCTAGATGAGTTTGCCCTCCTTTTCCTGGAGTAACACCACCAACTACATTTGTACCATATTCAATCATTTGACCTGCATGAAAAGTACCTTCACTACCTGTAAAACCTTGAACTATTATTTTAGAATCCTTATTTACTAGAACACTCATTGCGTTATTATTTTTTTATTTTTTAGCAGTTTCAAAAGTACGGTTTTGGATACGATAGTTAAAATGAAAAGTCAAAAAAATATTTTTTTTACACTTTTTAATTTTATCTAAATATTCATTGTACTTTTTTTCAAAAACGAACTATCATTTCTTAGAAATGAATAAAACTAACTTGTTAAAAACGATTTTAAATTTTCTTGAGAAGTATCTCCTTGTTGACTTATCTGATAACCTCGATATAATTTATCATCTTTTAGCTCCCAAATAGCAATAAAATGAGCAATGACTTCTTCTGTATCCGGTTGTTCGATGGTTTTAGCCAAATAAGTATATCTAATTGTAACCATTCCATTTTCTTCCAAAAGATGACTTATTTCACATTTGAAAGTTTCAAAGGAACTCGACATTTCTTTAAACATTGTTTTAATGTCTTCGTACCCTTTTTTATTGTACCCAAAACTACTATTCCAATTTAACTCTACTTCCGGATGTAAATATTCAGAAAAGGCTTCAATATTATGTATTAAATCCGTTTGGTAAAAGGATTTAACCACCTCTTTTGCTGTTTTACTCATTACTCTTCAATTTTTCTATTAATTCAGGAATTTGCCTGATCGCAGCAATCTCTTTATATTTTTTTCTAAAGTTATCTGCAGGTGTTCCAAAATAACTTTTATTACCTTCTAAGGATTTACTAATTCCAGATTGGGCAGAAACAATTGCTTTTGTTCCTATAGTAATTCCACTAGTAACACCAACCTGTCCCCATAAGGTAACTTCATCTTCAATAACCACACATCCTGCAATACCTACCTGTGAAGCGATTAAGCATTTTTTACCAATGACTGTATCATGCCCAATATGTACCTGATTATCAATCTTAGTTCCTTTTTTTATAGTAGTATCTCCTGTAACTCCTCTATCAATAGTACATAAGGAACCAAGATCCACATCATCTTCTATGACTACTCGACCTCCAGAAACTAACTTATCAAATCCTTCTGGTCGGTTTTTATAATAAAAAGCATCAGCTCCTAATACAGTACCTGAATGGATAGTTACATTATTACCGATAATTGTTCCATCATACACGCTTACATTAGCATGAATTAAACAATTATCACCAATTTCTACATTATTTCCAATAAAAGCTCCTGGCTGTATAACTGAATTCTTTCCTATTGTAGATGTAGAAGAAATCAAAGCTGTTGCCTTTTCAAAAGGTTTAAAGTAATTTGTTAATATATTAAAGTCTCTGAAAGGGTCATCCGATATCAACAAAGCTTTTCCTTCAGGGCAGTCTACCTTTTTATTTATCAATACAACAGTCGCTGCACTTTCTAAGGCTTTATCATAATACTTAGGATGATCAACGAAAACAATATCTCCCGGAGTTACTACATGAATTTCATTCATGCCTTCAACGGGAAAATCTGGACTACCCACAAACTCTGAAGAGATAATAGTAGCTATTTGCTGTAGTGTATGCGTTTGAGGAAACTTCATTTTAAAACAAAATTCAAAAAACGTAAGAATTACTCCTTAATACGTTCTTTATAAGTACCTTTTTCTGTCTCAATTTTGATTTTATCTCCTTCGTTTATAAAAAGAGGCACCATAACTTCTGCTCCTGTCTCTACGGTAGCAGGTTTTGTAGCATTAGTTGCTGTATTTCCTTTTACACCAGGTTCTGTAGCGGTAACTTCAAGAATAACGCTTGCTGGCATCTCTACAGAAAGAGGCATTTGATCCTCAGAATTAATGATTACCGTAACAATCTCTCCTTCTTTTAATAATTCTGGAGCATCCAACGTAGATTTTTCTAATGTTATCTGATTATAATCTTCTGTATTCATGAAGTGAAAGGTATCACCCTCTGCATATAAATACTGAAATTTATGGGTCTCTACACGTACATCATCTATTTTATGACCCGCAGAAAATGTATTATCAATTACCTTTCCTGTTGTCACACTTTTCAGTTTTGTACGCACAAAAGCAGGTCCTTTTCCTGGTTTTACATGTAAAAACTCTATAATTTTATATATATCATGATTGTATTTAATACACAATCCATTTCTAATATCACTAGTACTTGCCATCGCTTTTCTTTGTTACTTGTTATCTTATTTTTATTCTAATTAGAGAAATATCCTTTCATGATACCTCTTTGAGAGTTTTTAATAAACTCTAAAACTTCATCTCTCTCTGGTGTAGCTTCCATTTCTGCTTCAATTATCGCTACTGCCTGAGTGTTATTATAATTACTTTGGTACAAGATTCTATAGATAGACTGTATTTCTCTTATTTTTTCTGTAGAAAAACCTCTTCTTCGAAGGCCAATTGAATTAATTCCCACATATGAAAGCGGTTCACGAGCGGCTTTTACATAAGGTGGTACATCTTTTCTTACCAAAGAACCACCTGTTACAAAGGCATGATTTCCTATACTACAGAACTGCTGAACAGCAGCCATTCCTGCTAAAACCACATGATCTCCAACGTTAATATGACCTGCTAATGTACTATTGTTAGAAAAAATACAATTGTCACCAACAATACAATCATGAGCTATATGACAATACGCCATAATCCAACAGTTTTTCCCAATCTTAGTTTTCATTCTATCTGTTGTACCTCTGTTGATAGTAACACACTCTCTAATCGTTGTGTTATCACCTATTTCAGTAGTCGTATCTTCATCATTAAACTTTTTATCTTGAGGCACGGCTGATATTACAGCTCCAGGAAATATATTACAATTTTTTCCTATTCGAGCACCTTCCATAATAGTAACATTAGAACCAATCCAGGTTCCTTCTCCTATAACTACATTATTATGAATCGTTGTAAAAGGTTCAATAACTACATTTTTTGCAATTTTTGCACCCGGATGAACGTAAGCTAAAGGCTGATTCATGAATTTCGTTTTATATGTTAGTATATAACTTTAAAATATACTAAATAATTATTTTGATTTAACTATTTGTGCCATAAGTTCTGCTTCTGTAACCAATTTTCCATTAGCGTAAGCAAAACCTTGCATATGACAAATACCTCTTCTTATAGGAGTAAGTAATTCTAATTTAAATATTAAGGTATCTCCTGGAAGTACTTGTTGCTTGAATTTAACTTTATCAATTTTCATGAAATAAGTTAAATAATTTTCAGGATCTGGAACGGTACTTAATGCTAAAATCCCTCCGGTTTGAGCCATCGCTTCAACTTGCATAACACCTGGCATTACTGGTGCACCAGGAAAATGCCCTACAAAAAAAGGCTCGTTCATAGTAACATTTTTCATTCCTACAACATGTCTATCAGACATCTCCAAAATCCTGTCAATTAATAAAAATGGCGGTCTATGAGGAAGCATAGACATAATTTTATTAATATCCATTAAAGGTTCCTTGTTGAGATCAAACTGAGGAACTTTATTTCTTTTTTCGATCTTAATAATCTTTGCTAGTTTCTTAGCAAACTGCGTATTTACATAATGCCCTGGTTTGTTCGCTATGATTTTTCCTTTAATGCGAGTACCAATAAGTGCTAAATCTCCTATGACATCTAATAATTTGTGTCTAGCCGCTTCATTTGGATAATGCAATGTAAGGTTATCCAAAATTCCATTAGGTTTTATAGCTATGGATTCTTTACCAAAAGCAACTTTAAGCTTTTCCATAGTATCTGGACTTAATTCCTTATCCACATATACGATGGCATTATTTAAATCTCCTCCTTTAATTAGACCATGCTCTAACAGCATTTCTAATTCGTGTAAAAAACTAAAGGTTCTAGCATCGGCAATTTCTTCTTTAAAATCTGAAATATGTTTTAAGGAAGCATTTTGAGTTCCTAAAACCTTTGTTCCGAAATCAACCATTGTGGTCACTTGGTATTCATCCGAAGGCATTACGATAATTTCGCTACCAGACTCTTCATCGGTATAAGAGATAACGTCTTTTACAATATATTCATCTCTTTCTACCTCCTGCTCTACAATACCAGCCTCTTCTAAAGCTTTTATAAAAAACTTACTAGACCCATCCATTATGGGTGGTTCCGAAGCATTTAATTCTATTAAAAGGTTATCTATTTCTAACCCAACACAAGCAGCAAGCACATGCTCTGAAGTTTGAATACTTACACCATTTTTCTCAAGATTTGTTCCTCTCTGAGTATTCACAACATAATTTGCATCTGCCTCAATGATTGGACTACCTTCTAAATCAACCCGACAAAAAGCATATCCGTGGTTTTCAGGAGCTGGTTTAAAGGTTAGTGTTACTTCTTTTCCCGTGTGAAGCCCTACTCCTTTTAGCTCCACTTCTTTTTGAATAGTTCTTTGTTTATTTACAACGGAATCACTCATTGTCATCTATCTTTTTCTCAAGTTTGTATATTCTATCAACAATTTTGGGCAAATTTTTAAAGTGTACATAAGATTTATTATAATCTGAGTACCCTAAGGCTGGAGATCCTTGTATCGCTTCTCCATCTTTTATATTTCTTCCTATTCCGGATTGTGCTTGAATTCTTACCTTATTTCCTATAACAAGGTGTCCAGCAATACCCACTTGTCCACCAATTAAACAGTGTTTACCAATTTTGGTAGATCCGGCAATACCAGTTTGAGCAGCAATTGCTGTATGCTCTCCTATTTCTACATTATGAGCAATCTGGATTTGATTATCAAGCTTTACTCCTTTTCTAATTATAGTTGATCCTAAGGTTGCACGATCTATAGTAGTTCCTGCTCCTACATCCACGTTGGATTCTATAATTACATTCCCAGTTTGCGGTACCTTACTATATTCTCCTTTCTCATTTGGTGTAAATCCAAAACCATCAGCTCCTACAATAGCACCGCTATGAATAACACATTCATCTCCAATAACAGATTCGGAGTATATTTTTGCTCCAGCAAAAACAATAACGTTATTACCAATAGTAACATTATCTCCTATATATACATTAGGATAAATTTTGGCATTCTCTCCAATGGTTACATTATCTCCTAAATAAGAGAATGCTCCTAAATACATATTTTCTCCGTACTTCGCGCTTTCAGAAATAAAACTAGGTTGTTCTATACCTGTCTTATTCATTTTTACCATATTATAGTAATCTAGTAACTGCGAAAACGCTTTATAAGCATCATCTACTCTTATTAAAGTGGTTTTTATATCTGATTCTGCTTCGAACGTTTTATCCACGATAGTAATGGATGCATCGGTAGAATATATATACGGAGTATATTTGGGATTAGATAAGAATGTTAGCGAACCTTTAGTTCCTTCTTCTATCTTTGCTAGCTTCGATACTTCTACGGTTTCATCTCCTTCGATTTCACCATTTAGAATACCTGCAATTTGTGTGGCTGTAAAAATCATTAGCAACAAAAGTATAAAAAATGTCTTAATCTATGTACTTTGGATAACAGATAAAATATTTAGTTACCGGTTTTGACAAAGCCTTTAAATTAAATTGATCTGTAGCACTCACAATATCAACTATTTTGCTCGATTTATATAGGATATTAATATTCTGTTTATTTTGATGATATGCCTGATTTGCAATCATTCCGGTAAACACAAAATAACGTGCTTCTTCTTCAGAAATATTAGATTTAACTTTAAAATCCTCTATGCGCTTCTCTATTTTTTCTTCGTTAAATTTCTTCTTCTTAATCTTGATTCTTAGCAAATCTCTTTCGATAATCATTTTACATAAATTGCGTAAAACAAAATCCTGAGATGTTGCCCATTCTTTCATAGCAGACACCACATCATAATCGTCTAGTTTGGAAAATGTTTCTAAGACTTCATCTGTAAAATTATCAGAATCAATTTTGTTCTCCAGAAAGAACAGTAATGGTTTGCTAGCATGCAGTTTTTCGCCACGCTCTACTAGCTCCTTTGCTCTTTTTAACACTCTAATTAATAAGCTTTCTGCTACCAAACTAGTTTTATGCAGATATACCTGCCAATACATTAATCTACGTGCTAATAAAAACTTCTCTACAGAATATATTCCTTTTTCTTCTACTACCAATTCGTCTTTTACCACATTGAGCATGGTAATCAAACGTTCACTATTAATATTTCCTTCTGCGACACCTGTATAAAAACTATCTCTCTTTAGATAGTCCAGGCGATCCATATCTAATTGTCCAGAAATTAGCTGATGAAGAAAGTTTCGATGATATTCTCCTTTAAAAATTTGAATAGCAAGCGTTAAACTCCCGTTAAATTCAGCATTAATTTTTTCCATAAACATTAAAGAAATGGATTCATGGTTTACTTCATTTACTATACTATGTTCCATGGCATGAGAAAAAGGACCATGACCAATATCATGAAGTAAAATAGCTATGTACAAAGCATCTTCTTCTTCAGAAGATATCTGAACTCCCTTGAAACGAAGTACTCGCACTGCATTTTGCATTAAATGCATACATCCTAATGCATGATGAAATCGTGTATGATGAGCACCTGGATATACTAAATAAGATAATCCCATTTGCGATATTCTTCGTAATCGCTGAAAGTAACGATGCTCAATAAGATCAAAAATTAGTTCATTAGGTATGGTAATAAAACCGTAAATTGGATCGTTTAATATTTTAAGCTTATTTCTTTTTTTCAAGTTTACTATACTTTTGTTAACAAATATATATTTCTACCATTAGAATTACGAATTATCAATTAACATATTATATTTAAAACGTGAAATTGTAATTCTTGAAAAAAGAAAGAGTCAATTATATATACGAAACATATCTAAATAATAGTGGTCAATTAGGGTTAACTATTATTCATAAACATATAAAAATTAACATCGCATGAGCAACATAAAGATACTTTGGGTAGATGATGAAATTGATCTATTAAAACCACACATATTATTCTTGGAAAAGAAAAACTATGAGGTTACCAAATGTCAAAGTGGTACAGAAGCCATAGAAACATTAGAAAACCAAAACTTTGACATCGTATTTTTGGACGAAAACATGCCTGGACTTTCTGGAATAGATACTTTAGCAGAGATTAAAGAAAAAAATGATAGTCTTCCCGTAGTAATGATTACAAAAAGTGAAGAGGAATATATCATGGAAGAAGCTATCGGAAGTAAAATTGCTGACTATCTTATTAAGCCTGTAAATCCTAACCAGATTTTATTGAGTTTAAAAAAGAACTTAGATCACTCTAGATTAGTATCCGAAAAGACTACCTCTAACTATCAACAAGAGTTTAGAAAGATTGCTATGGATATGGCTATGGTAAACTCTTATTCCGAATGGGTAGAATTGTATCAAAAATTGTTGTACTGGGAGATTCAATTAGAAGATATAGAAGATACTGGAATGTTTGAGATTTTGGAGTCTCAAAAAGTAGAAGCTAATTCCCAGTTCTGTAAATTTATAGACAAAAACTACCCTGATTGGTTTAATGGTAATGAAGAAGCGCCAATCATGTCGCATACTTTATTTAAAGAAAAAGTAGTTCCTGAACTTAGCAAAGAGCAACCTACATTATTCATTGTAATAGATAATTTAAGGTATGATCAATGGAAAGCTTTTGAACCTATTGTAAATAATTATTACAAGAAAGAAGAAGAATTATCGTATTGCAGTATTTTACCAACTGCCACACAATATGCAAGAAATGCTATCTTTTCTGGGTTAATGCCAGCTGATATGAAAAAGAGACATCCTGATCTATGGTTAGATGATGTAGATGAAGGCGGTAAGAACATGAATGAAAATGAATTCTTAACGGCGCAATTGCAACGATTAGGATTAGATATTAAACACGAATATTATAAAATTACAAACGAGAGATCTGGTAAAACTCTAGCCGCTAATTTTAAAGGACTCAAGGATAATGACCTAACTGTGGTTGTATACAACTTTGTAGATATGCTATCACACAGTAAAACAGAAATGGAAGTTATTAAAGAATTAGCTTCTAATGACAAGTCATATCGCTCTCTTACCCAAAGTTGGTTTAAGAACTCGCCTTTATTAGAGATGATACAACAAGCTCAGCAAATGGGCTTCAAACTATTGATCACTACTGATCATGGGACTATTAACGTTAAAAACCCTTCTAAAGTAATAGGAGACAAAAACACTAGTTTAAATTTAAGATATAAGACTGGTAAAAGTCTTACCTATGAGGATAAAGAAGTATTAGCTGCAACAAATCCAAAAACAATTCATTTACCTTCTATCAATATGAGTAGTTCTTTCATATTTGCCAAAGGTGATTATTTCTTTGCGTACCCAAATAATTACAATCATTATGTAAGCTATTACAGAAACACCTATCAACACGGAGGTGTATCCTTAGAAGAAATGATTATTCCTTTTGCGGTATTAAAACCAAGATAGCATATAGACTTTATCATATAACTTATACAGAGTATGCGATATGAAAAATATCATATTGCATACTCTTATTTTATGTAGTATGTTGCACTAACAAAAAATAGTACTGTGAAGATTACCTATACCTTAGAAGAGCTCTCAAAAACAGCTGAAGAAATTATTAACAATGCTTCCCACAAAACATTATTGTTTGATGCAGAAATGGGCGTTGGTAAAACAACACTTATTAAAGAAATATGCAAACAATTAGGTGTTGTTGATACGATCTCCAGCCCTACCTATTCTTTAGTGAACGAATATCAGGGTAAAAACGACACCATTTATCATTTCGATTTTTATAGGATCAAACAAGAAGAAGAAGCCTACGACATCGGTTTTGAAGAATATCTTGATTCTGATGCATGGCTATTTATAGAATGGCCAGAAAAAATTGCCAATTTATTGCCTAATGATAGTGTTAAAGTTAAAATTGAGCTCCAAGACGATGGTAAAAGAGTACTATTATTGGGGTAAAAAATGTTAAAAAAACCATTTTAATAAAATTTAACAGACTAACGCTTTTTCTTACACTAATAAAAAACTATTTTTATTGTTGTTTTTTACAAGTATTTAATCGGCAAAAATATGTTTTTCGACAGTTTCTACGTAAGAAGTATACTTTTTCTCAGTACTAAAAACGCTTGCTTACGGCTTGCAAAACTACAATTTTTTTGATTCGATTGACTGTTGGATTTTCTTATATGTTTGGGGCCATAACTAATTAAATCCCTATTATAATGAAAATCACGACAACACTTTTTTTCAGTTTTTTCTTTAGCTTATCTATCTACATGTTCTCCGATGTAGAAAACCAAACCCAACCAACATCCGATACCTCAATCACACAAAATGACAGAAACAAAAAAGGAAACCCAATTCCAGCATTTACCCAAAAGAAAAAAATCAAAATACCTGGCTCTAACTAACATTGTAATTATTTTAATAGCTACAATACCATTTTTATTTTATATCAATGATATTTTCCCAGATGGTGCCATCTGGGAAAATTCTATTTTTACTTACCAAAGCAAATACTATGAAAGTATAAATGTATTTGTGTGGGTTTTACTAGGAAAACTGATCCCTTTATCACTTTTCATTATTTGGTTTTTTACCTGCAAGCACTGGTGGTATTTAGTTATTTTAATCCCTATTTCCTTATACTCTTTTCAATTAGCATTCATCATTTTAGAAGATTCAGAATATATTGACAGTGAACATTTTTACTATTTAATACCTGTAGTAATAATAGTTTTAAGCATTGTATATAGCATTCGAACCAAAGTTTTTGATAAAATTCATAACATCGATTTATCAGAATTGGATGCCCTAAAAAAGTCTAATAAAAAATCCTGGTGGAATAGATTACGCTAAAACTAGTATTCAATTATTTGCGAGTCTACTAATTAATCCTAATAGAGATCAAGTATTATATAACTTACGAATGTTTTTATTACAAATACGGTAATACTAAATTTGGATGCTATTCATTTTTATTCGTAATTTGAGATACAGAATGACACACAAATGAGTAAACCAACCTCGCCTTTTACCAAAGAACAACTATTGCCGCAGGAAGAAATGATTGAAGTGGCAAAGAAAAAAGGAAAACTATTCATAGGCATCCCAAAAGAAACCAGTTATCAAGAAAAGCGTGTATGTCTTACGCCTGATGCTGTAGCAGCGTTAACTGCACATGGCCATAGAGTATTATTAGAATCTAACGCAGGTATTGGTGCAAGTTTTACAGATAGAGAATATAGTGAAGCTGGTGCCGAAATTACCAAAGATACTACCAAGGTTTTTGGTTGTCCGATAATCCTAAAAGTAGAACCACCTTCGTTAGAAGAACTAGAGCACATTAATCCACAAACGGTTTTAATCTCTGCCTTACAGTTAAAAACGCAATCCAAAGTCTATTTTCAGGAATTGGCAAAGAAAAGAATCACGGCACTTGGTTTTGAGTTTATAAGAGATGCAGATGGTGCATATCCAGCGGTAAGAGCTCTTAGCGAAATAGCAGGAACCGCAGCGGTACTCATCGCCTCAGAATTAATGAGCAGTGCTACACAAGGTTCTGGACTTATGATGGGTAATATTAGTGGCGTGCCACCAGTCGAAGTTGTGATTGTTGGTGCTGGTACAGTTGGTGAATTCGCAGCACGATCTGCTATTGGACTTGGCGCTAATGTAAAAATATTTGACAATTCTATTACTAAATTACGTTGCATACAAACCAATATGGGAAGACCTTTGTATACCTCAACCATACAACCCAAAAACCTATTAAAAGCATTACGTCGATGTGATGTTGTGATTGGAGCGGTACGAGGCAAAAACAGATCCCCAATTATTGTTTCTGAAACGATGGTAGAACGCATGAAAAAAGGAGCTGTAGTGATCGATGTGAGTATTGATATGGGTGGTTGTTTCGAAACTAGCGAAGTTACCTCTCATGATCATCCTACTTTCGAGAAACATGGTGTGGTGCATTATTGTGTACCTAACATTCCTTCTCGTTATGCTAAGACTTCTTCCCTATCCATTAGTAATATTTTCACACCGTATTTACTTCAAATTGGAGATGAAGGCGGTATTGAAAACGCAGTGCGTTTTGATAGAGGATTAAAAAGTGGATTATATTTCTATCATGGCATTTTAACCAGTAAATCCATAGCAGATTGGTTCGATCTTTCTTACAGAGATATTAATTTATTGATTTTCTAAGAACATAAAATATTGGATCTGCTTTTACTATATGAATTTGCAGATTCTTTGAGATACAAAGCCTATCTAAATCGATAAACTTTGTGTACTTTTGGGCTTTGATTTTTACAGTACATGAAACTAGCACATCGACTTGGATTTTATTTTTTTGGATTTATTATAGGATTGTTTTTATTGTTCTTTTTTCTAGGTGGCAAAAATGCATCTTGTGATTATTCTCCCAATGCTCGAGTACTCAAAAATATAAGAATTAAAGAACGACTATTTTCGGAAGAGGTATTGACAGCTATGCGTAATAACAGTATTGATACTGCTGATATTTCTTCTATTCTTACCTCAGGAAATGTAGATTTCGGAAAGAGCAATACCCAACTAGATTCTTGTAAAACTTATTTTATAGAAGGTGTTGCCAAGGAAAAATTAGTCAGTCTATTGATTGCTAATTGTGATTCTATTGCTAAGATAAATTCTTTGGAAATCAATAAATAATTATAAATCCCTACCCATTATCCAAAACTCAAAGTTTTCTTTGCCAATACTAAAAGGGTGTTCCCCAACAATTTTGTAGTTATCTCTTTTATAAAAAGCTACAGCCTTTGTATTCTCTTTTAGAACCGACAACCATATATAATCACTGCTTTCTTTAGCCTTTTTTAGAATTAATTGTTGCAATTGTCCTCCAATGCCTTTTGATAGATAGTCTTGTAATAGGTAAAGCTTTTGTAGTTTACATGAATTATTAGACACTATAAATTCAGATCGAGCATTCAATTGAATTTTTGCATATCCAACAGGCTTTTCATCGTACAATACAATCCAGTATATTATGAGGTTTACCTATACTAGTTTTTAGTTTTGCCAAGGAAAATGTTCTTTCTAAATAGTCTAAAAGATCCTGTTTATCATTAAAAAGATAACCAAATGATTGATCAAAGGTCTTTTTTCCTAAAAAAGAAATATCCTCTACATCTGTTATAGTAGCTATTCTTATTGTTATACTCATTATTATCGTTTTCTAGCCTCAATACCTTTAAACCGAATCAATAACTTCTCAAATAAATTTATATCTATTGGCTTATAAACAACTTCAGTACTCACTGGGTATTTTTCCAATAAGTGTGACGGTCTTGTAGGTCTTTTAGTAAAACCTCCTCCACAATTAGGACATACATTAAGGAAGATAGTATCTACGCAATCCTTACAGAATGTGCATTCGAAAGTACAAATCATAGCTTGGTTGCTTTCATTAGGTAATGATTTATTACAATTCTCGCAAGAAGGTCTTATTTCTAACATAATTACAAAATTAGGACAACTTATTTTTAGTTACATAATTAGATACTGATTCAGGAATCGATACTCCTACTTTCAGATCTTTTTCTGATATTGGAGCTAGGGCAACTTGCTTGATCGGAATTACACCAGCCCAGATTGGTAATTCATGATCTTCTTTCTCATCCACAACTCCTTCTGCCCTTACTTTGGCAGATGCCATATCTATTTTTATAGCCATGACCAATGTAGCATTAATTTCTTTAGCATTGGGTTGTCGAATATTATTCCAGTGTCCAGGAACCATATGATCAAGAATACACTTTAGGGCCTTCATTTTTTCTTCGGAATCTTCTACCTTTCTTACATTTCCAAAAATAGTAGCAGACCTATAATTAGCAGAGTGATGAAATGCAGATCTTGCCATTACTAAACCATCTAAATGTGTTACCGAAATACTCGCCTTACCTACTTCCAATAAATTAGTCATCATCCTATTTTTTAAGGATCCATGAATATAGATGATATCTCCATCTCTTCCATAAGCAGTAGGTATTACAATAGCGCTATCACTCCAAACGTAGCCTATATGACATAAGAAGGTATCATCTAAAATTTGATGAATCTCTTTGACATTATACCTTGCTCTTTTGGATCCTCTGACTACTTTATTAAGTTTTGTTACTTGATATTCTGACATTTCTTGTTCATTTTTTGATTTGATTCAAAATTATTAGTTTTATGGACTCATATACTAATCCAGTTATCATATAATGGGTAGTCCAGTAATATTTCCTTTTAAAAGCAATATTAAATTAGATAGAAATTCTAATCGTCATTTATACCTACAACTGTGTGACCAGATGATTGGATTCATAAAATCTGGAAAATTAGCACCGTCGACAAAGCTTCCCGGGTCTCGTAAATTATCTGAAGATTTACAAATCCACAGAAAAACGGTTGTTGCTGCTTATGATGAATTGATGTCACAAGATTGGATAGAAAGTATCCCAGCTAAGGGAACCTTCGTAAGTAAGAACCTTCCGCTTATCAAACCTAAAGAATTTCAACATCTTCCTGATTCAAATACTCATAGCACCGTAGGTTTTGATTTTAAGAAAAGAGACCATCTATTCATAAAAGGAATTGAAGCTCTGCATGCTCCTCTAAAAGTAGATGAAGGAGTACCTGACCATCGGTTAGCTCCAATAGAAGACATTGCAAAAAATTATAGGAACATTGCTAACAAAATCCATCATAAAGAACTTTTGGGATATGGTGACACATATGGAAATCTAGATTTAAGAAAAGCCTTAGTTGCCTATCTCAATCAAAGCAGAGGTCTTAAAACAACTGTAGACAACATCTTAATCACTAGAGGCAGTCAAATGGGAATTTACCTTGCCAGTCAATTACTGCTTAATAATCAAAATACGATAATCACTGGGAACACAAATTATATGACAGCCGACAATACATTTATGGAAGCCAATGGTATTATAAAACGTGTTTCTGTAGATGAAAACGGTATCAATACTAGTGAGATTGCAAGTATATGCCAACAACAAAAGGTTAGCGCTGTATACGTAACATCCCATCATCACCATCCCACTACAGTAACGTTATCAGCAGAAAGACGCATGCATCTTTTGGATCTTGCTCAACAATATCATTTTGCTATTATAGAGGATGATTACGACTATGATTTTCATTACAGTAATGCTCCTATCCTACCGTTAGCTAGTAATGACACACAAGGAAATGTTATTTATATTGGTGGTTTTACAAAAATTATAGCTCCAGCACTCCGAATTGGTTATTTTATTGCTCCAAAAGAAGTAGTAGATGAAGCTGCAAGACTAAGACGCATATTAGATAGACAAGGTGATACTTTATTGGAACAAACACTTGCCAGAATGATTGTTAATGGCGATGTACAAAGACATAGTAATAAAGTAAGAAAGATATATAAAGAACGACGTGATCTATTTTGTAAATTACTTAGAGAAAAGCTAGATAACTATTTTGATTTCAAAGTTCCTAATGGTGGTATGGCTGTTTGGGTTCGACTTAAACAACCATATAATTGGGATATTGTTATGGCCGAAGCTCTAAAACTCAACGTTGCTTTTAATCCAGAATGGAGACGTTATGACAATGATAATTCTGGACATAATGGTATTAGAATTGGCTTTGCAGCATTGGATAAAGATGAAATAAGAACGGTTATTAACACTTTAGAAAAGGTGATGGAACGTATATAAAGAATTCACCTCTAAAAGAACTACTCCAAATCTTCAGCCAAAAAATCCTTAGCTATTTTCACACTTTCTTCTGGCTTTTCTTCCATGGGTAAATGACCAGTTTTCTTCATGATTACTAACTTAGAGTTTGGGATATCTTCATTAAACTTATAGGCAGAGTTCACAGAAATCCAACGATCATTTTCACCCCAAAGAATAAGTGTAGAGTTATTTATCTCTTTTAGTTTATGTGATGTATCTTTTCCTCTTGTCGTCGTAAGTCTATCCATAAAAGCTTGGCGATTACCTTCTCTTAATGCAAAATCATGATATTGCTCTACCAAAGTATCCGTTACCTTACTATCATCATAGTATACTTGTTCTAAGTTATTACGAATAATAGATTTTGGTGTAAAATAGAGAAATAATTTATTGATTACAGGAATACGCGCTAATCTGAAAACAGAAAAAATACTACCTTTCTTTTTTGTATTTTCTGTAGTTTGTTTCTTTGGTTTTGGTCTATTACCAGAAGCATCTAACAATAGTAATTTATCTACTCTTTCTGGATAATCCGATGTGAAATTCCAAGCTATACCTCCACCTAACGAATTACCTGCTAGATGAAATCTATCAAGTTTTAGATTGTTTACAAAATCGTATAAGAACTTTGTATAACTATTTATAGAATAATCTCCTCGCGTATGTGGACCTGTTAGCCCAAAAGCTGGTAAATCTATGCTTATCACGCGATAATTTGTTTTTAACTCATTTGCCCAACCTTCCCAAGTATGCAGCGATCCTCCGCTACCATGCAATAATATAATTGGAAAGCCAGATCCTTGATCTGTATAGTGGACATTCATTCCATCGATTTCCACAAACTTAGAATATGAATAGGTATATTTTTCTTTTAACTCTTCTACAGGAATATCAAAATCTGCTAGAAAGAATAATGATAAGAAGATCAAGGCAAGAAAAATAAGTAGCTTCCTATATCTTTTAAATTTTCTCATGGTTTTAAGAGTTTATGGACTACTTGAAAACAAGTTGGTATTTATGTAGTAATCCTTGTAAATTGGTTTTAGAAAAAATAGCTCCCTTAAGCTTATTTACTTCTGGGTCGATTGTGTAATTAAAGGCTGTGCTAAAATCGACTTTTTCAGCGTTGGTTTGTTCAAAAATAGTTTTGGTTAAATCACAATTATTGAACATTGAACCAGTAATATCAGATTCGGTAAAATCAGTTTCTAAAAGTTTGCAGTTGTTAAAACTTGTGTTTTTGAGTTCAAAAGCATAAAAAGAAGCATAATCTAATACACAACCATCAAAGCTCACAGAAAACATAAAAGGATTACAACTACTAAAGTTTACTCCTAACAGTTTACAATTTTTAAAAACACAATTATCTCTAAACGATGCTTCTTTAAGCATTACATTCGCAAAATTACAATCGGTAAAACTACATTCCATAAAAGTAATTACAGACATATTTGCTTCTGAAAAATTACAATTCACAAACTCGCAATTATCATACTCATTACCAGGTAATTTTTGCTTTGAGAAATCCTGAGCTATAAAGTTTTTCTCGATTCCTAACATATCATTCATATCAAAAAGTAAAATTTTTAAAAACTAATTCTTTTTGTAAACTATCATTTGATAGAAGTAAAATTAAGCATAAATCTTAACTAAGAAATTTATTATTGACTGATATGATAAAACTTTTACACCAATCCATATGGTTAAGATCTTATTAAGATAAAATTCGAATTAGATTAACTTTTAACAATGTACATTTGTTTAAAATCACGTAACAAGTAATTCCTTCTGTGAATAAAGTCAAAAAGCAAAAATATAAATGGATAAAAAGGATAGCTAAAATTTTAATAATTCTGGTAACTTTATTCGTGTTTATCATACTTTTTATTAGAAGTCCATGGGGACAGGAAATTATTGTAAATAAACTGATCTCCTATCTATCAAATGAGACCAAAACAACTATAAAACTTAGTAAAGCTTACGTTACTTTTTCTGGTAATATTTTATTAGAAGAGTTTTATATAGAAGATCAAAAACAAGACACGCTTCTTTATTCAAAAAAATTAGAAGCATCAATAGCTTTACTACCTCTTATTAGAGGAACAAGCTACCATTTAAAATCATTAGATTGGGATGGAGTAAAAGCTAATATAACCAGAAAAAAAGATACTAAATCTTATAACTTTGATTTTATATTAGAGCCATTTACGACCCAAACAGATACTACAAAAAAATCTTCTGATGTTCCAATAATCATTGGAGGCGTATCTCTTACCAATTTTGAGGTGTTGTTTTTAGACGAAACTGCAGGTATCGATAGTACTATAAAACTAGGCGAACTTTCTTTTGATATGGAAACCTTTGACCTATTAACCAAGAATTTCGGAATTAGAAGATTTTACTTTAGTGATTCAGATATTCGATTCAAACAAACAAAATTAACTACAACCAGTACTGACACAAAATCGAATAATACAGAGTTACCAAAGTTTAAAATAGATTATTTTTCTATTGATCAGGTAAATATATTTTATCAATCCGTTCCCGACAGTATTACCTTTTCATCAAATATTGGAAAACTGGATATTGACAATAGTTATATTAATCTTATAGATCAGGAATATAATATCAATGAATTTAAATTTGATGATTCTAAGATTTTATTGAAGTCACTAAGTAATTCAAAAAAAAATCAACCTCAAAAGGAGTCGCCTTTTCAATGGCCTGATTTAACATTGAATATAAACTTTATTTCGTTAGAAAATAATTCATTTTTGTTTCAAAACAAATCCACCTTTAGAAAAGAAAAACAATTTGATCCCAGCTATATTTCTTTACAATCCATTTTATTAAAAGCAGAGAATCTGAATATTGCTGAAGGAAAAGCTGGCGTAAAACTACAAAAAACTGCATTTACAGATCATAGTGGTTTTAAGTTAAAGCATCTTTCTTCTGTAATAACTATAGATGAGACCTCATCAACAAGGTTAGAAAAAGTCTATATGCAGACAAATGAAAGTAATATAAAAGGCAATTTTGACATACAATATAACTCTCTTTTTACATTAGTTAACTCTCCAGAGAAAGTAATATTTGATATAACTTTAGATACACTTAATTTAGGAATTAAAGATGCTTACTACTTTCAATCCAGTTTAGCTCAAAATAATTATATCGATTCATTAGCACAAAAAAGATTACTCGGATCTCTAACGTTAAAAGGGAAAATTTCAGATTTTCAAACTAGTATACCTAATTTATATTGGGGTAAGGACACAAGAATACAGTTAGAAGGTAACTTAAAAAATCTTCTAACCGAAAATCAAATACAGTTTGACTCTATTTCGTATAATTTTATTTCCACAAAACAGAACTTAAAAGCATTTATTAATGAATCTGATTATGGAATAAATCTTCCTTCAGAAATCGGTATAGAAGGTAATATATCAGGACATGTAAATGATTTAGACGGAAATACTTTGTTGAACTCTTCAATGGGATCTGTTCTTCTAAGCGGCAATTACAGTAATAAGGATCAGATTTCATTCAATGGAAATGTGTCTGTAGATAAATTTCAATTACAAAAATTATTGAATAACCAACAACTTGGCTCCATAACTTTAAATGCACAAATAAAAGGATCAGGATCCTCCCTAAATACGTTGAATGCAACCTTAGATTCTGATTTTAAAGAAATAACAATTAATGAATATAACTTCTCTGATTTTAAATTACGTGGCGAAATAGTTAACGGTAAAGGGAATGTTAATGCTAAGTTTAAAGATAGAAATTTAAATTTCCTTTTAAATACAAATTTAGTTTTAGATTCTATTTCACCTAAGGTAAATGGTTTTTTGAATATTGCAGGTGCCGATCTGAATGGTTTAGGTATTATCACCAATGATATTATAAAAACACAATGTAAAATATCTTTCGATTACACAGGAAACTCTCAGGATTTTAGGTTACACTCTAAAATCACAGATGCTTTGGTAGTAAAGAACAATGAACCTTATCAAATAGCTGATATAAAATTTGATGCTTTAAGTAATTCTAATACATCCGAAGTATTGATAGGTAGTGAATTTTTAGATGCAAATATCTTAGCTAATACCCGAGCTGATCAAATAGTACATTCAATACAAAATAGACTAAAAACATATATTTCTGAAAATAAAATAAAAGATACTATTCAAAAATCGGCTGAGATCACAATGGATTTGGTTGTACGAGAAAAACCTATCTTAAGTAATATTTTATTACCAGGTATTAAAGAATTAGATTCTATCACTGCCAATCTTTACTTTAGTGAAGACAAGGAAAAATTAATTGTTAATTTAGATGCACCGTCTATTAATTACAACAATAGTAGTATAGATAGCCTTAGTCTGAATATAGATGCCGATAAGAAGGATGTAAAATTCTCTTTAGGCTGGAAAAGTATAGTATCAGACCCAATCCAAATCAATAAAACTGCTTTTGAGGGAGTTTTAAAAGATCAAACTTTACTTTTGGATTTTAGCACCGATAACGAAACTGAAAGGATTGCTTCTGTTAAGTCTGAACTACGACTAAAAAAAGACACACTTTATTATCATATCGACCCTAAATCTATTGTTTTTGATAAAAATCCATGGTCTATTTCCTCAAATAACCAAATTACCATAGCTGAAAATTATATAGATTTTAAAGATTTTGAAATAAAACAAAATCAACAACAATTGATTATTAGTTCAGATGACTCTCAAATTGACAAAAAGCATGTAGGTATTTCTTTTTACAATTTCAATGCATCTACATTTACTTCCATCCTAAGCGATGATGAAATTCTCGCTAATGGTATTATAGATGGTAAAATTATTTTTGAAAACCCTTTTGAACAAATTGGTCTTATTGCAGACCTAAATGTTCAAGAATTAAAAGTAAAAGGAATTACTTTAGGAGACCTTACACTAGACGCTACATCTAAAAGCTTTCAAAATTATGATCTGAGCTTATTATTAAATGGAGAAAATGTAAAATTAAACCTCAATGGAGATTATCAGACTAAAGAAAATGAGTCGGAAATAAATTTTGATCTCAACCTAGAAAAATTACAAGTTCAGGTATTGGAAAAGTTTATGGACCAGCAAATCTCAGAGACTAAAGGTATCATTAGTGGTAGTACAAAAATTAAAGGAACTACTTTAAACCCTATTTATAAAGGCACTTTTCATTTTGAAAACACAAGTATGATAGTCAATTCTCTGAATACACGATTTACTTTACCAGAAGAAAATATAAGTATTACAAATACAGATATAACCTTAAACAATTTCACCATTGCAGATGAAAATTTAAATACTTTTTCTTTAGACGGTAAAATAAGTACGAAAGACTTGAATAATCCAGATTTTAACCTTTCACTAAACACGAAAAACTTTCAGATACTAAATGCTACAAGAGAAAACAATGATCTCTTCTTTGGAAATGTAAAAATAACAGCCGATTTAGATATAGAAGGAAATTTAGATATTCCTAAAATCAAAGGTGATTTAGCCATCGATGAAGATTCCAATTTTACTTTAATAGTTCCTGAATCAGAGCTTGAAATTAAAGAACGTGAAGGTATCGTTGTATTTGTAAATCGGAAAAATCCTGATGCTATTATAACTCGAGTTGAAGAAGATCGATATGCTAATACATTATTAAAGGGATATGACATCAACACTAAATTAAAAATTGATAAAGGTTCTGTTTTTAAGATTGTTATTGACGAACGTAGTAAAGATAATTTTCAGATCTCGGGTGAAGGAGAACTTAAATTTGGAATGGAACCAAACGGTAGAACTACGCTAACCGGAAGGTATGATATTACTGATGGACACTATGAAGTAAGTCTTTATAATATAGTAAAAAGAAGATTTCAAATTGCTCCAGGAGGTTCTATAACCTGGTTAGGAGACCCATTAGATGCTAAACTTGATGTTACCGCTATTTATAATGTAGAAACTTCTGCAGCTTCTCTGATGGCGGCAAAAACATCTGGAGAATCTTCTGGCATTACAAATCAGTTTCGTCAAAAACTACCATTTCTAGTATATCTAAACGTAGATGGTCAGCTTTTGGAACCAGAAATTTCTTTCCAACTAGACATGCCTGAGGACGAACAAGGTAGTTTAGGAGGAGAAGTATATGGACAGGTACAACAACTTAACAGTCAAGAAGAAGAACTTAATAAACAAGTCTTTTCTCTTTTAGTGTTAAATAGATTTTTTCCAGATGCTGGTAGTGATGGAAGTAATGGTGGTGCCGTTTCCATAGCTAGAGATAATGTAAACAAAGTACTATCTGGCCAGCTCAATAGCTTCTCGGATAAACTAATTGGAGATACTGGAGTCGAATTAGATTTTGGTCTAAACAGCTATACTGATTATCAAGGTAATGCTGCACAAAACAGAACACAACTAGAAATTAATGCGCAAAAAAGACTATTCAACGATCGATTAATCGTACAAGTAGGAAGTGATGTTGATATTGAAGGAAGTAGTCAAAACTCAGCAGAAACAACACCAGTAATAGGCAATGTTAGCCTGGAATATCTATTAACGAAAAATGGAAGATATCGGCTTAAAGGATTTAGAAAAAATGAATTTGAAAGTGTTATTGATGGACAATTGATTGTAACGGGTATTGCGTTTATTTTTAATCGAGAGTTTAATGAATTTAAAGAGTTATTTTCCAAATCCATTAAAGAAGAACTAAAAAAACAAAAATCAAAAGAAAATTAGACTTGAAAAAGAGATATTTATTATTCATCAGTATTATAGTTCTTCTGTCTTCTTGCGGTGTGAAACGTTTTATACCTAATAATGAAAAACTATATACGGGCGCTTCCTTGTCTTTACAATCAGATTCCAAGATCAAAAATCTTAACATAATTGAAAAGGAAATAGAATCTGTTATAAGACCTGAACCCAACTCAAAAATGCTAGGAATTAAACTTGGTTTATATGCGCATTATAAAAACCAAAAAGATAATCCTGGATTCATTAATAAATTTTTGTACAAGAATTTTGGTGAAGAACCTGTATACCTTTCTGATATAGATAGATCACGCATCGAAGAATTAATCAATAATCGCCTAGAGAATAGAGGTTTTTTTAGAAATCGAATAAACTCTGAAATTACAACAGATAGTTCCTACGCATCCGTTACATACAATGTAGTAGTAAATCAACCTTATATTTTAAAAAATTACAGATTAGATTCTATTCCCTTTCCAATCTCAAAAGAGATAAAAGACATTTTTTCCAAAAGCCCAATAAAAAAGGGGGATCGTTTTGACCTAGCGCTTTTTGAGTTAGAAAGAGAACGAATTGATAAGACTCTTAAAGCTAGAGGATATTATAACTTTAATTCAGATTTTTTGATTTTTGAAGCGGATACCAATCAATATAAAACCAAACATTACGATTTGTTCCTGAGATTAAAGAAAAATGTTCCCGAAAAATCTTTAATCCCTTACCGCATTAGTAATATTAATGTATATCCAAACTATACAATCCATACAGATAGTAATTCAAAAGATACTATTCAATTTTCAAATATCAATTTTATAGAAAATAGAGATTTTTTCAAACCAAAGTATTTAAAACCCTATATACTCTTCGAAAAAAATCAATTTTATAATCCTTCAGTTTCCAAAAGAACAAGTAACAGGCTATCTTCTATAGGAACATATAAGTTTGTAAATATTGAATATGATGTGCTTACCACAGGAAAACAAGGAAAAGAAGAAGGAAATCTTAGAGCAAATATTTATTTGTCACCACTTAATAAAAGAGCAATAAGAGCAGAGCTACAAGCTTTATCGAAATCTAACAATTTTACTGGTCCAAGCTTACTCGTCACATATGCTAACAGAAATCTCTTCAGAGGAGGAGAAACTTTGAATATAACCGCTTCCCTTGGATATGAAACTCAATTATCTGGAGGAGAAAATAGTGGTCTAAGCAGTACACAAATAGGTTTGAAATCTGATTTGGTATTTCCCAGATTATTATTCCCCATTAAAATTGTAGATCGTTTTCAATATGCGGTTCCAAAAACGATACTTAGTGCTGGTTTCGAATATCTTAACAGAAGTAAGCTATACAGTTTAAACTCCTTTAATACCACATTTGGTTATAGCTGGAATGCCAATCGTTTTGTTAATCATGAACTAAATCCAATTAGTCTCAATTATGTAAACTTATCTAATACTACCGAAGAGTTTGAACAAATACTTGAAGAAAATCAGTTTTTAAAGACGAGCTTTAATCAACAATTCATTGCTGGACTCACCTATTCTTTTACCTATAATGAGTTAAATGATTCATCGATTAGCAATCCTTTTTTCTTCAACTTCAATTTTGATATTGCGGGTAATACCGTGAGCCTTTTTGATAGCAGTGATGAAGAAAATATCAATACATTTTTAGGATTAGAATACGCTCAATACGTTAAAGCTGATATTGATTTTAGATATCATTTTAGCATTGGAAACAATCAAAAGTTGGTAACTCGATTATTTGGAGGTTGGGGTTTAGCTTATGGTAATTCTGAAACTCTTCCTTTTTCTAAGCAATATTTTTCTGGAGGTGCGTTTAGCGTTAGAGCGTTTAGAATTCGATCTATCGGACCTGGAACATATACGCCTGATGATGATGATACGGGTTCTTTCTTTGATAGATCAGGGGACATTCGCTTAGAAGCAAATCTAGAATATAGATTTCCAATAATCCCTTATTTAAAAGGAGCGGTTTTTGTTGATGCTGGTAATGTTTGGTTAACAAATGAAAATGATTCATTACCAGGAGGAGAATTTTCTTCTAATTTCCTTAGTGAACTAGGAATAGGTACTGGTATAGGCCTAAGAATTGATATTCAGAATTTTGTAATCCGATTTGATTTAGCAGCTCCAATATTAGACCCTGCTGATGTCGAAAATAAAATTGATTTTAATGTCTCTAACTCTATATTAAATTTTGCTATTGGATATCCTTTTTAATTAATTCTCCAAGGTGGATTTTTACGATTGTCTCCTGCAAAATACAAAATGATTTGGTTACCGTCGGGATCTTTAAGTCGTGCTTCTTTCCATAACCAGCTTTGTTCTGTAGGCAATAGATCAAATGTTATTCCTTCTTTTTGCAAACGAGCTACTTCTTCTTCTAATTTTTCGGTTTCAAAATACACGTAGACACCTTCTCCTTTAGGCAATTCTTCTACCTGATGTATTGAAAAGGTACCATCTCCGTTTTTACATTCAAAACGAGCATAATGTGGTAATGCTTTTACTATTAAATGTAATCCAAGTAACTCATAGAACCTTATCGATTGTTCTACGTTTATTGATGGAACTGTTACTTGATTTAAATTCATTGTTGGTTATATGTAAAACATTATAATTTTCTTCTTTTCCTTTCTTTAGATAATAAATCCAATTCTCTTGTAGTCTGCCCAGCTACTGATGTATTTTCTTCTGCTCTACGAATTAGATATGGCATTACATCTTTTACTGGACCAAAAGGTAAATATTTAGCAACGTTATACCCTTCTGCAGCCAAATTAAAACTAATATGGTCGCTCATTCCGAATAACTGACCTAACCAAACTCTTGGATCATTCTTAGCTATACCTTGTTGCTCCATAAGCTCAATTGCTTTATAACTACTTTCTTCGTTATGCGTTCCTATAAATACAGAAATATCTCCTAGATTATTTAGAATATAGGTTAACGTATTATTAAAGTTAATGTCTGTAGCTTCTTTACTTTCGCAAATTGGTGTAGGATATCCTTTTTCTGCTGCACGATCGTTTTCCTTTTCCATATAAGCACCTCGAACGATTTTCATTCCGATTTTATATCCATACACTCTTGCTTCTTCGTGTAACTTTTTTAGATAATCTAATCGATCATGCCTATATAGCTGTAATGTATTATAAACGATTGCTTTTTCTTTGTTGTACTTACGCATCATTTTAGCTACTAATTCATCAGCTGCGTCCTGCATCCAGCTTTCTTCTCCATCGATCAATAATGGAACATCGCAATCATATGCCTTTTTACAAACGATATCAAAACGCTCTTCTATCCTATCCCATTCTTTCTGTTCTTCTGCTGTTAATGGCGTTCCTTCTGTCTTTTTTTGCCAGATTAAAAATCGTCCAAATCCTGTAGGTTTAAAAACCCCAAAAGGAATTGCATCTTTTTGATCTACAAAGTCAAGAATTTCCAAAGTCTTATTTAACACATGATCAAACTGTTCCTCTTCTTCTTTTCCCTCTACAGAATAATCTAATACTGATGACACTTTACCTTTAGCATACATTTTTTCGATCACTGGCATACAATCTTCTTCGTCTACTCCACCACAAAAATGATCAAAAACCGTTGCACGAATTAATCCTTGTACGGGTAAATGTGCTTTTAATGCGAAATTTGTAACCGCTGTTCCTATTCTAACTAATGGTTCATTAGCGATCATTTTAAAGAGAAAATAAGCTCTCTCTAGTTCAGAATCACTTTTTAAGACAAAAGCAGTCTCAGTATTATCAAACAAAGTACGTTTTTCCATTAACTATCAATTTTAATAATTCATAACAATCGAGGTAAATTCTACCAAATCATGATCGTATTATCATTTCTTACCCTATTGTTTTAAGATATCTGCAAATATAGAACTTGGAAGTTTATTTTATTACAATTTCTGCTTAATTTCACAGCCTCAAAAAACACCTTTTATGAAGCCCATAGTTTCTAAAGATTCTATTGTATATTTTAACGAAGAATGCTACACTGCGCTTAACTCCTATTTAGAAAAGGCAAATCATTCCAAAATATTTATTTTAGTAGACAGCAATACCTATCAAAACTGTTATGCTCATTTTATGAGTAAAATTAAAGGTTCTTACGAAATTGAGGTATTGGAAATAGAGCCAGGGGAAATTCATAAGAATATAGAAACCTGCAGTAGCATTTGGAATGTATTAGCAGAATATGGAGCCGACAGAAAAAGTTTATTGATTAACCTTGGTGGTGGTGTGGTAACAGATTTAGGTGGTTTTATTGCTTGCACCTATAAAAGAGGAATTAATTATATCAATGTTCCCACTTCTCTACTAGCAATGGTAGATGCTTCTGTTGGTGGAAAAACGGGTGTAGATTTAGGTAATCTTAAAAACATGGTAGGTGTTATTAGCGAATCGGAAATGGTATTAGTTGATACTACTTATCTAGAAACATTACCTACCAATCAGATGTGTAGTGGTTTTGCAGAAATGTTGAAACATGGACTCATACAAGACAGAGCTTATTGGGAGAAAATGACCGACCTATCTAAACTAACCTTAGAAGATCTAGATCAATTAATTTATGACTCCGTAGTCATTAAGAATAACATCGTTTTTAAAGATCCTACAGAACAAAATATCCGAAAGTATCTCAACTTTGGGCATACACTTGGACATGCAATTGAATCCTTTTACCTCACACATCCAGAAAAGCCAACTTTATTACATGGAGAAGCAATAGCTATTGGAATGATTTTAGAAGGATTTATTTCTGCAGCTTTACTATCGGTATCAGAGCAAGAACTTACGCAAATAAGTCAAGTGATTTTAGCTACCTTTCCAAAAGTATCCATAGATCCAAATGATCGCCAAGCTATTATGGAATTATTAGTACATGATAAAAAGAACGAAAAAGGAAACATCTATTTTGTATTACTTAATACCATCGGAGATGCTAAATACAATTGTATTGTATCTGACGATCTGATTATTGATGCTTTTGACTATTATGATTCGCTTTAATTTCGGTTGGTTTTAATATCTTTAAGGTCTAACAAAAGCTTAATCACTTGAAGAAACGACTCTTTAAACTCCTTAAAATATTCTTTATCAGCATAACAGTCATTGTTATATTTCTAATTGCTGTACTCTACTTTTCTTTACATAAGAAAATGCCAGAAGGTAGGTCTGGAACAGAAGCTGATAATTTTGCTTTACAAATACAAGTAGCGGTACATCATAACCAATTTGTAAATACAGATTATATCCAATGGTCTTTTAGAAATCAGAACCATTATATCTGGAACAAAAAATCTGGGAAAGTAAAAGTAAACTGGGATACTTATGAGGCCAATCTAGATCTTCAGAATTCTAAAAATAGTAGTATTACTAAAAATGGAAATATCCTGGAAGGCGAAGAAAGTCAAAAAATGATTAGTAAAGCACTTGCTTATTTTAATAATGATTCCTTTTGGGTAGTCGCTCCTCATAAATTGTTTGATGAAGGAGTAACCAGAAAAATTGTAACCCTAGAAGATGGTGAAAAAGGTTTGTTAGTGACGTATAGTTCTGGTGGTACAACACCTGGAGACTCATACCTATGGAAAGTTGACAAAAATTATCTTCCTACTTCTTATCAAATGTGGGTTACTATTATACCTATTGGAGGAATTGAAGCTACCTGGGAGAATTGGACTACTACAGAAAGTGGCGCCTATTTAGCTCAGTATCATAAGACTTTAGGCATTGGAATTCCCATAAGTAATTTAAGAGCATGGAATGAATAAATAAAAATGCATAACCATTCTTCTATTAAATTACTCTTAAAACAACTCTTTATCGCAAAAGAAATTTGAGCAATTATTTTATATCTTTACTACTAATTCTATCAAGAAAATGAATAAACTTTTCTCTGTTTGCGAGGAAAAAGTATATAATGATTTATATAAAAATCACGCCGAAAGTCTTCGAAACCATCTCTATTTCAAGTTTGGAGACTTAAATCAAGCTCAGGACATAGTACAAGAAGCATTTATTATCTTATGGTCTAAATGTAAAACAGTAATATTTGAAAAAGCAGTTAACTTCTTATACACCGTTTCTAAAAATTTGTACATAGATCAACTAAGGTCTAAAAAAGTGGCTCTTAAGTTTGAAAAAAGTGTGACTAAACAAAATCATGATAATGAAGATCCTTATTTTCATTTAAGAACCAAAGAATTCAAACAAAAAATAGAAGAGACCATTTCTGCATTGCCAGAAAAACAAAGAGAAGCTTTTTTACTAAATAGAATTGAAAAACTTACGTTTAAACAAATAGCAGAACGGTTAAATATAAGTCAAACTGCCGTAGAAAAACGTATTGCAAAAGCACTCATCACGATTAAAGAGATAACAGAATTACAAAAACATAACATCTAATTAGGTTGGGTAAAATCGTATTGTAAACGTATACAAAGTAATTCTAACATAAAATACTTATACAGTGAATAATAAATTTACTCGAAACAATTTGATATCACGCTGGTTAGACAACCGATTGAATGAGGACGAAAAAAAACAATTGGAATCGTCTGGCGAGTTAGATGAATTAAAGGTAGTCATTGATGAAATTGATACCTGGCAAGTACCTAAACTAGATGTAGAAGCCGGATTAAAAGATCTTAATAATCGCAAAAAAACCGTTTCTAACACACAAGTAAAATCAATACATAAAAACAATTATGGTTGGATGAAGATAGCTGCAAGTATTGCTATCTTGATGACTATTAGCTATTTATCATGGAATTACTTTATGAATCAAACGACTACAATCACTACTTTAGTCGCTGAAAATAAAACAGTTGAACTTCCTTGTGGTACGATAGTAAAAGTTGACGCATTATCTAAAGTATCATTTAAGGAGAATGATTGGGAAAACAAGAGAACTATTTTCCTGGATGGTCAAGCATTTTTCGATGTTACTAAAGGAAAACCTTTTACCGTAGTCACCGATTTAGGAAAAATTGATGTTTTAGGAACACAATTTAATGTAAAAGTAGCTCCAGATACATTTGAAGTTAGCTGTTATGAAGGAAAGGTGAATGTAGAATATGGTGATAAAGATCAAAAAATACTAACAAAAGGACAGTCTGTAATAGCAGAAAAAAATATATTAGTTAGTAATTCTCATAATTCTACCACACCAGACTGGATTAATAATGTTAGTAAATTTAATAAAGATACCTTATCAGCAATAACGAAAGAGCTAGAAAAGTACTATGATATCAAAATAGAATTGCCAAAAAAATATGAAAATCTAGAATTTACAGGGACACTAACTCATAAAGACTTAAATACAGCTTTAAATACACTATTCTCATCTATGGAAATAAAATATCGTATAGATAATAATAGGATTATTGTAGAATAAATTATGGATAATAAGTATGTTTCATATTACCATATTTTACTTTTACTCTTACTCCTTCTATTTAGTTCTACTGGTATTGCTCAGAATACTAGTTTTATTAAGTTTTCAGATAAACTCGAAGAATTGGAGAAAAAATTTGATATCGATTTCTCCTACAATCATACTACCTTTAAAAATATATTCTTAAGAAGAAACATTAGCTGCGACACTATACAGGATTGTATTAAAATCATAGAGCAACAAGCTCGAGTTACATTTAAAAAAAATAACAGCAATGACTATATAATATTACCTATTCGAAAGAGTATTAACTTTCGAGTTATTGATGATACATCTAATTCAACTATTTCTACATTAGAATATCAAATCAATGATCATCCAACAGATTATATATTTAGCACCGATGAAACATTTACATTGCGAAATGTATTCCTTTTAGATTCTATAAGTATTCATTTATATTCTTTTAATAGTGTAAAATTAAAAGCAGAAGATCTGTTAAACACTCCCGTTTTAAAACTGTCTAAAAAGCAATTTCAATTAGATGAGATTGTTTTAAACAGCTACGTAACCAAGGGAATAGATTCTAGAATAAGTGATCATAGCATACAAATTAATACCCAATCCCTTGGTTTATTAGCTGGTGAAACCGATGGAGATATTTTTAATGTAATCAATAATATTCCAGGAATTCACTCTCCTAGTGGAAAACCAGGAAACCTTAATTTTAGAGGTAATACTTTTGATCAAAACTTGGTACAGATAGATGATATTCCTATTTATCATTCAGGCCATTTTTTAGGTGCTATTTCTCCTTATAATACTTCTGTCGTAACTGATGTAGAAATTCAAAGAAATTCCTTACCAGTAAAATGGGGAGGTCGTGTTGGTGGTCTAATTAATATGACTACCTACGACAAAATACCAAAAGAGAACCGTTATGAAATTTCTATCAACTCAATATTAGCAGGAGCTACTCTAAAGACTAAGCTTATTGATGAGAAATTAGGGCTTATCGTATCAGGAAGAAGCAGCTATCCAAATTTTAACACACCAAAACTAGAAGCTATTTCTATCTTAAGTTTCCAAGGAAGTAGACTGGAATCAGTAGCAGATGAAGTAAATAGTTCTTCTAATTTTGATATCGGTTTTTATGATCTAAATGCCAAATTAAACTATGACATAAATGATCGAAATGCGATTACATTAAGCTTTATAAATATTCAAAATGATCTATCAGCTCAGGTAAGAAACCAAAATGAAGATGACGAAGTTGATTTTAGAGAGCTCGAGCTAGATAACTGGGGATTTACTGCAAAATGGCAATCACAATTATCTAAAAAACTAAAAACAGAACTAAGATTTAGCAAATCAAATTTTGATCTTAATAGCATGAGCGAGGGTTTCGTGCAAAACACAAGATCTGATGTAGAAAGGTTTGATAATACGGTATCAGACACACGTGTAATCACAGAAATAACATATGATTATAATGATCATTTATCTTTCGAATCTGGGTATACCCTAACAGAGCATCGTCTAACCAGTAAAGAGTTTGGACAACAAAGCAATATTGATTCTGAAAGACGGCAATCTGCAATTGTTCATTCTAATTACATCTCTTTTCAAAAAAAATGGAACGAACGATTAATCATTAATTTCGGGCTTCATAATAATTATTATTCACCTCTTCGTAATTTATATGTAAACCCTAGATTTTCGGCTAGTTATTTGGTTAATGATCAGATATATTTAAAAACTTCGGTTGGTAGTTCTAATCAATTTATTCAAAAAAAGTTCACCAATGATTTCGATGATTTCAATACTACAAATCAACTTTGGTTCTTACCCAATGATGAGATAAGACCTTTAAAAGGTACCCAAACGATGATTGGTGGTATATTCGATTCTTCTAAATGGTTGATAGATTTAGAACTGTATCATAAGAAAACAAATGATATTTCTCAGAAATCTGATGACCAATTGGGAAGTATCATCAGTTTTGGAACAAATCTTTTTATTAAGAAAAAATGGCGTAGAATAGAAGCTTTCATCAATTATTCTTTGAGTAAAACTGAAACGAACTTTCAAGAGACATCCGATGCATTCTTTGATCAACGTCACATCATAAGCTTAACTGGTTTAATAAATCTAGAAAAATGGAAATTCGCGCTTTCATGGGGGTATTTTTCAGGTTTACCAGCTATCTTTCCGAATGAATCAAATTCTGGTAATATAGAATTCTCTAATCGTTTTCCAGGATTACATCAACTAGATTTTTCAACTTCTTATACTTTTTATAATACTTCTAAAAGCTTTAAAACGGTAATTGGTTTATCTATACTAAATGTATATGGACAAGATAATATTGTAAACGCTTTTCAAAATCAAGATGATAATAGTCTAAGAAAAGCAAGTAGATTCTCTCCAAATTTACAAATAAACCTATTTTTTTAACAAAATTATATACTTGAAAATCAATTTGTTAATCACCTAAAATAAAAATTATTATCATTTTTTTAAATTATGTGGTTGGGTAAAAACAAGTATCACTCGTATTCATAATAAACAAGCAAAAAGGTTTATGAAAAATAAGCCAAATTAGAATTATTAACTAAAACTTGAAAAAACATAAATGATACTATTTTTTAGTGCTTTTTACTTTATTTACGGCCGAAAAAAGAAAGTAATTTAATAGTATCGACAAGTATCTGATAAAGATTTTATCAAGTTTTTCTTAACCTCAAAAAATTATGAAGAAAATAAATTTAAAGTGGATTATCATTATAGCAATTAACATATTATTATTTCAATCTTGTGCCACAGATGATGATGCTATTTTTGATGATCCTGATACGGATATCGATTTAACTAATGAAACTGCTAATCTAATAGTTGAATGGAGTAATCTATGGGTAACTATAGATCAATATACGCAAAGCATGAGACCAAACACCATTACTAGAGCCTTGGCATACATTCATTTAACAGGTTATGAAACTGCAGTTCCTTTTATGGATGATTATACGTCTAATGAAGATAGATTTAATAACCTGAATATAAATCTAAATGCATTAGAAGATGACGTAGATATTGATTTAGCTTTAAATACTGCATATGCATTGGTTATTGATCATTTTATGTTTAGCCTGGAATCTGGAGTTAGACAGAGAATATCTTCTTTTCAGGAAGAAAAAGAAGCTGAACTTACTGAAGGACTTTCTGCTTCAGAGATAGAAAATTCAGAAAATTGGGGTAGACATGTGGCACAGCGAGTTATAAGTTATAGTCAAACCGATCAAGAAGGAGAAGAACAAGCTGCAAACCCAACTCCTAGTGATTATATAGCTCCTGTAGGTGTTGGTTTATGGGCTGCTAATGAAAACGAAGATGCTTGGTTTCCGTATTGGAGAGAAGTCAGAACTTTTGCTATATCCCCAGAGGAAACTAGCAGCGAAGATTTTTCTACAGTCTTACAATACAGTAGAAATGAATCTAGCGAATATTATGAACAAATGCATGAGGTTTATGAAGTAGCAACGGCAGCTGCCAATGGAAACGATGAAGATTTATGGATTGCTGAGTTTTGGGCAGATGATGTAGAAGGTCTGATGATTAGTCCTCCAGGAAGACAATTTTCTATTGCCAATCAATTAATTGAACAACATGACTTGGGATATGAAAGAACATTGGAACTGTTACTAAAACTTGGTTTTGCGCTGAATGATGCAGCTGTTTCTGCTTGGGATGACAAATACACTTATAATATCGAGCGCCCTAGTAATTATATTTTAGAATATATAAATGAAGATTTTACAACCAATTTATCAAGATTTATAGAAGAAGCTAACCCAGCTTTTCCAAGTTATCCTTCTGGTCATGCTACGTTTGCAGGTGCTGGAGCTGGAGTATTTATCGGATTCTTTGGTACGGATAATATCAGTTTTACAGATAGAACCTATGAAGGATTTGATTACGTAATAGAGTTTAATGGTACACCAAGAAGTTTTACTTCCTTTACTGAAATGGCAAGAGAAAATGCATACTCTCGCGTTCCTTTAGGTGTACATATAGAACAAGATGCTATCGAAGGTTTACGCTTAGGTAGAGAGATCGCAGATGCTGTAAATGATCTTGATCTTCAAAACTAAAATAAATCTGTAAAAAAGTCCAACCGAAACAGGTTGGGCTTTTATACTCTAGTGTTGTTAAACCTTTAAAATATAAGAGAAACGTAAAACTTAAATAGTAATAGTAATAATAACACTGAAATAATATTTAGGATCACTCCTACTTTTACCATTTCGGATACTTTTACATAACCACTGGCAAACACAATCGCGTTGGGAGGTGTAGCCATTGGTAACATAAATGCGCAACTGGATGCCATCGTTACTGGAATCAACAAATGAAGCATTGAAATTTTTAATCCTAAAGCGATTCCTGCCACTACAGGAACAAAAATTGATACCAACGCTACGTTACTCATCAACTCCGTCATAAAAAGCATAAATACAATTAGCAGCAAAGCAACTATCAAAAGACTTAATCCTTTATTAGCAGCAATATTATCGGCTACTAATTCTATAAGACCAGCATGTGACAAACCACTAGCAAGTGCTAAACCACCACCAAATAAAATAAGAATGCCCCAAGGAAGCTTTTGCGTATCTTTCCAATCAAGTGTAAATTCTCCTTTATTTAGTTTAAAAGGAATTACGAATAATGCAAATGCTCCCATCATACTAATTCCGGTATCCGACAAATTCAAACCAGGAAAGAAATTATTGATTGTAGTTCTAGTAATCCACAAAAAAATAACAACACTAAAAATAGTAAGTACCCTTCGCTCAATTTTTGTGATTTTTCCAAGTTTCTTTAATTCTTCGTCAATTACATTTCTTGAAGCTGTAAAACCAGAAATTCGATTGGGATAAATCCATTTTACAATCACAAAATAAATAACTCCAATCATCATCACTGAAAAAGGAAATGCCAATAACATCCAGTTCAGAAACGAAATTTCAATCTGATATTCTGTCTCTAAAAATCCTACTAAAACGGAATTTGGTGGCGTTCCAATAATGGTTGCTACTCCTCCAACATTAGCAGAGAAGGCAATTCCTAGCATAATACTTAATGCAAAGTTTCGATCGTTTTTAGTAAACCCATCTTCATCATTGATCAAAAGCTGAATTACAGAAAGTGCAATGGGTAACATCACTACTGTGCACGCAGTATTACTTATCCACATACTCAAAAAAGCTGTAGCGATCATAAATCCGAGAATAACACGATTTGGACTGGTACCAGTAATCTTTATAATTGATAACGCAATTCGTTTATGAAGATTCACTTTTTCTAAAGCCAAGGCCATCACAAAACCTCCAAAAAATAAAAAAACGATATGACTTCCATAACTTTGAGATACTGTTTTAATATCTAAAATTCCAACCAATGGAAATAGAACTAAAGGAATCAAAGCCGTTACAGATATAGAAACAGCTTCCGTAATCCACCAAATAATCATCCATACCGCCACTGAAATTACCTTGTCTGCAATTTCAGAAACCATAACAAAAGGTAGGTTTACCAAAACCAAAAACAATAGTGGTCCTGCAAATAAACCTACCTTTTTAATTAGTGGATATACTGTCATTTACTTTTTACTGCTACCAACAAATTGTTGAGATTTATTTTTAAAAAGCACGTTAAATGTAGTTAGACTACCATACATTCTTGTGATATACTGTTGTAAATCAATTTTATCCTGATCATCAATCGCTTTAGAACTGTTAATCTTTTGTTCCATTACACGAATGCGATCTCGTACCATCACAATTTTATGAAAGAATGTATCGATTGGAATTTCTTTAGAAGCAAGATTTGTATCTGCTGGTTCTAATATTATTTTCCCACCTTTCCATTTATCAGCTATTGGTACTATCTCAGAAATATCGCTATATCTTTTTAATAATTCTCGGAATGTTCTTTCTACTTCATAAAAACTAATCGTATCTACTTCATCTTCTACACCATCGATGACTTCAAAATCTTCATCCACATCAATAGTTTCTAATCCATTTTCAATAAAAGTTACCCAATACATTTTTGAGGTTACATTAGTAACAACACCCAATCCATAAGTAGGATGTTTAATTCTGGAGCCTATTCCTAATATCATATAATTTATGTTTTAAGCTAAAATATAAAAAGTATCAAAATTTAGTTCTGTCTTTATTTAGAAATTATAACAGCTATTTAACAATTGTAAAAGCTTACCCAATTTTACTAACACAACACAAATAACTACATTTGCAATCTTGGTTAAATTTTTATGGCAGTATCAGAGGAAAATATTGAAGTTTTAGGAGCTAGAGTTCATAATTTAAAAAATATCGATGTCACCATACCTAGAGAAAAGTTGGTAGTAATTACTGGGCTTTCTGGATCTGGTAAGTCGTCTTTAGCGTTTGATACTATTTATGCCGAAGGGCAACGACGATATATAGAAACGTTTTCCGCTTATGCCCGTCAGTTTCTTGGTAGCCTGGAAAGGCCTGATGTAGATAAAATCGATGGACTTTCTCCTGTAATTGCCATTGAACAAAAAACCACTAGTAAGAGCCCAAGAAGTACTGTGGGTACTATCACCGAGATTTATGATTTTTTGAGACTTCTATTTGCTCGAGGAAGTGATGCTTATAGTTACAATACTGGTGAGAAGATGGTCAGTTATAGTGATGAGCAGATCAAAGATCTTATCCTTAAAGACTTTGAAGGAAAAAAAATTAATATTCTCGCCCCTGTTATTAGGTCTAGAAAAGGACATTATCGCGAACTCTTTGAACAAATAGCTAAACAAGGTTTTGTAAAAGTTCGTACCGATGGAGAAATCAAAGATATCACCAAAGGTATGAAGCTAGATCGATACAAAACCCATGACATCGAAATCGTAATTGATCGTTTAGCCGTTACCAACGACGTGGACAATTCTAAACGCTTGATGGAAACTATTAATACTGCGATGTATCACGGAGATGATGTCTTAATGGTGATTGAGCAAGGTTCTGATGAAGCTCGTTTCTTTAGTAGAAGTTTAATGTGTCCTTCTAGTGGAATTTCATATCCGAATCCAGAACCCAATAATTTCTCTTTTAATTCGCCTAAAGGTGCTTGTCCGAAATGTAACGGTATTGGAAATCTGTATGAAGTAAATATCAAAAAAATAATTCCTGATGATACTAAATCCATTAAAAATGGAGGTTTAGTACCTCAAGGACCACAAAAAAATAATTGGATATTTAAGCAGTTAGAACTAATTGCTCAACGTTTTGGGTTTAAGTTGAGTGACCCTATAAAAGATATTCCAGAAGAAGCGATGCAGATCATTTTGTATGGTGGAAAGGAAAAGTTTAGCGTAGATAGCAAAACACTGGGTGTCACTAGAGAATACAAAATTGATTTTGAAGGTATTGCTACGTTCATAGAAAACACTTACAACAATAACGATTCTACTTCTTTAAGAAGATGGGCTAAAGATTTTATGGATAATATCGAATGTCCAGAATGTAATGGGTCTAGATTAAGAAAAGAATCTTTATACTTCAAAGTTGAAGGAAAAAGTATTGCGGATCTTGCTACCATGGATATTAGCGAACTTGCAGAATGGTTTCAAAAACTTCCTAAAAAATTAAGCGAAAAGCAACTACAAATTTCCGGTGAGATTTTAAAAGAGATCAATGCACGTTTACAATTTTTACTAGATGTAGGATTAACATACTTGTCGCTTAACAGAAGTAGTAAATCACTTTCTGGTGGAGAGGCACAACGTATTCGCTTAGCCACACAGATAGGATCTCAATTGGTTGGGGTTCTATACATTTTGGATGAACCGAGTATCGGATTACATCAACGAGATAATGAAAAGCTAATCAATTCACTTGTTCAACTAAGAGATATTGGTAACTCTGTTATTGTAGTTGAACACGACAAAGATATGATAGAGCGTGCCGATCATGTTATCGATATTGGACCACGAGCAGGAAAACATGGTGGTGAAATAATTAGTGAAGGTAATCCTAATAGCCTTAAAAACCACACGACATTAACCGCAGACTATCTAAGTGGTAAAAAGCAAATCAAAGTTCCTGCTAAACGAAGAAAAGGAAATGGTAAAAAGATTTCGTTAAAGGGCGCAACAGGAAATAATCTTAAAAATGTTTCTATTGATATTCCATTAGGAAAAATGATTGCTGTTACTGGTGTATCAGGTAGTGGTAAATCTACACTTATCAATGAAACCCTATACCCTATTTTAAATGCTTACTATTTTAATGGGGTTAAAAAACCAATGCCATACAAGAAAATTACAGGCTTAGAACATGCAGACAAGGTAATTGATATTAATCAATCACCAATCGGAAGAACTCCACGCTCCAACCCTGCTACATATACTGGTGTGTTTTCGGAAATTCGAAGTTTATTTGCTAAGACGCCAGAAGCTATGATTCGTGGTTACAAACCAGGGCGATTTAGTTTTAATGTTGCTGGAGGAAGATGTGAAACCTGCAAAGGTGGTGGCTTGCGAGTTATTGAAATGAATTTCTTGCCTGATGTTTATGTAGAATGCGAAACGTGTCAGGGAAAAAGATTCAATAGAGAAACATTAGAAATACGATATAAAGGTAAATCGATTTCTGATGTATTGGAAATGACGATTAATGAAGCTTGTGATTTTTTTGAACATATTCCGAAAATTTTCAGAAAACTCAAAACCATTAGAAGTGTGGGGTTGGGATACATAACGCTTGGGCAACAATCTACGACATTATCTGGTGGTGAAGCACAGCGAATCAAACTTGCTACAGAATTATCTAAAAGAGATACCGGAAATACATTTTATATTCTAGATGAACCTACAACAGGTCTTCATTTTGAAGATATTAGAGTTTTAATGGAAGTATTAAACGAATTAGTCGACAAAGGTAATACTGTTCTTATCATTGAACACAATCTAGATGTGGTTAAAATGGCTGATTACATTATCGATATTGGCTATGAAGGAGGCAAAAATGGTGGTCAGGTAATTGCAAAAGGAACACCGGAAGAAGTGATAAAGAATAAAAAAAGCTATACTGCTAAGTTTCTAAAGAAAGAACTGGAGCAGGCATAATAACAAATAAAACAACAACCAATCATAAGGATATTTGCGAAAAGCATTTCCTATAAATTACAAAATATGAGAAAAGAACAACGTCATAAAGGATGGAATGAAATAAAAACAAATGACTCATGGGCGATTTTTAAGATCATGGGAGAATTTGTAAATGGTTTTGAAAAAATGAGTAAAATTGGTCCTTGTGTATCCATTTTTGGATCCGCAAGAACTAAGACTGATAATAAATATTACCAATTGGCTGTAGATGTAGCTCAGAAAATAGTTGAACATGGTTATGGAGTTATTACAGGTGGTGGACCTGGAATCATGGAAGCAGGTAATAAAGGTGCTCATTTAGGAGGTGGAACCTCTGTAGGACTAAATATTGATTTGCCATTCGAGCAACATGACAATCCATATATCGATAGTGATAAAAGTTTAGACTTTGATTACTTCTTTGTTCGTAAAGTAATGTTTGTAAAATATTCACAAGGTTTTGTAGTAATGCCAGGTGGATTCGGAACATTAGATGAACTTTTCGAAGCGATCACGCTAATTCAGACTAAAAAAATAGCAGTTTTCCCGATCATATTAGTAGGTTCTGAGTTTTGGGGAGGATTAATGGATTGGATAAAAGCTACGCTATTGGATAAATTCGGAAATATTAGTCCTGGAGATCTAGACTTAATTCATGTTGTAGATACTCCAGATGAAGTATTAGATATTTTAGATAAGTTCTATGCGCAATATAATTTAAGTCCGAACTTCTAAAAAAACTTTTCACACAAACTCAACAAACTCAAAATGAAAAAAATAATCATACCCCTTTTTACATTTTTTTTCATCCAATTATCGCTAGGACAAGAGACGATTAAAACTATGTTTTATAATGTCCTTAATTACCCTGCCGCCCCACCAACAAATCGCGAAGAAATTCTGGAAACTATTATCGATAGTTATGAACCTGATATATTCATGATTTGCGAACTAGAAACTGAAGAAGGTGGAAAAGAAATATTAGACAATTCCTTAAATGATGATACTAACAATTATTCCAGTGCTCCATTTTTAAGTAATTTTTCTAATTCTGATGTAGAATTACATCAATTA
Organism: uncultured Aquimarina sp.; assembly: GCF_947492965.1. GTDB lineage: Bacteria > Bacteroidota > Bacteroidia > Flavobacteriales > Flavobacteriaceae > Aquimarina. Next base: position 166,678 of record NZ_CANLOZ010000002.1, on the reverse strand, counting down.
TTATATTACAACAATCAAAAGTTTGAATTACTACAAAGTCAAAGAATCACTACTACTATAAGAGACATCAACTGGTATACATTAGAACTTATTTCTGATGATCAGGTAAACAATCCAATTACTATTGAAGTATTCGTTTGTCATTTAAAAGCTAGTAGAGGTGTTGAAAATGAAGTAAAACGCCTGGATATGGTAGAAGAATTTATAGACAACTATAGTAATTTAGATCAAAACGCGTATGTCATTTTTGCTGGAGATCTAAACTTGTATTCTTCCGATGAACCTGCGTATGAAGAATTATTAGATGCTAATAATAAAATTACTTTAGTTGATCCCATAAACGCACCTGGTGATTGGAGCAGTAACAGTAATTTTACCAGTATTCATACCCAAAGTACGAGAATCAGTAGTGATGAATTCGGAGAGTTCGGAAGCGGTGGTGGCCTAGATGACCGTTTCGACTTTATCTTAGTTTCTGAAAACATGATAGATAATGATGAATTAGGATATGTTCCAAACTCATATTTTTCTTTTGGTAATAATGGAAATTGCTACAATCAGAGAATTGATGATGTAGACTGCGCTGGTGTTTATGATAGTAATTTAAGAGAAGCCTTATATGATATGAGTGATCATTTACCTGTAGTTATGGAATTACAAACAAATCAACAACTTCTTACTACACCTGATTTTGAAGAGGTTTCTAATGTAATTCAATTAAATAGTGGTACTATAATTGAGGACATACTATCTTTACAAATAAGTAACAATTCGGAATCAATAAATTTTGAAATATATAATACTTTAGGGCAAAAATTGAAAACATTTTCAGCGAATGGAACTGGCACTACTACAATTTCTGTAGAAGATTTAAGTAACGGTATGTATTATCTTATTCCAGTAAACGTTCGCAGTAATACGATTAAATTTGTAAAGAAAAATTGAATCTTTCTAGGATATATCATATAATAATAAGCTTTTTTATACTGCAAGTTGCAACAGCACAGCATGATATCCGCATCGATGCTGCCCTAGATGCGGAAAGTAAAGTTATAACTATTAATCAGCAGATTACTTATAAAAACACATCTAACAAATCTTTAAAGGAAATCTTGTTACATGACTGGGCAAACAGTTTTGAAAGCAAGACTACACCACTTGGTGAGCGTTTTTCCGAAGATTTCCTTAAACGATTTTATTTTGCAAAAGACTACGAACGTGGCGCTACCGCTATAGCAGCTATTACAGATGTATCTGGAAATAGTCTTACTTTTGAGCGTTATAATAAGCTACCAGATATCATCAGGCTTACTATTGATAATGAACTCCTTCCTGGAGAAAGCTTTGTATTTAACCTTGAATATAAAGTAAAATTACCTAGTGAAAAATTTACTAGATATGGATACCATAAAAATGGAGATTTTAGTTTAAAGTACTGGTATATAGTTCCTGCAGTACATAACGAAGATTGGCAAGTATATAGTCATAAAAACCTGGACGATCTATATGCTCCAATAGCCGACTTTCAGATTAATTTCACCTTTCCTAGCAACTATAGCCTTACCAGTGAATTAGATCAAAATGAACTTATTTCTGATAACGAAGAAAATAAAACTATACAACTAACCGGAAAAAATAGAAACGAAGTAAACCTCTACTTAGAGCAAACAAATTCATTTTATGATTTTAAAATGAATGGTGTAAAACTCATTAGCAACATCGACGATAATGATTTAATGCCAGATATGAAGAGTGTAGCTTCTAAAAGAATCATAAAGTTTTTAGAAGACCGTCTTGGCCCCTATCCATTTGATAAAATATTAGTTTCCGAAAACGACTATAAGAATAATCCAGTTTATGGTCTAAATCAACTTCCTGATATTCTTAGACCATTTCCTGATGGTTTTCAATATGAAATCAAGCAATTAAAATCGATCACCGAAGCATATCTAGAAAAAACCTTACTTGTAAACCCTAGATACGACGCCTGGATAAAAGATGCCATTCATATATATATAATGATGGCATATACCGATCAGTATTATCCTGATATGAAAATCATAGGTAGTTTAAGTAAAATTATAGGAATACGATGGTTTCATGCAGCAGACTTGGATTTTAATGATCAATATTTTCTAGGATATAAAAATATGGCTAGGTTATTCCTAGATCAACCACTCACAGAACCACAAGATAAATTAGTGAAATTTAATAGTAATATTGCAAATGCTTATAAGGCTGGAGTCGGTTTTAAATATTTGGAAGACTATTTAGAAGACGACAATATCCTGGAAGACGCTGTTAGACAATTCTATACGAATAATACTTTAAAGCTTACCTCTTCTAAAGAATTTGAAAAACTATTAAATAGCCTGACTCCTAAAAATATCGATTGGTTTTTTGAAGATTTTATTCCTACTAATGAAAAATTAGATTTTAAGATTAAGTCCGTCAAAAAAAGGAAGGACTCACTTGAGATTACTATAAAAAACAAAAGAAACAATGCAATGCCTGTCTCCATAGCAGGTTTAAGAGATGGTCAATTAGTTTCTAAAACTTGGGTTACTAATATCGTTGGAAAGAAAAAGGTAAAAATAGCTAATGAAGATATTGATAAATTGGTTTTGGATTATGATCAAAACATTCCTGAAGTAAACAGAAGAAATAATCATAGAAATATAAAAGGTCTTTTTAATAAACCTATTCAATTAAGGTTTTTACAAGATGTAGAAGATCCCACTCGAAGCCAGATTTTTTATATTCCAGAATTTGAGTTTAATGTTTACGACGGACTTACTATCGGATCCAAATTTTATAATAAAACTTTTATTAGAAGAGATTTTGATTATAGGATTACTCCTAGTTACGGTTTTCTTTCGAAGAAATTAATTGGTTCGGCATTTTTTCAATATAGAGATCAAATAGCAGATTACGGGTTATACCAGATTCGCTACGCTTTTAGTGGAAGTACGTTTAGTTATGCTCCAGATTTATTATTTAGACGTTTTTCTCCTTCCGTAAATTTCCTTTGGAGACCTGAGGATTTAAGATCAAATGAAACACAAAGATTATCCATTAGAAGCGTAAACGTATTTAGAGATCGAGCCGAAAACAATCCAGTAGAAACACCAGACTACAGTGTTTTTAATGTAAGATACAGATATTCTGATTTTAATCTTTTAGATTTCAATTCTTACATAATTGATTATCAGCTAGCCAAAAACTTTAGTAAAATATCAACAACCATAAACTATAGAAAGGTTTTTCTAAACAATAGACAATTAAATCTTAGGTTATTTGCTGGTGCTTTTATATTTAATGATACCGAAAGAGATGGTGATTTCTTCAGTTTTGCACTAGATCGACCTACCGATTATCTTTTTGATTTTAGCTATTTAGGACGTAGTGAAGAAACAGGCTTGGTAAGTCAACAAATAATCATAGCTGAAGGTGGTTTCAAATCTCAATTAGATTATCCTTTTGCAAATCAATGGATCACTACGCTAAATGCGAATACCAATATTTGGAATTGGATTTATGCTTATGGAGATGTAGGTTTTGTAAAAAATCGAGGTGTATCACCTAAATTTGTCTACGATGCGGGAGTGCGAGTAAGCTTAGTAGCAGATTATTTTGAACTCTTCTTCCCTGTTGTTTCTAATAATGGTTTTGAAATTAATCAACCAAACTATGATGAAAAAATCCGTTTTATAATTACACTCAGTCCACAAACATTAATTGGACTCTTTACAAGAGAATGGTACTAAACCCAATTATCAGAGTATAGATCAAGAAATTACAAATACTTCTTAGTCTTTTCTGTAACATCCTTTTCGGGATGCGTTTTTATCAAAAATTGCATGAATAAATATAAGCTCAACACATGAGCAATGTTAACGAAAACAGTAAAAATGTTATTAGAATAAAACATTTCGTTTATGGGAAGTAGTGATACTATAAAAATACACAAACAAGAAACCACTATTAATTTAAAAGCCTCTTTATAGGTATCCCGTTTATAAATCATGTAAGAAATTAATATATGCGTTGTAGAAAAAAACAAACATATAACTACTTCCAAAATAGCGTCCTTAACCATATCAACCAGTAAATTAAATATAGATACGATCAAATAAACGATAAGCGCAGCACTCACAATAAGTGGTATTGACCAAAAAGTATTCTTAGTAATAGCTCTAAAAGCTACATATTTCCTTAAAGCTAGAGAACACATGAGAAAATAGCATGCAGTGAGTAAACATATAATTGAAAAATTACCCACGAAATCAGAATAAATCAAAATATCACAAACAATCATTGATAATAAACTAATTATATACCAGATATTAACCTTTTCAACATTTTTAACGTAACCGATTCCAATAGAAATTATCATTATAGGTAACGCAAAAACTAAATATTTCTTATCGAAAAAACCCGCTATTACTGCAACAATAGCAAATGAAATATAGAATAATATATCGGTTGGGTTGTTTTTCTTCAAAAAAAATAATGTTTATGAAATTCACAATAACAAAGTATTACTATATGTCATATTGTGAAGTTGTCTATTGCATTTCGATTCTAAGTTATACTTTTTTTTCTGATTAATGAAAGAAAATACTTATAAACCCTATAAATAAGAATAAAACTTTTAAATGTGAAAATTTTGAATATTTGTTAATTCAATCTTAAAAAAACAACCCAAAAAAAGAATTCAATAACAAAAAGGTTAATTAGCTGAATTATCCTTAATAAATTTAAGACTTCAAATCTTGGAATTGGTCTTATTTTTGGCTAAATTTGCACACCGTAAAAAATCGTTCACATGCAGCCTGAAACAACTATTACACCTAATATTTCTTTCGAAGAATATAGAAATCAAATACTTAGAGATTACAAAGTAGCTTTAATCAGTAGAGAGTGTAGTTTGTTAGGACGACGAGAAGTACTCACAGGAAAGTCTAAATTCGGAATTTTTGGTGGAGGTAAAGAATTACCTCAATTGGCAATGGCGAGAGTTTTTCGCGATGGTGATTTCAGATCAGGATACTATCGAGATCAAACTTTTATGATGGCTATTGATCAATATAGCATCGAAGAGTTTTTTGCAGGACTCTATGCACACACAGATATAGAAAAAGAACCTTTTGCTGCTGGAAGACAGATGGGTGGTCATTTTGCAACTCATAGTCTTAATGAAGATGGAACCTGGAAAAACTTAACACAACAAAAAAATTCAAGTTCCGATATCTCTCCTACTGCTGGTCAGATGCCTAGACTTCTTGGATTAGCACAAGCGTCTAAAGTATATCGTAACGAAAAAAGTGTTGCAGACTTCACCAATTTTTCTATCAATGGAAATGAAGTTGCTTGGGGAACTATTGGAAACGCAAGTACTAGTGAAGGACTTTTTTGGGAAACTGTAAATGCTGGTGGAGTTTTACAAGTTCCTATGGTGATTAGCATTTGGGACGATGAATATGGTATTTCGGTACATGCAAAACATCAAACAACAAAAGAAAATATCTCCTTGATCCTTGAAGGATTTAGACGCGACGAGAAACATGAAGGATACGAGATTATTGTTGTAAATGGTTGGGATTACCCAGCATTGGTAGAAGCCTATGAAACCGCTGAAGATTTAGCAAGAGAACAGCATATTCCTGTTATTATTCATGTAAAAGAATTAACACAACCACAAGGACATTCTACTTCTGGTTCGCATGAGAGATATAAGAGCGAAGAACGACTTAATTGGGAACGTGAGCACGATTGTAATAAAAAATTCAAGGAATGGATTATAGAGCATAATATTGCTACTGCAGAAGAATTGCTTGAATTAGAAAAGTCCTGTAAGAAAGAAGTTAGAAAAGGAAAAACTGCTGCTTGGAACGCATATCTTTCTGAAATAAAGGAAGAACAGCAACAAGCGTTAGGAGTACTAAAAGCAGTTGAAGGCAAAAGTGCTAATAAGAATTTTATAACTCCACTTATTACAACATTAGCAGAAAAGGATGAACCCATCCGTAAAGATATATTAGAAGCAACGAGAAAAGCACTACGCTATATCGTAAAAGAGAATTATCCAGAAAAAACTGCATTGCAAAATTGGGTCAATAATTATATTGATGAAATTCAACCAAAATACAGTGATCATCTCTACAACGATTTTGATAGTAACGCTACTAATATAAAAGAAGTAAAGCCTGAGTACTCAGAAAATGCTGAAGAAGTTGACGCACGTGTTATCCTTAGAGATAATTTTGATCAAATATTCAGTAGAGTTCCTGAATCCTTAATATTTGGAGAAGATAGTGGTAAAATTGGAGATGTAAACCAAGGTTTAGAAGGTTTACAACAAAAATTCGGTGAAATTAGAGTTTCTGATGCTGGGATTAGAGAAGCAACCATTATTGGTCAGGGAATTGGAATGGCAATGAGAGGACTTAGACCAATTGCTGAAATTCAGTACCTAGATTATATTTTATACTGTATACAGGGATTAAGTGATGATCTAGCAACCCTACGATATAGAACATTTGCTAAACAAAAAGCTCCACTAATCGTAAGAACAAGAGGTCATAGATTAGAAGGAATTTGGCATAGTGGTTCGCAAATGGGTGGACTTATACATTTATTAAGAGGTATTCATATTTTAGTTCCAAGAAATATGACCAAAGCAGCTGGTTTTTATAATACATTATTAGATAGTGATGAACCTGCAGTGGTAGTAGAATGTTTAAATGGATATCGTCTTAAAGAAAAAATGCCTTCTAACCTATCGGAAATAAGAACACCATTAGGTGTAGTCGAAACGATAAAAGAAGGTACAGATATTACTTTAGTATCCTATGGCTCTACTTTACGACTTGTGGAACAGGCGGCTAAAGAATTACTTTCTGTAGGTATTAATGCAGAAGTAATCGATGTGCAATCTCTGATTCCTTTTGATTTAAATCATGATATCGTTAAAAGTATCGCGAAAACAAATAGAATTTTAGTTATTGATGAAGATGTTCCTGGAGGTGCTACTGGTTATATTTTACATAAATTAATCGATGAGCAAAACATCTATCAATATTTAGATAGTGAACCACAAACATTAAGTGCTCAACCACACAGACCAGCTTTTGGAACTGATGGTGATTATTTCAGTAAACCTTCTTCTGAAGATATCTTTGAAAAAGTATATGATATAATGAATGAAGTAAATCCTGCTAATTTCCCTAAGCTAAGATAACGAACAGATTACAAGTACACTAAAAAGGATCCTCTATTCGTATGCGTTTTCCATCAGCATAGGAAATAACGAAGATATTTTTGTCTATTACACTAGATCTAAGAAGAATTTTCCTGAATTCTTGAGCTTCTTTCAATGTCTCAAAAATTCCTAAGCTAAATTTATAGAACGATCCATCTGTATAAATCAGAGTGTTCGTATATTTTTCCGAAATAGATGTAATCTTATTATCTGTAAAAGTTTGAATTTGAACAGAATATACTGTGTCTTTTTTTATCAAATCTCTGTACAAGTACAAATCTTTTAATTCATTAGTCTGGGTTTGTTCACTTTTTAATTCGTTTAATTCATTCTTAAGTTTATTAATTTCAGATTGAAAAGAAGAGAATTCTTTATTATTAACTTTTACGATAGGAGTTTCATCGCTCACCCAAAATACTACATAAATAATTAATGCTATTGTAGAGATCAATAAGACCGAACACAATACTTTAAACATAAACTTAGATGCTCGATTTCTTTTTAGTTCAGCAGATCTTTCATTTAAAAGATCCTCTAATTTACGCTGCTCTACTTCAGCCTTTTCTATCTGATAGTGCAGTGATAAAAGATCTTCATTTTTAATGTCTGGCATCTTTACTGGGTATTAACTAAAATTATAGGTTTATTAGGTTCTAATTCATATCAGGGTAATTTCTGCTTAGTAATCCTATACACAATACCATCTTGCATCTCTAATACCATAATAGGATTATCAGAAATAATCTTCTCAAAAGCTTTTAAAGGAAATCCTTTAGAAATTTGATTCAAGTTCTCAATACGAACTTTATCATTTAATTCTAACCTCCTCAACTTTGTATTTAAGTTAGACACATAATAGTTATTATACAAAAAATATAAAGTATCACCATTCTTGTCTATATCATATTCTGCATCATTATTTTCTTTCGCTTTTTTAACGGCTTTCTTTCCTTTATAAAATTCAATAAAATCAGCTTCTATAAAAATAACTCCATTATTCCTAAATACTCTTTTTACGTAGCAATGTTGTTTAGTGTATTTTTTCTTTTTTGAATTTGTAGAATCAACCAAATTTAAACTATCAGAAAGCATGATATTTTCTATATCGTCTGAGCCTGTTTTTAAGTTTTGCTTGTAGATTAAAATATCAGATTTTAATTTAGTTAATTCATCTTTTAGAGAATCATTCATCTGTTGAATCCTATCCATATCTGCTTTAGCATCCACACTTTCATCAGAAATGAATTTTGAATCATCCTTACTTAAATAATACATACCGAAAGACATTCCAGCAATTACAAGCAAAAAGAAGATCATGAATATCAAACTATTCCTTTTACTCCTCTTTAACTCATCTGAAATAGTGACAAGACGATTTTCCAGCTTTTGCTGCTTCATACCAGATTTTTCAATCCTATATTGTACTGACAGTAATTCGTCTTCTTTATCTTTCACACGTTTGAATTTTATTAATTACCTGAAAATAAATTAATTATAAAAATGCTCTCTTCATATAATTTTCTCGATTCATCAAGATACCTGATAACCTTAAGGTATCCACTTTATATCTTTGAAATTAGGTTTTCTTTTTTCTAAGAATGCATCTCTCCCTTCTTTAGCTTCTTCTGTCATATACGCTAATCTAGTTGCCTCTCCAGCAAATACCTGCTGGCCAACCATTCCATCATCTGTTAAATTCATAGCAAATTTCAACATTTTTATAGACGTAGGAGATTTTTCTAAAATTTCCTGAGCCCATTGGTATGCAGTATCTTCTAATTCATCATGAGGAATAACCGCATTCACCATACCCATTTCATAAGCTTCTTGAGCAGAATAATTTCTTCCTAAAAAGAATATTTCGCGAGCTTTTTTCTGACCTACCATTTTCGCTAAATAAGCAGATCCATAACCTCCATCAAAACTTGTTACATCTGCATCGGTTTGTTTAAAAATTGCATGCTCTTTACTAGCAAGCGTAAGATCACAAACCACATGTAAACTATGACCACCTCCTACTGCCCATCCTGGTACTACAGCAATAACTACCTTAGGCATAAAACGGATCAAACGTTGTACTTCCAAGATATTTAGCCTATGCATACCATCTTGCCCAACGTATCCTTGGTGACCTCTGGCTTTTTGATCTCCTCCACTACAAAAACTATAAACACCATCTTTTGTAGAAGGACCTTCTGCAGAAAGTAATACTACCCCTATAGAAGTATCCTCTTGTGCATCATAAAATGCATCATATAATTCACTAGTAGTATTTGGTCTAAAAGCATTTCTAACATTTGGTCGATTGAATGCTATCCTAGCGACACCATTTGATTTTTTGTAAGTTATATCTTGATATTCTTTTGCAGTTTTCCAGTTTATTGAACTCATTATATTTTTTTTAGCGCTATCAAAAATAATACAATATATTGTATCAAGCTATATCATTAGCTTAGTTAAATCAAGTTAAAACAGCAATATTTTTATATCTTTTATGTAAATTAACAACAGATTTGCACGATTTTTGATAATTTAGTCAGCAACAGATAATTATAGTTATGAGATTTTTTATTGGAATACTCTTAGTTTGTTTTAGTTTTTCTTCTTTTGGACAAAAAAATCCTACCCTTAAGGTATCATGGGAAGCAATAGGCGATCATATTTCTGAAATTGATGCTAAATACACTTTGGAACACAAAGAAATTATACCTTCCCTTTCTTATACAAGACAAACTATAGCAACTGGAAATTATCAGTTAATGGAAATTAACTTAGCTGTAGATTTACGAAAACAACATTTAAAAAACGAAACACCAATCTTATTACTTCCTGAGAATAAATTTGTGCAATCTGAATACCATGTTGCAATTCCAACCGCTACACCACAAGGTGCTTTCAGGGTATCTATTACTGGAAATGGAGGATACAATAATTCCAATACGAGTAACGGTGGTATTAAAAATAATGCTTATCGAGATGCCAGCTCGTATACCGGTATTTATTGTCCAGTAACTGGTGTGCCTTTAACCTATTAATCAGGACTCTATGCACATCTATCGGATAGTTATTCAACTAAGCGAATACCTTCCTTTTCGATAATTATCTTTTTTGCTTTATACAAAGACCCAATAGCCTTCTTGAAGCTTTTTTTACTTAATTGAAAAACTTCTTTAATATCATCGGGATCTGACTTATCATTCAAATCGATAAATCCACCTTGTAATTTTAATTCTTTAAGTATTTGTTCAGCATTTGGCTCGATAGACCTATACCCATGTCTTTGCAAAGTAAGATCTATTTTACCATCCGGTCGTACTTTTTTCACAAAACCTTTAAGCCGATCTCCAGTAGTCAACTTCTGAAAAATTTCATCTTGATACACTAAACCTAAATATTTTTGATTCACAATCATATTCCATCCATGCGGAGAAGGATGAGAAGCTATTAAATCAACCTCATCATATGAAGAGAGTAATACCAAAGAATTATCTAAAAATCTATTCGTTTTACTAGAACCCACTAATCTATTGGTTTCTTTATCCAAGTATACATAAACAAGATACCAGCTACCTACTCGCATTTTGGAAGCCTGTTCTCTAAACGGGACAAAAAGTTCTTTTTCTAATCCCCAATCCATAAATGCTCCAATTTCTGAAACCGTTGTACATTTTAGGTAAGCAAATGAATTTACTGTTGCAAAAGGTTCTAAGGTAGTTGCTACGATACGCTCTTCATGATCCAAGTATACAAATACTTTGATCTCATCACGAATCATAAACTGATTCGGCACATATTTATTAGGCAATAAGACTTCATTTCCTTCATCATCACTAAGGTATACACCTTGATCTCTCTCTCGTACAAATTCTAATGTATTATACTCACCTAGTTTAAGCATTGTCTGATATTTTGGCGCAAAGATACTTTTTTAATTAACCTGAATATATTAAAAAAGAAAAAGGTGCCGATTTAGGCACCTTTTCTGTGTTTTTTCTACTGATCTACTAGTTGTAGATAGCTTCTTTTCCGAAATGCTTTGTTAAAAGATAGTACACAACAGCTCTGTACTTGTTTCTATTAGACTTTCCGTAAGCTTCCATTACAGAAGCGATTGCTTCATCTAACTTATCTCCATCAGAAAGACCTAATTTTTTAATAAGGAAATTGTTTTTTACCGTATCTAACTCACTCTGATCACTACCAGAAACTGTAGAAGCATCTGCATTATAAATAGATGGGCCACAACCAATAGTTACTTTTGTTAAAAGATCCATATCTGGCTCTTGTCCAATTTTATCTTTAAGGTCAGCTGCATACTTAGCAATTAAATCGTCTCTCTTGCTCATAAAATGATAATGTTTTAGGTTTTAGTTAATTTATTATGTTATCTCAAATATAATCTATTTATAAATGAATAATTCATTTATAAATTATAATAAAAATGGTTTTTTAGATAAAATGCTTAAAATAATCGATTAAAACACTATCATTTACTTTTCGAGGTGTAAAAATCTCTAAGAGTTGTGGCGATTCATTATTTTTATAAAGTTCTTGAAGTTTTTCTAACAAAGTATCTAATTCATCTACTTTATGATAATCTATTTGGAACATAGTACATAACTGCTCTGCAGTTAAATCATGTTTTGTTTCAAAATAAGTACTAAAGTTGTCGCTTTCAGATTTACCTGGTAAAATTCTAAAGATACCTCCTCCTCCATTATTAATAAGAATGATCTTAAAGTTTGAAGGCATATAATTATTCCACAATCCATTACTATCATAAAAAAAGCTCAAATCACCAGTGAGTAAAGTTGTAGGTGTATTTGATACCACAGCCGCTCCAATTGCCGTAGAAGTACTACCATCGATACCGCTGGTACCGCGATTACAAAACACCTTCAAAGATGGGTTTAAGGAGAATAACTGAGCATACCTTACTGTAGAACTATTACTTAGTTGAATCATTTGATGATCCGGAATTGCATCAAATATTGCTTCAAATGCTTTTAAATCTGTAAAATCTACTTTCTGAACATATTCTTTATGCTTTGCGCGTCGGTCCTCTCTAACTGAAATCCAATAGGATTTATAATCATTAACAGTCACCGTTGTTTTCGGTAAAAAATCCAATAAAAACTTATTTGGATTCATTTTTATATGCTCAGTAAGACAAAAATAAGTGTCATATGCCTTTTTCTCATCTACATGCCAATGTACTTTGGGTTGATACTTCCTTAAGAAAGCTTTGATCCTTTTAGATACGACCATACCTCCAAATGTTAGTAAAACATCTGGCTGTAGCTTCATAAAATCATTTTCATCTAAAGCGGTAATCAACTGATCAATACAATTGATGTGAGAATCATGATGAATATTAGAAGTAGTTTCGGTAAGTACTAATACCGAAGGGTCATTAGCCAAAAGATCAATCCATTTCTGATCAATAACATTCGGATAATTAACTCCAATTAGTATCAACTTTCGATTGGCCGCATTCCATTCATCCAACATATTAGCATATAACGTTTTTGATATGCGATGTTCTGTAAACTCAACGGGAATGTTTTTTGGAAAAACTGTAGGCTTTTCTAATGTATCATATAAAGGTTCGTAAAAAGGAACATTAATGTGTACTGGACCATTTTCTTGAATAGCAACATTTAATGCTAAATTGATTTCTCGTTCATTATGCTTTTGCGCTTCGTGTTGTTTCTGCTTTACTTTAATATCTTCTATTGCGGTTTCTGGCACAATTTCAGAATATAGATTTGCGGAATACAAAATATGATTATCAAAAACATTTTTCTGGCGTATGGTCTGACCATCTCCGATATCTATCCTTTCTACAGGACGATCAGCACTTAAGATAACTAAGGGAATATCACTATAAAAAGCTTCTGAAATAGCTGGATAATAATTTAGCAGAGCACTACCCGAAGTACATACCAACGCTACTGGTTTTCTAATTTGCTGTGCGATACCCAAGGCAAAGAAAGCAGCACACCTTTCATCTACAATGCTATAACATTGTATTTCTGGATTTTCTGTAAAACCAATTGTTAAGGGTGCATTTCTAGATCCTGGAGATATAACAACATGATGAATTCCTTTTGCCTCACATAAGGCAACGATAGTTTGCGATAAAGGAATTTTGGAATATAAACGTTTCTTCATTCGAATTGCTAAATTACGATATAGGGATAAGTAAAGCCAATCTTTTTAATGTATTTTAATCTACTTTTTAAAGTTTTGCTATTTGAGAACCCACCGAAAACACTTAAATACTTTAACGACAAACACCTTCAATTATATAGAGGTATGTCAGCTTTAAATAAACCTTTTTACGAAGAAGATAGCAAGTCAAATCTTTGAAAAATGATCTTCAAAATTCGAAATAAAATCATGGATATACTTTTGTGACACATCAGATTTTCGAAATACTAAATGATGTGTTCTTTTTAAACCATTTTCACCAATCCTTTTAAAAATCAAATCTTCTGATAATTTAAAAGATTTTAGTGCCCATTTAGGCATACACATAATCCCCATATTGGCAGCGATCATTTCTAAAGCAACTTCGGTTAAGGGTATAGCGGATATTTTTAATGGATGAATTCCATTTGGCTTTAAATAGTGTTCATATACAGAAACTGTTTCCAATGGAAAAGAATGAATTATTAAATGTGTACTAGAAAAAAAATCAGCATCTACAAAATCAACAGATTCATATTGACTTTCTTTATGCATAATTACAAAAATCTCATCTTCATAAACCTCAATGCTTGACAAGGTTTCATTTTCTGGTTTGGAAGTAACAATAGCAATATCTATTTCATTTGACAACATTTTAGAAATAGGCTGATGTGTTGCTTCAAGAATCAAATCAACATGTATTTTTGGATACAACAAGGCCATTTTCTGAATAAAATCCGGAAGACCTTGATAAAAACTATAACATTCAGTACTTACCTTTATAGTACCAGTTGAACCAGCCTGTAACTGTTTAATATTTTCAAAACCTTTTTCAATACTATCCAGAATTGTGTTTCCTAAATTATAGAGCTCATAACCCTCATCTGTTAATTTCCATTTATTTCTAGTTCTCAGAAAAACCTTAAATCCCAACCTTGATTCAAGTTCTCTCAATTGATGACTTAAAGCAGATTGTGTTAAAAACAGTTTTTCAGAAGAACTAGCGATACTCCCTTCTTCTACAATTGTTTTTATTAATCTAAAATACTTGATTTCCATACAGAACAAAGTTAACTATTCATTGCTTATGGACTAGTTGAAAATAATTCAGCTAAGAATTAAAATGTCTCAATCTTGTAATCTAGTATTATAAGACAATCAAACTAATTTTGACAAAAATTAAACCTTAGAAATTATGCAAAAGCAAAAAACTAATTCTACTACAGCATTGCTAGATGCTATACAAATGTACTTCGATGCATTGTACTATTGTGATATCAAACTACTAAACCAGGTATTTCATAAAAGTTCTAGTTTATTCGATGTAGACCAAGGAAAGATTTTTATTGAACCTATAGACAGCTTCAGTAAAGATGTAGAAAGTCGATTATCTCCTGCAGATGCTGGACAAAAACCTGAAGCAGAAATTTTAATGATTGACTGGTTGTCTTCTCATTGTACGACTGTGAAAATCAGAATTAGAGCACATAGGAATGTGTTTGTTGACCATCTTGCTTTTGTGAATGGAGAAAATGGTTGGCAAATTGTTTCCAAAATATGGCATTTGGAAAAAGAGATTAATTAGTTTGTAAATATTTACGACTAATTCATAACAAAAAATAAAGTAAAAAAAGATCAATCTCCATTTGTAAGGTTATTGAATCACAAAACTCTTTTCATAGTTTCGGTCTTCTTTACAGTTTCTTCCCATTCTTTTTCTGGAATAGAATCTTTGGTAATACCTCCTCCAACATACAATAGTGCTTGATCCTTACGAATTTCCATACATCTCAAATTTACAAATAGACTTGATGAAGATGCGCCATTGTTATAGCGATGTAATTCTCCTAAAAAACCAGTGTAATATTTTCTATCATATCCTTCATTGTGTAGAATAAAAGATCGAGCTTCTTCTTTTGGTAAACCGCATACTGCAGGAGTTGGGTGTAAAACTTCGATAATATTTTTTATGTTCTGTGGATTGCTTTTAAACGTTCCAGTAATGTCGGTTTTAAGATGAAGAAGGGTTCCTGCTTTATGCGTATAAGATTCGGATCTACGGATAGTATTTACATTTTTAGTAAGTTCTTTCATTACAAACTCCGTTACCATAGCCTGCTCTTCGATTTCTTTTGCTCCCCAAGAGACTTCCATGGATCCTTTATAAGGTTGCGTTCCTGCTAATGACATGGTCGAAAAATTATCACCATCGATGTGCAACAAAGTTTCTGGAGTCGCTCCTAACCACATTCCAATCTTAGGATGATACCAAAAATATACGAAGGCATTAGCGTATAAATCAACCAGGCGTTGAAAAACCTCTAACGGAGTAGATTCCGAAAAAGGAACTTCTTCTTTTCTAGAAAGCACAACTTTTCTAAAAGAATTATTTTCAATTGCTTTTATTCCACTATTCACTAGTGATATATGAGCTTGTCTTTCTTCATCTTCTAAAGAAACATTAGAAGAATTCTTCGAAACATACTTTAAATTTTTAGTGGTAATAGGAATAATTGATGTAAAAAAAGAACTTTCTGTATCCGGAATAAT
Source organism: uncultured Aquimarina sp. (assembly GCF_947492965.1). Taxonomy (GTDB): domain Bacteria; phylum Bacteroidota; class Bacteroidia; order Flavobacteriales; family Flavobacteriaceae; genus Aquimarina. The sequence goes on along the minus strand of NZ_CANLOZ010000002.1, from coordinate 150,672 downwards.
TACTGTCTTTTCAGAATTGCTAAAAGGCGCAAAAACAAAACCAGAACTATCATATGAACTCACCTCATGTAAATAGTCATCATTTTGCAGAAAACAATTCACCTCATTCGTACCTGGTTTTTTATAGACCACTAAAGGTAATTGCTGATCCAATTGTAATTGGATTTTCAGGTATAGCTCTGAAATATCCATATAATTTATGATTTCGCTAAAGCAATAGTTGTTAGTTTTACTATAGAAATTAACTTCTCTTCCTCATTTCGTAATTTTATATCCCAAAGCTGGGTAGTTCTCCCTTTGTGCACAATTTCAGCCTTTGCATAAACATATCCTTCTTTCATACTTTTTACGTGATTGGCAGAAATTTCTAATCCTCTGATATAAAACTTATCTGTATCTAAAAAAATATGAGATGCAGCACTACCAACACTTTCAGCAAGTGCAACCATTGCACCTCCATGTAAAACTCCATCTGGTTGATGCACCTTTGGTGTGACAGGCATTTTCGCAACCAAATAATCATCTCCAACTTCACAAAAAGAAATATCTAATGTTTCCATTAGTGTGTTCTTGCACATTACCGTGCATTTTGCTAATATTTCTTCCTCTGATAATTTCATAAATTAAATTTTAGGTAAAAATAAACATTGAGGTTAAAATATTCTAACTATATTTAATTATAATTTTAACGAATGTTCAATAAAATGCCTAAAACGAAAACATCTAAAGAAGAGGTCTTACAAAGAGTAATTCCTATACTAAGAGAACGTGGTATTGCAAAAAGTAGCATGAGCGAATTAGCTAAGGCATGTGATATTCAAAAATCACATTTTTACTACTATTTCAGTAATAAGGAGCAGTTGATAAAAGAAGTACTTGCCACTGTACACAGTTACTTCAAATACAACCTATCTAAGATAATAGCTAACAAAGATTTAAATATTTCAGAAAAACTAGAACAAGTTAGAAAGCTCATTGATAAAATGTTTAAAAATGCGAATAGTGGTTGTATCATGGCTAATACAGCCCTAGAAACAGCTCATCTAAATCCTATTTACAAAGATGAAATACAACACTTTTTTGCTGACTTTATCTCTGGACTACAGATTCTACTAGCACCCAATTATTCCAAAGAAGAATCTTTAGAATTAGCTGAGCAAATTGTACAAGATTTAGAAGGAGGAATCCTGTTGATGAGAATTTACAATGATCATAAATACATTAACAATGCAGTATCTAGAATGGAAAAAATAATTTTAAAAACTAACTAATGAAATCATTTACCATACCCTCTACAGACGACTACCCTATTTCAGTACACGAATTTATTCCTTCCTCCCCTAATAGTGTATCAATCGTATTCGCGCCTGCTGTTGCAGTTCCTCAAAAATTTTACTTTGATATGGCCGAATATTTAGCCGAAAAAGGTTGTAATGTATTTACATTTGATTATCGCAGTATTGGCTCTTCTAATTCTAAAAGTATCAGAGCTTTAAAAAATCATGGTTTTTTTTCTTGGGCTATGGATTTTAAATCAGTTTCTAAACATGTAAAAGAAAAATTTCCTGATAACGCTCAATATATGATAGGTCATAGTTATGGAGGAAACAGTGTTGGTTTCAGTGATGCTTTCCAATATTATGATAAATATCTAACCATTGGGTCTCAGTTTGGTTTCTATAAACATTTCACACCAAGAATGCGTTTTTTGATCTATCTAAACTTCAAATTCTTCATACCCATTACTACATCAATTTTAGGATACTATCCATCCAAATGGTTTGGATTAGGAAGACCTTTAACCACTAAAGCAGCAAAAGATTGGGCTACTTTTTTATTACACCCAGATTCTATGTTGCATTTTACAAAAGGAAATTCGGAAACTTTTTATCAAGAAATTAAAGAGTCCATGTTACTTATTAGTATAGACGATGATCTTTTTGCTCCTAAAAAGTCTGTTGATATTCTTGGAGACCGTGTATATCAAAACGCACAGACAAGCAGAAAACATTTAGTACCATCAGATTACAAATTAAAAACAATAGGACATTTTGATTTTTTTAGAAAGAAAAATCAGGATATCTTGTGGCCCATAATTGATCAATGGTTTGAACTCTAAAATACTTTAAAGCTATGCAGAAAGAGGTTGTATATCAATCTACAAACACCTACGACACCCTAAACGAACTTACCGAAAAAACAAAGACCGTTTGGTTAGTATTTCATGGTATTGGATATCTGAGTAGGTATTTTATTCGTTTATTTCAAAGTTTAGATCCAGAAGAAAACTATATTATCGCTCCACAAGCTCCTTCAAAATATTATAAGAACAATGATTATAAAAGAGTCGGAGCTAGTTGGTTAACCAAGGAAAATACTAAAACAGAGACTAAAAATGTTCTCAATTACGTCGATGCGGTGGTAGCAATGGAAAAAATTCCTTCACATGCCAAATTTGTTGTTCTTGGATATTCGCAAGGAGTTAGCATCGCGAGTAGATGGATAGCAAGTAAACAAATACAACCTGCCGGTTTTGTAATGATTTCTGGAGGTTTTCCTAAAGAATTACAAAAAGAACATTTCTCTTTTCTATCAGATACAACAAAAGTCACCCATATATTAGGAGAAAACGATCCGTATTTTGAAATAGAAAAAGTAAATACAGAAAAAATACGTGTTAAAAATATTCTTCCTCAAATAGAGTTCAGGACTCATGGAGGAGGTCATGAATTAGACGTGGAAACTCTAACCGATATTACATAAAGTTAAAGTAAAAGGAAGCATCCATACATAAGAAATCTTAGTCATACTACAAAGCATCCTAACATTCACAGTATCATATATTATGGTTAGCTTCTCTATTTTATTGTCAGATGTTAGCTCTATAACATCCACCACTTTAAACTTTATAATTTCATCTGATTTAAGAGTCCAGTGATAATCGAATAGTATAGAAATCCTATTAGAGTTTTCTTCTACAAAAAGTCCATCAAAATTGAGTTTGGAAGCTTTTGTATCTACTGCTAATGCATAATAAAACTCTTTGGCTACCATTGTTCCGTATATAGGAGATACTACAATCCCATCTTCAGTAAAAAGCTGTATTACCTTGTCGATTTTTCCTTCTTCTAAAAAAGACAAATATCCCTTAGCGACTTCTTCTTTTGTCATTTTAGAGATATCTTTCTTTAATAACCTCTAGATGATGTGTTTGATGTCCAGAAAGAATATAACCAGCTGCTCTGGCACTCATGGGACTACCACTAGCCTCACCTATCCATGTTAACATTTCTGATGTAAAACCTTTATATAATGAGATAGAACTATTTCTTACCGCCTTAAAATCTTCTATAAATTCTTGTTTCCCTGTATTATTTGCATTTGAATTAGGAACGTAGTCATCTTGATCAAACCCAATCAAAGGACTGTTATCTTTTCTAGCAAATCTTAGTGCTCGGTAAGAAAATATTCGTTCAGTATCAATAATATGCTGTAATACCTCCGCAATTGTCCATTTGCCATGATCATATGCATACTTCATTTTTTCCTCTGGAATTACTTTTACAAAATCAACAAACTGAGTTATTCCTTCTTGTAAACCTTCTACTATATCTTCCTTTAACGCTTTGTCTATAAAAATTCCGTAATAAGGATTGTATTCTTCAGGTGTCAGTAACTTTTGCATATGAAAGTGATTATATATGATTGCGAAAAGTACTAAATCTTTAAAATAAAATCAGCGCATTAACAGTTCTTTATTATGCTTCAACAAATCTTTTGACGGCATCTATCAAAAGATTTACTATTTATAACTCTTATAAGACCTTATTAATAAAACGGATAGCTATGGCTTTTTAGGTTATTAATTAGCGAAAAGTATGTTCCTCAAAATAGGATCGACCTCATTTTCATCTAATCCTACATTCATATCTGGATGATATAAAAGTCTTATTAATTCTCTATCAATTTCCGAATATTCCGTAGTTCTTGTCCATTCTGATTGAAAAATACTATCATCATATCTAAATGAGTCTCTGGCTAATCCCAACGACTGTGTCAATTCTTCTCTTAATAAATGTCTTTGTTCTATTGCATTGGCTCTAAAGATATCTACATACATATGACCAGAATTCAGTTGATTGTCTAGCCAAAAAATTGAAAATAATCCCCAATTAGACTCTACAAAACCTTCTTGCCCAGGATACAAATCCGCGTAATCATCTCCAGAACCAAAGAAAATAAAGAAATTAGATTGACTCGAGCTATCTACAATGCTGACACTAAATCCATCTGTGGTTAGATTATTAATCTCGTTAACAATTTTGTTTAATTCATTTGTAAGCGCATCCGAAGGATTACCACCTACAAATATTTTCATATCCGTATTCCATTTTCTGGTTACTCTACTTGCACTACCAAATTCAAAACCCAGAGCGATATCCTTAAAATATTCTATAACTTCTTCATTAGCAATTTCAGCATCTGAAGCAATATCATCATCACTCGAACAAGAGGAAACAAAAATCACTAGTGTGATACACAGAAAAAATCTTATTGTACTCTTCATACATCTATTTTTTTATTGTTTTTTTATCCAATCTGTAATCACATCTAAAGCCATCGGAGAAAATGTTTGCTCTATTTCAGAATACTCGCCTAGAGAACCTCGAGTAGCTTCTTGGAATAAGTGATTAAGACTCTTAAGCTCCATTATTTCAACATTTGTATTACCCGCTTTATCCAGAGCAGTTTTAATAGCAGTAAGGTTTTCTTTTGAAAGCACTTGCAAATCTTTATCTCCATTTAACGCTAAAACAGAAATTTTTATTTTTTCTAAATACTCCGAAGGTCTGGATCTGATAAAACTTGCTACCTCATAAGAAGTAATCTGATTTACCAATGCCTTTCTTTGATTTTCAGGAAATAGATTGCCATACTTGTTTTTATAGAAAGAATGAATACTATCTTTTAGTGATTGATTATCCAGCTGGGCTTCCTTAATTATATCATAAGCTTCTTTTACTATTTTTTGTCCTTGCTGAATTTGAAGTTCATTCAATCCCATATCTTTTTCAAAAGCAGCTTTTTGAGAAAGCATTAATTGATCACCCGGAACGCCAGGAGCAGCTAATAATACTAAAAAGCTGATTTTTTTATTTTCCGAAGCTACTTTGGGAGCAACAATACCTCCAATACTATGACCAATCAAACCTATTTTATCATTATTGATCTCTTTTCTTTCTTTTAAGAAATCAATAGCTGATGTTACATCTAGTGAAGAAAGTTCGATGGTTATTTTACTAAAATCCCCAGCAGATTCGCCAACTCCTCGTTCATCGAAACGAAAAACTGCTATCCCATTTTTCGTTAAATGATCTGCCAATACTAAATAAGGTTTATGACCAAACATATCTCCATCCCTATTTTGTGGTCCACTACCACTTACAATAATCACCAAAGGGAATTGTCCATTTTTTTCTGGTAAAGTTAAGGTTCCTTTTAAGCTTACATTATCTGCATTACTCACAAAGGTTATTTCTTCGGAATAATAATTAAAAGGTGGTTTTGGCTCTTGCGGTCGGTTTAAAATAACGGAACCCTTTCTAAGGTTTAAAGGAATCGGAAAACCTCCTTGTTTCATATTCCCTATAATTTCATTGTTATCATTTAAACTTCCTTCATACGTTAGCTTTAGATCAGAAAAGGTGATGACTACAGAAGTATTATCAACTTTTGTATTACTTGCCTTAGCTCCATTTAAACCTTGCGCTGGTATATCCAAAGTAGTAGTATAAATTGTATCTACTTTTTCTATATGAAAGGCAATATCTAATTTACTACCTCTTATATCAACAGTACCTTTCCAATCTCCTGCTATATCCTGTGAAAATAAATACGTTGAAAAAATTAAAAACAATACAAGGACAATTTCTTTCTTTCTTAATAGAATCATTTCTTTACGTAAATAACTTATTCCATAAACCTATTTATGAAATATTGATTAGTATTTTGCTTCTAAAATTAAAGAATCATTTTGAAAAGTACAGATTTTAAGAAAAAACTCAATTAGGATCCATTCACATAAAGCAAATCTTCATCCTATTTACTATTGCCAAATAAAAGTATATACGCCTGTGGCATCATCAAATTCAAAATCAGCTTCTTGAATTTCAAAATCTGAGAATTGGACTACACTACAACACTCTCCTTTGGTTACAACAGTCTCTACACTTAGTTGGAAAAGCTGATCATTAGAAATAGTAACAGAAAGTGTTTTTCTTCCTGAAGAGATACTTTGTGAGCTGACTGTAATAATACTGCTATTATCAACATCATTTCTAAAAAAATCAATAGAGCTCTGATTAGCTAGATCTATTATACTAATATCCGAAATCGTTATTACACCGCTATCTAGTATATTATTGTTTTCAGTATCCAATAACTCAAAATTAAAAGTGGCGTTAGGAACACAAACAACTGCTTCACAATCATTTGAATCGCAACTATTGAAAAAACAAAAAATAAGTAATAAGAAAGTAATACTTTTCAGTTTCATGACTATGGTTTTTAAATTATATACTGTAGATATTGATTTTTTCAGAGAGTTGCTTCAGAATATTAAATTTTACCTAAACAAAACAAAAACATAACATAAAAAAAACTGCAACACTATTCGTATTGCAGTCTTCTTTTTATTTTAAAAGTGTTTTAAGCCGAATTTCGACTTGCATTGATATTCCCGAACAAAGAACGGGTTACCATCTTTTCGTACACCTCTAAATTTTCATCCTCTTCTCCGGATCTATTAATATCCTGAATCTTCTTTAGTGCATATTGCTGAATAGTAAGCAATGGTAATACGATATTTTCTCTTATTTCTATAGAAGCTTTTCCAGCTGGCTCATTTTCCATTAATTCTGAATATCCAGTTAACTTAAGCAATAGACGTTTAGTAAGTTCGTATTCATCATGTATGATATTCCAAAAAGCACCATACTCTTTATCATCTTTCATATATGCTGTTAATTGAAAGAATGATTTTGTCAAACTCATCATACTATTACCGACTAAAGCTCGGAAAAATGCAGATCCTTTATAAAGATTTATAATTTTATCGAATTCACCTTTATCTTCATATACTTTTAAAGCAGTACCTACTCCATAAAAACCAGGCACATTTTGCTTCAGCTGGCTCCAACTACCTACAAATGGAATCGCTCTTAGGTCTCCAAAATCTAAACTTGTACTCTTACTTCTTTTAGAAGGACGACTACCTATATTTGCTTTTCCGTAGTATTTAAGCGTACTCATATGCTCAAGATATGGTAAAAACTTAGGATGACTTTTGAAATCTACATACGTCTGATAACTAATGTCTGCTAAATTCTGCATCGTCTCTTTATTCTCCTTAGAGAAAAGGTTAGCTTCATTTACGGTTAGCTCATTTTCTACTCCAGCGCCAAGTAATTGTTCTAAGTTATATTGACAGGAATCTAATGTTCCAAAATTAGAGCTAATGGTTTGTCCCTGAACCGTAATTTGTATCTGCTCATCTTCAATTGTAGGACCCAGAGATGCATAGAACTGATTTGTATTTCCACCTCCTCTTGCTGGCGGTCCTCCTCTACCATCAAAGAATATAACTTTCACATTATACTTTCTGGAAATCTCTGTCAATGCTTCTTTTGCTTTAAAAATCCCCCAATTCGCCATCAAATATCCACCATCTTTAGTTCCGTCTGAGAAACCAAGCATAATAGTCTGCTTCATTCCGCGACGCTTAAGATGTTCCATATACTCTGGATTGGTATATAAAGTTTCCATTACATGGTGAGAAACTTTAAGATCAGGAACTGTTTCAAATAGTGGAATTACATCTACCGTTGGTTGTTTCCAATCACATAGACGTATCATAGCAAAAGCTTCCATAACATTCAGTACACTTCCGTTATTACTAATGATATATCGGTTTGACCCACGCTCTCCATTATTTTTTTGTATGGTTTTGATCGCATAAATAGATTCGATTGTAGCTCTTGCCATATCGTCATCTAAAACTGATGGATCTAAATTACCCGAAATGGTAGACAATACTTGGATTTGCTCCTCCTCTGATAAAGAAGCATAATCATCTGGAAAGAACCCTAATCCTAACTCATTGGTTTTTTTAACAATTTCCATCAACACTCCATGGTGCACTCGAGAATCTTGTCTTATGTCCAAAGTTCCAAAATGAAATCCGAATATCTTTACTTTATTAATAAGATCTTGTAATTCTTCTAAAAACAAAGATTGATGTTTACTTATCAGCTCTTCTCTTACCTCTAGTAATCCATTCATCAATGTATCAATAGAAAGAGGTTCGGCAGTTTTAGCATAGTAAAAATTATCGTATAACGCAGATTCCAAAACTCCTAATTTATCCTGAAGATTACCAAAAGTTATTCTACGTTTTAGCTTACGCATGTCACGATAGTAATTAATCAGAACAGTTTTACGAAGTCTTTTTGCTACTTTAAGCGTAGTTTCTGTAGTAACAAAAGGATTTCCATCTCTATCTCCTCCTGGCCAAAAACCAAGGTTTATCAAATCATTCTCAAGATCTTCTCCCTGAAAAATATTTTGTTGAATATAATTATATATCGTTCCTACCGAATGATAAAATACATTTTCTAAATACCATATCAAGCTTACTGCTTCATCATACGGAGTTGGTTTTTCTTTTTTAAAGAATGCAGTTTTTCCTAATTGCGCTAATAATCTCTTTATTTTCTGAGAATCATTCTCTCTGATTGCTGTATCGAGATCATGGATAATCCCTAAAACGGTACCTGGATAAAACTGAGTAGGATGCGCAGTTAATGTTGGACGTATCTTAAATCGTCTTAAGTATTCTTTTAACTCTTCTAATTGTCCTTTGGCTTGCGCTTCTTCTTTGATACTCCTTAGCGTACCACGACCATCCATATTATTTACTACAGGAAAAGCAGCATCTTCTATAGCATCAAACAATACTACTTGTCTTTCGATATATTGAATAAACCGAAATAATAAATCGTGCTTTTCTTTATCTGTAGGATTATCTCTATACGATTTGAAAAAACTTTCTACAATTTCTGTTGGAGTTTTCTTTTGATCATACCCTTTTTCGCATACTTCTTTAAAAAGAGGTAATAAAACACCTGTATTAGTAATTTCATCAAAAGGTAATGTAATAAATATACTGTTGTATATCTGGTATTTAGTTAGAACGTTGTGGTTAAAACGATCTATTTTTGGTTGTCTTGCCATAATTGTGGTTACGAATATGGTTGATTAATAAAATAAAATACAAGAAAAAACCCTCTAAGATTATTTCCTAAAGGGTTAATATGTTTGCATACAATAGCCCTTTACAAATCTTGGAAGATTGAATGCATTAAACGTTTTTTATCATTGATACTTTCTTCTAACGATATCATAGTTTCTGTACGATATACACCATCGATATCATCCAATTGGAAAATAATGTCTTTTGCGTGATTAGTATCCTTAGCTCTTACTTTACAGAAAATATTAAATTTCCCTGTTGTGATATGAGCAACGGTAACGAAAGGAATTTCTCTGATTCGTTGTAAAACGAATTTGGTCTGAGATGTATTTTGAAGATATATTCCCACGTACGCGATAAACGAATACCCTAATTTTTTGTAATCTAATGTTAAGGAAGAACCTTCGATAATCCCAGCCTCTTCCATTTTCTTTACACGTACATGAACAGTACCTGCAGAAATAAGTAATTTCTTTGCAATATCTGTAAACGGTGTACGAGTATTTTCAATCAACATATCTAATATTTGATGATCTACTTCGTCTAATTTAAATTTTGCCATAGTAATTCTAATAAATTTTCCCGATTAATTACATTGCAAAAATAACAGAAAAATAATGTTTTCACATATTTTTTTTCAACTTTTTGTTAATTCTGTTGAGAATAATTCATCATTTAAACGGAATTTTAACAACTCGTTTTCTGGAACTACCTCTACTGTAACGTTTTCGTTCTGTATTGTCCTTTTATCAGCGTTTATTTCTCTATGACCATAAAAATTTTGTAAATCTTCAATTTTAACAATTTTTGGAATGAATTTGACACTATTTTCTGACAATTCCTCAGTATATTGAATAGCAATGTCAACATTTTTTCCATTTAACATAGCATCTCTAACAATAATATCGTAGAAAAGCTTACCATTTTCAGGTATGTCAAAATATGTTTTATAATGATCTCCTTTAATTTCGTTCTTGGCGATATAAGAAACTGATGTCACTAAGGCGTAGAAAATATACTCTCTAGTTCTTTCTCTATCATAATCGTTATCGAAATGTCCAGCTTCAAACAAAATTGTAGGTACATTAAGCGTTGACAACGTATCGCCCACACAATTTATATTAAAACCATCATCATACCTCCCGATACGATTAGGAATAAACTGTTGTAATACAGTATTCATTTCTGCTATAATTTCCATAGCAATCTTACGACAAGTAGTGATGGTACGTTTTTCATCTCCCGCAGGAGATAAAAAAGAAACTGTTGCAGGATTCTTAGTTTCTCCTGCACTAAATATAGTACGCTGTCCGTGGAGATTAAATGCATAATCAGGTTGAATACTATCTATGAGTTCTCTTAATACTATACTCTCCTTCTGGGTCCTATTTTGAGCATCTCTATTCAGATCTACTTTATTATAATTAAGACGTGTATACAACCTAGCTCCATCTGGACTCAAAATAGGTATGATATATAATGTACAATGCTTTAAAATATCTTTTGATAACTCATTAAAGTCGTCGGACAACATTTTTAGAAAATCAAATATTGCTTTAGTTGTGGTACTTTCATTTCCATGCATTTGAGACCAGAAAAGCAATTTCTTGGAACCTGTACCTATTTTAATGAGATAAATAGGCTCATCATTTTCAGAACTTCCTAACTGTTCGATCTCTGCTTTCTGAGATATAGTATCTATCAGTGGTTTAATATGTTCTAAATGTATATATCGTCCTGATATTGCAGACTGTTTATAATTCGTAAACCAATCTTTTAACTCTTCAATTTTCATAAGTATAAATCTGGTCTAAAATTACTACTGTTTAAGGAAGAATCATAGAAAATAATATAAATTTTACAGATGTAAACTAACATTACTGTTACAAATGTAAACTAACCCAATTTACAATTGTATACGATGTGAATATTTGTATTGTTTACATAATTAAACAGTATTATAGTGAAAAGTACAGAAAAGTATTTCATGAAGCACTTTAATCAAGTAAGTTTTTAAAATTAATATTTAAATTACTTATTTTCAATACTTAAAAGCTATTTATTTAAAGTATCGGATTAATATTAAATATATTGAATTCGACTATATTTACAATTGTAAACTGTTATTTTAAATCATTTGTTTACCTTTGTAACCAATTAATTTATTTAATCTGGTTTACAATGGTAAACACTACTGCTTTTGGAAAAAGAATACAGGAAATCATGAAATTTTACCACGTTTCAGCTTCAGGATTTGCTGATGCTATGGGCGTAGGTCGTTCTTCTATTTCACATATTTTATCTGGAAGAAACAAACCGAGTTTAGATTTTGTAATGAAAATTACCGAAGCATATCCTGAGGCTGAATTATATTGGCTTCTATATGGAAAAGGTACTTTCCCAAAATCAGAAAATCCGATGGTAAAAGAAGAAAAAGTCAAACCAGAAAATGAGATAGTACCTTCCTCTACTCCTAATCCTATAAATGAATCGGTTTCAGAACAAGATCTTTTCTCTCAATCCGATACAAACGAAAAAGATATCAGTTCTGATCAAGTTACCACCCCTTCTTTAACTCAAAGTAAATCCAATTCTTCTCTTCCTAAAGAAATTGAAAAAATCGTTTTCTTTTATAAGGATGGCACCTTCGAAGTATACAACAATTAACTTCCTTTATATATTTCTGAAGAACTATGTGAAATTTGACGAAATAGATTTATTTTCGCGTAGCATCGTTTTTAATTCATTATGATTCGATTATTTTTTTTATTCCTTGCTTCTCTTCTATTTCTTGGTTGTTATCAGCAAGAACGAGATTGTCAAAATTTTCATACCGGAACTTTTGAATTCGAAACCTATCTTAACGGAGAATTAGCGAAAACTACTTTTGTTCGCAATGATTCTATAGAAATAGATTATTTTCTTGGTAAAAGTGATACGGCCACCATACGCTGGATTAATGATTGCGAGTATATTGTAAAAAAATTACATCCCAAAAATATGGCTGAAGAAAAAGCCATACATATGAAAATATTAACTACAGATGGAGACACCTACACTTTTGAATATGGTTTAGTAGGTGTTAAAAAAAACAAACAGAGAGGAACTGCTAAAAAAGTTAACTAATGCTCGAAATTTTTACAACTGCTGATGCTTGGGTTGCCCTACTAACACTTACTTTCCTAGAAATTGTCCTAGGAATTGATAATATTATATTTATCTCCTTAGCTTCTAGTAAATTACCAGAACAGCAACAGAAAAAAGCTACTAATATTGGATTGTTATTGGCAATGCTTATGAGAATTATATTGCTTTTTGGTATCTCATTATTAGTAGCCATGGAAGCTCCCTTTTGGCATATTAATCTTCCTTGGATTACCGCAGGAATAAGCGGTCAAGCCCTAATATTATTTGGTGGTGGAATTTTTTTACTCTACAAAAGTGTTCATGAAATACACGAAAAAGTAGATGAAAAAGGAGAAGAAGAAAAAGAAATTCAAGAAAAAAGTTCTAGCTCATTATCAAAAGCTATCTTGCAAATCACTTTAATAAACGTTGTTTTCTCATTTGATTCTATTCTCACTGCGGTTGGAATGACCAATGGATTAAGCGATAATCCTACTGATGCCCTAATTATTATGATCATAGCAGTAATTGTATCGGTATTGATTATGATGTTATTTGCTAATCCTGTTGGCCGTTTTGTAAACAAACATCCTTCTGTACAAATTTTAGGGTTATCTTTTCTAATTCTAATAGGATTTATGCTTATTGCGGAAGCAGCTCATTTAGCACATCTAAAGATTTTTGATACTGAGGTTGGTGTTATTCCTAAAGGATATCTGTACTTTACGATAGCGTTTTCTCTTTTTGTAGAGTTTATCAACTTTAAATTACGTAAAAAAGGATCCTTAAAGTAGTAACTTAAGATTTTACACTTGTTGCACATCAAAAATTATGACCAAACTAAAAGAATTAAAGGATCGTAGTGGAAATATCTGCGAACTATGCGGAAAATCAGATGACCTAGCTATTTATGAAGTCCCTAAATCTCCAAATGTGGGACTTGATTCTAGCATATTATTATGCTCAGTTTGTTCTGTACAAATTGAAGATTCATCTACTATGGATCCTAATCATTGGAGATGTCTAAACGACAGTATGTGGAGTCAAGTATCAGGAGTTCAGGTAATGGTATGGAGAATACTTCATAGGTTAAAATCAGAAGGATGGCCTCAAGATCTTTTGGATATGTTATACTTAGATGACGAAATATTGGATTGGGCGAAGGCTTCTGGAGATCATAATGACGAAAATATCGAAATTAAACATCTCGATGCAAATGGTGCTTTATTAAAAGCTGGTGATAATGTTGTTCTTATTAAAGATTTAAACGTAAAAGGAGCTACTTTTATAGCGAAACGCGGAACAGCGGTAAGAAATATCTCCCTAGTACATGACAATTCAGAACATATCGAAGGGAAAATTAATGGGCAACATATCGTGATTTTAACGAAATACGTAAAAAAATCATGAATCGAATAAAACTAAGAAAATTATCGAAAACTTTCTACTTAAACTTTAAGTAAATAAAACACCTTACATTTTTCAATATTTTTTGTCTTTTCTTGTTATTCAATAACATTGCACTTTATTAATCACAACTTACCTGCTATAAACTACCTCCCATTTATATATAACAGGTAAATTTTAAAGAAAAGAACTTAACCATGAAAAACAATGTTTTAGGATCATTATTTACAAAAATCCCTGGAGTACTAGTTTTGTTATGCTTTCACTTCAACATGTATACTACAAATGCGCAAACGTATTGTATACAACCAGGAGCAGATCAGATTGCTGGAGAAGAAGACGGTTTTAGATATGAACTATGGAATCAAAACTCACAAGGCACAGCCTGTATGACTTTAGGAAATGGAGCACTTTTTAGCGGAGAATGGAGTGGTATTTTAAACTATCTAGCAAGAAGAGGTCTTGGATATAACCAAACTCAAGAACATCAGGAAATAGGAGAATTTTATGCTACTTACAATTGTAATTATAATCCTTCTTCTGCTTCAGGAAACTCATATCTATCAGTATATGGATGGACTGTAGAGCCTTTAGTCGAGTATTATGTGATTGAAGATTGGCGAAATTGGATTCCTTCTATGGCAGATGGTGCTGAACTAAAAGGGTCTTTTGAAATCAATGGAAGTTTTTATGATATTTATGAAAACACCAGAGTAAACCAGCCTTCTATAGTTGGAAACACTACTTTTCAGCAATATTTTAGCATTCGAAGAGATCGAAGAACTGAAGGAAGCATTGATATATCAGAGCATTTCAGACAATGGGAGTCTATTGGTATGGATCTTGGAAAATTACACGAAGTCTCTATCGTTGTAGAAGGATATCAGAGTAATGGAAGTTTTGAATTTACAGAACTAGATGTATCGGTAGATAATACCGTTTTAGGTGTTGATGATTTACAAAAACCTAACTCCTATTTTGATATTTATCCTAACCCTGCAAAGGATGTAGCTCATGTGAATTTTAATATTTCTAATCAAGAAAAGAAACTTGAAGTTTACAATGTCTCTGGTAAAATTGTTTTATCCAAAAATTATGGTGCAACAGAAACCATTACGGAAATAGAAAATTTACCAAAAGGAATGTATTTTGTTGTTTTAAATACCAATAACAATAATGCAGCTAAAAAACTTATTATTCTTTAAGGCTTTAGCATTCATTGAACGCCTAGCGTTTTTTCGAAAATGTAAAAAAATAAACCGCTGATTAATAGCGGTTTATTTTTTTACATTTTCATCTTCTAATCCATAACAGAGTACTGATTTTTTTAGACCAAATATTCTACCATTTTTCACTTCATAATTAGCGTACAAATCACCATTCTTTCTAAACGCCTGTTGAATACCATCTTCTTTTCCCATATTCAGAAACATTTTTTTATAAAGTTCTCCTGTAGTATACCATTGTTTTTGCTCTCCGTGAGGTTTACCTCTATAATAATTTAAATGAGATATTAGCATATGATCTGTTTCTGCAGACCATATCTTCTTCTCTCCATGAAGTTTTCCGTTATGATAATTAGACACTTCTTTAAAATGTCCATCAGAATACCATAGGGTTGATTTGTTTTGTTTTTTTCCATTTAAAACACCTGTTCTTTCTTTTAACGTATCATTACTATGAAAACTAACAATATATCCAGAGTAGAACTCACCATTTAATAACCACTGAGATGTTTTATGATTATAGTTTAGATATGCTTTATGAACAGTTGTATCTGGTACTTCAACAAACCCCTCTTTAAGAAGATCAATCCCATTTTGTTTTGTTTTTATTTGTTCTGTACACCCTAAATTTAAAAGACACAACAGTAATACAACTAATCTTGCATGCTTTATCATTATTTCAAAACATGAAACACTCATTGTAAACAATTTAAAAAATAGCATTCGGTATTCCTTGTAAATCGCCCGCAAAAAGAGCAATAACATTTCCCAAATAAAATTCATTAACAATATGATAATGATAAAACTCTTCATCTCCACTATGCTGAGTTGTCCCCAAATGACCACCAGATTCGTCAAGATCATTTGGATAAGCTCCATCCATTTCTCTCCTGCCATATAATAAAAAACCATCGGACATTATACCTATTAACTTTTCATCATCATACGAAAGCTCCGTGTTTTCTGGTACATCATATGACTCTATATGGTAATGATAACCAGAAGGGCCATTATGTGCTCCTGCATAATCAAATGTTTCAACAATAACCTCTTCTAGAGGTCTATTTGGCCCTTCTAAATCATTAAAAATAGGGACACCAGTGACTGAAATACCTATAGCCCCTAACCCAGTTGCAGTACTTGTTGAAGCAATCTGTGGTGAAATAGGAACAGTTAATGAATAACTTCTATCTCCACCAATACGACCAGGAGTTAGAGCAACTGCTATCACAGGCTCAATATATAAGGGATTTGTTTCTTCCCAATATGGAGATGTATGATTAGGAAGACCATTTGATTCTATAGTAATCTCATCACCATCGAATGAGACAGTTACCGCATCTGGATTAAATTCATCAAATGCAGAAACAGGAGTGCTTCCACTATCAGGGTCTGTAACATTAGATCCATTATCATCACTTTTACAAGAAAATAAAACAAGCATGGTTAACCCAAATAATATTCTGAACCGAAAAAAAACAGATTTTGTCATAATAATTTATTTTAATTGATTTTTCTCTTTAGACAATCAATTAAACAAAATCCTTCGGTAAAACTTTAATATTATTTTCTACTCCCTGATAAACGATTAACAACTTTACTCATAAAAGCATCGAAATCAACTAATTGCTCCTTTGTCAAAAGCTCTTTTATTTCTTTAAAATGAAGATATGTTAATTCAATTTTCTTTCTTTCATATTGTTGCAATTGATTTAAAATACTATCCTTGTTTATAACCAATGAGGTGTCTGAAAGACTCTCAAAGTAAGGATAAAGCAGTTTCACCTTTTCCTCATCTATATCAGCCATTTTTTGTTTATGCTCATCAGCTAAATCATGAAATCGAGATTCTTGCAAATCATTCAAACGTAGTGTTTTTACTATTTCAGATCGAAAGTTCTTAGGCGAAGATCTCTCAATAGGTTGAGGTGGTTTGATTAAAAGAAAGGCTAGAAGAATAATATTAAGTACTACCAAACCTATGATCACGAAATTGTAAACTCTTTTATTATTCATAATTAATAAATTTGATACGAGTTAATTAAAGACTCATTATAAACGTTCATAAATGTTCTTTCTTTATGATTTAATGGCTGATTTTGAACATAATAAATCAGTGCTATCGAATTAACCAAAAGAACAAAAATAGCGGCTACTAAAGCATACCACAACTTAGTAAAAGGAACAAAATCAACTTGTTCAAAATGAATTCGTTCATTGATTTTTGATAACAGTTCAGGTTTTGGCGATGCCCTACGACTATCTTTCATACTTTGAAAGATAGCCTCTACCCATTTTTCTTTTTCTTCATCCATATTGCTTTTTAGACAATTAATTTTACGATTTCCTTCTATCGGGATAAATTTTTTCTAATTCTGACTTCATTTTCTTTTTCGCACGCTGTAATAAAGATTCCACCGCTTTTAAAGAAGTTTCCATAATATCCGCTACCTCTTGTCGAGGGAGTCCTTCAATATAACTTAAAATAAAAGCTGTTTTTTGATTTTTAGAAAGACAATCAATTACCTGATAAAGTATCGCTGCTTTCTCCTTATTTTCTAATAAAACGCCTGGGTGATGAAAATCAATAGATTGAGAGTTAATTAACCGATTATTGAATAGTTTAAATCTATTCTTTTTTTTTAAATAATTAAGTGATGTATTCACTGTAATACGATAAATCCATGTATTTAATGAAGATTCCCTCTTAAACTTTAAAACATTTTTAAAAATTTTTAAAAAAACATCTTGCGTAATTTCTTCTGCATCTTCCTCTATTTTAGTGTAGCTAAGTGCTGTATTGTAAATTTTTTCTGAATATAGAGTATACAGTGTAGCTAAGGCTTTTTCGTCCCCATCAATAATAGCTTCAATAATCTCAACTTCACTTTTCAATAAGTTTATGTTTTACGTTTAAATAAATCATTATCCGACCTATCTAGTATATAAATAAACTCTACTCAAAGCTAATTGTTGCTAATGAAAATATTACTGCAGAAAAGAACGAAATAAAATTTACTATAATTTCTAATTTCTAAAAATTTACAAATACCTAGATTATCTGATTTCAAATAAACTTTTATTTACTTTAAAATCAAATAAAGTTATCCTTTTTTAAACCCGAAGAAGGGAATCTATCTAGCCCAAACTATTACATCAAAAAATCCCGTATCATATAAACACGGGATTTATTAATATTATAATTAACATATTTTAAAATATAAAGTAATAGTTTACATAAAACCTGTAAATACTTAAAATTAAGATCTTTAAAACAAAGAAGTTTGTTCTCCGTCGCCGTCATCTTCAGTATTATCAAGTGTTACTCCATTTCCTGTTTCCTTATTTTTTATGTCACCATCCACAGCCTCTTCTTCTACCACTTCAATTTCTTCTGCTGGCACATCTTCTGGTTCTTCATAGGGTAATGGATCTAATAAATTAATCTGCCTCACCTTCTCCGTAGTCAGTTGATTTCCTTGTGCCTTGATTCCTTTTACAGCAATAAAATCCTCTAAACTAATTTCATCATTTGGTTTTTGATCCTTACCTCTAATTTTATTATAAACAACTTCTGCTACTGGCCTATGATCTGTGGAGACAATTTCTAAGAATGACTTCTGATGGTCAGAGATAAAACTTTCTTCCTTATCCGAATTCTCTACTATGAATCGTTTTACATAATATCGTTCTTTTTCACCATCCCAGTATATTGCAGAAATAGGTTTCATAGGTTTCCATTTCTCCAAAACGATCATATCTGAATCAAAATGAACTGTTATTTCCGGAACTATCGTCTTTACAATACCCTTTTGATTAACAATCAGCAGCCTATCTTCACCTTTAAATTCTCCTAATAAATCTCCTCTTCCATCAACATTCAATCTTCTTACTGTTTCATCGAACCAAATTTTACGAGGTTTTAACGTTGAAACGCCTTGCTCCTTCAGTTCGATTTTTTTGATGTTATATTTAGTAACAATATTACCTTTTACACCTCTTCCTTTTATTAATAAATCAGAAAAATCAAGATCAAATTTTAATTTCTTGATACTCCCTGCCTGACGCAAGAAAATGGTAATTACTTCTGCCTCGCCATTGGGATTAGCTGTGAAATACGTAATTTTTGAACTCTTCTTTCCTTGTGTTAGATCGTATTCTTTATCTCTTGTAACACTTGTAACCGCAAATCTCTTTACATAAGAAGCTCCACCTCTACCATCTTGGTAGATCATATTATAAATAGTTCTTTTGTCTTTCTTTTTAAATACAGCTACATGAATAATATCTTTCCCTACAAATGTTTTGGACCCTACTTTGGTCACCATCATTTTACCATCTGCCATGAAACAGATAATATCATCAATATCCGAACAATCCGTTACATATTCATCTTTTCGTAAAGATGTACCTACAAAACCTTCTTCCCTGTTCACATAAAGCTTTGTATTTCTGATTACTACCTTTGTAGCTTCTATATCATCAAAAATTCTGATTTCTGTTTTGCGCTCTCTACCTTTACCATATGTTTCTTTCAGTCTTTTAAAATAAGACACTGCATATTCAACTAAATACTCTAAGTGATGTTTTACTTGTGCAATATCTTCTTCAAGAGCCTCTATCTTTTGTTGAGCTTTATCAATATCAAACTTTGAAATTCTTTTAATTCGAATTTCAGTTAGACGTACAATATCATCTTCTGTAACAGGTCTTTTCAAATGTTTGATATGAGGTTGCAACCCTTTATCAATTGCCTGAATTACACCTTCCCAGGTTTCTTCTTCTTCAATTTCACGGTAAATACGATTCTCAATAAAAATTCTTTCTAAAGAAGCAAAATGCCACTGCTCTTGTAGTTCATTTAATTGAATTTCTAATTCCCTCTTCAATAATTCTACCGTATGATCGGTAGAGCGTTTAAGCATTTCAGAAACTCCTATAAAATTTGGCCTACTATTCTCTTCGATAACACAACCCAGTGGGGAAATCGATGTTTCGCAATTGGTAAATGCATATAATGCATCAATAGTTTTGTCTGGCGAAATACCGCTTGGTAGGTGTACCAAAATCTCTACATCTGCTGCAGTATTATCCTCTATTTTTTTGATTTTTATCTTCCCTTTATCGTTTGCTTTTAGGATTGAATCAATTAAACTAGAAGTTGTAGTAGTGAATGGTATCTCACTTATAATCAATGTGTTTTTATCTAACTGAGAAATCTTTGCACGTACCCGAACCTTACCACCACGATTACCATCATTATAGTTTGTAAAATCGGCAATTCCGGCCGTAGGAAAATCTGGTAAAATAGTAAAACGCTTTCCTAATAAATGCTTTATCGAGGCTTCAATTAATTCAATAAAATTATGAGGAAGAATCTTAGTACTTAATCCTACCGCAATACCTTCTGCTCCTTGCGCTAAAAGTAATGGGAATTTTACCGGAAGATTTATTGGCTCTTTCTTTCGACCATCATACGATAATTGCCATTCCGTAACTTTAGGATTATACACAACGTCTAAAGCAAATTTGGATAAACGTGCTTCGATATAACGAGAAGCTGCTGCTCTATCACCAGTAAGAATATTACCCCAGTTACCCTGCATATCGATTAGTAAGTCTCTTTGACCAATCTGTACCATCGCATCTGCAATACTAGCATCTCCATGAGGATGATACTGCATAGTATGACCAACAATGTTAGCTACTTTATTATACCGACCATCATCTAAATCCTTCATAGAATGAAGAATTCTTCTTTGTACTGGCTTCAGTCCATCTTCAATTGCTGGTACTGCTCTCTCTAGGATTACATATGAAGCGTAATCCAGAAACCAGTCTTTATACATTCCAGTAACTTTGGTAATCACTTCCTGAGGTTGATGATCCTCTGGATTTAATTCATTATGCAATTCTTCGTTTTCGTTTTCTATATCCATACCTTTTTACGGGGCACTTTTTGTATTCCTTTTGGATTAATCTTCTACTGCGTCTAATTCTACTTTCAGATTTTCTATAATAAATTCCTGTCTACTCGGTGTATTCTTACCCATATAAAAAGACAATAATTCTTCTATAGACTTTTCTTTATCTAGCATCACAGGATCTAAACGAATATCATCTCCAATAAAATGAACAAATTCATCCGGAGATATTTCTCCTAATCCCTTAAATCGAGTAATCTCTGGCTTCCCAGATAATTTTTCAATTGCATCTTTCTTTTCCTGTTCTGAGTAACAATAAATAGTTTCTTTCTTATTTCGTACTCTAAATAAAGGCGTCTGTAATATATATAGATGTCCTTCTTTAATGACCTCTGGAAAAAACTGAAGGAAAAATGTAATCAATAACAAACGTATGTGCATCCCATCTACATCGGCATCAGTTGCTATTACGATGTTATTATATCTGAGATCCTCTAGGGACTCCTCTATATTCAATGCAGCTTGCAGTAGATTAAATTCTTCGTTTTCATACACAATCTTTTTAGACATGTTGTAGCTGTTTAGTGGTTTTCCACGTAAACTAAATACAGCTTGTGTATTTACATCCCTAGATTTTGTTATCGATCCACTTGCAGAATCTCCCTCCGTAATAAACAAAGTACTCTCTAAGTTTCTATCTTTTTTACTATCTGTAAGGTGAATTCTACAATCTCTCAATTTTTTATTGTGCAAACTGGCCTTTTTTGCTCTTTCTCTAGCCAACTTACGAATACCGGATAAATCTTTTCTTTCTCGTTCTGCCTGCAGTATCTTACGTTGTAATGCTTCAGCTGTATCAGAATTTTTATGTAGAAAATTATCCAGTTTCGTTTTTACAAAGTCATTTATATATGTTCTTACGGTTGGAAAATCACCCCCCATTTCGGTGGAACCTAATTTGGTTTTTGTCTGACTTTCAAAAACTGGTTCCATAACTTTTAAACTAATCGCAGCAACGATAGACTTACGAATATCACTTGCTTCGTAATTTTTTCCATAAAACTCTCTTACCGTTTTTACTACCGCTTCCCTAAATGCAGCTTGATGAGTTCCCCCTTGTGTAGTATGCTGTCCATTTACAAAAGAATGATATTCTTCGCTATATTGAGTTTTACTATGTGTAATCGCAATCTCTATATCCTCACCCAGTAAATGAATAATTGGATATAAACGATCCTCTTGATTGATATTATCTGAAAGTAAATCTTTTAATCCGTTTTCAGAAAAATATTTTTCTCCATTAAAAATTATGGTTAATCCAGGATTTAGATACACATAATTTTTAAGCATTTTTGTTACGTACTCGGTACGATATTTATAATTCTTAAAAATCGAAGCATCTGGTATAAAAGATACTTTGGTTCCTTTTCTTCTAGAGGTTTCTTCTAATTTTTCCTGATTCGTTAGGTTTCCTTTTTCGAATTCTGCAGAAGCAGATTTTCCATCTCTTGTAGATTCTACCCTAAAATATGTAGACAAAGCATTTACCGCTTTAGTACCAACTCCATTCAGACCTACCGATTTCTTAAATGCTCTGGAATCATACTTACCTCCTGTATTCATTTTAGAAACTACATCAACTACTTTTCCCAAAGGAATCCCACGACCGTAATCCCTAACAATTACCTTATCACCTTGTATAGAAATTTCTATGGTTTTACCAGCACCCATGACATATTCATCAATAGAATTATCAAGTACTTCTTTTAGTAAAATATAGATTCCATCATCTGCTGAAGATCCATCACCTAGTTTCCCTATATACATCCCTGGTCGCATACGGATATGCTCTTTCCAATCGAGGGATCGTATATTATCTTCGGTATATTTTGTTTCCTGACTCATAAAATTTTGGGTAGAATGCTTGCTAATATAAGATTTCACTTACGATTTTAAAATACCCCAACTACAAAGTAATTAACAATTCTGAATTAGTTTTTGTTGATTATTTGACAGACAACCAAGTAACTAATAAATACCTTAAAAATCATTAAAATTGAAATACCATTTCAGACCTTATTATACTTTATAGAACATTTTGTATTTATTTATAAATTACCAATCTTTATCCTAATGAAACACATCACAGAAACCAGAAGACTTATACTAAGAGAATTCATTCTTGATGATGCTCAGGATTTCTTCGACCTTAATTCGGATCCAGAAGTGCTAAAATTTACTGGTGATCAAGCATTTGCAAATGTAGAAGATACAATCACATTCCTAAAAAACTATCAAAAACAACAATATCGTAGCGTTGGTTATGGAAGATGGGCTGTACTATTAAAACCCACGAATCAATTTATCGGATGGTGCGGACTTAAGAGAAATGAAGAAGATCTAATTGATTTGGGGTTTCGTTTTTACAAAGACCAATGGAATAAGGGATATGCTACAGAAGCGGCCAAAGCGACATTAACCTATGGTTTTCATGAATTACAACTTCATGAAATTATTGGAAGAGCTGCGCATGAAAATAGCGCTTCGATAAGAGTATTGGAAAAAATAGGTATGAAATTTTGGAAAAAAGGAAGCTGTGAAGGAATCATTAATTCATCATATTACAAGATCACGAAATCAGAATTCAATCCATAAATAAGATTAGTCCAAAACATTTCTTATCTACATACCAAAATTGATTAGAAATAAAAAAGGTGACCTTTAAGAAGACCACCTTTTTAGGATATTCAATTTTTCAATTTCATTTCTATTTGATATCAAACCTATCCAAATCCATCACTTTTGTCCAAGCAGACACAAAATCTTGCACAAATTTTTCTTTAGCATCATCAGACGCATAAACTTCTGCAACGGCTCTTAATTCTGTATTAGAACCAAAAATAAGATCTGCTCTAGTTCCTGTAAACTTAACCTGCCCTGTTCTACGATCACTACCTTCGAATAGAGTATCATCAGAAGAAGTTGCTTTCCAGGTATACGTAAAATCAAGTATGTTTTTAAAGAAATCATTCGTTAATACACCAATATTGTCCGTAAAAACACCGTGATGAGAACCATCATAATTTACTCCTAATACTCGTAATCCCCCAACAAGAACTGTCATTTCTGGAATAGAAAGCGTTAGTAGTTGTGCTCTATCTACTAATAAGTCTTCAGCTGAGGATGTTTGATCTTTATGAATATAATTTCTAAAACCATCAGCTTGAGGTTCTAAATAATCAAAAGAACTAATATCTGTTTGTTCTTGCGTTGCGTCTCCTCTACCACTAGTAAAGGGAACTGTTATTTCAAAACCAGCTTCTTTAGCAGCCATCTCTACTCCAATACTACCACCTAAAACAATTAAATCAGCTATAGACACATCTCCAGAAAAAGACTTCTGAATTGTTTCATAAACATCTAACACTTTAGCTAATTCAGCTGGATTATTCGCTTCCCAACTTTTTTGTGGTTCTAAACGAATACGACTACCATTAGCTCCTCCTCTTTTATCAGAATCCCTGTATGTTGATGCAGATGCCCACGCTGTGGTAACTAGTTGTGAAGTTGTTAGTCCAGAATCGATGATACTCTCTTTTAAAGAAGAAATCTCCGATTCATTTAACATCTTCCCTTTCGGAACAACATCTTGCCAAATCAATTCTTCTTTAGGAACTTCTGGTCCTAAATAACGTGAAATCGGCCCCATATCTCTATGCGTTAATTTATACCATGCTCTAGAAAATGCATCTTCTAAATCTTCGGGATTGTTTCTGAAATGTTTAGAAATCTTTAAAAACTCGGGATCAATTTTTAAAGCCATGTCAGCATCGGTCATCATTAATGCTTGTCTCTTTGAAGGATCCCCAGCCGTTGGTGCTGTTGGAGCTCCTGAATCGGCTTTTGGTGCCCATTGATGAGCTCCAGCAGGGCTTTTAGTTAATTCCCATTCATAATCTAATAATACTTTAAAATAATCATGATCCCATTTATCAGGATTTGGAGTCCATGCACCTTCTAATCCACTGGTAATTGCATCATCTAACACTCCTGATCCGTACGTATTTTTCCAACCAGTACTCATTTCTTCAATAGCAGCTCCGTGCGGTTCTGCTCCCACATATTGATCAGCATCTGCTGCTCCATGAGCTTTACCAAAAGTATGCCCTCCAGCGGTTAATGCTACAATTTCTTCATCACTCATTGCCATTCGTCTAAAAGTAGTTCTCATATCTTCAGCGGAACCCAAAGGATCTGGAGTACCATCTGGCCCTTCTGGATTTACGTATATTAACCCCATATGAACAGCTCCAAGAGGAGCTTCTAAATTATCTCTACCTTCAGAAAAACGAGCATCGTTACCTAACCATTCCTTTTCAGACCCCCAATAGATGTCCTGTTCTGGTTCCCACACATCGATTCTTCCTCCGCCAAAACCAAAGGTTTTTAGCCCCATAGACTCTATAGCACAGTTACCTGCTAAAATCATTAAATCGGCCCAAGAAATTTTATTTCCATACTTCTTCTTTATTGGCCACAACAACAAACGTGCTTTGTCCAGATTACCATTATCGGGCCAACTATTCAATGGTGCAAATCTTAACGATCCTGAAGAAGCTCCACCTCGCCCATCTCCAGCTCTGTAGGTTCCGGCACTGTGCCATGCCATACGTATTATTAAACCTCCATAATGACCATAATCTGCTGGCCACCAATCTTGTGACTCAGTCATAAAATCCATCAAGTCTTTCTTTAAAGCATAATAATCCAGACTGTTGAAAGCTTTTGCATAATCGAATTCATCTCCTAATGGATTTGATTTTAAATTATGCTGTCTTAAAACATTTAATTTTAATTCGTTTGGCCACCAATCTCTGTTGGTCGTTCCATGACCCGCAGTATGCTTTTGAGGTCCTCCCATGTATGGACACTTACTAATATCCCCTTGGCTATTTATACCATAGCTTTTCGTGTTATTCATAATATAGAGTTTTAAAGTATACTTCCAAAGTTAGCCATTTACAGTTCTATATTGTATAGATTTTCCATATATTTAAACAACATCACAATCAATAATCTTTATACCTAATTATAAACTTTAAAAACTCTGTTAAAAATTTGCGTAACCAAACGGTTACAATTAAATTTGTAACCATTCAGTTACATTTCAAATGAGAAGAGACGTTTTTCAGGCAATAGCAGATCCCATTAGAAGAAATATAATTTCTATTCTAGCAAATCAAACTTTATCCGTAAATGCTATTGCAGAAAAATTTGATGTAAGTCGCCCTGCCATTTCTAAACATCTAAAAATACTGGAAGAATGTGGTATCATATCCATTTCCAAAAAAGGAAGAGAACGTTACTGCCTTATACAACCACAAAATTTGTTACCAGCATTCTTATGGATAGAACAATACAAAAACTTATGGGAGGACAGATTAGACTCTTTTGAAGACTATTTATATAAACTACAATCTAATACCAAAAACAATGAGTGATTTAAACAAACGTACATTATCATTAAAAAGAACTTTTAATGCTCCTATTGAACTTGTCTGGGAAGCATGGACCAATTCGGAACATATTGTTCAGTGGTGGGGACCAAAGGGTATGAAAACAAAAGTCATAGAACACAACTTTAAAGTAAATGGTACCTGGAAGTATGCTATGGAAATGCCAGATGGCAGCGAGTTTATATCTGAAGGTATTTATAAAGAAATCATAACTCACGAGAAAATAATTTCTTCAGCAGATTTTAAACCTATGACAGAAGATGTAGAGTTACAAGCACTATTTGAAAAGGATGGAGAAAAAACAAATTTTACATTTAATGTAGTTCATAAAACTGAAGAATATTGTCTGCAACAAGAAAAAATGGGCTTCATGAATGGTTGGGGATCTGTATTTGATAGATTGAAAGTATTTGTAGAAGCTTCTGATAACGCTTAACTATAACCAATATACCAAAACATTTCTACGATAGACTACTAGCAAATCTTGCATACTTTCTATTATAATTCTTTACTAAACTAAAAAAACGATACCTTTAACAAAAAATGCTGGAAAACTAAATACATAATCAAGGTGATTAAATCTATTGATAAAGACGGTGAAGTGATAAAATCTAACGAAAATGATCCAAAACAATACGACACAATAATTATTGGATCTGGCGCTGGTGGTCTTGCATCTGCTATTTGTTTAGCACGTGCAGGTCAAAAAGTTTTAGTTCTAGAACAACATGATGTTCCTGGTGGATGGTGTCATAGTTTCTATCTCAATGGATACAGATTTACTCCTGGCGTACATTATGTAGGATTATTGAATAAAGGCGAATCTACAAGCGATTTATATGGAGGATTAGGTATAGCAAACGACGTCTCTTTCTTTAGAATGAATCCCGAAGCTTATGAACATTGTTGGATCGGGAAACATCGTATTGATATGCCCGCAGGTTATGATAATATAAAAGAAGTATTATCCGAACAGTTTCCAGAAGAACGAAAGGGAATTGCTTCTTATCTAAAGTTAGTAAGCGATGTGAGCTACGAACTACAACTAATCCCTAAAGTAAAAGGATTCTGGCAACATATCACTATTCCTTTTAGAACAAAAAACATGGGTAAATATAGTGTTTTCAGTTTACGCAAAGTAATTAACAAACACATCAAAAGCCCTCTATTAAAAGCGGTGCTTAATATACAAATCGGTGATCACGGATTACCGCCATCGAGAGCCAGCTTTCCATTACACGCTGCTGTAATGGGGCATTATTCTAGTGGAGGCTACTATCCTGTAGGTGGCGGTGGCGCATTGGTAAAAGCAATGACTAAAGCTTTAAAAAAGCATCATGGTAACATCCAAACAAGTAAAAAGGTTTCTAAAATTTTATTAGAAGGCAATAGAAAAAAAAGAGCTATTGGAGTACAATTAGAAAGTGGAGAAAAAATATTAGCAAAACAAGTAATTTCTAATGCTGATCCACAAAAGACATTTATAGACTTGATTGGAAAGGAAAATATTAGTAAAAAACTAAATAAACGTCTTGGTAAAACTAAGTATTCCTGTACTTCACTAATGTTATTTCTAACCGTTGATATGGATGTTCGTAAAGCTGGTTTAGACTCTGGGAATATCTGGTTAATGCAGCATGAAGATTTAGATACTTTATTTGAGGATACACAAAAAATAAACATATTAGAAGGAGATACTTTCCCAGGTATGTTTATCAGTTGTACTACATTAAAAGATCCTATTAGTTTTGATGGACGCTATCATACGATTGAAGCTATTACCTATATCAATCACGAATCATTTAACGAGTTCAAAAATGAAGATCGTAGACGATCTAAAGCATATCTGAATTTTAAAGCTAAATTAACAGAAAAGATGATTCGCACTTTAGAAACAGTAATCCCAGGT
This sequence comes from uncultured Aquimarina sp., assembly GCF_947492965.1. Classification (GTDB taxonomy): domain Bacteria; phylum Bacteroidota; class Bacteroidia; order Flavobacteriales; family Flavobacteriaceae; genus Aquimarina. The sequence goes on along the minus strand of NZ_CANLOZ010000002.1, from coordinate 122,254 downwards.
GTACGAGAGAAGATCGTACAGAAAGAATTAGGAACTCCTATTACGAATGAATACTATATAAACTCTACTAATGGTTGTGTTTACGGAACGGAAAAGAGCTTTTGGCAAATAGGCCCATTTTCTTATAAAGCTAAAAGCGAAATAGAAAATTTATATTTATGTGGTGCGAGTGTTTTATCACATGGGGTAGCTGGAGCTGGGTACTCTGGTGTTGAAACTGCCGCAAAAATATTAAAATGTAGACAAGATGATCTTTTGGTCCCTGATGAATCACAGGAAATAAAAATATATGAAGCCGAAGACGATTCTCAATATCCAGAATGGATGCTAAAAAAGATAAAAGTGAAACGAGATCGCTTGGCAGCTGGTGTTGATGGTTTTTCTTAGCATACTAGCAAATAGAAAAGAAAAAGCGGGTCCTATTTATTGACCCGCTTTTTTTATTATCCTTTTAACCAAGCTTCTCTAAGCTTTAATTGTTTTTCTGTTGGGTTTTCAAGACTACTTAATGCTTTTCCTTTAGTATAAGACTTTGTTAATTTTGTCTTTATTAAAATTTCCTCGCCTCCTCTATCCAATTTTACCTCTACATCATCGCCCACTTTCCATTGTAGTGTATTTTGCAATACAGAATTAGCATTTATTAATGTTAAGGCAGTTCCGTTTACCTCTTTTATAACATCAAACGGTTTCACTCCATTTGTAGCCCAGAAACTATTTTCTGCAACATCCTCTGTAAAAAATATAGTCCCTTTATCCTGATCTCCACCGACAATAATATTATTGCCATTTCTTACATAATCCGTCTCGATATCCTTAACTCCCATAGAAAGTCCTACTTTCTCAAAAAACTCATTATAGTTAATAGGAGTTTTTCCTATAACATGGGTGGTTAAAAACTTTTCTATAGACGGATAGGTCATCGCTACTATTTCATCAATAATTTTATCATCTTCAAACGGTTTATTTTTACCATACTTTAAAGAAAGTTCTTTCATAAGAGATAAGATCCCACGATTTCCATCACTTTCTTCACGCATGAGAATATCAATACACATTCCTATTAAAGCTCCTTTTTCATATACATTCGCATAGTTCTTAGCATAAGGCTCATTCAATATGTTTTCACTCATTTCAGTAAAACTCATAGCATCATCAAACAAACTTGCAGAATCTATTTTACCCATCATTTTCGTGTAAAACTCCTCTTCAGAAACAAGATCTTGATTTACCTGAAAAACACTTGCGAAATATTCTGTGACTCCTTCATACATCCATAAGTGCTTAGAAAAAGTAGGATTGTTGTAATCAAAATAATGAACATCTTCGGAATGCACACTTAAGGGAGTTACGATATGAAAAAACTCATGAGACACCACATCAATCATAGCAGATGCCAAAGCATCTTCAGGAATAGCCTCTGGTAACACTACTACGGTAGAAGTATGGTGCTCTAACGCTCCAAAACCTGTAGGAGCAGATTGAGATTGTGAAGCTAAATACAAATAGATATCATATCTAGGTGTACTATCAATATCTCCCAAATATTTCTTTTGGGCTTCCATCATTTTAAAAACAGTTTCTTTTATACCTGCTGCCGAGTATGTTTTATTTGGAGAATATACACTTAAAACAATTTTAATCCCTCCTACTTCAAATTCTTCTACATCTAATTTACCATACATCATTGGATTGTCTGTAACTTCAAAATACCGAGAAGCAAAATACTTATCTGTAGTAATAGATCCCTCTTCACTTTTTTCTGTACCTACATTCGGTAATGCAGAAGTCCTTTGCATATCGGACGGAGCTTTTACTTCTATAGCATATTGATTATTCTTCAATACATCAAAGTAACCGATAAACCCATGTAAATTCAATACAAAATTATCAGATTCTATATTAGTACCTGATGGCGAGAAAGGAGTACCAACACCTGTATTTTCAATATCATAGGTATCGTTTACCAAATACACAATTTTATCTAATTGTGTAGCATTAGCAATTTGCCAAGTATTATCATCAATCTTATTAGTTGATAATTCCGCTCCATTATAATCTAAAGCTCTGAAATTATCGATAAACTTTCCAAAATCACTAACAGCATATGTTCCCTGCACTACTTTAGGTAAAAAATAGTTTATTGTATCTTGCGTAAAGCGACCTGGATTAATAGTCATAGGAACTTTATCATCGGTAACTTCGGTAAGATCAACTTTCGCAACTATAGGTGTTTTAGAAGCTACATCTTTCGATGTATTCATAGAACCACATCCTACTAACAATAAACTGGTAGAGACCGCAACTAGTACTTTTTTCATGTATTTTAAATATTTATTATGGTAAACGTCAAAAATAATGAGGTGTTACAACTTTGATCTTGCAAAATATATAATTTGTATAGACTTTAACCTATTTTTGATCATTATTTACTTACAAATTTTGCATTTGGACATTTTTATCAATACACATCGTATAAGGCTTTCTTGCAATCCAGAAACTTTAGACACTTCCAAACCAACCATAATATTCTTACACGATTCATTAGGATGTATAGAACTATGGAGAGATTTTCCTGAAAAAATCAAAAAAAGAACTGATTATAATGTACTATCTTATGATCGTCAGGGATATGGCAAGTCAGATCCGTTTTCAGAGAATAAAAGAGCCCAAGACTATTTAAAAAAAGAAGCTGATACTTTACTACAACTTATTGATCATTTAAAACTCAATAAAATAATTCTATTTGGTCATAGTGATGGAGGAAGCATTGCTTTATTAGCTGCATCATTATATCCAGATAGAATATCTGGTATTATTACCGAAGGCGCTCATGTATTTGTAGAAAAAGAAACGTTAGATGGAATAAGAGAAGCTAAACTTGCTTACGATACCACAAACCTTAGAGAAAAACTAACCAAATATCACGGTTCAAACACAGATGCGGTCTTTAGTATGTGGACAGAAACCTGGCTCTCTCCTACCTTCGCTAACTGGAATATAGAAGACTACTTAAAACATATCACCTGTCCTTCTCTTATAATTCAAGGAGAAAAAGATGAATATGGAACTTTAGATCAGGTAACGAATATCATTACAAAAACGCAAGGAATATCCATATCTCTTATCATTCCCAATATAGGTCATACACCACATAAGGAAGCACCAAACATGGTTATCGAAAAAACGGTTGACTTTGTCCTAAATTTATAAATTCGGGGCAGAAATAGTCTAGAATTATGGAAACAAAAAATTCCGCTACAGTTAAGCAACGGAATCTTGGTCATGTTTTTACAATAAACACTAATTCTTATTCGTTGTTTCTTGTAATTATACACTGTAAACTTGATTGTAAACTTGCTAAAGATGTTTCAGTTGGAAGACTATCCTCATCTGTAGATGTTGTAGATGTATTATTACTACCTCCTTTTATAGCATTCATGTTGTCTAATCTAGCTACTGTAAATTTTTGAAGATCTAACTTTGTATTTTTCATTCCCTTTCAATTTGTTATTAATGATTCAAAGATATAAATATTGATTAAAAAAAAATCAGCAATCTATAACAACTAGTCTGTTTTCATGAATTATCACTTGTAAAACACTTAATTACTGATAATTACAACCCCTCCTGTTTTTCTAATTCTTTTATAAAATAAGAAGGATACAACCCAACCTGCTTATGAAACGACCTAGAAAAGGCCTCAGTCGTATTAAACCCTATCTCAGTTGCAATCGCTTTCATGGTGTATTTTCTAAACTTGGTATCCGTTTTTAGTTTTTTAATAACATAATTAATTCGAAGTTCGTTTATATAATTACTAAAACTCTTTTTCTTATATGTGTTAATTACTTTAGATAAATAATTAGGATTGGTATTGAACTTTTTTGATAATGCATTAATAGTAGTTTTCTTTTGTAGGTATTCTTCTTTAGCTTCAAATTTTTCAAGCATTTCTAAAATAGTATCTATCACTTCCGCTGAAATACCTATAGACTTATTAGAATCTTTAACAATAGACTTAGCATTCTGCTTTTGTTCTTCTTTTTGAGAAATTATCTTTTGAAAACGTTTTTGTAATTTTTTCTGTCTAATAAAATAATAACCCAAACCAAATAAACTAATTAAAAAAAGTAATGAAACTAAATATATCCCTACAGAGAAGCTTTTGTTTTTATTTTCTAATCCTTTAATTATAAGTTTCTTATCCTCTATCAATTGAGGAGTATCATATTCTTTATTAATCTTTTTACTCAGATATCTATAATTAGTATTTAAAATACTATCCACACTGAGTAACTGTTCTATAAAATATAACTGATTTTTACTATCCTTATTTTTTTTATAGTGTTGTATTAAATATACATAAGCTTCTCTTGCCTCAGGAATTAAATCATGTATTTCATTATATAAGGAATCGACTCGCTTAAAGTTTTGAACTGCTTCTTCATATTTTTTTAGTTTTAAAGATACTTTTCCCTTGTAGAAATAAACTACAATTTGGTTAGCCTTATCCAAATGATGAATATTATGTAAAACTTCCTGAATACTATCATTGGAAATTGAATATTTTTGTAGATCGAAGTCGTTTACAGCTTCGCTTAATACAAAATGATAATATTCAAATTTGTTTTTTAGATTCAATGATTCATTTAAACCCAATTTATTATAATAAGATGCTGAATCATATTTTTTTACTCTATTATAAGTATATGCCAATGAAAACAAACTTTTTAGATAATTATCTGGATCAGTCTCTTTATAGTTCTCTTTTAAAGATTTATTCCAAAATTTTTTAAAGATTTCCAAAGCATCATTATGTTGACCTAATCTACTTTTTAATAACCCTATATTAGTATCAATAATAAGATCCATTCTTACTCCTCTACTGATATATTTTTTTGCAATCAAGTAATTATCTAAAGATTTTTGATAATTTCTTTTATTAAAGTAATATTCTGCTTTATTAGAATATCCCAAACTTAAATATCCAGAGTTGTTTGTATTTTTAGCAATTTTTATGATACTATCAGCGTAAGAAAGATATATTTTTTTAGAAGAATTAAGGTATGATAAAAATGAATACCCTTTAAGAATTTGTATCGTATCTTTTTCTGTTTTTCCTTTAGAAATAATAGTTAACGCATAAGCCTGAGAACTAATGGAATCTTTTAAACTTGTAAAGAAGCTTTTTTCTAAATCATCAAAGCTTTTTTGCTTCAGAGAATCAGTAATAATAAAGTTTTCAGTCTGACTTAATACTTGAGAAGGTACCGTACTGAGAAATATGATTAAGATAAACGTTAGAAACCTCATGTATAAAGTATTTAGTTGCTTATTGTAGATTTTGGTTATCATAATAAATTAAAAAATCCCGTTTACCAAAACAAACACTTCTTTTTCAGTTACTTAAATATTAGCAGTAGAGTATTAACCCAATCTGAATTCATGAATTATCACTTAAGAATTCATGAATTGCGATCATCTCTTCTTGCACTAACATAAATCTCCAATATATATTTGTCTCGATCAAAACGATCAAATTATTTTAAACTTTTGCAAAAGTAATATAAAACAAAAAAAGAACATTACGTATTTACGTAATCGCTAAAAACAATAACATTCATGGCATTAGAAAATTTAATAAGCATTAGCTTTACAGAAGAAGAATTAACTCAGCTAGATGGGCATTTACTGGGTATTCGCCAGATACTTACTGGTAAAACAGTAAACCTTACTCCTGATCAGCGCAGACAATACGGGCGTATTGCCAATCAGAACAAACTAATTGTAGACAAAGCCAAAAACTATATGGAGCAACATCCTAATTGGATTCCTAGTTTTATCGACAAAGAAGAGTTTGACAAAGACTACCTGGCACGTACACAAGTAGAAAACAGAGTACAACTCCTAGAAAATCTAACCCAACAACTGGTAGATACCAAAACCCTCTTAGATCATGATAATTATACCAATGCGCTAAGCTTTTATCGCATGAGTCGTTATCTAGCCGGTGAAAATGAACCGGGTGCCAAATCGGTATATGAAGATATGAAGGTGTTGTTTAATAAGACGACATCCAGTATTGATACCACGGATACAACCTCTTAACACCATACATAGCGCTGGTGAGTTAGCCAATAAATCACTTGCCATACTACTCATAAGGAAGATATCAATAGTTGTTACCCCTCCTATGAGCACTTCGAAGGATCAACATACTATTTCGAAGGATTAGATTACTAGTACGAACCCCAAGAAATAGGGTTGATAACCCGTACATCGAGACTTATAAGCCATCGAATACCGCTTATAAATATCAAATCGATCCTTAGAAGTGCTTGCTACAAGGGTGATACCCAGTAAAACGATTCTTATAAATAGTAATTCAATCCTTAAAAACAGTTAGCCATGGGGTACACCCCTTAGGCAGATGGGGTATATAAAAATGTAACAGTATAAATGAAAAAGTGAATAGTACCTAGGAAAGTAACATAGAAATAGGATGCATTCGCATGTGGTACAACATACAATTACATAAACACAACAACATAATGTCACTCGGAGTATGAAAAAACACTCTGAAAGAATTGGTGTGACAAACAAAGTATAGGAAAACATGAACTCAACAACAAACAAACATATCATAGCAGGGATTATCACAGGGGATCACCAAGTGCTAAAATCATTTTATAAAAAAGACTTACCAGCGGTAAAAAAGTATATTCTACGCTATCAAGGTACTATCGAAGATGTAGAAGATATTTTTCAGGAAGCGATGGTATTGTTATATCACAAAGCTCGCTCTGGTAGCTTGGCTTCTTTGGAGTCCTCTATTCACACCTATTTTATTGGGATTTGCAAAAACAAATGGAGAAACCAGTGGCGTAGACAGCACATATTAGCATTTCAGGAACTTCATGAAAACTATACATTAGATCCTTCGGAATCTGTTATAGAACAAATAACAAGAGCCGATGAACAGGACCTGTTTTATAAACATTTTACACGATTAAGTAGCCAAAGTAAACAACTACTGCAATTATTTTTTGAAGGAAAAAGTATGAAGGAAATCGCTAGTCGCTTCGGACTATCAGAAGGCTACACTCGCAAAAAAAAACATATTCATAAAGAACGATTAACCCAAATGATACAAAATGATCCTGTATATGTAGAGTTGGTGGTGGGTTAGGTACTAGGTATGAGGTTTTAGAAGTTGGATGTCGGGTGTGAGGTGTGAGGTGAAAGTGGTGAGTATTGAGAAGTGAGTACAGAGTAGTGAGTAGTGAGAAAAATGATACCTGAAAACCCAAATAATAAATGAAAAATGAGTGGTAAGGATGTTAGGGGTTAGGTGCTGGGAGACAGAGGACGGATGGCGGAAGTTAAGGAGTTAAGAATTAGAAATGATGAGTGATTACTATTGAAAAGCTAATAATCTAATCATCCAAAGATCGAACAATCTAAAAATCTAAAATAAACCGTTGCGCAACGGACAAGGCGGAAACCGAAAAGCCTTTAATCATAGAGTAGGTACTAAAATTAAAATTATATTTTATGAGAAATTTAGAATTAAATACAATGGAAAATCTTCAAGGTGGAGATGTTTCACCAGGAGCAGCATTTGCGTGTGGTTTTGGATTGGCAACAGCTGTACTAGGTTTTGCAGTTATAGGACCAGTTGCTTTATTGGGAGTCAGTGCTTGTTTATTAAGCGATGAAAGAACGAATGAAAATTAAAAAAAATATACAATGAAAAAATTAAGTATAAACAAATTACAGAGTATATCAGGATCAGGAGAGACAGAAGATGCATTTATAGCAGGATTAACCTGTGGTGCAGCTATATTCATGCCTATATCTAATGGAGTTGCTAGAATATTTGGTAGAGCTATTCCAATTTTATCTTGTTATAATTATGTAACATCTCATTAATTTGTAAATTACCTTCCCTTTTCAAACAAGGGAAGGTCAAATTTTTTTTATGAAAAAAGAAAAGCTAATTCCGTTTCTATTTTATCAACTAATATTACTTTTTATAGTAAGTAGAGCAAGTTATCAATTATATAAGAGTGAAAATAAAAGCTTCGAAGATCATTGGATACAGTATCTAGTCATCATCTTTTATGTGTGTTATATTGTATTTGAATTGGTGAAAAAACTGAGAAAGAATTGAAGAAGATTATTTTATTTTCCTTAATCACTGCATTAATGCTAATTCTTGCTGATCTAGTAGATATTATTTCGCCACATAAATTTATAAAAGGAGGACTTTATCTATTATTTGGAGTTACCATGATATTTCTTGTAAAACCAATAAAAAGTAAATGATGCTTACTCGTAGTCATATAAAATTGCAGATATAAATACATTTCATATTTACTATTTTATCGGATTCATAATAATCTTTTGTGAATTTCTATAAAATATATAATATCCAACTAAAATTCAATGGTAGATTCCATTGGATCCTAATTAAAAAATAAAGAACAGATGAAAAATATATATACGTTTCTACTATTGGTAGGAATCACACTCTTATTGACTTTTTTGAGCCAATGGGTCTTAAATTCGGATGCCTTATTATATGATTCTTTATCAGAACAGTTATCCAATGATCAAATACAGCATATTATAAGCTTTAATAAAAAATGGCAATGGATTTCTTATGCATTATTACCTGTTTTATTATTGATAAAGATTAGTGTAATCAGCAGTGTTTTGTGGATGGGTACATTTTTCTTTGATAAAAATATCTCTTTCAAAAAGCTATTCAACATCGTTACCAAAGCAGAATTTATCTTTGTAGTTGTATCTATTATAAAAATAAGTTGGTTTGCTTTCCAGCAAGACTATACGCTAGAAGATGTGCAAAGCTTTTACCCATTGTCAGCACTTGCACTAGTAGGACAAGAAGGATTAGAAACCTGGTTTGTCTATCCTTTCCAGACGCTGAACCTATTCGAACTGTTTTATTGGATTACACTAGCTTGGTTATTAAGTAAGCAAATCAAAGTTACCAAAGACAAAGCATTAAAAATTGTAGTCAGTAGTTATGGATCTGCACTACTTATTTGGGTAGTAGCTGTCATGTTTTTTACACTTAATGTAAGCTGATGTTAGGTGTTAGGGATTAGATTTTAGGTGTTAGAAAGATGTGAATTGGGAATTCAGAATTATGAGTTATGAGTGATTAGTATTGAAAAACTAATGAATCCAAACATCTAATTATCTTGTAATCTAATCATCGAACTATCCAACAATCCAGTAATCTAACCATTAAAAAACAATAAAAATATAAACAGATGAAAACATTTCTAAAAACAACCATTGTTGTTTTCGGGCTTGGGTTGTTATGCTTTTTAGGATATAAAATGTATGCTAAAATACAGTATAAATCCGAAGTTAAAACAACTTTGCAACATATTCCTGAATTTTCTTTTCAGACACTAGAAAAACAATCTTTTACAAGGGATCACTTAGATCCAGATAAGGCAACTGTTTTTATCTACTTTAATAGTGGATGTGATTATTGCCAACATGAAGCTACTATGATAGAACAGCATGTGGCTTCTTTTAAAAATACACAACTCATTTTTGTATCTGACGAGGATCCAGAACAGATACTTCATTTTTCTATACAATATAAATTACATACTTATGATTACATTACTTTCTTATCTGATCCACGAAATGATTTTGCCAAACGTTTTGACGCTACTTCAGTTCCTTATCTTTTAATATATGATCAGAATCAACAATTAGTAAAACGACAAAAAGGACAAGTAAAATCGGAAAAACTATTGGCTCTTTTATCTACAAAAACAAACCATTAAAGTATAAGCACACAAATAACTTATAGGACACAATTTTTTCCATTTTGGTTTACACTTTAAAATGGTATTATGCACTTTATCAGTGTCGAAAAACAAAAATTATGCAAGTAAAATTTACAGAAAAACAGTTAGAGAAGACATTGGTCTTACAACATGATCAGAGTGATTGTGGAGTAGCTTGTCTATTATCTTTGATTCGGTTTTATCAGGGTGATCACTCTCTAGAAAAACTCAGAGAGCTAAGTGGTACTACCAAACAGGGTACTACCCTGTTAGGATTATATCAAAGTGCCAATCAATTAGGATTTACTGCACAAGGTTGCGAGGCAGATATACAAGCATTAATAGACCATCCATCCCCAGTGATTCTTCATGTAACTATAGATAATAGATTACAGCATTATGTTGTATGCTATGGTACAAGAGATAACAAGTTTATAATTGGTGATCCTGCAAAAGGAATCCTTTATTATACTAAAGATGAATTAGAAAATATCTGGAAGTCAAAAACTTGTCTAACATTAGAGCCTAACACATCTTTTGTAAAACAAGAACAACATAAAACAGCTAAAAAAGCTTGGTTTATAAGATTGCTAAAAGAAGATTATAATCTTTTAGCTTTTAGTGCTGTCTTAGGGTTATTAACTGCAATATTAGGTATGGTTATGGCAGTTTTTTCTCAAAAACTAATCGATGACATTTTACCTACCAAAGACTATACAAAATTGATCACAGGAATTGCCTTGGTTACATTTTTGTTACTGGTAAAAAGTGGATTTACTGTTTTAAGATCTTATTTTTTACTAAGACAAAGTAAGGATTTTAACAATAGAATCATTAATGATTTTTATGGAGCTTTATTACAATTACCCAAACCATTTTTTGATACTAGGAAAATAGGAGAATTGGTTTCTAGGCTTAATGATACCCAACGGGTACAAGAAGTGATTCAGCTAGTTGCCAATAATTTTGTAGTTAACATTTTGGTTTCCATTGTTTCTCTTGGCTTCTTGTTTTATTATTCGTGGCAAGTGGGGCTCATTGCTTCTGTTAGTCTTCCGTTGTATTTTATTCTTATCTATAGTTTTAATACTAAAATCATAAATTCCCAAAAAGAGGTAATGCAATCCAGAGCAAATAGTCAGAGTAATTATATTTCCACTATGAATGGTATTGCAACCATCAAAAACAATAATAAACAAACCTTGTTTCAGAAATTAAACAAACTAATCTATGGACATTATCAAGATTGTGTTTTTGATTTAGGCAAAATTCATATCCGATTGTCATTATTTTCTAATGCATTTAGTGTATTTTTCCTTATAGCAATTCTAAGCTATACAACTTTAAGTGTGTACTACAACACCTTACAAATAGGAGAATTAATGGCTATTCTTGGAGTTGCTGGCTCGCTATTACCATCTGTAGCCAATATAGCGTTAATAGCTATTCCTTTAAATGAAGCTAAAGTTGCTTTTAACAGAATGTATGAATTTGCATCGATAGAAAAAGAAAAAGATGGAAATATTCACTTACACAATTTTGAGTCCTTGTCTATCCAAGATGTACGATTTCGTTTTGCTGGAAGAAGTCCTTTGTTTCAAAATATTTCACTAAAAATATCAAAAGGAGAATGTATTGCTATTGTAGGGGAAAGTGGTAGTGGTAAAAGTACATTGGGACAGATAATCCAGAAATTCTATCATCCAGAACACGGAGATATCGTTATAAATGATACATATTCTCTCGATCAAATTCGATTAGATTCATGGAGAAATATAATCGGTGTTATTGAGCAAGATATAGAGATATTCAATGGTACCGTATTAGACAATATTATTTTAGGTAATGAAGACACACCAGAAAATATTATAAAATTTTGTGAGGCATATGGTTTGGATATCTATATTGCACAATTCCCACAGGGATATACTACGATTTTAGGAGAAGATGGAATCAATCTTTCTGGAGGTCAAAAACAGATCATAGCGTTAGCTCGTGTTCTATATAAAAAGCCTCAATTATTAATACTCGATGAATATACATCCGCTATGGACAGAAAAACGGAGCAATTCTCATTAAAACTTTTACAAGATATCAAGGATAAAATTGGAATCATTTTTATCTCGCATCGATTGCATTCATTACCAAAAATAGCAGATCAAATTTGTGTAATAGAAAATGGACAAACAAGCATATCTGGAACACACCAAGAATTACTAAGATCTGAAAATTTTTACAGCGATTTTTGGAACGAACTTCATAAGAATATATCACTACAAAGTTTATATTAGAAACAAGACTCCGAAGGTTAATACCAAACTTGTCTTGGTATGTGAACCTTTCGAATACTAATATAGTTTTACAAAACCTGACAGATCTGTTTACAGCACTAATGTGATATTTTATATAGATTAACCTTTATATAATAACTATGAAACAAGAACAACAACTTTTATATAAAGTCATGCGTAATTTTGAAGGTATGCAAAAAATAGAGGTCTTTGACCTTTTACAAAGAATGGAAATATTAATGTTTTATACCAAAAGTCCTTTAAGATCTAGTCAAATAAAAAAAATAATGACTACCCATTTATATGAAGAATCAGAAATTGATCCTTTTGGATTTACCATTTTACCAAATGGTAACTTTTGTGAGTTTGAAGGTTGCAATGATTGGATTCATATTTATAAAGAAACCAAAAGGGGAATTAACAAACTTAACCCATTTACAACCTATTACTACAGAACAAAATATGCACCACTAGAACTTGTAAAACTCACTAAGAAAAACCTTTTAGAAAGTTTAGAAAAAACTTTACATCAAGAAATACTAGAAGAATTTTTATTAACCTATAAGAAAATTATACAAAAAGACAAAAAAAATAGAAATAGACTATTACTAATACTAGATTATTAACCTGCTTACTTTACCATATTTGTCATAAGTAAAATAAAAATTCAACTATATTAATTTTTACTAGTTGAAATAAAGTGAAAGTAATTATCTAAAATTAATTATTCGACTTTAATCAAAAGTCATTTTGATCAAACCGAAACAAAATAACAATTATCGAAACCTCTAAAATATTTTTTTATCAATAGTATAATGCTCTTATTCTATCTCACGTTTTTTATGATTAAGGCAGTAAATTTTTAACAATAATATCTCTTAAATCATTTTTATTAAGAGGTTTATTAATTAAATCATTCATACCTATTTCTAAACAATCCTCTTTTACTTCTCCTAATTCTGCAGCAGTAAGTGCGATGATAGGAGTTTTCTGATCAAATTCTCGTATTCGTTTGGTAGCCTCAGAACCATTTAAGTAAGGCATATTTAAATCCATAAGTATTAAATCAAAATCTTCTTTCTTTACCATTTGAATGGCATTAAAGCCATTTTCTACAATGACACAATCATATCCAATTAGACTTAATAAGTTTTTAGTAACTATTTGATTAATCTTATTATCTTCTGCAACCAATATTCTACGGTACACTTTGGCTTTTCCATTGTTCATTTCATTATTAGTAAGCTCCTCTCCTTCTTCTAAAATTTCTAGAGTAAGATCAAAATAAAACTTTGTACCTCTTCCTTCATTGCTTTCTAGATGTACGCTACTATCCATCATTTCCAAAAGGTTTTTTACAATAGATAGCCCAAGCCCAGTACCTTCTACATTATTAGATTCCCGATCTACCTGTGAAAATTTCTCAAAAACAAAATCCTTTTTATCATCTGGAATACCCACACCGTTATCTTCTACTTCATATCTGATATGAATCGAGTTTTCTTTCTTACTTAATAAAATAATACGTAACCAAATCTTCCCATTTTCAGTAAATTTCGAGGCATTACCAATGAGGTTTATTAAAATCTCTGATAACCTCAAAGAATCTACATTTAAGGACTCTGGAAGTTCGTTAGGTACTTCTAAAATAAGTTCATTACCTTTACTTTTTGCTTGATATTCAAATGAATTGAGTAGGTTTTGTGATAGTTTGAAAAGATTGGTAGGTGTCTTAGCTAATTTTACTTTATTAGATTCTATTTTACTTATTTGAAGTACGTTGTTAATTAGATTTAGAAGATAATCTCCCGAAAACTTTAAAGAACCTAATAACTTTTTATGCCTATCTAAAACATCTTTATCTTCTAATAATAATGAGGTGATACCAACCACACCGTATAATGGTGTTCTTAACTCATGACTTACTGTAGAAATAAACTGTGATTTTACTTGAGTAAGTTTTTCAGCCTCTGCCTTAGCTTCTATAAGTTGTACATTTTTATCTTTTAATACATCACTTAAATTTTTCTTAGACCTATAACTAACGTAAAAGAAAAATGCAGTCCCAAATAAAAAGATCAATCCAATAACAGCAATAATATTAAGAGTTCTATTGTTCTTAGCAAGTTGAGATTGATATTCTTTCTCTGTTTTCGCTATTTGTAATTCTCTTTCATATTCATCTACATTAAAACTTACTCTTGCGATTTCTATTTGTTTAAGTTTTTCTTTATTGTAAACTTTATCTCTATATTCTTGAAACCGTTTGATATCTTCATAGGCTTTACCTAATTCACCTTTTTTAGCATACATCTCTGCTCTAGCTTCATATATATAGGATTCTTCCAATAACATATTATGCCTTTCTGCTATATTGAGTGCTTCTTGGAAAAATTTTTCAGACTTTTCAAAGTCATTCTGACTTAAAGCTAGCCTGCCTTTAAGATAATACACTTCACAATAACCTTCGATATCACGATTTTCCACTACTAATTTATTGGCTTCTTCGATATAAGGAATAGCTTTATCAAATTCTTTAGCATCCACATAAGTCCAAGCTAAATTAATGATAGGAGTCATATACTCCTCAGGTTTATTTAATCGCTTACCTAAATCAGTGGCTTTATCATAATACACCAACGATGCTTCTAAATCTTTATAGCCATCCGAAAAAACATTTCCCAATCCATTATTATTCCATAGAATTAACAATGAATCACCTGCTTTTTCTGCGTAATGCAATGACTTTCTATAATATTCTTCAGCATTTTTATAATCCACAATTATTTGATAATTGTAAGCCATAAGATAGTAGGCTTCAGATTTATAGTGATCATTATTTAATTCATGAGCATAATTAGCAGCTTTTATGGCGTACTCGAGCGATTCTTTGACTTTATACTCAAAAGTTAAATTATTGGATGTGTCTATTAGAAATTGTAAACTATCATTAACAGGAAATTTCGATTCTTCCTGACAATACGAGAACCATGGAATAGTCCATAAAAGGATAAAAAATAATGACCTTCCCCTCAAAATTAGTTAGTTTTTGATAAATGATTGCTTCTCCACATATTCCCGATGCACTTAAAGAAACGATCGTTCTTCTTTGTTAATTTACTAAAAAAAGAATAAAGTTTAGCGATTTTATGCTGTTAAGATTAAAAATAAATTCATAACGACTAGGAGCTTTTTGCTTTTTTTGTTGTAAAATAAATTCCAAAAATTACAATTGTAGCACCTAAAATCTGTAATATAGAAAGGTTCTCATCCAATATAAAAAATGCAAGTAAAATTGTAGAAACAGGACCTAAACTTCCTATAATAGCAACATTCGATGCTCCTAAGCGACTAATTGCCGCCGAAATAAGATATGAAGGCACAACGGTAGCAAAAAATGCCATGAAAATACCTAAAACATATACTTCTCCTGGATAACTGGTAACATCTCCCCTATCAAAAAGCAGGTATTGGGTTATAATACAAAATGATGAAACAATCATTGCGTATGAAGTAAAAACTACAACACCAAATTTAGGTATCAACCAACCGCTTCCAACAAGATATGTAGCATATGTTAATGCACTTAAAAAAATAAGAAAAATCCCTAAATGAATATTAGGAGTATCCAATTGAAGTTCCTGCCAGAATGTAATAATAACACCAATATAAGTAATTCCAATAGCTACTAATTGTTTTTTAGAAATTTTCTTTTTTAGAAAAATTCTTGATATCACCAATACTAATGTTGGGTATATAAATAAAATAATACGCTCTAAACCCGCTTTGATATATTGTAATCCTAAAAAGTCAAAATAACTCGCCAAATAATAGCCCACAAAACCAAAAAATAAGATCCACATATAATCTGACTTTTTTATTTTCTCTGGATTATTGGTTTTTGAGAATACAGCTATTGCTAAATAAATAGGTAAAGAAAAAGACATTCTAAACAATAATAGATGTTCTGAACTAATCTGATACTTATACGCCATTTTTACCATTACCGCTTTCGCGGAAAAAAGTACTACTCCAATTATTGCTAGGATGATACCAATAGAAACTTGTTTAGATTTTTGCATGGTGCAATATTAGAATCAATAGTTTTTAAATTCTGAAAGTGATTTATAGAATTACGATGTCCAACAAAAAACCTCTTAGAATTTCTAAGAGGTTCATTAAGGTTATTTTGTTTGTTTTAGTATGTAACTATACATTAAATAGAAAATGCATAACATCTCCATCGTTTACCACATATCCTTTACCTTCTATCCCTAATTTTCCAGCCTCTTTTACCTTAGCTTCGCTACCAAAAGATACATAATCTTCATATTTAATTACTTCAGCACGAATAAATCCTTTTTCGAAATCAGTATGAATTACTCCTGCCGCTTGTGGTGCAGTAGCTCCTATTGGAATTGTCCAAGCTCTTACTTCTTTAACACCTGCAGTAAAATAAGTCTGTTGATTTAGTAATTTATAAGCTGCTCTAATTAAAACAGAAGATCCAGGCTCTTCTAATCCCATATCTTGAAGAAACATTTGTCTTTCTTCGTAATCTTCGAGTTCTGTGATATCCGCTTCTGTTCCTACTGCGAGAATAATTACTTCAGCATTTTCAGAAGCCACTGCTTCTTTTACACGTTTTACGTGATCATTACCCTCTACTGCAGCTCCTTCATCGACATTACAAACATATAATACTGGTTTATCAGTTATAAACTGTAAAGGTTTTACATACGCTAGATGATCATCTTCAGAAACATCTACAGCTCGTACAGATTTACCTTCTTCTAAACCTTCTTTTAATGCTAAAAGAACAGACTCTTCCTTTTGCGCCTCTTTATTACCTGTTTTTGCAGCACGCTTTATTTTATCTAATTTCTTTTCTAAAGTTTCTAAGTCCTTTAGCTGTAACTCTATATCTATAGTTTCTTTATCTCTTATAGGGTCTATTGAACCATCAACGTGTACAATATTATCATTATCAAAACAACGAAGTACATGAATTATAGCATCCGTTTCTCTAATGTTTCCTAAAAACTGATTCCCTAGACCTTCACCTTTACTTGCTCCTTTTACCAATCCAGCAATATCTACAATCTCTACAGTAGCTGGTATCACTTTTTCCGGATTGACAAGCTCTTCAAGCTTTTTTAGTCTTGGATCTGGTACATTTACAACTCCAATATTAGGTTCTATAGTACAAAAAGGGAAATTAGCACTTTGTGCTTTTGCATTAGACAAACAATTAAAAAGTGTTGATTTCCCAACGTTAGGTAATCCAACTATTCCTGCTTTCATATTTTTCGTTATCTAGGAACAAAAGTATTTGTTCAAATTTTTAAGTGTGCAAAGATAATGGTATTAAAGCATAGTAAACAAATACTAAAGAAATAGATTCTCACAAAATAATCGTGAAATAATAGCTACTAACGCCAAAGCGAAATTTTTAATAAAAAATACGGTAATCAAAAGTTTTGAACTTTTTGTATTTTTAACTCACTAAATGATTAACCTATGAAAGTATATAAGAAAGTAACATTATTGATACTTTTATTTTCAGTTTTTATTGGATACACACAATCTGAAGATAAAAAGGAGAAAAAAGAAGAAACTGCAGAAACTAAACCCAAAGAAAACTCTTCTGAAGAAATTGTCACAAAAACGATACGTATAAAAGGTGCTAATGGAGAAGAAAAAGTTATTACCGAGCAACAGATAATTACTAAAAAGAGTGAACTAAAATTGAATCCAGATGAAGAAGATGAGGATACAAATAGAACTGCTGTATATTCTCCTCAGACCGTTTCGATAAAAAATGCGGGTAAGACATCCTCTGAGAAATTATATAGTAGTATTCCAAATGGTTCTGGTTACATCTTTACAATAATTGACGAAAACGGAGAAAAAATGTTGAAAGCTCGTCCCTTATCTAACGGTTATTATTTGGTGAATTTTGCAAAAGACAATAATTGTTTAGGGCATTTTGACGATGCGAAAAACCTGATTTTAGAGACTTATGATTCTGCATCCGATTCTATTGTATCTACAAGCTATAAACTGAAATAAATTATTATTCAGAAATCATAAATATAAAAAGATCGCCTAAATTAATATTTAGACGATCTTTTTTTTAGTCTTAATCTTTACCTTAGTTATCAGGAGATACAACCAAGTCTCTAATTAGTACTTGACCATATACATTAGAACTTTCATGACTACTACTAGTAGATTGCAAATAACAACCTGCTTTAAAATAATTTTCATTAGCATTTCCAATATCAACAGATTCAAATAGTTCCTCTATTCTATTACCATTGTTATTTAAATTGTACAGCCTAACCACACCATTCCTCATAGTTAACTCGAAATAATACTCAGTATCCATCTGCATATTAAAATTGATAGTTCTTCCGCTTCCTTCAATCTCTTCGGTTACATATCCCAAAATTCTTAAATCCACTGACCCAGAATTTTGTCCAGAACTTCCTTGTACTTGAACCCTAATTACATCATCATAGAAATCATCACGTTCGTGAATCTGACCAAAAGCTAATTTACCAGACGGTGGTAAATCTTCTATTTTAAATCTCCATTTCATAGAATGTTCTGTATTTGTATTACCATTCCAATAATTGTCTCCTCCATTTATGACTTCTCTAAGTTCTGATCTTGGATTAGAAGATCCTCCAGATGTTGGATTACCAGGATAACATCTAAAAGCTGCAAATCCATCCTTCTCAAAAAAGAAATGACTTTCTGCTTTACTGGCATTATCTGCATAATTCAATCCATTATCGTTGCTTCCTACATTTAGATTACCACTAAAACCATTAAGCTTCCATCCATTTCCAATAATTGCTGCTGCTGTATTTCCTGGAGGAGGCGGTGGCGGTGGATCTATTGTACCTCCAACTTCCGTAAAAAACCATTTCTGATTATTTGATCCGTTATATGCATACTGATCTACATTACTACCATTAGAACTACCAGTAACTCTTAAGCTTTTTCCACTATCTCTACTTTTAATTCTAAAATATCCATTTCCTACAGAAATAATTTGCCATTGTTGATGCGTTGTTCCTTGATAAGCCCATTGTTGCACGTTAGCTCCATTAGAGTTACTTCCTCCTGCAACTTCTAATGATTTACCGCTATCTACACCTTTGAATCTTACATAACCATTGCCAACTGATAGTATCTCCCATTGTCTGTGAGTTCCAGAAGTATTAGCATCTGTTCCCCAAACCTGTAAATTCGCGCCATTATTATTGCTTTTTCCAGCAATATCAAGAGTGCGTCCATTATTCAAGTTTTTTATTGTATAAATCTTCCCTACTACTGGAGTAGCTTTAGTATCTAATCCCTCATCTTTGATAAGCGAATCATCAGCATCAATGAATTCCTCATTCTCGCAAGAAACTCCTGTTAACACTAGCATAAAAACTAGTAAAGATCTAAACAAATAGTGTAAATGATACACTTCCCTTTTTTCACAAAATGTTTTCATAATGATTGTTTTGAATTGTTGATAGAATTTGTGTTAAAATTTTGGTTACCCAAAAAAATAATTGGTCAACCAATTTAGTTATTGCAATATTAGCGAATAATTATACCAACTCAAACGATTTCGTAAAAAAATATATAACTTATTTTAAGTATTACTAAAATATTAACTAAATAAATACCATGTGTACATATTTTACGAAACAAAAAACATAATATCATATTGCCACACTTATCGCGTAAGATTAAAACAATCAACAAAAAAGGGAAAGAGCACCATAAATAAAATTAGTTATCTGGTGATACTAATAAATCTTTGACCAATACCTGACCGTAATCGCTAGACCCATCATGACTACTACTTGTAGATTGTAAATAACAACCAGCTTTAAAATAGTTTTCATTAGCATTACCGATATCTATAGATTGAAATAACTCTTCAATTCGATTTCCATTATTATCTAGGTTATATAAAGTAACAACTCCATTACTCATGGTTAGTTCAAAATAATACTCAGTATCCAAACGCATATCAAAATCAATTGTTCTTCCTTCACGATCCTCAACTTTTTCTGTTACATATCCAAGTATTCTCAAATCCACTTCTCCTGAACTCTGTCCTGCATCTCCTTGCACTTGAACTCTTATAACATCATCATAAAAATCGTCTCTTTCATGGATTTGACCAAAAGCTAATTTCCCAGAAGGCGGTAAATTTTCTACTTTAAATCTCCACTTCATAGAATGCTCAGTATTTGTATTCCCGTTCCAATAACCATCTCCACCGTTTATCACTTCTCTTAACTCAGATCGCGGGTTACTAGATCCTCCAGATGTTGGATTCCCTGGATAACACCTAAATGCTGCATATCCATCTTTCTCAAAGAAAAAGTGACTTTCATTTTTACTTGCATTATCTGCATAATCCAATCCATTATCACTACTACCAATTGCTAGAAAACCAGAAAATCCATTTAATTTCCATCCTGGTCCGATAATACTAGCTGCTGAGCCTCCTGGTGGTGGACCTTGCGGTGTTGCATTTATAACTTTACTGGCAGAAACATTACCAGAATTATCTACCGCGACTACAGTAAATGAATAAGAAGTGCCGTTACTCAAGTTATTAATCGTAGCACTTTCTCCAAAAGAAATTACCTCACCACCATCATAAGTAATTCGTACACTATTGAAATCAGAATCTTGAGGATTATTCCAATTTAAAACTACAGAACCATTTCTAGCTACCGCATTTAACTCCGATACTGGTCCAGGAGGAATTGTATCATCGTTTCCGTCCTCTTCTTTTCCATAAATTTCCGTTTCAATAATACTATTCCAGCTATTTTTAGAATTACCAAAACTAGATATTCTTACGTATCTAGCGTCAACATCATCAAAATCAAAAGTTTCTAACCCTTCTGTTGCCCCACTACTTCCCGTAGTTTTTGCATTATATACAGTTTGTAAAGAAGATGTAGAATTACCCACTCTAATTTGAAAATATGCTTCTCTTTCATCTCCTTTAAACCAAGCTATTTTTAAACTTGATACTGTTTTAATAGCACCTAAATCATAGGTAATATATTTACCTTTATACCCATTGGATGACCATCTTGATTCCGTATTTTCAACGATACCATCAACCGTATTTTCTGGTCCATATCCAATTTGATTTCCATTGGCAGAAATACTAATTGGTACTATCTGACCTGTAGCTACTGGCCCATCTATCAAAGTACTTTTAAGTGTAAAATCATCAAAACGGACATCTCCACTATTTCTTATTCCTAATATAGTCACTGAAGAATTACTACCACTGTTAAAGTTAATAGCAATCTCTTCAAAATCGTTTGTATCAAAATCAATTGATTGTCCACCTACAGAAAGTTCGCCATCTCCGTTAACCCAAGCTTTAAGGATATAGTCTGTATTTTGACTTACATCAACCGTTTGTTCTATTTTGCCAGATGAACTCGTTACTTTTCCGGATTTTATCCCTGAATTTCTATCACTTGAGATAGCATAATTTTCAGAATCTCCCCAATTAACTTCTCCAAGTTCGAATCCAGGGTTTTGAATTGGTATGGAAACCTTAATTTCCGAATCACCTTTAATAGTTTCCAGTAGCTCGCTGTCAAATTCTTCATTTGTACAGCTTACTATTGGAAAAAATAATATTGCAATAAATAACGAAAAAAGAGACCTTTTTCTAATAATAAATGTTAGTTTCATTGTAAATGATTGTTTTTAAAATGTTTACGTTTTTAAATTATAAATAAAAATAAATTGGTTATCCAATATCGTAATTGGTCAACCAATTTATTTGCAATAATACCCTCCAGAAAAGAAGTATTCCTAATTTAAAATGGGAAAATTCCCTTTATTATTAAAAGATTAACATACCTCAGATACTTTGTTAAAATAAACAAAACAGTAGGTACTTAATCGCCAAAACCTATAATCAGGTTTTGAAAGTGAAAATAACAAGTACTTTATTAAAGTTTTAACCGTAACATCTATATGCGTGCTAAAAAATAGTATTCGTAATTATTCAGATAGTATTCGTTTGTACATATTGTTTAAAAAAACTCCAAAAAATAAAACAGTAAACAACTAATCTTTAAAATCACTGTTCTTTCACTAACTTTTCTTTCCTGTAAATCCAGATTTGTACTAATTTTTATAATGTTTTTATTAACAAATCAAAAAACCAAAATCTAAAAATAAACTGCTAAAAACTAGTATTAATTCTAAATAAAACTTAAAAAATTAAAGATTTATCTATTTAACCTATCTCAGAGAAATTGGAAGAGAAAAAATCCCCCTAAAAAAAATTTAATTAAAGGCGATATCCTTTGTTAATATTGATTTATTACTATCTTTATTTTTACCAATTTAATTATTATTTACATGAAAAAGCTCACACTCATCTTAGGGATGCTGTATGCCAGCATTTCTTTTTCTCAACTTCAAGTAACAGGTACTGTAACCGATACAGATGGCACTCCCTTACCTGGAGTTAACATCCTTGAAAAAGGAACAAACAATGGGGTCATTACTGATTTTAATGGAACTTACACTATAGAAGTAAATCCTGACGGGGTTTTAGTTTATAGTTTCGTAGGTTTTGGATCTAAAGAAGTGCCCATAAACAACCAGTCTACTATTAATGTAACTTTATCCAGTGGTTCTGAATTAGACGAAGTATTGCTAGTTGGTTCTCGAGCATTGCCAAGAAGTAACACTACTTCATCATTACCTATTGATGTTTTAGCATCTAAAGAGCTAGCATCTACTGGTCAGGTAACTTTTGACAAAGCCCTCCAATATAAGATTCCATCATTTAACACGGTTCAAACTCCAGTTAACGATGCAACTTCATTATTAGACCCTTATGAAATAAGAAATATGGGACCAAGTAGGACATTGATTCTTATCAACGGAAAGCGTAAAAACCTGAGTGCTCTTTTATATACTCAGACTTCTCCTGGTCGAGGAGAAACAGGTTCTGATATTTCTGCAATACCAACAGATGCAATTAAACGAGTAGAAATATTAAGGGACGGTGCTTCTGCACAATATGGTTCGGATGCGATTGCAGGAGTTATGAATATTATTCTAAAAGACAATCCTAATGATGGTTCTGCTACTTTAAGAACCGGTATAACATCCGAAGGAGATGGAGAAACGATCGGTATCAGTTTAAATAATGGAGCTACTATCGGAGATAATAAAGGCTTTTTTAATTATACTGTAGATTTTTCTAAAGTAAACTTAGCCAATCGTCCGGGAACAGTTGATGCTGATGGAGAATTTAATGATTTTGTATTTGTAGATCCAAATCTTCCTGATGGAACCCCTAAACCAGACGCGGCAAATATAGCTATTGGAAATACCTTAGGACGAACTTCTGTAGACAACTTTTTAAGTCAGTTTCCTGATGCTGGAAATATCAATGGATCTCCCGAAACATCTGCTGCAAAATTCTTAGTGAATGGAGGGTATGACATTAATGAGAACACTAATATATATATGAATGCTGCCTATGTATATAAAAAGGTAAACAGTTTTGCGAATTATAGAACTCCCTATTGGAGACGTGCAGAAGCATTCAACCCAGATGATGTAGATGGTGTTGACTTCTTCTCTTACCTTAATGATTTCTTTCCAAATGGTTCTAATGGAGAATATATAGGATATCTTCCAACATTCGAAGGAGATTTAAATGATTACAATGCTACTATAGGATTTAAAACCAAAAAGAATGGTTGGAACTTTGATCTAAGCTACACTACTGGAGGTAATTCTCAAGATTATAGCGTAAATAATTCTCATAACCGTAATTCTGTTTTATCACCATCAACTTGGGTGGATGCAAACGATAACGGAGTTGTAGATCCAGGAGAAATCACGGAAGGATCTGAATTATATCAAGAAAATAGTCCGATATCCTTTGATCCAGGAGGAACAAAGTTTACACATAGTGTAGGTAATATAGATATTGCTAAACTCATTACTGATCAAATTAGTATTGGTGTTGGAGCAGAATTTAGAACAGAAACATTCGAAATTATTGAAGGAGATCTTGCTTCTTATGATGGTGGTGGAGCCGATTCTTTTGCGGGAAACAGACCTGAAAATTCTGGAAAATTTAACCGTTATAACTTTGGTGGATATCTCGACATCTCTGCTGATATTACTGAAGATTTCTTGGTAAATGGAACAATTCGTTTAGAGGACTATAGTGATTTTGGAGAAGCCTTTGTTTGGAAAATTAGTAGTCGTTATAAGTTCTTAGAAGATAAATTTACAGTAAGAGCATCTTTATCTACAGGTTTCCGAGCTCCTACGCTACATCAAATTTATACACAGAGAGCTCAATTCAGTTTCATTCCAGGTCAGGGAATTCAGGTTGGAGGATTAATTAATAATGTTTCTCCGCAAGCCAGACTTTTATCAATCCCTCAATTAGATGCTGAGGAGTCTACAAACTTTACCATAGGTTTCGGCGCAAAGATCAATAAGAACATCAATGTAACTGTAGATTATTATAACATACAAGTGGATGATCGTATAGTTCTGAGTACCGAAATTGGAGCTACAGATGCAGGAAATACACCATTGGATGACGTATTACAAAATAATAATCTATCTGATGTTAGTTTCTTTGTAAATGCAATCGATACCAGAACTTCTGGAATCGACGTTGTTGCTAATTATAGAAATATCGGTATTGGTCCTGGAAAACTTAATTTTAGTTTATCGGGAAATTACGTGATTCAAAATGAAAGAGATGGTGCTGTAAACAACCCAACATTGGTAGCTGATGCAGGTCAATCCGTTGTAAATGATACCCAAGAAGCGCTATTCTTTACTTCGCGTCCAGAATTTAAAGCCATTCTTGGTGCTAACTATGATATTGGAAAATTTAATTTCTCTTTAAATAATACGCTATTCGGTCCAACTAAATTTAGAAATCAAGGATTACAGGATCTAGAATCTTTAGTAGGTGGTGATCCTGCTGATAGTGATGGTGGTTCTGATTTAAGCGTTGAATTTAAAACAAAAATAGTTACAGATCTTGGTATTAATTATAACGCTACAGATAATATTACAGTAGCACTAAACATTAATAACATTTTAAATGTACTACCAGAATGGGAATTTAAATCATTAACTCCCACAGGAGATGCTGTATTAAATGATCCAGATGCTGAGAAAACAGCTTTTAACCTTATTACATTTAACGGAAGATATTCACAAATGTCATATGATGGTTATCACTTCAGTCAGCTTGGAACCCTGTTCAATTTGTCTTTGAATTATAAATTCTAAATCGTGTTCAAAAATCTATCTCTTATTGATAAATTTTGAATACCTATAATTTTAAAAACCTTAGAGAAATTTTTCTCTAAGGTTTTCATTTACTTCAGTAATAAAATTATCTGGATTATTTCTTTTGAACAATTTGTAAACACATGAAAATTCATAATACTAATCTAAATACACTTACATGAAAAAACTCACTCTTATTTTATTTGGGCTAATCACTGGCATGACTTTTAGCCAAAAAATTATTACTGGAACAGTTACTGATGTTTCGGGTACCCCCATACCCTTTGTTAATATTTTAGAAAAAGGTTCTGACAAGGGTACTACCACAGATGATAATGGTAATTACACCATCGCAGTAGATGAAAATGCCGTATTGGTATTTAGTTTTGTAGGGTTTCAGACTCAAGAAATTTCCGTAAGCAACCAAGAAAAAATAGATATTACCTTATTAGAAGGAGAAGCTTTAAGTACTATTGTAGTTGTTGGTTCCAGAAGCCCTAAAAGAACCGCTACAGATACTCCTGTTGCCGTTGATATTATTGATATGCAAGATATTGTTACTAAAAGCGGTAAAATAGAAATCAATGAATTACTACAATATTCAGCGCCTTCTTTTAACGCCAACAAACAATCAGGTTCTGATGGTGCAGATCATATTGATCCTGCTAGTTTAAGAGGTTTAGGTCCTGACCAAACTCTGGTTCTTATTAATGGAAAAAGAAGGCACTCTTCCTCACTTATTAATATTTTTGGTACAAGAGGAAGAGGAAACTCTGGTACTGATCTTAATACGATTCCTGCCACATCCATCAAAAGAATTGAAATTTTAAGAGATGGTGCAGCGGCACAATATGGATCCGATGCCATCGCCGGTGTGATCAATATCGTACTTAAAGATAATATAGATAAACTTAGTGGAAGTATTAGCTACGGAGCTTATAACACAAATGCTAAAGGAGATTTTCCTGAAGGAACCCCAAATACTGATGGAAATCGATTAGATACAGAAAACGATGGAAATCGCATAGGAGAAGATAAGGATTTTGATGGAGGATCGGTAAAGGTAACTGCTAATTATGGAGTAGGTATTGGAGATAAGGGTTATATCAACTTTACCACAGAATACTTAAGTAAGAATAAAACACTTAGACCTGGATTTGATTTTAGACGAGGTTTCGGAGAAGCTGCAATCGATGGTTTTAATTTCTTTGCTAATGCAAATATCCCATTATCCGATAAAACAGAATTATATGCTTTTGGAGGTAGAAACTACAGAGATACCGATGCATTTGCTTTTACCAGAAACGGTGGTGAACGCGTGGTCACCGAAATTTATCCAAATGGCTTTACGCCAAGAATTACTTCAAATATTATTGACAATTCTGTTTCGGCAGGTATTAGAACAGAAACTAATAATGGTTGGAAAATTGATCTTAGCAATACCTGGGGAAAAAACAATTTCCATTACTTCATAGAAGGAACTTTAAATGCCTCCTTGGAAGAAAACTCACCAACAGAATTTGATGCAGGAGGACATAGCTTAAGTCAAAATACACTTAATTTAGATTTTTCTAAATACTATCCAAAAGTATCAAAAGGTTTGAATATTGCCTTAGGTGCTGAGTATAGAACTGAGAATTTTATCATTTTTGCAGGAGAAGAAGGTTCTTATGCGACTTATGACACGAATGGATTACCTATAATAGATCCTGCCACTCAAACACAACCTATTGATCCCGATAGTGGTCAACCTAGACCTGGAGGATCACAAGGATTTCCTGGGTACAGTCCTGCAAACGAAGTAGATCGATCTAGATCCAATCTATCTCTTTATGCAGATGCAGAATTGGATATTACAGATGCATTTCTTTTGGCTGGAGCCGCAAGATTTGAGAACTATAGTGATTTTGGAAGTACCATAAATGGGAAGCTTGCTTTAAGAGTAAAAGCAACTGAGAATATCAATTTTAGAGGTTCAGTTAGTTCTGGATTCCGCGCTCCATCATTGGCACAGATTTATTATAATCTTAGATTTACAGATTTCCAAGGAGGTGTAGCTTCAGAAACACTATTATCTCCTAACAATAGTCCGGTTACTGCTTCTTTTAGAATTGATCGATTAAAAGAAGAAACTTCGGTAAATGCTTCGGTTGGAGTTACTGCTAAGCTTGGTGATTTTTCAGCTACTGTAGATGGATATTACATAGATATCAAGGATCGTATCGTACTTACAGGTACTTTTGAAGCCACTGATATTGATAATGTAAATGAAGCTCAGTTTTTTGCAAATGGAGTTGATACCGAAACCGTGGGTATGGATGTTGTCTTATCCTGGAAGTCAAACTATACTTTTGGGACATTATCAGCACTACTAGCAGGAAACGTAAATAATATGTATATCACTGCTGTAAATACCGATTTAGATCCAGATATATTCTTTGGAAAAAGAGAACAAGGATTTTTACTGGCTTCAGCACCAAGAAGTAAATTTGCTTTAAATCTGAATTACAATACGGAAAAATTTAATGCGGGTCTTGGTTTAACCAGATTTAGTGAAATTACATTGGTAGATTTTGATGATAATGATGATGTATACGGTGCTAAAATAACAGCTGATCTAACATTAGGTTATGAACTTACCGAACAACTAAAGCTTACCATTGGAGGAAATAATATCACCAATGAATATCCAGACCAACAAGATGATTTAACTGAAGCTGGTGGATATTGGGATGCAGTACAAATGGGATTCAGTGGAGCTTACTATTATGCTAGATTAGACTTTAATTTTTAAAATAACTTTGGTCACCTTAATGATTAGATCATTTAAGGTGACCTTTTTAATAGTATGCTTAAAAGGTTCTCAAAACATTGTCAATTGTACTTTGATACAATTCAAATTCATTAAGATTATTATGTGCCCCTCCTTCAATTACAATCATATTTTTCTGGGAAGATATAATACTCTTAAATAATTTTTCCCCTGATGAAAATGGTACTACCCTATCCTTTGTACCATGATAAATGGTAATATTACAAGTAACACTCTTAATGAACTGATCTGATGGAAATTTAAATTTTAAAAGAGCATTTACTGGAAATATTGGAAACCAATACGAAGTTACATCCTCCATGGAACTAAATGGGGTTTCCAAAATTAAATTACCAGGTTGATTTTGTGCTGCTATTTTGGTTGCAATTCCAGTACCCAACGAACGACCATAAATGATAATCTTGTCTTCAGAATATTGATTTTTTGCATAGTTATAAAACAATTGTGCATCAGCATATAGTAGTTGCTCTGTTATAGTTTCATGATTCTTACCGTATCCACGATAATCCATAATAACTACGTCATATTGTTTCTCTACAAAAAAAGTAGCAACCTTTCCCCATCTTTTTAAACTACCACGATTACCATGAAAATAGAGAATCACACCTTTTGGATTTTTGGTTTTAAAATGTAATCCATTTAGCTTTAAATTATCTTCTGCAGTGATAAAGAATTCCTCAAAATCATGATCAAACCGATATTGATAATTCAAAGAAAGTTTTTCTGGTTGAAAAATAATTTTATGCTGAAAAAAGTATAACAGAACAATAATCAGTAGATATACAGATACTATCCAAAACAAAATCTTTTTAAGCTTGGACATTAACTCCTTTTTTGGCATGTTGTACACCAATACTAGTGTTAGAAAGATTGATTTTTCTCATTTTAGAATTAATAATCTCCCCTAACATTTTATGGTACGATTCAAAATTATTAAGATTCTTATGTCCACCACCAATTACTGTATATAATCGGGTTAGTTTTGGTTTAATTTTAGAAAGTTTGATACTGGATTTAAAAGGAATTAATCTATCGTGTGTTCCATGGATAATATGAATTGGGCAATTAACATACTTTAACCATTTATAAGTAGGAATTGGATATCTCATAATCAAAGAGACAGGCATAAATGGTATATATTTAGCAGCTACTTTACTTAAACTATAGTACGGTGCATCTAGTATCAACATCTTTGGATTATTAATAGAAGCTAATTTCGCTGCGAAACCAGATCCCATAGAACGTCCATATAAAATGATATATTTTTCATCTACCTGTTCTTTTAGCTTGTTATAAACAAATTGCAAATCTCTTTTTAGTGCTTTAAAAGAACGTCTTCCTGTACTTTTTCCAAATCCTCTGTAATCTAACATACAAACATCGTATCGATGCCTCG
Organism: uncultured Aquimarina sp.; assembly: GCF_947492965.1. GTDB lineage: Bacteria > Bacteroidota > Bacteroidia > Flavobacteriales > Flavobacteriaceae > Aquimarina. Next base: position 92,548 of record NZ_CANLOZ010000002.1, on the reverse strand, counting down.
TAAAATCGACAGCGAATTTACCCCAACCTTTGATACTTTTAGAGTTTCCTTTTAAATATAAAACAACTCCTTTAGGATTTTCAACTTTAAAATGAAGTCCATTTATAATAGCTCCATCTCTAGTTTCTAAATTATATTCTTCGACAATCTGATTATTGTAATGAAACTGAAAATCTTTATCTAACTTTTCTGGTTTAAAAATGAAGTATTCTTGCAAATAATATAAAGCAATACTAGCTACGATATAGCACGCAAGAATAATAATAGCTATGTATCCCCAATTTGGCATATTAGTATTCTTAAAGTATTTATAAGTATCTAATTTACAAAAAATTAAACTGATCGCATAAAAAATCCCGCCGAAGCGGGATCTTTACTTTTATCTAATGTTCTTATCTTCTTGCATCGTATATTCTAAAACGAACACCGACTCTTGCATAAAAATCAAAAAACTTACTGCCTCCAGTATTTATAATCTGAAGGTCATCATCTTTTAAGTTATCAGTAAAATCATTCATCACACCAGCTTCAAAAAAGATATCAAACATCTCTCCTATCATTTGAGAAAAACCAGCTCCATAGACACCTCCTATTACCAATTGTTCATAAGCTTCAGATTCTAATTCTACGCCAGAAATTTCGAAATTAGTATTTAATCTAAATGAGGGTCCCACATTTACAAAGGCTCTAAAGCGATCTTTTCCTCTACCGAATAAATATCTAAATTTAGGATTAAAACCAACCTGCAATGTTTTAGCATCACCTAACCCCTGAATTTCACTAGAACGCTGAACAAGATCTAAAGAAAAAACGAAACTCGTTTTAGCTCTTACCCCCATGAGATATCCGTATCCAGCATTTAGATAAAAACCAGTTCCAACTTCAGTATCAAGATTATCAAGATTAAGTTTAGAAAAAGTTGGTCCTCCAGAAACTTCCCATCTGTATTGTCCAAAAGAAGTAGCTGTTAAAGCCATAAAAAGTGTAAATAATAGTATTTTTTTCATAATTCTAGGTTTGGATTTGAGGTTAAATTCTTGACGAAAATAGTAAATTTTAAAAAATGTGTACAAAAAAACCTGTCTAAAGAGACAGGTTTTTCATTATCTTAATAATACTACTTGATTATTCTTTGTGCATAAAAGCTTGTTTCTGTAATAAAAACTCTTCAGTTTCAACGATATCTTCATCAGGAACACAACAATCTACAGGACATACTGCAGCACATTGAGGTTCTTCATGAAAACCTTTACACTCTGTACATTTATCAGGAACGATATAATAAATCTCATCACTTACTGGTTCCTGAGCTTCATCTGCATTCACAGCTTTTCCTCCAGGAAGTACAACATCTCCTTCTAAATCCGTACCATCAGCATATCGCCAATCATCCGCACCTTCATAAATTGCAGTGTTAGGGCATTCAGGCTCACAAGCACCACAGTTTATACATTCATCTGTTATTATAATTGCCATAGCTCTTTTTTATTCTAAATTTGCAACACAAAAATAACTCGTAAACTAGTTATAAACAAATTACAAATGGTATTAAATGACCGAATTATCGCTTTTTCTGAACTAGGAAAGTTCTTGAGTCAATTCAAAAACACTGGTTATGAGAAGATTAGTAGCGTTAAACATAATGAGGATTTTTTTGATGGAATGATCCAAAAAATAGTATCTGCTAAGAATCATAATGGTTGGTTTACAGAAGAAAACATTTTATTTTCTTTAGAACAGTGGAGTACGTTATTAACCAAAGAAAATCTTGAAAAATGGTTATCACCTTACAACCTAGATAAAGTATCGACAAAAACAGTTGGAATTATCATGGCTGGAAACATTCCATTGGTAGGTTTTCATGATTTTATTTCTGTAGTAATTAGTGGACATAAGGTAATTGCCAAACAATCATCTAATGACAATCAACTTCTTCCCTATCTCGCTTCTTATTTGATTTCAATTCAACCCGAGTTAAAAGACTACATTTCTTTTACCGATGATAGAATTAAAGATTTTGACGCTATAATAGCTACGGGAAGTAATAATACAGCTCGTTATTTTGAACATTATTTCGGTAATAAACCTAACATTATTCGTAAAAACCGAAATTCTGTAGCTGTATTAACAGGTAATGAAACTAAGGAGCAACTAGCAGCACTTGGTAATGACATTTTTAGATATTATGGTTTAGGGTGTAGAAGTGTATCTAAAGTAATGGTACCATCGAATTATGATTTTGATTTATTCTTTAAATCGATATACGAGTTTAATGATATAATCAAAGGGGCCAAATACGCCAATAATTATGATTATAACAAAGCCGTATACCTAATGAGTAGTTTTAAATTGCTCGAAAATGGTTTTCTGATGCTAAAAGAAGATGAAAGTTATAGCTCACCAATAGCTACCCTATTTTATGAAACATATTCCTCAAAAGAAGAGCTAGAAAGAAAATTTGAATCAGATAAAGAAGAAATACAATGTATCGTAAGCGATCAGTTCTCTGACGAGAGTATCGATTTTGGCAACACACAATCCCCTTCTCTATCAGATTACGCAGATAATATTGATGTTATTGAATTTTTAACAACAATTAGCTAAATAATTTATCATTTTGACAATGCATTTGTTTTAGATTATTAGCACCTTTGTGGTGTTTTTTCGAACTGGTTTAGACAACCAGAAAATAACAAGAAAAGTAACTATTAAAAATTATAAAAACTACTGATGAAAAAGCACAACTTTAGCGCAGGACCTTGTATTTTACCACAAGAAGTATTTCAAGAAGCATCCCAAGCGGTATTGGATTTTAACAACTCTGGGTTATCCATTTTGGAGATTTCACATCGTAGCAAGGATTTTGTTGATGTAATGGAAGAAGCCCGAAGTTTAGCACTAGAATTACTGGGCTTAGAAGGCAAAGGCTATAAAGTACTTTTTCTACAAGGAGGTGCTAGTACTCAGTTCTTGATGACCGCTTACAATTTATTACAATCAAAAGCAGGATACATCAACACAGGTAGCTGGAGTGATAAGGCTATTAAAGAAGCTAAAATATTTGGAGAAGTAATAGAAGTTGCTTCTTCTAAAGATGCTAACTACAATTACATCCCTAAGGGATATGATATTCCAAAAGGATTAGACTATCTACATTGTACAAGTAACAATACTATTTTTGGTACTCAGATAAAAGAGTTTCCTACAACTGATGCTCCTCTAATTTGTGATATGAGTAGTGACATTTTCTCCAGACAATTAGACTTCTCTCAATTTAGCTTGATTTATGCAGGTGCACAAAAAAACATGGGACCTGCTGGTACTACTTTAGTAGTAATCAAAGAAGATATACTGGGTAAAGTAGAAAGACAAATTCCTTCGATGTTAGACTATAATGTGCATATCAGTAAAGGAAGTATGTTTAATACACCTCCTGTATTTGCTGTTTACACTTCTATGCTTACACTAAGATGGTTAAAGAAACTTGGTGGTATTGCTACTATCGAAGAAGAGAATGAGAAGAAGGCAAAACTTATCTATTCGGAAATTGACTTAAATCCTTTATTCAAAGGTTTTGCAAAAGAAGAAGATAGATCAACTATGAATGCAACTTTCTCTCTAGTAGAAGGAAATCTAAAAGAAACCTTTGATGCAATGTGGAAAGAAGCAGGTATCAATGGAGTTAATGGACATCGAAGCGTTGGTGGTTACAGAGCAAGTATGTACAACGCAATGAGCATGGAAAGTGTCGCTGCTTTAGTAGATGTTATGAGTGATTTAGAAAGAAAAGCATAACGGAATAAGCTCATAGTAATTAAAAGCTAAATTCTTAAATAAGAACTAAAAACTTAAAAAATCAAACCTTTACAATGAAAGTATTAGCAAATGATGGTGTATCACAAAGTGGTATTGATGCCCTTGAAAAAGCTGGATTCGAAGTGCAAACTACCACAGTTGCACAAGATCAATTAGTAGATTACATAAATGACAATGAAATTAATGTATTATTAGTTCGTAGTGCTACCAAAGTAAGAACGGATATTATTGATAATTGTAGTTCTTTAAAAATCATTGGTCGTGGTGGTGTTGGTATGGATAATATCGATGTTGCTTATGCACGCGAAAAAGGATTACATGTAATTAATACTCCAGCTGCGTCTTCTGGTTCGGTTGCTGAACTTGTATTCGCGCACTTATACGGAAGTGTTCGTTTTTTACATGATGCTAATAGAAATATGCCTTTAGAAGGAGATAGTAAATTTAAAAACCTTAAAAAAGCATATGCAGGTGGTATCGAACTTAGAGGAAAAACGCTGGGTGTTATTGGTATCGGTCGTATTGGTCAGGCTACTGCCAAAATTGCTATTGGAGTTGGAATGAAAGTAGTAGCTTTTGATCCATTTATTGAAGAAGTGGATATCCCTCTAGAATTTTTCGACGGACAATCTGCAAACTTTAAACTGAAAACAGTATCTAAAGAAGAAGTGCTTAAAAATGCAGATTTCTTAACACTACATGTTCCCGCACAAGAAGAATATGTTATAGGTAAGAATGAAATAGCTCAGATGAAAGATGGTGCTGGATTAATTAATGCTGCACGTGGTGGAGTAATTGATGAGGTTGCTTTGGTTGATGCTCTAGAAAAAGGTAAATTAAGTTTTGCGGGATTGGATGTATTCGAAAATGAACCTAAACCAGCAATAAAGGTATTAATGAATAATAAAATTTCATTAACTCCGCATATCGGCGCTGCAACAGGAGAAGCACAAGACAGAATAGGACAAGAACTAGCAGATCAGATCATCTCTATTCTGAAATAATATACTTACGATAAAATCTTGACAGAAACACCTTTATACTTGCTATAAAGGTGTTTTTTGTTGTTCATCGTCGAAAAACACCTTTCGTCTATTATTTACTGAAATAAACACAAGCCTATTCTCTGATCTTACTGATAAAAAATGTAACTTTAGAACACATAATAAAAATATATAAATCATGTCTGGAATTTTAGATCTTTTAAATAGTCCAATCGGAAAACAAATTATTAGCGGAGTAAGTAATCAAACTGGGCAATCTGCCGATAAAACTGGAAACTTACTTAGTATGGCTATGCCTGTGTTAATGGGTGCAATGCAAAAAAACGCATCTACTCCAGAAGGAGCTTCTGGTTTATTAGGTGCCTTATCAGGAAAGCACTCTGGAGGCAATATCTTAGATAACCTTGGAGGTTTGTTTGAAGGTGGTGTTGAAGAAAGTGTAACGAATGATGGTGCGGGAATTTTAGGTCACATTTTAGGTGGTAAACAACCTGCTGTAGAAAACGCTTTAAGTCAAAAGTCTGGTATTGATGCAGGTTCTGTTGGACAAATTCTTAAAGTTGCTGCCCCAATTCTTATGGGAGTTTTAGGAAAACAAGCTGCTCAAAATAATGTTTCTGATGCTAATGGATTATCAAGTATGCTCGGTGGGATGCTTGGTGGAGGTCAAGGATCACAACAACAATCTTTAATTGAATCTTTCTTAGATGCTGATGGAGATGGCAGTATTTTAGATGATGTCGCTGGTATGGTGCTAGGTGGTGGTCAAAAGAAAGGTGGAATCGGAGGATTACTTGGTGGTCTTTTTGGAAAATAAAAAGAATATAATTTTCATATAATTAAAAGGAGTTTAGATAAGTTCTAAACTCTTTTTTGGTTTATAGTATGAGGCAGGCTAAATTCACAAAAATGTTAAATACAAAAGCTTTTTAGTTAACTTTTTGTACTTTTTAACTATGGGAAAGATGAAAAATATTATTTATGTGAGTATCCTCTCCTTATTTATATATAGTTGTGCTACAACTAAGGAAAGAAGTCTTGATACCACTGCTACCAATAATAAGACTTCGGATACGTTGCGAATTGCAAATGACGACCTAGAATATGAAATTATTATTATAGAACCAGGATTTAATACTTGGTTAGTTACTCAGAGACCGAGAGGGTATTATAATCAACAATTTTTGGAAATTAGAAATCGTCAATACGTAATCGAATACAACCAAAGAGTGATACAACCACAGCGTTTTAATCCCAATTTATATATCCAACAAATAAACTACGAGCAACATATCGATTACGGATACGAAGTAAACTATTTACTCTACAATTACTTCTTGTTTTTTGAACAGCGATATAACCAACGTTTTTTTGTAAGTAGAGGATAAAGGTTTTGGCGTAGAGAGTTTAAATCGTATTTTTGTGCTATGCAAAAATTCAAAGATCGCTGGGAAATTCAGGCTAACTGGCAATTAATTTTTCCCGTACTAGGAGTCGTAAGTTTATTATTCTCTTCATTCCTTTTGGCAAGAGGAATCATCTCCAATTTCTTTACGTTATCAGAAGACAAGGAACTTTTTATTATTACTATTTCTGTAATATCTTTACTACTTTTTATAGTTCTATTGGTAATAACACTAAAACTATTCAAAGCTTTAGAAACTAGATGGAATGTTACGTATCGCTGGGAACTTATAGCCATCTTTATTGCTTTTGCAATTACTGGTTCTACCTCGGCTAGAATATCTGATCCGATTTTATCTTTGATAGGCTTGAGCAAGGAAACAACCAATGGATGGATCTACTGGCCTTTAAGAATTTTCTTAATATTCCCAATATACCAAGTAATTTTACTAATAGTCGGGTGGCTATTTGGTCAATTCAAATTCTTCTGGTGGTTCGAAAAAAAAATGCTTCGTAGAATGGGATTTGCTAAGTTTTTGAAAGACTAAGAAGGGTCTACCTCCATTACGTCTCCTTTAACTTTTTCTTTTTTCACAACATATGTATAAATCCACATCAACGTAAATGTCGGAATAAAATCCAATCCTGGAAAACCTTCTTCAATCAAGGTAAAAAATCCTGCAGCCTTCCCTACTTTACCTTTGTACATTTTAGTCATTAACCATCCTGCTAAAGGAGCCCAAGCAATGTCTATTATCTCGGTAAAAGGAGGAAAAATGTAAGATAGCATTCCAATGGCATCAAATAAGATACTAAGTGCTAACTTTTTTGTTTTGTTTTCTGTCATATACTATTATTTTGGGTTCTTTAATTTACACAAAATAAAGCAAATAGCATTCCAAAATAATAGTATGCCAAATCGGCGGTTATTCATCTCAAAAATTCTGTTCTTGTTTCTATTTTATCAAACTGTCCTCTAAATCCAGATGTGTGGTTACTGAATTTTGTTTTTGTACACCGCGTATCATCAGTAACTTTTATATTATATTCTTCTAACTTGTTATATGGTATCCGTACTAATTTTTCTCTTATTTCAATTTACTCTTAAAAGTGTTTTGTAATTTACTTAGTTTGGGATTAATCACAAACTGGCAATAACCTTGTTCACTATTTTGATTATAATAATTCTGATGATACTCTTCTGCATTATAAAATGGGCCAAGCGGAGTTATTTCGGTAACAATTGGATTATCAAAAACACCTTCAGCATTTAAATAATCTATCATTTGTTGTGCTAGCTTGTTTTGTTCTTCATTTTCATAAAAAATAGCACTCCTGTATTGTGTACCTCGATCGGCACCTTGTCTATTTAGTGTAGTAGGATCATGAGTTGCAAAAAAAACTTCTAATAACTCCCAAAAAGTAATCTGATCAGCATCGAATTCAATTTTTATAGCTTCGGCATGACCAGTTCTTCCTGTAGTAATTTCGCGATAAGCTGGGTTTTTAATAGTTCCTCCTGTATATCCAGAAATAACTTTTTCCACTCCTTGCAAACGTTGAAAAACAGCCTCAGTACACCAAAAGCAACCACCAGCAAAAACAGCTGTATGTAAGTTATTATTTCCCATAATATTGTTAAAAAATAAGTATTGTTGAACGAATGTACATATATAGTAAACAGCTATGACGCTTTTTAACTTTTCATTAGTATGTCATTTATCTGTAAAGCATAGTTTTGCAAATAAGTCAAAAAAGTAAGGATTTTTTTACAAAATATGGAAAGAAACATACGCCCTATCTTCAGTGTGCTAATTTTATTGCATGCCTTTTACTTATTTGGTCAAGAAAAAAAACAAATTACTGCCCATAGAATATCTACTCCCCCAAAAATTGACGGTATTTTAAATGACGATGTTTGGCAAAATATAGAGCCATCTGGAGACTTCAAGATGTGGCAACCTGGAAATGAAGGAACTATACCCGATAATGTAAGAACCGAAGTAAAAATGGCTTATGACGATAAAGCTGTATATTTTGCTGCCTATTTATATGATGATCAACCAGATAAAATCTTAAAACAGTTTAGTCAGAGAGACAATGTTTTTGCACAAGCAGATTTTTTTAATATTTCGATAAACACCTACAATGACGGGATTAATGAAACCCGATTCTTTATAACGAGCGCCGGAACGATTGGAGATGCTAGAGCTGATCAGTTTAATGAAGATTTTAGTTACAATGTAGTTTTTAGTGCCAAAATTTCCTATGATGATAAAGGGTGGTATGCTGAGTTTAAAATTCCTTATAATGCCTTACGTTTCCCAGAAGTGGAGGTGCAGGATTGGAGTATTAACTTTTTTAGACGCTTCCAAAACAGAAATGAAACCCACTCCTGGAATTTTATTGATAATGAAGTTGGACAGCGTACGCAATACAACGGAATTGTAAAAGGAGTTAAAAATATCAATCCACCTGTCAGACTTACTTTTTTTCCTTTTGTGCAAGGTTTGGTTTCTAGTACAGATGGGGAAACAGAAACTGATTTTAGTGCAGGCGTTGATGTAAAATATGGTTTAAGTGATAGTTTCACTCTAGATGCTACTTTGATACCTGATTTTGGTCAAGCAGCATTTGACGAAGTTCGATTAAATTTGGGGCCTTTTGAGCAAACATTCGGAGAGAATAGGCAATTTTTTACAGAAGGAACCGAATTATTTAATAAAGGAAGAATTTTCTTTTCTAGAAGGGTTGGTAACGGACCTACTGGTTTTGTTTCTGATGAAGATCTAAATGAGAATGAAGTTGCCGAAGATGCTCCTACAAAAGTGAATCTTTTAAATGCATTGAAAATATCAGGAAGAACCAAAGACAATCTAGGTATTGGTTTTTTTAATGCTATTACCGAAAAAACAGAAGTACGAATTACGGATACTATAACCGGAGAACAGCGATCTAAGGTAGTAGAACCTTTAGCAAACTACAATATCTTTGTGCTAGACCAACAGTTTAATCAAAATTCTTCATTATCACTCATTAATACCAATGTCACCAGAAACGGAAGTGATTTTAGAGATGCCAATGTAACTGGACTGGTGTGGAATTTAGCGAATAAAGCAAATTCATATCGGTTAACAGGTAGATCCATTGTGAGTCAGGTGAATCTTCCTGGAGATAATATTGCTGGATTTAGATCAGAACTAGATTTTGATCGTATCAAAGGAAAATGGAGATATGGTTTTGGGCATGATCTTGCGAACACCACATTTGATATCAATGATTTAGGTGTGAATTTTAGAAATAATTTTAACAGCTTTAGAATAAGTACTTCTTATCAAATTTTTGAACCAACAAAAGTGTTTAATAACTACAGGATTAATCTTTTTGCCAGGCACCGAAGATTATATGATCCGAGTGTTCAGACATCAAACTCTCTCGGAGTAGATTGGTTTTTTGTTACTCGCGAGCGTTTTGCTTTTGGTGGGTTTACCATTTATGATTCAGATACAGATGATTATTTTGAACCTCGCGTAGATGGAAGATTTGTGACCTTCAGTGAAAACCTGGGAGTAAATATGTGGGTATCGTCAGATTATCGAAAAAAATTCGCGTATGATGTCCGTCTTTTCCATCGAAATTGGTTCGAGGATAATCAACAAACCTACAGTATGAATCTTTCTCCGCGATATCGTTTTTCGGATAAATTATTAATGATTTGGACTACTGACTATTCTATTCGCAAAAGAAATTTTGGATATATTGATAATAATGATACCGATGTGTTTTTAGGACAAAGAGACATTACTACTATCGAAAACTCATTAAGTGCTAGTTATAATTTTGATCCTTATAAAGCCATCAATCTACGTTTTAGAAATTTTTGGAGTACGGCTGATTATTCCGAAAATGTTTTTTATGTCTTAAATGATAACGGTGGTAGAACACAAATTGAATATGACACTTCTGACAATGATCCTAATACCAATTTTAATATTTGGAATCTTGATCTAAGTTTTAGTTGGAGATTCGCTCCAGGAAGTGAAGCTACCCTACTCTACAGAAATCAAATTTTTAATCAAGATCAACTTTCTACAATAAATTATTCAGAAAGTTTGGATAATCTATTTGCGCAACCTATACAACATACACTTTCTTTAAGAGTGGTTTATTTTCTTGATGTTAATAATTTAAAAGGTTCTTTTAAGGGATAATTTTGGCGATTTTTAGGATATTTAACTAATTTCACCATCTGTACAAATTGAACTGATGATAAAAGCCAAAAATATTCATAAGAATTATGGTGATTTACATGTATTAAAAGGTGTAGATCTTCATATCAAAGAAGGAGAAGTTGTTTCTATAGTTGGTGCTTCTGGAGCAGGAAAAACTACCTTATTACAAATATTAGGAACCTTAGATAGAGCCTCTGAAGTAAAAGGAAGTGATTTATCTATTAACAACAATATCATCAATTTTTTATCGGAAAAACAATTATCAAAATTCCGAAACGAACAACTTGGTTTTATTTTTCAATTTCATCAATTACTACCAGAATTTACAGCCTTAGAGAATGTATGTATTCCTGCATTTATAAAAAAAGTACCTAAAGATGAAGCCGAAAAAAGGGCTAAAGAGCTTTTAGGTTTTTTAGGATTGTCACATCGATGTGATCACAAACCCAGTGAACTATCAGGAGGAGAACAGCAACGAGTTGCAGTAGCCAGATCATTAATAAACAACCCAAAAGTTATCTTCGCAGATGAGCCTTCTGGAAATCTGGATAGTGAATCAGCAGAAAACCTTCATAAACTATTCTTTAAACTTAGGGATGAATACGGACAGACCTTTGTGATCGTAACTCATAATGAAGAACTTGCTGATATGGCAGACAGAAAGTTGGTTATGGTAGATGGTAAAATAGTTGATAAATCCTAACCTTCCTTTGCTTTTGGAATAGCAATTTGATCTAAGATCTTGTGAAGAAATTAAACCAAAAAGAACTTAAAGAATTTCTTGATGAAAAAGCTGCCTTCTATGAACAGCCAAAGTTTATAGAAACAGATCCTGTACAAATACCACATCTTTTTACTCAGAAAGAAGATATTGAAATAGCTGGTTTTCTAACGGCTACTATTTCTTGGGGAAATCGTAAAAGCATTCTCACTAATGCACATCGGTTAATGGAAATGCTAGGAAACTCTCCTTATGATTTCGTAATGAATCACTCAAATACTGATTTAGAAAATTTAGAAGGTTTTGTACATAGAACTTTTAATGACAAAGATCTTCTATATTTTATCAAAGCATTAAAACACCTCTATACAAAATATGGTGATATGGAAGGATTCTTTAAGCAATACGCTCAGGAAGAATTTTTACAAGATGCTATTCACTACTTTAAAAAGGAATTTTTTAGTCTCCCACATTTACCAAGAACTGAAAAACACGTTAGTGACCCACATAAAAATTCTGCAGCTAAAAGAATCAATATGTTTTTTAGGTGGATGGTTAGAGAGGCGGGAGCTGGTGTAGATTTAGGTATCTGGAAAAATATTTCTCCTTCTCAACTTTCTTGTCCATTGGATGTCCACTCTGGTAATGTCGCTAGAAAATTACATCTAATCAGCAGAAAGCAAAATGATGCCAAAGCATTGCGTCTCCTCGATAATAACTTACGATTATTAGACCCATCTGATCCAGTAAAATATGACTATGCATTATTTGGATTGGGTGTTTTTGAAAAATTTTAGTTTAGAATAATCCTAAAACCTTCTCCTAAAGTTCTCAAAGAAGTTACCATAATACATTTTGCTTTAATAAAATTTACGCAGTCATGAAATTAACTTACAACTCCTTGCTCTATTTTATGGATTGTTACGTCCTAAACCAATCTCTTTTTTAAGATATTGTTTATTAAAACATTAAACCAAGAATATAATAAAACTCTACACAAGATTTTCTTGAACTTAAATAAAAAAGAATTAGATTATAATTTTTTATTAACGTTTGGTCGAATACACATTGGTAAATCTTAATTTTTAATATTTTTTTGTTAATTTTATTAAGAATTGTTTCACACAAGGCAATTCTTGATGAAGATGATTATACCCGGACTCCCCATAAATGAAGATTTTAGAATTGAGGCTTTACATTCATTAGATATACTGGATACAGAACCTGAAAATGAATTTGATGAAATCACAACACTTGCAGCCTATCTTTGTGATACTGAAATAGCGCTCATTTCCCTTGTCGATTCAGATCGAGAATGGTTCAAGTCTGCACATAATTTTAATACTAAAGAAATACATAGAGATCATTCTTTTTGTGCACATTCTATCTTACAACCTGAAACTCCTTTAATTATAACTGATGCTAGAAAGGATTCTCGTTTCAAGGATAATCCATATACATTAAACGGAACTATAATCTTTTATGCAGGGGTTCCATTAATAGATAAAAATGGTTTCGCGTTAGGAACTTTATGTGTTATCGATAGTAAACCTAAAGAACTTACCAATAAACAATTGGAAGCACTAAAATCATTAGCTCATCAGGTGGTGATTCTCTTTGAACTCAATAAAAAGAACAAAGACCTAGAAAAAATAGAGAATAAACTCAGAAAGCGAAATGAATCTTTAAAAGATTTTGCAAGAGTAATATCTCATGATCTTAAAATGCCTTTAGCTAATGTAATTACCACATCGGATCTGTTAAAACTAAAATTAGCGAATGATCTAGATCAGGAAACTTCAGAGTATTTTGAATATATCAAACAGTCTTCGTTTACGATGAGTGATTATATCAATGATGTACTCGACCATTATGAAAGTGACAGCCTTGCACAACATAAACCAGAATTATTCAAACTAAATCATTTATTAAAAGAAATAGCAGAATTATTAAGTATTAAACCGGATTGTACCATTAATTTTCCAGAGTCTAATCCTACTTTAGAATGTAATAAGTCTGCTCTGAAACAAATATTCTTCAATCTTATTGGCAATAGTATAAAGTATAATGATAAAGATCATATTCTAATAGACATCAAACATTGTGAAGATAAAATGTTCTATTATTTTAAAGTAGTTGATAATGGTATGGGAATTCCTAATGACAAAATAAATACCATTTTTGATTTATTCACTACTGCCAACGGTACAGATCGAAGTGGAAATAAAGGTAATGGTATTGGTCTTTCTACTGTTAAAAAACTAGTAGAATCCTTAGGAGGGCGTATTAAGGTACAATCTACTTTAGGTATTCAAACAATTTTTGATTTTTCTATCAAAAAGCAAATAGAAAGTTAAGATAAACTAGCAACGCAGGCTTCCGCACACTTTTCTCCATCTATAGCTGCAGAAATAATTCCACCAGCATATCCAGCTCCTTCTCCACAAGGATACAGACCTTTTATTTGAGTATGCTCTAGCGTCTTTCTATCTCTAGGAATCCTAACAGGCGATGATGTTCTGGATTCGGGAGCATGTGCAACTGCTTCATTTGTTAGATAACCTCGCATACTTTTATCGAAAGCCTTAAAACCTTCTTTTAGCGTTTCATAAATAAATTGTGGAAACACTTCACTCATATCTATAGAACTTAAACCTGGCTTATAAGAAGTTTCAGGTAAATCAGTGGATACGCTTCCGTTTGTAAGATCTACTAATCGTTGAGCAGGTACCTTCTGCGTTTCTCCAGCTAAATGCCATGCTTGTTGTTCTATTCTTTTTTGAAAATACATTCCTGCTAAAGGACCATACTCCGAAAAATCTTTAAAATCCTCCAATCGAAGTTCAACCACAATACCACTATTAGAGGTAGGTTGATCCCTTTTAGATGGTGACCATCCATTCGTAACTACTTCGCCAGGACTGGTCGCACAAGGAGCAATAACACCTCCTGGACACATACAAAATGAATACATTCCTCTTCCTCCTACTTGTTTTACAATACTATATGGAGATGGCGGAAGAAAAGGACCACGAGTAGGACATTTATATTGTATCTGATCAATCAACTGTTGTGAGTGTTCCACTCGCACTCCTAAAGCAAAAGGCTTTGCTTCTATTTCAACTTTTTTGCGATATAATAATTCAAAAATATCACGAGCAGAATGTCCAGTAGCCAAAATGACTTTTTTGGCATCTATAATATCTCCATTGTGTGTAATAACACCTCGTATTTCGTTATGTAGAATTTTTAAATCTGTTACTCTTGTTTCGAAAAGTACCTTGCCACCATGATCTATAATCTTATTTCTTATCGCCGCAATGATTCCTGGTAATTTGTTTGTACCAATATGTGGATGCGCTTCGACAAGAATCTGATCCGTAGCTCCAAAACCGACTAAAAGCCGTAAAATTCGATTGACGTCACCTCTTTTTTTAGATCTTGTGTACAATTTACCATCGCTATAGGTTCCTGCACCTCCTTCTCCAAAACAATAGTTAGAATCTTCATGTACTATATGATCCCGATTAATTGCTTTCAGATCCCTTCTCCTACTTCGTACATCTTTACCCCTTTCTATAACAATGGGTTTATATCCTAGTTCTATGCATTTTAACGCAGCAAATAATCCTGCTGGACCAGCTCCGATAATTACTACTTCTGCAGCATTAGATACATCCGGATAATCTGGTAATAAAATAGGTTCTTCTGTAAATTTTTCATTTACATAAACCCTTATCTTTAGATTTACCTTAATCACCCGTTGACGTGCATCTATCGATCGTTTTAGGATCTGCACATGTCTGATATCTTCAATAGGTATGTTGTTTTGTATTGAAACCTGTTTTTTTAACAAATCAGGATTTCCAGCTACTTCAGGTAATACTTGTATGCTAAATTCGTATTGCAAAGAGATATGATATTTAGTTTTTTGCGAAGATACAACCTTAGGATAGATATATCTATGTAAAAATATTTCTCGATTGATTTCAGGATCAAGGCCTTTCTAATTATAGAAACTATTTAACTTTTTTTAATCTTTAAGTTTCTATATTTGAATTGAACAAACAAACAATTTAACTCATGAAAAAACTATTTTTATTAGCAATAATGCTTATTGGTTTTACTTCGATTTCCAACGCACAACGTTTAAAGTTGGGAGTTAAGGGAGGAATTAACTTATCTACAATCAATGGAGATGACGCTAATTCGAATTTTGATGCCAGAACTGGATATCATATTGGAGTTGCTGCTCAAATAGGATTACCTGGTAAATTTGCATTACAACCAGAAATCATCTATTCTGCCCAAGGTTCCGATGACTTAGATATAGACTATGTAAACGTTCCTATTTTAGTAAAATATAAGTTTTTGAAGTTCTTAAGTTTTGAAGCGGGACCACAATTCGGAATATTGGTAAACGATGAATATCCTGAAGCGTTCGAAACCAAAAGTTTTGACCTAAGTGTGGCTGCAGGTGCTGGGGTAGAATTTGGAAAATTCTTTGCGCAAGCAAGATATAATTATGGTTTTACTGATGTAGTAGAAAACAATGATGTTAAGAATGGTACGTTTCAACTTTCTGTCGGGTATTATTTCTTATAACATTTCCTAATTTAAAGATTGGAAAAAGCGGAAGGATTCTTCCGCTTTTTTATTTTACAACAATATTTTTAAAATTTTAAAGTATAAAATCAGATTAAGGAATTATCTTACCTAAAAATTAGTTAACCCTAAACCGTCAATATCAAATCTTATAGTATATTTGACAAACGTTACTCGCGAATGCAATTTAAAAACCCAGAATTCCTTTATGCTTTATTTGCGCTTGTTATCCCTATCATAGTTCATTTATTTCAGTTAAGACGTTTTCAGAAAGTACCTTTTACCAATGTTCAGTTTTTAAAAGCAGTTACGATACAAACTCGTAAGAGTTCCCAAATCAAAAAATGGCTTACGCTAATTACACGGTTACTTATCTTCGCTGCTATTATTCTTGCTTTTGCACAACCATTTCTAGCTTCTGAAGAAATTGTGAATAAAAAGAGTGAAGTTGCGATTTATTTAGACAACTCCTTTAGCATGCAAGCAAAAGGCGCAAAAGGCGCTTTGTTACAACGCGCTGTACAAGAATTATTAAGTTCTTTAGCAGAAGATGAAACCGTATCCGTCTTTACCAATACAGAAACATTTAGACAAGTAAACAAAAAAGACATCCTCAATGATCTTTTGCAATTAGAGTATACTTCTAACCAAATCTCTTATACTGCTGCTTATCTGAAGGGAAAGGAACTGCTCGGAAATGCTCCAGAAACATTGAAACGAATGATTATGGTGTCTGATTTTCAGCAAAAAGATGAGAATTTTGATATACCTTCCGATTCATCTATTAAAACAAATCTTGTTCAACTCAAACCCGTAACACAACAAAACATAGCTATTGATAGCTTATACGTTAATCGTAACCAAAATAATGAGCTTGTTCTTAATGCTCTTCTAAGTAATGCTGACAAAAAACCCGATAATGTTGCAGTCGCTTTATATAATGACACCAAGCTTCTTGCAAAAACAACGATTCCAATAAATGCCAATGGTACTGCTCGTACGGAATTTAAGATAGATGAAAATACTAAAATCAACGGACGTGTGATGATCGAGGATCCTGCACTAACCTTTGATAACTATAGATACTTTACGATTAATACCCCAGAAAAGATAAAAGTAGTTGCGATCAATGAAGCCAAGGATGCTTTTCTAAAAAACATTTATACAAAAGATGAATTTTCGTTGATCAGTACTCCTTTCAATGAACTTAATTATAATGATATTAGTAATGCCAATCTTGTTGTCATTAATGAACTAAAACAAATACCTATTTCTTTAATAAATACACTTAAACAGTTTACAGATCAAGGCGGAAGTATTTGTTTTATTCCGGCAACAGATGGTAACTTAGCTTCTTATCAACAATTGATTAATAGTTTTTCTGCGGAGAGTTTTCTTTCTCTGAAAACACAAGAAAAGAAAATAACCGGAATTAACTTCTCTCATCCACTGTATAAAGGAGTATTTGATAAACCCGTAACTAATTTTCAGTATCCAAAAGTTAACACCTATTATCAAGCTTCTCCAAATAATACTATCATTTCATTTGAAGACAAAGCGCCTTTCCTGTATAAAACAAATGCGTTGTATGTGTTTACAGCTTCATTGAATGATGAGAATTCCAATTTCCAGAATTCACCACTAATTGTACCTACGTTGTATAACATTGGTAAGCAAAGTTTAAAGTTACCGGATATTTCCTATATCATTGGTCAAACGAACACCTATGATGTTCCTATTTCTCTAGGTCAGGATGGTATTTTATCTTTACAATCAGATAAAGAAAGTAGTATTCCTTTGCAGCAAAGTTTTAGTTCTAAAGTAAAAATTACTACTGAAGATGTTCCTTCGAAGGCAGGTATTTATGCGCTTAAAGACAAGGAAAATATTATTCAACATGTAAGTTATAATTATAATAATCAAGAGAGTCATTTACAATATTATAACCTATCCACAAATTCTTCGTATCAAGTTAGTGACTCGGTTTCTAATCTATTTGAAGAAATAAAAGAAGAAACCAGTATTCACGAACTTTGGAAATGGTTTATTATTTTTGCCTTGATTTTCTTATTAATCGAAATCTTATTACTAAAATATCTCAAATGAATTTCTTATTAAAGGCTGCTACTGTTATTGATCCCTCCTCTCCTTTTCATAATCAAACAGTAGATATTCTCATTGAAAATGGAATCATAAAAGATATAGATGCTTTATTAGAAGTTTCAGAAGATGTAGAGGAAATTAAACTACATAATCTTCATGTTTCTAAAGGGTGGTTTGATAGCAGTGTGAGTTATGGTGAGCCTGGTTATGAGGAGCGTGAAACTATAGAAAATGGACTTTTTGTTGCGGCAAAAAGTGGGTTTACCGGAATTGCATTAAACCCTAACACATTACCTATTACAGATACAAGTGCTTCTGTTGGTTTTTTAAAAGGAAAATCATTGCAAAATGCTGTAAGCTTATACCCTATTGGAGCATTAACAGTAAAGTCTGAAGGTGTAGATCTCGCAGAGTTATATGATATGCAGCAAGCAGGAGCTATTGCTTTTGGTGATTATAAAAAAGCTATTCAAAATCCGAATTTACTTAAGATCGCCTTATTATATGCTCAAAACTTTGATGGTTTAGTACTTTCCTATCCTCAGGATAATAGCATAGCAGGAAAAGGAATGGTACACGAGGAGGAACAAAGTACACTTTTGGGATTAAAGGGGATTCCAGCGCTTGCAGAAGAATTACAAATTTCGAGAGATTTGTTTTTACTGGAATATACTGGCGGTAAATTGCACATTCCTACCATTTCTACAGCAAAATCAGTACAGCTCATAAGAGAGGCAAAAGCAAAAGGATTACAAGTTACTTGTAGTGTTTCGGTACATCATTTATATCTTACCGATCAGGAGTTAAGTAGTTTTGACACCAACTATAAAGTACTGCCTCCTTTAAGAACACAAAAAGATATAGAAGCATTGCTTGAAGGTATCAAGGATGGAACGATTGATATGGTTACTAGTGATCATCAACCTATAGATATTGAGCATAAAAAAGTAGAATTCGATAATGCTAAGTACGGTACCATTGGCTTAGAAAGTACTTTCGGAATTTTAAATAGTATTTTAAGTCTAGAACAAACTATAAATGTATTGACGAGTGGAAGAGATGTATTTAAAGTAGAAAACATTTCTATCGATAAAGGAAATAAAGCGAACTTATCACTATTTAACCCCAAAGGAACTACTACTTTTTCATTAGATCATGTATTTTCTACTTCCAAAAACAGTGCTTTTATGGGAAAAGAAATTACTGGGAATGTTTATGGAGTAATTTCTAACGGAAAAGGAATCATATAATAATACTAAGCAAATTATGGAATCAGATTACGCAAAACAAGGTAAAACAGCTGCCGTTGTAGCCTACCTAACTTTAATAGGAACGATCATTGCCTTTTTTATAAATCAAGAAGATAAAAATACTTTTGCTTATTTCCATATTAGACAAGCATTAGGTATCAATATTGGATTTTATTTACTTGGAGCTTTAGTAAGTATTTTTGATTCATGGCTCATCTCCTCATCATTTTATGTTTTTATATTCGTAATATGGTTTTATGGTATTATTACCGCAGTAAAAGAAGAACAAAAAACTGTTCCTTTGGTTGGCAAACAATTCCAACAATGGTTCTCTTCTATTAAATAATTACAAAAGTTATAAATTATTCCGTTGTAAACTTGGTGAGTTTTAAATCTGGAGATAGTTCTATTACCAAAATAATTGAATCACTTTCTGATTGTATTAGATAACGATGGCCCCCATCTTTATCCATAAAATCAAACTCAGAAAACTTACCCTGATCTTCTAGTGTTTTTGTTAAAAATGCTTTTAACTTATCTAGTGGATAACTTGCTTGTAAATCTGCAGAAAATTGATCGAAAATTTTTTGAGCATCACTAGCATTATAAGAGGTTATAATATTTTTCAAAGTGTTTTCATAATCTGCATCTGTTTGTGCTACTGTAATTTGAAAACAAAACAACAAACAAATAAAAATAAGTTTTTTCATGGTACGATCTACTTAATTAGGTTTTAAAAGGGAGTCGAAAAAGGGAATATTCCACAATTCAAAACCAAAAGTAAGTATTAATACGTATATTACAAATAAGAATAATCTAATTTTATAAACAAAAAGCTGACAATCTTTATGAAATTCATAAAAAAAACTGAGAAATTGATTTCTCAGTTTTTTTAAAATTCTATTGATAAGCAACTATTCTGCTGGTTTAGGACTCCATTTTAAGAAATTTGGTTTTACAACTAACATTGCCCATCCCCAGTTTTGCAAACCGCTTGAATCTGTAACACCTTTAAGCACCTCCATACTGTCTCCTGCAAACATCTGAGAATATCCGATCTTTAAGGTAGCAAATGATAATATTTTTTGAGTAAATACCAGATCCAATTCTGTACCTAAATACTTATCATCTGTTCCAGCAATGTCCTCAGCAGCAGAAAAATAATGAAGTTTAGCTAAAAAACTATTTGTTTTTCCTGTCTTGATAACCGCTTTAGCATATAAATCTTGTAATCCTACACTATTAGCATGATTTCCAACAAAGAAATAATCCATATATCCATTAAACTTATGGTTGGTTCCAAAAATTGGGAAGAACGATTTAATTTCTCCATCAGTTCCTCCATTATCATCACCACTTAAGATTTCTCCTCCAAGACCAAATAGGGTTTTACCTGGTTTATAAGTTACTTCAAGCGCTGCATTGTAGGCAGATAAATCCACAGTTTCTGTAAATTTTCCTGTTTGTCCATATAAGTTTACAGCAATTTTTAATCCTTTTGCTGGTTTAGCTACGAAATGTGTCCCAAAAGTCTGTCTATTTACTGTTCCATCGATTGGTGTTTGTCCATCCGAAGGATCAAGGTTCTGGTAAGAATTATTTACAAACAAGAAACTTCCAGAGAATTTAGCCCAGTCTTTATGCAACCAAGCGTATGCCATGCCTTTATAATCAAACACTGCTCTGGCATCTCCATCATTATTAGGATCAAATAAGGTGTTTATTCTACTAAGACCATTCTGGTTAAAAGAGAATCCAAGATCTAATTTAAAACCGTTATCATTTTTATAGCGCACTAAAGCTGCATCATGAAATCTTCCTTGCATTGCCCAATCTAAACCTCCTAAGATTCTTTGATCATCGTATGATAGTGCCTGTCTTCCTAGTTTTGTAGACCATCCTTTTCCAAATTTAAAATCTATCCAGGCTTGTGCCAGTGAGAAACTATTATTACTATCGGCAGCAGCAATCTGCGGCGTATCTCCCCATACACTAACGTCCTGAACACTCACATAAGCAGCAAATTTATCTGCAGTATATCCAAATTTTAATCGAGAACGTTGTTGAACAAAAATAGCAGCATCCACTCCAGAAGGAACAAGATTACCAAAACCTCGCAAATATTCTGCTCGTGGCCTTATGTCTGCATCTATACTTAATTCTTGTGACGTAACAGTACTAATACATAATAAAAAAGTACAAATCACTAGTTGTAAAGTTTTTTTCATTTTAAGTGGTTTTTTGAGTTAATTTGAAATATTGGTAAAAAAAATGCGTATTTAACACTTGATTAAAATACGCAATTTTCCCCGTTTTAAACCTGACTTAATCTAGTAATTATATTTTTACTTTTTCATATAATCCAGTTACTGCATTGAAAGCCTTTGTTAAATCGTTACTAATTTGATACATCTCAGAAGGCTTAAAACCTTGATTCATCAATTTCTCTTTATTGTTTTTTACATTCTCCCACTTGGTCATGGCAACTCCTAATTTCTCATCAATCTTTTCATTATTAAAATTTGAAATCAACAACATCGTGATAGCTCCATCTATTTCGTTAAAAACGTTACTAAGCATAGACTCCGAATTTTTAGTCTTTAGAGTAGTTTGATTTGCAAAATAATATAATGCCAATCGCTGAGATAACATACGCTGTCTACCTGCCATATTGATCATTTTTTTAAGCTCTAAATCAGATTCTCCTAGACCTTCATCCTCTAACAGATTATCATCACTTTTATTAGCACCTTTTGATTCTACAATAACTGCTGATACTACATCATTTGTAGCTTTTAACAGATCTGTATTTAGATCAATGATTTTCTTAGCATTATCATAATTTGGTGTACTCTCGATAAGCTTTTTAAATTCAATCCAGATTTTATCTACTTTAGTAAGTCTATCTTTCGTTAATTTATATCCAGAATTTTGTCTAATGATACCATTTTGTTTTTCAAAAATGATTTTACTAGTTAAAAGGTCTCTCTTAACTTTGGCATCGCTAGGATTTTCGACCAGATAGAGGTATGATTTTGCCATTTTTTGGCTTAACATTCTTTGTTTTCCAGAAATATTAACCGCTTTATTAAAAGTTAACATTCCATATTTCATATTTTGTTGTGCACATATCGAACTCGTGCTAGATATTCCAATTCCAATAGATAGGAATAATATCATAAATTTAAATGTAAAACTATTTTTCATTGTTTAATTTTTAAAATTGAGATTAATTTTAGTATTCCTCTAGTGCTAGTTGAGTGATTTTATTATCGGTAGATAATCCTAATATCAATATGGTAGAAGAATTATCGAATTCCATTAAATAATGTTTAGTACCTTCGTCATCCATTAAAAATGAAGAGGATCCCATTTTACCTTTTTTATTATGGTTATCTGTGATAAAAGTTTTTACTTTATCTAATGTGAATGAAGATTGAAGTTCGGGAGAAAACAATCCAAATATCTGATCTGCATCATTAGCATTATACGCATCTGCTATCTTAGTGACAGTCATTTTATAACTATCCTCAGTTTGAATAAAACTAGAACAAATACATAGTATTAATAAAAGAGTAATTTTTTTCATAAGATTTAGGGTTAAAATATTATAAGATTTAAGGTTATTAGTTACACTTTAGTTATTTCGAAATAGTTAACGTATAGACTCAAAATTATCCAGAAATCCTTTAAAACACATCGCTAATCGACGAAGCACAAATTACATACGTTAAGTAGCCTGATATAGTCGATAACTATAATTTATATGATCAATAATAATTTTTTACTAATCCAGTTAACTAAATAATAGTACATTGACAAAGAACGTTTAGATTGTTTAAAAGCAATATAAATACTTAATTTTTAAATAAATACATTTAATCATATCATAAGTTTATAAAAACGTCGAGCATCGAAAATTTCTTAAATCTATGTTAAGATTACGGTTAAACCATAACAAAACTATTGTTTTAACACATATTTAACAATTGTAAATGTATTTCATCGACATTATTAACATTTAATCGAAAAATAAAGCGACTTTTATATAACAAAAAAGAGTGAAATCGTTACGTACTAAGTATTAAATATTGAATTTCAACAATATAAACACTTAAACACAATTTGCATTAGTAAGAATAAAGCTACATTATTTAATGAATAAAATATTATTAATCCTAGGGAAATTTCTATCAGCTCTTTTATTAACACTACTCACCCAAATTGGAGGTATCATCTATTTGATTATAGAAATACTTTTTATAAAAAAAGATAAAGGATACAGAATACAGAAGTACAGTATATTCTTTTTAACCTATATGATATGTACTTTTATTTTAGTTCCTTACTTAGCTCCACTATTTGGTAGAGAGAAAATTAAGAATACAGAGCACATAGAAGCTTGTTCATTTTTTACTGTACTATCCAATAGAAATTATGTTACTCCCGATTTAAATCTTTCCATACAAGCAATTGCTAAAAAAGTACATTTAAAGCACCCTAATATCAAATTGGTATATCTAGATGCTAATTTTCCATTTATAGATAAATTCCCTTTGCTTCCTCATCTTAGTCACAATGATGGAAAAAAAATAGATATTTCATTCATTTATAAAGATGTAGACAATCAACTAACTAATAAAAAACCTTCCTTATTTGGATATGGTGCTTTTGTAAATCCTGTTGGCAATGAAATTGATCAAACTCATAGATGTAAGAAAAAAGGATATTGGCAATATGACTTTACCAAGTACGTAACATTTGGTTTTGTAAATAATCAATTGAAACTTTCTGAAACCGCCACAAAAGATTTAATTTTGGCAAGCGTAAATGAAAAGAAAGTTGGTAAAATTTTTATCGAACCTCATCTAAAAAACAGACTACATCTAACAAATCCTAAAATAAGATTTCACGGGTGTCAAGCGGTAAGACATGATGACCATATTCATTTACAATTAAAATAGACTTCGAAAAGCCCAGACTGACATAAAAAATTAGCAATATGCAAACTAAGACACTTTCATTACATCACATCATTAAAACTCCAACTATTAAAAGTGATAAAACTCCTGTTTTATTTATGTTTCACGGATATGGTAGTGATGAAAATGATTTATTTTCTTTTGCACCGGAACTACAACAAGAATTATGTATCATCTCTGTAAGAGCTCCTTATCCTTTGCAACCATATGGAAATGCTTGGTATGCTATTTATTTTGACGCCGCTCAAGGAAAATTCAGTGATGATGCACAGGCAATAGAATCTCGTGATAAGATTGCAAACTTTATCGATGAAGCTATTGAAGCTTACCAATTAGATGCCAGCAATGTAACATTATTAGGTTTTAGTCAGGGAACCATACTCAGTTATTCAGTTGCATTATCATATCCTAATAAAGTAAAAAATGTAATTGCGCTAAGTGGATATTTAAATGAAGATATTCTTAAAGAAAATTACGAAAATCAGGATTTTTCAAATCTAAATATTTATTGTTCTCATGGTAGTGTAGACCAAGTAATTCCTATCGATTGGGCAAGAAAAGCTCCTGTTAAACTAAATGAACTAGGAATACAAACAACACTAAATGAATTTCCTGTGGGTCATGGTGTAGCACCACAAAATTTTTATCAATTTAAAGATTGGTTAGCTAAACATTTGTAAAAGTATACTCATGCTATACTAAACGGTTATTGTTTTCGTTGAATTAAAACCACAAGTCTTAAAACTCTTCAAATGAAAACACTAACTACTCCAATTGTTTTCCTATTTTTTTTATTGTCCTTTACCTTAATAGGAACAGCACAGATCACTTATGAAAATGCTTTTCCAAATATCGATTTTGAATTTCCGGTAGAAATTCAGTCTCCAAGAGATGGAACCGACAGAATGTTTATTCTAGAACAGAGAGGACGAATTAAGGTATTTCCAAGAAGAAGTAATGTACTAGAGAGTGAAGTTGATACTTTTTTAAATATTACTGATCGTGTTCGATTTAGAGATGGACAAGAAGTGGGTCTTTTAGGATTAGCATTTCATCCAGATTATGACACCAATGGATATTTTTATACATACTATACCACTGATAGTCCAGTTTCAGGAATTACTGTTAGAATGGTACTCTCTAGATTTACAGTCAGCCCTACAAACCCTAATTTTGTAGATCCCAATAGTGAATTAGTTATTTTTCAGTTCGATAAAAACCAAAATAATAGTAATCACAATGGTGGTAAAATCGAATTTGGTCCTGATGGATATCTATACATTTCTATTGGAGATGGTGGCGGTGGAAATGATCCTGAAGGAAATGGACAGAATAAAAATACTGTTTTCGGTAGTATCTTACGAATTGATGTAGACTTAGATGGAAATAATACTGTTGAAACCAATCCTGATTTACCTAATGGAAATTATGAAATACCAAGCGATAATCCTTTTGTAGGAGTAAATGGATTAGACGAAATATATGCATACGGAATAAGGAACACCTGGAAATTCTCTTTTGACGATGTTACAGGAAGATTATGGGGTGCTGATGTAGGACAAGGTGCTTTTGAAGAGGTGAATCTTATAGAAAATGGTAAAAACTATGGTTGGAGTCGTTTCGAAGCTAATTCTGTAGCCAATAGTAGTGTTACTATTTCAGGACCTACGGAATTCCCTGTACACTTTTATAATAGAAATCAGGGAGATAGATCAATAACAGGTGGATATGTGTATAGAGGTTCCGAAATAACAAGTCTTAGCCCAGATATTAGCTCAAAATATATTTTCGGAGATTATGTAAGCGGAAGAGTTTGGGTCTTAGACTATAATCCATCTACCGGAGATGCAAGCAGCACATTACTATTTAATACTTCTGGAGAGTTTGTCTCATCCTTTGGAGTCGATAAAAACGGAGAACTCTACTTTAGTGATTACGGAAGTAATGCACAATTATATAAGCTTGTGGATGGTACCTCTACCCCATCAGGAACTGCTGTAAATGGTATAGGAGAATGGAATCCTCTTAACCAAGGAATACCAAATGGAATAGTGCAAGCAATAGCAACGGATACCAACGGAGATGTATATCATGGTGGTACTTTTACTGAAGCCGGAAACATAAACGCTAATAATATTGCTGTTTGGAATGAATCTTCTGGATGGAGAACATTGAGTACCGGTGCAAACGGCACGATTAATACTCTTAAAATTGCTGCAAATGGCAACTTATATGCAGGAGGTAGTTTTACCGAAATTGGCGGTATTGCTGCAAATAATATTGCTATGTGGAATGGAACTTCTTGGTCGGCTTTAGGTTCTGGGATCGATGGTACTGTTGCGGCCATAGAAATAGATAACAACCTTGTTTATGCAGGTGGTGTTTTTGAAACTGTGGATGGTACTACAGTGAGAAATATTGCTTCTTGGAACGGTGCCTCATGGTCAGCTCTAACAGATAACACTTCCTCAGTTTCAGGAACTAATAATGAAGTACGATCTCTAGCTGTAGACACGGATGGGATATTGTATGTTGGTGGAAATTTTGATGAAGCCGGTGATATGACCGCTAATCGAATTGCCACTTGGAATGGAAGCAATTGGGGTACTCTTGGAACAGGAACGAGCGGATTTGTAGAAGCGATCGCAATTTCAGGGAATGATATTTTTATTGGAGGGAACTTCTCTATTGCGGGTGGACAAACCGTAAATCGTATTGCCAGATGGAACAAAACCTCATCTAGTTGGTCTAGTTTGGATAATGGCGTAAATAATATTGTAAATACGCTAATCCACGATGGAACTCATGTATATGTAGGAGGTGCTTTTGATACCGCCAATATTGATAACTCTACTAGTATTATCGTTAATAATATTGCTCGATGGAGTGAAACTGATGGATGGCAAGCACTAGGAACAAATACTAATGTTGGTGTTAATGTAAAAATAAACACGCTAAGTTTTGCCTCCAATACTAATGATACCGATACATTATTCGCAGGAGGTAATTTCTCTATTGCAGGTGCAAATAATGCTAATAATACTGCTCAATGGATATCAGATAGCGTGTTAAGCACTCCGGATATACAAGAAGAGCAAGTGTATCTTTATCCTAATCCTACCACTGGTATTGTAGAACTTCCAGAAAAAACTGATTGGATTCTTACAGATATTACTGGAAAAATTATAGGAGAAGGATTTAGTAGTTCCTTGGATATTTCTACAAGAAAAACCGGAATGTACTTTCTTACCATAAAGGACAAGAAAACTCTAAAAATCATTAAGAGATAAGTTAAAAAAAAGATTATCTATACTTATCATTCAGGCCAATGCCTTTTAAAATCATTGGTATTATTTTTTGTAATCTAGCGTCTTTGGTAGCATCTCTTTTAGCTGTAGAAATATATTCCATATACTCTTTTTGCTTAAAGGGTGTTAGCTTATCAAAGTTTAGTTTTAGTTCTTTATTCTGCTCTAACTCCGTTTTCAATCGATCTGGCATTTCTATTTCCGTAGAAGATCTTTCGATAGTTATTTCCTTACCTTCTTTTTGATTCTGTATTGCCTCTAACACATATGCTAATACCTGATCTTTGTTTATTTCATCAAAAGAACTAAACCTCCATTGTCTTAGACCTTTTGTTTTTCCTTCTTGTGCATTTATTAGCTGATTAAAGGGATCCTTCAGAAAAACTCCCTGATGAAACCATATTCCGACATAAGACTTAAAAGCACTTATGCCAACAATATTTTTACCATTGATCGTATACGTAGGGACTCCCCATTTAATAGTTTCTTCCATTTCGGTAGTTAGCATAATGGATCTAAGCAATTGCAAGCTCTTCACCCACTCTGGCTTTTTTGAGATAAATTCTTCTACTGATGTATTGTACTGCATACCTCTTTTTGATTCAAACTTTCACATAATTCATTGATTAACTTCAATATACTTATATCTTTTTACATATAAGAAAACTATGGTATAAAACTTGATAATCAAAAAAAATAAAATTAAGACAATGAGAACTCTAATTTTTGGACTTTTATTATTGCTATTGTGTAACTCTTGTTTTCCAACGAAAATTGCTCCAAGAATTGAGGATTATAAGGTCACTACAGGTAAAAAATTTAAAAAACAACTTCCTAAAAGAGGTGCTTTTATTTTTGAAGACCCTAAAGACGCCAATGAGTTTTATAAGTTCGTAAATGCAAAATTCAAATTAAATGATCTAAATGTCCAATGGAATGTTCCTTTTAAAATAGATGAAAAAGAATTTTACTTTTCTTTTTACGAAGTTGAAAGAACTTCCAATATGGTAAATTTAGCTCCAATGGTAATTGACGGAGTACTATCAAGATATGATCATGGCCCGATAATGGAAGATATTTACACCACCAGAAGTGGTACATGGTACATCGCATTAACAGTAAATGATGAAGAGTTTATGGATCCTTTAAAGGAAAACTACCCTCAAAAAGAGGAGGTAATTACATTCTTAAGAAATCTCAAAAAGGAATATCTATCTACTCGTAATTATAGAAAATATTCAATGATGAACTAAATCCTTTAGTAGTACTAAAAACAACATCGAATAAAACAATATTGTTTAATAATTAGACTATAATATCGGAATATAAAAATCTACCAAAAACTTTCCTTCTGGATGTTCTCTAAAATCATTATGATATATTTCGAAAGGAGTTTTCTCTGATTTTGTATACCCTTGATCATTCATCCAAACAAATAAACTACTCCAAGATTTCTCAAAATCACTTGGCTTAATTTCCATACTCGCTACAATACTTCTTCCTCCAACAATAGTAAGTGGTTGTATTTCTCCTTCAGACTTAATTTTACGATCCAATAATAGAGAAATACTCATTCGCACTTTATCTGGTGATGTAACCTTGAAACTATCGTGAAATACCCTCGCAACTTTAGAGTCTTTCTCATTCATAATGCCATTAGATCTTCCCCATTTAAAGAGTCTTTCAAAAGTATTTTCGATACCTTCTACTCCAATATGTGTAATGCTAGCAAAATGTAAATCTGGTAATTCTTTAATCTCAATTTTTGTATTCATCTCAATCCATTTTAAGTGATTAGTTATGTTGCAAATGTATTGCTCAAACAACAGCTCTTCTTTTCCATTCTTGCTTTTCACTTTGCCAATCTTGCTAAACTTATTGGGAAGCCGTTTTCTAAACTCACTTGGACTTACTCCATAAAACTTTTTGAACGCTTTAGTTAGTGAAGAATTACCACTAAAACCAAACTGAAAAGCTACTTCGGTTATACTTACTGTTTCTTTATGCATTAAGATAGAAGCTATTTTTTCTAAACGTCTTCTACCGATGTAGGAGTTTAAGGTTTCACCTATGATCGCTTTAAAAATACGATGAAAATGAAATGACGAATATGAAGCTACATTTGAAATAATATCTAATGACAACTCTTTATCAAGATTATGATCAATATACTCGAGCGCCAAATTAATTCTCTGAATATATTCTTTCTTTAGAAACTGTTCTGAATCAAATTCCATAGTATTTATTGTCCACTTTTTAGTCTAAATCTTCTCTACTAAAATCCTTGTGAAAATCTTTTGTATTCTTAAAACCTAGTTCTTCAAGTTTTTCAAAATATGGAATATAATCAGGTATTTCGAATTTATAGGAATCAACTTCCCATAAAAAATGTATGATCCATGAGTACCATCTCGCAGGAACTGGATATTTTTTTAGATAAGTTACACGTTCATCAAAAGATAAATCTTGTTCATCCAACCATTCATCTAAAATTATCATATGTGTTTCTCCTCCACCCATTCTCCATCCAATACTATACGGATGAATATTAGGTGCATATATCCATGGTGGTGGAATATCACCATACTTTTGTGTAAGCTCTTTGCTGTTTTTTATATACCATTCGGCATCTTTATATTTCCCCATCTACCTATTTTTATAGAACAGAGTTGAATATAAAGAATATAAACTAACTAAAATTGTATTTTTAAATTTTGATCAAGATTTGAATTCCATTCAAATTCTATAGTTATTAGACCCTTTTCTTCATTCCAATCAAATTCTGTGGCTTGATCGCCAATAAGAATAGATTCTGGAGCTTTTGAGATGTTATGAATCACTAAAGAGATGCTTCTTTTAGTTTTTTCAAAATTAGCTCCTGTTTCTGCAGTAAAGTTCATTAAAAGTGTAGTATCGGTAGTAGAACTTTTAAACCTTAAAAGCTCATATTTACCTTTTTCATAGGCATTCGGTGTACTTCCATCATCATCATATAAAATATCACTGCTCTTTTTAACAGTCGCATCGTAGTAATAATGTAAAGTCAACTCTTTTGTATTATACGATTCTGTGTTTTGTACGGTAGCAACCATGGGTATAAATGCTCCTCCTCTTACAAAAACTGGTATGTGGTTTTCTTCAGTCTCTACTGTAATATATCTTCCTCCTTCATATTTTTTTCCTGTATAAAAATCAAACCAGTTTGCTGTTTTAGGAAAATATACATCTTTAGAAGCTACTCCAGGTTTAACAACTGGAGATACTAAAAAATTATCTCCCCATAAATATGTATTAGAAACTATTTGTAATTCTTTAGTATCCATATCCTCAAAAAATAGAGGTCTCATTAATGGCATTCCTTTTTGGTTGTTTTCAAATGCTAATGTATAATTATAAGGAAGCATTTGATATCTGAGTTCGATACTTTGCTTAGCTAAATCTTTCGTTTTTGTATCATGAAAAACAGGCTCCGGAGCAATATGTTCTTGGGCATGTGGTCTGTAAATTGGCTGAAAAACTCCGTACTGCAACCAACGTGTATATAGTTCGGGATCAAATTTTTCGCCTCCAGCAAATCCTCCTAAATCAGAATGCATATATCCTAATCCCTGAATAGCCATGGATAATGCAATCTCTGTTTGCGGTTGCAAACCTCCCCAACTTCTACTGACATCTCCAGACCAAGGGATCATTCCAAATCTCTGAGAGCCAGAATACCCAGCACGCATTAGGATAAAAGGACGTTGATTAGGAAAATCCTTTTGATATCCTTCCTGAACCAATCTTGCCCAATCATGACCATATATATTATGCACTTCATCTGCAGATCCTGTAGCATGTAATAAAGCAGATGGATGTACTTCGGGCTCACCTAAATCTCCCCACCAACCAGCAATATTATAGTCTTTGGTATAGGTTTTATAAATATTCCAAAACCAATCTTTTCCCTTCTGATCATAAATATCTACAATTCCAGTATTTCCAAAGTAAAAATCATAGACGAAAGGATTTCCAATAGAATCTTTACCCAACACTTTTTCAGCTACTGCTTCTTCCCACTTTTTAGAAGTTGATAATATAAATGGCTCTGTAATTAATATCGTTTTGACTCCTTGATCTTTGAAATCATTAATCATTTGTTTTGGATTAGGAAATGAATCTTTTAAAAACTCAAGATTTCCCATATGACCTTTAATATCTTTACCAAACCAATAGATATCCAAAATAACTGCATCCACAGGAATAGAATCCTTTTTAAACTTAGCAATTGTTTCTTTTGTTTCATTTTCGGAATGGTATCCAAAACGACTGGCAAAATTCCCAAAAGCCCATCTGGGTGGTAGCGGTTGTTTTCCTGTTAAGTCTGTATATTGATCCATTAGATCTTTCCAATCATCTCCTGCAACTACTTGATATGTTTTTCTCCCATTTATCGTTTCATAACTTAACGTATTATCTTTCTTACTGTCGATATCAAGAAATCCAATCGGTGCATTATCAAAATGAACAGCATATTTTTTTGATGATAAAACAAGTGGCATGGTATAATTCATCAATTCAGAACGTGTCTCATAACCATAATGCGCTCGATTATACAGTTGTAATCGATTTCCTCTTCTATTCATCCCAACTACTCGAGATCCAGCTCCGTAAATCACTTCTTCTTTATCTAAATTAAAATTTAAGATCTCTGTAGTATCTGTTTTTACGTACCCATCTTTTTCAGAAATAAGCTCTTTGTCATTGTACAAATAAGATATATGAAAAGGTTCTTTTGAGATATTTACACTAATTCCATTTGCAACTCCATAAGTAATTAATCCATCGGTTTCAGTAAGATTGGCTTCTATTCCATTTTTCAAAATTACTGCATGAGATGAATCATTATAAGTTTCACCATTAGGTATAAAAGAAGTCTCTGCAATTTTATTCGAATATAATTTGATAATATATTTTCCATTATCTCTAGGAATTTCTATAAAACCATCTTTTTTATAAGTACTATAATTAGCGATGGCATCACTAGAATTATGTTTACAAGAAAGCGATAAAAAGGTAAACACTCCTAAGAGCAAAATAGAAAAAAATCTTGAATTCATTTGGTATAGAGTTTTCGACAATAGATAAGAGTCAAATATAGCAGAATCCCTTTACAATAGGGATATAACAACAATCGCTCTGATCGAATTATTAAATTTTCATCGAAATTCAAAAAACGCAACAAAAATCACAACAGATTACTACAACGTTTTCGTTATACCAATAGACAAGCTGTTCCTTAAAAGTAAGCGTATTCATACACTTATACAGTAATATAAAACACCTAACCTTAAGCTAAACATTTCTTGAGATACACTAAACATTTTGGTAATACCGAAACTATACTTTTAGGGTATTAATAACCAATTTAATCTTAATCGTATCACACATGAAAAATCATTCTTACTCTATGGTAAGTAGATTCAAGAAAACACTATGTGTTTCAGCTTGTTTAGGCTTACTTTTCTCTTTTTCAACTTTTGCTCAAAAACAAAAAGACGAAACCAAACCATCCTTTGATCTTCCAAAAGATAATCATTACGGTAAAGAAGTTTACGCCAAAGGTCAAGGTAGATCCTTCAGAAATTTTGGAGATCTATTATTCTCGCGAGCAGTATTAGACGCGTCTAGCTTTTCTGAAGGACCAACTTCTGGTTTATTTATTGGAAATGGTCCAATCAACCAACAAGAACTTCCATTTACAGGTAAACAACCGATTCAGGGTTTCTCTGCTGTACTAAATAACTTCGACGGAACATTCACTGCGATGTCTGATAATGGTTTTGGTAGCATTGAAAACTCTGCAGACTATAACTTACGATTATACAAAATTAGACCTAGATTTGAAACGTTCTTTGGAAGAGGTGAAGGAGATATCCAAGTGCTTGATTTTATCGAATTAAGAGATCCTAATGGATTGATTCCTTTTGCTATTACCAACCACTTTAGTGATGAAAGAATACTTACAGGTGCTGATTTTGATATCGAATCTATTCAGAGAACAGCTAATGGCGACTACTGGATTGGTGATGAGTTTGGTCCATTCTTACTGCATTTTGATAAGAATGGTGTCTTATTAGATGCACCTTATGCGCTACCTGATTTAGACAATCCTGGCAAAGAATTAAGAGCTCCACAAAATCCTTTTAGCGAAGAAGCTAGTGCTATTAGAATTATGAATGCAATGCGTTCACATGCACAAGCTAATGGTAGTAAAGCACCAGTAATGTCTCCTTGGTTTGTAATGTTAGATGATAATGATACGAATACATTGGTAGGAAGTAGAACTACTCCTCCAAATGGATTATCAGAGGCTTCTAGCGAATTATTTAATGTTTCTTCTTTAAACAGAGCTGGACACCCTGTTGTTGTATATACTGTTAATGATTCTGAGAACATGAATCGACTATTAGATCTAGATCTGCAAGGTATTATTTCGGATCGTCCTGACTTATTATTAGAAGCAGTTCAAAATTTTGATAAAAACCAAGACGGAAGTTCTGACTATTTAGATGAAGAAGGACTGATCGATGTAAATCTTTTTGATGCTCAAGGACATCGTGGAGCTAGAAACTTACGCCCTGAAAACACTTTACCTTCTATGGAAGCTGCATTAGATTACTTAATGCCTACTTTAGAAACGGATTGCGGAATTACCTTAGATAGAGTTCCTGTTTTGGATCATGATCCACATATCGAAGCTGCAAAAACAAGAAAAGCAGATGGAACTCCTTATGAATTTGAGGATGAAGTATTAGTAAAAGATCTTACGCTAGCTGAAATTCAAAATACTTTTATTGCAGACAAAATATTAGCTGGTAGACCTGTACAAACAAATGATCTAGCCTTATCTCCTGTATCTGTAGCTTTTGCTAATGAAAGAGGATTTATCGATCCTTATATCATGCCTTCTTTGCAACAACTATTTGATTTTGTTGAGTTTTATGTGGAGTATTATAAAAATGGTGCCGGAGCATCAACACCAGATGCTACTAGACGATGGAAAAACGCGTCTAAAGTTCGTTTCAACATAGAAACTAAAATAAACCCAAGAACTGATGTAGATGATCGTGGAGATGTATTCGCAGAAAGAACTGTAGATCCGGAAACATTTACACAAGCGATCGCAGATATTATAGTAGCCAATAATTTAGAGGATCGTGCAGATATTCAAAGTTTTGACTTTAGAACTTTACTGATCTCCCAAAAGCAATATCCTTCTATTAGAACAGTTTGTTTATTTGGTGATTTTCCAAAAGTAGGAGATGCTGGTGATGGAACAAATCTTCAGGATCAAAATGGTGAAAACACTCCATGGTTAGCAGGAATGTACTGGCCATATAGAGTAACAAAATTAGATACACCTTTTAATGTAAAACAAAGTGGTGGTTTTGAAGGAATGGCTTTAACCACTGACAATACAAAATTACTACCATTATTAGAAAAACCATTAGAAGGTAGTGAATCTAATAACTTATTGATTCACGAATTTGATCTTGCAAGTAAATCATACACAAATAACAAATATGAATATCCGCTGAACGAAAGAGCAACTGCTATTGGTGATTTCATAATGTTTAGTGGAACAAGAGGGTTAATCATTGAAAGAGATGGTTCTCAAGGAGATTTAGAAGGTTTTAAAGCCATTTATGAAATCGAATTAGATCAAGATTCTACTTTAGTACAAAAGAGATTAAACGTTGATCTATTAAAAATAAGAGACCCTAGAAGAATTTCCGAACCAGGATTACCCGGTGATGTAGGAATTGGAAGAGATTTTGCTTTCCCATTTGTTACTATAGAGAGTGTAGTAGTATTTAACCCCTTCCTTATTGGAGTATTAAATGACAACAACTATCCATTTAGTGTAGGAAGACATGTGGGCGAAGGATTACCAGATGATAATGAGTTTATCCTATTATGGTTAGATCAACGATTAGGAATGCCGTGGTATACGAAAGAAAACACCACCTCAAGACTTCAAAATGATGATTTTAAAGCATACCCAAATACATTTACAAATAAGGTAACTTTTGAGTATGCAAAAAATGACATCAAATCTGTAGCGATTGATATTTATGATGTAGCAGGAAATCTTGTAAAAAGAGTAGATAATACTCCTAATATTAATGAGAATGGTTTTGAATATACCTGGGATGCATTATCCGACGGAGGTGCTACAATAGCTACAGGAATTTACTTTGCCATTATAGAAGTGGATGGTGAATTCATTAAGAAAAAACTTGTAAAAAAATAAATCTAATATATTAACCAACTTGCTAAAACCAAAAAAGACCTGTTTATTATGAACAGGTCTTTTTCTATTTGTAATTTTCTTTTTGTTTCTTTTTGTTTCTTATTGGCTTCTAGGATATAAAAAGGATTGTGCTACTTCAAAATCCACTACTCCATCCTTACGTACATCGTAAATAATAAATAATTGCCCCCAATACACTCCATCGGTAAAATCTGCGATAATCCATTTATGATTTAGCAATCGCACCTTATTAATTGCCATGTTTCCTTCCATTCCTGCATAAGGAACTATTGGATTATCC
Source organism: uncultured Aquimarina sp. (assembly GCF_947492965.1). GTDB lineage: Bacteria > Bacteroidota > Bacteroidia > Flavobacteriales > Flavobacteriaceae > Aquimarina. The sequence continues at coordinate 56,526 of NZ_CANLOZ010000002.1, read as the reverse complement.
GCTCCAGCTTTGTTTTGAGCTATAATTTGGTCACTAATCGTTAATTCCAGTTTTTCTGCATCATAACCTTGTTCTTCGAAATAATTGATTGCTTCTTCATCACTTTCCAAAGAAAAATAAGTAAGTTCTAAAACACGATCTATCAACGAATCTCTTTCTAGATTTTTAGTTCCAATTTCTTTATCCTTTTCTGCTATTGTAGCCATTAGATTCTCAATCTTACCATCGTAAGATTCTTTGGCTTTTTTCGCATTCATGAACTGAAATAAAACGAACAAGACAGAAAAAATAAATAGGTATAGAAATATTCTACTTCGCATATTAAATGGTAATTTTTAAATTATCGTAAGCCAAAAATACATTTTTGGGGAGTTGTTTTTGTACTTCTTCATGAAAGCCTAACATATGACTAATATGTGTGAGATATGCTCTCTCGGGCTTTACTTCTTCTATAAATGCCAAAGCTTCATCTAAATTAAAATGAGAATGATGTGGTTCTATTCGAAGTGCATTAACCACTAACACCTTTACTCCTTTTAATTTTTCGGTTTCTTCTTTCTCGATCGTTTTCATATCTGTTAGATAAGCAAAATCTTTAAATCTAAATCCAAAAACTTGCAATCTATTATGCATAAGATCAATGGGCATCACATCCAGGTTACCCAGTGAAAATGGTTGGTTAGTTAGTTCATTTTCTATAACACTGGGTGCTCCTGGATATTTATTTTCTGAAGAAAATATATAACTAAATCTTTCTCTTAAAGCTTCTAATACTCGTTTATGCGCATATACTGGAATATCACCTTGTCTAAAAAAGAATGGGCGTATATCATCCATTCCCATAGTATGGTCTGCATGTTCGTGTGTAAAAAGAATTCCATCAATTCGTGTTACCTTATTGGCTAGCATCTGTTGTCTAAAATCAGGACCACAATCAATTACATACTGATATTTATCCCAAGATACAAGTACAGATACTCGTAATCTTTTATCTTTTTGATCTTCACTTAAACATACAGGATGTGTGCTTCCTATGATTGGAATTCCTTGTGATGTTCCGGTTCCAAGAAATGTAATTTCCATATTTAACTATGCGTACAAGCAAATGTACTTATAATTTTTTTGCGCCAAAAGTAATTCATTTCTACAGTTATTATTTATATCAATTATAAAATGCGAAAAATTACGTTCACTTTTTTTTAATAATCCTTAATCTATTAGTAACTTTACGTTAAACAAAAAAAGCCCATTTTGCTATGCCTATTACGATTATGGGAGACAAAGAATTTGAGTCTGTCCCTTCAATTAAAAGTAAAGCCTTACGAATTAATTTAAATGCCAATATATATGGTACCTTCGCTGAGATTGGTGCCGGACAAGAAACTGTACGTAATTTCTTTAGAGCTGGTGGTGCTTCAGGTACTATCGCGAAAGCCATGAGTGCTTATGACAAAGACTTTAGTGATGCTATCTACGGAATCGAAGATGATAAACGATATGTGACAGAAGCACGGTTAAAGAAAATGCTGAAGCATGAAGTAAAATTAGTCGAACAACGTATCAGTAGAGAAAAACATCCAAACAAATTATTTTTTAGTTACGCCAATACTGTTGCTACTATTGACTTTGCAAAAAAGTATAAAGGTCATGGATGGGTAGGTATCAGATATCAAACGAAACCAGATGAAGATTATAATGAGATTATTCTTCATATTCGTTTTCATGAAAATGATGCCAAGTTACAACAGATGACACTTGGTATATTAGGAGTAAATTTAATTTACGGAGCCTACTATAAGTATGATAATCCAAAAAAATTACTTCGATATTTATACGATCATTTAGATAAAGATCAAATCGAAATTGATACCATTAATTTCTCTGGTCCGAGATTTAAGAAAGTAGATAACCGATTGATGAGTTTACAATTGGTTAAAAATGGAATGACCGAAGCTGTAATGTTTGGTCCTGATGGTAATAACGTTTTACCAGCAGCTGTATTATACAAAAAGAACATTCTAGCACTTCGCGGTAGTTTTAGACCAGTGACCAAAGTAAACATGGATATTTACAAGAAATCATTAAACATGTTTCTTAATGAGAATAAGGTAAATAAGAATAAAACCATAGAAATTTTTGAAATTACACTTTCTAACCTAAGAGCAGAAGGAGAAATCGATGAAGAAGATTTTATGTCTAGAGCCAGGTTGTTATGCTCATTAGGACAAACGGTAATGATCTCCAACTTCCAGGAATATTATAAAGTTGTAGAGTATTTCTCCAATTATACCAAAGAACGAATGGCTTTATCTATGGGGGTAAACAATCTAGTAGATATTTTTGACGAAAAATATTATCGACACTTAAGTGGTGGTATTTTGGAAGCTTTTGGAAAATTGTTCTTCAAGGATCTGAAAGTATACCTCTACCCTCTTAAAAATCCAAAGACAGGAGAGCTTACAACCAGTGAAAATCTGAAAGTACATCCAAGAATGAAGGAATTATACAAGTTCTTTAAATATAATGGTAAACTGCAAGATATTGTAGACTATGATCCTACGATTATGGATATTTTCTCCAGAGAAGTTTTACAAAAAATACAAGACGGAGAATCTGGTTGGGAAGAACAACTACCAGAACTTATTCCAGAAATGATTAAGGAGAATAATTTCTTTGGATATAAAGAAACAGAGACCGTTTAATTATATTGATGATCAAATGAATTTCTATTCATAGAAAACAACAAATAGCTACCTTTTGAGGTAGCTATTTGTTTTTATACCTAATAAAAAAATGAATAACACCAAAATCATCGTCTTTGATTTATACAATACTTTGATCGAAATTACACAACAAAATCATTTCTTTCTACAGCTTTTTAAAAAGTCAAAAAATGGTTTTGGGTTAAAGATTTCAGCATATCTCCAATGTATAATGAAAAACGATATTGGCAACTTAAAAAATATGTTACCTGAGGATTTTAGTTTTTTATATAGTCAAAATTTTTCTATTCTTGAACAAGAATTAAATTCAATACATGTGTACAAAGAGACTTTTGGAGTTCTCGAAGATCTAAAAAATGATTATAGGTTATTTTTAATTTCCAATTTAGCCTCACCATACAAGGAACCATTTTTCACAAACAATCTGAATCAATATTTTGAGAAGGTAATTTTCTCCTGTGATTATGGTATTTTAAAACCGAATAAAGAAATTTTTCAGGAGGTTGAAAAAATCACAAAGAACAAAGCTTCTGAAATACTCATGATTGGTGATTCGCTTAAGTCTGATATCATAGGTGCTAAAAACATGAAGTGGAATTACTTAAAAATTAATCGAAATACTGAGATTTCAAATAAATATGAAATAAAAAACCTAAATGAAATAAGAAAACACCTAAAACCTAGTTACATCAATTTACAGAAATAAAGCACAAATGAAGATTCAAAATATTTTTATAACATTCATATGCTGCCTCCTTAGCAATATAGTTTTAGCTCAAAATAAGCATACTACTACTCCACTTTCAATTGGAGAAAAAATCGAATTTGAATCAAAAATTCTAAAAGAAAAAAGAGTACTGAATATTTATGTACCTCATAAATACTCTAAAGATTCTATAAAAACATATCCTGTAATTTATCTATTAGATGGTTCTATAGATGAAGATTTTATTCATATATCAGGTCTCGTACAATTTGGTTCATTCTCCTGGATTCGCATGATCCCAGAATCTATTGTAGTTGGTATAGCCAATGTAGATAGAAAAAGAGATTTTACCTATCCTACTAATAATAAAAAAGACAAAGAGGATTTTCCTACTACAGGTGGATCAGAAAATTTTATCAATTTTATTGAAAAAGAATTACAACCTTTCATAGAGAAAAAATACAAGACAACTGCTACTAAAACTATCATAGGACAATCCTTAGGCGGACTTTTGGCAACAGAAATTTTATTTAAAAAACCTAATCTTTTCGACAACTATATCATTACAAGTCCTAGTTTATGGTGGGATGATGAATCGTTACTTACATATGTTCCTACACCTTATAACTCTGAAAAATCAATTTATATTGCTGTTGGTGAAGAAGGGAAAATTATGAAAAGAGTTGCTAAAGAATTATATGACAAACTGAAGTTACTACAGAACGATAATACCGAATTATATTACGAATTTTTCGAAAAGCAAAATCATGGAGATGCATTACATTTAGCAGTTTATAACGCTTTCGAAAAAATATTCAAACCTAAAAAATAAAAAATGGCTTCTGATCAAAACTTTGTAGATTTTGTAGTAGGACAAATCAAAAATACTGGAGAAATAATTGCAAAAAAGATGTTTGGAGAATATGGAGTATATGCTGACGGTAAAATGTTTGGTCTTATTTGTGATAATAAACTATTTATAAAACCTACTACATCAGGAAGAGATTTTATTGGAAATATCGTGGAGGCTCCTCCCTATCCTGGAGCCAAACCAAGTTTCTTGATCGAAGAAAAAATAGAGGATTCTGATTGGTTAAGCGAACTAGTGAGTATTACCATTAAAGAACTACCTGAGCCAAAACCGAAGAGAAAAAGATGAAAAATTCTTAAATACTATTGAACCTCTAAAGCATCAAGTATAAGGATAAAATTGAACAATAAGTATAACAATTAAGTGCACAATGATAGTTATAATAACGTTAGAGTAAATTACTAAATGAAAACATTTAAAATATTATTAATATTGACACTTATAATCTCCTGTAAAAATCAAAGTAAAAAGAAAGATCTCGCTAAACCAGACTTAAGTGAACAAAATGAAGGTTTGGATTTAGAAAATCTAAACAAGGCCAAAGTTTCTATTAAGTATTTTATCACTAAAGATTGGTTGAAAGATTCTGGCGCATATCAACCTATTAGTTGGAGTAAATTAGAGATTATAAATGGACTTGATTTCAAATATAAAGTTGCTCATCAATTTAAAGGGATGTCTAAATTTTATACTAAAACAAAAGTTATTGATTCTCTAGTAATTTATGATATGACTTTTAACATCTCAGATCAATACAAAGTCATTTCCGCTACTAAAACAGACGAGTATTCTGAGCATTACGATAAACAAGGTTTACCTTACCAAATGTTCAGTAATAAAGAATTACAAAAGATTGGACTGAAATATGGCTTTGATATGATACTTTACAAGAATAATAAAAATAAACTATCATTTGTTGGAGGTGGTATTGAATTTCCAGAGACAATTGGAATATCAAAAGAAAAATGGTCTTCTGAAAATTCAATTAAAATAAGTCCTGAATTGATCAAAATGACGGATACAATTGAATACTGTACTGACTTAATTGGAGGTGACTGTATTCAATTTGTTTTTAAAGAAGGAAAATTAAACGAAATAAAAAACATACCATAACACATTATATATTGCATATGCGGCCTTAGCAAGGCAGACGCAACATACTAGCAACGATATACTCTACATGAAAAACTACATTTTTATTCTTATTTCTATTGTAACCTTAAGTTGTTCCCAAAACAAAGAGAATATTGTAGAATTTGAAAAAGTCCTGGGAGCTAAAGAAACCAAAGCTCTGGATTTATTAGTTTCTGATTTCGAAAAGAATCTAAAAAAGATTTATCCAAAGTTATCCACTGAAAAAGGTTACACACAGTATTTAAAGGACTTAATTTCTAAACCACCTACTCATCCAGAAAAGTTTAATTTTAAATCTGATAAAACAAATTTAGAATTTCATAAAAGTGGATTGTGGGATGATATTTATAGCAAAGCCTCCGATTCAGGCTTAACAGTTAACACTACCGGAAAATACATTCAGGCTCTATTTAGTATTAAAAAACCAGACCCTTTGATAAAAGTATATAGAGAAAAACGAAAGGCAGTTGGTATGATGCAAAATGAATTATTTGTTAATGGAATTTTGAACTCTAATCCAAATTTCAACAATTATTTTCATAAGCGAATTGTTGTTCTAGAATTTAGTTTTTAATTTGAAAGAACTATTAAAATCAAAGCATCGAAAAAAATTAAAAAAAGATGAAAACCATTATTACATTGTCTTTATTGTTGTTGAGCATTATATCACTAGCACAAACAAATCAAGTGGTTGGAGATTACATAATTACTCTGGGTAAACAAGAAAAGCATCATATAGAATATAAGCTGTCTCTGAAAGAAGATGGAACCTTTTTCTTTCATTCTTATTCCAATAATTCTCAAGGAATTCCTAACGAGGTAAATATCTACGGAAAAGGCACATGGAAAATAGAAAAAAATGTAGTTCATTTTTTTGCAGATAAAAAAAAGGACATAAACGAAAAATATTCTTTAGATTTTAATAACTCTAAGGCAAGATTTATATCAAAATCACCAAGAGACAAAACAGACCGAGTTATCAAAACATGCCTTCAATTTTTCAACTCTAAAATATTTTGGATCAAAAGATTAAGAATATTTAAAAAAAATAGCATTCAATTATGAAGCTAAAGGACAAAATAATAATTGATTTCGAGATTTTTTTTAAAACAGGAAAATTTGATTTTCTAAAATTAGGAAAGACTAAAGAATGGATCATACATAATTTTCCAGATCCAGATGGGTTTGATGAAAACCCTGATATTTATAGAGATCCAATTTGGAGGTATGGAAACATAGAACTACACTTTAACAAAGATGAGTTGTTCTTAATTTTCTCAGATTATATAGATGATCTAGATGGAGGAAATTCTTTAGAATTAAAGAAATGGTTTATGGGAAATCTTGATAAATTAAACCTTTCAAATGTAATTTCTGAATTGAATAAAGCTCATATAGACTTCCATAAAAAGAAATGTCATATTGTAGAATCTGCAGTAAATATCGAATTACAAAGTGGCGTTGTGCTTGGGTTTCATCTTGAAGAAAATGAAGATGAAGATTATGACAATTTTTTAAAACGTTGTAAAATTACAAATCAAGATAAATTTAGACTTAGTTCGTTTAGCCTAATGAAAAAACGAAAAGTGACAACTCATTAAGAATCATCACTTTCATCTTTTCGTTTTTTGGGTAGTCTTTTAGCCTCTTTTAAGCTTTTATTGATCATCCATTCTATCTGTCCGTTCACACTACGAAATTCATCATCTGCCCATTTTTCGATCTGCTTAAACATTTCTGGGTCTATTCTTAGTACGAATGATTTTCTTTTACTCACAATTAAGAATTTAGAGTTCCAGCATTTACTACCGGAACAACTTCTTTATCACCGCATAAAACTACCATTAAATTACTTACCATAGAAGCTTTTTTATCATCATCAAAGTCTATGATGTTATCCGTAGACAATTTTTGCAACGCATCTTCTACCATACCTACCGCTCCTTCTACTATTTTCTTTCTAGCTGCTACAATAGCAACAGCTTGTTGTCTTTTTAACATAGAACTTGCAATCTCTGGTGCATATGCTAAATATCCAATTCTAGCTTCCATCACTTTTATACCTGCAATTGCTAAACGTTCGGTAACTTCGTTTTCTAAAGCTTCATTTACTTCATCCATACCCGATCTAAGTGTAAATTCAGCTTGCTCATCATCGAAATTATCATATGGATAGGATCCTGCCAATTTACGAACAGCAGCATCGGTTTGAACCTTTACAAACTCTTCATAATTATCCACATCAAAAGCTGATTTATAAGTATCTGCAACCTGCCAGACCAAAATTACATTGATCATGATGGGGTTTCCGATTTTATCATTCACCTTTACACGTTCACTATCAAAGTTTCTAGCTCTTAATGAAATTTTCTGACGACTAAAAAAAGGATTTGCCCAAAAGAAACCATTATCTCTAACGGTTCCTTTATAAGCTCCAAACAACACCAACACTTTAGAACTATTTGGATTCACTATAAAAAAACCTTTAGCTATCAATATAATCGGTATTATAAAGATTAAAAATAATGGATTATCCATTGTTACCAAACCTACTATCGTACCTACAATAAATACTAGCAGTACTATAAGCATTACATATCCATTCGTTGCCTTAATTTTAGTCTCTTTATTCATAATGATATTATTTTGATATCACAATAATACTAAATTTATTTGAATTTTGAAAATCACAGATGATAACACAGGTAAAACTAGCGCGATTATCACATTCAAATTCTTAGAAAGTATTATAAGAATGAAATAATTATTTACATAACTTAGAGCCTCTAAAACATAAGACAGGTTTATAAACAAATGGCCGCATTTAATATCCAAGTAAATCCAAAAGTACAATCGGTGTATGATTCATATCCCAATCATATTCACCCAAAAATTATGGATCTTAGAAACTTGATAATTAAGACCGCAAAAGAAATAGAAGGAATATCTAATATAGAAGAAACCCTAAAATGGGGAGAACCAAGCTTCTTAACCAAGAAAGGAAGTACCATCAGAATAGATTGGAAAAAAGGCGCACCTGATCAATATGCAATGTATTTTCAATGCACTAGCAAACTAGTTACCACCTTTAGAGTAGTTTATAAAGACACTTTTCAGTTTGAAGGAAATAGAGCCATTGTTTTTCCTTTAGATTTTAAAATTCCTGAACCAGAGCTCAAAAGCTGTATAATGGCTGCCTTACAATATCATTCTGTAAAACATTTACCAACTTTAGGCATGTAGATCCGCCAGAGCAAGTTGATGATAATTCGATAGGAAAATGTTTTTAGACTTTAAATATTCATCACTTTATAATGGAATCTATAGAAATCTCATCAATAAAGTTCACAGAACATTCAAAGAATATTCAAATAACTTCTCTCGTTTTCAAACTGTTTATGTTTTACTGGCGAGGAGATCCTTGGAACATTGACGCTTCTAGAACAAAGAAAGCCATATGTCTAGTACATATGGCTCGAAGTTGTAAAGGTTAATTTTTAATTAATTTTTTAACCACCCTATCACCTGAATTATTCTTTATTTTTAACAAATAGACACCTTTTGTTAAAGAAGACACGTCTATTTCCCTTGATTCTAATTTTTTACTGATTATTTTCTTTCCTTGCATATCATAAATATCTACGGATGAAATATCTAAGGAACTGAAATTTTTAATATAAATAGAAGTATTTGCTGGATTTGGATAAAAGGAAACTATTTCCTCATTAAACTCAATATCCTCATTAGATAGAGTATTATCATGAACCAATTCTACCACACCCCAACATGAATCAAAAGTACCGATATCTAAAGTGATATTTCCAGAATTATCTGTTTGTACAGAAAGATCCACAGATTGCTTACCAGGAATATGAAGTTTTGCTCCTACAATAGCATTTGGGAAAACAGCAGATGGAATTTGCACAGAAATATCATTATGGGCTTGAGCAGCATCATTAGAAGCATCATATTTTCTGTTGACTAAATGCAACACATAAGGCGCATCAGGATCATTAGAAGACTTTCTTGGCAAGGCAGAAATTAAATAATTGACCCACTGATTATTACTTAAAACATTAATTTTCCATGAAGTAAGTCCAAGTATATCTCCTGAATTATTCATAGAAACTATATTAGTACCACTAGAATTAATAGTTGAATTTTGCTCTGTCGTTAAATATTGAATATCACTATCATGTACTACCACATCATATTGCGATAATTCTGAAGCAGAAGGACTTATAGGTTGATCAGGATCCCCGAATATTTTTAGATCAAATGAAATATTTCTTGTTACTAAATAATCAAGTGTTTGACGAGCATTCGAACTGCCGGACATTCCGCCTTCTAATAAAGAAGCGTATACAGAATACGCAAGAGCTACGTTCGACACTGCCTGATAATCATCAAATAAATCACTATGATCATGAACAAATGCGTATAAATCTGCAAAATTTTCCCAACCAGTATCCCAAGTATTGCTTCCTCCTATCCATACTCTACCTGGAATTGTAAAAATAGAACCTGTTGCATATGCTTGTGCAATCCATGCTCGGGCTTGTCTAGGAGAATTTCTATTATACAACGCCTGAAATGCATCTGGATATGGAAAATATATCAAAGTTTTATCAAGAGCTTCAGCAGCTTTATAATGTAATAGTGGCTCTGTAGAGGGACTTGTCGCCGGATCATGAGGATGACCATATTCTCCTGCTAGATATGTTAATCGATCGGAGAAAACAAACCCTCTAGGTTCCACTACGTTTGTAGTTGCTCCAATATCGATACCAGGTCTAATTGTATCTATATAATCAAATAGCTCTTCCATTGTATCATTTAGGGATTGACGTTGGAAATAAACGAAGTCTTTGTATAACGGAATATTGCCATTGATACTATTTGCTCGATTTCTATAAGTTTGAAGCGTGAATCCTCTGTTAATTAAAAACTGACGATAATTGAAATTATCAATATTATTAATCCCTTGATCCATAAGCTGCTGAGTGGTGTACTTATCTTTCATATATGCTCTAAAACCATTCATCGAATGCACAGAAAAATCTCCTCCTAACCAATGTAAAGTTCTGGTAGCAGATGTTTGTGAATCAAACATCATATGTGTTACAGGTGCTAAAGTCATTCTATCTACCTGATACTTTAACCATTCTAAAAAATCAGGTCCCTGATGACTCATCCAACTATGTATCTGGCCATTATATGTACCTCCATTATCGGCAGCATTTCCCCAATGAATATTATTACCATTAAGATCTTTTGCCCAATACGATTCTGGATCATCCATAAAATCAATCATCCATTTCCATCCCCAATCAAATTCTCCTCTACCGAAATAATACTTACCGTTTGAAGTACGATTTTCGACTTTTGAAACCCATTGATTCATAGCAGCATCAGACTCAATACTAGCATTTGGCATAAATCCCCAAAAAATGCCATCAGCTTTATATTGATCATAATTAAAAGGAGTAGCTGCTGATTCTTGTGTAAATAATACAGTGGATTTATTTATTAAGGAATTAGATGTTTGTGCATAAATATTAATACAATAAAAAATAATAATTAGAGTGAGTGAAGTTCTTTTCATAGGTTTTAATTTTTTTCTCAATAATTAACTTTGGGTGATAAAATCATGATCCAAAAATATTTCTACTCCAATAAAATGTTAGAAAAGAAATAGAATTCGTTATGAGTTAACTAGTAAGTGTTTTTTTAATGATTTGGTAGCTTTTTTCGATCTAAAAATAGAAAAAAGCCATATGTCTGAAACATATGGCTTTTAAAAATTATGTATTGTCTAGTTTAAATCTAGTTTATAAAATCTGTGCAGCGTGTTCTTTGGTTTTTACTTTTGTAATTACTTCAGATAATATTCCATTTTCATCAATAACAAAAGTAGTACGATGGATACCATCATATTCTTTACCCATAAATTTTTTAGGTCCCCAAACACCAAAAGCTTCAATAACCTTTTTATCTTCATCCGCTAATAGAGGATAAGGTAGTTCATATTTGTTTTTGAAATTTTGTTGTCTCTTTGCGCTATCAGCACTTACTCCAAGAATCTCATACCCTTGAGATTGAAATGTTTGGTAATTGTCTTTCAGATTGCATGCTTCAGCAGTACAACCTGGTGTGCTCGCTTTGGGGTAGAAAAAAACCACAAGTTTTTTTCCTTTATAATCTTCTAAACTAATGGTATTACCATCCTGATCTAATGCCGAGAAATTTGGAGCTTTATCTCCTGCTTTTAATGATGTCATATTATTATGGTTAATGATAAAAATTATATTTTGTTTAAACTTTTTTGATAAAGTTAGAACAAAATTATTTTACTGAAACAATTTTATTAAAAATTTATGCTTTTATTAGATTCCTAAAAACATACAAATATTCATATTTTAGCACAAAAATAAGTTATGACTAAAAAGGAAAAAGTAGATTTCACCATAAATACACTTAAAGAGTTATATCCAACCATCCCTATTCCTTTAGATCATAAAGACCCATATACATTACTGATTGCAGTTCTAATGAGTGCTCAAAGTACTGATGTGCGAGTCAATCAAATTACTCCACTCTTATTTGAACGTGCTGATAACCCTTACACTATGGTAAAGTTATCTGTGGAAGAAATTAGAGAAATTATCAAACCTGTAGGGTTAAGCCCAATGAAGTCCAAAGGTATTCATGGATTATCACAAATACTAATTGACCAACACAATGGAGAAGTTCCACAAAGTTTTGAAGCATTGGAAGCATTGCCAGCAGTTGGACACAAAACAGCCAGTGTGGTAATGTCTCAGGCTTTTGGAGTGCCTGCATTTCCTGTAGATACACACATACATCGTTTAATGTATCGCTGGGGATTTAGTAATGGTAAAAATGTAACTCAAACCGAAAAAGATGCAAAACGTTTGTTCCCAAGAGAATTGTGGAATGATCTACATCTTCAGATCATATGGTATGGACGAGAATACTCTCCTGCGCGAGGATGGAATCTAGATAACGATATTATTACAAAGACAATTGGAAGGAAATCTGTAATTAACGAGTACTATAAAAAATAAAAGACCTGTTTCGAAAACAGGTCTTTTACAAAGTTTAGTTTTAATTTAGAAGCGCTTCAAACTTCATTTTCTTATAATCTATAACACTTAAAGCCTTTGAGTAATTTAAAAGAAAATCTACTGTAATTTTCTTTGGTACTAATTGTTGTTGCTCCTCTTTCTGAGAAGACTTAAAGTAAAATTTTGCCATATTAATTTATCTTAAATTAAGGGTTATTTTTTTATAAATAACGAGGTAAATTCTACTTTATTGCATAAAGAAATGTTAATTTGTTAGGACAATATTATTTTTCTCTATAACCTTTCTTAAGTTAATTAATGCATAACGCATTCTTCCTAAAGCAGTATTGATACTTACACCTGTTTTATCCGAGATCTCTTTAAAACTCATATCACGGTACATACGCATTACCAAAACTTCTTTTTGATCTTCTGGAAGTTCTTGTATCAAGTTCCTTAAATCTTCCTCTACCTGATCTTTAATAATTCTTTTTTCAGCATTTAAATCACCATCACTAATAACAGAAAATATACTAAACTCTCCATTATCCTCGAATTTTGGCATTCTGTTTCCTTTTCTAAAGTGATCGATAACTAAGTTGTGCGCAATTCTCATTACCCAAGGTAAAAATTTACCTTCTTCGTTATACTTTCCAAGTTTTAGCGTACGAATCACTTTAATAAAAGTATCCTGAAATATATCTTCTGATACATCTCTATCAAAAACTTTAGAGTAAATAAAACTGTAAATACGTTGTTTATGACGTTCGATTAGTGTAGAAAGTGCGCTTTCGTCACCTTTGATGTAATTATTAACCAACACAGCGTCTGAAATAGTGTAATCCTTCATACCTATTACTTTATTTAGTACCAACAAGCTTGGGGCTCGGGCTTTGTTAAACTTTAAAGTAAAGGTGTGCTATAGGCGCTTCTTTTTTAGATTTGGTTACTTTTACAGGGGCTAATATAATAACAATCCTTGAAAATCAAACTATTTTGTGTTAATTTTTTTAACTTAACTTTCCGTATAACTACACTATTATACTTCTTAAGTTATCATTATCTTTGCGCTCACACCGCATATAGACTATGATTCAAGACATTACTACCTTAGATCCCAAACAAAATATATTAATTAAAGGAGCCAAACTGCATAATCTCAAAAACTTAGATGCGGCCATTCCCAGAAATAAATTAGTGGTAATTACCGGATTATCAGGATCAGGAAAATCAAGTCTTGCATTCGATACCTTATATGCAGAAGGACAGAGAAGATACGTAGAGAGTTTATCTTCATATGCCAGACAATTTTTAGGTCGACTTAATAAACCAAAAGTTGATTATATAAAAGGTATTGCTCCAGCCATTGCTATTGAACAAAAAGTAAATTCTACAAATCCAAGATCCACGGTTGGAACAACTACCGAGATCTATGATTATCTAAAATTACTTTTTGCAAGAATAGGTAGAACCTACTCTCCTATTTCAGGTAATCAGGTAAAAAAAGATACCGTTACAGATGTTATCGAATATGTAAAAACCTTTGAAGAAGGTGAAAAACTATTGTTGTTAGCTCCAATACATGTAGAAAGTGGCAGAACCGTTGAAGAAAAGCTAAAAGTATTACAACAACAAGGATATGCACGTGTAAAAGTTAATGAAACGGTATCTAGAATTGAAGATGCTACCATTACTAAAAAAGATACTGTTCATTTGGTAATTGATCGTATTATTAAGCGAGATGAAGAAGACTTTTATAATAGACTGGCAGATGCCGTAGGCTCAGCTTTTTTTGAAGGAAAAGGAACTTGTTTTATAGAAACATTAAAAGATCAAAAATCACGTCAGTTTAGTAATAAATTTGAGTTGGATGGAATAACCTTTCTAGAGCCTAATGTGCATTTGTTTAGCTTTAATAATCCATATGGAGCTTGTCCTGAATGTGAAGGTTACGGAGATGTTATTGGTATTGATGAGGATTTAGTGATTCCAAATACATCCTTAAGCGTGTACGAAGGAGCTGTTTTTCCTTGGAAAGGCGATACTATGAGTTGGTATAAAGATCAACTTGTCAATAGTGCTTATAAATTCGATTTTCCTATACACAAGCCTTATTTTGAGTTATCAGAAGAACAAAAAGAGTTATTATGGAGTGGTAACGAGTATTTTGAAGGTATCGATGGATTTTTCAAAGAGCTAGAAGCAAAGGCTTATAAAATTCAGAATAGAGTAATGCTTTCTCGTTATCGCGGAAAAACGAAATGTACCAGCTGTAAAGGAAAACGTTTAAGACCTGAAGCTAGTTATGTAAAAGTTGGTGGATTAGCTATTACGGATCTTGTAGAAATGCCACTTGATGAACTGGCAACTTTTTTTAAAAATCTTGAACTAAATAAATATGAACTCCAAATTGGAAAAAGACTCTTAAAAGAAATTAATAGCAGGTTAGAGTTTTTACATAATGTAGGTCTTCAATACCTAACTCTTAATCGTAAATCGAATACCTTATCCGGTGGAGAATCCCAACGTATTAATCTTGCTACATCTCTTGGTAGTAGCTTGGTTGGATCTATGTATATCTTAGACGAACCGAGTATTGGTCTACATCCTAAAGATACTGAGAAACTTATCAAAGTATTACAGTCCCTTCGTGATTTAGGGAACACCGTTATTGTAGTTGAGCATGATGAAGATATTATGAAGGCTGCAGATGTTATTCTTGATATTGGTCCAGAAGCAGGTACGTATGGAGGTAATTTGGTAGCCGAAGGAACTTTTGAAGAAATTCTAAAATTTGATTCCTTAACCGCTAAATACCTAAATGGAGATTTACAAATTGAAGTCCCGAAGAACAGAAGAACCTCTAAATACTATTTAGAAATCCTAGGTGCAAGAGAAAACAATTTAAAAAATATTGATGTTACTATTCCGTTAGGAGTATTTACAGCAGTTACAGGAGTTTCAGGTAGTGGAAAAAGTACTTTGATCAAAAAAATAGTGTATCCCTCTATATTAAAAAAACTAGGAGGATATGGAGAAAAAGCAGGTCAGTTTACAGAGCTTAAAGGAAATTACAGTAATATCAAACATGTAGAGTTTGTAGATCAAAATCCAATTGGTCGTTCTTCTAGGTCTAATCCTGTAACTTATATCAAGGCTTATGATGACATAAGAAGTCTTTTTGCTAGTCAGAAATTATCAAAAATAAGAAACTACCAATCCAAGCATTTTTCTTTTAATGTGGATGGTGGAAGATGTGAAACCTGTAAAGGTGAAGGTGAAGTAACGATCGAAATGCAATTCATGGCTGATGTTCATTTAGAATGTGAAACTTGTGGCGGAAAAAGATTTAAAAAAGATGTACTGGAGGTAACTTATGAGGATAAAAATATCGACGACATTTTAACAATGACCATTGATAATGCACTCGATTTCTTTGCAAAACATAATCAAACAAAAATTACTAGAAAGCTTCAACCTTTGCAGGATGTTGGTCTTGGATATGTACAATTGGGGCAAAGCTCCTCTACCCTTTCTGGTGGTGAAGCACAGCGTATCAAATTAGCTTCCTTCCTAGTAAAAGGAAATACGAAAGATAAAGCTCTTTTTATTTTCGATGAGCCTACTACAGGATTACATTTTCATGATATCAAAAAATTACTAAAATCCTTTAACGAACTTATTGACAAAGGTCATTCTATACTGGTTATAGAACACAATCTGGATTTAGTAAAATGCGCTGATCATGTTATTGATTTAGGATTAGAAGGTGGAAATAATGGCGGAATGATTATAGCAGAAGGGACTCCTGAGGAAGTAAGTGCGAACCAAAAATCTTATACAGGGCATTATCTTGCTGAAAAAATTTAAAAAATTAACAAAATTGTAATATTTGATTCTGTAAAGACATGCGCTCTATTTCGGCTAAGTTCCCGAATATTAAAATGTAAAAAATGTCACTCACAGAACAATTAAAAGAAAAAGCAGCGCTATCCGCCAATAAAATCCCGGAAACTATTCAGAAAATCATGAATAATGGAATTGATAACCTTCGCGATAGTCAGCTTATAACAAGAGCTTTAAAAACGGGAGATAAAATTCCAGAAATTTCATTACCTAATGCAGCAAATAAAACTATTTCTGTACAAGAGTTATTACTTAACAAAAAAGTAGTATTGTCTTTTTATCGCGGAGGTTGGTGTCCTTATTGTAATCTTGAACTAAGAGCTCTACAGCAATATCAAGATAAATTCGAAGAGCTTGGCGCTACTCTCGTAGCAATAAGCCCAGAAACTCCTGATAACTCCTTAAGCACATCAGAAAAAAACAATCTTAGCTTCGAAGTACTTTCCGATATCGATAATAAAGTTGCTAATGAATTTAACTTGGTATTTACACTACCTAAAGATCTTACAGAAGTGTATAAAGGTTTTGGTATTGATTTGGTAAAAAGCAATGGTAATGAAGATCAACAATTACCAATAGCTGCAACTTATGTAATTGATCAAGATGGAACGATCATTTATGATTTTATCAAAGAAGATTATAAAGAAAGAGCAGATCCCGAAGATATTTATAATAGTCTTAAGTAGATTATTCTAAATTTTGATTGAGATCCTATTTATCAAACATCCAAAACATTTTGGATGTTTGATTATAATCCAGAATCTTCAGAAGCAACAGTTAACGTCTTAGAAAACAATTTATATTCATTAATTGGATTAACAAAATTGGAATCCTTTTTTAAAGACGCCATTTTATAAGCTTCAAGAAAGTCACTAATCCTATAATCCAATAATTTTGCAGCTACAATATCCTTTTTCCACTCCCTTATTTGAGCTTTGGTCATATTTCCTTTATTAGCTCTTATCGCATGCTCTTTTAATTTATCAGTATACAAAGTACATTCACTTAATAAATACTTAAATTCTTTTGTTGGATAAGAAATATTGGTGGTTTTAGACATTCTATACTTTCTATTATTCTCTATATATGCTTGTCTATCCAGCTTTTTCTTTTGCGAAGTATAATCTAATTTATCCAAAAAATCATCAGTAACAAAGTAAAACTTCATATCATCTAAATTGACAATGAGTGTATTATAATTATTGAAAATTATATGTCTTTCAGATACTCCTAATTCTTTAATACGCCATTCGGAAACCAATTCGTGTTTAGAATATTGGCTGTGCGTATCATTCATCATAAAATAACGACCCATTTTCATAAATACTCCTGATAAAGAGTTTGGTTGTAAAGTATCTTTAATAATAAATGCATTCTTTTTATGCTTTAAAATCTTTTCTTCAATACCAAAGACGGTTGAAACGTTCTTTGATTCTACTATAATCTTTTTAGTGTAGTCCGCATTTAGAATATATTCTTTTTCCTGTCCATATAGTCCAAAAGTTAAAAAACAATATGTAAGTAGTATTATATTTTTCATAGCCCCAATTATTATATTATTTCTCCAATTAGTATTAAAAGTCTTTTCTTTTAACTCCATAAAATTAGATCTAAGCCACCCAAAAAAAATATTCTCATTGTTTTTTTAAATCGTTTTTTCGCTGTAGAACCAATTTAATCGATAAAATTATATTTCACTGATTTTAAACAGATAACACTCCTTATATAAAATTTTTTCCCTGTTAAAAACTGTTTTTTTATCCTATTTCTTCTATACTAAAAGAAGCTCTTTTACTTCCATAAAATAATTTTTGGCACGCCGTTTGGATATACTTTACACAAATAGCGGAAACCGAAAAGCTAATGAGTAGGTATAAACCCAAAAACATTTTAGTTATGAAAAAAGTAATACTTTTTATTGCAGTAATGTTACTAGTTGGAACAGCTGCACAAGCGGCCGATCAAAATAAGTCGGATCAAGTAGATAGGGTTACAAAACGCTATCGTAATGCAAAACCTATTGTATTTGTCGAAAATGGTGTTAGATTTTTTGTGTATCCTAATGGAGAAGTTGACTTTAGAACTCCAAGAAGAAGAAATTATAACAACTGGGATTGGAATTCGTCTAACTATAATACTCCAGGTAACAACAGAAACTATCGTAGACACAACAATCGTTTTACTGTGAAATATGATTATTACGGAAGATTGAAACGAGTTGGCCTTACTACAATAAGTTATAATCGATTTGATCAGGTAAGAAGAATAGGTTCTGTTCTTATCCGTTATAATAGAAGAGGAAAAGTTGCCAAAATAGGTGGATTACATATCTATTACGGAAAAAGAGGTAGAATTAGACATATAGAAGGAAATGTTCATTATACGGGATGTGGATATTGCGGAATAGACGGATGTAGTGCACCACATGATCCTTATTATAACATACAGGGAAGATCCAATCATCACGATTGGAATCAGGAAGATGATTTCTATTTTAAAAACAGAAAAAGAAATAAAAAGCATCATAAAGGAGAGGATGACGATGATGATTAGAATAAATTAGTTAGTTGGTTAGTTTTTGAAAGCCTGTTATCAATTTGGTAGCAGGCTTTCTTTTATGTACTCATAGTTTTAATCAAGTCCACTATCACTTTTAAATTTTTAATATATATAGGGTTTAAAATATAGAAACATATCGTATCCAAAAAGACCTGGGTTAAAACCAAAACACTGTTTATCAAATACTTATCATACAAAAATAGTCTGTTTCATGGAATAAACGTATGTATAATATATAGAGAAAAGTAATTTTTGGCACGCTGCTTGATACTATATAAGTGAGTGCAAAAAACAAATTTTTACACTCTTTATAAAATCACAGATTATGAAAAATATTGTTTTACTTTTTACAGGCTTGCTATTAGCAACTTTTAGTGCTAATGCATTGGAAACAAATACAGAAACCGTATCTCGTTATTACAATTACGGAAAATCATTCATCTTTCATGAGAATGGAGTTGAGTTTTCGGTATACGCAGACGGACAATTTGATTTCTATGTAAACAGACCAAGAGGCGGAGTTAGTGTAAATATTAACCGTCCTGGAGTAAACATTAGTTTTAATTCTGGATATAATTATGATGCCTACGTACAGTATGATGATTATGGAGCTGTAGTACAGGTAGAAAATGTACCGATCTTTTATGATTATTATGGTAGAATTAGTCAAGCTGGAGATGTATTCATCAACTACAACCGTTTTGGTAGAGTATCTAGAGTTGGTGGATTATATGTAAACTATAACAGCTATGGTAATTTTGTAAACTGTACTGGATTCATTAATGATTTTAACAGGTATTATGTATACAATCCTTTTCACGCTTATTTTACGGTACCAGTAGTTAGCAGATGTATCGTTTTCAATAGACCTTATAGAAGATTTTATACTCCTTATAGATGTTCGTATAATGTATTCAGAAGAAACTACTTTGATGGATATTATGCAAGACCATATAGAAGTCGTACATATTATAGACCTAATCAAAGAGTTGCGTCATACAACAGAGGATATAGAGTAAATAGAGCTAGAAGTCTTGACTATAGAACTCGAGATAGAAGAACGGAAATGTATAAAAGAAATGATCGTAACTATAATACAGTAAATCGTTCTAGATCAAGAACAGTGAATAGAAACAGAACTACTGAAAATAGAAATTCTTCTAGAAGTACAACAAGAAGTAACGCTATTACAAGAAACTCTAATAGCAGAGATAATGTAAGAACGAATAGAAGTGGAAACACCGTGACTAATAGAAGTACTAGAAGTATTGATACAAGAAGTCAGGTAAGAAGATCAGATAGAACTAGAACAAATGTCACACCTAGAAATACCGAAAGTAGAAATAGAGTACAATCTAATAACAGATCTCAGAGAACTAGAAGTGCTGTAACCAATAATAACTCTAGAAGAGGTTCTTCAAAAGCCAGAACTTCGAGGTCTAACGGAAATAATAGATCTGGGAATGTAACAAAACGCTCTAATAACAGTCAATATACTAGTAAAGGAGGTTCTACAAGATCTCAAGTAAAAACTAGAAGAAGTAATTCTACGAACAGAGCTACAAGATCTAATAATTCTAGATCTCGTACGGCAAGAAGTAGAAGTTAATATAAAGAATTTATTTTTTTGGTTGGTTAGTTAGAAAATCCCTCAGAGTAGTATGCTTAGGCACCTCGAGGGATTTTCTTTATTATATCATTAATATCATCCGATACTCGTAAGAAATATAAAACACCTACATAAACACCTCCTATAAGTGTACTTTTTAAACCTATATTCACAACTGGATGGAAAGTAAAATCCCAAAAATAAAAGCCGTATACAAAAGCTAAAATCATGATCACAATGAGAAAAGTCTTTTTAGAAAATGGTTGCATTTTAAACTTTATATTCACTAAAAAAACTTTTGCAGTATTGTAGCAAAATACCGCCATACTGGTAGCTATAGCAGCCCCTACCACTCCATATACCGGAATGAGTAACCAATTAAGAACAAAAGCAATAACCGCCATGGCAATTCCTATGTATAGAATCAAACGATAATAATCTGAATTAAATATGATCGAATTATTATTGCCTAGCACATTATCAAATAACTTAGCTATTCCGATAAGAATTACCACCCAGATAAACAATTCGTATTCATCCGGAATTAATTCAAAAAGTTGATTTACATTACAAATAATCAACACGAATAATAAACCACTGATTGCGAAAAGATTTAAAGAACTTTTTTGATATAATATTCTAAGTTGTTCAAAATTCTTTTCATTAATGAGTTTTGCCGTTAACGGATATGTAATTTGATGCATCGCTCTGGAAGGAATAATTATCACACTTGCGATATAAGCACAAATACCATATTTAGCCACATATTCGATAGGTAGATAACGCTCTATCATTGTCTTATCCAAATCAATTAAAAGAGTAGCGACAGATCCTGCCAACAAAATCAATAAAGAATACTTAAATACGTTTATGAAATTAGAAGGCAATGAAAAGCTAAATGAGAAATTTAGCAATCTATATACATAAATAGCCATAATGCATAATCTAGCTATATATACGAATACAATCGCATAAATAAATTGTACTACGGTAATTACTTCTAAATAAACTAAAAATAGTAATACCATAAGACAAGTTCTTACGAACAATTCTTTTAAAATATTACCAAAAACACTTTTAAGTTTAACTTTAGCCCAAGCAAAAAATATTTCGAAATAAGATAAAGCAATAGCGAGCACATAAATGGTCCAAACATAAGGCTGTACAATAGTGTTATCTTCTTCAAAATAACTTAGGACATGTTCATAAAAAACAGTACCTACGGCACCAATGATAATAGCAACGCACATAGGTAAAATAAGCATTATCGTCATAAACTTATTTTGTTCCTTTTTATCGGAATAGGATGAATAAAACTTTACAACAGTATTATGCACTCCAAAAGCCATTAGAGGCCAGATAATATTTGATGCAGAAAACAAATAAGAAACCAGTCCGTAGTACTCCTCTTCCAAAAATTTTGTAAAAAGAAACAAGGTATTAATAGCACCAATCCCAAAACCTAAACAAGTAATGATGACATTTTTGATCGATTGATTAGCAACTATTCCCATTATTTAGAGTATTTATCTCTTATACTATTTGAATTCCTAAATGATTTATAAATATTACCGGAATTAGTTTTTCCATAACGAAAAAGGTATCTTTTTGAATCTAATGGACTAGTTATACCCTGATTTTGATATGAACCTTGCCTAAATTTCAATAAGTAATTTTTTGAATACGAATTTACACAGTGCATCAAGAAAAGTGCGGATAAACAATCTAATGTATTTTCTAGACTTGCCTCCCCAATTGATTTTAGACCATTATGTTTAATTGAATTATAAGCATTCCACCAAGCTGGTGGTGTTCGCCCTGACCATGTAGAGAAAGGTTTTCTCTCTTCATCCATTGGAAGAACATAAACTGAAAGATCTTTAGGAAAGTCATTTTTAAAAACTCTATAATCTTGAAAGTTCCAAGCTCTCTCTTTCTTTTGTTTGCCGGAATTATCAAGTTCTTTATATTTATTCCATAATTTATTATTTGGATCCAGAGAACATGAGTATTTACCACATTCTTTGAAAAAGATTTCTATCTCAGCACAAATACTTAGAATTAAACCTCGTAAAACAGGTGAATGAATTTTCAAATGGTATGGATCGTTTAAAGGAACAACTTTTATAAATTTTATAAATTGTTCTTCAAGAATACTATATCTTTCATAGAACTGTCCATTGCCCCAGAATCCTCCTTTATCATGAAATGAACAAAATTTAGAACCATAAAATTCCACTTGATCCTGATTACACTCAAGATATATACATTTATCTGACATATTGATTCTAATATTATATTAAAAAGAAAATCAAGACTATTTTAATTTCTTTAGCAACATAGACATCTCTTTGGTCAAAGATCGTCTACTATACTTTTCAATTCCTATCGCCTGAGAATTAAGTTTTCCTTCTTTAAACTTACTAAAATATTCAAGAAGTAAACGTTTCATTTCATCATAAGCATCGTAATCAAAATATTTCCCGGAATCTGTTTCTTCTATTAATTTAGAAATATCTGCATCTCTGGGGCCAACAGCGATAATAGGTCTTTCCGAGATCATATATTCAAATAGTTTCCCAGGTATAATACATTTTGTTTCTTCTGAGTCAATCTCTATTACTAATAATACCTGAGAACTACGCTGAATCTCTATAGCTTCTTTATGAGATACATATCCTTTAATTTCCAGAAAATCTGATAAACCTGCTTCCTTAATAGAGAATAAAACATCTTCGCTCACTGCACCTACTAATTGTAGTTTTAATTGTTTTGCAAAACTTTCATTCTCTTGTGCAGTGTCATATATTGCTTGCCACAATCTCTTTGGATTTCGTCCTGATAACAAAGATCCAATATGTGAAATTGTAAAAGTAGTATCTAATCGAATATCAGCAACCTCTTCAGTATCATATCCATTCGTAATTACCGAGATAGGTCGTTTAGTAATATTAGAAAACTCTTCTTTAGTTGTATAACTGGTAACAGTTATGTGATCTGCAGATGACAACACCTCTTTCTCTAGTTGTATATGCTTATTTCTTGCACTTCTTATAAGCTTCAGTTTTTTATGATAACCAATAGTTGTCCAAGGATCTCTAAAATCAGCTACCCATTTAATATCCAGTTTTTTCTTAAGCTCCTGCCCTATCAGATGAATACTATGCGGTGGTCCAGTAGTAACTACAATATCTATATTCTCTTTAGAAATAAGATCATATAAAAATTTTACAGAAGGTTTTACCCAATATTTGCGCGCATCTGGTATAAAAAAATTACCTCTAATGAACAACATAAGTTTCTGCATGAAAGATTGTTTATCTTTTCCGGCAATGATTCCTTTACTGATGGTTTTAGAATCTTTTTTAGAAAAAATTTCTGCAAAACGATACGGTTCAAAAATTGGTTGTTTAATAATAGTAACATCCGCAGGAATTTCTGAAATCAAGGATTCATCTATTAAAGGATACGTAGGATTTTCGGGAATATATACAGTTGGCTCAATTCCGAATTCCTTGAAGTATTTAACAAACTTGAGCCACCTTTGTACTCCAGGACCTCCCGCAGGAGGCCAGTAATATGTTATTAATAATACTTTCAAAACCTTGTAAGAGTGCTATTCAGAAACATCTGTTTTCCTCTTTTTATACTCAAAAAACAAAGCTCCTAAAAACAATAACCCAAAGATAATAGAACTTGCCAAAGTAATAGAACTTCCTGTTTTTACTACTTGTGGTTCAAATTTAAACTCAATAGTATGCTTACCTGCAGGAACTTTTATACCCCTAAGCATATAATTTACAGGATAAACAGTCTCAGGAGCTCCATCGATATAAGCATTCCATCCGTCTTTATAATAGGTTTCCGAAAAAACAACAAATCCAGGTTTATTCGTATACATATTATACGCTAAATGATTTGGATCTGTTTTCGAAATTGATATAGTAGAAACGCTATCTTTTACTGGTTTGTAACTTTCTAACTCATCTTTAAACTCATTTCTAATAACAGCCGTGTTTTTGGTATCTATATCGTTTAAAGCATCAAATTCAGACTTATAACCATCTACAAATTTTAATTCAGAAACAAACCATGCAGGTCCATTTATGGATGGGTTTTCTTGTACGGTTAATTTTCTATCTTCATTTTGCTGTATTACATACTTAACATTCAACATATTCACAACCTCTAGATTTCCTTGTAAAATGTGTTGATTATAAATATCATCAATCTTCCTAGGTCTTACTGCAGAATATCCATTTATAGAATTGAAGAAGTTATTGGTATGAGAATTTCTAAATCCTCTTGCCTGATCTAATACACGATAATAAGAGTTGTCTTTAAGAATCTGTTTATCAGTAGCTGTTGGCTGAAAATATTGTTTATATTCTCTTTTAGAAATAAAGGAATCACTATCTACACTGCGTCGATCTACACCTCCTAAATCCAGAATCACTAAAATACCAACTCCAACCAGCATTAGATTTTCAGAAATCTTTTTCTTTAAGGTAAACCAAAGTAATCCAGCTATAAGAAGAATAAATAATAAAGATCGAAGACTATCACTTTTCATAATCGTAATACGATCTTCTTTGATGGCATCGAATATAGCAGGTTGTTCTATAGCCACCTGTACATCATTTGGAGATTTAAAACTGAATAAGCTTCCACCAAACAACCAGAATATCAAACATAATCCTCCAAACACTCCTAAAGAAATTAAAAATTTCTTTTGTCTTTCTTTAAACTCTGTTTTTTCATTAAAAAGCTGGTAGAGTCCAAATACTGCTGCTATCGGCACTACAAATTCTAGTAGTACCTGAATACTGGAAACTGCTCTAAATTTATTATATAAGGGAACATAATCAACAAAAAAGCGTGTAAGAAAATCTAGATTCTTACCCCAACTTAAAGTTAATGACACAATCATTCCTCCAAGTAACCACCAGCGCAATCTACCTTTTACTAAAAGTAATCCCAATAATGCAAGAAAAACAACTGTAATCCCAAGATAAGGAGGTGCTTCTACAAAAGGTTGAGCTCCCCAATATAAGCCAGTAATATTAGCATAATAATCTGCGGTTTCAGGAGACTCGCCTAACTGCAATAGCTTTTGATAGAAAGCTGATTCTTTCCCCAAATCAGAAGCTCTACCTAGTCCCATTAATTTAGGAACGAAAAGGTTTAAAGACTCTAACTTTCCATAACTATACGCCGTTATGTATTCGTAATCCAGTCCATTCTTTTCAGAACTCTTCGTTGTGGCATCAGCTAACAAATTTTTACCTCGTATACTTGTTTTTGCGTATTCCGCTGTAGATAATAACGTAGTAGCGTTAGTCGCCAAACCTAAAAAAGCAGCAACGATCAATATTGCTGAAGACTTAAAGAAATGTGGTAATTCTTTCTTTTTGAAAGCATCTATTAAATAACTTATTCCCAAGACAACTACTAATAAACCTAAATAATAAGTCATTTGATAGTGATTAGCCTGTATCTCCAATCCCATCGCCACTGCGGTAAGCAGAAATCCCCAGACATACCGTTTTTGAAATACTAAAAGTATACCAGCAATAACTAATGGAAAATAAGCTATAGCATGTGCTTTTGCATTATGCCCCACTCCTATTATAATAATCAAATATGAGGATAGCCCAAAGGCCAAAGCTCCAACAATTGCCATTTTCCAGGGAATTCGCATCACCAGTAACAAAACATAGAAACAGGCTAAATACAGAAAGAGATAATCTGCAGGTCTTGGTAAAAACCGAATCAATCGATCCAACTTATCCATATAATCATGAGGAAACTTCGCTCCTAAAGCATATGTGGGCATCCCTCCAAAGGCTGCATTATTCCAAAAAGTTTCCTCTCCAGTATTTTTGCGAAATTCATTTTGTTGCCTAGCCGTACCTTCATATAATTTTATATCATTTTGATATATCATTTTTCCGCTAAGAACAGGATTGAAAAAAACTAATGAAACGATAATAAAACCTAAAATCACGAAGATATGAGGTAAAATTCTTTTTAGATAAGGCATCATGCGAATGACAATTTATGTATGAGCCGCCAAATTAATCAATTTCCTCAAAATCGATGTACTCTCCCACATCTTTATTAGTAGATTTTTGTTTTGGCTTTTTATCAATGGTTACATCATTATCTCCAGAAGATTGAGACTGATTATATTGCTGAAACTGTTGTTGAAATCTTTCTCCAGCTTTCTTTGTTACATATCTAAGCAATAGAGGACCAAATAATCGCGTTAGTATCTTTAATCCGTAATATATCAATAACAGAATGAGAATTACCTTTAATACCCCTAAGAAAGAAGCCTCTTGCATATTATTTTTTTTCAAAAATAGGGAACTCTCTATACAATTACAGGCAGTCAATCCTAAAAAAATGATAAAATCTGCTATATTTGAACCAAATCTATGGAATATGAGCCCTAAATCGATGCTGCTGGTAGTTAGCCTATTGCTACTTGGTCTAACTTCAACTGCTCAATACACTGAAAAGATTAATACAAACAGACCTGGAGTTTCTCAAGGTGCCTTTTCTGTTGGTAATAATGTATTACAACTCGAAGGTGGATTAGGTTTCGGAAGAGAAAGACATAAAATATTTGATACAAAATCAAGTACATTCAACTTTGATTATAACATAAGATACGGGTTACTTATCGAGCAATTAGAAATTAGCTTAGATGGTAGTTTTAGAAGTGACGGGATCAGGCAAACTATTGGTGCCAACGAACAAAAAATCAGAAAAACTGACTTTGAATCCAATACTATAGGAGTTAAATACCTTATTTATGATCCTTATAAAAAACCTAAAGAAAATGACTCTATCAATTATGATGAGTTAAAAAGTTGGAAAGAACGTTATCGATTTAAGTGGAAAAGTTTAATCCCAGCGGTTTCTGCATACGTAGGTATGAATTATGTAAATACAGATAACGCTTTTACTTTTCCAACGGATGCCACCATAAGTCCAAAAATTGTTATAATGACTCAAAACAACTGGTGGACGAGCAATGCTGGTAGTTGGGTATTAGTTACAAATCTTATTGTAGATAAAATCACTACGGATAATCCCGCTTATGGTTGGATTATCACAAGTACTCATACTCTAAATGACAAATGGGCAATATTTGGTGAATACCAAGGACAAAAGAGTGATTTCTATAGTGATAATATTATAAGACTTGGTGGAGCCTATTTATGGAATCAGGATCTGCAAATAGATGCCAACATCGCCACCAATTTTAAAGATACTCCATCTATATTTAGAGTAAGTCTTGGTGCTTCCTATAGGTTTGATTGGCATCGTAAAGATGAGATTATTGAAAAGCCAGGGTTCGAAAGCGGGATCAAAAAGGATGAAAACGAGGAAGAAGAAAAGGATAAAGAAAAAGATAAAGATGGCCTGGAGTTAGATGAAGAAATCGAAGAAATTGAAAACGATAGTTTAAAACAAGAGCAAACTCCATTCATTAATGATTTTGAAGATGGTAGTCATCGAGATGCAATGGAGAAAGATCTTGACGAAAGAAGAACGGCACAACGTCTAGAACGCGAACGAATTGAAAAAGAGAAACAGGATAAAAAAGACGAAAAGAAATTTAAGAAAGAAGAAAGAAGACGTCTAAAACGTGAAGCTAAAGCTGCAAAACAAGCTGAAAAAGCAAAATTAAAGGCAGAAAAAGAAAAGCAAAAAATGATCGAAGACATCGATGCTGAATTGGATAAAATGGAGCAAGACGAAGGTGTGGATGATGAACTGAAACAGATAGATGAAGAACTCAAGAAGTTGGAAGAGATGGAAAAAGAGCTCGGTTCTGACACGAAACCTGATGCCAAAGAAGATAAAACTGATGACAAAAAAGACGCAGAGGACGAAGAAGATATAGATGCTGCTTACGAGAAGTTACAGAAAGAGCAGGAAAAAGCTAAAAAGGAAGAAGAAAAGCGTAAAAAAGCTGAAGAAAAAAGAAGAAAGAAAGAAGAAAAGAAAAGAAAAAAGGAAGAAGAAAAGCGTAAAAAAGCGGAAGAAAAGAAGAGAAAAAAAGAAGAAAAAGAAAAAGAGGAAAATGATAATAATGATAATTAATCATTAATACATTCCGGAAATAACATCCGAGTTTGTATACCATATGAAAAAGGCTGAGTGCTATTGTACTCAGCCTTTTTTAGTTCCATAATTTCCGTAAGTAACGATAAAAACATTAACGCAATAAAATGATAATTCCTAATAAAACGATGCGCTAAATTAGTATTTCCATCATTTTTTAACATAAAAAATACGCAGGTTAAAATAATTACCTTATATTTGGTTAACCAATTTGGTTGACCAATTATAAACTATGAAAACTAACTTGAAACCAGAATCATTATCTCCTAGAGATGAAATTGAAACGGTTATTTCTAAAATAAGAGAATTAATTATAAACCGTCAACTCGAACCAGGAGACAAATTACCTTCCGAAAGAACCTTATCGGAGAAATTTGGAGTGAGTAGAAGTCAATTAAGACTAGCAATTCAAAAATTAGAGTTTTACGGACTTGTAAAAAAATATCCTAAGAGTGGAACTTTTGTTTCCAAAATAGGTGTAGGTGCATTGAATTCTATGATGGCCAATATTCTACACTTACAAACACCGGATTTTAAATCATTAGTAGAAACCAGATTGATCTTAGAAACAAAGGCTGTTAAACTAGCCGCTGTTCGCAGAACAGAGCAACAACTTTATCAAATAGAGGTTGCTCATGAAGCTTACATAAATAAATCTATTAATGGAGAGAATGCTATCGATGAAGATCTACTATTTCATCTAAAATTAGCAGAAGCTAGTTGTAATAGTGTTATTAATTCATTAATGCTCGTTATAACTCCTGAAATAATAACAAATTTCGTAACAAATAAAATTTGCGATAAAACCAACTTTTCTACCCTAATTAAAGAACACCAGGATATCGTAAATGCAATAAAAAATAATGATCCAGATCAAGCTACAGAAAGCTTGAAAATACATTTTAATGATTTATACCAATACTGTAGAACCTAATACTCCTTGCCTATGTAAATTAAAACATTAAATGAAAAAAGGACAGGTGAAACCTATCCTCTTAAATTATTCTATTTATCACTTCAAGTTTCGAGAGAGAAGTCTGTTAAAATGAATAATACGCTTTATTACTTAAACAAATACGCATTGACAAAGGTAACAAATAATATAGAGTTAAACCTTTACTCTTGTTAATGTTTAGTTAAGTAATAGCAATACACACAAATTAAAAATAGCCAGTAATGGCTATGTGCTTATTTCTAAAATAAACTAAACAATGAAACGATTACTTGTAAAATTTAAAAGCTTTTTAATGTTTACGCTATTGTTATTGTATCATTTTAACTCCTATGCTCAACAGGGTTATGAGTTAACTGGTATCGTAACATCCGTAGAAACAAACACGCCTATACCGGGCGTCAGTGTTCTAGTTAAAGGAACCTCTAACGGTACAGTTACAGATTTTGATGGAAAATATGCAATACAGGTGTCCTCAGGAGACGTACTTCAGTTTACCTACATAGGACTTACCACCCAAACGATTACAATATCTAACCAAACTACTTTAAATGTGAAAATGGAAGAAGATTCTGAAGCATTAGAAGAAATAGTTGTTGTAGGATATGGAACTAGAAAGAAATCACACAATACAGGTGCTATTGCTCAAGTTAAAGGGAGCGATGTTGCAGCAATACAGGCAACTCGTGTGGATGAAGCCTTAGCAGGTAAATTATCCGGTGTACTTATACAAAATCAAAATCCTGAGCCAGGTGCCAATCCAAAAATTCAGGTACGTGCGGCTTCTTCTCTCTCTGGTGATTCTGGACCATTAATCATTGTAGATGGTTATCAAATTTCTGGAAATTTAGCTACTGTAAATCCTAGCGACATAGAAAGCTTAGAAGTATTAAAAGATGCGGCTTCAGCAGCTATATATGGAGCAAATGGTGCGAACGGAGTGATTTTGGTAACAACAAAAAAGGGTAAATCAGGAAGACCACAATTTAGTTATAATTCATTCATTAGTATTTCCAACAAATACCGAAAAAACATCTTAAAATCGGGACCTGAATGGGCTGCATTTTCAAGACAGGAAATTGCTGCTGGTAATTGGGATTTATCACAAGTGGATCCAGCTTTTGTAGAATACCGATTAAGAGCATATGAAAATTCTCCTGGTGCCATTAGTCCAGAAGACTGGTTATTTAGAACTGGTGTTACCACAAATCATGATTTTAGTATGTCAGGTGGTTCTGAAAACTCGAAGTTTTTCGGATCTGTAGGATACCAAAATGCAGAAGGGGTAGCAATAACACAAGGGTTTGAAAGATTTAATGCACGATTAAATATTGACACTCAATCTGGTGATAAATTTAAGGCTGGATTAAGCTTTAACGGTTTTGCGTCTAGAAGAGACATTTTAGCACACGATATGAGAGATCTATTGAGAGCTTATGGTGTTCACCCTGTTTATCATACAGCAGAATCTATTGCATTCGTGCAAGCATTAGACGCAGAGGCACAAGGGTTAGGGTTATCACCTTTTGATAATGGTTATAGAGGTGGTATTGGCCCAACAAGTATCTATGAATTACAACCAGGAGATAGAGTTGATGATTGGCATTACGGTAGAGATAATAACGGAATTGGAGGTTCAGGAGATGCTGGGCCTGCTCAAAAATTAGATAATGCTGATGCTTGGCAAAAAGTTTATTTCGCAAATCTTTCATCCTATATACAGTATGAAATCATGGATGGTTTATTTTTAAAGACCGCCTTAGGTGGAGACTTTAATAATACTCAAAACTACTATTATCAAGGTTTAGGAGCAGATTCAAGAGCTCGTACCGATCAAACGGATTTAGACGAGAGTACTAGAAACGCTTCATCTATTTTAAGCACCACCACATTAAACTATAATAAACTTATAGGCAAACATGATATTGATGCAGTGATCGGTTATGAATTTTTAAATAACTACATTAACGGTACTTCTCTTGTAGGTACTAATGTTCCTAATAGTGATATTATTAACTACAATCTTTTAAATCCAGAAGATATTACTACAACGGAAACTGAAATCACGAGAGCAAGAAAAAGTGTTTTTGGTAGAATACAATATGCATATGATAATCGTTATTTAGTATCAGCTTCACTTAGAAGAGATGGAGATTCTCGTTTTGGAGCGAACAAACAGTATGGAGTTTTCCCTGCTATGTCCTTAGGTTGGAATGTTCATAACGAGAACTTTTGGAAATCAAATGCTTTAAGTCTTCTAAAACTAAGATTTAGTACAGGTTCTTTAGGAACCAGTTCGTTCTTAAATGATTTTGATGCACAAAGCCTTTTAAATCCTATTCCTACAGTTTTCGGTACTGGATTTGGAATTTCTGGTAATGTAAATAACCCTGATTTAACCTGGCAAACGAATACAGAAACAAATTACGGTATTGATTTAGGGTTTGTTAATAATCGTTTTAGACTAAGCGTAGACTATTATAATTCTGACATCGAAGATATGTTAATAGGAAGCACCGTATCCTATACTACTGTTGGTCAACCTTCTATAATAGTAAACAATGGTGATATGACGAGTTCTGGACTTGAGTTTGAACTTTCCGCTAGTCTTATTCAAAATGAAAATTTTACATGGGATATTAATGCAAACCTAGCTACAGTGAATACAGAAATTACTGATCTAGACAATGTAGATGAACTTCCTCAAATTCAATATGGTCAAAGTGGTAGAGGTCCTATATTTAGAAATTATGTAGGTGGAGAAATTGGTGAAATGTGGGGCTTAGAAACTATTGGTGAAGTAGAAATGAGGTTTTTAGAAGATCCTACAAGACATCCTAATAATACTTCGGGAGAATCCTATGTAGTTGATCAAAATGGAGATGGTGTTATCGATAGCGATGATTATGTAAAAATAGGTCAAGCCACACCCGATTTTTATTGGGGATTAAATTCCTCTATGAGCTACAAGGCTTTTGATTTCTCCATGCAATGGCAAGGATCCCACGGAGCAGAAGTATATAATATTGATCCTCTTTACTATGAATCACAATGGTCTGGTCGATTGGTAGATACTTTTGATGCAAATGACGATGGTATTGCAGATCATAATGGAGAACACTATATAGGTAACAGAAGACAAACCGATCACGGTATTCAGGATGCTTCGTATATAGCATTAAGAAATTTAACTATAGGCTATACTTTAAATAGAGAATTAATAAACAAAATAGGTTTGAATTCTCTTAGAATTTATGCAGCCTCTACTAACCTATTATACATCTGGGGAGATGATTACACTTCATATAATCCAGAAGGTATTGAAACCGGAAATAGCGGTTACGCAGGTCCGACGACATATGGTGTTCAAGTTGGTGCAAGCCCTATAGTACGAAGTTTTACGTTTGGTTTAAATGTTAATTTTTAAAAAAGAAAAAATGAAAAAAATCATTTTATTATTGGCAATGGCGTTATTCATCGCTGCCTGTGAAGATTTAGACCAGGTGCCATCAAATATCGCAAATTCAGATTCATTAACTGATTTTGAAGGTGTTCTTAATGCAGCATACTTCTATCAATTAGGTTCGGTAACTCCTATGGCAGTAATGGGAGATTTTAGAGCTGATAATGCATTAATGATAGAAGAGCCTTACCCGTCTTTTGATAGATTCAATAGTGATCTCATAGTTATGGAAGACCAGTTCTTTGAACCATTTTATATTGCTTTATATAGATCCATTTTAAGTGCAAACAATGTTATTGAAAATTCAGCAAATACGACAGATGTTGGTGAAGCAAAGTTTTTAAGAGCTTTATCATATTTTAAGCTAGTGCGTGTTTTTGGAGATGTTACTGTAAATCTAAGTTCTGGAGATCTTAGCTTAGATTTAACAAGACAACCAGCTGCGGACATTTACAATAATATTATTATCCCAGACTTACAAGATGCCATATCAGTTCTAAATAATTCTGGCTTATCAAACGGTAGAGCTACACAAATAGCTGCTCAAGGTTTATTAGGTAAAGTTTACATGCAAATAGGCGACTTTACTAGTGCAGAATCACATCTCGCAGCTGTGGTAAATGGTGCAGCAGATGCAGGCGTAAGTTTACAGGCTAACTTTGCTGATATTTTTGGGGATGCCAATGATTTAAACTCTGAGATTCTTTTTGCTACTCAAGTATCAAGCTCAATTCCAGATGAATATGGTTTTACAGAGTTTACAGGTTGGTATATTGGTAATGATTCAAAATCTTTTGAACCATTGGACTTAGATTTAGTCGCTGCATTTGATGCGGCAGGAGATGTTAATAGAAAAGCTCTCACGGTGGATGAAGATGCCGTTAGAGGAATAAAGTATTTATCCGAAAATCCAGATCAAGATTGGATCGAATTGAGATTAGCAGATGTTATTTTATTGTATGCAGAAGCACTTAATGAAAATAATAATGGAGATGGATCTCAATCAGCAACTATTTTAAGTCTACTAGATGATATTAGAACTAGAGCTGGTTTAGCCAGTTTAAGCGGTACCGCAAATACACAAATAGAAGTTAGACAAGCTATCGCAGATGAAAGAAGATTAGAATTAGCCTTTGAAGGACAACGATGGTTTGATCTTGTTAGAACAGGTACCGTGGATGTGGAAATGGGAGAAACTGTTAATCCTAACTATTATGTGTTCCCAATTCCCGATTCCGAAATACTTGCTAGTAATGGTATCATTACTCAAAATCCTGGATACTAAAGTTGTGTGTGTTAAAAAACAATAGGTGAAATTATTGTTTGTTCAGTATCCTATACTCCATTAATCATTAATTTGATTAATGGAGTTTTTTTTGAAAACATCTAAGTTTCTAAATACAATAAACTTATTCTGTAATTTATTAAAATGATACAAATACGTTAAGATGTTTGACAAAAGCGTTATATATTTGCTATGAACTAGCGAAGTTGTATGATTACCATAAAAGAAATTACCTCCAAAGCAGATTTGACCACATTTGTTAAGTTTCCCTTTGAATTATATAAAGACTCTCCTTATTACGTTCCTTCGATTATTAAGGAAGAATTGGATGTAATGAACCCAAAAAAGAATCCTGTTTTTAAAAATGCAATAGCAAAATACTTTTTAGCATATCGCGACAATAAAATTGTAGGTAGAATAGCAGCTATTATCAATTGGATTGAGGTAAAGGAACAAAAAAAGGCAAAAGTACGTTTTGGTTGGTTTGATGTAATTGACGATATCGAAGTTACAAAAGCGCTTTTAGAAAAAGTTACTGAATTTGGAAAACAACATTCTTTAGAATATATGGAAGGCCCAGTAGGTTTTTCTAATATGGATAAAGCAGGTATCCTTATTAAGGGGTACGAAGAGCTTAATACCATGATCACTTGGTATAATTATCCATATTATAAAGAACACATGGAACAACTTGGTTTTGAAGATGCTGCAACTTGGGTTGAATATAAAATTAAAGTTCCGAAAGAGACTAAAGAAAAGGTTATTAAGTTTGCGAAAATAATTAAGGAGCGTTATCAACTTCAACTACTAAAGTTCAGGAAGAGTAAAGAGCTATTGAAATATGCAGATGATATGTTCGATTTACTTAACAAAACATATAGCAGTCTGCAGACCTTTGTACCTATACAACAGTATCAGGTAGAAATGTACAAGAAAAAGTATCTACCCTACTTAAATCCAGAATATATTACCTGTATCGCGGATAACACTGGAAAACTCATCGCTTTCTCTATTGTAATGCCTTCTTTTTCCAAAGCTTTAAAGAAAATGAATGGTAAAATTTATCCCTTAAAGTTTTTACATATTCTTAAAGCACAACGCAGAAACGATACTGCAGCATTTTATTTAATAGGGGTTGATCCAGAATATCAAAACAAAGGTGTTACCGCTTTGATATTTAAAGAAATGAACGAAACCTTTATTCGCAACGGAATTGAAATGGTAGAAACCAATCCTGAATTAGAAGAAAACAAGGCTATTCAGGCTCTTTGGAATGACTACGAACATGAGCAGCATAAAATGAGAAGAACTTACAGAAAATATTTTTCTTAACAAATCTTCAGTTATTTTAATAGATTTTTAATACAAAAAATTTAAAATTTCCCCATTTATAGGCTATTTTGGAAAGAAATATTATCTCTTTAAACCAAATAGTTATGATCAAAAACATTTTAAACTTAAACGGAGTTAAAGAACTCCAAAAACAACAACAATTATCTATTAACGGTGGAAGCAGTCCATATTGTGATTTCGGACCTTTAACCTTAGACTGTTCTATTAATACAGATGGTCGTTGTACTTGTATTAATGGAAGATGTGTACAAGGTCCAGAATATCACTGCCGATAAGAATACAAGTCTTCTAATTACTAATAAATAATAGGTAGATCACTATTATTTCATTACAAATCATTTTTTAAACTTAAAATTCTCAATTATGTTACTCAACATTCTAAAAATTCAAGGTGTACAAAAATTAAATAGAACGGTACAAGAAAATATTAAAGGAGGTGATCATCTAAACACTGGGCGTTCTTTATGTTATAATGACTCTGATTGTATTACAAATCATATTTGTTGTACTGGAGTTTGTTTTAATCCCTTGATCGCATTTGAATTACCAAACTGTTAAGGTAATTCACATAGCTATCAAAAAACACAATTTTTATAGGCTTGTCCTTCTCATTAATCATTATTAAAAAACAATATTACTTATTTTAAAACCTATAAATCATGATCAAAAACATTTTAAAAATCGACAATGTAAGAGAACTTAAAAAACAAGAATTACAAAAAATTAAAGGTGGAGATGGAGAAGTCATCTGTAACGGTATATTATGTCCAAGAACGCACATTTGTTGCGGAGGAGATTGTATTGATCCTGCGTATGCGATTTTAAGCTGTCCATAATAAAACAAAAAGCGCTATTTAATAAAATAGCGCTTTTTATTATATAATCGGTTATATAATCTACTCTCCCATTGCTTCTGCAAGAGCAGCAGACATCTTTTT
This sequence comes from uncultured Aquimarina sp., assembly GCF_947492965.1. Classification (GTDB taxonomy): domain Bacteria; phylum Bacteroidota; class Bacteroidia; order Flavobacteriales; family Flavobacteriaceae; genus Aquimarina. The sequence continues at coordinate 19,800 of NZ_CANLOZ010000002.1, read as the reverse complement.
ATAAGTTCCATTTTCTAAAGATTCTCGAATAGCTGAAAAAGCATTCAATGTATCTTCTACATCCTCCAAGGTATGCGAAGCAGTAGGTATCAATCTCAATAAAATCATACCTTTAGGGATCACTGGATATACCACTATAGAGCAAAAGATTCCATGGTTCTCTCTTAGATCTTTAACTAATGCCATTGCCTCAGGTATACTACCTTTCAAATATACTGGTGTTACGCAACTTTGTGTAGTTCCTAAATCAAAACCTCTGTCTCGCAATCCATTTTGTAAAGCATTTACATTTCTCCATAACTTCGCTTTTAGTTCTGGCATTGTTCTAAGCATATCTAAACGCTTAAGTGCACCAACAACTAATTGCATCTGTAATGATTTTGCGAACATCTGAGATCGTAGATTGTACTTTAAATAATCAATAATTTCCTGATCTGCAGCGATGAATGCTCCTGTACTAGCCATAGATTTCGCAAAAGTTGCAAAATACACATCGATATCGTCTTGCACTCCTTGTTCTTCACCAGTTCCTGCTCCTGTAGCACCTAAAGTTCCAAAACCATGAGCATCATCTACGAATAATCTAAAGTTATATTTCTCTTTTAGAGCAACAATTTCTTTTAATCGTCCTTGCTCTCCACGCATTCCAAAAACACCTTCCGAGATTAATAATATTCCACCTCCTGTTTTCTGAGCCATTCTAGTAGCTCTCATAAGGTTCTTTTCGATACTTTCTATATCGTTATGTCTGTACGTATATCGTTGTCCTTGATGCAATCTAACACCATCAATAATACAAGCGTGAGCGTCTACATCATATACAATAATATCGTCTTTACTAACCAATGCATCTATGGTAGACACCATTCCCTGATATCCAAAATTCAACAAATAAGCAGCCTCTTTGTGCACAAATTCTGCAAGTTCATTCTGTAATTGTTCATGGAGATCTGTATGACCACTCATCATCCTTGCACCCATCGGATATGCTGATCCATAAGCCGCTGCTGCCTCAGCATCAACTTTACGGACTTCCTCCATATTTGCCAGTCCTAAATAGTCATTGATACTCCAGGTAACCACTTCTCTACCCTGAAACTTCATTCTATTTGATATTGGACCTTCTAATTTAGGAAATACAAAATATCCCTCTGCTTGATCCGCCCATTTCCCTAGAGGCCCTTTGTCTTTGTATATTTTATCAAATAAATCTCTCATCTACCGTAAATTTGATTTCTTTAAGTGTGCGAAAATACAGAAAATTGACGTGATACCATAATAATATACCAATTCACTACAATATCTATTTTTCACAAAAAAAGCATCTGTAAACTATCAGATGCTCTAGTTTATTTTTCATTAAATTTTATTTCACAAACTGAACTTTGGTAGCATCTTCTTCATGTACACTATCAAAAAATCCTTGTTCCATCATCCAATCATCGCTAAATACTTTACTCATATAACGAGATCCATGATCAGGCAATATGACAACAACGTTACTAGTTTCGTCAAACTCACCTTGTTTAGCTAATTGCTTTATACCTTGAATTGCAGCACCACTAGTATATCCCAAAAACATACCTTCTTTTCTTACTAATTCTCTAGCAGAATGTGCGCTATCTTCATCACTTACCTTTTCGAATTTATCAATAATATCAAAATCTGTAGCCGTGGGTATTAAGTTTTTACCTAAACCTTCTATCCGATAAGGATAAATCTCCTCCTCATCAAACTCTTTAGTTTCGTGGTATTTTTTTAATACTGATCCATAGGCATCAATACCCAAGACTCTGATATCGCTGTTCTGTTCTTTTAAATATCTTGCGGTTCCAGAAATGGTACCTCCTGTTCCACAGCAAGCTACAAAATGAGTTATATTTCCTCCAGTTTGCTTCCATACTTCAGGACCGGTTGAATTATAATGAGCATCAATATTTAGCTCATTAAAATACTGATTGATATAAACCGAACCTTTTATTTCTTCATGCAGTCTTTTGGCAACTTGGTAATACGATCGAGGATCATCTGCGCTAACATGTGCAGGGCAAACATACACCTTTGCTCCCATGTTTTTAAGCATCGCGATTTTATCTTTTGAAGATTTGGAACTAACTGCAAGAATACAATCATATCCTTTAATTACGCTAACCATTGCCAGACTAAAACCAGTATTACCACTAGTAGTTTCTATAATGGTGTCACCTGGTTTAAGTATACCTTTTCTTTCTGCCTGTTCTATAATGTATAATGCTATCCTGTCTTTAGTAGAATGTCCGGGATTAAATGATTCTATTTTCGCATAGAAATTCCCAGGATAGCCTTTCATAACTCTGTTTAATTTTACAAGTGGTGTGTCACCTATAAGCTCTAAAACATTATTATAAGCTTGTATATTTTCTTTCATAAGGGTTGTGTTTTAACAAGTTTATAGAACTTAGTGAGGGGAGTCTATAAACTGTTAGAAAAACATTACGAAGTTACGTTAATTTTTTTAATTAATGATTTATACCTTCTAAATCTAATAAAAAAGCATATTCCTCGGCTACCTCCTTTAAAGCTTCAAATCTTCCTGAGGCTCCGCCATGACCAGCTTCCATATTAGTATGTAATAATAATAAATTTTCATCTGTTTTCAATTCACGCAGTTTAGCAACCCATTTTGCAGGTTCCCAATACTGAACTTGAGAATCGTGTAGACCTGTTGTTACCAACATATTAGGATAACTTTGAGCTACAACATTGTCATATGGAGAATACGATTTCATATATTCATAATACTCCTTTTCGTTAGGGTTTCCCCACTCATCATACTCACCAGTGGTCAACGGAATTGTATCATCTAGCATGGTAGTAACTACATCAACAAAAGGTACTGCTGCCACAACTCCATTATATAACTCAGGAGCCATATTCACGATCGCTCCCATTAACAGCCCTCCTGCAGAACCTCCCATAGCATAGAGATGTTTTGTAGAAGTATACCCTTCATCTATTAAAAACCTAGAACAATCTATAAAATCAGTGAATGTATTCTTCTTTTTAAATAGTTTACCATCTTCATACCAAGAACGACCAAGGTACTCTCCTCCTCTAATATGAGCGATTGCATAGATAAATCCTCTATCTAATAAACTTAATCTCACTGTAGAAAAATATGGATCTATAGTAGAGCCATAAGATCCATAAGCATATTGTAACAAAGGATTACTTCCATCTTTTTTAATTCCTTTTTTATATACTAATGAAATCGGAACCTGAGTTCCATCTTTTGCATTTGCCCAAACACGTTCGGAAACATAATTCGCTTTATCAAATTTCCCACCTAAAACTTCTTGTTCTTTTTTGACATGTTTTTCCTTTGATTCCATATCAAAATCAATTACTGAATTAGGCGTAGTCAAAGAATTGTAAGCATATCTTAGGATTTTAGTGTCAAAATCAACATTTGTGCTAACATAAGCGGTGTAGGTTTCATTATCAAAAGGAAGATAATAATCTTCTTTACCATCCCATCGTTTAATATTTATCTTATTTAAACCATTATGTCGCTCACTGATCACCAAATAATCCTTGAAAATATCCACATCCTCTAGTAATACATCATTGCGATGAGGAATAAGATCCTTCCAATACTTTTTTGAAGTATTTTCTTCGGAAACTTGCATCAATTTAAAATTCTTAGCTTCATCTGCATTAGTAAGCACATAAAAGTTACCATCATAATGTGCTATTCCATATTCTAAACCTCTAATACGCTCCTGAAACACCTTAAAATCACCTGTAGGGTCATCTGCCTTGAGAATATGATATTCTGATGTTAAAGTGCTACTGGAACCAATTACCAAATATTGTTTAGATTTGGTTTTATAAACAAAAGTATTAAAGGTGTCGTCAGATTCATGATATACTTCTACATCCTTAGATGAATCTGTATTAAGAATATGTCTATATATTTTATGTGATCTTAAGGTCTCCTCGTCTTTCTTTGTATAGAATAAGGTTTTGCTATCTGCAGCCCAAGTACTTCCACCTGTAGTAGTCTCAATTATTTCAGGATATATTTCTCCTGTTAATAGATTTTTTATTCTAATGGTATATTTCCTTCTACTTAAAGTATCTACCCCAAATGCGATTAAAGTATTATCTGGACTTACATTTAGACCTACCATTTTAAAATAGGAATGTCCTTGAGCCTCTTCGTTACAATCAAATAAAATTTCTTCTTTTGCGTCAAGACTTCCCTTTTTTCTCGTATAAATAGGATAATCTTTTCCAGTTTCATAGCGGGTTATATACCAATATCCATTTAGTTTGTATGGCACCGAGGAATCATCTTCTTTGATACGACTTTTCATTTCTTCGAAAAGATTGTTTTGAAAGTCAGTAGTATGCCCCATCATCTTTTCGTTATACTCATTCTCTTGCTCTAGATACTTAATTACTTCAGGATTTTCCTTATCATTTAGCCAAAAATAATTATCGATACGAATATCACCATGTTTTTCTAAATGAGTAGCTTTCTTTTCTGCAACGGGATTCTTAATTTTTATCTGCAATTTCTTGGTATTTATTTGAACTATACGAAGATGCAAAAGTAAGGGTTACCATTTATATAGCCCTTAGACTTTTAGCATAAATCTCTTAGTTTATTAACAGGTAAAATACTAATTTTGTTCTTAATAAATTCTAAAAAAACAAAATCGATGTTTGGAGATATGATGGGAATGATGGGTAAGCTAAAAGAAACCCAGAAAAAAGTTGAGGAAACTAAAAAAAGATTAGACACTGTTATGGTGGATGAATCTAGTTCTGATAATCTTCTAAAAGTTACCATTACAGCTAATAGAGAAGTTAAAAGCATTTCTATTGCAGATGAGCTGTTAAATGACAAAGAACAACTAGAGGATTATCTAATTCTAACAATGAATAAGGCTATAGCCAAAGCTACGTCTGTTAACGAGGCAGAATTAGCCGCTGTTGCTAAAGAAGGAATGCCTAATATACCAGGGTTAGATCTTTTTAAATAAATGAATCTATACATATAAAAAAAGGAAGCAAATTGCTTCCTTTTTTTATATTCTCTAACTGTAAATTAGTTGTTAATCAATCTAAATTCAGTTCTACGGTTAGAAGCATGCTGACGCTCAGTACAAGAAACACCATCAGAACATCTGTTCTTTAGTCTTGTTTCTCCATATCCGTTAGCTACTAATCTACTTCCGTTTATACCTTTAGACAATAAATAAGTTACAACTGCCTGTGCTCTTCTTTCAGAAAGACTTTTGTTACTAGACTTTGATCCTCTGGCATCCGTATGCGATGCAATCTCCATTTTAGCTCCTGGATTGTTTGCTAATACTGGCATTAATCTAGTATCGATTATACTTTTTGCCTGAGAAGTAAGGGTAGCACTACCTAAATTCCAGTTGATTGGTAACGCAGAATATTCTACTAATGAACACTCAACTTCTTTCCAAGTAGTTAAACCTCCTTTTTGAGTAAGCACTTCTTTGCTTACTGATTTAAATGTAGCTGGAACTACTACTTCCTCACTATATGCGTCTTTTACCATTACTGTTTTAGTAATCGTTGCATACTCTGCAGGAATCACTTCTTCGATTACTTTTGCAGGCTCAGCAATTACTCTTTTAGTATAAGTACTTGTTAATTCATCAATTGGAGTACTTGTAGTAGTTGCATCTGAACTTAACGTTTGTACAGCTACCGTAGTAAATTCAGCTGGATACCCTTTATAACACCAGTAACGACAATCATCTGGGTTACTAGATGCACAATCTGGAGCAGGAGAACCAAGCTCCCATTGAGCATATGCTGGCTTAATTTCTAAAGTTTCCGAACCTTTTCCAAATTTTGCAGGAATTACAGATAACTTGGATGCTTTTTGCTTCTTAATAAAAGTTACCGTTTCATTCTTATACTTTGCTGGTACATAAGTAAACTTCTTAGTTTCCTCTTTTACCAAAACTCTCTCAGTTACTGTTTCGAAAGTAGCAGGAAATGTTTTTAATTTTCTGTACTCCGGTGTTAGTTGCACTTGTACTGTTTGATTTTCGTAAATATCAGGAGTGGTACAACGTACATAACATTTTCCAGGTTCTGGATTTGCAGGAAGGTCTTGAGCCTGAGCAGCTACACCTACGAATGCAAGGAAAATAAGTAAAATACGATTTTTCATGTTTGATGATTTTTGTGGTTATTATTATGTTACACTTAAAGGTACAAATTTATCCACATCAAAAAGAAATGTTAAAATTAAGATTCCAAAAAAAGAAGGCATTTTCGACGTATTGTTTTTTTACTCGATAAAATACTCAAAAAGGTACTTTTTGAAGTTTTAATCATTTTTGTTTTTCCTTTTATTTACATACTTTTATAGAAATCAGTTAACATTTTAAAAAACAACTATAATATGTTTGAACTCAAAAATAAAGAGGGATCTAATTTTCATTTTACGCTTAAAGCCAAAAACGGACAGGTAATTCTGAGTAGCGAAGTGTATAATAGTAAAGCCGCTGCTGTTAATGGGATTGCTTCTGTACAGAAAAACTCATCTGAAGATGGCAGATATGAAAGAAAAACTTCAAAAGACGGTAAGTTTTATTTTAATCTAAAAGCAGGAAATGGTCAAATAATTGGAAGTAGTCAAATGTATACTTCTGAATCAGGAATGGAAAACGGAATAAATTCTGTAAAAGAAAATGCTCCTGGAGCGGACACAAAAGAGATATAAAATTCTTAATTAGAATTAAAAGGCTGTTTGAGGTAATCAAACAGCTTTTTTTATTTTAAACTTTCGTCAACACGTCGTTTATAAAATATTCATGCATTTGGTGAGTGTAATCTAAATGAGTAACGAACCTAAGCTTTCCTTGTCCCATTCCATAAAAATGAATGTTTTTTTCTGCCATCTGTGCTATAAACTCTTCTTCATTTCTATCTATAGTGAATATAATAATATTGGTATCTATAGGTTCCACGCTTTTTACAAAGGATAATGTTTGCAACACCTTACCTATTTCTGTAGCTTTTTTATGATCCTCTATTAAACGATCCATATGATTATCTAAGGCATAAATCCCAGCTGCAGCCATGTATCCTACTTGCCTCATTCCTCCACCTAATACCTTTCTAACTCTTATAGCGTTTTGCATATATTCTTTTTTCCCCACTAGTACAGAACCCATAGGAGCTCCTAAACCTTTGCTTAAACATACAGATATCGTATCAAACACTTCTCCATACTGTTGAAAACGCTGGTTTTTAGCAATAATCGCATTCCATAATCTTGCTCCATCCAAATGATATCCCAAGTTATGTTCTTTACAAACACTTTTTATCCTTAAAATTTCATCAAAATCGTAACACGCTCCTCCTCCTTTATTAGTAGTATTTTCGATACACACCAAACTCGTTAATGGACTATGATAAAAATCTGGTGGGTTGATAGATGATTCTACTTGATCTGCAGTAATCATTCCTCTATGCCCATCAATCAACTTACAAGATACTCCACTATTAAACGAAACACCTCCACCCTCATAATTATATACATGAGCATACTTATCTGCAATAAGTTGTTCACCAGATTGTGTATGTAATTTAATTGCCGCTTGATTAGCCATACTACCAGAAGGAAAGAACAAAGCCATATCCATACCGAACATGGTTGCTATTTTTTCTTCTAGTGCATTTACTGTTGGGTCCTCTTTATATACATCATCTCCTACTTTTGCATTCATTATCGCTTCAAGCATTTGAGAAGTTGGTTTAGTGACAGTATCACTTCTTAGATCAATAATCATATTTTAGAATAAGTAATTAGTTCTTAGTATTTTTAGAGAATATGCGAATGAAATTAAAAATTACATTGAAAGCTTCCTATAGGAGAACCATCAGGAATCTTAGGTGATGACATTGGTTTAAAATCTTTAGGATTAGCTATAAAATTCTCTATCTGTTTCACAAAGTAGGCATTATAAACTTTATTTAATACGTTAGTATTTTGAGATTTTAAGAGAGAACTTATTTTTTGCAACGAATTATAAGCGATAGCCTGTACTTGGGGATATGCGTTTTTATCATTATTTAACTTCATTAAATGCTTTAACGTATTATTTTTTACAACGTTTTGTATTTCATTATAATAATCACTTTTTGATTCCGAATTAAACACTTGTTGTATCAATCTATCGATCACCTCAGATGCCCCTAACGCATTTTTATTTAAACTTCTCTGCTGTACCAATCTAGACACCCTTTCACTATTTAACAACAAAGATAAGCTCATATCACTAGCAGTAGATGCAGCACTTAAAGCATCAAACCCTACTCCTGTTTTACTTTTAAAAGACTCTCTAGTACGATTATAACCAAAAGCCCGAGGTGGAAATAACCCTAGTTTACTTTCTGGAATTGCTAAAACTTCAGGAGATATAGTACGCAAAATCTGATCTAGTGCTTTCTTTTGTTCTTTTGCAGGAATTACTTCTACAATCGTTTGCATATCACCCTTAGTAGCATAATTATAGTTAAGACCTCCTATTAATTTTACAGCAGCCTCCGTCTGATATCTATGAAAAAAATATAATGGAACAAACACATCTTCTAAAACAGAATATGGCTCCCCTGTTCTAATGTTATCAACAGAAAAGTTATTAATCGCATGATTTCTTACTTCTAAAACACTCTTTAATTCTTCAGAAGCATTGCTGCCATTATCCCATAAATGAGCCAAGCCATGAGCTCCTCCTTGCGGTCTTGCATCACTATCAGATATAAAACGTAAACCCGAAGCATATGCTTCATCTAAAATCTTATTTAATTCCTTTTTTTCGTCAGCTTTATTATTAAACTCAGCATAGCTATAAGCTACAGTTACTTTATCCCAAACCCCTATCTTAGTATCGTAAGCGTCAGAAAAATCAATTTGATTATCTTTTAATCTAATGGTAGGATGCGGATAATCCATTACCGATGCCCTATCACTAGTACTTGCAGCAAAATTATGAGCAAAACCTATGGTATGACCCACTTCGTGGGCAGATAGCTGTCTTATTCTTGCTAAAGCCATTTCTAACATAGGTTTGTAATTATCATCATTATTAGCAAAAGGCTTATTAGATAATGCTTGCGCTATTAAGAAATCCTGACGAATTCTTAAACTTCCCAAGCTTACATGCCCTTTTAAAATTTCTCCTGTTCTTGGGTCTACCACACTAGCTCCATAACTCCAACCACGTGTAGAACGATGTACCCATTGAATTACATTATATCGCAAATCCATGGGATCAGCATCTGGGGGAAGCATTTTTACCTGAAAAGCATTCTTAAACCCAATCGCTTCATACGCTTGATTCCACCATCTTGCACCATCTAGTAATGCAGACCTTACAGGTTCTGGAGTTCCTGGATCCAAGTAATAAACAATAGGCTCTTTAGCTTCACTCATCTTTAGTTCTGGGTTTTTCTTTTCTAATCGATGTCTTTTAATATATCTCTTAACGATAGGTTCTTGTATCGGAGTGGCATAATCCAAATAGGATATAGAAAGTGCTCCACTTCTAGGATCAAATTCACGTTTTCTATAATTATCATCTGGTAACTGCACAAAAGAGTGGTGTTGAGTAACTGTAAGAAATTTAGCATCGGGAGCAACTGACCAAATATTACCTCTTTTGGGAGTTCCTTTATAGGTCAAAAGTGCTTCAAATTCTACATTTTTTGGAAATGCCTTAGTTCTTTCTAAACTTAATGCACTTTTAGTCTTGTCTATACTATAATTACCTTCATTTTGATTTTTTAGTCTATCAATAACTCCATGTGTGTCTTGCATCAAAAAAGGAGTAAAATTAATTACATAAGAACCATTTTTATTTTCCTCTATTTTAAAACCAAACAAGACTGATTTCGCAAAGGCCTGTTCAACACTTTTCTTTTCTAATTTATTATTTGTTATTGCTCTATATCTTTGATTCGGTTGAACCAAGAGTAGTTTATTTCCAGCTTTAACAAATTTTACAATAACACCATTACCTATTTGCCCTCTATCCAATCCAATATCATTAGAACCAAGACCCGAAGCTAACGAGTGAACATATAAAAACTCTTCATCCAATTTATCTACTTCTAAATAAATGGCATCTTTATCTTCACTATAGTGAAAATCGAAGAAACCTGTATATGATTTTAATTCTTTATGTGAATCTAAAAATTGAGCTGAAAGTGATTGAGCAACTATTAAAAAGAAGCAAGAAAAATATAGTCTCATTTAAAAATGATTAATGTGAATTACAAAAGAATTAAAACTATAAAATAATAGCAAAATTATTTCCTACTGAATTGTTAAATCCTATTTTTGTCAAAAAATAATCAAAATATGATCAATACTGAGACTTTACAAGATCTTAGAGAGCGCCTGGTTGCGTTAAGGAGGTATCTTTGACATTGATGCCAAACTAATCCAAATCGCTAACGAAGAAGAAAAAACGTATGCTCCAGATTTTTGGGACGATGCCCAAGAAGCGGAAAAAATAATGAGGGCTTTAAACTCTGAAAAAAAATGGGTTTCTGAGTATGAAAAAGGTGTAAGCCTTATTGATGATCTCGAAATCCTATTTGAGTTTTATAAAGAAGGAGATGCCACTGAAGAAGAAGTAAATACAAATCATCAAAAAGCACTTGATTTAATCGAAAATCTTGAATTTAAGAATATGCTTAGTGATGAAGGTGATAGTATGAGCGCTGTTCTTCAGATTACAGCAGGTGCTGGTGGAACCGAAAGTTGTGACTGGGCAAGTATGCTAATGCGTATGTACCTAATGTGGGCAGAGAAACAAGGCTTTAAGGTAAAAGAGCTGAACTACCAGGAAGGTGATGTTGCAGGTATTAAAACAGTGACTTTAGAAATCGAAGGGGAATATGCTTTTGGTTGGTTAAAAGGAGAAAATGGTGTTCATCGTTTAGTGCGTATTTCTCCATTTGACAGCAATGCAAAAAGACATACTTCATTTGCTTCAATATATGTTTACCCTTTGGCGGACGACAGTATTGAAATAGATATTAATTCTTCAGACTATGAAATCATTACATCTAGGTCCAGTGGAGCTGGTGGACAAAATGTAAATAAAGTAGAAACTAAAGTTCAGCTTACGCATTTCCCTACGGGAATTCAAATATCTTGTTCCGATTCCAGATCCCAACATGATAATAGAGAAAAAGCATTACAAATGCTAAAATCTCAACTTTTTGAACTGGAACTTAAGAAAAGACAAGCTCAACGAGACGAGATTGAAGCTTCTAAGATGAAAATTGAATGGGGATCCCAAATACGTAATTATGTAATGCATCCTTACAAATTAGTAAAAGACGTAAGAACAGCTGAAGAAACTGGTAATGTAGATGCAGTCATGGATGGAAATATTGACGCTTTTCTGAAAGCATACCTTATGATGATGGGACAAAAAAATGAAGACTAAACAATAATTATGACAACAATATATCACAATCCAAGATGCAGTAAATCAAGACAGTGCATAGCAATTCTTGAAGATAAAAAAGAGGATTTAGAAATTATAAAATACCTGGATACTCCTCTAACTGAAAATAAGCTTAAGGATATCATTAACTTATTAGATATAAAACCAATAGAACTAGTAAGAACTAATGAAGCTATATGGAAGCAAGAATTTAAGGGAAAAGAGATCAAAGATGACGAACTAATACGAATTATGGTAAGTCATCCTAAATTAATTGAAAGACCTATTGTCATTAAAAACAATAAGGCGATTATTGGAAGACCACCTGAAAAAGTATTAGATATTCTATAATAAAAAAAACCTCGAAACTAAATTCCGAGGTTTTTTTTATCTCTTTTCAATTCTACTTTATTGAGGAATACCATTTCCGGAACTCATATTACCACTAAATATCGAATTACCATTCACCCTTATTGTAAAACTAGTACCACTACCAGAAGAACTTATATCTGGATCATGAGATCCCGTAAAATTAGCTATTCCATCAGATGGCATTGTAAAAGTAAAATTACTCGTATCATCTTCACCGTCACCATCTGCATCCAAACATTGTTCTCCAGGACCTAAGCCCCAACAAGTAATTGCTATTCCAAGGTTTGCACCACCAGAACTAGTAGCTCTAATATTTGCTGTACCACTGCTATCACCACCGGATACCATTGTCAATTCTACTGCAGCTCCAGAAGGTGCCGTAAGAACTCCGGTAGATATATTAAAATTGATATTAGATTCTACAATTACAGTACGTGTAACTTCTGTAGCACTATTACCCGCAGCATCTTGGACGTTATATCGTATGGTATATGATCCAGGTAAATTAACATTTACATTACCAGTTGTCTGAATAGATGCTGTAATATTACCATCTACATTATCCGATGCAGTTGCTCCAGGATCTGTAAAACTTCCTCCTTGTTGTACAGTTATCGTTGAAGCTCCAACTAGGGTAATTACTGGAGCTACATTATCTATAACTCTTACTGTTCTAGTAATTGTTGCTGTATTATTCGATGAATCTGTGACGCTGTACGTTAATACATAATCTCCTGGTGTATTCACATCTACACTTCCTGATACCGTTATGTTCGCTGTTATATTACCATCAACATTATCGTTAGCATTAGCACCAGGATCGGTAAAAGTATTCCCTACATTCACAATAAAAGGATTAGCTCCTTCTAAAGTAATAACAGGACTTGTATTATCAATAACGTTTACTGTTCTTGTCACTTCTACATTATTTCCAGACGAGTCGGTAACGCTATACACAAGTGTATAAGAACCAAGTATAGTTACATCTACTGCTCCACTTACTTGTATCTGATCAGTTAAATCTCCATCTAAATCATCTGTAGCTGTAGCTCCAGGATCGAGAAAAGTAGCACCAAAACTAACCTCTAAAGGATTACTTCCTACTAGAGTAATCACTGGTGGATTATCACTAATTACATTTACTGTTCTAGTTGCTGATACTTGATTACCTGCAGTATCGCTAACAGTATAAGTTAGTTCATATGCTCCAGTTACGTTCGTATTAACCATTCCTGTTACCTGAATTTGTGAAGAAATATCACCATCTACATTATCCGTAGCAGTTGCCCCAGGATCATTAAACGTTTCTCCTTGTAAAGCAGTCAACGGATTATCTCCTAATAGTGTAATAACAGGATCGATATTATCTATAACATTTACAATACGATCAACAGTAGAGGTATTCCCAGAAGAATCTTGAACACTATACACTAAAGTATATGTTCCTGGAACATTTACATCCACTGAACCTGCAACTGTAATATTAGCTGTAAGATCACCATCAATATCATCAGATGCTGTTGCACCAGGATCTACAAATGCTTCTCCGATATTAATAGTAATTTCAGCAGCTCCAACTAATTCTATTGTAGGAGGTGTACCATCAGGATCTCTATAGGTTAACGTTAAAGAAGCTTCTCTTGATACGGTAACGGTATTTGAATTATCTACCTGAAAATCCAAAATGTGCTCCCCTTCTAAAGTACCTACATAAGTACCTATACTTTCTCCAACCTGAATCGAAATATTATCACCAGGTTCGAACGTTTCTCCATTATAAACCAGATTCCCAGTATTAGAAGAACTATAGTTCATAACATAGCTTGATGTTCCTGCGGTTTCTGTAATATTAAAATTAATTGCTGCACCGGAATTGGTTGTAAAGATAGGATTCGTACTATCTACTAAAGTTGCTGTAAACGTAAAATCCGGAGTTTCACCAACCACGATATTCAACAATTGAGATTTAGAAACTCCTAAACTACTAGTAACCGTAAATTCAACATCCACTGTTCCTAAAGCTACTCCTGTAAATTGCCATCTAGAATCTCCAACTGAAATCGCTCTTGATGTGTCAGGCTCTAGATCAGTATCATCTACACTAATAGTACCTGCACCCTCTGTAGTTATATCACTAGGTGAAATAAAAGTATATGCAATTTCATAAGTAGCACTACTAATTTCTGCTATGGATAAATCTAAATCAATTTCACCACTCACATAAGTTGTTTCGGAACTTGGTGCTACATCAAACGTAAAATCCGTATCATTTACATTATAAGTCAACACAAACTCTTCTTCTCTTTCCTGTGCATCTCTTAATGTTACTGTAACTTTATTTACACCAACTAAGGTTCCGACATATTCTATGGTAAATTCAGGTCCAGCAGGTAAATCAACAAATTCATTTTCAGAAATTTCAGTATCATTTAAGAAATAAGAACCTGAACCTTCTGTTACGTCGTACTTTATCTGATAATCTCCTGCCGCTATATTATCGATACCAACAATAGTAAATGTTGTTTCTTCTTCCGTATTAACAAAAGCGTCAAAAGTTGTTTCGTTGAACTCTACTTTAAAAAAAACTAGTAAATCTTCTGTAATCTCCTTGTTACAAGCAAAAAGCACAAAAATAAATACTAATGTAGTTATTGTGTATTGAAAAGTTTTTTTCATTGATTTCTTTTAAGTTTTTAAGATTTCGATATCAAAATATAAAAGGGGTTATTTTAATATCAGTTTTACTCCAATACCAAAATAAGGAGTCAATTCTCCAATTTCACTATTGAAATGATATATTTCTTGTGCTTTTATATTAATGGCTATTGTAGGTATTAAAAAGATATCTGCATCTAAACCTGCATAAGCTCCAAAAACAATTTGACTTGGTTCAATATTTAATGTTTGACCATTTTCAAGCGTTTCATCTCCGCTATTGATAACCTCGCTCCCTACTGTACCACCAGCTCCTAAGGAAAGTGCAAATGTTCTTTTGTTATTTCGCAGAACATCAAAAAAGAAACCTGCATTAAAAGAATAAAGATTTACAGGTACTTTTATATCATTGACCTCTAATTTTGTAAAATTCCCTTGAAGACCAAACTGCAAATAATCGAATTCATTTACTTTATAATCTAAGGTTGCTAAACCACCAAAACCACCATCTACATAACCTCCGGTTATTGATAGTGCTGTTTTATGACTCTGCCCATACATGGAAATTGAAGAGCTAATAATCAATACTAATATGAGAAGTGACTTATTCGTAAGAAGTTTTTTCATAAACCCTATTTTATCTATTTGTGAGATTTTTTTAAGCTTTTTTCCGCAAAATTATGTGCAAAACTAAAAAACGCTAACGGATTTTACACTATTATTATTGTAACTAAATTCTTTCAAATCCTAATAAAATTTACAATTATTACATTTTTGTTAATTCTATTTAACAGTTAGCAATAATTAAACTATTGGTTTTAAATACCTTATATTATTTAACAGTGCTTTAACCGATATCCTACTACTCTAAGTATATTTTTGGTCACCCAACATAAAAATATGAAACAAATTATTTCGCTAGTACTAGTTTTTATTACACTAGCATCTTTTGGACAACAAAAAACAATAAAGGTTACAGGAAGAGTAATTGACAAAGAGACAAATGATCCTTTAGAGTATGCAACTATTTCTTTTATAAATCCTAAAGAAAATAAAATCGTTACTGGTGGAATTACCGAAACCAATGGAAACTTTAATATCGAAGTTCCCGCATCGATATATAATATTTCTATTGAATATATATCATTCAAAACCGTAACACTAACAAAACGAAAACTTTTTACAAATACTAACTTAGGTACTATATCCCTAGGATTGGATACAGAATCTTTAGATGACGTTGTTGTTATTGCAGAGAAAACAACCGTAGAAATAAAACTTGACAAAAAAATCTATAACGTAGGAAAAGATCTTACTGTTAGTGGTGGAACCGTAAGTGATGTTTTGGATAATGTCCCTTCTGTTTCTGTTGATGTTGAAGGAAATGTTGCACTACGTGGAAATGACAATGTAAGAATATTAATAAATGGAAAACCTTCTGGATTAGTTGGACTTAATAGTACGGATGCATTACGTCAGTTACCAGCTGAATCGATTGAAAGAGTTGAAGTAATCACCTCTCCATCCGCCCGATATGATGCCGAAGGAACTGCCGGAATATTAAATATCATTTTAAGAAGAAGTAAATTACAAGGATTAAACGGAGCTATTACGGTTAATACTGGATTTCCATTACAAGCTGGAGTATCTGGAAATATCAATTATCGTACAGGAGACCTAAACTTTTTCACTACTTCAGGATATAATTATCGTGAAGTTCCTGGTAATTCTCTATCGGAGACACGGTTTTTCAATATTGATCGAGACATGAACATAGATGAACCCGATACTTTTCTTAATGAAGAAAGAGATTTTGACAGAATTAGAAAAGGAATAAATACAAATGTAGGAGTAGAATGGTATATTAATGATTCATCTTCTCTTACAACCTCTTTTCTTTACCGATCAAGTGATAATGAAAGTAATACTACCAATTTAATAACAGAACCAGACGAAAATGGTAACATTTTAAGTAGTAATCTTCGTTTTGACCCGGAAGTTGAAGATGACGAAACAAAACAGTACTCCATTAACTACAATAAAGATTTTAATGATAGTGGTCATAAGCTTACTTTCGATTTTCAGATAGAGAATAGCGAAGAAATAGAAGATTCAAGAATTACTCAAGAAAATATTTCTACTGTCGAACTTGTAAATACTTTAGAGAAGCAAGATCGTATTTTGATACAATCTGATTATGTACTTCCTATTGGAGAAAAAACACAATTTGAACTCGGTTATAGAGGAAACTTTAATGAATTAGATACCGATTTCTTAGTAGAATTTGATGACAACGGAAACATTAGTACAGACACCGATTTATCAAACAATCTTTTATTTAAAGAACAAGTAAATGCAGCCTATACTCAGTTAGGAAGTAAGACAGGAAAATTATCTTACCTTCTAGGATTAAGGGTTGAAAGCACTAGAATAACGATAGATCAAAAAACGAGTAATGATCTCAATAAAAAGATATATACAGATATTTTCCCTACGATCAATCTAGGATATAAATTAACGGATAAGCAAAGTTTAACACTTGGCTATAATAGAAGGATAAGAAGACCTCGTTCTAGATTTATCAATCCTTTTCCATCTAGATCTAGCGCCACAAACATATTTCAAGGAAATTCAGATTTAAACCCAAGTTACTCTAATGTTTTTGATCTCGGATATCTCAATAGACTTGGAAAACTTACTTTAAATTCTTCTATATATTATAATCGATCTACCCAAATATTTACATTTATTGCAGAAGATACTGGAGATACAGCAATTATAGGAGATGGTACCGAAGTATCAGTGATTAGACGAAGACCCATTAATTTATCGAGCTCTGATCGTTATGGTTTTGAATTTACGTTGACCTATAGCCCAAATAGAAAATGGAGAATCAACGGTAATTTCAATGCGTTTCAAAACAGTATAAGAGGAGATTTTGATGGTCAAAATTTTGATGCAGATAACTTTAGTTGGTTCGCAAGATTAAACAATAAAATTACGTTACCTGCCAAAATAGATTGGCAAACTACAGCTTTCTATGCAGGTCCTAATGAAAATGCACAAACAAAAAGTGAAGGTTTATTAAGTGTAAACTTAGCTTTTAGTAAAGATTTGTTTAAAGAAAAAGCTTCATTAACCTTTAATGTAAGTGATCTTTTTAATAGTAGAAAACGAAGAAGTGTTTCAACAACAGAAACCTTTGTTACGGATAGTGAATTTCAATGGAGAGAACGTAGCTTTACGTTATCATTCACCTACAGGTTTAATCAGAAAAAGAAAAGACAACGTTCAAGAAATAATTTTGGTGGTGGTGATGAAGAATTCGAAGGTTAAAAATAACATCCTATTTAACAACTAGATATGGACACTAAATAAAAAAGGAAGATCGATTGATCTTCCTTTTTTACTATATATAACTAATACTTTCTTATACCTATGCTTCTCCTCTAACCTTGCGTTTTGCTTCCTGCTTTAATTTGAAGTTTTCAATAGTAGCTCCAAAAATCCAATAAGGAACTACAAATGTTAATAAAAATATCATTAACCAAAATCCGATGGTTAGGATTGTTAGGAATGCTAAAAAACCAAGGTACTGATCAAATTCGAACATAATAGTAATGTAATTTCAATTTTTGCCAAAGATACTAACTCTTATATTTATCTCATAACATAAATATGATTTATTTTTAAATCAAAATTTTAGATCAATTTCGGCAATCTTTATTCCCAAAAAGCTATTCAAATTCTTAAATTTGCCGTTCGAAAAACAAATCATCATAGCTATGGAATATAGAATAGAGAAAGATACGATGGGCGAAGTAAAGGTGCCTGCTGATAAACTATGGGGAGCACAAACAGAACGTTCCAGAAATAATTTTAGAATAGGAGCACCAGGTTCAATGCCATTAGAAATTGTATATGGGTTTGCCTATTTAAAAAAGGCGGCTGCATTTACAAACTGTGAATTAGGAGTATTACCTATAGAAAAAAGAGATCTTATTGCGCAGGTATGTGATGAAATTTTAGAAGGAAAGCATGATGATCAGTTTCCATTAGTAATTTGGCAAACTGGTTCGGGTACACAAAGTAACATGAATGTAAATGAAGTTATTGCTAACCGTGCGCATCAAATAGCTGGAAAAACCATTGGAGAAGGAGAAAAAACTATTCAACCAAATGATGATGTAAACAAGTCACAATCATCTAATGACACCTTCCCTACTGGAATGCATATTGCTGCTTACAAAAAGATATTAGAAGTTACTATTCCTGGAATTACCCAACTTAGAGATACTTTAAAAAAGAAATCAGAAGCTTTTAAAAATGTAGTAAAAATCGGTAGAACACATTTTATGGATGCTACTCCTCTTACTATTGGTCAGGAACTATCTGGATATGTTTCTCAATTAGATCACGGGCTTAAGGCTTTAGAAAATACGTTACCTCATTTGGCCGAAATTGCTTTAGGAGGAACTGCTGTTGGTACTGGTTTAAATACACCTAAAGGATATGCAAAAAGAGTATCTGAATTTATCGCTCAGTTTACTGGTCTTCCTTTTGTAACTGCAGAAAATAAATTTGAAGCACTTGCAGCTCACGACGCTTTTGTAGAAACTCATGGTGCACTAAAACAAATTGCAGTATCACTTAATAAAATAGGTAATGATATACGTATGTTAGCTTCTGGACCAAGAAGTGGAATCGGAGAACTAATTATTCCTGCTAATGAACCAGGAAGTTCTATTATGCCAGGAAAAGTAAACCCTACACAATGTGAAGCATTAACAATGGTATGTGCACAAGTAATGGGTAACGATGTTGCTATTAATGTTGGAGGAATGCAAGGTCATTTTGAACTTAATGTGTTTAAACCCGTAATGGCTGCCAATTTGTTACAAAGTGCTCAATTAATAGGAGATGCTTGCGTTTCTTTTGAAGAACATTGCGCAAAAGGCATTGAACCTAATCAGGCTAGAATTACTGAGTTATTAAATAATTCATTGATGTTAGTAACAGCATTAAATACCAAGATTGGATATTATAAAGCTGCAGAAATTGCCAATACAGCTCATAAAAACGGAACTACACTAAAGCAAGAAGCTATTGCCTTAGGATATGTTACCGAAACTGAATTTGATGAATGGGTAAAACCTGAAGATATGGTAGGTGCTATGAAATAGTATAAGGTTTAATTATGAGTCGTCCTAAAATAGGTTGACAATTTTACAAGATTTTATTTAATCCCTTGAAGCTAGCTTCAAGGGGTTTTTTG
>NZ_CANLOZ010000001.1 GCF_947492965.1 uncultured Aquimarina sp. | reverse complement strand
GGAGCTACTGGTCAGACAGGAGCTACGGGTCAAACAGGTGCCACAGGACAAACAGGAGCTACTGGTCAGACAGGAGCTACAGGACAAACAGGAGCTACTGGACAAACAGGTGCTACTGGACAAACAGGAGCCACAGGACAAACAGGTGCTACGGGACAAACGGGAGCTACTGGTCAAACTGGAGCTACAGGACAAACAGGAGCTACTGGTCAGACAGGAGCTCGTGGTGCCACTGGACCGACTGGACCTAGCTATATCGAAAGTGTAACTAATGTTATTGATGGTAACAGAATAGCCACAGTCAACTTCACGGGAGGAACAACAGTGGATATAGATGAAACAGTTACAACATTATCTACCTCTGACAATATAACTTATACCTATACATCAGAAGATAATACTACCACATCATTTGACGGTACAGATGACCAAACAATCGACAATTTTAATTTTAATAGTACTAATAATATTCTTTCACTTTCTTTAGAAGGAGATGGAGAAGCTGACCAAACTGTTGATTTATCTGGATTAAATGAAAATATTTACAACACTGACGGTACACTAACAGGCAATAGAACAATGACTATGGGTAACTTTAATCTACAGTTTAATTCTGACTTAGATAATAGAAATACCCTAACACTTAGAAGAACTAATAACGCTAGAGAAGTTGGTATTGCCTTTAGAAACTCTGGTAATGCATATGCTGCTGCTATTGGTTTTGGTACAACAGCTAATGGTAATAATAATGGTCTTAATTTCTATGCTGGAGGAAACCAAGGAGATCCTTTAGATATTCAAGAAACTCTAAGCTTAAGAAATAACAATCAAATTAGGTTTAGTAGATATGGAACAATCGACACTTATCAATTTGACAATACTCCTACTCGATTCTTAGGAATTGAAGCTGATGGTGATGTAGTAACCGTTGATCCAGCATCAGTAGGTTCAGATGATCAAACTGCATCACAGGTTAATTCTGATACTCCAGTAGATGTTGATGGAGATGGTAATACAGAGGCAACAGTAGAAGATGTTATCCAGGATATAGCTCCTATTACCTCTAAAGCTGCAAGAATATTCTATCCGCCATCGATTGCGATTGATGCGAGTGTATTATCTGCTAACCCAGCTGCTCCAGGTGATGAAAGTATAAATTTATATCAACAATATATTGATCAATTTACGCTAGCAAATGCTGCTACTTCTGCATCAAGTACAGGTGCACCAGGAGCTATTCCAACATATGCAGCGAATGAACTATACTATTATGTAACGTTTTATGATCCTACAGTATTTGCAAACGTGGCAATAGATGCAAATGGAGTTATGACCTTTGACATCATAGGTACTCCAGCAGACTTTAATTCATTGATTAATGTAGTATTTGTTGTTAAGTAGTTTAATAAGGAAAAGGTTTCATGAACTTAACACACAAAACATATTACTTATTTTTAGTGCTTTTAATAGTGTTACCAAGTATACATATATTTGGTCAGGATACTTTTTTGGACAATTTCAATGTCAGAGCATATAATAACAGTAATGGAAATACAGCTTGGACTACTTCGTGGGACGAAACAGGGGATAACGATATCGCAACTAGTGGTACTATTTTCATCACTAATGGAAGCCGACGTTTACTTTTCAGAAATATAGATACTGACTTTATTGAAAGGAATATAGATTTATCTGCCTACACTTCTGTTA
Source organism: uncultured Aquimarina sp. (assembly GCF_947492965.1). Lineage (GTDB taxonomy): Bacteria > Bacteroidota > Bacteroidia > Flavobacteriales > Flavobacteriaceae > Aquimarina. Next base: position 1,012,263 of record NZ_CANLOZ010000001.1, on the reverse strand, counting down.
CCCTAACTTTTGATTATTTTGCTACTAATCGAGGTGGAGAGGATTTAGATGTTAATTTATGGAATGACAGCACAAATTCATGGGAATTAGTAGAAAGAATTGATACGAATACTAATGGCTCTGTCACCTATGTTCTTAGTACAGCACAAATATCTGCAAATTCTGCCATTCAATTTATATCAAAACCAACCGATACCAACTGGGGTAATAATGATAGGATTTTTATAGATAATGTGCAGTTTGCAGGGATATTACCATCAAACCCCGAAATCTCCATCGACGATGTCGCTGTCAATGAAGATGCAGGAACTCTGGATCTTACAGTTACCCATTCGGGAGGTACTACTGCAGGCAGTTTTACTGTAGATTATAATACTACCAATATATCCACAGTAGCAGCAGATTTTAATGGCAGTACCTCGGGTACTATTACATTTACCGGAACCAGTTTAGGAACTCAAACCATTTCTATTCCTATTTTGGATGATACCATAGCTGAAGCTGCAGAAACTTTTTCAGTGAATTTAAGTAACCCAAGTGATGGCTCGGTATCCATAACAGACTCTCAAGGAATTGGAACAATCAATGCCAGTGACGCAATATCTATAACAATCAATGATATTTCGGTGAGTGAAGCAGATGGAACAGCTACTTTTACAGTTACATCATCTGGCGGTTCTTTACCAGGTGGGTATACTATAGATTTTACCACTGCAAATAATACTGCTACGATTGCAGATAACGATTATACCGCTGCTAGTGGAACTCTAACTTTCGCTGGAACATTGGACGAAACGGAAACGATCACAGTAACTATTTTGGAAGATGGAGATTTTGAACTTGACGAAACCTTTTTGGTTAATCTAAGCAATTCTAGTAGTAGTTTGGTATCCATCACCGATAACCAAGGTATTGGAACTATTACAGACAACGATGCTGGAATAAGTATTAACGATGTATCTGTAAACGAAGTAGACGGAACAGTCACATTTACTGTAACACTCACTAGGGATGTTCCTGGAGGATTTACTGTAGAATACGCAACTGCTAATAATACAGCCACCGAACCAGATGATTATACTGCTACAACTACACCAAATCCTACGATCGCTTTTACTGGAAATGACGGAGAAACACAAACAATTACTATTGATATTATAGATGATCTTGAGATCGAAGGAGATGAAACATTTTTCATAAACCTTTCCAATGTTAGTAGTGCATTAGTGGATATAACAGATAATCAAGGAATTGGAACGATTGTAGATGATGACAGTCCATTTATCATTACGGATACAGTCACTGACACTACTTGTAGTGGGATATTTGTTGATAGTGGTTCGATCAATGGATTCTACAGTAATAATGAGACTATCACCTACACTCTTTGTCCCGATACTCCAGGGAGTTCGATCGTATTAAATTTCACCTCATTTGATGTTGAGGATGTTTGGGACTTTTTACTGGTCTATGAAGGTACAACTACTACTACATTAATAGATTCATATAACAACGGAAATATACCAACGACTGTAATTTCCACTGACCCCTCAGGATGTTTAACTTTTATTTTTGATTCAGATGGTTCAGTTACTGGAACAGGTTGGCAAGCTAATATTTCTTGTACAAATGCGGGAAATAGCCTCGTTACACTGAACGATGTAACTGTAAATGAAAATGATGGGTCAGCTACATTTACAGCAACCTTTTCTGGTGCAAGTATTCCTGGTGGTTTTTCTGTTGATTACACAACTATTGATGATACGGCCTATGCAGATTCTGACTTTACCTCAACAGCAGGAACCTTAAATTTTACAGGAACACCAGGACAAAGTATAACGATCACTGTACCTATTATAGATAATGCATTTGCAGAAAATACAGAAAGGTTTTTCTTAAATTTAAGTAACCCATCTACTGTTGTAGGCTTGATAAGCGGAATTGGAACTATCCTGGATGACGGAGATCCTGCTATTGGAGATGATGTTCCTCTTACTCTATTTGAAAACTTTAACGGTTATTATGATTATGCACTTACAGCAGGTACATTACGAACAGCAGATGAAGGTGTAGACCCTTGTTCTATAACAACCTCTTCTTCCAATACCTTAACAACTCCAATTTTAGCTGGATCTACAATAGAAAGAGCCTATTTAACTTGGGGGCACTCTGGTTTTGCTGCTGATGATGTAGTTACATTTCAAGGGCAATCTGTTACTGCAAATGTAGTAAACACAGCATTTGGTTTTTACTATGGGATGGTTAGTGATGTAACCTCTATAGTTACAAGTTTACCAGATCCTTCTACTGCAACCTATACTTTTACAGATTTAGTAATTGATAACAGTCAAGCTTATTGTGGATCGGTTGTATTTGGAGGTTGGTCTCTATATATTTTCTATACCAATCCTACCTTACCAGCCGTAAGTATTAACATGTATAATGGTTTTGATGCACAAGGAGGAGGAAACGGTGCAGTAGTAACTTCGAGTTACACTCTTGATGGTTTCTTTGCCATTGGATCGTCTGGATCCAAAACTTCTGTACTATCTTGGGAAGGAGATCCGACAAGAACCGGAAACGAAATTATATCCGTAACCACTGGGGCGGGAACCACGAATTTAACAGGAGATGGTAATAACTCACCTACCCTAGCGAATGTATTTAATTCTACCATTTATGATGATACTGCCAGTCCGGTAATTAATGATTCTTCTTTGTTTGGTTTTGATTTAGACACTTATGACATTTCATCACTTATCGCACAAGGTGAAACGACCGCAACTACAAATGTCCAGACTGCTGGAGACTTTGTAATACTTAATTCTGTATTATTAAAAGTGCCTAGTAACCTAATAACGGGAACTGTTTTCGAAGATATTAATTATCCAGGTGGCCCTGGAAGGGATTTAGCGACTTCTTCTGGTGTTGGTATCGAAGGTGTATTAGTAGAATTATATGATAATACGGGTACTTTTGTTGATTCTGACATTACAGACGCTAACGGAGATTACAATATTGGAGGAATGGCCAACGGAACCTACTCATTACGTGTCGTTAATAATACTGTAAACTCTACAAGAGGAGGAGGAACTGCGTGTGCCAATTGTTTACCTGTTCAAACTTTTAAATCAACATTTGCATCCAGCACTCTAAGTCCTGTAACCAATGAAGTAGGTGGAGCTAATCCTGCCAATGAAGATGTTGCTGCTGGAACACTTCTAGGTGCACAAACTGTATCTGGGATAACTATTAATAATGAAGGTGCTGTGGATGTAGATTTTGGTTTCAATTTTAACACTATTGTAAATACCAATGCTACAGGACAAGGTTCTCTTGGTCAGTTTGTAGTAAATGCTAATAATTTAGATGAAACAGGATTAGATATTGAAACGAATAGTATATTCGATCCTGCTGCAGGTGAAGACGTATCTATCTTTATGATACCTCCTACTGGTGATCCATTAGGTAGAACAGCAGATGCAAACTTTGCCACGGGATTCTTTGATATCAACTTACCTAATGCAAACCCACTTGATATTATTACCGACGATTCAACACACATAGATGGAAGAACTCAAACGGCTTATTCTGGTGATACAAATGCTGGAACCGTTGGATCAGGTGGCACAAACGTTGGTATATCTGCCACTGCTTTACCAAACTATAATCTGCCTGAAATTCAGATAAGAAGAGATGGAGGAGAAATTATTAGATTACAAGCCTCTAATTTGGTAATTAGAAATTTATCAATTTATGGTGGAAACCTAAGAGGTATTCGCCAGGATTCTGGATCAGGAAATTTAGTTACTCAAAATTTATTAGGAGTAAATGCTTTAGGAGTTGTTGGTACAGTAGGTGTTGGAAGTTATCAAGATGATGGAATAGAAATAAGTGGAGGAACGGTTACTGTTGACGGTAATTATATTGCTTCCAATACAGATTTCGGAATTTCCGTTAATGGAGGAACTTCATCCATAATACAAAATAACCACATTACGAATAATGGATTTAGAGCCTGTGAGTATAATGTAAGAATTGCAAACGGAAGCGGTGTTATCATTAGAAACAATCTTATTGATGGCTCTGCAGCTACTGGAATTTTTGATAACCAAGGAAATGTAGTTATTTCTGAAAATACAATTACTACATCTGGTAGTAATAGCGGAGGCGGATGTACCGATCTCAGTGGAATCAATTTAGTACAAAGCAATTCTTCCGTAACTAATAATATTATTACCAATAATGCAGGCGCTGGAATAATTGTATCAGGTGGTACAACTTCCGGAAATCTTATATCACAAAATTCTATTTTTGCAAATGGAACTGTTTCAGATGCACTAGGTATCGATATAGCCAATGATGGAGTTACTCTTAATGATGCAGGTGATGTGGATGCAGGGCCTAACGGAAGTCTTAACTTCCCCATTTTGCAGTCTGTAACAATATCTGGAACAAACCTTAGGATAGTTGGATGGTCTAGACCTGGAGCTACCATAGAAGTCTTTTTAACCGATATTAATCAAGGTACAGCTACTGCTGGAGATAATCAACTTGGGCTTACTCAGGATTATGGTGAAGGACAAATATATCTTGGTTCTGGAGTTGAAGGAGGTGGTTCTGACTCTGATACAAACGTATCGCTTTACAATGATGCTGATGGAAGTACCGATACCACAAATAGATTTAACATCATTATACCTTTATCCTCAGCAATCCCAATAGGAAGCTTAGTAACCTCAACAGCAACTTTATCAAACTCCACCTCAGAATTTGGAAATGGAACAATCGTAGGAGGAGCTACCGTTATAACTAATAGAAAAATAACCTATAGAGTAAATCCTAACTAACAATTCTGATTTACTAACTATTATATCAAAAAAACAAAACGTAAACATTATAGAACCCTTATTAACTAAAAAATTGAGATCACCAAAACACTATGCATAAACATCGTCATCAATGTAACATACTCACTAAAAAATACAATTCAGGGCTTTAAAACACTCCAGAATTCTTCATTTTTTATTATCAATTTATCTATCAATCAAACTAAATTATAGTTTGTTAGGATAATATGTTTTCAAACTTTTTGTAAGACTAAAAGTAGGTTCAAAACAGCTAATCGTGTCATAAAAACCATTCATCGATTATAAGTTGCGTTTCAACGATACTTTTGGGAAAATTTTTTAGTAAAAAATTATTATGTATGAATAATTTTTTTATATTCGCAGTAACAATTTTACGGTTAACCCGTAAAAACAATATTTTGAATTTGATGCCCCTACAAAAATTCTACATAGTTGCTTTTTTATTTGCTAGTTTCTTAGCTCAAGCACAACAATCATTTCACAATTTCGGAAATGTACAAATACATGATCAAGGTCAAGTGGGTTTCCATATGGACTTGGAGAACGATGGTACTTTTGATCAAAATGCTGGATTTACTGGTTTTTACAATCAAAACAGTTTAACAGTATCTGGAACAAATAGACCTGTCTTTAATGATGTTGAGATTGATGTACAAGATGACTTGTTTCTAGAAGTTGCTATGGGAGTTTCAAATTTCCAAGAATTTACAAATGGTAGAGTAATTACTCCTAGAGACCAAAGAGATGTTTCCTTAGATTATTTAGACGACGCTCCTTACCTAGGAGAAAATAACGATCGCTATGTAGATGGTTATGCTTCCATTACAGGAGAGTTAGATTTTACTTTTCCGATTGGTGATGATTTTCGTTTAAGACCTGCTCGTATCGAAAGTTTTGCCGCTACTAATACAGCAAAAGCGGCATATTATTTTGAAAATCCTAATTTCCCAAACTTCTTTTCTGAAAGTTTTGACACTAACGAATTCGGTGACTTACTATTTGGTATAAGCATTTTCGAATTTTGGGATGTAGATGGTGATCAAGAAACCAGAGTTACGTTAACTTGGGATGCTAACAGCAATATTCCTACCTTGGTAGAAGATTTAGAAGATCTTAGAGTTGTAGGATGGGAACCAAATTTAAGACAATGGGTTAATCTTGGTAATGCAGGTTTCATAGGAGATCTTGATAATGGTGAGATCACATCAGAAATTATTGTACCAGATAATTACACAGTACTAACTTTTGGAACTTCTAGCGTTATCCTTGATGGCGACTTAGAAATCTTTACCGCTGTTTCACCAAATGGTGATGGATTTAATGATACTTTTGTTATTCAAGGTTTAGCTCAATTTCCAGATAATGAACTTTTTATCTATAACCGTTGGGGAGTTCTTGTTTACAATAAAAAAGGATATCACGAAGTTCAACAAACTGCAGAAGCATTTAATGGCATCTCACAAGGTAGAGCTACCATAGCAAAAGGAGAAGAACTTCCAGTAGGTACTTATTACTATGTTCTTAATGTAGAAGGTATTAAAGATAGAGCTGGTTATTTATACTTAAACAGATAATACTCTTCTTTACCATAAACAGGTTTAATAATTATTTTACAGGTTCCGTACGGATTAGGAATATTTAAACCAAACTTGTTCCGAAACTACATAATTTCATAAATCTTGTTAAAAAAAGAACTTCTCTTTTTCAAAGACCGAATTTGTTGATTATTATTTCGTAATTTCTTCTAAATAGTTTTAATTTTAGCTAAAGTTTAAAACCGATATTATTTTTTATGAAAGAAAAATCAGGAAAAATCCAGGATATTATAGATAAGAAGTTTTTAGAAGAACGTAGTGTTTTCTTATGGGGGCAGGTTGATGATAAATCTGCAAAGCATGTCATAGATAGATTGATGTATTTAGACATGATCAATGATGAAGAAATCAAACTATACATTAACAGTCCAGGTGGGTATGTTACATCGGGCTTTGCCATGTATGATACTATAAAAGCCCTAAAAAGCCCTGTATCCACCATATGTACAGGATTGGCAGCATCGATGGGGTCTATACTTCTAAGTGTTGGTGAAAAAGGTCGTAGGTTTATTCAACCAAACGCTAAAGTTATGATACATCAACCTAGTGGTGGAGCACGAGGACAAGCTTCTAACATAGAAATTCAGGCAACTGAAATTTTAAAAACTAAAGAGCTAAGTGCCCAAATTTTAGCAGACAACTGCGGACAGGACATTGAAAAAGTACTGAAAGATTTTAATCGCGACTATTGGATGGATGCTCAAGAATCTTTGGACTACGGTATTGTCGACGGGATCCTATCTTAATTGTATATAGTTAAAGCTTTATCAACTTTAATAACTTCTGGTAATTTAAACAGTTAGACATCATGAAAAGAAAAAAATTCATTGAAGTAAGTGCACTTGGAGTTATAGGCTTATCATCAGTTTCCTTTACTGATCTACAATCTAGCATCTCCAAGAAAGATCTGATGGGTAAAGGAAATCCTGTACTTGTAGGAGAAGGATATAAACTTAGAAAAAAGGCCAACCAAGCTTTCTCAAAAATGAAAAGTGCAGCATTACAAGAAGGTATAAAGCTAAAAGTTGTTTCTAGCTATAGAGATTACGCACACCAAAATAGAATTTGGGAACGAAAATACGAACGATACATAGCAAGTGGCCTCTCTCCTATTAAAGCTATTGAAAAAATAATTCAATACTCTACGATTCCTGGTACTTCTAGACATCATTGGGGAACTGATTTGGATATCGTAGATGGTAGTGTAAAACAACCTAGAGATGTTCTTTTAGAAAAACATTTTCATAATGGAGGCCCTTTTTCCAGATTTAAAACTTGGATGGACCATAACGCTAATGATTATGGTTTTTATTTAGTATATACCAATAAAAATGGAAGAAAAGGATTTAAATATGAGCCATGGCATTATTCTTATGCTCCCAGTTCTGTTCCTATGCTTAAAGAATTTCGAAAATTAGATATTAAAACCGAACTTCAAAAAGCTGTTTTGATGGGTAGTACTAATTTCACTTCTAAATTCATTCAAAAATATTTGAATGAAAACATTCTTGATATCAATCCAAAATTATTGTAACACATACTAAATTTATGATATACTAGTTATATAAAACAAAGCCCTCAATCTTATGAATACCTTTTTGAAATATTTATATGTAGTATTAGCTATTGCATTCGTTACCTCATGTTCTTCTGAAGATGATGCCGACAATCTAAGTGAGCAAAACTCAGAACTTGTTAATGAATTGAATATTGCAGATGCTATCTTAACATTAGTAAATCAACATAGACAAAGTCAGGGATTATCTCCTTTATCTAAAAATAATACCGCAGAGCAATTAGCAATTGATCATACCAGATACATGATTTCAGTAGAACAAATTAATCATGATGATTTTGCTCAAAGAAGTGATGCTCTAAATGATCAAGAAAATGCTACCGCCAGCGCAGAAAATGTGGCTAGATTTTATCAAAATGCCCAGAGCGTTGTAGATGGATGGCTTAACAGTTCTGGCCACAAAGATAATATTGAAGGTAATTATACCTATACAGGTATTGCTGCTATTAAAGATGAAAATGGTAGATACTATTATACACAACTTTTTTATCGATAACCATGCATCCGCTATGCTAGTTAGCACTACACAAGCTCAATAGCTTAATCACAAAACCTCTAGTAGTTGCTTACCAAAGATGAATAAAAACATTAATTGGTAAGCAACTTTTATATTTAGTAACTTTATACAATAGAAAACAGCCATATACTAACCAATATATAACTCCATGAGACGCGGTGGTTTAAAAATTAGAATACTCATAGGTCTGGCTATTGTAGCCTTTGCTTTCATAAAAAAGTGTAACAACAAAACACTTAATGAATATACCAATAGAGTCCAAAATATAAATATGACAACCGACCAAGAAATAGCTATTGGACTTCAAAGCGGACCAGAAATGGCAAGACAACATGGTGGTCTATATCCAGATGAGAGATTACAAAATTATGTTGACAATGTCGGAAATAAACTAGTTGACAATACTATGGCTAGAGAATCTCCTTATCGATACGAATTTCATCTATTAGCAGATCCGAATACGATTAATGCGTTTGCATTACCAGGTGGTCAAATATTTATTACTTATGCTTTATATTCAAAATTACAAAATGAAGATCAGTTGGCTGGGGTCTTAGGGCATGAGATTGGTCATGTTTTAGGAAGACATTCTGCAGAACGTATTGCAGAACATGAATTCTGGAAAACCATTTCTACCGGAGCTTCAGTTGGTGCAGACGCTGGTGGATTAGTTAGTGGAATTGGACAGAATATTTTACTCGGAAATGGTAGGGATGATGAGTTAGAAAGTGATAAACTAGGAGTACTATTTATGATAAAATCAGGTTATAACCCACAGGAAATGGTTGGGGTTATGGAAATACTAAAAAAAGCTGCTGGCCCTAATCGAACTCCAGAATTTCAAAGTACGCATCCTGATCCTGATAACCGCATCGAAAAAATACAAGAAGCTATTGAAGAATATAGTATACAATAAAAAAAGCTTCGATTAGTGAGAACTAATCGAAGCTTTTTTTATTCAAGTTTTGTCTTTGAAAATAGAATACCTAAGACATTTCTTTTAAGACCTCCATAGCTTCCTTAGCATTTGCTAACTCTGCGAGTTTCATAGCTGTATTACCTTGATTATCTTTTGCACCTACAACAGCTCCTTTTCCTACTAATAACCTAATAACATCTGCTCGATTATAACGTGCTGCATACATTAATGGTGTTTTTCCGCCTATTCTTAGGTTTACATCGCTTCCATCCTCTATCATTTTTGCCACAGTTTCTAAATCACCTTTAATCACTGCCTTAAAAAAAGGATCTATGTCATTATTCGTGAGTTCATAGTCATGAATATCCAAAATCTGTAATTCTTCTGAAGCGAAGCTTACGGAACTGATAAAAAGAATCATCAGTACTGTCATAATTGATTTTTTCATAATGTTGTGAATTATTATAGTTAGTAAATGAATTTAACTTTAGAAACCCTAAAAGGCATCTTAACTTCTTACAAGTAATTAATTTACAGATAATTATTTAATAATTCACTTAAAATTTTAATAATATTTTAAAAAATTAACTTATTAATAATACATATTTAAATTAAAGATAAAATAGCTACGGAAAACCTAAAAGATAATCTTTTGATCATAAATCTCTTTTTTAAAATCTAACAAAAATTAAATTATCATTATCAAAACCCCATGAATTATATGAATTACTTATTTTAATGATCTATGAAAAGAATCTATTATTACTTCCTCAAAAAAAACTGAAAATTAGCGCTATTGATAACAAAAAATTAAGGTTTAACAACCATCCGTTTTTGGGCACTTCTATTCTATATTGTACATTAGCTTCCTATTCTGATTTCAGATAATATGAGATTTCTAATTGAACATACACCAAAATCATCTTAAGAAAAATGAACAAAAAAGTAATCCTAATGATTCTTGATGGATGGGGAACTTCACCAGACCCAAAAGTTTCTGCTATTGACAATGCTAAAACTCCATTCATAGATAGCTTATATACTAAATACCCAAATGCTGCTTTACGAACCGATGGTCTTCATGTTGGACTTCCAGATGGTCAAATGGGAAACAGCGAAGTAGGACATATGAATTTAGGTGCTGGAAGAATAGTTTATCAAGATTTGGCTAAAATAAATATGGCCATCCAAAATAATACACTCAAAGATGAATCTGCCCTTATCAATGCATTGAACTATGCTAAAGAAAATGACAAAAATGTTCATTTATTAGGATTGGTTAGTGATGGTGGTGTTCATTCTCATATTAATCATATAAAAGGTCTATTAGATGTAGCACATTCTAAGGGCTTAGAAAATGTATTCTTACATGCATTTACAGATGGTAGAGATGTTGATCCAAAATCAGGAATTGGTCATATACAAGATATTCAGGAACATATGACTAAAACTACTGGTAAATTAGCTTCTGTAGTAGGTAGATATTATGCTATGGATAGAGATAAAAGGTGGGAACGCGTAAAACTAGCTTACGATCTTATTGTTAATGGTATAGGAACGAACTCTTCTAACATCATAGAAAGTATCCAGAAAAATTATGACGGCGACATTACAGATGAGTTCATAAAACCAATCGCTTTAATAGAAGGAGATACTCCTGTAGCAACTATTAAAGAGAATGATGTTGTTCTATTCTTTAATTTTAGAACAGATAGAGGACGAGAACTCACAGAGATGTTATCACAATCAGATATGCCAGATTACGACACCAAAAAGTTACCGTTATATTATGTAACTATGACAAACTATGATGAAAATTTTAAGGACATCAAAGTTATCTATGATAAAGATAATATTACTGAAACTTTAGGAGAAGTATTATCTAAAGCCGGTAAGAAGCAAATTCGTATTGCTGAAACGGAAAAATATCCACATGTTACATTTTTCTTTTCTGGAGGCCAAGAAGAACCATTCGAAGGAGAATCCAGAATTCTTAGAAACTCTCCAAAAGTTGCCACTTATGACCTGAAACCAGAAATGAGTGCTTATGAACTTAGGGATGCCCTTGTTCCGGAACTACAAAAAGGAGATACCGATTTTGTATGTTTAAATTTTGCGAATGGTGATATGGTTGGACATACGGGAGTAATGGATGCTGCCATAAAAGCTTGCGAGGCGGTAGATGAGTGCGTAAAAGATGTAGTTACAAATGGTTTAGAAAATGGGTATACTACCATTTTAATTGCGGACCATGGTAATTGTGAAACTATGATTAATCCTGATGGATCTCCTCATACGGCACATACCACTAATCCAGTGCCAATGATCATGATAGATAAAGAAGAAATAAAAGTAAAGGATGGAGTATTGGGCGATATTGCTCCAACTATCTTAGACTTGATAGGTATTGAACAACCTGAGGCAATGACTCAAAAAACGTTGTTAGTAAAATAAAAACAAATCCATAAAATAAAGATGAGTTCGCAATCACAGACTCATCTTTATTTTTTACACATTTTTTTAAAGATAAAATACATACCTATTTATTTAATTAATTAACGTATTTATCTTCTTAGCGCATATCCTGATCCTTGAGCAAGCTCATTGATAAAGTTAGCACACATTTTAAAACTGAACTGAAAAAAGGGGTATAAATACTTCATGACTATATTATTTTATATTATACCCTAAAATTAATCAGTATTCCTCGCTAGAATTTATTTTTTCGACAAGTCATATCTGAACAAAGTTGAAACGCTGTTTTCATAAGATAAATGAAAAAGCACTTATTAACCCAACACTCATTTTAGTATCTTTAAAGTAATTTTATAAATATCTATAGAATTACACGCAGCGTATTCCTGAATTCTCAGTTATATTTTATGAGAGTAAGCACTAACCCTTATTCATGAATAAACAAGAGCAAGGCAAACTGGTAAAAGCTTGTAAAAAGAACGACCGGTATGCCATGGAAAAAATATATAATACTTTTATGCCGAGAATGCTCGCGGTAAGTCTGCGCTATTGTAAAAACAGATCAGACGCAGAAGACATTGTTCAGGAAGCCTTTATTAAAGTATTTAAAAACATAAAAAGATATAAGGATCAAGGGACATTAGGAAGTTGGATCGAAAGAATTGTAATTAATTGTGCTATTGATCACTGGCATAAAATAAAAAAAACAGTACTTGTAGATAATTCAGATATGATAGAAGAACGAGAAACCCATGAATTAAATGAAATCGAACAAGAAGAATTAGCCAAACAGCTATCCGTAGAAAAACTTAGAAACCTTATTAATGATTTACCAGAACAATATAGATATGTATTAAACCTTTATGCTATAGAAGGATATTCACATAAAGAAATTGGAAAGATTTTAAAGATTAAAGAGAGTACCTCTAGGTCTAATTATACAAGAGCAAGAAAAAAGCTTTTAGAGAACATGAGAGCTCAAGGAATAAAAAAATATTAGTTATTCGGCAGAAATAGGAATAAAATGAAACAAGATAAAGATCTTTTTAAAGAACTTTTACAGTCAAAATTTAAGGATGATACAGTTGTGTCTTCCAAGGATAATTTTGACCAAATTTTCGATGCTGTTCAGGATAAACCGGATGATAAAAAATTATTTTACTGGTACGCTTTTGGTATTATTCTCTTGATGTCTATTGGGGTATTTACTCTCTATTATTTTAAAAATATTAAAACTACTAAAGAAAAAGAGGTCACTACTGAGATATCAACTCCTAAAGAAAACAAAAATCTCGTTTCAAAACCAGTAGACAGTGTATATAATAAGGATGAAAAAGAAATTACAGTCGATACGCTAGTAAAGCCTATTGAAATCGACCAAAAAAATCAAATCTCGAATAAAGTAGATGTTACCACGCTGAGAGCAGAAGATGAAATTATTGAAAAAGGAGTAATTACAATTACATACACTGCATCCAGCAAATACGCATCCACAGAAAAAACTAAATACAATCAGCTACCAGATTCGAGCACTATAGTAGTTAGAAAAAACAGTAAAGTAAACTTCACCGCCACCAAACAAGGATTTCGTAGAGCGGATATTAATGGAATTGTATTTTTTAATGTAAAAGACAACGAAAATCAACCATTTATCATTTTCGGAAAACATTGTAAAATACAAGTTACTGGCAATTCATTTGCTATTCATTCTGATGCCCAAGCTGATGTAATGACACTGATACATGGTACCGCAAAAGTAGTACACAATAAAACCAAACAAATAAAAGATTTAGCTCCCGGAGAAAGCCTGAAAGCTGATAGCAAAGGAATCAAAACACTCAAAAAAGCGCCAAATCAATTCGCCTGGAAAACTAAAGAACTTAATTATGACAATGCTCTTGTGAATTCAGTTATTCAAGACTTAGGAGACAATTATGATGCTAAAATCATACTCAAAAATCGCGACATTCTTAACTGCAGATATTCCGGTACTTTTACCGACGACAACATCGCAGATATCTTAAAAGAACTAACAGCTTCTTTGAAATTAAAGTTATCTAAAAAAGACGGCATATTCCTAATAGAAGGAAAAAGTTGCGATCTATAATATCACTTAAAAGCTTTAAACAAGATCAAATCAAGTTGAAATAAAACGAAGATCATTTCTTATTATTCATAGAAGAAAGACGTGTTGTTAGAAAATATTAGCAGATAGTATTCCATTTAATAGCCTTAACAGCCAACACATCAAATAAGTACTGATGAGTGTGTATTAAACTAAACCATTTAGACAACATAAATTCCTTGTAAGATATCAAACTCTAAAAGACAACACTTTATTAATTCTGAAGAATAGAGAAATAAAGATCATAATAAAACCTTCATACCAGAATATATAAAACTAAGTAGCTTTCTAAAAAAAGCGCATAAAAAAACTGCTTGAAAATAATCTCAAGCAGTTCTTAAATTTAACTAAACTATCTATTATAAATCAAAAACAATAGATTCTCCATTATCTCCAGTGAGTACAACTTCTTTGTCACAAGACCCATCTCCAAAATCTATATTGAAATTAACTCCAAAACTACTAGAGAAATCTAATGATCCTTGTACTGGATATTTTAAGAAAGTAGGGCGACCAAAACAGGCTACTTTATACACTAGCGGATTACCACTAACCGATTCAGATTTCATAAAATAGGTTTGTGTAATCCCTTCTATTAAAGAAGATTCTTCTAAAGTAATTACTTCATCTGCAGTAAACCTATTCTCGAATGTAAAATTTCTATTTGCCGTATAACGGTAAGAATCACCATCAGGCTCGGTAATAACACCATCGATAATTACATCAAAAACTTTTGTCGTTTCTGTACTTAAATCTGCATTTTGTTCTGCTACTCTATATCCATCAAAACTATAACCTTCATCTCCTCTTACATTCTTAAAAACGGTAGAATCTTTCCACTTTTCCTGAAACACTCCTGCTACATAATATTCTAATCTTCCGGTCCAATCATCAAACTGACATTGTTCTTCGGTATAATTTAAGACCATCTTGCTATAGTAATCATAGTTTGCAAACCCAGGTATAGGGTTTTCATTATAGGCAATCAATAATTCTAATGATGCGCAACTGTTAGAAGAACTCTTAGAAGAAGCTTGAACTTCATTAAACGCCTGTTCTGAAATTAGGTCAAAACTATCCATAGCTCCATCTAAGCTATTATACATTTCAAAATTTTCTTTATCAGAATTCTGAATAGCTATAGTATCATCCATATCCTCTACAGCACAACTCG
The DNA here is from genome assembly GCF_947492965.1 of uncultured Aquimarina sp. Classification (GTDB taxonomy): domain Bacteria; phylum Bacteroidota; class Bacteroidia; order Flavobacteriales; family Flavobacteriaceae; genus Aquimarina. The sequence goes on along the minus strand of NZ_CANLOZ010000001.1, from coordinate 997,011 downwards.
CGATTAATCCTAAAGCTACAATACAAATCAATAATTTTTTCATGGTTTACTTTTTTTAATGAATTTTACAATGGGTTTTCTATTACTAAAACCTGAAAACTCAAAAACGCTGCGTACTTTTTTATTTTTTTATGTTTTTCTCTTCCTTTTTTTCAACAAAAGCCTTTAAAAACAAGGGATTTCAAGGATACTTTTTTTTTTAAAAAAAATATGCGTCATATCCTAATTCTTATAATTTTAGTAGCAAATCCTTGAAATTAACACCCACGGATATCAGAAAATTTTACCAAATCATATTAAAGTTAGATCCATCGGTTGAATCTTAATATTCTTTGTAAATTTGCCTTCCCATAACAAAGGATACTATGATCATAACTAAATCACGTGAAGAAATTGAACTAATGCGCGAAAGTGCATTAATTGTATCTAAAACCCTTGGAATGCTTGCAACAGAAGTAAAACCAGGAGTTACTACATTACAATTGGATAAGTTAGCGGAAGAGTTTATAAGAGATCATGGTGCGATTCCAGGTTTTTTGGGATTGTATGATTTCCCGAATACGCTTTGTATGAGTCCGAATGCACAAGTAGTTCATGGTATTCCTAATAATACTCCACTTGAGGAAGGCGACATTATCTCGATTGATTGTGGAGCTATTAAGAATGATTTTTATGGAGATCATGCGTATACATTCCCAGTTGGAGAAATTGCTCCCGAAGTAGCACAACTTCTAAAAATCACCAAAGAATCTTTGTATAAAGGTATCGCAGAGCTAAGGGTTGGAAAACGAGTGGGCGATGTTGGATATGCTATTCAACAATATACAGAAGAAGCTGGTTATGGTGTCGTAAGAGAATTGGTAGGACATGGATTAGGTCGTAAAATGCATGAAGATCCTGAAATGCCAAATTATGGAAGACGAGGAAGAGGCAAAAAGTTTGTAGAAGGAATGGTAGTTGCCATAGAACCCATGATTAATATGGGAACACAGCGTATTAAACAATTACGAGATGGTTGGACAATCCTAACCGCTGACGGAAAACCAAGTGCACATTTTGAGCATGATGTTGCTATTATAGACGGTAAACCAGAAATACTTTCTACATTTAAATATATCTACCAGGCTTTAGGTATTGAATCTGATGAGGAAGATGCTTTTAGACAAGAATTACTGGTAGTTTAGTTTTTTTATTATTTCACAAAGATTCACTAAGAATTCACGAAGGATCTCCAAGAAGAATGACAGAAGACGAAATATCTAAAATTGTAATTGGATGTGCTATAGAAGTTCATAAAAATCTTGGACCAGGCTTACTTGAATCTGCTTATCAGGAGTGTTTGTGTTATGAATTAAAAAAAAGAGGATTAAAAATCCATAAAGAAAAACCATTACCAGTAGTATACAAAGAAATTAAACTGGACCAAGGTTACCGAATTGATATCCTAGTAGAAAACAGAGTTGTTATAGAATTAAAAACGGTAGAATATTTTACGGATGTTCATTCTGCACAAATTCTCACTTACTTAAAACTCGGAGAATATAAACTTGGACTTCTTATTAATTTCCATGTAAGTTTGCTTAAAAATGGAATAAAACGTTTTATAATGTAAACTTTGAGAAACTTTGGGTTTTCTTAGTGTCCTTTGCGTAATTCTACATTTATGAAAAAACTCTTCAAATTCATATTAAATACCATACCAAGACCTATATTAATTCGTCTTAGCTATTTGGTTCGACCTGTCATTTCTTTTTTCCTAAAAGGAAACACTTTTACGGATCCAATTGACGATAAAAGCTTTTCGAAGTTTCTTCCTTATGGATATGGTAACCAAAGAGAAAATGTACTTTCTCCATCAACACTATCATTAGAGCGCCATAGATTATTATGGTTATATCTTAAAAATGAAACCGATTTTTTCACTAAAAAACATAAAGTTTTACATTTTGCTCCGGAACAAGCTTTTTATAAAAGGTTTAGAAGATTAAAAAACCTTGAATACACTACTACAGACTTAAACTCACCACTTGCAGATGTTAAGGCAGATATTTGTGATCTCCCTTTTGCTTCAAATGAATATGATATTATCTTTTGTAATCATGTGTTAGAACATATTCCTGATGACACCAAAGCTATGCAGGAATTATTGAGAGTACTTAAGCCAGGTGGAATGGCTATTTTACAAATACCTCAAGACCTTAGCAGAGATATCACCTTCGAAGATAATAGTATTACTGATCCAAAAGAACGTGCAAAGATTTTTGGGCAATACGATCATGTAAGAGTGTACGGTAAAGATTATTTCGATAAACTAAGATCCATAGGTTTTAAAGTAGAAGAAGTTGACTACACAAATAGACTTACTGAAGAAGAAGTAGTTAAATACTGTCTTGCTCCTGGAGAAATACTACCAGTTTGTTCGAAATAGTAACTCAGTTTCTAAGAAACATTTTTTCTTATATTTCTTCTACTCGACAATATCAATTCTTTATACAAAGGATCATTTTCAATCAATTGAATTAAATATTCTTTACATTCGAATTTTCTTTTTCGAACGTATCCTTCAGAATAATTAGTAAGTTTAGATATTTCTTTCATGCTCTTTCCTTCAAAAAACAAAAAAAGTATATTCTTACACTTACAATTAAGACTTAACAAATGCTTTCGGTATAATTGCTCTTGTTCTTTTACCTCTGCATCTTCGAGAATGGAAGGCTCCAACTCTAATGCAATTTCATTGATTTTTCCACAACAAGAAACTTTCCCAGCTCTGCGTAATTTACTAATCCATAAATTTCTACAGATACTATAAAAATAGGTATGAATCGAACACCGCAAATGTAATGTATCTTCCTTTTTTAAAAACTGATATAAGGAAATTAAAGCATCCTGAAAGATGTCTTCGGCATCATTCTCATTTCCAGAATTTCGAGTAATATAACTAAGAATAATAGTAAAATTTCTGTTATAAAAACTCTTTAAGACTTGCGGATCTCCATTTCGGATACCTTGAAAAATAGTGTTTTCATCATGTTGCCCCATATTGATGAATAATTAGTTAGTTAATACCCCACTTTATCAGTATCAATTTTTGTTCCATTGTTACATAAAAAGTAGGCTTCTCTACAAAAGACGAATTAAAAAGCAACTATGTTGCTAATTATACTATCTCTTTTGCGTTACACCTTAAAACTAATTGAAGTACCTATCAAAAGAAAGCCAAAATTAGGGAACTCGAATCTTCAATGAGTGAACTAATGATCAGAATAACTAATTCACTTAATCTGGAAAACCATTAACAGCAAGTGTTGTTATTTCTTTTTGATCATTTTCGTAAATGAAGTATACTTTTATTTCGGAATGTGCGCTTAAAAAATCTTTCGATTTTTCTAATCCCATAGACATTAAAGCTGTGGCATATGCGTCAGCTTCCATACAACTTTTTGCAAGAACAGAAACACTAAGTACGTTTGATTTAGAAGGATAGCCCGTTTTAGTATTAATTATATGAGCATATCGATTCCCATTTTCGTCGATTTTAAACTTACGATAGCTTCCAGAAGTTGCCATAGCTCCTTCTTGTAAAGTTATTACTTTACTATAAGACTGAGTATCATCAAAATTAGGATCTTCTACTCCTATTCTCCATGGCTTTTCTTTGATCAAATTACTTCCTTTACCTCTAATTTCGCCACCGATTTCAACTAAATAGTTTTCTATATTTTTAGTTTCTAAAAACTCGGCAAAAACATCTACTGCATATCCTTTTGCCAAAGCATTAAAATCAATAAATGTATTAGGGTATTGTTTTACAATTTTATCATTTTGTAAACTAACCTTATTTAACCCTACTGAAACCAACAAACTATCTATTTTAAGACTATCTAGTGCTATTACTTTCCCTTCTGGTCCAAAGTCCCAAGCATTTACTAAAACGCCTATAGTAGGGTCAAAAACACCATCTGTTTGTTTGTATATCTTTTTTGATGCTTGAAATACTTTCTTAAAGTGACTATCAATAACTATCGTAGTATCTCCACTATTAATTTTAGATATATCAGAATCCTTTTGATAGGTTGACATAGAGGTATTGATAACAGCAACGATACTATCATAAGATGCAGAAAGATCAATTTCTTTAGGAGCTATAAACTGAACAGAAAAAGTAGTTCCAAAGGCAGTTCCATTGGTATAATTTAATTTTTTTTTTGGAGTTTGTTTACAGGAAAATAGACCTATAAAAAGGAATAAAAAAAGAAGGCTTCTCATTCTAAAAAAATTAATTGAGATGTGTTTCAATAACTTGCAGTCCAGCATATTCTAACACATATTCTTCATTCAAAAAAACGGGCTTATTTGGGTTTTCCGAGTTTTGTAATCCCACCCCAGCATAAAACACTTTAGCTTCTTGTTCTCTGGCATGTTTCTTAAAAGCTTCCATCCAAATCATATCATAATTATGAGGGTTATCTGGATACGCAATCGCTTTGACAATTACAAAATAGCGCTGATTAGATTTATCGATACATACGAACTGCGGATGCTTCCCTAATTTGCTATTAATAGCAATAAATTCATAACCTTTCTTCTCTAAATCTTCTCCAACAATATTCATTGCTAGATTATGCAACTCTTGTTTCGTTAAAATTCTGGACATAATATTGCAAAGATACCACTCTCTCTAAAAATGTAGTGTTATTTGAACCTAATAAAAATTGGATTTTCAAAATAATAACTTGGAGTATATACGGATTCATTTTCCGCAAACCTATACCAAGGAGAGATCTTCGTATCTTCAAAATTTTTAAGCAAACACACATTTTGCGCTGGAGTATTTCCTTGCGCTAACAAAAAGAGTGATTTCCCATTTTCATCAACAGCATGATCAACAATAATCTCGATATGTCCAGGAGTTCCAGGTTTTACTAACATATCTCCGATTTTTAGATCCTTTATGGCAACTTTTGGCAGTTCTGTACTTAAAGACAAGGTGCCTGCATAGGTGAAAATCAAATTCAAATATCTATAAAAATTCGCTTCAGAATTGTTTGCGGCAGCTGTCTTATGAAAGCTAACTTTATTGCCTTTTATTTTTGGTCTATACCCTTCGGCATATTTTTTCCATGAACAATAGTGCCCTGAAGTAAAATTAAAACCTATTTCGTCTTTCCGATTCTTCTCCCATAAATATTCAGCTCTTAATCGCATCAGTGCATCAGCACATTGTTGCAATCCATTTTTTGGAACTGGAACTTCTAAAATAGCATCATGCCAATGCTGAGCAAAATACTTACTATCATCATAATTTATAATTGGTGATCCATACGTTTTTAATGGGTAATTTCGTAGATAATCCTGGAAAGAACCTTTAGAATATTCTTTCCTTTTGTAACCTTCAGGCAACGCTACTCTGGTAAGAATCGAATCACCTTCTTTATTGATATAATTAGGAGAGGAAACCATTTCTGTTATTGTTCCTTTTACATGATTTGTTAGATGTCTACCTTTAGAAGTGGTTCTAATCAAAAGAATTAAAACAACTATTACCAATCCAACAAAAACATATTTTTTCATAAGAAACCGACTAATTTAAGAACACTCTAATTAAGAAAGAACACCAATATTTACTATCCGTTGCAGAAATAAACATAAAAAAACAACAACCATCAAATTTGGGATTTTATTAACAAACACCATTTTAAGTGAAACGTCATTAGAAGCAACAATACCGGTATTTGAATATAATTTTAATCTTAAATTTCAGACTAATGAAAACTTTTATTTTATCAATCCTAGTAGCTTTACTAGGGTACTCAAATACTATTGCTCAAGATGAAACAACATATGGGTTCAACAAAGGAGATTTTACCATTTCTGGATCTATAAATTACTCAAAAACAAATAGCTCATCAGAATATATTAGTGATATAGATTATTTTAGCAATGATCAAAACTCTAGTAACCTAGCCATCATTCCCGAAATTGGATATTTCATTTCTGATCATTTTATGATAGGTGCTAATCTGGGGTATCTTAATCAACATTCTGAGACGGAAACGATATCCAGATTTGATCAATCGGGTTATATTGCTGGCATATCTGGTAAATATTTTTTTACTCCTAAAAAAAGAATTTCACTTTTTTCAGAAATCGCCACTTCTTATACCAAACTAAATGGAGACAGCAGATCTTTTAATACACAAGTAATTACTACCACAGGAGAAAGAGAAACAGAAAGCTTTGCTATTGGTTTAAGCCCTGGAATCAATTTATTCTTAAATAAAAGACTATCCTTAACCTCAAGAATAGGAAGAATTGGATATGAAAAAACAAAGGGTAATGCAGTTAATCAGGATAATAATAGTACTTCTTCTTTCGAAAACGATAGATTTGTTACTTCTATAGGATTAGATAATTTTTATTTCGGAGTCCTATATCGAATATAAAACAAAGGCAAACAAAAAACCGATACAGTGATGTATCGGTTTTTAAAAGTATGTAATAGACACTAGGTGTCCTATCCTCCAAAGTCATCGAATCTGATATTCTCATCAGGAATACCAAAATCCTCTCCCATTTTTTGAACTGCTTTGTTCATTAATGGTGGACCACAGAAATATAATTCTATATCCTCAGGTGCATCATGATGATTTAGATAATTATCGATCACACAATTATGGATAAATCCTACAAATCCATCGCCTTCCGTATCATTGATATCTTTCTTTACTTTCCAATTATCCTCCTCTAAAGGCTCAGATAAAGCTAAATAGAATTTAAAGTTAGGAAACTTATCTTCTAACTGCTGGAAATGATCTAAATAGAATAATTCTCTTTTAGAACGTCCTCCGTACCAATAGGTAACTTTACGACCAGTTTCTAAGGTTTTGAATAAATGATACAGGTGAGAACGCATTGGCGCCATTCCTGCACCACCACCTACGTAAAGCATTTCTGCTTCAGATTCATTGATAAAGAATTCTCCGTAAGGACCAGAGATAGTCACTTTATCTCCTGGTTTCTGTGCGAAAATATAAGAAGATGCCACACCTGGATTAACATCCATCCAAGCATTCTTACTTCTATCCCATGGCGGAGTAGCAATACGAACATTTAGCATAATATCTCTTCCTTCTGCTGGGTAAGAAGCCATAGAATAAGCTCTTTCCACAGTTTCTCCATTCTTCATCACTAATGGCCATAAACCAAACTTATCCCATTCCGCTTTGAATTTGTCTGGAGTTTCATGCTCCTCTGGATGCGCAGTAATATCAATATCAGAATATTTAATTTCACAAGGTGGAATTTCTATCTGAATATATCCTCCTGCTTTATATCCCATATCTTCCGGAATACGAACTACAAATTCTTTGATAAAAGAAGCCACGTTATAGTTACGCACAACTTCTGCTTCCCATTTCTTGATACCAAATACCTCTTCTGGTATTTGGATATTCATATCTTGTTTTACTTTTACCTGACAAGCTAAACGCGCTCCATGCTGTAACTCTTTACGAGAAAAGTGTGGCGTTTCTGTAGGTAATGCTTCGCCTCCACCTTCTAATACGTGGCATTCACACTGTATACAGGTTCCACCACCACCACATGCAGATGGTAAAAATATTTTTTCATTACCCAAAGTAGATAATAAAGTACCTCCAGAAGCTACTTCTATCTCCTTTTCTCCATTAATGGTAATCTTTACAGGTCCTGATGGTAATAATTTGTCTTTTGCAAACAATAAAATCCCAACTAAAACCAATGTTAACACCAAAAATGAAATAATGGTGATAACGATTGTTCCAACTGTAGATGCTAAAAATATCATATTATTTAAGTATTGAAACGTTAGTATTTTCTGCTACTTCTTTAGCAGTCTCTTCTTTCACTTGCACAGTTTCTTTCTTTTTGGCCTCTTCTTCTTCTCCACCAGTTAACATTCCTCCAAAACTCATGAAACCAATCGCCATTAAACCAGTAAGAATAAATGTGATTCCTAATCCTCTTAACGGAGCAGGCACATTAGAATATCTGATCTTTTCTCTAATAGCGGCAATCGCTAAAATTGCTAAGAACCATCCTATCCCTGATCCTATTCCGTAAACCGCCGCGTGTGAAATCGTCGCAAATTCTTTTTGTTGCATAAATAATGACCCTCCAAGAATCGCACAGTTTACCGCGATAAGTGGTAAAAATATACCTAATGAATTGTATAAGGACGGAGAAAACTTCTCTACAATAATCTCTACCAATTGTACCATAGTAGCTATGGTAGCAATAAATAAAATAAAAGTTAAGAAACTTAAGTCGTAATCTGCATATTCAGGACCTAACCAAACCAAAGCACCTTCTCTAAGAATATACTTATCTAGTAAAAAGTTTAAAGGCACTGTAATTGCCAAAACGAATATAACAGCTGCTCCAAGACCTACCGCAGTAGATACCTTTTTGGAAACCGCAAGGTATGAACACATTCCTAAAAAGAATGCGAATACCATATTATCTATAAAGATCGATTTTAAAAATAACTCTAAATATTCCATGTTTCTTTATTTTAATGATCTTCAATTAATGCTTTATTTCTACTTCTTTGGATCCAGATAATGATTCCCACCGTGATCAATGCCATTGGCGCTAATACCATAAAACCATTATTCTCGTATCCAAAAGCGTATACTCCAGTCTTTTCGATCGGATCTCCTAATACTTTAGCTCCGAATAGTGTTCCTGATCCTAATAACTCTCTAAAGAAAGCAACGATGATCAACAATACTCCGTATCCTGCTGCATTACCAATACCATCTAGGAAAGATTTCCAAGGACCATTACCCAAAGCAAATGCTTCAAAACGTCCCATGATAATACAGTTAGTAATAATCAAACCAATAAATACTGAAAGTTCTTTACTGAGTGTATATGCAAATGCTTTCAGTACTTGATCAACCACAATTACTAAGGTAGCAACAACTACCAATTGCACGATAATTCTAATCTTAGAAGGAATGATATTTCTCATCAATGAGATTACCACATTACCGATTCCTAAAACAAATACTACCGAAATCGCCATTACGATAGATGGCTTTAACTGCGCAGTAATTGCTAATGCAGAACAAATACCTAATACCTGAATTGTAATAGGATTATTATCAGCAAGTGGATCTGTTAGTAGCTTTTTATTCTTCTTCGAAAACAATGGCTCTTTAGGCTCTTTTGCTTTAACTTCAACTTTTTCTTCTGTTACTTCAGCCATTTGTTATTTTTTTAAAGTTGCGAAATAAGGTTGATACATTTTGATCCCTTTCTTTACCATAGCCGTAACACCATCACCAGTGATCGTAGCTCCCGCCATAGCATCCACAGCATTGTCATCTTTTCTCACATTCTTAGGATCTCCATTACCTTTCTTTACCGTAATCCCTTTATAGTTTCCAGCAGCGTCTAATATGCTTTCTCCAATAAAGTCATCTCTAAAATATGCTTCTTTGATATTTGCACCTAATCCAGGAGTTTCTCCTTTGTGATCAAAAAATGCTCCTTTTACCTTCTTAAATTCTTTATCTAAAGATACATATCCCCAGATCGCATCCCAAAGACCATTTCCTCTCATAGGAACAATATAAAACTCTTCTCCATCTTTTTTACCGATGAATAAAGGCATTTTACGTTTGTAATTTGGGTCTTGCTTTAATTTATCATTCTCTTTTTTTACCTCGATGTTAAAAGCATCTTCAGTTTTCTCTGCAACATCACCTACAATGATATATTTTTCATCTCCCACATACTTATTAAAAAGCTCTTCCGCTTTTTCTGCAGGAACAAACTCATTAGGATCTTCGGTATCAGTAACTCCCATAGCAAACAAAATATTTTGCTGCTTCTCTGTAATTTTATTAGCAGTGATATTAGGTTTTAAAACTGAAGATATTCCTGCTAATAAGGCGCCTACTACAACCACCATTGCAATTGCAAAGATGATCGTATATGAATTTTTATCTGTATTAATCGCCATCGTTACGCTGTTTTTAATTTTAGACGTTTCATTCTCTTCTTCACATTTCCTTGAACCACATAGTGATCAATAGTTGGAGCGAATACATTCATTAATAATATCGCTAAGAACACTCCTTCTGGATATGCTGGATTAAATACTCTTATCAATATCGAGATAAATCCAATTAAGAATCCATAAATCCATTTTCCTTTATTCGTTTGTGAAGCTGTTACTGGATCTGTAGCCATAAACACTATACCAAATGCAATTCCACCTACAATAAGGTGTTTCCAGAATTCTAGATTCATTAAAGCATAAAACTTACTTGATTCTGAAATCCAACCTGCATTAGTAACTCCGTTGAATATTAATCCCATTACTAAAGTTCCGATAACTGCACTTAGCATAATTCTCCAACTTCCAATTTTTGTAAAAATTAAGAAAGCTGCTCCTAATAAAATTAATAATGCAGATGTTTCTCCTACAGAACCAGGAATAAACCCATAAAAAGCATCCATTACCGAGTATGTAGCATCACCTGACCCTATAATATTCTTTCCTTGCGCTAATCCTCCAAGAATTGTTTCTCCTGATATTGCATCCAATTGTGCTCCACCAGCAATTTCATTTGCTCTTTCTACTGCTCCATGTACCCAAACTTTATCTCCTGACATCCAAGTTGGATATGCAAAGAACAAAAATGCTCTAATCGTTAAAGCGGGATTTAAGATATTCATTCCCGTACCACCAAAAACTTCTTTACCGATCACCACACCAAAAATTACCGCAACCGCTAACATCCATAAAGGAGTATCAACTGGTACGATCAATGGAACTAACATTCCTGTTACTAAGTAACCCTCTTCTACCTCATGACCTTTGATTACCGCGAATAAAAATTCTACTGCCAATCCAACTCCGTATGAAATTACCACTAATGGTAAAATCTTCCACAATCCAATAACTAAATTATCAAAAGACCAAAAAGCAGCACTAAAAAAACCATTAGAAGCCGCTTCTATTTCTCCAAGTGCTAAATAATGCTGATATCCTGCATTGAACATACCAAATATCAAACATGGTACTAGTGACATAATCACAGTATTCATCGTACGTTTTAGATCATCTGCTCCTCTTACATGAGCTCCAGAATGCGTAGTTTCGTCTGGTAAATACAGAAAAGTATGGATTGCATTAAATGCAGGTGCCATCTTTGTACCTTTATACTTAAGTTTTAAGTTATGTAATTTACTTTTTAAACTCATGACTCTATCCTATTTCTTTTAACATTAAATCCAATCCTTCTCTGATGATTTGCTGATGTGGTTGTTTGGACACACATATGAACTCAGTCAACGCAAAATCTTCAGGAGCTACTTCATACATTCCTAACTGCTCCATCGCATCCAAATCATTAACAGCACAAGCTTTTAAGATTTGTAATGGATAAATATCCATTGGAAAAACATTTTCATAATTACCCGTAACTACAAACGCTCTATGTTCTCCATTCGTATTCGTATTTAAATCATACTTTTTATTTGGGAATAACCAAGAAAAAGTCAATGCTCTAGAAGGAGAAATTTTATTGAAGATTGGTTTATTCCATCCAAAAAACTCATAATCATTTCCTTCCGGAATTACAGTGATCATATCATGATAAAAACCTAAATGACCATCAGGCTTTACATTATCTCCAGTAAGCACATTACCACTGATCACTCTTATGTTATTATCATTTACTCCAGAATCATATACCACTGAAGATACTTCTGCGCCTATTTTTGTCTTAAAATACTTAGGGCTTTTTACAGAAGATCCTGCTAGCGCAATAATACGCTCGGCATTAAATTTCCCTGTTAATAACAACTCTCCAATAATCACTAAGTCCTGAGGATTTACTACCCATACAACCTCTCCTTTGTTTATTGGATCTACTTTAGCGATCTGTACCCCAACATTTCCAGCAGGATGTGGACCACTTACATTATGAATGGTGATGTGATCTAAACCAGTAAAAGGAGAACTTCCATTTTTACCAATAGAAACATGGACATCACCTTCTGTCAACTTGCTCAATGCCGTAACAGCTGCTTGAAGCTCTTTTTCTTTACCCGTTAAAACATATTCAAGATCTGCAGCCAATGGTGCAGTTGCATATGCAGAAATAAATATTGCTTTTGGAGCAACTTCTGGATTAGCAATTACATCATACGGACGTTGCTTTATAAACGGCCAACAACCAGACGCTAATAAGTGAGATTTGATATCTTCTCCACTCATTGACTTTACATCCTTTGCACCATAATCGGCAAATTGTTGTTCTTTATCCGCTAAAATCTTGAACGTTAATATTTTTCGTTTAGCACCGCGAACAATTTCCACAACTTCACCACTTACCGGAGAAGGAAAAAGCATATTTTCATTAGTTTTTGAGTGGAAAAGGGGTTCGCCGGCTTTTACTTCTGTACCTTGTTTGGCAATAACTTTGGGTACAATACCGTGGAAATCGTCAGGCTTTATTGCGTAAACATTGCTCTTGGTAGCCTCAGAAGTAACCTTCTCTGCTTCACCAACCAGCTTAATGTCTAAGCCCTTTCTGATACGAATGTCTTTTGACATATTAGTAGTCTATGTTAATTAACTAAAAAAATCGTGCAAATTTACTAATTAAAACACGTAAGTGAAAGCTGGTGATGTTATAAGATTTTATTTATAATGTTTCTAAATAAGAAGTTTGAGCCCTAAAAAATCTACACTTATCTTTAGGCACACATTTTGTTTATCTTTACACAATCAACAATTCTATTAATGTCACAAAAACTTAAACAATTCTTTTTGATTTTAGGAATTTTTAGCTCCTTTCCATCAATTATTCTCGCTCAAGAAACCACAGAAGAGATCGCACCTCCAGACCATATAAAAACGATTCAACTTTTTGGTAGTGAAGAATTTTCGGGCACACCAATTTTAAAACTTGGTGATCCACTAACCATTAGGTTTGATGATATCAATGGAGATGAAGTAGATTATTATTACAAAATCACCTATTATAATTTTGACTGGACTCCTTCTTCCTTGTACAAAAATGAATACCTAAACGGATTTGATGATATTAGAATAGTCAACTACGAAAATTCTTTTAATACCTTACAGATGTATAGCCATTATACCTTAAGGATACCCAATGAAGATACAAGAGGTTTAAAGGTAAGTGGGAACTATATGATCGAAATTTATGATGACGATGGTGAAATTGTGTTTTCCAGAAAGTTCATTGTTTATGAAAATCTGACTAACGTTAAAGTATACACCAAAAGATCTAGAGATTTAAAATTTATCGATACACGACAATCTGTACAATTTGAAATAAGTTCACCAAATGAAATTCTGAAGAATCCTAAACGCAACGTAAAAACCTTAGTGATTCAGAATAATGATTTAAAAAATGCTATCACAGATTTAGTTCCACAATTCACCGTTGCCAATAACCTAGTATACAAATATGATACTGAATCTAGCTTCTGGGCAGGAAATGAATTTCTTTTCTTTGACAATAAAGAAGTACGATCTCCTACAGCCAACATCAGAGGAATCGATTTACAAGATATTTACCACAATTACCTCTATACAGATGTGGTACGTGGTAACAGAATTTACACTTATTATCCTGATATCAACGGTAGTTTTGTTGTTAGAAATCTAAGAGCAGAAAACAGCAATACAGAAGCGGATTACGTATGGATGCATTTTGCATTGCAGTGCTATGAGCCTTTAGATGGTGGCGAAATTCATCTTTTCGGAAATTTCAATAATTATATAACTGACGAGTCTACTCGTTTAACATATGATCAAGAGAACGGAATTTACACAGGTAAAAAATTATTTAAACAGGGATTCAACAATTACAAATATGTATTGGTACGCCCTGACGGAACCATAGATCCTGGTTTTATTAGCGGTAATTTCGATGAAACTGAAAATGAATATGTAGTCATTCCATATTATCGTGCTCCTGGTGCTCGTTATGATCGTGCAATTGGAAAAGGAATCGGAAACTCAAGAAATATTACAAACTAAAAAAAAAGGGTAAAGCAATAAAACTTTACCCTTTTTAAACTCTTTGCAAAGTTTATTGCACAACTGCTTTTATGGTATGCAGTCTAGTTCCATTGAGTTTGATTTCGTAAAAGCATATTCCTTTTAGTTCATTATCTAAATGATTTAGTTGAATATCCATTCTTCCAGAAATGGCATTATCATTAAATATTGTTCTTTTTTGCCCTAGTAAGTTTATAAAATTAACTTCTAAAACTCCGCTACTTGGCAAATTAAGCCTTAAAAATGAATCCTCTTTAATCGGGTTAGGTATAATCATCGCCTTTACGGTATCTTCCGAAGTAGATGCTATTGTCGAAATTGATTCTTCTACCTCATCAATTGACGGTATCTGATCACATGATGATGGACAAGAATCACTCCAGAAACCAACATATTTTCCATTATCGATATATCCAGCTGTAAACCAACCCGTTCTATTTCTTGCTAAATCTACCGTCTGCATTCCACTACCATCATTAAATACAATACCTATATCATCAGGAGACACCCCATTAGGAACTACGAATGACCATTTCTTCCATGGAGTTCCTGATATAGTGGTCATCGCTTGACCAGGCCAAGCTACTGTGTTTTCTAAAGTAATATTTCGATTTCTATCAAACACATAGATATTCGAAGAACCATTCCAGCTGTAGGTAGGAGTATTAAAATAAATATCTATAACTGTTGCATTTAAACCATCACAATCTATCGGACACTGATCACTCCAAACACCTTCATAATACCAACCATCTGATGAACGCATTAAATCATCTGTTTGATTACCATCGGCATTAAACACTACACGCACATCATTTTCATCAATACCAGCAGGCAACTGCACGGTATAAGAATACCAATTTGTTGTTGGAAACAAACTCATGGATTGCCCTGGCCATTCATTAGTTCCAGAAAGCGTTGCATTTAAAGAAGCACTAAAAAAGTAAACCTGCACCTGATCACTCCAATCCCATGGTTTATAAAAGTTTACAGTAATTTCGGAAACCATTTCTGTCGTAATGGAAGTAACATCGCTTGGAATAGATTTATTTCCTTTTCTGTCTAATGCTATAATTCTAAATTCATAACTGGTATTCGCAGATAATCCTGTAATATTCGTAGTTGTACCATTTACCGATTTCACAAACTCATCTCCTTCATAAATCTCATAACTAGTAACTGCAATATTATCCATAGACGCACTCCAAGTTAATGTTAGCGAAACCTGATCAATTTCTGATGCCACAACTTCTAATGGCTTAGAAGGAGCTATTTCATCAGATGGAATTTCTATAGCTAACGGAACTTTCCAAACTCCTCTACCATAGGTAGCTGCTAATAACACATTATCCTTTAGATTTACCTCTAAATCTCTTACAGCTACATTAGGAAGATTGGAAGAATAATCTTGCCACGGCTCTTCTCCATTTTTTAAATATACTCCTAAGTAGGTTCCCAGATAAATAGACTCTGTTCCTTTGTGATGTCTCACTACGAATTTGGCATCTGGCGGTAAATCCCCAGAAATATCTTCAAAACCAATTCCTTGGTTTTCTGATCTAAAAACTTTTCCGCTAATAGATCCTGATGTAGATACATAAATAATCTGATTATTATCATTATGAACTTCGATAGAAGTAATTGAAGAAGGAAATGAATATATTTTCTCCCAGTTTACACCACGATCTTTACTTTTATATAAATCTCTAAAATCAGCAGCATAGATTATGTTCATATCCGTGGGATCCGACTCTATATGATCTATATTACTACCTCCGAAATCAAAATCAGTTTGTTTTCTAAAAGAAACATTGTCTAACTTATAGAAGCTTTTAAATCCTGCGTAAATATTTCCATTACGATCGGACACCAAAGGCGTTACCCAATTTCCTCTTTCAGGTCCTCCACCAGAATATCTACGAGTTTTCCCACGATCTTCTGTTTTATACAAACTAATCCCATATTGAATAAATCCATAATATGTATTTGGATCATCACCCTGAACTGCACAATCCATACCATCTGCTCCATGATAAACATTCCACTGAGAACCGTCTAAAGCATAGCCTCCATTATCTTGTAAACCACCAACCAAATGATCAGAAGAACTATTCTCTGCTACCGATATTTTATAAAACTGACCAATTTGAAGACCTTTTGTCAAATCCGTAAACGATATCCCGTTATTCACAGACTCATAAATCCCTCCATCACTTCCGCACAAAAGTCGGCCATTATAAAAACGTAAAAAATGTATATCTGCGTGTGTATATGTAGGCTCCGTTGGACTATTCCATCTATTTATTCTTACAAAATTATCTCCTCCATCTATCGATTTCCATACATTAAGACACCCTACAAAAACCATATTCGGATCCTCATCGGAAACCGCTAATGCTAAATCATACCATGCTTGTGTACTTTCTAAAATATTTTCAGTTTCCTGAGTTTTATGAAAGCTTGCACCAGCATCAGTAGATTTATACAGACCTTGAAAAGAGTTTCCAATTGCAGCACTTAACACATATACATAATTCGGATCTGCAGGAGTAACATCTATAACAAGTCGCGAAGAATTGACAGGCAAACCATTTTGTATTACATAAAAACTATTACCTCCATCAGTAGATTTATAAAAAGTATTAGAAGTTGCTGCATAGATGGTATTGGTATCACCAGGTTTTATCTTTATATCCTTAATATTTCCCACTAATGTTTTTACCCAATTTGCACCAGCATCTTCTGTTTTATAAACACCTCTACTCGTTGCCACCCATAATTTATTAGAATTATTAGGATCTATATAAATATCATTACCAATTTCGTATTGATCAGAGGCTTCGAGACCGGTTTTATTCCAGGTATACCCTCCATCAGTCGATTTCAACACACCTATCCCGTAAGAATCACTAGCATCATCATCACCTGTAGATATATAAATTACATTAGAATTATTATAGTCAATTGCGATACCAGAAACTCCAATTTGAGGCAAATCATCAGATAAAGGCTCCCAATTTTCTCCATTATCTATAGATTTCCAAATTCCTCCAGCAGGCGCTCCCACATACATAACATTAGACTGATTAGGATCGATGATCCCAACATTAATTCTCCCTTGGCCTGGTGACCACGAATTTGTAGGATCATGATCAAAAGGCCCAATTGGAAGCCAACTTTCCGTCATTTTACTGTTATACGTCTTCTTATTTTGTTTTTCTTCCCAGACATCCCACAAAAAATCAGATGTTGGTAACGTACCATCTGGCATCACTGTATTCTTATGAAACTCCTGCCATCTCTTAAAAGGTTTATGTCCGTTTCCTTTTACATTAAAATCGTTATTCTCCCAATATCGATCAAAAGCATTGACCAATTCATTAAATTTTAATGTGTTTTTAGTATCGGAAGTTGATTTTTGAAAAGTTTGAGACATCCATGGCGCATCTGCATTATATTGCGCATTTCCAATAGTAACTCTAAAAAAAATAAATAAACATAAAGCTATGCTAAAGACAAGGTTTGATTTAATCATATAAAGGTTTATTAAGTTGTTTAAAAAAAGTATTGTTGCTAAACCGTAATTTAACTACTCAAAAATACCATTTACCTTCTCTAAACACTATACCTTCATAAGCTTTAAAATCAATTTAACTGACTTATTTTCAAATACTTAAACTAACCTAAATCGATAAAGTTAAAATTATTTTTTTCGATAAAAACCTAAAAATATTGCTTAAAAACACTATCAAAATTCAACTAAAACGTTATAATCATTTTTTCCTACATTTTTATTCTATCGTTTGCGTATTTCGAACTTAAATATTTGCAACAACTTACCCAGTTTTAAAGACATTGGAAATTGTTTTATTTTGTAACGAAATACAACTACTTTAGTCTCATTATGCAAACCATCTGCTAACCATGAAAGAAAAGGGGAGATTTCTTAAAAAATATCGAGGTAATGAATGTTTAAACTGTGGAGTTCCTTTGGATGTTATAGATCGTTATTGTCATAATTGCGGCCAAATTAACACTACCAAAAAACTTTCGTTTAAAGATTTTTTTAACGAGTTCTTTGCCAGTATTTTTTCTTACGACTCTCGATTAAGACACACCATCGTGGGATTACTTTTCAAACCAGGAGTGGTTACGAAAGAATATGTCGAAGGAAAACGTATAAAATACGCCAACCCATTTAGGTTTTACCTCAGTGTCTCTATCATATTTTTTATTATTAGTGGATTGTTTATTGATTTTGACACTTTAATCCTTGAAGACCATGAGGAAAGAGATAAAAAAGAAGCATTTCAAGTCAAAATATCGAGCCCTTCATTGACCGATGAAAGCAACAAAACAGACACTATCGCTCAAAATAAAGAGCAGGAAGATTTTGTATATTATGATGAAGCTCAATTAGACACCATGAGCATATATAATGCAACTAAAGGTCGATGGAAAACTTACAAATCTCATTATAAAAAAACAGGACAGTTATCAGCTAGTTTGGCGCTAGACAGTTTGCAACATAATAAAAGTGGATATACCAAATATCTATACAGAAGAAGTATTAGAACAGGAGATCTTAATGAAAATCCAATGGAACTTTTGAAATTTGTATTTAACAAACTTCCATTTATCATTTTTTTCTTCCTTCCTTTTTTCGCTTTAACCATTTGGTTGATCTACGTTAGACGCTCCTTTAACTACATGGAACATCTGGTATTTACTTTTCATACTCAAACCATGTTTTTTATTCTAATGGGGATTGCCATATTACTAGATCAAATTACAAATAGCGAAATTGCTTCTAGCATAGCTATGTTTGTTTTTCTTTTTTATCTATATAAGGCTATGCGTAACTTTTATCAGCAAAAAAGAGCCAAAACTATTGTTAAATTTCTGTTAGTAAACATATTATTTTTTATCTTAGCAAGTATAGGTTCGATGGTGGCTATTATAGGATCTATTTTTATTTTTTAACAATGGTTGAGCAAATAACAAGAGGTATAAAAATTTCGGTAGATACTACCTTTGAAGGCACGTTCTTTAAGAACTATAAGATTCATTTTGCCTTTGGTTACCGCATCACCATAGAAAATCAAAGTAAAGATTCGGTTCAACTTACTTCGAGATTTTGGAAAATAAAAGATGCATTAAGTAATACTGAAATTGTAGAAGGTGAGGGTGTTATTGGCAAAAAACCAGTACTAAAACCAGGAGAGTCTCATACTTACAATAGTGGATGTCTTTTAAGTTCCCCTTTCGGAGCGATGAAAGGACACTACAATATGGTAAACTTCACTTCTACTAGAAAGTTTAAAGTCTTCATTCCTAGCTTTAAGCTAAGTGCTCCTTTTGCTTTAAATTAAGTTTTTTAACTAAATCAAAACGTATTTTATTCCCTTCTTGTTGTACATGACAATACTTACAATTAGAATCATATACGAACTTATATTCTTTGGTTAGACTAAAAACAGTACTCGACTTAAATACACCTCTAAAATCCTCAATTCCATGTTCGGTATATCTACTAATTTCAAACATTGATACTTCGGATGACTTTTTTATTGTAAAATATGCACTACTCCCAATTCCAGAAAGATAATGAGCATTTTCTAAAGAATTTGGCAACTTTATATTAGTAGAATATTCCATATCAGGAGTTCTTTTATCAAAATAGTTCGTAAGATTTTCTTTTAAAACGGAATTTGGATACTCCATTAAAACTCCATTCTCTACCTGAAATATTTGATTCTTCAAAGATCCTTTTTCTACATTCCCTAAAGGACTAGGTGTAAATAATTTATTCCTGAGTAAAGGTGTCCTGATACGAGATTTATCCGTGCTATTCAAAATGGTATCGGTAACAATTCTAGAGCAATTACTGCCTTCTTTTCTAAAAGTTGAATACGGAATACTTCCTCGATCCTGCATTTCAACCACGTAAGACTTGGCTTTTTCATAATTAATATAATCACAAACAGAAGCAACCAATCTTCCAGTTCCATGCGTTTTCTCAGGATGCGCCTCTAACCAAACAAGAAACTTATCCAGATTAGTCAAAGCGCCATCATCAGAGAACGTGGCCTTAAATGGAATTTCTAATTCCACATCTGTAATTGCACTACGTACCCTACCTTTCCCATGAGGCGTAATATATCTACCAAAATCGTAATACTCGGCATTTCCTGTTTTATTTTCAATTAAGACAAACGCTGCATGACCTGCCTTAATAACACCATTTTTTCCCAATCCTAAGAATTGCAAAACACTTGTAGATTTAGTCTCCTCGGCAGAAAATCTAACAAACGTATCTGGAAATGCTAATGAAATTATTTTACCCGTGTAATCCATCACAGATTTCACATTTTAATATTAATAACCTTAATTCTTTTATATAACAATAAGATACTATTTAACTAAGCAGTAATAGCACCAAAAGCTATGGTATGAACTTTGGAATTTTGAAGATCTTCGTATCGCATAGAAAGCTCTTCTTCATTATCTTTTACTACCTGAGTGATGCTTCGAGTTTTAAGAAAACCTCTGTCGATTTGTAAATCGATATTTTTATCACCGATTCCAGCATTTTTATGAAAATTCAAAAGAGATTGGGAAGTCAACGTATTTTCTTGCTCAAATGCATCAAACCAGTTTTCTCTTGTGCTTTTCATTTCTGGAGTATACAAAGTTGAAGATGACCAAATATGCGTCTGTTTTTCTAACTGTTTAAAATGTTTTTGTTTTCCATCCCAAACTAATTCATAAAACTTCAAATCCGAACTCCAGTTTGCTGCAACGATGGTAAATGGTTCTATCCCTTTGTAATCATATGATTCTATTGCTTGTTCCAAATCATCCGCTCCCAACAAGTCCTTAACCACTACTCCTCGACTTTGCCTGTAAGAAATAAGTCTTTCATGAATTTTAAAACCTCCATTAAGCAAACAAATCATCGTATTTTTATCACTGATACCAATCCAAGTACCACCAGCCACCGCATCTTTAGGAAAAAGCATTCTAGTCTTATTAATCTGATAAAACTCTGGAACCAGCGTTTTTCGATTAATTGCCTCATCTCTATTAGAGGTTAATATAAAACCGTTTTCTTGGGTGGGGATCAAAGTTACTGTACACATAGGTCTTTTGGGTCGGATAAATTTTGTACAACTTACGAAAAAAATACATACAATACTTTACTCAAGTTTATAAAAGGTTAAAATCAATATTGCCCTTTTTAATTTCCTATCTTTGCCGCTTTAAGTAAACGTACTCATCTTACAAACTAAATATATCAGATCATGGGAAAAGGTTTTTTTCAAGTTCCAACAGCTATCAATGAGCCTGTAAAGTCATATGCTCCCGGAACCCCAGAAAGAGAAGAAGTTCTGGCAACCTATAAATCAATGTATAATACTACTATTGATGTACCTCTTTATATAAATGGAGAAGAAATCAGAACTGGAGACACAGAAACAATGTCACCTCCTCACGACCATAAACATGTTTTAGGAACATATCATAAAGCTGAAAAACAGCATATACAAAAAGCTATTGACACAGCGTTAGAAGCTCGCACAAAATGGGCAAATCTTGCTTGGGAACAGCGTGCTGCTGTATTCTTAAGAGCTGCAGAATTAATTGCTGGTCCTTACAGAGCAAAGATTAATGCAGCGACGATGTTAGCGCAATCAAAAAATATTTTTCAGGCTGAAATTGATGCAGCTTGTGAATTTATAGACTTCTTAAGATTTAATGTAGAATTTATGACTCAGATCTATGAAGATCAACCAGACTCTACTTCTGGAGCTTGGAATAGATTAGAATATAGACCATTAGAAGGTTTCGTATATGCAATTACCCCTTTTAACTTTACTGCAATATCAGGAAATCTACCTGCGAGTGCTGCGTTAATGGGAAACACTGTTGTATGGAAACCAAGTGATAGTCAAATATATTCTGCAAAAGTAATTGTTGATATTTTCAAAGAAGCCGGAGTTCCTGATGGAGTAATCAATGTAGTATATGGTGATCCTGTGATGATAACAGATACTGTATTAGCAAGTCCGGATTTTGCTGGTATCCACTTTACGGGAAGTACTCATGTATTTAAAGACATTTGGGCTAAAATTGGAACCAATATCCACAACTATAAAACCTACCCTAGAATCGTAGGCGAGACTGGAGGTAAAGATTTTATTGTTGCACATCCAAGTGCGAATGCAAAACAAGTAGCAACTGGTATTTCCAGAGGAGCTTTCGAATTCCAAGGACAAAAATGTAGTGCTGCTTCCAGAGCTTATATACCAAAAAGCTTGTGGAGCGATGTAGAAAAATTCTTATTGGCAGACATCAAATCCTTCAAAATGGGATCTCCAGAGGATATGAGCAATTTCATTACTGCTGTAATTCATGAAGGATCATTCGATAAACTTGCTAAGTATATTGATCAAGCTAAAGAAGATGATAATGCTACAATTATTGCTGGCGGTGGGTATGACAAGTCAAAAGGATACTTTATAGAACCAACGGTGATTCTTACAGAAGATCCAAAATACACCACAATGTGTACTGAACTTTTTGGACCTGTGATTACAATCTATGTATACGATGACAATCAATGGGAAGAAACTTTAAAATTAGTTGATCAAACTAGTGAATATGCTTTAACAGGTGCTATTTTCTCTACAGATAGATATGCAGCTGCAGAAGCCACTAAAGCGTTAGAAAATGCTGCTGGAAACTTCTATATCAATGACAAACCAACCGGTGCTGTTGTAGGACAACAACCATTTGGAGGAGCAAGAGCTTCGGGTACTAATGATAAAGCAGGATCATACCTAAACCTATTACGTTGGGTATCTCCTCGTACGATAAAAGAAACATTTATTTCACCAGCAGACTATAGATATCCATTTTTAGGAGAATAGTAAATGCTAAAACATATTACAAGCAAACCGTATATCTCATTTTGGGTATTATCTCTATTTATGACGATATACGGTTTTTATTTTCAGAATGACACTTTAGATATCAATATACATGACACCTATTACGTAATCTCTTGGTTTCATGTTTTTTTGCTTATGTCCCTTTTATTTCTTGGTATTGGGTTGACTTATTTTACAATTCACAAATTGAATAAAACAAAAAATTTAATACTTACTTACATTCATATTATAGGAACAATTGGTGGACTTCTTTTATTTACATTGGTTCCTTATATTTTTTCTTCCGAATCAAAATGGTCATATAACGATAATCTTATTATTACTCAACTAATACTTTTATCATTAGTAACCTTGGTACAACCTATTTTGTTTATACATTTAATGATTAGTATTTTTAAGAAGAAATAACCCTATGATTATACGTCCAGCAAAAATTAAAGATCTGCCTATTCTGTTAGATTTCGAACAAGAAATTATAAAAACAGAAATCCCAATGGACCCAACTTTAATTACTTCAGAAAAAATAAATTATTATGACCTTTCTGAATACATTACAGCAGATCATACTGAAGTAGCTGTTGCAGAAATTAATGGAGAAATAGTAGGCAGCGGTTATGGACAGATAAGAGATCGAAAAGTGTTTTTCAAAGAAACGACGATGGGATATATAGGATTTATGTTTGTTAAGGAAGATTATCGAGGAATGGGAGTAAGTCAAAATATAATAAAATATTTATCAGATTGGTTCCGCTCAAAAGAAATCTATGAACTCCACTTAGATGTATATGATCAAAATCCTCGCGCCATTAAGGCGTATGAAAAAGCAGGTTTTGAAAAATATCTTGTAAAAATGAGAGTTAATTTAAAAAATTGACCCTCAGAATTAGTTATTGTTTATTTTCTATTAAAAAAAATGAATTTTTATTTTCTTTGACTTTACAAAAACAAGAAACCTCACTTTGCTTTTTTCCTTAAAAACCAAGACAATTTCATAGCTAAAGCACCATAAGCAGCACCTATTCTAATTTCTCTCTTATACGGAGCTAACTTAGCCTCAATACGCAAAGGTGATTTGGACTCCCAGACAACGTTATCAGGGTTAGCTATTTCATATATTTTAAGTGCCACTTCTATCTTACAAGGCTGTGAAAAACCTACATTATACCCAGGATACACCCACAATGTTTCTACATGCAAATTATATTTTGCTTCAGGATTATTTTCTGAAACTTTGATTTTTCTTTTTTTAGGTATTGCATAATTCAAGTTTTCGATAAACATTGGTGCATATACAGTATCTCTATCGGCAAACCAAGAACCTTTGAACCTTTCGCCAGCGCCAGATCCAGGTTTATGCCTTTCTCGTATTCGCATTTTATCTTCTATAAACTCCTCTTCTGTTTCATAACCATGCACCTTTATATTATCATACCCAAAAGTAACTGACAGTTCTTTTTCTCCCGCAAGCACAGAAATATCTCCAGAAGCTGTTTTAATTTTTTGACCTAAAACAGTTAGTGAACAAAAAATAATTAGAAGTATACTCAGCGTTTTTCTCATATTCTTAAGTGGTTAAGTATGTTTTCTCGGTAGTTTTTAGCAATTACTAATTAATAAGGAACTCTCCCTGTTTACTCTTTTTATTATAACTTATATTTTAATGGCATGTACACCACTTTTTTGGTTTCAAAAAACTCCTCTTCAAAATAATCCGACAAATCGTATTGATTCGCTTTTGGAAATGCGGAAAGTTCTTCGGTAAGATCACCTCCTTTTAAATATAGTATTCCATTAGACAATTGATGATTAGACTTTTTAGTGATATTCTTTCGAATCCATTTTACAAAATCTGGCATATTAGTTACAGCCCTGCTTACGATAAAATCAAAACGTTCATCAAAAGTTCCTGCTCTTCTTTGTTCCGCTTTTACATTAGTCAACCCCAATGCTTTTACCACTTCATTTACAACTCGAATCTTTTTTGCAATCACATCTACTAAGTAAAATTCAGTTTCTGGAAATAAAATAGCCAAAGGCACACCTGGAAATCCTCCTCCAGTACCCACATCTAAGACTTTAGCTCCAGGTTTAAATTGTTCAACTTTTGCTATACCCAGTGAATGCAAAACATGTCGTTCATATAGTAAATCAATATCTTTTCTGGATATTACATTAATCTTAGCGTTCCAATCTTTATACAAATCACCAAGCCTTTCAAATTTTTCTTTTTGATCATCAGTTAGATCGGGGAAATATTTATGTAGAATATCCATGGACTAATTTTTAAAGCGCAAAAATACATCTAAACTTGGATATATTTTACTACTTTTTAAGAAGTTAAAAAAATATAAATACCTAACTTTACCGAATAAAGTATGACGAATACCGTTAAGTCATAAATATGAAACCCATGACTA
Organism: uncultured Aquimarina sp.; assembly: GCF_947492965.1. Classification (GTDB taxonomy): domain Bacteria; phylum Bacteroidota; class Bacteroidia; order Flavobacteriales; family Flavobacteriaceae; genus Aquimarina. The sequence goes on along the minus strand of NZ_CANLOZ010000001.1, from coordinate 971,545 downwards.
CACCTAATGTGAAATTTAGCAGAGTTGATTCAGCAAAATTTTTCAGAACTCTGAATAAGCGAGTGAATCAATATTTCAAAGAAAATAATATTAAACGAACGGGAAACTGGAAGCTACATTTGAAAACAATTATCATGTTTTCGATATTCTTAACCCCATATTTTCTCATACTTACCCTTGATATATCACAATGGTGGATGCTTTTGCTTACCGTTATAATGGGTATTGGTATGGCAGGAGTTGGTATGAATGTTATGCATGATGGAAACCACGGATCTTATTCTTCTAAAAAGTGGATCAACAAACTAATGGGAAGTAGCATGTATATTCTTGCTGGAAATGTATATAATTGGCAGGTACAACATAATGTTTTACATCACACTTACACCAATATTCACGGTCATGATGAAGATATGGATGCTGGTAGAATTATTCGTTTTACAAAACATGCTAAATGGATGAAGTTTCATAAATTTCAGCATTACTACTCTGTTTTTTTATATGGCTTACTGACTTTTAATTGGGCATTAACAACAGATTTTAAACAAACTAAAAGATACCTAGCTCGAAAATTAGCTTATGGTAAACTTCCTAGCCCTATAAAACAGTGGAGCACTATTGTTATAACAAAAATTATTTACCTTCTAATTTGGATCGTAGTACCAATGGTGATTATGTCCATCGCATGGTGGAAAATCCTCATCGGTTTTTTCGTAATGCATTATGTAGCTGGTTTGATATTAAGTATCATATTCCAGTTGGCGCATATGGTGGAAGAAGCTCAAATGCCTTTACCAGACACTACTGGCACTATGAAAAACACATGGGCGATACATCAATTATTCACCACTGTAAATTTCTCAACCAAAAATAGATTAATTAACTGGTTTACTGGAGGATTAAACCATCAAGTGGAACACCACATTTTTCCACATATTAGTCACATTCATTATACCAAAATCTCTAAGATTGTAAAACAAACAGCACAGGAGTTTAATTTACCATATAATGAATATAAGACTACTCGCAAAGCGATTATCGCCCATTTTAAACATCTAAAACAGATGGGAATGAAACCTGCTATGCAATCATAACTTTTATTTATCAATTACCAAAATGAGCACACAAGTATCGGAAATGAGTATTCAATTATCAGACAAAATCAACAAATTAAAGGCCTCTGCAACCTTAGCAATGGCAGCTAAGGCTAGAGAATTAAGAGCAGAAGGTAAAGATATTATCGGTTTAAGTTTGGGTGAGCCAGACTTTAATACTCCGGATTTTATAAAAGACGCAGCCATTCAGGCTGTTAACGATAACTACAATTCTTATACACCAGTAGATGGATATGTAGAATTAAAGGACGCAATCATCACAAAATTTAAAAGAGATAACAACCTAACGTATGATCGTTCTCAGATTGTAGTGTCTACAGGTGCAAAACAATCTTTGTACAATGTTGCACAGGTATACCTAAACCCTGGTGATGAAGTTATACTTCCTTGTCCTTATTGGGTAAGTTATAGTGATATTGTAAAACTTGCAGAAGGCGTTCCTGTGGAGGTAAAAACTTCTATAGAGAATGATTTTAAAATGACCGCTGAGCAACTAGAAAACGCAATTACACCTAAGACCAAAATGATATGGTACAGTTCTCCTTGTAATCCTAGTGGATCTATATACAGCAAGGATGAATTAAGGGCATTGGCAGATGTGCTACAAAAATATCCAGACATTATCGTAGTTAGTGATGAAATCTATGAGCACATCAATTATGTAGGAGATCATGCATCTATGGCTCAATTCGAAGATATGTACGATAGAACTGTTACGGTAAACGGTGTTGCCAAAGCATTTGCGATGACAGGATGGAGAATAGGTTATATTGGAGCACCACAAGACATTGCTAGAGCTTGTAACAAAATGCAAGGTCAGGTAACTAGTGGAGCCAATTGTATTGCCCAAAGAGCAGTTATTACCGCTTTAGAAGCTCCTGTAAGCAATATCCAATATATGGTTGATGAGTTTAAAAACCGTAGAAAACTAATTTTAGATTTATTAGCAGCAATACCTGGTTTCGAATGTAATGAACCCGAAGGAGCTTTTTACGTATTCCCAGACATCTCTTATTATTTTGGAAAAACAATCGATGGCACTACTATTAATAACGCTTCAGACTTTTCTATGTTCTTATTAGAGAAAGCAAATGTTGCTACTGTTACTGGAGATGCTTTTGGAAACGGAAACTGCATCAGAATATCTTATGCTGCAAGTACTGAACAAATTACTGAAGCTATAGACAGAATTAAAAAAGCTGTTAGTTAATTAACAAAATCATATATCTTTTATTAAAAAACCGATGATTCCATAAAAATCATCGGTTTTTATTTTTTCCAAAATAAATTACCGTTTTCGGAGTTATAAGTGATGATATTCTAAAATGTTTTGGGGAAAACACTGAAGAAAGAAATAATTGTAGTTTGAACATAAATAACAATCTTAAAACCCGTATTTGTATTTATGGACATTCTTGAAAAAGAACGTATCGTTCAAAAAAATGTGCTTCAAATTTTCAAAGAGAATTTTAAAAGCCCCCTTTCAGATGATGAGATTCTAAATTATACTCCTTCGGACATCGATAATTCAACATCTTATTACGAAGCAATACTTGACATCTTTTTTATAGAACCTATTTATTTGCAAAGTGTACAAGGCAAAGTAAAAGACACCATTAAAAAGGTGGCAGAGCTTTGGCATATCAATCCTTATGCAATAGGTCCGTGGGAAGCTGCTTTTTAATATAAAGTTCACCTATTTCTCCAAAAGAACGGAGTAAGCAGTATAAGAACAGTAAACAATTCTAAACGTCCGATAAGCATTAAGAAAGAACACCACCATTTTCCAAATGCTGGTAATACATCGAAGTTATTCACAGGACTAAGTTTTCCTAAAGCTGGCCCAACATTACCAAGCGAGGAAGCTGCTCCTCCAATCGCGGTTTCGAAATCTAATCCTAGCATTCCTAAAACTAATGAACCAATTATAAACGACAACATATACAATATAAAAAACGCAAGTATATTATATACGATCTCTTTAGAAACCGCTCTTGTATTATAACGTACAGGCAATACCGCTCTTGGATGCAACGTTCTTTTAAATTCTAAAATACCATTACGAATAGTAATTAAATGCCTTACTATTTTCATACCTCCCGCTGTAGATCCAGCAGATCCACCTAAGAACATCAAACCAAAAAATATTATTTTTAAGAAAGGCGTCCAGACGGTAAAATCAGCTGAGACAAATCCTGTTGTAGTAACAACTGCCAAAACCTGAAATAATGCATGCCTAAAAGCACTCTCTGCTTCTCCTAACACCATCGGATGATCTATAACTGAATTTGCAGGATCCGCTTTCAAATAAATAATAATAGCAGAAACTGCGGTAAACACAACCATAAAAATCACATACCACTTAAACTCTTCATCTTTTAAGAATTTACCAAACTTCCCTTTAAAACCGAAATAACTTAATATAAAATTCATTCCAGCTAAAAACATGAATACAATAATAATGTATTGAATAAGCGGCTGATCATTCCAATAAGCCACACTAGCATTTTTGGTTGAAAATCCTCCAGTGGATAAGGTACTTAACGCATGATTAATAGCATCGAAGAAATCCATTCCAGCTACTTTAAGTAATATAGTTTCTGCAGCTGTATACCCAAAATAGATAAGCCACAGCCTTTTTGCCGTATCTGTAATTCTAGGATGCAACTTATCGGCACTAGGTCCAGGAGCCTCCGCAGCAAATAACTGCATACCTCCAATTCCTAATAATGGTAATATTGCTACCGCTAATACAATAATTCCCATACCACCTATCCAATGGGTAAGACTACGCCAAAAAAGCACTCCTTTTGGCACAATTTCTATTTCATTAAGTATAGAGGCGCCAGTAGTAGTATAACCAGACATCGTCTCAAAAAATGCATTGGTAAACGAGGGAATGGCATCAGAAAACAAATATGGTAATGTACCACTTAAGGACATGAAAATCCATCCAAAAGTAACAACAATATAGCCTTCTCTTTTATTAATAGACTTTTGATGCTCACGCGTAAGAAACATTAAAATTATTCCGACAAACATGGTAGATAATGCCGCTAACATGATTTGCATGGTAACACCATCTTTATAGATAAAACTAACGATAGTTGCTATCAGCATAAAACCTCCATTACAGAGCAATAAAAGCCCCATAATATGAGTAATAATTTTAAAGTTAAGCTTAGACATCTTACAGGAAAAGTTTTTCTATTTTCTTAATAGATTTTGGTAAACAGCATACCACTACTCTATCACCCGCTTTTATATAAAAACCTCCAAGAGGAATCATTCCTTCTCCATCTCTAATAACACCCGCTATAATTGCTGATCTTGGAAAATCAAGATCTCTAATCAGATTATCACTCACCTCAGATGTAGGCTTTACAACAAACTCTAGCAACTCTGCATTCATGTTATTCAGCTTTGTCATTGCCACTACTTCCCCTTTTCTAATAAATCTGAATATATTATTAGCTGCTAAAAGTTTTTTATTAATTAAGGTATCAATCCCAATCGAATGTGATAATTGAAAGTAGTCCATATTTTCTACTAAAGCTATCGTCTTCCGAACACCTTTCGATTTTGCTACTAAGCAAGACATAATATTGGTCTCTGAATTACCAGTTACAGCAATAAAAGCATCCATATCATCTATGTTCTCCTCTTCTAGCAACTCTACATTACGCCCATCACCATTGATAATCAATGCATTTGGAAGATCATCTGCTAGATCAAAAGCTTTATCCTTATCACTTTCTATAAGCTTAACCCTAAACTTATGATCACATAAATCACAAGTTGTTTTATAACCAATTTTACTCCCTCCAAGAATCATAACTTTCTTGATCTGTTCCTTAACCTTACCGGTTAACTTATACAGTTCTTCCACTCCACCTTTTGATGTTACGAAATATACCTGATCTCCTTCCTTGAATTTAGTATCTCCCCTAGGTATAATGGTATATTGGGTACCTGATCGCTGAATAGCAATGGGCATAAAATGTAATTCTGGAAAAATCTCTGCTGCTTCCCTAACAGTCTTATCTACAAAAAGAGCGGACTCAGAAAGTGTAGTCCCCACCATGGTTAGTGCTCCATCTTCAAACTCATAACTATCACTAAAAGCAGACTGATTAAGTAATAGTTCAATTTCACTTGCTGCTAATGCTTCTGGAGAAATTAATTCATCTATTCCAAACTTAATAAAACCTACTTCTTCCTTATTTTCAATAAACTCAGTATTTGATATTCTGGCGATCGTGCGTTTTGCTCCTAATTGTTTTGCTAAAACACATACGGTAATATTAGTAGTCTCACTAGAGGTAACACTTATTACCATATCAACATTTTCTACTCTGGCATCTTTAAGAATACTTATTGAAGTTGCATCTCCCTTTATCACACGTATATCCAAGTGACTATCCGCATAATTTAAACATTCTTTATCAGGATCTATCAGTGTAATATCCTGAGACTCAAATGAAAGTAATTTCGCCAAATGAAACCCTACCTCGCCTGCTCCGGCAATAATAATTTTCATCGGTGTTTTTTATTATTTATCATCAAAAGATAAAATTAAACTTCAGCAGAAACCCTGTTTTTAAAGGTGAAAAATTTCTACTGAAAAATAAAAGTCTACAAAGATAATGGAATTTAATAAACTGGTAAAATTATTAAATAACGCCTACACAAAAAGCAAATTCAAAATAGTAGTTTATCAAAAAAGATCACTTTCATTTGAAACAATCAAATCCTCTTTAAAGACAAAAAACACATCATTAAGACCAACTTATTTCTACATTTTCAAGTATAAAATCAATCAGTATGTACAGAGTTTTTACAAAAAGAGTAATATAATATCGGCACTTACTTTATTTGGAGTTATTCTCTATAAAAACTATTAAATTGGGTAACAATTTCATGATTATTGTTATTAATCATTTTACCTTAATATTCAACCATAAACCCTAAAACATGAAAAGAACAACTACTATTTTACTTTTATTATTAATTACAACTAACACTCTTTTAAGTCAAAACCTACAAATTACCAGAAGAGACTTTACAGACCCAAACAATTATATACATTCTCTTCTAGAATTAAATGAAACTAATGGAACTATTTTAGACACTTATGATTACACTGCTACATTCCCAGGATTTAACGCAGTAGAAAGTTTAACTTATAATCAAGCAACAAAAGAAGTCTTTGGCATTTCTGATAATTTAATTTTAAAATATAATATAGAAACTGGCATTGAAGATTCCTTTACTCTCCCATCATTAACTTCAGGAGATTATCAGGATGTGGTCATTGCCAATAATAGATTATTTGTTTCTAGAAGGGATTTTACAGATCCAAACAACTACATTAATTCTCTAGTAGAATTAAACCAAACCGATGGTAGCATTATTGACACATATGACTATACTGCTACATTCCCTGGATTCAATTCTGTAGAAAGTTTGACTTACAATTCAGAAACCTCAGAAATTTTCGGCATTTCTGATAATCTAATTTTAAAGTACAACATAGAAACAGCTAATGAAGGATCGTTTACATTACCATCGCTAACTTCAGGTGATTATCAGGATGTAGTCATCGCAAATAATAGGTTATATGTTTCTAGAAGGGATTTCACAGATCCTAACAACTATATTCATTCTTTGGTAGAATTAAATCAGACAGATGGCAGCGTTATTAGCACTTATGACTATACAGCTACATTTCCAGGATTTGATGCTGTAGAAAGTTTAACCTACAACCCAGAAACTTCAGAGATCATTGGTTTTTCAGAAACTTTAGTTTTAAAGTACAATATAGATACAGGAACAGAAGGTTCTTTCGACATGCCTACATTACCTTCAGGAGACTATGGAGCAATTGTGAGCACGGCCGATGACCCTTTATTATCAATAGAGGACGTTCAACTTCCTGAAGCAAATCAAAAAATCGTTACAGCTCATAATTTACTAGGACAAGAAGTTCCAGCAGATTCTACAAACGAAATTATTATTATTCTTTTTGAAAATGGCACCAGAAAAAAAGTTTATAATCTAAAAATATAAGCTTTCAAATAGCAACGAAAAGGTAATCCAACAACTCTTTCTTCAGAACTTTTAAAGCCATGAAATTGGAGAAGGTTGTTGGATTTCCTCATTTTAAATATTAACCTTAAAAAATGAAATTATCCAAATTAATTGCTATCCAGTAAGAGTGATATTAAAAAACATTTCGGATTACCGTAACTAAATGACATTCTTTTCCTACGATACCTATCAAAAATGTATATTTGCCTAAATTTTTTTGAATGTCAGAAAAGATAACGCCATACAAGGATAAAACTACCACCAAGAAAGAACAGGTTACAGAAATGTTTGATACTATTTCTGGTAACTATGATGGTCTTAACAGAGTCATTTCTTTCGGGATTGATGTGAAATGGCGTAAAAAAGTTGTCAAAATAGTTTCTAAAACGAAACCAAAAAACATTCTAGATGTAGCCACAGGAACGGGAGATCTAGCAATTAATCTAGCAGAAACGGGAGCTACCGAAATTGTTGGCTTAGACATTTCCGCAGGGATGCTAGATGTAGGAAAAGATAAAATCAAAACGAAAAAACTAGACCAAATTATCACAATGGTGAAAGGAGATGGTGAGAGTTTACCCTATGAGGATAATTATTTTGATGCTATCACTGTTGCTTTTGGTGTAAGAAATTTTGAAGATTTAGAACAAGGTTTATCAGAAATATATCGCGTATTAAAACCGAAAGGAATATTTGTTGTTCTGGAAACCTCAGTACCTACGAAAACCCCTTATAAACAAGGTTACAAACTATACACCAGCTCAATACTACCATTAATTGGAAAGATCTTTTCGAAAGATAGATCCGCTTATTCTTATCTTAGTGAAAGTGCTGCAGCTTTTCCTTATGGAAATGCTTTCAACAATATTTTGAGAAAAATTGGGTTTATAGAAGTCAAGGATCATCCGCAAACTTTTGGTGTCGCTACAATTTATACAGCAACAAAATAATATGAAAAGAATTTTTATTGCCATAGCTGTGATTGTTTGTACTCAAGATATGAGTGCACAGTTATTTTCTAAAGAACGTGTTAGAAATTTACAAAACTATGATAAGCCAAGATTAAATTGGGGGTACACCCTTGGTTTTAATACTTATGATTTTAATTTTGACTATAAAGCTACTCCAGATGGTGAAGAACCTTTATTGACCAACGACGTAGAAGTTGCTCGATCTATCGGGTTTAATGTAGGTCTATTAGGGAATTTAAGAATCAACGACTACCTAGATCTTAGACTAGAGCCTCAAGTATCATTTGTAAGAAGAGACTTAACTTTTACAGGACCTGATTTTGATGAAAATCAAAGATTCAGAGAAGTAACTTCTACCTATGTACATATACCATTACTATTAAAAGTTTCCACCAAAAGACTTAATAATTTTAAACCATTTATTGTTGGTGGAGTATCTACTTCTATAAATTTATCCAGTAATGAGAGTAATCCAGATGACAATAGTGTAGGACAGTTTAGAACAAAAACAAACACCAACTATTTTGAACTTGGATTCGGGATAGATTTTTACCTCTTTTATTTCAAATTTTCACCTTCGATACGCGGTGTGTTTGCAATGACAGACGAATTAGTCGCTGATAATGATCCTAATAGCCCTTATACATCAGCTATTGATAAAATGTCTTCTAGAGGAGTTTTTATCAACTTTACCTTTCAATAAAAACACTAAGAACGTCTAAATTCATTAAGAATTATTGCGGTAGCCGTTGCCACATTCAAGCTTTCCGTTATTTGGGTTTCGCCAAATCTTGGTATGGCTATTTTTTTTGAAACCAGTGATGCTATCTCACCAGAAATACCATTAGCTTCATTGCCCATTACAATAATTCCTTTTTTAGACAACGATTCTTGGTAAATAACCTCACCATCCATAAACGTTCCGTATACTGATACTGTATCTTTATATAAACTCAAAAAGTCAAAAAGGTTAGTATACGTTATATTAACACGTGTGATAGACCCCATAGTAGCTTGAACAACCTTTGGATTATAACAATCTACAGTTTGATCAGAACATACTAAATTAGTGATCCCAAACCAATCGCATAAACGGATAATGGTTCCAAGGTTACCGGGATCACGAACATCATCCAAAGCTACAATCAAATTATCAGTATCGATCAACTTAGCATTAGGGATATAAAAAAGCGCTAAAGCAAACTGTGGTGTCTTAAGAAAAGTAATTCCTTTTAACTCAGCTTCACTTACAATAAACGTTTTTTCTTTGGGTGTATTAAAAAAAGACTCATCCATGGAAAAAAGAGAATGAAGCTCTAAATCAGCATCTAAAAACTCCTGAATCACTTTTTTACCTTCTGCAACAAACAATCCATGTTGTTTTCGGTACTTTTTTTGATGTAAACTATTTATTAATTTCTTTTGGTTTTTGCTAACCATACAAATAATGTATTTTTGACACAATAATGAATCTCGATTGAAACACCTGTTCACAAAAATAGTATTTGTTGTAGTATCTACAATTTTTTTAATTTCCTGTAACTCAATTAAAAGAGTATCTGAAGAAGATTCTTTATTGGTTAAAAATGAAATTTTTGTTGATAGCATTAAAAGTAATGACACTAAACTTTACAATCAGCTATACCAAAAACCGAATTCAAAACTTGCATGGACTCCTTTTAGACTTCACCTCTATAATATGGCAAAGGTAAATCCTGACTCCTCTTATCAAAACTGGCTATATAAGAATCCTAAAAGAGAACAAAAATTAATTAATTTTTTATCTAAAAAACAGGTTAATCGATTAGGTGTAGCCTATTCTGGAATTAATAATTGGTTAAAAAAAGCTGGAGAAGCTCCAGTTGTAGTTGATAGTGCTAAAGCAAAAAGATCTGTAAAAAGATTGCAGTCCTATTACTGGAATAACGGTTGGTTTAATGTAAAAACAGACTACAGTATCAATTATAAAGAAGATCAAAGAGCATCCGCTTCTTATTATGTAAGACCTCACAAGCCTTACTTTATAGACACATTAAATACTAAAATCGATTCTAAAGTAGCTGATTCTATTTACAAACTACATCAAGACGAATCTGCAATCGTTGTTGGAAAACAATATAGAACCTTAGATATTGAATCAGAAAGAGAACGCTTAACCAGCTTATATAGAAATTCTGGGCTATATCATTTCGAAAAAGAATACATAAAATTTGATGCCGATACCGTAAATACAGATCAAAAAATACACCTAAATCTACTTATTAAGGACAGACAAGTAACAGAAGATGAAGAAACAAAAAGAGTACCTTTTCAGGTACATAAGATTAGCAAAGTAAATGTATTTACGGATTACTCCTATCAAAACAGAAATGAAACTCCAAAAGACAGTGCCTCATACAATGGATATAACATTTATAGTTATGACAAGTTGAGATATACTCGCAAAGCTATTGCCAACTCTATACTGATAACACCAGGAGAAATTTTTAGAGATAAAGACCGAACCCTTACGTATAATCAGATTAATAATTTAAAAACTTTTAAATATCCAAACATCCGATACATTGTAGATCCAGATGATCCAAAAGGAACCGATCTTATTGCCAATGTATTATTAACACCCAGAAAAAAATACAGTACTAATGTAGAATTCGACGTATCTACTTCTAATATTCAGGTATTCGGAATTGGTTTTAGTGGTTCATTCTTAATACGAAATGTTTTTGGTGGAGCTGAAATTTTTGAAATCTCAGGAAGAGGTAGTGTTGGATCCTCTAAAGATCCCGTAGATCCAAATGGGCAATTTTTTGACATTTCCGAAATTGGGGTCGATCTTAAATTATCATTTCCTAAAATTATTTTCCCACTTCAAACGAGGAGAATCATCCCTAAATACATGTCTCCGACTACTAATCTTATTTTCGGTATCAACACCCAACAAAACATTGGTTTAGACAAACAAAATGCTTCCGGAATATTCAACTATGAATGGAAACCAAACACAAAACTTACAAATCAGATTGATTTAGTTAATGTTCAATACGTTAGAAATCTAAATACAGGAAACTATTTCAACGTATATTCTAACTCTTTCAGCAGATTAAATAATATTGCTAATGAAGTATTAGATTCAAATTCACCATTTTTTGATCCTGAAAACGAGAACGAGACTAGATTGTCAATTCCATCTGGTGCCAATAGCTTTATAATAGAATCGCTCAGCGAAACTCCTGATCCTGATCTTACTTCAGAACAATTACAAGAAATCAGAAATATCAATGAACGAAAAGAACGACTTACAGAAGACAACCTTATTTTTGCTTCTAGCTATACCTATTTAAAAAATAATCGAGAAAATCTTTATGATGAGGATTTTTCAATTTTCAGAGCAAAAATAGAATTAGCTGGAAACGTTTTAAATACAGTTTCTAACCTAACAGGATTAAACAAAAACTCTAACGATCGTTTCGAGATCTTTGGAGTAGAATTCTCACAATATGTAAAAACAGAATTGGATTATATAAAACATTGGGATCTCGGTGGAAAAAGTGTTTTAGCCTTTAGAGCCTTTGGTGGGATCGCACTACCTTATGGAAATGCTAATAGTATTCCTTTTGCTAGAAGTTTCTTTGGTGGTGGTCCAAATGACAACCGAGCTTGGCTTCCTTATGATTTAGGACCTGGAAGTAGTGGCGGCAGAAACGAATTCAATGAAGCCAATATGAAAATTGCATTAAACGCAGAGTTTAGATACAATATTTTAGGCTCACTTAATGGAGCTTTCTTTGTAGATGCTGGTAATATCTGGAACGTTTTAGATAGTGTGGAGGAAGAAGATGCTGTTTTTTCAAGATTAGATGATATTCAGGAAATAGCCGTCGGAAGTGGTTTAGGATTGCGTTATGATTTCGATTTTTTTGTAGTTAGATTAGACCTTGGTTTTAAAACATTCAACCCTGCTCGCTTAGAAGATCAAAGATGGTTTAAAGGTTATAATTTTTCTGAAGGTGTTTATAATGTGGGGATTAATTATCCTTTCTAAAAAACAATCACACTTTTCGTCTTTAAAATTAAAATTCATTCCGTATTATTTTATTATTTTTGTAGGCTTATTAACTAAAAGTAAATTATGAGTCACAACATCAAACCAGGAGTTGCAACAGGAGACGAAGTACAGGCTATCTTTAATCATGCAAAAGAAAATGCTTACGCCTTACCAGCGGTAAATGTAATTGGATCCAATTCTATCAACGCTGTATTAGAAACTGCAGCAGAATTAAACTCACCGGTAATTATTCAATTCTCTAACGGAGGAGCTCAATTTAATGCAGGAAAAGGACTTTCTAATGAAGATCAAAAAGCTGCAATCGCAGGTGCTACTGCAGGAGCTCGACATGTACACCTAATGGCTGAAGCTTATGGGGTACCTGTAATTTTGCATACTGACCACTGTGCAAAAAAATTACTTCCTTGGATAGACGGATTGTTAGAAGCAGGAGAAGCTTTTTACAAAGAAACAGGAAAACCTTTATATAGCTCTCATATGATTGATTTATCAGAGGAGCCTATAGAAGAAAACATCGAAATCTGTAAAGAATATCTTGCTCGTATGAGTAAAATGGGGATGACTCTAGAAATAGAATTAGGTATTACTGGAGGAGAAGAAGATGGTGTGGACAATAGTGATGTAGATGATTCTAAATTATACACGCAACCAGAAGAAGTTGCTTACGCTTATGAAGAATTAAGCAAAGTAAGTGACAAATTTACCGTAGCGGCTGCTTTTGGTAATGTTCATGGTGTATATAAACCAGGAAATGTAAAATTAACTCCTAAAATTTTGAAAAACTCTCAGGAGTTTATTTCTGAAAAATATGGTGTAGAACATAACCACATTGACTTCGTGTTCCACGGAGGAAGCGGTTCTACTCTAGAAGAAATCAGAGAAGCAATTGGATACGGAGTAATTAAAATGAATATTGACACAGACTTACAGTTTGCTTTTAACGAAGGGATTAGAGATTACATGACCGGTAAGATTGATTATCTTAAAACGCAAATTGGAAATCCAGAAGGCGCTGATGAGCCTAATAAGAAATATTACGACCCTAGAAAATGGTTAAGAGAAGGTGAAATCACCTTTAAAACCCGTCTTAAAAAGGCTTTCGAGGATTTAAATAATGTAAATACATTATAACTAATAGACAACCAAGCTGAAACTCTGAATAAAAAAGAGTTTCAGCTTTTTTAATACAAATAATTTATGGCTTGGTTTAAGAGAACTCAAAAAGGTATACAAACCGCTACTGAGGACAAAAAAGACGTTCCAAAAGGACTTTGGTATAAATCTCCAACTGGTAAAATAGTTGATGCAGAACAACTGGAAAAGAACTTTTATGTAAGTCCCGAAGACGGATATCACGTAAGAATCGGTAGTAAAGAATATTTCGAAATTCTTTTTGATGATAATAAATTTAAAGAATTAGACAAAAACCTTTCCTCTAAGGACCCTCTTAAATTCGAAGACAAAAAGAAGTATACTGAACGTCTTAAAGATGCTCAGGAGAAAACGAACTTAAAAGACGCTGTTAGAACTGCAGTAGGAAAATCAAATGGTAATGACATTGTAATTGCTTGTATGGATTTTTCATTCATCGGTGGATCTATGGGAAGCGTTGTTGGAGAAAAAATAGCCAGAGCTGCAGATCATTCCTTAAAACATAACATACCCTTTATGATTATCTCTAAATCTGGAGGTGCTCGAATGATGGAAGCAGCATTATCACTTATGCAGTTAGCAAAAACTTCTGCTAAACTTGCTCAACTGGCAGATGCAGGAATTCCTTACATTTCTTTATGTACAGATCCTACTACAGGAGGAACGACTGCCTCTTTTGCAATGCTCGGAGACATCAATATTGCAGAACCAGGAGCTTTGATAGGATTTGCTGGTCCAAGAGTTGTTCGCGATACCACAGGAAAAGAACTTCCTGAAGGTTTCCAAACAGCAGAATTCCTTAAAGAACATGGGTTCTTAGACTTTATAAGCCCTAGACAAAATCTAAAAGAAAAAATAAATCTATATCTTGATCTTATCCTAAACAGACCTTTATCATCTAATTAGAGATACGATTTTTAGACAAACAAAAAAGCGTCCTTGAAAACAAGGACGCTTTTTCTTTGTTTAAACCAAATAATTACAACACAATTTCTCTTTGTTCTCCATCTGAATTGGTAAACACTGCTTTATTATCGCAAGAACCATCTCCATAATCTAAAGTACCACTGTAATTAGTTCTCACCAACTCTACTACCCCACTAACTAAAAATCTACAACTAGCTTCTCTTCTTATAGGCGTAGTGATCGTTGTACTATGCATATTACCATTTGCAAGATTTGTTTGCCATGCTCCCGTAATTAAAAACACATTATCACCCCAATTACCATTAAAGGCACCTTCTATCCATTCTCTAGTCTTACTACCTGTTCTTGATGCTTGTGTACCATCAGCAAAAGTTACTGTAAGATCTAAATCCATTGAATACTGTGGATTCCCATTAGTATTTGATTTTAATCTTGTAATTGTTTTCGCTCCTTCAAATTGCATATCGTCTATAAAGAAAGCTTCTAAGCCATAATTAATAACCAATGACATAGCATCTACATCGAGCTGATAAGACATCAGTATCTTTCCTTTTACAATATGCCCACTTCTCACCTCACAACCTTCTGTTCCAAAATCAATTGTTACCTCCTTAGAAGTATCAGTTAAAACCACAGTTATTGTAGCACAATCAGGCAAAAAACGATTATTACTGCTTTTTCCTAAGTTCTCTTCATCCTCGAAACCTTGCAATGTAAGATCACTTATTACCTCAGAACCGTCATCAATATTCGCTGTTAAGGAAGCTTCCGTCGTATCTATAGCATCAAATGATAATTGATCTGCTACTTCTTCGCTATTACATCCCACTAAAACCACAGAAAAGAATGCAATAAATCCAAATTTTAAAATGTTGTTCTTCATTATCTTAATTTTTAATGTTACTTCTCTAGGACTTACCTATTTAAAAAAGGTTTAATTAAGGACGTTTTTTTTCATAAAAAGAGTTTCTTGTCGAAAAAGTATTATATTTGCACGCTAATAGCAGAATGCTATTTATACATAAAAATCATTTAAATAATATTGGAATGTATTTAACAAAAGAAATTAAAGAAGAAATCTTCGCAAAACACGGTAAAGGTAAAAACGATACGGGTTCTGCTGAAGGACAGATTGCATTGTTTACACACAGAATTTCACACTTAACTGAACACTTAAAAAAGAATCGTAAAGATTTTAACACTGAGCGTTCACTAGTAAAATTAGTAGGTAAGCGTAGAGATCTTTTAGACTATCTTAAAAAGAAAGATATCATGAGATATCGTGCAATCGTAAAAGAATTAGGATTAAGAAAATAATCAAAAAAGAGAGGCTGTATGCCTCTCTTTTTAATTATACTCTTATTTTCTTTTTGACAAAATTTAATAAAACATTTTGATCTAGAGAAGATTAAAATGAATGCCTTAGTTTTTCATTGGTCGCACAACAACTACAACAACACAACCTTGTCCGTCCGAGTAAGACGGAAACCAATGTTTAATGAAATCTTGATATAAGAAATGCAATCGCATTATATATTGAGATTAGAATCAAAAAAAGAATATGATTCCAAAAGTGTATAGAGAGGTCATTGACCTAGGTGATGGAAGAGAAATTAGTTTAGAGACTGGAAAATTAGCAAAACAGGCACATGGTTCTGTTGTTGTACAATCAGGAAAGTGTATGCTATTATGTACTGTAGTTTCTAACTATAAAGCCGCAGATGTAGATTTCCTTCCATTAACTGTAGACTATAGAGAAAAATTTGCAGCTGCAGGTAGATATCCTGGTGGATTCTTCAAGAGAGAAGCGAGACCAAGTGATGGAGAGGTATTAACAATGAGATTAGTAGACCGTGTACTACGTCCACTATTTCCTAAAGATTATCACTCCGAAACTCAGGTAATGATTCAGTTAATGTCTCATGATGAAAATGTGATGCCAGATGCAATGGCGGCATTGGCAGCGTCTGCAGCAATACAATTATCTGATTTTCCATTTGAATGTCCTATTTCTGAAGTAAGAGTAGGAAGAATTAACGGAGAGTTTATTGTAAATCCTACAAGAGCTCAATTAGACGAATCTGATATTGATATGGTCATCGGAGCATCTGAAGATTCTGTTATGATGGTTGAAGGAGAAATGGATGAAATTTCCGAAGAGGAAATGACAGAAGCTATCAAGTTTGCACATGAAGCTATTAAGGCACAATGTATTGCTCAAAGAAAATTAGCAGAAGCATTCGGAAAGAAGGAAGTTAGAGAATACGAACCAGAAAGAAATGATGAAGATCTAGCTCAGAAAATTCATGATATGGCATATGCTAAAGTATATGCTGTAGCAAAACAAGGTTCTTCTAAGAAAGAAAGAGGTGCTGCATTTGCAGAAATCAAAGAAGAAATATTAGCTACTTTTTCTGAAGAGGAATTAGAAGACATAGGAGACTTAGTTTCTAAATATTACGGAAAAGCCGAAAAAGCAGCGGTTCGTGATTTGACACTAAACGAAGGATTACGACTTGATGGAAGAAAGACAACCGAAATTAGACCAATTTGGTGTGAAGTCGACTATCTACCATCTACACACGGATCGTCTATATTTACAAGGGGTGAAACACAGGCTTTAGCAACTGTAACTTTAGGAACTTCTAGAGAAGCTAATCAGATAGATATGCCTTCTTACGAAGGAGAAGAAACATTTTATCTACATTACAACTTCCCTCCTTTCTCTACAGGAGAAGCAAGACCAATTCGTGGAACTTCAAGAAGAGAGGTCGGACATGGTAATTTAGCGCAACGTGCTCTTAAAGGAATGATTCCTGATGACTGTCCATATACAGTTCGTGTAGTTTCTGAAATTCTAGAATCTAACGGATCTTCTTCTATGGCAACAGTATGTTCTGGAACTATGGCATTAATGGATGCTGGAGTTCAACTAAAAAAGCCAGTTTCAGGTATTGCGATGGGATTAATTTCCGATCCAGACACAGGTAATTATGCAGTATTATCGGATATTCTAGGTGATGAAGATCACTTAGGAGACATGGACTTTAAAGTTACTGGTACTGCAGATGGTATCACTGCTTGCCAGATGGATATTAAGATTAAAGGATTAAGCTATGAGATTTTAGTAAATGCATTAAAACAAGCTCGTGATGGACGTTTACACATTCTCGAAAAATTAACCGATACAATTTCTACTCCAAATGCAGATGTAAAAGGACACGCTCCAAAAATGGTTACCAGAACCATTCCTGGAGAATATATTGGTGCTCTTATCGGACCTGGAGGTAAGGTTATTCAAGAACTTCAGAAGGAAACAAATACAACTATTGTAATTAATGAAGATCCTGTTACCGAAGAAGGTATTGTAGAAATCCTTGGTACAGATCAAGAAGGAATTGATAAAGTTCTAGCAAAAATAAATGCTATTACTTTCAAACCAGAAGTAGGAAGTGTCTATGAAGTGAAAGTTGTAAAAATGCTTGACTTCGGAGCTGTTGTAGAATATATGGAAGCTCCAGGAAATGAAGTACTACTTCACGTTTCTGAATTAGCTTGGGAACGTACTGAAAATGTAAGTGACGTGGTAAATATGGGTGATGTAATGGATGTAAAATACTTTGGTATTGATTCTAGAACTCGAAAGGAAAAAGTTTCCAGAAAAGCTTTATTACCTAGACCACCAAGAAAAGATGGTGATAAACCAAGAGGTGATAGAAAACCAAGAAACAATGACAAAAAAGAGAAGTAGACTATAACATTTCTCTAAACACCTAATAATAAACGCTTTCATTATTTTTGAAAGCGTTTTTTGGTTTTACAAAAATGAATAGTATATTTGTCTGGTTGACCAAATTGGTTGACCAATTTAATTGAAGACCCTAAATCATGAACATTAAAATCTTAACAAGCACAATCGTCATTTGTGTATTGCTGACTTTTGCAAATACCCCAATATTTGCACAAACAGTTTCTAACAATTCTGAATTACAAAGCGCTATCACTAATGCATCCGCAGGATCTACCATTACACTAGCTAATGGAACTTGGACAAATGTGGTCATAAACATCAATAAAAATGGCACGGAAACAAATCCAGTTACTATCAAAGCACAAACTCCAGGTTCAGTTTTTTTCGAAGGTAATTCTAGAGTAAGTATGGGTGGTTCCTATGTTGTTTTTGAAGGAGTAGTTTTTCAAAATCCATCAAACTTAAGCACTAGCGGAAGTACAATAGAACCTATAATTGAGTTTAGAGATAGTAGTAACAATGAATGTGATCATTGTACAGTAACAAATATAAAAGTAGATAGTTATAATGGAACTACATCACAAGAAACCTTAACTTTCAAATGGATTGTGGTGTACGGACAATATAACGAAATTAGCTTCAGTTCATTTATTGGAAAACATGGTATTGGTAGTATTATCAACGACAATAGAAATGCTACTTCTACTGAATTTGCAGAGCCTGATTTTACAAAAATTCATCATAACTATTTTGCAGATCGTACACCAATTAGAGAGGTTAATCAGGATAATGATCAAGATGCTATTAGAATAGGAAACAGTAGCACCTCATTACATCCTTCTAATACTGAAGTTTATGACAATCTATTTTACAACTGGTCTGGAGAAGTAGAAATTATTTCAAACAAAAGTGGTGAAAACAAATATTACAATAATACTTTTAGAGACTATCAAGGAACGTTAACATTACGCCATGGTGATAACTGCGAAGTATACAACAACTTCTTTTTTGCCCAAAACAATCTTTTTTCGGGTGGTATTCGTGTAATTGGAGAAGGACATAGAGTATATAACAACTATATTGAAGGAGTAAATTCTGAAAAACCAGATGGTAGCAACACTAGTACAGCTGGAGCTATTAATGTTAGTAATGGAAGACCTAATACAGCCCTTAATGGATATTATCAGGTTATTGATGCTACTATAGTAAATAATACTTTTGTAAACTGTGATTATGGTTTTAGAATCGGAACTAATGTTGGAGGTAACTTAAGCTTAGCACCAGAAAACTTAATTATTGCAAATAATATCATGATTAATACTGCAGAAAGTGCAGTTGACGAGCAAACAGCACCAACAGGAACATCCGTATATCAAGGAAATATAACACAAAATGGTTCCTGGGATCTTTCAACGGGCACTAATAGTAACCAAGTAGTAACATCTGGACTTTTAGAAAATGGTCCTTTTTATTATGAATTAGGTTCTAACAGTCCTGCTATCGACGCAGCAGTTGGTAACTACCCTTTTGTTACTACGGACATCTTAGGAGGTACTCGTTCTGGAAGCCTTGATGCAGGTGCAGAAGAATTCAATTCAGGTGGATCTCGTATTCCATACACAACTGCCGATGTAGGTGTGAGTATTGGTTTTGGTGGAACTGGAATGGATACTCCAAGACTAACAGCTACTCCAACAACATTGAACGCAAATCGAAGTGGAGGAAACATTTCGTTTGAAATCAATGCTAATGTTAACTGGACTATAACCGAAAACTCCGCTTGGATAACAGTTGATAATGTTTCGGGAAGCAACTCTGCAATAATTACAGTTGACTATACAGAGAATAATACTAATGCACAGCGTACCGCAACCTTAACCATTAATGAGACTCCTGGAGGAAGTGATTTAACCACTACAGTAAACATTATACAGTCTAATCTTTTTTCAGAAGAAATCACCATAGTAGACGCAACTGCAATAGGAACTGAACAAGGAAAACCTAATGTTGGACCTCAATTTGCTTGGGATGATAATGTAACCGCATCTGAATATTGGACAGGAGACGCAAATACCGAACCTGAAGTTTCGATAACATTCGATGTATCTTGTATAAGAACCCTTAGTCAAATAGGAATTCATGTTTTAAAAGCTGATGAAAGAACGATTAATTTCGATATTGCCGTTGCCGATGATCAAAATGGTCCTTTTACCAATGTATTAACAGGACAAGATAGTGCCATCGAAAGTGGTGCTGAAAATACAGAGCAGTTATTTGCTCTTAACAATGTAACAGGAAGATATATCAAGTTTACTTCCAATGGTACCAATACAGGATCTGGTTTTGCAAGTATTGTCGAAGTGAATATCTATGGTGACCTAGAATGTGATGCTACCTTAGGAGTAGATGAAAACACTCTAGCTAGTAAGGGTATTTTATTATACCCTATTCCTTCACAAAACCAACCGATCCAAATCATTTCTAAGACAGCTATCGGTTTAGTACAAGTCTTTGATCTTAAAGGTAGAACAATCCTAAAAGAAGAGTTTAATAGTACCAATGGTACGATTAACACTAATAACTTAAGTAGTGGAACTTATATTGCTAAAATACAAGGAGCCTACGGTCGTTTTGTGATACAATAACAACAAAAAACAACCCCTCTTTAATAGGTCTTAAAGAGGGGTTGTTTTTTCTATTAGAAAAGTCTTCCTAAGACAACACCAAACTGAAAACCATATACACTTTTAACCCCATTGAGATTACCGTAAGTAGAAAGTTCGAGACCTACTACACTATTAAATGTATATCGCAAAGATATCTTAGAAAATCCCCCAAGAATGATTTTCTTACTTTCTTGTACTCTCCTATAATCCAAAGATGGCCCCGATGAACCGGGAAAACAAAAACCTCCAAAACCACAAGTAGATCCTGGAGAATATTCAACAGCATACTCATAGTCTTCGCTATAGATAATAGAAGGACCTAGCATAGCAAATATCTTAAAAGACCTTTTCTTGTTAAGAGCAAAAGACTTAAATAAATTAGGAGATAACGCATACAACCTATTATCCCTCTCACCACTATAAGGAAATCTTTTTTCAATTCCTTCAGGTAATTCTGTTCCTTCAAAGTTTTCTATCTCATCTATTGGAGGGATACCTTTTGTACTTTCTGCGGTGTAGGCAGATCTTGTAAAATCAAATCCATATCCCCATCCGTTTTTTCGTTCAAACATAATACCTCCGTAAATATCCAGCTCATTACTTTCATCACTGGCAATAGAGCTAAAACCATTGGTAAAGGCAATTGGTTTCTTCTCTCTTCTTTGTTTTTGATCGTTATCTAAATTCTGACTATAACTATATTTTGAAACACATAAGAATAGAATTGTAACACTGACCAACTTTTTCATCATATTAAAAATTTATTGTTTAGTGATGTAAACATAATAGCAATTCCACAGTCTTAGTTGTCAAAATCACGAGTATTATATTTTGTTCTTGCGATAATCACAATTGTGGAAATAGATAACACCTCAACTTATACGTTATCTATTATTTATTAAAAAAGTTCAAATGCGATTCCGATTTTATGAGCACCTATTTCTATACTTTTTCTTTCCCCTTGAACCTCTTCTGTATCAATATATGTTGACTGAAACAAGTAACTAAACGTTAATCTTTTATATCTATAACTTGCCATCCCTCCTATAATTGGTGCTCCAGCATCTCTGATTGTATTAAATCCCGAAAAGGCACCTAAACTCACAGAATTATTGATATTAATCTTATAAACCGCTTCACTTTCAGCTAGAATTGTAAAAAAGGATTTTTTATTAAATACATTATAATCCTGAAAAGCTATATTTTCAATTTCATCTAATTTATCCTGATAGGGTCCAAACTCATAGGTATACATAACTTTTAGCCCAATCGGTCTAAAATCGAATTTAGAAGTAGACACCTTAAAATTAACTCCTGCCTTTAGTCCTATATTATAAAAATCCAGCTTTTCATCTAAAGCTATAATGGTTCGACCCGAGTTCTCATCTAATTCCTCTCCCTTAAAGGTAAATGTCCCGTAAGCGGCATTAGCACCATAAAAGAAATTTAACCACTTTCGTGAAAAAGATTGATATACATCTAAAGATGCCACGGTTTTTCGATCATCTTCCTGCTGTCTAAATTGCTCCTGTTTGGCTATATCAATGGTTCCCGAAGCATAAATTTTAGAGGTGTTCTCACCATTATACAATGGTTTTGCTATATACGAGTTTACCGAACCATGACTAGCAGTAGTGTAGGCTTTAAATGGACTGGTAACGGAACAACTAATCAAGGATTGAAGTGCCACTAAAAACACTCCTTGTTTCATAAACTTTTTCATCATATCAAATTGTTTTAAAATTGTTTAGTGAACCAAACATACTTGCTATCTGAGAACTACAATTGTTAAAATCACGAGTATGAAATTTTATTCTTGTGATAATCACAATTCAGGAATCTTCAAAAAAAACACCTTCAAAAAAAATGAAGGTGCTTCAATCCTATTTTATTGATTACAAAAATTTATTATTCTATCCCCAATTGTTTTAGATGTAATAAGTGAGCTACTACTCCACCAAAATAAGAAGTTTGATTGGGAATGATTTGATGTTTCCTTAATACAGAATATAGAATTTTATTCAGTTCTGGATAATAAACATGATGAATATGTGGGAAAAGATGATGAGCAATATGATTATTAAATCCTCCGAATATAAAATTTGCAAACTTACTAAAAGGATAAAAATCATTTGAACTTTGCACCTGATTCATGAACCATGATGTTTTTATCTTACCAGAAGTGTCTTTTTCGGGATATGCCAGACCTTTTATATGATGTGTCATAAAAAAGGTAAACAATAAAAATAGCGATTGTACCATATGCATACTTATAAATGCTACTATTACCCAATACCATTTTAGGTCAATAAATATCATAGGCAATAACACCAAATAGCTTAGATAAACTATTTTTTGACACCAAAAAGAAAACTTGTATGCTAAAGAATGTTTCTTGTGATTACCAAAGTCGCTAAAAAACACTTTAAAATCTTTGATAAAAACCCAGAACAATGAATACGTTGTATACAAAAAAGGAGCATACAAATATTGGAAACGGTGAAACCATTTCATCTTCGAACCAGGAACTACTCTTATTAAATTCGTAATTTCTAAATCTGTATCATAACCTTCAACATTAGGAGCATGATGATGGGATGTTACATGCCTATCTTTCCATGCTTCTGCATGAGCTCCTACCATCGTATAAAGAGCAATGAAACATTTATGATTTAACTCCTTTTTCTTAAAAATTGTGTTATGCGAAAAATCGTGCGCAAAGTTAAATGCGAATAACATAGAAACTAACCCAAAAACAACATAAGCCAATACCAACAATTGCGGTTGTGATATTTGATAAATAAAACTATATGAAATTAGTGTAAAGGAAAAATAAATGAATCCCTTTAAGAACATCTTTTTCTGAAATCTTCGATTACAGAAATTAATTTTTTTGTAGATCTCTTCCTGAATAGCACCAAAAAGCTCTACATGATCTTTAATATATAAATGCTTAGATTTCATATTGCAAAGGTTTTGGTGATTCTTGTGTTCCCATTTTCTTTAGAAACCTAAAATGTGATTTTAGGGCATCACGATATGGCATCTCCATGTACGTAATACTATGTTTATTTGCTAATTCTCTAAATATCGGAGCCAATTTTATATAATGTACATGACATATATTTGGTAATAAATGATGTAAAGCATGTGCATTAAATCCTCCTAAAACCCAGTTTAAAAATTTGCTATCCACATTATAATCAACCGAAGTACACATCTGCAACTTTGGCCAACTCATCGACAAATTACCTTCTTTATCAGCTTCGGGATGTGCTACAAAATCCGATAAATGAGATACTCCTAAAACCGCAGTAAATATGATAGAAATTAGAAAGTGATTGAGCATAAAAGCTACTACAATATGCTCCCAACCAAATGGCAATAACAAGTCAGGAATAACAATCATGTAACCCACATAAAGTACTTTAAAGAACAAAAGCTTTACGATTTCCCATGCCGGAATTGCAACCTTAATTGTCCTACTCGAGCGATTAAATATCATTAAAAACTCTCTAAACAAAAACCAATTAAGAGAATAAAACAAATATAAAAATGGCACATATAAATATTGAAATCTATGATACCAACGTACCTTTTGACTTGTTGTCATCCTAACAAGAGGATTATTTAACACATCGATATCACTTCCTTCAATATTAGTATACAAATGATGGGATTCATTATGATTTTTGCCCCATACATATGCATTATTGCCTTGTAAATTAAAGCTTAACTGAAACAAAATTTTATTCCAGAATTTACTTTTTACTGCCACTCCATGCGCTGCATCATGAGATACATTAAATGCTGTTAACAAAACTGATATTCCCAGACCTAAATACAACAAGTAAAAACCGATTATATTTGATGACGTTATCATCAGAACATACAACAAGACTACCATCATAAAATATAGAATGATTTTAAAAATCATCTTATTATTTCCGAATTTCTCCAACCTATTAGACTCAAAATATTCTCGAATCTTCTCGGTAAGTTCTTTATAAAATTCAGAACCTTCATCTTTAGAAAATTTTATTTTTTGCATAATTATTTCTTTAAAATTAGACATATAACAGTCCTTTGGATATATGAGAAGGCATACCTTCTAATATTCCACATATGGTGAATTAACCTGAATTAATACGAAGAGTTTATAAGATATAAACTAAGTGCTCCTTTTTAGATCATTCAACATACTACTTCTTTTTTCTAGAAGTAATATCCTTAAAAACCCCTAGTTGAACATTTCCTGTTTTAGATAAGAACACCAATAGTTGTTCTTTTTTAGAATTCGCATTTATTTTCTGTGTCCGCCAATGTTTAATAAATGATAATACAGAAGTAATCTTATTAGAAGAGGAAACACTAAAAATCCCATCTTTTAGTGATCCTTTAATATATTTTGACACTTTTAGTGTTTCAGATTTCATTAAACAAATTTTTAATGTCTCTTTATCCAACACTTTAATGCGAGTGTACAATTTTTCTTTTACCGGAATAAGACCAACCAAGTTTCCAGTAAGTACGTAAAAAGCTTCGAAACCATAGTCCCCTTCGATGCTTAAGTTGCTAGTGATATTCATCATTACTAAGATGTTTTTGATTTATTTTTCTTTTTAGAAAATTGCCAATTGATAAAAGGCAAAGAGCGTCTTTCATTTTTATTCCAAAGCCCTATTTGAATACCTTTTAGTGTTTTTGTATTATTAAGAATTCCTATTTGAACCCCTTCAAAACTCTCACTTTTGGATTCAATATCGTTCCAAGCACCTATTTGCAATCCCTTAAATGTCTTAAAGTCATTAAATCCTGATATTTGAATCCCTTTTCCATCCACAACATAACTACCAAGCATTCCAAAGAGAACACCTCGTAAAACATAAGTAGAGCTGCCATAAACAGCTAATTGAATTCCATTTACTTTGTAAGAATAATTACCGAATCCTGTTATAGATATCCCATTCATTCTTCTTAAAGCTTGAACTCCTCCAGAAACAGAAATCCCATTAATATCCATAAATGATAAAGTTCCACCAGAAACATTTATTCCATTTACGATCTCTGTAGGTTTCCGATTGAAATAATTTTCAAATTCACTTTCTTTATCAGGTAGTCCGATTTTGGGAGTAAAAAATATCGAAAAACCTTTACCGAAAGGTTCAATTCTCAACCCATTTGATTTTGTTGTCTTCGTGTCTGGTTCTACTTTCTTTTGCGCCAAACCAATCGACAAACCATAAACATCCGTATTTGTACTATTAAAAAAACCAATTGGTGCTACTACCTCATTGTCTTGTCCGAAAGTAATTCTGCTTATTACCAATACCATTAAGGTTAAAATACTAATTCTCATTTTTCTTGTTTTTAAAATTTCACAAGTCAAAACTATTGTGATAAGTACAAGACAAAAAGTGATAAGTGCGAAAAGGATTTTATTTTTTTGTGATTTTCGCAAATTAATATCTCCTAATTTTGTATTTGTGAAAAAATTAAAAATCACAAAGACACTTTATATTTTTTGCGAAAATCACAAAATTGAATTATTTTTCTATCTTATTTTTCCATCGCACTATCATCAATCGTAAAAAAATAAGGAATGATACAAGAAAATTTTTTAGAGCTTATTAAAAAACAAATCTGCTCTAAAACTTCGCTCATCGATGAAGTAGCAACAGCTTTAGATATAAGCTATGATGCTGCTCATAGAAGAATTAGTAAAAAAAGTAAGTTATCTCTTGAAGAAGGAGTAACACTGGCCAAATACTTCAGTTTATCCATTGATCAGTTGTTTTCTAGTGAAGATGAGCATATTGTGGCAGTAAAAAAAACAGCTCCAGTTCAGGATATGAAAAGCTTACTGGCATACTATGAAAACTCTTATAAATCTTTATCTCCGCTCATTAACAACCCTAATGTAGAGATGATTTATTCAGCCAAAGATTTACCAATATTCTATACTTCTGATGATAATCTACTTTCTAAATTTAAGATGTATGTATGGTTAAAAATTATGGATTCTGAACTTGGTGATGTAAAATTCACTGGATTTAATCCTTCTCTATCCTTAATTGAGGCTGCTAAAAGATTAGGAAAAATGTACAATGATCTTAACTCTATAGAAATTTGGGACATCACTACCATTAATAGTACATTAAAACAGATACACTTTTATTTCGAATCCGATTCTCTTACTTCTAAAGATGCTTTACAAATCTGTGATGACCTGCAACA
The DNA here is from genome assembly GCF_947492965.1 of uncultured Aquimarina sp. Lineage (GTDB taxonomy): Bacteria > Bacteroidota > Bacteroidia > Flavobacteriales > Flavobacteriaceae > Aquimarina. The sequence continues at coordinate 944,570 of NZ_CANLOZ010000001.1, read as the reverse complement.
GTTACTACATCAAATTTCTAGAAAAATAATTGAGCAAAAAGATAATTTTAAGTTCTACTATAATGAATTGTTACTCATGAACAACCGCGTATTGGTAAAAACACCTACTGAAAGATCGCTCTATGTCCCTTTTACCATTCTTTCTTATTATAGGACCAACGATGTGATCACTTGTGATCAAGCCGAAGAATTTCTAAATATACAAATGGAAGGTTCTAAATTATTAAGTACTGCGGGAGAAAAAGAAAGAAATTTATTTTTTAATAAAATGCAGAAAAAAATTGAAGCCTTACGTTCATTAATTATTGCCAAAAATGTACTAGAATTCGAATAAGCTCGTAAACTTTTAGCTCCTATTACGACTCATATACTACCAATACTTAAGGCAGTAATAGTGCATATAAAAAAATAATTTTACTTTTTTGTAACATTTTCGTAACACCTTACGTATAATTAAGAAAAGAGAAGCCCTAAATATTCACAATATTAAATTTCAAGGATAACATAGATGAGACAACTTAAAATTACGAAGCAGGTAACGAATCGTGAAACTGCATCGCTGGATAAGTATTTGCAGGAAATAGGTAAGGTAGATCTTATTACTGCAGATGAAGAGGTGGAATTAGCTCAGCGCATTAAAGCTGGAGATGAGAGAGCCCTTGAAAAATTAACAAAAGCCAATCTTCGATTTGTGGTATCTGTTGCAAAACAATATCAAAACCAAGGATTGACATTACCTGATTTGATTAATGAAGGAAACTTAGGTTTGATCAAAGCTGCTAAACGTTTTGATGAAACTAGAGGATTTAAATTTATTTCCTATGCTGTATGGTGGATTCGTCAATCTATATTACAAGCATTAGCAGAACAATCACGTATTGTTCGATTACCATTAAATAAAATCGGTTCGATCAATAAGATAAATAAGACATATGCTTTCTTAGAGCAATCTCACGAAAGACCACCTAGTGCAGAAGAGATCGCTAAAGAATTAGACATGACGATCAATGACGTAAAGGAATCCATGAAAAATTCTGGTCGTCATGTAAGTATGGACGCTCCTTTAGTAGAAGGTGAAGATTCTAACTTATATGATGTACTAAATTCTGGAGAATCTCCAAATCCTGATAGATCTCTATTGCATGAATCACTTCGCACCGAAATTGAGCGTGCTTTAGAAACACTAACACCAAGAGAAGCTGATGTAATCCGTTTATACTTTGGTCTAGGAGATCAACACCCTATGACTTTAGAGGAAATTGGCGAAACTTTTGACTTAACTCGTGAGCGTGTAAGACAAATTAAAGAGAAAGCTATTCGTAGATTAAAACATACATCTCGTAGTAAAATATTAAAAACTTATTTAGGATAACTTTTAATTTCCTAAATTGCGGTTACAAACAGTTTATAACATAACTGTTCGTTTTTTGATTGATGAATGACCTCCGGCTGATTACCGGAGGTTTTTTCTTGAACAATATCTGTAGTTTTACACATTACTGTTGAACCACAATTAACAGTATTATTATGATTATTAAATCTTATTACTTCCCAAATTTTCTAAAAAAACTGTACCTTTAAAAGTATATAAAGGAAATTATGTGGCAAACCATTAGTTATGTAAGTACTGCAGATCCATCATTGACTACCTTAGAAATGGAAGACCTTTTCCAGCTCGTTAAACAAAAAAACAATGATCTGGGCATTACTGGTATACTTTTATATTCGGATGGTAATTTCATGCAAATACTAGAAGGTGAGAAAACTTATATACATGAGTTGTTTTCTAAGATAGAACAGGACGAGCGCCATTACAATGTTATTAAAATTTTTGATCGACAGATTGTCAACCCTTGCTTTTCAAAATACCACTCGGACTTTAAAGTTTTTGGAGAATCTTATAGTCATAATGAGCTTCAAAATTTCTTAGAAGGAGAAAAGTCTTATAATCCAGATAATTACAAAAGTGTCTCCTATCTTACTAAAAAGTTCATGAAACTTTCCTAGATAATTATTTAGTAGATCAAAAATTCACATCTTACTAAACGACTGTTAAAAACAACTGTTAAATCCATTTTTTTGCAGAAAAATTCCCTTTCAAAATTATAACTTTAAGTTATATGAAAAAACCTATTTACCATACCATATCGTATGTTAGCACTTGCTCCGAGCTTTCTGATCAAGAAATAAACGAATTATTAAATACTACAAAACTGAAAAATAATGACTTAGGAATTACAGGAATTTTGATGTATTCTGAACAAAATTTCTTTCAAATTATCGAAGGAGAAGTAACAACTATTAAAAATTTATATCAAAAGATAGTCCGTGATATTAGGCATTTTGATATTATTAAAATATTTGATAGGTCTACAGAAATTCGATGTTTTAAAACTTTTGAAAATTCCTATACTGTCGTAAATAAGGAGAAAGATTATTTAGAGCTAGAACGTTTTCTAGAATCTGAAAAGAGTTATAATCCAAAAAACTTTAAAAACATATCCTACATCGCGAATAAATTTATGAAGCTCTCTTAGTTTTAAACTTAAATAGTATTTTTGCAGCAAATTTTACTAAATATGGCTTCTAAATTAATTGCCCCTTCTGTATTAGCTGCGGATTTTGCTAACCTACAAAGAGATGTTGAAATGATAAACAACAGTGATGCTGATTGGTTTCATATCGACATCATGGATGGAGTTTTTGTACCTAATATTTCCTTTGGTATGCCAGTACTAAGAGATATCGTTAAGCATGCAACAAAAACTATTGATGTTCATTTAATGATCGTAGATCCAGACAGATATATAAAAACATTTGCGGATTTAGGTAGTAATATTTTAACCGTTCATTACGAAGCTTGCACACACCTTCATAGAACATTGCAGGCAATAAAGGCAGAAGGTATGAAAGCAGGAGTAGCGATCAATCCACATACCAATGTAAGCTTATTAGAAGATACGATCAATGATATTGATTTAGTTTGTATTATGAGTGTAAATCCAGGTTTTGGTGGACAATCCTTTATAGAGAATACTCATAAAAAGGTACAACAGCTTAAAGAAATAATCGTTCGTAATAACGCCAGTACCATGATCGAAATTGATGGTGGAGTTACTAACAAAAACGCAAAGCAACTTGTTGATGCTGGTGCAGATGTATTGGTTGCCGGTAGCTATGTTTTTAAGAGCGAAAACCCTATTGAAACTGTAAAAGGATTAAAAGAGATTATTGGATAATGAAACACATTGAGCTTATTATAATCGGTGGTGGTCCTATAGGTATTGCTTGTGGCCTAGAAGCTCAAAAAAAGGGTGTAGATTACCTCATTATAGAAAAAGGTCCAATTGTTAATTCTCTTTTTAACTACCCTGTTAATATGCAATTTTTCTCTTCTTCAGAAAAATTGGAAATTGATAATATTCCTTTTATAAGCAATGAAGCAAAGCCAAAGAGAAATGAAGCTCTAGAATATTATAGAAGAATTGTTACTTCTAATAATCTTAATATAAACTTATTCGAAAAAGTACATGCTGCTAAAAAAGAAGGAAGCCTTTTCCATATCCAAACGGAAAAAGATACGTATACATCCAATTACATAATAGTAGCTACAGGATTTTATGATATTCCGAATAAGATCAATGTTCCTGGTGAAGAACTTCCCAAAGTATCCCATTATTATAAGGATCCTCATTTTTTTGCAAAGCAAAAATTAGCGGTTATTGGTGCTAGTAATTCTGCAGTGGATGCTGCTTTAGAGTGTTATCGCAAAGGAGCAGATGTTACCATGATAGTTCGATCTCCAGAAATTGGAAAACGTGTGAAATATTGGGTACGACCTGATATCGAAAACCGAATCAAAGAAGGAAGTATTCATGCCTTTTACAACGCGAATGTAAAAGAAATACGTTCGGATAAACTGATCATTACAACACCCGAAGGTGAAGTTTCTATAGAAAATGATTACGTATTGGCTTTAACAGGATACATGCCAAATTTTGAGTTTTTAGAAAACATCGGAATTGAACTTTCGGATGATGAAAAGAAGTATCCGAAGTATGATGAAAACACTATGGAGTCTAACATCACTGGTCTTTATTTAGCTGGTGTAATTTGCGGTGGAATGGATACGCATGTTTGGTTTATTGAAAACTCTAGAATACATGCAAAAACTATCTTAAACCACATTGTTACTACTAAACAGGACTCTTAAAGGTTTCAACTAGAAAAGAACAAAATTTCGCTATAAGAAAAAGCGGGAGTTTATATTAAAACTCCCGCTTTTTAATGTTTTATTTTATCTAATCTTTGCTGTTAGTCATTAGATAAGATACTTAGAATATACCAGAATAATAACATTAATGATGCAAACAAACCTAATGAAGCACCTACATATTGATCTTCCGAGTATTTATGAACCATATTAGAGGTTTGGTATAAAATTGATCCCGAAGCTAAAACTACCATCCCAACGCTAAACCATAAACCAAGATTAAAACCAAATAACATTCCCGCTACAATTAAACCAAGGGCAATAAAAAACCCTATTGTTAACATAGATCTAAGAAAAGAGAAATCTTTTTTTGTCAAGAGTACGACACCAGACAAACCGGTAAACAATGCTAACGTAAGAATTGCTGCTTGATTTAATATATTAGCACCACCACTCTCAGCAATCATCATAGCTATCCCAATTAAAGGAATAAAAATAAACGCTTCTGCAACCACGTATAATACAAGACCTAAGTATTGCTTATTAATATCATGAGTTTTATGCGCCATTCTTTCCGCGTAATTAGTTGCCAGCATAAATCCTCCTAACATTAATAACCATCTCCATCCCTGCGTCATAGAGAAAGCAAAATTTACTAATGGCTCTATCTGAAAAAACACCCATTCTACAATTACAAATAATAACACAGCCATTGCCAGATGGGTATATGTCTTTTTATAAAAAGCTACTCTCTTTTCGTCAGTAAGAGAACTTACTACTGGAGCTACTTGCTGAAATTCTTCCATTTTTTATTTTTTTAATTTGTTATACGTACTAAGATACTTTTTATCGTTAAACATAAGTGTCAATATAGCGCAAAATGTTACCCTGATTTCTTCTTTTTTTTAGATTTAACTGATAGGTCACTTAAAAAGTAACATATAAATTAATTAATCTGAGTTTCAAAATAACGGAAATTGAGCATCCTGCTTACATATAAATAGATATCAGGAAATTGATCTCTTAACTTATCAGGAGATTCCATAAAGACCTCAACCAACACAGCGATAAACTCAAATTTATCTGTAAACGCATATTCTCTTAGTAACTTACTATCAATAATTTTATTTCTTAACGTAACTGAAGATAAATGATCTTCTAATTCTAAAAAAGTATCATGAAATATTTCTGAACTTATATTATTACATTTTAAGGAACAATAATGAATCGCATGCGTTATTTCATGAATTCCTAAATTGATACCATCATCCTGGTCTAGATTCCCAAGGTTAAAATGTTCCCAAGACAGCACTAATGCTTTAGATCTTGGATTAAATTCTCCTTTGTTCTCTGTTTTGTTTAGAATAGAATAATACGAAGACGGATATAATATGATGGTCTCTACATATTCCAATAGATAATTACGCATCCCAAAAGTCATCTGAATTACCAATAACGTAATTTGCATACGTTTTTCATCATCTACAACCAAACCTTCTCTTCCTACAAACTTTGTCGTTTCTAAAAACCGAACTACACGATGTTCAAAAAATCTTTTTTTCTGTTTGTCTAATCTATTGTATAAAGAGTTTGTTGCTAAAAAAGGCACCAAGTTCTTAGGTAACTTTTTAGGAGTAATATAGAAATGTACAAAAAAGGGCTTCTTATATTTATTTGCATATACGGTTTCCAGATATCTTGAGATATAATAAAGACATATAGCAACAATAGTCATGGCTAATATTACAGCCAAAAATTTCGGTATCCCAGGTTCAGGTTGTTCCTGAAGGGAAATAATGTATAAAAAATAAAGATTCAAAAAGCTAAAAGTAGGTTTATTAAGTTACAATAATAAAGGTTTTGAAATAAAAACTCTGTTAAATCAGTAACTAAAACGCTAAACCTTAACGAATAGTATGAAAGAAAACCTACAAATAAGGTCTTTAAATCTAACTATTTGGTGGTATTAATTCCTACTTCTTGGATGGATTTATAACCACCTGCCACATCTACCAGATTATGAATCCCTCTACTTTTTAAAATAGACGCTGCAATCACCGAACGATAACCACCTGCGCAATGCACATAAAAGGTTTCATCTTTTGGAAAATCCGCTAAGTAATCATTAATCATACTCAAAGGGGTATTAGAAGCTTTTGGAATATGTCCTCCAGAAAACTCAGATTGTTTTCGTACATCGAAAACGGGTGTGCTTTCTGTAAGTTTATTTTTAAATGTATCTGCAGTAATAGAATCTAATTGATCGATTTCTTTTCCGGCTTGTATCCAGGTTTCAAAACCGCCTTCTAAACATCCTAATGTATGATCAAAGCCAACTCTGGATAATCTGGTAACCGTTTCCTCTTCTCTACCCTCTGGAGTAACTAATAGTATGGGTTGTTTTACATCGCCTATCAATGCTCCTACCCATGGTGCAAATCCTCCATCTATACCTATAAAAATTGATCTTGGAATATGCCCTTTAACAAAATCACTCTGATGCCTTACGTCTAAAATCACTGCTCCAGTCTCATTTGCTATTTGCTCAAAAGTATCTGGATCTAACTTTTGGGTTCCACGATTTAATACTACCTGTATGTCATCATATCCTTCTTTATTCATTTTCACATTAAGTGGAAAATAAGAGGGAGGCGGTAATAAACCATCCGTAACTTCTTTTACAAACTCTTCCTTGGTCATATCCGATCTCAGCGCATAATTGGTTTGCTTCTGCACTCCTAAGGTTCCAACAGTTTCTGAACTCATATTTTTTCCACATGCTGAACCTGCTCCATGCGCTGGATACACGATAACATCATCTCCTAGCGGCATTATTTTAGTACGTAAACTATCAAATAACATCTCTGCCAACTGTTCTTGGGTCATATTCGCAGCTTTTTGCGCCAGATCAGGTCTGCCTACATCACCTAAAAACAAGGTGTCTCCACTAAAAATAGCATGATCTTTTCCTTCTGAATCTCTTAATAAATAGGTAGTACTCTCTAAGGTATGTCCTGGAGTGTGCAAGGCCACAATAGTTACATCTCCTATTTTGAATTCCTGACCATCTTCTGCAATGATTGCATCAAAAGAAGTATGAGCATTGGGTCCATATACAATCGGAGCATTAGACTCTTTAGAAAGTGTGATATGTCCACTCACAAAATCGGCGTGAAAATGTGTTTCGAAAATATATTTGATCTCGGCATTATCAGCCTTTGATTTGTCTATATATGGTTTTATTTCTCTTAGTGGATCTATGATCGCCACTTCTCCATTACTTTCTATATAATATGCTCCTTGTGCAAGGCAACCGGTATACATTTGTTCTATTCTCATCTTTCTCGGAAATAAATATCAAAAATTTTTCAAATTTATAATTAATTAAAAATACCACAAGTCATTACTTCCATTTATGAAGCACCAAGAAATTTCAGTAATTCATATACAAGAAAAGCAGGCCATACTATTGCTTTCACCACACCTAATAAACCCATCCAAAAACTTGTTGCATGACTAATATAATAGATCAAAGCACCAATAATACCTAATCCATAAACAGTATTTGAAGAAGCTTTTTTCTGTACTTTTTCTTTCATCTTATAGTAGGATAAACCCTATTTTTTGGGGTATTTAAAACCATATAGTAACTGTCCTAAAAAACTTTTAGGCACATTTTCGTCTCCCGGAAAACCTATCTTAACAGTTCCGCTATCTTCTGGAATATAATTTGTCTTAAAGATATAATCCCAAAGACTTAAACTAATTCCAAAATTTACTCCAAAAGAATTTTTAGGCAACACATAAGCATGATGATATAAATGCATCACTGGATTATTTAAAATATACTTAAGGGGTCCCCAAGTAATCTTAATATTCGCGTGATTAAAATGCCCTATCCCAATTGCCAAAAAGTGTACTATATAAGCCTGTTCTGGTTCAAACCCTCCTAAAATCATGACTCCAATAGTTTTAAGAGGTTTGTATAATATGTTTTCCATCCAATGGTATCTAAGATGTGCGGCAAACCCCATTTCCTTTACAGAATGATGTATTTTATGAAATCGCCAAAAGAAAGAAAACTTATGTAATAATACATGTGTAAACCATTGTACAAAGTCTAGAATAATAAAAAATACGAGCAACTGCAACCATTTTGGTAAGTCTGATATATTCAAAATCGTGAGACTTTGATGTGATATTCCTAAGTTGTTAAAAAATAAACTCAACAATTCATAAACCCCACTTATTACAATAGAAAACACAAAAAAGTTGAAAAACATATAGAATCCATCTAACCAAAAATCTTTTCTAAAAACTGCTTGATCTTTCCTCCATGGAAATAATAACTCCAAACTCCAAACTAATAATGAAATAGCTATTAATCCCCAGAAATAGTTGGTATACCAAGGAACTTCAAAAATAATAGAGTTCCAAGTCCAATGAAGACTATTTTTAAACGCATCAATAAATACATTCACATATTTATCCATAATACAAATTTACTAAAGAAAACCGCTTACCTTGCTATATGTCGAGTAAATGATTCCTTTCCTACACTATATGAAGAATTAGTTTTTAGAATGGTAAATGTATAAAAGGAGAACTTTGATTTCAGTAACAAAAGTTACAATCCAAAAACAACTTAGCACAGCTGTTTTAATATTGTATTTGAAACTCTTTAAAAGAAAGTACTGGTGCTTCTTTCTTATCCACATTGATAACTTTTGCAAATTGCGGACCATCCGCACACCATGCCAACAACTGTGATAACTGATCTTCATCTCCTTCGGCTTCAATATACACATCTCCATTAGGTAAATTTTTTACAATTCCTTTTATTCCTAATTCTTGCGCTTTTTCCAAAGTGCTTTTGCGATACCAAACTCCTTGTACTTTACCTGTTACAATAATATTATAATGCTTAATCATATCACTACTAGTATTATGTATAAGATTTGACTATTGAAATAATATTTTGCTTTTGCAATACTCCAGATTGTCTCCAAAGTTGCTTACCATCTTTAAAGAGTAACATTGTTGGAACTCCTCTCACCTGATATTTTGCTGCTAAAGTTTGATTTTTGTCCACATCTATTTTTACAATTTTAATAGAATCTCCTAATTCCTCCTTTACTTCCTTTAATATAGGAGCTAACATTTTACATGGACCACACCAATCTGCATAAAAGTCAATCAGGACCGGAGTAGTTGAATTTATTATATTACTAAAATTATCTTTCATCTGTTTATAATTTTATTGTTTTTTATGGTCAGATCGAACCGCCATCTAATCATATCTGCAGGTATCATCTTATTGTTATGGCTTATTTCATATATAATTATTTTTATTGAGGAAAAGTAGCTCTTTTTTCATTTAAACCTCTAATTTATTTCTAAAAAACGTCTGAAGCACCTGTATTTTGGTTAAAAAATGTTAAAATAGTACCTTTTTATACATAGTACTGTAACAAAATTAAAGTTTTGTTGTCTAGTAAGTATATAACAATTCAAAACAATATCAATTATGAGAACTTTAGACAGCAATCAAATCACAAACAAATTAAAAAGTACAAAAGGAAACATCTGGAATGCTAAAAGACGATACAGATAAACAATCAAATCAATTATTCATCAATCAAAAAAAAAATCAAAACCATGAGAACTTTAGACAACAATCAAATTTCGAACAAATTAAAAAGTACAAAAGGAAATATCTGGAATGCTAAAAGACGCTACAGATAATCAATCAAACCAATTATTCATCAATCAAAAAAAATCAACATCATGAGAACTTTAGACAGCAATGAAATTTCGAACAAATTAAAAAGTACAAAAGGAAATATCTGGAATGCTAAAAGACGCTACAGATAGACAATCAAATCAATTATTCATCAATCAAAAAAATCAACATCATGAGAACTTTAGACAACAATCAAATTTCGAACAAATTAAAAAATACAAAAGGAAATATCTGGAATGCTAAAAGACGCTACAGATAAACAATCGAATCAATTATTCATCAATCAAAAAAATCAACATCATGAGAACTTTAGACAACAATCAAATTTCGAACAAATTAAAAAGTACAAAAGGAAACATCTGGAATGCCAAAAGGCGTTATAGATAATTACAAAATCAATTATCAATCAAAAAATCTAATCATCATGAGAACATTACAAAATATAAGGAATCGATCACGAAATAGTGCTACTCCACAATACAATCGATTCGTAAATTATATAACACAATTTTACGATTATGAAGGAAATATTATTACCGGAAATAAGCGATATACGTATCAAACAGAATGATCATTTAAAGGGCTGAATCTTAAAAATTAATTTAAAATTCAGCCCTTCTCTTTCATAGCAACGACTTTAATATTTTCTTCTTATCAATTACTCTAAATTAATGTGGTAATTTATCTTTTAACAATCCGTACAAAAATGTCCCTAATATTGATGCTATTATTACAATGACAATAGGCAAATAACCAGCTCCAGCCAGAACAAATAAAGGACCTGGACAAGCTCCAGCTAAAGCCCAACCCAAGCCAAAAATTATTCCTCCTAATAGATATCTATAAAATCCTCTTTCTTTTGGAACCATGTTGATTTTATTTCCAGAGAAGGATGTTATCTTTCCTTTTTTCGCGAATTGGATAAAAACACTTCCGATGACAACAGCAGAACCAATAATTCCATACATATGGAAAGATCCAAACTGGAACATTTCGTAAATTCTAAACCATGAGGCTGCTTCTGATTTAAAAAGAACAATCCCGAATAAAATTCCGACACCTAAATAAATTACTGTTCTCATCTCTAAAATATTAATGGAAATATAAAATGAACCATTAGCAAACCTCCTATAAAAAATCCTATAACGGCTATTAAAGAAGGTAACTGCAAATCGCTTAATCCCGAAATCGCATGACCAGAGGTACATCCTCCAGCATATCTAGCTCCAAAACCAACCAATAAACCACCTACTACCAGAATTAGTAACATTATTGGATCGTTGAATACATTATCAGCATATAATTTATCTGGTGCGTAAGCATTACCAACATCACTAAAACCCATTTCTTTTAAGTCTTCTGTAATTGCATTAGACGCTATATGGACTGTTGGATCTTCAGAAAGTAAATTTCCTCCGATAAAACCTCCCAATATCATTCCCAAAGCAACAACTAGATTCCATCGCTGCGCTTTCCAATTAAATCTAAAAAAACTCGTTGTCTTTCCAGCTCCGCAAATAGCGCAGAGTGTTCTAAGGTTAGATGACATTCCCATTTTTTTATCAAGCATTAGCAATAAAATCATCACTAGTGCAATTAATGGTCCTGCAACATACCATGGCCAAGGTTGTTGTATCCAATTCATGCAATTTTATTTTCTCTACAAACTACTGGATTTAAAAAAGGAAAGTCAGTAACTATTGTTACATTACACTATTTTTTAGCTAAAAATGTGGATGTTTTTGGCAAAAATCTTCCCGTAGTCTTTTGATAATCGGCATATTCAGAAAAAAAGACCGTTAACTTCTTTTCTTCATACTTTGCTTTAAAATGAAAAAGCATGTAGATACTAAAGGATATTATTACTTTAAACGAAGAACACGTATATAATGCGTAGCCAAATACCACGCATAATATTCCTGTATAAATTGGATGTCTAATAAATTTATAAAGCCCTGTTCGAATAAGTTTTGCATCTGTTCTGGGCGAAGGAAAAGGAGATAAACTGTCTCGAAGCTGAAACAAGGCATATGCAATAATTCCCATCCCAATACCGAGTAATAAAAGTCCTAACTTATATAATAAAGATGCACAATCGAAATTGATCACTTTAGGATTTAAGAGATAGCATACAAATAATATCCCTTGAATAATAACATATACAAAATCCTTATAATCCAGTTTCATGAATACGGTTTTGAGTATTTTTAATACATTCAACTTACACTAAATTCTATATAAAAACTAATACTTCTGCATAAAAAGAAATCTGACTCCTCAGCGAAAAGTCAGATTTCATAAATTAATAATCAGAACGTTAAGCTTAGTTCTTCACCTTACAAGTATTAAGTCCAACGATTGAATATAACGGACAAATACTTACAAAGCCAGTCACTAAAAGTATTCCGCCAAATGCTAATAAAACATAGGCTAATGTACCTTGAAGTATTCCAAAATAATATAGTAATGCAATTGCTATTGCAACTATAAATCTTATGATCCTATCTGTATTTCCCATATTCTTTTTCATAGTATTATATTTTAATGAGCGTTTAGAAATTCTATTAGAAGTGTAACTATTGTAATAATGCTTATACATAAAACACAAACTATCAAAAGTTTTACTCCCTTATGTAACTTCATGTATTCTCTAGTTATGATTATATTTCTATTTTTTTATTCATATTTACATTACAAACTTAGAGAAGCAGAAACACAAAAGCTGTGACAATTGTTACAACACAAACTATTTTATAATGGCTGTCCAAAAATTACAAACCACCTTAGGAAATATTGATATCTACTTATTGGATCAAATACTTAAAGAACGATATCATAAAACCGATAAGATATTAGATGCAGGATGTGGAAGCGGAAGAAACTTGCATTGGTTTTATAATAATGAATACAATTTATACGCCGTAGATAAAGAAATAGAATCGATTGATTATATAAGAAGTGTGTATCCAAAATGGAGTAAAAAAATGGATGTTTGCGCTTTAGAACAACTAAAGTTTAAAAATGATTACTTCGATCATATTATTTGCAGTGCAGTTCTTCATTTTGCACATGATCTAACACAATTCGAGGCTATGTTCTCTGAGCTTATAAGAGTACTGAAACCTTTTGGAACACTATTTATTCGTATGACTTCCGATATTGGAATAGAAGATAAAATAACTCCCATAAACGATGGAGTCTACCTTTTAGGCGATGAATCTTATCGTTTTTTACTAACTAGAGAAATATTGTCAAATCTAATGAAAAAACACTCATTGTCTTTCTTAGAACCACTAAAGTCTACAAATGTACACGACCTTAGATCTATGACCACATTGGTTTTACAAAAAAATCCTTCTTAATTAAGTGTAATCGACTATTTCTATTGCTCCTTGTTTTAGATGAATAAAACCTTCTTGTTCTAATTTTTTGAGTAATCTGGATATTACTTCTCTTGAGGATCCTAAATCATAAGCAATTTGTTGATGCGTAGTATGTAATATTCTACGGTCTTTTAATTTCGCTTCTTTCTTTAAGTATTCTAGTAATCGTTTATCTTTTTTGGAAAAAGTGAGTATTTCAATCACTTGTAATAGTTCTTCAAACTTTAAATTAAACAGGTCATAGATAAATTCATTCCATTTCGGATACTTCTTTGCTATTGTAAGTGCTTGTTCTGCCGGAATGATTACTACTTCGGAATCCTCTTCGATGACTGCTTTTACCTGGCTAGTTTGGTTTTTGACTAATGTCGTAACAGACATCACACAGCTTTCTCCAGGTTTAATATAGTACAATAAAACTTCATTACCTTCTTCTGGTTCTTCCTTAAACACTTTAGCTAAACCAGAAATAAGTAATGGGATCACTTTTATGTATGATCCTTGTTTTAAGATAACAGTACCAGCTTCGAATCTATGAATCTGACTGATTTCAACAAGCTCGTTTTTTAATTCTGGCATTGTGGCCAGTCTCGGAAAATACCTATCTATCGCTTCTGAAATCAATCTGTTGGTTTTTTACTAAGGTAAGAATTCCTTCACTATCAAGCTAAGATTATCTTTTTGTGTTTTCGGTCCAAGCCTTATACCCTCCTTTAAAATCATAAACTTTTTCAAAACCCAAAGTAATCAATAATTTAGCCGCCCGGTGACTTCGCCAGCCAGAATAACAATAGATATAAACCGGCTCGTTCTTATTTAAGTTTTCAAATTTAGATGTAAAATTTTCTTTATCCGAAAAACTAATATTTACAGCATCATCTATAAAACCCTCTTGATACTCTTTGGGAGTTCGGATATCTATAAACTGTACATTTTTTCCTAGTACTTCTTTTTGTATTACGGATATATCTATAACCACAACTTTTTCAGAGTGTATGGAATTAGAATCTTCTCCTGTATTGTTCGCATTTTGTTGTCCGCAAGACGTGGAAACATACAATAGTAATAGAAAACTTAATATTCTTGTCATAATCTTTATTAAAACTTCTTGAAGCATATTTGGCTAAAATAAGGCTCTCTATATAAGTATTTAGTAACAAAAGTTACACGATTTAAGCCCCTAAAATTTCAATACTATTTCGATTCAATTTGATAATACCTTCTTTTTCCATTTTTTTTAATAGTCTGGAAATAACAACACGAGAAGAATGAAGATCATAAGCAATCTGTTGATGCGTAGTACTAATAAGAGGATCATTACTAATTTTAGTTTTATCTTTTAAATACTTTAGTAATCGTTCATCCATTTTTAAAAATGCAATGCTATCAATCGTTTCAATAGCTTCCATTAATCTCTTATGATAACTTTCGAACACAAAATTCCTCCAGGACTTATACTTCGTTGTCCATTCTTCCATTTTTTCTACTGGGATCATCACCAACTTAGAGTCCATTTCTGCAATTGCTTTAATTTCGCTCTTATGATGTCCAATGCAACAAGATAACGTCATTGCGCAAGTATCTCCTTTTTCTAAAAAATATAAAAGTAACTCATCACCATCTTGATCTTCTCTCAAAATTTTAATGGCTCCTTGAAGGATTAACGGCATTGATTTGATATAGCTCCCAGATCGTATCAGTTCTGCTCCCTCATGAACTTCTTTGGCTATAGCTACCTTATTAATTTCTTCTAACAGCTCCTTTTCGAAAAGGTGCGAATAACTATTATGTAATTCCTCAATCACAATGATTAGTATAATTTTTGATTCTCAAAATAACGATCTAGTTGTTTTTTAGCTTCTTCATATCCGATTTCAAAAACCTGATCTAAATTACTTGTATTGAATACTCCATGATTACTTACTTTCTTTGGATGTATAATAATATCGCATTTTGTCAACTTTGCTTCCGAATTAGGCATTGCACGCAAGTAATAAGCTCTTTGCATGACATTATGAGCATGCTTAAAATCCGTAATCTTAGGCTTTCGAATTGGAGAAACATCAATACCTATGATCATATCACATATATCCATAATAGGTGCTATCGGAAAATTATCCAAAATCCCTCCATCAGAATACAGATGCCCATCTATCATAACGGGAGAAAAAACACCTGGAAAAGCTGCCGATGCAAGTATTGGCTTTATCAATTCTCCAGTACTAAATACACTTACCCGCCCTTCTACCAAATCTGTAGCTGTTACAAAAAGTTTCTTTTCTAGACTTTCGAATGTATTATCCACAAAATGATTTACAAGGTCATCATAATATTTCTCTGAATCTAAAAAACCAGGTTTTCTTCTTGTGAATCTATTGAGTTTAAAAACCGGTGTTTTGTTAAAAAAGTCTTTGATCCCAGGAACTGAATTTCCTGCAGCATACAATGCTCCTACTATTGCTCCTGCACTAGTTCCAGAAACAAAATTAGGAAATATACCAGCCTCTTCAATTGCTTTAATCGCACCTATGTGTGCTAAACCTCTGAAACCTCCTCCAGACAAAACCAAACCTATATTACTTGGAACTTTCATTTTACTTTTCTTGCAAAATATTGTTAGGATTCTAATTTAAAGTATTCCTGAAATACTACCTATTTATTTAGATAAATTTAAAGATAGTATCCAGCGTATTTTAAGTATTATCCATCCGTCTTTCTAAAACAAAACAAAACTAGTTAATAAACAAACGTTAATCTTGTTTAATAATTTTTATAAAAAGTTAAACGTTTTTTATCTTTATAAGAAAAATATGGAATTAATAGAGAAAGCATTGGAATTTGAAGGTAGAAAGATGAGTAATATGACTACCAGTGATAGAGTAAAAGCCTCTAGAGAAGCAAAGACATTGATTTTGGCAATCAACGAAATTTATAAAAAAACAAGGGATGCTAAATTGATGGATATTATGAAGCTGTTAACCGTAAAGAAAAAGAAAATTGAAAAACGCCTGAAAGGTGTTCCAACAGTATAAACCATTACTAATTACCAGCATAAGGAATAATCACAAATGTTATTAGAAACTACCTATAAAAATAAAAAAAATAAGGAGCTCATTAATGATCTGGTTGGAAAACCCTTTTCTATATTACAATCAATCAAAATGGGCGGCATTGGATCTAAACGAATGATCATAGAAGAAGTTAGCCCTAACTTGAGAAAGATCCTTAATTCAGTTTCTGATCTCAATTACGGTAATATCGAATTACGTCCGTATGGAATTTTGATCGCTATTACCAAAGGTTTACAAAATTACACTTGGGTTATTCCTTATTATCAATTTTATCTTTACAAAACTAACGGTATTAGCATACACGCACAGGGCAAATTTGTCCATTTCAGAAACAATCGTACTCACAAGGAAAATGCGTTATTTTTTAAAAAGATGATCCGTTTAAAAACCGAATATGATCAGCAATATCCGCATGTAGATTCTTTATAGATATTTTCTAAAATAGAATATTCTTGTATTTATGTATCTAAGAATCTTATGTAATGACCAAAGAGGCATTATGCTTCTTTTTCTTTTTATATTTTCTACCATACCATAACAACACTCCGCTTACTGGTAAAGAGGCACAAAGTAAACTGGACAAAAACGCAATGATTTTACCTGCTAGTCCACCAATTGCCCCAATATGAATGTCATAATTCATACGAATTACCTTATCAGCAAAACTTGCATTTTTATATTTCCCATAAATACTTGGAGTTTCCATTTCTTTAAGCGTATACTGATCAAAGAATAGATAATCCATATTGTAATACAATCCCTTAGAATTACTTACCTCTACCAAAACAGAAGTAGTATCATTTTCTGGATAATGTAGTTCGAAACTATGTGCATTCTGATACTTTTCCTTTAGTATTGGAATCAATTGATCATATGGATAATTAGATCCTACGGTTGATGCTATGACTTGCTCACTTTCTGGGATCACAAACCTTGGATCATTAGAACCTCCCGAAGCCTTATAAGCAATGAAATAAAACCAATTAAATGCCATGACACATCCAGTAAATGCCAGTATCAATCCTAAGGAGGATACATAAAAGCCTACAACGGTATGTAGATCAAAATTCTTACGTTTCCATCTAGTATTTTTATTCCAATCAAATCGTAATCTTTGTCGCCAATTTTTCTTGTTTCTTGGCCACCAAAGGATAAGTCCGCTGATAATAATAACTAGAAATAGTAAAACGGAATAGGATACTACTCTAGAGCCGATCGCATCTGGTAACCATAATCGTAAGTGACCTTTTAGGACAAAGCCAAAAAAACCTGCATCATTATCTACTCTTTTGATAAATGCTCCTGAATAAGGATTCAGATACACACTCTGATAAAATACTTCTGGTTCTGATTCGTAAAACACCACCTCTATTGCTTCATCTGGTTGGCCGTATACAACTCCATGAATAGTTCTATTTGGTATAATTTTTTCAGCTATGTTTTTTATCTCTGATGCTACCAAAAAATCTTGATCCTGAACGTTTACATATTTATAATCGTCATAAAAGCTTTCTATTTCTTCTTTAAAAACCCATAAACAACCAGTAATAGAAACAACAAAAAGCACCAGACCTGTTGTTAGTCCAAGTATTTTATGGATTTGTAATATTCTCTTTCTCCTGTTATTTTTCTTTTTACTAGTCATTTATAGAGGAATGAAATCATACTGGATAGCTAAAAAACGATAACTAGTTATTGGGGTTTTTAAAAAGGTTTGCAAACAAAACATAGTTACCTGCAAAGACAATCTATCGAAACCTAAAAACACTATTATTCGGATAGTTGTCTTAACATTAATGCACATACATTTCTTAGTACCCAGTACGAATCACAGTTGAGTTAATTAGTTACTTATTTTAAATATTCCCTTAAGTCCAAGACCTAAAACTTTTGCTCCTTGCGTAGCGGTAGCCGTTTCTGGATCTACGATATATACATACGTCTCTGTATCGGTAGAGCTACTGATATACGCTTTTCCATCTTCTACAAACATTGGAGAAGTATAACGATGACCATGTGTTGGTACTCCAGCTACATCAGTTATTGTCTGATTTACCAAATCAATAACTACCATTTTGAAAACATCTTTCTTAAAAAATACTCCCCATTCTCCGGCTCCATTGGTATCATCTAGAATTATTCTCGCAATTGCTTTTCCGTTACCTACATAGTCCATCCAGAATATCTTTCCTCCATTAACAGCTTCTTCTACATTGAAGAAATAATCCGAATCGAATTCTGTTTCTCCATTTTTAATTCTTAAAATACCAGAAGGTTTTGAAGCTGCTGTAAAACCAGCACTCAATGCAGAAGTTGAAAAAGAATAGATATCTCCATTTTCTGTTTGCTCGATTCCTGTACTATGACCATTAACACCGATTGGGCTTGTTCTATCATCCTCGATTATCTTTTCTAATTCGAATGCTGGATAGCTATATACCGCTACATAAGCACGATCTACATCTGGAGTTATAAATGATCCATCCGCTAACCATTTATGGTACGAAACAAATAACTTTCCATCTCTAAGTACCATTCCTGTGACCCATGGAATTGATCCTGGATTTGTTGCAGTTCCATCACCCATATCAATATCTATTGGATGCTCTTTTATTTCTTCTAAAAGTCCTGTCTCTGCATTCACTATATGAAAACGTTTATCTGAAAGTCCGCCATAGGTAAGTTCTACAGCAATTAATGTATTATCATCAATGGCAGCATAATTATCTAGTGTTGACTGAAAAGCAAAATTTGCTTTTTCTACCAAATCTCCATTTTCATCTAGCTGATATGCGATACATTTATCATCATCAGAATATCCTGCTGTAAAAACAGTATTACCAGCTCCATGAAAAAATCTCCATCCTCTTAAAGGGATTCCTTGTCCTTCTACAGAAATTTCTCCAGTAGTTAAAGACTCTAAAGAAGGTAATTCCAAAATATAATCTACAGGACTCGCATCACCTACAGGAAATGCTTCAAATCCCACTACATATTTTGATACAGCTACTGGATCCGGATCTGGATCAGTAATCGTACCTCCATTATCATCACTACTACAAGAAGTAGCAATCATAGCAATTGCTACGACTAGCATTGCACTTTGTATCCATTTTATTGTTTTCATTGTATATGATTTTGATGTTTAAAAATTATTTTAGTTTGATATATAGTATCGTAGTTTTACATAAAAGGCTCTTCCAGGTTGCTGAATCTCGAAATTGTCATAGATCTTAGCATCTGTTATGTTTCTTGTCAGTACCGATAGGTTATACCTGCCATCTTTGAAAGAATATCCAAACTCTAAATTATGTGACAGTTGCTCCGGAATAATATCTCTATCCTCTGGATTCCCTTCTACAAAAGAAGTAAGTGGGTATTCGTGAACATAGTATGTACTCCAAGAGATGTTGAATTGATCTTTTGTAGCAAATACGTTTTTGAATCTACCTCCGATTCGAGCATTTCCGAATAAATAAGGGATGTTGGCGATACGTTGATTTTTTAAAAAATCAACACCTGCATTTTCTCCTGCGTTTTGATCAATAATGTTTTGGTAAGTAGCATTGAGATCTAAAAAGAAAAAATTGTTATACAGCATTCTGATTTCTCCTTCAATTCCTGTACTTCTGGCATCCGCTGTATTATAATATCTAGAGAATATACCTTCAGATCTTATGGCAATAAAATTTTTAGCATCTCTAAAAAAGATATTACTATCTAGCTGGAGCTTGAGTTTATTTATTTCTGTATTAAAAAGAGCGCCTAGATTGACATTGTAACTTTCTTCTGGTAATAATGTAGGGTTAGACTTTAATAAAAATCCATCTCCAAAAACCTCATATCCTTCAGGAATTCTAAATGTTCGTTCAAAAGAACCTTTGATCTGAAAGTCAGGTACCATCTTAAAAGTCGTTGCTAAACCGTATCCTAACTCTTCAAACGTATTTTCAAATTTGGCAAAGCGTTCTTCCTCAGTACTGGCAAAAAGATCCTCTACAATTCCTTCTGAATTCAGGAGATATCCTTTAGAAAAAATGGCTGTTTTCCATTTATTTTTTAATAAATTGAAATCATAAGAAAGCCCTACAATATTTTTATTTACAATGTGAGGATCTTGAAATGCTATTCTTCCTGTTCGTGCTTCGTCCTCTCCTCTACGTCTAATATAATTCTTGGTGTAATTAAGACTTACTGAATGATTATCACTTAAGTTATAACTGGCTAAAGCATTTATCAAATGAAGATTATCTTTAAACTCGAATAAGGTTTTACTTGCTTCAAATTCTCCTAAGGTTTGATCACCGCGTTCAATAAAATTTCCAAACCAATCGTACTTTCTTGATGAAGTATCTACCACTTTCTCTCTGTTTCGGGTAATGGATCCGTAGATTTTCAACCTCAACCTATCTTTAAAAAGATTGTTCTTTTCATACTCAATAGATCCAGAAACAATATCATTTTCTGAGAACACCTCTCCAAATGGGTTTTGTGGATCTATAGGATGTTGTATTTCGTTTTCATTAGCTGAAGCAGTAAATCCCAAGATCAATCGATCTGCAAAGGATTTTTCCAATATTCCGGTCTTAACCATAATCATTTGCGAATTATAAGCATCATGAAATCTTTCTACATCATCACGTCTAATTCCTGTATCATTGCCTAGCTCATCACGTACCTCGATATCATCAATTGTGTAATTATTATCAGAATGGTTATAAAAAGATGATAGCTGAAACATCCATCCTTTTTTACTGTAATGTTGCGCATTAATTGTTGCTCGATGCGTGTTGAAAGAACCAACATCATACGATACATCAAGAAAATCCTTTTTTCTTTTATTGGTTATAATATTTACCGCACCACCTAAGGCATCAGCTCCTAAATGAATAGGAACAACACCTTTATAAATTTCTGCTCTTTCTATCAGAGTGGCAGAAAAATTATTTAATGATAAAGAACTTCCAAAATTTTCAATGGGAATTCCATCTATAAAGAATTTTACCTGTTTTCCGGACAAACCATTTAATGAAAAGTCAAAAGCTGAACCTAAACCACCACGTTGTCGCACATTAACACCAGGGATCGTAGTTAAAATCGAATTGATATCCGCACTAGTGTTTTTAAGCTCCTTAATTTCAATCACTTCTACTTCAAAAGCCTTTTCTTTTACTTTCTGACCCGCAGTTTTAGACTTAACAATGACATCGTTAAGCTCTTCTATGTTTTCCTTTAGAACAATACGAATAAATCTTTCTTCATTAGCATCAACTCTTACCTCTAATAAGTTTGTTTCAAAACCAATAAAACTAGTCTGTAAAGTATAATTACCCTCTGGAATCGACAGATTAAATTTCCCATCAAAATTAGTGGTAGTACCAATATTATTTAACTCCAAAACACGTATAGAAGCTTCGGGTATTGGTTGGGATTTTTCATCTATGACCACTCCCTTAAGTAATGCTTGACTTTGACAACAAAGTGTAACCAAAAGCATTAAAAAGACATTAATTTTTCTTTTTAAAATAACCACTGACTGTAACGATTTTTTATCTATTTTAGCGACCCAAATAATAACTATTTATAATTAGTCTAAATAAATTTAGAATGCAAAATTAGGATCTAAGGGAAGAGAAAAATGACGCATTATGGATAAAAAAAGACGTAAAAATAATTTGACTTATAAAGAGATGGACAATGCCCCTAAAATGATTACTTTATATACTGTTTCCGAGCTTATAAACACCTATGATCGCTGCGGAATTAGCTCTAAAAAATTTCAGTTTTTAAAGGACTATGGTGTTGGGTATTTTCTAAAACATAAGTTTGAAGGATTATCTATCACAATTTTTGATGTTTTATTTGAAAAAGACTTGCACATCGAAGGTGCTACTTCAAGCGATTTTTTAGAAATGTCTTTTTTGATTGAAGGAGAACAAATCATCAGAATCGACGGTATATCAAAAGATCTAATTTATGAAAGTCAAGAATGTTATCTATTGTATTTAGAACATATAAAAGGAAGTATTTCCTATCACAAAAGGAAACGATTGAAAGAAGTTAAAGTAAGAATGAGTAAAGAGTTTATCAAAAGACATCGATTAGATGAAGAATACAATATTCTGGAAACACACTCTTTATTAAAGCTAAAAGAGAATTTTTTAAAACCATTATGCTCCAAAACCCAGAACATTCTTACCGAAATTTTAATAGACAAACGAAACGGATTATTAAAGCGATTATTCCTTGAATCCAAAGTACTCGAACTTGTTGCCTTAAAACTGGAAGATACTTCTAAGAAACCTAAAACTAATCACATCACTGCTACTGATCATATTGTTAAAAAGCTTTATAATATTCAGCATTTGATCAGCTCCGATCTGTCTAAGCAACACTCTATTCATGACTTATCTAGACGAGTGGGTATTAATGATTTCATCCTTAAAAAAGAATTTAAAGAACTGTTTGGCAAAACAATCTTTGAATATGCTACGGAATTAAGAATGAATAGGGCTCGACAATTACTACTTCATAGCAAAAAACCGATCTACGAGATTTCAGAATTAGTAGGGTATAAAAACTCTACTCATTTTACCGCTGCTTTCAAAAAAATAGAAGGCATGACCCCTAAAAAATATAGAACAAAATTATCTTCTGAAAATAATTTATCTTAACTATTATTCTATCCTTACACTTTTCCTAAATTACTAACTTTCTACGGATAATTTTTGTTTAAAAAAATACCTATTAGATGTAAGACTTTTTTTCAATTTGATAAAAATGAAATGTATCATAAATGTTAGCCCTATAAACAATGGCATTAATAGAATTGTATCCAATTCATTCATACTTTGAAAACCAAAAAATATCATCCCCCAACAAATTAAAACCCATTGAATCACATATAATGAGGTAACATGCTTACTACAATAATAAAAGGTTCTATATACCCAATTGTTTTTAGTTTTTGCAAGCAACCAATGAAATAAAGACAATACCGCAAAGTTCCATCCTGCAAGGTAAATAACACCTCCTGGTCCTAAATGGAAAAAATCATTGAAATGATACTCTTCACTTATAAACACTAAAGGCGCTCCAACGAGTATGCAGATGATACCGCCTATAAACATTCTCTTAAATAACTTATTTTGATCATAGTCCATTTCTATATACCATTGTCCAAAAAACATTCCTAATAGTATAAATGAAATCCAAGGAAATACAGAGAAATACACCCAGTATCCATCACTCCACAACAATTGAGTAATATAGCTTAATCCTACTATTCCTGATTGAAACTCTCTTAATTCTACAGACAAAAAGGCGATTATAATGGCCAATCCTAAAATCAAAAATTTATTTTTAAGATAAGCTCTTACAAATGCCAATATCAATAAGGATATTCCTGCTAATTGTAAGATATCGCCTGTTAGTAAGAGATACATATATTTTTCAATATCCAAGGGATTTTCCCATCCATATGCAGCTATAAAACTATCTGGCATAAGTCCAATCAAAATGGGAACAAGAAACTTTAGAAAATTCATTAAATAAGCTACTCCAAGAATTAATATTCCACGTTTCACTGCACTTTGAATACTCTGATTTCTAGAGATCATAAAAGACACACCCATCGTTATTAGAAAAACTGGTGTACCTCTTCCTACAAAATGAATAAAATGCCCTAAAAAAGTATCTGACTGAACATTTTGTTGAGCATGAATCCATAAGGTATGTACCATTATCATGGCAATTACACTAAATCCTCTCCCAAAATCAATAGCTAAAATCCTATTGTTTTTTAGTGTCGCTTGTGATGTCTTTTTTTGTAGTTCCATGGTAGTTTGTTTGGATTTCTGTTAAAATTTTAAATACATTAAAATGGGTTACACTATAGCAACTTCTTCTTTACCCCTTAAGTGATCTATGTTCTTAAACTGAGCTATGGGATTTTCTAAGGTTCCTTCTAAGATTAAACTTGCCATTGGATCTGCAAGATTTAGCATTTGTTGCGTGTTTTTAAGCTGTAATCTATTGAGACAACACCTATCAAATTCTGGTACAAAAAGATCATACCTATCAAACTTGGATTGTAATTCTGGATGTTCCTGCTGATAAGAATGAATACATAATGCAACTTCTTTCCAAAAATCTTCTTCTAGAAATGATAACTCTTTTTCCAAAATAGGAGCCAAAAACCTAAAAAAGCAATCAAAGACATCTGTAAAAATGCTTAAGATTTTCATCTTATCAGAAGTCTCGGTATACAATCGTTTTACCTTATTAGGCAATTCCAATTCTGGGTTAAAAACAATAACTTCTTCTGTGATATCTTTCATCAAAATTTTTACAGGAAGATGATTTTCTAATACCATAATAATGTTTTCGCCATGAGGCATAAAAACGAAACCATATTCATAAAAACAGTGTAATAAAGGCGACAGATAAGCACTTAAATATTTTCTGACCCAAAGGTTAACCTCACAAGAAGCAGCATTGATCAATGCAACAATTAAAGAGTTGCCTAGCGAATCCTTATGAAGTAACGCTGCCATAGTCATTAATTGTTGATTCTCGTGTATTTTGCTATGCGGACTTTCTCGCCATAAAGCAGATAACATTTTATTATGGGCATTTGTTTTGCCTAATAATTCATAATAGGTATTTTGAAAACCTACGGTAGCTACTTCACCTAGCATTGTGAAACCCTGTTTTTCTAAATATTGGTCTTTCTCCAACAAATCAGTTATCCAAGTGGTTATATGCGGTGTGCTTTGCATGTAAGAAGGCGAAAGTCCACGCATAAACCCCATATTTAAGATTGATAAGGCCGTTTTGGTATACATCTTTTCAGGATTACTTTTGTTATACAGTGTCCTGATAGATTGTTGTGCAGAAAAATAATCCTCTCCTTCACCTAAAAACACCAAATTTTGATTTGCTATATCTGCAGCAAATACTTGAAGTATCTTATTATTCCATTGCCATGGATGCACAGGAATAAAAATAAAAGAGCTTGTATCTAATCCTAAAGACTCTAATTTGGTATTAAATTTTGCTATTAATTGTGTTCCAAGTTCTTCTTTTATAAAAGTTTTATACTCGTATGAATCTACTGAGGTAAAAGTAGTTTTACTCTTATGCCCCGCTATCCAATAGATTTTAAAAGGTGTATCTGCTTCTGGAGAGTATTGCAGATAATCCTGATGATCAAAACCTATTCTACCATTATTAGCTACAAAACAAGGGTGGCCTTCTGTCATCGCATGTTCGATAACTTGAAAGGAATTATTGACCAATTCTTTAGCAGAAAAAGTACTATTCACTTCTTTATAAGCAGCACTCGAAAGTGTACTAGAAATTTCTTCTAAGTATACTGGTAACAGGTGTTTTGGTATTTCTAAGGTATATACAAAGTCTACTACAAATTTTAATGCATCAATAGGCACTGATTTATGATTTACTTTCTTAATGATAGATTGTGCATCCACATCCCAATGATCTAGTGCGTATATTTTGGCTTTAAATTCATAAACAATAGATGGATTATCAGCTTGCAGTTGATAAGTATTGAGTTGACTATGATTAGTTTGCTTAACTGGTTTTAAAAGTAATTCGTGGACAAATTCACTAATCGCTTTGGCCACTAAAGCGCTGTTTACTTTAGTCCAAGTAGTTGGATTAAGGTGAGTATCTGAGGTTTCTAGTTGGTTGGTATGTAAGTTGGTCATTAGATTATTATTTTCGTGCAGAGCTTTTTTCGCTATTTCATAATCTTCTGCTACGCAAAAAGCTAAGGCGGCAGTTTTTTCAGGCAATTCTATTTCTTTTTGATAAACAAACCCTGCTTTCTTATTAAGTCTATGAATCTTTTCATTTCTGACATCTGGTTCCACAACTACTCTTTCCACTTCGGGTAATTGAAAAAAATATTCAAGCACCGTACTAAAAACATTCCAAGTAAATCCTGTAATCCTTTCTTCTGAGGGTGCAACCAAAATGTGCATTCCATAATCTGTATTTTTAGCAGTATAGTATTCTGCAACTCGATCGGTAGATGCTTTGTATTTTTCCATTAAAAAGATAGGAACTCCATTATAAAAACCTACAAACACATCATAGTCCTTTCTGGAAACCAGTGTTTCATATTCCGACTGAACTTCAGCCAATGTACTATCCAGCATTCCCCAATACTTGGCATAGGGATTCGTCACCCATTGATGGATCGTATGAATGTCGCTATCAAAATCTAAATAACGTAGATGTATAGTTCCAAAATTTTCTATCGTCCTAGAGAACACGATATTTTGAATGGCTCCTATATTATTCATAATATGAAGTGAATTATCAGATGACATTAACTAAATCTTTTCTGTAGGCTGCAATTGGATTTTTCAATTTACCAGCAAACTGAAGCAAGGCAACAGGATCATCTAAATCAATCATCTGTTTATGATTGTTTAGTTGTAATCTATTCAAACAGGATAAGTGAAACTCTGGAGCGAACAAGTCATATTGCTGAAACTTAGCTTCTTTTTCTGGATACCGATCCTGATATTCCTGAATTACTTGAGCAACAACTTTCCAAAATTCTGTTTCCTCGAAATCAGCATGCGCTTCTAATATTTGTGACATGAACCTGAAAAAACCATCGAATATATCTGTAAAAACAGATAACAGTTTCACATCTTCAGGTACTGGAGCGTACATACGTTTCAAATGATCTGGCAGTATTACATCTGGGCTTAAAATGCAGGCTTCTTCTGTAATATCTTTTAAAAATGCCTTTACAGGAATATGATCTTCTAAAACCATGATAATATTCTCTCCATGCGGCATGAACACTAAATCGAAATGATAAAAACAATGTAGTAATGGACTTAAATACGCTTTCAAATACTTTTCTAGCCATCCTCCGATTGACAATCCAGACTTTTGAATAATCTTTGGCAGTAATGCTTCCCCTATGTGATCGACATGTAGGAAAGCTGCCATGGTCATGGCTTGTTGCTTTTCTGTAATATTTGCCGCTGGACTTTCTCGCCAAAGCGATGCTAGCATTTTATTGTAATCATTGTGTGGTCCAAATTCTTCGAAATAAGGGTTTACATAACTTACAGAAGCAATTTCACTTAGCATTCTAAAACCGGTTTCCTGAATATATGGATCTTCATATAACAACTCTTCTAACCAAACTGCCATTTTAGGAGCTGTACCCAAATAATATAAAGGAAGTCCTCTCATGAATCCCATGTTTAAAATGGAAAGTGCTGTTTTGGTATAGAACTTTTGGGGATTGGTATTATTAAATAAGGTTCTAATGGATTGCTGTGCTAGATATTGATCTGGACCGTATCCTAAACAAATTAAATTTCCTGTTGCAATCTCTGGTGAAAATATATTGGCTAACTTATTAAACCATTGCCAAGGGTGCATCGGAATGAAGAAATATTCATCAGGATCAAAACCTTTGTTTTGTATTGTTTCTTTAAATACTCGGATGGTATCCGCATCTAACTCTTGTTGTATGAGAGTTTCGTAGGGTAATGCGTGTATTCCTGCATACACCGCTCTACTTTTATGACCTGCTAACCAAAGTAATGAAAAAGAATTTCCAGCTTCAGGAGCGTACGACCTAAAATCACTACTATCAAAACCAATACGCCCATTATTAGCGACAAAACCAGGATGCCCCTCGGTCATGGACTGTTCGATAGTTTGAAAATCTGAGGTAGCAAGCTCTTCTGAAGTTGGATTTCCTTTTAAAAATTTAAATGCGCTTCCGTACAGCGTACTTATGATTTCTTCAAGATATATTGGCATTTGAGTATCTTTTATACCCAATTGTTTTCTAAATTCTTTAATAAACAGAATACCATCGATACTAACAGATTCGCTCTCATCATATTTTTTAATGGACTCTGAACGGATCCAAAGGTGATTTAATGCGAGTGGTTTTGCATTAAACTGGTATTGTATGGTAGGATTGTCTGTTTTCAATATATAACTATTCCAGCCATTTTTTAACTGTTCTAAAACAACAGGTTGTATCAGAAGTTCATGGCTAAATTCTGTAATGGCTTTCGTTACAAAAAGAGTATTCACTTTATTCCATACTTCTGGTTGTAAGTGAGCTATTGATTGTTGGGGTGAAACGGCATTGTCTAATGTATTCATAGCACTTCTCTTATTTATTTTTGAAATTGACTTCATTTTTTCAAATGATTCCCTTGTTAAAAATGCGAGTTGCGCAGTTTTGTTTGGGAGTTCAATAATTTTATCTAACTGAAAACCTATGCGCTGACATAGGGCAAACATCTTTTTATTTCGGATATCGGGTTCTACTAGTATTCTGTCAACGTTGAGATCTTTAAAAACAAACTCCATAATGGCAGTGAACAAATACCAAGTAAAATTTGGAATCTTAACATGTGGCGGAGCCACAATAATATGAATCCCGCAATCTCCATGTTTTGATGGATATAACGTATGTATGATATCTTCTTTAGGGTTATATCGTTCTAATACAAAAACTGGTTTCCCTTGAAATACACCTACAAAGACATCATAATGTTCTGGCTCCAACAATCGAGCATATTCTTGCCTTACTTGTTGTAGTGTATATCCTTGCATTCCCCAAAAGAATGCATAATCCATATTTACCCATTCTTGGAGAGTTTCTGAATCTTCAGATAACCGGAAAGGTCGTATTTCTATCGTTCCAAAATCTGAAAAGAATTTTGAAAAGATATTATGATATGAATGCTGAATATGGTTTTCTAATTTTTCCATTTAGAATATCTTATGATTTTAGGAGTAATTCAGAAGTCCGTTTTACACCTGTTTTAAAAATGAAATAGTACAATAATAAGGTAATCACAAAACCACCAAGCGCTACTATAAATGGAATTTGTAATCCGTTATATTCTACTAATAGACCTACAGAAAAAGAAGACAGTAATACTCCCAAATTTTGAAAAAAGTGAACTTTACTATAATCCATGGCATAAGAATCTGGTGTACTTAACTCGAAAAGCAATACATCGAATTTTACCACTCCTTGAAAAATAGCCCAGCCATAAATAATTCTACCGATAATTGTGGTAGTCGTATCAGGGATTCCTTGTAGCAACAGCCCTAGAATCCCTAATACTAGTATTGGAATTATCGCTCCAAACTGACTATCAGATTGTTCTCTTTTTGTATTGATCCATAAAGCGATTAGGGCTACGAATCCAGGGATTGCATACATCATTCCAGAAGTAAGTTTGGAATCATGTGAGGATATGCTTTCCCAATAGCTTACAAAAAAAGGTCTTATCAAAAAGTCACTGAAATATAGAATCATCGTAATGAATCCAATTTTTAGAATAAACCTATTTGGGTTCACCTTCTTTTTGGTTTCTGAAATAGTATTTTCTGGTTCAGAAATTTTAGCAGTATCGTATTTTTTACTTTTTAATAAAAAAGCACTCATTCCCATTTGGATAAAATCTCCAAGTGCCATGATTAAAAATATATAACTCGCGTCTATAAAATCTACTGTGGCACCACCGATAACTGCTCCTAATATACCTCCAAGATGCACCACTACTGATAATATCCCTATAGTAGTGGGATGCTCTTTTTTAGAAATAATTTTAAGGATATACGGATAGACTAATAAATAACTACCTTTAAACAGTACCATCACTAGCGAGATGATCCAGAAATTGATGTAAGAATCAGTGATATAACAACAGAGTGCTAAAATTCCGGCAATACATTGAGTATATACGAGAATACGAAGCTCTGCTATTTTTTTTGAAACATATGCCCAGAACGGAAATGCGATCATCACCATAAAACAAATCGCTGCAAAATAATATCCTACCTGCTCTGGATTTTTAACTCCAAACCGAACTTCAAAAAACTGCGGATAAAACGGATGTAATAAATAATCACTGACCACGGCTACTAATGTCATTATGATTAAGAAACTCTTCATCTTATTATAGTTTACGATAACAATGATCTTTCCATTATAATTTCTTCGTCTTCTGTAACCTCAAATTGTTGGAATGCAATTCTTTTTTCAATCGGGTAATAGTCTGTCCCTGTAAGTTCTTTGATAATATAAGAATTGCGATACGCAGCCATACCTAAATCTGGAGTAACAAAACCATGGGTGTGTAACTCCGCATTTTGCACAAAGATTTCGCGTCCTTCTTGATCAATAGCATAATTACGATGTACATCATATCTTCCCTGTTCATCCCATCGAATTCGATCCTTAATACCCTCTATAAATTGTGGTAATTGATACTGATATCCTGTCGCAAGTACTAATCCTTCTGTAGTATGTTTATAGTACTTATCCTGTTCGTGTTGATGTATTTCTACATAAAACTTACCTAATGTATCATCATAAACAGCACGTTTTAACTCAGAATTAGTACGTAGATTGATGTTAATATTACCTCCTACAACTCTCTTGGTATAGATCATATCAAAAATAGCTGCAATAAGATCCTGATTGATTCCTTTATATAAGTGCTTTTGATTTTTAATCAATTGATTACGCTTAGCACCTGATAGATTATAGAAATAATCTACATACTCTGGAGAAGTCATTTCTAAGGTTAATTTGGAATATTCCAACGGGAAAAATCTAGGCGATCTTGTAATCCAATTTAACTCATAACCTTTATCATCAATTTCCTGTAACAAATCATAAAAAATCTCAGCTGCACTCTGCCCACTGCCAAGAACTGTTATCTTTTTTTTGGACTGTAATTTTTCTTTATTTGGAAGGTATGCACTAGAATGAATCGCTTCATTTTTTAAAGTCTTACAACAATCTGGAACGTAAGGACTAGTGCCCGTACCTAATACGATTCTTTTGGTTTTGAAAACTTTTCTACCGTTTGTCTTTGTGCATTTAGAAAATACGGTATAACATTTTTCTTTTTCGCTATATGCAATTTCTAATACTTCTGTTGAAAACTGAACATTTGATAATTTACCTATCGCCCATTGACAATATTGATTGTATTCTTTTCGTAACATCAAAAAGTTTTCACGAATATAAAACGAGTAGATTCTACCCTGCTCTTTGATATAATTTAGAAAACTAAAAGGATTGGTTGGATCTGCTAAGGTTACCAAATCTGCCATAAAAGGAATCTGCAATGTAGTATCCTGAAGCATCATTCCTGGATGCCAATCAAATTGTTCTTTTTTATCAAGAAACAAACCATCCAATTCAGAAATAGGATCTGTTAAACATGCCAAACCTAAATTCATAGGACCTACTCCAACGGCTATAAAATCAAATATCTTTCCTTCGTTCTTCATGTTACTTTTCAATTAATGATGACTTTTCTGCTAGGTAACTC
Organism: uncultured Aquimarina sp.; assembly: GCF_947492965.1. Taxonomy (GTDB): domain Bacteria; phylum Bacteroidota; class Bacteroidia; order Flavobacteriales; family Flavobacteriaceae; genus Aquimarina. The sequence goes on along the minus strand of NZ_CANLOZ010000001.1, from coordinate 912,783 downwards.
AGTCCTGTTTCCTTAATCATTTTAATGATATACAACAGATCATCAATGGTACTTTTCGGATTTAATAATGTAAACTTCAAATAGATTTTCTGGTCAAATTTTGTACTTGCTACAGAAGCCTGACCTGATTTAAATAAGGTGTTTTTTATATGTAAATTGATTGTATCATGAACATGATCTGACTCTATTTTAACATCCTTAAATCTAAATACCAATGTGCTTAGTTCTGGTTTATGGATAAGCTCAAAATATGGGTCATCCTTAATACTGTAATAGAGATCGAGTGCCAGATAATGTACTTTTTCTAGAAAAGCTCCAATGTTTTTCTCGCCTGTCATCTTTAGGGTAAACCAAAGTTTCAGCGCATCAAATCTTCTAGTTGTTTGAATAGACTTTTCTATCAGATTTGGACATTCCAAATCTCTATGCTCTAATGGATTTAGATAATCTGCGTAGTAAGAAACATATTTAAAATATTTCGTGTCATTTACTAAAAAGGTACTGGAACAAACTGGCTGAAACATGGTTTTATGAAAATCTATAGTTACAGAATTTGCATGTTCTATTCCCTTTAGAAGATGGCGATGCGTTTCGGTTAACACATAGCTACCGCCATAGGCTCCATCTACATGAAACCATATATCATATTCTTTGGCAATTTTGGCAATGATATCAATCGGGTCAAAACTTCCAAAATCAGTAGTTCCTACTGTTGCTACAACTGCTACAGGTATATTTCCTAATTGTTTTTCCTTTTCAATTGCCTGTACTAATGCTTCTGGTTTCATCTTCATTTTCTCATCAGTACTCACTGGAATTACTGCGTCATATCCCATTCCCATTAATGCAGCATTCTTTTTAATGCTAAAATGTGCTTTATCCGAACAAAAAAATCGAAACTTAGATACCTCATCAGACCAACCATTCTCTTTTAGATTCAGTCCGAAATGCCTAAAAGCATAATCATCTCTAGCAATCAATAATGCCATGAAGTTAGACTGTGTACCACCGCTAGTAAACACTCCGTCTGATGTAGAAGGTAAATTCATTTTATTACAAATCCATCGAATCATTTCCTGTTCTATATAAGTTGCGGAAATACTCTGATCCCAGGTTTCAATTGCAGTATTTACTGAAGAAGCTATCAAATCTCCTATTAAAGCAGGAAGCAAGACAGGACAATTTAAATGTGCTACATAACTAGGATGATGAAAAGCAATGGTATGATCTAAATACAATTCCTTGATTTCTTCTAATGCCTGAGTAATCGAAAGTGTTTCATTATTATCAGAAGACAACAAGTGTTTTTTTTCCTCAAAATCACATATTTCTCCCGGATAAAAATGATCTCTATCCAAGAAAGACATTACGTATTGTAAAGCCTTATGAATATAATTTTCGTAAGTATATTTCGATTGCGCATCGAAAAAATGATCAACTTTTTGATCAACGGTCAAGTTCGTTTGAGTATCGAATAACATTATTATTTTTATTTGATCTAAATAAGTTTTACAAATGTAGATGCAAACAAAAATATATTTATGACGTATCTAGGATAAAAAAAGACGTAGTTAGTATATGAGGGAGTTTTCCATTACCACCCTTCTATTTATCAACACATTAAATCGTTTACAGACGTAAAAGTTATTGCATGGTAGATATACTAAAACAACATTTCCCTTAGTATCAATCCATTTCTAATATTATCCAAACTAACATTAACTACTTGATGGATTCATTAAAATCAATCTATACTTATTTTACTGCCTTTTCAAATGCTTTAGCACCTCCAACAATAGGAATGGTAATAGATGTTTTATCGATATCAATGGTAAGTTCTGTTCCTGGTTCTGGCAATAAAGTAAACTGACTATCACTAGAAAAAATCATGAATCCAATTTGCTGTCCCTTTTTAATGATTTGATCATCTGGTTGTAGCTCAAAAGACAATTCATAAAATGCTCCTGGCTTAAGAGGTTCACTATCCGTTAAGGATTTATGATTTTGCGGATCTGCCCAACCACGGGTAATGATATTATTTGTAATTTTTCTAGTTTTCTTTTTCCATGGGAGGGATACCAACCAAACAGAAAGATTTGCCGCTTGTTTACTACTAGCCAATTTTATGCTCATCTTACAAGTTCCAGATATATGAATATCCTCTTTTAGTATGGGTGTTGTATACAATAAACGGTGATTAGATGATGGTATCATTGCTAACGAATCCCCAGAGAAATTATAGTTATCAATTAACTTTTCCAAGCCTTGTTTACTTGGTTTAGTCGCACTTAACATACCAGTTTCTTTACCTCCAGCATTTGGAAAAAAGGTTACATCCATAGCTTCAGGATTAGGATATTCCTTATAGGGTGTTGGTTTATCCTGTGGATCGTTTTCTCTAACAATCCAGGCGCGTGCATCTTTTTCGACTTCATTTTCTACTCCATGTAAATATCTAGTAAACCATTTATTCATCATCGTCATTGGTGGTGGACCGCCATGTCCATTCTGATGATAATAGATCTGAGAAGGAATTCCCATTTCCTTTGCTTTCTTATAGATTCTATAACTATGTTCTGGCATTACATTCCAATCATTAAAACCATGTGACATTAATAGTGCAGCTTTCATAGGTTTCATATGATTTAAGTAATCTCTGCCAGCCCAAAAATCATTATAATCACCTGTTATTCTATCCATCCCATTTTTCATCTCCGTATCTCGCACTGTCTTATTATTATAAGGACGTTTCGATTCATCTCCACTATGAATAAAATCATATAATACATCAATATCTTCTCCTAAATACCCACCTGGAGAACGTACTAATCCATTAGATCTATAGTAATGATAATAAGAAGTATTAGGTGCAACAGGAATAATAGCTTCTAAACCTTTTACTCCCGTAGTTGCCGCTGCTAAAGGAATTGTTCCATTATAAGAAGTTCCCGTCATCCCCACTTTTCCTGTAGACCAATATGCCTTTACCTTCTTTCCTCCTACTGGTTCTGAAAATCCGTCAATACGACCACACAACCAATCAATCACTGCTTTTGGAGCTAAGGATTCATTATCGCCTCCTACGGTAGGAGCTCCTTGTGATAATCCTGTTCCTGGAGAAGAAGAATGTACTACAATATATCCTCTTGGAACCCATTTATGAATATGTGAATTGGAAATGATTGGTCTTTGTCCTCTTCTTACAACCTCTACATGCGTTCTTGGTTTTGGTTGCGCTCCAAGTTCATGCTGTACATCCCAAAACAACCCTTCTGCATTAGCAGCTACTCCTGCAAAATAAGGACTAGACACATAAATAACAGGCAACTTTAATCCTTCTTCTTCCGTTTGATATGGACGTGTTACCGAGACATGCATTCTATCTAAGGCTCCATCACCGTCGGTATCAAATTCTGTAGGCACCCATAAATCATGACGAATCCACTTTCCAGGATTATTAAAAGCTTCTACAATTTGTGCTTCGCCGTCTTTAAATACAGGAACCGCTTTTTCTTGTGCAGTTATGAGTGTTACTAGGAATAGAAATACTATAAGAAAACGAGTATTATTTTTATGAGTCATTACAATTGAGATTTGTTACTACGATCATCTCTAGTCAGATGTAAAAGATTTCCATACAGAAATGGCAATCTAATTTTAGTATATAACAAATATAGAATACAAATATGATTTTTTCCTTTTCTAAAGAAAAAAGTAGAAAATTGTTCTATTTAAAAAAAACCTACAACTGCATTGTAGGCTTTTCAATTCTCATGAACCAAACCCCTATAATTCACTTAAATCTATATTCTAGCTCCAAACCACTGGCATAAACACAGTCATTTCCGCCTGTCCCCTATTGCTCCAAGCGAAATAAGGAACCAGTTGAGCTTTGTAAGTAGTCCAATCAGGTCGTTTTACCACATTATAAATATCATTTGATTTATCTGAGCGAATCAAAATTTCACCTTCTATAGTTGTCACTCCTCCCAAGAAATCTTCTCTATGATTTGCTTTAAAATCTTCACTTCCTTTTATATAAACATCTAAAATACTAGTATTCTCAGGTAGATCAGGAGATTCTATACAATAAACGATCGGACCTCTTTTTATCGCTATTTGATTACGAATTTCTTCTATACGCGGATGACCTTCTACAAAAGTGATTTCCATTGGCATATCTAAAACGATCACATCACCTGCTTTCCATGAGCGATTTACTACTGTATATTTTCCAGGAACAACATCTATGGTCACCGTTTCACCATTAACTTTTAAAGTACTTCCAGTTGCCCAAATCGGAATTCTAATTTTTATTTCAAAATCAGCTGTCTTACATTCTTCGACAGTAATTTTCACAATACCTTTCCATGGGTACTCTGTATCTTGTTTCAGTTTAATCTTGGATCCATCGATCATAACAGTATCCAAATGATTTCCTCCGAATAAATTTACCGATACTCCATTATCTGTAAGACTATAAGCCCATCCAGAAAGTTTGGCCAGTGTTCTTACTAAATTTGGGGGACAACAAAAACAATCTAAATATGGTTTTCTATAGGGTGTTTCTGTAATATTTTCATGCGCTTGATAATCTCTGGTATTATGAATCATACGAAGCGGATTTGCATAAAAATAATCTTTCCCTTCTATGCCTATCCCTGATAACGCACTATTATATAAAACTAACTCGATAATATCAGCATATTTCGATGCTCCATGAATTTGTAGCATTCGATAACTGAACATTGCGTTACAGAGATTGGCACAGGTTTCATTGTATGCAGTCATATTAGGCATCATATATTCATCGATAAAACCTTCTTCGATCATATCCAGATTGGTAGAAGCTCCATAATGCGCTTGACCAACAGCTCCAGTAACATACATTTTTTTACCGGTCACATTTTCCCATAATCGATCCAACGCATCAATTAAAGCTTTTTCTCCAGTTTCCGCATATACATCAGCAGCTCCAGCATAGTAGTACAAGGCAAGAACAGCATGCCCCACAGCTTCTGTAGCCTCTCTTAAGGGTGTTCTTTCTTGTACCATATCGCCAATTGGATATCCTTCTGTAGTAGAGTGATGTTCTACTTCATATTTTCCTCTATTATCAATAAAGCGTTTTGCCAGACTCAAGTATTTTTCCTCTTTGGTAATCCTATACAGTTCTACCAATCCCATTATCTGCGTTTGGTTAAACCCAAAACGCCCATAATGTTTTGTTTCTGGCATAAAAATGGTGCACAACAGATCCGCTTGTTTTATAGCTATATCTAATAAACTTCTTTGTTGAGTTGCTTTAAAATGAACACAAGCACTAATCAAAAGATGACCTATATTGTACATCTCATGATATTTTCTATTTTCGAATCGATCAACTCCATCAGTAGTTTGCACATACGTATGAATATATCCGTCTTCTTCCTGTGCATCGCCAATAATCTGAATATATTCATCCAATTTTTCTAATAACTTAGGGTCTTTAGTTTTTGCATAAACATATGCTTCTGCCTCTAAAAACTTATAGAAATCTCCATCATGCCAGAACATCCCTTGGTGTTTTCCTGTTTGTTTTCCTGCTGCTATTTTAAAGTTATTCAATGCATGACCAAGATCTCCACATAATACCTCTCCCATATACGGTAGCATTGTCTCATACAATTTATCAAACTTACTTCCCCAGAAACCGTCCGTCCATTCACAATCTGTTACTTCTAAGACTCTCATTTTGTTAAATGGGCTTCCCACAGATTTTAATTCATCTCTTTTCTCTATTTCCAAATCAATATTCATCATTGTAAGGTTTATACTTTATTAAGTTGGTTTAATCTACTTGTAATTAGGTGTTAATTCAGTTTAAAAGTTTCTTCAAACTTTGGCATTTTCATTTTATACCAATTTTCTTCAGTTTCCTCATCATGAAACCATTCGGGATCCGAATGTGTTTTTGCCCATTCATTTGATTTTTCAATCAATTCCTTTAGTATATCGGGATGTTGATTACTGATATCATTCTCTTCTCTAATATCTTTTTCGATATCATACAATTTCCAAGGAGCACGTTCAGGTTTATATGCTTTCCAATGATCTAAACGAACTCCTACCTCATTGCTTGTTTTTCTATGTCTAAGTGTAAGAATCGGTGCTCCTTTTCTAGGATTTTCCCCTACGATCAGATCACTCCATATATCTTTTCCGTCCACTATTTTGTGATCAGGCAATTCTATCTTGGCTAATCCTGCGAATGTAGGATAAAAGTCTAAAGCAGATACTGGATAATCAAAAGTCTTCCCTTTTGTTATTTTTTTTGGCCAATGAAAAAACATGGGAACACGAATTCCTCCTTCAGATGTATTTCCTTTTCTTCCTCTTAACGGAAAATTATTTCCACCTTGATCTGTCCTACCTCCATTATCACTTAGGAATACAATAAGCGTATTTTCTAATTGTTCGGTTTTTTCTAAAGTATTTATTAGCTGTCCTACTCCTCTATCCACGGCATGTACCATAGCAGCATAGGTCTTTCTTTTTTCATCTTTGATATGAGCATATACTTTCAAATCTTCTTCTTTAGCTTCTAAAGGAGTATGTGGAGCATTATAAGAAAGATACAGAAAGAAAGGGGATTCTTTCTCTGAAGCTTTGTTTACAAATTTTGATGCTTCACGAGATAATGCATCCGTGATGTACTCATTTTCATCAACTTCGGCTCCATTATATTCTAAAGGCGTAATATAATCCCAAATTTCTGTATTACCAGCATCCTTCTGTTCTTGATATGCTGCTTTAAATTGCTCTGGAAAATAATTATGTCCTCCTCCTAAAAAACCATAAAAGTCATCAAAACCCCTATTGTTAGGATGATATTTAGTTATAGTTCCAAGATGCCATTTACCAATAGCCCCTGTATAATATCCTGCTTGCTGAAGTACTTTACTAATAAAAGTTTCTTGCAATGAAATCCCTTTTCCTGCATTATTATGTGCTCTTGGTAAGTTATACTGAGAACCTATTTGATGTGGGTATCTTCCTGTCATCAATGCTGCTCTACTAGGACCGCAAAAAGGATGTGCTACATAAGCCGACGAAAAAATGATTCCATTGCTGGCCAAAGCATCTAATTCTGGTGTTTTAATATCTTCAGAACCATTGAATCCTACATCAGAATATCCAAGATCATCACATAAAATTAATACAATATTAGGTCGATCACTCTTGGATGATTCTATAATATTTTGATTCTTAACCTCAACCTGCACACTTCTTTTACATGAAGTATTCCATGTTACGATCCCTAAACAAATTAAAATCCTATACATATTAGAATTCATACTATTATTCTTTTATCATCTCTTTAATTTCCTTAAAATGTTGTGCTAAAAACTCTAAATCATTATTGGCAATGGCTTTTTTATCAAAAAGAGAGCTTCCCATTCCTACTCCTTGACATCCTACTGAAAAGAAATCAGCTATATTATTCTTTGAAACACCTCCAGTAGGTACTAATTTGATGTTATTCAAAGGTCCTTTTACGTCTTTTATAAACTGTATCCCAAGTTGAGTGGCAGGAAATATTTTTACCATATCAGCTCCTAAATCCCAAGCTTTATAAATTTCTGTTGGCGTAAAGGCTCCAGGGAACACAGGGATTTTTTCAGTTACACATGTTGTAATCACTTCTTCATTTGTAATAGGAGTAACAATAAACTGTGCTCCTACTTGTAAAGCTTCTTCTAATTCTTTCATGGTACAAACTGTACCTGCTCCAATATTCAATTCCGGAAAACTATCGAGCAACTCCTTAATTGTGCTGGTTGCGTTAGGTGAGTTCATGGTGATTTCTACTGTAGAAAATCCGCTTTCTTTATATACAGGCATAATATTCATTACAGTATCTAAAGAGTAACCACGAAGAATCCCAACGATAGGTGTACTTTCAAATCTTTCCCAAGAAAATTTTTGATCAAGCATAAGACTGTGCTATTTTTTTTTGCCCTATTAATAGTGCATTATCTATAATTTCTGGTCTAAAACAAGTAAATCTCTCAGGTGGCAAATTGGAAACCAACGCAAGCAAATAAAGCTCTCGAAGCATTCCTGAGGCACCCAAAAAGATTTTTTGATCATTTTTCTTTAGGTAAGAAAGCTCGCTACCTATAATCAATCCGGAGAGAAAATAAAAATTCATTTCCTTTGAAGTACTCTTCAATATATCACTACCTCTAATAGAAAAAAGTGTTTTCATAAATTCATCGTTTATTCCTTTTTGTACTCCTTCTAGAAAAATCCCAGAGAACTTTGGATCCCACACTGTATTTTTTACTGATAGTGATAATAAACCTGCTGTACTTAAAATTTCAAAAAGCTCTCCGCTCATGAAAGTGGAAAAATTGATAATATCATCTCCAGAAAATCTAATATGTTTCGAATGCGTTCCTGGCATGATAATAACCCCTTCGGACGCATCTGATATATGATCTATAATTCCAATTGCCTGAGTTTCTTCTCCTCTCATGACATCCGATTCTGTTCGAATTCCAGATATTAATAATGTTTGGATCTTTTCATCCAATGAAAACAAAGAACAATTGATATTTGCTCCATTAAATGGTTGCGGAACCGATGCATACGGCAACTCTTTCATTCCTATGGACGAAGTTATCATTCCAGAAGCTATGATCAATATATCATCTTTAGGTAGCTCAGTAAATATATCCAACTGTTCTAATAGATAATTTCTAAAAAAATCTTCTTGTGATACTTCCTTCTGGTTCAGAGATTGTTGATGCAATTTGCTTACTCCTACATTTGTTTTGTGCTCTTGGATTATTGTTAAATCTTTTGAATCCACCAATCTTATTCTAAAATTAGAGGTACCCCAATCACAACTCACAAATTGTTTTGGTAAATTCATTTTTACAATTGTTTGGTGACTCTCTTTCTAATCAAATAATCATCAAGTGCAAATACAGAACAATCAACCCCGATTCCACTATTTTTTATTCCTCCGTGAGGAAGGTAGATATCATATTTAAAACCGTTCAAATGCACTTCTCCAAATTCCAGTTCTTCCGTGAATTGGCGAAGCACATCATCATTTGATGAGTATACATAGGAAGCAAGACCTACATCCACACTATTCGCCAATGCAATACTTTCATTGATTGAAGAAAAAGAAGTAATAAATGCTACTGGTCCAAAAATCTCTTGTTGTAATATTTTTGCTTCATTATTTTCAAAAGCTATAACAGTAGGTTCATAATAGTAACCATCTCTTTCTACTCTATCGCCTCCATATAATAATTCACCACCTCGGTCTTGTGCAACTTTTACTATATCACCCACCTTTTTTAGGGATTGCTTATTCGCTAAAGGTCCCATTAAAACTGAAGCCTCTTCATCTTTACCATAACCAATTCCTATTTTTTTAACTTGCTGAACAAATTTTTCTACAAATTTTTCAAAAACGGAATCTTCAATATAAAATCTATTGGGTGCTACACATACCTGCCCACTATTTCCAAATTTTAAAGCTACTCCATCGGACACAGCTTTATCAATATCAGCATCTGCAAATACCACAAAAGGAGCATTCCCTCCACACTCCATACTGAAACGCTTTATCGATGTTTTACTACTCTGTTCCATTAATTTCTGAGCTGTTTCCGTAGAACCAATCATCGTAATTAATTTCGGGGTAGTACTCTCGCACAATGGAATCCCAACATCCTCTACATCGCCACATATGACATTGATGACCCCTTTTGGGAAATCAATTTCTTCACAAATCTCTCCAATCATGTACGCTGAGAGTGGTGAAAACTCAGAAGGTTTTAAAATAATACTGCATCCAGCGGCTAATGCTGGACCAAGTTTAAACCCTAAATTCAATAATGGAAAATTATACGCTAAAAAAGCAACCACTACTCCTACAGGTTGATGAATTACTTTATGCGCATGAGTACCTTCTTTATCAGCAATTGGAATATCAATTTTATTCTTGATCTCTTCTGAATAGAATGCCAGAGAGTTAGTAATACTAGTAATATCTTCCTCAGAACCTTTCCAACTTTTACCCATTTCATACATCATCATCTCTCTAAGAATCTCTGATTTTTCTAAGATCTTATCACGTAATTTCAAAATCCATTCTTCGCGCTCGTCAACTGACAATTTAGACCAATACAGAAATCCTTTTTGAGCTGCCTCTATGGTTTTTAGTGTATCTTCTTTTGTGGCCCAACTTAAGGTAGCTACAGTAGTTTCATCTAAAGGAGAAACTACATCAAAACGTTTATTCCTTTCAGCATCAATCAGTTCTCCGTTGATATATAATTTTTTATGTCCAAAGTCCATGTGTCTTTTCTATTGTATATTTTTCAATTACTTCTTCATTAATTGTAAAGCCTAAACCAACAATATTCTCATCTTGTTTTATGATTCCATCATCGAAAATTATAGAATTATTCGTTAACTCTTCTCTTAATAAATTTTCTGTTCGATCATGTTCTATGTAAAATCTTGGTTCTCGTAAACGACCAGGGATAATATCTAAGTTCATAATAAAATGCAATGCTGCTGCAAAAGCAATTCCACTTCCCCATGTATGTGGAACAATTTCAATTCCATAAACCGATGCTAATGTGGCAATTCTCTTCGCTTCTGTAAGTCCTCCCGCTGCACAAATATCTGGCTGTAAGACATCAACTGCTTTAGCATCTAAAAGCGTTTGAAATCCATAACGTAAATACTCACATTCTCCGGCTGCTATCGGTATAGAAGTTCTTTTTCTTAATTCCCCAAACTGCCCATAATATTCTGGAGAAAGTGGTTCCTCAAACCAACTTATATCATACTGTTCTACTGCGAGCGCCAACTGTATTGCTTCCTTTAGATTATAAGCATGATTAGCATCTATCATTAAAGCTATATCTGGACCTATGGCTTCTCTGATTGCCTTTACATGTTCTATATCTTTTTCAATAGTAAAACCAACTTTCATTTTAATCGCTTTATACCCAAGATCTGCGTATTGCTTTGCTTCTATTGAAAGAGACTCCGTTAGATTATTGTTATTTGTAAAATACAAGCCTGTTGCGTATGGCGTAATAAAATCTCTCTTCTTACCACCTAACAACGTATATACCGGTAGTTCTAAAATTTTACCTTTAAGATCCCACAAAGCAACATCAATAGCACTAATTGCAGCAACGAAAATTCCTTTTCTGGCGTAATCTAAAGTTCTTCGATACATTAGATCCCATAAGGTTTCCGTTTCTAAAGGATTTTTTCCTATTAAATAAGGGGCTAGATAATCGATACCTGCTTTCAGAACATTTGCCGGTCCATACCCTTCTCCCCAACCCACATGACCAGAATCAGAAGTAATTTTTACTATACATATACGCCTTTCCGAATACTCCCATTGTGAAAAAGAAAAGCTTTCTTTTAGAGTATCAAGGAGAACAAAACTTTCTATTGATTTAATCTTCACTATACTAATTGTTGTAGATTGTTTAATTTGAATTTAGTGCTTAAAAATTAGGATACCCAAAATCCCATTGTGATATTTTGAGTATTGTTTTAAATTTTAACAAATTAAATGGATATCAAACAATCCGAACAGGTTGATCTTATCCTTTACATACATTATTTTACCCTGTTGAACATTTCAACTTTTAGTAAAATTCAATTTCAAAAACCTATTCCACACCAAACAACTATAACCTACTGATTATAAGCGATCAAACTAAATATCAATACTGTTTCAAGAATATTAAAAAGTATGATACTGCTTTTGATATTCTGACGGAGTTACTCCCATGATACTTTTAAACTGCCTATTAAAATTTGTAATTGTATTAAATCCTGATTGGTAACAAATGGTAGTAATTTGGAGTTTTCCTTCTATTAATAATTTACAGGCATTGATAATTCTTATTTCATTTAGATATTGGGAAAACGACTTATGTGTTTGTTTTTTAAAATATCTACAAAATGAATTAGGAGCCATATGCGCGATAGAAGCTATTTCCTGTAATTCTATTTTTTTATGATAGTTTGTCGTCAGGTAAGAAATGATTTTAGCAATTTTTTGTTTTTCTTCTCTTCGAAAAAAGGCTGCCTGTGTTTCTCCACATAAAAACTGATGATTTTCTTTTCCTGATAAAATATTTAATATTTCCAAAATCTTAGTAATGCGAAATACACCATCACTCGCCACCAAATCCAAAAAAAGATTTTGAACTTTACTGTTCTCCTCAACAGAAAATTTGAGTCCTCTATTGGAATGATACAAAAGAGATTTAATCTTTTTCATTTCAGTTAACTCCATAAAATCACTACCCAAAAAGTCAGCTTCGAATTTCACAACAATTACATCCACGCTTTCTGTTACCGAATCTTCAGAATAATACTCACTATTATTCCTGAATAGATGAGGAAGATTACTGCCTATTAAGTATAAATCTCCAGGATTAAAATGATGTATCGAATTGCCAACATATCTTGTTCCGGAGCTCTTTAAAAAATAAATAAGTTCTAACTCTTTATGAAAGTGCCAATCTGGCTCTAAACAAGGAATCGTATCTCTTCTGATTAGAAAAGATTTATCCGGCATAAGATCATTTTCTTTATAAGTAAGTTTCATGACTAAAATAAATTATGAATACGCTGATTGTTTGGGGGTTACACGTAAAGAGAAAGAAATATGACTTTTTTAAATAATAAGTAAGCTACAAAGTTACGAACTGATTAAAACTAAAAGTTTAATTATATCAATATTTTTTTGTTAAAAATCATACAAATAACTCACAAATCACTATCTAAAATTGCAAAAATAAGAACAAGGTTAAAATAATGCATAAGTGGGTTAAAAAATGCTAATCAAGTTTTCTTCTAATGATTTAATCTTGTCTTGTGTTTAGAAAAAGTAAAATTATAGTAAAATAAAGATCATATCAGGCCAAATATATCTTTATCCGTATTCTTTACTTTTTTAGGGAAAATAATATAAAAACACAATAACTCATTTTGATAAAGTAATACATATATTATGAACATTACATCTAACGCATCAGCTAAAAATGCTTTTGCTAGTTTATTTTTTATACTTTTTTTGGGGATGTTAACTACGTATTCTCAAGAATTAATTGAGGGGTCGATAGTAGATGAAGGAGATATTCCTGTGCCAGGAGTGAATATTTTGATTGAAGGTACAGATAAAGGAGTGGTATCTGATTTTGATGGTAAATTTAGTATTTCGGCATCTATTAGTGATGTCTTAATTATTTCTTATTTAGGATATGAAACTCAGAGAATTCTTGTTGGAGAACAAAAAATCATCTCGATAAAACTAAAATCAGATTCTGAAGTATTAGATGATGTAGTTGTGGTAGGTTATGGTTCTGCCAGAAGAAAGGATTTATCAGGATCATTTTCTACTTTAAAATCAGAATCTTTTGAAAATCAACCACTTTCTCGTCCAGAAGAAGCACTACAAGGTAGAGTTTCTGGAGTATCGATTCAAAAATCTAGTGGGATTCCAGGCTCTCAAATAAAAGTTAGGGTACGAGGAGTAAATTCCGTGACTGGAAACAATGCTCCCCTAGTAGTAATTGACGGTGTTTTTGGAGGAAATTTACAAAGTATTAATCCTGCAGATATTGCCTCCATTAATGTTTTAAAAGATGCTTCTGCGTTAGCAATTTATGGTTCTCGTGGATCTAACGGAGTAATTTTAGTAACAACCAAAAAAGGGAAAGGTAAAACTAAAATAAGCCTAGAAACATTTACGATATTATCCGAAGTTTCGAGATCCATAGACAGACTGAATTCTGAACAATTTGCACGTTTCAAAAATGAGCAGCGTGTACTTAACGGAAATGATCCTATTTTTACAGATGCGGAAGTAGCTAATTTTGCTGCGAATCCAATTGACTACGAAGATGCAATTCTGAGAGAAGCTTTTGGAACAAATACACAACTATCTGTTAGCGGTGGATCTGATAAATTCAACTATTTTTTATCAGGTAATTATGTAGATCAAGATGGAGTTGTGATCACTAATGACTATGAAAGATATTCATTAAGATCTAATATTAAAACTAATATTTCTGATAGAGTATCCCTAGGAGTAAATCTTTTTGGTAGCAGGGAAACAGACATAAACAATCCGAATTCTTTTGACCGAGTTACTGGTAGTTTATTAACCAGAGCAATCACTTATGATCCTACGACTCCTATTTTTAGCGGTAATGATGGTATAAATGGAGGGTACAATATAGAATCTCTAAATTCTTTTGCGAACAACAGACCAAATCCGATTGCTGCCCTCAATAGAAGTAATCGAGAATTTATTTCTGACCGACTAAACGCTAATATTGATTTCAAATACAAAATCTCTGATCATTTCACCTACAATATGGTAGTGGGATTAGCAACTATTACCAATACCTTACAATCTTTTATCGTTGATGGAGATAATTCTACAACGGATGCCGTTGGACACACTACAGTAAACTTCAATAACACAAGAATCACTAATCACCAAGTTAGCAACATCCTTAATTACAAAAATGATTTTGGAAATCATGCTATAGATGCTACTGCTGTATATGAATTCCAAGGTTCTCGTTCTGAAAGCAACTCTTACAGCACAGTTGATGTATCGATACCTGGTTTCTTTGTGGGTGGAGATGAGGGGAATCCAGATGATCAACGATTTAGTAACGGAGGGGGACAAACAGCTATCCAATCTTTTTTAGGTAGAGCAACTTATAGTTATAATGATGATCTATACCTAACTGCTTCTCTAAGAGTAGATCAATCCTCTAGATTTCTTAGAGATAATAGAACTGGATATTTTCCATCTGTATCTTTAGCCTATGGTTTTAACAAATTGATAGAGGATAGTAAGTTTAATAATCTAAAACTTAGAGTAAGTTGGGGTGAAGTAGGAAGTCAGTTTATTTCTCCACTTGCCAATCAGGCAGGTGTTGTGAATGTATTTCCTGCAGTAACCTTCGATGGTGTTACTGCAGTAATAGGAAATAGATTTTCAAGAGCTGCAAATCCAAATATTACTTGGGAAACTACCGAACAATGGAATGCAGGTCTTGATGTAGGTTTATCCAACAGATTTTCATTGTCCTTTGATTACTTTATAAAAAATACTAGAGATCTTCTATTGGTAAGTCAACTTCCTAATTCGAATATTAATTTTTCTAGCAATGTTGGTGAAGTAAGAAACGAAGGTTTTGATATCACCTTATCAGGAGATATTATCGTTCAAAAAGATTTTATCTGGAACTCTAGCCTAGCACTTTCTCATGTAGAAAACGAAGTTATTGCTCTAAATGATGGGCAAGAGCAGATTGTAGGAAACATTCAATCTATAGATGGTACTACTAACCCTATTAACGTGATCAGAGAAGGATTACCTTTAGGACAGTTCTACGGATTTGTATTTTTAGGCACCTGGAAAAGCACAGATGATATCCCGACCAGACCTAACGGTACTCCTCTATTCCGTCCTGGTGATGCCAGATATGTTTTAGACGAAAATAACAGACCAGTTTTACAACCACTAGGAAGTGGTATTCCTAAAACAACTTGGGGTCTTAATAATACATTTACTTATAAAAACTGGGATGTAAATGTCTTTATTCAAGGAGCACATGGTTTTAAAGTATTCAATCTGGTAGAGGGAGCTATTAATGGTCAGCGAGGAGCTTTTAGAGATAACTTATCTTTTAATGCTCTTAATGCGTGGACACCTGATAATGAAACGGATATCCCAAGATTAGGAAGTAATCCATTACTAAATTCCAGTCAGTTTGTAGAAGATGGGGATTATATTAGATTAAGCAATCTCACGATAGGATATACAATACCAGATTTATTTGGAGTAAGAACTAAATTTTATGTTGGCGGTCAAAACCTGGCAATCATAACAGATTATAGTGGGTACGATCCAGAAGTTACATCAAGACCAGGTAATCCATCTTCAGCAAATACCGATGTTGGATCTGGTATTAATATTGGAGCAATACCAACTCCCAGATCATATACACTAGGAGTAAAATTTGATTTTTAATTTTAAAAAATGAAAAATGAAAGAAGATAAAAGAACAAATCACTATACAAGATTCTTTATAGCAACGCTACTAATGATATCTATAGGAATGACAAATTCTTGTGCAGATTTAGATCCCGATCTTACCGAGTTTAATGTTCCGCCAGAATCTTTTGCAAACTTAAGTGAATTAGAAACCAGTGTTTTTGGCCTATATGGTTTAGTAAGAACAGCAGCAGTTTTTACAACCTTTTACTCGCCAAGTTGGGCTGGTGATGATATTACGACACATTCTGGATTAAACAAAGGAGACTTTAGAGAGTTTGACCAACGTAACGTAAGTGCTACCAACGCTAGATTGTTAAATAACTGGAGAGGAATGTATAATATTATTAATAATACTAATATTATCTTATCCAGAGTAGACGCTTTACAAGGTTTTGACACTGTAGATCAAGATGAACTTTCACGATTATTAGGTGAAGTTTATTTTCTAAGGGGAATGGCATATTATCACCTTGCCAGAACGCATGAAAAGCTTCCGCTAGCTTTATCAAGACTTCCAGAAGCAAATGTAAGCGCCTCTTCGCGCTTAGAGGTTTTTATGCAAATTGAAGAAGATTTACTAGAAGCTGAATCTAGATTACCGATGATTAATGCAGCACTTGCATCTGCAGGTATCAGCGGAGCAACAAGAGTAAACAAAGGCTCTGCAAGAGCATTATTAGCAAGATTCTATTTGGATTGGGCTGGTTTTCCATTAAATGACTCATCAAAATATGTGCTAGCTGCAGAAATGGCCAAAAAAGTTATTGACGACAGCAGTGCGCATGGATTTGGTTTAGTAGAAAACTTTCAGGACCTGTGGAAATTAGAAAATAGATTTAATACAGAATCCTTATTTACCATTGCCTATAATAGCAGTGCAAGAATTAGAAACTTAAAATTTAATCGAGTTGGTTATCCAGGAGAAGCGCCTTTTAGAGGATGGGATGAAACTTATGGAGAAATCAAATTTTTTGAAGATTTTCCTGAGGGAGCTAGAAAAGATGCTACCTATAGAATGGATATCGATTGGAAGAATCTTACGCTTCAGAAAAGCCCTATTCTGGCAAAAATAACAGGTCCTGCAGGAGATTTACCAATGACAGGAGCTTGGCACTTTACAGAACGAAACGACTTTTATATGCGATACGCAGAGATCCTTTTAACCTATGCAGAAGCCTCAGGAAGATCAGGAAATATAACAACAGATTCCTGGGAAGCTCTGAATATGGTGAGAAGACGCGCAGCTGGATTACCATTTAACACACCAGTCACAAGTCCTGTTCCACAATTGGATCTAGAAGGAAATGAAATACCAGGATTAACCTATGTTGATATTACTACAGGAGATCTAGCAGAATTAGCCTTTACCGAAAGAAAATGGGAATTCACTGGAGAATATCTAAGATGGAATGATTTGGTAAGGATGCAACGTGTGGAACAGGCTTTATCCAACAGAACTCCATCTACTTCTATGACCAATGATGGAACACTGCTTCAAGAGGTGAATATAATAAGCGGAAGCTTAAGTACAGATAATTACTTTTCTCCTTTACCACAGGTAATTGTAGACGAAAACCCGAATCTTTTAAATTAAAAGTTTTATTGTTTTGTTAGTAATCTAGAGTTGTAATAATGGCAGAGACATTATCGTTGTTACGTTTTATGTTTCTGTCATTATTTTTAACAATAGAAAATTAATTAAACTTGTTTAGATTTTTGTTCCTTAAAAGAACTATTTCCCATAACAGCCAAACAACTATAAAGTGCCATATTTCAGAATACTTATACCAACAATACCTAAAGCCTTAACAAAATACGCGCTCTTTATTTTACTAATCTCTTTTTCCAATTGTAAGCAAGAAGAAATCACTTATGAAAAAGAAGCATTGAGTAAAATAGAAATACTCGAAAAGTTAATGGATAAAGCCAAAAGCAAAGCAATAGATGTTACTCGAGAAGAAACAACTTTGTGGTTTGCTAAAGAATTTCTAAAGTTTGCTAATTGGGATGAAACTAATAATGATGCGGTAGAAAAACTTTTTGGGTATTATGAAAAATATGAAACCGACAAAATAAAATTAGCCGATGAATTGCCTGATTTTGAAAGAAAAAAGGTTATTGAAATAATAGATATTGGAATTAAAAATTTAAATGACCTTTTAGATGGTACTATAACAAGAAAGGCAGCTCAAAAAATAGATTGGCAAAATATTACAGTAGAAGACAACAGATTAGTAAATAAAGGTAGACCCATTTTTTTGCATGATTACTTTTCTAAAACTGTTGGAGCACCATTGACAGATACCAATATTTATAATGATCATTTAGGAGCAATTTATCATACTGGGAGTCATTTATACGAAGTAAATAAGGATAGACCAAGTAATCCCTATATGCTTAATGAAGATGGTACTTTTGATGAAAAGTTATTGAGCTATATCACTGAAGTTCCAGATACAAATATTGGTTTCCTACTACTCTGGAACATGGGAGTTCCTGATTGGATGAAGAAAAAAGAACCAGAAATTGAAAAAGGTAGATCATTATTTACAGGATTTGATGTTGACAATCCGCTGTTAAGAGAAGTTTGGAGTAAAGTCATAAAAAAAACCGGAGAAGTTACTAAAGGTAAAAAAGTAACCGACCTAGGATATATTTTATCTAACGAACCTCATTGGTTTTCAGAAAAAGGACATTGGACATACAAATT
Source organism: uncultured Aquimarina sp. (assembly GCF_947492965.1). Taxonomy (GTDB): domain Bacteria; phylum Bacteroidota; class Bacteroidia; order Flavobacteriales; family Flavobacteriaceae; genus Aquimarina. The sequence goes on along the minus strand of NZ_CANLOZ010000001.1, from coordinate 893,944 downwards.
CCTAGAAATGAATTCAATTTCTAGCTATACACTAAATAAATTTAGAAGTTGGCTTTCAGAAAAATATAAGAATGACATCAAAACATTAAATACGAATTGGGAAAGTAATTTCAATAGTTTTGAAGAAATTACAGTCGAAATTCCAATGGATAAAGCAAAACGCGACACTCCATTATGGTATGATTGGTGTAGATATAATATGGATAGAGGAATTGAGTGGTTTACTTTTTTACAAAATGAATTACGATCCGTAAACCCTGAGGCTGATACGCATATAAAAATCATGGCAAAACTGTTTGTAGATGATTATCGTTCTCATGGAATCGATTACGAGGCCTTAACAGAATTAACCTCTATGATCGGTGACGACGCTAAAATTACTGGAGGAAGAAATTATAGATCTAAAAAACCAGAAAAGTGGGAAGAAAAATATGCCTACTACTGGAGTGAATTGGCACATTCATATGATTTCCAGGAATCTGTTTCTCCTAACAAAATTCATATCAATTCTGAGGGGCATTTTTTATCCACCTCAGGATGGAGAGAATTAGATACTCCAATTGATTATGTGCGTAGTAGTTTTTGGTTAGCAACATTACATGGAATGGATGCTAGTATGTCCTGGTTTTGGGCGCGAGATGCAGATGGTTCTCCAGAAGATCGATTAGAAGGAGAACTAAACTTTTTTGATCCAGCATTAGCAGGTTCTTATGCAGGTTCTGCAAATATGCAGCCTCATGTGGTAAATGAAGTTTCTCAGGTGATGTATGATCTAAATAGTTTTTCTGAAGAAATACTAGCATTAAGAGATCAAAGAAGACCCTTGCGATTATTCCATTCCGAAACATCGGCTATCAATAAAAAGCATCATATGACAGAACATTCTGAATTATATGAATCTTTATACTTTGAAGGTTTAGCAATTGGTTTTGCCACTGAAAAGATCATTACAAAACAAGATCACTCTAACTGGGATGTTATAGCTGTCTACAAAACTGAATTTGTAACCGACAAAGAATTTGATGCGCTACAAAGCTATTTAGACCAAGGAGGAACTATTATTATAGACAGTTCAAACAGTTTATCAAAAAACGAATATGGGCAGTTACGCAACAAGCAATTATCCTCAGGTACTGGAAAACTTATTTATGCAGAAGAAAACAATCTTGATAGTTTTAAAAAATTAGCCATGATTTCGGTTACTGATAAAATATCTAACATCAAACTTTCTGAAAATAATGGCACGAATAACAAAACCTGTACATGGAGAATTACAGAAAAGCCAAAGGGAGAAGGATATATCATGACGATTATCAATCTAGGAAAAACCACCTCAGATTTAAAAATTAGTGACGACAACAATACTTCTTTCAGCATAAAAAACATGCTTAATGGTCAGGAATTAGATGCGAGCTTTAAACTCTCTTCTAAGGGAGTGTTGCTTTTACATATCTTAGAAAGCAAATAAGATCAATGAAAACAAAAGTACTTAGTGTTTTATGGGTAGGTTTAACTTACAGTTTTTATGCCCAAAATCAAACTGTATTTCCATTATCTGATTCGGAAAATAAGGGGAATTGGTCATTAAATACTGAGGTAAGTGATGAATTTAACGACACGGAAATTGACGAAGAAAAGTGGTATATCGTAGGGAAGTTTAAAGATGGAAAACCATTTTATAAACACCCTGACAAACCCAACAAAAAGGTTTGGAAAGGAAGAGCTCCTTCACAGTTTTCTGGTCGAAATTATCGTTTAGAGGATGGTATTTTAAACCTTGAAATACGATGGGAACCTAACTTCCCTTTTAGTGATGAAATACGAGTTCCTTTTTTTGGTGATCCCATGCCTTATGAAAATATTACCACCGCCTGTTTTATTGGTAGACGAGAATTTAAATACGGATATATTGAAATTCGGAGTAAATCAGCAGATACTCAGGTTACCAGTGCATTTTGGTCCACAGGTAATAAGATAGAAATGGATTTTTTCGAGTCCTTTGGTGATGGAATTGGACCAGAAAAACAACATCTAGATAGTGAATTATGGTGGTCTATTCGTGATTGGAAACATCTAAAGGGAAAACCTACCTATACAGAACGTAAAGATCTTGGTTTTAGAATGGCTGAAGATTTTCATGTCTATGGTTTTGAATGGAATGAAAAAGGAATTACCTATTATGTCGATGGGAAATTAATTTCCCAAGTCAGTGCAGCACAAGTAACGGATTGGGCAATAGCCAATAGAGAAGTTGATAAAAATTATAAAGGATATGTAGCTACCGTTCCTATACATTTGTGGTTAGATATGGAGATTTTTCATTGGCATGGATATCCTAAAAGTAAAGAAGAATTAGAAGCAAACAGTCCTGCAAATCAGAAAGAGGACGGAATTGTGGATTATAAAATAGATTACGTTCGCGTTTGGCAAAAACGAGGATAAATAAACCTTTTTACAAAAGATAATTATGGATAAGCAAAAAAGGAATGCCTATATCTATGCGACTATTGTGGCATTAGGAGGATTTGTGTTTGGTTTGGATGCAGCACTTATCTCAGGAGGATTTAAGTTTATTACTTCAGAATTTAATTTAAATGAATGGGAAATAGGCGCCATAGGTTTTGGACCTGGATTAGGAGTGTTAATTGCATTACCCTTATCAGCATGGTCTAGCAATAAATACGGAAGAAAAACTACCTTACAGATAATAGCCTTGCTTTATATCATCTCGGCTATTGGATCGGCTTTAGCAACTTCTTTTACTACCCTTTTTGCAGCTCGATTTTTAGGAGGTTTAGCCTTTAGTTCCATAACATTGGCATCCATGTATATGGGAGAAATTGCACCAGCAGATCAGAGAGGTAAATTGGTCTCTATGCTACAAATTAATATAGGAATAGGATTCTCTGCAGCATATTTTATCAATTATTGGATTTTACAACAAATGTCTTCAGACGCCGAATGGGTACAAACCATACAGTTAAATGAAACAGGATGGCGTTGGATGCTAGGGATTGAAATTATCCCAGCCTTGTTGTGGTTTGTATTATTATTTAAAATTCCAAAAAGCCCTGCTTGGTTGATTTATAAAAATAGAATCGAAGAAGCAAAAAAGTCTTTATTAAAAGTATACCAAGCAGAAGAAATCGAAAGTCATGTTATTGAAATGAAAGAAAGTGTAGCTATTTCTAATACAAACAGATCTGTAGGATCTCAATTATCAGAGATTTTTGGTAAGCCTATGAGAGTCATTTTGATCATTGGTCTTACTTTGGCCATAGTGCAGCAGTCCACAGGTATCAATGCGATTATGACGTATGCCTCTACGATGTTCGAGCAGCTTGGATTAGGAACTGACGGAGCATTTGCTAGTGCTATATGGCTAGGTGTTATAGGGTTATTAGCTACCATTTTTTCATTGGTGTTAATTGATAGAATTGGAAGACGTCCTTTGGTTATTGGTGGTCTCTTCTGGATCATCATAAGTTTAGGAATGTGTGCTTACGGTTTTAATCAGGCAACATATACGATTACAGAAGAGTCTGTAGCTAAAATGGGTGAAATTCCCGAAGCAGAAAAATTACAAGTATTAATTGGAAAAGAATATACTACTGATATCGAATTCAAAGAAGCTATCAAAGAAGTTATAGGTGTAGCTGCTGCACGTGATAATTCGGGTAGTTTATTAAAAGAATCTGCACACTTAAACGTATTGTTAATATTATTAGGTATTTTAAGTTTTGTAGCTGCCTTCAATTTTTCGATTGGTCCTATTATGTGGGTATTGTTTTCAGAAATTTTCCCAATACATTTGCGTGGAATTGCAATACCATTATTTGCTTTAGTATCTAGCACGGTAAGTGCGTTAGTACAATTCTTTTTTCCATGGCAACTAAGCAATATGGGAGCTAGCACCATCTTCATATTTTATGCCGTTATCGTATGTATAGGTTTGATTATTCTCTATAAATTTTTACCAGAAACCAAAAATATGACCTTAGAAGAAATTCATAGTAAACTGCAAAGAAAGTCATCATCATCTTAAACTTGTTCTATTATTCAAGTTTTATGAAAGTATTTTTGATATAGTTCAGAATATTCCAGTAATAAAAAAGGCTGTCTAAATTTTTTACACAGCCTTTTTGTCATTTACGTAAACTCTACTTTAATTACAATCTGGATAGTTTCCTGTAGCTGCTTGAATACTACTTGGGCTATTAGCACATTTAGGTTGTGTACTATCATTTACATTCTGAATAAATCCATCTGGAAAATTATTCCATTTCTGTCCAGTTATTCTCACTCCATCACCTATACTTATTCCAGCAGAAGGACCAATGTATTCAAATCCTTTAAATAACCCATAGCTGGCTCCTGGATCTGTCATCTTATTCCACTGATTGCAAGGAACAAACTTTAAGTGCTTTTGTTTTAGCTTAGCTTTGGTTCCATAATTAGCTACCACTTTACTTGCAGTTGGATTTTCAAACTTCCCAGCTTTCAAATTTCCTATTTGACTGGTGATATAACCCGATCTATTAGGATAATCTAAAATTTCTGGTGATAAATTCACTGCCCATTGTGTGCCATTATTACGTTTAAAAGCATTTTCCCTAAAAGCTCTACCGGTAAATCCTGCAAACTGAGCTTTTACGAAATCTTGGAACTGCGTTCTTCCTGCATCTGTAAGAGGAAATGCTCTTTGTGAATCAAAAATAGCTAGTGTTCCTTCGTCATATCTAATAGTAAAACCAGAGCTTGTACTGGTAATTCGTCTAGCCTTCACTTTTCCATTTTGTGCAAAATGAGGAGACAACATCAAAGAAGACAAACCTCTACTATTATGAATACCATCTGCAAAAATATCTTCCACACCACCATCTTTTGTTCCATTTTTAACATCATTTTTCATGGATCTATCATCTGTCTCTAATCGTAATGTAATTCCTCCTTCACATCGAAGATTTTTAAATAATATATTACTGCAATTGTAGGTCTGAACTAACCCATAACCTGTATGAGAACCGGTTTGACTTATGTTTTCAATGATTCCATTTTTAGCTCCAGGTTTTCTTTCAGATGCACCAGAAACATGGATCATCAGAATTGAGTTCAAAATACTTCTACGATCTTTAATATTAAAACGAGATAATTTAAAATTGTCTACTCGCCCAACTCGAGCTGCCGCTATAAATTGGTTCGTAAATCTAGCATCACACATATCTATGGTAAATCGACCTCCTTTACCAACGATACTAACATTCTCTAGACGAGCACCATTTTTACTTGCTCCAATATTAAAAATAGCTCCCCTATTCATATCTGGTTTAATAATGGTGCCAGCAGCAATTTCTAAATGTATATTGGATTTCAGTACAACTTTACCCCAAGTATAAGTGTTCTGTGGAATTTCTATAATTGCCCCATCTTTTTTATTTCGATTGATAAAAAGATTTAGTTCTGCACTCGTACTACCATCAAATCGCACTCTTTTTATATTCGGTGGTGGAGGTGTATAAAAATTTCCTGAATTAAAATTTGGCGGACTTTTATCTCCATCTAAATCTTGACTAATAGTTTCTTGAGATTCGTATTCTTCTATATTATCAAATGAACAGCTAGCGAGTCCTAAAAAGATAAGTAAAAAGCAAGTTTTTTGTATAATTGATTTGATATTCATCATTTCAAAATTTTGTGTCGCAAATCTTCAAACAAAGCATAGATTGTCCACTTCAAATCTATATTAATTTGAAAATCTAGTTTTTAAATAATGTTATTTATAAACAAGGAAAGTAATCAGTGTTAAGAATTGTACATTCTCTACACTTTGCTATGAAAAGTTTTTCTGTACTTACGACTTTAGTTAATATAAGTTTGTGTTAAATAAGATTTTGAGCAAGTCGACATTGCAATTAATTATTGTGTAAAATTATTTCAAAAATGTTACAGCTAATGAAATTCATTTACCTCAAGCAAGCACTATCTTATCTTTCTTTGAGAAGTTGATAATTCAACCGTTAAAAAACAATTAAAAACGTTATAAAAATGTCAATAAAACTAGAACTATTAATGGCTCTAGTAAGGTGTTTTATGATATATCCACATAGAACTTTACTAATTTGTTCCAGACAAAAGTTGATCTATACTAATCACAGTTCTAAATCCTATGTGATCTGTAGAAGAATCTGGAGCGGCATTCATTCTTGCTGATAATCTATAACTAGCGCAATAGGAATCACTACATAGAAAAGATCCACCTCTTATAACTTTTTCAGAAGCATAGGGATTCGGAGGATTTAAAGGTTTTATAGCTCCTTTTGGGTTAATCGAAAGATCTTGATCGGTAAAACTCTTGTAATACTCAGTATTATACCAATCTTCTGTCCATTCCCAGACATTCCCTGCCATATCATATAAACCATATTCATTAGAAGGATACTTCCCTACTTCCATTAGATGTTCTGCCCCATCAGCACGATCATTGTAAACAGGAAATTCTCCTGTCCAAGTATTTGCATACGCTGTTAACTTTGATTTATCATTTCCCCAGAAAAAAATCATATTCTCCTTTCCACCTCGCGCAGCATACTCCCATTCAGCTTCTGTAGGTAAGCGTCTGTTCGCCCATTCGCAATACGCTTGTGCATCTTCTAATGCAATATGTACTACCGGATTTTTGTCTTTACCATCTATAGAACTCCCAGGACCAGATGGATGTTTCCAGTTCGCTCCAATTTTCCAATACCACCATTGAGAATAATTCCTAAAATTTGTAACGGATGATTTTGTTTTTTTAAATACTAGAGAACCAGGCTGTAAAACAGAATCGTGAGGTTTTGGAGTATTTGGAGGCAATTGTAGTTTCAATTCCTCCCAATCCACTGATCGTTCAGCAAGTGTTATATATCCAGTTTCTTCGACGAACTTTTTAAATTGGCCATTAGTAACCTCTACAGAATCCATAAAAAAACTGTGTATAGCAACTTTATGTCTAGGTTTTTCATGATTCATTGCCATTATATCGCTATCTACCGCACCTTGATAAAAAATTCCTCCAGGAATCCACTTCATTCCTTTAGGAATGGTAACATTTTCAGGCAAATCGGTAATTAAATCTAGAAGTTGATAATCATCTGTTTGATTTTTTATCTCTGAAGAACGGTCTATATCAGAATCTTTTGTCTTTCTTTTACAGCTTGTTTGAAGACACACAAATAAAAGAGACATACATATTAGACCAAAAAATAATTTCAATTTCATCTGTTTATATTTTATTTTTCTTCAATTGTCAGATGGAATTCACCAATAATCATTTCTATGGATATTACCTTATTATCATGGTTTATTTCATATTTGATTTTTTGAATATCAAACAATTGTAGTTTCATATTTCTATATCAAAACTTCAATTTAGCTCTCAAATGTATGGATCTATTTCAAATTATCAGAGATGTTCGTTCGATGTTTTTACCCTTCATCATTCATTAGCTTGGTTTCCTTTCCACCCTGCTTCCAGTTGCTTTAATAGTACTGAAACAGTTTCTGGGTTTTCCATAGCGATATTCATGGTTTCTTCAGGATCATTTATATGATCATACAATTCCACGAATATTGGAGCTTTATTCTTGTCCTTGTAATCCTTCCATGCGATTAATCGGTACTTTTGAGTTCTCATAGAATACCCCATAAGATTCTGCTCAAATAGTGTTCTATCCCATTTTTCTTTTTGTTGTTTTTTAATACGTTCCTCTACATCAATAATCAAAGGACCAAAATATGTTTCTCTCATACCTTGCGATAGTGGATTGGCAGCCCATTCTCGTAAAGCTGGAGAAGGAAACTGACTAAAGGCTGCTTTTTTCCATGATCTGTTAGGATTATTTATTAGTGGAACAAAACTCTGTCCTTCTAGATGTTCGGGATTTTCTAAACCTGCTAACTCCACAAGGGTGGGGTACATATCTACTAACTCTACCAATGCTTCCGTGGATCTCCCCTTACTACTATCTAGCATATTAGGTGCACTTATAATCATAGGAACTCGTGTGGATATTTCATAATTGGTAGCTTTACCCCAAATTCCCATCTCTCCCAAATGCCATCCATGATCACTCCATAGCAAAATAATAGTGTTTTCTCTTAAGCCTAGTTCTTCTAAAGTTTGAATTACTTTACCTACTTGAGCGTCGATATAGGTAACAGAACTTAGATATGCATGCTTTAATACTCGGGCTAACGAGTCATTAATCTTTCCTTTTTTAGGGATACCACTTCTCACTCGTAATTCGAATGATGGATGTAATCCCATCTCTGCACCATTTTCAGGACCTTTAGTCTGTGCAGAAAGTTTAATTTTTTCTGGGTCATACATATCCCAATATTTTTTGGGAGCCAACCAGTCTAAGTGAGGCTTTTTAAAACCAACTCCCAAAAAGAAAGGCTTATCCGGATTTTTTTCCTTCAACTCCTCAAGGGTTTCTGTCGCTAATAAGGCATTATACCCATCTTCATAAAAATAATCCGGAACATCAGCTTTTTCATATGCAGGTCCTTTTCCTAAACCTTTACTAGCAGCATCTTTACCGTATTTTGCAATCATATCAGCTTTGTTTTCCTGATACATTTTTTGGTTTTCAAAAAGTGCAAAACCTCCAGGTGTTATTTCTCTTTTAAACTTCATTCTTTCCGTTGCAGGTTCCTTACTCCAAGAAAGTTTAGCGTCACTAAATGATGGTTTATGATAAATCTTACCTATTTGAATAGTTTCATACCCGTTGTTTTTAAAATGCTGAGGTAACGTAACGATATTGGGATTTAAATCCCTGAAATAGGCATAATTTTCTATGACACCAATCGTCTCTGGTCTGGAGCCTGTCATTAGACTTGCTCTAGAAGGACTGCAAATAGCCTGTTGTGTATACGCCTTATTAAAACGTAATCCATTAGCAGCTAAAGCGTCTATATTTGGTGTAATAGCAATATCAGATCCATAACACCCAAGTTCTGGACGAAGATCATCTATCGCGATAAACAAAATATTCGGCCTTGTATTTTGTTGGATATCTTTTTCTACAGTTTCTTTTTGTTTACAACTAATAAGTAGTACTAATACTATGATAAGATGAAGTAATCTCATGAATAAACATTTTGTGTGGTTTTTCTTTTGAAAAATTTATATTCAAAATAATACATCCAACGAAGGTAATTATTGCCGATAGACCCCAAAGCTCATAAATTAACCTTTAACTGCATTAAGTTAACTCTTTAATCCGACCTATTTAGTATTCCTAGTATCATTGAAAAAACAAATATTAAGCTACAGTTGTAGATTAAAATTATTACCGATATACATCTTCGAGATATTATTTAAACGTCAATTTTTCTAAAGTACAATTAAACTAGTCAAAATGCGCATCGAAAAAAACATAATTGGTTTCAGAGAAGGTAAAGAAATCTATTTATTTGAAATGTCAAATGACAACAATGTTTCTATTAAAATAACAAACTATGGCGCAACCATAACCTCGATCATCACTCCGGATCATAAAGGGAACCTGGAAGAAATAACTTGTGGTTTTGACTCTGTAAAATCCTATTTTTCGGAAGAATATTTAAATAACAACCCTTATTTCGGAGCTACTATAGGAAGATGTGCTTCTAGAATTGAAAAAGGTGCTTTCAAATTAGAAGGAAACATATACAACTTACAAGAAAATGACAGAGGAAATCATTTACATGGAGGAACTAATGGATTTGATAAAAAAATATGGCAAGCATCCTATGAAGCTAATAAAAATAGCTCCTGTATAACAATGAAATTAAAAAGTTATCATTTGGAGCAAGGATATCCAGGCAACTTAAATATTGAAGTGAGATTTGAGCTAAATAATATAAATGAACTAAGCATTTCTTACTATGCGGAAACCGATAAAACTACTCCAATATCTTTAACGAATCATACCTATTTTAATCTATCTGGTTTTAAAGAAGATATTGCTAATCATAAAGTACAGATTAATTCAGATCATATTTTAGAACTAGATACTTTTGGGATTGCAAACGGAAATAAAATTTTATTAAACCAAAAACCTGGAGATTTTAGGGAAGAAAAACTATTAGGAGATGCTATGAAGTTTTTGGAAAAAGGATATGACCATTATTATCTATTTGATAATAATTTTTTACTTCATAAAGTGGCTACTTTTTTTCACCCATCCAACAAAAGAGCATTGGATATTTCCACCACAGAACCAGGAATGCAATTTTATACAGGATATTATATTTCGGATAAATTAAAACGCGAAAACGGAGATCAATATGGGAAATTTACTGGATTCTGTTGTGAAACTCATAGATATCCGAATGCTCCAAATCTGGATAACGCCCCTAAAAGCATAACGTATCCAGAAGATCCATATAGAAGTCAAACTGTTTTTAAATTCTACACTTATTAATTTTTTAAATCAATAGAAGACTTAAAAACTCCTTCACACCAATTAAAATTAGTCAAAAATACAAAGGGGTTAAAATAATGTAATAACTGGTTAATTGGGAACTCACTATAACGTTATAGTTGATTTAGATTTGTGCGCTAATATTTAACGCAAACTCAACCAACAACATGAAAAAAAATGTTATTACAACGATGCTGTTATGCCTGCTTGTATTACAATTATATGGGCAACAACCGGCAATAACTACTAATGCCAATGATGTATTTACCTTAGTGGATGATATGTCTGATGAATTTGAAACTGGAGGTATTAATTGGTCTGGAAAATGGGAACAAAATAATAACCTCCCAAACATTGCTGCATGGAATTTAACCAACAGCTCCAACGTATCACAAGGAGACTATTTCGATAGAGGTTCTGCTAAAATTACCGCACGATATAATGGAGTAAATCCTGATGGAACATCCATTGCTATAAATGGTAAATTTTACAATGCTGGATGTCTTCAATCTAAACAATCATTGCCTCCTAATTTTGAAGGATATATTGAAGCTGTTATTAGAGGAGCCGATATCGACAATCCAGATCCACACCCTTTTAATGGCGGTATTGATAAATCAAGAGGATTATGTCCTGCTTTTTGGTTATACAGCAAATTCTTTGATAACAACCCTGCTGATGGAGGAGTTGTTTACACAGAAATCGATATACAAGAGTTACAACAACATGATTTCTATGATGGTGTTCAGGATGGTGTTGAAGACACAGAATCTAACTTACATATCGCTTTTAAAAATGGTAACGGAAGAAGATGGGTAAGACCAAAACAAAATCCTGATGAACAATTAAACAAATATTCTCTTGGTTTTGATCCTCGTGACGATTGGCATACTTATGGATGCGAAATTACACGTGACGAAATTCATTTCTTTGTAGATGGAAAAAAAGTCGGTAAAACTTTAAAAAACACTCATTGGGGTAAGTTACCTTTACGAGTAATTCTATCGCTAGGTATGAGAGTACCATTTGTAGATTTCGGAGGAAATGCATTCACTTCATTTGATCCACAAGGTGAATATCCAAATAATCAACGTCTAAAAACTCTTGCAGAAAGAGCTAGAAAACAGTTGGGAGAATTGCCTGAATCCATGTATGTTGATTATGTAAGAGTATGGAACAAAACAAGTTCTAATACAAACACTCCTCCAGAACTTGTAATTACAAGTCCTTCTTCTAATCAGCAATTTGAGCAAGGAGAAGAAATAATCATAACTACAGAAGCCTCTGATGCTGATGGAAGCATCACCAAAGTAGAATTTTATGACGGTAATCAATTATTAGGATCCAAAACGGCTATTCCTTATGAATTTACGTATACAGGAGCTCCCCAAGGAAACAGAAATATAAGAGTCATCGCTTATGATGATCAAGGAGAAAAAGCTGAAGAATCAGTGGTTATTACCATTAATTCTATAGATAACAATCCGCCAGCAAACGGGCAACCAGTAATAACTACTAATCCTGATGATGTATTTACCTTAATAGAAGACATGTCTGATGAGTTTAATAGCGGTGGTATCAATTGGTCCGGAAAATGGGAACAAAATAATAACTTACCCAACATTGCGGCTTGGAATTTAACTAATAGCTCTAATGTATCCAGAGGAGATTATTTTAATAGAGGTTCGGCTAAAATCACAGCACGATACAATGGAGTAAATCCTAATGGAACATCCATTGCTGTAAATGGTAAATTCTACAATGCAGGATGTCTTCAGTCTAAACAATCATTGCCTCCAAATTTTGAAGGATATATTGAAGCCGTTATTAGAGGAGCAGATATTGATAATCCAGATCCACATCCTTTTAATGGTGGTATTGATAAATCAAGAGGATTATGTCCAGCCTTTTGGTTGTACAGCAAATTCTTTGATAACAACCCTGCAGAAGATGGTGTAATTTATACTGAGATTGATATCCAGGAATTACAACAACACGATTTTTATAATGGAGTTCAGGATGGTGTAGAAGACACAGAATCTAACCTACATATTGCTTTCAAAAATGGTAACGGAAGAAGATGGGTAAGACCGAAACAAAACCCTGACGAGCAATTAAATAAATACCCTCTTGGTTTTGATCCTCGCAAAGGTTGGCATACCTATGGTTGTGAAATTACGCGTGATGAAATTCATTTCTTTGTAGATGGTAAAAAAGTTGGAAAAACTTTGAAAAATACACATTGGGGTAAATTGCCGTTACGAGTAATTATGTCTTTAGGTATGAGAGTACCATTTGTAGACTTTGGTGGTAATGCATTTACCTCATTTGATCCACAAGGCGATTATCCAAACAATCAAAGATTACAGACTTTAGCAGAGAGAGCAAGACAGCAATTAGGAGAATTACCTGAATCTATGTATGTTGATTACATTAGAGTTTGGAACAAAACTAACGCTGATAACAACACTCCTCCAGAACTTACAATTACAAGTCCTAACGCTAATCAACAATTCGATTTCGGAGATGAAATTATCATTAGAGCGGAAGCTTCAGATGCTGATGGAAGTATTTCTAAAGTAGAATTCTATGATGGCAATCAACTCTTAGGTACAAAAGCAAGTGCTCCATATCAATTCATCTATACAAATGCTGCTGAAGGAAATAGAAACATAAGAGTGATCGCTTATGATGATGAAGCAGAAAAAACTGAAGCATCCGTAAGCGTAATAGTTAATCCTACAGATAACGTTCCTAACCCTACAGGAGAATTTTTCATTGTACATAGAGCAACAGGTAAAAAGCTTAGAGCCGTTAACAATCAAAACGGTTCAGAAATAAAGTTATCTCCTGCACGTAATATTAGTAACTGGGTGAAATGGAAAAAAGTAAATGGTGATAATGGTTGGTTCTATTTCCAAAATGTTAAAACAAAAAAATATTTTAGACCAAAAGGAGCGAATGGAGAGGATGGAAATATTTTAGAGCAACAACCCAATACATTTACTGGTGCATGGACACAATGGAAAGAAATACCTTCCAATAACAGTTTTGTTTTTTTACGTAATAGAGCTTCTGGGAAATACATAAGACCTAAAACAAATAAAAACAATAGTGTAATAGAACTAAGACCTAATACTGAGATTAATAATCGAACCCAATGGAAACTAGTTCCTGTTAAATCTACAACATCGCGAATTAATGAATCAAATATTGAGATATATCCAAACCCTGCAGAAGATATTGTAACAATAGAATTGGATGATTTTGATGAAACTAATACAAAAGTAACCGTTATTAGTATGATTGGTAGTGTCGTTTTAACACCTCAATCAATTACAGAAAATGAAGTTGTTCTAGATGTGAGCAGATTGAAAGAAGGTATTTACTTTTTGAAAATACAAAACGGTACTCGTACTATTTCTAAAAGACTATTAATTAAATAATTCTGTAAAAGTTCGGCATAGTGACTCAACTAAGTTCATTTTCTCTTTGGAAGAGGAAATCATACCTGAAGCGAGTATTTTCATTACAAATCATCGTTATTTTTATTTTGCTCCCAATAATTGTAAAAATACTAAAATCAACAGCTTTCAGGTTATACACAAGCTATGTCGAACTTTTTTAAGTTAACATTTTACATATTACCAAAACCAAAAAACGTTGTAAATTTCAAAATTTAATAATTGCTACATGAAGTACAAGTTCTTTTTTTTAATTGCCATTTTATCGATACAATTGATCGAAGCGCAAAAAAAACCAAACATCATATTATTTTTTGCAGATGACGCTGGGTACGCTGATTTTGGTTTTCAAGGGAGTAAGGTCATGAAAACACCAAACTTAGATAAACTGGCAAAAAAAGGAGTTGTTTTTTCTCAAGGGTATGTAACCGACGCTACTTGTGGACCTTCTAGAGCTGGTCTTATCACTGGGAAATATCAACAAAGATTTGGATATGAAGAAATCAACGTGCCAGGATATATGAGCGAAAACTCTGCTTTATTAGGTGACGACATGGGATTACCTTTGGATCAAGTAACCATGGCAGATTATTTGAAAAGACTTGGATATACCAATGCATTATTTGGCAAATGGCACCTAGGAGATGCAGATCGATATCATCCATTAAAAAGAGGATTCGATGTGTTCTATGGTTTTAGAGGTGGAGACCGGAGCTATTTCAAATATGATAATTTAGCTGGCATTCATCACGACAAAAAAATAGAACGTGGTTTTAGAAGTTATGAAGAACCTGAAACCTATGTAACAGATGCTTTGGCAGATGAAACTATAAACTTTATTGAGGCTAACAAAAATAAGCCCTTTTTCGTGATGTTATCTTTTAATGCTGTACATACACCAATGGAAGCAACAAAAGAAGACTTAGCAAAATTTCCTAATCTTACCGGAAAAAGAAAGGAACTTGCTGCAATGACACTAGCTATGGATAGAGCCTGTGGTAGAGTTTTGGATAAACTAAAGGAACTTGGTTTAGATCAAAATACCATTGTAGTATTTTCTAATGATAACGGTGGACCTACCGACAAAAATGCTTCTGATAACAAGCCATTAAGTGGGACAAAATCTAATCACTTAGAAGGAGGTTTAAGAGTACCTTTTGTTTTAAGCTGGCCAGATAAAATTAAAAAAGGCAAGCACTATCATTATCCTGTTAGTACTTTAGATTTATTACCTACGTTTTATAAAGCAGGTGGAGGAAATATTAAAGACCTTACTGATATTGATGGCGTTGATCTACTTCCTTTTGTTATAAATGAAAAGGAAAAAGCTAGACCTCATAAAGAATTATACTGGAAAAAAGATGTTAGAGCTGTATTAAGAGAAGGTGATTTTAAACTGATTCGATATCCCGATAGATTGGCAGAACTCTACGATCTATCAAATGATATCTCAGAACAAAAGAATCTCGTGAATGTTTACCCTGAAAAAGTAAAAACAATGTTCAAAAAAATATTTGAATGGGAACTAACACTAGAACGTCCATTATGGTTACTAAAAAGAAAGTTCGAAAAATATGATATCGATCGTATGGATAAATATCGAAATGGAAGTTCGAATGATTAAAGAACCAAATACCGAGTTTTTCCAACAATACTTTATATCTCCAAATAAAA
This sequence comes from uncultured Aquimarina sp., assembly GCF_947492965.1. Classification (GTDB taxonomy): domain Bacteria; phylum Bacteroidota; class Bacteroidia; order Flavobacteriales; family Flavobacteriaceae; genus Aquimarina. Next base: position 878,352 of record NZ_CANLOZ010000001.1, on the reverse strand, counting down.
TCCATACTAATTCTAGTATGGATTTTTTATTTATAAGCTTAACCGAGGTTTGTATCTCACGTTACTCCTATTCTCAGATAAGCAATTAAAATATTTACAGAAATACATTATCGCTCATTTTTTTAAACTAAAAAATTAGTTCAAACTAAAAATTTAGTTATATTTGTCTTTTAGAACTAAAGATTTAGTTTAATATAGAACTGTTTTTCATTAGTAAAACCTTTAGTTCAATTATTTACTCCATTTATTAATTAAAAAATGCAATCATGATTAAAAAAAGTAATCAACTAACCATCAAAAAAATTAAAGCTTTACTTCTGTTACCATTTTTATGTGCAATACTAGCATTTAATAGTATAACTATTGGTAACGAGATAGTAAACAACAACACTTTATCTGATCCAGAACCTACCTGTATTAATAAACAATCAAAATATGATAAAGGCTTAGATAATTACCTAAAAATCAAAACCAATGACATTACTGAAGCTCTTATTTATATTGTAAACACAAAAACATCAGAAACGATTAGAACAGTTCACTTAAAACCTTCTCAGTTCCATAAAGTAAAAAACATCCCTGAAGGAATTCACAGAGTAGATGTTATTTATGGAACCAATTATACAGAGACTTCAGAAAATGAGAGCTGCAAAGGCTATTTCAAAAACGTATTAGTTCAAAAGAAACTAAAAACTACTATAAATTTTGAAAAAGTTCAAAACTATGTACCTTCTTATTCTTTACTTATAGACATACAAGAAGCGTTATAAAGACTAACAGTAATTCCTGAGCGGAAAATGCTCAGGAATTTAAATCATTCGCTTACATTCCCCGATTAACATGTTTCAATCGTTAATTATTTTATAAGTTCATTCTAAACATTTAGAACACCATATCTTCATTACATTCTAAGAGATAAAAAACAAGAGGTTAAAAAAGAACAAGTGATGGATAATTTTATGTATTTGATAAAAAGGCAAATACACTAATTTTAAACCTATCAAAAATTGGTTCCCTCCCAACCTATTAACCTTCTTAAATTCGAAAAAATGAACTTAACTCGCAAAAAATTTCACATCAAAAAGTACTCTTATTATAATTCGCATCAAGACGCTTATGATCCAATAAAATGATATAAATCTTCTACTTGATTGATATCAATAGAATATAAACGATACTGCCCAATTAACAGACCATCTTCGTTTCTGCTTATTATTTTAAGAATTATTTTTACAGACTTCTAATTTTTAGAAGTTTACTCTTTCCAGACATTATATCTTAGAAACGGTATTAATTATTTTCTACATCTTGATATTCAAAAAAGTCTTTGAATAATATATCTGTACTGATGTTAACTACTTGTTTGTACTATATAAAAAGTAGTAAAACAACTTACGAATACCATTGTTTCATTTCTCTGTTTTTCTCATTTCTTAATAACTAACAATAGAAAGAGAAACAAAAACTACTACACTTAAACATTTAAAAACTTAACTCATGAAAAAAACTAATCTCCATTATGTTATGTTGGCATGTGCCATCATAATACTAATTCTACCGACTGTAAAAATTTATAGCCAAAAATCTATCGGAGATCCTGCGGTTACATTCGATAATTCCAGAAATGATCCAAAATATCCGTTTATGCGAGAATGGCAAAAAGCGGGTGTTGAGGGTGGAATTCCACTAAGAAATACATTACCCATAAAGATTTTATTAACTCCAACAGATTCTGAAGGCATCCAAGACGCTATTGATGATATAGAGACTAATGGAACGCCTAGTGTTATTTTATTAAAAAAGGGAACTTATTCAATAGATCGTCCAATACATCTAAAATCAAATGTAATATTAAGAGGTGAAAACAAAAATGAAGTATTACTAGAAGTTACCGTTAGATCAAGACGTGACAATGATGAGCAAGTCTTCACATTTGATGATATCCAAAAATCTGGTTTAGAGGATTTAACTTTCGAATATATACCTCCTAAATCCATAACACTTTTCGATGATCGCAATGTAGATCTTAATCGTTATTGTGGGAGTCGTTGTTTTAGTAATGATCCCGCAGGAGAAAAAAACTTGTACGTTTCTTTTGTTCGAATGACCCGCAAATCCAAAAACTGCTGGATCGATAATTGTACGTTTAAAAATTCTGGCTCAGATCCTCTAGAGATATGGGGAAATCACATCACCTGCAGAAATAATACTATAGACGCCTGTTACAATAAAGGTGGTGGAGGTAATGGATACTATGATATCCGTGGAGATTATAACCTTTTTGCCTACGAGAAAGTAAGAAGGATTAGACATTTTACTATTCAGCAAAATGCTAAGTATAATGTAGTAACTCAATGTAAGATAGAAGTAGATGTTAATTTTCATAATGGTGACAAGGGTTATAATCTAGTAGAAAACAATACGATTACCAGTTTAAGATGGAGATCATGGGCAGCTTTTGCCTCTGGTGGATCAAAATATGGACATAAAAAACCAGGTCCAAACAATATAGTTTTTAATAATATAACCCGTGGAAGAGGAAATTCAGAACGCTTTAGTGGTGATGATAAAGTATTCGTTTTTGATCAGTATTCAGAACCACGATTATTACGAAACCAAGCTCCCATCGGTGATACTTTCTATCCTGTAGTATTAGATGGTTCTGACGCAAATAATACTGGCGGAGATGAGAATGAAGAAGAAGATTGCAATAATGCTTTAGTTTTAAAAGCTTCAGAAGACGCTTATCTCCAAGGCACTGCTCGATATAACAAGAGAGAACTTCGAGTAGAAGATAGTAGAAGAGTTTCCTATCTTAAGTTTTCGTTTCCTTCTTCTACAAAACAAAAGGTAAAAAGCGCTAAACTAGAGCTTACTGTATCCTCGGATAGTGGAAATGGATTGATCGAAGTCTATCAAGGAGATTCAAACAATTGGAAAGAAACAACTCTTTCTACTACTAATAAACCGAATATAAAAACAAAATTGGGGTCTCTTAATACGCTTTATAAATTAAAAAAGTCCTACCAATGGACGCTATCCAATATCACCCCAGGAAAGACTATATCTCTTATTATAAAACAAAAAGGTGGAAACGACGTTTCCTTTTCTTCAAAGGAAAATACCAATCCTCCAAAATTAATTCTAGAATTAGAATGTGAAAAAAGATTTACTCAGAGTTTAAACTTAACGATTTTTCCAAATCCTACTAGCGACTTTTTAACTATTTCTGGAGTAAAATCTGGAGAATCTATAATCGTATATGATCTTTCAGGAAAAAAGAGAAAATCAATAATAGCAGTAGATGAAGAAGAACGATTAGAGCTCTCAGAATTACCATCAGGTCAATATATGATTAAAGCATCAGGTAAAAGTTCACTATTTATTAAAGAATAAAATGATCTAAAAGAATTCATGGTGACTATAAAGCTTGATTTATCTTACGAAACAAGGTAAGAGTAAACATAATCGACATACCATAAAACTAAATTCCTGAGTATTTAGAATTTTAAACACTCAGGAATTTAAAAGTTATAATAGATGTAACTCGTCTGTATTTATTGACAATACGAGAGGGCTACAACTTTTTAGAATCACTTTCAAGCTTTACTTTTTTAACATTAAAAAGATTAAGCAAATGCATTCCTATTAACATGAAAGATCCAACATACATCAACCATTTCCCATATGATATATGAAAAAGTTCAGATAAAAGTCCAATGGTAAAAATGCTCCACGCACTCCAAAAAATCCATTTAACTATGCTATTACTAGTATGTCTGGCAGAATACCAAACGGCTATTAAACTTAGCCCTAAAAAAAGATAATCCAGCAACGCCCAAAACCCTGCTCCATGACCATGCTTATTGAGTGTATTCTCCAAAATTGGTCTGGTAGCAAAAAACAAAGGAGTTAATGTACAATGCACTGCACAAAGACTACTTGTCGTAACTCCAAGCCAGTCAGAATAGTTTATTTTTTCAATTCGATACATATAGAAATAAGTCCAAAGAATATCTTTAAAAGTTGACTTTTCAGCTGCGAATGCACACAAATCAAACATACATTATTGCAACCAAGTCGCAAAAGTAATCAAAAAAAATTTGCTAGTGCAACTTAGTTGCGATAAATTTGTTTCTATGGGAGTAGTTAGAAAAACTAAATCTGTGAATAGATTACTTCACGCTTTTGATCAGTGCGAAACTGCTATCTCTACGATAGCATTGGTGGAGCAATTCAAAACCGAAATGAATAAATCCACTGTATACCGCATTCTAGATCGTCTAGAAATTGAAGGTACTTTGCATTCCTTTATTGGAAAAGATGGGCTTAGATGGTATGCATTGACTTATTGCTCACATACAAATCCTTCGGATATTCATCCACATTTTCAATGTAATGAATGTGGTAAAACTGAGTGTTTGCCCATTAGTATTTCCATTCCTGAAGTTTACAAATACAATATAGAATCTGCAGCCTTACTCTTAACAGGTAAGTGTAAAAATTGTATTCCCTAACATTGAATAAATATTCAACTAAGTACCTATATAAAAATCACCTACAGACTTCTTTATAAAGGAGTACGGTTTCTTCTATCTTCCTAAAATTTACTCATAAACTTTTTAGCGATTTCTTCTAAATAGTTATCTGCATTACTCATTGCATCTTTTATTCCTGTAGCATATTTTATGACTTCATCTACATACGAAATATTGAAATTGTTGATACTATCTTGATTTAATTCTATTGCTCCACAAAAGACTGCTACGTTAATATTTTTGTCTTTTGCTACACTTGTAACTCCCTTAATTGTTTTACCCAATAGTGTTTGATCATCTAACTTCCCTTCTCCAGAAATGATCCAATCTGCATCCTCTATTTTTTCATTAAATCCTGCAAGTTTTTTGATTAACTCAATACCAGGTTCTAAGGTTCCTTTTAAAAATACTTTAGACGCAATTCCCATTCCTCCAGCGGCACCAGCTCCTTGTACAGATTGTGGTTCTACATTAAAAACAGCACGTAACACTACCGAAAAGTCTTGTAATCCTTTATCTAACATTTCAATATCCTGTGAATTTGCTCCTTTTTGCGCAGCATAAGTAAATGCGGCTCCATTTTTTCCATACAATGGATTTGTTACATCACAAGCAATCTGAAATTGTACGTGACTTAATTTAGGTGTAACCCCATCTGTATTGATCGATGCTATTTTAGATAAATTCGCTCCAATTGGTTTGACCGACTGATGATTTTTATTTAAAAATTGATATCCAAGAGCAGCCGCCATACCTATACCACAATCATTTGTGGCACTGCCTCCTAACCCTAAAATCACCTTAGTTGCTCCTTTATTTATAGCATCCAAAATCATTTCTCCGGTGCCATAAGTAGTTGCATTTTTACAATCAAACTGATCTTCTTTCAATAACTTCATTCCGGAAGCTTCTGCCATTTCGATAAATGCAATTTGGGTAGTTTCTGAATATAAATAGGATGCTTTTATAGGCTTAAAAAAAGGATCATTTACTTCTATGGTTACCGTTTCTCCATTTAAATAATAGTTCACCACCTCTATCGTTCCATCTCCGCCGTCAGCTAATGGTAATTTTACAATATCTATATCTGATCTAACTGATTTAATGCCTCTTTCCACAGCTAAGCAAAATTCCATAGCTGTCAGCGAATTTTTAAATTTATCTGGTGCTAAAACTATTTTCATAGCAAACAAATTAGCCTAATATCTTAACAATAGATAATGCCAAAAGACATATAATTACGAAATACACTAAAAGTACGATAACTTCACGTTTCCCTTCTTTGTAGAATACAACCTTTAAACCTTCTTTTTGGGTTCCATTTATCACCAAGCTTAAAGTATATCCAACAACGATAGTAACAATACAACCTATCGCATTCCACCAAAACCAAAATACTTCAGGCACATATAACCACAGCAACATATTAAAAAGCACCCCCGCTACAATACCAATATTAGCTCCGATTGCGTGTGTCTTTTTTGTAAGAATTGCTAATATAAATGCTGCCAAAATAGGTCCATAGAATATAGAACTAATCTTATTAATCACTTCGATTACCGTACCTTCAATGTTTCCAGCAAAAAATGCAAAAAACAAGCATACCAATCCCCAGAAAACAGATAACAATCTGGAATACGTAACATATTTCTTATCTGGCATATCAGGCTTAAATCTCTTGATAAAATCTTCTAAAGTGACTGCCGATAATGAATTTACAGTAGAACTTAAAGACGACATGGCTGCAGACATAATGGCCACAATTAGAATTCCTATAATACCATTAGGAAGATATTTTATAATAAATACTGGTACCATTAGATCTGCACGCTTCCCTTCTAAACTACTTATGTTATCTTGATAGACAACATCCATTAGCTCCTGAAAACCTATATCTTGGATCAATAAAGTTCCTAGGACTAATCCCATTAAACAATACGTAAGTGTAACTGGAAACCGAAGTAATCCATTAGCCAATAATAATCTTTTTATAGTAGGCATCCCTTTAGCAGATAGTAATCGCTGAGATTGTGTTTGGTCTGTCCCATAATAAGAAGCATATAAAAAGATCCCTCCTATCACCATAGGCCAAAAACCAAATTCGTCATTTTTATCTGCATTATTGAAACCCCATTTCGAAAAATCCACTGCAGTTAGCCTATCCTTATCGACATGAGTTAAGAAGTTTTCGAAACCTCCTAATTCGCTTATACCATAAACTAAACAGACGATGATCCCAAAAAATAAAATACACATCTGTATGACATCTCCCCAAATCACAGCTTTCATTCCTCCTTGAAACGAATAAATCATTGTTATGATACCAATTAACAATACAGAAATCCAGAAATCAATCCCTATCGTAGCCTGTAAGATAAGTGCCATGGTATACACCATAACACCAGTTGCGACTGAACGGCTTATCTGAAATACAAAACTTATTAATAATCTGGATGAAGCATCAAAACGTTTTTCTAAAAATTCATAAACGCTAACAATGCCAGAATTATATAACGAAGGGATGATAGCAACCAACAAAAAAGCCATTGCTAACGGAACTCCAAATTCATACGTTAACCATTGTAATCCTCCTTCTTCTTTTAAACCTACAAATGCTGGCGCAGAAATAAAACTAATAGCGGACAACTGTGTGGCCATCGTAGACAAACTAAGAGGAAACCAACTCATGGATTGTCCTCCTAGAAAGTAATCCTTAGAATTCTTATTTTCCTTAAAAAAGTATCCTATTCCCAAAAAAGCCAGTAAATAAACAACTATAATGATGTAATCTATATAATTCATAAGTTTATGCTTTTATATTTAACTTCTTACGTAATTCAGGTTTTATAGAATGCATCCATTCACTTTTCAAAATACTCAATAAAACAATATCAGTTCTTCCTGTTCCGTCTAAAGAAGGGATAAAATTTCGTAACACCCCTTCTTCTATGCAACCTAAACTTTTTAATGCAGATAGGCTTACTTGATTTTCTTCATGCACACCAAATCCAACACGCTCTACTTCTAAATTTTCAAAAATAAATTCTAGTAACAGATACTTACTGTTCTTATTTACCGTAGTCCCTCTAAAATCTTTACCATACCATGTATGCCCCAATTTGATGATCTTTAACTGTTCGGAATAATCATACAATCTAGTTGTTCCTGCCGATCTACCTTGGATTTTATCATATACTATAAACGGATACTCTTTTGAGACCTTTCTATTCTCTAAAGCCTGAGAAACATATACTTCTAATTGCTCAAAACTTCTTCCTTTTTCTAACAAATAAGTCCAGATATCAGGATCGTTTGATTGCACAGAAAGCTCCTTTACATGTTTCTTTTGTAACGGAGATAATCTTACCGTATCATTTTCTAGTATATAGTCTTTTGAAAAATCTAACATTTTCCCATTTTTAATTTCAATGATCTTTACGAACGAATTAAATCAATAAGCAATGCCGCGCTCCAAGAAAAATTGTTACCGCCATATCCTGCATTTTCTTTTTCATGGATTTCTTTTCTAGAATCAAAATATTCATAGAATCCATTCTTTTCTATGATTTCAATACTATCCTTTTTGATACGCTCCGCAACATCAACATATTCATATTCTGATACTCCGCGATATAACATCCAATTTAGATTTATCCACACAGGTCCTCTCCAATATTTCTTAGGATTAAACCGATCACTAGTGGGATCAAAAGAAGCACATAAATATTGATGATCACCACCAAACTTGTCCAGCATTAATTTGATCATAGAAGTAGCTCTTTGCTTATTCGGAATACCTGCAAACAGAGGTGAGAATGAGGATGAAGACAAATATTTAAGAGGTTTTTCATTCCTTAAATCATAATGTATATACGCCCCAATTTCTTCATCAAATAATTTTGCGTTGAATGAATGTATCGCCTTGCTCTGCCAGTTGTGTAATTGTTTAATTTTTTCCTCATTATCCTCTATAAGATGATATAACTTAATTAAGGACTCATTAGATTTTATTAATAAAGCATTGAATAGTGGATCTTGTACCAAAAATGGTGATAGCTCTGCAATTTTTTGGTCATTATAGTTATGTTCTTTTGCTATTTCTATAATATGTAAATAGTGATCATATTCCCTCTTCGAAGGTCTTTGTGATGCATCTACATGTGTAGTATCTCTTCTTTCGAAAGTGTACTCTGGAGGATTCATAGTCTCCCAAATATCATCCCAGATCGGAGAATTATCTGTTCCTGATTCCCAATTATGGTATATATAAATTAATCCTTCATCTTTAGGATCTCTATTATTATAAAAATATTCATGATTAAAATATACTTTATCAATAACCGTCTTTATAAAATTAAGAGTCGCTTCTTTATCTGAACTAATTCTATATAATTCTTCCAATACAAATCCTGTTACTGGAGGTTGCGTCATCCCAGTGGTTTTATATTTTTTGGATGCTTGTGGATGCAAACTTGAGTGGTGAAAATCTGCTCCAGGAAAATACGAATCCGTTTCACTATGAAAAATGATATGTGGAATAAAACCATTATCCCACTGTGCATCTAGTAATGTAAAAATTTCTTTCTCTGCTTTGGGCATATCAAAATGCGCAAAGCCAATTGCAATTAAACCAGAATCCCAAAACCACTGAAAAGGATATAAATTCTCGCATGGTATACTAAAGTTACCTTTCCAGTTTTTGTTTAAAACTTCAATTGCTTTTTTCTCTAATGGTGTCATAACAATTCTTGTGGATTAATAAAAGTGCATCACTTGCAGTGAGCTACAAGTGATGTCTTAGTTATCATAAATTCATTAAATGGTTTAAAAACTATAGGTAGCAGTTAGGAAAAATCTACGTGGTAGAATAGGCCTTCCAAAGAAAAATTCTCCATCTGCCGATTGCCCAGCTATTCCCGCTCTAGGATTACCTTCAGTCAGTCCATCACTATCGAACAAATTAAATACAGAAAGTCCAACTCTTATAGAGTTCGTATTTTGCGTTTCGAAAGTATACCCTCCTCCAATTCTTACTATAGAAATAGCATCTAGTTCTACGTTATTAGAATCATCGGTAAATTTAGCACCCGTATGATTTAAGGTAAAATTGGCGTCAATCTTGGAATTATCATAATTGACTCCCAAACTTCCTAAAAAGTTAGGTTGTCTACCGATTTCATTTCCTTCATTAATAGTAGATGTAGTATTATTTACTAAGTCTGTTGTTTCATTTTTAGTAATCTCATGATTCTGATAGGTAAGTGTCGCATTAATAGTAAGATCATCTATTAATCGGTATTGCCCTGTAGCTTCTAATCCAAAAGTCCTCGTTGTTTGTTCACTTCTGGCTTGGTCTACTAATTGTCCTCCAGATATGGCTTGATCAATTCTGATACGATCACTTAGGTTTACAAAGTAACCCGCTACCGAACCAGAAAAAGCGCCTGTTCCAAACTTAGCTCCTAACTCTCCTTGAATAATAGTTTCTGCTTCATAATTCGTATCTCTAATACCTGGTGTAGGTGCAAAACCTCTTTGCTGTGGAAAGAAAAACCCTCTAGAAAAATTCGCATACAGATTAGTAGATTCTGTCAGCTCATATAATCCAGCTAAAGAAATCGCCCAAGCTGTATCATCAATTTCACCAGTTGTAAAACTACCATCTGCAAAACTTACATTTTGTAAATCTGCTGTTAACTCAGGATCCTCGTATACCTGTGTTTCTTCTAATCCTCCTCTTCTAAAAGTACCTTTTGTATTTTCGATACGAAGTCCAACATCAAAACGCCATTTATCAAATACCATTTCATCAGTAAAATAAAAAGCAGTTCTACTTTGAGTTAGAAAATTATTGGCAGTCATACCTATTCTGTTATACAACCCTCCATCAGAATAAATCACATTACCTCCTCCTGCTTCGGTATAACTTAAATTTACCAATCGTGGATTATTATTAAATTCAGAAAGTACTCTGTATTGAAAATTCACATCTTCAGCTTCCGTTCTTCCCAGAAAAGTCCCTAATGTAAAGGTATGATTTCCATCTCCTGATTTCAGTATTAAGTTTGCTTCTCCAGAATAATCGGTCATCGGTCTTAAACGATCTACATGCAGATTTTCTACCACCAAATCGGTTCCATTAATCTGCTCTCCGGATCCACCTTGATAGGTAGCATCAAAAGCTGTATTTCCAGGAGCGATCTCGGCCACATAATTATCTAATGTGATTGGATTTCCGAAATTACCATTACCTCCTACATACAAAGCAAAATTGTGCTGATAATTAGCATACTTTGCTTTCGCTTTAAACTTCAAATTATCGGTTAGGTTATAATTAAAATCTGCTAAAAGATATCCTCCACGAGTAAAAACACCATCATCGATCGGACTTTGATATACGCCTCCTGGTGTTAGAAAAGAAGTATTTGCTAGTTCTCCTGATAAAAGTTGTTCTACTTCATCTCCGTCATTTCCTCTAATACGCTCTCTAGATCCTCCTTGTAGCGGCAATGGTAAAAAGAACTGTGCTCTATCATTGATAAATTGTCCATGTACTGTAAAAGAACCATTATCAAATTTCTTTTTGATATTCGCTCTAAATTGCACACCTCTGGTATCCAATCCAGTTTCAATAGGACCATTATCTTTTCTTACAAAACCTGTAAAGGCGTAATAAGTATTAGAATCTTCTCCACCTAATCTTCCTCCAGTATAAAAGTCTGTTTTTAATCTTCCCCTATTTCCATATTCAACATTAATTAAAGTTTCATCATTCGTATCCCCTGTTTTACTTGTATAGTTTATAATACCAGCAACCGATCCAGCACCATATAGTACGGCAGCACCACCACGTACAAATTCTACTCCTTTGAAACCGATATCAGGTCTAGCATATACATCATGTGCGGAAGAATTTAAACCAAAGGTGCTGATTAGTGGCATTCCATCATATTGCAGTGGGTTAAATACATACTGACCTCCAGAAGGAAGTCCTCTAACAAATAAGTTCGTCGCGGTTTCTCCTCCTCCACCTTCTGCAGTAATACCTGGTACATCTCTTAAGATATCTGCCTGGCTATTGGCTGATAACTTTGTGATTTCTTCTATTCCTTTAGAGCTAATGGATAAAGGTGCCTGCTTTTGTGATCTAAACGTAGAAGAGGCAGTAAGTACTACTTCATCTAGGGTATTACCTTCCTCTAAAGTAATTTGAAGTGTTATCGGTGTTCCATTAAGCTCAATGGATTCTGTATAGGTTTTAAACCCCAAAAAAGAAACCTGTATTTTCTTAGAACCGGTAAGATTTGTAGAAAAATTGAATTTTCCATCAAAATCTGATACTGCTCCTGAATTACTATCTAAAATAGTGATGTTCGCTCCTAATAGAGGCACACCTGCATTATCTGTAACAGTTCCTGAAATCTCTGTTTGCGAGAATACTACTATTGTGCCAAATACACACAGTAATAAAGTGATAGCTTTTTTCATTATAAATATGTTTATGTGAAATATGACTTAAATTTATTGCTATAATCTTATAAAAAAGACTAAAAAATTATCATTTTTGTATGCAAACGTTTTCGCAAACGTTTGCATTTTGATTCCATAAATTCCACATTATGAAAAAAGAAATCACCACCATGAAAATGTTAGCGCAGGCTTTAAACCTCTCCATTTCTACAGTTTCTAGAGCGCTAAATGACCATCCTGATATAAGTGAAGAAACTAAAATCAAAGTGAAACAGCTTGCACAATCCAAAAACTACATCCCTAACATTTTCGCTAAAGGATTTAGAAAACATAAATCCAATATCATTGGTGTAATTGTACCAAACATTACTCATTATTTTACAGCAACAATCGTTAGAGGAATCCTAGAACAAGCTTCATTACAAGGATACCGTGTTATTATCTCAGAATCCAACGATGATGTCAATAAACAAAATGAAATGTTCCATACCATGATACAGTTCGGAGTAGATGGAATATTAGCTTCTTTGACCAAAATGACTCGAGACATTGGGAATATCCTACCTATTATCGATACGCTTCCACTTATTTTATTCGATAAAGTCTCTGATAAAATTCCTTGTACTCAGATTACCATCAATGATGAAGATGCTGCTTTTAATGCTGTGGAACATCTCATTAATATAGGTAAGAAAAGAATTGCAATCATTAAAGAAAGAGAATTCTCATATACTTCAGAAAAAAGATATGCAGGATATTTAAGAGCTTTAAAAGAACATCAAATAGAAGTTGATGAAAAAATAATCATTAGTGTTGATGACATCTCTTTACAACAAGGAAAAAGAATGGCTAATATTTTATTGAGTATTAAAAATAGACCCGATGCAATTTTTGCCATTACGGATAGTGCTGCTATTGGTGTCATACAAACTCTTAATAAGTTTAATATTAAAATCCCTGAGGATATTGCCGTTGTTGGTTTTAGCAATTCTAGAAACGCAACCATAATCAAGCCCAATCTTACCACAGTAAATCAACCAGGGAATACTATCGGAAAAACGGCTACGAAATATCTCATCCAGGAAATTGAAAACGAAAATGATAACGATGTGATTGTAAAAAAAACGATCGAAATCAAAACAGAATTGATCGTTCGGGAATCAACTTTTAGTGTATCCTAAAAGCCATTTCTATTTGAATAGAAGTAAACCATCTATGCTATTTAGATTATGTGTATTTTTATTTTCAAGGATTTTTAAAAACTACGATCTACAACTTATGTATTCTTATTACAAGATTATCTTTTTGTTTTTATTGCTTGTATCTATTCCGAAAAGTATACAAGCCCAACAAAACGTTATTGATAGTCTGAAAAATGAATTAAAAATTCATCTTCAAAAAGATACAATTCGTGTAAGAATACTAAATAATCTAGCCTATTACACCTATCGAAACAACCCAACTAAATCTTTAGAATATGCTGAATTAGCTGGAAAACTAGCAGACGAAATACAATCTACAAAAGGAAAAGCTCGTAGTTTTTATATGAAGGGAATCACCTATATGGAACGAAGTAATTACGAGATAGCTATTGGAAATTATGAAAAAGCTATAGAACTATATAAGTCAATAGGTGATTTAAGAGGGTTAGCGGGTTGTTATAATGCGATGGGAGTTCTAAATAACTACAGAGGAAATCTTCAACCGGCTTTAGAGTATTTTGAAAAAGCTTTAGAAATAGATCAGAAACTTGGTGAGAAAAAAAATATAGCGAATTATCTTTATAACATTGGTAGTATTTTTTCCAGTACTGGAAAAAATGAGAAAGCGCTCGCCAATTTCCAAGAAGCATTAGAGTTGTATACCAATACCAAGAATCAATATGGTATCATTACCTGTTTAAATGCTATCGCCATTGTACATCAGGATCAAGGTAATTATCTATTAGCTTTGGAGTATCAAAACAAGGCACTAGAAATTGCCAAAAAAAATAAAGATTACAGCAGTATTTTCCAGTCTTTTAATAACATTGGTAACATTTATAGGCAACAGAAATTCTACGATAAGGCATTAAATTTTTACAATCAGGCACTGGCAATAAAAAATAGTAATAGTGATACCAGAAGTATTTATGCGATTAAAAATAATATAGCAGCTATCTTTATTGATAAAAAAGACTTTGCAAACGCGATCCCTTATTTCAAAGAGGTTATTGAATTTAGTAGAACGATCAAAAACAATGAACAGTTAGCCGTTAGTCTTAATGGGTTAGGGCATGCTTATATAGGAATTAAAAACTATCCAAAGGCTTTAGCTAATTTTCAGGAAGCACAGAAAATAACTACGATTAGCCAAAAGCAATATGATTTAACTGAATCTTACATTGGTATGTCTCTGACATATTACTATATGAAAAAATACAAGTTAGCCTTAACTAATGCCGAAAAAGGAGCTCAACTATCCCAAAAATATAAATTCTTAATTCATGAAAGAAATGCTTATGAATTACTTTCCAAAATAAACAAAGAATTAGAACAGCACGAAAAAGCGTATATCAGCAACCAACAACTAAAAGTACTCGATGATAGTCTTTATAACAGAGAAAATATTCAGAAGATGACAGAAATAGAGTATGAATACAAATATAAAAACGAATTAGAATCCGCTGAAAAAAGAGAACTCAAGCTTACGCAAACTGTAAAAACCACCACCAACGATTTAGAGAAATCGCAACGAAATTCTTTTATCGCGATTATCATCATCCTATTAATATCCATCGTTTTAGGAAGTATTATCTTCATTTTGAAATTAAGACATGTAAATGCTAAAAATCAAAACATACTAATCGAGCAAAAGTTATTGAGATCTCAGATGACTCCTCATTTTATTTTTAATTCATTGTCCGTTTTACAAGGGATGATTTTGGATAAAGAAGAAAAAAAATCAATTACTTATCTATCTAAGTTTTCTAAACTAATGAGACTCATCTTAGAAAACTCTAGAGAAAAAACAGTCTCCCTTTCAGAAGAATTAAAAGCTGTAGAAAACTATTTGGCACTTCAAAATCTAGAGAACTCTTTATACCAATATAGTATACATGTTGAGAACACCATTGATCCTTCTGAATTTCAAATTCCACCAATGTTAATTCAACCATTTGTAGAAAATTCAATCGAACATGCTTTTGAAAATCAACCTGAAAAAAGAGTCATTGAAGTAGAGATACTCTATAAAGATGAAGATCTGATTTGCAAGATTATAGATAATGGTATTGGAATCGATGCAAAAGAACCTAGTACAAACCAACGTAAAAACTCGGTATCCACGACTATAACTTCTGAACGATTGAAGATGCTATCCAAAGAATTCAAAAAACGAGGTGCTGTAGTGATAGAAGATCGAAAGAAATATAATGAGCAAGGAACAATCGTTATTTTGGTTATACCATATAAAACAGTAATAGACTTATGAAAGCACTAATAGTAGAAGATAAAGAATTTATCAGAAAAGGCTTATTAAACCTATTACGACTTATCGAAACACCTGTAGAAGTCATTGGAGAATGCGGATCTGTAAAAGATGCTGTAGTTGTAGCAAATGCTTGTAAACCAGAGCTGATTTTTCTAGATATTAATCTTACAGATGGCACTGGATTCGATTTTTTAACACAGACGGAAAACTTGTCATTTAAAGTTATTTTTATTACCGCGTTTGAAGAACATGCATTACAAGCTTTAAAATTTGGAGCTGTAGATTATCTGCTAAAACCAGTTGATATCGAAGAATTGGAGATAGCTCTAGAAAAAGTCACTAAACTGCCCATCAATACCCAAAAGGAACAGTTAAAAATTGCCAAAGATGCTTTAAAAAATGAGTACTCCAAAATCATACTCTCCTTACACGATAGCTTTCAAGTTATAAATCTAGAAGAACTTTTGTTTTGTGAATCAGATAAAGGATACACCACTTTCTATTGTAACAATAACAAAAAATATGTGGTTTCTAAAACGTTAAAAGAGTTTGAGGAACGTCTTTTGCAAACTCATTTCACCAGACCACATCAATCATTTATTGTTAATTTAAATTTTATCGACAAATACGACAAGTCAGGTGTTATCTATCTGAAAAACGGAAAAAAGATACCAGTATCCACTCGAAAAAAAGAACAGTTCCTGGAGCTATTCTTACGCTGGAATAAAAGTTAACACCTCACATTTACAGATTTTTTATAAAAATCTACACTTATAGGTTCTAAAGCAGCGAAAATAGATTCTCTATTTTTTAACGCAACTCTACACTATACTTTTAGCAGTGTTAACCTAAAATAACACTACTATGAAAGTTATATACAATGCAGCTATCATCATTTCTATACTAATAATAATCATCTCTTGCGGATCTGGAGATGAATATACTGCTGATAAAAAAGGTTTTGCTGCCATAGAAAAAGAATTGAAAAACAAATTTGGCGACAATGCTTATTTCACCGAACTATCTATCACCCATAATACAGCTGTAGGAAATATTGTAGGTGTTACAGTTACTGAAGCACCAGAATCCTTAAAAATGGGACAATGGAATTTATTACAAGCTACTTGGAAACAAAACTCTGAAATATCCTTAGAAGTACCAGAAGGAAGTAAGGCAGCAGACTTTATGTTTCAATTAAATGACAAAATTAATCTACCAAAACTAGGAGAATTGGTCGAAAAATCCAGTATCCAATTGCAAAACGAAAAAGACATTAAAAACCCTTTGCTAAACATAGCTTTTATAAAGTTTCCTAAAAATGGAGATGCTTCTAAAACAGAATACCACGTGAATCTAAAACCCAAAGATGGGGATACCAACTTTAGATTCAACTATGATTTAGATGGAAACCTAATCGAAATGGATTATTAAAATAAACTTAAAAATGGAAAAAATAATTACAACCAAAAACGAATACATTTCTTTAGATGCTTTGTATGAAGTTATAAAGACGATATCCACACTTAGTGCTACTAAAGAATATGACTCTTGGGAAGTACGGAGAGATTCAAATGGACAAATGGCGCAATGCATTGTAATCAAAAAAAGTGCAATGCATGCTATTAAACTCTACTTAACAAACACTAATGAAGTTAAAATTAACTATATTATACCAAACAAAATGATGCACGCATATTTTGGAAAAAGTGTGAAAGTAAGAAGAGATATTATCGAAATACTGACGGGAAAAATAAAAGATATCATTCTTGCTCCTTCTCAGAAAAAGGTTTTTGAAGAACTGCAAACAATTGTATGTAAAGTAATAACTTAACCTAGATTAACTTATAATAATGTGCAATTATTAAATCGTTTTTACAAAAGATTGAAAAATTACCTATACATCAATTAATGAAGATATTTAAACAAATAATAGCATACATTTTTTGGACAATTATATCCATAATGTTAGGTATTTGTTATATGAGAATTCTTGTTGGACCTTTTAACATTGCAAAAGAAGGAATAGGATATATACTATACATCTTCTATAACTTAGGATTATTTTATGTAGGACTTGCTGTGGGTATCGTTATAGCACTCTTTTTCATCCTGTTAGATGTTTTTTATCTAAAAGGGAAGTTACAAAATAACAAGAACGCTCAGTTAGTTCGAGTGGTATTACTCTTTTTTATCACAGCAATTGTGGCAGGTACCCACTTTTTATTAGAAAAAGTAATAGATATCATCTAAAAAAATGAATACAGAACAACTTAAAAAAATACTCTTGGAACATATTAAACAAGGGAATGCTTTTACACAAGAAGTTCGTGATATTTTGATGAATTATAAAAATAATGGAGGAACACAAAACAAAGTTGTAGCATTATTAAACCAAATAAAAACAAAAAATCCTGACAACCTATCTATCCAGGATGGAGCCGATGATATTTTAGATATAGCCACTGGTTATTGTGGACTTTCGATGCGTGTTTGGGATTAAAAATAGTGATATGAAATTACAACCTCTAAGAATCCCAGCAGGATGGAAAGTACATTGGAATTTGTTTTACGAGCAAGATATTAATGAAGAAAATTGTTTGCATGAGTTTTCGAGTTCAACTTTATTATCAATTTCTAATACACAAACTAATAAAAACATAGAGTTGATATGGCATCCAAAAGGTGATCTTAATGGCAGCTATATTTTGGAAGTTTATCAACTTATTGAGAAGTACAATACTAAAAAGAAAATAACTGAAAAAGTACCAGGAAATTTAATTCCAGAATTTTCTTTTGAAAGCAAAAACAGACTAGAAATAGCAGATAAAATCGAAACCTTAGTATTAGATCAGAATAAAGCGAAAAAGCACTAAAACAAAGAAGCATCAGATGGAAATAATACTAATTTTATTTGTGATCGCACTAATCATGACATCTCTGTTTTTAGTGTATCGATTATTAAAATGGTGTTTTGCAAAAAAACTAAGAGTAACCATAATATCATCGATAGTTCTATTCATATGCCTAAGTTTTGTTATCCATCGAATGTTTTTTGTGAACATGGAATTTATTCAATCTAAAGTATATCCAGATTTATATTTGGTAAAACACGCTGTTGAAGAAAAAGATAGTTTACACAAGGCTATAAAAAAAATTGTGAAACAAAATTTAATAGAACATCACCAAAAAGCAGATTTTAAAGATAGTTTTCAGTATTCCTTGCGTTTTTATACATACTATAAAAATTGGAATCCTCTAGCTTTTGGAGATTCTGGAACAGCATATTTCATAGATAATGAAGAAGATCTTGGAGGTATGATCGTTGAAGATTTATCCATGTATCCGCAATACAAACTTGCGATATTTACAATGACAGATTGTAAAAACACGAATACAAGCATTTGTGGGAAGCTAGATTATTATGAGAATGGATATGTATTGAAAACCGATATCATAAAATATAATTTCTAGAGAATAAAAATGTAATTTAAATAAAAGCAAAAGAAACCAATTCAGTAAACAACCATATACGATGAAAACTATTTATATACTATTCATATTTCTAATATTAGGTTGTACGGATGAACCAAAAGAAAAAACAAAAACCGAGAGTGAAGTTAAAGACACACTCGTGGAAAAAGTCCCCATAACAACTATACAAAAATCATTTACAGATCCCACTTTCCATAGCATTATCAAAAATTTATCTATCAGAAAAACACCCATTGTTGATAGTACAACCTTTGACAGCTATAAGGATGATTTCAAGATTTACACTAAAGAAGAAGTAACGGCTTTACAACTCGAGAAAATATATCCTAATTTTTATAAAGAAGGATATAATTATAAAGCTACTCCTTCTTACAAACTAGAATTTTCAGAAGAATTTTACTCGGCAGTGATTGTCATTTTTAAGGGAGAAAATGAAATGGAATCGCAGCTCATTAATTATAATATAGATGGAAACATCATAGATGCTAAAGTAATCGCTTATCATGAAACTGCTGAAGGAGTTTTTCAAAGAAAGTCAAAAATTGAAAACAACATCATCACTACCACCTATATAGATTGGATGGATGAAAAGAAAGAAACCATCGAAGTTTTTGAAATAACTGAAAATGGGAACATTAAACCAGTAATAACAGACTCAATTAATACAACATCACAAGAATCTGAACTTTTTGAAAAAGTAGTACAACAATTAGGATTAGAAAAAACTAGAGTGCATTTAGAAGGAACGAAAATTAGTTCCGCTAGTATTAACGAGCTTATTATGGTGTTATCTGAGCTTGCTGAAGAATACGATGATGACGATGAAGCGTATGGATTAAATAGTCATATTGTTATTGTAAACCCTAAAAATGGTAAGGTTATCAAAAAATTCTCTGAAAGTTCAAAAACAAATGGCTGGTTTTCGGATGCTGTATTTATTGATGGTATTTCTATAGATACTACAAACTACAGGTTATCTGAATCAAAAAGTGCTTTTGGTGTAATTCTAAAACACAGAACACAATCACAACCAAATCCTTATAATACCTCCACATTATCTCTTTTCATGAAAGATGAGTTTGGTATCCAAAAAATATTAGATAATTATACCATTTACGAAAGTATCGGAGAAGTCAATCTTAATGCATGCAATGCTGAATTCAGTATAATCGATAATTCATTGGTTGTTGACAACGTTACAACTAATGAGCTTTTTGATTTAGTAATTAAAACTAAAAATACACAACGCATTTTTGCCGAAGATAAAAACGGAGAATGCAATCCAATTGATTCCATTCTTTCTCAGAAAGATGTGATTCTAAAATTTGATGGAAAAATCTATAAAGAAATTAAAAGATGAAGTTAAGTGAATCCTTTAGCGGAGCCTTACGAACCTTTGCTTATTTTATGGCAAGCGGTACGCATTATCAATTGAAAGATATTGATTACCTTAAATTATACGGAGAAGAACCAAGCGCTATAGAACAAGCATATGCCATATTTGCTAATGTCATTGAATTAGATTCAGAAGGCAATGTACTGAACGCAAAATATGCTGAAAAAAGAGCCGCAGACTATATTCGATCCTATTGTGATCCTAATTTCAAAGTAGCACCTCCATATGAGGATTGGGAAATCGAATTATACTAAAACAATATCAACAAGAAAAATGAATCTATTGTATACTATTACGAAAAATAAAAACTTCCTCTTAACCATGTTATTAGGCCTATGTTTTTCTTTTGGATTTTCCCAGAAAATGAAAAATCATTTACATAAAAAATTGATCGCAAAAGTTGGTGGTATCTATGAAGAAACTCCAGATGATAATCCTTGCGCTGGAAGTGAAATCTATTTAGTACTGAGATTTGAAGAAACACAAATACATATAATCCAAATGGAAATCTCCTCTTGTAATAAAGAATCTCATCACAAAATAGGAACCTATAATTGGAAACTAGCATCTAATGGTGCTATACAAGTGGATTTTATTGCAAAGGAAATAGAAAACACATATGCAAACCAATTACAATTAAAACTAAAAGATGAAAATATCATAGGAAACATTACACACCAAAACGGAAAAGTAGTAGCGTACATTTTTAAAGAAGCGGCAGCATTATGAAATCGGAACATCCAAAGGATAACTTGAGATTTGAAGATGAGGAAGAGATTGTAATCTTTAACCATTACTCTTTCTGCGAACTGATTAAACATATTATGGTACAATATGGAAAAGTTACGTATGCCGAAGCTCAGGAAAAATTATATGCTTCTTTTTTAAAAAAAGCTCCTCAATCTCGCACTGAAGTAGAGCTTTTAGGACATGAATTAGAATACCATTGGGCTATGAATTGTCTATATGGTCATATGTATTGGTTAAAAGGAATCCCAAGTGATTTCAATGATTTTAAAGAGGAGTACCTTTCTTGGGAAAAGGAAATTATAAAAAAACATAACCTTAAAGAGTCTTTCGAGTATTATGAAAACAAATAAGAAGAATCTTCCATTCTTAGTGATCTTTTTGTTGCTTACTGCGGCTTGGCTGATCTATAACCAATATAGAGCGTTAAAAGAAGTTAGAACATATTACAGTCCTGATCGGAAGTATCAATTAATTATTACTAAAGAACCGAATATTTTTTCATCTACCATGCCTGGCGATGGTGGCACAAGTTCTGAAGTTACTGTTGTCTTAAAAGATGCCAAAGGCAATATCATTGGGAAAAGTAGTGACAACGAAAATTGTTCTGTATTACTTTTTAGTATAGATGTAACTTGGGATCTTGAAAACATGGAAGTATCCTATGCAAAAGCACGAACAATTAATCTAAAAACAGGTGAAGTACAATGTTAATAGCAAACAGGATTAAATAACTAATAATGGAAAAAGGTTGCAGAATAGCAGATGCTATGAATACATATAATTTGGCACTAAGCATCGTAAAATCCAAAGGCTATAAAATATTTGTGCTTCCACATGCCGATGAAGAGAATTTTGATTTTTGGGCTATTAAAGGTACAAGGCAATTTGCAGGAGGTGATCCCTTACGTCTATTAGGATTGGTTAGTATTTGGGAAAACACAGGAGACGATTGGCAAAAACATATGCCAGAAGAAGATATTTATGATCAAATTTTGTCACGAGCATTTCCTGATAGTGTGGAAGATTTTGATCAATTAACGAAAGAAGATTTTAACCAACTAGTTATTGATTACAAAAAATTTTTCCATGAAATTTTAGACAAAAAATTTCCAGAAGATCCAACCAGACAAGAAATGTTCGACTTGATCGATTCGTTTTACAAAGAATGATATGTTATTAGATAAAATGATATTTATAAGAGTATTTACGATAACCATATGCATATTAACTTATGTGAGCGGGAATGCACAAAACGATTTTTTCGTCACTGCAAAAAATGGATTAAATGTACGCTCCGAAGATAATTTATATGCAAAAAAAGTGGCTAAGATTCCGTATGGAGTTGTAATAGAGAAAATAGCAGATACCAATAAAGAAATGACCATTATGGATAATGGCATAGAAATCACTGGAAAATGGGTTAAAATAAAGTACAGAAACTATCCATATATAGTTTTTAAGGAGACCGACATCGATACAAAAGAAGGATATGTCTTTGATGGGTATTTACAACCATTCAAAAATAAAGACGCAATTACCATCTCTTCAATAAGTGAAGCGCAGTATAATGATTTAAAGAAAAAAGTATCGAAACAAATCGAAAAACCTAACAAAATTAATGATTTAGATTCGATTAAGATGTTATTAAAAAATCGAGTAGAATGGGTATCTCAATTTAAGAATGAAGACTACAAAAGAGAAGATCAAATTAAAAGCATAATTATTGACAATGGGCAAAAGTTACTAATGAATGAAAGTTATAGCGAAGAATATTATTTTTCACCAGATTCAAGTGGATACTATCCCGAATATGGTATTTTGGTTTTAGAAGGAGGACATTCAATGGATATGTCTTTTTCAATTAAAACAGGAGAAACATATATCACCGCAGGAAACCCTGAATATATACATCACTCCCCTCAAAAAAACTTTCGTTTAAATGGATCTTATGATGGACAAGAATGTATAAACTACTTCTTTCAGAAAAAGATAAATGGAGAATTTGTCTACTTGGTAGACTTTTATTGGGATTATGAAACTTGTTATTTTAATGAGTTTTATTGGATTAGCGAAACCGCATTTATTTATAAGAATGCAAGAGCTCTGGGCTTAGAAACCATGCCTGGATATTTTAAGGGGAAAATAAAATAGAATTAGGATATCGGTTATTTCGAATAAGAGAAATCTTTTAAATAATTTAAAATGTCTAAAGCTGAAAAACATCGACAAAAATTAGAAAAAGAACTTGCTCATAAAGCAAGCTTTATGAATACCACAAAATGGAAAGCTTTATTTGCTATATTGAAGGGTATAAATTTTCAATTTGAGTCCAAAGTGAAACTACTTTTAGATGCGGAAATCAGAACACTCTCTATACCTAACCCTAATAATTTGATTAAAGAAAAATACATAGAAGAATATTGGGGTGTGTTTGAATTGAAAGAAATTGAATGGATATTAATTTCATTAAAAACTGAATTTCAAAATATTGAAGAATTAGAACAAAAGCTTCAAGAAGGGAAGCTATTTGAATATGAAACATCCAAAGCTGAATTAAAAATCTATGGATATAAATAAAGAAGCATGAACATAAAATTACAAATACTTTTTCCTATCATCGTTGCTTTGAGTATCTGTCTAAATGCCTGCAAAGACAATTCCGAAACTTCCGAAAAAAACATCACTAATCCAGAGCTAACAAAAAAACAAACAAAAAATGACAGCTTGACCAATTATCAACCAGAAAACAAAGAAGATAAGCTTACCCTCTTATCCAGTAAACTGAGACCTAACGAACATCTTGAATTAGGTAAAACCTATACTGATACAATTCGTTTTATAAGCTTTGACGATAATTATGATTACTGGTATTTTTTAGCAGAGAAGAATAAGGATACGATAGACATATACTACACTATTGATGGTATTTCTCAACTAGCTACAGGAGATACATTAGAAATCCAATGGGAACTAAAAATCCTAGAAGAAGCAGGAGATCCCGAAATCACCTACACAAAACCATTTTTGATCTCATTCAAAAAAATCAATGCTGAACAATTCACCAATCAAAAAATAAAAGTTTTATGGAGAGAAACATTGTATGATGAAGCGCTAGAAACGGACATCAACACCATTGTTTTAAACGATGAATATCTTGGGAGGATTACCGAACCCGAAAGAGCTGCTTTGGGCTATGTTACAACCTTTATTGGAAATGAATGCGAATGGGATGGAAAAGCAAATGAAGACAGAAGTAATCTTAACTGTAAATTATTAACTCAGTTAAAACTAGGATATCAATGTTCAGAGAAACATCTTGGATTTTTGAGGACATGGTTTTCAACAGATACCTTAGCATTAAAAAAATTACAAAGCTGTCCAACAATTCCAAATACCGCAACCATACAAACAACTTTTGATG
The DNA here is from genome assembly GCF_947492965.1 of uncultured Aquimarina sp. Lineage (GTDB taxonomy): Bacteria > Bacteroidota > Bacteroidia > Flavobacteriales > Flavobacteriaceae > Aquimarina. The sequence goes on along the minus strand of NZ_CANLOZ010000001.1, from coordinate 853,814 downwards.
AGATTTATATAACTACAGATAGAACAGAGCAAATCATAAAGATAGCTTATCAATTTACAGGCATCAATACACGAAGAGGAAGTGTAAAAGAAAATATGTATACCGATACGTTTTCTTATAATGACCAGAATATTAATTTAATATCTTCTAAAAAAACCAACAATTCCTTTGTTATTTCTTGTGGTTCTGGTTGTGCCATGATCTATTCTGAACACCAAATAGTATCCAATCCAGATAGTGGTAAGATAACCTTTAAAGTAGAAATGTTTGTAAACGAACAATTATCTAATGAATATTATGAAACCTATATCTATACCTGTGATGAATCTATAGATAAAACTATGATCAAATTAGAAGGAACAAAGAACTTTAGCATAGAGATCTTACACGAAGACATGCAAGAAAAATTAAAATCATATGCATCAACGTTTTGTAAGAAATGAAGTTAATCATCCAGGATATAACGAAACAACAGATGGCAGAAATTAAAGTAGAAAGCCGTACGGATAACCTAGTACAAGGAATCATACTTTCTCATTCTTTTGATACTGAATTACTAAGTATTCTAACCGAATTCGAGGATCTGGTCAATAATTTTGTTATTGGGGAATTATTGGATAATATCACAGAAAAACTGGATGCGTATAATTGGAGTGTTGAACATAAAGATTGGATTATACATGATTTTCAGATCTTTGGCCTCAAACATATTTCTTTCAGGATAAAAGATACCTCTGTTTTTTCTACTAATGATTTCATCGCCGAATTGAAGTTTTTCCATCCTAATGAAGGTGGCAGAAAAACCGCAGTAACATCGGGCTATCGACCTCATATAAAATTTAATGAATATCCAGATCATATAACTACTGGGCAACAAATCTATGTAAATCAAGACACCGTTCAGCCAGGAGAAAAAGAGGTGATGACCAAGATTTCTATTGTAAATAAAGAGGTATTTAAAGGAAAGTTATGTAAAAATGTTTGTTTCGAATTTTGTGAAGGCAAACATCGTATAGGTTTTGGAAGAATCACAGAAGTTATTAACGACGATTTAAAAGTAAATTGGGATATTATCAAAAACAATCATACCATCATTTATCCTGAGAAGGATATAGCAATGTATACCTTGTCTAATCCAGAAGTAAGCAAACTTTGCTGGACCGATATTAGTTATGCTTTCTATAAATTTAGAAGTTTTTGTAAATATCATTTTGTCATTCAGTCGGAAGAAGTTGATTTACGAACAATGCGTTTTAATGATGTCGAAGCATATTTTAAAGAAAAACTTCGAGAAGTATGTGTAGCGCATATAGTAATTATAAAAAAAGCAGATAGAGGTTTTGAAACTAAATACAAAGGCTTTAAAACTGATATCTATGTAGATAATTTAGAAAAAGTAACCGAAAAGCTACATCAAATGCAAAACGAAACTTCCAGAATTTTTGATTTCGAGTATACGGTGTCTGAAGATGATAATTGGGAAGATTTGGGGATACTTTTATATTAATTTGATAACACTATAGAAAAGTGAATATACCACAAATAGAAATATGGGATAGCGTTGGATTAGGAATCATCATAGAATACCCCACAGGAATTATTATTTCAAATCAAACAGGTGGAACAGCTTGTGTACGTACAAAAATTGAAGGTGTTTTTTTGCCTTTGGCCAATGATTATCATGAAGAAACCAAAGAATTCTTAAGTCCAGAAATTAAATTATCTGATTATTTTAAAGGTGAAAAATATAAAGGTAATGGCGCGATAAAAGGTATTGATTTAGAAGATGTCCAAAATATAAACGAGATACTTAACAAAACAGGATTAGATAAATTAATAGAAATAGATGTGGAACGGTTAAAAGAATCTCATGAAGCTTGGATACACATAAAAATTAATGATAATAATGATTTTGGATTAATAAGTGGCTTTGACAATTATCCCTTAAAGGGAGTATTGACTTGGTCTAATAGCGATTAAAGTAATTGAAAGAATGAAAATAGAAGACATAAAAAAAGAAGCCGCTGCATATAGGTTTAAGGATGTAAAATCTCTTTCTGAAAAAGTTTTAGAATTAAAAAACAAAGGAGTTTCCTTTTTAGGATGTGTAGCTTTTGTGCAAACGAATCAGAATATTCCTTTAGATAAAGCTAGAGAACTAACCGCGAATTTAGACACTTATAATGAAGAAGAAAAAGAACGAATAGAAGCGGCATACCAATTAATGTTAAGTGAATTTAAAGAGGAAGAATAGAGCTTTATTTTAAAATAAAAAGCAATTGACAAAAGAAAGCAACATAAGGGTTTTAGATTGTATAAAAGTTCAAGATGCATATCTTTTAACATATGAATCTGAAGAGGTTTTGAAGTATAACAACTTTGATATATTGATGGCGAGAGATTCTCAAAATCAATCTTTTATCATTACGCTAAAATCTTTAGAAAAAAATGTCTTAGAAGTCTATATGAGTGTACAGTATGAAAAATCAATATTGGGTAATATTAAAACTCAGCTACTTTTTTCTCCCTTAACTTCGATTGAAGGAGCTTTAGAAGTAATTAAAATCACAAAAATGTTTCCTGCTTGTCATTATGATAGGATTATAGCATTTCAAGAACAAAATAACGACATCATCTTAGTAATTGAGCTCACTCATGTAAACAAAAAAATGAAACTAACGTTATGCGTTATAAAAGAAAACCAACTAACGAATTATAAAGAAAATAACACCATACTCCAACTCGATTTTCGGAATCATCAAGATGGGATTGAAGTTGAAATTGATAGTATGGAAGGATTACATGGTATCGTAATTTGCAGCAATGTAAAAGCTGAATTCGTGTCTGATGACTTAGGATACTAAAAAAGAACCCAATATTACATTCGAAATAACAAATGAACAACCCAGTACAGTATATAGAAGAACAATTAGGGATTAGTCTAGAAAAATATGATTATAACAAGAAAGATCAGGTGCACACCTATAGGGTTTGGCAAAAAGATCAAACCATACGCGAACTGGTCATACAAGACATTGTTATTGAAAACATTAATGTGTTGTACCCACTATCAGAGCATTTACATACCATTAAACTAATTAATTGTACGGTTCATAATATAGTGGCTATGTATTCTTTTAAAGGGTTGTGCAATCTTACATTAGATAATGTAGTCATCAATGATCTAGATAAATTATACCCTCGTACTGATCATGAAAATTTCGATGGGTATTTACGGCAAGTAAACCTACTTAATATGGAAGTAAGACACCTAAGCATGTTTTTTCCATTAGCTCATAAATTAGATCATGTGTTTATTACCAATTGCACACTTCATAATTTCTACGAGGTCAATTTATTTCCTAAACTATATGATTTACGCTTAACGAATGTAAAGATCAAACCGTCTGAAAAAGATGTCATCTATACACCTCAAGCCGACAGAAACTTTACCTGGTTGTCACTTACCAAAATGGAATTCGAGGATATTGATTTTTTCCTTCCAATAGTAGAAGGTATTCATGGAATTCACCTGAATGGTTCTCAAATAGGAAGTATTGCAAGTCTTGTACAATTGCCTTATTTAGAAGTGTTAGAGATGGATTCTAAAACCAGAATTATTGATCAAAAACTTCCTATAGATTCAGCTACTACATTTCGCATTAAAGAATGTACTGTGGGAGAAAGTCATGAGAATGAAAAAGCAACATTCGATCTAAATAATCTCCTATCCTTAGCTCCTTATATTCAGAGCATCAGTTTTTCTCAATATGTGAGTTATATGAACGATGCTCTAATTTACTTTTCAAATGTAGATAAGTTAGTATTTCATTATAGTTCTGTTTTTTTGGAAGATTTCATTCCCATAGCTTCTCAAATAAAAACGATACGATTTGAGCAATCTGGATTTACAGATAGTTCAGTACTAAAACATTTTAGCGCATTAGAGCAATTAGAATTTTCGATAGATCCACATCAAAAGGGTTTACAAGATTTTAAAAAATTAAGCCATTTAAAACATCAATTAAAAAGATTAGACATTGATGAAGATAATGTTGAGAATATTGAAGTTATTAAGGACTTTACCGCGTTAGAATCCTTAAGGCTTTGGGAAGTAACATCTCTACAAGCTTTGCAAAACATTTTGAGTTTATCAAGCCTATCCAAACTCTTTGTTTGGGTGAGTATTGAACCTGAACTGACTGAAACTATTACTCTTTCGCTAAAAGCATTACAAAACATTAAAGAACTAAGTTTTAGTGGAAGTGATAGCTATGAATTTATTGATACAGCGTTTCTAAAACAACTAACAAGTTTAACTCTTTTAGGAGATTGTAAGATTTCCAATATGAGCACCCTACAGCAACTAGAATATTTAGAAGTAGGAGAAAGTATTGATGTAAATACCTTACCTTCTATTCCATCTTTAAAAACATTGAAATTAGAAGTAATACCGGATTATGAAATTTACTCATTAGCACATTTTCCGAATTTAGAACATTTAAAAATTGAAAATACTTCTAAAATACATTTAAAAAATTTACCGAAACTAAAAATATTATGTATTCAATGTAATGGTGACACTATATCAGAGGATGCATTTGATGGAACTCCAAATTTAGAACAGCTAGACCTTAGTGATTCTTCTTTACATCATCTAAAAAGTTTAAAATCATTACAAAAATTGAGAGTATTAGATCTATCTGGAAATTATTTGGAAAATATAGAAGGATTAAAACATTTACAAAATTTAGAGCTTCTTAATTTACATGCCAATGAACTTAAAAAGGTTGATGTTTTAAACAAATTGTCGAGTATCAAAGAAGTAAATCTATCTGGTAATAATATTGAAGATGAAGCCTTTTTAGATCAGTTAGAGAAACCAGAAATAGCGGTTTTTATGGGAGTTCCCAGATCACCATTTTACATTTGGGGAGATCGACATCATAAATTAGAATAGGATTTCAATCCGCAGATATCAATTCATCCTCAGCGAATATTGATTGACTATTTCACCGATATAAGTGCTATGCTTACCTTAGTACAAAAGAATAATATTGATGCTTTAAGAGACATGCAATTACCATCACCCATAGAAATAGATCTGTTAGAGTTTTTTAAAACTGGAAGATTCGATTGTTTACAATTAGGACAAACCAAAGAATGGATTATCCATAATTTTCCAGATCCAGATGATTATGATGCTGATTTCCTAACGGAAAAAGTAAACATTTGGACGTATGGAGGTATCGAACTACATTTTAAAAATAAAGAATTATATCTCATATTTTCTGATCATTGGTATGAAGGTAAATTAGAAAGCAGTCATCAAATACAACTTAACAAATGGGTTTTTGAAGATATCGATAAATTAAACCTTATGTATATGATGACTGAACTAAATCGACACCATATTGACTTTAAAAAGAAAACAGATGAACTGGGAGTGCTATTGCGATTGGATAGTGGTATAGAATTAACTTTTGATAATGTAGATGATCTAGAAGATTTAGATACTAATGATTTTCATTTGAGATCATTTAGCTTAGTAATGGAAAATCCATATCGCTGGAAAAAGCAAAAACAAAGGTAATTATGAATATCAGGGAAAGCTATACGGAAATCATCAACGGAATGAAGTCCGAAGATCGACTCGTACAATGGGAAACCATGGTAAAATGGTGTTCATTATGGATTGAAGTTGAAAATAAAAAAATTCAACCCTTATTAGATCTGATACATACGTTTAAAACATTAGGATTTTGGAATATGTATTACCCAAGTCAATCACATAACGCTTTAGGACTTTCCTTAAGTAAAAATTATGACGAACGATGTCGTTTGCCAATGGTATATATAAACTATAATTCAACAGATCATCAATTTGCTATTCAGTATCAAAAAGTGCAAGCTGGAGAAACTATAAGAGAAGTGTATGGTGAGCGACTTTCTTCCGTAGAATTTCAAAAAATAACAGATTGGTTAACTAGCAAAAAAGGAAAAAATGAAGTTTAAATTACTAACAATCTTATTTGCCATTTCAACAATACTGCTAACAGGAGTAGTATATGTAAATTATTTGGATTCCAATTTTCTTAAAAAGAAAATTAAAGATAGAGAGTTAACTATCACTAATTATCAAAAGGTAATCAATGCTATGGGAAAAAGTAGTACTATTTCCGTTGATCAATTAAAAAAAGAACTACAACTGGAGTTTAAGATCGATGATAACCTCGGATACAATGATTTTAGCAAAGAATATTATCACATCTTGTTTCCAAAGGATCACAAAGTGAATTCTGCGGGAATATGGAATTTTATGGGCCTAGAATTAATCCTTGATGATCAAAAAGAATTCAAAACAGTACAGATGTATAAACCCTGATATCATTATGACAAGAAATGTATTATATAAAATAAGCTTGATTTTTGTGCTGTTGTTCTCTATTACAAATAGTGCAGCACAAAATGATATCATACGTTTTGAAAACGACAGCATTGCTATAAAAAAGCAAAACGACTCTATTTACTTTTACAATCATCAGGGAGAACTACGACAAATCATTAGCCTACAAAATAAAAAGTCTACGCCTTATGGATTGCCCAAAGAAGTAGAAGAAATTATCTATAGTGGTGAGGTTATTGGAAGAATTGAAATTTCAGCAGAGACCTTCCCTACTTACCTATATACGCAGAGATATGTAGATGCCGGAATTGTACTTTGCTCCTTGAACGTTTACTACAACGAATTAGGGTTGAAAACAGGATATAAAGAAGTGTGCCCTAATGATATCGCCGATGGAGATGAGTACCATTTTGGAGATAAAAACCTCTATAAATACAACAAACATGGGTTCTTAATAGAAACCGATGATACGCTATATACATACAATGATAACGGACAGTTGATTGAAAAAAAGAATCGAAATTTTGGCACTAAAAAAGTGTATCGCATTTCCACATATGAATATGATAAACATAAGTTGGTAAGATGCTCTATACAAAAGATCAATTCCAATCAAGTCTATAATAAAACCAAAGTATTAGAATATCATTACAACGACAAAGGATTACTATCAGAAATCATACAAAGTAAGCGAAGTAAAATAATTTTGGAGTACAACGAACATAATCAAATCCATAAAGTAAGTGAAGTAAAAAAATGGAGTGAAAAAGAGCGTAAACATACCTATCTAACCTATGATTATGATACTGACAATAGAATTAAAAAGATTAAAATTAATCATCAATCTAGTTACTCCGATCAAGATCTAGGTTTCATCTATGACGATCATGGTAATTTGACACAAGAAACATTGAATGATAAAACCTTAGAAAGTTATCGGTATGACAGCAAGGGAAAGCTAATTTCTATTGAACGAAACAAAAGATGGGGAGAAAATAAGATAGCTGTAAAATATGAATAAAAAAACTATTGGTTACATGTTCACAATCATCATAGGAAGTATTACAGCGTTCTGTATATGGATATATATCGAAAAAGCTAAACTTCCGTACGATGCAAACGGCACCTACTTTTCAGAAGAAGGTATCGTATATCATGAGCAAGCAAAAGAAGTATACGGATTGTTATCCATTATTGGGCTACTAATAACTAGCATACTAGCATATAAATTGATCAGGAAATGACAGTAGAAGAAGCGAAAAAATTAATACATAAAGAATATAATTCACAAAACGGATTAGATACCTTATTCAGAATGAGTGCTGATGTAGAAGAAAAACGAATTGAAAAATTCATAGAAGCCCTACGAGCTATAGAACATTATTATGCGGATAAAAAAACCATTTCAAAGGAATTAGTATATCAATTATTCACTATGTATAATACCTTAAGAGCAAGTATGGGACATTGGAAAGTGGAACATCCAAAAGGTTTGGACAAAGATACTTGTTGGAAAATTTTTGATGGAATTCGAAATGTCTTTACTCGATAAGTATGGCACTAGATTTTCATAGAATAGATACGAATGAATATCAATTTGGGATAAATGATACTGAATATGGCCATTTGGAATCTGTATTTATAGAGTTTACTCAGCAAACTGGAATTTTTATCGATCCTTATGGAGATACCCTATTAAAAGTAACACATCTAAAGATGATTATTCAGATGATAGATACTAACCTTACTACTGAATCAAATATGGATAAAGAAAAAACCAAAGTTATTCATAAGTTTAGAACGCGAATAGCATATTTTTCAGATAAAGGAATAACACTAAAAACTTTAGGAGATTAATTCATGGGATTCGAATATAAAATAATAGTGAAGTTGAATCAGAAACAAATTTCTGAAGTTCAACTATTATTAGAACAGAACAACATATTTGATAAAAAATATGAGTTTGACAATAAGCTGTTTTGGGATTTCAGAAAGACTGACAACACAGGAAAGATGCCGAATATTAGTATCACTTTTGAAAATGATGGAATTTACATTTGCAGACATGAAGGAGGTTTTATTTGGAAATACCTGGAAGATTTAAAGACATATATAGAGTCTGAAAATGTGAGTTATAAAATACTAGATTATCAGGAGTAGTAAATAATCATTTTGATTAATGGAAAATAATGATAGGAATAATGACTTGTACAGAACAGTTGATGCGCTAGGATTTAACCTCTACGAAAAATATAAATATCTCACAGAAAACGATATCGATATTATAAAACTAAAGGAACAAGTAGCAACAATTGTAGCTCGTAAAAATCTATCTTCTGTAATGAATGATACTAAATGGTTAGAACTGCAAGAGGGTATAGCCACATTACCTTTTCCACCTGCTTATAACGAAAAATTAATTCAGTGGGATAAGGCTCAATTTACATTTCATGATTTTCCTAGCCCTCCAAAATATCAAGGTGACTGGTCTAGTTTTTGGGAAGAAGGATTACCTCTTTTTTTTACCATCGAATGGTTAGAAATAAGAGGAACTCATCAAATACCTCAAGGTCGTTTGGTATCGCAAAAAATTCTAGATGAAACAGAAGAAATACATCAATTGCTGCTTAAACTGAATATCCCTTTTGAGCAAGAAAAAGATGTTTTTACCATTTATGGATATAAATAATAACCTATGGACCAATTGATTACAGAGTTAAAAGGATATTTTCCGAAAGCTACGATTCATAAATTAGATGAATCAATGATAGAGGTGCAGATGCCCAAAGCCATAGAATCAGTAGTTATTCAGCAGCAGGAAGAAGAAGAGCGTTATACAGTATCCTATCCAAGATTAGAAGTAGATGAAGTTCGCAAAATTAAAAAAGTGATTACCCATACAAACGTTAATATTTTAAAATCAGGAATATTCTGGATATTAAAAGGAATTCAAAAAAATGGCAAAGTAACACCCGAGTTTTAATTAAGATACACTATGATAAAATTTACCGAATGTTTAAATGATACTTGGGATTATTTTTTTCTCACAGATCCCGCCAATTTACTACGTTTTAAAAATGATCATCATTTGGGTGACGATCTTATAAACGAATTTACTACGAATGAAAGTGCTGAAGTAGCAGTTCAAAAAGGAGTTATGATTCCGATGGGTGGTATTATAAATCAACCGTATACTATTTTTTTTAATATCGATCATGAACCTTCTGTTTTTACAGAAGATACAAGTTTGTTAGTATTCGAAAAAACAGGATACATCCTCGAAGTTATTCATAATGAAATTTGTGTGGTAACAGTACCCTATTTAAAGAATTGGACAGAAGATGGCGGTTTACATCGTTTAAAAGAAGCTACCGAATTAGGAGTTCGACAAAAAATACAAATAGCAAATGGCATTTATGCTATTACTATTCTAGGAGGCTTTACATTACAAGATGGTATGGAAGAAGCTACGTTCGAATTTCAGTGTAAACCTGTTTCAGCAGACACATCTCACACCGTCAAAGACATTGGTTTTTCTTTTACAATTGAAAAATAGCAGATATGAGACATTACAAAACTACATACCAAGATAAAAGAGGAACAGAACAGATCGTCATAAAATCTGATGGTAGTGAGATGGTAACCACTATTAGAGGTATCAATTTTGACGGACCTGATTTTGATCAATTAACCGCTGATAAAATTGATCATGAAAAATTCGATTATCAGATGTTTTCAGATGGTTCCGGAGATGTTACCAATTGTTCATTCTTAATTACAATACCCATAAAACTCTACAACACTACCTCAAAAGAACTATTTGAAGAAAATCTAGATGCTTATATAGTAGTAGGTGATGATACTACCATCGATGGATTAGACCATGAATTAAATAGTTTGACCTTACATACTTCTTTTGGAAAATTTACTGTAGAAAAGAAGCTGGAATGGATGGAAGATGCTTTGATAGCTTTACAAAACCAATTACCAGCACATATTTATATCAATACGTGTTTAAGTTGTAAATATTCTAATTATAGTCCTTATGGCAACGGTATGTTTGGTGATATCTACTGTTTTAAAAAGATAAAAGAACAACTAATAGCATTACAGGATAAAACAGATTTATTTTCCATCTGGACAAAAGAAGCTATGGATCGAGGTGATATTTTTTCTGTTCAGGAAACTTTTGATTGTGAAGAGCATCAGCTTTTAACGGATAATGATTGGGTATATAAAAGCTGGACTAAAACGATTTAACATGTCAGCATTAGCATTAGCATTTGTAAAAGAAAGTCTGTTTTATAGAGAAATTAATACTTTAATGAGAGAACAATTTCCTTTAATTAAGGAAACTATCGCTCCTATATTTGAACAAATTTTAACAGAAAACAAATGGTCTCACCCACTTCTTATCGAACATTATTTTGAACACGCAGCTTGGGAAGCAAATAGACAATGGCGACTAGAATTAGATTTTGATGATTACCAATGGTCTAACGTTACTATAAAACCTCACTTTTTAACGGCTTTAGTTAGCATTGAAATTGGCAAAGAAGTTATCCATTTTAAATATCAGTTGTGTAGTTCTTTTAATGAAGAATTAGCACCTATGGAGACAGAAAAAATAGAACTTAGTAATTTAAATAATGACAATTTTGTAACTGAAAAAATAGCTACACTCAAACAGTTTTTAAAACAATTACCAGAAGCTTTTTTGAAAGAAATAGAACAAATAGACTTTAACGAATTAGAATATACGATGCACCCGAAAATACAAGAAAAATGGAAACAAGGATATTTACCAGGCTATGATGCTATCATTATGGGAGAAGGAGATATCATCATAGCAAATGCATACAGTACTTATAACCCGAATAATGGTGAAACAAAACAGTATTGGTCTCCAACATGTGATACTACTTTAGAAAGTCTTGAAAAATATAATGATGATATCTGGGTCGAGTGTGATATTTTTCATGGATCCTTTGAGTACCAAAATCAGAAGTTTGTTTTTGGAGATGGAGGCATGGGTAATGAAGGATTTATTGCATCTACTTCTCTATCAGGAATCTTGAATTGGGCTATCTTTTTTACATTTTCAAATCCGATTTGTAAGGCAGAAATAAAAAATGAACATTTAATTTGTTATGGAGATTCTGGTATCATCATCACTATTAACTTGAAGAATATTACCAAGATAAAAATTGAACTTTCTACAGATTAAATTTGGATATAAAATCACTTCAACACAAACAAAAAAAGAACAAGAGTAATTGAAACATAGTTGTCCATTTGATACGACAGAGAAGATATTAACTTTGTTGATTCCCTGAAGCTCACTCCTCCAAATAAAAAACCTACGGTTAGCCTTCTTATTCTTTATTTATTCCAAAACTGCAACCTATGTTTTTGAATTAACTACGTTGATCCCATTATGCTCACGACTGCAAATACAAAACTAGCAAAGCTAACGCTTTACAGTTTTTGTGCTTGATGTGACCCAGAGTGAACATATGTCGAACCCCTTCGAAAATGAACTTCTGAAAATCAAAGAGTTAGCAGAGCACTTTAAAGTTGCTTAATAAAAATTAGTAGAATGACATGACTTCACTTCGAGTCCAAATCTTATCCTACTATACCTAGCCAGGATGTTTAAACTTCTACATACTAAAAACCATAAACTTAAATACTATTTTGTCTCATATTTAAAAAATCCCCGATAAACATCATTTTTTACGCGGGATTTACAATGTTTAATGACCTAGCTGGGATTAAGTCCAAATCCTTGGGTTCTACTAATTTTATTAGGAAATATGGTCTTACAAAATGCGATTGAGATATTTGTTAAAGGTCTATTTGATTGTAAATGATGTCATTTGGCTTTCTACCTTAAAATAACAAATCTTCAGAATTTAGTTTTATGCATCGCTGAGTATATTTTTAACGGTTAATTATTTTGATAACCTCCATAATATTTTATCGGAGACCAACTTGGGATAGGTTCGGGAATTGAAGGACTCAATTCACTAAAATCTTCTGCTCCATAAACAATGTTACCTCCAACTACTGTTAGAACTGATTGTAAATTATTGATTTCTTTTTCAGGAATTGTGAAATAATCATCTGAGAGTATTGCAAAATCAGCATACATTCCATTTTCTAAAGTTCCCTTTACGTCTTCTTCATTGGAAACCCAAGCACTACCTTGTGTATATAGATGTAAAGCCTCCTCACGAGTTAATTTATTTTCTTCCGAAGCCAATTGAAAATCACCTACTGTTTTACCCGTTATTAACCAATATAATGCTGGCCAGGGATTGTAACTGGCTACACGAGTGCCATCGGTGCCAGCACCCACGGACAACCCCATTTCCATCATCTTTTTTACTGGAGGTGCTTCATGGGCTTTTTCTGCTCCATAACGTTCTACAAAGTATTCTCCTGCATAAGCCATACGTGCTTGTATTGCAATTCCTCCATTGAGGGCTTTAATACGTTTTAAATCTTTTTCTTGTACCGTTTCAGCGTGGTCAAATAACCATCTTTTTGAAGCTAGTTTGCCGCCTGTTTCTTCGTCTACTTCTTCAAAGACGTCCAACATCAATGAAATAGTTTCTCCATACGTTGCGTGTATTCTAAAAGGCCAACCATTATCAACGTGCAGTCTGACAATACGTTTAATGTCTTTTCTCCAAGTAGGTCTATCTCTATTTAACAGAGGTTGTGGAGCTAAGAAATTTTCATAATCACCTGCACTCCAAGCTAAAAATTCGCCCCCACCTTCTAATTCATAACCGTGGTCTAAATGAATTTCGCCATTATGCCCTACTTGATTGGTGGCCATCCATTCTTGAAATTCAGCATATTCCTCTCCTTTATTTTGCGGAAAGAGATAATACGATAATCGTAAAGGCATTTTTCCAGAACTAGCTAGTAATTCAGTCCCTGAATAGTCTTTGGGAAATTTATGTCCACCGCCACCTGCATCAATACCAGAGGTAATCCCAAATGAATTCAATTCTCTGTAAAACTGCTTGGTCGAATTGACCATTTCTTCCTGAGTTAATGGCGGTAATGCTCCAATACTCATATATAGAATGGTTGGATTAGGTTCGGCCAGTAACACGCCTGTCAATTTACCGTTGGCATCTTTTTCAAAGGAACTTCCCTTAGGAGGAACTGTATTTTCATCTATTCCTCTTGTTTTTAAACCTGCCTTATTCAACCATCCTTTGCTATACAGGAATGAAATAAAGGTGGGTACATCTCCTGTTGCTTCTTCAATTTCTTCTGGGGTGGGCAAACGTTTTTCTTCAAACTGATATGGGCTCCATCCGCCGATAACCCTTACCCATTGCCCTTCTGGAGTTCGCTGTGCTTGCTCTTTGAGCATTTGTAATGCACGTTTTAATGAGGTGACACCATCCCATCTTAATTCTGCATTATAAAACCTACCACCACGTGTCAAATGCAGGTGGGAATCATTCAATCCTGGTATTATTGTTTTTCCGTTTGCATCTATAACTTTAGTGGAATCTCCTTTTGATTCAAGAATTTCTTCATTGCTACCTGTTTTCAATACCTTTCCATCTTTAACAGATATAGCTTCTGTATAGATTTGTTGTGCATCCATTACAGCGACTTTGGCATTGATTACTATCATATCTGCCTTAACGCTATTTTTATCGCTACCGCAGCTTATCAAAAAGCTAAGTAGCACACTGTAAATAAGTTTTTTCATTGTGTTCTATTTTTTGTTGAAATAGCCATCTAGAATTTCATAGGTACTTCCATCATCAAAACTTTACTTGGCTTTCTGGATTTTACTTGAATGGTATCGGTATCCCAAATTCCAAAACCATCACGTTTTGTTAATGTTTGCCCTTCAATTTCCACTTCACCCTCTAAGACGAAGACATAGACACCATTTCCTGCTTTTTTGATTTCATAGGATGCTTCTTTGCCATTATTAAACTTTCCTAAATGAAACCAGGCATCTTGATGAATCCAAACACCTGCGTCTTCCTCATTTGGGGATAATATTTGATAAAAAGCATTTTCTTTTTCTAAATCTCGAATCGAAATTTGGTCAAACTTTGGAATAACATTTTCTTCATTAGGAACTACCCAAATCTGTAAAAACTTTACTTCCTTTTCCTTGTTCTTATTGTATTCACTATGATAAATGCCCGTACCCGCGCTCATAGCTTGAACGTCGCCCTCATTAATAATTACAGTATTTCCCATACTGTCCTTATGCTCTAAATCACCTACTAAGGGTATGGAAATAATTTCCATATTTTGATGTGGATGTGTGCCAAAACCCTGACCTCCAGCTACTACATCATCATTCAAAACCCTGATGGCACCAAAATTCATCCGATGTGGGTTATAGTAACTAGAGAAACTGAAAGAGTGGTGTGATTGTAACCAACCGTGATTTGCATATCCTCTTGTATCTGCTTTATGTAATACTGTCTTGCTCATAATCATTTATCCTTTAAAATTTGAACTTACGTGGGTGCCATCACAATACGGTTTATTATGGGATTGCCCGCACCTGCAAAAAGCAGTTGTTTTATTCTTGGTTTCAGTGTTTCCTTCTTTGTCTGTCACTTTTAATGTTCCATAAACTAATAATGGTCCATTTTCAAGAACTTCAACTTTGGTTTCCAGTGTTTCCGATTCCTTGTTTTCTTCTCCATTCATATAGTAACTCAAGGCACCAGAAGGACACTTGGCAATTTGTTTTTTTAGTTCTTCAGTTGTTGCATTTTCGATGGTTATCCAAGGTTTTTCATTTGGATTATAAACCTTTGGTAATGCCTTTATGCATTCAGCCGCGTGAATACAGGTTTTTGGTTTCCAAACAATGGTCAATTCTCTATTGGTGTATTCTTTTTTTATTTCCTTGTCCATATTTTATGTTTTTGATTCATTCTATTTGGAATGCTATTTCAACGATTTCGCCTTCTCTTTGATTTTTAAGGCTTCCGATGGTATGGTCAAACAGTCCATTCAGATTATTGCCCGATGGGTCTGCTAATCTGGAGTTTATCTTTGCTAGATATTTGCCTTTGTTCCAGTCATTTTCAGGAACAAACTCCCAGGTTTTCTCTTGATTTTTAAGATGGATTTTCCCTTGTACCATCTGGTCTTTGTCATTATAAATCTGAATTCTTATTAAAAGTGACATTTTATCTACGGCATCCAAAAAGTTTATTGTCAATGGCTTATTATCATTAGATTTTGGTAACATAAATTCCCAAGAATCAGGACTAGGAGATATGATGTCTTCTGCGACTACTTTAAAAGTCTTTGTAAAAGGATGTGCTAACTTTTTGCCATAGATATTTTCTAACTCATCGATAACCAAATGAAATGTTTTTTCTGGTTCTAAAGCGCGACCCAAGGTCTCATTAGCTCGTAAACCCGTTTTTACCCTAGCAGGGTCAAAGATGATGGTCAACTGCGTTTGCGAATCGTCCCAAAGTTCATAGACATTATTGAAAATTGCTCCTTTAACTTCCTCTCCTTGCTCATTAATTAGTTTGATGTGCTCCAAGTTTCCAACGGTTTTCATTGGGCTTGAAAACTGTATGTACATCCTCAAAAGATTTTCTGGTATTTCATCTGCTGTTGGATACACAGCTGTTATTATAGGAACATTATTATTGCTGGTTTTAAGGGAAAAACCAATATCTCCTTTTTCAGTTTGCAGCAGATAAGGCACGTTTTCTAACAAAGAAAATTTAGGGGTAAAAATGAGGTCGCCATCCTTTTTGACAAAACTTCCAATAATGGGTATGCTTTCAGTTTTATTCTTTTTGGAATCCACCAAAAACACTTTTATGTTTGAAGTAGATGTATTCCAATCGTGAAATTTTACACGGTCTTTATGTACCGTAACAGAAGTACCCTGCGCAAAAAAATTTGTGCAGAACATCATCAAACTGAATATTAAAAGAAAACATCGCATAAATCAAGGAAGTTTTGAGACAGATAATCTTGAGATTACCTGTCTCTTTTTTAAAATCACTATTGCTCTTTGACCAATTCAGGGAACCCTTCTATGGGCTTTACCATATTGTGGAAATCTTTCCAAGGTTCAGTTTCTGTATACTTATAATCTGGGAATTCGTACTCACTATCAAAATTGCTCAATCGGAAATAAGCTCCTTTTAATTCTGATACCAAATCCACATTCCCTGAATCAATATCACGCTCCAAGTTGGCTATCATCATTTGATTTTGCTCTGCAATGTGCATTGTTCCTGACATTGGCACTGGGAAGATTTTCATTCCTTCTGGACCAAGGGAAAATGCTTTCATTCCCTCTCCTTTATTGGCCTGTTCAAAATCTTTCAATGAAATTAAACTTGCACTTCGTTCTTTATTGATAATCAAAAGTTTTTTATCAAAACTGCCATCTTGCTCTTGAGCAGTAAATGTTATCATATCAATAGGGGTGTTGCCAAAGCCCAATTCAGCCAAGGTCTTTGCCTTGATATGATTACCTGCCTTAATTTCAGAAGTAGGAATACTAACTAAAGGGGTACAGGTGTAAGCGGCAATCAAGGTAGACTCTCCGTTGATTTCTTCAAATTTCATAGTGCGGATAGGTGCTCTAGTCTCTTTTTGATTGTGTACAGCGTGGTACATTTCTATTCCCGCTACCGCCTCTTGTGAGTTATTAAACGGATATGCTATTTTTCGTAGCGTGGATGCGAACTCCCCATTGGTCAGTCCTGCCACATATAGAAACCCATCGTTATAATCAATATCTGTAATATTTAATCGTGAAGACGACCTTCCATAAAGTTCAAATTCATCAGTCCTGATATTTTTAATACTTACTTGTGTTTTTTTACTTACATCGACCAAACGAACCTCTCCATTAGTAGGACTTACGGCAACGATGACCGATTGTGCATCGGGAGCATATCCTCTTTTGACGGCAATATAGGCTTCCTGACTAACAGGATGGACTTGCATATCGTTAAAAATTAAATCGGATGCAGTTACTCCCAGTACTTTTGCAATTTTTTTATCGACATCCCTTAGATTAAAAGCCATTGGTTCTTTTACCTCATTGACCTTGGTTGGTATGGCATAGACTACCCCTGCTTTGCTATCGCCTACAAACAATACATTTTCTGGGCCAAAAGCCATTACAGAAGCTCCTAGCAGTGCATTCACTGCTGTTGTCTCCACTACTGCTGCTATTTCATCAGTACTTGAATTGGGTCCTTTTTTTTGCTGTGCGTAACAACTGTACAACGTCATTACGAGCATCGGTACTAGTGATAATTTACTTCTGATTCTCATTTTATTTAAATATTTAATAATTAATGATTTAGTTTTTATTTACTCTTCTTTAAAAATCCATCGTTTGAATAGTTTCACAATGTTTGGCATTAGCACCCACGTTAATAGTGGCACCAATGTTATAGTCACCAAAAAAGTTATCAATAATGAAGGGCTATTGGGTAAAAGGAAATGGTATAGCATTGACAATAGAACTACTCCGGAATAAACAGCTAACCAAGTCAAAATCGACATTTTCCATTTTGGTGGTGTAGAGAGTATCGTTTTTTCTGGACCTTCAAACCAAAAGTCAATACCTCCAACGTGCTTTAAATACGCGTCTTTTTCAGAAAACAAATGAAGTTTTTTTATTTCTGCTTTTCTAACTTCAGAGTTCATCCAAGCTTGTAATGCAGGTATCGATGTAAATTTGAAAACTGTAATATACTCGTTGCTATCTTCGGGTGGGGCTATACTTTGCAAACCTAGAAAACCTTCAAAACCACTTGCTATTTTTTTGATATTCAAGCTCCATTCTTCAAATTCTTTTTGCTTCTCTGGCTTGATATAATGTCTAACTACAGTAGTCAACTGTATGTTCTTATCCATAGTTTTCTTTTAAAATTTATAACTCAGTGTAGGAGCAAAATGAAAAATACTTTCGTCCTCTCCGCTAGCTTCTTGAAAGGCCCCTGCTATGAAATAGCTTAAATCAAGTTCGAAAGCCAGATGTCTGGTAAATTCATAAGATGCCTGAAATCCTAGTTGATTTCCTGAGCTCCTTTCGGATAATCCGTCAGCCGACCTAAGAATAAATCTGGGTGGTTGATATAAACCATCATTTTCAGAGGCTCTCCAGAAAATATTCCACTCCACATATAAGTGTAGCCTTTCTGTTGGTTGCATACTTAAAGAAGGATGAATGGCAATGACATTGATGGGAGTTATCGTTGCAGCTAGACTGTAAAATGTAGGATTGACAAATAATGGACTAAAAGAATTGATTCGTCCATCTCCAATATTTCTATCCCCGCTGGTATATTCTAGCTTAAGACCTGGGCTTATTTTCCAAGCCGTATCAATTAAATCATAATGCCAATCGGTATCAATATTAAAAGCACTGATAGTACTATTACCTATATCTCCAAACTGATAGGTTAAAGATGAGTTATAACGCCATCGCTTTCCTATTTTTCCAAAACGTCTTAATCCAATGCTATGCCTTGTTTCCTCTCCTGTAACATCATTGAATGTGGCTTGGTTGGAGTCAAATCCTAAATAGTATAGTTCATTGAGTCCATTAAGTCCTTTAATTTTAAACTGAGAGTAAACTCCCCAAAGAGAAGGGTTTGAAGCATTGGAATCAAATAAACTGAAATCGTTATCAAACACCCCGAAATTGGGACGCACTTCTTTACCAAAAAAGGCTTGAATGTTAGTTTTACCTTTGCTGTACACCAGTCTTCCAACATCAAAAGACCTTCGAATATTTGGACCTTCCCGAAACCCTACTAATCTACCTGTTCCAAAACCTAATTCTTGTCGTCCAAATAATAATGAGACATTACCCTCTGTTTGGTTAGATAATTTGATTTCAACAAACGCTTGGTGGACGTTCAGTTCATCAAACTCTACGAACTCCTCTTCGTGACTCGTATATCCGTGATAAAGTTCTCCAAAAAACCGAATGTGCTTTCCAAGTACGAGATTGGAATGTAAAACCAATCGTTGCGAATAAAATGTATCATCTTCTTCACCTTCCCAAAACCTATTGGAAAAAATTTCTAATCGGGGTCGTATTTCACCCCCTATCGATAAATAGACACTTTCCTTTTTGTTTAATGGAATAAACTTTATTGGGTCAAAAGTGTCTTCTTTGTAAAGGTTCTCTTCCTGTTTTTTCAGATACTCGTAATTCTCGGTGGCACGGAATAATTTATATCTTGGAGCTTTATCCTTTTTTCCTTTGATTTCCTCTTGCCCAAATGCAAATGAAAAACTTAAAAGTAATAGCCATGTGATAACATTATTTTTCATTAGTAAGGTGGTTAGTTATTTATAGTGTTTTCAATTTTCTTTTCTGGTATAAACCATAGCACCAATACTGCTAAATAGCAAGCTATTCCAAAGTACGGCTTGAAGAAACTCAGTCCTATGCCAATGGTGTATAATAGAAGAGATAGTTTTCTTTTTGTTGTATTGCCTAGTATGCTTTGAATAGAGGAATCGTGCCTATGTATTTTTACAATGGTATTTTGCAGAATGAAATATGCAATAGCGCACATCAACAATATGAAGCCATAAAAAGCCGATGGAATAGTGCCGTTATGGTGTTCTCCAATCCAAGATGTGGCAAACGGTATGAGTGAAAGCCAGAATAAGAGATGTAGATTTGCCCAAAGAATTTTTCCACTTACTTTATCTGTAATGTGGAATAAGTGATGATGATTGTTCCAGTAAGTTCCCAAATAGAGAAAACTGATAACGTAACTTGAAAGCACAGGAATTAAAGAGATAATAGCATCTAGTGTGATGTCTTTCGGTGCTTCCAGTTCTAGTACCATTATTGTTATGATAATGGCTAACACACCATCGCTAAAAGCTTCTAGTCGGTTAGTTTTCATTACTGCTTGTTTAACTTTTGTAAAGTTCAGCAGTATCTAACAGGAAGAAAATAAGGTATTTTAAAAAATAATATTAAGATAGTTTAACTTTTCAATTCCTCTGCCAATTGTTTTTTTATGGTGCTCAGGAATTCTTTAGTGATACCCAAATAAGATGCTATCATATATTGCGGTATTTGCTGTATTATTTCCGGATGGGTCTCACTGAATAGTAGGTATCGTTCTTTTGCAGGCATTGAATGGTTTTGTACTATTCGTTTAGTAGTATTCCCATAAGCTGCTTGAACTATAAGACGAAAATAGCGTTCCATTTGAGGGATTTCTCTATAAAGTTCCATCATATCCTCATAGTTTATTTGTACCACCACAGTTTCATCTAAACATTGGGTATTGAAGATGGCAGGGGTTCGAGTGCTAAAACTGCATAAATCTCCCACCCACCAATCAGCCATACCAAACATAGCAATATGCTCATTGCCATCATCACCCATATAAAACGTCTTGACCTTACCAGAAATGATGAAAGTTTGATACTTATAAATATCACCCTCTTGCACAATGTAATGACCTTTTAAATAACGTCGGCGCTTTAATTTTGACACAAAAAGTTCTTCTTCAGAATCTGTCAAAGAGATTTTACGCTTAATATGCGCTAAAATACTTTCAAAATACTGTCGGTCTTTGGTATGTGAATTACTTGGCAATAATTTTCTGTTTTAAATTTTGCTGGAAATATAACAAAATTTAAACACTATAGGCTGTGTTTTTAGGACTATTCGGTCTATACTTTTGCTGATTAAAAAATACTGTATAATTCGTTTCATTTTTGATTCATAACAATCCAAATCTTATTCTAAGTGACCGTGGAGGGATTAACTACGTTGATCCCTTGAAGTTCACTCCTGCAAATACAAAACTAGCAAAGCTAACGCTTTACAGTTTTGTTATTTTCCAAAACCTCAAAACTTGCGTTTTGGTTTTTTCCAAATAACAAAAACCTGCAATTTCATTGCAGGTTTTGTGCTTGATGTGACCGTGGAGGGATTCAAACCCCCAACCCTCAGAGCCGAAATCTGATGCGCTATTCAGTTGCGCCACACGGCCTATTAAATATCCTTAAGATAATTTAGCTTTTACAATAGTAGAAATTGTTTTACCGTCTGCTTTACCAGTTAACTGTCCAGATGCCATTCCCATAACTTTACCCATATCTTTCATTCCTTCTGCACCTGTTTTAGCAATAATATCAACTATTACTTTTTCTATTTCTTCCTCACTTAATTGCTCCGGTAAAAATTGTTCAATTACCTTGGCTTGATCAAGTTCGGGCTGTGCTAAATCTTCTCTTCCTTGTTCGGTAAAAATTGCAGCACTATCTTTTCTTTGTTTTACAAGTTTTTGAAGCAATTTTAACTCCTGATCTTCGCTTAAATCTTCTTTTGCTCCACTCTCTGTTTGTGCTAACAAAATAGCAGATTTAATTGCTCGCAATGAAGTTAAAGCATTAGTATCTTTTGCTTTCATAGCTTCTTTCATGGCAGTCATAACCTTGGCCTGTAAACTCATAATTACTGGTTTTAATCTTTTGGATTGCGAAGATAAAAAATAAACCGATAATCTATTTTAGATTATCGGTTTATCTGAAAAACATTTTCTATTTCTTAGTCTACATTATCATGAAGAAAAGAATTGTTTTTTCTCAATTGAATATCATCATTACTATCCGTTCCTAATGAAGTTCTAGACAATTCTGAAGATTCTGGTCGAGAGTCTACATCTAAACCTGCACGCTTATATGCTGGTTCTTTTTCGATGTCATCTATATGTGAAGCGTTATTTCTAAACTTATAATTAAACTCTTTCATTTTCGCTCTACGCTCTGCCGCTCTAGCTTTTAGAGTTTCAGAAATTGGCTGATCTATAGGATCTACATTTTCCTCAGGCTCTGCTGCTGGAGTAGGCTCTACAGTTTTTTTCTCAAAAATAACTTCCTGATCTTCTTCAATTACTTCTGCTGATGGTTTAGCTTCAGTTAATCTCTTCTCCTCTTCCATATATTCTTCTAGGCTATATCTGCGAACATCACCCGCCGTAGTTTCACTGGTAGGCACCACCTCTATTGGTTCATTTACCTCTACTTCTAAAATATCATCAGTAAGATCAAAAACTATCGGTTTTTCTTCCTCTTGCTTTGGAGTATCAAAAATCGTACTCTCCTGCTGTACTTTTGGTTCTTCGTTTCCGCCTACTGGCATATCAAATGCTAAGGTAAATTGATCTTCCTTTTCAGATTCAGCAGCAGCAATCTCATTCGCATCATTTACCTCGATTTGGTTAATGATTTCCTGAGCATTGATAATAACAAAATCATTATCTACAGAAAAAGGATTTACCTCTTCTGGTTCTACAACCTCTATGTTCTTTAAAAATTCTGTTGTAGGAAGCAACAAAGACTCACTTATATTTTCTTCCTCTTCCTCCTCGATCAACTCATGCTTAATAATAGCTGGTTCTTCTTTTACTTCCTCTTTTGGAGGTATCGAATTTATAACCGCAGTCGAACGTGATGTAGACTTAGGTGTTAAATCCTGAGTAGTCGTACGCTGTTCCTCTTCCAAAGTATGGATGATCTTTTTCGTTTCTGTATTTACGATTTCATCTTGCTGTTCTACGTCAAATCCAGTAGCAATTACAGTAACTGATATGGCATCTTCTAAAGATTCATCTTCACCAACTCCCATGATAATATTGGCACCATGACCAGCTTCTTGCTGAATATGGTCATTAATTTCTCCAATTTCATCGATTGTAATTTCTTCTTTACCAGAAACAATTAACAATAGTACATTCTTAGCACCAGTAATTTTATTATCGTTTAATAATGGTGAATCTAATGCTTTTACAATCGCATCATGAGCTCTTTTTGCACCAGATGCATGCGCAGACCCCATGATTGCAGTTCCACTATTACTTAATACCGTTTTAGCATCTCGTAAATCGATATTTTGAGTATAGTGATGCGTAATTACTTCTGCAATTCCTCGAGATGCAGTTGCTAATACTTCATCAGCTTTGGAAAAACCAGCTTTGAAACCTAAATTACCATATACTTCACGAAGTTTATTATTATTAATTACCACTAAAGAATCTACATGAGAACGTAATTTTTCAACACCTAACTGCGCTTGCTCATTTCTCATTTTACCTTCGAACTGAAATGGAATTGTTACAATTCCTACAGTAAGAATATCCAATTCTTTTGCCATTTTAGCAATGATAGGAGCTGCTCCTGTTCCGGTACCTCCACCCATTCCAGCAGTAATGAATACCATTTTGGTATTCGTATCCAACATTAACTTAATCTCTTCATAGCTTTCTACTGCTGATTGCTCTCCAATTTCTGGATTTGCACCAGCTCCTAATCCTTCAGTAAGAGATACTCCCAATTGTATCTTATTTGGTATAGGGCTATTTTCCAATGCTTGTGCATCCGTATTACAAATAACGAAATCAACTCCCTTGATTCCTTGTTGGAACATATGATTAATGGCATTACTACCACCTCCACCAACTCCAATAACTTTTATTACATTTGATTGATTCTTGGGTAAATCAAAAGAAATGTTTTCAAACTCCTCGTTGTTACTCATAACTGCTAATTTTCTTGTTCTCTTACTTTTTATTTTTAATATTTTCTAAGCTCAAAACCGAGCTTTACTTTTCTTTACTTTCTACGCCCCCTAAACGCTGGCAATTCAATAAAACATCCAATAGACATTTTCTTTACGTTCGATCGACCCTACTCTGCATTGTCTAGAAACTCCTTGAATTTCTCCGTCCACTTTTCAAGAATATTTTTTCTTGGCCTCGAATCTACTATTGGTTTTTCCTCTTCTATACCTTCTCCTTCAATAGTAGTGGTAGTAGTTTCTTGTTCGGTATTCAACGTATCTTCAACAACAGCTTCTCTAATCGCTGCTTTTTTCTGTTTTTTAATATGAACAAGGCTATCCATTACCAATCCTACTGCTGTTGCATACATAGGACTTGTAGTTTCTGGATCACTATTTCCTGCCAAATGTTCGTTTGGATATCCTATTCTGGTATCCATTCCTGTGATATATTCTACAAGTTGCTTTAGGTGTTTTAACTGTGATCCTCCACCTGTTAATACAATCCCTGCAATTAACTTCTTCTTTGGAGATTCATGACCATAATTCTTGATCTCTAAAAAAACTTGTTCTATGATTTCTACCACGCGTGCGTGAATAATCTTTGATAAATTCTTTAACGTAATCTCTTTAGGCTCTCTTCCTCTTAATCCAGGTATAGAAACAATCTCGTTATCCTTATTTTCTCCAGGCCAAGCAGACCCAAATTTAATTTTAAGTAATTCTGCTTGTTTTTCTATAATAGAACAACCTTCTTTAATATCTTCAGTAATCACATTTCCACCAAAAGGAATCACTGCGGTATGACGAATGATACCATCTTTAAAAATGGCAAGATCTGTAGTTCCACCACCGATATCGATCAACGCTACACCAGCTTCCTTTTCTTCCTGACTTAATACTGCATTTGCTGAAGCCAAAGGCTCTAGAGTAACTTCAGAAAGTTCTAATCCAGAACTTTTTACACATCTACCGATATTTCGGATCGAAGTAACCTGACCGACTACTACATGAAAGTTTGCTTCTAAACGTCCTCCATACATCCCTACAGGCTCTTTAATTTCAGCCTGACCATCCACTTTATATTCTTGTGGTAGTACATGTAATATTTCCTCACCAGGTAACATCACTAATTTGTGCACTTGATTACATAATGTGTCTATATCACCTTCATCAATTACCGCATCTGCATTAGGTCTTGTGATATAATCACTGTGCTGCAAGCTTCTAATATGCTGCCCCGCTATTCCTACAGTTACATCATTTATTTTTACACCAGAAACACTTTCCGCTTCTTGTACAGCTTGTTGTATAGATTGTATTGTTTGCGTTATATTATTTACTACACCACGATGTACACCCAAGCTTTTGGATTTACCTACACCCAATACTTCCATCTTCCCGTACTCATTATACCTACCGACCATAGCAACAATCTTTGTTGTTCCTATATCTAATCCTACCGCTATTTCACTTTCTGCTCTTTCCATATTGGCATTATTTTATTGTACACACAACTTGATTCCTAAACTGCAAACTAACTTTCTTATATTTTCCTAGGCTTTTATCTTTTAATGCCTTTTGATAAAATGCCTTAAAATTTTTAACCTTACTATTTAAACTTTCTATTTTTCCAAAAACAACTTCAAAATCATATACTCGTAATCCCAATTGATAATTACCAATATTGTTTTGATAAACACTTACTACATGTTTTTTTAAAAACTCATCTTCCTGAATTTTTCTTAATAATGGAAAAACTTCTGAAACTTCTCGTTCTGAAACATTGCTTACAAGAGGAACGTGAGCCGAATAATTATCCGATAATGGCATCGTATTACCTGTAACATCGACATAAAAAGGAACGACCGCGTTAACCCTAGCGATAGGTGTACGCTGCTTGATTCGTGCCTTAAGTTGTCCGCTAACAGTGAGATACACATCTGAATCTTCAATCATTTTGTGTGCATCCAGCCCCTTCTCTACATTATTCAAAACTAAAATTTCTTTACCTACATTCGTCACTCCAACTTGATTTTGTATTAACAATTTATTAACCGTTAATTCATTTATGTAAGGATTCTGTTCTTCAATGAATTCTATCTCCACTCCTTCAATTTTTCTTTTTTCGTTTCTGGTACTTGTAAACGCAAAAAGAAAGGCTATCAATCCAATGAGTCCAATATATTTTACATATGTCAATATCCGCTTCATACCTTTAACAATGCTTCTTTTATACTTGTAACTTCTTCTCCAATATCTCCAGCTCCAATTGTTGTGATAACTTCAGCTTTGCTTTTTAAAACTTCTTCAATTAAACTTTCTTTTGATACTATTTTTTTATCTTCCAAATCAACCATCTCCAGCAACCACTTAGATGTTACTCCTTCTATCGGGAGCTCTCTAGCCGGATAAATATCCAATAATAACAACTGATCAAACTGGCTTAAACTCCTTGCGAAGTCTACTCCAAAATCCTGTGTTCTACTATATAAGTGAGGCTGAAAAATTGCTAACACCTCTTTTCCCGGATGCATTTCTCTAATTGCCTGATGTAGTGCATCTATTTCTGTTGGGTGGTGTGCATAGTCATCCACATACACTAACGAATCTGATTTGATCTGATAGCTAAATCTTCTTTGAACACCCTTAAAACTATATAAAGCCTTTGCTAAGGCAGTGGTTGGGGAGCCATAAAGCAATGCCATAGCAAAGGCTGTGATAGCATTTAACAAGTTATGTTTACCTGGCAGGTTTAAATGCAAATCCTTAATTAGTTGAGAAGGTGTTTTTAAATCAAAAATATATGTGCCATTTTCTATTCTAATATTTTGAGCACAGTAATCAGAGTCATCATCGATTCCAAAAGTATTTCCTGAAAGTGGTAATCCATTACGAACCAAAAGATGATCTTTCACTTTTGAAGCAAATTCATTAAAAGAATCTTCTAAAGCGTCTGCTTTTTTATAAATATCTAGATGATCTGCATCCATAGATGTTACTGATGCGATATCAGGATACAATTGCAAAAATGACCTATCAAATTCATCAGCTTCTACAACAATCACTTCATCTCCTTCTAACACTAGATTAGAATTATAGTTTTCACTAATTCCTCCTAAAAAAGCTGTCACTTTTGCTCCACTTTCTTTTAATAAATGTGCTAAAATTGCAGTAGTGGTTGTTTTGCCATGTGTTCCTGCAACTGCTAATGTATATCGATCCTTGGTGATGAATCCCAAAATCTCAGCTCTCTTCTTAATAGAAAAACTTTGACTCTTAAAGAAATTTAATTCTATATGTGTATTTGGTATCGCAGGCGTATATACCACCAGTGTTTCTTCTTTTTCTAAATACTGTTTCGGAATCACACTTACATCATCCGTAAAGTGAATTTGAATTCCTAATGCTTCCAGATCTTTAGTTATCTGAGTTGGTGTTTTATCATACCCAGCTACATTTTTACCCAAAAACTTAAAATATCTTGCAAGGGCACTCATACCGATACCTCCGATACCAATAAAATAGATGTTATGTATACTATTTAAATCTCTATTCATCCCTTTAATCTCAATTCCTTCTTATCAATAATTCAATCTCGTTTACAATATCTTTTGTAGCATCTGGTAATGCAAGCTTTTTTATCGCATGTGTCAACTTTATCTGCATAGCTTCTGACGACAATAACTGCGTAATCGTTTTCTCAAATTTCTCATCAAGCTCGCTCTCTTGGAGCATTTTAGCACCATTCTGACTTACAATTGCATTGGCATTTTTTGTTTGATGATCCTCAGCTACATTCGGAGATGGTATAAACAATGTAGGTTTTGCTACGATACACAATTCAGACACTGAACTAGCTCCAGCTCTAGAAACAATTACATCAGCTGCAGCATAAGCCAAATCCATAGTATTCAAAAACTGATGAACCTGAATCCCTTTACTACTATCATATTTTTTATACTCCTCATAATACAACTTACCACATTGCCATAATACCTGAATATCATTTTCATCAAAAAAAGTCAACTCTTTTTCTATAAGCTGATTGATTCTTCTGGCTCCTAAACTTCCTCCAATAACCAAAATCGTTTTCTTTTCTGGATCAAGATTGTATTTATTGAGTCCTTCATTTCTTTTACTATCAATTTCCAACAAATCCTGACGAACAGGATTTCCAGTTTTGATGATCTTATCTTCCGGAAAAAACCGATCCATATCATCGTAAGCGACACAAATTTTATCTGCTCCTTTAGCCAACCACTTATTGGTAATTCCTGGAAAGGAATTTTGTTCCTGAAGTACCGTTGGAATATTTGCAGAATTTGCCATTTTTAATAAAGGCCCACTCGCAAAACCTCCCGTACCAATTACCACATCTGGCTGAAATTTTTTTATAATCTTTTTTGATTTCCAAAGACTACTAATCAACTTTAAGGGAAACATCAAATTGCTCAATGATAGTTTTCTCTGAATACCACTAATCCATAAACCTTCTATAGGATACCCTGCTTCTGGAACTTTTTGCATCTCCATACGATCTTTAGCCCCAACAAATAAAATAGAAGCTTCTGGATACCTACGTTTCAATTCATTAGCTATGGAGATCGCAGGATAAATATGTCCTCCTGTACCTCCACCTGATAATATAATCTTAGGTTGCTTTATCATATTGCTTCACTCAATACCTCTAAAGGATTTTCTTCTGTGGTTAATTCTTCTTTTTTTGCATTTATAGGATTAGACTCGTCTTCATTTATATCAACACTTCTTTTACTACTTACACTTAACACCATTCCTAGTGCCATACAAGTCATCCATATAGAGGTACCTCCACTACTAACTAAAGGAAGTGTTTGTCCAGTAACTGGAAAAAGCTCTACAGCAACAGCCATATTGATCAATGCCTGAAATACAATGGGCAAACCTACACCAACTACCAATAGTTTTCCGAATATATCAGAACTCTTATGCGCCACAATTACCAACCTAAACAACAGCATTAAATACAAAAACATTAGAAAAACTCCTCCTATCAATCCCCATTCTTCTATAATAATCGCATAAATAAAATCTGAAGAAGATTGTGGTAAAAAGTTTCTTTGCACACTTTTACCAGGTCCCTTTCCGATAACTCCTCCTCTTGCAATAGCAATTTTAGCGCGCTCTATCTGATAATCCTCAGAAGTATCTTTATCATTAAAGAAGTTTTCTGCTCTACTAACCCATGTATCAACCCTATTCGGAAATGCATCTGGAAATGCCTTTGCCGTTAGAATAAAAAAGGTAAGCACCAGTAATCCCGACCCCAATATTACCGAGATATATCTTATGGGATAGCCACCTAAAAACACTAACATAATTACCATAGAAAAGATAATTGCAGCTGTGGAGAAATTAGCTGGTAATATCAACATCAATACTAAAAAGACAGGTAACCATAATGGAAGTAAGGATTCTTTAAAGCTGATTTTTTTATCTTTTATTTTAGAAAGATATCTAGCT
Organism: uncultured Aquimarina sp.; assembly: GCF_947492965.1. Taxonomy (GTDB): domain Bacteria; phylum Bacteroidota; class Bacteroidia; order Flavobacteriales; family Flavobacteriaceae; genus Aquimarina. The sequence goes on along the minus strand of NZ_CANLOZ010000001.1, from coordinate 824,298 downwards.
ACATAAGCCATTAAGACTACCGCAGCTAATGTAGATGTTTGGAAAGTAACTCCTACAAAAGGTAAGCGAATCCATCGACTGGCATTTGCTCCTCCTATAGTATTATTTTGAGCCATTGTAAACAACAACAATACTATGACTACAGGTATCATAATAATAGAAAGCCCTTTAAAATAATGGAAAGGAATTTTATGCACCCAATACATAATACCAAAACCTAAAAGCAAGTGTGCAAAATGTTTTACTAGATACACAAAGGTATTTCCATCTCCGTACAAATACGCTAAATTACTACTAGCACTATATACAGGAAGGAACGAAAACAATGCCAACAGAGCTACGATAGCCCATATAACTTTATCTCCCTTTATATTTTTTAAAACTTTGGTCACTCTACTAAATTCTTATTCTCTATTTCTTTTATGTAAAACAATGTTATAACTCTCTTACAGCTTCTTTGAATTGCCTTCCTCTATCTTCGTAGTTTTTAAATAAATCAAAACTAGCGCAAGCAGGTGACAACAATACATTTTCATTACGCTCTGCTATCTTATAAGCTATGTTAACAGCATCTTTCATTGATTGTGTTTCTATGATATTATCTACACAATTACCAAAAGCATTGATAATTTTGCTGTTATCAACACCTAAACAAATAATTGCTTTTACTTTTTCGTTTACCAGCGGATACAACTCTGTATAATCATTTCCCTTGTCTACACCTCCTACAATCCAAACCGTAGAAGATTTCATAGCATCTAACGCATAAAAAGTGGCGTTAACATTGGTCGCTTTGGAATCGTTCACATACTGAACGTTATTAATTTTTAAGACATTTTCTAGTCTATGTTCTACCCCATGAAAATTTTCTAGACACTCTCTTATAGTAGTCTTTCTTATTTTCAATAATTGTGATACTGTGGCTGCTGCCATAGCATTTTTAACGTTGTGATTTCCTTTTAATGCTAAATCTTTTGTCGGCATGGTTAATTCGTTGTTGTCTATTATTATTTTTATATTATCTTCTTCTAAATACGCTCCATTCTCTACTTTTTCCTTTAATGAAAAAGGCAGCAATTTTGAACGAATAGGATGCTCTTTCAAATACTTTGTAATCACTTTATCATCGGAATCATAAATGAAATAATCATTTTCATTTTGATTCATTACAATCCTGAATTTTGAAGCTATATAGTTTTCAAATTTGTGATCATATCGATCTAAGTGATCAGGAGTGATATTAGTTAACACAGCAATATGTGGCGCAAATGTTTTGATTCCATCTAACTGAAAACTACTTAGCTCTAACACATAATATTCAGCATCATTTTCTGCAACCTGCTTCGCAAAACTATCTCCAATATTACCTCCCATGTTTACATCTAAATCTCCATGACTTACCAAATGATGCGTAAGCATCGTTGTGGTGGTTTTTCCATTACTACCTGTAATTCCAACAATAATAGCGGAGGTAAACTGTGATGCAAACTCAATCTCTGAAATCACTGGTATTCCTAATCCATTTAGCTTCTGTATTAAAGGTACTTTATCAGGAATTCCAGGGCTTTTCATGACTACATCAGCATTTAGAATTTTATCTTCTGTATGCTTTTCTTCTTCCCATTCTATTTCAAAATTTCTAAGAACCTTTTTATAATCATCAGTTATCTTTCCTTTATCAGAAACAAAAACCTGACACCCTTCTTTTTTACCCAGAATAGCCGTTCCTACACCACTTTCTCCTGCTCCTAAAACAACTAATCGCTTCACACTACCTTACTTTAAGAGTAATCACTGCCACAATTGCCAGAATAATTCCTATAATCCAAAATCTTGCAACTATTTTACTCTCATGAATCCCTTTTTTCTGATAATGATGATGTAATGGCGACATCAAAAATATCCTTCTTCCTTCTCCATATTTTTTCCTAGTATACTTAAACCAACTTACCTGCATCATTACAGAAAGGGTTTCTATAAAAAATATTCCACAAACAATAGGAATCAGAAGTTCCTTTCTAATAGCAATAGCAATTACTGCGATGATCCCGCCAATTGTCAAACTACCTGTATCGCCCATAAAAACTTGTGCCGGATATGTATTGTACCATAAAAACCCAACGAGTGCCCCAGCAAAAGCAGCAATATAAATGGTCATCTCTCCCGAATTGGGTATATACATTACATTGAGATAATCTGAAAAAACGATATTACCGGACACCCAAGCAAACAGCGCCAGTGTAAGTACAATTATTGCTGAAGATCCAGCTGCCAGACCATCTATCCCATCCGTGAGATTCGCTCCGTTCGAAACCGCAGTTACTATAATAATTACAATAGGAATAAAAATCAACCACGCATATTTAGCTAAGTCTGGATTGATCCAGGTGATCAAACTGGCATAATCAAACTCATTATTCTTAGAAAACGGAATCGTAGTTTTAGTAGATTTCACCGCAGGGTTAAAATCTGATTGCTCTTCACTAGATTCTATTTGAACGATATCAGAATTTAACTTCTCTTCTTTTATCGTAATATCATCATGGAAATACATAGTGCAACCAACAATAAGACCTAATCCAACCTGACCAATTACTTTAAATTTACCCGCCAACCCTTCTTTATCTTTCTTTTTAATCTTTAAATAATCGTCTGTAAAGCCAATTACTCCCATCCACAAGGTGGTAATCAATAAAAGGATGATGTATATATTATCGATTTTAGCAAAAAGCAATGCAGGCACCACAGTAGCAAGGATTATAATAATTCCTCCCATTGTTGGAGTACCAGCTTTTTCCGCTTGTCCTTCTAAACCTAATTCCCTAATACTTTCGCCCATCTGCTTAGTTCTTAAGAAACTGATAATTCGTTTACCATAGATAGTAGATATCAATAACGATAAGATAATCGCCATCGCCGCTCTGAAGGTGATAAACTGGAACAAAGATGCTCCAGGGAACTGATATTCATTTTCTAAATATTGAAACAAATAATATAACATACTCATCAATACCTTTCCATTACATCCAAAAAACTTTGGAATGAAAAGGGTTTATTTATTTTCCTATTTTTTTAAGTTCTTCTTTTACTATTTCAAAATCATTAAAATCGATCCTCTCACCATTTGTCTCTTGATATGTTTCATGACCTTTTCCAGCTATTAGAATGATATCATTCTCTTCTGCAAATTGACAAGCAGTTCTGATTGCCTGTTTACGATCTGTAATGGATATGATTTTCTTATAATTTTGTGGCTCCACTCCTTTTTCTATATCCTCTATAATCTGTTCCGGATTTTCAGTCCTTGGGTTATCACTTGTAAAAACCACCTTATTACTTAGAGCTGTTGCAATATTTCCCATTACAGGTCTTTTTGCCTTATCTCTATCTCCTCCACAACCAACTACTGTAATCAATGTTTCGTTATTGGTACGGATATCATTGATCGTCTCCAAGACATTTTTTAAAGCATCAGGAGTATGTGCATAATCGACTATGGCTGTTACTTTTTTATCAGAAATCAAATACTGAAATCTACCACTCACACTTTCTAAATCACTTAGTAATTGTAAAATCTCTAAGGTTTCTAGACCTAACAATTCAGCGGTTCCAAAAATTGCCAAAAGGTTATACGCATTAAAACTTCCTATCAACTTTGTCCAAACATCATTATCATTTATTTTTAATAAAAGACCGCCCAAACTATTTTCAAGAATTTGCCCTCTAAAATCTGCATATGATTTAAGTGCATACGAATATTGCTTTGCCTTCGTATTCTGAAGCATAAAGCTTCCATTTTTATCATCTTTATTTGTTAAAGCAAAAGCTTTACTACCTAACTGGTCAAAAAATCGTTTCTTAACATCACGATACTCCTTAAAAGTGTTATGATAGTCCAAATGATCATGAGATAGATTCGTAAAAATACCTCCTTCAAATTCCAATCCTTCAGTCCTTTTTTGATCAATCCCATGAGAGCTGACCTCCATAAAACAATACTCAACACCAGCATCATTCATTTCTTTCAGATAATGATTAATTGTAAGCGAATCTGGTGTTGTATGAGTAGCCTTAAATTCTACATCATCCACTAGTATTTTTACGGTTGAAAGAAGCCCAACTTTAAATCCTGCTTTTTTAAAAAGCTGATACAATAAGGTTGCTATGGTAGTTTTTCCATTAGTCCCTGTTACTCCAACCAGTTTCAAATTCTCAGACGGAGATCCGAAATAGTTATTTGCTATTATTGCTAATGCTTTTTGAGTATCCTCTACTTGAACATACACCAAACCATCAATCAAAAACTCTGGCATCTCCTCACAAATAATTGCGATTGCTCCATTATTAGTTGCCTTCTCTATATAATCATGCCCATTAACAACCGTCCCCGAAATTGCCACAAAGACATCATCTTGTTTGATTTTTCTAGAATCAAATTCAATCTTATTGATAGTTGTTGCAGTATTTCCAACAACAGCATTAATAGGTACCTTATATAAAATATCTTTTAACTCGATCACGATAATTCTATCCTAATAGTTTGATTGTTCTTAACTTTTGTTCCTGGTTCTATAGACTGACTTTTCACAGTTCCCGAACCTTTGATTTCAACTTTTAGTCCCATATTTTCTAAAAGAGAAATCACATCCATTGCAGGCATTCCTTTTACATTAGGCATTATAGTTTTATGCTTTCTTGCTTTTTGAAAATACCCTTCATAACTCTCACTTATCTCTTTACTTTCAACAATATCTGCACTTACTTCATCAACCACAGGTATATCGTTATATACTTTTAGTGCGATAGTTTTAAAAACCGGTGCAGCTACTATATTCCCATAATATCCTTTCTCCTTATTCGGCTTATGAATTACAACGATACAAGAATACCTCGGATCTTCTGCTGGAAAATATCCAGCAAAAGAGGATATATATTCTCTTTCTTTATCTTTTCCATAATTACCCCAACAAGTACCAGTTTTCCCAGCTATCTGAAAGTTATCTGTATGTATATTATCAGCTGTACCTCTGATAACTACATTCTTCATCATTTCCTGAACTATTTTAGCAGTCTCTTTGGAACAGATAGCAGGATTCAAAACCTCTTTATCATATTTTTCTTGAGTTTTATCCCAAGCTTTTACTTCTTTAATAAATCTCGGTTTTACCATCTCCCCATCATTTGCTATCGCATTATAAAATGCTAATGTTTGCAAAGGTGTTACGGCAACCCCATATCCATGAGCCATCCACGGAAGCGTAGTTCCGTACCAATCTTTATCACCTGGATATGGTATTTTAGGCTTCCCTTCTCCTTTAATAGACAATCCTAATGTTTTATGTAAGCCCATATTCATCAATCGGTTTACAAATTTTTTAGGATCCTCTTTATAATTTTCATCTATGATTTTAGCAAAAGCTGTATTTGATGATAACTCGAAAGCTTTAGCTGCCGAAATTTTCCCATATCCTCCCCATTTCGAGTCTTTCACTACACGATCATAGAATCGAACTCTTCCATTCTCTGTATCCACAACATAACTAGAGTCAATTACTTTATCCTCTAGCGCCGCGACCATTGCCATTAACTTAAAGGTAGATCCAGGTTCATGAGATTCTCCCACCGCATAATTTAATTTTTCGTAGTATTTTCCTGATTTCGTCCTACCTAGATTAGAAATTGCTTTAATCTCACCAGTCTTAGTTTCCATTACTACAACTGTTCCATGTTCAGCCTCAAACTTTTCTAATTGTGCTAACAATGCATGATGTGTAATATCTTGCACATTTACATCAATTGTAGATATCACATCAAATCCATCTTGAGGTTCTACTTCATTTGCGTCTCCAATAGGTTTCCACTGGTTTTTTGCAATTTTTTGTTTTTTACGTTTTCCTTCTTTACCTCTCAAAAATGGACCGTAAGCTCCTTCGAGCCCTACTCTGGTATAATATCCTTGGTCATCACGTCGCTCATAACCTACAGTTCTCTCAGCTATCTTTCCTATAGGATGTTCTCGAATCGTACGTTGCTCCACAATCAGTCCGCCACGATTAGCTCCATATTTAAACAAAGGAAATTTCTTTACTCTCATATACTGAGAATACCCTAAATTCCTTTTGACTAAGAAATATCTATTTTTATTGTCTCGAGCCCTTCTTAATGCACCATCATAATACTCTGCCGATTTCCCAAATTCTTTAGACAAAGCCTTAGATAACTCATTTATATTTTCTCTAAAATCTTTATCGGTTACCGTTACCGCATCAAATCGAATATCATATTTAGGAACTGAAGTAGCTAACAAATTCCCTTTACTATCATACAAATTACCTCGATTGGCTGGTATATCAAATGTTTTAAAAACTCGTTGCTCTCCTTTAGCACGATATGTATCCCCTTCGACAAATTGTGTTTTTACCAGTTTTACCAACACCAAAATAGCGAAGATGAACATACATCCTGAAATGAAGTACAACCTATTTAATATGTTCTTATCTTTTACTGCCAAAACAAATTATTCTTTTACTATTATTTTCTGTGGTGGTCTTGTTGGTCTTTTAATTCCTTTCTTCGTCATCTTTTCAATTACTGAAGACTCCATTTTTAACTGCATCAACTCAGTTCTTCCATCTACGAATTGCGTTCTCAATTCTCTTACTTCATTATTCAACCTAGCAATTTCATGAACCTTACTTTCTGCATTGTGAGAACTTGCAATCATAATAATGGCTAAAAATGAAAGAAAGAGAAGCATACGCCAATTTTTCATCGCATCATCAGCGATCAAAAACTTACCTTTTAATATATCATACACTGTCTGCTTCATAACTTTTTATCAAATTCTCTCTGCCACTCTTAATTTTGCACTTCTAGCTCGATTATTTATTTTAATCTCCTCTTCGGAAGGAACAATTAACTTTCCCACTCTTTTAAAAGGAACCGACACATTACCATACAAGTCCTTCTCTGGTTCTCCTTCGAACATCCCATTACGAATAAATCGTTTTACCAATCTATCTTCTAAAGAATGATAAGAGATAAAACTCACTCTCCCTCCAACACCTAGTATCTCCTGTGTCTGCATTAAAAATTCTTTCAATACTTCAATTTCCTGATTCACCTCAATCCTTATAGCTTGGTATATCTGAGCAAGTATCTTATGCTCTTTATGCTTTACCATAAAAGGCTTTAATATCTCCTTTAGCTCTAAACTTGTTTTGATAGGCTGCTTATTTCTAGCTCCCACAATAGCCCTTGCTAATTTTGGAGCATTTCTTAACTCCCCATATTGCAAAAACATCCTTCTTAAATCCGACTCATCATATTCATTAATCACATGATAGGCGGATAATTCGTGATCCTGATTCATTCTCATATCAAGATCTGCTTCAAATCTGGTTGAAAAACCTCTTTCGGCCACATCGAATTGATGTGAAGAAACCCCAAAGTCTCCTAAAACACCATTAACTTTGCGAACCCCATGAAAACGAAGAAATCTTTTTATGAACCTAAAATTTTCATTAATCAATACAAACCTATCATCATCAATAGTATTTGTTAAAGCATCTTTATCTTGATCAAAAGCATATAGCTTTCCATTCGGACCAAGTCTTTTCAAAATCTCTCTAGAATGACCACCTCCTCCAAAGGTCACATCTACATATATCCCATCTGGTTTTATATCTAGTCCATCTACAGTTTCTTTTAATAAAACTGGATTATGATATTCCGTCTGCTTCATCGTCGAATCCCATTACTTCTTCTGCCAGGTCTGCAAAATCAACAGCGGCATCATCAATTGCTTTTTCGTATTGAGTCTTATCCCATATCTCAATAATATTAACAGCAGATGACAGCACTAGCTCTTTGGTAATCCCAGCAAAACTCACTAAATCCTTAGGTATCAAAAGACGTCCTGTTGTATCAATTTCCACAACCTTAACTCCTGCTGTAAACCTTCGGATAAAATCATTATTCTTTTTTTTAAAGCGATTCAGCTTATTCATTTTTTGCATTAGCAGATTCCATTCTTCCATTGGATACAGCTCCAAACAAGACTGAAACACTGAACGTTTTAATACAAAACCCTCTTGCAAAATTGACGAAAGCTGTTTTTTAAATGCTACAGGCAACATCAGACGACCTTTCGCGTCAGCTTTACACTCGTATGTACCTATAAGATTTACCACTTTTTCCTTCTTACTTCTATAATTAGTCAAATATATTGAAAATTTTACCACTTTTTACCACAATCTACCACATTGTTAATAAGTTGTCTCCAAAAATCTTCAAACCTCAACACTCTCACCCTACTATTTTGCTTATCAATGAAATATCGTTTTAGGTATAAATTCTTGGTTTTGACCTATTCAGGAAGAAAAAAAATGAAGGATTAAAAAAATCTAAAAAAATACTGTCGCAGTATTCATAAAAAATCTTCAAACTAATTATGAAAATGCTATATTTGCTTTTAATTCTTGTAAGAAGTATTAATGAAGCACGAATTAAAAAAAGACGGAAAATTCAGTTATCTAGAGCTTGGGGAAGGCACGCCAATCGTGATTTTACACGGATTGATGGGTGGACTAAGCAACTTTGATGGCGTTAGCAATTATTTTCCAAAAAATGGATATAAAGTATTGATTCCAGAGCTTCCTCTGTATGAAATGCCTTTAATAAAAACTAGTGTTGGCACATTTGCCAAATATCTTAGAGATTTTATTGACCAGCTTGGATATGACGAAGTAATTTTACTTGGTAATTCTCTTGGTGGTCATATTGGACTTCTGTGCACCAAAATGTTTCCGGAAAAAGTAAAAGCGTTGGTAATTACTGGTAGTTCTGGATTGTACGAAAGTGCCATGGGAGAAAGCTACCCAAAACGAGGTGATTACGAATACATTAAGGCAAAAGCCGAAAATGTATTTTATGATCCAGCAATTGCTACTAAAGAAATTGTAGACGAAGTTTATGCTACCGTAAATGATCGTAACAAATTAATCAGAACACTTGCTATTGCTAAAAGTGCCATAAGACATAACATGGCAAAAGACCTTCCTAACATGAAGACACCAACGTGTATCATTTGGGGTAAAAATGATAATGTAACTCCTCCTGAGGTTGCAGATGATTTTAACAGGTTATTACCTGATTCTGACCTTTATTGGATTGATAAATGTGGTCATGCTGCCATGATGGAACACCCAGAAGAATTTAACAAACTATTACATTCTTGGTTACAAGAGCGTAATTTCTAATCCCAAGGATCTAATGAAGATTAGCAGCGCTGAATTTGTAATGAGTAACAGCGATGTGGCAAAATGTCCTAAAAACAATTTGCCAGAATATGCTTTTATAGGAAGATCCAATGTTGGAAAGTCTTCTTTGATCAATATGTTGACAGGTAGAAAGAGTCTTGCCAAAACTTCTGGAAGACCAGGAAAAACACAACTAATCAATCATTTTATTATAAACAAAAACTGGTTCTTAGTAGATTTACCTGGCTATGGTTATGCAAGAGTTTCTAAATCGTCAAAAAAAGTATTTCAGAAATTTATCACTGCATATTTTTCGAAGCGTACTCAATTAGTATCAGCTTTTGTACTTGTAGACTGCAGACACGAACCCCAAAAGATTGACTTGGAATTTATGCAATGGCTTGGAGAGAATCAAATACCTTTTTCAATCATTTTTACAAAAGCAGACAAACTTTCGAAAACGAAACTACCGCAAAACATTGAAGCATACACCAATGAAATGCTGAAATATTGGGAGGAGATGCCTAATTATTTTATCACGTCTTCTTCTAATGGTTTAGGCAAGGATGATGTTTTGAATTATATTGAAGAAATCAATCAACAGCTTGCTTCTTCTTAGCCCATTTTATTCTTCACTTTTTCTATTAATTCGTCTAAAGAACCTATTTTATTCAGCTCATCTGAACTAATTAGAATGTCATAATTACCCTGATTTTCTTCTACAATAACTGGAAAATGAAACGTCTGATTATGGTTATTTTCTAACCGTTTCAAAAACTCATTTTTATATTCAAAAATCAGTGTATGGGAAGTCGTCTCTCTAAATATCTTCCATTTTTTTCTTTCAGAAAAACTTCCATGTGTTAAGCTGCATAAACTGCAATTATATGTAGAAGGGCTTATAATTTTATGAGCAAAATCCAAGGATTTACTCCAGGAGTCAGATTGAGCATTATACACGAAGATTATTCGCTTCATAATTAACTTAGTTTAGCATATATCTATCCTAAACTACTTTCTTTTTAGATCAAGTTTTTCCGCAAAATAATCACAAAAATCCTTCATTGTAGCCGTCATTTTCTCATCCTGAGTTGCTCTATTAAAAGTTTCGCTCATAGACACCAATGTCTGATGAAAAAACACTTTCATTTCATCCACTGGCATATCTTTTGTCCATAGATCAATACGAAGACTTTCTTTGTTTTTATTGTCCCAAACTGACAACAGTAATGCCTTTGTCTCTTCGTTTTCCACACCACCATCTTTTGCTGTCCAATTTAATTTTTCAGGAACCCTATTCTCATCAAGTTCAATTTCAATTTTGATTTCGGATTTATGAGTATTTGCCATTATCTCGCTGGTTTATATTTCGATGCACTAAAAATTGTTTCGGCCTCAGTTAATAATAATTGGCGCAAAGATACATTGTTATTTTTCATATACGCACTTACAATTCTCCAACCTATATACCGCCCCACTCTGTCTGGCGATTCTTGATCGATCTCCTCTAAATAAAATTTAGAAAAAGGTCCTGGATAAAGAAATCTTGGTGATAAATCTGCTTCAGTACTGTATAATAATTGTCGATCAATAAAATATCTCCAGATCTCCTCTTCGTTAGCTTTCACCCAATCGAATTGGCTTTCTGTGTACGCCATTTTTTCACTATCCAAAAAATCAGGAAGAAATAGATCTTTTAAGTATAGCTCTTTTCCGTAATAAATCATATTTGCCAAAAATGTTCTGTCTTTAGGCAACTCTACCAATTGTCTCGCATAGGTAGTTGCGATATCTGGTAACATCTGACTTCTTACGAAACGATCTTTCAAATACGCTTGAATCCCACCATAGAAGCGATGATCAGCTCCTAAATAGGTATCCAAAGAAATGATTAACAAATCATCCGATAAAATGATTTTTTTTTGATAGTTAACATTAGAAGTAATCGTAATCACTCTTGGAACAGTGGCTTCTGGAAAATAATACTTAATATGCTGCAATAAAGACTCTAATTGCTCTCGTTCTACCGAAAGATCAGTAAATGCTTTTTCAACTTCCTGATTAATCTCTATCTGTAACGTATCTTTTGTCTTTTGGATCCAAATGCTATCATTATTCTCACCTGGAAAAAAGAAAGGATACTTATCTTTTACAGATGCTAGATTTTCTTCCGTAACATCTGCAAAAATCCTATCAAAACGTTCTATTCCAATTTTTACGGGTATTGCAGCAATTTCCTTTTCAATTTTACTTTCTTTAGAACAAGATATGATTATGCAAAAAACTGCGACTATTTTTAAAAACTTACTATACTTCATTCAAATATTATAATATCTACACAAATAATTACTCTTCCTATTTAACGCTAGCTTTTTTTATTAATTTTATATCGCAAATTTACTATTATCATATATTGTAACTGTAATAATAGTTTATAAATGTAACATAGATATAAATTAAAACTACTATAAAAAATAGAATATGCAGACTGAAAAAGTAATAGACCACATTGTAAACTGGTTAAAGGATTATGCTAATAATGCAAATATTAATGGTTTTGTTGTGGGAATTAGTGGAGGTATTGATAGTGCAGTAACTTCAAGTTTGTGCGCTAAAACAGGATTGAATGTTTTGTGCGTAGAAATGCCGATACATCAGGCTCAAAGTCAGGTAAACAGAGCTCAAGAACATATTACTCAACTAAAAGAACGTTTTGACAAAGTATCTGACACTAGAGTGGATCTTACACCAGTGTTTGAAGAATTTAAAACTGTAGTTCCTAACGGCGACTCTGAAGCCCGATTAAATCTATCGTTAGCCAATACCAGAGCCAGATTACGAATGACGACTTTATATTATCTAGCTGGGATAAATAGCTACTTAGTAGCAGGTACAGGAAATAAAGTTGAAGATTTTGGTGTAGGTTTTTATACTAAATATGGTGATGGCGGCGTTGATATAAGTCCAATTGCAGATTTATTAAAGAGTCAGGTATATGAATTGGCTAAAGTACTAGAAGTACCCGAATCGATACAAAAAGCTACTCCTACAGATGGTTTATTTGGAGATAGTAGAAGTGATGAGGATCAGATTGGAGCGAGTTATGACGAACTGGAATGGGCTATGAAAATGAAGGATTTAGGTAAGAAAAGTGACGATTTTTCTGGCAGAGAAAAAGAAGTTTTTACAATTTATTCTCGTCTAAATGCCGTAAATCAACACAAAATGGTCCCAATTCCAGTATGTGAAATACCCGTTGATCTGATTTAAATAACATTTTATCGATAACTTGGTAAAAAAAAGTTTACAACTAGTAGTTCTTAGTAATTTTGCACAAAGACAAATATCAGAATTACCCCTAGAGATGTTAACCCCATTAAAATTAAAAATTAACATTATCAATTGTAAACAAGAATGACAAACGTACTAATCGCAGATCATCATCCTATTACTAGAAAAGGGATTGTTTCTCTACTTAGAAACTCTGAAGATTTCGAAATCATCGGAAAAGTAAGTAACGGAAATGAAATGTATGATATTTTGAAATCTAATACCCCAGATATACTAATCATGGAATTAGACTTGCCCCAGATTAATGGTATTATGGCTTTGCGAACCATAAAAAAAGAATTTACTGGAATAAAGGTTATTATATTTAGCTCTCACCCAGAAGAAATGTATGCACTAAGTGCAATTAAGGCTGGAGCTTCTGCATATCTATCCAAGACCGTTGCTACCAAAACTCTTAAAAAAGCTATTGAAAGAGTTGCACGAGGTGGTATTTATCTTAATGATAATCTTACTCAGCAGTTAGCAAACGGGAATACCAATGAAAATAACATGGTAGTTAAATACAAGAAACTTTCTTCAAGAGAGATAGAAGTATTGAATTTATTATCCTCTGGTAAACGTAATAAAGATATTGCAAGCACCTTGTCTATAAACGAAAAAACTGTAAGTACTTACAAAACAAGATTGTTAAAAAAACTAAAGGTTGATAATCTAGCAGATCTTATACATCAATCTAGATTATTACACATAAATTAAATCACTCTATTTAGTTTTTGATATAATAGTTTTTTTAACGTTTGATAATCTCTAATATCCTCTAAAATATTAAGATTATTTTCAAAATTTTGGGCTTTTACTTCTTGTGAAAGCTCATTTATTTTTTGGTTAATTAAGAATCTACGTAAGTTTAAGATCGTATCTGAAACATACTGAGAAACAGTGTGTTTTTTCTGTTTCACATGAATTTCTTTATCATACCATCGATGTAATGCATGACGTTCTTCATCCATCATAATTTCGGTGATCTCGTAAGCTACTTCTGGTGGTATTTGATTTATGAAATGCTCTATTTTAAAGTCTTCTTCCTGATTTAGCTTTTCTATCAATATGGTATATACTTCTCTGAAGATACTTTGTGTAAATTCTATTTCGTCTTCCTGAAGATCTAAATATATTTTTTCAAACACTTTCGTTGTGTAAAGCTCTGGCTCCAAATACAACTCTCCTTCTTCATTTTCTTTCATCACCAGATCTTCGAACTCTTCTTCCTGGGTACCATAGAGTAGCAAAATCTCGATAATCTTTTTTTCTAAACTATTAAGCTCATTTACCTTCGGTTGCTTTTGTATCTTTTGATCTACAACTTCCAGAGGTTTTTTAGCTTCTTTTTCTTGTTTCCGAGACTCTTTATTATCAACATTTCGAATTTGAGCTAACGTATCAAAAAGTACGTCTTCAGAAATATCCATGATTCTAGAACATTCTTGCACATAGATTTCACGCTTTATCACATCCGGAATCTTCGAAATACTAACCACCATATCTCGTACCAACTCCGCTTTTTTAATCGGATCTGTTTTAGATTCTTCTTGCAATAATGAAGCTTTGAATCGAATAAAGTCCTGAGCATTTTCCTTTAAGTACGCTGTAAGTTCATCTAAAGTATTTTGCTTCGCAAAACTATCCGGGTCTTCTCCATCAGGAAAGCTACATACCTTTACATTCATTCCTTGCTCGAGAATAAGATCTATTCCTCGAATAGAAGCTCTCATACCAGCAGCATCTCCATCAAATAAGACCGTAATATTTTTAGTAAGCCTATTAATCAATCTAATTTGATCTGAAGTTAAAGCTGTCCCGGATGAAGAAACTACATTCTTTACTCCAGTCTGATGAAACTGAATAACATCGGTATACCCTTCTACCAAAAAGCAATTATCTTCTTTGGCTATAGACTGCTTAGCATGATAAATACCATAGAGCACTTTACTTTTATGATAAATATCACTCTCTGGTGAGTTTAAATATTTAGCTGCTTTCTTCTCGTTTGTTAAAATCCTTCCTCCAAAACCAAGAACACGACCAGACATAGATTGAATAGGAAACATGACTCTTCCCTTAAATCTATCAAACTGCTTTTCTTCTTTAACAATAGTAAGCCCTGTTTTTTCTAGAAACTCTAATTTATAGCCTTTTTTAATTGCCTCTTTAGTAAATGCATCCCAAACATCAGGAGAGTATCCTAATCCAAATTTCTGCATCGTCTCCGTGGTAAACCCTCTTTCTTTAAAATACGTCAGACCGATAGCCTTGCCTTGTTCTGTTTTATGTAACGTATTCTGAAAAAAGTCGTTAGCAAACTCGCTCACCAAGTACATACTCTCTCGCTCGTTTGCCTGTTCTTTTTGCTGGTCCGTTTGTTCGGTTTCTTCTACTTCAATATTATACTTTTTAGCTAAGTATTTTATTGCTTCAGGATAGGTGAAATGCTCATGCTCCATAAGAAACGCCACTACATTACCTCCTTTACCACTAGAAAAATCTTTCCAAATCTGCTTTACTGGAGATACCATGAATGACGGTGTACGTTCTTCACTAAAAGGACTCAATCCCTTAAAATTACTTCCTGATTTTTTCAGTTGCACAAAATCGCCAATAACCTCCTCCAATCTGGCAGTTTCGAATACAGCATCTATGGTCGACTTATGAATCATGAGGCAAAAATAATATAATTCTTGAGACTCTTTCTTTGGTTAACATATATAAAAAAAGGCTGCCTTTTCAGACAGCCTCCTTTGGCTAAATTATAACTTCGTTATAGATTATTACTCTGCTATAACAAACTTTCTTGTTATTAAAAGTTCTTCCTTATCAGAAGTAAAACGAACAAAATATGTTCCTGAAGCTAAATTACTAATATCAATTTGGCTCTTATTTCCTTGATCAGAGATCTCTCTAACCAATTGACCATACATTGAGAAGATTTTAAGATTATCGATAGTTCTATTACCAACAGTAACGTTTAATACATTTGTAGCTGGATTAGGGTAAATCGTAAATACGTTATCATCACTAGAACGAAGATCATCTAATGGATATGTATCTAGTCTTGCTCCTGCTCCTTCTACACAGAAATCAGTTACTTCAGAACTTCCAAACTCTCCACCACTTGCGATGACACCAGAATCACTTGATAACGTATAAGAACCATTACCAAATCCGCAACAGATACCATCTCCAAAAGAATCAGAAATTGTAAACGTATATGTTCCATTTCCTAAATCTGAAATCGTTTCTGTAACTGTTGATCCATCTGGATTAGCAGTAGTATAGCTTTCAGAAGCTACAACACTTCCTTCAGAGTCAGTAAGTGTCCAAGAAGTTTCCTGAGGGTAATCATCAAAAGTGATACTAAGTGTTACATCTCCAGAAGCACAATCTGATCCTCCAGGTCCGCCATCTGCAGTTACTTGTACATCATCGATAGCAGCATCTGCTCTCCAAGTTCCACCAGTTACTCTATTAAATCGTAATTGAACTCCTGTACCTACATACGCAGCTAAATCAATACTTGCAGACTGCCAAGAATTACCTTGGTTTCCACTTCTGCTCCAAATACTTGTCCAAGTTACTCCTT
Source organism: uncultured Aquimarina sp. (assembly GCF_947492965.1). GTDB lineage: Bacteria > Bacteroidota > Bacteroidia > Flavobacteriales > Flavobacteriaceae > Aquimarina. The sequence continues at coordinate 808,110 of NZ_CANLOZ010000001.1, read as the reverse complement.
CGTCATTACTTGCTTCCACATCTAATGACCCAAAGTTATTTGCTCCAAACATGTGATATTGGAACGAGAAAGAAGCAGAAGAAGCTCCTGAAAGGTCGATACATGGAGAAGTAATGATTGCTTGTTTATTAGGGAATCCTACTCCGTTTCCTGAAGCTTCCACATAAATATAATTAGAACCATCAGCGGCACTAGAAGGCCCCGTTCTATTAGACGGTGTTCCATCTGCATCTACTGTCCAATCTAGGTCATCATCAGAGCTCTGAGTCCAATCTCCTAAACCAGTTTCAAAACTTTCTGCGTAAGGTGGCACTAAACCAGCTAAACAACCTGAAGCTGCAGGTGTAGTAACCGAAAGTGGATCACTAGCTACCGACTCGTTTCCTGCCGCATCTTTTGCAATAACAGTAAACTCATACGTTGTTTCTGGTGCTAAACCAGTAACTATTACAGTAGTATCAGAAACGGTAGCAACGATCTCACCATCTTGTAACACATCATATGCTGCAACACCTACATTATCTGTAGAAGCATCCCAACTAAGTGTAGTTTGTCCAGCAGTAGTGCTAGAAGATGTAAGATTCGTAGGAGCTGTTGGAGCTTCTGTATCTGGAGCTTCTGTAGTTACTGATAACGCCGCACTAGCAGGAGACTCATTACCAGCTGCATCTTTTGCTACCACCGTAAAATCATAAGATGTAGAAGGAGCCAATCCTGTTATATCCGCAGAAGTTGTAGCTACCGTAGTAACTAATGTTCCGTCTTGGAATACATCATAAGCCGTTACACCGATATTGTCTGTAGAAGCATCCCAGCTAACTGTTGTAGAAACATCTGTAGTATTAGAAGCTACTAAGTTCGTAGGAGCTGTTGGTGCTTCTGTATCTGGAGTATCTGGCTGTAAATTAAATGCTACAACGTGGTTTTTTCTAAAACCTCCATCAAAATACTCAGCCGTATGCCAGAATGTTAAATCATCTGTAGGATCGATAGTCATGTGACCATAATCTCCATATCTGAAAGAAGGATCTACCTGAGTACCTTCTACTGCAGATTGTTCTGCTAATGTCATAGTTCCTATTGGATCACTAGCCAATCTTCCTGTATAACGGATAGAAGGAAAAACAGAAGTACTTACCACTGTATAAGCTAATCCAATATTTCCTTGACCATCCATAGCCATACTTCCACAAAAAGCACTCAAACCATCTGGCTGCACATAAGTACCTTCTTGAAAGATAGTCCATGGTTGACCATCTGCAGTTTGTCTAAATTCATACCAGCGAATACCTGCAAGATCATCATTACCATCTAAATCAACGGCAAAATTAAAAATCATTGAGTTATGACTAGGGAAACGTCTATATGTTGTCATATATAACATAGTCGCTTGCAATGCATCGATATCATTACCGCTAGGCTGTGGTAAATTAGAGAAAGATCCTCCATCAAATACACTATCAAAAGGAGCAGTTAAAACTTCTTGAGGTTGAGAAATAGTTGAATTAGCAACGTTTGTCCAATCCACATCTGTTGTCCATACTTTTACGTGATCCTGAGAAACTCCTGTCCATCCATCATCCTGTAAATAGATGATAGAATGTCCTACTCCAACAGGAGGTAATGTAGGTCCTGTAGCACTAGATCCTCCTGGACTATAGAAACCACTTGTAGTGATTCCAGGAAGCGGAAATCCAACAAATTGAGCGTTAGGATCTCCTACTAACATTAGATCTCTTTCTACTGCGTAAACTACCTCGCTAGTAGCTGCAGATCCAGAGTCTTTATTAGCAGTTATATAATATCCATCACTCCATATAGATATTTTTTCATAATCAGGGAATGAACCTGTATTAAATCTGTAAGTAAACCACCCGTCGTTAACAGGATCTGGTCCTTGTCCCACTGCAATTAAAATACCATTTGGAGTATTACTAAACTGCATGATAACAAAACGCTCTGCGTAATTATCATACAATACGATTGGATCTCCTAAGCTTTCTCCAGGAAAGATAGTCGCTAGAGAAGCTTCTGCTAAAAGGACATTTCCAGCTCTATCACGAATTCCGAAACCAGAGTTAAATGCGTACACATAATGATTAGGACCAATAGCTCCTGTAGGATCCGTTGGAGTACTAAACCCTTCGTGTGATTGAAAGTTCGCTACTTCTGTAGAGATAGCGGTTCTTGCAGATTTCTGCTGAATCTGCATAAGCGGATCATTTTGTCCTGCAAGGGGAAGTCCTTTGCCAGGAACGTAGGTATTTTTACCTCTTCTTTTTTCCTGACCATGTTTTATCATTCCTTTGGCTGAAATGATATTATCCATCTTTGATAGAGCAGGCACGGTTCTGACATACTCGGCCTTTCCAAACAAGCTGGCTTTTTGAGGTTTTTGTTGAGCAATAAGCCCAAGACTACAAAGCATAAAAAATGCAAAATAATAGAATTGTGTTTTCATATCTAAAATTTGGTTAACAATTACTTCACTGAACCATATTTTAGCATAAGTAGTAGGTCTTTGGATTGCGAATAGGGGGCATGCGCATAATCAAAGCTTAAATTTTATACTCAAAAATTTAACATTTCGAGCGATTTAAATATAGATTATTTAACGAAGGAATAAAAAAAAACAGTGTCATAAAATACTTACAATCAAGCATTTACTTTAAAACCGTAATCAAATTAAGGGATTTATATTTTAATGATAATTTAACAATAGTGTTAAATTTGTGCATTATTTAACATTGAAGAAACAATAATATTTTCTATAGTAAGTTAGTAGAGTATTTTTGATCCCTTATAAAATCTATATACGCTCAAACCCTAATCAATATAGAAATAAAAAAAAGAGCTATGATTACACATAACTCTTTTCCCGCAAAAAATGGCTAACACTTAAAATTTAAATTGGTCTAAAAATGTACCTCTGCTTTTCTTACAATATGAAAACTGAATAGAGAACCTTACCGATTATAGTAAATCCTAAAGGTCGAAACGCAATCCCAAAGACACATTTCGCTGATCAACTGCTGCATTTTCGAAAATTGGAGACAGATCATACTTAGCATATAAAGACATATCTCCGAAACCGAAATAGCCGCTTAAACCATAAATTAAGTCATTGGTATTATAATCTCTTTTGATTTTATCCTTTATACGTTCACCGTTTTCTTTATATTTTAATTTTTGACGTGTACTTATATTTGCACCAGCATATCCACCTAAGCCAATTCTAAATTTCTTCCTTGTAGAAAACCTTAATCTTTCGTCAGTTTCTATTCTTTTAGAAGGGCCAAATTCAAAATGTACAGGAACTACTATGTTATCCATTCTAAATTTAGATTTATCTAATTCCACTCTAAATTCTTCTAACTCCGTCTGATCCCCATTCTCAACGAAATATCTATTATCTGTAGGTTTCAGACCATTAGATTGATAAGAAATTCCATATTTGATTCTCATAAAATTTGAGTTCTTAAAAACTCTTGTTTTCCAAGCTAAACCGATTTCAAAAAATCTACTTCCCGCAATTTTATAATCCGAATCATCAAGCGATTGATCTTCTACGATCGCATTGTTTAATCCAAAAGCAACCACTAAATCTGAATAGGTACGCTTATCATATTTCTTCTTGCCTTTCTTTGTATTTTTTACATTTATTCCAAACAAAATATCACCATCATCATGATCTCTAGCACCAAAACCTATAGAGAGTTTTGTTTTATCAGAAAGGTATGATGCATTATTACGCTCTAATAATGCTATTTGATTATCCACAATTGCCAATCTATTTTCAATATTTAAGGCATGTTTCTTAGCTAAGCTTTCTTTTAAATCTTGAGCTTCATCAGTTGTTATTTCGCCTTTTACCAATCTTTCATTAATCTCTTCCACTCCTTTTTTAAGCTCTTCCTTTTCAGAAAGCACTATGTCTTCTTTTTCTTTTTTTAATTCCTCTATTTTATCAGCATTTTCTGATTCTTGTGCCGTTAAAAATTGGGCATTAAGTGTCATTGTCGTAATCACGACGAACATAATTAGTGTTCTCATAAATAATTGATTTGACTTACTCTCTTCCCTCTCGAAGATGAGAGGGAATAAGTAAGAATTGATTGATGAATGTTTATATTAATTATCTCTTTCTGCTACAGTTGTTTTAAGTTTTTCAAAACCAGTTTTTAGCGCTTCAAAAACCCGATCTTTAAATGACTCGTCCAATTCTGATTCTACGTCTAGAAGCAGTGCGGAAGCATTTACCGTATTAGATTGTAAAATTTGTTGTGTAGTAATTTCGTGCTGAGCTTTTAGTAGCAAAGCCTCTATCTCTTCATCCGTAACCACTTTATTATTTTGTTCCAATTGTTCCACTTGTGCAACTATACCTGAAACTTTATTGTCAATAACTCCTTTATTTATCTCTAAAGGATCTTCTATTTCTTTAATTGGATGAGTAATAACTTCTGATTTTTCTGTAATAACTATTTTTGTGTCTTCTTCGGAGTTTTCTTCTACCTTTTGTACAGATTCAATGGTAGCAATAGTAGACCGAAGGGATTTTTTATTCTGTATTCTTTCTTCTTTATTCTTCTTTGTAATTGGAGTATTGATTTCTTTCTCAATTGCTTCTGTTGTCTCTTTATTAACAATTATTTCCTCTTCTTTTAATGCATCAATATTAACTACATCTATATCTTCTGATTGTTTACTATCATTTTTTTCATTTGTAACCTCGACCAATTGATTATTAGAAGGTTTTAAACTATCGGAAGAATTCGTAAAAAATGTGGTGGTCATTAAAACTCCTACTATACTAGCAGCTAGACCCATCCACCAATACTTCTTAACTTTTTTTTGCCCACTTTTTGCGTCAAGCTCTTGATCTAATCTTTCCCAAATCGCATCTGATGGTTGTATCGTGCGCTGTTCTAGCTTATCCTTTATATTATCTTCAAATTTTAACGGCGCCATTACTAATCATGTTTTGTTGGTTTAACTTCTGCTGTAACACTTTTCTTGCTTTAAAGAGTTGAGATTTAGATGTACTAATACTTATATCTAGCATTTCAGCAATCTCATTGTGTTTATATCCTTCTACAGCATATAATATAAACACCATTTTATACCCCTCTGGCAGACTATCAATTAGCTCTTGAATTTGCCCTACTCCTAGTTCTATATGTATATTATTCCAGGACTCTTCCTTATACATTGAAATATCCTCAGTAAAAACTAATTGCTTTTGCTTTCGTAAAAATGAAATAGACTCATTAATCATAATTCTCCGAATCCATCCTTCAAAACTTCCCTGAAAACTAAACTTCTTTAAATTCATGAATACTTTCAGAAATCCAGACAGCATAACTTCTTCTGCATGATGAATATCTTTTATATAATATCGGCACACGCTCAGCATTTTTGACGCATGCTTTTCATATATCTGATGCTGGGCATCACGATGTCCCTTTGCAGCTTTCTTAATGAGTTGTGTTTCGCTTTTATAAAACTGAATAACTTTCAAAGTAAAATCAATTATTTAAGATCTTCTATATACATAGACGCAACAAAAATTAAAAAGGTTGTCTGAGATAATAAAAAAATATTTTTTTATTTCGACTCTTCAATATCATCTATAACCCATTGTAGTTCTTTATCTTCTGCAGTTACATAACTTTCTATAGGAACATCTGGTTTAATCCCATAACCATCTGGTTCAATACTATATGGAGCATTAATTTTTAGCAACCCTACACGCATATTTATTTTAGAATTAGGTAATTCTATTGGTGCATACACTCCAGCAACGGTTCCATTATATGCGCCACCTGTTTCTTCTCCTACAAAAGTTGCTCGTTTTGTTGCTTTTAAATGTGTAGAAAAAATACTGCTGGCGGAAAAACTTTCACCATCGATTAAAACATAAATCTTACCCTTATAATTATTCGGCTTAGGCTCTCTTAACTTACTATATTTAAATTTAAAGTACGAATCTCCTTTTTCCTTTTTTACTTTAAACAGCTGATACACTGCTAATATAGGAGATAATAATGTAGCTGCTGTTTTGGTAGTTATTGATTTCGTATGGAAGTATGGATATAAAAAACTTAACCTTCCGGTCATTTTTGATTTTTCTATAAACACATATTCTTTATCTGCTACATAGGAATATAGATCATCAATTTCCGTTAATCTCCCTCCCAAATTACCTCTTAAATCTATTACTAAGTTTGTAGATTTTGCAGAATCAATCTTAGCAAAACTCTCTTTATAAAACTCTTTATACCCGCCATTAGTAAAGCTCTTTATTTTCATATAGGCAATGGGCGTTTCGCTCTTTGACTTTAAGAAACTAAAATTCCTGTTATAATCATCTGTTCGCTTATTATATCCATACTTATTATTTTTCTTGTAGAGGTTTTTCCGAGCTTCTTTTGCTTTCTTTCTTTCTAATTTACTTAGTTTTTTCTTTACCTGCTTTATAGTATCACTTTTAACAGATGAGTCCTTCGCTTTATCATAACTAGCATATATATACTTTTGATAGAGGCTATCTTTAAACTTTAAATTTAATAAAACGCTATCTTTTCGTTTATGTGTATTCATATAAAAGAAACCGAAACGATTACCTATAAATTTTGGAATGAAAGTTTGGTTATATCCATCGCTAGCATGAAATGTTTTAAAAGAAGCTAAAAGGTCTTCTACTTTTTCATCTTCGAACGCAATAACTTCAGATCCTTTTATGATTGTAGTATCTCCTTTAAAAACCTTTTTCACATAAAGCTTATCTTCCGAACTCTGAAAAGACAGTGAATTAAAAGGAGAATCTCTTTTTCCTTTCTCTTTGATGGACTCTTTGGTTTGCTTAACTGAAGGTGCTTGTATAGATAAATGTCCTTGTTTAATACTCGTAATAACAGGAGCGAATACTGTATAAAACTCTTTTGTAGTTAAGGGTTTTGTTAGCTCATCCTTTAGTTTATTTACCTTCCCATCTAATTCTTCCTGAGAAATATACCAGTATACATCTGGATGTAACTTTTTTAGTTTTTTATAAGCATACTCTACATCTTCTTTTAATTCTTCTGGACTATGTTTCTTACTTATTTGTTTATTATACTTCTCTACAGATCCACAACTTGATATCACTATTATAATAGCACTGTATAAAAATAGTTTTCTATTCATAAAACACGAATTGTTTAAGATTAAATGCGTTTGATATTCTTTGAGAGAGACGATAATAACTCGTAAAAGTATCTCATCAAGGAAAATATTTTATAATTATCCTTGATCATCAAATCTAATACCAACTTTTATTTTTGATTAAAAAATTGGAGCAACCACCATCATACTCCAAGAAAGATAAAGAGAATTTCGATTATTTCTTCCTATCGATTACGTAGCTAACCATTAATTCTAGTGAAGACCTATACTCTGATTCTGGGTACTCTGACAAGATCGTTAAAGCTTCTTCTTTAAATTGATGCATAATTTTGGTAGCATACTCTAACCCTCCACTAACCTTTACAAAGTCAATGACTTCTTTTACTCTTTTCTTATTCTTATTATGATTTTTAACAGAGTTGATAAGCCATTTCTTCTTTTCTTTTGTACAATGGTTTAAAGTATAGATCAACGGCAGAGTCATTTTTTGCTCTTTGATATCTATTCCTGTTGGCTTCCCAATAGCCGTATCGCCATAATCAAATAGATCATCCTTTATCTGAAAAGCCATTCCAATCAGTTCACCGAATTTTCTCATTTTTTCCACTGATTCAGATTCTGGCTCTACAGAACATGCTCCTACACTACAGCAAGCAGCAATTAATGTAGCAGTCTTTTGCCTAATAATCTCGTAATAGATATCTTCGGTAATATCAAGATTTCTAGCTTTTTCAATTTGCAAAAGTTCTCCTTCTACGATTTCTCGTACCGCAACGGAAATGATTTTCAACAAATCAAAATCATTATTATCAATACAGACTAACATTCCTTTTGATAACAGATAATCTCCTATAAGAACTGCGATTTTATTCTTCCAAAGTGCATTAATCGAGAAAAAACCTCTTCTACGATTAGAATCATCTACCACATCATCATGAACAAGACTTGCTGTATGTATAAGTTCTATAACTGAAGCTCCCCTATAAGTACGTTCTTTGATTTCGCCTCCGGAAACCATTTTAGCAACAAGAAAAACAAACATTGGTCTCATTTGTTTTCCTTTTCTATTTACGATATAATGGGTAATTCTATTGAGTAAAGCAACATTAGAATACATGGATTGAGAAAACTTTTGTTCAAAAAGTTCCATCTCATCACTAATAGGCAGTTTTATTTGCTCAACGACTTTCAATCCGAGGTAGATTATTTTGTGTGTTAACTAGTTGCGAAGATAGTATAATCCGTATTGAGCATCAAAACACTTCATCAATAATTTATATGAAACATTGATTTAGGATTTATTAGCCAACTGTCCGCAAGCTGCATCGATATCTTTTCCTCTACTTCTTCTTACATTTACGACAAACCCTTTCGATTCTAGTGCCTTTATATAATTATCGGTAGCGGCATTCGAAGCTTGTTGAAACTCTCCGTCATCTATAGGGTTATATTCAATCAAATTTACTTTACAAGGAACATATGAACAAAATTGCACTAATGCATCTATATCTTTCTTGGCGTCGTTAATCCCCTTCCATACCACATATTCGTAGGTTATTCTACTTTTGGTTTTGCTGTACCAATATTCCAAGGCTTCTCTTAGATCTTTAAGAGGAAAGTTTTCGTTAAATGGCATAATGGAGGTTCTTACACTATCAATTGCAGAATGCAGTGATACCGCTAACTTAAATTTCACTTCATCATCAGCCATCTTTTTAATCATTTTTGGAACTCCTGAAGTCGAAAGCGTAATTCGCTTTGGGGACATTCCAAGACCTTCTGAAGATGTAATTTTATCTATAGCTTTAAGAACATTATTGTAATTCATTAAAGGCTCTCCCATTCCCATAAATACAATGTTAGAAAGCGGTCGATTATGATATAGTCTACTTTCATTATCAATTGCTACCACTTGGTCATAAATCTCATCTGGATTTAGGTTTCGCATTCTTTTTAATCTTGCAGTAGCACAAAAACGGCAATCTAAACTACATCCTACTTGTGATGAAACACAAGCCGTAGTCCTTGTAGGAGTTGGTATTAAAACAGATTCAACTACTAATCCATCGTGTAGTCTTACCGCATTCTTAATAGTACCATCGGTACTTCGCTGCATTTGATCTACTCGTATATGATTGATTACAAAGTGATCTTCTAAAATCTGTCTAGTTGATTTAGAAATATTGGTCATCTCCTCGAAACTGTGAGCTCCTTTATTCCATAACCATTCATATACCTGATTCCCTCTAAACGCTTTATCTCCATTCTCCACAAAAAACTGACGTAATTGTTCTTTGGTAAGCGCTCTTATATCTTTTTTTTTCGGTTTCATTTCGTTACAAAAATATGTAAAAGATAGGTGTATACCGAAAGCGATATAAACAATTTAAAAAGTATGGTTGATATGTAGTAATTTAGAATTTTACTGTTCGAAAATCCTCTCGATTATCTTTACGGGATGTTTTAACACGTTTCCATTGATGTACTCCGCCACCACCACGATATTTAACATTAAGTACATCTAAATCATCTTCATCTATCCAGATCTGACAATCTGATACTTTACCAGTTTTGATATCGGTAAAGAATCCATTGGTATACTTAAGATCATTTTTAAGTCTCAAATTTTTCAGAATTACTAATCCTTCCACGGGTTGGTTTTTATCATCTCCCTGACATTCATAGCACACTGCATCTCTTTCTGATTGACGTAACATTCGCTGAATAGATCCGAAAACTTTATTTTCAATCATATAAAGTTGCACAATATTAATTGCTACCCCAGTTTTTTTATCGTAAGCTTTCCACTCGCCCAGAATTGGGTTTGCATCAAAAGAACCCAGTAAATCCTCTTTTAGTTGAGAATCAATTGGATTTTCTCCCAACCAAATTTTAAACAGCGCCTTTTTAAACTCTAAACAATCTCTTACAGCTCCTAATCGCTCCTTATTTTTGTAAAGAGTTACCTTTTTATCTTTAGTATAGACAATTTTAAAGATCTCGTACTTATTTATTTCTTTTGGAAGTAGCTTGATAAAATCTCTAATCTGATCTTCCATCAAATAACTATTACCATCTGTAGCTCTTTCTAAGCCATTTCTAATAATTTCTTTTAACTCATCATTAGAAATGTCAGCTATAGTTTTTATGGTAAGCGCCATAGTTTCATCCTTATTAGCTACCATTAGTCCATCATCAACACCATCCACTTCAAAATCTAAATATAATCCAATGGTATATAATTTTTCTCTTTCTCCAGCACCATTAAGCATTAACTCATGATTTTCGAATACATCGATATCATTATAATGAAGGTTACCAACTTTAGTTTGAGAAAACGAGAATAGGGTTACGAAAAGAAATACAATGTGTAATATTCTGCTCATAGGTTAACGTTTTTTGATTTAGGGTGCTTGCAAGAAACGATTAATTTTTAAAAAAGAAGAATCTACTATTAGCTCCTTTTACACTTTTCGACAAACAACCGAATTATTCGATATTCAACCACTTTTGCATTACGGTTTAACCGTAATTTTTATCAAAAGCGTCGCAAAATAGTTATTTTTTATGAAATAAACATTATAACCTATTAATTTTAAGATTTATACAACATCTACTTGAATACATACTTTAATTTAGAATTAGGAAAAAAGTATATTATTTTGGATATATTATAAAAAAAACCTCTGCATTATCAATGTAAAGCAGAGGTTTTTTCTTACTTATTTAATAACTTGTACTTAGAGAATCAACATGGCATCTCCGTACGAATAAAACTTATATTCTTCTTTCACTGCCTGCTCATAAGCCTCTTTAATAAAATCATGACCTGCAAAAGCAGAAACCATCATTAACAAAGTAGACTTTGGTGTATGAAAATTAGTTATCATACTATTTGCTATACTAAAGTCATATGGAGGAAAAATAAACTTATTCGTCCAACCTCTAAATTCATTTAAAGTTTTATCCGAAGAAACAGAACTCTCTAAAGCTCTCATTACTGTAGTTCCAACAGCACAAATTCTTTGCTTATTAGCTATTCCTTGATTAATAGTTTCTGTAGCCTTTGCCGTAATATAAGCTTCTTCACTATCCATTTTATGCTTAGATAAATCTTCTACCTCTACAGGATTAAAAGTTCCTAAACCTACATGCAAGGTAATTTCTGCAAAATCTACTCCTTTTATTTCCAAACGCTTCATTAGGTGTTTAGAAAAGTGTAATCCAGCAGTAGGAGCTGCAACAGCACCTTCATTTTTAGCATAAATTGTTTGATATCTTTCTTCGTCTTCTGGCTCTGCCTCTCTTTTGATATATTTTGGCAGAGGAGTTTCTCCTAAGTCTGTAAGTTTTTGTCTAAACTCGTCATAGGATCCATCATACAAAAATCTTAGCGTACGTCCTCTAGATGTGGTATTATCAATAACTTCAGCAACTAGACTTTCATCATCTCCAAAATATAATTTATTCCCTATTCTAATTTTTCGTGCTGGATCAACAAGTACGTCCCACAAGCGAGTTTCCGAATTTAATTCTCTTAATAAAAACACTTCAATTCTCGCACCAGTCTTTTCTTTATTTCCATATAATCTAGCTGGAAATACTTTTGTATTATTTAAAACCATAACATCATTAGGTTCAAAATAATCAATTAGATCTTTAAACTGTTTATGCTCTATGGTTTGATCTTTTCTATTAAGAACCATTAAACGTGCTTCATCCCTATTTTCTGAAGGGTATTCTGCTAATAATTCTTTTGGAAGGTCAAAGTTGAAATGTGATAACTTCATTAGTGTTTCTTTTTTAGGAGCAGCAAATATACAATCTGGATATAGGGGTTGTCAAGTAAATCAACAGATATATTTTTATTTACAGCACTTTAAAATCCAATTTCTTTAAATCATCCCAAAAATCAGGGTACGACTTGGACACTACATCCGCATCGTTAATACATAATGATTCTCTTAGAGCTAGTGGTGCAAAAGCCATAGCCATTCTATGATCGTGATAGGTATCTATAGCAATATCAGAATTAATTAACGTAGAAGCATTTAACCTTAAAGAATCATCAGTAATTGATACCTCACCTCCTAATTTTTCAATTTCGACTTTTAATGCTTCTAATCGATCAGTTTCTTTAATCTTTAGTGTATGCAAACCAGTAAGATAACAAGCTTTTCCTAGACCAAAACAGGTAACAGCGATTGTTTGCGCAATATCAGGAGAATTAGACAAATCTAATTCTAAGACCTGGGAACCATCGAAAGATTTGATCTTTTTAAGAGTAATCTTATTGTCTTTAAAAGTGGTTTCAACACCTAATCTTTTGTATATTTCTGACAAAGAAGCATCTCCCTGATAACTATCTTGTTTATAACTTCCTAAAGTTACGTTGCCAAAGTCTGACAAGGCAACAATACTATAAAAATAAGATGCTGAACTCCAATCAGACTCCACTACCACAGTTTTTGGTGACACTATCTTTAAAGGCTCAATTTGAATTATGTTATTCTCAAAACTTCCATTAATCCCAACATCCTTAAGCAAACTTAATGTCATATTGATATAGGGTACAGAAGTTACTTTTCCTTCCAAAGTAATTTCTAATCCATTTGGCAAAGAAGAGGCTATCAGCATTAAAGCTGATATGTATTGACTACTTACATTTGCAGCTAGCGAAACTTTACGGCTTTCTGGATTTTTCCCTACTATTTTTATCGGCGGATATCCCTCATTTTTAACATAGGAGATATCACATCCTAATTGTCTTAAGGCATCTACCAATATTTTTATTGGTCTTTCTTGCATTCTTTTGCTACCAGTAAGCACTGTAGTCCGACCATTTTTTACGGCAAAGTATGCTGTTAAAAATCGCATTGCGGTACCTGCATGATGAATATCAATAAGTTCCTCATTACTAGCTAATGCAGCTCTCATTAGTCTAGAATCATCACTATTAGAGATATTATCTATTTCAATTTCTGGATAAAGAGATTGTAAAATCAACAACCTATTGGTTTCGCTTTTCGATCCAGTAATTTGTAGATTGTTATTCTTAATATTCGAAATATGGCTTAATTTCAAATTCATTTTATCGATTTGATTTGTGTTTTCTTAGTTCAAAATAGTATCCCTGAATCATCCCGTAGGCAAGTCCTCCCACAGCCCTTGATATCAAATATCTCACCCATCGACCATTATTGATTTTATCATCCATAAAAGTATCAGAGGTAATCCCTCCATATTCCATAATATGTGTAACAAAACCAAGTAGTATCATCGCTATAAGTCCTAAACGCAATACAGTAATCCAATATCTTTTGGAAGATATAATTGTTTTAAACATTACTTTAATTTCTCATTATTATGATGACGATCGTGATCTCTCTTTGTTTTAATATCCAGCTTTTTATCAAAAGCTTCCTGGAGATCCACTCCTGTTTGGTTAGCCAGACATAAAACTACAAACATTACGTCTGCAAGCTCTTCACCTAGGTCCTTATTTTTATCACTTTCTTTTTCACTTTGCTCTCCATATCTACGTGCTATAATTCTAGCAACTTCACCTACCTCTTCTGTAAGTTGTGCCATATTAGTAAGCTCATTAAAATAGCGAACTCCATGATTTTTGATCCAATCATCTACCGCTTTCTGGGCGTTTTGAATATTCATTTTATATCTTTTTAAGAACTATTTGCTCATTTTCTTTTTGTATCACTTGATTATAAAACTCCTTAATAGCAGGATAATAATTTGCTGGTATTACTGGAGCGGTGATCGTTTCATCGACCACAACCTGTATTATTCCATTTACAACATTTAATCTAAATGAGAATTTTCCAAGATTATCTGGTAATTTGAACGCTGAAGTTTTAGGACATTCAGCAACCGTATATCCATCAGGTATTTTAATATTCAACATGTACTTATTAGAAAAACCATATCCAAAGTCTACAGGGTATTTCCTATCATCAGATTTGAATATATTCTCTTTATCCCTCAAAAATAATAAAGGTGAAAAGAATATTTCATCTTCTATCGCTTCAATTTGATCTTCTATCATAAAATTAAATTTTTCACTTATGCCTTTTCCATAAGCTTTCATACCTTTTACAGTATACTCATCCAATTCAGATATCCCATATTCTTTTTGAAAACGTTGTGCTCTACTTTGATCATCTTTAGCACCATTATCTACTCTAAAATCATGTGCTAAATAATCTCTATAGTTGACGTTCATTTTTCCCTTTGCTACTCCTTGATCATCAATCTCACATTGTACTCGATATGCCATAACTGATGGAGCTTCTGGTCTAAAGTCAACCATTTCTGAAGTCCCATTTTTGGCAATCACCCTTCCCATACCCTTTATAATGCGTTTTGATAAAATATTAGGCATACCATATTTATCCGTAGCATCTAAATATATCAATCCTCCATCTGGTAATTTTATTCGCGTGATCACATAATTAAATCCGTCGATTGTTGGAAATAGAGGGATGGCAACATCACTTGTACTACAAATTACAGGATTGGCATTTATACCTGCATATGTAAGCATGGAAGTTAACATAAGGTTTATCTCAGAAACGCTTCCAGTATTTTCCTTGTAAGCCTTTTTCACCCCATCATTTACAAAAACTCCTCTTCTCTTATTCCAGGACATTTTTTGTTTTACAAAATCATAAATTTTTATTGCTTTATCCAGCGGTATTGTTATCCCACTTAATAGTTGATCAATATCATCCTTGTAATAATTAACTTTCTTTAACTCAGCTCCAAAATTCTGGCTATCATAAATTGTCTTAGACACATCTTCCCAGGTAGTAGACCGATAATCTATTGGACTATTAGGATATTTCACATAAGACAATTCATAATTAATAGAAGAAATATAATTTGTAATATTTCCTGAATAAGGTTCTACTTTAAATGCAGGTACATTCGTAGACTTAATTTTATCTACAGCTATTCCGTAATCCGTGCGATTGTTATTGACAGCAGACCAAACTATAAAATCTCTTTTTGTAGATTCTTGCAAATTAATCGGTAAATAACCCGTTGTCATTTTCTTAAAATTATAGTACTCCGGTATACTAACCTGAACCTCTATATTCTTTATTGGAATTTGACGTTGTAAATAAATTCTATCTATACTATAAACAAAGGGTGATGTGATCTTATACTTATATTCGATAACAGATCCCTCCTGTAAGGAAGGCATCGTAAATTTTACTTGATCTCTATTCTCAGAATATTCATTTTTAAATATCCCATCTTTCTTCAATTTTGTTTCAACGATTTTATCGTTTACAATAGAATAAGTTACTCCCTTAAGATTACTTATTTTCTCTTTATCTCCATTGTTTTTATAAAGTAGCAATTCTGTAGTAGCATAATCAAACCCTTCTTTATTATACAGCTTTACCCTTTTGAAAACTTCCGTGATCAGCTGAAAACCATTTTGTTGATTAAAATCAAAACGTATTTTTTTACTCTCATATAACACTGCTGCATTGGCTGAGCTGTCAGATGAATATGATTTTTCTAGTAACTCTTCTTTAGAAATTTTTCCAAATTTATATTCTTGTGCCCACGAATTCAAAGATATGAACAGTAAAGCGACTACTGTAATTTTAAATAATTCCCCCATGTTTAGTTGATTAGTTTTATTGTTGTTTAAGTACTATTTTCGTTTTGTCTGCATTTCTAATTTTAGACATAAACTGTCTATATTCTTCATACTTTTCCTTAGGATATGTCCCATCGTTTATCTTTAAAGCTCTGGTATACTTAAGAGTTGATTCATCAATACGCTCAATGTTACAGGAATAACTCCCAAAAATGCTCTCAAACGTTTTTTTCTCTGGAAGCTTACTAAAACCATATCCTGCTGGAATTTTAATTTCATATTCGTCTTTATCTTCATATCCCCTCGAAATCACCAAAGGTGTTTTTCTGTTTGCATACTTAGGTTTTTTACTTTTAATCCTATTGAAAAAATTAGGAACTATTAATAACCTACTACCCGCTTTAGTCGCATAGTTTCTAGCATTAATCTTTACTTTTTCTTGGTAGATTATATTATTTTTATCATCGATAAGTTCTACATCCAGGATATTTAAATTGTTTATGTAATCCCAATATTCCTTAAAATAAAGTTTTTGATCTTTTATGGATTTGGTCTTAGTTAAATATCTCCAATCATATTGCAATCCTTCAGAAGTAGAAACTACATCTGCAGTTATTGAAGCATCTGCTTGTAAGAAAACTGTAGCCTTTGTATAAAGCGTATTTTCTTCTGGTTGATATTTTTTTGTTCTTTTAATTTCTCCTCCATCGGGCTTAACAACAAGTACATTCCTATCATCTGTAAAATCACCAATGAAGTTGAATGGAGCGGTTTGACTTGTACATTCTAACCAAATATCTCCTTGTTCATCAGGAATATTTAATATCGCATGATTACCTTGCATAGAAGCAAAGTCTGCATCTATATCTCTTTTATCAGAATCTCCGTATACCACGGTGTAATAAGAAGTAATATCCTGAGATTCCAAAAGAGCTTTGGTATAATTGGTTAGTGCTTTACAATCTCCATACCCTAACCGATCTACATCTTCGGCTTTCATTGGCATCCATCCACCAATTCCTAACTGTACACTGATATATCTGGTTTTACTTTGTACAAATTCATAAATAAGTTTTGCTTTTTCTTTATTGGATTTTGCATCAGCTACTAATTCAGAAACTTTTTGAATAACTGAATCCGGTAATTCACCTCTTCCAGAAACCAAATTCTTGTATTGCCATGCTCCCATACTTTGCCAATCCTTAGCAGATCCATCAACGTTGACTAAAGAAAAATCCCCAAGCGTTACTTTTCCCATAGGAACCAACTCTCCGAAGGAAGGACTTCTATATTCTTTGGTAAGTGCCGGTACTTTTGATAATTTATAAGATATTTCCTGATCTCCTTTTAGTAATTCAATTGGATATCCTTCAAAAGATTTTTCCTTTGTTCTAAGCGGAATTTTTCTCGGATTAATAATTTTGTATGAAGCTTTTTCAACACTAAGATTATAGTTAGATATTGGAAACCAAGGCTCTATAAAAGCTGAATTTTTAGTTTCCACTTCACTTTGATAAACTAAAGTATACGGATAATTAACAGGAGTATAATCGAAATAGATATAACGATTATCTCCAATTAATGAAAAACCATCATACATGCTTCGATCACTAAAATCTTTCCTCTTAAACTTTTTAATTTCCTGTCCTAAAGAATTATAAACTAAAGCTTTTACATTTTTTATTTTCGTTTGAGGATCATATGGCTCATAATAATCAGCATTTTTTTCACCATACTTATTTAAAACAGTCACTACTCTTCTGGTTCTTATAATTACAGAATTAACCGAATTAATTTCTATCTCTACATCTTCTGATCGTATAACAGCATTTGCATTTTTAGTAAGAGTAGAATCCAAAAGTACCGACTGTAACTCAAAATTTTCTTGACAATTAATTTTCGAAAAGACACACAGACATAGCACAACTAGAAGTTGTTGTATTTTTTGAAACATATTTATCTTATTCTGGGGTAGTTATTATTCTTTATTCTTAGTATCAATAATAATTGTAACTGGTCCATCATTGAGCAGAGATACCTTCATATCAGCCCCAAATTGACCAGTTCCAACGTTTTTTCCTAAATCTTTTTCGAATTGTTTTACAAATTCTTCATACAGTGGAATTGCTTTCTCTGGTTTTGCAGCTTTAATAAAACTAGGTCTATTTCCTTTCTTTGTACTTGCATATAATGTAAATTGACTTACTACTATGGCATTCCCACCTACATCTACAACACTCTGATTCATCATACCTTTATCATCTCCGAAAATTCTTAATCTGCTTATTTTTCCAGATAACCAATCAATATCCTCTTTTGTATCTTCATCTTCTATACCTAATAAAACCAAAAGACCTAACTTAATTTCTGAGATTTTCTCTTGATTTACGGTAACAGAAGCTTCCGATACTCGTTGGATTACTGCTTTCATAATAGTATGTGTCAAATTGGAAGGAAATGTTACCCTAAAAACTTAAAAAATTATTCTTCGTTATAATTATTTTTTCGGTAGTGCTCATCTTCGCCCTCTAAAATCTGTAGATAACTTTTGTAACGGGACCAGGCAATTTCTTCATTTTCTAATGCTTCTTTTACTGCACACTTTGGTTCATTGATATGAAGACAATTATTAAACTTACATTGTTGTTTAAGCTCAAAGAACTCTGGAAAATAATCTCCGACTTCTTCTTTTTCCATATCTACAATACCGAATCCTTTAATACCAGGTGTGTCGATAATTTTGGCATCGAAACTAAGATCATACATCTCTGCGAAAGTGGTAGTATGTTGACCTTGTTGATGTTGATCACTAATCTCTGCTGTTTTTAAAGACAAATTAGGCTCTATAAGATTAACCAATGTAGATTTACCGACACCGCTATGACCAGAAAACATACTAGTATTTCCTTTCATTAACTCTTTAACTTTATCGACATTCTTGCCAGTTTTTGCAGAAATTCCAATACAATCGTATCCTATCTCCCTGTATAGTGCTGCAAGATATTTTATCTCTACAAGTTCATCCTGGTTATAAGTATCTATTTTATTAAACAACAACACAGCCTTGATATCGTACGCTTCTGCAGTAACTAAAAATCGATCTATGAACGCAGTAAAGGTTGGAGGATTATTAAGAGTAACTAATAAAAAAACCACATCAATGTTTGAGGCAATGATGTGGGTTTGTTTGGATAAGTTCACCGATTTTCTGATAATATAATTCCGGCGTTCTCTAATATTCTCAATAACACCAGTCTCTCTGTCATTTTTAGTTTCCAACTTAAAATCAACTACATCTCCAACAGAAACCGGGTTGGTACTTTTAATACCTTTTATTCTAAATTTACCCTTTATACGACATTCGTATACAGCACCTTCTTCCGATTTAACGGTATACCAACTTCCAGTAGATTTATATACAGTTCCTGTCATAAACGCAAAGATGCAAATAAATCTCTATTCCAAAGAGCTAATATTCATATTTAAGACTTCGCTACCTTTTTTTGATGATTGATTGACTCTTGGTGAATAGCTTTGTAAATTCTTAAAATAAATTCTTCGCTTAATCCTTTTTCTTCTCCTTCAAGAATCATTTTTCCTAAAATTTCATTCCAACGCTTGGATTGCAGGATAGCTACATTTTGCTTTGCTTTTGCTTTTCCTATTTCGTCAGAAATTTTCATTCTCTTTGATAGTACATCTAATAATTGATTATCCGCTACGTCGATTTTTGCTCTCAACTCACTTAATGTCTTCTGGTAAGACTCGTCTACGCCTACTTCTTTACGAATTTTTAAATCTTTCATATGCTGAATTAAAGTATCTGGTGTAATTTGTTGTGCGGCATCACTCCATGCATTGTCTGGATCATAGTGAGTTTCTACTATAAGTCCGTCAAAATTAAGATCTAGTGCTGTTTGAGAAAGGTCAAAAATCAAATCTCTCCTTCCTGCTATATGAGAAGGATCTAAAATTAACGGAAGATCAGGAAAACGATTTTGAAGATCAATTGGAATCTGCCATTCAGGAATATTTCTATATTTCGTTTTTTCATAGGTCGAAAAACCTCTGTGAATTACTCCTAAATTTTTCACATCTGCAGTATAAAAACGTTCTACCGCACCCAACCATAGCGAAAGATCAGGATTGATAGGATTTTTGATCAATACTGGATTATCAATTCCTTTACAAGCATCTGCAATATCCTGAACAATAAAAGGTGACACTGTACTTCTTGCCCCTATCCAAAGAACATCTACTCCATGCTCTAATGCTAATTCTACATGATGTGGGTTTGCCACTTCGGTAGCAATCTTCATTCCTGTTTCTTCTTTAGCACGTTGTAGCCATTTCAATCCTAAAGCACCAACTCCTTCAAAATTCCCTGGTCTTGTACGAGGTTTCCAGATTCCTGCTCTTAGTACAGTTGCGTCAGAATCTTTAAGCTGATGCGCAATTTTAACTACTTGCTCTTCAGTTTCAGCACTACAAGGACCTCCAATCACCAATGGATGATCCAAATTATATGCATCTAACCAGTTTCTAAGTTCTTTCTTATTCTCCATTTCTATTTTTTTATACTGTTTTAATTTTACGTTTTTAGAAGGTTATAGTTGTTATGATATTCCTTTTAGAATAGCTTTTATATGATTTGTATCTTCCATTTCCTTATATATTTCAACAAAATTATCCTCCTCCATTAATTCTTTAAACTGTGTCAGATTTGCAATATATTCTGTTAATGTTTCTATTACATTTTCTTTATTATGTCTAAAAATTGGGGTCCACATTTCTGGTGAACTTTTTGCCAAACGGACCGTAGAGGCGAAACCACTGCCTGCCATATCAAATATATCTCTTTCGTTTTTTTCCTTTTCAATCACTGTCTTACCTAACATAAACGAACTAATATGAGATAAATGCGAAACATACGCTATATGTTTATCATGCGACGCAGGATCCATATATCGAATTCTCATTCCTAATCTGTTAAAAATCTCCATGCCACGTTCTTGCAATTTAAAGGCTGTTTTTTCCACTTCACAAATGATATTTGTTTTTCCTCTATACAAGTTGGCTATCGCTGCTTGTGGTCCCGAAAACTCTGTTCCTGCAATAGGATGAGCAGCTAAATAATTTCTTCTTTTTGAATGATCTCCTACCGAGGTACATAACTTCTTTTTTGTAGAACCTACATCAAAAACAAGACAGTCGTCATTAATTTTATCTAAAATTTTTGGCAATAACTTAACCGTAATATCTACAGGAACGGATACAATCACCACATCAGCTTTATCTAATTCTTCGAAAGTAGATTTTTCATCAATGATTCCTAAAGAAATCGCTTTGTCTAAATGTTGTTCATTTTTATCTACTCCATAAATCTCTGCCTCGTTAAAAGCTGCTCTAATATCTATAGCAAACGACCCGCCTATTAACCCTATTCCTATTACAAATACCTTCATTCTATATACAAATTACGATTTTTGATGTACGATGCTATTGTTCGCAAATTGTGTTTGTTTTTTCTCAAATCGTTCAATTGCTTCTTTTATATTTTCTTTAGTAACACATAATGAAAAACGAATATATCCTTTACCATTACTCCCAAAAATATCTCCAGGAGTTATAAACACACTG
Source organism: uncultured Aquimarina sp. (assembly GCF_947492965.1). Taxonomy (GTDB): domain Bacteria; phylum Bacteroidota; class Bacteroidia; order Flavobacteriales; family Flavobacteriaceae; genus Aquimarina. Next base: position 786,671 of record NZ_CANLOZ010000001.1, on the reverse strand, counting down.
TTTTTATACAATATATGATCAATAAATTCTACTGCGTCGATTCCTTCTGGCAATTTCGCCCACACAAACATTCCGGTTGCTGTTTTATCAAATGAACAACCTAATAATGAAGCTAGTTCCCATATTAATTTTCGTCTTTCTTTATAGATAGCATTTATCTCATCATACCAATCATGGGATAATTTCAATGCTGCAATAGCTCCTTTTTGAATACCTAAAAACATACCACTATCCATATTGCTTTTTACTTTAAGGATTGCTTCAATTTTATCCTGACTTCCAGTTACTACTCCTACTCGCCATCCAGCCATATTAAAGGTCTTACTTAGAGAATTTAACTCTAGTGCTACATCTTTCGCACCTCCTATAGATAAAATGCTAGTCGGATTATCGTTTAATATAAAGCTGTATGGATTATCATTTACCAATAGTATGTGATGCTTTTTTGCAAAAGCAATTAATTTTTTAAGAGTCTCTACACTACCCGAAGCTCCTGTTGGCATATGAGGGTAATTAATCCACATAATCTTAACTCTGCTTAGATCCTTTTTTGATAACAACTCTAAATCCGGTTCCCAATTATTAGCTTCTTTTAGATCATAAAATAGTGGTTCTGCACCTACCAAATTTGTAACAGATGTATAGGTGGGATATCCAGGATTAGGCACCAATACCTGATCACCTTCATTAAGGTAAGCTAATGAAATATGCATAATTCCTTCTTTAGAACCCATTAAAGGCAAAATCTCATTTTCAGGATTTAATGCTACTCCATAGTTAGTATTATAAAAATTGGCAAAAGCCATTCTAAGTTCTGGAACACCCTGATAACTCTGGTATTTATGTGCGCCATCTTGCAATACTGTTGTCCGTATAGCTTCTACAACTTCTTTTGGAGGGTCCAAATCAGGACTTCCAATAGCCATGTTTAAAATCGGCTTTCCTGAAGCCGCCAGTGCCCTAACTTCACGCAACTTTTTAGAGAAATAATATTCCTCTATCGTTTCTAACCGTTTTGCTGTTTGAATACTCATCCGTTCTGATTTTTATATTCTCCTAGTATTTTTAATTCCAAAGCCATAATCTTTAATATAGAAATAGCTTTTTGATATTCTTCATATTTATCAAACGTTACATCCACAAAAAAGGAATACTTCCATGGCATATCAATAACTGGTAATGACTGAATTTTAGTAAGATTCAGTCTGCAATCGCTCATAACGTTAAGTACAGTAGCCAAACTACCTCTTTTGTGATCTGTAAGAAATTTTAATGATGCTTTATTGATTTCCTTACTATCCAAGCCAGAGCTTTCATCTGTATTGAGAATAAAAAATCTGGTACTATTTGTTTTTATAGTTTGAATATTTTTTGCTAAAATTTCCAAATCATAAATTTTAGCTGCGGTTTCTCCTGCAACTGCCGCTATACCTCTTAACTTCTGCTCTTGAATTCTCTTGGCAACATCAGCTGTATCCGCATCTTCGACCAACTTAATATGAGAGTGTTTACGAAAAAAATCTTTACACTGAAGCAAAGCCATAGGATGAGAATATACTTCTTTTATATCAGAAATTTCCTGATTTCCCAATGCCATTAAACAATGATGAATTGGCTGAAAATATTCTCCACAAATGGTTAAATCATGTTCATCAATGTAGGCATAATTAGGAATAATTGATCCCGCGATAGAGTTTTCGATCGCCATCACTGCATCGGTACTTTTCTTATTTTCTAAGCTGTGCACTAACTCCTGAAATGACATGCATTCGTGAACATCAATCTCATTACCAAAGTATGCCTGTGCCACTCCATGGTGATACGAACCTTTTATTCCTTGTATGGCAACTCTTTTACTCAAACGTTTTAAATTTTATGTTCAAAAAAAAATCCCGATTCTACATCGGGATTCTAATTTATAAATTTGACTTATTTATTTACATAGCGATCCCGAACTTCCTTTAAAATAAAAGAAGAAAAAATAAAATCGGTTCCAAGTAAATAAATTGTTCATTTCTGTTTTAATTATGTTGCTAAAGTAGCTAAAACAATTACTATACAAAATAAATTTTAGTTTTTTTCATCAATCCGCAGGTATTATCATTAATTATTAATTTTTAACCTGCAATTACTATTAAATTTTGAATAAACTAACCTTTATAATAAGAATTTTCTAAGTTTTAAAACACTAACAAACGTTAGTAATTATATTACTCCCAGCTCTTTACCTACTTTGGTAAATGCTTTAACGGCTTTTTCTAGATGTTCTCTATCATGTCCAGCTGATAATTGAACTCTAATACGTGCTTTTTCTTTAGGAACAACAGGATAGAAAAATCCAATCACATAGATTCCTTCATCAAGTAATTTTGCTGCAAATTCCTGAGCTAATGTTGCTTCGTATAACATTACTGGTACTATTGGATGATCTCCAGGAACAATATCAAATCCTGCGGCTGTCATTTCTGATCTAAAATACTTAGTATTTTCTTCTAGTTTATCTCTTAAGGCCGTAGAGGAACTTAATAGATCTAATACTTTTATAGATGCTCCAACAATAGAAGGTGCCACGGTATTAGAAAATAGGTAAGGTCTAGATCGTTGACGTAACATGTCTACAATTTCTTTTCTGGCTGCTGTAAAACCTCCTGATGCTCCTCCAAGAGCTTTACCATAGGTTCCTGTAATGATGTCTACACGTCCCATTACATCTCGATATTCATGGGTACCTCGCCCAGTTTTTCCAAGAAAACCAGTAGAATGACATTCATCAATCATTACCATAGCATGATACGCATCTGCTAAATCACAAATTTTATCTAACTGTGCGATAGTTCCATCCATCGAAAATGAACCATCTGTAACAATTAATATTCTTCTAGATCCTTCTGCAGCTTTTAATTGCTTTTCGAGATCGACCATATTATTATGTTCGTATCTAAATCGCTTTGCTTTACACAAACGAATTCCATCTATAATAGAAGCATGATTTAGAGAGTCTGAAATAATTGCATCTTCTGCTGTAAGGATTGGTTCAAAGACTCCTCCGTTTGCATCGAATGCTGCTGCATATAAAATACAGTCTTCCATTCCTAAAAACTCTGCAGTTTTACGCTCCAATTCTTTATGTATATCTTGAGTTCCACAGATAAAACGAACAGAAGATAATCCATAACCGTGAGAATCTATAGCATCTTTACCAGCTTGGATAACATCTGGATGAGAAGAAAGTCCAAGATAGTTATTCGCGCAAAAATTTAAAACATCTTTGGTATTCGTTGTATCGATCTCGGCACCTTGTGGTGTGGTAATTATTCTTTCTGACTTATATAAACCAGCTGATTTAATATCATCTAATTCCTTCTGTAAGTCATCTTTTATATTTGAAAACATGTATATATTGTTATTGTATTATATTTATTATTTTGATTTTTTAGCAACAGTAATTTCTAAAACATTAGTATTTCTTTATTTCTTGAACCTTGTTTGTACTTCTGTTGTAATTTTTGGATCATAATCTCAGTAATACTCTTAAGATCATAATTAGCTTGCCATCCCCAATCTTTTCTTGCAGCTGTATCTTCTATAGATTTTGGCCATCTTGCTGCAATTTCTTGTCTAAAATCGGGTTCATAGGTAACCTTAAAATCGGGATATAATTTACGGATTTCGGCGGTAATTTCTTCTGGAGAAAAACTCACTCCCGCAATGTTATAAGAAGTTCTAACGGTAATATTTTCTTTTGGAGCATCCATTAATTCTAAAGTAGCTCTTATTGCATCCTCCATAAATATCATAGGAAGGGTTGCATCTTCTTTCAGAAAACAACTAAAGTCTTCTTCTTTTACTGCTTTATGATAAATATCAACAGCATAATCAGTCGTTCCTCCTCCAGGCAATGATTGGTATCCTATGACTCCAGGATATCTAATCGATCTAATATCTAATCCATATTTAAGAAAGTAATACTGAGCCCAATTTTCTCCAGATGCTTTACTCATTCCATAAACTGTAGCAGGATTAAGATATGAGTCGTTTGGAGTATTTATTAGTGGTGCGCCTTCTCCAAAAACAGCAATAGAACTCGGGAAAAACACTTTTTCTATTTGATTCTTTCTGGATACTTCAAGAACATTAAAAAGTGTTTTCATGTTAATATCCCAGGTAGCTAATGGATTTTCTTCTCCTTTGGCCGATAAAATTGCAGCCAAATGATATATCTGAGTAATCTTATATCGTTCTACTACCTCTTGGATTCTTTGTTGATTCGTAGCATCTATTACTTCGAAAATTCCTTTGTAAGAATCCCTTTGCTCAAGATCAGAAGCAATTACATTTTCTATGGTATATTTTTTCTGAAGCTCTTTGGTTAATACAGAACCGAGCTGACCATTTGCACCAATTACTAAAACTTTTGTATCCATTTTCCTCTTAATTTTTTAACACTTTGCAGTGTTATTTACTTACTAAAATAAGAATAACAATGTTTATATTTGATAAAACAAAAAAATTAAGTAATTTTTACTGATATATTGCTTTTAAAAAATATTATTTACTTTTAACAATAAGATAACGATAGATTTAAAGTAATTTTTAATCAACATTTATGGATCAATTAGACCAAATAGATTTAACCATTCTTAGAATTCTTCAGAAAGACTCTAAAAAGACAGCTAAAGAAATAGCCTCTATTCTAAATTTAACTCCTTCTCCTGTTTATGAACGAGTTCGTAGGTTGGAAAAACAAGGATTTATAAAAAAATATGTAGCGATTTTGGATAAAAAATTAATTGACAGATCAATTACCACTATTTGTCAAGTATCTATGCGCTATCATAATGAGGCATTTATTGAAAAGTTTGAAGAACAAATTCAGAATCTAGATGAAGTACAAGAGTGTTATCATATGGCTGGACAGGTTGATTTTGTATTAAAAATCCATACCAAAAGTCTTGAAGAGTATCATGATTTTGTAAAGTCGAAACTCTCTAAAATAGAGAATATTGGTGTTCTAAACAGTACGTTTGTTCTTAAGGAAATTAAACATTCTTCAGAATTTTATATTTAATCAAATTGATTAGAAAAGTATTCTTTAAGCCAGAATGCTGTTTTTTTCATTTTTCGGTTGAGTGTAGTTTTATCCATACCTACGATTCCAAATTTAGGAATATAACCTTCTGCCCATTCAAAATTATCTACAAGTGTCCATAACAAAATTCCTTTCAAATTAATCTTCTTGGCTATAACGTTTTCCGTTCCAATGATAATTTTCTTGTAATAAGCTATCCTTTTAGAATCATCTTCTACATCTGACAAAGCTATTCCGCACTCTGATAACCATAAGGGTTTTTCTGAATCGTATTTGGAAAACCGTTCTAAAAAAAATTCTGCTCCTTCTGGATGAGTTTCCCATCCCATTACTGAAACAGGCACTTTTCTTTTTTTTGGACTTACCAAAACACAGCCTAAATAAGGAATATACCATGCACTTTTCACTACTTCTCTAGCATATGTTTGAATACCCCAGAAATCAAAATCTATTTTCATGATTTCCATATCTCCTTCTTGTATGAATTTTTCAATATTAGTTACAAGTGGTAATTCATTTTTAGGGTATCCTAATCCAAGATAAGGTTCTATGCATAAACGATTCATTAATGCATCTATTCTAAGTGCGGCTTTTTGATCTCTTTTTTGATTTGTAAAGGCTTCAATTTTAGTACAACTTACCGCAGTCCCTACAAGCAAATTATCATCTGTTTTTAAAATATGAAATCCTTTCGCCTGTGCTAATAAAATATGATGAATACTGGCACTGAAATTTTTAATTCCTCGTTTTCCTGGAGCGTGTATTCCTAGGAAATATCCAGCTCCAATACATACTATAGCTTCATTTACAAGAATCCAATTTTTTACACGATCCGAGAAATGATCCTTGAGAACACGAACATAATTTTCATAATCTGCGATTACCTCCCTATTTCGCCATCCACCTTTGTCTTGTAATTTTTGAGGTAGATCCCAATGATATGTAGTGATCCAAGGCTCTATTCCGACCTTAAGACAATAATCTATTACCTTATTATAAAATGCGATTCCTTTCTCGTTAATAGCTCCAGTACCATCAGGAATTATTCTTGACCAAGAGATAGAAAAGCGAAATATCTTTAACCCGATATCGACACATACATCAATATCCTCCTCAAAACGTTCGTAAAAATTAGTAGCAATCTGATTATTGGATTTATCCTTTATTTTTCTGGAATTCTTGGTAAATGTATCCCAGATAGAAGCACCCCTTCCATCTTTATCAAAAGCTCCTTCTGTTTGAGCTGCAGCAGTAGTGACTCCCCAAATAATTTGATTCTTAGAGCCCATTAATGGAATAAAATACTATTTAAGAAAAAATGGTAAATTGTTAGTGTTTAAATAAACCTCGCTTGAAAAAAGGAAATAATACAACAAAAAATACTTGCTGAACATTACATATTATTTTGTCAAATAATCTAAGTACAAACCTTACTATTTTGCTAGCTATCATATTGAATACCTTTTAATTATAAATTTAACAAAATGTAACTCAGGTAAGTTTATCAAAACATTATCAAAAGGTTATGATCTGTTTTTTTATTTTTTTATTTGATTTACATACAATAAATAAGGTTTTATGTACTTTTGAATATAAAGGGAAGTTATGTCTATTTCAGTTTCAAAAATTTCTAAAGTATATAATGAGCAAAATGCTTTGAAAGAAATTTCTTTTGAAGTAAAACAAGGAGAAATTGTTGGCTTTTTAGGTCCGAATGGTGCTGGAAAATCCACAATGATGAAAATTCTGACTACTTATTTAGATGCTAGCTCCGGAAAAGCACAAGTAAATGGATTTGACATACATTCTGAATCTATGGATGTACAAAGGAATGTAGGCTATCTTCCAGAACACAATCCTTTGTATTTAGACATGTATGTTAGAGAATATTTGGCTTTTAATGCTCAGGTTTATAAAGTAACTACATCTCGAATTGAAGAAGTAATACAACAAACTGGTTTACTACCAGAATCCAATAAAAAAATTAGTCAATTATCTAAAGGATATCGCCAACGTGTAGGATTGGCCTGTGCATTACTTCATGATCCCAAAGTATTAATTCTTGATGAGCCAACCACTGGACTTGATCCAAATCAGTTGGTAGAAATCAGAGAACTTATCAAAACGGTAGGCAAAGAAAAAACAGTTTTTCTTTCTACACATATTATGCAGGAAGTAGAAGCCATGTGTGATCGTGTTATTATTATCAACAAAGGTGAAATAGTAGCTGATAAAGACTTAAATGAAATGATGGATCAAACTGATCAGATCATTGAAGTTGAATTTGATTATAGAGTAGAAGAAGCCTTTTTATCCAAATTTGATTATATCAAACAGGTTAAAAATGTCCATGGCTTTGTATACTTACTCACATTTGATACTACAATCGATATGAGACCCTCAGTTTTTGATTTTGCTCATGATAATCAACTAAAAATCCTGCAGCTTTCGAGAAAAAATAAAAACCTAGAGAGTTTATTTAGAGAGCTAACGAATTAAACCTTACTATTTTTTATCCAGTCGCATTTTCAAAATCATAAAGCACTTCTTTTAGTTTTGCTACTGATATTGGTTTTACAATATACTCACTAACACTTTCGTAAGATTTAGCACGTAATACATCCTCTGGATCTACAGAAGATGAAACTACATAAATAAGAATCTTTTTATTACAAGGAATCTTTATAAACTCTTCTAAAAATTGCCAACCATCTAAAATTGGCATATTTAAATCTAACAATATGATATCCGGCAATTGTTCTTTGGCAGAAATGATTGCTTTTAGATTATCCAAAGCTTCTTGACCGTTTTTAAAGACCAAGATTCCTTCGCAAAAGTCGATGAGTTGCATCACCTTCTTAATTCCAAAAACAAAAATTGGATCATCATCTATAACACAGGCAATATCTATTTTACTCATATCTCATATAAATTTTAAAGGTTGTTCCTCTATCCACTTCGCTACTAACTTCTATTTTACCACCAATAGCTTCTACTTGGTTCTTTGTTATAAATAATCCAATTCCTCGGGCATTTTTAATTTCGGTATGAAAGGTTTTATACATTCCGAATAATTTAGATCGATGTTTTCTTAGGTCTATACCTAATCCATTATCTTCAATTGATAACACCATATATTTATCTTCTTTTACAGCACTTAATGTAAGGTAACTTTCTCGCTCTAATGATCTATACTTAATACCATTAGTTATAAAGTTAAGTAATATACTATCTAAGTAAGCTGGTACTGCCATCACTCTTATATTATCATTTATCTGGTTATTTATGGCTACTTCGGATTCTATTGCGATTGCAGAAACGCCTCTTATGACTTCATCTATCGCTTCTTTGAGATCAATTGGAACCAAACTTTTATCTAAGGAAGTATTAATCAATACAACCTCATTTAGATGCGCAATAGTATCTGAAAGATTTAAAGAAGCAGTTTTAAATAGCCTAATAATTTCATTATCTCTAATCTCTGGATTTTCCTGTAAGAACAAATCCAATAACATCTCAAAATTTCCGGAATGAGACTTCAGATTATGTGAAACGATATGTGCAAAGTTTTTCAATCTTCGATTTTGATCTTCTGCTACTCTTAACAAAGATTTTAGTTCTTCTTCTTTTTTAATTCTGGTAATATCTGAAACGTGTATGATAATACCTCCTATTTCATTTTCATCAGAGTACCAAGGTCGCAATTCCCAAGATAACCAGACAAAATCTCCCTTTTTTCTATGTATTTTTTCCTCATAATTTTTAATTACCGTACCCTTTAAACATTTAGCAATATTCATTTTTCTGATCTTGCTAACCTTTGAAAAGATAGTGTAATAAGATTTTCCTATAATATCCTCTCCTTCTATATCATAAATCTGAAACCATTTTTGCGATGCGGCCAAATAGTTCATTTTTTTATCAAACATCGCTATGGCACTTGGAGCTTGTTCTATAAAAAGTCTATTTCTTTCGAAGTCTTGCTTTTTTTCTGTAATATCTTGATGAGATCCGAAAACCCACTCTGGTTTTCCTTTTTCATGCCAGCTAACTACTTTTCCCTTAGTCAATATCCAAACATACCCCCCATTTTTGTGTTTCATCCTTACTTCACATTCGTATATAGGAGTATTTCCTTTGAAATATTCTTCCAGATATGTATTTGACTTTTGAATATCATCAGGGTGCGTATATTTAACCCAAGTATCTATAGAAATCGGTCCAATTTCATCTAAGGTATAACCAATAATTTCTGCCCATCTTTCATTAAAAATAGTTTCTCCAGTTTCGGGATTCCACTGCCAAGTACCAAGATCCGTCCCATCGATAATATGCTCAAATATGGCCGATTGTATCCTTAGTTCTTCTTCTTTTTTCTTTATCTCCGTAATATCAGTATGAGCACCAAGCATCCATTCTGGGTTACCTTCTTCATCCCAACTTACTACTTTCCCTCTGTCTAAAACCCAAATCCATTCTCCATTTTTGTGTTTCATTTTAAATTCACACTCATAAAATGGAGTTCTTTTTTCAAAATGTTCTTTTAAAAGTTCATTCGATCGATCTTGATCTTCCTTGGTAGAGTGTGCTAACCAGGTTCCTAAAGAGATTGGTTTCAGCTCTTCTAAAGTATATCCAATCATCTCTGCCCAGCGTTCATTTAGGATAGTTTCACCAGTTTTAACATTCCATTTCCACGTTCCTAATCCAGTTCCATCAATAATGTGTTCAAAAAAAGCGGACTGTAACCTTAGCTCTTCTTCTTTTTCTTTGATATTAGTAATATCGGTATGAGCACCAAGCATTTTAATAGGTTTCCCTTGATCATCTCTGAGCATTACACCTCTACAACGCACCCATACGGTATGTCCTAGTTTATGTTTAAATCTAACTATTTGATCATAGGGAACTGAGGGATCCTCTGCGTGCGCAGTAAAATTGGCATATATATTTTTTAAATCTTCTTTAAAGACTATTTCTTGCCAAGCATCTGTTTTATGGGGTTTGGTCGCCGGATCATATCCAAAAAGAGTCCAATATCTTGGATTCATCCATACATTATCAGGATCCAATAGATCCCAAAACCATATCCCATCTAAGGCTGCTTCTTGTATAAAATCAAAAATATAACTATCAGTTTTGATTAAGCCATATAGTTCTTCCTTTAGATAGTGATCTCTATTCGAATCTTGCGCTATATCCTTTACTCTCGTCAATTTCATGGTCATTTTCATTTTTATTTTTATAAACGAATGAGGGAATTGTGCAAACGTTGAATATCACTTAAAGTTACTGAATATTCCCTAAATAATTCGCTAATTTTTGTAACATATTTCTTAAAAAAATCCATTTTTTAAGAAAAAATACAATCTGAATTTAGAATTGCTTTCCCTTCTTAAGGTAAATCTCAAATGTAGTTCCCTGATCTACTTTACTTTTAACCTTAATTTTTCCACCAAGTGCTTCAACCTGATTTTTTGTGATAAATAGTCCAATACCTCTCGCATCTTCATTGTTATGAAAAGTTTTATACATTCCAAACAACTTAGAACCATACTTTTTTAGATCTATTCCTAGTCCGTTATCTTCTATAAGAATGACGATAAAATCATCTTGAATCTTAGCTCCTATATTAATATAACTATCACGACTTTTAGATCTGTATCGAATCCCATTAGTCACAAAATTTAAAATAATACTATCTAGGTAAGCAGGAATAGCTTGTACCCATAATTCCTCGGATATATTATTATTGATAGTAACTTCAGCGTCCTTTGAGATTACCGATATTGTTTTCACTACTTCATCTACGGATTTTTTAAGATTACTGGAGGTCAAATTTTCGCCAATAGAATTATTAATTTGTACTACCTCGTTTAAATGTTTTATGGTGTCTGACAGTCGAGTAGAAGCCGTTTTAAATAGTTGTATCGCCTCAGATTTTTCAGCTTCGGGATTTTCTTTGGTATAAATATCAAGTAACATCTCGAAGTTACCTGATTGAGATTTTAAATTATGAGATACGATGTAAGCAAAATTTCTTAACCTTTCATTTTGTTCTTCCGTTAGTTCTAAAATGGATTTGAGTTCGTCTTCAACCTTTTTTATATCGCTAATATCTGTAGCGACTCCTAAGTAACCTATCGTTTTATCCCTTTCTTTGATTGCAGTGACTGTAAGCTGCACAGGAAATCTTGTTCCATCTTTCCGAATATATGTCCACTCCTTTGTGTAATGCTTTTTTTTATTTGTTAATTCAATAAAAACATCAAAACCTTTTACTTCTTTATGTAACTCATGCGACAATTTCCGTCCAACCAATTCTACTTCTTCCTGATCATGAATAATGACTGGACTTTGCTTATATAACATTTCCTCGCGATCATATCCTAAAAGATTTTCAGCTCCTTTATTAAATGTCGTTATGATTCCTGAAACATCGGCCCCAATTATTCCAACTCTACTGCTCGATTCCAAAATACCTTTTAACTTAGCTAAAGTATCTTCTAATCTCTTTTGATTATATACATTCTGAGTCGTATCGGTTATTTGAGATATAAAATATAATGGTGTTTCTTCTTTATCTCTTACTAAAGAAACCGAAAGCAATCCGTGTACTTCTCTACCATTCTTATGAAAATATCTCTTTTCTAGATGGTAAAAGGATATTTCGCCATTTAGAAGCTTATTCAATAATCCTAAGTCTTTATTTAAATCTTCAGGATGGGTAATATCTTGGAATGTCATGTTAGTTAATTCTTCCCTTCGATATCCTATCATATTGCAAACAGCATCATTTACTTCTATCCATCTTCCATCTAGACCAATAATAGCCATTCCTGTCGCCGCACTTTCAAAATTCCCTCTAAAAGCTTGTTCACTTATTTTTAATTTCTCTTCGGCTAATTTTCTATCTGTAACATCATGCATAGCAACCACAGCTCCTCTAACCTCGCCATTAACACCAATCAATTGAGAACCGTTGGTTACAACATATCTTTGTTTGCTAGATGTCGATGTAATCACTATTTCATCATCCATCACCTGATTTCCTCTTAAAGCTTTTATAAGAGGAATCTCTTCTTCTTTTAAGGGTGTAATCCCATCAGGTTTTCGTAGACCATAATATTCTGATAAATCCGAAGGAGAAATTGGTTTGGCTTGCAATCCATGCCATTTTTTAGCCGTTTTATTAAATAAGGTTAACAAACCTTTATCATCACAGGACACAACACCTACATCGATACTATCTAAAATTGCTTCTAAAAAAACTTTTCGTTCTTCGCTAAGCTCTTCCGCTTTTTTTAATTTGGATATATCTGAGGTATGTTTTAACAAACCTCCTATCTGTCCTTGTTTATTGTACCATGGCCGTAATTCCCAAGAAATCCATTGATTACAACCTTCATTTCTCTCTAAACAATCTTCGTCTTTTCTAAGCGTTTCCCCATTTAAGCATTTATTATAAATACTTTCCCATTTTTCTTTCATATCCGGAAAAACTTCATATTGAGATTTTCCTATAATATCTTGTCCAACTATATTATAATCTTCAAACCACCTGCTAGATGCTGCAAGATATCTCATATTGGTGTCAAACATGGCTATTGCGCTTGGTGCTTGACTTACAAATAATCTATTCTTTTCTAAAGCTTTTTTGTTCTCAGTGATATCGACTTGAGTTCCTACTAATAATTCAGGATTACCTTCTTCATCCCAACTAACTATTTTTCCTTTTATCAATGCCCAAATCCAATCTCCATTCTTATGTTTCAATCGTGTTTCGCACTCATAGTAGGGTATCAACTTTTCATAATGTTGTTGCAATACCTTTGTCGATTTTATATGATCAGAAGGATGCATCAAATCTACCCAGGTATTTAAAGAAACTGGTTGTAATTCTGAGAGGGAATATCCCATGGTATTAGCCCATCTCTCATCAAAAACTACCTTTCCTGTTCGCAAATTCCATTCCCAAGAACCTGAATTAGTACTCTCAATAGTATCTTTATACTTTTCAACTTGCTGCTGTAATTCGTATTCTGTATTTACTAATTTAGTAACATCTGCATATACCCCGATCATCCATAAAGGTTCACCATTGATATCCGAAATAGTAATACCTCTGCATCTCAACCAAACTATATGTCCTAACTTATGAGTAAACCTAACCACTAGATCATATTGTTTATTTGGCTGATCGAGATGCTCATCCAAACTTTTCAATATCTTTTCTAAATCTTCCTGAATTATTATTTTTTTCCAAAATGATTTTTCTTTTGGAATTTCGGTGGCAGTATATCCAAGAATACTCCAAAATTTTTCATCCATCCATTTTTGGTCAGGATCTTTTAAATCCCAAAACCAAACACCATCTAGTATAGTATCTTGAATAAAATCAAAAACTTTTTCGTCTTTCTTTACAATTTCGTAAAGTTCTCTTTGTAAATAATTCTCTCGTAAATGAACGTAATTTCTAAAAGTAGTTTCCTCGCTATAGGCCATACAATTTTGTTAAGATTCAACTGTTTGCTCTGCGGGGTAATTAAATTTACGCAATATTATCAATTATATAAACCAGTAAAACCATTAATTTTGTGTTACAAAACCGTAACACAGTTATGATAAAAAAACGCAATAAAAATAAACGTAAATATATGATTTACAATTTCTTGAAAAGAAAATAAAGATACATAAAAAAGAAAAAAACAAAGTGAAAATCACAAAATTTAACAAAAATTATTGAAAAAAATTAAAGGGAAAAATCCCTTTTGTATGTAAATTTCAATTAAATATTAGTCTTCCTGTAAAAAACTCTTGCACATCTACCACTGGAGGCTGATTTATGGAAATGACATCTCCAGTACTTCTAATTTCACCTGTTATTGACTCTCGAGGGTTTACGATAATTTTGTTTGTTCCTCTGTGAAAAACATCGACATTCTCCGCTATAAGCTTATCTCCTTCAAATCTCCCAGTACCTGAGAAAAAACCAACCCTTAAGTTAATGACTCTCCCAGTTACAAAAAAAGATGCGATATTATTTCCTACTACAATAATATTTTCGCAATCTACTTCTAAGGTAAAAGTTCCATTAATATTCCCTCCATTATCTTCATTAAAATCTTCAGATAACAATCTCAATTCAGGATAGGTTAGTATGCCATCAGAAGAAATATCAAATTGGGAAGCACTTCTAATTTCAGTAATATTAGGAGCTGTTACAAAAATTTTAGTTTGATTAAAATCTCTTACAAAATTACAGTCATTAGTATTACTTAACACTAATCGATCACCTTCGACAATAGCAGAAACCTCATTTAATAAATTATCTCCAGTTTCTATTACTATAGAGGTCTGTTCTCCTTGTTTCAAAACCATTTCTACATTCTGATTTACTAAAATTCTAGAAAAATCTGGAACCTCAACTTCTTGTCTTACTAAATCTCCTGTCCTTTGAAAACAATCTATAGCGTTCTCGCTATCACAAGAAATAATAAATAGCATCAATATTATTATAAGTATCTTTTTCATAATCTGTAACCAATAGAAAATTCAACTGCCTCAGCTTTTGCCGCATGTGATCTTACAGTAACTGATCCAAATATATTTTTATTTGCATAATATCTCAATCCAAAACGATTATACACCTGACCTTCAAAATCATATGGGTAATAAATATAGTACCCCAACTGAGTTAATACAGAGATTTTGTTAATTCTTAATTCATGTCCCAAAGACAACCCAATTCTTTTTGCATCTTCATCTCCTGTTGTATTATCATTTCTAAATGCTCCAGAAGCTCTAAAATCTATAAATCTTTCCAAAGCTTTTGAGAAAAATAATTCAGCTCCAAGCTGGACACTACTTTTCTTATTCAAACGTTTATCGGCAAAAACCGCAAAGGTATAAAATGGGAACTGACCAGATCCAACAACATCACTTTCGTTGATTCCGCTCCTAAATATAAAACCATATCCGAAAGGTTCTGATCCCCTTACTTCGCCCTTTTCTTTTTCTACATTTTCCGGATATTGTGAATCTAACACATAATTAAAACCTGCATTAAACACTAGTGTATTTGTACTTTTATTTGGTGCTTTAAAATTTGCATTAGAATAATGAATAACTCCTAATCCCATTTGAAAACCAAGTCCTCCTAAGATGTTTTCTTTTTTTAGATTGAGCATTGCAAATGTAGAACTCATGAAATGTGATCCATATGCCACATTTCTAAAATTATCATCTTCATCGTATGGACTATTTGTATAGGCTAATCCTTGTCCTAATCTAAACATCAAAAGACGTTTGAAAAAATAAAAGTTATAATGTAAATAGACCCCAAAGTTTTGACCCAAAAACTCATTATCCATATCCTGATATATGAATGAGAGCCCATAATCGGGTGAGTTATATAATCTTTCCCATTCTTTATTACCAAAGGTCTTTCTGTTTACCGAAAGTAGTACTCCTGAAGGATGTCCTGTTATTAAATGAGATATATCTGGATTATGTTTTAGAATAGTTCCATAAAAGTTGTTTACATCAAAACTATAATACTTTTTATCCTCTTGTGATTGCACGTAGTGCACCAACAATATCAATACTATACAAATGCGCTTTATCATTGTGGCAAATGTAAGATAGCACTTTTAGGTTTCCAAAATCTTGATAGTTTTAGAATACGCTTTCTGCTATTTTTTTAATATTATCAGATTTTCCCATTGAATAATAATGTAATACAGGCACTCCGTATTCCATTAATTCTTTCGATTGTTGGATTGCGAATTCTATTCCTACCTCACGAACTTGCTTATTAGTCTTACAACCTTCTACAGCACTTACTAACTCATCGGGCATGTCTAGCTTAAAAACTTGAGGTAATAATTGCAGATGTCTTTTTACCGCTACAGGTTTGATACCAGGTATTATTGGGACATTAATCCCAGCTTCTCTAGCTTTTTCTACAAAGGCGAAATATCTTTTATTATCAAAAAACATTTGGGTTACCACATAATCAGCACCAGCATCAACTTTATCTTTTAATCTTCTTATATCAGCATTCATAGACGGAGCTTCCATGTGCTTTTCTGGATATCCGGCAACACCTATACAAAAGTCAGATTGATTATCACTTTCTATAACTTCATGTAGAAATCGACCATTATTCATATTTACAATCTGCTCTACCAATTCATTTGCATAACAATGACCTCCTTTTGTTGGACTAAAATATTTTTCCTCTTTCATCGCATCTCCACGAAGTGCCATTACATTATCAATACCCAAATAATGACAATCCACCAAAAGATATTCCGTTTCCTCCTTTGTAAACCCTCCACATAGTACATGTGGAATTGTATCAACATTATACTTATGTGTAATTGATGCACAAATACCAACTGTTCCTGGACGCATCCTTGTTAATTTTTTATCCAAGAGACCTTCGCGATCAATATAGATAAATTCCTCTCTCGATGTAGTTACATCTATGAATGGAGGATTAAATTCCATTAAGGGATCTATATTATCATATAATTCTTGGATACTTTTTCCTTTTTGGGGAGGAATTAATTCAAATGAAAATAATGTTTTTCCTTTAGCCTTTTTTATATGATCGGTAACCTTCATTTAGTTTTAGTTGTTTACTTGGTGTTTTTTATTCTACTAGGTTAGGACTTAACCACTTTTTTGCCAGCTCGAAGTCGATATTTTTTCTTGAAGCAAAATCTTTGACTTGATCTTCTTTTATTTTTCCCAAACCAAAATATCTTGCTTCAGGGTTAGCAAAGTAATATCCCGAAACCGAAGCTGCCGGCCACATCGCCAGACCTTCAGTAAGTTCAACTCCTATATTTTCTTTTACCTTTAATAGTTCCCAGATTGTTAGTTTCTCGAGATGATCCGGACAAGCGGGATATCCTGGTGCAGGTCTAATCCCTTTATAAACTTCTTTAATTAACTCATCATTAGACAGTTTTTCTTCTTTAGCATATCCCCAATGTTCTTTTCTTACTTTTTCATGTAGATATTCTGCGAAAGCTTCGGCCAAACGATCTGCTAAAGCTTTAATCATAATTGAATTATAATCATCATGTTCTTTTTCAAAATCCTCTGCCAGCTCTTTGGTTCCAAATCCTGTCGTAACGCAGAAACATCCTATATAATCTTGTCTTTTAGATTCTTTTGGAGCTACAAAGTCGGCTAACGCGAAGTTGGGTTTACCAGCATGCTTTTTTAATTGCTGTCTAAGAGTTCTAAATTCAAAATTTCCAAAATTACTTTTAACTTCTATATCATCATCATTAATGGTATTCGCTTCGAACAACCCAAATATTGCTTTTGCACTTAGTAATCTTTCATTAAGTACTTTGCCCATTAATTCCTTCGCGTCTGCAAATAAGGAATTAGCTTGTTCTCCTACAATTTCATCATTTAGAATAGCTGGATATTTCCCATGAAGATCCCAAGACCTAAAAAATGGAGTCCAATCAATATATGGCTCTAGCTTTTTTAAATCAAACTCTTCGATAATCTGAACCCCTAACGCATTTGGTTCTGTAATTTTGGAAGTGTTCCAGTCGATGGTATATTTATTTTTTCTTGCATCTTCAATCGATAGGTACTCCTTCTTTTTTGTTCTTTTTAAGAAGCTCTCTCTAAATTTTTCATAGTCTTCTTTTAATGCACCTACATATTTTTGATTACTTCTTTTATTCAAAAGATCTCCTACCACAGTCACTGCTCTTGATGCGTCATTTACATGTACCACAGCATTTTGATATTGCGGATCTATTTTTACCGCGGTATGTGCCTTAGAAGTAGTTGCTCCTCCGATCAATAATGGAATTTTAAAGTTTCTACGTTCCATTTCTTTGGCTAAAAAAACCATTTCATCCAGAGACGGAGTAATCAATCCACTCAATCCAATGATATCGACACTTTCATCAATTGCGGTCTGAATAATTTTCTCCGGCGGTACCATAACTCCTAGATCCACAATCTCATAATTATTACACCCTAATACAACAGACACTATATTCTTACCGATATCATGAACATCTCCCTTTACAGTAGCCATTAACACTTTTCCAGCAGAACCATTTCCTTCGGCTGAACTTGGGTTGTTTTTCTTTTCTTCTTCGATATAAGGTAATAAGTAAGCAACTGCTTTTTTCATAACCCTAGCTGATTTAACAACTTGTGGTAAAAACATTTTTCCCGAACCGAATAAATCTCCAACTACATTCATTCCGGTCATCAGATTACCTTCAATTACTTCAATAGGCTTATCGGCTGCTTGTCTCGCTTCCTCTACATCCTCTTCTATGTATTGATCAATTCCTTTTACCAATGCTCTGGTTATACGGTCTTGCAAAGGTTCTTCTCTCCAGGAAAGATCAACTGTTTGTTCTTTTTTAGTTCCTTTTACGGTTTCGGCAAAATCAAGTAAACGTTCAGTTGCATCCTCTCTTCGATCTAAGATCACATCTTCTACATATTCCAATAGATCTTTAGGTATATCATCGTATACTTCGAGCATTGTAGGGTTTACAATACCCATATTCATTCCAGCCTGAATAGCGTGATATAAAAACACAGAATGCATGGCTTCTCTAACCACGTTGTTTCCTCTAAAGGAAAAAGAAACATTACTAACTCCACCACTGACACTACAATGAGGTAAATTTTCTCTTACCCATCTCGTAGCTTCAATAAAATCTATTGCATTTTTACGATGTTCTTCCATTCCAGTAGCTACTGGAAATATATTTAAATCAAATATGATATCCTCGGGAGGAAAATTAACCTGATTTACTAGGATATCATAGGATCTTTTAGAGATCTCAATACGGCGCTCATAATTATCTGCCTGACCAACCTCATCAAAAGCCATTATAATTACTGCTGCTCCATATCTCTTGATTTTTTTGGCATGTGCTATAAACTCTTTTTCTCCTTCTTTTAGACTGATAGAATTTACTACACATTTCCCTTGCACGACTTGTAATCCTGCTTCTAAAATATCCCATTTAGAGCTATCAATCATGATTGGCACTCTGGCAATATCGGGTTCTGCCATAATAAGATTCAAGAACCTTACCATCGCTTCTTTTCCGTCTATCAAACCATCGTCCATATTGATATCGATCACCTGAGCTCCTCCTTCTACCTGATGTCTGGCAATATCAAGTGCTTCATCAAATTTCTCTTCCTTGATGAGACGAAGAAATTTTCTAGATCCTGCTACATTAGTACGCTCACCAACATTTATAAAGTTCGTATCAGCCGAAACAATCATCGGCTCAAGTCCGGATAACTTTAAGTATTTTCTTTTTTCCTTTACCGCCATAATCTAAATCACTGCTTCTAATGATCTTGGTTGATACTTTTTTGCAATATCTGCAATTGCCTTGATATGCTCTGGAGTAGTTCCACAACATCCTCCAATAATATTTATCAAATTTTTGTCTAAATATTCTTTTATTTGATCTGCCATTTGCTCCGGAGTTTCATCATACTCTCCAAAAGCATTTGGCAATCCCGCATTGGGATGTGCTGACACCCAAAAATCAGCTTTCTGTGATAGCACCTCTAAATGTGGAGTTAACTGATTTGCTCCCAAGGCACAATTAAATCCTATAGACAATAAAGGAATATGCGAAACAGAAATTAAAAATGCCTCCGCTGTCTGACCAGATAGTGTTCTCCCACTTGCATCTGTTATGGTTCCACTTACCATGATTGGCACCTCTATATTTCTTTCGTCTTTTACTTCTTCTATTGCAAAAAGAGCAGCTTTTGCATTCAATGTGTCAAAAACAGTTTCTACCAAAAGTATATCAGATCCTCCATCTAATAATGCTTCCACCTGTAGTTTATATGCTATCCTTAACTCATCGAAAGTGACCGCTCTAAAACCAGGATCATTTACATCTGGTGACATGCTTGCAGTTCTATTGGTAGGCCCAATTGATCCAGCAACAAAACGTGGCTTATTAGGTTCGTTAACAGTAAATTCATCTGCCACCTCTTTAGCTATCTTGGCAGATTGAAAGTTTAATTCATATACTAATTCTTCCATTTCGTAATCTGCCATCGCAATAGTTGTTCCAGAGAATGTATTGGTTTCTACAATATCCGCACCAGCTTCAAAATACAAACGGTGTACTTCTTTAATTGCTTCAGGTTGCGTAATACTCAATAAATCATTATTCCCTTGAACTGGAACTTTCCAATCCTTAAACCGTTTGCCTCTAAAATCTTCTTCGGTAAACTTATGACGTTGTAGCATAGTCCCCATTGCTCCATCCAACACAAGGATTCTTTCCTCTAATATTTTTTGTATATCCTTCATTTAAAAATCCGATAATTACACACATGTAGTTTGATCCATAAAAAGATCTTTACATATGAAAAACATTCTATCTAATACTAAAATAACAGTACTAGACATAGGTTATCAATCATACAATTACTATATCAAGAAAAATAAATGGAAATAGGCTAAGCCATACATCATTGTTATCTATTTCGTGTGAAACGAATAGAATGTAGCACCTTCTTTAACAGATAAAGGGTTGCTAAGGTTTCATAGGGTCTATTCCCTCCACCTTTCTTGATAACATAATTAAATTTATGAACTGCGTAAACGTTTTCTACGTAAAACGTTTACAAATAAAAGGCATAGCCTTTTATTTTGCAAGTTTAATCTATTTTTTTAGGATTCTGGAGCTAATTCAATCTCCAATCCATCTAATTCTGGAGTGATTGGAATCTGGCAACCAAGTCTACTATTATCCTCCACATAAAAAGCTTCTGCTAACATTAAGTCCTCATCTTGTCCCATTTCCGGAAGCTCATGATCTGATAAAATATAACATTGACAAGATGCACACATAGCCATTCCTCCACAAGTACCTTCTACCGGAAGTTCATAAGCCTTACACACCTCCATTAGGTTCATTGCCATATCAGTAGGAGCTTGTACTTCATGAATTTCTCCTTCTCTATCTTTTATCTTTATAGTAACGTCTGACATACTATTGCTTTAAGGGTATAAAAATCCTCGTAAATATACCGAAAATGATCAGTATTACTTACGAGGAAAGAAATTTATAAGTCTTATACGATTGCTTTTACTACCTCTTTTTTGGCTTCTTTTTTAGATCCATCAAATCCTTCTACTCCACCTACTGTAGTATATTTCATAACATATTTTTTATCAGGGAAGATTCTCTGATAGGCACTCTGACACATAATGGCAGCTTCATGGAATCCAGAAAGTATTAACTTAAGCTTTCCCCTGTAGGTATTTACATCACCTATAGCATAGATACCTGGAATATTTGTTTGATAATCATACGAATTATCAACTTTAATAGCATTCTTTTCTATTTCTAATCCCCAATTTGCAATTGGACCTAATTTTGGTGATAATCCGAATAATGGAATAAAGTAATCTGTATCTACATTAATATCTCCTTGTGTCTTGTGTTTGATTCCAACACCTGTAACGTGATCTTCTCCTTTAATTTCTTTTACTTCGGCTTCGGTAATTAAGTTTACTTTACCCAGTTTAGTTAATTCACCTACTCTTTCTACAGAATCTAAAGCACCTCTAAATTCATTCCTTCTGTGCACTAAAGTAACCTCACTTGCCACATCTGCAAGGAAAATAGTCCAATCCAAAGCAGAATCTCCACCTCCTGCAATTACTACTCTTTTGTCTCTATACACCTCAGGATCTCTAATAATGTATGCCACTCCTTTATCTTCGAAATCCGCAATATTAGGAATTGGTGGTTTACGAGGCTCGAAAGAACCTAATCCACCAGCAATAGCAACAACTGGTGCATTATGCTGGGTTCCTTTGTTGGTAGTCACCAAAAAGGTATCATCTTCTAACTTTTCTATAGTCTCTGCTCTTTCTCCTAGGGTAAAACCTGGTTCAAAAGGTTTTATCTGCTCCATTAAATTATTCACTAAATCTCCAGCTAGAATTTCTGGAAATCCAGGAATATCGTAAATTGGTTTTTTAGGATATATTTCCGAGCATTGTCCACCTGGTTGTGGCAACGCATCGATAAGATGTGTTTTTAATTTTAATAATCCTGCTTCAAAAACAGTGAATAAACCTGTTGGTCCTGCTCCGATGATTAGAATATCAGTCTTGATCATGTTCAACTTCTTTTTTTCCTATTAATCCTTTGGTAAATTCATTGAGTGTTTCCACTTTTTCCTCGAAATCACCTTTTATTGTTTTTCTATATTCGTTTAAATTTTTGACTAAGTCATCAATATTTTCTGGAATTACTTCTTCAAAAAACTGACGTAATCTTTTGGCAGTGGTCGGTGACTTTCCATTAGTCGAAATAGCCACTTTCACATTACCTTTGGTAACAATACCTCCCATATAAAAATCACAGTATGGAGGATTGTCTGCTACATTCACCAATTTACTTCTTTTCCTACAATCTTTATACACTTGTACATTAACTTTTGGAACATCTGTTGTAGCAATTGCTATATGTTTTCCTTTCAGAAAACGTCTGTGATATTTCTTTTTTATCATTTTTACTCCGAACTTACTCGCCAAAGCCACAGTATCTTCTCTATACATTGGAGACACCATTGTTACTTTAGCATTCGGGCTTGATTTTAATAAGAACGTTAGTTTTTCTTCGGCTACATTTCCTCCTCCTACTATTAGAATTTCGAGATTTCTAACCTTTAGAAAAACCGGATATAAATTATTTCTTTCTTTCACACGCTTAAATTTTATTAATTATTTCAATAATAAATTAATTATAAAATTGAGAACCTGTGTAACCACTCTGTTCTCGTATTAAAAATTTAAACATTTTCTTTTTTCAAACAAATATTAAATTTTTCAATACTCGTTTCATCTTTATTGCTATCCTGAACTATCAAGATACGATTTCTTCTTTTATATTCTTACAAATAGAAGCTAATTTAGCTCTTTGTTTCACTACTTCTCCGATTACAATAATGGCAGGTGAAGACAATTTTTGTTCTGAAACTACTTGTTCTATAGTTCCAATCGAACCATATCCAAACCTCTCATTATCAGTTGTTCCGTTCTGGATAACAGCTACAGGAACCTCTTGTTTATTTTCGGCTGCAAAGATACTAACAATTTCGCTTAACTTGCTCATTCCCATTAAAATTACCACAGTCGCATTAGATTTAGCTGCCAGGCAAACGTCCTGTGATAATTTATGAGATTTTGTTGTTCCAGTGATCACCCAAAAACTCTCGGATGAACCTCGTTTTGTTAGTGGAATTCCTTGATACGCTGGCACCGCTAGAGATGATGATATCCCAGGAACCATATTTGTTTCAATTCCAAATTCTTGCACATAATCAATTTCTTCTGCTCCACGTCCGAAAATAAAAGGGTCTCCCCCTTTTAGTCGAACGACATGACCATGACTTTTCGCTCTACTAACAATTAATTCATTGATCTGTTCTTGTTGATAAGCGTAACACCCTTTTCGTTTCCCTACAAATATTTTTTCGGCATTTGGAGCATATTCTAATAGAGATTCATTAATCAATGCATCATACAATACAACATCTGCTGATGCTAATGCTTTAATAGCTTTTAATGTAATTAAATCTGGATCACCAGGACCTGCTCCTACAACTGTTAACTTTGGTATCTTGCTACTCATTTCCATCTACTTACATAATTTATTATCCCAAATTCGTATGATGTAAAGATATTATACATTTTCCACTTCAAGTGCTCTAAAGGCTTGCACTTTTTGCAAAAATTGCCCTGCATTTTTAATATAATCCACTGCAAAATCCTTACTTGGTGCATTTCTTTGAATCTGATATATCAAATCTGCAAACGTTCCATCTAGATTTATTTTGCCAGTTGACACAAATTCTTCATCAAACTGATTGATAATACCAGCATGTGTATTTGTCTTCTTATTTTCCGCTAACAATAGGGCTTTTGCCGAGTTAACAAGAGAACTGTAAGCATGGTAAACTGCGTCTGAATACACTTCATTTTCAAAAGATACTTTTGCATTTTCTATTTTCTCTTCACTTTCCAAGAACAAAGTAGCAATTAAGTCTATGACTACACCTGCACATTCTCCAATTCCAATCGCTTTTACATATTCCTCTTCATTTCCCCAATCGATAAAATCTTCTTGGGTAAGATTATCCACATTGGATAAGTCTGTTAGAAAATCGTAGAAATATTTTTCTCCTTGGTTTGCATAATACTCTACAAATTTTCTTCCATTCGAATTTGCTTCAAAATCATCTAATATTCTACGTAAAGCCTCTGGTCCTCTTCTACTTGGTACTTTAACCACTTTATCTGCAAATCGACCTTTACCATCTCCTAGATTTCCTCCACCCAATAATATTTGAAGCGCTGGCGCTACTAACTTATCTTTGGTTCTAACAGACATCCCTTGGAAACCAATATTTGCCATATTATGCTGTCCACAGGCATTCATACATCCACTGATCTTAATTACAAGATCCTCTTTTTCTAAATATTGAGGGTATTCTGTTTTTATAACTCTTTCTAATTCTTCTGCAATACCGGTACTACTTGCTATTCCCAAATTACACGTATCAGTTCCTGGACATGCAGTAATATCAATTGCTTTATTATAACCTGCTTCAACAAATCCTAACTTTTCTAATTCTTGATAGAAGAAAGGCACTAAATTTTCATTTACAAAAGGAATTAAAATATTTTGACGCAGTGATAACCTTAATTCTCCTGCTGCGTATTTTTCTACTAAATCTGCTAATAATCTTGCCTTATCAGTGTAGAAATCTCCTAATAAAACCTTGATTCCAATAGCAACATATCCATCCTGTTTTTGTGTGATCACATTGGTAGATTTCCATAAATCAAAAGCTTTTTGATCTTTAATTTCTACCACAGGTGCTTCAACATCAACTGGAACGGATGCTACATATTTTTCAGCATCTATCTCCACTGTTTTTTGCGCTATAGCTTTTTGCTCTGCCTCTAATAATTCCTTAAAAGCGTCTAAGCCAATATTCTTAACTAAAAACTTCATTCTCGCTTTGGCTCTACTTTTACGCTCACCATGACGATCAAAAATTCTTAACACTCCTTCCATCAATGGAATTATTTTGTTAGCTGGTAAAAAGCTATATAACTCATCTGCATGTCTTGGCTGTGACCCTAATCCACCTGCTAACATCACTTTAAACCCTCTTATACCATTTTCTATCTTAGCAATAAATCCTAAATCATGCATATATGACAATCCTGTATCTTCTTCTGTTCCAGAAAAAGACACCTTGAATTTACGCCCCATTTCCTGACAAATAGGATTTCTTAAAAAGAAACGAAACAATGCATCTGCATACGGTGACACGTCGAAAGGCTCTCTTGGATCAATCCCTGCAGTTTCGGAAGCTGTAACATTACGTACCGTGTTTCCACAAGCTTCTCTAAGAGTAACATCATCTTTTTCCAGTTCTGCCCAAAGTTCTGGAGTCCTATTCAAATCCACATAGTGTATTTGTATATCTTGCCTAGTCGTTATATGCAATCTACCTCTAGAATACTCATCAGAAACCTCACAAATTCTTCGTAGTTGATTACTTAAAACTTTACCATAAGGTAGTTTAATACGAATCATTTGCACTCCTTCCTGACGCTGCCCATATACACCTCTTGCTAAACGAAGGCTACGAAATTTTTCCTCATCAATTTTCCCTTTATGGAATTGCTCAATTTTATTTGCTAATTCTATAATGTCTTTTTCGACAACTGGGTTTTCTATTTCTGTTCTAAAACTTTGCATTTTTTTTCGTGTTTAAAGCTTAAAAAAAGACGTACCTATGACTTTTGTATTCAATTTTTAATTCTTAAAAATTCTTGTTTCTTTATTTCTAAATGTTGGCCATTTAACTAGTCTATAAAACCAACGCCTGCGGTATTGTTTGTTTGAGAATCTATTAATATAAATGATCCCGAGGCTTTATTCTTACTATAAGAATCAATAGCCAAAGGCTTACTTAATTGTATCTGAACTTTTCCAATTTCATTAAGACTTAATGAATTTTGCTCTGTATCTTCTCCAGAAAAATCTGTAGCAATCGTGCCGCTAACATTTTTCACTTTTGCTAAAATTCTGCTACTCCCACTCTGAATCAAATAATTAGTTCCTGGATTTAAATTCTTATTATCCATCCAACAAACTGTAGCTGATAATTGCTTTTCTACTTTTGGTTGTTCTGATGATTTTACAATCATATCTCCACGACTAACGTTTACATCATCTTCTAAGGTTAATGTACAAGAACTACCTCTACCTGCTGTATCAAATTGCTGATCAAAAAAGAATATTTCTTTTATTTTAGACGTTGTTAAAGACGGTAAAATAGTAACCTCATCTCCAACCGAAAGATCTCCTCCGTACAACTTACCTGCATATCCTCTAAAATCATGGAATTCATCTTTCTTAGGTCTAATCACTGTTTGTACAGGGAAACGCACCTCTGCTTTTTCAAATACGTCTTGCGCATCTAATTCTTCTAGATGCTCTAACAAAGTTTGACCATCATACCAAGGCGTATTTTCAGATTTAGTAACAACATTATCCCCTTGTAAAGCACTAACAGGAATAAATGTAACATTTTGCTCTTTATAATCACTTTTAGCAATTAGCTTCTCAAAATCAGACTTAACAGCATCATATTTCTCTTTTGAAAAATCAACCAAATCCATTTTATTAATTGCAACGATAACATCTTTAACCCTTAACAGATTATTGATAAAAAAATGTCGGTATGTTTGTTCGATTACTCCTTTTCTAGCATCTACCAAAATAATAGAAGCTTGGGATGTAGAAGCTCCTGTAACCATATTTCTGGTATATTCTATATGTCCTGGAGTATCCGCTATAATATAACTTTTGGTTTTTGTTGAAAAGTAAATATGAGCAACATCGATTGTAATACCCTGTTCTCTTTCTGCTACTAATCCATCTGTAGCCAATGAAAAATCAAGATAATCAAATCCGTTTGCTTTACTTCTAGTTTCTATAGCCTCTAACTTATCGGTAGTCAATGATTTTGTATCGTATAAAATACGACCTATCAAAGTACTCTTCCCATCATCTACACTTCCTGCTGTTGCTATCTTTAGTACGTCCATAGCTATTTATTAATTATTCTCTAAGAGTAGAGTATTCTTTTTTATTTATTATTTTATTTTGGATTCTAGCCTACGCTAGGATGACAAAATTTTAAAAATATCCTTGTTGTTTTCTTTTTTCCATTGCCGCTTCCGATCTTTTATCATCGATACGAGCTCCTCTTTCTGAAATTGTTGATTCTCTTATTTCCGCAACTACTTTATCGATGGTAATTGCATCAGAAAGCACAGCAGCAGTACATGACATATCACCAACTGTACGAAATCTAACCAATCGTTCTTCTACCAGTTCATCCTCTTCTCTATGCACGATATCATCTTCTGCAGACCATATCATACCATCTCTAACAAACGTTTTACGTTTGTGTGCAAAATAAATCGATGGAATTTCTATCCCTTCCTTCTGGATATAACTCCAAACATCTAATTCGGTCCAGTTACTTATAGGAAATACTCTCACGTTTTGTCCTAAATCTATTTTGCCATTGAGGTGATCGAACAATTCTGGCCTCTGATTTTTCTCATCCCATTGACCAAAATCATCTCTTACCGAAAAAATACGTTCTTTGGCTCTAGCTTTTTCTTCATCACGCCTAGCACCACCGATTGCAGCATCGAACTTAAATTCTTCTAAAGCATCCAAAAGTGTTGTAGTTTGTAAACTATTACGGCTAGCGTATTTTCCTTTTTCTTCGACTACCTTGCCCTGATCAATAGAATCCTGAACATTACGTACAATTAATTCTACTCCTAATTCTTCTGCTAAGCTATCTCTAAATTCGATAGTTTCTGGAAAATTATGCCCTGTATCAATATGTAATAAAGGAAATGGGATTTTAGCAGGATAAAATGCTTTCTGTGCCAGTCGCACTAATGTAATAGAATCTTTCCCTCCCGAAAAAAGTAATACAGGCTTCTCGAACTGAGCAACTACTTCTCTAAAAATATAAATTGCTTCACTTTCCAAAGGATTTACTTCTAGTACTTTTTTATCCAAAACTTGTTCTTTTATATGTTCAATAACTTCCATATAATGTGTTTTTTAATCTTCTTTTTTACGTCCTACACTACTACACCAGATTAATTAGTATGTAATCCACACTCTCTGTTTCCTAACACTTTGGTAGGGTCAAAATATTTAAATTCGTTTGGTAAATTATGCTGTTCTAAATACACATCTAACTCTGCATCACTGTAATAGTAGAATGGACTTACTTTAAGTACTCCATCTCCACTCAAACTCAAAATATCTAGTGAATCTCTTAACGCTGTTTGTCCTTTTCTCAGGTTAGTAAACCAAACATCTGGTTTAAAATCTGCCATTGCTCTCTTAAAAGGTTCTAGCTTTACTTGTTCGGTAAACAACTTATGCTTAGGGTCCTCGATATCAGGAATCCCCATCACCACATCTCTATGAGAAGAAGTTTGCTTAGGAACATACAGTTTAATGTTTAATTTCAATAACTCAATAACTTCCTCAGCATGTCTATATGTATTCGGTGTATTATAACCTGAATCACACCAAATCACTGGAATATCCGATAAAGCCTGAGCACATACATTTAGTATTGCGGCTTCATAAGGTCTAAAGTTAGTTGTTACCACAGGTGTTTTTGCATTTAAAACAGCCCATTGAACAATTTCTAAAGGACTCTTATCCTTTAAAGTATTATTCAATCTTTCTATGTCTTTTTCTGTAAAGTTCATCTTTAATTTCTCTTTTCCTGTAATAGCAATTATTTTCCCCATTTGATTCGATTCCAAATTCTTTCATGAAAGAAATACAGTATCATCTTTGTCACAAAATCAATTGATGCGATAGATGTAGCTAGAGCGATCTCTCCTGTTAACACATAAGAAACTATCAATGTATCCAACGTACCAACGATTCTCCAGCTAATAGCTTTTGCAACACTGCGCAAAGGCTTTTCTGAAGCTCTATCAGTTTCGTACGATGTTTTTTTCGTAGCTACTTTATCTAATATCATTTGATCTACAACCATTTTTTAATTAAAACCTATTACCCTATCGGAATAGTAGATTATTAAACAAATGTAGATATAAAATTCTATTATTAAGTCTAAAAAACTTTAAAAAATTACTAGAAATGAAATAATTATGATATTATTAATAAAAACCCTAGCAGATTAGTAGATTATTAATCAAATTATCTTAAATCCTCTGAATCAATCATAATAATATCTGTTTTTACAGTGGTACTATTGTTGAAGTTGTCCCATATTTTAAAACGAAGACTATGATATCCAGAATTTATATCTTCTAACGCGTATTCTATTACGCCGTTTTTATAAGTGTCGTTTTGATTTTTGAAAGAATTATTAAGAATAACCCTCTTTTCTTCATCACCATTAATGATCAATTCTATCTGATGCCCAAGACCTTCTGAAAGATTTATACCACTTTCATCACTAATAAATACTTCCATTTTCGTATTAGAGGTAATAACATTAATATCTTTAATCTCTTTACCTCCTAAAAGCATTTTAACCTTAGGGCTTTTGACATCTTTTGCTACAGCATTATTTATACCTCCCATTAAAACTTTGTCATATACACCAAATAAGTCTTTTGTAGTATTATCCTCTTGAGCGTATAAACTTATTTTTCTAGTTCCCACAGCAACATCCATATCTTTTGGCAACACAAAACTGATATCAAATCGTCCTTTTTTAACTCTTGCATTACTTCGAACAACAACCTTATCTTGACTCTTATAATTCATCCTTATCAAATCACCTTTTGCATCTTTAATTCGATCATTTGCCAATGTTTCCCTATCTTTTTCTCTATCGAAAACTGTAAGTTGTATATTACCTTTAAAATCTTTCTTAACTCTTCCTTTATCATTTATCAATTGCCCGGATATTTTTACTTTATCTAACACCTTCAACGTATCTTTAAACTTATCGATCGGTATGTTATTAACATGAGTTATTTGAACTCCAGCAGAAGGCAACTGAAGCGACATGACCGGATCACCAATAAAAAACACATTTCTTTTATCATGAAATCGTGAACTATTTTTTAACTTCAAGACTGCTTCTGCTGGTTTTAATGATGCTCCATTCTCTGAAAACAAAGACCTTATAACTTTATTATTTATTCTAATCCCACTACTCAAAAAAATCTCTCTTGTTGTTGCAATTAAACCTATTGCTCCTCCTTTCGGATTCTTAAAAAGATACTCTCCCACAGAAGTCGTATGTGGGTTATCAAAACGAGTAGCCAAGCAAGTAACGGTAATAAACAAAGGAAGTCGATTGATATTTCTTAATTCCCTGGCTTCTTTTTTAGTAAAAAAGAATTCAATTCCAAAGCCTTCTTCTTCTGCATGTCCGAAATAATCAACTACTGCTGCACCTCTGTGAATTCTTTTCACTAGATCTGAAGTGACTTTAGGATATTTTTGACCACTGAAAGAGGTATGTTGTAGATATGAATCACTATACATCTTCGAAATATTCAAAAAAGGATATTTCACAACTATTGAATCCGACAATTTATCCAGATTTTCCTGAATCCCTCTTTCCCATCTTTTATCGATATCATCAGAAAGTAATAATATATCATTTCGCCAATCCCCTAAAGAACTCTTTTGATGGTATCCTATAAATTTATTTACAAACTCATCTGCTTCCTTTGCATCGTTTACCAATATTCTACCTACTACAATATCTAAGTCATCTTTTAACTGCATCGTTCCTTCTTCGGGATCCATCATCACAAAAAAATCATCTGAAATATATGATCTTGTATTAGAAAAACTATTGTAGCTTATAAAACTAGGAACATCATTTTTTTTAAAAGTTCCAAGAGTTGAAACTCCTTCTAACTTATTTTTGTAATCTATCGTAGCATTACCCATGAGGCAGACATAAGAAACTCTTTTATTTTCTTCAGAAGCATTACTATACACGTACCTAATGAAATTCCTAATGGCACCTATGTCTTTTTTTCCACTACTAAACTCATTATAAATTTTTTGTAATGAAACTACTTTTACATTAAGACCATTATGAACTCTATGAAAATTTGCTAATTTGTTTGCTGCTCCTAACATCTCGTGTGTGGTAATAATCAAATAATCAATATCTAAGAACTTACCTGTATCATCCAAAAAAATGGTCCCATTTAAATTCTGATTTTCTACTTTCGATTCTTTTAGTAGCAAAGGAGTGTAAAAATGATTAAACAAGACAGAGACGAACTTTCTTTCTTGATTCATTCGAATATTAAAATCGAATGTATTATTTAGCGAATAATTTTTATAGACAGTAAGCTCCGAAGGATTTGTAACATCCCACACTTCTTCAATCTTACCAGCATTCGATAGTTGTACTGTTGCTATTTTATCTATATTTCGAGAAAGCGGTGTTCCAAATTCTAAAGGTTTATCCGTATTTATCAATAGTCTTTCTGTAGACACACTTATATAGTCTATAAAAGCTTTTCCAAAGGCTTTTTCATTAACGAAGTACTTTAAACCAAAACGTATAGAATCTGAGTTTGTTCTAAAGGTTTTTTGCAATCGACCTTCTCTAGCAAAGACATTATTAGAAGATGGTGGAAAACTAATCTTTTCTGGATGTTTTCCATTAACTTTAACCTCTAGTCTAGAGGACTTATAAGATTGATTGGCAGCAATCAAGGTATAGTGAACCGATGCTGTATCTACCTTATTAGGAAAATGGAAGGAAAAGTGTTTTTCTTCATTTTCTTTAATTTTATCGCCAAACCATCTTCGCCCCATTAGACCAAGATTAAATTCATCAGTTTCATGAAACTGGTAGTCTATAAAAGATGTAATGAGCGTATCACCTTTTTTAATTGAATCCTTAGCTTCAGAAATACGTTTCCCTTTTTTACCATCTGCGGTGATAAAATAAAATGACCTATCATCATATAAATTTATGTGGGTTTTACTATCAGAATTATATCCCTCAGTACCACGACCATAAAATAAGATGTAAGTATCTTTAGATAATTTACCATCTTTAATTCCAACAATTTTTATTGGATTCTCTATTAAATCAAAAGTAGTATTCTCTTTGTTTCTTAACGGTAACATAGAGCCACCATTACCATAAACTTTAATAGTGGCTGGATCTATATTAGAAACATCCAACCCTAAATCTTTCAAAAATTGATATGAGATTTTATGAACTCCTGTCTTAGCAACATAAAACTTATACCAATTTCCTGTTGTTAAAACAGAGTTCGATAATGGAATTTTAGATGCTTTTTGAAATGAAGGTTGTTGCAGATTCGCATGTACTAATACATCCATTCTTCCGGTGCAGAATGCAACAAAATGAACTGCAAGGAAGCAAAAACTAATAACATTTAGTCTATTCATACTAAATTAATTACACCAACTAAATTCTTTTGAAAACAAATTAAATTACACAAAAGCATCTGTTAAATGTACTATATTTTTAGTGTTGGAATATCCAAATATTATACCATTATATCTTTTCCAAGGCTTGTTCTATATCTGCGATAATATCATCAATATGTTCTAAACCAACCGAACACCTTACCATTCCATCTGTTATCCCTACAGAAAGTTTATCCTCCGTTGCTAATTTACTATGTGTAGTAGATGCTGGATGGGTAACAATGGTTCTAGTATCTCCTAAATTCGCAGATAACGAACACATTTGAATACTGTCGAAAAAAGTTTTCCCTCCTTCTACTCCATTCGTAACTTCAAAGGCTACGATATTGCCTCCAAGCTTCATTTGTTTTTTAGCTACTTCATATTGCGGATGAGATTTCAAGAAAGGGTACTTCACCCAATTTACCTTTGGATGTACTTCTAAGAATTCTGCCAATTTCAATGCATTTTCACAATGACGATCTGCTCGAACCGAAAGCGTTTCCAAACTTTTAGATAATACCCAAGCATTAAAAGGAGATAAAGCAGGTCCTGTATTTCTTGAAAAGAGATAGATCTCTCTGATCAATTCTTTTTTACCAACGGTTACCCCTCCTAATACTCTACCTTGACCATCAATCAATTTTGTAGCAGAGTGGATTACTAAATCCGCTCCAAACTTTATTGGGTTTTGTAAATAAGGAGTTGCGAAGCAATTATCTATAACTAATAAAAGATTATGCTTTTTAGCAATAGTTCCTAAAGCTTCTAAATCCAAAACATCAACTCCTGGATTCGTTGGAGATTCTGCATAAATAATCTTGGTATTAGACTGTATCAGACTCTCTATCGTATTTACTTCATTAACCTTAAAATAACTAGTTTCTATATTCCATTTAGGGAGATACTTAGTAAAAAGAGAATGGGTAGATCCAAACACTGATCTTGCTGAAACGATATGATCACCTGCATTCAATAATGCTGCAAACGTAGAAAATACAGCAGCCATACCTGTTGCAAATGCATATCCATCTTCTGCTCCTTCCAGCTTGCAAATTTTATCTACAAATTCTGTTGTGTTAGGATTACTAAATCTACTATATAGGTTTCTATCTTTTTCTTCAGCAAATGCCGCCCTCATTTCTTCGGAATCTTCAAAAACAAATCCCGATGTCATATACATTGGAGTAGAATGCTCTAAGAACTGAGTTTTTTCAGTTTGTGTTCTTATTGCTTGAGTTTCAAAATTATTGCTTTTTAAGCTCATACTTCTTCATTATTAACCACTACTTTATAATTAATTGTAGCTGTTGGTTCTAGCGTTTTAGAAACAGAACAATATTTTTCAAATGATAACTGAGCTGCTCTTTTTGCCTTTTCTGGCGAGATTTCTCCTTCTAAAAATACAGTTACCGAAATTTCTTTAAAAGGTTTTGCACCGTCTATTGCTACACGTGTTCCATCTACTTCTGCCCTGTACTCTGTAATCTCTTGTCGTTGTTTTTTTAATATAGAAATCACATCAATAGCACTACATCCTGCTACTCCCATCAACACATATTCCATCGGGCTTGGCGCAAGATCATGTCCACCCACTTCAGCTTTACTATCAATATAGGTCACATGACCTCTTTCATTCTTTAATTCGAAATGGTAATCGCTATCTATTCTTTTGAGTTGTATTTTCATTTTATTTTTAAGTTTCTTTATTCGCTAAGTTTATCCTTTTTCTGTTAATCTCAAAATATCACCAAAAACTCCTCTAGCAGTAACAGCTGCTCCCGCTCCCGCTCCCTGAATTACGATCGGTTGATCTCCATAAGATTCTGTGTAAATTTCGAATATAGAGTCGGATCCTTTTACCTGACCTAACGCGCTACTTTCTGGTACAGACACTAACTTTACATCCAGAATCCCTTTTTCTTCAAATAAATCACCATGTAAATCACCAATATATCGTAAAACATGGTTAGACTGCTGCTCGTCTTTTATTTTTTGATAAACAGGGTTTAACTCTTCTATCTTATTCAAAAAACTGCTCGCATCGCCGCCTCGTAAGTTTTCAGGAATCAAATTATGAATATTGATATCTACAAACTCATTACTTAGGTCTAACTCTCTTGCCAAAATCAATAGCTTTCTACCTACATCATTTCCGCATAAATCTTCTCTTGGATCTGGCTCTGTAAATCCTTTATCCATTGCCTCCCGTAATACTTCACTGAATACTCTATCCTCCTTAGAAAACGTATTAAACAAATAACTAAGAGATCCAGAAAAAACACCTTTAATTCTGGTAATATTTTCACCTGATAAATGCAGTAGTTTTATAGTATCAATTAAAGGCAAACCTGCACCGACATTAGTTTCGTATAAATATTGTTTCTGATACTGTTCTAATTTACTTCGTAAATCTTTATAAAAATCAAAACTTAAAGTATTCGCAATCTTGTTAGAAGACACGATATCAAAACCATTCTCTACTAACTTCAGGTAATTATCAGTAAACTCCTTGCTTGCTGTATTATCCACTGCAATTAAGTTTTCTAAATGGTATTGGTTGGCAAAATCAATTATATCCTGAATTCCATAAGTAACTCCTTCATTTATATTTAATTGCCAATTAGCACCCACTCCTTTTGGATCCAAAAGCACCTTCCTGGAATTTGCTACTGCAAAAACATTAAGGTCGATTTTTTTTCTTTTTTTAATTTTCTCAGCAGACTCTAAAATTTGATTGATTAAGGTTCCTCCAACCAATCCATGACCAAAAATGGCAATATTAATTTTTTTCGTCACTCCAAAAATCTCTCCATGAATTACATTTAAAGCCTTATGAAGCTGCTTTTTATAAACGACCAGACTCACATTATTGCCTGAAACAGTATTATTAAAAAGTAACGGAATAACCTGATTTTTAATGAGTGCATTATATGGTCTATGAAACGTACTTAAATCCTGTCCGATAATAGAAATTACAGAAACCTCATCCTCTACCGTAATCGTATTTACATCTTGTGTCTGAAAATCCACTTCAAATTCTTGTTCCAGGACTTTTTTGGCTTCATTTGCTTTTTCTGAAGCTACCACTAATCCTATCCCTCTTTCTGAAGAACCTTGGGAAATAATACTTACACTTATATTCTTGTAAGCAAGTGCTTTAAATATTCTAGCATCTACTCCTACTTTTCCAAGAAGTCCCCTTCCTTCTAAATTAATTAAAGACACATTTTCTAAAACAGACAAAGATTTAATTCCTTTTTTACTTGCTTCAGACGTAATTAATGTACCATTATCATTATGATCAAAGGTGTTTAAAATTCGTAAAGGAATATCCTTCTCGATTAAAGGAATAATGGTTTTTGCATGTAAAATATTAGCTCCAAAATAAGCTAATTCATTAGCCTCTGTAAAAGATAGCTTTTCTATTTTTTTGGCATCAGCTACCAGATCTGGGTTCGCTGTATAAATACCATTTACGTGGGTGAAGTTTTGCAACTCCTCTGCATCTAAATAGTTTGCTAATAATGCAGCCGTATAATTACTTCCATTTCTACCCAAAGTAGTTGTTTCATTCTTGGTATTTGAAGCTATAAAACCAGTTACTATATTTACTGTATCTCCGTTATACTTTTTAAAATGATTCACAACATTTTCTTTAGATAACTTCTCTAGCGGTTGTGCTTCTCCAAACGTAGCATCCGTTTTAATTAAAGCTCTACTATCTGTAAAATTAGCATTTACACCTCTTTCCTGGAGCAAATGGGTAAGCAATTTAGCAGAAATCACTTCTCCTTGAGATAATACCTGATCCTTGATTCTTTTACTATAATCACCTAATAAAGAAACTCCTTCAAATAATTTATCCAAGGTTTCAAATTCTATATCTGCATTGAAATTAGCATACTCTGCCAATTGATATTTTTTGAATGAAGCAAGCTGTTCTTGGTAGCTTTCATTATTTACTGCTTTTTCCAAAATTTCTTCCAACTCATCAGTGGACTTCCCTCTAGCAGAAAGTACGACAGCCAAAGCTTCTCCACTCTTTGCCTTATCTTCTATTATATCTACCACTTTATGGATTCCTTTTCCATTGGCAAGTGATTTTCCTCCAAATTTTAGAATTTTCATTTTCTAATTCATTTTAAAATACATCAGATAACAATTCACCTAGCTGATCAAATTCTATTAAAAAAGCATCATGTCCATGCACTGAATCTATCATGTGATGTGCAATATTTGTTTTCACCTTTTTAAGTTCTTCAAAAGTGGCCATATCTTCACTAGCAGTAAAAAAACCATCTGAATTCACACTTACAATATGAATATCAGATGCTATTGTAGCTACCACATCTCTAAAGCTTCCTCTTCCCTCTGTTATATCGATATTGGCAAGTACATAATTGAGTTGTTTATACGCAGAAAGTGTAAACCGTTCCTTTAATTTTTCTCCATGATGTAAAAGCCAACTTTCCACATTATACATCTTCTGTTCATCATTAAAACTTCTATCAAATTTCTGTTTAAAAGATTCCGGAGATCTATAAATCAACATGGCATGTAATCTAGCATCATAAACAGGATTCTTAGAATTCTGCAAAATTTGTTGTTGTACCAAGCAATTTGCTTTTAACCAATCTGTAGATTTCCAATCCGTAGCTACTGGGATTAAATGTTTCATCAGCTTTGGCTCCAATGCTGCTAATTCCCATGCTATTCCTCCACCGACAGACCCACCAATGGCAGCGTACAATGTTTTTATATCTAATTGTTCTAACCCTTCAGCAAAAATCCTGGCGATATCTCTCGCAGTAAACAATTGATAATCGGAAATCAAATTATCTTCATCCCCATCATAACCATTACCCGGAATATTAAAAGCAATTATTGTATATTGATTGATATCGATAGATTTACCAGATCCTATAAGCCCATTCCACCAACCATTTGTTCCACAGACATTAGAATTCCCAGTCAAAGCATGATTTACTAAAACTATAGGAGCTGTATGCAATGGTTTTCCAAACACTTCATAGAACAAAGGAAATTGTGCTACTTTTTGCCCATTTACTGTTATAAAATCCGTTATTTGAACTTTTTGAAGCATAGAATTATGTAACTTCATCTGATATGCCTAACCCTTATTCATCTTCAAAAGAATAAGAATTAACCATCAATCTGATATATGATTCTTAATTAACTTTTTGAGCTACTTTTGCAAAGGCTCCTTTTAAATCTGTTTTTAAATCTTCTACATTTTCTAACCCTACAGAAAGTCTAATCAAATCCTGTGTAACTCCTGTTGATTCTTGCTGTTCTGGAGTAAGCTGTTGATGTGTAGTGCTTGCAGGGTGGATAATTAAAGATTTAGAATCTCCAATATTTGCCAATAAAGAGAAAATCTCAGTCTCATTCGCTACAGTTTTAGCAGAATCAAATCCTCCTTTTACACCAAAAGTAATAATACCACTCTGTCCTTTTGGAAGATATTTATTAGCAAGCTCATGATAGGTATCGCTCTCTAATCCTGGATATTTCACCCAGGTTACTTCATCTTGCTCTTGTAACCATTTAGCTAATGCTAATGCATTTTCGCTGTGCTTTTTAATTCTAATCTCAAGAGTTTCTAAACCTTGTAAAATTTGGAATGCGTTAAAAGGACTTAAAGCAGCACCATGATCCCTCAAGCCTTCTATTCTAATTTTAGCAATAAAAGCTGCAGCTCCCAATGCATCATGATACACTAAACCATGATATCCTGCAGAAGGTTCTGTAAATTCGGGAAATTTGCCGCTTGACCAATCAAAAGTTCCTGCATCTATGACAACGCCTCCAAGAGAAGTTCCATTACCACTGATATATTTTGTTAACGAATGGATTACAATATTAGCACCGTGTTCAATTGGATTTAATAATGCTGGTGTAGCCACTGTGTTATCCACAATTAAAGGCACTTTGTAAGCTTTTGCTTCTTTAGAAATAGCTTTAAGATCCAGAACATCTAGTTTAGGATTACCTAATGACTCTACAAAGAATACTCTTGTATTTTCCTGAACAGCATTTTTAAAGTTTTCAGCATCCGAAGGATCCACAAAAGTGGTAGTAATTCCAAATCTTGGTAATGTTACATTTAATAGATTATAGGTTCCTCCATATAGACTACTAGAAGCTACTATATGATCTCCTGATTTAAGAAGCGTAAGTAAGGTAGTATTTATGGCAGCCGTTCCTGATGCAGTAACAACTGCTGCGATACCTCCTTCTAAAGCTGCCAATCGTTGTTCTAAAATATCATTTGTAGGATTATTTAGTCTTGTATAAATAAATCCTGGCTCTGATAAGTTAAATAAATTAGCAGCATGATCTGCATCATTAAAAACGTAAGATGTTGTTTGGTAGATCGGAACTGCTCTGGTTCCGCCGTTAGTTTTAACATCGTGACCTGCGTGTAAAGCTTCTGTTGCAAATTTTTGTGCACTCATAATTTTCTATTTTTAAATTTTAAATAATTGATAAAATTCAAATACATCAGTCACTTAAAGTGGCTGCATAGAAAATTAAAAAGAAAGGAAATAACAATTACAAGAAAAGTAATTGCATTGAGTTATCTTTTTCGTCAAATGACGAATAGAATTTAGCACCTTCTTTATGACTAAAGGGTTGCTAAGGTTTCATAGGGTCTATTCCCTCCACCTTTCTTAATAACTTACTAACATGTATAAGAAACTTCGAAACAAAACTAAGAATTATTTTTCAACTAGAAACAATTTGTCTTAAAAATTATTTTGATCTAAAAAAACACCCTTTAAAAGTTTTTCTTATTGTAAATAAATTAATGATACGTTAAATACTTTCGAATATTATCATTTTTTTTACCTTTGCCGAATTAATAAAAAAAGGGATAGATTTGACTGATTGCAACCCTAAAGAGCTGACATTGTACTATGACTAGATCAATTCAGTGAATAAATGCTAAAGCAGTTCGATATAATACAATTTCAAATCGAAAGCTTCTTTACTTGCAATCCTTCTTATTTATTATAGTTTATTCTATAAAAACAACAAAAAATGGCGTATTTATTTACTTCAGAAAGTGTATCTGAAGGACATCCGGATAAAGTAGCAGATCAAATTAGTGATGCTTTGTTAGATAATTTCCTAGCTTTTGATAAGGATT
The DNA here is from genome assembly GCF_947492965.1 of uncultured Aquimarina sp. Taxonomy (GTDB): domain Bacteria; phylum Bacteroidota; class Bacteroidia; order Flavobacteriales; family Flavobacteriaceae; genus Aquimarina. Next base: position 746,812 of record NZ_CANLOZ010000001.1, on the reverse strand, counting down.
CCAAGGTAGCTTGTGAAACTTTAGTAACAACTGGACAAGTAGTTCTTGCTGGAGAGGTAAAATCTAAAACATATCTTGATGTACAACAAATAGCAAGAGAAGTAATTAATGATATAGGATACACTAAAGGAGCATATCAGTTTAGCGGTGATTCTTGTGGTGTTATTTCTTTAATACATGAACAATCGCAGGATATTAACCAAGGAGTAGATAGAGAAATGAAAGAAGAGCAAGGTGCAGGTGATCAAGGAATGATGTTTGGATACGCTACTAAGGAAACGGAAAATTATATGCCGTTGGCTTTAGATATTTCACACAAAATCTTAATCGAACTAGCAAAATTAAGAAGAGAAGGCACTGAAATTCCTTATCTGCGACCAGACTCCAAAAGTCAGGTTACTATAGAGTATAGTGATGACAATGTACCTCAACGTATTGTAGCAATTGTTGTATCTACTCAACACGATGATTTTGATATTGACGATGAAGTGATGCTAGCAAAAATTAAAAATGATATTGTATCTATTTTGATTCCTAGAGTAATCGCTCAACTACCAAAATATGTTCAAGATTTATTTAATGATCAGATCACGTATCATATAAATCCAACAGGTAAGTTCGTAATTGGTGGACCACATGGAGATACTGGTCTTACTGGAAGAAAAATCATAGTAGATACCTATGGTGGAAAAGGAGCTCATGGTGGAGGTGCTTTTTCTGGAAAGGACCCTAGTAAAGTAGATCGTTCTGCAGCGTATGCTTCTAGACATATTGCAAAAAACTTAGTAGCAGCAGGCGTAGCTAGTGAAGTATTAGTACAGGTTTCTTATGCTATTGGTGTGGTGGAACCAACCTCGATTTTTGTTGACACCTACGGAACTAGTACTTTAGGTATTACTGATGGAGAAATCGCTGAAAAAGTAGCTAACATTTTTGATATGAGACCGGCTGCTATTGAAGAACGCTTAAAACTACGTAATCCAATTTATAAAGAAACTGCAGCATACGGACATATGGGTAAGCAACCTAAGCTTGTAACAAAAGTATTTGAAAGTCCTTATTCTGGGAAGGTTGAAAAAGAGGTAGAATTATTTACTTGGGAAAAGCTTGATTATGTAGATCAGGTAAAAAAAGTTTTTCAGATATAACTATATCGTAATTTTCACGTAACTTTATAGCCTCCAATACTTTATATATTTGGAATTATATCATTTTTAATTGATCATATTTTCGGATACTATAAGAAGACCTACGAATACTAAATTATTAAAATAAAGGTTATCATTTTAAAATATATTTAGTCTTGATAATCAATTTTTCAAAAAGTATTAAAATGAAAATAAAAATTGCTGTTACTTTTATAATGCTTTGTGTTTTTGGTTTTTCTTTTGGACAAGATTACAAAAACAACACAAAGTCAATTAAAGAAGTTGATCTTAAAATTGAAGAAGGTTCTTATAATGAAGACAATTCTGTTTCTGCAGATAGACTTATTATAAAAACTCCTGAAGAGCCTGAATCAGCATCAAAAGATGTATCATCGAGACCATATTCTGATGAAGAATGGGCAGATATCAAAAAGCAGATGCTAACTACTAAACAAAGAATGAAAGACCAGAAAGAAATCTTTGCTTCTAAAATAGTAGATACAGTTTTTGTATTAATTCCACCTACAACAAGTGATAAATCGCAACTATCAGGTTGGTAAAAAATAATTCATTATAGTTAAAAAAGGATGTCAAGAAGTTGACATCCTTTTTTGTTTATACACATAAATTAAAGATGTTCTATAGTGCTAGGGGATAATTCCTGATCAAAAAGGGACATTTTCCCTCTGTTTTGGAATGACAATATAAATTAATTTAGCAACTGTAAATCAAGTAATTAAAAACCCATCTATTATGAAATTGAGAATATTATTAACTATCGCTTTGATTTGGTCTGGTCAAAATCTTATTGGACAAGCTACCACTATGGAGAATACAAATACTACATCAACGTATTCTTCTAACACTGAAAATGACAAAAACAAGAAAGCTAACAACAAGAAAGCATTGAAGGATGCTGATAGAGAATGGAGAAAAATAAAAAGAGAAATTAGACGAAATAAAAGAAGAATAGCTAAGAGCAAAGACGGTATTCATAGTTATAAAACTGTAGATACAATATTCGTGGAAATAAAGGTATCAAAAGTCAATACCCAGATCACAGAGTGGTAGTAATCATCTGCTTAATTGACTTCAAAATTAACTTTACTATTAAAAACGGCATTTTACCAAAAAAAAGGGGTATTAACCTATAACTGATATCAAGGTTTTAATGTATTTTTAGAGTAAGATTTATAAAGATAACTTTATCCTATTTGGACACAATAGATTGCCATCTTAACCAAAACTATTGATAGCATTCTTTCTTTTTAAAATCTAAATACGCTTAAAAATATCAAAAACTTAAAACCATACCCATCATGCCGAAATCAAATTATTGTTTAATTGATCCAGACGGTGGCTCTTTAAAAGTTAGAGTAACCGCCAATAACGGAATTAGATCCGGATCAATTTTTGTTCTGTGGGAACTTCAAAACGGGAAATGGGAAAAGAAAGAGAAATTTAATGTTATTACTGGTGATGATGGTGTAGATGAATTTATTCTATTAGAAAAACCGAACGAAATAGAAAATGATTCTCTTGCATGGTCTATCAATGCTTGTTCTTCTATACCAAATGTGTTACGAGGAGAATTTAGTATTACTGTGATACAAGATGGAAAAAATCGATGGACAAAGCAATCATCGCGTCTTGTTCCTAAATGTTCTGATGGAAAACAATTAAAATTTGGAAATCATGTGATTTTCAAACATCTTATCAATGATAACTTTTCAACTTCTGACCTATGGAAAGACACAGAATAAGTTATCTACTACTAATAAGTTTTATTACACTTGTTGGGTATTCGCAAGATTCCGAATTACCTGGTGATAATCAAGGTGCCTACGCTTTTAAGCTGGATTACAATGTTCCTGAGAGTCCTGCTTTCGCGGTGCTAGATGCCAATCCTACAACTATCATGAGAGCTAGTACTCCTCAAGAAATTATTACGCAACTGGCTAGTAATTTTTTAAGCGGTAATGAAGTAAGCCCTGGATTGGCTTTTGATTTCAATCCATATTTCGCTTTTGGTGGCAGACTAAAAAGTGTAAAAGAATACAGAAATAATTACGGGAAAAGATTTCTTGCAAATCTCCAATTATCTATCGCTACTATAAATTCTATGGATTTCCCTGACGATTTGTTATTTTCTGGAGGACTAAGAGCTACACTATTTGACAGTAAAGATCTTATATTCGATGAAGAACTAGGAAAAGATATTGATAATGCGCTACTCCCCGATACAGATCCAGGACCTATGAATTCTGATGATGCAGGAACCGTTGTAGATAATCCTGCTCTAAAACAAGCATACATAAATGCAAAAACTCGCTACATGGAAAAAGCTGGAGGTTCTCTAGCCCTAGGATATGCTATTGCTGGTAGAGCAAGAGATAACTCTTTTAAAACCGACAGCATTGTTACCTATAGACATCAAGCTTGGCTTGTAGGTCAATATGATTTCGGTAAAAGTGGAATGAGTATTAATGGAATGATTATGTATCGTTATGAACAAACACCGCAAGCTACAGATAATGACGGATTCATTAGTGGAATTGCACTTAGAAAATATGGACAAAAACTAATTTTATCTGCAGAAGCATATCATAATAGTATAACAGAAAGTATAGATTTTGGTGGATATGCTGAGGCATATTTAATTCCGAGTATTACTCTTTTTGTATCCCTAAAGAAAGAAACTAACGCAATTACTGGTGACGAAGATGTTATTCTAAAACCAGGAATTAAATGGAATTTTAGTCAAGCAAAAAAATGAAGTATAAAAGACACAAATAATCTAAGTAAAAATTCAATACTGATCCAATACTCATGAAACCGACAATAACCATCTTATACAATGTTGTACTAGCTATTACCTCAGTGTTACTTTTGTATAGTTACTTTTATGTGCTGGTATATGATAAAGATTTTTTTGATGAGGAAGAAAATAAAAAAACAGACAAACAAGAAGTAATAAATGAAAATAACAATGCTGTGGATTCCTCTACCGTTGCTGTGCAACCTATGCCATCGAAACCCATTGAAATAGATACAATCATTAGAGATACTACCAAAGCAGCCATATCTAAAACACGGGTAAATTTAGCAGTTTCTACCGATGCAAAGAAGAATAAACTTACACCAGATGAACAAGAAGAAGAGATCGCGAAAGATGTTGAGCACGTTAATTTTCTAGACATGCTTGTTGTAATGTTTCTAGCAGGAATGCTAGGAGGTGTATTAGCGAATCTAAGAGGTATTTTTGAATTTTACCGAGAAGAACAATATTTTCCAGATAATTTATTTATCCCCTATCTTATTAGACCTTTAACGGCTGCCATATCTGGATTATTAATCTTTTTTATATCACATCTTATCATTTCTTCTACTGCTAATCCAAGTTATGACAATGAATATATTTCATTTAGAGGAATGGTATCTTTTATGAGTCTTGCTATTATTTCTGGTTTTGCCTCTCAGGAATTTACTGAAAGATTAAAAGCTGCAGCAGGCACGCTATTTGGCATTACTCCTACCGAAACCTCAGGGAAACCAGGCACTCCTGTTAGTCCCGAAGCACCAGATACAGCTCCTGATCCTAGCAATCCAAATGATAATGATGATGTAAGTACAGATATACATTCTAATGAAGACACCTCTGAAACATCCCCGGTAAATATCCCTACAACCCCACCTGCTCCGCAAATGCAACAAAAGATTAGTAAATCGAGATATATGAATCGAGATTAAGTAAGCTTTTTTTTGCTAAACATCCCCTAGAAAATTTTGTCACCGAATCGGTGATAAAATAAAATGTTTGTATAACAAATAACACAAGAAATCATGGGAAAAACACTTCGTGTATGTTTAGCGATGGGAGGAGGAGTTTCATTAGGCTCTTTTTCTGGTGCGGCGTTAACAGAAGCATTAAAATTATTAGTTCTTTATGGTAAAGACAATGACAATAATGACTATGATCAGGTAATCGTAGATGGTATGAGTGGAGCAAGTGCAGGAGCTATTGCTTTAACTATAATGCTTAAATGTCTTATAGACTATCGCTCTATGATTCCATTGGTAAATAACCAGCTTACCGAACAGGATTTATTAAATGAAATTATCAAAGAATACTTCTCCGATGATGTCGCTAAAGCAGAAAAACATAAAGGCAAGTTTGAAACCTTAAAAGCGCTTCAACTAGCACAAAAAATCCAGCATAAACTATGGGTTAAAGAAGTGGATTCTGTAAAACTATATAATAACGAAAATCGCTCTAAAAACCCTATAAAACCCAACGAGTCTTTCTCTTTATTAGACCGAAAATTATTAGAAGATCTTACGAAGAACTATTTAATGACTTCTGATGGAGTTGATGTTTCCAGAAGGCAGTTATTAGATCCTAAGAGAGTCATTTTTGCTTGTTCTCTTACCAACTTATTACCTATTGAAATTGACTTTTCTAAAGATAGTACCAATGGAAATTCTGATAAGGATCGATTACAACAGAACTTTTTAAAATCTGTAGGATCAGAAAATCACTCAGAACTGCGAGTTATAGATTTTGTTTTCGATGAAACAGCAATTGAAAAAGACGGCAAAGAAACCGATTCGCGTTGGTTAAAATTTTGCAGTAACCCAAAACCAAACCAGCCCACACACTTCAAAATGACAGACAGGAGTGCGTGGGCTACTATATCGGCTTCAGCACTTGGTTGTGGAGCCTTTCCTATTGCCTTTGAACCCGTGATCTTAAAACGATACAAAGCAGAATTTGGTGATTCCAAAAAGCATACTAGTTGGCCTTCTTCTTTTAGCAAAATACAGCAGGAAATCGTAGGTCATCAGCATAAGAACAATAACACCTTTACACAGAACAGCTACTTTGCTGAAGAGAACAACAATACTTTAGATTATGAATCTTTTAATTTCCCATATATCGACGGAGGTACTTTTAATAACGAACCCATTCGAGAAGCTTTTAAAATAGGAACTTTTCAGGATTTTGGACGAGTAACAAACAATGAAGAAAGACTAATCCTATTTGTAGATCCTATTGTACGAAAAGAACAATATCATTCTTTTAAAATATCCGCCTTTTCACCAGTAAAAAAATCTGGAAACGAAGTTTCTTTCAAGAAAGAATTGGGCAAGCTCTTTGGCAATGTATCTAGTATATTAGGAGTACTCACCAATCAGGGAAGCATTAAAGAAGAGCATAAAATAATTGATATACAAGAAAATTTTGAGCTTAGGAAAACCATCTTCAAATATTTGGACGCTAATACAGATATGAGTCATAACCTAACCGTAGAAATCATTGCAACCGCTTTTAATAAGATTACCAAAAATCTTCAAAATGGCATGATATCTCTAGGAACTCGAGATCCTATGATCTATTTTCTTGCTGAAATTGAAAAAAATTGCAAAGATTCATCTTTAAATCACGAAGCTTGTATCCACTTGGAATTGGATGATCTGGAAAAACTGAAAAAATTAATCGACAATACTATAGCAACATCTAAATCCTTAGATATTGCAACCGTATATAACACTCTAAAACTTACTAAAAAAGAGAATCAAAACGTATTTGCGCAGACCGTTTTTAAAGTGATCGCTGATTTTGCACTAAATACGGATGGTAAAAATGAGAATGCATATCGTGCTGCCATCCTTCCGATTAACAAAACTCTTAATACGATAGAACTCCCTGGAAGTGAAATTGAAGCTTTTGGTGGGTTTGCCTCAGAGAAAGCAAGAAACTATTCCTTTGCCTTTGCGCGTTTAAGTACTTTAATATCTTTAAAAGAAAGTTTAGGCGGCTTTAGGCCCAACAGACCTTTTATTGCAAGCGATAACTTCCTGAATTTTGAAAAAAAACTCACCGATCAAATCGAAGAAATTGACTTTTTTAATAATAAGGGTACTTATGCAGCGGCATTAGAACAAAACCTTTTCAATCCTTCTGTTACACGATTAAAAGGAGCACTATTAAGTAATAAATATTTGAAATTTATTTTATTAAAAATACCGTTCGTAGCAACATCATTATTAGGTACTCTAGCAATGCCTATTGTATCCGCTGGATTGTTTGTTTCTTCGATTTTTAAAAAATCACCTTGGCGAGGATCAAATATTTTAAAAAATCTTATACGTAAAGGAGTTGATCAAATAAATTATATGCCCTTGGAACCGGTTACTATTTCTATTCTTAGTGATATACAGCTCAATAAAAAACTTATGTTTCGTTGTGCAGATGATACTATAAAAAAAGGAAAGGCTGTTGAGCATATTATTAAAATTTCAGGAAACAAAAAGAGGTATCAGTACTATTTCCAAGTATCACTTTTAGAATATATAAAACAGCAAAATATCTTGAGAACCAATGCCACTTCACAAAACGCAGATTTCCTAAAAATAGACTCCATAGAAATCGATCGACTTGGTTTATCACTATCAGACAAGGTACAAATGCCCAACGACATTGATGGTAATTTATATCCAAAACGAAAACGTATTGCTATCGAAAATAACTATAAAGATATTATCATAGAAATGCGATTGGATAAATTCAATCTTCCATTGATAAAACCATCTATTAATGATGAAAATACCTCTTTACATTATTCACTAAAAAACATTAATTATCATGTAAATCCATTATTAGAAATTGATTTACAAAAACTATCAAATGGACAAGAAGGATGGTATTTTAAAGAACAAACCGAATCTTTAGACAAAAAATTACTACGAGAATAGTATATTACTAATCTAACCGTATTATAAATCATCAAAAACCACGTCTCGGTGTGGTTTTTGATGATTTTCTTACAAAATATATCAATTATGAAAACTGATACTTATACCAAAGTAGTTCTTACCATTATCGCCATTGCCTTATCTATAATTATAATCAAAGACATCAATATTATCCCGAAAGCATATGCTAGCGAATCTTCCACACCATTAAATTATGGACTAGTACCTCTTAATGATGACGGAACCATTACTGTAAAGCTAGATACATCCGATGAAATTGATGTAAACATCAAAGGAGTAAGCACTTATGATCAATTGCGAGTAGATATTAATAAAATAAGTACAAGCGAAGAGCTAAATGTCAATCTAGATGAAGTTGGAGGAAGCTACGTTTCCAGTGGAGGGCCTATTAAAGTAAAACTTCAGAATTAAATTATAATCCTGCTGCTGCAGATGTTATTTTATCCAGTGCTCCACTTATTTTAGTAAGTACCTCGTCTTTATGTTCTATTCCATGACGTTGTCGTAGGTATTGAGGGTCGTTATAGGATATCTGTACAATACCATGATCATCTTGCGATACTAATATTTTCTGCGGAAGATCTAGTCCAGTAGATTGCGCACTCTGCATCAGAGGCGTGCCTAGTTTTGGATTGCCAAACATGATAATTTTTGTTGGATTTAGAGTTAAGCCCACTGACGCAGCATTTACCTGATGATCTAATTGTGCGATAATCTTAAGGTTAGGATTATTTTCTATGATATCTACTAATTTTGAATAGGTTTTATCGAAACTTTGAGTGCTTTTCTTAATAATTAAACCTTGTTTTGAAGTGATTTCCATACGTTCTTCTTCTGTATTTTTCGTGGTATTAGACGTATCTTTTGTTGCTTGATTACACGAAAACAACATGAAAGCACAAAGCGTAAAAATGATAGATTGTTTCATCTGCTTATATTTTATTTTTTCTTCAATTATCAGATGGAATTTACTAACAATCATTTCCATAGCATTCTGATTTTAATGTAAAGGTTGATTAGGATTACCTTTATAGTCGCAATCATTTGCATTTACATACCAAGTCATTTTTACATCTTCTATAAATTCATCACTTTTATCTATATCATGATGATCTTGGTATACCTGAGTCATTTCTCCTGTGGTTCCAAGTACAGAATGCCAATAATGAGTCTTTACAAGATTTATTTTAGGACGCTCTCGAGAAGGTGCTTGACCCATAATTCGGTCCAGTTGCGCAAATACATGGCCTTCAGAAATCGTTAAAAATTGTGCTTCTGCAGTATGTTCTACTTCAAAAGTTCTACGCAAACGATCTTTTTTGTACTCATTTTTTATTCCCCAACCCACACGAACAACACATCCTTGTCGAACGGCTTTTTTTAGGTCATTAATATTTCCAGATAGAGGATTTCCTTGATCGTCATTGACATACACGACTTGCCATCCCTTTAATTCATTTGTAGGTTCTTCTTGTTGTTTTCCCCGATTACAAGAGCTACATATTACTACCAGAAATAATACTATGATATTTCTAAGCATTCCTTACTTTTTATACTAAGATACTAGAAAACCAAAACATTTTCTAATTTGTAAGGAGATTAACATATTGTTAAAACAGAATTGGTCCAATTATAATTTTATTATAACTCTTAAAGATCAAAGTTTCTAAAAAATCATTTTGACGAAAATATTGACTACATCAAACTTGTTTTTCTTAATCAAATTGATATTAACCTATTATTGTTAATTTAAAAATGTATTATACAATTTATCCGATTTAACTGCGCATCATCGAAAACCCTGAACAAAGGGGAAAAACCCTCCAATAAGAATTATATTTTTAGCGTTAGCAAAAAGATCAAATTTTACAGTAACAAATACCAACAAAATTACACTAATATAAAACCTCAAATCATTCCATATGGCTTTACAAACTATTACTCAAATTTTTATTTCAGGGGTACCTATTACTTCATACGTAAGTCTAAAAATAGATCAAGAAATAGATGCGCATCATAGTTTAGCATTGGTTTGTAGAACAGATGTGGTAGAAAAACTATCCGAAGAGTTAATTGGAGATAGTAAGGAATACCTTGGAGGAACTATCACGGTAAAAATTAGCTCTATTTCAGATTTTGGAGGATATAAAGAATTAGAATTTAAAGGCGTAGTGACCAAAGTAAAAGCTACCAAAGGTTTTCAGCAATCTTCTGGAGATTTAGTCACTTTAGAAGCCAAGAGCACTTCCATTTTATCAGATGATGGAGGACATCATGCCTCTTTTAACGATATGACTCTGTCAGAAATTTTAGAAAAAACCTTTAAGGGTTATGATAAGGGAAAATTAGAAACAGATTTCAAACCTACCCTAGCAGACAACATTCATTATTCTGTACAACATGATCAAAGTGCATTTAGTTTTGCGAGTAGATTAGCCGCTTATTATAATGAATGGTTCTATTATGATGGACAGAAACTAGTATTTGGTAGCCCTAGCACTGCCGAAACAGAGTTAAAATACGGAGTGGACTTACAGAAATTTACAGTAGAACTTAGTTCGGTTCCTAATTCATTTGACTATTTCACCAACGACTATCTCACTGATGAAATACATCAAAAAAGCAGTAAAGACGTTTCTATTCCAAGTGATGGATATCACGGTTTTACCGATAAAAAATCCAAAGAACTATTTAATAAGCAAACGCAGGTGTATAATAACCTATATACAGATACCAGTCTAAAATCTAGATTAGACAAACAAGTGGAGAACTTTACTAAATCTAGAGCGATGAGACAGGTGATTGCCAAAGGTTCCTCTGATAATCCAGGAGTAAACTTAGGTGAAATAGTTACTATTAAAGGATACGGAAGCTATCGAATTATTAAAATCACCCATACCAATATCGAAGGAGGTTCTTACACAAATACATTTGAAGCTGTAGATGCAAATTTTAAAGCATATCCAAAGATGGATATTAGTAGATTTCCAAAAAGTGAAATCCAAATTGCTACAGTAATGGAAAATCATGATCCAGAGGGTTTAAGTAGAATTAAAGTACAGTTTCCTTGGCAAAAACCGACAGGAGACATTACTCCGTGGCTACGGATGATGACTCCTCATTCTGGAGGAGAAAAAGGATTCCATTTTACTCCTGAAATTGAAGAAGAAGTTTTGGTTGGTTTTGAAGGAGGAAATGCAGAAAAGCCTTATGTACTTGGAGCTTTATACAACGGATCTAAAAATGCTTCTGATTGGAAAACTGAAAAAAACGATATCAAAGCTCTAAAAACAAGAAGTGGAAATCAATTGGTATTTGATGATAATGAGGGATCCACAACAATTACAGATAAGGGTACTTCCGGAATTAAATTAGATGGAAACGGAATTGCACTTATTAACGCCCAAGAGCGGAATGAGGTAAATGTGGCAGATAAGTCTACCTTGTTTGTAATGGATAAAGACGGTAACATTGTTTTTGAAGGAAAAACACAATTTCAAATTGTTATTGGAGATAGTTCTTTGATTCTTAATAAAGATGGTAATATTATATTAAAAGGAAAAAACATTCTGATCAATGGTGAAGAAAGTCTGGATAACCGATCTAGCGGAAGTCAGGTACTTCTTAACAAAAATGCCAAAGTAACTGGTAGCAAAGTGGATATCAACTAATTTATACTACTTATTGCAATGTCAACACCCAAAAAAAGAAGAAGTTTTTTACTAGATAATGAGGATGAACAAACAACGATTCGCCCAGTAAAAAAAGTTACGATATCAGGAGAAAATCTGCTCTATAGAACTGTTCAGACGAACGCTACTAAAATAGAAGATGAAGTTAGAAGTCACTCAGAATTAAAGAAACAATACAAAATCCAATTAGAACTCCAGAACAAACAAGCATCTGTACTTCTAAATGATCTACACTATGAGTTCATGCCGCCAGTAATGGGAAAGGTATATGAGTTTGTTTCTAAAACTGAAGAGATTAGAAATAATATACAATTCAGCTTAGATAAGGATGGTCGATTAAGCAAAATACTTAACAGAGAAGAAATATTTGAAAATTGGTTAGCTCTTAAAAAGAATGAACTAAAAGATATTGAATTTATTAAAAGTCTTAAAAAAGATAATCCTGTTCAGTATCAGAATATTTTAAAAGAGGGAGAACAACAATTTTCCCCATCCAATAGCATGATGGAGCAGGACTATCAGCGAGATTTATTATATCTAGTACTATTTGACAAACATCTTACTGCAAAGGATCTGGATAAGATACCAGGAGAAGAATATATGTATACCTCTCAATTATTTCCACAGGTAAAAGTCCCTATGGAAATAAGATATGATGTAATAGAAGAAAACGAAAAATCTATTACAATTAGAAAAGTGGCGGATAGTATTTTAGATGATAGTTTATTACAAGAAATAGAAACGCAATACGATACTTTGCATAAGCCTTTGATAAAATATAGTTTTACAACATATGCACTTACATTTAGAACCCGTTATACTATCGATAAAACTACCAGAATTATTAACGATGCAGAGTTAACTATTATAGAAGATGTAGAGCACAATATTCAAAGTACTTGTAAGTACAGTTTAAGAAAGTTGTAATTATGAAATAAGCCATAACAATTGTTGATACCCACCAATATGATTATTGGCGATTCCATATGACCTCTAAAACAATAAAATATAAACAGATGAAACAAAAAGAATTTGAATTTAAAGCATTTGTATATACTTATAATTGGCAGCCTGCACTTATTTTTATTATTTGGATATTATTCTTGATCATAATTCCAGGACAGATAATTACAAAAATAATTTGGCAAGAAGACTCTGATTCAATGCTTTTTCTTGATTTAAAAAGGCTGGCTTTAGTATCCATACCGTTAACCTTTATTGCATTGTATTTATTTGAAAAAGTTTTTTTATCCAAGATAATTATTAGTTTCGATAAAGCAGAAGCTACTATATCCTTGAAGAAAAAATTCAAAACTATTTTCGAAACTAACCTTTCCGATGTAAAACAAATAAAGTTTGTCAATAAAAAACAAAATAAAACAAATAAGGCAATAATATTAAGAATTCGATCCTTTAATAAAGGAAATATTATTATTAGAAGCATTATGATGGGGAATGATAATAATCCAGAGTATGTTGAATTTTTAAAATTATATAACCATATAACAGAAGAATTAAAAGATTCGGATTTCTCTAAGAAGGAAAAAATAATCGGTAATGAAAGACTTAAAACCGAAATTTACACTTAGTTATTATGAGCAGTTATTTACCAGAAAAAACATTTGTAGTATGTACCATGCAAATGAGCCCAACAAAAGGTCAGTTATTGGCTGATCCGGACAAACGTGATATTAGTGTCCTACATTCCAAAAAGGATGTTGCTCTTCTTACTAAGGATGACTTAATGCTAATGAATGATTTTGGTTGTCAGCAAAAATGGCAAGGACCTGTTACCTCTGCAGGGTTTTGGGGAGGGTTTGCAGCAGGTTTGGCAATAGCTGTATTTTCTGTCGCAACCTTTGGAGTTGGAGCAGCCATAATTGGAGCTTGTGCAATCGCCGCAGCTGTTTATACCTATGCTGCTGTCAAATCAAATAGCAAAAAATGTAACCCTCAATTAAATGCTTGGCAAAATCCTCATCCTACGGTAAAATTTAATCAAGTATCAGCTGTTACTCAAACTTCTTTTATGACTTGCAATGCAGGTGGTATGCTACAGCCTTTTATCAGCCCATCCGCAGCTAATGCTGCTGCTAAACGTGTAGCTTGGGCAAATCGAGGAGAGATAGCATTGACAGGTGTGATTTCATTTATGTTTGGAGCAGCAACTGGGTACGCTGGAGGAGCAGCTTATGGAGCATTAAGAGGTGCAGGTGGTTCTTTAATGTCTTCTGTTGGAAGTGGATTTTTAGCCGGAGGAAAAGAAGTTGGTATTGGAATGCTAGGAGCTTATCTCATTTATGCTCCCTTATCCTATGGAGAGAAAAAAGGTATTCGTAATTTGTATAAAAGCGATAATGGAAATACCGCCTATGATCGGATGATTGCCAATAGAGAAAATACTGAAGCAAAAGACTGGTTCGAATTTGAGCCAGGCAGTATAGAAATCCCAGAATACGATCTTGAAAATTTGAATATATCAGAACTGGAAGCTCCTAGAGTAAAGGCCCCAAAAGTAAATGATTTTGGCTACGACTCCGCAGATGACGATTATAATCCGAATGGATTTAGAGGTGCCTCCTCCAAAACTTTTGATAGGTCCGTAGAACTTTTTAGAATCAACCAAAATGATGCCTATATCGAAAGGATGATGAATGTAGAAGGAACCAAAGCAGAAAAACAAGCTGCTATAGAAGCCATTGCTAAAGAAATGGGTAAAACTAAGTCTGGTGCAGAAGCAGTACAAAACATGAGAAGAAAAGGTAGTGGGGAAATTATTATTAGAAATAAAACACAAAATAAAGGAAATCGAGTAACTACAGCACATAGAAATAATGCTCGAGCAGCTCGCGCTGAAGCTATCTGGGGAACAAAAAACAAGGGATATACTAATGGTATGGCATATAACGGAATAGCATTATTGTTGCCGTTGGTAGTGACTCCATTAGACGAATATACAATTGTTTGGGTTTCGCAATTTGCAGAACAGGATATTGCCAATGGTAATTCTGTTTCTTCTACTTCTCATTAAAGGTTGAAAAAAGCAATGATTTATTACCTTCTTCTTAATTTATCTTTTAATTAAATCATTTCAAATAAATAAAATACAACAAACTTATTAGGTATGAAAAACCAAATAAAAATTATCCTAATATGAAGAAGGTAATATTAGCAGGTAGTATAATATTATTACTTTATTTTGCTGGCAACGATTTGTTTTATGCTTTTCAACCTTATTCAAAATTCTCTGCAAGATCAATTTTGATAGATGACGAAAAGAAGGATTCTCTTAATCACACTATCACGTCTGCCGAAATTGGCATGATCAACAAAATACATGGAATAAAAGGTCAATCTAATCGAATACTTGCAAATGTAAAATACAATAATACTTATCAAGATTGTTTGACAGAAAATGTGGTACAACTGCCTTATTTACTATTAATTGGTACCACTAAAAAAGAAGGAGATTCTATAGATATCATTTATAACAAAAAAGTAAGCTGCAATAGTAGGAAGAATGCGATTTATACCTTAAGTAAACAAGATTATAAAGAATTAAAATATTTCAAATTAACTAAAGCACTCATACTATTATTATTTGCCATTATTTTAACTTGGGATACTTTTCTAAAAACCACTATTAGAAAAAGTAATGGCACAATCACACATTATGACTAATTAATTCAAGATTTCGCAGAACAGGATATTGCCAATGGTAATTCTGTTTCCTCTGCTTCTCATTAGGGATTCTTATTATTTAATTATAAGTATCAAAAGCACCTGGCTTCATTAATGAAGAATGCGTTTAGCTTTTCTGACTTCTTTTTCTATAAATCCTCAGCAAATAATTTAGTTTCCCTATACCAATATCCAATTCGTCAATTGACATTTTTTCGATCCTATTATGATAATAATATGTTAGATAGTTACCGCTTCTATCATGATGATAATTAGCTTTAGGAACTATCTCCTCATTTTTAATACCTGACCAGCTTCTAAATTTCCCTTTATTATTAGTAATCCCTTTGTCAGAAATAATAAGTTGAGGTCTTTGGTCTTTATATAATTTTAAATTTCTATGAATTCCTATGGCTGCTCCTATAAAAAGTGCTAGTGCAAGAAAGTAATTGATTTTAAAAAAAACATAGATGCCGAAACAAATAAGCAAAACACAAAAGATAATTATAAATAGACTGCGTGATCTTGAAAAATAAATAACGGTCTTTTCCGGTGCTTTTTTATTTTCTTCAATCAAACTTCCTAACATACTTTTGACAAAAAGGAATAGTAACTTGTAATAATTATTTGAACACGATATTTCCTCCTGAGCTTTTAACTTCTTTCGCTAATTTTGCTTCCATTTTAGAAAGCTTAACTACAATTAATATTACTAATAACGCTTCGGGTATTTGCATCGCATCAGATAATAGTATTGCCTGTGTTCCTTCAATCAATTGTTCTATTGTATCTTGCTTAAAAGCAGTTTTAAGAACATATCTACCAATAAAATTCGATAGGATAAATAATGTCCACCATAGACCTATAATCAATCCTCCATTTTTTTTGATATAAGACGCATCGAATTTTTTTATTTTCTCCTGAGTTTCAGTCCAAATTTCACTCATGATCTGTACAGGGCGAAAAAATGAGATAATCGGAATAAACCAAGTCCATACAGCCATAGATTCTTTATGTTTGAGGTATGTAATTCCTAATCTATGTAAATTACCATAAGCCCTTCTAAACCAGTTTAAAAACAATACTATTGAAGTGATATAAATTCCAGTCTGTATAATCCCAAGAATTCCTTGTCTTAAATCATTAGATGTAGCTTCGCTTGGATCAATATATTGACCAATTTGCGCTCTTTGCAATAAATTCAATTCCATATACCCAGAAATAATTCCAACGATTGTCAATCCTGTAAGTATCCAAAAGACAATCAATAGGTTTTTTGCTCTTTTAGAATTATCCCAAATTTCTAAAGGAGTTGTTTCCTCCTGTTTTTCAGTAGTAGTTAGTTCGGTCATATTAGTTGAATTGATTACTTAATTAACATATATAAGTGTCAATTTTCACTAATATGTTACCCTTAAATTTTTAAAATCATGATACACAACGAATAAACAAGTATAACCTTAGGTGGAAAGGATACTATGTAGTATCTTCTTTATTGGAAGCAGTATAGCCATTACTAGATCTAACAATACCATTTGTTATCACATATTTTTAAATCACCAATATTCAAAGATTCGAGAAATTTTTCCGTTCTTAAATTCAAAAAGCGTCATTTCTGGCTTTCCCCTTTTAATGACACCATCTTTATTTTCAACAAATCTCTTTTGGGTAACTACGGCATTAAGTCCAATAATTTTATTTAAGATTTCTATGTCTTCTATGGTCCCTAAATATCTTCCGCTTTTTTGATTCTTAAGGTATCCGTCATAGAGTTTTTGGCGTGTATACGTACCACCATATTTTGGGTGTACATAGGTGAAATCCTCGGTAAAAAGCTCGAATACATTATCAATATCTTTTGGAATCGAATTGGCCTGAAAAATTTTAACGTTTAATTCATAGTATTTTTTCACTACCGCATCCAAGGAATCTTTATGAGCTTTTGTAGCCTCTTGACTATGCATAGCGCTTGTAACCAATAAGAAAAGTATCAATCGAAATATGGAAGTTGCTTTTGAAATCATCTAAAAAACACATTTAATGTTATACGTCCAAATGTATACGGACGATCCAAAACAATACGTTAATACCGAGTTAATTGTAACTTACTTAACTATTTAAAGGATCTTACCCTCTGATGTATTGAGAAGCTTAGAAATAAAAAGTTACTAACTAAAGTTTTCGCCGATACGCTTTGATATAGTTTCTTTTCTTTTTTTCATTGCCAAAAAAAGAAACAAAAAAGTTTAGGCTTACAAAAAAGAACCTAAGAAAATACTACACCACCCACATCAACGGATGAAAAAAACTCACTACTGCTCAAACAGTTTTTCATCCCCAAGCCCTCGCTGCTGGTTTAATTTTCAAATTTCTTTTTGATAGGCCACTCCCATCCTATCTTATTGATTTAAAATTAGTGAAAAGATTTCAAAGCACTGCTTTGAAACGTTGCATTAATTCATATAGCAAGATGTATTACTCAATCTTAAGAACTTAGTTCTTTTTTGGAGGTAATTCGACTTGTCCGTCTGGATGGATTCTGCAAATCACCTTGCTTTTTTGATCTACTATATTCAGTACAAATACAATAGGACCTTCTTTAGGAATATTAAAAAATGTCTCGCTTGTTGCTACAGATTGTAAACTTTCCAACACTGCTTCACCTGCTTTTTGCAAACATTCACTAATAAATTCTTCATCATCATCTTCGAAATATTCTCCATCTGTATCCAATGGAAAAAATGGTTCTAAATTAAATCCTCCACAGGCATCAAAGGCTTCCCCTTCGGAACCACCACCATACCCCATAAACTCTAAGTCTGGCGGTGATGTAATTTCTCCTTGAGCCGAAAAAATAATTTTTGCCACTGGTCGTACCGGATCATAACCAGTATACTTTGAGTTCGCATAAAACTCAAAAGACTCTAAAAGGTCTGCTTTTATCTGATCTGTAATTTGGTTGTTCATTTTTAGTTGCTAAATTATATCTTTATCATAATCTCCTCTACCCCGTTTTCCGTGAAGTGCATATAAAAATATAAAAGTATACCATACATCACGCTGAATGGTTTTTGAGTAGCAATAGTGGAGCAAAAATTATACTTTGATAGATTCAGGAGGACTATCGAGACGTTATAAAAAGCGAAAAGTATATATTTATAGCATGAAACTATCTTACGTATACATACTTAAATGTAATGATGACTCATATTATACAGGAGTAACATCAAATCTGGATCAAAGATTGTTTCATCATCATTCTGGTTATTACAAAGGTTGTTTTACCCATGATAGAAGACCTTTAGAGTTAGTATATAGCTGTGAGTTTACAGACATACAATTAGCTATTGACGGCGAAAAACAAATTAAAAAATGGTCAAGAGCTAAAAAAACAGCCTTAATTAATGGCGATTATGAGCAACTTCCTAACTTGGCAAAGAAGAAGTTTTAAGACTCAAAAAGCCTCAATTTACCTCAACTCAAATCCTATTCTCGATACATCAACTTTTGGTGGATACTCGAATTGACGGATTTGAATTCTAAGAATATTCGATCTGGGGAAATAATCAATCAACATACCTCGTCACGTCGAGTGGTTTTTGAGTAACGATAGTGAAGCAAAAATTGTATCGAGACGCTATTCAAGAAAAAGTTAAATTCCGAGCTTTGAAAAGATCTCGATACATTTTCTTCCATTACATTTCAGAAAACACTCGATCTGACGTCACCATTCTTATAGAAGTTAATACCTCCAACTTTTTAGATCAGCATCTTTGGGAGCCACTTTGGCAACTTTCTCGACATATTTTTTAATAAACATGCGATGGTATCGTAATCTACTGATATGATTACCATTTTCGTGATCGCCATTCCAGCAATGTTCGGCTCTATCTCCATAATCTACAACCCCATTATAATAAGGAGCGGTTGTTTCTGATAAGATTTCCTCGGCTAGATATACCGCATTATTGAGATAATAATTATCCATATCACCGCAGTACAAATGAATTTTATTCTCCCAATCTTTACCGTGTTTTGCCCAATCTCGTTTCAAAATATACGCCAGATCAAAGTTCTCTTTCCAAAATGCAGCGACTTCAGCATCGATTTCACCAGTGAGACGATCCCAGATTCTTTTCGGATAGCCTTCCTCATCTATTGGCGAATAGGTAGCTTCCCAAATATCCCATTGCTGTCCTGATCTACCTTTGGTTCCTAATACCAGTTCGCGATAATTCATATCTCTTAAACTCGCATCAACATTACCCAAATAATCTCGATGACCAGGCACTAATGTTTTTCTGAAAGCACCTTCTTTATAATATGCATTTTTGTCTTCATAGATATTTACCAAACAATACGCTCTAAAATCGATAGGATCCGGACAAGCAGCAAAACACATTCCATATTCTTTAGGATATTTTACCTGTACCGCCAGCGATTCCCATCCTCCTGTACTTCCTCCATATACAAATCGAGACCAACCTTCTCCGATTCCTCTAAACTGTTTTTCGATATGTGGGATCAATTCGTAGGTAATCGCATCTCCATAAGGTCCTTGTGCTTCGCTATTCACCGCATACGAATCGTCATAATACGGTGTAGGATGTTGTATTTTAATAGCAATAACTCTAGGAAAATCAGGACCTGTCCAGGTTTTATAAAAATCATAGGCTTCTTGCTGCACCATCACATTATAGCCTTCGACATCAAAACGCTCGCTATATTCTGGTTTTAAATCAGCATCGGGAGGAGTCATTCGAAATCCTCCAAAATCATTCGGAAAATGCCCGTGCATAATCGCCAATGGATATTTTACATCAGGATGTGTTTCCCATCCTTCAGGTAACAATACATGTGCTCCCAAATACATATCTCTACCCCAAAATTCACTTAATAATTTGCTCTTAATTTTTATATGTTTCACATACTTCGTATCCTCTGGTGCTTTGATTGGAGGTATTTTTTGATCCAACTGTATATTGATAGCAGGAAACTGCCCATCGGTAATCGTAATTTTCTGAGGGGTGGAGTAAAGATTCCCTGGCGCTTTGTTCCATTGCTGTCCTTCTCCCCTATCCATTGGTAATTTAACTGTATGACCATCTGCCCTGTTAAAAGTTTCGTATTTATGAAATAACACTTGCACATAAAACTCTCCAGACGGTAATTCTGTAAAGCTACGAATTGGATATCCAAAGGCTTTGGTATCAAAAGACATTGGTTCACCTGCTTTCCAATTATTCACATCCATCCCGAAAGCTTGACAGGTCTTAGAATCATCTCTTAGCTGAAATCGAGGTTCTTTTTCTATCTGTTCAGAAATCAAAACAATTAACCTTCCGTCCAATGCCTCTTCATACTGTTCTGAAGTAAAGGAAACCTGAATCTCTGCGGTAGCACTATCAATATTGTTATTATTAGTAGTGCACGAGAAAAAAAATGAGATACTAAACAAAATAGCTACCCAAAATATATTTGGATACACGCGGTGAGTTTTTTTCATGTTGTTGATGGTTTATGAGATGATGATTTTAGTGATCTTAGATATGTTTATGTAAACACTTTTTAAAGAAACGTAAATTTCTTTTGATTCAAAAAATCTCAATACATTTTCTTCCTTTACATGTCAAAAAATACTCAACCCAACTGACCTTTATCTTTTAAATGTGTGAGGAGATCAATATGCTACCTAAACTGTATACTCATGATAAAATAATGAGGGATTTTAAAACGTTTCCCCAATTCGTCTGTAGCAATATCACACTGCACTACTTCGCAATAGGAACTAGAACCATCTTTATGAACTGTTGGAGTGATTATAGCCAATACAGGATGTTTCTTTTCTAAGTCTATAGTTGTGGTTTCTTTACTTCCTAAAAAATCCTTCAGCGTATAGATGTCTGCATTACCCTTGAGATCATAATACATTTTTTTACTTCTAAATCTATTCCCATGCATTTGTACTTTTAGTTTTCCTTGATCTAGCTTCGCATAAAAGCTGATTGTCTCTTTCTCTGATCTTATATTGAAAATATCAGATTCTCTTCCGTCAAAAAGAACTTCTCTGGAACTTTCTTTACCATTGATATACTCAATAATTTCGATACTATACGATTTACCTTTAATAGCTTTCCCTTCAAAAATAAGTTTATCCAAAAAGAGATTTTCAAAGCTAACCAGTCCTTGTAGATCCTTATTTTCAAATCCTGGTTCAATCGTCATAGTGGCTGTTTGTTGAGCAAAACCAACTATTGAAACTCCTAAAAACAGAAGTAATGTGCATGCTTGTAAATTCATGATTTTGTGTTTTTTGATGATGATATTAATGATGATATACATATACGAAGTACTATGGGAAATTGATAACCCATAGCACAACATATACAATGATTAAAGTAATTTGATTACAAATTATATTTTACGCTAAGCAACCAATATCTAGGTTGCACAACGTAACTAGAAGTACTGTTAAACAGTTCGTTGAAACTATCACGGTTGATACTTTCGGTATTAAGAATATTTGTTACCCAAAACTTATACTCCCATTTGCTATCGGGTTTTTGATAGAACAATTCTGCATCCCAAAAGCTATATTCATTTAAGGTAGTTTGTGTATCGCTATAATTGTAATAACTGTAGGATGATTTTAGTAAAAACCCTTTGGCAAACGTCCAATCTAATCGAGCAAATGGTCGGCTCGTATAGAAAGTACTTTCGGCTCCGTTGTTATCATAATCATTCACAGTAATACTATATCCTAAATCAAAGTTAGGCCCTTTTCTAAAGTTAGTAGACCATTCTGTTTGATAGGTTTGGGTAAGACTAATACTCTCACTAGGCAACGCATTGACAATATTATTAAAACTAGACCAACTTAGTACTGCACTCAGATTCCCTTTGATCTTACCAAAAGTTCTGGTAAAATTACCATTGGCTGTTAGAATCTGATCGGCAAGGTTAGAATTGATAGGTGTGTTTACTCTATTAATTCCAGTAATTACACTTGTATTTTTTATAGGATTTCTTCTATTGCTATAACTCAATCTGGCAAAAATATTGGTGTAATTAAACATATTGAAACTAAAGTAGTTTAGCGAATAGTTATCATACAAAGCATTCTCTAAATTTCTGTTTCCTTGTGATAAGGAATTATAATTATTAAACACATATCCTTCTGCCAGATTATTAATATCCGTATAGTTAGCTGTAATAGAATAATTAAAACGAAGGCTTTCACTTTTCTTAAACTGCACCAATGCGAAAAAGTCGGGTAACACCAGCCATTCATTTTGATCAATGGTGGTACCTAATTGCTCATCTCTAAGATTATAATTATGAAGACTCACTCCTGGATTGAAGGTAAAAATACCAGTAATAAACTTATAATGAGCACTTGCGAAAATATCTCTAAAGTTATACGTAACATCATTCGAAAACTCTTCGGTATCGAAAGTATTCTGATCACCATTATCTAAGATTTGAAAAATAGAGGAATCAAAATTCTGAGTACTTAGCGTAGATCCTAAGGTAAAATTTAGATTACTCTTTTTATTTAGTACATAATAATAATCCAGTTTAGCATCTAGCTTATTGGTTTGTACAGTTTTTTGCTGATTGATATTGTATCGGTCTGATTCTTCTAGCGGATCAAAAGTATCTGAGGTTGGATCTAAAGGATCGTTGATTGTCGTAAAAACTCCTCTAAAAGGTATTTCAGATCGTATAGCATTATAAAAAGGATCTTCTTCTTGGAATAAATGTTGCGCTTCAAAAGAAAAAATATTTTTAGCATCCAACGTATAATATGCATTTAGGTTCTGTTGTACTGAAAAAGGAGTATTTTCTAAACGCTCATTGATATCTTCAGAAATATTATCCCTTTCTGAAATAAAGGTATCATCTTCTTGCTGATCTGATAATTTTCCGAATATATCATAATCCAATCTAAAATTTTCGTTAGGCTTATAACTAGCACTAAGCTTTAATAATCCTAGTGTACTTCTTTGTTGTGCCACATCGGATGTTTCTTCGATCGTATTATCTGTAGGATCTGGTGTATCGTCGATATAGGTTCTTCGTGTGTTAGTAATCAGATCCGTTTTGGTGTTACTCACAATTCCGTATCCACTGATATCTAATTTTTTACTGGCGGACATGCTAAAATTAGCAGCTCCAAACTTAGTATTAATTTCATTTGCCCGATCATTTTGTAAAACAGCAAAAGCTAGATCGTCACTGGTAATATTAAAGGATGTTCCTCCTCTTCCTAAATTTCTAAATCCACCTGTGAAATTAAAGTAATCTCTTCGTGTAAAGGGAACTTCTCCGATATCATTAAAATCTGTGAGTATATTAATACTGTAATTCGGACTGTAATAAAACAGCTTTGGTTTAATCAGATAACGTTCTGTGTCGCCTACTCCTGCTCCAGCAGTTATATCCCCAAACCAGAAGTTCTTCTTCCCTTCTTTAAGCTTTATGTTAATTGCTACCTGATCTTGGTTATTTCTCAATCCACGTAATTGCCCTACATCTTCATAATTACGCAATACTTCTACTTTATCCAATGCATCTGCTGGTATGTTTTTAGTAGCTAGCTTAGAATCACCATCAAAAAAATCTTTGCCTTCTACCATTACTTTAGACACTGTCTTACCCTCTACTTCAATTTCTCCGTCATCATTGACTTCTATTCCAGGAAGCTTATCCAATACATCTCCTAATTTTTTTTCGTTTCCATTGGTAAATGAATCCGTATTATACACCAGCGTATCGCCCTTAACTACTACCGGAATTTCATATACAATTTCTACCTCATCCAAACTGTTTTCGTCGGAAGTCATCTGAAAATCTATCTGCTCATCTTCTGTAGTAATCGTAATTGTTCTGTCTTTTGCAGAAAGCCCTATAAAACTAACTTTTAATAGATAGGTTTGATTGATTGGCACGGACAAACTATATTTTCCTTTACTATTGGTAATACCATAAGCTGTCATGGCATTGTCTGATTTTTTGTAGGCAATTACATTAGCCATTTCTAATGGGTTTCCCACAGAATCCTTTACAAATCCTGTGATTTGTACCTTTTGAGCGGACATAGTCATCCCTACCAAAAAGATGGTAAATAGTATCTTTTGTTTCATGTTTTTTGATTAATTTTTAAAGAATTTAGTTTCTTCTTCCTCCGCCAAATCCTCCTCTTCCGCGTCGTTGTGTACTAAATTGTTCGATCATTTCTTCGACTTTCTTTTTCGTGATTTCATCAAACTCGGCTTGCGAAACTTCTTTCCCTTTTGTTGGTGCTTTTATTTCTTCTCTTTCCTCTGCATTTAGCACTATTTTATTACATAATAATGTGGTTCTACCTTCCTGAATTTCTAAAATTAAACCCGGTAATCCCCAGTACGATCCTGGACCTTGACTGATAGGGATTTCGGGAGTATACCAAGCTACTACTTCGATCTCATCAGGTATTTCTGGTCGTTCTGGAGCATCACCTGCATTTGCCTGATCACCAGATCCCTTTTCTCTTTGATCTCTAAGTTCTCTAGCCTTTCGTCTCATCGCTCTCCAATCCATAACTTCACTAACCTTCTTAGTTGTAACAGCTTTAAAACAAGTATAATTCCCAATTTTTTTGGTTTCATTTACCATGGTCCATTGGTAGGTTTGCAAGGAATCTTTGATCAAGAAGTTTTTACCATAAAATTCTCTTTGATCATAATACTCTCCTTTTTTTACATCCTTGTAATAATTATTAGAAGTAAAACCTGATAGCATAGCTCCCCATCTTCCACCTCCACCTGTGGTCTCTAATTGTGCTTCTTCTTTGTAAGTAGCAGCACTTTTATCGAAGGTGAGTATGAATGTTTTTTCGAAAGCAGATTTCATTCTTTCGGCGATTGCTTTTTTCTGATCTTCCGAAAGTTGGCGTCCGCCAAAATTCATATCCATCCCTGTTTTACTAAAATAATACGCTTTTCCCTGAAAGTCTTGTGCGATTGTTAATGAGGTTACTAAGACGGCAACCAGTGTACTTATTGTCTTCATAATAGGCAGTTTTAAAATGATAAGACTATGATATCTCTACACGGTTTAATCCATAAAAGTTAATTAAATCCTAAAAAACAACTACTCACTTTTAGATCATTCGCTTTAGTAAAATCACTACCTGATACATTTTGCCTTTTGCATCTTTTACTTGGATGGTTGTTTCTTTCTGATTTTGTTTTAAATGCTTTTTCCATTCATTTAATTCTTTACCGTCATATCCATCAATGTTGATTAATTCATCACCTTCTCTAATACCTTTTTGATATGCCTCACTTTCCTTTGCCACATAACTCACTAGGATTTTATCCGACACTTTTTCGACGCCAATTCCACTGGTAGGGAACTCAAAAGGTGTATTATATTTTGAATTGGGTTTTAGATAGAATAGTTGATTTTTATAATCTAAGATCATATCGAATCGGTTGATGATTTTGGCTCCTAAAATCCCAGTATAACTAGAGGAAGCAGAAACACCTTCCTTTCCTTCTGAAATATCAATCGGAATATCAGTGAACTCAAAGTCTTCTAAAAACAATTTTTCAATGGTTCCTTTGGTATAAGTAGTAGACTTATTTAGTCCTCTGGCTTTACCTTTTATTGTTTTACCTGTTCGATTTTTAAGATCATGCTGTAATGCATACGGTGTATTAAACAATAAGCTCATATTAGCACCACTATCGAATAAGAAGTTCCCAGTTTTCGTACTTCCATCTCTTAGCGTAAAAGTAAGCTCCATTTGTGGTATCGGAGTACCATCAAATTTCATTGGGATTTTGGTAAACGTATCCAATTCAGAAATTTGATCCTCTTGCTTATATAATATAATTGTTTTTGCCTGGAAATCGAAACGCGTTTGATACCGTTTTAGAACATCGTAACCTATAATTCCTTGAATTTTCCTGCCTGATCGCTGAGAAAGCTTTTGTAAATCTACCAGAACCAGATTTGAATTTGAAAATGCCACATCCCCTACCTTTAAGCTTTGATTAGTCGCAATATGATAGGTTTGTGAACCATTGGCTCCTTGTGCGCTCTGAGAATAGTTGGACTTTATGTTCAGGGATTTTGCTACAGTACTGTCCAAAACTCCAATGGACGCTCCTGTGTCAAACACAAAATCCAAATATTCTTCGTGCTCATTTACTTTTACCTTGATAAAAACGAGTCCGTCTTCTTCAAACGGTATGGTTGTTACCTGAGCTTGAGCACAAAACGTGTATAATAAAACTATTAGAAAAGAAATCCTGTTCATTTTTGATTGTTTTGATTGATGTTATATGATTATCCTCCTATTCTAATTTCTATACTATTACCGTCCTCTCGCCTTGGCAATCTGTCTTGCATTTCTTTCATTTTTTTACGCATGATTTCTTCAAATCTGGTTTCAGTAACTTCCTTACCTTTAGTTGGTGCTTCAATTTCTATCTTTTTATTGGGATTAAGTACTATTTTATTACATAAAATTCGCAGATCACCATCATTAACTTCCATAATCAATCCTGGTAATCCCCAATAATTAGAAGGACCGTTATTCACTGGAATCTCTGGAGTATACCAAACTACTACTTCAACCTCTTTTGTTTCTGGTTCGGACTTTTCTTCATCATTATTTACTCTTACCTCTCTTATAATTTCCTGAGTTCTGGTCATTGTAGCCTTATAGCAATTATAATTTCCTATCTTTTTAGTTTCATTTGAAAGTTTCCAGTTATAATGAGTTAAGGTATCTTTTACCAAAAACATCTTACCGAGCATATCTCTCTGCGCAACAAACTTTTCATCTTTTGTATTCTTATATAAGATATCTGAAGCTCCTGACCCTGCAACCATTATTTGCATTCCTGAAGCTGGCTGTGGTGCTCCTAAACTTTCTTCTTCTTTATAAACCGAAGCAGATTTATTAAATCGCAAAGTATACTCCTTCTGAAACTGTTTACGCATCATTTCATGAATTTGCTTCTGCATTTCAGAGTTTATTTGCGTACTGTCTAATTGTATTTCTAATTTCCTATCGGTACTGTAGGTAGCAATGCCTTGAAAATCTTGAGCAGTAACACTTCCGATTACGGATAAGGTAACAATAATGATAAGTCTTATCATGTCTATTTATTTTAAAAGGGTTTCTAATTTATTTTTTAATTCTGTTGGTTCTCCCATTTTCATCCCTCCATTTTCATCTCTGATATAGGGAATTCCATTTGCGATATGACTAATAGCTCCGTTTTTATCTAGGAGTACATTCTTAGGAAAAGCTTGTATTTCTAAAGTATCAATATATTCCTGAGCGTCAACCACCTGAATAAAATCAAAGTTGTGCTTTTGTAAAAATGCTTCAACTTTTTCTTTAGGTTCATAAGTAACCGCTATAAAATTGATGCGATCTCCGTACTCCTTTTTTAATTGGTTTAGTTCTGGCATCTCATCAATACATGGTTTGCATTTCGTAAACCAAAAATTTAATAAGGTAGGCTTCCCTTCTAATTCATTGGTATACAATCGATCTCCGGATAATCCTACTAAAGAAGCGTATGGTAGTTTTTTATTCTTTAATGAATGTAACTTACTTTTCGTTGTTGTCGAACCATTAAGATTCACATGAAAACCAAAATCATGGATAATGGAATCTTTCTTGAAACTAGTATCTTTAATTTCAATTTCTACAATTGCTTTTTCACTGATTTTATGAATTTTATCAGCTATTTTTTGTTCTGCTTCTTTTAATTCAGCTTCATTAAATACATCTCCATTGGCATTTCTATAATAATTGGATTGCGCTTGAATCATTACTGACGTCAATATTGCAATAAAGAGTACGATTGGTTTTTTCATTTACATTTTAGTTTTATATGATTTGTACATCACAAAGATGAAAACCTAATGCAAACAAAACCGTTAACCAGTGTTAACGAGTGTTAACCGATTCATTTTATATCATTTAAGAATCCTATTTTTGGGGTATGCAAAAGAATCGTTATAAAAATATCTTATACTTTATTGTCTTTGTAATTCTGGTTACATTAAGTATCCAGGTTTACTGGAATTTTAAAAACTATATTGCTGGTAAACAACAATTAATCAATGAAGTACAAATAAGTTTGGATCATGCTGTAGATCAATATTACACAGACTTAGCAGAGAAAAATACTATTGGGTTTTCTTCAGATTCCTCTAATATCAATTCTTTCCTCAAACAAAATAGTTTTAGAAGTTTGCTTAAAGAAATAGATTCGGGCACTGTTGACTTTAAGAGTTATACTTTTTCTGAAGGATTAGATCATAGCGACATTAAAATTTACAGAGGTATTTCTGTAGATAGCATGGATCGTTTGAATAGTATCAACCCTTGTAAAAACAGTCCTTGTCCAGATACTTTAGAGATTTTAGAATATACAGATACGCTAAATCTACCTAAGATATTTACATCCAGACAAAAAGCTTTCGAACAATTAACCTCAAAAATCATTATCTCGATTAGTGAAGATTCGTTAAACTTAAAAACTTTAGATACTATAATTGCAGATCAATTACAGCGCAAAAAACTAGGCATCTCTTACGGCATTACATTTCAGGATAAAAGAGGAGCTTCATATATGTTCAATCCTGACATCATAAGTAGGTCAGATCTAACTACCAAAACGAAATCTTCTTACTTACCCAGAGGAAGTTCTTTAGAAATGTCTTTTACAAATACGACACTTCCTATCCTAAAGAAAAACCTGATTGGTATCGTATTATCTTTTCTTCTGGTAGCGGCTGTTATTGGATGCTTATTATATCTACTCAGAATTATTAATCATCAAAAGCAATTGGCAGAACTAAAAAATGATTTGATTAGTAATATTACTCATGAATTTAAAACGCCAATCGCTACTATTAGCGCGGCACTAGAGGGGATTCAAAATTTTAATACAGAAAATGATCCACAAAAAACAAAAAAATATGTAGAAATGTCTTCTGATCAGTTAGGAAAACTGAACACTATGGTAGAAAAAATATTAGAAACTGCTACTCTTAATAGTGAGGAGTTGGAACTAAACCTTGAAGAAATCAACTTAGTGGATTTAACGCAAACTATTATTAGTCGATATCAAGCTAATACGAGTGAAAAGGAAATAAATTTTGAGAGTTCACATAACAATATTTGGAAAAAGGTAGATCCATTTCATTTTGAAAATGCTATTAATAATATTATTGACAATGCTATTAAATATGGTGGTGATCATATTGAAGTTTCTTTACAAAACACCAATCCTAATATTATTTTAGAGATAAAAGATAATGGTACTTCTCTAACGAAATCTCAGAAAGATAGAATCTTTGAAAAATTTTATCGAGTTCCTAAAGGGAATACCCATGATGTAAAAGGATTTGGCATTGGTTTATTTTATACGAAAACCATTATCGAAAAACACGAAGGAACCATTGCTTTACTACTAGATCAAGGTCATACTAATTTTAAAATAACACTACCCAATGGATAATATTGTTGAAATCGTACTTGCAGAAGATGAACCTTCTTTGGGTCAGATTATAAAGGAAAGTTTGGAAACAAGAAACTTTAAAGTACATCTCGCTAAAAATGGTGAAGAAGCCTACGCTTTATATTCTTCTATTTCCCCTAAATTATTGGTGTTAGATGTGATGATGCCCAAAAAAGATGGATTTACTTTGGCAAAAGAAATCAGATTGGAGGATGATACGATTCCCATCATTTTTCTTACTGCAAAATCACAAACACAAGATGTGGTAGAAGGTTTTACAATTGGTGGTAATGATTATCTTAAAAAACCTTTTAGCATGGAAGAGTTAATTGTTCGCATTAATAATCTGTTGCACAGAACCAGAACACAACAAAATTCGGAAGCGCTAACTGTAGGCAAGTACACTTTTGATTTCCCGAAACAAACACTTACTTTCGAGGATGAATCTCATCAGTTAACCCATAGAGAAGCACATTTACTTTTTCATTTGATCAAAAACAAAAATCAGGTATTGGATCGTTCTATGATTTTAAAGAAATTATGGGGAGATGATGATTTCTTTAATGGTAGAAGCATGGACGTATTTATCACTAAGCTTAGAAAGAAATTAAAACAAGATGATGCTATTCAGATTATTAATGTACGAGGTTTTGGGTATAAGTTAGTTTGTTAAAACTGGTCTTATTTTGTACTTTGCTGATTCATGAAAAAAATTCTTCTGTTTTTTATTCTAGTTGCATCTATACAAATCAGTTTCGCACAAAGAAATGTCACCCTTAATGATTCTATTTCTTTAAATGCGGATATATTTTTAGGTGTAGATTCTTTTGGTGCTATTTATTATCAAAAAGAAAATATTTTTTATAAAAAATGGAACAATCAAGAATGGCAATTTGGTGATTTTATTTTGGGTGAACTTACCCAAGTATCTATTTTAAATCCTTTAAAAATTGTATTATTCTATGAAACCTCGAATACATTAGTTACCGTAGACAAGTATCTATCAGAAATCGATCGTGTAAATTTTAATACTATAGCAGAGTTTAAAAATGTTTCTTTAATGACTCCAGCCAATGATAACAGTGTTTGGATTTTTGACAATAACACACAACAACTGGATATTTTCAATACTGTTTCTGAAAAAACATTGGTTATGACACAACCTTTAAATGAACTTCCAAAATCGTTACAAAGCACCTTTAATTACTGCTGGGTTCTTACGGATCAAACCTTAACTCAGTATAATATTTATGGAAGCTTATTACGCCAGATACAAAAAGAAGGATATCAAAATATAAAGATTATTAATAACGATTTAATTCTTCAAAAAGAAGATGGTTTATATTATTATCGAACGAAGACGGAAGAAATCGAAAAAATAAATCTTCCGGAAATTCATATAAAACAGTTTCATGTTACTAATGAAATCCTTTATATTTACCAACAAAGTACTATTTACAGTTTTGACCTAACACCCCGAAAAAATTAATCAACTATGCATGTAGCCATTGCAGGAAATATTGGTGCCGGAAAGACAACACTAACTAAATTATTGGCCAAACATTATCGATGGGAACCTCAATTCGAAGATGTTTTAGAAAATCCTTATTTAGAAGATTTTTACAACAAAATGGAGCGTTGGTCTTTTAACCTACAGATCTATTTCTTAAATAGTCGTTTTAGACAAATTCTTGAAATACGAGAAAGCGGAAAAGATATCATACAAGACAGAACGATCTATGAAGATGCATATATCTTTGCACCTAACCTTCATGCCATGGGATTAATGACTAATCGCGATTTTGAAAATTACAGATCACTATTTGACCTTATGGAAAGTGTTGTTGAAGGTCCAGACTTATTGATTTATCTAAGAAGTAGCATACCAAACCTAGTGGCTCAAATTCATAAACGAGGACGCGAATACGAAAACACTATCAGCATTGACTATTTGAGTCGTCTTAATGAGCGTTATGAGGCTTGGGCACATGGTTATGACAAAGGAAATTTACTTATTGTAGATGTTGACCATCTAAACTTTGTAGATAACCCTGAAGATCTCGGAAATATTATTAACCGTATTGATGCAGAATTAAACGGTTTATTCTAAAAATATAAAAAAGACCTTTCGATTAGAAAGGTCTTTCTTTTTTAGCTTACTTCAGTAAGTCTCTTTTATTCTAACAGGTTTTAAGATGTTTGTTCACCACCCTCATTTTCTGTATTTGAATCGTCTTCTTTAACTGCTTTTTCTAAAGACTTTTCTACTTCTTCTCCAGCTTCTTTTACTGCTTGCTCTATTTCTTTTTCAACTTCGGCAGCGTCTTTTTTAGCTTCTTCTATAGAAGTTTCTACCTCTTTTTGTACTTCGCTGGTTTCTTCAGTTGTAGTTTCTGTTTCTTTATTTGTATCTCTACAAGAAACAAACATTACATTTAAAGTAAATAAAAACGCTAAGGCTAACATTACTTTTTTCATAATAAAAAAATTTTAGTTGTTATTATATGGGTATAACGGTATTCTAATCCCACTATTTCTATTACCTTGGTAATGTTTTCACAAAAATTCTTAATTTTTTTAACATAATGAATTTCAACGATTTATTTCATTTTCTTTCAGAATTACAACAAAATAATCACAAAGAATGGATGGATGCTAATCGAAAATGGTATCAAGAAGTACGAAATTTTTTCATCAATTGGCTAGATGATGTAGAAATAGAACTTATAAAAATTGATCCTGATTATTTTCCGACTTCTGGTAAAAAAGGTATTAACCGTATTAATAATAATCTTCTTTTTCATCCTAACAAGCCTGTTTATAAAGATCATTTTGGCGCTGGATTGGATCAGCTTTCTAAACAAGGAGATTTTTATATAGAGATTGGTCTTTCACAATGTGTCCTGGCAGGAGGATTTTGGCGTCCCGATACTAAAGTTTTAAATAGTATTAGAGAAGCGATTGATTACAATGGAGAAGAATTGATTAAAATTATCAATAAAAAAAGCTTTAAAAACACGTTTGGTGATTTATATGATGACGGTAATAACCTTACCAAAGCACCCAAAGGTTATGCGATGGATCATGAATATATCAATCTATTGCAGAAGAAAACATTTGCGGTAGCCTATGAACTGGAACAAGATGAAGTACTACAACCAGGTTTTACAGAAAAAGTAATCGAAGTGTATCTAGAAATGCTTCCGTTTAGAAGATACTTACGACAAGCCGTAACTGTTTAAGCCTGTTCTAGTTTCATACTTAAGTATTCCATTATGGTATGAGTAGCACCTGTATTACTATTAATAAAATGACCTGCGATCATTCCTGTTTGCTGTCTGAATTTTTTATTCTCGATCAGCTTATTCATAATTCTGGTAAATTCCGTAGTGTTAGTAACTGAGAACAATCCAGCTAATTTCTGAAGTTGTTTTGCTTCTCTAAACTTATCAAAATTTTGTCCTATAATAATGGGGATTCCAAATGTAGCAGGTTCCAAGATGTTATGTAATCCTGAAGTACCCATGGCTCCACCTACATAAGCGATATCACCATAACTATACACACGTGATAAATACCCAATAGTATTCATTATAAATATCGAATATTCTTTCAGGCTCTTCCCCTCTTTTTCGGAAAAAAGAACAGTCTTTGATGTAAGCTTTTGTCTCAATTTCTGTACACCGCTATCCTTGATTTCGTGCGGAGCAACAATAAAACAAACATCTTTGGGAGCTTGATTTATAAAATCAACAAACACTTCCTCATCTTCCGGCCAAGAACTTCCAATAACGATACAAATTCTATTATCAATAAAATTGGAGATAAAATCTACCTTATTATCCATTTCAATCTGATGAGAAACTCTATCAAAACGTGTATCTCCGCTTATGGTAACATTAGTAAACCCAACTGTTTCAAGTAAATTTTTAGATGTTGTATCTTGCACAAAAAAGTGCTCTACTTTTTGCAAGGCATTTCTCATAAAACCTCCATACCATTTAAAAAATGACTGATCTTCTCTAAACGCTGCAGAAATAATACTAATAGGAGTATCATTAACTTTTAATGCGTTCAGATAATTTGGCCAAAACTCATACTTCACAAAAACAGCAAGTTTCGGATTTACCAATTGAACGAACCGTTTCGCATTTCTTTTAGTATCTATCGGCAGATACGTGATAATATCTGCCAACGTACTATTCTTTTTAATTTCATATCCAGAAGGAGAGAAAAAAGTAATCAAAAGTTTATAGTTTGAGTGCTTCTTTTTTAATTCTTCCATAACAGGTACTCCTTGTTCATATTCTCCTAAAGAAGCGCAATGAAACCAAATAATTTGATCTTCAGATTCTATACGTTTTTCTAAAACCTCAAAAACTGTTTTTCTGCCTTGAACAAATAATTTGAGTTTGGGGCTTAACAATCCAATAATCGGAAGCAAACTGTTAAATACAGCTATGAAAACATTGTATAAAAAATTCAAGAGTCTAGGTTTTTATCTGCTGCTAAAATACAGCTCTTTCCTATAAAAAAATAGTCAAATCCTATTTTCAAAAAAGTGTAATAGAAATTCTTCATAAATCATTACAAAATACATTTAATTTAATTTTTTAATAATTTAATTAATTTTTTGTTAATATTATTAATCTAATTTTATTAATTTAACATTAATATTCACACAAACTCAAACTCCATGAAATTAAAAATTACGCTCATTACCTTATTGACCAGTACCTTGTTATTTGCTCAAAGCTTTACCGAAGTACAATTACCAAAACCAGATCAACTAAATCCTTTTTTTATAGGACCTCTTTTTAAATCCACTATTCATTATGGTGCTACTCCACCAAATTATAATGGAAAAGTTCTCCTATTTAATCATGGCTATATTGATCTGAATCAAAATCAATTTTTATTTGATAATTCTTTTTATAAAGAAACCTATAAAGAAGGTTATCAAGCCGTTTTTGTAGCTACAACAAGAGGAGGTGGTATATGGGTTAATGGAGAATTACTTGCAGAATCCATAGATATCGTTACTACAAAGTACAATGTTTCTGATGTAACTATCATTGCTCATAGTAATGGAGG
This sequence comes from uncultured Aquimarina sp., assembly GCF_947492965.1. Classification (GTDB taxonomy): domain Bacteria; phylum Bacteroidota; class Bacteroidia; order Flavobacteriales; family Flavobacteriaceae; genus Aquimarina. The sequence continues at coordinate 711,883 of NZ_CANLOZ010000001.1, read as the reverse complement.
AAAAGCTGCAGAAGCAGCTATGATAGCATATGGTAAGAAAAATCAAGTATCTCAGGTTTTTGCTTTAGGGACGCCCTATTGGGGAACATATTTAGCAGATATTTCTCAAATGCCATGGCTAAACTGGGCTTGGCGATTAACAGGACTTAATGAGGGAGCAAGGACCTCTACCACCTATTATTGTAGAGATGTGGTTAGACCATATTTAGACAATAATGAAAATAATGAACCAGATAAATTTGTCATCTTAGGTGCTTCTGGATATTTCACTGGATCTAATCTATTGGCTAGAGCAGCTTTTACTTTAACTGGAGGTGTTTTATTACCTGTACAAGGAGCTAATGATGGCGTAGCACCTTATTCAAGTACCCTAAGGCCTGGTGGAGAGTATGTATTCCGTAAAAATGATTATCGTGCATTTTTTGATCATTTAGATGTTAGCTTTGGACAGTTTAGTTGGCCTTATGTAAAATCCTATTTGCAAAATAGATCCCAAAGAAGTTCCAATACACGTAGCTCAACTATCTCGAATAATTATATTACAACCAGTAATTACTATATGATCCATTCCGAAAATGAATATGACCAAATTACACTTGATAAAAATTCAACATTTGCAGTGGCAGAGATCATTCACGAAAACGCTGAGGCTCAATTTACCAGTACTTTAGAAAACCAAAAAAAGACTGAACTATTAAAACCTCAACAACAGGAAGAGCACAAGACCATCATCACTGTAACTAATAACAAACAACAATTAAAAAGTGATTCTCGCTTTGCCGCATTCATAAAACAAAATAATGGTATTACCATGAAGTTAGAACATCAACCTAAAGATGTATTTCCGATATTAAAAGTTGACATTATCGCAGAGCAAAAAGACAAACAACTACTTAGAAATACCGAAGTTCGCGGTATGATTATAAAAACTTCAGAAATAAATGGTGCCGCACAAGAAAATGATCCACAATTAATTAGCTTTAATAAAAAGAATGGAAGCTTTTACTTTAATACCAAAGGACTAGATGATGGGGTTTACAGTTTATTTTTAAATTCTGAAAGCGAAGGTAATTTTAAAAGAAGTATTATTTCTGGATTTGTGGTTGGGGATATCTATAAATCCATGAATACTGAAGAAACAAACACCCCAATAACAACAGAAAAATCTTTAACTATTACTCCAAACTCAGTTAAAGACAACGCTATTTTAACACTAACAGGATATACCAACAATAGTGATCAAATTACATTAGCAATTTATGATATAAGTGGAAAAAGAATTAAGGATTTTGTAATTCCTACCAATCAAAATTCGAAATATGATATCTCTAATAATCTTCAATCACTATCCAGAGGTATTTATCTATTACAAGTCAACAAGGAAAAAGTAGTAAAATTTGTAAAGGAGTAAAAATGTAAGCCATTCATACAAAGACTATTGCCAGTGGGATTCAATTTTGAGCTTATTCGTTAATAAAAAACGGATCAAAATGTATGATCACATTGGCAGTGGCTTCATTATTTTGTACTTTCGTCCAGTTACAAAACACATCTCATGAAGAAGATCCAAATGGTTGACCTAAAGGGTCAATACGAACAAATAAAAGAACGTGTAGATGCATCGATTCAGGAAGTAATCTCATCTGCAGCCTTTATAAATGGTCCCGAAGTCCATAGTTTTCAGAAGGAATTAGAAGAATATTTAGCTGTAAAACACGTAATTCCTTGTGCTAATGGTACGGATGCATTGCAAATAGCAATGATGGGACTAGGTTTAAAACCTGGAGATGAAGTAATCACTGCTGATTTTACTTTCGCAGCAACAGTAGAAGTAATTGCTTTATTGCAGCTTACACCTGTTTTAGTTGATGTAGAAGAAGATTCTTTTAATATAAATCCAGAAGCTATTCGTAAGGCAATAACACCGAATACAAAAGCAATTGTACCCGTTCATTTATTTGGGCAAGCTGCTAATATGGATGAAATTATGGCTATTGCCAATGAACATAATCTTTATGTGATAGAAGATAATGCCCAAGGGATAGGTTCTAGTTATAAGTTTGCTGATGGAAACGTTGCCAAAACAGGAACTATTGGACATGTTTCTTCTACTTCTTTTTTCCCTTCTAAAAATTTAGGATGTTACGGAGATGGAGGCGCTATCTTTACAAATGATGATGAATTAGCTCATACCATAAGAGGTATTGTAAATCATGGTATGTACAAGCGATATCATCATGATGTAGTTGGAGTAAACTCTCGTTTGGATTCTATACAAGCTACTGTACTAAGAGCTAAACTACCTAATCTAGACTCTTATAATAATGCAAGAAGAGCAGCTGCTAGAAAATATAGTAAAGCTTTTGAAGGTATCGAAAACATCGTAACCCCAAAAGTAAAAGGAAATAGCTGTGGAACTGGAGTTGATACTATTTGTGATACCTGTAATTGCCACGTATTTCATCAATATACCCTTCGTGTACTTCATGCAGATCGTGATGCTTTAGTAAACCATTTAAATGAAGCTGGAATTCCTTGTGGTGTATATTATCCAATACCATTACATAAACAAAAGGCTTATCTAGACGATCGCTATAATGAAGATGATTTCCCAGTAACGAATCAGTTAGTACAAGAAGTAATTTCGTTACCAATGCATACAGAATTGGATGACGAACAAATTGACTTCATTACTAAAACAGTAATTGATTTTGTCTCAAAATAAACTTAACTTGTAGGATAGAATGGAGCGTAAATTTCATTCTATGCTACCAACGATAACAACACCTTTAGTTTAAACAACTAAATACAACCATATAAACCACCCAAAATGGATTCACTTTGTATCTGTTATAATCTGGTTGATCATGCCAATCTACCAGGAATTCCCCCATTACCAGAAGCATATATCGTACCTATAAAACCAAATGGTCTTGGGTACGTAGAAAAACAAGCAACTCCTGCAATTCTAGACAGCTTTGGTATTCCTTATTTAGAAACGGCTCATGAACAGTTACTGGAAATCTGCTCCAGTTTAAAAGTTGCAGTTTTAGAACAAAAATTTAGACCCGCTAAAAAAAGAAAAACTTTTGGATTGGCGGATATCCTAAAAGAACCTAAGATTAAAGATGTGGTTATTAACCACATACATGATAAGCTTACCTCTTTCTATGCTTTAGTTATTGAAAATGAGTATCCAATCATTCATAATGCGCAAAGAAAAGATCCATTTGAAGTACATCGACTATCGATAGGAGCTAATACATTACATCCTATTCTAGAATTCACGAAAACAGAAGATGGTATCGATTACGCATTTACGCTTAAGGAAGAAGAACGTGTCATAGTTCCGCAAAATCATAGCATTCAAATATTGTTAAATGAACCTTCTTGGATTTCTATTGACAAAACGGTTTATCACATCAATAACTTAAATGCTAATAAATTAAAACCGTTTTTTAGTAAAGAAAAAATAACCATTGCAAAAAAACACATTAAAACGTATTTGGATAAAGTTATTCTTCCTGTAATTAAAAATGTAGATGTAATTGCAAATGGTTTTGAGATACTGATACACAAAAACATAGCATCCTACAAAATAGAAGTGATCCAGGATTTTATTACTGAAAATTTTGTTGCGAAAGTTGTTTTCGATTATGGAGAAGCAGCTTTTGAGTATCATAGTAATAAAAAAACCTCTTCTGATGTGCATTTTGGAGCAAATGAAGAAATTCAGATTACTCAGACCAAAAGAGATGCAGAAGCAGAAAAAGAAGTTATTGCGCGATTGACGGCAAAAGGATTAACCCTAAATTCTAATCTCTTATTAGAAACAGACAATTCTGATGATCCTTTAGCTATTTTTAATTGGATACAAAAAAATCATAAGGAGTTAGAGTTAGAAGGATTCGATATTACTCTTCCTGATTTCGACGACAAAAAAGTTACTCTAGATTCGCATCAATTAGAATTGCAACATAAAAAAAAAATGACTGGTTCGATATCAAAGGAATAGTTCAGATTGGGAATCAAGAGATTCCTTTTTCAAGATTTATTCCTTACATCAAAGCTAATAATCGCTTTTTCCCATTAGAAAGTAATTCTTCTGTATTTATCATTCCTTTAGAATGGATGACTAGATATAAAAAGATAGCGAATTTTAGTACCATAAAAGATGAAACTATTCTCGTAAACAAGGGTAATTACACCTTATTAACAGAGATTATTCCTCCTACAGAATTAGAAATCGATACAATTCCGGACGAAACGTATCAACCATCATCCAAACTAAAAGCTACCTTACGACCGTACCAAGAAGAAGGCATAAAATGGTTGATAAAACACCAACAAAACCAATTAGGTGCTTGTCTTGCTGATGATATGGGACTTGGAAAAACCTTGCAAACAATAGCAACCTTAGTATTCACTAAAGAACTTTTAACTCCAGAACCGAATGCTGTACAAACCGTTCGTTTAGATTTATTTAGTGATCCTTTGGAAATAAAAACATATCTAAAAGCTTTAATCGTTTTGCCCTCATCACTTGTTTTTAATTGGGCTCAGGAAATATTAAAGTTCGCACCTCATTTAACCATTACAAAATACACTGGCAGTGATCGAAAAAAGGTAGCCCCGTATTTAGAAACCTATGATGTTATTTTAACTACCTATACAACTTTATCTAAGGATATTAACATACTCCAAAAAACACAGTTTAATTATATCATTACAGATGAAAGTCAGCAAATAAAAAACAAAGAGTCTAAAATCTTTAAAGCTATAAATGAAATACAAGCAACACATAAAATCTCGTTAAGCGGTACACCTATAGAAAACTCTCTATCCGATCTTTGGTCACAAATGGAATTTATTAATCCTGGTATGCTCGGTAGTTTTCCGTTTTTTAAAGATCATTTTAAAACACCTATAGAAAAACATCAAAACCAAGAACGAATTGAAGAACTTAAATTACTAATAGAACCATTTATTTTAAGAAGAACCAAAGAACAGGTTGCTAAAGATTTACCAGAACTATCAGAACAAGTTATTTATACAGAAATGTTACCTGCTCAAGAGAAAGCGTATGAAGCTCAAAAATCCGCAGCCAGAAATTTATTATTAGGAATAGATACCGAGGGAACAAACAAAATACATATACTCAATACACTTACCAATTTAAGACAATTAGCTAATCACCCAAAACTTGTGGATTCTCAAACCGAAAATCCTTCTGGAAAGTTTAAAGATGTTATATCTTATCTGGATACTTTGATAAAATCACGTAAAAAAGTATTAATCTTTAGCTCTTTCGTTTCTCATTTAGATATTTATAAAGAATGGTGCAAGGCTCAAAACATTTCTTTTGTTAGCCTTACCGGTCAAACCAAAAGTTCGGATAGAGAAAAAATAGTTTGCGATTTTCAGGAAAATGATTCGATCTCTCTATTCTTTATTTCTCTAAAAGCAGGAGGTGTTGGGTTAAATCTCACCAAAGCATCTTACGTGTTACTATTAGATCCTTGGTGGAACCCTTTTATCGAAAAACAAGCAGTAGCACGAGCACATCGTATTGGACAAAAAAATAATGTAATGGTCACTCGCTTTATTACCAAAAATACTATCGAAGAAAAAATAGTACAACTACAAGAAAGAAAACAACATCTTTCTGAAGAAATCATCGATATTAATACCATCCCAGACTATATAGAAAATGATCTGGAAGAATTATTGAAATAGATTTAGACTTTGAAAAATATAATCATGGCAATTTTTATTTTTTGCAGTAGTAAGGATTTGTTGTAATATTATTTCTTTTCATCTGTCATTAAAGAAAAACATGATATACAATTTGAATATAAAATACATTTTAGCCTTACTTATAATTGCTTTCAATTTTGGCTCCTGTTCTTCTCAGGAATCAATAATAATGGAGCAACAAAAAATCAGTTGGCAGGATTATCCTCATTTATATTCTGACAACACCAAGTCTACATTCAAAGATGGGGTTCACTTTCTTAAAAATATAGATATGCATGAAATCACTTATCTCAGTGATGGATTAAAAATCCAGGCTTTCGCTGCGATTCCTAAAAAAGAAGGAAAGTATCCTGTGATTATCTACAATCGTGGTGGCAATAGAGACTTTGGAGCATTACAGTTATTTAGAGGTGATATGAAACTCCCTGCCGCTTACATATTCTCCCAATTAGCAAACGAAGGTTATATTGTGATCGGATGCAACTATAGAGGATCTGGTAAAAGCGAAGGCATGGAAGAATTTGGTGGTAACGATGTAAATGATATTTTAAATCTTACCAAAGTAGTCGAAGAATTACCAAAAGCCGACACCAATCGAATAGGTATGTATGGCTGGAGTCGCGGTGGAATGATGACATATATTGCTTTAACTAAAACAGATGTCATTAAAGCAGCAGTAGTAGGAGGTGCAAAGTCTGATTTACGAACTATTGATCGTCCTAATATGGAAAAAGGAGTGTATGAAGAATTAATTCCTAACTACCTTCAAAACAAAAAAGAGGAACTAGAAAAAAGATCTGCAGTTTTATGGGCAGATAAATTTTCTCCTAAAGTTCCAATCCTATTATTACATGGCAATGCTGATTGGAGAGTAAAATCCACAAACTCCTTACAATTAGCACTAGAATTAGAAAAATACAGAATCCCATACAGATTAAAAGTGTATGAAGGAGCAGATCATGGTATCAGCCAGTTTAGAGAAGAAAGAGACCAAGATGTAATTCACTGGTTCAACACCTATCTAAAAGAAGACACTCCATTACCCAACATGGAATTCCATGGGAGATAACTGTTTAGAGCTGCAATAATTCTAAAAGAAATCATAATCTAGATATTGGTTAAATTAATTTATTTTAAATTGATTGCCTTATAAATACACGAACAACTTTTATACATATTTAGCTTATGAAACTCATTTACACCTTGCTTTTAGCAATAATAAGTACTACCCTATTTTCACAAGACACTTATATCCAATGTGGAAAACTAATTGATACCAAAACTGGAAAAATACTTACCGAAAAAACTATTGTCGTTTCTGGAAATAAAATCAGTAAAATAGAAACAGGATATACAGAAGGAGAAGGCAATGACATTGTTATAGATCTAAAGGACAAAACAGTAATGCCTGGACTTATCGACATGCACGTACACATGGAGAGTGAATCGAATCCTAAAGCCTATCTAGAGCGTTATACGAACAATGATGCAGATGTTGCTTACAACTCGGTAGGATTTGCAGAAGCTACATTGTTAGCAGGATTTACCACCGTAAGAGATCTTGGAGGAAGCGGCGTAAATATTTCCTTAAAAAAAGCAATTGCTCAGGAAAAAATTATAGGACCACGAATTTTTACTGCTGGAAAAATTATCTCCAGTACAGGTGGTCATGGAGATCCCACGAATGGAAGCAAAAAAACTATTATGGGAGATCCAGGACCTAAAGATGGAGTTGTAAATGGTATAGAAGATGCAAAAAAAGCTGTGAGACAACGTTATAAAAACGGAGCTGATCTTATTAAAATTACTGCTACAGGAGGTGTGTTAAGTGTGGCAAAAAGTGGTTCTAATCCACAATTTAAACTAGAAGAAATAAAAGCTATTTGTCAAACCGCTAAGGATTATGGATTTCATGTCGCGGCACACGCACATGGAGATGAGGGTATGCAACGTGCCTTGAATGGCGGAGTAACTACCATAGAACACGGAACTCTAATGAGTACTAAAACTATGGATCTTATGAAAAAAAAGAAAGCTTATTTGGTCCCTACAATTACTGCCGGTAAAGAAGTAACCGAAAAAGCAGAAATAGACGGGTATTATCCTGCTATTATTGTTCCAAAAGCATTAGAGATAGGTCCTAAAATTCAGGATACCTTTAAAAAAGCTTATAAACGAGGAGTGCAAATTGCATTTGGTACCGATGCAGGAGTTTTTAAACATGGACAAAATGGAAAAGAATTTGGATATATGGTTGAAGCTGGTATGCCTGCAATCACAGCTATTCAATGTGCCACCATTGTTAATGCCAAAGTATTAAATATGAGCAAAGAATTAGGACAAATAGCTCCAGATTTTATTGCAGATATTGTAGCGGTAGACGAAGATCCTAGAGATGATATCAAAACAATGGAGAATGTAGTTTTTGTGATGAAAAACGGAAAAGTATATAAGCAATAATTTTGCTTTACACATTTTCTAATTGAAATATCGATTATTCAAACATAAAATTATCAATGACCAAAACTGAGCTTTCTAAATTAACAGATGAAGAACTTTTAATCGAAAAAAAGAAATTAAAGAATTCTAAAATATTCCATGCCCTATTGATTGGATTTATGGCAGGAATTTTTGTAGTTGGAATTGTGGGATGGAGTCTTGCTAAAAAACCATTGGGGCTGATCCCAATGTTTATTTTAGCTTTTTTGATTTATAGAATCATCAAAAATTCTAAAAACAATAAAGAACTTGAAGAAATCCTAAAAGAAAGAAAATTAAATTAAGGAATTCTAAATACTTCAGACTAACCTAAAAAACAGCATTAGTTATTATAATTTCTAATGCTGTTTTAAGAGTTAAAAAAAGATAGTATACACTATTAAATAAATTGAATAAAAGATTTATAGTACATGCTATCCGATTCCAAAAAAATGATAAGCTCATGAAAAAGACACTCAACTATATTCTTTTAGGAGGAATCCTACTTTTTGGGGTATTTTACACATACACCAAATTAACAGCTGCTTCTAATGGAAATATAGCTCCAGATTTTGAAGCTGAACTAATAGATGGAACACCTTTTAAATTATCAAATCTTCAAGGTAAATATGTACTATTGGATTTTTGGGGATCGTGGTGTGCGCCGTGCTTAAGAGAAAGTCCAGAACTAGTGGCGCTACATAACAAACATTCTAAGGATCTTACTGTAGTTACAGTAGCGCTTGAGAAAAATCTAAAGTCTTGGGAAAAGGTTACTAATAAATATGGATATACTTGGAAGCATCAGATTGTAAATCAAAATCGTTTTGTACTCTTATCAGATATTGCCAGAAAATACGGTGTTTCCGAAATACCTTCCAAGTTTTTAATTGCTCCAGATGGTACACTCTTAGGGAATTACTCTTTCAAAGAAATTGATGAAATACTTAACAATAAAAGGTAGAATTAAATATTAGCTTATCTATTAATGTACAAGTATCCCGCTCTATCTTTTGCTCCTTCGATAGTTAACACATAGTAATACGTTCCTTCTGGTAATTTTGATTCTTTCGATACCGTTGCTCTACCCTCAGAAATACCAGCAAAGTTTTGATTTTCGTGATATGCTTTCTTTTGGAAAACTAATACTCCCCATCTATTATATATAGACACTTCATTATTTGGGAATTGAGATAAACCCTGAATTCTAAAAGTATCATTGTATCCATCTCCATTAGGCGACACCGCAGTAAAAACTTCTAAATCTCCATCTAGTAATCTGTTAGACGAACCAAAAGTTAATACTTCATAATCATCTGGAATAATTACGTCCGAAGAAATTTCTCCATTATCCAAATCTCCAATCACATTAGCACTCCCTAAGTTTACCCATTTCTTAAGTGATTTACTCCACCCTACCACTCTTAAGTCTTCTACATCTTCTACAAGAGTAGGAATATTACTATTACTATCCCATGTTAAAGTAACCTTAGTACTTTGATCTCCATCTAAATCCCAAAATTCGAAAATACTAACTCCATATAACAATTCTTCATACTGCTCTGTGTCAAATCTCTCTGTAAAAAAATTAGGTGTATTTGGATTTTCAAAAAAGTACGCAGCTCTCGAAGTATTCGTTGCAGCTCCACTTTCTATTTTTATTGGTCTTAATCTAAAATCATCGCCCACTGGGAATGAAAAATCTAATAATCCACTTAAGGTAGCATATCCATCAACATATCGTTCATCGCTTTCACCTAAATACGGAGCATCTCCTATATAATCCAATGAGATATTTTTCTGCTCTCTATCTGTTATGACTCTACCATTTACAAATTCCTGAAAATTAGTAACCCCTACCGCCACATCCAAAAACAAACCTTCTTTTGTATCGATTTCTACATCGTAAAAAACAGGATTATTGTCACCAGAAACCGTTAAATTATTTTCACTATAAAAACCAACCTTTCCCTTATTATCATTAAACTCTCCATCGTTGATAACATCTATATGAAATCCCACTTTTCCAGCACCATGAATTTGTGCATTTCCAAAATTATGAAAAGCGTCTTGTGCAAATCCTAAGAAGCTAACGGCTATTAAAATAAAGGTGAATATTGATTTGAAATTTGACATCTTATTAGGGCTTTATGGTTTTTGTTGATGTAAAAGTAAATTCTTAAAACCCATGTTATCATCGACTCTGGACAGAACAACAATTATTACCTTCGAATGGGAAAATTCCACCGTTTAACCGTCATTTTACCGTTTATCGAAATAAATATAGACGAATGGTTCTCATGAATCGATGAACCTTTAATACCCATATTTCTACTTTAATTTAAAATAGCATATAACCTGATTAAACTCTAAAAACATATTAATAGATAGTATCCCAGCAATTATTTATATTGTACTAGAAATCTCTTTTAATTATGAAGTATCAAATTATTCTATTTACTATATGTAGCATTTTTCTACCCCAATTAGTTTTAGCACAAGAACCTAATCTTGATGCCTTTAAAAACCTTGTAAACAAGGAGTGGAAAGCGGAAGGAAAATGGGGAAACGGAAGCGTTTTTAAACAGGAAACAATTTTTAAGTATGATTTGCATAATACTCTAGTGATAGCCAGATCTAAAGGATTTACAAACCAAGAACAAACCGAATATGGATGGAGGAATCATGGTGTCAGAAAGTTTGATAAGACTTCCAAGACTATAAAGTTTTGGGAATTTGATGTTTTTGGGGGACTTACTGAAGGAACTGTAGTAGTCGATGGAAAAAATATTCTATATCAATATCAGTATGGAGATTCTTTGGTAACCGATATGTGGGAATATGTTGATGATAACACCTATAACTTCAAGGTTGGCTCCTACGAAAATGGAGTATGGAAACAAGTATACTTAGAAACACAATTCAAAGCGATTTCTCTATAGCATTCTATTATCAAATAAAAACCTCAAAGTCACTCTTTGAGGTTTTTATTAAGAATTTGTTCTAACTTTTCTTTTAGATCGTAGCAGAAATGGTTTCCATAGATCGATCTACTTTTTTCACTAACCCAGACAATACTTTTCCTGGTCCTACTTCTGTAAATGAGGTAGCACCATCCTTCATCATATTCTTTACACTTTGTGTCCACTTTACTGGAGCTGTTAATTGTGCAATCAGATTCTTTTTAATCTCTTCTGGATCCGTAACTGCTGTTGTAGTCACATTTTGATAAATTGGACACGTTGGTGTACTAAAATTAGTAGCTTCAATTGCTGCTGCCAATTCTTCTCTAGCCGGTTCCATTAATGGTGAGTGAAATGCGCCACCAACAGGTAACACCAACGCTCTTCTAGCACCTTTTTCTTTAAGTACTTCACAAGCCTTTTCTATTGCTTCTACTTCTCCAGAAATAACTAATTGACCTGGACAGTTATAATTTGCTGCGACTACAATTCCTTCAATTTCTTCACATACTTTTTCTACAACCTCATCTTCTAATCCCAAAACTGCTGCCATAGTAGAAGGTTTTAATTCACAAGCCTTTTGCATAGCTAACGCTCTTTTAGAAACCAATTGCAATGCATCTTCAAAATTCAAAGCTCCACTAGCTACCAATGCTGAAAACTCTCCTAAAGAATGTCCTGCAACCATATCGGGCTTGAATGCATCACCTAACACCTTACTAAGAATTACAGAATGTAAAAAGATAGCAGGTTGCGTCACTTTCGTTTCTTTTAACTCTTCTGCTGTTCCTTCGAACATGATTTTTGTGATCTCAAAACCTAAAATATCATTGGCTTTATGAAAAAGTTCTTTTGCAACTTCTGAATTTTCATATAAATCCAGCCCCATTCCTGAAAACTGAGCCCCTTGACCTGGAAAAACATATGCGTTCATGTATTGTGTATTTTAAAATTTTGACAAAAGTAAGTAAATGCAAATTGTAATCCTCTTTTGAAAAAAAATTATATCCTTCATTTGATTTTAAAGCTCTTAAAAAAGTCTATTTTTCTGGTTTTAGAAATAGACAATTTTTTGCCATCATCCATCACTACATATCCTCCATCAGATTTACTAATTCTGGTAATATGATCTTTATTAATCAAGCTAGAATTATGAATTCTTAAAAAACCAAAATTCTCCAACAAATACTCATAATACTTTAAGTTCTGAGAAGCGATAATTTGTTTATTCCCCTCAAGAGTTAATTTGGTATAACTACCATCCGCTAAACAATATAAAATAGCACCTATAGAAACGATTTCATAACCATTAAAAGTTGGTATTGATATTTTATTAAACTTATCCTTTTCTAATTTTAGCTGTTGGATTAATTCTTTTGCATTATTCGCAAAATACCTTCTCTCTAAACCTTCTAAAAGTCGATTAATTGCTTTTTTAAAATCATCGATATCAATAGGCTTTAATAGATAATCCAATGCCATAAACTTAAATGCTTCTAAGGCATGATTATGTGCAGACATAAAGATGATCTCAAAATCTATCTTCTCAAACTTCTCCAAAAGCTCAAAAATACTTCTGGTTCCAATCTGAATATCTAAAAAAGCTACATCTACTGTATGAGACTCTAACAGTGTATTAGTTTCATCAAATGTCTGAGCAGTACCTACTACTTGAATTTGAGGATAAAAAGTTACAATCAGTGAATGTAAGTTTTCAACTCCATTTAATTCATCATCAACAATGATTGCATTAATTACCTTTGTCATATGTATTTTTTAATGGTAGAATTAGGATACTTCTCGTTCCTTTCACTTGTCGATTTTCATCATAAAGATCTTCAAAATAATACTTCGCTTCTTTATAACCTGATTTTTCTAAAATTTCTATACGTTGTTTTGTATTGATGGATGTGATCCCCAAAAACCCCTTTGGTTTTGACATTTTGATTTTTTGTGCTTCTCTTCGACCAATACCATCATCCTCTATAATTATTTTAAGGTTGTTTTTAAACGGTATTATTTCCAAAGAAACTAAACCTCCATCTGGTTTATTACTAATTCCATGAATTATGGAATTTTCAATGATCGGTTGCAAAATCATTGCAGGAATATATGGGTTTTGTTCTTCAATATAGCTATCGACTTTTATTACGAAATCCAACTTATCTCTGAATCTTATTTTTTCTAAATCTACATATACTTTAATTAAATCCAATTCATTCTGTAATCTAATAAAGGAGTGATTAGAATTATCCAAAATTAACCTTATAGATTGAGAAAATTTACTTAAATGATTATACGCATAAAATTTATCTGATTTTAGTATCGAATTTTGTACTCCGTTTATCGTGTTGAATATAAAATGAGGGTTCATTTGTGATCGCAAAGCAAATAATTTCATTGTTGAAATTTGTCTTTGCTTCTCGGCTATGTACACTCTGTTTCGGTATACATATAATATAATGATCCCAGTAATTGCAACCAGAAAAATACTCACTACCCAAATAATTCTTTCTATGTTAGACTCGAATTCTTTTTTATCATCAGCTTTTTCTTTGGACAAAGAAGCGTATGCTACATCTTTTTGCTCGATCACTTTAGAAGACTCAATTTGCGATATCTGCTCTGAAAAATTCTCATTCAATAGATTAGACTCCATCGAAGTAAATTTTTCATAATAACTAAGTGCTTCTTTGTAATTTTCTATTTGTTTATGATACCTACATAAATCTTTATAAACATCTATAATCGCAGTTTTTATTTCGTATTTCTTAGCTATCGAAAGGGCTTTATATAAATACGGCTCAGCTTTTTTGTAATCTCCTTTTTCCAAATAGACATTTCCCAGAGTACGATAGGTTTGCCCTACTCTACTATCAAACAACTTATCTGGTTTTATCGCCAAAGATTTTTTTGCGTACACAAGGCTAGAGTCATATTCTTTTATTTTATAATAATTAAACGCTAGATTATTGTAGCAAGTTCTTTTTTGATTCTGATATGTTAGATTATTCTCAGGATTTTTCTCAAGTATCTTTTTATATAGTACAATAGCATTCTCAAAATTTTCTATTTGAGTTTGAATTACTGCTAAATTTATGTAACTCGTAATTTCTCTATCCTTTTCTCCTAAATCAATCGCTACATCTAGTGCTTCCGAAAAAACATCTACAGATCGCTCTTTTTGATTTAATTTCGCATATAAAATTCCAAGTCTATTTAAAGATTTGTGTTTCTCGACTGAAGACTTTTCATTCTTAAAGAAATAATAAGCTTCCATCAAATTATTTAAGGATTCTTTATATTCACTTTTTCGCTGATAAAACAAGCCCAGATCAGATTGAATATCTGCTATTAAAAAGTAATCTTTCTCATCATTTGCAATCCGTGTTGCTCTATTAAAGTAATTATAGGCTAAATCATTATCTTCAGAATACATGTATATCACACCTAATCTTTTTAAACTACGAGCATACAGGCCATAATCTTTGTATTCCAATGCTAACTTCTTGGCAGTATCAGCATACTGCAATGAAGTATCCATATCCACATCTTTATAATGTAAACTTAATTGATACGAAGCTTTTGCTTTTTCAATATCATTACACACATTATAAATAGTTAACAAACTATCTAAGATATTTAATTTCTGTTTTTCCACAACCTGTGACATCAATACTACAGGAAATAAGAAAACCAAATATTGTATGCATTTATGAAACTTCTTCACTGGATTTTATCTTCTTTTTACTGTTTTAAGTTTTAATTCTTGAAAATAGTATTATTTAACAACAATGCAGGTGTTTATAACAAACACCTGCATAAAAAACTCAATTACAACCAAATATATTACCGAGTTACTCTTTATTCCTTTACTATTTTTATAGTTTCCTGTTTTTTATTTCCTTCGAAAAAAAGCTTCGCTAAGTAAATACCATTTGGAATATCACTAATATTAATTTCTTTAACTGAAGTACCAATCTGTTGAGGATTCAATTCTTTAACCACTTTCCCTTCTAAGTTTATTATTTTCATTGAAAAAGGTTCTTTGCCCAAATACTCTACAACAAATGAATCCTTTATCGGATTAGGATATAGAGAAATAGTTTCTTCAATGGAGGAATCATTAACACGATCTTGGTTACAGAAGAATTCGCCAAAATCGAAATTACCATTACAATACAACCATTCGGAAGATCCACAACCTGTTCTTGTTGCAGTATCTTCTGTTTGGTACCAAATATCACATACTTTAATCCAGTCGATATACACATTTAGATCACAATTCCTGTTATCATCGTTGACAAAAGCAATCTTTATATTCTGTCCTGCTTTATAATTATCATATCTATAAATCTCAATGTTATTGGTAAGTGTAAATTGTGTTACTGGCTTGTCGTCTAACAAAACTTCTATCAGTTCACCAGAACAATTCCCTTTCGCTCCAATTTCTAGGGGATAAGAAGTTTCACCAGAACTATTTGGAACGCAATCAATATTATTTCGATTTAAGTTATGTAATCTATTATTCCAATTTCCTCCAACAGGTGTTATATAAACTTGAAATTGATATTGATCTTCAGCGATTGGAGTTTCTGCTGGTATAGAAACTGGCACATTAATGGTTCCTTTTCCTCTAGAAACCCTAACTCTACTAGTCTTGTATACGGTATACGGATTATCATCAAGTTGAAACACTACCGAAATATCCCTACTCGCATTTGCTTCGTAAGATATAGAAATCACTACTTCTTCAGTCGGACTAACTTCTTCAGGAACTGTTGTCCTTACAATTTTATCATCGAATTGATTTAAAGATCCATCAAATTCAATTGCTCCAATATCAATAGCAGATCCGATAACATCTCCGAAACCAACTTCAACTCCCGCATCAATTGCGACACTACTTGATTGTAAACTAAAATCATGAATAGGAAATCCATTATTTTTTGTTGGATTATACAATTTTGCTGAAGGAGCATTTGGATTAAAAGGATTCAAAGTTGTCGCTAATAATTCGGTTTGTGCGCGACTTAGTGGTTGAATGCTATTAAATTTTGGATCAACAATAATATCATTAGAACTAATAGGTTGCGGATTCCCATTCTTATTCCAATGTATGTTTTGGTCATAACTTATATTTTCATCTTCATATGTCTGTATCGTGGTAGTCGATTCATTTGAATTATAAAGAATATTATTTTTTACATTGGCGTTTTTTACTCGTCCTATTACCAATTGAGAATCACCCATAGCAATTGGATATGCTGGGTTAGAAAAACGTGTGGTTTGAGCATTATCATATAATGTATTATTATAAACATCTACATTATTACTGGAAAACACATTTATTCCTCGACCTCCATTACCATAACATACATTACCAATTAAAAGTGTTCTGCCGTTGTAAGGTGTTCCATTTTCTTTTTGATCTTGGATGTGGTCATCTACAATAATTCCATTCCCATCTGTTAATCTATTTCCGCCTCCTAGAAAACCTCTAAGATTTACATTATATCTGGATATATTGTTTTTATAAATGATTCGATGATTTGGATATTCAGGAAAGCCGTTTACATTTAAATTAGAGGGTTGATACGAAGAAATCCCACTATTTCCGTTATGACTTTGATATGCGCAGTGTTCTACTAAATTACCTTCGATCAACACCACATCAGAACCTCCAATAGCAATTCCATTTCCTGGAAAATCATGTACATAATTATTCCGAACAATAATATGATGAGAACTATTGTCAATACCAATAGCTCTTCTTGCTCTCCACAGCTCTATCCCAAATGAAGGATTATCTATCATCCCTTTAACATCATCATCAGATGGCAAGAATTCAAGATTTTCTATAATTATATAAGATGAACTAAGAAGATCTATTCCTTTTACAGAAGCAGATTTTATTTTAGGAAGTTCTCCTTGATCATCTGTCACACCAGTAAAAGTGATATAATTAGTTTCGGTTCCTGAAATAGACATAAAAATCTCACTCCAAAGACTACTATTAGCTCCAGTGTAAATACCTGATAAAATTTTTACTACATCACCAGGACCAACTTGATAAACGGCTTTTTGAATTGTTTTAAAAGCTTGACCTTCAGAAAAACCAGTATTTGTATCATCTCCATTTTGCGAACTTACATAATACGTATTTTGCGCTAGTGCAGAGAAAACAAATAGTACGTAAAACAAAACTGAAATTGGTGCTTTTTTAATTTGTATGTAATTCATATCTATAAGAATAGCTTTACTTTATTATTAACTTTTGAGAATGTTCTTTCTTGGTTTTATAATTGTAAAACTTAAGAATATATAAACCGTTTGTGAGGTGATCTGTTGAAACAACTAAAGTATCAGTGGATGTATTCTTCTCATAGACTTTTTTGCCTACCATATTATAAATTGTAACATTATACTCTCCAACAGCGTTGATTGTCACTTGGCCATTAGTAACTGGATTCGGATACACTACAATCGTATTTTCGTTAGTTAGTTCAGGAGTTTTATTATCACAATTAGGACTACCATAGTCGAAATTACCATTACAGAAAAGCCATTCAGAATTTCCACAACCAGTTCTAGTAGCAATGCTCTCGGTTTGGTATCTATTTTCACATACTTTGATCCAATCTACATATGCGTTTTTGTCACAACTATTTGAATTTCCATCATTTACAAAAGCTATTTTAATATTTTCATTATTAGAATATCCTTGAAAGGTATATACTGATATATTTGTGGTAAGCGACCATTCTGACACCTTTTTACCATCTAATAACAATTGTATTTTTTCGCCACCGCAGTTTCCTTTTGCTCCTACTTCAATAATTCCATTTTGCTGTTCATCTGTACCATTACTAAATGTTCCAAAATCAAAGTTACCATTGCACCAGAGCCATTGTTGATCTCCACATCCTGTTCTACTAGCATAATCTTCCGTTTGATAAGTGACACCTTGTAATAGCACATAATCAACAAAAATATTTTTATCACATCCATTGCTTAGACCATCATTGGTAAACTTAACTTTTACTGTTCCTCCAGAATAATCGTTATATTGATAATCTTGGGCAGTTGTTCCAATATTAGCCCATGTTTTTACATTTACCCCATTAACTTCCAAAATCATGGTTTCAGAACCACAACTTCCTTTTGCCCGAATGGTTATTTGTTCTCCTTGATTTCCTTGTGGAATACAATCAATATTTGGTTTATTCAAGTTATCAAGTCTACTAGACCAATTACCTCCTACTGTTGTTATATAAGACTGAAACTGATATTGGTCATTAGCAATTGGAGTATTGTTATCAATAGGCACAGATATCTGAATTTTAGCAGTACCTTTATTTACTTTTATTTTTTTACTTCCATAAACAGTCCATGGACTTGTATTTTGTTGAAAAAGCACTACAATATCCCTTTCTGTGCTTGAAGAATAATCAACTTCTATTACTACTTCACTTCCTCTCTGCACTTCATCTGGTGCTACTAGAGCTTTTATTTTATCTTCTTGAGTCCCTCCTGTATCATCGCATGATGTTGGTGGCGTATTTATCTGTCTAAAATGATCTCTATTCCATCTTCCTTCAGCTGTTAAATCATTATTATAATTCCAATTTCCATTTGGACTAGCAGAGGTTCTTAGAGATGAACTAACTTCGTTTTTATTACTCAAAGACCATTTGCAATAACTAATATCGTTATCATCCATCCATTGTTCCCAGCGATTCCATTCTGCGGCATCCAAATTGTTATTAGGACCATAATTTGTTCCGACTCTTCCACATTCAGTCATAAAAAGAGCTAACCCTTTACTCATTGCATAATCACCTTTATCTCGCAACGATTGCCTATGTGCTCCTGCATATGCATGAATCGTATAGGCAATATTTTTTACTGGGTTGTTGTTGATATCAGTTGTTAATGGATTGTCTGCAGCAGTATCTACTCTTTGCGAATAAAAAGGGGTTCCTACTACAATTATATTATTAGGATCATTTGCTCTAATCTCTGCTATCACTTCTCTAGCATAACTTTTTATTTCATTCCATGTCCCTACAGAATTGCCATAATCACCTATTGGTTCATTCCATATCTCATATATGATATTTGGATACGCTCCATACTCCTGAGACATTTGTCTAAAAAAAGTTTTCGCTTGATTTTTATAATTGGGATGAGCATGAAAATCTATGATAACATAAATACCATGTTCTATTGCCGCATCAACTACAGCTCTTACTTTATTTACTGAACCGATAGGATCATCTATATAATCACCTCCACTACCGCGAACACCCATGGCAGCTCGTACGATTTCTACTTTCCAATCATCTCTTAACCATTTTACTATATTACCATTCCAATACTCACTCCCTTCCCATTGATGCCAGAAATAACTCATCCCTTTTAATTGGGTATTTCTGTTACATTTATCTTTTATTTTTCCTCCTTCGACTTTTAGTTGCCCGTGTCTTTCTACAATTGTCTGAGCCATCATTTGATCAGTAACAAAAAGTATAATTACGACAAGCAGCAGGTATAATTTTTTCATAATTAAGATTGATTTGTGTTAGACTCCGAAAATAAAAGGTATTAGAAGAGAATAAAGTACCTAATTTGATGAATGACCATTATCAATCAATAATTGACCTCTTTTAATTTGTAGAGGTATTCATGAAGTTATTAGAATTTTGACTATCAGAATGTTGCTAGGAAAATTTCTTAATTATTTTTTCTACCTGAGAATAGTAGGATACTCCAAAGATATTAAGGTATACCAACAAATAGTATAATTGCCAAAGAGGCATTCTATTTTTCCAGTTTGGCTGAAGTGGAAAAATGTCTTCATAAGTTTGAAACAATTGTGAATCAAAACCACCAAACAGATGCATCATGGCAATATCCATTTCTCTAGGCGCATACGAAACTGCAGGATCAATCAAACATGGATTTCCATCAGAATCTACTATATAATTCCCATTCCACAAATCTCCATGTATCAGACTTGAACCCTCTTTTGGAATCTCTTTTTCAATTCTGTTATAGAAAGCATCTAAATTCTGAAAAGAAAATCCATTTTGGGATGCTAAGCTAAATTGTGGATGTAATCGTTGAGTAATATAAAATTCTACCGCAGAATCACAATTAGCATTGTATTGCGGAAGACTTCCGATATAATTATCACTTTCAAAACCAAAAAAAGGTCTACTCTTTTGATGCAGCAGCGCTAACTGCTCACCAAAATTCATCCAGAAATTTTTAACTGGTTTTGCACTTTGAATATACTCTAGTAACAAAAATGCAGTATCCTCATAATGTCCATGTTGTATTACATTAGGAATTCTAAAAATATCTGCTTTTTCCAATTCTTGCAGTCCATTTGTCTCCGCTTCAAACATCTTTGGAAAATCAGATAGACTGTTAAGTTTAAGTACCAGTTTTCTAGTACCTGTTTCTAAGAAAAATACTTGATTAATATCACCTCCAGCAAGTGACTTTTTCTGTTTTACCTCTTCATCTAGCAAATCTTCAATATACCGTATGAAATGATTGGAAAACAAGTTAAGTTTACTTCTTTTTATACGTTAAGTAAGTAAACCCATATTCATGACGATCATCTGCTCCATGAAGCTCCTTATTTTCTAGAACCCATATTTCAGGATCTATTTCAGGAAAGAAAGCATCAGCTTCAAATTTGCCATGAACTCGTGTAAGCTCAATACTATCCGCATAATCTAATCCTATCTTATAAATTTCTCCACCACCAATGATAAATGGCTGTGGATCATCTTTTGAAACCTTTAATGCCTCCTCCATAGAATGTACAACAATAACACCTTCTGGCTTATATTCAGGGTTTCTTGTAATTACTATATGAACACGATTTGGTAGTAATTTCGGAAACGATTCAAACGTTTTTCTTCCCATGATAATGTGGTGCCCTGTTGTCAACTGTTTAAAACGTTTAAAATCATTTGGCAAATGCCAAACCAAGTCATTATCCTTACCCAGCGCATCATTTTCTCCCGCAGCTGCAATCATAGTTATATTTTGACTAGGTTTTTCTTCACTAATAGTTTTGGTTATGGTAACTTGTTGTCCTTGTTTAATAAAATCATCTTTCTTTTTCAACAGTTCATCTTTAGGATACATCTTATCCACATCTTTTTGAATCAATTCAATTTCTGCTTTTTGTTTCGCAATCAAGCGCTCCATTTGATTACTCGTCCAATCAGCTCCCATAAACTTATGAAACAACCAAACATTACAAAAATGGAGTACAAATAAGAATGCCCAACAAATAACTGCTACGACGGACCAGTTAATTCCAAAAAAGGTATACTCTTTACCAAATCCAATTAATAGATTCAATACCACTAAAAATAATGAACCAACCAAGAACACAATAAAGTGTTGAAACAGTCTTTTCTTTTGAACAACTCTTTTACGCGCATGCTCATATAATTCTTTTTGAACAGGATCAATTTGTGGAGTATCTTTTCTTTTTGAAAACATTTTAATGGTACCTTAGTGACACTTGATTAATATCAAAGTAAATATAAAGGTTTTGGTAAAAAGCCCTAAACGAACTTATGAAGAATTTACAAAAAGAATTTCCCGTACTATCTCAAAACACTTACTTAAACACAGCTTCCTCTGGACTACTCTATGATTCTTTATTGGATTACAGACAAGAACATGATTTAGATTTTTTGATCGGAGGAAGTATGTTTCGTGACCATCAAGAGCAATTTCTAAATACAGTAAGAAAATCCATTGCAGATTTTTGTGGCGGCACTTCAGAAAATACTGTGCTAACTCCTAATTTTTCTATCGGTTTTAATACTATCTTAAACGGATTAGAGAAAAACAAAAAGATTTTGTTATTAGATGAAGATTATCCTTCGATTAATTTTTCTGTAAAAAGTAAAGAATTCGAAGTATGCTATGCGGAGGTAAATACCTCTTTAGAAGAAAATATTTCTGAAGCAATTGCTCAATATTCACCTGATATTTTTGCCTTTAGCTTAGTACAATATATAAACGGAATTACCATAGATCTAGATTTTTTAAAAAATCTAAAAATTAAACATCCAAACCTTCTTATCATAGCAGACGGCACGCAGTTTTGTGGAACAAAAGTTTTCAATTTTGAACAATCTGGAGTTGATATTTTAGGTTGTAGTGGTTACAAATGGCTTTTAGGAGGCTATGGTAATGGTTTTTTACTTTTTAAAGAAGGAGTTCTGAAACAATTAACCCCAAATAATTATTTAAAAACTTCGTTAAACTCATCATATGATCCATCATATACTAATCTTAGATCAAGATATGAATGTGGTCATTTAGACACATTTAACTTTGGGAGTCTACAACATTCAATTCAGTTTCTTTCTAAAATCGGGCTTCCTAAAATTGAAGAAAAAATCAAAGAACTATCAACGTATGCAAAAAATTGTTTTATTGATCTCGGATTACTAGATAAAAACACTACACAACGAAATGATTTCAGTCCGATTTTCAACATTAAAGGAGATCAGAAATTGCATAACACTCTTAAAGAAAAAAACATCATTACCTCACTAAGAGGAAATGGTATTAGAATAAGTCTTCATTTTTATAATAATAAAGAAGACATTGACAAGCTTGTCGGAATACTACATCGTTATCGTTAATATTTAATTGTTAATTGTTCATTAAATTATTGAAAATCTGACTCTTCACACTTTTGTTTTTTAATGTTTTGTATTAATTTAACAGATAATTTTATTAACTAAGAATTAATTATAAACAAGAATTATGGCTATAACCAAACAATACTTAAAGTCAAAACCAATTTGCAAAGTTACTTTTTCTGTACCTGCAAAAGAAGCATCAAGCGTTTCTGTAGCTGGGGAATTTAACGAGTGGAACACAGAAGCTACTGTATTGAAAAAATTGAAAAATGGTACGTTTAAAGGAACTTTAAATCTTCCTAAAGATCAAAAATTTGAATTTAAATACGTGGTTGACGGAGAGTGGACAAATGAAACAGAAGCTGATGGATATCAGTGGAACGATTTTGCTGCTGCTGAAAATAGCATATTAGTACTTTAAGCTAAAATATATAAAATTGAGGTTGTATTACTCTACAACCTCAATACCTTTCCAAAATGCTACATATCCTTTGATTTGCTTAGCTAAATCACTAGTTTCAGGATAATACCAAGCGGCATCTTTATTTTCTTTACCATTTACAGAAACGGTATAATAAGATGCTACACCCTTCCATGGACAGTTGGTATGTGTGTCACTAGGCTTAAAAAACTCTTTCTTTATTGCCTCAGGAGGAAAGTAGTGATTGTTCTCGATTACTTTAGTGTCATTGCTTTCTGCAATTATTTCATTATTCCATATGGCTTTCATAGCTTTCTTATTTTATATTTTTTTTATTCTGACTTTTTGAACACATAGTTCTTATAATATTCATTTTCGTCCGTAAAATCATTAGTAATAACAAAGCCTGATTCTTTTGCTAGCCATTTCACAGTATCATCATCATATTTCTGAGAAATCTCTGTATGAATACTTTCCCAAGCTTCAAAATGCACTTGTAGTTCTAAACAATCAATATCTACTGTTTGCTTCTTTTTACTTACCAAATAACTTTTTGCGGTACCACTTTCGGGATCATATACTTCCCAATGCATAAAAGCATCAACATCAAAATTACCTCCAAGTTCTTTATTAATTCTTGTTAAGACATTTTTATTAAAAGCAGCTGTTACACCCGTTTGGTCGTTATAAGCATCTAAAACTTTCTGCGGATGTTTTTTTTGATCAAATCCAATAAAAACTTCGTCATCAGCATTCATTACCGCGTTTAATTTTTTCAAAAACTGAATTGCTCTTGGATGCAAGAGATTACCAATATTAGAACCTAAAACCATAATCACCTTTTTACGTACACTTATGTGTTTCAACCTATCCAATACTTCAAAGTACTCTCCTATTTGACCTTTTACCTGAAGTTCCGGTATTTCTAAAGAAAGATTTTCTACCAATCCATCAACAGCATGCTTACTAATATCAATCGGATGATATGTTACATCATAATTTTCTTTCAATAATTCTTTTAATAACACTTTAGTTTTTTTTCCATCTCCAGCGCCAAGTTCAATTAAATCAAACCCTTTTTTAGAAGGATCAAAACTCTTTAAAATATTCGTTTTATGTAATTTAAAAATATCATACTCCGCATTGGTAAGATAATATTCTGGCAATTCCATAATTTTCTGAAAAAGCTTATCACCAACTTCATCATAAAAATATTTAGATGAAAGATATTTTGGAAAACTAGTTAATCCTTCGTGTACTTCTTTTCCGAAAGTACACATTAAAACGCTTTGATCTTTTGAACTCATGTAAAAGGGGAATTACTTACTTTTTACTAATCGCAATCCGTTAAATTGCCATCTTAGTTGTGGGTGAAAAAAATTACGATATGTTGGTCTTGTATGATTTTTAGGAGTTGCTATGGAACCTCCTCGGAGTACTTTTTGATTAACCATGAACTTTCCGTTATATTCTCCGAGTGCTCCTGGAGCTTTAGCATAATTAGGGTATGGTAAATAGGCGCTTTCTGTCCATTCCCATCGCAATCCCCAATCAAATAATTTATGGGCAACTTCCCATTCGAATTCTGTCGGCAAACGTTCTCCTTTCCATTGTGCATACGCAAAAGCTTCATAATAAGATAAATGTGTCACTGGAGCATTTAAATCCAATTGTTGCAGTCCTTGTAAAGTATATTGATGATATTCTCCGTGAATCTTATGCCAATACAAAGGGGTTTTTATTTTTTCGGTGTTAAGCCAATCCCAAGCTTCAGCATGCCATAAAAGGCTATCCTCATATCCTTTATCATTAATAAAATCTAAGTACTCTTTATTAGTTACTAGATCATTTGCTATTTTATATGCTTCTAGAAACACTTTATGAACTCCCAACTCATTATCGTAACAAAAATCTTCTCCTTTATAACCAATTTCATAAATACCTTCGGCAATAAGGTGATATTTATCAGAAGCACTGCTATTCGGATTTTCATCAAAAGTGCTACTGTATTTTGGAAGTAAAGGATTATTACCTAAAATAAATTTAATATCCGTTAGCAATAACTCTTGGTGCTGTTTCTCATGATGTATTCCAATTTCTACAAGAGATCTCAATTCTTCATCCTCCATACTTTCTAGAAGTACCTGCAAGTGATTGGTGACATAATCTCTATATTGATATACCTCATTGACTGTGGGACGAGATAAATTACCTCGATTGGTTCTCACTACTCGTTTTCCGATACTTTCATAATAGCTATTAAATACAAAGGCAAAGTCTTCATGAAACCTTTTATAATCAGCATAATATCTTGTAAGAATAAATTCTTCGAAAAACCAAGTAGTATGACCTAGATGCCATTTCGGTGGAGATACATCAACGATGGGTTGCACAACGTAATCTTCGATCTGAAGCGGGGAACAAATTTCTTCTGTATGAGCTCTTGTCTCTAACAAGGAAGAAAGCAAATTATCAGTAATTACCATAAAAAAAGAGTGTATTCGATTTACGAATACACTCAAATTTAATAATTTTTAAGCTGTATCTACCTAACAAAGGAGTTAATCCATTGTTAAATATGAAATATTAATTACTAGGTTTTATAAAGGTAATTGGCACTTCATAAGCAATAGCTATCGGCTTTTTTCCCCACTTTCCAGGTTTCATTTTAGGAATTGCTCTAACGATCCTAACAGCTTCTCTCTGCAAGTGTCTGTGCCCACCTTTTACATCAATCACCTCTGCTTTACCTTTATTATTAATAATAAATTCTACAGTAACTGTACCTTCCAAGCCTTCTTTAGCGGCAATTTCCGGATATCTAAAATTAGAGATGATATGCTTTCGCAGGTTATTATCAAAACACTTAATAGGTGTTTGTCTGGATTTATCGCATTTTGGCCATATTGGCGTAATCCCCTTTTCATTTGCATTTTCTTTGGAAAGAATAATATTATCCTGAGCAAACAAGAAGGTGGAACATAAAATTGTAATAATAAGTAATAGTTTCTTCATAGTAATTCAGTTTAAATTTGGGGGTTAAACTGCAACTGCACCTTTAATATGTGGGTGCGGATTATAGTCTTCCAATGTGAAGTCATCAAAAACGAAGCCAAAAATATCTTTTACCTCTGGATTAATCTTTATGGTAGGTAAATTTCTCGGTGTTCTAGACAACTGTAATTCTAATTGCTCTTTATGATTATTATAAATATGTGCGTCTCCAAATGTGTGTATAAACTCGCCAGCTTCATATCCAGTTACCTGTGCCATCATCATTGTAAATAATGCATATGACGCTATATTAAAAGGTACTCCTAAAAATATATCTGCACTTCTTTGATACAACTGACAAGATAATTTCCCATTAGCTACATAAAACTGAAAAAATGCATGACAAGGTGGTAGCGCAGCTTTGCCATTAGCCACATTCTCAGAAAATGATTTAGACGTATCTGGCAAGACACTTGGATTCCATGCAGAAACCAACATTCTCCTACTATCCGGGTTCTTTTTTAAAGCTTCTACAATTTCTTGAATCTGATCAATTTCATCTCCGTTCCAGTTTCTCCATTGATATCCATATACCGGTCCCAGATCTCCATTTTCATCTGCCCATTCATTCCAAATCCTAACACCATTATCCTGCAAATACTTAACGTTGGTATCTCCTTTCAAAAACCATAATAACTCATGTATTATAGATTTTAAATGAAGTTTTTTCGTGGTTACCATTGGAAACCCTTCGCTCAAATCAAATCGCATTTGATACCCAAAAACACTTTTTGTTCCTGTTCCGGTTCTATCTCCTTTTTCATTTCCATTCTCCAGTACGTGACGTACCAGATCCAAATATTGCTTCATATTCCCTTTCTGACTTTCTTTTGAGTTTGTTAAAGTTCTACTAATTCCGTCAAATATACGAAAAATAGGTATTGAGCAATCTTTTAATAGCTAGATTATGAAATACTTGTAAAAGTTATTCTAGCATTGAAGTTTCAGCAAAAAAAATCCCTTTCTATTAACCAATAATCATTCCTGCGATTGTAGCAGACAAAAGTGAAGCTATCGTACCTCCAATTAGTGCCTTCATTCCAAACTCCGACAATGTTTTTCGTTGTCCTGGAGCAAGAGATCCTATACCACCTATTTGTATGCCGATAGAAGCAAAATTTGCGAAACCACATAACATATAAGTAGCCATTATCACCGACTTGTTGTATGTTAAATGTGTTGCATTCGCTACATTTTTCAAATCTGCCAATTGTATATACCCCACAAATTCACTAGCCGCTAATTTTATTCCTAAAAGTTGCCCCATTAAAGCAATATCTTCTTTAGCAACACCAATTAACCACATTAATGGTGCAAAAAGATATCCTAAAATAAGTTCAAGGGATAAACTTTGGTATGCCGTATTCGAAGCTACCCAAGCATTTATAGAAGTCACATCTCCTACCCATCCCAAAATACCATTTAGCATAGCAATAAATGCCACAAAAACTAATAACATTGCTCCAACATTTACTGCTAGCCTAAGACCTTCAGTGGTACCATTTGCTATAGCATCCAGTATATTAGATCCTATTTTTTCTGAAGAAACATATACGTCTGTATTAATTTTTTCTGTTTGGGGAAATAGTATTTTAGAGATAATAATCGCTCCAGGAGCCGCCATCACAGATGCTGCTAATAAGTGTTTAGCAAATTGTAATCTTAGAACTGGATCATCACCTCCTAAGAATCCAATATATGCAGCCAGCACTGCTCCCGCTACAGTAGCCATTCCACCCACCATAACTAACAAAATTTCTGACCTATTCATCTTTTCTAAATAGGCTTTTATTAATAGAGGAGCTTCTGTTTGCCCTAAAAAGATATTACCTGCAACACTTAAACTTTCAGCTCCAGATATCTTTAATGTTTTTGTCAATAACCAAGCTAACCCCTTCACTACTCTTTGGATAACACCTAAATAAAATAATAGTGATGTTAGCGCCGAGAAGAAAATGATAGTTGGTAACACCTGAAAAGCGAATATAAAACCAAAAGTATCCATGTCTACCACTAGTCCTTCGAATAAGAACTTACTTCCTGCTCGCGTAAAGTCTAAAACACTAACAAAAAGACTTCCAACCCATTCAAATATCGTCTGTACTAATGGAACCTTTAAAACACCAATAGCTATTATTAATTGAAATCCCAGACCTAAACCAACAGTTTTCCAATTTATAGCTTTTCTATTACTGCTAAACAAAAATGCAATAACTAATAATACCAGCATTCCTAGAACTCCTCTCCACAAACTTGAAAAAGAAAAACCTTGATTAGGAATTAGCGCATCACCTTGTTCAGCTACAACTGGGGTTTCAGGATCACTAGGTTTTACAACAAATGAATAGGAAAGGTTATTTTTTGATAGAATCAACGTAGTATCCGTAATACTTTTCAATCTATATTTAATAATAGAATCTTCTGATTTTTCAGGGAACAGTAATACGACATTTTTTTGAGCAAGATAATCCCCTGTAAGCTTTTCAGAATTTCCTTCAAATGCATAAGAAAAGACACCATTTTGAAAATCCAGATAATCATTATCTCCAACTTGAAAAATAGTTTCATTATCTCCTTTTACATCTTTTAATATCCACTTTTTCTCTATGGATTGCGCTGAGATAATTGTAAATGCAAAAAAAGATAATAGGAAAGAGAGTACTCCTTTTTTCATATATCAATAAGGTAATATTATAATATTTCGGAACAATTAGAAATCAAAATTATCCTCTTTTCGAGATTTCATCTCGTATTCGAGCTGCCAATTCATAATCTTCATTAGCTACTGCTTGTTCTAGCATACGATTTAATTCTTCTAAAGATAAATCCTGATAACTAGTTTCTTTTCCTACCATTTCCACATCATCAGAAACCAATTCATCTACCAACAAACTTTCTGATTCATCTTCACCATCTTTTTTAGGATTTACTTTTAAGTAAATTCCTGCTTGATCAAGAATATTTTTATACGTAAAAATTGGAGCCTGGAATCGCAAGGCTAGTGCTATAGCATCACTGGTTCTAGCATCTATTATTTCTTCAATCTTATCTCTTTCGCAGATAATACTTGAATAAAAAACGCCATCTACCAATTTATGAATGATTACCTGTTTCACGACTACATCAAATCGATCTGCAAAATTTTTAAACAGGTCATGCGTTAAAGGACGAGGAGGTTTAATTTCTTTTTCTAGAGCAATAGCTATAGACTGTGCTTCAAATGCACCAATCACAATTGGCAATTTCCTTTCTCCATCCACCTCACTTAAAATCAATGCATAAGCACCATTTTGGGTTTGACTGTAAGATATTCCTTTTATGTTCAGACGAACTAAACTCATAGTAATTTTCAATAAAAAAAAGGCTGTTTGAACAAATGGACTTTTACCTAAGTTCAAACAGCCCTTGATTGGGCACAATTTATGAAAATTATGCGTTATTCGCCTTAAATTCCTTTAATTTTTCAATTAACTGCGGTACTACCTCAAAGGCATCACCAACAATACCATAATCTGCAGCCTTAAAGAATGGCGCTTCTGGATCGTTATTGATCACTACTTTTATCTTGCTAGAATTTATTCCTGCAAGGTGCTGGATTGCTCCAGAAATCCCTACCGCTATATATAAGTTAGTAGCTACTGGTTTTCCTGTTTGACCTACGTGCTCTCCGTGCGGTCTCCATCCCATATCACTCACAGGTTTAGAACACGCTGTTGCAGCTCCAAGTACATCTGCCAACTCTTCGATCATACCCCAGTTCTCTGGCCCTTTAAGACCTCTACCTCCTGAAACTACAACTTCTGCATCTGCGATAGACACTTTATCTGTTGCTTTATCTACAGACGTTACATTCACTGCAAAATCTTCATCAGCTAATGAAGGATCAAAACCTTCAGCAGCAGCAGCTCCAGAAGCTTCCTTCAATCCAAATGCATTACTAGATAGTCCGATAATTTTCACATCAGTCGTGATTTCGGTAATATTAAATGCCTTGTTTGTAAAAGCAGTTCTTTTTACTGTAAAAGGTGAAGCACTCTCGGGTAATGCTACTACGTTAGACGCATATCCTGCATTAAGATTAACCGCTAAAAGTGATGCTAAAAACTTACTATCTGCACTAGAACTAAGCACTACAACTTTAGCTCCTTCTTTTTCTGCAGCCTGCTTTAAAGCATCTGCATACGCTTTTGCATTAAAAGTCGCTAACTTATCGTTTTTAATTTCTAATACTTTATCAACTCCGTATGTACTTAGTTCACTACTAACATCAACGTTAACACTAACAGCAGTAACTGTAGTACCAAGCATATTAGCTACTTCTTTTGCATATGACGCAACTTCGAAAGCAGCCTTTTTAAATTTTCCTCCTTCACTTTCTGTATATACTAATACTGACATATTTATTTTTTTTATGTTGAACCTATGTTAATAGGTATTACTTTAAACTTGTATTTTATTAAATTGCTTTTGCTTCGTTATGCAATAGCTCTACTAATTGTCCTACATTATCAGGAGAAACTAGTGTTACATCACCTTTTGGTGCTGGCTTTTCGAATTTAACCGCTTTGGTTTCCTGAGTTGCTTCAACAGCCTCAACAACCGTAAGTGGTTTTTTACGTGCCATCATAATTCCTCTCATATTCGGAATACGAAGATCACTCTCTTCAACCAATCCTTTTTGTCCTCCAACAACTAATGGTAATTTTGTAGTAGAAGTTTCTTTTCCTCCATCGATTTCGCGAATAGCAGTTACAGAATCCCCATCTATTTCTAATCCAATGCAAGTATTGATAAAATTAGCTCCTGTAAGTCCAGCTAACATTCCAGGTACCATTCCACCATTATAATCTATTGACTCTCTTCCTGCAATCACAAGATCATATCCTCCATCTTGAACTACTTTAGCTAACTGTTTAGCTACATAAAATCCATCAGTAGCTTCAGTATTTACTCTTATTGCATTATCTGCTCCTATTGCTAAAGCTTTTCTTAAAGTTGGTTCAGTTTCTGGTCCTCCTACATTTACAACATCTACTGAAGCTCCTTGCTTCTCCTTAAACCACATAGCGCGCGTTAATCCAAATTCATCGTTAGGATTAATAACAAACTGTACTCCATTTGTGTCAAACTTCGTATCTCCTTCTGTAAAATTAATTTTAGAAGTTGTGTCTGGCACATGGCTAATACATACTAATATTTTCATTTTATATAGGTATTTTTTGAGAATTTAATAATAAAAGCGAAGGTACAAATAAAATGTCGAATTTACTATGCATGCATAATAAATTTTTTAATTTTCTGTATTTGGTAACGCCTATTAATTGCTACTTTTGCCTTTCGTGTAGCACAAAATTAAATATTTATAAATGAAAACGATACAATTCAGAGAAGCTATTTGTGAAGCAATGAGCGAAGAAATGCGACGAGATGAATCCATTTACCTAATGGGTGAGGAAGTTGCCGAATATAACGGAGCATATAAAGCTAGTAAAGGCATGCTTGATGAGTTCGGACCAGACAGAGTAATCGATACTCCTATCTCTGAACTTGGTTTTTCTGGTATAGGCGTAGGTAGTGCCATGAATGGTAACCGTCCTATTATAGAATTTATGACATTTAACTTCTCATTGGTTGGAATTGATCAGATAATTAACAATGCTGCAAAGATGAGACAAATGAGTGGTGGTCAATTTAATGTTCCAATCGTATTTAGAGGACCTACAGCTTCTGCAGGACAATTAGGTGCTACTCACTCACAAGCTTTTGAAAACTGGTTTGCTAATACTCCTGGATTAAAAGTGGTTATCCCTTCTAATCCTAAAGATGCAAAAGGATTATTAAAATCGGCAATTCGTGATGATGATCCAGTGATCTTTATGGAAAGCGAACAAATGTATGGTGACAAAGGAGAAGTTCCTGAAGGAGAATACACTATCCCATTAGGTGTTGCTGATATTAAAAGAGAAGGTAACGATGTTACTATCGTTTCTTTCGGGAAAATTATTAAAGAGGCGTATAAAGCTGCTGATGAGCTAGCGAAAGACAATATTTCTTGCGAAATCATTGATCTTAGAACTGTGAGACCTTTAGATTTAGAAGCTATTTTTACTTCTGTAAAGAAAACAAATAGGTTAGTTATTCTAGAAGAAGCTTGGCCTTTAGCAAATATTGCATCTGAGATTACTTATCAGGTTCAATCTAACATTTTTGATTATCTAGACGCACCTGTTATAAAGATAAATACGGCTGACACCCCTACTCCATATTCTCCTGTTTTATTAGAAGAATGGTTGCCGAATAGTACAGATGTTGTTAAAGCTGTCAAAAAAGTAATGTATAAATAAACTAAACCCTTTTAATTTGCGCTTCAAGTTTTTTAAAAAATTTTGATTCGCTTAATAAATGTTGGCTCGAAATTTGATAAAACAAAACGAGTTTACACAAACGATATAAGG
The DNA here is from genome assembly GCF_947492965.1 of uncultured Aquimarina sp. Taxonomy (GTDB): domain Bacteria; phylum Bacteroidota; class Bacteroidia; order Flavobacteriales; family Flavobacteriaceae; genus Aquimarina. Next base: position 679,065 of record NZ_CANLOZ010000001.1, on the reverse strand, counting down.
GTACTTTGAAATACAAAATTGATTTTTTTACACATTAAAAATGTTTTGCATTAATCATTTTGCAAAGCATTTTTAAATTTGTGCTTAAAAATAGTAGGGTATTTTTATATTGGTGTGTTTTAGAAAAAACAACATTTACATTTATTGATGAATATGTGGTAATTGAATTCAAGTTGAAAATTTCAAGATAATAGGGAAATGAAAATACAAACCTTTATTATTTTAAATTGATTGTTATTTAAGAACTACTGTATTATCATAATTATTTAAGAATATTAGATGAGATATTGGGTTTTAGGGTTTTTATTTTTAGTATGTAGTAACTCCTTCATTCTTGCACAAACCAAAGTAAGCGGATATGTTTACGACAGCAACAAACAAGCAGTTCCATTTGCCAACATAGTTTTTGTTAACTCAACTATCGGTACTATTACTGATGAAAATGGTAAGTTCTACATGGAGTCTGACGAGAATCATAGTAGCATTAAAGTCTCTTTCTTAGGTTTTCAAACCAAAACAGTAAAACTAACGAAACGAACTACCTACAATATGGAAGTAGTTCTCGAGGAAGAAGCAGCATCATTGGATGAAGTTGTCATTTATAAAGGAAAAACCTCCAAAAAAAACAATCCTGCTATTGATATACTTCGGAAAATCTGGGAAAATCGCAGGGAAAATGGTGTCAAAAAGTTCAAACAATATAATTACGACAAGTATGAAAAGTTAGAGTTTGACCTTAATACCATAGATAGCGCTCTGGTAAACAGTCGAATTTTTAATGGTATGGAGTTTATTTTTGAAGATATCGATACTTCAAGAATCACTGGTAAAACCTATTTACCCATATTTCTTAACGAAGCTATTTCTAAAGTTTATGGTGATAATGAGATAAATGAATTTAAAGAAGTACTAAAGGGAAATAAAAATGCAGGATTTAGTGATAATCAAACACTAATTGCTTTTGTAAAAGATCTTTATTCTGATTATAACATCTATGACAACTACCTAAAGTTTTTCGACAAGAGTTTCACCAGTCCTTTGTCAAGAACAGGGATTAACGTATATAACTATGTGCTTACTGATAGTGCCTATATTGGAAATAAATGGTGCTATAATATTGTATATTATCCTAGGCGTAAAAATGAGCTTACCTTTAAAGGAGACTTTTGGGTAAATGATACTACTTGGGCGATTAAAGAGATCAACCTAGAGGTAACTAAAAGTGCCAATATCAACTGGGTAAAAGACTTGTATATAGAACAGGAATTTGATGTGCTTAATGACTCCATATTCCTAATTACTAAAGATTATTTTCAATCTGATTTTGCATTTAACAAAAAAGAAAAATCAAGAGGTGTTTATGGAAAACGGACCACATTATACGACAACTATAAATTCGATCAAAAGAAAGATAAAAAATTTTATCAGAGCCAGGTAGATCCATATAATCAAGACATTTATAATCGTGATGACTCCTTTTGGGCAAATGCCAGGATGGAAGAATTAAATAAAGATGAAAAGAAAGTCTATAAACTTCTAGATACGTTACGAACGGTTAAAGCTTTTAAAAGGCTCTACAATGTAGGAACTATTTTAGCAACAGGATATGTAGAATTTAATGGATGGGATTTTGGTCCGCTATTCTCCACAGTAGGATTCAATGCTATCGAAGGATTCCGATTACGAGCTGGAGGTCGCACTTATTTTACGGCGAATGATCGATGGAGGATTGAAGGCTATGGAGCTTATGGTTTAAGAGACAATAAATTTAAGTACGGAGTCTCAGGTAAATACCTGGTGGACAGAAAATCGCGATTAATTGTTTCTGCCGGTAATCGCCGTGATGTAGAACAGCTAGGAGCAAGTCTCACCAACACTAACGATGTAGAAGGAAGGAGTTTAGCATCTTCTTCTATTGTTGCCACAGGAGATAATAATAGACTTACTTCGATCAACTTATCTGCATTTTCTATGCAAATAGAACCTAGAAAAAACTTTACTATCGGTGTCACTGGGTCCTATAGAACCTTGAAACCGGCTGATAGAGATTTATTTAGCTTAGATTTCTTTGATCCAGATACTGGAGAGGTGAAATCAGAAATCACTCAGGCAGAGATAGCTACAACACTCGCTTATTATCCTGGAAGAAAAACTACAGGATATGGAGTTGATAAAATAACGGTTAATGACGGTGATTATGCGCAACTATTTCTTAACTATTCCGTAGGTCTGGATCACATATTAGAAAGCGATTTTGAATATCAAAAAGTTCAATTTTTCTATAGACAACCCTGGAATATTGGAGGTTTCGGAGTACTTAATAGTTCCATAGAATTAGGAAAAACGTTCGGAGAAGTCCCTCTAGGATTACTTAGTGTCGTGCCTGGTAACCAAACATATTTATCTATTCAAAACACATTTCCACTACTTAATTTTTACGAATTCGTTACCGACACATATGCGGCAGTACATATAGAGCATAATTTCAACGGTAGAATATTTTCTAGAATTCCTTTGCTTCGAAAATTAAACTTACGAGAACTTGTTGGAGTTAGAGGGGTTTGGGGTGAATTATCAGATGAAAACATTGCTTTGGATGCATCTGGTTTTCTACAAACCGTTGGAGCACCCGATGAAGAAATTTATTGGGAATATAGCGTTGGGGTTGGAAATATATTTAAAATTTTCAGAATTGATTTCCATTTCCGAGGCAATTATTTCGATAATCCGGATGCTCGTGATTTTGGTGTCACAGGTTCTTTTGGATTCTATTTTTAGGTATATTTTTGGAGTACACTTTATCTTTTATTCATCTTTAAAGTTTTATTTCTTTTCTAAAAATGAAAGAATTGATTTTTACGAAAACCTTTTAGGTTACGATAACATTAAAATTTAGTAAAAAACCGTGTTATTTTTGGGAATAAATTTTAACCAACCCCTTGTAATACTTATATTTGCCGCCCATAAAAATGAGAATTAGAATATGAGCGCAGCAACTCGCGAAAGTTTCGATGTACTTATCGAAATACCAAAAGGAAGTCGTAATAAATACGAATATGACTTCGATATAAAAAAAATCCGTTACGATCGAATGATTTTTTCATCAATGATGTATCCCGCTGATTATGGTTTCATTCCTGAAACTATGGCATTAGACGGTGACCCTTTAGATGTATTAGTTTTGGTAACGGAACCTACTTTTCCAGGATGTGTTATAGAAGTTAAACCTATCGGAGTTTTTCACATGACGGATGAAAAAGGTCCTGACGAAAAAATAATATGTGTACCAGTTGCAGATCCAATAGCAAGCAAATTAGCTGATCTGAAAGAAATGAATCCGCATTTGATTAAAGAGATAGAACACTTTTTCCAAGTATACAAGGATCTTGAAGAAAAGAAAGTAGATGTTGGTGGCTGGGGTAATATAGATGAAGCCAAAGAAATCATCAAAGCTTGTGTTAAACGTTTTGAGGATATACAAGATAAACCTGAAGGATTATTTAGCATACACTAATCAAGAGCTATAAAATACTAAAAAAGCGCAATGTTTTTGATAAAACATTGCGCTTTTTATATTTATATGATTTTATTACATTTAGCGACTAATTAACTAAAAAGACTTTTAATGGAATCAAACATGATTTATATGCCAATTGTTTTGGCAGCACTGGGGCTTATTTATATGCTAGTTAAAAAATCTTGGGTAATGAAACAAGATGCTGGAGATGGTAAAATGAAAGAAATTTCAGATCACATCTATGAAGGTGCCTTAGCATTCCTAAATGCTGAATATAAATTACTTTCGATATTTGTTATAATAGTTAGTGTATTACTTGCTATCGTTTCATTTATAGTCCCAACTACTCACTGGTTAATTGTTATCGCTTTTATTTTTGGAGCGGTTTTCTCTGCTTTTGCTGGTAATATAGGTATGAAAATAGCTACCAAAACAAATGTAAGAACTACTCAAGCAGCCCGAACTAGTTTACCTAATGCACTTAAAATATCTTTTGGAGGTGGTACTGTTATGGGACTTGGTGTTGCTGGTTTAGCGGTACTAGGATTGACAGCTTTCTTTATCATATTTTTTCACTTCTTTATGGGAGGAGAATGGACCAACACTATGGATATGACTGTTGTATTGGAGACATTGGCTGGATTTTCTCTAGGAGCTGAATCTATAGCATTGTTCGCTCGTGTTGGTGGTGGAATCTATACTAAAGCTGCTGATGTAGGAGCCGATCTTGTAGGTAAAGTAGAAGCAGGTATTCCAGAAGATGACCCTCGTAACCCTGCTACCATTGCAGATAACGTTGGAGATAATGTTGGAGATGTTGCCGGAATGGGTGCTGATTTATTTGGATCTTACGTAGCAACTGTTTTAGCTGCCATGGTATTAGGAAACTATATCATAAAAGATATGGGCGGAAACATCGTTAATGAAGGATTTAATGGGATTGGACCAGTATTATTGCCAGTTGCTATTGCTGGTGCTGGAATTATTATTTCTGTAATTGGAACAATGCTAGTAAAAATAAAAACCAATGAAGCTAAAGAAGCTCAAGTAATGGGAGCTCTTAATATAGGAAACTGGACTTCAATTGCTTTGGTAGCTATTTCTTGTTTTGCGTTATGTACTTATATGCTACCTGAAACCATGAAAATGGAATTTTTTGGAGAAGGGCTTGTTGATATTTCATCTATGCGAGTATTTTATGCAACTTTAGTCGGTCTCTTCGTAGGTGGAGTTATTTCTGCAGTTACTGAATACTACACAGGATTAGGTAAAAAACCGATTTTAGAAATTGTACAAAAATCAAGTACTGGAGCTGGAACCAATATTATTGCTGGATTAGCTACAGGTATGATTTCTACTTTCTCTTCTGTGCTATTGTTTGCTGGTGCTATTTGGGCATCCTACGCGTTCGCAGGTTTCTATGGAGTTGCAATGGCGGCCTCTGCAATGATGGCTACAACAGCAATGCAATTAGCCATAGATGCTTTTGGACCTATTGCAGATAATGCAGGAGGAATTGCAGAAATGAGCGAACAAGAACCTATCGTAAGAGAACGCACTGATATTTTAGACTCCGTCGGAAATACAACTGCTGCCACTGGTAAAGGTTTTGCTATTGCATCTGCTGCGCTAACATCTCTAGCATTATTTGCTGCTTATGTTACTTTTACCGAAATTGACGGAATCAATATTTTTAAAGCACCAGTATTAGCAATGTTATTTATTGGAGGAATGGTACCTGTTGTATTCTCCGCATTGGCTATGAACGCTGTAGGAAAGGCAGCGATGGAAATGGTATATGAAGTACGTCGTCAATTTAAAGAAATTGCTGGAATCATGGAAGGAACCGGGAAACCAGAATATGATAAATGTGTCGCTATTTCTACAAAAGCATCATTAAAAGAAATGATGTTACCTGGATTACTAACTATAGGATTCCCATTGGCAATTGCATTTATTCCCATGATTTTTGGAATGAATCATCAAGCAATTGCAGAAATGTTAGGTGGATATATGGCTGGTGTTACAGTAAGTGGTGTGCTATGGGCTATTTTTCAGAATAATGCTGGTGGTGCTTGGGATAATGCTAAAAAATCTTTCGAAGCTGGTGTAGAAATCAATGGAGAAATGACTTACAAGGGATCTGATGCTCACAAAGCAGCAGTAACAGGAGATACCGTTGGAGATCCTTTTAAAGACACTTCTGGACCATCTATGAATATATTAATCAAATTAACCTGTCTTATAGGACTTGTTATTGCTCCTATTCTAGGTGGACACACATCAGAAACTGCGGTTGCAGTCGTAAATGAAGAAATTGAAATAGTAAAATCAAAAGACACTTCTTCAAAAGAAATTCAAAAACAAATTGAAGTTACTATGGAAATGGATGGCGATATAGCTAAAGCAGAAGTATCTATAAAAACGACTATGAACGGTAAAACTTCAACCGAAATTAAAAAATTAGAAGGAACAGAAGAAGAAGTAAAAGCTAAAATTGAAGAAATTAAGGCCAGTTTACAATAATTGTAAAAGAAATAGATTAAAAAACCTCGCCCATTAGCGAGGTTTTTTATCTTTATGGATCAACGCCGAATGAATGTTTAAGAAAAAACCCTTACGAATCAACACCTATCTTGGCTATGGAACTAACTCTAGGCTTAGAGCTACCGGGAGAGCTTTAGAAGATGAAAACATTCGTTTTGATGGGAACACGAAAACATTTAGAACTCTTTATAATATTTATAAGCAATTTGAAAGTGACGAGGTTAAAAAGGTCCCTATTGAATTGAAGCTTTCTGAAACTCAAACATTCACAACGATAACAGATCTAGAAGGTTATTATCATTTTGATGAAAATTCCATTAACACGGATAATCTAATTAATGAAGAAGGATGGATACCTTATACCGTTTCTTATAAAATCCAGAACAAAAAAATTATTCAATCAAATATTTTTGAAGGCAGCATGTTAGTACCTTCAGCGAACGCATCCTATGGTGTTATCAGTGATATTGATGATACGATTTTACATACAGGTGTAGCATCATTGTTTAAATGGAGGGTTATTGCTAATACATTTTTCAAAAATTTTGATAGACGCCTCCCTCTAGAAGGAACAGTTGAGTTTTATCAAAAATTAAGAAAAGGTAAAAACTCAAAAACGACTAATCCTATTTTTTATGTGAGCAACAGTCCCTGGAATTTATATGACTATCTAAGTGCTTTTTTAAAAATACACGCTTTTCCTAAAGGTCCCATTTTACTCAGGGATTTTAGAACATTTTTGGATAAAACTCCAAAACTAAAAACACCTCACAAGTACACAGAAATAATCAACCTATTGGAATTATATCCTGATATGAAATTTATTTTAATAGGAGATAGCGGAGAGAAAGATGCAGAGATTTATACGAATATTGCAAAAAAATATCCTAATAGAATATTAGCAATTTATCTAAGAAGCGTAAATCATAAGCGCAAAGAGAGAAGAATCAAAAAAATTATTGATTCTTTCGATATTGTACCTATACTGCTTGCCCACTCTTCATTAGAAGCAGAAGAACATGCAAGAGAACAAGGATTTATAGACTAATTTTTTAAACTTCGTACTTCCGATGTAAGAGCCAACATTGCATCTTGCAATTGTTTTATACTTGCCGTATCCGAATTTGCATCGATATTAAAACTTAGTTTACTATTCACCTCCCATAATTCTACTATTTGATGTGCCTTTATAGAGTAAGGAAGATAATCTGCATTTAAAGAAATTAAGGTTAATGAAGAAGAATCATCATTTTTCCTAACCTTTTTTACCACAACACTATCGTGTAAAACTACTACATACAATGCGTTGCTTCTTATTTCAGAAAGATTATTTACAGCTTTTCCTATCACCCATTCTTTAGGCTCAAGTACCGGTAGCATACTATCACCTTCTACTTGAAAACCTCTGTAAGTAGCATTTCTATACTCCGGAAGGGGGATATCAAAAGCAGGTAATTGCTGATACCAATCCACATCCTGTACATTATGAGGATAGCCAGCTGCGGCTTTTACATTAACAAGAACAATGTTTTCGTTATTCTCTGAATCTACGGTTACCATCTTTGGTGAAACATCACCGTTATGTAACTGAATTTTTTTTTGATCACTTTCACCAAACAACCAAAGAGGGTTTACTCCAAACTCCTGAAGTAGTTTAGAAACAACTTTTCCCGAAATTTTGGTTTTCCCTCTTTCTATATCCGCAGTAGAATTTTTAATATCTAAAACTCTGGCAAAATCAGATTGTGTAAAATGATTTTCCTCGCGAATAGATTTGAAGCGTTGAATGGTTTGGTTGGTTATATTATCCATACAACTTCGATTTATTTATTAGCATACATTTCTGTCACTAGGTTTTGGAGCAATTCTTAACAAATATACTATTTTTTGGAATAATTCCAATTTTAACATAATTTCATTTTTATTTTTTTGGAATTATTCCATAAATTTGGAAAAATTACTAGTTAACTATCATCTATGATACCACAAATCTTATTACATCGACCAGAATCTGAAAAAACAATACGATATTCTTTAAACAATTCTATACCTGTAAAAGAAGAATTACATAGAAGATTGACACAAAAGGGATATTACTTTCTTCAGGATCATAGAATTAATAATTACACCTTTGATTTTTATTGTCCTACTTTTAAAATCGCAATAGAGATTGATGGGTACGCGCATGAGTTTTCTGACGTGTACAACTTAGATGCTCCAAAAAAATTACATATTCATTCTTTGGGAATTACGGTACTTCGTTTTACAGATCATCAAATTCTTGTAGATATAGAAGAAGTTTTTAGAGCATTAAAACATCTCATAAATCAGCAAAACACCTCATCTTATGTCGTTTGACAGAATTCGCGAGAAATTATCAATTCTTGCAGATGCTGCAAAATATGATGTATCCTGCGCAAGTAGTGGAGTTAAAAGAGCTAACAAAGAAAAAAGTCTTGGTAACACTACAGCAATGGGCATATGCCATAGTTATACAGAAGATGGACGATGTGTTTCTTTATTAAAAATCTTACTCACCAATCACTGTATTTTTGATTGTGCTTACTGTGTAACGAGAAAAAGTAATGATATTAAAAGAGCTGCTTTTAAAATTCAGGAAGTTGTAGATTTAACTGTAAGTTTTTACAGAAGAAACTATATAGAAGGATTATTTCTGAGTTCAGGAATTTTTAAAAGTTCTGACTATACCATGGAACGGTTAATAGCAGTTGCCAAAAAACTACGATTAGAAGAAAACTTTAACGGTTATATCCATTTAAAATCTATTCCGGGCACTAGTGATGAGTTGATGAGAGAAGCTGGTTTATACGCCGATCGTCTTAGCGTAAACATCGAAATACCTACTGTATCAGGATTAAAACTTCTCGCTCCAGATAAAAAGCATGAAGACTTTATTAAACCAATGAATAAGGTGAAGAATGAGATTATACAGTATAAAGCCGAACGAAAACTACTAAAAAATACTCCCAAATATGCTCCTGCTGGACAAAGTACACAAATGATCATTGGAGCAACTGGAGAAAGTGATAGAGATATCATGTACTCAGCTACCTACTATTACAAAAAATTCAATATGCGTAGGGTATATTATTCTGGATACATTCCTATTAGTAAAGATGATCGGTTACCGTCAATACATACAGAAGTTCCAATTCTGAGAGAAAACCGACTCTATCAAACAGACTGGTTATTGCGATTTTATGGGTTTTCCATTCAAGAGTTATTAAACGACGATCACAAAAATCTCGACCTAGACATAGATCCAAAACTAAGTTGGGCGTTAAGAAGTCCAGAAACCTTTCCGGTTGACATCAATAAGGCAGACAAAAATTTATTAGCTAGAGTACCTGGAATAGGAATGCAATCAGTGTATAAAATAATACAAGCTAGAAAATTTAGAAAATTAAATTGGAGTCATCTAAAAGCAATAGGCATTTCCCTAAATAGAGCAAAGTACTTTATCACCTGTGATTCTAAAGATAGTTACCACAAGGACATTTCTCCTACTCGACTTAAAAATGTGATACTCCGTAATTCATATAGTAAGCATCAAAAACACTTTAGTAATCAACTAAGTCTCTTTTCATAATTAATCATGGCACCTCATACTATATTACAATACGATGGAAGTTTTGATGGGTTTCTGTCGTGCGTATTTATGGTATATGAACAAAAAATACAACTACCACTAATACAGAAGCAATCTGAAGAAAACAACCAACTATTTACAATTTCCGAAATTGTACATACAGATAAAACAAAGGCAAAAAGAGTATGGGATGGTCTACGGAAAAAAGTTCCGAAACCACAAAAACGAGCAATTTTCAAGGCTTTTTTAAGTGAGATCAAAGGTGTAGAAAACACCCTTTTATCTTATATTCAAAATATTTTTGACACTTCGCAAAACATAGGTTTAGATTATAGTAACAAAGACATTTTAAAAATTAGCCAAGTTGCCAAAATGGTACAAAGAGAAAAACACCGCATGGAAGCCTTTGTACGATTTAAAAAAACAAAAGATGATTACTATGTTGCCACAGTAGAACCAGATTTCAATGTCTTACCATTGTTGATACGCCATTTCAAAGACAGATATGCAGATCAGAAATGGATTATATATGACATTAAAAGAGGATACGGTATATGCTACAATCTCATCAATATAGAATTCATTACAGTAGACTTTTTTTCTAAACTACGAACAACGATTGAAAAAGATGTATACTCCGCACAAGAAATGGATTTTCAAAAACTATGGAAATCTTATTATGATAGTGTAAATATAAAATCCCGAAAGAATTCAAAACTACATATACAACATCTTCCAAAGCGGTACTGGAAATACTTGATAGAAAAAAACGAATATTAAAATAAAATGTTAAATTTGACGTTGAATAACCCAATTAACTATATCTATCAATTATGAAAAGATTATTTTTAGGAGCAATCGCTCTAATGTTTGCAGTATCAGTTACGTCTTGTAAAGACACTAAAAAAGCTGAAGATGCTGCGGAAGAAGCTGTAGAAGAAGTAAAAAATGCTGCAGAGGAAGCTAAAGAAGAAGTGAAAAATGCTGCAGAGGAAGCTAAAGAAGCTGCTAGTGAAGCAGTAGAAGAGGCTAAAGAAGCTGCTGGAGAAGTAGTAGATTCTGTTAAAGCTGCAGCTGGTGAAGCTGTTGACGGTGCTGTTGACGCTGCAAAAGAAGCTGCTGGTGATGCAGTTGATGCTGCAAAAGACGCAGTGAAAGACGGAGCTAATAAAGCTGCTGACGCCTTGAAAAAGCAATAATATATAGTAATATATATGTAAAACCATCTGCCTATGGCAGATGGTTTTTTATTTAAAAGATTTTATTATTCAGAATTAACCCCTTTCCGAAAGGTGTATTGTTCCCTTAATTAAGTTTGAAAGATGTTACTGATCTAACCATATTACTTTATCTTCCATTGGACTTCTCTTTGAAGAAATAGAATCATCGTCTTCATAATTACCCAAATACAAAAATCCTAAACATTTTTCACCTTCTTCAAAATCAAAAAAATCATCCATATACGTTATAAGCCCAGGACTACTCCAATAGCATCCTACATGATGCGCTGCACAGGTTAACCACATATTCTGCACCGCCATTGACGTGGCAGCGATTTCCTCCCACTCTGGCACCCTTTCTTTATCATCACGTTTCATACATATCGCAATGATAGCACTTGCTAACGAACAATTATTTTTAATCTTCTTATGTTTAAAAGGAGAAAAACTATCTTCTGGTGTAATATCGGTGTAGGTATCCGATAAAAAGGTTCCTAAACGATCCTTTGCCGCTCCTCTAACAACTTTAAAACGCCACGGTTCTGTTAATCTATGTGTAGGTGCCCAGTTTGCATTTTCTAATAGTACTTTGATAAATTCCTCAGAAACAGGTTGATCATTATATTGTGCTGGAAAAATAGCTCTTCGTTCTCTTATTATCTGGTTTAAATACTCTTTATTCATTAATTTTACACTTTTCATGTAAAGTTATTATTATTATCGAGACGAATAACAACAAATCCTAAGTTATATATTTTGAATTTCCAAGTTCGTCTTCATACCTCAGAACAATTAGACAACCTATCGCTATCAGGTACTATTTTACACAATACTTTATCCAGTCTACAATTGGTAAATAGTTTATTTGGCAATCATAGGCAATTGTCCAAAACGACTCTCGATTATTGTTCTAAAATATATGATGGGAAAATCTTAAAAATTGTAGATCTAGGTTGTGGTGGTGGAGATACTGCTTATAAAATTTATAATCGCCTAAGTAAAGCAGGAATAAAAGTTTCAGTATTAGGAATTGATGGAAATCCTCAGAGTATAGCTTATGCAAATTCCAAATATGCGTATCACGATGCAATCACATATGAAACAGCAAACATACTAGATGATTCGTTTACTATACCCAAATGTGACATTGTAATTAGCAGTCACTTTATTTATCATTTTCAAGATATGGAGTTGGTTGACTTCATTAAGAAAACAAAACAAAAAGAGATTAAGCATCTTATCTTTAGTGAACTAAAAAGAAGTAAAGTTGCTTACATCTTATTTAAACTATCTAGTTTTATATTACCTCTATCATCGATGGCTAAATCTGATGGATTGACAGCTATTAAAAGAGCTTTTACTGTTGCCGAATTACAATCTATTTTAAAAAAATCAGAAGTAAAAAAGTATCAAGTAGATAAAAAATTCTGGTTTAGAACCTTAACAAAAATTGATCTTCACCAATGAAAGAAATTTTATTAAACCATTTCAACAATATAAAGAATACTCCAAAAACCCTTCTATTAACTTACATTCTAGTCTATTTTACCTGGGGACTTGGAATGAATGCGTTCGGAGCGGAAATGGAAATCGCAAGATTTACTTATTGGTGGCAAGTAATTAGCTGTTATATTTTATATATGGTTCCAATTTCTATTCTACTAAAAGAACATAGTTTTTTTAATCAATATGCATATGGATTGGTAGCCATGGGAATACTGGAGTTTTTAGGATATTGGCTGCAAACTTCATATGCCTATCCTAATAACATCTTGGATAAATTATTTAATCCTCAAAATTTTAGTTTGGGAATGGCTCTATTTTTTGCCTTATACTTTCCAGCTGGAAACTGGTTAGTAAGTAAAATACACGGTGCCATTTTTAAAAAATAGGTACTTCTCTACTTTTTAATAAGAATAAATTGCTGTTTCCCTTGTTTTTTTACTCTGTATTTTTCCTGAATATCACCGGCTCCTTTTAGATCCAGAGAATCTTTTACATAAGTAATCCAGTCCTGACGGTGCACAATAACATTATCCAATATCACATCTGTTAAATTTGCATCTTCCAATTTAGTTCCCCACAAGGTGGCTTCGGTTAAATCTGCTTCTGTAAGATCAGCTCCATACAGCTTAGCATTTGTGAGATCGGCACTTAGTAATTCAGAATATTTTAAATTTGATTCTGTAAAATTTGTCCTTTTTAATATAGCATCTGAAAGATTAATTCGTTCCAAATTTGCTTCTGCTAATTCCCCACGTTCTAAATTGGCCGCTGGAAGGTTTACTTCTGACAAATTTGAATGATTAAGATTAATATATTTTAAGTTCACTCCTCTTCCTAAAAATATATCTTTAAAATAGGTATAACTAAAATCCGAAGCATCTAAAATCTCTCTATATGACTGATCCGCAAGATTACTTCGAATTAAACTAAATAACAATTGTCCTTTCTCTGGGCTTATTTTCTCATCGATCAATTTGCCATCCTCTTCGTACTTATAGGGTTTCATTGCCCTGGTTAAACTAGCAATTCTAGCTTCTAACACTGGACTTATGTTGCGCTCACTCGATCCTTTATATTTTAATTCTTCGCTTAAATCAGAAAGTAAATTATCCATTATAAACACTAGAGAAGACCTTCTCTCCGCTTCTATTAACGCATTTTGGTTACCTACTAAAACATTTTGATTAATTACCAACCAAGTTTGAAACATTAAAATAATAGAAGGGATCAATGTAATTAAAACACCAAACAAACCAATTCTTGTAACTCTCCAAATAATATTAGAAGAAACATCAGATACGGTATCCACAGATACAGTATTTGTTTCTTTATACTCATTAATAGCATTATTAATGCTTTTTTTGAGACGAATTCCCAGTAATGGAACACTAGATTTTTTTAACAACCAAAAACCAACATTCTTTTTCTTCTCTCTTCTTTGCTTAATTTGATCTAGCTGACTTTGAAGAATTTTATTTTCCTTTTCTAACTGTTGTATTCGTTCTTGTTCGGACACTATATTGAGGGGTTTAGATTATAACGGTTTCAATATATTAAAGTTAATAGATTCACTCCAAATAAAAAAGAAAGCCTTTCAATCAAAAAAGGCTTTCCAAATCTAACATAATAAAATATAGTCCAAAAACCATACCCTTACTTTATATAGTTAGCGATATCGTCTGAAATATTTTCTATTAAAGAAGTATGTTCTTCTTGGTCTACTTGATTTATTATTTTTGCTAAAAGCATTACATAACTTTTTACGTAGTCTATTTTATCAGAATCATTCACATATTCTTTACCATCAACCACAATGAAAGTAATCAGATTACGAATTACCTTTCTTAAATCTGATATACTAAGCTCTTCTTGAATACTTAAATGATTCTGGTCCATTTTCAAAAATTGAAATGAAATTTAGTATTCTAAGCTTTCAAGAATGAATATCTACGTATAGAAAAATGAGGATTTCCGATAAAAAGCACGTTTCATCGATTTGGGCAGTAGTATCCTTATATTTTAAAATTCAAAATTAAATTTTAAAATATAACGGGATTAAATGAAGATAAAACAATTATTGTCGTTTTATCGATAAACCAAATTTTATGCCAAATTCTATTGTTTCTCAATCATGGCATTCGTCCCCCAAATCAGCATCAATACTAATCATTGATTGTTCTGAGTCCATCCAATAGAACCTTTGTCTTCTGATAAGAAAATATCAACCAAGTTCATATAGGTAATAATATTAACTCACCTAGTTCAATTATAAAAACCATAAAATCAATACATTAAAAAACACCAAGCCTTCATAATCAATACAACTAATTCCTTTACAATATTCTTTATTTATTGATAAGGCCATTTTTATTAAATGTTTATTAAAATTCTATTTAATTCTGTTTTCCAACGAGAATATGCTTCTTTATAATTGTCTCTATTTTGTAATGGATGATAAGTGATCACATGATCATTCTTGGTAATCATAGTACCAAAATCTTCAAAAGTTCCATCACTTAGCCCAGCAGCTCTGGCAGCTCCAATCGCTCCTGTAGTATTATAAATCTCAATCTCTTGATTGATCAACGTTGCTACGGTATTGGAAAATATTTCTGATCGAAATAGATTATCATTTCCCGCGCGAATAACTTTGATATCTGCATTGTCTTTTTTAAGAATTTCTAAGCCATAAATAAATGAAAATGCAATGCCTTCTAGCGCTGCTCTAAAAATATGTGAACGTGTGTGTTTGTTTAGATTTAAATTACAAATATGTGTTCCTAAAGTTTTATTATCAAACATTCTTTCTGCTCCATTACCGAAAGGTATGAGCTGTAAATCATTAGAACCTACCGAAACCTTGGATGCATGAGAATTCATGGTTTGGTATGAGTTGGTTTCTAAATTCAGGTTGTTTTTCAACCAACGATACTGAATCCCTGCTCCATTAATGCATAGCAACTTACCTATACTAGTATGTTCTTCTGTGTGGTTTACATGTGCAAAATTGTTAACTTTTACTCCTTCCTTTACCTCTAAATTATCAGTAATAGCATACAAAACTCCAGAAGTACCGCCGGTAGCAGCCACTTCTCCTGGATTAAAAACATTTAGTGATAAAGCATTATTTGGTTGGTCTCCCGCTCTATACAAAATAGGTATTCCAGCTTCTAAACCACTTTCTTTGGCACCATCTTCAGAAAGTGCACTTTGCTCCGAAAACGTAGGAACAATATCAGGAACAATGTTAGTATCTATTTCGAAATGTTCTAATAACCAATTTGCCGATTTTTTCTTTTTAAAATCCCATAATGTCCCTTCTGACAAACCAGGAATGGTAGTATTTAAAACCCCTGAAAACTTAAAAGCAACGTAATCTCCTGGTAACAAAAACTTATGAATTTTAGCGTAATTCTCCGGTTCATTATCTCGTACCCATTTTAATTTAGATGCCGTAAAATTAGCTGGTGAGTTTAGTAGATTATTTAGACATACATCTTCTCCTAATTTCTCAAAAGCATCTTCTCCAATATGTACCGAACGGCTATCACACCAAATAATAGAATTTCGAATTAAATCATGATTATGGTCTACAAGTACTAATCCATGCATCTGATATGCAATTCCGATACCCTTAATCCGATTAGGAGTAATTGCATTTTCTTTTAATAACCTCTTAGAGGCTTTACATACATATTGCCACCATAATTCTGGATCTTGTTCTGCCCAATCTTTCTCGATAGTGATGATATTCATTTCTTCTTCGGGTTCACTTAGAGATGCTACAGACTTTCCTGTTTCAGCATCAACTAGCGCTGCCTTTACTGATGAACTTCCTATGTCAAATCCTATATAATACATGTGTTATTTTATTTCAGATACAAAAGTTTCATTTCTTTAGGCGAAACAAAACTTATTTCTAAAGTATCACCGAAAATTGGGTTTAATAGTTTTCGTAATTTTTACTATACGAAGTCTACCGTTCTCCAGCAACATTTTCATTTCTCGCCGCAATAATTAAGTTATCTTTTTAAAAAAAAGCTTTATCAGTAAACTTTTATTCTTTTAGTAGTCATAAAAAAGAAGTAAATTAACACACCATTCATTTTAAAACTCTTAACTCATTAAATAGATAATACAATGAAGAAAGCTTCAATTGTTTATGTTATACCTATACTTTTGGTAACGGGTATTCTATTAGCTTCTAATTTGAAAGCACCTACAGCATACATTCCAGTTTCTTCAAATGAAGCTGTAAAAAAAGGTGCTTCGGATGAAAATTACAACAAGATGATGGACGTTCTTGTAAGTCCACGTTGTATCAACTGCCATCCTAACGACAATATTCCAAAACAAGGAGACGATGGACATCCGCACTATTTTGGAATGTCTAGAGGCGAAAACAATCTAGGATATCAAGCTACTAAATGTACTACCTGTCATCAATCAGAAAACAATGATTATTCGGGTGTTCCTGGAGCACCAGAATGGAGTCTGGCACCGGCTAGTATGATGTGGGAAGGTTTAAGTAGGAAAGAAATTGCAGAATCTATGCTTGATCCGGAACGTAATGGAGGCAGAAATCACGAAGAATTAATGCATCACTTAACAGAACATGAACTCGTACTTTGGGCATGGGAACCAGGTGTTAGAGCAGATGGCACACCAAGAAAGCTTCCTCCAGTACCTTTAGATGAATATATCTCTGCAGTAAAACAATGGTTTGAGGATGGTGCTGTAATCCCTGCCGAATAATTACTAACAACTAAAATTAATACTTATGAAAATAGCATTTACTATTAACGGTAGTTCACAAACCGTTGACATAGAAGATGGTAATACTCCTTTATTATGGGTAATAAGAGATATCCTAGATTTAAAAGGTACTAAATTTGGTTGTGGTAAAGCAGCTTGTGGAGCGTGTACGATTATGGTTGAAGGAGAAGAAGTACGTTCGTGTTCGTATGCTGTTAAATTTGCAGAAGGAAAAAAAATCACCACTATAGAAGGTCTGGGCACACCAGAAAATCCACATCCTGTTCAACAAGCATGGATTGAAGAAGTAGTACCACAATGCGGTTATTGCCAACCAGGATTTATGATGGCTACAGCAGCATTATTAGAAAAAGTACCAAATCCAACGGATGACGATATTGATCAAAATATTATAAATGTTTGTCGTTGTGCTACTTATTACAGAATGCGAAAAGCAATCCATCGTGCTGCCGAAATAAAAAACAATTCCAATAGCTAAAATTACGATTATGAGTAACAAAGAAAAAAAATCGAAAGGAATCTCTCGTCGAAAATTTTTAGTCAGAGGAGGTTTAGGAACTCTTGGCGTATTAGCCGTTGGCACCTATGTATTTAGAAATCCATTACGTCGTTCGATGTTAGAAATGGCAGAAACAATGGCTCCAACTTATATGGGAAGTGGAACAGAACCCAATCTTTGGTTTGAACTAACTAAAGAAAACAAAGTCATTTTTCATTCTCCCAAAGTCGAAATGGGGCAAGGTTCTTTTACCAGTTTTGCTCAAATGATAGCCGATGAAATGGATCTAAATATTGACCAGATCACGGTTATTGGTGCTGCTACAAAAACAGGTGTTGTAGACGCCATGAGTACTGGAGGTAGCTTATCTGTTGGTGGATTATGGCAACCTCTCCGTGAGTTATCCGCTACTATGAGAGAAATGCTAAAAATAGAAGCTGCCAAGAAATTAGGTATAGACGTTTCCTCTTTGTCTACTAAAGAAGGTATTATTTCTGGAGGCGGAAAAACAATGACCTATGCAGAAGTTGCTAACGATATTACTGAATGGGATATTCCTGACACACCAGAATTAAAACCAATGAAAGATTATAAATTCATTGGAAAACCGGTAAAGCGTATTGATTTAAATGCGAAAGTTTTTGGTGATCCTATTTTTGGTTTGGATGCTGAAATGCCAGACATGCTCCTTGCAGCTATTATTAGACCTAGTGTTGTAGGGGCAAAATTTAAAAGTGCTGATACTACCAAAGCCGAAAAAATGCCTGGTGTTGTCAAGGTTGTTCTCATGGATGATTGGGTAGGAGTTATTGCAAAATCTTATGCCCAAGCATTAGCTGCTAAATACAAAATCAACGTAGATTGGACGATAGAAAAACGCTATACAGAAGAAGATTTGCGTAACATGCTACAAGTAGGTAAAGGAAATCAAAGCATTACCCAAAAAGCTGGAACAGCACTAAATTCAAACGACAACGATGTTATCTCTATGGAATTCACCAGTCCTATCGGTGCTCATGCTCAAATAGAACCCAATGGAGCAGTTGCAGATTATAATAATGGAGATATTACAATTATACTTTCTACACAAGTGCCTGGTGCTACTCAAAAAGTGGTCGCCGAAGCTTTTGATGTGGATACCGAAAAAGTAAATATTATTCCTACCTACTTAGGTGGAGGATTTGGTAGAAGATTAAACACCAATCATGCAGTACAAGCTGTTCAGTTATCTAAGGAAGTTGGGAAACCAGTAAAATATATTTTTACACGAAAAGAAGAGTTTCAACATGATCTATTTCGCCCACCTACACATCATATAATGAAGGGAAAACTAAATAACGATGGTTATTTAGAAGCTTTAGAACATCACTATGCAAGTGGTGATGTAGCGGTCAATGCCTTAATCATGCCCCGAATTCTAACATCTGTTCTTGGTACTGATTTAGGAGCTATGAGAGGAGGACAAATTATGTATGATAAAGTACCAAATCATCGAGCAGTACAATGGCATACCACCTTGCCTTTCGCTACTAGTTGGTGGAGAAGTTTAGGTCTATTAGCAAATACTTTTGCGATTGAAAGTTTTGTAGATGAAATGGCTATTCGTGCAGAGAAAAACCCAGTTGATTTCCGCTTAGCAAGTATCTCCAATGAAGGTAACAAGAAACGATTATACGATGTTATAAAATTAGCAGCAGAAAAAGGTAAGTATAATGACAAACCCGTTAATGGTCGGGCCATGGGCTTTGCTGCATCTACTGATGCTAATTCACCAGCCGCACATGTGGTTGAAGTCTCTATAGAAGACAACAGCATAAAAGTTCATAAAGTAACTTGCGCTTTTGATTGTGGCGTAGTTGTAAACCCAGATCAAGTGAAAGCCCAGTGCGAAGGTTCTATCATTATGGGAATGAGTGGTGCTATGTTTGAAAAAATGACCTTAGAAGATGGAGAACTGACTCCTACAATTTATGGTCCTTATGATATGGCTCTAATGAAACATGCTCCTAAGCAAATTGATATACATTTTATTCAGGGTGCTGACATTCCTTTACCCGTAGGTGAGCCTCCAATGGGACCGATTGGCGCCGCAGTATCCAATGCAGTTCGTAGATTAACAGGAAAACGATTAACTGATTTACCGCTAAAATTATCTTAGATAAAACTTCCATTATTTTTGTAAATCATTATTAGACAACACCATTTCAACAACTTAAATCCTTTTAAAAAAAGTCTAAAAACAATGAAACCTCTTGAAAAAAATCAAGAGGTTTTCTTAAGCATTTAAAATTGGTTAAACATCGAATTTTTATATGACGACTGTGGTGTTTATATCTTTACAAAATTTATAATCGATAAGGATCTAAAGTTTCGATACTTCCATCTTCTCTATAAGTTATTTCAGCAACTTTCACAGAACGTAGATGTGTTACTCCGTTTGATAAACTCGAATCATGGTAAAACAAATACCATTTACCTTCAACTTCGCAAATAGAATGATGTGATGTCCATCCAACTACTGGATTAAGAATACGTCCACCATACGTAAAAGGTCCATAAGGATTATCTCCAACAGCATAACAAATAAAGTGCGTATCTCCTGTAGAATATGAAAAGTAGTACTTTTCATTATATTTATGTAACCAAGCAGCTTCAAAAAAACGTCTATCATTATCTCCTGCCAAAAGTAAATTTCCATTTTCATCTAGAATTTCAATTGGCTTTGGTTTTTCAGAAAATTCTAATAAATCATCTGTTAATTTTGCTACAAATGGTAAGAGTGCTGGTTCATTATCTTCTGGGAGAAATGCTGTTGGACTTTCAGGCTGATCTGGATTAAACTTTCCAGTACGCCAACGTTGCAATTGTCCTCCCCAAATTCCACCAAAATACATATAGTAGTTACCATCATCATCTTTAAAAACAGCGGGGTCAATTGAAAAACTTCCCTTAATTGGTTTTGGCTGCGCAATAAATGGGCCTACAGGAGATTTACTTGTAGCAACTCCGATCCTAAAAATATCATCGTAATCTTTAGCTGGAAAATATAAATAATACGTCCCATCTTTTTCATTAGCATCGGGAGCCCACATTTGGCATTTTGCCCAAGGAACATCATCTACATGCAATGCCACTCCATGATCCTTTGCTTTGCTATCTATCGTATCCATTGAAAGCACATGATAATCTTCCATTGCAAAATGACTCCCTAGATCATCAAATGCTTCTCCAGCATCTATATCATGGGATGGGTAAATATAAATTTTATTGTTAAACACATGTGCAGAGGGATCTGCAGTATACATATGCGAAACTAGAGGTTGTGAAATTGCTTTTCTATTTAGATCCTTAAAATCTATATGGTCTATGCTATCTTCTGGCATTATTAAAAAATTAGGATTTGTTTCTACGTTGTTTAAGTTCTGATTCTATTTGGAGTTCCATTTTTTTACTGATTTCATAAAAAAATAATAACCCAATACCAATTAAAAAAGGAATCGCAGGATAAATACTAACTAGCATTTTAGTCCCATGAATTGCTGTTGGGCTTTGCGTTATCAGTTCAGGGTTATAGTCATAAGCACCAAGAATTGATGCAACTAAAGCACTTCCTATGCTCAACCCTCCTTTTAATCCAACCATCATAGCAGAAAAAATGATAGCCGTGGCCCGTCTATTCGTTTTCCATTCTGAAAAATCTGCTACATCTGCAATCATGGTCCATAAGATAGGAGTACTAATCCCATAAAAGAATCCATGTAGTATTTGAGTCCCAAAGATTAAACCAACAGATTCCGGAGAAAAAAAGTAAAATGCAAGTATAAAAAGTGTTGATATAAATAAGGATATTCCAAAAACATTACGCTTACCATATTTATCCGCAAGTCTTTTAGAGAGCATAATACCAATTAAACCAAATAATATACCTCCACCATTAAAAACTCCGAGTCCAAAAGAAGTTTCATTCTCAAAGGTTGGTAAAAAACTTTTGAAAGGTGTTAAAAAGGCATCTAGTTTTTCTGCATTTACATAATTTTCAAAATAATACACATAGGATCCTCCTTTCATAGCTAAAGTTATAAAAACCAAAACTGTAAGAGCAAGCATAATAATCCATGGACGATTTTTTACTAGGTCAGATATATCTTCTTTTAATGTTGATTTTTGTTCTGGAGTAGGAACAATTCTCTCTTTGGTAGTAAAAAAAGTAATAAGCAACATAATGGTTCCTATAATTGCCAAATAAGTCATTACGGTTTCCATTCCTTCAGCTTTATTTCCATTACCGGCTTTTAGAATTAGATCGTACATAAATACTTGCACAAAAAACTGGGCTCCCATTACAGCAACGAAACGATATGCAGACATACTATTTCGTTCTTTCATATCTCCTGTAATTACGCCACTCAAAGCTGCATATGGTAAATTATTAGCGGCATAAAGCAACAACAACAAACTATAGGTAATTACGGCATAAATAACTTTTCCTTTATACTCAAAGTCCGGTGTACTAAATGCAAGAAGTGCAGAAACACCTAAAGGGATCGCTGTAAATAAAATCCATGGTCTGAATTTCCCCATTTTACTCTGCGTTCTATCTGCAATAGCTCCGATGATAGGGTTAAAAACAAATGCTGCTATCAACCCAACAGCAAGTGTTACAATTGCAGTATCCTCAGGTGTTAATCCATAAATATCAGTA
This sequence comes from uncultured Aquimarina sp., assembly GCF_947492965.1. Classification (GTDB taxonomy): domain Bacteria; phylum Bacteroidota; class Bacteroidia; order Flavobacteriales; family Flavobacteriaceae; genus Aquimarina. Next base: position 656,688 of record NZ_CANLOZ010000001.1, on the reverse strand, counting down.
TAAAAATACGCAAGGTATGTAACCAGGGTTTGGAATACCAAATTAGCTGCCAAGTCACCAAGAGAATAGCCAATTTTTTCTTTGATAGATAGTTTATGAGTGTTTAAATTCATGTTATATTAATCTTTAAAAGATTATTGCTTTAATGCAATTACGCGTTCGTAAGAAGATTTTGGTTGAAACTCGCGATCAAACAATAAAGGGTAATTGGTACGTCCTTTGATAGGCCAGTTGTTAAGCCAAGATTGTCCATCATTGACTCCCCAAAAAGTTACTCGACTTATTTTTTCTTTGTGCTTTAGAAAGAGTTTGAATATATCTTCATATCGGCTATTTATTTTTTCTTTGGCTCCTGATGTTAATCCATTTGGATAGGGATTAAACTTAGGGTCTCCTTCATAACGTTCATAGCTTTGTTCTACAGCTGCTCCATTTAGTTCCCAAGGATTTGGTAGTGCTGTAACATCCAATTCAGTAAACATAACCTCAACACCCAGTGCTGCATATGCAATAATACTGTCTTCTATATCCTTAATAGATGGACCTTCCATACTCCAATGAGCCTGCATACCTACAGCATCTATTTTTACACCTTTCTTTTGTAAGTTTTGGACAATACGTATTACACCTTTTCTTTTTTTCGGTTTCCATAAATTATAATCGTTATAAATCAGTTTAGCATCTGGATCTGCTTTGGCCGCTAGCCGAAATGCTAGCTCAATATAATTTTCACCTCCCATCACATTGTAAAAAATAGATTCTCTGGGAGTTCCATCTTCATTCAAGGCTTCATTTACAACATCCCAAGAATGAATCTTTCCTTTATATCTACTTACGATGGTATTGATATGTTTTTCTATATAATTTGCCATATCAGTGCTATCTTTTACTTCCTGTACCCAAGGAGCCAATTGACTATGCCAAACCAAAGTATGACCAACAATATGCATACCTGCTTTTTGACCTAAATCTACGTAAGCATCGGCAACATCAAAGAAATAAGCATCTGGTTCTGGATGAATTTGCTCCCATTTCATATCGTTTTCTGGTGTAATAGCACTAAACTCTCTTTGTATTACCTTTAAGGCTCTCGTATTTATTTCTTTAATCTGACTTGTATTTAATGCAGCTCCTATCAAAAAGTCTTCTTTGAAAGTGTCTTTTAGAGATACTTCCTGTTTTTTTTCTATACTTATAGTTTCTGATTTTGCTATTCCAGTTTGTCTCTTTTCATTGCATGAGCAAAACCAAACCATGGTAGCTGACAATAGGAATACATTTATTTTTTTTAACATAATTACGGTTGTTTAATTATAAACTTTTATTCAGATTGGTTCAGGTCAATCCTTTATTTCATGTTTCTAAGGTGATGTATACGGAACGATCATAAACAACAATATCTAATAGGTGATAAAAGTAGAAGTAATTATACCTTTACAACTAAAACAAATAGGTCTTCTAATACTAAAAATGTTGCAAATTGCTAAGTAAAATTGCTTGATTAATGGATTTTTAAACCTTTTAAAAAATTCAATAAAAAGAGAAGATTAAATAGGGCGACATTTGTATTAGAATATCCATAAATCTCTTGTTCACAAAGTTCAGAATTGGTTTGATCTTCACTTATAAAAATGGTATTTGGAAACACCAGATTTTGTTCCTTTCCAAAGCTTCAATTGTAAAATTTCAGGGTAAAATTAGAATTAAAACCCACGCTTTAAGAAAGAACAATTTTAGTGATCATTAAACCAATATTTAAACAAAAACTAAGTACTCCTTTACATAAATCTAGAATACCTAGTTTTTGACTTACTCTTTAGCGTATATCATTCATTCTTTTACTGTAAACCTTCTAAAAACCCTTGATAAGCCGGTTTAGTATCAAAATTTGCATCATAGAGTAAAGGAAAATCTGGTACTCCCCAAAAATCAAGCAACCAGGATTCATTGTCCTTTAATCCCCAAACAGTCAATGCAAATTTATTTGCCAAAGGAATAGCATTATAAATCTCTGCAAGCTCTTTATATTTATCACTTTGAGCAATTGCTCTTTCAGAACTAAGTGTAGTGACATTATTATCACCTTCAGGGTTTGTTCTTATATCTAATTCTGCAAAATGCATCAACAAATTTCTAGATACTGTACCATTCACAACAGCCTGAATATCTGATCTCGAAGGTCCATTATATGAAATATGCAACTGCGCACCTATCCCATCGATAAGATCTAATGCATTAAGAGTATCTACAATATCGAACATTGCCGCTCTTTTACCACTATCAGAAGCCATGTTGTAATCATTATAAAATAAGAGTACGTCTGGATCTGCATTTCTGGCAAATTGATAGCATTTTTGAATATAATCATCTCCCATTCTCTGCCTGAATACACTATTACGAAGCTCATTACTGCCATCTTCGATAGCTTCATTAACAACATCCCAGGATCTTACTTTACCTTTATATCTTTCCAAAACTGTAGTAATATAATCTTCTATCATTGCTTCAAACTCCGCATCACTACCGTTAAAATTCTCAACCCAGTTGGGAGTAGAATTATGCCATATTAATGCATGGCCATGTATATCCATCCCGTTATTTACTCCATAATTTACAATGGCATCTGCAGGTCCAAAATTATAGTTGTCTTGAGCTGGATACATCACATCCATTTTCATTTGAAATTCTGAAGTCAGATTATTAAAATCTCTTTGCAACACCTCATTATATTGCCCAGATAACCTACTATCTCTTACCGCTGTACCAATTGAAAAACCGACAGCGGATCCTTTTAGACTACTAGGATCCACAGATCCACAAATACTATTAGGACATACTCCATTTTCATCTACTCGTATAATTTCTGAAGCCACCGTGAACCCAGCACTATTCGTAACGATTAGTCTTATCTCATATTGGCCTTGTTGGCTAAAAGAAACTTCTTCTAATCCTGGTTCATCCATTACATAAGCTTCTCCGTTTCCAAAATCCCATTCACTGGTGAATTCACCTTGCCCTTGAGTTGTATTATTAAGTAAAATCAAATTCGGATTCGTATCCGAAATAGTATAGGTAAAACTTGCTTGAACTAAGGTTTGTGATCCTCCATTAAATATTACCTCTCCATCATCACTACTACAAGAAGCAATAACAATTAGTACAAAAAGTGCTAGAAGTTTCGTTATTTTTAAATTTTTCATTTATTAAAAATTAAATTAATTGTTTGGGGTATTAAATGCCAAATATTCATTTTTTGAATAAAGAACTAATCCTTTACTACTTTAATATCATCTACATAGAATGTCCCTTCTGTGGTACCCATATCCAATGCAATTAATGTGGTGTCGGAATTAGCTGTAAAAGTCCAAGAGTATTTGGTCCATTCTGGAGTAGCTGTATAATCTGGACCATATTGATCTCCTCCTACTCCAGGATTTGTAGAAAATCTAACAACAGCAGCATTCGCTCCTTTAATCCAAAGCGAAACGGTATAACTATCACCATTTACGGTATCAAAAGCATCACTTACAAACTGCGTTTCCCATGGATTACCATTTACTGGGTTTACTACCTTTAACCCTCTTGATCCTCCTAAGACTTCTATGGTTTCTTCAAGTAATCTATCTTCTCCATTAAATTTACCCCAATTAGTAAAGTCATTAGCTGCTCCTTCTTCTAAACCTCCATTTAATAATTCGCTATCGTTTGATGGTAACGGCAATGGTTCGCTCCCAGATACTAATTCTATTGCATCAATAAAGAACTCTGCTTCGGTGGTTCCCATATCCAGCGCAATCAAGGTGGTATCGGAATTAGCAGTAAAGGTCCATGAATATTGTGCCCAGTCTGTCGTTACAGTATAATCTGGTCCATATTGATCTCCTCCTACTCCAGGATTCGTAGAAAATCTGATCACTCCTGGATCTCCTTTTACCCAAACTGAAACCGTATATTCTTCTCCATTAACTGTTGGAGCAGCATCGGAAACGAACTGCGTTTCCCATGGATTTCCATCTACTGGATTTGCAACTTTAGCAGATCTAAATCCTACCAATACTTCTGAAGATTCTTGTGAAATTCTATCTTCACCATTAAACTTACCCCAATTTGTAAAATCATCATCGGCTCCTTCGGCCAAATATCCGTTTGCCAATAAATTTTCAGGATTAAATAAGAACCTTGTATCATCGGGCAATGGTAATGTAACTGTTAAATCCTGAGATGTAAAAGCTGAACCATTTCTACTTACAACAGTAAGTACTACTCTTTTAAAACCATCTTCGGAAAACTTATGTTCTACTGGACCAACTGCATCGGCAAACTTTGGACCGTCTAAAGTAAATTGCCAATAATTATAGAAATTCTCTTTTCCTGGGGTTGTATTTTCGAAAAAATAGATACTACTATCATCGGTTGATTGTTGCACTGTAAAAGATGGTTCTATTTGCTGCACGATAGTATCATCATCACTACACGACCATATGAAAATACAAAAGATGGATGCAAATAAGATTGTAAGTTTTTTCATCATAATAATATTAAAATCGTTACTTATTAAATCTTAGACTTCAGTTTAGTGTCGTTTTCAGGGTTCATACAAACCAATTACTCCACAAATAAGAAAACATCTAAAACTTAACACTTTACTTATATTTATCTCAAAACTAATCTCTTGCAATTATCAATACTATAAGATATGTGATTATTTTTAGTACAAATGAAGCTTTTTTACTGTTTTTTTACGGCTTGACCATTAGTGAAAGTTGTAGATCTTATTTATATATAAAAAAGGGTGTAAATTGAGTTATTATCTCAATAATTTTCTTTCACAAAATCGCTATAACGTATATAATCTGAGGCCATTCTAGCACTAACTAATGTAGGGTAATCATAGTTTTCTATTTCTATCGTATTATACCTAAGACCTGCAACTTTAGCATAGCTAAATATATGCTCAAAATCTATTTTTCCGCTGGCACCTAATTCTTTAATATCTTTTACATGCCAACTTAAAAATCGACCAGGAAATTTTTTGAAATATGCTACCGGATTGACATCTGCTTTATACATCCAATAAAGATCAGATTGAAAATACACTAGTTCGGGATCTGTATTTTCTAATAAATAATCATAAATTCTCTGATTTTTAATTTTTTGAAATTCTTCTGTATGATTATGATATAAGAACAATATTTCGTTTTCTCTACACTTTTTTCCAATAGCATTAAAATAATTAGCATATTGCTCTAACCCACTTGCTTTCTTTACTATATCTATATTAATATTAGTAGTGGTGATATATTCGGCTCCAGCAGCTAACTGATCTTTAATACATTCATCCCACCATTTCATCGTTTGATCAATATTATTTATATCTGGATCCTTAAACACCATTGACCCTCCAAGCGTAAGATCATTTTTTGCTAAAAGTACCTTGAACTCTTCTGGTGTAAAACCATAGAATTTACGGTCCTTATATCTATGAGTCTCTACATAACTGTAGCCCATTTGTCCAATTTTTTCGAGAGTCCTTATAGGATCATTACGCATCTCTTCATCAACCGAAACCAGATGAATTCCAAATTTTTTATTTCTATTCTTTTTTTTAAAATACACTCCTTCCCAATCATCTTTAGTACCTGGCGCATCTCCTTTTAGCAATAATCTTCCATCATCTTCAAAGCTAAAACTTACTTCTTGTACAAAATTTCCTATGAAATCATGATCCTTCATGATTAATTTTTTATAGGATAAAAAGCCTCCTTTCCCTACAAAATTTTTTCCATCTGAATTACTACCTAATGCTACTATCTGATTGGTATTTTGATCATAACTTATAATCTCGGACAGCAATAGAAACCATTGATCGTTTTCCTTTTTAAAAACCTCTACATTATAGCTAAGCCCTTTTAGTTTTGGAGTCACTACAATCTTGATATTTGGATTTTCACTGGGTTTGTTGGAGGCGAATGTATCTCCATTTATCCATTCACCCGCATATTGTTGAAGAAGATACTTGTGATTAATAGTTTTCATATTATCCTGTGCTACTGCCCATTGAATTGCCAAACAAATAAGAATTGAAAAAGATCTAATATTCATTCTCTATATTTTAAAAAAATTATGAATCCGAAGCGATATCCTAAATTAATGTGGAAAAGTCAGTTCTTATACTACTCTTGTCCTATCTGAACAAATTGGAAATCATCATTGTTTTTTGCAACGATTATAAATGATTTGTCTTTGACTCTAATTTTACCCATATCCTTAACATTACCTGGTATAAACCATCCACTTTCTTTAGTATTTATTGGATTCAAATTACCTTTACCGTCTCCCATTAAAAAGAGCCCAAATCCTGCATCGTTTCTTGGTGTTTCTACCTCCGAACCATATAAATTACCTCCTATTAGTGCATCTAAGTGATTATCTTTATCAAAATCATCGATTAGAATTTTATTAATATTAGATACCTGAGCAGCATTAGGAAGCTGATGTAACTTAAAAGTATTTCCTTGATTTTCTATATAAATACTTGCAAATGATTTTACTTGATAATGCAATGCTTTTGATAACGATTTTTCGGTGTAAATATCACTGAGAGTTGCCTTGGAAAAACTTTCATAATCCTTAAATTTTTGCTTAATTCCTGGAATCTGTTGTGAAGAACACTCTCGACCTCTTACAGGATATTGCTCACCTTCGTTATAATAACTGAGTACAATATCCTGATTTGAATCATTATCAAAATCATTTAAAAATATATCAAATGTTTCCTCTTCATTTGCTTTGTACTTGTAATTCAAGCCATTATTCCCCACTACATAATCCATATCACCATCATTATCAAAATCACCTTGCGCTATATCCCACCACCATCCTACGGTATCCTTTCCTAAACCTAAAGATTCAGACACTTCTTTAAATCCAGATTTTGTATTATGGAACACCCGTATGGGCATCCATTCTCCAACTACTATGATATCTAACCAACTATCATTATTATAATCTGTTATTACCGCGCTAGTAGCCATACCTAGTTCTTTAAATTCTTCTGTTTGCATATCCAAGAAGAAATCAAATTTCACCTTTCCATTTTGAGTATTATTTTTTAATAAATAACTATTCGCAGGGCTGGGATATTTACCTGGTACTTGTCTCCCAAGAACAAAAAGATCTTTTTTTCCATCTTTATCGAAATCAGCTTGATATACCTTGGAACCACTAGTTTTAAATTGTGGTAAAGCGGATCTATCTTTAATAAAGCCTCCACGTCCATCATTGATATACAATCTATCCTGAAGGAAGTCTGAACCCGGTAAAAACTCATACCCTCCACTAACTACATATAGATCATTATCCCCATCATCATCGGCATCAAATAGTATTGCCCCAGTGTCTTCGCTTGATGTATCTTTTTCTAACGCCGGAATTTGCAATCGTTGAAATCCAGCTTCGTTTTGAATATATACTGCTCCAGAATATCCTGCAGCACCTCCCACAAAATAATCTTCTAACCCATCATTGTTTATATCCCCTACTGCTAACACTGGACCGGTAGTTGACATTTTATGAGGTAATAAGACTTGTTTTTCGAAATCATCAAAATAATTTTCTTGATGTCTATATTTTGGAAAAATACTATCGTTAGAAATGGTATTAAACAAACCTTGTTTTTGATTAGAAGGCAACTGCTCTTTAATAGCTTTTGATTGATTTAAAATGATATGTTGATTAGCTTTCACATCATGTAATATCTGAGTGGTTCCATCTGTCCATATCACTTTTATCTTATCAATACTCTTGGCATTTCCCACTCCAAAATGCATCTTTGGAGCAACTGAAGATTGAAACCCTCTAGTTAACGTCAGTTCTTGCATCTGTTGTTGTCCATTGGACTCCACAATAACTCGATTTCCAACTCCGAACATATTGTTAGAATTTCCAGCAAAACTTATAGCGATATAATTATGAATTGAAGAACTTTTATTCTCAAAAACTGAAGCCGTATCATCAATATTATTAGTAATTATTTCTAAATCTCCATCATTATCTAAATCTACATATACAACACCATTAGAAAAACCTTTGTCTTCTATTCCCCAGACATCATTTACTTGTTCGAATTTTAAATCTCCTTTGTTGTGGTATATAAAATTATCTATTTTCTCTGATGGAATTTTGAGACTCAATGTTAATAAAGAGTCTTTCTCAACCTTACTATTATTCAAGCTATTGAAATAATCGTTATTATTAATTTCACGTCTAGTACCGTTAGAAATAAACAGGTCTTTCTTACCATCATTATCAAAATCCGCAAACAACGGCCCCCAACTCCAATCCGTCGACGAAGTCCCTGTTATTCTGGAAACATTAGAAAAATAAGGAATACTATCCTTGATAATCCCGCTATTAAGCTGAAGACTGTTTTGCATATATTGATAATGAAATCCAGCTTTTACCACATCCCAAAATAGTGCTATATTCATACTTGCCATATTGGTTTTTTTCCGCCTATTGCTCTGGGCATCCATATCTACCTGAAAAATATCTAAATGACCATCATTATTAAAATCCGCTATATCTACACCCATACCATAAAAAGAAGTTTGGGAAGTTGCTTTTTTTAATACTTCTTTAAATGTACCATCTTGATTATTCAGGTACATGTAATCCGGAGAATTAAAATCATTTGAGACATAAATATCAGGCCAAGAATCATTATTAAGATCACCAATAGTCGCGCTTAACGAAAGTCCAAAACTTCTGAGTCCTGACTTATTTGTGACATCTTTAAAACTACCATTCTCATACTCATAAAGATGATCAGACTCATGATCTAAAACATTTTTCATCTTATTTACATACACAAATGTGGGAGAATTGAATTTTGTAGGAGGATAATTTGCCACATATAAATCTAGGTCACCGTCTTTGTCATAATCAAAAAAAGTTCCTTGTACACTATTACCAACATCAGCTACTCCGTACTGCGCAGCTTTCTCTGTAAATGTATTATCTCCGTTATTTATAAAAAGTTGATTTTCTTTTGGCGAAAACTTACCTCCAACAGAACAATATATATCTAAAAAACCATCCCCATTTACATCTGCCATTGTTACACCTGTATACCATCGGTTGTCTCCTTGAACTCCAGCATTTTCTGTAATATCTTCAAACTTCAGATTCCCCTTATTAAGGTATAATTTATTTGCTACTTGATTTCCTGTAAAATAAATATCAACCAAACCATCATTATTAATATCGCCTGTGGCAATACCTCCACCCATATACAAATAGGGATAGGTAAAATAATTTAGAGAGTCATTTTCGGTTAAGGTATTCTTGAAAGAAATTCCAGTGATTTCAGCATCTAATTTTGAAAATAATTTGGAATCTTCTACAGGTTTTTTCACTGTACATCCAAACAAAATGGTTATCAAAAAGAACAAGCCTACCAGATTTGTTAATTTATTTACCTTCATGAATTCTTGAAGTTTTCGAATTTATTTTTTAAAAATTGACAAAGTATCATCGTTATTCCCTACCAAAAACAGCGTATCTCCAGGAGTTTTTATTTGATGAATATTTTTTGAATTTTTTCCCATATAAAAGTTCACATCTTTATAGGAATCAAGGGTGCCATTTTTCATTTCCAATTAAAATACACCCCACATTGACATCATAGCGAATGATCTCTACCTCCGCTTCATAGATTACTCCAACCCCTATAAAATCTAGGATACCATCATCATTAAAATCATCAATTTCAAACACCAATGTGGGCCCCAACTGTGTAGTAGTCCATCATTAATATATACTTCGTATTTGTTAAAAAACAGTTTGCAATATGATTGCAAACTGTTTTTCGCTAACTCAAACTATTCCCATAATCTGTTTAAATGAAGTTTAGTTTTCATTTTTCGATGCTGATTAATATCCGGGGTTTTGATCACCAGGTCCTATATTGGCATTGGTTGATATTTCATTATCTGGAATTGGCCATAAAATATGTTTTGAAGGATCAAATCTATTCTCCGATAAACCAGGCAACACAGAACCTGCAAGATTCCATCTTAACAAATCATCAAAGCGTACTTGTTCACCAGCTAACTCTACCTTTCTTTCGTGTATAATTGCTTGAAATACCTGATCCTTAGAAAGTGAAGTCGACAGCCCTGCTAATCCCGCTCTAGCCCTAACCTGATTAATCAGACCTACTGCTGCTGACTGGGTTCCTACCTCATTTTCACATTCAGCCATCATTAATAATACATCCGAATAACGAATAATTTTGATATTAATTCCAGACTCTTCATTTTCAGATGTTTGCTTGTAATAATTTTGATATTTCCTCCATGCTGCAGGTCTAATATTTCCTCCATTTTCCGCAAAGTCTGATTCTACTAAAGTATTTGCTCCATTATTATAAGTATCTCCTACTACATAAAAACTTCCTTGAAATCTATTATCACCTGCTTCAAATTCTGCTCTTAGATCATCAGAAGGATATACATTAAACCAATTCAATACGCCATAATCTTGTCCTCTAAAATTTGCATGGTTTGCTCCCTGACCAATAACAGCAGAATCCCATTTATTACCTGTACCTAGATTAATATTATACTCGACTTCCCAAACAGATTCTATACCATGCTCGGTTTCTTCTCTAAAATTATCAAAATATTCGGTCTCTAATCCATAACCTGACATAGCTCTAAAAGACGTTAATGCATTACTATAGTCTCCTTCATACAATAGCACTTTACCTAAAAATGCTTGGGCAGCTCCTCTATTTGCTCTACCTTTTTGTTCTTCACTTTTGGGAAGAAGGTTAGCAGACGCAAACCTAAGATCATCAATAATCAAATCTATCACCTGTTCCCTAGGACTTCTTGGCAATCCTTCTGGACTAGAACCATCCACTCGAAGCGGAATATCCCCAAATCTAGTTACTAATAACCAGTAATAATGTGCTCTCAAAAACCTAGCTTCTCCTATAAATTTATTTTTTTGCGTTTCACTTAAGATTGCTTCTGATAATTCATTAATTCTATCCTGATTATTAATAACAAAGTTTGCTTTGTTGATTCCTCTGTAACAGCTATCCCAATAATCAGCAATAAACTGATTGGTAGAATTGTAAGTATACTCTGCATAGGTTCTTTTATCTGCTTCTTGTTGTCCGTTACCAGCATTTTCTTGTGACATATTATCTAGCATGTAAAAGATCAATCTTCCATATAAAGCATTCGTTTGCAGATTAGCATACGCCGCATTTACGGCGGATTGCACTTGCTCTTCTGTAGAGAAAAACGTATCTGGTGATAATGTATTTGGGTTCACCAGCCCAAGATCTTCTTCTGAACAGGAATTGATAACCATCAATCCTAACAGAAATGTTGTCATTAATTTAATTTTTTTCATAATCACCATTTTAAAATGAAACTTGAACTCCTAATAAAAAGGATTTTGGTTGTGGATAAGATCCTCTATCAATTCCGATATCTCCATCAAGTCTTAATTCTGGATCTAAACCTGAATACTTTGTAAAAGTGTAGATATTTTGTCCACTTAAATAGATCCTAAGTCTTGAGAAATATTGGTCAAACACATCCTTTGGCAAGGTATACCCCAACGTTACATTTCGTATTCTTGTAAAACTACCATCCTCCACATAACGATCTGAAATAACATAATTTTGTTCTGCGCCATTTGTTCTAGGTTGAGAGCCATTAGGATTACTAGGAGTCCATCTATTTTCGAAATAGTCTCTACTCACATTAAATGGTCTTCTTGTACCTCCATTAAGATCTACAAGGTTAGTATTAAAAATCTCATTCCCGTAAAATCCAGATATCAAAACACCAAAATCAAAATTCTTATAACTTGCATCTAATGTTAGTCCTGCAATTACATCTGGATAGGGATTTCCAATATCCACTCTATCATCTGCATTTATTTCTCCGTCTCCATTTTGATCAATGTAGCGCACATCTCCTGGCGCCACTCCAGAAAATCCATCTGCATCTACCTCTGCCTGATCACGATAAATACCATTGCTCTCTAATCCAAAGAAATAAAATAGAGGATCCCCTTCGGTCACTCTACTGATATTTCCTCCGATTCCTCCTCCTCTAATTCCTAATGAGTAAAACGGGATTTCATCTTGTCCCGCAATAGAAACCATTTTATTCTTACTAGTAGAAATATTAAAATTAGCAGACCACTTAAAATCCCCTTGATTGTCATTATACCCTAAGGTTACTTCGAATCCTTTCGCTTCCGATTCTCCCAGGTTTACTGCTTGTGTTGCATTCTGATTCCCGTTAGATAAAGGCGTAGGAATATCAATCAACAGGTCTTCACTATTATTCTGAAAATACTCAATAGCCGCTGTTATTCTTTGATTAAATATACCTAGATCTAATCCTACATTTAATATTTTTTTAGTCTCCCATTGAAGATCTGGATTCTCGTTTCCTTCTTGGGTAACTCCTTCTCCTACGGTATCATCAAAAGGATATTGAAATCCACCAACAAGAGCTGGAGCAAATCTGTAATCTCCAATTTTATCACTTCCTGTTTCTCCATAACTAGCTCTAAATTTCAAAGTGCTAAATGGTGTGTCTTGCATAAAACGCTCTTCAGCTACATTCCAACCTACAGATGCCGAGTAAAAATCTCCCCATCTTTTATTTGCTCCAAATCTAGAAGATGCATCTCGCCTGTAAGAAGCAGAAACGATGTACTTATCATCATAATTATAATTTACTCTTCCTAAGTATCCTAATTTATTGGTCTCTCCAGAACCACTTCCCGCCACTAAGAATTGATTATCCACAATTTGATCTACCTCATCGGTAACTAGGTTTCTGCTTCCTGCTCCAAAATTTTCTGATTTCTGCATAAAATTCTCTACTAATCCTAGCAACTCTATATGATGAACATCAGCTATAGTAGTTTTATATTTTAGACTGTTGGTAAGCATTATAGTCTGTCCCTGTTGTGTAAATCTTCCTATCTCTGCAAATGTTCTAGCATGTGTAGTACTACCAGGTACACTATCATCATCATATGAAGGTATAAAAGATCTATTGTTAAACTGAAAATAGTCTAAACTTACCTGTGATCTATAGGACAATCCTGGAAGGAACTCATACTCTGCATAAATATTACCGATAATACCTAGCGTCTTATTTATTGATTCTCCAAGAGTTTGAACTCGTACTGGGTTTTCTGCATCCTGACCATCAGCAGATGATGATGGACCCTGAAACCCTCCTAAGTTATTAGAGTTAAACACCTGTAAATAAGGAGCTGACTTGATTGCATGTTCCAATAAAGTTCTTCCTCCTCCTTGACGCTCTGGTCTTTGTTTAGAAAAAGCTATGGACATATTCTGCCCTACTTCTAATTTACCAAACTTCTTTGATCCATTACCTCTGAAAGAATATCTTTCAAAATCTGTTTCTATAATGATACCCTCTTGGTTTTGATATCCTCCAGAAAAGAGGTATGAACCAGTTTCATTTCCTCCAGAATAACTTACGTGATAATCTTGCATAAATGCAGATCTAAATATTTGATCTTGCCAATCCGTATTTGTCTGGAAAGTAGATAAAGGACGGTTTGGAAAAACACCATATTCTGCTACATAATTAAGGTAATCAACAGTTTCCAACAAGTCATAGCGCTTATTAATGGTCTGTATACCTGTGTAGGCATTAAAACTTAAAGAACCTCTTCCTTTTTTTCCTCGTTTTGTGGTAACTACTATAACTCCATTAGATCCTTGTGCTCCATATACAGCAGTTGTAGATGCATCTTTTAATACAGATATAGTTTCTATGTCATTTGGGTTCAATCCTGATAAGTTTCCAGCTATGACCCCATCAATAACAAATAAAGGAGTGTTATCACCTAAAGTGGCTAACCCTCTAATAGAAACAGACGGTGTGCTACCTGGCACACCAGCATTTGCAATGGTAAGTCCTGCCGCACGACCTTGTAAAGCAGATTCAGCATTAGTGACGGGTGGGATCTCATTAAGGTCATCTATTCCTATAGTGGAAATTGCTCCAGTGACTGTCCTACGACTTTGGGAACCATACCCAACCACTACGACTTGATCTAAGGATTCTGATTCTTCTATTAATACGATATCTATTTTGGTTTGATTCCCAATTATTATTTCTTGAGTAGTCATCCCTAAATAGGAAAACACAATCATATCATCAGCACTTACATTGTTAATAGTATACATCCCATCAAAATCTGTGGTTGTACCATTAGTCGTACCTTTTATTAATACAGTAACTCCAGGTAGTGGCATATTGGCTCCATCCGTTACCGTACCACTTATACTACCGTCTTGTGAATAAACATGCTGTGTCCCAATTATAATTAATGCAATAATTGCGAGTTTAAGTTTAATCATAAATCTTGTTTTTGGTTGTTAATAATTTTAATTCTAAAATTTTTGTTTTCATTTAGTTAGATGATTTTGATAATAATTCTATGCTCTCTGAAATTGAGCACTTTTTTGATTTAGTCCCTTTTAAAAGATTTATTCATTCTTCTTCGTATTTTCAAAAAACACTGTTCAAAATAAAAACTAGCAAAGAGAATATGACCCCTATAAGGAGAACCTCGAGAAGAAGTTTTAACCCGGAATATTTCTTTTTAGCCATTTATTAATCTTTCAAATTTTTAACAATTTAAAAACCACATTATTAATAAAATGTAACAAAAAGGAGATATGATATAATATTTGTAGCATATACACTACAGCCTATATGAACAACACATATGATGCATCCAAGGCTACAATAGTTCTAGACTTAAGATCAATTAATTATAAATGCAAGTAAAAATTACTGAGCTTTTAAAATCGGAATTCATTTGAATAAGAGAGATTTATACAGGTGTAGTTATACAATTTACTCTTTAGGTATCATTTAATCTGCATATGATAGTTTACTAACCGTCATTATTTACATGCTCTATTTCTGTTGGGAGAACACCGAAGTGATTTTTAAAACATTTGGTAAAATAGGAAGGTGAAGAAAATCCAACTTTGTAACAAACATCACTAATATTATTACATTCTTCTTTCTCTAACATTTCTTTTGCTCTTTGTAGTCTGATCTTTCTAAGAAATTGAGTTGCGCTTTCACCTGTTAAACCTTTTATTTTTCTATAAAATTGACTTCTACTTAACCCCAGTTGATATGCTAAAGTTTCAACGTTTAAATTGGGATCACTAATACTTTCACTAACAAATTTTAATACTTTTTCAATAAAATCTTTGTCCAAAGACGTAGGGTTTTGGGTTATTCCAGTATCGGTAATCGCACCAAAGTACTTATTGAATAAAATCTGTCTACTTGATAATAAACGAGCTAATTGCGATTTTAAAAATCTTAACTCAAAAGGTTTGCAGAGATATATATCAGCACCAGACTCAATACCCTTTAGTTGATCTTCCTTCATCGTTTTAGCCGTAAGCATTAGAATAGGTATGTGACTGGTTTGGATATTTTCTTTTATTTTAGAGCTAAAAGTAAAACCATCCATTTCCTGCATGATAACATCGGTTATTATAATATCAGGGATTACATTTTTTGCTACTTTGAGACCTTCTTTTCCATTTCTTGCAGTAAAAACCTTATAATCAACTTGCAACTCTTGTTCTAAATAATCTCTCAATTCTGTATTATCCTCAACCACAAGGAGTCTACTCTTTTTTGAATCTTCTTCGGTAGTTAAGTAATTATTATCCTCCTCTTGTGAATTTATACTTTGTGTTTTGATAATTTCTGGATTTTCGTTGCCCTGAAAAACTTCATTCTTACTAAAACGCGACTTCCCAATTGGTAGGGTTATGGTAAATACCGTACCAATGTTCAATTCACTTTCTACTGCTATCTGTCCTTTGTGTAATTCTATAAAACTTCTAACTACTTCAAGTCCTATTCCCGTTCCTCCGTAATACCATTTATTAAGATTATTTACCTGATAAAAACGTTCGAAAATTTTAGAGAGTTGTTCTTTTTTTAAACCAGGTCCAGTATCTCTAACTTTTATTTCATAAGTACTTTGAATATTCTCAACATCTGGTTTGGTGTAAATGTTTTCTTTTATAGTAACTTCAATTTCTCCATTTTCTGGAGTAACTTTAAACGCGTTAGAAAGAAGATTAAAAATTACTTTTTCTATAATACTCTTATCAACCCAAACTCTAAGATTTTCTGTATTGGATACTACAGTAAGGTTAATTTTTTTGTGTAACGCCTCTTCATCAAAGTAACTTACTATTTCTTTTACAAAATCATAAATATCTACTTCCTGCACTCGTATTTTAAACTTATTGATTTCTAGTTTTCTAAAATCCATCAGCTCATCAATAAGCCTTGACAGTCTATTTGTATTTTTATAAATGACTAAAAGTTTTTCTTTAACTTCCTGTGATAACTGATCGTTCTTTTTATTTACAATATCAATAAGTGGATTAATAATTAGGGTGAGTGGGGTTCTAAATTCATGAGAGATATTCGTGAAAAATTGCAGTTTCTTCTTATGTAGTTCTTCTTCCTTTAACCTTTGCTCTCTCTCATACTTTATTAATTGTTTTTCTTTAACTCTTTCTTTTGTTATTTTATTCAACATATAAATGGCTAAAAAGAACATAAAAAGATATATTAAAATAGCCCATTTAGTTTTCCACCAAGGCGGTAAAATCGTAATTTTCAGATTTAGTGATTCATCGTTCCATAAACCATCATTGTTTGCAGCCTTTAACTTAAACGTATAATTCCCATAATCTAAATTGGTGTAGGTTGCCGCTCTGGTATTACCTACATAATTCCAATCTTCTTCCAGTCCTTCTAAATAATATGCATATTGATTCTTTTCGGGCCTGGTGTAATTGATACCCGTAAATTCTATTGTGAAAACGGACTGTTCGTGAGTTAAAGAAATACTATCTGTTTCTGAAATCACTTTTTCAAAAGGAGAGTTTTCTTCATTCGGATCTACTTTTTTATTAAACAGTTTAAAACCAGTTAAATAAAGAGAAGGCAAGTTATTATTAATAACAATATCTTCAGGATTGAAAAAATCTACTCCTTTATAACCACCAAAATATAAGTTCCCTTCTTTATCCTTGTGAATTGAATTAAAGTTGAAATCATTGGCTAATAAACCATCATTGATATTATAATTAGTTACTTCACCACTTTGGATATCTATTTTGTGCAATCCTTCATTACCACTAATCCACAAATTACCATTATTACTTTCGATAATTCCAGCTACATTTTCTTCTTTTAACCCAAGTTCTTCATTGCACCAAAAAAAGGTGTTCTTTGTTTTGTCAAATTTGCATAGACCTGCTCCTTTTGTCCCTATCCATAACAAACCATTGGAGCTTTCATAGATTGATAAAATATGATTAGAAATTAACGGATCATAGTAGTCTCCTGTCATTTGATCACGCATCGAAGTTATAGAAAAACTTTCTTTTCCTGATATATCAATTTTGAATAGTCCTTTTACAGAACCTACCCAGACATTATTCTCAGAGTCTACAAAAATTTTGCGTATCGAAACCGTATGCAATCCATGCTCTGTAAATTCCTTTGTATCATGATGAGTTATCTTACTTGTTTCGGGATCATATGAAACAATACCACCTCCAAAAGTGCCAATCCATATTCTTCCGGTATTATCTTCGTCAAAAGTTAAGACACTATTAGAAATAAGTTCTCCATTGGTGGTCTCTGCACTAAAATTGACAAATTTATCTCCTCCTTTTTTCAGAAAATAAATACCATTATTCCAACTACCTGCCCAAATATTTTGATTGCTATCTATAAATACGGTTTGTATATCCCTTGATAACAATCCAGCATATAATTTACTTTCTTTGTTTACATGAATAAATTTATTGTCTTTAAAATCGTAAATATCAATTCCTCCTCCATCCATACTCATCCATAACCTTCCTGCTTGATCCTGCGTAATACCAGTTACAGAGCTTACTTCTAGAGAATTAGTATTATTAGGAATACTTTCTATGTTTTTAAACTTATCATATAATTGATCTGATATCCCTATACCACTGTTATAATATCCCATCCAAATCCTTTGATCTTTATCCAGACATAAGGACCAAATCGAATTTGAACGAATGCTATTACTATTCGTTTTATCAAAAGAATAATTTTTTATAATATCACCCTGCGCATTTAAATGAATCAGGCCATCATTTTCTGTACCACATAAAATGGATCCTTCAGGTGTTTCAAGCAAGGATAGTATACGTTTTGATGTTACAGGAAAGTTCGAAAATATAATATTACTTTTTTCTCTATTTAATCTGTATACTCCCGAAGATTGCGAACCAATCCAAATGTTATTCTGTTTATCAATCAATAAAGATTGAATTGGTTCTTTTATGGTTATCAATTGATCATCATTATGAAACTCATATGGTTCAAGTGCCTTTGAAATTGTGTTGTAATATTTAAGACCAATGTTGGTTCCTGCATAGATATTATTAAGATGATCCGTTTTTAAAGCATTGACATTCAAAATCCCAGATTCTGAACTAGAACCTACATTTGGCACATGATGCGCCATAAAAGTATCCATATCCAATCTAAACAGTCCTTTTTCAAAAGCCCCAACGAATAAATTCCCCTCATTATCAGCTGTTAAACTACTTACTGCTACATCCTCACTACATTGTTTTTTAATATCACCGCTTAAACAAATTTTTGTGAATTGATCTAATTCACGATCATAGAGGTTTAATCCATTCTCCGTTCCTATCCACAATCGATTTTTTTTATCAACATAAGAACAGTAGATCATACTACTACTTATTGATAATGATTTTTTTGGTTCGTGCTTATAAGACATGTAATCAATTCCATCGTAACGATAAAGACCCGCACCATTTGTTCCAATCCAAATAAAACCATAATGATCTTGAATAATTGAGGATACAGCCGTTTTTGAGATTCCATCTTTTATGTTTATAAAATCGTATTCTCTATATCTATCCTGAGACCAAAGGCTTTGTTGTAGTTGCGTGCTATAAAAAACGACTAATAATATTATAAAGGTTTTGACTTTCATTACTGATCTATCTTCCTATTGCGGAATAAAATTATTGTTTGTTGTGATTATCCATTTATCCATTTCAAAACCATCTTCTCTCATTGAAAATAGAATAATATATTCTCCTGGTTTTTTGATATCTAAAAATATTGTTTTGGGAACACCGCAATGATTCTCTGGCTCTCTTTGTGCTGATGACCATGTCCACTTATTTTTCCCTTCGCACCATTGCATTCTAGCTCCGCTCTCAGGCCATTGCCCATCTATACCTACGTGCACTCCATTATCCTCTGTTCCTGTAGAAAAAGCTCTATTCCAAACATAATATCTTCCTGGATTTGTAATGTTTACTTTATACCCCACTACACCTCCTTTTCCTGCTTCGGGAAAAAAATTTTCTCCTATCAACAAAGGATCATCATGTGTTACCCTCGTATCTGGCAATGCTTCTATGTAACTTCTCTTACTAGCTTCTAAAAAGCGATTCTTTCTATTTATATGATTAAATTCTTCTGAGTTATCTTCTGATCTGATGAACCAATTTCTTTTAGTACCGTTGGAGGTACGATAATGGAATGCCTCTGCTTCTACAGAAAGAAAACCATTGGTTTCATAGAAAGGCTGTATATCCTTTAATACATCTTTTAAAGGCATATCTATGGGTCTGAATATCATTTTACTCCAACCTCCACCTGAGGTGCTAAACCCGCCATCTCCAGTTACCGTACTTTTTAAGTTATTAATTGCAGAAGAAACCTCAATAATATCATTTTTATTTAAGCTCCAATACCCAAGATTATGCTGAACCAACATGTAATCTTTATTGGTTTTGGGACTCACCAATGTATCTTTTATTGTTCCATTGACTGATATGACATACTTCGATTCAAGACCCTTTTGTGCAATTGAACTAAAACTCACTTCATACACATTATTTTTTCCTAAAAACGTGGTTATAGCACTAGCATATTGATCTTTTTTATTCGATGTTCGAATATTGATCATAAGAGCGTTATTCTTCTCATCTCGAAAATATCTAGTTTGATTTTTCGAATATTCCGTATCAAAATTTTTCAATGCTTCTAGAACAATTACTTCATTCTTTTCTTTAGTTTTAAGTTTGACCGATTGCTGATTTGCTGTTATCAAAGCCACCCAATCCCCTTTATTATCAGGAGGCAACCCAATAAAGACATCTCTTCCGCCTTTAATAAACTTTACAGTACCAAATTGTAAACCACCACCAGTCCTAGGATTGTACCATAGTACTTTATAAGATTTATTACTGCCATAAAGATTCAATTTTGTTTTGGCAACTTTTGGAAGATAAATAGCATATAGATTATCATTTTCTGCAAACACATAATCTTCGGAATTATCAGTTAAATCATCCGCAGACTGCATATTGAAAAATGGCAAATAGTTTTGAAAAAAATCTATTGCATATTTAGTTTGTTCCCACAACAATTTTCTTGATCTCCAATCTTCACAATTGAGATCATTATGGTCATATTTATACCCGAAATACCATTCAACTCCTGCTCCTCCACCCATCAAATTACCCCACAAAACTTTGGATCGAATTTTATTATGATTGGGATCATCTTTATCAGGTTTGGCTCCTGTATCCGCAGGACCAATTTCATCCTGACAAACTACCCACTTTTTACTCGAATATTTAGCTCTATAAATCCAATCCTTTGTTACCTCATGCACTTCATTAGGCTCATGAATCTGCAGTGATGGACCGTCTATATATTCAAAACCAAGAAGCGGTTTCAAATACTGTTCTTGTTCTTTTTTAATAGAGTGTGTATGAAGTACAACAAAGTTCTTATATGGATCCGTATTTTTAATAAAAGTAGCCATAGCTCTTCTATCCTCATCATTTTGGCCTTTTGGAGACCAATGCACTGGTCCATTTTCTTCCCCTAAATTCCACGTAATAGCTAAATGATGAGCAAATCTGGCTATTAACTCTCGATAATATAGTTTGCGTTGTACCCCAAGTTCTCCTATATCTAGCAATAGTTCGTTCTCCGTTTCCTGTGTGACAATATGAAGCATCAACCCAAGTTCATCCATATGGTCAAAAACTATTTCCCACTGGTCCAACTTGCTACAATCAAAGCGATAACGTTCATTAATATCATTCCAAGGCCAAACATCATTTCCATCTCCCTGTACATTCATTGTTAAAAAATACACAGAATTCATTCCTTTACTGGCGAGATAATTTAGTGCCCCTATAATATTTTTTCCTTTTTCATTTTGCCATGTAGGGTCTCCTTGTTTCCAATCTTTTCTATGTGACAAGTATTTATGGGAAGCAGGAGTTTGATCAAATTCGTAATACCCTAAAAAGTTTTCAGGACTATCTGTTCCGCCTTTTAAATAAAATTCTTTAGTCTCTGTAAATTGAAGGTAACGTTCATTTACATATTGTAATCTTCCTTTAGCTCTAGGATCATTCCCTTCTTTATCAAAATCTGTAATAATAAATTCTCCTTCTGCTCCATCAAAATCAACCCCTTCTCCAGCATGTATGTCTTGATTAATAGCTATCTGGTCGCCTTTTCTAAAAGAAACCTTATAGGTCCAGATTCCTGTCTCATCTGGTCTAAATCTAACTTTCCACACATTTCCTTTACTGGCGCTAGTTTCAGCAGAATTGCCATCTGCTGCGTAAAAGCCAGGGACAACGAATACCTTATCCGAATCCAAATGTCTGAAAGTAACATTTAGCCTATAATTCAAAAAAGGGTTTTCACTATCATTTTCACTAATAACTTTACCAAAAAAGGAGAGTGATATTTTATGCCATTTTTTTAATTCTCCTTCTATTTTTATTTGAGAATCGTTTGCATTTACCGTATTGCAAATGACTATTACATAAAACAATATTAGTTGTATTTTTTTCATCTTTTGAACAGATTAAAACAAAAAACAAATTCAGTGAAACCAGTAATATGTGGTAGGAAAATTATTCTTTTTTGATTTAGAATATTAATCGCACAATCAATGTTTCATTAAATTAATTCTGTTAACTAAAAATATTGTTTGTACTACTATGGAAGTTATTCTAGAGAGAAAGTGAATGAATACAAAACTCTTTGCTATAAAAACAAATGGACTTTCACTGAAATTAAATAACGTTTTACATAAATACCACTTAGATGTATAAAAACGTCTTGATCAAAAACCAATACATAACTATTACAAACCCCAACCTAGTTATTTTAAACAATATAGAATTAAAGAAAAATTAAATACCAATTTTATCAAATTCTTCATTTTTTTCTTAAAATTCAATGAATCCAAAAATAGCATTAATGAATATTAGCAAATAAAATATATGAAGCGAATGCTATAACTATTGAAGCATTACAGGATTTTTATAATTTTCTAGTGGTTTTTTACCGTTTTGTACTTTAAAAATAGGACAATCTAGGATTAATAAACTGCATTAAAAATGAATCGAAAATGCATAATGAATATTAAAAGATACTGCTACAAAAATCACAAAAGATCTATTGCATCTTCAACTTTCTTCACAGGAAGTTTACATAAGCCTTCTTGACATACATATATAAAGGTTTCACCTTTTAGATACCTATTCTGAAATATTGGAATTGTGCTTTCATTTCCTGTTCCTACTATATAAACATTAGGTACGTAATGACTTTGTAATTCACCCAGAATATTCTCTGCATTATCACCAACAACTGCAATTTCATAAAAAGGATATGTATTGTGTAACAACAACCTATTCCAATTAGTGAAACCATTTGCATTCTCATTAAGTTTAGGCAACATAAGAGACAACATATTTCTTGATTTTAAAAGAAGTTCCTTATCATGATTAACAAGGCTAATTCGAAATAAGTTATGAGCAATCACAGAGTTTGGAGAAGGAAGTACTCCATCATCTACTTTAACAATATTTGAAATAAGTTGTTCATCGATATTATAAACAAACATTTCGGAAGACGTATCCTGAAAAAATGCATCAACATTAGTATATAAATCTAATGCGAAATCAATATACCTTGCCTCTAGAGTAACACTAAATAATTCTATTGAGGCTTCCATTAAAAACGCATAATCATCTAAAAAACCTCTTATTTTATTATTTCCTTTATCATAAGAATGCATTAAATACCCATCTTTCAAGCAATTTTTCTTCAAGAATTCAAAAATCTCGATAGCTTCATTCAAAAATGTTTCATCCTTGAATGATTGGTAAGCATCCGTTAATCCCTTGATCAATAAAGAATTCAAAGAGACGATAATTTTGTTATCTAATTTAGGTCGTGTTCTATCTTTTTGTAACTCAAGAATAATCTCTTCCCATTTTCCTTTTTGTTTTTTGAAATCTTCAAGAGACAAATTATGATTAGATGCAAATAGTGAATCGCTTACAGACCTAAGCAAATGATATTGTTTTGAATGTATAATATTTTCTTCTTTCAAGTTGTAATACTCAGAAAACAAACGGAAATCATTTTTTAACTTCTCTTTCAATTCCAATTCTCCCCATAAATAATACTTTCCTTCTTCACCATCACTGTCGGCGTCTATAGCTGTATAAAAACCTCCTTCTGGGCTTTTCATTTCCTTTATCAAAAAGTCAATAGTCTTTACAGTGACCTCTTTATACAAAGGCTTTTTAAAAAACTTGTAAGCCTTAGCATATAAACTTACCAACTGAGCATTGGTGTATAACATTTTTTCGAAATGTGGGACTTTCCAAAATCTATCTGTGCTGTATCTAAAAAAACCTCCTCTTACATGATCATACAAACCGCCAAGTGCCATTTTATCCAAAGTTTTTTCAACATGTTTTAGAGTTTTATGATCATTTTCGAGAATAGCGTAATCCAACAGAAAGCCAATACCACTGGGAATAACAAATTTTTTATCCTCTTTGTTCCCTCCCCATTGATTATCCCAATCGGTCATACCATTTCGGACGCTTTTTTTCAACAAATCTCTAGTTAAAGGCTTGTCTTTCTTTGTTGGTTCGATAAAGTTGTTTATTTCTTGCACTCCTGCTGTAACCTGATCTGCGTATTTGTACAATTTCTCGGGATCATCCTTATGGAGTCGAATAATTTTCTTTAGCACCTCTATCCACTCCTTTTTTGTATGATAAGTACCACTATAGATTGGCTTCCCATTAGGTAAGGTTACAACATTTAAAGGCCAACCTCCACTACCTCTCATCAACTGTAAAGCAGTCATATATACTTGATCTACATCTGGACGTTCTTCTCTATCAACTTTAATATTAATAAAGTTTTGATTCATCAATTCAGCAACAGAATCATTCGTAAAAGTTTCTTCTTCCATTACATGACACCAATGACAAGTTGAATAACCTACACTTACTAAAACAAGTTTATTCGAGGTTTTAGCTTCTTCAAATTCCTTAGGGCTCCACGGTCGCCAATCTACAGGATTATATGCATGCTGAAGTAAATAAGGACTCGTTTCTTTTATCAATCTATTAGCATACCTGCGATCTCCTTCCTTTTCATTTTTCGTACAGCCAAAAAAAATCATCATCAGACTAATAATTACAATAAGGCTGTTTTTTTTAAGCTGATGTTTTGTATCCATAAGAATTATTTGAAATCGTGATAACTTGTGACATCTGTCTAATTGCTAAAATCAATTAAAATCGATCTGGAAAAATTAACCTTTTAAATCTTTACAATTTTTTTTATCAAACCCTTAGATTTAAGAATATAAACTCCTTCTGACAAATTCGTTAAATCTATCATCGTACCTTCTCCAGCAATTATACGTTTGCCGGTAGCTGAAAATAATTCGTACTTAAATTCTTCGGAAATACCTGATATAAATATATAATCCGAACTAGGATTAGGGTATAGAGAAAATATAGTAGTATTTATAAACTCATCAGTGGATAATATATTTAATATATCGGTTGGATCTTCGGTTTGTAAAAATCCATTCATAAGATCACTAATTGAAGTATTCCACAAACTGGTTAAATTCGCATCTTCTTCTATACGCGTATCCCCCCAATATCCAGATGCATATCCATTAGCGGAACTCCACAAGAATTGATTATCCCAATCCGCATTTATATACGATAAAGCCAACACCTGATCATTAGCTTGAATAAAATTAAATAGCGGTTCAAACCACTCTTGATATATTTGGCTAGCAACTCTAACTATACAATTTTGAGCGCTCGGACCATCATATATAGAGCTAATATTACAATTGGTTTTATCAGCTATTTTATATCCCTGAGGAGAGGATTCAGCAATCATAACTGGTTTCCCTTTACTTTCTGCAAAACCCACTAATTCATTTGCCAATGCTAATTGATTAGACGGAATAAAACTACCTACAGTTGGATTTTCATTTGGTCTCAAAAACCAAGACATTCCGATCCAATCCACATAATCATCACCTGGATAATAAGTACTAATATCTTCTTGTCCTCCGTCTAAAATATCATCTATTGGAGAAGTACACGATTGCCAAACGTAATCAACATTCTCTTGATTCAGAGATTGATTTAGTAAATCAACTATACGCCTATATGCGTTTATATATTTTACAGAATTATATCCGTTCCAATTTCCATCAAATTCGTAACCAATTCTAAGATAAAAAATGGTTTCTGGAAACTTATTAAAAAAATTAGCCATCTTAATGATCTTACTATCATGCTCTCCGTTGCTAATTTTTTGTAATCCATCTAAACCAAAAAAAGCATCTTCGACAATGCTCAAACCTATTGTTACCAAGGTCGAACGCTCTGAAGCAGTCCACAAATTTAAAGGTCCTGCTCCCCAATTTGTATTATTAGAATCCCTATTTCCACTATTATCCATACCTATTCCTCCAAAGTATATCGATCGAGAATTATCTATAAAAACAAAAGATTCTTCTAAAGTATAAAAAGAAAGATAGGACACCTCTCCATGCCCTTGATGACACCCTACACAGTTATCTTTATAATTTTTTACGGATGAAAGATCTTGGCCTATAAAAAGTAATTTCTGGTTGTCATTAGGGATGTGCTGTGAGTACATTTGACTACCCAATAAAAGTATCCCCCATACCAACACGGCTTTGTAAATCGTATTAATGTTCTTAAGACAAAAATCTAAAATCATCATTATAATATGTTATAATTAATAATCGTAAAGTAATGTCACAGGACAAAAAACCAAAACAATAGTTTTATTAATTACGAAAAATCTACTTAAAATCTTGAAAAAATAAAAACTCTAAATGTGATAATTAATGAAGATGAAAAGTTTTCCATATCCTCTTTTCGAAGGAAAACGTTGTAAAAGTATTACATAAAAAGAAACGTCTAAAAACAAAGAAACCTCTTGAATTAATCAAGAGGTTTTCTTAAGTACTCGGGACGGGACTTGAACCCGTACGAACTAATGTTCATTGGATTTTAAGTCCAACGTGTCTACCAATTCCACCACCCGAGCGTGATATATGTTTTCTCAGAGCGAAAGACGGGATTTGAACCCGCGACCCTCACCTTGGCAAGGTGATGCTCTACCCCTGAGCTACTTTCGCAGTTTTTATAAGAACTTTGCAATTCGTTATTGCGGATGCAAATTTAAAACATTTCTTATAATACCAAAGCCTTTTTTAAAAAAAGAATAAAATTTTATTTTAACTAACAATATTTCAACACAATAAGATCAAATCTTTCTTCCGATAATCAGTTCCCGTTTTTCAATTGGATTTATTCCACTAGCTGTTTTGAAAAAGTTGTCCCCTCATTTTCCAAAACAAAGTCTCACTAAACCTGAGAAGCTTTCTTCCTGGTTAACATACGTTTAATCTCATTCAATTTCATCAAAGCTTCTACTGGAGTAAGGGTATCTATATCAATATTTACGATTTCCTCTTTAATTTCTTCTAATAATGGATCATCTAAATTGAAAAAACTCAATTGCAATTCATCTTCTTCCTGAATCCCTTTTATTTTATCAGTAAGTTCTTCGCTGCTGTGAGATTTTTCGAGTTTTTTAAGCATTTTATTTGCCCTGTGTAATACCTGCTGTGGCATTCCTGCCATTTTTGCTACATGGATTCCAAAACTATGTTCGCTCCCACCAGGAACCAGTTTTCTAAGAAAAAGAACATTATCTTTTAACTCCTTCACCGCAACATTATAATTTTTAATTCGATGGAACGTATCACACATTTCATTTAACTCGTGATAATGCGTTGCAAATAATGTTTTAGGTTTTGCAGGATGTTCATGAAGAAATTCGCTAATTGCCCAGGCAATAGAAATCCCATCATATGTACTAGTCCCACGTCCAATTTCGTCTAACAACACCAAACTTCTATCTGATATATTATTCAGAATATTTGCTGTCTCATTCATTTCTACCATAAACGTAGACTCTCCCATAGAAATATTATCACTAGCTCCCACTCTAGTAAATATCTTATCCACCACTCCAATTTTAGCTTCATCTGCTGGAACAAAACTTCCCATTTGAGCTAACAAAACAATCAACGCAGTCTGTCTTAAAATAGCAGATTTACCACTCATATTAGGACCTGTAATCATAATCATTTGCTGATCTTCCCTATTTAAAGAAACATCATTAGCGATATACTGTTCTCCTGGTGGTAATTGTTTTTCTATTACAGGATGACGACCATTTTTAATCTCAAGAACATGCGAATCATCTATTGTTGGACGAGTATAAGAATTTTCATTTGCTAATTGCGCATAGGAACACAAGCAATCTAATTGCCCTATCAAACTGGCATTTAATTGTACGGGCTTTATGTATTCATTCATCCATACAATTAAGTCACCAAATAATTGTTGCTCTAACAATAGAATTTTTTCTTCAGCACCTAGAATTTTAGCTTCATATTCCTTTAATTCTTCAGTGATATATCGTTCTGCACTAACCAATGTCTGTTTTCGAATCCAATTCTCTGGAACCTTATCTTTATGTGTGTTTCGTACTTCTATATAATACCCAAAAACGTTATTAGATGCAATTTTAAGAGAGGTAATACCTGTAGCCTCGGTTTCTCTTTCTAGCATTTTATCTAGATAATCCTTTCCGGAAAAAGCAATGGATCTAAGTTCATCTAATTCATCTAAATAACCATCTGCTATGGTATTCCCTTTTAATATATTTACAGGAGCCTCTTCATTCAGAGTTTCTTTGATCTTGTTTCTTAGCAATTCGCAATCATGCAGCGTATCACCAATAACTTTTAAAGCATCGTTCTTACTATTAGTCGCCTGCGCTTTTATTGGAACAATAGCCTCCAATGAATTTTTTAATTGGATTATTTCTCTTGGATTTACTTTACCCGTAGCAACTTTAGAAATTAAGCGTTCTATATCTCCAATTTGCTTAATCTGATGCTGAATTTTCTGAAGTAAATCTCCATTATCCAAAAAATACTGAACAACTTCATGACGTTTATGAATGTTTGCAATATTCTTAAGTGGCAATGCTAACCATCTTTTTAAGGTTCGTCCACCCATTGGAGAAATAGTCTTATCAATCACATCGATAAGGGTAACCGCATTAACGGCATTAGGGTTGTATAATTCTAAATTACGAATTGTAAAGCGATCCATCCAGATATATTCATCCTCTGCAATTCTCTGAATAGAAGTTATATGTTGTAGTTTATGATGTTGTGTTTCGCCTAGATAATGAAGAATCACACCTGCTGCAATAACTCCTTCTTGTAAATGATCTACACCAAACCCTTTAAGAGATGTCGTTCCAAAATGTGTTTGCAAGGTTTCATTGGCATAATCTGTCTTAAACACCCAATCTTCAAGAAAAAAAGTATGGAAATCACTTCCAAAATCACCTTGAAAAGATTGTTTTTTTGGTTTTGGAATTAAAACTTCGCTTGGATTAAAATTACGTAGTAATTTATCCATTTGTGCAATATCACCTTGCGCCGTTAAAAATTCTCCAGTGGAGACATCTAAAAAAGCAATTCCCAATTCTTTCTTTCCGTAGTGCAAAGCACACAAAAAGTTATTGGTTTTACTTTGCAACACCTCATCATTTAGAGCCACACCTGGTGTAACAAGTTCTGTAACTCCTCTTTTTACTATAGTTTTGGTTTGTTTTGGATCCTCTAATTGATCACAAATCGCTACCCTTTCTCCTGCTTTTACAAGTTTAGGCAAATATGTATTCAAAGAATGGTGAGGAAATCCTGCTAGTGCTGTTTCATGTTCACTGCCATTTCCTCTTTTTGTCAATACAATATTCAATATTGCCGCTGTTTTTATAGCATCGCCTCCAAATGTTTCATAAAAATCACCTACTCTAAATAGTAATAACGCATCAGGATATTTCGCCTTAATTGCATTATACTGCTTCATTAAAGGGGTTACCTTTTTTTCTTTCTTTGCTTTTTTTGCTGCCAAAGGGATATGATTTTGTGTAACGGCTAAAGTAGGTAATCTTCATTTTTTTTTGAAAAGAAGCCTACAGGAGTTATTCATTTTTATTCACAATCATATTTCCCTAAAAGGTACATCTAAGGAAATTCTTAATTAATCCTATTTTTGCTGCAATGGAAAAAAATCGAAAACTAAAAAATAGCGAATTAGACCGTAAAACGGTGACAGAGTTCAAAGAAGCAAAGAAAACACCTCTTATTATTATTTTAGATAATATCAGAAGTCTTAATAACATTGGATCTGTTTTCAGAACTGCGGATGCTTTTCTAATTGAAAAAATATATCTGTGTGGGATCACAGCCACTCCTCCACATAAAGACATTCAAAAAACTGCTTTGGGTGCTACTGATACCGTAGATTGGGAATACAAGGAAAACACCTTGGAACTTGTCCAAGAACTACAACAGCAACAGATACAAATATTATCTATCGAGCAAGCAGAAAATGCAGTAATGCTTAATGAATTTAATCCCGAACCAAATAAAACATATGCAATCATATTTGGTAATGAAGTAAAAGGAGTACAACAAGATATTGTAAGCCTAAGCGATACTGTTATAGAAATACCTCAGCATGGCACTAAGCATTCTTTAAATATATCTGTTAGTGCCGGAATAGTTATATGGGATTTGTTTAATAAGGTAGTCTGAGATTCTATCTTTCAATCTTTGTCAACAGCTTACGCAACCATTTTTCATAGTATTCATCTATTAATTGAAAATAAAAAAGGGGACTATGAAAAAGAAAATTATCACTACAATAAAATTATATGTAGTATTCTCATTAGTATCAGTAATCGGTTATAGTTGCTGCCCTGAACAAAAATATCAAATTCAAAATATTAGAAGTATAGAATTATTTGAGCTTAATACAACATCTACTCCAGATTCTGAAGTTGTATTAACAGGAGAGTTTACCTTAATCGCAAGGTTCGACATAAACAATATCGCGTCGAGTAATATTAATGTTAACCTCATTCCTTCTGCTTATGCTTTTCATACATATTGTGATAATACCTCCTATATAAATGAATTAAATTTAGAAAGTTTTAAAATAAGTCTCGACAAAGATTTCATATATGATGGTAACATAATCCACGCCAATTCTAATTTAATCGAAATAACTGAAATAGCGAATAACATTGATCTTTATTTAACGACTCTTTATGTAGATTTTTTAAACGAGTTTTTAGAAAAATCTCAATTCGAAAATCAGGAATATAACTTCACCTTTTCTATTGAAACCACTGATGGATTACAATTTGAGAAAGAAATATCGGCTACTTTAAACTTATAAATAACCTGTCATTAAAAAGATATTCCCGATTTTGTTTTGTAAGTTTAATGCTAACTAACGCTATATAACCATTGCAAAATGAAAAATATCACGATCGCACTTGTTCTATTTCTAGCTATACTGAGTTGCAATGAAAAGGCAACTAAATTAGAATCCAAGAATGAGGAACCTATGACTGCAGACCAAATAATTACCAAAGCAAAGGAGATTCACAAAAATGTAATTACATTGGACACCCACTGTGATATTAATATTAAAAATTTTACTGACTCTATTAATTACACACAAGATCTTAATTCTCAAATAACTTTACCCAAAATGGAAAAGGGAGGTTTAGATGTAGCTTGGTTTATCGTATATACGGGTCAAGATTCACTAAATGCTAGTGGGTTTAAAAAAGCCCACGAAATTGCTATGTCAAAATTTAACGCTATCCATCGTTTAGTAGATACGATTGCTCCGGATCAGATAGCACTAGCCAAAAATTCTAATGAGGTTCGTAACATTCATAAATCCGGTAAAAAAGTTGCTATGATCGGTATCGAAAACGGGTATCCTATCGGAAATGATATCAGTAATGTAAAAAAATTCTATGATCTTGGTGCTCGGTATATGTCATTATCTCATAATGGCCATAGCCAACTTTGTGATTCCAATACAGGAGAAACAGATGATATTTGGTTACATAATGGACTTAGCGACTTAGGAAAAGAGGTAATTAAAGAAATGAATAAATGGGGAATGATGATCGATGTATCTCACCCTTCAAAAGAGTCGATGCGCCAAATGATTGAACTTTCTAAAGCCCCAATTATTGCTTCTCACTCTTCAGCAAGAGCTTTGTGTGATCATAGCAGAAATCTAGACGATGAACAATTGCAGTGGCTAAAAGATAATGGTGGTGTGGTACAAACAGTAGCTTTTACTTCTTATTTAAACACAGAAAAGTTTGAAAAGAGAGTTATAAAAGAAGTTGAGATAGGAAAACAAATAGCAGATTCTATGGGTGTTACCTGGTTAGAGCGAGAAGAAGTGATGAAGCTAAGTACTGAAGAAAAAGAAACGTATTATGATTTTTTGGGTAAAATGGCAGCAATCCGCCGAGCAAAAGTTAAAAAAATGAAAGACTTACCTCCTGCTGTGAATGTTGAGGATTTTGTTAACCATATTGATTATATGGTAGAAAAAATAGGAATTGATCATGTGGGTATCAGTTCAGATTTTGATGGTGGCGGTGGAATTGAAGGTTGGAGCGATGCATCCGAAACCTTTAATGTAACCTTAGAATTAGTAAAAAGAGGGTATACCGAAGAGCAAATAGAAAAATTATGGAGTGGCAATCTTTTGCGCGTATTGGATGAAGTTCAAAAGGTAGCATTTGACCTTCAGAAAAGTTAATGTTGCAAAATTGATTTCAATACCCAAATATAATCTGATCGGTTTTTGATAAAATCTTTTTCAGAAATATCTATGATCCTAACATTTAAATCTGGCTGAGCTTTAATAAACCGCAAATATCCCTTATTGATCTTATTTAAGTACTCTGCTGGAATTTTTTGTTCATAATCCCTTCCTCTTTTTTTAATGTTTTCTAAAAGACGTTCAGTATTTTGATACAAATAAACATACAGTCCGGGTTTTGGCAAATCTCTGTACATGATATCAAAAACCTTTTTGTACAATGTATACTCATCTTCCTGCAATGTGACCTGAGCAAAAATCAAAGACTTAAACACATCATAGTCACTCACAACAAAATCCTTAAACAAATCTAATTGACCAATATCATCCTGAAGACGTTGATATCTATCAGCTAAAAAAGACATTTCCAAAGGAAAAGCATAACGCTCCATATCCTCATAGAATTTTGGCAAAAATGGATTATCAGCAAAACGTTCTAAAACTAATTTTGCATTAAACTCTTCGGAAATTAAATGAGCTAGGCTTGTTTTTCCAGCGCCAATATTCCCTTCAATAGTGAGATACTGAACATTAGACAGTAAATACTTTTCTTTTGGATTTACAATTTGGCCTTCTACTAATACGACAGCAGATTCATCGGGAGTGTTCTCCAACAACTCACCTACTGTTAGGTTCATAACAGGATGGATTTCTTCTTTTGCAATCTCTTCGAGCGGTTTTAAAACAAACTTACGATCTTGCATAGAAGGATGTGGAACTCGTAATCTTTGCGTATCACTTGTTCCTTCTGAAGAAAAAATAATATCCAAATCAATAATCCTTGCCTCATACCCTTCCGAATTACTTCTATTTCTACCCAATGAGGTCTCTATTTGGAGAAGCTTCTCTAAAACCTGCGTAGTACTATAAAAGGTTTTTAGAAGAACACAAGCATTATAAAAGTCATCACTGCTAAAACCCCATGCTGGTGTTTGATATACGCTGGATATTTTAACTACATCTCCTAGTTCGTGATAAATAGCATTCACTGCTTTCTGAAGGTGATCTAACTTATTACCTATATTACTTCCTAAAGAAATATGTATGCGATGCTGTGTTTTCAAGCTGGGTTTTTTATAATCTAATCGGAACTCCGTATTTTTAAGAGCAAATTAAGGAAAACAAAACCACTTCACCTTATTTTTGTGCGAAGTATTATGAACTATTTTTTATTTTGAATTCAACTTCTTTAAATCCAAAAGACAAAGCAACAGCCTACCGAATTTACCTTATTCTTGGAGCGTTATTTATATCCTCATTAGTTGTTTGTAATCTCATCTTTCAGAA
Organism: uncultured Aquimarina sp.; assembly: GCF_947492965.1. Classification (GTDB taxonomy): domain Bacteria; phylum Bacteroidota; class Bacteroidia; order Flavobacteriales; family Flavobacteriaceae; genus Aquimarina. The sequence continues at coordinate 623,030 of NZ_CANLOZ010000001.1, read as the reverse complement.
ATTTTTTCAATGGGATTTTTTCGGAATCTACACCTTCACTATAAGTGTTGGTCTTATACCATATCCATTAACCTTTCTTATCACGGATATTGTGAGTGAGATCTATGGGAAGAAAAAAGCCAATCTCATGGTTACAGCTGGAATTTTTGCATCCGTTTTTTCTCTTTTGATAATTTATGGCGCTGCCTCTGTAGATGCTTACATTGATCCTGGAACCGACCCAAATATTCAGGTAGATAACGATACTTTTAATTTAGTTTTTGGCAAAAGTTTGATCTCTGTTTTTGCATCTATGACCGCATATCTATTTGCTCAATACATAGACATAAGGATTTTTCATTTCTGGAAGCGAATGACCAAAGGAAAACATCTTTGGATAAGAAATAATTTTTCCACTTTTCTTTCTCAACTTATAGATAGTGTTACTATTATCTCTTTGCTGTGCCTTAATGAAATATTTTCTTGGGATAATTTTATCCCTTTTGTTATGAGTGGCTTCTTATTTAAGGTCATCGTAGCTACTATAGACACTCCATTTTTATACCTAACCGTATTTGGTCTTCGAAAAAGATTTCAGTTAAAACCAGGTGAGGAATTAAACTTGGAATATTAAAATCTAACAAATAGTTAACTCAAGAGCCGCAACATAATACACGGTTAAATCGTTACTTTACATAAAAAGCAAGAATAATGGTAAAAAAGATCCTTAAAATATTCGGCATTATTATACTGGTCCTAGTAATAGCACTCATATCAGTTCCTTTATTATTCGGAGGTACCATTAAAGATAAGATCCGCTATTTAGCCAATGAACATGTTAACGCCAAAGTTGATTTTGCGGATGTTGACATTAGCTTAATCAGAAGTTTCCCTAAAGCTTCTGTCATTATTGAAGAACTTTCTATCATCAACTTCGCCCCTTTTGAAGGAGATACGCTTGCGTATGCTAAAAAAATATCTTTGGATATGTCGATCAAAGAATTATTCAAAGGCGCATCGGATCCAATAAGTGTACAAAAATTTATTATAGACGAAGCTAATATTGCCGTTAAAACAGATTCTTTAGAAAATTCGAACTTCGATATTGTAAAATCTTCAGGAAAAGAAGAATCCGTGCAAGAAGAAGAAAGTAGTTCATTTACATTTGAACTAGATCATTATGAGATTAACAATAGTAAGCTTTTGTATCAAAATGATGTAAGTAAAATTGCCTTACGCATGACGAATGTTAATCATAGCGGTGATGGATCTCTGTCAGGAGACAAGATTATCTTAGACACTAAATCAAGTTCTAAAGTATCTTTTAGCTTAGATGACACGAATTATTTAAACAAAAACGCCTTACAATTAGAAGCAGCACTGGAACTGGATCTGGAAAACCAGCGATATGCATTTAAAGAGAATAAGGCTTTGGTAAATCAGCTACCTCTTGAGTTCAAAGGGTTTGTGCAACTTTTTGAAAAGTATACAGATGTTGATATTAGTTTCAGCACTCCTACATCAGATTTTAAAAACTTTCTTGCTGTTATTCCTGAAGCATACGCAAAGAACTTAGATGGCGTACAAACGACAGGAGAGTTTTCAATCAATGGAATGATCAAAGGAAAATCCGATGATACTTATATCCCTAAAATGGATATTAAAATTGCTTCCAACAATGCATCTTTCAAATATCCAGATCTTCCAAAAAGTGTTCAAAATATCACTATTGATACTCAAATAAAAAATGACACTGGTTTAGCCGACGACATGTATGTTAATATAAACAATCTTACTTTCAGAATTGACCAAGATACTTTTGCTGCTAATGGTAGTCTAAAAAAAATAACTTCCAATATGATTGTGGATATGGCTGTAAAAGGAACGCTAAACCTTGCTAACCTAGACAAGGCGTATCCAATGGAGCTAGAACAACAACTAAACGGAATATTGAAGGCAAATGTAAATACCAATTTTGATATGGAGTCTTTAGAAAAGGAGCAATATCAAAATGTTAAAAGTTCTGGAACTATAAGTTTAGATAAATTCACCTATGCTTCAGCTGAATTACCTAGTAAAATAAAAATAGAAAACGCTAATGTCAACTTTCAACCAGGAAAAATTACATTAGAAAAAATGAATGTTACTACTGGCAAATCTGATCTAGCTGCAGCAGGTACGATACAAAATTTAATGGGGTTTTTATTTTCAAAGCAAGACCTGAAAGGAAATTTCGATGTTAGTTCGGAGATATTCGCAGTAAATGATTTTATGGTTGCGGAATCAGAAACAACAGAACAAGAGACCACTGAAAATTCCACTAATGACGCCCTGAAAATACCATCCTTTATAGATGCAACCTTAAATTTTGACGCGAAGAAGGTACTATATGACAATCTTGAATTAAAAAACACCAAAGGAAGTGTAAAAATAAATGACGAGACAGCCTATTTACAGAATGTAACATCCAATCTGTTCGACGGAGGTCTTGCGTTTAATGGACAAGTATCTACTAAAACAGATACTCCGAATTTTGGAATGAACTTGGATTTAAGTAAAATCAATATCGCTAAATCTTTTGCTAGCCTTGAGCTATTGCAGGGATTAGCACCTATTGCCAAAGCTCTCACTGGAGCTTTAACTACGCAAATAAAACTTAATGGAAATCTTAATGACGATCTTACACCAGTATTGAATTCGTTAAAAGGAAATGCGTTAGCAGAAATTCTAAATGCGAAAGTAAATACTTCGCAAACACCTTTATTATCTAATTTAGATAACCAATTAAACTTTTTAGACCTTAATAAACTAAACCTAAAGGACATCAAGACATCGCTAAATTTTGACGACGGCAAAATAAACGTAAAACCTTTCGATTTTGATATCGAAGGCATTAAAATTACAGCTGGAGGAAGTCATAGTTTTGACATGAATATGAATTATAATGTATCTTTAGATGTACCTGCAAAATACCTCGGTAATGAAGTTGGTGGACTGATCTCACAATTAAGCGCCCAAGAAACTAATGAAATGAAGATTGCACTTCCGGTTGGAATATCAGGAAACTTTTCTAATCCAAAAATCAATCTTAATACAGGTCAAGCAGTAAAACAACTTACCCAACAGATTATAAACAAACAAAAAGACAAGGCAAAAGACAAAATTATTGGAGAAGGCTCCAAAGTACTAACAGATTTGCTTGGCGGTTCTCAGAAAAAAGATTCCACCACCTCTACATCAGATAAACCTGAAGACAAATTAAAAGATGCTGCAAAAGATATTTTAGGAGGTTTTTTAGGCAAAAAAAAGAAAAAAGACACAACAGGCACTAAAAACTAGATCTATAATAATTAATAGTTGTTAAGGTTTTTTATTGTTTTCTTAATCAAGACATTACTGTATTTCGTTTTGTTTAAAAATTAATTGCAGATGGTAGCTTATACAATAATTAATTTTTTTTACGTTTATTTCTTAGTACTTTAGTACTGGGATATACAAAAAAAAGTAAAGGTTATAGTTGGGATAACTCATTTATAAACCTTTTAAAAAAACGTCTTATTAGAACTTCACAAATAACACCCGTCACTGTTGCAATTTATTTTTTTAGTCAATTCATTGTAAACTAAACAATAATTTTTTAACACTTAGATTAACTATTTAGTAAAGTTACATTTTGACTAACTTATGCTTATAGTTATAATTTTACATTAAAAATAATCCCCACGTATAAATTATGAAACTAGCAATTTTCCCCATTGTATTTCTTTTATTTATTTCATCATTATCATATTCTCAAAACGCGATGAATGATAGTTCGATGAGCTGGATGAAAGGATGGACAAATTTTGACCCTAATCACGAAGCATATCCTGAAGCCGATCGTGATGTTCCTAATATTATTGATGAAGACACTTATCTGTCTAATGAATTCACGTATCTTCTTTCTGGAAATGTTTATGTAATCAATGGCGCCACATTAACCATAGAGGAAGGAACCATTTTACGATGTGACACAGAAACTCCAACAAGTTTGGTAATCACTAGTGGATCCAGGTTAATCGCTAGAGGTTTAAAAGGACAGCCAATCGTTTTCACTTCCGACAAATCGCCTAAAGCTAGAAAAAGTGGTGATTGGGGCGGAATTGTAATCGCTGGTTCAGCTACTATAAACTCTCCAGCGCCATCAGGAGTAATAGAAGGAAACTTTTTACCGCAATACTCATTATATGGCGGTAATGATGATGATGAAATGACTGCGATCATGACCTATATTAGAATTGAATACGCAGGAAAAAAAATCAACCAATCTAAAGAACTAAATGGTCTTTCGTTATACGCTGTAGGAAAAAAATCAATTTTAAATAACATTATGATCAGTCATTCTGCTGACGATTCATTTGAATTCTTTGGAGGAACACTAGATATAAATAATTTAGTTTCTTATAAAGCTAAAGATGACGATTATGATTTTACTTTGGGATACAGAGGTGAATTGTATAACATTGTTGCCATAAGACATCCATATATTTCGGATATAAGCGGTTCTTACGCAATTGAAATTGACGGATATGACAAAAAATCTGGGCTAACTGCTAAACAGTTATCCACAGTACGAATAAAAGAAGCAACACTCATTAACCTATCAGACAATAGTAATTACCAGCATACATCGGCCGCTATTTCTTCTAAAAATTTAGCGCAACTAAATTTTTCAGACTCGAGAATATCGGGTTTTGCTAATGTTGTAAAATTTGATAATTCTTATACATCTTATAGCAACCTGCAACAATCTTTCTCTTTAGAAAATAGCATCTTTAATGTTCATGATCAGAATGTTGTTTCACGTCTAGCAGGAACAACAGATGTTCAAAAACTATTAAAATATAATATGTTCACGACTCAGTTTAAAAGTGCAGCGGACCTTTTCGAAAATCCTTTGGACAAAAAAAATCCTAAATTTACTTTAAAACAATCCCGTGATAGTTATACAGTTATGCAGTAAATTTTTAAATTTACCATAATTAAACTAATACTCTTATAATGAAATCGATTACCATCCTATTTTTCACCTTATTTATAACTGCCGTAAGTTTTGCTCAAACCAAAAGCAATATTTTATTTGACCAAAGAACACTCATAAAAAAGTTTCATACTATTGATCAGTTAGAAGGACTGAAAAAGGGAGAACTCGTAAAGCTTTATATAGAAAGAGTTAACGAAGTTATAACTGTATTGCCTTATATCGCATTATCCAACGAAGCAAACGTAAGTTTATCTGATATTGGAATCAAAGAAAACTCTGATAATCTTAAGCTTTTAAAAAAGCATCATGAAACTACAACAGAAGCTTTTGAAAGTACCAGTAATCTTATTACAGAATTTATTCCGTACGCCGATACTGAAAAAATAATATGGTCTATACTTTATTACGAAGAAATGATTAAAAAAATTCGAATTGGAGTCAATGGGAATTTTTAAAAAAACAAGGATTATTTATAAAAGCAGCCTCAAAAGGCTGCTTTTTTTTTGATTTATACTATACATTTTCTAACAAACACTAACCTTACTTCTAAAAGCTAAAACTTAAAATATTTCATACCAGTTCTAAATTCTCACAATCATATTACCTCCCTTTAAACAAGGCATCCCAAAACCATAACCTTCTGAAAAACAACAACAAAAATTGATTTTCTTACGTTAGAAAATATCCTAAAAAGTGTTAATAAATCATTTTTCTTGTAATCTTTCTCTTATAAACCCGAACTAAACGATATCACAAATTTATAAAGCACGATTTATAAAAAACAAATCATCACTAACGGTTTAATGAAAGTAGAACTTAAAAGATAGCGTTATGAAAACAAGAGATTTACTAAGTTTATTTTTATTTATTGCAATTTCGGTTTCCGGATTTACTCAAAATAATTTCAATACAAATAATGTAAAATGGATGAAAGATTGGACTAATTTTTCTCCTAATAAAACTAATTATGCTGATTACGAAGAACAACTACCTAATATTATAGATAGAGACACTTATCTAAGAAGTGATATTATTTATTTTATTTCCGGAAATGTTTATGTAACCAATGATGCTACTTTAACAATTCAAGAAGGAACTTTAATTAAAGCAGATACAGATCAAACTACTAACCTCATTATTACTAGAGGATCTAAACTAATAGCAGATGGCACAAAATCAGCTCCTATAGTATTTACTTCTAACAAATCGAGCAACTCCAGAAAAAGTGGAGATTGGGGCGGAATTACAATCATCGGCTCTGGAAAAGCAAATACAATTGAAGGAGAAGGAATCATAAAAGGGAAATTCAATCCTTTATACACCATTTTTGGAGGAAATAATATTGATGAAGAAACAACCGTTTTACGTTACATAAGAATAGAATATGCTGGCAAATCCACCAATGGGTTATCATTATATGCCTTAGGCAACTCATCTGTAGTTGAAAATATAATGGTTAGTTATTCTGCAGATGACTCTTTCGAATGGCATGGTGGATCTTCAACTTCCAAAAACCTAATCTCTTACAAAGCGAATGATGACGATTTTGACTTTACCCAAGGATATCGAGGAGAACTTATTAATATAGTTGCTGTTAAACATCCGTACATAACTAGTAATAATGGTTCTTATGCAATAGAGGTAGATGGATACAATAAAAAAATAGGTTTTGATAATACTAAAATATTGTCTAGCATAGACATAACAGGAGCAACTCTAATTAGCCTTGTGGATGAAAGCAATTACACACACACCAGAGCAGCAATATCTATAAACAATCTTGGCGAATTATACATAAACAACTCAAGTATCTCAGGTTTTTCAGACGTTGTACAATTAGATAAAACATTTTCTACGCTTGGCATGATAGAAACTGCTTTCAAATTAGATAACAGTTTTTTTAATGTACACAAAGAGGGCGTAATCACACATAACGATATTAAAAATAGCACTTTTAACTTATTGAAATACAACAGATTTACTAAATCATTTAAGCAGCCAGAAGAGATTTTTAGTGCTCCCTTAGACAAAACAAACCCTGATTTTTCACTAAAAAACTCATTAAACAATTATATGGTAGTTCAATAACACTAAAGACATTTAAAACTAACAAAAATGAAAAAAACAATCCTAACAATAACAGTATTTCTAGTATTAATAAGCTCTCTAAACGCCCAAGTAAAAAGAAAAGGAGTTTTATTCGATAACAGTAAGCTAATTACTAGATTCCATACAATCGATGAGTTACAAGACCTAAATAAAGGAGAATTAATAGAATTATATTTAGAACGTACCAGAGAAATATTTGTAGTACTACCCTACTTATCATTATCTAACAGACCCGGAACAAGTTTAAGCGACATAGGAATAAAAGAAGATTCTGATAATTTAAAAGTCGTAGAGAAAAATAACGAAATAGCTGATAGAGCATTTGAATATACTACTAACACCATCAAAGAATTAGTTCCTTATTCAGATACAGATAAAATCATTTGGTCAATTTTATACTTTGAAGAAATGATCAAAAAAATGCGATTAGGAAAAGACGGAAATATTTAACCGTAAAAAACATCGACAAAAACCACAAAATAATCGACAAATAATATTTGTGTAAGATTTTTTATTGTCCTACAAACCATAAATCATTTCAAAATTCCCCAAAAAAATCAATTTTTATACAAATTTCATAAACACTGTTAAATTAATGATAATCAGTTGTTTATTTAAAAAAATAAAAATTAATACAAAAAATAATTTTTAAAAAAACTTATTTCTTCAAATTTTTATCCCAAAAAAAACAAACAAATCATAAGAACCTGATTATCAACTATTTTTACTCAAAAAAGTAAGAAAATTACTCCTAATATTTTCATAAAATACATAAAAATAACGATGAACGTACAAATATTACGGTAAACACGTAACCAACTTTGTGAAAAGAGTTTTAATTTAGTATCGCTAATAAAGAAGAAAGAATTTTCTTCTAAATCGATAACCCCAAAATAAAACTTTTATGAAACTAAGATGCGCTTTCATTACATCTATTTTATGTTCTTTCTTATTTTTTAATACCACAGCTCAAGATTTTAATACCAATGATGGTAAATGGATTAAAGGTTGGGCTAACTTTACACCAAATTCTACAGAATACCCAGAAGCAGACGAAATAATACCTAATATCATTACAGAAGACACACACCTAAGCAATAGTTCTGTATATCTATTGTCGGGTGATGTCTATGTTACTGCGAACGCTATTTTGAGTATACAAGAAGGAACAATCATAAGAGGAGATCACGAAAATCCTGGTAAACTTATCATTACAAAGGGATCAAAACTTATAGCAGTAGGCTCTGAGGCTTACCCAATTGTGTTTACATCCAATAAAGCTTCCAAGTCTAGAGCTAGTGGAGACTGGGGTGGTATTATTATTGCTGGATCTGGTAAAGTTAATTCTGTTTCTGGAAATTCAGTAATCCAAGGTAAAATCAACCCACAATATGCTGTGTATGGTGGAAATAAACATGAAGAGCAAACTACAGTTTTAAAATATGTTAGAATAGAATTCCCAGGAAACAAATCAATGGGATCAGAAAATAATAACGGCTTATCTCTTTATGGTATTGGGCAAGCCTCTATAGTTGATCATATCATGGTAAGCTACTCTGGCCAGGATTCTTTCAGTTTTGCGGGAGGGCAAAATAATATTACCAATGTACTTTCTTACAAAGCAGAAGATGACGACTTCCAAATTTCTGAAGGTTTTAAGGGAGATTTAGATCATCTAATGGCAATTAGACATCCGTATATTAATAGCCCTAAAGGATCTTATGCAATAGAAATTGATGGTTATAACAAAGATCAAGGCTTTCTTAAGCCAAATGCGGTATCTGATGTAGCTATCACTAATTCGACATTTGTGAATCTTTCTGATAATTCGAACTATATCCATACAGCTTCTGCAATATCAGCAACAAATTCAGCATTAGTATATTTACACAACTCTAAAATATCAGGATTTTCAAACGTAGTAAAGTTTGATGAGTCATATACTTCCTTAGCTGTATTAGAAAGAGCTTTCAAAATGGACAATAGCTTCTTTAATATCCACGGAGAAGGTGTAGAAGTAAGCTATAAACCAAACACTGGTGTATTAAATATTTTGAAATACAATAGATTTACTAAAGACTTCGTAAGCGTTGACAAGTTATTTGAAGATCCAAATAGTAAAACCGCACCAAAATTCCAATTAAAAAAAGCTATGAACAATTATATGGTAATGCAATAAATCACATACCATTTATACCTTTTTTGTACCCTAATCAGCGCCCCAAATCTGATACTTGAATAAATACGATCATTTACATTATGCTTAAATCAAATATTTTAATAGGTTTCATCTTTTTTCTATTCATCCAAAACACACATGGCCAGAAAAAAGATGAAGCCATTTTTTTTCAGAAAAAACATCAAATCACTAAATTTCATACCATAAGCGATCTTGAAAATCTCAAAAAAGGAGAGCTTATTAAGCTGTATCAAGATAGAATAAAAGAAATCGTAACCGTTCTTCCTTTTTTATCTTTAACGAACGAACCGGATGTTAGATTAGCGGATTTAGGGATCAAAGAAGATTCTGGTCATATAAAATCACTTAAAAAAAGTACAGAAACCGCAGAAGAAGCTGTCAACGTTTTCCAAACATCTATAGAAGAACTGGTTCCCTATGCAGATACCGAAAAGATCATTTTAACTATTCTTTACTTTGAAGACATTATTAAAAAAATGAGAATAGGAGTTACGAGAAGCTTTTAGATTTTCTCCATCTCTTTTACTAAGAATTGACACTCTTTTTCTCACACAAATTAACAGACAACTCTGTAAGGGAATTTTAAAAATCTCTACTAATGGGATATGATCACATTTTATCTCATTCTCGGAATTTTAATTTCTACCATTGGAGCACTACCACTTGGAGCAGTCAATATCGCTGTTATCAACACTACCATTAAGGAAGATACTCAAAAAGCTTTTCGAATAGCTTTAGCCGCAGGAATAGGTGAAGTTTTATTGGCGTTTTTTGCATTGCATTGTAGCATGGAACTTACAGGTTTTTTCGAAAACAATCAGTGGATACAGATAATAACCATCATAGCATTTTCAATTGTAGGCGTTTACTTTTTATTGTATAAGAAAAGTTCAAATCATCAAAGAAAATCAAAAAGAATACAATTTGGCACATCTAAGTTTCTTACCGGATTTTCATTAGCTTTCCTAAACCCTCCTGTTGTACTCTATTGGATTGTTGCCATTTCTTTAATCAACAAACATTTCTTTGAACTTTCCCTTCAAACATCTTTGGCAGCTTTATTTTTATTCTTTATTGGAATATACATGGGCAAAATTAGCACTCTTTATTTATATAGTAAATGGGGAAATCGAATGGCGAATAAACCGGGAGATTCAAAAACTAAATTATTCCGTATTATCGGTATTGCATTAATCTGCATTTCGCTTGTTCAAGGAATAAAACTGCTCATCATCTAATATCCTATAGTAATTACTCTTTTTCTACCGAATTTTACTAATACAAATCATTAAAAACCCTATACATTTGCATCAGATTTCTATAAAAGACACTTATGAACGAACAGGATCTGAACGCAAAGTTACAGTTATCTAAAGAAGACATGAAAAAGTATGGTTACGCTATTATAGACCATATTGTTTCACATTTTGGAACTCAAGATTCCAAAAAACCAGTTGCCATTGCTTCCAGAGAAGAAATGGATGAACTACTTACAGAAGACATTCCTAGCAGCCCAACCAATGCACACGATGTATTGAATTTTGTAATGGATCAAGTAATTCCTCAAAGCACCATTGTAACACATCCTAAATCCTTCTCATTTGTTCCAGGGCCTAGCAATTATATCAGTGCTATGGCAGATACGATAGCTACAGGTTTTAATATTTTTTCTGGAGGATGGGCCGCTTCTCCAGGTGCAGCAGAATTAGAAATATTAACAATGAACTGGTTATTAGAAATTTTTGGTTTTGGAAAGAAAAGAGGTGGAGGCATCTTTACCAGCGGAGGATCCATGGCTAATTTAACTGCATTAGTTACTGCAAGAAGAATTAAATGCGGAGATGATTTCTCCAAGGCAGTTATTTATTTATCTGACCAAGCCCACTCCTCTAACATTAAAGCAATTAAAGTAATTGGTTTTAAGAAAAGTCAAATTAGAATTATTCCCACTGACTTAGAATTTAAAATATCACTTAATAAATTAAAAAACGCCATTGCAAAAGATCGTCTTCAGGGACTAGATCCTTTTTGTATTATAGCCTCGGCAGGAACCACCAATACAGGTACTGTAGATCCATTAAACGAAATTGCAAAAATCTGTAAAGAGGAGAAACTGTGGTTTCATATTGATGGCGCTTATGGTGGCGCTGCAATTCTTGCAAATAATGGTAAAAAATTACTCAAAGGCATTGAAAAAGCAGACTCATTGACGGTTGACCCTCACAAATGGTTTTTCCAGCCGTATGAAATGGGTTGTTTACTTGTTAAAAATCATAATTGGTTAAGCGGAACTTTTAGAGAACAACCAGAATATCTAAGAGATGTAGAAGGAAATCAATCAGAAATTAACTTCTATGATCATGGAATTCAGTTAACCAGACGTTTTAGAGCCTTAAAATTTTATATGTCTCTAAAAACTTTTGGTCTAGACGCCTTTAAAAAGGCAATCCAATATAACATAGAACTTGCCGAACAAACAGAAACTATATTAAGAAAAAGTTCTACCTGGGAAGTTGTTTCTCCTGCAACATTGGCCGTTATCAATTTTAGATTCAACCCTATAGACAGAGACTTATCAGAAAAAGAAATTGATCTAATCAATCAAAAAATTTCTGAAAGAATAATGCATTCCAGAGAAGCATTATTAGTGACCACGGTTTTAGTTGGTCAAGTAGTATTAAGAATGTGTCTTATAAACCCTAGAACTACTTTAGATCATATAAAAGAAACAATTACACAATGTGAAGTATTTGGAGAAGAATTATTAGCAAAAGAATTTGCTAATTAAGCATTGTTAATTGAACCACATAACCTTCATTGTTTCTAACATTAAAAACCGTACTATCTTCAAAGATTAAATACTGACCTTTGATACCTTTAAGAACACCAGTGTATTCTGGTGTTTTTTCTAGATTTAAGCTCTTTAATTTCGTTGGATATTCTAATACAGGAAAGCTTAGTTCAGTTTCCGTATTATTTTCAATAAAATAATCTTTTACCTCATCAGGAATATATGCTTTTAATTGATCTCTATAGGTTACCAAATTCTCATCTTCAATCTCATTTTTGAGCATTTTTCTCCAATTGGTTTTATCAGCTACATGCTCTTTTAGCGCAACCTCTGTAATACCTGCTAGATACCTATTTGGCACTTCTACAATTTCTATAGCTTCATGTGCACCTTGATCAATCCATCTGGTTGGTACTTGCGATTTTCTGGTAACTCCTACTTTTACATTACTAGAATTAGCCAAATACACAATATGCGGCTGCAACTGAACTTTCTTTTCAAATTCGAGATCTCTATCCTCTACTCCCAGGTGCGCTTTGCTCAATTCTGGACGCATTACCCAATCACCTACCTGTGGCTGATTGTAAAAATCATCATAACAATATCCTTGTCTGTATATTTTTTTGTTTTTACCACATGCTAAACACTGATATCCAACAAAACTTATTTTTAATGTTTTACCTAACAACTGATTCACATGAATAAAATCAGAATCAAACACTAAATAATACTGTATTGGATCGCCAATCTCGGTTTGCATCTTTGTCAAAACTCCTTGATATTGCATGAAAAGTTTAGTTATAAAGTTAAATCAGTAAAAAAAATGTAATTATTTTTATTATTTTAGTTTCCTACGAAAATAATTACACAATCATTTTTATAATAATTAAAGCTCAAAGATACGTCAAAAAATGCCAATCCCTATAGTCAATTCTATCGCTAGCTGGTTTCTTAAAAAGCGTTTTCACCAGATGGAGCTTTTTCTGAAATACCCAAACGAGGTACAACTAGAACTACTTCATGTTTTATTAGAAACCGCTAGAAATACTGAGTTTGGTAAACAGTACGATTTTTCTTCTATACATAATTACGAAACTTTCAAAGAGCGAATTCCTATAAGATCTTATGAAGATTATGAAGAAATGATCGAGCGAAGCCGATTGGGGCAACACAATATATTCTGGCCTACTCCCATAAAGTGGTTTGCAAAATCCAGCGGAACTACAAATGCGAAAAGCAAGTTTATCCCTGTAAGCCAAGAATCTTTAGAAGATTGTCATTATGCAGCTGGAAAGGATCTACTTTGCATGTATCTTAACAATAACGAAAACTCAAAATTATTCACAGGAAAAAGTCTTCGTTTAGGCGGAAGCAAAGAATTATATAAAGAAAATGGCACTTCATTTGGTGATTTATCCGCAATTATAATTGACAATATGCCATTTTGGGCGGAATATAGTTCTACACCTAGTAATGAAGTTTCTTTAATGAGTGATTGGGAAACCAAAATGATTGCTATTGTTAACGAAACTATACAAGAAAATGTAACTAGTCTTGCTGGTGTGCCTTCATGGATGCTAGTGCTATTAAATCAGGTTTTAGAAACTACAGGAAATGATCATATCTACCAGATTTGGAATAATATAGAAGTATATTTTCATGGTGGTGTCAGCTTTGAACCCTATAGAGATCAATATCAAAAAATATTTCCTGGTGACTCCTTTAGATATTATGAGATTTACAATGCTTCTGAAGGTTTTTTCGCCATTCAAGATCGAAACGAATCTTCTGAGTTATTATTGATGCTAGACTACGGGATTTTTTATGAATTCATTCCTATGAACACTTATGGAACAAATGATGAAAAAGTTATTCCATTAAGCGAAGTAGAAATAGGAGTAAATTATGCTGTTATTATCACTACCAATGCTGGTCTGTGGAGATACAAAATTGGTGATACGGTTAGATTTACATCTACCAACCCCTACAGAATAAAGGTTTCTGGAAGAACCAAACACCATATCAATGTGTTTGGGGAAGAACTGATTATCGAAAATGCAGAAGAAGCATTAAGAAAAACTACAAAAGAAACTAATAGCGAAATAGTAGACTACACGGTTGCTCCTATATTTATGGAAGGAAGAGAAAAAGGAGCTCATGAATGGATGATAGAATTCAACAAATTACCAGATGACCTAGAACTATTTACAAACTTATTGGATCAAAATCTCCAGAATATAAATAGTGATTACGAAGCTAAGCGATATAACAACACTACATTAAATATTTTAAAAATCAATAAAGCAAGACCTCATCTATTCTATGACTGGCTAAAAAAGAATGACAAATTAGGAGGACAACACAAAATACCTCGTCTTTCTAACTCCAGAAAGTATATGGATGAGTTACTGGTCTTAAATAAAATTAACTCGTTTACCCTATAATTGTTTTAGGTATTATTTAGATTTTTTCTACCAATTTTATTAAAAAATGATTTTAAAAAATACGGTTTTAACGTAAAATACTTACGTAATAATATTTGTTTTTTCGTCGAAAATGAGTACTTCATCGATTAAAAAAAACGATTTATCTAAAACTTTAAAATTCTCTTTTCCTGAGGAAATTTTCATATTAAATTTGTTACCAGATAGTTACAACTTCTAAATGTCCCAAAATATGAAAAAGTTTATACTAAGCATTGTTTTTTTCTCTTGTTTTCTTTCAATTTCCGCACAGGAAAAGAGCAAAACTATTAACACTACCACCAACAACAATTCAACATTAGAAGTTTCTACAACTAAACTTAAAACATTAGATATTTCTGCAAATGATATCCTTACCGACAACAAGAAAGTTTGTTATGGTGAAACTTCTAAAACTGCTTTTTATGAAGTTTTAATATCTAAAAATGGATTTAATATAGATCTTAAAAATAGTTCAGATTTGGTAATCAAAAACACCGAAGAAATAATTTCTAAGAAAAGAGATGAAGTTTTATACTCTGAAAAGGAAGAGTAAAACTATTTTTACAAATCACTACTTTTTTAGCATTAGCTCTAAAAATAAAAAGCTCATTAGTATAGTACTAATGAGCTTTTTACATTATTTATATTTCGTTCCTTTTAAGAAACTGCTTTTAGTTTATTTATTGTAGACTTATTCAATTTCTTCTCGGCATAGTCCTTAGTAACTCTTAATTCTTTTTCTTCACTTTCTGGCAATTCGTACATAGCATCTGTTAAAATTGCTTCACATAAAGATCTTAATCCTCTAGCTCCTAGTTTATACTCTACCGCTCTTTCTACTATATAGTCTAATGCTCCTGGTGTTATCGTAAACTCGATATTATCCATTTCAAACAACTTTTTATATTGCTTGATAATAGCATTTTTAGGCTCTGTTAAAATAGCTCTTAAGGTATGATTATCCAGTGGATTCATATGCGATAATACAGGAAGACGACCTATTATTTCCGGAATTAAACCAAAATCCTTTAGATCCTTTGGTATAATATACTGCAACAAATTATCTTTTTCTATAGTATCCTCTGTTTTAGAAGCACTAAAGCCCATTGCCTGCATATTCAATCTTTTCTGTATTGAACTTTCGATACCATCAAAAGCCCCTCCAGCGATAAAAAGAATATTCTCAGTATTTACCTCGATGAATTTTTGATCTGGGTGCTTACGCCCACCTTTTGGTGGAACATTTACTATAGTTCCTTCCAATAACTTAAGTAAAGCTTGCTGCACTCCCTCTCCAGAAACATCACGTGTAATACTTGGATTATCACTCTTTCTGGCGATCTTATCGATTTCATCAATAAACACAATACCTCGTTGCGCCTTTTCTAAATTGTAATCTGCCGCCTGTAACAAGCGTGTTAAAATACTCTCTACATCTTCCCCTACATATCCCGCTTCAGTAAGAACTGTTGCATCCACAATAGCCAAAGGCACATTAAGCATCTTAGCAATCGTTTTAGCTATTAGTGTTTTTCCAGTTCCGGTTTGACCAACCATAATGATATTACTCTTCTGTATTTCAATATCATCATCGGTACTAGGTTGCAGTAATCTTTTGTAATGATTATATACAGCAACAGACATTACTTTTTTAGTAAACTCCTGACCTATTACATACTCATCAAGAAACTTCTTAATCGCCATAGGCTTACGAAGCATCAATTCGGAGCTTAACTCTCCTGTCTCTTCATCTCTTGCTTCTTCAACCACAATTCCATGAGCCTGAACTATACAACGATCACAAATATGAGCATCCAGACCTGCTATAAGCAAATTAGTCTCCGGCTTCTTTCTTCCACAAAACGAGCATTCTAATTCTTCTTTCGGCATAATTATCTATTTCAAAAATTTGTCCGTTACAATCTAACAACAGACAATACTAGGGGTGCAAATTTACAATTTGCTTATTATTATTAAATTATAATCTATTCTCTTGTCAAAATTTCATCAATCATTCCATACTCAAGAGCCTTATCTGCTTTCATCCAATAATCTCTATCACTATCTTCATATACCTTATCATATGATTGCCCAGAGTGTTTTGCAATAATCTTATACAACTCCTCTTTTAATATAAGAATTTCTCTAGCTGTAATTTCAATATCACTAGCTTGTCCTTGGGCTCCTCCAAGAGGCTGATGAATCATCACTCTACTATGTGGTAATCCAGAACGCTTACCTTTTTCTCCAGCACATAATAAAACCGCTCCCATAGACGCAGCCATTCCTGTACATATAGTAGCCACATCTGGCTTAATAAACTGCATAGTATCATAGATACCTAAACCAGCATATACACTCCCTCCTGGTGAATTAATATAAATCTGAATATCTTTTGAAGAATCAACACTCTCCAAAAATAAAAGCTGTGCTTGTATAATATTAGCTACTTGATCATTGATACCTGTTCCCAAAAAGATGATGCGATCCATCATTAGACGAGAGAATACATCGAAAATTGCAACATTCATCTGACGCTCTTCAATGATATTCGGTGTCATCCCTACAGGATACATACTACTAATGATTTTATCATAGTAATTACTACTGATACCATGATGCTGAGTAGCGTATTTTTCGAATTCTTTTCCGTAATTCATATGTTCTTCTTCTGAAATTTTATTTTATAAAAAAAGGCGTTAACCAAAACTTGGTTTAACGCCCTAAATATAAGTATAAATTCCTTATTAGTTTGTCTTGATTATTTGTAAACTTCTTTTACAAAATCGTCAAAACTTACTTCTTTTTCTTTCAATTTAACATTCTCCTTGTAGTATCCAAGTAATTTCTGACTCATTAACTGTTCAGAAATTCTTTTCACTTCATCTTGATTAGATAAAATTCTTGCTGCAATGTCCTCTAACTCTTTATCTTCTGGAGATGTTTGTCCAAATTGTGCCATTTGTCCTTTGATCAAATCTTTAGCAAATTCTTTTAACTCTTCAAAAGTCACCTGAAGGTTATTATCATTAATAATTTTACCTTCGATCAATTGAAAACGCAATCCTTTTTCACTTTTCTCATATTCATCTTTTGCCTCATCTTCGGTCAATGGTTGCTCTCCAGTAGCCTGAATCCATTTTTGTAAAAACTCAGCTGGTAAGTCGAACTTAGTGTTTTCTAAAACACTCTCGGTAACGTCATTAAGCAATTGCTGATCAGATTGCTGCACAAATTGACGGTCAGCATCTTGTTTTATTCTTTCCTTAAGCTCGGTAACTGTTTTTACAGCATCTTTTCCGTATAACTTATCAAACAACTCCTGATCTAAATCAGCTAATTCTTGAGTGTTTATTTCAGAAATTGTAAAAGTCACCTCTATTTCCAAACCATTAGCTTCTTCCTCGCTAATTTTTAAAGCACTTTGTAAATCACGATCTTCAGAAAACAATCCTTTAGTTTTTAAAGTAAGTACATCTCCTACTTTAGCACCTATAAATTTATCTAAATTTCTTTTACCTTTTATCTTATCTAAAGAGATTGTAGTTTGATTATCTATCTCTTTTTCCTCATTCACAAAAGTTCCATTGATCAAATCATCTTTTTCAGCAGTTTCTTTAGCAACTAACTTACCATACTGCTTCTGAATAGTCTTGATTTGGTTATCAATCATTTCATCACTTGCTACAATCTTGTAATGAGTAATCGCCTTTTTACCATTAAGTTTTACATCAAACTTTGGAGCAAGACCTAATTCAAATTCAAAAGAATAATTATCTGCATCCCAATCAAAATTATCTTGTTCCTTTGGAAGTGGATTTCCAAGAACATCTAACTTTTCTTCAGTCAAATATTTATTCAGAGCCTCTTGCAATAATTTATTTACTTCATCTACCAAAACGGCTTTACCATATTGCTTTTTTACCAATCCCATTGGCACGTGACCTTTTCTAAATCCAGGTATATTCGCGTTTTTACGATAATCTTTAAGAATACTATCTACTTTATCGCTATAATCTTCTTTTGCAATATCTACTGTTACTACAGCATTTAAATCATCTAATTGCTCTTTTGAAATATTCATTATCTCTACTTTTTTGTACTAAAAATCGGGATGCAAAAGTAATACTTTTTTACAACCCAACAAAGTTTTAACTCCTTGAAAAACAGTTAACTTTTATCTTTCTTCAAAATAGAATATAATATAGATTGAAATATAGAGAGTAAAACACTAAAAATTAACGCCCACAACCAACCATTTACTCCAAAACCAGACACAAAATGGTCTGCGATTAATATGATTGCTGCATTAATAACTAATAAAAACAACCCTAAAGTAACTATGGTAACGGGCAATGTAAGTATTACCAATATCGGTTTTAGCACAGCATTTAAAATTGCTAAAAGCACTGCAACAATGAGTGCACTTACATAACTATCTACCTTTACACCTGGCAATATCTCAGCAAGTACCAATACAGCAATGGCGCTAAGTATCATTTTAATTAAAAACTTCATTATAATTAGATTAGATTGACCTCAAGTTACCAAAAACAAAACAATAAAAAAACCTGCTATTATTTAAAATAGCAGGTTTCTAATATTTATATTGGAAAAACCTTAGTTCACATCATTACTAAGTGTAACTGTTCCGAAATCTCCAGGATTTACAGAAGGCAAGGTCGCTCCATAAGTATCTTCTATTGCTTCCATTACTGCATTTGCTACAATAGCATGCGCTCTTGGAGAAGGGTGCACTCCATCTAAAGAAAATCCTCCACCTGTTACAAATGTCGATGTTACTACACCAGAATCAAATGGTATACCACTCCCAGCTGCTTGTTGTAAAAGGGACTTCACATCCACAAACGCAAGACCATTGGCAGCTGCTAAAGCTCTTATCGTTGCATTATATGCATCCTGAGCATTCGCTACTGCTGCTTGCTCCGCAACAGTTAATACATCAGCATCTCCTAATGGCACAGAAACACCACTAATCAATGTTCCATCACCGGCAAGATCTACTCCGATATTACCTGCAGAAGTTAACGGAATTAAATCCGAAGAAGTAGCTTGTCTTAATTGCCCTAACAATCCAGCTGTCTGTGGATCTAAATTAAAAGGAGGTCCTTGTATTATTGCTGAGATATCCGTTAATGATTCATCTACAATAGTTACAAAATTCTGACCAGCCACAAAATTGATTTGTCTACTTCCAGCCTCTTCAGCAGAAATTAAACCAAGTCCTGCTAATCCAGGAAGTATTTGAGTATTGTAAGCCGCAAATTGCGAATTTAAAAATGCGGCAGTTTGTGCGTCTAAAGGCACTGCATTTGTGGGTACTGTGGTAAAAAATGGCAATGAAGTTACACTTGGTAAATTAAGAACTACCCCTTTAGCACCATTAGCTGTTAAGTCTGCTAATAAATTACTATACACCAAAGCAAAGGTATTGCTATTAGTAATATCTGTACTTCCGTAGGTAGAAGCATCTACATTACCAGTAACATTATGATCAACCCCTACTCCACCAGAAGTAGCAAAACTAAGAATATCATTATTTCCTATCCATAAACTGAAAAAAGTTGGACTCTGAGCAACAGCATCTCCGATTACGGTAGCATCAGCCGCAGAAGCGAATCTAGCAAAATAAGGATTTGCTGTTTCCGCTGCAACATTTGCAACATTTCCATATCCAGGAAAAGCTAAATGATAACTTTTTGCACCAGGAACTCCCATATTATTAAAAGAGCTTCCTAAGTTATTAGATATTTCTGTAGTAGGCATACCTCCAGTATATGGCACTGGACCAGGATTTCCTTCAGCGTCTACAGCCAAAACCAATCTATTTCCTAAAATTTGAGTACCACCTAACAATGCACCTCCAGTATTATCTGCCATAAGAGGTTGTGTAAATTCTCCCCCTCCTGCTAGTTCAAACTGTCCAGCTAAGATATTAGGATATGAATTCTCTTGCCCTGTTATGTATAATGCATTATCCGCAAATCCTGCAGTTAATGAATTACCTAATGCAACATAATTAGAAAAATCTGCTTCACCACTAGTAAACACTCCTGGTTCATCAATCGGATTATCAAACTCTGGCTCACAAGCAACTAATCCTAATGCCAGAACTGCTAAATATTTTATATTGTTTTTCATCTGTATTTATTATTTTTTTAATTGTCAGATGGAATCGCCAAAAATCAATCAGGTTGATTTCAACCTACTGAAATGACTTATTTCATCTTTGAATTATAATTTATAAGTTAAACCAAGTCCTGGCGCGAAAGCGCTTGATTTATATGTTCCACTAAATGGAACGTTCTGACCATTTTCTTGATAGAAATCATATGACGCATCTACTTCTTCGAATCTTAAGTAAAAGAAAGAAGCATCTATAGCTAACTTAGGGGTGATTGCAAAACTAACACCTCCGGAAAATCCTTGAGAATCATTACGTGGTGTTTCTGGTGCGAAAAATCCTGATTGTACTGGAGACTCATCGATATAATAACCAGCTCTAAGCGAGATCTTAGAAGTTGCATCATATTGCAGACCAAAACGATATACTGAAGAATTCTGGTAATTACGTGGATTTAAAGAAGTTGATCCGTTACCGAACTGAATATCTAAAGATTCGTATACATCCCAGAATTGTCTATTGTAATCAAATGCAAATAACCACTTCTCGTGGAACTGATACGAAAGACCAATTGTTAATTCTGCAGGCAACGGCAACTCAGCATCAAAAGTTGTTGTTTCATTAGATGGAGTTAACGGAGAGTTTGGGAAGTTCGCAAAAGTTGCTTCTCCTCCTTCTGCTTCCAAAATGATTTCGCTTCGATAACTAAATCCTAATCTAAAATTATCAGTAGGATTAAACATTGCACTTACACTCCATCCCCAGTTACTCACTCCAGAATCATCTACGGTTATATTAGACCTATTACCTTCGATATCCGATAATGTTCTGTTAGCATTTCTATTAAAATTAACAGAACCTGTTACAAAAATAGGTCCTCCACCAATACTGAATTTATCAGACAATTTAATAGACACTACAGGCTGGATGTATATTGCTGCTAACTCTATATTATTTACCAAATGTGATCCTGCCCAGTCCGTTGGCCAAGTCACCTCACTACCATAAGGTGTATATACACCAAGACCCATTGCTAACCAATCATTTACCTTATAAGAACCATATAGGTTAAGTGGTGTTCCTACAGAACTATCGGTTTCAGAAGAAATTCCAAGATCAGCGTTTTGATAAATTACATCTGTAAAAATACCACTAGCACCGGCACTTACATTCAATTTATTTTCCAAATACACCAGACCTGCTGGGTTAAAGAATACTAGCTCCGCACTATTTACTACAGCAACACCTGTGTGCCCCATAGCTATAGCTCTCTGCCCTTGCACACTAACTCTATATCCACCTGCGTAGGTGACAAATGTCACTAGGGCGAATAGAACTAATAATAGTAGTTTTTTCATAATAAATTAAAATTGTTTTTGTTTTTATTAGAATTTTGTAAAAAGAAAGCATCAAATTTAGCAGAAAATAACAATTATCCAACTAAATCATTAAAATATTATGCATACATAACATTTTTTATTCAATTTTTAATAAATTCTAATAAATTAGAATAAAATTCCATAGGGTTTTCTGCATGCAACCAATGACCAGAGTTGGAAATTTCCCGAATTTGAGCAAGAGGAAACTGCGCCTTAATCCGATGTTCATCTTCCTCTAAAATGTAATTAGATTTATCTCCTTTCATAAAAAGAGTATCTCCAAGGTATTGAAAATTATCCGTAAGTTCAATACCAATTTCAGAAGAATTTTGCACCAAACTTTCTAAATTCATTCGTAACCCTAGTTTTCCCTTTTCTTTCCAGAATAAATTTTTCATCAAAAACATTCTCACTCCAGGATCTTTTACATATTCACCTAAAGCCAAATCAACTTCTGACCTACTTTTTAAAATATCAAAATCTAAAGAACTCAACCCATCTAAAATATCTTGATGGTGTAGCGGATAATATTTAGGACCTATGTCTGCGATTACCAGTTTATGAATCACTTCTGGATGATTTACTGCAAATAACATCGCTGTCT
This sequence comes from uncultured Aquimarina sp., assembly GCF_947492965.1. GTDB lineage: Bacteria > Bacteroidota > Bacteroidia > Flavobacteriales > Flavobacteriaceae > Aquimarina. The sequence continues at coordinate 600,335 of NZ_CANLOZ010000001.1, read as the reverse complement.
TACCACCCATGGAGTGACCAAGAAGAATAACATCTTTAAGATGATGATCATTACAATATTCTAACAGATCAGAAGCCATCAATTCATAGCTAAAATCATCACTATGAGGGCTGCGCCCATGATTTCTTTGATCTATCAAATGCATTTGATACCCTTGCTCTGAAATTTTCTTTGCTAAGGTTTTCCAATTATCGCCCATCCCCAAAAAACCATGTAATACAATAAAAGGTGTACCTTCTCCAAAAATATTTGAATGTAATTTCATATTCGCAATCACTTTAGTTTATGTAAATACATATTTACTACATTTTCCAATCCAAGATATATAGATTCACTAATTAATGCATGTCCAATGGACACCTCTAATAATCCAGGAATATTCTCTTTAAAAAACTTAATATTATCCAGCGAAAGATCATGACCTGCATTCACCCCAATACTTAACTCGTTTGCCAATTGGGCACATTGTGCATATGGCTTCACTGCTTCTAGATTACCTTTTGCATACTCTGAGGCAAAAGCTTCTGTATATAACTCAATTCGATCCGCACCCGTTTCTTTTGCTCCTTCCATCATTTTTTCTAATGGATCTACAAAAATCGAAGTCCTAATATCATTTCTATTAAATTCCGATATCACCTCTTGCAAAAACTCTTTATTTTTTAAAGTATCCCAACCAGAATTACTGGTAATAGCATCTACTGCATCCGGAACTAAGGTAACCTGTGTAGGCTTTATATTAAGTACTAATTCTATAAATTTAGGAATTGGATTACCTTCTATATTGTATTCGGTATGCACCACAGATTTCAAATCATATGCATCTTGGTATCTAATATGGCGTTCATCGGGTCTTGGATGAATTGTAATTCCTTCGCCACCGAAATCCTGAACATCTGAAGCCACCTTCAATAAATTTGGAGTGTTTCCGCCTCGAGAATTACGCAAAGTTGCAATTTTGTTGATATTTACACTTAACTTTGTCATAGTTTTTGATATAACTTTTAATAAATAACAAAAATACAAACTTGAGAGCCCCTCGGTTACATATTTTTGATTAATTTGCACAAAAAGCCCCGGGAATTATGAAGACAAGTTTATACATAATAAATGAAATCCAGCCCCTTGCTACCTCAGCAAAGGTTGGAGATGCACAATTGTTATTTAACGAATTAACATACACCCATTTCCCTGTTTTTAATGGCAAGACTTATGTAGGTTGCATTGCAGAAGCAGATGCAAGATGTTTTGATACCGAAAAATCACTTGAGTCCTATTTATACGCTTTAGAAGGATTTTTTGTACGAGCAGATGCCAACTGGTTAGATATATTAGAATCTTTTGCCCAAAATCATTCTAATATTATGCCTGTACTTGATGATCAAAATAATTATCAGGGATATTTTGAACTAAGAGATATCATGAACCTCTTTAATGAAACTCCTTTTCTTAGTGAACCTGGGAATATATTGATAGTAGAGAAAGGAGTTTTGGATTACTCATTTAGCGAAGTGTCTCAGATAGTAGAATCTAATAATGCAAAACTACTTGGTCTTTTCATTTCCAATATGGAAAATGATGTCACTCAAATTACTTTAAAAATTAATGATAGTGATATCAATAATATCGTACAAACTTTTAGAAGATATAGTTACAACATAGTTTCTAAACATCACGAAGATTCTTTCTTAAATAACCTTAAGGAACGATCTCAATATTTAGAAAAGTACCTCAATATTTAGCTTACTATACAGAAATAATTTAAAGAAATGACATCATAATGAAGATAGGTATTTACGGCCAGTTCTATCATGAAAATTCTGGAACATACATTCAGCAGTTGTTAGAAGCACTGGACAAGAATAATATCGAAGTTGTAATTGAAAAGAATTTTCTTGAGCTAATAGAACTTCATGAAGATATTGACAAGAGTTACTCTCACTTTAGCACTTTCGAAGAATTAGATGACTCTTACGATCTTTTTTTCAGTATTGGAGGAGATGGCACAATATTAAGAACAATAACTTATGTCCGAGATTTAGGAATTCCTATTGCTGGAATCAATACGGGTAGATTAGGCTTCTTAGCGACAATCCAAAAGGAAGAAATCAAGGATACAATTGATTTGATCTTACACCAAAAATATTACATTTCACCAAGAACTATAGTGACGATAGATACAGTTCCTCCTTCCAAAGAATTTGGAGTATTAAATTTTGCCATGAACGAGATTGCGGTTAGTCGTAGAAATTCTACTTCTATGATTACTGTACATACAAGTTTAAATGATGAGTTTCTTACTTCATATTGGGCTGACGGATTAATTGTTTCATCACCGACTGGTTCTACTGGATATTCTTTAAGTTGTGGAGGTCCTGTAATGATGCCTGATGCAGAAAGCATGGTACTAACACCAATTGCTCCACATAACCTTAATGCCAGACCCTTAGTAATTCCAGACAATAAAGAAATTACTTTACAAGTATCTGGAAGAGAAGATTCTTATTTAGTGTCTCTTGACTCAAGAGTACACACCTTACCCAACGAAACTACCGTTGTTATTAAAAAAGCACCTTTCAAAATTAATATGGTAGTTTTGGAAGGAGACAGCTTCTTAAAAACATTGAGAAAAAAGATGCTTTGGGGTGAAGATAAACGTAATTAAACAATAAAAACTGCTAAAAAGTGTTTTTTAATTCATACTATTTCACTCAAATTCTTGTGTAGTAAAGTTAATTGTTATATTTGCAAACTTTTGAAAATCTATGAGATACTTAGCACCCTTTGTAGTAATTTTGTTTTTTGGGCAATTTATGAACTCCCAGACCTATGAGGTTGGACTAATGCTCGGTGGTTCTAATTATATTGGTGATGTGGGATCTACCTACTACATCGCTCCTAACGCATTAGCAGTAGGTGCCATTGGGAAATGGAATAGAAGTAAACGACATGCCTTTAGGGCTTCGTTCTTGTACGCTAATCTTAAATCTAATGATTTAAATGGCGATGACCGAAGAGTTCAGAGAGGTTTTAGCTTCAACAATTCTGTAAAGGAATTATCATTGGGATTAGAATTTAATTTCTGGGAGTGGTATTTATATGATGGGCAACCGCAATTTACACCATACCTTTATACTGGTTTAACTGGATTTAACTACAGCGCCAAGGCAGTAGATCCAAATAATGGTAATCAAATTAGCTCGTATAGTGAGCGATGGAGTGTAGCTATACCAATGGTAGTTGGTATAAAGAAGACTATAGGAAGACATTGGGTATTAGGTGCAGAAATTGGTGCTCGATACACATTTACAGATAATCTGGACGGAAGTGATCCGGACAGTGCATTTGGAACAGGATTTGGTAATTTAAACAATAATGACTGGTATGTATTTACTGGTATAACATTATCTTACACATGGGGGCGCATTCCATGTTATTGTGCATTTTAAAAAAATGATTGATAAAGAACAACTAAACTCTAACATTCCGGAACATGTAGCCATCATAATGGATGGAAATGGAAGATGGGCCAAAAAGAAAGGGCTCTTTAGAGCTGTTGGTCACGAAAACGGAACAAAAGCAGTACGAGAAGCAGTAGAAGCTTCTGCCGAAATTGGAATAAAATATCTTACATTATACGCTTTTTCTACGGAAAATTGGAACAGACCTAAGCTAGAAGTTGAAACTTTAATGAAGCTTTTGGTAAATTCTCTGAAAAAAGAAATTAGCACTCTTCAAAAAAATAACATTCGATTAAATGCTATAGGAAATCTACAAGCACTACCGAAAAAAGCAAGAAAAGAATTACTCGAAGTCATTGAAAAGACTAAGGATAACACGCATATGACACTTTCCTTAGCGCTAAGCTATGGTAGTCGAGAAGAGCTTATAAAAACTATTCAAGAAATCAGTAATAAAGTTAAAAATGATGTACTTTCGCCACATCTTATAAATGAAGCAGTCATTAATGAGCATTTGTATACTAAAAATCTGCCTGATGTAGATTTATTAATACGAACCAGTGGTGAACAACGTATTAGTAATTTTTTGTTATGGCAGATTGCGTATGCTGAATTATATTTTACTGAAATATTATGGCCAGATTTTAAAAAAGGAGATTTATTTGAGGCCATTTTAAATTATCAACAAAGAGAGAGAAGATTTGGAAAAACTAGTGAGCAGCTTAGTTAAAGAGATGACAAAAAAATTACCTATTACATATTTTGCGTTCCTTGCATTTTTGTTAAATACAGCATTACTTTCAGCACAAAATTTACCTGGTACTTCTGGAAAAGAATATATTATTGGGGATATTAAAGTTACAGGAATATCTACCTATAATGAAAACACCATTATTACTTTTACAGGATTAAAAAATGGAGAGCGAATTGCACTACCAGGAGATCGTATTAGTCAGATCATAAAAAAATTATGGGATCTTGAATTATTTAGTGATATTAATTTTTACATCACTAAGGTAGAGGGAGAAAAAGCGTTTTTAGAAATAAACATTCAGGAAGTACCAGAATTAAATCAAGCTAGAGTTGAAGGTGTACGTAAACGTAAAGCAGAAGATCTCATCAAAGATAACAGTCTTAATCCAGGAACAAAGGTTACAGAAAACCTTATAACCACTACACGAAATTTTATTACCAACAAATACCGTAAAGATGGTTTCCTAAATACTAAGGTAATTATCAATACTACTCCTGTAAAAGACACCGTTCCTACCAATAAGGTAAATATGTTAGTGCGTATTGACAAGGGAGATCGTGTAAAAGTTGATAAAATTAGAATCAATGGTAATGAGCAGTTTACCGACAGCAAGGTAAGAGCCGCAATGAAGAATACAAAACAGAAGAAATTCTGGAGATTCTGGAAACGCTCTAAGTATATTAAAAGTGATTATCAAGACGATAAAGAAAGTATCATCAGCAAATACAAAGAAAAAGGTTATAGAGACGCTAGAATTACCTCTGATTCTTTAATAGTAGAAGATGACAACAGTGTTTCGCTCAACCTCTCAATTGAAGAAGGAAACAAATACTATTTTGGGGATATCAACTTCTTAGGAAACAGTGTGTATTCTGACAGCCAATTAGCACAACAATTGGTTATAAAGAAAGGAGATGTTTACAATGGTGTTCTTTTAGAAAAACAAATTGCAGACAACACCAAACCTGATGCAAATGACCTGACTAACCTATATCAGAATAATGGATACTTATTTTCTAATATAGATGCCGTAGAAACTGATGTTAAAAACGATACTATAGATTTCGAAATAAGAATTCGAGAAGGAAAGCTAGTGCGATTTGATCACATTACAGTTACCGGTAATGATAAAACAAATGACCATGTAGTTTATAGAATACTAAGAACTAAACCTGGTCAGATCTATAGTAAAGATCTTGTGGTAAGAACGGTAAGAGAAATTGGACAATTAGGTTTCTTCGATCCAGAACAACTAGAGCCACAGTTTAAAAATGCTGATCCACAAGCTGGAACTATTGATATTAATTATCCTGTAGTAGAGAAAGGAGCGAGCCAAATAGAACTCCAAGGTGGTTTTGGAGGAGGTGGTTTTGTTGGAACCCTTGGTTTAGCGTTTAGTAACTTCTCTATTAGAAACATTTTTAAGAAAGAAGCGTATAGCCCACTTCCGATGGGAGATGGACAAACATTAAGAATTCGTGCGCAAGCAAGTCAGTTCTTTCAGACATACAGTCTTTCTTTTGTAGAACCATGGCTTGGAGGAAAAAGACCTTTCCAACTTTCAACTTCTTTTTCGCATACTATTCAATTTTTATTTAATCAAAGAACACGTGATGTAGACAGAGATAGTAAGTTCTTAATTACTGGTGGTTCTATTGGAATTGCAAAAAGATTAAACTGGCCAGATAACTACTTTACCTTATCACAAGCAGTAAGCATACAGCATTATAACCTTAAAAACTATAACACAAGACTGTTTACCTTTGGTGACGGGTCATCTAACAACTTGGCATATACAATAGGTATTAACAGAAACAACACCGCAGTAAACCCGATTTTCCCAACATCCGGTTCTGAATTCAATCTTGTTGCAAAATTATCATTGCCGTATTCTTTATGGGACGGAACCGATTATGGTGCTTTAGCAGATGAAAGAGCTAGTTTACTAGAAGAGCAAGAAGATCTAGTAAATACAGACCCGACTAATGACAGGATTGGAGAGATAAATACAGAAATTGGAGAAATTGATCAGGAACGTTTCGATTGGTTAGAATATTACAAAATAAAATTTGATGCTACTTGGTATACTACTTTAACAAAAATAGGTAAACAACCTTTGGTATTGCGTACCAGAGCCGAGTATGGTTTTCTTGGTGCTTATAACAACAACAGAGGAAATATTCCGTTTGAAAGATTTTTCGTAGGAGGAGATGGATTGGGAGCAACTGCTCTGGATGGAAGAGAGGTTGTTGCTCTTCGTGGATACCCTAATCAGTCTATAATTCCTTTAAGTAGAGCAAATGATCCAGATTTTGTTGAGGATGGGGCAACAATTTATAATAAATATTCGTTAGAACTTCGTTATCCAATTACTCTAAAACCATCTGCATCTATATATATGCTGGCGTTTTTAGAAGGAGGAGCTTCTTATGATAGCTTCAGAGGATTCAATCCTTTTCAATTAAATCGTTCTGCTGGAGCAGGTTTACGTATCTTTATGCCAGCCTTTGGATTGCTGGGTATTGATTTTGGGTATGGTTTTGACCCAATTCCAGGTACGACAGGAAATAATGGATGGGAGACTCACTTTATCATTGGACAACAATTTTAATTTTGGCACGATTATTTCTATAAACAACACAGGATCATGAAAACAAAAGTTCTTTTAGTATTAGCAGCTATTCTTTGGACATCTTTTTCCACTACAGCTGAAGCTCAAAAAGGTATTAGAATTGGATACATTGATATGGATTATATCCTAGAAAATGTACCAGAATACAATGAAGCTTCTGCTGATTTAGAAAAAAAAGTACAAAAATGGAAAGTAGAAATCGAGGCTGAATTAAAAGAAGTTGAAGAGATGAGAAAAGACCTCAACAACGAACGTGTTCTGCTAACTAAAGAATTGATTGAAGAAAGAGAAGAAGATATTTTTTTCAAAGAAAAAGAGATTCTAGAATATCAACAAAAAAGATTTGGACCTAATGGAGACCTGTTTATCCAGAAAAAGCGCTTAGTTCAGCCAGTACAAGATCAGGTTTTTGTTGCTGTTCAAGAAGTTGCTAAGAATAAAAAATATGATTTTATATTTGACAAGTCTGCAGATTTAGTAATGTTGTTTTCGGCAGACAGGCATGATATTAGTGATCAAATATTATTAAGAATCAATAGAGCTTCTAAAAGAAAACAGGTAAATAGCAAAAGAGAAAAGAAAGCACTAGAAAGAGCTGAAAAAAGAAATGTAGAACAAGAAAAAGAAGTAACTGACAGAGAAAAAGCAGCAGCTAAAAAACAATCGGAAAGAGAACGATTATTAGCCGAAAGAAAAGCAGAAAGAGATTCTATTAGAGCAGTTAAGAAAAAAGAATTTGAAGAGCGAAGAGCAAAACTTTTAGCGGCGCAAAAAAGAAAAAAAGACTCTATAAAAGCCTTAAAAGAACAATTAAAGAATGACACTCAGTCTGATGACAATAAAGAAGGAGAGACTGAAGAAAACGATAATAACTAGAGAAATTAATTTTTAAATTTATAACACATTAATATTATTAGAATGAAAAAGTTTAGAACCCTATTAGTAGCTTGTGCATTAGTTTTAGGAGCGTCAAGTTTCGTAAATGCGCAATCCAAAGTTGCTCATATCGCGTCCCAAGAGCTAGTAGAAGCAATGCCTGCTTTTAAAGCTGCAAAAAGCGAAATTGAGAAGCTAAACAAGACCTATGAAGCTGAAATTAGAAATATGGTATTAGAATTACAAAATACCATGAAAAAATATCAAGCAGAAGCGCCTTCTAAAACTGAAGAGGAAAATGCTAAAAGAGCACAAGAAGTGCAGGCTACTGAAAAAAGTATCGCTGATTATAGACAAAATGCTTTACAAGATCTTCAGAAAAAAGAAGTTGAATTGTTAAAGCCTATTTATGAAAGTGCTCGTGTATCTATTCAAAAGGTAGCAAAAGCGCAAGGATTCCAGTACGTATTAGACTCTACTACAGGATTAGGAGTAATCTTAGCTGAAGGTAAAGATTTAATGGCTGATGTTAAAAAAGATTTAGGTATCTAAAAAATTACCTTTTAAAATAAAAAAAGCAGTGAGCAACTTAAGTTTCTCACTGTTTTTTTATTTTTGAACCATTCTATTTTAGTTTTAATGAGTAACAAAGCTATAGGTATTTTTGATTCTGGTATTGGAGGAACTTCTATTTGGAAAGAAATTACCACTATGCTTCCCAATGAGAATACGATTTATTTAGCGGATAGTAAATATGCCCCTTACGGAAAACGTAGTAAGAACGAAATCTTATCCTTAAGCATAAAAAACACTAAAAAACTTCTAGAACTACAGTGTAAAATTATTGTTGTCGCATGTAATACAGCTACAACCAACGCAATAAAGGAATTGAGGCAACAATTTGATATTCCTTTTATTGGGATTGAACCTGCTATAAAACCCGCAGCTCTACAAACAAAAACCAAAAGAGTTGGAGTATTAGCAACCAAAGGAACTTTAACCAGCAAGCTTTTTGCAAAAACTTCAGACCTTTATGCTCACAATATAGAAGTTATTGAGGTTGTAGGTACTGGATTAGTCGAACTTATAGAAGAAGGTAAAATTCACACTCCAGAGATGCACACACTACTCACCTCCTATCTTCAACCTATGATTGAAAAAGATATTGATTATCTGGTTCTAGGCTGCACGCACTATCCCTATCTTATTCCAATATTAAGAAAAATACTCCCAAACCATATTGTTATTATAGATTCTGGTGAAGCAGTTGCCAGACAGACAAAATCTATTTTATTAAAGAACAGTTTACTTTCTAAAAATACCCAAAAAGGTGAACACCGTTTCTTTACTAATGGTACACTATCCGTTCTGGAAGACATCCTTTTTAACCACAAAATTTCTACAACAGCTTCTTATTTAGAATTTTAAACTTGTAGGAAAAAGATTCTATAGTATTAAAGTTTGTTAATATCAGATACGCTTCAGCGACTTTTAACATTCTTTTATCTTCACTACAATTAATTTTTACTTTAATTTGGTAACGGATTGATTTTGAAACAATTAGAATCACCCACACTAATAACCTTATGTACCCCTAAAATTATGACTATAAACAAAAGCTTTATGTTGCTTTTTGGAATATTCTCCATGGGATTTGGTTTTGCCCAGAATAACGTTAAAATCGACGGTAGATTAAAGCCTCATCTCGATACATTTTTTGAATATTGTAAGCAATACAATATCGAATATCATGACAAACTTTTTGAACTTAAAAATATTGATATTGTAGACACATTAACTATTTCTCAAAAAGGACCAACTCTGGGTATGCTTACACGAGATAATAATAACAAAGTAGAAAATATTATCATTAATTGGATTACATTACTGGATGATGAAATTTTAAAAGTAGTTGCCTTTCATGAATTTGCGCATTACTTTCTAGATTATAAAAAACATATTTGTCATGATTGCGGACAGATCATGGCTGCTGTAAATAGCAGTTATTTTACAATTATCAAAGACTGGGATGAACAAGTAAAAACCTTATTTGTTGACTCTCCAGCATACAAGCGTCGCAAAGGAATTTCTTATAGCAGTTATAATTGGAATTCACCCAATTTCACTTGGTAATCATATTATTTAAAATAGTCTAACAAGGTGCCTTTTTTGGATGAAGAAACCATCAATTCTTTTCCTGATGATAGTTGTACACTACCCCCTTTTCCTTTTTTATATCTTACTATCATATTTACATTTACCAAATAACTCTTATGTATTCTAACAAAGCCTTGATCTTTTAACGTATCTTCAAAATACTTTAAAGTCTTACTTACCAGTTTCTGGCCATTGTTCAGAAAGATCTTGGTATAGTTATCATCTGCTTGGCAATATAAAATCTCTGATATTTTTAACACTTCAAAGCCATCTTGCTGAGGTATTGTAATTTTCCCGTCTACTGTTGCCGAAATTTTAGGAGTAAGTACTTTGTCCTGGAGTTCTTTTTCGCGCTCTTTAATATGCGTAACATGATCTACTGCTTTGATTAGATTATCAATAGCAATCGGCTTTAAAAGATAATATGTTGCTTGTGCATTTAACGCATCTACAGCATAATGATCATAAGCAGTAACAAAAACGGTTTCAAAAGTTCTATCAGGAACTTGTTCCAACAAATCAAAAGCATTCCCATAAGGCATTTCTACATCCAAAAACAGCAGATCAGGATTCTCCGTCTCCAAGATCTTTAAAGTTTCCTGAACACTCGCAGCTTCCCCCAATACTTGCACCGTTGGACAATATTTTTGTAAATAATTTTTTAGAATTGCTCGGCTATTTGCCTCATCATCTACTACAATTGCAGTTAATTTCACAGTCTTTGATTTATTAAATTATATTTTGTTTACTACAGTACTTACTTATCTTTTTTAAGAATCAACTTTACCTGAGTTCCTGTCCCTTCTTCGTCATTAGTTAAATCCGAAATAAAAACATCTACTTTATCCTTATACATAGTATTAAGTATCTGTATTCTTTTCTTAATATTACTCATTCCTTGGGACTTCTGTTTTTTCTGGTTTAATGTTTTTAGGGATTTTGATTTTTCTCTTCCAATACCATTATCCGCAATTACTATCTCGATAGTGCCATCTATTGTTTTTTGAAAATTAATGGAAAGAAAACCTTTATCCGATTTATAACGTAGTCCATGCCAAACCGCATTCTCTACATACGGCTGAAGCAGCATTGGAGGAATCATATATTGCTTTATATCTATTTCAGGATCTACGTTTATTTTATACTCAAATTTATCTTGAAACCTAAAATGTTCTAACTGCACATAGAGTTCCAAAAGTTCTATTTCCTTCTCTAAAGGAATAAAATCTTCTTCGCTATTTTCTAAAACTGCTCTCATGAGCAACGAAAAATCCGTAAGATATCGATTCGCAGCCCTTTCATCGCTTGTAGCTATAAAAGTATTTACCGAATTCAGAGCATTAAAAATAAAGTGAGGATTCATCTGAGAACGAAGAGATTTTAAGGCTAATAAATTATTAGCAAACTTTTGTTGCTTTATATTTCTAAACATTAGATAAGCTGCCAAAAGTAATAAGATGGACAAACCGATTAAAGAATAAATAATAATCTTCTGTTGACCTGCTAATTCCTGAGAAGCAAAAGCTAATTTATATCTACTCTCATTCAGTTCTCGATCTTTTTCGAGTGAAGCTATCCGATTAGCTCTTTGTGCTAATTCTCTATTAAATCTCGTTGCCTGAGAAATTTCTTGCTCTTTTTGAATATAGAGTTTATCAATGATCACTTCGTATTCTTCAAAAGCTTCAGAAGCTTTTTCTAACTCTCCTTTTTCTCGATATACTTCTCCTAATTTTCGAGTAGCATCTTTCTGGACTACTAAATCATTCTCTGATGCTGCTTTTTTAATACTTTCCTCTAAATATGGAATTGCTTCATCATACTCTGATTGTGCAGCGAAAGCATTAGCGATTTTATAATTTTGTACTTGAGAAGTAATAGCTCTGTCCTCTAAACTGATACTATTTAGAGCACTTATACTATCCAATACTATTGGACTTGGACTCTCCGCTTCTGTCTCCTCCATCTCCTGAATATCTTCTAGTGCTTCTTTTCTTAATTGTATCTCTTTTGCAAAACTATTATTCTTATTGTAGAAGTCCGCAGCCTTAGCCCGTTGTCTTGCCGAAGACTTTTTACTTCTTCTACTTGCTAACTGTACTGAATTATCGAGATACTCTTCGGCATCATTAATATTCCCTTGAATTTGAAACACTTCTGCCAATTTAGAATTCAACTCGATTACGATATCCTCCGAATTGTTTTTCTCAGCAAATGACAATGCTATATTATAATTCTTACTTGCATTTTCATAATCATTCTGACCCTTATAACTATCACCTAAACCTTCATATACTTTTATTCTTTGAACAGAATTTAGCTTAGCTTTTTTAAGTTGATCAAAAGTTACCAATGAAGATTGATAATCGCTATTCTGTAATTGTGCATTTCCAAGCTTAATTTTTACGTCTATACTATACTTGTTACTTATACTAGTTTTATAATTACTTTCTGCCAGATCTGGTTGCTTCCAATACGCATAGATATCTCCGAGAGTTTCAAAAAGCTCTGCCTTTTTTTCATCTCCAAAAACGTCATCATCTTCAATAGTTTCCAGCGCTTTGGTCACATAATCAATACTTATTGCAGCATCTTTTGTCATGGTGTTTCTCGCAGCTTTAAGATTAGAACCATAAGCTGCAGAAAGTTTTTTTCGCTTTATTTCCTTTTTTGAAACAAATCCATCTGGATCTTCCTGCACCTTAACATCTATCCGTTCACTACTTGTTATTGTATGATATACAGTATTGAAGTTATCATGGCTAATAATAATTTCATCTCCTATTCTAGCTTTTATCTTAAAATCACCCTGATTATCTGTATGATACGTTTGCCCTCCAACAACTCTAATTTCTACGTTCTTTAGAGGTTCAAGAGTATTGTCTTCTTTTACAGTTCCCCTTATTTCCAGTAACTGACTACGCTTGTCTGCTTTATTATTTTCAAAAGTCTTTGCATTATGCTGCCCAAACATGGTATTAGACAACAACCACATTACTACTAAAACAAAATAATATTTACTCATTATATACTTCATAAGTCTAGGTAAACTTAATCCATTTATATGGGATTATAAAATCGGAATATTCGGTTACACCAAGTTTTAAAGCTTTTTCGTAGCACCAAATGCAATTTCACTAAACAACTAGACACGTTTACTCATTCATATGTGTCTGTTCCTCATTCTAAGTTTTTATCAAAAAAAGTTCAGCATAATTTTATACAGAATTTAAAAATTGTTAAACCTATGAAAACACTATATACATGGATGCTTGCAGGATGTTTGCTTACTATTCCTATATCATGCCAAGCAAAAAATGAAAAAAATACCGAGTTAGCCATCCAAACCGAGAAAGCTTTAGAAATTTACACTTCCAAAACAGATCCAGACACCAAAAATATTCAGGTAGCTTTATTACTGGATACGAGTAATAGTATGGATGGACTCATCGACCAGGCAAAAGCTCAGTTGTGGGAAATAGTAAATGAATTATCGTATGCCAAGTGTGGTCATTATGAAATAAAATTGCAAATCGCCTTATATGAATATGGTAATGATCGACTACCATCTCAAGAAGGATACATCAGACAGGTTCTTCCATTTTCGGATGATTTAGATGAAATTTCAAAAGAGCTATTTGCGCTTACCACTAATGGTGGAAATGAATACTGTGGAAAAGTAATTAACACCTCTATCAATCAATTGGATTGGAAAAAAAATAATGATCATCTAAAACTAATTTTCATCGCAGGTAATGAACCTTTTACACAAGGACCGTTAGACTATAAAGATGCCGCTATCGATGCTAAGGAGAAAGACATAACAGTAAATACTATTTTCTGTGGTAATTATGCTCAAGGTATCAACACCAAATGGAAAGACGGAGCAGATTTAACCAATGGAGAATATAGCGCAATTGATCATAATAGAGAAACAATTCATATAGCTACACCTTATGATGATATCATATTACAACTAAATAGAAAACTAAATAACACCTATATCTATTATGGTAACGAAGGTTCTAAAAAAATTAGTTTACAAGCTGAACAAGATCGTAATGCGAGATCCTACAGCGAAGCCAATGCTGTAAGTAGAGCAATCAGTAAAAGTTCTGGTTTTTACAAAAACAAAAGTTGGGATCTTGTGGACGCCGTAGAAGAGGAAAGTTTTGAAATAGAAGAAGTAGTCAAAGAAGAATTACCTATAGAATTAAAAGAAAAATCTAGTAAAGAGTTGAAACAATATATAGCTGAAAAGAGTAAGGAAAGAAAGGAAATTCAGGATGAAATTCAAAATTTAAATAAAAAGCGTTTAGCGTATATCAAAAAAAACAGTAAAAAGGATGAAGCTAATCTAGAAGCAGCATTAATCAAAGCCATAAAGACTCAAGGACAAAAAAAGTCTTTTAGCTGGGAAAAGTAATATCTAATTCGTGATTTAATTTATAATTATCATACAATGAAAACATATTTAATTCTAATATTATTGCCGCTAGCAATGACTGCACAATCAAACAAAGAATTACCAAAATCTAAAATCGACTATAATGCATTTGCAGAGATCACTGAAGAAGTCTTGGTATACAGACAGCCAAGACTTATTCCTTTAGAAACGTTTTTAGAATTTGCAGAGGATCCTAATACTATACTGTTAGATACCAGATCAAAATCAGCATATGACAAGAAACACCTAAAAGGCGCAGTACATCTGAATTTTTCTGATTTTACTGAAAAGAAATTAGCCAAATTAATCCCAAACAAAAAAACTAAAATTTTAATTTATTGTAATAACAATATTGATGGAGACGCTATCAACTTCCCGACCAAGAGTCTTCCTTTGGCATTAAATATTCCAACTTTTATAAATTTATATGGATACGGATACAAAAATGTATACGAACTAGCATCTCTTGTAAGGATAAAAGATAAACGTATTACATTTTCGGGAACAACAGTAAAGTAATCAAAAATGGCAAGCTTTTTAGAGCTTGCCATTACTTATATGAAAATATATTTTTAGTTATTAACGGCTGGGCAGTGACAATTCCAACGCTCTTTTCGTTTTCCAAAATCATACCCCACTGTTAACTGATGAAATCCGCCATTACTCAACACTACGGAGTTGGACTGGTAACTGTAAGTGTAGCCAACCATCCATTTTTTATAATTGATTCCTAGAAAAGGAGTTATATATTGTAGTTTCTGACTTTCTATTTCTATCCCTGTCTGAGAAAACTCAGCACCATCAAAACTTCTTCTGTATGATAAGCCTCCCCATAAAGTGGCTAATTCTCCAAAACGTCTATACACTTTTAGATTAGCATCAATAGTACTTTCTTTTGTCTGATCTGTAGCTTGATATAAAACAGAAGGTTCAAGACTCCAAGCACTATTTCCCAATCCGAATACATATCCCACTGAGAAGATATATCTTCTTTGGTTATTAGAATCTCTAATAGTAGCACCAATATCAGTATTATCAAAAATATCTCTTGCGGTCGGCAATACATTCTTAACCGTAAAATGCGCATACCAATCGAGATAATGATAAGACATTCCTATATCCACATTAAAATAAGCATCCTTTTGGAGATTACCTCTTAACACAGGATCAGGATCTGCTGGATCATCCAAACCCCGTTCATCTACATTGGATTGGATAAAAGCTCCACTCATACCAAAAGAAAGCATATTAAGATCGGTTCGATCACGTGAAAACAATAAATGATACGCAAAAGTCAAAAAAGCACCAGTTTGTGTAAAACGTCCATTCTCATCTCTATACACTATAGCGCCCAAACCAACTTTATCATTAGTTCTAAAATTGATGTTAGCAGATTGCGTACTTGGTGCATTATCCACATCAAACCATTGTTTCCGAGCTGTAAGCCTGATTTTATTAGCATTGGATGCTCCTGCCATAGACGGATGTACCAAGTAAAGATTATCAGAAAGATAATCTGCATAAACCGGAATTCCTTCCTGAGAAAAAATAAATTGTGAGGTTAAAATAGCAAGCAACAAATAATATTTCTTCAAATTCATTAGAGGCTTTATGTTAAAAAAAGGAAAAACTAGGTTAATTATTTCAATATAAACTATTTAATCAAGCTTATATTGTAGGGGCTTTCATATTTCTTTCCCAAACTAAAATATTACTTCGTGCCAGCTTCAAATATATAAATTTTTATAAAAACATAGGTTTTATCTTACGTATTAAAACATTCTTAATCTTAAAGCGTAAAGGGCAAGTTGGATTTAGTTTTTAGTAAATTTGCATAAAATTTGATTATGGAAAAGAAATTTGAGATAAAAATAGAAGCTACTTCTAATCCCAGTATACTAAAATTTGAAGCAAACTTTTTTTTGACAAAGCATACAAGTTATGAATTTGAGAATATTGACCATGCTAAAAACTCTCCTTTGGCCCAACAATTATTCTATCTTCCTTTTGTAAAAAGAGTATTTATAGCCCAAAACTTTATTGCCATTGATAAGTTCGAAATTGTGGAATGGAATGATGTGCAAGATGAAGTTGCAGAACAGATAGAAAATTACCTGAATAGTGGTCAACCTGTAATTAATGAAACAACTGCACCAAAAAAGACAGCTATAACCGTTTATGCAGAGAGTACACCGAATCCTTCTGTATTAAAATTTGTTGCCAATAAAAAGCTAGTGACAGCTGGTCATGAATTTAAAAGTATCGATGATACCAAAGAAGCACCCATAGCAGAAAAGTTGTTCAATTTCCCATTTGTAAAAGAGATCTACATCGATGAAAACTATATTTCTATCCATAAGTATGACATTGCGGACTGGCAGGATATTACATTAGAATTAAGAGAATTTCTTCGAGAATATTTAGAACAGGGTAAAGAGGTTTTATCAGCTAATGCCACTGTCTCCAAAAGTCAGGTAGAAAAACAAGCAGATACCGATTTCGAAAAATTAGATGACACCTCAAAAGATATTGTCAACATTATTGAAGAATATATCAAACCTGCTGTCGCAAGTGATGGAGGAAATATTATGTTTGATTCCTATGACCCTGAAAGCAAAGGAGTAAAAGTAATTTTGCAAGGTGCTTGTAGTGGATGCCCTTCTTCTACATTTACCCTCAAAAATGGAATCGAGAATATGCTTAAAGAAATGCTTAAAGATAAAGTTGCCTACGTAGAGGCGATAAACGGGTAGTTCATCGGATATTCGTTAATCATATCGAAAAACCATGAAAATAATAGCGGTTACTACTAAAATTTAACCTAAGTATCTCGTATCTTAGATAATATAATAAAATATTAACCAAAAAATTATTGAAATGGCAATAGTAAAAGTTATAGAAGTAATAGCAGCTTCTGAGAAGGGATGGGAAGATGCAGCTAAAAATGGAGTAAAAGAAGCAGCTAAAACATTAAAAAACATTAAGTCAGCATGGATTTCTGATCAAAAGTTGATCATTGATGATGGTGAGATCAAAGAATATAGAGTTATTCTTAAAATTTCTTTCGAGATTAGTTAGAACAATATCACTTTATAAAGAAACATCTCAATATTAATTGAGATGTTTCTTTGTTGACAATGGTTTTCACTTAACAAACTGATTTCTAGAAGAAAAAACAAAAAAACATCAAAAAATATAAGTTTTTTCTTACAAATTACAACGTTTTCGTAATCGTAATTATGGTTTTACCGTAATTAAATGATGTTAATCTTTCAATAAAATTGATTTTTTGTAATTAAAAAATTGAAAAAAAACATCAAACATTGAGGTATTGATAAAAATTTGATATTAAAAAGCTATTTTTTGCATTAAATATTACGTTTTATTAATTTTATTTCACCTAAATCTAACAATCGTGAAAAAACTATTACTATTTCCATTATTATTAATTTCACCTTTTTTATTTGCTCAGCTTCCGCAGTCTTTAATCCAACCTGCCAAAGAAGTAACTATGTTTGATGACTATGACGGCTCTATGTATAAAAGTATTAAATATAAGGATGCTAGTGTGATAGATGAAAAGTCAGGAACATTTGATGCAAAACTTCGTTATAATGCGTATACAGATGCATTAGAGTTTAAAAAAGGATCAGAATTATATGAATTAATAAAGAAACCTACCTCACATGCAAGAATAGATGGAGACTATTTTTATTATTGCAATTTTAAAACACAACGAGGTCATAAAAAATCAGGATATTATGTGTTGGTAGAGTTAAATGAGAAATATAAAATCTATAAAAAGTTTGATTTAAAAATTAAGAAACCTAATGAAGGTGGTGCTGCCAATGGCAATAATGTTGCGGGAAAATTAAAAATGCAAACCACTTATTTTCTCGAAGAACGTGGTATCATTATGGAGCTTCCTATGAACAAAAAGGAGCTACTAACTGCGCTTAGCGATAAGGAAGAAGAACTAAAAAAATACATCAAAAAGGAGCGTATTAAAGTAAGAAAAGAAGAAGATTTAATCCGTCTTGTATCCAGGTATAATGCATTAAAAAGTACAGATGGAAGTAGATCAAGGAGTTTACTCACTAGAAGAAATTAATGTATGTACTAGTTTCTTTTAAGGTCATTTATAAATAAAAAAACATCTTTGAATTTGATTCCTAGATGTTTTTTTATGCTTATCAACTAACTTTTTGACTCTATAACGTACCTATAACATAAAAGAGATTCAGGCAGGCCATAAAAACAAGTTTAAAAGTTTAAAAATTCCCTTTCAAAATAGATAATTCCTCGGTAACGTTTTACGATCGGAAAATCAAACTTTTAGCAAACAAAATGAAGTAATTTCCTACAAACTAAAACGTTTTCGAGACAAACTTTACAGTATTCCCGTAAAAAATAGATGTTATATTTTCAACAAAATATGTTATTTCTCATTAATAAATTGCCAATAATTTAAAAGTATTGAATAATCAATAAAAATAAAGTATTAAAACTGTAATTTTTGTATTTAAACCTACGTTTTATTAAATTTAATACACCTAAATCAATAGATCGTGAGAAAAACACTACACTTATTATTTTTATTAATATCGCCTTTATTGTTTGCGCAACTTCCGCAATCTTTACTAAAACCAACCAAAAGAGTAACTACTTTTGACGAGTATGATGGTTCTATACACAAAACCTTAAAATATAAGGATGCAAGTGTCATTGATGAAAAGTCAGGAACCTTTGATACCAAACTAAGATATAATGCTTACACAGATGCATTAGAATTCAAAAAAGGCGGTGATTTATTCGAACTTTTAAAGAGTCCTACATCACATGCACGAATAGACGGAGATTACTATTACTATTGTAATTTTAAAACTCAGCGTGGGTTAAAAAAACCGGGGTATTATGTCTTGGTAGAGCTAAATGAAAAGTATAGAATCTATAAAAAATATTCTGTGAAGATAACTAAACCTGATCCAAAAGGTTCGGTAAGTGGTACTGCAACACCAGGAAAGGTGCGTATCAAAACCAAATATTTCTTAGAAGAACGTGGGATTATAATGGAACTTCCAATGGATAAGAAAGAGATTTTAGCTGCTTTAAGTGATAAAGAAGAAGAGTTAAAGAAATACATGAAAAAAAATCGTATTAAGGTAAGAAAGGAAGAAGATCTTATTCGATTAGTATCAAGATATAATGCTTTAAAAAGTACGGACGGCAATAGATCTAGAAGTTTACTTAGCGATAGAAGTAGAAGAGATTAAAATATATTTAAAACAAAACAAAAGAGGTCATCTTATTCTGAGATGACCTCTTTTGTTGTATAAAATAACTTCTGTGAATTGATATTGTATTACTTCCCTAAGCCTAACCCGCTACAAAATCTTTTAAATAATAAGGTTCAAAATAACTAACATCTTCAAAATCCTTATTTACATATTTCTGATAACTCAAGATTGCCATTTCTTTAGAAGACGGTAATTTTTCTGGAAAAAACTTAGCGTTTTTATGCTCACAAATTTCCGAAAACTTGGATACACCATTACCGATAAAACATACTTCATTATTCTGCAAATAAGATTGATACGAATCTTCTACCAAAATTTCAGCTTCTATGGATCTTTCTTGCTTATAATCTTTAGAAAATATAGCTGAATATACTTCCATTCTACGAGCATCAATCATTGGCACAATATATCCCTTATCGCATTGTATTTGCATCGCTAATGAATGTAAGGTACTTATAGATATTAATGGTATTTGTAGACCATAACAAAGTCCTTTTGCAGAGGACACTCCAATTCTTAGACCTGTGTAGGAACCAGGCCCTTTACTTACTGCTATTGCATTAAGCTCTTTAAACTCTATTGATGCCTCCTCCAGTACGATCTTTATGAATTGATGCAGGCGTTCTGCATGAGAATATTTGGTATCGTAATCTTCTTTAAAGCCAATTACTTTACCATCTTCACATAGTGATACAGAACAATTAGTTGTAGAAGTCTCTAAACAAAGAATATAGGCCATCTTAAAAAATTTATGCAAAGATACCTTTAATAATCTTATTCTTCTTTGGCTTTTCTTTGCTTTTTAGAAGTTACTTTATCTCCTGTTTTTAATGTCTTTGTAACAACATTATAAGGCCCCACAATAACATTTTCTCCAACATTTAAGCCTTCTGTAATTTCTATATTGCTATCATCCTGAATTCCTGTTTTGATAACTCTTAGTTTAGCAGATCCTCCATCATTAACAAAAACACATTCAAATTTCTCGTCAGACTCTTTTATTTTTTCCCTCGTATATTTCCTTTTAGCACTACTAGAAGTATCAGTTTTTATTACTATTGCACTAATTGGAACTCCAATTACACTCTCTCTTTTATTGGTAATAACATCTACTGTTGCTGTCATTCCAGGTCTGAATGGTGAGTAACTTTCTGGTTTACCTTCTGTCAAATCTTTATAAGACTCTTCTAGAATACGAACTTTTACCTTAAAGTTAGTTACTTGATCAGCACTTAATGTGCTTTCTGCAGAATTAGCAATTTCGGTAACTAATCCTTTAAATTGTTTTTTTAAATACGCATCTACTTCAACAATAGTAGAATCACCAAGAGAAACTTTTACAATATCATTTTCATTAACATCAACTTCTACTTCCATATTACTCAAGTTAGCAACTCTAACTATTTCTGTCCCTGCCATTTGTTGTGTACCCACTACTCTTTCTCCGAGTTCTACCGATAACTTAGAAATCGTACCACTCATTGGTGCGTAGATCGTTGTTCTACTTAAATTATCCTTTGCTTCATTCACAGTTGCCTGAGCACTTTTTACATTATAAAAAGCAGATTGTTTCGCTGCTTGTGCCACTTCATAAGCCGACACTGAAGTATCCCACTCTGCCTTGGAAATTACGCCTTTGTCGAACAATTCTTTATTACGTTCGTAACTTAACTTAGCTTCTTTTAAACTAGCTTCAGCTTGTTGTAATCCTGCTCTAACATTTTCCAATGCCGCCTGAGATCGATTTAATCCTGATTGGATAATATCTGGGTTAATTCTAACTAAGAGATCTCCTTTTTGTACTTGCTGACCTTCTTTTATAGGTAAGTCAATGATCTCTCCAGAAACCTCAGAAGAAAGCTTCACTTCTACCTCTGGTTGAATTTTTCCTGTAGCAGAAACGGTTTCTACAATATCTAGCTTTTGGATTTCTGAAATCTCTACTTCTTTTAGGTTTCCATCTTTACCAAACCATCCTGCTTTTTTGCCCAAGACAAGTCCAATAACTAAAACAATAACAAAAATTAAAATGATTAGTAAAGTTTTTCTACTCATGACTTAGTTTAAATTAATTCTATAAAATGAAATTACAATCTTTAGTTAAGTAGCCCAAATTTAATGGACTATTTAAATTATAATTTTATGTCTGCTATTTTGATTCCAAAATAAAGTTCTAGTACTTTAATCTTGAATATGTAATCGAATTTTGCTTGCACCTCATTACTCTGTGCATTTTCTAATCTGAATTTTGACTGACTAAAATCAAATGCGTTTGTTCTTCCAACATCATATCTATCCTTCGCGTACTCATAAGCTCTTTCTTGCGCCTTTACAGCAACTAAAGAAGCCTCATAAGCTTCAGCAGATCCTTTAGCATCCAAATAGGCCTGATATACATTACTATCTAAATCTAGCTCCGCTTGTTCTAGCTGAAACTGTGTACGCTTAACATTAATCTTACTTCTTTTTACATTATTCCTAGTTGCGAAACCATTAAAAATTGGCACAGAAAGGGATAATCCATAAGAAAGTGCATCATTATTATACAATTGTTCTATAAATGGTGTAGGTCCCGCTTCTTGTATTAAGAAGTTTGGCTGAGTTTGAAATACTTCCTCTCCAGTATTTCCAACAAATCCAATTGGTAAATCTACTGTTGGGTTGTCTGGATCAATTGATCTGCTGAATGTATCATTTCCAACTTCACTAGTATTATATCCAAACGAACCACTTAATGTAGGATAATAAGCACCTCTTGCTATTTCTAAGTCTTTTTCTGCAATTAGCTTATTTTGTTCTGCAATTTGCACTTCATATCTAGCTTCTCTAGCACTAGACCTAATCTCATCAACAGACTTATTCAAAATCGAAGAAGACGGAACTAGGTAATCTTGCTCTGCAATATCAAACTTTTCATAGTCCTTTATTAATAGTGTTTGTGCAAGTCCTACTCTAGCGATTAACACAGCATTTTCCGCTTGTACAATTCGGGTAAGCTCATCTGCAGAGGTCGCTTCTATTTCCAAAAGATCTCCTTGCGGCAAAACACCTGCATCTACCAAATCCTTTGTTCTTTTTAACTGTTCTAAGGTAATTTCATGTTGCTTTTCTATTACCTTTAAAGATTCCTTGTTCAATAGAACTTGTAAGTAACTATTAGCTACAAACAACGCAATATCGTCTTTAGATTTTCCAAGATTATACTGACTTAAAAGTTTATTCAATTTTGCTCTTTGAAACTGTTTCACGTTTCTTAACCCATCAAATAAAGTAATCCCAACATTAATACCATATGATGAACTTCTAAAAGTTGCCGTACTGTTCGTATTTGTAATCGGATCTGTTGCTAAACCTGATCTCCAAAAGTTAGATGCCTGTGCATTTAGAGATGGTAAAAAATTACCCAAAGCATCTTTTTTATCTATTGCTGCATTTTCTACATTAAGTGCTGATTGTTTAATAGTAATATTATTTTCCAAAGCATATTCCACGCACTCTCTTAATGTCCATTTTTTATCTTGTGCTTGTACAGTAAGCATCCCAAAAAGGACACAGCAAATAATTGAAATTTTAACTTTCATCGGTTTCTCTTTATTTAAAAGGTCGCTCAGAAACATCTTCTTATACTTAAATTTACGTTTCTGATACCTATTTGTATACTATTGATTATTGTTGTTACACTTTTTTTGAAAAAAATTAATTTCCAAACTCTGGTTTCTTAATTTGATTCCAAACTTTGATTTTATCTTCTTTCGTGATTCCGCTTTTAATTTCTACATGAATTCCATCACTTACTCCTAACTCAACATCTCTATTTTCAAACTGTTGATCTCCTGTAGCCACTTCTACAAAAGGCTTTTGTGTTTTCGAATCATACTGGATAAGAGATTCTTTCAATGCCATTACACTATCTACTTTTGCTAAAATAATAGATGCATTTGCGCTTAGTCCTGCTCTAATAAATGTGGTATCCTTTTTATTCAGTGTACCTTTAATTTCAAACTGAATGGCTCCATTTTCTTCTTTTCCTTTCGGTGCAATATAATCCAAAACGGCATCAAATTTTTTATTTTCTATCGCTCCTACCGTTATTTCTAATGGTAAATCTTCTTTAATTTTTCCTACTTCACTTTCATCTACGTTTCCTTCAAAAATCATTTGTCCTACATCTGCTACAGCAGCGATAGTGGTACCATCATTAAAATTATTTGATTCAATCACCTGATTCCCCTCTTTTACCGGAACTTCTAAAACCATCCCAGAAACTGTGGAGCGGATTAATGTATTCGCAGCGCTTCCTAATCCTCGTGTAGTTCCTGTTTTAACAATTTGATAATTTTGCTGTGCTGCTTCATAGTTTTGTTTTGATTGTTTGTAAGTTACATCCGAACCATCAAATTCATTTGCAGAAATAACTCCTTTATCAAACAACTCTTTTTGTCTTTTGAAAACTTTTTCCTGATTATCCAAATCTATTTTTGCTGTTTGCACCGCATTTTTAGCACTTTGCAATGAAGACACATTGGGTATCACTCTAATTTTAGCAATTAGATCACCGGACTTAATCTGATCTCCAGCTTCGATATATATTTCTTCAATGATTCCAGAAATGTTTGGTTTTATTAACACTTCTTCTTTCGGCACAATACTTCCTGTTGCTACGGTTTTTTTAATAATCGTTTCTACAGTACTTTGTTCTGTTTTATAAGTTACAGGATCTTCCTGATTTTTTTGATACAAATAATATAATGCGCCTCCGAATACAACTACTATAAGAAGTAAGATAATAACTGTTATTGTTTTTTTCATTTTCCGTGTTTATTGATTTGTTTACTATTGCAACAGTAAAACTTTGATTGATTTATTTTTATTCTGCTCTTAAAGCATCTATTGGTTTTGTTTTGATAGCAACTTGTGCTGGTATTAAACCAGCTAAAAGTCCGCTTGTTATTAATATGAGTAAAGCCACAAAAACGACTGTGAGATCTACACTAGGATTTGCAAACATCGTTTCATTAGTAGCGGGTATCCCATCTAAGATTTTATTTACTAAAAATATAACTCCTGTAGATACTGCAATGCCTGTCATACCAGAAATAATAGTTAGAAAAATAGACTCTAATAAAATTTGCCCTCTTATAGACCAAGGGGAAGCGCCAAGGGCACGTCTAATTCCAATTTCTTTAGTTCGTTCTTTCACAACTATCAGCATAATATTACTAATACCAATAATACCCGATAATAATACCAGAACTCCCACAAAATAAGCTACTCCTCTAAGGGCAATAAAAAGTCCATTAATCTTACTAAACTCTTGATACAGATCAAAATTTCCAATTGCCCTGTTATCTTCAGGATGTATGGTATGATTAGTTTTCATTACATCTATTATATTCTTCTTCAACTTGGTAATTGAGTGATCATCTTGTGCTGTAATCGCCATCCATCCAACGTTATCTGCCCTATTAAAAGCTTGCGAAAAAGAAGTAAAAGGAACAAAAATTTCATTTTGGCCTTGTTCTCGATCTCCATTATTAGATTTCTTCATATAAGTTCCAATCACCATAAAACTAACCCCCTTAATTTTTATATACTCACCAATGGGATCTTCACCTATTTTAAACAACTCTTTTTTAACTCCTTCGCCAATCACAGCTACTTTTCTATTATTATCGATATCTCCATAATTGACAAATCTTCCAGAAGTTATAGTAATTGGATCTTGATTAATGATCTCAGGATAATCACCATAAACATTAAAAGCTCCGGTATTTAAACCTCTTACAACATTATTAGTCCCTCCAAAGCCTCCCAGTTGATTACGAGGAGAAATATATAGTAATCCAGGTACTTTTTCTCTAATTGAAGCTACATCTCCTATTTTAAAATTAAATCTTCTTCCTTTGGGTAGACCTTTATAAGGTTTGGTTGCAATCTGTGTCCACATAAACATGGTATTCGTAGCAATATCTCCAAAGCCTCGTTTTACACCATTTTCCAACCCTTTTCCTGCTGCCAGCAGTATTACTAAAATGAATATCCCCCAACAAACTCCAAATGCAGTTAACAAGGTTCTAAACCAATTAGCCGTTAGGGCTTCTATTATTTCATTCCATTTATCTCTATTAAACATATTACTCGTCTCTAAGTGCTACAATGGGTTTGATCTTTGCTGCTCTCCATGCTGGAAAAAATCCTGCGAGTGCTCCTGCAATAATTAATATGAATACGGTGGTAATGGCAATATTGAAATTTACAGAAGGATTGGATATGAAATCTGTTTTGACCATAGGCCCTACTATTTCTAATAGAATCAATCCAAAAATTAATCCAGTAAAACCTGCTATAGCAGTCACAAATATAGCTTCGTGCAAAATCATTCCAATAATGGAAGAAGGTAATGCCCCTATTGCTTTCCGAATACCTATTTCTTTTGTTCGTTCCTTAACAATGATAAGCATAATGTTACTTACCCCTACTACACCTGCTATAATCGTACACACTCCTACCCACCAGAAAAAGGCTTTGATCATAAAAATCAAGCTATAAAATCTTTTAGCCTGCTCTAAAGAATTCCCGATTCCAATAGCTCGATCGTCTGTTGGAGCGATAACGTGTTTGTTTTTTAAATATCTGGTAATTGAAGCCACAAATTCTTCAGATTTTGCTACTGCAGTTTCAAAATCTTTTTCTGGCTTAAGAGTATAAGATAGATTATTAATATTTTGACCACGATTAAAAACCTGTTGTGCTGTAGTGGAAGGAATAGAAACCTGCTCCTCTTCCCGTTCTCCACCTTTATCCGTGTATACTCCAACAACTTTGAAAGGAATATCATTAAGTTTAACATATTTTCCTATTGGATCTTCCCCATTTTTAAACAAGGCTTCCTTCACTTTTCTTCCCAGTGTTACAATCTTACCCTTTTCGTCGATATCATTCTGATTGATAAACCTACCCGATACCATGGACTGATTTTCAATAAATTGAAAACCTGGAAAAACACCTTCAATTCTATAACTTCCAGATTCCTTTTTATATGATATTGTAGCATTCCAAATTCTCACTCTAGATGATTCGTATTCTATTACATCTTCATTGGTCTTATGAATAAAATCAAAATCTTCATTGGTCATGCTAAAGAACCTTCCTGGGTTCATTCCTTTATATTCTACGGATGTTGGTCTTGTCCAAACCCATATACTATTAGAGGCATCGCCTTCAAATTCTTCTGCAATTCCATTTTGCATTCCTTGTCCCACACCAAGAAGTATTACCAAAATAAATATTCCTGAAGCAACAGACAGTCCGGTTAGAAAGGTTCTTAATTTGTTTTTACGAATTGTCTCAAATATTTCCTGCCAGCGTTCGATATTAAACATATGAATTTGCTCTTACTTGTTCTACAATACCGTCATCTATAATAAGACCATCTTTTAGGTTAACAATACGTTTGGTCATATGCGCTATATCCTCTTCGTGAGTAACAATAAGGATTGTTTTACCTTCATCGTTTATTCCCTGAATCAGATCCATTACTTCATAAGAGGTTTTAGTATCCAATGCTCCTGTTGGCTCATCTGCAAGCAGTACTTTCGGCTCAGATGCTAATGCCCTCGCAATCGCTACCCGCTGTTTTTGTCCTCCAGATAATTCGTTCGGTAAGTGTGTTGCCCAATCTGCTAATCCAACCTTTTCCAGATAATGAAGTGCTTTGTCCGTTCTTTCCTTCCTTTTAATCCCTTGATAGTATAATGGCATAGCGACATTATCCAAGGCATTTTTATAATTAATTAAATTAAAAGATTGGAATATAAACCCTAGAAATTTATTCCGATATCTAGCGGCGATTTTTTCGTTAAGGTTTTTAATAGGAATATTATCCAAAAAGTAACTTCCAGAATCAGCTTCATCGAGCATTCCTAAAATATTTAGCAACGTAGATTTTCCAGAGCCCGATGACCCCATGATAGAAACAAGTTCCCCTTCATTAACATTAAAATTGATTCCTTTTAAAACATGCAGAGAATTACTCCCCATTTGGTAAGATTTATGCAAGTCTTTAATTTCAATCATAATACTTAGATTAAGATTATGAGGCACAATATGATACCTTCATTAATATAAACTAAGACTTACACCTTGGTACTAAAAATAGTATGTTTTATATGCTGTTTCTGGTTTCCCCTCCAGAAATACAAAAGATTGGTTAGTGTAGTCTTATTAGATAAGACTAATCCTACATCAATTTCGTTACAGTAGCATGTGTTATTAAAATGTTAAACATTTATATTGAGTAAAAAGCTATTAAATCTCCTAGGAAGCTTTTTTCTTATTTCTGTAAATAAAATATCCTACAGTGCCAATCAAAATATATGGGATAATCATAAGGTATACGATCCCGTTATTAATTCCTTTAGCAGTTTGCTGACCTTCTTCACTTTCTAACACAGCACGACACATAGCGCATTGTGCATCCATTGGAAGTGTAAAAAACAGCGCCAACACTAAAATCCATATATATTTTAATCTCATCATCTGAGGATTCCAATTTAGAAGTTATAAATTAATAGTAAGGAGATATCATTAGATAAACAATAACACCCGTAATTGCAACATACAACCATATTGGAAATGTAATTCTAGCAATTTTTTTATGCCTTTCGAAACTCTTAGCTAATGCCCTCACATAAGTTATCAAAACAAACGGAATAATAACAATCGATAATATAATGTGTGTTATTAGAATAAAATAATATACATAACGAATGATTCCTTCTCCTCCAAACTTAGTAGAATCGCTGGTCATATGATATGCTACATACATTACTAAAAAAAGAACAGAACATGCAATAGCAGTCTTCATGAGGTTCTCATGTAATTGTACTTTTTTATTCTTTATTGCCCAAAATGCAATCACAAGAATTACTGCTGTTAATCCATTTATCGTAGCGTAAATTGGTGGTAAGAACGTTAAAGGCTCTACATCAAAACCTAATTTCCTAAGATTTACGCCAAACAACGCTGCCACTGCAACAGGAATAACAATAGACAATACAACAATCCATTTATTGTATTTACTTTCTGTTTCTGAAACACTCTTACTCATCCTCTTCTAATAATTTCTTTATATCTTCTAACAAGATTGTTATTTGCTCTTCTTCTCCATTTTCATCCTTTTTTTCCTCTACACCAATAGCACCTCTATAATAAATAATAGGATTACCAGAAGCATCATAACGAGATCTGATATATCCATCTTTATCTATTAATGCAAAATGACCATTGTGTTCAAAACCTCCGGGTACTTCAGGATTTTCCGCAGCATAGATATTAAATCCAGCATTTGCCAAATCAAATATATCTTCTCGTTCTCCGGTGAGTAAATGCCAATCAGGGTTTGATATACCATAGTTTTCTGCGTACTTTTTTAGGATACTTGGAGTATCGCGTCTTGGATTAATGGTAAATGAAGCTACACCAAAATCCTTATAATCTTTTAATTTATCCTGTAAATACACCAAATTCTTAGACATTTTTGGACAAATCGTAGGGCAGCTGGTAAAAAAGAAATCTACGACAAAAACCTTTCCTTTAAAATCATGATTAGTAATCAGTAAACTATCTTGATTCAGAAACGCAAACTCAGGAACTTTTCTTGGTTTTCCGTTAATTTTAATATAAGAAAGCTTTTGATTGACTATTGGATTGCTCGCACTCATCCTATCATTTTCCACAATAGAAGACTTCTTTACTCTATTTACTATTCTAGGAATAAAAATGATTCCAAAAACTAGGATAATAAAAGATATACCAACATATGAATATTTTTTCATAGCTACTTTTCTTTACGATCTGCTTTATATTTTTTTAATGCCAAACGATACTCCGCTAATATCACCTTCACATCATCTACCATAACGTTATTAAGATCAGCTACAGAGCTAGTATCATATCCATATACATCTATCTCATTCTTTTCTCTGTTCTCCTCTCGCCCTCTTAGATTCATTTTTTTGTCTATGATAAAGACAAAATCTGTTGCACTCTTCTCATCTAAAGAATACGGTGTTTTTAACCCTTTAAAAAAACTTGCTATGCTCTCAGGAGTACCAAAAACAAAATTCCAACCAGATACATCAGTTAACTTACTTAATTCTTTAATAAGCTCCTTGGATTGATTTTCGCTACCATAGGGGCAAACCATTACCAATTGAAAATCTCTGAATTCATAATTCTTTTTATATATTTTCTGATTAAGATTGAAAGCGTTACCTCGTTTACTAAGGATGTCATCTCCTAAAAAACCTAAAATTGTGATTTTATCCTGTAATGTTATGTCTTTTTTTTCAAGGCTTTCGAAGTTATTAAGATCGCCAACGGACTCTACTAAAACCGGGAGTTTGGAGAAATTATCTACAGCTGAAGCAAAAAATAAGTATGCTACTATTGGCAGAATAAATAATATACCTAGAACTAAAAATTTTTTCATTAAATCAACAACTTAACTTATCTGCAAAAATAAAAAAGACGGCTGAAACCAACCGTCTTTTACTATCTTTTATTACGTTTTTAACGTCTGTATATCTTAATTAAAAGTCCCAGCTTTTATGACCAGCTTTGAAAACTTCATAAATATAATCTCCTTCGGTTAACAAGATAAAAATCAAATAACTGATTAGAAATACTGCTGTCCAAACAACTGATCTACGAAGTCCCTTTGTCTCTCCTTCCATATGCATAAAAGCCCATGTAATGTAATATGCCTTGTAAATCGTTAAGATAATAAAGATCCAGTTTAGCAATTTCATACTAATAACTGTAGTCTCTATTAAAAATGCAGGTTTGATAATACCTAAAATCACTTCTACTATCGTCACTACTGATAATAAAACGAACACATACCATATTCTTTTGGTATTTGATTCGTGGTGTGCTGTATCGTGTCCCATATCTATTTTAAAATCTTTTTAATAATTAAACCAGGTAGAAGAATGTAAATACAAATACCCAAACTAAATCTACGAAGTGCCAATAAAGTCCTACTTTCTCCACCATTTCGTAATTCTTTCTTCTCTCGTATGTCCCTAAGATCACATTAAAAAATATGATAATATTGATCACAACTCCAGATAATACGTGAAATCCGTGGAATCCTGTGATAAAGAAAAAGAAATTAGCAAACAACGGTGTTCCATATTCATTATGAATCAGATTCGCTCCTTCTACAATACCAATAGCATCCGTATTTAATCTTTTTAAGGACTCTTCTCTAGATAAGATCGTCTTTTCACCTTTCTCCGTTAAAATCTGAGTTCTTATCAATAAGTCACTTTTTTTAGCAAAACCGTCTCTTATCTCCTGAATTGTATACGTAGGCAGCTCTTTTTCTGACTCGTACCAAATTCCATTTTTGCTTTGGTGTTGCTCTCTATCCTTATTAGCATTTACAATAGCTATATCGTGTAATGCGACTCTGTGACCTTCTTTATCTACAAACTGCAGTATCTGACCTCCTTTAGTTTCTACCGCTCCGTACTCTCCTTTGATGAAATTTTTCCATTCCCAAGCCTGAGAACCAACGAAAACCGCTCCACCAATAATCGTTAAGAACATATAAAGAATTACTTTCTTCTGTTTCATTTGGTGCCCTGCATCTACCGCAAGTACCATTGTTACTGAAGAAAATATTAATATAAACGTCATTAATGCCACATAATACATCGGAGCATCTACTCCATGAAGGAATGGAAAGTGATTAAACACTTCATCCGCGATTGGCCATGAATCTATGAATTTGAATCTTGAAAAACCGTAAGCAGCAAGAAACCCAGAGAATGTAAGTGCATCAGACAGGATAAAAAACCACATCATCATCTTACCATAACTCACTTTCAGTGGTTTGTTACCTCCACCCCAAGTTTTACCTTCTGTACCTGTATTAGTAACAGTTGTTTCCATATAAAGAATTTGGTATTGTTAAATTTTCCACAAAAGTAATCAATTTTATTATCTAACGAAATATAAAAATAAAAAGAGATAAACCCATAAAACATCTACGAAATGCCAATACATAGCACCCAGTTCTAAACCAAGGGTTTGCCCTGTTTTATACTTTTGTTTAAAATGATTATAAATTACGACTAAAAGTACGATTAGCCCAACAATTACGTGGACTATATGTAATACGACTATGATATACAAAAACGTTGGGACAATATTTGCAGATGGACCTGTAAAATAATACCCTTGATCCATAATATCCGCAAAACCTTGAAATTGCATAAAAACAAAAAACGTTCCCAATACTAAAGTTAGCAATAATAACAAAGTTGCTAAACTTCTATTCTCTTTTTCAATTGCTTTTTTTACCATGTAAAAAGAAATACTACTCCCAATAATGATAAATAAGCTAATTAAAAAAGCATTCGGAAAAACCAAATCAGTCAACCAGTCTTCTCTAGTTTTACTTACTACATAAGCACTTGTTAAACCAGCAAATGTCATGGTCATACTTATCATAGCAAACCACATCATAGTTTTTTTGGCTCTTTTCTGTTTTTCGATTGTCGTTCCTTGTGTTAAATCCATACACGAATAAATTTATCAGCCACATAAATGATTTGCAATAAAGTAATGTAAGAAACACTTGCAAGCATTAATTGTTTCGCAGTTTTAGCATCTTTAACCTTGTACAAACGTATTGCATATCTTAATAGAAAAACACCTAGTATAAGAATTAAGATTCCTGATACTGGTGTAATATACAGTCGTCCAGTAACACCAAAAACAGGTACTAATGATGTAACAACTGTCCATACTGTATAAATCACTACCTGGGTTGCAGTACCTTTATCTCTTTTTCCCGTAGGAAGCATAAAAAAGCCTCCTTTTTTATAATCATCGAATAAAAACCACCCAATAGCCCAAAAATGAGGAAATTGCCAAAAAAACTGAATCATAAACAGTGTTCCTGGTTCTATTCCGAAGTTATCTGTCGCTGCTACCCAACCTAACATAAAAGGAATTGCTCCTGGAATTGCCCCCACAAAAACTGACAGAGGTGTCTTCGTTTTAAGTGGTGTATAAAGACTTACATAAATAAAAATTGAAATCGCACCGAACATAGCTGTTTGTGGATTGATCACAAACAATACTGAAATTCCCAATATTGTAAATATACTTGCTATTATAAAAGCAGTACTTACAGACATTCTTCCTGATGGAATAGGTCTATTCTTTGTACGATCCATTAGCACATCCAGATCTCTCTCTATGATCTGATTAAAAGCATTAGATGCACCCACCATAAAATATCCACCTATAGATAGAAGACCTAATGTGGTCCAAGATATACTTTCTACTCCCAAAAGGTAACCTGCAACAGAAGAAAAGACTACACTCAATGCAAGACGCATTTTAGTAATCTCTTTAAAATCCTGAATAACAGAAACTTTGGCAGTATCTACTTGGGTTATACTCAAATTTTGCACGTTATCTAAATTGCTTTTAAAAAAAGTTGTGCAAAGATATGCCTTAAAAGCATTATAGACAACTTATAACTATTTATAATTCACCTTTTAACAACTGTTCCACAAATTAAGCGTCATTTAGCTCAATCAAAGGCACTTCTAAACACTTACAAATCATACCGAAAAAATATTAAAAAAGTCTATCCAATTATGAGGATAGACTTTTATCACTATTCTTAGCAACTATTCTTCTATTTTAAATTTAATTGGCAAATAATATTTCACATTTACAGCATCTTTACCAATCTTTCCTGGTGTCATCCTAGAAAATTTTCTTACCACTCGTTTGGTTTCTTTTTCTAAAGCTGGATGTGGTGCTCTTACCCTAATATTATTTATAGATCCATCTTTACTTACCTGAAACTGAACATGGATTCTTTGCATTCCTTTAAGACCATACTCAGCACCTAAATCAGTATTGAATTTATAAGAAACTATTTTCTTAATCTTACTGGACAAACAAGCAATTCTTTCATCATTACTGGACAACCCTTCACATCCTGGATAAATTGGAGCCACAGTAACTTTATTGATATCGTAAGTAATATTTTTGGTTTCAACAATGTCTAAAATTGAATCGACGGGAACAGCTTTAGTTTTCCCTTTATCGCTTATTATACCAAGTTGTTTTGTAAGTTTATCGACAACCGACTTTTCTTCAGCTTTATTTAGCTCCACCAACTCCTGTTTCTTTACTTTTTTCGCCTCAACCATTTGTTTTTCAATTTTTGGTTTCTCTACCCTAAAAACATCCATCGTGAAGCTAACATCCTCTATGTTATCAACTTCATCGTCTGGTGGTGCAATTACCGAAACAGAACTATATGTTTCGAACATCGTAAAAACGAATAAAAGGCTTGCTATAAGCCCAATCTGAAAGTTCACCAACATACTTTTTCGTACATTAGCATCATGCTTGTTACTCATATTATTTAGTTTTAACGTTACAATTAAAATTGAAATCAACAAGCATACCAAAAAGGAATCCCGTTTACGATATTCGTAACGGGATTCTCATATTTTAAAAAATAGTTGTTCTTAATCCTGAACTTTGAAAACGATCGGAAGCTGGTACTTTACTGTTACAGGAGTTTTGCGTTGCTTCCCAGGTGTCATAGTAGGAAACAAACGAATAACTCTTTCTGCTTCCTTTTTCAACTTTGGATGAGGAGCTCGCACCTGTATATTCTGGATAGTTCCATCAGCAGCTACATCGAATAAGGTATAAATCCTTTGCACACCGCTTAAACCATAATCGCCTCCAATACTAGTATCGAATTTTCTGGAAATAATTTTACTAATCTTTTCAGAAAAGCAAGCTGCCCTTTCTTTATTGGTTTTCAATTTTTCGCAACCTGGAAAAATAGGAACATCTTCCACTACCGAAAAAGGAACATTTTCCGGAATCTCTTCCTCTTCTTCACTAGAAATAGCATCCGGATTAAAAGGAACACTTACCTCTGTTGGTTCCTTGCTTTCGTACTCATCAGTAGGATCATCTAAAACGACATCATCTTCCACCACTTCGAAATCAGTAGGGTCAGGAATAGGCACGGGTTGTTTTTGCGCCACTACTTTTTGCTCTGGCTCTTGATAAACCTCAAAAGCACCATCCCAAACCAAGTGTTCATCGTCAATGACCACAGGTTTATCCGCAATCTTTTTAATTGGTTCTGAAGTATATACTTCGAACATCACATAGGTGAATAGTAGACTTGCAATAAGTCCAATCTGAAAGTTTACTAATGATCCTTTTCGAACATTAGCTTCATGCTTGTTACTCATATTACTTAGTTTTAACGTTACGTCTAACTACGCACAACAAGCATACCAAAAAAAATCCCGCTGAACAATACAGCGGGATTTATAATATATTTTTAAAAAAATGTAATTAATCTTGAACCTGGAACACGATAGGTAAAGAATATAGTACACCTACAGCTTTTCCTCTTTGCTTACCTGGCGTCATTTTAGGTAACATCTTTACTACTCTTTGGGCTTCTTTTTCTAGTCTTGGGTGTGGACCTCTCGCCTGCACACCAACAATATTTCCGCTTCTATCAATCTTAAATCGAACATAGATTCTATTTACACCAGAAAGACCAAGCTCACTACCTAATTCTGTATTAAATTTACGGTTAACAAACTTCTTAACCTTATCACTCATACATTTCTTTTTAGCAGCGTTTCCAGCTTCTTTCTCACATCCTGGAAAAACTGGTACATTTTCAATAACTGCGAATGGCACATCTGCTATCTCTTCTTCCTCCTCTACGTCTTCTACTTCTTCTACTTCTACGATCTCTTCTTCTTGGTTTGTTTCGGTAGACTCGATAATTGTTTCCTCAACCTCTTCTTCGTCTTCAACAACATCAATAATTTCTGGTGCTGGTGGTGGAGGTGGTGGAGGTGGTGGAGTATTTAAATTTTGAGTAATTGGAACTTCTTCCTCTTCTAACTCATCAAGATTTACCTGACCAATATCGATATTACTTCGATCATAAGTTTTATACTCAATCGCTTGCCATGTAATTAAAAGCACTAAAATTAGCCCCAATTGCAAAAACAACGAACTTTTTTTGGTTAAATCGGCTTTCGGATTTTTCTTTGGTTCCATACTACAATGTTATTATATGAATGCTAAAATAGCTAATTTCTTTTGTATTTTCCAAGTAAACATGGAAATGTAAAACAAAAAATACATTTTTTAACTTTTACAATGACCTCTTATATATGTCGCTAAAACACAAAAGCCATTCTACTTTATTCAATTTTATAAATTAGTTTTATAGGTAACTATCTTATTCTTAAGTATTATAAGCAAAAATACTGCCAAAACAATACCGCTGGCATTCGCTATTACGTCCTTCCAATCGGGACTTCGATAGCTAGTTAGTGTCGCTTGAAATATTTCCATCAGTATCCCATACGCAAATCCAAACAAAGCTGCCCAAATAAAACTTGTTGTAAATTTTCTAGACTGTCTTTTTGAAAAAAAGAAAAACAAAAACCAAACAATTGCAAAAACAAAATATGCTAACAAATGTCCAATCTTATCGCTTCCCTCAACTCGTACATGAACTGGAATAAATACTTTGGCTAATGAAAGCCAAGTAATGATACCTGTATAGAGTATTGCTAGCGAAAAAAGGAATTTATGCCCCAATAAGTGCTTTATAATCATCTGCAGATAAAAGTCCTTCTATTTGTGAATCATCTGTAATCTTGATTTTCACCATCCATCCTTCTCCATAAGGATCACTATTTACAAGTTCAGGATCTCCTTCTAATGTTTCATTAAATTCTGTAATCTCTCCAGTTAGTGGTAAGAATAAATCCGAAACCGTCTTTACAGCTTCAACTGTTCCAAAAACCTCTTCTTGTTCCAGCTCTTCACCAACTGTTTCAATTTCTACATAAACGATATCACCCAATTCGCTTTGTGCAAAATCAGTAATCCCTACTGTAGCTATATCACCATCTATTTTAATCCACTCGTGATCTTTTGTATATTTTAATTCTGAAGGAATATTCATTCGAAAGAGTATTTATAAGTTCTTATTATTTTGAAGACGAAAATAAATTTATTTTATCAAACTTTAGAAAAAGAGCGGTAAAATTTATCAAAAATTAATTCTGCTCCTGTTGATATCAAAAAACTTTGATATATCCATTAATAATTCAAATTAGTTTCCAAAATTATAACGTAACGTAAACCCTCCTCGAATAGTTGTTTGCGGAAAAGCGGTAGAAATAGAATACTGAGAAAATGTATGATCATAAAACAACAAGGCTGTTAAATTCTTACTCAAAGCATAATCCGTTGTAAATTTAATACCATATATATCCTGCCCAGCAGTAACCTGTGTATTATCAATATCTAAATATCTTATAATTGTTTCATTTTGGCGCAAAGAAAGATCTGCTCTAAAATTTAGATCACTCTTAAGAGTTGTTTTCTTACCCGCAATTCGTGTAACAAATGTTAAATCCTGTATTCTATAGCCTAATCCAATAATATATTCGTTTCCTTGAATTTCTGTGAGTAGATTATTATCGAAACTTAAAGACAACGCGCGGTCTTTTTTCCATTCTGCCAAAATTTTAATGGAATTTTTCATTTCCATATCTAATCTAATCAAAGGACTGAACTGCTCAGTAAGATTTACATTTGCATACAATTCTGGATTCTTAAAATTATCTCCCTCATCCAATTCGTCCGGATTATTAGGATTAAACTCTAAGTTTGTTTGGAATTGATTAATGGTATAATTAGCACGATAACCATGTGCCATTGAGAACCTTTTAAAACGTTTTTTAAACCATTTCAAATTCATTAAACCTGTATACTTAATATCCCAATTTGGCAAAGGAACATCTCTAAACGCACCTTTTTGCACATTTTGAGGATCAGCTCCAGTGTATGCAGCTAGAAAAGCAGGTAAAAGTACAGCTTGATTTGTAGGACCTAGACCCACTGGAAAATTATCACCTGTACCAGGATCAATCCCACGTTCTAATGCAAGACGTCTTGCTATGACAAGCCTATTTTCTCGGAATTTATCAAAAGTCTCAGATGCAAACTCATCACTTTTCTTAAAAGCAGTTTTAATCAACAAAGTAGAAATTGTATAATTACCAAACGTATTTGGTGATAAAGAATAATACGGTTGATCTATATTAATACCAAACTCGTTAAGATCTGCATCAGCACCTTCTCTATTTACTCTAAAGTTTTCTGTATACGTTTCAGAATAGTTTCGGTTAGCACTAAGATCTATTTTGAGATCTTTTAATAATCCTACAGAAGCCTGCACATTTAATTGTCTTCCTTCTACTTCTCTATACTGCTGATTAAAATCCTGATATAATGTCAACCAACCATTCCTAGCGGCAATATCTCTAATCTCTGCCTGACTACCAAAAGTAAAACCTACCGTTGGTTTTAGTGTACCAACAAATCCAGGCTCTCTAACATATCCAGGTAAAAATATACCATTATCTTGCTGATAATTAATATTCACTTTTTTTACAGCAGTCACTAAACCTATTGCGGTATTTAAAATCTTATCTCCAACAGTTAGCTTACTGGATCTCTTTTTAGTTTTCTCCTTAGCATTGGCCACTTCAGATTTATCACCTTCTTTCCCTTCTCCAGCTTTAGCATTTTTCTTTTTAGAAGCTTTTCTTCTTCCAGGTTTCTTCTTTGTTAATCCAATATATTTATATAAAGTGCTCATATCCAAAGAACCATTTACTGTATGTACATTGGCATTTTGAACGGTGTTTCCTAAGTCTGGAATACCATCTAAATTCTTTAATGCCTCACTACCTTTTGTCCATTGGAAATCTGCCGAATAAGAATAGGTCGCTCTCATAAATTTAAATAATGGAACCTTATTAAAAGGAATCTCATAATTTACCTGTAGTTGTTGACTATGAAAGTTAGGATCTCCAACATCAAAAAGCCCACTCCAAACACCTATAGATTCATCCACAACACCTTCATCATCAATAAAGTTCTTTACAATTCGATTATTAGCAGTATTAAAACTAAAATTAAGGGATTTAGTTAGATTATAGTTGATACCAAACTGCCAATCAAATAGAAAATTACGTTGCGTAAGTGCTGGCAATCTAAGATCATTTGGTCCTAATGTGATATCTCTAAAAACTTGCTCATTGAACTGTCTTGTAATGTTAGAATTCACCGATATACTAGTAGGAAGCAAGTTGAAATTAAAATCCTTCAATAAGTCAAAGTATTTACTCTTTCCTAAGAATTTAATTTTCTTAAAAGGCTCAATTTCCTTAGGCTGAAAACTAAAGTCATAGGTTCCTCCTAAACGAACATTCTGCTCTAAAGACTTTTCTATTTCAAAATCACGATGATCTGTTTGATTGTATGTTCCCGAAAAAGCGAAGTTCTCTACATCATATGGCATTGGCTTAGCATCGCCCGTTCTGTCTTTTCGCAATCCGATAACATTAAAACTTTGTCTTTTGGTGTAATCAGTGGATTGCTTTTCTATCCTTTCTTTTTCTTCCGCATTTGTCTCTCGATCCAATCGATCTTGCAACTCGATATCCTGAAACTCCGGATCATATTGCGGAGTGATCAACTCTTCTCCTCTGCTGTAATTAAACGGCACCTGAATACCCCATTTTTTAGGCAGTAGTTGTCCTAAGTTTACATTTGTTGTTAAATCATATTGTTTAACATCTTCAATACTTCTTTCATTCGGACCTTGCTCAATTCCTCCAAAACCAATAGTACTAACTCTACCAGAAGCACTAATGGTCGCAAAATCTGCAATATTAGCATCCATACTACCTACAGCAGCCCAACCACCTTGGTTTTTAAGATCACTTAATCTCATTTCATTAAACCAAACGGTACCTGATTCATTTGATCCGCTTGCATTCTTCACTCCAACCATCATAATTTTTACATCTCCAAAATTAGGATTCCCTTTAATCCCTACTCTAAGATTATTAGGACCATCAAAGAAATTAAGATCTGTACTATTCAATCCAGAATTTCCAATAACGTTTGCTTTTATCTCCTGAAGAAAAGACAATGGTAGGTTCAATCTATTTGCATCTGGCCAAACCGCATCAGCATTTGAATTATTGTTCGGTGAAACGGCTAACGGTAATTCAATCTGATAAAAATTATTCGTAAAGTCATTCCCCATTCTTACAAACGCAACAAGCTCACCGTCTGACAATGTGGACTGTCCGGGAAGATTTTCTGCATGCAAAAACATCTCCAAATTTTCATATTGACGCATGTCTACATTAAGATTCTTATACACCCCTCTACCATCATCGGGTTGAAGATCATTCACTGTTAATGCTAGTGACCTTTCATCTTCTCTAATAGCCGTATTGTTATTAATCAACTCTTCTCTTACGACTCCTGGTGGTGTTACGTAATTTGGTGTCTCTTCTTCACTTACAGATGTTACGATTACTTCATTTCCGTTTATATTTAATCCACTTGTAGGATCATTAGTGGTATTACCTTCTTGTACATATCTTCTGTAATCTCCTCTTACCAAATCCAATGTAGCAAATCGTAATACTACGGGTTGATCAAAACCAGTAACGATCATTCTCATAAAACGAATAGACCTAAAATCATTTTCTCCAATATTCTGCCTTCCTGTTGGTTCATAAATAGGTATCTTGAATCGAAGCCAACGAGTACTTCTAGTCACCCCATTTAAAATGATCGCATCCTGTGGTCCTGGAGAATCCGATATATATCCTGTACCACCATCATTTCCAAAGCCCATACCCGGAAAAATAGGTATTTCGTATTCATAATAACTATCTATTGTATTCATAGTGTTATCACGATTCACATCCTCCGCCGTAGGAAACGTAGTATTACCTCTATCATCATCTGCTACACTTGTCGGTGAATTTCCCTGAGTACCATTATAATCACGGTAGCGCTCTACAATACTACCTTCACCTTGTAAAAAGTAACGGTAATTATCATTTGCAGGATCTTCGGTACCAAAATCTGCAGAAAATGCGGCAACTTCTTGTTCATCATTTAAACCATCATATCCAGCATCCTGATTGATCCTGGCTTGCCCTTCAGAATCAAAGGCATAAATTAACGATTGATTTACCGGAACTCTTGCATCTCCATAAGTTGTAGTAACAGTACCTTCATCAGTACCATCTGCAGGAAGTCCATTTTCATACTGTTTTCTTCCATCCTTCAGGACATCCTCACTAATATTCCCTAAATGAAAAATAATGGTTCCGCTAGTCGCATTCGTTAAAGGCTCTTGCCCATCTCCTGGATCAAAAAACGGATCCATTAACCAGAATTCTATAAACTCTACATTAGCTTGTTCAAAATTAGTGGACGTTAATTGCCTTGTAATACCAGCGAAGTTATTTTCTGGTTGCGAAGGAGTTGCGCCTCCAGCATATTCTGGGTTAAAATTATAAGGACCACGTTCATTTGGTCTGTAATGTAAATCCAGCGGAAACAATGATAAAGTCTGACCTGGTGGTATATCTGTTTCTGGGAAAATTTCATCAAGAAATACTCTTCTTGATTCATTAAAATTAATATCTTCATCTGTTACACCACTTGGTCTACCATTGCTATAGAATATGGGATCTACGGTATACCATGATAAATCCGCTCTTCTATATCCTGATTCTATTCCTGCCTGTACGGATGTCTCATCATCATTTGTGGATCCAAAACCAATAGGCACACTGGATAATTCCCAAGATAATGGTGAACTTACATCAATTTGCGTTTGAGCACCTTCAAAATCATCAATATATGTAGTTACTTCTCCACCAAAATCCGCACCTCTTGGCGCTCCAGCAATTAAATAAGCACCTTCAGCTCTTACAGAAACATTTGATGGCACATCAGTATCTATATTAGGTAACTTGTTTACCATTCTAGTAAGAAATGGAACTTCTGTTGAATAGTTTAAATTAAACCCTAAAAGTGTATTATTTATAGGCTCAAAATCATAACTAGATTTTTGAGTTATTGGCCTTTCATTTAGATTTAAATAGGTTCCTCCAATAATAAAATCGTCACTAAACTTATGCTCTATATTCAACCCTGTGAAACGCTTAGTTTGCTGTCCAAAAACAGCATTATTTTCAGTAGAAACCTGAATTGGTGTATTAGACGCTAACAAAGCTTCATCTAAAATATTCACTCTACCTAATGAATAATTCACTGTATAATCAACTCCTTCTTGCAATGTACGCCCACCGGCAGTCACAGTTACTGACCCTTGTGGAACATTAAATGCCCCTAACGGAATACCATCTTGCCCAGAAGATTTATAACGACCTCTTAATTGAAAAAATTGATTTTCTGCTGCTTGTTGTTCTGCAATAACCTTTGTTTGTGTATAGAGTTCCCTAAAAACATAACGACTTTGATTACCGTTATAATTTAGAGGATTTGTATAATCGTTTGGATTTGTTATGGCATCATTATCTAATTTATTAAATAAATGTTGTCCAAAAGGCTCTACTGTTGTAAAAATAATCCTTCCATTTTCTGGATCAATAGTAAGCCCAGGAACATAATCGAAAAAACCATCTCCCGCACCATCTGCTCCTTGTACTGGATCGTTATTTGGATTTAATCGATCCATATTAAATACGGTAAGAAGTCTTGTTTGCTCTACATCATCTGGCAGAGGTGTAGTACTACCTTCTGCTTGTGTAATATAATTCACTGGGGAAGGATTCGTGTAGACAATATTTAATCTAAAATCTTCTGAGTTTAGTCTAAAAGCACCTGTATTATAGATGTTTTTCATCATCAGATCCCAAATAGGAAGCTCCACATTAATAATTGGACTTTTTAGCATTTTCACTACTAAACTATTACTAGATCCAACCTCTACACCAGCACCTGTATTATCACCAACAGTAGCATTTACACCATCATTAGCAAATTCACCAACCTGAAACACCTCTCCTCCTACAGTATACTGATATGCAACTGCAAGCACCTCATCATTATTTAATTTTTGATTTAAAGAAATGTATCCTAATTGTGTATTTAATGTATACTCATTAGGATTTAATTGTCTTGCATTCTCGAGAATCGCATAATCAAAACCTTCATTAAAACCTGATATTGCTCCAGTAAATCCTTGCTGTACAGTAGCAATTTGTCTCACTGCATCTGTAATAGGACCAGCAGGACCAATAGCACTTGGATCTAAATCATTATTCCTATTATCAGGAAAAGATCCTGCAGGTTGATTAAAAAGTGATGTTGGAATTGTAAAATTACCTGCTACTGGAGATTCCCCTAGATCTTGTAAAGCCACAATATTTCTAGCATCTGTTAAGGTTTGTGCACTTGTAGCTCTATTTGTTAACCAAACCTCGATTCTTGTGATTTGAATATTATTATTTATGAACGGATAATTGGTCAAAGCTTCATCATAAGTATCTCTAAAGTAGTGTGATAAAAAGTAGTGCCTATTGTCATCATAATTTACTGCATCAATCTCAAAATCTTCAACGGTTCCTCCTCCTTGTACATTTACTGATCTTGTTTCAGACCTTTGTTCAGAATATACAGCAGTAACACTGGTACGACCAAATTGCAATCCTAGCTTCGCTCCAAAAAGACTTTGTGAACCTTGTATCAAAGAGTTATTAATAGGCATCGTTACATTACCAATTTCAATACTTCTTATAATATCATCCTCCGTAGGTGTATATTCTAATTTGATTTGATTTTGAAAATCGAAAGTAGACTCTGTATCGTAGTTAGCTGTAATTTGTAACCTTTTCCCAACTTTTCCTAACAAACTTAGGCTGATCCTCTGGTCAAAATCAAAGGTAAAATTACTTCTGTTTCGAGGAGAAAATGCTGGATTATCCTGTTTTGTATACAAAATACCTAAATCCATTTCTACCGACCCTTGAGGAATTATTTCAATCTCGTTACCTCCGAAAATAGTTTCAAAAAAACTAGAATTCACATAGAAGATTGGCAACAAGTTTTTTCTTTTTTCTTCACTACCATCAGTTTTACCACTAAAAGCACTAATTTTTTCTTTAAAATAATCTCTTCTCTGCTCTTCCTCCACTAACGCTTCAAATTCTTCGGGAGTCAGAAATAATGGATACCTTACATTAAAAGATCCTAACATTTCTCGATAGATGTATCGATTTGTAACTGGATCATATTCATATTTAGCAACAATACTGTTTGG
This sequence comes from uncultured Aquimarina sp., assembly GCF_947492965.1. Classification (GTDB taxonomy): domain Bacteria; phylum Bacteroidota; class Bacteroidia; order Flavobacteriales; family Flavobacteriaceae; genus Aquimarina. Next base: position 556,434 of record NZ_CANLOZ010000001.1, on the reverse strand, counting down.
ATCTGGTAAGGAAATTTCCCCTAAAGTAAAAGTAGTACTGGTAGAATCTCGTACGGTCTCGTTTTGCTGACCATATAGCGCACCACTACAAAGTACAATTAAACAAACTAGTCTTTTTAAAAATTTAAAATATAAGGAATGTAATGAACTCAATGTTTTTATAAATTTTTTAGTGCTTGCTTGATAATATTTTCTACAGTTTCTGTCGGATTCGCTTTTACGATTTTATCCACAACCTTTTCTGCTTGTTTTCTATTAAATCCAAGGGTTTCTAAAGCAGATAACGCTTCATCCTTATTAGTATTGTTTTGGGATACAGAAAGTTCATCAATATTATAAACTTTAAGAATTTTATCTTTTAAATCTATGATAACACGCTGAGCCGTTTTTGCTCCAATTCCTTTTATAGATTGTATCGTTGCCACATCATTAGAAGCAATTGCTTCTTTAATCTGGTCTGGATGTAAAGAAGACAGCATTGTTCTAGCAGTACTAGCACCAATTCCTGATACAGAAATTAGAAGTCTAAAAATCTCACGTTCGGATTTTTCTGCAAAACCAAATAAGGTATGTGAATCTTCTTTTACCTGAAGATGTGTGTACAACTGTAAAACCTCTTGATCTGGTATGAGAGAAAATGTATGTAAAGAAACATGTAATTGATACCCTACTCCATTACAATCTATTACTACATCCGTTGGATTTTTTTCTATGAGACGCCCTTTGATTTGTGTAATCATTCTATAGATGAGTGTTAAGCATCCAAAAGTAAGAAAATTATCCTACAAAATCTGCTAAAAAAATAAGCTTCAAAAAGATAACTTTTTGAAGCTTATTATACTAGTAAAATATTATCAATATTTCGAATTATGCCTCACTAGAAACTAATGAAAACATCTCTTTTTCTCTTTTTTCTTTTTCTTGTGCATCAATAACGGCTACTGCGGCAACGTTAATTATCTCTTCTACACTAGCTCCTAATTGTAAAATATGCACTGGTTTTTTCATCCCCATCATAATAGGACCGATAGATTCAAAATTATTTAATTCTTTAAGCATTTTATAGGTACTATTCGCAGAATCCAAACTTGGAAAAACCAATGTATTTACTTTTCGACCATTGAGTTTAGAAAACGGAAATTTATCCTTGCGCATATCGCGGTTTAGAGCAAAGTCCATCTGCAATTCTCCATCAACAACTAAGTTTGGATAATATCTATGTAAATAAGAAACAGCATCTTTCACCTTAGACGCATTTGGATGCTTTGAAGACCCAAAATTCGCATAAGAGATCATTGCAATCACTGGATCTACTCCAAACATTTCTACAGTTCTAGCTGTCATTTGAGCAATCTTTGCCAATTCTTTTGATGTTGGATCTATATTAATAGAAGTATCGCTAATAAACAAAGGCCCTTTATTAGTCATCATAACATTCATGGTAGCTACTCGCGTGGCCCCTTTAGCTAAACCGATAAGCTCTAACATTGGCTTTAGTACTGTTGGGTAACTTCTGGAATATCCGGATAAAAGTGCATCAGCATCTCCTTCATTGACCATCATAGCAGCAAAATAGTTACGTTCTCTCATCAATCTCTGAGCACCGTATAAGGTTATTCCTTTTCTACTATTTTCTTGCCAGTACTTTTGCGCATATCTATTTTTGCGATCAATTTCTTCATCTGCCTTTGGATCAATTATTGTAACTCCTGCAGCATCAAAATCAATCTCTTTCATCAATTCGATGATGATATCTTTTCTTCCTAATAAAATTGGAAAAGCAATCCCTTCTTCTTTCACAGTTTGTGCAGCTTTAAGAACATCTAAATGATCCCCTTCTGCAAAAACTACTCGTTTAGGACTTAATTTAGCACGATCCATTAACAATCTCACCAACTTATTATCATTACCCATTCGCTCTAAAAGCTCGCTTTCATATTTATCCCAATCCTCAATTGGTTCTGTTGCAATACCACTATCTATAGCTGCTTTGGCTACAGCTGGTGGAACTTTTGCGATTAGACGAGGATCAAAAGGCTTCGGAATGATATAATCTCTACCGAAATTAAGTCTTGTTTCTCCGTATGCTATATTCACTTGCTCAGGAACTGGTTCTTTAGCTAATTCGGCAAGTGCTTTTACAGCAGCCATTTTCATTTCTTCATTAATCCCTGTCGCTCTTACATCTAATGCTCCTCTAAATATAAATGGAAACCCTAAAACATTATTTACCTGATTAGGATGGTCACTTCTTCCGGTTGCCATGATGATATCTTTACGAGTATCAATTGCTAAATCATACTGTATTTCAGGATCCGGATTAGCCATAGCAAAAACAATAGGATTTTCTGCCATAGACAACAACATTTCAGGATCAACTAAATTAGCCATTGAAAGTCCTATAAAAACATCAGCATCCTCCATAGCATCTGCCAATGTATTTAGATCTCGATTGGTTGCAAATTCAGCTTTTTCTTTAGTCAGATTATCCCGATCACTTCTTATAACTCCTTTACTATCGGTCATTACGATATTCTCAGCTTTGGCTCCAAAAGCTTTGTATAGTCTGGTACAAGACACTGCGGCAGCTCCTGCTCCACTAACTACTATTTTTACTTTATCAATATCTTTCTCTGCAATTTCCAAAGCATTTAAGAGAGCAGCAGCAGAAATAATAGCAGTTCCATGCTGATCGTCATGCATTACTGGGATATCCAATTCCTCTTTAAGACGTCTTTCAATTTCAAAAGCTTCAGGAGCTTTAATATCTTCTAAATTAATTCCTCCAAAGGTAGGTGCAATATTTTTTACGGTTTCGATAAATGCGTCTACATCTTTCGTGTCCACCTCGATATCAAACACATCGATATCTGCAAAGATTTTGAATAACAGTCCCTTTCCTTCCATCACTGGTTTTGATGCTTCTGGTCCTATATCACCAAGACCTAAAACAGCGGTTCCGTTAGAGATGACGGCCACCAAGTTTCCTTTAGCAGTATATTTATATACGTTTGCTGTATCTTTTTCGATTTCTAAACAAGGTTCTGCTACTCCAGGAGAATATGCTAAAGATAAATCTCTTTGTGTAGCATATTTTTTGGTAGGTACAACCTTGATTTTACCAGGAGAAGGTTTTGCGTGATAAATTAATGCTTCTCTTCGTTTACTTTCGATACTCATACTAAATCAATAAAAATTGTGTGCTATACAAAGGTACAAGTCTGAACGAGATGCAAAAGGCAAATCCAAGTTATCTTTAAAAAAATAAATACTTAAGAGAAGTTGATATTTTTTTATGAATTAAATTACGAAATTATCAATTACAACTACCTTTTGTTAAAAATTTCATTAGGATCTACCAAATCATCTAACTGCGACTTTAATTTTTCATTTAAAATGTTTAATCCTAATTGATATGAAGCATTCATCCATCCAAATCCACTTGGAGTGATATAATCGAATTCAGTACCTACATTGCCATACTCTGCATATACCTTGTGTGTGCATTGGACAACATCATATTTTTCTGGGATGGTTCCGTTATAATTAACCGCATTTTTAGTAATCATCCATAACCAACGATATACCAATTCCTGAGCTTCTTTTTCATAACCGTAATTCATTAATCCTCTCCATATCATCATCTGATGTGGAGCCCAACCATTAGGATAGTCCCATTGACGTTGTGGAGCATTTGGATCCTCTTTGTTTGCAATATCTGTAGTTGCAGCTACTCCGCCTTTCTGCACTAACTCTTGGAATAAATTCTTAACTAAAGATTCTGCTTGCTCCTTAGAAGATAACCCAGCCCATAGTGGATAATAATTTGTAGCAGATTCAATTTTTTGTTCGGTTTTGGTAATAAAATTGTAGTCGTAATATGCTTTTTTCTCAGGATCCCAAAGCAAATCATTCATCAACTTTTTTCTTTCTTCAGCTTTAGACAACCAATATGAAGATGTATAGTCCTTATCATTTATTGTAAACTTATCATCATAGACTTCTTTGATCAAATAGGCAATATCTTGCTCATATTTATACAATAAACTATTAATACCCACAGTATTTAAATGAATACAAACATCATCCAATCGGTTAGATGTATCATGACCACTCTCTCTCATAGAGCGATCATGTGTAAAATACAGGTCTAATTCCTTGTCTACAATCTCTCCGGAATCATACTTAGCTGTAAATTCTTCTAATGTTAAACTATGCTTCTTAGCAAATTTATTTAATATGAAATCAAAATGACCTTCCTCGGTTTCTGGAGGGATTCCAATTCCTTCTCCATAAAAACGACTCAAACCCGTATCGGTTAGACGTATTCCTTTCGCCATCCATATAGTCTCATATTCTTTGATAATCATTTTTAGATTATTTGATAACCATTCTCTAGACACTGAAGGGTTTTGCTGATAAATTTCTTTTACTAAAGAACTGAAAAATGGTGGTTGTGTTCGTGTTAGATAATAGCTTCTATTTGCATTTAAAATCTTACCATAATGTTCTATCTGGTATCCAAAATTATCTGCCATCGACATTGCCAAATCAGAACGACCATCAATCAGCAGACCAATAGATTCGAAATAACTATCCCATCCATACATCTCATTAAATCTTCCACCAGGAACTACGAAAGGTTTTGCATTATAATTCCCTTCTTCATCGGTATAATGATCTAGATTAAGAATACCTGATGCATTATTTAAGGTTTTTACATACGCTGGCGTTATTTTTTCTGGTAAGGTGATTACTTTTAACTTAGGAATTTCTGTTTTTATAGACTCAAAATACGCAATAGCCTCTTTATCATTAAATGGAACATATAATCGGAACGTATCGGTTTCGGACTTTGTATCTTCTAGTACTACTGCCAGTCCTTTTTTATCTACCGATCTGGTTAGATTATCCCAATATCGTGTTTTAATTAATCTTGAAATTCGATCACTTGGGGATTCTGTAACTTTATCCAAAGATATAGTATCATTCTTTCCTGCAATTGCCAGTTCTTGAAGCAAATTAGACAAATGATAAGTTCCTTCTACGACATTAGCCTCTCCATCAGCATTTATAAATTCAAACTTTTTAGGCCCCTTATCATCTACTGTAATCTTTTTATCTCCATCCGTATCCTCCTGAGAAATAAGTTGATCCAATAATATATCATGGCCTAGATATTCGACCTTCTCTTTATCTTTGCAGTTAACCAATACTAATGAAAACACAACGATTATCAAATGTTTTAATCTAAACTTTAGCATACCAATTATTTATGTTACCAGAAAAAACCAACTACTACGGCAGTAATTACCAGAAGAATTACAGACAATATTCTATAATTTTTGTACCAAGGTAATCCAACAAGTTCTTTAGATTCCTCAATAAACATTTCACGTTTATATGTATATTCTTCTATTTGAGCCTCCAATTGTGGTTTAGTAATTAAACTTACTACTACATGTAAAAATATGCATATAATAAATAACCAAGTAGCTTTTGCTAAAAAGTGTAATTCATTTACTTCGGGAACCCAATTAAAAGTTTGAGATAAAATCATTAATACTGCTAATGAGAAACCAGTAAGTAAGCTTACTATAGAACCATTTCCATTGGCTCGCTTCCAAAAGAGACCTAATACAAAAGTTGATACTGCTGGTGGACATGTATACGCAATAACCAATTGCAAATAAGTCCATAAAGAATCACTAACACTTTCTATAAATGGCACCCAGGAAATCGCCAAAACCACAAGAATGATTGTTGTGATTTGTCCTACTCTTACCAATTGTTGACTCGTAAGACCTGGTTTTATTTGTTTTACAAAATCCATGGTAACTAACGTGGAAGCAGAATTAAATGTTGCTGATACCGAAGACATCATTGCTGCCATCAAACCTGCTACGACCAATCCCAAAACTCCCACCGGCAATAACTGAAATAACAGAACAGGATACGTAAGATTCGGACAATCAGCAAGATTATCACAAATGGAGCCATCTGTCAAAGCGTAATTCAAACTGGTAATATCCAACGTATTAAATAATAGCAACGCTAATACTCCTGGAACTACCATGATAAAAATCACAGGTAATTTTAGTAATCCTGCAAACAGAGCTCCCCAACGTCCATGATTTAGATCTTTCGCCCCTAAAACTCGTTGTACCATAAACTGGTTATTTGCCCAAAAATAGAATCCAAGTAATGGCACACCGGTGAGTAATCCCCACCAAGGCATGAACTCATCATTATCTGGTCGTACTAAACTAAAAACTTCACCAGAATTTGAAGGTATATATTTACCTTCTGCCAACCGATTTCCAAAATCTACCTCTCCTGCAGACAACATACTATCTAATTTAGCCATCATTCCGGACCAACCGCCTCCTAATTGATCAAAAGCAAAATACGTAAGCAAACAAGAGCCTATGATCAACAAGACTGCTTGTATAACCTCAGTCTGTATTACCGAGTTTAATCCTCCTGGAATTGTATAGGCAGCAGCAGCAACTGCTAATATGACAAGAATTAACGTAGAATCCATTGATGGAAACAACAAGGTTAATACTATCTTACCTACATACAATCCAGCTGCGGTATCCACTAAAATATTACCTACGACCGTAATAAATGAAAAATAATATCTAGATCTTTTATCATACCGCCGTTCCAAAAACTCTGGCATAGTATACACTCCTGATCGGAGATAAAATGGTAAAAAGAAAATTGCAAAAAAGATCAACACCACTACCGCGTACCACTCGTAATTGTACACGTTAATATTTGTTTGATATGCATCTGATGCCAAACCTACTAATGTAGAACTGGAAATATTTGCAGAGAACAATGCAATTCCAACAATAGGCCAAGTCATTGTTCTACCTCCTAAAAAATAGTCCTCGGAACTTCCTCGTTTTGATTTTGAAATTCCATAAATAATAATTCCGATAAGATATACTACAATTACTGTAATATCAATATAAGATAATTCATTCATGTGTGAAATGTTTAATGCCTTTCCTAACTTCTAGCCTAAAGAGCTTCTATTTTTTTAATACTAATAATATGGAAATCTCATGATTTTTAGACAAACCCTGATGAAGATACAAGTTTCTGTTAAAAAAATTGATTTTTTAGCACCAAAAACAGTTAATATGATATATACAACCGTTTGTATTATGAATTTTTCAGAAAAAAACGAACTAGTCCTTCAAAAATTTAATATTCCTATTAAGACCGGAAAATTTAGTTCTTTTTACAGCAGACTTCTGAAAAACTTTTGAAAACACCTCTTGCGTGATATCTTCCCAATCTTTTTTGGTCATTTCCAGTAATTCTGGTTTAGGATTAAAAAGAGGTTCATTATGAGGTTTAGAAAAACGATTCCATGGACATACATCCTGACACACATCACAACCAAACATCCAATTATCGAATTGCCCTTTGTACTCAGTTGGGATCTCTTCTTTTAGCTCAATTGTAAAATAAGAAATACACTTGCTACCATCTACCACATATGGGTTAACTATGGCTTGCGTGGGACATGCGTCGATACAAGCTGTACATGTGCCACAATGATCAGTAACAGGAGTATCATAATCTAATTCGAGATCAATGATTAGTTCTGCGATAAAGTAAAATGAACCTACTTTTTGAGTTAAAAGATTACTATTCTTACCAATCCAACCTAAACCGCTTTTTGCTGCCCAAGCCTTATCGAGAACGGGAGCTGAATCCACAAATGCTCTTCCATGAACTTCTCCAATTTCTTCGGAAATATACTCTTGAAGTTCCTTTAATTTCTTTTTAATCACATGATGGTAATCCTGCCCATATGCATACTTGGAGATTTTAGGTGCATTCTCATCTTTTTGATAATCTGACGGAAAATAATTAAGTAGTAGTGATATTACACTTTTAGAATCTGGAACTAACAGTGTAGGATCTAATCGTTTATCAAAATGATTTTCCATATAAGACATTTGTCCATGCATATTTTGATTGAGCCATTTTTCTAACCGAGGAGCTTCTTCTTCTAAAAACTCAGCTTTACTAATACCACATGATAAAAACCCAAGACGTTTGGCCTCATCCTTAATCAAACGGGTATGTTGGGCTCTATTTTTCAAGAAAATTATCTTTCTTCGAATTTTAAAATCGCATTTACTGGCTTCAATGTGATAAGTGGTCTAATTTCTATTTCGGAGATAGTGGTAGTTATTTTATATTTCTTCACTAATTCACTAACCGCATATATCATTTCATACATTGCAAAATTGCTTCCTACACACATCCTTGGTCCTGCTCCAAACGGAAAGTACCAATCCGAATATTTCTTTTTATTATCTGAATGAAATCGATCTGGATTAAAAGCGAGAGGGTTTTCCCAAAAATCTTTATGCCTATGTATTTCGAAAAATGAAATTAACACTGTAGTTCCTTTAGGAAGATTGATATTTTCATACTGATCATCTTCAATACTCACACGATCTGAAAAATATGCTGGAGGATATAATCGCATAGATTCTTCAATACACTGAGCTGTGTATTTACTCTTTTCGAATTGTTCCATTAACGATAACTCTTGTCCTTCTGAAGCACTAATTTCGTTGTGTACATTTTCCTGAATTTGTGGATGCAGCGCCAACAAACTTAGACAAAAAGATAAGGCATTGGAGGTAGTTTCATGTCCAGCTACAAATAATATTAATATCTCATCTATCAACCTTTCATTATCCATATAGCTACCATCTTCATATGTAGAGTTTAGTAGCATATTCAATAAATCATCATAGGTTTCTTTTGATTTACGCCTATCTTCGATAATCTTATGAAGTATATCTCTGGCTTCTTGTGTTAGGGTGAGCGTACTTCTAATTTGACCACTTAAATGAAACCACCATCGTTTATAAGGTTGCCTTATTTCTCTTATTAAGGATTGCTGAGCAGCTTCAGTAATATGCTGTAATCTGGCCATTGTGTTACCCGTATCTGTATAACTAAATAATGACTTTGCAACTACTTTAAATGCCAAATCATTCATTAAAGGGTATACATCCATTGCTTTATCTGGAACAATTCTGGCAAGCTCTTCATCAATGGTTTGCCTAATTGTCTTAGCGATGATATCAATCTTTTTCTTGTAAAAAGCGGGCTGTATGAGTCTTCTCTGTTTTAACCAATGCTCTCCATTAGAAGTTAAGAGACCATTACCTATATACTTTCCTAAATCTTTTGTCTGAAGCGGCGATTTATAATATTTGCGATGTTGATTTTGTAACATATGCTTAGCAAAACCAGCATCTCTAGTAAATATAACGGAGTTTCCAAATCCTAAACTTACCTGAAAAACATTTCCGAATTTTTTAAAGTTCCTACGATGAAATGGTAACGGATTACTTAAAATCTGTTTTGCATTTCTAAGTACCTTAAAAAAAGAAACTTTAGGAATTGATGTGTTTTCCAATGATACAACCTTTAATTCATTATCAAAATAAACCACCTTGAACACCTCCTTTTATCCTACCTAAATGTTTATAGGCAGCTTCGGTAACTTCTCTACCTCTTGGAGTTCTCATAATAAAACCTTGCTGAATCAAAAAAGGTTCATATACTTCTTCTATAGTTTCTGCACTTTCACTTACAGCTGTAGCCAAGGTTGTAATTCCCACAGGACCACCTTTAAACTTATCTATAAGTGTGATAAGAATCTTATTGTCCATTTCATCCAAACCATGTGCATCTACATTAAGTGCTTTTAAAGCAAATTTCGAAATTTCTATATCTATCTTACCGTTTCCTTTAATTTGTGCAAAATCACGTACCCTACGAAGCAATGCATTGGCAATTCTTGGTGTTCCCCTACTTCGTCCAGCTATTTCTATTGCAGCTTCCAAAGAAATAGGAACGTTTAGTATATGAGCACTTCTTTCTACAATAGTAGCTAATAACTCTGTGGTATAATATTGCAATCTAGATTGGATTCCAAAACGAGCACGCATTGGCGCTGTTAACAAACCAGATCTTGTGGTAGCACCGACTAAAGTAAATGGATTTAAATTAATTTGAACGGTTCGGGCATTAGGACCACTCTCAATCATAATATCTATCTTATAATCTTCCATCGCTGAGTACAGGTACTCTTCGACGATAGGACTTAAACGATGAATTTCATCTATAAATAATACATCACGATCATCCAAATTAGTTAATAATCCTGCTAAATCTCCTGGTTTATCCAATACAGGGCCCGATGTAACTTTAATACCTACACCTAGTTCGTTTGCCAAAATGTGCGCTAAGGTAGTTTTACCCAAACCTGGAGGACCATGAAATAAAGTATGATCCAAAGCTTCATTCCTAAGGTTGGCTGCCTGAACAAAAATTTTAAGATTCTCTAAAACCTGATCCTGACCAGAAAAGTCTTCAAAGGCCAACGGACGTAAAGCTCGTTCTATATCCAGATCTTCATTAGAAAAATTTTCATTTGATGGATTAAGGTTTTCATTCATTCGTACGATACATTATAGCTACATTTTAAATCATTATTTGATTTCTCTATAGCTTCCACAAATATACTAGAAAAAGAAAGAGCCTTTTCATAAAACTGAAAAGGCTCTATATATTATTGAAGTTATTTATCCATTAATGATGTAACTCCTCTTCATCATCTTGCATTGGCGTAATCTGCGATACCCAATCTTGTCCTGGTATTACATACTCTCCATCTTCTCTAGTCTTACTATAATCATAAGGCCATCTATAAACGTGAGGAATCGCTCCAGGCCAGTTACCATGTATGTGCTCTACTGGCGTAGTCCATTCCATCGTATTTGATTTCCATGGATTCTGAGTTGCTTTCTTTCCATAGAAAATAGAATGTATAAAATTATATAAGAATACTAACTGCGCTGCTGCTGTAATTAAAGCAAAAACAGTAATCAGTACATTTGTATCTGCTAAATCATCAAAATATGGGAATGCACTATTTGTATAATAACGACGTGGTAAACCTGCCATTCCAATAAAGTGCATTGGGAAGAATACTCCATATGCTCCAATTGCTGTTACCCAGAAATGTACATATCCAAGATTCTTATTCATCATTTTACCATACATCTTAGGGAACCAATGATATACTCCAGCAAATAAACCATACAATGCAGAAATACCCATTACTAAGTGGAAGTGTGCCACTACGAAATATGTATCATGTACATTGATATCTAAAGTACTATCCCCTAAAATAATTCCAGTAAGACCTCCAGTAATAAATGTAGATACCAACCCTATCGAGAACAACATAGCCGGATTAAACTGCAAATTACCTTTCCACAACGTGGTAATATAGTTAAAAGCTTTTACCGCAGATGGAATTGCAATTAATAAGGTTGTAAATGTAAATACCGATCCCAAGAATGGATTCATCCCTGAAATAAACATATGGTGCCCCCAAACAATTGTTGATAAAAATGCAATTGCCAATATAGAAGCAACCATCGCTCTGTAACCAAATATAGGTTTACGAGCATTAGTTGCGATAATCTCGGAAGTAATACCTAAAGCAGGTAATAATACGATATATACTTCAGGATGCCCTAAGAACCAAAATAAATGTTCGAAAAGAACTGGAGAACCTCCTTGATTGTGTAATACCTCTCCCGCTATATAAATATCACTTAAATAGAATGAAGTTCCAAAACCTCTATCCATTATAAGTAATAATGCAGCTGATAATAATACTGGGAATGATACAATACCAATGATCGCCGTTACGAAGAATGCCCAAATAGTTAATGGCATGCGTGTCATAGACATCCCCTTAGTACGTAAGTTGATAACTGTTACTACGTAATTCAAAGATCCTAACAATGAAGAAGCAATGAATATAGCCATCGATACTAGCCATAACGTCATACCAGTACCAGAACCACCAATTGCCTGTGGAAGTGCACTTAAAGGCGGATAGATCGTCCAACCTGCAGAAGCAGGACCTGCCTCAGCAAAAAGAGACAATACCATAATAACACTACTAAGGAAGAATAACCAATAAGACACCATATTTAAGAATCCCGATGCCATATCTCTCGCACCTATCTGCAATGGAATTAAAAGGTTACTAAACGTACCACTTAAACCCGCAGTAAGTACAAAGAATACCATGATCGTACCGTGGATTGTTACCAAAGCTAAATACATACTTGGATCCATTTGCCCACCTTCTCCAAACTTACCTAGTAATACTTCAAAAATCGTAAACTTGTGATCAGGCCACGCCAATTGCATTCTAAACAATAAAGACATTGCGATCCCAATGATCCCCATTATCAACCCAGTAATCAAATACTGTTTTGAGATCATCTTGTGATCTTGACTAAAAATATATTTAGTTATAAAGGTCTCTTTATGGTGATGTCCGTGATCGTGATCTTCTGCATGACCATCTACGTGTGCTATTGCTGACATACGATTATACTTTTAATAAAAATTTATAATTTCTCTTTTTCTTTCTTCTTAATTACTTGCCTGAGCGGATATCTGTTCTTTAAACGTCTTCTGCTCTTTTAGCCAAGTATTGTAATCCTCTTCGGATTCAACTACAATTTTCATTTGCATGTTGTAATGAGAAGCTCCACAGATCTTATTACATAACAAGTAATAATCAAACTCATAATTCTCCAAAGCCTCATCACCTGCCGCAACTAATTTCTTGCTCTTCTCTCTTCTAATTTTGTTTATAGTTGCTACTTTTTCAACCATAAACTCACTATTACGCATCTCTTCTGACGTCATTATGGGAGTATACGAAAACTCAGTTATCATTCCTGGAACCACATTCATCTGAGCTCTAAAGAAAGGCATATAAGCAGAATGTAAAACATCCTGAGAACGCATTTTAAATATTACCTTTCTATTCACCGGAAGGTGTAACTCGTTTACAATTTTATCATCCATTCCGTAAGAATCCGAAGCATCTAACCCTAACGTATTTACTCCTTCGATAAAACGAACATTAGCCTTACCAAGCACATTATCTTCACCTGAATATCTTGCTCTCCAATCAAACTGGTAAGCATATAACTCAATAATTAATGGATCACCTTCTTCTTCATCAATATTCATGATATCAGTCCAAGTAAACAATCCGTATATAATTAAACCTGCTAATACAATTACTGGAATAATTGTCCAGATAAACTCTAATTTATCATTGTCTGCAAAAAATAATGCTTTGTTATTTTTGTTTCCTCTATACTTGTATGAGAAAAAATGTAAAAGTCCTTGTGTGATAATCTGAACAAACATTATCAACACCATTGAAATCAACATCAATCTATCATACTCTATACCGTGCTCTGATGCAGACTCTGGCAAGAAAAAACTGTTATATTGTACAAAACAAAAGATTGTTAGGATGTATATAAATATAACAAAAGCAAGCATTAATTTACCCTGAAGGTTATTATCCTTATCATTTGCTACTTGAGAATTATCAGCACCTTTTACTTGCGATAACTTTAATATTTTAGACATCTGCCATAAGGAGATTCCAATTAGTGCTATAACTACTATGGTTAAGAATACAGTCATTTTTATCTATCTTCTTTTTTACAATCTAATTTTTAATAATGAAAGTGTTTACTTTCTTCAATATAAGGGTTACCCTTAGCTAATAATGGTGCTTTAGTAAGTGCTTTAAATACTACGAATAGGAACAAACCTAAAAACAATAACACAGCACTGATCTCTGAGATTCCAATAAACCAAGACTCTCCTACTGATGCTGGCATCACCATATTAAATACGTCTATATAATGCCCACATAAAATTATAATTCCAGCCATAACTACAAACCAATTAATACGTTTGTAATCACTATTCATTAAGACTAATAATGGGAATATAAAATTCATTACCAACATACCAAAGAAAGGTAATTTATAATCCTCTATACGTGTAATGAAATAAGTAACCTCTTCTGGAATATTTGAATACCATATTAACATGAACTGAGAGAACCATAGGTAAGTCCAAAATATACTAACTCCAAACATGAACTTAGCCAAATCATGAATATGACTATTATTTACAAACTCTAAATAACCTTTTGATTTCAAATAAATAGTGATCAAAGCGATTGTAGTAATTCCTGAAACGAATAGTCCAGCAAAAACATACCATCCAAATAATGTACTAAACCAGTGTGGATCAAAACTCATTATCCAATCCCATGAAGCCATTGATTCTGTATAAATAAAGAACACAAGGAAACCTGCAGATATTTTAAAACTTTTCTTGTACCATTTGTTACCAGTACTATCTTCGTCTTGCTTTCTGGAATACTTCACAGCAAAATGGCGATATAAAAACCATCCTCCTAAGAAAATTGCTGCTCTAATTAAGAAGAAAGGAACATTCAACCATCCTTTTTTACCGTCAATTAAAGCGTCATACTTTTCATTTGAAGGATCTAATAAATCAGCATCCATCCAGTGGAAAATATGATTCATATGGAATCCTGATAATGCCAAGATCACAAATAATATAATACCACCTGGAACAAGATAGGCGGTAATAGCTTCCATCACTCTAAATAGAACTGGTGACCATCCCGCTTGCGCTGCAAACTGAATAGCGTAAAAAGCTAAAACACCTAAAGCTATCATGAAAAAGAAGAACGCCGCCACATACAATGCTGCCCATGGTTTATTTTGTAATTGATGTAATGTATGCTCATAGTGATCATCTCCACCATGTGCATCTTCATTTCCATGCCCATTAGAAGAGTGAGCATCAGCTGTTGCGTGCGTATCACCATGACCACCACCGTGTGCATCGTGTCCTGCCATCATTTCTTTAACGTCTTCGATAGTTTTTGGTGTGCTTAAAAACCCAGTTGTTAATCCCACTAATCCAACAACCATCAAAATGATAGAAAATAATCTTAATTTACTTGATAGCGTATACATATTTATATAATATCGTTATTCTTAACTTTTAAAAATTGCACTTAATTAATGTGCGTTATCTTGATGTTCTTCTGTTGTCTGTCCTGCAGTTTCTACAATCTTTGGAGCTACCACATCAGTATCTATGCGAACTGGTTTACCTTCTAAATCTGCTTTTAACTTCTGTACGTACTGAACAATTTGCCAACGCTCGTGCTCACTTGTTTGAGAAGCATACGAACCCATAGAATTAATACCATAATACATTACATGATAAATACTTCCTTCGGTAATTGCTCTTCCCGCATCATCATAACTAGGCACACCTAAAATCTTTTCTCTTTTTACCAAAGTTCCTTTTCCATCACCTTTAGCTCCATGACATATTGCACAATAAATATCATACAACGCCTTTCCTTCCTCTTCATTCTCTTTAGTGTATCGTATAGGATTCTTTAATGAATCTTTAGCCATCTGATAACCTTCCGGAGCATTTTTAAAATCATAAGGCATCCAACCTCTAGGAATAGATCCTTCTACTGGTAACATAGCCTCTTGACCTCCTGGAAAAACCTCATACTGACCATAGGTTTCATAACCTATAGGAGCATACATATTAGGCATATACTGATAATTAGGTTTTGAATCTTTTTTACAAGAAACAATACTAATCATCATTATTGCGACTACTATTATATTTAAACTATTCTTCATTATAACTAATGGTTATCTTCTTGCTTATCTATTACTTTAATTTCTACAGCACCTGTGTTGCTTAAAAAGTTAGTCATCTTATCTACATCGTGATGACTAGCATCTATTTCCATTAAGAAATGATCGTCTGTAGTTCTTACATCAGGATTTTCAGCTTCCTTAAAAGGCCACAATTTACTTCTCATATAAAAAGTAATTACCATTAAGTGTGCCGCAAAAAACACAGTAAGCTCAAACATAATTGGAACGAAAGCTGGCATGTTTTCGATATAACTAAAACTTGGTTTCCCACCAATGTTTTGAGGCCAATCTTCGATCATGATATAGTTCATCATTGTGATTGCAACTGTAAGACCAACACATCCATACATAAACGATGTAATTGCTAATCTTGTCGGAGCTAATCCCATAGCTTTATCTAAGCCGTGAACTGGAAAAGGAGTATAAACCTCTTCTATATGATAATGCTCGGAACGAACCTGCTTTACAGCGTCCATTAGGACATCATCATCTGTATATAATGCATGTATAACTTTAGATGCCATACTTCTAATTGTTTTTTAATTTTTCAGCTTGTCCAGCCCAATCATCGCGTTGCGCTCTTCCTGGGAAAGAACCTGTAATACTATCTAATAAATTGTATTCTTTTTCGGTCATTTTACTTACCTGATCAAAAGTAAATATCCCTATTTCATTCAGTTTCTTTTCCATTACTGGACCGATACCATTCACCTTCTTTAGGTCATCAGCAGTTTGAGTACTAGCGTCAAAAGTTCCCAGATTACCAAGCAAACTATCTATATCTTCCTGACTAGCTTCTTTTACTTCCTCTACTTTCTCTTCAACTTCTTCCGAAGTAACTTTAGCTTCTACCTTAGGAAGTTCATCTCTATGATCAATCCCAGCCTCTCTAAGTTTTTTGTACTTCTCTCCAGAAGATTTTAATATTGTTTTCACCTCTGCTTGCGCAATTACAGGGAATGTACGAGCATACAACAAGAACAACACAAAGAAGAATCCAATCGTACCGATAAATATTCCTATATCTACAAATGTAGGAGAGAACATTGTCCAAGATGATGGTAAGTAGTCCCTATGAAGAGAAGTAACAATAATTACGAAACGCTCAAACCACATTCCTATATTTACCACTATAGAAATTATGAAAGAGAACATAATACTTCTTCTTAGTTTAGGGAACCACATAAACTGTGGTGAGAACACGTTACATGTCATCATCGCCCAATATGCCCACCAGTAAGGTCCTGTTGCTCTGTTTAAGAATGCATATTGTTCATACTCAACTCCAGAATACCATGCAACAAATAACTCTGTTATATAGGCCACCCCAACTATAGAACCAGTAATCATAATTACGATGTTCATTAATTCTATATGTTGAATGGTGATATAGTTTTCTAGATTAGACACTTTTCTCATAATGATCAAAAGTGTATTTACCATTGCAAATCCTGAGAATATAGCTCCCGCAACGAAATAAGGAGGGAAGATTGTAGTATGCCATCCAGGTATTACTGATGTTGCAAAGTCAAAAGATACAATTGTATGTACAGAAAGTACTAACGGTGTTGCTAGACCTGCAAGTACCAAAGACACTTCCTCAAAACGTTGCCAATCCTTTGCTCTACCACTCCATCCGAAAGATAGGATACCGTATATTTTCTTGTTAAAAGGAGTAATCGCTCTATCTCGGATCATCGCAAAATCAGGTAATAATCCAGTCCACCAGAAAACTAATGAAACCGAAAGATATGTTGATATCGCAAATACATCCCAAAGTAGTGGCGAGTTAAAGTTTACCCATAAGGATCCAAACTGATTTGGAATCGGCAATACCCAATATGCTAACCATGGACGTCCCATGTGAATAATTGGGAATAACCCTGCCTGAATAACCGAGAAAATAGTCATCGCCTCAGCAGATCGGTTAATCGCCATTCTCCATTTCTGACGGAATAATAATAGTACAGCTGAAATCAGTGTTCCTGCGTGACCGATACCTACCCACCAAACAAAGTTAGTGATATCCCAGGCCCATCCAACTGTTTTATTTAATCCCCAGGTTCCGATACCTGTGGAAATTGTATAAATTATACAACCTATTCCCCAAAGGAAAGCAACAAGGGCAATTGAAAACACAATCCACCAAGATTTGTTTGCTTTACCTTCAACTGGCGCAGCAACATCCACTGTTACATCGTGGTAGGTTTTATCACCAGTTACTAAAGGTTTTCTTATAGGTGCTTCGTAATGAGACATAATCCTTTATAATTGAATTGATTCTTTATTTAGTTAATTAGGCTTCTGTTGTATTTCTTACTTTCGTCTGATACATCACGTTTGGTTTTGTACCTACATGCTCAAGTAAGTGATACATTCTATTATCCTCTTTTAATTTGGCTACTTTACTATCCTTATCGTTGATATCACCAAAAGTCATTGCTCCCGAAGAACAAGCAGCCGAACAAGCCGTCTGGAATTCTCCATCTTTAATAACTCTACCATCTCTCTTTGCATCTAGAATAGTTTTTTGTGTCATTTGGATACACATAGAACATTTTTCCATAACACCTCTTGATCGAACAGTAACGTCTGGATTTATGACCATACGTCCCAGATCATTGTTCATATGATAATCAAACTCATCGTTTTCATTATATAAGAACCAGTTAAATCTTCTTACCTTGTAAGGACAGTTGTTTGCACAATATCTGGTACCTACACAACGGTTATAAGCCATATGGTTTTGTCCTTGTCTACCATGAGAAGTCGCCGCAACTGGACAAACTGTCTCACAAGGAGCATGATTACAATGCTGACACATTACTGGTTGGAATGCTACTTCAGGATTATCAGAAGGAACTTCCATTTCACCAAATTCTGATAACGAACTTCCTAATCCAGAGATTGCATCTTTTTTAGCATTATCACCTTCAAAACTTTCTTGTGAAGAATAATAACGATCTATGCGTAACCAGTGCATATCACGTGATCTACGCATTTCTGATTTTCCAACAACAGGAACATTGTTTTCTGCATGACAAGCAATCACACAAGCACCACATCCTGTACAAGCATTTAAATCTATAGAAAGATTAAAATGATGTCCTACAGAACGATCAAATTCATCCCAAAGATCTACTTCTGGAGAAGTAACCTCGTATTCGATATGATTTTTACTTACTTCAGGAACAGCATTCCAAACATGCTTATCTTTCGTATTAAAGATCTCTAAAGTAGTTTCTTTAATAATATCGCCACGTCCCATTAGCGTGTTGTGTAACTGCACACAAGCAAACTCATGAGTACCCTCAGCTTTCGCCAAAGTCACTGGCTGTACCGCATTCTGATTCTGATACAAAGCAAAAGCATTAACTCCTACTTGCATTTCTTCTTTAAGCCCAGCAGTCTTTCCATATCCTAATGCCAAACCTACAGAACCTTTGGCTTGACCTGGTTGGATTATTACTGGTGCAGTAACATTAACACCGTTAACTGTTACTGTTGCATAACTACCATTTAACGCACCGTTGGCAACATTTTCATTGATAAGCCCTAAAGACTCCGCATCTGCTCTCGATATCGTTAGGTAGTTATCCCAAGAAGCTCTGGTAATTGGATCAGGCATTTCTTGTAACCAAGGGTTATTCGCCTGCTGACCATCACCTAAAGCTGTTTTTGTATATAAAGTAAGCTCTAACCCATTAGCCTTAGCTGTTGCTAATCTTCTGGCTGCAGCTCCTACATTAGGACCTGCTGGAGTTTCTTCTACAACCTCTCCTTCTGGAGTATTTATTGCCTCTTCTAAAGATTCTTTTGGTAATATTGGTTTCACCAACACTCCATCATGCAATGCTTGACTCCATGAAGTTCCACCTAGAACTCCAGTCCATGCATCTTTAATATAATCATTATAAGATGCAGAATTTCCAGTCCACTTTAATAAAGTTTCCTGAAATTGTCTTGTATCAAACAAAGGACGAATAGTTGGCTGCATCAAACTATAACTTCCTTTCTTTAACTCCACATCACCCCAAGACTCTAAATAATGAGGCGTCGTAGCTATATAATTACACACTGAAGCAGTTTCATCATTATGCATACTGAAAGCTACAGAAAGATCTACTTTTTCAAGACCATCTTTAAATTCCTGAGCATTCGGCAATGAATATACCGGATTAACTCCTGCGATTAGTAACGCTCCTACACGTCCTGCATTCATATCTTTTACCAACTGCGCTACTGCTTTCGAATTACCTTGACGGATTTTTCGAGGTGTATTTTCATTAAACGCTTTACTATTAATATGCTTATTTATCGCTAATACTAATAATTGAGCATCCACATCTTGAATTCCAGAAACAACAACAGCATTACTACCAGCTTTCTGAATATGCTTAGCGGCTTTCACTACTTCCGCATCCAATGTAGCATCCAACGCTCCTTTAGAACCAGCTCCCGTTACATATTTATATAATGCTGCCAGAACCTGTTTTTGCTGAGTAGGCGTTGCTTGTATTCTATTATCAGCATTTGCTCCAGAAAGAGACATATTTGCCTCAAACTGAATATGCTTTGACATCTTACCATTTTTAGGAACACGTCCTTGCGCATACCCTCCATCATATCCACCACCTTGCCAATCTCCAAGAAAATCAGCAGCAATACTAACTACAGTATTCACCTTAGAGAAATCATAATCTGCAAGTGCTCTTTCTCCATACATCATTTCATAAGCATCCAATGCTTCGCTGTAAGAAACCGAATCATAAACTACCTGAGAAACATTAGCATATTTCGCTTTAAATTCTGCAATTAGTTTTGAAGTAGAAGGACTTGCAAAAGTTTGCGTTAACAAAACAATCTTCTTACCTCCAAGACCATTTAATTTAGCACCAACTTCTTTATCAAGTTCACTCCAGCTAATATCCTCTGCACCTTTCTTAGGACCTTTCAATCTAGAGCTATCATATAATGACAATACCGAAGCATGCACTCTAGCGTTTGCTTCTCCATTAGAAGTAGCCAGATTATTATTTTCAACTTTAATTGGACGACCTTCTCTAGTCTTAATCAAAACACTAGCGAAATCAAAACCATCAGCAATAGTAGTTGCATAGTAGTTGGCAACACCAGGAACAATTCTATCTGGTTGCACTACATATGGTATTGACTTAATCACTGGGCCTTCACACGCTGCTAATGATGCAGCTGCTGTACTAAAACCTACATATTTAAGAAAATCACGACGTGTAGTCGAAGAATTCTCCAGAGATGATTTATCTCCTAAAAACTCATCCGTAGGAATTTCCTGAACGAATTCATTTTGTTGTAGCGTCTCAACAATAGAGCTATTTTCATTTAGCTCTTCAACACTTTTCCAGTATTTCTTGTTTGATGACATATAATTGATATTAGCTTCTTACTTATTTTTTCGTTTAAACGAATAAATCATTTATTAATAGTGGCACTTTCCACATTCCAAACCACCCATCTGAGCAGCAGTTAATTTATCCACTCCGTACTTCTTAGACAACTCTGCATGTATCTTCTCATAGTACTCATTTCCTTCCACCTTCACATTGGTCTCTCTATGACAGTTGATACACCATCCCATTGTTAGCGGAGCATGCTGATACATAATTTCCATTTCTTCTACAGGACCATGACATGTCTGACATTCAACACCTGCCACACTTACGTGCTGAGAATGATTAAAGTATGCAAAATCAGGTAGATTATGAATACGAACCCATTTCACTGGCTCAGTCTTTCCTGTATACGCTTGTTCAGCTTCATCCCAACCAACAGCTTTATAAAGCTTTTTAATCTCACCGTCATAAAACTCTTTAGAATATTCATCGGTAGCAGTGCTTTCTGCAACTTCAGCTATAGATTTATGGCAGTTCATACAAACATTCAGAGAAGGAATTCCCGAATGTTTAGAAACTCTAGCAGAAGAGTGACAGTACTTACACTCAATCTTGTTGTCACCAGCATGAATCTTATGAGAATAGTGTATTGGCTGAATTGGCATATATCCTTGATCAACACCTACCTGCATTAGATAACCATATACAAAGTAACCACTTGCCAGCAACACAAATATCGCTGACACTAATACTAAGAATTGATTCTGCACAAAAGCTTTCCAAATTGGAGTTCTTACTTCTTCTTCAGCAAACTCAACACCATTAGCTTCTGCGAAACTTCTTAATGTTTTATTCACTAAGAACAGTACAACCACCAACATTAAGAACACTAATACCAACGCTCCTAAAATAAGAGTAGTAGAAGCTCCTGAGTTATCAACAACCGTCGGCGTAGTACCAGTTACACCTGTAGGACCTGAAGGGCCTTTAGGAACCATTACATAAGCCAAGATATTATCTATATCGGTATTGGTCAATTGTGGAAATGCATTCATCGGAGTTCTTTTGTACTCCTCATAAATAGCAACCGCTCTTGCATCTCCAGATGCGATCATCGCTGCACTATTTTTTACCCAAGAATAAATCCATTCTCTCTCATACTTATCAGCAACTCCAAAAAGTGCTGGACCTGTCATCTTCTTATATCTTTTGTGACAAGCAGCACAAAGCGATTTAAACAACGCTTCTCCTTTTGCTACATCTCCACCAGTGGCAGATTCAGCAGTAGCCGCTTCAGTTGTTGCTGCTTCTTCCTGAGCAAAAACTGGATTCATTAAAGAGAATAAAAAAACAGTTCCTAGAAGTAGGAGTTTTGAGGCTGAATTTCGGTATTTCACCTGTTTCATATTATAAAGTAGAATTATCGTCTAAATTTTGGTATGGTTTTTTCATTATTCTTAAAAAAACGATGCAAAAACCACGTCCATTTAATTCGACAGCAAAAGTACTACAATAAGTCGATTTTAGAAATGTTAGCGAACTGTTAAGTGCTAATTTATAATAATTCTAAATAATATTTTTAAAGGATTTTGAGTTATTAAACTTTACCTTTGTGTCAAATCTATTTGTAATGAGAATTTTAAACAAAAAAAACAGCATTTTCGTATTAGGATTTTGTTTTGTTGGGATGAACTTTTTGAATGCGCAGGATTCTACAAATTCTGACAATCCTACTGTTTTTACCACAGTAGAAATAGCTCCTCCTGCAGAACCTACTGTAACCATAAATCAAGACCCAAGAATACAACAACTTCTGAACATCAAAACAAAAATGGACAAAGAAGGTGTTTTAAGCGAAAATTACCGAGTGCAATTATTCACAGGCGATCTCAATGAAGCAAATGAGGTTCAAAATAAAGCAGAAACTGCTTTTCCTCAATGGAGTTCAGAGATAGTTTACGAAACCCCTAAC
Source organism: uncultured Aquimarina sp. (assembly GCF_947492965.1). Classification (GTDB taxonomy): domain Bacteria; phylum Bacteroidota; class Bacteroidia; order Flavobacteriales; family Flavobacteriaceae; genus Aquimarina. The sequence continues at coordinate 533,407 of NZ_CANLOZ010000001.1, read as the reverse complement.
CACAAAGTATGGATAGGTAATTACAGAAGTAAATTAGAAATGGATAGAGCCCTAAAAGAAATTAAAAAAGAATTTCCAACAGCTTTCCCTTTCAAATTAGGAAGAGATTAATCACAATAAGGATTTAACAAATAAGAAGCCCGATCATTTTGATCGGGCTTCTTACTTTTATAATTATTACGTTCTATAACTTTTTCTTTACTGCAACTTCTTGGAATGATTCTATGATATCTCCAATTTTAATATCGTTATAATTCTTGATTTGTAATCCACAATCATAACCTTTAGAAACCTCTTTAACATCATCTTTAAATCGTTTCAATGAAGCTAATTCACCAGTATACACAACAACACCTTCACGTATTAATCGTATTCCTGCATTTCGAATAATCTTTCCAGTCTGCACCATACAACCTGCAATAGTACCAACTTTAGAAATCTTAAATGTTTCTCTTATTTCTGCAGTACCTGTAATCTCTTCCTTCATTACTGGAGAAAGCATTCCCTCCATCGCATCCTTAAGATCATTGATAGCATCATAAATAATAGAATATGTTCTGATATCAATTTCTTCCTTATCTGCAACCTGACGAGCATTTCCTGCTGGTCGCACATTAAATCCAATAATAATCGCATCAGAAGCAGAAGCTAACAATACATCACTTTCCGTAATTGCACCAACCGCTTTATGAATAATATTTACATGAATTTCTTCAGTAGACAATTTCTGGAAAGAGTCTGTCAGTGCTTCTACAGAACCATCCACATCTCCTTTAAGGATAATATTCAATTCTTTGAAATCACCTAAAGCAATACGACGTCCAATCTCATCTAATGTAATATGTCGTTGTGTACGAACAGACTGCTCTCTGTGCAACTGTGCTCTTTTAGCTGCAATATCCTTAGCCTCTCTTTCATCTTCAAGAACACTAAATTTATCACCCGCCTGAGGTGCACCATCTAATCCTAATATAGAAACAGGTGTAGAAGGTCCAGCTTCTTTCACATTCTTACCTCGTTCATCCTGCATCGCTTTTACCTTACCACTATTCTTTCCTGCTAACACATAATCTCCCACACGTAGTGTTCCAGTTTGAACAAGAATTGTAGAAACATATCCTCTACCTTTATCCAAGAATGCTTCAACAACGGTTCCTGACGCCAATCTATCTGGATTAGCCTTCAGTTCTAATATTTCTGCTTCTAATAAAACTTTCTCTAGAAGCTCCTTAACTCCTTGACCAGTTTTAGCAGAAATATCATGAGACTGTATTTTTCCTCCCCAATCTTCTACTAATAAATTCATGGAAGCTAATCGCTCTTTAATCTTATCAGGATTCGCTTCTGGTCTATCCACTTTATTGATAGCAAATACAATTGGCACACCAGCAGCCTGAGCATGACTGATCGCCTCTTTTGTTTGTGGCATCACATCATCATCAGCAGCAATTACTATAATTGCCAAATCCGTAACCTGAGCACCACGAGCACGCATCGCTGTAAAGGCTTCGTGACCAGGAGTATCTAAGAAAGCAATTTTCTGCCCATTTTCTAACTGAACTCCATAAGCACCAATGTGCTGTGTAATCCCTCCACTTTCACCTGCGATTACATTTTCTTCACGGATATAATCCAGTAATGATGTTTTACCATGATCTACATGCCCCATTACTGTTACTATAGGAGCTCTTAAAACAAGATCTTCTGGAGCGTCTATGATTTCTTCGATTGCATCTTCTACATCAGAAGTAACAAAATCTACCTCATATCCAAATTCATCTGCTACTATAGAAAGGGTCTCCGCATCCAGACGCTGATTCATAGTTACCATAATACCCAGCGACATACATGCAGATATTACTTGCGTCGTAGGAACATCCATCATTGTAGCAACCTCAGAAACCGTTACAAATTCAGTAACTTTAAGAACTTTACTTTCCTGTTCTTGTTGCGCCACATCATCCTCCGCTTTCTGACGGTGTTGATCTCTCTTATCTCTACGATATTTTGCCGCTTTAGATTTTTTAGATTTCCCTTGAAGTTTTTCAAGAGTCTCTCTTACCTGCTTTTGTACTTCTTCTTCGCTTGGCTCTTCTTTTACTATAGCAGGACGCTTTCCTTTATTATTTCTATTACCTGGACCGCGATTACCTTGTCTATTACCGGGACCTCGGTTTCCTCCTTGTCTATTTCCAGGACCTCCCGATTTTGCACCACCATCTTTACTAATTCTTCTACGGCGCTTTTTCGCATCTCCGTCTGAAGATTTATCAGATTTATCTTCTTTCTTTTTTGCTGGTTTTTGAAACTTGGTTAAATCAATTTTCTGCCCTGTAAAATTAGGACCATCTAATTTTTTATACTGTGTTTCTACCTTAACTGGTTCTACTGGAACTTCAGCATCCTTTGCTGCAGGTGTCTCTTTCTTCTGATTTTGTTGCTTTACAGGTTTAGATGCTTTCTTTTGCTCTAAATCTATTGAAGCTACCTTGGCAATCTTTATACCTTTTTTCTCAGGTCGATTTGACACAACCTCAGGCTGTTTAGGTTTTTCTACTACCTTCTCTTCTTTTGGAGGCTCAACTACTGCTTTTTCTTCGGGCTGTTCAGCAGTTTTCTCCTTCTTATCCAATTCAATCTTACCTACTTGCTTAGGTCCACTTAATTGGGCTTTAGCTTTCACAACTTCGCGAGCCTCAGCACGCTTACGTCGCTCTTCTTGCTCTGTTTCGATCTGTACTCGAAGTGCCTCCTTCTCTTTCCTTTTTTCCTCACCAACCTCTTTTGAAGCTACCTTTTTACTTTTGTCTGTTTGAAACTCATCAAACAAAAGCTGATAGATCTCCGAAGAAATCTTAGTGGTAGGACGCGAGTCTATCTCATGACCTTTTGAACTCAAAAAGTCAACAGCCCGATCAAGCGAGATATTGAATTCGCGTAATACCTTATTTAATCTCATTGTTTTTGCTTCAGCCATAAATGCCCTTTATTTTATGCTCAAATATAAATTAATTGAAGTTATTAATCTTCAAATTCTGATTTTAATATTCTAATAACTTCACCAACAGTCTCTTCTTCGAGGTCTGTTCGCTTTACTAAATCTTTAATATCTTGTTCTAAAATACTCTTAGCTGTATCTAATCCTATTTTAGCAAACTCTTCTATAATCCAAGAATCAATTTCATCCGAGAATTCAGACAACTCTACATCTTCTTCCACACCTTCCCTAAACACATCTATCTCAAAACCAGTTAATTGACCAGCAAGCCTAATATTATGACCACCACGTCCAATTGCTTTAGAAACCTCTTCTGGCTTTAACATAACCTCAGCTCTAGAACCTTCTTCATCCAATTTAATGGAAGTTACTCTTGCTGGACTTAATGCTCTTGTAATAAAGAGCTGTAAATTATTTGTGTAGTTTATTACATCAATGTTTTCATTACCCAATTCCCTAACAATTCCATGGATACGAGAACCTTTCATACCTACACAAGCTCCAACCGGATCAATTCTATCATCATAAGAATCCACAGCCACTTTTGCTTTTTCACCAGGAATCCTAACAACTTTCTTCACCGTTATAAGACCATCAAACACCTCTGGTATTTCTGACTCAAACAACTTCTCAAGGAATAAAGGAGAAGTTCTAGACATTATAATTGCAGGTTTGTTACCTTTTAATTCTACAGATTCAATTACTCCTCTTACATTCTCTCCTTTTCTAAAAAAGTCAGAAGGTATTTGTCTGTCTTTAGGTAAAATTATTTCATTTCCTTCATCATCTAACAAAATAATAGCTCTGTGTCGGATATGATGAACTTCTGCTGTATATATCTCTCCTTCTAATTCTTTAAACTGCTTGTAGATATTAGTATTATCGTGTTCATGAATCTTCGAAATCAGATTTTGACGTAATGCCAAAATAGACCTTCTTCCTAAGTCAATTAACTTAACTTCCTGAGATACATCTTCACCGATTTCAAAATCTGGCTCAATCTTTTGTGCTTCCGAAAGTGAAATCTCCTGGTTTCCATCTTCTACCTCTCCATCTGCAACTACCACACGATTTCTCCAAATCTCTAAATCCCCTTTATCGGGATTTATAATGATATCGAAATTATCATCACTACCAAATTTCTTTTTTAGTGCATTTCTAAACACATCTTCCAAGATCGCCATTAGCGTAACACGATCGATTAACTTATCATCCTTAAATTCTGAAAATGATTCTATTAATGCGATATTTTCCATATCAATTTATAATTAAAATGTTATCATAACTTTAGCTTCCTTTATCTCTGAATACGCAAAAGAAACTTCTTTGGTTACCGTTATTTTTCCTTTTCCTACTGGTTTTGGCTCTCTAGTTTTCCAAACCAATGTTATATGATCTTCTGTTACCGAGGTTAACTCTCCTTCTACAGTATTATCTTCCGTTTTTACTTTCAGTTTTCTTCCAATATTCTTTTTGTATTGGCGTTGATTTACCAAACCTTCAGAAACTCCAGCAGACATTACTTGCAATGAAAAGTCCTCTTCTTCTCTATCCAAATTATGTTCTATAGCTCTGCTTATTGCGATACAATCTTCCACCTTCACTCCATCATCACCATCTATAATAATTTCGATACTATTATCTGGATGTATTTTTTGATTTATTAAAAAAAGAGAAGGTCTTTCACTAAGCGCTTCTTCTAATAAGTTTTGAACTTTATCTTTTAATGACATAAGTAGATAAAAAGAGGGGACTTTTCGTCCCCTCATCCTGGTTTTTTAATTTCAACGGTGCAAAGATAATAATAATATCTTAGATTCAAAACCCACACAACAATGAATTTATTCGTAAATTTAATTGACTGTTAAGCTTTTACCGAAATCGTTATCCAAATGATATAATTACAAAAGCATAAACCACAGTTAAATGTTTTCATTACGGAAAGAGCTAAAACATAACACATTTAACAATATCTACTTACATTAACACCTAACTAACAATGATAAAAAACATTCTCGTACCCACTGATTTTTCTTCACAAGCAGAAAGTGCACTGAAGGTAGCAGCGCAATTAGCAAAAAAAAAACAATGCAAAAATATACCTATTACATATTCTCGAAATGCCAGTACATCTTGTAGACCTAATGTCTTCTGGAAGCTCAGCTCCTGCACCAGAAGCTGTCTTTTTCATGAAGCAAACTCATAAAAAATTCGAAGAAGTCCTGGAAAGCAGTTATTTAGAAGGCTTAGATGTTATTGAAACCGTAAGCTTCGAAGATGTATTAAACGGCATCATGGATTCTTGCAACAAGAATGATGTTGACATGATCGTAATGGGGTCTCACGGCTCTTCAGGCTTCGAAGAGTTATTCATTGGATCCAATGCTGAAAAAGTAGTTAGAACATCTGAAAAACCTGTGTTAGTTATCAAAGAAGACTGTAACATTTTTGAAGTTAAAGACTTTGTATACGCTACAAATTTTGACGATGAAGACAAACCTTCTTTGGTTGCTGCGGATCAATTTGCTAAACAATTAGAAGCTAAACTTCATTTAGTTTGGATTAATACCGCAAACAGTTTTAAAACCACTAGTGAAACGGAAGAAAAAATGAACCTGATGATCTCTGATCTTCCTATAGACAACTACAGTCTAAATATTTATAACGATATCAACGTGGAAAAAGGAATCTTAAATTTTGCAAAATCAGTTAATGCCGGATTAATTGGAATTAGCACCCATGGAAGAAAAGGACTATCTCATTTTATCAATGGAAGTCTCGGAGAAGATGTTGTGAATCATGCCAAAAGACCTGTATTAACTTTTAAAATTTGAAATTCACATAAATTTAACGCTCTCACCCCTGAAAACCGTGAAATAAAACCTTCCTTAAAATAATAGTTTTGGATCTAACAAAAACAATATTTATTATGCAAAATTCAATTTTATCAATCGAAGGTGTACAAGTTCTTTCTAAGAAAGGACAAAAAGCGATTAAAGGAGCCGCTTCAGAAGATCCATCTCTTTGCGGATGTTCTTGTAGCGGATCTGTAACAGGTCCTGCATACTGCAGAAAATATGTTTATTGCCCTCAGATATACACTTGCGAAGAAACTTTTTAAATCTTCATTTATCTGAGTTCTAAATCTGAAAAAAATCCGAATTCTGAAGAATACCTGTCAGAATTCGGATTTTACTATTCTATAAGTTCTCTTTATCTTCTTATCATTAGATCTTAAAACAAAATATTCACCAAACTACATTTATTATTTCCTATAAAACAAAAAAGGAACTGATAAAAATCAATTCCTTTTTAAGTTGGTCTACTAGGGCTCGAACCTAGACTCTTCTGGACCAAAACCAGACGTGTTGCCAGTTACACCATAGACCAATGCGTCATTGCGGGTGCAAATTTAAAACATTCTTTCGGCTCTACAAACATTTTTTTAAAAAAATTGCACTTACCACAATTTTTAACGGAAAATAAATTGAATTTACCTTGAGTATCATCAAAATATAAACTTCTGTTAAGCGTTTGCTAAAAAAACTAATAGAGAAGTATTTTTATTACTAAATTCGCCACACGTTATATAACAGTTATCTTATGAATGCATTCAACTTTCAAAAGTGGAATAAAATTTTAGGATGGGTAGTTTTTGCCATATCCCTACTTGTTTATTATTTAACCGTAGAACCAACAGCTAGTTTTTGGGATGCAGGTGAATATATTGCCACTTCATCTAAATTACAAGTTGGACACCCACCAGGAGCTCCTTTATTTCAGATGATTGGCGCTTTTGCTTCTATATTCGCATCAGACCCTACACAAATAGCATTTGTAGTAAATATGACTTCTGCATTTGCAAGTGCATTTGCGATTCTATTTATGTTTTGGTCCATAACTATTTTAGTAAAAAAACTAATTATTACCGATGAGAATTTCACTGATGCAAAAGCATTTGCTACATTAGGAAGTGGACTAGTTGGATCTTTAGCATTTACCTTTACCGATAGCTTTTGGTTTAATGCAGTGGAAGCAGAAGTTTATGCTATGGCCACATGCATCTTATCCGTTATGTTTTATCTAGGATTACTATGGGAAAGAGACATGCACAAACCTAGAGGAAACCGATGGTTAATTCTCATTGCATTTATCACTGGATTATCATTCGGTGTGCACTTTATGGGATTACTTTCCATACCGGCGATTGGATTGCTTTATTATTTCAAAAACTACAAGGTTACCATAAAGAACTTTGTGATTGCAAATGTTTTTGTTGTAGCCATATTACTTTTCATTTTTAAACTACTTCTACCATCAACGTTAAAATTATTTGGATGGTTCGAGGTAACTTTTGTGAACAGTTTTGGAATGCCTTTCAATTCGGGAACTATATTTTTAGGTCTCATTATTACTACTGCATTTTACTTTATCCTAAAATATACAAACAAAAAGAAATTCCCTTTGGTGAACACATCTGTTCTATGTGTTTTGTTCATTTTCATAGGTTTCTCTTGTTGGATTATGTTACCTATTAGAGCAAATGCAGGAACTGTTATCAACGAAAACAACCCAAATAATGCGAGAGAGTTATTAGCGTATTATAATCTTGAACAATATCCAGAAACTCATTTATTCTATGGACCTCAGTTTACAGAGATCTATGCTGGACTAGACGAGGATAACCCTTACGAGGATGATAAACCTAAATATGAAAAGAATTTAAAAACGGGTAAATATGACATTGTTAATGACTGGAAGAATGCCAGACAAAATATTGATGATGATCATAAGGCGTTTTTACCTAGAATGTGGAGTACGGAACACATAGCAAACTACATGGATTTTACAGGTCCAATTAGTTTTACTATAAAACCTGAGTACCAGGATGAATCAGAATTACTCGAAGCCGTTACTCAATTCAGAAGAGAATATGCAGTAGGTAAACTTGATAATGATGATTACAACAAATTTTTACGTTCTTTTGGAGACTATCTAAATGTCGAAAAACCTTCTTTTGCTTCTAACATTATGTATATGCTAGAATACCAGGTTGGATATATGTATTGGAGATATTTTATGTGGAATTTTGTTGGAAGACAAGATGATAATCAAGGTAAATATGGTAATCTTGAAGGTAATTGGTTAAGTGGTATCAATTTTATTGACGAATTACATTTAGGTTCACAAGACAATTTACCGACCGATGCCCTTAAAAACAAAGCCAGAAACACCTACTACTTCTTACCATTATTGTTAGGATTAATTGGCTTTATCTTCCAAGCGCAAAAGGACAAGAAAAATTTCTGGATCTTACTTGTATTTTTCCTTTTTACTGGTTTAGCACTAAAGGTATATCTTAACGAAAGACCTTTTGAGCCAAGAGAACGAGACTATGCCTTAGTAGGTTCTTTTTATGTCTTTGCCATTTGGATAGGTTTTGGAGTTTACGCTTTGTTCGATATTCTGAAAAATGCGCTAAAACCAAAATTACTAGCTCCAATTGTAACAACTGTATGTTTACTAGCCGTACCTGTATTACTTGCTGCGCAGAATTGGGATGACCATGATCGATCTAATAGATATACTGCTCAAGCAATGGCCAAAATGTACTTACAATCTTGCCAAAAAGATGCCATTCTATTTACTATCGGTGATAACGATACTTTTGCGCTATGGTATGCACAAGACATAGAAGAATATCGAACAGATGTAAGAACTGTAAACACAAGTTTATTTGCTACAGATTGGTACATAGATCAGATGAAAAGAGCTGCCTATGATGGCAAACCAATTCCTTCACAGTTGACTCACGATTTTTATCGTTTCGGCAATAATGATGCTATTTATTACAAACCAGTTACGAATGACACCATGCTTATTAAAAACTGGATGCGCTGGATAGAAACCGACGACCCAAGAACCAAAGGAGATTTGCAAAATGGAAAACAAGTAAACACCTTCCCTACAAAGCACATTAGAATACCAGTGGATAAAGAAGCCGTTCTTAGAAACGGAATTGTATCACAAAAGGATGCTGATTTGATAGTTCCTTATATAGACATTCATCTTAAAGGAGATTTATTATTTAAGAATCGCCTATTGATGCTAGATATTATCGCCAATAACAATTGGGAAAGACCTATTTATTTTACTGGTGGTAGTTTTGGAGATGATGATTATTTATGGATGAAAGATTACTTACAATTAGATGGTGTAACCTATAAATTAGTTCCTATCAGAACTCCTGTAGATAAGAGAAATCCTTACGATTTAGGCAGAATAGATACCGATGTTATGTATAAAAACGTAACCAGTTGGGATTGGGGTAACAGTGAGAATCCAGATATTTATCATGATCCTGAAACCAGAAAGAATGCAATTACCTATAGAAGTAACTTAGCTCGTTTGGTTGAAGCTTTAATTAACGAAGGAAAAAATGATAAGGCAAAAGAAATTCTTGATTTAGGAATGGAAAAAATGCCTATTGAGTTTTACGAGTACTATACATTATTAGAGCCGTATGTAAGTGGCTATTATGAAGTAGGAGAAAAAGAAAAAGCACGTGAACTATGGAACAAAATTGCCAAAAAATACCAAGAGCAACTAACTTATTTTGGAAGTCTTACCTTAGAAAACCAATACCAATATGCAAGCGAAATCGTAAGTAATGTAGAACGATATCGTAGTGTGGTTGATCTTTTACTGATTAATCAGGATAGAGAAATGATTGAAGAAAAAGCTGAGGAATTCAACAGATATTTACGCCTATTTACTAAACTGTATTCAGAAGATGAGGAATATGACAATCAAGATCTGTTAGAAACGGAAGAAAGAGAAATGCAGAAGGAACTTCAGGATAGTCAAAAAGTATTAGATACTCTAGAGGAAACACCTAATTCATAACAATATAGAGCCTTTTAAAAAAGGCTCTTTTTTTTAGACAAATTTTGGATATTATACCTAGCAAAACACCTAATAGTATCAAACTACTATTTCCTAATTACGTTTGGGATTTTTATGCCAAAAATGAAAAAAAAATATACCTTACTTTTGACGACGGTCCTATTCCTGAAATAACGGAATTTGTGCTAGAGCAATTAAAGTTATTTAAAGCAAAAGCTACATTTTTTTGCATTGGTGATAATATCAGAAAACATCCTGAAATCTTTAACAAAATAATTCAGGATGATCACAGCATTGGAAATCATACTATGCATCATGTAAAAGCAAGAAAAACCAGTTTCTCTGATTATATTGATGACACATTATGTTGCGAGAGTGAGATTTCTAAACACATCTCCCTAAAAAATAAGTTATTTAGACCACCCTACGGACAATTAAATAAGTCAAAACTATCAGAATTAAAAAGATTGGGTTATGAAATTATATTATGGGATGTTTTAGCAAAAGACTGGATGCATAGCATAACTCCTGAAGAATGTACAAAAACCGTAATTAAAAACACTAGAAATGGAAGCATTATAATTTTTCACGACAGTGTAAAAGCTTCGAAAAACCTTATTGCAACTTTACCAAAAATATTGCAATATTTTACCGAACAAGGATTTGTATTTGATAAAATATAAAAAGAGAGAAAGATCCTCTTTTACACATATTCCTTGATCAATCCAATGAGTGTATTCGCATCCTGCTCTCCACTCTGCCTCCAAACCATCTCACCCGCTTTATAAATCATTAACGTAGGAAGACCTTTTATTCTAAGTGCTGTTGCTAATTCTTCGTTTTTGTCAACATCTATTTTGATTACTTTAGCTTTATCACCAAGAGCAGCAGCTACGTCTTTTAAAACAGGGTGCATGGAAACCGATGGTTCATTCCATTCTGTATAAAAGTCCAATAAAACCGGAACCTCAATACCTATTAAATCACCAAACTTTGACATGCTTTATAAATTTTATGATCTCACTTTTTACTATTAACGCATAAAGTAGATATCTAATTGTAAATATAACATTTTCTATGAATTAAGAGGATTTTGCTCCTTTTCTCAATTCTATCACCGTAATTTCTGGCCAAATTCCTACTCTACCAGGAAAAGCATGAAAACCAAAACCTCTATTTACATTAAGATATCGTCCCATTTCATTATACATACCAGCCCATTGCTTATACACATATTGTACTGGACTCCATCTTAAAAAACCAGGAATTTCGATACCAAATTGAAATCCATGAGTATGCCCACTTAACGTAAGATGATAATGATCCTCATGTTTTTTAACCTCATATTCCCAATGAGAAGGATCATGACTTAATAATATTTTGAAGTCCTCTTTCGCTACTCCATCTGATGCCTTCGTTAGATCACCAGCTTTCTTAAAATTATGACCCCAGTTTTCTACACCGACAATAGCGATACGCTCTCCATCCTTTTCTAAAAAAGCATTATCATTTAACAATAGATTAAAATCGATCTTAGAATGTATTCGTTTAATAGCCTCAAAATTTGCCTTTTTATCTTCTTCAGAATCCCAAGTAACGTATTCTCCATAATCATGATTTCCTAAAACCGAATACTTACCATACTCAGGAGTCTTCAACTTCTTGAAAGTATCAATCCAATCATCCATTTCACTTGCCATTGTATTTACAATATCCCCAGTAAAAACCAATAAATCGGTTTGTTGTTCATTTATTAAATCTACAGCATATTCTATTTTCTCAACCTCATCAAAACTTCCAGAATGTATATCAGAAATCTGTGTTAGACGAAAGCCATCAAAGGCTGTTGGCAAATCTTCAAAATGAAGTACATGACTTATAACTTTAAAGTTATATTTACCTCTAAAAATTCCATGCACTAAACCAGCAAAAGGAATAGCAGCCACACCAAGCGCAATTTGACTGACAAATTTTCTTCTACTTGGCAAGTATTGGGTAGCATTACCGTCAAAAAATGTATTGGTGAGATAGGTATAACCTGCTATACACAATCTAATAATATCCTCTCCAAACATAAACAATACAAGAATCAGCTTTGGCACTAATGTTACTAATAATAATCCACTTGCTCTAAGAGAATATTTATTAGGCCCAACGCTTCTATCATAATTGGCAAAGACATAAATAACATACCCAATAACCAATAATGACAACAACAGGTATACAATTTGAATCCATTGGCTTTTAGAAAGTGTTCGAATCACCTGATAAGCATACAACTCTATTAAACCAAAAAAAATAAGGGGTATTATCCAACGCATATACACAAAATAAATTACAAAAAACAAAACTATCTTACCTTTTAACAAACTCAGTTATATTTAAGTAAAAATTAACTGTTTAGAACTAAATCATAATAGAATAACGGGTTTACCAATGATGCCTAATTCTTAACGTTAGAAATCTTACATTTTTCTTTCATATGTATAATTTTTATTCGTACCTTCGTTTCACAGGAAGAATATGGGGATGTACAAAAAAAATCTACTTTATTTATAGAAAATTACTATCGTATTTATAGCAATTGATAACATTGTTATCAATTTTATTTTGGGGCGAAATGCCGTCATTTATTGGCGGCATTTCTTATTTAATATGATTTAAACCCATTTTCATTAATCTTATTTTTATCTTGCATTTTTAAAAATAGAATTCAAAACATGTCACAAAAACGTCTTTTTCTACTGGATGCCTATGCACTAATTTTTCGTGGATATTACGCCTTAATCAAAAACCCAAGAATTAATTCGAAAGGGCAAGATACCTCTGCGATTATGGGTTTTGTAAACTCCCTTTTTGATGTCATCAAAAGAGAAAAACCAGATCACCTGGCGGTTGCGTTTGATAAAGCAGGGAGTAAAGACCGATTGGAAATATTTCCTGAATATAAAGCCAATAGAGATGAAACTCCAGAAGCCATAAAAATTGCAGTCCCAATTATCCAAGAAATTTTAAAAGCGATGCATATTCCTATTATAGAAAAAGCAGGAGTAGAAGCAGATGATCTTATAGGAACTATAGCAAAACAGGCTGAAAAAGAAGGATATAAAACCTATATGGTTACGCCTGACAAAGATTATGCACAACTTGTTTCCGAAAATATATTTATGTATCGCCCTGCTCGCATGGGAAATGGTATCGAAATATGGGGAATTCCTGAAGTTCAGAAAAAATTTGAAGTAGAACGACCAGAACAAGTTATTGATTATCTAGGTATGATGGGTGATGCCGTAGATAACATACCTGGCTTACCAGGTGTTGGAGACAAAACTGCAAAAAAGTTTATTGCAGCCTATGGATCGATGGAAGGATTGTTTGAAAACATCGATCAGTTAAAAGGGAAAATGAAAGAAAAGGTAGAAGCTAATAAAGAATTAGGGCTTCTGTCAAAAAAATTGGCCACCATAATTTTAGATTGTGATGTTACGTTTGATGCAAAAGATTATGAGATTTCTACGCCTGATGAGAAAAAGGTAAAAGAAATATTTGGAGAGTTAGAATTTAGAAGATTAACAGATCAATTCACCAAAATCTTTTTTCCATCAGAAGAGAACACAACCGCAACAGCGACTAAGAAATCAACTAGTACTGCAGGAGCTGGTCAGTTTTCATTATTTGGAGGCAATGAAGAATCTTCTTCTACAGATTCTTTATCATCGAGAAAAAACATATCTAATACCGAGCATTTTTACCAGAGTGTTGCACCTGGCATGGCGATGAAATTATTTCTGCAAAATTTATTGAAACAAAATAACGTTTGTTTTGATACAGAAACTACCGGTTTAGACCCTCTAACTGCTGAATTAGTTGGTATTGCTTTTTCTTGGGAAGCTGGAAAAGGGTTTTATATTCCGTTTCCTGAAGACAAAAATGAAGCACAAGAATTAATCGAGCTTCTTAGACCTTTCTTCGAAGCTGAAGATATTGTAAAAATTGGTCAAAACTTAAAATACGATATCAAAGTTTTAGCTAAATACAACTTAGAAGTAAAAGGTAAACTCTTTGACACTATGTTAGCTCATTATCTAATCAATCCAGATATGAGACATAATATGGATGTTCTTTCCGAAACATACTTAAACTATACTCCAGTGTCGATCACAGAGTTAATTGGAAAAAAAGGAAAGAATCAATTATCCTTTAGACAAGTTCCACAGGAGAAACAAACAGAGTACGCTGTTGAAGATGCAGACATTACATATCAACTAAAAGAGCATTTCACTCCAGAACTTAACGCAGCAAACATATTATCACTTTTCGAAGATATCGAAGTACCTTTATTACGAGTACTTGCAGATATGGAAATTGAAGGTATTAATTTAGACAAAGAGTTTTTACAATCGTTATCTGAAGAGTTAGATAAAGATATAAAAACCTTAGAATCAGACATCTATACCGAAGCTGGTGAAGAATTTAATATTGCTTCTCCCAAACAACTGGGAATTGTTCTTTTTGAAAAAATGAAGCTAGTAGACAAACCGAAAAAAACGAAGACGGGTCAATATTCTACTGCAGAAGATGTGCTTTCTTATTTAGCAAAAGATCATAAAATTATCCAAAACATATTAGATTACAGAGGCTTATCTAAACTAAAAAGCACTTATGTAGATGCACTACCGAATCAGGTAAATGAAAATACTGGTAGAGTTCATACAGACTATATGCAGACCGTCGCTGCTACCGGGCGTTTAAGCTCTAATAACCCTAATCTTCAAAATATTCCGATCAGAACCGAACGCGGAAGACAGGTACGAAAAGCATTTGTTCCACGTAGTGAGGATTATACCTTGTTGGCTGCGGATTATTCGCAAATAGAATTAAGAATTATAGCTGCTTTGAGTGAAGAAGAGACTATGATCAGTGCGTTTAAAAATGGAGAAGATATTCATGCTTCTACTGCCGCTAAGGTTTTTAATGTTCCAATTTCTGAGGTTACTAGAGAACAACGTAGTAATGCAAAAACAGTAAACTTTGGTATTATCTATGGAGTTTCGGCTTTTGGTCTAAGCAACCAAACCAACCTTTCCAGAAGCGAAGCAAAAGAACTCATAGACACCTACTATAAGACATATCCGAAACTGCGCAATTACATGAGTGAACAAGTAGATTTTGCTAGAGAAAACGGATATGTACAAACGGTATTAGGAAGACGTCGTTATTTAAAAGATATTAATTCGGCTAATGCAGTAGTGAGAGGTGCCGCAGAACGAAATGCAGTTAATGCACCTATACAGGGAAGTGCTGCTGATATTATTAAAATAGCAATGATTAATATTCATAAAAAGCTAAAAGAAAGCAATTATAAAACCAAAATGCTACTTCAGGTACATGATGAATTGGTTTTTGATGTATTTAAATCCGAATTAGAAGAAATCAAATCTCTGATTCAATCTGAAATGGAGAATGCTTATAAACTAGCCGTTCCGTTAGATGTAGATTTAGGTTTAGGGACTAATTGGCTCGAAGCGCATTAATATTGTAACTACTTTTAATAATTTTATACCAATAGATTAAAACAACAAACCAATCAAAACATTTTCATGGAACAACTTTTTACCGTAGAAAGCCTTGTAACCCTTTTAATGCTAGTATTACTACAAGCAGTCTTAGGGTTTGATAACCTATTATACATTTCTTTAGAATCCAAAAAAGCACCACCAGAAAAACAAAGTTTTGTTAGAAAAATGGGAGTTGGCCTAGCCATTATCTTAAGAATAGTTTTACTTTTTGTTTTGATGTCGCTTATCCAATATTTTCAGGAACCTTTTTTAAGTCTCCATGATAATGGTATTCTTGAATTCAACCTTAACGTCCATAGCCTTATTGTACTTGCGGGAGGTGTATTCATTATATATACCGCCATAAAGGAGATTTGGCATATGATGTTATTAAAAGAACATGAAGAAACCGATAAGGAAGACAAAAAAGGCTCTATTAATAAAGTTATTTTATGGATTGTCATCATGAATTTGGTGTTTTCATTTGATTCTATACTTAGTGCAATGGCCTTAACCAGTAATATGGATTATGTTCCTCAACTAATTTTAATGTCAATAGCAATTATATTAGGTGGTGTCCTAATGATTGTACTAGCTGATAAAGTATCTAATTTCCTTCAAAAAAACAGAATGTATGAGGTACTTGGGTTGTTTATATTATTCATAGTAGGAATTATGCTGCTATCTGAAGGAGGTCACCTTGCGCATTTATACATTTTTAACAATGAGGTTACCCAAATGAGTAAAGCTACCTTTTATTTTGTAATTGTAGTATTGGTTATTGTAGACATTGTACAAGGACGCTATCAGAAAAAACTATTAGCAGAAAAGGAACACCAAGAAGCTCTTGCAGAAAAAGAATCTAAAGATCTACTAGCTGACCAACAAGAAAAGTAACTTGAGAATACAAATAAAATAAAAAGAGCTTCCTTATCGAGAAGCTCTTTTTATTTTATTTATACGCAACGTATTACTGTCTAGTAAAGATTAAGTCGATTTCTCCTAAATCATCCAAAGTATCTGTAAAAGAAAGTGTTGTTTGTGTTAACGTAATTGTTACCGTTGTTGGATCCATTCCTGTAGGAGTAAAAGTTAATTGATCCCCATCCAAACTCCACGAACCAGTTTCCATAAGCGTATTACCTGTACAACTTGCTGTCACCACTGGCGGTATACCTGGCTCTACATCAACAGTAATCTCTGTAACATCCTGATTATAGGTGTCATCTTCATTAACCGTAATTACATCTTCGAAACAAGAAAGTTCTTCCAAAAGGTTTGTGGATGCATTTCCATCCATATCTAAATCAACCGGTAATCCACCAGTCGCGGAAGTAAGCTCCCAAGTACCTACTAAAGAAACCATATCAGAAACTTCTCCATCATCATCATTACTACAAGAAGTAAAAATTAGTGCGCTGCAAATTGCAAAAAGAAAAAAATTGGTTTTCATTGTTTTTGAGTTTTAATTATTAATAAAGATTCATTGCTTATTCTTATAACAAAAGAAGCTCATATTTATTTTAAACACCACTCAATAAACCCTAATTACCCATTGTTGCAGTAAAAAAATCATAGTAATTTAGAAATGCGGGGTAACAAATCACCTTTTTATGTAACTATACTATGTAACACCAAATATTTAAAAATAAGGTCGTTATAAATACTGAACATTAATTTATTAAATTTGCGCATCAAAAAAAGCCCTAAAATGAAAAAACTATTACTCGTAGCCTGTTTGGCATACACTACTTTTAGCTATTCTCAAACAAACTTAATCCAAAATGGAAGTTTTGAAAACTGGACCTCAGGTCAATTAAACGATTGGACGCTTCAAGAAGGAAATATTTCCCAAAATCAAAACGAAGTAACTAATGGTTTAAGCAGTGCCCTTTTTGTGGAAGGCACCACTAGACCAAAAATTATAGCTTCTAACTATATTTTAGAAGGCGGAAAAACGTACAGACTAAGTTTCGATTATAAAGTAAAATCCGGAAGTTCAACATTTGGTCAACAAGTTATTAGTTATAAGTACGGTGCTGCAGATTTCGATCCAAATAATTCTTCAAGCTCCATCCCCCAAAATTTTGAATGGAATACCGTTAGTAAGGAAATTACACCAACAATCACAGAAGAATGGTACTTCGAAATAAGTATAGCTTCATTTATAAGTGATGGTTTTGAAGTCTACATAGATAATATTCAAATTATTGATGTTAATGAACCAATCCCTGATAAAGAAGCACTTCTGGCATTATATAATGCAACAGATGGAGCTAACTGGTCTGAGCCATGGGATCTTTCGACGGACTACAGAACATGGAAAGGATTAACCTTTGACGAGAATGGAAGGGTTTCAAAAATATCATTATTTGGTCAAGGAATGAATGGTTCCATTCCTCCTGAAATAGAAGATTTAACCGAACTTAAAAATCTATTTATTGGCGCAGAAGAAAATTTAATAGGCCCTATTCCTTCTGAAATTGGAAATTTAGGAAAATTGGAATCTCTAAGTTTTTTTGGAAATAGCTTGTCTGGCGAAATACCTTCTTCCTTAGGAAATTTATCAAATCTAAAAAATCTTTTTTTTAGTCAAAATAAATTAACTGGAGAAATACCTGCTTCTTTAGGAAATTTATCTCAATTAACAAGTCTTAATCTAAGTAGAAATGAATTTCATGGCAATATACCCTCAGAAATTGGAAATTTATCAAACATCACATTTTTAGCATTAGGAGGAAATAATTTCACTGGAGAAATACCATCTGAGATAGGAAGTTTATCTAAATTAATAAACCTTGAATTATTCGCAAATGGATTAAGCGGGAGTATCCCTTCAGAAATCGGAAATCTAATTAATCTTGAAACACTGCATATGGACTCTAACAATTTGGGTAATGATATACCCAATGAGCTAGGGAACTTAACGAAACTAAAATCTCTATCCTTATCTAGAAATAAATTAACAGGAAATATACCAAGCACCTTCGGAAATCTAGTTAATTTAACAAATCTAAACCTTTCGTTTAATGAATTAGAAGGTAATATACCAAATTCGTTATGGTCTTTAGATTTATTAATTAGCCTTTCTCTGAATCGAAATAATATTAATGGTACAATACCTAAAGATATTGGTAATTTAATTAATTTATACTGGCTAGACATTGGACAAAATGATATTTCAGGATCTCTCCCGAATGAAATTTGGTCATTAACAAATCTTGAATTTTTGCGTATTAACGGTTTAACAAACTTAGATTCCTGGGAAATACCAGATAATCTAAAAAACTTAACAAAGCTTAGAGTGTTTGACGCTTCTTACATTAATCTTATTGGAATAATTCCTGATATTTTTAATTCGTTAACTGTTCTTGAAGAACTGTATCTGCAAGGCAATAAAATATCTGGAAGTATTCCTCCTTCTCTTTTTTCATTGACAAACCTAAAAAATCTTAATCTCCAACGCAATATGATATCCGGACCGTTGATGGATGTTAGTTCAACTAATATATCAAGGTTTTATGTCTCTCACAATAGCTTAGTTTTCGAAGACATTGAAGGCATAATACAAAACTATAACACAAACATTACAAGTTTTATATATTCTCCCCAATCAAAACTTGACACTGAAGAAGTTATTATACTAAATCAAGGAGAAGAAACTACTCTATCTGTAGAAACTACACAAAGCACTAATAATCTATACCAGTGGCGTAAAAATGATATAGAGATTGAAGGTGCCACTGAACGCTCTTTTACAATTTCAAATTCAAGTTCTCTTGATGTTGGAGTCTATGACTGTATCGTTACAAATAGTAATGTTCCTGATTTAACATTAATTAGAAACAAAATAACACTTAATGTTAATGTTACTCTAGGAACTGAAGATTTCGATAATGCAGGAATAAAAGCATATCCAGTTCCTACAAAAGATAAACTTGTTTTATCTTTAGGAGCGATTCACGGAGAGCACATTACCGCTTCACTTTACGGAATGTTAGGAAGTAAAGTTTTCGAACAAAAAAATCTAACAGATAACCAAATATTAGATTTTTCTAATTTACAAAGCGGAACTTATATTTTAAAATTACAAACAAACACAAAGACCTATGTTTCCAGAATTTTAAAGCAATAACGTTTAAAATTAAATAACAAAAAAATAAGCTCTGCGGTATCCAGAGCTTATTTTTTATATCAAAATGACTTGAAATAATTTTCGATATTACATTGTGTAAATATTAGCTCATCCTCTAGAAAAATCGACAAAAAAATCGTAATAATTCAAAAATGTAGGTATCACAGGCCCATTAAACGGATTTGGACCATTAAATAGAACACAGACACCAATTCCATTTTCTGGATCAATCATTAATTGCGTTTTGTATTGGTTTACATTTCCACCATGGTATACGATTCTCCTATTTCGATAATCCAAAATTCGCCAACCTTTAGCATAATATGAATCAGTAACTCCATCCCATAAATTCACATAGGTGTCATTATCACTCGTACAAATCATAGGATTAAAAATTTCAGATAAGCTTTCTTTAGAAATAATATCCGGGCGATACCCCAACAATACTTTTAGATACGCTCCCATATCCGATATAGATGCATTAATACCACCTGCCGCAGCTACATTGTAATAGTTTTTATGAAGATTTGTTAGAGAATATTTCTTAGAATAATGATTCCATTTATGAGGCAAAGCTACATTACCATTATTTTTAATCCCCAAGTAACTACTAGAAGCATTAGTCATCCCAGCAGGTCCAAACAATCGTTCTTCCAGTAATGTATCAAATGATTTTTGAGTATTACTTTCCATTACTTTTTCGATTACAGAAAAAACTGCATTTTGATAATCGTACGTCGTTCCTTCTTTAGCCACAACACCATTATATCTAAAATTAGCTATAATACTTTGTAAAGACATTCCTTTATGAATCAATTTAGAATTAGTGTATTTGTACAATCCTGTAGTATGAGAAAGTAAATGATTAACGGTAAGCCTTTCTGCCTGAGCTTTATCTTTTAAACTAAAATTTTTAACGGTTTGCTTTACGTTTTGATTCCACTGCAGTTCGTTTCGATCTGCTAAATTACCCGCTAAAACAGATGTTACTCCTTTAGATAAACTTGCGATTCTAAAAACCGTATGAACATCCACAGAGTCAGTAGTATGAATCTCTTTAACCCCAAAACCTTTTTGATATATAACTGTTGAATCCTTTACGATTACAACCGCTGCACCAGGACATTCGGAAATATTAAAATTTGTCGCAAAAAACTTTTCGTAATGTTCTAGAAAAAAGGACAAAGAATCCGTCTTTTCTACTACCGGCTTTGACTCAATCTGAAACTCTTCTTTTTGTTCTTTTTGGGCCGTACAACCAATAGCAAAAAGAGCAATCGCAATTTTAAAAAAACATTTCATAAAGCAACAATCTTAATTATTGCAATAATACAGGTAAAAAACTTCGATATAAAAACTTTCTTGAAACCTTTTTTAAATTTTTATAAAACAAACCGGTAAGTAGCTTTGATCAAAAAAGTATTCTCTGGTTGCTGTCCAAAAATTTGATTATCTAAACTTCTAAATAAATGATCTCCCGGATTCCCTGAACCTGTAATCCCTTGTGACCAAACCAGAAAAATTTCAGATCCCGGAATATACTCCCAACGCAGTACCAAATTAGATCTGAACTGAACAAAGGCAAAATCAGGATCTCCAAATGAATAATCTACCCCTCCTCCGTCTTCATCAACCGAATACGTTCCATCTGCTAACGAAATTTGATTATTATCATACAGCGTTACTCGTTCGTTCAAATCAGAAGCAATCGGATTATTTACATAGTTAAAATCTGTATAAGTCCCTCTGGAAATAAAAGGCTGTCCGTAATACTGAATTGTGAGGTTCGGATTTATATTATAATTAAGACGTATACTAGCACTTAATGTTTGCTGATCAATTCTAGCGGTAATATATCTCGGTGTTCCATTAAAGTCAACCTCAGTTACATACTGCGTCTTATTAGGATTCCTCTCAAATTCTGGATTCAGAGAAACGCTTAAAGCATTAAAAGGTTGATATCGCATTCTTAAAACATATCGATGAAAAGTAAAGTTATTTTGTCTCGCTCCAGAGTTAACGTACCCCATGGTAAAATTAAATTTCTTTCTACTATCCGAACCAAAGAACAAAAACGCAAAATTCTCTTCAGAAAAACGCCATCTCGGACCTCCTCTTAATATAGTATTGGTAAAAATTCTTGGCTTATGAGCTGCCCCTACTTCTGTCCACCAATTATTTTTATAATTAATAAATCCATTAAATTCATACTGAATCCTATTAAAATTTCCTTCAAAATCAAAAGCTGAAGTTTGTTCAAAACTCACATTAGCTCTTCTATAAAATTTTGTAGGTTTTAGAAACAAATAGCGCACATTGGCAAATTGCCTAATATCGTCGGCCTGTCTTAAAAAACCAATATCATTTAACTCTAACTCAGGTGACCTCCAGAAAACTCCGGCGGTGTATCGCCAATTTCCACCGCCAGATTTTCCTCCAATTAATTTCCCTCCTGTTCCTGTTAAAGATGTTCTATTTGGATCTACCTCTACATGATCCGCATCTACTCGTTGAAAAAGATGTGTGAGTTCGTTTTGTGTTGCTTCAATAGCCTCTTTAGATCCTTCTACATGACTCGTTACAAAATTTCCTTCTATAAAATACTTTCTATCTTTCCAATTATGTCTAAAATCTAAACCTCCAGAGTACGCAGCCTTTCTTAAAAAGTTCAGGTTATTTTCTCGCAATCCAGTTAATTCAGAAGTTTCATCTGTATCCAGATTATCATAATCAATATTTAAAATATCACCAAGATTACGATTTGTAGCGGTAAAAATTCCGCCGATATACGTATTCCGATCATTAAAATCTTTCTGAGCTCGACCTACAAAATAATTAGTAAGTGGCTCTACAATTGTTTCCCTCCTATTACCATCAGCGTCCTCTATTTTAGCAATTTCACGTTGTGTTACACTTTCTAATATACCTATCGACCATCCGTCTTTCGTTTTTCCACTAAATTTTGCTGCTCCTAAAATTGTAGTATTATTAGGTCTATCTACGAATTCTGTGTTTACAGGACTCGACCCAATAGAACCTTGAGGGCTTCTACCTATCCTCCTAGAGTAAAAGACATTATCAAAACCATTTGCAAATTGATAATCAAAAATATTCTTATTCTCTACAAAAAATGGCCGTTGTTCTCTAAAAAATATCTGGAACCCATCTAAGGCTATCGCAGCAGGATCGGCTTCAACTTGACCAAAATCAGGATTTACTGTTAAATCCATAGTTAGGTCGTTAGTAATACCAATTTTAGCATCTAA
This sequence comes from uncultured Aquimarina sp., assembly GCF_947492965.1. Classification (GTDB taxonomy): domain Bacteria; phylum Bacteroidota; class Bacteroidia; order Flavobacteriales; family Flavobacteriaceae; genus Aquimarina. The sequence continues at coordinate 510,544 of NZ_CANLOZ010000001.1, read as the reverse complement.
CCCACCATTTAATTTAAAATCATCTCCATCTCTAAACGGATTTCCATCTTCAGCTGGAAAGGTATCATACTGAGTCACTGCAAAAGGTTGTATCTCTAACTGCTTTTGCGGTTCTATATCAATTAGACCATGCAACTCTCCGAATTCACTTACCCAACCAGGCGCATCTTGTGGTATTCTTTGCCAAACGGATCTTTCTTCTTTTCTAAAAAACCTACGATTTACCTGAAGCCCCCATATTTGTTCTTTGCTTTTTCCGAACTTTAATTGACTTAATGGAATTTTTACTTCAGCGGTCCATCCTTCCTCGTCAATATTCGTAGCGGTATACCAAATCGGATTCCAACTACCATCCCAATTATTCCCATTATCAGAGATAAATTCATCTCCCTTTACTCCTGCTGCAGTAATAGTAAATGAAAAACCAGTTCTTTTATCGTGATAACTATCTAAATTAATCTCTACCCAATCTCCCGCAAAACCGTCTCTTCTAGACAGCCTTTTTTCTATTTTATCTGGCTCTGTATCATAACACCTATATGCTATATAAAGGTATTTTTGGTCATATAATATTTTAAACTTTGTTTGCTGACTAGGAGGTGTGTTTTCATCAGGTTCATTTTCAATAAAATCTCCTGACCATTCTACTAGATCCCAACTTGACTCATCGATTAATCCATTTATGGTTGGTGCCTCAGAACCCTGAAGAGGTTTAGTAGTATATATTCTTTTTTTTACTTTCGTAGAATCTTGAGCATTCGCTGATAAAGCAAAAAGAAGTAATACTAACACTTGGATAGTGCACTTCATGTTGATTGGTTTTGTTGATTGATGTTTATACAAGGACTTAAATAATTATTTTTTGTCACAGTTTATTTTATTATTTAATAAAATATTAACATCGATTTCTTTCTTACAGAGAAATAAAACTTTGAAAAAACAATAGAATAATTGATCTATCTGAAAACCAAGCAATCATCCTTTCAAAATAATATCAACTACCTGTTTGCTATCTAAATATATAATCGTACATTTGCACCCCTATTTTATATAGGAAAGGAATGTTTAATTAGTAAAATTAGTTAGTGTGGACACATTAAGTTACAAAACAGCATCTGCCAACAAGGCAACCGTTTCAAAGGAATGGATACATATCGATGCTGAAGGACAGACTTTAGGACGCCTATCTTCAGTAGTTGCAATACTATTAAGAGGAAAGCACAAACCTAGCTTTACCCCACATGTTGATTGCGGTGATAATGTTATCATTACAAACGCTGAAAAAATCAACTTAACAGGAAAAAAGTGGACTGATAAATCTTATATCCGTCACACAGGATATCCTGGAGGGCAAAGAAGTCTTACTGCTCAGGAATTATTTGACAAAAACCCAGAGCGTTTAATCGAAAAAGCGGTAAAAGGAATGTTACCTAAAAACAAATTAGGAGCAGCTTTATTCCGTAATTTAAAGGTATATGCTGGAGCAGAACACAATCAGGAAGCTCAGCAACCTAAAACTATTAACTTAAAAGAATTTAAGTAATGGAAGTTATTCACAAAATTGGTCGTAGAAAAACGGCTGTAGCTCGAATTTACCTAAAAGAAGGTTCAGGAAAAGTTACGATCAACAAAAAAGATCTTAACGTTTATTTTCCTACTGCTACATTACAATACAAAGTGAACCAACCTTTTACCTTAACTGGTAACGAGGACAAGTACGATGTAAATGTAAATGTATACGGTGGTGGTATTACTGGACAAGCTGAAGCTGTTAGACTTGCTATATCAAGAGCAGTATGTGAGCTAGATCAGGAAAACAGAGCTATCCTTAAACCAGAAGGTTTATTGACAAGAGATCCAAGAATGGTAGAGCGTAAGAAATTCGGTCAGAAGAAAGCTCGTAAGAAATTCCAGTTCTCTAAACGTTAATTTATTAAAATGTATTTGTTGTTATCCCACAAATGGGAGTTAGTTTAGCATCTAAATGTTCAAGGCCTTATCAGAAGAACGATAGCCACTTGAATATTGCTAATTCAACAGAACGTAAACTATTACAAAAATGGCAAACAATATCGAAGTAAAAGACTTACTTGATGCAGGTGTACATTTCGGTCACCTGACAAGAAGATGGGATCCAAACATGGCACCATATATTTATATGGAGCGTAACGGAATCCACATCATCAACCTATACAAAACTGCTGCTAAGATTGACGAAGCTAGTGAAGCTTTAAAGAAAATCGCAGCTTCTGGTAGAAAAATTCTTTTTGTAGCTACCAAAAAACAAGCAAAAGAAATCGTTGCTGAAAAAGCATCTAAAGCTAATCAACCTTACATTACTGAAAGATGGCCTGGTGGAATGCTAACTAACTTTGTTACTATTCGTAAAGCAGTTAAGAAGATGGCTGCTATCGATAGAATGAAGAAAGATGGTACTTTTAACACTTTATCTAAAAAAGAGCGTTTACAAGTAGATCGTTTAAGAGCTAAATTAGAAAAGAATTTAGGTTCTATTTCTGATATGACTCGTCTACCTGGAGCATTGTTCGTAGTAGACATCACTCGTGAGCACATCGCAGTAAAAGAAGCACAAAAATTAAACATTCCTATTTTTGCAATGGTAGATACAAACTCTGACCCGCGTCAGGTTCAGTATGTAATCCCTGCAAATGATGATGCTTCTAAATCAATTGATAAGGTTATGACTTATGTAAGTGATGCGATTATCGAAGGATTAAACGAAAGAAAAGCTTCTAAAGAAGCACCAAAAGCAGCTGCTCCAGCTGAAAAAGCGCCAGCTCCGGCAGCAGAAGCTGCACCAAAAGCTGAGGAAGCACCCGTGGTTGCTGAAGCTGCTAAGCAAGAAGAAGAATAAACATTCATTGATTGCTTTTAATCATTAAAAATTATAAATATTAAAGTTAATCTTGCAAAACTTAACTTTAATATAAAATTAATGAGTCGTTTAGTTCTTTACTTTCGTAGTAATTACAACTAAACGACTTGTTTTTTACACAAACACATTAAATACTAAAACGTTATGGCAAAAATAACAGCCGCAGAAGTAAGTAAATTACGTAAAGCTACAGGTGCCGGAATGATGGATTGCAAGAAAGCACTTGTTGAAGCTGATGGAGATTTTGACAAAGCAATAAAAATCCTTAGAGAAAAAGGACAAAAAATAGCAGATAAAAGAGCTGACAGAGAATCTTCTGAAGGAGCAGTTATCGCAAAAGTTAATGACGCTAAAAATAAAGGTGTAATCGTTTCTCTTAACTGTGAAACTGATTTCGTAGGAAAAAATGAATCTTTCGTTTCTTTAGCAAAAGAATTAGCTGAGTTAGCATTAAACAGCTCAACTAAAGATGAATTATTAGCTGCAGATTTTAACGGAATGACTGTTCAGGAGAAGCTTATTGAGCAAACTGGAGTTATCGGTGAGAAAATTGAAATTGGAGATTTCAAAGTATTAGAAGCTCCTTTCGTTGGATCATACATCCATGGTAATAAAATCGGTGCTCTTACAGGTTTATCTACAAGTATAGATGAAGCTGAAGCACTAGCAAAAGACATTTCTATGCAAGTTGCCTCTATGGGAGCAACAACTTTATCTTATAAAGATTTTGACCCAGAATATGTAGCTTCTGAGACGCAAGCTAGAATTGCAGCCATTGAAAAAGAAAACGAAGAACTTGTAAGGTTAGGAAAAACCTTAAAAAATGTTCCTCAGTTTATCTCAAGATCTCAGTTAACTGATGCCGTAATTGCTGAAGCTGAAGAAAGATTAAAAGCTGAATTAAAAGCTGAAGGTAAACCAGAACAAATCTGGGACAGAATTCTTCCAGGTAAATTAGAAAGATTCATCTCTGATAACACAACCTTAGATCAAGAGCAATGTCTTCTTGACCAGAATTTCATCAAAGATGAAAAGAAAACTGTTGGAGAATACGTTGGATCATTGGGTGATGTTTCTGTAGTAGGATTCGAGAGAATTTCTTTATAAAAATCAGCAAAGTAACGGAAATGTTACTTTAGTTTATAAAATCAAAAACCGCTTCAAAATGAAGCGGTTTTTTTCGTCATTTTTCGAAGCATTTTCTAATAACTTCTAAAACATCTCCTTTAAACATTTTGGACCCCTCCAAAATGCTACCCCATAAAAGACTAACTCCCCAATTAGTCTAGATTACAAATCACACCGAAGTGAATTTGTAAACTCTAAAAATGTTTTATCATTATTTCAAAAACGCCTCTCATCTCCCCCTATTTTGTTTTCCCTTTGGCAAACCTAAAACATTATCAAACACCAATCAATAGAGGTGTTAGGGGAAAAGAACCCTTTTTTAAATCAAACCATTATTTTTAACATTTTTTCTGGTTTTATTAGGAATTACCTTTAGCTATCAAAGTATTTTCTTAATTAAGAATATCATTATATTTGCAGCACACTATAAACAAATGATGAAATACAAAAGAATATTACTAAAACTATCCGGTGAAGCTCTTATGGGAGAACGCCAATACGGTATTGACCCAAAAAGATTAGCAGAATATGCTCATGAGATCAAACAAATAACAGAAAAAGGTGTTGAAGTTGCTATAGTAATAGGTGGTGGTAATATTTTTAGAGGTGTTGCTGGAGCCAGCAAAGGTATGGATAGAGTCCAAGCTGATCACATGGGGATGCTTGCTACAGTAATCAACGGTTTGGCCCTTCAGAGCGCATTGGAAGACGCTGATATTCCTACGAGATTACAATCTGCCATAAAAGTCAATGAAGTTGCTGAACCTTTTATAAAAAGGCGAGCTCTTAGACATCTCGAAAAAGGAAGAGTTGTAATTTTTGGTGGCGGAACTGGAAATCCATATTTCACTACAGATTCTGCAGCGGTATTAAGAGCTATTGAAATCAACGCTGATGTTATTCTAAAAGGAACAAGAGTAGATGGAATCTACACAGATGATCCAGAAAAAAATGCAGATGCCACTAAATTTGATTTTATTACATTTGATGATGTTTTAAGCAAAGGTCTTAAAGTTATGGATACAACAGCCTTTACTCTAAGCCAAGAAAACGAATTACCTATTATAGTTTTCGATATGAACAAAGCTGGAAATTTACTTAAAGTAGTTTCTGGAGAATCTATTGGAACCAAAGTAAATCTTTAGTAATCATAAAATGGCTCATTTTTTGATTCATACATTAATAAAGAAAAGAATTATACACAAATGAACGAAGAAGTAGATTTTATTCTTGATTCAACCAAAGAATCTATGCAGGGCGCTATCGCTCATTTAGAAAAACAATTAACTGTAATACGAGCAGGAAAAGCATCTCCAGCTATGCTGAGTGGTGTTATGGTAGAATATTACGGAAGTCCTACACCTTTAAACCAGGTAGGGAACGTAAATACACCCGACGCGAGAACTATTACCATACAACCATTTGAAAAATCTCTTATTCAAGAAATTGAAAAAGCGATTATGGTAGCTAACCTTGGGTTCAATCCTATGAATAATGGAGAAAGTGTAATTATAAGCGTACCTCCGTTAACAGAAGAGCGCCGTAGAGACCTTGTAAAACAAGCTAAAGCGGAAGCAGAAGATTCTAAAGTTGGTGTTAGAAATGATAGAAAGAACGCCAATAATGAAATCAAAAAACTAGAAAAAGATGGACTATCTGAAGATATGGCAAAAAATGCCGAAACAGATATCCAACAGTTAACGGATAATTTCATTAAGAAAATTGATGAAATGTTAGCTGTCAAAGAAAAAGAAATTATGACGGTATAATTTCCTTACAATTTTATGCAAAAGTGTTTTTTTTCAAAAGAACACTTTTGCACATTTATAACTCAATTATTATGATTCGCGGATAATGCAAAACAAACTTTTCTGTTTATTATTTTTTATTCATTTTGTTGTTCTATCACAAATTAGCATTACCGGAAAAGTAATTGATCAAAGCACCAACAACCCCTTACCCTTTGCCACTGTTAAAACAGATCACAATGCTTACGCATTAACATCTTCTACCGGAGAGTTTGTAATACGATGTGATAGCTATCCAGTAAATCTTACCATAAGCTATGTGGGGTATGAGACTAAAAAGTTTTCTATTAAATCTGAAGATGTTGTAAAGGTAGAAATACAACTATCTCCAAAACAAGAGGATCTCGAAACTGTAAATTTGGATATTCCAGGAAGTATTGCCTCAAATATCATTAAACAAGCTATCTCCAATAAGGATAGGAATAATCCCAATAAAGCTTTATCCAACTATAGCTACAAAACCTATAACAAGTTTAAGATTACAGAAGATAATCAAGCTAGATTTGAGACTCCAGATACTACTGGTGCTGATATGGAAAGAATTTTTAACGATGCCCACTCCTTCCTATCAGAAAAAGTTAGCCTTCATCAATTCAATAAAGGGCGAGATGAAAAAGAAACTGTTCTAGCATCAAGAATGACTGGTTTCAACAAACCCGTTTATAATGTATTAGGAATTAAAATACAATCTAATTCTTTGTATAAAGAAAACTATGTCATTTTCAATAATCGATATGCTGGGCCACTATCCAACAGAGCACTAAAAAACTATTATTATAAGGTTTTAGACACTACGCAAGGAAAAAGACCTGCATATGTGATTTTATTCCAACCCAGAAGATCAAAGAGAATAGCAAGTCTGGAAGGCGTTTTATATTTGGATATGGAAACCTTAGCAATTCAAAAAGCAGTTGCGGAATTGCGAGGAGAACTGAACGTATTAGTAAATCATAATTTCAAATATACTTCAGAAGAGAAATTATGGTTGCCCCTAGACCAAGAAGTAACAATTCGACCAGGAATTGGAAAACAGAAGGTCACTTTATTCGGAGGGCAAATATCAGTAGGAAGACTAGGAAATGATAAGAAAAGTTTTACTGGAAATAATGATTTTTTAATATCCAAAACAGACTTTTTTGATTATAACACAAAACCAGATACCAAGATAAAAACACAGCAATCGGCTATTGAAATTGATCCGGATGCAACTAATAGAAGTGAAGAATACTGGAACGAATACCGTACCAGCGCTATAACCGAAAAAGATCTAAAATCCTTTACAGTCGTAGACAGTATTGTACAAGCACAAAATATTGAACGAAGAATCGATGTTATTCAGAGTTTTAATATAGGATATTACCCTGTTGGTTTTTTCGATTTTGATCTTACCTACCCTATTAAATACAACAATTTCGAAGGGTTGCGTTTGGGATTAGGAGGTTTAACCAATGAGAAGTTTTCAAAACGTTTTCGTGCAGAAGGATACTTAGTTTATGGTTTTAGGGATGCCAAATTTAAATTTGGTATTGGAGGAGGAGTTTTATTAAACAAAGATTCAGGATCCTGGCTAAATGTAAATTATACAGACGATTTAAGAGAAGTAGGAAGCTTTTTCTATTTAACCGACAGAAGAGTATACTCCCTTTTCGAACCACGTTTAGTAAATATAGACTTCTATTATAAACACCGAACTTGGAGTTCTAGCTTACAACATAGAATTTTACCTAAATTATTATCTGAAGCACAGTTTTCGGTGAGCAATATTGATCAAACTGGAGGCTATACATTCATAAACAACGGCGAAACTTTTTCTCAATATAAAACTGCAGAATCTACAATTGCACTGAGATGGAGCCCTTTTAGCAAGTTTCTAAAAACCCCCAATGGTTTTAAAGAAATACAAGATGGATATCCTAAAATAACTGCACAGTATACTCAAGGTTATAAAGGAATATTTGATAGCAACTTCAATTACAGTAAGATTGGGATTAAAGCCGAATATATTATTAACCGCCTTAATCAATCAAGCACTAGCTTATTACTAGAAGCTGACATAGCAAGTGGTGATATTCCATTAACACATCTATATCATGCGTATCCTAACGCGCCTACCAAAGAAACTGTTTTTCAAAGGTTCTCAGTAGCGGGCAGAAGAAGTTTTGAAACCATGTTTTTTAGTGAATTTTTTAGTGATCGTTTAGCTACATTACAAATAAGACATCGATTAAGACCATTTAAGTTAGCCAGTTGGTTTAAGCCCGAAATGGTTCTTATAACAAGATATGCTATTGGAGATGTAAGTAATAGAGACAATCATCAAGGAGTTGATTTTAATTCATTGCAGAGAGGTTATCAAGAATCTGGTTTCGAAATCAACAAACTTTTTGCTGGTTTTGGGCTTAGTTTTGCGTATAGATATGGTGCATATCACCTACCTAAATTTGAAGACAATATTGCTTTTAAATTTACATTTTACCTAAAGCTATAATCCCCTTTTATTTATTCGTTTTTCTTTTCAAAATTCTTAAAGATTAAGTTCTCAAATCCTTACATTTGCACAAGGAAAATTGAGAATGGCAAAGTTACTAACTTTCGGGTTTTGGAATACATTAGCTGGGATTATACTCCGCAATAGAGCAGCAATATTTATCGTGATTATTGGTATCACCGTTTTTCTTGGTTTCCAATGGAAAAATATGCGTTTCTCCTTTACAGAAGCGAATCTACTTCCGGATGATCATGAAGTTAACTTAAAATATCAGGAATTTCTTGATAAATTTGGTGATGAGGGCAACCTTATTGTAATGGCTATAAACGATAGTACGTTATTTACACCAACCAAACTAAAAGCCTGGAATGACTTCAATGATTCGTTTAAAAAGTATAGCGAAATTGATCTTGTAATTTCTGTAAGCGATTTAAAAACACTTAAAAAAGAGAATAACCCTCCTAGATTTGAACTTATACCTTTTATAAAAGATAGCATCTATACGGAAAAACAGGTTTCTGAGTATGAGCATGAACTATTTAATAAGTTACCATTTTACGAAGGACTCATCTACAGCAACAAATCCAAGACAATTCAAAGTGCGATCTATCTAAACAAAGAAATTGTAAATACAATTGTTCGAAAAAAATTCATTGAAGATGTTCTAAATCCTAGAATAGAAGCTTTTGAAGAAAAATACGGAATGGATGTAAAAGTGTCCGGAATGCCATATATAAGAACTATGAATTCTCAAAACATTATGGATGAGATTCAGATTTTTATTTTAGCAGCTTTATTAGTTACATCCTTGATTTTCTTCTTCTTTTTTAGGTCTTTCAGAGCCACATTTATATCAATGACAGCCGTGATTATTGGAGTAATGTGGGCTTTTGGATTACTTGGATTACTAGAATACGAAATTACAGTACTAACCGCAATTATACCTCCTTTGGTGATTGTTATTGGAATACCAAATTGTATTTTCTTAATAAACAAATACCAACAGGAAATTAAAAAACACGGTAATAAAGCTAAATCACTACAAAGGGTTATTACTAAAGTAGGTAACGCCACATTAATGACCAATGTGACGACAGCGGCAGGTTTTGCTACTTTCGCTTTAACAGAGAGTAAGTTATTGAAAGAATTTGGTATTGTAGCTGCGATTAATATTGTAGCACTCTTTATCCTATGCTTACTGGTAATTACTATTATTTATAGCTATATGCCTCAGCCAAAAGAAAGACACCTAAAACACCTAGGAAAGAGATGGGTTGAGCGATTAGTAAACTGGATGGAGCATGCAGTAAAAAACAGACGAATCACCATATACACTACTTCATTAATTATTCTTATTGCCAGTATCATTGGGATTTATACCATTAAAGTTTCGGGAAGTTTGTTAGAGGATATGCCCAAATCTGCTGGTTTTTTCCAAGATATTCAGTTCTTCGAGGACGAGTTTGATGGCATCATGCCTTTAGAAATCTTAATCGACACCAAACGTAAGCAAGGAGTTCTTAAACTGCCTACACTGCGCAGAATGGAACAGTTAGAAGAATTATTGGAAGAAACTCCAGAATTATCAAAACCCATTTCTATTGTAAACTTAGTAAAGTATGCTAAACAGACCTACTACAATGGAAATCCTAAGTACTATCAACTACCTACAAGTCAGGAGCGTAATTTTATTTTGCCATATGCCAAAAGTTTTGAGTCTGAAGCGGGAGCAATGAACAGCTATGTAGACTCTACTGGACAGTACGCCAGAATCACAACATTTATGAAAGATGTTGGAACTGAAGAAATGGAAAGAATAGAAGCTAATCTTGCTCCAAAATTAGAGAAACTGTTTCCAAAAGATCGTTATGAAATTTCATTTACTGGTAAGGCTCTGATCTTTCAAAAAGGAACCACGTATCTAGTCTGGAATCTTATATTTTCTTTAGGGTTAGCTATTATATTGATAGCTCTTTTTATGGCATGGATGTTTAGATCTTTTAAAATGATCATTATTTCATTAATTCCTAATTTATTACCGCTTTTAATGACAGCAGGACTTATGGGATTTTTAGGAGTACCTATAAAACCTTCTACTATTTTAGTATTTAGTATTGCCTTTGGTATTTCTGTAGATGATACCATCCACTTTTTAGCAAAATATAGACAAGAACTTAAATCAAACCACTGGAGAATTAGAAAATCAGTATTTGCTGCTTTAAGAGAAACGGGAGTTAGTATGTTTTATACATCTACCGTCTTATTTTTTGGTTTTTCTGTATTCATGATTTCTAGTTTTGGAGGAACCAAAGCTTTAGGAGGTCTTGTATCTGCAACCTTGTTGTTTGCGATGCTAGCCAATCTATTATTATTACCATCTCTATTACTTTCTTTAGAACGTAGCATTGCTAATAAAAAGACTTTAAAAGAACCTTCTTTAAAGATCATTGCTAGCGATGAGGAACTTCCAGAAGAAGAAAAAGAATCGATAAATTAAGCATTAATTTTATCAAAATAATTCTACTAAAAAAAGAAGCCTCACTAGTAAACTAGTGAGACTCCGTGTAAGATAGATTACCCCAAAACCTATCGAACTAAACTTAACGTAAACACAATCGTCATAATTGCATATGCAAGATACGCTCCCTTTTTGTATTTTGAAACACATTTTAGGGGGGAATTTCCCCCTTTCGATAAAAAAAATATATATTTAACTTTTTTTTTGTAGTCCTTAAAAGATTTGGTAAAAATCAAAATTCACATTATCAATTATTTACAAAAAATAATCGTGTAAGAATTTTTATATACAATTATAAAAAAAACTTCAAAAAAAGCGATTTTTTCCCCAAAAACCTCTATTTTTACGGTTTTTACATCAAATTCTTCTAGAAAAAACCGCTAAATCTTGTTCTACAAGAAAAAAGCATCAATTTGCCTTTCAAAAAAGAATTAAAACATTTAAGAACATAATTCATTTATTTTTTGAGTAAGATTCTAATGCCCTAATTAGATTAAAAAATTATCTTTGCTAACTTAAAATTTATACTATTTATTTGGTATAACGTACAAACAAAAATAGGTGCCATATTGATTGAAGAATAGAAATTCAGAAATCGATCAGCCTGTTATCATACAAATGAACTAAATAGATATAAATAACCTTATGTATGACATCATTTTGAATAAACTTAAAATGTATTATGGTTATTTATAACTAACAATTAAAAAGAATAAAAACAAAGATGAAACATACGAAAGTAATAGAAGTACTAGCAAGTGACAAACTATTGCAACCTGTATCTGTAAAAGGATGGGTTCGTTCTTTTAGAAATGATCGATTTATTGCGATTAACGATGGGTCAACTATTAAGAACATTCAGTGTGTAATTGAAGATAATACGATCGATAGTGAAATTACTTCCAAAATTAATGTTGGTGCAGCACTTTCTATAGAAGGAACACTTACTGAAAGTGAAGGTAAAGGACAACGCGTAGAAATAAAAGTTTCGAATATTGTTATTGAAGGTGAAGCAGATCCAGAAGAATTGAAACTTACCATTTTGTCTCCAAAGCGTCATACTTTGGAAAAATTAAGAGAACAAGCTCACTTACGCGTTCGAACTAATACGTTTGGAGCAATTATGCGTATGAGATCTAAATTATCTTTTGCCATTCATGAATACTTTCAAAAAAATGACTTTTACTATGTACACACGCCAGTAATAACTAAAAGTGATGCTGAAGGAGCCGGAGAAGCATTCAAGGTGACTAATTTAGACTTCAACAATATTCCAAAAGACGAAAATGGAAATGTAGATTACAAACAAGATTTTTTTGGAGGAGAAACTAACTTAACCGTTTCCGGACAATTAGAAGCTGAAACCTATGCTATGGGATTAGGTCAGGTATATACCTTTGGACCTACTTTTAGAGCAGAAAACTCTAATACTTCTCGTCACCTTGCCGAGTTTTGGATGGTAGAACCAGAAGTTGCTTTTTGTGACCTAGATGGAAATATGGATTTGGCTGAAGATTTTATCAAATATGTAATTCAATATGTGTTAGATAATTGCCAGGATGATCTAGAATTTTTAGAAAACAGATTAGTGCAGGAGGACAAACAAAAACCTCAAGCCGAAAGAGCGGAGATGCTACTTAGAGATAAGCTGAAGTTTGTCTTAGAGAACAACTTTAAAAGAGTAAGTTATACGGAAGCAATTGAGATTCTTAAAAATTCTAAACCTAATAAAAAGAAAAAATTTAAATTTCCTATCGATGATTGGGGAGCGGATTTACAAAGTGAACATGAGCGTTTCTTAGTAGAAAAACATTTTAAATGTCCTGTTATCTTATTTGACTATCCAGCAGACATTAAATCTTTTTACATGAGACTTAATGAGGATGGAAAAACGGTAAGAGCAATGGATATTTTATTCCCTGGAATTGGTGAAATCGTAGGAGGTTCTCAGAGAGAAGAGCGCTTAGATGTATTAAAAGAAAAAATGGCTGCTCTAAACATCCCTGAAGAAGAATTATGGTGGTATTTAGATACTCGTCGTTTTGGAACTTGTACGCACAGTGGTTTTGGATTAGGTTTCGAACGACTAGTATTATTCGTAACAGGAATGGGTAATATTAGAGATGTAATACCTTACCCTAGAACTCCTTTAAACGCAGAATTCTAACACATAGATATTTAGTTTTTTCTATGTTTCTTAAGTAAAATCTCAGAAATTAGATCGCAAATTATTTTTTGATTTCCATCTAACTTCTGGGATTTATTTTTTGCTCTTTGAATTTTATCATAGTGTGGCACTTTACCTGTCTCAGCCAAAAACGCCATTGCATCTTCAAAAAAACTATTCAAAGCAGGCATGATGTATCTGCTTTGAGAATTATTATTTCTTAAATGAATAAATTTCTTTGCATACGCCAAGAATAGTTGTGGATATTGTGCAAAAGTAATTATAGTCTCTGTGAAATTTTTCCGAACTTCTTCAGAACTAAGAGAGTTCTTAAATCTTAATTTCGAAGCATCCACAAGCTTCATAGTATGCAATAAAGCAGTTTCTTTTATAAAATGACTATGATCATTCTTAGCGTAGTAATAGATTTCCATACCTACGTTGGTATTAATAATCAATATTTCAGTTCCAATATGATCTTGAAGATATTTCGTAAGAGTGCCTACAGCAGTAGGAGACATTAATAACCGTCTTTTAATATTTATAGAACGTATATTAACCGATTTTATATCTGTTATATGAGAATCTAAACTCACTCTGTTTCATTCAATAATTCAGCAAAATCAATTCCATGACTTTGAGCATGCATTTCAGCTGTTCGACCGGTATTATCTTTGATGGTAACATCTGCTCCTTTAGAAATCAATAATCTAATTATTTCTTTTTGACCAAAAGTAGCTGCAAAAATTAATGCCGTGGCATCATTATAACTTTTAATATCCACATCTGCACCATTAGAAATTAATAGTTCTGCAATTTCATAATGCCCTTTAAAACAAACTCCCATCAAAGCGGTATTCCCAGAAGCATCCTGTTGATTAATATCCGCTCCTCGACTTATAATCAATTTGGCTATATCCAAAAAACCATAATAAGTAGAAAGTAAGAGAGGTGTAGATCCTCTTTGATCTTTTGTATGTACTAAACTTGGATCCTTTTTTAGAAAGCTATCTACCGCTTCTAAATTCTGAGAACGGATCGCATCAAAAATTGTATTCATCAAAATGGAGTTGCAATATTTATATTGGAATTTACGCTAATGTCTTTATTAACCAATGGAAGATATCAAAAAAATATTGAGCAACACGCTAATTAGGAGAATTTTATAATTTACAATGAAAAACAGATGAATACGCATCTTTTAATGATATACTTACTACAAAAAAAGAGGAGCCGTTGCACCTCTTTTTAAAATTACGCTGCTTTTGATGATAAGTTTTATCTCAATTTTTCTTTCATTCTTAATAGCTCTTGTTCTATCATTTGTAATTTATCTTCCATTCCATCCGCAAACTCAGGAATACGTTTACAAAACACATAACGTACTCGCCACATTTCTTTAATTTCAGAAATTGGATATTCTTCGTCTTCTATATTTTTATGATCTGCTCTTAAAACAACATTGTTGTTTGTTATATACAATCTTCTAAAGATTAATTTAGTATCTGTTAACGCTACTACCAAGGTCCCATTATTCAATTTCTTAATGACATTAGAAGGGACTTCTTCTCCTATAACGATATCCTTTGGATAAAAACCTTGATCATGATTTGTCATTTCTAAATTCAATACCGTATAGCCTCTAAACTTTTTAGCAGGATTTACTGGTAATTGAATTGTAGGTAACTCTTTTATAAAGTTGTCTTTAGTATATAATGAGATATATTCTCCAGCTGTACTTTCTGTTATACAAGGTATCACAGCAAATTGTTCTCTCTTTATATCCTCTGCATAGGTAGTGAGATCTCCTTTAAACTTTAAAAGTTCATTTACCGTCAGTTCATCCGTTAGCAGCTTATCTATAGCTATGCTAAAATAATTAGCTATTTTTATTATCGTATCTATTTTAGGCTCACTCCTACCTTCCTCATACGCACCTAAAGTCCCTCTTTTTAAGTCAAATAGCTCTGCAAAAGCTTGTTGACTTAAACTCTTTACACTTCTAATTTTTTTAATATTTTTTCCAAAAAATGACATTTTTGCTAATTTTATTTGCAATTATAAAAAATTATTGTACTTTTACACTAACAATATTAGCTAATATATTTAATAAATGCTAATTTTAGTAGAAATACTTTTTAAAAGTATAATGATTTTGGGCAAAATCATAGTGTATACTAAAAATTTTAGCACCATAACTAAATTCATTAATCATAAAACAACAACATACCCATGATATCCGTAGTACAATACATTGCCAATTTAGCCGTCGATATAGTAGAAAAATTATCTTACTTTTTGTAATATTGATACTAAGTCACAAACAGCGAATAAATTACTAATTATCAATCAAAACAACCATCATATGCAAGATCACTTCCAACTGGTGAAAGAATATTTACTAACCCTTAATTTCAACATCATCCACGAAAATAACGGCGATGGAATTATAATGATTAGTAAAGAAAATGAAGGGATTAAAAACTTGATCCTAGGTGTTGCACCACCTATTTTGATCATTGAACAACACATTTTTAATATAAAAAATAAGAATGAACTAGTGTATCGTAGCTTACTTCAAAAGAATAGAGATATTGTTCATGGAGCATTTGTCCTAGATGAAACTGGTGAAAAGGTAATCTTCAGAGATACATTACAAATAGAAAACTTAGATCTTAATGAATTAGAAGGAACATTAAACTCACTAGGATTATTATTAAGTGAATACTCAGAACAAATTATAAATTTTTCAAAATATTAAATTATGAACTTTTTCAAAAGACTATTTAAAATAGGTGAAGCTGAAGCACATTCTGCGATCGATAAAATGGAAGATCCTATTAAGATGACAGAGCAGGGAATTAGAGATATGAAAGTTGATCTAGAAAAAAGCCTGGAAGCTTTAGCACAGGTAAAAGCTTTAGCAATTCGATCTAAAAATGATACAGAAGAATTTGCTGCTAAAGCAGAAGATTACCAACAAAAAGCTATGCTAATACTAAAAAAAGCACAAAGCGGAGATCTAGATACTGCAGAGGCTGATAGATTAGCTAAAGAAGCTTTAATTAAAAAGGAAGAATCACTACAGCATGTTACTCGTGGTAAAGGTGAAACAGAAAAGTTTGATAAATCCGTATCTCAGTTAGAAAAAAATGTTGACGAAATCAAACAAAACATTAGCAAGTGGGAAAACGAGCTAAAAACTTTAAAAGCAAGAGTAAAAGTTTCGGCTGCTACCAAAAATGTGAATAAGCAAATGGCAGAAATAGATAGTTCTAGTACTGTTTCTATGTTGGAAAGAATGAAGGACAAAGTAAATCAGGAAGAAGCTTTAGCAGAAGCTTATGGTGATATTGCAAACGCTTCTAAATCTATAGACGAAGAATTAGACAAAGCTGTTGATGTAACGCGAACGAATGCAGAAGACGATTTAGCTAAGCTAAAAGAACAGCTTGGAATGAAAGACTCGTAATTCAAAAAACCCCAGAAAAGGGGTAACATTTTAAAGCTTTAAGGCACTAACTTGCAACCTTAACTGGTAACTTAAAAATAAAGTATTGACTATTTTTTTTGAAGGTCAAAGACAGGTTAATGACATTTTCTATGTTTCCTACAAAAAACAAAGAAACAATAGACTATTATAAGATCTTATCGAATCCAATCAAGTAATTGATTATCAGATGCTTTTGATCTACTCAAAAAATAATAACAAAAAAACTAATAAATCATGGTAACATCTACGACAGAAAAGATACCTAATAAGGAAGTTATTGAAATTTTAGGAATTGCAAGAGGAAGTACAGTGAGAGCCAGAAATATTGGTAGAGATGTTTTTGCAGGGCTAAAAAATATTGTAGGAGGAGAAATAGAAGAATACACCAAACTGCAGGCGCAGTCCAGAGAACAAGCTTTACAAAGAATGCATCAGGATGCGCAACGATTAGGAGCAGATGCGGTTATTAATGTAAGATTGACTACCGCTATGGTTATGCAAGGAGCTTCAGAAATCCTTGCCTATGGAACCGCAGTAAAACTTAAATAATAAGAAGATGGGAGCATTATTTATAGGTATTTTTTGGACAAGTATCCTCGTTGCTCTGATTTATCTAGCAATACGAAGAATAAAAATCTATCAAACTGAAGATTTTGAAAAGAGGGATAATTAATGAGATAACAATTAACTTACTAAACAACTAAAACATTGAAAGAATTATTCGACATAGCCATATCTAACGTTAATTTACCTTTAACGATTTTATTTGGTTTGCTTATTCTATATTGGCTATTAACTACACTTTCTGGATTAGACTTAGACTTATTCGATGCAGATATAGATATCGATGTAGATGCAGATGTAGACGTGGATATGGATGTAGATGCGGAAGCAGAATTTGATGCCAGAGCAAACCTAGATGTCCAGGATATCTCCAATACGGAAGTAAAAAAAGAAGATGTTATACGACGCCGTGGCAAGTTGAATTTCTTTCAAATATTTCTGATTTATTTCAATTTTGTAGGACTTCCTTTTATGTTCACTTTCACATTTTTTGTACTATTCTGGTGGGCATTAACAATGACAGGAACATCAGTCACACACAGTTATAATAATGATTTTGGATTTGTCTTTTTCTTTGGAAGTATTTTACCTGCTTTAATTATTACAAAAATTATCACTACACCTTTTAAACGATTTTTTACAAATTTTAATAACAAAGGTGAGAGTAAACTAGAATTACTTGGTCGAGAAGGGATTTTACAAAGTCCTCTTTTTGGTGAAAAAATATCAACATTAGAAATTAAAATTCAATCAGACCCTATAAAGGTTATGGTAAAATCTAAAGATGGAATTGAGATAGCTGCAAATACAAAGGTGGAAATCATAAATCAAGTAAAGAATAAACCATTATACATTGTCCAGCCTTCAACATATTGAAAATATAAATGACTAATATTTTAACAACTGCTGCAATAGTAATAATTGGTATTTCGACCTTGGTCATATTACTTTTAATATTTTATAAAAAAGTAACTCAAGGACAAGCATTGATAAGAAGTGGATTTGGAGGAACTAAGGTTGTTTTTGATAGAGGAATATTAACAATCCCCTTTGTTCATAAATTAGACAAAATTGATTTAACTATAAAAAAAGTTGACATACACCGAATCAAATCGGAAGCGTTGATTTGCAAAAACAATAAGCAAATAGAACTAAAAGCTGCTTTTTTTGTTCGAATAAATAGAAGTGTTGAAGATATGATTCGGGTGGCTCAAACTTTTGGTTGCGAAAGAACATTTAATAACGATGAAATAAGCAATCTATTTAGAGTAAAATTTGAAGAAACTCTAAAGACAATAGCTTATCGTTTTAATAAAGAAGAGATATTAGAAAACCGAGATGTATTTAGAGATGAAATCGTCCACCATCTTGGTACAGATCATAACGGGTATAGTATAGATGACTGCGCCATTTATGACATAGTAGAAAATGAAACTTAAACAATTAATTATATAAACAAAACAATCAAATAATATTAACTAAATAACTTAACATCTATGGGCAATATAGGATCAATAGCTATTGTAGTCGTGGTATCGATAGTACTTCTCATTATACTATACTTTATAATAATTGCAATTTTTTACAAAAAGATACCTCAAGGAGAATCTCTTGTAAGAACAGGTTTTGGAGGAACGGCAGTTGCATTTGATAAAGGTCTGTATGTAATTCCCGTATTACATAAGGTCGAAATCATGGATATTTCTATCAAAAAAATAGAAATAGAAAGAACAGGAACTAATGGGTTAATCTGTAAAGATAATATCCGTGCAGATATTAAAGTTGCATTTTTCGTAAGAGTAAACAAATCTGTCGAAGACATTATTAACGTGGCTCAAACTATCGGATGTGCCAGAGCTTCAGAAATTGACACACTGAGAAGTTTATTCGATGCTAAGTTCTCTGAAGCGTTAAAAACAGTAGGAAAAAAGTTTGAATTTGTAGAGTTATATGAAGCGCGTAGAGAATTTAGAGATGAAATTGTAAATATCATTGGTACAGATCTAAATGGATACGTGTTAGATGATTGCGCAATCGATGACTTAGAACAAACTTCACTAAGCGTTATGAAACCAGATAATATTCTGGATGCTGAAGGTATTAAGAAAATCACTGAGTTAACTGCTGCACAGAATGTAAAATCTAATCTGATCAAGCGCGATGAGGAAAAAGTTATTCGTAAGCAAGACGTAGAAGCACGAGAAGCTATTTTAGAACTTGATAAGCAATTGGCAGAAAAAGAAGAACAGCAAAGAAGAGAAATTGCTAATATCAAAGCGCGTGAAGAAGCTGAAATATTAAAAGTAGGAGAAGAAGAAAGACTTAAATCTGAAACAGCACGTATTGCTACCGAAGAGAAAGTAAAAGTTGCTGAAGAAAATATGCAACGTCAAATTATTGTTGCTGAGAAAAACAAGCAACGTACTAATGCTGTAGAAACAGAAAGAGTAGAAAAAGATAGAATGCTAGAGGCAACAGAGCGTGAGCGAATTGTAACCTTAGCACAAATAGAAAAAGAGAAGGTAGTTGAAGTAGAGAAAAAGAACATTCAGGATGTGATTCGTGATCGCGTGATGCTAGAAAAAGGCGTGGTCGAAGAGCAAGAAAACATGAAAGATATCGAAGCATTCAAAACTGCAAATCGTGAGAAGCAAGTAAAAATTACCATTGCTGAAGCAAATGCAGAAGAAGCGTTGATCTCTACAATCAAAGCTGCGGAAGCGCAAAAAGAAGCTGCTAAGCAAAAAGCTGAAGAAATCAATATCGAAGCACAAGCGCAAAAAGAAGCTAGTGAAAAAGAAGCGGAAGCTCGTAAAACATTGGCAGAAGCACAAGCTAAAGAAGAAGCTACTATTGGAATGTCTGAAGCACAAGTAATGCATGCCAAAGCAGATGCTAACGAGCGTCAGGGATTAGTGGAAGCGAATATCATCGAGAAAAAAGCAAAAGCAGAAGCTGCAGGTATTCTTGCAAAAGCAGAAGCTGTTAAAGAAGAAGGAATTGCAGAAGCTGAAGTGATTAAAGAAAAAGCACTAGCAAAGGCTATAGGTGATAAAGAAATTGCGTTAGCAGAAGCTGCCGGAATCGAAGAGAAAGCAGAAGCAATGAAGAAGCTGGATGGTGTTGGTAAAGAACACGAAGAATTCAAGTTGAAATTAGATAAGGAATTACAAGTGGATCTTGCACAAATCAATATTCAGAAAGAGATTGCTTTTGCGCAAGCAGATGTTATCGGAGCTGCATTAAAAGCTGCCAATATTGATATTGTAGGTGGTGAAACTATGTTCTTCGAGCAAATTATTGGTCAAATTACCAAAGCTAAAGGATACGATAGATTGGTACAACATTCTAGTACGGTACAAGAAGTAAAAGATGCTATTCTAGGAAGTGATGATGTAAAAGGAAACCTTTTAGAAAAAGTAAGAGAGTTTGCTACCAAATACGGAATCTCCTCTGAAGACATCAAAAATCTAACGATTGCCAATATCCTAATGGATTTAAAACAGAAATCTACTAACGAAGAAGAAAACACCTTGTTTAGTAACCTGTTTAATCTAGCTAAAGGATTAGGAATTTCAGACAAGAAATTGAAATAATATAAACTTCTCTCTGTGCAGAGAAAACAAAAAGAAAAGGGTATCACCTACCCTTTTCTTTTCATAAAATATATGCATACTAACACATATACATTTTTAGACCCATAAAAGTCAATCCCTGAAAGTCTTGAACTCTCTTTGGGGTAGCGAGTGATTGACTAGATGGGATTTGTTTAACTTTTAATACTGGTTTAATTATGAGTATAGCTGCAATGATTGCTTCGATTAAGTTTAATGATCGAAGAAATAAAAGAGACGCTTTTAGTCATATAAATGGAAATACCGATACCCAAAGCAGAGGTATCAAAGTAGAACCCGTTTCGGAAGAAACTTTACAAAAGATAAGAGAAAAGCTTAAAAGACAAAGACAAGTACTTTATAGAAAACAAGTTGCTGTCTTTGGGATGATAATAGTTCTGATCACATCTATTCTGATATACATTGCGTAGTGATGGGAGGATATGGTCATAACTTAAGCAATCTTCTTAAAAATAGTAGAAGAAAAGAACGAAAAGCCTATGATGGATGGACAGAAAGTGACAGTGAAAGCAAAGGCATTGAGGCAGTGTCCGTTTCAGAAGAATTATTACAAGAAATTAGAGATAAACTAAAAAGACAACGAAAACAAACTCGTAGAAAACACATACTAACAATTGTACTAAGTGTCGCTGTTTTTATTTTGCTTTTCTGGTTTGTTCTTTATCAATAGTAT
This sequence comes from uncultured Aquimarina sp., assembly GCF_947492965.1. Lineage (GTDB taxonomy): Bacteria > Bacteroidota > Bacteroidia > Flavobacteriales > Flavobacteriaceae > Aquimarina. The sequence continues at coordinate 489,174 of NZ_CANLOZ010000001.1, read as the reverse complement.
TACGATCCAGGTGTAAGTATTGGATCGTTTAGATAATAAAAAAACGAAATCATGAGTAGAAAATTTTTAGGACTAATCGCAGTATTATTTATATGCATTGGCGTATTAGCTTTTAACACCTATTACAAAAAAGAAGGTTTAGAAAAAAATGGAGTCCAGACATCCGCTGTGATTACAAAAATCACTACCAATAAATTAGATAGTGATATTGGTTTGGACATTGACAACTTCCATGTAACATATGAATATGAGGTAAATAGAAAGAGTTATCAAAAGATCCAAGAAATAGTGCGGCAAGAACACGATTTATATTTCGAAAAACCAGGAAAAGTAGGAGATTCTTTAAAAATCGTCTATGATTCAGAAAAACCAACGAATTCAAGGATTGAGAGGATTAAAGAATAAATTGTTCAACTTCGCAAACTAAACATATAATTTAATAAAGCGAGAAGTACTTATTTAAATGATAAATACAAATAGGATTTACAACTAGAGCAAAAAACATTAACAAGTGTCCATATTCAAAGTCGGTATTTATTTAGTTATTTCACTAATAATTCTTTTGGTAATTGATGGTGTATTTTCAAAAAAAGAACATCATGGCGGGATTATCGTGGAAAAAAAATACCAAAATAATACTGGTCGTACAGGAGGAAGCACAACAGGAGAAACACCCTTTGCCCCAATACCTGAGCAGAAAACTGATCCAAGAGGATTTTCTTTTTCTATAAGAGCAAAATCGAATCAAACTGTTTATGTGGTTCCCGACGATAAAATGTATCATAAAGCTTCTTTAGGAGATTCTATTATTTATATTCAACACATGGGGCTTCTAACCAATATTTTATGGAATACTGTACCGTATAACCTTATAAAGCAATCTGATGATGAAAATTATTCCAAAATTCAGAAAGAGACACTACTAAATCATCCATTAAACAAAAACACTTTATTATTACATTCAAGAATTAAACAGATATCTAAAATATCAGATAAAGATGTTTTTGAAGCTGTTATATATGCTGATTCATTAATACAAAATGATGACTTTTTATCTAAACAGGATAAAATAATGGACATACAAACTATAATAGGGGAAATTCTTTATGATTATAATCAAATAGATCTAGCCTTAGAAAGATTTCTTTTGGTAAAAAAAAATCAATATGGATCACTGAGAAATGACACAAATATTGCTGGGTGTTACATCAAAAAAAAAGAGTATAAAAAAGCGCTAGAATTACTTAATAATGCTTCAAGTATAAACAAAAGTTTTAAATGGTTAATTGGCAACTATTATGAAGTAATCAAAAGTAAACCTAATGCAATCATTGCGTACAAAGAGCTTTATGATTCTGATAATAAAAATTATTACTATTGCTATCAAAGAATAAAAGAACTTAACGATCCAAACACAAAGTTATATACAGAATTAAAATATCTGAAGAGAAGAGAACGAACTATTTTATTAATAAATAATTCAGGAGGGTTTGACCTTAAAACAATTAAATATTGAATTTGTAATAAGATAAAGTGTAAATAGTACCCAAAAAGTCTACTAACATTGAAAAATCTTTGAAAGAAATTGGCCAAATTTAATCAACACCAACAAAACCTAGGGTAACAACTATGGAAGAAACCAACACAAATAACATAAAATTAGACGGTGGAACCTATGAGATCATCCAAAATCGTTTGCAAAAACAAAAAGGTGAACTCCAGAATCGTCTTACCCAACTAAATGATGCAAGAAAAGAAGTTTTTGGTAGTGTAGAAACAAAACTGATTGCCAACAATCGCATCAATACAGAGAACAATTGTATCGCCAGAGACATTGTAACCATTGGTAAATATTGTCTCTTTGGTTACAACGTACATTTTGGTTTAAGAACAGAGATCAAGTTAGAAGATGTTTTTAGCATTTATACTTACACGGATGATCACTTTGTAAATAAAAAATTAGACCTCATCGAGGACAATATTTTTATTAATGATTTCACGAATTTATATAAGTATTATAGAAACACCATTTTTTCGAAGTTTGCTATCGTTGGTAATTATCTTCATATGGTTTTTCAGTTAAGCGAAAGCGTATCCGATATTAAAACCTTTAAATGGTTAATCAATGAAGGAACACTTACCTATGTTGATAATCGAAGTGAGCACGAATTTAAATTCCCGAATCAGTATGATTTCGAGTGGACAGAAGTAACTCGAGATATGCATAGATACGGAACCCATCCGCATATCTCTATTTTAGATAAAGTATTTGTAGAAACCGTTGGTGGAGATCTCACCATTAAAATCGAAGACAACACAGATGATGGAAAAGGAATCTACAATGAAGCGGTAGCGCAAGTAGATCAAACCTTAGATGATGGTCAATATCGTTATGCAGATTTAGGCAACCTCATCGCCTTAGAAATAAAACCATTTCAGGAAACTCCTAGATACTTTGTATACAATCATAAAGTACAAGAAGTAAAAAAAATCGAGTGCATAAAAGACGCTTGTGTGCTTTTGCCTGATGATCAAGGGATCATCTATCCTAATGGTTATTATCTACAATCCGGAGAAGTAAAATTGTTTACCAATGAAGTTTCTGATGTTCAATTTCAAGAAAAAATAAGCTCTCCTAATGGAGAAGATTTTCTATATGTTTTCTATGAAAGCGAAAAAGGACTATATACTTTGATGTCATACAATGTTATCGAACAAGAGGTAAAAACTCCTATCGTTTGTAATGGATTTACCATTTTAGAAGATGGAGAGTTGTGCTATTTCAAAACTGAAGATGAGCAAACGAAACATCATGTTATTCAAATTTGGCAAACTCCTTTCTTAACTGGAAACGAAATTCCTTCTCAGCATACAGACACTTTAATTTACAAAATAGGAAATAAAGATATCGTAAAAGCAATGGCAGAATGCCATGCACTCATTACACTTCTGAACAAAGAAGATAGTTATGATGGTTTGTATGATGATCTGGCTAAATCTTCGGGAGAAATTGTAGACAGCTATTATTGGATTAGAGAAGATGATACCTTCCGTTTAGATATTCCGTTAGGAGAAATAAGTAATGCAGCAAATGCAGCTATCGATGAATTTGAAAAAGTTGTCCAACTAAGAAGAACTGCTGCCAATGTAACCAAAGAAACCAAAGCAAAAGCAGAAGAAATCTTTGGGAAGATAAAAAGTAGCTCCTTCCGATCTATAGATGATTTTGTGCAAGTTTTATCACAACTAAGAACCCTGCGCGGTGAAGTAATTGGTTTACAAGACATTCGTTATGTAGATAAAACCTTTATCACTGAGCTTGAAACAGAAATTGCAGAGCAAACGGATAAAATTTCTCAGCGCTGTGTGCAATTCTTACTAGATGACAAGGCACTACTACCCTATCACGAGAGAGTAGAAGAAAAAAAGCAATCGCTGGATAACATCAAAAAAGTAATCGATGCTAAAAAGTTAGAAGATGAAGTAAATCAGATTGCTACGGACTTAGAAATGCTAATTGATATTGTTTCCAACCTTCAGATCGAAGACACATCTCATTCTACTAAGATTATCGATAATATTTCTTTGATTTTTGCTACTATTAATCAATTAAAGGCTGGAATAAAGAATACGATAAAATCGCTTGGTAGCAAAGAAGCCAATGCAGAGTTTGCAGCTCAATTAAAACTAGTGGATCAGAGCATTATCAATTATCTGGATATCGCAAACACTCCAGAAAAAACAGATGAGTTGTTAAACAAAGTATCTGTTCAACTAGAAGATTTAGAAGGTCGATTTGCAGATTTTGAAGAATTCATCACTCAGATTATCGAAAAGCGAGAAGAAGTATACAATGCTTTTGAAGCTAGAAAAAATAGTCTGATCGAGGCAAGAAACAAAAAGGCAGTTGCCTTAGAAAATGCTGCAAACAGAATACTCAAAGGAGTTACTAAAAAGGCATTAAGTTTTGATACTGTTGCAGATATTAATGGATATTTTGCTTCGGATTTGATGATCAATAAACTGCGTGATATCATCTCTAATTTAATGGAATTAAATGATGCTGGTAAAGCGGAAACCATTGAAACGGCATTAAAAGTTGCCAAAGAAGATGCTACTCGTAAACTAAAAGACAAACAAGACCTATATGAAGATGGTGAGAATATCATCAAATTAGGAAAACATAAGTTTGGTGTTAACAAGCAACCACTAGACCTTACCATTGTTTACAAAGATAAGACCTTACAATATCATCTTACAGGGACCGATTTTTATCAGGAGATTGAAAATGAGACCTTATTAGTTTCTAAAAAATACTGGGATCAAGAACTTATTTCCGAAAATCAAGATATGTATCGTGCTGCTTATCTAGCTTACAAGATTTTCAAAAACTCAAAAGAAGACCTTTCTAGTATATCTGAAAAAGATCTACTAGAAATTATAAAATCAGAAAGTAGTAAGAACTATGCAGAAGGTTATGTAAAAGGCGTACATGATGTAGACGCTGCAAAAATTCTGAAAGTTTTAGTACAAAAAGATCATGATCTCGGCTTATTAAGATACGATTCCAAATCAAGGTCGTATGCACAATATTTTTGGAATAGCTTGGATGATAACAAAAAGGGGTATTGGAATGATACTATTAAAGCTTCAGGTGAAGTATTAACTATATTCTCAGATAGTACTGAGTACAAAACTGTACTTGCTGATTTAGCAAAAGAGGTGATTTTATTCTCAGAAGAACATCAACTTTTTGCATCAGATCATGCAGAGGTCATTAGTAATTATCTTTTTGAGGAATTACAAAGCGATAATGTTTTTTGTATTAGTCAAACGGCAAATGAGCTACACGAGTCCTTTTTAACCGAATTAAAAAAGAAAAAGGTACTTGATAGATTCAAAAAATCATTGGAAGCAACGGGAGATAAATATCAAAAAGATCTCATCCGTTTAGCATTGCAATGGGTAACCGCCTATTTAAAAACATATCATCCAAAACAAATTGATTATGCACATGAGATTGTTTGTTGTCTATTGTACAAAAAAGAATCCATAGCAGAAATTATTCATGTAAGTCCATCACAAATTATTGATGGTTTACAAGGAAGTCATTCAACGATACAAGAAGGAAATTTTGAATTTAATTATCATAAGTTTATTGCCGATGTAACCGACTTTGTACAGATTGATGTTCCTGCCTATGAAGCATATAGAGATGCAAAGCATCAGGTAACAGAAATGCTAAAAGAAGACTTGAAACTTTCTGAGTTTAAACCAAGAGTTTTATCCTCTTTTGTTAGAAACAAACTAATTGATCAAGTATATCTTCCTTTATTTGGAGACAACTTAGCCAAGCAATTAGGAAGTGTTGGAGATAACAAACGTACGGATAGAATGGGAATGTTATTACTCATTTCTCCACCAGGATACGGTAAAACTACCCTGATGGAATATATGGCAAATCGTTTAGGATTGGTATTCATGAAAATAAATGGGCCTGCAATTGGTCATGAAGTAACTTCTGTGGATCCTATGGCAGCCAATAATGCCGCCGCTCGTGAAGAATTGAAAAAACTAAACCTTGCTTTCGAAATGGGTAATAATGTGATGCTATATCTAGATGATATTCAGCATTGTAATCCGGAGTTTTTACAGAAATTTATTTCTCTAGCCGATGGTACTCGTAAGATTGAAGGAGTCTACAAAGGAAACCCTAAAACCTATGATTTACGCAGTAAGAAGTTCTGTGTGATCATGGCTGGAAATCCATATACAGAAAGTGGTGAAAAGTTTCAGATACCAGATATGTTAGCCAACAGAGCTGACATCTATAACTTGGGAGATATTATTGGTGATACAGCTGATTTATTCAAATTGAGTTTGATTGAAAACGCACTCACTTCTAATCCTATATTGCATCAATTAAGTAGTAAATATTTCGAAGATATCTATGGATTAATCGAAATGGTAGCATCAGGAACCCAAGAAGGTATTGAGCTTAAAGGAAATCATACAAAACAAGAAGTACAAGACTACTTATCTATATTAGAAAAAGTAGTTACGATTCGTGATACGGTCATGCAAGTAAATGCGACGTATATACAGTCTGCTGCAATGGAAGATTCGTACCGCACAGAACCGTCATTTAAACTACAAGGTTCGTATCGTGATATGAGTAAATTAGTGGCAAAAGTAGTTCCTATTATGAATGAAAAGGAATTGCAGACACTTTTGTTATCACATTATGAAAATGAATCTCAAACTTTAACAAGTGCTGCAGAAGCCAATCTTCTGAAGTACAAAGAGCTAACAAACAACATTTCAAAGGAGGAAAAAAACCGCTGGGAAGTTATCAAAGAAACCTTTGTAAAAAACAATAAATTAAAAGGGTTTGGCGATAAAAACGAAATGGCACAAGTGCTTGCACAGATGATGCAATTTAGCGATCACCTATCCGGAATTCAAGAAGTATTAAAAAAGGGATTAGAAAGGTAAAATCTAATATAGAAAATAGGAAAAGGATTGGATAATCATATCCAATCCTTTTTACAAATAGTTAGATAGTTAGTTACACTATTGTTTAATAAACTTTAAAGTATTTTGATTTTTTCCATCTCTGATCACCATGAAATAAACTCCTGAAGGAATACTAGAAATATCTATCGAAGAATTATTATCCGATTCCGAAATTTCTATAGCAGAAATCACTTTTCTACCAGTCATATCATATACAGATACCTTTCCTTGAGTTAATCCTGCTACATTTACTAGATTATTTGCAGGATTTGGATATACCTTAAATTGGGCCTTATCAAATTCTCCAACAGACAATTGACAATCTGACAATACTACATCAGGCCCAGTACCCGTCGGTTTTGTATATGCTTTAGAAAGAACAAACTTATCGATTTCTGTTCCATCTTCTCTCATAGACAATGAGATTGTATGTACTCCCGCACTAGGAACATCAATATAAATAAGTTGCTCTTCACCACAGTGATTTGCATTTGTTCGTTGTTTACTTTCCCAAGTCCATTGATTTTTACCAGCACACCATTGCATACGTTGTCCAGAAGCTGGCCAAGTACCATTGATCCCTACATGTAACCCATTATCTTCAGAACCTGTAGAATACAAACGTACCCACACAAAATATTTTCCTGGAGAATTGAACTTCACATTATAGTCTAAAACCCCCACTACTCCAGGTGTATTAGAAAAGCTTTCCCCATTAACCAATGGATCATCATGAGTTACTCTGGTATCAGGTAAAATTTCTAAGTATCCACCACCACTGGCAGAAGCATGATGACTAGGATCTGGATCTGGAGTTGGTGTAGAAACCGTTCCATCTTGGAAATACCATTGTCTTTTTTCTGTCTTTGTTTGGTTTACGAAGTCTTCTGCTTCTATTGCTACCACACCATTCTCTTCTGTAGGCACACATGAAGAACCATCTCCGTCTCCTCCACCATCTCCATCACCACCATCATTACAGTCAATTAAGGATACAATGATTTTTGGAGCCACAGCTCCTTCTTTAGAATGAAACGAAACATCATTAGAACCTGTATGTTTTAGTATTAATGAAATTGTTTCTCCTTGTGAAACATCAGATAAGGTCCATTCATATGATTGCCCAGCAGAAAATGCACCATTAATAGAGCCTATTTTATCACCTTCTGATGGCTTATTAGCATCGGATAAGTTTCCTTCTGTCCAATTGTTAGCGTTTCCTTTATAAACATCTATAGTACCCTGACCAGGATCATCGTTTACTGTTAATCTCAGTTTAATAGCACTCACTGCATCTTCTGTTGATGGTACATCAAACTGTAAATACGAAACCCTATTTCCTTGCTCCACTCTGAGTTCATCCGTATTAAATCTAGTAGTTCCTTGTAAATAGGCATCTTGTGTTGCTATACTTTCTAAATCATCACAGGTTGGCTCTCCGTCTGATTCACCTTTTATCAAAGCTACCCAATCATTAGTATCTGGGGCAGATAAAGAATTGGTAACCTCTTGTGGAGAAGTCAATGCTCCTCCTGACCTTGGATTAAACCATTGTACCTGCCAAGTTCCTGAAGGTAAACTAATATTAGTTGATCCACCATCTGGAAGATACACCACATATACCTCATTTGGTTTTGCTAGTACATAATCGTCAGCAGAGGTAAGACCATCAGAAGACACCATATCCACTAAATAAGAATCTAAATACGTTTCAAAAAAGTGCAATGCATAACTAGCGTGTGTATATTTTACATCTCTGGACCTATGATCCTGAGCTGTTAAATCTGTTTCTCCTGTTTGGTAACCGTAGTAATACTCTACTCCTGTACCACCAGCCATAAATGTTCCCCAAAGTACTTGATCACGAACCAATTTATCTTCAGTACCATCCTGATCTACTCCTATATTTGCGCTTCCTTGTTCATCATTAGCAACTACCCATTTCTTTCCAGCATTTCTAGATTTCTCAAGCCACCTTCTTACATCATTATGCACATTGTTTTTTCCTGTTTGAATAGACGCTCCAGTAAGTTCAGAATTAGCACCCAATAAAGGATCATATCTTTGGTCCTGCTGATTTGGATATGTATGCAACACAATATGATGGTCATAAGGATCTACATCTTTAATATAAGATGCAATACTTTTCACCACATTATCTGGAATTGTTGTTTCTTCTGTAATATTCCAGTTTAATGCTAAATGATGTCCGAATCTCGCTATCAGTTCTCTATAATACAATTTTCTTTCTCTACCATTGGTATTATTATCCATCATATTATCGTTCTCCGTCTCCATGGTTTTAAAATGCATAAACACACCTTTTTTATCCGCATATTCAAAGATCTTTTCCCATTGAGCCATTTTTGAAACATCAAAACGATCCTTATGTACACCTTGATTCCATTGCTGACTATCATTATATCCATTATATACACTTTCGGTAACCTTCAGTAAATGGGGGAATACATTTTCATCGTCTCCATGTAGGCTAAGCGTTAAAAAAGAAAACGCATTCAACCCTTTGGTAGAAAGATAATTAACCACTCCTAATAGTTCAGACCCTTTTCCTCCATCCCAAGTATATGCTGAAGCATCAGATGCGACATAATCTTGTTGGTGGGGATTCCAATTTTTTCGTCGGTTTCCTCGGTTTGGTGTATTATCAAAATCTTCGTAAGCCAAGGTATTCTCTGGAGCATCCGCACCTGCCTTAACAAACCAGTTACCGTTAGGGTTTTCTGGATCTGTACCAGAATGTCTTAAGTAGTGTTCTCCTACGTATTGCAATCTCCCTTTATCCATGGCTCTATGATCACGTCCTGTTTTATCAGATTCTGTGATATTAAAAGAACCAGTATCTCCATCCATAAATCCAGCTGAAGCTCCTCCAGTTGTAATTGCAATATCATCTCCAGTTTTAAAAGAAGCTGTCCAGTTCCATGTACCTGTTTTTCCAGGTGCAAAATGAACTTTCCAGATCGCTCCAGAATCACAACTAGATTCTGCTGGATCTTCACATCCGGCATAATAGCCAGGAACTGTGTAAGAAGAAGAACCATTCGTAAATGTAACATCCAGACGATAATCTGAGAATGGATTTGGATTTGCGGTCTCAGAGGTGTTTGGGCCTGTAAATGAAAGAGTAACTTTATGCCATCTTTTTAATTCGCCTTGAGGATTTTGGGCACTAATTGTAAAAGAAAAGAATGCAAATAGTGCAAATAGTTTTAGTCGAGTTGAAGTGATCATTGTGTGGTTAATTTTGTTGATTGTTATATTCGGGTTTATTATTGAAAATCAAGGATTAAAAAACAGACGCATCCCCGAAGACCATAATCTATTGATAACGAAACTATTGAATGAAAATTACCGAAAATCTATGACGAATAGTATTAGTAGTAATTAGAGTAGTATTCGTTATCATCTAGAAAGAATTCGAAAATGAAATTCCTATAAAAATCTACTAAAAAGGAAACCCTACCATGGATAATTCATATTTCAGCACATTCCTGATTAAGAATACAGGATATAGAATCAACATTCTTCTTGTATAGAATTTCTAAATTTTATATTTTTACATAAGTACTTATATAATTACTTATTAATTAATGAGAGATTCTTTACAAGAGTTTGGAGAATTAGGATTGGGGTCAAGATTTAAACGTCTTAGTGACTATTTGATGAAAGAAACTCAAATTGTTTATAATACGCTTCAAATACAATTCGATCCTTACCTATTTCCTATATTCAAGATTATTGCTGATCAAAACATAGTAACCACTTCAGAAATTCAGGAGCAACTACATTACACGCAACCTGCGATTACACAAGGCTTACAAAAACTATCAAAAAAAGGTTTGATACGATATAAAACAGACACCAAGGATAAACGTAAAAAACTATATCAATTATCCTCTAAAGGAAAAAAAACACATGATCAACTAGTTCCTGTTTGGCAAACTATAGACAAGCAAGTCAAATGGGTTACTGAAGGTTCATCGACTAGCTTAACACGCCACTTAACCTATATGGAGAATCAGTTTAAAGAAAAATCTCTTAGCAAACGTATATTAGAAAACATTAGACAACAACCATAAACGCCATGAAAGAAGTTACAATTATCCCATTTGACCCGAAGTATGCCAAAGATTTCGCTGATCTTAATGTCGCTTGGTTAGAAAAATACTTTGTTGTAGAACCTCACGATGTGGAACTTTTAGAAAAATGCGAAGAAACTATTATCAATAATGGAGGCCATATATTCTTTGCTAAAGTTGGCTCTGAAATTGCGGGAACCTTTTCATTAATCAAAAGTCAGGAAGGTATCTATGAGTTAGGAAAAATGGCAGTTTCTCCAGAGTTTCAAGGACAAAAAATAGGACAGCAACTCTTAACTTTTTGCATTGACTTTGCCAAAAAACAGCACTGGACCAAACTTATACTTTACTCCAATACAAAGCTTGAAAACGCCATCTACATCTATAAAAAATATGGTTTTACAGAAATTGAACTTGAGAAAGATTCACCATATTTACGAAGTAACATCAAAATGGAGCTTGTACTATAAAAACAAAGCCCACCCAGCTAACACACATGCCAGGTGGACTTTCACACTTACAATAAATATGCTTATTTAATTGTAATCATTTATGGCTACTTTATAATTATTACCATAGTTATTATCCCAGTATTCATTCCCATTTACTTTATAGACAACAGCGTACTCAACTTCATTAATTGAAGGATCTAATGCAGCATATCCTTGCCATCTTTCTATACCAAAATTATTCGGACTTTGCACTGTAAACAAAGGACCATTAGACCAAAACTGGCGATATGTTAGGGGTAAATACTCTTGTGTTTGCCAATTATCTGATGTATACACTACGCCCACTTCCTTATCTGGAGCTAAGTTCCGAACATCTACTGTAATATTGAAGGAGTTCGTATTACCATTTGGAAAATATGATAAGCTAGTATAATTAGTATCTACATTGACATTAAGTTCCGGATCTGCGAAGAACCAGCCTTCCATTCTAGACATAGCATAATTAGCACCATTATTATTGTCCCAATATACTGTTCCATTTACTTCATATCGAACTACAAACTCATCTGCGTATATTCTATCAATTGCAAATCCACCATGTGTATAGGTTGCAGTCCATAATTCTTTTTGTCCATCTTCAATACTTTGATCATAAGCTAATGGAATCTCATCCCAGCTACCATCAACTCTCTGGTGGTAAATGCTAACATTCTTTGCATACGCTAGATTTTCAACTTCCACCGTAAAGTTTCTTGTATACGACTGAAATCCTCTGTAAGAACTGTAAACCGTCCAAGCTTTTACTAATTGTACAGGATCTAAATTTTTTGCTGAAACTTCTGATGAATTTATTGAAGCTTCTGAGTTTTCCATAAAATCATCTTGACTACAAGAGAGTACTACAAGACTGATTAATAGATAAAGGTACTTTTTCATTTTAAATGATTTGTTGGTTATTATTGGTTAATACGTGATTTTACTTAGGGTATAGTTATTTCCGTAGTTATTATCCCAGTATTCTTCGCCATTGACCTTATACACTACTGCAAACTCAATGGAATCTACTTCATCTGGGACTCTGATTAGGGTATCATAAATATCAACATCGTGCTGATTCGGACTCATAATATAATGTGCATATCCTACTCTAAAATATCGTTGATAAGACATCTGTACAGTATTTTTTGTTGCCCAGTCATCTGTAGTATACACTACTTCTACTATGGCATTAGCACCATAATTTCGTCTCGCGTTTACATTGATAGCAAACGAAGTTCCAGCCCATCTAGTAAAGCTATCATTTACCTCTACATCTACATCTGTAGATAAAAAGCCTCCTACATTGACCAACATGCTATAGTTCTTGCCACTATTATTATCCCAATGCGTTTCACCATCTACAGTATATTTTACCACAAAGTCTGTACTATAGATTTCGTTATCAGGTGTTACCTCTCCTACCCAAATTTCTTCGTTATTACCAATGTTTTGATCATACGTTAATGGAATATCGACCCAACCACCATTATTGGTTTCATGGTGTATAGCTACTTCTTTCTGGTAAGCTAAATTTTTAACCTTTACCTTAAATTTACGTTGGTAGTTGATCTGAACAGGACTACTCCTATTTGCGGTCCATGCGCTTATGAGTTTCACATTTTCCGAACTGTTTTTTGAAGATAGTTCGATTGACATTTCTGAGTCTAAGGTTTCTATATCTGATGCACAGGAATACAAACCAAAGATTACACTAAGTACTAGATAAATTTTTCTCATGATTGCGGTTATTAGTTTTTGTTTAACATTGTGAGTTAGCAAAAGTTACTTTTCGAAAAGTTTAGTTCTTAGCTGTTCTAGCTACTATGAAGTAAAAAAAGAAAAGGCCGCTTGGCAATTTGAAAGTTAATTTTTAACAATTTATTTAACGAAAAACGTTTTCGCTAAAATTAAAAATTAACATTTTTTTAAATCCATTTTTTTGACATTATCAAGTCGCTCTATTTTCCCTGTTATTTACTAGAAGATTGACAATTCTATCGAAAAACTTTCGTGCTTGTTTTCGCAAAAATTTAGTAGAAAAATCCCCAAATATTATCGATTACGAAAACAAAACACCTCTTTTAGCTAGACAATCGTTAATGATTTAATAAACTCGTACTACAAGTTCGTACAGTTTTTCTTACAATAAGATGATAATGGATAGAAATCTAATACAGATGCTTGGTAGATTACCGTACTTAGAAACATTGCCCTAAATCTCTTCCTCCCTAATCAGCGGACAGGCTTTCAAAGAGGAACTTTATTAACTCCTCTCCCTTTGAAGGAGAGGTTGGGAGAGGATACAATAAATCAACCGTTATTCCACTTTTTTTAAAAGGGGTGTTTACCCCTTTTGCGTAAAACCCAATCTAACATCAAATTTTTCAAAACGCCTGTAATTCAACAATTTCAGTGATGAAAACACTTATTATGGGTATTCTGAATTTTTTAAAACTATTTAAAATGGTATTTTTAGAACTGAAAACTTAACAAAAACTTAAGTTTTTTAACTAACTAACATTTTGGCCGTTGCCAAGATCACACAAATACTTATTAAACCTATCAAAAAATGAAACTACAAACTAACCTTATCAAACAGTATCTAATGATTGCATGTGCCTGCCTTTTATTAGGATCATGCAATAAATCCAATGAAGCCACAAATTGCGCTGAATTAGAAACTTATAAAAAAAAGATCGAAACCTATGAAAAAGAAATTGCAGCATTGAAATCTCAATTGGGCAGTATCGATGACAAACGAAAACCCGAAAATATCATCCAATCCGGTTTTGCTAAAGAGATCTTCCACTTATATGATCAGCGAGAAGAATTAATCAACGAAGTAGTAGGACAAGATGGAGAAGGAAATGAATTTAAAGCTACTCGATCTTTGTTTTATGATATCGATGAATTACAGAAGTATATCCGCTATGTAAGAGTACAATCACGTAGAGCAAAAGTAAAGCCATCTGGATTTAGATTTTATTTTGCCTTATATCCAGATAACTATTTAAGAGACAAAGAAGATAAAAGATACGCAAAAAGACAGACCTTTTTTATAGCACCAACACAAGAAGTAAAAGATGCTGCCGGTAATATAGAACATCTGGGATATACTTTAGACAATAACTTTAAAGTCGAGTTATTAAGAGATAAAATAGGCCTGGATAGTAGAATCGACAAGAATGGAAATATCCAAAAAGCAGGATTTTTTAATCTTAATTTAAGTGCCTTTGAAGAAGAAAATAGTTTAATCGCAAATGAATTAGGAGCCTCACCTCCAAATCCAGCTCATTAAAAGGAGTTAAAAATAGAATGAATTATGTTGATATATACAAGACTCTAAGAGATTCCGGAATAATATTAGAAATAGTAACTGCCTTAATTGCGGTTGTTTTTTATCAAAAATACAAAACCACCAGATTGAAGTACATATTATTTCTTCTCTTGTATATTGCGATTAATGAAGTAATAGGAAGCTATATAAGAGAAAAAATAACTAATTATAACGCTCTTTTGTACAACATATATAACGTAATATATTTTATTTATTTATTCCTACTTTACAGGAAATACGTAATTAAGCTTAAATACAAAAAATATATTTCAATTTTTATAATTTGTTATTTGATATCTTTTGTTTTTAATGGTTTTAGAGAAAACTATTTTATAGAATTCCAGAGCTTTCCATACATATTGGCATCGTCTTTTATAATTTTATCAATAATATTCTATTTTATTGAAATATTAAACTCTGAAAGAGTTTTAAACATAAAGAAGAACCTACTTTTTTGGATAAGCGTAGGACTTCTCTTGTACCACGTAGGTATTATTCCTTTTCGAATTGTGAGAAATTATTATTCTAGTGCTACAGAATTATCAATATTATTTATGATTAACGTAATCCTAACTATTTTGATGAACATCTGTTTTATTATAGGATTTATATGGAGCGACAAGAAACAGCCATATTAATAGCAAGTTTAATACTTGTAGGTATAATTATACTGATGATTTTTTTGTTCTTGATATTTCAAAAACGAAAAAACAGCCTACTGCTACAACAAAAAGAAGCTGAAAAGAAATTTGAAAGAGCTATTGCCGAAACACAAATAGAAATACGTGAAGAAACCTTGCGCAATATCAGCTGGGAATTGCATGATAATATTGGTCAGTTATTAACGCTTGCCAAAATACAGGTAGATGTTGCCAAAGAAGATCCAGAAAAGTTACCAGAGGTTACGGATACCATTACTAAGAGTTTAACGGAGCTTAGAGCTTTATCAAAACTCATTAATCCTGATGCGATTAAGAGTTTAAGTCTTACAGAAGCTATCGCGCTGGAAGTAGAACGTTTTAATCGTTTACAGTTTATAGAAGCTACGCTAAGCAGTAATACAGAAGTCCGTACCTTAGATGACAAAGCAGAGGTAATTATTTTTAGGATATTGCAAGAGTTTTTTAGCAATACCATCAAACATTCTAAGGCTTCTACATTAAGTGTAAATGTAAAATATAGCAATGAGAAGCTGGTGATTCATGCTAAGGATGATGGAGTTGGGTTTGACATGAACGATATTAGAAATAAAAAGCAAGTAGGTATTGGTTTATGTAATATGCAAAACAGAGCTAAATTGATCAATGCAGAAGTAAGTTTGGATGCCGCCAAAGGAAAAGGAACAGCGATTACACTAACCTATCATTATAAAAAACTGGAACAAGAAGAGGAAGAGGATTTATATTAGTTTGTCACATTGTGCTTCCTCCAAAGGCAGAAGGATGTCGAAGTGTTTTCAACGGCATATGAACTATAAAAACATCCATCCCAAACCCTTCCTTCAAAGGAATGGCTTAAAGTCTCCCTTCGAAGGGAGATTTAGAGGGATGTAATTTATCCTTATAAGATCAAAATAAACAAGCGCATAAAAGCACTATACACAAAACATCAAAAAAATGAAATACTCAGTAGTTATTGTAGAAGATCATATCCTATTATCGCAGGCACTGGCAGGATTGGTGAATGGGTTTTCTAAGTTTAAAATATTATACCTGTGTAAAAACGGAAGAGAATTACTTACGCGATTTAAAGATCCTAAAAACATACCGGATATTGTATTAATGGATATTAATATGCCCATTATGAATGGTATCGAAACTACTATTGCTCTTAAAGAAGAATATCCGCAAGTAAATGTATTAGCTCTTTCGGTAGAAGAAGATGAAAAAACCATTCTTAAAATGCTAAGAGCAGGTGCCAAAGGGTATTTACTAAAAGACACAGAGAAAAGCATCTTAGAAAATGCATTAATAGAAGTACAGGAAACCGGGTTTTACCATACCAAAGATGTGACCAATTTATTATTAGGCTCTCTAAATCCTAAGAAAGAAAACAAAGTAGTACTTAAGGATCGCGAGATGGAATTTATTAAACATGCCTGCACCGAAAAAACGTATAAAGAAATTGCGAGCGATATGTGCTTGAGCCCTAAAACAATCGAAGGATATAGAGATTCTATATTCGAAAAACTACATCTTAAAAACCGAACAGGGTTGGTAATTTATGCGATTAAGAATAAAATTTTCATTCCTTGATCAGTATTTATTTGGCTTTTTTTTAACTAAAAAAAGCGTCTATCAATGTGTAATAAATCTATTTTGGCGCGTTTATTGATTAGTTGCATAAAATAGTTTTAAAATTTATGCTTTTAAAACTATTTGAATGAGACCCCATACTACATATGGGATTGGTTCAACTATATTTTTTTAATTCTTTGTTTTCAACAAATTTTAAAAAAAGTTTCACTAAACTAACCATCGAATACCTACAAAAATACGCTGTATTTTGTTTATTTTTGTGAGTATAAGAACATTGATATTTTTATGCTTAAGCAACAACTAAATTTTAAACTCTCTCAAAAACTTTCTCCACAGCAGATTCAATTAATGAAGTTAATACAACTTCCTACCCAAGCTTTTGAACAACGTCTAAAGCAAGAAATGGAAGAGAATCCTGCACTAGATAGTGGAAAAGAAAAATTGGATGAGTACGAAGATGCTTATAGTAATGAAGGCAGTGTAGATGATGATTATGGTACTGAAAAAATAGAAACCGAAATCAATGTAGATGAATATCTTAGTGATGATGAAATACCTAGTTATCGCTTAAGTTCTAATAATTACAGCTCTGATGATGAAGAAAAAAATGTTCCGTATGCTTCGGGAACTTCTTTTCATCAACATCTTGTAAATCAATTAAACACTTATCGATTCGAGCCAGAAGAAAGAGAGATTGCAGAATTTCTTGTGGGTAGTATTGATGAAAGTGGTTATATACGAAGATCTCTAACAGACATACTGGATGATCTTGCATTTACGCAAAATGTATATACCACAGAAGAAAAAATTGAAAGCATCCTCAAAACAGTTCACCAACTGGATCCAGCAGGTGTTGGAGCTAGAAATCTTCAAGAATGTTTATTAATCCAATTAAACAGAAAAGAAACTACGCTTCCTATAAAATTAGCCACACAGATTTTAGAAAAGTCTTTTGATCACTTTAGCAAGAAACATTATGAAAAACTACTTGCTAAGTTTGATATTACAGAAGATCTGTTGAAAGAAGCAATTGAAGAGATCGAAGGATTAAACCCAAAACCAGGCGGAGCTTATGCAGGAAACAACAAGCTAATAGAACACGTAGTTCCTGACTTTACCATAAGAATTGTTGATGGAGAACTGGAACTTACCCTAAATGGCCGAAACGCTCCAGAATTGCACGTTTCTAGAGAGTACAATAATATGCTTCAGGGCTATAAAGCCAGTAAACAAAAATCTAAATCTCAAAAAGATGCAGTATTATTTATAAAACAAAAATTAGATGCTGCCAAATGGTTTATAGAAGCTGTTAAACAAAGACAACAAACACTTTTTTTAACGATGAGTGCAATAATGCACTATCAGGAAAGTTATTTTTTAAGTGGAGACGAGCGTAGTCTAAAACCGATGATCCTAAAAGATATTGCTGATGAGATTGATATGGATGTAAGTACTGTGTCCAGAGTGGCTAACAGCAAATATGTAGACACTCCTTACGGAACTAAACTGATCAAAGAATTCTTTTCTGAATCTATGACCAATGATCAAGGTGAGGAAGTATCCACAAGAGAGATTAAAAAAATACTGGAAATAACCATAGGAGAAGAGGATAAGAAAAAACCTCTTACAGATGAAAAGTTAGCTAAAATCCTTAAAGAAAAAGGATATCCTATAGCCAGAAGAACGGTAGCTAAATATAGGGAACAATTAGATATTCCTGTAGCCAGGCTGCGAAAGAAGATTTAATGAATTTTTTACTAAAAAGCATTTCATACATTTTTCACCCGTTACTGATGCCAATTGCTGGCGCGGTAATTTATTTTGTTACTGCTCCAAGATTTATTCCTGAAAACATAGTACAAGCCAAAATTTTTGGATTAGTAGTCGTTACTATCTTGATTCCTATTGTCCTTTACTTTTTTCTAAAAACTATGGGTATTGTTTCTTCTATCCATTTAGAAGATGCAAAACAAAGAAAAATCCCTCTTCTTCTGCAATCATTAATATTACTTCTAGTAATTAAAATGATTATAGATGTATATAATTATCCAGAATTATATTTTTTCTTTCTTGGAGTCTTATTATCCTCACTAAGCGCCATATTTATTGTCTTTTTTGATATTAAAGCAAGTTTACATATGCTTGGATCGGGTGCAGTTACCATGTTTACCATTGCCTTAAGCATTCACTTTGAGATCAATCTTATATTATTAATTGCAGCAATGATATTTGCCAATGGTCTTGTAGCTACTTCCAGATTACACGAAAAAGCGCATACAAATTTAGAATTGACATTAGGATTTCTGATTGGAGTAATACCCCAACTTACTTTATTGAATTTCTGGTTATAATATGTAGAACATCAGGCCTATTTTAGCAGCATTTAAACCAACTCTTTCATTTCCTATTCTAGCATCTCCGTTGAACAAAGGATTAAGACTATAATAAAAATGAAAATTAAAGGTATTCCAACCAAATGTAAAGGTAGCTCCTACCCGCCAGCGATCTAACTCATCAATTTTGGTCTGTCTTACTTGGTTCCCAGGTTGTTCAAACTTAGCATCGAAGTAGTACAAATAACCAATTCGAAGTCCTGTATAAATTCTCCAAAACTTATGTGTATTAGGAACCGATGTGCGCCACCTAAATTCCAAAGGCGCCTCTACCAAATGTGTGATAAATTTATTCTTGTCAAAATCTACTCCATCAAGGTTACTAAAAATACTTTGTCCTGTCTCTATATCCTCTCCTATGAAAAGATTCTGTCCATAGGTATTAATTGAATATCCCAAACCTAGACCTATAGCGACATTTCGCCTTTTATTAATGGGCATATCTCTAGTATACCCGAGATGCAGTCCTCCAGAAAATCCAGATTGACTTATATCCGAAGGTGTGTTCCAAAGTAAATTAAACGTAAAACCTGCATAAAATTGATCTTCTCTGTAGAGCGAATCTAAGGCTGTTTTTTTTGCATTATCTACCTGAGTTTCACTTTGACTAAAACAAGACATTATAGCAAACATAACACCTATTAAAGTCAGTAATAATTTTATAGTTTTTGAATTTTTCAATATCCCTCCCATACAATTCACTAAAATAATTCTATTTCTTTAGAAAAGATAACGTTTTAGAAAAAGAATAAGAATTCCACGAATACTCATGGAATTCTTATAAATATTTAATAGGTTTTTATTTCAAATTATTTGTAGCTTCTCCACTTCTGGTAGTGTAATTAATCTTAAGCATACGAACATTTCTCAGTTCTTTCTTAATATCTCCAACTAGTCCCATTTTTGTATCTTTATCCACCTTTAAAGCAGTTGTTAAATAAGGCTGCAATTCCTTCGGTTTAGACTTTATCTCTTCCAATACAAAGGGTTGAATATCTTTAATGTTTGCAAACTTATCGTTTAGCTGAATTTTAGCTTCAGATCCTACATTTTTATACCGAGAACTTGGTTTTCCGGCATAGATATGTATGACCATATTCTTACGATCTAATTTCTCTATTTGATCCGCAAATGGCAATTCATTCTTAACTATTAATGTATCTTTTCTCATTACTGTTGCCACCATAAAGAAGAACAATAGCATAAACACGATATCGGGTAGTGATGCTGTAGATATAGCTGGAATACCCTCTTTTTCTTTTTTCTTAAATATAGACATATGGATGTTTTTAATTATTTATAATTCTGCTGTTACTGGTTCCGCTTCTGAAAGCTTCTCTGGATACATACTTCTAACCTCTTCAATTTGCTGTTTAAGTCTATCTTTATCCCCAGAATAGTTAGGGTCTTTTAAATGATCTTTCATTAAGGTAAAAGTCATTCCATACAATCTTGTTGCTTCTCTATTTCTTAATTCGGTATAAGCAGCAACCAATTCATTCTGTACTGCGATATAGGCTTCGTAATTAGTTTCTCTACTATTAATAAGAGAAATAATCGCTTTATTAGGATTATCAGAGGACTTAGGGTCATGAGCTCCTTTACAATAAGAACAATATTGATCTAATTCTCCACCTCCATTATCCAAAAAAGCAATTGCCGCTGCTCTTAAATCCTTTAGTTCTAATCGCTTTTTTTCAACAAACAACTCATTGAGTTGATTTAACTCTACCCTAAAAAGGTTTTTCTCCTTTACCATGACACTACCAGTTGTTGATTCTTCTGGAGGTGGTGGTAGCTTCCTGCTAATTCCATAATCCGTTTGGATAGTGGTACTCACTAAAAAAAAGATCAATAATAAAAAGGCAATATCTGCCATAGAACCTGCGTTCACTTCTGGTGCTAATCTTCTAGCCATAATAATTCATATTTAGTTAATAATTACCTACTAAATCAATTACTGCGAACTCGAAGTGATATGTATATCTGAAAACAAAATGGATAAACTAGATCTATACACAAAGTATATATAAATCTTATGGTGATACTGAAATAGTATCCACCAACAATAAAACCGATAACTCCATTATTTCAATATCACGTTGCTTGGAAGGTTAGATATTGATGTAATTAGTAGATCACAGTCTTATTTATTTGCAACAATTGTTATGCCATAGTGGCAAGTCTATGTAGAAATTTTAAATATTGACTTCTCAGTATCATTAGCATGAAAATCTAAGGATAGAGTTCGTTGGAAGAAAACAGTTTCTATATAACAAACCTATGTAAACAAAAAATCCCACTAAAAAGCGGGATTTTTTAATATAAAGTCTTTAACCTTTATTGAAAGTTTCCAGTTGCGGCACCTTCTCTTGTAGTATAATTTATTTTTAGCGCTTGAACTTCTCTAAGTTCTTTTTTAATATCACCTACAAGACCCATATTCGTATCACCGTCTACTTTTAAAGCAGTAATAAGGAATGGCACCTCTTCTTCCCTTTTAGCAGCTCTCTCAGCTAAAATAAAAGGTTTGATATCACTAACCTCAGCAAATTTGTCGTTTAACTGGATTCTAGCCTGAGTACCTGCACTTGCAGCGTATCTAGAACTAGGTTTACCAGCGTAAATATACATTACTAGGTTTTTCTTATCTAATTTTTCAGTCTGGTCTGCTTGAGGAAGTCTATTCTCGATTTTTAGATTATTCTCTCTCATTACCGTAGCAACCATAAAAAAGAATAATAACATAAATACGATATCTGGTAACGATGCTGTAGAAATAGCAGGTAGTTCACCACCTTTTTTCTTTTTAAATTTAGACATAATTTCGTTTTTACGTTTATACTATTATTTCTTTGGTTCTGCCTCAGAAAGTTTTTCTGGATACATTAACTGAATTTGCTTAATCTGATCCTTAAGTCTATCCTTACTACCAGAATAATTCACATCCTTAAGTTCTTCTTCCATTTGCTGGAAAGATTTACCATATAGACGTTCAGATTCTCTATTACGCAATTCAGTATATGCTGCTACCAACTCGTTCTGAACAGCAATATACGCTGCATAACTTGTTTCTCTGTTATTACGAAGTGAAATCACTGCTTTTTCAGGATTATCTGAAGAGCTTGGACTTCTTTCTCCTTTGCAATAGCTACAAGCTTCATCACCAGTTCCTCCTCCATTATCTAGAAAAGCAACAGCTGCAGCACGCAATTCACTCAACTGCATTGGCGCCTCCTCCACTAAAAGATCATTATTTTTATTTAATTCTACCACAAAAATATTTTTTTGCTTAAGAATTGGAGGCTCTACGGTCTCATCCAATGGCGGTGGTAACTTACGACTAATACCTCTATCTGTATCAATGGTTGTAGTAACCAGAAAGAATATAAGAAGTAAAAACGCAATATCCGCCATAGATCCCGCATTCACTTCTGGTGCTGATCTTCTTGCCATATTATTTACCTATTAATTTTTTAACTCCTGATAAAATCATTAAACCAACAGCAATTGCTGCTAGAAAGTAGAAAGCGTAAATACCTGTTCCTACCCATTTAGAACCGCTAGCAGAAAGAACTTCTCCATCTTTCATAGGCGTTTCTACACCTTTTGCCATTGCGTATCCAATACCAATTACCACTAAGAAAGCAACAATACCAATTCCTGCTTTCTTTAGACCAGCTGGATTCTTTGCTAAAGCTGAAAAAACTGCAATCAATGTAGCGATAATAATGATTACAAAAATTACTAGTGTAAGGTTGTACATAGGACTAACTAAAGAAGTAGCTTCTGCAAAAGCGGATGACGAAGTGTCTTTCACTAAATCTTTAGCTTCCGTGATACCATAGTTATCCATAAGTGTTGTAAAGTTACCATTCATTAGAAATAACAATACCGCACCTATTGCACCTACCGCTAGTACAACATATGATAATATTTTTGAAATTTTCATGTGACTTATGTTTTATAACGAGTCGTTTAAATACAACAACTCTATTTTTAAATAATAAATGTTTTAATTCTTTTGACTATGAAAGTCTTTTAAAACTCTTATTACTTCTTGTTTTTGTAAGCTACCAACATATCGATTAAAGTAATCGATGCATCTTCCATATCATTTACAATACTATCGATCTTAGCGATAATGTAGTTATAGAATACCTGTAGGATAATTGCAACAATAAGTCCAAATACCGTAGTAAGAAGTGCTACTTTAATACCTCCTGCTACTAATGATGGCTGCATATCTCCTGCTGCTTCAATCTTATCGAATGCGTCAATCATACCGATTACCGTACCCATGAACCCAAGCATTGGAGCAAGAGCGATAAATAATGATACCCAAGAAACATTCTTTTCTAATTGTCCCATTTGAACACCACCGTAAGCAACAACTGCCTTTTCTGCAGCGTCTATGCTCTCATCAGCTCTGTCAAGACCTTGATAATAGATAGATGCAACTGGTCCTTTTGTATTTCTACAAACTTCTTTAGCTGCTTCTACTCCACCACTATTTAAAGCATCTTCTACATTTTGTTGTAGTTTCTTACTATTAGTAGTAGATAAATTTAAAAAGATAATTCTCTCAATTGCGATCGCAAGACCTAAAATCAAACATAAAAGAACGATTCCCATGAAACTAGGACCTCCTTCTATAAAACGTTTTTTAAGATTTTGGTGAAAGGATTCTGGTTCTTCAGCAGCAGCTTCTTCTGCTTGAATAGTTGTTGTTATTGGAGCAATTAATAATTGCACGTTTGTCGTTAACTGGGCTGGAGCAGTAGCTGCTTGTATATTTCCGAAAGCCATTACTGTTGCGATTGCCAGAATAGAAAATAGTCTTTTCATTGCGCTGATTCTTAATTTTAATTAGTTAAAGGGTTAAAGATAAAAAAATATTATAATATCCATTATAATTTTAATAATAATGCAGAGAGGAAGGGATTCGAACCCTCGATACGCTTTTGACGTATACACACTTTCCAGGCGTGCGCCTTCGACCACTCGGCCACCTCTCTATAAATGTTTGCCCAAAATGGTTGAGCAAATAACAAAAAAAATGTTAACTACTAAAATTTGAGGCGTTAATTTTCTGACATTTCGCCGCGCAGAGAGGTTTCATAAATGGTTTTGAGCACTTTAAGCGGTAATTTTTCTCCCAATAAATACATCAGTTTTGCCAAAGCTGCTTCTGTAGTTATGTCTTTTCCTGAGATAACACCTGCTTTTTTCAAAGCTACGCTAGTATCGTATTTACCCATTTCTACACTTCCGCCAGCACACTGAGTTACATTTACAACCGGAATTCCCTTTTTAATTAGATCGGAAATAAGCTTCAAAAACCATGGTTTTGTAGTAGTATTACCAGATCCATAAGTTTCCAGAATAATTCCTTTTATAGTTTCTGAAGCAAATATACCCTTCAGAATAGCTTCATTAATACCTGGAAACATCTTTATAACCACGATATTATTATCAAAATGAGTATGATAAACCATTTTCTTTCTACGATTTACTTCTCGCAAAAAAGAAGTATGCACCTTTAAATGTACACCAGACTCCACTAAAGCGGGATAATTCAGTGATTGAAAAGCTTCAAAATGTTCAGCATTTATTTTGGTAGTTCTATTTGCTCGTAGTAACTTATATTCAAAATACAATCCTACTTCTGTAACCACTGGCTTACCTTTATTCTGTAAAGCAGCAATCTGAACTGCTGTGATTAAATTTTCCTTAGCATCTGTTCTTAAATCTCCTATTGGCAATTGGGATCCTGTAAATATGATAGGTTTCCCTAAATTTTCAAACATGAAACTAATTGCAGAAGCTGTATACGACATTGTATCACTCCCATGCAATACTACAAAACCATCATAAGAATTATAATGTTCATTGATTATATCTCCTAATTCTCTCCATCGATCAACATCCATATCTGAAGAATCGATCGGTTCTTTAAAACTAACTGTTTCTATATTACAAGACAATTGTCTTAACTCGGGAATCCGTAACAGGAGTTCATCAAAGTTAAAAGCTACCAATGCACCCGTTTCAAAATTCTTAACCATACCAATGGTTCCACCTGTATAAATCAATAATATATTAGGAGAGTTCTTCATTGCTTACCTATATTTATAAGACCCAACAAATGAACAAAATTTAAATTAAAAACATATTCTAGATTCCGAATATATCTTTTGAATTTTGTGTAGTAATTGCAGCTATCTCTTCTGCTGATATATTGTAGATTTCAGATAATTTATCTACCACCTGAATTAAGTAAGAACTTTCATTCCGTTTTCCTCTGTAAGGTGTAGGCGCCAAATAAGGAGCATCTGTTTCTAAAACTATATGATCTAATGAAAATTCATGTAAGAACTTATCAATTTTTCCATTTTTGAAAGTAACCACACCTCCAATACCGAGTTTCATATTACAATCAATAGCTTTATGTGCGTGTTCGATTGTACCCGTAAAACAATGAAAAATTCCAAACAAATCTGGACCTTTTTCTGATTCTAATACTTCAAAAACTTCATCAAAAGCCTCCCTACAATGAATCACAATAGGCAATTTATATTTCTTAGCTAACTGTATTTGATATCTAAATGCTTCCTGTTGTTGTACAAGAAAAGTTTTATCCCAATATAAATCTATCCCAATTTCTCCTACGGCGTAAAAATTTAGATCATTATCTTGATCTAATCGATTGCTTAGTTCCTCTTCTACATGTAGTAATTCTTCTTTATAGTTCTCTTTTACATGTGTAGGATGTAGACCCATCATTAGAAATACATTTTCTGGGTACTTCTCTTCTATCTCATACATAGATTTTGTATACTCAGAGTCAATCGCCGGAACAAAGAATCTTTTTACTCCAGCCGCCATGGCTCTTTGCATCATCTCATCTTGATCTTCATCAAAAGACTCACTATAAATATGCGTATGTGTATCGGTAAGTATCATGCGGCAAAAGTAATTAAATTTTGCACGCATGTTTTTAGCTTTTTAAAAGAAATAAGTGATTAGTTTACACTTATAATTCTTCTTAAGGGTATAATTGTAGATTGTTTTAGAATAACAGCCTTTTCTGTTACTCCCCATATAGTAGTTTCCACCTTTTTTGCTCCTTGATCATCAGCAAAAATTATTCTTACTTTTTCATGTTCCAAGTTTCCTAAGCGCATAGCCCTTTCTACATTTATTGATCTACAATACTTGTCTTTTTTATCACGAAGCACTTCTTGATTAGGAAAACGCAAAAATTTAATATCTTCTTTCTCAACAGCTGGTACTGATCTATATCCATTCATAACTCATAATTATTAAAACATTCTACCTTTTAGTGGCGACACAATATTAATAATTACACAAAAACAAGATTATTATTACGTTATTAATAACTAATTAACATTTTTCAGTAAACAATTCTGAATTATTTTACAATTCCTCAAGTAACTCTTGAGCTGTTTGATAATCTTGTGCTTCTTTGGGGATTAATTCTAATAGCACTTTACACCTATCTGTATTTTTTTGTTTTAATTGATTCAGAGCTTCAAACCAGATGGCTCTATACTTATATATTGATGTTCCGTTTTGCAATGTTGTAAAAACTTCTGACGCCTTCTCAAACTCATTCAATTCTACCAAAGATATTCCGTAGTAAAATAGATACTCTGAGTTCGACTTATCTTCTTCTAATAATTGATTAAGAAACACCTCAGCTTCTTTATAATTATTGGAATTAAAAGCTTCTTCTGCTTTTTTACCTATTTCATTGGTATTAGCTCTCTCACTTATTGACAACTCAGGTATCGAAACAAAATCATTATATATAGGTGTAGTACTCTTGGTAAAGGTATAAACTCCAAGAAGAACTAATACACTGGCAGCTACCGCATATCCCCAAGAAGGCATCTTTATTACCTTAGACTTTGTTTTTTGAGTTTCTTTAGTAAAGAAGGTATCAGATATATTCTTTAGATTATTCGCAAGTTGTGCTTTCTCTGTATCTAAACCAAGGTTAGATGATAAATATGAATTCCATTCTTGATAGGTTTTAAATTCTTCGGCGATAGCCTGATCATCTTCAATTATCTGAGATAACAATTGGTCCTCCTCTATAGAGATTTCATTACTAATTTTTCGTTCAAAAAGCTCGTATTTTTCTTCTGGGGTCATAACAAGTTTTTTATTTGATTATACTTTGGAGAGCTCTGAACCATTTTGGTCAACTGACCAATACACAAAGACTTCTTTTTACGAACATATCCATAAGATTTTCCCAACTTTGAAGCAACATCTTCCATTGACTTTATGGTAAATGTAGCCTTCAATAATTCTTTACAAGCCTTTCCTAGTTGTTCGAAAATCTCTGAAAAAAGTTCATTCCTAGCTTCAAAAATCATAGTTTCATTTGCGTATTGTTCACTCTCGTCACCTATAGATACGATCTCTTCATTAATTGTTACCTTTTGTTTGTTATTCTTTTTTAATTCATTCAACCATTTTCTTTTACACAACAAAAAAAAGTAGGCATCGAAAGGGCAAGTAAGCACCAATTTCTTTTCTTTGGCCTGAGCATAAATTGTCATCAATGTTTCTTGAATAATATCCTGAGTCTTAGATTCATCCCCACTATTCTTTTTAATATACCCAACTACTTTAGGAGCAAATTTTTCGTAGATCTCTTTCAATACTAGCGTATCATTCTTCAAAAGAGCTTCGATATATTTTTGATCTGCGTGAACCTTGTTATTTCCCATAAAAAAGATTGGTCTATGCAACTAATTTAAAAAAGTTTTTAAAAAAAGGGTAACAAAAAACAACAGGTATTGATATAAAGATGTAAACAACAAGTGCAATAATTAAAAAAGCACCATTAAAATTAGAAAAAAATGAAAAACAATAGTAGAACAATTGCATTGTCTAATAATAGTAAGCATGCAAACCGAAAGACGATACAAATTTTATTTTTAGGTTTCATAATACTGCTATTAGCAAGCTGCAGCAAAAATGATGATAATGACATTATCTTAGCTAGTCCTACTTTAGGAGGACTAGAATTAGAAACAGAGATTACAGAAAATCGAGAAGAAGCGCTACAAACATTTACACTAAATGGTGGTGGAACTGGAGAAATCTATGGATTAGAAGGTACGATCCTTTATTTTCCTCCAAATAGTATCGTAGATGATAGCGGAAGTCCCGTTACCGGAACCGTTACTATTGAATTGATTGAAATCTACGATAAAGCAAAAATGCTACTTACTAAAATGCCTACCAACGGAAAACGCCCTAATGGTGATATAGAAACATTGGTTTCTGGTGGAGAATTTTATGTAAACGCCACTCAAAACGGAGAACAACTGCAACTTGCTAACGATTTTATGCTTTTTGCTCCAGCTGATGAATTTAATGATGATATGCGATTATTTAATGGGCAGGATAATGATTGTGATGGAGATGAAATGCAATGTGATATTGTATGGGAAGAAGATGAACAAGGAGGTTTGGAGCCCATGCAAAGAGAAGGACCTAATGGACAAGGTGTAAGTGGTTATGGAGGTTTTATAAGCAATTTTGGATGGACAAACATCGACCGTTGGTATAATGACCCAAGACCTAAAACTATGTTACAAGTAGATGTTCCTGAAGGTTTTGACAACACCAACTGCAATGTGTACGTATCCTATGATGGAGAACCAACTGCATTAGCATTACTAGACATCTACGATCCAGAAACCGAACTGTTCTCTGAACATTATGGATTAATCCCAATAGGATTAGAAGTACATATCATCTTTGTATCCGTTCAGAACGATGAATACGTATATGCGATTCAAGGAACAACCATCGAAGAAGATCACTTAGAAACAATTGAAACAACAAGCACTACTACCGAAACGGGATTAGTAGCTCTAATAAACGATCTCCCGTAAACAAATCTCACACTGGAATATGCGAATTAGGTAATGGGGGTTACAGCAAATTTCAGAAAAAATTCCGGAGGTTTACCTTCCGGAATTTTTATTGACTAATTATAGTCATATATCGCATATAACTTTTTGTTTATCTTTATTAACACTAACAAAAGAACATGAACAGATTTTCGGCTTTATTACTTCTGATACTATTACCCTATTTCTGTCCAGGACAAATCGCATTATATGATACGATTCCTAGAATCGCTCCAATATCATATGAAATTGAAGGCAATCAGGTTAGATATGGTGCAACAATGCCACCACTTAATCAAATAGCTGGCGCACCAAAAGCCTTCTATTCCTATTATTGGGAATTTGGTGATGGTAATTATAGTTTTAAAGAAAATCCAACCAATTCCTTTAAAAAAAAGGGTTCTTACGAAGTAAAGCTATGGGCTACTAATAATTACGACAATGGAAAACCTCCAACCAGTAGACCCAAATCAGTGACTATTACTGATGATACTGATCAAACCGATGAGGCTTCTATAAATAACAACACTACATCTTTCTTAGAAGATGAAGATCTTATTTTAAGAAGAAACAGAGAACCAATTCCTAATCAGGAAATGGTATTTATCACGAGTTATAAAAACAATAATAATTATGTGTCTAGTGGAAAAATGTACCTGTTTTACAATGACAGACAGTTCAAAAATGATAATTTTATTATTGAAGATACTCGACTACATCATGGTGAACGTATCATTCCGTTAGACGCCATTTCTATGAACCTTGAATCGAATAACGACCACACTTTATTAGCATCTAATAGTAATTACTCATCCTATCAGAAAACTCTTTTTGTACAAGATACCACAAAACGAAAAAATCTTCCACTTACGTTAGAAGAATCAAAAGCACTATACAGAAATTATCAGATTATTGAGTTTGACAACATGAAGCCTGGAGAAGAACGCAATATTTTCAGAACGTTAAAAACCACTCCAGAAATGATAAAGGACACAAGTGCGATTGTAACACTAAGAAGTGTTTATGTTCCTGATAGCAATTTTGACGATCATACGGTAAAGGATACCGAAATGGAAATTGTTACTTCTCACGACCCTAATAAAATGTCATCTAATGGCTGGTTAATGAATTATCGCCTAGTACGGTTTAAAAGATTAAAATTTAAAGTACGCTTTCAGAATAATGGCGAAGGACCTGCGAATACCATAAGATTAGAAGTAGACACACCCGAAATGTTTGATAAATCCACATTACAAATTGACAATATGTATCCAGAATGTCCAA
This sequence comes from uncultured Aquimarina sp., assembly GCF_947492965.1. GTDB lineage: Bacteria > Bacteroidota > Bacteroidia > Flavobacteriales > Flavobacteriaceae > Aquimarina. Next base: position 458,836 of record NZ_CANLOZ010000001.1, on the reverse strand, counting down.
TTTGCCCAAAGGAACGAGAGGTAAACTACAGTTGCTTGGATACCATTTTTCAAAAGGACAAAATTATATTTAAGTTTAACAGAATCTACCTTCCAGGAAGTGAGCAAAAGAATGTTTCTGAAATCGACTCCACCAAAGGTTTTGTGAAATATTCTATGAAATTTGGCAAAAACTTTCATAAAAAAAAGACAAAAAGCAGAACTGCCATTTATTTTGATAAGAATGAACCCATTATTACGAATTATGCGACCACTCGTTTTATGCCTGGAATTTCTATTGGAGCAAAAGCAGGATATATTACAGTGCCAGAATTAGATAATCAAAGTGAATATTTTGTTGGAGCAACTTTATCTCCTTTTAAATCTTACAGAGGATACTATCAGGCAGAATTAATGTTCTCCGCTTCCTCTTATGATGAAACAAGAAATTTTGAAACAAGAACTACCGATCCTACAGGTAATGTAAACTTAATCCGTTTTTCTGGGGTTAATCAATTTACCAATATTTCTGTGTATGCAGTACCAGCATCCTATCGTTATAATTTCTCGAATTTCTTTGCTATGGGAGCTGGTGTTCAATTAAAATTAGACTTAACAAGCACAAATGATCAGGAAACCACTGGTCAAGGTTTTACCGTCTTCGAAAACGGTAATCAAATAATTCCTAATCCCGATTTAGATTCTTTTAATACTACTGAAATTGATGATAGCTTTACCAATTTACAAACAGGTGTTTTTATAGGAATGAACCTTGGAACCGTGAGAATTGGTCCAAGCGTAGGTGTTAGATATGTGTACAACCTTAACGAACCAAATTCTCAAATTCAATTATATGGGATTTGGAAGTTTTAAAAAGACTGTTTTCATACTGCTACTCATTTTTGGGAGATCAGTCAATTATGCGCAGGATATTACAAAAACTTCAGAGTTTTTATACAACCAATTAGATAATTTCCTAGAAAAACCTTCGAACCAAAGTTTAGAACAACTTAGAAACATTACTTCCTCCAAAGAGTCGAAACTATCTTCTGAAGAAGACCTTCTTGCCTGGGTGATTGTACACAGTAATTTAGGATATTATTACAATAGATATGGTGATATCTCTTCAGGAATAACACATTATGAAAAAGCTTGGAAAACCTACAACACAAATAACTTAAAGGATTATGATATTATTGAAAACTGTTTACAACCGTTAGGAAATTTATATCTAAAAATTGGCGATCTAAAAAAAGCAGAAAGTACCATTACTAATTATTTATTCATTGCTGAACAAAATGGAAACATCTCAAAAATGATTTCGGCGATTACCAACTTATCCATTAACTACCATAATCAAAGTGAATATGACAAGGCGCTTGAGATTCTTCACAAAGCAGAAAAAACACAACCTAATAACCCAAATATTCTAACGAATTTAGCTACCAATTATCTGGATAAAGGAGCCATCAAAAAAGCTGAAAAACTTGCTAAAAGAGTACTTTCTATTGACCCAAAAGAAGTAAACGCATATAAAATTCTAGCTTTTATTTCACTAGAAAACAATAATGCAACGGCTGCAAAGCAACATTTATCAACTGCAAAAAGACTCTTATTAGACCAATCCAATGTATCTGCCAGAGATATTGCAAAGTGGCAATTAGCCTATACAGACATCCTCATTTCAAAAAAAGAATACAAAGAAGCATTAGCATCCTTAAAAGAAATCCATTCTCTTTTACTACCTACATATGACTCCGAAGTCGCTATCCCCAAAAAACAAACACTTGTTGCTGACCAAATTTTATTAAAAACATTAGATACTCAAGCATACATTTATGAACAATTAAATGATCCCATTTCAGCAATAAAATCGTTAGAAGCAGCTTTTATTGTAAACTCTAAATTAAATATTGCATATCCGCTGCAAAGCACGAAGATTATTCAACATGGTCAGAATAGAAATCGAACTGAAAACTATATTGAGCTGTTATACACCTTATATCAAAAAACCAATGAAATTGTATATATACAAAAAGCGTTCAATGCTTCAGAAAATTCTAAGGCTCCTTTTGTAAACGAAGCTTTAGTATCGAAAAGACTTTTATCTCAATATAAAAGTGATTCTTTGATCAAAAAGAACGAACAACTTCATATTCAATTAGCGGTTTACGAAACCAAAATCCTAAAGGAAAAACTTAAAAAAGATCAGGCGGATATTTCTCTAATCCAAAAATGGAGTGAGCAGCATTCAAATATCTCCATACAATTGAAAGAACTTTCAAAAACACTACAAGAAAAATATCCTAATTTAATTTCCGATCAACAAACTATTTCAGTTCCTCAACTTCATCAAAAGCTAAAAGAAGACAAGTTATTGTTAGTTTCTTATTTTTTCGGAAAAAATAACATTTATCAGTTTACAGGTAATGAAAAAACACTAAATATTCTTAAAATTGAAAACAATACACTCCTGAAAAATAGCATCCGAGATTACGTTCAATATTTTGATAATGCTTCGAATATAACTAATGATGTGAATGGCTTTTCCAAAGCTAGTTTTAATTTATATAAAAGTTTAAAAATCTCAAATTCTGAAAAGTTACTAATCATACCAGACGGACTTCTAAATTTTGTTCCTTTTGAAGCATTATTAACAGAAGAAACTGATGCTTTCAATTTTGAAAACATGCCTTTCTTAGTAAAGTCCTCTATGATTACTTATGAAAATTCTATCAATAAATATCTTACAGCTACAAATAGCAACCATCTCAAGAAAAATGTTTTAGGCATATTTCCTATTTTCCAAAACACCAACTTAGAACTACCTTTTTCTGTAGATGAAAAAAAACATATTGAAGAACATTTCGATGGTACTTTTTTGAAAAACGAAGACGCTACTTATGCTAATTTTATAGATCAATTAAAAGATCATACAATTTTACACCTATCTACTCATGCAGCATCAGGAAGTTTTGCAAGTCCAGCATCCATCCAATTTACAGATCAAAACATACTAGTAAACCAATTATACGGCTTACAACTAAATGCTGATTTGGTTGTATTAAGCGCTTGCGAAACAGGCGTAGGTGCTATAGCAAAAGGCGAAGGACCACTGAGTATCGCTAGAGGATTTAAATATGCAGGAGTACCAAACGCACTGTTCTCTTTATGGAAGGTTAATGACAAAACCACCTCGCAACTAATGCGTTATTTCTATAAAAACTTAAAAGACCAGAACTCCAACACACATAGTTTACACACTTCAAAGCTTGAGTATTTGACTTCTAAAAAAATTACCAATGCACAAAAATCCCCATACTATTGGGCTTCCTTTGTATACTACGGTTCTTATGAACATCCTGTAGTAAAAAATCATTGGACAATTATTAGCATTCTATTCTTTATAATTGTAGTACTTTTACTGCTGATCAGACGAAAATTAAAATGACCACACTTCGCCAATTTTTACTTGATAAAAAGTATCACCGCATTAAACTTGAGTATACCAAAACCAATCATTTCGAAATAAAAGCATTTTTAAATAGCGTAGAAGGAAATTTTATTGTCGATACGGGAGCCTCTAATTCTTGTGTTGGTTTTGATGCGGTAGAAAAGTTTAAACTTTTTACACAAGAAAGTGATGTTAAGGCTGCTGGTGCTGGCGCTACAGACATGCACACCCAACTCTCCAAAAAAAACACTTTACAATTAGGTAAATGGTCCAGAAAAAACGTTTCACTAATTCTTTTTGACTTAACCCATGTTAACACGGCACTAACGGCTCATGATGCGACACCCGTGGATGGAATTATTGGAGCGGATGTACTAAAAAGAGGAAAGGCTGTAATCGACTACGAAAAAAAGTGCCTCTATTTAAAATAGAAGATTGCTATCTTCTTTCAACTATTCTGCAGCAAATCCAGACATAGAATCATTCTATTGATATTATCTTTATTAAACCCGTTTTGTACAATAGAAAATCTATTCCATCTTTGAGCTACTGCAAATACTACCGCTTCACTACTTTTTTTAATCTAACCATAGCGATGCTATGCTGAAATCAAGAAAAAGCCAGTATTTATTGTATTTCAAAGCTTCATTACGAGGTTCTATTGCATAAAGCGGGTTAAAACATTTTACCAAAATTATATACTTAGATTTTAGAAATCTACAACACTATTTATACAAATCAGGTATTTCTACCTATTGACTCTCTTTGATCTCCTATTTAGATTTGATTCTTGGTGATTTTGGAATACACTTCAATGATTAAAATCCCCAGAATTCATTGGAATATGGCAGCTTATAAAAACAAAAGATCATGAAAACGGTACTAATCGGAAGCTTTCCTACATGTCTTACTGTATATAAATCCCTCACAGAAAAAGGACAACTCAATGCTGTCGGTTTTCAAAAATCACTGGTACCAAACCCTAAAAAAGATTTTTGGTTAACTTCTATTGAAAAAGAAGGTTACAGCACATTCCTTGTAGACCGAGAAAATATAAAAAATACATTTATACAATGGTTATATGATATTGAACCAGATCTAGTATTGGTTTGTGGTTTTTCTATCAAAATTCCTAAAGAAGCTTTACCTATCCCTAAATTTGGATTTCTAAATATTCATTTTGGTAAATTACCCGTGAACAGAGGTCCAGATCCAATTTTTTGGTCTATTAAAAAAGGTGAAAAACAAACAACAATAACAGTTCATGAAATAGATGAAAACTGGGATACAGGTAAAATTTTATTAGAACAATCCGTTGCCCTAATACCAGGAGAAACCTTAGGTATGGTCAATTCTAAAATGAGTAATATGCTGGAAAATATAACGAAACTAGCAATTGAACTCATTACAGATCCAAAAAACTTAAAACCTCAATCAGAAACGAACGCATATTACTATAAAAAACCAACAGATAAGGACATTACCATTGACTGGGAAAACCAGACAGCAGACGAAATCGAGCAACTCATCAATGCTTGCAATCCAAAATACGGCGGAGCTTTAAGTTATTACCAAGGGAGTATTATTAAAATCTTAGAAGTATCACCAGTAGATTATCATATTCCGCTATTAGGAAAAACTCCGGGAGAAATTATACATGCTCATCCCCAAGAAGGGCTATTTGTTTGTTGCAAATACGGAAAAGTTCTTCGTATCAATATGATCAGTTCTGACGCGGGGATCTTATCAGGTTCAAAATTTGTACATCTTGGTGTACGCAAAGGAAATTGTTTTACAACATCATTAAAAACAACACAACAGATTATTCTTTAAAATCAATCATTAATAACAACTAATAAAAACAACGTATGGAGGGAACTATAGGAGAAATCAGAATGTTTGCAGGTAATTTTGCACCAAGATCCTGGGCATTTTGTGAAGGACAATTATTACCTGTAGCTCAAAACACAGCTTTATTTTCAATTATAGGAATCACTTATGGCGGTGATGGAAGAACTACTTTTGCTTTACCAGATCTTAGAGGACGTGTTCCTATTGGACCAGGAAGCGGACCAGGATTATCTACTTATCGAGAAGGCCAAAAGACTGGCGTAGAAACTACGACACTAACCAGTCGAAATTTACCACCCCATCATCATATGGTAACCGTGGATGGAACTACTAATGTACTTAATGCTGCTGTATCTATCCCAACAATAAATGATGAAGCTACACTAGACGAATCAGATGGAAACGTATTAGCAGTTGCTTCCTCCAATAATTCCGTCACTACCAATATTTATGGCCCTAGCAATGCTATCGATAGTAACTTAGCTCCTTTCAGAGCATCAGTTACCGGAAATATAAACACACAAAATACAGGAGCAGGACAGTCTTTTAATAATTTACAACCTTCTCTTGCTACCTATTTCATAATTTGTTTACAAGGTATTTATCCAAGTAGAAGTTAAAAACTTTATTACCACATATAAATTTTAATTTACTAAATTAAGGGGATAATAACATACTAATTTTTAAAACCTTACCTATGAAATCAAAACTACGCGCACATATATTGTCGCTTTTTATTTTGAGTAGTATGAGCGTATTTTCTCAATTCTCTTTAGGCGATATTGCTTTCTCAGCTTATAACTCGGATAATTCTATTACTCCAGAAGACAGTTTTACTATAGTCTTATTAAGAGATGTCTCTTCTGGAGAATCTTTAGGTTTTACAGAAAATGGTTGGTTAGCTACAGGAGGATTTAGAACAGGAGAAAGTAGTTTTACACTGACTTTTGGCAGTAATTATGGAACAGGAACTCAGATTGTTATTTCTCGTAGTCCATTTCAGGCATTAGATCAAGATGGAAGTTCTGCAGGTAGTCTATCCGGATCTGGACTTAGTCTTGCAGTTGGTGGAGACCAAATATTTGCGTACGACCCTGCAAATGTTCCTTCAGCAGGAGATGAAACCGGTTTCGTTGCTGCCATTCAAATGAATGGCGGATGGGATGCGGATGGAGCAACAACTACTACATCTGCACAACCTTCTGTTTTTACTGATGGAACAAACTCTATTTCTATATCCCCAGAAGTAGATAATGCAAGATTGAGTTTAGCAAATTGTTCTAATTTTACAGATGTTGCTACTTTAAGAACTTTATTAAACACAAGCTCTAATTGGGAAACTGACAATGATAATCCATATACCCAATCTTCTCCTCTTTGTGATTTCACATCACTTTCAGCCTGTACAAATCCCGACGTACCCACAATAGTTGCTTCACCAACTGCGGTTTGTAATGGCAGTACAACAACATTAAATATCACCGGAAGTTTAAACGATGCTACTCAATGGGTAGTCTACACTGGTTCTTGTGGAGGAACACAAGTAGGCACAACGGCTACCTCTTCCATCGTAGTGACTCCTTCAGGACCATCCACAACTTACTTTATCAGAGGAGAAGGTGGTTGTATAACACCAGGATCTTGTGGCTCTGTTTCCGTTACAGTGAATAATCTTGACGATGCATCCTTTAATTATAGTGCAAGTGCCTATTGTGTGGATGATGCGGATCCTACTCCAACAATTACTGGACTTACGGGTGGCACATTCTCTTCCACAGCTGGTTTAAGTATCAATACTGCTACTGGACAAATCGATGTTTCGGCTTCTACACCTAATACATATACGGTAACTTATACCACCGCAGGAACTTGTCCGAATTCGTCTAATGCATCAGTAACTATCAATGCGCTGGATGATCCGTCTTTTAATTATAGCTCAAGCGCTTATTGTGTGGATGATGCGGATCCTACTCCAACAATTACCGGACTTACCGGTGGAACATTCTCTTCCACAGCGGGTTTAAGTATCAATACCTCTACTGGACAAATCGATGTGTCTGCTTCTACACCTAATACATATACGGTAACTTATACAACTGCTGGAACTTGTCCGAACTCATCGAATGCTTCTGTAACTATCAATGCGCTGGATGATCCGTCTTTTAATTATAGCTCAAGTACTTATTGCGTGGATGATGCGGATCCTACTCCAACAATTACTGGACTTACGGGTGGAACATTCTCTTCCACAGCGGGTTTAAGTATCAATACCTCTACTGGACAGATTGATGTTTCGGCTTCAACTCCAAATACATATACAGTAACTTATACCACCGCAGGAACTTGTCCGAACTCATCGAATGCTTCTGTAACTATCAATGCACTGGATGATCCGTCTTTTAATTATAGTGCAAGTGCTTATTGTGTAGATGATGCGGATCCTACTCCAACAATTACTGGACTTACGGGTGGAACATTCTCTTCTACAGCGGGTTTAAGTATCAATACCACTACTGGACAAATCGATGTATCAGCATCTACTCCTAATACATACTCGGTAACTTATACCACCGCAGGAACTTGTCCGAACTCATCGAATGCTTCTGTAACTATCAATGCGTTGGATGATCCATCTTTTAATTATAGTACAAGCACTTATTGTGTAGATGATGCGGATCCTACTCCAACAATTACTGGACTTACGGGTGGAACATTCTCTTCCACAGCTGGTTTAAGTATCAATACCTCTACTGGACAAATCGATGTTTCAGCTTCAACTCCAAATACATATACGGTAACTTATACCACCGCAGGAACTTGCCCAAACTCATCGAATGCATCGGTAACTATCAATGCTCTGGATGATCCGTCTTTTAATTATAATGTAAGTGCTTACTGTGTAGATGATGCGGATCCTACTCCAACAATTACTGGACTTACAGGTGGAACATTCTCTTCTACAGCGGGTTTAAGCATCAATACCACTACCGGACAAATCGATGTATCCGCTTCAACTCCGAATACATATACGGTAACTTATACCACTGCGGGAACTTGTCCGAACTCATCGAATACTTCCGTAACTATTAATGCGTTGGATGATCCATCTTTTAATTATAGTACAAGCACTTATTGTGTAGATGATGCGGATCCTACTCCAACAATTACTGGACTTACGGGTGGAACATTCTCTTCTACAGCTGGTTTAAGCATCAATACTACCACTGGACAAATCGATGTATCAGCATCTACTCCTAATACATACTCGGTAACTTATACCACCGCAGGAACTTGTCCGAACTCATCGAATACTTCCGTAACTATTAATGCGCTGGATGATGCATCCTTTAGCTACTCTGCTGCTTCTTATCTAACTACTGATGCTGACCCTACTCCAACAATTACCGGTGTAACTGGAGGTAGCTTTTCTTCCACAACAGGTTTAACTCTAAACAGTTCTACAGGAGAAATTGATGTATCCGCTTCCACACCAAACACATATACAGTAACTTATACCACTGTAGGAACTTGCCCGAACTCATCTGATATAAGCGTAACTATTATTGACCCAGCACCAACAGTTATCATTACATCAACTGAAAGTCCTGGACCTACAGGAGCCAACCCTATTCCGGTTACCGTTACTTTTAGTGAATCTGTTACAGGATTTGATATTAACGATGTAACTACAGGAAATGGAAATGCCACTAATTTTACTGGATCTGGAGACACCTACACTTTTGATATTACTCCTATTGCAAATGGTACAGTTACAGTTGATATCGCTGCAGATGTTGCTACGGATGGAGCAGGTAATGGAAACATAATAGCTTCTCAATTTACTATTATATTTGACAATCTATTAAACACTGATGACGAGATACTTGAAATGGAATTAAACATTTATCCTGTACCCTCTAAAAACGTTATTTATATACCAAGAGTAACTAATGTAGCCTTAAAAAATGTAGAAATTTTTGATGTTAGAGGTAAAATAATTGTTTCTCAACAACTAAATAAAAATGATATTATAAACACTATAGATATCACATCCATACCTTCTGGTTTATATTTAATAACTATATATTCCGAAACTGGTTCTACTACTAAGCGAATAATTAAAGAATAGTTTTCTAATAAAACCTCATTAAATATAAAGGTCGAGATTAATCTCGACCTTTTATTTTCATAATCAAGTATTTTCACCTATTTCCGTCGACATCAATTCATTATATCTTTGCCTCCATGACGACAAATGTAATAACCCCAAATACAAAGAAAGATAAGAAGATGATGAAAGTAATTCCAATCGCCGTACTAATACTTATATTAATTGCTTTAGGTATGAATATCTATCTATTATTTCGATTCATGTAACAATGATTCAAATACTACATTCCGGTTCTAATAGCTTCTACAGGATCTAATCTTGCAGCCATCCATGCTGGAAAAATTCCTGCTATTAACCCAATCAATGTTGACCAGAACATACCCCAAAACATATTGGAAGATGAAAGAATAAACTCAAAATCCCCTGTAAACTGAGAGGCTCCTTTTGAAATTAACCATACCAATACCAATCCTATTAATCCACCAAAAATTGCCAGAATAACAGCTTCAAATAAAAACTGAAGTAATATAAACTTTTTCTTCGCTCCTAATGCTTTCTGAATACCGATTAGATTAGTTCTTTCTTTCACACTTACAAACATGATATTTGCAATTCCGAAACCACCCACTAAAAGAGAAAACATTCCTATGAAACCTCCAATTTTAGACATAGTACCTGTAATATTATCAATAAAATCAGTAAATCCCTGCAATTGATTTACAAAAAAATCATCTATATCGTCTGGTTTTAAACCTCGATACGAACGCATTTTTTGTTTTAAAGTAGACACAAATTCCGGAATATCAATTCCAGATTCTGGTTTCATAATAATCATAGGAAATGTAAACTTATTATTATCTCCATAGATTCTTCTTACTAAATTAACGGGAAGTATTGCTGCTGTATCTTTAGAGTCTCCAAAAAGACCACTACCTTCTTTTTTAAGAACACCTATTACTGTAAACTTTCTACCATATACACGGATTTTCTTTCCAATAGGATCACCATCTCCAAATAAACTTTTTGCAATCTCATCACCAATCACTACCACTGGTGCTCCACCAACAGATTCTTGTTCATTAAAAAACCTTCCTTTTACCACTTGTAGTTCCTCTATATCGTAATAATCATTAGTAACTGGAGCCATACTTACATTACTAATACTTTTATCATTATATTTTAAGGTTTCTTGCCCAACATTTAGTAAAAAACTTACTGCTTTCAAATCAGGCATACTTCTTTTTATAAGCTGATACTCTTCAAATGTAACATCCGGAAATTGTTCTCTTTTCCAATCCGGAACATCCGTAGGACCAAAAGAAACTCTGGTAAGATAAATTGTACTATTATCCAAAGAGCTGATACTGCCTTTTATTTCTTTTTCTAAAGAATCTACTGCAGCTAATACTCCAATAATAGAGAATATCCCAATGGTAACTCCCAGTAAAGAAAGAAATGTTCTTAACTTATTGTTTTTTAATGCATTAATAGCAAAATTAAAACTTTCCTTAAGTACTCGTAGATAGATAAGCATGTGCTAATTTTTGAACAATATAAAGATAGGACGTTTTCTTAATAATTTTGTTACAAAATATCTAAAACAATTACTAACAATGGGTTGTCTAATTGGCAACTAAATTGCTACTTTTGCGTTTTATCAACTAAACATTGTTATGAGCACAACAAAAACGGCTAAATCTGCTTTAATTTCTGTATTTAGTAAAGAAGGATTAGCACCAATCGTTAAAAAATTAGATGAACTTGGAATTAGTATTTATTCCACTGGTGGAACTGAAAAATTTATAAAAGAACAAGGAGTAGATGTAATTCCTGTGGAAGATGTTACTTCTTACCCTTCAATTCTTGGTGGAAGAGTTAAAACATTACACCCCAAAGTTTTTGGAGGTATACTAAACCGTCAGAATAATGATAGTGATGTAGCTGAACTTGAGCAATATGAAATTCCACAGATCGATATCGTAATAGTTGATTTATACCCTTTTGAAAAAACAGTTGCTTCTGGAGCATCACAACAAGATATTATTGAAAAAATTGATATAGGAGGTATTTCTTTGATTAGAGCTGCTGCTAAAAACTTTGCTGATGTTACTTGCGTAGCTTCTGTGGAAGATTATGCAGAATTCTTAGAAATCATTTCTGAAAGAAATGGAAGTATCTCTTTAGAAGATCGTAAACGATTTGCAGCAAAAGCGTTTAATGTTTCTTCCCATTATGATAGCGCAATTTTTAATTATTTTAATAACGATCATGAGATTGCTTCTTTAAAAATTAGTGAAACTAAAGGTAAGACACTTCGCTATGGAGAAAACCCTCATCAAAAAGGATTTTTCTTTGGAGATTTCGATGCAATGTTTGATAAATTGCATGGAAAAGAATTATCATACAATAATTTATTAGATGTAGATGCTGCGGTTAACCTAATGAATGAATTTAAAGGAGAAGACCCAACATTTGCAATCCTTAAACACAATAACGCTTGTGGTTTAGCACAACGTTCGACAATACATCAAGCTTATGTAGATGCATTAGCTGGTGATCCGGTTTCAGCTTTTGGAGGGATATTAATAAGTAATTCAGAAATAGATGTTCCAACAGCTGAAGAAATTCACAAACTATTTTGCGAAGTGGTAATCGCTCCTTCTTACAGTGATGAAGCTATTGAAATATTAAAAGGAAAGAAAAATAGAATTATTTTAATTCAAAAAGACATAGAGCTTCCACAAACTCAGGTACGCTCTTGTTTAAACGGAGCTTTAGTGCAGGACAAAGATTTAAAAACGGATGCTCAGGAAGATTTAAATACGGTTACCAAAGTAGCTCCTACCGATGAACAAGTAGAAGATCTCTTATTTGCTTCAAAAATATGTAAGCACACAAAATCTAATACAATTGTTTTCACTAAAGGCAAACAACTTTTAGCTAGTGGAACAGGACAAACTTCTCGTGTAGATGCATTGAAACAATCTGTAGAAAAAGCAAATTCATTTAATTTTGATCTTAATGGCGCTGTAATGGCCAGTGATGCCTTTTTCCCATTTCCTGACTGTGTAGAGCTTGCAGACAAAGCAGGAATCAAGGCAGTTATACAACCAGGAGGTTCTATAAAAGACCAATTAAGTATTGATTACTGCGATGAAAACGGAATTGCTATGGTAATGACCGGAACACGTCATTTTAAACATTAATTTTAGTACATTTACTCAACTCTAACCCTTTTTACTGTTTTATATGGGATTTTTCGACTTCTTTACTGAAGAAATTGCTATAGATTTAGGTACCGCAAATACCTTAGTTATTCATAACGACAAAGTGGTGGTAGATAGTCCATCCATTGTTGCCAGAGATATCATGTCTGGAAAAATAATCGCCGCTGGAAAAGAAGCCGCGATGATGCAAGGAAAAACACATGAAAACATAAAAACGATAAGACCTCTAAAAGACGGAGTGATCGCAGATTTTGATGCTAGTGAAAAGATGATAAGCATGTTTATTAAAGATATTCCTGCTTTGAAGAAAAAAATCTTCACTCCTGCTCTTAGAATGGTTATCTGTATTCCATCTGGTATTACCGAAGTAGAAATGCGAGCAGTAAAAGAAAGTGCTGAACGTGTAAATGGTAAAGAAGTCTATCTAATCCACGAACCAATGGCAGCTGCCATTGGTATTGGTGTGGATATCATGCAACCTAAAGGAAATATGATTGTAGATATAGGTGGTGGTACTACTGAAATTGCGGTTATTGCATTAGGTGGAATTGTTTGTGACAAATCAGTAAAAATTGCAGGTGATGTATTTACTAACGATATCATCTACTATATGCGAACTCAACATAACTTATATGTCGGAGAACGCACTGCAGAAAAAATAAAAATCCAAATTGGAGCAGCTACAGAAGATTTAGAATTACCTCCAGAGGAAATGAACGTTCAAGGACGTGATCTTCTTACCGGAAAACCAAAACAAGTTCAAATTTCATTTCGTGAAATAGCAAAAGCGTTGGACAAATCAATTCTTAGAATTGAAGATGCTGTAATGGAAACATTATCGCAAACTCCTCCAGAGCTTGCTGCGGATATTTATAACACAGGAATTTATCTTGCTGGTGGAGGTTCCATGCTAAGAGGCTTAGACAAAAGATTATCTCAAAAAACCGATTTGCCTGTTTATATTGCCGAAGACCCGCTTAGAGCAGTGGTAAGAGGAACAGGTATTACCCTAAAAAATATCAATCGTTACAAAAGTGTATTGATTAAATAATATTTTTTTAGAAAAAACAAATTAGAATATACCTAAAAAGTAATTTTTACGTTATTCTGCTTTGATCATTCATACTTGTTTTCATAACGTGGTATGAGCGATTGTTTTTACTATAGATAAAATTTTAGTATCTCGATAACATATGCAGCAAATTATTAATTTTTTAATACGGAATAAGAACTTCTTATTATTCCTGCTGTTATTATTTATATCTCTTGTTCTTACCATTCAATCGCATAGTTATCACAAAAGCAAGTTCATAAGTTCCACGAATTTTCTATCTGGTGGAGTTTATGGATGGAGATACTCTATAAGTAATTATTTTGGGCTAAAAAGCGAAAACGAACGACTATTAGAAGAAAACAAACTATTACGTAATCAATTAAGTTTTTTCACTACAGATACCATTCAGACTAAGTACACCGACACTACTTCCTTTGATAAACCGTATCATTTTATAAAAGGAAATGTTTATAAAAATGACTACAGTAAAATTGATAATTACATCCTTATTAATAAAGGTGAAAAAGATGGGATTGAACCAGATATGGGAGTCATTACCGATAAAGGAATTATAGGAATCGTAGAAAACACTTCTACCAATTATAGTAGAGTTATTTCTATACTAAATAGTAATTCTAGAATTAACGCTGGTCTAAAAAAATCTAATCAATACGGATCATTAGTATGGAATGGTAAAGATCCAAATATTGTGCAATTAGAAACCGTACCAAGACAAGCAGTACTAAAAAAAGGGGACACTATTATTACGAACGGTCGTTCAACCATATTCCCACGTGGAATTGGTATCGGAACGATCCTCAATTATGAATTAGACAAAAACCAAAGTTATTTTCTAATAGATGTTCTGCTATTTAATGACATGACGGACATTGGTTTTGTTTACACTATTAAAAGTAATGATACCGCCGAAGTGAGATTGTTAGAAAACCCTAAAACTAATGAATAATAATATTCCATTATATATAGGTAGATTTATAAGCTTGGTATTTGTTCAGGTTTTCATTCTTAATCATATTAACTTTTGGGGGTACCTCAACCCTTACATATACATTATTTTCATATTACTTTCTCCAATTAATATTAATAAAAGTTTGTTTCTTGTGTTAAGTTTCATTCTGGGAATAACTATTGATTTATTTGGAGATTCTGGAGGTGTACACGCTACCGCTTGCATATCGATAGCATATTTAAGACCTGTTATTCTTAGATCTGTTTTTGGGCTAAGCTACGAATTTCAAACTGTGAAGTTAAGCAAGGTGAATTTTGGACAGCGTTTAGCATATGTTACCCTAATGGTTTTTATACATCATATTATACTTTTTACATTAGAAATATTTAACTTTTCTCATATACTATTAATTGCAAAAAAAACGTTATTTTCTAGTTTATTCTCAATCATTGTAATTATGCTTGTTTTGGTATTGTTTAGAAGAAAAGATTCATGAGAAAACTATTACTTTATTTAATAATCATTACCACCGGTGTTGTTTTTATCGGAAGGTTATTTTATTTGCAAATTTATAATACCTCGTTTGCAGCCTTATCAGAAGATAATGCCATAAAAGTACTCTATGACTACCCTCAAAGAGGTGCTATCTACGACAGAAATGGCAAACTTTTGGTTACCAATCAACCATCTTATGATGTAATGGTAATTCCAAGAGAGCTAAAACCATTTGACACCTTAGAGTTTTGTTCCATACTGAAAATCACTAAAGAAAAGCTCAACAAACAATTAAAAAAAGCTAGAATATATTCGCCTCGAGTTCCCTCTGTTGTTATTCCCCAGCTAACTAAAGACGAATATGCTTACCTACAAGAAAAAATGCGAAAGTTTGATGGTTTTTATATTCAAAAACGTTCTCTTAGAGATTATCATACAGAAAATGCAGCCAATGTTTTGGGATATATAGCCGAGGTAAATGATGGATTAATTAAAAAAGATCCTTATTATCTTTCTGGTGATCTTATTGGAATGCAAGGTGTAGAAAAACAATACGAAAATGAATTAAGAGGAATAAAAGGAATCAAGAGAATTCAAAAAGATCGTTTTAATAGAGATATTGGTCCATATAAAAATGGTAAATACGATACACTTCCAGTTAATGGAAAAGATTTAACCATTACTATAGATGAAGAACTTCAAGCGTATGGTCAAAAATTAATGGTAAATAAACGTGGTGGAATTGTAGCTCTAGATCCTTCAACTGGAGAAATCTTAACCTTAATTACGGCACCGAATTATAAACCAGAATTATTGGTAGGTCGAAAAAGATCCCCTAACTACACGAGATTACATTATGATTCTATTTCGAGACCTTTGTTTGATCGAGGTGTAAAAGGAGAATACCCTCCAGGATCTCCATTTAAAGCAATTACTGCATTAATTGCTTTGCAAGAAGGTGTTGTAGACCAAAGAGAAAGCTTCTTTTGCAGTCATGGCTTTAGATATGGAAAAAAAGCTAAACTTGGTTGCCATGCACACGCGAGTCCACTAAGTATGATACCAGGAATTGCACAATCTTGCAACGCGTATTTTGCCAATGTATACCTTAGAAGCATTAACAAATTTGATACTCCACAAGAAGGCATCGACAATTGGGTAAAACACGTAAAAAGTTTTGGCCTTGGTAATTATCTGGGTAATGACTTGTCTAGTGGTAGCAAAGGACTGGTTCCAAATTCCAATTACTATAACAGAAAATATAATTATCCAAAATATAAGTGGTACTCTACGGCAACTATATCAAACGCAATTGGACAAGGAGAAATTTCGGCAACACCAATACAGCTTGCTAATATGACCGCTGCAATTGCTAACCGAGGATACTTTTACACACCACATATCATTAAAGCTGTTGATGGTCAACCTATAGACATAGAAAACTTTACCAAACCAAAATACACTACTATCGACAAAGAACATTTTGAACCTGTTATAGAAGGAATGCATCAGGTTTATGTTCAGGGTACTGCCAATGCACTTCAAATAAAAGACATAGAAATTTGTGGTAAAACTGGTACCGCTGAAAACTTTACAATTATCAATGGAAAACGCACTCAGCTCACAGATCACTCTGTATTTGTAGCATTTGCTCCAAAAGACAACCCTAAAATCGCTCTTACGGTATTTATAGAAAATGGATACTGGGGATCAAGATATGCAGGTAAGATAGCAAGTTTAATGATAGAAAAATATATCAAAGGAACCATTTCCAGAACGGATTTAGAAGATTGGGTTTTAACTCATAGTCTTGAAGAAGAATATGCAAAGCCTTATAGTGGTGAACCTTTCAAAATTAACCAATAATGAGTAGATCAACTGTCGGTACCATAGATTGGTTAACAGTCTTATTATTTTTACTATTAGTGGGCTTTGGATGGCTTAATATATATTCAGCTTCTTATGGGGATGAACAGTTTTCTATAACCGATCTTTCGAAGCCCTACATCAAACAACTATACTGGATTGGACTTAGCGTTGTAATTATTGTTATTACACAAGCTATTGAAACAAAATTCTATGAACGTTTCGCTGGCTTAATATATGTCATCTCCTTGGTATCACTCTTAGGGTTATTTTTATTCGGTAAGAACGTAAATGGTGCTACTTCTTGGTATTCATTCGGACCTGTAGGATTGCAACCTTCAGAATTTGCAAAAGCCGCCACTGCCTTAGCGATTGCTAAGTTCCTAAGTGATATGCAAACCAATATTAACCGAATAAATCACCAATTAAGAGCATTTCTAATTATTGCTTTACCGGCTTTATTTATAATTCCTCAACCTGATCCAGGAAGTGCATTAGTATACGCTGCTTTTTTCTTTCCGTTATATCGGGAAGGTTTAGCCGCTATGTATCTAATTATTGGAGCCTCTGCAGCCGCACTATTCATATTAACTCTATTATTTTCACCGTTGTGGGTCGTTCTAGGAATTGCTTTAGCAATGACACTTTTATTGATTAAAAATAGAAAGCAAAAACCAAAGTACTCTAGATATCTATTAGCGATCATAGTGATCACTGGGTTCTGCTTTTCTGTTAATTATATTTTCAACAATGTTTTTGAACAAAGACATAGAGATCGTTTCAATATTGTTTTAGGAAAAGAAGTAGACTCCAGAGGTATTGGCTATAATACTAATCAAAGTCAAATTGCCATTGGAAGTGGTGGCTGGGTTGGAAAAGGATGGAAAGAAGGAACCCAAACCAAGGGTGGTTTTGTTCCGGAACAGCATACAGATTATATATTCAGTACAGTGGGAGAAGAATGGGGCTTTCTTGGAGCTACAACAGTGGTTATTTTATTTGTAGGCCTATTGATAAGACTCTTATACCTTGCAGAAAGACAGAAAACACAATTTAGTAGAGTTTACGGATATAGTGTTGTTGGGATTCTATTTATACATTTTGTTATTAATGTAGGTATGGTAACCGGACTACTTCCTACTGTGGGAATTCCATTGCCCTTTTTTAGCTATGGAGGTTCTGGCTTATGGGGGTTTACATTATTACTTTTTATTTTTATCAAACTTGATGCAAATAGGGTTAACGAATGGTAATATTTTCCATTGAAATACAGAAGTTTAAAAAATCTTTACAGTACTTCAGTTAAAACTTCCATCCGTCAATACTAGAAGATTTCTCTAACTTTTCTTCTATATTATCAGGTAATTTTGAAAAAAAATCAATTCCAGTCAATGCTTCAATTTCATCTGTAGTGACAACAAAACTCTGAAGCGATTTATTGGTATCTTTATGAGGAATCAAAAAAGCTATCATCTTTGTGTTTTTGGCTTCTTTATCCAAAATAATTTTATAAAAATAGTCTGGTACTGTAACAGCTTCGTATCCAATTGTTTTAAGATCTTTGGATAAAACACCACCTGTAACTACATATACACCATCATATTTTTTGGCCCAGTAGCGTACTTTTTGCTCTAGTCTATTCCATATCCCAGCATTAAAATCATGATCTTGCGGAGCAATATTAGAGGTAAGAAATGTTTCATTAAAAGCCTTATAGGTAAATCTGCGATCTCCAGCGGGACACAAATGTCCCTTATCAAATCCAGATTTTTTATAATTACGCCAATCAGCAGATGAAGACTTTACTTTAGCATCCATTTCAAAAAATGGTCTTTTGTAATCATTATTCGATAAATGCTCCTTTTTTAGTTCATATGCCACCCATTCTGGTTGCTCATGTGTTTCTGAATAAGATAAAGAATAATTTTGATGAGTTATAATAGCTCCTGTTGTAGAGGTAGGGAGATAAAAAAAACTAAAATCATCATTTCCAACTGCCTTCTCGGTAGTACCATACTCATTAGCATCAATATGTTTTTCAATATAATAAAAGCAAATGGTCACAATTATTACTAAAATTGGATACACAAATTTCCTTTTCAAATCAATCTGTTTTGTTGTTTATTCCTAAAGGACAAAAGTATCAAAACCATCAAACATGATGAAACATTATTAGAACCCTATTCACAGATTCTCTTTCAGTGTTTTGAAACTTTAACATCTT
Organism: uncultured Aquimarina sp.; assembly: GCF_947492965.1. GTDB lineage: Bacteria > Bacteroidota > Bacteroidia > Flavobacteriales > Flavobacteriaceae > Aquimarina. The sequence continues at coordinate 439,606 of NZ_CANLOZ010000001.1, read as the reverse complement.
TAAAAACATGTTTTTCTTCAAACGCATCTACAATCAAAATTCTGAAAATCAAATAATTAAACATTTAAAAACATCTAAATCATAAAAAATATGGTTATTACGTTGTTATTTTATGTCATATCCTCATCAATATAATGCCTTAAAATTTCTATTTTACAAAGCTTTTTTATGAGATTAAGAGTTTTTAAATCTTAATACTTTTATAAAAAACTATATAATGGAACATGGGGCACCCAACTTATAGTATATTTAACTAGATAAAGCACACAAAACAAAACATCTTAAGTATTCATGAAAAATAGCATTGAGAAAATAGTAGAAACGGTTCTTATTCAAAATGGAATTGGCAATTACGATAAACAAGATCTTGAACTTCAGCTACAAATTCATCCGAATTACCCTAGTTTCCAATCAATAACTGATACTTTAGATTATTTCGATATTGATAATATTGCGGTAGAAGTTCCGGTACATGCTTTAGATCAACTTCCGGAAAGCTTTATTTCTTTGGTAAAAAAAGATCATGCAGAAGAAATTGTTGCTGTCATTAACAAAAATGGAGCTATTCAACTAAAGCATACTGACCTTGACAAAAAGAAGTTTTCTTATGAAGAATTTAAAGAAATTTGGGTTCCAAAGGTAATCGCTGTTGAGCATAGCACCGGAAATAGATCTCTTTTTTCTAAGGAGTCTTTGATTCAGAACGTACTTTTTGGAGCACTTTTAATAGGAGCTGGTATATCTTTGTTCTACCAACCATTAAATGTTTACCAAATATTTTTCCTACTATTATCCATAACTGGAGCTGTTTTTGGTCTTTTTGCTGTTAGAGAAAGCTTAGGTATTCAATCCAACACTATGCACCAATTTTGTACTTCGGTAGGAAACTCTAATTGTGGAGATGTTATTAACAATAACACTGGTAAGTTATTAAAGAATTTTTCTTTAGCAGATGCTAGTATTACTTTTTTTGGAATACTTACTATTTATCAACTATTCTATGGTTTTAATAGCACTCTATTAATACCAACTATAGCTGGAATTCCTTTTATCGTTTACTCACTATACTCACAAGCTTTTGTTATAAAAAAATGGTGTGCTATATGTATAGCTATTAGTGTAATTTCTATAGGACTAACTGCAATTTCGCTTTTTAGTCTTCCTTTTACTTTTTCTATAACTTCCATTGCTGGTTTTATAATGATTTCAGCACTAACCGTATTAGCTTATATGTATGTGAAAGAAAATATGGTTCAAAATAAAGACTATAAAAATGAAAATGTAAAACTAAATCACTTTAAAAGAGATCGTCAAATTTTTGATCATTTGTTAAGTATATCAGAAAAAATCGAGGACAATAGCACCATCGCTAATGAAATCATTCTTGGTAATCCAAACGCAACGTTTAAAATTATCAGTGTTACCAATCCCATGTGTGGTTATTGCAAGGGTGCTTTTGAAGCATACACTAGAGTTTTACGAACTATGAGCGATCAATTGCAGGTGGTAATTAGATTAAAAGTCGCTTTAAACGACCTTAACAATCAGGCTACCCAAGTTAGTTTACGTCTTATGGAAATATATCAAAATGATGGTTCTGATAGTTTTATAAAAGCATACACAGAGTGGTTTAACGACAGAACCTTCAGCAAATGGATAAAAGAATATGGAACGCCAAAAAATAATAAAATACATATAGAAACCTTACAAAATCAATCTAATTGGGCAGAGAAAAATAATTTGTTTTACACTCCTGCATCATTAATGAACACTTCTATCTATCCTAAAAAGTACAGCTACGATGAATTCTTTCATTTTACAAGCATGATGATAGAGAACCAACAGGAACAAGATTATGATGTAGAAAACCAACCTATAGAAGCATAATAATGTTATAATTGGGGCTAATTATAATGTTATTTTATCTTTTCTAGATACATAGAAAAGAACATTTTTTGTAAAAGACGTATGTAAATACTCTTTTTCTTCACACACTCACTCAGACATATCCCCGAATGTCTTAAAACTTTCGGGGAATATTTATAAACTCTTAAACCTTTAAAAAATTATGAAACAGATTAAAGAATTGAAAGGAGCAAAAACATTATCCAAATCCCAACAGAAAGATGTACATGGGGGAATTTTAGTTTTTACTAAACCAGGTAACACTAGAAGAAGATGTAACCCTGCTCTTAGTTGTTGTTATCATAACGGCACCACATGGGTACAAGGACCTCCTTGCTTCTAAAAAACAATTTTTATTAATTGTAGTTTACAAAAAAAGGGTTAACACAGCAGTTAACCCTTTTCGTTTTTTTAAGACTCTAATTTTATTATTAGCTATCCTTTTACATCCAACGCATCTCGCAGTGCATTACCCATAAGCATAAAAGCCATAACTAGACTCATAATACCAAGACCTGGAATAATTGCTAAATACGCTTTTCCTAATATAATATAAGAGTAATGATCTTTTATCATTGCTCCCCAACTTGCCATTGGAGGTTGTGCTCCGATTCCCAGAAAGCTCAATCCACTTTCTATTAAGATAGCTCCTGCAAAATTAGCTGCAGAAATGACGATTACTGGAGCTAAACTATTAGGAAGTATATGCTTTATAATAATTCTACCATGTGTATATCCTAACGCTTTGGCAGCTGTAACATATTGCATCTGTTTAATACTTAAAACCTGACCTCTTACTACTCTAGCTACCTCAACCCACATGGTCAATCCTACAGCTATAAAAACCTGCCAGAATCCTTTACCCAAAGCTAAGGTAATCGCGATAACCAATAACAACGTGGGAATAGACCAAGTAACATTAATCAGCCACATAATAAATACATCTACTTTACCACCAAAATAACCCGCTAGAGCCCCAAGAGTAATCCCCAGAAGCAAAGAGATAAGCACAGCTACAAAACCAATAGAAAACGATATACGAATCCCTATAAGCATCCTACTTAACATATCCCTTCCATACTTATCAGTTCCCAATATAAAAGTTCTATCTTCTATAAATTGATTTTCTATTTCTTCAATATTTAATTCCTTTGGAAAACTAGATAATGCTATATTCTTAGAAACCCCTATAAGTTCCCCCTCTGTATAGGGAATTACATCTATTACCTTATTATTAAAACTATAGGATTCTATGGGAATCTCAGTATCCATATTTTTTGTTCCAAAGAAAATCTTACTCAGGAAAGATTGGTCTGATACTACTTGCGAAGGAATAGTGATCATCTTAACCGAAAAACCTGGACCTTTCGAATGAATAGACAAATGCATCTGATTCGCATTTTTAGAACTGTCAGGAGCAAGCATGTACGCTAGAATTGCAACTAATGCACATACTACGATAAACCAAAAACTCAAAACGCCCCAAAAATTTTCACTAAATCTTTGGAGCGCTAGTTGTGTTAATGAATTTGATTTTGTCTCTTGCATTAAAGCATGTTAGTTCTTTAGCGTAAGTGGGTTTTTAGATCTTCTAATATTATTAATTTTCATATCCTCCAAAACACTTAATGCTTCTTCTACATACACATCTTTGCTAAGACTCTTATGCCATCTATTTCTTTTTTCTTCTAAAATTGAATCCTTTTTCATTAATTCCTTTTCATAAGGCAGGGATTCAAAAGTTAAATTTGTTTTATAATCATTTAAGCGATCAAAACGTTTAGCTTGTTTTTCATTAAGCTCTATATTCGCTTTGTATTTATTATAATTAAGAGAATACTCATTTACATCTCTTTTTTCTCTTACCCATTTAGCATTTTCATCTATCAATTTAAGTTGCTCATTGGTAGCCATACGAGCCTTACTTTTATTTATAGTTTGGTCAAAATCAATATAACCATCCCATAGATTATAATCGGCAGCTGGAATTTTATCCCAAGGAAGTGGATTTTCTTGATCTTTCTCACCAATATCGATATAACTATAACGATCCGGAACAACTACATCGCTCTTTACTCCTTCTAATTGTGTAGATCCTCCGTTTACTCGATAAAATTTCTGGGTTGTTAATTTAAGAGCTCCTAAATCCCCAAAGTCATTACTTCTCATCCATCTGTTAAGATCCATTACATTTTGTACCGTACCTTTACCGTATGTCTGTTTACTTCCTATAATGATTGCTCTTTTATAATCTTGCATAGCAGCTGCTAAGATTTCGGAAGCAGAAGCTGATAATTCATTTACTAAAATTACTAAAGGTCCATCCCATAAGATATTACGATCTTTATCACTTAATACTTCAGGTGTTTCTCCTTTTGTTCTTACCTGTACAATAGGTCCTTTATCAATGAAAAGACCCGCTATATCCACAACAGTTTGTAACGATCCTCCACCATTATCTCTAAGGTCTATCACCAGGCCTTCCATGTCTTGTTGTTTCAAACGTATAATTTCCTGCTTTACATCCTTCGCAGCATTACGTTGATTATAATCTTGCATATTAAAATAGAATTTTGGTAAATTTATAATTCCAAAATTCTTTCCATTTTTCTTTACTACAGAAGACTTAGCGTATGTTTCTTCTAATTCAACAACGTCTCTAACAATCTCAACGTTTTCTATTGTTCCGTCAACCTTCTTAACAGTCAGCATTACTTTAGTCCCTTTTGGTCCCTTTATTAAACTTACTGCATCATCAAGTCGCATCCCTACAATACTTACTGGCTCTACTTCATCTTCTTGCTTTACTTTCATGATAAAATCACCAACTTCTACTTTATTTCCTCTCCAAGCTGGTCCTCCAGAAATAATCTCGATAATCTTTACGTTATCATTTTTCTTTTGTAATCTAGCACCAATACCCTCTAATTTACCGGACATTGCGATATCAAATCTATCTTTATCCTGTGGAGCGAAATAAAATGTATGAGGATCAAATTCTTCAACTATAGAATTTATGTAGATAGAAAACCAATCCTTACGCTCTAAATCATCAGCAAACTCAAAATATTCTTTTAGCGAAGTCTTCGTAATCTCTCGTGATTCTTCTTCTAAAACAACAGCAGATTTTCTCTTGTAGTCTTTATTTTTGGTAATAGAATCTATTTGTTCATCTACTTTATCATAATAACTGGACAATGCATTAAATTTTAATTGCAATCTCCAACGATTTTTCATCTCCTCTCTATCTTTAGCGTATGATAACTTTTCATAATCTGTATTAATAGACTCCTCGATTTCAAAATTAAAAGGATGATCCAAGATATCCTTGTATAAGGTTCTTGCTTCTTCCATTCTAGTTTGTAGTCTTTGATAGGTCATATTAAAGAATTCAATTTCTTTATCTCTAATCTGATCATCAATTAAAGTTTCAAACTCTTTAAATTCTTCAATATCTCTTTGATAGAAATATCGCTTTAATGGATCTAAAGCGTCTATATAATCAACAAAAACATTTCTGGAGAAATCATCATTAATATCCTTTGCGTCATAATGACCTTTGCTTAATACATAACTTATAAGATCAATTAGTATTCGATCTTTGTCAGGGTCATTGTTGTCTACTTTTGTTGTAAAACTGCAAGAGGCAGCTGAAACGATTACGGTAAGCATCAATACCAAAAAACTCTTTTTCATACGCTCATTTTTAATTTAGGGGTGTTCTTGGCAAATTACATTAAAAATCGTGCCAATAAGAGGTAATATTACTAAATTTTTCTTAAAAGAACTAATTATATATACTCCTGATTTAGAATTATATATTTAGAATAAAAAAAATGTATTTTTACCAGAGAAAAAAACAACCGCATGTCACAAGGAAAACCGTTAATTCTAGTTACGAATGATGACGGGATTACAGCCCCAGGAATTAGAATGTTAATTAACATAATGAACGAAATCGGAGATGTATATGTCGTTGCTCCAGATAGCCCGCAAAGTGCCATGGGACATGCTATTACGATAAACAATACTCTATATTGCGATCCTATTACCGTGGATAAAAATGCTCCTCAAAAAGAATATAGCTGTTCAGGTACTCCTGTGGATTGTGTGAAAATGGCAACTAGACAGATTTTAAAACGAAAGCCGGATCTTTGTGTAAGTGGAATTAATCATGGTTCTAACTCGGCTATTAATGTAATTTATTCTGGTACTATGAGTGCTGCTGTGGAAGCAGGAATAGAAGGAATACCCGCCATCGGATTTTCGTTATTAGATTATAGCATGGAAGCTGATTTTGAACCTGCAAGAAAATACGTGAAAACAATTGTTGAAAATGTACTTCAAAATGGTCTTCCCAAAGGCATAGTACTTAATGTAAATATCCCGAAATTAAGCAAAGAAGAAATTAGAGGAATAAAAATTTGCAGACAAGCAAATGCACACTGGGTTGAAGAGTTTGACAAAAGAACTAATCCAATGGGCAAAGATTACTACTGGCTTTCTGGAAAATTTATCAATGAAGATAAAGGCGAAGATACAGACGAATGGGCATTACAAAACGGTTATGTATCTATCGTACCTACACAATTCGATCTTACTGCTCATCATTATATTCAAGAATTAAACAACTGGTCATTACATGATTAAAAAAGAAATTATAATCGGCTTTATTACCGGAATTATTGCAAACACTGTTGGGATCGCTTTATATATTTTATTGTTTTCGGAATTAAGTATTACTGAAACGTTAAAAGCAGCTCAACAAAATAACTTTTTGGGAAGTTTAATCGCTTTAGGAGCGATTCTTAATCTCATAGTTTTCTTTTTATTTTTAAAACAGAACAAACCTTACAGAGCCCGAGGTGTTCTATTAGCTACCTTAGTAGCCGCAGTAGGAATTGCTATCAGCAAATTTGGTTAACACACTTTGAACGTATCTTAAAAGATGAAATATTATCTTATTGCAGGAGAAGCATCTGGCGACTTACATGGAGCCAACCTAATGAAATCTATTCTTAAAGAGGATCCCAACGCCGAAATCAGGTTTTGGGGAGGAGATTTAATGCAATCAGTTGGAGGTACTATGGTACTTCATTATAAAGAAAGAGCCTTTATGGGCTTTTTAGAAGTTATTTTGAATCTATTTAAAATTTTAGGATTCATAAAACAGTGTAAAAAAGATATCGAAGCATACAATCCAGACGCACTCATTTTAATTGACAATTCTGGCTTTAATCTACGAATTGCAGAATGGGCAAAACCGAAAGGATATACTACTCATTATTACATAAGTCCTCAAGTATGGGCATCTAGAGCAGGAAGAGTAAAAACTATAAAGGCAAGCGTAGATTATATGTACGTAATATTACCTTTTGTAAAAGATTTTTACAAAAAATATGACTATGATGTAAATTTTGTAGGACATCCCCTTATCGATGCCATAGCCGATCACAAACAGGTAATGCCAGATGATTTTAAGAAAGAATATCAACTAGATGACCGACCAATAATAGCTATATTACCCGGAAGTAGAAAACAAGAAATTCGCAAAATGCTTGAGGTAATGCTCAGTGTTGTCGATGATTTTTCTGAATATCAATTCGTCATTGCAGGAGCTCCAAGTCAAGATGAAGAATTCTATGAGCCTTTTATAAAAAAAGAAGGAGTTCATCTTATTATGAATAGGACCTATGACATTCTAAGTTTAAGTACTGCAGCTTTAGTAACTTCAGGAACAGCAACCTTAGAAACTGCTTTATTTAAGGTTCCGCAAGTAGTATGCTATAAAGGAAATGCAATTTCCTATCATATAGCCAAGAGAATTATCAACCTTGATTATATTTCTTTGGTAAATCTTATCATGGATAAGCCTGTGGTTACCGAATTAATACAAGGGGATTTTAATACAAAAAAACTTAAAGAAGAACTTACGATTATATTAGATGACTACAAAAGAGCTGTGATGTTTTTAGAGTATTATGATCTAGAAAAGAAATTAGGCGGAAAAGGAGCCAGTGACAAAACGGCTAATTTAATTGTAGAAAAAACAAAATAAACAAGATATCCCAAAATGAAAAAGCTATTGTATCTGCTTGTTGTACTAGGTATTACACTCTCTTCTTGTGGTGGTGCTAAAAAGAAAAGTACAGTTTCAAGAAAATCGACGAAGACTTCTAAAAAAAGTACTCGAGCTAATGCTAATAGCAAAAAAATAAAAAGCATAATTGACTATGCAAAGACTTTTGAAGGTACAAGATATAAATATGGTGGTACTACCAAAAGGGGTATGGACTGTTCTGGTTTGGTATATACTTCGTTTAAGAAAGAAGAAGTTGTACTCCCTAGAACTTCCAGAGCCATGGCCACACAAGGCGTTAAAGTATCCTTGAAAAATGTAGCAATTGGAGATCTATTGTTTTTTAAAACCAATAAAAACAAAAGTAGCATTAATCATGTAGGGTTGGTAGTAAAAACAGGAAAACAAATACAGTTCATTCATGCTTCAACCTCTAAAGGAGTTACAATATCGAGTTTAGATGAACGTTATTGGAATAATTGTTTTGCTGGAGTTAGAAGGATCTTATAGCTTTTTCACTTTATTTTATTTATTTTTTATTTCCTTCTTTCTAAATTCCCCTAATTTATCATAAATTAGTATACTAAAACTCATTAAACCAATGGAATACTCATTAGATCCTCTAGAAGTAAAAAAAGTTATTGATGCTAAAGTAAATGGACAGGAATATGATGAAGATCAATTTATCTATTACCATCTAAATAGAAATCTTTTTAATGTAAAAAAAGAAATTACTTCTCTAACACACTACATGGGTAATAAATTTAGAGATAATAAAGGTTATATTTGGGAAGAAGCACCTAGGTTTAAAAATTGGTTTCATACACCAAAATCCAGATATTTCGGAAGTTTGGTTGGTATGAAACCGTATAGCAGAAAATTTTTACGTTTAGATAAAGAAAGTGGGATCGGAGGAGAATATGAAATGATAATTCGTCACGATGGTAAAAGAATTGACGCCTTAACTCACGAAGGTTATCAGGAAACGTATAATTTTGGCCCAACGGCTAATTCTAGCCTTCACATCTTACTGGATGTGGATCCGCACGGACCTCACCCAGACTATACCGTTAAAATAGATACAGGAAAAGTAACGATTAAAGACAAAAAGACTGAACTTTCAGGAACTACAAGACGAAGAAATCGAATTAGAAAGTAGCTTACATTATAATTTTTAGAAATTGACACCTATTTGATGAACAAAATAGGTAATAACAGGTAACAACTACTCTTTTCAACACACGATTAATTATAGGCTCATAATACCTATACATTAATCTGTTAGTAGTGAAAAAGTTACTTAATGTTCCTTTTGTAATTTTAACCATTTCTCTGGTTCTTGGAATTATCTTAGGATACTATATTTCAATATCTCTTAGACTAGTAATCATACTTCAAACTGCAAGTATAACTGGTTTAGTTATTTCTTGGTGGTACGCAAACAAGATATTCCGCAGTACTATCCACTTCAGTGGTTTAGTTATAATCACGTTCTTCTTTTTTGGTATAACATTAGTAGAATTATATCATCCAAAAAATGACCCGTTTTACTTTACAAATCGGTTAAATAACTCAGAACGACAAGTCCCATTTGAGTTTTTAGTAAAAAAAAGGCTAAAATCAACTTCATTTTATGACAAATATATCATCAGTCTTACTTCATTAGAAAACAATAAAGTTACAGGAGATGTACTACTTAGGCTACCAAACAAAAGCCTAAAAACTAAGTTAATTGCCGGCACATCATATCTTACATATGCACCACTTAAACCAATACCAAAACCCTCTAACCCAAACCAATTTAACTATGCTACTTATATGGGCTACGAATATGTGTTTTACCAAACTACTATTGACTTTAAAAATCTAATTCTTACTGATAAAACTAAATTTAGTCTATATCGTGTTGCTGATATCATTAGAACCGATATTCTTAAAAATCTATCCAAACATACTTTTACCAGAAAACAATTAGCAATTATAAATGCTCTTATTCTAGGACAAAAACAGGACATTGATATAGACACGTTTAAAGATTATCAAAACGCTGGAGCTACCCATATACTAGCCGTATCAGGGTTGCATGTTGGAATATTATTAATACTCCTAAACTTTTTACTTAAACCTTTAGATTACATCTTTAAAAAAAGTCGAGAACTTAAAATAGTTCTTATCATTATCAGCTTATGGAGTTTTGCATTAATTGCCGGTTTATCACCATCTATACTTAGAGCAGCAACCATGTTTTCCTTTGTAACCATTGGCACGTACTTTCGTTCTAAAACCAGTATTTATAATGCGTTGATAATATCAATATTTATATTACTAACTATAGACCCACTACTAACATTTTCAGTTGGGTTTCAATTAAGTTATGTAGCCGTTTTTTCTATAATATGGATGCAACCTCATCTTGTAAAAAGATACAAGCCTAGATTTTACATTGATAAGATTTTATGGGAAACTTTAACTGTTACTATCACAGCACAAATAGGTTTACTACCCTTATTATTATTCTATTTTCATCAATTCCCACTATTATTCATCATATCAAACCTTATTATCATCCCTATTTTGGGTATTATTCTTGGTTTAGGGATCTTAGTGATTTTATTAGCAGAGATCCATTTACTTACCGATTGGATAGTCATGGTCTATGGTAACCTTATAGACTTCATAAATACCATTGTTTATTGGGTAGCTTCGCAAAAAGCATTTATTATAAAAGACATCTCTTTTTCTGGGAGAATGCTCATCTCAGGATATCTTTTGATAATCTTATTTATCCAGACTATAAAGAACTATCATATAAAAAAACTATTCGCCCTATCTCTTCTGCTCGTACTATTTTTATCCGTATTAGCTTATGAAAAAAGTATATCTCTTAATACAGAAGAACTTATTGTTTTTCATAATCACAGAAATACAATTATAGGAGTGTCTGAAAATCAACAACTAAAAATATTTTCTAAGGATTCTATTACGGACACAACAATAGATTTTCTAATCAAAGGCCACGTGGTAGCGAATAACTTCAAACTCTTAACTCCTCAAACACTTCATAATATCTATACCTATAAAAACAAACGTATTTTTATTATTGATGAGAATGGAATATATGATTTACCCAACTTTAAAGCAGACATCATTTTATTAATCAATTCACCAAAAATTCATTTAGAGAAGGTAATAGAACAAATACATCCTGAGCAGATTATTGCTGATGGTAGTAATTATAGGAGTTATATAAACCTATGGGAACGCACTTGTTTGAAACAAAAAATCCCTTTTCATCGTACTGACAAAAAGGGAGCATATATACTAAAATAACTAAATTAAATTTCGTTTTTATTGACCGAGGTATTGGTTGCCGCTAACAATTCTTCTACCGGCATTTCCATTACTTCCTTTACAATTTTATGAAGATCTGGAATCACTGTTCTTGCTAATTTTGTTGGACTATTAAAAAGAATTGTTATCCCTAAGTCTTCTTGAGGAAATAAAGCGATTTCGCTTCTGTAACTATTCACATGACCTCCATGATGAATCATACGAGTAGACTCTCCAGTTTTCTTATCTTTAAAATCATGGATACGCCATCCGTGAGCATATTGTGACTCTTTATGTCCTTTCCATTTCTGATAGTACTTACTCTTTCCTGGAAGGTTTATAACAGGATTGAACACATTTTTTAAACCTTGAGCACTCATTACTCCTGGATTATGACCCAACAAGAAACGCATCCACTTTGCCATATCAGCAACACTAGCATTCACTCCTCCTGCAGGTATCGCGTTATAATATTTTTTGTTCAATTTTAAAGATCTCCAACGTCTACCATACTTTCTATGAGGCATCGCAACATTAGTAGCTGTCTGTAACGAATGGTAATCCGTAGATGCACTATTCATTTGTAAAGGGTTAAAAATCTTTTCTGCTATAGCATCTCCATAAGACTTGCCACTTACCTTTTCGATCATTGAACCACTTAGAGCGAATACTGCGTTCTGATAACTATAAATCTTTCCTGGTTTATCAATAGTAGGAATACTTTTAAATTGACCAGCAATTGTGCTCAAATCTATTCCATCTTCCACCAAATTTGTAAAACTATGATATGGCAATCCAGAAGAGTGTGATAGGATATGAGACAATGTCACACTATCCGACCATTTTTTATTTGCCAACTCAAAGTTAGACACATAATCATGTACTTTATCATCCCAATTTAATAAACCTTCTTCTACATATATTCCAGACAAAACCCCTGCAAAACCTTTGGAAACAGAACCAATTCTAAAAATTGTTTCAGGATCAACTTTGTCATTTAAAGACGCATTTTTCTTTCCGAAACCTTCTAGATATATCACAGAATCACATTTTACAATACTTACTCCTGCTCCGATAATTTTATTTTGTTGCAATGCCTTATTAAAATATTGCTCTACAGCTTTAGCTAGTAGCTCCTTTTGCTTATCCGAAATTGGGTTTTTGAAAAAGTCAACTGAAGCTAACTTCGGCTTCACTGGTGTAGGTAATTTTGGAGTTTCTATTTTGTTGGCAGAAACAAGGGGAAAAAGTAATGCTATTAATAACAACATTGAGGGGGCAATGATGAAACGTTTTTTCATAATAGGTTAAGCTCAAGTTAAGAATATCAAAATCAAGAAAACGGGGATGATTTTTAATAATTCTAATAACGATTTGGTTTATTAAATATTTTAAATTTGATCAAATATAACGATTATATGCAAATATCATCGTTGAAATACCATTTTTTGTGTTTTTTAACATTTTTTAATGGTTCGATACAAATTTTACCAACCTATTTGTAGGACAATACTTTCTTTTTTAGAAAAAGCAGCCCAAAATTCATCAAACTAGTTTAATATCTTCTTTGAAGAGCATATGAATATACTCTGCATGGACTTCTATATTATGCTTATTTTCCAAACAATGGAAGAGTAGATGAATCAGTCCATAATCCCCAAGACAATCTCGATACTCATCCTGCTCTTTATTTTTTACCCATAAAATGAAACTACATAGATGTCCAATTTCTCCTATTTTCTCCGGTTTCTTCAAACATGCTTTAAACTTATCCAAATCCATACGAGCATACTCATTATACTTTTGCTTACAAAAGTTATAATCAAACGTATGCTTATAAGATCTAAGCTTTCTATTTTGTATTTCATACTTAATACCACTCATATAGTACTATTATTGTTTAATAGGTATTGATGTTATGCATATTTGAATTTTAAGTATATTTCTGTAATACAAGCAAAATACACTCCACAAATTGTGTTTTTAAGATTCTTTTAATGAAGTTTAACGAATCTCTATAATTTGGAATAATTCCAATACAAAGATACAAAATTTGGAATAATTCCAATAATTGTTTTCCCTTAAAGTTTCTAAGGATACACCTTTTTTAATGCGCAAAAAACCCTGTTACCAATTCGTAACAGGGCTCTAATCAGGTATATATAAACAGCCTATAGTTTCTTTATAACTGAAACTGAAATTTCTATTCCAGAAGTATTTAGTTCTCTTAAATAAGAAGGTAAAATATCTGTACTATTATTACCAAAAGACTTAGCATCGAGTTCTAGCTGTCTGTATCTAATTCCTGGTTCTAAAAAAAACTTATCAGACAATTTTAATCGAAGTCTGGCATCCAAGTGAAAACCAAGACCTGGTTTATATTCAATTGGGTCTCCAGAAACATCATTCTGGGTAATCTTTAATTTACCAGGAAGGCTATAATTTCCACCAGCACCAATTACTAAACCGTGTAAAGTATTGTCTGATAATTTAAAAAGTTTATGAACTCCAAAAGTGAAAAATGTACGATTAAAAGTAACTGAACTCTTGTTAGAGCCTCCTGTTCCACTTTGTAGCTGAAGAGCTAAATTATATTGAAATCCTAGCGTCCCATAACCATACAGCCCTTTGAACATATGATACTCTGCACCAACTTCTAATCCCATTCCTCCTCCAGGACTATAGGCCAAGCTTCCTCCATTATAGTCAACAGAATCATAATTAAATCCGATACTACCGTTTAGTCTTCCAATTACATTTACTTCTTGAGCAAAGCCCAGATTAAAAAAGGCAAAAACAGCTATTAAACTGAATAAGTTTTTCTTCATTCTTTACGTATTTGAAATTATTATTAATTAGTGTCAAACTTATTCGTTTTGTTACCTTATTCATCCGTATTAATTCCAACATGCTTTATATTCCTCATTAAATCAAACGATTATAAAAAAACCCTTTTATCTTATCGACAAAAGGGTTAATCTTATATGTATATTTAATTTATTTTAGTTGCTAAAGGTACTCACAAATGATTGTTCATATTTTTGCCATGCATCTGCACTTGTTAGGTTTTTATAGTCATCATTGTGAATCATTTTTAGATAAATCTCTAATTGTTTTGGTGTTTTATAGCCAACAACTGGTGCTATTAAATTGCCTTTTTCATCAAAAAACACAATACTAGGATATCCACTAATCTTCAGCGCATTTGCAAAGAAATGCTGACTATTTCTACCTTTTCTATTTGGATTGTGATTAGGATTGGTATAGGTAAAATCGTTATATCTGATTTCTTCGGTTCCTTCGCCATTAAACTTAACTGCATAGTAGTTAGCATTTACATAATCCACCACATCTTTATTATGAAAAGTTTTTTTATCCAACAACTTACAAGGGCCACACCAATCGGTATATACATCCATAAAGATTTTCTTTGGAGTTTGCTTCTGCGCTTCTAGTGCCTCATTCATTGACATCCATTTAATTTCCTGTGCTTGGACAGAAAAAATGAACATACATCCAATTAGAAAAAGTAGGTTTTTCATATGTTTAAAATTTGGTTTTACATATTAGTCGGAACAAAAACTATTCCTTATTAAAAACTTTACCCGTTTTGGGTAACGGGTAAAGTAGTATTTTAGTGTTAACGAATACCATGCATCATTCGTAATAATGTTTTGTTTAATATTAACATAACAACTCCAGCGCCTGCAGGAATTACAGTAAACATTAGGAAAAATACACTCATTCCATATTCTTCTACAATAGGATCTATAAAACTACCAGTAACACCAGCCATTGTATTTGCAATAAAATTAGCTACAAACCAAATTCCAAACATCAATCCTACGAACTTAACTGGAGCTAACTTACTTACATAAGATAATCCAACAGGAGAAATACATAATTCTCCTAATGTATGGAACAAATATGCTAAAATCAAGAATACCATACTAACCGAAGCTGTTTTAGCTCCTAATGGTATTCCCATAGAACCAAATGCCAATATCCCAAAACCTAATCCTAAAAGTATCAATCCGATCGCAAACTTCACTGGTCCAGTAGGATTATATTTACTTTGCCAAATTTTAGAAAATAAAGGTGCAAATGCTATGATAAAGAATGAATTTAGGATACCAAACCAAGAAGCTGGCACATCTGCAGAATCCGCAACAAACTCTCTTTGTAACATCCAAATTACAATACCCCAAATAATCGCAAATCCAACTCCTAATAAAATGTTGGACAGTGAATATTTTCCAAAAGTTTGTTTAAATAATAACATTAATACCCATGTAATAATTAACATCGGAACTACTGTTAACACCGCATTAGATATTTTAAAAATCATTGCCCCATTTCCTTCCAACACCCTATCGGTATAATCCGAAGCAAATATCGTCATAGAACCTCCAGCTTGTTCAAAAGCCCACCAGAAAAATATGACAAAGAAAGAGAAGACTCCAATCACTATTAATCGATCTCTAGTTACCTTTGACTCTTTAGATTCCTCAATAACATCTTCAATTACATCTTGTGCATCTTCTATTGAATCTTCAATAACATCGTCCAACTCTTCTCTCTTCTTGGGAGAAATACCAATGCTTGCAAATATTCCTTGTGCAAAATAAAACTGCAACATTCCTACCAACATGAAGATACCTGCAAGACCAAAACCATAATGCCATCCGACTTTCTCACCAATATATCCACATAATAATATTCCTAAAAATGCTCCCGCATTGATCCCCATATAAAAGATCGTATATCCTGCATCTTTTTCTTTTCCTTGCGTTTTATACAATTGACCAACCATAGAAGAAATATTCGGTTTAAAAAGCCCATTACCAATAATCAAAAGTCCCAATCCTGCATAAAAGAAAGCGTCTGCTGTAACTTCTAGCGCCATGGACGCATGACCTAAAGTCATTAATAATGCTCCTAAAATAACAGCGTTTCTATACCCTGTAATTTTATCCGCTATCAGCCCACCTAAAATTGGAGTGATGTAAACCAATCCCGTATACCATCCATACAACAATAGAGCACTATCTCGCTCCCATCCCCAACCTCCATCTACGATAGAAGCTACCAGAAATAAAACAAGTAAAGCTCGCATTCCATAATAAGAAAAGCGCTCCCACATCTCAGTAAAGAAGAGAACAAAAAGCCCTGAAGGATGTCCTAAAACGGTTCTTTGGTTTATCTCTGAACCTCCAAATTTAAATTCCATATTGTATTATTAAGTTAGTAAAATTTATAAGTTGTTTAGTTATTATAAGTTCGTTTTAATAAAATTGGTCATCTTATTGTATAGATGTAATCTTGTGTTACCTCCATAGATACCATGATTCTTATCTGGGTATATTGCCCATTCAAAATCTTTATTTTTTTGTACTAATGCTTCGATCAAACGCATGGTATTTTGTACATGAACATTATCATCTGCACTACCATGTACTAATAAAAATTTACCTTTTAACCCATCTACAAAATTAATTGGAGAGTTATCATCATATCCTTTTGCATTCTCCTGTGGAGTCATCAAATATCGTTCCGTATAAATGGTATCATAAAATCTCCAACTAGTCACGGGAGCGACAGCAATAGCCATTTTAAATGTATCCGGAGCTTTAAACAAACAGTTACTAGACATAAAACCGCCATAGCTCCATCCCCAGATACCAATCCTAGAAGCATCTACATAAGGCAATGCTCCTAGCTGCTTAGCAACGGCTATTTGATCTTGCACTTCTAAATTTCCTAAATCATTCTGAGTAACCTTCTTAAATTTTGCACCTTTTAATCCAGTTCCTCTTCCATCTACACAAACAATCATATATCCTTGTTGCGCTAACATCATATACCAGTAATCATTACTTCTATTCCAAACATTGCTCACCGATTGTGATCCTGGTCCAGAATATTGGTACATAAGAACAGGATATTTCTTTTTGGGATCAAAATCCTTTGGCTTAATGGTCCACATATTCAATGTTTCTCCATTAATTTCTATCGTAGAGAATTCTTTTGGTCTCACATCGTACTGAGCCAGTTTATCTTTTAGTCCCTGATTATTTTTAATCTCACGAATTACATCACCGGTAGTAGCATTGTTTAATGTAAATTCGAAAGGGGTTTCCGAATTAGAAAAGTAATTAATGTACTGGCTAAAGTCTGCACTAAAATCTGCATCGTTTGTTCCTTCCTTTTTACTCAGTCTCTTCTTATTTTTACCGTCTAATCCAATAGAATAAATATCTCTGTTGATATTTTTATTCTCTACACTTTGATAAAAAATGGTCTTATTCGCTGCGTCATAACCATAGTAATCGGTAACTTCCCATGAACCAGTGGTTACTTGATTAATGAGCTCTCCAGTTTCTTTATAATGATAGATATGGTTATATCCATCTTTCTCGCTTGTCCAGATAAAACTATTATCTTCTAAAAATGTAAGATTATCGGTAATATCAATATATGCCTCATCCTTTTCATTTAAAACCACTTTTGGTGTTTTTGTTTTGGCATCTACAAAAATTAAATCCAGATTATTTTGATGTCTATTTAAAACTTGAACACTCAAAATATCTGGATTTGTAGACCATTTAATTCTTGGAATATAGAAATCTTTATAATCTCCAAGATTAATCTTATCCAAAGACATAGTTCCTAAATCTGCTATATGCAAAGAAACTTTCGCATTCTTTTCTCCAGCTTTCGGATATTTAAAAACATCTTGTTTTTGGTATAAGGCAGTACCGTATACATCCATCGAAAATTCTGGAACTTCCTTTTCGTCAAATCGTATAAAAGCAACTTTATTACTATCTGCACTCCAATCAAAAGCTCTTACGAAAGCAAATTCTTCTTCATAAACCCAATCAGTAATTCCGTTGATAATTTCATTTTTCTTTCCATCGTCTGTAAGCTGGATCTCTTCTCCTGTTACAAAATTTAAAACATAAATATTGTTATCTAACACATATGCCAGCTTGTTTCCATCAGGAGACAAAGCAGGAGATTGTATTTTTTTATCACTTATTTTGAAACTACTGTTTGAAGGAACATCAAAAATATGATAAATACCTCTCGAAGAACGGCGATAAATTTGCTCTAATTCACTTGCCAATAATATTCTTTTTTCGTCTTTGCTGAACTCATAGCTCTGAAAAAATTGAAGATCATCGATATTCGAAGATTTGATAATTGTATTCGCCTTCTCTCCTGTCGCATAATCATATACTTCTATCGAAGTACTTCCATTTTCTGTATCACTTTCTAACACCGAATACTCTTTTCCATTATTCATAGAGTGTAGCGATTGCAATCGTTCTGTTCTAAAGGCGCCTCCCCATATTTCTTCTAGCGTAAATGCTTTATTTTGGGCAACAGTTGTAAAACTGACACATAATAGGAATCCTAAAAACAACTGGGTAATCTTCATACTTTTTTGTAAAATTTGTTAACGTCAAGAATACTAAAAAATCCGTGAAAAATACAACAATTGACGTTAAATACAATAAAACGACATTCGATAATCGAATATTTATTAGCATATCATCAATAAATCCAAGGGAATTGAAAATATATTTCAGCTTAGAACAATTATAAAAAACGCATAAGAATTCTGAAAAATCGATTGAAACCAAACAGAATAGTATCTTTGAGGCCAGATCGTAAAAATTCAATATGGCTCCTGTAGTTTCTGGCTTTTCTAAGCTTTCTAAATCAGACAAAATAAACTGGTTGGTAGAACATCATTTTAATAATGATCAAAAAACTATCGAAATACTTAAAACGTACTGGAATTCTGACGAAAAGCTTCAGCAATTGCATGATGAGTTTACTGAAAACACCATATCGAACTACTATTTACCATTTTCCATAGCCCCAAACTTTTTGATCAACGGAGAGCGTTTTACCATTCCAATGGCAATTGAAGAGAGTTCTGTAGTAGCTGCAGCCAGCAAAGCCGCTAAATTTTGGCAAAATCGAGGTGGCTTTCATGCAGAAGTATTATCTACGACTAAAGTCGGACAAGTACATTTCACCTTTAAAGGAGATATTTCTTCATTAAGAACATTCTTTGAAACTATAAAATCTGATCTTATTTCGTCTGCTTCTCATATTACCAAAAACATGGAAAAAAGAGGTGGAGGAATTATTGATATTGAGCTAAGAGACAAAACTGATGAAATCGAAAATTATTATCAACTTCATTGTACATTTGGAACAGCAGATGCAATGGGTGCTAATTTTATAAACTCTTGCTTAGAGCAGTTTGCCGATTTTCTAACCAATGCTGCCGATTCTTATGATAAATTTTCAGATGATGAAAAGGATATCGAAATCATCATGAGTATATTGTCTAATTATGTCCCAGAATGTGTTGTAAAAGCTTCTGTTTCTTGTCCTGTAGAAACCTTACCTACTGTAGAAGGATTATCTCCTGATGCCTATGCCCAAAAATTTGTAAGAGCCGTAGAGATTGCCAAAATAGAACCCTACAGAGCGGTAACTCATAATAAAGGTATTATGAATGGAATAGACGCCGTAGTATTGGCTACAGGAAACGATTTTAGAGCTATTGAAGCAGGAGCACATGCTTATGCTTCTAGAAATGGTAAATACACAAGTCTTACCGATGCCAAAATTGAAAATGATACATTTTACTTTTCGATACAAATACCATTAGCTTTAGGAACTGTTGGAGGGCTAACCTCTTTACATCCTTTAGTAAAACTAGCACTAAACTTATTAGGAAAACCAGATGCCAAACAATTAATGAAAATTACGGCGGTAGCAGGACTAGCGCAAAACTTTGGAGCGATCAATTCCTTGATTACAACCGGAATTCAGCAAGGTCATATGAAAATGCATTTGATGAACATTCTAAATCAGTTTGAGGCAACAGCTTCAGAAAAGGAATCATTGATAACATATTTCAAAACCAATACAGTAAGTCATAGTAAGGTAGTAGAACAAATTGAAAAGCTCAGAAAATAATGAAAACTCGTTTCTTCCTAAAAAATTTAATCTTAATATCCGCAATTACTTTTTGCATCCATATTGCTATAGAATACTTCTATTTTAATCGTTTATCTTTTTTACAAACTGCTATTTCTTCAATTGTATCAGGAACCTTAGTATCGTTGGCTTTTTTATATGCGAATACTAATAAAGAGAAATAACTTTAAACAGAGATATTAGCTTAAAAAGAAAAACATAAAAGTTCTTTTTGTGGTCTATAATTTCAGAAAACTGTCATAACTAAATAAAACCTTCGTCCTTACTACAGGAAGTATCTTGGTAATAGCTCATTCTTAACAATAATTCAGTCTTAAGCATTACCTTCAAGGTTTTTAGTTATGCCCACCAAATTATATCTCTTACTATATTTTTACAGAAAGCAATTTGTAGTGCTTACATTTGCTACGTTATTGCTATTATTTAGAGATAATAACACTAATCTTTCTTTTATTATCCTTATTAAATTACTGTATTTTCTGGGGTTAAAAGTATGGCACAAGTTTGTATCTTATACCAACATTGAGGTTTCATATACAGATCGTTTCTTCTTTTATGAAAACCTTGGCTTACATCATATGTATCTTTTTCTGGTTGGGTTTCTTTTTGATTGTATAATTTCTGCAATCACATTTTATGCATTTCAATATTTTATTTCATGATTTTGGAAATTGACAATATAGAATTATCCTACGGTGATAAGTTTATCCTGAACGGTATTTACATAAAAGCAGAAAAAGGAAAAGTAACGGGAATATTAGGAAGAAATGGATGTGGAAAAAGTAGTTTATTAAAAATTGTTTTTGGGCATTTAAAACCGCAAAATAAGTTAATCCGAATTGATGGAAAACACCAAAGCAAACCCTTATACTTATCCAAAAAAGTAAAATATTTATCTCAAATTGATACCATACCCAAAAATATACCTCTAAAAAGGGTATTTAGACTATTCGATCTTACTTGGGAAAATTTTATGTCCGACTTCGAAACTTTTCGGAAATATAAAAACCCTCACATATATGATCTATCAGGAGGTGAAAAAAGAATAATTGAAACCTACCTTATGCTCATGAGTCCAGGTGACATTGCATTGTTGGATGAGCCTTTTTCTAACATTACTCCTTTATATGTCGAAAAATTCATCGAACTTATTGAAAAAGAAAAAGCACATAAAATCATCATTATTACCGATCACATGTATCGCCAGATTCTTAATGTATCCGATGAGCTATATTTGATAAAAGACAATACATCGATTCCCATAAAAGAACCTTCTCAATTAGTAGATTATGGATATTTAAATTATCTCCCAACTTAATTAGGTATTGCAATCAAATTCTCTGATACCAACAATTTCTAATTTATTTCTTACCTAATTTTATAAAAGCACTTAAAAAAGTACATTTGTTTTTGACTAATCTATCTTATATGTCGAAAAACAAATTTTATAGTCACGGTAAACTACTCTTAACTTCAGAATATTTAGTCCTTGATGGTATCCCAGCATTAGCATTACCTACCAAAAAAGGTCAATGGCTAGAGGTAACTGAAAATGAGACCGCACAAATCACCTGGAAAAGTATTGATTATAATAACTTGAAATGGTTTGAAACTACCATACCACTACCTTTGCAAGATTTGTATTCTATAGAAAGTTCTTCTACTTCTATTATACATGACGAAGAAGGATTAGGTATTACTGAAACACTTTTCAAAATTTTAAAAGTAGCTCAGGAATTAAATCCAAAATTTTTATCCGATCCTAAAGGATATGGTATAGAAACGAAATTAGAATTTAATAGACAATGGGGACTAGGTTCTTCTTCCACACTTATAAACAATATTGCTCAATGGGCTGATGTAGATGCTTACACATTACTCAATAAAAGTTTTGGAGGCAGTGGTTATGATATTGCCAGTGCCAAACATAATAGTCCTATACTATACACTCGTAAGGAAGGAAAACCTCTTGTACAGGAAATAGATTTCAAGCCCACTTTCAAAGATTCTTTATTTTTTATCTATTTAAACAAAAAACAAGACAGTAAACAATCCATCAAACACTATCAATCATTACCTCTTAAAGATTTTGATAAAGCTGCAACTTCCATCACAGAAATCACTCACAAAATAGTTAGCTGTGATTCTTTAGAAGAGTTTAATGTATTAGTAGATTTACATGAAGATATCATCTCAAAAATCATTAATACTCCTACTGTAAAAACTAATTTATTCTCAGATTATGCAGGAAGTGTAAAAAGTTTAGGTGGTTGGGGAGGTGATTTTGTACTAGCTATAGGAAGTAAAAATGACATGAAATATTTTGAAAACAAAGGTTATCAAACGATTATTCCATATACAGAAATGATTTTATAGGATTTTGTATAGAAAGAAAAGGCTATACCTCTTGAATTTATCTGTTTAAAAGAGATATTAATTATATAAAATATCTTTAAATCTATTCTTTTCAAACTCATACTATTTTATTCGAAAACCCTACAAAAACGCGCTTACTCAGCGTGTTTTAACCTCTTATCTCTGCAAAAAAGACAATGTACATAAAATGTTAAGATATAATTATTAAAGCAGTAAAACATTCCTTCTTTAAATTTGGTTCTTAAACATAATGTTCAAAATGAGCTTAAAATGCTCATTAAATAAATCGTCATTAATTAAAAAATAAAAAAAGAACGTAAATCAATTTTTTACTTAAAATCTTAAGTAAGTTTTCGTTGATTTTCAGATTTCATTTTTTGATCGATTTATTTATGATTTAATTTTCGCTCGCCACAAATCGTTAAAATGGGCTATAATCTATTTTTGGAAATAAAATTATAGCTCGAAATTAAAAATTGTCCCGATGAAAAAAAGAAATTTATTTGCTACCTTAATTTTATTATTGGTAGTTTTTCAAGTTAATGCCCAAGTCGTTTATAGCGATGACTTTGATGAAGGAATACTCTCTGTAGAGTCTTCTAGTTCTTATTCCTCATCTTTATCTGGAGGAAATCTGGTTATACAAGGAGATGGTACCGCTGGGGATTTTGATCCTATTGTGTATACTTTGCACAATTCCGGAACAGATATATCGATAGATGCTTCTAGTAACAATAAGCTTTTTATAAAAGTTTCAGGAACTTCTAATCCTGATTTCAGAGTAGATATACAAGATGAAGATGATTTTGTAACTAACTTAAGTCCACAATCTGTTAGAATAGATGGCACTTCTACAATTTATGAACTTGATTATTCCTCTAGCTTACAAGATGGAGGCTATGGAGGATCTTCTTGTACCCAAGCTACAGCACCTTGTTCAGTAGATTCTTCTAAAATTAGGTTTGTGCAATTTTTTGTCAATCCTGGGACCAATGGAGGCCAGTACAACGGAACAATTACTATTGACTGGATTTCTTTTGGAGAACCTTTAGAAGCTATTCCTCCTCCATCTACCCTTGATGTTCGTTATAATCAAGTTGGATATTTAACTGGAAGAAATAAGACTATTAGTATTGCAGCGCAAAGTAGTTTTAGTAATCAAGCTTATACAGTTTTAGACAGTAATGATAATATAGTATTATCAGGAACCACAGGACCATCCTCTTTATGGAGTGATTCAGGAGAACATATTTCCAATGTTGATATTTCTGGAGTAGATGCTGAGGGAACTTATCGTTTTCAAGTTGATCAGGAGGAGATTTCTTTTAAAGTCAGTGATGATGGATATGCCGAACTGAGAGAAGAAGCCTTTAAATACTATTATTACAATCGATCGTCTACTGCTTTAGAGGCTACTCATGCTGGCGTATATGCCAGACCAGCAGGAACACCGGACACACAAGTAAGAATACATTCATCAGCAGTTTCTTCTGGTAGACCTGAAAACTTCATCATATCCTCACCAAAAGGATGGTATGACGCTGGAGATTATAATAAATATATTGTAAATAGTGGAATAAGCACTTATACCTTATTAGCTGCTTTCGAACACTATAAAACAGAATGGGAAAACTTACAATATAACATACCTGAACAAGGTGGCGATCTTCCTGATATTTTGGATGAAGTATTATGGAACCTAGATTGGATGTTGACTATGCAAGATCCTTTTGATGGAGGAGTCTATCATAAGTTAACAGCAAAATCCTTTTCTGGAAGAATTATGCCTGCGGATTACAACTTACAGCGATATGTAGTTCAGAAATCGACAGCAGCCGCATTAAACTTTGCAGCAGTAACAGCGGTAGCATCCAGAATATTTGCCGATTACGAAAACGTACGTCCTGGATTTAGCACTCAATTAGAAAATGCTGCTAAAGATGCTTACACTTGGGCAAAAGCAAATCCTACTGTTTATTATAGTCAAGGAGGCGGAGGTCCAGTTTCGGATATTCAGACTGGAGAATATGGAGATACGAATGTAACGGATGAATTTCAGTGGGCAGCCGTAGAATTATTTATTACGACTGGAGAAAACACTTACAGGGATGATATTAATGTAAGCTCTATTGGAGGAGGAACACCCAGTTGGCCTTATAGTGATCCTTTAGCACTAATTTCTATTGCACATCATGCAACTAGTTTAACCGGATCTATAAATGTTACACAGGCCAACAATACTTTATTAGGAACAGCCAATGAACTAAGAGATCGTGTTAATTCGTCTGCAATGAAAATTACCATGGAAGGCAATGATTACTCATGGGGTAGTAATGGCGCTGTTGGAAACCAGCTTTTTTTACTAATTAGAGCATACGAACTTACAAATGATGAATCCTATTTAGATGCTGCTTATACAGCAATGGATTATATTTTTGGAAGAAATGGTACAGGATTCTCTTATGTTACAGGATTCGGAGACAAGCAAGTATTCGAACCTCATCACAGAATTTCTGATGCCGATGGTGTTTCAGCACCAGTACCAGGAATGATTGTTGGTGGACCACAAAACGAAAATAATCCAGATACTGGAGATTGCTCTGGTTCTGGTGTGAGTTTTCCTACTAACTTTCCAGCGTCTAAATATGTAGATCACTGGTGTTCTTATTCTACCAATGAAATCACTATCAACTGGAATGCTCCGTTAGTGTATGCAATGCACGCGTTAGATTTTTATCAAAGAGAATCAAATACACTATCCATAGATGAAAACGAACAAATCGAAAACGCATTTAAGATTTTCCCTAATCCAACAAGCAATGTTTTAAACATCCAATCTTCCTTATCTACCACTATTTCTAAAGTAGAATTATATTCGGTACAAGGAAAGAAAATACTATCTCGCGAAGTAGACAAAACAATCGCCAATATAGATATTAATAATGTTACTTCAGGTTTATATCTGGTTAAGATAATTGCAGAAGGTCAAAGCTATACTTCTAAATTAATCAAACAATAGATTAATTAGGTTATTCGAATTTTATTAAAAATAAAAAACCACTACTTGTAAAATGTAGTGGTTTTTTATTTTTATAAGATATTCTATCTATCCTAAAGCTCTAATGCTCTGCTAACATCATTATCCATTAATAACTCTACTGGATTTTCTAACGCTTCTTTCACTGCTACTAAGAACCCTACAGATTCTTTACCATCAATTATTCTGTGATCATAAGATAACGCTACGTACATAATTGGTGCAACAACAATTTGACCATCTCGTACAATTGGTCTTTCTACAATATTATGCATTCCTAAAATAGCACTCTGAGGAGGATTGATTATTGGAGTTGACAACATACTTCCGAATACTCCACCATTTGTGATTGTAAAGGTTCCTCCTGTCATTTCATCTACAGTAATTTGTCCTTCTCTAGCGCGAATAGCTAATCTTTTCACTTCTGACTCTACACCTCTGAAACTTAAATTTTCCGCATTTCTAATTACTGGAACCATTAATCCTTTTGGTCCAGACACAGCAATACTTATATCCTGAAAGTCGAAAGAAAGCATTTCTTTACCATCAATCATAGAGTTTACTGCTGGATACATCTTTAGTGCTCTTACACAAGCTAACGTAAAGAATGACATAAATCCAAGACTTACTCCATGCTTAACCTTAAAGGTTTCTTTATATTCTTTTCTTAAATCAAAAATTGGCTGCATATCTACTTCATTAAAAGTAGTAAGCATCGCAGTTTCGTTCTTTACAGAAACTAATCTCTCTGCTACTTTTCTTCGTAACATAGATAATTTCTTTCTAGACTCTCCTCTACTTCCTAAACCTGGAGTCCCCATAGAAGGTTTAGCATCAACAGCATCTGCTTTTGTAATACGACCATCTCTACCAGTACCTTTTACCTGAGAAGCATCAACACCTTTTTCCGCTAATACTTTTTTAGCTGCCGGAGAAGCAGTACCTGTAGCGTACGTAGTTGTTTTCTGAGGAGCTGGTGTTTCTGCTTTTACCGGAGCAGGTTCTTCTTTTTTCTCTTCTACTTTAGGAGCTTCAGAAGATGCAGATGCACCTCCTTCTGGTTTTGCAGCATCCGTATCTATAAGACATACAACCTCACCAACCGCTACTGCATCACCCTCTTCTGCCTTTAAAGTGATAATACCGCTAGCTTCTGCAGGTAATTCTAATGTTGCTTTATCACTATCTACTTCGGCAATAGCTTGATCCTTTTCTACATAATCACCGTTTTCTACAAGCCATTGAGCAATTTCTACTTCTGTAATGGATTCTCCCGGAGAAGGGACTTTCATTTCTAAAGCCATAATTCTAAGTTTATACTTTATATCGCGTGAGCGAAAAATTTTCGATTTTTACTTTACCTTACTATTTCTTTTTTCTTCTTTGATTGTCTTTTGTTTTATCAAATACAAAATCAATCACTTCCTGATGCCTTCTTTTAGATCTTGTTGCGCTTCCAGCTGCTGGAGCTCCATACGGTCTTCTACTTGCAAATCTAAATGAAGTTGCTCCATCAAAATGCATTAAAATATGACTTAATGCTCCCATATTACGTGGTTCTTCCTGAGCCCAAACAACATCTTTTGCTTTGTTATACTTTTTAATTAAAGCATCCATTTCGTTCACCGGAAGTGGGAATAATTGTTCTATTCGAACTAAAGCTACATCATTTCTTTCTAACTTTTCCTTTTGCTCTAAAAGATCATAATAGAATTTACCAGTACAGAATACTAGTGTTTTCGTGTCTTTTTCTTTAGCATCTGCATCATCGATAACTGTTTGAAAACTTCCATTTGCCAAATCATCGATAGAAGAAACTACCTTAGGATGACGTAACAAACTTTTAGGAGTAAAAATAATCAAAGGCTTACGATAATCAGCTTTCATTTGTCTTCTTAGCAAATGAAACAAATTAGCTGGTGTAGTAACATCTGCAACAAACATATTATCCTTAGCACATAATTGTAGATAACGTTCCATTCTAGCAGAAGAATGCTCTGCTCCTTGCCCCTCATAACCATGAGGTAATAACATCACCAAACCATTTTGAAGCTTCCATTTATCCTCAGCAGAAGAAATGTACTGATCTATCATGATTTGAGCACCATTACTAAAATCTCCAAATTGAGCTTCCCAGATAGTCAAAGACTTAGGACTTGCCATTGCATAACCATAATCAAATCCTACTACTCCATACTCTGATAAAAATGAGTTATAGATATAAAAATCTCCTTGATCACCTTTCAGGTTATTTAATAATAGTACCTCTTCTTCGCTATCTTCCACTTTTATAACAGCATGTCGATGAGAGAAGGTTCCTCTTTCTACATCTTGTCCACTCATACGCACATCATATCCTTCTTTTAATAAAGATCCATATGCTAATAGTTCTCCCATCGCCCAATCTAACTCATCTGTTTCAAAAAAGCGCTTATTTCTATCCTTTATAATTTTATCAATTTTTCGAAGGAACTTTTTATCGGATGGTAGTTTGGTAATTACTTCAGCGATTTCAGTAAGACTCTCTTTAGAACACGTAGTATCTACATTTGCCATCATCTCATCTTCCTGAACTCTCGTAAAACCTGCCCATTCATCTTGCATGAACGGCGTGATAATGGTTTTATCCTGCTTACGAGAATCTTCTAACTCTTCTTCCAGTGATGCTTTATACTCTTTTTCCAATTCCGCTACATAGTCATTGTTTATAATGCCATCCGCGATTAATTTTGCTGCATAAATATCTCTTGGGTTTTTATGCTTAGCAATTGCTTTATACAACTTAGGTTGTGTAAAACGTGGTTCATCTCCTTCATTATGACCATATTTTCGATATCCTAATAAATCGATAAATACATCACGCCCAAAATTCATTCTAAAATCCAAAGCAAAATTAGTAGCATGAACTACTGCTTCGGCATCATCTGAATTTACATGAAGTACCGGAGAAAGTGTAACCTTACCTACATCTGTACAATATGTAGAAGAACGCGCATCTAAATAATTGGTAGTAAAACCAATTTGATTATTTACTACAATATGGATTGTACCACCAGTCTTGTATCCGTCTAATTGCGCCATTTGAACAATTTCGTATACCAAACCTTGTCCTGCAATAGCGGCATCTCCATGCACTACAATTGGTAACACCTGAGATATATCTTCTTTATAATGTCTATCTTGTTTTGCTCTTGTGATTCCTTCTACCACAGCACCAACAGTTTCTAGGTGGGATGGATTTGGTGCTATATTCATATTAATAGCTTTCCCTGAATCCGTTTCTCTCTTAGAGGTCCATCCTAAGTGATATTTCACATCACCATCAAAGATCGCTTCTTCATAATCCTTACCATCAAACTCACTAAAGATATCTTTTGGGCTTTTCCCGAAAATATTGGTAAGTGTACTCAAACGACCTCTATGTGCCATTCCCATCACAAACTCTTTAACTCCCATATCAGCTGCTTTTTCAACCAAGGCATCTAATGCAGGGATTAAAGACTCTCCTCCTTCTAGTGAAAATCGTTTCTGACCAACGTACTTAGTATGCAAGAAACTTTCAAACGAAACAGCCTGATTAAGCTTCTTAAGAATATGCTTTTTCTGATCGTTAGTAAACTTCGTTCTGTTGGTATTAAAATTTACACGACTTTGTATCCAAGCACGTTCCTCAGGATTACGAATATACATATACTCGATCCCTATTGCATCACAATATATTTGTTCTAAATGAACAATGATATTGCTCAAAGTGTTCGGTCCGATACCAATTATCTCACCTGCGTTAAAGGTAGTATTGAGATCAGCTTGACTTAAACCAAAATTTTCTAATGCTAATGTAGGTGTGTATTTTCTGCGCTCTCTAACTGGGTTCGTTTTGGTAAAAAGATGACCTCTTGTTCTGTAGCCATCGATTAATCTAATTACCTGAAACTCTTTTTGAACATTTTCTGGAACTGCAACAGTATCGCCTGATTCTTTTTCGATATAAATGGTTTCTCCGACACCATCGGCACTTTCCATACCAAAATCAAATCCCTGAAAAAATGCTCTCCAGCTTGGCTCTACGCTATCTGGGCTTTGCAGATATTGATCATATAAGTCTGCAAAAAATGCGGTATTAGCCGCATTCAAAAATGAATATTTATCCATATGTAAGTATTCAACCGTCTTTTTATTATAAAACATCACAAAAATACAACAATTACAGTATAATGAGTATCGAATTATATATATTTATTGTAACATTTTTTTACAATTTTAACAATGAAACTAATTCTTATTCATAAAATCAAAATTTCCGTATTAGTATTATCAATTTTCCTTTCCTTACAAGAATGTTATGCTCAGGATAATAATTTTTGGTCCAAAGTTAGAATTGGTGGAAATATTGGTATTGGTTTTACCGATGATACGTTTAATGGTATTTTAGCACCTTCTGTAGTGTATGATTTTAATAATCAGTTCAGTGCGGGATTTGGACTCAACTTCGGTTATACAGATTCTCGAAATTTTACTGCTACAAATTATGGTGCAAGTCTTATTACATTATACAACCCTTTTCCTTCTTTACAACTATCTGCTGAGTTTGAACAAATGGGTGTAAGCAGAAATTTCGAAATTGACGGAGAAGATTTCAGTGATGATTATTGGTATCCAGCTCTTTTTATAGGTGCAGGATATAGGATTGGTTTTGTAAGTGTTGGACTCAGATATGATGTTTTATATGACGAAAACAAAAGTATCTATGCAAGTGCTTATGCTCCTTTTGTGAGAGTGTTCTTTTAAAAATTCCCGCTATTTGCTGCAAAAATCTGGTAGTTTGTCTAGAAAAACTACTTATTATCTAATATTAGGCCTTATAAGATCAAATCTGCATTTCTTTTAGTAATTTTATGATTATTAAATAATAAGACCCCAAAAACATCATGAAAAACTTAACTCTAACGCTATTAGTAGCAATAGCACTGTCGTCTTGTTCTAGTAACAAAAAAGTAGCCACTTCTAATTTCGATCCTAATAACAATCCTTATTTTGTAAAAAAAGATAAATCTGTTAGGACAGGAGAAGTTAACGATCCAAAAATTCAGAAGAAAATAAATACGATTATCGAAAGTCATCTCGGTGTTTCTATTTCTTCTATAGCCATATCTCCAATCACTAAGACGGATAATGGCTATTACTGGAAATTTCTAAATGTTAGAAATGGAAGTAGTTTCAAAGGGTTTTCGGACCTAAAATTTAGTTCCGTTAAAATAGAGAAGAATAATAAAAAGGAAAACACACAGGTTTCGGACTTTTAGCTACTCATTTTACCAAATATGAAAAATACATTTGGGCTTTCTATTCGAATAACTCTCTAGTTTTTTTTCTGCTTTTCTAAGTAAACGGTATTTATATAAGATATCTTCCTTATTTTCAATACAAACTCCTTTATCAAATGCTAAGGAGTCGAAATATCCTTGGTCCCACTCTGAAAGTATTGCTCCATGCTTTCTTTCAATACAAGCTGGAACATCATCATCTTTAAAAAGCATTCGTTGCTCGGTAATTTCTATAACTTTTTCAACACTAGTAGAAGATACTCCTTGACTACTCTCTTTATAAAGTGTATTAAAAAAAATCTCTTCTGATATTACGGTTTTAAGCTGCAATGAATCGTTTTGAATAAAATAATTCTCCAAAAACGAATTATTTCCAAAACCTTGTTTATAGATATGCATCATCAATTTTAACTCCTCCTTCTCATAATAATATTCAATTCTACCAGATATATCCTCACCACATTTATAATATTTCGTTCTATTCTTTAGCAAGGTATCCTTTACATTAATTCTTTCTAAAAAAATTTCATAACGATCATTAACCTGATCAAATTTATCTTGACCATAACCAACATGGATAATTACTATCAATAAAAGCCTCGTAAACATCTTCACTTTAATACAATTAACAATTACTTCTTTTTTTACTCTGTAGCGTTTGCATTTCATCGATGAATCCAACAAATTATCTAATTTTTCATTTTTAAAACACACTTAAACCATAAAAAAAATACGGTTTAACAATACATTTGTACAAGAAACAAACTCATTATGAAAGCAAAACTACTTATAGTTTTCTTAGGATTTGCAGCAGTAAGCTGTTCAGGTTCTAAAGAAACACTAAAAACTAAAGAAGTAAAAGTAACTACTTCTAAGAATATAGCTACCCAAGCATCATCACAAAATAATGTTAGTGGAGAAATAAACACAAAAATCAATACTATTATCCAAAACTATCTTGGTGTTCCTATATCCTCTATAGCTAGATCTGATGTGCAAGAAACAGAAAAAGGATATCAGTGGAAGTTTATGAATGTAAAAACTGGAGAAAACTTTACGGCGAACTCTGATTTTACTTTTGACTCGATCAAGATTACTAAAAATAAAAGGAGTTAATAAAACTTATACCTATTACAATTTTATTAACCTTATTACGCAGTGTTTTTTTGCCTCAAACCAAGCGTGGACCTGATTTTCTGATCAGGTCTTTCTATTTATACAGTTCTATTCATTAGCTGTTTACCAAAAGTCTCCAAGACTTTCTTTTTGTCATCCGAAATTGACAAACCTTCTAATACATCAAAAGCCATTTTGGTGTATTTCTCAATTTCCTGTCTTGTACTTTCCTTAGCACCAGTTGTTTCAAAAATCCCTTTAACTGTTTGAATCTTTTCTGAAGGATTTTCTGGATGCAATGAAAACAACCCTTCTAATTGTTTCTTTAGACTATCATCCCCTTTTTCTATCGCTTTCAAATACAAAAAGGTTTTTTTATTCTCAATAATATCGCCCCCTACTTGTTTTCCAAAAGTCTCTGGATCTCCAAAAGCATCCAAATAATCATCTTGTAATTGAAATGCAATTCCTAATAATCGTCCAAAATCATAAACAGATGATCTACAAGTGTCAGAAGCTTCAGCTATAATAGCTCCCATTTTCATAGCCGCCGCAACTAAAACTGCTGTCTTATATTCAATCATTTTTAAATACTCAGGAATAGTAACATCATCTCGTGTTTCGAAATCAATATCGTACTGCTGTCCTTCACAAACTTCAATCGCTGTTTTTGAAAACAACTGAGCTAACTGTCTAAAAATATCTCCTTCATAATTTTCGAAAAGTTGATATGCATTGATCAACATAGCATCACCAGAAAGAATCCCTGTATTTACATCCCATTTTTCATGAACCGTTTCTTTTCCCCTTCTCAGCGGAGCATCATCCATGATATCATCATGCACTAAAGAAAAATTATGAAAAACCTCTATTGCCAAAGCTGCATCTAAAGCTTTTTCGTATGAACCTCCAAAAATTTCGCAGCTCATCAATACCAAAACAGGCCTAAGTCTTTTACCTCCTAATGTTAGTATATAAGAAATAGGTTCATAGAGATTCTTAGGTTCTTTTTGTATCGTATTCTCTGATAAATAATCTAAAAAATATTTTTGGTAATCGGAAATGGTATGCACTGAATGAATTTTTGTGCTAAGGTATAATAAAAATTAAAAAAATAATTCTTGAAATTGAGATCCTATACACATTAAATATGTCCTAATATTTTGAATGTAAAAGTTTTCGGACATCCAAAAATTATACTCAAAATAGCTTTGTGGTAAACAAAATAAACCATTTACACATGAAAAAAATCACTTTTAAAACTTTAGCCCTAATGCTCACAATGATTATTGCATATTCTTGTGAGAAACCACAATCTGAATCCAGTTCGGAACAGGATCTAATTGGAGAACTTAATGATGATATACTTCCAAAATCAAGAGAAATTGCTCATATACAGAAAAATGGATTGGATGTAAAGCTCTTTGAAATTGGTGATGAAAATGATAATGAGTATGAAATATTTCAACTTATTAAACTGTATGATTATGACCTTTTAAAAAACGAGGAACTGATGATAGAAATGGAAAATCATTCTCCTTTCGAATTATTTATAGAACTCACTGACCAAGATGTAGCGATTCCTGAAGCATTAGCTAAAGCAGCTGGTTACGATGCTTTCCAAGAATCTGGTAGAACAATGGACTCTTCTTTAAAAAAGGTAGAGATCCTGGATAATAACTATGAAGAAATCTTTGAAAAAAGCAGTAGTTGTTATAATGAATCTGAGAACACCTTTAGAAGCCAACGTTGTCAGGTTCCTTTGAATTCAAACCCTGATTATATAGAATTCTGTGACTCACAAACCTGGACTAATAATACCAGACAATCGGTATTTGGAGGTAACTGGAGAAAATTAAACGAAGCTTTTACCTGGACAAATGTCATTTGCGGACAAACTATTGTAAAATTCTACAGATATATTGATACATGGCAGCTAAGAAAAGAAGTAGAGCTTGAAAATGGTATATGGAATTCCAGTTACTGGACTGTGCATATTGTAGATCCAAGCTGGCCTCCTTTTAGTCCTGAAAGAAGATACGGAAGACGACTGCGCGTAGTACGTAACCAATCTTCTACAGGAAGTTTCAGAGCTTATACTAGATTCCGAAAAAAGCTTTATAATTAATTATAAGAACTAAGATCTTGTTAAAAAGGCTGTCCAAATTGGACAGCCTTTTTCGTTGTACTTAAAAAAAACAAAAATAACAACAGTTCAGCCCTCTAAAATGACGATTCATGTTAGATCAGTGTTAAAAAATTGTGAAACTTAGGAAACTTTTAATGTTTTTAAAGTTTCCTCATGTACATTTGCACAGTAATTAAGTAAACCCCATATGAAGGAAAAAATAATAGAAAAAGCGAATGACATGTTCTTAAACCTAGGTTTTAAGAGTGTTACAATGGATGATCTTGCTTCGGAAATGGGAATTTCTAAGAAAACTATCTATGCGCATTTTCAGAATAAAACAAAGTTAGTTGAAGCCACAACCGATCATTTGTTCTGTACGGTTAGCGATGGAATCGATGCTATTTTAGAAGAAAATAAAGAACCGATTGAGGAACTATATGCTATCAAGGCTTTTGTAATGCACCATTTAAAAGGTGAAAAAACATCTCCTCAATATCAACTTCAGAAATACTATCCAAAAATTCATAGCAGCCTTAAAGTTCGACAATTTGATACGATGCAGGAATGTGTAATCGACAATTTAGAAAGAGGAATACGAACTGGAGTTTTTAGAGATAATATTGATGTTGAAACAATTTCCAGACTCTATTTTATGGGAATGACAGGCATCAAAGATCAAGAGATGTTCCCCATCCATAAATTTCCAGTTGCTAAATTAATGACTGATTACTTAGAATACCACGTACGCGGTATTGCCACAGAAAAAGGCTTAAAAATTTTAAACAATCTATTAAAACAACCATAAATTATGAGAAACAACCTTTGGTCCTTATGTTTCTTTAGCTTATTCATAACATTTTCTTTTGCACAGCAGACTCCTGCTTCTTCACAATATTCATTTAGCTTAGACGAAGCTATAGAGTTTGCTTTGGAAAATAGTTATCAATCCATCAATGCCAGACGTGATGTAGCTAAAGCACTTAAACAGAAATGGGAAACAACCGCCACCGGTTTACCGCAAATTAATGCAGCTATTGATTACCAAAATCAATTAAAGCAACCAGTTTCTTTATTACCAGCCTCTGCTTTTGACAATAGAGAAAGTACCATTAATACTGTAGAAGAATTTTTTGATTTAACCGCAAACGGCTCTCCAGATCCTCTGGAAGGTTTCATTCCAGTAGTATTTGGAACCAAACAACAACTTACTGCTAGTGCCACCTTATCGCAATTACTTTTTGATGGGTCTTACCTTGTAGGTCTAGAGGCTGCTAAAAGCTTTTTACAATACAGCAATGATTCACAAGAAAAAACCCAACTTAATGTTCGTGAAAGTGTGATCAACGCTTACGGAAGTGTCTTGGTATCGGATGAAAGTGTAAAGATTCTTCAGAATAACAAAGCTGCTTTAGAAAAGAACTATGAAGAAAGAAAAAAGGTATTTGAAAACGGCCTAGCCGAAGAAGAAGATGTAGAACAACTTCAGATTACCTTATTACAAATTACAAATCAGTTGAACAATGCAGAAAGGCTAGCAAAAATAGCTTTGCAAATGTTTAATCTTACTATCGGAGTTGATGTAGATTCTAATACAGTATTGTCAGATAATTTGGATAGTCTAACAACTAAAAACATAGACAATTCTGTTGGTTTAAAACCATTTGTTATTGAAAACAATATCGATTACCGATTGGGATATCTGTTAACTGAACAGCGAAGATTAGAACTTAAATTAGAAAAAAGTAGAGCTTTACCAACATTATCGGCTTTTGTAAATTATGGTACACAAGCAAATAGTGATTCATTTACATTTTTAGAAAATGATCAGCGCTGGTTTCAATCTTCTATTTTGGGAGTTAGTCTAAACATTCCAATTTTCAGTTCCTTAGGAAGAAGTGCTAAAACACAAAGAGCAAGAATTGCTTTTGAGCAAGCGAATACCTCTTTTATAGAAGCACAACAACAAATCCAACTTCAGTACAATTCTACAGTAAGCGATTATCAACTTTCTTTAGAAACGTATGAAACATCAAAACAGAATCTTTCTTTAGCTGAAAGAATAGAAAATAAAAATCAAATCAAATATACCGAAGGATTGGCTTCGAGTTTTGAATTAAGGCAAGCACAATTACAATTATACAGTGTACAACAAGAAGTACTACAAGCGATGCTTACCATTATAAACAACAAAGCCAAACTAGAAACAATACTTAATACACCAAATAACTAGACATACTCATGAAAAAAATACTTATCATATTCTCAGTATCCCTTCTTATTGCCTCTTGCGGACAAAAAGATGGAACGTCTATAGAAAAAGTTATCGAAGACGGAGATTTAACTGCGATTAGAGCAAAGAGAAGCGAGATCGTAACAGAGCAGCAGGAAATTGCGAACAAACTAAAGCAACTAGATGAAGCTATTGCATCCTTAGACAGCATCAAAAAATTACCTTTAGTAACAACCATTACCGCCAAAGACACTTTATTTAACCACTATTTAGAATTACAAGGAAGTGTAGAAACTAAAAAGAACATTGTGTTGTATCCTGAAGCTGCGGGAACACTAGTAAGAGTTTTAGTTAAAGAAGGACAAAGAGTTTCCAAAGGTCAGGTTCTTGCAAGAATTGATGATGGAGGTCTTAGCCAACAAGTAGCACAAATGGAAGTGCAAGCAGAATTAGCTAAAACAACCTATGAACGTCAGAAAAAGTTGTGGGAGCAAAAAATAGGTTCCGAGATTCAGTACCTTCAAGCCAAAACAAACTATGAGTCTTCGAAGAATGGTGTAGATCAAATGAAACGTCAATTAGCTAAAGCTACCGTAACCGCTCCATTTTCTGGTATTGTGGATGATGTAATTACTGAGCAAGGAAGTGTGGTTGCTCCTGGACAATCACAATTGATCCGTATTGTAAACCTAGACGATATGTATATAGAAGTAGAAGTTCCAGAAAGTTATATTTCTAGTATTGTGAAAGGAAAAGAAACGAAAGTACATTTTCCAGTTTTAGGAAAAACGATCGATACAAAAATTCGTCAGGTAGGAAACTACATCAATCCAAATAACCGTTCGTTTACAGTAGAAGTAGCAGTTCCTAATAAAGATGGGATTATCAAACCTAATCTTACTGCCAAAGTTCAGATCAACGATTACACGAGCGAAAAAGCGATTTTAATTCCACAAAGTATTATCTCAGAAAATGCAGAGGGAGATCAGTATGCTTATGTAACTTCTGGAAAAGATGCAAAAAACATCGCCGAAGCAAAACGTACTATCGTAAAAACAGGAAAAACTCAAGGAGATTATATCGAAATTCTTGAAGGAATCACGAATGGTGATGATATCATTAGTGAAGGAGCAAGAAGTGTTAAGGATGGTCAGAAAGTAGAAATTATAAACTAACATCTTATGGAAGTAAATAAGAAAAAAGTAGATAAAGAATTTAGATTATCGTCTTGGGCCATCGACAACCCAACAACCATCTATGTGATGATGGCGATTTTCTTTGTTCTTGGGTTATCGGCATATTTCTCGATGCCAAGAGAGAATTTCCCAGAAATTAATGAAACTAAAATATACATTAGCGTTCCATATCCAGGAAATACCTCGGAAGATATAGAGCGATTAATTGTCGATCCGCTAGAAGATAAGCTAAAGAACCTTGGAGGTGTAGTAGAAATCGTATCCACTTCGCAGGAGGATTATGGAATCATCACAGTAGAATTTGAAGAGAAATTTACGGTTGCGGAAGCTAAACAAAAGGTAAAAGACGAAGTAGACTCTGAAAAATCTAATGAAGATTGGCCAACCTTTAATGGTGCCAAGGTAGAACCAAATGTTTTCGACTTAAGTATCTCAGAGGAAACTCCAATCATGAATATCAACATCACTGGAGATTATCCAGTTGATAAGTTAAAACAGTTTGGAGAATATCTAGAGGATGAGATTGAAGATCTAAAAGAAATCAAAGGGGTAGATATTAGAGGTGCGCAGGAAAAAGAAGTAGAAGTAGCTGTAGATATCTATAAAATGATGGCAGCAAAGGTGAGCTTTGATGATGTCTTGAATAGCATTAGAAATGGTAATATCACTATGTCTGCAGGAAATATGATTACCAGTGGACAGCGAAGAACTATCAGAATTCTTGGTGAAATAGATCAACCTTCAGAACTAGACAATTTTGTAGTAAAATCTCAGGATGGAGCTGTCTACCTTAGAGATATTGCCAAAGTTACTTTTAAAGAAGAAGATAAAACCACTTATGCTCGAGAGTTTGGTGATAATGTAGTAATGCTAGAGGTAAAAAAACGCTCTGGGAAAAACATGGTAGAAGCTGCTGATCAAATAAGAGTGATAGTAGCTGATGCGCAGGAAAATGTATTCCCAACAGATCTAAATATCAGTATTGCTAATGACCAATCTACCAAAACCATTAATCAAGTGGATGACCTGGTAAACAATATCATTTTCGGGATTATTCTGGTTGTAGGGGTTTTAATGTTTTTCTTAGGATTTAGAAATGCATTATTCGTTGGTTTTGCAATACCGATGTCTATGTTTATATCCTTTATGGTACTATCCCTATTAGGATATACTATGAATACGATGATTCTTTTTGCTCTAATTATGGGATTAGGAATGCTAGTAGATAATGGTATTGTGGTAGTAGAAAACGTATATCGTTTGATGGAAGAAGAAGGTATGTCTCGTATTGAAGCTGCCAAAAAAGGAATTGGTGAAATCGCCTTCCCTATAATTGTTTCTACATTAACCACAGTTGCGGCATTCGTACCACTTGGTATGTGGCCTGGAGTTATGGGGCAGTTTATGATTTATTTCCCAATAACACTATCTGTCGTATTAGGATCTTCACTTTTCGTGGCAATATTCTTCAATTCCATGCTCGTTTCTAAATTTATGGATATAGGTGAAAGAGAATTGACTGTAAAACAACTAATTCGCTTAAGTTTGATTCTTGGTGGATTTGGAATATTTATCATGATTGTTGGTGGACCAGCAAGAGGACTTGGAACCTTAATGATCTTTACCGCGATCATGTTCTGGATCTACAAGTATCTATTAAAAAAAATGGCTACTTTTTTCCAAACAAGGATTTTAACTTGGTTAGAAAACACCTACCAACGTTTTCTTTCTTTTGCCTTAAAAGGATGGAGAACCTATGCTTTTGTCTTCGGAACATTCCTATTATTATTTGTGGTATTTGGAGCATTTGGTGCTTCTGTTGGAAGTCAGCGAACCAAGGTAGAATTCTTCCCAGATAATACACCCAATCAAATTATAGTATATATCGAATATCCACAAGGAACGGATATCGAAAAAACGAATAAAATTACCAAGGAAATTGAAAATCGTGTATACGCTATTATTAATGATGAAGAATATATCGAAGGCGAAGATCACAACTTCTTGGTAGAAGCTGCCGTATCACAGGTAGGTGAAGGAGCAGGAAATCCACAAACAGATGGTGGTAGTAGTGCAGAAATGCCTCATCGTGGTAAAATCATTGCCGCTATGAGAGAGTTTAAATTCAGAAAAGGAAAAGACTCTGAAGAATTACGATTCAAAGTACAAAAAGCATTGAAAGGAATCTATCCAGGTGTTGCCATTTCTGTAGAAAAAGATGCCGTAGGTCCGCCAGCTGGATATCCCATAAACATCGAAATCGAAGGAAAAGACTATGATGAGTTGATCAACGTAGCAGAACGTATGAGAAATTTCATCAATGAAAAGAACATTCCTGGTATCGAAGAACTAAAGATTGATGTTAACAAAGGGAAACCTGCTATGCAGGTAGCTGTTGATCGCCAAAAAGCAGGTGAATTAGGAGTTGCTGCCGGACAGGTTGGAAATCAATTACGTCGTTCCATTTTTGGTGAGAAAGCTGGAGTGTATAAAAAAGATGGAGAAGACTATGATATCTATGTCCGTTTTGATAAAAATGATCGCTACAATACTAGTGCTTTATTTAATCAGAATATCACATTTAGAGATCAAGCAACAGGAAGATTGAAAGAGATTCCAGTTTCTGCGGTAGCTTCTAAAAAGAATACGTCTTCATTTAGTGCGATCAAACATCGTGATACCAAAAGAGTGGTAACTGTATATTCAGGATTACAACCTGGTTACACTGATGCTGGAGCTATTGTAGCACAAATAGAAACTGAGATGGCGAGTTTTAAAGATAAACCGAACAGTGTTAAAATCAATTATACAGGACAGATCGAGGAGCAAAACAAGCAAATGGAGTTTTTAATGGGAGCCTTTTTTGCGGGATTAGGACTTATTATGTTGATCCTTATTTTCCAGTTTAGTTCTATTTCTAAACCTACTATTATCATGATTGCTATCTTCTTAAGCTTTATTGGAGTATTTGGTGGAATTCTGATCACTGGAGCAGCATTCGTAATCATGATGACCATGATGGGAATCATATCATTGGCAGGAATTGTAGTGAATAATGGTGTGGTATTACTAGATTACACACAATTATTAATAGATCGCAAAAAGGTAGAACTCAATATTCCAGAAAACGAACATCTTGATAATGATGAGGTAATGAAACTAATCGTAAAAGGAGGAAGAGCACGTCTAAGACCCGTAATTCTTACTGCTATTACAACCGTATTAGGTCTGATTCCATTAGCAGTTGGATTTAATATAGATTTCTTCTCCTTATTCGCCAATTTTGATCCTAAAATTTATATTGGTGGTGATAATGTGATTTTCTGGGGACCTCTTGCCTGGGCAGTAATCTATGGATTAATTATAGCAACCTTCCTAACACTGATCATAGTGCCATGTTTATTCTTTATAGTACACAAGGTAAAAGTTTGGTTCAGTAAAAAAAGAAGCACTACACCAATACTTAATCAGGAAGAAAAAGAAGAATTAGAAAGTGATGAAAGTGACGAAATGCCGATACCATCAGCCACTTAATTCGCATCT
Source organism: uncultured Aquimarina sp. (assembly GCF_947492965.1). Taxonomy (GTDB): domain Bacteria; phylum Bacteroidota; class Bacteroidia; order Flavobacteriales; family Flavobacteriaceae; genus Aquimarina. The sequence continues at coordinate 398,312 of NZ_CANLOZ010000001.1, read as the reverse complement.
TAATTGTACTAAAAAACGCCGCAGAAATGTGGCGTTTTTTTTGCTTAAACAACTGTTAACTAACCTCTTCTTATTTTGACCATTTATAATTTAATGTTAATTTCGCGCTCGAAAAACCCGAATCTATTATAAACCCCAAATCATAAACATACTTGAAAAACCAATTTTCCTACTTACAAATCCTAAACAAACAATATTAATCTGGATACATTTTGTTATCTATTTACTTTTTTGCATTAATTCAAAAAGTAAATAGATACATTTCTTCAAAAAATGTGTATCTAATTACGATGAAAACAGAAAACAAATAACACTTTATGAAACAAAACTATTTTTACCTTGGAATACTTTTAACGCTCTTGTGTTGGAATACCACAAAAGCTCAAATCGAAAATTATTATACCTTTTCTGAAAGTACTGCTTCCTATGACCCATTAGTTGGAGCCGATGAAACTGTACTAAGCCGTAACACTTTTAGTTCACTTAGCATACCTTTTGATTTTGAATATGCTGGTCAAAAAATAAACCGCTTAATATTTAAAAATAACGGAGAGGTCAGTCTGGGTGGAACTAGTGAACCTCAACCTAATGAACTATCTGATCTTGGACAACAAAATGAATCTGGTACAACAGCAATTATTGCTCCTTTATGGGACAACCAAATGACTGTTGCAAATGATAATACTATTGCTAAAAGAAAAACACTGTTATCGGGAACAGCTCCTTTTAGAACATTTACGATTGAATGGGAAAAAGTACTTTGGACAAGTCAATTTCCTTCGAATACAAGTTCTGAAGTTAGCTTCAGAATAATCTTCGAAGAGACCACAAATAATATTACTTTTTTATATGGGCCAAATAATTCTACTGAAAATCAATCTACAAGTATCGGGTTGAATACAGAATTTTCAGATCAAATTAGTTTTATTAGTGTTACACCAGGATCTCCAAGCTCTGTTAGCTCTACAGTTTCTGATGACAATATATCTACGTCCGAGTACCCTGGAGAGGGTACACAGTATACTTTTACTTATCAATTTCCAAACTGTAGAATCCCATCAAATTTAGATATTGATACGAATAGCTTGACACCATCGACGGTAGACGTAAGTTGGACAAATGCAGGTTCTGAAACCTCTTGGGATATTTTGGTTATCAATCGAGATAATTCTTCAAGAGAAGTGATATCGGCAAATTCAAATCCGTTTACTCTAACAAATTTAGATCAAGACACTAATTATAGTATTGCTATTCGATCTAATTGTACTACTTCTGATAGTGACTACTCTCCTCAGGTATTTTTTACAACGCTTGAAACATGTCCTTCTCCTATAAATATTAACAGTACAGATATCACATTGGACAGTGCAGACTTCTCCTGGCAAGCTGGTGATTCAGAAACTAGCTGGGAGGCAACCGTTGTTTTATTCAATGATCCAGAACCAGTTTCTGGTGATGTGATCACTTCTACAACTTATAGTGTTAATGGACTTATTAAAGATACCGATTACACACTATATGTAAGATCTAATTGTGATACAGATGGTTTTAGTAAATGGATTACTTATGATTTTAGAACCATAGCTACATGTCAGATACCAACTTCATTGACAATTACTAATGAAACTTGTTCTTCTGGAACCATTGGATGGACCTCAAATGGTTCTGAAACTTCTTGGGAGGTTTCAGTTACTCGTATTGGTACATCAGACGAAGTTATTTATGCAGCAAATACAAACCCATTTACGTTAAATGATTTAAATCCTAACACCACTTACAGAATATTTGTAAGAGCCGTGTGTGCTTCTGATGATAAAAGTAGATACTCAAGTCGTGACTTTATTAGCACAACAGAAGATACTACCGATCCAACACCTGTGGCTCAGGATATTACCGTACAACTAGGCACTAACGGTTTTATTGTTTTAGATCCTACTGCTATTGATAATGGTTCTACAGATGATTGTGCTATTGATTCAATTACAGTGTCTCCTAGTGTATTAACCTGTTCTGACTTAGGAGCAAATACAGTAACAATGACTGTAACAGATATTGCTGGAAATAGTGATTCGACAACAGCACTTGTAACAGTAGAAGATAATACAAATCCAGTAGCGCAAGCAAAAGATATTACTGTAGCACTTGATGAGAATGGTTCAGTAAGTATTACAGGAAACGATATTAATGATGGATCTTCAGATAATTGTAATCTAAGTCTAACCGTTACTCCAAACACTTTTGATTGCTCGAATGTCGGAGAAAACACTGTTACACTGACCGCAACAGATACAAGTAATAACTTTAGCGAAACGACTGCTATAGTTACTGTACAGGATGTTATAAACCCTACAGTAGTTACTAAAAATATTTCTGTCTCTTTAGATAATAGTGGTATGGCAAGTATTGTTGCTAGCGATATCAACGATGGATCTTCTGATAATTGTAGCATCTCTTCCATTACAGTATCGCCTGATACTTTCAATTGTACTAATGTAGGAGAAAACACAGTAACCTTAACCGTAACAGATGTAAACGGTAATTCTGATTCTAACACTGCAGTAGTTACGGTTCAGGATACAAATGATCCAATAGCGCAAGCAAATGATATTACTGTACAACTTGATGATAATGGAACTATTACTATTACAGAAACGGATATAGACAATGGGTCAAATGACGATTGTAATATAGCATCCATTATCGTTTCTCCTAGTACTTTTGATTGCTCTAACATTGGAGACAATATTGTTACTCTTACCGTAACTGATACTTCTGGAAATTCTGATATGACAACAGCAACAGTTACTGTAACTGATGAAATCCTTCCTACTGCCAATTGTATTGCTCCTTTTAGTATTCAATTAGATGATTCTGGTTTAGCAAACATATCCGCACAAGATATAAATGAGAACTCCTCGGATAATTGTGGCATTCAAAATATAGCCATTGATAAAACGAATTTTACTAGTGCTGATATTGGAGAACAAATAGTTACCTTAACTGTTACAGATATTGCAGGTAATATAAACACATGTAGTACCACCGTAACTGTAGAAGGCCCTGCTTTTGTAATTGAGGATTATGTAACTGGGTTAAACTCTCCGAGAGGTCTAGCCTTTGATGGAGATCAAAATTTATTCATCGCTGAACATACTACTGGGAAAATTTTTAAAGCAACGGATATAGAAATAACCACAGAGTTTGCTTCTACAGGTTTTAATAACAACGGAATTTCTTTTGACCAGAATAACAACCTTTATGTGGCAGAGTCGTTTTTAAGTCAGGTTTTAACTTTTGATACCAATGCACAACAATCACAATTCCTTGGTTCTTCTGATGGGATTAGCTCTCCATGGGATGTAAAGTTTGACACTGCTGGAAATTTATATGTAAGTAATTTTAGTGGAAATATTCTTAAAATAACACCTGCTGGGTCAGTTTCCGAATACACTACTGGATTATTCTCTCCAGAAGGAATCGCATTTGATCGTAGTGGAAACCTTTTTGTTGCAGATCGTAACGACCGTAAATTAATCAAAATCTCGCCTGATGGATCGAGCACAACACTATTAACCGGAATTGTTGGGATTCGTTCTGTCGCTGTAGATTCTAATGATTTTGTTTATTTCGACGAACAAGTAGGTAACGGACCATCTGCTACTGTAAAAATTGTGAAATATAACCAAAATGACGGTAGCACAACAGATATTATTGGAGGACTAGATGATTCTAACTATCTTTTGTTTAATAGAAATGGAGACCTGTTTATATCACAAAGTAATAAAGTTAGTGTGGTAAGAGAAGTTGGTGAATCAGAAATACTATCAGTGGAAGAAGTCGTATTAAACACTATTGTATTCTACCCTAATCCTGTAATCAATACCGTATCGTTTACTACCGCTCCTTCAGGAATTCGTTTGTATGATGTTTCTGGAAAAGCAATTTTTAAATCTACGAATAGTCAATTAGAATATGACTTATCCGATTTACCAAGTGGTTTTTATTTAATGGAAATCACAGATTTTTTTGGTAAAAGAATTATACAGAAAGTGAATAAAATATAAGAAAAATAGAAAGCATATTGATGATTTTGAATCTATAAAAAAACGCCGCAGATCTGCGGCGTTTTTATTATATAATTATAAATAGATAATATTATTGATTCTCAGTTAACGGAATTGGAAATTCAATCCAAACGTCATCTGGATTCCCCTCATCATCTATTCTATCAATTGGTAATTGATCCAAAATATTAAATCTTCTTGCATCAATCCATCTATGACCTTCTCCATATAATGAATATCTTCTTTGATTTAGCATTTCAGTGGTAAGTTCTGAGGCCATCATTCCACCAGAATATGATGGTAAGGAAGCGGCATTTCTTATAACATCTAAAGCTATAATCGTTTCAGACGGATTTGCCATAATATTTGCTTCGGCATATAATAAAACTAATTCCTCATTTCTAATTATTGGTATAGGAGCCACTCTAGAATCATACAAGAAAAAATCGTACTCTCCTGTTAAATCATCAAATGTTATCGAACTATTTCTTAAAACTACTTTATCCAATCTGGTATCACCTATTTCGGCATCATTAACAAAAGATGGATGAGCAATTCTAGCCCCAGCAGAACTTGAATTCAAGGCAAAAAACAAGGGATTTGCAATATCCGTTTGGTCCTCTGAGAAAGAATGCCTAGGACCTATAGATAAGTCACCTGCTAAGTCTAAGAAAGAATTACTTAGAAAATTTAACACCGATGGATAATCCTCTTGATACGCCGCTACTCTTGCAGAAATTGCGTTATTAAATTGAAGAAATGTTGATGGCGTATCAAATCCTGAAAACCCCGAAGACATTACAAAAGGAAAATCATTTCCACCATTAGAAATATCATTTGCTCCATCAACCAGGAGATTTCTTATTCCAGTTAAAGCTTCTGTTCTTGATACAAAAGGTCCAAGATTATCTTCATCTGCTACATCAATACGAATACCATTATCATATGTTAGGTTCAAGTTTAATAACAATTCATATGCAATCATTGTTTTTAAAAACCCTCTAGTAACAGATAATTCTTCGTCCGAAAATTGTCCAGATAAATCCTTACTTGGATCAATAAAGCCTAGTATCAGATTTGCATTTTTTACAGTTCTATATCTCGCGGCCCATGGAGCTGTAGTATAGAATGTATTATTATCCAGTATTGAAGTTCCTTTACCTAATAAATCGGCTGTAAATCTAGGATCCGAACTAGAAAATCTCCAATATTCCCTTCCTATTACTGCAACATCGTCATAATAAGTTCCTAATCTAACTCGAGAGCTATAAAATATACCTCCAACTAGATCCTGTAAATCACCTCTAGTTATGTTTTCTTCAAAAGCATCAACTTCAGGATTATTCAAATCCGAAAATTCTTGAACCTCACACGAAACGATCCCAATCGTGGTAAGTAAAAAAATCATTAATTTATATATTGATTTCATATTCATTTTTTTAAAAATTCACAGATACATTAAACATATAACGTTTAGAAGAAGGGAATGGAGTCACTTCTACTCCGGTAAAAATACCATTAGCTCCAAAGTTAGACACCTCAGGATCATAACTATTATAATCAAAAATGTTAATCAAATTAGTTCCAGAAAAACCAAACTTTAAATTATCAACATACCCTTTAGCAAAACTTTCCAAAATATTTTTTGGCAAACTATAATAGAACCCTAACTCCCTTAACCTTAAGTAAGAAGCGTCTTCTACAAAAACCTCTGCTGAAGTCCCTAATTGACTTACCCTATAATCACCATTTCCTAACTGACCAGAGGGATCCAGATCAATATCATCGAAATCATGACTAGTACCATTTAAATCAGTTAATAATGCTGTTAGGTTAATATTATCTCCACCTTTTTTCCACTGAAATAAGAAATTTAGTTCAAACTCCTTGTATTTTACAGTATTATTAAAAGCCATTTGAAAATCTGGTTCGGCATCTCCTAATACCTGTAAACCATTTGGAGTTATTCCAACTATTTGTGTAGCACTTTTACCTTCTTCAATTCTAAAAGTACCTAAAGTAGCCCCAAATGCTCCTATATTAAATGCTGGTACATTAAGTTCTGTAACTTCAGAAGTGTTCTTAAAGAAATTTACTGCTGTATCCCATTGAAAATTATCATTTGCATACGGAGTAGCATTTAAACCAATTTCAATACCATTGTTTCTTAAGCTTCCAGCATTTACAAATTCTGTAGTAAATCCAGAAGAAGGTTCTCTTGTTGGTTGTAAAATAAGATCATCCACGGTTTTAATATAATAAGTAATAGAAGCACTTAATCTATTATCAAAAAAACCTATATCAACCCCCGTTTCAAATTCCTTTTGTCTTTCTGGTTCAATATTGGAATCTCCTCTAGTACCTATTAAACTAATCCCTAATAAACCGTCAGTAGTAAAAGCTGTATAAGAAGTAAATAAAGCACCAAATGGAGCGAAGTTACCGGCTTCACCATATGCCGCTCTCAACTTTAATTGATTCCAAAAACTATCTTCTTTCCAAAAACCAAATTCATGAAGATTTGCAGCTATAGATGCTTTAGGGTAATAATAAAGCTGGTTTGCATCCCCATTATTTGAAGATTTATCTCCTCTTACTCCAAAAGCACCTATTACTTTATCTTGATAATTTATCTCCTCTTGCACGAAAAAACCAGAATCTTCTTGTTTTAATCTAAACTGGTTGATTCCAGTATTTTGTGCTTGATCAACATTACTTTCTGAAGCAACAAGACCACTAGCCGTAGTCAAAAAAGTATTCCTATCGAAAAACTCTCTTGTTAAACCAGCTTGCGTTCTAAAGTTCAATTCGCTATCAGTTGTGAAATTATGAACTAAGAATCCAGAAACGTTATAGTTTTTATTTTGAGTTGCTCCTTGTACCGAAACACCGTTTACTCCTCCATTAGAAGGCTTTTGAAATTGTAATTGCTTAGGAAAAAAAGCCAGTGATTTCTGACCATAAAAATCGATACCTCCTCTAAGTATTAATTCCAAACTAGATTTTTCTGCTTTATACAAATCTAAATTTGCAGAACCTCCCAAAATTATTCTATCAACCTTTTCGTTATTTGTTACTAAATCCCTAGTCTGCAAAATATTTGAAGATCCCAAAGCATAATCTGGATAATTTCCATTGGCATCAGGGAATAAATTTGCCCAAGGAACAGTAGCAGTAAGACCAACTCCTATAGTTGTTCCAGAGTTATCATTATTAAAAAAACCTCTATCAGATGAAGAATGAATATAATTAGAGCTTAAAGATAACTTCACTCTATCATTCATTCTATGATCTAGATTTAACCTTACTGAAATTTTTTCATAACCTGTGTTTTTTACAATTCCTTCTTCATTATTATAGGTTATCCCCGAAAAAAACCTTGTTTTTTCACCACCTCCACTAACGCTAAAATTAGTGTTAGTAATAAATCCCTTCTCACCGAAGACTTCCTTCTCATAATCAACTAACCTACCTGCATCTCTAGCTGCAATAAAATTTGGAACCTCAGCAGCACCAAAACTATCTTCAACTCTTTGTTCGTTAAAATTTCTAGTTCCTAAAAGATTGATAATCTGTGTCCAACCCGTAGATTGCGAAACACTATATTTCGTTTCTCCAGCTTTCCCTCTTTTGGTGGTGATAATTACAACACCAGCCGCAGCTCTAGACCCGTAAATTGCTGCTGCAGACGCTCCTTTTAATATCTCTATATTTGCTATATCATCTGGATTAATATCAGCGATTCTGTTTGTAGGGTTATCTTGGTTCGAAGCACTTCCTCCCGCTGCTGCTGCAGAAACTGCATTTAATCCTGCAGCAATAGATGAATTATCTACATATACTCCATCTATTATATATAGCGGTTGAGTATTTCCTGTAATCGAAGTTGCTCCCCTTAACTTTACAGATAATCCTCCTCCAGGTGCCCCAGAGTTAGCACTTACTATTGCTCCAGGAAACTTTCCATATAGCGCTCCATCTATCGTGGGCGGGGGAGTTGTCCCTACCAACTCTTCTGCAGATATCGAAGCTACTGCGTTTGCGGCATTACTTCTTTTTACAGAAGTAGCTAAACCGGTTACGACGATTTCATCTAACGCTTCTAAAGCTTCAGCAACCTGAATAGTAATCGATCCAGTACTTTCTACTGAAACAACTTTAGTAGTAAATCCAAGTGCAAACACTTTTAGTTTTACAGGAAGATTGTTAACGGTAAGTGAAAAATTACCATCAATATCACTGGCAGTTCCATTATTGGTTCCATCTTCTACGATATTGATGAAAGGTACTCCTTCCCCAGTACTTTCGTTAGTTACTTTCCCGGTTATTGTTTCCTGTGCAAACAGAACGACCGGAAAAAAAAACAAGAATAGCAAAAGCCCCTTGCTACTTAGTGAATGTTTTTTCATAATGATTTGTTTATAAGTTCGGTTAAAACTATTAAAACATTCTTATAAAAAAATGTTAAAACTAACGCGCGTTAGTTAAAAAGATATTGACAATCAATTAGTTATACAGTAAAACCATAAAAAAAATATGTTAAATCCGCACATCAATTACTGTCAGATAATTTTTAGCTTCCATCCTCATTTTTATAAAAACTAGATATTTTTCATCTTAAACTTCTTATTTTTGCAGCCTTAACAAATAGCTATGTACAGAAGTCATTCTTGCGGTGAATTACGCAACTCAGATATTAACAAAGAAGTTACTCTTTCAGGTTGGGTACAAAAGACCAGAGATAAAGGATTTATGATATGGGTAGACCTAAGAGATCGTTATGGTATTACTCAACTTATTTTTGATGAGCAACGTACATCTTTGGATGTAATGGAAAATGCTAAAACTCTAGGTCGCGAATTTGTTATTCAGGTTAAAGGAACCGTGATTGAACGAGAATCTAAAAATCCGAATATAGCAACTGGTGATATCGAAATTTTGGTCAAAGAATTACAGATTTTGAATGAAGCTTTGGTTCCACCTTTCACTATTGAAAATGAAACTGATGGTGGAGAAGATATTCGTATGAAGTACAGATATCTGGATATAAGACGTAACCCTGTTAAAAATAGCTTACTATTTAGACACAAAGTAGCGATGAAAGTTCGCAATTATCTTTCTGACCAAGACTTTGTAGAAGTAGAAACACCATACCTTATTAAATCTACTCCGGAAGGAGCTAGAGATTTTGTAGTTCCTTCTCGTATGAATGAAGGACAGTTTTACGCTTTACCTCAATCACCGCAGACATTTAAACAATTATTGATGGTGGGTGGAATGGATAAATACTTTCAGATTGTAAAGTGTTTTAGAGATGAAGATCTTAGAGCAGATAGACAGCCGGAATTTACACAGATCGATTGTGAAATGGCATTTGTAGAACAAGAAGACATTCTTAACATATTTGAAGGACTTACACGTCATTTAATAAAAGATATAAAAGGTCAGGACATCAGTGATTTCCCTAGAATGACCTATGATGAGGCAATGCGAACCTATGGTAATGATAAACCTGATATTCGTTTCGGAATGAAATTCGGAGAGCTTAATGCAGTAGCTCAACATAAAGAATTTAAAGTATTTAATGATGCCGAATTAGTAGTGGGTATTGCAGTTCCTGGTGGAGCTTCCTACACCAGAAAAGAGATTGACAAACTAATTGATTGGGTAAAACGTCCGCAAGTAGGTGCACTAGGAATGGTATATGTAAAATGTAATGAAGATGGAAGTTTTAAATCTTCTGTAGATAAATTTTATGATCAGGACGATTTAAAAAAATGGGCAGAAACAACAGGCGCCAAAGCTGGTGATCTTATTTGTGTATTATCTGGAAATGCAAATAAAGTGAGAGGTCAACTAAGTGCTCTTAGAATGGAATTAGCAGAACGATTAGGATTGAGAAATCCTGAAGAGTTCGCTCCATTATGGGTAGTCGATTTTCCTCTCTTAGAATGGGACGAAGAAACAGAACGTTATCATGCGATGCATCATCCGTTTACTTCACCTAAACCAGAAGATATTCCTCTATTAGATTCTAAACCGGGAGATGTAAGAGCAAATGCTTATGATCTGGTATTAAATGGAAATGAAATAGGTGGAGGTTCTATACGAATACATGATAAAGAAACACAAGCTCTTATGTTTGATCATTTAGGATTCACTCCAGAAGAAGCCAAAGAACAATTTGGATTTTTAATGGATGCGTTTCAATATGGAGCTCCACCACATGGTGGAATTGCCTTTGGATTTGATCGATTAGTAGCCATACTAGGAGGACAAGAAACTATTAGGGATTTTATTGCTTTTCCTAAAAACAACAGTGGTAGGGATGTAATGATAGATGCTCCAGCCAATATTGATCAAGAGCAACTCAAAGAACTCAATATCAAATTAGATTTATAACTCAAAATGACCAAAATAGAAAAGATCCCGCGCTAAGCGGGATTTTTTGTTACCTTTAATCTAACCAACAGAAATCTTCTTATGCCAACTAAAAAAAAGACTTTATTGCATCGGTTTTTGATTTGGAGGTATCGCCATATTTCTACCAAAAACTTTGTCTTAGTCTTAAGCATACTAGTAGGATTTTGTGCTGGTTTAATATCGCTGCTTCTTAAAAACATTACACATTTGATCCAAGTAGTGTTGGAGAGTGATATTATATCCTGGCAGACATCTTTTTATTTTATCATACCTGTAATCGGATTATTGATAGTTTATGTTATCACAAAGTTTATCTTTAAAAAAGATATCAAATCAGCGATTCCACTAATATTATATTCTCTTTCTAAGAAAGATGGTAAAATAAGACCTGTAAGCGGTTATCTTCCATTGCTTTTAGCACCTATAACAGTAGGATTTGGAGGATCAGTAGGTCTTCTGGGGCCTGCAGTAGGCTCAGGATCTACATTAAGTTCTAGTATAAGCCGAGTTTTTAAATTAGATACAAAAACCAGATTTTTATTAATTGGGTGTGCAGCTGCAGGAGCCATATCTGCAGTTTTTAAATCTCCTCTGGCGGGTTTAGTGTTTGCTGTAGAAATATTTAGTCTGGATTTAACCCTCACCTCCTTGCTCCCTTTGTTGTTTGCTTCGGTATCTTCTATCATTACATCTTATTTTTTTCTTGGAGATGAAGTATTGTTCCGATTTCAAGTACTAGAAAAATTTGATATCTACGATACACCTTTTTATGTAATTCTTGGAGTTGGTACCGCTATTGCATCTATATACTTTACAAAAATGTATTTTGGGATATTATCTTTCTTTGATCGTTTTCCTAAAAAAATTCATCGATTACTTATTGGAGGATTTGCTATTGGAGTGATGCTATATTTTATACCTCCACTCTATGGTGAGGGATTGGGTTTTATAAATGATCTCCTTAATGGAAATCATTTAGCAGCGATAGGAAATACTCCTTTTGATAATATGACCAATAACATCTGGATGATTATAGCTTTACTCACGGGAATTACCATTTTTAAGGCGATTGCAATGACTGCTACTTTTGGAGCTGGAGGATCCGGTGGTATTATTATTCCAACATTAGTAATGGGCAGTGCTCTGGGGAATGTAGTTGCCAAAATCATTAATAACATTGGAATAGGATTTCAGGTTTCGGAAGCAAATTTCACTTTATTAGGCATGGCAGGATTGATTGCTGGTGTATTACATGCGCCTTTAACATCTATATTTTTAATTGCTGAAATTACTACCAGTTATGAATTATTTGTTCCATTAATGATCACAACGTCTATATCATTTATCATTTCCAAAAACAGCATTGAACATAATATCTATACCAGATCTCTTGCAGAACGAGGACTCTTACTTACACATGATAAGGATCAAACGGTGTTAACACTTATGAAATTAGATGATTGTATAGAAACTAATTTTATATCTGTACAACCACATTATACACTGAAACAATTGCTAAGTGAGGCTGTAGCCAAATCGAACCGAAACCTATTTCCTGTAATTGACGAATCTAACACCTTACTAGGCATCGTAACTTTAGACAATATTAGGGACATTATGTTCGATGTTTCTTTATATCATAAAACAACAGTTGAGATGTTAATGATACAAGTAGAAACTTCAATTATCTATGAAAGTGATGATGCTAAAAAAGCCATGCGTAAATTTCAAGATACAGGAGCATGGAATCTTCCTGTGATAAAAGATGGAAAATATTTTGGTTTTATCTCAAAATCAAAACTACTAACCGCTTATAGAAGAAAGCTTATTCATTTTACACGATAAAAAAAAACCTGCTGAAACTAAATTCAACAGGTTTTTATAAACTTAGCAATTCAAACTACTTTTTTATTAATTGAACTACTTGGGTTCTATCATTAAATTCTATCTTCATTAAATACATCCCATTCATTAGATGAGGTGCATTAATACTAAAACTACTATCCTGAATTTTTATCCTTTTATTTTCTAACACCTTCTTACCCGTAAGATCATACATTTCTATATGTATATCATCTCCAGAAAGATTGGTCGTAGATAATGTTACTTGTAATGAATTTGTAAAAGGATTAGGCCAAGCTTTCGCAAAATTTCCATTAGTAGTATCCAATTCATCTATACTTAAAGTTTGAGACGTTGGTTCTCCTATCAATACCAATCCAAAAGAAGTCCCAAAAGTTACCGTTCCATTCGACACTGTAGCTAAACTACCAGAAAAATAATCTTGTAATTCAGTGCCATCAGACCACATACCAAAAACATCTAACGCTCCTACAAAATCATTATCATTACCTGTATATACCAATGCTTTATCCTGTATACCATTTTGATCATATTCTCTTTTAAAAGTATATGGCGCATCCTGTAATTTGGTATGCTCCCCTGCTCCAACAGAAACATGTTCTCTTCTAAATTTTCCTATTTTCTGATAATGCAATAGCGTTAAGGAAGGAATAGAGTTTGGATTACTTAAATCACTAAAATTCATATTGGATCTAAGAGTAGCATCTCCTGTAGCTCCTCCGCCAGGTGTGAGTGTTCTTGCTGTTTCATCTCCATAATAAATTTGGGCAGGTCCAGGAGTCAGTAATAATTTTGTTCCTGCTTCGAATGTTTTTTGACGATTTCGGTCAAAAACTTCTTCTGTATCGTGATTAGTCAAAAAGTTCATAGCACTTTTTCCTTGCCCTAATTGGTTTTGCAACAAATTATCATAACGACTAAAAATACTTTCTAAACCTTCTTCTGCATTAAATCGAAATTCGAAATTAATTAAATTGGCAAATCCATTATTATAATAATCTACATTAAATCCATCTCCCGTAAAAGTTCTTCCCATGCTTGGTGCATTATAGTTAAACACCTCTCCAGTCATCCAGAAATCTAAATCATCTAGTTTCTTAGTTGGATTATTTGTCTTCCACTCTCTCAAAGCGATAATTCCTTCTTCTTCTAGTTCTTTCCAAACAGCTTCCTCCACATGCTTTACTGTATCCACCCTAAATCCATCTACACCATATTTTCTTACATAATCCGTTAACCATTTTATGATATAACTTCTTGGTGATCTGGACTTACCTGTTCTGTTAAAAAAATCATTCAATTCATTTTCTTCACTATCTCTTCTTCCTTCCTGACTCCACTTTTCTAACAACCAATTTGGCAGACTAACATTATCATTAGAATCAGTTCTAATATCTGGTAAATTATCTACCAATTCACAAGGAATTGTTCCTCCTGGACCTTGAAAATTACAATTAGGATCTCTACGAACCCACTCATCTGGCCAAGATTGATTTTGATCCGTGCTAGTATCTGGTCCAACATGATTAAGAACAACATCCATTAATACTCGAATACCATGTTCATGTGCTATATCTACAAATGTTCCGAAAAGCTCATTCGTTCCCAAATTAGCATCGATGTTTGTCCAATCTTTCGTCCAATATCCATGAAAACCATATCCTGCGCCTGGTACCGATCCATAGATATTTTCTACTGGTGGAGTAATCCAGATAGCATTTACTCCAAGATCATCAAAATATCCTTCCTCAATCTTATTAATAAGCCCTTGCAAATCTCCTCCTTCATAATTTCTTAATGCCGGACCATCCTGAGGTCTCCCGTAAGAAATATCATTAGATGTGTCTCCATTCTCAAAACGATCAGTAAGGACAAAATATACTGTTGCATTCTCCCAAACGAATGGTAAATTTTTATCTGATTGTGTGTAACCTATCTTTGATAAACAAAGTATAAAGGCTACTGCAATTAGTAACTTCTTTTTCATTGTGTGAATTTTTAGTTTTTGTTTGTGTTTGATTTACGTATAAGTTTTATTTGTCATGTTTTAGAACCATACTGTTCAAAAAACTTCTGATTGTATCAAAACGGATCTTTTGTAGAACTATTAGATCTCTTTTTTACGAAAACCTTTGATTGTTAATAAATTGTCCGAAATTCATTGTAAAACTCAATTCAATTATGAAATATATAATAAGAATATTATTCGTTGCAGTGGTTATTCTTGTATCCGTAGGTTATTATTATAAAAACACTGGAGATCACCTTACTGGAGACAAATGGGTTGGAATTGGTATCCTTGGAGCTTCTTTTATTCTAATGCCTTTATTCATATACCATAGATGGAAAGACAAAAAGGTAAAGGATTATATGTTGACCGAAGAAAACCTTCAGAAAATGAAGGATTTCACTAAAGAAGAAAAAACTGACAAAAATTAAAATTATGTAAATATTTACATTTTAATAACAACTGTTATTATATTAAAAGCTACCTTTAGAATTCATAATATTATCTTATTACAATGGAAGGAACAGTAAAATTTTTTAATGAATCTAAAGGTTACGGATTTATTACCAACGATGAAACCGGAAAAGACATTTTCGTGCATGCTTCAGGATTAAATGGTGAAGCTCTAAATGAAGGTGACAAAGTAGAATACCAAGAACAAGAAGGAAGAAAAGGAATTATTGCGGCGCAGGTTCGCGTAATTCATGGATAAAGATATATTCGAAAGGTTGCAAAAGACGCTATAAATAGCGTCTTTTTTTATTTTTGTATGCTATATTTATCTCTAAATACTTTGCTTTGAAACATTAGATACTCTAATATTTTTAATCCATCTCTAGTACTCAATATTGCTTGTATCTCTGTCTCCTGATCCAAAAAATCCATAAAATTATAAAACTCTGTTTCTGGAATCTTTAGTTCTTTTATAAAAAACTCTTCTTTGTAATATTGATTTAGTGGAATTTCTGAGCTATCTTCTTTACTTTTTTTCTTAAAAATACCCGAAACTACCTGAATAAACCCTATAAGATCAATGGAAACACCAGCTCCTTCATTCCCGGTTTTTAGCACCGTGTTTTCCACTGGCGATTGTGCATCATTGGGTCTGGCCACACCCATTTGTTTAAGTTGTTCTGCATTCCAAAAAGGAAGATTTTTTATGTAAGTCGGAATATCATCTAGATCTTTCTGAATGTCACCGGTTAAAGAATATTGAGATACATGAACTTCATCCAATGTATTCACCTCTGGTTCTAGAAAAACTATATAGTGTTCTGATCTTAATTGTTCCTCCGTTATTTGTAGTTTCTTTAGTTTAAACTGAACCGAAGAGAAAACAACAACATCTCCAGGATCAGCAGGAATCTCAAAGTAGCCAGACTTACCACTTATGGCTCCTATTTCTTTAGTAAGGTTTACTATATTAATCGCTTCAAGCTCTAATGCATTAACTATAATCTGACCTTTTAACCATGAATTTTGTTGACCAAAGCTTAAGAAAGAAATCAGTAACAACAGAATACTCGTATATCTTTTCATTAAAAATAATAAAACTGGTTTTCCATTATTACTTTCTCTGCTGATTTTCATCATTGAAGATCTTGCTCTGCTGTATCAAATGCTCTAAAATTCTAAGCTCATCTCCTGTTTTTAATATCTTCTTTGTTTCAGCTTGTTCGTTTATATAATCTAGGAAATTATACAATTCTGTTGCTGGGACTTTTAACTCTTCTACAATAAAAGTTGCTTGATAAAAATCAGATATCTGTGGAATCCTAACATTACCACGATTTGTTTTATCTTTTTTCTTAAACAAACTTGCGATCATTCTACCCGCTGCAATAAAATTAAAAGCAGTAGCATTTTTTCGATGATCCACTGTTGTATTTCTAACTGTTTTTGCCCCCATTTCTTTTACAAAAGGAGTTGGATCCAGAACTTTTGCATTAAACATAGGAAGGTTATCCTCAAATGTTTCTATTTTTTTAATATCCTCTTTTGCTTCTCCAGACAGATCATATTGAGAGACTGTAACCTCATCTAACTCATTTACCTTGGTTACTAATTGTATTGCTAGATTCGCTTTTTTCAGATCTTTTTTCGTAACAATATGTGCTTTTTGATAATGTTGAACGGAAGAAAAAACAATGGTATCTCCTTCTTCTGCTTTTATTTGAAAATAACCAACTTCATCATTAATTGCACCTAGCCCTTTGGTAAGATTGATAATATTGATTGCTTGATTTGGTTGTAAAGTATCTGTTACTATTTTTCCGCGCAAGACATCTTTTTCCTGAGCAAAACCTACAAGACCGAGTAAAGAAAATACAACAAAAAGTTCCTTTTTCATTTTGATTGATTATACCAAAAAGACGAAAAACAATAACTGCGGTTGCAATAAGGCTTAGATTTCTACGATACTAGAAAAGTGAAGAAGTAACATCTGTTGGTTTAATTTTCAGTTTTGAAATAATTTTCAAAAAGGCTAATGCAGTTATAAAAGCATCACCAGCAGCCGTATGTCGATCACTTTTGGAAATTTTCAAATCATCACATAATTCATCAAGTGTATAATGATTATATTTTCTTTCCCTACTGTATATTTGATGTTTGGTCTTTCTAAATAGTACTCCTGTATCCAAAAACCTATTTTTTAATGCACCTAAACCTTGTCTTTGAAGCGCACTATTGATCATCCTTCTATCAAAGTCTGCATGATGCGCAATTAAAACAGCATCTTGGATAAATCCCAAAAACATCTCAATAGCATCGCTTTCATGCACTCTTATATATTCATGATTTTTTCGAATTCCATGAATTTCTACAGTTTCAGAATTAAAAACATCCTGTTCTAGATATAATTCGAGCTGATCAGACACATCAATACTCATATTCTGAATTGCCACAGCGCCAATGGATAGAACTCTATCATTTTTATAATCAAAACCTGTAGTTTCCGTATCAAAAGCAATAAACCTAGTTTCTTCTACCTTTTTTTTACTAGTCTGGTTTTCGAAAGAATTAAGATACTCCACCCAAAACTTAGGGAAATTCTTTTTATGCTTATTTGAAAACCAAAAATTCATTTACATATATGTTTTTAATTGAAAACGAACCCTCAATACTTCTTGTATATCTCTAATCGGTCTAAAACACCTTTTAAGCTTTAATTTATCGTTCTTGCTAAGTGTATTTAATTGAATATATCTCCCTGAATCTTTGTGCATCAACCCTTGTCTTGCCCTAAACTTTAATAATACCCTAAAAGCTTTTGCACAACTTTCGAAAAGTTCTTTATTATTTGGTTCTAATGCTGCAAGTTTCTCATAACGCAGTAATGTGTTATTTATTCCTTTTAGATTATGATACAACGCTAAAATTCGTGCACCATCTATTAAGACCATCATCGCTCTTGTTTTAATATCGAAAGTATCTTTATGTTCTCCGTTTTGTTCTACTAAAAATTGTTTAAAAAAGCCTAAAGGAGATGGTTTTTGTAATGCGCTAACACCTAGTAACCCGAGAAATCTTTTGCTCTTGTTCACGCCGTCAAATATGACATCTGATAATTGATTTACTATATTAGTATCACCATATACAGCCTGAAAATCAAAAAATATAGACGACAGCAAAGTGCTTTCTTCAGTCGGAGTTGTCATCCAATCTCTAAACTGTTTCTCCCATTCGGATACCGACATGCACCATCTTGGGTTACTAGCCATCATCTCTGCTGGACAATATTCAAAGCCAATGGTATGTAAATTTTTGGTAATTCTTCTTGCTAACTCTAAAAAATAATTTTGGGTTTCTGGATACCTTATTTCCTCAACATCTTCAAATACAATAGCATTATCCTGATCCGTAATTAATAATTGCTCTCTTCTTCCCTGACTTCCTAATACCAAAAAACTAAATAATACTGGTGGTGAAGAATCCATCTCTTGTAAAGACAAATCAATCGTTCGAACTACTAAGGCGTCATTTATCTCTGAAATAAGATTTAAGATATGCATTGTAGGAATATCTTGCTCTAAATAGGTAGTTAGTAACCTTTCTACTTGTTTTCTGATATATCGTAACCGCTGGATTTTTTTTACCCTTTTGATTTCCTTTATTAAAACTGAAGGATTATTTCCAAAGGATACTAACAAATCATGATTAGAAAAAACACCAACAGTTTTAGAGTTGCGCGTGCCATCTTTAGTAATACAAAGGTGACTTATGTTGTTTTTAATTAAAGCTATTTGTGCTTCTGCAACTGTTATTCTTTTGGAGTACGTTTTTACGGGTGTTGTCATTACTTCTGTAACACGAGATTCGGCTGAAGTTAATCCAGTAGCAACTTTAGCTCTAAGATCACTATCTGTAATAATTCCTATTGGATACTTTTGTTCATCCACAACAACGATCGCATTCGATTTTTTAGTATTCATCTCTATAGCAATATCTTTTACAATAGCCTCAGAAGTGCATGTAAGAGGCTTCTTGCGATAAGAAATAGTGCGTAACGTAGAAAGGTCACTAGCTGGTTCGATAGTAATAGTATTATCTATTTTTTCCCCCTTTTCGGTTTCGGTAAAATAATTTCTAGCATGCGTAGCAAAAGTTTCTAATAAAAAATTATTTACTTCTTTATTTTCATCAATAAAAGGTTTAAAAACGGAAGAAGGAATTGCATATACGATCGACTCTTCGTTAGCCAAAGCAGCCATTCGATAATTCTTTTTGATAATCATAATACGCAATCCGAAGAGATCTCCTGAATCACAAATATCCACGAAGTTTTGAATGTTTTCTGTAGTTCTGTACAACCCTATTGCTCCCTCTCTAACAATATAGAATTCGTCATGACATTGCTCATCTTGCTTAAACACATAAGCTCCTTTTTCTAAATACAATACTCTAATTTGGCTAGAAACAAACAACAATTCTTCTGTAGAAAGCAAACTAAAAGGCGGGAACTGTTTTAAAAAATCCTGAATTCGCTCTGCAATTGTATTTTTCAAACCTTTTAAATTTTTAGTACGTATTGAATAATAGACCAACGATTAAATAAAGTAAACCTCCCTTGATTTCCTTATTACTAAAGTTACGCGATCGAGGTAATATTCAAATCAATTTAGATTTCGTTTTTCAACAAAAAAGCGCTTTAGTATTTCACTACATTCTTCTGCTAAAACACCTCCAACCATTTTGGTTTTTGGATGAAGTTTAGTTCCCATATTAATACATCCTCTTTGTTCATCTCTTGCTCCATATACGATTTTACCAATCTGACTCCAATACAAAGCACCAGCACACATCTGACACGGTTCTATCGTTACATACAAAGTACACTCTTTAAGATATTTACCTCCTAAAAAATTAGCTGCTGCCGTAATCGCCTGCATTTCCGCGTGTGCTGTAACATCTTTTAAAAGTTCTGTGAGGTTATGGGCTCTAGCAATAACCCTATCGGCTACCACTACTACCGCTCCAATAGGTATTTCTCCTTTATCATAAGCCATTTCAGCTTCCTGAAGTGCTTTTCTCATAAAATGAGAATCATCATAGGGATCAAACATAATATATAGCTTAAAGTATCTAACAAACTTAAGCAAAATGGCAAGAAACTTGATAAATCAATAAAACTAACTTCTTCGATTTATGGAAAAATATTACAAAATAACGATTCCTAAGCCTTGCCATAAGGATTGGGATGTAATGACTCCTTCAGAAAAAGGGAGATTCTGCGGCTCTTGTCATAAAACTGTGGTAGATTTTACCAAACTATCCAATACACAAATTCAGGATTACCTTCATGAACATAAACATGAAAAAGTTTGTGGTCACTTTAGAAAAACACAGTTAGACACTATCCATATTACTATTCCTATAAAAGTAATGCAAACTAGATATTCTTTTAGAAAAACCTTTCTATTAGCTCTTCTAATAGCTATGGGGACTACTTTAATGAATTGTACTAATACAGAAGGAAAAAAACAAAAAATTGAAACTGTAACGGTCATAAAAAAACAAGATTCTATTGATGATCCAATACCATCCATAACGAAACCTGAAAAAATCTGTAAAGCAACTAAAGAAACACAAACTCTAGATAGACCAAAATCCAATACCGTTAACAAACCTGTGATTGATAGTACACTCACTGTAGAAGGAGATATCGATTTTGTTGAAATGGGATTTGTTATAACAGAAAATAAAGTCGATCTCAATCAACCTGTTCCTGCTCATCTTCTAGAAACATTCCCAGCATTTCCAAATGTCAATAAACAAGATAGACACAAAGATACCTTTACACGTATGATTAAAGATCACATACAAGAAGAATTTAACACACGTATTAGTAAAGAACTTTTTCTAACCGGCATACAACGGATTTATGTACTCTTTGAAATTAGCAAACAAGGTGTCATTGAAAACATAAAAATTAGAGCTCCGCATCCAAAATTAGAAAAAGAGGCTTTCCGGGTTATCCAAACAATACCAAAACTAATTCCTGGAAAATATCAAAATAAACCAGTTAGAACTACATATAAATTACCTATTCTATTTAAAACAAAAGAATGATCATATAAAGTTGTAATTTTGCTTTTCAAACCATTTTGAATGCCAAATACACTTCTTGACAAGATTGAATACCCAAAGGATCTCAGAAAGCTTTCTATTGATCAATTACCAGTATTAGCACAAGAATTACGCGATTTTGTTATTAATATCGTAGCCACCAAAGAAGGTCATTTGGGAGCGAGTTTAGGCGTTATAGAATTAACTATTGCTTTACATTATATTTTTGATACTCCAAATGATTTACTGGTTTGGGATGTAGGACATCAGGCATATCCTCATAAGATTATTACAGGAAGAAAAGATCTTTTTCATACCAATCGACAATTACATGGTATTAGTGGATTCCCTAAACGTAGCGAAAGTGATTATGATACTTTTGGAGTAGGACATTCCTCCACTTCTATTTCTGCTGTTTTAGGGATGGCTATTGCTTCTAAATTACAAAGAAATATGTCGAAACAACATATCGCAGTAATTGGGGATGCTTCTATCGCTAGTGGAATGGCATTTGAAGGTCTTAATCATGCTGGTGTTACTGATGCAAATATGTTAGTGATTCTTAATGATAATTCTATAGGAATTGATCCAAGCGTTGGTGCTTTAAAAGAATATTTAACCAAAGCCAAAGTAGGATACAAACCCAAAACAGATAATATTATTGAGGCACTTAACTTCTCTTATTTTGGTCCTGTTGATGGTCATGATTTACCTAGTTTACTTAAAACTTTAGAAAACTTAAAAAATAAAAAAGGCCCTAAATTATTGCATATTATTACCACTAAAGGTAAAGGGTTAAAACAAGCAGAAGAAAATCAGGTAAAATACCACGCACCTGGAAAATTTGATGCGGCTACTGGAGAATTAGTTCCTAAAAAAGATACCCAAGAGCCTCCAAAATTTCAAGATGTATTTGGTCATACTATTTTAGAGCTAGCGAGAAAAAATAAAGATATTATCGGAATTACTCCTGCCATGCCTACTGGTAGCTCTCTAAAATATATGATGAAAGAAATGCCAGACAGAGCATTTGATGTGGGTATTGCAGAACAACATGCTGTTACCTTGGCTGCAGGAATGGCAACACAAGGATTGATTCCATTTTGCACCATATATTCTACTTTTCTTCAACGTGCTTATGATCAACTTATACACGATGTGGCTTTGCAAAATCTATCTGTAGTCTTTTGTATTGATCGAGCTGGATTGGTGGGAGCAGATGGAGCGACTCATCACGGTGTTTTTGATATTGCTTATGTAAGTTGTATCCCAAACATGATAGTTGCTGCTCCATTAGATGAAATTGAACTACGAAATTTACTATACACCGCTTCTTTGAGATTAGATAATCCAATCACCATAAGATACCCAAGAGGTAGAGGTAGAATTTTAGATTGGAAAAAAGATATGACAGAGCTTCCAATCGGTAAAGGAAAATGTCTTTTAGAAACAGATTCTGATATAGCAATACTATCTACCGGTACGATTGGAAATAATGTCTCAGATGCTTTGGATACACTTTCAGCAAAAATAAGTCACTATCATTTTTGTTTTATAAAACCATTAGATATCAAACTTATAAAGGAAATATTACAAAAACACAAAATACTCATTACAGTGGAAGATGGTGTTATCCAAGGTGGTTTTGGTAATTCTATAATCTCTTTTGCAAATCAACATAAATCGGGTAATAAAATATATACCTTGGGAATCCCAGATAATTTTATTGATCACGGAACCACAGAAGAATTACAGGACATCTGTGGTATTTCTGCAGAAAAAATAAAAGAAACTATTCTTAATCTTCTTTAGCGATACAACTATTACTGGATTGCAATTTTAGTAGTGAATCTATTTCCTTCTCTGGTTTCGATCTGTAGTAAATAAATCCCAGCTCTTAAATTTTCGGCATTGATATTATAAGAATTATCAAGTAGAATTTCTTTATTATATACCACTCTACCATTTAGATCAAGAATACTCACATTACTCTCTCCAAAACCTCTGGAAACATTAATTACAAAATTTCCATTAGAAGGGTTTGGTGCTATTCTGAAGATATTTTCATCAAAATCTTCAACATTTAAGAAACAAGATACTTCGGATGATGGCGGAATATCAAATGCTTCTGTCTGATCTGTTCTACTAAGAGGATCACCTTGTGAAGCACTCCAACCAAGTCCACGTCTTGCAAACACTTCCCATATTAAACAAGCGTTCGCTCCTGAATTTGCAACTTCGTCTGCCATCAGTATTGCATCACGCCCGTCAACAAAACCAGGATTACAAGATTGCAACTTTAATCCATCGATAATCAACTGCATTGCCAAATTATTTCCTCCAGTACCATTATATAAATCTGGATCAAAACCATCTCTTTCTATAAGAGCCCACGCCAAATCCCAGATCATTGATGCCCATACAGATCCTACTCCGTGAGGAGCAGAAAAATTTGCTTCATTATTAGTATCAGCATAGGTTACAGGATTAATACTCATATTAGTACTATATGGAAATGGTCTAATTCCTCCACCTGTTGTTGGTTGTCCTGCGGCATACGTTCCTATTCCTCTACTATCGTCTCCATCGTCTCCAGATTCTATAGTCATCATCAAGGCAAACCAATCTGACCATCCTTCTCCCATTTGTTCAGTAAATTGGATACAATTACCATTAACATCTCTTTCCGCACAAGAAGTTAAACATCCAGAATTATTAGCTCCTCCGGTCAATCGAGTAGAAATTCCATGTCCATATTCATGAATTACGATTCCATTATCAAAACTACTATCTTCTGCAAAAAAGTTTCTTCCGATATCTGATAAGGTAACATTAATCGTTGTTGAACTCATTTCAGCAATTAATGCCTCTCCATCATCTCTTCCAATCATTACTGCAGGGATGGTAATACTTCCGTCATCTCCTCCCATTGCTATAGGATCCCCAGCAACATTATTCACTACCAAGACAGCTAATGCACCTGCTGCCTGACATCTGGCTACTTTATCATCAAAATTACAAGAACCTCTTCTTACCACAGCAATTCTTCCATTAAGTGCAGCAGCATTTATAATATCAGAACAAGCATCACTGGCGTCTGCTGAAGAATCATCATCGATTGCAAGAGCCAAATTGGCTGTAAGTCCACTCGGAAATTCGGGAGCATCTACATGGCCTGGATTAAAAGAATTGTCAACAGTAGTATAGGATCCTCCTAACGTTCCTCCGTTCACAACAAAAGTATTAACAGATGGATCCGCCTGTGGATTCCATAAGAACATTTGCATTCTTGGGTTAAAACCATC
Source organism: uncultured Aquimarina sp. (assembly GCF_947492965.1). GTDB lineage: Bacteria > Bacteroidota > Bacteroidia > Flavobacteriales > Flavobacteriaceae > Aquimarina. The sequence goes on along the minus strand of NZ_CANLOZ010000001.1, from coordinate 374,082 downwards.
AGGTGGCGTTCCGAAATTAGCATTATTAAAACCAGAACCATCATGAGCATCTGCGAAAACCTCATCACCGTCAGATCCTCCTCTTCCAAAATTATAAAACTGAAAATTACCCGCAGTTTCTTCAAAACCATAATGATACCATACATCATGAACTATATTATTGGCATAAAACAAATTTGTTATAGAGGCTTCTACAAAATTTTCTACCAGCGCATCGGGATCAAAAGGAAAATCAAATATTAAATTAGCTCCACCATCTGCCAAATCTCCAATTCCATTATTAGCATTTACATCTTCAGATGCTATTACATTATTACCTTTCGTTTCCGTGGTCTGCGAATTATGCCAACCCAATGGAGATGCCGTTGGATCTGCTGGATTAGTTACCAAAACTCTATCACCATGATTAGGACTCTCTACAGCTGGAATAGGATAAACCCTATAAGAGCCATTCATTAAAAAATTGTATTCCAAATTAGCAAATCCAAAAGAATTCTTTTGTATTGTAGTCGTAGATTTCTTCTGAGCATGGGAATGATCAAATGTACATTCTGTCATCCAATCAGTTTTATCAACTACTTCTCCATTTAACGCATTTACTCTAGTACTATACCAATGCTTCCCATCTAGGGTATAAATACTAACATCCCAAGTAAGTATTAATGTTTCGTCTTTCCAAACGTACATAGGCTGAACAGGTATTTCCTCTTCAGAAACTTTCTCGTCGTAAAAAACTACTGTTTTATTTTTTTTCTTCTGTACTGTTTTCAAATTAGTAGGAGTATTAATACCTACATCAGAAGCTACATATTGTACAGCATCTTCGGCTAAAATCGAAGGACGTGTTGTATTTACGATTTGTGAAAGGTTTTTGTGAAATTTCTGGGTAGCAGATAATATTCTACCGTTTTTTAAAACGAAACTTCCTATCGCGTTATAAATTGGAATCCCATTATATTCCTGAATAACATATACATTGTTAGCATTTAAGCTGTTAGAAAAAGATTCTCTTTGTATTTGTAACCCCAGAACATCATTCGGAGACATTCCTTCTGCTATTAAATAATCCTTAATCAATTGAAGATTTGAAGATTGCCCATTCGAACTAACGGAATGAAGAATCATCACAAAAAACAGAATACCTACGTAGTATTTTTTCATTTTCAAATTATTTAAATCGATGACTATCTCTAAAATTAGCTGTCTAAAATAATGAAAAAAGAATTCTTAAATGTTAACATTAGATTTCTATTCCATTGTATATATGCTAAAATCATACGTTATGGATACAATGCACCATATAGATACTGCTGTCGGAATTATTCGTCAAAACTTTCAAAGAATGACTTAAAAAACTACTTTAGTATATCACTCTAGAAAGATTTAACTTTTTTAGCTAATCTTTTATCCTTTACATAGTGTTTGATTATACCTGTAAACCTCTTATTTTCTGAAATTTCAATAAAGCATTTCCATCCGTAAGGCTTGCAACATAATTGCTTATACTAATTAATCTGGTATATAGATCTTCATGAGTATAATCAAAATTACTTCCTTCAGCTTTCAAGATTAATTTATCATAATTGGAAGCTTCTTGATTATTATAATTATTGGTTGCTGTACAATACCTATCTAATAAAGTTGCTAAAATTTCATATCCAGCGATTTCCTTTTCAACCACTTCGGTGCTCTGGTATATATTGGCAACACTGATTTTGATAATATCATCTATTTGTGCTTGGTACTTACTCTTATCTATAAGTGCTGTATCGAAGTTACCAGATAAAATATCTTCCTCATATGTAATAAAGGTATTTGCTGCTTCTTGAATTAATGTATTTATAGCAAGTGCCCTAAGATAACTTAGTCGATCTGCAGTAGTAGACAAACTGTTGTATTTAGCTGTATTTATCGAGTCTTTTACCAGCTTAATCAAATACTCCAACGCATACTCTTCTTGTATGAGTCCCAAATTAATTCCATCTTCAAAATCAATAATAGTATAACAAATATCATCTGCTGCTTCTACTAAAAAAGTTAACGGATGACGGCTATATGTTATTTCATCTCCAATTTGTTGCGGAATTAAACCAACTTCTTCGGCGACTTCCTTGAAAAATGCACTTTCATTCTGAAAATATCCAAACTTCTTATGCGCTATATGAGGAGTCGGTTTTTTAGGCAAAGATGCTTTTGGATATTTCATAAAAGCTCCTAAAGTAGCATATGATAATCGCAAACCACCTTCTATTCCCTTTCTGGACTCCGTTAGAATTTTAAAACCATTCGCATTTCCTTCAAAATCAATAAGGTCCTGATATTGTTTGGGTGTTAAATAGTCTTTATACTTCTTCCCTTTTCCGGTAGCAAAATACTCTCCTATTGCTTTTTCTCCTGAGTGTCCGAACGGGGGATTTCCAATATCATGTGATAAGGAGGCCGCAGCTACAATAGCTCCAAAATCGTTAAATTGATATCCATGAATTGTAGCCAAATGTGGATGTTTTTCTAAAACCTTTTTACCTACAGCACGTCCTAGCGAACGACCTACAACCGAAACTTCCAAACTATGGGTCAAACGTGTATGTACAAAACTGGTTTTGGATAAAGGAATTACCTGTGTTTTATCTTGTAAACTTCTAAAAGCAGAAGAAAATATAATCCTGTCATAATCTACTTCAAACCCTAATCGTGTTTCGTCTTGTTCTTTTCGTAATCTTTTATTCGTATCTCCCTGTCTTTTCAAAGAAAGAAGCTGTTCCCAGTTCATCATACTGTCAAAATTCTAGCAATGTGCTATCAAAATAATAATAGTCCAAATATAACACTACGAAGTTATGTATAAAATGAATTATCATTCCTATCCATAAAGTATTATATCTGTGTCGTAAATATCCAAGTAATAATCCGAATGGAAAGATCCATAACAATGAGATTACCGAAAAATGTACGATGGCAAAAATAAACGCTGTTAGAATAATAGTCACTCTTGTATTGGTGATTTTCTTCAATTGATTATATAAAAAACCTCTAAATCCAAGTTCTTCAAAAATTGGTGGAAAAACAGCCACAAAAAGAATAGCCCAAAACATCGGGTTTGGATAATTGATATACGTAAAATAATAATTGTAATACTCATCAAATACTTCTGTATTGATAAACTCTATTAAATAATACACTATGAATGCAGAGGCAAATGGTATTGCAAGATATCCCAAAAGATAGAGTGGTTTAATTTTAGGAAATCGATACAATTTCATGATATTCTTAAAATCAAAAAACGTAAAACCTATAATAATCAAAGCAAAAATGGTTTCCGTAGCAATCTCTTGAAGTAATGAACCTTCTTCATTAAACAAAAAATAGTTCATCATCAAAAACACCAACATAGCAATGTAAAATGCAATGACAAGATTAAGATGTTCTCTTTTTATTTTCCCAGAAATTTTCTTCTTAATAGAGGTTCCACAGTTAGGACAAAAATTAACCGCGTTTTCTAAAGAAGCACCACAATTTCTACAAATCATATCCATATTATTGTTCTTTTATACTTTGTGATGCAGAATACATTCCTTTTATCAAAAAACTAAGAATAATGACCTTTAGAAGTATACCTCTAAACAAACTAGAAGGCTCTACAATTACGTTTGCCGCTATCACCATAAGATATAATAGTAAACCAGACAAGATTGCTGCAAACGGTTTTTTCTGAGACCAATAAGCTAGTATCAAATAAATAATAGCTAAAATAGAACTTGCTATAAGCACCGAAACATCTTCCAGACTTATAAACAACACCAATCCTGAAATAAAGAAGATACCCGCCATCCAATACAATGTATTTCTTGCAGAACTAATTTTTTTACGATCTTCTTTGATTTGGCTTTTTTTCAGAACTCTTTGGGCGTGAAATTTTGCCTTTTCATTATCGTCTCCATTTTCGGGAAAACCGCAATAGGTACAAAACTTGGCATTGTCAAGCATTTCTTCATTGCACTGAGAGCAATGTGGGAGTTGGATAGTTATCTCTTCCATACTATAGGTACTATTAGATCAGGGGTTCTAAAGATAGTAAAAAAGCGCTTTCTTAAAATACAAGCAACTTTTTAAAACCCTTTATATGTCTAAGTATCGAAAACATCTTATTTGTTACCCTTTCCATTCCAATTTTTGTTGTTTTTGGGATAATAAAAAAGGGAAGCTTTCAAAACTTCCCTTTCTTGCCCTATATAAATGGTCTTAATTAAGACCCACACATTAAACAATCATCTCCTTCAGCTTCTTTAGATTGCGCTATTAACGCTCTCAATTCTTCGGGAGTTAATGAAGTTCCTTCTGCAGAAACTTGTACTTGTTCCGCTTGTGGTTCTGCTTTAGGAGTGGATTGCGCTTCCATAACCTGTGCAGCAGCCACTGCTACTTTTTCTGCTTGCGGTTGTTCTTTCTTTTCAGTTTTTAATGTAAACTTAATCGCATCAACCGCAGACTTAGTTCTTAGATAATACATTCCCGTTTTTAATCCACTTTTCCAAGCGTAGAAATGCATAGAAGTAAGCTTAGCCATTGTTGCACCTTCCATAAATAAGTTTAATGATTGAGATTGGTCTATAAAGTATCCTCTGTGGCGAGACATATCGATAATATCCTTCATACTCAACTCCCAAACTGTTTTATATAACTCTTTAAGATCTTGAGGTATGATATCTATATTCTGAATAGATCCATTAGCTCTCATGATTGCATCTTTAAGATCATCACTCCATAAATTAAGTTTTACAAGATCTTCTAAAAGATGTTTGTTTACAACGATAAACTCTCCAGACAATACACGTCTTGTATAAATGTTACTTGTATATGGCTCAAAAGCTTCATTATTTCCTAAAATCTGAGAAGTAGATGCTGTAGGCATTGGCGCGACTAATAACGAGTTACGAACTCCATACTCTAATACTTCTTTGCGAAGTGCAGCCCAGTCCCAACGACCACTTAATTCTTCATCTTTAATTCCCCATAAATTATGCTGGAATTCTCCTTTAGAGATCGGAGATCCTTCATATGTTTGATAAGGTCCATCTACAGTAGCTTCTTCCATAGAAGCAGTTACAGCCGCAAAATATAGCGTTTCAAAAATCTCTTGATTTAACTTTTTAGCTTCATCACTAGTAAACGGCATTCTTAACTGGATAAAAGTATCTGCTAATCCTTGTACTCCTAATCCAATCGGACGGTGACGCATATTAGAATTTTCAGCTTCTTTAACCGGATAGTAATTCCTGTCAATTACTTTATTTAAGTTTTTAGTAACACGTTTTGTGATTCTGAAAAGCTCCTCATGATCAAACTCACCATTTTTCACAAACATTGGTAATGCTATAGAAGCTAGATTACATACCGCTACTTCATCTGGACTTGTATACTCTAAAATCTCTGTACATAAGTTGGACGAACGAATCGTACCAAGGTTCTGCTGATTTGATTTTCTATTCGCCGCATCTTTATACAACATATAAGGAGTACCAGTTTCAATCTGTGATTCTAGAATTTTCTCCCATAGCTCACGTGCTTTAATCGTTCTACGTCCTCTTCCTTCTGCTTCATAACGCACATAGGTTTCTTCGAATTCTTCACTATGCATATCGAATAAACCAGGACATTCGTTAGGACACATTAATGTCCATTCTGCATCTTCCTGTACACGTTTCATAAATAAATCTGGAATCCACATTGCGTAGAACAAATCACGAGCACGCATTTCTTCTTTACCATGATTCTTCTTAAGGTCTAAAAAGTCAAAAATATCAGCATGCCAAGGCTCTACATAAATCGCAAAAGAACCTTTTCGTTTTCCTCCTCCTTGATCTACATAACGCGCTGTATCATTAAACACACGTAACATCGGCACAATACCATTAGACGTACCATTAGTACCTGCTATATAGGATCCTGTAGCTCTAACATTGTGTATAGACAATCCTATTCCTCCCGCAGATTGTGAAATCTTTGCTGTTTGTTTTAGCGTATCGTAAATACCATCAATACTATCTTCTTTAGTTGCTAATAAGAAACAAGAAGACATTTGAGGTTTTGGAGTACCAGAATTAAATAACGTAGGTGTCGCGTGTGTAAAATATTTTTTAGACATTAATTCGTACGTTTCTATAGCTGCATCTAGGTCATTTAGATGAATTCCTATAGAAACTCTCATTAACATATGCTGCGGACGCTCTGCTATCTTACCATTAAGCTTAAGTAAGTATGAACGCTCTAATGTTTTAAAACCAAAATAATCGTATCCAAAATCTCTGTTGTAGATAATCGTAGAGTCTAACTTTTCTTTATTAGCCATGATTACCTCATATACCTCATCAGAGATCAATGGTGCTTTTTTCTCTGTTCTTGGATTTACATACTCATATAAATCCTTCACTACTTCAGAGAAGGTCTTTTTAGTGTTTTTATGTAAATTAGAGACTGATATCCTCGCTGCAAGTTTGGCATAATCAGGGTGTGCGATCGTCATGGTAGCTGCAATTTCTGCTGCAAGATTATCCAGCTCGCTTGTAGTTACTCCATCGTATAATCCTTCGATAACCCTCATGGCAACTTTTACTGGATCAACTAGTGAATTTAACCCATAACACAGCTTTCTTACCCTTGCGGTAATTTTGTCGAACATAATTGGCTCCTTGTGACCGTCTCTTTTTACTACATACATACGTTTTTGGTTTTTATAAAATTCTTCTTTTGAAGAACTACGATATTAATTTGTGTTTATATTCCTCTTCATTACTCAAAGTCATAATTAATTGTGTGATCTCCCCCGAAATCAGATACTAAAAAGAAACCTCTGTATTATATAAATCAGAGAATTTATACAAGTAAAATACAATTATTGACTTTCGCCTTTTTTGTTTTTGGCAAGCTTTTAGAAAGCTTAATCAAACTGAGCTAATCGGTTACTTTTATAGATTTTCTATATTAATTAGCTCAGAATGAAAATATTATTATTCTGAAATGATTTTTAGAGATTAAAAATCGGCATCAAAACTTATTTTATTATCCTCGGTATCTTTATTAAGAACTCCAGCTTTCTGATATTCCGAAACTCTCTTTTCAAAGAAATTAGTTTTTCCTTGTAATGAGATCATGTCCATAAAATCAAATGGATTTGCAGTTCCGTATTCTTTTTCACAATTCAACTCTAACAACAATCTATCCGTAACAAACTCTAAATATTGTGTCATTAGATTTGCATTCATTCCTATTAAACTTACTGGAAGAGATTCTGTGATAAATTCTCTTTCAATATTAAGTGCATCAACAATTATTTCACGAATTCTTTCCTTTGGCACTTTATTAATCAGGTGATTGTTATGTAAGTGTACTGCAAAATCACAATGCACACCTTCATCTCTTGATATCAACTCGTTAGAAAATGTAAGACCTGGCATCAGACCACGTTTCTTTAACCAGAAAATAGAACAGAAAGCACCTGAGAAGAAAATACCTTCTACTGCTGCAAATGCGATTAATCTTTCTGCAAAAGAATCAGAATCGATCCATTTTAATGCCCAATCCGCTTTTTTCTTAATCGCAGGAAAGTTTTCAATTGCCTTAAATAAGATATCTTTTTCTTTTTCATCTTTTACATAGGTGTCAATTAACAAAGAATAGGTCTCAGAGTGAATATTCTCCATCATAATTTGAAATCCATAAAAGAACTTTGCCTCACTATATTGAACTTCATTTACGAAATTTTCAGCTAAATTTTCATTTACGATTCCATCTGAAGCAGCAAAGAACGCTAAGATATGTTTGATAAAATATCTTTCATCATTTGTCAGCTTTGTACTCCAATCTGTAATATCCTGATGTAAGTCAATTTCTTCTGCCGTCCAGAAACTAGCTTCTGATTTTTTATACCAATCCCAAATGTCATGATGTTTGATAGGAAAAATAACAAATCTGTCTTTGTTTTCTTGTAAAATTGGCTCTACTGCATTCATCTTTTTTTCTTTAAGCTAGTTATCTATTTTTTTGTTTCCGCTACGGACTAACAAAGATCAAAAAATGCTCCAAATGTTTCACAAAAATTTGGCAAACGTTTTCAACAAAGTTTTCAACACGAAGGGAATTAAGCAATAAAAATCAAAATTTACCAAAAACCACCTAAGCTACTGATTTACAAATAATTAAACTAACAAAAAAAGATATAAACAACACTGTTAGTAACCTCAAAAAACACTTATTTTTCAGTTGCTAACACAGTTTTTTGTCTTCAAAAACAAAACTAAAAAAAACCCCTATTTTACGGCAAAACCACACGTTAATAAGTGACAAGAAAAATTTTATTTTTAATAAAAAAATGGAATAAAAAGAAAAATCATACCTGAATTAACGAGTATGATTTTTCCAAAGGGTAATTTTATATTTACATCTTATGGCCAAGAGAATGTTTCTCCTGTAACATGATTCGTATACACTCCTGTTCCGTCACCTGACCAAACAAAACTTTCTGCCAATACTCCAGCTTCGAAAGCCTTAATTGATCCTGACCTATCCGTTTCATTATAAATCATTTCTATTTTATCATTATTATGATCTTCTATAGTGAAGGTAATCACACTACCCGTTTTTCTATATGTCATTAGGATAAAGCTTCCGTCTTCACCGTTGAATCTTACTTCATAGAAATTACCGTCTTTACTAATTCTACCTTCATAAAAAGTTCTTCGCACTCCTCCTTCTTCTATATCATATGTAAAATAATCAAAAGCAGCATCTGATGTTACTGTATAATAAAGCGTAACACCACCTGCACTCCAAACCCAAGTATCTGCCATGCTTCCGTTTTTACCAACAACACTTTGTTGCTCGGCATCAGTTGGAATGCTTAGAAAAATTGAAGAATATGTTAATGCTTGTACTTGTAGCGATGCGATGGTCCATACAGCGTTAGACGCATATACATTGTCTTGCGCATATCCTTCCATTGCTTCTGGAGCTTCTATATTACCAATAGATTCTTCATATTGCTCAAAACGTCCTTGAAGATTTTCAAGTTGATTTTCATTTTCAATTACTAAACCATCGTCGTCATTACCACAAGATTGAAACACTAATGCTAGCGCTATCATAATCATTGTACCTATACTTTTAAATTTTGTGTTCATTGTTTTCATTTTTAATTATTATCAAGTTTTTTCATTAGTGTCATAAAAGACAAAGAGGTAAACATTGTTTTTATATTTTTTTGAATTCAACTCTTCTATTCTTTGCTTTTGCTTCTGGAGTATCACCATTATCAACCGGATCACTCTCCCCTTTTCCTTCAGTTTTTAGCCTAGAAGAGTCAATACCAAACTCACTTACTAAAGTCTTCTTAACTGAAACTGCTCTTTCTTCAGATAGTTTTTGATTAAAAGCATCATCACCGTCTTTATCCGTGTGGCCAGTAATTAACACATTAACCGATGGATTTTCAGTAAGCACACCTGCTATCTTTTTGATAGTACCGTAAGATTGGGATTTCAAACTAGCTTTTCCAGTGTCGAAAGTAATTCCATATGTCACCAGTTTTCCTTCGGTTATCAGTTTGTTTCGCATATCAGGTTTTCCAACCGCATATCTTATATTCCCTAAATAATAGAATGTATTTTCTTCTGATATTTCTGAGAAGAATTTTAGATTTTTTACAATAGTGTTTTTTTCAAAAGCTCTAGGTATGTCGAATACTTTTTGCTCATTAATATAAATACGCATTCTTTGTTTTTGTTTCCAGATAGATACGTGTATTTTTTCTCCTCTTCCTCTATTATCTTTATCAAGAAGCTCAATTCCTTTTTTAGAACGAAGATCCAGGTTTCTGTCTTTGTTATATTTATAGATATCAATTCCTCCACCACCGCTGATGCCACCTCGTATAGCAAATGAGAAACCGTTATCTCCAGGCGTTCCATCCTGCAAGCTATATCCAGGATTTTTTAAATCAGAAAAAACAACCATTAAATCTCTTTGATATGCGTATTGCGCCACATCAAAATCGAATACAACATCATATTCCAATGTAAAATTATCTGGAAACTCTTCGATAAATTCAGGAACATAAGACCCTTTTCCCGTTCCTATTTGAATGAATCTACCTTCCGTATTATTTAAAGTAACTACCTCTGCAGAGTTAGAAGAGTTCCACCTTGCTGGCAAATCTCCAATTTCATCCTGACTAAAATCTTCGTAAGCCAAAATATTCTCTCCAGCGACAAAGTCAAATTTAGAATACGCGGCAAAAGCAGATTTTCCATTTTCCAATTCCTCCGTTTCATTTGCTGTATCAGAAGAAATTACGGCGTCATTACTTTTTTTAGTTTTCTTACTTTTTTTCTTCTTTTTGCTTTTAGGTTTTCCGTCGACAGTATCATCAATTGTTTTACCAGTCTTTTTAGAAACTTTTTCCTCTGTCTTTTTTAATATGGTCTTTTCTGCGGCTTTTTCAGCAGTTTTTGCTACTTTCTTCCAAAACTGAGCTTCTACATGTTGTGGTGTTATCATTAAAATAAACAATACCGCTATTCCGATTATTTGCCTTGTAGTTTTCATAATTATATTGTTTGGTTTTATCTCTTTGTATCCTTTTTATAAAAAAGGTTAACTTTATCTTTGGAAAATAAGATGAACCTATTACCCTATAGTCAGGTGACCAAGTATGAAGGAAGAACTCTTAACGCTAAAAAAAGGGCGTAATCAAGCATTAGAAAAAATCTATAACGAGTATAGAAATGCTTTTTTGCAGTTTGCGAAAAAGTATGATCTGGATCACGATGTACTTATAGATATATATCAAGAAGCTTTTATTGCCTTACGAGAACATGCAATCAATGGGAAACTTGATGCTATTAAAAGCTCTATTAAGACTTATTTATTTAGTATCGGAAAGTATATGATCTACGATCAACTCAAGAAACAGAAAAAAACCATCTCTTATGAAAGTAGCGTGGAATTTAAAGAAACATCTGAAGATCAAGACTTTTTTGAGGAACCTGAATTGAGTCCAGAACAGCGATTATTACGACAACATTTTAAAAATTTAGGAAAACGTTGTCAAGAAATGTTAACCTTATTCTATTATCGGGGACTAACGATTGACGAGATTACCGAAAGCTTAGGCTACGAAAACAAAAATGTAGTAAAAAGCCAGAAATCCCGTTGTATAAAATCCCTTAAAGAATTAATTAAAACCCCCGCTTAAATGGAACGAGAAGAGTTAATAGACAAATTTCTACATTCAGAACTGACTCCTGCGGAAAAAGAGCAGTTCGATGATCTGCTTACCAATGATATCTCATTTAAAGAGGATCTAGATCTACTATCAAATCTGAAAAATGTAGCTGGAGCAGAAGATAGAGATGATTTGAGAAAACAAATGGCTAATTTTGAAGCTAAAATTGCCGCTAACGAAACCAAGGTAGTACCACTCTTTAATTACAAAAAACTATTAGTAGCTGCATCTATATTATTAATAATTTCTCTAGGAGTTATTTCATTATTAGATCCTTTTGGTGTTAACACTAATGACCTTTATGCTTCTAATTTTGAGCCTTATAAAAATGTGGTAACCCCTATTGTAAGAGGAACAGCAGATGATAATAAAGAAATTGCTGCTTTTTCTTCATACGAGAATAAAGAATACGCAGTATCGGCAGAACAATTTGGAAAGCTATATGAGACCACCCAAAAACCTTATTTCCTATTATATCAAGCAAATGCGTTATTAGCTATTGATCAAACTAAAGAGGCCATTCCTTTATTAGAACAACACATTGCTTTAAAAGATGAATTAATAGAAAGAGGTAAGTGGTATTTATCGCTGGCTTACCTGAAAGAAAATCAAAAAGAAAAAGCTATTCAATTATTAGAAGACTTATCTACCAATGGGACCTTCAAAAAAGGTGATGTGCAAAAGCTATTAGATCAAATGAAATAATCTTAGGTATTACTGCTTTTTACTTTCTTTATAATCACTATAATAACAGGAATAAAAAGCAGTAATAACCACCATAAAAAAGAACTACTACTTTCCAAAGGAGTGGTATCACCAGATATCATAAATCCAGACCAATAGTACGGATGCATTAATAAATCATCCTCAGCATTTTTCAGATACGTTAGCTTTGCCTCTCTTAACGCTTGGTCTTTTGGTAATGATTTATTCAGGTTCTTATAGAAATCGTGCATTAGATCTGCGGTGGTTTGATCATTAATTTTCCATAACGTATTTACTAATGACTTGGCGCCAGCATAGCTAAAGCCTCTTGCTAGACTTAACATTCCTTCTCCTTTCTCCAATTTTCCCAGTCCTGTTTGGCAAGCACTTAACGCTACTAAATCCGCATTAATATTATATCCATACAAATCCTTCACATATAACAAACCATTTTCATCACTATCATCATTAGCAAATGCTAAATAGGAATAATCGGGATATTCATCGTTAGTAGCGGCATGAGTGGCGAAATGAAGCATACTATAAGTCTCCGAATTCTCTGAAAAAGAAGCCAGAGAAGCTTCTTTACCAACAATAGCTTTCCCATTAAAAAAATTAGTAATCTGTGTTACCTCATCTATATTATATAACAATGGCCCGAAATTAGGTCTGTCCTGAGAAATAGTTTTACCTACGTTTTCAAAACTAGGTGCATATGCCACTAAATTATTCTGCTCACTTTTTGATTTATTTTGTTGCTCTCTAAGTAATGTAGCAGAATTTGTATATGAAATTTGATACTCCCTAATTAGATAATCCGCAGCATTATTAGAAGTGGTTAATGCTTCAAACGGAAGGTAATTCAGAATATCATCAGGGATAATTAATAATTCTTTTGATTCAATTTTTTCCAAAGGCTTCATTAAAATTCTTTTATACACCTCATAGCCTTCGGCAAAAATATCGGGTAGCTCCTTAACATTTAGATTAGACAACAAAGAATAAAAATGTGTTATCGCCTCTCGATCCTTATTCTCTAAAGGCATCTTATAAAAGTTTTTGCGTTGATTTTCTAAAGTAATCACATACAAGTTTGTACTCGTCGCAACATAACTGATCAATGCTTTATTTTGGAGCAGACCCGCCGATATATCTTCCAAACTTACTACATCAGCATTATATTTTAAATCATAGTATTTTGGATACTCTTGCTCCATATCAGAGATAAAATTATAATACTTGTTTTTTAGTTGAAATAAGGAATCGAAAACAGCAATATCCGATCTTTGATTAAAGAATTTCTTTTCTAAATGAATAATATTTGCTCTGAATTGTTGCTCCTTATCAATGATTTCTTCAGGCACTCCGCCAAAAAAGCTTGCTTGAGTACTTCTAGTAGCTTCTAATAGAATAACACTTTTACTTTTTTCTGAGAAATAAAATGCTGCATCTATATATTTCGATTCATTTGTTGCAGTATACAAATCAAAAGCTATCTCTACCATACTATGAAAAGCAGGATACATTTCTGTAATTAGAAATTGTTTATCGATTTTGCTTTCGAATTCTGGTTTTAACAGATCTAACGTTTTGATAATATCATTAGATGTGGTAAAAGCTATTTCGAGATCTTTAGTGTTATTACTTTTTTTGAATAACAATTGAAGTGCTGTCAACTTTTCTTTTAGCACTTTAACCAACGCTAATTTGGATAGTACTTTTTTTGGATCCGGATTAACTTTAATATCTTTATTTGTAAAATCCGGTGCTAATTGCATCAAAGATTCTTGATAATATTCCAAAGCTGTAGAAGGATCTTCTTTTAACATATACAAACTACCTAAACCGGTATAAGCTTCTGCTACGTCCTGATGCTTCTGATTTTGCCTGTAAGTAAGGGTCTTATCTAAATAAGATTTATAAAAGGTTTCTGCCTTCTCATATTGTTTGTCTGAACTATAAATTTCTGCGTACAATTTCTCAGCAGATCTTTGAAAAGCATCATTTTCCACATAATACGATTCACTTTCCCTTAGCATGATAATTGCCTTAGCAATACTATCTTGTAATAAGTAATTATTTGATAGACGCTGATAAGTGGAAAGAATGTTATTTTTAAATCTTGGATTCGCAGATTGTGCTATATAATACGGAAGCACTTCATTCAATAATTTATTTGCAGCTAAATAATCATTTTCATTTTCAAATACTCTAGCTAATCGCATTTTAGTATTAAGAACTTGTCTACTCCAATCAAATTGCGGATAGATTTCCGTAATACCAAGTGTTTTTTGATGATACTCTTTAGATAGATCGTATTTACCAATCTTCTCATAAACTGCTGCTAAAAAAGAGTATCCTGAATACAATTCATTTAATTCATTAAGATCTGCCGCATCCCGACTTGAAATAGAATTGGTTAAATCTTTGACTAACTCTTGAAAATATCTTATCGATTCTTGATAGTTATTTGTTTTATAATAATAGTGACCTTTTTGCAACAAATAACGCCTTTTATAAATAATGCCGTATTCCAAAGAATCTACCGCCTGATCTTTAAGTTCATTCTCAAACCTTTCCAAGTTTAACTTTAGGTTTTCTAAATCAAAATGATATCCATTTGCTTGAACTAAATAAGTTAAAACATCCAGTTTACCGTCTAAATAATCACTCTCCTCCGCTATCTCAAAACCTCTTGACAAATAAACATAGGCACTATCTTTATTACTATATAAAAAAGTCCCTCCTTTACTAAGCAAATAATTATATTCGGCCAACTGTTCTTCTGTTTGCGAAAAACATAACAACCCACTTATCAACAATAAACTAGTTAAAATAAATTTCATAAAAAAAGCTCCCAAAATGATTGAGAGCTAATTTACTTATTATTTATGAAGGTTACTAAAGGTTAATAGTACCTGTTATTGAGTAAGTGATAACATCGTTCAACGGAGGGAAGAATTTAGTTATCTGCACAGTAACAACTCCTTGGAAATCTATATTACCATCTATTGAAATACTTTGCAATCCAGTATCTTCAAACTCTTGAATATTACCAAATTCTGCTAAAACTTCTTGATTTTCAGAAAAAACTACCACTGAGAAACCTTCTACATTTCCTGCCAATAAAACTTGCTGTAAATTACTAAATTCAAGATCTGTAAAACAGTTACAAGGTAATGGTGGTGGCGGTGGAAGCGGAAGCCTTGGTACTTTTGGTCTAATAGACACATCTTCTAATGCTTCATCAATTTGCAAGTTTAGAAAATTAATTTGTTCTGTATTAACCTCTCGTTGATTTTCTAACTCTTCTAACTGAGCTTGTAAATCTTCATTATTTGGGTCATTTTCGAGATCTGTCATTACGGAAATGATCTGTTCCTCAATTAGATCATCTTGCCTACTAAGATGTAATAAATGAAGATCCTGTTCTAAAAATATTCCTGTTTCTTCCGCATCAGGAATCTTAATATCGTCTATAGCATCATCATCACTACAGCCAAACGGAACTGCAGCAAGCATAAACATAGCGATACATACTTGAATTGTTTTCATAAAAATTATTGTTTTGGTTTTAATGTTAGTATTCCTTTTCCCTTTTAGGTAAACATTAACAACCCTAAAAATAAAGAAAAGTTTTCCATATCAAACAAAAAACCTTAAGATGAGGCTCTTAAGGAATGAAAATATTAATCTTCTATTTATTTTGGTGGACAATTAAAAGCTAAACCACAAGGCCCAGGCAATGGAGGTCTTGGTGGTATTTTTATACTTTTCTCAGATTTCAATTCAACATCATCTTCCAGTCCAATTTCTTCCTCAACATCTGATTTCGAACAGGAAACAAACAAACCAATACCAAAGATTATGGCTAATACATTCAGTTTTTTCATAATACTAAAATTTAACGTTATGTAATTAAGTGTCTTTAGTATTACGATTGTTACCAGAAAATTATCGGAATTTCTATTTTTTTAGCCCTTCGGCTACTTTTTCCAACTCCATATACCAATCCTCTCCAAACTTGCGTATCAACGCCTGTTTTACAAATTTATAGATAGGGACTTGTAGTTCTTTCCCTAAAGAACAGGCATCATCACATATATCCCACTTATGGTAATTCACTGCTGAAAACTCTGTATAATCTTGTACTCGAATTGGATATAAATGACAAGAAATTGGTTTTTTCCAATCTATTTCTCCTTGATTATAAGCTTCTTCAATAGCACATAGAGCAGTACCTTTTTTATCAAAAATTACATAGGCACAATCAGCACCATCTATTAATGGTGTTTCTAATTCTCCATTTTCTGTTTTGATAAAAGTACCTTGTTTTTCAATTGCTTCAACTCCTTCTTGCCTTAAATATGGCTTTACTACAGGATATATTTCTTTAAGCTTCTGTGTTTCTGCCTCATCTAGTGGTGCTCCCGCTTCTCCATCGATACAACAGGCTCCTTTACAGGCAGAAAGATTACACACAAAATCTTTTTCTATAATGTCTTCTGAAACTATGGTTTTTCCTAACTGAAACATATTGCGAAGATAGTTTTTATGAAATATAAAATTTACCGATTATTAATCTTTTTATGCTACTTTTATAATATGGAGTATATATAACTTTGCATCAACCAAAAAACTAATTAAAATGAACTTTGACCCAAAAGAAATACTTACAGCAAGCATGATATTATTTGCGGTAATCGATATCATTGGTAGCATCCCTATTATTATAGATTTACGAAAGAAAGTTGGTCACATCCAAAGTGAAAAAGCCTCTATAGTCGCCGCTATTTTAATGATCTTGTTTCTTTTTGTAGGAAAAGAAATCCTGAATCTTATTGGTATCGATGTAAATTCGTTTGCAGTTGCTGGTGCTTTTATTATTTTCTTTCTTGCCTTAGAAATGATACTTGGTATTCAACTATATAAAGATGATGAACCCGAAACTGCTGCAGTGGTTCCTCTTGCGTTTCCATTGATTGCAGGTGCAGGAACTATGACATCAATACTATCACTTAGAGCAGTATATCAACCCGTTAATATTGTGATTGCAATAGTGATTAATATTATTTTTGTATATCTAGTGTTAAAGTCTTCTGGAAAAATTGAAAAAGTATTAGGAAAGCAAGGAATTAATGTGATTCGAAAGATATTTGGCGTAATTTTGTTGGCTATAGCAGTAAAACTATTTGCTACTAATATAAAAGGTTTATTCTGATGAAATATTTTATTTATACGTTAATACTTATTGGTGTTTCCTTGATTATCTACAATGCTACTGTTTTAGATTTCAGCAACCTGTTACTAGGAGATAGCAAAACAGCTTTAATGAGTATTATTGCTTCTGCATGTGTCATTGTTCTATTACTTATATTATTAGTTTCTAGAACTATTCAGCAGAAATATGGAAAAAGATAAATAAGGGTTACGCAATAAAAGTAATTAGAAAGCAGGCAATAATTACTGGTGGTACCGAAACCACAGCAAGAATCATAAAGAAATTATGTAATTTTCTAAAAATCAAAGAGGTTTTTAATGCCTTTTTTAGTTTCGTATCTTCTGTACTTTCTATGTGTTCCCTAATTAAATCTCCTGAAACGTAAGAGGAATCAACTAAAATCTCATTATCAAGAAATAAAGACGCACTATTATCTAGCAATCTAAATCCAACCGCAATAATAAAAAAGAAAACGGGAGAACAGAGCGCAATAGCAAGAAGGTATTCTGATAATTCTGACATATTTTGGGGGTCGCTTTTTGTATTAAAAATACTACTAAAATGTTAATATAACCAAAGTTATAGCTCTTATTAACAAAAACATTAAGAAAAGAACAAGCATAACCTTTTGAAACATCAGTTTTCTTAACGACTTAGTAATTTTTGGGGACATAGGATTGATCCCAATACGAGAACGTCTAAATAATTACTCCGGTGAAAGGGATAAAACCTTTTGAATCATTTTATCATCCTGATTAATAATTTTTTCGAACTCATTCGTACCAAATAACTGTTGTGCCATAATTGCCTTTAGATACTTTTTTAATTGTTCTCTATAATTATTAAGTTTTAAATCAACCCCATTTCTTCTTGTGTAGGCCAAAAATCCTTCCGCGAACTCATTGTCTATTTGGATTTCTTCTTTGAACTGGTCTTTTGTTAATTGGTTATAGTATTCTCTTTTCTTATCTAATTCTTCAAATATATATCCTCCCATTCTACCAGAGCGCAACATATAATCTAATGTTTCACCAACTCTGGTTGTGTCCTTACTCACAAATATATCTGGTATTATTCCACCACCTCCGTAAACCGTTTTACCTCCAGGAGTTTTAAATTTTAAGGAATCTGCCACCTGAATGCTGTCCGCATTTTGTAATTCCCCATTTTTATACCTCTCTAAATATTCATTAAAATACTCTTTATTCCCATTACTATAAGGTTTCTGAATGGATCTTCCTGTAGGCGTGTAATATCTTGAAATAGTTAATCTAATAGCACTACCATCGCCCAATGCCATTTCTCTTTGTACAAGTCCTTTTCCGTAAGACCTTCTTCCTACGATCGTACCTCTATCATTATCTTGTATAGCTCCAGCAAAAATTTCGCTGGCAGAAGCAGAGTTTTCATTTATCAGAACATAGATATCTCCTTTTTCGAAACTTCCGTTCTTAGTTGCATAATTATTTTCGATGGCTCCTTTTTTGTTTTTAGTAAACATAATAAGCTCATCATCTTTTAAGAACTCATCTGCCATTTTTAGTGCTGGCGCAATAAATCCACCACCATTATCTCTAAGATCAACTACCAAAGTCTCTGCTCCCATATCCTGTAAAGAATCTAATGCTCTTTTAAACTCAGTATAGGTCGTTTCTGCAAATCGGTTCACTTTGATATACCCCATCTTTTCTTGAAGCATATAACTAGCATCAACACTTTGCAAGGGAACTCTTCCTCTCTTTACCACAACATCAAAAACACCTTTTCCCCTTCGATATACTTTTAGTTGTACCTGACTATTTAATTCTCCTTTAAGTTTATCTGCTAATCGATCTCTTCTTAATCGTTCACCATACAAAGTATCTTGATCCGCCATAAGAATGCGATCACCAGCTAAAATTCCAGATTTTTCGCTGGGCCCACCTTTAATAGTATTAATAACTGAAATAGTATCTCTATATGGATAATAACTTACACCTATTCCGATAAAATCTCCCTGCATACTCTCTGTAATACCTTCAAGCTCTTCTGGTGGGATGTATACAGAATGTGGATCAAGATTTTCTAAAATTCGATTAACAGTAACGTCTACAATGCTATCTGTATTAATTTCATCCACATACTCATAGTCTATATAATCTATAAGTCTATTTAATTTTTCCTTCTTGGCATTGTAAGAAAACAGCTTAGCAGATGGGTTACTAAAGTTGAGTTTACTACCTAAAAAAACTCCAACTCCCATCGCTAAACCAATAAATAATGGCAAATATTTTTTTGAATAACCCATTAATCTTCCAAGTCAGTTATCTGTTCTATTTCCACACCAGCTTTCTCTAAAAACAAAAGCCCTGAATTATCTTTATATCCATTCTGATATACAATTCTTTTAATTCCTGCCTGATGAATTAACTTACTACACTCTTTGCAAGGAGATAAAGTAATATATAAAGTTGCTCCTTTACAAGATTGTGTTGACGACGCAACTTTTAAAATAGCATTCGCCTCTGCATGAAGCACATACCACTTAGTATATCCTTCTTCATCTTCGCACGGATTCTCAAAACCTGTGGGTGTTCCGTTGAACCCATCAGAAATGATCATTCTATCTTTTACAATAACCGCACCAACTTTTTTTCTTTCACAATGTGACAGTTTACCCCATTCTCTGGCAATTCTTAGGTAAGCTTTATCATACTTTAATTGTTTCGATTTGGGCATATAGAAAAATTGGATTGTATTACTATCTAATAAACTACGAATATATTATGACTATGTGTCAAATACAACCCTAATTAATAAATAATTACCATATTCTATTGGATATAATCATGGGAATTACCATTCCGATTACTATGGATGAAATCACTAAGATCCAATCTCTTTTAGAAAATCTAAAAACAGTTTGAACAACAAAACCAAGTACTAAAACAATTAGCACAACTATTATTTGTGATATTTCTATACCCAGCGCAAATTCTAATATAGAAAGTACTTTATATTCTCCCATGGTACTGATTAAATCAAAATACCTCGAAAAACCTAAACCATGTATTAATCCAAAAAAGACTGTAACTGCATAAAGAACACCTATTCTATCTTGCTTAGTCGAATTTTTCGCAGTAATTACATTAAATAATGCTGTAATTAAAATGGTAATTGGTATTAGAAACTCTACTAGTTTTGAGTTTACCGAAACTATATCATAGGCGGCTAAAAATAATGAGGCGGTATGACCAAGAGTAAACAAGGTAACCAGCGTGAATACTCGTTTCCAATCATTGAAATTATATGCTACTATAAGTACTATAAAAAATAGAATATGATCATAAGCTTCCCAATCCAATACATGGAAAAAACCAGCTTTAAAAAAATACATAAACTCAGACATAAATTTCGCTTTTTTTTGAGGTTGCGTAATGTACGATTAAAAAGAATAATCTAGAAGTATTGTAGGAACTCTTATAAAAAAATTAGGATTATTTACCTTTTAAAGCAGCGATTTGTTCTTTATCGAATATTTAGGATTCTTAGAAAAAAATAAACCCAACAAAAACTTTAAATCCTTAATTTTAATACATAACAGATAATTAATTTAAAAATTGGCTCATGGATATTCAAGAATGGATAGATAAAGGATTAGATTTTATTGTAGATTTTGGACCAAAAGTTGTTGGTGCAATTCTTATTTGGATCATTGGTTCCTGGATTATTAAAAAATTAATAAAGGGAATTACTAAACTAATGTCCGTCCGCAATTATGACGAAAGTTTGCAAAAATTCCTTGCCAATCTACTTGGTTGGATATTAAAAATTGTATTAATCCTTGCTGTTCTTGGAACAGTTGGTGTAGAAACTACCTCTTTTGCTGCTATTATTGCTGCTGCAGGTTTAGCAGTTGGATTAGCTTTGCAAGGTTCTTTAGCAAATTTTGCAGGCGGTGTACTTATTATGATTTTCAAACCTTTTAAGATTGGGGATTTAATTGAGGCACAAGGAGTATTAGGTGTAGTTAAGGAAATAGAAATTTTCACTACAAAATTATCCACCCCAGAAAATAAAGAAGCTATTGTTCCAAATGGAACTTTATCTAATGGAAACATTATTAATTACACCTCTCAAGGTAAATTAAGAGTTGATCTGAATATTGGAATCGGATACGGAGATGATATGAAAAAAGCGAAAGATGTAGTAATGAAAGTGCTAACTGATAATCCTAAAGTATTAAAAGATCCTGCACCAACAGTAGCGGTAAGCGAGTTAGGAGACAATGCAGTTAATTTAGTTGTGAGACCTTTTGCAAATGTTGATGATTATTGGGATGTATATTTTAGCGCTCTAGAAGATTCTAAAAATGCATTAGATGCTGCTGGTATCTCTATACCTTATCCACAGCGAGACGTTCATATCCATAACGTAAACTAACGTATATTAGAACTTTGTATAACTTAAAAAAAGGCTTCATTACTGAAGTCTTTTTTATTTACAGTTTTAATATTAGTGAATTGAACAATCCACTACCCTAAAGTAGATCATTAGACTCCTGCAACTATTTATATTGCGTTCACAAATAAAGAACAGATAACATGAGTGCTAAGCCTCCTTTTATAAATGATGATTTCTTATTACAAAATGATTTTTCTAAAATTCTATATCATACCTACGCAAAAAACCTACCGATTATAGATTATCATAATCATTTATCCCCAAAAGATATTTGTGAGAATACAAATTTTAATACCATCACCGAAGCATGGCTTCATGGTGATCATTATAAATGGCGTGCCATGAGAACGCTTGGAATTTCTGAAGACTTTATTACAGGAAAAGCCACTGATAAGGACAAGTTCTTAAAATGGTCCGAAACAGTACCTTATACCATTCGAAATCCATTATTTCATTGGTCACAAATGGAGTTAATGAAATACTTTTCTATCTCTGAAATACTATCTCCAACTACAGTAGATAAAATTTATGAATTAACCAATGAACAGCTGCAAATGCCGAATCATTCGACACAAGGGTTATTGGAAATGAATAATGTAATCACTGTATGTACTACTGATGATCCAATAGATGACTTAAAGTATCATAACAGTTATGCTACTCAGAAAAAATCTATGGAGCTGTTACCTACTTTTAGACCAGATAAAGCCTATACTATTCAGGATTCAAATACTTATTTACAATATCTAGATCAGCTTAGTGATGCATCAAACATACAGATAAATTCATTTGATGATCTTTTAACAGCCTTGGAAAGCAGAATTGATTATTTCCATCAATTAGGTTGTAGGTTGGCTGATCACGGTTTAGAAACACTGTCTTTTGAGCTAGAAGAAAACTATTCTATCGACAGTATTTTTAAAAAGATACAATCTAAAAAACCTCTTGAAAATGGCGAGATACACCATTTTACATATCAAGTCCTTTATTTTTTATGTACTTCTTATCATAAAAGAGGATGGGTACAACAATTCCATTTAGGAGCAATACGAAATAACAACTCCAGACTTCTTCATAAGCTTGGTCCTGATACAGGTTTTGACTCTATTGGCGATTTTTTGCAAGCCAAAAACTTAAGCAAGTTCTTAAACTCTTTAGACAAATCTGATCAACTATCTAAAACAATATTATATAATTTAAATCCTTCGCAAAATGAGGTTTTTGCGACAATGGCTGGTAATTTTAACGATGGATCCATAAAAGGAAAGGTTCAATATGGTGCTGCCTGGTGGTTTTTAGACCAAAAGGATGGAATAGAAAAGCATCTAAATACTGTATCCAACTTAGGGATGCTTAGTTGTTTTGTTGGTATGCTTACAGATTCTAGAAGTTTCCTGTCTTTTCCAAGACATGATTATTTTCGTCGTATTCTCTGCAATCTATTGGGAGATGATGTAGAGAATGGTATGCTTCCCAAAGATGAAAAATGGTTAGGTAAAATTGTTGCTGATATCTGTTTTTATAATGCAAAAGCATACTTTCCTTTTTAAAAGTATTAGGGAAGAAATCCCGAAAGATAACTCCCCTAAAAACAATTCAAAAACTAACAAAATGTGAGAACTCTATTTAATCATAATGGTATGGTTAAATAAGTCCCTTTAAAACTCTGGTTCAACACCATCATTTTAATCTTTTCTTTTCCATTATGAGGTATTACTTCTATTACTGCTTTTCCATTTGACATTTTTATAGATTCACTTCCCATCGGTGTCCCCATAAACTTTTTAGTTTCTCCACCCGATAGACATTGAAAATATACTCTTTCTTCGTAGTCCAAACATCTTAACCCTTCTTTATCTAATGCTGTTGCGATTACCAAATAATTTCCGTTATTCATTTTCTCATAGGAAAGATTCAGAGCATTAGCTACTCCATTTTTCTTATTTCTATAATTAATATCCACACTATCTGTCACCTTCTCTCCATTTTTATAACCCACAGCTTTCAGTTTGTTTTCTCCTTCTTTAAAAAGAACCTCCCAAGTAAGTCCAGAAGCAGGAAACACTGAGATATCCTTTTGTTTCTTCCCACAAGATTTCCCATTAAAAAACAACTCTACGGCATCACAGTTACTATAAACATTCATGATTCTTGATTTGTCTTTTGGTCCTTGTCTTTCTGTCCAGGAATGAGATTCTATATAAACAAATGGATCTTTGGCCCAATAGCTTTTAAAAACATAATAAGCGTCTTTTGGATTTCCTTCTCGATCCATAATTCCTTTTTGATTTACATAGGGAATATCATTTTCTGGTCGTAATGGTGTTCCAAAATCCTTGAATGCCCATTGTACGTTTCCAACAAAAGATGGAGTAGTTTCAGAAGTTTTTAAATGCCAATCAAATAGGTCTACTATGTAATTCTCACTCCAATCACCAATCTTAGCAATGTTGGTGACAGCGGTTTGGGTAATAGCTTCGGTCCAACCATCATTATCCATTTCTCCTAAACCATCTATCGGAGTTTCTGTATGCCTACCATAATGACTCGAACCACCATATTCCGCATGAAGAAAATGCGGATACTCTTTTATATATTTCTTCAAAGCTCTTTCATAAGTAATATAACTACCTGAATACCATCCAGACCATATAGATGGTGAAAAAACATCCACAATATCCGAACCAGCATAATACTTTCTAATGGCTGTTTTTCGGTAAGGATCTAAAGTGTGTGATAGCGTATTTAATTCTTTAAGAAAAGTATTCATCTTTTCTTGATTATCTCCATCTTCAAAATCCGGCAACCAATAAATTTCATTACCCAAAGACCATATTATAATACTTGGATGATTATAGTTTTGATTGATAATTTCTTCTAACATTGTTTTGGTATTCCTTTTCCAATTTTCATTACCAATTCCACCTCTACACCATGGCAGTTCATCCCATACTAAAAGTCCTAACTCATCACACATTTTATAGACTTCTGGATCCTGTGGATAGTGAGCTAACCTAATAAAGTTAGCTCCCATCTCTTTAATAGCTTTAATGTCCTTCTGATGTAATTCATTAGGCATTGCGGCTCCATATCCAGCGTGTTCCTCGTGTCTGTGTGTTCCTCTTAATAATACTCTCCTACCATTTAGGTAAAAAGGTCCTTTATGCTTAAACTCGAACCAACGAAAACCAAACCGATCTGATAGCTTATCGATTTGTTTTCCTGACTCTAATAATACCAATTGTATTTGGTATAAATTTGGAGCATCGATATCCCATAAGATAGGATTCGCAGTCTTTTCAAAATCCAAATTAAATTGCTTATTCTTTATGGTTTTAGAAACAGTTTGCATCTTTTTTCCGTTCGGATCAAACAGCTGAGCTTCTACTTTATATTTTGTTTCTTTTTGTATTCCTTCA
The DNA here is from genome assembly GCF_947492965.1 of uncultured Aquimarina sp. Taxonomy (GTDB): domain Bacteria; phylum Bacteroidota; class Bacteroidia; order Flavobacteriales; family Flavobacteriaceae; genus Aquimarina. Next base: position 349,019 of record NZ_CANLOZ010000001.1, on the reverse strand, counting down.
ATAGTTATAGCTACTTGTAATGAAGCACTTTCTTTAGAAACCTTTGGAGTAGTAATTTTTAAGTTCGAAATATGGGTTTTATACTTTTTAATCAACCATACATCTCTAGTAATTCCTCCATAAATAAAAAAGTCACTTTTTTGAGAAGGTATAATTTCAGGATCATAACTATTATCTACCTTCACCAAAATCTCATTCTTACCGTTTTTGAGATAATCCGTAATATCAAAAGAAAACCCTATATAACCTCCAATATGATTTCCTACCAAGTTATTATTTACATATAACTGAGTGGTTATATTCGCTCCTTCAAAATATAACTCATAAGCTATATCTTCATTAAAATTTTTGATTTGAATTTCCTTCTTATACCAGCTAGCACTTCGTCTATATCCTGGTTCCAAATCCATCGTATCATGGTTATTCCAGGTATGTGGCAAATTAATGGATATCCAATCCTTTTGCTCAGCTAGTTGGTCAATAGTTTCTATATTTTTTTCTAAATACTGCCAATCAGAATTCAGGTTTTCTTTTGATCGATATATCTGAGCCGAACTGTAAGAATAGATAAATAGAAACAGTAAAACACCGATGTGTTTACAAGAAGAAAAATCAGTTATATATTTACAATTTTTCTTCATTATTTAAGTGCTTTTCTTCTTAATATTGCTTCTAAAAAATAATAATCAGCGTAACTAATTGGGCCATTAATCTCATCATTCTTAGGCCAATTTCCTGTACTATGATTTAAAATAAATGGCACTTCAGTTTTATGCTGTATGACATAGTTTTCAGAAGAAAGACTACTCATGATCTTATCGGAAAATTCTAAATACTTTTTGTCTGTTGTGTATTCATATAATTCTATCATTGCAGAAGCAATTATTGCTGCCGCCGATGCATCTCTTGGTTCCTTAGGAATTTTAGGTGCATCAAAATCCCAATATGGAATTCCATCTTCCGGAAGTCTATTATGATGTATTAAAAATGTTGCGATTTTTTTCGCTTGCTCTAAAAACTCTGTACCCTCAGTATACCGATATGCCATGGTATATCCATAAAGCCCCCAAGCTTGACCTCTAGCCCACGAAGATTCTTTTCCAAAACCTTGGTGTGTTACTTTAGATCTTATATTACCAGTAATTGTATCATAATCTACAACATGATAACTACTATTATCGGTTCTAAAATGATTCTTTAGAGTAGTCTTGGCATGTTGCTCTGCGATATCATAATATCTCTCATCTTGGGAATACTTAGAAGCTTCGAAAAGTAGTTCCAAATTCATCATATTATCTATGATTACTGGAAATTGCCATTCTTCTTTATTAAAATCCCAAGATCGAATGGCCCCTATCTTATCGTTATAGCGTGTAGATAATGTTTTGGCACTTGCAATAATAATATCCTTATAAGTAGGATCATTTAGTATTTTATATCCGTTTCCAAAACTGCAAAACACCTTAAATCCCATATCATGGGTTTTATCATTATACTTTTCTTTTTCAATAAATGCCGTCCACTCTTTTGCTCTATCTCTATATCGTGTATCGTCTGTTAACCTATAAATATTCCAAAGACTTCCTGGAAAAAAACCACTTGTCCAATCTTTTGATGGTACCCTTTTTATGACTCCATTTGCATCAGCACTTCTAGGAAAGGCAATAGAATCTATTGGATATTCTAACAAATATGAAAATCTATCAGAATATTTGACAATGGTATTTCCTCCATCTATCTCTTCTTCAGTTTTATCTGTAGAAGTGTCTTTACAACCAGTAAAAATCAACAATAAAACGATAATTATTGGAACAAAGATGTGTCCTTTTTCTTTTCTCATAAGTGTTATTAATATCCCGGATTTTGAGGCAATAAATTTGGGTTTCTTCCTAGTTCGTCATCTGGTAGAGGGAACAAATAGTCTCTAGTACTATCAAAATTTGTTTGAGGTTCCATAGATGTAGGTCCGAAAACTTCCATCCCTAAATTTAGTCTTTTAATATCATACCATCTTTTAAATTCGAATGCCAATTCTATTCTCCTTTCCTCTAAAATAGCATCTCTTAATTGGTCTTTAGAAAGTCCAGATGTAAGATCTTCTGGGAAAGTATTCATCGTTCCGGCAGCATTCCTAGCTCTTGCTCTAATTTGATTGATATAATCAACAGCTTCTCCTGTAGGACCAGAAAGTTCATTAGAAGCTTCTGCGGCAATTAAAAGCACTTCTGCATATCGCATAGCTCCATAATTATGGTCTGAGTCTCTATTATTATTTCCTGCTGTACCTGGAAAACGGTAATATTTTGCAATATGAGGTCTAGAAACTCCTCTATTCGCCGTTCCAAAATCTTGCCAAGGAACAGTTACTCCATCGAAAACCGCTTCGGTATCAAAACTTACTACTTTTCTATAATCATTATCATCAAAGGAATCAAATACCGCAACAGTTGGTACTGCCACACTCCAACCTTCAATATCTGGTCCTCTCATACCTGTTACTGGTGGTAGAAAATCAATTCCTGGAGCACCACTAATAACATCTAAACCTTTAAAATCAATTGAAAATATATGCTCTACAAGTCCGTCTGCTTTGGTTGCATCAAATAAATCCTGAAAATCTGCTTCCAAAGCATATCCAAATCTACCACTATTGTTTATCACAAAAGTAGCTTCATCATAGGCACCTTGCCAGTTTCCAATAGTTAAATATACCGATGCTAGATAAGAAGCTGCAGTACCTTTAGACGGCATTGAACGAAATGGTTGTTGATCGGGCAACCAAGTTTTTGCAAATTCTAAATCTTCAATAATTCCTTCATAAATTTCTTCAACAGAAGTTTTTTCTATGCTTGATAAGGCTTCGGCTTCTCGTACGGCAAAATCAATATAAGGTACTTCTCCAAAAATACGTACCAAGTGATAATACGTAAATGCTCTTACAAAACGAGCTTGAGCTACTATAGCATTAACCTCTTCTTCGGTTCCTTCTACTGATGCAGCTCCTTCAATCGCGTAATTTGTAGAGCCAATAATTGCATAACTTCTAGGCCAAAAACTGGTAACCATTCCATTATCTCCATTCATACGAAACTCGTCTACTTCGATTCTTCTGGATGAAGTAGTTGGATCTCCAATGGTTACCATATCACCCCTTAGTAGGAGACTTAGTGTAAATTTTCTTCCCCAAAATTGTTCTGAGGCTATATGTCCGTAGGCACCATCCACAGCTGCTTGTAAATTATCTGTAGTGGTAAAAAAAGTTTCTGGAGCCAAAATTCCAATGGGTTCTTCTTCCAAATCCGTGCAACCACTCCAAGTTGCTGCCATGATTAATATAAAAATTATCCTTTTCATTTGTCAGATTTTAAGTTTGTTATATTGTTGTTTATCTTTTTAAAAAGAAACATTAAGTCCTAACGTATAGGATCTAACATTTGGGTAACTTCCGTAGTCTAAACCAAGGTTTATATTGCTTCTGCTATTACTATCTGATCGATATAAAACTTCAGGATCTAATCCTGGATAATCTGTAAATGTTACCAAGTTTTGACCACTTACATACACTCGTAGCTTGGTCATTTTTAGTTTTTCTAAAAGCCTTTCATCAAAGGAATATCCTAATGTGATATTTTTTAAACGGGCGTAAGAACCATCGTATACCCATCTAGAGGATATGATTCTAGTTCGCTGAGCAGCACTTGGAATATTTGTATTTGGATTAGTCAAACTCCACCGATTTAATGCTTCGGTAGTGGCATTACTAGAACCGGTTAGTGTATTTAATTCTAAAAGGGTAAAGTTAAACATGTCTCCTCCTACTGCTCCCTGAAAAAATACATTTAGATCAAAACCTTTATATGCAAAGGTGTTATTAATCCCAAAGGTAAAATCTGGATGAGGGTTACCGATTATGGTTTGATCATCACTATTTAATTCTCCATCTCCATTAAGATCCCGGTATCTTTCACCTCCTGCTTGTTGTTCAAAAATCGCTCCTGGCAAAAATGTATCTCCATTTTGGTATACTCCATCATACACATATCCAAAATAAACCCCTACTGGCTGACCTTCTCGTAATATTGGAACATCAGGAAGTAGTAAGTGTCCTGGACTCGAATTCCCTATATCACGGATATCCTCACCATCAGGTAGTTCCAAAACTTTATTTCTATTTCTAGAAAAATTGATATTGGTATTCCAGGTAAAAGCTCCGACTAGGTTTCTGGTAGACAATTCAATTTCAAATCCTTTATTTTCTAAACTTCCCACATTCTGAAGTTGCACTGGATTACTTAGTCCTGAAGTCTCAGGTAGAGGTCTATCTAATAGTAAATCTTCGGTGATCATATCGTAATAGTCCGCTGTTAAACTAATTCTATTATTAAATAATCCTATGTTTACACCTACATTAAACTGCTTTGTCGTTTCCCACTTTAGATTATCATTTGCTAATCGTTGCAAAGCAACTGCATTCACCAATTCTCCTCCTTGGATCGATATAATATCTTCATAAGTTGCCAAGGTTCCAAAGGGTTGGATAGCTCTATTACCAGTAAGACCATAACTCACTCTCCATTTCCATTGAGAAATTAGCTTAGAGTTTTGCAAAAAGCTCTCATCTCCCATATTCCATGCTATAGCACCAGAAGGAAAGAACCCCCATTTATTATTAGCGCTAAACGTTGAAGAACCGTCTTGTCTCGCATTAAATGTAATTAAGTATTTATCTAGGATATCAAAATTGATTCTCCCATAATAAGATGCCAATTCCGATTCCAATAATCTCGACTCTATAAACAGTAAATTAGCTGCACCATCTAAATTCCAAAAACTAAAACCATCATCTAAAAACCCAGCTCCCGATGTAGTAACTCTTTCTGATCTTTCTTTCTGATAAGAATATCCAACAGTAGCCGAAAACTTAGCAAAGCTTAGATCATTTTTATACGTAAAATAATTTTCAGAAAGAATATTGGTTTGCTTAATTGTTTGAATACTTCCTTCTCCACCAACACCAGCTCCTCTAACCGTGGTGGTAGGAAAAAAAGTTCCTTCTCTATTATTTCTTACGTTATATCCTAGTGTAGATTTAAAAGACAGTCCTTCAAAAAGCTTTAAATCAGCATATACATTGGTTTGAAAAAGATCATTTACACTTTCATTAAAGATTTGTGTGGTTGTTGCAAAAGGGTTATCGATATCATCTCCTACACTTGGAAGTGTAAAATCTCCATTAGCATCTCTAATTCCTTGATCAGGACTAAATCTAAATGCTGCAGAAATAGCACCAGCACTTCCAGTTCCACCAGTAGATTCCTGTGTTCTCGCTCCTTCTCTGGTCGATCTTCTTCCTAGAGCATTCATCCCTACTTTTAAACGATCAGAAAAATTAATATTGATGTTGTTAGTAAATGAAAAACGTTCTAATCCAGATCCTAATACAGCCCCATTTTGATCAAAAAAAGTTCCAGACAGGTAGTAATCTACATTTTCGGCACCTCCAGATAATGCTATCTGATGATTTGCAATCTGACCAGTTTTGAATATAACATCTTGCCAATCTGTATCTGCGGAGCCTCTTACATATCCAGGATTAATTTCCTGAATGTAATCTCCAAATTGTTCCGCATTTAAAAGATCTAAAGTATTCGTGACTGTTTGAGTAGAATAAGAGGTGTTAAAATCTATTCTCATTCTTCCTTTCTTTCCTTTTTTAGTTGTTACAATCACTACTCCATTTGCTCCTCTAGAACCATAGATGGCAGTTGCAGAAGCATCTTTCAAAACTTGAATGGAAGCAATATCTTCTGGAGCGGGTAATGCAGCTCCAACGAAACCATCGACTACAAATATAGCGTCGCTACTAGCATTTATAGAAGTAGCTCCACGAACTCGTATTCTTATATCTGCTCCTGGTTCTCCTCCGTTGGCAGATTGTACCGCTACTCCCGCTGCTCTTCCTTGCAAAGTCTGTTGCGCAGTTGCCGATGGATACGCTGTGATATCCTCTGCTTCTACAGATACAACTGCTCCCGTTAGATCTTTTTTCCTTCTAGATCCATATCCTACGACTACAATTTGATCTAACGATTCTACAGAAGCAGATAAGACAACATCAATTTTTCGTTGAGAACCGACAGTTATTTTTTGATCCTTATATCCTACATAGGAAAATAGTAATACTGAACTTTCATCAGGAACTTCTATCTTATAAAGACCATCAAAATCTGTGGTAGTTCCAATTGCTTTGTTTTGTACGCTAATATTAGCTCCTGGAATTGGAACTCCATCATCAGATGTAACCGTTCCTGTTATTTCGATTTGTGCAAACAAACCAGTTCCAAACATTAAAATAAAAATTGGGATAGATTTTTTCAGTATTTTTAAATACGTCTGCTTTGCATTCATGAGTATTGATTTATGTTAGTGTGTGTGTTTAGTAGAGGTATATAATGAGAAGACAAAAAAAGATGATGCACAACGAAAAGAAGAGCTGCAATATGATGTATCTGTTTTGTTTTCTATTCATACTCAAACCTAGTCAAAACCCTATATCTAAAAGTCCTAAAAAGGGTATATTTCTGTACTAAACACTGAAAATGAACCTGTAATAAAGGGAGTTATGCTAAAACCGACGCTTTTTTAAGAATAAAATTTGGAAGCGTATTCTGATGGGGTTTGATTGAAGTGTTTTTTAAAACATTTTGTAAAATATTTTGGGTTTCTAAAACCAACTTTATAACAAACTTCCGAAACATTTATCTGCCCAAGTTCTAGTAATTGAGAAGCTCGTTTCATACGAATAGAATGTATAAACTCATTAGGTGTTAAATTGGTCCAACCCTTAACTTTAGAAAATAACATAGTTCTGCTAACCCCTAGTTCTGAACTGAAATAAGGAATATCAAAAGAAGTATTGCTAATATTATCTTCCACAATTTTTACTGCTTTTTTCAATAACTCTTCATCTATCGAAGTGACGGTAACATCTGCGGATGTATATTCATTAGAAGAAAATTTTTCTTTTTGCTTTTCTATAGAAGAAAGTAGATTACGAATGATTAATAAAAACTCCTTTACATTAAAAGGTTTGTTTATGTAAGCATCCGCACCAGATTCTAATCCATCGAATTTATATATTAAAGAAGATCTTGAGGTAAGTAAAATAAATGGAATATGACTTGTTCGAATATCATTTTTTATTTTAGCACATAACTCTGTACCTTCCATTTTAGGCATAATTACATCACTAATTATTAGATCAGGCATTTTTTGCAATGCTTTTTTAAATGCCACTTGCCCATTCTCAGCTTTAATGACTTGGTAATAATCTTTAAGCATATCACCAATAAAATTTCTTAATTCATCATTATCTTCTGCAATTAAGACCAATGGTTTTTCATCATCTTTAAAAACCATTTCCATATCTAATTCATTAGTTTCTTTCGCCCTGGAAATCTGATTTTCGTATTGAGTAATATCATCACTCACCTTAAAATTCTTGATAATATCAGCTTCTTCTAAATGTGCTTTTCCAGTTAATAAACTAACTCTAAAAATAGTGCCTTTTTCTAAATTCGTATCTATAACTTCTATAGCACCTTTATGTAAGTCAATAGCTTTTTTAGCAATTGATAATCCAATACCACTAGCTTGATTAAACTGCTTTTGATAATCTTTATCACCTGCAACTTCATAAAAACGATCAAAAACTTTATCTACGAATTCCTTTTCAATGCCTTTTCCGGTATCTTTAATCTCTACAATTACCTGTGCATTTTCTTCATAAATACGGACATTAATTTCTCCTCCTTCGGGTGTATATTTAAAAGCATTAGAAATCAAATTATAAAAAACTCGTTCTAACTTATAACGATCAAAATATACTTTAATATCTTCGGAAGAGGTTTCAAAGGTATAGGTATACGATCCTGCTTTGGCAAATTCATTAAAGGATAGATAAATCTCCTTAAGGTATTTTACCAAATTACCCTCTGCTACCTGCAATTTGGAATGTTTATTTTCAAACTTTCTGAAATCTAACAGTTGATTTATTAATTTTAATAATTGATCGGCATTTCGTTCTATTACCAAAAGTTTTTTATACATTTTATTACTTCCTTGATAGTTTTCTATCAATTGCTGTAATGGTGCTATAATCAAAGCTAAAGGTGTTCTAAATTCGTGTGAGATATTGGTAAAAAACTCTAATTTGGAGCGGTTCATTTCCTCTTTTCTCAAATTTTCTAAATGCTCTAAATCAAGTTCGTGTTTTAATTTTGTACGTGCCTTATTGATATGGTTTAATCCAAATAATGCTAACGCAATCATTAAGGCATACCCTGCTAATGCCATCGGGCTTTTCCATGGTGCTGGTCTTACTGATATTTGAAGTTGCGTAGGATTTTCGTTCCAAATATTATCATTATTAGCCCCTTTAACTTCAAAAATATACTTTCCAGGTTTCTGAATTGTATAGTTAATTTCTGTATTCTTAGTGTACTGCCATTGATTATCTAATCCTACTAGCCTATAAGCATATTGGTTATTAGAAGGGTTGATAAAGTTTGGAATGGCAAATCCGATACCAAAAGAAGCTTGATCATGTGATAATGTAACTTTATCTACATAGGAAATATCTTTCTTTAACACAGTTTCCTCTCCATAGGTATCAATTTTTTTTCCTTGAATACTAAAATCAGTTAGAATGACTTGAGGAATAAATGTATTTTTCTTGATCCGTTTAGGATTTAAAAACGATACCCCAGAAGGTCCTCCAAAGTACAAATCTCCATTCTTAGCTTTAAGACAAGAGTTATTATTAAATTCATTACTGGTAAGACCATCGGTTTGATTATATAGAACCGAACTGTTTTTCTGAGGGTTGTATGCGATAATACCTTTGTTAGAACTTATCCATATAGAATTCTTATCATATTCCACAATACTAAATACTGTACTAATCTTAGTTCCTACGACATTAAGCTCAACTTTTTTGAACACTTCATTTTCATATCTATAGACTCCATTAGCTTTGGTTCCTATATAAATAATTCCTTCAGAATCTTCATAAATACATAAAATATCATCTCCTGAAAGTTGTTCTTCGTTAAAGAAAAAACGTTTTATAACAACTTTATCTTCTTTAAGTTTAGTGTGATCGATATAATTGAGTCCATTTTGTGTTCCCACCCACAAATTCGAATTATTATCTACAAGCATAACTCTAATGATATTATTAGAAAGAGACTTCTTATCAATATTGTTATGCGTTAAAAATCTAAAACCTTTGGTCTCTAAATTATATTGAATTAGTCCTTTCCCAAAAGTTCCGAAATACATAGATTCATCTGACTTTTTAATAGAATAAACTCCTACATCTTTTAGAATTAGTTGCAACTCCTTACTTAAAACATCTGTTACAAATTCGTTGGTAGTAATGTCATATAATGCAATTCCGGCATTATATGTTCCGATCCAAAGTATGTTTTGGTTTAAGAATAAAGATTTTATATTTAGACTAGGAAGTTTTTTTTCGGCAATTGTTTTTATATCAAAAGATATATCCCTTTTAGGATTTAAAATACTAATCCCTTTACCTTCTGTTCCAAAATATATATTCCCATTTTTATCCTCTATAATACTACTTACAACACCATATTCTATATCACGATTATTCTTTTGAAGCGATATAAAATTTGAATTAGATTCATCCCATACATTGATCCCTCCATAGTATGTCCCAAGCCAAGTAGATCCTTTTTTATCTATAAAAATAGTTTTAATGGAATTTCGGCTGAGACTTTTTGTGTTATTTTGTTGATGTTTGATTTCAATAATAACATTGTTTGTATCTTTTATACAGAGTCCATCATAGGTTGCAATCCATAAAACTCCACGATGATCAATAGATAAGCTTCTTACGTCTTTATTGATTAATGTATTTCTTTTAGTTCGCTTAATATGACGAAAAGAATTAGTTTTTGAATTATAATAATTAAGTCCTCCATATTTAGTTCCAATCCATAATCTATTTTGCTCATCTTCTACAATGGCTTGAATGTAAGAATCACTGAGAGTATTTACTTTATTACTGCTATAAAACCTTTTAAAAACAAATGTGTCTTTATCTCTTTTATCAAGCTTATTAAGTCCATTTGCTGTTCCTATCCAAATATTCTTTTTACTATCCTGATAAATACTCAAAATATAATTATTAGATAGGCTTGAAGCATCGGCAGCATCGTTCTTTATTGTGGTAAAGGAATCAGATTCGCGGTTATACAGCATTAAACCGTTGGACGAACCAAACCATAACTCGCCATTATCCAACTGATTTATTGTCCAAATGGTATTGTCTGATAAACTTCCTTGTTTACTAGAATGAAAGTAAGATTTAAAGACATTTAGTTTTGGATCATATCTATTTAGTCCGTTATAGGTCCCTATCCAGATATAGCCTTCCAGATCTTCCTGAATGGATAGTATATCATTATTGCTTATAGATGTAGAATCTCCAGGAATATTTCTGTAAACCGTAAATGTATTACCATCATATTTATTAAGACCATCACGTGTACCAATCCACATTTGTTCCAAACGATCCTGATGAATTGCAATTACCGAACTCTGCGATAAACCATCCGAAGTGAAAAGGTGTAAAAACTTGTTGTAAAAATCATCTTGCGCAATAGCCCCAGTTATAGTAAAAAATGATAATAAAGCGCAGTATATGTATTTCATCTATTCCCCTAATTTTTTCAACTAATAACGTCTACAATCCTAAAATATTAAAAAAATGTTAATAAGTTAACAACAAAACAAACTCTCCATAACTCGAAAATCATACTACATATTCATTCTTTTATCCAGTTGATACTCATATAACGAAGGAATCAACTCCATTTTCTTATTTCCAAAACCCACATAAGCAACTGGCTTATAGTTTATTGTCATTTTTACATTCCCCCAAACCCCAATCAATCTCGCATTAGGCCCATCATTCATCCCATTAAGTTTAATCGTTTTTTTTTGTTTAGTATTATTCAAAAAATTTACTTCTATATTCCAAAATGTACTGTAAGATCCATGTGATGGCTTCCAATATCCAGCTCCTCCTCCGGCAAAAAGCGGATACGTATCATCACCAATAGCATGAATATCCACTTTTATATTATCAAAGAGATTCTGATGGTTTACTCCAGAATGTTGATCCAAAATCGGATTCTTAAAAATCTTACAATTGCTGTATACACTTTTTGTAGAAAAAGTATTAAAACTTAATGGATGTACACTGTCATTATATACAGATAAGTTCTTAACCAAAACATTATGAACACCCCCCATTTGAACTGTATAATGTGTTTTCTTTTTTCCTTTTGTTACGATATCCTGAATAGTAACATTAGAAATTGCCTCTGTTAAAACTCCACTATCAGCATTATCAATAACAACATTTTTCACCCAACTATTAAATACGCGAGTTAAATAAATACCATTATAACCTTGCTCTACATGATGCGCGATATAATTAGAAAATGGAAATGTGATTTTAAAGTTCTGAATACCAACTTCTTCTAAATGCTTCCATTCTATAATTCTCACCTCATATTCTGGTAAAATGTTCAACAATAATGGAGACTTAATAGTAATAATATTCTTTTTAATTTCTTCTATTTTCACTTGTTGTCTTACTAATGGAAGCTCGGGATAACTCCAATGATGAGAACCTATTTTTAAATCTTCATTTCCGTATAGTTCATTTAGCAACTTACCATTTTCTCCTTGCTTATTAAACCACTGTATTTCGACAATATTTCCAACTTTTAATTCATGATTTTTGTTTGTTTTAAAAATCAAATCTGCTCTTTTAGCACTCCTAATAGTTCCAAGAATAGAAGGTTGAAGATTATACTTTTGCAAATATGATTTCACTCTTACACCAGGGACTCTAGTCCAAAACATACCACCCGACCACGCATACTGCGAAAAGGGTATAGAAATATTATTTTCTTTTTCTTTTTGAATTTTACCAAGTGAAACTAAATATTCTCTTAGTTCTTTTAAATCTTCCGGATCTTCTAAATACATTAACGGTCTTGGACAATAAATTTCTGTTCCCAGATCTCCAGTTCCATAACCGTTAAGTATGATATTACTTCTTTCAAAATAAAATATTTCACTTATAATAATTCTTCCTTTTGGTAACTGAATAAGTACAGGACCTTCCACACTATGTGCTTTTTTAAACACTTTCTTTAATGCTCTAGAATCATCTTTTTTATCATTTGAGATGACTCCAAAATCGATTGCATCTAATACAGTAATATTCTTTGGGATTTCAATTTCCTTTTCTCCAAAATGATATCCAGCGTAACTATAATCGGGGATAAAGGGACCTTTGTTATTTGCCAAGTCTTGAATACTATAGGTATCCTGACTCCAAGTATTACTTATCATAGAAGTAAATAATAAGCATATGATAATATATAGATTACTTAAAGATATAATACGCATTGCACTACTGCTTTATAATTCTATAAACGGAAGAATTTTTGGAATCAGATGTTTTGAGAAAATATACTCCAGTCTTCAAATGGCTAACATCAATTTGATCTTTTTGTTCTGAAATAACCAATTTACCTTGGAGATTATATATTTCGACATCTACATTTGATCGTATATTTTGAAGAAATATTCTTTCTGAAACTGGATTTGGATAAAAACTGAAGTCATTTCGATTAAACTCTTCATTACTTAACAATGACTGATCTTTTTCGGTTATGGAAAAATCTGCGAAATAAACGGTTTCATCTCTTAGAGGCATCGAGGATTCTAAGCTTCTATATATGCCCCATTTAGGTCTTAAAAAGACAGAACTCCCTTCTCTAAGCATATCGATATCACTATCTTCATAATTTAATAGTTCCGTTCCAGATACAATATCTTTGATAATCAACTTTATAGACCCCGGTTCTTCTTCGGAAGAAATTGTAGTACTATCTTCATTTACATTTACTTCACAACTTACATCAACCCAGTTTCCTAAAAAAGGTTCTAAATCTATCTCTCTAACCGTTACATATTCTGGTCCAGAAGGAGGATTATCTCCTTGACTATAACGAACTCTCAACTTACGTACCGCAGAAGAAGAACTAGATTTAAAAGGAGAAATGGTTAGAACTGGATTAGAGTCATCGTTTCCACCTTTTGCCTTTATTTGAAAAATATGAGTAAATCTATTTGTTGGAAGAAAATCGTCATCTAATTTGAATTTCCAATTATAGACAACAAACTCTCCTTTTACTGCTTTTAATTTATCTGGAGAAGGATCATATGTTTTAATCTCATTTCTTTGTCGGTCGATATTTATCCGACATCTATCTGTATCTGTATCCGTATGGATATCGAACTTAAATACATTTTTATCTAAATCGTCATCAAATACTTCGGAGACATGATCTATTCTTGGAGTATGATCGCAATCAGGTACTTCATACGGTGTGCCTCCAAAAGTATTTTCGATCAACTCATAAGTGTCACCAGGACCATCTGCTTCTAATAATGTTATTACATCTTGAGCGTTCAATAAATTATTAAAGCAACACAATATCAAACTTAAAAGAAATCCGTGTAGGGGTAATTTAACAATCATGACTAAAAAGATTTAAAACCTATTTAATCTCAAAACTATCAAATCTAAATATTGCAAGAGTTCGCTTTAAGGGGGTTAATTGTTCAATTAATCGCAAAAAGACTCTTAAAATTTGTCATTTTTATCAATAAATAAAACGGTTAAAGGCAGAAGGAATAGCTTTTTAACATCAACGATATTTGCTTCTAAAAACAATTAAATAACTGAAAATCAAATTATTGTACTTTTTTATCCTACTTTATGAATGATCCTTTTTTCAAATTCAAAGAGTAATTGTCATAAAAAGTTCAACTTTGGAGGAGTTGACTTTTTTCTCTTTACACAATGAATAATAAAGTAATCGTATTAACTGGAGGCGGTGGGGTTTTAGGCCGAACATTAGCCATAGCTTTAGCTAAAAAAGGCGCAAAACTTGCCATTTTAGATTTAAGAAAAGAAGCTGCCGAAAAAGTAGTAAAAGAAATCAAACAACAAGGAGGAACTGCTATAGGGATTTCGGCTGATGTTCTTAGCAAAGAGTCATTATTAAAAGCTCAAAAGGAAATACAACGGAACCTAGGAAGTTGTGATATACTAATTAATGGTGCAGGTGGAAATCATCAAAAAGGAACTACTTCTAATACACATTTAACTTTAGAAGATCTTGAGAATAACGAAAGTGATTTTAAAACTTTCTTTGACCTGGATTCAGAAGGAATTCAGTTTGTTTTTAATCTCAACTTTATCGGCACACTACTACCAACACAGATTTTTGCAAAAGACATGGTTGGTAAGAAGGACTGTTGTATTCTTAATATATCTTCTATGAATGCCTTTACACCTCTAACCAAAATACCAGCGTATAGTGGAGCCAAAGCTGCCATTTCCAATTTCACTCAATGGTTGGCAGTACATTTTGCTAAAGTAGGCATTAGAGTAAATGCCTTAGCTCCAGGTTTTTTCCTTACGGATCAAAACCGAGCCTTGTTGACAGATGCAGAAGGAAATCCAACAAAAAGAGGAAAAACAATCATAGAACAGACCCCAATGGGAAGATATGGCGAACCTGAAGATCTAATAGGCACAACCGAATGGTTATGTGGTTCAGGTTCCAAATTTGTTACTGGGGTAGTAATTCCAATTGATGGAGGTTTTAGCGCATTTAGCGGAGTATAAAAAGTAAATTATGAGTTTAGAACAGACCTGGAGATGGTATGGACCTAATGATCCAGTTACTTTATCAGATATAAAACAAGCAGGAGCAACAGGAATTGTTTCTGCATTACATCATATTCCTAATGGAGAAGTATGGACCAAAGAAGAAATACTATTAAGAAAAAACACCATCGAGGCATCTGGATTACATTGGTCAGTGGTAGAAAGTGTACCTATCCATGAAAACATTAAAACCAACTTAGGAAACTACCAACAATATATAGAAAATTATAAAACAACCATCAGAAATTTAAGTTCCTGTGGTATCCATATCATCTGCTATAATTTTATGCCAGTTTTGGATTGGACTAGAACAAACTTAGCGTATCCCGTTGCAGATGGATCCACAGCTCTTCGGTTTGACGCAACAGAATTTGCTGTGTTTGATTTATTATTATTAAATCGACCAGCAGCTGAAAATGATTACACTGATAAGCAGATAGAAAATGCAAAAGCTTTTGAAAAGCAAATGTCGGAAGATCAGAAAAAGCTTTTAATAAATAATATCATTGCTGGATTACCTGGAGCGGAAGAAGGATACTCACTAGAAGATTTTAATGATATTTTAAGCACCTACAACGGTATTGGACCAAAAGAATTAAAGACACATTTATTCAACTTCCTCAGAGAAATTATACCTGTTGCAGAAGAGTCTGAAGTACTAATGTGTATTCATCCAGACGATCCTCCGTATCCCATTTTAGGTTTGCCAAGAGTAGTGAGTACTGAGCAAGACATTCTGGATTTATATAAGGCTGTAGATTCTCCAAACAATGGATTAACCTTTTGTACAGGTTCTTTTGGAGTGCGCAAAGACAATGATTTACCAAGTATGATTGAACGGCTGGGAGATAGAATTCATTTCATTCACTTGAGAAGTACCAAAAGAGATGAAGAAGGTAATTTCTACGAGGCAAATCATTTGGAGGGTGATGTAGATATGTTTGAGGTAATGAAAGCGCTCATTAAAGAGCAAAATAAGAGATCAAAAAATGGCCGATCAGATATAAACATTCCGATGAGACCAGATCATGGTCACAAAATGTTAGACGATCAACATAAGAAAACAAACCCTGGATATTCGGGAATAGGCAGACTAAGAGGCCTTGCAGAACTGAGAGGTTTAGAATTAGGAATTAGAAAATCTTTATGACATCAATAAAATAATAGAATTATGGCTACTGCTTACGAATCAAGATATGCGTCTCATCCTAAGGCTGTAAAAGCAATGGATACTACCGAGTTAAGAGATGAATTTTTGATAGAAAACATCATGCAACTTGGAAAAATCAATCTCACCTATTCTCACTATGATAGATATATTGCTGGTTCTGCTGTACCGAAAGACACATTAAAACTTGAGCCTATCGATCCTTTAAAAGCGTCTTATTTTTTAGAGAGAAGAGAATTAGGTGTTATCAATGTTGGAGGAAAAGGAACAGTTGTAGTGGATGGCACTTCTTATGATTTAGAATATAAAGAAGCCTTATACGTAGGAAAAGGAAATAAAGAGATACTATTTAAAAGTCAGAGTGCTTCTAATCCTGCTAAATTTTATATCAACTCTGCTCCTGCTCATCATACCTACCCTACTGTAAAGGTGACTAAAGAAAAAGCAAACAAAATAGAATTAGGTTCTCTGGAAACATCTAATCACAGAACGGTACTGCAACTTATTGTTGGAGGAATTGTAGAGACCTGTCAATTACAAATGGGGATGACTGAGTTAAAAAAAGGTAGCGTTTGGAATACAATGCCCGCTCATTCTCATGATCGAAGAATGGAAGTGTATTTTTATTTTGAAGTTCCTGAAGGTCAATCTATTTGTCACTTTATGGGTCAAACCAATGAAACTCGACATATCTGGATGCAAAATGAACAAGCTGTTATTTCTCCTCCTTGGTCTATCCATTCCGGTTCTGGTACTTCCAACTACACATTTATTTGGGGAATGGCAGGAGAAAATTTGGATTATGGAGATATGGATACTTGTAAAATAACCGATCTTAAATAAATAACCTATGTCATTATCACTATTCGACATCAAAGGTAAAAATGCCTTAATAACCGGAGCTACTCACGGTTTGGGGATGGCCATGGCAAAAGGTCTTGGACTTGCTGGTGCAACTATCATTGTAAATGGAAACTCATCACAAGAAAAAATTGATAATGCGGTAAAAACTTATACCAATTTAGGCATCAAAGCTAAAGGCTATAAGTTCGATGTAACTAATGAGAACGAAGTACAAGACTCGATTACAAAAATTGAAAGTGAAATAGGACCTATTCATATTCTTATTAATAACGCTGGAATTATCAAACGGATCCCTTTGGAAAATATGGAAGTTGATGACTTTAAAGAAGTACTGAATGTAGATCTAGTGAGCCCTTTTATTGTCTCCAAACATGTAGTCAGAGGAATGATACAACGAAAATCTGGAAAGATTATTAATATCTGTTCGATGATGAGCGAATTAGGTCGTAATACTGTTGGTGCATATGCAGCTGCTAAAGGCGGCCTAAAGATGTTAACTCAAAATATGGCAACGGAGTGGGCAAAACACAATATACAAGTTAATGGAATTGGTCCTGGATATTTCGCAACAGAACAAACTGCACCAATCCGAATCGATGGCCATCCTTTTAATGATTTTATTGTAAACAGAACTCCAGCTGCAAAATGGGGAGACCCAAATGATCTTGCTGGTTCAGCAATTTTTCTTGCTTCAAAAGCAAGTGATTTTATCAATGGACATATACTCTATGTAGATGGAGGAATTCTTGCCACAATTGGTAAGCCTTCAAACGAGCAATAATGGAATGAAACCTATTATTAGGTTATCAATAACGGTTATACTTCAAGGTACATTCCATCTAAAAATTAAAACCATAAAAATAGACAGATGAAACATCTCTTTATTATTTCTTTGCTCTTTATCGTTATAAGTTGCAAAGATAATTCCACACCTGAATTACCTGCAAAGTATCTTAATTTTACGAACACTACTGATATTGATCGAATAGATGAAAATATTGTTATTTCTAAAGATCGAATAGTTGCAGTTTTAGATAGTATTCCGACAAACAATGTTACAGTACTGAAGGATTCTACAGGAAAAGTGGTCCCATTTCAACTCGATGATTTAGAAAACGATGGTATTTGGGATGAGATGAGTTTAGTTTTAGATTTTAAACCGAATCAAACTATAAAATTAGCATTGACAACTATCGCTTCAGAAAGCATTCCTTCCTTTAAACCAAAAACAAATATTCGTTTCGGTATAGGAACCAACAAATCAAATGTAAAACAAGTTCTAGCTCAAGAAAGAAAAGGAGATCCCAGAACTAATGATAGTATTTTTTATCAAATGGAAGGACCAGCTTGGGAGAATGATAAAGTAGGTTTTAGGTTCTACTTTGACCCTAGAAATGGCATCGACATTTTTGGTAAAACAACTTCAGAACCTGTTTTAGACAAGGTTGGATTAGGAGAAGGAAACTACCATGAATTAGCTGATTGGGGTATGGATATACTTAAAGTTGGGCAATCATTGGGTGCAGGAGCACTAGCAATCAAATACAAGGATTCTTTATATCGAATTACTGGAGTAGATCACGCCAAATTCCAAGTGATTACGGAAGGTCCCATCCGGTCTATTTTCGAAATGAAATATCAAAACTCAAAGATCGGAGATCAACATATAGATGTGATTCACAGAATTACTATTTGGAAAGGACAGTGGGGATACCAAAGTGATGTCTTTTTTAAAGGTCTAACAGATCAAATGAAACTAGTAAGTGGAATTGTAAATCTAAAACCTAATGAAATGAACACCAAAGTGTACAACAAATACAATGTTATAGAAACCTTTGGTAAGCAATCGGAAAATAAGGACCTATTAGGCATGGCGCTATTAGTTTCTAAAGATGATTTTATTGCTCAGGAGAGAGTCGATGATGGAGGAATGGATATTGTAAACACCTATTATACTGTCCTGCAGGTTTCCAGTCAAAAACCAACCACTTTCTATTTTCTTTCTGGATGGGAAGCATCTGACAAACAATTTAAAACTTCTGAAGGGTTCGAAAAAATGGTTGAGGAAACCAGTTATAAATTATCCAATCCTATAGTAATAAATTAATATGAGCAAACAGGTAGTAACATTTGGAGAAGTACTGATGCGTCTTACTACAGCATCTCATGAACGATTCGAACAATCGAACTCGTACAATATTCATTTTGGTGGTACAGAAGCTAATGTTGCCGTATCTTTAGCCAGATGGGATATATCTACTTACCATATTACTGGATTTCCTAATAATGCTATCGGAAAAACTGCTTGTGCTTATTTAAAAAAATCTGGAATTCATACAGATCATATCAAATTCACTGAAGGTCGAATGGGTTTATACTTCCTTGAACATGGCGTCATGCAGCGATCTTCAAAAATTATTTATGATCGATTTCATTCTTCATTTTCTCAATTAGATCCTTCACTGTTTAACTGGAACGAAATTCTTAAAGATGCAGATTGGTTTCATTGGACAGGAATTACTCCTGCAATTTCTGCTTCTGCTGCACAAATATGTTTAAATGCTATTACCACAGCGAAAGAACTAGGAATTACCATCAGTAGTGATATCAATTATCGTAGAAATCTTTGGCAATATGGAAAATCCCCTTTAGACATTATGCCAGATCTAATAAGTAAAAGTAATGTGATTGTTGGAGGTTTAACAGATTTCAAAAACTGTTTGAACATTTCTGCGGATAACTATGAAGAAGCTTGTAAAAAAATTCAAAAACAATATCCTAACATTCATACTATATCCAATACACACAGAGAAATTATTTCTGCTACTCATAATAAATTATCAGCTGTGCTATGGAACAACAACACACTATACACTTCTCAAACCTATGATATCCAAAGTATTGTAGATAGAATTGGTGGTGGGGATGCGTTTATGGCTGGACTAATTTATGGGTTAATATACAAAGAAAATAGAGAAGCTTTAGAGTTTGCTTTAGCATCATCAGTATTAAAACATGGGATTACTGGTGATGCTAATTTGGTTTCCATAGAGGAAGTTGAACAATTAGTAAATGGTAACAACATTGGGCAATTATTACGATAAATGAAGTATACTAAAGAACATATGGTTTCTATAATGGAAAAAGTGGGCGTCATTCCTGTTTTTAATCATTCTGATATTGAAATTTCTAAAAAAGTATTGGACGCTTCGTATGATGCTGGCATTAGGGTATTCGAATTTACGAATAGAGATACCAAAGCTCTTGATGTATTTTCTGAATTAAAGAAATACGCAACTAAATATGAAGATTTACTTTTAGGTATTGGAACCATATTTAGTAAAGCTCAAGCACAACAATTTATAGATGCTAAAACAGATTTCATTGTCTCACCCGCTTTGATTCCAGAAGTTATGGATTTTTGCAATGAAATAGACTTATTATCCATTCCCGGATGCGCTACCATTACTGAAGTTTATACAGCTCATCAATATGGAGCAAAACTCATCAAAGCTTTTCCCGGTAACGTTTTAGGTTCGGATTTCATAAAAGCAGTAAAATCTGTTTTGCCGCAAATAAAAATAATGCCTACAGGAGGCGTGCAGCCTACATTAGAAAATTTGAAACTATGGTTTGATTCTGGAGTGAGCTGTGTAGGAATGGGATCTCAACTTTTTGATAAAAATGATATCAAAAAACAAAACTTCTCAAAACTTACTGGTGATATCAAACAAGTGATACAGCATATACAATCAATAAAAAATCAAAGTCTATGGAAATGAAGAAATTAATTTTATTTTTTACTGGTTTGGTTTTGTTAATATCATGTTCTACGGAAAAAGAGACCAAAGTTCTCAGGCTAGCTCATACTTTGGACACAAAACATCCAGTACATAGAGCAATGGTTATTTTGGGAGAAAAACTCGAAAAAAAATCCAATGGAAACCTACAAGTTAAGTTATATCCAAGTGGTCAACTTGGTGCTGAAAGAGAATGTCTAGAACTATTACAAATAGGTAGTTTAGACATCACCAAGGTTTCTGCTGCTGTTTTAGAAAATTTTATAACAGAATATAAAGTGTTCAGCATTCCTTATCTATTTAGAGATAGAAAACATGCTTTTGATGTTTTTGATGGTGCTATTGGTGATGAGATGCTCACCAAAGGTGATAAATTTAGACTAAGAGGACTCACATTCTACGATGCTGGTAGCCGAAGTTTTTATACCAAAGAAAAACCCATTAACACTCCTACAGATCTTGAAGGGCTTAAAATAAGAGTCCAGAAAAGTAATATGGCAATTGCTATGGTGAATTCCTTAGGCGGGTCTCCAACTCCAATTTCGTGGGGAGAATTATATACCGCATTACAACAAGGCGTTGTAGATGGAGCAGAAAATAACCTTCCTAGTTTTTACACTTCTAAGCATTATGAAATATGCAAATACTTTAGCTTAGATCAACATACTTCTGTTCCGGATGTGCTATTGATTGGTTTAGATACTTGGGAACGATTATCGGAACAGGAACAAAAATGGCTAAAAGAAGCTGCCAGAGAATCCACTATAGAACAACGAAAATTATGGGCCGCTTCAGAGAAAGAATCTTTAGATGTTATTACTAAATCTGGTGTAGAAATTATTACACCTGATAAAGTCCCGTTTCAAGAAAACACTAAAAGTATTCAAGCTATGTTTAGTGATCACCCAGAAATAGTATCTCTTATACACAATATCAAAAACACAAATCAATGAAAAAGATAATAGATACTCTTTTAGAAAAAGCATTGGTTTTATTATTCTTAATAATGCTATTTAGTGTCATCTGGCAGGTTTTTTCACGGTTTTTATTACAATCACCAAGTACGATCACTGATGAAATTTCTAGTTTTTCACTGATCTGGTTAGGATTGTTAGGAGCTGCATATGCAACAGGGAAACGGCTGCACTTAGCTATAGATTTAATTCCATCTCGCATCATTGCTAAAAAGCAACTATTCTACGACGGGATTATACAAATAGCAGTATTTGTCTTCGGTTTTCTGGTAATGGTAATTGGTGGTGCAAGACTGTGTTGGTTAACTTTTGTATTTGAGCAAAAATCAGCTACCCTAGAGATTCCTTTAGGGATTATATATCTGGTTATTCCACTTAGTGGTTTATTGGTTTGTTATTATTCTTTGGAAATTTTGCTACAAAAAAGAGCTCTTAAAAAATAGTTTATGAATTATACTGAAGTTTTAATCTTAACACTAAGTTTTCTGGTACTACTATCGATTCGAGTTCCTGTAGCCTACGCCATTGGGCTTTCAGGATTATTTACGTTAATAGTGGCAATGCCCTTTATGCCATCGGTTACTACATTAGCACAGCGCATGGCGACATCGCTAGATAGTTTTACACTCTCTGCCATTCCGTTCTTTATATTAGCTGGACAAATTATGAACAGAGGAGGTATTGCGGTAAGGCTTATTAATTTTGCAAAAGCGATTGTAGGACCTTTACCTGGTGGATTAGCCTTTGTAAATATATTTGCATGTATGCTTTTTGGTGCCATTTCTGGTTCTGCGGTAGCAGCAGCTTCTGCTATTGGAGGGTTTATGAATCCAATGATGGAAAAAGAAGGATATGACAAATCTTTTAGTGCTGCGGTGAACATTACAAGTTCTACTACAGGTTTATTAATTCCACCAAGTAATGTATTAATCATATATTCACTTGCCAGTGGTGGAGTTTCTATAGCAGCTTTATTTGTAGCTGGATATGTCCCTGGATTACTCATTGGTTTTTCCCTAATGTTAGTCGCAGGAATTTATTCGGCAATCAAAAAATATCCTACCGAAAAATTAGTCAGTATTTCTACTTTTTTCAAGAGATTTTTAGATGCTTTACCTAGCCTTTTATTATTGGTAGTAGTTATTGGAGGTATCGTAGCTGGTATTTTTACAGCTACCGAAGCATCTGCAATTGCAGTGATCTATACGTTTATTTTAGCATTGGTTTACAAGGAAATTACATTTAAAAGTATTCCTTTGATATTACTAGAAACGATTAAAACCTCATCAATTGTATTATTATTAATTGCTACTTCCATTGCTATGTCTTGGGTAATGTCTTATGAAAATATTCCACAGGAAATTAGTAATGCATTACTTTCTGTTAGTGATAATCCGATTGTTATATTAATCCTTATCAATCTTATTTTATTGTTTGTGGGAGTATTTATGGATATGACTCCAGCAGTACTAATTTTTACACCAATATTTTTACCTATTGTAACCGATTTAGGAATGAATCCTATTCATTTTGGCATTGTCATGATACTAAATCTATGTATTGGGCTATGTACGCCTCCCGTTGGCTCTGTTCTTTTTGTAGGATGTAGTGTTGCAGAATTAAGTATTCAGAAAGTAATTAGGCCTTTAATGCCCTTATTTTTGATTATGATACTTGTTCTGGTAATGATCACCTATATACCAGAATTAAGTCTATGGTTCCCACAAGCATTTGATCTTTAAACCTAATTGTACACTTTTTATAAAGTAACGGACCTCTTAGAGAATTACTAAAAGGTCCGTTATCGTTCTATTCATCTGTTTTACCACTTTATTGTAGCATTTGAGTTTTTTAGATCAATAATTCTAATCATCCATTATTTATCTAAGAAAAACAACCTATTTTTTAGCAACTTTAAAAGTTTTAGTATTTGAACTATTATCAAAATCTATTATTTTAACTAAATATAGCCCAGCAGAAAAAGGTTCCATAGAAATAATATTTTCTCCTTCTGTTAACTCCTTTTTAATTTTAACACCTCCTAATACGTCATATACTGTAACTACTTTCCCAGCTGTATTTCCAGAGATAAATAAGGTGTTCTGAACTGGATTAGGGTAAAGTCTCAACTCCTCATCTTCTATTGGAGTTTTATCTTCTTCTAACACCTCAAAAATCCAATGTTGATTTTGATTACTATTACCGTTAGTCCATAGATAAGTAGCCCTTCCATTAGCTCCTCCAAAATCTCCATCTATTGAGAATCCACTAGAGTTTCGTTTTTCCAAACGATACATATTCCCAGAGATTTTAACCTTTCTCCAGTGCTGATTCTGATTATTATTTTCGCAATTCCATAGGATTATGTTTTGACGTAATGCTCCGTTATTTCCTCCATCCATACATAGATCAGTATTTACTTTTTGGTATGAATAATAGCCATTCCCACGATCAATTTCTATCCATTGCTGGTTTACATTATTTGGATTGGCAGCATATAAAATCACATTATTATTAGGAGCTCCACTATTACCACCATCCAGGGCGAAATTGATAGCATTACGCTTACGTATGTGAACGATAGTATTTCCTTCAATAGGGTTGCCACCGTCATCACATGGTTCATTTGATGTTCCATGGATATAATCAATAAACGTATGTCTAGGAGCAGTTACATCAGTCGGGAAATCCAAACGTATCGCTGTAATTGTTTTTCCCATCCATGTGTTGAAACCACTCATGTCAAAAACCAGATCCTCATACACATTGGTGTCTTTTGGAGTTACTATCACTGAACGTGCTTGTGCAAAATTAGGTTGATCTGTTGTAGTCCAAAATAATTGAAACATACCACTTGCTTCTGATTTAGCTCTAACACGGAATTTAGGTGCTTGATTTCCTTGAAAACTTAACCCATTTTTAATAATGTATGGATCGTTAGAATAATCCGCTCGTAATAACCAATACGTATCATTTGAGGTATTGTGCGCGGCAATATTTTGTCTTGTAAAACCTTCGTCGGTTCCGTTAAAATCGAATTTAAGATTTGATACCACACAACCTGTATCAGGATCGGGATTTGAATCCACGACAGTAATGCTCTTTATAGCAGTTGCTGTAGTTCCACTGTTATCAGTAGCTACCGCTCTTAAAGTATAGCTACCAACCGACAAGTTGAGTAATAAGGGATCTTCAATACCTGCATTTGCTATACCCCATTCGTAAGGAACTACATTTTCCTGACGCACAAATTCATCATTGATATATAATCTAACATTAGCAATAGAACCATCACTATCAGATGCATCAATCACTACACCAAGATTTTCTCCCACGTCAAATGATGTATTCACAGGACTTGTAAAAGTTACTATTGGGGATTGATTTTCTCCTGAAACGTAAATAGTTTTCGTAATGGTAGTGCTTGCACCACTATTATCAGTTGCTACTGCTCTTAAGGTATAATCACCAGTAGACAAGTTCAGTAATAAAGGATCTTCGTTACCTGCATTTGCAGTTCCCCACTCATAAGGAGTTGCATTTTCTTGTCGTACCAAAACGTCATTGATATATAATCTGACATTAGCGATTGTACCATCACTATCTGAAGCATTTACAACCACACCTAAATCCGCTCCTTCATCAAACTGATCACTACTTGGACTTTGAAAACTAACAGATGGTGGATTGTTTTCTACCGGAATATTGCTGTCACAATCAGCATTTTTATTATTATTCCTTACCATACCAACAGGTATACCACAGGATTGTCCAGCCCATCTTGCATAAATCAAAGTACCGACTGGAACGTTATTAAAACTTCTATTACCTACATTATCATTAATCGTTTGGGAATAAGTTTTTCCTCCGTCTAAACTTATTTCTAGGTTCGTACGATTTGGATTGTTAGCAATATGAAAAGTAGCTCTTGCATTACAACCTGATTGATTAGATGTGGTAACGTAGGCATTCATCAAATCAGGTTCCGAATTATAGATATTAAAATTAGGTAAATTACCTGAATTCCATCTAACCATGTACTGAGTATATCTCAGTTCGTTACTTAGTACAAACTTTATATATAAATCACCGTTATTTCTTGTATAAGCTGTAGTGTTAGAATTTCTCACAGCAGCAAGGTTACCACTCTGAGTTATTCCATCCATTCTTATTCCATTCAGGTTTCCAAAACCTTTAAAACGAACGGTTACTTCTCTACCGGCTAACTGATCATTATACATTTTTATTTCCATATTATTGCCAACAAGACTATTGTAGTATATAGATTGCTCGTATTTGTTTTGAGCATCATCAACTGTCAAGTGAAAATTCGAATTAGGACCTACTGCACAAGGGTTCATTTGAATAGATTTAGAGATACCACATCCCTCCTTCTTTCTAGTAATGGTGCTGTTTACATCGTTACCTACCCTCATCGTCACAAAAGATTCTGGAGTACTATGAAGTCCATTCCAGTTATAAGGCTGGTAGGAACCATCAAGTAACATAAAACCGTTTTGACTAAGTAATGTACTTGGTACACCTGTACGTGTTACAGAGCCGTCCAAATCTCTAATAACATTACTCCAAGTTTGCATACAATTAGCAGAATTTGTTGTAGGAGGCCTATGTTGATGAGCAATGTTCACGTTTGCAGTTCCTTGGTGATTATAGGTGATACCGCGCAATAAGTGATTAGAGAATTTAGATCCTGCTCCGTTATTATCAAATATAGAGCTGTCAGATCTATTCCAATTTACCAAATGGGAATCATACATTCTGATCGCACCATCATACAAAAGGTTTAGGGATTTTTGCTGGTTTGAGGAGAAGATGCCATTACCTGTATCAGATATAAGTAATGAATTTTGAACCGTTAATCTGGTAGCTACCATCGTATGAAATCGTGCATCAGATAAGGTCGCATTTTCAAAAATGATATCTTCTAAAACACTACCAATACCAGCATATATATTTAAGTTATTACTAAAGGCCGTAAAATCTCTTACAATAAATGGATTATTGATGCTGAACCCAACATTAGTTCTTAGGCTATGATTATTTGTAAGTGCATCATTAATATCAAATCCTGAAAACGTACTATGGACAGTATTTCCAGAAAATTCACCAAATTCGGTTTGACGTGGTCTTAGATTTGCAAGAGAAGGTAAACTTTCAGATAAGCCTGTGGGTTTATCAGGAAAAGCGAACCAATAGGCCGTACCCTCAGTACCTGCAACGATATTATTAAGAAAGGTGTTGTCGGGATTGGTAATCCAAAAAGCAGAAGGAGAAGCATTTTGGTTCTGAGAAAAATCAAAATCAGAATCTAATAAAGCATCTTGCGACAAAGGTTTTCTAGATAACAACACCAAATTATTTGAAAAAACATTGTTAATCTCTGAACCATCTTCCAAAAAGATTCCATGACCTCTATGGTCATACGCAACATTATTATCCACTAAAGTACCCCAAGTACCATGAACTGTAATTGCTCTGTTGTAACTTTTTCGAATACTACAGTTGCTGATATACTGTCCTGTACCAGACTCCCCTAATAAGTGCCAGTGCCAAGGATATCTAGCTAAAGTTCCTCCTTGTCCCATTCTGAAGAATTCAACATTATCAGCGTTTCCAACAGATCCATTCATAATCATCACATGCGCACCATATCGATTGGCGTCTGTAGTATCATTACCACCTTGTATGGTAATATTTCTACTTAACAATCCTACTTCAACTCTTGTATCCATTGTCCAACTTCTGGATCCATTAGAATACATTTGTAACTCTCCCATTCTAGGGTATTGTAACCCTTGTGCAAATGAAATTGTTCTTCCATTAGCAGAGACCCCAGTTATAGTTCTTTCTTCTGCTTCCTCAGGATTTAATCTGTTAGACGTGATAACTACTGTATCACCTACTTCCCAATCAACCACTTCTGCCAGCGTAATTGACGTAGAACCAACAGGTGTTTGGGTACCTATTTTTACCCAAGACTTTTTTGGATTACCATGTAAATTCATAGTAGCACCACCCATTACCATAATAGCCTTAGAATTCACAGAGGTTCCTGGAATTAATTCATTTCTATTGGTTCCAGTTAAGGTAATAACACCACCTTCTGTACTGATATAGGGTTGATCCTTTGTGCCAATTTCCATTAATGCATTTTGCCCCATTACCATGATATACTTAGTCGTTAAGTTAAACCAGGTTCCCTGAGTTTGATGGTTATAAGCTCTTAAAGTTCCGTTTACTCTAATACTTCTGGCATTACAATTTCCAATTAATGTTAGTGTCATTCCTTCAGGTACTACCACATCATCACCTGAAGTTGGTCGTATACCATTTTGCCAGGTACTATCTTGATTCCATGCTCCAGATTGTATTGGTTGTATCGTGGCTAAATTTAAAGGAGGTAGACAACCATAAGAAGATGTCACCTTTTTGATGGTATTCTTTCTAGGAGTATGAGCAAAAAGATTGCCAATTCCCACGAACAAAAACATCATTATAACAAACGTACAAAAACGTTGTTTTTTTGGTATGTATTTAAGCTTTTTCATTAGTTAGTTTAATTTTAATGGTTAAAAGAATTATATTGTTTTATTTGATAATCTTCATATATGTATATGAGACCATATTTGCATTTTATATTTTGTTTACATTAATAAGTCATAGACAATTAAATCCTATGCAATCATATTGCAGACAACTAATTGAAGCCTGAAAAAATGAAAACATCTAATGTTTAAAATAAAGTGTTAAAGATCCTAGAGGAGAAGGAACATTAAAACAAATACAATTGAACTGTTTTCTTCACGATAAAGAAAATTAATCAGGATCTTAATAAAATGGAAAGACTTGCAAATAAGATCTGTATTAAATAAATTCTATAAAGTGATACAATGTAAATTCATGTTTAAAGAAGAAACGTCTGGAATTTCTTCTATGCTTGAAACTATTTTTTCTTGTTTTAGTAGGTATTATTCGACAAAAGATAATAGAGATACAATTATCATATAATATTACCTCTAATAAATTAGTAAATAATTGGTTGGTTTAAGTCCAAGAGATATTCAATGGATCTTACATTATAAACTTTCACATTTTATTGGTCTATATAAACGTAGTGATATAACATTCCTTGTATAGAAAACCAAACCGCTTTATATGCGATTTGGTTTTTTAATAGAATTATAATCTAAAGGCTACATTCACTTTTACTAATCCGATTTTACAACTTTATATAACATTGGTTCTGCTCTACGATTATTTAGATCAATAATTCGTACCATATATATTCCTTTGGATAATCGACCTAAATCAAGTTCATTCTCGTTTTCCCCCAAAGAAACATTCATTTTTTCTGCTCCAAGCATATCATATACTTTTACAGTTTTAGTAAAATTTGCTTGAGACATACTTAGAATGTTTCTCACTGGATTCGGATATAACACAGGTGTGTCTTGTGTTCCTTCAGGGTTTTTATTATCTAAATATGTAATTACCAATTTTGGAGCTCCAGTTGTTCCATTTTCTTTAGATCCAAAAGCAAAATCATTTCCTCCATTCATTTCTAGTATTAGACTTACTCTATTACTATTAGTCTTAGAAAGTTCTAGTGGCACCGTGATCGTAGAGCCAATGGTATAAGTACCTGTTCTCGATCCTATTGTCTGTGATTTCTTAGTTGGTTTATTCTGATTGGAAAGATTTGCCTCTGTCCAATTACTATATGTACCTTCCTGAATAATAACTCCTCCATTACCAGCATCTCCAAATACTTCAAATTCTAATTCGGCACTTACTATCTCTCCATTAATTCCAGATGTATCAAACATTAAATATCCGGTACGTCTTCCATTTTCTAGTCTCACCATGTTATTATTAAAACGGATACCGTTATCCAAATAGGCATCATGTATTGCAGACAATGTAGTAGTCGTTTCTATTTGGATTGGTTTTGTAACTTCTACTCTATCTACATTAAATAAATAATTACCTCCTCCTGTATATGATAATCGTAATGTTTGAATACCGCTAGATATCGCTATAGAACTGGTGTAGGCTTGATATGAATGCCAATTTGCATTACTTGGAATTTGAATTGTTCCTTTTAATTTATTATTAGTATAAATTTGGATACTACCTCCTTCTGTAGCACTAGAAGCAAAAGCGGTAATCTCATACGTTCCAGAATCGGCTACATCAATCTCATATTCAGTATAGTTCCCATTAAGAATGAACCCAAGATTCTCTCCTCCGCCTGGTGTATTTTCTATTCGTACACTTCCAGATATATCAGTATAATCTTCAGCTTCAAAATTCCCAGGAATAGCGATAGCATTTGGATTTGGATCTGCATTAATATCTAAAGTAAAACTTTTAGAAGCAGTACAACCATTAGCATCAGTATTTGTTACTATATATGTACCTGCTTGGCTTAATTGGACATTAGATAACAATAATCCTCTATCATTATGACTAAAATTATTAGGACCTGTCCAAGACCAACCATTTGATGTAGGTCCAAATTCTTCAGATTGCGGACCAAACCAAACCGTATCACCCACATTTACACTAGCCATATCTACAGATTCCCAGCCCGTATTATTGATATTTACATATGGTATAATATCACATGTTAGATCAATTACAGTAATCGTCTTAATTTCCGTAGTACTTGTACCGTTTGTAGCTATCGCTACTGCTTTTAACTCATAGGTTCCTGCTGCTAAATTTAATAAGGCGGTATCATTAGCACCTGGATTCGCACTTCCCCATTCGTACGGTGCTGCATTTTCTTGTCGTACCAAAACATCATTTAGATAAAGTCTGATGTTAGCAATATTTCCATTGGTAACCCCAACTACAACACCAATATCTTCTCCTGCTAAAAACTGGTCATTTGATGGACTCGTGAAAGTTATCTCTGGAGTATTATTACATGGAGCATTGGAGGCATCGGGTCCATGTATATAATCTATCCAAGTATGTCTAGGCGCAGAAGCATCTGGTGGAAAATCCAAACGAATTTTGGTAATTGTTTTTCCCATCCATGTATTCAGATTACTCATATCAAATACAAGTTCTTCGAATACGTTAGTTGTTTGCGGAGCAACTGTTACTGATCTAGCAGCAACGAAATTAGGTTGATCGGTAGTTGCCCAAAACAGCTGAAAAGTACCAGCAGCTTCAGATTTTGTTCTAATTTTTAACTGCGGCACCTGATTTCCACTGAATTTCAAACCATTCCTAACAATATAAGGATCATTGGAGTTATCTGCTCTAATTAACCAAAATTGATCACTACTTGTATTTGCCGCAGCTGTATTAAATCGTTGAAAACTCTCATCTGTATTACTAAACTCAAAGTTTAAATCAGATGCATTATTTGGGTTTCCACAAGTATCTGTTTCTACAATATCTGGTCTACCATCACCATCATTATCCATTGCAGTTACTCCATCTAGATCATTCGTAGTACATGGTAGGGCTGCCGGTTGGAAACTTCCATTATTATCCCAGTTAAAGAAAATATTAGATCTATCATCACCTCCTAAATTTCTTAGTTTAAGATATACATCACCATTCCCTGCAATAAAATAGGCATTATCTGTAGCATTTTCTACAGCTGCAATAGAATTTAAACGTGGTAGATTAAAATTATGCCCCCTTGCTCTAAAATTACCTAGTTTTCCAAGTCCCTTAAAAACTACAAATCCTAAATCACCAGCATCTCCTCTATTCCAAATGAGATGAATACTTTTATTTGATGGTGCTCTATCCAGATAATATGTATATCTAAAGCCTTCATTGACAATAGTAGGAAACTTATACGTTCCTGAAGATGCATTTCCAGATTCATAGAAACAAACATTTTCTGTTCCAGGTTTCGAACGGACTACCGATATTCGGGTTCCACTGGAATTAATCCCTGCAAGCCATAATCCAGCGAAGAAATAATCAGATCTCGCAGCATTTCTCCAAGAAGGATGTCTGTATTCGTGTCCATCTCTAAGAAATGCTATATCTCTAATTAGTGTTGTATTTGCTTTTCCGGTTAATCCTCCATCATAGTCTTTGAAGAACTGTCCCACTTTTCTGGCGCGAGTATTATCTGTATTTGGTAAAGGAAAAAATCTAAATGGGAACGGTTCTGAAAACCCTTTTGTAGTTCCACGGAACGTAGGGTTAAAATTCTCTGTGGCTCCTCCCCCTGTAATTTGCTTAATCATTTCTGCATTAGATCGATTCCATCCTTCGAAATGACAATCGATATGCCTTCCTGGCCCATCGTAAAACCTAAAGAATTCTCGTACTCCATTGAATACTCCAAGATCTGTATCTACATTAAACAAACTATTTTCTATAGTTAGATCTCCAGCAAGCATAGAAACTGTTTTATTATCACTAAAAGCACAATTATAAAAAACTGTATTCTCATTAGTACCTCCTACTCCCAATCCACTGTATAATGCCTGATCATTTCCGTACATCAGACCATCTTTAATCAATTGTCTAGTGTTTACATCCCATCCAAAATTCTTTTTTAAAGAATGATTAGGGTTTAATCTGTCAAAA
The DNA here is from genome assembly GCF_947492965.1 of uncultured Aquimarina sp. GTDB lineage: Bacteria > Bacteroidota > Bacteroidia > Flavobacteriales > Flavobacteriaceae > Aquimarina. Next base: position 316,772 of record NZ_CANLOZ010000001.1, on the reverse strand, counting down.
ACGTCCCAACCAGTCATACAAGTATGCGCTACGAAACCATCAAAACTTCCTAAAGGTTCTTTTGAAGGATTTAAACCCTGATAATAGGCTAAGTTTCCAGAATCAAACATCGGTCTTTCTGGAAAAGCAAACCAAAATCCTGTCCCTTCTGTACCTGCAGCTACATTATTCTCGAAGTAATTATTCGGATTCGTAATCCAATAAGAAGCTGGTGTTCTATTTTGGGGTTCGTTTGCTTCGTTATCTGATGGCGTTAGTTGCTCTCCTGGTTTTGGTCTTCTAGTTACAAAAACAACATTATTCTTTATGGTATTGAATCGTTCAGCGCCATCTTCCAAAAAGATTCCATGCCCTATTTGATCATAGGCAAATATTCCGTCTACAGTTACATAATCGGTACCATGAATGGTTACAGCTCTGTTGAAAGATTTATGTACACTACTATTTCTAAAATAACTGCCTTGAGCCTTATCTTCATTTAAATGCCAATGAAACGGGTATCTTCCTAAAACTCCTTTTTGACCCATTTTATACAATTCTACATTTTCTGCGTGAGCGATAGAATTCTTCATTAGCATAATATGTCCTCCAAATCCAGTTTGCTCATTGTTAGCATCCATTTTACCTTGAATCTTGATATAATGTGTAAGCAAACCAACTTCAGCCTGAATATTTACATTCCAAGTTTTCCCGTCTCGAGCTCTTGTATAGGTTTTAGATCCACCGATATGGGTAAATTGCAGTGGGGATGCTAATGTAAGTGTTCTTCTATTTCCGCTAATGGCAGTAATCCGTGCTTCGTCAACATTGTTCCAAGCTTTCGACTGAGAGCTTGCTAATCCAGTAGCAGTTAATGCAATTTGATCTCCTACTTCCCAGTCTACAGCTTCTTTAAGTGTAATTTGCTGGGCTCCTTGATTAGCTGTAGTTGCAATATTTGTCCAACTCATTCTTTTCTTTCCATGTAATTCTAGACGACCACCACCCATAACCATAATGGCTTTATAAGATGCAGCTGCATTGACTACTTTGGTACCTGTAAGTGTGATCTGACAACTAATTCCATTAGCATTTCTACTAGCATGATAAGGTTGTGCTTCAGTTCCAACTTCCATATAACCGCCATTGGCAACCATAATACTTCGCGCTTCTAGATCGATCCACGCTCCTCCAGCTTGCCAATTAACAGCACTTAATTTCCCTTGTACATTAATGTTTCTTGCTCTACAGGTTCCTACCATAACTAAATCTATACCTGGAGGCACTACAACATCATCATTTGAAGTTGGAGCAACACCATTAGGCCACGTAGATCCTTGATTCCAGAAACCTGATTGTACAGGACTAATAGTCGCTAAGCTAGTTGTTGGTGGAACACACTCATAAGAAGAAGATACTTTCTTGGGTTTAGTATTCGTTGGTGTATTAGCAAAACCATTACTTATTCCCATACATAATAACATCATTATAAGCAAGGTGTATAGGTGCTTATACCTTGTTGTGCGTTTACGATTTTTCATTGTGAGTTTGTGTTAGGTTAATTTTAAAAGGTTCTTTAATAAGAGTATTTCGGTTAATTGAGAGCTTCATTATTAGACTTATATCCTATAGATATACCTCATCACTCGAAAAAACTGAGTAATGATGAACATTTACTTTTGATCATAGAAATACTTTCATACTATTCTTCTTTACATTCTTTTAATGTCTTCAATTACAAATAAATCGATGACATATCTTTTTTTAATCCTTGTTATACACAGGATTTTCAGTACAAATACTGATGCGCTAAAACGAATAAATATTTAAAGATCTAAGGGAAGAAAATATTTAAATATTAAACGAACTAGATTCGTTTATCTATTTAGAGTTATATCAAAAAAAGAAAACTTAAGCCTTCTATGAAAGTTCTTTTTTCTATGAACTTTTTCTTAATAATTACTCTCTTTTTTATTCTAGAAAAGGTCTGGAACTTCTCTAATAAGTATAAAGCTAAACTAATAAATATATTGTCTATTATCTTTATTGAATCTTTCTTTAAAATACCAAAAAACACTGATAATCAATTATTTAATATTAAAATTTCAATATACTTTAAAGATTTTTTTATCATTATTAAACATAATAATTTAGTTGTTTGTGTTTATCGATCATAATCGAAACTATCAGACATTTTTTGGCATTATTTTTTTACAAATACTTTATTGATTTGCTCTACATTACTTGAAATATGAAGGACATACAAACCAGCACTCAATTCAGAAAGATCTAATATTGTACTTTCTTCAGAGGTGGATCGAGTGAATACTTTTTTTCCAAATACATCATACACTTCTAAGATTATATTCTTTTGCGAAAGACCGATAATATTTAATTTATTTTCTTTAACAGGGTTTGGATAAATCTTGACATTCTGTTCTACTTCTTCAAACTCATCAATAGAAAGTATCTGCTGTTCTACAATGAATATGAATGAAATTTCTGAGATTCCTCCATCATTATCAGTAGCAATTGCTTTTATAGTATGCTCTCCTACTGACAACCCTAATAATTCATCAGTGAGATTTCCTTGTCCCCAAGTATATGGTGGATTTACTTCCTGTCTTATAAAATCATCGTCAATATATAATTGAACATTACTTATACTTCCATCTATATCAGATGCATCAACCGTTACTTCAAAACTAGCATACCCTTCTTGTAACACGATATCTTCCGTAGGTGTTACAAAAGAAAGCATAGGTAATTCGTTGGGAATATCTACTGATTCCAGTTTCAATTTTAAATAATGCAGTGGTAACTGATCACTATTTCTTTCTTCAGATGCAATAATATGTAAATACCCATTTGCATACTCATATACCATTTGATCAAATTCTTCATTTCCGGACCATGTATAATCAGTTCGCCAATTACTTTCACCTTCTTTGGTACTTCTTAGTTGAATTTTTCCATTAGTCTTTACCTCTATGCTATATACTCTTCCATCATCCCCAGGAAAATTAACAGGTGGAGAACCTCCTGAAGCTTTGATCACTTCATCAGAATTCGGTTTTGTATAGTAGTGAACCGTTCCTTGTCCAGGTATTCTATTTGTAAAATGAATTGCTTTATTCTTAGAAACCACAAAATTGGGAGCACTAGTCATGCCATTGCTTCCATTTGGTAAAGGGTCTGCAATTTTAAATTTATTCATCTCTGTAAGTCCTTCAATTGGTGTAGAAATGTTTTGCCCATTGAGATTTTCCCAAGTATCTCCCAATCCATTATTTCCAATCGCCGCATAGTAAAATCCTTTATTAAACTCGACATCGTCTCCTTTTATACGAACAGAACATCCTAAATACAATTGATCAAAAAAATATCTAAATCCTCCATATTGATTAAATTCAGGATTTTCATTGTTTCCTCTCATTACTAATTGGGTATCCGACCAAGAATTTCCATCGTACAGGATAATATACTTATCTCCTTGTCTAGATGTTCCTAAACGGTACTCTACAATTAATTCACCATTCTGATTTACTTCCGTATTGGGATACGTAAATCTGGATATTACATTTCCTGGTTTAAAATAATTTCTTCTGGATGAAAACTTATCTAATGTAAAGTCCGAATCTGGCGCAAAAGCGATATTCTTTTCCGAGAATCTATATCTTAATTCACTAGCATGCATATCATACATTAGATGAATCGTTCCATCAATTGGAGAAACTCCTAATGACGCAACTCGGTGAGAATTTCCTTCACCAGAACTATACAGACTAACCTTATCAGGAAATTGTATGGTAGCCCATGTATTAGATTCTAAATGAAGTCTGGATAACATTAAATTTCTGTTTTGCATTCCTCCTTTATACCAGGTCAAAAACAGATACCCATTTACGAATTGCAAACAATCCCCTTTAGGTGAAATATTTCTGTTGAAACGTGCTGCTGGTTGATCAGGATCCGCATACCAAAACTTCAAAGCGTTTTGATTCAGTTCTTCATGTTTTTCTAAACTTACTTGTGCTATTAGGAAATTATTAGTACAAATAAATAAAACAGAAAACACTATAATAATTGGTTTTAAGTGATTCATAGTGAATGATATTTTATTAAAAATCTATAAACCTTTTACAAAGAAACCCTCTGATTATTTTACACTTCTTAATCCCCCATCAGTGCGAAGTGAACAATCTACTTTTTAAGTACTTTAATAGTCTGTATATTTTTACCTTCATGTTGCGCACTTAGAAAATAAACCCCTTTAGAAAACTTAGAAAAATCTAAAGAAAATATTTCTTTAGATTCTTTATCTAAAACTGATTGAAATAACTCTTTTCCCTGTAAATCATATATGGTAACACTAGAAATTTCTGCTTTTGGGATTTCTATAGTTAAAAGATCAACAACTGGAATAGGATACACAGTCATTGGTTTTTCTATTGAAAAATCAGGAGTAGATAATACATTTTCTTCTACCACCAACTCAAAAGTAGTTTCACTTGTACCTCCACGATTATCGATAGCTACTGCTTTTATTTGGTATGTGCCAGCAGCTAAGTTTTTCAGTTGCTCGTCCAGATCATCTCGATGTCCCCATTCGTAAGGAGGATTTACTTCTTCTCGTATTTCCACATTATCCATATATAACTTTACATTCTGGATAGTTCCATCGGGATCACTAGCATCTACATTTACTATTAGATTATGACCTTCATCTACGGTTATTGTTGGGGAAGTTGGTGTACTAAATGATACTACTGGTAATTGATTCTCTCCAGAATCCGATCCAGATGGCATTGCTGATTCTAAAGTAGTAGCGATTCTCATTTCATCATAATAAGTAGTCGTGTTAAAATTACAGGCATTTGAATTATACGATCCCCATTTTGGATATACCACTTTACCATCAAATGTCTTATGAAATGCTCGCTTACCATCGGAGGAAATATCCACTTGATAATCTTGAAAATCAGAATTTGAAAGTGTTTGTTTTTGTCCATTATACCATAGCTCTACATAACCTATGTCATCATTTCTAGACATTTTTATACCAACTACAAAACTTACCCACGTATTTTCTGGAATAGATTTGCTCCATAGTGTAGTTTTACGTTTGCTGATCGATCCACTACAGGAATTCCAACTAGGAAAACATGGACCCCAAGCACTAAAAGTCAACGTACCATTTCCATACCCCATGTTTAAAGGGTAATTCTGTGTATTGTTCTGGTCTCCTGCATCTGTTTTCCATTGCCAAACGGCTATACCACTTGTAATATTAGGTGTAGACTCTATTTTCCATCGCCACCCGTAATAAACAAAATCCCCTTCTTCCGGTTCATAATTATTTACAGTACCAGTAGTTCTGGCAAATTCACCTCTTTTTTGACCAGTGGGTTTCTGTATCCTCCAGACCTTTCCATATTCAGAATCATTTACTGTAGATGCCGAAGAATTATTATTAGATTGATTACTGCAATCATCACCAGCATTTCCTGAATCAAACCTTCTAAAGCTAGAATTAACACTCTTGTCAGGATCTCCATACCATAAAACCTGTGCTTTTAAACTATTGATTGAAAGTAAAAATACAACGTTTATGACCATGATCTTTAGACATAAAAATTCAGAAGCGCTCCTTGATTTTATCTGTACCATAAGTTTCTTATCTCAAATTATTTTTTTACCAAAAGTTTGGATGTACTCAATTTTCCACTTTTTACCGTCATCAAAAACATTCCAGAACTTAATGCACTTGTATTTATTTCTATTACAGAACTATTAGAAGTAATCGTTTTAACCGTTCTTCCACTTATATCATTTATTTTAATCTGAATAGCTTGTGTAGTATTTCCTTCATTCTCTATAAAGATTATATTATCAGCAGGATTTGGATATATTTTAATCTTTAAATCAGATGCATCAAACTCGTCTACTGACAACGCATTTTCTTCTACCACTAGCTCAAAAGAAATCTCACTTGTACCTCCTCGATTATCGGTAGCTACAGCTTTCATTTGGTATGTGCCAGCAGCTAAGTTTTTTAATTGCTCATCTAGATCATCTCGATGTCCCCATTCGTAAGGAGGATTTACCTCTTCTCGTATTTCTACATTATCCATATATAACTTTACGTTCTCAATAGTTCCATCGGGATCACTCGCTGCTACATTTACCATAAGATTATTCCCTTCTTCTAAAGTAACTGTCTGAGAAGTTGGTTCATTAAAAGATATCGCTGGTAACTGGTTCTCTCCATTATCTGTAGCATCAGAACAGTTAGTCCATACTTTAAAATCATCAAAGTATACATAATCATCCTGAGGGGATTGCCACCAATCATCTGAACGATTTCCACCTCTATAGGTATGCATTACAACTGAATTAATTTTAACACTTCCTTTTCCTGATAATCGAAACATAACATCATCTAAATCCACTAATAATTCTCCATCGATATACATTTTCAAAACACCATTTTCCTGACCAGGTGTATTCAATTTTAGATATTGCTTTACCGTGTACCAGGTATTTCGTTCTAGTTTTAAATCTCCAAGACGTGTATTTCCTCCACATCGTGTTTCTCTATTAGGCAAATAATCGTACACAATAAGATAAGGTGGTTGTGTATGCGCCGTATTGGAACGCCACATTAGTCGACAAGAAAATGCGTTCTCAATGGTGTTTTGATTTTGTGTACAACCGGCAGGTTGAGACCCATTCGGAGTAGAAGCTCCTCCTAAACCAGGAAGTTTTCCTCCAGTAGCCCAAACAAAGTCATCTGCAAATTTTACACGATATTGTAGTACCGCCTCTTCGACACCATCAAAACTACTATCGAATACAAAACCTCCAGTTCTACCACTAGCATCATCCTTCGTAAACTCCGCACGTAACTCACCATTAATTACTCGATTTCTTTGCGGAAAATCATTACTAAGACCTCTAACGTTTCCTCCTGAGGTTCTTCCTCCTAAGCTTGGAAAATCATTGTCAGCCATACTTCTGGTATATAATTGGTTTTCTCCATTGTATTGGCTAAAATCCTGATCTAGGACTAATTGTGAATTATTACAGTCTTGAGCTCTAATTCCAGTGCATATTAGAAGGAAAATAATGATGATCTTATACTTCCAAATTTTATGTAGGTTCAGTGTTTTCATAATAAGTTTTTAGTTGGTTTTAAGATCTTTTGTAATTACTATGTAATGAAATTACGTTTCTGCGGTTTTAGATTGGTTACTTCTAAAATGAGCTACTATTTCTTTACAAAAAATAAAGATTCTTTATTGTTGTCTGATTTGATTAAAAGAATATAGGTCCCTTGATGTAAGTTAGAAACATCTACTTTGGGATCATTAGCATCGAGCTTTTGAGATATAATTCTTTTCCCAAGAAGATCTATTACCTCAACAGTTTTTTCCTCCTTCGAAACGGCTGCTATATGCAAGTATTTTTGATTAACTGGATTAGGGTAGATCGTGACTTGTAATTCTCTTTCTGAAAAATCAGGATTCGATAAAGTTGATTCGCACTCCGGACTTTCTGCAGCATTATTAAAATAAATGGAAAATCCTTTACTTTTAGAAACCATAACAAAATTGTCTCCGTCTTTAGTAACCCAATATGAGCCATCCCATCCAGGCAGATTCGAGTTACTTATGGTAAGTTCTGGTTGCGATGTATTAAACTCATAACTAACAACATCTTTAAGATTCATATAAAATTCTGGTACTCCATCTGAAGTATTCATATCAAATCTGTCTAATTTATTTTCTTCCAAATTCCAGGAAATTCTTAGTCGACTAATATTACTTACATCAGGTCCTTGCCCTAAAACGTGAGCATGATCAAAAGAGGCATTATCGAAGGTTGGTAAGCCAGTAGCTATTGGTGTTCCAAAGGAACAATCTCCATCGCCGCCAGTATTCTCATCTCGAACTGTTACTGTAAATTCTACATCACTTATTTTCCCTTCATTATCTGTAGCCTCAGCTTTTATGGTATAAATTCCTAAAGAAAGTCCTATTAATTCGTTTGCATTCTCACCCGTTCCCCATTGGTACGGAGGTTGGTTTATTTGTCGTACTAATGCATTATCTATATAAAGTTTTACATCAGAAATACTACCATCTGGATCCGTTGCGTTGACCTCTACAGTTAGCGCATCATAGCCTAGTAAAACGGTTAAATTTGTGGTTGGATTCACAAATGAAACTACCGGAGCTTGGTTCTGTGTTCCATCACATGATTCTATATTCCAGTTAGGACAAGATTGTGTGATATGGTTTAAACTACCATCGCTAATTGGAAAATCTGGAGTATTTGGATTTCTAACATTATCCCATACATGAATTTCTGAAGGGTCCCCTTGCTTTTTCCTAGCTGTTGGGATTTCATCTCCTCTACTTTCTAGGTTAAATGTATTATTAAATATTGCATTTCTAAATCCAGTATTATAATTGGTACCGCGATCTAAAAAATCAATTCCTGCATTAATAATAGTAGATCCGTCTAGATTGAACGTATTATTATACACAAAACCATAAGCTCCCTTAAGGTCTATAAATGCATCTGCACTATTCTCACCAGAGATTCCTTCTGCAGAAAAAACACAATCTCGTATGATCGTGTTTTTTGTTCCTTCTTTTACATCTACACCTTCTGCAGTTACATTCGGCCCTACGATACATCCTTCGATCGTATTATTATTACAATCCGGATCGTACTTACTATTGTCATTTTCATCACCAGGTCCTGCATGTTGATTTTTGTCGGATCCTACATACAATCCCTCTCCAATACCTGGTTTTTTAATACCGACATTGTAGACTTTACAATTTTTAACTAGGTTAAAACTAGATCCATCTCTTAAATGAATTCCTTCTTCTCCTAGTTCTCTCACTGTTACGTTTTCAATAACACCATAATTGGCATTATCAAAGACAATTCCCTTAGAACCTTCTTCAAAAATAATGTCTTTAACCTGCCAATAATCGCCCAATATATGAAGTGCATATCCATCATAAATTCCATCAGGACCTTTTAGGATTGGTGGATTAGCAGGATTTTCTCCTCTTAATATTATTGGGTTTGATGAAGTACCATCATTAGAAGAAGCAAATCTAGAAGCCTTTCCTTGATTATTAAATTTATCAGGAGCAACATAGGTTCCAGAAGCTATGATAATCTCATCTCCAGGAACAGCATTTGTCATTGCTTCCAAAATACAATCGAGAGTATTACAATTAATACTATTCAGCTTGGCTTGATGCACCTGTGCTTGAGCAAACTCTATGAGCGATAGAAACGTAAATAATAATGTAATTATTCGTGATGTTAACGAATTTGTGTAGGTTTTCATTTTTTGGGACTTAGTAGTTATTTTAATATCAATTATCTCTATTTTTCTTGAACAGTAAATTCTAAAAAGAATTTATTTTGTCCAATGCAAAACGCAACATCTTCTTTTACATATTAAAAGACTAAGGGAGGTAAATTAAAAAGTATTCAAACGAATATAACCGTTTAAATCTGATATCGAATGATTGATTGAAGGTCTGGAACTTCAATCATTTTGCAACCAATGTAAAATTAGTAAAAATAGCTGTTTACATGAGTACAGAATAGGGGTAAAAAATATACAGTCAACTGATTACCAGTTTTTTATTCTAATTTTTTCAATACCTTTTATAGATAATTTGCGCATAAACAACATACTTTATCTATTAAGATTAAGAATAATTCCTATTCAATGATTCATTGTTTTGGATCAATTAACCTTAGACCTTTGTATTTTTATAAATAAAGATTTCATAAAATACTTTTTAAAATTTAAAAAACTAGAATGCTTCCGTTGGTTCGAAGCATCCTAGAACAATTCTTTAATTTCATTTTTTCACAACCAATATTGATTCTTTAAATCTGACTGATTTAACAACTAAGAAATAAGATCCTGTTGGTAGTTCTGAAACATCAATAGTTTCTGTTTCTTTTCCTGTGGTAAATTCCTTAACTATTCTACCTTCTACACTCACTATTTGAAGTGTTTTTAATTCTTCTGACATGCCTGAAACGGTTAAAAAAGAATCCAATAAGGGATTAGGAAAAGCTTTAATCTCTGAGATATCAACTGCTGGATTCGATCTATTACAATTTGGAGTAGATGCTGAGTTACTGAAATAAATCGTATAATCTCCAGACTTGGAAACTAATGCGAAGTTAGCACCATCTCTAGCTACCCAATAAGCACCGTCTAACCCATCAAAACCTGTATTCCTTAAGGTAACTTCAGGATTTGAATTCTGCAATTGAAAGCCCATAGAGTCTTTAAAATCTACGTACCAATCAGGTGATCCATTATTGGTATTGATTGCAAACTGATATAAACCATTACTATCTGGCACCCAGTTAATCGTAAACTTTCTGAAGTTCCCTAATTTAGGTCCATTGTCTCCTAACACATGAACATTGGAATATGACACCTTATCCATAGCACTTAAAGCACTACTCATAGGTGCTCCAAATGAACATGTATCTCCGCCACCTGAATCTATCCCTCTTACAGTTAGTGTAAATGTTGCTTGATTGGTTGCTCCATCATTATCCGTAGCAACCGCTTTAAATGTATAAGAACCTGTACCCAACCCATTTAATTCTTGAGGGTTTGGAGAAGTATCATGACCCCATTCGTATGGAGCATTAACCTCTTGTCGTACAAAATCATTATTTATATACAACTTTACATTAGCTACAGTTCCATCTGGATCAGATGCATTCACAATTGCAGTAAGATCGTAGCCTTCCTCGACCGTTATGTTTCCTGTTGGCAATGCAAAGGATACATTTGGTTTTTGATTATTTGAAGTACCAGTCACTGTTACTGTTATCGACTTACTTGATTTAGCTCCATCATTATCTATGGCTTCTGCTTTGATTGTATGTTGTCCTACTGGTAATCCTAAAAGTTCATCTGTAAAATTTCCTTGTCCCCAAGTATAAGGTGCATTAACTTCCTGACGAATAAAGTTGCCATCCACATATAACTTTACATTACTAATAGTACCATCATTATCAGATGCGTTTACAGTAACTTCGAGTTCATTATAGCCTTCAGGCAAACTAATATCTCCTGATGGCGAAGCAAAAGAAATGTTTGGTTTTTGATTGGATCCCCCATTACCAATTGAAGAAGGACATTGACTCTCAGAAGACTCCGAAACACACCAATCTGCAAATCGTACCTGCTCATCATTTAATCCACTCGTTTTTCCTCTATAAATACCCCATTTAGGTCTATTATAATCTGCTCCACTTCTCCATAAATCTATATTCGAATTAGAATATGAAAAAACAGTTTGTCCATTTGAAACTTTTTTCAGTACCACATTGAGCATACCGTTATCTCCATGTTTTATTTTTACATAGCCTTCGATCCATTCTCCTTTAAATCTAGATAGTGGTTCCTGTTTTAAATCAACATAAACAGAATTCGGATTTTTTCTATTATGCACCAACTCAAATTTATCTTTTTGAGCTGATAACGTTAATATGGGAGGCTTATCATTACTTCCGCCTTTAGCCTTTAATTGAAAGAAATGACAGAATCTATTACTAGCTTTATAATTACTCGCTAAGCGAAACTTCCATCTGTAGTAGCTCGTAGAATTTCTGGGGTGACGCAAAGTATTGGAACTAGCACCTGGTCCTCCTTTTATTTCTATACGTACACGATCATCATTTTTACATCGATCATCATCGTCATCGATATGACTATGAAAAACAAACACATTCTTGTCTAATTCATTATCAAACCTTTGGGTAATATGAGGTCCAAAACTCTTGTGCTTACAATCTGGATCTTCTATGCCAAACCCATCATTTTTTATAACAGAATACCCACTGCCTGCACTCGAAGTGGCAGAAGAAGTAGTTTGAGATTGAAGCAAGGGTATATTGGCAAATAAGATACCCCAAAGGAATACACCAGACCTATTGATAAGTAGATCAGAAAACAATTTTTGTCTTCTAATATTTATATTTAATTGCTTCTTATTCGTAGCGAGATATTCTCGCAACCAAAATAAATCTTGATTAAATCTTGTTTTAAAATTTTTCATTGTGATTAGTTGTTGTTGTTTTTATATATCGATTAGAACTAGGACATTCTGTTAAACAAAACATCCTAGTACTAATAGTAGATCCTTATTTTTTTACAAATAAGAGTGATTCTTTAAATCGTACAGCTTTGATTGACAAGAAATAAGAACCTGATGGTAATTCAGAAACATCTATTGTTTCTGTCTCATTTTTAGTAGTAATTTCTTTTACAACTCTTCCATCTACACTTATTATTTGAATTGTTTTCAATTCTTCAGACATCATCCCAGTAACTGATAAATAGGAATCCAAAACTGGATTAGGAAATGCTTTAATCTTTATAAGATCTGTTTCTGGGTTTGATCTATTACAATTCGGAGCAGTTGCCGAATTGCTGAAATAAATCGTATAGTTCCCAGACTTAGAAACCAATGCAAGATTTTCACCATCTCTAGCCACCCAATAAGCACCGTCTAACCCATCAAAACCAGTATTATTAAGCGTTACCTCAGGTTGAGCATTTTGTAATTGAAAAGTCATTGTATTCTTAAAGTCTACATACCAATCTGGTGATCCATTATTTGTATTGATTGCAAACTGGTATAATCCATTGTTTTGAGGTGCCCAATTGATGGTAAACTTCCTGAAATTGCTAAACTTGGGACCGTTATTTCCTACTACATGAACATTGGAATATGTAACTTTATCCATAGCAGCAAGACCGCTATTGGCAGGAGTATCGAATGAACAACTACTATTGTTATCGCCACCTCCATTGTCATCAGATTCTACTGTTAATATAAACGTAGTTTCTGACATGTTTCCATCATTATCAGTAGCAACAGCTTTGAAGGAATGGGTTCCTATTCCAAGTCCATTTACCTCTTGTGGATTAGGGGATCCATCGTGTCCCCACTCATATGGAGCTATATTTTCCTGGCGAACCAAATTATCGTTAATATATAATTTTATATTAGAAACACTTCCATCTGGATCAGATGCGTTCACAATTACAACAAGGTCATATCCTTCTTGTACCGTAATATCATTAGAAGGAGAAGCAAAGGAAACATTTGGCCCTTGATTACCACCAGTTCCAGTAACTGTTAGTGTGAATGTTTTACTGGTTGTAGCACCATCATCATCTGTAGCTTCTGCCTTGATTATATGTTGACCAACAGAAAGTCCTAAAAGTTCATCTGTATTGTTACCTTGACCCCAAGTGTAAGGTGCTAACAATTCTTGACGAATTAAGTTTCCGTCCACATACAACTTTACATTATCAATAGTTCCATCACTGTCTGAAGCATTCACGGTAACTTCAAAACTACTATATCCTTCTTGTACAGAAGTATTTCCGGAAGGAGTATCAAAAGATACTGAAGGCGGTTCATTTTCGCCAGGATCTGATCCATTTTTAATAATCAATATTACCCAATCACTACTAGTACTATTAGGAGCAGTTCCAAGTGATCTATTACCACCGCCACTTATCGAAGTAACCGAACCGTTAATAAGATTACCACCATTTCGAGGGTTGTACCATTTTACTGTAAACTGACCGTTTTGTCCGTTCAAATTTAGATTTGTAGAACCTCCATTTTTTAAGTAAACCACATAAGCTTCTCCTTGTTTTGCGTAGCAATAATCATTATTGTTAGATGATAAACCGTTATTATTTCGCATTTCCGTTAATGGAAGATCTGTAATATTGAAAAATCGGATCGCATGACGACCATAATCCCACCATTTATCTCGACTTCTAAAATCTTGAAGGGTAAGATCAGAATGTGCATTTTGATATCCAAAATACCACTCATTACCCCATCCACCTGCTAGTAATGTTGCCCATAAGGCATTTTTACGTCCATCGGTATGTGAATTCGCAGCATTATTATCTGGTCGTATGGCATGTTGTGCATCACCTGGTTCATCACAAGCAATTGCCCATTTTTTACCTGAATTTCTGGATTTGTCAATTCCTTCTTTTACTCTACTGAAAACATTAGCAAAATCAGATTTATTCGTTTGTAATGAAAAACCTGTTAATTTAGATTGATTTCCAGTTAAGTAATCAGGAAAGTCATTTGGATGTTTATGTATCACCACATGATGACGATAGGGATCATGTTTATAAAAGTACTCTGCCATCGCTCTTTCTTGTGCTGGTGACTGGTCTACAGATTGCGGTCCGCCTCCATTTTCTTCTCCTAAATTCCAGTTAAGTGCTAAATTATATCCAAATCTCGCAATAAGTTCACGGTAATATAATTTACGTTGATTACCAGTATTACCATTATCTAGAAGGGTTTCGTTTTCTGTTTCTTGAGTTTTAAAATGTGCAAAAATTCCATTTTCTTGCATATATTCAATCACAATTGCCCATTGTGCCAATTTAGACACATCCATACGAGTTCTTTGATTACTTGCTATATATGGGTACACATTTTTATCATCCCCATTGATATTCATTGTTAAAAACGACATAGAATTTAAACCCTCGCTAGCGATATAGTTTACCGCTCCGATCAATCCTTTTCCTTTTCCATTTTTCCAGGTAGGATCTCCGTTATCCCAATCGTTTATATGTGGCTGATAGTCTTTTCGACGGTTTCCTTCATTTGGAGTATTATCAAAATCGTCATAAGCAAACAAGTTTTCTGGAGAATCAGGGCCTTGCTTTATCATATACTCTCCTGTTTCAGCAAATTTCAGGTAATGTTCTCCTACATATTGCAAACGACCTTTTCCTCTAAAATCTCTTCCTGTTTTATCGGATGCTGCAATTGAAAAAGATCCTGTTTTTCCATTCATGAAACCTGCTACTGTTCCTGCAGTTGCTCCATCATTTACAGCCACATTATTTCCTTTTCTAAAAGAGACGCTATAATTCCACTGACCTGTTTTATCTGGTGAAAAATGTACTCTCCATTTGTTACCACTATTCGCTGAAGTTTGTGCTGCATTTCCATCGGCTGCATAATAACCAGGAACTACATAGGATGGAGAACCACTTTGGTGTGTAAACGTTACATTTAATCTGTAATTTAAAAATGGATTCTCACTAGCAGTCTCCGACGTATTAGGTCCATCAAAAGTTAAGGTTACCTTATGCCATTTTTTGCGTTCTCCACTAATAACAACACTACCATCACCATCACTTCCCCCTCCATCATTACCATCACAGGTGGTTTCTTGTAATGACGTATCAGTAGCATTGACGCTTGATTTATTTAATGTCACTCTATCGATAATATGGTGCTTAGAACGACCAGAAATTAACATGGTATAAATGCCCGGAGAATCAAATTCTACAAACACATCATGGGGATCATTATCACTTACTTTGGTTGTCCAAGTCCAATTGGTTGTTCCTGTAGAATATACTTTAAAGTACCCTTCTCCTCCAGAACCTTCTGGATTTGGAGTCTTTCCTGACCCTTTCGGATATACTATTTCATTTCCTTTTTGTGCATAAAAATCACTAGCATCTGGGAACTTCAACCAAGTGTCATTAGCTTCTGTAGGACTATTCCCTTCACCAACTTTAGATCTCCATTGAAACTTATATCTTCCTGGAGAATTAATTTTAATTTTTGTAGTAATTACTCCATTACCAGGATCGTTAAAGTGATCAGGACCTCTCCATTCTAAATATCCTCCTCCAGTAAATCCTGAAATAACACTTCTCTCACTCCAGTTTCCAGAAGCAGATAGATTTTCCGTTTCGATTACTACTAATCCGTTTTCTTCTTCATAAGTATCACAAGTATCTCCTCCACCTGAAGATCCTGATACTGTAAAACTATCCGTATCTTCATCTGTTGCTCCATCATTATCAGTTACTACCACTTTTACAGTATAACTTCCCGCTTGTACATTCGTAATTTGATGCGGAGTGTAATTGGCTCCATCCGTATCTACTAGGTTTCCGTTAACAAAAACTTCATGTTTGGCTATATTACCGTCAGAATCACTTGCATTAATAGTTATGCTTACATCTTCTCCTACATCATATGAATTATTTAAGCCTGTAATTTGAACATTAGGAGCAGTATTAGCGACTGCGTCCAAACCTAAGTCTATTACTTGAAGATATATTGGCTGTCCACTTCCGGATCCTCTTTCCATTAGATAGTAATACAATATTCCATCTTTGATATGTACTACACCATGTCTAAAACTTTTTCCTGATGAAGCATTATAAATTTTGTCCCATGAGTTTGTTCCTCCTTTAGCTTTGTAAATAACTGGTCTACCTGATTCCAATCCTATGAGGTATACATCATTTCCGATAGAATGAAAGTCCCCACCAGGAAAATTCGTAGATGTTCTAAAATTATCATCCCCTGCTTTTTTATAAGTATGCACGTTTTTAGTTTCAGATGCACCTATTACTCTAGTTCTAAAGTGAATACTGCCATTTTCTGTAATGGTCCAATCCGCGCCACTGGATATCTTAACAGAATTTCTTGCTGACCCAGACACTGTATTACCAGGTTCTGATATGAATATTTTTTCAGGATCTATAAGAGGAGTGCTTACACTTCTACCCTTATGATCTTTCCAATTAGTAAGGTTATTGGAATTTTCTGCATAAGCATAATAGAATCCATTATTAAGAGAAAACTTATCATTGCTAATATTTTTTCTTGTATGAAAACCGATATGCATTTTACCATTGATAAACTTAAAATCACCATATAAACCCCAATTATAGTTGATTCCTCTATTTTTAGCATTTAGCACATTAAAATCTTTAAAACTACTCCAAGAATTACCATTGTACTTGGCTGTCATGTATTTCCCATTATTATTACCTCCTTCTCTCATAGAAACAAAGAGTTCTCCCGCTTCATTATTGAAAAAAGTAGGATAAGTTAGGCCTTCATAGTTGTCTCCATTTTTAAGAAATAAGCGTTTTGGAAAAAATTTATCTAATGTAAATTCTTCGTCTGGCAATGTTGCAACATTATCCCTAGAATAGCTATACCTGAAGTAATCATTACTAAGACTACCATTTGATGGTCGATTTTTGGAATATGCGTGCATATCATATAACAAATGTACTGTTCCATCAACCGGAGCGATACCAACTGCTATGGTATTATGAGATTCACCAATATGAGGTCTGTTTTGAAATCCAGTATGCTTGTGTGGAAATTGAATAGTTACTTGGGTTTTGGTATTCATATTATACCGGGTTAGCATTACATGTCTATTAGATTCTCCACCTTTATACCAAGTCATAAAAACGTATTCCTTGTAGGTATAAATGCAATCTCCATGTGGAGTAATCCTGCTACCAAAAGCATAGTCATATTTTGATCTATTAGGGTAGGTTAAAC
The DNA here is from genome assembly GCF_947492965.1 of uncultured Aquimarina sp. Taxonomy (GTDB): domain Bacteria; phylum Bacteroidota; class Bacteroidia; order Flavobacteriales; family Flavobacteriaceae; genus Aquimarina. The sequence goes on along the minus strand of NZ_CANLOZ010000001.1, from coordinate 299,334 downwards.
GCTCTTCCTCTGGTACTTTTGATCCATCAAAAAATAAAGCTTGATTAGAGATTTTGATCTCATCAACTAAACTTACTTGTCCTATCACAGGATCTGCGGCAAAAAAGAGTAACAAGCCGTACAAAAAAAACGATGAAATTTTTTTTGAAATTTTACTACGTTCAATCATGATTGTGTAATATATTTTGAGGTTAATAAATTAGATTGTGATTCCAAAGAATCAGATATTTGGTTTTAAGATATTTGACTGAATAACAAGAACATGAACAAAAATTTCCTCTAGTATTGACTCTTCACATAAGGGAACAGCATACTAGTATACATAGGTTGGTCATCTTATGGAACCAACCTATGTATTTGTGATTTGTTTGGCGGGTATGTCTTGAATTATTTTACTTAATAAATAAAGTAGATTGTTTAGAGTTCTTACCTCTGCTTATCAGCAAATAAGGCCCTTTTGGCAACGCTGAAACATCCAGTACCAGTGTTTCTGATATGTTTTTAGAGTCTAATTCTCGGATTACTCTTCCTTGAAGATCTACGATCTGTAGTACTTTAGTTTTTGCTGATAATCCCACAACATTTATGATATTTCCATCTACTGGATTAGGATATACCATCATTTTTTCTTCAATATTTTCTAAATCTGAAGATCTATTACAATTAGGTTCTGAAGATGAATTACTAAAGTATATAGTAAAGTCTTTATTTTTAGATACCAATACAAAGTTTGCTCCATCCATGGTTACCCAGTAAGATCCATCTAATCCGGCAAATCCTGTATTATTAAGCGTTACTTCTGGATTTGCATTTGCAAGCTGGAAAGTCATTGTACTCTTAAAATCCACATACCAGTCTGGTGATCCATTATTGGTATTAATAGCAAATTGATATAATCCATTATTCTGAGGTACCCAGTTGATAGTAAACTTTCTAAAATTACCAAGTTTAGGTCCATCATTACCAATAACATGAACATCAGAATACGTTACTTTATCCATTGCAGATAAACCACTGTTTGCAGGTGTATTAAATGAACAGTTGTTATTACCATTTCCATCTCCGCCTCCATTATCATTATCTCCTTGCACAGTTAAGGTAAATGTAGCCTGACCAGTTTCTCCATCGTTATCTGTAGCAACTGCTTTTATGGTGTACGTTCCTGCCGAAAGTCCATTTACTTCATTTGGATTTGGAGAATTATTATGACCCCATTCGTAAGGAGGTACATTTTCCTGACGTACTAAACTATTATTGATATATAATTTTACATTAGATATGCTTCCATCAGGATCGTTAGCATTCGCTACCACTGTAAGATCATATCCTTCCTGTACTGTTATGTTGCCCGATGGAGAGCCAAAAGAAACATTTGGTGCTTGATTGTTACTAGTGCCATTAACAGTGAGCACAAAAGTTTTACTAGTTTTTGCTCCGTCATTATCAGTAGCCTCTGCTCTAAATGTATGTTGTCCTACTGACAATCCAAGAAGTTCATTAGTATTACTTCCTTGTCCCCAAGTATATGGAGCTACGCTTTCTTGACGAATTAAATCTCCATCTACATACAATTTTACATTACTAATGGAACCATCGTTATCTGAAGCATTTACAGTAACCTGGAAATCATTATACCCTTCTTGAACACTTATATTTCCAGAAGGAGTTGCAAAAGAAACATTTGGTGGTGTGTTCTCTCCTCCATCAGGTGGGTTACCGCAACCTGTCCACACTTTGAAATCGTCGAAAAATGTATATTCGGTTCTAGGTGAATGCCAAACTTCATCGTTTCTACTTCCTCCTCGATACGTATTCATAATCAAAGCATTGATTTTTAAATTGCTTTTCCCAGAGTTACGAATTTTAGCATTGTTATCACGATATGTTTCTACACCATCGATCCACATGATCACTTTACCATTTCTCTGTCCTGGCGTGTTCATTTTAATATACTGGCGAATGGTATACCATTTATTATCCTTCAGGTTAGAATAAATTCTTTTTGCATCTCCACAATCTCCATCTTGTCGTGGTTGTCCATTTGTTTTATCAGCGAAATAACTATACAAAATAAAATAAGGTTGGTCTGTTTGTGCTCTATTTCTTCGCCACATCAAACGTGCAGACCATCCATCCGTATTATACTTACATCCTGATGGGATAGCACCACGACCACTACTTTCACTATTGACACCTCTTGTGGAACCTCCAAGACCTGGTAATTTACCACCAGTAGCCCAGAAGAAATTATCATCAAATTTTACTTTGTATTCGAGATAGGCTTCATCCACTGCATCGAAATAAGGATCAAATAAAAACCCACCTGATCTACCAGATGCATCGTTCTTTAGATATTGAGCTCGTAGTGTTCCATTGACAATTCGAGTTTCCTGAGGAGTGTTTTCTATCAAATTACTAGCTGCTCCTGGCCCTTCTACACCTCTATATGTAGATGCTGTCCAAGGTTTTACTTTATTATTAAAATCACTTTTTATATCTGAAATAGAATACCTCCTGTTATTCCAATTATTAAAATCAACATCAATAATCGTATTACATTGTGCAAAAGCTTGTTCGTTATTAAAAAGAAATGCAATGCATATCATTAGAAATGACATCACAAAAACATTTCTATTTTTATTCGGTTTATAGATTATACTTTCTTTCATAATCATAAAATTTTTGTTAGTTAATAAGTTCAGTTTGTGTTTAGATTTTTACTAGTTTGTATCTTTTAGATTTGCCTTTAAAAGATTTGAGTTCCATAAAATAAATTCCGTTGTTTAGTGAGGTAACATCAATAGACATAGAGCTTTCTTTAGTTCTGGTTTTAAGAGCTTTAATTCTTTGTCCATTAATATTATATATGACGATTTCCTGAATATCAGTATCAAGACCTTTTAAAAGAAGTGAATTCTTTACCGGATTGGGATAATAAGAGAATTCCGATATATTTTCTAAGTCTGGATTTTGTTTATTATCACAAATAGGACTTTGGTTAGTATTACTAAAATATAAAGTGAATCCTCTGTTTTTAGATACCATTACAAAATCTTCCTCATTTGTTGTAATCCAGTAAGAACCATCTAATCCTGATATTCCAGAATTATCTATAGTTATAGAAGGGTTTGATTGTCCTAATGTATGGGTAAGTTTATTTTTTAGATCCACATAATAATCAGGCACACCATTATTCGTATTAAGAGCAAATTGATATAACCCATTATTAGCCGCATTCCAATTGATTGTCATCTTTCTAAAATTACTTAGCGCGGGTCCATTATCACCTAAAATGTATACATTAGAAAAAGATGTTTTATCGATACTAGAAATACTATTATTTATAGGTGTCCCGAAATAGCAATTTCCATCACCTCCAATATCACCATCACCATCACCGTCTCCATCTTCATTGGTAACAGTAAGCGTAAAAGTGGTTTCGGCGGTTGCACCTTCATTATCAGTAGCAATTGCTTTTATTATATGTGTCCCTACAGGTAAATTATTTATTTCATTGGGATTTGGAGAATTCGCATGCCCCCATTCGTAAGGAGCTACATTTTCTTGTCTTATAAAATTATCATCTACATATAATTTCACATTATTGATGCTACCGTCATTATCCGAAGCATTTACATCTACATATAGACTATATCCTTCCTCAACCTCAAGATTATTGCTTGATGGAGTATTAAAAGAAATTGAAGGGTCCTGATTTGTATCACCGCCATTGTCTCCATCACCACCATTATCGCCAGAATCGTGAATTCTCTTTTTTGATACTTTAAACTCATCAAAATATGCATATATATCTTTGGTTGGTTGGAAAGTCTCATCACTACCTCCAAAAAAGGTAGATAAATAGATGGAATTTAAATGAATATCTCCTTCATCAGCCTGGCGATAGTCACCATTATCGGTAATATCTATGGCTAATTGACCATTAAGCCAAGCTCTCATAATACCGTTATTTTGACCAGGAGTATTTAATTTATTATACAATTCTATCTTATTCCATTGTCCTTTTTTAAATTTTACCTGATCTGGTTGTGGATTTCCATTAGGTTCCTCGTAGGGATCTATCAAACTCCAGTTAATAGAGGCGTGCCATCCTTCCCAACTAGGTTCTGTATTGTAATGCACATAAAACTCTGCAAGACCATCATATCTCCACATGAGTCGAAGTGACATATTTCTTTCTGAGGTTTGATAGGATAATCCAGGTAATTTTCCACCTGCTCTAAATTCAAAATCATTAGGAAAATATACCATATAACTGATGTATAATTCATCTAGGTTTTCTCCTGTATCCTCCCAATACACCTTAGTGTGCATTCCACTATCATTGGTTTTTACTTTTCCTTTGGGATATTTAACTTTTAGAACTTTTCCTTGATTTGGGAAATCTTCTATAAAAACTCTTCCTTCATCAGCTCCTTTACAAAAAGAGACATCCAGAGCATCTCGTATCATGTCTCTATCATATTGACCTGAAGGCAAATGATCAAAATCGTATTGATATACTAAATCTTGTTGAGCTATGGCAACACTAGATAATAGTATCAATAAACCTGTTAATAAATAGTATATTGATTTCATGGGACGTTTATTTTAAAATCATGAGAATAATCATCAGGTAGTACTCACAACTACCTGATGATTAACTTGGCTAAGACAATTTATTGCTTAGTAAATAGTATAGATTTTCTGAATTTTAGCCCTTTGATAATAAGGACATACATTCCTGATTTTAGATTCGAGACATCTAATCCTGTATCGGTTCCTTCTATATGTTTTTGTAGTACAATTTTACCTTGCATATCTGCTATTTCTAAAGTAGATTTTTCTTGAGAAATACCTCTTACATTCAAGATATTATCACTTACAGGATTTGGGAACAATTTGATATCAGATATTTTGTCTTCTTCAATAGGTGATTTATTGTCACAATTTGGTGCTGAGCTTGAATTACTAAAGTAAATTGTATAACCTCCATTCTTGGAAACCATTACAAAATTAGCTCCATCTTTTGTTACCCAATAAGATCCATCAAAACCGCTTATTCCAGAATTGCTAATAGTAACCTCTGGATTATTTCCATTAAAATTAGCATTGCTAAAAGGTCTAAGATCCACGTACCAATTTGGATTACCATTATTCGTATTCATTGCAAATTGATACAATCCATTGTACTGTGGATTCCAATTAATACTAAATTTTCTGAAGTTACTTAAGGATGGTCCTCCATTTCCAAGTACATGTGCTTCGGTATAGGAAATATTATCAAATGCTGGCAATGCACTATTTAAAGGAGCTCCAAAAGCACAACTATCTCCACTTCCATCACCGTCTCCATCGCCATCACCGTCTCCACCATTCACCGTTAATACAAACGATGTTTCTGCTGTGTTTCCTTCATTGTCTGTAGCAACTGCTTTGAACGTATGATTCCCCGTAGGTAAATTAGTGGTTTCTGCTGGGTTTGGAGAAGTGTTATGTCCCCATTCATACGGATCAAATCTTTCTTGTCTCACAAAATTATTATTAATATATAATTTTACATTGTCTATTGATCCATCACTATCACTTGCATTCACTTTTACATAAAGACTAGTATATCCTTCATCAACAGTTAGATTAGAGGATGGAGAAGCAAATGAAATGGAAGGACCTTGATCACCTCCAGTATCACCACTAGTTACCGTTAATGTAATTGTAGTAGAACTTTTGGCTCCATCATTATCAGTAGCTTCGGCTTTAAATGTATGTGTTCCCACAGATAATCCCACTAGTTCAGCTGCATTACTTCCTTGTCCCCATTCATAAGGTGCTGAATTTTCCTGACGAATTAGGTTATTATCCACATATAATTTCACATTGCTTACGGAACCATCAGCATCAGAAGCGTTTACAACCACTTCCAAGCTAGTATATCCCTCTTCTAATGAAAAATTACTTGAAGGAGAAGCAAATGATACGTTAGGTGCTTGATTAGGACCGCCTCCATTACAAGGCACGATATTCCAACTAGGACATGATTCTGTTACAAAATTTATGGTTCCATCGCTCACTGGGAAATCAGGAGAATTTGGATTACGCGTATTATTCCATACATGAATTTCGGAAGGATCTCCTTGTTTTTTTCGAGCTGTTTGTATTTCGTTTGCTCTACTTCCTAAATTAAATGTATTATTAAAAATGGCATTTCTATAACCTGTATTAAATCCAGTTCCTCTATCTAAGAAATCCACTCCTGCATTAAGAATATTAGATCCATCGATGTTGAAGGTATTATTATATACAAAACCATATGCTCCTTTAAGATCTATGAATGCATCCGCACTATTTTCTCCAGAAAGACCTTGTGCAGAGAAAGTACAATTACGGATAATCGTATTTTTAGTACCTTCTTTTACATCTACACCTTCTGCAGTTACATTAGGTCCTACGATACAACCATCAATGGTATTATTGTTACATTCTCTTTCATATTGGTCATGCTGTCCTTTGTCTGATCCCACATACAATCCTTCACCGATTCCTGGCTTTTTAATTCCTACATTGTATACTCTACAGTCTTTTACTAGGTTAAAACTAGATCCATCTCTAAGGTGAATCCCTTCTTCTCCCAATTCTCTTACTGTTACATTTTCTAAAAGACCGTGATTGGCATTGTCAAATACAATCCCTTTAGAACCTTCTTCAAAAATGATATTCTTTATTTCCCAATAATCTCCAAGCATATGTAAAACATAACCATCAAATTTACCATTTTCACCTTTTAGTATTGGTGGGTTTGATGGATTTTGGGCTCTCATGATAATTGGATTGGACTGCGTTCCATTTTTGTCTGAAGCATATCTTGTTGCTCTTCCTCCAATATTAATCTTGTCTGGAGCTTCATACGTACCAGAAGCTATAATAATTTCGTCTCCTGGTTGTGCATTTTGCATTGCATTTCTAATACAATCTACTGTATTACAATTGATTACTCCTGGCTCTCCATTATCTCCGTCTCCACCACCATCAGAATTTTCAGTCCAATTCTCTATAAGACTTTTAATATATACTCCTGTATCAGTAAGTTGATTGCTTTTTAAGCCATTTATTCCTTGGCCTGGCTTCACTATAGATGATCCTTCAGATTTATCACTAACCGCCCAATTTACATGGCTAATATTGTTATCTCTAAAGAATTCCATCCATCTTTCTGTCTCCTGAACATCTGCATTTCCATCTCCATTAGCATTTACAGCTCCCCACTCTGTTACAAATAATGCTACTCCATTATTCATTGCAGTCTGTGCTTTATTTCTTAAAAACTGTGTGTGTGTTCCTGAATAAAAATGCAGTGTATATGCTGTATTTGAGTCGTTAATAGGATTATTTGATGCGATATCTACATCTTGTGACCAAGTAGGAGACCCAACAATAATCAAATTATCTGGATCCTCAGATCGGATAGCAGCAATAACGGTTTCTGCATAGCTTTTTACTTGTGACCAAGATTGATTTATAGGCTCATTATAAACTTCATAAATTACATTGGGCTGGTTACCGTATAAAGATGCCATTTCTCTAAAGAAATCTGCAGCCTCAGATGTATACTGTTCTGCTTCATGAGTATGCCAATCAATAATTACATACACTCCCTGAGCTATTGCAGCATCAATTATTTTTCGAACCTTATTTTTCTGAAAATTAGGGCTATCTATGTAACCAGTTCCTCCATCCCAAGATTCTTTTACTCCCATAGCTGCTCTAACTATTGAGCTGTTCCAATTGCTCACCAAATGTTCAACAGTTTCTGCATCATAAAAATCTGATGTGTCGGTAGCGTTACTCCAAAACAGACTATTTCCTGCTAAACTCACTGGATTATTATTCTTATCAACTATTTGATTTCCTTGCACCTTTAACCTTCCATGTTTCTGGACAATAGTTTGAGCAAATGCTCCTGCTGTGACAAATAAGAATATTGCCAGCCATAGCAATCTTTTTACTAAAAAGTGTTTCTTGTGTGTGTAATGCATTCTCATAATTACATTGTTTGTGTTATTTATAGTTATAAGTGATCAGATACACTTAGTTACACAAAACAGTATCAAATGTTTTGTAGCGTATCGTAATTACCTTGAAAAGAAATCGACAGGTATAGATGTTACTCTCGAAAATATCAGTAAGCATGATTTTGTTTTAGAAATTGAAAGAACTAAAACAACGCATACCTTAACTGTATTATACAACAGTATTCATTATACCATGCCAAATACTCTTCTGGTATGATCCAATAATTAAAAAATGATATGTCTAAACTCCGGAAGGGTGGTAGATAGAATTTAGATATCGAACTTACTTGCAATCATATTTAATTCAGAAATATTCGTAAGATCTGGAATAATTATAACCTAAGCTTACTAATCTAATAAACCCATAGTCTCAATTATATACTTATTTCTGATTTTAAATACTTCTATTTAAGTTTGTCTAATTTTAAAGAACACTTAAATAATGTTTTTTGTTTCCCGTCTAAGACATTGTTCTCGACGGTTTTATAACTCATTTTACTTGTTTTTAGTATGCTTTTAGCGTCTTTTTCATTGAAAAAAACAGCACATTTATTCGTTTATTATTACCTATCTTACATGTAAAGGACCTCCTTTAGTAATGTAGATATTATCAATACTCAGTGAGTATTCGCCATCATGCTCTCTTCTTGAAGCAATTGCAAATCTTGTTAAGGTTTCCACTGCATATACCGACCAAGTTCCAGTTCCTCCTGATGGTCCAGAATTAACAAACTGATCAAAACTTATCGATAAAGTATACCAGCCATCATCATTAGGTATATAACCTAAATCTTCCAGGTTTTGTAAACTTGGTCTAAATTCCACATATTCATCTGTCGTAGATCCATCACCATCCGCATCGTAACCTTCATCGAATCGTAACCTAAAACCAGCTAATGGACCACTATAATCATTTGGAATACCTTGAAAATTAATTTGAATATTAAAATATAGTTGTGTTAATTCTCTACTATCTTCATTAAAAAAATCTGCGAAGAATCCAGAGGATTCTCTAGAATGACCTATTTGTCCTGTGTAGGATCCTGAATCTCCTGTATCGCTAGTTCCTCCGATGTAATAAAAATTATTATCTATAGGGTTAGGAACCAACGTAGCATCTGATGGCAATATATCACTAACACCAAGATTTGAAATCTCTGCATCGCCACCAGAACTAAAAAGAACGGTTGCTTCATCAAAAGTTTCAAAATATGGAGTCATAACTTCGACAACATAGAATTCATTTGAATTAACATCTGTAGAAGAAACACCTCCTTCGCTAGTTAATTCGATTGCACTAAGACCAATCGGAGATGCACCTAAGGTAAAAACTACCTCTGTTTCTGATGTATTTATAATCGTTCCGTCTATTCCTCCAACAGCAACCTTATTTACGGTAGCCATCGCTGTTCCTGTTAAGGTAATCTCTTGTCCAACCTGAGCAGACTTTGGTGTAATATCTGTTACCTGAGCACCACCTAGAACAACAACCTCAAAGCTTTCTACGCTAATCGCTATACCACCTTCGGTAGTAATAGACAACTTCCCAGTTGTTCCTCCTTCTGGGACTATTGTTGTAAGTAATCTTAATTTATTATCACTAATAGTTGATGTAATCCCATTAAAAGAAACTTCGGTTGCATTTAACAAATCTGTACCTACTATAGTTATTTCATCACCAGGTTCACCAGATTCTGGTGAAAAACCAAGAATAGCTGGAATTCTAATTCCGTCATTAGCAGAATCATCATTACTACAACTCACGCAAAGTGTAATAACACTTAGAATACATAAGACGATAGATAAAGATCTACTTACTATATCGTTTGCGCGAATCATTTTTTAAAGAGTTAAAATTAAGCCATGGTAATATTACTACTTCATATGACTTTAATAATTCACATTTAGGGATACATAAATACAAATAGCTGAAAATCAATTTTTTAAAATACCTTTAAAAAACTAAAAAACCAGAAAACAACTTATTTTTATCATTGGAATTCCACCATGAATTATTAATAAGTATTTCTGAATTCAAAAATATCTTTCTTAAAAAGTTCTATAATTTTTGAATTCTTATATGATTTCTTCGTGCTACTAAAATCCTTCTCCAGATCGGTATGTTAAAATAAATCCGTTTGTATTATTAAATGGAGTATCTCTGTTAAATGCAGTATAACTATACGCGAAACGCCAATTTTTTAAGAAGTAAAGCCCTGCAAGTGCATTTAAGGATGAACTACTGCGATAACCAGCTCCAATTTCAATTTTATTTTTATAATTAACCGAAACATTCAAATCAAATTGAGCTGGTGCATCCGCTTCAAACTTTATTAATGCACTTGGTTGTATTCTTATTTCTTCAAATCGACTTAAGTATAATCTATATCCACCATATAAATAATATGGTGTTTGAATATTCACATTTTGATCGGAAGCAATACTATTAGAAAATAGATTCTGCGCAGAAAATCCAATGTACAGTTTATTATGATTATATAATATTCCAAATCCAAAAGTTGGTACTGTCACATTTACATCATTTTGGAAGTTCGGATCACCTTGAATATTTAATCTTGATAAATCTTCATTAAAAAAAAGCACACCAGTGGTTAACCCAAAGGAAAGCACATTTGGATTATAATTCCACCAACGAGCTCTGTTATAATTATGATCAAAGAATATTTTATAGGCATATGAAGCGAAAATCGTTGTGGCTGTGGTTACTCCTATCTGATCACTTATAAAACCTCCACTAATTCCAACGCTATTTTCAAAAGCATTGGTACTTACAATTCCGGAAAAAGTTCTGGGATTCCCCTCAAACCCACTCAGGTACCCAAAATTACTCAAACTTACCTCTGTATCTGAATAATAACCTGAATGAGCGGGGTTTATTAAAACTTGATTGTAGTAATAATCGGAGAAAACTGGTGTCTGTTGAGCTCTTGTGTTATTATAGTATGACGATAGCATTACCGCCATTAGTAGGTATATATATTTTCTCATAAAGTCTATCTTTTTAAAACTAAAAAGCCTTTTAGTTTTTTAAGTGAATTAGGGTTAGCAATACGAATGTTGAAAAAATATGTTCCTTCTGGTAGTTCTCCACCTCCAAGATTTGTTAACCTGTTTGCTGTCCCTCTAAAAACCCTTGAAGTATTATTATATCCTGAAATTTCAAATACCATATCTCCCCAACGGTTGTATATAGAAACAACATTTTCAGGATAATTTTCTATCCCGTCTATTTCCCAAAACTCATTAATTCCATCACCGTCTGGCGAAAATCCATATTTAGTATCGTCTTCAATAGCTACTACGAGTGTCTCAGTAATAAAACTCTGCTCGGCACAGCCTATAGCATCACCTACAGTATTGTAAGGAATGATGGTTACGAATATTTCTGTAGCCTCTGGCAAATCTGCTGGCAATTCATATGTTGTTGCATTACCAACGTCTTCATTATTTATAATATCAGCTCCTCCAGAAGTAGTTCCAACAGAAATAAGATACCCTGTTGCATCAGTCGCGGTATTCCAACTTAGGTCTGTAGCAATGGAAACATCAGTAGCTCCATTTAATGGAGAAGATAAACTGGTACAACCTGGAATAGTTGCTAAAGTTTCGGTAGTAAAACTCTCTTCGGTACAGCCAGTAGCATCTCCCACAGCATTATAAGGCATGATAGTTACAAATATCTGGGTGTTTTCGGGTAAATCAGTTGGAACATCATATGTTGTTACATTACCAACATCCAAATTATTTACAATATCACTTCCATTCGATGTAGTTCCAACAACTAATCTATAACCTGTAGCATCTGGAACAGCATTCCAACTTAAGTCTGTAGTAATAAAAACATCAGTAGCTCCATTTAATGGAGAAGATAAACTGGTACAACCTGGAATAGTTGCTAAAGTTTCGGTAGTAAAATTCTCTTCGGTACAGCCCGTAGCATCTCCAACAGCATTAGAAGGAATGATAGTTACAAATATCTGGGTGTTTTCGGGCAAATCAGTTGGAACATCATATGTTGTTACATTACCAACATCCAAATTATTTACAATATCACTTCCATTCGATGTAGTTCCAACAACTAATCTATAACCTGTAGCATCTGGAACAGCATTCCAACTTAGGTCTGTGGCAATGGAAACATCAGTAGCTCCATTTAATGGAGAAGATAAATTGGTACAACCTGGAATAGTTGCTAAAGTTTCGGTAGTAAAACTCTCTTCGGTACAGCCCATTGCATCTCCAACAGCATTATAAGGAATGATAGTTACAAATATCTGGGTGTTTTCGGGCAAATCTGCTGGTAGATCGTATGTTGTCGTATTACCAACATCCAAATTATTTACGATATCGCTTCCCCCCGATGTAGTTCCAACAATTAATCTATAACCTGTTGCATCTGTAACCGTATTCCAATTTAGATCCGTGGCAATGGAAACATCAGTAGCTCCATTTAATGGAGAAGATAAACTGGTACAAACTGGAATGGTTGCCAAAGTTTCGGTAATAAAACTTTCTTCGGTACACCCAGTAGCATCACCAAAACCATTGTAAGGAATGATAGTCACATATATTTCTGTAGTTTCAGGCAAATCTGCTGGTAAATCATATGTTGTTACATTACCAACATCTAAATTATTTACGATATCGCTTCCACCCAATGTAGTTCCAACAATTAATCTATAACCTGTTGCATCTGTAACCGTATTCCAATTTAGATCCGTGGCAATGGAAACATCAGTAGCTCCATTTAATGGAGAAGATAAACTGGTACAAACTGGAATGGTTGCCAAAGTTTCGGTAATAAAACTTTCTTCGGTACACCCAGTAGCATCACCAAAACCATTGTAAGGAATGATAGTCACATATATTTCTGTAGTTTCAGGTAAATCTGCTGGTAAATCATATGTTGTTACATTACCAACATCTAAATTATTTACGATATCGCTTCCACCCAATGTAGTTCCAACAGTTAACCTATAACCATCTGTATTCGAACTACTATTCCAGGTAAGGTTTGTCGTTACCAAAACATCTATAGCTCCATTTAGAGGGTCTGAAAGAGTTGTACAACTCGGAGGATCATTTAATGTAGAGTCTCCAGTTCTAAAACTTTCTTCAGTACAAGCTACTGCATCTCCCACATCATTATAGGGAATAATCGTAACATAAAACGTTCTATTTTCAATAAGGTCAACAGGAAAATCATAGGTAGTTGTATTACCGACATCAATGCTATTGGCAATTTCAATACCTCCTTGAGTAGTCCCAACTGAAACTAAATAACCATTTGCTCCATCTACACTATTCCAACTTAAATTAGTATCTATAGGGACATTTGTAGCACCGTTTAATGGCTCTGAAATAGTTGTACAAGAAGGCACAACTGGAATTAATTCTGTTGTAAAACTTTCTTCCACACATCCTGCAGCATTTCCTTCTTCATTGTAAGGGGTTATCGACACAAAAATCTCAGTATCCTCTGGTAAATCCGTTGGTAAATCATAGGTGGTAATATTACCAACGTCTTGATTATTGATAATATCGTTTCCTCCAGAAGTTGTTCCAACTGTAATCAAATAACCATCTGCATCTGGAATAGCATCCCACGAAAGATTAGTATCAATGACTATATCAGCACTTCCATTTACAGGATCTACTAATGAAGTGCATTCTGGTACGGATGCAACATCTGTAGATAAACTAAATGATTCGGAAACACAACCTGTTGCAACTCCTTCATCATTTCTGGGTTCTATCAAAACAGTCACACTAGTGGAGCCTACTAATGCATTAGCTGCAAATTCATAAGATGTAGTAGTTACAGTTTCAGTAATAACTGTGCCACTTGGTTGTAAAGTAATCGTAAGATCATAAGATGTTGCATATAGCACAGATTCCCATACCAAATTAGTATTTACAGGCACATCTACATCACCATTTTCTGGAGAAATAAGTTGTGTACACACTGGTATGGGACAATCAAGAATATCATCTGTAAAAATCCATCCATAATTATCGATCATGGATTGTCTTTGGGCTATACTTTCACAATAGAGTAAGGTCTCTGCACCGAGATTAATCCCTGGAGTTAGTGATTGCTCTGACCAAGAAATCAAAGTATTATCATAATTTTCTCTAGATAAGGCTGTATTATCAAGCATATCTTGCATATTGCTCACATTACTCACATTCCAATCTCCTAAGAATTGATCAAAGATCGTTGCATCCTCAAACATCGATCGCATACTTACGTTCCCAATAATCCACATATTCATTTCCTGATTATAACTGGAAGCATTTCGAAACATATAATCCATATTTTCAGCTCCACTTACTCTCCAATTGTTCAGAAGTTGATTAAAAGAAGTAGCACCGTCAAACATAGATTCCATGGTATTTACACCTCTAACATTCCAACTACTTATATTTTCATTGAAAGCCGTTGCATTACGGAACATCCCTTCCATTGTGGTTACCGAAGCAACATTCCATGAGTCCATTCCTTGGTTATAACTTGTTGCATCTCGAAACATTTCTTCCATGGTAGTGACAAAAGAAACATTCCATGCATCAATATTTTGATTAAATGCAACTGCTCCACTAAACATTTCCTGTGTGTTCTGCAATTCTCCTGTATTCCAGGAATTTAAAGGTTCATTAAAAGTTATAGCATCCTGAAACATCGATTGCATATTCGTAACTACGCCAACATTCCAAGAATTAATATTTTGATTAAACACGGAAGCTCCTTCAAACATAGAATTCATTATGGTTACAGAACTTACATCCCAATTATCTAAGGGTTGGTTGAATAGTAAAGTATCCTCAAACATCGAAGTCATATTTGCTACCGCACTAACATTCCAGGTATTTAAAGGTTGATTAAAAACATCTGCTCCTTGGAACATACTTGACATATCCACTACAGAATTAACATCCCAATTATCTAAGGGTTCATTAAACACATCTGCATTACTAAACATGGCACGCATAGTAGTTACATTTGTAACATTCCAACCATTGATATTTTGGTTAAATGAGGACGAACGTGAAAACATACTGCTCATAATTACGGCTCCAGAAACATCCCAATTATCTAGTGGTTGATTAAAAGCCGTAGCATTATAAAACATCCTATCCATAGAAGTCACATTTGCTACATTCCAAGAATTTAAAGGTTGATTGAATACAGTGGCGCTATCAAACATATCATTCATATTGGTTACACTACTTACATCCCAATTATCAATGTTTTGATTAAAAACAGCGGCGCTATCAAACATTTCTTCCATCGTAGTAACATTACTTACATCCCAGTTATCTAATGGTTGATTAAATGCATTTGTATCCTGAAACATTTCGGACATGTCCGTTACGTTACTAACATCCCAGTTATTTAAAGGTTGATCAAAAGCTTCAGCTCCTTCAAACATTCTAGAAGTATTAAGTACATTTGTTGTGTCCCAATTACTGATATCCTGATTAAAAAGAGTAGTTCTAAAGAACATCAACCTCATACTTGTTACATTACTAACATTCCAATTGTCCAAAGGTTGGTTATATAGATCTGTTACTCCAAACATAGCAGACATATTGGTTACATTACTAACATCCCAATTATTGATATTTCCATTAAAATTTCTGCATACAATAAACATGGAACTCATACTAGTAACATTGGAAAGATCAGGAATATCTGTAGCATTGTATTCCATGTTTTCGCAACCTGCAAATGCACTTTGCATACTTTCCCAAACTCGAGTTCCCCATTGATCAATGGAAAGTAATTTTATGGAATCACTATTAAACTCTGCATGTCTAATAGAAGGAAAAGTACCAATAATACTTACTGTATAAATTCCAGGTACTAAATAAGTATGTATAATTTCTCCTGTTACATTATTATCATATTGTCCATCTCCCCAATCTATTGAATAATTATATGCTAATCCAGAAGTAGTTTGAATTCTCAATTGGTTCGTTGGTGTAGACTGATTTGCTTCCTGAATTCTGGTGTCATAAGTCAATTTAAAAGCATCAGGGCTATTAACCCAACTTTCAACTACGGTAAAACTAATTTCAGGGCATCCTGTTGCTGGTCCGTCATTATTATAAGGTACTACAGTTACATATACAGTATCTCCTGGAGTGAATTCATTAGTAAAATCCAATCCTACCACATTACCAAAATCTTGATTGTCATAAATTATTTGGGTGGTTCCACCATTTTCTCTTCGTATACTAACTCTATATCCTGTAGCATTTGGTGCTGGATCCCATCGAATATCGGAATTAGCGGGTACATTGGTATCCCCATCCACTGGAGAAGTGATTTGAGTACAGAGTACAAATGTACAATTCACACTATCGCCAGTTATATTCCAATTATGAGTATCTATTAAATCTTGTCTAGCATCTCTTCCATCACAATACTCAAGATTAGTAGCACCCAAGTTTACATTACTTTGAACTGCCTGAGCGGCCCAACCTATTAAAATATTATCATAATTCTCTTGAGAGATTCCACTATTAGACAACATATTGGTCATATTAGTAGCGGTCGTAATATTCCAAGCCGATAAATTTTGATTAAAGCTTGAAGCACTAGAAAATGTTTCTCGAAAATTAGAAACCAAACCAACATCCCATGTATCTAATGGTTGGTTGAAAGCAGGTGCTCCTTGGAACATATTACTCATATTACTAACTAAAGAAACAGTCCAATTATTTATGGGCTGATTAAATTCGCAAAAGCGAAACATACCACTCATATTTGTAACATTAGAAACATTCCAATTATCTAATGGTTGATTGAATGGATGTAAAAGATCTGACCTGGTACCACTAAACATTCCAGACATATCGGTAACGCTACTCACATTCCAAGCATTGATTGGTTGATTATAGCTAGAGGATCTGAACATCTCGGACATATTGGTAACATTACTCACATCCCAATTGTCAATTGGCTGTGCAAACGCAATCGCACTATCAAACATATTACTCATATCAGTCACCGCACTCACATTCCAATTGTCAAGCGGTTGATTAAATGAGTTAGCTCTTTCAAACATCCCACTCATATTAGTCACATTAGATACGTTCCAATTATTAATAGATTGATTAAAGAACTCACATTCTCTAAACATTTCTTGCATATTGGTTACATTACCAACATCCCAATTATCTAAAGGCTGATTGAAATCCATACCAATAAAACCATAAAACATCCTTGTCATATCGGTTACATTACTCACATTCCAATTATTCAGAGGTTGATTAAAATCTCTGGCATCATCAAACATGCGAGCCATAGTGGTAACATTAGATACATTCCAGTTATTCAAAGGTTGATTAAAATCATTAGCATCTTGAAATGTACTATTCATAGTAGCTACCTGACTTACATCCCAATTATTAATATTTTGATTGAATCTACCGGCAGCAGCAAATGTGCTAGACAACGTAGTTACCGAAGCTGTATTCCAGTTGTCTAAAGGTTCATTAAAGGAATTTGCTCCCAAAAAAGTTTCTGACAAGTCTGTTACTGAAATTGTATTCCAGTTATCTAACGGTCTATTAAAAATACGAGCACCTGCAAAAAGACCAGACATATCTACGATGGTACTTACATCCCAATTGTTTACAATTCCGTTAAACGAAATACAGTCTCTAAACATGTTTCTTAAACTTGTCACTCTAGATAAATCAGGAGCATCAATAGCGTCAAAATTTAAGTTTTCACAACCATGAAAAGCGTCCTCCATAGTTTGCCACTCGATAATTCCCCACTCCAAGATTTCAATGATTTTTCTCCTGTCTCCACCATCATTAAAATATATTGCAGGAAAATCCCCGCTTATTTTTACAGTATAGGTACCAGCCGTGGCATAGGTATGGGTTATATCTCCCGTAATATTCGTATCTGTAGATCCATCTCCCCAATCCACTATATAATTATAAGTAAATCCAGGATTCGTAGGAATTGTGATTTCATTACCTGCAGAAGTACCTTCTTGCGTAGTATCCCAAATAGAGGTAAACTCTCCAACGAATGCTGTCAAGTCTAACTCACTATGATTCCTATTAGAAAAACTAAATAAAGTTGTACTAATAAATAAGCCGCATACATACAATAAGATACGTTGGTGTATTTTTTTAATCATATATAAGATCTATTTTCCCTTGTTTATACATTGAAAAATTCCGTGTTCATAGAAATTCTTCAGTTGATTTAAACAAAACTAGCTGGTGTGTACTTTTCTATCAACCTTGAAAACCACTGTTTTTAGATTTCCTTAACATAGTTGTGCATTGATAAAAGATCACCTCTAAAAATGTTCATTTCAAAACTAGCTATAAATGTTTGGGAAGAGGTTTCAAATTATAATTTGAAACGTGTAAATAGTCCTTTAAGCACTCTTTTTCCTGTATTCAGAAGGTGTTACTCCTACAAGGTTCTTAAAAGCTCTATTAAAAGAAGTCTTACTTTTAAAACCTGCTTCATAGCCAATGGCTACAATTTTATACTCTTCGTAAATTGGGTTTTTCATTAATTCTTTAACCTCATTTATTCTGTATAGATTCAAAAAATTATTAAAATTCTTTTGAAAGCAAGCATTTAAAACTTCAGAAACCTGTGGAATATTCATCTCTAGAGCTGTTGCAAAATCTGATTGTTTTAGATCTTCATTGAGATAGGGTTTTTCTTCTTCCATATATTTTAGGATTCTTTCTGCATACGCGTTTCTATCTTCAATACTCAATGAAGAATTTTGATATTTATTGGAAGTATTAGTGACACTTGTTTCAAGTTCTTGATTTTGTTCTCGAATCCTAATTTCATTCAACTTATCTCTTAGACTTTGATTTTCATTTTCCAAAAGTTCTTTATCCTTTGCTAGACTTTCGGATTCCTTTTTTAGTACAACCTTTCGTTTATAAAAATACACCCAAATACCTAAGGCTATTATAAGGATTATTAGGGCACCAAAAAATAGTGCCCTTTTATTCCTGCTTTCCAAAACCTCTTTTTCCTCTGCGAATTGTATTTCTTGCTCTTCCAAATCTCTTTCAGCAATAATACGTTTCCCTTCAGAAAGACTATTTAGATACTCATCTTTAACTTCCTCATACTTTTTATATGCATTGATACTTTTTTGCAATTCTTCCTGTAATTCGTATGCTTTTGCCAAATACTTATTTGAATACATTGTCAACCTTAAAAAACTATTCTCAGTTGCAATTCTTTCCACTTGCAAAAGGTTATCGATTGCTTTTTGAGATTCTTTCAATCCTACATGTGCTACCCCAAGATGTAAATAAGAATTTGCCTTACTTTCTATAGATTCCTCTTTAGTTATTAATGCTAAAGCTTCCGTAGCATTTTGTTTTGCTTTCTCATATTTCTTTAGCTTTGTGTAACAATCTGCGATATTATTAAGTGCTATAATCTTCATGTCATTTCTAGCCAATGCTGTCGCAAAACTATCTACCTTTTGAACATAAGCTAAGGATTCTTCATAATTCTTTTGATGCATGGCTGTAATCCCCAAAGCATTATATGATGCAATCAAAACACGCTCTGGATTATCATGCTGTTTTGCTAATCGTATTACTTTTTTAAAAGTTTCAGAAGCCTTATCGTATTGAGAAAGGTTATTATAAATATTTCCCAAATTAGCTAAAACAATGATCTTGGTTTTAGAATTTTCGGGCAACTCTTTTGCCTTATCTAAAGCAACCAGATACCTCTTCAAAGATTCGTGATATACATCCAAATTGCTATAATAAATTCCTTGACCTACAATAGCCAAAATCTCATCCTCCAAAAAACCGTAATCTTCCGTTATTTGTTGTAATGAGTCTACGTATTTTTTATATAATTCAAAATTACCTTTTCTATAAGTGGCTTGGGAGATTTGTTGAAGATCTCTTATCTTCTTAAGTGCTACAGAATCTTTATGAGAAGATTGAGCTAGTAAACCGGTATAAAAAATGGAAATAAAAAATAAAAGAAATACTCTAGAAGGATACATAGTAATCAATTGGGATCGTAC
Organism: uncultured Aquimarina sp.; assembly: GCF_947492965.1. GTDB lineage: Bacteria > Bacteroidota > Bacteroidia > Flavobacteriales > Flavobacteriaceae > Aquimarina. The sequence continues at coordinate 279,185 of NZ_CANLOZ010000001.1, read as the reverse complement.
GTTAAGTTAGTTAAAACTTTACCAATTAACGAAACTAAATATAGAAATAAGTTGAATCAACCCTGAAAACCACTATTGTTCATTAATTCCCATTAAACAGGCAAGAACTAATGAGAAAACATTTTTTCATAGATTATATTTATTTAATTCATAATATATATAAATAAAAATTTATGAATAATTATCTAGATATTTGTACTGGATAAAAATTAATTATATGAAAAACAATATATTAACTCAAGAGATCTCGAAAACAGATATTAATAAAACTATCAAAGTAGCGGTTGCTAAAGGAGATGGTATTGGACCAGAAATAATGGCTGCTACACTAGATATTCTTGATAAAGCTGGAGCTAAAATTGAACCAGAATTTATTGAATTAGGGGAAAAAGTCTATTTATCTGGAAATTCTGCAGGTATAGATAACAGATCCTGGGAAATCATTAATAGAAATAAACTTATTCTAAAAGCTCCAATAACTACCCCACAAGGTAAAGGGTTTAAAAGTCTAAATGTTACTCTCAGGAAATCATTAGGATTATACGCAAATGTACGACCCGTAAATTCTTTTTATCCATTTGTAAAAACCCATTTCCCTCAAATGGATGTTGTTATCATAAGAGAAAACGAAGAAGATCTATATGCTGGAATAGAGCACCAACAAACTGAAGATGTTGTACAATGTCTTAAGTTAATAACAAAACCTGGATGTGAACGTATTATTAGATATGCCTTTGAGTATGCAAAAGCATATAACAGAAAAAAGGTTACTTGTATGGTTAAGGATAACATCATGAAATTAACCGATGGACTGTTTCATCGTGTGTTTAAAGAAATATCTTTAGACTATCCTGATATACAATCTGAAACTCAAATAATCGATATAGGATCCGCAAAACTCGCTGCCAATCCAGAGGACTATGATGTAATTGTAACCTCTAATCTGTATGGAGATATCATTTCTGATATTGCTGCAGAAATTGCGGGATCTGTTGGACTAGCAGGTTCTGCTAATATTGGAGATAATATAGCCATGTTTGAAGCCATACATGGTTCGGCACCAGATATTGCGGGACAACAAATTGCCAATCCCTCTGGACTTATAAATGCAGCAATTCTTATGTTAGCGCATATTGGAGAATTAAAAATTGCCGACAAAATAAAAAATGCCTTGTTATCAACTATTGAAGCAGGATACCATACGGCAGACATCTATCAACAAGACTCAAGTTATAAGAAAGTATCCACTCGAGAGTTCGCAAATGAAATAATATCACGACTAGGACAAAAGCCTAAAAAATTAGCTCCAAGCAAAATTAATAAAGGATCAGGAATAATCAGGACGTTTGCCTACAAACGTAAGAAATCCAAAAAAGAACTTGTGGGAGTTGATGTATTCATTGATTGGCAAGGTTCTGACCCCAAAAAAATCGGTGACATGTTATCTAAAATTCAGGCTTACAAGTTAAAACTTAAGATGATTACAAATCGAGGAGTGAAGGTATATCCAAATGGTATGGAAGAAACCTACTGTACGGATCATTGGAGATGTAGATTTGTTGCCTATGATTCTGACATAAAAAAAGCGATTCCATCTTATAATTGTATTGACCAAGAACAAATAATCGCACTTTTATCCAAACTTAACAATCAAGGGTTTGATGTTATAAAAACGGAAAACCTCTATGAATTTGATGGAAAAAGAGGTTTCTCTCTAGGTCAAGGAGAGTAGTAAGATAATTCAAATTAAAACACATACATTCATAAAAGGCACTATACATAGCAAAAGAATAATTAAAAAATGAATAAGTGCCTTTTTCATTGTTATGAATCCAAAACAACATTATCTATTATCTTCCAAAAACAATTAGTTACACCAACCTATTTACCTATGAATTCCATGTATAACAATATAAAATTGGTAGAAGGAATTTATTCTCCTATCAACTCTACAGATGTGCTTTTATCTCTTATTGCTGATAAAATCAAATTTCACAACTTACAAATCCTTAGTTCAAAAAACGAAGATGACCCGAATGTAATTCATGCAAAAAAGAGAATAGCAGAACTAAAAGAATCCAGAAAACTCATAACCAATTTAATAATCCATGCGCGTGATCAAAATTTTCATATGAAAATTGACGGAACTGTAAATATTGAGTTGTTTAAACCAGCTTAAATCACTTTACCTTTTGAACAAATAAATAATTAATCAAACCTCAGCCGTTTGAAGTTTATCCTTAAAAACAATTTCTAAAGGTCTTATATTATTTGATCTTCATTAACCCTTTAAATATGATACTTCTATGTTTGATTTGACTACTCAAGTTTCACTAATTAGTTATAAAATATTCTACATCTAACAACTCCATAGCTGTTTGTGTTGCAATATCTAATGACTCTTCAATATCTAAAGTATGAATACAGCTAGAATTGGCTTCTATTTGTAAACATGGTGATTGAGAAATATTCGAATAACTGTTGGAAAACTCTAGTTGATCCGTTTTTATCGTTAGATAAGGTACACCCTTTACTGAATTATCGCTATTATTGTTCAACTTGATTTCAAACTGTAGGCGCAGCGTATTATTACCCGTATTTGGGGTAAATTCAAATTTTAAAACTTCATAAGTAAAACCTTCTAAAACTGGAGGTTGTGTTAAAACCTCTGGTTCTGTCGGTTCTGGTGTGTCGCAAGAAACTTCCTGTTCTCTATCGATAGTAAAACTTTGATTATTAACAAAATAAACCTGAGGTATTGTAATAATTTTTGTGCAATTTTCGTCATCACTGGATGAGCAACTAAAAAAGATTACACAAAACATTAAGCTGATCAAATATTTATATTTGTTTTTCATAAGCATGATTATGATGAATTGATGAATTTTCCGATAGTTTAAATGTAATATCAAAGATAATTCAATAGCATCTCTTTATTCAAAAAAGCAATTAAAACTTTGACGAACTACGAATAACAAAAATGCCCACAAGTTTTGTAACTTCATAGAATGTTTCAGTAATCTAGAACTAAAAACTTTATAAGACAACTATGAATTGGTTAGATAATGCGCGTAATCATTGGAAAAATAGAGGTGACAAAAGGCCTCCTTTCGCAATAGAACCTAAAAAAGGACAAAGATCTGTTTGGGATTTTCCTAGACCACCCATTATTGAAAAAGTCAATAAACCAGTACTAGTCAAAGATCATGATCACATAATTGTGGATTCAAAAAATGCATTGGCAGTATTAGAAACCGCAAGTCCTCCTACATATTACATTCCAAAATCGGATGTGAATATATCTACTTTGATCCTAATGCAAGCCAAAACTTCTTTTTGTGAGTGGAAAGGAAAGGCAATATACTATGCTTTACGCACCAATCCTCATCAATCAATAGCCTGGTCCTATCCTAAACCATTTCCTGAATTTACCTTATTAAAAGATTATATTGCTTTCTACCCACAAAATCTGCAGTGCTTTGTCGATGGGAATTTAGTAAAAGCTCAAAACAGTAAATTTTATGCAGGATGGATCACACCAGATGTGGTTGGACCTTTTAAAGGCGAACCCGGAACAGAAGGATGGTAATTAATGAAATGGAATAACTATTTTTAATCTAAAAGCCAAACCAAAAAGATTAATAATAAAAAAAAGCCTTCAGAATTAAATCCTAAAGGCATTTGTACTCAAGGTGGGAATCGAACCCACACTCCCGAAAGAACTGGATTTTGAATCCAGCGCGTCTACCAATTCCGCCACTTGAGCATTTTTAATCGAATTGGACGGCAAAATTAAAAAAATAATTCATCAGATCCATTAAATAAGTAATAAAATACTCACCAGAGTAGAAATAAATTTTTAAATTTGCACCTTGTTTTAAAAAAATAAGTTTTAACTCATTACAAAACAACTGTTTACCCTATGCCTAAATCAATTACAGAAGCGCAATTTTTTGCGTGTACCCAAAGTACAGAATTAGCTGAGAAGATCGTACATGCGTATGGGGCGAAATTAGGTAATGTTATTACATCAACGTATAGTGATGGTGAGTTTCAACCGTCTTTTGAAGAATCGGTAAGAGGATCTAGAGTTTTTATTATTGGATCTACTCATCCTAGCTCTGATCATCTAATGGAGATGCTGTTAATGTTAGATGCTGCAAAAAGGGCTTCCGCCAGACATATTACAGCAGTAATGCCATATTATGGTTGGGCACGTCAGGACAGAAAAGACAAACCGAGAGTTCCGATTGCTGCAAAGTTAATTGCAAAAATGCTAGAAACTGCTGGTGCCACAAGAATTATCACTATGGATTTACATGCAGATCAGATCCAAGGATTCTTCGAAAAGCCCGTAGATCATTTGTTCGCTTCTACTATATTTTTACCGTACTTACAATCCTTAAACCTGGACAACCTTACCATAGCTTCTCCAGATATGGGTGGTTCTAAAAGAGCATATGCATATTCTAAAGCACTGCAAAGCGATGTGGTAATCTGTTATAAGCAACGTGCCAAAGCCAATGTGATTTCTCACATGGAATTGATTGGTGATGTAACCGGAAAAAATGTTGTATTGGTAGATGATATGGTAGATACTGCCGGAACACTTACCAAAGCTGCCGATTTAATGATGGAACGAGGAGCAAAAAGCGTAAGAGCTATTTGTACTCACCCTATTTTATCTGGTACAGCTTATGAAAGATTACAAAATTCTAAACTAGAGGAATTAATCGTTACAGATTCTATTCCTTTAAAACAAGAAAGTAACAAAATTAGAGTGATTACTTGTGCAAATTTATTTGCAGATGTAATGAATAGAGTTCATAATAATGAGTCTATCAGCTCTAAATTTATAATGTAAATTAATAACTATTAATATATTTAAAATGAAGTCATTAACAATCAATGCATCTCAAAGAGAAAGCGTAGGCAAGAAAGCTACAAAAGCCTTACGTAATGCTGGACAGGTACCTTGTGTTATTTATGGTGGAGACACTATTGTACACTTTGCAGCGCCAGAAATTGCTTTCAAAAATTTAGTGTACACTCCAGACGTTCATACCGTGGTAATAGCGTTGGATAATGGTCAAAAAATAAATGCAATCCTACAGGATATTCAATTTCATCCTGTAACGGATAAAATTTTACACATCGACTTTGTTGAGATTTTCGATGACAAACCAATTACGATGGAAATTCCATTTAAAACTACTGGAAATTCTCGTGGTGTAAGAGCTGGTGGTGTGTTACGTTTTAACTTAAGACGTATCAAAGTAAAAGGTTTAGCATCAAAATTACCAGATGTAATCGAAGGAGATATTACAGAATTAAAAATCGGTAATAAATTATATGTTACTGATGTAGCTAGTGAAGATTATACAATTCTTCATCCTGATAACACAGTAATTTGTCAAGTGAAAACTTCGCGTAACGCAGTTGCAGATACTGATGATGAGGAAGAAGAAGAAGCGGCAGCAGCTGAAGCTTAATCTTTTCTTCATAGAAAACAATCAAAAGCGCTCTGATTATTTTTTCAGAGTGCTTTTTTTATTTTTGCAATGATTTTATGAGGGCGTGTCCTCCGCTATACTTCGGTCGGGCTATTCGTTTTACTCCTCGATTATTTATCTATCGAGAGCACTTCGACAAGCTCACTGCAGTACCGCAAAATCTATAATCTGCGGGGTGCTCACTACTATCCTCACGCAAAAAAAGAGCTATGTTTGCTATTTTTAGAAACCTTTTTTCAAAAAAAGAAGAAGAAACTCAAGAAGATCTTATGAAAAAATTTCTTGTTGTAGGTCTTGGTAATATTGGACCTAAATATCACAATACACGCCATAATATTGGTTTTAAAATTTTAGACGCTCTCGCAAAAGAGGAAAATCTTACTTTCGAAACTGAAAAATTAGGAGATCTAACCACCTATAAATATAAGGGGCGTACTTTATTATTACTAAAGCCAAATACATATATGAACCTCAGCGGAAAAGCAGTTCGCTATTGGCTTACCAAAGAAAAAATAGCTATCGAAAATCTTTTAGTCATAACAGATGATATCAATCTACCATTTGGTACAATTCGATTAAAAGCTAAAGGAAGTGCTGGTGGACATAATGGCTTAAAAGATATAGAAGCACAACTAAATACTTCCAAATATAGTAGGTATAGATTTGGTGTTGGAGCAGAGTTTAGCAAAGGCAGGCAAGTAGATTACGTATTAGGAGAATGGAATTCTGAAGAAGAAGCTGCCATGCCAGAAAGATTGGATAAATCCATTGCACTTATTAAATCTTTTGCAGGTGCAGGATTAGCCAATACAATGAACACCTTTAACGGAAAATAAATAGTAGATCTCGCAACATTTGCTTAATTTTATAGCTATCTAGCATTATGTATCTAATTATGAGTTATAAAACTAGAATAGCCACATGGTTGTATCAAAATTAATCTTCTTGAAATCAGACAAACACATAACACATACCACAGTTGTTGCTCATCTAAATAAATTCCATCTTACCCCTAAAAATCAATAAGAAAAGCGGATGAAACTTTATAATGACGCAAAAACATATGATAATCATTCTCCTTCAGTTGTTACTATCGGAACTTTTGATGGAGTTCATATTGGACATAAAAAAATAATTGATCGGTTAATTGAAGCCGCAAATCGAGATAATCTGGAATCTGTTATTCTTACATTTTTTCCCCATCCTAGAATGGTATTACAAAAGGATACTAATATAAAATTGATCAATACAATTGACGAACGTATCCAAATTTTAGAAAAAACAGGGTTGGATAACTTGGTAATCCACCCATTCACAACAGAATTTTCTAGACTTACTGCCAAAGAATATGTAGAACAAATGCTTGTTGATACGTTGAATATTCGCCATGTAATTATAGGATATGATCACCGTTTTGGCCGTAATCGGAATTCTAATATTACTGATTTGGCATCCTTCGGAATTCAAAATAATTTTACTGTCGAAGAAATTTCAAAACAAGATATTGACGATGTCGCTGTTAGCTCTACCAAAATTAGAGAAGCTTTGCTAGAAGGAGATATTACCAAAGCGAATAAGTACTTAGGGTATAATTTTATGCTTACAGGTAAAATTGTAAAAGGAAAAGAGCTTGGCAGAAAACTAGAATATCCAACAGCCAATCTTTATATAAAAGAAGAATATAAACTAATCCCTAAACGAGGAGTATACGTAGTAAAATCTCAAATTAATAATAAAACATACTTTGGGATGATGAATATCGGTAATAACCCAACGGTTAATGGACAACATCAGACCATCGAAACTCACTTTTTTGATGCTTCTTTTAATTTATATGAAAAGAAAATTCAGATAGAACTTTTAAAACGCATAAGAGACGAAAAGAAATTTAATTCTTTGGAAGATTTAAAAATTGCGATGCAAGAAGATGAGGATTTTTCTAGAGAATATATAAATTCTATGGTATGATCAATCGTTGGCTATTTACACAAATCGACAATAGTGCATTAATAATTTTTAGAGTTTTTTTTGGGTTTTTAATTGCTGCAGAGTCCTTTGGAGCAATCTTAACTGGATGGGTACGACGTACATTAGTAGAGCCCCAGTTTACATTTAATTTTATTGGTTTTGAGTTTTTACAACCATTACCTGGTAATGGGATGTATTTCTATTTTGCGCTTATGGGAATCTTTGGAATCTTTGTAATGATAGGTTTCAAATATCGATGGAGCATGATTGCATATACCATACTTTGGGCTGGTGTATACTACATGCAGAAATCGTCATACAATAACCACTATTACCTCTTATTATTACTTTGCATGCTCATGAGTACATTACCTGCTGGTAATTACTTTTCCATAGATGTAAAACGAAATCCCGTGCTCAAAAAAATATCAATGCCTAGATGGTGTGTTTTATTTATTATCATTCAATTATGGATCGTTTATACCTATGCTTCTGTAGCAAAATTATATCCGGATTGGCTGGATTATACTGTTGCAAGAAATTTGATGCTCTCTAGAGCAGACTATCCAATTGTTGGAAGTATCTTACAAAAACACTGGACGCACGTTAGCATTACATATTTTGGCATTCTATTCGACCTTCTAATTATACCATTATTATTATGGAAAAGGACACGATTAGCTGCTTTTTGTATAAGCATATTTTTTCACCTTTTTAATTCATTCGTATTTCAAATAGGCATATTTCCGTATTTATCGCTAGCATTCAGTGTATTCTTCTTTTCCAAAGAAAGAATACATAAAATTTTCATGCCCAAAAAAGAATTCTATATCGATAACGAAATTATTGTACCTTCTTATAGAAATCTTTTGATACCCGCACTATCGATATGGTTTCTTATTCAACTCGCCTTACCTGTTCGGCATTGGTTTATTCCTGGTGATGTTTTATGGACCGAAGAAGGTCATAAATTAAGTTGGAGAATGATGTTGAGAGGAAGATCAGGACATACTAACTTCTACATAGAATTTAAAGATAACATGTGTAAAAGAGTACAAATAGATAAAAATCAATATTTGACTAAAAAACAACGTCGAATCGTAAATACCAAGCCTGATGCTATCTGGCAGTTTGCTCAGTTCCTGAAAAAAGAACACGAAAAAAAAGGAATGAATATAGCTGTGTATGCTTCAAGTAGAGTATCTGTAAATGGCAAAAAATCTAGAGTTCTCATAGACCCAGATGTGGATCTTACTAGTGTTGATTGGAACTACTTTACAACCAATCCTTGGGTAATTAAATATGATAAAGAATAATTCTTTATTATTGTATAGCAATATTTTAGTGTGTAATGGGGGTTTCTACTAAAAGAATATTACTTGTATGTATACTACTTTCTTTTCTGACGAATAGCCAAGAGAAGAAAGATTGGTACTCTTTTTTTGGAAAAATACCCAATACAGTTTCAAAACATTATTATCAGAAATTAAAAAATTCAGAAAATCCATTAGACAAGGCTAGAATAATAGATACGATTGCTACGATACACATCCAATCTGGAAATACGGATTCGATTATTTATTACGGCAACTTATTGCAAGATCATATTTTATCAAAAAAAAGCGCATTAGAAGAATTCAATATTTATCTTTCTAAATCCTATCATATCCTCGGAAAAGGAAAGCTACAGAAAGGCCTTTTTGATGATGCTATGAAGCACCATCTCGATGGTATTGAGATCTCACCCATTTCAAATATGGAAAGAATGCACTATTCTCATCAACTAGGTCTAGGAACAGTGTATTTATATCAAAAGGAATATGACAAGGCACAACCTATTTTTGAAAATTGTATCAATAACACTAAAGATACGAGTCTATTGCTTTTAGCCAACAAACTATTAGCAGATACATTCTTTTTCAAAAACGAATATTCCAAAGCAAAGTCGATATATCTTGAAGTATTAGAAGGTCTGAGACTTTATGAGAATAATAAAATAAGACTACAGACCCAATTAAAATTAGGAAGAATAGATCTTTTCGAAAAAAATCTTTCTCATGCACTAACCTATTTTTCTTCGGTAAAAGATATCGCCTTAGAAAGCAAATTCTATGACTTATATATCGATGCGGTTATCCAAATGGGTATCGTTTATTATAATCAAGGTTATACACAAGATGCAGAAATAATACTATCCTCTGCTTATGTAAATACGGTACAATGGAATAAACTAGAACTACAACGCGACGTAATCAATGTACTTAGAAACTTAAAAGTTGCAGACAACGATTATGAAAACGCTTACAATCTGATGACCCAATATCTTTCTGTTTCCAACCAGATTCTTAAAGATCAGAACAAAGCGATTGTAAAAGAAATGGAGGTAAAGTATCAGACTCTAGAAAAAGAAAAGGAAATACTTGCTCTTAAGGAAGAACAACTATTAAAAGAAAGTGAAATTAAAAGACAACGTACTATCAAAAAAGCTTTTTTGATAGGTTTCCTAATTGTTTTACTCCCAGTCATTGCTCTATTATTTGTTTATTTTCAAAAACTAAAAACACAAATTGCGCTAAACAAATCACAAGAAGAAGTAAACTCTCAAAGAGTTCACGCATTAATGATTGACCAAGAATTAAACCTTATCAATGCTACCATGGAAGGTCAGAATAATGAAAGAAAACGATTAGCACGAGAATTACATGATAGTATAGGAGGAAATCTAGCCAGTATAAAACTGCAACTTTCTGGCGTAGATGATCAAGAAAGTTTTCAATCTAAGATTATCAAACAAATTGATGAAACCTACCATCAGGTGCGCGATATTTCTCATAATTTGGCTTCCAAGAAGTTTCAGGATAATGGTGTATCTTCCCTTATTAAAGAATATGTGAACAACATAGAAAACGGTAGTAATCAAAAAATTTCATTCAATCCTTATCCCGAAGAGAAGATTAATGAAATTGAAAGTCCATTAAAAGAAGAACTATTCAAAATCATACAGGAATTACTCACCAATACATTAAAACACGCCCAAGCAGATCAAGTAGATATATATTTGAATAGATATCAAACGATTCTACAACTCCTTTTTGAAGATAATGGTGTTGGGTTTGACACTTCAAAAACCAGAGAAGGAATTGGTTTTGAAAATATTAGAAACAGACTAAAACTTCTTTCGGGTAGTTTAATGATAGACTCCACTATTGATAGAGGTACAGTGATCAATATCGAAATTCCCGTTTCTTAATCTCATTATGGATTCTTCTTTTCTTTAATTCGATTTCTTTGGATATCATTTTCAAGTTACTAGTAGTAAATATCCATTGATCGACAGAAAACACAGGCTGATCTATAGTAATCATACGCTCATCTTTTTGGACACATAAATCATATAAATGCTTCTTACTTTTATACCAGAGTTATAAAAAATAGTACAGTTTGTATGAAACATAAAATAAGTAACCAGGAGTTGCCACTAGAAAGAAACATACAGTAATACTTAAACATATTGATCCCCAAAATTTCGCATCGTCATATTATGTCAAAGCTATGCATCTCGCATAGCTTTTTTTATATAGTTTAGGGTCTCAACCAAGTATCAGGATCTAGATAAAACATCTTACGATTTCCTTGAATAACGTTTGGATCTCTTAACCACCAATAAGGAAAAGGTGTCGTAATTGAATAATGTAAATGTGGTGGTTTCCCGATAGCATTCCCAGTATTACCAACAGTTCCTAATTTGGTTCCTAATTTTAACGGCTGAAAAGGAAAAGCCTCCACTTGATCTAAATGCGCATAATAATGAAAACGCCACTTAGGTCCTAACACCATAACCGTTTTCCCTCCTTTCCCACCTTCATAAGTGTAAATCACTAAACCGTAAGTAGCAGATATTACATCGGTTCCCTTCTCTTTAAATATATCGATTCCCTTGTGTGTTACAGAACTTCCCCAAGGATACGCCCAAAAAGAATTATCATCCCAATCTTTTATGGTTGCACCATGAACAGGAATTACCATTTTTTGAGGGATAAAAAAGCCAACAGCTATTATTATTAGAGGCAACAAAGTATATTTTCTGGTTTTACGATTTCTATATAGAAAACCCATCCAAGAAAATAATGACACCAGAAAGTTTTTTGTTGTAGATGTAATCATATTATAGATAAATATACAATATTAAATACACAGCTATTTTAAAGAGCTATATTACAAATGACTTTATAGCGGTTTTTAATCCTCTTTAATAAAGGTAAACTTTCAATATTGTTCTTCTCGAAAAATCCCAAAATACAAAAGGGGAAATTTACGGTAACATATTATTAGGTTTTTGCATAAACTAAAAGTAGGCCTTGGTTAAGAGGTCTCATTAATAAGCATGGTCCGATAGATTAAAACAGTTTGTCTATAGTGCATAGCTTGTTAACCAAGTAGGTTATTATTAACGAACCTATCGCATTCATATTTTGAACAAATTTTAAATGATTTTCACACTACACTTAGGAATTCTTTCCAACTCTTTACTTCTTTATATTTTATGGAAAAATGGTAGAAAAGAACTTCATTTCAAAGTACTTTTTATCATCTTTTTATGGATACTTTTTACGCAAATAAGTTTTTTAGGCTTTATTAACGAAAGTAAAATTATTTTTTATGCTATGTTCTTGTTTCAAGATACTCTTCCAACAAGCGTAGGCCCCTGTTTATATCTATATGTAAAAACAATCTTTTTTCCTAGTAAGCATGTTTTTAAAAACAATTACAAACACTTCATTATTCCTTTCCTCTATCTTCTTTTTGCTAGTATTCCTAAGCTAATTAGTCTCATAAATAACTCTGAACCCTTTACCCATCTTAGAATTGGTCTCGAAAACCTTTGGGCACTTAGCAATATCTACTCACTAATTTATTGTATACTAGCACTTATCGTTTTGTCAAAAACAAAAAAACTTGTGAAGTTCTATTATTCAAATATCAACTCCAAGGATTTAGACTGGTTACAGATTTTTTTATATGGTACAATTGTTATTATAGGTATTGATATTTCTATAACTATTTACGAAGTACTATTCGGTGATATCACTTCTGCAATCGGAATTATTGCCGTTTTCGTGGTCTTTTTAATTGTGTATTTAGCATACAAAGGTATTTCACAAACAAAGGTATTATTACCAGAATTCTTATTAAAAAAAGAAGATGTCATACACGAACAGAGTACAGAAGAATCTAGTTCTCATCAAACCAAAATCACACATGATCCAGAAGAATTGGATATTTTATTCAAACGACTAGAAATCATTATTCGCGAACAAAAATGTTATCTAACACCCGAATTATCCTTAAAGTCAGTATCCGAAAAACTCAACATCTCTGACAAAAAGCTATCCTACTTACTGAACCAACATATGAATGTTAGTTTTTATGATTATGTAAATCAATTTAGAGTAGAAGAAGTAAAGAAAAAGATTATAAACCCTTCATTTTCTAAATATACACTATTGGCTATTGCTCTGGAATGCGGTTTTAACTCTAAGACCAGCTTTAACAGAACTTTTCAACGCTTTGAAAAAATCACACCTTCAAAATTTAGAACCCAAGTTTTGAAATCAAAAAGTAATTATGACTTAAACGAATTGTAATATTTACAACTTGTGATAAACTTAAATACCAAATCTATTTCACATAAAAAAGCCGCCTACATATAGCAGGCGGCAATAATAAATTAAAGTATTCTCCTACTATAATTTACAACATATACAATGCCCTGTGATATAATAGCCAGGCTCGCAAGTTCCATCCGAAGAAAAATATGGCGCTCTGCATCTGTCCACTGCTATAGGAAGTAACCCTCCATTAATATTTTTTTGTTCTGATTTCTCTAAAATTTTACCTAAAGCTTGAATTGATTTTTTCATAAAATAATGAATTAATGATTTGTATATAATTACTGTTGTTTGATGATTTGACTATGAATCTTATTAAGAATACAAACAAAATTCTGGAATACACTGAATAGGTATAGTATCACTAAAAAGGTAACAACAACTAACATTGTCACAAATAAAATCTACGGTTGGACAATCTTGCGAAAAACCTCCATTGATTTGTTTTTGAGCATTTTTAGTAAGCACTATTCCAAAGCTTAATAATGATTTTTTCATAATGTACTAGTTTATTTGTTATTAAAACATTTCGCGTAATAATCCCTGTTAATTACCATCTTTGAAAACGGTATTCTATTAAAGATGCTTAGTCTTTTTATTAATAAAACCAAAAACCTCCACCGATACCTGTGCAAGCTGCGGCATGTCCGTTGATGGTACAACTCTCATCCTGTTCACGACCTACGCAAGCACTTGAGTGCCCAACAGAACCCACTCCGCCAGTACCTGTTCCGATACAAGTTGTAACTATAGCGATTAGACGACTTCCTGCGATTTGTTGTTGTTCTTTTCTAGTCAATACTTTACCTAAAATGGACAATGATTTTTTCATATTTAAAACTTAAAAATTAATCTTATTCAATTACAGAAAACAATTACCCATAAAGCAAGGCACTGGACATCTTGGAGCATCTGCTGGAGCATTTCCTCCTGCACACCAGAAGCCTCCCCCTTTTCCATTAATTTGTAGTTGTTGAGATTTACTTAATTCTTTCCCGAAGGTTAACAAGGATTTTTTCATTCCTAAACAATTTAGTGAGTTAATTAATCCCTGACCCTTTTTCGACACTCAGGGCTGTGTCTTTTTTTTCAAAATACACTCTCAAAAATAGATATATCCTACAAAACCAATGAGATAAATTATTCTGATATAAGCGTAAAGCTCCCCGAAGTAAAGTGTAAATTCCCTGAAAATCGTACCAAAAGAAGATGTGGTACCTTTTTTATTCGATTATAGTTTCGAATATGTACTTGAAGTAATTTTAAGAATACTTGGAAATAATAATTTAAAAAATAAAGAAGTGAGAACTCAATGACTTTTATTTTCTATTTTAAAATTTTACTATTCTACTGCATTTAAAGTGTGGTTTCAAATCTAAAACCATCTTTTAGGTCGCCATAGACCTAACTTGTTGTGATGTTTATAATAATTTTTTAAGATAAGAGCTTCATAAATCGAAGCTCTTATTTACTACATTAATTATAATAGACAATTACCCATAAAGCATCGAACAGGACACCACTGATTTGTAGTATGTGCGTTCCCGCCAGCACACCAGTAAATGTTTCCTTTTCCATTAATTTGTAATTGCTCTGATTTACTCAATTTCTTGCCAAATTCTAATAATGACTTTTTCATGGTTTTAATAGTTTATTTGTTTATTTAAGAATTATATGGTTTTAAACGCAGCATTGTCCATTAACAACACTACCAAAACAACGTCCTCCTGGAAAAGGATCTCCCCAAGCAGTTCCATTTGCAACGAAAGAACATTCTCTTCCATTAACAAACTCTCCACCTTCTAAAATGTAATCTGAAGAACATCCACAAGCCACAAAAGCAAGTCTTCCTCCATGGATCTCTTTTTGTTCTGATTTACTGATTGTTTTACCAAACTCTAACAATGTTTTTTTCATGATTCTAAAAGTTTTGATTTAAAAATTAAGCGCAAACACCTTGTCTTCCAAAACCAGCATCCAAATCACATCTTCCTGTACCGCAATCAGAATTGCTAGTACACGCACATCCTCTAGGACGCCCTTCTCCAGTATACACGTCTCCTCCACCAGCGCAGATATCTTCAGAATCGGTAAACGAAATACCTCCTTTGATTTGTTTTTGTTCGTTTCTGTTTAAAGCTCTTCCTAAGTTTAACAATGATTTCTTCATTAGTAATTATTTTAAAATGATTAAATCCTTGAACATTTTATGACACTCAAGGTATATGTCAATTCATTTATCAATCCCCTACAAAATGAATTTTCAGATAGGGTTCTATGGTAGTAATGCAGGAACTAAAAAACATAACAGCTTTTATCAATATTTTTTGATTTTTATTTTTTGATTAGCTTTGTATCCTTTTGAAACAATGATCCATAAAGGTTGTCTTTAATCAATAGATTTGATCACCGTTTAATTGTTTTAAAGAAATTTACCCTTATATGAATAGAAATAAACTTGAAAAGATTGTTGAACAAGCGAGGCAAGGAAATGAACTGCCATTTGACTACTTTTTCAAGGATCTTTTTAAGCGATTACAACCAAGACTTTTATCACTAACTAAATCTCCACAAGAAACTGAAGAGATATTTATTTCGGCTATGCAAAAGTTTTGGGAACGTTTCGTTATTCAAGAAGAAAACTTACCAATAAATAGTTTGGGATACATTTATCAAATGTGTAAAAACAACTGGCTAATGAATAAGAGGAATCCATGGAATTCCTTTGCATTAAAAGACGATTTACATTTGTTGAGTAACCGAGAACAATCTAATAATACATATAGCAATGACTCTATAGAAGATCTCGAACAGGAATGGCTACAAAACAAAGCATTATCACAAGCATTAGATGCCTTATCCGACAAATGTAAAATGCTAATGCAGTCGGAAATAAATCCTGAAATTAAATTAAAAGATTTACAACAAGAATTAGGATTTGGAAATTATCAAGCTCTTGTGCAAGCAAAATATAATTGCAAAAAAAGACTTATTAAAAAGGTATATGAAATATTTGATCAACTAATAGCTCATAAACAACGTTAAGATGAAGAAGATAGAGGATAACGATATAGCATTAATTACTCGGTATTTTGACCTTGACCTTTCTGAAAAAGAAATGGAGGCGTTTGATCAAAGATTTCAAAATGATCCTGACTTTGCGATTAAGGTAACGAAATATCGTCTTAGTATAGGTATTATTAAAGAACATTATCCTAACCAAGAGCAAGAACAACGCTCTGAAAAATGGAAACAATTAATTTCTGAGAATCCATCAGTGAACCAAAAACAATCCTGGAAATTAATTGCGGCTATTGCTGCTACAATTGTAATATTAGTAACATCTTGGTATTTCTCGGTTTCATCATCCGAAATTAATCTCAAAGTTTTAGCAAAAAATGCTTGGGATAAGAATGTCGGTTTTAGTGATTATCTAGTAAGAAACAATGTTGAAGACAATCCAAAAAAACTAGTAATTAATGCCTTTAAATCTTATAAAAAGAAAAATTATCAGTCAGTGCTTGAGCAATTAAAAGATTTAGATAATTCGTATACATATTATGAAGATGTTCTTTTAATAAAAGCTCTTGCTACGTATAAAACAGGACATTCCAAAAAAGCATTGCAGATATTAGATTCTTTGAAAAATTATCCCTCAGAAAAGCTATCCAAAGAAGCGCAGTGGTATATGGGATTAATTTATTTAGATCAAGATGATCTTATAGCCGCTAAAAGATATCTCGTAATTCCTAATCACAAAGATCATGAGATACAATTAAGCGAATCATCTTATTAATTTTCTTTTCAGGAAGAAAAATATACCTATAACTAAAAATCCTAACAAAAAGAACCACTTCCAGTTATTTGTACTGGGTGTTTCAAATGTAATAGTACTATAATCCCCTAATAAAAAAAAGCCTCCCCAATAAAAAGGGTCTTTTGTAAAAACATCTGTAGTTTCCAGATATTCTAATTTTGCTTGTTGCAAGGCTATAGCTTTATTCATTCCTTTAGTAAGGTTACTATAAAAGCTTTGTATTATTATAGGCGTAGTTTTATCTGATACTTCCCAACTAGTAAGCAATAAACTTTTTGTTCCTGCATATTGAAAAGCAGTCCCTAAGCTTAAAATCCCTTCTCCTTTAGCGACCTTCCCCATTCCAGTATTACAAGCACTTAACACGGTTAACTCCGCCGGAATCTCGAGTGAGTACAATTCATGACTATAAAGAATATTATCTTCTAATGAATCTTTGGTTTTGGTAAAATAAATTCTGGAATTATCTGGGTTTTGATGATCCACTTCTCCATGGAGTGCTAAATGAACCACATTATAGGAAGAAATATTATTTTTGAAGTTGCGCTCGATAGCTTGATCTCCATAAAAATAACGCCCTTTAACTAGATTCGCAATACTTTTTATTTCCTTTCGCGTACCAGGAAGGTCATCATCACTATTCCGTAACAGTTCAAAATCTACCACATTGCCTTCATTTAAAGAAGAATCTGGATTAGAAAAAGAAAATGCCAAACATTCTTTTCTTAGGCCATGTGATTCCTTCTCTTTCAAAAATTTTCCAAACAAAAGACTAGCAGAATTAGCATAACTTATAGCATAATCCTTTAGCAAATATGGTAATTCTTGATAATCGCTCGTTCCCAAATCTGAAGTTAATAGCAGTTCAAAATTTAAATGCCATAAGGATTCATCCGGCACAATTATAAGTTGATTTCCAACAATATATTCTTTTATCGGTAATAAAAGTTGTTCATATAGTTCATACGCTAAAGTTTTATACGCTTCTTTATCTTTATCTAGAATAGCAGATCTAAATTCCTTTATTTTTTTATTAATTTTTTCTCCAGCAAGTTCTTTTACATTTGCTGTGTTTTTAGTTATTACAAAAGAATACATCTTATCATCTGCCATAAAATACTCTACAAGTGTTCTTTGTTCACCTAAATGTTTTTGAACATCTGATATGGAAAGTAGATTGTCATCATATTTTAAACTATAATATCTTGGATACTGAATTTCCAAGGACTTTTTTAATGAATCCTGACGCCTAGAAATATCACCAATTACAGTATTTATTTCAGATACTTTAGTACTATCTTTATTTTCTGTTCCTATTAAATTGTAATATTTAGATTTGACAGAGGACAACTCTTCTCTTAGCTTCTTTTCGTAAGCCAACAGCTCTTCCGGAAGCTCTGAAAATCCTTTAGCGTTTGCTTCATTCAATAATTCTTTTAGCAAATTTGCTTTGCTACTTTCTGCATAACCAAAAGCCCTTTCTATGGTTAGATCTTTATTGCTGTTTCGTAGTAATTGAGTAGCAATACCTCCATGAAAAACATTTTTAACATCCTGAGCAAATGTTATCTTATCTTCTTTGTGATATTGTGTTTTTCTTATTACTTCTATCAATCTATCTGCCTTTGCATAAGTATCTATACTTTCTTTAAGTAACTCTAGATCATTTTCCTCTCTATACTTCCTTCGCAGAACCAATCCCTTCTGTTCCAAGGACTTCAACAATCTGGTTAAACTCACATAACTGTCAAATTCTTCATCATCGAATAAATCACTGGTCTCGGATTTATTATTAGCCATAATTGCTTTTTCAAGATATCCCAACGCTTTATCATAAGCATTTGCTTTCGTTTCTATGTCAGCCATAAGGATATAAGATTCTACCACATAAAAGCTATTAACACCAAAGCCTTTTAAACGAATATCGAGTGCTTTATTAGCATACTCAATAGCTTTTTTATACTGTCCTATTTCCATATAAAGTTCACTAGTGTAAGAATAGAAATAACTAGTTCGAACGTTTTGTTCTCCATAAGCCTTGCGTGCTAAATCAAGTGCTTTTTTAATGTAAGTAATGCCATGTTCTCCTCTAATCAACAACCCTTTTATGCTATAAGGTAAGGCTAACATTGGAAAATCAGCACCGAATACACCCTCTCCTATATTGATTGTTTTATTGATGTGGAATAATGCTTTTTCCTTATTATTTTGCATATAATAAACATCACCGATATTATAATGCATTTGAACTTGATCAGGATGATTTTTACCCATGTGTAGTTCACTAAGATGCAATGATTTTGTAAAGTACTCAAGACTTCTGTTATACTCATTATTATACTTATACATCAAACCAATATTGTTATATAAGTCGACAAAATGGAAATTATCGGGTTTGTATACCTCATTTGCAATTGCTATTGATTTCTCTAGATATTCCAAGGTCTTGTCATACATACCTTGCTCAAAGAAAACATTCCCTATCTGGCGATAAATCTCGATTGTATTAATTGCTTTCGAACCATTAGTTTTATGCTCTAAATCTAAGGCCTTTTCAAAATAACTAATAGCATCTTTATAACTTCCTTTGGAAGTATATACTGTTCCTAAATTAAAGTATGACTTAGCAAAATCATAGTGATTAATAGAGAGATTTTTTGTTCTCAATTCTAAGGCCAAATCGTAGTGTTTTTTTGCTAAATCAAAATCAGACTTACCTACCACATAATAAGATCCTAAATTATCTAAGGCTTTTGCTCTTATCACAAAGTTTTCAGGTATTTTATGTTCACATATCTGCAAAGCACTTTCTACGTGGGATAAGGCTTTATCTAAAACAAAAACATTCCTATAGCTTTCAGACAACTTACATTCGGAAAGAGCAAGTCCCTCCCAATCCTGATTTCGTTTGTATATTTTCCGTGCTTCTTTGAAATACTCTATGGATTTCTTAAAACTTTTTTGCTGTAATAACGAATCCGCTTTTTTAAAAAATTGTATAGCAGTTGGACTGTCCTTGGCTATTTGGGAATTGGAGTTTGTGCAATAAAAAAGTACGAATAGCTGAAATAGTAGAGGTAATAATGAATACTTATTTATCATAAGTGGCAACTAAATTTTGAGATGATGTGTGTTTGTTATTAATAACACAAAGATCATAAATGTTACCAAGAACGGAACGCATTTCTCACTAACAAAAAAGTATAAA
Source organism: uncultured Aquimarina sp. (assembly GCF_947492965.1). GTDB lineage: Bacteria > Bacteroidota > Bacteroidia > Flavobacteriales > Flavobacteriaceae > Aquimarina. Next base: position 259,010 of record NZ_CANLOZ010000001.1, on the reverse strand, counting down.
GTAAAACAAAAGTTCTTTTTTATTGTAAATCAAAGGAATACCAAAAAATCATTTATAAAAAAATGAGTATGATTATTACCACACTCATCTAAATTATAATTTTTAATCTTTTTGCAAGGTATCTCAGCAATAATAAAAACCTAAAAAGTCGGAATGGAAGCTGCTAAAACTTCTTTTTCGTAATGCGTGATTTTATTGTCCTCAGAAAACTCAAACTTCATGATCATCGAGGATTTTTCTGCTTGCATAATGTATGATTTTTCTCCATCCTTTTCAGAAATCATTCGACAGTCTTCTATCATTCCAAGAGTTTGATTTGTACTATCCAGAAAACGATCAATTTCTTCCATAGTCATTTTCTCTTGATACTTTTCGTCTAATAGATCAAAAATCATCGATGGAGAAAGATAATTATATCCTTTGGTGAAATCTGCAATAATTACGTCCTTATCATCCAGATTCTGAGCAGAGATTGTGTGAATAAAAAATACGGTAAATAAAAAATATAATGGTTTCATGTTGGGGGTGTGTATTGATTATTCCTTTTATAAATGTAAGAAAAAACTTCAAAATAAAAAATTATTTAATCGATAAAAAAACATTTTTTATCGATTAAAAGAATGTGTAAATCAAAGTATTACCCCTTGAATATCATCAAAAATTATAAAAAGATAAAGTCTGGTTTACTTGATTACATTTTTCATCGATCCATACTAATTTTTACCCACATAATACTATGCTCGTTTTCTATCTTTATTTAAATTTGCTTCTTTAATGCGAAAGGGATAGTAGCGACATCCTTTTGTTTTATTATTCTGAGCTTGTCGAAGGAAAAAACAAAAGATATAGCGAATAGCCCGACCACGAGGAAAGCGAGTGGAATCGCCCAAAACAAAACACATGTTACTTGCACAACAAATCATAGCCAATAAAGAGGAGTACGTTAAAGCTCTAGCCAAAAGAAATTTTGATGCTGCTGAGATATTAGAAAAAGTCATCAGTCTAGATGAAGAACGTCGTGCTACGCAATCTAAATTAGATACCATAAAAGCTGATTCTAATAAATTAAATAAAGAAATTGGTTTTTTATTTAAAAATGGAGAACAACAAAAGGCTAATATTTTAAAAGAAAAAGCTTCTCAAATAAAGGAAAGTATGAATTCTCTGGAACAGCGACTTCCAGAGGTAAAAACAGAACTTACAGAACTTTTGTATACGATTCCAAATATCCCACATGATTCTGTACCCAATGGACAAAGTGATGAAGATAATGAAGAAGTGTTTAGAGAAGGAGAAATTCCTGTGCTAGAAGAAGGTGCATTACCACATTGGGAATTGGCGAAGAAATATGATATTATAGATTTCGAGCTTGGAGTAAAAATTACAGGAGCTGGATTCCCAGTATATAAAGGAAAAGGAGCGCGACTACAACGTGCACTAATTAGTTACTTTTTAGATAAAAACACTGCGGCTGGTTATAAAGAGTACCAAGTACCTCACTTGGTAAATGAAGCTTCTGGATATGGAACCGGTCAATTACCAGATAAGGAAGGTCAGATGTATCATGTAACTGCAGATGATCTATACCTGATACCTACGGCAGAAGTGCCTGTAACAAATTTATTTAGAGATAATTTAGTAAATGAAAATGATCTTCCGATTACTTGTACTGGATACACACCTTGTTTTAGAAGAGAAGCAGGGTCTTATGGAGCTCATGTAAGAGGATTAAACCGTTTACATCAATTTGACAAAGTAGAGATTGTTCGTATTGAAAAACCAGAAAACTCTTATGAAGCATTAGATGGAATGGTCGCTCATGTAAAAGAAATTTTGAACGAACTTAAATTACCTTACAGAATTTTGAGATTATGCGGTGGTGATATTGGTTTTACTTCTGCACTAACTTATGATTTTGAAGTTTTTTCTACCGCTCAGGATCGTTGGTTAGAAATTAGTTCTGTATCAAATTTTGAATCTTATCAGGCAAATCGTTTAAAACTTAGATACAAAGATAGTAATGGTAAAAACCAATTAGCGCATACCCTAAATGGTAGTTCTTTAGCTTTACCGAGAGTACTTGCTGGAATTCTAGAAAACTATCAAACACCTAATGGAATCAAAATTCCGGATGTGTTGGTTCCTTATTGTGGATTCGAATACATTGATTAACACATACTATATTGGATTGTTAGCATACTAGTTTAACAGTATCTATAACATTATATCAAAGCGCATTTTGCTATATTTACAAAAAAACTTGCAGAATGCGCTTTATTGCTATCATTATATTTTTTGCTTTCTTAACACCTGTTTTCGGTCAATCCGAACAATTGGCAAAGAACTATGTGCAGCAAGGTCAATATGAAAAAGCACTTTCTATTTATCAAAAGCTTCATTCTAGAAACCCAAATAGAACTACTTATTTATTAGGTCTTGTAGAAGCTCATCAGCAGTTAGAACAATTTGATAAAGCAGAAGAAATTCTGAAAAAGCAGATTGAGCGAAAACCCAGTAATGCGCAATTGTTAGTGGAACTTGGTCATCATTATGAAGTTCAGGGAAACCCAGAAAAAGCAAAAATGTATTATGATAAGGCTATTAAAATATTTAATAGTAATAATGTAAATGCTGCTTATTCTCTAGCACAGACTTTTGAAAAATATAACCTTTTGGATCAAGCTGCTTTGATCTATGAGAGAGGTATGGCCTCTAATCCAGGTTCTAATTTCAACGTACAACTTGCTAAAATCTATGGAGAACAAGGAAAACTAGAAAAGATGTTTAATAGTTACCTTTCGTTACTCATTTTACAACCTAATTACAAAAATATTGTTCAGCGAAATTTTAGTCAATATATAACTGAAGATCCTTTTAACGAAGCTAATGTTATATTCAGAAAATTATTGATTAAAAAACTACAACAAAATCCAGATATCATCTATAACGAAATGCTCAGTTGGCTTTTTGTGCAGCAAAAGGATTTTAAAAAAGCTTTCGTGCAAGAAAAAGCAATTTACAAACGTAAAGATGAAGGTCTGCAAGGTATTATCGGTCTTGCGAGAATTGCCATTGGCGATAAAGACATTAAATCAGCAACGCAAATTTTGGATTATATCCTTAAAGCTCCCGCTGGAAACGACATGAAACTTACTGCTCATAAGATCATTCTAAAAGCAAAAACAGATCTGGCAGAGAAAAAAGACTATAAAGAAATTAATAAACAGTATACCGAAGTATTTAACACCTATGGAAAATCTCGAGAGACTATCGGATTACAAATAGACTATGCTCATTTCTTAGCTTTTAATCAGGATGAAAAGCAACAAGCAATTGATTTTTTAAAACGCTTACTAAAGGAAGAAAAACTATCCAGATTTCAATCATCTAGAGCAAAAATGAAAATTGCGGATATCTTAGTATTGGACCAAAAGTTTAATCAAGCATTGATTTATTATTCTCAGGTACAAAATGCCCTAAAAAATAATTTTCTTGCTCAAGATGCACGTTTTAAAGTCGCAAAAACCAGCTATTATAAAGGGGATTTTGCATGGGCGCAAACTCAACTGGATGTTTTAAAATCATCAACTTCTCAGTTGATCGCAAATGATGCTATGGAATTGAGTCTCATTATTAGTGACAATTCATTAGAAGATTCTACACAAACAGCTCTTAAGATTTTTGCAAAGGGAGACTTATTATCTTTTCAGAATAAAAACCTAGAAGCTATTGCCAAATATGAAGAAATTTTAGTCAATCATAAAGGAGAAAAGATAGAAGATGAAGCCTTTCTGAGACAAGCTAAATTATTCGAAAAAGAACAGGAATTTGAAAAAGCGAAGGTAAATTATCTAAAAATTATAGAATTCTATCCTGATGACATTTTAGTAGATGATGCTTATTATTGGTTGGCTGAGCTCTACGTAAACCAACTAAACCAACCAGAGAAAGCAAAAGAATTGTACGAAAAGCTCATCTTTAATCATGCAGATAGTATCTATTTTGTAGATGCGAGAAAAAAATATCGTGCACTACGTGGTGATGCTATAAATTAGATTCGCTTTTAATCCCTTGTCACTTTTAAATATTAACTAAGAAGTAATAGTAGGTCTTAGCTTCTTCGTACCTTTGCCTGCTACCAATAATTTTTGGTGTAGCAATAATAAAGAAGAATATTCGCATGTACATATATAACGTAACTATCAATATTGAAGAATCCAAAAACGAAGAATGGTTACAATGGATGAAAAGCGAGCATATTCCAGATATGTTGGCAACAGGAAAATTTAGTAAAGCACTAATGACTAAAGTTTTGGTAGATGAAGAAATGGGTGGTATTACTTATTCGGTGCAGTATACTACCGACAGTAAGCAAACTTTAGAGAAATACTATCAAGAAAATGCCGAGCAATTGCGTGCCAAATCCAATAGGTTTGCTGGTCACTTTGTTGCTTTCAGAACGGAACTAGAAATTATTAGTGAACACTAATTCATACCTAAAAAACAATTAAAAATAGATTTGTGAAGACATATCATGCGTCCATACTATATGCTATCAAAATTTTCGGTCTCATTGTTTGTGCTGGCTTTGCGGTATTTATTATAAGCCTATTCATTAATATCGTCTCATTTTTTATAGAAAGTTCACTATTCGAAAAAATTGTTGTTGGTATTCTTGGTACTTCATTTTTAATAGCAGCATTTTTAATTATTAGATCTAATAATCCATCGATAAGCTTTCACGAGAAGTATATGCGTATTGGACGTCAGGAAATTCCTTATGAAATTATAGCTAGTTTTCATAGCGCAAAAGGAGGTTCAGAACCGTATTTACTAACCAAACAAGGAAATAAGATTGATCTTGAAATTTCCTGGTTTAGAAAAAAAGATCGATTAGAAATCGAAGAGACTCTTTTAGAGAAATTAAATCCATCATAGCATGTCATCTAAATTTAAAAAAAATAAAAAGCATAGTTCTCATGATAAAATCAATTATGAGAAAACTGCTGTACGTGCTAAAAAACATTTGGGACAGCATTTTTTAAAAGATGAAAATATAGCGAGAAAAATAAGTGATACTCTAACGCTAAATAACTATATTAATGTTATTGAGATTGGCCCTGGAATGGGCGTACTCACCAAATACATACTCCAGAAAGATCTCAATCTGGTTGCTATGGATTTGGACACAGAATCTATTGAATATCTCAATACTAATTTCCCTTTGGAACATCCAGAAATAAGAAATGGAAAGGGTAGCTTTACCGTGATCGAAGCGGATTTTTTACGATTTGATCTCGATACTTTATTTGATAACGAACCTTTTGCGATAACTGGTAATTTTCCATATAATATATCCTCACAAATAGTCTTTAAAACCTTAGAAAAAAGAGAAATAATTCCTGAATTTACAGGCATGTTTCAAAAAGAAGTTGCCCAACGTATTTGTGAAAAACCAGGAAGTAAAACATATGGTATTTTATCTGTATTAACTCAAGCGTTTTATGATGCTGAGTACCTATTTACCGTGCCTCCATCTGTTTTTAATCCTCCACCAAAGGTGGATAGTGGGGTCTTGCGTTTGATCAGAAAGGAAAACTATACACTGCCATGTAACGAAAAACTATTTTTTAGTGTGGTAAAGACGGCTTTTGGTCAACGTAGAAAAACCTTAAGAAATAGTTTAAAAACATTTCAACTACCTGATGATATTAAAGAAATGGACTTGTTCACCAAAAGACCTGAACAATTAGATGTCACTCAATTTATAGAGCTTACCTTACTCATAGAAAAAACAGTGAATTAATTCATTTAACATCATTGTAAAGTGCAATTCATTTCTTTGGTTATCTTTGTGAGCGTTTGTAAAGAATTCCTATAAACGAATATCCTATGGCATTTGAGATTTCCGATAAATTTATTGACCAAGTGAAGCACCTTGTGGAAACGGAAGGGAATGTTCATTTGCAAGAAATGCTTGAAGAAATTCATTTTGCAGATATCGCAGAGATAATAGGCGAACTCAACCTTTATCAGGCAACCTACATTATAAAACTACTAGATAGTGAAAAAACTTCTGAGGCTCTTATGGAGTTAGAAGAAGATTTTCGTGAACGTATTTTAGAAAACTTATCTGTAAAAGAAATTGCGGAAGAGTTAGAAGAAATGGATACGGATGATGCCGCTGATATTATTGCCGAATTGCCTGATCACCGTGCAGAAGAAGTAATTGCCGAAATAGAAGATGAAAAACATGCAGAAGATATTAAAGAACTGCTGTTATATGAAGAAGATACTGCTGGTGGGTTAATGGCTAAAGAATTAGTGAAGGTAAAAGAAACTTGGACAGTAGCAGGTTGTGTGCGTGAAATGCGTAGGCAAGCAGAAAAAGTTACCCGAGTACATTCTATTTATGTAGTTGATAAAGAAGGTAGACTTAAAGGACGATTATCTCTAAAGGATTTACTTACTGCTTCTGCTAAGGCATATATTAAAGATGTATATATTCCAAAAGTAGATTATGTAAATGTAGCAACTGAAGGAGAAGAAGTTGCTAGGATTATGCAAAAATATGATTTGGAAGCAATTCCGGTTGTTGATAATGAGACCGTTTTATTAGGTAGAATTACCATTGATGATATGGTTGATTTTATCAAAGATGAAGCCGAAAAAGATTATCAAATGGCAGCTGGTATTTCTCAGGATGTGGAAGCCGATGATAATGTATGGGAGCTTACAAGAGCAAGATTACCATGGTTAGTTTTAGGACTTTTTGGTGGTTTAGGTAGTGTCTTTATCATGCAAGATTTTGAAGATGTCATGAACAACCCCCAAATACGAGACCTATTCTTTTACACACCTCTTATAGCCGCTATGGCAGGTAATGTAGGTGTACAATCTTCTGCTATTATCGTTCAAGGTTTAGCCAACGACAACGTAAAAGGAAGTCTTTGGAATCGTTTATTAAAAGAAATTGGATTAAGCTTAATCAACGGTGCTGCTCTTGCTTTATTGATTATTCTTTTTGGTATGATCATGGGATACGAAATATCCTTTAGTCTTACCATTGCTATCTCGCTAATGAGCGTAATTATTGTAGCTGCTTTAATAGGCACTTTCGTACCAATTATTTTAGACAAAAGAGGAATAGATCCCGCCATTGCTACCGGACCTTTTATCACCACTAGTAATGATATTTTTGGAATTTTCTTATTCTTTTATATTGCCAAATTAATCCTCGAATTTTAGCCGTAACATTCAGCTAAGTATTGTATCTTATTCCAGAAGAACAATGCATTACTTCTTATATGAATACTGAAATATTTGAATATAATATTACTGTTCCTGCATCGGCAATTGATGATATGAATCACGTAAATAACGTAACGTATCTTCAATGGGTACAAGATATTGCCAAAAAACATTGGGAAGCCAAAACGAGTAACGAATTAAGAAACACCTATGTTTGGGTTGTTCTTAATCATTACATAGAATATCACCATCCATCTTTTGAAAATGAAAAATTGATCATAACCACCTGGATTGATCATCATCGTGGTGCAAAAAGCGAACGACATACCAAAATCGTAAATAAAGTAACCAAAAAGGTAATTATAACAGCCAAAACCTCTTGGTGTTTGCTACATAAAGAAACGTTAAGACCCACCAGAATCACCGAAGAAATAAGTACCTTGTTTTCGTATCAATAATTTATCAATCGAAAACATGGAAGCGATAAACATAAAAGACAAACTTTCGCAATTTAATAAGCAATGGCATCCACATCGTATTGCTACCGTAGATGATAATCAAATTTACCTAGCAAAAGTATGTGGTGATTTCGTATGGCATAAACACGATGATGAAGATGAACTTTTTCAGGTAGTAAAAGGAACTCTTTATATGAAATTTAGAGATAAAACTGTAAAGGTTGAAGCTGGTGAAATTATTGTGGTCCCAAAAGGTGTTGAACATTGTCCTACGACAAAAGATAATGAAGAAGTACACCTATTGCTATTCGAAAAGGCGAGCACTAAACATACTGGAGAAACCATTTCCGAACGAACTGTATCTGAATATATTGACATTTAGAAAACGCTTTTGATTTATAAAAAGCATCTATCTTGAATCTTAAATTATTGGAGTTATGAGTTTAAATAGAAGAACTTTTATACGTAATATTGGTTTAGCTGCAGGATATAGTCTTATTCCTTCTCAATATTTACTTGCTAATTCATCTGAAAAAAAGTTAGGCGTATGTCTTGTCGCGCTTGGAAACTATAGTACTACTGTGTTAGCACCTGCTTTGCAATTAACCAAGCATTGCAAACTTACTGGAATCGTTACTGGAACGCCTTCTAAAATTCCTATTTGGCAACAAAAATATGGCATACCCGACAAAAATGTTTACAACTACGAAACGATGGATCGCATAGCGAACAATCCAGACATAGATGTTATTTACATCGTTTTACCCACAGGTTTACATGCTAAATATGCGATTAAAGCTGCTAATACTGGAAAACACGTTTGGTGTGAAAAACCAATGGCGAAAACCGAAGAAGAATGCCAATCCATTATAAACGCATGTCAAAAGAATAAAGTGAAACTAGCTATTGGATATCGTATGCAGCATGAACCCAATACTCAAAAAGTTATACAATGGGCATCGACTAAACCTTACGGTAAAATAAAAACCGTTCATGCCGAAATAGGTTATTACGTAGGAAATCCAAAAAAAAGCTGGAGATTAGATGCAAAATTAGGTGGTGGAACAATGTATGACTTGGGAGTTTATTCTTTAAACGCTGCGCGATATGCCACTGGTGAAGAACCTATTTCTGTAGTAGCTGAACAAATGACTACTAGACCAAACATATTTACAGAAACTGATGAAACTACTCATTTTACATTAGAATTTCCATCAGGCGCAATTGCATACGGAAAAACAAGTTTAGGTCATGATATGCATAGACTTCATGTTGATGCAGCCAACGGTTGGTATCAATTGCAACCATTTTCTATGTATTCTGGCGTAAAGGGAACGACAAGTGATGGAAAACAACTGAATACTTATATTGCTAACCAGCAGGCCAAACAGATGGATGATGACTCACTTTCTATCATAAACAATACTGATATGATTGTTCCTGGAGAAGAAGGCATAAAAGATATTAGAATTGTGGAAGCTATTTATAAATCCGCCAAAACTAAGCATAAAATATCCTTAACATAATAAGTAAACACACATATTATGCTGATCTTAAAATCAAAAAGATAGTATTGATATAGAATTTATAGCTCTTCTTTACAAGACCTTACGGCTTCATAAAAAAGTCTATAATCTGTAGTGGTTACGACCTCTCCCTTTGTACTTAATGTAACCGTTCCATTTTTTGCTATTTCGCTATAAGGAACTTGCTTTTTCACATATCCCTTGTATACAAATTCGAAATAACTATTCTCATTTAACTTACTAGGATTTACCAAAAAATCATACAGTCCATCTTCGTCAGTGTAGGCTTTCATACAAGTATTCTCGTCGACAACCAGTTTTACAGCAACATATTGCATTTTCTTCTTGCGCTTACCTAGAACTTTTCCAGTAAGTAGTTCATCCTCTGTTATCGACTCGATGCCTTCATTTTCAGTAAGGCCTTCGCTTTTCTGTTGCGACTTGCAAGAAACAAGTAGGGATAAAACAAATGATAATAGTAGTAGTACTCTCATAGTATAGTAATTTTGGGTTTGTACATTATAAGTATAGTAAAAAAAACTAAAATTTCCGCTATTTTTTATAAATCTTGGTCAAGTTACAAAATAAAATTACTTGTTTCACATAACTTAGGTAGTGTTTTTTTATAATATGTTAAAATAGGGTAATTTCTTCATCAATTCATCTTAAAAACGTGTAAACCACCTAAAAATTTAAGTGGTTTACTAGGAATTATTAGTTCATTAATAGTGCTATCGATAAAATCATACTTACCAAAAATGTGGTTTTCTTTAGTTTTTAATCAACTTATATCTTTTACTATTTGGCATGCCTAATTTAACAAAATAAGCTCCGGAACTCAGATCTCTGATGTACCCTTTACTTATTGCATAAACTCTCTATTATTATTGTTTTCATAAACCACTTATTATTCAAAAGCATAATCTTCATAACACTAAAAACACGTATAAATACGATATTTTCCCTCATTCTTATTTTATAGTTTTAACCTTATTAAAACCTACGCTCAAAATTCAAAACAATATGACCACTACAGTTGAAAAAAATCCTACTTCTAATACATCTAATGAGACAAATACAACAAAAATAATTCCTGGAATATCGGAAAACATCATTCAAACTCTTAGCGATGAAATAAACAATATGTTATCCTACGCCATTTTTAATGGTATTACAATTAATACGGAGGTAAACACACTAATTCAAAATAGTTCAGTGGATGATCTTATCAATGCTCATAATTTATTATGCAAAAACGTTGCTCCTGCTACTCCAAAATCTATTGAATTTATTAGAAAAATTAGAGAGCAAGGTAAAGGGAAAAATTTCCTTAGTAAATTACCGATTCTAAGAAATCTAGTACTGTTATCTTTAATCTTTCTAGTCGCATTTATTGTTACAGGAATTTCTCCTGAAGTAAATAATGATTCGCTGGACAAAGGCATCATGGAGAATCAAGGTATTTCTTTATTGCTCAACCTTGGTTTTTTAACATCCATATCAGGATTAGGAGTACTTTTTTATCTGCTAAAAAATGCAAGTACAGCAGTTAAAAATGGAACACTAGTTCCTGAAGACACCATATATTATGCGGCTCTAATAATATTGGGTATAATCGCTGGAATTATTTCGTCAGAAATCATTTCCTTTTACCAGGAAGATGGTAAGAATATCAATCTATTTAATAAAAGTTTATTAGCATTAATAGGAGGATTTTCTTCGGATGCAATTTTTAGTATTCTCCAAGGAATCATAGATAGAGTTAAAACGATTTTTATTCCCTCAGCTACATAGTAATACAACAAAATTAACACTCGTTATACTTTTAATCTTTTATTAACTATTTTTTGACCTTTTAAGAATACCTTACGAATTAATTTATCTTGTAGACCAAGTGGATGCTGGAGTATAACTAAAAGTATTTTGAGCATCGAAGTGTCTTTTTATAAAATCAAAAGTCAACCAATAGTTATTCATGAAAATATTACACATAGATGAAAATCATCCCTTACTTATTAAACAATTAGAAGCGCTAGGATTTCAAAATGATGAGGATTATGAAGCTATAAAATCTGAAATAGAAGAAAAAATAGATCGATATGATGGCGTAATTATAAGAAGTAGATTTAAAATTGACAAAACATTCATAGATAAAGCAACAAATCTAAAATTCATAGGACGTGTCGGAGCCGGTTTAGAAAGTATTGATATAGAGTACGCTCAGAAAAAAGGGATTCAACTTTTTTCAGCACCTGAAGGAAATCGAAATGCTGTTGGAGAACATGCATTAGGAATGTTATTATCTCTTTTTAATAAATTAAACACCGCAGACCAACAGGTAAGAAAAGGAGCTTGGAATCGAGAAGAGAATCGTGGAATTGAATTGGATCTAAAAACTGTTGGTATTATAGGATACGGAAATATGGGGAGAGCATTTGCTCGTAAACTAAGAGGATTTGATGTAGAAGTAATTTGCTATGATATTAAAGAAGATGTAGAAAATAGTGATGCTACACAGGTAGACTTAGAAGAACTCTTTGAGAAAACAGATGTGTTGAGCCTACATACTCCTTGGACTCCATTAACCGATAAAATGGTCAATGCTTCGTTTATCGATAACTTTAAAAAACCATTTTGGCTTATTAATACAGCAAGAGGAAGAAGTGTAGTTACTAAAGATTTGGTGAATGCTTTGGAATCAGGAAAAATTTTAGGTGCAGGATTGGATGTGTTAGAATATGAAAAATCTTCATTCGAAAACCTATTTACCTCAGAAAACGAAATGCCAGAGCCTCTAAAAAAATTATTACAATTCGATAATGTTATCTTAAGTCCGCATATTGCAGGGTGGACTATTGAATCTAAAGAAAAATTAGCACAAACAATTGTAGATAAAATCAAAGCCCAATTTTGCTAAAGGAAATTTTCACAACACTTGTTTCTACTTATTCTGATGACTCTCAAGTCATAGATGCTCTTTGGAGTCAAATATTGAAAAAACACAATAAGAAAAATCGCTATTATCATAACTTATCACACCTAGAAAATGTATATCAGAAATTACTCGTTGTACAAGACAAAATAGCTGATTGGGATATGATTTTGTTTTCCATTTTCTATCATGATTATATTTATAATGTTCTCAAAAAAGATAATGAAGAACAAAGTGCTTTAAAGGCAAAAGAAGTTCTAGAATCATTAGGAATAGATCCACAAAGAATTGAACTCTGTACAGAAATTATCATCGCTACAAAGGGACATCAAATATCTGAAATCAATGATATTAATTACTTTACCGATGCTGATCTTTCAATTTTAGGAAGTAGTTGGCATGATTATGAAATCTACTATAAACAGGTAAGAAAAGAGTACAAATACTATCCAGATTTTATGTACAACAAAGGAAGGATTGAAGTGCTAAAACATTTCCTAAAAATGCCTCGTATTTTTAAGACCGATTATTTCTTTGATAATTTTGAAAGGCAAGCAAAAGAAAATCTTCAAAAGGAAATTGTCATACTTTCAAAATAAAATTAGCAAGGTAATTTCTAGAGGCAATTAAACTTTAGTTTTGTTACATTTATAATGTGAAGAAAACCGTTTTTATTTTTGGAGCTTTAGTACTGGCATTGCTTACCCTATTTAAGTTAAGTAAATACAGTTTTGTTTCAGGCAATACCTCTATTGAATTTATTCTAGCTGCTATAGCAATTATCTTTTTTGTTATTGGAGTAATGATCAACAGAAAGGTACTTCATAAAAACAAAACTTCTGGTAAAGAAATTGATCATAAAAAAATCACACAGCTTGGACTGAGTAAACGAGAGTATGAAGTTTTATGCGAAATAGCTTTAGGTTTATCGAATAAAGAAATTGCCAACAAACTTTTTGTTTCAGAAAGTACGATAAAAACACACGTATCAAACATTCTAGTTAAATTAGGCGCCAAACGAAGAACCCAAGCCATACAAATTGCTAAAGAGTTAAAAATCATTTCTTTTTAATAATACTTAGCACTAAAGTACTACTAAGTACACTACAAACAATATCACCACTTTTAGCTAAAAATAAGATTTCATACTTTAGTATGAGTAGTTTTTTGGGCACCTAATTTACTTTTGAGCTCAACCTTATAAATACATATACAAATGAAAAACACAGTTATTCGTTATGGAATTTATGGTGCTATCACCATATCTATATTGTTTCTATTAGCACTTACTTTAGGTAGAAATCTTTCCTATTTCGCACAAGAAGTTATTGGCTATACAAGCATGGTCGTTTCTTTACTTTTCGTTTTTTTTGGGATTAAACATTATAGAGATCATGAGAATAATGGCATTGTTTCTTTTGGAAAAGCCCTCCTCATAGGAATACTGATATCCTTATTTGCTGCATTGGCATTTGGGATTATCGATGTCATCTATATCTTATATATAAATCCAGATTTTGCCGCCGAATACTATGGGCATATGGTAGAGCAAATGAGATCAACCCTTCCTGAAGAAGAATTTAAAATAAAGCTTGCAGAACTTGAAGCCGAAAAGGAGTTGTTTTCCAGTCCGGTCATGAATTTTTTATTAATGTCATTTACTGTTCTTATCATAGGATTTATAATTTCGTTAATTTCAGGTCTCATTTTGCAAAGAAAATCAACCACCAATAACTAAAACAAAACCAGATCATGCAGTATAAAGCAAACTCACCAGAAGAGTATATCAATGCCATCCCAGAAGAACGTAAAGAAGCTATGCAAACCCTTAGAAAAGTGATTTTGGAGAATCTTCCAGATGGATTCTCAGAAGTAATGAGTTATGGAATGATAGGGTACGTAGTTCCTCATGAGCTATACCCTAACGGATATCATTGTGATCCTAAATTACCCTTACCATTTATGAATATTGCATCTCAAAAGAACTTTATTGCGGTATATCATTCTGGTATCTATGCGGATAAAAATTTAATGGATTGGTTTGTTGGAGAATACCCTAAATATGTAAAAACAAAACTAGATATGGGCAAAAGTTGCGTCCGATTTAAAAAAATTGAAACAATTCCCATGCAACTAATTGGAGAACTTGCTTCTAAAATGACTCCAAAACAATGGATAGAATTATATGAAGCTAATGTAAAAAAGAAGTAAGTAATAACGATTTTATAAGATTCCCTTCTTCAAGGGAATTACTAAAAACATATAAATATGAAAAGAGTAACTGGATTAGGAGGATTTTTCTTTAAAACAAAGGATCCAAAAGCTACTAAAGAATGGTATGGAAAACATCTGGGATTACCAGTTGATGACTACGGCTGTACTTTTTGGTGGAAAGATAAAGAAGGAAATGATTGTTCTACACAATGGAGTCCTTTTAAAGAAGATACGAGCTATTTTACACCAAGTAAAAAACAGTTTATGATGAATTTTAGGGTAGAAAACCTAGAAGAACTTCTTAAGGTCTTAAAGGAAGAAGGAGTCCAAATAGTAGGAGAAATTGAGGAGTATGACTATGGAAAATTTGGTTGGATTCTAGATCCTGAAGGAAATAAAATTGAACTCTGGGAACCCGTGGACAAGGCATTTCTATAAGCCAAAAAGAGATAAATATTTTTTGTAACTTTCTACTCACTAATCAATTATATAACTGTTATTTATGAGCGAAGAAAACAAAAACCTTGGTGACGATCTAAAAAAAGGGGCTGAAGAAGCTTTTGATAGTGCAAAAGATGCTGCTAAAAAGGCATCCGAAAAAGCAGGTGAATTTGCAGATGATGCCAAAGATGCTATTAGTGATTTTGCAGAAGATGCCAAAGAAACGGCAAATGAGTTTGCAAAAGAAGCCAAAGAAACTTTTAATGAAGTAACTGGAGACAATAAAAAGGTTCTAGCAGGTATTTTAGGGATTTTATTTGGTTCTTTAGGCATTCACAAATTCGTATTAGGATATACAAAAGAAGGCTTAATCCAACTAGTAATATCAGTAGTAACTTGTGGAGCTGGAGGTCTTATAGGAATTATAGAAGGTATCATTTATCTTACAAAATCAGATGACGAATTTTATCAAACATATCAAGTAGGCAGAAAACCTTGGTTCTAGAAATAGGATAAAAAGCCAAAAAAAACAATTTTGGCTTTTTAGTTTTATTTTATTATCGTAATATTGCGATATTATAATTTAAATATGGGTATTACTAAAACGCAAATATTTGATCAAAGGCAAAATGAATTGGCCCAACTTTTTAAAATACTTGGACATCCAGCAAGAATTGCCATACTACAATACATCAGTAAACAAAATGCTTGTATATGTAATGATCTGGTAGAAGAAATAGGTTTAGCGCAAGCTACCATATCCCAACATTTGAAGGAATTAAAGAGTATTGGATTATTAAAAGGAGAGATCGAAGGAAAAAGCATGTGTTATTGTATTGATATTGACAGTTGGAATGCATTACAACAAAATTTGAACTCATTTTTTAACACCACCAAACAGAATTGTTGTTAAACTAAAAAATACATTATGAATACATCAGAATTTATCTCTCTATTGGGAGAACATCAGGAGAAGTCGTTACTTTTCGAATATGCACCAGGAATGTTAGTAGGTGCAAACTATCACGTTACCGAAGTTAAGCATGTTACTATTGATTCTGTAGACTGTGGTGCCGGAAAGGATTCTTGGAAAGAAACTATCATACAGTTATGGGAAAGTCCATTAGAACTAGGAAAAACAGATTATCTAACCACCTATAAAGCGTTGGGCATTCTCCAAAAAGTGGGAAAAATATCAACTTATGATATGGATGCGGTAGTAAAAATTGAATACGGTAATACTATGTTTCATACCGCTCATTTACACATTACTGGTTTTAGTGCTCAAGAAGGAAAATTAATCATCCGATTATCAGTACAACCAACAGATTGCAAAGCAAAAGAAACTTGTGGCGTTCCCGAAACAAACGCTACCGCAAATGCTTGTGCACCTGGAAGTGGGTGTTGCTAGAAATAATGAGTGCCGAAGTCGAAATAACTAATTTTACCAAACAAGATTGGCCTAATATCGCTACAATCTATAAAGAAGGTATTGATACTGGTACAGCAACTTTCGAAACTACTGTTCCAACATGGGAACAATGGGATACATCACATATTAATTCTTGTAGGCTAAAAGCTGTTCTAAATACCGAAACGGTCGGTTGGGCAGCACTAGCACCTACATCTAAAAGAGAAGTTTATAAAGGTGTTGCAGAAGTTAGCATTTATATAACATCAAAACATCGAAATTTAGGTATCGGAAAGTTACTTTTGACCAATTTGATTACCGAAAGTGAAAAAGAAGGGTTTTGGACATTACAAGCCGGTATCTTTAGTAAAAATAATGCTAGCATTAAGCTACACACCAATGTAGGTTTTAGAATCATTGGGTATAGAGAAAAAGTAGCTAAATTAAATCACATTTGGTATGATAATACCATTTTAGAAAGAAGAAGTAAAAAAATTATATAACCGCAAAACACCACAAAATGAATATTTTAGTTTTATGTACAGGAAACTCTTGTAGAAGTCAAATGGCAGAAGGGTATCTAAAACACTTTGTAACAGATAACGCAACAGTGTATAGTGCAGGAGTAGAAACTCATGGAGTTAATCCAAGAGCTATCGCTATTATGGAAGAAGATAATATTGATATATCAAATCATACATCAAACAACCTAGATGAATATTTAGATATTAAATTTGATTATATACTTACAGTTTGTGACAACGCTAAGGAAAGATGTCCATTCTTTCCAGGAAAAGCTGAACGTTTGCATTATAACTTCTTTGATCCATCCAAAGTAGAAGGAACAGAAGAAGAAATTCATGCTGCTTTTACAAAAACCAGAAATCAGATTAAGGAGTATTGTAAAGATTTTGTAGCTAAAAATGTGCTACAGACTTCCTAAATATGCAACAACACCTTATCGATCAATTTTGAAACCTGGTTTGGCATAATTCTCAGGAATATTAGAAGGAGGTACCGTCAGAGAATTTCCATCTCTTACAGCGTGATAGTGAGGAGATAAAATCTCAATTCCTGCCTGATGCAGTTCATTTTTGATATTTTCGTGTAATACAGAATAAATCTTAGATGACTTTTCTGGATTTTTTGTGTAAACATTTAATTCATAATGCACATAAAAGTCATCCAAACTTTTAATCAACACAAAGGGTACAGGTTCCGATAGTATGCTATCTGTACTCTTTGCTCCTTTTTTAAGAGCTTCAATTACATCATCACTTGGTACATCATATCCTATGGTTACCGAAGTATGTAAAATAACACCCACATCTTCTGATGCATTTTTTGTGAAATTAATAATATGATTTCCTAGAATAGAAGAATTAGGAATGGTAACATCTAAATTCTTAATTGTTCTAATTCTAGTTACCAATAAACTTCTTTCCGTGACATCGCCGATAGTATTACCAATCTCCACCCTATCTCCTACTTTAAAAGGTCTCATATAGGTAATGACAACACCGGCAACAATATTAGAGATAGCTGATGTAGATCCTAAAGAAAATAATATTCCAAAGAAAATTGATAATCCCTTAAAAGCAGGAGAATCCGAACCAGGGATGTAAGGGAAAACAATAATCAATGCAAAAGCTATAATAAAAACACGTAATAGATTAAATGTAGGTCTTGCCCAATCCGCATGAAAACCATCTAATCTAACTGCTTCCTTCTCTAATTCTGTAGTAACATATTTTAAGAATCTTATTAGATATTTAGTAACTAAAAAAATTACAATTATAAAAAAGAGATTGGGTATAAATCCAATTAAACCTTCATATAAAAATATCAATGGTTTCTTTATATACCCAAGTACTACATCCGCATATTCTTTAGTTTGCGGCACCAAACTAAATAAGAAAGGGAGATAGAAAACGAAAAATATTAAAACAACAGTAATTTTAAGTAGTCTAAGAATAAAAGTTAATATATGCCTTTCTCTCCTAGGTGTAATGAATCTAAAAAACTGTGAGAATTTTGTTCTTCCGAAGAAAATATTGTTTTCTAATTTACTTATTTTGCTCTGTAGCCATTTGAAAAACTTTTTATTCAGAAATAGAAAAAGTATAACGCCCAACAGCGCAATTGCAAAATAAATGTATTGTACTACCACAGTTAGATATTTTAACCTTCAAATTAGGAAAATATCTCAGGAACTGAAAGAAATAGGTTATTTAAAAAAGGGAATATTACGATCAAATACACAAAACCACCGACAATAACATTATTTGTCGGCATTCTTAAAGTACTTCTGCTCCAGTTCCGCTTGAAATTCTTCCATCACTGGTTTAACCGTACTATCAGGAAGATCTGCAATTCTGATATACATTAAACCATCTACAGCATTATTAAAAAGAGGATCCACGTTAAATGCTACTACTTTAGCATTCTGCTTGATATATTTCTTTATTAGAACTGGTATACGAAGGCTTCCAGGTTCTATTTCATCAATAATTTTATCAAACTTATTCAGATCGCTCCTACTTTCATCAAAAACAAAATCTTTATCAGCGTCTTTTAGTTTTACCTTAAACTCTTTCTTTGGTCGTACATACTGAGCAACATACGGATCATAATAATGAGATTTCATAAATTCTATCATCAACGATTTAGAGAAGCTACTAAACTTATTACTGATACTTACGCCGCCTATTAGATATTTGTGCTCAGGAAATCTAAGGGTACAATGAACAATTCCTTTCCAAAGTAAAAACAATGGCATTGGTCTTTGCTGATATTCTTTGATAATAAAAGCCCTCCCCATTTCTATAGATTGGCTCATCATTTTATGTAGTTCTGGCTCAAATCTAAAAAGATCTTGTAGGTAAAATCCATCTATCCCATATTTAGAATAAATCTCTGTACCCATTCCCATTCTATAGGCACCAGCTAATTTTTTGGCACTTTTATCCCATAAAAACATGTGATGATAGTAATCATCAAATGGATCTAAATCTATAGACTGATTTGTTCCTTCACCTATTTCTCTAAAAGTAATTTCCCGTAATCTTCCTATTTCATGCACTACGTTTGGAATACATTCCGTTTTTGCCAGGAAAACCTCATAATTTTTGCTCGCAAGTAAACGCTTATCATTTTCTCTACAATACTCCAATTCCAATTCTATGGCACTGATACTACCTTCTAAAGCGATTTGCTTAGGAGATTTAGGAAGTTTAAGATTTTGTGGAATAGATTCCCTTAATGTTTTCTTCTCATAAGGATTTGCCAACATGTATGTCTTTTTACGTAAAAATGTGGTAAAATCTTCAATATTAGCATACTCCTCCTGATCTTTTACAGAAACAGGATTCCCAATTCTAACCTTAATTACCTTATTCTCTTGTGAGAATAGTTCACTAGGCAATTTAGCAGTTCTAAGGGTATCGTTCATTGACGCTAATTGATAAAACAATCGGCTATTTCTGGCATGAAAATAAATCGGAATTACAGGGACTTTTGCCTTTTTCACCAATCGCATAGCTCCTGACTCCCAAGGTCTGTCTACATACTGTTTACCTTCTTTAATCGTAGAAACTTCTCCAGCGGGAAAAATTCCCAAAGGTTTTCCTTCTTTAAGATGCCTAATAGCATCTTTAATTCCTTTAAGACTTGATTTTGCTTCTTTCCTTCCTTCAAAAGGATTTACAGGCATTATATACTGCTTTAAAGGAACAAAATTATGTAGTAAAAAATTCGCTATAATCTTATAATCCGAACGGTGTTCTAACATTAATTTCAGCAATAAAACTCCGTCCAACCCACCAAGCGGATGATTAGAAAGGGTAATAAATGCACCGCTTTTGGGTAATCTTTTTAAATCTTCTGGAGGAATTTCAAAAGTAACACCGTACATCTCCAATACCGTGTTTACAAAATCTTCTCCCCTCAAATGACTAATTCGGTCATATTGACGATTAATTTTTGATAACCTTGTGATTTTTAAAATCATCCAGCCAACAAAAGTGCCAATAAAACCAAGTTTATCTAATTTGAGCCCTTTGGCTACTTCTTTTGAGGTGACTACCGCCATTAAATACGTTTTGTGCTAACTACAAATATAACAAAATCATTGAATAGAGTATCTTATTGTTTTGCAACCATTTGATAGGTTTCTTTTGTACTCTGTTTTAGTAAAATATCCTTGTTTTCTTCTAAAAACTCAATTGCATTGCTTGTAAAATGTCTAATCGTGAATAACGAAACATGCTTTTCATAGATCACACGAAATTTTGCTTTCAAATGAATTAACAGCTCGTCAAAATTATGAAATTTATCATCTAAACAAACAGAAAAACTTATAGCAGAGTTTTGAATAAGATCTACTTTTAGATGGTATTGATGGAAGAGACTGAATATTTCGCTGATATTTTCTTCTACAATGAAAGAAAAATCTAAAGACGAAAGTGATAACAATATCTGATCTTTTTTAACAATAAAACAAGGCATATATGGGACTAAACTCTGTCCTTTTCTTACAGATGTTCCTTCATTTTCCGGATTAAGAAATGATTTTACGAATAAAGGTATTTCTTTTCTTTGTAGAGGTTGTAATGTTTTAGGATGAATTACAGACGCTCCATAAAAAGCTAATTCAATTGCTTCTTCGTAAGAAATTTGTGAAAGTAATTCTGTGTTCTGAAAAACTCTTGGGTCTCCATTTAAAACACCAGGAACATCTTTCCATATAGTAACATTGGCGGCATTGGTACAATAGGCAAAAATCCCCGCAGTATAATCACTACCTTCCCTTCCTAGAGTGGTCGTAAAGTTATTACTATCGGAACCAATAAAACCCTGAGTAATTGTTAACCCTGTTTTAGCAACTTTATCATTAATACATTGTTGAGTTAGCTTCCAATCTACAGTAGCATCTCTGTAATCATCATTCGTTTTTATTACATCACGAGCATCCAATAATGTATTCGTATACCCTTTTTCGGACAAATATTCACTAACAATAGTTGTAGAAATTAATTCTCCATAACTCACCGTCTGATCATAAACATAATCATATTGTACGGATTTATTTCTTCTCAACATAGTTTCCATATCAGAAATCAAGGAGGTAACTTTCTCAAAAACTGGATGTTGTGCATTCGGAAAAAGGTCTTTTAAAATCCCAAGATGATATGTTCTAATAAACTCTAGAGAATTATTAAATTCGGGGTTTTTGTTTAGATAATTCGCAACTACTGTTTCTAGTGCATTTGTCATCTTACCCATAGCAGATATAATAATAATTGTATCCGCATGCCCAACTTTTTGTAATACCTTGATTACATTTTGAACTCCTTCGGCATCTTTTACCGATGCTCCTCCAAACTTAAAAACTTTCATTGATTTATCTAATTTCCTGATATGCGATACTACAATTCAGCTTAATTCTTAGACACAAATGCTTGTAACCCTTGTTCATCCATTTGTACTACCTGCCAACCTTCTAAAATCTTAGCACCACTTTTTAGATAAAAATTTACCGCTGGTGTATTCCAATCCAAAACATTCCATTCTACACGTTTTACACCTTTTTCTGTTCCATATTGCATCACTCTTTTGTAAAGAGCCATTCCAATACCTGAACCTCTCATAGATTCTCTCACAATCAAATCTTCTAAATGAACCGTTCTTCCTTTCCAAGTAGAAAATCTAAAATAAACTAATGCCAAACCTACGATTTCACCTACTGATGTCTCAGCGACAAAGCAATGAAACAATGGTTTATTTCCAAACCCTTCTTTTACTAAATCATCTACAGTAACTTCTACAGCATCGGGTTCTTTTTCAAAAACGGCTAATTCTTTGATTAATTGAAGTGCTTGTGGCATATCTCCTGCCACTCCTTCTCGTATAATATAGTCCATAGGTCAAAAGTTTATCAAAACTATAAAATATGTGTTAGAATCTAGATAATTTTATAATCTTATATAGAACTAATTTTAGTTTTTACAAAACTCACTAAAGTTTGACAAATTAGCCTTACGAAAACGTTTTAGTTGTCTAAAAAATAATATTTTTGCACAAATCCAACACAACCTAACATGACAAGAAAAAACCAAACCTTAGGAGAATTTATTATAGAAAACCAAAAAGATTTTCCATATGCTAGTGGTGAACTTTCACGACTGATCAATTCCATTCGCCTTGCTGCAAAAATGGTAAATCACGAAGTAAACAAGGCAGGTTTAGTAGACATAACTGGAGCTGTTGGAGAAACAAATATACAGGGTGAAGATCAACAAAAATTAGATGTACTTGCTAATGAAACGTTCATCAATACCTTAACCAATAGAGAAATTGTTTGTGGTATTGCCTCTGAGGAAAATGATAATTTCATTACCATTAAAGGTCAAAAAAGCGATCATAGGAATAATTATGTAGTTTTAATGGATCCTTTAGATGGCAGCTCTAATATTGATGTTAATGTCTCAGTAGGAACTATCTTTTCTATTTATCGCAGAATTACTCCAACAGGAACACCCGTAACCATTGAAGATTTTTTACAACCTGGAAATTTGCAGGTAGCAGCGGGATACATTATTTACGGAACCTCCACAATGTTGGTATACACAACTGGAAATGGAGTAAATGGTTTTACATTAAACCCAGCTCTGGGAACCTATTATCTTTCGCATCCTAATATGACATTCCCCGAGGATGGTAGAATTTATTCTGTAAATGAAGGAAATTATATTCATTTCCCTCAAGGAATTAAAGATTATATAAAATACTGCCAGGAAGAAAAAGATGATCGTCCTTATACATCTAGATATATCGGATCATTAGTAAGTGATATTCATAGAAATATGATAAAAGGTGGGATTTATATGTATCCTAGTACTTCCAAATCTCCTAATGGAAAACTACGATTGTTATATGAATGTAATCCTATGGCATTTTTAGCAGAACAAGCTGGTGGATTTGCTAGTGATGGTTTTAGAAGAATACTAGAAATTAAACCTACTGAATTACACGAAAGAACACCGTTTATCTGCGGAAGCAAAAACATGGTTAAGAAAGTAGAATCTTTTATGCAAAAGGAGAGTGCGAAATAATATATTCTTCCAATCTCACATAGTAATAATAATACAATGATCTGTATTTAAATTGGATACTGCTTTTTTTTTAGTATTCTTGCATAATAAATATATCTGTCTGTAGGCCTACCCCTCACTCTTCCCTTTGACTATAGATTAGATGGATTATATTTTTAATGGAGTTGAAAGGAAATAATGATTAACATTATTACTCCTTAACTGTATTTTTTAATGTTTTTATATTAAATTTACTTTTAGCTCATAGAATAAACATAAATTGACCGATAATGGCTAAAGAAACTAAAGCTGTCCAAGAACAGGTTGCTAACGATCCTTCTTCAAAGATAGAAGCAATAAAAAATTTAATTTTTGGAGAAAATATTGCGGCTTATAACTCTGAATTTGACGCCGTAAAAAAAGACATTTCTTCTAAAAAGAAAGAACTAGAAGATTTTATTGAAGACACTAGAAAAGAGCTACATCAAGCGATTGATAATTTAAGTACTGATATCAATATTAGAATCACTGAATTAGAAGATAATTTAGCAGACAAAGTTTCCATGTTAGATGATAAAAAAGTCGACAGAAAAACGTTAGGTGATCTTTTGATTGCCATGGGTGAGAAAATTAATAAGTAATCTGCCTATCCAAGATTATGGAAGAGCAGGACAAATTTAAAATTCTTAAAGAACTTCTTCTTACAGATGAGAAGGAGTATGCAGATTCCATTGCTAAAAAAGTTGAAGAGCTTAGTAAAATAGTTTATCAGAAGCAAGAGCTTTCTGAGAAAGTAGATCCTATTATTGATGACAAATTAGAAGAATTTGTTGAAGAAATTCCTAAAACACTAGGCCCAACGATTACACAAACGCTAAAAGAAGAAATTAAGAATTCTCAGGATGCCGTTGTAGAAGCTTTATTTCCAATTATTGGAAAGATGATTAAGCGCTACATCGCTCATGAAATGAAACTCTTAAGCGACAACATTAACAAAAAAACCAAACAAGCTTTCTCTTTTAAAAATTGGTTTAAAAGAACCAAAGCAAAAGCACAAGGTATTAGTGACGGTGATTTGGCAATTTCAGATTACGCCAAACCTAGATTAATCCAAATGTTTGTCGTTGAAAAAGATTCAGGATTACTTATTGCTGATTATAGTCCTCTTTCTGATGGCACAATTGATAAAGATATGGTAGCTGGTATGCTTACCGCAATAAAGGGGTTTGTTGAGGATGCTTTTCAGGGTGGTAATCAAAACTTAGAAACTATAGAATACGAACTATACACTATACATATACAGAATTTTTATTCTTATTATATAGCAGCTGTTATTTCTGGTGCCTACAACATCATGTTTAAAGAAGTATTGGAAGATCAAATTATTGAATTTGCTAAGAATCATATTTCCAGAAGGGATCTAGAAAATAATGAGCTTTTTACAAATAAATTAAAAAAACATTTTGAAGATGACATTGTCTAAAAAAGTAGTGCTTTTAGGACACTTTGGAGTTGGGAAAACATCATTATTTAGACGTTTTGTTGACAACGAATTTTCTGAAGATTATAAAGTAACATTAGGAGTTCAGATAAAAAAGAAAGTTGTTGAAATGCCAGATGGCAGAGAACTTTCGATGATCATTTGGGATACCGAAGGTCATACCGATATCGAAGACACGCGAAAATCATATCTTCTTGGCTCGAATGCCTTTATTTACGTATTTGACCTTACAAGAATAGACACCTATAAAGATCTTACTAAAGATTTAGAATACCTAGCCAAAAATCACCCAAAAGTGATTATCAAAACAATTGGTAATAAGTTAGATTTAGTAAGCGAAAAAGAAATCCAAAAGAAATTTGATGAGTTAAACATTACTGTAGATTGTTTAACAAGTGCTAAAACAAACAAAAATGTTCAGAATTTCTTTACTGATCTTTCTATCGAAATAACATCATAGCCTTATGACTTACCAAGAAGAAAAGTTGTTTTTTGATCAACAAATGCAATGCACAATTACAGGCCATGATGGTGTGATTAAGGAAACCGATGCAAATATTTTTAGTTGGAAAGTCAGTACTTCTATTTATGATGCACATCCTTTTTTCGAGATCATAAAAGGATTCTTAGAAATATTTGAACAAGAAGAAACAACCTATAATTTTCCTTGTATTCACTTAGAAGAAGGAAAACTAGAAAAGATATGCGATGTAACTATCAAAATCAATACAAAAGAGGTAGTTATTCTATTATTCGATTATTCGTCTAAATATCATGAGCTTAATAAAATAGCGCAACAAAAAAATGAATCTGTTCTTAGAGCTAAAGAATTAGAGCTCAAAAATAAATTCCTTATTGATAAAGAGAAATTTAAAAACAGTTTTATCGCTAATATCAATCATGAAATCAGAACTCCTTTAACCAGTATTTTGGGATTTATAGAGGTATTACAAAAGACCAATTTAAATTTTGAACAAGAAGAATTAGCTAGAATTATTAAAAGACAAAGTCTACATCTTAACTCTTTAATAGAGGATATGGTAGATATTTCTAAAATAGAATCTGGTAAAATAAAAATTGTAGAAGAGCGCTTTTTGTTTGTAAATCTCATGGAAGGTTTCCAAGAAACCTATTCGAAATTAGCTGAAGACCGAGGATTAGCATTTGAAACGTATATTGATCCTAATATTCAGGAGTATTTAATTGGAGATCGAACCAGAGTATTTCAGATCATTAATAATGTGCTCAATAACGCCTTCAAATTTACTGAAGAAGGTAAAGTAAGTCTTTCTGTGACTAAAAACTTTCAACGAACCAATAAGTTAAGTGTTAGTTTCAAAATTGAAGATACCGGATTAGGAATACATGAAGAAGACCTCGAAAATATCTTTGATAGATTTACCCGTTTTAATAGAGACAAACAGATTTCGGGAACAGGATTAGGACTAGCCATTGTAAAAGATTTGGTAGACCTCCTGAATGGAGAAATTAAAGTAACTAGCGAACCGGATAAAGGGACTACTTTTGATATTAAACTACCATTTAAGTTTGAAATTTCAAAAGCTAAGCCAGAAAAGAAAAAGAAAAAATATAGTTTACCCGAATCAAAAAAGAAATTCAGAATTTTAGTTGTGGAAGACGAAGAGTCTACGCAATTCTTAATTATGAAAATACTTATTAGTCACGGTAGTTTCTTTGTAGATGTTGCTATGAATGGAGAACAGGCCATTAGCTATATGGAACGAAGAAATTACGACTTAGTTCTTATGGATCTAGAATTATCTAAAATAGATGGCTATAAGGCAACTCATATGATACGCAAAAATTATGGAGATAAAGCCATAGCAGAGGTTCCAATTATTGGTTTTACTGCCAGAGCTACCGAAGCAGAACGAGATAAATGCCTGAGATCTGGAATGGATGATTTTATCGCCAAACCTTTTGAGCAAGAAGATCTACTATATAAAATAGTTAAACAAATAGCTAAAAAAGCCGCTTCATAGAAGCGGCTTTTGTCATTTTGGTTGGATGTGTTTTCCTTGTTTAAAAAGAAAATTATCTGTTCATATTTTTAATCTCTTCGGCAAAAGTATCTCCATCCACATCTTGATCTACTAATGTTAAGGCTTTATCCACAACATACTTTGCATTATCAGATTTAAAACCTAATCCGATACATAATTTTTCTAATAAAACTACCTGATCATCTCCTTTGATGTTATCTGCATATACCATTCTCGCTAAATCAAATAACCTTTCTAATCTTGCATCATAACTAGTCGGAGGATTGATAGGATGAGCAGCATAATTCTTAGAAATTTCTTTATAATCATTTTCAGAAATATCAAGGTTACGAGCCAATCTATCTAAGAACGCTCTCTCTTCGTCTGTTATAACTCCATCACTCATGGCTACTCTTACAATAGCAGCAAAATGGTCTTGATTTCTCTTTTGAAACCCACTATCAAATAAATCAGATATTGACATTATGTATTTTGTTTATTTTGCCGCAAATATAACCAAACTTAATTCCTTTTAAAATATATATGTATCCTTTTTTAAGGATCAAAAAATATTTAGTTCACTGAACATGTGGAGCTTTAGCACAATGGTTCAACTATGATTCTAGTTGAAGTGTATTGGATTCCTCATTAAATTCAATATTTTTGAACCATGCAAACTCATCATATCAAAAAACAGAAGATCATCCTTATGATCTTTGTATTTATCATTACTACTATAGGATACACTCAAAAAATTGCGATTCCGGATTCTTTGCAAACTAAATCGTTTAATGAAATCGAGGTTTTACTATATGAACAATCAAGTGATTCGATCAAAGCAGTCTTTTTTTCAAACATACTACTAGCCAAAGCAAAACAAGAACAAGAACAAGATAGCCTTAATTTAGCCAAAGCGTATTTCCAAGTTTCTTTTAATAATGTGCAAAATCCTCTAAAAAGAATCGCCTACTTGGATAGCTCTATTACGTCTAATCCTAATATTAAACATAGCTTTTTCCCTGTACTGGCATATATTAATCGAGCAGGAACGTATAAAGAAATTGGAAATTATGAAAAAGCATTAGATGATTATCTAAGTGGATTAAAATATACTGATAAAGTAAACACCAATATATATCAAGATATAAAGCACAATATTGCAAGATTAAAGAATGAAATAGGAGAATATGAAGAGGCAAAGGAAATGTATATGGATATTATGAAGTATGAATCCAGTAAAAACATTGAAGGTCGTCAACATTTGATTACTGTTTTAGGATTAGTAGAAACGTATAGAAAACTAAAACAATTTGATTCAGCATCTTACTATGCTAACAAGGGAATAAAAGAATCTATTAAAGACTCTCTAAATGTATATCACTCATTTCTATTAGCCGAAGGGATTAATTTATACTATAAAGATAAATATAACGCTTCTATAGAAAATATAAACAAGTCAATTCCTGTCATTAAAAAAATAGAATCCCACAATATGGGAATAATCATTGACGGTTATTTACACTTAAGCAAAATTTATAAAAAACTTGATGATAAAGAAATGTTGATCCAATCGTTACAGAATATTGATTGGTATTTCGAAAACACAAATTATAGATCGATAGAAATGCGCGAAGCGTATGAACTATTTATAAATCATTATAAATCTATTGATGATAAAAATCAACAATTATATTATATCAACAAACTCTTTGCTGTAGACAGTATATTAGATAGTGATTACAAAAACCTAAACAAAACAATCACTAAGAAATATGACACACCCAAATTGCTAGAAGAAAAAGAGAAGCTTATTGAATTTCTAGAAAAAAAGGATAAAACATCCTCATTAAAGTTTAGTATTGCCTTATTATTGATTCTCATACTTACTATAGTTTTTGGATATGTTTATTATAGAAACATACAGTATAAAAGGAGATACGAAGCGATCATGCATCCCAAAAACGAACCTGAAACAAAACCTACAGAACCATCGGTAGTGGATCAAAAAAATACTGAAACAGATCCTAAAACCATTGATATTCCAGAAAATATAGTACAAGAAATATTAGAAAGACTTACACAATTTGAAAACAAAAATGGATTTTTGGCTCGTAATCTAACCATTACGGTACTCGCAAAAAAACTAAATACCAATTCTAAATATCTATCTAAAATCATTAATCAATACAAACAAAAAAGATTTAGTGTTTACATCAATGAATTAAGGGTAGACTATGTAATCGAACAACTTAAGGAAAATCCAAAATTTAGATTGTATAGTATTAAGGGAATTGCGAGAGAACTAGGATATAATAATGATCGTGCTTTTTCCAAAGCTTTTTATCAAAAGACAGGAGTATATCCATCTTATTTTATTAAAAAATTGTCTAAAGAAGTTACGTATACTTAAACATTTTTATTTTTTAAATATTACAGCTTTTTCTAAATACTCTTATCAAAAAGACGCAAATTCACCCATGTTATTCTTTTAAAGGTTCTAAAACCCAAAAAAGCATAATGAATTGATTTATAGTTTTTTGAAAGTGTTCTTTCCGTGAAAATACAGTGCTAATACAGAAAAAGTAATTTTTTCAAATAAAATAATATATACTTTTACAGTCGAAACAAAAAGAGAAAATTTATGAAAAACAAAAAAGGGAAAAAGCTGAGCTTACACAAAATTAAAATAGCTAAATTAAATCAAAACGGTTTACGGAGTATCATAGGAGGAGATACGGAAATTGGAGTGGATTTCTCTGCTACAAATTGTAATACAGACACTTGTCCAGACCCAACTGTTACTTGTCCTACAGACTACACTTGTGATATAACAGGATGTGTAAACGCATCTAATATTTGTAGAACTGATGAAAGATTTTGTGGTTATAAACCCGTAAATGGCTAGTTCTACTACTTTTGAAAATTATCTTACAAAATATGACAGCAATCCCAAAGCTTAAAGGTTTCGGGATTGTTTTTTATTTAATAATCCACAAGAAATTTCAAATCTATTCCATCCAATAACTTACCTATTATTTAACATTTATATTTTACAATAAAAGAAATTAGAAAAGTTGTATACAATAAATGATTCTACTTTTCCTAAACAATCCTATCAAAAAGACGAAAACTCGCTCATCTTGCCCCTTAAAGAACCATAACAAACATAATGTATTGACTTACAGGTTTTAAAAAATACTTTTTTCATGAAAATACAGTAGTAAATTCTATGAATTAAATTTTTCAAAAAGAATAATAATTACTTTTATTTCTGAAACAAGAAGAACATATATATGAAAAACAAAAAAGGGAAAAAGCTGAGCTTACAAAAAATTAAGGTTGCCAAATTAGAAAAACGTAGTTTTTATGATGTAAAAGGAGGAAACACCTTAACCTTGCATAACGATGCTACTTTACTTCCTGATGGTTGTAATAGTCAAGAAAATTGTCCTACTGATTGGACATATGACTGTTCTGGTTCCAATGGGTGCAAATCTCGTATAAGAATATGTGGTGTATGGGATTAATTTTATAACCCTATAGATTCATAATACATGAGTAAAACAAAGCCACTCCCTTAAAAAGAGTGGCTTTATTCTTAGGCTTGTTTAAAAGTCTTAACAAGGAACGCAAGCTACATGTTTCCCTGTGAAAAAGTCCAATTGAGAACAGGTTCCTGCAGGACAAATAGGACAACCAAATCCTCCATTAATAGCTTGTTGATTGCTTTTAGAAATTGTTTTTACCCCGTTTAATTTTCTTAATTTATTCATCGTATAAAATATTTAAAATTGTTTTCTCCCTGAACAGTTAAAGACACTCAAGGAATATGTCTACTATAGTACTTTTTATATTTTCACTAATTCTCTAAAAACAGGATCTTTGGAAATACTTTGTATCATACTCTTTTTAGTCTCACTTTTCTTTTTACGTAAGTAATTTTCTGTACATCCAGTAATTCGAGCCATCTCTTGGTAATCTTTCCCTTCAAAAATTAGCTGCCACAACCTTTTTGTTGTATCCTGTAGATTAGTAAAATACGCGTGAAACAGTTGTTTACGTTCTTTCTGAAAAATCTGCTCTATGATTGCTGAATCTTCATATTGTAGATAACAACTATTCCAAAGATCCATAAACAACAATTTCTTGTTTCTATTCGCTCTCTTTAACCACATATTTCTGCAAACACCATAAAAATAATTTTGGATTGGAGACCTGATCTTGAGCTCTGGGTTTCTCAACTTTAGATATAATAATAGCAACGCGTCTTGGAAAACGTCCTCGGTGTCTTCCAAACAACCACCATTTAGAAGAATATAATTTTTGACTATGGGAAAGTTCTTTTGATAAAACCACCTTATGATGATTTCATTTCCACTTATTATCCCTTCTCGCATTTCTTGATCGCTAATCTCTTTCATATTTTTTAGCCCTCTGAAAGTCATTTTCCAAAATTCTTTATTCAATATTATGAGATCAAATATAGCTTCACAAAATATCAATAAGCAAAAAGACGCGCTTCCAATTCATGGAATTGGAACTTATGAAATCGAATACTAAACAATTAAATACCAAACAATTAAACCCCTACTAAGATGAGGTAACAATTCTTTCATTATACAAAGAGAAATAGACAAAAAAAAAGAAAAAGGGGAATCTATATTAACCATTCTGCAAAATAAGACCCAAAGAAAGAACATCAACAACTCCTAATATTTCGCTAAACACTTTTTTGTAAAACCAGTATTCCGTAATTTCCAAAAAAACAATAGGAATATAGTTCTAACTCCTTATGCCATCTAGACCACTTTTAGAATTTACAGAAAAGGGAATCTATTGTGCTGTTGCAAAAGTATACTTGGATCCTTGGAAACCTGTAGATAAAGCAATCATTACTCATGGTCATGCAGATCACAGCAGATGGGGACACAAACAATATATAACACACCATACGAATATCCCTATTATCAAACATCGCTTAGGAGATATAAATGTTACCGGAAAAACATATGGAGAGATGTTCTCTATCAATAATGTTACCTTTAGCTTTCATCCTGCTGGTCATATCATTGGCAGCTCACAAATCAGAGTGGAGCATAAAGGTGAAATCTGGGTCTTTACAGGAGATTATAAAGTAGAAAATGATGGAATCTCAATTCCCTTCGAACCTATTAAATGCCATACTTTTATCACAGAATGTACTTTTGGATTACCTGCGTTTAAATGGGCTTCTCAAAAAGATGTTTTTAACGATATTAATAATTGGTGGGCAGAAAATAAATCCGAAGGTAAAACATCCATTCTTTTTGGGTATTCTCTGGGAAAAGCACAACGACTCTTAAAATATTTAAATCCAGAAATTGGTAAAATTTATACCCATGGAGCCATAGAAAATATGACAAATGTTATTCGCCCAATGGTTTCCTTTCCAGAGACAACTTTGGTAACAAGAGATACCAAAAAAGAAGATTTTATTGGTAATATTGTTATCGCTCCACCAAGTGCACATGGTAGTACCTGGATCAGAAAAATGGTTCCGTATGTTACTGCATCTGCAAGTGGATGGATGACTTTTAGAGGAGCACGACGACGAAGAGCGATAGACAAAGGTTTTGTACTTTCTGATCACTGCGATTGGGATGGATTACTAACAGCTATCAAAGAAACAGGAGCAACCAAAATTATTACCACACACGGATACACTGAGATATTTTCAAAATATCTAAGAGAATTAGGGTACGATGCTCGAACAGAGAAAACACAATACGAAGGTGAACTTGCTGAAATAGATACCAAAAAAGAAAGTGAGGTTATCGAGTGAAACTATTTGCTAACCTTATCAAAACTTTAGACAGTACCAATAAAACAAACGTAAAAGTAAATGCGCTAGCCACCTATTTTGAGCAAGCACCGGAAAAAGACAAAGTATGGACGATCGCTATTCTCTCGCATCGACGACCTCCTAGGCCTGTAAATACTACCTTATTAAGAACATGGGCTTCAGAACTAGCTAATATTCCACTTTGGTTGTTCGAAGAATCTTATCACATTGTAGGGGACCTTGCCGAAACCATTGCTTTGGTAATTCCATCTTCCACAAAAAGCACTACAAAAACGCTGACCCAATTTCTTGAAGAAATGATTACTCTTAAAAAGAAAACCGAGCAAGAAAAAAAGACATACCTTCATGAAAACTGGAAGGTTTTAAATTACTATGAACGTTTTGTATTTACCAAACTAATTACTGGTGGTTTTCGAATTGGAGTTAGTCAAAAATTAATGACACGAGCTTTATCAAAAGCCACACAAATTGATGAGGATATTTTAGCGTATAAGCTTATGGGAAATTGGGATCCAAATACTATTTCCTTTCAGGATTTAGTATTAGAAGAAAAGGAATCTGATTTTCTTTCTAAACCTTATCCCTTTTATTTAGCGTATGCTGTAGAAAATGAAGTTTTTGATTTAGGAGATATCTCAGATTGGTATGCGGAACATAAATGGGATGGAATTAGGGCACAAATTATTATTCGAAATAGAGAAATCTTTGTTTGGAGTCGTGGCGAAGAATTGGTTACTGACAAATACCCAGAATTTCAACAGTTCTTAGATTTCATTCCTGATGGAACCGTTCTGGATGGTGAAATTTTACCATTTCCTAACGGAGAAATTGGAACTTTTAATGATCTACAAACCAGAATCGGTAGAAAAACCATTTCTAAAAATTTACTACAAAAAACGCCTGTGATATTAAAAGCGTATGATCTGTTAGAATGGAAAGGAAAAGATATTCGAAACCTTCCTTTTTCTAAAAGAAGAGCATTATTAGAATCTTTATATGAGGATATTTTAAGCCTGCAAACATCCGAAGAACATAAAATTCCTTTACATCTATCAGAAAAAATGACCTTTACTTCTTGGTCAGCACTAGCAAAAGAACGTGATAGGTCTAGATTAGTAAGATCCGAAGGGTTAATGTTAAAAAGAAAAGATTCTCCTTATTTGGTAGGACGTAAAAAAGGAGATTGGTGGAAATGGAAAGTAGATCCATTAACGATAGATGCCGTACTTACATATGCCATGAGAGGTCATGGTCGGCGATCTAATTTATTTACGGATTACACATTCGGATTATGGAATGATGACAAAACGGAACTCGTAACATTTGCAAAAGCATACTCTGGATTAACCGATGCAGAATTTCGAGAAGTTGATAAATTTATTAAAGCAAATACACTAGAGCGCTTTGGACCCGTAAGAAGTGTTACTCCAGAATTAGTTTTCGAAATAGCTTTCGAAGGAATTGCTCTGTCTAAAAGACATAAAAGTGGTGTTGCTACCCGTTTTCCTCGTATTTTACGATGGCGACAAGATAAAAAAATTGAAGAAGCCAATTCTTTAGAAGATTTAAAAACACTAATTCCAAGCAACATACAGGATTCATGACACAAAAGGAACTCTTTCATATAGCAGAATCCTGGTTTCAACAACAGCAATGGAAATCTTTTCCTTTTCAGAAACAAAGTTGGAAAGCATTTTTACAGGGTAAAAATGGATTGTTAAACGCTCCGACAGGTAGTGGAAAAACTTATGCGTTGTGGGTACCGATTGTTCTCAATTACATCAAACAAAACCCTGATTATAAAAACAAACATAAAAAAGGTTTAAAAGCCATATGGATTACTCCATTAAGAGCATTATCACAAGAAATCAAGCAAGCCACAGAACGATTTGCAGAAGACTTAGGTACACAACTTACCGTAGGAATTCGTACGGGTGATACTTCACAAAAAGAAAGAGCAGCCCAAAAACGGTCCATGCCGGATTTACTAATTACTACTCCAGAAAGTCTTCAACTGTTGCTTGCTTCCAAAGGATATGATAAAACTTTTAAAAATTGCAGTGCTATTGTTATCGATGAATGGCACGAATTGTTAGGAACCAAGCGCGGTGTACAAATTGAATTAGCTTTATCTCGACTTAAAACTATTGCAAAAGATCTTCGTATTTGGGGAATTTCAGCAACTATTGGTAATCTGGAACAAGCGAGAGAAGTATTATTAGGTCATCAATCAGAAGCATTAGAGAATTCGATTCTCATAAAAGCAAATATCAAAAAGAAAATTAAAGTTCAGAGTATTATTCCTAAAGAAATGGAAACCTTTCCTTGGAGAGGCCATTTAGGGATTCACTTATTGGATGAGGTAGTGCCCATTATTAAAAAGAGTAAAACGACTTTATTATTTACCAACACAAGGAGTCAATGCGAAATATGGTTCCAGAAAATTTTACAAAAGTATCCCGAGTTTGCGGGAGAAATGGCCATGCATCACGGCAGTATCAATAAAGAAACGCGTTTATGGGTAGAACAAGCCATTAGAAATGAATCACTAAAAGCCGTGGTTTGTACTTCTAGTCTGGATTTAGGCGTGGACTTTGCTCCGGTGGAAACCATTATTCAAATTGGTGGACCCAAAGGAGTAGCGCGCTTTTTACAACGTGCAGGTCGCAGTGGTCATCAACCTGGTAAAACCAGTGTGATTTATTTTTTACCAACTCATGCTATAGAACTAGTGGAAGCTTCTGCCTTGCAACAAGCTGTTCAGCAACATACAGTAGAAGATCGTATTCCTTATTTGAATAGTTTTGATGTACTCGTGCAATATCTTACCACACTGGCTGTTTCTGATGGTTTCCATCCTGCAACCATTTTCCCAGAAATCAAAAGTACCTTTTGCTATCAGGCAATTTCTGAAGAGGATTGGAAATGGATTCTTAATTTTATTACCATCGGTAGTCAAAGCTTGCAACAATATGATGAGTACAAAAAAGTAGAAATTCTGGAAGATGGATTATTTAAAGTTAATAATCGAGGAATCGCCATGCGTCATCGCCTTCAGATTGGAACTATTGTAAGCGATGCAGTTCTAACTGTGAAGTACCTTAAAGGTGGTTATATTGGTAGTATTGAAGAGTGGTTTATCTCTAAATTGAAACCAGGTGATGTATTTACCTTTGCTGGTAGAAACCTCGAACTTGTTCGGATTAAGGAAATGAAAGTATTGGTTCGAAAATCTTCTAAAAGAACCTCTAAAGTCCCAAGCTGGATGGGAGGAAGATTAACACTTACTTCTCAAATGTCTGAATTGCTTCGTAATGAATTATACAAGGCTACTAACGAAGAAAAAAAGTCTCCAGAATTAATCGCATTATCTCACATATTTAAAAAGCAAGAAGAAGAAAGTATCATTCCTGGTCCAGAAGAGTTTTTAATAGAAACCTTTAAAACTAAAGAAGGGTATCATGCAATTTTTTATCCTTTTGAAGGAAGATTTGTTCATGAAGCTTTAGGAAGTTTATTAGCCTATCGTATTAGCCTCTTATCCCCCATTTCTTTCTCCATAGCTTTTAATGACTATGGTTTTGAGTTATTATCAGATCAGGAAATAGATATGCAGCAAGTGATCGATAATGATCTTTTTACCAAAGAATATATGCATAGCGATCTTCAGAAAAGCTTAAATGCTACAGAAATGGCTAGAAGAAAATTTAGAGACATTGCTGTGATCTCTGGGATGGTATTTACAGGATATCCAGAAAAAATGCTCAAAAACAAGCATCTGCAATCCAGTTCTCAGTTATTATTTAATGTTTTTAGAGATTTTGAATCAGACAATCTTCTATACCAACAGGCTTTTATAGAAACCTTCGAACATCAGTTGGAAGAAGGACGTTTACAACAAGCATTAGAAAGAATTGAGCAGCAAAAAATCGTCTGGAAATCCTGTAAAAAAGCAACTCCTCTTTCTTTTCCAATTATTACAGATCGACTTCGTGAAAAAATGTCTAGTGAAAAATTAGAAGATCGTATCAAAAAGATGGTAGCTTTGTTATCTAAGAAATAATAAACTCATTAGTATTCCTTTAGAAATTGGAAAAAATACAAATACGACATCAATCATTTATTTTACATCCTTCTGGAGTTATATTTTGGGAAGAAAGAAATATGCTTTTGATTGCAGATCTTCATCTTGGTAAAGTATCGCATTTTAGAAAGCATGGTAGTGCCGTTCCACAAAATGCAATCCAAAAAAACTTTCAACAATTAGATCATGTTATAAACGTATTTAATCCTTCACATATCTGTTTTCTAGGAGATCTTTTTCATAGTTACTTGAATAACGAATGGGATGTCTTCGAAGCCTGGATTTCTCAAAGATCTACCATAGAATTTGTTCTTGTTGTTGGTAACCATGATATTATTTCTCCATTTAAATATGAGAAAATTGGTATAAAAGTAGCTTCAGAAATACTGATAGATAATTTCCTCTTAAGTCATCATCCAGAGGAAAGAGATGGTCATTATAATTTTTGCGGGCATATTCATCCTGGAGTGCTACTAGGTGGTCTAGGCAAGCAGCGTTTACGATTACCTTGTTTTTATCAAACAGAACATCAACTGATACTGCCTGCTTTTGGAGAGTTTACTGGTACTCATATCCTAGAACCTATAGAAAAAGTTAACATATATGCTATTACCCAAAAGGAAGTTATTTTAGTGCATTCATAAATTATTTGATCTTAAAACTCATATTTAATTTCAAAGCAATATTATCATCAAAATTTTCATTTGAATAAAACCCATATCTGTAGAAACCACCTACACCAAAACCTACATATCCTAAATTCAAATAGTTGAACTTCAATAAGCTTTTTAATTCCAAACCACTTTCTAAAAAAACATTTTCCATGGTGCTAAATGGAGTAAATGTATTGTCATCATTAATTAGGTCTCCCCAACCTATATTTTGATGAATCACAATATCAGGCTGAAACTTCCCAATTTTAAATAACAAACCTTCAAAATTATGGGATAAAAATAAATGTGCATATCTATCGGAAACAAATTCATAAGGCGTCATTGTTTGAAATAAATTTTTACTAAAAAATGGGTAATCTCCATCAAAATTTCCTTCACCAGTAATCAATAATCCAAACGGTACCGCTTGATCCACATATCCTCCTTCTATTTTATACATTGTGGTTCCCAAATTTTTAGTAGTAAAAGAATGTGATATGTATCCAGTAAGTTTATTGTAATCCAAATCACTGTCTAAAATACCACTAAATCCTCTATCATAGTATATTCCAATTATTGGATAATTACTACCCATTACAAATCTTCGGTTAAATGAGTTTACAATTTTCTCTTTATATCCATATCGTAAATGAATCGTAAGATTTGTATTTGTGTAATCTCTGAGACTTGTTTGATCCATAATAAATTCAGAATCATATCTCGGAGATACTAATGATTGCTGAAAGGAGATATTTGTTGTGAGATATTTTAAACTCCTAAATTGAATGTCTAATGAATGTCTTCTTACTTTATCGTAAGTAAACCCTATATAATTTCTAAAATTCGCAACCTCCAAATCTCTCTTTACTTTTCCATAACTTCCAACTTCTATTAGATCGTTCTGATAACTATATTTTATAGAAAAGTCCTTCTTTTTTGATACCAAATAGCTGACTTCACCTCCGTATTTCCAATCCTTATCATCAAAACCATACCCAATAAAACCTCCAAAACCAAAACGACTATGAAACATTTTATTTGTATACAGACCAGTACCTAGCCTAAAACCTTCAAACTTATTAAATCCAAATGTTTTATCTAATTCAAGATCAATAGGTCCAATTGGAATCTTACCGTCAATTAAACTTTCAGAAAGCTCTAAATACCTTTCGAAGTTTAATTTTTCACCCAAACTGTCTAATACTCTATATGTAATTTTTTCTCTTTTGTTTAGTGCCTTATTTCGATTTGAATCCCAAAAAACACTATCTTTTTTGGTAGCATCACTAGTTATAGAAACAACTTCTAATGGAAACTCCTTTTTTTGTAAACGTTTATAAAGGGAAATATCATAGATATAACTTTTACCATCCATAACTAAATTATTCTTTTTATCTGGGTAATCAGGCAGATATAATTTATAGTTTAATTGCTCTGGAAACCAAACAGAATCATTAAGCAATTGATACTTTTGTTGGATTTTCAGATCAATCTTTCCTTTTTCATAGGGTGATGCTATGATATTTTGAATTGCATACTTGTTTGTATTAATGTAAATAACACCCTTTAGACCTTGAAAGTTTTTATTGGGTTTCGGTTCAAAAGAAATAATATGCGTTGTATCCTTCTTATTAAGAATGCTTTTTTCTAGAAAAAACTTATATTTTTTTAAACTTCCTGATGCTATTGGATTTAAATAATTAATCTCAAAAAGTGAGATAGTGTTTCCATAAAAAGAAAATGGTTGTATATCTGTTGCTAAAGATGCAAATTGGGGATTTTTAAAACCTGAAACTCTTGTTCCAATAATTTTTTCATTACTAAAATTAGGCTTTAAAAACTTTCTTTCTGTTACGCTTTCCATAAGTGCTACATGACCACCCTTTAAACTTTTTAACAAAAGCACAGAATCTTTATGGGCTTTTGAAGCTAGATCAGCAACAATTTTATTATAAGATTTGTATGTAAATGATCGCAATTTTTCAGGATCGTTGATCTTTTTGTTTTCAATTACTTTTCGAATGATCCTATTTGCTGGATTTTCTGACGAAGAAATAACAACTTGATCTAATTGATTTTCTTTGGGAACCAATTCAATTTTCACAAACTCAGTATCGGTTATACTTATGATTTTTTCTTGATAACCAATAAAACTACATTTTAATTTTGTAAGCTGATCACTAACGCTAAAAAAGAAATCACCATTAATATCTGCAATGGTACCTTTAGTAGTATCATCAGCAAGAATTATGGTTGCAAAAGCCAGTGGTTCATTGGTATTAAAATCAACAACTTTTCCCTGTATTACCTTTTGAGAAAAGAGCAAATTCGCAAATAAAAGAAAACTTAGAACTGTTATTCTTGACATAAAAATTTGATATTTGATTCGCAAGCTAAGCTTAATTTTAAAAAAATGACCCTAGCAAAAGTTAAAGTATTCTTAGCATAAAAGTCTTAATCAATTTAAACCTTTACTTTACTTTCTATAAGACATAACTTCTATCATAAACCATGCAAAACCAACAACATCTTTTTGATCTTTCTGAAGAAATAACTTATCTCAACGGAGCGTATATGTCTCCACAATTAAAATCGGTAACAGATATTGGTATTTCTGCTGTGCAAAGAAAAGCACAACCTTATGAAATTTTACCTGAAGATTTTTTTAGCCAAAGAGAAGTTTTAAAAAAACGTTTCGCATCGTTAATCAATGCACCAGACCATCATAATACCGCAATCATACCTTCTGTATCCTACGGAATCGCGAATGCTGCGAATAATGTTCCACTACAAAAAGGAGATGAAATCATTTTGGTAGATGAACAGTTTCCTAGTAATGTTTATATCTGGCAAGAAGTAGCTAAAAAGAATAATGCACTTATAAAAATTGTATATCCTCCTAAAGAATTTAACAATCGTGGTAAAAAATGGAATCAATCTATTTTAGATGCTATTTCGAAAAACACAGCTGTAATTGCTTTACCACATGTGCATTGGGCAGATGGCACTTTGTTTGATCTCCAAGCGATTAGAGAAAAGACAATAGCTGTAAATGCTATGATGGTCATTGATGGAACGCAAAGTATTGGTGCATTGCCATTTTCTGTAGAAGAGATACAACCGGATGCCCTAATTTGTGGAGGATACAAATGGTTATTAGGTCCTTATTCCATTGGAATGGCATATTACAGTGATGCTTTTAGCAATGGAACGCCTATAGAGCACAATTGGATGAACAGACATAATAGTGAAGATTTTTCTGGACTGACTAATTATCAAGATCGGTATAAAGAAAAAGCAGCCAGATATTCCGTTGGAGAATCTAGCAATTTTATATTAACTCCAATGCTTACGAAAGCCATCGAACAACTGATCGAATGGCAACCTAAAAATATTCAGGAGTACACTAAAAACATTTCTAAAGCAACTATTGATAAACTTAAAGCCCTAGATTGTTTTATAGAAGAAGATCACTATAGAGCACATCACTTATTTGGCATATATCTTCCGGAGCATTTGAGTTTAGAAAAGATAAAAGCTAATCTAAAAAAAGAACAAATTTTTGTTTCCTACAGAGGAAATGCCATACGAGTATCTTGTAATGTATATAATTCTGAAAAGGATTTTGAAAAATTGTTATCTCAGTTTTCCTTATAAATCAGCTATATTTTTTGGATACAACTATGTAGCTATTATATTTGCTTTAAAATATTTGCTACGTGAGTAAAACAGCTATCTCGCAAACTTTTGCACAGTCTCCGCAATTGCAGAAACTGGGAACTGCTATTGCCCAGTCTGAAAGTAAAACACACATTCAAGGTCTTGTTGGGTCATCATTATCCTTTACCATAGAAGATGCTTTTCACAAAAGTGAAAAACCTTTCTTATGCATTTTTAATGATAAAGAAGAAGCTGCCTACTACCTTAATGATTTAGAACAATTGTTGGGAGATAAAAATGTACTTTTTTATCCCGGAAGTTATCGACGTCCTTATCAGATCGAAGAAACTGATAATGCGAATGTGTTGCTTAGAGCCGAAGTATTAAATAGAATTAACTCCAGAAAAAAACCTGCTCTAATTGTTACATACCCAGATGCTTTATTCGAAAAAGTAGTAACCAGAAAAGAACTAGAAAAGAACACGCTAAAAATTTCGATTGGCGATACATTGTCATTGGATTTTGTAAATGAAGTGTTATTCGAATATCAATTCCAAAGAGTCGATTTTGTAACAGAACCCGGAGAGTTTTCGGTTCGTGGTGGAATTGTAGATGTTTTTTCATTTAGTAATGATGAACCTTATCGTATAGAATTTTTTGGTGATGAAGTAGATAGTATTAGAACTTTTGATGTAGAAACACAATTGTCTACCGATCAAATTAAGAAAATCACTATTATTCCCAATGTAGAGAATAAAGCCATACAAGAAACTCGTGAAAGTTTCTTAAAATATATAGCTTCTAAAACAGTAATCTTTGTCAAAGATATTGATCTACTATCTTCAAGAATTGACAAAAATTATGAAAAAGCTAAAGAGGCCTTTAAAACATTATCAGAAGATATCAAACATGCAACTCCAGAAGAACTATTTACTTCTTCTGAAATTATCAAAAAACAACTTTTAGATTTTACATTAGTAGAAATTGGCAATCGACCTTTTACCAAAGCTGATTATGCTATAAAATACAATACAAAACCTCAGCCCTCATTTAATAAGCAATTCAATTTATTAATTGAAAACCTGAATGAAAATCATGAAGCGGGTTATAAAAACTATATCTTTTGTGTTAGCGAACAACAGGCAAAACGTTTCCATGATATTTTTGATGATGCTGATTTAGACGTTAAACAATATGAAACTGTAGTATTTTCTGCATATCAAGGTTTTATAGACCATGATCAAAAAATTATTTGTTATACAGATCATCAAATTTTTGAGCGTTATCACAAATTCAATCTTAAAAGTGGGTACGCCAAAAAGCAAGCGATTACGCTAAAAGAACTTACCAATCTCGAAGTTGGAGATTATGTAACCCATATTGATCATGGAATTGGAAAATTTGGTGGTTTACAAAAAATAGACGTTGAAGGTAAAAAACAAGAAGCCATCAAACTCATTTATGGAGAGCGTGATGTCCTATATCTTAGTATCCATTCCCTTCATAAAATTTCGAAATTTAATGGTAAAGACGGCAAAGCTCCACAGATCTACAAATTAGGTTCTAAAGCTTGGAAAACGCTAAAACAAAAAACAAAAGCCAGAGTAAAACATATAGCATTTAATTTAATTCAATTATATGCAAAAAGAAAACTACAAAAAGGATTTCAGTATGCCCCTGATAGTTATTTGCAACATGAATTAGAAGCTTCCTTTATCTATGAGGATACTCCAGATCAAAGCACCGCAACAGAAGCAGTAAAAGCTGATATGGAAAGCGAAAGACCTATGGATCGTCTGATATGTGGCGATGTTGGTTTTGGTAAAACAGAAGTGGCGATAAGAGCTGCTTTTAAAGCAGTAGATAATGGAAAACAAGTTGCGGTACTTGTACCCACAACCATCCTTGCTTTTCAGCATGCAAAAACCTTTAGAGAACGACTTAAAGATTTTCCAGTTGTTGTCGATTATGTGAATCGTTTTAGAACTGCTAAACAAAAACGAGAAACCCTAGAAGACCTAGCCAATGGTAAAGTAGATATCATTATTGGAACGCATCAACTAGTAAATAAAAATGTAAAATTTAAAGATCTTGGATTGTTAGTTATCGATGAAGAACAAAAGTTTGGTGTATCGGTAAAGGATAAACTAAAAACTATTAAAGAAAATGTAGATACATTAACCTTAACGGCAACTCCTATTCCAAGAACATTGCAATTTAGTTTAATGGCGGCGAGAGATCTTTCGACCATTACTACTCCTCCACCAAATCGTTACCCAATAGAGACCAATGTTATTCGGTTTAATGAAGAAAGCATCAGAGATGCCGTTAGTTATGAAATACAACGAGGAGGACAAGTATATTTTATTCATAATAGAATAGAAAATATTAAAGAAGTAGCCGGAATGGTACAACGTTTAGTACCTGATGCTAAGGTGGCTGTTGGACACGGACAAATGGATGGTAAAAAACTAGAAAGTCTCATGCTTTCTTTTATGAATGGAGAATTCGACGTATTAATTTCTACTACTATTGTAGAAAGTGGATTGGATGTACCTAATGCCAATACTATTTTTATCAATAACGCCAATAATTTTGGGCTTTCTGATTTACATCAAATGCGTGGTCGTGTAGGTAGAAGTAATAAGAAAGCCTTTTGTTACTTTATTACTCCTCCGTATTCTGCAATGACCGATGATGCAAGAAAAAGAATTACTGCATTAGAACAATTCTCCGAGTTAGGTAGCGGATTTAATATTGCAATGAAAGATTTAGAAATAAGAGGCGCAGGAGATTTATTAGGTGGAGAACAAAGTGGTTTTATTAATGAAATTGGATTTGACACCTATCAAAAAATATTAAATGAGGCTATCGAGGAGCTCAAAGAAAATGAGTTCGCAGAATTATATGAGGACACCTCCAAAGAAAAAGTCTATCTAAAAGATACCCAAATCGATACAGACTTCGAATTGTTGTTTCCTGATAGTTATATTAATAATATTACAGAACGTCTTAACTTATATAAAGAGCTTAATGAGATCAAAGATGAAGAAGGACTACAAGCTTATGAAAAACGACTTATAGATCGTTTTGGAGAATTACCAGATCAAGCCACTGATCTTTTGAATTCGGTACGTATTAAGTGGATTGCTACAAGTATCGGAATTGAGAAAGTGATTATGAAACAAAATAAATTGATTGGATATTTTATTAGTGATCAACAA
Organism: uncultured Aquimarina sp.; assembly: GCF_947492965.1. Classification (GTDB taxonomy): domain Bacteria; phylum Bacteroidota; class Bacteroidia; order Flavobacteriales; family Flavobacteriaceae; genus Aquimarina. The sequence goes on along the minus strand of NZ_CANLOZ010000001.1, from coordinate 214,719 downwards.
TCTAGTTTCTATCAAAGTCCTGCATTTAGCCAAGTACTTCAATTTGTACAAAAAAATCCTACTAAGTGTAAGATGAAAGAAAAAAACACAAGAAATGGACTACGATTACTACTAACCTTCGATCATATTAATTCTATAGACAAGGCATTAAAAGTACTACAACCACTTCAATACATTTTAAAAGATAAAGAAGACTCATAAACGTAAAAAATAACATTTAGCTTCATATAATTCATTTTATCGATAAAAAATGTCGTTTCATCGACACTTTTGTTGTATCTTGTCTTTAACGAACGAAACAATACTCTTTTAATTTCTAATTTAGTCTTATAATAATTTAACCAACTTGAAAGATTATGAAAAGAGAAGAATTTAGTTTTTTAGAAGGATCGTGGAAGTCAGCAAAAAAAATCAGCAAAAATGTTTACCAACTTATAGAAGACTTAGATACTACTAAATTATATGTTATAAATTTTAAAAGTTTAAAACAACAGTTTTCCGAAGAAATAGAAAATTATAAGAATCATCCAGAATTAATAGACATAGAGGAGTTTTCTATGAATTACGCCTTCGGTTATCATTCTTCAAAAGGAATTGATAGTTTTTACAGCAAACAAGCAATGTTTATAGAGGTTAAAAATTATCTATATGAATTAAAGATGTGTGCTTAATTAAAACCCCTAAAACAAACTTCCCCCCAAAGTCTCAAATATTCCTTTGTTATTTTATACAAATTTTTACGCTATCATGTATAAATATCTTATTAGGATAGATCAAAATACTTCGAAATAATTCCTATATTTCAAAATTAAATAAACCTAGCAAAATCTTCGAACACTGCATTATAACTGAAATGTCAGGTTAATGTCGGGTCAAAGTCAAGCGTAAAAATTTGAGATACTATCTCATACACCTAATATTGCTGTATCAAATGAAAACAAGTTCTAGTCATTCTACTGCAGGGAATACTACTTCTACAGAATCTAAAAACTTAAAAATCATGAAACAGCCAGCATTAGGAATAAAAATATCCGAATTACGAAAATCAAAAGGGTTAACTCAAGAAGAACTCGTAGAACAATGTAACATTAGTGTTCGAACCATTCAACGCATAGAAGCAGGAGAGGTAACACCAAGAAGTTACACTATTAAAACCATATTGTCCGCTTTGGATTATGACCTAGAAGACATCCAAACAAGAGATTCTCAGGTAACCAAAGAATTTAAAAAACTATTTCTATTAGACATTGACGATAGTAAAGAAGCCTCTTTCTTAAATAGACAGCTTACCATCTCATGGATTAGTGGAATCATCTATTTTATATTAGGCTTCGTTGAGTTTGCTTTTGACTATGCAAGATACTTTGATAATTCAATGATTGTATCTAATGCAATCTATAGTATTCTTAAATTAACAGTGCTAGCTTCATTTATCTTGTTTATGCGGGGATTTATATTATCTGGCAAAATTTTCAAAAACTATCTGTTAAGAATTATAGCTTTTATCTTAACAATTATGACAATCATTTTCTATAGTTATGATATCATATCCATATATCTTGGAGAATTTGACACTATGTATATCGTAGGTGCTCATAGTGTATCCATTGGTATTATCGGTGTTCTATTTGGTATTTCTGTAATTAGATTACAAAATGCTTTAGGAATGCTAGCCAAAACTACAGGAATCTTCGAAATCATTGCTTACGGATGTATGGCAACAGTATTATTAGGGGTTCTTGGATATTTCCTACTCACTCCAACTATTATCTTGGAAATTATTCTGTTGTATAGAATTTCCGAAATGATAAAAGCCAAACAACAAGAAACTCATCTAGAATAACATTCTTAATTCTTAAGAATTCTTCCTACTCATTAAGAACAGCTCTTAATGACTAGAAAACCTATCTCAATTTTAATCAGAAACTATCATGAAAAAAGCGATCATATTTATAACGATTATAATCTTATTACTATTAAGTTACTTCTTTTTCGAGCCTATTTTTACGTATGCATCTGGGTGGAATAATTCTCCAGACAAAAGTGAATTAAACCCAATACATACATATCAAAATCTTACGCAACAAAAAGCTGATAGTATTTTAAAAATTATCTATAAAAGATTAAATGCACCAGCTGTATCGATTGCTGTGGGTCAGAATAACAAGGTAATTTGGTCTAACGCAATGGGATATCAAGATATTGAAAACAAAACATTGGTTGACCCAAATACTAAATTCAGAATCGGAAGTACATCTAAAGCTGTAACTTCCTTAGGAATTGGAGTTCTTCTTCAAGAAAATAAACTTCGCTTGAATCAAAAGGTAAAACAACTAGTTCCTTATATAAAAAATCATCTTGGAGAACTGACACTAAAACAGCTTGCGTCTCATACATCAGGAATACGAAACTACGGAGTTTGCTTTTGCTTTCCAGTTTGGGAATATTATAACAACGACTCGTTTTCTAGTGTGGAACAAGGTCTTGAATTATTTAGTGATGATCCATTATTATTTGATCCTGGCGAACAGTTTAGTTACAGCAGCTATAATTATACATTAGTAAGTGCTATGCTAGAAGGAGCTACTGGAAAAGCATTCCCGAAATTTATGAAAGAATCTGTTTTTGATCCTTTACAAGTAAAATATATTGAAGAAGAAACTTCTGAAACCATAAAAAATGCGGCAAAATTTTACGAGGTACAAGACCAACAGTATAAAGAAGTGTATCCGGTAAACAACAGCAATAAATGGGCTGGTGGAGGATACTTAGCATCTCCTACAGCTTTGGTTAAGTTAGGAAACGCTTTTATAAATCATCGTCTTTTTGACCTAAAAACCAGAGAATTGCTTACTACACCAGTACTACTAAACAATTCAGAAATCAATGAACAAAATTATGCTATTGGATGGAGAAATGACACCAAAGACATATTCGAAAATGGTACAAAAATTAATATATGGCATCATGGCGGTATTGCTAATGGATCTATTTCATTACTAATGCTATTTCCAGAGCATAACCTATCTATATCAATGCTAGCCAATAAAAATGGAACATCTGCAGATCTATTTGAAAACGTATACGCAATTGCTAAAATATTTATAACCGAAAAATCTTAGGAGCATGAAAAATCAAACAATATCAATTTTAAAAACAATAGTATTCTTTACTATTTTATTTGGCGTTCCTATTTCAGCTATACCATGTACAATAGTAAGCGCAATAGCAAGAAATGGACATGTATGGAATGCAAATAATGAGGATGGTCCTTTTGGAATTGCTAATTTTATAAATGTATATCCAAAATCTAAGGATGAAAAATATGGATATTATACATTATCTTATCTATCCCCAAAATACGGTCAAGGAGGACAAATGCAAGGAGGAATGAATGAAGCTGGTCTAACTTTTGACTTTAATGCTATACCAAATGTCGAAAATTTCGATCCTACTTCTAAAAAAGTATTTCCAAAGGGTGACAATGCCATATTACCTTTCATTTTAGGAAATTTTAGCACTGTAACACAAGTAATTGAATTCTTTGACACCTATTGGTTTCAAAACGGATTTACAAGTGCCCAAATGCATGTAGCAGATAAACAAGGACATTTCGCAATCATAAGTGCGTCTGGTATCAAATTAGTTACGAATGGTAACCATTTAGTATCAACAAATTTTGATGTTTGTAGCAAAGAAAAAAGTACTTCTTGTTGGAGATATCCTATTGCTACTTCGAAGTTATCCGAACTTGGAGCTAGTTTATCCACTATGACCTTAATATGCAAAGAAACCGCTCAAAAAAATGGAGCCACCATGTATTCGAATATTCAAAATCTCACTACCAGAGAGATTTGGTTTTTTTCAAAACATGATCCAGATACAATAATTAAAACAAACATTTATGATCTTCTATCAAGGGGTAATGTCTCCTACAGTTTCAGCAATCTAAAATCAATTCAGGCTAAAGACAAAAAACATATATCGTCTAAACCAATAGAAATACCTTTAGATGATACTGTTTTAGATAATTATACAGGCAACTATCAAAATGGATTTATTGGCAAAGTTATGGTTGAAAAAGATGGTAAAGGAATTAAAATAATATTTTCAGATGGTATGAAATTAACGGTTAATCCTTCAGCTTCTGATACTTTCTTTTTCCCATTTGAAGATATTGTTGTTAGGTTTAGCTTCGATAAAGAAAGAGAGAAAATGTCTATAAATTTCTTTGAGAATGGGCTTTGGTCTTTTACCGCTTGGAAAACATCTTTATAATTTAAAGTCCAGAATATTTTCATATTCTGGACTTTAAAATATTTGAATTAGCCTTTTTTCTATACTGGTCCTCCTACAGGTCTACATAAACATCCTGCACAGATTAGTGGATAACAGCACTCTTGATCTGAGTGACAAAAATCATTCAAATTACCGCTTCCTCCATTTACTGTTTGTTGTTGTTGTTTGTTTAATTGTTCTACTCCCTGTTGAGCTAAAATTGATTTTAACATAATAATTTGTTTTAAGATTATTTGAATTCTGGTATAAGGTACAAAATAAAAAAGAGGAAAATTCCCTTATTTCATTAATATTTTAAAAATACCTTTTTCTCATCTTTCATATGCCAAAAAAATTTTCATGAAAGATCCTTTTGAATAAAAAACTACACTCTTGTCCATACTCCATTTACACATTGAAGCTCCTCATCTTCAACCCCAAGCATACAAGGTAAAAAAGGTACTGGTCCAAAACTTCCGAAACTACAAGCACTACCTTCTACACAAATCTGTGAGCCAAAACCTGCTTTTACGCTTCTTTTTTGTTCTTTATTCATTTGTTTTACCCCATCTAATTTTAAAATTGACTTTAACATAATTATTTGATTTAAGATTAATATTCAATACTACTTTCTATAATTCGAAGATTACTTGTTCCTGCATCAGAAACATATAAAGTCTTCTGATTTCTACTAGCCAAAATTCCGTTTGGAAAATTAAACGTAGCCTCAGAAATATCACCATCGTTATTTCCTAAAATACTTCCAGCAAACACCTCAAATTCGTTCTCTTTATTAGGATTAATTTTATAGATTTTGTGTTCTCCAAGTTGTGTAGCAAAAAGAAAACCTCGTGCATATGTTAAAAATCCAAGGAAATTTGCATTCGCAGCCGTTGCAGGTAACTCGGCAATAAAAGTAAGATCACCATCTTTATACTTATAGATCTTTCTATCATTAAAATTTCCTATATATGCATCTCCTCTTTTATCGAATGCTATTCCTGCAGGTCCATTTATCGGTGTTCCTTCATATAGTTTGGTTACTATATTATCTTCTGATAAAATATTGATAGTATTCGTATTATATTCAACAAATAACATATCATTTGTTCCTGGTATTCTTTTGATTCCTGCTGGAGAAATTGCAGGAATACTATCTAATTGGACTCCATCTTCAGAATATTGATAAATAGTATTTCCAAAATGATCGCAAACGTATACTTCATTCTTTTTGTTAATTCCAATACCGTTAGGAGAAACTAATCCATCTACAAATACGGTAACTTCTCTATCCGGATTCATTTTATAAACGGTATTTCCAACAAAATCAGACCCGTATAAATTCCCTTTTCGATCAATCGCCAACCCATCGTAAAAGGAACCTTCTACTACTGTCTCTACGGAAGTACTAATATTTGGCACTTCTCCTGATATACATGAAGAAAGCAATAAAAATGTAAGAAGAGCCAATAACGTAATAAGAGTATATCTTAATTTTCGAAGACTAAAAAAATAACTAACTGTTCGTTTCATTTGATTTAATTTTAAGGTTTACTTCAAAATTGAATCAAAAATCTCCTCAAATCGACCGAGTGTATACTATGAAACGCTTTTAGCTAGTTTTTAAACTTTTAATATAATTGCTTGGAGTATCATTCTTAACCATTTTAAATGCCTTATTAAAAGTAGATTTAGAATTAAAACCAGAATCTAGTGATAAGGCCAAAATCGTGTGTTTAAAATGTTCTCCATTCTGAATTTTTGAAATAAATTCCTGAACTCTATATTGGTTGATATAGTCGTAAAAACTACATTGATGAATATTATTTAACAACCAAGAAACATTATTGGTAGTAGTACCCAATTCCTGAGCAAGATCTTTTAACGTAAGTTCATTATTAAGATATATTTTTTTAGCAACCATTAACTCCTCCAAAGATTTCTTGAGCTGCTCTAACTCTTTTCCCGACAATCGCTGCTTTATTTCTCTTTTTTTCTTCTGTATAGGAACTCTAAAAACCTCTGGCTGTTTTAAACTAAAGAAACCAACTATATAAATAAAAACAGGTATCGAAACCCAAATTAAATGATAACTTACAAAAGCCAATTCTCTTCTTCTAATAAAGAAACTATTCAGATAACTTATAACCCATAAAATCATAAAAATAGAAATACCTATCAAAAACATCTCAATATATTTTTGGACTTTTTGAGAATATGAAAGATTTGCTTTTTCCTCTTTCTTATAGATTTGTAATAAACCATAAGACAAAATAGTATACATAAGATTACTAACTAAGCCTAGGGTTTCGACAATAAAATAAATCATTCCAAAATCTCCATTCTGTATCATTTTTAATACTTCTTCCTGAGAATAAAATAGTGTCCAACCAAAAAAAGCAAGATGAAGAAATGCTGGAATAAAATGATACAACGACATTCGATATACTGGCGATTCTAAAAAAGTTAATCTCCTAATGTAGACATACAATAATGGACCAAAAATAAAAATCAATGTGTCTACAAAACATGCTATTCTAAAGAAGAGAACTCCAGAAAATTTTGGATAAAATATCCTTCCTATTAACATAATAGAAGCAATAAGCAATAGCAATGATAAAATTCTGTTAGCTGATTTATTTCTATTATGCAGTAATGAGAGCGTAATTGCTAGAAAAACACCTTGACTAATTCCTAAGAAAAGTAACAAATCAATAATTCCGAAAGAATTCATGTTGGAGATTTTTCGTTTATTTCAAAACTAACCAAATTTTAAAATCAAGTAGTACGTTTGGGTACACTCATACTACTTTAACCATTGTTTTAACTAATTTTATCTATGATTCTTATAACGATGCATTGAGATCGTATTTAGTAATTTCTTATACGTTACATCAGAAAATGAAGGTGACTTTAATGTTTCTAAACAATCTAGTAATTGCTTTTTTGTTCTAAAACCTATCACAGATGAACTTATAGCAGAATTTTTGAGCACAAATTGTATCGCAGCTTCTTTTAGGGATAGATTATCTTTGGATACATCTTTTAATTTTTCAATATTTTGTTCCACTTCCATAACTGAATGATCTAAATATTCTTTTATTGGTTTCCCTGCCAATAATCCTTTGGCCAAAGTGCCTCTTGCCAAAACACCGATATTATTTTCCTGTAATAACTCTAAACAACATTCTTCGGGTCTTCTATCCAAAAGACTATACTGCATCATTACACTTGTAATATTAGACTTTTGCACATAAGACCTAATGACATTCGGTCTAATAGATGAAATTCCATAGTACCTTATTTTTCCCTGTTTGATTAATGTTTCAAAAGCATCAATGGTTTCATCAATAGGATCGTCGATCGTACCTCCATGTAATTGATATAGATCTATATAATCGACCTGTAACCTCTTTAAACTATCTTCAACTGCTTTAATGATATATCTTTTACTTGGATTCCAATCCCAACCTTCTCCATTTTCTTTAATTTGATTTCCTACTTTAGTTCCAATAATAATTTGATCACGAAAACTCTTTACTGCTTTTCCCAAAAGCATCTCGTTTTCCCCATTTTGATATAAATCAGCAGTATCAAAATAGTTGATCCCCTTATCGAAAGCCGTTTGAATTAACTTTATTTCATCTGATGAGTTTTCCTGAAGAGACATACATCCAAAAGAGATTTCACTGATCTCCATATTCGAATTTCCAAGTTTGCGAAAGTTCATCGTATATAATATCTATTTTTATTTAATAATTTCTCATCAAAAATGATAAAATGCATCATCGAGATGTTCAATTCGGGTTCCTGAAGCATTTTTTATAATGGCAATAATATCAAAACGTATTTCTACGTCCATATCATTCTCTATAACATAGTGATCAATTGCTTTTACCAATGATTGTATTTGTTTTGGTTTTACAAAATTCTGAGGATCCCCAAACTCTGGAGTACTTCTTGTTTTCACTTCTACCGCTATGATTACATTGCCTTTCTTAGCAATGATATCGATTTCTGCCTTTTGATATCTAAAATTCTTTTCGAGAATAGTATACCCTTTCCTCTCTAAAAATTCACTTGCTAATTTTTCTCCTTCTTTTCCTAGTTTATTATGTTCTGCCATTCCAATGAATTATACATATTCTAAAATTACCCCATCTTCTGAAACTTCTAAAGAAACTTCTGCTCCCAAAATCAACGCTCTATTATCTGCTATATGACCCATAGGAAAATTAAATACTACAGGAAAATCATACGCTGACACAATATCCAAAATAATTTCCTCTACATTTTTCCCAAAAGGAATATTGTTATCGTGCATCTTAGTCATCCCACCTACAATTAAACCAGATAACTTATCAAAATATCCATTCCTCTTTAGATTCTGAAGCATTCTATCGATATGATATAAGTATTCATCTAAATCTTCAATGCACAGTATTTTATTGGTACAATCCAAAGAAGAAGTAGATCCACACATTGAATATAACATAGATAAGTTTCCTCCAACCAATTGTCCATGAGAATTTCCTAGTTTATTAATAGGTGTCGAAGGTATTTTATAACTAAAGTAGGTTCCAAACAGTGCATTGTACAAAGATTGTTTTGCCTGCTCCGTACTTTTAAAAATATCCACTGGCATTGCAGCATGTATTGTAGAAACTCCTAAATTGTGAACATGTGAATGAATTACCGTAATATCCGAATATCCAATGATCCATTTAGGATGTTTTCGAAAATTTGTAAAATCAAGTAAATCTATAATTCGTACTGTTCCATAACCTCCACGAGCACACCAGATAGCCTTAATTTCCGGATCATCTAACATCTTCTGAAAATCATTCTTCCTTTGTTCATCCGTTCCTGCAAATTGATTATCTTCTACATCAATTGTAGCTCCTACAACCGGTATCAAACCCCATTCTTTTAGAATATTAATCGCTTCTTTAATCTCTCTTTTAGTGATCTTTCTGGCTGTAGAAACAATTGCTATTTTATCTCCTTTTCCTACAAAATTTGGCTTCAACATTTCTTAAATTTTCATTTTATCATACTAATTAACAAATGTTTTCGTTCTAAACTATTATATTACAGTGAAAATCGTCCCTTAACACTAATTAAACCTATTGCCTATGATCTCTGATACTTCTTGTAACTTAGCATCGTTAGACCCTTATATTCCTACAGCAGAAAACCCTTGGAATGTAAGTAAAATTAATCATTTGTACCGCAGGGTCGCCTTTGGAGCTACTAAAACACAAGTAATTGACGCTTTAAATCAAAACGATCCTTCTGCATTAGTGGATTCATTAATTGATGAAGCCTTAGCACTTGTTCCTACAGCTGCTCCTGAATGGGGTTTCTGGAATCGTGATCAGTTTGAAGCGGCAGAAATGCTGAATGAAGACAATGATATAAATTTTTATCAAGAGGAAGGTAAACGACAAATGATTTATGATTTCTTACAAAATGGTTTAAGAGATCGATTGACTCTTTTTTGGAGTAATCATTTTGTAACAGAGGATCAAACCTATAGAAGTCCTGCATACCAATATCAATATTATAATCTTCTTCAATTTCATGCCCTTGGTGATTTCCGACAATTCGTGTACGACATAGGAATTTCTTCAGCTATGTTAGTCTACTTAAATGGAGATGAAAACACCAGAGATCGACCTAATGAAAATTATGCTCGTGAATTATATGAATTGTTTACACTAGGAGTTGATAACGGATATGATGAAAATGATATCTTAGAAACTGCAAAAGCAATTACTGGTTGGACGGAGACCAATGATATCCCATGGGGACCTATAACCTTTAATCCTGGTCAGTTTAGTAATGACACTAAAACGATTTTTGGTCAATCAGCAAACTTTGGATACTATGGCTTAGGAAGTCCAGATGATGTTATTGCGCATCTGTTTGTACAAAGAGAAACACTTATTGCAAATTTTATCTGTGGTAAGCTATATACTTATTTCGTTAGTCCTACTTGTAATGAAGCGATTGTTGCAGAAATGGCTCAAACGTTTATTACTAATAATTTCCAAATTGCTCCTGTATTGCGTCAGCTATTTAAAAGTGAACACTTCTTTAATCAGGAAGCGATAGGTGCTATTATAAAAAGTCCAATTGATCTATTTGTATCCCATTTTAATCAATTAAATTTTGAATCACCTCCTTCACTCGCTTCACTAAATTCATTACTAGGAAGAACTACTACTATTGGACAAGAAGTTCTTAATCCAATTGATGTAGAAGGTTGGCAGGGAGATGAAGATTGGATTAGCCCAGATTACTTAATTGGAAGATGGGAAGGTGTACAAAACATTATTAATACTTTCTATGCCCAAAATCAGACACAATTTGGTGATTTCCTAAATGGTCTTCCGATAGGAACACTAGCAGATGGGTTTGTAAATAACACATTGCAAGGAGAACAAGTAACGGTTGTAGTTAAGGCAATTTTAGATTACTTTTTACCAAGAGGTCTAGAAGATCAGACTTTGTTCGATGAAGCATTGGCAATATTCAAGGAATTTTATCCTGAAAATTACTACGAACCTGATGCTGTTGCTCCCTTTTTATGGACATTAGATTTATCAGGTGTTCCTGATCAATTTTATGCGCTACTAAGTCACATTGATGAATTGCCTGAATTCCAACTTAAATAATTAACCTATGTGCGATACACACCACCCCAACAATATAAAAACGAACGTTAAAGAAGGCGTTTGTAATACAGATGATCACAAAAAATGGAACCGTAGATCTTTTTTACAAGCTCTAGGACTTGTCGGAGGAGGATCCATGATGCTAGCAAATACAAATCTTACTGTTTCCAGACCTTCTCCTCTATCCGTAGCTTTAAGTCAGGCCGAAACAGATAATATTTTAATTATATGTAGACTTGGAGGAGGAAATGATGGTTATAATACCATCATACCAGTAAATCAATATGATATTTATGCCAATGCAAGACCTTTAATAAAAATACCTCCTAGCGAATTCATCAACTTAGAAGAAAATGAATATGCTATGCCCAAGCCAATGAATAAATTGGAGAATTTATGGGGAGACGGAATGATGAAGGTAGCACATGGCGTAGGTTATGAAGACCAAACTTTATCGCATTTTAGAGGTACCGATATCTGGGCAAATACAAATTTAGTGGAAGAAGAGCGATCTGGTTTTATGGGTAGATATTTTCAGGAATTGTATCCTAGTTATATTACTAATCCTCCAGAAAGTCCTCCATCTATTCAAATTGGAAGTATTGGTAACTTAATTTTTAGAGGACCAGAAAACGACTTCTCTTTTGCAATTTCTGATCCAAGACGATTAGAAGCTTACATCGAAAATCAAGGGTATAGTCTTGATCCTTCACCAGAATGTACTTACGGAGACCGTTTAAATTTTATTAGAGAAAGTACAAACGTTACATATACATACGCCGAAGCAATTTCTGCTGCGTTTAATAGATCAACAGATTTCGGAGGATACCTAGAAGATGACAACTTCGCTAGACAAATGAGAATTGTTGCTCGTTTGATTAAAGGAAACTTAGGCACCAAGGTTTATATGGTAACTCTAGGTGGTTTTGATACTCATAATAACCAAATACAGAGGCATCAACAGTTATTAAACTCCTTTTCTGAAGGAATTAGTGCTTTTTATGCAGACCTTCAAGCTTCTGGATGGGACGACAAGGTATTAACCATGACAATTTCTGAATTTGGAAGAAGATTAGTAGAAAATGGTTCATTAGGAACGGATCATGGAACTATAGCACCAATGATGTTTTTTGGTACAGGTCTTAATGGAAATGGATTTATCGGAGAACACCCTACACTTCCTGATAGCCCTACTGTAGGTTTCAATGCGGAAAGTACAAATGATTTTAGACAAATATACTCTACCGTTATGAAAGAATGGATGTGTATAGACCCTACTACGGTAAATGATGCATTACTGGGAGCAGAATTCGAATCTCTGGATTTAGGATTCTCTTGCGGTGGAGTAAGCCCAAATATTCCTGGAGATGGTGAAACACTTTCACACATTGTAACTTATGATGGTGGCCAGACCTTTATTAATATCAATAATCCCGAAACCACTCATGTGGATATTACATTGTTCAATATTATTGGTCAAAAAGTAGCAACATTACGAAATGAAATGCTTCTAGAAGGTGAGCATGTGATTGATGTTAAAGCTTCCTCAGAAACCAGACTTAGTACTGGACAATATGTATATAGAATCGAAACAGGATCTGGAAAATTTAGTAAATCATTATTGATCTCTTAATAGAGAGTTCAAATTAAAATTCAATAAAAAAAGGCACTTTTTGGTTACCCAAAAAGTGCCTTTTTTTATTGAACCTCACAAATACTAGCTCAACTTAAACGAATACTAGATAAGCTATAAAAAAGTTACTGTTATTACGTAGTTTTTAGCGTTTTAAATTTTAATTTAAAACAACTCCAAATAATCACTCACTTTAATCGAACTAACAAAATTCTTAACTAACTCAATCTATTTATGACAACAACAAATACTTCATGTAATGTTGCTTCATTAAATGTCTATTCACCCAACAATTCTAATCCCTGGAATAGACAAAAAGTGAATCATTTATTTAGAAGAATTGGTTTTGGAGCAACTCCGCAAATGGTAGAAGATGCCCTCAACCAAACTCCTGCTTCTTTAATTGACAATCTCATTGACGAAGCTTTGAACTTAAACCCTACTCCAGCACCTGTATGGGGATATTGGGTAAAAGATGATTTTGATGCCACTCCAGATAACCCATTCAGTTATAGAAGAGACTGGAAAAATCAAATGGTAGCAGATATGTTCCAGAATAACCTTAGAGATCGTCTTACCTTATTTTGGAGCAATCACTTTGTAACAGAAGATATTAATTATCAAAGTCCTGCATATTTGTTTCAATATTATAACCTATTGCAACTGCACTCTATAGGAAATTTTAAAGAATTCACTTCTGATATTGGACTTTCTTCTGCAATGCTTATCTATCTTAATGGATATGAAAACACAAAGAACAAACCAAACGAAAACTATGGAAGAGAACTCTATGAACTCTTCACATTAGGTGTAGATAATGGGTACACGCAAAACGATATTGTTGAAACTTCCAGAGCTCTTACTGGTTGGAATAAAAGAGAACAACGATGGGGTCCAATAACATTCGACGCCAATAAATTTGATGATGAAGATAAAACGATATTCGGTCAAGTTGGAAATTGGGACTATAATGATGTCATTAATATTCTTTTTGAACAAAGACCTCAGCAAATAGCACAATTCATATGTGGTAAATTCTATCGTTACTTTGTAAGTCCAGTTGTAAACACAAGTATTGTGAATCAACTTGCACAAACATTTTTAGATAACAATTTTGAAATTGCTCCTGTACTAAGACAACTTTTTAAAAGTGAACATTTCTTTGACGAAAAATCATATGGAGTTCATATCAAAAGTCCTGTAGATGTTCAGATTAACTTTTTTAAAGATCTAGGGTTCGAATTACCTGCTGATTTTGAATTTAATAATAAAATACGTGGAGGTTGCCAGGAGCTAGGTCAAGAACTACTAAAGCCTGTTGATGTAGCAGGCTGGCAAGGTGATAAAGATTGGATTGATTCTAGTACAATAACCCTAAGATGGGATAGACTTGGATGGTATGTTTGGAGAGCTTGGAGACATAATGAAGAGCAGTTTAGAACAATTGGTAAAAGTATTCTAGGAGGAAACTCTAATGATGTCGAGTTTGTCTCTAAATCAATCATGGATAATTTTTTATCTAAAGAACTTATTAGTGATACAGAATACGCTCAAGGATTAGAAATTTTTAAAGACCAAGTTCCAGAAAATTATTTTGAAGATGGCACTTGGGATCTAGATTGGGATACTGCTCCTAAGCAAGTATACAATCTTTTACAGTTTCTAATAAAAATTCCAGAATTCCAACTTAAATAAAAAACATCATGTGCGATACTCACTATACAAACTTTACACCTCAATCAGGGAGTTGTAATACTAAAGAACATAAAAAATGGAATCGTCGTTCATTTTTACAAGCCTTAGGGATTGTAGGTGGAGGAACTGTTGCATTTGCCAATACTGCCTTATCAGTATCTAAACCCTCACCTCTGTCTGCCGCTCTTAATGATTCCGAAACAGATAGAGTTCTTGTTATTGTAAGACTTAAAGGTGGAAATGATGGTTTAAACACCGTTATTCCTTTAAATCAATATGATACCTACGCTAACGCAAGACCTAATATTAGAATTAGAGAAAATCAACTCTTTAATCTTACTGATGAATATGGTATGCCAAATTATGCCAATAAATTCGAACAACTCTGGGGTAATGGGCAGATGAAAATAGTTCATGGCGTTGGATATGAACAAAGTGCTTTGTCTCATTTTACAGGATCAGATATTTGGGCAACATCAGATGTAACTGATCAGGAAACTTCTGGATGGATGGCGAGATATTTTGAAAATATTTATCCCGATTACTTACTTAATCCGCCAGAAAAACCCGCAGCTATTCAAATTGGAAGTAGTGGTAACCTTATTTTTAATGGGTCTCAAAATAATTTTGCATTTTCTGTTGCTGATCCTAAAAAACTATTTGAAATAGCACAAAATGGTTCATTGTATGATCTTAATAATTTACCCGATTGTACACATGGTGAAAAAGTTGGGTACCTAAAAGGTGTTGCTAATACAACATTTACCTATGCTGGTGTTATTAATGAAGCTTATGAAAGAACATCTGATTTTGGAAATTATCCAGACAATCGTCTTTCTCAGCAATTAAGTGTCGTTTCGAGACTTATTAAAGGTGATTTGGGAACTAAAGTATATTTTGTAACTCTTGGTGGTTTCGATACTCATAACGATCAATTAAACAGACAAGAAGAGTTGATTACTCAGTTATCAGAAACCATGGACTATTTCTATAAAGATCTTGCAGATGCCGGATGGGATGATAAAGTACTTTCTATGACAATATCCGAATTTGGGAGAAGAGTTAAAGAAAATGGATCTAGAGGAACTGACCACGGTACTGCTGCACCTATGATGCTTTTCGGAACTGGTTTAGAAGGTAACGGTTTTATTGGAGAACATCCAGACTTATCTAATTTAAATCAGAATGGAAACCTGTATAACACCAATGACTTTAGACAAGTATATGCTTCCCTAATGAAAGAATGGCTATGTGTGGATAGTAATTTGGTAAATGAAGTGTTACTTGGTCAACAATTTAACAATCTTGATTTAGGGTTTAGTTGTAATAGTTTAGGAACAGATGGTAACGATGGTGATGAGATTCCAACGTTCGACAACTTTAATCATACTGTTACCTACACCGATAATCAATCATATATACACATTACAAATGCCGAAGCTGGTCATACTAATGTGGACTTATATAGTTCTTCTGGACAAAAGATTGCAAATCTAAAAAATGAAATTCTTTTAGAAGGAGAACACGTCATAAATGTAAAACAGGCTGCAAAAACCACACTATCCGAAGGTTTTTATGCTTATAGAATCACAAAAGGTAAAAAAAGCTATAGCAAACCTGTCCTTATTCTATAAAGACGATCATCAAAACACTTGAAATCAGCATCTATATCTTTTAGATGCTGATTTTTTATTTCTAATACTCTTGGTTTAAATGAAAAAACACACATAATATCTAAGAATTCGCTATTCATAAAACAACCATATTATTTATATAAAGGTTTCTTATTTTATCTAGGTGTTTATTACCTTTGTCCCTCATTTTTACAAGCATTATGAGCACATCAAAGAGATACACAATTACATCCGCATTACCATATACAAATGGACCTATTCATATCGGTCACCTTGCAGGAGTTTACGTTCCAGCAGATATTTACTCAAGATATCTTAGAATCACTGGAAACGACGTAGCCTTTATTTGTGGTAGCGATGAACACGGTGCTGCTATACCAATGCGAGCTAAAAAAGAAGGAGTTTCCCCACAAGTCATTATAGATAAATATCATGCAATCATCAAAAAGTCTTTCGAAGATTTTGGTATTACTTTCGACAATTACTCCCGTACCTCTGCTCCTATTCATCACGAAACAGCTTCAGAGTTTTTTAAGAAATTATATGATGATGGTAAATTTATCGAAGAGACTTCAGAACAATTATATGATCCAGAAGCTGATCAATTTTTAGCCGATCGTTTTGTAATTGGTACTTGTCCCAAATGTGGACATGAAGAAGCCTATGGAGATCAATGTGAAAACTGTGGAAGCTCTCTCAATGCTACCGATCTTATTAACCCAAAGTCAACCATATCTGGAGCAAAACCAACACTAAAACAAACCAAACACTGGTTTTTACCATTGGATCAATATGAAGACTTCCTAAAAGAATGGGTTTTAGTTGGTCATAAGAAAGACTGGAAAACAAATGTATATGGTCAGATAAAATCTTGGGTAGATGATGGCTTACGACCAAGAGCTGTAACTCGTGATTTAGATTGGGGTATTCCAGTTCCGGTAGAAGGTGCAGAAGGAAAAGTACTATATGTGTGGTTTGATGCACCTATTGGTTACATTTCTTCTACCAAAGAATGGGCTGAAAGAGAAGGTAAAGATTGGGAACCTTATTGGAAAGACAAAAACACAAAGCTTGTCCATTTTATTGGTAAAGATAATATCGTATTCCATTGTATTATTTTTCCTAGTATGCTTAAAGCGGAAGGTAGCTATATCTTACCCGAAAATGTTCCTGCTAATGAATTCCTGAATTTAGAAGGAAATAAGCTATCTACTTCCAAAAACTGGGCAGTTTGGCTTCATGAATATTTAGAGGATTTCCCAGGAAAACAGGACGTATTACGCTACGTACTTACCGCAAACGCTCCAGAAACTAAGGATAATGATTTTACTTGGAAAGATTTTCAGGATAAAAACAACAATGAATTAGTAAATAATTTCGGAAACTTTGTAAATCGTATTGTGGTGCTTACTAATAAATATTATGAAGGCATTGTACCAACTCCCAATGAATTTTCGGAAGTGGATTTACAAACCTTAACAGCGCTTAGAGCTTATCCTAATGTTATAGGTAGTTCTATAGAAAGATATCGATTTAGAGAAGCAAGTCAGGAGTTATTAAATGTTTCCAGATTAGGAAATAAATATCTTGCAGACGAAGAGCCATGGAAACTTATCAAAACAGATCCCGAACGTGTAAAAACAATTATGTATGTTGGATTACAAATCGCATCTGCTTTGGCAACTTTATCTGAACCGTTTTTGCCATTTACTTCGCAAAAACTAAAAAATATGCTCGCACTAACATCTAGTGATTTAGAAGTTCAGTGGAATGAAATAACTGATAAAGAAGTTTTATTGGTTGCCGGTCATAAAATCGAAAAAGGAGAATTGTTATTTTCTAAAATAGATGATGCCGATATCCAAAAGCAACTGGATAAACTAGAAGCTACCAAAAAAGCTAACGAAGCAGAAAATAAAATTGTAGAGCCACAAAAAGACACAGCTACTTTCGAAGATTTTACCAAAATGGACTTACGTGTTGGGACGATTGTAGAAGCTGAAAAAATGCCAAAAGCTAAGAAGTTATTGGTGCTCAAAGTAGATACAGGGATTAATACAAGAACAATCGTTTCTGGGATTGCAGAACACTTTAAACCCCAAGATCTCATCGGAAAAAAAGTGACCGTTCTAGTTAACCTTGCACCAAGAAAACTAAGAGGTGTAGAAAGTGAAGGTATGATTCTTATGACGGAGACACCTGATGGAAAACTAGTATTTCTAAACCCTGATGAAGAAAGCGTAAAACCAGGAGCGGTAATTAGCTAATAAAGAGCTAAGAATATACAAGTTTAAAAAAGGGGTAACATTTATCCCTTTCTTGCAACTAATTGATACTAATTAAAAGATAAAAGATGAGAAAAGTTGTTATTTTAATTGGTTTATGGTGTGTTGTATTTTCATCAGTTGCACAAGAAAAAGTACTTGAATTAGGAGAGGTTTTTGACAAAAAAAGATCCAATAAAGAATGCTACGCCCTACCTAATCAGCTTAATAAAAATTTAGTCCTATTATTTGAAGAAGGAAAACAGTTTTATGCACAATTGGTGGATCAAGACTATCAAGAGGTGTCTAAAGTTAATGCTAAAACGATACCTTCTAAGTATCGATATATATTAGGCTATAATATTATAGGTAATAGATATTCTATCTTTTTTAGCAATAGTCAGAATACTAAATTTGGTGTTCAAACTTTTAACTTCGATACAAATATCTCAGAAAACACCCTTCTCGACTTTAAAATTAAAGGGGAGAAGTATGTAGAGAGTATTGTTCATAACAATAAGATTCACCTAATTACAATCACAAGAAAAACATCAGATCTTAATATTTATACTTTTGATCATAACTTCAAACCCACAAAACATGTAGTCTCCTTAAAAGACATGGAGTATCCTAATCCAAAAAATAGAAATCATACCATAACAGCATACTATTTATTACTCTCTATTGCAGGAGACAGATCAAGATCAATAATTGATATTGAAAAAATTGAAGGCAGTAATCCAAATGTTATTGAAACAACCTCAAAAGAAAACAAACTGTATCAACTGGATAATCAATTAATTTTTAGTTTTGATTATGATCATAAAAAGACTCAATTATGTTTTATTGATTTAGAAAAATTTTCAGCTGAGGTAAAATCATATGATAAACCCTCTAAAACAGAGGAAGGATATTCCAAAAGCAACTCGTATATTTTTGACAACAAACTTTTTCAGATTGCAAGCTCCAATCAAAAAATGAAGTTCACAGTATTAGATCTGGAAACCGAAAAAATAATCAAAGAATATAAAGTAACCAAAGCAGATTCTATTACATTTAAAAATTCTCCTATTATTCAAGAAGGTGGTGGTATGTTCCCTTCATTTTCCGAAAACAGAGTTCGCGAAATGGAAAAGACATCAAAATACCTTAGAAAAATCTCCTCTTCTAATCTTGGTATTTCTGTATATAAAGTAGATGATGAATACAACGTAGTTCTAGGAGGAACCAAAGAAATAATTACCAACAGTGGTTTCGGGATCAATGGTTTTGGTAGTGGATTAGGTTTTGGTGGAACCATTGATAATGGAATTTGGTTAAGTTTTAATCCTACCTTTTATAACTATAACACCTACACCACCACAAAATCTACATATATTAATTGCTTGTTTGATTCTAATTTTAATCACATTAAAGGGGATATCGGAAAGAATAGTTACGATATACTTTTCGAATTTGAAGATGGATTAAATGATGATATAAAAGCGGTAAATATCTTTTTACACCAAAATAAACTTCATTATGGCTTCTTTGACCCTAATAAAAAGACTTATGAGTTATTTAGCTTTAATAGATAAAATATAATATCAGTACTTTAACTTAGTCTTGCTCCAAATCCTTTCTAAGATCCAATTTTCTAAAAGCTGGAGAGAGTATAGAAGTTAAAATCACAGTGATTAATGTCATACTACCTCCAAACACAACTGCAGTTACAGTTCCCATATATTTAGCGGTAATACCACTTTCAAAAGCTCCTAATTCATTAGAAGAACCCACAAATATTGAATTTACTGAAGAGACCCTTCCTCTCATATGGTCTGGTGTTTTTAGTTGCAATATAGTTTGACGTATCACCATTGATATGCCATCCGTTACACCACTAAAAAAGAGCGCAACCACTGATATCCAAAAAACAGAAGAAAGTCCAAACACTATAATACAGATTCCAAATCCAAAAACTGCTAGCAACAACTTCTTTCCTGCATTTTTATTAATTGGAAAATACGCTGTAGTAAACATAATAATAAATGCTCCTACTGCTGGAGCTGCCCTTAAAACTCCAAATCCCTGAGGACCTACCTTAAGAATATCCTGAGCAAAAACAGGTAATAACGCTACTGCACCACCAAAAAGAACAGCAATCATATCTAATGTAAGTGCTCCTAATATAGCTTTCGTCTTAAAAACAAATCGAATTCCTTCTTTCAAACTTTGTAATACTGGCTCTCCGATATTTGGGTTCATTATTGGTTTTACAGGAATTCTCATCAAGCATATAAAAGCAAAAGTGGCCCAACCTACAATAACCAGCATAGACCAATTTACACCAATTAGATTAATCATAAAACCAGCTAGTGCAGGACCCAATACTGCCCCAACTTGCCAGGTTGAACTACTCCAAGTTGCAGCATTTGGATATATTTTTTTAGGTACTAATAATGCCAAAAAAGAAAAAATAGTTGGACCCAAAAAAGCCCTAACAATCCCACCACAGAAAACCAACACATATATTCCAAATAATACAGTGGATTGTTGCATAGAGTCTATAATTTCAGGGTGAGTAAGAAAAAACAATCCCAAACTAATACACAAAAAACCTATAATACAGATACGAAGTAAATTTCTTTTTTCTTTTTGATCTACAATGTGGCCGGCAAATAAAGCCAATGATACAGCAGGAATCACCTCCATAAGACCTATAATACCCAAAGAAAGAGGATCTTTTGTAATACTATATACTTGCCACTCTATAACAATAAATTGCATGGTCCAGGCCATGACCAAAGAAAAACGCAAAACTAAAAAAACACTAAATTCTTTATATCGCAATGCGGAATATGGATCATTTTTCATTGATTGAGTAGTTTGTCCTGATAAAGATATGGTATTACATTAAAATTTTTCCAGATGCTTAAGCTTAAATCCAGCGATTACAAAAAAGATAGTATATTCGTTTTTTCTTTATCGAACTTATCATTCTTATCGATCCAATGCTAAAAATAGCATATCATCCAATCTATAAACATCCACTACCCGAAGGACATCGATTTCCGATGATTAAGTACGAGCTACTACCAAAGCAATTATTGCATGAAGGTACTTGTTATAAAGAGAACTTCTTTACGCCGGAAATTCCAGATTCTACACCAATTTTAGCGGTACATACCAAAGAATATTACGAAGCATTAACTACTTTATCCTTAGATCGAAAAGCCGTTCGAAAGATTGGTTTTCCTTTATCTCAAGAGCTTGTAGATCGTGAAATTATTATTGCTGATGGTACGTTAAAAGCATCTGAATATGCCTTACAAAATGGTATCGCTATGAATATCGCTGGTGGCACACATCACGCTTATACAGATCGTGGAGAAGCTTTTTGTTTATTAAATGATCAGGCAATTGGTGCGAGACAATTGCTCAGTAAAAAATTAGTAGAAAAAGTACTGATTGTTGATCTCGACGTCCACCAAGGTAATGGAACTGCAGAAATTTTTGAGAAGGATCCAGCGGTCTTTACCTTTTCCATGCATGGAGCTAGTAATTATCCATTTAAGAAAGAACAATCCGATCTAGATATTCCATTAGCCAATAATACCGGAGATAAGGAATATTTAAAAGCACTTAAAGAAACACTTCCTAAACTTATCGAAACACAAAAACCTGATTTTATATATTACCTATGTGGAGTAGACATTTTGGCTTCCGATAAATTAGGCAAACTTGGCTGCACTTTGGATGGTTGCAAAGAAAGAGATCGATTCGTTTTACAGACCTGTAAAGATCTAGAAATTCCAGTAATGTGTTCCATGGGAGGTGGATATTCTCCCGACATTAAAATCATCATTGATGCCCATGCCAATACTTTTAGATTAGCACAAGATATCTTCTTTTAACACTTGCTATATTCAAACAGCAGTTGACTGATACTATTTGATTATTTATTAAAGTTTTTACCTTATTGGCAACGAATAACTTTAGGGAATTTTCCTAATAACTTATTATAGAAAATTACACTAATCGCAAAAACGGATATCAAAACATAAAGAAAAGCGAATATTTAAAGTAAAAATCAAAAGAATACCTAAAAAGATTTTCCTAAATACTAAACTGTAATACCTTAACGTTAGGAGTCATACAAATCATTACTAAGCTTAACTAAAATGAAAAAAAACTACATCATGTTCTTGATGGCAATGGTATTGTCATCTGGAATCGCTATTTCCCAAGAAAATTGTCAAGGTAATTGGCTAAGCGTAAGTGGGAATAAATTATTAGACTCTAATGGAAATGAAGTAATCCTAGCAGGTGTTAACTGGTTTGGATTCGAAACCCAACTTAGCAGTTTCCATGGTATTTGGTCTAGAGATCACAAAAGTGTATTGCAGCAGGCCAAAGATCTAGGTTTTAATTGTTTCAGAATTCCTTGGCATAATATGATGCTAAGAGATGGTGCTTCGATAACCATAAACTCATACGGAACTGATCCTTATAGTGGTGTATCTCCCATGAATGAAGAAGAAGCGAGTTATACTACTCCTCTACAATTACTAGATCGAGCTATTCAATGGTGCCAAGAAAATGATATGAAGGTAATCTTGGACTGTCATTCTCGAAATCCTGATGCATACCTAGTAGAAAAATTATGGTATACCGATAATGTTCCTGAACAACAATGGATCGATGATTGGGTATTCATAGCAGATCGTTACAAAGATTATGACGCAGTTATCGGAATGGATATTAATAATGAACCTAATGGTAAAATTGACAATCCAGAAGGTGCTAGATGGGGAACGAATGATGAATTCGACTGGCGCTTAGCAGCTGAAAAGTGTGGAAATGCAATCTTAGAAGTAAATCCTAACGTACTAATAATGGTAGAAGGGATCGAAGCATATAGAAAACCAGATGGAGAAGTAACATCGTATTGGTGGGGAGGAAATTTACAAGGAGCAAGAGACTTTCCGGTTAGACTTTCGAATCCAGCAAAACTAATGTATTCTCCGCATGAATATGGCCCAACCGTTTTTGATCAAGAATGGTTTTCTGCACCTGATTTCCCAGACAATATGCCAGGTATTTGGGAAGAACAATTTAATTTCCTGAATACAAATGGAACATCTCCTTTATTGGTGGGAGAATTAGGAATTAAAGGTCAAGGTGGAAAAGATGAAATTTGGTTCCAAAAATTCATTGATTATATCAAAGAGGAAAAATTACATTTCACATTTTGGGCGTTAAATCCTAATTCTGGAGATACAGGTGGTATTTTAGATAACGATTGGACGACTGTGGTGCAATGGAAAATGGATTACCTACAACCTATTTTATCTAATCCAATACCTAACTGTTCTGGATCTACATTAAGCGTAACTGATGTTTCTGACATATCATTTAGTATATACCCAAATCCGGCTTCGCAAATAGTAACTTTTAACTATAAACCTGGAAGTATAGAGTCTATCAAAATATATGATTTGAATGGAAGAAAAGTAGATTTCATACAAAATGATGTTTTATCATCTGACAGCTACAGATATGACATTTCGAAACTAACAGCAGGAATGTATCTTTCAGAAGTTACACCTTCTAACTCAAAAGAAGTATTTACAAAGAAGATTGTTATTCGATAATAGGAGATAATCAATAGTATTAAAAAAGCGGTTTATAGTAACTATAAACCGCTTTTTTAATGCAAAATTCTACATATAACAAAAACATGTACAAACGATTACATCTGATTATTGTATCTTGCCAGGTAAACAAAAGAACATGCAAAAAGACTGTCCAGAATGTGGTGAAAAAATTATTGGTAGAGCAGACAAAAAATTCTGTAGTGATTATTGTAGAAATGCTTATAACAACAAACTCAATAAAGACAGTAAAAACTTGGTAAGAAACATCAATAATCGTCTTAGAAAAAACTATAGAATACTAGAAGAACTAAATCCTAAAGAAAAAACAAAAACTACGAAATCAAAGCTAATTTCTAAAGGTTTCGATTTTCAATTTTTCACTAGTATATACACTACAAAAGCAGGAACAGTATATTATTTTGTTTACGATCAAGGATATCTTCCATTAGAAAACGAATATTACGCATTAGTAAAAAGAAACAGTTAATATGTATTTTCTTCATTCTTTACAGCTAGATATTGGAAAAGGTGGTTTCATTTTTATTTTTTTAATAGCCTTTATGGTTGTCATTATTATATCTCAGATATACAGTAAGAAAAATAGAATGCTCCGAAAATTAAAAGAGCACTCTTTTAAAAGAATTCAACTATGTAAAGAAGGTGAATACATAAAAATTAAGGGAGAAGCTTTTCCAATTGAAGAGGCTCTTTTATCACCATTAAGCCAAAGAAAATGTGTGTATTACAAAATACAGATAGAAGAAAAAAGAAGCAATGGAAAAAGCAGTTCTTGGCGCACTATAATCAAAGAAGAAAAGTTTCAAAACTTCATTATTGAAAGTGAAGGAGATAAAGCTATTGTGATGGCAGAAACCCCTAAATCTCACAAAACTACGTATCTAAATCAAGATGCAGAATTTACCTCAGGAACATGGAAAGATGCTCCCGAGTTTTTAGAAAAGTATTTACATAAGCATGGTAGAAAAAGTACTGGATTTTTAGGGTTTAACAAAAGTCTTCGATACAAAGAAGGAATCATCGAAACAGGTGAAAAAGTAACAGTATTAGGTATCGGTAATTGGAAAGAATCTGAACATAACTTTGATCGATATTCTTCCAAAAGTTTATATATATCCGGAAACCAACAAGAAAAACTGATAATTACTGATCTTGCAAAAGCGTTAAATCCTAAAAACAAATAGTATTATAAATCTCTCCAATGTTGACTATTCATTTTTAAAGCCGCTTTCATTACATCTTTTTGACTAATTTGACCTACTAATTTACCATCTTCAATAATAGGAAATCGTCTTCTTTTTGTTTCTAAAAATTTATTTGCAGCATCAAAAATACTAATGTTCCCATCAATAGTTTCAACATTTTTAGCCATAAATCGCTCCACTTGAGCATCATCTATAGGCATATTGTAATAACGACTCTCATTTAATTGCTTGATACAATCTCCTTCAGAAATAATACCTAACAATTCATTACGTTCATTAACTACTGGCCCTCCAGAAATTTTATTTTTCACCAAGGTTTCCATAACCTCTAAAACAGATTGTTTAGGAGAAAAAGTGATCAAATTCCTGGTCATGTAATCTGATACCTTAATCAGAGTATTGTCTTGTCTTTTAACTTTGGTTCTCGCGCCCTGAAAACTTATAATTCCCATAATTATAGTGATTTAGTGAATCTTAAATATAGTCATTTTACATTAGTTATTCAATATCATTTTAACATTAAAGATTCTAAAATGTTATTTTATTACCTTTATCAACATGAATTTTCTAACAAAAATTGATTTTTTCTCAAAAAAAAACACTAAACAAGAATAATCTTGAAAAAATAATGTTGAAATGAAGAAGATAAGAATCATTTTGATAAAAATAATAGCAATTTCAATTATTACAACCTTTAAAAAACACTCTTAAACATTTAAATTTCAAATATTTACGACTCAACTAACTAAATAAGCAACAAACTGATGAAAAAAATTCTTGCAGTATTAACATTCATATCTATACTTTTTTCGATTTGGTATATCTTTTACAGCAGTATGCCCCAAACAATTTCGGATTTAGATACACCAGAACAAGAATTTTCTACATTAAGAGCTTTAGAACATGTAAAAAACATTTCCCAAAACCCTCATTATGTAGGAAGTCCAGGACATGATCAAGCAAAAAACTACATTATTGAAGAATTAAAAAAATTAGGCTTATCTCCACAAATCCAAGAAGGCTTTTCGATTGGTGATAGAGGAACCATGAGTAAGCCTCAAAATATAGTTGCCAAAATCAAAGGTTCGAACCCAGGAAAATCATTGGTTTTATTATCACACTATGACAGCAGTCAACATTCATCTTACGGCGCCAGTGATGCTGGAAGTGGTGTAGCAACAATTTTAGAAGGAATTCGAGCATTTTTATATACAAAACAAGCACCTGTAAATGATATTGTGATTTGCATCACTGATGGAGAAGAACTAGGATTAAATGGAGCGGATTTGTTTGTATCGGAACATCCATGGGCAAAAGATGCAGGTTTGGTTCTAAATTTTGAAGCTAGAGGAAGTGGAGGAAACTCATATATGCTTCTAGAAACCAATAGCAAAAATGGTAAAATGATTGATGAATTTATCAAAGCAGATCCTCAATTTCCCGTTACTAATTCATTAGCATATAGTATTTATAAATTACTTCCTAACGATACAGATCTTACCGTTTTTAGAAAACACGGAAACACTTCTGGTTACAATTTTGCTTTTATAGATGACCATTTCGACTACCATACTGCCAATGACACTTGGCAAAACCTTGATCTTAACACCCTACAACATCAGGGCAGTTATCTCATGCCCTTACTCTCTTACTTTTCTAAATCCAATATCAACGACTTTACCTCGGAACAAGACTTTTTATATTTCAACACGCCTATATTTAAAATAATCAAGTATCCTTTTGATTGGATCTACCCTTTATTAGGCGTTGCTATCATTTTGTTTATTGGCTTTATCATTTATGGAAGATCCAAAAAGCGTATCTCTTTTAGTGAAGTGGGTAGCGGGTTTTTAGCATTTATAATATCTTCAGGATTGGCAGGTGTCCTAGGTTTTGGACTTTGGAAAGTAGCCTTAATTATATATCCTGGATATAATGACATTTTACATGGTTTTCCCTACAATGGATATTATTACATTGCCGCAACCGTATTATTAGGAACAGCAGCCTTCTTTAAAGTTTATAGCATATTT
Organism: uncultured Aquimarina sp.; assembly: GCF_947492965.1. GTDB lineage: Bacteria > Bacteroidota > Bacteroidia > Flavobacteriales > Flavobacteriaceae > Aquimarina. Next base: position 187,643 of record NZ_CANLOZ010000001.1, on the reverse strand, counting down.
GATAAGGTAGAAGCATTGCCCAGTTTACTGGTTGCACCTTTATTTTTCTGGCTAATTATTTGTACTGGAGCTAGTATTTATCTTCAAGGCGCAAGTTACTTTATCATTCCTGTGCTCTTTTGTTTAGTTTGTCAGTTTGTACTTATTAACCAAAAGAGGCCTTTTCCTTTTTTGATGTTACTATTAAGTCTGCCGTCTATTTTCTTAATTTCACCTTTTATAGCTTCTTTTCCTGTAGCCTTAGGTTTAAAAATAGCTTTTATTTCCTCTGTTTTAACCGTTTTTCTATGTACACTAATAATACCTGTTATAGGGTTTTATTCTAAAAAGAGTCTTTTAGGAACTATTAGTTTTTTAGCAGCATTAACTTGTATTGGGATAGCACATTTCAAGTCTGATTTCACAAAGGAAAGACAAAAACCAAATAGCCTTATTTATGTTTTACAGGAAGATCAACAGAAAGCATATTGGACCTCTTATGATCGTACACTCGACTCTTGGACCAAGAATTACATTGATCGTCTCAAAAACTTAGCTAAAGATTGGAACAAAAACACCATCGAAAGCAAGTATAGTAGTGCATTTAATTATGTAAATCAGGCACCATTAAAAGATATTCAATCTTCTAAGGTAGAGACATCTTTTGACAGTATTGCAGGAGAAAAACGAATCTTAGACATTTGTATTCGACCTCAACGAGATGTAAACAGGATGGATCTCTTCATACGTGAATCATTTGAGTTTCAAAGTTTATATGCCAATGGAGCAACCACAAAAGATATTATAAACAAGGATGGCACGATTCATAATTCCTTTACAAAACGCACAGGAAACCGGCTACTAACGTATCATCTAAGAGATAATGAGCCATTAGAACTTAGAATGGAATTTCATAAAGACTCCGTTCCTGAGATCGTGTTATACGAATCTTCCTATGATTTGCTAGAAAGTGAGTTGTTCTCGATACCGAAAAGATCAGAAAACATGATCCCTAAACCTTTTGTATTAAACGATGCCATTACCATTAAAAAGACAATAAGATTAGAATATGTAGAAAAAACTGTGGATTCTAGTAGTATCCGCACTAACTTAGCCGCAGAATTATAAGATATTATATGAATAAGCAGATTAGTATTCTAGGTACAGGATGGTTAGGATTACCGTTGGCAAAGCGTCTTATTGCGAATGGATATACTATTAAAGGATCAACTACCTCAGTTGATAAATTAGACATTTTAAAAAACTCTGGTATCGACCCTTACATTGTTGAATTAAAAGAAACTAAGTCAGAAAACCAGAAAGCATTATTTTTAGAAAACAGTGAAATCTTAATTATTAATATTCCTCCTGGTTTAAGAAGAAACCCAGAAAGTAATTTTGTAGCTAAAATTGAACATATAATTCCTTATATCATAACATCAGGAGTAGAAAAAGTTCTCTTTATAAGTTCAACCTCTGTGTATACAGATGAAGAAGGATTTCCAGAAATCACATCCGACACTATTCCTAATGCTACAAAAAATGCTGGAAAACAACTTATTGAAACCGAAAAACTATTAAGAAATCATCCTAGTTTCAAAGCTACTATACTTCGTTTCGCAGGTTTGTTTGATAGTAGAAGACACCCTGCAACGATGCTATCTAAAAGAAAAAACATTCAAAATCCATTAGCTCCAGTAAACCTCATCCATAGAGAAGATTGCATTGGCGTTATCCAAAAAATAATTGAAATGGATCTATGGGATCAAATTTTTAATGCGTCTTATCCAGATCATCCTAAAAAATCAGAATACTACAGTACTATTTGTAAGCAAATGCACTTACCCATACCTGAATATGATTTTGAATCTTCCTCCAAAGGAAAAATAATCGCTTCTACCAAAGTAAATGAATCATTACAATACGATTTCACTCATGATTTATATAACTCTTAATATATTATAATCTTGGCAACCACATACCAACCGTGGCTGCAAAAACACCGATACCTGTAGCTATTATAGAAATAAATAGAACCATGGTCATACTCCACTGCTCCAACGCTATTTTTCTATCCTTTACCTTCAAATATACTTCAAGGATTCCTAATGGAATCAGATACTGACCAAATCCTAAAAAAGTAATAAACGGACCTCTAAAAGTTTCTGGATCAAATCCTACTGGTTTTCCATGGATAAATAACCACAACATCAACCCTATCCTAAAAAACCACACTCCATTTACAGCAAAAAACAAACGTAATACCCAACGATTATGAGATACAAAGTTTTTTTGCAAAGCTGTTCTCCATGCAAATACAGCAAAAATCATCATTAGAATCCCATTAAAACTTACACTTATATCACCAATCCATCCTGTAACAGAACTTTTGGACAAGATCATATAAATTCCACTAAAACCAGCAATAAATGTGGTAACAAGGTATATTTTTCCATTCCATCGATGAAAAGACCGTGCTCTCATTCTAATCTTATCAATAAATTGTAGTGGACCACCTATGATAATAATCACAGCAAACAACAAATGAATACCCACTACAACATTACTAATCGTAGCTCCTTCTGTATAGCCATGTGGAAGTACTTCGTTCCATTTCTGATAATTATCTTCGATTGCCGCTGTTCCGTAAAACTTAGTTACATAAAATGCAAAAATCCATTGTCCTAATACTGCGATAGTGAACCAAACTCTAGCACTAATATGTAGCATCTTTTGAGACCATATGGTATTAGTTTTATTGATATAAGTAGTATTCATAACTTTAAACTTTAATAATATGATTGATGAAATTGATATTTTGAAGTGATACCCTAATTGAATTTGAATAGATTTTTGAAATAAGCTTTGTAAACATATATCCAGGGAATCACCAAAAGATCTATCGGGATTCCTATAGCAAATGGTTTTAAAAAACCTTTAAAAGTCTCTGGAAGACCGCCCGATACCCATAACGGAATGTATACTCCAAAAAAGAAAACCGATTTGTAGAATAGTTGCAGTAGCAATAAGGGTAGCATTTTTAATGGATATTTTATACCTACTCCCATCAGCACTGCATAAGACGCCCAAAAACTATACGTAACTCCATCATATGGACCCCATTGTTCACTCGGATATAGGATTTCGGACCAAGAACTATAACCTAGTGTCAAAAAAGTAAGTATATAGAGACCTTTCATAAGATAAAGTCTAATCTTAGATATATCCACATAACCCTTTTTATCAATTGATGATTTGTCTTTTGTTTTACTAAAGTTCATAACAGTAAGATGTTAATTGAATAGTAAAGCAACCCTATTTAACCTTATTGTCAAAAGAGTTTTGATGAGTGGAAGTAAGCTTTTGACAAACTACTAAACCAAGCTATTTTGGCTAATGTATTACTGATTAAATATGAAAAACCACCCGTTACACCTTAGAAGCTGTATTTGATCAAAAAAAAGCGGTATTTGATAAAATGATCGTATAAATTAATTCCTTTTTTATATCTTAAAACCATGCTACCTCTAGAAAAAATAAAGGAAAACTGGTTTTTTACTTATAAAATCTACCATTTCGTATTTTGGAGTTTATACTTCTTTTCTTGGGGTGTCGTTGAACTAAGCTTGTCCGTAGCCTACAAAGCTATGTTTTTTTCACCAAGGTATGTCATATTTCTGTTTTACGTGGTGGTACATACTTTGGCCACATATTTTAATCTTTATGTATTACTGCCTAAATACCTCTACAAAGGAAAATTAACAACATATATTATATCGCTAGTAATATGGATAGGAGTCATAAGTTGCATTATGTTTGGCTGCTATTTTTTGAGTGCCTTTATCATCGGAGAATCTTTGGATTACTTTTGTGTTTTTAATGAAGAAAAAGGAGAGACTTATTTTCATACACTTACTTCAGAAATTTTACCCGCTACCTCTGGAACATTAATACTTGGATTGTGTATAAAACTTGCTAAAAACTCATTAGTAAACCAAAAAAAGCAGCAGTTATTAGAACATGAAAAATTAACTACAGAACTTAAATTTTTAAAACATCAGTTCAACCCTCATTTTTTATTCAACACTATCAATTCTATATTTTTTTTAATTCATAAAGCGCCTAGTGAAGCTTCTACTGCTTTAGCCAAGTTTTCGGATTTACTTCGATATCAACTATATGAATGTAATGAACAGCTCATTCCATTTGATCAAGAAATCAGCTATTTAGAAAATTTTGTAGCCTTAGAAAAGTTAAGAAGAAATAAAAACCTAAAGATTGATCTTTCTGTACATCTAGCCAATAAAATCCCAATGGGAATCGCCCCCTTTATTCTAGTCACTTTTGTAGAAAATGCTTTTAAGCACGTGTCTAATTCTAAAGATATGCTTAATTGGATTGAAATAAGAGTACAATTAGACTATGATAATTGCCTACATTTTTATGTTGGTAATAGTATTGAGAACAAAAATAACTTTGAAAAGACTTCAACTTACGGCGGAATTGGACTAGAAAATGTAACTAGAAGGTTAGATTTACTATATCCAAAAAAATATGATTTAAAAATTGATCATCACAAAACCCGATTTAGTATTAGCTTAAAAATTACCTTAGAAGAGTTGATTATGAAGGATCAAGTGGTACAAAACAGAAATATGGTTTCATAAAAAAAACACTATGATAAAAACAGTTATTGTTGATGATGAACCATTAGCTAGAGAGGGACTCTCTAATTATGCAAAAGAAGTTGATTTTTTAACAATCATTGATACTTGCGAAAATCCGTTAGAATTGTCGGAAATATTGGATCAACAGACGATCGATTTGATATTCTTAGACATTCAAATGTCTAAAATGAGTGGTATAGATTTTTTGAAAATTACTAAAAACTTACCCATGGTAATTATCACCACAGCATACCCAAGTTATGCTATAGAAGGATTTCGTCTAAATGTTTTAGATTACCTATTAAAACCTATCACATTTGATCGGTTTGTACAAGCTGTACAAAAGGCTAAAGAACAATTTATTTTAAAGTCTAATAAAAGGAATACTGAAGATTCTTACTTCTTTGTAAAATGCGAACATAAATACGAAAAAATATATTTTAACGATATCCTTTATATACAAGGTCTACAGAATTATGTGGCCATTCATACTACCAAAGGAAAACATATCACATTACTAAACCTAAAGGACATTGAAGAAAAATTAAATCCGTTACATTTTATTCGAGTTCACAAGTCATATATCATCGCTATTACTAAAATTGATACTGTAATTAGCCATGAAATTCAAATTCGGAATACCTCTATTCCGTTAAGTAGAAATTACCGAGATCAAGTGTTAAAAACAGTTGTAGAGGAAAAATTATGGAAGAAATAGAAATCTAAACTTAGTACTCTTTAGCTACCAAATTAAGTCTTGTTATCAGTGAGTCAATCAATTGTTCCTCTTTATAAGGGTTGGGCAAAGTAAATCGGTTTCCAAATTTTATCTGATGCATTCTTTCTAAATAAAAAGAAAAACTGCCAGATCTCAGATCTCCATTCTTATAGGCATCATACAAGTATTTGAAGTTTCTCTCTCGAGATATGTTATTTTCAGAATGATGAATTACAATCCAAGGAGTCATAGCAGCTTTTTTTCCATGTCCAACAATTGTTGGATGTCCGTATTGCTGTAAATACAGTTCAATCTTTTGAATATTATCCATATCCATGGCATTCATCTTTTCATATGCCTCTTTCATCTCAGCACTATCAAAACCATACTTTATTTCTATATCTGGTAGATCTGTCCTAGTCCCTTGATCGAGATCATAAATCTTCTCTAAAAATTCTTTTTGAAGATCAATAGTACTTAAGCTTTTCACTTCTTTTACAAAATCTTCTTCAGAAGAGACACCTCTTTCTTTACAACTACTACAAGCTAAAATTAATACGAAGAAAATTAATACTTTTTGCATAATATAATCTTTGATGTTTATCTACAGTTTACTACTATAAGCCGTAAAAGAAAAGCAATGTGTCATTGTAGTCACTACGGCAGGTAATATTTTTCGTCGAATTGATCATTGTAATAACTACTTAAAAACATTGCAAAACTATTAGGCATTAGATCCCCTTTCTTATAGGCTCTATATAAATATTCGAAATTTTTCTGTTTAGATTCTAGGTTACTACAATGATATAAGATGATATATGGAGTCTTAGCTGCTAGTTCTCCATGTATTTCGGCAGATGGATGTCCATACTTTTCTAGGTAAAGTTCTATTTTTTGTAAATGAATCTTATCAACCATGATTTTTTCCTCTAGTGCTTTTGATCTCTCTTTACTATTATAACCATAAACAGACTCGATATGTATTATATTATTTCTCGACTTTTGATTAGAAATACGTATTTCTTCCAAAAACACTCTTCTTTCATTATCTGATCGTAAGGAAGCTACTTCTTCGATAAAATCTTGATTGATTTCATCTTTTTTGTCACACCCTACACATATTGTAAAGAGTGCTATTAAACAAAGTAATATTCTTATCATGAGGCAATTATTTAGGAATTAAAAAACTCCAAACCAATGTAAGTTTGGAGTTCTCTAGCGTTTAACAAAAAATAATTTTTATAAGGTGTCGTAGTATGCAACTAATCTAACCAAATCCACTTCTTCTTTAAATTTTAATCCTTCTTTACTGATATAGTCTTTTAACTCACTTTGCTTACCAGGGAATGATTTTACAATTTTCCTCTTATTCATTTTAATATGCACCAACTTTCCATCAATTTCCATATAGTACTTCTCAGTATCCATAAATTTAGCTGGTTCGTTTTTATGATATGATGTTTGCGCTACTTTTGGATGAACAAAAGTTTTTATTATCTCTTTATATACATTGATTTTTGCATTACATCTTAGCTTTATTAAATATCCTTTCTTAAGATCATTATTGGCATCTCTGTATTCTTTGTAATGATATTCTTTAGCACCAATTTTAGCATATACTTTATCTGCTTTAATCATTGCATTTATATTTTTACTCTCTGGATGCTTCACTAGTTCAACTTCGTTAGTATATACATTGTATCTAACGAACATTCCGATTACTTTTTTCTCAAAGCTTAAATCTACCAGCTCTCCTTCTCTAAATACTTTATCCTCATAAGGAGATCCTATAGCTCCTTCTAAACTAACGTTTTCAATTTCTCCTGGTCTATCTCTTTCTTTATATTCCAGAGGTCTAAATAATTGATCAATCGGTGTTAGCGTACTTCTATCAATACGATTTTGCGCTCCTACACTATAGGTTACTAAAGCTATTAAGGCTAATAAAACAGTTCTTCTCATCATATATGTTTTTGATATTTCTAATTAAAAATAGCTAATAAAAAGCTCTTGTAATAGTCATTTAACTATTTGTAAACCATCCAGAACTTTTCCTTTACTATTAGTTAATGTCATTCATGATAAAAATGTTACCACAAAACATACACCTTGAAACAAAAAAATCCCAAATCTCTTCTGATTTGGGATTTTTTATGTTTATAAGACTGAATTTATCCTTTCACACTTGCTTTTAAATATTCACGATTCATACGTGCAATATTCTCTAAAGATATTCCTTTCGGACATTCGATTTCACAAGCACCCGTATTAGTACAGTTACCAAAACCTTCTTCATCCATTTGATTTACCATTGCCAAGACGCGCTCAGTAGCCTCAACCTGTCCTTGTGGCAATAATGCATACTGAGAAACTTTTGCCGAAGTAAACAACATTGCAGAAGCATTTTTACAGGCTGCTACACAAGCACCACATCCAATACAAGTAGCTGCTGCAAACGCATCATCCGCATTTTCTTTATTAACCGGAATAGCATTAGCATCTATCGTATTTCCTGAAGTATTTACAGAGATATATCCTCCCGCATGTTGAATTCTATCAAAAGCACTTCTATCTACCATAAGATCCTTTATCACTGGAAAAGCATTTGCTCTAAATGGCTCAATAAAGATCGTATCACCATCATTAAACTTTCTCATATGCAATTGACAAGTCGTAATCAAACGATCTGGTCCGTGTGGTTCTCCATTAATCTGCAAAGAACAAGATCCACAAATACCTTCTCTACAATCGTGATCAAATACTACAGGCTCTTCTCCTTTATTGATTAACTCTTCATTTAACACGTCTAGCATTTCTAAAAAAGACATGTCTCCTTCAATACCTGAAATTGGATATTCTACTATCTTTCCTTTAGATTGAGCGTCTTTTTGACGCCATATTTTTAATGTAAGATTCATAGCTTTTTTATTATTTATAAGAACGTGTTTTTAATTCAATATTTTCAAATACAAGATCTTCCTTATGAAGTACAGCGTCTTTTGGTTCTCCTTTATATTCCCAAGCAGATACGTACTTAAAGTTTTTATCATCTCTTAATGCCTCTCCTTTTTGTTCACCAGACTGTTCTACAGATTCCTCTCTAAAATGTCCTCCACAAGATTCATTTCTATCCAAAGCATCTTTAGCAAATAATTCTCCCAGTTCTAAGAAATCAGCAACTCTACCTGCTTTTTCTAATTCCTGATTTAAACCATCTGCAGTACCTGGTACTTTTACATTTTTCCAGAAATCCGCTCTTAAGGCAGATATTTCCTCAATCGCTTCTTTTAGTCCACTTTCATTACGAGACATTCCACATTTGTTCCACATGATTTTACCTAACTTTTTGTGGTAATAATCTACAGAATGTTCTCCTGATCCAGACATTAATTTTTCAATTCTTTCCTTTACATCTTTCTCCGCCTGATCAAATTCTGGTGTATCCGTTGGAATTTTACCAGTTCTAATATCATGAGAAAGATAGTCTCCTATTGTATATGGTAATACAAAATAACCATCTGCAAGACCTTGCATTAATGCAGATGCTCCTAGTCTATTTGCTCCGTGATCAGAAAAATTAGCTTCTCCAGCTGCATAACAACCAGGAACCGTAGTTTGCAGATTATAATCTACCCAAAGACCTCCCATTGTATAATGTACAGCTGGATAAATCATCATTGGAGTTTTATAAGGATTCTCATCAACGATTTTTTCATACATCTGGAATAAGTTACCGTACTTATTCTCGATAACCTTTTCTCCAAATTCCAAAATTTGTTGAGCAGTTGGATTATGAATTCCAGAAGTCAATGCTTTTTCTTTACCATATCTTTGTATTGCAGAGGCAAAATCAAGGTATACAGCTTCTCCAGTTTTATTTACTCCAAAACCAGCGTCACATCTTTCCTTGGCAGCCCTAGAAGCAACATCACGAGGCACTAAATTACCAAAAGCAGGATATCTACGCTCTAAATAATAGTCTCTTTCCTCTTCAGATAATTGTGTTGGTTTTAATTTACCTGCTCGTATCGCTTCTGCATCTTCTTTTCTCTTTGGAACCCAAATTCTTCCATCGTTACGAAGAGATTCTGACATCAATGTTAATTTAGATTGATGATCTCCTGAAACTGGAATACAAGTCGGGTGAATTTGAGTATAACAAGGATTTGCAAAGAAAGCACCTCTTCTATGTGCTCTCCAAGCAGCCATTACATTACTACCCATTGCATTTGTACTTAAAAAGAATACATTTCCATATCCTCCTGTTGCCAATACAACCGCATGTGCAGAATGACGTTCTATCTCTCCTGTTACAAGATTCCTTGCTATAATTCCTCTTGCTTTACCATCTATTTTAACAAGGTCAAGCATTTCATGACGATTAAATGCTTGTATTTTTCCTCTATTTATTTGACGGTTCATAGCAGAATAAGCTCCTAATAAAAGTTGCTGTCCCGTTTGTCCTTTAGCATAAAATGTACGAGAAACAAGTACTCCACCAAACGATCTGTTATCTAACAAACCTCCATATTCTCTGGCAAAAGGAACTCCTTGTGCCACACACTGATCTATGATATTCGCAGAAACTTCTGCTAGTCTATATACATTTGCTTCTCGAGATCTATAATCACCTCCTTTTATGGTATCATAAAAAAGACGATAATTAGAATCTCCATCTCCTTGATAATTTTTTGCAGCATTGATACCTCCTTGCGCTGCAATAGAGTGTGCGCGTCTTGGAGAATCCTGATAACAAAATGTCTTTACATTATATCCTAGTTCTGCTAAAGTTGCAGCAGCACTTCCTCCTGCTAGTCCAGTACCTACAACAATAACATCTATATTACGTTTATTGGCAGGATTTACCAGGTTAATTGTATTTTTATGTTTTGTCCACTTATCTGCCAGTGGACCTTCTGGTATTTTAGAGTCTAAAATTGACATAATAGTGGTTTTTAGTGATTATGATTAAAATGAAGTACTAAAGAAATGATGATAAAACCTAACGGAATTACAACAGCGAATACTTTAGCAAACTTAGTTGCTCCAACAGAAAACCTATTGTTAAATCCAACTGATTGGAATGAAGAAGCAAATCCATGCCACAAATGCAATGCTAAAAACACGAATGAAAGTACATATAATCCAGTCCTTACCGGACTTACGAATTTTTCTAGCAATTCATGATAATAGCGAGTAGGATCTTCTGGTGCAAATTCTACATATTTATGAACCATTTCAGGAATCCAAAAATCATAGAAATGTAACCCTAAGAAAGCTAAAATCACTAATCCCGAAAGGATCATATTTCTAGACATCCAAGAAGAATTAGCTCCACCACTATACTTAGCATACTTAACTGCTCTTGCATTTCTATTTTTTAACTCAAGAACAAATCCCATTATAAAATGGAAAACTACTCCAAAAATTAACACTGGTTGCAAAGCAAACTGAACCACTGGATTTGTACCCATAAAATGAGACAACTCATTGAATGTGTCTGGGCTAAAAATAGAAGTAAAATTGATGGTAAAATGTTGTAATAAGAAAAATACTAAGAAAAGTCCCGAAAGTGCCATCGCAACCTTTCTAGCTATTGAAGATTTTATCAATCCACTCATTATAAAGAATGTTTAAAATTTTTGATTAGCAAAAATAAGGCTCAAACATCTTTTTAACAACATTTTGATACAGGAATGCAGTATTTATAATGAATTTAAAATAGATTCGAAATTTTGTTCAGTATTCATTACGAAATCGTTTGAAATATAGTCGTAACTTTAAACAAATAATAATCAAGTCTTAATCAAAAAGTATATTTTAACACAATTAGAACTACGAATTAGATTAGATATATCTTTAGAATATTGTTAAAGTTAGATTCGAAACCAGCGGTAAGAAAAGAAATTAATCTTCTGTAAATTGCACTCTTGATGTTAGGTATCTAAATTTTTCAATTTTTTATACCTTCACCTTTTGATTTGCAGATGAAAAACATACCTACTAAACTCCCTAATGTTACTACTACCATTTTTACTATTATGAGTAAAATGGCAAATGAGTATGAAGCCATTAATCTATCACAAGGTTTTCCGAATTTTGAAGCAGACCATAAACTTACCAGCCTGGTTACTAAAGCTATGCAAAAAGGATATAACCAATACGCTCCGATGCCTGGTCTATTATCCTTAAGAGATATTATTGCAGAAAAGACTAATGGTTTATACGGCAGTACTTACGATCCAGAAACAGAAGTAACCGTTACCTCTGGCGCAACTCAGGCAATATTTACAATCATTGCCGCTTTTATAAAACCTGAAGATGAAGTCATTGTTTTTAAACCTGCATATGATTCTTACGAACCGTCCATAGAATTATTTGGAGGAGTGGTAGTGCCAATTCAATTATCAGCTCCAAATTTTAGCATTAATTGGAAAGAAGTAGCTTCTAAAATTACTTCTAGAACAAAGATGGTTATTATAAATACTCCTCATAATCCGTCGGGAACCATTTTGTCTAAAAAAGATATGCTCCAATTAGAAGAACTGCTTAAAGGAACGGATATCATTCTATTAAGTGATGAAGTCTATGAACATATCATCTTTGATCACAAAGAGCATCAGAGTGCCGCAAGATTTTCAGATTTAAGAATGCGCTCTTTTATCACCGCATCATTTGGAAAAACATTTCATACAACTGGATGGAAAATGGGATATTGTTTAGCTCCAAAAGATCTTATGTCAGCATTTAGAAAAGTTCATCAATTCAATGTCTTTTGTAGTAATCACCCAATGCAATTTGCTTTGGCAGAATATCTTAAAACACCAAAAAACCACCTAGAATTGCCCAGTTTTTACCAAAGTAAAAGAGATTTGTTTTTATCTCTCATCGAAGAATCAAAATTTACATTTACGCCCGCTTCTGGGACTTATTTTCAATTATTAAATTATAGTTCGATTACAAACGAAAGAGATGTTATCTTTTCTGAAAGACTAACTAAAGACTATAAAATTGCCTCCATTCCTGTATCTGTTTTCAACCTTAATCAACAAGATGACAAAGTATTACGCTTTTGTTTTGCCAAAACAGACGATACTTTAAAACGTGCTGCTGAAATATTATGTAAGATCTAACTAAATCAAAACTTCAAAACAAAAACCAATTGATAGTAACATTTTAATCGCTAATGATACTAATGTACAGTTCAAAATCATTTTTTGAATGTAAGTTTATCATAACCAATTACTAAAAAGACTTTATGAAAATTAGATTTACACTACTTATCCTTGCAATGTTAGCTATCTTATCTTGTTCCTCAGATGACGATGCGGAGGAGAACTCTAGTTATGCAATGACAGCAAAAGTTAACGGAGAAGATTTCCTAGCTAATAATCCTTTCGGAAATAATGAACCATCGAGTACAACAATTTTTAACTACTTTCCAGAAGAAGACTTTGTTTTACTAATTGGTCGACAAGGAGGTCTTGTTGGTGCTAGAGAAATCAAAATCTGGTTAAAAAAGAGTGATATCGTAGTTGGTACTTATGAAACGGGGGCGGAAATTTTCGACACCACTCCTTCTCATTTTATTGACTTCTTAGACCTTACAAATGAAATAGATGAATCCACAAGAAATGGTACCATTGAGATAACAGAGGTAAATACCTCAACGAAGATTGTAACCGGAACTTTCTCATTTACCACAGCAGATGGAACTTCTGACCCTTCATCACCCATTGATTTCAATATCACTGAAGGAACATTTAGTTATATGTACGAATAAGAACTCTTATTGTTCAACTATAAAAAAGATTAAAAATCGAATTTCAGTTGTATTACTTCAAACTCCTTCAGCTCCTTTTCTTTCTTTTTCTGACCGCTAGATGTATTCAGGTTTGATAATGAAATTCCCAATAGTCTTACAGAATCTCTCATTTTTTCTTGATACAACAATTCTTTAGCTGTTTCTAATAATATTGCTGCATCACTTACATAATAGGGTAATGTCTTGCTTCTTGTTTGTAAAGTAAAATCGCTATACTTAATTTTTAAAGTAACTGTTCTACCTGCCACCTTACTTCTTTGTAACCTTTTTTGAAGTTCTTCTGCGATATTCTCTAGCCTTTCTAGCATATATATTTCAGAAGAAATGTTCTCACTAAAAGTTCTCTCTGCGGCAAGTGATTTTCTTTCTCTATTAGGTTTTACTTCACTTAAATGAATTCCCCTAACAATACGATAATAGTGTCCTCCAGATTTTCCAAAATGTTCCACCAAAAACTCCTCGGACTTAGCCTTTAAGTCTTTACCCGTATAAATTCCCATTTGATACATCTTAGCCTGAGTTACCTTACCTACTCCATAAAACTTTTTTACGTCCAAGTTTTCTAAAAATTCTAAAACTTCTTCTGGATTTACAGTTTTTTGACCATTAGGTTTATTATAATCACTAGCTACCTTAGCAATAAATTTATTGATAGAGATTCCAGCAGATGCTGTTAGACCAACTTCATCAAAAATTCGTTGTCTTATTTCTTGGGCTATTAATGAAGCACTGGGATTACCCTTTTTATTTACAGTTACATCCAAATAAGCCTCATCTAAAGATAGAGGCTCTACTAAATCAGTATACTCAAAGAAGATCTTTCGAATTTGTTTCGAAATTTCTTGATATCTATCAAACCTTGGTCTCACAAACAATAAATCCGGACACAATTTTTTTGCCGTAAACCCAGGCATTGCAGATCGAACACCAAATTTTCGTGCTTCATAACTAGCAGCACTAACTACGCCTCTTTTACCTCCGCCACCAACAGCTAATGGTTTACCTTTTAATTCAGGATTATCCATCTGTTCTACAGAAGCATAAAAAGCATCCATATCCACGTGTATGATCTTTCTATCGCTATTCAGTTCCATCACAATACAAAAATAATAGAAACCGCTTTTATCAATGTACTTTTTAGATATATGGAATGATCTATTTATAAAAATATTGTAAAATTAATAGTTGTAACGTAATGGTTTCTATCTCTACGATTTAGATTTATCAAATAAAAATCCTATCTTGCCTTATTAAGACCCTGTCAAATTGAACTAATTAATACAGAATACTGATGAAAAATTATGCCCTACTATTTCTATTCGCTTTAATTTGCTGTAAATCAGAAAGCAAATCTCCGAACGAAACTACTGTTAGTAACAATATTACGAATTCTGAAAATGTAAGTGATATAACGGTTGCAGATAACCTTATTCAGAAAACATATACCATCCAAGGAAATAGTTCTAAACAAAATCTTTCTATTCAATGGATATCCGATACTACGATACAATATACACTAACCTTTAGTAACAATACTTGCAATAAAACTGTTGGAGGAAGGGCCACAATCGTAAAAGCAAATGGAGAGCCTTTTGCCATAAGTCATAATGGAACATCTGTTGAAGTTGATAAATATCAAGAAAAAAAAGAAGGTTTTAAAATTATTTTACAAATTGATTCGCAAAATAAAGATAAAGCCGTCGTAGATCTAATTTTGACGGAAGATGGCGAGAACGAAAACTGTTCTCCAGAAAGTGCGGTAATGTTAGAGCAGAAATAACACTATTTGGAGTAGATCCTACGGAAGATTATCATAATATTTCTTAATTCTTTTTTAAAAAGCACTTTTCATACGTATTGTTCTATGTGAACAATCACGAATATTCATCGTGCCTTAAAGTTATATGATAGTATGCTCATTATATTTACAAAAAATCAATAATAAATGGGCAAAACAGCAATCATACTTGGTGCTACTGGCTTAACAGGAACGATGCTCCTTAATCAATTACTTACGGATACTCGTTATGAAAGGATAAAATTATTTTCAAGAAAAGCGATCGGTATATCACATCCTAAAATTGAGGAACACTTAGTCAACATGCTACAATTAGCATCCTGCAACAATGATTTTCATGGAGATGAAGTATTTTGTTGTATTGGAACCACTAATGCCAAAACTCCTGATAAAAGATTATACCGTTCTATAGACTATGGTATTCCTGTGACAGCAGCCGAACTATGTGAACAAAACCAGGTAAAGACATTTATTGTGATTTCTGCTTTAGGAGCAGATGCTAAAAGCAAAATATTCTACAATCGCACTAAAGGTGAAATGGAAGAAGCGGTATTAGACTTCAAAATACCTAAAGTTCATATTTTACAGCCTTCATTAATCAGTGGAAAAAGAAAAGAAAAAAGAAATGGAGAATCTTTTTTCAAACTTTTAATGAAATTGATCAATCCCTTATTAATTGGTTCTCTTAAAAAGTATCGGTCCATACACCCAAAAACAATCGTTTCATCCATGATATGGCTCGCGAATAATTTTTCTGAAAAACAAAGAATACTTTCTAATGAAATTGAAGAGATTTATGCGAATTGCGTGCGCTAATTGGTTCGCATACCGTATCCGTATCTTTCTCACCCCTTGATTTTACTAATTATTACGTGAAGCCTCTACATTTGTCAATAAAATTATAAATCTTTAAAATTTGACAAATGACAAAGCCATTTAAAAATCGTATTTTGTTTTTGATAACATTTTTATTGACAACCAGTCTCTTTGCACAACCAGATATTAAATCTTTCTCTTTTAAAAAAGGAGAAATTCTAGATATTCTATTATTAACTACTAAACCGGATACCAAACAAAATTTCGAAAGGTATAAGGAAACGATTTTTCCAGTTGGGATAAAAAAAACATTTCAACCATTACCTGGTTTTAAGATCAGCAAAACAATTCAAGGAAATATTCAACCTACTAGTTTTATTTTGGGTAAGTGGAAAGATCTCAAAAACAGGGAAGAGTTTCTTTCTGAGATTGAAGGGATAGTACCTGATTTTCATAAACAGCGAAGAGATTTATGGTCTGTTTTTAACTTAACCTATTATGAAATACCAAAAGACATTTCTTTTAAAATTGATAAAAATAAATATACAGTAGCAACCTCTTATTGGAAGAAAGATGATATACGATTTGAAAAATTTATAAATCTTTGGCAACAAAAAACAACATCCAAAGGAGGAACAAAAATTTTGGAACTTACTAATGGAAAATCTCCACTAGGTTATTACCATAATCCTGATTTACTTGTCATTACTCAATGGAATTCTAAAGAAGAGTTTGATGCTTTTTATAAAGAAAATCTAAAAATGGATCACAATGGTGTGTTGCATGTAAATCAATTTGTTTTAAACTAGTATATTAAAGCCGAAAAGATCAAGCTTACATGCAATCATTCCTGAATCAACTTGTTTATTTTGGGTATTTTCAAAGCCTATTTTTGCTTTTTATTTATGTATTTTCTCCAAAAAAGAGAAAGACAATTAATAAATATATAGCATTCCTAGTACTTGTACTTTCCATTGGACTTACGGGTCGGGTTTTATACATATCTGGGTTCTTTGGTGATAATTATCGATGGGTTACTTTTTCTGAGTTTTCTACTTTGTTATTCGGAGCTACTATTTATCTATTTACGAGGTCCAGCTTATTGAACAAACCTTTTTCAAAGAAAGAATTACTGCATTACCTACCAGCTGTAATATACAATCTTGGGGTAACTATAGCTTTTATTATTCCCTCTGATGATATCTTAAAAATTAGAATTCAAAGTGGACTTCAATTTAGAATTACACTGATTTTTATTGCAATAGGATTGGCTTTTAATATTACTTATTGGATCAAAAGTCTAATGATATTCCTAAAATTTAAAAAAGATATTCAGAATGAGATAAGCTATTATATCAAATCTCAATTTTTTCTAAATTTTTTAATTGCAATTGGTATATGTTTACTCTGCTGGTTTCTAATGTTTCTTAATTGGCTATTGGATTATGAATTATTCAATCGAGTAAGTTGGCAAGTAATCTGGATCAGTATTGCACTCATTATTTTATTTATCACTTTTTACGGAATGAAAGAACCTGATTTATTCAAGGTTTCTAATATAATAACACCCAAAAAATACTTGCAATCCAAATTATCGCATAGCCAATTAGATGATTTAAAATCGCAATTAGATGATTTAATGATCGAGACAAAACCGTATCTAAACAGGAAACTACTTAAATCAGAATTAGCAGAAATGTTAGGTGTAAGCAACCCAGAAATAGCACGTTTACTTAATGAGCGTATCGGAATGAATTTTTTCGAATACGTAAATTATTATCGTATAAAGGAATTTATCGATTTAGCAAAGACAGATCAAGCAAAAAACATGACCTTTTTTGGTTTAGCTCAAGAAGCAGGCTTTAACTCAAAAACCACCTTCAACAAATCTTTTAAAGATCTAATGGGTACAACTCCCAAAGAGTACTTCTCTAATCTTTAATACTTTTAAAATTTAAAATTATGTTCAAAACATTTTTCATCAGTGTATTACTTACTGTGGCTACTTCTAATGCCCAACTTTCAATTCCGGCCTTAAGTCCATTATCAAAAACAACTCAAACTGTTGGTTTAACGGATATAGAGATTCAATATTCCAGACCTAGTAAAAGAGATAGAGTTATTTTTGGAGAAAATGGAATTATCCCCTTCGGAGAGTTATGGAGAACTGGCGCAAACGCCGCCACAAAAGTTACTTTTAGTGAAGATCTAACAATTCAGAATACCGAAGTGAAAAAAGGATCTTATGCAATTTTAACCAAACCTAACTCTGAATATTGGGATGTTAATTTATACATCTATCAATCTGGAAACTGGAGCACATATGTAGAAAAAGAACCTACTGCTAGTTTTAAGGTAAAATCGGAGAAATTAAAAAACCCACAGGAAACTTTACTGATATACTTTGATGAAATCACACTAAACAGTACTGATCTTGTAATAGCTTGGGATCAAAGTAAAATTGCCATACCTATAAAACTAAATACACACACTAAAGCGATGGCTAATATAGAAAAGGCATTAGCCGGACCATCTAATTTTGATTATTTTCAAGCAGCACTTTATTTACATGAAACAGGAAAAGATCTGGACAAAGCACTAGTTTATATTCAAAAAGCAACTAAGTCCGAAAAGCCACTTTTTTTCCAAGTATATAGAGAAGCACTCATTCTTGCGGATCTCAACCGAAAAACCGAAGCCGTCAATGCTGCAAAAAAGTCTTTAGAATTGTCTAAGAAAGCAAAGAACAAAGATTTTATCAGGCTAAATGAAAAATTTATTGACAAATGGTCTAGATAAATAATATCTTTCAAGCAATCTAAATATCCAGATTTGAAGATCAAAAAACAATTTTTAATCTTCAAATCTGGATATAAACGTCTAATAAAAAAGGTGCTAAGAGATTGTAGTTATTACAACCTTTTGCATAATAAATATTACAATGATTGAAATAGAACGTAAATTTTTGGTAAAATCAAATGCATATAAGCAATCGGCAAATAAGAGCACACATATTGTTCAAGGATTTTTAAATACGGATCCAAATAGAACTGTTAGAATAAGGATTAAAGGCGAACAAGCTTTTATTACTGTTAAAGGAAAAAGTAATGACACCGGTACTTCTCGTTTTGAATGGGAAAAAAACATACCTGTAGAAGATGCCAAAAATTTAATTAAAATTTGTGAACAAGGAGTCATCAAAAAAATTAGGTATGAAATACCATCTGGAGATCATGTATTTGAAGTGGATGAATTTTTTGATGAAAACCAAGGATTAATCATTGCAGAAATAGAATTACAAGACGAAAATGAAACTTTTGATAAACCAAATTGGTTAGGAGATGAAGTAACAGGTGATCCCAAATATTATAATTCTCAATTAAGCAAGCTTCCGTTCCGAAATTGGTAAAAAAACCTTCAAAATCTGAGGATTTTTCAATTAACAAATCTGTAACATTTTGGTTTGTAATTACAGGTGAATATTCCCCGTCTAAGGAGACTTATTAACCTTTTTAAAAAATTATCATGTTACACAAATCTAAGAAGTCCTTTTTAGGGGCTATGGTATTACTATGTTTTTCTGCTCCTTTAGTAGCTCAAACAGAAGTAAGTGGTTTTTATCCACAAAAGAATGAACTTACAATAGCTCCGAGTTATTCTTTCAAACAATATGACAGGTTTTATAGAGGCACTGAGCTTACAGAAGGTAACCCTGCTGGTTTAGGTTCGATATCTTCCTATATAGTGAATCTTTATGGTGAATACGGAATCACAAATTGGTTATCTGCGTCCCTTAATATACCTTATATATTTATAGAAAGTGAAACGGGAGAACCAGATCCGGTACAAGGAACATCAAGCGTAGAAGGTATTCAGGACTTAAGTGTATTTCTGAAAGGAAGAATCTTAGAAAAGAATATAAACTCCTTAGGGAAACTTGGTATCGGTGCAGCGTTGGGAACCAGTATTCCTATTGGTAATTATGAAGCTGAAGGTGTTCTATCATTGGGAAATAATGCGAATACTTTTAATGCAAATGTTATGGCTCAGCTAACAACCAAAGTTAATTTTTTCACAGAAGTACAGTATGGATACAGTTTAAAGGACAACAGTGATTTTGATGTTCCTAATGCGCAAGTATACGGTATAAAGCTGGGGTATTTTAACAACTATTTTTATACACATGTACAATTAGCTGTACAAGATTCGATGGATGGACTTGATATTGGAACACCAGAATTTGCTGAAGCTGGAGGACCAAGAGCACTTCCACAAACCGAAGTTGATTATACGAATATTAATGTAAACTTATACATCCCAGTATATAAGAATGAAATTGGCGTTTCTACTGCCTATAATCAAAATATAGATGGTCGTAATTTTAGCAAAGAAACTTCATTTTCTTTTGGCTTAGTCTATAAACCTCTTTAAAATCTTAAGACTATATCCTGATAAGCGAATTATTGGGATATAGTTTTACTCTTTAATTTCGATTCTCTTTTTTAACTCATTCCCTTTTTCATCAATTACCGTAATAATATGTTTTCCTGGAGATGGTTTTACCGGCATTTCATGAAACTGTTTCGTAACTCCTATAAAATTATCATCTATATACCAAAATACTCTTGTTTCTGGAATGGTATGAGCTATTTTTAATATCACATCATTAGTTTTTCCATCAAACCCTTTAGGTAGGTATACACTGCTATTCCCTTTCGGGAAAATAAAATCCATATTACCCGTCAGTTCCTTTACACAATCTGATCTATAGGGAGGTAAATTTTTATAACTAGCGTGTTTTCCCTTAAAATAATATGCTTGTAAAGGCGGCAATACAAACCATGGTTCATGAATCATTGTATCTACTGATTCACAAGAAGAATTCACACGAAATTCTCGCGAAGGATCTAAATGAATTAACTTATGATACGGACAAGGTTTTGTTTTAATTCCTGCCGTAGGAATCAACATTTTTTTAGAAGCACACTCTTCTGAAGCTAAAAAACCGCTCAGTGTGCATACCTCAGCTTCTACCAAATCATCATAAGGCGCCGGAAACCAATTAGAATTTGGCAATAAATTGACTACATCAAATAGCAATGGTGCTGCAGAATTTAATCCAGTTAGTTCAGGTCTTCCTTCGCCATCTGCATTTCCTATCCATACTCCTACTACATAATCTCTACTTGCCCCAATCGCCCAAGCATCTCTATTGCCGAAACTAGTTCCTGTTTTCCAAGCTATTTCTCGAGCAGAATCATAAAACTCCCATGCCTCATCGGCTTCGGGACGATTTACTTTTTTCATTGCTTCAAAAGTTAACCATATACTTCCAGAACCATACATAGGCTTTTCTTGTTCGAGTTTACCAAAATCAACATTTTGATTGGCCAAAACAATTGGTTCTGCGAACTCATTACTATAATATTCGCTAGAGGATTCTTCATAATGATTAAGTGTGCCAGCGAGACCAGCATACGTTTTACACAAATCCCAAAGGTTCCCTTCTGCTCCACCTACAATGAGTGATAATCCATAGTGATCCGCAGTATATTTAAGATCCTTAATTTTAAATATATTTAACTCATCTCTAAATCGTTGCAATCCATATTGTTGTAACAATCTTACTGCTGGTATATTTAACGATCTTGCAAGCGCCTTGTTGGCAGGTACAGCGCCGTTAAAACTTTCATCATAATTCATAGGAGTATAACCTGCAATCACAGTTGGTATATCAGAAACCAACTGCTCTGGGAGTAACTCTCCTTTATCCATCATTGCTGCATATAAAAGAGGTTTTAAAGTACTTCCCGTACTTCGAGCAGCTTCTATAATATCCACATCTTTTTGGTGCGCTTTGTCTGTTGGAGCGTTTCCCACATAACTTAGTACTTCTCTGGTACGTACATCCAAAACCAATACCGCTAGATTATGCACTTCATTTTGCTTCAATATGCCATGATGGCGCTCAGCTAACTTATTTACTTGTTGTTGTAAAGATCGATTAATTGTTGTTTGCATACGTTCACCTTTATTATCACGAGCCAATCGATCTAATAAATGTGATGCATCTTGCGGTAATTTATATGGTTTCTGAGGTAATGATTCACTTACAGATAATTGGTAGGTAATAGAATCTATTTTCTCTTGTTCCAATAATGTTTTTAGTAATCTATTTCTTTTTTTTAATAACTCGATTTGATTTTTACCAGGATAAATTAAAGACGGTGCATTGGGCAATACCGCTAAGGTAGCACTTTCTGACCAAGATAATTGATGTGCTGGCAATCCAAAGTATCTCCATGAAGCCATATCGATTCCGACTACATTGCCTCCAAACGGTGCGTAAGAAGCATATAATTTTAAAATATCCTCCTTTGATTTTCCTAATTCTAATCGTGTGGCCAAAATGAGCTCGATCACCTTTTCATAGTACGTTCTTTTCTGTCCTTTTCGAGAAAGCCGTATTACTTGTTGTGTAATAGTACTACCACCTCTTACAACCTTACCTGCTTCCAAATTTTCACCAATTGCTTCAAACATAGCAACAGGATTAAATCCTAAATGTCTATAAAATTGTTGATCTTCAAATGCAATAATACACTCCTTAAATTTGTGTGGTACACTGTCTGTTTTTGGAAAACGCCATTGTCCATCCTTTGCTATTTTGGCACCAAGTAATTCCCCTGTTTTCGTTTCGATTACCGTAGCAGTAGGATCATTAAATAATGGAGATGGCAAAGAAAAATAGTACCAAATAGATGCAATTCCAATTAAAATGAATTTTATTGGATGTTTCTTTACAAAATTTAAAGCTCTTCTGAACACAATAATGATTTCCCTTCGATATTAAATAGTTCAATATCTGTGAAATTTATGTAAATGTATTTAGATAACTTATGAAACTTTATAAAAATTAATTTGAAAACTGAATTTAGGATCAAAACAGTACACTCACCTCTTTCTATCTACTAAGTGGAAAATTCCCCAAAATTTTAATTTAACCAGCGTTTGCATCCTGAGTTTTCTTAAAAAAATCATAAATAAACCCTTTAATTTTACTAAATTATGACAGTTTTAATACAACCAACGACCACTGCATCTTCCAATAAATTAAAAACAATGGGGCTTATAATGAAAAATTAAACAGTGTAATACATCCGATGATCATATACTTAGATGTGTTCATTTTTAATAAAATTGTTTAGAATTGAAAAAAAATACCCACTATATAATTGCTGTATTATGCACTTTATGTACGTTTTCTCAAGAAAAACCTTCTTACAAATACAATGACAGCCTTTATAATCTCATAAAAAAATCTGAAGAATTACGTGTTGCTAATAAGATGTACGAATCGTTAGAGTACGCCTTTAAAGCAGTCGACTATGGTAGAGAACTTAAAAATGATCATTATATATCTCATGGTTACTTTTTAATGGGAACTGTTCAATACGAGATTATTGATTATGAAAATGCCACTAAAAACTATCTTAAAGCATTAGAACATACCGAAAAGACCAAAGACAAATTACTTTTGCCTTACATTCTACATAGTTTGGGAAATATATACTATGATGGTAATAACGATTTTGAAAGTGCTTTGGATTATTACCAAAGAGCAGTGCATCTTGTAAAGAAAAGTTCGCATATAGAGCAGTATCAAGTCCCTTTACATAATTTGATTTGGACTTATATGGATTTAGATAGATATGATGAAGCTTCCGTATACCTTAAAGAAGCAGACAGCATAGATGCTAGCATTCCTGATAGTATTCTTGTGGATCGAAGTTCATTGTACCTTTTAAGAGCTAGGAACTATTCTCATCAAGGAAACATTGCAAGAGCTGAAGAATATTTTGACAAATCTTTTGAGTATTTGCAAGACGAGTCCTATTGGCCAAAAGGAAAAAGTTATTTTTATCAGTATCGAGCAGAGATGTATGAAAACATTGGTGATTACCCAAGAGCCTTAGCTGATTTAAAGTTACTTCAAGCGAATGAACGTAAAGTATTTGAAAACGCAAGATCTAAGGGAAATGAGACCGTTAACTTTAGATCTAAAGTTGATCGATATGAAAAAAAATTAGCATTAGCAGAAAGAGAAAAGGATTTACTTGTAGACCTTGACAAAAATAATAAGCTTATCATTTTTATATCGACGGCAGCTCTCTTATTACTGGCAGTAGCTTTTTTCTTTTACTATCGTGGGTATCAATCTAAAAAGAAGGTCACTGAAATTCTTGAGATAAAAAATTCTGAATTGTACGAAGCAAAATCGCAAGCGGAAAAACTTAGTAAAATTAAATCTCAATTTATTTCCACTATTAGTCATGAGCTCAGAACTCCCTTATATGGTGTAGTAGGTATTTCATCTATTCTTTTAGAAAACGAAAAACAATCCGATAAGGACAAAAAACTACTAAATTCTTTAAAATTTTCTGCAGATTATTTATTGGATTTGGTAAACAATGTTCTTAAAGTAAGTAAAATTGATTCAGAAGAAAAGGAACTTATTAAAACACCAACCGATGTTCATTCTTTAACCCAAAACATACTCCAATCTTTCGAATATCAAGCCCAAAAGAAAGGAAACGAACTTATTTTAAAATTTAATCCCAGCATTCCTAAATTACTAAATATAGATGCATTGCGAACCTCCGAGGTACTCATTAATCTTCTTGGAAATGCCATTAAATTTACAGAGCAAGGAAAAATTTGGTTAAGAATTAAACTAATTTCTAAAGAAGACTCTAAAGTAATCTTACGCTTTGAAGTTGAAGATACTGGAATGGGTGTTCCAGAAGATCAAAAAGAGTATATTTTTGAAGAATTCTCACAAATAGGAAGTGTATACGATAATAAACAAGGTACTGGATTAGGATTATCAATAGTAAAGAATCTTATTGAGGTTATGGGAAGTCAAATTTATTTTGAAAGTAAAAAAGGTGTTGGCTCTATGTTTTATTTCGAACTGGATACAGACATTCCTGAGAGTTTAGAAATCCCAGATAAAGCTGAGGAATCATCTGAGCAGGATTCGATCTCTGCCAACATCCTGGTTGCAGAAGACAATAAAATAAATCAGCTGGTTACCAAAAACTTACTCAAAAACATTGGGTGTGAATGTACTATCGTTGCTAATGGTATCGAAGCTGTGCAAGCTGTAAAAAAGGACACATTCGATCTTGTTCTTATGGATATTAATATGCCAGTTATGGACGGCATGCGTGCCACAATAGAAATCCGTGAGTTTAATACTTCAATACCTATTATCGCCCTTACAGCTTCTGAATTAAGTGAAGTTTCGGATGATTGTAAAAAAGCGGGTATGAACGATCTCATCAACAAACCACTGAACAAAAAAGATCTACAATACGCTATCGAAAGAAACATTGTTATAAACAGCGCATAAATTAACGATGAAAATTTAATACTTATCCCTCCTTCCATTTATTGTGTAATAAAACCAAAAAATGGGGTAACAAACCGTTAAAAAAAGACACTTACCTTTAGAATTTCCGACTTAAAACCTAAAAACAGTAAATGTCACATCCAAAAATTACCCAAACTAGAACTTTTACAGATGATTTTACCGAAATCCTATCATTAACAAAAGATCAGGTTGAAGATATCGATGAACTGACGTATTTATTCCTTAAAGAATATACTTTTAGTATTGATCCTGATTATAAATATGAAAAAGCGAATTTAAAGTATATGCTAGCTATAGCAAGAAGATTAACCAGTTCACAAAAAACAAGGTTCAAAAAAATTGTAGAAGAGCAAAAACGACATATAGATAAGAATGATTTTGAAACTTATAAAAATCAACGATACTTAAAAAAATATAAAGCTCTTAATCTATCAGAAAATCGATATGATCAATTTAAGTTACTTCTTAACGATACAGAAGAATTAGTAATAAAAAGAAACGAAGAAATTATATCCGATAATCAACCAAGAAAGCCTTATCATTATAGATTTAAAGAAGTTGCTAATGAAATATTACATGGATTTCTAACTCCAGAAGAACTCACAACCTTTAATCAAATCGAAGAAGATGATTATAAAGCAATTGTGGATATGAGAACTGATGTAATTATGAATTCTTACGCCAACTCATTAGATCTAGATCGAAATCAAGCTAAACAAATGTTTTATTATGAAGAGAACGAACCTGTAAAGGATAAATATGGTGAATATTACAATGAATGGGAGAAACTAGAGCTTTATCGAGAATTCATGAAATCTATTCTCACCGAAACACAGTTTAAAAAATATATTCCAACTTTAGAAGAAAGAAAAAATAGTATTGATGAAGGAATCATCCATCAAAACGAGCAAACAAAACAAAAAGTCGAAAGGCTTATAAATAGAAAAACGTTCTTACAAAACAATTACCTTCCTGCATTGTGCAAACAGCGATTATCCATAGATGCATTATTGAACGAGCCTATCAAACAAGAACTACCTTCTTTAAGAAAGCTATATTATGAAAAAATAGTAACTATATACAGACAACATAAAAAAGAAGCAATACATCATTATAAAGATCTATTTCCGAACCACATGTTAGAATTAGAAATTGAATTGCAACTCAGAACATTAATCCCAAATGCGACTTATTTCGGAAAGACACAGGATTTTATCTCAAAAATTCCTAACAACATAAGAAATGTTATTTTAACTCCTACCAAAAGCTTAAAGGAATCTCAACTAGCTCTAAACAAATTTGAAATAGAGAATTATGAAAATACTGGCGGAACTTATGGTGGTTGGATAAAAGTAATGAGACCAACAAAAGATGAACAGTTTGATAGTATTCAAATACTATCCACATTGCTATTATACCCTAAAGTTGATGATAATATAAATCAGATTGATTTGGTTTTGGATCTAATAAAGTAACAATTTATACAATTTTAGTACTTATTAGTAGGATAAGACTACTGATATATGAAAACGCAAATAGAATTCTTTAAGAAAATTGCTGAAAACGAAAACGGTAAATTATATCTTCATGATAAGGACATATCGTTTGGAGATGGAACGAGAAGTCCAAATGTTATTTTTAAAATAAAATTTGAATACAAATCCAATCAATTTACGATCGTTAATCAAACAGGAACTAATTATGTTGGAACTATAAGCTGTAAATTATCTAACGATCTACAACCAATCCCTTTTGAAATAGACACTATTTCTCATTTAAAGAATCTATTCTTACGAAGAAAAAGTAGATTCGTTTTAAAATCTGAAAACCAAAATGTACTTCATTTTTTAAAAACTAATAATGCCTTAAACCTTCTAAGTGAAATTGCTGATAAAGAAGATTTTCGTCCCTTAGTTGTTTGTAGTTTGGATGGTTATTGGAGCATTGTTTGCAAATATCATCTAGAATTTGACGATTGGACACAAGTTATAGAACCAATAATAGCATTGTATAAAAATCTCATTGATGAATTTGAAAAAAGAATTGCAAACATTAATCATGGTCAATACCGAGAATTGAATTCTTAAATAAAACTAATTAGTGAAATAGAAAACTTAGTTCATATTTTTTACTCTATAAATCTGACTTAAATTGACAATAAAAATTGACCTAATTATACAAAACTTTGAACATTCTAAAAGTTATCTTTACTTAAAAAGAAATGATCCTCGATTATAAAAAGATTGATCTATTTGGGAAAATAGTATTTGAAACGGTTATTCTAAAACCACCGTATAAAAAACCAAATCTCATGCACGATGAGGCTTGTTTTTTATATATAATCAAAGGAGAATATGATTCTATCTCTGAAAGAGAAAAGCTAAAAGTTAATGCAGAAGAGTCTGTTCTTATGAAATGTGGGAACTATTCTTGTAATATGTTACCCTCTAAATCATCCGAAGAATATCAAGCACTTGCTGTTCACTTTCATCCAGAAGTGTTGCAAAAGGTCTATGAAAATAAGCTACCTATCTTTCTCAAAGACCGACAGCCTTCTGATATTGGAATGTCTAAATTACAAAGTGATATTTTGGTAAAGAAATATATAGAGAGTATTCTATTTTATTTTGAAAATCCAGATTTGGTAAACGAAGAAATCTTGACTTTAAAGATTAAAGAAATTATTCTATTACTAAACCAAACCAAAAATGCGCCAGCTATTCGTTCCATACTTTCTAATTTATTTCATCCTACCTCTTATACATTTAGAGAAGTTATCGAAGCACATCATTTTTCTAATATCACCTTAGATCAATTAGCCCATTTAACCAATAAAAGTCTTTCTACTTTTAAGAGAGAATTCAAAAGAATCTATAGAACATCTCCTGCTTCTTATCTCAGAGAAAAAAAATTAGAAAAATCCATTCAATTACTGGGTACTACAGATCTACGAGCTACCGATATAGCATATGATTGTGGGTTTACAAATGTTTCTCATTTCTCTAAAACCTTTAAATCTTTTTACGGTGTTTCTCCAACGAATTATAAAATGACCCATTTTAGTAAATCATTGAACTGATTATAAAACATCAAATTACACCTTCTTTTCATTTTTGTATTGTAATTATAAATCATATAAAAATGAAAACAACTGCAAGAGATTTTAGTCTAGAATTAAATGAAAATCCAATACCAGAAGTTGCTGAAAGAATAAATTGGTATCAAGAAAAATTTAATACCGTACCTAATTTAGGAAGGTTATTAGAATCTGCTCCGGCAACATTATTATCTTATGTAGATACTCAGAATTATTTGGCAGAATTTGGCACACTATCACCCGAAGAAAACAACATCGTACAGATGACAATAGCTGTAGAAAATGCTTGTGCTTATTGTGCTGGTGGTCATACTTTTGCTGGCGAAGTGTTATTCAATTCTAACCCAGATGATCTTAATGAGATTATCAACAAACAAAAACTTTCTAATGAAAAGTTTAATGTGTTGCATGAATTTACTAAAGATGTTTACAACAAAAAAGGAAGAGTGAGTGATGCGAGTTTACAAAACTTCTTCGATGCGGGATATACAAAACCGCAAGCATTAGACGTGATCACCAATATAGCTGCAAAAGTACTTTCTAATTTTGCGAATCAACTTGCTATAAATATTCCGGATGAAATGTTTGCCGAAATTTCGAATAATCTCAATTATGATACTAATTATAGATAACAAATAATGTGTTATATTTTGATACAACCGGTTATGTCTTTACATAACCGGTTTATACTTTTAACCGTATTCGATTATTTCATAAACAAAAGCCTAAAACTGTAACAAATACTAACCACATGAATCTTTAGAAAAGAACCTATATTTCTAAGATGATGCGAATACGTACTTTACTAATTCTTATATGTCTCCAAATACAATTCGTTTTTTGCCAAACTTCGTTAGAAGAAATAAATCTTCCATATGGAGATTACAAAGTAGGTTTTAGGCACTATACTTTAATTGATAGTACAAGAACGTACCATATTAAAAACGAGTTTAATAACCGATCAATAGACCGACCAATCCCAATCAGCATATGGTATCCATCTAACATTAAAACAAAAAATGATAAACAACTAACTGTATTAGACTATTTACATATCTTAAAAGAAGAGGAAGAATGGAAAAACTTACCGGATGAGTACTTATTAGATTGGTTTCATTATCTATGGAATACTCCTCAAAATAAAGCGCATCTCTCCGAAAAGGTAAAGGCAGTCTATAATGCTCCAATGCTGAAAGAAAAATTTCCAGTAATTGTATATGCTTCTAGTTATGAAGCTACTTCTATTGAAAATTTTGCTTTATTCGAATATTTAGCAAGTCATGGTTATGTAGTTATTTCAAATCCATCAAGAGGAGCAATTACTAAAGAACTAGAAGGCGCAACTCCTAGAGCTGCAGAAGCACAATCTAGAGATACGGAGTTTATTCTAAAAGAAGTTCATAAATTCGGTAACGTCGCTACAGACAAAATTGCTCTAATGGGATATAGTTTTGGTGGTTTATCTAATGTAATCACATCGATGAAAAACTCTAATGTAAAAGCATTGGTAAGCTTAGATGGTTCTGAAAGATATAATTACAAGGTATTAGAGAAATCACCATATTTTGATATAAAAAGGTTTGATATTCCATATATTCATTTTGCTCAAAAGGATATTCCTAAAGAAGTAATGATTAGTGATAAAATTCCATCTGAATTGAATTACCAGTTTAAACTATATGATTCATTACAGTATAGTGAATCTCATAGTTTTAAGTTCCATGATTTAACGCATTCTTATTTTAGTTCTTTCGGAGTTTTATTTGCCAATAGAGATAAAAGACAAGATAAAAGTGATGTTGAGATTATGAAATCTTATCGTTTATTGTCTCAATATACTTTACAATTTTTGAATTTCTATTTAAAAGAAAAAAGTAGTAAAAACAGGTTTGCAGAATTACTAGAAACTGATAATAAACTAGTCTCTCTAAAAACAAAAAACGGATTGAAAAAGACCTTTACTTATAAGGATTTTAACGATTTGGCCTTGCATCAGAATTTTCAGGACCTTATTCCATTATATCAAACCGAAAAAAAGAAGCATCCAACACTCATTTTAGAAGAAGGAATGCTCAATACCTTAGGCTTACGGTTATCTTTTGATCCAAATACAATAGAGCAAGGTATTCAGGTATTTTTGTTGGCTTTACATATTTATCCTAATTCTGCCAATCTCTATGATAGTTTAGCAGAAGCATATTTACTTCATAAAGATGAGAAAAATGCCATTATCAATTTCGAAAAATCTTTAGTCCTAAATCCACAAAATCAAAATGCGCTTACTAAACTAAAACTATTAAATAAATAGTCCTTTCTATTATAGTCTATTGTCAAGATCCGGCAATCTCGCCCGAAAATTCAAAATAAGTTGTTTATATAATTTGTTTTGATGCAAACATTCTAATGTTGTTGTATTAAATTAGTGCTAATAACAAATAAACCTGTATGAAAACCATTGCATTACCTGATGAATTAAATTTAAATGATTCCAGTTCTATTACTGTTTTTAATTATGAAAGTCATCAGGAAATTGCACGCCAACAAATTTTACTTAATACGAATGCTTTTAGTTTCCTACAGCAAGGTTTCAAGGAAGTGTTTTTTGACAATTCGTCTTATGCTATAGATAGCAGTCAATTCTTATTAATGAAATCTGGTCATTGTTTAATGACAGAAAAACTATCAAACATTTCGGAACATTACCATAGTATTCTGTTCTTCTTTACCAATGAAAACCTATTAAATTTTATTAGAAAGTTTGAATTACAACCTTCAAAAAATACTACTCCTTATTCTACCTATTCCTTTACGTACGATGACTTTATTAAAAGGTTCGTAGACAGTCTTTTGGATATTGTAAAACTTTCCCCTTCTACTAAAAAAAAGCTATTAGCTACAAAGTTCGAGGAGATCATGCTGTATCTTGTAGAATTAAAAGGTGTTGATTTTCTATATGCTTTCACAAAAAATAGTGATAATCAATCGCAAAAATTTATACAAACTGTAGAGAGTAATCGATTAAATAAATTAACCTTAAAAGAACTATCTTTTTTATCTAATATGAGTGTTTCTACGTTTAAACGAGAATTTGAAAAACACTTCGATACTTCACCTAGCAAATGGTTTCAGGAAAAAAGACTAGAACACTCTGCTCTTTTATTAAAAAATGAATCAAAAAGACCGTCAGATATTTTTGAAGAAATTGGGTATGAAAGTCTTTCAAATTTTATTCAGGCATTTAAAAATAAATTTGGAGTTACTCCAAAACAATATCAATCAAGTTGAACTTTTAGCAATACTTTTTGGCCCAAAAACCTTGTCCAATTTCTTCATATCCAACATAAATTTGTCACAGTAATTAAATGACAAATAACATGAAACAGAGGAATTTTATCATAGCAATTGCTATCGCTTTTACAAGTTCAATTTTTGGACAAAATACTTTTACCTTAACTAGTAATAATTTGGGTGGAGAAGCTACAATCAATGAGGAGTTTAATGGCTTTGGTTGCACTGGAAAAAACCAATCTCCACAACTATCTTGGAAAAACGCGCCTAAGGAAACTAAGAGTTTTGCTATAACCATGTATGATCCAGATGCTCCAACAGGAAGTGGATGGTGGCATTGGGTAGTCTTCGATATCCCAAAAAATAGTACAGAATTACCATCTGGTGCTGGTAATAAAGGATCAAGTACAATACCCCAAGGTGCGATCCAAAGTATAACAGATTATGGTGTTCCAGGATATGGCGGTCCTTGCCCTCCCGAAGGACACGGATTGCACCAATACATCATTACCGTATATGCTTTAAAAACCGATAAACTTGGATTGAATGCAGATACAAACCCTGCAGTAGTAGGATACTATTTATGGAACAATACTATAGCAAAAGCTAGTATAGTTACATATTACCAAAGGAAAAAAGTGTAAACTATATAGTTATCCAAAATATACAAAACACTAAAAAAAGCATAAGATCATTAAACTTATGCTTTTTTATGTTTTGATCATCTACATTTATATAGAAATTACTGTTTCATAATGCTCCACCACGGGAAACGGGTCATAAAAATGGTGTAGTAATTGTTTCCAATCATTATACTTTTCAGATTGCCTAAATCCTATTGTATGGTCCTCTATTGACTCCCATTTTACTAACAAAAGATATTTATCCGTTTCTTCTATGCACTTCAAAAGATCTAAATTCACAAAACCTGGCATCGAACTAATAATTTTTTGGGCTTCTGCAAAAGCTTTTTCAAATACAATAGATTCCTCTGGTTTTATATTCAGTATTGCTTGTTCTACTATCATTAATCTAGATTACATATTATAAACTCATCGTTATAGCTTTAGGTTTTGTAAATCCAAATTGTTTATAAAACTCTTCTAACGCTGGTTTTGTATTCAAAAATATTTGTTCTACCTCCCCTAGTTCTTTTAAAAGCTCTCGTATTATTTGTTTCCCCAACCCGTTTCCTCTATACTTTGTATCAATGACGATATCATCTAATAAAGCTCTAAAGACTCCATCCGAAATTGCACGTCCAAATCCAATAAGTTGATTCGTATCTTCATTTCGAATTACCACAAATATTTTAGTATGCTTCAATAACTTTTGGATGCTTTCAATGGTTCTATCTTTTGCCCAACTGGTTTGCAAAAAAAGAATTTTCAGCTCTTCTGTATCCGGAAGCTTAGTTGTACTTACAATATATTGCATCTCATTTAACTCTATTTCACCACTTGTATCCACTTCCCTTTTGTACGTACCAAATAATCATTATCATACATTGCCTCACATTGGATTCCTGGTAAGTAGTACTTTCCTAAATAAGATGCATTCAATAATAAGGTAACTGTTTTACTTTCTCTAGGTTTTAAATCAAAATAGAAATTCACTCGATCATCTCTGATATCTGTATGTGTTACTTTATTAGTTCTAAAAGAACCAAAATCGGTAAAACGTGTATTTACTACTTCCCAACCAGATGGAAAGATCTCTGTTAAAGCAATATCTTTCACTTTACTACCTGAAGTATTTGTTATGGTTACTTCGGCTACAAAATCAGTTCCTTGTGTAAGTTGAGTAACATCAATTATTTTTCCATCTCTATTTTTATAATCAACAACTGCTTTAAAGTTACTTTGGATCACTTTTTCCTGTCCTACTGGTAAAATACCACTCGTTGCTAGTTGTACAAAAATGGTATTATCCTTATTGTTTTTTAGCTTCAGTTTATTAGCTTTTGTAATGGCCAACTCTCCTGATGATTGCAGGGTTTTATCAGTTTTTGCCATCTTAGAGGTTCCATTTAACGAATACTCTACATCAATTCCCTTTCCTCCAACATATGCAGCATATTTTGCCATTGCCATTAAAGCATATGATGTCGTTTGAGTACTCATCCATGTTTTAGAGGATAATTCTTTGGCAAGTTCTTTTGCTAACTTCTGTGCTTTTACTTTTTGATCTAATAGCACCAATGTTTCCAATGCCATCGCTCGATTTCTATTTGTAGAACCATAGGTATAATAATAACCACCTTTCCTAGGTTGAAAATCAATATTTGCCGTATTCATTAGTTTTTCTGCTGCGGTTTTCTGTCCTACCAATCCATATGCAGCCGCTAACCTTAATTTGGCGTTATTAGAAAGATTAGAAGTTTCTCTTAATCTGTTCATAGATGATAAATCTGGACTTCCTGCTAATGCCAAAGTATAAAGCCTATACGCTTGCGCTAAATCACTACCTCCACTTCTCCAACGTTTTGCTTGTTGCTGCTGATAGTTGATCCAATTGCTTTTAAACCCTATTGGTAATACATATCCTTTTTTATTAGCTTCTAACAGAAAATGTCCTGCATAAGTTGTTCCCCAATCATTTGGGTTACTATAACCTGGCCAATATGACATTCCGCCGTTTGGTTGTATAAAGCTCTTCAATCTGTAAATAGCTGCTTCCATATGACGCTGTATCTTGGCTTTCTTATCGGAAGGCAGCGTAAACACATCATTTAAATATAATTGAGGAAATGCTCCTGAAGTCGTTTGCTCAACACATCCATGTGGATAGCGGATTAGATATTTTAACCTTCCTTCAAAATTCATTGGAGGCAATGAGGACAGTTCTATAGTAGTTGTATTACTTCCATCTACTCCAAAAGAAGCAAAATCAATCTCTTGTTCGCTATTAGGTTCCAGAACTATAGAGGTGATCTCTGTAGTCATCGGATTTGGGTTCATTATATCAATAGGAATGCTATAAGAAGCTTTCTCACCATTACCACTAGCTACAACCTCGATATCCGTGATCGATGCTCCTTCCAGTACCTCGATATCAAAATAAACCATTTTTTCATCTGGTTGAGAGAATGAAAGTTGCTTCGTTGTTTCGCCTGTAACAGTAAATCCTTTATTTGGTTTTAGCGTAACATTTACATTCTTAACTTTATTCTCCATTGCAAAAACAGTAACGGGAATCGTTACTTTCTCTCCTGGAGTAATTTTTCTAGGAATCGATGTTAACACCATTAATGGTTTTCTAACAGGTGTAGTTTTTTCTGTATTTCCGTATGCAGCATTTTCTGCATCTGATGCTACGATCATCGTTCTTACGGAACCGATATACTTAGGAATCTTAATCGAATGGGATTTGGTTTCTCCTTTTTCCAATTCAAAAGGTCCTTTATAGACCACCATTGGTTTAAAACGATTTGCTTTTTTGGCTTTTCCTCCTCCTGCTTCGGCATCACCACCAATACTAAAAATTTGATTAATACTTCCTCCATAAGCTCCGATAACGTCGTCATAGACATCCCAAGTTTTTACACCTAGTGCTTCTCGGGCATAAAAAGTATTCCATGGATTTGGCGTTTTAAATCGGGTAAGATCAAGTAACCCTTCATCTACAATAGCTATTGAATATGTCATAGCCTTTCCTTCTGTTTCGCTAATCTTTACATTTATGGTTTCTTCTGGTCGCAAGACATCCGGCATTTTTACTACAGGTTTAATTCTGGTTGCTGGATTTTCCACAGAAATCGGTATAACACCATATAAACGAATAGGTAAATCATTAGCTGTAGAATTGTGTGATTGTAGTAACGTAATATGAATATAAACATTCGGAGTATATAAATCTTCTATTGGCAATTCGAACTTAGTTTCTCCTTTTTGAGGAGTGACCCACATAGATGTTAATACCTCGGTGCCATTTTCTACGGTTACTAAAGCTCTTCCTCCATCACTTGATGGAAAGGTAATAGTTGCTGTTTCTCCAACATCATAGGTTTTCTTATCTGAAGAAAACATGAGCATCGTAGCTGCAGACGGATCATTCTTATTAGCTCTTCCAGCCCAGCCTGGCCAATCTACATAAATTGTTTTCCCAGTTGCATGCCCTCCATTAGGATCCACTACTCTAACTAAATATCTTCCCCATTCTGGATGTTTTATTTCAAAATTAAAGTTGGCTTGACCTTTACTGTTTGTAGAAACTTTTGTCTTAAATATTTCATTTCTATAGGAACTTCTGTTATAAGAAGAAAGATTATCCTCGGATGTATCCCACCACCATCTCCAACTCACTTTATAAACGTACACTTCCAGATTTTTTACCGATTTGGGTTTTCCGTTTTTATCTACAGAAACTACCTCAAAATTATGCTGCGTATCCGTTAGTAACATTCCTCTCGCTTTGTCGCCTTTGGGAACATTTAATCCAATATAGGTATCATATGGAGAAAAGTCTTTAGAAATCACATCGGTACTAAAATCTCCTCCATTTTCATATACTTTCGTAATAAATGAAGCTTTTAGCATTCCTGCTGCTTTGTTTTCTAATTTAGGTTTTATAGAAAAACTTGCTTTTCCTTCCGAGGAAAGTTTCCCCGTAAATACTTCCTGCTCATCTGTCCCAAATCTTCGAGATGGGTCGTCGAAAATAAATCCAGGAAAAGTTTTAAAACTAGTCTTTTTGGCATTAAAACGAACGTTTACATCAGTTTGTAAATTCTTAGCAACCGCACCGTGAAGCCATAAAACTTCCAAATTCCCATTAATACTTTTATTTACGCCAAGAATCTCATCATCAAAGCTTGTCTTTATCTTTAAACGATTGGGTTTTATCGTTTCAATTTTCAAAGATTTTGAAAAGCTCGCTCCTCCTACATTTACTTTCGCTTGCCAGTTACCAGTTGGTGCTTCTTGAGAAGTGGTTACCTCGAAATTATAAAAATTACCTATTCCTTCTGTTTTTGTTTCTTGATGCACAACCTTTCCATACGGATCTTTCAATTCGAACTTAACTGGATGTCCTTTAGGTAATTTATTCGCATTATCATTGAGCATAAAGGATAAAAATAATGTATCTCCAGGACGCCAAACTCCTCGCTCTCCATATATATAGCCCTTTATTCCTCTTTGTAGTCTTACTCCAGCTACATCAAATTTACTTACGGATAATGCATTTCCATCATTAAGTTTTACATAGGTTTGTTGTTTCCCTGAGGAAACAATTGCAAAAAAGGCTGGTTTATCAGCATCAAAACCAGTCATTCCTTCTGCGTCCGTAGTGGTTACTCCTATTTCTTGTTGTTGGTAATTGTAAAAAGTAACTTTTGCATTTGATACAGGGTTAGTAGTCATAATATCATTTACGATTACCGAATAAGAATTATTTAACCCTTTTTTAACCACTACTCCCAAATTAGTGGCCAATACATTAGCTGCTACCTTTTTATTTCTATAAAAAGAATTACTACAAGGATTATCTCTCTCATTCCAATCATAATCGTAATAATCATCATAGTAATATTGAGAACTATCCCAGAAACTAGATTCTTCTTCGGTATCATAATTATCTGCTAATTCTTCTAGCGGAGTGTCATCTATGGCAGCACCATCACATTTGTACAATGAATATGCTTTTCTATAATTTAACTCAACTCGGTAAATAGAACCTGGATCTGGAGAAATAAGTTCGTTTAGATCGATTGCAAAAGCATTCCATTTACTCAGATTTAGAGATGCATTTTCTTGTAGATTGATTAGTTTTTTAGCGACAGGTCTCGCTACCCTTCTTAAGTTACTCGATCCATCAAGATTATTATTTTGTAAAAATTGCAGAACATTATTCTCAAAAACCTTCACCACCTGTACTTCTACTGCTCTTAGGTTTATTGCTTCAAAATTAAATTTCAAATTTTCCGAAGTAGGGAGAATCACTCCACTTTGTAATAATCGTATTTCGGGTTTTGGTTGTTGAAAAGAAATATTTTCCGAATACGTTTGCTTTAATTTATAACCATCAACACTTTTTATTCCTTCAAAAATAGTAACCTGCGAAGTTCCTTTTAACTCTTGTTTTGGGTATACCTTTAAATTCTGTCCTTGCACAGTATACTTTACATCTTTGGCTCCTGAAATTGTGACCAGACCATCAAAATTTTGATTTTTCTTCAACGGATCTGAAAAATTCACCTCTACATATTGTCCGTTAAAATTGGAAACAGAAACACTAATTACCGAAAAGTTATTTTTACCTGGCACTTGTAATACATCTTCTCCTTCGGTATCTATATCATAGGGTTTCCCAGACCATTTTATCTCTACTTCCGAATCATCATCGAAACGTTGAATACTATCTATTTTAAAACTAAACTGACGACTTTTATCTAGTGATTCTCCAAATTTAATCGGCACATCCTTTCCTTTTTGAGATGCTTTGATTAGTTCTTTTGCAGTTTCTAGCTTCATTAAATCACTAGCAGTAAGAGTACCATTTAAATATTGCCAATCTTTGCTATAGGATTGAAGATTATCTGTAATTATCGAAAATTGCTGTTTTAAAGTTTTAACACTAAAAACGAACTCATCATCCAAATCATCATTTAAATCTTTAACTAAATCTTCTAGATGTAGAGTAAAAGTATACTCCGTATCTTCTTTAAAACCTTCCTCTGGCTGAAAAGCTATTGTTTGATTATTCACTACGAATACTCTTCCTTTTACTTTTGGAGAAACTGATAACACTTTATCAGAAAGCTCCTGATTATCATCCCAACCTTCTACTGGTGTTTGAAGCACCACATAGACATTATCTAGCACAGAAATAACTCCTGTTGATAAATCAGAAATATATTCTTGATACTTATTAAGTTCAGAAACATTAGCCTCTGCCATGGATTTAGCATCTTTCTTTTTACAAGAAAAAACAAAAATTAATAATAAGGAGAGTGATAAAATACGAGAAAGACGCATATCTAAAGGTTTAAGTTGTTTGTATAAAAGTAAGATAAATTTTTATGTACTCTATAAGAATCAAACTGTAATTCATGAGCTTACAAAAAAACATATACTACCTAAGCCTTAGTACAATAATGCTAACTTTTGTTACCTTAAAGAACAAAAAAAGTCTGGTAGTAACCAGACTTTTAAATATCGTTTACACCTAAATTTATTAAATTCCTTCTATTCAATAATAGTATTAATGAGACCTAGTGTAACTAATTTTTTTCCTAAATCAGTCATTTCATACTCAGAAGTGTAGGAATCAACACCTGCTAATTGATTCTTATCTAACCTATCATCGGAAACTAAATCATATCGCCAATACATGATTAATGAGATCGGTTTACTTTTTAATCGTTGTTTGATTTCATTCTCTTTAATTCCAGCAACTTCGATACCCTTCATTACCTGATTAATCTCATTAGTCTGAATCCATACAAAATCACTCTTAACATCTGTTTTTAGATTTTCATTAGTATCTAAAACCTCTATAAACTGTGCTTGTACACTTTGCATTAAACCTAACACAAATAGCACTACTAACATTTTTCTCATAGTACTAAAACAGGTTTAACTAGTTTTTATGTCTTAAAAAAATGTTAAATTTATGGTTTTAACGTATTTTATAAGTTTTTAACATTGTATTAAAACCATCCTGAAATAACTACAAAAATATTGGTATCCACTTTTATAAAAATTGTCTTACCGCACTTTTCTTGTAATAATCGATTAGAGCAATTCTTCCTTGAAAAAACCGAAATATCAACGAAATGATATTTCCTTCCTTATCTTCTAAAGTAACTGATTCATCCAAATCCATATTATAAGGTTGATTTTTACCTCCTTCTATTGCAATATTATCAGCATATATCGACAACTTTTCATCTGTACTAATTGCTGGTTCTACTTTGCCAGTTAGTCCAGGGATTTGTCCCGACTTATTTATAATTAATGAACCGGTATTTTCAGACTTCTCAATAGTTACCTCTATATCATCCTTTGGATTGACATTATGAAAAACTACAGCTGGATAATCTGAATGTGCTACTAAAACAGTGTATAACTTTCTGGTCCTTATCACAAAATGTGCTAACCCATTCTCATCTGTAAAACCTTCCAAATAAGTAGAGTTATTGGCCATCAACACCACTTTGGCGTGTTTAATAAACTCTTCTTTCTCATTTATTATTTTTAAAGTAAAAATAAACGGTTTCGGGTTGATCATGGTAGAGAGTTTCGACCATCGATTTCTGAAAAACGTTTGATCCTTTTTTAATTTATTTTCGATCAAAATGGCTAATTCTTCAGGAGTTCTGTTTTCCAGATTAATATAACCGATCGTTTTAAGAATTCCAGGGATTTCTGTATCATCGAATCTTGCAGGTAAAATATATTCCCTGCTTTCCTGAAATGCTCTTGCTTGCATCGAAACTCTCTCATGATTCGTCCATAATTTTTTATTGTAAAAACTGGATACAAATAATACGGTGTACCTTGCTTTACTTTGATAAATCTCTGATAAGTATTCATATAAATTTTTTCCCCATAAATTCGCTTCTTCAAATAAGTCATAAAATACCTTAATACCCTTTTTATTTAGACTATTTGCCACCTTCTCTACATACGCTCTATTCTCTCCTGCAAAGGATAAAGCCACATCATATTCATAACTTCTATTCTTCATCACTGACTATTTTTTTACCTAAATCCGACTATTACAAAATTACTTTCTTTATTTGGAAATATTCCATTTTTTATTGGAAATATTCCAACAAAAGTTTTACTTTTAAACCGTAAAAAAGATACCTTTTGAAACCGAAACAGAACATAAAAGGAAGAGGAGCGCAAGAAAAAGTCCATAATCGATTCTTAGAAGATGAACATGAACTAAGGGATGATTTTCTGAATTATCTAGCCAAAGAAGGAGAAACTATTCAAAATCCGAAGACCACTTTTATTGAAACCTATCCAAAGTCTATCGTAAATAAGGTAAATAGTCCAGATGTTGGAATGTTGTATTCTTTAAATCCATATCAAGGTTGCGAACATGGATGTATTTATTGTTATGCCAGAAATTCTCACGAATATTGGGGATATGGAGCGGGATTAGATTTTGAAACTAAAATATTGGTTAAAAAAAATGCTCCTAAACTCCTTGAAAAAAAACTAAGAAGTAAACATTGGGAGGCATATCCGATTGCACTATCTGGGAATACAGATTGCTATCAACCGATTGAAAAAGAACTAAAAATTACCCGACAACTTTTAGAAACCTTCTTAAAGTACAAACATCCCGTCGGGATCATTACAAAAAACTCTCTAATTCAGAGAGATATTGATATCTTACAAGAACTTGCCAAAGATAATTTAGTCTCCATTTTTTTGTCCATTACCTCTCTTAATGAGCAAACACGACGAATCTTAGAACCCAGAACCGCAAGCATTAAAAAGAGATTAGAAACTCTCGAAAAACTAAATACTTTGGGTATTCCCACTGATGTAATGATGGCACCCATTATTCCTTCTATTAACAGTCATGAAATTTTAGATCTATCTAAGGAAATTTCTCTAAGAGGAGCTAAGAATATTGGTTACACAATTGTTAGATTAAATGGAGCAATTGGAAAAATATTCACAAAATGGCTAGAACACAAACTTCCAGATAGAAAGGATAAAATTCTACATCAAATTATGGAATGCCATAACGGTAACCTAAATGATAGTGAATACGGAAGAAGAATGAAAGGAAGTGGAAAAATCGCTGAACAAATTCATCAACTATTTACTATTGCAAGAAAAAAATATTTTAGTCAATACCAACGATCTAATTTAAATTGCGAATTGCATCGGCAACATAAAGATGGGCAATTAAAGCTATTTTGAAGCTATTTTGGTTATTTTTGGAGCATAACTCAAAGGTTTGGGCCATTCTTTATGAGATTTCATCATTTCTTTATCGTTTACACCTTACTGATTTTTAATCAAATCACAGCCCAGATTGATGAAATTTTAGTCGATAAAAGTATTGACGATATTCGTTTTCAGTTGGAAGCTTTGGAAGAAAATAATATCGACGAAATTATTTCTGTAAGTAATCTTTTGTATAAAACCGCTTTAGAAAGTGAAGATGTAATACACATGATACTTGCTTTAGAAAACCTAAGTGTAGCTAATCTTAATGAAGGAAATAATAGTGCCGCCATTGAATATTTGGATAAAGCTATTATTCTAGCAAAGCAATACGATATTAACAAAAAAACCATTGTAGACCTCATAAAACTAAAAGGAAACCATTATTTCGACATAGAAGAGTATGACAATGCAGCGAACTCATACTATGAATCTTTAAACATTGCAAAAGAAATTGATTATCCTTATGCACTATGGGCTTTACAAACAAATTTGGGGTTTGTTAAATTACGTTCTGGAGATCCTAGACAAGCGTTAGAAGAACTTAAGATAAGTGATGAAATTCTGGCTACTGGAGAAGGGGAGTTTGCCAAACACGTTCCTATGCTCAACAAAGCAAGAATATGTGAAGCCTATATCAAACTAAATCTTTTAGACTCAGCATTATATTATAACGATGAAGGCTTAAAATTTGCCGAAAAAGTAAAAATAGATAATATACATATTGATCTATTGATGCATAGAGGAATTATCTATAAACAAAGGGAGAATTATGAGAAAAGTCTTTTTTATTTAGATAAAGCAAAAGCTCTCTGCTATCAGGCTAATGATATTGTATTTTTAGGTAAAATTTTAAACTTGATTGGTAACTGTAAACTGGAACAACAAAAATATGATGAAAGTATTGATGTACTTCAGGAATCTTTAAAAATACTTACCGAAAAATATTCTAATTCTGACGAACTGAGCATATGTTATAAGCTCTTGGGACAATCTTATAAAAAAAATGGTGACTTAGCGAAATCTAATGAATATTATGAAAAACATATTTTAAGTTTAAGCAAACTAAATAATAAAAAGTCTATAGCTTCTAGAAAAGTTCAGGATATTACAATGAAAGGGTATCAAAGTGAAATCGATAATCTGGAGAATCAAAAAAAACGACAAAAAAATAGGCTTACGTATTCTCAAATTGGTCTAGCAGTATTCGGTATAAGCTTACTAGTTATTTTATTATTATTTCAAAAAGTAAAAAAGAAAAATAAGAAAAAATTCGAAGCTTTATTTGCCCAAATCGAGCAAAGGGAACAAGTCGTAAATTCCACTGAGGTGATCAATAAGTCCACCGCTATTAATCAAGGAGTAATCGATACAAAAGATCGCAAATTGGATTCTCAATCCAGTGAATTAGATATAAATCAGGA
The DNA here is from genome assembly GCF_947492965.1 of uncultured Aquimarina sp. Taxonomy (GTDB): domain Bacteria; phylum Bacteroidota; class Bacteroidia; order Flavobacteriales; family Flavobacteriaceae; genus Aquimarina. The sequence continues at coordinate 144,678 of NZ_CANLOZ010000001.1, read as the reverse complement.
GTTATATGATCAGATTCTTAGCGGACTTAAAAAAGTAGAAGATCAGGAATACTACTTAAAAACTGAATGTAATTTGTATAATGTGGCTAAAAAAATCAATACAAATACCTCTTACCTATCCAAAGTCATTAATGTTCATTTTAATAAAAACTTTAATACATACATTAATGATCTTAGAATAAACTATGCGATTGTAAGATTAAAAAATGATTCTAAATTCAGATCATATTCCATTAAATCAATCGCAAAAGAAGTGGGATACAAAAGTGCTGACTCATTTTCAAAATACTTTAAAATTCATACTGGATTACTCCCTTCGTTTTACATAAAACAATTGAAAGCTAAAAAGTAGACTCTTAATTTCTAAGCTTAAAACATCTTTAAACACCCTAAATTTATAAATATAGGGCTTTCCCGTAATTCCTAATAAAACACACACATAAACAAAATAAAAACTTGATTTTCAATACTTTGAAATACAAAAAGACAACCTGTTTTCTTTAAAATAGGGTTACTTCTCTTGTTATTAGGTTTTTTTTAAAGGTACTTTGATTCATCAATCAATTAATTTCTTAGTATATCAAATAGATTAATAAATGAAAAAGCAACTTCTTTTATTTTCAATCGGTATTGTCGCTGGAGTAGTTACATATGCAACTATTACAAGACATAAAGTAGAAGATAAATCGAATGCTATTTTAAAGGTTTTAGAATCTAACTGTGAATGCGATCAGATAAAACAATTTCTATACGTAAAAGGTTTAGCTACTTCTGAAAGGGAAATTTCAACAGAAACCGCTGAATATGAACTAAAGAATTGTAAATACACCGATCTCAATTCTGAAGCTAAGAGGATTAACCAACTATTACTAAAAAAAGTGGATGGTTATAAAGAAATCGACAGATTTACTTTAGAGTTTGTTGATCAAAGTTCTTCAAAACTAGTAACAATCAATAACGGGAATATAAATTATTAATCATGATAGCACTTACAAAACTGTTGATCGATTTTATACTAAACTACTTTCTATTCGTGGTAGAATTTGTAGTTAGCATTTTCGCATAATCAAAAAACGAACAATCAATCTTTCAATCAAAAAACGAATTTTGTCATACCAAGGGCAGACGACTCATCATCGTCTGCCTTTTACTTTATAAATGTCTTTAGACAAAAATCTTCTTTTACGTTTTCTAAGATCAAAACAGTTAATATAGATTTAACTTCACCTAATTTATATTATGTAAAAAAATCGTACTTTTGGTTAACCAATATTTCAAATGTTTCAAAACGAAACTCTTACTAAATAACCTTAAAACCTCAAAATGAAAATTTATCTCATCATTAAGACAGTTGTCATCAACACCTGTTGATCTCACTTAACAAAAAATAAAAAAGACCAGTTTTAATCTTTTCCTATTTATTTGAAAAACATCAGATAGACTTAGATCATTTCTATAAATGTATCAGTAGGTCTAAATCGATTTCAAAATAAGAAGGGAAGGCTAAATCATTACCTCTTTTTTGAAAAATCGTGTATTCGAATTACATGATTAGAAGTTACCGAATACTCAATATTTAACTCTTAAAAACCAAAATCTATGAAAGGTATTTTTACACTTTTTGTGATGCTTAGCATCACCACATCTTTTTTTGCCCAAAACCATAATCCAAAAACCCGTGTTCAAAATGCAAAATCATCAGGCACATTCTTTAAAACTGTATCATTATTAAACTTAAAAACAGAAAAATCAAATACTACGCTCCCAAAAGAATTCAAGAACTATTCTATTCTTTCTATAAATACTGAGTTTAACAAAAAGATGATTTCTTCTTCTCCAGAAGCTATTAATTTAATGCTACCAGGAAAAAAGTCATCAATGCTATTAGAATTGGTAAAAACCAATATCAAAACGGATGACTTTTATATTACGGAAATGCCTTCGAAAAAGGTAATCTCACCAGAAAAAAACATTGTTCATTATCAAGGTATTGTCAAAAACAGTCCTAACTCTATTGCTGCTATTAGTATATATGATGGCGAAATTTCTGGAATCATTAGCGTAGAAGGAAGTCAAAGTGATCTCGTTCTCGGCAAATTAGATAATAGTACAGACCATATTCTTTATGAGGATAAAGATATAAGTCATCTTAATGATTTTATTTGTCAAATTACTGATGTACATCAAAAAAGCGGAAACAATGATACAGTTGATAATGAACCGCCTGCTTCAAATCAAGTAAAATGCCCTGAAATCTTTTTTGATATTGCTAATGATGTAGTACGTGACAAAGGAGGAAGTCAGTCAGCAGCAAACTTTGTTGAGGCTATGTTTAACCAAGTCGCAATACTATATGCCAATGAAGACATCAAAATAAAATTGTCTGGCCTTACCTCATGGACCACATCTAATCCCTTTAATAGCCTTGATAGTTATCGAAACTATCGAAATCAAAATGGGTTTAATGGAGATCTGGCACACTTTGTTACTTATAATTATTCTGGCGGGGTTGCTTGGTTAAATGCTCTTTGTGGTTCGTATAGGTACGGACTAACGGGCATTAATAGAAGCTATCAAAATGTGCCTACCTACTCCTGGAACATCTCCACTATCGCTCATGAATTAGGTCACAACTTTGGATCTAACCACACTCATTCTTGTGTTTGGAATGGAAATAATACCGCAATAGATGGTTGTTATTCTACAGAAGGAAGCTGTGGAAGACCAGGAATACCCTCAAATGGAGGGACCATTATGAGTTATTGCCATTTAACCAACGCTGGAACAAATCTTAGAAAAGGGTTCGGTCCACAGCCAGGCGATCTTATTCGAAGTAATATAAGAAGAGCCAACTGTGTGGGTAGCTGTGATAGCGATGGAGATAATGGAGGAGATGGAGATCAAGTAGATTGTACTGGAATTGACGCTTGGTCAGGTAATGTTAGCTATGTTGCTGGCGATCAAGTTACCTATCAAGGTAGATTATTCGAACGAACTACTAATAATAGTTGGATTGATCTAGGCGAATGTATTTCAGATCCTTGTTCTCGAGCGATACCATGGACAGATAATACAGATTATAAACCTGGAGATGTTGTCATTTACCAAGGCAATGTATGGTTACGAACAGAAAGTAATGACTGGGAATTGTTAAACTGTGATATCAATACTAACGATCCATGTTTTGGAATTGATCCATGGTCTGAAAACACTAATTATAGTTCTGGAGACCAAGTGGTATATCAAGGAAAAGCCTTTGAATGGAACGGATCAGAATGGATAGAAATTGCAACTTGTGCTGAAGATCCATCTACAAACCAAACTGTTGAAAAACCAGAAATATCTTCAATAGATGAAATTTTAATCTATCCGAATCCGGCAAAGGGTTTTATTACTCTAGAAATAAAAAGACCTAAAAACAATCTTATTAAAATTAACATTAACAGTTTACAGGGAAGAAACATTTTCTCAAAAACTATTCAACAAAAATCGTCCATCCAACACTTAAAGGAGATAATCAATATTGATACTATAAACACTGGTATATATTTTATACAAATTATTAGCGGAGGCGAAATAACCACTAAAAAACTCGAAGTGCAATAAAATCTATTCAACAAATTCTGAGGTGTTTGATACACCATCAAACACCTCTTCTTAAAACCCAAAAAAATGACTCAACTAAGTAACTCACTCATTTTACAACGATGGAAATACGTATTAGTATTTCTAATTATTAACACTGTATTTTTTCAAAGTTCTGCTCAAGAATTTTATGACCTTCTTGAAGAAGAAAACCTTAAAGTATCGAAACTAGAACGTATTGGTAATTCCTATTATAGGAACAAGGACAAAGGTAAAGGAAGTGGATATAAATTATACATGCGAAGCCTATACTGGGCAAAAAGAAATGCAGATTCAAAAGGACACATAATTAGTGATGCTAAAGTTCTTGATGAATCCAGAAAATTCTATGAATCCTTTCAGAATAATTCTAAAACTAACATCCAAAATAATCAAAGAAACAGTGGTTGGCAGGAACTTGGACCTTTTAATTGGACGCGCACCTCAAGCTGGACTCCAGGTTTAGGTAGAGTAACGGCATTTGCAGTTGAACCTTCTCAGCAAAAACTAATGTATGCAGGATCTCCAGGAGGAGGAATCTGGAAATCCACAAACGCTGGACAAAGCTGGAATCCAATAGGAGATCAAATGTTTAGTATGTCTATTTGGTCCATCGCTATTGATCCCAACAATTCAAACATTGTATATCTTGGAAATTCTGCTGGTCAAATTCTAAAATCAACAAACGGAGGATCTTCCTGGTCAGAAATTCAAAGAGTAAGTGGAACTCCAAGAAGGATTCTTATTCATCCTAATAGTAGCAGAATATTTGTAGGTACCACAAAAGCTTTGTACAGATCTAACAACAGTGGATCAAGTTTTAGTATCGTACTAAATACCAGAGCCGAAGATGTAGAATTTAAACCTGGTAATACCGATGTTGTATATTCTTGTGGAAACAGCTTTTACCGATCAACCAATGGAGGTAATTCATTTAGCAGAATTACCAATGGTATCGATAGAAGTGAACGAATGAAAATGGCTGTAACTCCTGCAAATCCAAATGCTATATATCTCGTACAAAAAAGAGGAAGTGGTTTTGGCAACCTATATCGTTCCTTAAATGGAGGTTCTAGTTTTACTACTCGAGCAACATCGAGCAGTACCAATCAGGTGTACTTTACACAAGCTTCGCGTGATATGGCTATTGCTGTATCAGACACTAATGCTAACGAGGTTCATGTAGGTGGTATGAATTATTCCAGATCTTTAGACGGTGGAGTCACATTTTCTACACTCGCAACATGGAGTAATCCAGGAGATCGATCTTATGTACATGCCGACATCGAAGTAATGCAATATGTAGATGGAACCATTTATGTTGGTAGTGATGGTGGGATTTTTAGAAGTAGAGATCGGGGAAACAATATGGCAGATCTTACTCAAGGCGGACTTGCCATTAGACAATATTATCGATTTGGCGGTGCCTTTACCGATGCTAACATGATCGTTGGTGGAGCTCAAGACAATGGTACCAATATCATGAATGGAGCAAATCGACAATTTAAAGAATGGCTTGGAGCAGATGGTATGGAATGTTTCATAGACCATAAAAACAAAAATATTGTTTACGGAACTGTTCAATTTGGGTCTTTATATAAAAGTACCAATGGAGGGAATAGCATAGGAAACATTAGTAAACCAGGAAACTTTAGTGGTGAATGGGTTACTCCATTCATGATGGATCCAATTAATAATAACAAAATCTACGTAGGGTACAGAGATCTATATAGAAGTAACAACGGTGGTAGCTATGGAAGTTGGAGAAATATCACTTCGAGCATAAATGTTGGAGGAAATCTTGATGAAATGGCAATAGCTGCATCCAATAACAACTATATCTACATTGCACAGGAAGGAAGGGTATGGAGAACCAAAAACGGTCAAAGTAATTCGCCTAATTGGACTGAAGTAAGCAATTTTAGCGGAAATGTAAATTTCATCGCTGTAGATCCAAACAATCCTGAAAGAGTGGCGCTAGCCGCAACAGGTTCTAGAGTCTACGTCTCTACAAATGCCGGAAGTTCTTGGACAAATATTAGAGGAAATCTTCCTCAAATATCAGTACAATGCCTTGTTTTTGATGATACCAGTGCAAATGGTCTGTATGTAGGGATGCAATCTGGAGTGTATTATACAAACGATAATCTTAATTCTTGGGTTCCTTTTTCTATCAATCTCCCTAGAGTACAAACCACAGAACTCGAAATCCATTATCCTACAAGAAAAATACGAGTATCCACCTATGGGCGTGGAATTTGGGAATCTGATCTTTATAATGAAGACTCTAATCCTAATGAAATTAACCCGCCTACAAATCTTACTTCACTCGCAAATCAAACAGATGTTACTCTGACTTGGAACGATAATTCTAATAATGAGAATGGATTTACCATTCAAAGAAATGACGGAAACGGTTTTGAGCGTATTGATTTTGTTGGAACTGGAATAGAAACTTATACAGATAAAAACCTCCAAGATGGATCGTATTCTTATCGTGTAAGAGCATATGATGCAAACAACTATTCTGAATTTTCTAATGTTGCTACGGTAATAATAGGAAATACAGATCCCGATGAAATTACACCGCCAAGTGATCTCACTGCTCAAGCAAATCAAAATGATGTTACGCTAAATTGGAAAGATAACTCGAATAATGAAAATGGGTTTACCATTCAACGAAATGATGGTAATGGATTTGAGCGTATTGATTTTGTTGGATCTGGAGTAGAGACATTTACAGATCAAAACGTTCCTAATGGTTCTTATTCTTATCGTGTTAGAGCCTACGATACAGACAGTTATTCTGAATTTTCAAATACTGTTGCAATAGCAATTAATGATGTAGTCGAAGATTGTAAAGGCTGTATCGTCTATGATACCAATAGTGAAGAAACTACCAATGCAGATCATTCCAAAGAAAAAGCTGCTGACGGAGATCCAAACACTTATTGGCATAGCAACTGGTACGATGACAATACATCACACCCTCATTTTATTGCCATAGACTTAGGACAAGCAAAAGAATTAGTAGGGTTCTCCTATCAAGGAAGACAAAACGGAACTACCGGAATGGTAAAAGATTATATATTATTTGGTTGGGATGGCAATGACTGGAAGGAGCTCTCTGCTGGAAGTTTTCAAAAATCAAGCTTAAAACAAACCGTAGAATTTGATTCCTTTAACACTCGTTATATCTATTTTAGAGCCCTTTCAGAAGTAGACGATAAACGTTGGGCTTCCGTTGCCGAACTTACGGTGAGATACCTTCCGTCTGCTACTAACAATACTCCAACAACATATAACACAACTAATACGGCTCCTACTCCACCAATAGTAGATGCTTATAATTTTGAAGGAATTAAGGTATATCCTATTCCTTTTAAAGATGAAATTATTGTTAAAGGAATTAGCTCTAAACAAGCAGTACGTTCTATAAAACTCTTTGGAACCGATGGGACTATCCAAAAAGTCAAAACCAATAGGGATGGAGACGACATAAAAATTCTTGCGCCGAACCTAAATACTGGTTTTTATATTCTACAACTAGAAAAAGATCATGTTCAAAAAAGAATAAAAATATTCAAAAAATAACAACCAAACTCTAAAGCAATAAAAAGCTTTAAACTATTGTACAATGATGAGTCTAAATAGCAATATTTAGACTCTTTTTTAGACTACAACTTAAGATTTACCTTCCCACTCCAGATAAAACTGATCTAAAAACTGTTCCATAAAGAGATGCCTCTTTTCTGCCATCTTTTTACCTGTTTCAGTATTCATTCGATCTTTAAGTAATAATAGTTTTTCGTAAAAATGATTAATAGTCGGAGCTTCGGATTTTTTATATTCCTCTTTGCTCATCTGAAGATTTGGTTTAATATCAGGATTGTAAAGTGCTCGATTTTTAAAACCTCCATAATTAAAGCATCGTGCAACACCAATTGCACCAATAGCATCTAAACGATCAGCATCCTGTACTACATCTAATTCTGGAGATTTAAATTTTTGTATTACGTTTCCTCCTTTAAAAGAAATATTTTCGATAATATTGATCACGTGATCAATAACGCTGTTATTTACGCTTATACTTTCTAAAAAATCTTTTGCTACTCTTGGCCCTACAGTTTCATCGCCATTATGAAACTTAGAATCGGCAATATCATGTAATAAAGCACCTAAGGAAACCACCAAAACATCCACATTTTCAGATTTAGCTATGGTAGTAGATGTTTTAAAAACCCGTTCTATGTGAAACCAATCATGACCTCCTTCGGCATTATGCAATGTATGTTTTACAAAATCAACAGTTTTCTGTATAATTTCATCATTATTCATACGCTACCTTATTTTACCATAGCAGGCTCTACCCATTTAAATTTGAACACTTCTTGAGGAACTACTAACCTCTCATTGATACGTTGCATACGTGCTGGTAACTTCATCACAAAATCACGTGCTTTTTCAGCTTCATCCGTTAAATCTACCAGTTTATCAATCTCCCATTTATTGATTAAACGCTGCATGATATCTATATAATCCTGAGAAGTATATACTCCTAATCGCTGAGCCGCATTCGAAAATTCCTCAAAAGCACTACCAATAGAATTTCCAGACTCTCTTAAAAATACAGCTGGCATTACAATTTTATGCTTCATCATATCTTTAAACGCCACCATCATCTGACTAGGGTCTACCTCGAATATATTCTTTACAAAATCACTATATGCATTAAAATGACGCATCTCATCTCCTGCAATAATCTTGCACATTCTCGCTAAAGACTTATTAGAATAGCCTTTGGCAATTTTAGCTACACGACTATGAGAAATATTAGTTGCCAATTCCTGAAAACTTGTGTAGATAAAGTTCTTATAAGGATCTCTATCCGTACCGATATCAAAACCATCATTTATTAAATGCTGAGTTGTACGCTCTACTTCAATCATATTCACTCTTCCCGATAAATACAAATACTTATTTAGTACATCTCCATGACGATTTTCTTCACTCGTCCAATAACGCACCCAACGAGACCAACCATTTCCACCTTCTCCTTCGTGTTGATTAATTCCTTCTACATCCATTAACCAAGACTCATAAGTCGGAAGCGCTTCTTCAGTAATAGTATCTCCTACCAAAACTACCCAAAAATCGTATGGAAGTTCTTTCGCCAACTCTCTTAACTCTTTTACCTCATCAAAAAAGGTATCCTCATTCTGGGAATCAGGCAAAAAATCTGTAGGCTGCCATACCTGATCAATCGGAATTAGATAAGTATCTATAAAAGACTCTATCTTCTTTTCCAATAATTGCATCACTTCTAATCTAATGTTGTCTATAGCCATGATTATGATATTTGGGTTTTTATGGTAGAGATTACTCTTTTTTCAGTAATATCCAATATTTCTTCTTTTGTCAATCCTTCTTCAGCAACAGGTTCTTTTACTTCTAACGTAAGATGTAAACCTATTCCCATAGGAAAATTACCATGCTCTACTAATCTCCAACTATTGTTAATAGTTACTGGAACTACTAACGCATCTGGTGCATTTTTGAACAATATTTTTAATCCAGTTGATGCAAACTCTTTGGGTTCCCCAGTTCTACTTCTTGTACCTTCTGGAAAAATAACAGCAGCAAATTTATTTTTAGCAATCGTCTTACCAAATCTTGAGATCTCTGGAATCGACTGTTTTGCATTTTTTCGATCTATTAATGCATGACCACCATATTTCAAATTAAAAGAAATACTTGGTATTCCTTTTCCTAGTTCAATTTTCGAAATAAACTTTGGTTTATGTCTACGCAGGTACCAAGATATTAATGGAATATCAAACATACTCTGATGGTTAGAAACAATAATTAAAGAACGATCTTCTGGTAATTTATGTATATTCTTAAAACTAAATGTTACTCCTAAAAAGTGTAAACACCTCAATAAACAAAGGTTCATTAGATTGACAACTCCTCTATGTCCTTTTGCCCCTCCAAGCTTAAGTCCTAACCATTGTAATGGTTGGAAAACTAATAGGGTAAGTCCAAAAAACAGATAGAAAACTACTGAAAGCGGATACGAAACGATCCTTTTTAATGCCCCCATAACTTCTCTTAGCAATTAATGATTTTGATTTGTGTTACAGTTGTGCAAGGTCTGATATTATTTTTAGAACGCCAATTCTTTAACGCATAAAATTACGATGTCTAAAATTCTAGAAAATTATTCCAAAAAAATTGCCATTCAAAAAGAAAACCGTCTGCTATACAGACGGTTTTCTTTTTGAATTTATGTGCCTAACTCCTAACAATGCTCGTTGTAAGCATCTTTAAGATTTTCTGCAATCATCTCTGCAGGTCTTCCTTCGATATGATGTCGTTCTAGCATATGCACCAATTCTCCATTTTTAAACAATGCCATTGACGGAGAAGATGGTGGAAATGGGATCATATATCCACGAGCTTTATCAGTAGCTTCTCTATCCACTCCTGCAAATACTGTTACTAAATTATCAGGCTTTTTATCATTTGCTAAAGATGCTTTTGCACCTGGTCTTGCATTTGCCGCTGCACAACCACAAACAGAATTTACTACTACCAAAGTAGTTCCTTCTTTTGCTATCGCCGCATCAACATCTGCAGCTGTTTGTAATTCATCAAAACCTATACTAGTTAGGTCTTCGCGCATTGGCTTTACTAAATCTGCTGGATACATATTTCTTTACTATTTTTTTATTTGAAATTTTAAGACAAAGATACAAATAATGTACCATATCCCTATGACTGCCAAGTAGTCGGAAAAGCAAACAAAAACTAACTTTTCGTAACAAAATTCTCGGTGGTAATACTAATATAGTATACTTAAAAATCGTGTAAATAATTCAACTATCTTTACACACCTAAATTTTTCATGAATGATTAAATGGTTTGCGGCTATATTAGGAGGAATATTTTTTAAGGTTCCTGGAGCCATACTTGGTTTTATACTAGGTAGTCTGTTGGATGGAAGAACCAGTAAAAGCGCAGGAAGTTTTACAAACGTTTTTACCCAAGACAAACAAGTGAGTCCAGGAGATTTTGAACTTAATTTACTTTCTCTTTCTTCAATCGTAATCAAAGCCGATGGTCGTATAAATCAAACAGAATTAGATTACGTTCGTCAATATTTTGTTAGTGCCTACGGAAAGGAACGTGCTAATGCAACGTTTAGAACTTTTAATGAAATTATTAAGAACAGAGAGATTTCTGCTCAGCGTATTTGTATGTTTTTAACACAACGTACTCGTTATGCGGCACGATTACAAATACTTCATTTTCTTTTTGGAATTGCCAATGCTGATGGTAACGTAAGCGAAGCCGAAGCTAGAGAAATTCAGAAAATGGCTGGTTTTATGCGGATTAATTTTAGTGATTTTGAAAGTATTAAAGCCATGTTTTTTAAAACAGGTAATCACGCATACAAAATTTTAGAAATTGATAAAAATGCTACTGATGCTGAAGTAAAAAAGGCTTACAGGACCATGGTAAAAAAATATCATCCAGACAAAGTACAGCATATGGATCCGGTGCATATAAAAGGCGCAGAAGAAAAGTTCAAAGAAGTACAAAAAGCCTATGAACAAATCCAAAAAGAACGAGGCCTAACATAATTAAACAATCTCTTTTAAAATATAATGAATAGTTGTATTTTAATTGGTTTAATTTTTGATGCTACATTTATTGTATGTATAAGCCACTAATTTTCTTCCTACTAAGCCTGTTTTCGGCACTTAATATCTATGGTCAGGATTTTGACAAAATAGAGGCTATAGTTCATAAATACCCTACTACATTCAAAACTCCTAAAAAACTTGCTGATCAAATAGCTAAAGATTTTAAAACAGAACTAGATCAGGCCAAAGCTATTTACTCCTGGATCACAAAAAATATATCCTATGACTATAATGAATCAGGAAAGTTTTATTCTGATTATGCTAACTCCTACAAATCTGTAAGTTATAATCCTTTTCCAAGTTTTAGATCTTCCAATTACATAGAATATGATAAGACTAAATCTGGTTCTAAAAAACATCTAAAAACAGAGAAAAAATATAGAGAGAAAATCTCTAAAAGAGTTGTTTCTACTGGAATCGCAGTCTGCGAAGGATATACACAACTTTTTAAAGATGTTTGTGACCACCTTGGTATTACTTGTTTTTATGTGCTAGGAACTGCTAAAAACCAAATACCACATATTGGAAGAGAATATCGTGTTGATCATGCATGGAATATTATAGAAATTGATTTCAAAAAATATCTCATTGATGCTACTTGGGGAAGCACAGGTTATTATAATGTGCAAACACAAGAGTTTATAGAAAAAACAAATTATGATTATTTCGGAATGCCTGCGGAACTTTTTATAAAAGGTCATTATCCAGATTTCTATGAAAACAGCTTATTACCAAAAACGATCAGCAAAAAAGAATTTTTAGATGCTCCGCTTTTCTATCAACATGAAAAAGCAAAAGACTTTAGCTTAATTTCTCCATCAACTGGAATTTTAGATGTTAATACTTCTCAAATCGTAAAATTTGAAATAACCTATAATGAAGTTGTAAATTCAATTATTTATACGATAAATAACAGACAGTTTAATTACCAAGGTGATATCAAACCTGAAAATGGAGTCATTCAGCTTGAAGTAACTATTTCAGAACCCAATCCAAAAGAACTTATAGTATTCATAAATCAAATTCCTATGGTAGGTTTTAAAATCGCAAAGGATTTTAATTAAGAAACCAATCTAACCCAAATTGTTTTTAAAAACTTTGCAGCAGGCATAGAAGACATTATTTTTAGATCTTCTAAAAACGAAGTTTCTTCATCCAAAAATTTGAGAATTTTTTCTGTATCATTATTTCTAAATAATTTTGAAAATAACTCCGAACCTTTATGATTTTCTTGGGACAAAACATCCAAAAACAATAAATCATAATACCAGAACTTGGTTCGCTTATCAAATTTAGACAACTCTCCTCCTTCTTTTATATTTTTGATTAATTGACTGACTTTTTTTTCTGTATTTCGAAATGTAAAACCAGTACTCGCTTTGGTCCATCCACCAGCAGTTCCAATATGAATAACATTCCTGGTATTTTGTTTATTAAACCGATAACAGGTCATCGGAATACATCCTTTTTCTTTCTCGGTGATCTCATATGTTTGAATTCCCTTTTCTCTTAAATATAATTCTATTTCTTTTTCATACGCTGACTCCGAAAGAAGGTCTTTAGAAAAGAGTGTATATTCAAATAGAGCTTCAGTTTTAGAAAATGGTAAAACATACATAAATCTAGTATTTCCTTTCTGTTCTACCTCAAAATCCATAAATGTAGCCGTTAAATGATCAAATTCAGGTGTATCGGTTTTTACAAACCAACCTACAAAATGCTGATTCAATAACGGGTATTTATTTTGATTTTTATATGCTTCGGAGAAAAGTATACTATTAAAAACAGTAGAACCTAAATAAAATCCTTTATCTGTTTCTACTTCAACGATATCTCCTTCATCCACAAATCCCTTAACCGTTTCCTGTATTATTTCTATATTCGGTTTGTTTTTCAAAAATGAGAAAATGAACTGATAAAAGTCTTCGCTTCTTATTAATTTATAAACATAAGGTGTTATATTGATCGTATCAGAAAAATGAGTACTCCCAAAAAAAACATTTTCCCATTTTTTACTAACTATAGGATCCCAAATACCAGCTTCCTTTTCCCAAAAACACCAAGTACGATCATTTTGATTTTTTTCTTCTTTATCAATGAGAAGAATCTGCTTTTTTTCAAAAAACGAATCCATTGCCATATGATAAGCTAACATTAATCCGGAAGCTCCAGAACCCATTATGATGTAATCATATCGCTGCATCTAGAAAAACAAAAATGTAGTAAAAAATATAAATATTGCTATGAAAATATGAATTGACAATGCATATTGCAAGGTTTTGTAAGCTTTTTGAAATAAAACTTGAGCAATACATGCGGTAACTAGCCAACCTATATAATTTTGGATAGGTACTATACCTTTATCAAACTCCCAGAAATCAAACCTAGGAGCAGAAACCTCTATAATTATGTCCAGCGCTACCATCAACAATGCTCCCAAACCTGAAGCGATAAATATATTAGAGTGTATTTTTTTAGCAATTGCAGCAGAGGTATACACCAAAAGAGCCCAATTAACCCCTATTATCCACGGAACGCCTAAAACTTTACTACCTAAATTATCACCATATTGATAATTTCCAAAAATCAATCCATGATTGACCCCTAAATATTCTGTTATCATACCAATAGAAAAGGGGATTAACATTGCAATAATCAATCGTTTCCTTGTATTAGACATCCAAAAAATTAGCACGGTATAAACTGATAAATTCAAAGGAGTTAGTGGTAAGAACCAATCTTCGTAACCACATAGAATACCAATAATCCCAGAAACAGTAAATAACCAGATTACAACGAATGATATAATTTGCTTTCTTTCTGCTGTCATAGATTATTCATGTTTATGCTCTTTCTGAATTAATTCGGCAACTATCTTTCCAGATAGCAAACATAACGGAATACCTCCTCCTGGATGTACACTTCCTCCACAGAAATATAGCTTTTTGATTTTTTTAGAAAAATTAGGATGTCTCAAGAACGCTGCAAACTTATTATTACTACTAGATCCATATAAAGACCCCTGATATGATTGTGTTTTTGTTTCTATACTTCTAGGATCTAAAATTATTTCCGCTTCTATATATTCCTTGATTGGCACATCGAGTAATCTAGTAAGTTTTTCTATAATTTGTTTTCTAGAACGTTCAATAATTGCATCCCAATTTTGACCTTCATTACCGGGAACATTGATCATCACAAACCAATTTTCACATCCTTTTGGAGCATCGTTCGGTTCATTTTTTGCAGTTATATTTACATAAATAGTTGGGTCTTTATACACATCTTTCTTTTCAAAAATATATTCAAATTCCTCTTTATAATTTTCAGAAAAAAAGATGTTATGTAAATCTAATTCTGGGAATTCTTTTTTGATTCCCCAATAAAAAATAAGGGCGCTACTAGATCTTGGTTGTTTTAGAGTTTTTCTCGGTTCCTTTTGATTAGGTAATAACTTCTTGTATGTTGGTACAACATCCATATTAGATATAATAATATCAGCAAGTACCTTAGTTTTATTTGCGATTATACCAACTGCCTTATTATTTTCGATTAAGATTTCTTCAACTTTCGTATCAAAACGAAATTGAACCCCTAAATCTAGTGCTAATTGATATAATGCTTTTGTAATACTATGCATCCCTCCTTTAGGAAAAAAAGTACCATAATGCTGTTCTAAATGAGGAATCATAGACATTATTCCTGGTGTAAGATACGGCGATGATCCATTGTAGGTTGCAAACCTATCAAAAAACTGAACTAATCTTGGATCTTTAAAAATGTTAGCATTATAACTATGTAATTTTGTATTAATACCTAAACTATTGATTCCTGCAATAGCTCTTAATGTGTCCTTGGACAAATATGTAGATAGTTTATGCAATGAATTTTCGAGAAACAAAGAAGATGTAAGGTCATATTTCAATTTACTTCTCTTAAAATATTTTAGAATCTGATCACTTTTTACATCAAAGATTTGTGCCGCTTCTCTTGCAAAATCATTTATGTCAGATAAAGCAGTAAATTTTGTTCCATCTTCGTAGAAATAGTTACAAACCACCTCTTTCTTTGTATAATCAAAGTATTCGGAAATATTTTTATTAGAGATTTCAAAAAGGTTTTCCACAAACTGTGGCATTGTAAAAAGGGATGGGCCACAATCAAATCTATAGCCTTTTTCATAAATTTCTGTGAGCTTTCCTCCAGGATACGAATTAGCTTCAAAAACCACTACCCCAAACCCTTGATTCCTCAAGCGTATAGCCGCAGCCAATCCAGCGACTCCAGATCCAACAATGATGACTTTTTTTTTGGACATATAAGAGTATAAAGATATTATGAAAATTTATAAACTGTTCATAAATTCGGTAATTAATAATAAGTTTTCACATACCTTTAACCTTAAAGCTTTTATGATGAAATACCTTTTGATTTTTTTATTCCTATTCTTTTCTTTCTCAAAAATTGATGCTCAAAGTTCTCATGAGAAAAAAGAATCGCCACAGATCATAACAAAACTAAAAGCTGGTAAAAAAGCCTTGTTTGGAAATAAGGGTATTCACTTTATCAACGTTGTGGAAGACTCGCGATGTCCAACAGGTGTAAGCTGTGTTTGGGCTGGGCAAGCAAAGGTGATTATAGGAATTTATGAAAATGACACCTTGGTAGAAGAAAAAGAATATATCATAAGCGCCAGTGGAATTAATCCCATAAAACCAAAAGAACTATTACAATCAGATAAAAAAACGATTTTTGGTTACAACTTAAGTCCTTATCCAGCGAACGGACAGAAAATTGATCCTTCTAGTTATTATTTAGAATTGCTTGTGAAATAATCAATTTATATTTAGTTTCTTTATCCAATGGTTTCAAACAAAGCTAAAGCCCACATTGCTTTACTCAGTCTTAATATGATTTATGGAGCAAATTATTTAATAGCAAAAGGGCTAATGCCTAATAAAATTGGAGCATCTGCGCTTGTATTTTTGAGAATTACTGGAGCTGGACTATTATTTCTACTTTTAAAATCCTTCGTAAAAGAAAAAGTAGAAAAAAAAGATATTCCCAGATTACTCATTTGCGGTCTTTTAGGAGTAGCTACGAACCAATACTTTTCCATGAATGGTCTTAGCCTAACCTCTCCAGTAGATGCAGCCATTATTGTTACTGCAATGCCTATATTCACAGTAGTTATTAGTTATTTTTTATTAAAAGAACCTCTGACATTGTCCAGAATTCTCGGAATCTTTATAGGAGGTAGTGGGGCTATTTTATTAATTTACTTGGGCAATTCGGGAATAGGAACAGGTTCATTAAAAGGAAATATTTTTATTGGTTTAAACGCCTTGTCATTTGCCTTTTACCTTGTTCTAGTAAAACCAATGATGTCTAAATACCAACCACTAACAGTAATAGTATGGACTTTTTTCTTTGGTTTCATTTTCATGTTTCCTTTTTGCATTGGCCAATTACTAGAAACAGACTTCACAACATACACCGCTAGCAACTGGACATCCCTATTTTATGTAATCATTGGACCAACCTTTTTAGCATACCTATTAAATATGTTTGCGTTACAATATGTGAAGCCTACAGTATCTAGTAGCTATATTTATGTACAACCTGCCGTAGCTATGTTATTAGTGGGTAGTATAGCATATTTCATTGCCGATAGTCAATACAAGGGAGATATCACGGTTCCAAAATTACTATGTTGTGCCTTTATTTTTGTAGGAGTATATTTAATCAGCAGTAACCCTTCTATAAGAAGAAGAAAATATTCTACTCATAAAGAACTTGATACATAATATACTTGGTATTGCTATTCCTAAAGATAAACTTGAAACCACGATTCCTTGGTCTAGAACAAAAAACAGCAATCCAAATACGTTAAACAAAAGGAATACAAAAAACAAACCTCCTTTTAAATCTTTTATAAACTGTTTTTTATTGGATTTATAATCATACCAATAAGCAATAAGAATTATTATAGCAGCCATGATATATGTTTAATGACAACCACAACCATTACTACCGCAAGCACCAGATTTTTTACTCACTGAAGAGGTTTGAGGTTTCCAAAAGAATTTTTTTACTAAAAAACCAATTGCCAAAGCAACAACAACAATCACAAGTATATTTTGAATAAGTAAATTCATAGTTTTTTAGTCGTTTAAAAATACAAAAACTTATCGTCTTCATATTTATAATACATTTATACTAGCAGAAAATATGCTATTTTAAAACTTGATATGCAATAAGTGCTACGCTATATGCTAAAACACTCATAAAGACAAGTTGTGTCATTGGCCATTTCCAACCGTTAGTTTCCCTTTTTACAATTGCTAAAGTACTCATGCATTGCATTGCAAAAGCATAGAACAATAATAATGAAATTCCACTTGCTAAATTAAATAATGGAGTGCCAGTAACCGGATGTACTTCGGCAGCCATTCTATTTTTTATAGTTTCTTCTTCATCACTTCCTACACTATAAATAGTAGCTAGTGTTCCCACAAAAACTTCACGAGCCGCAAAAGAACTAATAATTCCAATACCTATTTTCCAATCATACCCTAAAGGCGCTACGATAGGTTCAATAGCCTTTCCTGCATAACCTATAAACGAATATTCTAGTTTGTGAGATGCAATTTTCTGATCTAATTCTTCTTGAGATAAGTTTGGATATTCTGCAGTAACAATTTCTTCTGCATTACTAAATTGATCATTAGGGCCGAAACTCGCAAATACCCAAAGAATAATAGAAAGTGCCATAATGATCTTTCCAGCACCAAAAACAAACGCTTTCGTCTTTTCTACAACGTTAATAAGCACATTTTTTAATAAAGGAACTTTGTAACCAGGCATTTCTATTACAAAGTAGTTTTTACTTTTTGTTTTAAGTACCTTATTCAATATCCAGGCTGCTCCTACCGCTCCTCCAAATCCTATAAAATACAATAGCATAAGCGTTAAACTTTGATAACTAAACACCCATCCTACTTTTTTATTAGGAATCACAAGGGAAATAATAATTAGATACACTGGTAATCTTGCAGAACAAGTTGTAAATGGGACTACCAAAATCGTTATTAATCTTTCTTTCCAATTTTCAATATTTCTTGTAGCCATAACGGCCGGAATAGCACAAGCTGTTCCTGATACTAATGGAACAACACTTTTTCCACTGAGCCCAAATTTTCGCATTACCCTATCCATAAGAAAAACAACACGACTCATGTAACCACTTTCTTCTAAAATGGAAATAAAGAGAAATAAAAATGCTATTTGCGGAATGAAAATGACAATTCCTCCTAATCCCGGAATAATACCATCTGTAATAAGATCTACAAAAGGTCCTGCAGGTAATAAAGATTTAGTACTCTCACTTAACCAAGCAAATCCCTCATCTATTAGGTCCATTGGATAAGAAGACCAATCATAGATAGCTTGAAATATTAATAATAGGATTGCAAAAAATATAAAATAGCCCCAAAATCTGTGGGTCAATACTCTATCCAGCCGAGCACGTAATCCAGTAGCAGATTTTTCGTCTACAAAGAGACCTTTTTTGAGCACCTGATTAATAAACTGATATCTCTTTATAGTTTCTTTTTGCTGAAATCGTTTTAATTCACTCTCTGATTTAATTTCAAAATCTGGTGATATAGACAGTTTCTTTTTTTCTACTTTTCTGAAATTTACATCCTGAGTAATTACCAACCATAGTTTATACAAAGATTGATCTGGAAAAGCCTTTTGAAGTCTTCCAAAATAATCAGGATCAAAACTTAACGCATTGAGACAAGGTTTTACTGGGAGTGTTTTATAGGATAGAATTAATTCCTTTAGCTCATCTATACCTTGATTTTTTCTAGCACTTATTAATGCAATCTTTGTATTCAACTCTTTTTCTAGCAATGGAATATCCAAGGAAATACCTGTTTTACTCATACGATCTGCCATATTAATGACCAGAATTGTTGGGATTTCTAAATCCTTAATTTGAGTAAATAGTAATAAATTTCTTTTCAGGTTTTCTACATCCGTTACTACCACAGCTACATCCGGAAAATCTTTATCCTTTCTATTGAGTAATATTTCTATCACCACATTCTCATCTAATGAAGATGCATTAAGACTATAAGTTCCTGGCAAATCTAAGATATGAGCTTTTACTCCTCTTGGTAGTTTACAAATACCTTCTTTTTTTTCAACCGTAATACCAGGATAATTACCAACTTGTTGGTTTAACCCTGTAAGCAAATTAAAAACAGACGTTTTACCCGTATTCGGGTTTCCTATAAGTGAAACTTTAATCTGCTTAGCCATAAAAAGTAATCTGGTTAAATAATTTCAATTTCTATTTGTGAAGCGATCTCTTTTCGAATGGCTAGGTGACTACCATTAATTGTAAGATACATTGGGCATTGAAAGGGAGCTGTTTGAACCAACTGCACTTCGTTACCAGGTAAACAACCCATTTCCAGCAACTTAAGAGGAATCGTATCCGAAGTAATTTCTTTAATCAATCCTCGTTGACCTTTTTTGAGATGTGCAATGGTGACTTTCAAGCTTTATTTAGAATAATTTTAAACAAGGCAAAAGTAATGGAAAAAACTCTATTGAGAAAACTATGTACATGATTAATACAAGGTTTTATGATATTTTTTGGAATACTTTCATAAAAGGGTCTGTATCCTATTAGAAAAAGGTGTTTCACCTCAAAAACAGTCCGAAATCCTTGAAATTCAAAATTCTCGGACACTGATACCAGAAATCGAAATTACTTTCAACCCATCTAAATTTAGAAACAGGCGGAAACTGAAAAGCCTTCAATAGAGTAAGAAAAAATTCTATTTGTAATTAAAACCTATAACAATGAAAAATCTTAAAAACCTACTACTTCAGGTATTCTCAATTTGCTTCGTTGTAGTTATCTCTTCTTGTGAAAAGAATAGTGTAGATTCAGAAAACATCAACTTGTTTAATGATGATAAAGCTGATAAAATTGAAAAGTATGATGAATATACCGTTAGAATACCAAAGAAAGATGGTGAATACCTCGTAGCAAGAAACGAAAAAACAGGAAGTAAACTATCCTATAGATTGCGCAATGCTTTTATTACAAGTTTTACAATTTCTTCGTTAGATGGAAAGGTTGATGTCTTCGACAAACTAGTCATCCCTACTGCAGAAAACTTACCACCTTGGAGACCGGATTGTCCTGATGGGTGGGACGAAAAACTAATCTGTTATGTAAATGAAGATGGAATTCTTGTTTCATATACTAGATGCACTCCTACTTCATTTACCATTGGTCTTGAACCAGAATGGTAATAATACTTAAAATCTTTCAAAATTATTAATTATGAAAAATCTAGCTTTATTATTTTACGTAGGTGTCTTGCTTTTTTTAACTTCCTGTCAGCAAGAAAATAGTGATGAAGTTGTAGGACATTTGAAACCATATTCCGAGGAATCTAACGAATTCTATCAGCCTTTGTCTAAAGAAAAACCAACAATAGTAACTAAATCTTTTTTTGGGTCTTATGTTGATTTCAAATATACCGATGGAAAATATATTCTTGGTGATATGATTTTATCTGAAGAGCAAATAGCTACATCCAATAGTTCTTCTAAAGGTACAATCCCAAACAACCCTGCCAAAAGATGGCCAAAATACGGAAACATTTATTTGGTAACGTATTCAATAGATGATGATTTACCCAATAAACAACGTGTGATGCAAGCTATTTCTCATTGGGAAGCTAATACCAAAATACGTTTTATAAACAGGAACTATAATCCACAAGAAAACAATTATATATATTTTACTAATAATGGAGGTTGTTCCTCTCGTATTGGAATGAAAGGAGGGAAACAAACTATTTCTCTTGGTAATGGCTGCACTACAGGAAATACGATTCATGAAATTGGACATGCTATTGGTATGTTTCACGAACAATCTCATCCTCAAAGGAACAAATTTGTCGCTATCAATTGGGAAAATATTGAAGAAGGAAAGGAAGGTAATTTCGTTAAAAAGAGTTACCCTGATGTGAAAACAACTAGATTTAATTTCAATTCAGTGATGATGTATGGTTCTTATTTTTTCTCTAACAATGGGTTGCCTACCATAGTTAAAAAAGATGGAAGTACGTTCACAGTACAACGAAACGGATTAAGTAACCGTGATAAGCAAGTAATTGAGAAAATTTATGAGTAATCCCTAGAAACACAGCTGTCAGGCTTACCAATAACATATGGCGGCTGTGTTATTTTACGTTTTCTTCTTTTAAAACCTCTATATCTTCTAACAAACGTTCTATTTCCTCTAAATCTGTACCATCATAAAACCCTCTTATTCGCTTCTTTTTGTCAACCAATACAAAGTTTTCGGTATGAATCATATCATAAGGTCCACCATCTCCATATGATTTCGCAACTAAGTAAGACTTACGTGCCAGATCATAAATTTGTTTTTTATCTCCGGTAACTAGGTTCCATCTGGTATCATCAACACCTTTTCGTTTTGCATACTCCTTCAATTGCGGCACATCATCTGTTTCTGGAATTACTGTGTGCGATAGTAGCTTTACTTCAGAGTCTTTTTTTAATCTATTCTGAATTAACTTCATGTGATCTGTCATAATTGGACAAATTGTCTGACATGTAGTGAAAAAGAAATCTGCTACATAAATTTTATCGTTATAATCTGCTTGTGTAATATTCTTACCATTTTGATTCCATAAACTAAAATCTGCAATTTTATGATACTTACGAACGTGTTGTACGGTGCTATCTACTAATTCAGTAGCTACCATATCTGGTTCATACACTCTAAGAACGCGTTTAGGTTTTAGAATAGAATAAATAATTGAAATTATAATTGCAGATAATACAAATAGTACAATGGCAAAGAATTTGTACTTGGAAAAAAAGCGAAGCATACCTGTTTTTTTAAGAAGAACAAAATTACGAGGTTTATCGTATAAGAAATTATTGTTTTCGCTAAAAAAATACTAAAACCTACATCTGTAGACCTGATTTCTTTTATAAACTAGTCTAAAAGGTTACTTTTGCGTGATTTAATTTTGAATTAGACCCTATGAGTCCAATAATTGTAAAAGCATTACAGCTATTATTAAGTTTGTCCATTTTAATCGTTTTACACGAATTAGGACACTTTATTCCTGCTAAATTATTTAAAACTCGAGTAGAAAAATTCTACTTGTTTTTTGATGTAAAATACTCTCTATTTAAGAAAAAAATTGGCGAAACTGTTTACGGAATCGGTTGGTTACCCTTAGGCGGTTATGTCAAAATTTCTGGAATGATAGATGAGAGCATGGATAAAGAACAAATGGCAGGTCCTCCACAACCTTGGGAATTTAGATCTAAACCTGCTTGGCAGCGATTGATTATTATGCTTGGTGGAGTAACTGTGAATATTATTCTAGGGTTCTTAATCTATATGGCTATCATTTTCACTTGGGGTACATCTTACGTTTCTATGGAAGATATTCCTGATGGATATGAAGTGGCTGAAATCTTTGAAAAATACGGTTTCAGAGATGGAGATAGAATTCTAAAAGTAAATGGAGAAGACTTTAAAGATGCTACCGATATCAATATGTTTCTCTTTTTAAGAGATGTTCAAAATATTACTGTGTTATCAGCTGATGGTAGCACAAAAACTATTGACCTTCCAGAAGATATAGGTAAAACTATGTTCCAAGAAGGAGTAATGGAGCCATTTGATATCCGACTTAAACCAATATTAGATACAGTAGTAGCTGATAGACCAGCTTACAAAGCAGGTTTAAGAAATGGAGACGAAATTTTATCAGTGAATGGTACGAAAATAACATGGTGGAATGAATTTCAAAAAGAAGTAAAACCAAAAGAAGATCAAAAAATCGATATCACTTTTCTTAGAGATGGATCGGAACAGACAATTTCTGTTAAGACCGATGAAAAAGGAACTATTGGTGTTTATCCTGTTTTTTATAAAATTAATAGAGAACAATATTCTTTTGTAGAAAGTATTGGAAAAGGGTTCGATTATAGTTATTGGAAATTACACGACTATATCGCACAATTTAAATATGTATTTACAAAAAAAGGAGCTACGCAAATAGGTGGTTTCGCTGCTATCGGTAATTTATTCCCTCCTGTTTGGGATTGGGCAGCTTTTTGGAGTACAACCGCTTTTATTTCGATTATTTTAGCATTTATGAATATTCTACCAATTCCTGCATTGGATGGTGGACATGTAATGTTTTTATTATATGAAATTATCGCAGGAAGAAAGCCAAATGATAAATTTATGGAGTATGCGCAACTAGTAGGTTTTGTAATCTTAATCGCTTTACTTCTTTTCGCAAATGGTAACGATATTTATCGTGCAATTTTCGGAAAATGATAAAAAATTAAAAAAAACTTTTTGAGTATCAAAAATTAGTATATATTTGCACTCGCAAAAGAGAAAAACACTCTACATTTGCAAAAGCATATTCCTCCTTAGCTCAGTTGGTTAGAGCATTTGACTGTTAATCAAAGGGTCCTTGGTTCGAGCCCAAGAGGGGGAGCAAAAGTCCAACAGAAATGTTGGACTTTTTTGTTTTAGATAGGTTTCCTGTACTACATCAATCCAAGTAATCATTGAAGAAGATCAAATTTTGATGTATAAAGATTGATGATTAATTATGTTGACACTAAAATTCTAATTCATCTAAAAAAGGAAGCGTCATACATTTTTTATTCTAAATCAAGTAGTACTAAGCCATTCTCATAATTATAACAAAAAATGGTTAAACCCTGTTAAAACTCTTGACTCTAGCAGTAAAAGAAGTTATTATGCGTTAGGTTATTATTTGTAATAACTGGTTAACCACAATTATAAAATTTACATGCCGAACAAAATCAATTTCAAAAAGAAACTAACTAAATCCTTATTCCTATTACTAATAGGTTCCATAATACTATATGGAGTATCATTTTTATTGGTAATGATTTTTTAAAAAATCTTACCTAAACTTTACTGAATTCAAAAATCAAATATATCTGACCTAAAAATTACGTTACCAGCATATGAGTTAACTTCTCTCTTTTTTAAGCACCCGATAACAATAGGTTACAAGTACCTTTACAGAAAATAGCATAAACTGTAAAAAATTAAAACCTATGAAATTAGAAAACAAAAACGTAGCTATTCTTGCTACAAATGGATTTGAAGCTTCGGAATTATTTGAGCCTTATAACGCTTTAAAAAAAGAAGGAGCTGAAGTACATATCATATCTGATACTACTGGAGAGATAAAAAGTTGGGAAGACGGTAATTGGGGAAAATCCATTAAAGTGGATAAAACATTAGCTGATGCAAATTCATCACACTATCATACGCTAGTTTTACCAGGTGGTGTTATAAATCCAGATATCTTAAGAACAAATAATGATGCATTAGAATTTATTAGGTCTTTCTTTAAAAGCGGGAAACCAGTGGCAGCTATATGTCATGCTCCTTGGCTATTAATTAGTGCAGGAGTAATTGAAAATAGAGAAGTTACTTCCTACCATTCTATTAAAGATGATGTTATCAATGCAGGTGCTAAATGGAAAGATGAAGCTGTAGTTGTAGACAGTGGTCTTACCACTAGTCGAAATCCTAATGATTTACCAGCTTTTATCGATAAAGTTATCGAAGAACTATGCGAAGGTAAACATGAAGAACAAGTTGTTAATGCATAACAACAGAACACTCGCGAGAAAGTTGTAATCATATTTTATAAGCATATAAGTGTAAGAAAGATCAAGCTATTTGACCTTTCTTACACGGCTTATTACTTCACTACTCGTCGTAACCATTCTAGGTTACACATAATTTAAAACATTACATATGGGAAACATAATTGCAGAAGAAAAAGAAACAAAATTTGACATACTACCAATATTAAAAGAGCGCTATTCACCTAGAGTTTTCTCAGAAACTCCGGTATCCGAATTGGAATTAAGAACTCTTTTTGAAGCAGGAAGGTGGGCTCCTAGTTCGTATAACAGACAACCATGGAGAATCATTTGGGCTATTAAAGGCAGTTCAACTTACAAAAGAATAGAAGCCTGTCTTAGTGATTTTAATAAATCATGGGCAACAAATGCGCCAGTACTTTTATTAACTGCCTTCAAAAAAACAACAGATGAAGGCGAAGAGAACTTTCATGCGCTACATGATCTAGGCCTTTTTGTTGGAAACATTACAGCTCAGGCTCAACATTTGGGAATAGGATTACACCAAATGGCAGGTGTAAATTATGAAAAAGCGAAAAAGGAATTTAATTTTCCTGATGAGTATCACATAGCTACCGCCATTGCTCTGGGATATTATGGAGGAAATCCAGATGATCTTCCTGAAGATTTAAGAGATCAAGAAGATCCTTCTAAACGAACTCGAATGTTACAACGAGAGTTTACGTTTAATGGGAACTACGGCACCATAACTAATGGACTATATTCATCTGAAAATGGTTTAGAACAAAACAATAATCAACCTCTTAAAAATCTAAATGATTAATTCCTAATCTTTAATAAATCATGAGATAAATAGATAATCTACAAAAAATTATATAATGAAAACCATTTTTGAATATACTAACATTAGTGCTAGTGACCGCCTAGAAACGCAGGTAAAAGATAAGCTCGATATGATCGAAGAAAAATTTCCTTTTGTGATTAGAGCAGATATCTTTTTCAAGAAAACGAATGCCTCCAATAATGAAAAAGCTCATCATTGTGGTATACGATTAAGTGCTCCTGGACCAAGAATTTATGCCTCCTCCGATGAAAATAATTTTATCGATGCTATCAATGAAACAATCCGAGATTTAAAAGATCAACTGGAAAGAAGAAAAGAAGGAATGAAAGCTTATTAGTTAGCTCGCTAACATCCACTACAACAAAATGACCGCATCTTCATGCGGTCATTTTGTTGGAATAAGCTTTATGGTTTATGCAATTCTCGAAAAGGAGTAATCTCTAGATCTCTCTTGATAATGTCGCGGACTACAATTGTATTTTTCTTTAAAAATTTTAGAAAAATAGCTTCTGCTCGTAAATCCTATGCTATAAACAATTTCCGATATATTGAGATCTGTTGTCTTTATTAAGTTTTCAGCTTTTTCTATTCTCGTATTTTTCACATAATCAGTAACAGTTCGATTATATAACATCTTAAATCCATCTTGTAGTTTAGCAGCAGAAAGTCCTGTTTGATCCATCAGGTATTTGATAGAGAAAGGATAATCACAATTTTCACGTATTTCTTTTGCAACTTCTTTAACGATCTTTTGTTCTCTAAGGGTTAACACTCCGTATAATTCATTTTGAGAATCTAAATCTTTTTGATGATGCTGAATTTCCATTGCCAAAATCATCTGGATGATACTTTCAACATATAATTTTTTTACAAGCCCTTTTTTATTGGTAGTATTTATCTTTGCGACCTCTTCGGAAATTTTAAGATTAGAGGATCCATAATAACTAAACTTTTCATTTACCAATTTGCCTTCGAATAAGTTATGAATATCCCGGGCAATATTCGAAAACAAAACACTACTAGGCTTTGCTACTGATATGATAACAACCTTTGCCTCCTCACCTTCGGTGAACGAAAGATAAGACAATTTCTTATCGTATATGATGGCTGTTTGAAATTCGTTCAACATCTGCTTATTTCCATCTAATTCATGTGTAACACTTCCTTTGGAACAATATATAAAATGAATCAACCCTAAACTATCCTCCAGTAGCGGAACCTTAATATCTACATGACAATTAATATTTATTTCAGTATACCATTTATAATTTCCAGAGGAGAAAAAATTAACATGCCCGAATGCTTTTTCTGAATGTATGGGCAATACAACATCATTTTGATCACCCGGAAAATCTATGTTTAAAGTAGAAGCCAACGCATCCAGATATTTACTAGAAATGATTGATTTATTTTCTGAAGCTTTCATAACGTTTCGAAATTTTTAAGATTGATTGTGTTTAAGAGTTTCTAAAAAAGATGATTCAAATCCCAGGATTAGATAAAAAATCGACTTTTACGGATTTAACTGATGTTCTATCAGATGAACTGTTATCACTATTTATAACAGAGCTGTTTGGATAATTTTTTAAATCTTTAAAGATTCTGCTTACCCTTGCATAATGTTTAGTCTTCATAGGAATCTTGTTTATTTTTTATGTAAATTTCTTAAACAACACAAAAAATAGTATTATATAATTTTTGGAAAATGTTATATAATTACCACTACAGAAAGAATAAACGACTTACAATCAAAAGATTAAACTCTTAAAAGAAAGTTTTCTCGACTTAAATTAGAAGTATGATATTGCCAATTAATCTTTAAAACCTCTGAAATGACAGATTTCAGTTTATTAAAGTCATTTGGTTTATTGATATATATATTGGCACCTTTGATAAAAGTGTCCTCTATATCTTGATCAGAAGAGGAAGTAGAATAGATCGCTATAGATAAATTTTTGAATCGCTCTTGAGCTCTTAATTCTTCTAAACATTCTATCCCGTTTTTTATAGGCATATTGAGATCCAAAAACACCAAATGAGGTAGAGATTGACCAGGAAGTAAAATATGATCCAAGAACTCTTGTCCATTCCCAAAAAGCAAAAGATTTGTCTTCATTTGGATCTCGTCTATAGCATCCTTAAAAAACATTCTATCGTCCTCGTCATCTTCTACTAATGCTATATGGAGTCTATCTAGATACATTTTACCAAAATTAAGATTGCTTAAATGATGTTTTGTTCTCAGAACGTTTTTTAATAATTTTTTGAAAAACCGTGGGAGTCAATCCTGTTATTTTTTTAAATTGAGCTGATACATGAGCATTA
Source organism: uncultured Aquimarina sp. (assembly GCF_947492965.1). Lineage (GTDB taxonomy): Bacteria > Bacteroidota > Bacteroidia > Flavobacteriales > Flavobacteriaceae > Aquimarina. Next base: position 116,427 of record NZ_CANLOZ010000001.1, on the reverse strand, counting down.
CTGCTATAACCTAACTCAAATGCTATCTGTGAAAGTGTTAACTTTTCATGAACCAACATTTGCTTTACTCTATCGATACGTTTTATAATTAAAAAATTTTCTAAAGAAGTATAGGTGCTTTCTGAAAATAAGCTAGACAAATAAGTATAAGAATATCCTAATTTGTTCGGCAAATACTCTGATAACTTATGATTTCTTTCGGAAGAAGTATCTAGTACCATTTCCGAAATCGCATCTTTAATTCTTTGGACAATTTCACTCTTATGATCATTGATGATTTCTATTCCATAAACCGAAAGTAAAACCGTAAGCTCTTTTACCTTTTCTGCGCTCAACGATTGCAAAAACTCTATCTCGCCTAAACCATTGATCTTATAAGCCACCTGCAAATTGCTTAGCTGTTGTTCTAAAGTCTTTCTGAAAATTACATCCATATCGTATTTTAGATAAAACTTCATGAATTAGAACATTAATTTTGTTACCAAACGTTTAATTATAATCTTAAAAGATTAAACAAATATAATCAATCATTCTATATTTTACATATTTATGTTTAACTGTATTGAGGTTATTCATATCATTATTGAGTCAATTTATTTTCTTTACTAAAATCAGCCATTAATACGATGTTTTTAAAGAGCTGATCTTCAAAATTTAGACATAAACTTTATCTCTATTAGGCAATAATGTTGTAATTTGTTCTCTTCTTTTTAAAATTAATTTTAGCTTGATAAAATCATACGTTTTTGACTCATAAAAATGATCATATTGCACTTACTATAGACGTAGAATCTACAGAATTTTTACAATCACTTATTGATCGCTCAGAAAGTATTATTAGTTATTTTACACCAATTTTTGAACAAGAACAACTTGTTGATTTTAAATTAGTGTATATCACCAATAATTTTGAAAAATATATAAAATCAAGTATTGATTTGTTAATTAACAAGAGTGCTTCAGAAATTTTTCCTGTAATTTTTGAAAACGGTCTTTTCGAAATATATACTGCCTGTTACAATAAGGAAAATTTTGAGATAACTTATGAACGAGAATTTGAATTTGAAGAAAAGACTGTTTGGTTAGAAGGTAAGGTGATCAAACAAAACAATGGTATTATTGTTACCTCTAAAGATATCAGCAAACTAAAAAAAGTGGAAGCTCAATTAAGAGATTCTTTACGTCATTTAGAGTTTCAAAATACGATCCTTAATGACTCAGAACAGATATCAAAAACTGCTAGTTTTAGGTGGAATATCAACAAAAACATTTGGGTCTTCTCAGAAAACATAAGAGAACTTTTTAAAGACACAATTGATGCGAAATGCCTTCAAAATGAAGGAGTATTTTGCTTTTTGGATGAACAAAAAAGTGCTAAACTTCGTTCACTAATTGAGATTTTGCAGTATGAGGATGTATTACCTCCGTTTGAATTTTCTATACAAAATGATCATACGCTTTTATATTTTTCTTTAAACGCTCATTTTATTCCTTCAAGAGACGGCCAAATGATGCTAGGGGTTATTCGAAATGTTACCGAAGAAATCAAATCCGAAAAACTACTAAAGGAAAAAAATCAAGAGCTTCTCACCATAAATGAAGAACTAGATTCATTTAACCATATTGCTAGTCATGACCTACAAGAACCGTTACGAAAAATAAGAATGTTCATTTCACGCATACTTAACGTAGATCAAGAAACGATTCCTGATAAAATTCTTAACTATCTAGATAAAATAAGCGATTCTTCGGAGAGAATGCAGCAACTTATTCTTCATCTTCTAGACTATTCTAGCATTGGAAAAAGGCAGCTTCCTTTTGAAAAAATTGATTTGAATACCATTCTTCAAGATGCATTCATAGAACTAGAAGAAGAAATTAGTAAACATCAGGTGCAAATTCATACTATTAATTTTCCAGAAATATATGGAATACCGTTTCTAATCAAACAAGTATTTGTAAATCTGATTTCTAATGCTATAAAATATAGAAAAACTAACGCTATTCCTGAACTTTGGATACATCATAATTTATCCGAAAATCTAGAGAATTCATCATCTCATTTCTTAGAAATCACTTTTAAAGACAATGGTATAGGTTTTGACCCAAAACACAAAGAGTCTATTTTTAAGCTATTTCACCGTCTTCATGAAAAAACACAATATAAAGGAACAGGTATAGGTCTAGCGATTTGCCATAAAATCATGCAAACACATCATGGTTCTATATCCGCAATGAGCGAAAAAGGAGTCGGTTCAGAATTCAAATTATATTTCCCAATTACAAACAATTAGCAATCAAGCTAACATCTATATTTTTCACAATAACATTAGAGAAAGTCTTACTTATTTTTGTTGTTACTATTTGTAAGGAAATATCAAAAACTTTAAAATCATATTTTTTGGTATTTTTAACCAAATTGAATTACATCAAATCCAGGAAACTAAATATATAATTCTTGGAGAATATGATAAGAAAGGAAATAAATGTTACTTCCTGTCTTGTAAAAATGTTATGAAAATGAATAGACCTTATATAGTCTCTGTAGAAGATAGCCGAACTGATATAGAATTAATGAGACGTGTTGTCGAAAAAGAAATGAAGGATTGTGAGATAAAATACCTAGAAGATGGTGAATCTGCAATTCAGTTTTTTGAGTCCTCAGAATTTATTACTCATCCTCCAAAATGCATTCTTATGGACATAAAACTACCTAAAATGAACGGTTTAGAGGTTTTGAATTACCTAAGAAACAAAAAACAGATAAAAAATGTACCTGTTATAATTCTAAGCTCTTCTGAAAGACCTGAAGAGATTAAGGAAACATATTTATTAGGAGGCAATAGCTATATTACAAAACCTAAAAATTATTTAGATCTGAAAGAGAAATTACCAAAAGTAATTTCCTATTGGACAGAGTATAACAGATAAACTCTGATCTATAAATTTAAATATTCTACTTATGTTTTTCTTTCCAATAGAAAACCAAGTTTAATTATTTCGTAATGCATCAATAAGCTCTTCCTTGTTCATTTTTGATCTTCCTTCAATACCGATATCCTTTGCTTGTTCATATAACTCATCTTTTGTTCGGTCTTCATAATTTGTTGCTTTTCCTCCTTTTGTACCGCTATCTGGAGTGTTTGCAATTCTAGCTGATTTTTCTTTACTATATCCTTTTTCGCGCAGCGCCTCATACTGTGCCTCGTTTTTAATTCTTGGTCTATCACTCATCATAATATATTTTAAAGGTTTTATTTCATTTCATTAGTTGTAGTACTCAGGATTCTAACTTCACGTTGTGGGAAAGGTATAGAAATTCCATTTTCTTCAAGTCTCTTTTTAGCTTGCTCCATTGTGTAAAAATGTATCGCCCAAAAATCCTCATTTGATGCCCAATAACGTATGGATAAAGACACCGAACTGTCCCCTAAAGAAGAAACTACTACTTCGGGTAAGGGATCTTTGATTACCGCTTCTTGCTCATTCACTAGCCCTAATAGTATATCCTTCGCTTGTTTAATATTACTACTATAAGAAATTCCGATGTCTATTTTATTTCGTCTTTTATTTTCTGCTGAATAGTTTGTGATGTTGTCATTAGATAGTTTCCCGTTTGGAATTATGACTAATTGATTCCCAAAAGTATTTAGTTTAGTAGTAAAAATAGTAATCTCTTTCACTGTTCCTGATGTTCCTTGCGCTTCTATAAAATCACCAATTTTAAAAGGTTTAAAAAACAAAATTAACACGCCACCGGCAAAGTTTGCCAGAGAACCTTGCAGTGCTAATCCAACAGCCAAACCAGCAGCTCCCAATATTGCAACCAGAGACGATGTTTGGACTCCTAACTGAGTTATTACTAGTATGATTAATAATACTTTTAACCCTAAATTAATTAGATCATATAAAAATCGTTCTAAGGTTTCATCATAATCTCTTTTCTGAAAAAACTTCCTTAATCCTTTACTAAAAAGGTTAATAACCCATATACCTATAAAGAAAATTACAATAGCAGATAGAAGACTCGGCACGAAATCCCAAACCCATTTTAAGAAATATTCCCAATTTTCTTTTGTTAACCCCAAATTCTCTATGTCCATATGTATATAATTTTTTATCGATTTAATCAAAATATGCTTCAACCTCCTCTTTGATATTTTCCCATTGTTCTTTTTCTCCATTAAACGCTCTTAGCACTTCTTTTATCTTTGACATGCCAAAGCCTTTTACTTCTTCAAAACCTATTTTAGGTGGTAATGATAGCTCTGCATTTGTAACTACAGCATCTATCACAAATGGCTTACTTGACTTTTTCGCTAATGTGACTGCAGCAAGAATATCTTTCGCTTTTTCTACTCTAATACCGTCTCCTCCGCATAGTTTAGCATACTCAGCAAAATTGAAGTTATTGACTTTTAATGCGTCCATGTTAGGAGCTAATCCTGCTTCTTCCATTTCTATTTTTACAAACCCCAATTGTGAATTATTAAAAACTATAATTTTAATGGGAAGATTATTATGTACTGCTGTAGAAAAATCTTGTAATGACATATTAAAAGCTCCATCTCCAACAAGGCTCCATACTTCTCGATCGGTATGTAAAAGCTGCGCTCCTATTGCTGAGGGTAATCCTACAGCCATAGAACCATGATTAAATGATCCTATTACTCGTCTTTCTGCATTAAAATTCATAAAGTTTGAAGCCCAAATTGCCGCCGTTCCTGTATCTATCGTAAAAATGGCATCATCAGATGCTGTATCACTTATTGCTTTCGCAAATATTTGTGGATGTAATGGTTCCATATCTCGTGATGGATCTGCTTTGTCTCTATTTCCTTCTTTCCACTCTTCAAATTGTTGTTTCAATTTTTTTAAGAAAGTATCATCTTCTTTATCAGTTGTATTTAGTAACAGACTCTCTATCGTAGATTTAATATCGCCATGAAGACCAAGATTAATAGGACATCTATTTCCTAAATTCTCTGGTCTTATATCCACCTGAATGATTTTGGTGTTTTCGGGTAAGAAATCGCTATATGGAAAATCGGTACCTAGCATTAAAAGTAAGTCACAATCCATCACTGCTTTATATCCCGAAGGATTTCCAATCAAGCCTGTTAATCCTACTACATTTTGTGTAGAATGATCAAAAATATCAGACGCTCTTAATGAATGGGTAATTGGTGCTTTTAGCTTTTTGGATAATGCTAGCACTTCTTGCTTCGCATCTCTACATCCCGCTCCAGCTAATATCCCTACTGTAGATGCTTCATTAATTAAATTTACGGCTTCGATCAATTCATCATTTTGTGGTATGATATTACTTTTGGATCTAAAAACTTTATGGATATAATCGTGATTTTTAGCTTTCATTTGAGCTATATCACCAGGAAGTTCGATTCTACAAACACAATTATGATTAATAGCAATTTTAATTGCTCTCAGAATCACTCTTGGAGCCTCTTCTGGTGATCGTACGATTGCTTGATACTCGCATACATCATCAAATATTTTCTGTAAATCTGCTTCCTGATGATAATTTGTTCCTAAGAACTCTACAGGAACCTGACCTGTTATAGCAATTACTGGTGTTCTCTCCTTTTTTGCATTATACAACCCATTAATAAGGTGTAATGCTCCAGGTCCTACAGTACTTGCACACACTCCAAAATTATTACCAAGTTCTCCTTGTGCAAAAGCAGCATATGAGCCATTTCCTTCATGATTAACACCTACCCATTGTACCACATCTTGTTTTGCGATAGCATCAACTAATGGGTTTAGGGCATCTCCAGCCACACCAAAAATATGTCTTACTCCTTCATTTTGTAATATCGATAAAAGTTGTTCCGAAACGTTCATATTCTTATTATTTACTTTTAAATACTAATTGAGACTCAAATGGTTTAGACCAATTAGATACACGGTCAACAGCAGGTATCATGGTCGCAAACACTTCAAATTTTCTGGTATACACCGAAGTGTTTTCTTGCAGTTTCCCTAATTTCAAAATCATTGGTGTCTTTATGGTTACACTTTTTTTATTGATTTCGCTTGATCTGATAAGCACACTTTCTTTACATAAGAAATCATCTCTTCTATCATCTCTAGCCACTCTTAAGACCTTTGTATCATCCCAATTAGAAATCAATACTGGAACATCTTTCTTACCATGTACATCGTATACAAAAAGATGTAATATATACTCCATATTTGTTGCTATATCTAGTGGATGAAATTCAAGTTCTGTATGAATAAGCACCTCATTTGTTTTATCATCATCAACTTCAATAAAATCTGGTATTCTGTCTATTTTAACTTCTATTATTTTTGCCATTTTTTTTATTCTTTATAAACCTTATTATTCTTCTTTTCAAGAAAAAAGGGAGATGAATACCCCAAATTCAATCTCCCTTTAATCATCATCAATCAAACTTAATTATGAATCAACATACACAATTACTTACGGATCACAATCGATCCACCTAAGGTCTTATCTTGTTTTACTTTTTCGGGATTTCCATAGATTTCAATGATGCCTCCAGCGGTTACACTCGCATCCACGTACTCATCACTATTTATATAAGCTTTTCCTCCAGCAAGAACTGTAACATCTGTTTGTTCTGCGGATAATTTCTTTGCAAAATATTTTCCTCCTGTTCGTACTAAGACATCCTGATTTGGTACATCACCCGAAATACTAATCTTTCCTCCTGATACTGCTTTCGAATCCAAGTTTTTTGCATTAACTTTTAAATCTATTTCAGCACCTTCTTGGGCTCTAATAGTTATGTACTTTGATTCTATAGTACTATTTGAAGTAATCACCGAATTTTCATTTGCATCAATAAGGGCAAGATCTTCTGTATGGTAAATGGTAACGTTGGTATCTTTCCCATCGAGAATATTATCAATCTCCATTTTTACTTTTACTCTACCATTTTTAGAAACAATTGCTACTTGGTCGACATCATCACCAGTAATGACAGCTTTATTCTCTGCCGCTTTAATTAATGTAACATTGATAGCATCATACACTTTTAACTCATCAAACGCTGCGAGTTCTACCGTAGTCTTCTGTGCGAACATCATCATCGGACTTAGTAAAAACATATATATTATTTTCTTGATCATTTTTTATTTTTAAAATTCAACATCATTTAACTTCACATCAAAAATACTACGACTAAACAGGGTATGTTATCTTATTTCATAGCAACATTGACGCATTTGAAAATTTTAATCTACTACAAGTATTCTAAAAAAATTCCAGAGGCAACTACTCCTACAATTAAGAATGCTAATACAAGAAGTATGAACTTAGCTCCCAGTTTTGTTTTCTTATTTTTTTGAAAAATGTAATCTCTTCTTTCTTCATTTTCGTCTTTTATAAATTTCATATAGGTATTTTTCTTTTTTAAATTATTTTATATAAACTGTCTTTTTATTTACAAACTCTAATATTCCCTCTTTGGAAAGTTCTCTACCATAACCAGAGGCTTTAGTACCACCAAAAGGTAATCGAGGGTCCGATTTAACCATTTCATTAACGAATAGCGCTCCATCGGGAATCTCACTAATTAATTCTCTTACTTTTTGCTGGTCTTCGGTAAAAACCATTGTACCTAAGCCGTATTTAGAGTTTGATGCTAATTGTATCGCATGCTTTAGGTTTTCTGCTTTGATTATCGATGCTACCGGACCAAATACCTCTTCATTAAAAACTGGCATATCAGGAGTAACATCTGTTAGAATAGTAGGCTCTATGTAAGCTTTATCTCGTTTACCACCAATGAAAATTTTTGCACCTTTATTTACGGATTCAGTAATCTGTTGTTCCACTTCTTCTGCAAGATCTTCTCTTGCCATAGTAGCAATATCCGTTTCATGATGTAGCGGGTCTCCAAACTTTAATTTTTGAATTCCATTATTGTAATATTCTAAAAACTTATCATAAATTTTTTCTTCTACGATATATCGTTTAGCTGCGATACAACTTTGTCCGGTATTCTGAAGTCTAGCTTTAACAATTGTATCTATATACTTATCTAAATCAGCATCTTCTGATATGATACAGGCATTACTTCCTCCAAGTTCAAGGACTATTTTTTTAAGATATTTTCCTGCAAGCTCCGCAATTTTCTTCCCTGCCTTTTCGCTACCAGTAAAACTTACTCCTTTTATACGATCATCAGCTATGATATCTTCAACTTGGTCGTGAGTGGCAATTATGGTTTGAAAACAATATTCAGGATATCCTGCTTTTCTAAAAATATCTTCAATCATTAAAGCAGATCCTAAAACATTATTAGCATGTTTTAGTACAATGGTATTTCCTGCTGTTATCGTAGGTATAGCAAATCGTAAAGCTTGCCAAAAAGGATAATTCCAAGGCATGATTCCAAATATGATTCCCAAAGGATCCTTGCTGATAAAACTTTCTTCTGCATCAGTTTCGATAAGTTCATCTGATAAAAATTGTTCTGCATTTTTTGCATAAAAATTTATCAGCCAAATACACTTATCTATTTCTGCAATGCTTTGCTTAAAAGGTTTTCCCATTTCTAAAGTAATTAGATTGGCACATACCTTTTTATTCTCTTCTAAAATATCAGATAATCGCGCAAGAATCTCTACTTTTTCTTTTAGAGTAACTTTTCTCCAAGAGGTAAAAGTCTCAGCTGACTTTTCTAACGCATTTTCTATTTGATCATCTGTAAAAAGATCATATGTATTTAAAACTTCTCCTGTAAAAGGGAAATTTGTTTGAATTTTGTTTTTCATTTTATATTCTTTTAAGAGTTCATTACATCGTGAAAATGAAATCTAAACTCATTTACTTCTTGGTATAATGAGCTATTACTTTCTAAGATCAAATCAAAATTAAATGGAGAAGATGTAAAGTATGAACGCATTTACATCAAATCTTGATCCTTTTACTAAAGTTGATATCCGTTAACATCTCCATGATTTGAGTTAATACAATCTTATTTGATTGAAGATCTTTGTAATAAAGAAATATTAACCTTTAAAAAAGATTAAAATGAGTAATTCAAGTAATACCATATTAGGCGTGCTAGCTGGTACAGTAATAGGAACTACCTTAGGAATTTTATTTGCTCCTGATAAAGGATCAAATACAAGACAAAAAATTGCAAAAGAAACAACCGCCGCTAAAGATAGAATCGCAAATGAGGCTATTTCGCTCCAAGATAAAATAAATACGACCTTATCCTCAAAGAAAGAAACATTAGATGATCAACTAGAATTAATTGTTTCTGATGCAAGTCATAAGGCTGAGGATTTAATTACCTCTTTAGAAAAGAAATTAGAAAGATTGAAATCAAAAACTCAAAAATTACAAAAAACATCATAATGAGCGTTTTTGATTCCATTAATAACAGTGCCAGCACTGTTTTAGATACTAGTAAAACGTATGTAGAAGTTTCTGAAAAATACTTCAAACTGAAGATATTTCAGCAACTAACACGAACATTTTCCTATTTAAGCAAGCTTGCCATCATAGGCAGCTTGCTATTTTTAGGATTTATTTTTTTACTGGTTGCTTCTGTACTATGGTTAGGAGAAATTTTAGAAAGCTATAGTCTTTCATGTCTTCTTGTAGCAACATTCCTTTTTATCATGACTGGAATAAGTTACTTACTACGAAAATCAATCGATAAAAAAGTAATTAAGAAAATAGGTAAAGAATTTTTTGACTAAAAACTATGAGAAAAGAATATACTTCATTTAGCGAAATCCAAAAAGACTTGAAAGTTCTCAATTTACAACGACAAATTTGTATTGAGGAAATGAAAGTAACAAAAGATCAATTAAAACAAGATTTATTGCCAAATCAATGGGTTTCTACAATACTTAGTGCTGTTAAAAAGTACGGAATATTATATTTAATCCGTAAGATTTTTAAATAACAGCGTTTAGCTTGCCATAATTTGTTCAACTGGCCTTTCTACACTATTTTTAAAATCATTAGGACTGATATTATACTTCTCTTTAAAAATTTTGGAGAAATAACTTCTACTACTAAAACCAATAGAATACACAACTTCCGAGATATTCATATCCGTAGATCTAATAAGATCTCTAGCTACTTCTAACCGAACGTGACGAATATATTCTGTCACTGTTCTCGTATATAACACTTTAAAACCTTCTTGTAATTTTGCTTGGGACAATCCACTTTCTTCGGATAATTGTTCCAAAGAATAATCCTTCGATACATTATTAATAATTTTCTTAGCAAGCCTACGAATAATAGTCAACTCTCTTCTTAATAAGGTAGTAGGTAACACCTCTTTTTTCATAGCTCTATCATGCTGCTGTATATGCATTGAAAGAATTTGATATACCATTCCTTCGATTTGCAAAATTCGAATCATCCCTTTTTGCTTTATCTTTCTCAAAGCTGATATTTTATCTGCTAATCTAAGATTATAGGTGCCGAAATAGGCAAAAGCTTTTTCATGATCTTCATCCATAAAAACCTGATATAGTTTCTCATTTAATTGAGAAACATTATTAAGCTTCTTCTTCAGGTATTTTTTTCTAGCTATTTGTATGACATTAATTTCCAGCTTTTCTTCTTTAGGAAAGTATCCATAGTTGTAACCACCATCTCTACTGGTTATGATAACTGACTGAAATTTCTCGAGCGTATGTATCTCCTTCTGATAACCAAAACGATGACCACAAAATCCAGTGAGGCAATATGCAAAATGAATTGGATTATATTCAGAGGCATCCATAATAAGAACAACCTCTTTATGGAAGATAATATCATATTCTAACAAACTAACTCCCCAATCAAATGTGATGAATCGTATAGAACCGTGGGCGTTAAGGTTATTTACGATAAGTGTAAACTCTCCCCATCGCTCTTCGATGGTACCGCCAATAACTTCTTGAATTTGTTTAACAGTACCTGCAGTATCTTTGGCTGTGACATTAATTTCTAATGCCTGGTTAGAATAACTATACATAATAGGGTTTATTTAGAAAGAACTTTATGACTTGTTTAAGTTTTTAACAAAAATAATAAAACGATCTTGCTTACATTTTAGAGTAAGGTTGTAAATATTTGTTAAATAAAAAAATCTTTTTTTTAGCAAAACAACTAAAGACTCTCGATTGACGAGAGTCTTTAAATTAGTTTTGATATGTTATGATCTCCTAGATGGTATCAAATTCGTCTACAAAAAAGAAGTCTTTGTCTTCATTGTTTACAAAATATAGACCTTCTCCAAAAATGTACTCTACATTTTTTTGATCCACTACCACTTTAAAACCTTTGTCAGTTGGCTTTAATTCGAAACTATCATTAGGATCTTTTTCGTAACGTAAAACAATGTACTTGTCATAATCATCCCATTGATCGTTATCAACATAAATTAGCTTAGTTACTTGCTCATTCATGCTCTTTCTTTCCTGATTCAACTTACTCTTATCTGTCTTCTTAAGTTTTAGAGGCGTATTACTTGTTCTGTACACTGTTACTCTGTATGGAATCGTTTTTCCGTCTTTTTTAAACTCAAACGTTTTGGTTGTTTTTGTTTCTACAGTTTGTGAGTTACTTTGTGCGATCATATTTGTCATAGAAAAACTTAAGACAATTATCATCAATGTTTTTAAAATATTCATGTTTTGCGATTTTTAGTTATTATTACTCTATTCTGTTGTGTTAATTCTTATTTAATAAGACTGGTGTCTAAATTATCTGAAGTACTTTTTGACCAAGCATTTAACATCCAACTAAATTTCTCTAGTTCTCTTATATAAGCTCCAATCATATCAATCGTTCCCTCATCACCAGCTTCTTCTGAATGTTTCAATATTACTTTCATTTGTGTAAGAATCTTCACATGATCTTTTAGAAGTTCTTCGATCATTTCTGTATCCTTCATTGAGGAAGAAGATACCTCTTCGATATCTGATAATTTCAAATATTCTTGTAATCTACTAGCAGGATGGTGTTGTAATGTTAAGATACGTTCTGCTATTTCGTCGATTTTAACTTTCGCATCATTATACAACTCTTCAAATTTTACGTGCAAATCAAAAAAGTTTTTTCCAAGGATATTCCAATGAAACCCTCTTAATTTTTGATAATATAAATTGTAATCTGCTAATAAAACATTTAGCTCTAGTACTACTGGCAGCAATTTTTTTTCTTCTATATTCAAATAATTCATAGTCTTATTTTATTATTAATTAGTAATCTTTGAGGAGCATAAGTCTTTCTTATTACTCTCATTACAAAGATATTGTGTATAAGCACGGTTCTTTTGCTCATATACCATTTATCTTAACTCTATTGTAAGGCAGGAAATATTATCGTGATGTAGTAGTTGAAAAGATTTAATTTCAAAAATGTAAATAATTCCAATTCAATTATAAAATAGATAGATCATCTTAAAATCTTAGTATTTTAATTATAGAGGGCGCAGATCGATATAACTATAATTAATTTCACCTATATGTTTATATTCAGCTTTGCGATCGTGAAGTTCTCCCCAACCAAAATTACGTTCGATTGTGTTCTCTTTGTATTGAGAGCGTAAGTTTTCTGAAAGTAATATATATTCATCTATTGGTACTTTGTTTTTTAATAATCTATGTGCAATAATCACATCTTCCCCCATTAGTTTTATGTTTTTACCTATAGGAACCGAACTTATCTCACGGCCATAATGTAAAACAATTTTAAGACCAAGCATATCAGGAATACTCTTACCTTGATTACTGTTTTTGTACTTTTTATGAAGTATTTTTAGTTGTTCGTAGAATTCTGTATAAAATAATCGACATTGATTGACCAGCTCTGTAAACGTAGGTAATGGTCCCGTTTTATAAAACAAAATTGCATCTCCTTCAATTTCTGAAACTCTAAGATCTAATTTATTCGCATAAATCACTCTATTTAGTAGCGCAGGTATAACTTTTGAACTTAATTCTATATCAGTTGTACTCATAAATTGTGTAAATCCGCTGATATCCGGAATACAAATTAATGTTGGTTCTGCCTGCATGGAATTGTTCTATTTTATAACAACTCTAAGATACGTTTTAGATCCTTATCATTGCTGATATTATTGTTTAAATCGCTAACTAATGAGATAATTTCATTTTGTATGGCTGCTACATAGCCTGTATAAATCTCTTTACTATCTCTTATAAAAACCAAAGCATTTAAAAGCTCATAAGAAACTGAACTATCTGCTTTTGCATACATACGAATCGGTTGGATCACCACACGCATTAATTCTAAAGCGCTTATTTTATTATGTACAACAGTAATGTCACAGTTAGGTACACAAAAAAAGGTTTTTGGTTTAATTTTTAATGCTTTTTCTACCAATTGTCCTAACTTAGAAATAGCATTAATAGCAGTTCCAGGGTCATTAATTCCTGGAGACAAGGCTTTTACCGCTACTTCTGTTAATTTTATCATCCCACCCACACCACTATCATCTTGGTGACGATTAGATAGAATATATAAACAAATGTGTAAAGATTCTAATTCTTCTTTAGAAATAGGTTCTTTGATAATAAGCACTGGATCTCCTTTCCAGATATGTTGATCTGGATATGGAATAATTTCAATTATATTTTCTTTACTTTTTAGGGAATCTTTTAGTAGTTCAATATCGAAAGATCGGTAATAACCCGTTTTATTACTGTATACAACTTTCCAATATTTATCTGATATATTGTGGCTTTTAACCAGGTTATCCTCTTGTTCTGTTTTTTCTTTTCTTAGTAATTTGGAACTAGATATATAAATTTTATCAATAATGTTATGTATTTGTATAGCTTGTGATATGCTATGAATAAAATATACAAACAACCCGATACAAAATGTTCCCAATACCGCTGCAACCATCACCGAAAAACCAACCAAGTTTGAAGATGAGCCATATGCTCCCATGGACATTAACACAATTATTGTATACAAAATTGTTCCAATATAGAAACCTAAAATAATTTGATGTTTTTTGTTGGAGATTAATCCAGGCAGCAGTCTTGGTGAAAAATTAGAAGAAGCTTGGTTAAGAACTACCATTACCATGGTAAAACTAAATACTGTTAGTGACAATATGCCACCAAATAACGTAGAAAGAATTGTTCTAGCCGTCTCATTATCTTGCACTAAAAGATAGGGAACTTTTTTTTTAAAAGAATTAATGACTTCTAAATTTTCTGCAAATAATAGCGCAATTGCAAGAAACAAAAACCCAGTACTAATCAACACAGGATAAAATGCAATACTATGAAATATAGTACTCTTTATCCTTTTAAAAAACTTTAATGTAGATTTCATAATACCAACTCAATTGTTCTTAACGGTATTCGGGATTATCAAAACTCCATCTATTACCATTGTCCCAGTCTTTTCTAGAATTGCCATAAGCCGGAAATCCATTTTCTTTGTTCAAAATATAGGCTAGGTTTAATAAATTATAGGTCATAAATGTGGTATTCCTATTTGTAAATTCATTATTCTTTGCATTCGACTCCTCATCTAAATAACTTGGTCCAGGACCTGCTTCTCCTATCCACCCACAATCTGCCTGTGGAGGAATTGAAAACCCTAAATGCTGAAGAGCATATAAAATTCCCATTGCGCAATGCTTAATTCCATCTTCGTTTCCAGTGATAACACATCCTCCTACTTTACCATAATATATATATTGCCCTTTATCATTCATTTCTCCACTCATTCCATATAACCTTTCAATTAATTTAGTTGCAACAGATGATTTTTCTCCTAACCAGATGGGGGTTCCTATAACGATGATATCTGCTTCCATTATTTTTTGATAAATTTCTGGCCAATCGTCCTTTTCTTTTCCTTCTTCCTTCATATCTGGCATCAATCCATAAGCTATTTCATAATCTACCAATCGCAAATACTCTACCGATACATTTTCTGATTTCATAATATCCATAGATACTTTCATAAGACCTTCGGTATGGCTTTGCTTCGAAGAATCTTTTAAGGTGCAATTGATATAGATTGCTTTTAGCAATGAATAGTCCATGGTCTTCTTTTCGCTCATTATATATTCTTTTTTAATTATACCCTCACAATTTCTCTAATCATTTTTACCCATTTAGATGCGATCGACACAATTTTTAACCCAAAACATATTCTGAAAAATTTTAAAAGTGCACTTTTTCAAAACAGTTAATCATAATCGTAAATGCGCACACCTTTAGCCCGTACACATTATAATTTTGTAACTATAAAATTGAGCTATCCATAATATAAAATTCAAAAAAACATTTTTAGAGCAAATGTGATATGTAACTTACTAGATAGCTTTTTTAAATTTCTAATCTTTAAACATTTTTATTATGAAAAATTTTATAGGGATATTTATGATTATCCTTTTAATGAGTAGTTGTGATGTACAACAAAAAAAAGAGGCCAAGTTGCCTGAAGTGGATGTAGATGTGGAAACCGAATCAGGACAATTACCAACTTTTGATGTGGATTGGGCTGACGTAAATGTAGGTACCAAAACCAAAACAGTAAAAGTTCCTAAAGTAGTTATTGCGATGGAAGAAGTAGAGGTAGAAGTACCTTATGTAGATGTAGACATGCCAAACTCTGGAGAAAAAGAAGAACTAACATTAACTGTAGAAGCTGAAGTAAGTGATAAAGAACATACTATCGAAATTCAGGAAATCGTAGCTACAAACAATAATTTATATGTTATTTCTGAGCTAAATGAAACTGATCAAAAAATAGGAGACAAAACAATGCGCGTTTCTGATAGAGTAATTTTAAATGCTCCTGATCTAAATGTAAAACATATTATTGCTGGAGAAAAGCCAGATGAAGTGTTTAACGATCAATATAAATATGTAAAAGATATCGCTGAATTTAAATCTACTTTAGACAATACAAAAGTGATTTACACGAGATAGATTATAATTAGGGTTAATCAAAAATGATCTCTTTTATTAAATAAATAATTAGAGGTCATTTTTTGTTTAAAAAATATGCTCTTACCCTTTTTACCAATAATTCCAAAGTTTATAGTATTCATTTATGCAGGAAGTAATTACAAATACCTCTTCTATACAACAGCTAATAAAGCATCCGGAACAAGTGATTGATAAATTTAATCTCTTGTATGTAAACGACCGTGATTTAGATATTTTCCGTCATAAGGACGGGAATAGATTTATATACAAAAGATCTGGCAAGCTTATATCTGAAAAAAATGAACTCTTTAGAATTGAAAACCTTAAAATCCCGCCTAATTGGAAGAATGTACGAATAACTTCTATAAAAAATGGTCATTTACAAGCTACTGGTAGAGATCAAAAGCACAGAAAACAGTACCGTTATCATCCACTTTGGAAAGAAATCAGAAGTCAAACAAAGTTCTACAAAATGTCGGATTTTGGAGAACAACTTCCTAAAATCCGTAAACAAGTAGATAAAGATCTGGAACTAAAAGAATGGTCTCGACAAAAGGTTTTAGCACTCATTATAAGACTCATGGAGGAGACTCATATCCGTATCGGTAATACTCAATATGCTAAACGAAACAAAACATATGGATTGTCTACTATGAGATCTCGCCACCTACAGATAGAAAAGGATAAGTTAAAATTTGAATTTACAGGTAAAAAAGGCAAAAAACACTCTATCACCTTGCGGAACAAAAAATTAATCCGATTGGTAAATCGATGTGAAGAAATTCCTGGATGGGAATTATTCAAATTCTATGATCAAAAAGGAATAAAACATACAGTAGACAGCAGCATGGTGAATAATTACTTGCACGATATTTCTGGAAGCATGTTTACAGCAAAGGATTTTAGGACTTGGTCTGCCAACAAATTGTTTTTTGGAGAGCTCCTAGATTTAGGTGTTGCTAATAAAGAAAAACAAGTCAAAAAAAATATTCTGAAAGCTTATGATGCAGCTGCAACGGGTCTGGGCAACTCCAGGAATGTATGCAAAAAACATTATGTACATCCAATTTTAGTATCAGCTTATGAAAATGGATCTATCCATCAATATTTCGATAAGATTCATGAATGTACTATTGCTAGAGACCATTTCTCTACCTCTGAGTACTATATGCTATCCTTAATTAGGAATTATACCCCCAACTTCATAAAAACGATTTCAAAACAAAAAAATAACAATAATGGAAAAAAAATTCATAGACGCCTGGGATAAAATGATTGAAAAATTAGGATCTTGGATGGATACTATTGTAGTTAATCTTCCTAATGTCTTAATAGCTATATTCGTCTTCATATTATCATTGATCGCCTCTAAGTATATAAGTAAATTAATATTACGAGTTCTTAATAAAAGTAACTTAAGACCTTCTATGAAGAATTTGATATCCAAAATCATTTCTATTTTGGTAATCGCAATTGGTCTTTTTTTAATTTTAGGGATACTTAATCTTAGCAAAGCACTTAACACTATTTTAGCTGGTGCTGGAGTAGCTGGTTTGGCAGTAGGTTTAGCATTGCAAGGAGCACTCGCAAATACTTATTCTGGGATTGTACTCTCTTACATAAAGAATTTAAAGTTTGGTGATTGGATAGAAACGAATGATTATGAAGGAGAGGTTGTAGATATTGATTTGCGTGCAATAACAATAAAACAAGTAGATAACAACCTAGTTTACATTCCAAATAAATTAGTAGTGGAAAACCCGATTAAAAACTATTCTACGACATCGCAATCCAGAGTTATTTTAGAATGTGGTGTAGGCTATGAATCAGACCTTAGGTTTGTTAAAAAACTTACTATAGATACTATTGTTAATAATTTTGACGCTGTAGAAAACAAAGAAGATGTTTTGTTTTTATGGAGAGAATTTGGTGATAGCTCTATTAATTATGAGTTGCGATTTTGGATTAATTCTACCTCTGCGTTAGAAGTAGCTAAAGCAAAAAGCGAAACTATGATGTTATTAAAAGATGCTTATGACGAAAATGATATTAATATTCCATTCCCAATCCGTACATTAGATTTCCCGAAAGAGTTTACTATTGGTAACGAAAAGGATGTATCTAAAAACCAATAATAGAAACAGCACTATATTGAACATATGAAAAACATAAGCCCAAATATTATCAGGCAGATTTTTATCCTCTTGCTAATCCTATTATTAGGAGGGCTAATATTTAGAGAAATATTACCTTATTTATCGGGTATACTTGGAGCAATTACCATATATGTAATACTACGAAAATGGATGGTTCTTCTGGTTAGAAAAGGATGGCATCCAGATCTTGCGGCTGGTGTATTATTAGTAATATCATTTGTTGGAATATTAGTTCCGATTATTGGACTTATTTTAATGTTGAGCAATAAAATTGGAAATGTAACCGAAAACTCAGAAAAATTTATACGCGCCGTTAAAAAGCAATTAGATACTTGGGAACATCAAATTGGATACGATATTAGTTCTCAAATCGATCCAGATAATGTTTCTTCATGGATTGCCGAAAACCTTCAAAATTTGGCAGGTGGAACTTTTAATGTATTTATAGCTATCGGAATCATGTATTTCTTATTGTATTATATGCTTACAAACCGCAAGAAATTAAGAGAATCTCTTTTTGAATACATTCCTATCAATGACGGAAATCTAAAAATTATAGGAGACGAAAGTCAAAAGATGGTACGATCTAATGCCATAGGGATTCCATTGGTTGCCATTATCCAAGGATTGGTGGCACTAATTGGCTTTTTTATTTTTGGAATTCCAGATCCTCTTTTTTGGTTTGTGATTGTAACTGTAGGTTCTATGATTCCGTTTATAGGAACGCTAATCGCTATTATTCCGATCTTCATGATAATGCTATCTAACGGAGAAACTTTTCAGGCATGGGGAATTCTAATATACGGATTAGTAGTAGTTGGGTCTTCTGATAATTTGGTTCGTTTATTTGTATTAAAAAGACTGGATAATGTACACCCAATTATCACTTTAATAGGAGTGATAGTTGGTGTACCACTTTTTGGATTTATAGGGTTAATTTTCGGACCTTTATTGATTAGCCTTTTTCTTATTGTTGTTCAAATCTATAAATCCGAATATGGCCAATCCGATACTGGAGGACAAGATAAGCTTTGAACACGATTTCATGTGAAATCATATCAGACTACTATACCTACTTCTGTTATAATTTTGATGATAACACTTTCTTTTAAACATTTGAGCTACCTTATTCCCGTCGATTCCATAAAATATGAGTGATGTGGAGATTTTGGTTAGGACCTCCAAAATATCTAAAGGAATATTTTTAATGTTTAAGCAATTAATGCATTTCTGGATTAACTTTTGGTCGTGATCTAAACATTCTTCCATCAATTCTAAATACCCCTGTTTTTTAATATGTAATCCAGCGTACAAGTCATCTATATCAAATACGTGTTTTCGTTTTTCTACCTCAAAAACACTAAGTCCTATTTGTTTTTGTTCAAAAACTTCTACCAGTTTATTAATGTATCCATTTCTAAGGATATTTTGATGATTTAAAAATCGTAAAAGTTCTGGGTTTTGGACTTTTTGAGATGCCACAAAATATTTACGTTCTGATAGAAACATTGATTTTAAAACATCCTGCAATTCATTAACATATTCCATAATGACTTAATTATTGATTAACAATAAAAGCATGAATTACTCCTGGAATCCAACCTATAATTGTAAGGAGTAAACTAATTAAAAATGCAGTACCTAGACCGTGCTTTAAGAAAACTGCTAAGGGTGGTAAAAAAATATTTAAAAGTATTGTTAGTATAGACATTCGATTAATTTTATAAGGTTTATCATTATTTTATTTTTCGATTAAATAGACTTGTGTGTCATTTTTAAGAACATGAGTTCCATCAGCAACACGAATAAATAAAGCTAGACGGGCTTTCCTGGATGTATTAAGGATACTCTTTTTCACTTCTCGTCCGATGGAATACATATGTATTCCTTCAACAGTACCAGATAAAATTTTACTTCCTTGATTCCATTTAACCGTCATTCCTTTTTCTATCATGGTTTCAAATTTTATATAGAATTACTATTCTACTCTCTCAACTTCTTCTTCACTTTTTAGTACATGATCTCCATCCTCTTGTCTAATATATAGAGCTTTATTTCCTTGTTCACCATTTCGTGAAACTTCAGTTCCTTTGATGGTTTTGGTAATTTTATCAGTATAGGTTTCCACTACTTTACCTTCAGCCATTCCATTGCCCCATTTCCATTTAACTATAGTTCCTTCTTGTATCATTTTTTTTGGTGACAATTTGCTTTTTTAAATAGTTATAATTTGATTCAAACGGAATTTTTATTAACCCAAAACGATTCTTTAAAACTATACGCACTTTAAAAAAAAGTTAAAAATCATATGAGTTAACTTTTGTTCTATTTGAACCATTCTTTTTCCTAAAT
Source organism: uncultured Aquimarina sp. (assembly GCF_947492965.1). Lineage (GTDB taxonomy): Bacteria > Bacteroidota > Bacteroidia > Flavobacteriales > Flavobacteriaceae > Aquimarina. The sequence goes on along the minus strand of NZ_CANLOZ010000001.1, from coordinate 95,965 downwards.
CAGAAATAATTTAGTGGCAAGAACCCGATGATATGATATTAGAAGCGCTTTTAATTTTTGTATGTGGATTTGCAACAGGAATAATTTTGGTTGTCCTCAAAGGATTTCTCAAAATTAATATCAGATATATTTTTTCTAAGAGAAAAATTAGAAATATAAGATGATTTATCGGTAATCATCCTAAAACAACATACCGTATAACTTAAAATTTAGTATAAATATGGAAACATATTCTGAAAAGGTAGGAAGTAAATTAAATGATCTATTAGAGAAGACGTATGATGCAGAAAAAGGCTTTAAGAAGGCCGCAGAAAACGTAAAACATTCGTCTCTTAAGAACTATTTCAATCAAAAAGCTCAAGAGCGTTATGAATTCGGTCACGAGCTAAAAAGTGAAATCAAATCCTTTGGGCAAGAAGTAGATAAAGGAGGAAGTATAACAGGAAATTTACATAGAACATGGATGGATGTTAAATCTTTAGTATCTGGTAATAATGAAGAATCCATGTTAGAAGAAGCCATAAGAGGAGAAAAAGCTTCTGTAGAGGAATATGAAGATGTTCTTGCAGAAACTACACTACCGCCAAGTACACAAACTATCTTAGCAAAACAGAAACAAAAAATAGAACTCGGCTTATCTAATATAAAGAGATTGGAAGACCTAAATTAATTCTACGATTCCCTGTTAATTAGTTGTAAAAGTTCCTCTTATAAGTCTTTTATCCCATGAAGGTTTGTAAGGGGGACTTTATTTATTGACAGATTAATTAAGGTATTAAAATTTTAAAAAAGGGAATTTTATTATTAAGAGGAGTAATGATTATGATGTTTTTTTTAGTTTATATTCTTTTGGACTACAGAGATATTTTTTTTTAAATATCTTACAAAAATAACTCCTACTTGTGAGCCCAACGGAGTATACAATTTCTGAAATCGATAAATCTGTATTTCTTATAAGTTTTGCGGCTTTTTCTAACCGCACATTGCGTACAAAATCAGATACGGTTCTTTCATAAATAAATTTAAACCCTTCTTGTAATTTTGCTGGAGAAATACTAGATTTAAGACATAATGATTTAATACTATGTTGAATTTCTGGATGATTTCTAATGAATTCCCCTAATGCTGAAATAGAAGTTAATTCGTTTTTTAGTAAACCAGTAGTGTTTGATTCATTTTCGATTTCTGTATAAAACTGCTCTATATGTTTAGCCAGGATAAGATAATATCTCCCCTTTTGAGAAAGTAATTCCGAAAACTCAATACTATGTTCTATACTAAATAACAATTTTAGTTGTTCGGCTATTTTTAAATTATAATTTCCTAGATGAAAACACTTTGATGTATTCTTTACATTGAATAATAAATCTTGAATTTTCTTATCAAAAAGGTTGTTTTGAAGGTTTGAGTAATCGAAATATTCATTTTTATCAATACAAATTATATTAAACATAAATGAACAATTCTTTTCTATATATATCTTATTAGTTGAAAAGTTATTACTGTGTGCAACTGCAGTATGATATTGTTCTATTTTTAATTGTTCAATAAACTCATCCGATCGGTGATAATAATATCCTTTCAGACAATATAAAAATTGTATAGAATTAGTTGTAATAGAATTTATTGGCAACATCAAATCTTTGAACAATTTGATATCAAAATCGTACGTATACAGACCTTTCTGTAAGTTTGTGTATCTAATATGACCAACCCCTATTGATGAATCAATGACAAGTGTATGAATATTATACTTTGTTTGAACACTTCCATGAAAAAGTTCATTTAGAGTTTTTAACTCTGATGGAATATTTGAAGTATTCATTTTTACACTTTTCATGTATTCATGGACAACATTTATCTTGTTGAATTTTAGAAGTTTAGCATTTTGTACTATTTGCAAATTTAATCCGCAAATAAACAATTCTTTATCTTTATTGGGTTTTTGATTGACTCTATCGCATAAAAAAATAAACGACTACTAATAATTTCTAAAAAGCATTTAAATGCGTTACTAATTAAATGATACGAGATAACTTTGTCTTGTATATTTTTTTTACTTGCAATCGTAAGAAGAAGAGATGTTTAAAAAAATTGCAAACATAGCAGATAAGGATACTATAGAAACTGAATTTAAAATTAAATACAAGTTTCCAAAACTTTATACCCAAAAATCCGTGATTGACGGTACTAGTGAATCAACAATATCCATTATTACTTCAGAAAACTTAAACAGCATATCTTTTGGTATTTGGGGTCTTTTGCCAAGTAACTATCAAGATGAATGGTCTGATTTTCAAAAAGTTTACAACACTCTTCATGTAGAGAAAGAGGAACTACATACGAATTTAGTGATAAAAAATTCTTTTGATATAAGGCATTGTGTAATAATCATTACAGGCTTTTACATATATCATTTACATAATGGAAATCTTTACCCATATTACGTTTATCAAAAAAATAGAAAACCATTTTTAGTAGCAGGAATTTATAATACGCTCGATGATGGGTTTATAACCTGCAGTATAGTAACTTCAAAAGCTACTGGAATTGTGCAAGCCATCCAAAATCTTTGTAATTCAATGCCAGTTATTATTACCAACAAAGATTACAAAGCATGGTTAAATTCAAAATTAACACTTAACGAAACTAACGAACTTTTGGACAATGCAACATCATCTGAATTAACAGCACATCCAATTGCCAAAGAGTTTTTTAAAAATGATATTTCTTTTGAATCTATGCTAGCCCCAGTTTATTACAACGACATTCCTATTCCCTAATATTTTCGATATCAAAATTTTCTCCAATTATTTCTTCTTTAATAGAACCTATATCTATTTTCAGTGTCATGGGAATCACTCCGTATTTTGGGCCTAAGCCATCGGTTAAGAATTTTCCGACGTATTGGTTTGCAAGGATCAAACTTTCAAAAATAAAAATACCTCCAATGGTTTTGGTTTCATCATTTGTATAGCAGAAAAACGATATCAATCCCTTTGTTTTTTTTAAAATGCGTTTCCGTTCCGTAGAGATCTTTTCCAGCTCTTCGATTGGCAACGTAGTTTTAAATTTTAGATTTACTAGTGTTCTTTCCTTTTGTGTTAAGGTCATATTTATTAAGATTTGGACAATATCTATCCTTTAAAATGTAATAATTACTACATTTTAGCAGATAGGTTTTAGCATTTAGAATTTGTATTAGTATTCCAAAAACAGCTCTTTCTATTACTCTTTCCTTACTTTTTTCCTGTATTCTGTTGGTAGAATTCCATAGCGCTCAAAGAAGATTTTAGAAAAATAACTTCTACTTTTTAAGCCTATTTTATAAACGATTTCTGATATAGAATCGTTGGTATTTTTGATATAATCTCTAGAAATTTCTAGCTTTAATTGTCTTATATACTCGTTAACAGATTTTGAGTACAATACCTTAAAACCCAATTGTAATTTCTTAGGGCTCATTCCCGCTCGTGTAGCCAGCGCACTAACGGATAACGGTTCTGAAATGTTATCCATAATATATCCCGATAATTTATGAATCCTTTTTATATCGTATCTGGACAATGATTCTGGAAGTCCCAGATTATTTTCATAATTATAATGTTCTAACATTTGCATAGCCATGATCAAATTTAACTGACCCTCTATAGAAAGGGTTCTTACAATTCCATGATCGTAACTTTCCTGCAATTGCTTGATCTGATCCGCAATTTTCAAATTGTAATTTCCAAAATGCTTATACGGCAAAACATTTTCTTCTTGATTGAATAAAGAAAGTAAACCTTTGCTCAAATAAGTTAGGTTGTTATTTCTTTTCTTTATAAACTTACCAGGCAATACGTAAATGAAGTTTACTTTTACACTAGTATTATTTGGAAAAATATAAGTCTCTTTAGATAACTTTTCACTGGAAATGATAATGTTTTGATAACGTTCGAAAGAATATGATCCTTCTCTGGAGCTGTTCTGGTACTCTAAACTACCCTCGGATATAAAAATAAACTCTATAGGGCTTGCATTGCCAACACTAAAGATAATCTTAGTGTCCTCGGTAAAGTTGACGTTGTAATCCACTAAAGTAATTCCCCAATCAAAGGCGATACTTCTTATAGATCCTTTTCCAAATCTATTGTCAAATTCTAGAATATACTCTCCCCATTGTTCTACAATATTACCGTCTAAGAATTCATTAAGTTGTTGTAAAATTTCCGCACCATCAATACTTCGTATTTCGATTCTCTGCATTTCTTGACTCAATCTAACTTGTAATTTAGCTTTTGTACAAAGAAATTAGATTTAGCCTAAACAGATTAACAATTTTGAAACTTATACTAACACTATTGGTCAGTTTTGCATAAGGAAAAATAGTTATAACAAGGGATTGGAAGCTATATGTACTGAATAAAGTTGCTCTACATTAGTAGTTTATGCAGATTTAGAATCATCTTTATTACCTCTCACTTTATCTAAGTAATTTTTTGGAGTCACACCGTACTTCTTCTTAAATAATTTAGAAAAATAACTTCTAGAATTAATACCAACTTTATAGGTGATTTCGGTTATATTAAGATCCGATTCTTCTAATAAATCTTTAGCTTTTTCTATCCTAAAGTTTTTAATAAACTCATTGACCGATGTGTTATATAATTTTTTAAAACCACTCTGAAGTGTATTTTGATTAAGACCAACTCTTTTTGCAAGATTAACGATATTGCCAATACCTTCTATTTCTTCTTCAATAATTGTTACTGCATTTTCAACAGCTTCGATAGTAGCTTGTCTAATTATTTGGCGTTTATCTGGATCTTTTAAATCATCCAAATACTGTTTTAGGAGTAATGTTAATATTTCATATGCTTTCCCTTCTAAATAAACCTGTCGCATAAAACCAGAAAGCTCGCATTCTGTAAATTCTGAAATAAGTTTCGAGATGTCTAGACTATAATTATTTTTACTGTAAAATGTATTGATTCCATTCACATCGCGAAATAGCATTCTGAGATCGTCATGCATATCGGGAAGGAACGATTCTATCTTTTCCTCAAACAGTTTTCTATTAATTTCTAAACTAAAAATACAAATTGGATTACCCGACGGCACCTTAAAAATATGATTATTTGAAGGGGTACTCGCTACAATAATGTTTTCTAACCTTCGTATCTCCTGAAATTTCTCTTCTTCTTCAAACTTATGAAAGATACTAGATTCTCTATTAAAAATTAATTTTAAAGGGTGTACTACTCCCTTTTGTAAATGAAATTGAAATTCTTTTTTTAATAAATAGTCTGTCTCTACAACTCCAACTCCAAAATCAAATTCAAAAGATCGAACGTACCCAGAGCCCAATTCTTCTGGTATACGTATACAATATTCTCTGTTAATTTGTTCATAGTCCACTCCCAAATCATTGGCCATGTCTATGACAATATTTTGAGTCTTTTGATCCTTTACTGAAATCTTTTTTTTCACTTAGATGATTTGTTGTATAATATAAAGATAATCTAATTTAACGAAGTCTTTTAAATTCTATGACCGAAAAGTAAAGGAGTTAAGATCTAAAGTGATACAGTTAAACAATTCCTCTTGATTTAAAGACCTTTACAGCAGTTAAGGTTTGAAAATCAAACCACTCTTTACAGAGCAAGTTAAATCATTAAAAACACACATTATGTTACGTTGGACCGTCATTTTTGTCATTTTAGCAATAGTTGCAGGAATATTTGGATTTGGAGGAATCGCTGCAGGAGCAGCTAGTATCGCCAAGATATTATTTTTCCTATTTATAATACTCTTTTTAGTATCCTTAATATTTGGAAAAAGATTCAAAGCCTAACCAATCCAAACCTTAAATAATTATATGATGAAAAAAACATTTATAACCATAACAACAGTGTGCCTGTTACTTATAGGATTCACTAGTTGTAGAGAAAAGAAAACCACTGGAGAAAAAATTGAAGATGCAGTAGAAGAAACCACGGATGCAGTAGAAGATGCAGCTGATGAAGTTGGAGATGCTGTGGAAGATGCTACTGATGACAATTAATATTTAAATATTAATTGTAAAGAAAAAAACAGGTGATTCTAGGGGTATGGTAATTGCCTGTTTTTAAAATAACCAATTCTAAAAACGCACTCATGAACAATATTCCACTAAAAAAAATTGTAAAGTACACTATAAACTTTTTTATAGTGCTATTTTTATTTATGTGTATTTACTTTATAAAAGTGCTAACCTAACTCTAGTTTAATCAAAAAAACATACTCCTGAATATCCATTCTTTGAATTCATCTCAATTAATAACTCAATATATATATTATAGATAAAACTGGGATAAATTTTGTTACTACAAGATTCCTAAAAACCAGAACCTTCTTCGCTTTTTTAAAGTCTAAAAAAAGAAATTATCTTTTGAACATTTATTTTACTAATTTCAATTTTTGAAGTTAATATTAGTATAGAGGCTTTTCAACAAGATCACATATTAAATATGATATATATTCTATGTCTTTATGGACTCCTAAATTTTTTTGCTACACTACATATCATATTGTATGGATCGAGACCTACAAAATCCTTAAGTTGGCTACTCATTATTTTACTTTTTCCATTTATTGGTATCATTCTTTATATCATTTTTGGAATCAACAGAAGAAAATTTAAATTTTTCAAACTAAAACAAACAGTACGAAGACGTCTTTATAACGAAAGTTTTAATCAAGAACTTATAAAAGAATACCAAAGCCAATTCGACGATAAAATATGCTTCAAACTATCGCAATTGATGAAAAAAAGCTCGGGCTTCACTACACTTTCTGGAAATGAAATTAACATACTACAAGATGGAAAAACGACATTTGATACCATTTTTACAGCACTAGAAAAAGCGAAAAAATTTATTCATCTACAATATTACATCTTAGAAGAGGGCGAATTAGTAGAAAAGTTATATCAAGTAGTAAAAGAAAAAATACAAGAAAATGTAGAAGTCCGCATATTATATGATGCCATTGGCAGCTATTCTCTGAAAAAAAGTACTATTTCGAAGTTTAAAAACGTAGGTGTAAAAATATTCCCTATAATGCCATTGCATTACGGTAGCTTTTTATTCACTTTAAACTATAGAAACCATCGAAAAATACTAATCATTGATGGTGAAATAGGATTTACTGGAGGTGTAAATATTTCTGATAAATATATCAATCCTGAATCCGATTTGGGCATTTGGGATGATACTCATTTATGTCTTAACGGACCCGCAGTTGATCATTTACATCGAGTTTTTATAAAAGACTATTACTTCGCCAGTGATAAAGAATTGCTTTTAACAGATTATTATCTTCCAAAAATAAAAATGGTAGATGATGTGCCTGTCCAGATAGTCTCTAGTGGTCCAGACTCTGATCATCCATCTATAATGCAGCAGTATATCACAATGATCAACCTAGCCGAAGAGTACATCCATATTTCTAATCCATACTTTATACCTAATAGTGCCATGCTGGAATCTCTGAGAATAGCAGCATTAAGTGGTGTAAAGATTAAATTATTAATTCCTAGAAAATCAGATTCCTGGTTAGCTAAATACAGTGTACTTTCTTTCTTAGAAGAATTGCTTTTCCTTGGGATTGAAGTATATCAACAAAAAGAAGACTTCTTGCACAGCAAATTAATTATTATAGATGATAAAATTGCCTCGGTAGGATCAGGAAACTTTGACCATAGAAGTTTTGAACATAATTTTGAAACCAATGTGCTAATTTATGATGAAAACGTTTCGAGAGAACTAACTAAGCATTTTATTGAAGATTGTGATACGAGCACTCAATTGGACTATGAATGCTTTAAGAACAGGCCTCTAAAAATGAAATTATTAGAAGGTATTGCTAGATTTTTTAATCCACTATTGTAATACAATTTTTAGAGTTTCAATTTTAAACCTCCACGGATATAGAAACTGTTTTGATCGTTTAAGGTTAATACATTTTCTTGATCGTCATTTCTAAGCCTAATATCATTTAAAATTGTAAATCCTCCATACGTATAAAAAACAAGGTTTTTAGTAATAAATCGTTCATAACCTAAGCCTGCTAATACAATTGTCATTGATATATTATGAGCAACTTTTTCTTCTGCAGTAATACTATCATTAAAGTTTCTATTGTTTTGAATATTGGCAAAAAATCCATCCAAGGTAGCGAAAGCCTGAACAGCATTCTTTTTCTTAAATCGATATTTGATATTAGACTTAGGAACTCCCAAAACAAAAGACCAATCAGGTTTAAATTCTCTATAATAGTTAATAAAAGGTAGTGGAAATGGTCTTCCTGCTGTGGTAGAATAACGGATCCCTAAAATAAGCCTCCAAGGTTTTGGGATCTCTTTTTTTGTATGGTCTTTTATGAAAAAAACTGATCCGGTAAATAAGATATCATCCTTGTCAATTTCTCCATTTTCAAAATTCGACGCTACAATTCCTCCCAATTGTGCAGCAAATCTCCAATCATTTTTTAATTTAAAAGTATATCCTAAACTTGCTTCAAACGAGCTGAATCGTTCCAAATCTGTTTTATCAAAATTCACTTCATCACGATACCTAAAGTTAAAATTTCTGTATTCTATTCCAGGAATCAGGTAGCTACCCTTATCATTTAATTTGATAGGATACTTTATAAATGTCCTGAATCTTCTAAAAGAATTATCACTATCTCTTTGCGGAAAATAGGTGTATTCTATCCTAGCCAAATCAGAAAGTTGGCCATACATCGTAAATGAACATAAAAAGAAAAGGATATAAAGTCTATGCATAAATTTTTAAAAGTTTAGTATTAAACAATAGTTCTAGAATCGATACGAGATACGTAGATTTTGTTCTCTAAAGCCTATGCTTGGTATTATCTTTAGGTTTCTATTCTTTTTTTTATGTAATTCTGGAACTAACACTCCCGTTAATGCACCAATTGTGTACCCTAGAATTACATCTGAAAGAAAATGTTTCCCAGATTGGATTCTAAAGTATCCTACTGCGGCAGGAATAATTGCAGCGCCAGCCCATACAAAAGGTTTTGCTTTAGAATCGGGAAAAAAATCACTAAAAACCTTCGCCGCAAAGAACGTTGCTGTTGCTGATGCAGCAGCATGACCACTATAAAAGGATCTCTGAGAGTCTTTTGATAATCGTTCGGATAAAGGAGCTTCTTCAGAATACACTAAAGGTCTAGGCCTATTTACTAAACCTGCAGTTATTGTAAAAAGTGCTCCCGTAGTAGCCATACTTTCTACAAGCATAATTGATAATTGACCTGCATGTCCTCTAGTATCTCCATTTAACAAGAATAAAAATGGAGTAGCAAAAGATGTATAGAAAGGAATATCACTTACTTTATTTATACTTTCAGAATAATTGCCAGCTGCCCATCTATCAAAAGAAGGTATATCATCTCTACTAAGATCATTAAGCTCTTGCTCATTAATCCCTTCCTTATTAACCAATAGCGTAAAACCGTATACGGATCCTGCCACACCTAAGGTTGTCCAAGCTCCATCAACCCATAAGTCGGTTTCGTAGGGTGAATCCTTTTGCGAATAACTATTTACTGTACAAAAAACAGTTAATAGAATTAATGTAAATGTTCTAACTATCATATGATTTGTTTTTTTGTTTAAAAATTAAATGAGAATCCAAATGAAAACCTCAACCCATCTTCACCTGTAAATAAATTTAGAGTACCCTGAATAGCATCTGTACTATTCAACCAAAATCCACCTCCAAAATCACTATGCCAGGTATTTGTGATATCTGCACCTTCTAACCACACTCTACCCGTTCCAGTTCCTACGAATACTCCAATTTGTAATGGAAGAAGACGCGTCTTAAATTGATCGAAACTGTACCTTAGGTCTACATTTCCTGCTAGAGCACTCTGACCAGAAAAACGTTGATTTCGATATCCTCTTAGTAGATTTTCTCCACCAATCTGAGCAGATTGATAGAACTCATAATTTCGTCCAATATTAAAATGTCCTAAAACTGCAGTTTTAAGTACTAGTTTCCTGTTTCTAATTATTGAATTGTAGAACCCTAAATAAGGTTTGATATAACCGTATGCTCTCTCAGAATCTTCTAAATTTAATTTACCACCTGCCTTCACTTCAAACTTCATTCCCTGAGTAGGATTCACATCCACATCGTAACTTTCATATCGATATGTAGTCTCTGCTCCTGCAAACCATAACCGATCAAAAACTCGGCTATTCCCTTCGGTAAAAATGGACTCAGAAATAAATCGGTCAGGAGTCTGTTCGGCCTCAACACCTTCTATAGAAATACGATGATTAAAATAACTTCCGAATCTTCCTAGTTTTACTACACCAATATGGCCTCCGTATCGACTTAATCGAACACGATTATAATTGAAATCTAATTCGTCCTGATTATTTTGACTATCATTACCAAATCCAAAAAAGTTGACAGCAAAATTCGGGTTGGAATACAATCCCGAGATTTCTACATTATAATCTCCTAAAAGCCCAGCAAATTCTCCAGTATATTCAATATCGAAACTTTGTGTCGCAAAATAATACCCAAGTCTTATTTGATGCTGACGTGTAAACGGATTTCTAAAAAAACCGTTAGAAGTGTATGTATTTGATAATCCTAATCTGACTCCATCATCCGGATTAAATCCAACAGTTGGAACGATTGAATTACTATTAAAAATCCGTTGATCCTTATTGAAATGATTTACTTCATAATTATCGGTAAACCTAAAAGATGCACCGCCTTTTTTCTTAACTGTATTTGGTTTTGTTTTATGATCATATACCGTAATTTTTCTTCCTTTCTTGATATTATATATATCATTATTTTGACCTCCTATTATTCTAATTTTAATAGGGTTTTCTGGTTTTCCTGATACCTCAAAAACATCATCATCATCCAAACCATAAATCCATATTTCCTTCGTATACTCTTTACTGTATATTTTCTCATTAACAATATCTGCTTTTTCACCATCCTTGATTCTAGAAATGGTAATTTTAGTTTTACCCTTAGGGAGCCTTTCTATTTCTATATAATCATCTTTATCCGTTCCTGTAACTATTGCTAATTTTGCCAAGTACTCATAGTAGCGCTCTGCTATATTTACCAAGTTATCTCTACGTCCTTTTAATTTAGTGACGATGTCAGTCGTTGTTTCATTTTGCACTTCAATAGGAAGGTGAGTAAAAGCTTCCTCTATATCTTGATCACTTAAATTGTTCTTTATGTATGTTGCTTGTTGAACCCAATTGTCTTTACTACTATTGTTCAATAGAGACCTATCCATTCTAAGAGCGGATATATTCATCCACTTTTCATCTTTGATATCATCGCCATACACCTGAAATTGGTTTGCAAAGCCAAGTAAACCACGAAGTGTTCCTAAAAAAGCTCCGTCGAAATTAGAAAACACCTGATCTCGATCTCTAGGGATCGGTTTAAAAAGTCTATTCCCATTTTCTAGTTTGTATTCTGACCATCTCCATTGATCCTCATGTCTATCCCAATCTCCTATCAACATATCAAATAATCGCGCTCTTATGTAAGCAGATTCATCGAGTTTGTATTTTTCATCTCTACGCAATCTTTCGAAAAGGTCATTTGTACTTTCTATATCATCAGGTTCTCCAAAAGATTTCAAATCTTTATGACCCTCTTCAGGACGTTCTTCTATCATATATAATTCGTCTCCATAACTCTTGTTATAGTCTTTTAAAGCTTCCTGTTTGGGTATATAATAAAGCTTTGGATTCGTGTGAAAAACACCTACCGCATCTGCTAATTTTGGAATTGCCAGAAAGGCAAATGGATGTGCAGCCGTGTAGAAATCTTGCAAAATGTCTTCTGAAACCGTGTTTTTTAGAGAATTACCTACGTAGTTATCTTTAAATAAAGTAGACTGTAGAAACAACACACTACTTTTTCTAAGTGCTCGCATATTATATTCTCTACCCTGCTTATCCACCAATCGTAAGGATCGTGTTTGATGACCTCCACCTCTTCTAACTACTGTAAGACCTCCATAAAGAGTGTCTAATTGGACAACGGGTGTTTCGATTTTAGTCCCATATAATTTTCTATAATGATCTCCCCATATTCCTTTATAAAATTCGGTGCGCCTAGTCCCTTCCAGATTATAAACTGACGCTTTTATTTTATTATTTGTAATTGGTTTAAGAGAAGAAGTATCGAACTTTTTATTGGCAGGAAATATTTCTTTGGTATATACTAATTCTGGTTTCCCATCTTTATTCACAAAAAATGACACTTCTGATGAACCATCCGTGTATATATTTAGCTTGGCAAAACCTTGCGCTCCATAGGCAAACAATCCATTGTTTCTAAGTGTTGCATATGAATTTTTAGATCCAGATCCTGATACGATCTGTTTTATACTACCTTCTTCTATATATTGCAAGGAATGTTCATGACCTGATGCAAATATGATATTTCCCGCAGTCGTTGCATTTGCTAAAGTCTCTAATCGATTAACCAGTTGTTTATATTGCTTATTTAAATTATCCTGACTAGAAACACCTCCACTGGTTCTAATCAACAATGATAAAGATGCTAATCCTGGTAAAGGTATTTTCTTTTGTGAAGGAAATAGATGTTTTTCTAAAGCGAAATTACCTCCATGGACTCCATTTGTGTAAAGAGGATGATGTAGGGCAAACAGAATAGTTTTGTTCTGATTTTTTTTGAATTCACTTTCTATTTCCAAGAACAATGCTTCTCTGGTCTTAATTTCCGGGCAGTTATCATTTATAGTAGGATGTTTGTCCCAATCTTCTAAAAACCATTGCGAATCAAATAATATCAATTGTACATTTTCACTAATCTCAATACTTTCTAATGCACATCCTGTCTTTGGTTTAAAAAGTTTATTATCATCTAATTGATCCTCTATATAATCTTCTTCTCGTTTTAATCCTTTAAGCCCTTTGTTGTACCAATCATGATTCCCTGGGATAAAATATACTTTACCACCGAAATCCTTTACCGCTTCAATCTGTGCGTCCAGTCTATGCTCTGCTAACTTTCTTTTCTTGCTTTCTTTATCAGGCATTCCTTCTGGATAAATATTGTCTCCTAAAAAAATTGTGTAATCTCCCTCTTGCGGATGCTCCTCTATGTATTTTTTTAAGGCTGTTAATCCTAAGGTACTTTGATTGGGCTTAGCATATCCTGCATCACCTATTAAATAAAAAGTTTTGTCTACTGTTTTTTCAGCAACTAAAACCCCAGATTCATCGAAAGGTTCTCGATATTTAGGCTCATATGTTGCACAACTGCAGACAATGAAAAGAATAAGACTATAACATGTATTTTTAAAATTCATAAAACGATTTCTATTTTGATATTTTTTCTGAGACAAAGGATTCCCATTCCAAAAATTTCTCTTCAGACATGACTCTTTCCATTTTTACCTGTCCCCCTTTTTTCTTTTGAGTTCCGCTCCATTCTGAGAAAATGGATACAGGAACTGTTGTAACTTTGACTCCTTTGAGAGATTTACTTCTAGCAACTTTATAGTTTTTGTTGCTATTTTTTAAAGATTGGTCTAAAGCTTCGGCCAACTCTTGATCATTAATCTCTGTCTCTATACCTAAATACCAACAGTGATAAAATTCGCCATCAATTCTTTTTGCGGATAGAGTAAATTCGGGTATTTCTGTATTAAATTTTTCTTCTAGTTCCCGAAGTGCTGTATTCATTTTGTTGACTGATAACTGAGACCCCACGACATTTAAGAAAAACTTAGTTCTTCCTGTGATTCTTATTTCAGCTCTATCAATATCTGTAAACTCAATAGTATCGCCGATGATATATCTCCATGCTCCAGAAACCGTACTAATGATTAACACATAATCTTGATCTGTTTCCACTTCATTAATTGTGATGGAAGGTGCATTCTGTTTAAGGGATCCATCTGGATTGATATATTCGGGTTTAAACGGCACAAATTCGAAATAAATACCATTATCAGTAATTAACTTCATGGCATCCGTTTCCGGTCTCTCTTGATAGGCTATAAATCCTTCAGAAGCCAAATAAGTGTCAATAACAGTGATGGGTTGTGCAAGTAATTTATTAAAGCTTTTTTCATAGGGTCCAAAAGCTACTCCTCCAGAAGTATACACCTGTAAATTTGGCCATATTTGGTGTATGTTATTAAGCCTGTAATACCTTATAATTTCCTGCAATAATAACTCCATCCATGAAGGGATTCCACTTAGTGCTCCTATATCCCATTCTTTTGCATGCTTGACAATATGTTTTACTCTTTGGTCCCAGTCATCGATTCTAGCAATTTCTTTTCCTGGTTTATAATACCCTTCGAACCAGAAAGGAATATTACTAGCACTAATTCCACTAATTTCTCCTTCTAAATGACCATCTTTCTGTTTTAAATCTGTGGAACTTCCTAACATCAAGATTTCTTTCTCAAAAAAAGCGGGTGGTAAATCAAAATTTGCAAGTGCTTCTACCTGCTTAATTCCTGCTTTACGAATTGCAGTAATCATATCTTCGGTTACAGGAATTCGCTTACTTTTTTTACCGGTAGTTCCAGAGCTTAATGCGAAATAATCTGGATTTCCTGGCCATGTCACATTCTCTTCTCCTTCTACCACTCTTTTCCAAAAATCATGATGTATTTGATGATAATCACTATAAGGAACTCTTTTCGCAAAATCTTTCTGAACCTCTTCTGATTTAGCTAGAGAATTAAAATCATACTTTTCTCCAAATTCTGTTTTTTCTGCCTTACGTAATAAATCGATGAGTACTTTTTTCTGGGATTCTATGTGATTAGGTTCATTTGATAATGCTCCTTTTAAATCAATGGCTCCTTTAATTAATGATCCTACAATTTCCATAAACTTCTATTTTGTTATTATTGGTTTAGCAACCTGCTCCGCAAAACTCATATCAGCAAAAGCCACAATAAATGCGATAACAGAAAGAATGATTCCGATTGTAAATACTATATAAGTTACCTTCAGTAGTCTGTATTTCTTTTTTAAAACAATCCCCAATAGATAGAGATCTTTTGTGAGCATTTTATAGACATATTTTTTATCATTAATCACTTCATCAATAGCTTCTTGGTAGCGGTCATATGGCATTTTGAAAAAATTCCCAAAAAACAAAAGGTTCACTTTTCTATTTTTCACTTGTTCTTTTGTGAACTCGCCTCCTGTTACTTTAGGTTGTGTTGATCTTATAGAAAGAATAATGGATGCCACACTAAACAAGATTAGTATAAGACTAGGAATCATTAAATGTCGGTTAGATGGTGCATCTAGCTTAGGAATCAAGTTTGCCAACGCAAGAGAAATAATAATCGCATTTACAGAAAGAAGAATATTTGCTTTTGTATCTGCTATATCACTTAACTTTATATGATTTCTAAGGGTAACTCTATATAGTGTTTGAATGCCTCTTTCAGGGCTTTCATTTTTATATTTAACTTTTAATTTTGCTTTTAGCTTTTCTTTATTTCTTTTTCTAATTCTCTTTTTTTTCTTCTTCAGAATTGATAATAAGTTCTTGTGTTTCTCTGGTTCCCAATGCTCTACTGCATATTTTGTATAATATCGATGCTCTTGTGTAAATAACTTTATATTTTCTTCTCTCCATTCTTCGATACTATATTCACAAGTACCTTCTAATTTTAATTCCTGAAGCAATAAATTACTAACCTTATCAAAATATTTCTTGGCTAAATGAGAAGTATCTGCATCTTTTAAAATCTCTTCACACTCGTTGATAGGTGGTTGATCAATTCTTGTTGCCAGAATGCAGTCAGTAATCAAAGTGATCTTTTCTGAACTTATTTGTTCCTTTTCCAAAAAGTCTCTAGCTAAATCAGCACTTCTTTCTTCGTGATTTTTGGAACCTTTTATATAGCCCGCATCATGAAACCAAGCAGAAATCAATACAATTTCGTGCAACTCTTCTTTAATATCGCTATGCTCCAATATTTCTAAAGCAGCTGTAACTACTCTTTTTGTATGCAAATAATTATGATACAAATAACTAGGTGAAAGCTCCTTTTTAAAGAGCTTAAAAATGTATGTTTCTGATTTTTTAAGTATTGATTCCATGTTAGTAAATTCCTTGATGATGCGTAAACGCTATTAGTTTTGCTCAAACTCCTTAGTCAACAAAAGAATTTCATCTGGTGATAAATACAATCTTCTTATTCTATCTTTATATTTCTGGGGTAAACTTGCATTATCTAGAATAAATCTTTTGGTCTGTAGGATGTAATGCTGCATATTATGAGTTAAAGCATATACATCAGCTGCTTTTTCAGCCTCTCGTATGTAATTTTGAGACAACAAATATCTAATGCCGTACCACACTAAGTTTATTGAACTTCTCTGTTGATAATCAATTATATGTCCTAGTTCGTGACCAAACCAACCAATCAAAACCTCAGAAGGAATATCTTCGATTTTTAATACCAATTCATCCAGGCTAAATGAATTACTAATTAATATTACATATTTTCTGTTTTTTTTAGATCGAAAAAATGAACTCAACTTTGGTTGAGCCTTCATAAATGATTTATTAAGAGATGGCTGTATTTTAAACTCTATAGCTACTTCTTTTAACTCTGGATAATACGAAAGCGCCTTAAGAATTTCATTCTTTAGATTGCCCGGTAATATCTTGTTATTTTTATGTATTATCTCTTGTGAAAAAATCATCATTGGTATTAATGTCACTACTAGGTGCAGGATATATTTTTTAATTCTTTTTATAACATTCGAATTTGAATAATGGCAAGATATATCAGATTTGATCCAGAGTTTGATGCATATGATAGAAAGGGTAACTCTTTCGCTTAAAGCGCTAATATTTATAGAGATTGAGGTATTATTATTCTTTAGCAAATAATATATTTACTATCAAAGCAAAAAAAATAAGGTTAGCCTTCTTCATCTACATAAGGGCTCTACCTTCTTGATTTATAAATTATAAAAATTGTGAGTAAAATATTTAAACATATCCAGTCCTTTCTTAAAACGTTGATTACAACTTTTAAAAATTGGAATGCAAATGAACCTTTTCAAATGAGTGCTGCAGTAAGCTATTATGCATTATTTTCTTTTCCAGCATTGCTTATCATCATCATTCAAACGACAGGTATTTTTTATGAAAAGCAACAAATTAAAAACAAAATTATTAAAGAGATATCAGAAGTTCTCGGCAGAGACGCTGCGAGCACTATAGAAAGTATGTTACAAAATGCAATTGATATAGAACAAACCTCGTTAGTAATAATTATCGGAATTATCACCTTATTATATGGAGCAACGGGTATGTTTATTGCCTTACAAAAGTCACTAAACACGATATGGAAAGTAAAACCTAAACCAAAAAATGAGCTTCTAAAAATGATTAAAGATCGTGTCTTTTCTTTAGGTTTAATTCTCGTAATAGGTTTTCTTCTTCTAACATCTTTAGTACTTACCGCTTTGATTACCGCAACTACTGACTGGATAGGAGAACATTTTCCCAACTTTATTATTTACATTATCCAGTTTATTAATTTCATTTTATCTTTTATACTAACTACTGTATTATTTGCATTGATATTTAAGGTTTTACCTGATGTTAAGATACAATGGAAAGATGTTTGGTTAGGTGCATTCATAACTACATTGCTATTTAGTATTGGTAAGTATGCATTAGGAATATATTTTGGAACTGTAAACCCACAATCTGCTTTTGGCGCAGCTGGATCTGTAATTTTAATTTTATTATGGGTTTCCTATTCTAGTTTAATACTATTTTTTGGTGCAGAATTTACTAAAGTTTTATCATCGCGATATGGCTCTGGAATTGAACCCGCTTCTTACGCCGAAAGAATCTCGTAGCATATCCGAATAGTCGGAACATAAGAATATCTAAAGTGCAATTTGAAGAAAATTCAAAATCTGATGATTCTTGTGAGTATTTTAAGAATCTTCTCAAAAAAACTTTTAATTAAAAGAGTTACTTTTAGATACACAAGACATGCCATATGAATCTTAAAATCTAACAAATGGAAATACAAATCAAAGAACGTGAAAATAAGGGATTTGCTATTGCTCGAGACAATGATAAAAAAGCAGGGATAATGACCTATTCTGATCCAGGAAGTGATTTCATAATTATCGATCATACAGAGGTAGAACCAGAATACAATGGTAAAGGTGTTGGTAAGCAATTGCTTTATAAAATTGTAGAAATGGCAAGAGAAAAAAATATAAAAATCCTTCCGTTATGTCCCTTTGCTAACGCTATGTTTAAAAAACTCAATGATATCAAGGATGTATTAAAACCCTAACTATGGAAAAAATAAAAGAATATAAGAAAGGTGATTTTACAGTCGTATGGGAACCTAAAAAATGTATCCATTCAGGCATTTGTGTTAAAACTTTACCTAAGGTTTATAATCCCAAGGACAGACCTTGGATTAAACCAGAAAACGCATCAATAGAAGCACTAAAAAATCAGATTACTGCTTGCCCATCGGGAGCATTAACCTTCAAGTAGTAAATTATTTATTAGACATTTGTCTTCAGCATATGATAACTTGATGATTATACAATAAAAAACAACTTAAAAAAATACTTACCTCAACTTATGACCGACTCACGATTTCCTGTATTAACTCAAAAACAAATTCATATTTTCAAAGAATATGGAACCTTTCTAGACTTTGAAACCGAAACACCAATATTTAACGTTGGAGATAAGGATTATGATTTTTTCATTGTTATTAAGGGAGAGGTATATATAAAGGATGAAAGCGGAGCAGAAAAAATCATAGTTACTCACGGTATTAATGAATTTACTGGTGATAATAGTATGCTGTCTGATAGAAAAGCACAATTTAATGGATATGCTTCAAAAGGTTCTACCTTATTACGTGTCAAAGCCGATAAACTTCGTAACGTAATCTCAACTCATAGCGATATTAGCGACATTCTTTTAAGTGCTTTTGTTCAACGACAGGAAACCATGTTACATGAATTCGAAGGAGGGATAAAATTAATTGGTTCGTTATCTTCTAAAGAAACATATGCACTTCGTGATTTTATGGAAAAAAACCATATTTGGTGTACTTTTTTAAATATAGATACTTCTGAAGAAGCACAGCAGTTATTAGAAAGCTTTGGTGTTAAGGAAAATGAATTACCAATACTATTAAACCCTGCCGGAGAGATTTGCAGAAAACCAAGTATTCCAGAACTTGCCAAGCAAGCAGGTGTTTTAATGGACTTTGGCAACGAGCTTTATGATGTCTTAATCGTTGGAGCAGGCCCTTCTGGACTAGCGGCAAGTGTATATGCTGCTTCTGAAGGATTAAGCGTAGTAACTATAGATAGTAATGCACCAGGAGGACAAGCCGGAAAAAGTTCAAAAATTGAAAATTATCTAGGATTTCCAACAGGCATCTCAGGAAATGATCTAGCCAATAAGGCTTATATTCAGGCTCAAAAATTTGGATGTAATATTTCTATTCCACATCGAGCTAAGACATTAGAATACAATCAGAATTACTTTACTATTTGTGCTACCAATGGAAAGACAATAAAAGCTAAAGCAGTAATAGCAGCCACAGGAGCACAATACCGACAATTACCTATAGAGACTATTGAAAAGTTTGAAGGCAGCGGAGTTTTCTATTCCGCAACAGTGATGAACGCCTCTTCTTGTAAAAATGAAATAGTAGGAGTTGTTGGTGGAGGTAATTCTGCCGGACAAGCTGCTCTTTTTCTAGCTGAACATGCAAAGGAAGTTCATATCATAATTCGCGGTACTAATATTGGAGCGAAAATGAGCGACTATTTAGTACAAAGAATAATTACAGAGCCTAACATTATACTGCATAAGGAAACCAATGTAGTTGACTTACATGGAAAACATCATTTAGAATCCGTTACGCTGCAAACTAATGGTAAAAAGGAAACTATATCCATTTCTAATCTTTTTACTTTTATAGGAGCAAAACCTTGCACGGAATGGCTTGGAGAAGTAATTGCAACTGATTCAAAAGGTTTTATTTATACGGGATCAGATGTTACTGAAAACGCTTTGACTAAGTGTGCGATTTTTGAACAAAGAAAACCACAATCCTTGGAAACAAGTGTACCAGGTTTTTTTGCGGTCGGTGATGTTCGAAAGGGTTCCGTAAAAAGAGTTGCTTCAGCTGTTGGAGAAGGTTCTATGGCTATTAGTCAAATACACCGATATCTAGAAGAAAGAAAGACTATTGATTAGAAATTACTTTCAACATTTTCTTTTTAATATTTAGAACTCATCAATAAATTTTAACTAGAAAATAACAAACAAAACTACTACTTGGAAAATACTAATAGACTTTTTTGTTTTTAAATAGGTTTTCATCTTTTACAAACTCTTTTTTCTCTCTATTCTAAAATTTATTAACTTTATTAAAGAACCAAAACATAGTAGAATGAAGACTTTGAAAAAATTTAGAAAATTAACTCGGCAAGAGTTATCGAAAGTAAATGGAGGTACAGATTATAGTGCAGGACAATGTGAAAACTTTATATACATACCACCGACAGCAGCCATGCCAGAACCTGGAAGATATTGTTTATCATAATAAACTATTGAGTTTAAAAAGAAAATCAATTGAATTCTAAAATTTCATAAAAATAATCGGCTCTTAAGAACTTTTTATTTCTTAAGCTATCTACTCTATAACTTTTTCGTTCCTTATTCAAGGACAACCCTGTTACAGTTTCATATTTGGTGTTTTCTATATAACTATAGGTATCACCATGGTGCACCATAGTACTTAAAAGTTTATAGGTTCTCTGATCAAAATAATACCACCATATGTTGTCAGGAGAACCATCTTCTTTAAAATAAATTACCTTCACAGTATATACACTTTTATTATCCACCACATCTGCTCCTTCATAAGATAGATGCAATCCTTCGTCCAATAATTTAAAAGGCTGCCAAATCACGTAATTCGCTCCAGTTATGGCACTACGGTATTTTTCTTTAAGTTTTAGTTCTTTTTGTTCAACGCCATTAAAATAGATCGAAATGTTATCGTTTTTAAGCAATACGATTTTACTAATACTATCTTCTATCCATTTCATTTCGGCAGTAAGTTTAGCACCAAATATATTCTTATGAGTTTGAATAGTTTTTTGCTCAACACTTCCCAGGCTATCATATAAAATAGTTGTTTTTACATAAGAAAGTTCTTTTGCAGACTTCCACTTATCAATACCTCCATGTGCTTCAATTGATTTTAACACAATCTTTTCGGGATCTAATTCTTTTTTGCAACACTGTAGGTTCAATATTGTGATATAAAGAACTGGTATTAGTTTGATGATCTTCTTCATCATTAGGCTTTTATCAGAATATTTGATTAAAATTTCAACCACTATTCTACATTACTCTAATATAAGGCATTAATATTACTTTATGTTGCCAGAGAAAAACTTAATTACTAGTTTTGCCAAAAAGTAAGAAAGGAAAAAATTATCTAACACCCCCTCCTCTAGATAATTAAAATACTATTTTAAATCAAGATAATGAGATAGGAACAATTCTCAATTATGAACTTTATAGCGCATAATTGTTACTTGCAAAAAATAGTACTGTTTAAAAATTGTATAAAAAGCTTTTATGGTTAAATTCTGTTCACAGAACTAATCAGCTATATCTGGAATAAAATGATAAAAAAATTAATTTCTATTTATCTACTTCTTTTACTGGGGAATCAATTATTATTCTCCCAAGCAGATTATATAAGTTGGGAATTTAGAGGAGGAAGCCTTCTCAATAACCCTGATGGAACATCAACTGGACCAGGACCCGAACCAGCTGGATTAGATGTAGCAACGATACCTAATACTTCCATTACCAGAGGTCGTCTACGATCGGCAATATTGGGTGACTTGGATAATGACGGTGATCTAGATTTTATTTCTGGTAGTCAAGGAGGAACCGTACATTATTTTGAAAACGATGGCACAATCACAGCCCCTAATTGGGTATCAGCGTCCATTCCTACTTTAGATACTATTTGGATAGAAAGAACGCTTACAGTAAGAAATCAAAACAGACCGCAACTTGCAGATATTGATGACGACGGAGATCTAGACTTGTTTATTGGTACTGATTATGATTATGAACGAGATAGAGATAATGATGTTCTTTTTTACAGAAATATAGGAACTCCAGAAACTCCAGTATTTGAATATATACCCGATGGATTGCCAGGACTCCATGATCAGGAGATAGCTGAATTTCCAGGTTTAGGTTTTGTTGATCTCGATAATGATTTAGATTTAGATCTTGTAGCACTTGGTAGCGACAAACTAACTTATTTCAAAAATATCGGAACGATAAACAATCCTATCTTCGAACGCCAATCCGAAGCAGATAGTCCATGGGATGACGAAAGTGCTTTTAATAATATGGATGTTCCGATACCTGTATTCGAAGATTTTGATAAAGATGGGGATCTTGATATGTTTTTTATGATTGATACAGGTTTTGTTAGATGGTTAGAAAATACTGGAACACCTACCGCTCCAAACTTTGCCTCCGTTCAAAGTACTTTCAATGGAGAATTAACTCGTGGTGAAATAGGAAGTTTTCCAACTATAGACTTTGGAGATGTGGATGGAGATGGTTTAAAAGATGCTATTTTAGGTAGTTTTAATGTAGCAAGATTTGCATGGTTTAAACAAATTCCTGTATGTATAGCCCCAAGTACACCAAATATTTCTGCAGCTACTGAAGTATGTGAAGGAGAAACAACTACTATCACTATAACTGGTGACTTAAACATTGCTTCTACCTGGTCTATTTACACTGATTCCTGTGGAGGAAATTTATTGGGAACTACCAAAAAAAATACTTCAACATTTGAAGTAATTCCAACAGCACCTAGTACCACCTATTATATAAGAGCAGAAGACGGTGATATTAGCTGTATCGATGAAACAACAGCTAATTGCTTAACCATCACAATAAATGTGAATCCTCTGGATGATCCTAGCTTTAGCTATGACCAATCCTTGTATTGTAAAGATCAATCCGAAACAACACCCACTGTTACAGGACTAACAGGTGGAGTATTCTCCAGTACAACTGGATTGGATATTGATCCTGATTCAGGAATTATTGATATCACAAATAGTAATCCGGGTGATTATATAGTAACCTATACCACAACTGGAACTTGTCCTAACTCCAGTCAAGTAAACGTAAATATAACAGATCTTGATGATGCTAGCTTTAGCTATGACCAATCATTATATTGTAAAGATCAATCTGAGGCAACACCTGCAATTACAGGATTAACAGGAGGGATATTCGCTAGTACAACTGGATTGGATATTGATCCTGATTCAGGAGTTATTGATATTACTAACAGTGATCCGGGTGATTATGTAGTAACCTATACCACAACTGGAACTTGTCCTAACTCCAGTCAAGTAAACATAAATATAACAGATCTTGATGATGCTAGCTTTAGCTATGACCAATCATTATATTGTAAAGATCAATCTGAGGCAACACCTGCAATTACAGGATTAACAGGAGGGATATTCGCTAGTACAACTGGATTGGATATTGATCCTGATTCAGGAATCATAGATATTACTAACAGTGATCCTGGGGATTATGTAGTAACTTATACCACAACAGGAACTTGTCCAAACTCCAGTCAAGTAAACGTAAATATAACTGAACTTGATGATGCTAGCTTTAGCTATGATCAATCCTTATATTGTAAAGATCAATCTGAAGCAATACCTTCTATTACAGGGCTAGCAGGCGGAGTATTCTCTAGTACAACAGGATTGGATATTGATCCTGATTCAGGAGTTATTGATATCACAAATAGTGATCCTGGGGATTATGTAGTTACCTATACCACAACTGGAACTTGTCCTAACTCCAGTCAAGTAAACATAAATATAACAGATCTTGATGATGCTAGCTTTAGCTATGACCAATCCTTATATTGTAAAGATCAATCCGAAACAACACCCACTGTTACAGGATTAACTGGTGGAGTATTCGCTAGTACAACAGGATTAGATATTGATCCTGATTCAGGAATTATTGATATCACAAATAGTGATCCGGGTGATTATATAGTAACCTATACCACAACTGGAACTTGTCCAAACTCCAGTCAAGTAAACGTAAATATAACAGCTCTTGATGATCCTAGCTTTAGCTATGACCAATCCTTATACTGTAAAGATCAATCTGAGGCAACGCCATCAATCACAGGATTAACAGGAGGGATCTTCTCTAGTACAACTGGATTGGATATTGATCCTGATTCAGGAGTTATTGATATCACAAATAGTGATCCCGGTGATTATATAGTAACCTATACCACAACTGGAACTTGTCCAAACTCCAGTCAAGTAAACGTAAATATAACTGAACTTGATGATCCTAGCTTTAGCTATGACCAATCATTATATTGTAAAGATCAATCTGAGGCAACACCTGCTATTACAGGACTAACTGGTGGAGTATTCGCTAGTACAACTGGATTAGATATTGATCCTGATTCAGGAGTTATTGATATCACAAATAGTGATCCCGGTGATTATATAGTAACCTATACTACCACTGGAACTTGTCCAAACTCCAGTCAAGTAAACGTAAATATAACTGAACTTGATGATCCTAGCTTTAGCTATGATCAATCCTTATATTGTAAAGATCAATCTGAGGCAACACCTGCTATTACAGGACTAACAGGAGGGATATTCTCTAGTACAACTGGATTGGATATTGATCCTGATTCAGGAGTTATTGATATCACAAATAGTGATCCGGGTGATTATATAGTAACCTATACCACAACTGGAACTTGTCCAAACTCCAGTCAAGTAAACGTAAATATAACAGATCTTGATGATGCTAGCTTTAGCTATGATCAATCCTTGTACTGTAAAGATCAATCCGAAACAACACCCACTGTTACAGGACCAACAGGTGGAGTATTCTCTAGTACAACTGGATTGGATATTGATCCTGATTCAGGAGTTATTGATATCACAAATAGTGATCCTGGGGATTATGTAGTTACCTATACCACAACTGGAACTTGTCCAAACTCCAGTCAAGTAAATGTAAATATAACTGAACTTGATGATCCTAGCTTTAGCTATGATCAATCATTATATTGTAAAGATCAATCTGAGGCAATACCTGATATTACAGGACTAACTGGTGGAGTGTTCTCTAGTACAACTGGATTGGATATTGATCCTGATTCAGGAGTTATTGATATCACAAATAGTGATCTCGGTGATTATATAGTAACCTATACCACAACTGGAACTTGTCCAAACTCCAGTCAAGTAAACGTAAATATAACTGAACTTGATGATCCTAGCTTTAGCTATGACCAATCATTATATTGTAAAGATCAATCTGAGGCAACACCTGCTATTACAGGACTAACTGGTGGAGTATTCGCTAGTACAACTGGATTAGATATTGATCCTGATTCAGGAGTTATTGATATCACAAATAGTGATCCCGGTGATTATATAGTAACCTATACTACCACTGGAACTTGTCCTAACTCCAGTCAAGTAAACGTAAATATAACTGAACTTGATGATGCTAGCTTTAGCTATGACCAATCCTTATATTGTAAAGATCAATCTGAGGCAACACCTGCTATTACAGGACTAACAGGAGGGATATTCTCTAGTACAACTGGATTGGATATTGATCCTGATTCAGGAGTTATTGATATCACAAATAGTGATCCGGGTGATTATATAGTAACCTATACCACAACTGGAACTTGTCCAAACTCCAGTCAAGTAAACGTAAATATAACTGAACTTGATGATCCTAGCTTTAGCTATGACCAATCCTTGTATTGTAAAGATCAATCTGAGGCAACACCTGCTATTACAGGACTAACTGGTGGAGTATTCGCTAGTACAACTGGATTAGATATTGATCCTGATTCAGGAGTTATTGATATCACAAATAGTGATCCGGGTGATTATGTAGTAACCTATACTACAACTGGAACTTGTCCAAACTCCAGTCAAGTAAACGTAAATATAACTGAACTTGATGATCCTAGCTTTAGCTATGATCAATCCTTATACTGTAAAGATCAATCTGAGGCAACACCTACTGTTACAGGACTAACAGGAGGGATATTCTCTAGTACAACTGGATTGGATATTGATCCTGATTCAGGAGTTATTGATATTACTAACAGTGATCCGGGTGATTATGTAGTAACCTATACCACAACTGGAACTTGTCCTAACTCATTTGATTTTAATATTACTATTAACGATTTAGATGACGCATCATTTTTATACACTGAATCCTCCTTTTCAACCACAGCTCCAAACGCAGTTCCTATTATTACAGGGATCACAGGTGGTGTTTTCAACGCAATACCAACTGGATTAGATATAGATGGTAGTACGGGAGAAATCAACCTAACCAATTCAGTACCGAATACATATACAATTACATATACCGTTGCCAACATTTGTGCTAATTCATCCAATATAAATATATTAGTCATAGATGATATACCTCCAATTGCAAGTATTACCTCTGCCGAAAGCAATCCTACGGCTAACTCTTCTTTTGAAATCACAATTAATTTTGATGAGGATATTAATAATTTTAGTTTGAATGATATTATTGTTGATAATGGAACAATAAGTAATTTTTCTGGAGGAGGTCTCTCCTATCAGGCAACTGTTACTGCTATCACCACGGGAACAGTAACCGTTTATATTAATCCTGGGAGCTTTACCGATCTGTATGGGAATGAAAATACCGTATTAACTGAATTTATGATTAATTTTGACAATACCTTAAGCGTTAATGATGAAAATCCTTTGGAAAGGCTTGCCATTTATCCAATACCATCAAAAAACACAATTAATATATCTGGTGAGTTAAATCTAAAATTAAAAAGTGTTGAATTTTACGATATTCACGGTAAACTAATATTTTCTGAAATATTAGACAGTCATAACACTTCTAATAGTATTGATATTTCTACATTTCATTCAGGTTTATATTTAATGAAAATATTTTCTGAAACATCAACAATTACTAAAAAAATTATCAAAGAATAAAGTTCTGTTTTGAAAGTGGTATGATGTAGAAATTAAATTGAAAAGGAAGTAACTTTAAAATACCTCTACCTCATTCAATTTAAAATTTTTGAAACAAAGACGTATTGGTAATGATTTAATTAGGTTGTTTTTTGTTTTTAAATTTTCGGATTCCCCAGGCAATTTTATAATTTCTATATAGCAAATCATAAAGAACCATCTCATGCAAACGATTTTTAGATCTAAACAACCTGTTCATAAGCATATGAATATAACTACTCATTCTATCATCTAATATTGAAGTATTCACCTTAGATTTTATACTACCAACTAAGGCTTTACTCTTGGTACTTTTTTCTTCAAGCAGATCAAGAATTGGTATATATTCAGGAGTTGCTTCTTTGCTAAGACTAAGAAAATTTTTAATCTTTTCTTGCTCATTTCTAAACTTCTTATCCATTTGCTTTTTGAGATTTTTATTCATCCCAAACTCTGCTCCAAAACCAGTTTTTAATCGCTCCATTAAAACCAATTTCTGGTCTTCATCATATCCAAAATCCGCAAGCAACTGATCGATTGCTCTTATCCCAAACAACCATCTTAACTCTTCCCCTTCATCTCCATCAATCAAATCGAGAAAATCTACGATCATCTTGCTATCCAGAAAAAATAATTCTTCTGAAGCTACCATTGTATCAACACCGTAACGTTCAATCTCCCTTTGATACGTATCCAACTGTATTTTCCATATTAAATCTTCATCAGAAAACTCTTTTAATCCTGCATACAATGCGTTAATGACAGCTGCTACATTTTCTGGTTCATTGTAGTGAAATCTAACTCTAATATGATGTTTAGGGTCGTTATACCGAATGAAGAACCACTTATCAATAACATCTTGTTCTAAAAGATGACTCGCTATAGGTTTTATAATTTCAGTTAGAATAAGGTCTGAAGTTTTAGGACCAGTATAGATTTTATAGTATAACCATTCACTACCTATAATAAAAGCTCTTTGTACTCCTTCCATTAATTCTGTATATTTTTTAGTTTCTTTTCGTTGTAAAAAGACACTACAATTTGGTTTGTAAATGCTTTATCACCACTCTTTACAATACTATCTTCGGTATGCAAAAACTCTTTTAATTTAAATCTTCCTCTTTTCTTTACAGTATTCAATAACATTTTTATTGACGTTGTGTTCCTAGTATTCACCAGCAACTCATTGTCTCCATCAGCGAGCAGCACAAAACGAGGTAGTTTCTTGGCATCAATAAATTTGTTTAATTCTTCCAAGAATTTCTCTTCATCTTTTAATACCCCCAAAAGCTCTTTAATATCTTTAGAGGATATATTCCATATTGCACTAGAGAGTATAACATCTTTATACTCTACCCTAGGCAAAAAATCGTATTCATCGGCAAAAGGTCCCCAATCAAATCCAATTCCGCCTCTTATATTTTGAGTTTGCATATTTGCTAAAAACTGATAGATAGGTAAAGCATTACTCGAATAATTATGAGCGTTTGTAAGATGTGGTATTACCTCTTTATCAAATTTTTTAGACCTAAGTTTCACTTTGCCTCTTGGAGTTGCTGAGATCATTAGATCATCTAATAATAATTGATCTTCATCTTTTAGAATAGATTTTGCTAAATAAGGTATTTCATATTTTCTAAAATTTGGTCTCATTAAAATATTCCCAACTCTCGATTCTGGTAAATGGACAATCTCAGCAAGAATTTTATCCGGATTTAATTTGGTTTCTACATCAATTATCTCATGCGTATATGTATTTAATTCTTTATCTCCATGACAGAATCTACCCAATAAATTGGCAGCACTCGAACCTCCACAACTGGACATTATTATTTTTTCCTCGGACTTGACTTTTACCAACTCTACCATCGCAGAAATGGTATCTGGTAAATCTTCCCAATTCTCTTCCAATCCTTTAAAGTCTTCATCGGTTACTACTAACGTTTGCTCTTCTTCCTTTATACTTTTTACCAATTTCTTCTGAAGTACCGAATTAATAGCTGACCATTTCACATCTCTAACAACTACTTTCTCCGAATTATAAGGCAGCATAAGATCATCTATAATCTGACTTACATCGCCCGAATCCTTATCTTGTAAAAAACCAATACCAAGTTCTACATCCAGAGCATTAGACAAGGAAACTTCTCTACTCTCATAACGTTCATAAAACGCTGTTCTAAATCTAGAAATAAAAGTTTCTTTTGGTGGTAAGGTTAATTTATTAATAATAGAAAGCCCCTTTCTTATTTTTTTAATGGTATCATAACTGAGGGTATTCGATTCTACAGATAAGCTCATATCTGTCTGAAACATATATTTTAATTCGAATTCTGTCCCCAGTTTCTTAAGAGATTCACTTAGTTTTATATACTCATATGCATTGTTACCTATATTTTCATCAATTCGACTTAGGGTAGACTGAACATTCTCTAGTTCGGAAATAATATATTCTGTCCCTGAAAGTCTTTTTAAAACTGGCATTATCTGATCCAAAAATTCTGGTCCAGACACTGAAGGTTCTAATTCGCTAATCAGTAATTGACTGTCCACTAATTGATCGAGAAACCCTGATGCATCTTCTAATGTAATATCATCATCTACCAGTAATGCCGCTAAATCTCTTAATAAAGCCCCTTTTCGCGCTTGTCCTAATATTATTTGTAAGTATTCAGAATCTTCTACTGCTACAATATGATGAACCCTTCTACTTTTAACATAAGAGTATTCTACATATCTTAATTGTTTGCCAGCTTTGTAGATACTAGTATTGGGATAGAAGAGTAATTGTTCTTTAATTTTTTCGTCCTTTACAATATCTTGGGACAGTGCTACCAAATAATTCATATCCAATCGTGTATGACGATTGTTTTTTGATTTATCTGAGAGTGTAATGTTTGCAATTTCCGAAAAGCTTCCTACCGAAGTTCCAGCAAAAATACCAAAGGGCGTACATCTTGAAGACATTCTACTTAAATACTTCAGCACAGAATACATCATACGCTCCGAAGCTGCTTTTTCGGTAAGATTCCCAACTAACCACTTTTCAAATTCTTGATATAAGGAAGGTGAAGCTAAAAAAATTGCCTCTTTAATAATCTGATCCGAACATATCTTTTTTAGCTTTTCTTCTTTCAGTTCATTATCCCCAGTTAATTCTTTAAAAAAGGAAAAAGAAAAAAGAGGAGCTCGCAAAACATATTTTGGAAAATTTTTATAGCTCATATTACTTTATACTTCAAATTAACTGATTAATAAACATTCATCCCATTTCGTATCAAATGGCGCCAAATAAGAGATAATACTTAACCCAATCCCAGCGATACCTTCTAATAAATTGATTTCCTTTCTCCAGCCTTGATCTTCTCCTCCAAACCATTGCTTATATCCTACGTACCCATCTTTGTGTATGGCCATATCGATCCCTTGCTCCATCCAAAAATTTGCGGTTTCCCTAAAAATCTCCTTTTTTGTTTCCTTGTACATATAATTGTAAATCTGTACCATACCAAAAGTACCATGACACAAACCATTGTCTTTTACTTTGGCTTCTTCCAGATCTCTTCGTTTGCAAGAATGTTCTACTGTTTTCATCCCTTTTTCGGTTATCATATCATTTTTTAATGCTCTTCCAACCCTAAATAAAGTAAGTCCAATCCCTAAATCACCATAACACCAAGCTAAACGTTCTTGGCCATTCTTTTCCATGCCTTCATAAATCCAACTTGGAAAAGACGAAGAACAAGAAGAATCTGTATTTTCATAACTTAGGATGAACTGAGTAGCTTTCTCTAAAAGAGGTCTAACCTCATCCTTAAAATCATCGTAGCCTAACAAACGTGATAAAAAATTAACAATGCTTGCCATACCATGAGACAAACTAAGATTGGCTCCAATTACTCTAGTATTATTACTAAAAGAGGTTTCCCATTTTAACATACTATCTTCTTCAATTGCGGTTCTTTTTAGGGAGGCAATAAGTTCTAAAAGTTTTGCTTTATAAGCATCCTTCAAAGTTTTAGACTTTGTGTTTTGATATCTTTTGAAGAAATAAAAACCAATTCCAATAGTTCCATGTAAGAAATCATAAAATTTATCTTTTTCTCCCATTTGAATGATTGCGCTAGTTAGGTATTCATCTAAATCTGCCAATAACTCATCACAATCCACATCAATAAAACCTTCATCGTCCAACAACTCAATAGTCCAACCTGCTCCCGCTATACCAGTACAAAAAGTAGGAAAACTATAGCCTTGATTTATTTTTTCGATCACTGTTGATATCATATCCACTCCAACATCAGCATGAGCATCATTCTCAGTAAATTTTGCATAATAAAACTGAAACAATGCAATTCCTGATATTCCGGATAAAACACCTACGTGTTGATTATCTGTATAATTTTCTGAAAGGATAGCACTAATCTTTTCTAGCTTATCTAATAAAATAGATTCTGTATTCATTTTTCTCTTTAAAACATACTATAAAAAAACTGCCTAAAAGTAAGGCAGTTTCAGCGTTCAAAATATTAAAAAAACTTGTATTATGACAGGTACTATGAAATCATTTTAAAAAATATAGTACTTGTCATAATTTTATTAGAAACAATATCTTCCTGGAGGAGGACAGCTGTTAAAAGCATCTAATGTAGGACAACAATGTGTTGGATCGATACCTCCTTTGATTTTATTAAGATTTAAGTCACTAATTGTTTGTTTTTTAAGCTCCAGCTTTTTCAATGATTTTTTCATGAATGTAATTTTAATTAAGACACCTACTCTTTTTCTAAGGTTTTCGGTTACCCCTTGCTAAAATGAATTGTTAACAATTTCTCATTTTGTTCTTCTACCAAATTAGCACAGAGAAACGCAGTAAAAAAGTATAATTTCCGCATTTTGGATAAAATAAGGCATAAAAAAAGCCTCATTTACTGATGAAGCTTTTTCTAATTATTTTTTTTTGTAGTTGATCTAATACCGATGTTGAGTGGATTCACATTCCATATGTGAATTACAATGATCAGTAGCTAAACAATCGCCTCCTTTAATTTTTGTCATACCATAATCATTAATTCTGGCAACGGTAAGCTTTTTGAGACTTACACTTTTCTTTAATTGCTTTTTCATTATGTAATATTTAAAAGATCCTAAAAACCGTTAAAAACTAATAAGATCTATAGAGTTAATATAATGAAATATACTTTTTACAAGCCTTAAATCATAATTGACAAACCTCATTTTAAACAAAATGCGGCATTCTTCTATTGACTTTTTTTAAGTTTTATAGTTTTACAGGTAACTTCTCAATATTCTTGATATAATAAGAAGGGTTTAACCCAGTCTTTGCCTTAAAATGTTTGGTAAAAGAATTATCACTTTTATATCCAATCTCGCTAGCAATCGAACTAATAGAAAATGACCTGAATTTGTTGTCATTTTTTAATCGTTTCAATACGTAATCAATTCTTAAGTCATTGATATAATCATTAAAACTTTTTCCTTTATAGTTATTTATAATTCTGGAAAGGTAGGTAGCATTGGTTTTCACCTTTTTCGCTATGGATCTTAAATTGCAATCGACACTTAAAAAATACTCTTGCTTTTCTAGTTTCTCTAATCCCTTTAGCACTGCATTAATTTTGTCATCATCGATATAAATTTCTTTAGTAGACTCTCTAGTTTCTATATTTTCTTGAGCTTCTTTTGATTCAAGATCAGAAATTTTTTGAATCAGTTTATTAAAAACCTTCTTATTTGCTTTTTGCTTTCTAAAATAAGTAATTAGTATAAAAACAAGGGATAATGCCACAATGACTAAAGCCCATAAAATATAACTCTTAAGCTTTTGTTCTTTTTCCTGTTCACTTTCTAGCTTTCTAATTTTGTTATCCAGTTGCTGTGTACTCTGATCATAGATTTTATGAACTGTTTTATCTTTATCTTTCTGAAATTGATCTTGAAGTTCCTGATGTTTCGAAAACCATACTATTGAGGCATCTGTATTTCCAATTTCCTTGTAGCTTTTAGCGAGAAGCATATGTGCATCTATCACTCTATTCTTTCTTAGGTCATTTTCCTTTAAGGCATTGATCGTTTTTAATAGATAGTCAACTGCTTTTTCATATGATTGCATGTCATAGAAATAACTCGCCAAAAAATAATTCACATTAATTCTCTGGTTGGATCTATCATTAACTTTTAATTTGTTTAAGATTTTTTCCGCTTTATATAAAAAGCTCAAAGCTTGATCATAGTCATTCCTTTTAAAGAAAACAATTCCTTTTTTGGTATATAAATCTGCTATCCCGATTTCATAATTTAAAGGAGTACTAATAGCAATACCTATATCCGCGTATTTTAGAACAGAATCAAACTGTCCTAGATCTAAATACACTTCACTTATAATCGTCAATACATTTACATGATTTTTCTTATTCTTATATGATGTCTTATCTATAAAACTCAATAAACCTCTGCAGTCTTCCAGTGCTTTATCTAACTGATTCATTCTTCTGAGCACAATTACAATATTGGATTTGGCAACAATTTCTTTTTTAAGATTCCCTCGTTCCTGTGCCATTTGTAACACTTGATGGTAGGTATCTAAAGCGTTTTGATTTTGCCAATCTTGCAAATAAGAATTTCCTAATTTTAAGTATGCATTAGCGAGGGTTTCATTATCCGAATTGCTTTTTGCTACATCAATCGCTTTTTGAAAATATGAAATACTTATTTCAGACTCTTCTCTTTTATAAAAGCTGTATCCAATGTCTATATAAATCTCAGAAAGATCGTTACCCGACAGGTTTTTGCTTTTTAATATGTTTTCATAAACTGCAGCTTTTTTCTTTCTGGAACTTTTAATCAAATCTACTAGTTGATCAATACTTTTGTTTTGGATTGTATCTATTCCTATAATTTCTTCCTTCTGCGCACTTAGCCAAAAAGTAGACAATAACATCCAATAAAATATACATCTTCGTGTATACCTATTAACAAAAAAGCTCATTCAGAATTGTATTGTGTGATCATCCAAATGTAGCAATTCTTTTTAATTGACCTTCAATAGCGAAGTGAAGTAAAAAATTATCTAAAGTTAATTGTGCAACTGGTAGACTGTCCAAACCACTTTACTCTGTTGCGAGAAGCTAGTTTATAAATTCCATCGCGTATCATTCGAGGAACAAAGGCTAACAGGGCTGCTACTCGTTTCCACTTTGGAATTTTAGAGACTATCTTAATAAAACCATCAGAGTGTGTATGTGCTCCATTTTCATCTATTAAAATCACTGTATCTAACCTTTCAGTTGGGTAGCCGTATTTTTTTAATAATTCTTGGCCTTGAGGAGATTGAAAAGGAGTAAAATGGAAAAGATCTTTCGGAGCAAATTTCATCAACCAGCCTACTACTCCATTGCATAAATTGCACTCACCATCGAAAATCACAATACTTTTATTAAAAGAAGTTTCCATTTTATTGATTTTTAAGTTTTTATACGATCATAGTCGTATAACTCCATCAATCATTTCAATACTTCTATCAGAATTATGATAAATTTTAGAATTATGGGTGGCAATTACTACAGCTTTATTTTTGGTTCCTGTAATTTCTTTAAGCAAATCGAATATTAATTCTGAGTTTTTTTGGTCTAAATTTCCAGTAGGTTCATCTGCAACAATTAATGAAGGATTATTTATTAAAGCTCTTGCAATAGCTACTCGCTGTTGTTGTCCACCAGAAAGTTGATATGCAGGGCGTTTAGCAAAGGATTTCATACCCACTTCTGCTAATAAACTCATAGCATCATGTTCTATCTCCTTTTTATTTTTTAAGGAAAGTTTCATAGCAGGCAACATTACATTCTGAAGGACATTAAACTCTGGAAGCAAATAATGAAATTGATATACAAAACCGATATGTTTATTTCTAAAATCAGTTAATTGCGAAGCAGTTAACCTTTTAATTTTGTGATCATATATTGTTAGATCACCATCAAAATCAGTATCTAACGTAGACAAAATATATAATAAGGTAGATTTACCGCTTCCAGACTCACCAAATACAGATACTAACTCGCCTTCAGAAATTGATAAAGAAACATCTTGTAAAACCTGATGCTTTTCTGGTTCTGTAAAATATTTATTGATCTGTTTAGCTTTTAAAATCATATCCCTCTTATAATCGTTACCGGATCCACTTTACTAGCTTTTTTAGATGGGAAATACCCAGCGAAAGCAGTTGTCAAAACACCAAAGAAAAATCCCAAAATGTAGTAAAAAACCTTAAAGTTAATAGGATACGTCTCTACTATAATAAAATCCGAAGTATCCAAGGGTGTTGTAGATATTAAATAACTAATACCATATCCAAATAAGACGCCTAAAAATGCTCCAAACACACCAATAATAATTGATTGTACCAAAAAGATAAATACAATATCTTCACTAGAATATCCAACGGTTTTCAAAACGGCAATATCCTTTCTTTTCTGAATTACGGTGATATTTAGAATATTATAAATTCCAAATCCTGCAACCAAAAGCAATGCAAAAGAAACTGACCATGTTAGAATGTCTCTTACTTTATTACCAATGACAATAGTTTTATTACTGTCCTTCCAATCTTCTGTAGTTATCCCTTGGAATTTTTGAACAAGATCATCTTTAATACTCACATCATCTCTATCTTTTAATTTAATGTGAATATTAGTGATATGATTCTTCTGACCTAATAAATGTTGTAATGTTTCTGAAGAGGTATAAGTTCGTACGTTATCAATTGTGGTAATCCCAAAACTAAATATTCCTGAAACTTCTAATTGTTGATTTTTACCATTAGGAAGAATCATTTTAATAGAATCCCCAACAGAAACTTGCAATCTTTTTGCCAAGCTTATACCGATAAGGATGGTGTTTTTTGCAGATAAACTCTGAAACCCTTTTCCTTCTACCAATCTTCTTTCGAGATCAACCATAGTATCTTCATGGGTCGGAAAAACTCCATTAATACTGCCAGGATGTTGCTTAGCATCACTTATTAAAATTGCTGGAGAGATTATTTGATGCGCAAAACTTCGCACATTATTCTTATTCTTTAAAAAAGAGTCGATTTTATCATAGTTATCTAAAAAACTTCCTTGACTTAAGATCGAATTAGCGTTTGGTTTTTCTACATCCTTACTAATAATTATATCAGGACTTCCATTAAAAACAGCATCATCTAAAAAATCGTTCACTCCAGTCATAAAGTTAATCATCACTATAAAAGTAGTTACTCCTAACAATACACCAATCATTGCCAAAAAAATTTGTTTTTTCCTAGCAAAAAGATACTGCATTGCAATAAATACGTTTGTTTTAGTAAAGATTGTTTTAGACATATGCAATAGGTCGCTATCGAACTTTAACAATTACAAAAACTATCTATTTTAAAATAGCATTTTAGAAACTTTTCATACCTATTTCTTCTTCTTACTACTTTTGGCTAAAGGATTAAAATCCAGACATAATTGTATCCAATATTCAAGATCTTCATCCATATCAAAACCTTCTGGAGTTACAAAAACATATCCTTTCATTGGTCTTCCTGTAAAATCCATTGGATAACACCCAGTTCTATTGATAGCAATAGCATAGGCTTCTTCTCCTATTCTTGCCATTAATAAATCGGTTTCCTTCTTTTTATCATAATGGATTCCACAACACATTTTGTCATCTACCATAAAACAAAGACCTCCTATCATTCTTTTGGTATAGAAATTTGTTCTTTTGTCTTTAAAAATCTGATGAATCCGATCCGAAAGGAACTCACTATACGCCATTATTGAATTGCTTTGGTTAAATACTCATTTATAGGACGCATTATCTTCCAATACTCCATTAATTTATCAATAAGAGAATCATTGGTGATCAATGAAGGTGATTCTTCTCCAACAAAATAGAATTGTTTGTTCCCAATTAAAGGTTCAATTTTGTAAGCTTCTTTCCATTCTCTTGGAATTCGTTTTATTGCTCGTCCTTTGATTTCTCCAAATCTCTCAACAAACTCTTTTTCTTCAATTAATTTTCTAAAATCTTTAGGATTATTACTAATCGTAGTTCTTAAATTAAACAATTGTTCCTTTGTAATACCAAAACATCCTCCCATAACTCCTACCATAATGGGTGACAATCGCAAAAACAAACCCGGAACACTTTTATCTTTTCGTCCTCCATTAGATATAAAGGCTGTGTAGTATAAATTATACGGGGATTTATCTTCAGAAAAACGAATATCCCTGTTTATACGTAGCACACACTCTTTAGCATCAATTTGCAATGTAGGATCGTACTTCTGAATTTCTTGAATCATTTTACCCACAAAAATCTCAAAAGGTCTCTTCACACTTGCTTCATATCTCTTTTTATTGGTATGAAACCACTCTTTATGATTATTAAATTCTAATTCCTTAAAAAATTCTACAAAGTCTTGTGTAAAATATTGCATGGTCTTATGTATCAGTTATTAAATATAGCAAAATACTATCTAGAGTAACATAAACATCCTGAATTTCTTAATGAACTTCTGTTGGATAGTATAATCTCTAGATAGTTTAGGAATGTATTAAATAGTTTATTTCATGGAATGAAATGCAACCCTATTTCCTTCGGTATCCAGAAAAATTGCCATAAAACCATTCTCTCCTATAGAAGTTTTAGGCATTAAAATCTTTCCTCCAGCTTTTTCTACTCTAGCTAAAGGAATGGAAAGATCATCTCCTCCATTAAGGTAGGCAAATGTACCTTCTTGTGATGGTGTATTTCCGTTTCCATGCGTAACACAGCCACCTACTCCACCATCTTTGTATGGAAAAAATGCCATTTTAAATTCCATCTCCATAGGTTGTAGTTCTACATCTAAAAGCTCATTGTAAAATTTTACAGCTCTTTCAAAATTGGTACTTGGTATTTCAAACCAGCTAATTGCATTTGACATAATAAAATAAAGTATTGATTAAGATTCTCTCAAAAGTATGTGATCAGAGTCATGAAAAAAAGTATTATTTTTGAAAAAACATAGGTTTCTAAAATGAAGAAAAACGAAGAATTATTCTATTTAATCAAATCATTGACAAAAAGTGAGAAACGTTATTTTCGACTCAGTTCTAAAGGAGGAGAAGACGCTGAATACCTATTGCTTTTTGACGCTATCGAAGCGCAAAAGATATATGATGAAACATTAATCAAAACACAATTCTCAGACAAAGCTTTTATCAACCAGCTAACAACCATAAAGAACTACCTAAAACAGCGTGTTCTGCAATCTCTCAGAAATTATCACGCCAAAATTTCGATACAAGCCGAACTAATCAGTATTATTAAAAATGTTGAAATTTTATATCACAAAGGATTGTATGCCATTTGTAATAGCGAATTAAAAAGAGCAGAAAAAAAAGCTATCAACTTTCAACAAAATGTATTGCTTTTTCAAATAAAAGATTGGAAAAGAAAAGTTTATCAAGCCTTACATCCTCAAGATTTCGAAACCTTAAAAGATATTATCACCGAGCAGAAACAATGCTTAGATTCTACAACCAACTATATCAATCTTTTATTAGCCAACACAGACCCCATAAACGCTTCTTTATCTCACAAAAAAACAAATCACCTACAGAACAAAACACTAAAGGCACTTCATTTATACCGAAAACATCTTGCCTCTAACAATCCAAAAAAGGCAAAACAACTCATAGAAAAACTGATCAAAGAATGGGAACAACAGCCTGAACTGCTTAAAGAGTACTTTACCACATATTTCTCGGTCTACAACAATTATCTAGGATATCTTGTTTTCGAAAAACTATACAAAGAAGCATTCGTTAGAATATTATTCTTAAAACAAAAAGCATCTGAAATTACGGTAAATTCTGCTTCATTAATTAAAGAAAAACTTCGTCTGTACAATATAGAATTAGAAATTCACAGAAACCTAAAAGACATTCACAACACACAAGAGGTTATAGAAAATATTCATGGTTTTATAGAGGAAAACAAAAATGTAATTCCAGATAATTATTGGCTTTCTTTTAGATTTCAGTTTGCCAACATCTACTTTCAAAAAAGAGATTTTCAAAAATCCCTTCACTGGATCAATGACATCCTAAACAATCAGACAAAAAAAGACCGAAAAGACCTTATCACCTACACCTATTGGCTCAACCTTCTAACACACTACGAACTAGGAAATGGATTTTCGATGAGATATTTAATAGATGCACTAAAAAAAAATATTAAAAAGCAAAAAAACATAGAAGTCTATGAAAAGCTCATATTGAAATTTTTAAGCAAAACTGTCGAACTTTCTGAAAAAGCAAAGAAGGATGCTTTTGAGGAGTTAGCTTTAGAACTAAAGAAAAACCCCATCCCAAATTTCATATTAGGTTATATCAATTTCAACCAATGGATTGAGCAGAAATACGAATTACATTCTTTATAAGTAATGTTGTGTTCTTTTTTTTAAAACAATACCTTAGTGCTTTACACAAAACAAAAGTTAGTTTACGTATAGTATGGACGATGCTATTAATCTTCTCAAAACCACTCTTCATAACTTTCATAAACTCACGGACGAAGAGTTTAAAGAATTTTTAAAGATTTCTGAATACAAAACATTAGCAAAAAAGGAATTTCTACTACAAAACGGACAGTACAATCACGGAATACTATTTGTTACCAAAGGCATTTTGGGTCTATACGAGCTCATTAATACTAAAGAGATTTACACTTCTTTTTTTAGTGTTTCTGATTTTGCCACAGAAATATCCAGCTTGGCTTCTCAAAACACTTCCAACAAAAACATTGTAGCCATAAGTGATACAGAAGGTTTTTTTATTAAGAGAACCGAACTTTTACAACTTTACGACAAATCAATATCCTTTGAACGTTTAGGAAGAAAACTACTCGAACATTTATTAAGTGAGCAGCATACCTTTACAACAATGTTAACATCGCTAAAGCCCGAAGATCGATATAAATATTTATTAGAACACAATCCAGAACTTATTCAGCAAATACCAGTTCAATATTTAGCATCTTATATTGGCGTTGCCAGAGAAACTCTGAGTAGAATTCGTAAAAGAATGTCCTAATTACACTTTGTGATCATCGTCACAAAAATCCTGTTTCCGTATTCTTAGTTTCACACCGTTTAAAATTCTAAAATTGATACTAATGAAAACTTTAGCACGAATTATGGTTTGTATTATATGTTTATGTACGGCCGATTGTAAATCTCAAACTAACGAAGAAGTTATGGAAAACGAAATTAAAACTGTGGTAGAAAAATTTGTAACCGCAGGAGCGCAACGCAACACAGCTATGTTTGGTGAAATTTTACATCCCGACTTTCGAGTTGTGGTAAATCGATATCCTACTTCTGATAAAACCACTGTCATTTCAGGAGCCGGATATATTTCATTAATGAATCAAAAGAAAATTGGCGGCACGCCTTATAAAACCTCTATTTTACATCTAGATATTAAAGGACATTCTGCAACCGTTATTGCACTACTAGAAGCTCCTGAAAATAGTATGCAAGTAACTTTTTTGCTAGTTAAAAATCAAGAAAACACCTGGCAAATCATTTCTGATCTCACTATACAAAACCCTAACCCTTAAATTTATCGACAAACAAATCACTGAAAATCAACCTGTTTGTAGGATTTTTACTTCTTATGTTACAAATGTTAACGTTTCCTGTTTTATGTCGCATTAAGTGTTAATTATTTATTAGAAAAATACTAATTGATGTGGTTTCTGGTTAGAGCAA
Organism: uncultured Aquimarina sp.; assembly: GCF_947492965.1. Classification (GTDB taxonomy): domain Bacteria; phylum Bacteroidota; class Bacteroidia; order Flavobacteriales; family Flavobacteriaceae; genus Aquimarina. Next base: position 54,929 of record NZ_CANLOZ010000001.1, on the reverse strand, counting down.
GTGTTAATAACATAAAAACACAAACTCAAATGAAAATTAACAAATCAATCCTAATGCTAGGAACAGCATTAGCTATGTTCTCATGCTCTGAGAACGAGCCTATTTCGGATCTAGAGAATTTAGAACCAGAAACACCTCTTTTTGATGGAGCAGAAAGGGCTAATTTTAGCACGACAGGAACTATTGAAGAAGGATTCTATGCTGGTCTTCCTATTAATTACGAATCGCTAAATGGAGATCGTATTTTTGAAGGGGATATCATTCTTCCCAAAGATCACGTTTTCTCCGAAGATACTAACTTTGTTTTAGAAGATGGCCAAGATCCATCCGAAAGCAAAAGCGTTGGAAGAACTTCTGGAAGATGGCCGAACAATACGGTATATTACACAATCGCGAGTGATTTACCGAACAAGGCACGTGTTACTAATGCGATTGCAAGCTGGGAAAACAACACGAATCTAACATTTATTGAAAGAACAAACGAACCAAACTATATCTATTTTAGACCTGGTAGTGGTTGTTCTTCTAATGTTGGAATGGTTGGTGGAAGACAAAACATTAATCTTGCAAGCGGATGTAGTACTGGAAATACCATACACGAAATTGGTCATGCTGTAGGTTTATGGCACGAACAAAGTAGAGCAGGTAGAGATCAATATCTAACAATCAATTTTCAGAATATTCAATCTGGAAGAGAGTTTAATTTCAGAACCTATGTAGAACAGGGTTATGATGGTGACGAATATACAGATGCCTTAGATTTTGGATCTATTATGATGTATGGAGCTTATTCTTTTTCTAAAAATGGGCAACCTACAATCACCAAAAAAGATGGTAGCACTTATTCCGTTCAAAGAAATGCATTATCCTCTGGTGATTTACAAGGAATTGATAAAATGTATCCTGATGGAGATGGCGGCGGCGGAGAACCAACTTATGAAAATGGTCAATACTATACGGTATACGGATTAAGAGTATATAGATATAATGACAAATGGTATTACTATAGCTCGCGTTATGGTTGGAGAGAAGTGGTCTATGTAAATGGCGCTTGGTATTATGCGTAATATATAAATTAGTAATTGTTTTAAGCCTTAGGTAGATATACTTAAGGCTTTTAATTTTTAGTTGCAACGATATTCCCTATTTTTGGTCTGTTATTGAAAATTACACGATGAGATTATTGCTTTCTACATTATGTATTCTTACTATATTCTGTACAGGATGCAAAAAAGAAAATTCCAACACTGCTCAGGAAGAAAAAGAAATTATCCAACTAGATAGTTTATCTAAAGAAAAGGCTACGGTTGATGTTTTAAAATTGTCTCCAGAAGCTTCTAAAGACTTAGAAAGTTTTGAAGATTTTCAAAATCTTAAAAACTTAGTTGTATCCATGAAAGAATCTAATCCCTTTTATGTTAGAAAATATGCTGATAGCATGAATTTAATGGTTGAAAATTTTAAAGAAAATATTTCTGCAGATCTTAAAGTAAATACCATTATTTCTCGTATCGCTGTTTTAGCTACAGAATCGGGTTTACTATTGCAACTAAGCGAAAATAAAAAACAAGATTCACAGAAATTAATAAATGCTAATATTAGACTAATTACCGCATACAATAGTCTGATAATACAGTTAAACGAATTATCTCTTGCCATTCCAGAAAATATCGAAAAAGAGCTATTAAGAGAGCGAGACATTCTAAGAGATTCTATTGCAAACCCTGAAGAAGACATTATTGAAATTGAAGAATAGTATACTATGAAAAAAAATATCCTTTATTTATTGCTTGTAGTTTCCTTTTGTGGTTTTGCCCAAGAAAAAGAGCAAATTAATACCATATTAGAACAATGGCATAAAGCTGCTGCCGATGCATCTTTTGACAACTATTTTTCACTAATGACAGAAGATGCTATATTTATTGGTACTGACCCTACAGAAAATTGGGATTTGACTTCATTTAAAGCTTTTTCAAAACCTTATTTTGACAAAGGGAAAGCGTGGAGTTTCAGTACGCTTGAACGAAATATTTTTGTTCAACCAAACTCCAATCTAGCATGGTTTGATGAATTATTAGACACCCAAATGGGTATTTGTAGAGGTAGTGGCGTTTTAGAGAAAACTAGCAAAGGATGGAAAGTTAAACATTATGTTCTTTCGATAGCGATACCAAATGAAAATGTAAAAGAAATTACCCTTCTTAAGAAAAGTTTTGACACTGAATTAATAAAAAAGCTAAGAGCGCAATAAGACCTTAAAACAACTCTTTACTAAACTCCACTAAATTTGGGTAATATTGCGTAGCTCCATTATCGATAAGCTTTCTCTTATTCTTGTCTCCTATTCCAACAAAATCTAAAGATAAGTTTTGTGCCGTTTTTAAATCCCACAGACCATCACCTAACGAAACGATATTTTCAAAATATCTTTTATCATAAAAAGATTTTGCCCTTTCTATAGCATCTTTCACAAATCCTTCCCTTGACTCATGTGTCTTAGAAGTAGCTAATAATCGCTCATCGCACCATATATCACATTGATTTAATTTCTGTAAGGCAGGTTTAGGTAACGCTCCTGTTGCAAAACAAAATGGAATATTGTCACCTCTAAGTCTATCTATCAATTCTTTTGCACCACTAATCTCCTTTACAGGATCAAAATCGTTCATTGCTGATATCAAGTTATCTTCAAATTTATCTAGTAAATCCTTAGGTACACTTTTATTAAAATTACGTTCATAATTGTAACGCAACGCATAACTATCAGTATGATGTTTATAATTATTGTAATCAGTATCTATATCAACAATTCCTAAAGCTTGCATCGCCTTAGTAACAGAAATCAAGTACATAGGAACGCTATCTGTAAGTGTTCCATCGATATCAAAAATGTATAATGTATCTTTCAAATATATATGCTTTAGTCTACAACGAATATTTTAAGGAAGCAATAAAATTTCTACCGGCACCAGCGATTCCAGAAGAATAAGGTCTGTATCGTTGATCAGTAATATTTTCAATAGTAAAAGTAGCCTGCAAACTCTTTGTAAATTGATACCTAGAGCGAACGTTTAGCGTATACCACGATGGCGAATAAGGATTTCCATTTTCGTCCAATGCATATAAAAAAGCATTATTTTGTTGTGAAGGTGCTAAGTCTTCAAAATCAAACTGACCGTTGTAAACTGCGGAAAAATCGATCATCCATTTATGATTATCATAGGTTAGATTGGTACTTCCAAATTGCGGAGCTACATGTCTAGATGGAGAAACTGATCCATCATCTAACTCTTCTTCTCCTCCTGTAAACGTATATTTTGCTGCTAGGTTTAAATTTTTAGCAAAATCATAACGAAACCCTGCCTCAAACCCATAAACTTGAGCATTCGCTGCATTTTGGATAGCTTGTACATTACTCAACTCTCCTCCAAACAAAATTTCTGTTTCGCCATTAAGAGAAAAATCTCTTCGTACCAAAGCATTATCCAATTGGGTATAATAAGTTGCTAAATCAATCTTGAAATTTTTGCCAACATTTGCAGTCAATCCTAGTTCCCCATTATACGCATACTCTGGCTCTAAATCTGGATTGGGAACCACTACTGATCCAGGTTCCGAATCAAAAATCTTACCCACATCATCAATATTAGGAGCTCTAAAAGCTGTAGAAAAGTTTAATTTCCAATGTAAAAGATCATTTGGAAGCCAACTAAAACCTGCCGTACCAGTAAAAGCTTCAGTATCCAAATTAGCTTCGGTGAATGGAAAATCAAAAAAAGTATCATCAAACTCCGAATACAGAATAATTCTATTGTAACGCAATCCACCTTGGAATCTTAATTTTTCACTTAGCTTACTTTTTAGACTTACATAAGCTGCAATAGATTGCCAAGTAGATCCATCAGGATATCTGGATGGCGCAGCCATTAACTCATTCGTAGAAATATTGAATTCTGAACCGTCAGAAGACACTTGATTTAAAATATACTCCAATCCATAATGCATGGTTGTTTTATCATTAAATATTTTTTCAAAATCAAGATTTGCAGAATAAGCATCCACATTTTCTTTTGTTCTTGACAAAATCACGTCTCCAAAATCTCTATCATTCCTACTCTCCTGAAAGTTTTGGTATGCAGCCGTGAATTTTAGTTTATTATAAAATGTATTTTTCCACTTGTAGGTTAATTGAAGGTTTCCCATCAACCATTTTTGCGGTCCATAAAACCACTCTGCAGACCTTAAATGATCGTCGCTACGTCTAATCAAACGATCGTATCTCGGATAATCAGATGTTGCTGTATAAATAAATCCTGCATTGACATCCCATCTTTCATTGGGAATGAAATGTATTTTTTGCAAAAAATTAATTTGATCATATCCTGTAGAAACCTGCGTCCTCGGATCATCATTTTGAACAACGGTATCAACCCCACTAATCGTTTCTACAAATTCAGTTCTTAAATAATCGTCTGGTCCATGACTTCCCATTTTTAGATCATCAAAATCCGTATAGCTTACACTTGTCAAAAAAGCCCATTTTTCTAATCCAATATTAAAGTCAACATGTCCAGTTTTCTCATTACTTGCGCTAGCATATCTCATGATAGCATTACCACTCAACTTATTTTTACCACTAATTGCAAACTTGGGTTGTGCCGTATAAAAATTCATAACACCTCCCACAGCATCACTACCATAAACGACCGATCCAGGCCCTAAAATAACTTCTGTACGATCTATTGTAAAAGGATCTACCGAAATTACATTTTGAACATTTCCCCCTCTAAAAATTGCATTATTCATTCGCACTCCGTCCACGGTAAGCAATAATCTATTAGTAGAAAAACCGCGTATAATTGGACTACCACCACCTAATTGACTTTTTTGTATAAATACTTGACCACTATTTTGTAATAAATCCGCAGATGTTTGAGGAGTAGAAAAAGCTATTTCATCAGAAGTAATACTAACAATTTTTTGAGTAACATCTTTCTTATCCTGCTCCCATTTAGAAACCGAAATAACCACTTCTGATAACTGGTTCTCGTCGATCTCCATATAAAACATATTCGAAGATGTAATTATATTTGCTTTCGTCGTTGTTGCCGTAATATGTGAGATATGCACAAAATACAACTTTTCATTTTCCAAAAAAGCCGAAACATCTGCTACTCCATCAAAATCAGTTATTGCTGTTTTTGATTTTGATTTGTTATGTATTGTAACACTAGGAATAGGCTGACCATTTGCTCTACTAAGTACAGTAATACTTTGAGAAGCACTTTCCTGTAAAAAAAGTAACGTGAATACAACAACAAAAAATAAACGCATTGTTTAACTAAAAATTTCGTTCAAAACCGAAAGTGATTTTGGTTTTTTAAAGCCGTGCAAATGTAGCTCAAAATATACTAATAACATCCCAAGAATCTCATTTCTTACTATTCTAGACATTTTAATATCCATACTTGCCTCAAATGTCGTGCCTAAAAATTCCTTGAATAAGGAAATCACATTTCCATCCATACAATAAATGTTTGATGTATCATTCTGAAAACACCCTTCTTGCATATTAAAAACATCCAAATGAATATTTGATATATCTGGATAAAAGCCCAAATATTGTGTAAGTTTTATTAAAAAAGAAATATGAAAATTACTAATATTATCGTTAGCATCTAACCATAGAAAAGTAGTCTCTAAATAATTAAAAAGTTCATCATTAACTTCTTCTTCCTGAATTGTATTCTTAAGTATTTCTGAAAGAAAAAAGACTAAAGAGTTTTTAATTAAATCTGTATGCAGCGAAGAATAAGGAGTTAGAATTCTTGCTTCTCGAATTCTCTCTAAATTTCCCTTATCTCTATGATTAGCTTCAATTTCTAATAAAGTCAAAGGTTGAAACAAAGATGATCTAATTTTACCTCGCTTAGATTTCAGAATTCCCTTTAATAGATACGATTTAAGACCACTAGTCTTCGTCAATAAAGAAACAATTAAATCACTTTCACTATATCGCAAAGAATGAATGACTATTGCAGATGTTTTTACAACCATTATCTGACTACCAATAGCTTAGAAACAGTAGTTTCTCCTTGATCTTCTCCCGTGACCAAAATTAGATACACACCAGAAGCCACTTTATGCCTACCAAAAGCAGTAGTGTCCCATTGTATACTACCTCCTTCGCTTATTTCCTCATGAACTAAATTACCTTCTATATCGGTAATTTTTACATTAGCCCTACTAGTTAATCCTCTTATAGTTACTTGTCCATTAAATCCGGGTCTCACAGGATTTGGAAAAGCCACAACATTGTCCAAATTATTTTCTGGCCCTGTTGCAGTACCTTTAAACTCTAACAAGCCTTTTTCTGTAGCAAAAAAGACAGATCCAGTAGAATCATCAACAGAAATATCTCGAACGTTATTGGTAGGTAAAGGAGAATTATCTGTGGTAAAATGAGCTAATGTTTCTTGCCCGTCTGATGAAAAATAAAATACCCCAGAAGATGCAGTCGCTACCCATTTATTATTAGAACCATCTGCCTCTATATCCGTAATAGTCTCATCGAACAACAATTCCTGAGGCACACCTTCATCATCCAAAATAATGATTTGACTTGCCTGCGGATTACTTTGTTGAAAAACTCCTGAAGGATTAAACAAAACTCTTATCCCTCTAAAGGTACCGATCCATAATTGATTATTTCTATCTATTTCTAATGCTAATACATAATCACTAGGAATATTTGATCCTTCAGCTTCTCCTGATAACTGAACTTGATTACCAGTATCGGGATTATAACCAATAACTCCAGAATTCCAACCGCCAATAAAAAGGTTTCCATCTCTATCTATTACAGTATCAGAAAATCCAAGATTCCCTAAAGGATCCGAAATTATACCACTTAAATCAACATTTAAGGTTTGTGTAGCACCAGGCGAAAATCTTTTGAGACCATCATCTACTCTAGAATTATTAACCCACAAATTACCGTCATTATCAAAAACGGAACCGTTGAGGAATACAAAATCAGAATTATCTGGTATAAATGATTCGAACCCACTATTTACATCATTAAATAAATTAGTAACTACATTATTATTGACTTCTATCAACCCACTGCTCAAACTACTTATAAAAACCTGATCTTCATTATTTGGATTTATGGTAATATGAGACAAAGATGTTGCCCCCAACACTTCATCTCTAGAAATATTAAACCAACCATCTGCTGTAAGTTTACTGATCCCTCTTCTTTGTAATGGAAATGGGTTAAAATTCACATCATACTGACCAAACACCACCCATAAATTATTATTCAACGCTTCGATTCCAAAAGTAAAATTACTCAAAGGCCCTTCTGGAGAAACTAATGTTTTTGTATTTGGATTACTTAATTCAAGTTCTAGTAATCCTCTAGTATTTGTACCTAGATACACCTCATTATTGATAGTTAAAGCAGTGTTCAGTTCAAAACTATCTTCTGTAGTACTCGTTATGGATGCGGTTTCAGAAAAGTTTGTATCTAGAACCAGTGCACTATCTGCTAGCGAAATTGTTAAATTTCCAGAATCCGCATACATATCTCTAATTGGAGAAGGTGCGGTAAATACAGTAGTAAGTACATTATTTTCTAAGCTTTGAACTAGATCCAAGTTTTGATGGACCAAAATCTGATTATTGAAAATTACTATATCTCTAAAACTCCCGGGAATTGGATTAGCCCACTGGTTAAAATCTACCAGATTGGGATTGGTCACATCCGCTGAAAATATTCCATTATTCAATGTAGTAGCGTATATAGAATTTTCTGCAACAATTGTACCTGTAACGTTAATTTGGGAACCTCCTGGACCAATAAAGAAGGTATCTCCAAACTCTATTCTTTCCAAGTTAAATTCTACAATACCAAATTCTGTAGAAATATAAAGTTTATCATCATTTTCGAAAAAATGATTAATTCTTTTTTCTGTAGGTGGAATTGTGGGTTGATCCACTATATCGATAAAAGTTCTAACTTCATCATCTAATATCAATTCTAATAAACCATTATCATACCCTACTACAGTAATATCGTAAGTGGAACTATGATAAATGGAAGATATAGTTTCTCCAGACAATCCATTAATTGTAGAAAATGTCTCTGAGGTTCTGGTCTCAGTATCAAAAATAAAAACCGAATTTTCTGAAGCTGTATAAACACGATCTTCGGCAGCATATATATCATTAATCTCAAAATAAGAATAATGTCCAGTCCATTGATTACTGAAATCTTGAGAAAAAAGAAATAATGGGAAAATTAGAAATATTGATAGTCTGAGATACTGCATAATTTCTGAGTGCTATTTACTCTGCTTTGATAACATGCTAAAATACTAATTATTGCTTTTAGATAATGAAAAAGCCGTTCTAATATTATAAGAACGGCTTCTATAGTATGGATTATTATTAATTTATACTACTCCTTGTGCCAACATAGCATCCGCAACTTTTACAAAACCTGCGATATTAGCTCCTTTTACATAATCAACATATCCATCTTCCTGAGTTCCATATTCTAAACATGAAGAGTGAATATCTTTCATTATTTGCTTCAATTTTTCGTCTACTTCTTCGCGCGTCCAATTATATCTCAAGGAATTCTGAGTCATTTCTAATCCAGATGTCGCTACTCCTCCAGCATTTGAAGCTTTCCCAGGCGCAAAGAATATTTTTGCCTTATGAAAAGCAGCAATAGCTTCAGGTGTACTTGGCATGTTTGCTCCTTCGCTGATACAGATACAACCATTTGCGATTAATTGCTCTGCTTCATCACCATCAAGTTCGTTTTGTGTAGCACAAGGAAGTGCAACATCACATTTTACACTCCATGGTCTTTCTCCTTTGTGAAATTCTGCAGAAGGATATTTATCTACATACTCACTGATTCTTCCTCTTTTTACATTTTTCAGCTCCATAACAAAAGCCAATTTCTCTTCGTCGATACCATCCTTGTCATAAATATAACCTGATGAATCCGACAAAGTAACAACCTTTGCTCCTAACTGAGTAGCCTTTTCTGTAGCATACTGGGCTACATTTCCAGATCCAGAAACTGTAACTACCTTTCCTTCAAAAGAATCATTCTTTGTAGCTAACATATTTTGTGCAAAATACACAGCTCCATACCCTGTTGCTTCAGGTCTTATCAATGATCCTCCCCAAGTAATTCCTTTACCTGTAAGTACTCCCGTAAATTCATTACGTATTTTACGATACATACCGAATAAGAATCCTATTTCGCGACCTCCTACTCCAATGTCTCCAGCAGGAACATCGGTATCAGGCCCAATATGTCTACAAAGCTCACTCATGAAACTATGACAAAAACGCATAATTTCATCATCAGACTTTCCTTTAGGATCAAAATCGGAACCTCCTTTTCCACCTCCCATAGGAAGTGTGGTTAAGCTATTTTTAAATACTTGTTCAAAAGCAAGAAACTTAAGTATACTTAGATTTACCGAAGGATGAAAACGCAATCCTCCTTTATAAGGACCTATTGCAGAGTTCATTTGAATTCGATATCCTCTATTTACGTGTATCTCTCCTTTATCATCTACCCATGGTACACGAAACATAATCGCTCTCTCAGGTTCCACCATTCTTAAAAGAATGTTTTTTCCATTATATATTTCTTGTGTAGCGATATACGGTATTACAGTTTCTGCAACTTCTTGAACCGCTTGTAAGAACTCAGGCTCATGCGAGTTACGAGCTCTTACTTCTTCCATAAATGCATCTATTTTTGCTTGCATATGTTAATAGGATTAAAAGATTCTTATTTAATGGTTAATTTAACTTGTCAAATATATCATATTATCAAAATAATACCTATATTTTTTTGAATTTAATAACTAGTTAACCTATAGCCTGTTCTAAATCCGCAATTAAATCATCTACATCCTCTATTCCCACACTCAATCTAATTAAAGAATCTACAACACCAGTTTTTTCGCGTTCCTCTTTCGGAATAGATGCATGTGTCATACTTGCTGGGTGACCTGCTAGACTCTCAACACCACCAAGAGATTCTGCTAGTGTGAAAATCTTAAGGTTCTCCACGATTTTTATCGCTTCATCATAATTACTATCCTTAGTTACAAATGATATCATTCCACCAAAACCATCCATTTGCGCTTTGGCAACTTCATGGTTTGGATGATCCTCAAATCCTGGCCAGTACACTTTTTCTATTTTAGGATGTTTCTTTAAATAATGTGCAATTGCCTCACCATTTTCACAATGACGTTGCATACGAACGTGTAATGTTTTTATACCTCTTAAAGCTAAAAAACTATCCTGAGGTCCACAAACAGCACCACTTGCATTTTGAATAAAATACAAACGTTCAGCAATTTCATCATCTTTTACGATCAAAGCACCCATAACCAAATCACTATGCCCTCCAATATATTTCGTTGCACTATGCATTACAATATCAGCTCCAAGATCCAAAGGTCTTTGTAAATAAGGAGTAGCAAACGTATTATCCACCGCCAATAGTAAATCATTCTTTTTAGAAATCGCAGCAATAGCTTTGATATCTATAATATTCATCATTGGGTTTGTTGGTGTCTCTACCCAAATTAACTTAGTGTTTTCATTTACATAATTCTCTATAGCATCGGCATTTTCCATTCCAATAAAATGAAATTTGATTCCGAAATCTTCAAATATCTTTGTAAACAACCTATAAGTACCTCCATACAAATCATTTGTAGAGATCACTTCGTCACCTGGCTTTAGTAATTTAATTACAGCATCAATAGCTGCTAATCCAGATCCAAATGCTAAACCATGCTTTCCATTTTCTATACTTGCAAATGCATTCTCCAACGCCTTTCTTGTAGGATTATGTGTTCTACTATATTCAAAACCTTTATGTCCTCCTGGTGTAGTCTGGGCATAAGTAGAGGTTTGGTATATTGGTGGCATCACTGCTCCGTATGCTGGATCATGCTCCTGACCTCCGTGTATTGTTTTTGTATTAAATTTCACTAGTTTCGATTTTTATAATATTTCTTAATTTTTTGACGTTTCTTTAATCAAATTTTACTTTTTAGAGTCGAAAAAATCAACTTGAATAGTAATATGTTAAAAAACTGAACAAATGTATGATTTAATTCGTTCTAATCATATTTCAATGAATACCTTTAGTAGATGATTAACAGAAAAACTAACACTCCAATAAAGTTCATTTTCCTATTAGTAATTCTATCTTATTTCTATAGTTGTGAAAAACATGAACCACTACGTTTTCAGAAAAAAACAATAAGTATAGAAACCTACTTTGATTGTGAAAACACAGACTGCGTAATTACTGAAGTTTTACTTTTAGAATCTATAAGTGAAAACGATCTGTCGGAAAAGATAAACAAGCGAATTGAAAAAGCCGCTTGTGATGCTTTAAATATTGAAGATGACAACAAAGTTGATAATATTGAAAACGCATTAAAAAGCTTTAATAGTTCATATCTAGAAATGAAAAAAGAATTTCCAGATGAAATTATTCCTTATGAGGCTAGTATCAATTGCGACATTAGTTTTCAAAATGAAAATATGCTATCCGTTCTTATAGAATCTTATATTTTTACTGGAGGTGCACATGGTAGTGGTAATTCTAATTACCTAAATATCGATCTTAAAACGGGTGACATCATAAACAACGAAGGATTTATAAAAGATGATAAAGGTTTTAAAGATTTTGCAGAAAAGGTATTTAGAGAAACTCACAATATCCCTAAAAACGAATCTATCAATAGCACTGGATATTTTTTTGAGAATGACACTTTTCATTTACCATCCACTATTGGATTTACAGAGGAACATATTATACTTCTATACAATCAATATGAAGTTAGCTCTTATGCAGAAGGTCCTATTGAAATAAAATTAAGTAAAGAGAAAGCGTTAGCCTATTTAAATAAAAACGTATTATAATGACTTTTTTAGTGCTAAAATATACCCAAGATGTATTCCTTCATGAAAATTATTAAAACTCATAGCATCTTCTGTAGATTTTAAAACAAAACCTGTACTAGTTGGATATTCCTGATATTCTTTAAAAATAGAAGCTTCAATATCCTTTTCAGTTTGATCCAATGTACTAAACATTAACTCTTTTACTTTTTCAACTTCTGCCTGATCTACAAAACCCTCTGTTTTAGTTCCTTTTCTATACTTTAAAACCAATTCATCATCAATCATCATTGGTAGACCACTAAGTTTGTATACTAATAACTGCTGTGTTACCACTACATGAGCTATATTCCATATCAAATTATTCTTGAATCCTTCAGGAACTTTATTAAGATCTTCTAATGAATAATTATCCATAATTTTGGACATTAATCTTCTATTAGTTCTGGTAATTTCTAATTGATCTTTCATTGCTTCTTTTTAAATGTAATGATGATGTTCTTAATTTTTAGCCAAAAATATAAGTTTTCATCGTGAAATGAATTTCCTTTGTATGGATTTTGACATTTTAACTATTTTTCTCGTGAAAAAAATATACCATCTATCCACTTGTGACACTTGTAAACGAATTTTAAAAGAATTAAACCCTTCTTCAGATTTTGTTTTACAAGACATTAAAAGTGAAGCTATTACTCAATCTCAACTAGAAGAAATGAAATCACTTTCTGGAACGTATGAATCTCTGTTTAGCAAAAGAGCAAGACTTTATAAAGAAAGAGATTTAAAAAATAAGACTCTTTCAGAGAACGATTACAAAGACTTAATTCTAGAACATTACACCTTCTTAAAACGTCCGGTGATTATATATGACAACCAAATTTTTATTGGAAATAGTAAAAAAGTGGTTGAAGCAGCAAATAAGCAGATTAATGAATAAAAGAACCATAGCACTATTAGCTGCTTTTGGGGCAAGTTTGATTTACGCCATCAACCATACATTGGCTAAAGGTGTTATGCCTACCTACATTAAACCTTTTGGGTTTATCTTTCTTAGAGTTATAGGAGCCACTTTACTTTTTTGGCTTGCCTCTATATGGGTGCCAAAACAAAAAATTGATCGATCCGATTGGTTAAGAATTTTTGGATGTGCAATTTTTGGGATGGCTATTAATATGTTGATGTTTTTCAAAGGTCTACAACTATCAACTCCTATTAATAGTTCGGTAATGATTACCATAGCGCCAATTTTGGTATTTATCTTATCTGCCATTTTTCTGAATGAAAAAATCACCTGGTTACGATCTATTGGAATTTTATTAGGCTTCTCGGGCGCATTAGGACTTATACTATTTGGAGCCGAAGTACGACAAGACGCACCTAATATTCCATTAGGAAACGCCCTGTTTATAGTCAATGCCGCTTCTTACGCAATTTATCTTGTAATGGTAAAACCATTAACGGCTAAATATCATGCTATCACCTTAATGAAATGGTTTTTCTTATTAGGTGTTATTATTAATTTCCCTATTACGATTTCAGAATTTAATGAAGTTCAATGGACATCACTACCTTATGATGGTATTTGGAAAATGGTATTTGTAGTAATAGGAACCACCTTTTTTACTTACCTGCTAAATGTATTTGCTTTAAAAACTTTAAAAGCGTCTACAATTGGCGCTTTCATATATCTACAACCATTATTAGCCATAAGTTTTGCCATGGCAATGGGAGCAGATTCCTTAAAACTGATTCAAATAATAGCTGCAATACTAGTTTTTGTAGGAGTCTACCTAGTTACTAAAAAACCCAAAAAACTAACTTAAATCAGTTGGGATTTTGGCAAACTTTCGTGTGTCCTCTTTCGTAAGTATTTTAAAGCTATCTGGACGCTCTACTTTATCCATAAATTCGCGCATTTCTTCAGGAAGTGGAATTAATTTACGTGTTTTCAAATCTAACCAAGCCCCCATCATTTCACATCTTGCAAAATTTCTTCCTTTGTAATCATAAAAGTTATGCAAGAATTCAAAAAACTTTCCATCTTCACTCATACCTACAAGTTCCAAAGAAACTCTAACGGGTCTTCCATAAAAAACTTCTTTGAAATAATAGATGTGTTCATAAAAAACAACAGGACCTATATTAAGCTTACCTAAGAGTCTTTGATCAAAACCTAGCTCAGATAAAAATGTCATTCTGGTATGCGCAGCATATTCTATATACGCCTTATTTGCTAAATGACGATTAGCATCAATATCATTCCATCGAATTTCGAACTCTTTTAAATACATACTTAAGATTTTATTGGGTCAAAAATACAAAACAGATAATATGCTTGCATAATAAACTTTAGTTAATATTATCTCCCAACATTGAACTAGATTTTTAAATATTTCTATTTTGAAAACCAACGAGGTCTTCTTACTTTAGAACAAAAAATCACACATGTATATCAAACGTAATATTGGTTGGGGACTTATTTTAAGATTTGCATGGAAAAATCTACTCTTCTTTATCCTCTATACCGCAAGTATTTTCTCTCTCTATTATTTTTTTGACTTACAATTTATAGACATCCCCTTTCAACCATTATCTGTCATTGGTATTGCTGTAGCTTTTTATATTGGTTTTAAAAACAGTCAGAGTTATGATAGATTCTGGGAAGGAAGAAAAATTTGGGGAGGTATTGTAAATTATAGCAGAACTTGGGCAAATCAGGTTTTGAGCTTAGTAGACGATTCTCCAGAAACCAAGAGAATATTAATATATCGTCATATCGCTTGGATCAACGCCTTACGAATCCAACTAAGACAACCCTCTTCTTTTTCGATGAAAGAAAATGCCTCGGTAGAACGTTTACTTCAAAAACATGGAGAGCGAAATCCTGCTTGTGATGCCACTAAAAGTTTTGTTTCTGAAGAAGAATACAACGACCTTCTAAAAAGAAAAAATGCAGCGACTCATCTTGTAAAAAATCAGGGACTGCATCTAAAAAAGTTATTGAGTTCAGAAAAAATAAGCCCATTTGATAACCAGCTGTTACATGGTGTATTAGAAGAATTGTATAACTTACAAGGTAAATGTGAACGTATAAAAAACACCCCTTTTCCTAGACAATATGCATATTTCAGTACTGTTTTTACTTGGATCTTCGTATTACTATTACCCTTTGGATTATTAAATGTTTTTGAAAGTGAACTTGGTGATATGTCGCAACATTTACAGCCTTGGTTTATCTTTTTAATGATTCCTTTATCGGTACTAATTTCTTGGATATTTACTACGATGGAAAAAGTAGGTAGTAATAGTGAAGACCCCTTTGAAGGAAGAGTGAACGATGTTCCTATGACAGCATTATGTAGAACTATAGAGATAGACTTACGAGATATGTTGGATGAAACCAATCTGCCCGAAAAAGTACAACCAAAGGATAATATTTTATACTAATGCCTTTAGTCACCTCAAACTACAAACCATCATATTTTTTCCGAAATGGTCATTTTTCCACCATCTATCCTAATCTGGTTAGAACAGTAAAAGGTATAGAACAAAATCGAGAAAGAGTAGAACTAAAAGACGGAGATTTTATCGATATCGATTGGAGCTATTCTAGTGATCCCAGATCTAAAGGAAAAGTAGCTGTTTTGGTCCATGGACTAGAAGGAAACGCACAAAGGCAATATATCCTAGGTCTTGCGAAACATTTTGTCAAAAACCAATGGAATGTAGCTGCCATAAATCTTAGAAATTGTAGCGGTGAAGTAAATAGATTATACCAATCCTATAATGCTGGAGTAAGTGATGATCTTGCTGCTATTATATCTCATATTACAGAGAAAGACTATCATGCTATCTCTATATGCGGATTTAGTCTAGGCGGCAATATCACATTAAAATATTTAGGAGAAAGAAAAATACCTAAACAAGTAAAATCTGCTGTGGCTGTATCCGTACCTTGTGATCTTTATAACTCACTAAATGAAATTAACAAACCTAGAAACTTTATATACCAGCAACGTTTTATTCAGAGTCTAAAAAAGAAGTTGTTAGAAAGGCAACAAGTATTTCCAAATGAAATTAGTATATCCGATATCAAAGCTTGTAGCTCCCTTATAGATATCGACAATTTATACACAAGTGTTGCTCATGGCTATGTGGATGCTATTGATTATTATACTAAGTGTAGTAGCAATCAATTTTTAAAAGACATTTCCATCCCTACTCTAATCATCAATGCTAAAAATGACACTTTTCTAGGAACTACTTGTTATCCGCACAATGAAGCTCAAAGAAATTCAGACCTCTATTTAGAAACCCCAGATTTTGGAGGTCATGTAGGTTTTTATATGCCTTCGGGAATTTTTTACAATGAGTATAGAGCTATAGAATTTGTGCAAAAATCACTAGATTAAATAGTTAAGTTATTACTTTTTGTAATCCTTTACCTACTTACTGAATAAATGAAACAAACGTTAACTCTTTGTTAAGGTTTTGTATAGTCATTATTAAACCCTTTATCGAAAATCTTTTGCCAATTAGGAATAATTTAAGAGTTTTGGCTGTTTCTCAGATAAATCATCAGAGAAATTTAATTAAAGCTAACTCAAACTCAATAAAAATGAAAAAAAGTTACAAAAACCTTATTGGGGTTTTTGGCACTATGCCAAAAAGGTTTGGAAAACTTCGAACTCTCGCGTTTTCCACAATGTTTCTTCTTTCTGCTGGAGCATTTGCTCAAACACCAGCACAAAAGTCAAAAATTATGCAGAGTAGTAATTTGTCGGAACTTAACAAGTTACAAGTGCAAAATGCTGAAAAAGCTGCTATTCAAAAGAAAGAAGCTATTCAGGCTGCAAAACAAAATGGATGGCCTGTTCAAACCACTCTTAAAAACGGAAGTTTTGCAGAATTACAAAAAATTGCTGAAGATGGCACTCCTATTTATTACGTAACCTATAACGTGGATGCCGCTGAATCAACAAGAACAAATCATCTTAATTCTGGAGGTTCTTTAGGATTAAACTTAGATGGTCAGAACATGACGGCTCACGTTTGGGACGGTGGTCATGCTAGAGCATCTCACCAAGAATATGATGGGCCTGGAGGTAACAATCGTGTTACTATCCAAGATGCTGCATCTGAAGGTGGAACTCAATTAAACTTCCACGCTGCGCACGTAACAGGAACCATTATGGCTTCTGGTGTTCAAGCTGCGGCAAAAGGAATGGCACCTCAGGCAAGAGTAGATGGATATATGTGGAACAACGATGTTGCAGAAGCTACCAGCGCTGCAGCGAATGGAATGATTATTTCTAACCACTCTTACGGATTTAGAGGAGATCTTGTACCTGATCAATATTTTGGTGCTTATATAGATACTTCTAGAGATTGGGATGAAGTAATGTTTAACGCTCCTTTCTATCTAATGGTTGTAGCTGCAGGTAACGATGGTAACCAAAATGGTTACAACGGTCAACCGCTAGATGGGAATTCTTCTTATGATAAACTTACTGGACATTCTACTTCTAAAAATAATTTAGTTGTTGCAAATGCTCAAGATGCTAATATCGCTTCTGATGGTAGTTTAAATAGTGTTTCTATTAACTCTTCAAGTAGTGAAGGACCAACCGATGATTATCGTATCAAACCAGATATTACTGGAAATGGTACTGGAGTTTATTCTACTTACGAAAGTAGTAATACAGCATATGCTAGTATTACGGGTACTTCTATGGCATCTCCAAATGTTGCTGGATCATTGTTATTATTACAACAACATTATGACAATACAAATGGTAACCTGATGAGAGCTGCTACTTTAAAAGGTTTAGCTCTACATACTGCAGATGATGCTGGACCTTCTGGTCCTGACGCTGTTTACGGTTGGGGATTATTAAATGCTAAAAGAGCTGCTGAGACTATCACCTATGCAGGAAACGAAACAAAAATTGAAGAATTAACTTTAAACAGTGGACAGACGTACACAATTACTGTTGATTCTGACGGAACTAATCCGTTAATGGCTTCTATTTCTTGGACTGATAGACCAGGTACGGCAGTTACAGCTACCAACTCTAATAATGCAGTATTAGTAAATGATCTTGATATTAGAGTAACCCAAGGATCTACTACATTCCAACCATATAGATTAACAAGCATAACTACTAACGGAACAGGTGACAATACTGTAGATCCATTCGAAAGAATTGATGTAGGTAGTGCTTCTGGAACATATACAATTACAGTAACTCACAAAGGGTCATTAACAGGAGGAAGCCAAAACTTCTCTCTAATTGTAACTGGATTAACTGGAACTCCAGTAGTTTGTAACGCTACGGTTCCTTCTGGAGTTGGAGCATCGAATATCTCTTATGATAGTGCTACTATCAACTGGACATCAGTACCAGCGGCTACTTATGATGTTAGATATAGAGTAGCAGGAACTTCTTCTTGGACAACATTAAGTGATGTAAGTGGTACTTCTACCGCTCTAAGTGGATTAACTCAATTAACTTCATATGAAGTGCAAGTAAGAAGTAAGTGTTCTGATGGCACTACATCTTCCTATAGCAGTACAGCAAGCTTTACTACTACAGAATTCCAATTGACATATTGTGATTCTAACGGAAATAGTGTTGCAGACGAATATATTAGTAGAGTTCAATTAGGAACTATAGATAACGCGTCTGGTGCTGGAAGTGGTGGATATTCAGATTTTACTTCTGTTGCTACTGGATTAGCAAAAGGTGATTCTTACACAATTACTGTAACTCCTACTTGGACAGGAACAGTATATAGTGAAGGATATAGTGTTTGGATTGATTACAACCAAGATGGTGACTTTACAGACTCTGGAGAACAGGTATGGACACAAAGTGCTACACAAACAACTCCTGTAAGTGGAAGTTTTACTGTGCCAAGTGGTGCTGCAGACGGAAATACGAGAATGCGTGTATCTATGAAATATAATGGAGTGCCTACTTCTTGTGAATCTTTCCAATATGGTGAAGTAGAAGATTACACTGTTACTATAGGTGGCGCAACTGCTGATACTCAGGCTCCAACTGCACCAACTAGTTTATCTGCATCTAATGTAGAAGAAACCACTCTAACATTGAGCTGGAATGCATCCACTGATAATGTAGGTGTTACTGAATACGATGTTTATCAAGGAAGTAGTGTTATCGGTTCTACCTCAAATACTACTGCAAATGTAACAGGGCTTACCGCTAATACTTCTTACTCTTTTAGCGTACGTGCAAAAGATGCTGCTGGAAATGTATCAGGAGCAAGTAATACAGTAAATGTTACGACAACTGGTGGAGGTTCTGGAAGTGGATGTACCTCAGGAATTTCTTCCTTCCCATATAGTGAAGGATTCGAAAACACCATAGGAGATTGGACACAATCTACAGCAGATGACCTTAATTGGACTGTTGATGCTAATGGTACTCCATCCAGCAGTACAGGACCGTCTTCTGCTACTCAAGGATCTTACTATATTTATGTGGAAGCTTCAGGAAATGGAACAGGTTATCCAAGCAAACAAGCTATCATTACTTCTCCATGCTTTGATTTAAGTGGACTTAGCCAAGCTAATTTCTCATTCGCTTATCACATGTATGGAGCTTCAGATATGGGTAGTATCGCTGTTGAAGCAAGTACAGATGAAGGAGCTACATGGACTAGTATCTGGAGCGAAACAGGAAATCAAGGAAATTCTTGGCAAACAGCTACTATTGATCTTGCATCTTATGTAGGTGGAGGAGTTCAGTTACGATTTAACCGAATTACTGGTAGTACTTGGCAAGCAGATATCGCTATTGACAATGTATCTTTAAGTGATTCTAGCGGACCAGTGGACCAATGTGCTGGTGTACCTGAATGGAGTTCTAGTCAAACTTATCAAGTAGGTGATAAAGTTACATATCAAGGTAACTTATACGAAAGAACTGCTACAGGATGGACGAATTTAGGACCTTGTGGAACAACATCATCATTTGCAACAACATCTGATGATCTAGTTGGACCACCATTAGGATTATCTCTATATCCAAACCCTGTAACAGGATCAACTCTTAATGTTCATAACGGTAAATCAGGTTCTCAAAACTATATCATTTATAATATGCTTGGACAAACAGTTCTAAAAGGAACTTTCTCCAACACTATAAATGTTCAAAATCTTGAAGCAGGTGTATACATGCTACAAGTAAACACTCAAAAAGCTCGTTTTATCGTAGAATAAAAATTATAGATAGATAACCTTAATTTTTATAAAAAAGCCCAGAAACTTTCGTTTCTGGGCTTTTTGTATATTACCATTCTTGATATCAAAACTTCTTAGCATACATGAAACACTTTGAGACCGATAGATTATTATTAACACCCTCAGGTATTGGGGACGCTTCGTTTTATTTAGAACTTCTAAATACACCGAAGTGGTTACAAAACATTGGTGATCGCAATGTAAAATCTATTGAAGATTCAAAAACTTATATAGAACAAAAAATGCTCCCACAATTAGAAAGACTTGGGTTTTCGAATTATACGGTGATACGAAAATCAGACAACATAAAACTTGGTTGTTGCGGTCTCTATGACCGAGAAGGAATTGACGGATTTGACATAGGTTTTGCATTTCTACCAGCATATGAAAAAATGGGCTACGCTTATGAAAGTGCTTTTAAACTAAAAGAAGTTGCTATTACACAATTTAAAATAAAAAAAATCAGCGCTATTACAATTCCAGAAAATAAATCCTCTCAGAAGTTATTGGAAAAACTAGACTTCAATTTCATAAAAATCATTACAATTCCCAATGACAATGAAAAATTAATGTTATATGAATACAAAACTAGCTCATAGCATCATATCATACCTATAAAACATTACCAATGTACAATTATGTGCTGTGGTTCCATATTTCATAACTATGAAAAATAAATATTCACTTCTTGTTTTAATATATTTTATCTACATAGGTTTCAGCTACTCGCAAAAAACCAATAATGATACAAAATTCATAAGTTATGAAGTTGATCTAAAGAATCAACAATTACATTTCTTTTGGAAAAATAAAAACAATAAAAATTATGAAAGTTTTCAGAAGCTTAAGAAAGCCCTAAATGATGATGGCAAGGAACTCGTTTTTGCTATGAATGGAGGAATGTATAAGAAAGACTTATCTCCACAAGGATTGTATATAGAAAATAATATTATAAAATCACCACTAGATACTATTCAAAATGCATATGGCAACTTTTATCTACAACCAAATGGAATTTTCTATATTACCCATAATACCCCACATATTGTAACTACCAAAAACTTCTCTTTTGAAAAGAACATAATCTATGCCACCCAATCAGGTCCTATGTTACTGATAGAAGGAAAAGTTCATGAGAAATTTAACCAAGGATCACCAAATGTTCATATTAGGAACGGAGTTGGAATATTACCAAACGGTAATTTATTATTTGCAATGTCCAAAGAAAAAATAAATTTTTATGACTTCGCTTCCTTCTTTAAGGAGAAAGGTTGCAAGAATGCGCTATATTTAGATGGTTTTGTGTCAAAAACCTACTTGCCCGCTAAAAGCTGGGAACAACTAGAAGGCAACTTTGGTGTCATTATCGCAGAAATCAAATAACTTTAAATATAAAAAACCTGTTAAGCTCTATAGACTAACAGGTTTTTTATATTCATCGCGACTTGGGGAGGTTGCGATTTGTTAACAACAAAAAATCACATAACAAAAAGGAAAACCTTTTGTTAAAACAAAAATACTTTTTTTGCTAAATACATACAGTTAGAAATCAATTCGATTGTAGGTTTAACTGATTTCTGAATACGATTTAAACGCTTTTTCATAATAGGGCAATGTGTGAGGGTTAAAAATTTAATTAATTTTTAAAAGAGAACATTTAACTGTACTACTTTCAAGGGATTGCTAATATCCAAAATTAATTTGAAAATTACGTTTAAATACAATTAAAATCGACAAAAAACACAAAATTTTAACATTTAATAACATTTAACGCCTATTTACAAGTTAAAGCAAAGGTTTAGGTAAGGTAAAAACATATTTATTAAGTAAGTTTTATCTTACAAATATTGATTTTTTGTAAGTCTATTTTTACAAAAAAATCTAATCTCATTTATTATTCGTTCTCCTTATTTAGAAAAGTGTTCATTTTCATATAGAATTCGATTTGATTAATCCAAAACCATTTCTGGCACATTTCCTTCAATTATTAGCTTTCCTTCTGTAGCTTTTTCAATTTCTTCTACACTTACTCCTGGAGCTCTTTCTAACAATTTAAAACCATCTTCAGTTATACTTAATACCGCTAAATTAGTAACTACTTTTTTCACACATTTCACTCCTGTTAAAGGCAAAGAACATTTAGATAGTAATTTAGAAGCACCTGCTCTATTTGTATGCATCATGGCCACGATAATATTTTCTGCACTAGCCACCAAATCCATTGCACCACCCATTCCTTTCACCATCATACCAGGAATTTTCCAGTTTGCAATATCTCCATTCTCTGCGACTTCCATTGCTCCCAAAATAGTTAGATCTACATGTTGACCACGAATCATATTAAAACTTGTAGCAGAATCGAAAAAAGAAGCTCCTGGCATTGTTGTAATTGTCTGTTTTCCTGCATTAATGATATCTGCATCTTCTTCTCCTTCGTAAGGAAAAGGTCCCATACCTAATACTCCATTCTCACTTTGAAACTCCACTGCGATCCCATCTGGTATATAATTGGCTACTAACGTTGGAATTCCAATTCCTAAATTCACAAAATAACCGTCTTCCAGTTCCTTTGCTATACGTTTAGCTATTCCGTTTTTATCTAACATATGATTTATCTTTTTCGTACTGTTCTTTGTTCTATTCTTTTTTCATAGTTCTTGCCTTCAAAAATTCTTTGTACAAAAATTCCCGGGATATGAATATGATCAGGATCTAGTGTTCCTGCAGGAACTATTTCTTCTACTTCGGCAACTGTTATTTTTGCCGCTCCACACATACAAGGATTAAAGTTTCTTGCTGTTCCTTTGAAAATCAGATTACCGGCCTCATCACCTTTCCAGGCTTTTACAAAGGCAAAATCAGCTTTAAAAGCTTCTTCTAGTATGTACATTTTGCCATTAAACTCTCTTGTCTCCTTCCCTTCCGCTACTTCAGTTCCATATCCTGCAGGTGTATAAAATGCCGGAAATCCGCCTTGCGCAGCTCTACATCTTTCTGCTAATGTTCCCTGAGGAATCAACTCTACATCCAATTCTCCGCTCAACATCTGTCTTTCAAATTCATCATTTTCTCCTACATAAGAAGAGACCATTTTCTTTATTTGCTTTTGCTGTAGTAGCAGTCCTAATCCAAAATCATCCACACCTGCGTTATTGGAGATACAAGTTAACCCTTTGATATTTTTTCGAACCAATTCTGCAATCGCGTTTTCTGGTATTCCACAAAGTCCAAAACCACCTAACATAAAAGTCATATCATCTTTGACTCCTTCGGTAGCTTCCTGAACTCCGTTAACTATTTTACGAATCATATTATTCTATTTTTAGCGGATTAAATGTACCAAAAAAAAACAGTACTAAAACGTTTGAAAACTTATAGTTTTGGAAATATTTAAGAGATAGACAAATACGTTCTAAAAGCGCAGCTCGTCTTCGTATTTAACCTCTTTTTTATAAATATCGCAATCTAATTCCACAGAAAGATTTTGTGGTTTTTTAAATTCTGACTTAGATATATTTAAGACTGGATCTTCATAACATTTTCTCATGTAAAGCGCCCAAATTGGCAATGCCATGGTAGCTCCATTTCCGTAGGCAATCGATTCGAAATGGGTAGAACGATTATCACCACCTACCCAGACTCCTGTACATAAATTTGGTACGATGCCCATAAACCATCCATCACTTTGATTCTGGGTAGTTCCTGTTTTACCCGCTATAGGATTCTCAAATTTGTAAGGATGTCCTGTTACCAGCTTCTTATAAATGTATGAATTAGAAGCTTCAGTTCGTAATCGTTTCCCTGAACCTGTTTCTGTGACTCCTTGCATTAAATTGAGCGTTAGATAAGCAGATTCTTTATTTATAACATCTTTTTTGTTAGGAACATTCTCATACAATAAAGCTCCATTTTTATCTCTTATATGAGAAATAATATAAGGCTCACTATAGATTCCTTCATTTGCAAAAACGCTATAAGCTCCTACCATTTCCGAAAGTTTTATAGCCTCTGTCCCCAGAACAATAGAGGCAACGGTATCTAAAGGGGTGGTAATTCCCAGCTTTTTTGCAAGATTAATTACAGGTGCAGGTCCGATTCTATCAATTAATCTAGCCGAAACTGTATTAATCGATCCTGCCAAACCTTCTTTTAGTGTAACAGAGCCCGCATAATTATTATCAGGATTTGTTGGAGTCCAATCCTCTCCAGAAACACCATGTTTACCCACTGGTATCGTTACTTTGGCTCTTGGTATTCTGTAACAAGGAGCGTAATTCAACTGATCTATTGCAGTAGCATATACCAAAGGCTTAAATGTAGAACCTACTTGTCTCGCTCCTTGATTTACATGATCATATTTGAAATATCTATTATTAATTCCACCTACCCAAGCTTTAACTTCTCCGGTTTGGGGATCCATTGACATCAATCCTGTATGTAAAAACCGTTTGTAGTAAAGGATAGAATCTCTAGGCGTCATGATCGTATCGATAGTTCCTTTCCAGGAAAACACTCTCATTTTGGTTGGCTTATCAAACGAAGCAATAATCTCTTCTTCACTTGCACCTTGCTTTTTCATTATTGTTCTTCTCGAAGAACTTTTAATAGCTCTATTTACGATATCTTTTATTTGCCCAGAAGAAATACCTCGAAAAGGTGAAGTTCTATTAGTTTTTTCTTGCTTATTAAACTCCTTTTGAAGATTCGTCATATGTTCTTTAACAGCCTCTTCTGCGTACCTTTGCATTCGAGAATCTAACGTAACATAAATCTTTAGTCCATCTTTAAAAATATTATGGAATTCCGTAACACCTTCATCATTTACACCCTTAGGATGTTCTTTAATCCAAGTCTGAACCTCTTTCTTAACCACATTTCTAAAATAGGTAGCACTTCCTTCTGAATATCCTTCAGGAGTATATTGCAATTGAATAGGTAACTTCTTAAGGCTATCTTTTTCTTTAAATTGTAGATATCCATATTTTACCATTTGTGCCAGAACCGTATTTCTCCTGTTCAGAGCACGCTCTGGCTTCGTAATAGGATTATAATAGGTAGCGCTTTTTAACATTCCTATAAGCACTGCAGCTTCTTCTATTGTTAGATCCTTGGGTTTCTTATTAAAATAAATTCTGGATGCCGATCCTATACCTATTGCCTGTCTTGCAAAATCATATTTGTTCAGATACATTGCTATGATCTCATTCTTTGTATACTGCCTTTCGAGACGTGCAGCAATAACCCACTCCCTAATTTTTTGAGTGTACTTATCAATATTTTTTGATCTAAGACCTATAAAAAGTAATCTTGCTAGCTGTTGCGTAATGGTACTAGCTCCACCTTTTTTTCCTAATGATGTAAATGCTCGTAATGTACCTCTGGCATCTACTCCAGAATGCTCATAAAAACGTGCGTCTTCAGTAGCAATGAGAGCATCTACCAAATGCTGTGGTAAATCATCATATACAATAGGAGTTCTGTTTTCATTTGGTTGAAAAATTGTTCCCAACTGCACACCATCTGAAGAAATAATTTGTGCTGCCAAATCTGTCCTAGGATTTTCTAAATCTTCAAAAGTTGGCATTTTTCCGAGAACACCCCAACTCGCCAAAAGAAACAACAAAATCCCGATGCCAATCAAAGAAACAAAGCCGATCCAAAAACACTTGATATATAGCCTCTGATCCAGATTCACAAATCCTTCTTGTTCTTTTATGCTCGTATCCTTGTTCTCCATCATGGATAACAGAAATTTATTTTAAAGACCGAATTCGTCTTCTACCGGATCTTCAACCTTAATCCTTTTCTTAAACTCTTTGCAATCAACCTCAATGGTTAAGTTTTCAGGTTTACTAAAAGCTGATTTAGATACCTTTAATGATTTATCTGCGTAACATTTTCTCATATACAATGCCCAGATTGGTAAAGCCATAGTCGCTCCCTGACCATATCTGGTAGAATTAAAATGTGTAGCACGATCATCTCCACCAACCCATACACCGGTACATAAATTTGGTACAATTCCCATAAACCATCCATCACTTTGATTCTGTGTAGTTCCTGTTTTACCAGCAATAGGATTCGTAAATTGATACGGATAACCTGTTACCACATTTTTATAATCGTATCTATTAGAAGGTCCCGATCTAAGACGAGCTCCGGATCCTGATTGTGTAACTCCTTCTAATAAATTTAGGGTAACATAAGCAGCCTCTTTACTAATAACATCACGTGTTTCCGGTTCGAATTGATATAATGTTGTACCATTCTTATCTTCAATACTGGTGATCATTACAGGTTTATTATAAATACCTTCATTAGCAAAAGTACTGTAGGCGCCTACCATCTCTGATAGTTTGAGATCTACAGATCCTAAGGCAATCGATGCTACTTCAATAATTTCTGATTCAACGCCTGATTTTTTTGCTAATCTCACAATTGGTTCTGGTCCAATACGGTCCATTAAACGTGCAGATATGGTATTTACCGATTTTGCCAATGCTTCTTTAAGACTTAAATATCCCGTATAATCCGCGTCACTGTTTTTTGGTGTCCAATCCTCCATTACTCCATGAGATCCAGCTGGTATTGTAATCTGTGACATTGGTAATGTATCACAAGGTGATAATTTTAATTGATCAATTGCTGTAGCATACACAAAGGGCTTAAATGTCGATCCTACCTGACGTGCTCCTTGATACACATGATCATATTGAAAATGTTTAATATCTACTCCTCCAACCCAAGCCTTAACTTGTCCTGTCTGTGGTTCCATAGACATCATTCCTGATCTTAAAAAACTCTTGTAATATAAAATAGAATCCCTAGGAGTCATAATAGTGTCTATATACCCTTTCCAGGAAAATACTTTCATCTCCGTTTTAATATCAAATGATTTCAGAATCTCCTCTTCGCTTTTATTTTGAGACAACATCTTTTTTCTTCTCGCAGAACTCCTAATAGCTCGTTTGATAATACCATCAACTTCTTGCTTTGTAAGATCTCTAAACGGTGCTGTTTTATTTTTCTCTTCCTGCTTGTCAAATTCTTTCTGAAGATTTGACATATGTTCCTGCACCGCCTCTTCTGCATATTTTTGCATGCGAGAGTCGATAGTTACATTAATCCTTAAACCGTCTCTATAAATATTATAAAACTGTGTGTTTCCATCTTCATCTTCTCCTTTCGGGTTTTTCTTTACCCAATTTCCCATCCAACTTCTTACATATTCTCTAAAGTAAGTTGCTATTCCATCCGAATGCCCTTCTGGTGCATAATCTAGTGTCAAAGGCAACTGCTGTAAGCTATCTTTTTCCTTTTCTGTGATGTATTCATATTTTGCCATTTGTGACAACACTACATCTCTTCTGTTTTTAACTAATTCTGGACGTCTAAGCGGATTGAACAAAGAAGAATTTTTTAACATCCCTACCAATACAGCAGCCTCTTCCTGCTTTAACTCTTTAGGAGTTTTATTAAAATAAATTCGACAAGCAGAACTAATTCCAATGGCCTGATTAAGGAAATCATATTTATTAAGATACATTGCCATAATCTCGTCCTTAGTGTACTGTCTTTCCAGTCGAGCTGCAATTACCCATTCTTTGATTTTTTGGGTATATCGTTGCCAACCTCGAGATCTTGTACCTGTAAACAAAAGTTTAGCTAACTGCTGTGTAATCGTACTAGCTCCACCTCTACTTCCCAAAAATGTGACAGCTCTTAACGTACCTCTAGCATCTATGCCAGAATGATCATAGTAACGCACATCTTCTGTAGCGACTAAAGCTTCTACCAACTTCGGAGATAAATCTTCAAAACTCACTGGAGTTCTGTTTTCCTTGAAAAAAGTTCCTATTTGTTTTCCATCGGAAGAAATAATCTGAGTAGCTAAATCATTCTGAGGGTTCTCTAATTCATCAAAACCTGGCATTTCACCAAAATAACCCCAACTTGCAAAAAGAAATATCAGAATTACTAGGCCAATTCCTGAAGCAAAAGTGATCCAAAACCACTTAATATATTTTAAAACACTGATTTCTTTTGATGCCGACTTTTTCCTAGTCGATTTAGGTGTTGCTTTTGCCATTATTATTTAGGATTTTGTGCAAATTCTATTCTAAAACCAATATCTGTAATTCCTTCGAGTTCATTTATACCGAATGTCTCTCCATTCTTCCTCATAGCATGCTGAAGCGTAACTTTATACACCCCATTTTCTGTAAAACTAACGTTCTCCTTATACCACAGCTTATTCTCTTTTACATCAGAAAAACCTACACCTAACCATTCTCCATTTGGTTTTGCCATTTCATATTCTAATGTATCTGTAACGATCTTACCATTTGGAAATTCCATTTCACTAATCAAGAAAAGATTACTGAACTTATAATCATTATTGTTTCTTACATTAATGAATAAGTTATAGTTTTCTATAGAGTCTAATTCTGGTAAATTAAAAGTAACTTTTTCTTGTTTTTCCCAAGAACTGGAAACTGTTTTATATTCATCAAAAACCCTTGCATCATCACATGAATACAAGCAAACGCATAAAAAAAGTAGTATAATAAGTCTAAGATTTATCATTATTTTTTCGTTGCTGTGGTTTTCGTTTTTTATTACGTTGACTATTCTTTTTCCTATTAGAATTTTTAGTATTGGTATTGGAAGGATTCTCTTTAGTTTTTTGCGGGTTTTGCTTTTTAGCAGTAGTATCCGCAGTAACCTTTTTCTTATTTCTATTCCTATTCTTATTTCTTCTTCTTTTACTTCTTTTAGGTTGATCAAATCTTGTTAAACTATCTTGTCCTACAACGTTTTCAAAATCTACTTTAGTATCTTCTAATAGTTCAGAAGCAAATTCCTCTAGACCAAGTACTTTTTCATTTTTCTTATTAGCCTCTATAATTTCGTTTGCATGATCCGCAGATATTTTATGCCAATTCATCCATTCTCCTTCATAGGCATACCATAAGTATCCTTTGAAAATATCTATTTTCTGGCAAACAGCTGTACCCTTTTCCGTTTTCAATTTTACTTCGGTCTTCGGAAACTCCTTCAGCGCATCTATATAAGCATCCAATTCATAATTCAAACAACACTTTAATTTCCCACACTGGCCTGCTAACTTTTGAGGATTTAAAGATAGTTGCTGATATCTTGCCGCGCTGGTATTCACTGACCTAAAATCTGTAAGCCACGTAGAACAGCATAATTCGCGTCCACAAGATCCAATTCCTCCTAAACGAGCTGCTTCCTGACGAAAACCAATTTGTCTCATTTCTATCCTAGTACTGAATTCTTGTGCAAACTCTTTAATAAGCTGTCTAAAATCTACTCGTTCCTCTGCAGTATAATAAAAAGTACATTTGGATCCATCTCCCTGAAATTCTATATCAGAGATTTTCATTTGCAAATTTAAGCGAATGGCAATTTCTCTAGATCTTACCTGAATCTGTTTCTCACGATCCCTAGCTTTTTGCCAGATATCAATATCCTTTTGCGATGCTTTTCTGTAAATCTTTCTTACATCATCGCTATCGATATCTACCTTTTTCTTCTTCATTTGAATACGTACCAATTCGCCTGTAAGTGATACAATCCCTACATCATGACCAGGAGAAGCTTCTGTAGCTACAATATCTCCTATACTTAACGATAAATTTTCTGTATTTTTAAAGAAGCTTTTTCTTCCGTTTTTAAAACGAACTTCTACACAATGAAAAGGAGCTACACCACTTGGAAGCGACATATTCGCTAACCAATCAAAAACGGTTAACTTATTACAACCATCTGTGCCACAAGTACCATTATTCTTACATCCTTTTGGCTGTCCGTCTTTCCCGGAGGAACAACTACTACACCCCATATACTTTTATATATTGTAACTTGCTCGCAAAATATGCGACAAATATGATTCTTACTCAGGTCGGATGTTCCTCATCCAACATTCACTTAATCGATAAAGATACTATGATTTCTTTTAAATCCATAGCATCTAAATCATTTTAGCATTACTGCTTAAATTTTAATACCTCAGAACGTCCTTTTTTGAATATCTTATTGCTGTTCCCTTTTCCTTTACGAAGTGCTTTTTGCTCTTCATACGGCAAACTGTTAATGTCTTTGCATTCAACAGAACAACAATTATCCATTTTTGCCGCACATTCTGGACATTGAATAAACAACAAATGACATGCCTCGTTAGCACAGTTTACATGGGTGTCACAAGGTTTTCCACACTGATGGCAATTAGATATGATATCGTTTGATATTCTTTCGGACCTTCTATGATCAAAAACAAAGTTTTTTCCCAAATATTTGTTTTCAAGTCCTTTTTCTTCCACTTGCCTGGCATATTCTATAATACCACCTTCTAACTGAAATACTTTTTTAAAACCTTTATGCTTATAATATGCACTTGCTTTTTCACATCGGATTCCTCCTGTACAATACATCACCAGGTTTTTATCTTCTTTGTGCTCTTTTAAGTCTTCTTCTATAATATCTAATGAATCTCGAAATGTATCAACATCTGGAGTGATAGCTCCTTTAAAATGTCCTATTTCACTTTCATAATGATTACGCATATCCACCAAAATAGTATCGGGATCTTCTATTAATTGGTTGAATTTTTCAGCATCCACGTGTACTCCTTTATTGGTAACATCGAACGTATCATCGTTTAATCCATCCGCGACAATTTTCTTACGAACTTTTACCTTCAACTTTAAAAAAGATTTTACATCTTGCTCTCTTGCAATGTTTAATCTTACATTTTCTAAAAATGTAATGCTATCCAGATGTTCTTTAAAAGCATTAAAGTTAGGTGCAGGAACCGATAATTGACCATTGATTCCTTCATTGGCCACATAAATTCGACCAAGTACATCTAATTCATTCCAATTAATAAATAAGTGATTTCTGAAAATTTCGGTGTTACCGATGTGTGCGTATTTATAAAAAGAAAGCGTAAGACGATCCGTACCTGCCTCATCAATAAGGGCTGCTCTCTCTTTTGCACTTAATTTATTGTACAGTTGCATGCTATACTAATTTTTAAGTTAGAGAAATAATTTAATTTTTTGCAAAAGTACAAATCCTGCTATAATATCCAAGAGTATGATTGTCTCCATAAAAAAATGCCTTGAAAACCACTTCAAGGCATTTTTTGGCTAATTCGTTATTTGAATAATTATTTCATCTAAACGATTAAAATCAAATAAAGAAGCTAGCCACCTTCTACTATACAACTACTAATTTTCGTAGTCATATGTCCATAAAGGTTATGTCTTACGACTCTTTTAAGAAACTTCATCTACATCTTCTTTACGCACAATTGTTCTAGTATTGCTTTTTAGGTAGATGCCGTTATATAAAAAAGGTTGCGTCCATCATTAAAAAAAAATTAAGCAGCATAAAACGGGTTAAAGAACCAGATCATTGTTAATAAATTAGTTGCCTAAGTTGAATATTTGAAAGTATTATGCAAAAAACTTGTAGTATTTTAGCAAAAATCAATTACAAAAGAGAGTCAGCGCATGAGTACTGAAAAAGAAAAAGATGCAAAATTAAAAGCGTTAAAACTAACTTTAGACAAGCTAGATAAAGCTTATGGTAAGGGAACTGTAATGAAAATGGGCGATGATGCAGTTCAGGAAGTAGAAGTTATTCCTACGGGATCTCTAGGTTTGGATTTAGCACTTGGAGTTGGAGGATATCCTAAAGGAAGAGTTATAGAAATTTTTGGGCCAGAATCTTCTGGTAAAACCACTTTGACATTACATGCAATAGCGCAAGCGCAAAAAAATGGCGGAATTGCTGCTTTTATAGATGCAGAGCATGCCTTTGATAGATTCTATGCAGAAAAATTAGGAGTAGATATTGACAACCTTATTATTTCACAGCCTGATCATGGTGAGCAAGCGTTAGAAATTGCTGACAATCTGATCAGATCAGGAGCAATTGATATTATCGTAATTGACTCCGTTGCAGCCTTAACTCCAAAGAGTGAAATCGAAGGAGAAATGGGTGATTCTAAAATGGGACTTCATGCTCGATTAATGTCTCAAGCACTACGAAAATTAACCAGTTCTATTAGTAAAACTAATTGTACAGTAATATTTATTAATCAGTTGCGTGAGAAGATTGGAGTTATGTTTGGTAACCCAGAAACCACTACTGGAGGTAATGCACTTAAATTTTATGCATCTGTGCGCTTAGACATCAGAAGATCGACACAGATTAAAAACAGCAATAGCGAAGTGCAAGGAAATAAAACTCGTGTTAAAGTTGTAAAAAACAAAGTGGCGCCACCATTCAGAACTGCTGAGTTTGATATTATGTATGGAACAGGAATTTCTAAAACTGGCGAGATCATTGATATCGGAGTTGATTATGAAATCGTAAAGAAGAGCGGATCTTGGTTTAGCTATCAGGACACAAAACTTGGGCAGGGAAGAGATTCAGTAAAATCATTACTTAATGATAATCCTGAGCTTATGGAAGAATTAGAGGAGAGGATAAAAGAAGCTATCAAAATTGTTAGTGAATAAACAATTTTCAAATTCTATACGAAAATCCCGAGAACTCGGGATTTTTTTTTGTCAAAACACCAAAACAAAAGCAAATTTTTTTGCTGAAATATTAAATAAGTAAAATCTACTATTTTTTTATACTTTAAACGCAACCTTCGTACTAACTCATCATCTATTAGATAGAATTTGGTATGTATAACCCCAAAGTTAGCAGTATGAAAAGGATTAAAATAATAGCACTAATCATTGTAACAGCTTGTTTATCTAGCTGTTTAACAGATGATGATTTGGGCATTAACTTCTCTTATGAGTTAGTACCCATAGAGCAAGTGGATATTCCGGATCAATTTACAAGAGGAGAAACCTATGAAATAACTGTTTCGTATTTTAGACCTTCTGATTGTCATTCATTTAGTGGTTTTGATTATGACAGATTATCTAATGAACGTACGGTTTCGGTAGTAAATGTTGTTGTAAATGATCGTGAATGTGAAGATCTATCACAAAGTGATCTCATCGATGCATCTATTAATTTTATTGTAGGTTCAGAAGATTCTTATGTTTTTAGATTTTGGCAAGGAAGAGATGATCAAGGAGAGAATCAATTTTTAATCAGGGAAGTCCCTGTTGTAGATTAATATTTCGTTTAAACTTTTTAACTCAAACAAAATTGTTCGTGAGTTTAGAGCAACTCATAAAAAAGTGTAAAAAACAAGATGCTAAGGCACAAGAGCAACTGTATAAATTATACGGTAGCAAATTATTTTCAATATGTTTAAAATATTCGAATAATTACTCTAGTGCTGAAGATACCTTGCAAGACGCTTTTATTACAATTTTTGATAAGATAGGACAATATAACGGAAAAGGCTCTTTTGAAGGATGGGTTAAACGAATAACCATAAACACTGCTTTACAAAAATATCGAAAACAAAAAGTATTCGAAATTATTGGAGAAGAGCAGATTGAAGATGTAGAGGTAGAAATAGATGAAGACAATGTTTCTTTAGACTATTTATTAGAGATCATCCAACAATTACCTGATAGATATAGATTGGTATTTAATCTATATGTTTTAGATGGTTATTCTCATAAAGAGATAGCCAAAATGCTAGAGATCTCTGTAGGAACATCTAAGTCTAATTTAGCGAGAGCAAGAAATATTTTAAAAGAAAAAATAGAAAGTAATCAAGAACATCGTGTTCAATCAATTGAAGGATGAAGATGGATGATAAAAAAAATATAGACAGATTATTTCAGGAGAAATTCAAAGATTTTGAAGTTACTCCTAATGATGCGGTCTGGGAAAAAATAAAAGCCCGTAAAAATGATGATCGCAAACGTATATTAATAATACCTTTTTGGTACAGAATTGCTGGAGTAGCTGCTTTAGTTGCGGTTATTTTATCAGTAGGTTCTTTTTTATTACCTGACACGGCTAATAAAAATAATGTAATTGTTACCAATGATAATGTTCAGGATGAAAATGTAATTACACCTAAAAACCCTAGTATCGAGTTAAATAAACCTAAAGAAGGTGTCGTAAATCAGGAAGCTAGTTTTACAGATGGTGAAGAAGAGAATATGAGCACGAATAATGAGGCTCTTACAGATACTTCTATATCCGATTCTAACAAAACACAGCCATTTACTGATAATATAAACCCTTCTAATCATACTGCTAATAAACACAATACATCAATTACATCTGTAACTGAAGAAAAACAAGACACGAATAATCTAAATCGTAACGATATAAGAAATAACACTACTATCCAAGAAGAAAAATTTACATCTGATATTGCTACTGTATCTAAAAGCACAAATTCTAAAATAGAAAAGCAAAACCTAACAACTACTTCTAACAAGAATGAACTACAGAAAATAGCAACGCAAGAAAGTACAACCGTTGATGGTAAAAAGCAGTCAATTATTGATAATGATTCTAATTTTGTAGATCCTACCATTATTGACAATAATATTAAAGAAGCTATTGCTAGTGATACTGGAGAGTCAAAAGAAATTGAAAATCCAGATAATACTGGTAAAAAATCAATCTTTGATGCTATTAAAGAAAAGGAAAACAAAGAAAAAGTTGTTGCCACTGCGGATCCTGAAAAAGAAAAAAGATGGAATATTGCTCCTAATGTAGCACCAGTTTATTATGATTCTTTTGGCGGTTCTTCAATAGATCCGCAATTCTCGGATAATACAAAACAAGGAGAAGTTAATCTTAGTTACGGAATACAAGTTGCGTATGCTATCAATAAAAGATTAATTGTAAGATCTGGTGTAAGTAAAGTAGATGTAGGGTATAACACCGAAGATGTAGGTTTTGGAATTGCTGCATTAGGAAGAGATGCCAACGGAGCTGGCAATACACAAAGCATTGTAGTATCGGATTATCGTAATGGTTCTGTTTCCCTTGCACCTCCACCTGGAGATGTTAACAGTGAAATTCTGGTTACTTCACAAAATCCTGGACTGCTTAATCACAGTATAGGATATATTGAAGTTCCTTTAGAACTGAAATATGCCCTTACAGATTCTAAAATGGGTATTCATATGATAGGAGGAGTAAGCACTTTATTTTTAGAAAGTGATGAAGTTTCTGTGATTGCCGGAAGTTTTAGAAATGATAATGTATCAAGAGAGCAGACCGTAAATGATGTTAGCTTTAGTGGTAATATTGGCATAGGGTTTGATTATAAATTATCAGATCAATTTAAGATCAATATGGAGCCTATCTTTAAATATCAGTTTAATGGTTTTAGAGATAACGCTCAAAATTTTAGGCCTTATTATTTTGGTGTATATACCGGAGTAAGTTTTAGGTTTTAGTATCATGAAAAAGAAAGAATACCTAAAAATGTGTTAGGTAAATTTAGTTGGTTAGGTTAAATTATTGCTCTAGGGAAGCAATGATGACAAAGCTGTTTCTGGGGAGGAACAGCTTTTGTTTTTAAACAATATATTCTATAAGGAATTTGAACTTAGTTTATTCAAAATAACAGTTCTCGTTTTACTCTTAAGTTCTTTTTTATGATCTTGAGTAAAATCTTTGGTAGGAATTTCATTATGTACAAAAGCTCTCATCAAACCTGGACTTCCACTAAAAAAAGTATAAGAAAATCGTTTCTTGTTATCCAGAAAAGTTAACGGAAGAATAGGGATTTGATGATCGATCGCAAGTCTAAACGCTCCGTCTTTAAACTCATCCAACATAACCGATTCATCATCTGGCACTCCTCCTTCTGGAAAAATACAAATACTGGTACCACCTTTTAATCTTTCTTGAGCTCTATCAAAAACCTCTTTTCTACTCTTTTGGCTACTTCGATCTACCAAAATACACGTTCTTTTATAGAAAAAACCAAATATTGGAATTTTTGCCAATTCCTTTTTTCCAACAAAAACGAAAGGATTCTTTATACAATATAACATCAACATAATGTCGGCCATAGAGGTATGGTTAGCAACAAACATATAACTTCTATTTCGATCGACTTCTCCCTCCTGTTTCACTTTTGGAACAAAACCACTACCATACAATACTATCTTTGCCCAAAAACGAGCTACTACAAAGAATTTAGCATACCATTCTTCTCTAGAAGTCAATATCAGCAACACTGGAAATAATATAATAATAGGAACTCCCATCATTATATAAAACCAAATACGCCAAAGAAGTATTAATATATACCTTAGGATCATAATTTCAAAAATACATAATTGGTTTGAGGTATGTGAACAAAAAAATTACCTTTGCCGGAAACTAAAAAATACTATGGCAAGAATTCTAACAGGAGTGCAAAGTACAGGAACTCCTCATCTAGGAAATTTACTAGGTGCAATCATTCCTGCAATTCAGATGGCAAATCAGCCAGAGAATGAATCTTTCTTATTTATTGCAGATATGCATTCGCTCACACAAATTAAAGACGCTAACATATTAAGGGAGAATACCTACTCTACTGCTGCAACCTGGTTAGCTTTTGGTTTAGATATAGAAAAAACTGTGTTTTATCGTCAAAGCGATGTTCCACAGGTAACAGAACTTGCCTGGTACCTTAATTGTTTTTTCCCGTATAAGAGGTTGACCTTAGCACATTCTTTTAAAGATAAAGCGGATCGATTAGAAGATGTAAATGCTGGGTTATTCACTTATCCTATGTTAATGGCAGCGGACATTTTATTATATGATGCTGAAATTGTTCCTGTGGGAAAAGATCAAGAACAACATTTAGAGTTTACACGTGATGTAGCAGAAAGAATACACAACAAAGTAGGAGAAATTTTTGTTTTACCTAAAGCTCAGTTTAGATCAGAAACCATGCACGTTCCAGGAACTGATGGAGCTAAAATGAGTAAGTCTAAGGGAAATACTATTAATCTATTTTTACCAGACAAAAAATTACGTAAAGATATTATGTCTATTCAAACGGATAGTACTCCTCTAGAAGAACCTAAAGATCCAGATACTTGTAATGTATTTGCCTTGTATCAACTAGTTGCATCACCTGATGAAATATCAGAAATGCGAGCAAATTATGAAGGAGGCAACTACGGATATGGACATGCAAAACAAGCATTGTACGAACTTTTAATAACCAAGTTTGCTGAAGAGCGTAAACGCTACAACTACTATATGGAAAATCTTGAAGAAGTAGATAAAGCCTTAGCAGTTGGAGCAAAAAAAGCTTCAGAAGTAGCCGCAAAAGTACTTTCTAGAGTACGTGAAAAAGTGGGATACTAATTAGTGCCATACATCAAATATAGGAAAGCCAGTTGTTCTAGAACTGGCTTTCATTTTTTACTACGCAATTAAATGTTTAGAATCCATTTTCTACTACTACTAATAAATTGTGTGTTTTATCTTCCTTGTTAACCATAACAGGATATTTTCCAGGCAGAATCACATTTCCTTGTAATCCCATTTTTTTCGCCATTACTGGATCTAAAACAATTTTGTTTTCCAAATAGAATACACTTGGTTGCGGAGTTGGATCTCCATAAGCAATTTCATGATATTGTAATCCAGATGTTGGTGTTTCATAAAACTGTACTCCCAATACATTTTTATTTAATGCGAACGGAATACCTTCTACGCTTTCATCAATCCTTAGCTCATAGAGTTCTTTAAAGGATCTAAACTCTTTAGGATTGATTCGTTCATTGATAATCCAAGGATCAATAAAATCTATGCCACACGGAACTACTAAACATGGATCCCAAATAACTGGAGGTAATTCAAAAATAATATCTGGATCGGGTATACATTCTACAATAGCGCAAACATTACCTGCACTATATCGGCATACAAGATTTCCTGTAATAGGATCAATTACACTTCGAGCATCAATCTGTAACGTAAATCTACAAAACTCACCAGATCTTTTTTCCTGTAGATCGATACTATTTTGTTCTATATTCATTTCCGAAATACCAGTTTCTTCTGTTACATTTTCCTTTTGACAAGCTACTAACGCAAATAACATTGCCCCAATGATTACTAATGATCGTTTTTTCATGATTATATGGTTTTAAGTTAAAAAATAAAAAAGAACTTCCCAGACCATTTACAACTCTTAATCGTTGTGGTCTTGTGAAGTTCTTTGACCATTAGTATAAACCATAATATAGAAGTAAACATGTGGAAATAAAAATTATTCATCAAAACTTTCATTACATCCAGCTTTTCATAATATTTGTTTTCATAAGCATATTTTTTTATCTTAAAAGATCTAAAGAAATAGGTAAAAGTTATGAAAGTAAATTGCAGTTTAGTGTTCGTATTTCTCTTTTTACAAGGTTTTTCTCAAAATATTTATAAAACCTTGCTTCATGATAAAGGAGCAGATGTTTTAAATGATAAACAAGTATCCGAAATTACAACCTTGATCACTTCTTATACCGAAGAAGGTACAGAAATAGTAAAAGACATAACTACATTAAATGATCATCATAAAATTGTTTCTTGTATTAGATATAATGATAAAGATTCTTTAAAAAGTAAACTTATCAGAAGTTTTGACGAAACTGGCCTTAGAAGTTTATCCGCAAAACGTGAAACTTGGAATAAGATGCTTGGATATAGCTCAGAAACTTCTAAATATCAATATGATCAAAAAGGGAATATTATTAAAATGATTGAAAGTAACAACTTTAATATCATTATGAGAGAAGTTATGATTAACAATAATGAAAAAGGAGATCCTATCGCAATTAGCATAGAACGACCTAAATCTAAACCTAGTGGGTTTATTGAGATTGCTGAATATGATTACCCAAACAATACTGTAATTACAAAATTATTGGATCCCGAAGGGAATATATTAAAAAGAGACTATCTAAGTCTGGACGGAGACATTATAAAATTAGAAAAATCGTACGATCAACAGGGGAAACTTATAAAACCAGATGCATATGAGTATGAATATAAGTATGATGAAAAACAAAATTGGGTTGAAAAAAGGGTTTACAAAGTAGAAAATGGAAAACGTATAAAACACCAAACGTTCATCAGAACAATACGATATAATTCATGATTTTAACTAAAAAAACTTTATATAATATCATCTGATAGAATTCCCTTTATGAACTTTCATTTCTAATAAATTATACTTTTCCCTGATTTTAAAAGGATCTGCTTTAACATCCTTTTTTAGGTGTTTATCAAAGAATTCAACTATCAACTCATTCGTTATTTCTAAACCTAATTCAGCATTAATAGTGCCTGTACCAGCAATCGATTGTATAGGGATCATAAGAGGGATATCCATAAAGTTTGGATGTCCAGACGTCAGCAACTTACATTCATAAAAATAATCGGTACTCTTGTTTACATATGCATGAGCACTTATATTTTCGTGATCTTCGGGCCAGTCTGCAGATAAGAAAAGAAAAGGTTTTTGAAATATCGTATCCATCATTTCACCCCATTGAATCCCATCTATATTAGCAGCAGCTTTTACTCTTTTGTCTTTTAACGCTGTTTGTCCTGCAGCTCCACCACCTCTAGAATGCCCAAAAGCACCAATTTTATCTAAATCCAGTCGCTCCTTGAAAAATCCATCATTATTCAATTTTTCCAAATGATTTATAACAGATATTAAATCTTTAGACCATCTTTCTACAATATGAGTTACAAAATAGTCTTTAGAGGCTTCTCTTACTATTTTATGACGCTCCTCAAAGGAAATATCTTTGCTAAAAGCTTCTTTTATGGGCAAGATATGTTCCATGGATGAAGCGTCTTGTTCGTACTGATATTCATAATCAAAAAACTTCTGTGTGCCATCTGGAAAAGTAGTTCCCAAGCTCTCATATGTATGAGATACGTTAACAATGATATATCCATGGCTTGCTAATTCCGATAATAATGCATAATACCCTGTAGATTTAGAGCCATAACCTGGAGAGAAAATTAGGACAGGAAACTTTTGTTGGGCAATAGGCACTCCTTCATACACATATGTTTTAACTCTATCTAGGTAATTAATAGTCCATGAAGGTAAAATCCCCATACTATACTTTCTGATAAAACCTAATCGATTAGCCTCATCCACATAAGGCTCTCTCTCGCCTTTTGAAATATCATCGGTGGGAAACCACATTTTTACCATGAGTTCTCTTTTATCAAAAGGATCCTTTGTAATTACTTCATCAAGGTCTGTTTTCACGTGTATCCATTTACTTCCTACCTGGTATATACCTGTTGGTTCTGGTAAAGAAAAAACAGGAAGTACTTGTGGTATAAACCATCCTACAATAAGAACTAAAACCAGTAATAGATATCCAAAAACGCGAATAAAGGTTGGCTTAACGGTCTTCATAAAATCAATACGACTAATTCTCCAAATCAGAATAGCCATGATTACATAAGCAGGAAACATCTGCCAGCGCCAACCATCTATTAGAAGGTGTAATACGGTTAGTACTAAAAGAAAATAAATAGTATGTTTTTTAGATACAACCTGAAGTAATGGTCGTTTCATAAAAGGTAAAACTGTTATAACAATAAGAAAAAATATCTCTAAAACTCTCATTTTACAATAGGATCAAGTGATTATATCGCAAGATTCTTAATTTGTTTTTAATATTTTATTTTAAGCGATAAACTACCATTTTTAAAGGCTTTTCTACCTTCTCAACACCTTTAATACGATCCTAATTCATGTTAAAATGTAAATTTAAAACTAAAATATTAGTTCAAACTAAATATTTAGTTTATATTAGCATTCTCAAACTAAGACCTTAGTTTGAAAGTAAAAATCATTCAAAAATGAAACAATTAACGAAAGCGGAAGAAGACATCATGAAAATCCTATGGGATTTGCATGAAGGAAGTGTAGTTCAGATTCTTGAAGAGTTGCCAGAACCGAAGCCGGCATATAATACCGTATCAACCATCGTAAGGATTCTAGAAGATAAAGGTTTTGTAAACTACCGAAAAGAAGGAAGAATTCACATTTATATTCCTATAGTCCAGAAAACTGAATATAGCAATCAAAGTATTACAAAACTAATCGATGGATATTTTCAGGGATCTTTTAAAAGCATGGTTTCATTTTTTATGAAGAAAAATGATATCAGCATTGCCGAAATGGAAGACGCTCTCAAAGAAATTAATCAGGAAGAAGAATAATATTATGATACATTACATTTTACAAATCATTGCATTTCAATTACTTTTCTTATTAACCTATGACCTATTTCTTAAAAAAGAAACCTTTTTTAATTGGAATAGAATCTACTTGCTTCTCACACCAGTTTTAAGCTTACTACTTCCTTTACTTAGGTTCGATTTTATTAGAAATACCATCCCAGATACATATAGTATTCAATTGCCAGAAGTATTGATTACGAATTCGCCAATGCAAGTTTATAACCTACCAGAAGTAGTTATAGCTTCCCAAACCGAAGCTTTTAATTATTATTCACTAATACCCATATTAGGATATATATGGTATGTAGGTATAACAGCTAGTTTATTATTATTTATCTATAAAATATTTAAAATTGTAAGGCTAAAAAAGACAGGAACCAAAGTAAAATCCAAAGATATTACATTTGTTTCCTTGCCTAATACAACCGCTGCTTTTTCCTTTTTTAAAACCATTTATATAGGAAATAATCTATCACAACTTAAAAAAACTAATGTGATAGAACATGAAAAAATTCATGTAAAAGAATATCACTCTTTTGATCTCATCTTTTTCGAAATACTCCGCATATTATTCTGGTTCAATCCATTAATCTATATATATCAAAACAGAATGGCAATGCTTCAGGAGTATATCGCAGATGCCAAAGCTATTTCAATCACTAATAAAAAAGCTTACTACCAAGACCTTTTATCGCAGGTTTTTCAAACCGAAAAAATATCATTTATCAATACATTTTTTAATCATTCACTAATTAAAAGTCGACTAGTTATGTTACAAAAGTCAAAATCAAAAAAAATCTATCAATTAAAATATTTATTGCTAATTCCAGTCATTGCAGCCATGTTAGTATATAGCTCTTGTTCTGAAGATCAGCGTGCAATAGAAAACAAAGAAGTTCCTCTAACAACCCTTACTGAAAGAGCAGAGTATCTCTTAAATAAGATAGAAAATGAAGGTGCTTATACTGAAGAAAGTGAGAAACTATTTTCTACACTGATGCAGGATATAAATAGTATGCCCGGAAACGGATTAACTCCTGAAAACATTGAGATTTTCAAGAATTTAATGCAAACTATTTCTCAAGTAAAACCTATAATCACTGAAAAAGTAGAAGTAGAAGGTGTTCCTTTCATGAAATTAGATGCTGCTCCAATACACCCTAATTGTAGTGATCTATCTGGTGCAGAAGCTAAAAAATGTTTTTCCCAAGAAATAAGTAAGCATGTGGCAAATGAGTTTAATACCAAACTTGGTAACGACATTGGCTTAACAGGACGATTACGAATATATGCTCGATTTAAAATAAATAAGAGCGGAGATATCGAGGATATAAAAGTAAGAGGGCCTCACCCTAGCTTAGAAGAAGAAGGTTCGCGTGTCATAAAAATGTTACCTAAAATGCAACCAGGAATTAAAGATGGAGCTCCTGTAAGTGTTTTATACTCCTTACCTATTATATTTGAAGTACAAGAATAAAAGGAATAATCATATTATAAAAAGGCTGATATGTGTATTACATACCAGCCTTTATTTTTACCAACATTTTTTATCCACATCGTGGATTTCAATCTTTAAGATGATTTTACATGAATATTATCTTTCGAAACCTTTTTCTACAGCCAAAATGACATTAAAAGTTTCACTCTCTTTGTTAATAATAACAGGATACTCTCCTGCTTTTACCACATTCCCCTGTAATCCAAGCTCCTTAGAAACCTCAGCATCCAAAACGAGATTTTCTTTAATTACAAAAGTCTCTCCTTTTAGTATACCCTCTTCGTTATATACTTGTAATCCAGCAATTCTTTCATTTAAAGCAAAAGGAATTACGGCTTCTTTTGGATCTATATCCAATTCCAATTTATCCTTGATAGAAATAAACTCTCTCGGATCTATCTTTTCATAAATAATCCAAGGGTCAAAAATATCTATCCAGCACGGTACGAACCAACATGGATCATATATAATATCTGGTATACAAATTTTGTACATTTTACAGATACTTGGAAATGTAGTATAGCATCTCCCTTGAAACTTCAATCCAGGCTCTATTAAATAGAAACATCTACCATATCCTTTGCCTTCAATTTCTGTTGCATCTACAGCTTCAATGGCTTCAACTTCTGTTTTTTCTTCTACAGTTTCTCTTTCGCATGCGTAGAATACCCCAATCGTTATTGCTATCGCTAAAAAAAATACTTTTTTCATATTATTTAGGTTTTAAGATTAAAAAATCCCCACCACCATTGGCTGTTGGTATACCAATGATACTGGGGAAGATTTTGATAACTTTATAAATGCTCAATTCACTATAAAGTTATTTGTGAAAGTTTTAATTACGAAATATGAAACAAATGTACATGCTTACGCACATCTATACACAGGGTATTTAACTGTTTTTAAGGAAGTTATTTAACTGAATTATTTAAGAAACCAAAACACCACGTTGTTCCATAACAGGAAGATCACGAAAAGCATTTTCATTTATGGTGTTTTTTCTGAAGATGTATTTCTTATCATATAATTTACCTTCCGAAAAGAACGAAACTGCAAACTCATTGTTCATTACAAACAACTCTTCTTGGATCATCTCTATTTTAGCAGATGATTTAGCTTCTACAGTACCTATTCCGTGACGTAATAAAGAAGTCTTTTTTTCGGTATTGTAGCCTTTTGTTACCACAAATACCATTTCTATAGGTGTTTCTTGATCATTTAT
This sequence comes from uncultured Aquimarina sp., assembly GCF_947492965.1. Taxonomy (GTDB): domain Bacteria; phylum Bacteroidota; class Bacteroidia; order Flavobacteriales; family Flavobacteriaceae; genus Aquimarina. The sequence continues at coordinate 10,769 of NZ_CANLOZ010000001.1, read as the reverse complement.
GATATATGAGTTCCAATCATATCCACCGAATTCTTCATTCCATTCTTTTACCACAGCAATGTGAACGTCTTTTACAACAGGTATTTCTATGTCCTTTCTCAATTACAAGGCTGATTTAAACTGTTCTAAAAAGCGTACGTCATTTTCGCTAAGCATACGAATATCCGAAACTCCGTATAATAATAATGCAATACGGTCGATTCCCATACCAAATGCAAAACCACTATATTCTTCTGGGTCTATGTTACAGTTTTTTAAGACATTAGGATCTACCATACCACAACCCATGATCTCTAACCATCCCGTTCCTTTGGTCATTTTATAATCCGTTTCGGTCTCTAGTCCCCAATACACATCCACCTCTGCACTTGGTTCTGTAAACGGGAAATAAGATGGACGCAGTCTGATCTTGGATTTACCAAACATTTCGGTAGTAAAATATTGTAACGTTTGCTTCAGATCTGCAAAAGAAACGTCTTTATCTATATACAATCCTTCTACCTGATGGAAAAAACAATGTGATCTTGCTGAGATCGCTTCATTTCGATATACTCGTCCTGGAGAAATCGTTCTGATCGGTGGTTTATTCTCTTCCATATATCTCACCTGCACGGAAGACGTATGGGTACGCAATAAGATATCAGGATCGGTTTGTATAAAGAATGTATCCTGCATATCACGTGCTGGATGATATTCTGGTAAATTAAGTGCAGTAAAATTATGCCAATCATCTTCAATCTCAGGACCTTCACTTACATTAAAACCAATACGAGAAAATATATCTATAATCTGATTCTTTACCAATGATATCGGATGCCTAGAACCAAGAGCTATTGGCTCTGATGGTCTTGTTAGATCTCCATAAGCTCCTTTTTCCTCTTCTTTAGATTCTAATTCGTCTTTCAGCGCTCTCACTTTCTCTTCAGCTGCAACCTTAAGCGCATTGATAGCTTGACCAAATTCTTTTTTCTGATCGTTCGCTATATTTCTGAATTCTGCAAAAAAATCATTTACCAATCCTTTTTTACCAGAAAACTTTATTCTGAATGCCTCTACTTCTTCTTTGGTTTTTGCTGAAAAATCTTCAACTTCCGATATATACTCTTTAATCTTGTCGATCATGATCTTGTGCTTATTAGAGAGGGCAAATTTAACATTTGTAATACATAAAATCATACATGTGATCTAAAAAATGCATGATTTAGCCAATAAAATGTTCATTTTTAAGAAAAATCACTCTTCCGAAAGTATTTTGTGTTGTCATGCACTATCATACAACTAAAAAATGCAAAGAAGAATATTGTCTTTTACTAGATAAGATGGCCGAACGAATGACACTTTTTGTACAAAAATCAGTTCTGCCTAAGATATTTATACTCTTAAAAACTGATTACAACTATAAAAAGCATAAAAGACTGTAAAAAAGATCGTTAAAGCTCGTTAAAACTCTTGAAAATACTTCAATAATTTGTTATATTTAGGTGTATTAAAATAGATAGTATATCTTTTAATACAATCTTCCCAAACAACTTTACCTAACTGAATAAATGTAATGTATTGGTGCATAGCTAAAAGTTAGCTATGGTATAATGTTTAATTAAAAATTGCCGGATATGAAAAAGTTATTTTTTGGAATTCTGATTATTGATATGAAAGGATTAAAAGACTTAATTAGTAATCTTCCTTCGGCTTGCTGGTATGCCATGAGTAGATAATTACTAAATAAATATCAATAAAAAAGGGAACCAAGTAGGTTCCCTTTTTTGGTTTATCTTGTCTATAATTTAGATTCTTGTATACACTTCTCTGTATACTGTAGTTGTACCTTCGAAAGTTTCCGAGTACTCAATAGAAAAAGTGTTTGCAGAGAAAGTAATAGTTTCTGTATCAGTTTCCCCATCGCTGGTAAAACTATATACATTGTTTCCACCATTTTCCCAAGTACCTGTAATTCCTTCTAACTCTACACAAGTTCCTGTTCCATCATCCTCAAAAGATCTTCCCGTAAACGTTCCATCAGCATTAAAAGTTAACACATCCTGAAGATCACAAGGATCTGAAGTAATCAATTCTCCATTTTCAAATTCTTGAGAAAATTGCCAAGAACCAATTAATGCATCCTGACTTACACCATCATCATCACTTCCACAAGAGGTAATACATAAAGAAAGAGTCGCTACAAATAATACAATAAGTTTTTTCATTTAGATTGTTTTTTTAATTATTATCTTCTTAAGATGACAAGTTATTCGATTGGTTGCGTCATTTTTTAAAAAATATACTCACTAGCCAAAAAATAATTTACAATAGCTTCTTTCATTAAAACAGATTGTTCTCCCGCTTTCAGGTTTGGTAGTTGTTCTTTAACGATATAATGAGGCCAGCCATCATCATCAAAATAATCAAATTCATAATATCCATAGGGTTCTAGTAATCTACAGATAGCAATATGCATGAGATCCAATTTTTCATCTTTCTTAAACTTGCGATGCACCTGACCTAATTCCTGAACACCTATTAAATATATGATTGCATCCAAATCTAGTTCTTCACCATCACCAAATTGAGCAGATAATTTTTGTACTAGTATCTCCCATCGTTCTTTAAGCTTCTCGTCTCTAGCCATACTCAAATATTTTGCTTGTTATATATAAAAAATTAAGCGCTACAAAAGTAACGCTTAACTAAAAAACCAACCATCAATTCGGGAGAAATCTTAAAACTCCCACAATATGCCTATACCAGCATATTGATTTCTATAATTCCTAAATGACCTGGCGTCTATATCGGTATAATTTGTACTTCTAATTCTAGAAAACAACGTAGTCGTGATAGAAAAACCACCACCTATTTTTTGAGATGCATTTAATTGAAAGTTAGCATACTCATACTTTAAATTTTCTCCAATTGTTCCTTCCGTATTTCTAGCCTCAATATCTGTGTAATCTCGAGTTATAAATGAAAAAGAGCTACGCACCTTAGTATTCTTCTTCTTATACCTTAATGCGATTCCTGGACCAAATTGATTAAATCCAGAGCGATTCGTAGAATTATCGATACGCATATAATACACAAAACTAGGCTTAACTTGTAGGTGCTTATTAATTGGTAATCCATAAGACAAGGTACCTTTCACATAATCCCAATCTCTTTCTCCATCGGGTTCTACATCACTTGCATTAAACGTATCATACAGTCTTTTTTTGGCATATACATTAAGCCCTAATTTATGTTTCAACCGACCTATTTTGAACGTTTGCACGGAAGCTAGTTGCACACCAAACTCACTATATTGTAAATCTCTGACTCCAAATGCATCAAAATTTCTGAAATTGTAAAATCCTTCTATAGAACTCTCATTGTTTGTGATCGGAACAAACTCTACTCCCAATGTTCCTCCGTAATTGGTATATCCTAGTGGATTAATAAGCACATCTTGATCTCCTCCAAGTCCTTCTCGATTCATTCTCATCAATCTAGCTTCGGCAATAAGAGCGGTTTTTCTATTAAACTTATAATCATATTTTGCTACGGTATTAAGGCTCCAATAGCTATCATCGCTGTTTTCATAAAAAATCCTAGCGAATGGATTTGCCGAAATTCTAAATCGATTGTTTTTCCATCGATATCTAAATTTGTAGTTCACTTCGATATCCTGATAAAAACTACTTGATATTAAATCACTTTCATTTAAAATTCCTTCATCAGTGCGTATCTCTTTTGGACTTCTGAAATAATTGTATTCATAGCCACCTTCAGTACCTATATTGAACGTATTTTTAACCTGACTAAATGATTGCATATATATAAACCCCAACAAAACGGTCATCCAAATCTTTATTGTATTCATAAATTTCTTCTCCTTTTTAATAATTTTTTATTTGTTCTTTGATTGCTTTTTTTAATCCTTGTTTATTCACCAATTGAATCCCCAATCCCGGACGCACATTGATCTCCATAATCTGAGGACCTTTGTTTTTGTCTATTACGATATCAATCCCTAGATAGTTTAGAGGAAAAGCTCTTGCCGTATCAATCGATATTTTCAGAATCTCTTCCCAATATGGAATAGGCATATTTTGTATCACAAATCCACTATCGGGATGATGATCAAAGTAATTTTTGCCGTCATATACTTCCGTTAATGTTCCCGCAGTTAAATCTACTCCAATCCCTACTCCATTCTGATGAAGATTTGCTTTCCCGTCGGATCTATCGGTTGGCATTCTTAGCATTCCCATCACAGGGTTTTGATGGAGTGTGATGATTCTAAAATCAGGAACTCCCGCCGGATAAATTTTATGGAAAAAGGGATGTGGTTCTATGCATTCTTCAATCAAAACCCTATCATGAGAACCTAGAGAAAAGAATCCCATAATAATCGCAGCCATATGCTGAAATATTTGTCGTTCTGTAATTACTTTTCCGCTACTGATCCAATTCCCATTACGATCTTTTTTAATGATTTTGATCCCTCCACCACCGCATCCATTTGCAGGTTTAATCGCCATCGCATCATATTGTTTGCATACTTCCCAGGCTTTTTTGATATCATTATTATACGCTACGACTGCATATGTTTTAGCACAAGGAATCTGATGTTGATGTAGAATTTCTTTGGTTCGAACTTTATCATCCGCCAAGGGATAATCCTTTTTCTTATTATTGGGATAGATGAATTTTATATTCCTTTCGTTTAAACCCACCACTTCATTTTTTTTGGATGGTTTTATTTTTAAAAATGTTGAAAGCATAGTCTTTTGTTTATTGATGGCACATAGTTATAAGGCATGTTCGTTATAGGGTAAAAGCACCTATTGTAGTACCGGTTTGAATCTGTATAGTTCTGTCCATCGAATTCCTATGTATCTTCCTAGAAGCATTGCTGATGAGATAATGAGTAGAATAATTTCTGGAAAAATGATAAGGATAGAAGGCAGTACTTTCCAGGATAATAATCCATAGCATAGTGTTGTAGCCAAGATCGTTTGGAAAAGCTTATCAATTGCAATTTTATAGCCATCTTCGACCGTAGCTCTAGAAAACCGTTCGGCTGCTATGGTTAAAATGATCGTTGGAAAAAATGTTAATGTAGTTAACCAACTGATATCAAAAGTTAACCCAATATTAGTAGCAATAATCATTAAACCCACCATAATGGTGAGCGAGACTACTAATTTTGGTGTGTACAATAGTCCAATATTATCAAATGGATACGAGATCAAACCAACCAATAGAATCAATCCAACAAACAGGATAATTCCTGTAAAAAAACCGGTATGCAATAAAGAAAATGCAATTAAAACAGGAAGAAAAATCCCAAAGGTTTTTATTCCCACAACATTTCTTAAAAATGCCACTAGTAATCCTCCTAATGGCAATAGTAATAATAGATGTAAGGAAGATTTCGAGATAATTCCGGATTCAACCATACTCCAAAGAGAAATACCAGACAGCTTTGAAATTTCTTCAGAGTTCATCTTCAAAAAAGCGATATGATTCATTTCTTCGATCTGATAGGTATAATCAAACTGAATTCCAGATGTATGTGTGATTAAAAACTCATCTCCCTGATATATTTCTAAATAATTAGAGGGTAGATATGCGAAATGATTGTTGAGCGTATCAAATGGAATCCAATTTTCATTGATAAGTACTTCTGCCCATACGTGGGATGTTCTTTTTGTTGTATTCTCAGCTATAATTCCTCCTTTAATTCGAGCTGGATATCCTAAATTCCGTAATAAGGCAACAAATAACCTACTTTTTCCATTACAGGAAGCTCTATTCTGTTTAATCGTAGTAAGCGCATCCGTAAGGGTAATAATTGGTGCTGAAGGAATGCTAGAAACATATTCAAAAACAGTACTAACTATTTCCTTATCAGTACTAGCATTTTGTACCAGTTGTTTTGCTAAATCAGTGATCATATCATGATCCGATTGAATATTTTCTGTAGGTTGTAAAAACAACTCATATCCACCAGCAGTTTTCAGAAAATTCTTGGGAATGATATAGCTTTTATCCTTTCCTTCAAAAATAAATTCATAATTCACATTATGGTATGAATCCTTACTATCAGTACTCCAAACAGCTCTTAGATTTTCATGCTGTTCTTCCTTTTTACTAAAGTGTAGCGTACTATCTAAATAGATGCTTCCTACCGAAATTCTTTGTCTCGAATTATTCTTCGGAACAAATGCTTTTACATAGGTGTTTTTATTTCCAGACTTAAAAAAATAATTGTAATTTACTTTATAAACTTTGTCTGGATTAAAATCATCATAGCTAGATATGATGGGTTTTAATTTAAAAGCAATAGAGGTTAAGGCGATAACTGTAATTAGGAGTACCACAGTTCTAAGATTTGTTTTGGAATTCATAATAAGTTATTTTTGGCTGTATAACCGGGCAGAAAAAAAATACCCTACCCTGGACCGAAAAAAATTCACATATGAGTGTATCCTCCAAATCTGTTTGTGAACAAGACGTGTTTAACGAATTGTTCAAAACGCACTCCAGAACCATCAGAAATCATATCTATTATAAATGTGGAGATCCTGACCAGGCAGAAGATATCATGCAAGAATCTTTTATTCGTTTATGGAATAATTGTAAAAAGGTAATCCTGGAAAAAGCCAGAGCTTTTTTATATAAGGTATCCACCAATTTATTTTTAAATCAGGTAGAACATCAAAAAGTAAGATTAGCCTACTCCAAACTTTCACATCGCGACAGAAACCATGAATCTCCTGATTTTATTCTAGAAGAAAAGGAGTTTATGATAAAGCTTCAAAATGCCATTGGTGATCTTTCTGAAGCACAACGCGAAGTATTTTTACTTAATAGAATCGATAAAAAAACATATAACGAAATCGCCGAAATGCTAGGTATTTCGGTGAAATCAGTAGAAAAAAGAATGCATAATGCCCTTAAAAAACTAAGAAAGATTATAAAAAATATTTAAGCAAGGTAGGGTATTTTGCAAAACGCCGGTTATACGGATATTAAACCTGAATGATATAGTAAAACATCTGAGTATTCGAAACATAACTACACTACATGGAAGAGGATAAAGATCCATATTTAGCAAAATGGTTAAACAATGATTTAACCAATGATGAGCTAGCACAATTTTCTACATCTGAAGAGCTTGAAGATTATGAGAAAATTGTAAAAGGGCTGGAGTATTTTCATGCGCCTCCTTTTGATGAAGAAACCTCTCTTTCGGTAACCTTAGAAAAATTACAACACCAAAAAAAGAAGAAGGTTATTCCATTAAAACCTATTCTTTACACCATTTCTGCTGCAGCATCTATACTGCTGGTGATAGGATTGTTTTTTAATAAAGTTACCCATGAAGCAGCCAATGGAGAACAACTTGCCATCACATTCCCAGATGGTAGCAAAGCAGATCTAAATGCGGGATCATCGCTATCGTACAATCGTTTCTTTTGGTCTCAAAACCGAGAAATAGATTTAAAAGGTGAAGGATTGTTTACTGTAAAAAAAGGAGAAACCTTTACGGTAGCAACTACCGCTGGAGAAGTCGAAGTATTAGGAACTATTTTTAATGTAAAGTCTAGAGATCACATTTTTGAAGTGGCCTGCTATGAAGGAAAAGTAAAGGTACAAACCATTGCAGATGTACAAGAAATCATTACGCAAGGAGAGTCTGTTCTTTTAAAGGATAACACCCTAAATAAAGTAAAAATTTCGGAGACCCAACCACTATGGAAACAAGGAGAAAGTTTATTTAAGAGTATTCCACTAAAAGAAGTGTTAGACGAGCTAGAACGACAATACAATGTAACTTTTGTGAGAACCTCTATAGATGAACATAAATTGTTTTCTGGAGGCTTTGTACATAACGATGTTAACCTTGCTTTAGAATCTGTACTGGTTCCTATGAATATTGAATATATCGTAAACGGAAAAGAGGTAAAACTGTCTAATAAATAAAAACTCCCACTGTTATTTAACACAACAAGCGTGAAGAAAACTATTGTATTCCTTTTACTAGTAACCTACTCAGCACAAGCGCAAATTGTAAAGGAGTATAAAAATGCTCCATTGCAAGAAGTACTTACCGATATTTCTGAATCTTACGGACTGATTTTCTCTTACAGCAACGATATTATACAAGGCAAATCCGTTTCTATTAGGATCAATGATACTCCTATTGATGAGATACTGATTACGCTACAATCCCTAACGAAACTTTCGTATAATAAGATTTCGGAAAGACAAATTACGGTGAGTACGCCAGATACCAAAACAACCATTTGTGGATATCTATATGATGGTGAAACCAACAGTCCTTTATCCTATGCCACCATTGTGATAAACGAATCTAATGAAGGTGTGATCTCCGATGAAAATGGTTTTTTCATATTCGAAAAAATTAATAAAACCGCTACCATCTCCATTCAGTATGTGGGATATAGCGAAAAAGCCATTCCTGTCACTGCTTTTAAAAAATCAGATTGCCAACGCATTCAGTTGATCAAAGAAAGTACCACATTAGACGAGGTACTTATCATAGAGTACATTACCAAAGGACTGGGAAAAAATATCGATGGATCCCTTATCATCACCAATGAGGAGTTGGGAATCTTACCCGGACAAATCGAGCCCGATGTTTTTCAGAGTATACAATCCATTCCTGGCATCAACAGTCCGGATGAAACTGCTACCGGAATTCAGATTAGAGGAGGTTCTCCTGATCAAAATTTAATCCTTTGGGATCATATAAAAATGTATAATACCGGACATTTGTTTGGGTTAATTTCTGCTTTTAATCCCTATGTGGTATCAGATGCAAAAATATTTAAAGGTGGCGCTGATCCTAAATATGGAGACAGAGTTTCTGGTGTAATCGACATTTCTAGTGATCACAAAATTCCTGAAAAGCTAGAAGGCGGTCTTGGTATTAATGGTACGCATGCAGATCTATTTCTAAAAGCTCCTATCGGAAAAAAAATAGGAGTCATTGTTTCTGGAAGAAGAGCGTATACCGATTATCTCGAAACACCTACCTATTCCGCTTATTTCCAGAAAGTGTTTCAGAATACGAAAATCACCGAAGCTTTAAATCCCATTGATGCAGAAGAAGAAGATGAAATCGAGGAAGAAGTTTCGGACAACAATTTCTTTTTCTATGATACTAGTGTAAAGCTCATTGCAGATATAACCGAGCATAATAACCTTAGCGTAAGTGGAATTTATACCAAAAACGATCTCGCTTTTGAGATCAATAATGAAGAAGATCAACTGCGTGATAATCTTACGATCCAAAATGAAGGCGTCAGTTTTTCTTGGATCCATACCAGTTTTAAAAACATTGAGGCGAATATCCAAGGGTATTATTCTAAGTATGATTCTGATTATAACTTTACAGAAACCCAAGAAACGGTTATCGAAGAACAATCCATCCGAAAAAATACGGTAGGAGATATCGGTTTTGATGTGGATCTGCAATACAAATTTAACAACAGACACTTGCTAGCATTGGGATATCAGTTTTCTAATAACGAAGTGTCTTATACGGTCACCAGAGAAGGAACCTTTGAAACTCCTATTAATGAAACAGACCTTATAAAAAATAGCGCGAACACGCTCTACAGCAATTATAAATATACTACTGATCATAAAGGTTCTGTGAACCTTGGATTTCGTGCTTCGCATTATTCGGTGGTGGATCAATTCTATGTAGAACCGCGTATTAATATAGAATATCCGATCACGAATTCTTTACGCATCAAAGCTACTGGAGAACTGCGATATCAACCTATCAGCCAATTAGTAGAGTTTGAAGATACCCAACTACGATTAGAAAATAACCTATGGATTCATTCTGATAATGATGAAATACCTGTTTTAGAAAGTTTACAATTCTCTGGAGGGTTCTTATTCTCTAAAAACAATTGGAACGTCGAAATCGATGGTTATTATAAAAATATTGATGGTCTCACCTCTCTTACCAATGGATTTAACAATATTAATAATGATTTATCTACTGGAAAAAGTGATGTGGTAGGTGTCGATGTTTTAGTAAAAAGAAGATTTAAAAATTTTAGAACCTGGATTGGATATACGTTTAACAACATCGAATATACATTTCCAGAATTTCAGGAAGCTTCTTTTCCTGGCAATAATGATATCACCCATAATTTTAGGATTTCGAATACCTTAGAAATAGATGATTGGGAGTTTTCTTTGGGTTGGCTATGGAGGTCTGGCGCTCCTTTTACCGATGCTGATCTGGTAGATGAAGAAATCGAATTTGGCACTCCCAATGCATTAAATTTACCAAATTATCATCGATTGGATGCTTCACTGACCTATCATTTTGATATTATAAAAAATAAAGATTGGAAAGGACAGATTGGAATCTCAGTATTAAATCTTTATAACAGACAAGTACCTATTGCGATCAATTACCAATTAGATGAAAATGCAGATGGCGATGCAGAGTTAGATATCATACGCCAACAGTCTTTGGGCATTACGCCTAATGTTACATTTAGAATGAGTTTTTAGAAACGTGTGTTTATGCATTAATAAACGATTATTCTTTAAAACTGTTTTTCTTTTTTTCATTGCCAAACCAAGGGTAATGTTATTAAATTAAGTATTCTTGTTGTCAGTCTGAGCTTGTCGCAGACCTATAAAAACTTAGTTTTCAATTTCACTTCGACAAGCTCCTTTAGATTTGTTTTTTAGATATTTATGAAAGAGAAAGGAAACAAAAGTAACCTATGACAAGG